>NZ_JABMKY010000002.1 GCF_013204845.1 Paenibacillus qinlingensis
CTTTTTAACGACACAACCAAATATATCTTGCTTTCTTTCAATCAACATTGAAATCTAAAGGATGAAATCCTGCGAATAGACGAGCTTGCGTGAGGAAATTAAATCATACCGAGGGAGTTGAATCATTATCAGCAAGTGATTACACTACTAATCTCTCAAGAGCAACAGCAACACCATCGTTATCATTTGAATCGGTTACGTGGGCTGCACAATTTTTTAGTTCAATTATCGCGTTCTCCATTGCGATCGGAAATCCGCACATTTGGAATAGTCCTAAATCGTTAAAGTCATCCCCGAATACCATTACATTTTCTGACTTCACCCCGATATCATTAAGTACCCCTTGCACGGCTTCTTCCTTTGATGCTGATTTTTGCATGATTTGAACCAATACCCCTCCATCGGTTGCGATTACGTTCACATGATTACCGAATTGCTCGATAACATCCATCCATGTGCTGTAACCATGAACCAATATTTTGGTTGGGGATAGTGAACTAATAAAATCCCTATCAACAACCAGGGGTTTAGGATCATTTGAACGGATACCGAAATGACTAAGTTGCGAGTCAGGAATTGGTGTACATGTATAGCAAGAGTCATTGACCTCGTAATTAATTATCGATTGAGGTGCATGTAACTCGATGAATTTGTTAATCTGTTGGCTAATCTCATTTGGGATACTGATGTGCCGCTGAGTTTGCTTAGACTTGCATGTTATTAGAGCACCATTGTAATAAACGAAGTAGTCTACAAAAGGAAAATTCTTTACAAATTGATTAGCCGCTCTCGGCGGTCGCGCCGTGGCAACAATAATATGAATTCCTGAATCAAAACATCTTTTAACAATATCATAATTCCTAGGTGATATGGATTTGTCACTGCCGAGCAATGTTCCATCCAAGTCTAATACAATTGCCTGTATGTCCGACATCTGCCTCTCCTCACAAGTAATTTTTCCAATAATAACCTAATTCGAGGAGAGATGCTAGACTCATTATAAGGCACCAACACTTTTAGGAGAGTAGAGTTTATGACCAGCAATTGTAAGCAGATTCACATTCATTTCATCCCAATTAACGTCAATTTTCCTATCAGGTATATCTTAAAAAAGCTATGATTTATAAGTTACTAAGATATCAAAAGTGCCTTCTGCAGAGGAAAACTTAACATCAACAACTGAAGAATCTGGCAATGTCGCCAAGAATTTATTGGCATCATCTTGAACAAGCATTTTATTCGAGCTAGAAAACACCCTAACTTGAATCATATTAATCACCTCACTTTAATGGTCGTTTGTTCCATTATACTCCGCTTAAATCTTCGGGTAAATTATTCCATTCGAGTACACCATATCTTTTCTAGTCTCTTAGTTACCGAACGTAATTTTCACTCATTTGTTTAGCGGAAACAAGGTATAAAATGAGCAATACAATGAACAGATTCCCAATAAAATATACATTAGGATTGGGTTTCCCAGAAACAAAATAGTTGTTCCTTGTCCCCCGACAGCAACTGCTCGTTTTATTTCATATAGGGTGTCATATACCATAAAATTGATCTTTTCGTGATTTTATAATATAAAATTAGTTTATTTCAGCACTTCAATGCTAGCTTACTCCTAAAAGAAGCCTGCAGCTTTGCCGCAAGTTGATTTGACTTCGTTAAGTTTGGCAAACTCATCCCATACCATATGCCAGATCATGTTCGTGTTTCTTGGGTCGTAGTTTTGCCTCCAGCTTCCTTCAGAGTCCATCTCTTGGTGGACATCCTTGTTCTTGGCTAATGGTTGTAACTACAAACCCCCATAGTGGACTTTCACCGCAGTGTCATTTGCTACTTCCATAAGAATTTGTATCACATCATCGTCATCAAATTTGGATTAATCCATAAAGCATCATCAATTTCATCATCTCTTGAAGTATTGTTATAAATAACCGCTAACAATTTTTCTTTATCAGTCTTCATCGTCCAGCCATCACCCCTGACAAATCAACATAGCTACCAATTGACAACAGCCTGTGAGTGTTGTGCTATCGTTTTCCGTTAGTTCAAGGAAAAAGTGAATCTAATTCCATACCTCTATCCAATTACCACACTTGAACGTTGCATATTCAGCATGTAGATTTCTTTCTTCATCCGAAGGTCTAACGAGTAACTCATCTTTTCCTAAAAACACCACTTTTAATGACATTTCTCCCTCTGTGAGTACATTTTCAACTACTTGGTTTATTAATCCGCAGAGGGCATCGCGGTAGCCAATATTGTCATATTGGTACTCCATACCTCTCAATGTTACTTTTGGAAGAACATAAGCAGTTAAACATGCATCATCTGTTTCACAGTGAAATCCAAACTGCACGTAATCGCGAACAAATGTTACAGAGTACAACTCTGCTCCGATAACTTTGTCTTTAGTCACTCGTCACTCCTCCTTAACCCCATTATTTTTGTCTTATTAGTTAACTCCTCTCGACTATCCTACTCAATGACTTAATGAGAAAAAGAGCAGATGCCGGCTGCGTCGATCTGCTCTTTGGTGATTCAGCTAACGTGTCCCGTTAGCTGAATGCGGTATGTGTCATGGTTTTAGCGGAGAAACGTCATAACCGAGATTACTGAGTATTTCTAGTCCATTATTGAACTCTATCCTGTTAGCTCCATTCCAACCATTTTCCAAACCATACATAACAAATTGCTTAACTGTTCTTGGGTTATGCAAGTTGAAAATTTCAAATTTGCCCGACGCTATTTTCTTTAAGGGAACACCAACACAAAGAGGGCTTCCCATATGGTCTTCCCATGTACAAAAACGGAATGAACAGATGATGTTCTTCAATCCCTTTAAGGATATTGAAAGAGAGATTTCGCTTACACCTTGATGATACTTTTCGTTAATCACATATACGTACTCTTTCTCTCCAACATTTATTTCCCTTGTCTTCTTCTTCATAATCTCAGCCACCTATTTGGAAATTGGCAGTGTCGTTAAACTATGGTTTCCCGTTAGTGAAAAATTATGGATGACCGTGAAAAGACTTTACTATTGTGCAAATAACAACAGACAAGTCCAAATTAGATACTATATCGTTTTTCCCTTTTTTTTCGCATCTGCATCCTTACCAGCTCCGATTGCTAACCCCATGCACATTCCAATTGATATTCCTAAGCCAATATTGTCAAATACAGTTATTCCAAAAACAACACCTAAGCTCATCCCCAAGGACATGAAAATTCCAAGGTAGTATCCCTCTTGGATCAACTTATGTTTTATCTGAAGATGAGAAGTGATGTGATTGATTAATTGTTTATATTGCTTCAATTTAGTATCATCTATCCTGTCTATATTCTCTTTTATTAGTATGAAATAATTCATTAATTCTAGTAGTTGTTGCTGGCAATCCTTACAACTTGATGAAAAGGAACCTAACTTTTCAACCACCCGTTCACATTTATGTAAATCGAGCTTCTTTGAAATTGGTTTACTAACAGTACCCCTAAGCTCCCTTAAAAGAGTTTTAACGTGATCTGCTCGGTTTTCCAATAAATCTACCTCCTAATGGGAAAATGCCTATTGTAAGATCTAAACAAGTTACATACTCATCGCAATTTTCTACTACTACAGGAAGTTCTGTTTAAGGCTTTATCTATTTCTAAAATCTGCCCACTAATTGTTTCTCCGATAAAGAAACCTAGATTTCCGAAATTCGAAATTAATTTCTCTACGTATTGCTTATTCAGAATAATCACCCTCAATTTTGTTTGATCCATCCTTTGTCGAAATTGATGTAAAAACTTAATAGGCTTAGTATTTAGTAGCTTTATAATATACATCACCTTTCTTTATAGCAATCGCTTTCTGTTGATCTTCACTAACTATTCTATATAATTTACTCCCTACTTCTGCTGAATTTGCTTCGCCATTATTTTTTGGCAAAGGATGCACTCTTTTATTTGTCTTACCTATTTGCTCTCCAATATCTTTGGACGGTACGGTTTCAGCAGATTCAGAATAAATGACATCGCCCCACATAACTTGTGCAGGATAGGAACCTCTGGACTGATCACATGCAGTAAACAATGAAACGAAAATAAACATATAGATAATGGTTTTCAAAAGTGAACACCTCACTCTATTTTTTGCAGAAAACCACCCTAGGAAGTACCAAAGGATGGTTCAATAGTATACTATGGTTGATATAATTTTGCATCTTTCATTTTAGGTCATTGCTTTAACAAAACAGTGAGTAGCTGCCTGTCGCGGCGATCTATTCCTTATTTTGATCAATCTTTTCCCGAGGGAGCTTAATGAAGTTAACCGAATCATACGTTCGAAAGACTTCAATTTAGAGGTTTAAATGATAAAGGGTAATCGCAAATGACATTAGACATAATACGATTGCTGGGATCGCTTTTGTAAATGGATCACGCGCGATCACAACCAAAGTACAGGCTGCAGCCAGCATTGTCGCTCCTAGAAGTAATCCGGATAACAGAGCTACGATTGGATACCATATCCCTACTATCAAGCCAATTGAGCCTAAGATTTCTAAAATACCTGTTAAGATATTAAAGAAAGACGGAAGACCAAACCGACTAAATTCCTTGGCCATTTTACCTGAAATTATTCTCGTTCCTGTTATCATGAAGAATATGGCCAAAATAACTTGTAAAATAATAATAAACATAGCGGATTCACTCTCTTTCTGGTTATATATCCCCTAAATTTATATGCTATAGCATATAAATGGAGTGCCTAAGCAATTACTCATCTTTCACGCTTTCATACAGTTTGCTAAGCAGCTCATGTAAATGCTCAATCTCGTCGCTACTCAAATATTGGGTTATGTGATCGTGAGCTTCCGTTACAATCGGCAAAAGCTTGGTTTTGAGACTCATTCCTTTATCGCTAAGGAACAGATTGTGGGAACGTTTATCGGAATCATTCTGTATTCTTCTTACGATTGCTTTCTTTTCAAGTGAATAAATCATCCTCACAACCGTGGTTTGATCTCTATCAATGGCTTCAGCAAGCTCTTTCTGGCTCGTTGCTCTTTCTGTGTCGAGTACAAGGATGATCCCCCATTGCTCAGGAGTTACTTCATATTGCTTTAGTCTTTTTGTGAAGAAATTAGTCATTTTTAGATCTGTTCGGTGTACAAGAAAACCTGTGAGATTATTAATCTCCATGGCTAATACGCCTCCTTCTCTATTTGATTAATATATGCTATAGCATATAAAATACCTTAAATACGTTTGTTTGTCAAATGGGAACGATACACCAGCGGCATTACTGGGCTATTTCCTGCAACGGTTATTTCTTCAAAAGACATTCATCTATATGTAGATTGTTACTCTTCTACAAATTGTCTATTTCGTTTGTAAAGAACATAGAACTAATAAAATCCCAACTCGTTCTAATGACAAATTTCAACAAATCATTTAAAATTAGATCATCATTTGACTTAAATTAAGAAAGTGGGAATTGTTTTGGCACGTGTCATTCCTCCCCCCTCACTTCAACCCAACGGTAACGCATCTGCCGCTTTAAACGACGAAGCGCTGCGTGAATACCGACTACGTTCTGGCTTGGGCTCGATTTACATTCAAACGGTTATCGTCGTAACTGTGTATACTTTTTTACTGAAATTCATTAACTCCAGTTTTGTCCAGAACGCCAATCTCCCTTTCGACCCCGATTTTTGGTTCGCTAGATTCATGGAACTTCTCATGGTAAGCATGGCTGCCCGTTTTATTCGCAAAGGGGGCATGAGTCGTGAGGAATGCGGCATCACGCTAAACAATTGGAAAACCGCTCTCTTCGATGCAACCTGGATTTCAGCAATTGTAATTGGTGCTCTCTTCGCATTGAAATGGACTAGCATTACATACGGATTTGATTTTGTCGGCGACGGTCAATTACTTTCCCTGGGATATATAGATTGGTCGTTTTACTGCTACCCACTTTTTGCATTTTTCCAGGAGTTTATTGCACGGGGCGTAGTTCAGGGAACAGTTCAGAAGCTGCTGACCGGTCGGTACGCCAACTTCTACGCGATGTTAATTACATCTTCTGTATTCGGCGTGACACATGCTCACTCTCCTGCGTCAATCACGATGCTGGCGTTCCTGTCCGGCTTTTTATGGGGTCCCATGTATGCGAAACATAAGAACTTGCTTGGCGTTACGCTCTCTCATTTTTTGATCGGCAACTTTGCGCAGTTGATGGGATTTTTTGCATGATACTCCTATAAACAAAATGTATCTAATACAAACAAAAGGACTATGCTTCGGATTTTTTCCGAAACACAGTCCTTTTGTTTATCACGAATCGATGGCGAACCTTCTCGGAGCAAATTGAAACGAATCTAACGGTATGGCCGCACCGTACATACGCAGTTGTTGAGCTCGCCCTATTGCAGCGGCACCCTCCAACAGATTAAGGGCAATTTGAGCGACCGTGCGATTGCTTGGCGATTCAAGCCATGTATCTTTCACCCATGCATTGAAAGCTCCCATGGCCGGTCCACACCAAATCTGATAGTCCATTTCGCGTCCTGGCTCACCAATGATGGCCCAGCGACTCGCATTTCCTAAGTACCAGCGGAACACCAATGCCATCTTATGCTTCGGGTCGCGTTCGGCGCGTTCAATTTGGCTTGGCTCTCGGTCTCGGAAAAAGCTTACCGTATGGGCCCAAATATCTTCTAGCGGTGCGCGAAAGACCGTTTCTTCGATTTTACGACGAATGCCATCCGGAATATCTTCCAATGACGGATACTCCCGATAGATCTCGTAAAGTTGGTAGCCCCTCGCACTAAACAGTGTCCCGCGTTTCATTACCTGCACCTTAACGCCTTGTTCGAACATGTCCGCTGCCGGCGCCATCGTGACATCGCTAATAACGGCCTGCGCCAACATTTCTTTGCCTGCAACCGACAACCCAGATTCGATAGCCGATTGGTTGACAGAGCCGACCATAATGTACGAAGCACCTTGTGCGAATGCGGCGGCGGCGGCGGCCGGTGTGCCAATCCCCCCGGCAATGCCGCAGCGGATCGGCCTTGCATAAGCATATTTAGCTGTGCACCTCCGACGCTCCTCCAAGACAGCGGAGAAAAGCGGACCAAGCGGCCTGTTGTCCGTATGCCCTCCGGAATCGGATTCCACCGTGATATCCTCCGCGATCGGAAGCTCAGCCGCGCAGTTCGCCTCGTCGGGCGTAATTTTGCCTTGCTGCACCAACTGCTCCAAGAGCTTAAGCGATGGCGGCGACATGAACTGTGACGCCAGTTCAGGACGGGAAATTTTGGCGAACAGGAAATGCCTGCGTTGAACGGACCCGTCGGCAAGACGCCGCAGTCCTTTGGCCGCATAGGTGACAATAGCCGGGGTAATGCTCATAAAAGCTGAAGCAGAAATGCGTCGTACATTTTTAGCGATATACAAATCAACTAGCTTTTCTTCCATCTTCGGTTCGTTTGGCGTGTGAATGAGATTAACTCCCCATGGCTGATCGCCAATCGCGGCCTGTATCGTATCAATCGCTCGTTCCACCCGTGAAATAGGCAATCCAGCTGAGCCGAAGAAACCGAGCATCCTATTTCGTGCCATGGCAATGACCATTTGCTCCGTTGCAATCCCGTTGGCCATCTCACCAGCGATATAAGCAAATCGCACACAGTGAACTTCTTGGAACGACCTGTCGCCAAGCCATTCGGGATAGATCGGGGCAAGTACGGATAGAGCTGGATAGCTTACGGCAGGAGCAGCCGGCCGAACAGACGTAAAGCTGCCGCCGACCGCCGCACCAACCGCTCCGCTCGCTTCATCTCTTATGACGTACATCGGCTCCCGAAACTCATGAGCCACAGCCCCAAGCTGCATCGGACCGAAGGCCGGCTGACGGCCCCCCGGAAGCCAATACCCAATAACGGGCAACCCCGTCTGACTTTGCTGCATGTCCATCTTCCCTTCTTTGTTTGGTTCATTCTTGCTCCTTGCGGTACAACCAATTTCTAAAGTCTTGAAGCCAAGCGCCGGCAACAGTGGACACGTTCTCCACTTGCCGTTTCACGTCCCCAGATTCCTCGCCAAGTAACCAAACAGTCTCCTGTGAAGGCGAACTGTGGTTCAGGAGAACTTGCTGAAGAACAGCATAAGGTTCCTCTATACGGCCTGTATCGAGCCTGATCCGAACTTCAGAGGCGAATTCGCAGTCACCAGCAGGTTCTTGCTCATCTTGCACAGCCCCTCCGACTGCATTCAGCTTATCAAGAAGGAATTTCGTGCGATCCGCGTAAGAGAGACTCTTCAACTGCTCCGGAAGAATCGGCCGTCCCAAATGAAACGTTTGTTTCCCGTAACGATACGGAAATTCCGTCCGATGCTCTAATGGAATCAGCGGCAATCCTTGCGCGAAACGCACGGGCACGATCGGAAGATCGAGTTCCAAAGCCAGATCGAGAAATACCGAGCTGATTTTGCTCACGGGCTGACCCGCTTGCAGCGCACGAGTGCCTTCCAGATGCACCAGCATTGACAGGCCTTCGCCTAATATTTGACCCTTTAAGTCTTTCATTAACTCAAGCATCGACGACTGGTTAGACCTGTCGAAATAAAACATACGGATAAAAGCGGGCAATCCAGGATACTCTCCGACTTTTGATAGGAGACGTCCGATCCACGTTTCGCTATGCTCCGCTTTCGCAATGGCGCTCATCGGACGCTTCGTTAGGGCTGCGGTCATATAAATAAACAGCAACGACTCGATAGCGGTCTGATGATTGGCCAAATAGAGCGCCGGCCGATCCAGCTTCAGCATAGCCTGGAACGCCTCTGGATCATCGAGCTGGTAATCCCCCACAAATTGCTGTCCCAATCCTTGAAAAAGATCACCTATGAGCCATTGTCCCTGTCCAAGCGTCTCCTGCCAATACGATTTCACTGCATCAACGGTGAATTCCGGCATCTCAGATTCCAATTGGCTGACCGCGAATCCTTTTTCGTGCTTCTCAACGCGTATGGTCATCCGTCGGAATGGGGTTGCCGATGGGTAAGCAACTGCCTCACTGTCATTAACTTCCTCTACGGTGATCTCAGCTGGATGGTAGTGAAACGAACGGGCTGCTAGCTCTTTGATGAGAAGTAGCTTAACTTTGCCTTGGTCGGTCAGAGTGTCCGGCAGCCTATATACCTTTTCCAAAGTGCCGGGAAGCCAGTTTTGCTGTTTAAACATATCGACTGTGAGAACAAGCAAGATCCCTTCACCATCACCGTTTCGCTTCTTCTCCTCCGAAAGCTGAGCCTCTTCAACAAATCCCTGCCCCAGCAAAAACTGCTTGCGATCCGCCGGATTCAAACGGCCGAGTTTCCCTTTGGGAAAGCAAATTTCCGTGAGCATCAGCTCCATAATCGGTCTTCCGTCTTGCTCCACTCGAATCACAAATTGAGGAAAGCGAGGATTTTCGTCCCTGAAACCGGCGAAGCGTACTTCAGCATTGACGCTACCCTCACTCGGAACTGTCGCGAAAAAGCACGCTTCAGTCAACTGATACGGATAGGCAATCGTGTCCGGCAACGCATCTTGCGACCACAAGCTGAGTGTCTCGTGGGGAATTGCATGCGTCAACGCGTCGAGCAGAACAGGATTAAGTACACCTAAAGGGACTACGCCAGGGCTCGAGGCAATGCGGACCGACGACCCGTTATCCCCGTAAGTCAGTTCACGCACCGCTTGCAGGCTTGGGCCGTGGAATAGCAGATTTTGCTGATACGGATCCCCTACCTCTCTTGGCTGCGCCAGTTCGTCAATGGACCTCTTCCAATTCCCTGCTTCATATTGCTGTCCTAGCCGTACCTCTGCTGTCATGAGCGGTTCATAACGGGAAAGTGCAGCTTTGCTCGCCTCTCGCCAAACCGAGATGACTGCGTGGTATACCGAAGGGTGAACTAGCTCAAGTTCAACGATTAGCTTCTGTTTCGTCTCGCATACGAGCCAACGATGCACCTGTACCTCGCTCATGCCGATAATGACTTGATCTGGATACGTTTCCTTCACACGGCAAGCGATCAGATCAGCCATAAACATAAAGGGATACGCTGCAACCGAGTGCGTTGGACAGTGATCGACAAGCCAGGTTTCCTGCTCCGGATCTATCCAGACAGCTTGATCGGCGGCACGATCGGTAAGACGCATACCAACTCGGGATGCTTCATAAATTTTCATGCCGTCAACCCACAGCGAGGCTTCCGCCAATACGAGTATACTATCCTTTTCACGTACAGTTTCCTTCACTTGAAGCAGCACGTTTACGGTATTATTTTTGGGAAGGACCTGACCACGATATTTCCACTCCAACTCTACGCCCGTCGCCATCGGCTCGAAAGCCGGATCGCGCATGCCTTGGTCCAATCGCTCTGCGAGCATGTACCATTGCAAGGTTTGAAGCATCGCTTCGATGCCAAGAGATCCAGGCTGAACCGGGTCTTCATAGAAATGGGCTTTGAAGAACCAGGCCGATTCCAGAACCGTTTTCTCCGCAATCACGCATCCTGCCCCGTGCCGTCCGCCAACCGGTATGTAGCCAGTGATGCGGTCGATCATCAGCAAGGGAGCTTCTGGAAACAATCCGCGGAGCGTCTCGCGGTTCACTTCAACGTCCATCAAATCGTAATCTGAATTATGAAAGACTAACATCTCTCGCTCTGACTCCGACGATGGAAGTCCAGCTTGGCTGGCCAAATCTGCATGAGGGAAATGACCAAACACCGTATGCATATCAAAAATCGGACGGCCATCCTGCGTACAAGTAACCTCGAAAGCTTCAATGTACGTGTTGCCCATGCGCGATACGGATAACAGTTTCACACGCGTCCGCAGTGGTTGTCCACCTGACACAAGTGCTTGGTGCATGGTTCCTTTGCCATCCAAGTTGCGGAAGGATAAGTCCTTCTCACAGGTGAGCGGAATGCCGATAAGCGCAGTCAACCAACCGCAAGGTTGTAGTGCCGCTTCCATCAGCACACTAACCGGCATCGTCGACGATGGATTAGCGGAAAAATACCATTCGTCTTGCAGAGGGATGTCATACTCCGCTTCAATGACAACGTCCTTATACCGATCCAGGTCCCCCTCAATATGGTGAATCCGGCTCATGAAATGATACGGTGGGCCAGGCAAACGCGGTAAGCTGCGGAGGCCGTCGAACTCGATATATTTCGGACCGAAGGCTTCGGACGGCTTGCCCCAAGCACAGGCTAGCAGTGACGCATAATCAAATGTAAATCCGTTATAGACATAGCCCCCTGGCTTTCGTTTCACTTCCTCCAGAAGCTGGTAACGCTCATCCAGCGGGTAGTCCGGAAGCAGCTTGAGACCAAGTCGGCGGCAATGGAAAGCTTTTAGCCCGTCAACAGTAAGCAGTACATCGGCATATAGTGTCGGAATGGGGCCATCCCAAACTTCTTCGACAAACACCTCGTAGATCAAATGACGGGACTCCGGCGTGATTTGCCCACGGCACACCATTTTGAACAGATCACCAGTTGAAGGTTCGAATCTCCAACCGTCTTTGTTCAGCGTATAGCCGAGCGCGCTCAAATAAAACGACATCGCCTGAATGCAGCCCTCGAGCATAAGCGTACCAGGCATCGCCGGGTCACCCTTGAAATGGCATGGGAAAAACCATTCGTTCCCCTGCAAAGTCGTTTCCGCCGCTAAGTAACCTCGTTCCCATGGTCCGCCATGGCTGTCGAACTCCGTTACTCGCTGTAGAAGCAACATCTGTCCGTCTTGGATGCGAGGCGACCGCACATGGGTATCCGCGAAGCGGAATGCGGGTCCGAAGCAGTCTGAAAGCCGCCCTTCTGAGAAGGCGATTAACTGATCTTGGGAAAATTGCTTCTGTTCGCACAATACGGATGGCGCATCGACACGCGCTTGAGACGCGTCCAGACACTCTCCCGTTTCCGCATTCCATAAGACACCCTTCGAGGTTTGAAGCTCTTGCCAGCTAAAAAATCCCGCTTGTCCTCCGCGCATCGACATCCGGCAGACATCCTCCACATAAAGGTCGTAGTGGAAAAAGAAAATCCGCGTGTCGCCAAGCTGCGCATGCCCATCAATATGAATCTCGTAACGCAACGTCTCTCCAGGCTGAGGAAGCGGACCGAAAAAGGTCAGCTCGCAGCCAAGCAGTCGGTACATACGCTGTCCCTGATTGTGGAAATCGATGCCCTGCCATGACACAAGCAGCAAATCCGCCTGACCGGATTCAACTAGAATACCGAATGGCATACGGCCCTGATGTAGGTACCAGGCCTCCTGTTGAACGTCGGTTTCCGTCCAAATCGTGCCTTTGCCGAGCACACCTGGCTCCCCTTCGATGCCAGTTACCCGGTCGGCCAGCAGCAATGGAGGCTCTGGCATGCGCACCTGAATTTCGTAGCCGTCCTGTTTAACGAACAACGGACCAAACACATCAGAGATACGGCCAGACGCTAGTACCTTGAGCTGCCCACGGTCAAAGGCCGGTAGTGGCCGGCTCTCTTGCAACTGTCCCTCACGCGAAGGCGTTTCGGCGGGTTCTGCATCTGCTGGCGCTGCGGCTGCCGCCGTTTCCAGTATGGCCTGCTGCCATACCGATACGGCTGAAACCTCTTCGTTTGTCGTCCTAACCGGATGGAATGGCATATGGACCTCGGAAGCACGGACTCTCTGCCTTCCACCGCTGGCTGCATGCAAGTACGATTGATAAACCTGACTCATCTGCATGACATAGCTTTGATGAGCACGGCTTACCTCTTGATGAAGCTGCAAAATGTCATGCAGCAGCGGGCCTTTGTAGCCTGCCCCTTCAGTAGAAGATTTGCCCGCAGCAGCCAAAACGGCTGCGGGCTGCTGCTGTTGACCGTGCAGCGAAGTCATCGACGCACGAACCTCATCTGCTTCCTGTGCATATAGGTCGAGCACACGAGGCAGAGATGGTGCCGGCGGGAGCGGATATGCCCGAGCCGGAGGTTCAGGTAGTACAATCGCCTCCGCATGTAGGGGAACTGTCATTAAAGATTTCATCGGGTACTCCTTCCCGTCGTATTCCCTATACAAACTGCTGTCAACCGCAATCCCTGCTGCGGCCAGTTGAGCGAGCACGTGAGCCCACTGCTCTAGGAAGTTTTTCCCTGCATGATCGAACGCAATTGCGACATGTTCTCGCTCACCGAGAATTTCCTTGATCCAGCCGGAACAGACGTTGCGGGGACCGTGCTCTATGAACACGCGCACACCGTCCTCATAAGCTTTGAGAATTAGCTTACGAAAGTCGATTGGCTGGGTGGCCATACGTGTCAACGCATCGGCACTTGCATCCATTTCCGGGCGATAGTGATCATATGTTGAACAACTGTAAAATCGAATGTCTTCAACCTGTGTCGTCGGCCTGCGATGTATCTTCCGCCATGTCTCGGCAAACGGCTGGCACATAGCAGTATGAATAACCATGTCATATTCTAAAGGGAGTGCCACCGGCTTTCCAAGCTTCTCGATTAGCCTTTTACAGGCATCAGGATGACCACCGATAACGCAATCCCCGTCCGTATGAATGGTTGTCACTTCAACCTCGGGGTCTTCCGCCGTTGCCCGTTGCACCAGCGTTACCGGATGCAGCAAGCGCCAGTTCACCCAGCAGGCATTCTCCGCTCCCCATTGATCAGCTAACACAGCATTCTCGCCAGCCAGCCAGCGGGTATACACTTCTTCAGCCTCCAGGTCGGCGAACAGCCCTTCAGCTGAATCCCACGCTCCCCAGCAGGACAACGCGTTTGTTTCTCCTGAGGATAAACCGATGACAGCTGCGGGCTTCAGACCCAGCACATCTCGGCTGACAGCCGTGTGAAAATGGCATAGAAAGCTTGCGGCGCAAAGCTTTTCAAATGGGGTTACGCGACCTATCCGCTGGGCGTCCAGCACTCGCTTAACATGCTTCATGGCGGTTCCGAATCGTTCGACGGTCCGATCATAAGAGTTCGGAAATGCTGGGAACCATTCGGCCCCCATACCCATGTAAGCCGCAGCCGCCCCCGTGTACACGATAGCCAGTTCACCTTGAATCGATCGAGAGCTAAAGCTGATACCCGAAGCTTTCAAAGAATCTGGTTCACACCCAGACTCGAAGAGTTGGAGCGCTTGTCTCATGCGCAGCTTCAGTTGTAGTCGGTTAGAACCAGCGATAGCAACCCGGATCCCCCCATCACCGCCACTTTGGTGGCTTCGGAGTCGTTGAATCAACGCTTCTTTATCCGGCGCCATACACGTAAACAGGTGAAAAGGTGACTCAGAAGAGTAAGGCTCGACTCTAAGGGAAGATAGCTGACCACCGATAGCTTCGACGCGCACATCTATACCGGACGGATCAAGCTGCTGTCGAATGTTATCCAGGCGGACCCCGCAGGCGCAGGACAAGGCAGCTCCCATCACTTCGACTAGCCCCGAAGCCGCATGGGCATACCCGATCGGCAACCCTGACCATGGGGAGCGCGAATCGGACACTGTAGGAGTGTCCACTTTCACATCATTTATCGAGGCTTCCACCTCACCTGAAAGCACGGCCAAAATGTCATCACCTTGTGCTTCTGCATCCGACAGTCTTTTGAGTACTAGTGCTACCGCAGCGTCACCGCTAGCGTTTGCCACAGCTTCGCCCAACAAGGCCTTTAGCGCCGCCTGCTGGACGGGCTCCGCACTCGCATCTACCGCTCCGACAACAGCGGCATCTAATTCACCTGTCCTAAGCGCCGTCATTGCGATTTCCAATGCCCGTATGCCGGACAGTTGCTCGGATGACACGGTAAATCCAGGTCCAGACGATTGATACTGTTTATTCAACCGGTTCGCGGGAATATTCGGCAGGAGACCAAGGACGGTCGCACCATCCAGCTTACTCGCAAAGGCATTTTTCAGGAGATCTATCCATTCGTCATTCAGCTCTTCGCCTTCTTGCTCCGCCCAAAGCCTAGCCCAGTCTTGAACGCGAATGCGGGCAATATGACGAGCGATATCGCTGTCACATTGCATGCCAACAAAGTAGCCGGTGTTATCCGGAGGAATCTGCCCGACACCACAAAGCGCTTCATGCACGGCTCCTAGCATCATCAATTGCTGGGGAAGCGCTTTACGGAGGTCGTTCGGAGGAAAGGCAAACCGTTCGCCCCAAACCGCAATCGGGTGCGCTGATACTGTTTTTCCATGAAGCAACTGCTCAAGGAGATCCTCCACATGATTACACTGATTCGTTATAACTCCGATCCCTACTACAGCAATAGGCGTAACCAAAGCGCTTGCCTTTATGTCAATTTGCGGCGTTGTTGCCGTCTTGCTTTTTGAACCCGTATGTTTCAACATTTCTGGGCCTGTATATTCTTCAAGAATCAGATGAGCGTTGTTGCCGCCAAAGCCGAAGCTGTTCACCGCAGCGATTTTGGCTCCATTTGTCCTCCATGTCTCATTCTTGTTCACAATACGAAAGGAACGCTCTGCCTGAGCGTCAGGAAGAGCGTCGTCAAGGTGCAAGGTAGCGGGTATGATGCTGTGTTCCATTCCTTTAATGACCTTTATAATAGAAGCGATTCCGGAGGCTGTCATCAGGTGACCCACATTCGATTTCAACGATCCGATCGCAGGTTTGCTGGCAGTTTCGGCAAAAAGATCCTTCATACTGCCAATTTCAATCGCATCCCCGACTGGTGTGCCGGTGGCATGGCATTCGACGTATGAGACCTGAGCAGGCTCGATGCCTGCCGACTGATACGCCTTGCGCATAGCTAACTGCTGGCCGTATGCCGAAGGCGCCATCAAGCTACCGCTACCGCCGTCGTTAGACAAGCCGATGCCGCGAATGACGGCGAGAATCCGATCTCCCGAAGCTTCTGCATCGCTAAGTCGTTTTAATGCAACGAAACCGGCTCCTTCCGCCGGTACTAGTCCGTCCGCCTGTGGATGAAAGGGACGACTTTGACCGCTGAGCGATAGCGCCTTCAGTGCCCGGAAGCCGATATGTAAAAACAGCGGGTCCGTACCGTTGACGGCGCCCGCAAGCATCAAATCGGCTTTCCCAAGCTGCAAACGATCACAAGCCAGCTTGATCGCATACAGCGATGATGCGCAAGCGGCATCCAGGCAGAAGGCAGACCCCGTTAGCCCTAACTGCTCAGCTACATAATGCGCTGGATACCCGGACATCAATCGGTCCATCGGCTCCGTCAGGCATTTCTGGGGCGATTGACCAAGCCATGAAGCCTCATTCGTCCAAACGGACTCGGCATAACGGGCGAACGAACGAGTTGGTAGCGACAAATTGCCCATGATGAGCCCTTGTCTGTCCGAATGAATCCCCGTCCGTTGAACACCTGTCAATGCTTGCTGTGCGGAGGCAAGCGACCACTGCAGCTGCGGTTCTGTTCGCGGGCCGCATGCCGGAAAGTGGCGGATGTACCCGCCCTTTACCGGCCACTTCGCGCCCGTCTCGTCTGCCACAGCATAGGGCATTGCGACGCGAAACGTCTCCGCATCCGCGTCGGACAACAAGTTCCGATTCTCCTTCAAGCCTTCCCAGAATTGATCTGGGTTAAAGGCATCAGGAAATACGCAGCCCATTCCTACTATGGCTATCGGTTCAAAGGATTTCATACGTTCCGCCTTTCATCAATGAAATACATCTCAATCTCTTCCATAAGCACGACGCATTCGCCCAAGCTGTCCATAAACGTGGCATCCGCCACCAGCTTGCTCTCACTTTGCCGCCTCACTCGAATTCGGCAGCTCAGCTCCTGCCCGTTTGCGTGACCAGTGGCGCGCCAAGATGAACGTCCGATCCTCATTGGCAGAGATGGGCGTGCATAGTGCTGATACCCCCATAACCGAACAAGCTGCAAGCCCCCGTCCAGCATCATCGGCGCTGTCGACGAGTGGGCATCTGCAAGATTAACGCGCAACGTAGCGGTCGCTTGTTCCCCGTCACATGCATCCAGTTTTTGAATCTCCTGAAAAGCCGGACCATGAAACAAGTACTCACCGTAAATCATTTCCGAACGCAACGACCACTCTTCCGAGGGTTGTTCCAACGCACCAGCAGACAAAGGACGCACTTCATAGCGGCTAAGCAGCACCGATTCACCCGAGTAATGCAAGGTCCCCTGTTCATCCACTACTGTCAGTTTCAGCCGGATGGACCGGTCTTCTGCGTTATACGTCTCCGTCCCTGAAAATGAAAGCATGACCGACGGGCATCCCACTGGATCTAAACGAACGCCTTTTAAGACACGCAGATCGGTGATGCTTGAGACAACTAAATCGGGGTATAAGCTTTGCGAAAGGCGGTGCATCCACTCTTGGACCCATACGATTGGAATTACCGCCGCTTCGCCAATGACATGATCCTGAAGAAACGGATACACCACTGTGTCCACCAGCAAATTCATACGAAATGTTCGCTGCTGATTGGAAATAAATGACGGCGTTTCAGCGGAAATACCGCCGATGACAATCTCCACGTCGTCTGGATTGACCGTATAGGCTTCATTGGCAAATAGCTGGGAACCCGCATCTTTGGGAATCAACGCAATGCCTTGCGACTGAAAATGCTTACGCAGCGACTCTGTGACCATGCCGCCATCCCACGGCCCCCAGTTCAGCGATTTGACAATGGCCCGTCCATGTCGTTTTTTCAATTGACGGGCAACACGGTTCAAAATTTCATTTGCCATGGCATAGTCACTCTGGCCTACATTGCCTTCTCTAGCAGCAACTGAAGAAAACATCACAATCAGCTTCAAATTATCACCTTGCGTAACTTCTAGCAGTGTCTGCAAACCTTGAACCTTGGTGGCAAACACCTGATCGAATTGCTCAGGCTTCTTATCTTTCAAACGCTTATCGGCAAGTATGCCAGCCCCATGTACGATTCCTTGAATCCCGCCCCACGCCAATCGAACTGGGGCAAGCGCATCCTGCAGCGCCGCCTTGTCCGTAATATCGACAGGCACATACTGTACGAGGGAACCTGTATGCTCAAGTCGTCTTATGGTTTCGCGCACTTCCTGTGCCGAGCGCAGTTGCTGTATGAGTTTCTTGAGCGCAATCGGCGTCAATGATTCACCGCGCTCACGAGCGCGTTCAAACAGAAGCTTCGACAGTTCTTGCTCCGATTCTGTGCCGCTGATACCCTCTACCGGATCTTCGAGCGCAGTACGGCCGAGTAGGATAAACCGCAACGGAACTTGCTCGGCGAGAGCAATCAGCGAATCCGATGTAACTCCGCGAGCTCCTCCAGACACCAGCACGACATCGTGAGGCAGGAGAGTGCTCCCTTCGGAAGGTTGCTGCGGAGACAGCTCCATGCCCAACGCCATGCGCACGCCATCGGCGCCATAGCCGATTTCTTTTTCAAGACCGCCTGCGAACAGTTCATTGATTATACAATCGACCAACGATTCTACGGATGCAGTCGGGTCGACATCCACCGCCTTGACCAAAGCGAGCGGCCACTCCTTCGAGGCCGTCTTGGCCAGTGCAGATAAACCAGCGGACCATACGCGTTCTCCTTGGTTACCCGACAAGCCAAAATCCCCACCTAGCCCTTGCACGATAAGGAAAAAACCGCCATCTCGCTCCATCACAGGCGCAACCTGCTTCGCAGCTAGGAACGCGTCTCGGTTCAGTGCCAATGAAGTCTCCCGGTCGTCCTGCGAATAGGCAATTCCGAGAAAGATTACTTGCCGTGCCCCTTCAGGGAAAGATGAGGTTACTACTGCTTCCACTCCATTTGCTTTCAGCTTACCGGCAAGGGTGACCGTCAGCGAGGTTCCGTCGTCCCAGATGTACACGGGATGCTCTCGCAAACCTGCGATTTCAAAGCCAGGCAGCGGTGCAGGAACAGTTACGACATGAAATCGCTGAAGTACATTTAATGGTGGTAAGGAGTGAGCTGAATCAACTACGGATGCGGTCAAATTCCGTTTTTTTTTCCATGTCCGTCCAAGTAACCGATAATTTCACGCAGCGTATGCAAACTCGCCATATCCGAAGGATCGAAACTCGGGCAGTCAACCAATTGCTCTTGTACGGCCGACAATATCTCGACCCGTTTGATTGAATCAATGCCGAGACCAGACTCTAAGTCCGCATCCAAATCGAGCATTTCGACTGGATAGCCGGTTTTATCGGCCACCACTTTCAACATGATCGCTTCGACATCCTGAGTGCTGCTCGATACCGAAACCGAGACAGCAGACGATGGCACAGACGCAACAGCAACGGGTTGCGTGGTCAACGGAGGTGCTTCAACCATTCTCTGAACTGGTGCTGGAGAAGGCGATGGAGCGGTCATTTGAGCCGGTGCTGCTGGTATAGCCCGTACGGCTTCAACGGGTACTGCTGGTGCAGGCGGCATCACAAATGGAGCAGGTGTCTGCGGAACAACTGGTGTCTGCACCGGCAAGTGATACATAGGCATAGCTAGGTCAGCGGCAATATAAGGTGCTGCGCCAAACATCGGATTTAGATCCGGAATCGCCAAGCTCGCCGGCTCCGGACGTTCGCTCCAGCCTTGCCCTGTTAAGGCGGCCAGCATCATTTCCGAGGAACGCAAATAGGCATGATGGCTGTCGCTCAACGCTTTTTGAAAGGAAAGATGCGCCTCTGTCATTTGCCGTTGAAAATAAACGAGGTACGATGCGGGTAACGCCGAGGCCATTGGCACGGCCATATGTTGCGTCTGATTCACATTATTTAGGGCTGTCTGTTTCGGTTGCTGCTCATCAAATTGCTGGGATTTCATATCATTTACCTGCCTATCTATGCTTGGTTTTAATGAGCTCTCGGCAACTTGCACCGGAAGTGGCTGTGAGGGGACTGAAACGGGTTCATCCTTTGGTGGGTATGGCTTGCCGTAATTGGCCCCGTTTAGCTTAACTGTATATGCTGGGACTTTCTCGTCCCTCGGATCTTTCGGCTCCTTGTAACCGTTCCACAGGGCGGAGAACGTAAGCGGGATTCCATGAACCGCCAACTGCGCCAGCATGTGCCATAGCGACACGATACCGTTTCGGTTTTTGTGATCCATCGCGACCGCTTGCACGTCTGGACGATCTTTCAAGATTTGCTTAACTAATCCAGTCAGCGTTTTGCCTGGACCTACTTCGATGAACAGTTTCACATCTTGTTCCGCCATGCGGGAGATTTGCTCAGCGAAACGCACGGGTTTGGCGATTTGGCTGGCAAGTACATTTTTCATTTCCTGTGAATCTTCAGGATACCGATCGGCTGTCGAGTTTGCATAAACCGGTATCTGGCCCCCTGCCTGGAACGTTATTTCCTCGAGGAATGTCCGAAACGGCTCGATGGACGGTGCTACTAGCGCTGAATGAAACGCGGAGCCAACCTGCAAACGTGAAAAACGAACGCCCCGGGCTTTCAATGCCGACTCTAGTAAAGCCAATTCGCTCTCAACTCCGGAGACGACAACCTGCTCGGGACTGTTGTAATTGGCGATATTCGCTTCTTTCACGCCTGCTTCTGCCATAATTGCCTGTACACGTCCTGGCTCGGCAAACACAGCCGTCATCGCTCCGGGGATGGCTGCTGCCTTATGCATCAGCTCTCCGCGCTTACTTGCAGCAAGCAGCAGATCCGTCGGACTGATCACGTCGGAAAAGGCAAGAGCAGTAAGCTCGCCGAAGCTATGCCCGGCAACAGCGTCCGGTTTCACCCCAAGCTGGCGCATCAATGCAGCCATGGATAAACTCACCAAGCCGATCGCCGGCTGTGCGGCTCTTGTATCGGTTAACGCCTCAACCTGCTGAGCCACGGCGCGTTCATCAAATGCCGGCTTTGGAAAGACGAGCTCGTGAAGGCCGAGCGCTGCCGCCTCATCCCAAACTTCTCGTACACTGTCAAACGTAATTGCAAGATCCTTCCCCATGCCGATATATTGGCTGCCCTGACCCGGAAATAGAAAGGCAATGCGGCCCGATGCCGCAGTATCCTTATGCCCAAAGCCAATGTAAACGCCAGCTGCCACATCCTGATACGGTTCCGCAGGCATATGGCTTAAGCGTTCTCCTGCCTTCAAAAGCTTTTCACGCAGTTCCACCAAGTCACCGGCCACAATTCCGGCCCGAGCCTCTTGCGCAGCATCATAGTTCATTTGGCTGTCTTTGGCCAGAAATCGAAACAGTTCCTCTTGGCTAGTTTCAGGAACCTCAGCAAGCGAAGTCCCAAGGAGATTCAATCTTTCGCCGAGCAAAGCCCCATCCCTAGCCGTGTAAACGAAAAGCTCCGCAGGCAGCGTCCTGAATTTCGGCGCCTGCCGTCCAGGGTTCGTATATTCCTCTAACGTCACGTGAAAGTTACTACCGCCGAAACCGAATGAACTGACAGAAGCTCGTCTTGGATGGTCGCTGGAACGGATCCACGGCCTCGCTTCCGTATTCAAATAGAACGGACTGTTCTCGATATCCAAATTCGGATTGGGACGCTCCACCTTTATCGTGGCTGGTAGTACACGGTGCTGCAGCGCAGCTACGGCCTTGAACAATGCAGCTGATCCCGCAGCGGCCTTCGTATGGCCGATCTGCGATTTCACGGAGCCAAGCGCGCACCAAGTCTTTTTGTGTTCCGTCTCGAAAACCGATCTCAAACCAGCAAACTCCGCAGCGTCTCCGGCCTTGGTTCCCGTACCGTGAGCTTCCACCAGTTCAACCGTTTCTGGTTCATAACCGGCTTCTTCATAAGCGCGACTTAACGCGATCGCCTGTCCTTCCGAGCGAGGAGCGTAAATGCTTTTCGACTTGCCATCCGAAGAGGTTCCGATACCTTTAATAACCGCGTAGATGGCATCTCCATCTGCTTCTGCATCCTTCAGACGTTTCAGCGCCACCATGCCTAGGCCTTCGCCAAGAATAGTTCCGTCCGCCTGATCCGAGAACGGGCGGCAGTCGCCTGTCGGTGACAACGCTGGTGTCTTGCTGAAGCTCATGAACATGAAGATGTCGTTCAGCGTATCCACTCCACCGGTAATTACGAGATCAGATTTACCGGCTTGGAGTTCCATGACCGCCAAAGACAAAGCGGACAGAGAGCTGGCGCATGCGGCGTCTAGCACCGTATTCGTGCCTTTTAGATCGAAGTGACTCGCAATGCGTCCCGCCACCACGTTACCGAGTAGGCCAGGGAAAGAGCTTTCCTGCCATGGCACATATAGATTCGCGATACGATCGCAAATTTGATTGACCTCTTCCTCCCCAAATCCGCTGTCCCGAAGCGCCTTGGCCCAATAAGGACGCTGAATTCGGCTTCCTAAGTGCACGACAAGCTCGGTTGCTGACGCTACGCCTAGAATGACGCTCGTCCTATCCCTGTTGATTCTGCTGAATTGTGATTGACATGCATCTTCCAGTACTTTTTTCGCTACAATCAAAGCCAGCAACTGGCTTGTATCCGTTGCCTTCAAATTATGAGGCGGCATGGCAAACTCCACCGGATTAAACGTGACGTCCGAAATAAACCCACCGCGTTTGCAGTACGTTTTGTCCGGTGCAGTCGGATCCGGGTCATAGTAATCGTCAATCAGCCAATGCGAACGCGGCACATCCGTAATGGAGTCCCGGCCTTCCAGTATATTTCTCCAAAATGAGGTATTGTCTGCTGCTCCTGGAAACAAAGCGCTTACCCCAACTACCGCAATATCAAATTGCTCCCGCAAGTGTTTGCCGTCCTTTATATCATATTTTTTTGAACTTTCAATATATTTAAATACAATATTCGACAACATTCTACGATTTCCTTTAAAAGGAAGTTGCGCAAATGAATTATTTTAATATTCCATCCATTTAATCATTCGAATAAATTCCCGTTTGGCATCTGCATATCCCATTCTGTAAGCTTTATTCAACAAAGGAAGCTCGCGACTCATCCGGCTGATCGGCATAGGTTCTGAAGGCCTAATGACGAAAATCTGTCCTTCGTCCTCCAAGCGCTCGATTTCTTCCATGTCCATGTTATATCGAAGGTATCTGGTCTTTAACGCATCTACGAAGGCTGCATGCTTTCGGTGTAATATTCCGGCAATTCGTTCCGAAGTGTCGTATTTCTTCCGGTAGCCCCTTTCCTTATTCAGGACAATAACGATGCGTTCATACCCTTCTTCCCGCAGTTTGCTAAGCGGCAGCGAATTGGCTACCCCGCCGTCAAACAGCTGCCGTCCCTGCCATTTAACCGCTTTACCGATAATCGGCAAAGAGATCGAAGCCGCCAGCATCATCTTCAAATCGTAAGGAGTTTGCGTCTCCCGATTCGTCGCGAAAAAGGCACCGCCGCTCTCCAAATCCGTCAAGATGCTGATTAAGCGCTGATCGGATTGAAAGTAAGTGTCATAATCAAAAGGCAACAGCTTTTTCGGCACCTCCTCAAACAGAAAATCCATTCCAAACATAGAGCCCTTGGTGAACCAGTTGCGAATGCTTGCCGCACGCGGATCCGTAGCGCAATCCATCATGAATTTACGGCTGCGTCCAGGCTGTCGGGACAAGTATGAGGTGGCGGCCCATGTACCGGAAGAAACGGTTAAGACACTAGGAAAATAGACCTGCTCCTTGAGCCAATAATCCAGCACGCCAGCTGTATAGATGCCGCGCATGCCTCCTCCTTCAAGAAATAAACCTACATTCATCATTCTACCTCCCCAAATTGTGCCAATATACTCTCCATTTTGCCCACGAGGCTTTCCGTATGCGCTTGCGTCACATTTGAAGGAAAAACGGGCTGACTTGCACATACGGCAAGTTTCATTTCAGATCCATTTGAATAGTTGCGAAGCCATCTTTTCCGATTATCTTCCTTGCAGGGTATTATCGACACTGTACCGTTCCTATGCAGGAGTATGCTGAAGCTTTTTAGCGGAATCGACAACCCCTTCCCCAAAGCCTTCAAATAGCTTTCTTTGCATGTCCACAGCTCATAGAAAGCGTTCAACCGTTTATGTGGCTCAATGCTGTATAACCATTCCTGTTCCACAGTGGAAAAATATCGCGCTATCCCGTCTAAGTCGACCGATCGCACCGATTCCACATCAATGCCGACAGGCTCATGATCAACAACACATCCTACCCATTTCTGCGAATGCGAGATATTGAAATGAATATCGCCCTGCGTGAGTAAATAGGGTTTACCGAACTCATCCGCTGCGATGCGGCATTCAGTATGAGAAAGATCAAATTTCTCCAATAATACGTAGCGGAGTAGTAGATCAGCGGCCAACATCTGAAGAGCCGTTTCCGGATGCTTAGCTTTAGCAATTCGATCCCGCTTCACTTTTCCTATCAAGGGAAGAAGCCGTTCGACTCGGGACAAAAGATTAATATCAGTGATATTCCAGCAATATATCTCCATAAAATTTGTTGGTTCATTCCCTATTTTGTCGAATTGTGTTGATTAATAAATTCTTCATAGATTAGGATAATCCTTCCTTCATTTTCCTTTTTAACATGCATGTTCTCGGTGGCTAGCGTCTGAGCAAATTCCTGGGAGATCACCGAATGTGTGCTTAAACTTTAAATCTATAAGTAGATTGGCATGTCGTATTTATTCAAAAAAAAATAGACTGTGCCGTTTCTCAAAACGGATGTCCATTTATGGTGTGTAACACTATAAGAATCTACCTTCAAATACATTAACTTTCTCTCCGGTTTCGTATAATACTTGTGGACTTTCCTTGGTCATTACGCTGGTATCAGTTTTAGAACAACCGAATAAGAATAACAATAAAACTATATATCCTATTTTTATTCTCATAATGCCCCCTGTAATTGGATTAATTTTGCACACTGTATACTCTAAATTTATCACAATTTCCATTTTTTAATAATTTTAAATTTAACTAAACTGCCCGTTCGTTCAACAATCACTTCGCATGTAATTAAGAGTTATCGTCTTTTCAATCGTAAGCATTCGATGCTTCCAATTTGACTTAAAGGGATAATGTGATTAAAAATGGTAATTGTTTGTTGGTCATGTTCCACAAAAACTTGAACAAATTCAACATAGTCTTTCCCCTTTTTTACATTAAAAGCAAGAAAACTTGCTTGTATCGCATGAATAACAGCGACATTTTTTATCAGTGGAACGGCTCCTGTTGTTATTTCAAATCTGAAATCAGCCAATCTTTTGAACGGAATTATCCTTAGCTGATTAGTATCCAGTTCCCTTAGTGAAAATGCTTTGTTTCCCACTTTTCGAATTACTCCGTTAATTGACCTTCCATTTGTAATTGTAAAAACATTATCTGAAGCAAATCCGATTAGCTTGGTGAGACGTTGTTTTAATGTCAGATTAACGGAAATGGGGCATTTTCCACAAATTTTTCGAATGATTTTCATTTCGTGACACCCTTCCTGAATTCATATGATTCAGGGTATGCGCATGGTTTTTATCTGATTGGGTATTCTGTCGACAACTCTTACCTCTCTCGTTGAAAATGTTTAAGTTCATTCGTTACTGCACGTTTGGCTGAGAAGGCACTGAACCCTGGTGTGAGTAGCCTTTTTTGATGTTTATTCAGCTATGCTGCCAGTTAGTTCAATACCTTTTACTGTCACAGATTTCACCATTAATCTAATTTACATTACTTTGTACATTCGCCAAATGATATGATATCCCCTTTGTCCCACTATCCTGCTCGACAGCGTAATGAAACTAATATTCAATCTCCCGGCAGTTACAATGAAAAAGCAGACCGTCGCACGATCTGCTTTGTTCAACTAACATTTTGGCTTTTTTACTTAAATATTCGAACTCCTCCATTTAGAATTTTCGCCCTACTATTATACCGCTTCCTAACTTTATTAATTAAGTTAAGTAGTATTATAACAACTGATCTTCAACTATCTAAACCTCGCCCCAAAATACCTGAGTCTCATATTCAATAAACACACTACCGTTCTGTTTATTTTGTTCAAACAGATTACGTAGTTCCTTCATCATGATTTCGTAACTCGGATCCCCGAGTACTGGACTGTAGGAAGACGAAAGTAGTCGGCCGCTCAGTCCTTCAAAATCAAACTTTTGTCCGTTTGTAAACCTTGCTTCTTGCATTTCCCCTAACTTGAAAAAGGAGACTAGGGTCTCGTTAGAAATGTTTTTATGATTAACTTTTTTGTAATCGGTGCCGAAAGTATGAAGTAGTCGATCATACTCTTCCCGAAACGGGGTGCCATGAGTAAGTCGAGAATTCCAAATCAAAACTACCTTCCCACCTGACTTCAGAATTCGTTTGAACTCAGATTGCGTTGCATTGCGATCAAACCAGTGAAAAGCTTGGGCACAAACGATAAAATCTACAGATTTGTTTGGCAGTCCTGTCATCTCAGCAGATCCCGACACAACGCGAAAATTCTGTTCCCCTCCAAGCTTCTTGACTGCAGCTTCTCGCATCTCCTGATTCGGTTCGACAGCAGTCACATTACTACCCCGCTCTAGGAGTAACTCTGAAAAAATGCCTGTACCTGCACCGATGTCCGCTACTTCACAATTCAGGTTCAATCCTATGATATCGTACAAGTAATCTATGGCTTCTTTCGGGTAGCTCGGGCGGTACTTCACATACGAATCGACCCGATTCGAAAAACGTTCTTTGCTATTCATTAAGAACCACTCCCTCCAAGAATATAGTCTAATCCTAACTAATAACGTTACAACACTCGTTATCTTTCTGGTTAAAGCCATTCAAGGAACTCAAGTCGATTACCAAAAGGATCGTTCATATAAAATCTTCGTACACCCTCGTCTGCTCGTACATCGTCATCCATCACTTTAACACGCTTCTGAAGCAAGAATTCCCGCAATGAATCGATATTTTGAAAAAAGACATACTATTACCACCTCAATTAGTTTCATCATGTGAAACTGTGTTTCATTTTATGATTTAATTTTACATTAAAATCCATCTAAATTCAACAGTTTTTCAAATGCTACCGTTAGTTGAGAAGGCTGCCGAACAATGATCGTCGGCAGCCTTCTTATGTTTTGTCATTGCACTCTCGTTCTTTCGTTAGGTTAATTAACTATGAGTAATAACCGCCCTTAGAAACGTACTCGTGATGTTCAAGATAATACTAATATATCTTTCCGAATACTCTGTTCGCCATCGATTGTGAGTGGTTGTCGCTCTTCCAAATCTATACTCTGCAACGGTACCTCTTATTATCACTAATTCAAATTCCAAACAAATTGCCATTTCGTAAGTCTCGCTTCTCTTTATTAACAATAAGTTTGTTCGTTATTTCAGCTTTATCAATGGTCACCATTATTTTGTCAAACAGATTTATCTTCATTTCCGTGCTAGCTCGAAACTATTCCGGCTACCTACAAAACGGTTTCTTGCTGCTCCTATACCGACTAAAAAGAGCAAGACCGCAGCACCAAGCAGAATGAAAAGTGGCAGGTTCCAACTATTTGTCACATCATGCAGATATCCTATAAGAGCAGGACCGGCTGCGGCAAAAAGATATCCGATCGATTGCGCCATGCCAGACAGTTCCGCCGCTTGATGTGCACTTTCAGTACGTAACCCGAAAAACATCATGGACAAACTAAAGGCGAAGCCTCCACCAATTCCGAGCATGATGATCCACATCAGAATCATATTGGAGCTTCCGAAAAGAAGTCCAATCGTTCCTGTCAAAAGCAAAATAGTTGTAATGACCACTAACATCCGTTGGCTAGACATGCGCCCAGCAATAACGGGGACAATAAAGGCAAACGGAAGCATTACTAACTGCATAATCGAAAGGTACCATCCTGATAGGTTTGGATCAATTCCTTGCTCCTTTAAAATTTCAGGCAGCCATGCGATCAACACATAGAAAACCATGGACTGTATGCCCATAAACAAGGTTACTTGCCAGGCAATGGGAGATCGCCAAACATTCACTTCGTTGCTAGCCATATGTTGACCTGTCGTGGTAGTTTGCTTCGTTTGATTTCTTAATTGAGGTAACCAACAGAGGATTGATACACAGCTTAGAATCCCCCATATTCCCAATGCTCCCTGCCATTTTAGACCTGCGTTCACGGCTAGAGGCACGCTGATTCCCGATGCAATTGCTCCATATAAATTCATTGAAATGGCGTAAACACCTGTCATGGAGCCAATTTTATTTGGGAAATCCCGTTTGATTATACTTGGCAATAATACATTACATACGGCAATTGCGAATCCAAGAATTGCTGTCCCAATAAACAGATTAGCTGCACCAGATAAAGAGCGTATTACAATACCTGCAGTCAGAAAGAGTAAGGCGATCATTATGATACGTTCAACCCCATACCTTTGTCCTAATTTGGGTACTAGAGGCGATAATAAAGCAAAGGCAAGCAAGGGTACCGTTGTGATCAGGCCTGCTAATGTATTTGAAATATGAACGTCATCCCTTATTAGACTCACTAAAGGACCGACTGATGTTAAGGGAGTACGTAAATTAGCTGCAATAACAATTATGCCAAGTATGATCAGCCCTATAGAGGATGATTCGGCTATATTATTTTGTTTGTTCGGCATTCTCAATTTCTCCTTCCTGAATTCTTACGTATTATTTGCTTCCTGTTGATTGAAAAAAATGATACATCCGCGCGAATATACAAAGTATATTATAGTATATTATTTTTATCAATAAGTATTTTATAATATACTTTCGATTATCTGCAAACAAAAATAAAACTCTGAAATTCCCGTCATGGAATTCAGAGTTGTATATAATAAGTGGAGTTTTCGATTTTAGAAATCGTACTTTAAGGATATATGGAGCACTGTTTCGTTATCCGTATGATTGGTATAAGAATGAGGACAATCTGCACGAAAACTGATCGTATCATATTGATTCAATGTGTAAATCTCCCCATTGACTTGAATTTCAATGGAACCAGTCATGACTGTCGCAATTTCAGTTGTTTTGACATGATGTCCTTCAGGCTGATACGAGCTATTAGGTTGTAAGTAAGCCCGACACATTTCAATATCGTTACTTTTAAAGATTGGTTCAATGATCCAATTTTTTTGATCATTTGAAAACCGCAGTCCTTCACCTGCTCGATACATACTAGCAGAATCTTCTGATTTGAACAAAGCCAATAGCGGTAAAGATATACCTTTTGATATTTTCCATATTATCCCCAAAGTTGGATTTGTCTCGCCACGTTCGATATTCCCCAGAGTAAGTTTGCTTACGCCCGTTAGCTCCGATAAGTCGTCTAAGTTCATGTTTTTTTCTTTTCTGTACTTTTTCAAGGCAACACCGATTTGTAATACAATTTCTTTTGATTCATTGATTTCATCCATTAGATTCACCTCTTCAAAAAACAGTTATAGCTAGTATATTATTTATCTAGATTCTTTTCCATACGAGTAGTATTTGATGGTGAACTACACTCCTATAAAAAAATAATCTGCCCAATAGCTTAATGAGTCTACCACTCGTTTTCGCGGCGGCGAAGAGCCGTTCGGGCAGGATTACAGTTTACTTGCTTCTATTTATAGTCGAATTCTTTCCATTACCAGTATGCTTTATATTTAAGTCGATATGGATATCTCGGATCTCATTTTCATTTAACAACGTCCCCTCCACCTGGGAAGTGGCTTTCCACTCTTGATAATGGTAACGGAATAAATCGTATTCAAGATTATAGATATCCGTCTTCCTTTTCAGACCTTCCATAAATGTTTTTCGGATTTCTTTTACGATATCCTCTGTCGACTTCTGAGTTAATTGTTGCAACCCCAGCAAGTTATTATTGGTTCGGCTGACTACATATCCTGACGCTTTCATATCAATATTATATTGTGGCTGATCATCTATCTTGACCATCTTTAGCTTAGTTTTGGGATTTTCGATAACGATTTGAACTGATGGCTCCGTCTTACTCGGAACTGAAACACCCGCTCGTACAGAACCAGCCTGTATCCATCGAAGTCCGGTCAATTCTTCTAATGGAATATAGCTTTTGTAAAATTCATTTTTTAGGAATATCGCCCCATCGATCATCAGTTTAGGTTCTTTATTCTTTTTTTCCACCCAGTTCTTCTTGTTTACAGCTAGGGTCGGAATGCATGAGGTAAAGCCATTCTCATTCATCTGACTGATTAATCTATGAAGTTTGATAGGCTTAATATAGGAAGTTTGCGAGTAATTCCCAGTCGGTTCATGAAGAATGGTACTAAGTGGAGATTGTCCAAAAAAACCGCCTGTGCTTAGAATATCCTTTACTGATTCTCGCGTCCCATACACCCAAGGGGTCAGTCGAAACTCATAATATCGGACAAAACTATCGTAGATACTTCGAATGCCTTGCTTAAATGCCGCTTCGCTAATCAAAATAGCAGTCACATGACCCCAAAAAATTATTTCCTGCGACGTTCGATAAAGATCAAAAAGAGATTCTTCAAAGGAATCCCCAACTCCCTCACCCACCCAAATTTTTGCAGACGACCTCTGCGTATCGGTTGTTTTGGCAACGGTCTGAAAATCATTGAATTGGATATAGCCATGATATTTCCCATCCTTGTAATCCACACCTATGGTAGATGCATAATTTATCTTATCAATATCCTTGACATCAGTGGCGCAGCCCGTTTCCACCAATAATCCAAGCACCACAACTAGTATACATAGCCGTTTATGCTTCAACGCTTTCACCTTTTCCGTTTATTTAGCATATCTGAAGAAACTCGTGATCTCCTGAACGGATCAAGGATGAACGCAGTTAGCCAGTCCTTCATTCGTAATGATGATATCGGTTCGAGATAAGACAATCCAAATGACTCAAGTCGGCAGAGATAGATCAATAGCAAGAACATGCTCAGAATAAAGCCGTAAATGCCAAGATAGGAAGAAATTATAAAAATAAACACCCTGACCACACTTACAGTGCCGGCCAAAGATTGATTCACCAGACTAAACGACGCTACTGTGGAAAGTGCTATGACTACAAGCAATGTCGGAGATGCAAGGCCAGCCCTAATGAGGGAATCTCCTATAATTAGCCCTCCTACAATTCCGATCGTTTGTCCAACGGCCTTAGGCAGTCGAACACCTGCTTCCCGAAGCAATTCAAACTGAAATATCAGAAGTAACGCTTCAAGAAACGAAGGTAGTGGAACCCCTTCACGGGAAAGGACTACCGTCGATAGGAGCATAAATGGCATCTGGTCTAGATTTACGCTCGCTATTGAGATCCAAAAGCCTGGCAAAAAAATACTAAGCAACAGCCCCAATAACCTGAGTATCCGTTGAAACATCACATAATGATAAGGAAAATGAACATCTTCAGGTGTCTTTAACAATTCAAGGAAGTTAGCCGGTCCGATGAGTACCATAGGTGACCCATCAACCACTATTGCGAATCTTCCTCTCAGCAGCGTTTCAACAACGAAATCTGGCCGACCGATATAATCAATCAAGGGAAACAATGAAAAGGTTCGGTCGGATAACCATTGTTCCAACTGTCCGCTGCTAACAATGCTTTCTGTTTGAAAGGTTTCCAATCGTTTACGCACTTCTGCAATCACCGCAGGGTTCGCTTTATGACTCAGATATAGCAGAGATACTTGAGTTTTGCTTAAACTTCCAACGACGAACTTTTCACAAAATAACAATGCTGTTTGCATTCGTTTCCGTATCAGAGATATATTCGTAAATAGGTCTTCCGTGAAAGCATCTTTAGCACCCTTGATTGAGATTTCCGTATTGGATTCCTGTATGGCACGTTGGGGTACTTTAGAAATATCTACCACCCAAAAGTAAGTATCACTTTCCCGATAAAGGACTAAACAGCCACGAAACATATTTACAACCATATCTCTGAATGACCAATTCAAATCAAATAGAGGCATTTCTTCCGAATACTTCGGAACATCCTCTAAATGAATCGATAACTGGTTTATATACTGACATGCCCTAGTGAAATACGCATTCAATTCGGTCTTATCAATCATGCCTTCGCAGAAGAAAGCAGTCAATTGATTGGATACTTCTAATTGCGGAATTGCTGGAAAAATGATGTCCGAATACGGCATGAATGCTTCTTGCAATTGTCCTGTCAACAAACTTCCATTTTTTAAGCAGGCATCCTGCTCTGCGAATAGCATTAATTCTTCAGGTGATGGATTCATTGCCCTTCCCCTTTCGTTGCGGAATATAAGTTAGCGTAAAAAGAACCGCTGTGATAGCAACTCCGAACCAGAGCGAATAGGTGTAAAAATAATTATGGATGATCTCTTGCATCCTGATGTCGCTGACCTTGAATAGCGAAGGAAGCGACAAGATGGCAGCACTGAGCAGCATAACGACTTGTCGATATTTGGGAGATCGGACACCCGCCAGTTCAGATATGAGATGGATTATCAGAGCAGTTCTCACAATACTGCCTGCCATCAACTGAAATGCGGCTAAAAAATCCACATGAGAGATTTGTCTGCCAATCATCACCAGCCTCCATTGTTCAAAAGCAGGAAAGCGCAAGTTTGCAGCTTGGTAAGGACCAAAAGCGGCTAAGGATCCTAACGTAGGTCCCATAATAAGCCCTATTAGTAGCGTCAAAACTAAGAAAATGACGCCATAATTCAGCGGTTTACTCAGTTTATGCTGGATTAAAAGCAAAACCATCAAATCAATGCTTCCACCAAAAACGACTACACCTCCAGACAGTTGAGATCCTAAACCTTCCTTAAGGAGGGGGTGCAGCATGCCATAATCTTTACTGCTCTTGGTCATCAGAGATACTCCGATTCCTAACATCCATACAATTGGCAGCAACATGGTTGACATATAAACTATCGTTTTGAGGCCCGATTTCGCGGCCATGTAAGCCAAATAAATAAAACTTAAAATGACAACGAAATCTGGCGTTCTCGGAAGAAAGTATATGCTGACGTTCTTTGTTGTATCAAATACGATCATGATCCCGGCAGCTATTAAATAAGAAGCAATACAGCCACTTACGATTGACAGTCCCAACATACCTACCCGGCCTTTAAGCCAAAGATAGAACGATAACTTACCTATTGATTTCAAAATAAGATACAGGATCAAGCTCCAGCCAATCAAAGCTAGGTAAGCGAGCAAAATACTAAACCATGCATCTCGTTTCGCCGCTTGGAGAAGATGAGGAATAATCAGCACATGATTCGATATGCCAAGCGATAAGAGCAACAAAAATACGATTTGCAGTCTAGAGAAGGAAACCTCCACCGCTATCCCTCCCGGATATAAAAAAAGATTTAGTATTTGGTATATTTTCCTTATTTCGCTAAATTATTCATCCTACAATCAGGAGTAATATTAGAGAAGTTCCTCTGTCGGATTTCCTCATAATAGGAGAATGCTATCCGTTAGTTTAGTTACGAGTCAGTCTACTGCTTATCGACTATAGCCTAATGAATAGAACTTGCTGATAACTAAAAAAGCCCGCGGATTACGCGGACTTCGTAATGTGTTGCCCATTCGTTGAGAAAAGGCAACCGATCCAATAAGGTCGGCCTTTTAAACTAACCAGCGTCCCTTTACGATTGGCCGTTAGTTTATCAATGCTCATGAGTGAGAATGTTGATAAGTTTACCGAACGGGTCGCGGACATAGAATCGTCGAACGCCCCAAGGTTCGTTAACAGGCCCATATTCTATCGTAAAACCATGTCTCTTCATGCTCTCTAATGTCGCATCGAGATCATCGACTTCAATTGATAGATCAGGTGTAGGCGTTTCTGAGTCACCCTTTGAGACGAAACTTATTTGAATGCTCATCTCCTCGTTTAAACCATAAGTTCTTATCCAACCATGATCCATCATTAATTCAAGGCCGAGCACATCCTGATAGAAGCAGTTTGCTGCTGTGATATCCATCGTATTTATATTGGCGACGATTCGTTTGACCTTCATTTCAAACCTCCCAAGTTCTTTATTTTCCTTCAGTCAGTTCGTTTAACTAGGATTATCGTGGTTACATCTACCTCCACAATCCAACCACCTGTTATCCAGACTAAAACGAATGTCGTGACTCCTAAGGGAATGTACGATGGATATGATACTGTACATTTACTAAAGTAAATAGCTCAGGAACTACAAGTGACTCTTATTCCAATTAATTATTGAATATAATCTGTCCCCATGTTAATTTCAAATAAGGGAGTTGGTTAAGATGAAATTTGAGCTAACCACAGCAATTTATCAGATCGTAATAATAGTCATTATCGTATTATTAGGGTACTTGGTATTTAGATACAAAAAAAAGAAGTAATTCTTTTTAAAATTAATACTTGAATATTTATTATAAAATCAACACGAGTTCCTCCAATTATGGTATTTTAGAAATTTGCAATACGTCCATACCTCTATGAGGATAGATCTATTCCTATGTAGCTTTAGAAAATACTACTACCCCGTACTGCTTCTTTTGTTGAGCTTCTTAAATGCAGAATATTCACGATTTGATCTAATAAAATTTAATATCAAATTGGCGCATTCATCTGGACTCAAGGTTTCAGAATTTAGCTCAAGGTCATACACATTAAGGCAATAAACTTTATCATACTGTGAGATTGCTAGACCAATCTCTCTATCTCCCCTTAGTTTTTCTCTCCTAATAAGCTCCTCTTTCGAGCAAGTTACTCCTACAAGCAGTACAGGATGATTCAATAGTAAACTTAGAAATGTATTAAATCTATCGTCAGTATCATTTACGGTATCTACAACAATATTCGTCCCCATTTCCGACATAAATTTAATTGTTGAATAAAATAAAGTAATCAATGGGTCAATAATTATATGGGTTGGGCCTTGTGCATCTTCTGCATATTTGGTGTTAATGAAATCAATGTAGTCATGAAACAATCCATTAAAAAAAGCATCAATTGATAAATGATGAAACGAAATTTCATTTTGTTTTAATAGTTCTGTCGATATGGAAGTCTTTCCGGAACTTGAAGTTCCATTTAGAAAAACTATTATCCCTTTTTTCAATTTAGTCATCACCTTTTCGATTAACATATCGCGCTACCAAATAAAATACTGCATATATAGTAAAAATAATAACAGCAAAAAAAGGATACAAGAATTGATCAATATGTATCACAACAAAGGCAGAATCGTGATATTGAAAATCTTCTAAGGGTTCTTGCGCGTTCCCGAAATAAGTAATAACCTTAATTGCGAAATACATGATCATTGGTATAACCAAGGATAAAAGTATCCCAGCAACCACACTCTTACGACTCATACAAATATTTCCCTTTCATCATTTACTTACAAACTCTTCATTTATATTTGGCTATTGATTTCCTTTAGCTGAATTCCGTGAATTGACAATTCACTCTCGCCTAAAATCGAATTTCTCATTTGGCAATCTTAAAACATGACCATTAATGTTAACAGTATCATCGTCAACCCATACGATATTTGCGTTCTCTTCTCTATAATTCCAATAAATATTTTTTTTCTTCGAGCTTTTGTTAGAAACAAGTTCTGCTCTTATAGCAAAGTTAGTCGTTGCTCCTCCATTTGAAACATACGTATTAATTGTATATTTCCCGTTTGGGGAGTGTGATTGTTCAATTAATTCACCTGCCGGTAGCCGATTCATGTCAAAGAAGGCCCAGAATATCCCATAGCAAATTAAACCAATGAACAGAAATCCAATTAAAAGCAAAAATCTAAACACATTTTTTTTGGTTCTCTTAATTTCATTACTAATGTTGTGGTCATCGTTTGATTGCTCCATATTCCTCCACTAATAATGACCTAATTTACTATAAATTCCTCTTTATTATACTATATTTTGGAATTCCTCTATATCGTATCACTTCAAAAATTAACATATTTTTGAAATAGTAAATTAGCCAACAACTCAATGCGGTTGTTGGCTAATTTACTATGAACCTAAGCATAAATACCACCAAGTTCTACTGCCCTTCATGTCGTGATGACTATCGTCTTCCGGTGGTAGCACACAATAACAAAAATGGGGAGGGAACAGAATTAACGAAGCTGGATTTTGTCTTTCATCAAAGGAAAAACGGGCTCTGCCGTCCCAAGGAGGCAGAGCCCGTTTCGTTATTCTTATAATTCTTCCGTATATCGTTTAAAACTATCCAGAATTGCTTGCCAACCCGCCTGTTGGAATTCAACGGGGTGAGTGTTCTCAGCATCGAAGATTTCAACGACCTTCGTGGACTCGCCTTGATCAATGAATGCAATATCTACTTTCCGTCCGTCTCCCAGTGTGTAAACAATCGTCTCATACAGCTTCACTTCGTCGTAAATCCCGCTAAAATCAAAACCCATACTGCCATCCTTCGCTTCCATCCTTGTCAGGAATTCGCCGCCTGCCCGCAAATCATTCTCCGCTCTTGGCGCATGCCATTCCTCGGAAGGTTGATTCCACTTTGTAATGTGGTCCGGCTCGGTCCAATAGCTCCATACTTTTGCTACGGGAGCTTGAATGACAGTCTCTACTGTTACTTTTGTTGAGTTGCTTGTTTCCATTGTGAAGGACACCTCTTTACGGGAATTTTGTTTCTCATTAATATAGACGAATGCCAATCTCCGAATTCATCGGTCTATTTGCTCCGGAAGCCCTAATCGGGAAAATAATTTTGCATTTATAAAATTTTGGACATGGAATATCCGATTATCTTTCACTTCAATCACGTGAATGCCCCAAGGAACCAGGACGGATGCCTCTTTACCGGGCATATACTGCGCCAGAGCGGGATAACCGCCATTCACTGTAGTTGGTAAAAATTTGGATCCCTCGCAATGCCAACGCGTAAGTGCAAAAAACGCGGACAAATCTTCTTGTCCGCTTATCCACATGGCAAAAGGCGGCATGGACATACAACCTTCCTCATGGAACAACGACACAAGCGCTTGGATATCGAATTGCTCAAACGCTTCCACATACCGCGAGAGAAGACTCTGGTCGGGATTGACATTCATCTTACTAAATTCATCGGAGCGAAGACGAGTTCGTTCCATCGTCTCCCTGGCTCGTTGCAGGGCGCTGTTCGCCGCTGCCGGTGACATTCCCAACGTTTCCGCAATTTGTTTCGAAGACCATTCATAGACATCCTTCAGAATAAGAACCGCGCGTTGACGAGGCGGCAAGGTTTGCAAGAGTGCGATAAAGCACAGCTGAAGGGTATCCTTGCGAACGTAAGCATCTTCTGGATTTTCTCCAAATCCGGGTGATGGCCAAATCCAGGACGAGTCTGGCAGCGTTTCGTTCGGTTCGACAATCTTGATCGCCGGGTCGGACAAGTCAACAGGAAGCATACGGCGCTTCGCTTGCCTCAGCTTGTCCAGGCATAAGTTTGACGCTATGCGGTAGATCCATGTTTTAATAGATGACTCCTGTCTGAATAGATTCCAGCTCTGCCATGCCCGAATATAGGTTTCCTGTACAGCATCGTCCGCATCATCAATGGATCCCAACATTCGATAACAATACGAGGTTAATCCCGGCTTGTAGCTCTCAAATAACTTCATATCAAAAGCGGTTTCGTTCATCTTCGCCTCCTTAGATTTATTGAATTGTTACTGATAATACTATACCAAGAAATAAACTAGATAGTGATGTTATGCCAAATAATTTTAATACCTTTCTCCTAGGAATTCTTCTGTGAGCAGCCCAAATAGTATTAGGATGTATACATCCAAAAATTAATAAAGTTAATGATATGAAAGATGTTAAAAAGAATGCCATTGTTATTTCAAGTTTTGTTATCGCAACTGCCAACAACATGCCGAAAACAAGAATAATTGCACTCATAATTAATTGCATTATCTTAATGAAAAACAAAACAAACTTGCTGGTTTCCCTCTTCTTAATCGCATAATATCCATTAATAATATCTCTTTCCAAAAAACTGTAAAATCTATTCTTTCTTCGTGACTCTTGCCTTGAAATTTTTTTCATTTCTTTTGTAAATTGTTTTTGTATTTTATTACTCATACTTGTCCCACCTCGACTCGTCTAAGAAACGAACCTACACAATACTAGATTAATTGTTAAATAAATAATTCGCCAAAAATAGAATGTTACCTTTTTTTGTAAAACAGTTTACTCAACAAGGAGCAGTTGCCGCGCGGCATACTGCTCCTTGTTGAGTTGAGTTATATGTTATAAGGTACCCAAATGCAATTTACGATAATTATTATTCATATACGTGTATCCAGAAAAGGCAACTAATCCTCTGTGCTATATCTTCTAAAACAGTTTTATTCACGGTTTGCGGCCTGTATAACAAAAATCGGACAGTTGTATAACAATAAATAAGCTGTGATTGGATGTTGGATCGGTATCATTGAGGATTAGTACTCCTTTAACTATTCTGCAAACTTAATTGTTTTTCACCCAGTCACTGATGTCGTTGATGACTTCGGACGGGATATTACCCTGCTTGAGGTACTCCTGAGGCGTGCTCATGGCTCCCTCGCCTTCGGTATATAAGTGATTGAGTTTTGGGTACAGTCGATAAGTAACGTCTTTCCGATCCTTCAAGTTGTTCTTCCAGATATCAAGCTGCTCCGGCATGACTTGATAATCGCGCCCTCCCTGTAGGACGAGCATTTTCCCTGTCTGATTCTTCGCCATTTCAGCGGGCTCATAACCGCGTAAGTCCATAAACCAATATCCGAGCGAATATTCTTTCGGAGGGTTGGCGGTGGATAAGTTAGGGTCCTTCAAGATGGCAAACTGCCCTTTATAAAAGTCCAACGATTGGGGAGGCATCTGTTTCAGATCTACGAGATAAGAAAATTGCTCTTCCAATAAGTCGAAAAAGGAGCCGCCTGGTGCAGACATTAGAACCGTACCTGCAATTTGTTTATCTTTATCCGCTTCTATAAGACGCGGCATCATGAAACCTCCTTGGCTGTGTCCGAGTACATAAATCTGTTTCGGATCGATGCCTTCGGTGCTGCTCATTTGTTTAACGGCGGTAAGCGCATCATCGAGCGCTTCTTCTTTCATCGTCATATCTGGCAAATGACTGAGCTGCGCCGGATATTCAAGGCTGCGTTTATCGTAACGCAGAACGGCAATACCCTGTGAAGCCAGGCCTACTGCTAGATCACTGAACGGCTTCAGCGCGCCAAGCCACTCGTCGCGGTCACTCGGCCCCGATCCGTGTACGAGCACAACTACAGGATGTGGACCTTTTCCTGTCGGCAGTGTCAGTGTGCCAGGTAAAGCCCAGCGACCTTCACCGATCATCACTTCCTTTTCGTTATATGTTCCCGAATTCGCATAGCTCGGCAGTTTGTAACCTTCTAGCTTCATTGCCGCGGAAGCATCGAGCAAAAAGTCATCGATCTCTCCTGCATGATTAAATCTGATGATGAAAGGCATTTCGCTTTTTTCAAAAGTGAGAGTGAGCCTCACATTTTCGTGAACAATGGTTTTGTCGGACGTGAGTTTGGCTACACCTTTATAACTTCCAAGTTGACTTGATACGTTTCCGAAAAATTGTTTGATACTCTCCGCCGCTGCAACTGACCCCAGATTGGCGCTAAAAAACTGTGTCGAACTGTTTGGCGATGAGCCCAAAGCGGAGGCAATAAAAGCCGTCGCTTTGCCTGTGAGATCCGTTTTATCAAAGATGATAGCTTGTGCCTGGTCGTCCCAACCGATTGTGGTACCGAGTGCTTCATTGAGAGTACGGAGCGCAAAAATGGTGCGTCCTTCTACGAGCTGTGACGCTGCCGGCAAAGTAATTGCCTTGCCGTCGATTACAGCTTCATTGCTCCCGATTTTCAAGGATAATGCATGTCCGAGATATTTGACACTAACAGACGAGCTGGTTTCGTCCCATAACACTTCGCCACCAAGTGTTTCAACAACTGCACGTAAGGGTACGTTTTGCGTTGAACGGTCAGCAGCAATTTGGACATGTGAAGCGGGAGTAACCGCCAACGTCTTACTGGTCGCAGCACTTGAGACGGTCGGGAGACTGACGGTTAAGGTCAGCATAGCCGAGATTACTTTTAAGGGAAGTGTAGAATTCATTTTCATAAGTAAGTACCTCCAAAATGAGAAATTTTCAACATAACATTACGATAATTCTAGAAAAAAGTTCAAAGTAATTTGAGGATTGTTGCGGACGATCAACATTTTTATACTTTTAGATAATTATCTAATAATCTAATATTATCATTGCTATTAACATTATTCAAGTTGCAAAATGACTGCATATAGGCAACGGTCATTCGTTACTTTAATGAAAACAGGGAGCAGTTGCCGCGGCAATCTGCTCCCTGCTTATTCTGCTATCGTTCTTTGCCAGTAAGACACCAGATTCTTGGCTGTCGATCCATTCTCGCCTATTATCCCAGTAATTCGCATTCAATTAGGGTACTCTTTTGCAAATCTAGCTTACACGTCTTTACTTCAAAGCCATTGAAATCAAGGGGAATTTCCAAGTTCATGCTCGGAATCCTAACCACCGTTGATCTTGGTATCCCAGTCGGTTCGGAAAATCGTAAGATATACGTATCTTCACTATGCTCGGCACGCTTGAATGCCGTCATCTGGATCACATCATCAGTAAGTTGGATAGCGGAATCAGGTATCTGCCCTCCTCCATGAGGAAAAAAGGAAAGTGCATACGGCTTCTCATTCCATTGAAGTGCCTCGCGGTCAATCAGTGCGAGCCTATTTGACTTGGTGCCGGCATTCAACCAGAATCTGAACATTCGTTCACCTTGATCGATTCGCGGCGAGAAGCGATCATCTGGCATCAAAGGTCGGTCAAGGATTGGGTGTGCTGTATAAGCAGCCCCTCGCAATAAAGATGGTCTAATTACCCCATTTGAGCAATCTGATCCATAGATGCCATCATTAATTAATGTGACTGCGCCATTGCCACTGTCGGACACGAGAGCTGTCCATTTTTGTGCAACAACTTCTGTACCATCCGTTTCAAGAGACTGCACACCATAGATTGTCTGTCCCACATATCTGCCCTCATGGAGTATGGTTGGAATCGCAAGCTTCAGCATCGTGTCCTTCTCTTGCCACAATACACGTACATGGACCTCTACTTCCGTTCCAGTTTTGGGTAGTTTGTAAGTGAGGACGACCGCGGAATGGCCGTACTCGAACAGTGATTCAATGACGGTACGTACTTCACCATCTTCAATAACCCTGACAGAGGGGAGAATTCCTTCTGAGATACCTGAGAGTTTCGTCCCTTCTTCAGGCGACATAAGACGAAAAGTCCCTTTCACAGGCTCGAATCCATCCGTATCCATTCGCCAAGGGTCCCCATTATCGGTAACGACCAATGCTTGAAAGGCATTCTCTTTCAAATAAGGGATCCCCTCTACGACATACTGATCCATCAACCCTGTTTTGGTATTAATGACTACATGTAGCGACGTTGAGCGGAAAAGGATATTTCCATCTTGGAGCTCCACTTGAGGTTGTGGCTTCGAAGACAGTAATTCGATCCGACAATCGAATCGATTCATTGCGGATGGAGATAATTGTGCCTCAAACACAACTCTTTTGCGCCAGTCCAAATTTAGATTACTGTGTTCCTTCTCAGCTTGGGACAGAATACGAATGCTATCCTGATACACGACTGGCATAGAGAATTGATTCTGCCAGTTTTGATCGGCAAGCATGAATTCACATTCAAAGACACCACGAACAGGATAAGGATGCGGGTTATAGATGAGAATCGGGTACTCACCTTCAGCAGCCTCTCGTTGACCACTAGATAAGGCGAAGAATGCACGCGCTTTCAACCTTGAAGCAATCTCCAACCCATGATCCATTAAACGAAGGGAAGCTTCTTCTGCTGGCTGAATCGAAGTCCCTGGTAAAATATCATGAAATTCAGCCACCATCAGATCATGGAACGCATCCTTGAGCTCTTCCTGTGGGTAACGAAGGTATCCTTGCATAGCGGCTGATGAAAGCATTTTTTCTGTTTGGTACAGCTCATTCTCTAGCTGACGATGCTTTTGTTTGATTCGGATCATCGAGGTGTAGCATCCGACAAAACGTCGATTCAAATCTCGTTCATGGCGTGGCAGAGCATCCGCTTTCCTTGCGAGATCCACAAAGTAAGCTTCTGGTGTTGAATGTACGACCTCTACTTTACCTTTCGTTGACTCAATCAATGCCCCGATATGGTTTAGATCTAGACGAGAAGGCCCGCCACCATGATTTCCGACCCCCCAAAGAACAAGCTCTAAATCCTGAGGTGTTTGCTTGTTAATTCTCTCTTCGATTTTAATGTGTGCTTGACCAAGCAGCGTGTTATGCCCATCTTGGATTTGATGAGCAAGTACTTCGGAGCCATCGAACCCCACCCAGACGAAATCTTGCGCTGGGCCAGCTACGCGGTCATCCGGTCGCATGAATAGGTAGGAATCAAATCCTGCTTTTCGCATGAGCTGTACGAGACCTCGCGAGTGCCCGAAGGAGTCAAAATTAATAGCTGTGGTTGGACTTACACCAAATTTGTCTTTGAAATAAGTCCGCCCAAGCAAAATTTGCCTGACGATCGATTCTCCGGAAGGCATATTACAATCAGGCTGTAAGTACCACCCTCCCATGATGTGCCACTTGCCTGCTTGTACGAGGCCTTGTATTTTAAGGAATAAAGAAGGCTCATACTCCTCAATCCATTTGTATAGCAACGCTTCATTATGGTTGAATATGTACCCCTCAAATTCTTCGCAAAATGCTGCTGCCGCACGAAAAGTTGAAACCGCAGCTGCCGCTCCTTCTTCCCACTCCCATTGCCATACGGGGTCTAAATGCGCATTGCTTAATAAATGAAGCTTTCGGATGGTAATCTCTCCTCTTTTGTCATGTATGGTTTGTCATCTGCTTACATTTTCTCAAAATATAATACCTAAGTATATTCACTGGAATGACAAGCTTTTGAACAAAAATAACATGCAAAGAAGGTTGTGCTATACTAAAAGCATACTTTCTAATTTTTCATAAAGGTGATCTTAATGAGTCTATTGAATCCACTTCATCCGCAAGGAATCATATTTCCGGACGTCCAACCTTATCAAACTATGCTTAGTGGAAACCTAGTGCTCAATGATGCTGCCATTGAAATCATTGATTTTTTACTAGAAGTGCCAGCGGGCTTCGCTCAGTGCCCACCGCACCTCCACACGTGGTATGAGCTCAATTATGTGTTTGAGGGATATTTGAAAACGAGTTTCGGGGGATCGATGTTGGATATTCACGCAGGTGAGTTTTTCCTCATACCACCGGGGATGGAACATGCTCATGTCTATGTACCCAATAATCCACACAAGGGCGCATGCTTAAGATGGAAGGTGAATCGTGGCACGGGGGACTTACCAGTGAATACGTTCTCAACGTTCGAACAACTCAACGTCTTATCGAATTGGAAACCTGGGGTCTACGATGATGAGTTTGGGTTAGGTAGTCTTCTGCTCTCATGCTTTGAAAATACCAAGCAGAACGGCTCCTCCATTGCCAATTTGCTTCAAATCGTTCAAGTCATTTTTTCTATAACAGAGTTGTCGCCGGAAAGAAAGCGATGGATTGAAATCGAAACTAATTCTGATCACTCATTGCTCCGTAAGGTTGAAATTTATTTGAATGATGATCAAAGTTATGCTGTAGACGTTCATCGACTAGCTGCATCCCTCCATATGAGTTATGGGCATCTTGCTCGAAAATACAAAAAATTAAGTGGTCAAACCATTATAGATCGTATGAGTCAGATACGCTTGGAACGCTCGTTAGAATTGTTGAGATGTACGGATCAGCCAATACAAGAAATTGCGTACGTAACAGGGTTATCAAGTTTATCGTATTATAGTCGTTTATTTAAGAAAATTTACGGGATGAGCCCTAAAGATTATAGGGAGAAAAATAAAGGCAGCTCATAGCTGGTTTACCGCAAAGACTACGTGGGACCTTCATCTCTGATAACCTCTCAATTGCTCATTAGTTCTTTGGTTCATACGCCTACCTTTTGTATTGATGTTTGAACTTTCTCTGGAGCGGGTATATAATACTAGGGCTTTTTAGCTGCTTTTGCAATCGTTCAGGAGGTGTTCGTAATGAGTAATTCTATTCAACTAGTAGACCGTACAGGTACATTGAAACAGATGAGAAAGCAAGGTCAAATTCCGGCAGTCGTATACAGCAGCAGAATGAAAAACGAGCATATCGCTGTTGAGGAGAAAGTCATCCGCACTGCACTTAAAACCAATGCACACGCGATTCTGGAAGTCATCCTGCCTTCCAAGAAAAAGCATCCCGTGATGATTCATCAAGTTCAAAAGGACAGTTTAAGCGGACAATTGATACATCTCGATTTTCTGCAAATCAATATGAAAGAGAAACTCGATACTGTTGTGGCCGTTCATTTCAGTGGAGAACCCCTCGGAACCAAAGAAGGCGGCATGCTGCAGATTGAGCTGCATGAGGTCATGATTCGTTGTATGCCAAATAAGTTGCCGAACTCTTTGGATGTGGATATAAGCAAGTTGAGTATTGGCGATAAATTGCATGTTTCCGAGTTGGATGCGGGCAAGGATGTAGAGATCTTAACAGATCCGGAAGCCATTCTTGTAACCATCCTGGCAGCCCAGAAGCTAGATGAAACACTTGAGCCAGCATCCGATGAATCTCAAGCAGATTCGAATGCTGCGGAAACGAAGAGCTAGACAGAATTTAATCGAACAATCTGTGGTATGCAAAGAGCCTGGCTTATATGCCGGGCTCTATTTGTACTTAAACAGATTGTGTGGATTACTTTCATCGTTGTGCGCCATAACCAACAAACATCTTTCGTCGATCATAAGCATAAATAATCATCCCCGCGCTTAACATGGCACAAATCATATACATAATCGAGTAAGAGGTAATATCAGCTATCGGACCCATAATAACACCCCCTAATGACATGCCTAAATCAGCCATAGCAATGAATAAGCCAATTAACACATTGCGGCTCGCTTGCGGCAAAACAAAGCTTAAATACGTGGTTAAAGTCGGATACAGAAGTGATTGGGCAATTCCCATTAGTACGGCTCCTGTATAGAAATACAAGCTACCCCCTACTATTGAATAACTTACGCATTGCGCCGCTGCTGCGAGAATGAACATAATACCCATGATAAAAAATGAATGCCATCTCCCGTCTGACGGGATTTTCTTTCGTAATGCAAAACGTGCAAAGACGACGACCCCTGCCTGAAGCATGAGATAGATGCCAGCGCTAGCATCGTTCAATTGCGCAGCATAAAGCGGGAGGAAGTTAGTAATGGATCCGAATACTAAAGAAGCAACTAGCATTAATAGGCTGCATTTGAATAGAATCGGGTTTTTAACCAGCTGAACAAATGATTTTAGGACACTTATGCCCTGATCTGATTGACTCTCAGCGGGTTGCTTCTTCTCTTTTTCTATTTTAATACTATAACCAAAAACCCCCGTACAGATGGAAATAATTACAAGCATGATGGTGAAGTAGCTCATCCCTCCCGCATCCCATATGCCGATTGCGAGCAAAGGGCCAAGAATGCCGGGCATATACGTAAATAAGGAATATAGCGAAATCCCCTGAGAACGATCTTTCTCTGGTAACGCATCAATAATGCCAATTTGCAAAGCCATTGAAAAGAAAGCTGTTGAGCTTCCTTGTAAAATGCGTGCAATCAAAAAACCTTCCAGGCCGCTAAACGTATAGAGGAGCAGCGCAAAGCCATTAATAACAAGGATAATGCGTAATACTTTTATTGGACCTTGTTGTTTAATAATAACGCCTGCCCACGGGCGGAAAATCATAGCCGTACACATGTACGCCCCCATGATCAAACCAATTGCGGTATTGCTGGCTCCCAGCGATTCTCCGTGTAAAGGAATAATGACATTCAGAATCGAATTGGCGCTAAAAAAAAGAAGTGCAAGCATATATAAGCGCATAAAAGGCCAGGATAACGCTCCAGTCAAAGTTTCTTCCCCCTACATTAAAATATGATTTGCGCCTGCAATAATTTTCTCGCGTATTCGGACTGAACATGATTTAAATGTGCCATAGGAACCATCTCTACAATTTGCCCATCCCTAAATATAATCACTTTGTTGCAAAGATAGGCGGCAGCTTGAATATCATGGGTGATGAAAATATAACTCATCCTGTAAATGTCCTTTAAATCCTTTAATAAATCGAGCACTTGCAATTGAACAGATACATCCAGCGAACTGATCGCTTCATCCAAAATCAAACATTGGGGTTCTGTTGAAATGGCCCTGGCTATACATACACGCTGAATCTCTCCTCCAGATAACTCGTGAGGGTACTTATTCCGATAGGAAGAGTGCAATCCAACTTGATTCAATAAAATATCCAACTTGTTATGATTCTCCGTTACACGCCTGTTATGCATCTTCAGTGGCTCCATAATAGCTTGTTCAACGGTAAAAAAGGGATTAATAGAGGAAGTATAGTCTTGGAAAACCATGCTGATGTTGCCTGCTCTTACGGTTCTGTGTGCCACATTCTTTCCCTCGAACAGAATTGACCCACAATCGGGCTTCTCAATTCCTGCTATCAACCGTCCTAACGTAGACTTTCCGCTTCCGCTTTCTCCAATAATGGCCAGACAATCACCATGATGAAAGGAGAAACTGATATTCTTCAAAATTTGTTGTTTCTTATTAGAAAAAAATCCAACCTTCCGGTACGATTTCTCAACACCGTCAACGATTAGCAATGAGCATCCTCTCCTCCATGATCTTTTTGAAATGGGAACTCAATGCCAATCGGGTGGACACCAGATATTGTGTATACGGATGTTGCGCTTCTGCAAAAAGGGTTTGGGTAGACCCTCTTTCCATAACAGCACCTTCTTTCATAACCAAAACTTCATCCGCTATTTTCTTAACAATCCCTAAATCATGGGAAATAAGGATCATCGAACAGCCGGTTCTATCCCGCATTCGTCTCAATTGTTCAACAACCTCAAACTGTGAGATGGTATCAAGCGCTGTAGTCGGTTCATCCGCTATGATAATCTCAGGCTCGAGCACAAGCGCCAATGCAATCATCATCCGCTGGAGCATCCCTCCCGACAATTCAAATGGGTATTTATTCAAGATCTCAATTGGATTCTTCAGCATGACGCTTTCCATTGCATGAATTATTTTCTCTTCCATTTCTTTCTTATTCCAATCGAAATGCTGGGCAATTGTTTCTCTTAAATGGACACCGACAACACTCGAAGGGTCAAAGGCGCGCATTCCGTTTTGAACAATCATGCCAATATGTTTGCCTCTTATTTTGCTCATCTTCTTTTCTGAAAGAGCAAGAATATCCTCCCCCTTGAAACGGATCTCACCGGATTGATGAATCCAAGGTTTGTTCAATTTCATAATAGCTCGGCAAGTCAGTGACTTACCGCTTCCGCTTTCACCTACGATTGCCAGACAGCTTCCTTGTTTTAAATGAAAGGAGTTATTTGAAACAATGATTTCGTTTGTATTAGCATCCCAAATTTTCAGTTGCTCCACTTCCAACAGATTCATCGTTTAAATGGCCACCTCTTTTAATTGCATTCTTTTTGCGGAAGCATTTAATTTGGGATCCAGAGCAACTTGAAGAGAATCAGACAAGAAATTAAATGCCGAAACAACTAGGATGATGGCCAAGCCTGGTGCTATCATGAGCTGCGGTTTTGAGAACATAACGTTTCTCGCTTCGTTCATCATCATCCCCCATTCTGCATGCGGTGCCTGGATACCTAGACCTAGAAATGAAAACCCTGACATTTGCAATATCATTGAGCACATGGCACTGCTCGAGATAACTGCGATATCGGAAAATGTAACCGGAAGTATGTGCCTATAGATGATTTTCATATGACTAACGCCAGTTACTTTGGAAAACTTCACATAATCTAGTTCCGAATACTGCATGACGGAAGTTCGGATAACTCTGGCGAACCACGCCCATTTCATCAAAATAAATGCAATCAGAATATTTGCAAGACCTGTTCCCAAGATTCCAACAATAGCCAGCGTCATCACATATCCAGGAAATGAAAGCATAATATCACAAATTCTCATTATCCATGCGTCCACTCCGCCTTTTAAATAACCAGCAAGAAAGCCCAATATCGATCCAATGCATACAGATATGAATAAAGCAACGGACACCCAAAGAACGCTTGGTCGTATTCCATATATGATTCTAGATAAGATGCATCTCCCCAAATGATCATTTCCTAACAGGTAGTTCCACGATTGATCTGCATATCGAAGATTCATATGGACTTCTTCAGGATCATGTGGCGCAATGAAGGGCGCGCATAGACCGACAAATATAGTTCCAGCTATTATGGCCAAAGAAATCATTGCGATTTTATCTTTGATTAATCGGTTTACAACCTTCATTAGATATCCTTCCTTAATTTCGGGTTTAACGCAGCATTGATAAGATCGGAAATCGTGTTAAAGCCTACAAAGGCCACTGCCAAGATGAGTACATATGCTTGAATAATTGGAAAATCTCTACCCAAAATGGATTTCACGCTCAGACTTCCTAATCCCGGCCATGCAAACACATTCTCGATAACAACTGTTCCACCCAGTATCGTAGGTATCGCCATGCCCAAGATAGAGACAGCAACTTGCAAAGAATTTCTTAAGATATGCTTGATAATTTTGAGTTCTGATAAGCCACAAGCCCTACCGTACAGCACATAATCTTCATTTAAGTTACTCAACATGGCGTTTCTGACGTTTCTGAAGTAAATGCCGGTATAACTGATCGAAATCACCGAAACTGGCAAGATATAGCTCTGATATGAATTCATTCCGCTTGTAGGCAATAAATCGAGTTTGACAGAAAAGTACCAAATCATCAGCGATCCAAGCCAATAAGCAGGCATAGCTGTCAGAAAGAATGCTACGCCTCTGATCGATTTATCTAACCACTTTCCTTCTCTCAATGCACAAGCAACGCCTAACAAGATTGACAATAAAATAATGACGACAGATGAAATAAACGTTAACTTTAATGTGTTCAGAAAAGCTGGGCCCAATAAGGACCATACTGGTTTCCCTGTAATATAAGAATTTCCAAAATCGAGCTGCAAACAGGCAACAAACCAATGGAAATATCGAACCAAGAATGGTCTGTCCAGCCCCAATTCATCTTTCGTTTGAACAATTAGCGCATCTGTTATTTGTGGGATTTCCCGCGCATGTAGAATGACTTCGGCAGGATCCATCGGTGAAAGATTTATCAAAACAAACGTAATAAACGATATGATAAGAAGCAACGGTATGGATAACAACAACCGTTTCATCATATATCTTCCCATAGATAAGGCTCCCTTGAGATATTCTTATTCAAATTTCAGCTGTTCAAACGGCAGCTCGTATTGTGTTTGTTTAAATGAAATCCCCTTTAAGTTTTTTGGAGCTACGACCGTGACCCTACCATTGGTAAGCGGAATAAACACTGCTTCATCGTGCACTATTTTCATAATATCGGTATACAACAATTTTCTGCTTTTCTCATCCGTAGACAAAGTAACTTCATTTATTTTTTTGTAGAGCTCATCCGCTTTTGCAATACCTTTCGTCGTAAACAAATACGCGGATTCCGATGTAAATCCAGCAATAGTACTTTGAGGATCGTAAGCCAATCCCCATGTTTGGTTGAAAAGCAAATCATATTCCCCTGTCGATCTTCTTTTCGCGATAGAAGTTGAATCCTCCCCAATAATGTCTAATTGTATACCGACATTTTTCAATGAACTTTGTATAAACTCAGCTTGAGTTTTTTGGGAAGATGAATTCGTGTCATAATACACTTTTAATGTCAATTTATTGCCGCTTTTCATTCTAACTGAGGCTCCACTATCCAATTTCCAGCCAGCTTGTTCCAATATTTTTTTCGCTGTTTCGGGATCATAGATGCGTTTCTTCAAATCAACATCCGCATAATTGACGTTTGAGGAGAACAAGGCATTGGCTACGGTCTCTGTCCCGTTAGTAATGTTTTTGCTAATCGTTTCCCGATCGATGGCGTACCAGATAGCTTCACGTACAGCGGTTTCACTGGCCGGACTACTAGATTTGCTGCTATTGGCCACAATCATTTTTGTATTCATCGGCTCGCTTTTTGTTAATTGATACTTACCAGAAGCCACTAATTGATTCATAGCTTCGACATCGATACTGTCTGTACCTCGATCATCCGTGAATACAAAATTAATTTCTCCTTTCTGTAAGGCTAACAGTGTTGTTTCTCCGGATGGCAATACTTTTGCCGTAATTTTCTTGATGTTAGGTTCACCATTCCAATAATTTTTATTGGCTACAAAGGTGGCATATTCATTCGTTTTATGTATATCAAGCATGTAAGGACCTGTACCCTTGTATCCACTTACACCGTCTTTCGTTCCCCCATTAACAAAATTTTTGGGAGATATGAACACATAGGGTCTTGTCATTGATAGTTCGAGCAAAGCTGGAGAGTAGGGTTCTGACAACACGAGCTTAAGAGTGTATTCATCCAAAACTTCGCTGTTTACAATTTTTGTTGACAACTTTATCCAAGCATGTTTGGCTGCATTAGCTTGTATGGCATCTATATTTTGTTTCACTGCGTTAGCATTAAACGGTTCTCCATCATGAAATTGTACATTTTTCCTTAAATGAAACGTGTACTCTTTTTGATCACTAGAAATTTCCCAGGATTCTGCAAGCAAAGGCTTGATTCCATCCTTCGTATTTTCAACGAGAGATTCAAAAATCATCCCTTGAGCTGGCATGGAGCCCGTGTATAAGTGAGGATTAATATCATTCATATCTTTAGCAGTAGCATAGATAAGTTCTGTTTCCTTCTTGGTATTCGACTCGTGAACTGCCAGATCTGATGCGGTTTCCTTGTTGTTACTGCAGCCAACGACAGTCAAAACTAACACAATCAGAAACCCGAAAATGAATATACTTCTTTTTTTCACAGGAAATCCCCCTCGATATAGTGGTCTATCTAAGCTTAGAAATATTATTGTGCAAGCTCTTTCCTATTTCATGGCAGATTCTATTTAAATCCTCTTCGAAGCTTTGAACGGTAAATGCAAATGATAATCTTTGATTGTGATTACATGCAGCCACTTCATTTAATTTACTCTCATATGTATGTAAGAACTTATCAAGGGTGGGACATTCCAAACCTAAATATTTACAAATGCCTTGTATAATCTTGGTTCGGTAATAATCTTCTTTCGGCATTCTCGGGATATCCAGATAGCCCTCGCTGTTAATAAAAATTTTCTGAAAGGGAACCGCAGAAAAATCAAAATATTTGCCCGCTATGTCTGGTTCTGAAAAAGGATCAATGAGCAGTGATGTGTACCGGATATACAATAAATATTCTTGATGGATCGTTTCAACCTGGCTAAAATTATCGATATCATGACGCGACAAACTCTCCAATTTGACAGGATAATTGTCGTCGGTCATAAACTGAAGTAAGTTCAGCCTCTTAATATGTATGTTATCTAACATGTTCATGATTTCTTTCCATTGGGCCAACATATCTCGAATCAAATACTGTGTAATGGGGCCTTCAGGATAAATTTTGTAGACATACTTTAAAGTACTTGAATCTCTGAAAATAGCATCTAATGCAAATTCATTCATGAACAGAGCGGGGTGAACATACAAGGAAATGTTTCTCGTTTCCGCCTCAATCGGAGTATTCATCACTTCAAGTGCTATGCCTAATTGTTCATAGAGATGGCTTAGTACTCCGATATTGGTTGAATGAAGTTGCGTGGAACCTACAAAAATTTTCTTCTTAACCGCAGTTGTTAATACGTGATTGTGCGCCCTATCAGGTATCCATCGGGTGTCGCCAAGATAGGTGGAAAAGCTGACAATTTCAACTTCTTTATCAAATCGATTCATATAATTGCTCACTAAACTGTTGGAACCAAGCGTAGGTGAAACTAAAATGATGCATTTGGTGTGCTTCAAAACGTCATCACTTATCTGTTTTAATACGTTAATATAAGCATCTGTGGTTACAGCAAAGATAAGCGTATCCCATTCACCAGTTATCGAACCATATCCTTTGTAAATGTGTTCAATGAGACACTCGCCTTTCATCGCTCGATGTGCTTCATTCTGAATGCTCGCTTGAACTAGATGATTGTTTTGTTCAATCGCAGCAAAGAATTGTTCGGAACGTGCGGATTCCCTTCCGGCAATTCCCAACTTACATGTAAGCTGTTGCTTTAAACACACAGCAAGCTGAATAGATGCTGGTCCTGTTCCTAGCAGTAAGACTCGTTTGAAATCAAGCATAGAAAACTCCTTTTCATCTTGCAGGTAAGTTAAGATTTTTTATATAAGGCAATATCAAACACTTGATTCGGACGTAAAATTGTGTCTACCAACTGCCATTTGAGTTCGTCTACCTTCTGCATTGGGTAATTAAACAATGACTTTAACTGGTTCCCGTAACGCATAGCCACAATGACATTTTGATTCGTCAACGCATGCAATTGATCCAAGAGTTCATATTTATTGGAGACTGTTGAACTAAATATGATATGGGTTGCCACTTTAGTGAAATCGAGATCTTCTACGAACTTTTTTTCTAATCGAATATTTAACTCGCTGCCAATCTGTTTAACAACATGTAATCCAAGCTCAATAGCCTCATCATCTATATCTATACCCACAACTTCTGCCCTTGTTCGTTTGGCAATCAGCAGTGGCGTCATTGGGAACGAACCTGAGCCAATAAGTAAGACTTTAGAATCAGCAGTTACCTGAAAACCTCCAAATTCTTCCTCAATGCATGATTCAATGTTCTTGAAATAGTCAGTTATCTCTATATTTCCATTTCGCAGCTTTAATGATCGATATTTCTCCATGATGGCAACGCCTTGAGCTGATTTCTTTCTTAATTCCTTCACGAGTTGGGTAAACGCATCAGGTTTCTCCAGTTCCAGCCTTTCCCAGGCATCCCTATTGATAGGGTTCGTAATAAAAGCGGAATACGCATTGATCAACTGTTCTAACTCAGTACTATGTAGGAGAGTATGGTCGTAACGTGAAACCATCTCGTCGAATTGATGTGAAAATTCAACTAAAGACGCTTGAAACGCAGCTTCTACCTGCATTAACTTTCCTCCTATGCAATGTAATCATATATATCAATAAATGCTTTGCCTTGCGCGACAATACCCACAACGCCTTCTATATGAAGACCTGTCAGTTCTTGTTCATGATAGTCAGCATTTACCTGAATAACGCCACCTGGTTGCTTAATTTCTGCTACAATCTTTTCTTTATGCTTCCAAGCCAAATAAACCCCTATTGAAGCTGTGCCTGAACCGCATCCTCGTTCCCAGACCATGCTGTCCAGATGAGGAACATAAATGAGCGGAGCCATTTCACGATTTTTCGCCTTATAAAGTAAGATCCCGATCAAATTAGCTCCACACGTTAATCCAAGCAATTTTGCAAATGATTCCGCTTTGTTTCTAATAGATGCAGTAAATTCATCGACTTCGATGACAATGTGAATAAAATCAGGATATCTCACAATGATGATGTCCAACTCGTTGCCCTCATACTGGATGGTTCGTTCTTCAATTATTTGAGGAATCGGCATCACAACTCTACAATAAAACCCATTTGACTTCCTTTTCACAGAACATGTTATCAATTCATCAACCCCTGAAACTTCCAGAACAATTTCAGTCGAATCATTTTGCCCTATACCTCTTTCAGTGGTAATGAAAGCTGCCAGAGCCATGCACGCGTTACCGCAAAACTCGCCACCTGCCATTTGCAAATGAGCATCGGCTTTGCTGTTTACAGGCGTTTCAACGAATCCAACTTGTTCTGCATAAACACTATCGTAGGACATGAGTTTTGAAGCAATGTGTGTGTACTCATCCATTTTGTGGTTGGATTTTACCAATATTGTCATGTTTTGCGTTGGACTGCACTTAATGAAATCGACGATCTGTTTCCCCACATCAATCCTCCTTTGTCATTTAACAGTAATTATTACGATATAAGAAAGTGGTGAATTTCATTTTCCTCTTTGACGTCTACATTCATGAATACCTTCGTGCTCCTTTCAGAGGTGTGTAAAATGAAAATCCCGACAAGCAAGCCCGGATCTTTTGGGGTACAATCTTAGCGCGTTTCACGGTGTAGCGTATGACGCTTTAAACGCGGACAATATTTTTTCAACTCAAGCCGGGAAGGGTTATTTTTCTTATTCTTCGTTGTTGTGTAGTTTCTGTCACCCGTTTCCGTACATGCCAAAGTAACAACGACTCTCATGTGTCGATCTCACCTCCTATTATTAATATGTAATTTTTACGATTAAATTCCAAGAGAAAAGCAAACACTTGGTTTGCTTCTAATTTAGTGCATTTCGTTACGCTTCTCAGGTGATAGGTCATATCATTTATTAATAGTAATAATTACGTTTAACAAAACAAATATATCCACTTTTGAATACAATGTCAATCATAAATATTCAGACTTTGCAGGATAAAATTCAGCCGCTAACAAAAAAACACCAACCAACTTGTGGTGGTGTGTGTTTATCATTGCTTTTTTTGCAAAAAATCAATCGATTTAGGTCCAGGAATGTCTTCAGCCTTCTGACTTTCTATTGTGTCTTGCTCAGCATGTGGTCCACAGTCTTACTAAGCTGGCTAAAAATAAAATTAGGCGCTATTCGGTTCATCATTTTTAAAGCATTGCTTTGGCCGGGCCGGATTTCGTATCGGTCACTCTCCATTCCTTTAATCGCAAAACTCACCATATCAGTGACTAGCATCGCCTTTGAACCTGCCATATCTGCCGGATCGAATGTATCCACCAGTGGAGTTTTTGTCAACGGCGGAGCCAGTTCAAATACTTTGACCTTGGTTTTTTTTAGCTGTGCTCTGAGTGAAAGCGTATAAGAATGAATACCGGCCTTCGCTGCGCAATAAATGGGCGAGATCGGAAGAGGCACGAACGCAAGGCCTGATGAGACATTTAGGATCGCAGCCGAATCTTGCGCTTTCAAATGCGATAAAAATTGCTGCACCATCCAGATCGGACCACTGAGGTTCGTTTCGATCTCGCTGTTCAAATCCTCTAGGTCGTTACCCGCAGTATGAAGATTTATTCTTCGCATAACCCCTGCGTTATTGATTAAGACATTGAGCTTGGGAAATTGCTGCACCACCGTATCATACAATGCTGCAATCGCTTGAGGATCTCCCGCATCGCTCTGAAACGTATGTACCATTGGCAGCTTTTTCTTAGTCGCATCAAGCCTAGCTTGATCCCGCCCCGTGATAATAACGGTATTCCCGAGATTCAGCAACTGACTTGCAAATTCGAAGCCAATGCCGGATGAACCGCCCGTAACAAGAACCGTATTGCCGCTCATTTTCATTAGATTCGACCCGTCCCTTCATTTCCATAAGTAGGATAATTTCTACCTATAAGTGTACATGAAGTTTTTATAGATAGGAAGGCATCCTAAAATTCTATAGCAGTTGTTTCATTTCATATAGCGATATTCCAAGAGATTCTTCAAATTTGTGATTTTCTGCAGCAGCTTTTCTCCAACATTGGTTTCTCTCACCAGCTTCCGCTCTAGTTCTTTGTCCACCAACCTTTTTACAGATAATAGGTCCGTTCCATTACATAACACATCTTCTTTTGAATTGAATTTCTGATGAGCAACGAGCTGCATACCAAAAGAATTATACAACAAGGTATATCCGGCAATGCCCGTTGTGGATTGATAGGCTTTGGAAAAACCGCCGTCAATGACAATCATTTTCCCGTTTGCTTTAACGGGGTTTTCACCACGAATTTCTTTAACTGGCGTGTGGCCGTTAATGATATGTCCATGATCCGGATTCATATCAAACTCCTGCAGGATTTTCCGGCAAACCTCCTCATTTTCACGCAAATGATAATAAGGGTTCTTTCTCTCTTTATAGGTTTCTTTATCTTGGATAAAGTACCGTTCAAAGGTGGTCATTTCTCTCTTTCCAAAAAGTGAGGAACATTCCCCTGTCCAGATGTACCAGACCATATCCGTTGCCAGATCATCCGTTTCTTCCGGATGCGCAAAGGCGTAACGTAAATAAGATTCAAAAACATCGAGTAGCTTACGGCCCGAATACGTGTTGTCTTCAATCTGCATTTCTTTCATGTTTCCATCTTCATCCAAAGGAATACAACCGTGAAATAATAAATTCCCGTTGTATTTTAAATAAAGGCTGCCCTTTTTCATAAAAAAATTCATATGTCTGGCCAGCTTTTCGGAATGCTGTACCGAGAATAGCAGCTTTTCCATTACCTGCTGTTCTTCCTCCAACAATTGTTCGGGGAACTGCGGATTTACTGTAGCAAAACAGGTGTTTTCCAGAGGGTATGTTTTTCCGCCGATTTTAATTTCATTTTTGACGTAATCGATCTGATCAAGTAAAAGCCTTTCAGACATATTAAAGTAAGAGCGTCTCTTGATAATTGGGATTTCTAGCTTAAACTGGATCATCGCAATGGCCTGATGAATTTTAGTAATCTGCTGGATTTCCTGATCCGAACTGTTATGGTCGGACTGCAGCTTCGGTCTAAAGACAGGATTGTCGTCATAGTATTTCTCAGCCAAGTTCAGTAGTGGGCGAAGATTGATGCCATAAACATCCTCGATGATGTCCAAATTGTCATATCTGGCGCAGATTCGGATAATATTCGCAAGGCAGACCAACGAACCCGAATAGGCGCCTATCCACAAGACATCATGGTTCCCCCATTGAATGTCTACAGAATGGTAGTTGATCAGCGTGTCCATAATTTTATCGGGAGCTGGTCCACGGTCATAGATATCTCCGACCACATGAAGATGGTCAACCACTAGGCTCTGAGTCGTATAAGCAAGACCGATGATGAGCTTATCCGCCTGTCCCAAAGTAATAATTTGTCGGTATATTTCTTCATAATAGGGGTCTTTATTGTTGGTCAAATCCGTCTTGTATAGAAGCTCTTCTACAATATATACAAACTGCTCTGGCAGAGCTCTACGCAATTTCGAGCGGGTATATTTGGAAGAGGCATTAGAAATAAGCAAAAGCATTTGTTCAATTGTTTGTCTGTACCATCGGTTCAATGCTTGCTTATTGCACAGGCTTTCTTTAACCAGTTGAATCTTTTCTTCCGGATAATAAACTAACGCCGTAAAATCATTGATTTCATGATCCGTCCAAACCTCACGGAACAAGGTTTTGATTTTCTCTTTTACGGTACCCGATCCGTTTCTAAGTACATGCTGAAAAGCATGAAACTCCCCATGCAAATCACTGACAAAATGCTCAGTTCCCTTAGGAAGATTGGAGATCGCTTCAAGGTTAATGATTTCTGTTACAACCTTTTCTTCCGTATCATATATCTGGGCCAATAAATCTAGAAACTGCACATCCAAAACAAAATTCCCCCTTCAAGAAATATGGTGATGTATAAGAGGTTTATTAAATGGGGCTAGCCGCCGCGTACCTTTAATTACGTGTAATCAGTTAAGGAAAAAACATTAGGTTTCCTTTGAATTCCTACTAACTACTATTATTACTAAAACTTCCCACTCTATCCTACCCATTACTTGAGAAAAGGCAACCAATCCACCTGGACCGGCTGCCTTTGCATCTTGTTTTTGAACAATCGTTATGTGTACATTAGATTCCGCTGTATTAGAACTAGTAGCTTACGTTGCTCCTCTTCTGGAATGCTCTCGCCTAGGCGTGCTGCCATCAAGGGAATCTCCCACTTCGTGAGCTCTTCCTTATTGAAACCGGTCTGTTCAAGATATGCGTCTTCGTAACTTTTCAGCAATATGGTTCGAGTATGAGCAAACGTTTGACTGACGACTTCTGGAAGCTCTATTGGCAAGACTGCATGCTGAAGTAACATGATCGTCCTTGCTGCATCGGCTTGTGCGGGTCCATATGCTGCAGTCATCCAATCGATTACAACAGGTCCCTCCTGACTTAAGAGTACATTGCCAGGGTGATAATCGCCATGACAAAGTTGATTCCCATCAGATAGATCGGCCAAACAATTTACGATCGCTTCTCGAAATGGCTCAAATCCGGGGTGACGAATGTGATTAATTGTATCAGCCAATCGACTTTTAAAAGATTGCAAATGTTCGTAAGCCTTGACTCTTTGTAGCTTGATTTGTATCTGAGCTAGCTGGCGGCCGCATTCTGCAGCTTGTTCCGGCTTTCCTAGCAGAATCTCCAACATAGAAGGCCCCTTAATTCTCTCATAAGCAAGCCCAGTTAATCCGTCGATTTCCACTGTGCCATAAAATGTCGGAGCGCCTACTTCTAATTTTTCAATAATATGGCTGATCCCTTCCTCTAATCTTAGTAATTTGGGGTCATGGAATACTTTAAGGACTTGATCAGACCCTAATACATAAATATTCGCAGTATTGCCGCTGCCAATCCGTTCTCCCAGTCCCATGAGTCACCAACCATTTCTATATATTGTGATAAAGCACTTTTACAACTTGTTCGTTACCATTCAAACAAATTTTGCGATTTCTTTAAAGGAACGTCTTCTTTTAGGGCGTCCTTCCCTTACACGATATCCGAAGGCCACCATGACACTTAAGCTAAATTCATCATTCCCCAGAAGTCCTCTCTTTTGAAGGAGGTTATTCACCGCATCTAAGTCGAAGCCTTCAATAGGAGATGAATCTACGCGAATATGCGCTGCTGCCGTCATCATATTTCCGAGTGCAAGGTAAGTTTGTTTGGAGGACCAGTCAAGCAAAGTTCTTTCAGAATCTAAATGCAGATCATGATAAAACTGTTCGTAAGCAGGTCTCATTTTATTTAATACTTCCAATGGCATCTGCAGAATTTGAGTTTGTTGTTCGATTAAATAAGGAGAATCAAACGTTAGACCTTTTCTAGCCAAAATGATTACAAAATGACTCGATGTAGGAAGTTGTCTCATGGCACCAGACACATGTGGAGCTAATTTTTTTCTAAATTCAGGGCTCTGTACAACAAGAAATCTCCACGGCTCATTGCCCCCTGAACTTGGGGATAACCGACCAGCCTCTAGAATAAATTGAAAATCTTCTTCAGAGATTTTTTTCTCGGGGTCGAATTCTTTTGTAGCATGTCTGTAATTGAAGGTTTCTAACATCTCTAATTTTCTTACTGTTCTATCCATTTTTCTCCCACTTTCTAATACTAGTTATTTTAATATATAAAAAGTCCAGATTCCATGTTTCAATTAGGACGGCATGTGAAAACTGCAATCGCCTTGGAGTCAACTATAGCAGGTATTTATTTTCTTCATAAGAAGGCAATTATTATAAACAAGCTTTAGAAAAGTAAAGTGATGCTTCTAGGTTTTTCATAGAAAGAAGCAGACAACTAAGATCAGATGTCTGCTTCTATTTATAATTAATATGATTTAATTGGAAAATAACCCCAGTGACTTTTTGAACTCGTTTTATTATAGTTTATTTCCAATTACTACTTTACTTTTTATTCTAATACTATAAAACGAATGCGAGATGATAAATATGGAGTGTTCAAAGGTTGAGAATACATGTGTTGCGTCAATATCTGAAGTTTTGCAATTTTTCTCTGGGAAATGGACTTTTCTAGTGTTAACTGAGCTATTAAAGGAACCTCAGCGTTTTAATCAATTACGAAGAAATTTAGATAACGTAAATACAAAAGGTTTAACAGATACATTACGTAATCTAGAACAACACGAAATGATAAGACGCGAAGTGTTTCCGACTGTCCCCGTCACAGTCGAATATTCAATTAGTGAGAAAGGAAAAGCCTTTTCGAAAGTGTTTAACGAAATTAATCGTTGGAAAACCGAATGGGATTCTCCTATTCAACAATTTAAGTCCCTCTAGTAATCCTACCAAGATATCTTCCGAATTTCATTTATGCAGTTAATAGTTAATGATATTAAGTGTTGGAGAACCTAGGTTTTATTTAAACTATATCGGTTGCAATTAGTCCTAGTGGAATTATTCCCTTGGGGCTTTTTGCATATACGACGAATTGTAAATGTTCGAGTTAAAGTATGTGAATGTATATTTGGCACCAAATCGTATTCAGAATAAGATAGAAAATTGTTTAATGAATACTAGTTGTATAACTTTATTTTTCTAAAGCATATATAAAAAAATAGCCTCCTTATGAAATTAAAGAATACCTGCTATAGTTATTTCCGAGGCGATCGAAGCTTCACCTACTATCCTGAAGAGAAGAGGTTATTCACATATGTGGCAGATTACTCAATCATAGTTGAACAGCTTTTAAATCAAAGTATCATGGTTTTCTTTACCATTTAAAAATAGAAGGAGATTGATATATTATGACAAACACTATAAATAATGAGCAAGAAAATCTAATCAATAGACTTATTCAACTTGAACAAAAATCCCAACGATTAGAGGACATCGAAGAGATAAAAAAACTGAAAGCCCGTTATTTCCGTTTTGTCGATGAGAAAAAATGGACGGATTTTGGGGATCTTTTTACGGCTGATGCCACACTTATTTCACAAGGCCAAGATTTTTCTGCTGGTGGCGGGCAAGCTTACGGTAAAATGATCGGAGATCTTGTGGGTAAAGCACCTACGGTACACCATGGACATATGCCCGAGATAGATATTATCGATAAGGATAACGCCAAAGGTATTTGGTCTATAGAGGATTTATTAACCTTCCCTGACGCGAAGGATGCATATCCGGGGCATAACGGGTATGGGCAATACCGAGAAATGTATAGAAAAGAGAATGGCACCTGGAAAATCAGCAGCACGGAACTAACGCGATTCCGAATGGATCCTCTTAAGAACTGGGATCCAAATACGGATCCTGTAACTGGACAACCTGTAACTAGTAAGTAATTCTGCGCCCCAATAGATGTGGAATAAACAAACTAACCCCTTTGGAGGCTCAAAACTGAGCTCCAAAGGGGTTACTTGCATGAACGTATATGTAACTAGATGGATGGCATTCTTGTGTATCAAACCGCGGCGGTTTTATCTTCATGATCTTTTTCTACATATACTTTAGAAAATAACATCTCGCTCCGGACACATGTAAAAGAGCGATCACCATAAAGGTGGTCGCTCTTTTAGTTTTCACTCAGAGATCACTACGGGGCTTATGTTCAATTTACGCAATGCCTGCTTATACTGGAAACTTAACTCCAGTTAGATCTTCACTAAGATGCCAGAGCTGCTCAGCATATTCAGGATTAACTGCCGCTGTCGTTCTAGCATCAAATCCTGAATGAATAGGCGCTTGTTTCGTTATTTATCATTATTTTTTCGCATCTGTATCTTCCTCCATTATTTATTTCATACTCACTCTATCCATTGCTCAAAGAATATAATAGCTAGATGCCTCATCCCTACTCACCGTGGCTTTAAATCGGCAACTCTTGTGGAACGGAATCAGAACGTTTACTCTTACCTCCGTTCAGGAAAGCAAGGATCAACGCAATGATAGCGAAAAAGCCACTCACATTTAGTGCCGTATGGAAACCTGCTAATAAGGCTGTATTTGACGATGCATTATGCATCGAAGTAGTAACCGTAGACGCGATGGTGGCAAGGATTGATAAACCCAAACTACCTCCTAATTGCAGGAATGTATTCACGATTCCACCAGCTATTCCATGTTCCTCGGGTTTAACATCCTGAACAGAACCAACGATAACTGCTGTATAGGACGCCCCAATTGATAAACCGAGAATAATAAATGCCGGAAGAATGAACGAAGCATAACTTTTATCCATGTCCATATTACTTAACCAGAACATTCCGAGTGCATTTATTGTCTGTGTAACGATTAGAACTCGTTTTGCACTGAACTTCCGCATAAAGAAAGGCGTAATTTGCGTTACGACGATGGAAGTCAGTCCAAGCGGCATAAAAGCCAAGCCGATAGTTAAAGATGAATAACCAAGCTCATGAAAGTATAAAGTTGAGAAATAATTAAACCCAGTCGTATAAGAAAACATCAAAAATCCGATAATATTCGATGTAACGAGCGATCGAAGCTTGAATAGACGAAGTGGCATCAATGGATTTTTAGCATATTTTTCGATTACTATAAAAGCGACTAATACTACAATTCCTACAATAAACATGGCGATCTTCGCCGCGGACCAGCTTCCGTCGACATCCGGCATTGAAATGCCGTAGACCAGAGCGAAAATTCCTGCTAATACGGAAATCAATCCAAGGAAATCAATGGATTGTTTTTTCACTGTGGTCAATGGACTGACTTTAACGAACAACAATCCAATGATGAGCAATATTGCAAGTGGAACATTTAGATAGAATAGCGACCGCCAGCCGGCGGAGTCCGTCAGCAAACCACCAACGATTGATCCTGCTGCTGCTCCAGCGGATCCAAAAGCGCCGAATATACCAAATGCTTTATTGCGTTGTGGCCCTTCTGAAATATTGTTGCTGATTAGCGACATTGCCGCTGGAATTGAAAAGGCTGCTCCGATCCCTTGCACTGCTCTACTGGCAATCAACCAGACCGGATTCATTGCCAAGGCGCCAGCCAAGGATGCAAGTGCGAAGATGCTTAAACCAATCAATAATACGCGTTTTCTTCCGAGTAAGTCGCTTGCCCGCCCACCGATCATCAGGAAACAAGCGAAGGTAAGCACATACGAAGTTACGATCCACTGCAAGTCATTCGCCTGCATGTGAAGCGCGGTTTGAATAGAAGGCAATGCTACTACGACCGTGGAACTGTTCATGACCTCAATAAACTGGGTTAAAGATACAATGATAAGCAAAAACATATTTGCTTTTGAAATTCTAGCACTCACTTTTTTACACTCCTATCTTTTCTTTAAATTGATCCTCAATTTTCTTTCTACTCTTTAAAATTACTGGAGATGATAAATTGGAATCATCTAAATTTGAGACTACTTGTCTATCATCTATTTCAGAAGTTCTGCATTTTCTTTCCGGGAAATGGGCTTTTCTAGTCATAACAGAGCTTTTAAAAGAGCCTCAGCGTTTTAATCAATTACGAAGAAGTTTAGGTAACATTAATACGAAAGGTCTGACAGATACATTGCGAAATTTAGAAGAACATCAATTAATATCACGCCAAGTTTTCCCTACCGTTCCAGTGTCTGTCGAATATTCAATAACTGAAAAAGGACAAGCGATTACGGAAATATTTACGGGAATACATCGTTGGAAAACCGAATGGGATTCTCCTTAGGTGTTATTCTTTTTCATAAGAAGGATATTTTTTTATATATACTTTAAAAAAGTAAAGTAATTCTAGTTGTTTTACCCACCTCCCCATGCATTGTCTGAGGTGTTTCAAAAGTAGATGAAAATAGTAGGCTTTGATACGGTTTCCTACGATGTCTATAAAAAGAAGACCATCCTTTTGGGATGGTCTTCTTTTTTACATGCAAAAAATGGCCCGCAAGGGGCCATGATGATTAGCTCAAATTGTTCTGATCACTGACCAGCCGCGGACTTCGCTCAAGCAGAACCTCGACCAAGATGACCTCTTTCTTCGTGAAGGAGACCTTCTAATGGTCCAGCTGCAGCTCCATCCGCTTGTTCTTCCAATTTGGGAGCGTAATCACCATATACGCGCCTCAGATGGCTCCGAATCTTGGTCATGATTTTTTAGCATTGGTATCTCATTTAACGGAAGCCCCTCTTTGTAATAAAATGAAGGGGTGAGCATAATAAAAAAGATATGAGTGTGTGTAAATCCGTGTTCGCTTAGAATCCTATACATCATTTTTGCAATCTCATCATGTATCTCTTTCTTTCTCTGAAACATTAGAATTTCTACAGACATTGGACTGTAGGTTATTTGCTCAACATTAATGAGCTCCATTTTCACAATTTCTTTGGGTACATTAGCAAGATTAGAAAATTGCTCGATAATCAATGAAGAAAAGTTAATCAACGAATTTTTTTCGAATCCTTTAAATCTAAGAAAAGGCATATTGATTCCTTCTTTAATGATAAATTTTTTAAGTCTACTCTCTATTCTCTACGTTTATAGATAAAAAAATTATAGTCCTATTCTTCAGCTTATTTATTTAAATTTGTGAATTTTTATAGTTATTTCTCTGGTATATAATATTACTTGCTACCACGCGAAATATCAACGGAAGGACTACTATATTCTATTTTATTTGAAAAGATGTGCTCTTCGCCCCACTCACTCATTTTATCAAGAAATACAATCATGGATCTTCCGGACGAAGACATCATATATTCTACTCTTGGTCGAGGTTCAGGATATGATTTCCTTTCAACGATTCCATCACGCTCAAGTTCGCGAAGCTGTTCAGTTAGTATCTTTTTCGAAATAGACGGTAAATGCCGCAGTAATTCACTATAACGCACTGGTTTGTCATTTTTATATAAGTATCGATAAATCGGAATTTTCCATCTCCCACTTAACATCGCAAATACAACTTCTACCGGGCACTCATTTAGTTGGACAGGCATTCGCTCACCCCATTTTTACAAATATTATACCTTATATCATACCCCCTCTGGTTGGATACTTAAAAGTGCCTTATTGTTCATCATTCATAAAGTTCATATAATCACAAACGTAGAGAGGAGTGAATGTGTATGAACATTGGCATTATTGGAGCTGGAAATGTAGGTAAAATTTTAGGGGAGGGATTTGTTAAATCAGGTCATCGTGTTGTAATTAGTAGCCGAGAACCGCATAACTTGAAGCATGTTTCTTGGAAGCAAGAGGTAGGCGAATCTGGAGACATTACTTCATTTGAGGAAGCCGCCCGGTTTGGCGAGATTATAATTGTAGCACTCCCTTGGTCCTGTTTAAAAGATGTTCTTACATCTATCAATCCAGTCTATCTCACAAACAAGACGGTCATTGATGTAAGCAATGCCATTCATTTTGATAACGGTCCACGCTTACTCCTTCCCGATACATCGGCAGGTGTAACAGTCCAAAAGTTATTACCGGAAAGTCATGTTGTTAAAACACTTAATACAATCAGCGACAAAATCATGATTCATCCAAATTTTAAAGAAGGTTCGCCAATCATGTTTATGTGTGGGAATGATAATTCATCTAAAGATCAAGTCAGAGCTTTGCTTAATGATATTGGTTGGACAACACTTGTTGACTTGGGTGACATACGGCAAAGCATTCTACAAGAATCGATCATGATTGCATGTGTGATTAGCGAAATTCAATTACAATCGCCAGGATCTGCCTTTGCTTTGTTAAAACATTAAATTCTCAGCGTTATTTTCTTAAAATCCTCTAGGCGATCCTTTTTGGCAAACACGATTTCTAAGGCCCTACAGGAAGGTTTAACAGACAAAGGAAGCCGATCGTGTATCGGCTGCCTTCATGGTTTGAAACAAGAATAAAAAGAGATCTGCAATGGTTTATTCATATGTTTAATTGATCTTATTGTAAGCATTAATTAATTCATCGAGCTCCATCGAACAATGAAGACATCTAGGGTCTGAAAGACCATATAATCTAGCATATTTATTTAACTGCTGTCGTTTCTCGTAAATAGCCTGTTCGATTGCTGAAAGGTTGTCCGCAGCTTGTTCATGCAGCGCCTTCGATAGCTCCTGCTTCAAAGGAACCTTTCCCATGGATTTGTATTTCATTCAATATACACTCCTTCTCTACTTGTTTAACGACGAGTGAGAAGAAGGTATAGCGAGGCGGTTGAGCTGGTGGCGGCTTCGACCATTGATTCGCACTAAAAAGCCGAGAGTTTTCAAATTTTTGGTTCTTTATTTTCGGCTGAGGTAGATGAATATCAGGAAAAAGATAACCCAGACTTCCATAGAACCCGCTGCTTCCAGTAACGAATGATCCGCTCCCTCCTGTTGAACCATTTCCTGAATAAAGAGTCAACAGGACGGAATACCAAGTACTTGTAGGATCTGTACGAATCGGAGTTGCTTCTGATGTTCCTGACTGTGTCTTTGCTGCCATCTGTGGCTCGGACAGAGCATTCACTTCCATCGAAAGGGGTAATGATAATCTGAGCTTCAACGACGGTAAAACCGAGGGAGGATCAGGATCTTCGATAGTTGAACATGGGAATGATTTGCTTCCCGAGCCGTCATTACACTGATCCGCTGCTGGAGTTAACTTGATCTGTTCATCAGATTCGTTACTGTACACTGGAATAGGTCTCTCAGTAGGACTTTCATTTCCACTCGTATTGAAGTGCAGATCCCGTGCTCCATCTGTTCCGATAAGCGGTTCTATCTTTCCTACGTCAACGTCAGCCCTTCCTTCCTCGATCAGAGGGGGATTCGAATGGCTCGTGCTCGGAACTGGTATATCCGTCACAGTCACCTTCACATGAACGGTCGGGGTAACCACCTCGATTTGTGGCGCTGGTATCGGCGTCAATGGAACTTCAGCTTGAATCGCAAGCGTCTTTATTTGAACGATTGGGGTGTCGACTTTTGCGGCCGGCAAGTTTACCGACACCAACGGTATCCGATCCGTGGATACTTCCACTTTTGCTGATGGAACGTCCAAATTAACCAAAGGAGTTTCAATTGTAATGGAAGGCGTTATCACTTGTATATCGGGAAGCAGACTATGTCTGGAAGTTTTTTCCGCAGACGAAGTCGAAACAGGTGGCAAAGGCACGGCCGAATCGTTCACCTGGTTAGTGGAAGGTAGGGCCGTATTTCCGATGTCGGGCAGAATATTGGATAAAATCGGAATATTTGATAACGCTGGCGTCAGATTTATTTGTCCGGAAACCGCTTTCAGTGAATTCTCAGACCCGGATTCTTCACTATCATGCTTCCCTGAGTAGACTGGGTCCCCCGTTAGGTTCTTCAGCGACTCCAATAGAGTGGCCTCTGCGATGTGGGAATACGCATACTGCTGTATGAACGCTAGAACGAATAAGATGCACAAACTCTTAAGCCAGATCGTTCTTATTGTTCTTAAATACTTTGTTATCATACTGTTTTTCACCTCCTTTCTCAGCCAAATCAAATAGTAAACCGTTTTCCTAACATCTTCCATGAAATTACCCTTTCAGATCTATTGACACTTGTAATAGAACTTTTGTTACAGACATGCACATAAAACTCTGGTTTATGTCTATTCCTTTGCTTAAATAATAGCTTTAAAAAGCATGATCGATCCGTGGATTCAGTTTCCAGATCGACCATGCTTTTTGTAACTATTGATGAGCCATTTTGAGTGTTTTCCCATTGTCTTAATAAAAATCTATATCATCATCGAACTTCTCTTCTATTTTGTATTAAAACCTTATTTGTATAATTAGACGCAATGGAGGAAATTCCTCCCAAATCTCATCCTAAACGAACTTTCTCGAAAAATGACGAACAACATCCGCTGATGTCACAAGGATTCACCCTATTTTTGTTGATTTAATTAAGCAATGTAAGTATTACTTCTACTGAATTATCAACAAATGAACGTTCGGGACGAGATTTCATGATCACAGTTAGTCCTATTAAAGAGACGACTAGTGTCTGTGCTAAACCCTTTGCGTTAATACCTGCATCAAGCTCGCCTGAGCGCAAGCCCCGTTCTATCGTTTCTTGAAATATGACGGAAAGATACATCTGATGTTCTCTTGTTAGGATTTCAAATTTCTCATCATGAGGCGAAAGTTCTACCATTGAATTAATGCAAAAACATCCCCAGTTCGGACTTTTTTTATATTCTTTTGCCACCATATTTTCAAAAAAGGCGCGAAATGCCTCTTTAACGGAAGCATTGTTTTGAAGATTGGTGCGAACATAGGCAGCATGAAAACTCGTGTATTTACGCAACGCAGCTTCAAATAGTCCCTTTTTGTCTCCAAAGGTTGAGTATATGCTTGGTCGCTGAATGCCCATTCTCGATGTCAAATCGCTTATCGAGGTAGCTTCGAATCCCTTTTCCCAAAATACTTGCATAGCTGCATCCAATGCTTTGTCTTCATTAAATTCACGTTGTCGTGCCATAACAACTTCCTCATTTCGTATCGAACAGTATGTTATTATTTTATTCTGTGAAGAGTGACCTGTCAATAATTTCTTATGGCGCAATGCTGGCAAGGTTAGTATTTTTCTTGTTAATTACCATAATCGTTTAAATTGATTACTTGACAGCACGAAATATTTGGAGTTATATTTAGCCCTAAAACAACATACTGATCAGTACGTAATTTTGTTTGTTAAAAGGAAATTTAAGGAGGTATTATCTGTAATATGGAGCAGTTCGTCAAAAAAGTCACAACAGTGGATTATGTCACTATAGAAGGGAAAACGGAACAAGAAGCGTCAATAGGATCAGAATCATTTCCCGCCTCTGCAATGTCTCGAAAAGTAGCACTCTTGTTTGCAATCGCCTGTGGACTAGCTGTCGCCAACATATACTACGCACAACCATTGCTGGATGCTATTTCAAAAGAATTCGGTATTACCCATTCATCGGTAGGTATTGTTATTACAATTACTCAAGTTTGTTATGCACTTGGACTGCTATTGCTAGTGCCCCTCGGCGATTTATTACATCGACGTTGGTTGATCGCTGGACAGATGATAGTATCTGTATTGGCTTTGATTGTGGTTGGTACCGCCACCACCAGTCTGGTGTTATTCAAGGCATAGCTGCGGTTGGATTGCTAGCCGTAGTGACACAGACACTCGTTGCGTTCGCGGCAACTTTGGCTGCCCCTGCTGAACGCGGGCGTGTTGTGGGAGTTGTGACAAGTGGAATTGTAATTGGTATTCTAATGGCGCGAACTTTCGCAGGCGTATTAACGGATTTAGCTGGTTGGCGTTCTGTCTACCTTGTCTCTGCATTATTAACGCTAATCATGGCAGGTGTACTGTTTTGGGTGCTGCCGCATTATGAGCACAAAAGAGAATCACTATCCTACCTACAGTTGATTCGTTCGCTGCTCACGTTGTTCGCACAAGAACGAATCCTGCGAATCCGTGCTGCACTAGCCCTGCTGATTTTTACAGCTTTCAGTATATTATGGACTTCCCTAGTGCTTCCTCTCAGCGCCCCACCGCTTTCTCTTTCACATACTGCGATTGGAGCGTTTGGTCTCGCTGGGGTTACTGGAGCGTTAGCAGCAACGCGAGCAGGTCGTTATGCTGATCGAGGTTTAGGGCAGCGTACCACAGGCGTGGCATTGATTCTGCTGCTTATATCATGGTTGCCAATAAGTTATACGCAACATTCACTTCTGGCATTAATCGTGGGTATTGTCCTTCTTGATCTGGCCGTACAAGCCGTACATGTCACCAACCAGAGCATGATCCTTACATTGCGCCCTGAGGCACGCAGTAGGCTTACTGCTGGATACATGGTTTTCTATTCCATGGGCAGCGCCATCGGCTCAATTGCATCTACCAGTATCTATGATTACTTAGGTTGGAATGGAGTATGCTTGTTAGGGACAATTGTAAGTGCTTTGGCTCTTCTATTTTGGTTATTGACCCGTCGACTTCATTGATTATATACTGCACATTTAACAACGAAAAGAGACCCACAGCAACGGGCTGCGGGTCTAAGTTTATTTTTTTATCGTGTAGCAACCAATTAAATACCTGTATTGCTCTAAAAGATAATTTGCATATCCTCTCCCCATGCGTTACTATCTTTATATCGACAAATTTGCAGGTCTAAATAAGGAGGTGTACGCCCATGTGCCCCCGTACTAAAGAACAAAACGAGCTCATTCGCATGCAGCGCAGTGAACAGATCCTAGACGCTGCCGCGCGCACTTATTTCCACACAGGCGGCAGCTTTGATATCCGCGACGTCGCCCGCGAGGCCAAGATCGGTTACGGCACGGTATACCATTATTACCCCAACCGACATTTATTGATAGAAGATGTGCTGGACAGTGGCTTCGAGCGCTGCGAGCTAGCCCTGGCAGAATGGGCAAACAGCTACGTCGACGGCCAAGATGAGAGGCAGATGTTGACGTATTGCAAGGCGCTGCTCCGGCTGTGGCAGTCGGATGCCCGCGCATATCTCGTCTACAAAATGGCCGCGGAACATTATGCAGGCTTGCCTGAGAGGGATCGGCACTCCACCAAGAGACGATTCATGGAACGGCTGTACGTCCCGCTCCAATCGATCGCCCAGTGCGAAGACGACAGTGTCAACCATCTGCTTGCCGTGCTGGTAGGCTGCTGCGGGCTGCACTACTATGCGGGAACTTCCGAGTTGGACGTTGATCGAATCGCCAATCTCGCGATGCAAGCTATTACGAAGGAGTCCTGATACGAATATGGTCATCTTAAAAAGCAAGTATGAAATCGAGGCTATCCGCAAGGCATGCCAAGTAGTGGCCGAATGCCATCGCACGATCGCCCCGCTCATCAAACCAGGAATCACGACGAACGAGATTGAGCGCATCTTCGAGGACATTATCTTGAAGCACGGCGCCAAGCCCTACACGAAGGGCTACAAGGGCTATCAATATGCGACCTGTGCCTCCGTCAACGACGTGATCGCGCATGGCTTTCCTAGAGATAAGCCACTTGAGGAGGGTGATATCGTGACGATTGACACGGTCGCGGAGCTCGACGGCTGGCTCGGCGATTCAGCCTGGACTTATGCGGTCGGGAAGATCTTGCCGACAGCCGAGAAGCTGATGCGCGTCACGAAAGAATGCCTTGATCTCGGCATCGCGCAGGCTCAGCCCGGCAATCGACTCGGCGACGTGACGAGTGCTATCCAGCAGCATGCCGAATCGAACGGATTCGGCGTCGTGCGTGACCTTCTCGCGCATGGCATCGGCCGAGACCTGCACGAGGCGCCAAACTATATGCATGTCGGCAAGCGCGGCAAAGGTCTCCGTATCAAGGAAGGCATGGTGTTCACGATCGAGCCAATGATCACCGAAGGCACCTATTACATGACAATCGATCCAGACGGTTGGACCGCGCGGACACTGGACCGCAAGCTCGCCGCCCAATACGAGCATACGATCGCTATCACGGCTGAAGGTCCACAAATCCTAACCGCACAATAGAAAAAAAAGAAGTCGACCAACAAGATGGTCGACTTCTTTTTTTTCGTATTTATTCAACATTTAGGTCACTAATACCTAAGATATGTAAGAAATCATAACGGTCTTTGCCACTGTGAATCATTCAGTATAAGCCTTAACAGTAGTTGAAAGTAATAGAGCCGTCTATTTATTGATTATTTTTAAATAAGTACCGAATCCCTTTTCCCGCCATTTTCTCATTCGCATATCTAGGAATCACATGTAGATGTGAATGAAACACATGCTGCCCCCCTACATATCCACAATTCCATCCGACATTGTAGCCATCAGGTTTGTAATTTTGATCCAAATACATCTTAACTTCGTGTAATAATTGATATGTCGCATTCCACTCATCTTGAGTTAAGTCAAAAACTGTTTCCCTATGTGCTTTTGGGACAATAATGCCAGCCCCTTTAATCTCTTGTTCTTTAAGCAAAGTATACATGCAAAAGTCATTGCTAATTATGACTTCATGACTGTTATCATTGGAAATTTCACAATAAGGACAGTTAACCATAGCTGCACTCCCTCTGATTTTCCTATTCAAATAAGAACCAAACCAAAAGCAACGCAAAAACCAAGAGAAGGTGAATAAGTGGAATGGCCGAAATCAGTAAGATTCTTTGCTTTCGCTTGACGATAGCGAGAATCAAACACACCAAATACGTAATCAAATACAAGCTAGATACGACCACGAAAGTATATACGACGAATAATATCAGGGCGCTATCGCCATCAGATCGAACACCAGCTATCTGCATGATGTTCCCAATCATCAAGAAAGGATAAGGCAGCAGCGCAAGGCCGCCAATAACAAGGAAAATGATACTTAACGCTTTCTTATTCATATTACACCTCAAGTCTCTTTTCTTATAACCAATTCAACATTTAAAGTTTTTCGAGCTAACCATTTTCTCCAATTCATTGTTACAGTTTTTCCATGAATGCTAACAGATGTTCTTTTACCTGTACTTTTTCTTCCTGCGTCATATTATTTACTTTCATATTCCTTGCATTCTCAGGAGCTATGAGGATTGTTGAGGGCTCTTGAATTGTTTCTTTTAAGGTATTCCCTTGTATAGTGAGCAACAGCTTAGATTGGTTTGAATAGGAATGGATGATTTCTGTTTGTAAATAATTACCTGCCATATCATAAAAATCTTCAATAGATTTAATATCAGATTTCCTATGGGTTTTTCCTTCCTCAGTTGTGGTTATTGCATTCACTATTTTGTACCCCGTTTGTTCAAAGAATCCTTTATCATTTTGATTATCATCAAGTGTTTCTATTGTAAAAACCTCAATGGTTTCATATTTTTCAGTTTGACTACATGCACTTATAAGCAGAAAAGTGAACATCAATAAGCAAATTTTTACTAGAATCATTAGCTTTTTGTTGGAATTCATTCAGTCACTCCTAACTGGATGGGTTCAGCTTATTTAGATTAGATAGTATTATACCATATAATGGATAATAGCTAATTCCCAATAGGAATTTTTTAAGAATATTTCTCCACCATACTAATTAAATAATTACGAAATTCTTCAACGTATGTTTGAGGCTCTAAGATTTCTATATTTGTACCGAGGCTTGCTAAAAATTGAAAGCCAACACTGTTTTGAGGAACATGGATGGTGGCTAAGAAATAGTCAGAACTATAGGTTTCAATACTCTTACGACCGTACCTTTCTATGAATTGATCTTTTATGCTAGGCGAAATAAACGCTTTAATAGCGACTAATTGCGGTTGGTAACTTGCTTCATGTTCTTGTTCCAATGAATAATCTCTAGGGATAAATGTGTTTTCATCCATATGAAATTGATCAATCCTGGATAGTTTAAATGTTCTATTGCTCTGACGATGTAAACAGAATCCCTTTAAGTACCAGCTCGTTTCGCTAAAATGAAGTAAGTATGGCTCGACAATTCTAGATGAAATGGTGCCATTTTTATCTAAGTAATCAAATGAAACTAACCGTTTCTTTAATATCGATTCTTGGCATAATTTCAAGGTTTGAAGAATCTCAGACCGCCCCTCCCACTCATAAAATGACAGATGGATTGAACCTTTCGGAGACAATGGATGAACCATGGCTTCTATTTTTTTTATGGTCACTTCAATTTCATTGCTAATTAGAATTTGTTCCAATCCGCCGAGCGCAGTCAATATATTCTCCAAGTCGGAGTTGCTTAAAAGGCGTTTATCAACCTTGTATTCATCCATCATGCAATATCCACCATTGCTTCCATTGATAGCATAGATCGGGATGTTTGATAAACTCAGTGTTTCCATATCACGAAGAATCGTCCTTTTGGAAACATTAAATAATTGTGCGAATTCATTTGCTGTTACGACATCTTTTTTCAGCAAAATCATGATTATAGAAATTAATCTCTCAACCTTGTCCATACTTCCCCCACTTTTGCTCTTTTTATTCAAAGAACGGTGACATACAGCTGTCACCTTTTCTGGATTATACTACATTTATCACAAGAAGGAGGTAAAACTTTATGTCAGCTATTACATATTTAAATTTTGATGGAATTGCAGAACAAGCGATTGAATTTTATTCGGAGGCTTTACAAGCGATCGAGGTAAAAAAGGTGAAATTCAGCGATTTCCCCCAAGATCCGAACTATCCATTGCCAGAAAATGAATTAAATATGATCATGGAATCTTCAATCGAATTTGCAGGTGGAAAAGTCATGATGTCTGATCTTCTGCCTTCAATGAAAAGTGTAACGGGCGAGTTAGTTAAAGGCAACAATATACTGATTAGTATCGTTATGGATGATAAACAAACACTGGAAAAATACTTTTCCAATTTGTCTGTAGGTGGTTATGTGATCATGCCGTTATCAGAAATGCCTTGGTCTTCCTGCTTCGGAATGCTAGCGGATAAATTTGGTGTTGTTTGGAAATTTAATAGTGATGCAGATAAGTTCCTTGATCAAGTTATTTCCAACAAACAGTAACGCGTTAAAAAATGGCCTTTTCAATGAAAGGCCATTTTTCAAAAATTTTGGATGGATCCAATTAACGCTCGTAGCCGGGATCTTCATAATCGGTATTTTGCAGCTTATGAAGTATGTTCATATCATGAATATGAGCCTTCGTCTTGTCAGTTCCCAAAACGTAGATGAATTGATAGAGTTTAAGCAGATCATCGTTAAATTGATCCGTTGCTTTATCGTGATCGGCGGATTTATACGGAATTGGAGCTCTGAATTGAGTCACTTCATCGTCTCGTTTTAGTTGTTCAAGCATTTGACGTAGCTTTTCGAGCTCTTCCTCTGTTCCGGAGACCTCAAGCTGTTCATTCATAGAAGCTTTCCATTCAAGACTTTTGTTGGATACAGAGACGTATAGTGTATGTATAGTTGACATTTCAAACACTCCTTTTCTTATGGACTACTTCCTATTAAAGCCAATATGTCTTTTTTGAAACAGCGTTCCTTATGGCCATAACGGTCGATAGCAAATAAAAAGAGAGCTCCATCAACGTTTTATAATATCGTCAACATCTATGTCATCATAAATTTTGATACTAAGAACAAAGCCTATCGATACCATGTTAATCAACAACGAGGTGCCACCATAGCTAATAAAAGGAAGGGTGATTCCCGTAATAGGCATGATACCGATCAGCATCCCGATGTTTTCGAATACTTGAAACAAAAACATAGCGGAAATTCCACCAATGATATAAATACCTGTTTGGCTGCGAATGTTAAGTGCGATAGTAATCATTCGATAAATGAGAAGAAAATAAAGGAAAAGCAACGCAGATGCTCCTATAAATCCAAATTCTTCTCCTACTACAACGAATATGGAATCTGCATAAGTATATGGAACCTGACCACTCTGGACTGAAGTTCCGTGAAGATAGCCATCTCCTTCTAACGAGCCTGATCCGATTGCTTTGACTGATTGTTTCATGTGATATGTTGCTTTTTCAGAAGCTTGCTCTGGCAGAAGGACAGCATCCACCCTATCCAACCAGTACTCTTTATGTTTGGACGCCATGAATTGCTTTACTTCGTCATGATATTCGATATAGCTCCAGAGGGAGCTTCCACTTACGATTATCATAATTACTAGGCCTATCCAAGCATGCTTGTAGTTAATGTGCCCGAACCAACAGACAACAATAAAAATAACCAAATAAGCAATGGAATTACCGAGATCTGGTTGCATTAGAACCAAGAGAAAAGGAACTAATGTTATTAAACCCATTGGCAGTATGTCCTTGAACAGGCTAAGTGTCTCGACTTCTCTTTTGGATAGAAAATACGATAAAAACAAGATTAAAATGAGCTTACACAGCTCTGCCGGTTGAAAGCCAATCCCTCCAGGAAGAATGAACCACCCCTGAGCATTGTTAATGGTATCCCCTTTAAAAAATAATAAGACCAGCAGTCCCACCCCAATGAAATAGTACATCGGTGAAAAACGCAATAAGATCTTATAGTTAATAAATAGCATAATAAATAAGAACATAAATCCTAAACCGTAAAAATACATCATTTTAATATAGGATTGTGAATAATCTGGAGTAGTCCGTGTTGCGCTGTAGATGCAGAAAATACTAATAATCATTAAGATGAGCAGCAGCAACAAAATAAGGACATCCAGCCCTTTCAATATTCTTTTCAACATGAAAGCTAATTGCGTTCCCCCGAGGATATTCTCAATAATAAATCACCTGTTTCTGAATATGTTAAGGCAGCTACAGATAAGTATAAGAATAACTTTTTAATTAAAAGTGGGGTATATATTAAATTTTTCTTAAATTACATACTTTCTGGGGAGAAAATAAATAGGAGCCTACCTAAACAGGTAAGCTCCTTTCTCGTTATTCTATTTTTAGTTTAATTTCTTTCCCGGGTTTCCTCCTACAGATTAGGCCCATCACCTGGCAATACTTACGCTCTGCCAGCTTGTGAATAATGTCGAACTGAATTGAAAAGAAGCCTCTTACTCGACTCCTAAAGTCTGAGAGGCTTCTTAATTATGTTTGATATGGGTTATCGAACAAACGTTCTCGTACCTTGAACTTTTGCTTCTAACTCAATCTTACTTTTATTTGATTGAGATGATGGTTGTCGTGGTCAATAAATATGTTGAGATAGGTTGCAACTGTAAATTGATGATTCTCGGAACCAATAGTAAATATCACATCACTCTCAATTCCAGACATCATTTCAATCAACAATCTTCTTTTCTCAACAAAATCCTCAATTAAAGAGCCAGTTGTTTGATATGCACTGATATATTGAATAGCCTCACTATTATGCTCATCATGGTCTGGAAAGGAGATTAATACAGCTCCTTGATTCATAGATGGGAAATGCTTCTCCAAGATGAATTTATCCCAATAAAATAGATGACCTATTATTTCCTTTGCAGACCATTTGCCTTCACTTATCGGTTCGAGGAATCGAGGTTCATCAAGTTCCTTAAACCGCGCTAATTCTTCAATTATCTTTCCATAGTTCCGTACTTCTATAACAGCCATATTAGTCCTCCATATAAGTTTTAAATAATGTTAATTATACTGCTAACTGATGTAATCGTAAAGAACGTGTGTTCGTGTTAATTCCAAAAAAAAGGTACCTCAAGCTATGATAATAGCGAGAGGCACCTTCTTTAACAGTCATTGCAGCAACAGTAAGAAACCAATTGCTTACTCCGTTTTTTCCATCCATTGAAAATGAAAACTTCCCTCTTTATCAAGCCTTTCGAACGTATGCGCCCCAAAATAGTCTCTTTGAGCTTGAAGCAAATTTGCTGGCAGTCTCTCTGTACGATAGCTGTCGTAATAAGCTAATGCGGAAGCAAACGCAGGAACAGGAATCCCTCTGGTTACAGCAATCGATATGACTTTTCTCCAAGCATCCTGGTAGTTTTTAACGATTTCACCGAAATATTCGTCTAATAACAGGTTTTTAAGAGCAGGGTCTCGGTCATAAGCATCTTTAATATTTTGCAAAAATCTTGCACGGATAATACATCCACCTCGGAATATCATCGCGATGTTACCATAGTTCAAATTCCAATTGTATTCATCGGAAGCTGCTCTCATTTGCGCAAAGCCTTGCGCATAAGAAGCGATTTTACTGGTATACAAAGCTTTGCGAACCGCTTCGATAAATTCCTTAGGATCTCCCTCATAGCTGGATGTCGCAGGACCACTTAATCTTTTGCTAGCAGCTACACGTTCTTTTTTCATAGCCGAGATGAAACGAGCAAATACGGATTCAGTAATAATGGATAGTGGTACTCCCAAATCTAATGCGCTTTGGCTCGTCCATTTACCCGTTCCTTTTTGACCTGCTGAATCGAGAATGACATCCACCATAGGTTTGCCAGTATCCGGATCGGTCTTAGCGAAAATATCAGCTGTGATTTCGATCAAATAACTATCCAGCTCGCCATTGTTCCATTCAGTAAAAATGTCATGCAGTTCGTTTGTATTTAAATTCAGTACATCCTTTAGTAAGTGATACGCTTCGCCGATGAGCTGCATATCTCCGTATTCGATGCCGTTGTGTACCATTTTGACATAATGCCCCGCGCCATCTTCTCCAATATAAGTCGAACATGAATCGCCGTTCACTTTGGCCGAAATGGCAGTTAAAATGGGCTCGACCAGTTCATATGCGTCTTTTTGCCCGCCAGGCATAATCGCAGGACCATTAAGGGCTCCTTCTTCTCCGCCTGATACCCCAGCACCGATAAAGCGAAATCCTTTTGCTTGCAGGTCTTTATTTCTTCTTTGTGTATCAGGGAAAAAGGCATTCCCACCATCGATGAGTATATCTCCTTGACTGAGGTAAGGCACAAGCTGATCAATGGTATCGTCTGTGGGTTTTCCCGCTTTTACCATAATCAATATTTTGCGCGGCGTCTCGAGTGATTGGACAAATTCTTCGATAGTATACGTGCCAATAAAATCTTTTCCTTGCGCTTCCTCCACGAGTTCATTCGTTTTCTCTGGTGAACGATTATATACAGCTACCGAGAACCCTTTACTTTCAATATTTAGAGCCAAGTTTTTACCCATTACGGCCAAACCTACTACGCCAATTTGCTGTTTTTTCATTGTTATACCCTCCCTGATATTTCGATGTCAAATCAGCCTTTGACTGCTTTTTTCCAATCGGCTGCGAACTTCTCGAGTCCTTGATCCGTTAACGGATGTTTGGAGATTTGTTCAATGACACTGAATGGTACTGTTGCAATATGCGCTCCTGCCATGGCTACGCGTGTGACATGATCAGGATGACGTACTGACGCGGCGATGATTTGTGCATCTAAATTGTGGATTCGGAATAGCTCTGCAATTTTGACAACTAATTGTACGCCGTCTTCCGATATGTCATCAAGTCGACCCAAGAATGGCGAAACATAGGTGGCGCCAGCTCGAGCAGCCAATAAAGCCTGATTGACGGTAAAGATCAAGGTTACGTTCGTTTTGATACCTTTATCGGCTAGATAACGGCAAGCTTCTAAACCATCTAAAGTCATTGGCAATTTAATCGTAATATTCTTATCGTAATTGTTAATCTTGATGAGCTCTTCTGCTTGAGCAATCATTTCTTCAGCCGTAACAGCATCCGGTGTAACTTCAGCAGAAACGGATTCGACTTTAGGTACTAATTTTAGAATTTCTTCGATGCGATCCTCGAATTTCACGCCTTCTTTTGCCACCAAGGATGGATTCGTCGTTACGCCAGACAGAACACCCACTTTGTATGCTTTTTTAATATCCACTACATTCGCGCTGTCGATGAAAAGTTTCATTTTAAATTACCTCCATAAAATTAATTAGTTTTTTGAACTGTGAGTCAGTTAGTTCATTAAGATTAACTGAGTAGATCCTTCGAGAGCTGAACGACATTTTCTATGGAGAAACCGAAATATGCCATGACTTCAGGGCCTGACCCTGATGCACCAAAAGTATTGATAGCGATTATTTGTCCTTGCAAACCTACATAACGTTCCCAACCCAATGAAATACCTGCTTCAATGGATACACGTTTGATTATGGTAGAAGGAAGCACAGTTTCCTTGTAAGAAGCTGACTGGCGTTCAAACAGTTCCATACTTGGCATGGCTACTACTCTGACTGAAATATTATCCTTCTCTAATTCCCTTTTTGCATTCACAGCCAACGAAACTTCCGATCCAGTTCCGATGAGAATGAGATCAGGTTGAGCATTGGTCTCCGTTAAGATATAAGCACCCTTCCTAACTTCATCTAAATTTGCTTTCGTCGAACCGTAAACCGGAAGGTTTTGTCTACTTAAAATAAGAGCTACTGGACCATTCTTGTTCTGCAAAGCATAAGCCCACGCGCTCGCTGTCTCATTGGCATCGGTCGGCCGTATAACGGTTAGACCAGGGATTGTTCTTAGTGCAGCCAAGTGCTCTACAGGCTCATGCGTTGGTCCATCTTCGCCGACCGCAATTGAATCATGTGTGAATACATAAATAATCGGCAGTTTCTGCAAGGCAGCCAACCGAATGGAAGGCCGGAGATAATCACTAAAGACGAAGAATGTACTTACAAAAGGGATAACGCCTCCGTGTAAGGCCATCCCGTTGCCCGCTGCACCCATCGCATGCTCACGTACCCCGAAATATACATTTCGTCCTTCATAGGATTGGACACCAAAGGTTTTTTCTCCAATGATATCTGTCATCGTAGAATGCGATAAATCCGCGCTTCCTCCGAATAACGATGGCACATGTTTCATAAAATGATTGATCGCATTCCCACTGGCTACACGAGTCGAAATGGGTTTCGATTCATCAAATGTCAGAATATCGGAAGCTTCGATCAGTACCGTACCTTTTATGGCATTCTCAAGTTCAAGAGCAAGCTCTGGATAAGACTGTTTATAAGAATCCAGCAGTTGGTTCCATTCTGCTTCCTTGGACTGACCAAGATGCTTCAAATTATCAAAGTGAGCTTGTACGTCCTCAGGGACTGTAAATTCATCATGCGGCCAACCATAGAAATCCTTCGTCGCTTTGGCTTCTTCGGCCCCTAGCGGATTTCCATGGGCTTTATTCGTTCCTGCAACCTTGGGACTTCCGTACCCAATGATCGTCCTTATTTCGATTAAGGTAGGACGTGTGGAATCCTGCTTGGCTAATTCGATCGCTTTCGTGATTTCCGCGATGTCATTGCCATCCTCAACCCTCAAGTATTGCCAGTTCGCAGACTCCGCTCGCAATTTTGCATTATCTGAGTAGGAAACATTCAACTCTCCATCTAATGAAATATCATTAGAATCATACAAAACAATCAGTTTATCGAGCTTCAGATGTCCAGCCATCGACATCGCCTCATACGAGATACCTTCCATCAGGCAACCATCTCCAACAAGTGCATACGTGTAATGATCGACGACCGGGAAAGTTTCTTTGTTAAATTTCGCAGCCAAATGAGCTTCAGCCATTGCCATCCCTACGGCCATTGCAATTCCTTGTCCCAGTGGACCCGTCGTCGCGTCAACACCATCGGTATGTCCAAACTCCGGATGACCAGGCGTTTTACTTTCAAGTTTGCGGAATTGTTTAAGATCATCCAGCGACACCTGATATCCCGACAAATGAAGCATACTATAAAGGAGTGCAGAACCGTGTCCTGCCGACAATACAAATCGATCACGATTAAACCACTGTGCATGGAATGGATTATGCTTTAGATGTTTTGCCCATAATGAGTATGCCATCGGGGCAGCGCCCATTGGCAGTCCAGGATGTCCTGAATTCGCCCTATTGATAGCATCGATGGATAAAGTGCGAATGGTATTCACGGATAATTGATCAAGCGTTGTATTCATAAGCATAGAACTCTCCTTTTATTGCATCGTCAGTCGATGCGTTTTTGGAATCGAACCACCAATGGAAGCCGTCAATTGCAAGCAATTTATCGGATTCATTTGGTCCGTACGATCCAGCTGGATAGATATGAAGGGGTAGAAGGTTTTCCTGATAAGCGTCTATTATTGGCTGTACCCATTCCCACGACAATTCCACTTCATCCCAATGGGCAAAATAGGTTTTATCACCTATTAACGCATCGTGGATTAGTTTTTCATAAGCATCTCGAACACCTTCATTCATGACGCTTACTTGTCTCCGATCAGAACTACGGTCATCTGAACGTTCCTTACCCGTCAGGCTTCTTTGAAAGAAAATGCCTTCGTTGGAACCGATCTCTATAATCAAAAGATCTTTTAACGGACCTTCAGATGTAAACTCGATAACAATTCTCGTCACTTTCTCTTCTAATCGCTTGCCTGTTCGAATGTAGATGGGCGTGTCCTTCCAAAACGGGTTATCGATTTGTAGTCTAGCTGCAATGTAAGTATCATTTTGAGAATCCAAGGCTATTCCCGGTTCATCTGTATAGCTGACAACCTTCTCCCCTTTTATCTCCCCAGCACCATACTGACCGCGAACTATATGTTTAGTAACATCCATTTTGTCAAGTGGTTTTAACGCCTTCATTACCTTCCTTTTAAGCTCCCCAACCTCATCTACTGAGCTTCGATTGGGCAATTCGATCGTTAACATCATAAGTATTTGAAGCATATGATTCTGAAACATATCGCGTATGGCACCTGCATGATCGTAGTATCCAGCTCTCTCCTCCACACCTAATGTTTCGTTTGCCGAAATTTGAACACTGGCAATACTTCGTGTTCGTAAGTCTTGCTCAGAAAGAGCAGCGTGAAGAAGTTTCCCCATTTGCTGAACCATAGGTTTGCCTAAGTAATGATCAATTCGATAAATTTCAGTCTCATTGAATGCTCCGTTTAACTTGTTGTTCAATTGTCTCGCGGAAGACAAATCGTGGCCAAAAGGTTTCTCGATCACCAGACGCTTCCAGCCGTTCGCTGAACCAAGCCCGCTTTCATGAATATTTGTTGCGATTGTTTCAAAAAACTCAGGTCCAACAGACAAATAAAACATCCGATTCGGCGTTAAGTTAAGTTCTGCCTCGCGATCTTCAACAAAGTGCAGCAACTTCGTGTAATCTTCTTTGCGATCAACATCCAGAACGTGATAACGGAATGCACGCAAGAATTTTTTCATGGTATCAGCATCTTTCACTTCACTTCGGGAGAATGTAATAAGAGATTGCTCTACATTCGCCTGAAATGTTTCATGAGATACTTCTCTTCTACCAAGCCCGATTAAGGAGAAGTTTGAAGGTAGTTTCTGATCGATGAACAATTGATACAAAGCTGGGTAAATTTTTCTTTTGGCTAAATCCCCTGTAGCTCCAAATAATACAAACGTTGCTGGCTCCATGTTAATCTCTCCTTCGCTGGTTTCTTTTACGCAGCTCAACTATAATGTTTCATATATCCATTAAATCAATCTAGGAGTTATAGCCCAAATTTTATGAATAATAACTATGAATTGTACAAAGTATTTTATTGGGCTGCGAAGACAGGAAGCCTAACCCAAGCTGCCAAAGTCTTGTTCCTCACCCAACCTAGCGTCAGCCACGCCATCAAACAACTGGAAGACAGCTTTGGTATTACGTTGTTTAACCGTAACTCCAAAGGGGTTGTTCTCACGCAAGAAGGTGAGGTCCTGTATTCCTATATTGAGAAATCTCAGATCTTAATTGCTCTCGCTGAAAAACAAATGGCTGCACTTAAAAATCTAGACAGTGGCGAACTGCGAATCGGCGGGAGTGATTCTCTGTTCAAGCATTACATACTTCAACACTTGGAAAACTTTCATAAGCAATATCCTGGCATCAAACTTCATCTTAATCACGGAACAACCCCGGAGATTATTGCTCTTTTAAAAGAAGGGGAAATTGATTTAGGCGTCGTTCGTATGCCAATTTCCGATCCCCAGCTTGAAGTAAGAGAAAGCTTTCAGCTTCAAGATTGCTTTGTTGCAGGATCTCTTTATTCCGAGCTTCAAAATGTGGTACTATCTCTCGATATGTTGCTCCAATACCCAATCATCCTATTCTCACGGAATAGCCGAGCTCGCATGGCCATTACGGAATTATTTCATAGCTATGGTCATCACATCAAACCTGAAATCGAGGTTGGAAGTGTAGATCTTCTCATTGAATTAGCTCGGAAAGGGCTCGGAATCTCCTACGTGACCAGGGAATTCGTAGCGAAAGAACTGGAAGAAGGAACTCTCTTCGAGATTCAATTAGACGTGCTGATACCACCTTCACACGTTGGTATTATGATTATGCGTAACATGCCGATTTCCAATGCAGTAAACAAGTTTATTGAACTGGTTCAATAGATGGATTAACCTATCACGCAGGAATACCAGATAACCAACCTACTGCATTGTGTACATCCTCGAAATCATGGTAGCTTAATTCTGGTGTATCCCTTACGAATGTTTGACTCATGTCAATATTCGTAAGGGTATTCTCTGGAGTAACAATAGCCATATATTGAATCCCCGCATTCAAGAGTTTAGGAAGCCACTCTTTAGCGAACCATTCAGTGTCTTCTTCTGATACAAATCTATGGTTTTTATCAACTAAAACTTTTTTGGCTTCTTTTATAACTGCCAGTTCAATTAATTTATCCAGTGGCTCACGGAAATCTTCATTCTGAGTTGTAGAATTCCAACGTAGCACAGCGGCTTCAATCACATCGTCCCAAAAGATATGAGCTTTATCAGAAAAAAAATAGTGCATCATATTTTTATCTCCTAACATAAATTATTTGACGTTTATCTATGTCATAAACCATGTATGCTTTGCTTAATATCACTATACTATAATTAGTTACTATATAAGTAATTAATATATTTCATAATAGACATAGACCACATGAATGGCTTACGTCTTAGCTCATAGCTTCAAACACTCATTTAATTACATATTAAGCTTCCCGTACATAAAAAATAACGACTCCGATTATTCATCGAAGTCGTTATTGCTTTTTTTAAAATGCTTTTGCTAAATCACGTGCTTTTCGGATAGCTTTAGCCTTTATCTCTTGTGATTGATCAGAAGCCGCACCCATGCCTTCAACGAAAATCGCTTCAAAGCTTGGAACACCAAGAAATTTCATAATGACATCCAAATGGCGATGGCCCATTTCAAAACTCTCCATCACCGAACCAGGCGACAAAAAGCTTCCGCTTGCTTGGATATGAACTGCTTTTTTTTGGTCTAATAAGCCAACTGGACCTTTGTCAGGAACATACTTAAACGTTTTACCGGCTACACAGATAGAATCAATATACGCCTTTAATACAGGAGGATACGAAAAATTCCATGTTGGATTTACAAATACATATTTATCGGCTGCAACGAATTGTTCGACGAGTTCGTTCAAACGGTCAATTTTGGCTTTCTCTTCTTGGTTTAGGTGTTCGCCGTCACCCAGCTTTCTCCAAGCATTGAACACATCACCATCGATGTTCGGGATATCCGAATTATAAAGATCAAGATGAACTACTTCATCCAAAGGATGCGATTGAAGATAACTCTCGATAAATTCAGCCCCCACAGCCATGCTGTACGAAGCATCTTGTTTATTGGGATGAGCTGTAATATACAAGACTTTCTCTTTCCTGTCATTACTCTTCGAGGAACCGAATATTTTTTTTATAAATTGCATCATAGCATTATGACTCCTTCAATACTTAGAATGTTTTTGCCAGCTTCCAAGCTTGTACGATAGCATCCTCTTTAATCTGACGAGCTTGATCCTGAGCCGCGGCCATACCTTCTACATAAACAGTCTCTAAAGTTGGAACTCCTAGGAATTTCATAATGACGTCTAAATGGCGATGACCCACTTCAAAATCAGCGAAAGCAGAACCAGGGGATAGTACACTTCCACTTGCTTGAATGTGAATGGCTTTTTTGCTTTCGAGCAGGCCGATTGGGCCATTCTCTGTATATTTAAAAGTTTTCCCAGCAACACAAATAGCGTCAATATAAGCTTTCATCACAGGAGGGTATGAGAAGTTCCAAGTCGGGTTTACGAATACATATTTATCTGACGCCACAAACTGATCCACTAACTCGCCGAGTCGGCTAACTTTTGATTGCTCAGCATTCGTTAATTGGTCAAAAGGTGTGCCCGATCCCAATTTGCTCCAAGCACTAAATACGTCTGCATCAAGACGTGGGATATCCATTTTAAATAGATCAAGATGTTTAATTTCGTCATCCGGATTAGCTGCTTTATAAGCCTCAAGAAATTGCTTACCAACGGCTAAACTATAAGAAGCCTCGCTCTCATTTGGATGTGCAGTAATATACAATAATGTTGACATAAAATATTCCTTCTTTCATTATAATTTTGGAATTCACATTCCTATTTTTTGAATAAAAAAGCAGAAATTTATTGAAAATGAGTATTGGATCAAATTCAACAAAAATTAAAGCTTCTTACATTTTGTATGTTACTATAATTAATTAATTTACGTCAATTCATAAAATTTCCCAGAAACCCACCCCAATGCACATTTGTTCATACCAAAATAAGCCATCGATAAATCGATGGCTTATTTTAAGTAAGACAGATTTTTATAGTGACAGTACGATTTGATGGATTTTACTATCGTCATTTAATTGGACGAAAGGACCGTCATCGGTTGTGAACTCTTGCATCTCGGCTACCTTTCCATCAATCAATAACGTAGCTTCACCACTTGACTTTTGCGATAAATTTTTGACAGAAATGTGGTACTCCGAGTTTCCGAAACGGTAGATTACGGCATACTCAGGCCACTCTCTTGGTATACTTGGGCGGATGAACAATCGTTCTCCTCTACGGCGCAGGCCGAGAATCCATTCAATTCCTGCTTGGTACATCCATCCTGAAGCTCCTGTATACCATGTCCATCCAGCATGCCCTTTGTGAGGATCTTCTGTATAGACGTCAGCAGACATGACGTAGGGCTCACCCACATATTTACGAACCTCTGATGATGTTTTGGTATGCATGATAGGGTTCAACATGTGGAATAGTTCAAAAGCTTTGTCGCCTTCACCAAGTCCACACCAAGCAATGATACTCCAGATTACGCCGTGTGTATATTGGCCTCCGTTCTCACGGATCCCGGGAGGGTAACCCTGAATGTAGCCTGGACTTGGATCCGTTTGATCGAACGGCGGATACAGAATATGCGCTACGGACAAGCTTCGATCCACAAGCTCGCGATCGAATGAACGCATAGCCTGCACAGCTTTATCAGGCTGCGCCATTCCAGAGATCACGGACCATGATTGCGCGATCGCATCAATCCGGCACTCCGCATTGTGGATGGAACCGAGCCATTGTCCATGATCGGTAAAAGCTCGTCGGTACCATTGACCGTCCCATCCCTCTTCATTCAGTGAATTCGCAAGCTTGTCATATATTTGACGATAATTTGCTGCTCGTTCTTGGTCACCGTGATCTTCACACAAATCGGCTGTTCCTTTCAAAACACTTCCCAAGAACCAGCCGAGCCACACGCTTTCACCTCGTCCTTCAGCGCCAATACGACTCATTCCGTCGTTCCAGTCTCCAATTCCGATCAACGGCAGCCCATGCTCACCAAACCGTAAACCCCGGTCGAGCGCACGCAAGCAGTGATCTAAGATCGTGCCACTTTGCTCGGACAACACGGTCGGCTCATACCGTTCATGCTCCTTCTCGTTTAAAGGTTCGCTTCGAAGAAATGGAACAATTTCGTTCAATAAGCTCTCGTCTTCGGTATGTTCCATGTACCTGACAACAGCATAGGGCAGCCACAATAAATCATCGGAAAAGCGGGTGCGGATGCCGCGGTGCGTTTCCTCATGCCACCAATGCTGGACATCGCCTTCTTCATATTGGTGACTGGCGTGAAGTAAAATTTGCGCCCGTGTGAGCTCAGGACGGACATGGAGCAGCGCTAGTGAATCCTGCAGTTGATCGCGGAAACCGTAAGCCCCACCTGCTTGATAAAATGCGGAGCGCGCCCACATCCGGCAGGACAACGTCTGGTAGAGCAGCCAGTTGTTCAGCATGATGTCCATCTCAGGGCAAGGCGTGGTGACGGTAATCGTACTCATTGTATTGTCCCAATACTCTTTCACATCCTCAAAAGCCTGCTCGCATACAAGTGTTTGTCTATACTTTTGTGTAAGCTGAGCTGCTGATTCACGAGAATCCTCGCACCCAAGCAAGATGTAGACGATTTGCTCCGTGTTGGGCTCAATGACCATTTTGTTTTGAATGGCTCCACACCCCTCATACGAAGGACCGATCGCTCCAGACAAGTGAAGGCGGTTCATGACCGCAGGATGTTCCAGCGTGCCGTTACGACCAATAAATTCCAAGCGGTCCGATGTCCAAGTCATTGCCATATTTGGCATTGTAGCTTCCATCTGCGGATGCATCGCTAGAAAGGCGGTCGCATCCCGGAAATTTTCTTGATACGTATTACGTGCCATCAGTACTTCATTCTCTGAATCCCATTCCGAGACGATGTGCGAAGCATTTCCTTCACGGTGCACACCAAGCACCCATTCGGCATAATAAGTGACCGATATTTCCCGTTGCTCGGATGTTGTGTTTTGTAATCGCAATTTGATCACTTTGACGGGATCCTCCAGCGGTACAAAGACGGTCATTTCTTGCAGGAGACCATGACTTTCATGATGATATCGCGTATAGCCACGACCATATACGACCTTATAGCTGGAAGTTGCTTGCCCGCGGGCTGGTGTCAACGACCAATACTCCATACTTGCTTCATCCCGTAAGTAGCATACTTCCCCTGGTTGGTCGATGGCGGGATCGTTCGACCATGGCGTTAATTTGCATTCGCGGCTGTTCCGCCACCATGTATACCCTGTATATAGTTCTGATGTCAAACATCCGAATTTCGGATTAGCCATCACGTTAATCCAAGGTGCTGGCAGGTAGTTACCATTTTTTATTATGATGTGGTACTCGCGCCCGTCTGCTGTAAAGCCTCCCCAACCATTAAAGAAGAGAAGATCATTCGAATCGACGACCTTATGAGACGCAAAACGGTTTGGTGATGCCGTAATTGGAATCGATTCTACCGGAGTAGGGCTCGGAACAGATGCTTTTAATTGGGCTTTTAGACTTGGGCCATCGGCTCGCAGCACAATACGGGATACCGCGAATAACAATGACTTGTCACCATCCCCTATTTGAGAAGCGGGCAGGACGTGTACGCCCCCTTTCCCTGAACCTTGTCCGCCAACGATCTGTTCTACCGTTCGCCGAAGGGCTTCTTGTAATTCCTGTTGATACCCTTCGACGGATTCATTCAAAATCACAAGGTCGATGAACAACCTGTTATGACGCAAGTACTCATATCCAATGATAAGCTTGTTTATAAAAGCTAGATTCATCGTATCTGAGACCCGGATCATAACAATCGGCAAATCCCCAGAGACCCCATACGCCCAAAGTCCTTGCTGTCCTTTTGGGTTAACAGCGATCCCATTCTCCCGCTCTGGACGAAGCGGAGCTGAATAAAGCGTACAACCCGCAAGCAATTGAAAAACAGTCAAATCTGCAATCGTGATATGTAAATGCTGTATTTCAATTTGGCTCCTTGTCCAAGCAAGCTGGAAAGATCGCTCGATTTGTTGTTTATGGGACAACTGCTGCACAATATCAATCGCTTGTTCTTTCGACTCTGTTACTCCCGTTAGAGCTGTCAATTCAACTTGCTCGCCAGGCTGTAGGGTTAAACGTCGCCGCATAATAAATGCCGGATCGGCCACCGATCCAACCGTGCTGCCAAGACGGGTTGCAATGCCACTTGGTCTGGATAGCGTATATCCCCTGCCAATAAACCGCGCACGATCTGTCTCAAATTCCACAGGTCCAAGTGGCTTGTCGCCAGTCGTTAGCGTATGGAACGCCCACACGGATTTCTCTCCACCGTCCCGAGGACGTTTGCGAGCAAGCAGGCATTCAGCATTAGCTTCGAATTGCGTTTCAATAAACAATTTGGTGAAAGCCGGATGCGCTTTATCCGCATCGTGAGGCGCTAAGGCGATTTCGAGAAACGTCGTTACCTCGATGATCCGCACTTCACTTCCCTTATTGGAAATGGTTAACCGTCGGACTTCGGCGTTCACTTCAGGCGATACGCAGATTTCAAGTATTGTGTGTACATCCTCCTCTTCACATAAGAACGTGGATCGCTCTTGGGAGAACTGCGCCCGCTGTTTGTTGGATGACAGGCGACATGGTTGAAAAGTCGGGGACCATACCTTATCTGAAGTGACATCCCTAATGTATATATAACTACCCCAGTTGTCCGTAACCGGATCTTCTCGCCAACGCGTTACATCCATCTCTTCAAACCGAATGAATCCACTGCCGCTATTAGAGATCATCGTCGTGAGTGACCCATTCGAATGTACATTCACCTCAGGAACAGCTGTATCGGCGGAGTCATATTCACGCAAAGGGACAATATGTGCCGGTTTCGGTTTTTCGATCCTTGACTGCCCTGATAATTCACGATTTATGATAGAATCCCGTGGAGGAATTCGCTCTTGCAACAACAGTTCCGCCGCCTGTACGCGTTTATCGCGATGAAAGTAATCATACATTTTACTCGGCAGGAGTACATTCGCAAGCGTCAGCAAACTCATTCCTTGGTGATGAGCCATAAAACTTCGGATGATCTTGTAAGTATCACCTTCTGGCATACGCTCAGGGGTAAAATCAATGGCCTCGTAAAAGCCATATTGGCCACGCGCGCCTAGTTTCTCCATTCGCAGTAAATCGGTCAACCCTTCACGTAATGCAAATGGAAGTGCCATGACTGTCGCATACGGCGCCAGAACCAAATCTTTTTCAAGTCCACGTTTGAAGCCTAAGCCTGGAACACCGAATGCCCGGTATTGGTAATTCATCTGATAATCAAACGCGTAATAACCGGATTCCGAAATACCGAAAGGAACACCTCGTTCACGAGCGTATTCAATTTGTCGCTTCACAACACCTCGATACGTACTTTCCCAGATCGTGTTCCGATAGGAACGCATAATCAGGCTCGGCATCAAGTATTCGAACATTGTACCTGACCACGAAACTAGAGTTGTGTGGTTCCCTTGCCTCTTTACTGTCCGGCCGAGGGCCAGCCAATGGGACACTGATATTTGCCCAAGTGCAATTGCAACAAAGCTAGTCTCTCTGGCCTCGGAAGCTAATAGGTCATAGAGAATATTATCCCGCTGGTTCGATGAAGCATGGAAACCTAGAACGAATAGTTTGGCTTTATAGTCATAAAGCGGTCTGAAATCGGTCTCTATAATCAAAGTTTCGATACGGTCGATTAGCTTGTAGCCGAGGGCTAGCCAATCACTTGAGGCCGCTTGATTAGACGAGTGCCTGTTATCCTTCATATCCATATCAGCATGTTGATCTTCTAGTCCAATGTACGTCATTTCTTCAGGGCTCGTTTGATCTAGATCAACGGCAAACTCAACATTTAACCCTAATTTGTTGCCAATAACTGACGGAAACGTTTGTTTACCCATATTGAAATCAGTCTTAAGCCAATGGGCCAACCCTTGCTTGACCGTCATTAGACTGGCCACGAAATTACCCGAGTCCACCGTTGAAACGTAGGCTGGCGGTAGTACACCTAGTGAAAGGGTATCGTACCAGTTATAAAGATGTCCGTTCCATTTGTCTAACTTCTCGATCGTGCCCACAGTCCGTTCTAAACGCTCCACAAGCGCAGGTGTATCAATAAACTCGAAATCCCGAGCAGCTAGTGCAGCTGTTAGCAGAAAACCAATATTGGTTGGAGACGTACGATGTGCAACGCCATTTGGAGGATCCATTTGCACGTTATCCGGTGGCAGAAAGTGGTCCTTAGGACCGGCATAATCTTCATAAAATGTCCAAACTTGCTTAGCCAATACACGCATTTGGTCCTCTTCCTCCGGCGTGAATTGCAGCTTTTCATGTGCAAGTGGCTGGTCCAGCCAGCGAACAGTCAGAGGAGCTAAAGCCCATAGCAAACATAGCGTGAAACCCATCCATTTTTGCGAGGTCTCCTGCTGTATCGCTACAGCTAAGGCAAAGAGGATAATCAATCCATATCCGCCACGAGTTCCTAGAAGCAACCCTTGTTGTTTCCCCTGATTGTTTTCAATATGAGAAGAACTGGTCCATTCAAGCATACGACGTTTACTTATCGAAACCCTGTACAGGGTTTTTATGATCGCATCGAGCAGAACTGCACTTTGAAAAGGTAACGTCAACATATTCATTAAGACGTATAATGTCGTTGACAACGCCCTTCGCGGATGTACAATAATGGTCTTCAAGTGAAACAGTTGCCGGATAATCGGCAAAAGCATCGTTGCTAGAATGAAAACAAACCAACCTACTGCTGAACCAGGCAGAACACTTAAACCAAGTGCTAAGAGGACGAAATAAGCAATTGGAAGTAAACTGCGGCGTAAGTTATCGATCATTTGCCAACGCGTAATAGCGGTCAGATCAACGGGGCTTAATGTTCCCCGCCGGTCGCATACACGTGGGAAAAGCCAGCAGAGCAGCTGCCAATCTCCACGTACCCACCTATGCATCCGCTTCTGATAGGCAAGAAACTTCGACGGGTGGTTATCGATTAGTTCAACATCTGATAACAGAGCAGCTCGCAGGAATCCTCCTTCGAGCAAATCGTGGCTAAGCACTGTATTTTCAGGAATACGTTCGCATAATAACTCTGCAAAAGTATCCACATCAAAAATACCTTTTCCCGTAAAAATACCCTGCTCCATTGCGTCCTGATAAGGATCTGAAGCAGCAAAAGCATACGGATCCAAGCCTGGCTCCGAACAAATGTATGCAAGCCTTGATTGCATAGCCGACTCGTAACTAGTTCCTATCCGCGGTTGCAAGACACCGTATCCTTCAACGACTCTCGTTCGCGCTTGATTTAAGCGCGGTCTGTTATATGGAAGATGCAACGTACCAATCATCCTCTGTGCACTTCCCATTGGAAGTTGTGTATCTGCGTCCAATGTTATTATGTAGCGAATTGGCGGCAAATCGACGGTTTCACTTAACATGAAATCGAAACTCGTCTCTTTGCTTCCTTTCAGCAGCTCGACAAACTCCACCAATTTCCCGCGTTTCCGTTCCCATCCCATGAATACATCCTCAGCAGGGTTCCACTTTCTTCGCCGCTGGAAAAAATGAAAGGAAGCTCCTCCTGGGATGGCATACATCTGGTTGAGTCTCGTAATTTTTTCTTTGGTAAAGGCAACAAGCGCATCGTCTTCCTGAAGCTTTTCCTGTGCTGCATCAGTAAAATCACCTAAAAGAGCATAATGGATGTTTGGATCGCGATTGGCCAAATAATGAATTTCCAGACGATCAGCAAGTTCTTCCACTTCCTTTGGTGTGGACCAGATCGCCGGAATAACAACCATCGTAGTTGCAGTCGAAGGTACTCCATTCGAATAATCATAACGTAGCAAAGGCCGGGGGCGTATCATTCGCTCAATGCCAAAATGAAGCCAAGTAATGACCCATTCGCTTACAGGAAGGGAAAGCATAAGTAAAACAACTACCCACATCACAGGAGTTAAGCCACGATCTCCAGCAATCCAAATTGAAGAGGCCAATAGTGCAACCGAGAACAATCCGATTAGGAGTGATAAATAGGTACCAGTTGCTCCCTTTACAATCCCAGTTCCCCGCACTTGGCGAGTCTTTCTGCATGATTGTAAGGAATGCTCCAATTTCTTAACTCCAGCTGGTTCAAATAAAAAATAAGCCACAAACGTTGATCGTGGTAAGTCATCTGCCTTCTCTTTTTTCTTGTCCCACTGTTCATTCTCTTCCTTCGAAAGAGCTACTGCCTGACTTGCGATCAAGTTTTCAGGTATGCGCATACGGCGTGCTAACTCTTCAACTCGATTAAGGATCTCATTCCTGCTATTGGAATCAAGTAGGGAATAATCACCCGAATAATCTTGACGAAGTGTTTGATCTAGCAAGCTAATGCGCTCGAATAGGTTACTCCAATCCATACGCTCATTTTTTCGTAAACTACTGATCAAATTACCTGCCTTAACCTGAAAAGCGGACTGAAGTTGATGCTCATATGATACAATGCGGTCCACTTCAATTGAACTATTCTCCAATTTGCAAACTAACCATTCCCGAACTGTCGCGGAATCCTCTGCCCACTCCCGCAAGTGACTAATCAAATGAACGATCCATGGGCCTGATAGTGGAACTTTTTGCTCTGCATCTTCTAATACTGCGTTAATCGTCTCTGGATTTAACTTGGAAGGTTCTATTCTTGAAAGTAAACGTTCAACTTCTACGCAAACCTCCCGACGTTCCCGGACAAGTGCCATCGTTTCGGATAGCCTTCCAATTAAAGTCATCCTTAGTATGAGTGAGATGGAACAGGTTTCAGAAAGTCTCAATGCGGATACTTCTTGATAAGCATTCATATAGGAAACGATGGTTTCCTCATCGAGTATACCGTCAACTTGCTCCAAGTAATCTTCACAAAGACTCTGGATTCGTAAAATCCCCTTCTTTTGAAAGCAAGGTAAGTAATCAAAAGAGCGGTTGGAGAAATTAGACTTTACTTCTATTGCTTGTTCCTCAATAAATTCAGCATTATCAAGCAGCCACTCTTCTGCGGGTAATGCACAACTTGCGGGACTGTTTTGCAACGATAGTACAAAATCCCTTAAACTCTCTATGTTCTTCTCAAATTGGTTCCATATGTATTTGGGTTGGATTCGCTTTAACGTTGGCGTATGCTGTAATGCGAGTTCTCGTGCTCTTTGACAAATTTTATCCGTATTAGTTACCATTGGCCCCTCCGGAGATCAGTTTATACAATTTCTTGTCTTACTGTCGTCCGGTATAAAGAGGATTCCGGGACAATCAAATTATCCCCAGTTTTGTATAATCTCATAAGTAAATTTATGTTTGCAGGACTGTAAACATTTTTAAGCCCTTTGAATTGTTTAGTTAGTGCACACTATTGGTAATGATGACAGCCAGCTGACTGCACTGTGAATATTATCAAATTCACGATAAAGCAATTCATTTGAATCGTGCTTTTCAATAGATTCTCCAACGTTGATATTAGTAACTGTGTTCTCTGGAAAGACGATAGCTATAATTTCAATGCCAGCGTTTAATAGTCTAGGAAACCACTCATCGGACAACCATTGTGTCTCATTTGCAATAAAAAGACTATGACTTTCATCAAATAAAGCTTTCTTCGCTTTTTTCACAGCAACAAGTTCAACTAATGCATTCAGGGGAACGCGGAAATCTTCCTCATGAGCTAAATAACTCCAGCGAATCACGGCAGATTCAATCACATCATCCCAAAAAATATGAGCTTTATCAGAAAAGTAATAATGTAACATGATTAATCTCTCCTTTCACCTGCTGCTCGAATATCAGTTAACTATCGCGATAGTAGTATTAGCATCTCAAAACCAAATTATAATCCATCTCATAAATCCATCCTGATGCACTCAAAAAAAAAAAAAAAAAAGAAACCCGCCATTAAGAACGGATTTCGCTTGTTTCTATTTCAATGATTACAGGATTAACCTAATGTTGTATTTTGTAAGTTAATTAGATCAAGGCATGATATGTATATTCACTTTGACTATTTCAATCATGTCATTTTCAATCTTTCTTCTGCCATCTCTAGCTGAACCATGATTGATTTTCTGCCTGTAATTATAACACCTTCATTGGAAAACTCTTGTAAAACAAGAGAAACGGATTCTCTTGTGGCACCAATCATGTTGGCCAATTCCTGATGGGTCAGTGGAATCTCTATTCTTTGATATCCCTTTTCTTCAACACCAAATTTTTTCGAAAGTTTAGTGAGGAAAAAAAGAACTTTACCTCGAAGATCACTTAATGCCAATTTTTCCAATACTTCGTCCCGATCACGTATGCGATTGCTCAACTCTTCCAAGAACTTTAAAGCGAGATCTGGACGTGTGCTCAAAAATTGCTCGAATTGATCCTGAATGATGGAGCAGACGATTGTCTCCTCCATAGTTTCCATATAATTTCCATTTGTCCCAAATGAGAACAAGCCGCTTTCGCCGTACATACTACCTGACCCTAGTATTCCTACGGTATACTGTTTTCCATCGGCATTTGTTTTAAACAAACGAATTCTACCTTCGATAACAATAAATAAACCATTACTATCATCTTCAGGTGTTTGAACTAAAGTACCCTTAGACACAGATTTAATATTTGACTCAGGAGCCATTTAATCAATTTTCTCTTTATCTTCTATAGGGAGGGATTCAAATAACCTGAATTTTGATAAATGCCAATGTTTGCTTATGTCTTGCATGTAGCAGCTCCTTACTATCTACAATGAAGATTACCGTTCAATTAAATTATTCCCTGCTTGACAGGATATCATAAATACGATTTAGGTGAAGGAGTACCAAGGTTCTACCCTCACCTGTTCGTTGCAATGCTTACTTCCCTTCCGATTCTAAAGTAATTTGTTTTGTTGATTGTAGCCGTTGCCGATGACGGGGTAAGAAGATTGTCGCGCCCCATATACCGGATAAGAGACTTGCAGATGTTGGGCCACATGCGGTGAGAAGCTCTCATTCCGCGGCAGACGTTGATTCTCGCAAATGACCGGAGGACCGATCGTAGTTGTACTCTTAATTGGTGCTAGCGCCTGTGTCACCGTTGCTTGATCTAGACAATAGGTGTGGGCGAGCATATCCCTCGGGGCTAGCCTGAGAAAGTCAGAAACCGCGATGAATTCAGGTACTGGCGCGTCGAAAATCGCAAGCAAATGCGTATCATCTTCCGTAGCCATCTCCCAGTGGAACCACCCCTGAGGAATATTAGTTACCTGTCCAGGCGTTATATTATAGTTAAGCACCGTTTTGTTAAACGGATTCAGAAGCGATACGACGGCTGCTCCTCGAATACAATAGACCAGCTCAGAGGCGTTCTGGTGAATATGCGGTTCAACGACATTTGCTTTAGATAAGTAGATGTCTAGAAGAGATACATTGCCGAGTGTATTCAACTGCTGGATACTCAAAGCATTAATGAAATTGCTCGCATCCTTTGTGAATGTACGATTGTTCTTCAGATCGTAAAAAAATTGTACGTTTGGAGAATTGAAATCCATGTAAGATACTGCCATACGCTCACCCTCCCAATTGTGGTTTCACTTTTACTAAGCGTATTCCACTGCAACTATAGCCATGACTAGTGGGGTGAGACCTGCTATATTAAAAATTGCAAGGTTCGTCCTGTATTAATCACTCTTTGGTAGGAACTATTACCTTGAGTTAATTATAATTAATCTTTCCCTATATAGCCGATGTTCTTAATGTTATGATTCTGTTGCAGTAAAAATAAATCTTAATGAGGTGAGGACAATGAAAATAATAAAATATACGCCTTATCCTCATGTTGCTTATTAGTTATTCTTTTATGAATACTTGAAGCTCTGAGATTAGGATTCACTCTCAGGGCTTTTATATTATGACAGCCACTCAAGGGTGGCTGTTATTTTTTTGCAAACAAATAGACGTTAGTCACCGGTTTTCAAATATGAAAGGATGATGCTTTATTAAAAGACTCGCTCACTATTTTCGCTCATTACAATCCGTACAAACATCGTACAGTTTGATTTATGAAGGTTCCTACTATGATCAAGGGGGGACGATATCTGACCCAACCTATTGGAATAATGATGTTGCCTATTACATTGAACGGACACATAAACTCACGTTGGATAAACCATGTATCACCATAAGAATACCGTTTGATCGTCTTGGCTTAGATGAGAATATGGATGCAGTTGTTCTCTCCGATTTTGCATTAAGAGAATGGGTAAATCACATTGAGGCATTAAATAAATTGATTTATAACCGGTCACGTTCTGATAAAGAAAATGGTGCCTTTTATTGTTTTCGTCCAACCAATGTGGTGTTGAAACGGAATGCATCCTTTGTCGTAGTCGCCTCGGAAAAAAGGTATCTATGCTTAATGATTACCGTTCAACTTCCATACAAGAATAATGATAAAGCTATGCGCATGCTCTGCAAAATGCTTCCAAAAGAAGTGGAGGAGTTAATTGGCAATTGGGATCTCAACAAATTAAATGCTGCCTATGCATTGGTAAACAAACAAAATAGGATTCGCGAATGGCTGAAAGCCAATGATTATTGTGCGTTTATTGCGAATGGCAGCATTTTGCCAAGAAACAAAGACAACAGCGGACCACTGGAGGGTGCCCTGCCTTTTACATCCCCAGAAGATATTGAAATTGAAATTTGTGGTATGCGAGGAATGGGAATAAAACATGGTGTGACGGTCATCACCGGCGGTGGTTATTCGGGTAAAAGCACAATGCTGGATGCACTAAACTCGGGGATTTACAATCACATTATAGGCGATGGACGAGAATTTGTAATTACGGATCAAAGTGCAATGGAAATATCTGCGGAAGAAGGTCGATCCATTACAAATATAAATATTACACCTTTCATTAAATGGATACCCAATAGTTCGACTGAACAGTTTTCGACTGACTATGCCTCTGGTTCTACATCTCAAGCTGCAAATATTATGGAGGCAATCAACTTCGGGTGTAAGCTTCTTCTAATAGATGAAGACAGAAGTGCGACGAATTTCATGATTCAAGACATCAAAATGCGCTCATTAATCAAGCATGAACCCATTACACCTTTTACGGAACGTGTCAAAGAGCTTTATGAGGCTGCCCACGTATCTTCCATTCTAGTTATTGGAGGTAGCGGTGAATTTTTATCCGTTGCCGATCAAATTATCCTGATGGACAATTTCGTGCCAAAAAACGTAACCCAGGAAGCAAAAAAATTATGTGAACACGACAAACCACGCGAACGTATCCCGCTTGCTAAATGGGAGATCGATAGAAAAATAACCACCGATCACTTTTCGAGCTATCCACAAAGCAGTGGTACAGAAAAGCTGATGGTTTCAACCATGGGATACATCATGATTGGTGATGAACAAATTGATATTAGAGGTCTTTACAATATCACATCACACGCCCAGCTTGTAGCTATTGCCTTTTTAATTCGAAAAATCGCTATAAGTAATCAAGATCGCCTTATCTTTTTTCATGAAAAGATTAAAAAAGTTCTCGAAGATATGGAGAGTGAAGGAGTTGATATTGTATTTTCCTCCTTTTTCCCTGGTTTCGAAAGATGGCTTGAATTACCAAGAATGAATGAAGTATTATCTGTCATAAACCGAATGAAACATTTGAAGATTATTCAGCCTGAGCTTTCTGAACACCTCTAATTACGAGTTGTATATATATTTATCCAAAGTGTCAAGCAAGAAAAAAAGCTTATCCTAAGTCGTATTCGGCTTAGGGTAAGCTTTTTTGTGAAATTTGATTATTTTATTGGTTGAATTGGATTGTTCTTCAAGATGTCTTCCACTTCTTGGTAGCCATCTGGGTAGGCAAAGTTATAACGCGCTGGAAGTGCGAACACGTACTTGTCACTGCGCGTCAGTTCGCTAGGGCCGATAGGCGCTGCGCCGATGTGGAACTTATCCTGCTGAAGTTTGTTCCATTGATCAACCGTAAAGACGAGAATTGGAATATCCTGTCTAGGTTGTTCAGCGGTCCATTGGGGATGGCGAATGTTGAGTTTCGCACCGCTTTCTACGATCTTATCACCTTGCGGATCGCCGATGGAAAGACCCTCCCATTTGTCCGTAACAATCGTGTACCCTTTCCAACTATCCGGCAACGTGAAACGGAAGCCATATTGGGAATTCTCATAGACGGTTTGGCTTACTTGACCTGTTTGTCCACCGACTGGAATTATCGGTTGAATTGGATTGTTCTTTAAGATATCTTCTACTTCTTGGTAGCCATCTGGGTAGGCAAAGTTATAACGCGCTGGAAGTGCGAACACGTACTTGTCACTGCGCGTCAGTTCGCTAGGGCCGATAGGCGCTGCGCCGATGTGGAACTTATCCTGCTGAAGTTTGTTCCATTGATCAACCGTAAAGACGAGAATTGGAATATCCTGTCTAGGTTGTTCAGCGGTCCATTGGGGATGGCGAATACTGAGTTTCGCACCGCTTTCTACGATCTTATCACCTTGCGGATCGCCGATTGAAAGACCCTCCCATTTGTCGGTTACAATCGTGTACCCTTTCCAACTATCCGGCAACGTGAAACGGAAGCCATATTGGGGATTCTCATAGACGGTTTGGCCGATTTGACCCGTTTCTCCAATAGGCGCTGAAGGTTGGTGGATGTATTTAAGCGTGTTAAAAATCATCTCAGCGGCTTGCGCGCGTGTAATCTCCGTATTCGGATGGAACTTACCGTCGGCGTCTAGCGTCGCAATTCCTTTGTAAATAGCGGCTTGGATCGGAGCAAGATCGTCAAGGGCTATTTCGGCCCTGTCTTTGATCTCAATTGCCGGGAGCTTCATCATGTGCATGATGTTATGCCCATCAAGCGCAAGAAGCAATTCGTTGGTAAAAGTAGCTTTCGTCCATTTCTGATCTGGATCAAGATCGGCCGGAAGCTTCAAGCCGTTATTCGCCGCGATAATGAAGCTTTGCGAGTACCATGCGTCATTTTTTGCTTTTGCAAAATAGTCAGAAGCCAGCGGCGCTTTAACAAATCGAATAGCATCTAAGTTCAAGCCAAGCGCATTGACGATCAATTGAATGCCTTGCGCAGCTGAAAGCGTAGCATTGGGCTGAAACAGTTCATTGCTGACACCTGATACGATGCCTTGCGATTGTAGAGAAATAATTTTATCTTTAGCCGCAACTAGGTCCAGATCAGTGAAAACTGCAGTTGCAGCAAGGCTTTGCCCAGCTATGGTAAGAGACAATATGGCGGCAGTGGATAAACTAAGAAGTTTTTTACGGGATTTCACTTTCTATCACCTCGTTGATTTTTTTACTTACAGTACCTCAAACGTATAATCGGTTGAAATTGTTGCAATATATGAACTGCTGTTTGTAGTGAATTTTCGGGATCACTAACCAATTACAAGTACTACTCGCGGCGCCGAAGAGGCGACAGCTGCTCTCGGCATCTGTCGCCTCTTCGGAGGGCAGTACTGCGTTGTCTTTCCTAATTAGCCTTCAGTGACTGCTTTCTGTGCAGCTACCTTTCTGCGATACTCTAACGCCGGGAGTCCGCCCCAACCCCAATTGTCGGTGTCGACTTCTTCAATAACAACGAAAGTTGATTCCAGCGGCTTATTAAGCACATTTAGCAGCAATTCGCTTACGCCCTTGATGAGAGCTGCTTTCTCTTCTGCGGTTATCGAATTGCGGTCAGGTGTCGTACCCTCTCGCGTAACTTGAATATTTACAATTGGCATATTGAATAGTCCACTCCTTTAGTTTAATATATCGTTTTTTTTCGGCACTTCTCCGGCTTTGATTAGTTACCGGCGCTTTGGCCGCCGTCCACGTGAAGAATTTCACCCGTAACGAACTTCGCCGAATCCAGGTACAGAACCGCTTCAACGATCTCGTGTTCCTCGCCCATACGTCCCATCGGATGCAGCTTAGACAAAAAATCGTGCGTTTCAGGAGCATGCATCGGCGTTTTGATGACTCCCGGCGACACAGCGTTCACGCGTATGCCCCGTTTCGCATACTCGATCGCCAAGGCTTTCGTCGTGGAGTTCAGACCGCCCTTCGTCAAGTTCGCCAGCGCAGAAGGCACTTGTTCCGTCGGCGAGTCCGTCAGGCTTGTCGTGATATTAATGACGTGTCCCGTGCCTTGTTTCAGCATTTGCACAAGCGCGCGCTGTGTCAGATGGAAGAAGCCGACCACGTTGGTGCCCATGTATCTCGTAAATTCTTCCTCGGTGTATTCTGTGAACGGCTTCGCGATAAAAATGCCTGCATTATTGATTAGCGTGTCAATGCGACCATATTTCGCCATTGCTTCGTCAACCAGACGCTGAGCGACTTTCGGCTCTACAACGTCGCCAGCTACAATATGCACGTGCTTGCCTGTCGGATCGATATCTTTCGCGGCTTCTGCCAGCGCTTGTTCACGGCGTCCGTTGATGACGACATTTGCACCGCGCTTAACTAATTCTGTAGCCATTGCTTTACCAAGTCCGCTGCTACCGCCTGTGATGACATATACTTTTCCTTGATTGCTCATGTTTTTATTCTCCTCGTTTATATTATTGTTGTTGTTCATTACCGATTTTCAACGCTTTTGCAATGGATACGGTACGTTTGGCCTGATGCTCTGCCGCGCCGCGTGCATCTTCTTTAATCTTGCCGTCTTGACCGACGGTTACACTTGTTCCGTACGGGTTGCCTCCGGCAGTGAAGACCGACTGGTCCGTGAAGCCAGGCGCGGCGACTATAGCGCCCCAGTGGTACATAGACGTGTACAACTGCAGGATCGTTTGCTCCTGTCCGGCATTCGGATTTGTAGCGGATGTCATAGCGCTCACGACTTTGTTTACTGTTTTACCTTGCGCCCATAGACCACCGGTTGTATCCAGGAATTGCTTCAACTGCGCCGGCAAATTACCGAATCGAGTCGGCATACTAAAGATAATGGCATCCGCCCACTCCAAATCCTCTACTGTCGCAGTCGGCACGTTTTTCGTCGCTTCGAGATGAGCTTTCCAGGAGGGTTGGCCGTCCACAACGGATTGCGGCGCCGTTTCTGCGACTTTCAAAATTTTCACTTCGGCTCCTGCTTGGCGTGCGCCCTCCGCTGCCCATTGGGCCAATTGATAGTTTGTTCCGTTAGAACTGTAATATATAATTGCTAAATTCACCTTTGTTGTCATGGCTGTATTCGTTGTCTCCTTAGTAAAAAGTTTTTTGAAAAATCCCATTGCTATCGCTCCAAGCTTATTATATTTGAGGTCAAGTCCATGCCGGTACGAACCGCAAATAGCGAACGATCGTAGCCAGCACCGTCTTGAACGAATCTTCAGGTTCTGCTTACTGCAGCTTGAATGCGCTGATCAAATCAGCAGGCGACTGCAGCCCGGATAAAGCCTTTTTATCGTTGATAATGTAATAAGGTACGCCTCTGATACCAAGTTTCTGCGCCTCGCGCTGTCCTTCTTCCACTTTCTCAAGTCCTTCTCCTTGGAGAAGACGTGCCTTGAGCGCTTCTGGATCATTCGTAACCCCGCTCGCTTGCGCGATTTCCACAAGCTTGTCCACATCGCCAATATTAACGCCTTCTTCAAAATAGGACGTATATATTCGTTCGAGTAATTGTGATTGCAGATGCTCTGGCGTAATCGCGATAAGTTGATGTGACAACACTGAGTTCGGCGTATATTTTACCAAATCCATATTGTAGTTGAGGCCGAAATGAGCCCCTGTTTGATTATATTGCTTCATTCTTGCTTCGAATTGGGCTTGTCCACCCAAGCGGCCGATCATAACCTGACGGTAGTCCTCGCCTTCCTTGCGAATACCGGGATTAAGTTGAAACGCATGATAGCGAACCGTAGCGCTTATACCTTCTGGTAGCTCTTTTAACGCGGTTCTCAGGCTAGCATCTCCCATTCGGCACCATGGACACACCGTATCTATATAAACGTCAATCGTTACGTTTTTCATAATGCCTCCGTTACCGGTTTAATTGTTTTAATGTGTTCGACGTATGCTTTGCTGCTTTGTGCCAAACGCTCAGGTGTCACGTCGGACGTGTCATTAACCGTGAAGTGCGGCAGGTATACAGCGCTAATGAAACGCGCACTTGCTTGAATAGGCGCCAAAATTTGTTCCAACGTCAAACGGTTGGATCCTGTGGGTTGATAAGATTCAGCAGTGCCATAAGTTGAGATGGCTACGCCGATTTCTTTGCCGGTTGTTGCAGTCGCTTCCGGACCGTAAGCCCAGTTATACTGCAGTACTGCATCGAACCAACTTTTGAGCAGCGGCGGCATGTTGTACCAATAAAGCGGATATTGGAAGATGATCCGGTCATGCGTTTCAACCAGCTGCTGTTCGCGCTGAACGTTGATATTCTCGTTTGTATATTCTTTGTATAAGTCATGAATCGTGATGTCGCCTTGCTTCTCCAGTTCTTCAACCCATGCTTTGTTCCAGTTGGATGATTCCAAGTTAGGGTGTGCTACGATTACGAGTGTTTTCATTTGATTCGCTCCATTCAATTAGTTTGTTTAGTTATTTTTGAAAAATACTGTATTGTGCATAAAGATACTTTCCTGTTTCTGAGTCAGAGGACCATCTAACTCCGAGAGCCGCTTCGCTTCAATCCATTCGGGATCGGCGCGGAAACGTTCGTAGTTCGCATTGCGCGTTTCCATGTCAGAATGCTCAACGACATAATATAAGCGGTTGTTCGCGTCATCCGCATCCACCCAAAAGTGCTTGATCGGCATTCCGTGCTTATCGAACAAAGCGACGACATGCTTATCGAAGCGCTCAATAATTGCTTCCATCTTGCCTGGGCTAACATCGTAAATCCTCATCTCGTATAACATCTGTTCACCTCCAATTCAGATTTTGTCTATCTATTAAAAGGTAGATAAAACTCAAAAAAATAACCGCCGCGCCTTGTTACGTTAAAGAAGATATGATGCCTACGGCAATTAAGTTGAACCGATTTGCATCCTTAAAAGTTCTTGCAAGCAGCTGTGCCCCTTGAAGAGTGGCTAATATTCTGTTCGCCTGTGCTTCCGCCGTTCCTTCGAATTGAAGATGACCTTCACTGCTTCCTTGTTCGAGCACCCGTTCTATCCACGCTAAGTTTGTGGTGAAGAACGCGGCAAGCTTCTCACGAATTTCTTCCGTTAAGTTCGCTAGCTCGGATGAAAGCATCACGCTCAAGCACGTACAGTACGTATCCACAGGAATACTGAAAACATGGATGTATCTGCGTATTTTCTCCAAGTTGTTCTGCGCTTCCTTGTCAATCTGAGCAATGGTAGCGATAAACTCTCGGTGGTACCTGGTAATTAGCGCTTCTCCTAGATCCTCCTTATTCGGAAAATGGTAGTGAATGCTCGCCGTGCGAATGCCAACTTTCTCTGCAATGTGCGAATAGCTGAAGCCGTGGAAACCGACCTCCTGCACTAGGACTTGGGCAATATCAAGAATCAACTCTGCTGTGTGTTTGTTGTTGTTCATGTTTGTATTCTACCTTTCAGTAGGTAGATTGTCAAGGTGCTTTTTCTACAAATAAATGTAATAGCCTTCGTGCATCTCATCAAGCTGTATTCAAATTGCGCTACACTTGATTTACAACAGCCTGTTTCGTATTGATGCGCAGCACCTCACCAATCATGAGCACCAGAATAATATACAATGGAATGTGGTAGATTAGTTTGTACAGGATTGCAGCCGAAGAAGACGGCTGCTTCCCTAATAGATATGTTCTGCTAAGTTCCAGGTTTATTCCTCTCACAACAAATTAATCGGATACTTCAACAACAAACACGTAGCTTGAACTGCCTTCAGAAATTCTCTTTTCCTTATCTTTTAGCCAAGTTGCAGAAAGAGAATAGTAATACACACCATTTTCTTCAGGAATTTGAAAGGAGTTTTCAGTTATTGTTTCTTGAGAATGTGCACCATTATGAGTCTTGGATAGGCTTATCTCCGTCGGCTGTTTTCCTTCAAACCTGAACTTAATTGTAGCAAGCGCCATAACGATTTCTTTTTCCTTATCCTTGAGCATTTCTTCGGGACCTACATAATCGGCACAAGTGTTTCCCCAACAGTATGAACTTTGATAGACCTTAATGGCTTCTCCGTTGACTACGTTAACACTTGGCTGAGGAGGGCTGCCTCCTAACCTGCAAGCACTCAATAACATTACGATAGCGACCGCAATTGGCAGTATTTTTCGAAGCATCGAATCCCTCCTTTAGCTAAACATCCAATGCCTTGAGTTCTAATCTTATAGGAAATGTATAGCCCATTGAGTCTAACAACATCATAGCTTCTTTATTCTGTTCATTAACTAGCGTCTCAACTTCTTTTCGACCGTTCTTCATGTGATACTCAAAACTCTTTGTTATAAGAAACTTACCCAGCCCTTGATTACGCCATCTAGGAATTACGAATAATCTTTCAACTGCACCCGTTTGCCAACACATAACGCTCCCAACAAGTTCATCACCTTCAAAAGCAGAAATGGTATATAACTCTGGCCCTCCCATCATCCATTCCAACATATCTACGCTTCTGTATACAACACCTTGATAATATTGTTGTTCTAATTCCGTATATGTGATCCTTTCTTCCTTAGACTCCATCGAGTGAAATTTGACATTAACTCCAACAGGCATTTTGATTTCAGGCATGGTTTTTTTAAGCGAATGCTGTGCTATTAAATATGTTTGATAAGGGATAAAACCCTTCTCTTCGATAAACTCACTGTCACCATAAAAGTCTTTCCAAGCAACCAACTTTGTTTTCTTACTTGGATTACGGAGCGCTAGACAGGTATTTATGAATATAGGATATAGTACCTCTCTCAATTCATTCATGCGATTTGAAGCAAATTCATTCGTGGGCATTTCGATTTCAAATACATCATGATCAGCAGCTATTCCGTGTCGTAAGTACCCCGCGCAAATTAATTTACCATCCTCGTTAAATACACAACTCATTCTTTGATGTTCAAAATCTTTATTGTACTTAAAAAGTAGCCATACTTTGTGACTTAAATTTTTAACAGTTTCCTCTAGTTCACTGCAATATGGGCGAACTTGTAATGACATCCCAATACCTCCCCAAAACTTCTTTACTTAAGTAAATGAGATATTGTATTATTTTAACCTTTTGGTAAAATATGGACAATGGAAATAATGATTATATAAAAAATCCACCACTCCTACCAACGAAGAGGTGGATTTTTGATTACTACATGCGTCTGTTATACGAATTACATTAGAGTTCAATGACCTTTGTAGCTACATTTTCACAAAATTCACTGTCATGCTCTACAAAAAGAATAGTTGGCGAGTATTCCAGCAACAACTCTTCAATTTGCATGCGAGAGATAACATCAATAAAATTAAGCGGTTCATCCCATATATGCAAATGCACTTCCTCGCAAAGACTTTTTGCAATCAGCACTTTCTTCTTTTGCCCCCCGCTAAAAGTTGAGATATCCTTCTCAAATTGAACTCTGGAGAAATCAAGCTTTCTTAGAATCGATTTAAAAAGGGGTTCATCAATCCCATGACTGGCTGCATACTCCGATAAATTACCTTGAAGATGTGAAGTATCTTGGGAAACGTAAGATATTTTCAACTGTTTGTCCCTATTTAGGTTGCCTGTAAAGCTTACATCTTCACCGCAAATAAGTTTGATAATACTTGATTTCCCGGATCCATTCTGACCCGAGAGTGCGATTCGTTCACCTTGCTGGATAGTAAAGCTTATATCTGCACAAACCATCCTCTCCCCGTAAAAAATCGAGACATGATCCAGCTCAGCCATTTGGTTGTTTTGAAAAGCTAATTGCGAAATCTCTAAGCTTTCAGCGTTTTCGATATTTTTAAGGAGTTTCGACTTTTCATCAATAGCAGTCTGCTGTCTTTGAGCAATTGATTTAGAACGCTTCATCATTTTCGCAGCTTTGTGGCCAATATACCCTTTATCTACCTTCGAACCAGAATTTCTTGTTCCATTTTTCGTTTTCTCCACTTCATGTGACCAGTTTCCCGTCCGTTTAGAAGAATCGGATAAGCGTTTAATATCCTTTTTAAGTTTGTCGTTCTCGGCAAGCTCAAAGTTATCTTGTCTCTTTTTATTTTCCCACCAGCTTGAAAAATTTCCTCTTTGAATTTCTATATTGGTCTTATTGATTGAAAGGATATGATCAACACAATTATCCAGAAATGACCTATCATGAGACACCAAAATATATCCTTTTTTATTATTGAGATAATTACTGATTAGTTTTCTTGCATTCTTATCAAGATGATTCGTCGGCTCATCGATTAATAGGAAACTATTTTCCTTAATAAATAATGCAGCAAGTAATACTTTGGTTTGTTCCCCGTTAGACAATGAATTAAAAGGCCGATATAAAACATCTTCAGACATCTTGAGTAGTGAAAGTTCACGAACTAGTTTCCAGTGCTCATAGTCCGGATATATATCACTGATTACATCGAGCGTATTGTTTTCTTTATTTTCCACATAGAAAGGGAAGTATTCAAAGACCACATGAGCAGAAATGTTTCCGCTATATTCATAGTTGCCCAGCAACAAGCTAAGAAAAGTCGTCTTGCCTCTTCCATTTCTACCGGTAAATCCCAACTTCCAATCCGTATCGATTTGAAAACTTACGTTCTCAAATATGTTATCGTAACTGCCCTCATAGGCAAAGGTTAGGTTTGTAACATTTATTAATGACATCACGTTATCCTCCTGTGTAAATAAATAAAAGCCACAAGAAAGTTACTTTCTTGTGACTCAAATAAATACGACAAATCTAGCCCCTTGAGGATTTAGATAAGGAGATATCGTTTGAGTGAAAAGAATGTAGTAACTTTCTTGCATATAAAGAATAAAACATGCGAAATAAACCATTCGCTATTGTTGTTTTATTTTTTATTATCGCAAGAAATACTACATATTCTTTTCAACTCCAATCATTAATTATCAGAATCTTATCATACCCTTTTTTTTATTTCAACCCAAAGGTCCTGGGAAACTTTTGTTTTAATTAATTTCTAGTCCTATTATTAAGGAAGTGCTTGTCGTAACAACTTGCTATTCTAACGTTTATTTCACTCCTAAAAGTAAAATGTTTTTACTTTGACAAAACCGCTTCTCATTTCAACAGCGACATATTTCAACTATGTGATGTAATTTTTGCTTGTCAGCAACTCTATGAATCACTAATGAATTCTTTTCCATTCCAAAAGAAGGTTTGTTTCACGATTTTTCCGATGCTGTTGTCATAATACGTGCGTGAGAAACCTAATTTGTTTTTCGGTAACCTTGTGGAATATCGTTCAGTATCGCTTACGAATATTTCCGAATATCCTTTGATAGGCAGTACTTCTATTCGTCCTGTCTTATCAAGAGTAAACAGAATAAATACATTCCCGTTGCTCGAACCATATTGACCTATTGTAAAATCAACATTCCCATCCCCATTGTAATCATCAAATTCGATGTTAAAAAATGAGTTAAACACTATATCGCTAAAACCATTTAAATCAAGGGCACTTGTCACTTCGCCGCTCTCATTGGAAAGTTGAATTTGGAATTTCCCCGTCCAATTGCGCCCCATATAAGGACCTTGAGACCAATCTTCAAAGTACTTACCATTGGTAAGTACCACACTTATGTATTCATGCTTATTAGTATACTGAAAAAGGTCGTTTCTGGATAATGTGAGCGATCCCGTTACTTGAACTATATTAGATGTAGGTGTAGGCGAGGACAATTGTACTGTTGATTTATCTACTGAGATTGACCCGGAGGGTTCGGCGGTTATTGAGGTCATGGGTTTCGTATTGATTGCTGTCTCCTAAGAGCACGCACTCATTATGAATATGGATGCCATTGTGAAAAATAACTTCTTCATAGGAAACCCCCAAAGAACCAAATTGTAATCTTTCCTTTACTGTATTGGACGTATTTAAACTACCATCAGTTGAATAAAAAAAGTGAATGTTCACAGAAGTAAACATTCACTACCGATATTTTGTGTTAATCACGTAATTTTCTTAAAACGTATTATAGCTGACGAATTCCCCAACAGGCTTACGATAACCCCGCGGCCGTTGGCTGGATGTATCTTCTTTCCCGATTGTAATAAGCAGCGCAGGCACATAGTCATCTGGAATCTGCAGAGCAGTTCTCAACGCTTCCGTATCAAATCCGATCATCGGGCACGTATCCCAGCCCTTTTCCTTTGCAGCAAGCATGAAGGTCATTGCGGATAGATTCGCGTTACGAATGGCTTCCTCCCGCATAAATTGTTCGCCTCTGCTTTCATAGAAATCGACGACGGATTCCACGGTCATGTCATATTCCTGTTTACTGATCGCACCTAAATGCAACAAGCCCTCATTCAACTGGGCCACATCTTTATAAGCGTCCATCTTTCCTAAGACAACAATCGCAGCGGACGATGTCTGAACCTTATACTGTTTAAAGCTTGCTTCATATACACGCTGTTTCAGGTCAGGATCCTTCACAACCAGGTAGTGCGCATGCTGCAAATTAAAAGCAGATGGAGCATACTTCACCAATTGAAAAATCTCATCAAGCTCTTCATTCGAAATATCTACATCTAATAGAAATTTATTAGCGGATCTACGTGCTTTAAGTAAGGTAATAAAGTCGGTTTGTTGTTGAATCATTGTGAATTCCCCCATGACTGGATTTTATGTAAAAATAACTTAATTACTTTTTGTAAGTAATTTTAATTTATATATTAATTGTCGTCAAGTGGGTGTTTGCACAATCTGCGTTTTTGGTTGTCATAAATCCTCCTGCACAAAAAATAAAAAAGCCTGATTACTCAGGCAGTTACATTTACAATTATGTAGGCACTTTTGTCTCATTGAACATTAACTGTTAAAGAGGCAATAGTAACCACTACGACTGAATACGCCTCCACTATGCTCATAAAATTCAGGAAGTAGTTGGAATTGCCCATCCACTGTCTGAATCCAACTTCCCTCCGGCATTGGATGATTTTGCTTCATACCTTCCCAGTTGGTATAGTTTTGACTGCCGTTGGATTCGATCAAGCCCATGGAGAGTCCCGGCACAGGAGGTAGATGCGCAGCAAGATTCTTATTCCAATCCACCATCATCGGATTTGCAGTCAAGTCAGCACAGAAACAAGGAATGCCATGTTCACTAGCCAGCTTTGCAACGCGCAAGCTCATGCTCATCGTCTTGGCAACTGGCTTTAAGGCAAAGGCGCCGTACCCCATTTGAATTCGCTGCAAAGCATCCTTTTCATTATGCACACTTTCATCGCCTGCCACCCTTACTGGGATATCTGAAACATCCATGTGCATATGTTCCGGAAACGGCTCTTCCACCAAAATAATATGCGCTAAAGCTCCCATTTTCTCTGCAGCGTCCACTAACCTCCATAGAAGTTCCTTACTGCCGTACCGCCCGTTAATATCCAGGTAATAGGCTATTTTTCCGTTTGCCGTATGAAGGCAGTCACGGTTCCCTGCTATTCGATGAATATCCTTCAACCTATGGATATCCCAATCCAGCATTTTCTCAGGATCTCCATCCTGATTCGGATCCGAGCCTAGTTTTATTTTCAGCACAAAATAACCCTCATCGAGCAAAGCCTCAACATCCGCCTCTGTCATTCCATAAGAAACAACTGGCGTACATGCAAGCCGTTCATGCCGAGTCGCTAGTATGGATCTGTACGCCTCTGGGATCATTTCTGTAAAGAGGGCACCAGGTTTTTTACGACTCAACAGCATCCAAGCAGCATGATCAATAGGAACTAGTGCGTTGAGCGCAAAGGTAACCCTGAGCGGGTTCCCACCCCATACGCGGGAGGCATATTCATAAGCCTCCACTACCAGAGGATCCAAAATATCCATAGGGGTTTCGAATGGGATATGCTGAGCGGCTAACAACGCATGTTTGGTAATCTCATTCATGAATATATTGCCTCGTTCATTGCCCCATTGTGTATATACCTGTGGATCAGACCAAAGTATGCTCTGGACACCCAGCCCTACTCCGATATCCCCCTCCAAATCTTCCAAAGAAACGAAGGATTGCCAGAGCTCATTCACATAGCCACCTTTGAATCCGAATGGAGCGAGTAACGGTTCACGTTCAACCATAAAATTCGTTTTCTTAATATTTATCATCCTAATGTCCTTTCACTTTCATTCGATACTGTGCAGCGAAAGCAGTCCCTTCGTAACCTTGATCTTCGTTAGATAAATGCTTTAAGTCTACTTGCTGTCCACCCGACAAGAATGATTTTCTCGCGGCCATCGCAGCGAGTTCTGCCTCTAGCAGTTGACTTATTGTAACGAAAGGATCCGCATCCCCAGCCAAGTATGGCAAGCTTGCTTCCAAAAAAGAACGATATAATCGGCTGCTATCTACCTGCAGATGCTTAACTGTCTGCTCAGTCACTATAGTCGCAAAGAAGGGTAAATATCCCTTCGTATTTCCGACACTTAGGAATCCCTTGCGCCCATCCTGCCATACGAGCTCAATTTGATGCTGTAGATGTACACCCGTGGATCGTACGCTTGCGATTCCCGCTCCCATAATCGCTTGTAGGAAGTAGAAAGCATGTATGCCGTAATTAAATTCATCAACGGAACATCCCGCCAGTACAGTTACAATCTGGTCGTTCGGATCATGCAGCCTATGCCAATCTTTGGCCTCTTCGCAGACGCTTAACGAAGAACCTCCTGTTATACGAGCACCGCTGCGTTCCCAATCTTGGAGTTGCTGGATGTCGCGCAAGTTCCCTGCCATAGGTTTATCAATCAATATAGCTTTACCCGCATTGACAAAAGGACGTGCACGCTCCACATGCAAGTCCCAATTCACACTATGGATAATGACGGCATCTACGTGGGACACCATGTCTTCCAACGAATTACAAACCATTTTGATTTCGTGCTTCTTGGCAAATTGTGAAGCATACCCTTCCTCATGAATGGTTCCCCCATCAAATACGGCAACGACCTCATGGCCTAGATCCTTAATGATAGGCACCCAATTGTTCGGATGTGATGTGTCCAGGTCGACAATTCCAATTCGTAGAGATTGCATTTTTGTGCCTCCTATTCAAATCTCTATTCGCCCAGGCATGAACCGAGCCTCTTCTGCTCGAAGGAAATAATCATCCATTAGCTCCAGCCCAAATTCTGCAATAATATCCTTCACATAAAAGTCCTCAGATTCGCTTGTCACCAGCACACATCCAAGAAAACCTGGGTCATGAATCTTGACTTTCGGCCCATATTTTTGTTTGATCTTAGGAAAATGTGCACTATTCTCATCAATATGAATGACAGCGTAATCCAAATTAATCTTGGTTGTGATAAATGAGTAGTAATTCGTGCTCTGTGCCGCTACCTCACCCAAGGGAGTTACAATCGTGCAAGGCAAGCCGGCAATCGCACCGGCAAAATAAGATCTACAGGAGTAAGCCCAATAGTTTTGCATAAATCCTCCATGAAACATGGAAGGAAATAGGATCAAGTCTGGCTTTACTTTCGCATACTGCTGCCGAATTCCTTCAAAGTTCAAATCAAAGCAGATTGCCGATGCAACTCTTCCAAAATCACATTCAAAGATAGGGGCTTCCTTCCCATAAAGAATATTATTCGTGCTATATTCATCAGGAACCAGATAATTTTTATGGTAGGCCCCCATCACTTGACCTTCGCGATCAATCAATTGCATCGCATTGCGCCAGCTGCCGTCCTCAGCTTCTATATGTGCCGGATACGTGATATAGCAACTGTGTTGCTTGGCAATGCTCGCCAGAAAGTCACGGATTTGATTTTGCCGAACCCGATAATAAGCCAATCTTTGCTCGCGAGGAAACTTCCCTGGATCTGGCCTGTCACAGACTTCAGGCAGTATGATCAGATCAGGAAGATCTGGTAGCACCTGGTCCAGCTGTCTTTGCCAATGTTGGATCATCCGCCCCACCACCTCTTGGGCAGGAACTTCTGCCTCTATCACTAAAGGTTTAGGCCCTAAACAACTTATCGTTACATATTTTGCCACGGATATTCTCCTTCCTCCATTCATACTCACATCCAACTTAAACTGAAATTCAAACAATGAAAAGTGCAAGATCTGTACTTTTCTCTATTATGGAACTGTATGTATTAAATTCTTACTGCGCAGAAACGGTGGTTCACAAAAAACTAAATGTTTCAGCTGCATTTAGGAGTAAAGTACGGATATTTGACTTTTTATTATTTGGCCAATTGATAAGTTAGATGTATGGATATTGTCCATAACAACTTATCAAGGAGGACTGTGTAATGAGAAAAAAAATGAAGCTTGGTTATGGCTTGGCGTTAACACTGACGCTAGGTTTTGTAGGCGGATTATTGCCCGCACCAAGCGCATTTGCATCTGCAACAACCTACTACGTGGCCCCAAATGGAAATGACGCAGCAGCGGGCAATGTAGAGGCATCCCCATTTAAAACCATCAATAAATGCGCCCAAATCATGACGCCCGGGGATACTTGTATCATTGCATCAGGCACGTATCGAGAGACGGTTACTCCGGTTGCATCCGGCCAAAGCGGCCAGCCCATCACCTTTAAGACAGCACCAGGCGCAACCGTAATTGTAAGCGGTACCGAACCGATCAGCGGCTGGACGCAACACACAGGACAAATTTATAAAGCGGATCTATCTTGGAGCCTGGGAAAAGAAAACCAGCTTTTTGTAAATAATGGCTTGGTTGTTGCTCCTCTTTGGGAAGCGCGTTGGCCTAATATCAGCGAATACTCACTGCCGGGCTTAAAAGCAGGTGTTGCCACCGCGGACTCAGGATCAGCGACATCCATTGTTGATTCGGATCTGTCGCAGCCTAGTGATTTTTGGAAGAATGCGTTGGTCTGGGAAAGAGGTGGGAACGCTTATCAAGGCATGACCAGCAAGGTGACAGGCTATAACAGCGCGACTCACACCCTTACGTATGAACCGATTACTGGTGACTATCAGGAACTGTATCCTCGGTTAGGCAGCACGTATTTCCTTAGCGGAGTTTTAGGGGCATTGGATGCTCCTAACGAGTGGTATGTGGATGAGACAGCCCAACAGGTTTATTTGTGGGCACCGGATGGCGGAGTTCCCTCCAATGTTGAGGTTAAAAAGCGCAAGACCGCATTCAACTTGAACGGAAAATCCTTCATCCAAATGAAGGGGATTCGCACCTTTGCTGCGAACATCACGATGAATGGTTCAAGCAATAACGTTTTAGATGGCATACAGGCTGATTATCTGTATTTTTCGAACTATTCCCAGAATACGACGAATGCCGATCAGCTGAATGGCGGAATTAGCATATTCGGCAATAATAACGAAATCAAGAACAGTAAGATTGGCTACTCCTCGGGAACTTTGATCAATATTGAAGGAAACAGCAACCGCATAGTGAACAACATTATTCATAACGGCAGCTATATGGCCTCCTATGATCCCCTGGTGAAGCTTTCAAGCGGGACCAGCAACCTGATCAGTTACAACGAGATTCGAGAATCCGGAAGATTCAATATTTATTGGAGATCCGGCAGCGGGGAGATTTCGTACAACGATATTTCTAATGGGATGTGGCTTTCCCGAGACGGAGCCCTGCTATACAGCTGGGGTCTTGATATGGGCAACAGCGACATTCATCACAATCTGATCCACGACAGCAAAGGCTCTGATATGAGCGTCGGTCTCTACTTCGACAACTATGCGAACAATGTGGTGGCGCATCATAACGTTATCTACAATAATGATGTAGGGATTCAAATGAATACGCCGGGTAACTATCGACTCATTTATAACAACACGGTTGTGAATCATAGAACAGGCAGCATAGGCTACTGGGGATCACCGCCTTATAACCAGGAGCTTTTCGGATCAAGAGTGTATAACAACATTTTTACGAACAGTGTCTCCTTAACAGCAGATACGGCAAACGGGTACAACACGACATCAAGCACTGGCGTGAATTTTATGAATCCAGCTGCGAACGACTTCCGGTTAAATGACGGTTCAACGGCTATTAACACAGGGGCGGTCATTAAAGGAGTCACCGACAGTTATGTAGGTATTGCTCCGGATGCAGGTGCCTATGAGTTCGGCGGTGCCAATTGGAAAGCAGGGCCGGATTTTGCCAATCCTCCAAGCGTGACCTACACCCAGATCGATACGCCTTATATGAACCTAATTAAGAACAGCGGCTTCAATGGGACTACCGATAACTGGCTGAAATGGACGACGAACGGGACTACGGATGTACAATCCGTACCGGCTTCACCAGACTGGCAAGTACGAGGTAGACAATATCGCTTGAAATTGGGGCCTGGCGGAGCTGGTGTGGAACAAAAAATCACGGGACTTAAACCTGACACCGAATATAAATTTGTAGCTTGGGTATACAATGAGCCTGGGGAATCCATCGTTCTCGGTGTATTTAATTATGGCGGAAACGCAATTGATACGACTGTAAAAGATAACCAATATGTACGCAAAGAAATTACTTTCCGAACAGGCACTACAAATACGGATGCACGCGTGCGCATCTATAAGCCTGGATCAGCTGTAGGCCTTTCATATGCAGACGATACGGGTTTGATTGAAAACACGCCTTTCGATGCTGGTGTAAGCCAAACCTTCTTGAAAGAAGTCCAGTTCACGACACCGGTAAATCTCTTTACTGTTGGAGAGCAAGGGATCTTGAACTTGACCGGAACACAGCAAAATGGTTCGCCGGCTGATCTATCAACTGCCGATATCCAGTTGGTTTCCAGCGACCCTCAAGTTCTGCGTATTAATAGCGTAAGCAATGGCTCCGCTTCCGTGACAGCCCTTGCAGCAGGTCAAGTCACTGTATCGGCAACCGTCTTCAAGGACGGCATTACGAAAGCGACATCACAAATCTCGACGGTCTTCCCTAACGGTGGAACGGATACTGGGCCGGCAGGCTGGGCTCTGAAGACGTACGGTTCTAATAGCAAGGGCTTCGTCACGACGAATCCCGAGGGTACTTATTCGGTCGTAGGCGTGGGAGACAATGTTTGGGACAAAACGGATGATTTCGTTTACCTTAGCAAAAACGTTCATACGTCCGATCCTAATGCTAAAGTTACGTTTACGGCTACGATTGACTCCTTTGACTTCGCAGATCCAGCCTCGGTCGGCTTGATGTTCCGCGCCAAGGACACGGCGGATTCCAAGCATGTTCAGTTCCGTACGGATGGCACCGGTAAGGTGCTCCGCTATGTATTCCGCAATAGCGAGAGTATTCTGGATTCGCAAAATCCGCCTGCCCAACAGAAATATTGGGGTTCGTCGACAGGCCTGCTACTGGACTATGCGGGCAAGAGCATTAACACCCCGTTCCAGATGAAATTGGTCAAAGAAGGCAATAAAGTAACGGGTTATTATTATAAAGAATCGCAGTGGTTATCTATCGGCTCCACTACGGTAGAATTTGAAGGAACCGACTTCCTCGCGGGGATAGGAATGTTCTCGGGTAGCGGGAAGCCGCCGGTTAAGGCAGTGATCTCGCAATTGGACATACAAGTTGAAGATGTGCTTGCTTCCGTTTCGATGACAGCGGATAACATGTTTGTAGGAGCTGGAAGCCCGGCCTCACTAACGGTGACTGGCTATGTATCCGATGGATCTCTTGCCGATTTGGGCCAGGCAACCATCTCGTACAGAAGTGACAATAACGCAGTGGCTACTGTTGATAGCAATGGCAAAGTAACCGCAACTGGGGAAGGCATTACTTCCGTTCATGCATCGGTTACCCTAGGCGCTGTAACGAAGGAAACGAGCGTAGGTTTGCTAACTGATCTCAGGGCTCCAAATACAGTAGCTGAGGCTGTCTATGGGACACAAACGACGGTGGTGGCCCTCTCGGCTACTGATAATTTGTCCGGCGTCGCTAGAACTGAATATCGGCTCGGTGATAATGGGGCTTGGAACCCGTATTCGGGACTTATCATAATTCCTCAAGGTAGTGCAAATTTAATCCAGTATCGTTCTGTCGATAAAGCAGGCAATGCAGAAGCAATCAAAGCTATCGTTATTGGCAGCCAAGACATAACTGCTCCTTCTTTGTCCGTCACGCTAGATAAAACAGTGATTTGGCCGCCAAACAAAAAAATGATCGCCATTAAAGCCACTGTCAACGCTAGCGATGCGGATTCGGGCTTGGCGTCGGTCATCTTGACCTCTATCACTTGCAGCGATCCCACCAGCAGCCCAAGCGATATTCAAGCAGCAATCGGCACTTCAGCTACATCGTTCAGTCTGCGTGCCGAAAAGGTTCGCAGCTATACCATAACCTACACAGCTACTGACAACGCTGGCAATAAAACCGTTGTTACGAGCGTTGTCACTGTTCCTCATGATATGGCCGGGAACTAAAAATGTATTCTGATAATGGAATCCACAGTGAATTGTGCGTGAGTTAGATTCTTGCGTATTGACTTTTTAGGTTGGTTTGTTGGTTGGGAGCACATGGTGACTACCGATTCATGTTTAGATGTATAAACTACAGCTAAATCCCTCGAACCTGACGCATTTCCTTGATTTGATGGAAAAACTACATTTAATTTGGATGGAAATTCAAGAGTAGAGATAATCGAAGGAATTTACCTACAGGAAATACAGTTAATCTTTCGATTTCGATAAATCCACTTTAAATAGTTGGAAAAAATCCAGTTAGTTTACAGGAAACGGAAATAAGAGGCTATCTCAAAAAGTCTACTATGACTTTGAGACAGCCTCTTTGCTGTTGGCAAGCTAGTTCGGTATCAATTCATTCGATTTTTGCCCTCACAATGGCATTTCGTTGCCCCAATCGATCCGCATAGCATGTCCCGACGCCATGGAAGCATCCGCCCGAAACCCAACGAGGTGCCCGAGGATGGCATGCTCTAAAGATGTGGAGAATTGAGCGGAAGTGTCTCCTCGCACGACGCGCACAAAATCTTCAACGAGTCGGTAATCCCCGCCACCATGCATATCCCGACTAACCGGAATATCGACACGTTGCTCGCTGTAAACGCCGCCTTCCCGCAGATGCGGGTGACGCACCACGAAGAAACCTTCCTCGAGCTCCCCATAGATCTCACCCTTGGTCCCCGTAATATGCACGGTACGACAGGCCTTCGCTGCTCCTCCCACCAGATTGTGAACGGCGGTGCTTCCGTTCTCAAACTCCATCATCACCGCTTGGTGATCGGCGATGTCGTTATCGCACCGCCAGACGCAGCGACCGAACGGATTATCCGTGCGCAGGCTTTCCAGCTTCTCCTCGTAGCTGAGCCTCACGCCGTCTAGGTAGCGCGGCCACACGTAAACCGGCCACAGCGGTTGGTCAACGTAAAGCTTCTTTGCTGAGTATACGCAGTTCTCTTCGATTGCACAGTCAGTCAAGCAGCGAGTGCCCGATCCTTGAGGAGCCCGCGGCTCGCGAAAGTACGAGCGTCCGCCGTAGCTGCTCACCTTAACAGGCAGCACCTTAGATTGAAACCATGTGATGAGATCGAGATCATGGCAGCATTTTTGCATGAGGAAAGACGAGCCTCCGCGCTCCTTATTCGCGAATTTGCCGCGAACGAATGCCGTTGCCATGTGGTGAAAGTCGACATTCTCTTCGGTCTGAATGTGCAGGATATCACCAATTGTCCCTGCCTCCAGCTCCTTTTTCAGCTCCACATAGAATGGGGCATAACGCAGCACGTGGCAGATCATGACCTTACGACCATACGCTTGGGCTATACGATACAGCTCCAGCACCTCGTCCTCCGCAATTCCGATCGGCTTCTCTAACAACAGGTCGTAGCCCTTCTGCAGCAGCGGCAAACTTGTCGACACGTGCTGCGCGTCCAAGGTCCCGTTAATCGCTGCATCTGCCAGCTTCGGCCGTGCTACGAGGGCTTCCACATCTGCGAATACCATGTCCTCCGCTAATTCATATCGTTCAGCCGTATGCGCACGTCGGAGCGGATTCGGATCCACCACCCCAACTACCCGCATCTGTTCCGGATGCTTCAGCGAATAGCTCGCATAATTCATACTGCGGCTTCCTGCTCCAACGATGATGACTTCTATCGGTTTATTCTCAGCTTTCATGACGATCTCCCCTTTTGGTTAACTCCGATGCACCACTTATTGCCCGATTGACTCTTTCCCGAAGCCCAAGCAGCCACTGCGCATCTGAAGGATACTGGCTAAAGCTCAGAGGTTCCGTGAGTCCGTCCTCGATCAAAGCCAGCACCTGTTCGCGCCCGACTAAGCCCTCTAACAGTTGCAGCGCCCTAAGGTCCTGCAAGCCCTCATAGAACACTTCCATGCGGATCGACTCTATCGGTCCTTTCGCCCCTGGGTATACGAGGAACGCATCGCCAGATGGAAAGGTTCGGCCGGCGTCCGTCACACGATACGGATCAATTGCTTGCAGCGAATACTGCGTATTCCAGAAGTTGTAGCCCCAATGCAAGAAGCCGACAATCTGGAACTTATATAGCTGTACGCCGATCACTCGGTTTCGGGCTGATGGCATGTTGAAGAACCGATTGGATACTTGCCTGTACTGTACGCAGCAGTAATACGTCCACAGCTTAGGTACTTGTCGCTCAAGGAACGGTTCGATGTGATCGTTCGCTGGAATGGGCCCTTTTACAAGCCCTTGTTCATAGTACTCCACATTAGTCAGCGCATCGATAATTGGGAAATTCCCCAAGTGAGCTTGCATCAACTCGCTCGCACTGCGATACCAGGGCATATGTTCAAGCAAAGGCTCATCCGAAATATGAAAATAGCACCGATTCTCAAGCCCTTGCTCTCGAAGGAACACCATTAATGCCGGCAGATATTGATTTAGAAACGACTTATATGCCTCTCCAGCCGCGTCCGTCTCCCAACCGAAAATGCGCCGCAGCTCTCCCTGCTCCACCGCCTCTACCTTTGGGGCGTGCTTTGCGCCCCATTGGGTGAACAGGTGCGAGAATTCCAAATAGTGAATGCCAACCCGATTGCAGAGCTCGATCCAACGAAGCAGTCGGCCGAAGCCGAATTTGTACGTGCCGTCCAGCTCTCTCTGCACATCCACCAGTTGAACCGTCGGGCGCTCACCGCCGACTTGGGTATCCAACGGTGGCGTGAAGTGGGGCGTGAGTACCATGTTCATGCCATGCCGCACAGCGGTTTGCATGTATTGCTCGATCAGCCCCCAGTGTGCATCACTGAACACCTGGACCCCGTAGTAATTCACCAAACAGTCGGCATGAAACCACTCCGTATGAATCAATGACTGAGGCGGCAACATGGCCGGGATGACCTCCAAGTGAAAGCTTTCTTCACCGAGCAGCTCCCCGGTCAGCGCTGCAAACTTGACTGTTATGTCATATTTGCCCGCCAGCGTCTCCTCGTCTACTTCCACAGTGACCCATACAGATCTCCATTGATAATGGATACCTACTACACCCTGCTCTTCATCGATAGGATAAAGTGGATCAGGATAAAGGCCTGGAGTGACCCGCAGCACGTTGTCGTCATGGCGGCGCTGGCAGGGGAGTTCCGATGGTGCCAAGCCAACTTCACGCAAAGTAATGGCCGCCTGCAAGGTAGAAATGACACTCACACGGATCGGCTTGGTCAAAGCAGGTGCCCGATAAGCAACTTGGAAATCGAACGTCTCCCCGCGCAAGGCGGAGCCCCGTGTATAAGACTCATCCCGAAGTTCCTCGTCCGGAAATACTTTTACTAAGGAATGAAGACACTGTGTCTCAAACACAAATACATCTTGCATATCTATTCCCCTTTGTTCTCTCGACATAGGTTCAGCGTAACCCCCAGAAAAAGCAAAAGAAAGTGCAAGATTCGCACTTTCTTTCACTAAATCAATGAACAATTTGAACTTTTATGTACGATGAAGATGGGAATAGCTTTCCCTACAGTGACAGTGATTTCTTGATCCGGTAATCCTTCGGCGTCGTGCCGAAACGCTTCTTGAACAACTTGAAGAAGTAGCTCGGGGAGCTGAAACCAACTTTCTCGGAGATCTCATTCACCGGCAGGTTATTGTTCTCGAGCAGCATGACCGATTTCAGCAGCCGAATTTCGTTGATATAATCTGCAACAGAGATTGTCTCCTGCTTCTTGAAGATGCGGCCAACATACGCAGAGGACATTCGAAGCATATCGGCGATCTCCTGCAGGCTTAGATTTGGATCGGAGTAATTCGCCTGAATCATGTCTTTAATCGTATCGATGATAAAATGATCTTTCGTCTCCGTTCCGCGTTTCTGATCCTCGAAGATCGCGCTGAGGATGGCGCCGAACTCCGAAAAGATTTCATCCAAAGTCTCCTTCTCGAATACGAGGCGATCGATAGAACGAAGGTCGATGAGCAGTGGCGACAGCTTGTTCTGGTTGATTTCACGGACCGTCTGTTTGATCAGGATGCCGAGTTGTATCACGGATTGCACGACGGCGTCGGAACTCATCCCGGATATCAGCTGGCGCAGGTGCTCCAGCTCCTGGAAGACGCTGTCTGGATGACTCGCCTTAATTGCCTCTGCGAATTTTCGCTCGAGCTCAAGCGGGATGTGTGCCTCAAGATTGGCGAGGTTACTCTGCACCATCTCCGGCGTAATCACGGAGCCGTGGCCAAAATTCATTTTATATAGATGGTAATCGAGCGCTTTCTCGTAGCGAGCCGTCAGTTCGTGATAGTGGGCCGCAACATCCCCCAGCGCTACCGTGAAGGTGACGTGGTAATAATCGCCGATGACTTGCTGTGCCTGCTGCAGCAACTTTGTAATAGCCGTATAACTTTCCTTCGGGCGCGTACCGGCTTCGAAGATCAACACTAGATGCTCACCACGAATGTCGACGACGTCCCCTCGTAGCTCCTCCGAAACAAATTCCCGAATAATATTGGACACGGCAAATGTCAGCAGGTTCATATCCACACCGAGTTTTCTTTCTTTCAAGTCTTGGTAATGATCAAATTTAAGAACCCCTAAGATGCTCTCCTTTTCCAAATCGACGTTCATATACCCGCCCCGAACGCATTCTGCCAATTCCTCAGACGTAAAGGATCGGCTGTCGGTCACGAGTTTGCGCAGGTAGTAAGAATTCACAATGGCTTCGTTGCTGTCGTGCTTCGTCTGCTCGCTCATGAGCTTCTCAATCAGATGGTTATAGCTATGCGAGATGTAACTGATCTCGTCCCCCCCGTTCGTACGTTCCGGCTCACCGCCGGGCAGCCGCTTCGTTTGCTTTAGCAGCACATTAATCGGCGAGTACAGACGGTTAGAGATGATCAAGGAGGCAACAACGGCGAGAACGAGACAGATGGCGGCAACCGTAATGAAGACGATCTTCAGCTTATCTACCGCAGCAAGTACGCCAACATAAGGTTCAACATCGACGATCACCCAGTTGACAGAGCGGTTTACGATGTAGTTGACGATTTGCTTCTCGCCGTTAGCCATATACGTAAACTGGGATACCTGGCGGCCCGAGGAAGCGATCTGCCGATACACTTCCTCCTTCAAGTTCCCCAGATCTTTGTCGTCTTGAATGTTCGGACTGTACATTTCTTTATTCTGGTCCAGAACGAAAATACGGTTGGCCCGATTCGAGGACTGCCTGTTCATCAGCTCCAACTTTTCAAACAGCCATTCTGGCTTAACATTAATAATGAGCGTGCTCTCCTTTTTCGTATAAGCTTCTAGAGAGTCATATATAAACAGAGAGAATACTTGCTGTGAACGCTCCGGATGCTTAAGGTCCGGGACGTAGCGGAGGGGCATCATCTGCATTTTATAAATGGGTTTGCCACCGCTCATATATTCACCGATTCCATTCATTAGGTTGCTGGTTGAGCTCGTGATCGCATCGTCACCACTCGTGAAGTACATGTTCCGCTTGCTGTTATAGAAGACAATGGAGTGAATAAAGGAGTTATATGCGATAGTCTTGGTCAACTTGTTTATACGGTTGGTATCTTCAAATGTGTCTTGTTCACCGCTGAATAACAAATGGGCCATATCCGTATCGTAGAACATAGAGATGGCGAAATTTTTCACCGTGTCATTCATGTAAGTAATGTTGTAGTTGATCTGAGATAGTACCTTCTCGTTGGCTTCTTGCTGAGAATCTAAGCTGATCTTCTTTGAATACAGAAAAGCGGACAGCAAGGAGGCCAGCATAACGGAAATAATAAGCAGATTGATCGACAGAATGATACGCATGAAATATTTCCGTTCCCGGTACTTACGCAAGTAGTTGTTCATCGGTGCATCCCCTTATCTCCGAGTTCCTTTACAAGTTCGAATCACTTCAGCAACCATTTCACGCTTAGTTGACCTTTACATAGTTCAACATGAAACGCGTAGTTCCTTTTCATACATATACACCCCTCGGATGACCGAAGGGTGTACGTTGATGCAGCTCTACTTGCGCTTAGTAATTACGTGTCAGTTGCAGATCCGTAATGACCGCCTTCGCCTCAGGCCGGCCAGCGCCGGAATATAGCGCAATCCCAGCAAGAATGTTGGCGCCATCCGTGAAATTGACCGTCGTTTGGCCGAACAGAACGTATTGGTTGCCGTCCAGATAGAAGCCTTTCACGATATTCCCTTCTTTGGTCAACATGATAGGCAACAGGCGAGGAATTACCCCTGTAGTAGCCGGTATTTGCTTCACGCCGGTTTTGTAGTGGTTAATTAGATCGGTCGAACCCGATGCTGTATTTCGGAACACGATTCGGAGAATATCGCCTGCCCCGTCCATCCGGAATTCCGCATGCTCGGAACCGGCCGTGTCCTGCTCCCGGAACATAAGACCGATGGAAGCTGGGTCGTACGAACTGAATTCGATGTTCGCCTTCAGCGTTAGCTTGTTGCCGGCTGCATTGGAGTTAAGTACCGATTTCTTCAAGTAGACGAAGTCGTCAGAGGTGCCCCAGACGTTATCCCCTTTGCCAACGAGCGTGTACGTATTCGTTGTGCTATTCAACGTCGTAAACCCACTTGCATTTGTTCCGTATGCCTTGGCGGTGAAGTCCGTTGCAGGCGGCGATCCAAGAGGATATACGGTGACGATTTGGCTTGTCGCCTTGGCGATAATCCCTTTCCTAGCAATCGCCGATACGGTCGCCTGACCTGACCCCATAGCTGTGTAAGAAACAACACCTCCGGTGGAACTGTCAATTCTCACTATGCTAGGATCGCTCGAAGCAAATGTGATCGTCGCTCCTGTCCAGCTAGCGCTACTACCGTTCTGAAGCGTTCCGTTCAATATCATGCTTCCTGTAGCACCCGCGGTTGTGCTTGTAGCCGGTGCTCCGACGAATGCCACGTCCTTCAGGTTGTTACCGTCGCTAAGCCCCGAGTTGAACATTCCCGATTCGATCAAGCCGACATCGTCCGCGAAGGAGTAATGGTTGGCGTACGACTTGTTCTTGAAAATTTGCACGCGAGGTTTAATCGTGGTTCCGTTCGCAGCAGTAAGCGACCCCGTTGTAAAACTTAGCTCCTGGCGCACGTACTTTCCACTAGTCGAAGGTATTGACACTTTCGGCATGGTCGATGCAGTAGCATCATAATTCTCTGCTCCAAGTAAAATTGTTTCCGTCGAAACCGGTGTCGCTATATTCGGATCGGTTGGGATGTTGTAGATCCAGGCGGAATACGTATACGCCGTATTGGGTTTAAGACCTGAGATGGATTGCTCGATCCCATCTCCTACTGTTGAACCTCCTGCAGGGCTGCTGCCATCTCCCAGCCGAAGCTTGTTATTCTTGCCCCGGTTGATCCAATTTGGCTTTGTCGGCATTGGAGAAACTGGAATGGCATATTGGGTATCGGAGCCGACCGTCGTTTCCGTTCCCGCTGACGACCAGGTCAGCCAATTGGTGAGACCTCTTTCGAAAGCGCTATTCGTAATCCGATTCATGTACAGCGTGTCAATTAACTGCCAAGTAGGTGAAACCGGATAATTGGAGTGATTGTAAGACGGAATCCAGTTGGAACTATTGGATCCACCCCCCAACTCATAAGCACCGGCGTCAGGTGCGGTCCCGCCCCAGGTGTACGTACTGGTAATGCCTGCGATCGCCGCCCCGCTGTCAATTGCCGTGGAGCCTGTTTGCAGCCGGAAATCGTTGCCGTTTCCTCCTGCCGGGTTGATGAAGTTCAGACCGACAGACGAAATAGCATTGTAACCCTGGGCGACGGTAGTAGGAAACAGCTTGCGGTCCGAATCAATCGCGAAAGCTTTATCTGTCAAAATGTTGTTGTAGAAACGGGTGCCGTAGAAATCATCTGGATAACCAGCCGCTCCGTGAAACCCGAAGCTTTTATCATTATTGACAATTGTGTTGTTGTGGACGAGTTTGAAATTGCCTGGCGCCCCCATTTGAATCCCCGTATCATTGTTATAGATGACGTTGTGATGGATAATCGCGTTCTCCGTGTAGTTGTCAAAATACATGCCGACACTCGTGTCGTCTCCCTTACTGTCGTGAATCCAATTATGGTGGAATTCGCTATTGCCGAGATCAGAACCCCAAGCATAGATCAGACCGCCGTCACGGGAGAGCTTCATGCCCCGGTACATATCGTTGTAGCTGATCACTCCACTGCCTTGGTAGATGGATAGGAGTCCTCTCCCAGATTCGCGGATCTCGTTGTGATCGATGACGTTCTCGGCTCCGCTTGATAAACGGATCAGCGAATCGTGCGTAGCCATGTAACTTCCGTTATGAATGCTATTGTTTAAGATCCGATTGCCTTTGCCAGCTAAATGGATCAGCGTTCCCGTGGAATAGGCAATCGTGCTGTTTTTCAATTCATTGTAATCGCCTACCATATTGATGCCCCGCTCGCGTTGACTCTCAATCGACGTGCCGTGGCTGTAATCGGAGAAATACAAATATTCCGCTTTTATCTTGTCGAGCACATTATATGAGGACGGCGTGCTGCCTACCGTACCCATCAAAATGTTCGCCGCCATCGTTCGGATGCCGGAGATGGTAATGTAGGATTTGCCTTTTAGATTAAAAGCGGTTTGGCGTGTCTTAGCCTCAACATTCGCGGGAACACCGCCAGACGGATCCCACAAGTAGAGGTTTGTTGCGTCTGTATGCCACTCACTTGCTACGTCAAGTGCTCCTAATACACCGGATAGGAAATACGTATTTCCTTGTCGTGGCGAGTAATACGATTGGTCATTCGTGACCGGATTCATCGTGAGTGTTTTGGTTACGTTGTTGAAGGCGGAAATGGTCGAAGTTTGCCCGGTGTAGGCGTCCCCACCTCGCTCCCAGATCGTAGCGCCGGTCCAATTAATGTTAGGCAAAGTGCTGTCCGTGACTGTGTAGTAGGTAGTCATATTCGTGGCTGACTCTATGTAGGCCATCTTGTCTTTTAACGCGTTCAGGTTGTAGGATGTAATATTGGGCCAACGGGCTTCCCAGAGCAAGGTTGGATCAGCTGATAAGTTCCCATTTGCGTCCTTAGGAACAATAAAGAACTGCTCCTCAGTCTCATCTATAAGCGAGCTCCTAGTGTAAGGCGTTTTGTACACCGCAGGTGTTCCAGCAATCCCCGCGGATGTCCATGTACCGGTAATCGGATCGGTGCCGCTGACGACAACATTCGCTCCGCTTGCCGCCTTAATCGTGATCCGAGAAGCGTCCGCAGTTCCGCTTGGCGGCGTAATGGTCTCGCGATAAATACCGGATGACACTTCACAAGTGTCTCCTGGTTGCAATTCGTTCGCGCAGCGTTGAATGGTCTTGAACGGAGCCGACAGGGACTTCCCATTATTTGTTGTATCGTTGCCTATTGCCTGTGATACGTAATAGGTGGTTACCTCAGCGGAAACGGGTTGAGCGGGCAATGCTCCCATGACCAATGCACAACTCATCATAGCGGCAAGACCTATGCGGATTGTAGACGTTACCTTCATCAATTAGCCCCCTTTTCATCACTAATTACAGTGTTTCAACCTTGTGTTTGTGTACTCTCCTTTTTCTCTTGATGAACTGAAAAAACCTGCAACCGTATGCTAGAAATAACGATAACGGGATTTCTGGTATCTACTTGGGCTGAAATCTGAAATGTCGGATTTCCCCAGAAATAGATACCATTTTTCCGGATATTTAGGAAAGGCAGAGCTGAGGCCAGCTCAGTATCCCGATTCCATGGCTCTGCTGGTAGATGAACTGGAAAAAATACAGCTATTTTCGTTCAAATCGCGAGAACTAATTCAATAAGTGGAAAATATCCAGTTAAATGTCACCCTTTTCACGAAAACGGGCAACTCGCCTGAAATTAGCTGTATAAAATCCAGTTACTTCTCCCATTTCAGCAAAATGAGCACAATTATATGTACATTTTCCATCTATTTAGGTGCAGGGAAATAACAGTGCAGATGGAATTTTGGTACAGGAGAGACAAAACCGCAAATGCAATGCAGAGGCTCGACCTCAAGCGAGCAGATGCATCTGCTCCGCCCGCACTTCGCCACTTAAGGGGCGACCGTCGATATATGCCCGCAGATCACTTACTACCGCCTTCGCAATACGGCCCATGCCATTATTGACTGCACCTGCGATATGTGGAGTCAGAATCACGTTCGGCAGCGAACGCAGCGGATGATCTTCTAGCGGCGGTTCCGGATCCGTGACATCGAGACACGCGAATAATCTCCCTTTACGCAACTCACCTGCGAGCGCGTCCTCGTCGATAACCGAACCGCGGGCCGTATTGATCAGCACACAGTCATCTTTCATCATCGCCAATCGTTCGGCGTTAAACATCCGGTACGTCTCCGGTAGTGACGGTAAGTGAATAGAGACAACGTCGCTCTCTCGCAGCAGGTCCTCAAGCTCCAGCTTCTGAGCGCCCATCTCCTTAGCTCGCTCTTCGCTGACAAACGGGTCATAGAGCACGATCCTGACATCGAACTGCCGAAGCAGATGAATGTAGTGGGAGCCTGCACGCCCTGCTCCGACGACCCCGATCGTGAGACCATATACTTCGCGCACCCGCGAGCCATCGCCCCAGCCGCCAGCTGCCGTCTCCCGGCTAAGCCGCCACATGTCCTTGAGCGACACAATCGTAAAGCCGAGCGCCGTCTCTGCCACTCCTTGGCCAAGCGCTTCGGTCGCGTTGGATACGCGAACCCCCCGCTGCCACAGCGCCTCCGTCACAATCGGCTTGACAGTTCCGGCCGCATGCAGCACGATCTTCAAATTCGGTGCGTTCTCCAGCACCCGCTCTGTCAGTGCACAGCAGCCCCACGATGTGATCGCCACATCTGCACCGGCAATCAAGGCACGCGCATGCTCCTCGGAGGGGTTCCCATTTTCCTCATTAAGCGAAACTTCGCCTAGCTCTCGGAGCTGAGCCAGATGCTCTGGCCCGAAGATCCGCTCTCGTTTGTCTTTTCCTTGCAGTATAGCAATCTTCACTTGAAGTCCTCCTTCATTCTTCTGTTCCACAAAGTCCATGAAAAACCAGAGCTATTCCGGAAAAACATGACTGTTTTTGGGGAAATAGCCCAGGTATCCATGGTCCGTTCGTCAAACTTTATTTCTTGCCGTTCGCCTTCAACCACGCATCAAGCTGCTTCTGACGCTCAGCTACGATTACATCGGCGCCAGCTTTTTTCAGCTTCTCTTCATAAATAGGCAAGTATTTGTCCGTTTCGAGTGTACCCGTCGCAAGAGCAGCATAGTACTCATCGTTGACCGCCTTGACGTTCGCTGTTTCCGTCTTCACAGGATCCGTATTAAAGACAAATCCAGTGAGTGGGGAAACTTCGCCTTCTGCGTTAACTTTTGCAGTTTGCTCCAGCTTGTCAGCCGGTGAACCTTCCGGTAAATATTCGTTGATGATGCTGCCGAAGATCCAGTCCGTGTTAGTGAAGTACCCGGCATCCTGGTTTATTTTGATGAAGTTGCCTGTCGTCTTCGTATAATGTTTACCTTCAATACCGTAAACGAGCGTGTTATACAATTGCTTATCTGTATTCACCAGTTCAAGGAACATCATCGCTCTTTCTGGATTTTTGGAAGTTCGGGAGATCGCATTCAGGGTGCTAGCCGCACCGCTAAAGACTGCCTTAGCAAGCGGAACAAGCACAACATCGTTGCCGGCGTTCGCTGCTTTGAACTCAACCTCGGAGCCTGGCTTGCCAGTAAAATCGAACCAAACTGCAGTGGTGCCTTTGTTATACGCATCTGCCGCATTTTTTAACGTAGCAGCGTCTTTATTAATGTAGCCCTTGGTGTACCAGGAGTTCGCCAGCTTGAAGTTGGTTTTCATTTCATTTGTCACATCTGGAAGGACTTTGAATGTCGTATCGTTTTTGTAAACTGGCCCTTTCCCATCGATGTTATATAGTGTACCCGTATAGAAGCCGCGAGTGGTGCCAAATGGTGTGATCCCAGGCTCGTTGTCCTTGATCTGCTTCAAGAATGGCTCAATATCTTCCATTTTCTTGATCGTGTTGATGTCCAGTTTATACTTATCTACAAAACGCTTTTGAATGACCAGTCCTGCTCGAGTTGCTGAGACTTGATAGTTAGGCACTGCGTAGATTTTGCCGTCCAACTTCGCATCGTTCCAGAACTTCTCTTCCAATGTTTTGTAAAGTTTCTGTCCTTGATTCTTTAACAAATCATCAAGCGGTTGGAATACACCTTTCTTTTGATTCAGATCGAATTTAAACAGCCAGTTCGATGTCCAGATAATATCCGTTACTTCGTTAGCAGCAACAATCGTGTTCAACTTCTGCTCGTAAGTACCGAAGTCTATCGGCATCAATTTAATTGTTGCGTTAATTTTCTCTTGCGTAATCTTATTAACGGCATCACTTACCAATTGCAGATCCGGATTAGCTTTGTTTTGCGGGTAGTACCACGTCAGCTCAACGGGGTCAAGCTTCTTAGGCGCCGCCGAAGCGGATGTACTTGGAGCTGCACTGCTTGACGGGGAAGCAGTGCTTGTATTGTCTGAACTGCTGCCGCAGCCGGTTACGGCAATGGCGAGAGCGGAGCTAACTGCGAGTGTGGACATCCACTGAAAACGTGATTTTATGTTCTTTTTCAATGTAGAAACCTCCCTTATTATAGTTATCAAGCTTATATATGAAAGCGGATGTGATAAGCCGATTCATTCGGACTGCCTCTTCGTTCCCTCCTTCCCGGCTTTGCCCATCCGAGGCTTGCTTCTTAACCTTTAATGGCGCCGATTGTCAGTCCCTTAACGAAAAAACGTTGAAAGAACGGGAATACCAGCAGCATCGGACCAGCCGATAGAACGGCAACAGCAAATTTAGCCGACGTTTTCGGAAAATCCCCCATATCGACGTTGAGCGAAACCATGGCCGTAGCAAACTCGGGACGCGATGTGATGAAATCAAGTGTATTCATGGTCCTTACGAGCAGCAGCTGCAGCGGCACCAGTTTCTCATTGTTGATAAACAGAAGTGCGTTGAACCATTCGTTCCAATAGTTAAAGAGAATGAACAATCCAAGCGTAGCTAGAGCCGGCTTCGAGAGCGGAAGAATCAGCTTCGTATAGATCCGCCATTCGCGCGCCCCCTCCACTTTCGCGGATTCGATGATTTCAGTTGGGATTTTCGCCATAAACCCTTTCATAATCAGTACATAAAAAGGGCTGAGTAATCCCGGTATAATGAGCGCCCAGATCGAATTTTTCAAGTGCAGTAGTTGGGTTATCAGAATGTAGAACGGCACAAGACCGCCATTGAAAAGCATCGTGAAGAACACGTAGAACGATGTGAACCGCTGCAGCCCGTAATCCTTCCTCGACAGCACGTAACCCATCGTGGAAGTCAGCGTTAGACTGATGCAGGTGCCGATGACAGCGACAAGCATCGTCACGCCATAGGCGCGAAGGATGGTCTCTGGCGTTTTTAGAAAGTAGTGATACGCTGCGCTACTAAATTGATCCGGAATGAGACGAAAGCCATTATGTAGGATCGATTGTTCGTCAGAGAACGAGATGACAATCACGAGGGTGAATGGAACGAGCATGGCAATCGTGATTAAGATGAAAATGGCATGAATGATCAACTGACTCCATACTGCTTTGGACTGATGGACTAGCACTGAATGTTCCCTCCTTAGAACAGAGAATTGTCCTCATTAATTCGTCTTACGATTAAATTGGCGGTGACAACTAGAACGAAGCCAACGAACGACTGATACAAGCCGACGGCCGAAGCCATACTCACGTCAGCAATTTCGCTAAGCGCCCGGTAAATGTACGTATCGATAATATCTGTCGTCGCATACGTCATCCCGTTGTTGTTCGGGATGAAGAAATGCAGCCCGAAGTCGCCTCGGAACATGTTCCCTATACTGAGGATAAGCAGAATAATAATCAACGGCGTCAACTGAGGTATCGTAATATTCGTTACCATCTGCATTCGCTTTGCCCCGTCGATCCTGGCCGCTTCATACAACTCTCCGTCAATTCCGAGGATACCAGCGTAGTACACCATCGCGGAGAAGCCAATCGCTTTCCATAAATGCACGATGTTTAGAATGTAGGGCCAATACTCAGCTTTAAAGTACCACGAAATTTTCTCCATGCCGGCTGATGCCAACCAACTGTTGATAAACCCGTTGTCATGATCAAGGAACGCCTGCGTGATGTAACTCATGACGACCCATGAAAGGAAAAAGGGCAGAATCAACGCGGTCTGATAAATCTTGAGCCATTTTTTCGCAATTTCATTGAGAAGAATGGCTACGGTGAGCGCTGCGACTGTCGTTAACAGCATGTAGCCCAGGTTATACAACACTGTGTTGCGGGTGATGCGGAATGCGGTTTCACTTTTAAACAGAAACTCGAAGTTTTTGAAACCAATCCATTCACTGCCCAAGATGCCCTTGTCATACCTATAATTTTTAAATGCAATGACGACCCCAAACATCGGTATGTACGACATGATGAAAATATAGATAACTGCGGGGAGCGAGAGCGTAAACAATTCGATGTTCCTGCCGAAAAACCGGAATGCCTTCTTGCGCTTCATTGGATGCCTTCCTCCTTGCTTGTAACGATTTGCTTGGCTTGCTGCCTGAGATCAATTTAGCTGAAATATCATCGATAAAACAGTGCAAAAACTGTACTTTTGTCGCCACTTTGAGTAAACGATCTGTATTTTACTAACTGAAGTCCAAGTGGGCCGCAGAATGCTGCGAGAGCACGGGCATGGAGACCTTTGGCGAAAACGCCAAAAAGACTAAGAACTACACGGTGTGGTCTGCACCGTCGTTCTCAGCCTTTACAAATATTGATTTGGGGTCACTTCTTCCCCTTCGCCTTCAGCCATTCATCCAGCTGCCTTTGCTTCTCGGATCTTATCATTTCACTTCCAGCTTTAGTCAGTTTCTCTTCGTAGATCGGCAGATATTTCGTCGGATCCACCGTTCCTGTGGCGAGCGCTGCATAATACTCGTCATTCACCGCCTTCACGTTGGCAAGTTCCGCCTTCAAGTCGTCCGTTCTGAACACAAAGTCATAGTAAGGGGATACCTCCGCCTCTTCGTTAATGCGAACAGTCTGTTCGATCTTGTCAGGTGGCGCCCCTTCCGGCAAATATTCGTTACGAATGTTGCCGAATACCCAATCCGTGTTAGTGAAATACCCTGAATCCCAATTCTGCTTGACGTAGTTTCCATCGCTTCGTGTATAGTGCTTTCCTTCAATTCCATAGACGAGCGTATTATACAACTGCTTATCGGTGTTCACCAGTTCGAGCAGCTGCATCGCTTTGTCCGGATGCTTCGACGTTCGGCTGATGGCATTCATCGAACTGACTGCACCGTTGAAAGACGGCTTTGCCAGCGGAACAAGCAAGACTTCGAAGCCACCGTCACCGGCCTTAAACTCCGCTTCAGAGCCCGGTTTTCCCGTAAAATCGAACCAAACAGCTGTGTTGCCCTTATTGTAGACGTCCGCAGCGTTCTTTAGTGTAGCGGCATCCTGATTAATATATCCTTTGTCGTACCAGGAGTGAACTAATGCAAAGTTTTGTCTCATTTCCGGCGTGACATCAGGGAGAACTCGGTGGTTAGCATCGCCACGATAAACAGACACGCGCCAGTCGATGCCGTAGATATGGTTCATATAGAAGCCTCTTGTCGTGCCGAACGGAACGATGCCTGGCTCCCCATCCTTCAGTTGTTTCAAGAAAGGTTCGATATCGTCGATTTTGTGGATCGCACTTAGATTGAGGTTGTATTTGTCGACAAACCGTTTCTGGATGACCAAGCTTGGGCGCATAGCGGCAATTTGGTAGTTCGGCACGGCAAGTTGCTTACCATCCAGCTTGCCGTCGTTCCAGAATCGTGGAGACATCGACGTCTTCAATCTCTGACCGTAGCGCTCAAGCAGCTCGTCCAACGGTTGGAACACGCCTTTCCGGGCATTGGCATCCCATGGGAACAGCCAATTCGAGGTCCAGACAATATCCATCGGGTCGCTTGCCGCCACGAGTGTATTCAACTTCTGCTCGTAGCTCGCGAAATCGACGGGTTGCAGCTTGACGCTCGCATGAATTTTATCCGCGATTAGCCTATTGACTTCGGCATTTACCAGCTGCAAGTCAGAATTCGCCTTGTTCTGAGGGTAATACCAGATCAACTCGTCCAGCTCGATGCTTCCATTGCCGTCTGTCTCTTGCCACTTCGTGCAGCCACTCACGACGAACATCAATAACGCGACTAAGCTTAGAACCGCAAACAATATGAAACGATGTCCAGGAACCGTCCTTCGGATATTCCCGACATACTTCTTGTTCAAGCTCATTCTCCCCTCTCCCTCTCCGATTTCAAAAACACTACTCCTATTATAACCTGATCTTCTCCCAGTGGACACAATATGAAGTTAGTGAATATTGATGATTCTTTAGAGACATTCTACTAAAAGGACACTGTCTCCCGAGCTTATAACAAACACAAAAATCCCCTTACAGCAGAAAGGATCTAAGTTGATTAACTTAAATACTTTCCACTATAAGGGGATGATTTATTCTAGGCTGTTGCTTCGACTTCTTCATGAACGGTTTTGATTTGAATCATAACCGTATTCGCATCCGTCAACACTTCAATGCCATCTTTAAAGATCAAGTCGGAAACGAGAAGCTTATCGCCAGTATCAAGACCACTGATATCCACTTCCATGGAAGTCGGCAAATCACCAGGCATACAACGCACTTCTACTTCATAGATTTCAATCTGCAGAACCCCACCGGATTTAACACCGATTGCCTCTCCAGAAAACTGGATAGTAACTTTGCTGTCCATAATTTCAGTCATGTTCACATGATGAAAGTCGATATGCAGTAGATTGCCCGACATTGCATCCTTTTGGACGCTTTGAACAATGACAGGAATTACTTTCTCATCGGATGTATTACCTTGCAGAATAGCTCGCGGATTTTTTTTCAAAATATCCAGCATTTCTTTTTCATTTACTTCTACAGACAAAGTATCTTTACCAATCCCATACAACACAGCCGGGATGCGTCCCTGTTTTCTTGCTTGATTCATCTGGGACTTTGTTTCACCAGTGCGCTTGTTCAGTTGAATAAATTTACTCATTTTTTGTTTCCTGCTCTCTTTGACCATAAATTCTTGTCAAAATGAGTATAACATGACCATAAAATCTAGTCAAACTTTGATGGAACCCACTCGTTACATTTCATACTCCATAAATGGATCAGGGATCTCTATTTGATAAGCCTCAGCATCGCTAACACCAACGGAAAGGACAGCTCGGCCATTGCCTGATCGTATAAGCCCACCACTAAAAATGACATCCTCTAAATCTGGCCGTTTGCCAGGACCTCTTGGAAAATCACTTCTTGTTGCAATAATTTTCATAGCTGTTTTCTCACAGGTCTCAGGGTTGATTGCAAAGACCATGGAATAATAATGCTTGTTTCCTGAGGTATCAAAGCAGGCTACATGTCCCAGAACGCCCACGTGTCCATTCCCCAATAAATGTGCTTCGTTCGCACCGCCCCATTCTTCGGGGTCGAATTGATCTCTAAGAATTTCTGCATGGATGAAGGTTTGCTCATTAAGCTCCTCCAGCGAATCGATGATCGTAAATCCAATTTGCCCTCTTCCGCCTCTTGCTCCTTGCGGTCTAGTAAATACACCTACTTTACCGTCCTTAAGCTCAATGAGTCGTATATCCTTCATTGTACCGGGTCCAGATGAGAAGTGACATAATGTATCTATGTGAAACCCACGATAAAATTGAGTAACCCATGACACAATTTTACTTGGATTATCGACTGCTATAATGACTTCAACTCCGCCAACTATGAGTTCACCTTTGATGATGGTCATACATGGATCCTGTAAGTTATAAGTGTGCGTATGTATGCGGGGACTCCAAATCTGATCCTTACATGTAAAAAAGAAGACTTGAGAGAACTCACTATCCCGTTCCTCAACTCTTCCTAAGATGACTCCCTCCCCGTCGTACTGAAACGGGGCCGTTATATTGTATACATCTCGATTTCCTACTCCGGAGAACACTAGTTTTTGCACTATTGTTACTCGAGGGTTATCATAAAACGTTGCCAGCAACTGTTTACAGCTCTCTGACTTAATCGATTTCCTTGTCATTGACGTCCTCCTGATAATCCATCGATGCATCTATCGTCCAATCACTTTCCTCATCCATTTCGATGCCAATGAGCTGCCCAGGCTGGACATTAAAATACAGACAAAGCTTCAGCAATAAATCCCTAGGATACTGTACCATCTCATCCTTATACATACGACGAACGGAGTCAAAGTGGTAGTTAATCTCTTTAGCGAGCCTACGTATCGATAATTTAGGGTCGTGATTTTCCATGACTTCTTTTAGTTTACTGCGTATGACTGACACACATTCACCTCCTACTTAAATATATAGGGTATGTCATGGAGAGTCAATAAATTGACAAGAAAAAATGGTCATGTTATAGTGAAAACAGGAAATAATTTGGAATTTTCAGATAATAAAATACTCTTTCCCCCAAAAGAATTAAAGACGTATCTTTAGATTCTTTTTTTTGTGTTCCAAAAATCGAGATCCAACCTGGAGGCTCATTATATGAAGTTTACAAACAACAATCGGAATATCGTTTTTCTAGGCACTAGCCTGCCGAGAGAATGCGGCATAGCTACTTTTACACAGGATTTATTAGATGAACTAAAACACATTAAAGGCTTCAACAAGCCTCGTATCATTGCAATCAATAACAACGAAACTTACGACTATGATGACCAAGTGATGAAAGAAATTGGCCAACATCAACTGTCAGATTATATAGAGACAGCCGATTATCTTAGCACATCAGACGTTGATCTTCTCGTTATTCAGCATGAATTCGGTATTTATGGTGGAGAAAGCGGTGAATATTTAATTCCATTCGTCGAGAAACTGACTATACCGTTTGTCGTCATATTTCATACCGTGTTAACGAAACCTTCTGCCAAGCAGCTTCACATCATGAATCGAGTTGCAGAGCTAAGTGTTAAAGTTGTCACAATGGCGCAGTCTACGGTAACCGATCTGATCTCCATTTATGGCGTTGATGCCGCCAAAATTGCTTTCATTCACCATGGCGTCCCCCATGTTCAGACCGGATCAAGAGCAGAGCTCAAAGAGCAGTATGGCTTTGCAGGTCGGAAAATTTTATCCACCTTTGGGTTTTTAAGTCCTGGCAAAGGAATTGAGTACAGCATTGAAGCTATGCGGGGAGTGGTCAAACAGCATTCGGATTCTCTCTATATAGTTTGGGGGAAAACGCATCCAGTCGTTAAACAAGAAACAGGCGAGGTATACAGACAAAAGCTGATGGATCTTGTAGAAGAATTTGATTTAACCCATAACGTTCGCTTCGTCGACAAACTTCTAACGCAAGATGAAGTGATTCAATCCCTGGTCATGTCAGACATTTATATGACTCCTTATTTAGGAAAGGATCAAGCTGTTAGCGGAACATTGGCGTATGGAGTCGGTTATGGAAGAGTTATTGTCTCCACTCCTTACCGATATGCCGAGGAAATGTTGGCAGATGGCAGAGGTTTACTAGCTAATTTTCGCGATTCGGCCTCTTTGGAAGCATGCATCCTTCAAGTATTGAATGACCCTTCTAAAATAGTTGAAATGGAAAATCGTACATTGGAACTCGGAAGAACTATGCTCTGGAACGAAATAGCAAAAACCTATGCCGCCATCTTCCTAGAAAAAATAGTAGCTTCTGAATCAACTAAAGTAAAACACTTAGGAGTGATGTAATGCAAGTACAAACGAAATTGGAGTTTAAGTCCGATTACTTGCACAGGATAACGGATGATACAGGCATTTTTCAACATACTAAGTTTGGCGTACCTGACCGGTCGAAAGGCTATACTACGGACGATAACGCACGAGCATTAATCGCAGCAGTTTTATTGTACAACAGCCATAAAGAATCAAGCACATTAGACCTTATTCATACTTATGTTGCCTTCATTCACCACGCACAGAATGCAAATGGGAATTTTAGAAACTTCATGGATTATAACCGTTCCTTCATCGAGGATAACGGCTCAGAGGATTGTCAAGGACGTACACTATGGGCATTAGGATTCGCGCTCGCCCATTCTTCCCTTCTGCCTTATAATGTACTTAATACCTGCCGTTATTTAATTAATCAGGCATTACCGCATATTGATAAGCTAGGTTCTCCGCGTGCTGGAGCTTATGCGATAATCGGTCTAAGTTATTTAATAGAAACCCCTAATGCTTTAACTTACTCCTTCCCCTATCTCCATACGCCAAGTACGGCAGAAGAAAAGGCTTTTCTACCAAGAGCATCCATCATCAATTTGATCGAAAACATAGCGGTTCGACTGCACAAACAATATATACACAATAAGGGAAACGGTTGGAATTGGTTTGAAGACAGCCTTACCTACGGAAACGCCATGCTGCCATGGGCACTATTAAAAGCATCACATATTACGGAAAACATTCGTTTGAAGGAAACGGCTAAGGAAAGCTTGGATTTTCTAGTATCCAAAACTTTCGCTGAAGAAGGATATTATAAACCAATAGGCAGCCATGGCTGGCAATTACGGGGTGAAAAGGCTGCTCTTTACGACGAACAGCCGATTGAAGCCTGTGAAATGCTTCTTGCTTGTAAAGAAGCTGCGCTCGTGCTCCAAGACTCAGCTTATTTGAATATTGCAGCTTTATGCTATGAATGGTATTTAGGCCATAATTCATTAAAGATCTCTCTCATTGACCCTCAAACTGGGGCTTGTTACGATGGCATCCATGCCACAGGGTTGAACCTTAATCAAGGTTCCGAGAGCATTATTTCCTACTCCATTGCCCATATGGTGATGCATCATGAATAAATTTGCTACCATCCTTGCAGGCGGGGGCGGAACTCGTTTCTGGCCGCTGTCTAGACAGGAAATTCCAAAGCAGCTTCTCAACATTAGCGGAAATGATATTATGCTGAACGATACGATCGAACGATTCAAAGGCATTATCCCACAAGAAAACACCGTTATTGTTACGAATCGCTCTCAGGCAGTTCTGATGGAGAGCATCATGCACAGCAGTGTTTCGAAAAGTAATATTTTGATCGAGCCCGTAGCCAGAAACACGGCAGCAAGCATACTTTTCGCGGCGTTATCAATAGAAAAATCACACGGTGATTCCATCATGGTCGTCTTGCCTTCCGATCATTATATAACTGATGAGGAACAATTTCGGCTTACATTAGATGAAGCCTGTACGGTCGCAATGAAGACAGACAAAATCGTTACCATTGGAATTAAGCCAACATTCCCTTCTACCGGATACGGCTATATTTCATTTGATAAAGAACCTATTTCTTCAAATCCTGTTGCAGTATTCGAAGTAGCTGAATTTGTAGAAAAACCGAACTTTCAGAAAGCACAAAGCTATCTGTCATCAGGTAATTATTTATGGAATAGCGGCATATTCATTTGGAAAACTTCCGTCATTATTGATAATTTCAAGCGTTACCTGCCTCGACTCTATAAGACAATGCTTCCAATCAGCGAATTTCTGGGCACGGATCAAGCAGAGGAAATCATTACTAACATTTATCCAACGCTTCAAAATATTTCGATTGATTACGGGATCCTTGAGCGCTCCGATGAAGTCGTTGTACTGTCTGGTCAATTTGGCTGGAATGATATCGGCAGCTGGGATGCGCTCGGCGCTATCTTCCCTCCGGATGCATCAGGAAACATTATTAAAGCAAACCATATGGGCATAGATACACGAAATTCGATCATATACGGAAATGGCAGACTAATCACGACAATTGGTGTAGACGGCTTCATTATTGCAGATACTGGGGATGCCCTTTTGATATGTCCCAAAGACAAAGCGCAATCTGTTAAAGATATCGTCGATCTGCTGAAGGAGAAAGGAATGACGGAATATATCTAGTCCAAGAAAATTTGCAAGAGGAAAACCTAGAAGTCGACAATTAAAGTAAATTGCAATATCTAATAACTGACGTCATCGGAGATATTCGGTGGCTTTTTTCCTATTCCTAGCTACGACATTTGTTTTTGACATGATCCTTATCCGATAAAAAAGAGCCCATCCCCAAGTAGTTACATCTACGAAAGGATAGCCTCAATATTTATCACTGCGATGAGTTCCAAAAGATTCAAGTGATATTAATTAATTGGAGGAATACATAATGAAACCTTTTACTGAACTAACCTTTACAAACGTTGAGGATTTACGTCAGAAAAATAGCCGTGTTAAATGCTTACCAATTTCCAGTAAACCTTCCGCTGATGCTGATCTTCCAGTTCCGTACTAGTCTATCAGTCTACAACTTTATTTTTTGTAGGTGCTTTCTTGTCTACCCTATCCCCATCCCTTCTTGAGACAATAAGCGACCTCACTATGGGAATAATTTTTCTTTAATTTGTTTGATTGTAAATCCTTCTTCTTCTTTCATTACACGAATTTCCTCAAGTCGCTTAAGCGCTAATTCACGTGGGTATCTTCTTGTCAATCGTGTATCCTCTTGCTCAAATGAAATCATATTCTCTTCCGTGTAGTATTTGATGGTACTGTATCGGACGCCAGAAAGTTCAACCAATTCACTGATACTCACATACTCTGATGTTGCAATTTTATCTAAACTTCTTTTTCTCCCCATATTTTTTCTCCCTTAGGTTGCTGCAATACTTGACGTTATGATCCAGAATCAAGATTTTGGATAGCGATATCAATCGTTCTAATTTTTTTGTAAATGTCCTCTTTGCGCAACATATCTAGTTTTTGCTTTAACGTTTTTTGTTCGTAGTCAGAAAAGTAATTGGTTAGCATATTTTTATTATTTAAAAATAACACCAAGGCTACGGTATGGTCGTCTACATTGCCATTTTCGAGTAACTCCGCTCTGATTTTCTCCACGATGTGGTTCCGTGTATGTGCAACATCCGTATATTTTTTTACCGGAACAATGAATAAAACTTCCGTATCTACAATCTCTAGAACTCCTTTATCTACAAGGCTTTCAATAACCATTTTGTAAATTTCTCTCTGTTTAAAATAGTAAAAGTAAGAAACCCACGCCTTTAGCTTCTTTGGTTTCTCTGCAGTTATAATTTCGAGTATTCTGTCCAGATATTTTTCACCGGTGGATGCTGAGTTAGTGATTCTGATCGTATCATCTTTTTCAAAGGTAACGTTGCCATTAATAGCAAGTTCCACGATACAAGCCATTACCGAATATAAGGCAACATGCATACGAAAAATAGACTTAAGTTTATTGGTTTCACGATCTAATGCGAGTAAGACAAACTCTTGGGCAATTGATAAATTCTTCAACATTGTCGTATCATCCTTCCGAAGATTTTCACTTACTACTTACTACTTACTACTTACTACTTACTACTTACTACTTATAATATTGTACAAAATGCAAAAAGTCAAAGCTTCATTCGAATCTCGTATTATCACATTTTATGACGTAAAATAGGCGCTCACTCAGAGAATGAACGCCATGATTTTTAGTTAAGAAAGGACAGCTAATGCTTCCTTCCATTTACGACGCAACCGTGCCAGGACACTTTCTCGTTCCTCGAGTTGGTCCACAAGTTCCGATACTGCTCGCTGCACCTGTGGCGCAAAATTACTAAAATCACGATCTGGATTGAGCTCAGCTCCTTCACGGATAACTGCATCCGATAATCGGAGTGCAGGCGATGTCGGCACAATACGCATCCGTAGCCGAACTGCAACCCTCCTTAGTTGCTTGCCGCAACGACCACCACCATGGCCGCCGTAGGTAACAATCATGACTGGCTTATCCCTCCACTCATGGTAAAGATGATCGATAGCGTTCTTAAGTGCTGCCGGATACCCCCAGTTAAACTGTGGTGTGACGAAAATCACGCCATTCCCACTCTTGATCTTCTCGCTCCACGCCTGCGTATGCGGCTGGCTGTAGCCTTGCAATGCGGGAATTCCCGGTTCATCGTCCATCGGCAATTGCCATTTTGCAAGATCAATGATCTCATACTCGTAATTTGAATATGCTCGGCCGACAGACTCAACCCACGCCGTAATTTTCGGGCAATTTCTGCCTGCACGTACGCTCCCCATAACCAGGAGTACTGTCTTCTTCTGTTCCATGCTCACACCTTCACTTCTTATATAGTTCTGAAGCTGACCAGCATACTCTTATTCAGTAACACCAGAGTCATCTTCTTTTCGTTATATTAGTACGTGATACAAACAATATAGTTTGTGCCACGTACAATGTCAATGGCTTTTATGATAAAATAGAAATTGACTTACAGTCTGTTTAGCGAATATCTGAGCTTATCTGGAGTGAATAAAAGTGAACGAAAAACCTTCTGATTTTCATGAAAACCTTTCTATTATGGATAGTTTGATTCAATTATCCTTCCTTGTTCAAGGAGTCCTTACCCGAGTCGGAGCTGAATATGATGTTTCCATCATACAGATTCGATTGTTCGGCATTTTACGTGATCGTGAATTAAGTATGTTTCAACTTGCACAGTACCTCAGCCTCGACAAATCCAGCATTACCGGATTGATAACTCGCGCGGAGCGCCGAGGACTCGTTGAACGCAGTAATTCCCCCATCGATGGTCGTGTTATTCATGTAAAGGTGACCGCCGAAGGACAAGAAATGATTAAGGTCGTAAGTAGTAATATTGAGAGGCAAATAAAAGCAATAACGGCTAACCTTTCGGAAAAAGAGAGCTCACAATTTATTACTCTTGCTTCAAAAATGTTGCTTCCTTATAGCCAACAATAAAGACAAACCGGCAGCCAATGAGAATGGCTGCCGGTTTGTCTTTATTATTTTATTGGTATGGAAACGGTGGTATTGTTGGAATCACTGCCAATCTCAATGAAAATCACAGTGTTTTCTGCACAAAATCCGTCACATACTTTTCTTTAAAGCCAAGAGTGTCATATAGACTTCTGGCATAATTTCCAGCAACACACCAAAGATCAACGTTATTATGGCCGCGTTGATAAATTTCGTTACATAAAAAGATAACAAATTTTCTTCCAATCCCATGCCCTTGAAAGTCTGTTCGGACGGAAATACTACTGAGTACGTTACCAGAAAGATGGCTATAAGCGATGATCTCCCCATTAATTTCATAGACAAAACGGTCTCCCGCACTCTCTTTCCATGCTATACGTTCTTCTTCACTCGGCTGGGCAATTACAGAATCGGGAAAGCGCCCGACACGGACGCGCATTTCATGAAATGCCGTGGCATACAACGACTGACTACTCAGATAGTCTTCGTCAGAGTACTTTCTCACTGGTAGCATCTCCAGGGGAAAGGGATTTCCGGTTCGCTGCATAAAAGCCGATGAAAAGGTATTGTCATAACCAAGCTTACTCGCAAACGCAATAGATGATTGATGGCCAGCCTGATAGGAACTCCTTATTTTGTGGGTTCCGCCTTTCTGCAATCTCATTTCGGCAAATTTTACTGTTGCAGTACCAATTCCTTGCCTACGAAACTGAGGATCAACAAACACAGTTATGTAAGACAGAGTTGAAGGCTCGTTCACTTGTGCGAGTGCAACAAGTTTCTCTTCAATAAAAACGCTAATAAATAGTTCAGGATTTTTTGCAAGCAACCGATTTAGGTTTTCACCCGCGTCGACGTCATAGCTTAATATTTCGCTAGCGACAGTATAATCTTTTTCATTGAAGGGCTCATATCGGATATCTTTTATATTCATGAGTCTTTGACTCCTCCGTTTCTACACTTCTGACAAGAATATGATTATCTTGCTGTAACATTTCACAATAACTTAATCTGTCTCCATATGATTCTTCTTCCTTTGCTATATACCAAATTTTACCCAATATTAACCTAAAATGATATATTGCAGGAGCAACTATTCTCGTATAACAAAAAAACTCCCCCAATCGCATAAAGCGATAGAGAAGTTTTCATACACCATCAGCTATGTCACAAGCCCTAGCTTCTTTCCAGCAACATCCAACGCATTAATAGCAAAATCCAGATCTTCTAGCGTATGCTTTGCCGTCACAATGAACCGCACGCGGCCTTTATCCATCGCTACCGTTGGGAAGACAATACCTTGGGCGAACACGCCTTGCTGCAGCAGTAAATCCGAGAATAACATCGCTTTGGCCGGATCGCCCACGATGACGGGTACGATTGGTGTTTCGCTGGCGCCGGTATCAAAACCAAGCGCCTGCACCTTCGTGCGGAAGTAGCTAGCGTTCGACCATAACCTGCCGATCAGTGATTCGCTTTGCTTGAGCACGCGAATTGCTGCCAAGCAGGTTGCTGCTACCGAAGGCGGTGCTGAGGTGCTGAATAGGAAGGGGCGCGCTTTCTGAATTAGATAATTCTTCAGCACTTGGTCTCCGGCCACATAACCACCAACCGCACCAACCGCTTTCGACAACGTGCCTACCTGAATGTGAACGCGTCCGTTCAAGCCAAAGTGGTCCGTGGTCCCTTTGCCGTTACGTCCCAATACGCCGCTCGCATGTGCGTCGTCAACAAACACGATGGCGTCGTATTTCTCCGCCAACTCAACAATTGCCGGAAGCGGTGCGATATCACCGTCCATGCTGAACACACCGTCGGTTACCACGACGCGTTTTGCAAATGACCCGCACTCGCGAAGCACCGCCTCGAGCTGGTTCATATCCTTATGCGCATAGATGCAGCGCTGCGCTTTTGTCAGCCGGATGCCATCGATGATGCTGGCATGATTCAACTCGTCGCTGATGACAACATCATCTCCACCCAGAATCGTCATCACACCTTGATTCGTAGTGAAGCCTGATTGGAACACCAATGCGGCTTCCGTTCCTTTGAAAGCCGCCAACTCTTGCTCCAACTGGTCGTGAATGTCCAGCGTGCCGGTTATGGTTCGTACGGAACCGCTCCCAACACCGTATTGTTCAATCGCTTGGATAGCTGCCTTTTTCAAATCCGGATGATTCGTCAACCCCAAGTAATTATTTGAAGACATCTGCAGTACGCGACGACCACCGATGTTCATCCAAGTGTCAGAACCGGACTCCCATACAGAAATTGGACGATAGCGCCCCTCCTTCTTCAATTGTTCCAGTTCATGCTCAAGTGAGCTCCAATTGGCCATGTGCGATTTCCTCCTTCTGCCGCAGCGGCATACTGTCATGTGTGAATATCACTTTGCCACATAGCCCGGATGCCATTAGCTCAAACGCCTCTTCATAACGGTCCAGTGTAAATGTATGTGTAATAAGGGGGCGCAAGTTAATGCGTTTCTGTTCAATTAGACCCTTTAACTGATACCAGGTTTGATACATGCGTCGGCCAGTTATCCCTTCTATTCGAAGACCTTTGAAGATAATATGTTTGGATAAGTCCAGTGAAATCTCTTTGGTCGGAATACCTAGTAAGGATAATCGAGCAGCCGGAGCAGCCGCTTCGAATCCTGCGCGAATGGCATCTGCATGGCCGGACATTTCCAGCACGACCTCAGCTCCTTCGCCACCGGTAGCAGCCATAATCGCGTCTGCAAGTGAAGTTTTGGTGCTGTTGATCAGGGTGTCTGCTCCCATCTGCCTTGCTAACTCCAATCGGTATGGATTCACGTCGGCTGCGATGACCAAACCAGCACCGCTAGCCTTCGCAACGGCTACAGCCATCAACCCGATCGTCCCAACGCCGATGATGGCAACCGACTTGCCAACGATATCCCCGGAAAGCACTGTTTGTACTGCATTGCCTAACGGATCTTGCAAACAGCCGATCTCATAAGGCATGTCCGCGTGGTTATGAATCACATTAGTCGCTTTCACGACCGCATACTCCGCAAAACAGCCAGGCGTTGTAATCCCGAAACTGCGCGTGTTCGGACAGACGTGTGCGTTGCCTGTACGGCAAGTTTTGCATACACCGCAAACCATGTGCCCTTCAGCCGAAATATGATCCCCGGGCTTTACATGCTTCACATCGTTGCCCACTTCCACGACGATACCCGCAAATTCATGACCAAATACATTCGGCGTAACGACTGCGCTTTCGGCCCAAGAATCCCATTTGTAAATGTGTACATCTGTACCGCAGATCGAAGTCGCCTTCACTCGGACCAACACTTCATCTGGCCCATAGCTTGGAATCGGCAGCTCCTTCAAAACGGCTCCCGGTGCTCGATGCGTTTTGACCAACCCCATCATCGTTCCCATCGTATAGTCCTCCTTACTACAATAATACGTTATAGTATATTTTTGTGCGTTATATAACTCTCATACATCATATTATACACATGTGCGTTATATTGTATATAGGATATTTGCCTATGAATTAAAAATTTTCTATGAGTCGTTTGCCAATCGGTAGGGTTGGTTTATAATGAGGAATAGTAAATCGACCGTTTTCGTTAGGTAGGCAGGAGGAACCATTAGTGGAACAAGAGCAAGAACAGATTCATAAGAAAATCGGAAAAAGCCTGCAAGCGATTCGTAAAGCGAGGTCGCTCAGCTTAGATCAGGTGGCAGAGCTAACCGGTGTGAGTAAAGCCATGTTGGGACAAATCGAACGCGGAGATTCGAATCCGACCATCTCGATCCTTTGGAAGATCGTGAATGGCCTTCATATTTCTTTTACATCGTTGATTGAAGATGAAGAGCCGAAGGTAACGCATTTTCGCTTCTCGGACACAGAGCCCTTAATGGAAGAAGACGGCCATTATCGAGCGTTTCCACTCATTCCTTTTGACCAGAAGAAGCAATTCGAAATATATACGGTCGAGATGGATCTCGACTGCAGCCATGCATCGGAACCTCACAATGAAGGCGTTGAAGAATACATCCTGATGATGCAGGGTAGTCTTGAAGTGACGTTTCATCAAGAAACTTTTCAGTTGACGGTGGGAGATGCTATTCATTTCTCAGCCGATCAAGCGCATACGTACCGAAATACTGCAAATGGTAAAACCATGTACCATACGATCATTGTGTATCCTTCGTAAGGTACCGCTTTGCAGCAGTAATCCTTCGTCTCTAGCAATCAAAAACCCACCGCAGATTCAAATACGGTGGGTTTTTCGTCATACCGGGTACAACTACTAGACGTTTTGTTGAGACCTAAGCATTTCCTCAAACAAGACGAAGTGACTGTCTAGAATCTCATCTGGTGTTAGTTTCACGCCTGGAGCCGCAAGCCCCATGTTTGATTCAAAGGTCATGCTCATACCTCCGCAGACATGATGGATGGCAGATGTCAGATTGAACGAAGGATGAGCGATCCCCTTGTCGACCACTAATTGATTTCGTTCAACAAAAGGTAACCCCTGTTTGGCAAAAGCAGCACCAAGCTGCTGATTAAACGCTTGTTGCCTCTGCATGACTACATAGGGCAAATAATGAATCTCCACAAAGTGATTGGCGTTATTCGCGCCCCCATGCAGCTGCACGGTCAGATCCGGCACTTCCCCATCCGCGAGCTCTAGCAGCGCACGGGTTTCCTGCGCCATCGGGGCAAAGAAATTGTCATGCATCAAATTCACACCATCATCGTTAAAATAAGAACCGAGAACATCCGATGCCTCTTTAATCGGATGCACAGCCTTGCAGTCCGGCCACCCACAGAGCGAACCGTCTTTCCACGTTCCTTGCATGTAATACACAGACTGCTCAAATGGCACTTCGATGAGTGAATCGATCGGCAAGCGGTCTCGTCCATCTGGATTCATACACGGAATAAGAAGCAACCGGAATTTAGGTGCATTTTCTAAAATGTAATCATGTCGTTTGCCTCTGAAATCGGTTCCAGTTTCAAGGAGTTGAATGAGGTTCATGACAGCTACTATCCCTTCTAGCTCTCCTCCGTGAACGCCTCCGATCAGCAATAACACAGGCTTGTTCCCCTTGGTTTTATCCGCGTAATGCCTAGGATTTCCTGCTCCGCAGGCTGAATTGTAATTCGCTTTGCGGTTAAAACTCTCCTTCTCACCGTATGCGACGGCATAAATGCTTCTTCCTCCTGCTGATTCCGTAAGCACGCTCGTAGTTCCCTTCTTCACACTGTGTACAATAGCTTCAATCTCCGATAATTGACTCTTCCAGAACGGGATTTGCATCCTCTTTCCTTCCCCCTCACCCTTTGACTGACCCCATCATGGCGCCTTTGACAAAATGCTTTTGAATAAACGGATAGACGAGCAGAATGGGCAATGTACCCACCAAAATAACGGCATACTTGAGTGACTCCAGCACGACTTGCTTATTGCCGATCGCCGAACTTACGGTCGTATCCGTCATTTGACCGACGAGTACAATATTTCGAATGGTCACTTGCAGTGGAAACAGATCAGCATTCCTAATAAAGATTAGAGCATAGAAGAAATTCCCCCAAATTTGTACGGCATAGAATAACGAGATTGTCATGATAACTGGTTTAGAAAGCGGCAAAACGACATGGATTAAGATGCCAAGATCGGATAGTCCATCTATTTTTCCAGACTCCTCCAGTTCCTTTGGAATGCCTTGAAAGAATGTTCGCATAATAATCAAATACCAGGAAGACACCAAACCGGGAAGCACCATAGCCCAGATGGTATCCAGTAACCCGTAATTGCGGACAACAAGATACGTGGGAATTAAGCCACCGGAAAACAACATGGTAAAAACAATCATTAGCATGAATGCTTTGCCAAAAACAAGATTCCTTCTTGATAAAGAATATGCTCCCATCGTCGTGAAGATCAGCGAAAGTGTGGTTCCCAGCACGACATAAATGAGTGTATTTTTGTAGCCGATAAGGATGCGCTCGTCACGTAGAACGGCGGTGTAGGCGTCAAAGTTGATGCCTTTTGGCCATAGGCTAATTTGATTCGTAGTCACGCTTTCAGCGGAGCTTATAGAAACTGCTGCCATGTGGACGAAGGGAAACAGCATGGTACAAGCAAAGATTCCCAGCAGCAGAATGTTGGCCATATCAAAAAGACTTTTACGCTTGAGCATACTGTGTCACTCCCTTACCATAGGCTAGTTTCTCCGAATCTGCGGCTGAGTTTATTGCTTGCGTAGACAAGTATGAATCCAATGATACCCATAAATAAATCAATAGCCGTCCCATAGCTGAAGCCTCCCTGCAAAATACCAATCCGATAGACGTATGTGGAGATAATGTCTGATGTATCATACGTAGCTGCGTTGGATAACAGAAACACCTTCTCAAAGCCGATTTCGAGCACTTGCCCGATTTGTAAAATAAACATAATGACGATCGTTGTCGACATCCCAGGCAGCGTCACATGCCATATCTGCTTGAACCTTCCCGCCCCATCCATTCTCGCCGCTTCATACTGCTGAGGATCAATGGTCGTGATAGCTGCCAGGAAAATAATAGAACCCCAACCCACCTGCTGCCATATTTCCGAGGTCACATAGATGGTACGAAACCATTCGGATTCCTGCAAAAAACTGATCGGTGGGATGCCGAATCCTTGCAGCATGTGGCTGACCCAACCAGAACTTGGTGACAACAACATGACGATAATACTAGATACAACAACTGTAGATAAAAAATAAGGCAAATAACTCACCGATTGAACGAATCGCTTATAATGCTTCCCACGCAGTTCATTTAGCATGAGGGCGAGAATAATAGGTGCGGGAAATCCGAATAAAAGCTTATAGCCCCCTAAGAGAACGGTGTTCTTAATGATGATCAAAGCATCCCGATTCTCAAGAAACAGCTTGTAATACTTAAGTCCAACCCACTCGCTTCCAGCGATTCCCTTAAACAAATTGTAGTCCATGAAGGATATGACAATACCGAACATAGGGACATATTTAAACAAGATATAATACACCAGTACGGGGGCCAACAATAGTAAAAAAGTCCGGTCTCGACTCATATGCCTGAAGATGGATGGTTTCAACGACAAGTCTCCTTCCTGAAGCGCGAAGGCCGAAGTCAGGCTAGCTGACATTCAGCCTTAGCATTATTGCAGCAATAGATATTAAACACCTCAACGTTATTTGGTGTTCTTTTTCAATCGATCCAGACCAATTTGATACGTGTCAATGAGCTTTTGCGCACCTATTTTATTAAGCTCGGCAATGAATTTATCCCACTCCGTTATTGGTGTTTCACCCATAATAAATTTGGCTACGGAAGACTCGTAGTATTTATTCAGTTGGTCCTCGATCACCGAGATCGAGCTTTTCTCTTCGCTGGTAAGCGGAGGTAAAGCATTGATCACAGGGAAATGATATTTTGCAGCTTCATCGAAGGAATACCTTTCATTTTCGTTGCTGAGCGACTTCGACGACTCAAAATCGACGACACCATACGCGCCTGTGGTCATTAGACCCAACTCTTTGCGCAGATCGTTAGGCGTTTTGAATTGTGGCAAAAACTTGCGCTTCCCGTTCTCAACGGTGTAAGATTCCCCTTCTTTCCCCCAGCTAAGGAGATCCTTCCCATCTTTCGAGTAAATAAAATCAAGATAACGCAGCACAGCGTCCAAGTTCTTCGTCTTCGAGGAAACGGCAAAGCCAAATTCTTCTAGATCTGCTTTTGGAATGTAACCCTTGCTGCCGAATCCAACGGGTGGAGCCATGAATTTGAGATGCGCCCCATTCTGAAGCTGGTCGTTCATGATCTCGATTTGACCAATAAACTGAAGGGTCATGAACGATTTGTTCGTGGCAATAAACTGCGTCCACGCCTTATAGTCCATGGAAAGCCAATCCGGTGGCGTTAACCCTTCCTTATAAAACTTATTCAAGTATTCCACCATTTTTTTGAATCCAGGATCGGTTGCCCCGTACTTGATTTTCCCGGTTGCTTTATCTTCAAAGAATCCCGGGTAAACGCCAAACGAAGGTCCGAAATATTTTAACGTATTAATGCCATGCCGGAAAACGAACGGGTAGCTGTCTGGGTACTGCGCTTTGAGCTTTTTAGCTGTCTCATATAGTTCATCCCAGGTTTTCGGCTCCTGTAGGTTTTGTTTCTTGAAAATATCATCCCGATAAAAATAAACGAGCTGATTACCCGCCCCCATCCCATCATTAAGAACATGGTACATTTCTCCACCAGGAGACGTGATGCGTTGGGAGACTTCTGGTCTGGATGCTAGGAAAGATTTCAAATTCGGCATTTTGTCCAGATGCTTGGAGAGATCAAGGAATGCGCCTTGCGGACCATACTTCTGAGCATCCGGCGGGAATACGGACATCAGATCCGGCATATCGCCTGAAGCGATGGCAAGTGCTAAGGACTCCGGTCCCGTTTGCGTTTCTTGATTAATCGTAATATTAGTCCGTTCCTTTACCCATTTCCATACGGCCCAATCTTTTTTGACCGGCCATGCGGGAGATAGTTCAGTTAACAATCGAAGTGTTGCAGGTTCCGGCAATTTGGCTTGTGCGGTTGCGCTGGCAGATGCGCTTGGATTTGGAGCGGCACTTGAGGATTCAGCAGGACTTTGCTGACCTGTACAGCCAGTTAATAACGCGGTCATCATCGTAACAGCAAGTGCGCCTCTTTTTACATTTCTCTTTGGTATCAAGTTACATGCACCATCCCTTTTCGTTAGTCTTTAAACTAGCAGCATTGAATGCGCTTACTATCGCTGACTCCTTGCTGATATCGTCATCATAAGGGAACATTTCACATGAGGTAAATCAGCAGAACCGAACAAGTTGCAACTACTTTCCGCTTTTCTAATAATAATACCATCTTCTGCAAAAAAGCTTATACACCTCCATGAACGTAATTTCCAGACATTAAGGATACATGGCTATATAATCGAACAGATACTCACTCTTATATCGCTGCGTGGTAAATCGAAACGTATCGATCGAGGGTATAACCGTATTCGTCGAGAAATGGACGTTGCTCACGGTGTATTCTCCCGTTACCGGATTTACCGTACCTGTATCCTGCGAACTTGGGATATAACCCTTGAATGCATCTGCCTGCATGACAAGCGTATAGGTTTTCAGGGCTGTATCCATCTCGATCCGAAGTGTGATCCATTGATCGTTTGGCAGCTTATAATCGGATGCTTTTGGAATCTTATAGCTGGTCGTCCCATTCCAATATCCGAAGGTTCCATCCGAGTAATAGGTGAACCTAACGGCTTCCGTTCCAGATCCGTACAACCTAAGCTCAAAGTTGCCGAACAAATTATCCTTCTTTTTATACATGAATCGTGTTTCAAATGTGACTTTTCCGCCTAACCCTGCGTTTGTTCTCGTGATACGTGGACTAGCTGTGTAGTCATCTGCCGATAAACTGAGGTAATCTTTGACCCATAGTGCGTTCCCACTGGCATCCGGCGAAGGAACGATTTGAACCGATGTCTCAGCGGAGGCGTTATACACATCCCAATTACCACCTGTTGTCAGATTACCGATACTCCGATCGTCAAACGCTTCATAGTAAGCACCGCTAGCACTTGCACTATGCAAAATGACGTCCTTTTGTGGGCCTATGAGCGATTCATTCCCTTTCCAATCTGAGGCTCGAACCTGAAATGTATAGTTCCCCGGATGCAAATTGGTTACGTCATAGCGATACACATCACCGGAAACCGTCGCAATTCGGACGAAGTTCGTTTGCGAAGCCTCTTTCTGATAGATATGATAGGTTGATACATACCCGGAATTGTCCGATGCCTGATCCCACTCCAGTCTTGCTGCATTGGAAAATAGCTTGACGGCTCTTACTGTGTCCGTCGTTTCCCATACAGGCGCTGTCGTATCGCTTGAAGTTGGATGCAGGGTCACATAATCAAATAGGTAATTCCCTGTATTGGCTTGCACGAAAAACACAAACTTCTCAATGACGGAAGCATTTGCATTATTATAGAAAGGAAGGTCATTCACACGATAAATCCCATTTACCGAATCCACGGTGCCTGTATCATCCGGTGAAGGTATATATCCCTTAAAATCATCAGATTGCAAACTAATCGAATACCGATCTGTGTTCGTGTTAATATCGAAGCGTAGTGTCACCCATTGATCTAACGGCAGCTTCATATTCGTGAATACTTTGGGAATCCTGACATTGGTGGAACCATCTTTAAAGTAACCTAAGGTTCCGTCAGAAAAATAGACGAATCTGATGACATCTTTCGTGTTATCTCCAAGTTTTAGCTCGAAATTGCCATTATCATTGCTCTGTTTCTTATACATGAAGCGAGTTTGGAACGAGACTTCCCCACTTAAACCCGTATTTGCTCTTAGGAGGAAAGCATCGGTTGTGGAACTGCTACTAGAGATATCAGTTACTTTCAGAACATTCCCCGAGCCCGTATCCGGCGTAGGCTGGATCGTGACTGACGCTCCGTTATTCGTCGTGATTGTCCATGGACTGGAAGGTGTTGTACCTACACCTAAGTGATCGAAATCGTCATAATACGCGCCGGTGGTTGTCGTAACATCTGGTATTCGGATCCGTGCTATCGGTCCGTCGACAGACACATTTCCCTGCGCATCTGCTGCCTGTACCTTGACCGTGTAAGTGGCGCCAGGTGTAAGATTTAAGAGGTCATACGCGGTAAATTGTCCTGTAACCGTTCCTGCGATATGAAAATCGGCTTCCGCCTCTCCTTTGACGGCAATACTGTATGTCGCTACGTTGCTGGAATCATCAGATGCCGGGTTCCATTTTAAGCTCGCTGTCGTCGGAAAGAGGTGATCCATCCACAAAGAGGAAGTAGAGCCCCATGCCGGCGCAATCGAATCAACCGTCGTAAAAGGGAGTGGATCGCTCTCTAACGAAACATTGCCGCTCGTATCTACCGCATTCGCAGTAATCGTGTACGTTGCTCCAGGCGTAAGTCCCGATATTGTCGCAGTCATGGGTACTGTACTTGGATTGTTTGGCACGATCTGGTTTTTCACGCCATTTACATAGAGCGTATACGTGCTCACTCCACTCGGGGCATTATCCGTCGATGGCATCCAGCTGACAGTTGCTACTGTACCTCCCGACTGGGAGACCGCTTGCAGCTGACTCGGTTTGGAAGGTCGATCCTCATCTGATTTGACTTCGATTAGTCCGACCCAATCCAGATTCATCTTACCGCTGGCATGCCACATCATCACATCCACGGGACCAGCTGACAGCTGTTGTCCGGTTTTCACGCGGAGCCCCTGCCAGTGGGAGGAGCTGCTTCCGTCCCCACTCGTCTTCGGTGCCGCAAAATAGTAGGATTGATCTCCAACCGTAGCCAATCGCCCCGCTTGCGCCCCCGTCGGCCCCGTCCATTCTGCGGTATATTTCAGGAGAAGATCATAGTTCCCAGCTCTCGGTACCTGAATCGTCCATTTCACCCATTGCCCTGCCGTATCCCATTTCTCGATCCCAGCTCCACCAGATAAGAATGTTTGAGTCAGTTTTCCGAGATTCTTGCCGCCAGATGTACTGTAGGTCTCTGCTTCCTGTGCAGAGAAGTACAAATTCTGTTTATTCAAGTCAGGATTGCTCCACTGTTCGGTATTTGTAGGTGTAGTTGGTCCAATTTTCTTTAGTTTTAACCTACTGGCTGTACCTTGCAAGATGACCGCTGCATTGGCTTCCAGGTAGACGCTTGGCAAACGTCCATGCTGATCGAATAGTAAGCCAGATGGGATTTCTTCGACCTTATACAACCCTGCGGCATTGCTCAATTTCCCCCAAGCCACGGTTGCTCCAGACAAGTCTGTTGCTGTCTCGAGCACGACTTGATTAGCAACTCCGTCAATGAGTGTATCGAGCGTAACGTTAGCAGGCGTACCAGGTTGAACCGGATTAATGATGAAATCCCGCTGTCCTTTCTCAACGCGGATATTCAGTATGCTCCCGGTCTGTATCCAATGGACGCCGCGATTGGCCATATTCACAGTTTGTGTGCCGCCAGTTGGAAGCACTTCACCGGTATTTACATCTTGCAGCGTGGTGACAGCGAGACCTGCTGTGTGGATGGCTACTTGCGATTCTGGCGAAAGACTTGATACGGAAAGGCGATTCTGCCCATATACCACGGTAGCTGTCTGTTCGCTATCAATAAGCGTGACGTCACTTCCCCCGTTTACACTTTTCTTGACGACCTTCTTTCCATCGACGAGCAGGATCGAGTTTCCTTTAACCGCAATAGCTGTACCATCGAACAGGTAGCTGCCGACATTCACTTCTCCCGTTGCTTGCGCTATGCGTACATAGACGATGGTGCCGTCCGCAAAGCTTAATTTGGTGTAAGTGGGATAGGTTTCCGAAACCACGTTCTGAGGGGCGCCGACATCCCGTTTATACGCTGCCATCGTCGCGACGAACGTCGTTTGCTCTGCTTTCGGCGCAATGAACGCTGCATGCTTCTGCTGCCCATCGCCATATACCTTGGTTGGCAGCACTTCTTTTCCACTCCAATCAAGGAAACGGTCCTCGAACTCCGTTCGTAACGTTTGCGGGGTGTGGAATTGAACCTTGAGCGCTGCTTCCCCTTTTAAAATCGTCGCTCCGTTATTGCCGTCAATCTGCAGATCGTCTTCCGCATGGAGCCGCCAAGCAAATTCGTTACCGCCTGACTTCGCCGACTGTAGTTGATCAATAACAACGAATTGATTGGGTCTAACATAGATGATACTGCGTCCTGCTTTGGACATCACGTTGACATTTCGATTATAAGCATCCGTCGCATCACCACTAACCGCATCAAAATCGGGATGTGTAACGAACCCGGTCACTTTCCCGGCTGCATCCATTTCGTTAATTTTCTGTCCGTATTTACCATCTATCGTAATTGCATTGGAGGAAAAGGTTTGTTTTGAGTAGTTTTTGTCGTGGAGGGTGCCGTAATCATCGTAGTATCCGCTCTCAATCGCAAGTGGTTCTCCGAAGGCATTTAGTACGAAGCTGTTCTGGTCAGCATGGCTATGATTATAACTGCCAAAGGGACTGGATCGGAAATAGAGCGAAACCGCATCTGGATCGGAAAGTTTGGAATGCATGGCCACAAGGCCAATGTCCTGAAACCACTTGGAATCCGGCAGATCGATCGGCGGCTTTACAGGGACAGTTGCATCCCCATAGAAATAGTTGTTTAAATCAGGGTACATCCCCGTTCCAACCGTTTGAGCAGCCCATTGCAAATGAGGATCACTATTCATTTGAGCTAACCGCGTATAAGCGGAGACAGTTGGGCCGTATGGGGTTTCTTGCGTACCGTCACCGAAAATCCCGCCAGGACTCCCTTTTGGCCATGCGTAGAGGGGATACAAACCTTCGTTGCGAGAATACGCTTTTTTGTAAAGATCAAAGCCGGTTGCAGATAAAAGAACATCCATAAACTCCCTGCCAAACATGGAAGACCATTGCCAATAGCCGGTTCCCTGTCCCCATCCACCCTGCTCTCCGCCCCATGGCGGCATCATGTTGATATAGGCGGGCACTATGAATCTGAACCAAGTCTCTGCCTCTGGGAGATCATGCAGCATCGCCACCGAAATAATCCCAAGGTACCCGAATGATGTCCAGCCGTGGGAATCATATGGCAAGCTTGGAATCGCAGCGAGCTTCGTCATTAGCGTTGAGGCACGCGCTTTTATCATATTTTTAACAGTAGCTTTTTCCTCGTTTGATAAATAGCCTTGAAGCCAGTCGTAAGCGATTGCGGACCTATAGGCAATATAACGGTGTACCTGATCGTTCGTGGTATACCCCGTCGGTCCGTTATCCGCAGTGCTCCAACTTGCAATATCGAGCAAGCGTGTTTTTGCTTTGGCACCAGCATCTGTACCGGCATTCGTGCCCTGGCCAATGAGGTAAACGAAAGCCGCATCGAGCATTTGATCGACTACTTTATACGTGTAGTCTTTCAGGCCGGTTTGCCCTAAAGTAGGTGCATCCGGTGCGGTTGAGGATAAACCTGCAACGGAAATGACTTTTGCATCATAGAAGACTTTACCGGTTGTGTTAGCTAGATCTTGAAATGAGAGCAAAGTCTCTTGTTTAGTCCACACTCTCGGATGCGCAGTACCAACTAAACTTAGGAGCTCCGTAACGGGAGGTACTGAAAACTCGACGTTAGCTGTCTCGATTCGGAATTTCCGTATCGTACTCCATTCCGACCAATCGCCGGTCTGCGTCTGGTACTTCACTCGCCAATACCAGGTTCCGGACGTAAATTCATCAGGGAAATTGTAATAGTTTACAGAGAGGCCAGGGTTCTGGAAAGCAACTGTCGTCATTCCAGCGTCGGCGCTAACCTGCAGATGGTAATTGACTACACCGGAGACAGCCGGCCAACGAAAATCGGGTGGATTCTGACTCGTTACCTGCAAATTGGCCGGGCTAAACTTCACAGCCAAACCTTTATCGGAGGGCCATGCGGCTGCAGCATGGGCAATGGAAGGTGAGCCAATCAGCCAAGTGGGGAGAAAACTAGCAAGGACAAAAATAACTAACAAAAGCAGTTTCCGTGTTTTTTTATGAGAACCTATCAATGTTATCAATCCCTTCGTTAAAAAATGGACAAGCATCGCCGAATCGTACGACTATTCTTCCATTGGTCAAAGAGATTCTGTAGGAACTAAGATGCTATGTGCAAATGGAAGATCCGCCGGCTCGCACCGGCGAATCTATTCCTAACAGGGCTAATGATTAGACGTATTTACCACTGAATAACAATAATCGGATTCCCAGTTGTGTCAGCTAATCGCTCCTTCCTAACCCAGTTGGCTATAGCGGTAATTGTATAAGTACCGGGCAATAGCTCTTTCTTCACTTCCCCCAGAATACTCGTTCCAAATGTCCGCCAGCCGTCTGCATAATAAGAAACTTCGCCATTAATCGGATTTCCTTGCGCATCTTTCAACTGTACCACGACATTCGCTGTCTGGAATTGAATGGCTGGATCATCGGTCGTATTCTGCTGCTTTTGCATGCGAGTTCCTTCGTAGGACACCGCAAAGCTATAGGTTCCAGGCAGCAGTTCCTTGCTGACTTCCCCGTAGACGACGGCTCCGACTGTTCGCCAGCCATCGGCATAGTAGCTTGCACTTCCTCCACCAAGCGGATTGCCTTGGCTATCTTTGAGGATCAGCCTGGTATTCACGGTCTGAAAAAGAACAACAGGACTCTCGGCCGTATTCTGCTGCAATTGCAAGCGTGTTCCTTCGTAGGACATCGCGTAGGAATACATACCGGGCAACAGTTCCTTGCTAACTTCACCGTTTGCCGAAGTTCCGAATGTCCGCCAACCGTCTGCATAATAGCTGGCTTCCCCCCCACTTAGCCGATTGCCTTGGCTGTCTTGAAAGAGCAGCTTGACGTTCACCGTTCGGAACTGGACAAGCGCATCACTTCCCGTGTGTTGGGAAAGCTGCAAACGGGTGCCCTCGTACGAAATGGCGAACGCATAAGATTTGTCAGGCAGCGATTGGCTAACTGAGCCTGAAGCATCTGTGATGCCAAATGGCTTCCAGTCACCATCATAATAAGAGACGACACCTCCGCTGAGCGGGTTGCCTGTGCTATCTTTTAGCAGAACCTTGACAGTAGTTGCTGCAAGAGCAAAATTAAGCTGTTTAACGGATTCGATATTCCCTGCTTTGTCGGTTGATTTATAGAGCCAAGTATAGGCGCCTTGCTTGTCAAATGTAACGGGAGATGTATAAGTCCGCCAGGTTACCCCGTTATCCAAGCTATATTCGGATTTGGCCACGCCTGATGCGTCATCAGTGCCGGTAAGTGTAACCGTAACTGGACTCGTGTAAGTGCCGTTCGGTCCATCTGGCTGTAAAGGCGATAAGCTCGCGGTCGTCACCGGTGCAGTTTGATCCGGTGCATCTTGTTGATACAGCGTCACATAGTCGAACGCGTATTTGCCCGTAAAGCGATTAGCGCTGAAACGGAAGGAATCGATTCCCTCTTTGACCGGATCCGTATAAAAAGGAATCCCTTTCACTTGATAAACACCTGTTGTCCGATTTAAAGTACCATAATCATCAACAATGCCGGTATAGCCTTTTAATGCATCCATTTGTACGGATAGGTCAACCTTTTTAAGTGCTGTATCTAAGTCAACTCGCAGTGTAACCCATTGATTCTGAGGGAGAAAGAAACCTACCGGCTTAGGTATTTTGAACGCCGTGGATGGCGTGTTCCAATAGCCGAAAGTACCATCAGAGAACCCAGAGAAACGTAGAATGTCCGTACCGGAACTGCCAAGCTTGAGTTCAAAGTTGCCTAGATTCGTACACATGCGATCATTGGAGTCGGTGCATAGCCGATTATACATAAACCGGGTTTCGAAGACCGCCTTTCCATTGATCGCCAAGTTGCTTCTTGTCACAATTGGATCTTCTACGTATTCATTATCAGCCGGGAACGTCGAATCTTTCACAAGCAGTATCTTACTGCTGGAAGGAACTAACGGTTCAACGGTTACCGTCGAGGTCGAATCTTTTTTCAAATCAACCTTCCAGTTTGGAGCAGCTAAAATGCCAGATGACCTACTGTCAAACGACTCATAGTACTCGCCGCCGCTTGCGGTTGCTGGCATGGCAATCGTAAGGCTAGGACCGTTAGCTGTACGGTTTCCTTGCGCATCTGCTGCTTCAACTCGAAACGTATAAGAAGCTCCCGGTACCAGACCGTCTACATCGTAGGCATTCAGATGCCCAGCAACTGTTCCGGCAACCGTTCCGTCTGCCCGATAGATAGAATAGGAAACTACTTTGCCCGAATTATCTGTTGCCGGACTCCAAGTCAGCCTCGCAGTAGAAGTAAATAAATGCTCTGCTTTTAGCGTACTCGAGCTTCCCCAGTCAGGCGCATTCGTATCCGATGTCGCAAATACCAAGGGCGCACTCGTTAAGGATCGATTATCACTTGTATCCGTTGAAGTTAGGGTAATCGTATACGATGTAGCCGGTGTCAAGTCTGTGATGGTTTCTGATGTGGTGCCACTAGGAATAACCTTCTTCTGGACCCCATTTACATAAAGGTTATATGCCTTAACCCCTACATTATCGGTCGATGGCGTCCAACTTAAGGTCGCAGTCGTATCCGTTTGAGCGGTGATTTGAAGATGACTTGGTGCGGTTGGTCGCACTTCATCTGACTGATTCTCCATCAAGGCAATCCAGTCCAGGTTCATAGGACCACCCGTTAGCCACATCGTGACATCGACTGGTCCAGCTTCCAGCTGCTGACCGGTTTTGACGCGAAGCCCTTTCCAAACCTCAGGCGTTCTTCCCCAGTCGGGCGTTCCCGTAGCATCATACGTCGTCGGCGCCTCCAAATAGTAGGGCTTGTTGCCGATCATGGCCAACCGACCCGTCACCTTACCCGCAGGAGGATCCCATGCCACATATTTCATGACGAGATCATATTTGCCGGACCTAGGCACTTGAATCGTCCACTTCGCCCATTGTCCTGGCTGTTCCCATGCCCCTAAGCCGATGCCGCCAGAAAGAAATGGCCTATTCGCATATTTACTAAAACTCTTCCCACCCGAGGCTGCAAATGATTCGGCTTCCAACGACTGCATATATAGCGTATTTCGCTTCGAATCCGGATCCGTCCACAACTCAGCAACGGCAGGCGCATTGGTTTGAACCTTCCTTAACCTTAGGAGTCCAGGATTACCTTCTAAAATGACTGCGGCGTTGGCTTCGAGGTATATGCTTTCACGTCGTCCATGTTGCTCAAAAAACAGGGCGCTTGGCGCTTCTTCCACCACATATAAACCAGGTGAATTGGACAGATTACCCCATGCAACAGGCGCTCCTAACGTATCGCTATACGCTTGCAGGGTTACTGTACTGGACACGCCGTCGATAATCACAGGCAGCGATACGTCCGGAAGCGGACTTGGCACTGGAGCTTGATTCAGTTTAAAGTCTCGCTGACCGCTCTCTGCGTGAACAAGAAGGTCGTTCCCATCCGAATCCCAGTAGACGCCGCGCAGCGCTCTCGCTTCTGGGGCAGAACCTCCGCGAGGAATCTCTTTCCCATTGCTGCCATTAACTAATTTATTGATCCCTGGTGCATGAATGCGCACTTGGGTATCGGATAGACTTGAAACGGACAGTCGATCACGTCCATAGGCAATCGTGGCTTTCTGATCACTTTCGATTAACGTGATGCCGTCCTTGACGACCTTCGTCCCGTCGATGAGTAAGATGGAATTGTCTTTTACCGCAATAGCGCTTCCATTAAAACGAATCTGACCCGCAACGATTTCCCCTGCTGTGTCCGTCATCCGGACATAGACAATGGTGCCGTCTGCGAAAGTGAGTTTCAAATAATCGCCATGGTTTTCGGATATAACGTTCTGAGGAGCTGAATCCCTCTTGTACGCTTCTAACGTCGAGACAAACGTCGCCTTCACTGTTTTCGGCGTGATGAATGCAGCATGTTTTTGCTGTTCTCCACTGAAGGCTTTTGTCGGCTGAAGCTCCATTCCGCCAATGCCAAGGAACTGTTCCTCGTATTCCGTGCGCAATTGCTGCGGTGCGTGGAACCGGACTTTCAGTGCTGCTTCGCCTTTCAAAATGGTCGCTCCCGCTTGATCCGCATCAAGGGTCAGATCGTCTTCGGCATGAAGGCGCCATTCAAACTCATTCCCCTCCGCTTTCTTGGATTGGAGGTTATCAATCACGACGAACATATTCGGTCTGATGTAAATAATGGATCGATCAGCTTTGGACAACGCAGTGGCGTATGCGACGGATGCATCCCCGCTGACCGCATCAAAGTCGGGATGAGTCACGAAGCCCACTACTTTGCCATCCGCATCGATACTATTCACAGGCTGACCGTACTTCCCATCAACCGTAATTGCGTTAGATGCCAACGTCTGCTTAGCATAATATTTATCGTGATCGGTGTCATAGTCATCATAGAATCCGCTCTCAATAGCAAGAGGTTCTCCAAATGCGTTGATTATAAAGCTATTTTGATCAGCATGACTGTGATTAAAACTTCCAAATGGGCTTGATTTAAAATAGAGGGAAACGCTGTCTGGATCATAGAGCTTCTCATGCATCGCGACTAGCCCAATATCCTGAAACCAACGGGAATCCGGCATATCTACCGGCGGTTTAGCATGTACGTCAGGCGCACCGTAAAAATAGTTGCTTAAGTCAGGATACATACCGGTTCCGACGGCTTGAGCCGCCCATTTTAGATGAGGGTCCTTATACATTTGCGCTAAACGATTGTAGTTGGACACGTTTGGACCACCAGGCGAATCTTCACTGCCATCACCGAAAATACCTTTCGGGCTGCCTTTTGGAAACGCATATAGTGGATATAAACCTTCGTTGCGCGAATAGGCTTTCTCATACAAATTAAAGCCTGTGGCAGCAAGAAGGACATCCATAAATTCTTTGCCAAATAGAGAGGACCACTGCCAGTAGCCTGTTCCCTGGGCCCATCCCCCATTTTCGCCTCCCCAAGGCGGCATTAAATTCATATAGGAAGGAACAACAGAGCGGAACCAAGACTCGGCATCATCCAAATCGTGAAGCATAGCCGTTGCAATGATCCCTATGTACCCGTATGCTGTCCACCCATGGGAGTCGAATGGATTTTTGGGAATCGGATGCTGAGTCGTCAGAGCGTCAACCATCGTTTTCGTTCGAGTGAGCACCATGGCTTTAACTTTATTGCGATCGTCTTGATTCATGAGGCCGTAGAGCCAATCGTAGGCCATAGCTGATTTATACGTAATATAGCGGTGAATTTGATCGTGAGAGGCATAACTCGTTACCCCTGACGTATTCCACTTGGCAATATCTTTCAAACGATCTATCGCTCTTTTCCCCACTGTTTCATTGTTCGAAATGAGATAGACAAAAGCCATATCCATCATTTCATTGACGACACTGTCGGAATAGGCACGATCGACAGTAGTCGGTTCCTTGGGCAAAGCCGTACTTACATTGGTTAGAGCCCAGGCTAGCTTGGCTTCATAGAAAGCTTTCCCCGACGTTTGAGCTATGCTTCTAAACGATTCAAGCGTCTCTGGTTTGGTCCAAATGCGTGGATGTTGGCTGCCGACTTGACTTAATAGCGTATCGACTGACGGTACGATAAAAGGAACGTAATCCGCATCAATTCGGAATCTGCGAATCTGACTCCAATCCGACCATCCTCCAGATGGCGTATGATATCGAACACGCCAATACCAAGTCCCTGTTTCAAATAGGTGAGGAAAATTATAGTAGTTCACATCAAGTGCATCGTTTTCGTAAACAACATTGGTTACTGTAGGGGTTTGACTCACTTGGAGGTCGTATTGATCCGCTCCCGGCACCGAAGGCCAACGAAAATCGGGCGGGTTCTGCGTTGTCACAAGTCGATCCTCTGGTGCGAATGGCGTATTCAGCCCTGTTAAGACAGCAGACGGCCAACTCGATGCTGCTTTTGCAACGTTCGAGTTAACAAAAGGTGTTAAATCAAACAAACTGGTAAGTAAAATGAGAATCATACCTAAAGCAAGCCTTGTCTTCGAGCTCCTCGACAATCCAATCATCCCCTTCTTCAAACATAGCTTATCTCCTGCCAAATCTCGAAGATATGAAATCGCTTACAAATTGTTCCCCCTTTCACTAGGATCATCGTACCTCCTCTAAAATGGTTCGTATATTAACGGAAACCTGTGATGATCAACTTTTTTTGACTCTTCATAAAAAAATGCCACTTTTCGTAAAACAGCCTATCTTTTCAGTCCCTTAAAAAGAAGAAAAAACGGATAAGCCAGCTATGTGGCTTAATCCGTTTCTATGCTGCACTGCTTAGGAATCCGTTCTTTTTCGATATTCGCTCGGTGTAACGCCCGTGTATTTCTTGAACATCCGATTGAAGGATGTAATGTTCTGATACCCCACTGATTTGGCGGCATCATGGATTTTAATACGGCTATCAGCTAGAAGATCTGTCGCTTTCGCAATGCGTGTTTCATTGATATAGTCCACGATATTCTTGCCGGTCTTAGCTTTGAAGTATGAGGATAAATACCCGCTGCTCATCTTGAGCTTTTCCGCGAGAATATCCAAGTAGATCTCCTCCGATAAGTGCTCTTGGATATAATCCATTACGAAAGATGTAATTGGGTACTTCTCTTCCTTCTGATCTTGGACAGCCTCTGAAGACAGTGTCACCCATTCGAGCATCAGCTGTTCCAGCTCCTCCATGGTACTGCACTGCTGAATACGCTCCCCTACTTTGCCGTAAAGAGAGGCCAGTCGCTCGGTATCGATCGGGTAGGACGCGATTGCGTTTCGAATTTTACCTGCAAGGGTGTCGGCAAACCCCTGCATGACAGAAGCTGTCAATGCCTTGCTTCGCCATTTGGCAAAAAGACGTTCTAACAGCGCAACAAGCTGCTGCGTATTTCCTTCACGTAATTGCGTTTCCAGCTCTTTTTCTTGATCAGGTGATAAGCCAATTGATATCGGCACCGATCTGCGCTCCTGAATAAGCTGAGTTTCGTTCATCAGCAGCCGTTCTTCAAGCAGCGCCTCTGCCTCCTCAAAGGCCGAAGTCAGCTGCGTAGATGCCGTATAAACGGAAGTTACGGCAATCGTGATGACCCCGAACTCTTTGTCATGATCAAAAACTTGCATCATTGCCCCAAGCAGATCCGTGATTTGTGCTTTGTTATCTGTGAAAACGAGACTGAGAATTTGATCCTTTTCAATTTGAAAAGTCATAGAGTCCGGGTAACTTGGCTGAATTGTGCTGTCAATATACGTTTTCATATAATAAGCCCATTGTTGCATGGTCGCGTTGGAAGATGATGAGTTGAATGATGGCTGAATTTGAAAAAGAATAAATATGAAAGGTTTATCGGCAAAATCAAGCTTATGCGCATCATGCTCATGTCCACGAATGGCTTTCAAGTGATTCATGAAGGAAAGCTGCTTACGAAGCATTTGACTGCCATGAATTTCATGGGAGATAATATTAAATTCCTTAATGTTAGACTGTAATGGTGTTGGTTCGTTCATCTGTCGCAAGGATTCAATGACTTTCTTTAAGGGGTTGTTAATACGAGCTGCAAACAAGAAAGAAAAGATCACACTAAGTACAATCGCTGCCGCAAGAATGGCAACAACCGTAATGCTGAACTGAGATTGATTCGCGATCCGCTCGACGGGAACCCGGTACAGATAGGTGTAACCAGTGCCTTCGCCTTTCATCGTAAAATGGTACTTGCGATCACGAATAAAATCACTGCCTTCGGCCTGCTTAAGTTCGTCAAACGCAAGGGCGGCTTCATGCGTCGTGCTTTTAAATAGTGGCTCTCCATCTTGGTTATAAATAATCAAATCGTTATAAAGGCTTTGGTGAAACGCTTTATACATTTTCGCAGCATCGAGAAACACAATCATATAGAAATCTTCGCTGTTTTTAATCAACAGCGGGATCATGTCCCCTAGCGGTTGAGGACGGTCTCGAAAAATATGATTCGTCATTGGCGCAGCAGGCAGCATACGGTTGGCAAACGATTCCGTAAACTGCCGGCGCCAGAAATCAAGCGGATACGATTCGCTTTTATAAAACACTTGGAACATCAATTCGGCGTTCGTACTTGTACCTTTTTCCACTACAAGATCGCCTTGTTTGGCATAAAAAACGATGTCATCAATAAATAGGTAAGGATTTGTTGTGAAGCTAGATATTTCCCGAATAACGTCCGGAAAGCGGCTATAATTGGGGGCACTGCGCAACCTTTGTACTTCATCACTGTAAAAAAACAGATACATCTGCTTTTTGACCAAGTCCAAATGCTTTTCATAATTGTTCTTCGTATTTTCGAGCATCAGCGTGTTGTACTTGACGATCTCCTGCCTCACATTCTGTTTGGACACCGAGACAGCGTAAACGATCAGGGAGGCGAGCAGCAGAATGATGCATAGAAAGCCTGCAATTAGCCGCATAAAGAGCGAATTGGACTTGTTACGGATGAAAATAATCGGTTGTAAGTTTTTCATGCAATCCCCACTTTTTATGCAGGATATATTCGTGTTCACATCGTCGACTTGTGTCTATCTTAGCAAACAGGCCCACGGGTGTAAATCACTCGATTCATTCCTCTTGATAGATCTCGATAGCACCCATTAATCCATAGGGCTGCAATTGATATGCCGGCGTATAATTTGCTTCATCCGGATGAAAAGACCACCAATCCGTCCAGCCCTTATCATTTGGTCTTTCATGAAGCGGCCCTAATACATTGCGTGGACTTCCGACTACCTCAATATCGATACGGTTCTGTCCGTGCACAAGCCAATCGGTCAACTCAACGGTGCCAGCAGACCGCCATGGAATGGCTTGTCGATGTGTTTCATTGATGGTTATCTGCAGCGTAACAGCTTCATAGTCCCCTAGCTTTAGCATCATTCGTTTGCCTTTACTAATGTCTGCCTCCACATCAAAATGATAGATCATGCTTCCACAGTAGTGAGGATACCCCTGCTGCGTCCAATCCCCAAGCGCAAGACGCGTGGGTTCAAGAATGAGACTTCGATCGTGATCGAGGGCGAAGTCTCCAATCAAGAAGGCATTCTCCACTTCCATGTCGTGTGTATACGCGCAGCGAATCACCAATACATTCTCGCCTTCATGCAATGACGGCAGTTTTACAGATGACATTGATCGATCCAGATACCAGCCGTCCGGTTTTTCCGAAAGAGGTTGTCCGTTCAATTCAACGTGAAAACGCTCCAGCTGCTCAAAAACGAGTTGCGTATCCGACTTCGGCGTGTTCTTTACATGAAAAGTAAAGCGAAATGCAACCGAAGTGCCATCCGATGGATGTGGCTCGTGTATCCAGAAATGCCGTTGAAGCTTTCCGTTTGCATAAACGGGCCGCATGCCCAACTGCTGTCGGACCGCTTGTTGTGCTTGCCACACTTCCATGGTGTCAGACCAAGCCGCTTCTCCCAGCCGGTACTGGCAAGCGTCCATGACAAGAGCGTTCGGATGAGTTCGGGAAAAGCTCGTACTTCCCTCCATAGTCGTAAGTAGTTTCATCCCCTGCTTCAGTGGACTATGTTTCTTCGCATACGGAATAATTTCCCTGCTTACTTTGGAGATTACATACAGCTTGGATTCCGCAGGACCGAAGCTTGCTTCAAAATGCAGGTAACCGTCGTTAGCTTGCGCCTGCTTTGCGACGACCTCTCCTGATAGCAAATCCCATTCTTCGACCCCTCCGCTTCCTTCGATCCTAACCTCCACTTCGTAGGAAGCTTCGCGATCATTGTTAACGACGAAGACGATCGTACAATCCGGCAGCTCACGCCGCATGTACAAGAGTCTCTCAGATTCCTCTCCATCTGATTCCGTTAGACGCACAGTCCGCGGCGCAATCCGCTCGATTTCAAGGATCAATTCATTCCAACTATTCCTATGCTTGAATCTGTGATGGCTAGTTAGATGATGCAACTCGTTAGATGGCACCGCATCCAGCATAGTCGGAACTTGGCCATATGCCAGAACGACTCCCCCAGTATCCATAAACGTCATCAATAGCGTAAAGGTTGACGGAAGTAAATTGCTCAGCGAAGGCAGAATTACAACGGGATAGCTTGCCTGACCGATGCCGAAGCGCCCCTCAACCACGCTGCCGTCTTCTTGCATACACAGCTCATCGCCTAAGTCAAAATCGACATGCTGACCGAGCAAATACTGAACAAAAGCATTAAACTCACGGTTATAGGCGTTAAGCTTTTCGATATTACCGCCATCGTTACGCCATTCGTTCGCTTTCACATCGCAACCGAGCTGCGACCATACGGTTGTCGACGGATGAACGACAAGCACATCTCTTCGGACACGTCCCTCACATAAGACTGCACCCAACCGAGCAAAATATTGTTCCAATACATGATTATGAGGCCACCAATTCGTATTGTAATTAAATGAAGGCGGATAATCCCGTTTTCTGCATCCTCGTAGTGTGTACAGGGACAAATGGTAGGTCATTAGGTTGACCCCAAGGACAAATTGCCAATCGCCAATCCATTTACGAGCCTCGAACGTTAAACCCCATCCCGTTACACCGTAGGTTTCCGTAATCACCCTTTTCTTGCCATATTGATTTGCGATACTCGAAACGTGCTTGACGCCCAAACTTTCGTCCGTTTGTTCGCACAGAATGTCGATGCCAGGGATGTCCATATAGCGATAATTCGGCATGAGAGCGCCTTGATGCCGGACTGCGCCAACCAGGTCTGCCTCATCGCAGAAATGACCTGTAAAAGCAAGATCATTTTCCCTGCACCAATCACCGAGTTGCTTCGTAAAAGATTGAGAGAACATCTCGGTTACCGTTTTCCAATAATCGAAACGGACTTTAGCTGAAGGTGCACCGTGATAGTAGAAATACGGCAGCGCATCCCAAATAGCGTAGCCATTTTTTTCCGCAAAAGCTTGCGGCAATTCATCCGACCACGTAATCCAGGTCATTTCTGGTGCTTTCAGCTCCTCTTTAAAACCAAGCAGGCTGGGTTCATCCGTAAATATCCCAGGAACTGTACGACCGAACTCCCCTCCAACCGCAGCCTTGTATGTCTCATACGTCGTCTCAATGAAAATTCGGGTGGCTTCGGGATTCAAGTGATCCGGATACGTATCCCCGTGACACCATTCATTAGGGGTTGCGACGATCCGGCGAAAGACCAAATAGACTTCATCCTCAGAGAGAGTCATCGAATCCATACTTGATGGAGTTAACCTCTCGCAGGCTAACAGTTCGTTGCCGGACAACTTTGCACGATACACGGCTAGTACGGTGTCATCCTGTTGTGAACTGTGAGATACCGTCAGTGTTAATGCTTTCGCCCGCACGGCATCGCCGCCAATGCGCGGCACAAGGCCTCCTCCCATCCCGGAAGAATAACGATCCTCGTCGTACAGCCACGCGTGAACACCTTCCGCTTTTGCTTTAGCTACGGATTCCTTAACTCGGTCCATGAACGCTTCGCCCATATACGGTGTCTCAAGTCCTTCCCGCACATGCATCATGAATCCGCCCATGCCCTGTTCCTTAAAGCCCTCGATTTGACGGTCCAGCTCCTGCTGTTCCAAGGTGCCATTCCAAGACCAGAACGGTACTGACCGGTAATCCACAGGAGGATTCTCAAATTTTTGCAACAATTCAGATTTATTCAATGCCATTCTCCCTTCTTACTAAAACATTTTATGCCATACATCAGATCTTACTATAGGGATCATTATGGCAGGACCAAATGGTAAACGCTTTCCCTTTTCCACGATTTCTTTGAATAAATCAACGATTCCATGTATCATAAAATAGAAATGCAGGACAATTGAAACTTGCGGAGGTCTATATGTCCGATTATCCGATTTATGCTACCAAAGAAATGCTCGACGAAACGTTTCCCTTCAAAATAGAAATTCGCAGGCCGCACTCCATGAATCGCATTCTGCATGCGCACGAACATCTCCAACTTTGCTATATGCTGTCTGGCAGTTGTCTACATTGGGTGGCCGGGCAGCAATATGTGCTCACAAAAGGTGATCTATTCTCGATCCCCCCGAACCTGGAGCATCGCTTGGAACTCCGCGAATCAATGGATTTCGTTATGATCCAGGTCGATTTTATGCCCCACGCCCTCAATGACAGCCTGCGAGATTTGGCGCATATGGAGACATTCGTTGATTTTGCATATATTAGACCTCTTATCACCGATGCGGATTTGCTGCCCAAAATGACACTTCCTCCTCCTACGCAAATGGTGGTTGAAAGCCTTCTCCATGTCATTCTCACTGAATGGGTGACTCAAGAAGAAGGTTACCGGCTAGCCATTAAAGCCGAACTGCTCAGACTTCTCGTCATTACGGTTAGACAATATAAACGGTTTATTCATGTGCAAAGTCAGCAGGATAGCCACAGAGTAGCTTTGCATAGAAAAGCTTTCTATGAGGCCATTCATTTTATGGAGTCGCATTACCATGAGGAGCTTCATTTGGAAGACGTCGCTGCCAAAGCGTTGATGGCCCCCTCGTATTTCAGTCATATGTTAAAGCTAGTTAGAGGCAAAACTTATATTGAGCTCTTAACGGACATTCGGATTCTGTCAGCCATGGCGCTGCTCAAAGATACCGATTTGAATGTGACAGAAATTGCTGCACAAGTCGGCTATAATCACATCAGCCATTTCAATCGAACTTTTAAAAAGCATACTGGTATCACGCCAGGAGATTACCGGAAACATCAAACGTAAAAAGACCGCCATTTTTGTGGCGGTCTTCTGCATCTTATACGTTTTGTGGCATGTGTTTTTACATACGACAAAAGTGATGGAGATTAGTAGAGAAACTTTAAATAAGCATTTCTCAACAAAAGAAGAAATTGAATTTCTCGTGAATGGTTTACGTGATGAATACTTTCCTTTGATTTAAATAAAAAGAAGAGGCTCCCATGGATATGGTGTGCCTCTTCTGTCTAACCCCTGACCGTCGCGTTTCTTAGGAATGGTATTGGTCGTCACTCACTTTTTCCAACCATTCGACCGTTTTACCGTCAAACCGTTCTTGAATGGCCGTATGCGTCATTGCTGTCGTAGGCGAAGCTCCATGCCAGTGTTTCTCACCAGGCGGAAACCAAACTACGTCGCCAGGATTTATTTCCTCAATCTGACCTCCCCAACGTTGAACCCTTCCTTGGCCTGCCGTTACAATAAGCGTTTGCCCCAGTGGATGCGTATGCCAAGCTGTCCGTGCACCAGGCTCAAACGTGACGCTTGCACCAACTACACGTGCAGGTACGGCTGCTTCAAATAGTGGATCAACGCGAACTGTGCCAGTAAAATAGTCAGACGAGCCTTTACCTGAAGGTTGCGAACCAATTCTTCTAATTTCCATTTTCTAAGTCCCTCCGTTACCGTTATGACCATGTGATTCCTTCGCTAGTGTAACAGATACCGAACTAATGATGCCAATAGATACGACTAATATATGAAATCATCCGCGACTACTAACTTGATCTTCATGAGTCAATAAACATTCCGCATAATCCGGGTCCGTCAAGAGCGGGCTCCCGATGGCGATACAATCAGCTAATTGATCCTCAAGAATACGATTGGCGAGACTGCGGGTGTATATCTTTCCGACAGCAATAACCGGGATATGAAAATGTTGCTTAATCGCAGCAGCATAAGGCACCTGATAACCAGTGTGTACATCACTTGGTTGTATAGGCAGAAGTCCCCCTGTTGAGACATGAATCGCATCCAATTCACACTCAAGAGGCTGTAGCATCCGCACCAACTCCTCAGTGGTTAGTCCCCCCTTGAAATAGTCAGTGGCAGAAATTCTTAGGGTAACCGGATATTGTCGACCGACTTCTCCCCTAATGGCCAAAAGAACCTCTTTCAAAAATCTTGCCCGGTTCTCCGAATTGCCGCCATAGTCATCCAACCTTATATTGGATAGAGGAGAAAGGAATTGATGAATTAAAAAGCCATGTGCCGCATGAATTTCAATGCCATCGAATCCTGCTTCGACTGTCCTTTTTGCTGCGAGACGATATTCCTCTATGACAGTTTGAATACCGGCCAGAGACAGCGGCTCGGGCGTGCCGTAATGATCGTCGAACGCAATAGCGCTCGGCGCAACCATAAAATTCGTAACCTCTGGCGAGGATTTCCTACCACCGTGAGACAATTGGATAAATGCCGGCGTTTGATGGGCATGGATGGCATCGGCAATCTTTCTTAGTGGTGCCACATGCTGATCTGTAAAAATACCAATATCATTACTCCACAGTCTTCCATTAGAGGATATAGCGGTTGATTCCAGGATAACTAGCCCTACATGCTTGGCCCTTCGTCCATAATGTTCTATGTGGTGATCAATGGGAAAAGCATCAAATGTTCCTTTATATTGCTGTAAAGGTGCCATGATTAATCGGTTCTTCAGGTGTAGGCTGCCCAAATGTATAGGGTCATCCAGAGTCCATGTCATATCTTTTCATTCTCCTTCGCGAGTTATTTATGACTTCATTATAGTGTTGATACCATGCAAAACACATAGTATTATTAAGTTAATTAGCATTTAATGTCTAATTTAATAAGTTGTTTATTGGATATTAATTTATATATTTAGGTGAGGTGATTTTCTAGTGGACCAAGTTGATACTAAAATCTTATCGTTGATGCATGAAAATGCCAGGATATCTATTTCTGAAATGAGCAAATTGATTGTCATGTCGCAGCCCGCTGTAACGGAAAGACTCCGGAAGCTAGAGGAGCAGGGAATCGTAACGGGTTATCGTGCGCAATTATCCCCACAGAAGCTTGGCAAACATACTTCTGCTTTTGTTATGTTTAAAACGAATTGCTGTCCGGATTTTATCAAATTCTGCGAAGCTTCTCCTGAGATTGTCGATCTTTACAGAATTAGTGGTGATTACAACTTTCTATTAAAAGTGTTCACCGAAACAACTGAATCACTCGCACAATTTCTTGACGCTTGCAACCCTTATGGATATTCAACGACTTTAATTGTGCTCTCGACGGCATTCGAAGACAAAAGCCTTGTAACAAGCATGATGTAATAAATCTCGAGGCAGTTGGCGAGGAGCAGAATTGTTCGGCTAGTCCTCTTCCGTCTGACCTAGCCCCTCCATTACAAAAGATAGATGCAAAGCGGCGGCGTCTCCAACCATTGCATTTCCGCCCCGCTTTCTGTGGCCGCCTTGGCCGCCACCCGCACAGCTCCTGCATCGTTCAGCAGCGCCGTCCCTAGCCGGTAGCGAGAATCATACGTTCCGCTGAACGATTTGGCGACGGATTCGGCTCGCTGCTCAAGCATTCTTTTTATGCACAGTACAGCATCTTTGCCGAAGGTGCGATACGTGCCTTTCACTACGCCTTTATCCGCGATTGCATTCTGCACTTCTCCCGCATGCATCATGCCGAAAGAGAGTACCGCTGGCACTAACGGATTCCACTGTGTGGCTATCGCAGTCTTTGCTTCAATTACGAATTGAGCCGTCATCATCAAAGCGTCGGCTGCGAGATGGGGAGCGGCATGATGTCCCGCCAATCCCCGGAACTCGTACGTAAAATGCGACGAAGCTGCCATCATGAAGCCTTCCCGCAGCGGCTGGGCTGACTGCCACGAAGTCTGCCGATGACTCCAGCTTTGAATCTCATCCCTACCCCTCGTCTTACTTCAATACCCCAGGCTTTTAAATGCCGGGCGACAACTGTTGCGGTTCGTTCAACATCGAACATGCTTTCCGGATAGCGATGCAGTTCACGGCGCAGCGAAATCATGTCGTTCTCATACGCATCCAGATGCGCTTTCACTCTCTGCCTTGGCAGCATGGCGATTTACAGGAATCGGAAGCTTCAAATTTCCGCGCAGTGTGGTATCCTCGTACTTAGTACGCGAGAGTCCCCTCTCTTGTAATATAGGTATTACTAGTTCGACGAATTCCTCCAACGCTCTCGGCGTAACCGATTGAATAAAGAAACCGTCCGCCGCCTCTTCCTCTATCCAAAGTTGGATCAGATCTGCAATATGCTCTGGAGTACCTACGAACTCTCCAGGCGGCATGACGGTACGAAGGGCAACCTGGCGAAGCGTTAAATTTTCTTTTAAAGCGATACGTTTGATTCGTTCAGTGCTGCTTTTGTAGCTGTTGCTACCCAGATCGCCAAGATCTGGAAACGGTTCATCCAGCGGATACTGCGAGAAGTCATGGTGCTCATAAAATCTTCCGAGATGGGCAATGGCACTTTCGATGGTAACCAAATTGGCAATCTCATCATACTTAGCCTTGGCTTCCTCCTCGGTTCGGCCAATAATTACCCCGATGCCATGCATAATCACAAGCTCATCCTCCGAACGTCCATGCGCTTTGACACGGTTTTTGACATCTCGATAGAACGCTTTCGCTTGCTCGATGTTCTCATGCTCCGTCAAGACTGCATCTGCCGATTTGGCTGCCAAATCCCTGCCCGATTCAGACGAACCAGCCTGGAAGATGACGGGCTGGCCTTGCTTCGAGCGTGCGATATTGAGCGGCCCTTGGACGTCGAAGAACTCGCCTTTGTGATGAAGGGTGTGCATCTTCGATTTGTCAAAGAATACACCGGTTTTCTTGTTACGAATAAACGCATCATCTTCCCATGAATCCCACAATCCTCTTACGACTTCAATGTACTCCTCCGCCATGCGGTATCGCTCGGAATGGGAAGGGTGTGCATCCTTACTGAAGTTACGGGCCGAACCTTCAAGTGGAGAAGTAACCACATTCCATCCAGCTCTCCCAGAGCTGATATGATCCAACGAAGCAAACTGCCTAGCTGCATTGAAAGGCTCACTGTAAGAGGTAGAAAGTGTGCCGACCAATCCGATGTTACTTGTCACAGCAGCCAAGGCAGAGAGAATAGTGATTGGCTCAAATCGATTCAAAAAGTGCGGAAGCGACTGTTCGGTTATATATAATCCATCAGCGATGAAGACGAGATCAAATTTCCCTGCTTCAGCAACTTGAGCCTGACGCTTATAGAAATCGAGGTTGACGCTAGCATCAACGGGAAGGTCGGGATGCCTCCATAAACCGGTATGGGCACCGACACCTTGAATAATCGCACCGAATTTGATTTCTTTTTTCTTGGACATTGGTAAACACGCTCCTAGTGGATATTCCAGTATGATGAAGTTCAAAGCGGGTAATGACATGCTGCCAAATGATGGGTGCCGACCACTTTCAATTTGGGCACCTCTTCCCGTTCATCGCCCACGGCCTCAATATAGTCAAGCACATATCCTCGCGGATTGGGGTCATGTATTTGGGGAGCCTGGTGGAGGTTGCGCCTGCACCGACACGTCCAGCGCAGATACGGCTTTATCCGCCAGCACGAAGCGCGGGTTTAGAGCAATTGCCGAGCTATGCCGATCCGCTGGCGCTGCCCGCCAGAAAATTCGTGCGGATACCTGTTGTACCATGTCGGATTCAATCCGACCATTTGCAGCAGCTCTTCCACTCGTTCACTACTTCCAACTTTGCATCGGTTGTTGGGGGATTCTTTCAGTAGAGCATCCGACCAGCATCGTCGTAAGAGCGACAGACAGGAGCATGCACCGTCCCCAGGATAGAATGATTATTTTGTTCAAATTACTCCTCTCCTTTTTACCCTTGATACTATAATTTGCACTTATCCCATTGAATTAATAGGAAATTACTTTGCTATCTTATCACCGCTACTTTACAGGAATCTATACGATTCTAAAGGAAAATATCGTGTTTAAAATTTAAAATTACGGATTAATAATGCTTTTCCCTTAAATAAAGTATGTTCATTGGATTTGTAATTTGGTAAATTAAAGGATTAACTTTTTTTAAGAGCAATAGGAAATGTTAGCACGGCTCAAATGAATAACGGCATAAAAAAAAGAGATGGCATCCCATCTCTTAGCTTCAAGTAACGATATATCTCACCATTATGTTTAACCCCTAATTGAATCGAAGGCGGTTGACATGTTAGTTCACCCTCAGCACTTCAGACTTCTTTATGTAACGATTCAATGGAACGTTTAAACCAAGATTGCCACGTAGTGTATCACTTTCATACTCTTTGCGGAAAACTCCTCGTTCCTGCAGCACTGGTACAACCAGGTCGACAAAATCGGAAAGTCCGTTCGGTACGACTGTCCTAATGTTGAAGCCGTCCGCTGCACCGCCCTCGAACCATTGCTGGATGAGATCAGCCACCTTCTCCGGCGTCCCGATGAAATTACTTCTCGGTGTGGATGCTCGCAGCGCAACCTGACGAAGTGTGAGTCCTTGCTCCCTCGCCTCTTGTTTAATGCTGTCTGTCGTACTCCGGAAGCTGTTGCTGCCAAAGTTGCCGAGATCAGGAAACGGGTCATCCAGAGCATGCTGCGAGAAGTCATAATGCTCAAAATAACGACCCAAATAATTCAGTGCGTGTTCAATTGTAACAAGTTCCACAATTTCCTGATATTTGCGCTCTGCTTCGGCTTCTGTTCTGCCAACAATCGGGCCGATTCCTGGGAAAATCAGAATTTCATCCGGTTGACGACCGTAAGCTGCAGCTCTACTTTTCACATCTTGATAAAAAGCACGCGCTTGCTCGAATGTCTCATGTCCTGTATATATCGCATCCGCCGACTTAGCAGCAAGATCTTTGCCAGAATCCGATGACCCTGCCTGGAACACAACGGGGTACCCTTGTTTGGAACGAGCAACATTCAGAGGCCCTTGAACTGCAAAATGTTTGCCCTTATGGTGAAGAGTGTGAAGCTTGGCGGGATCAAAGAATACACCGGTAGTTTTATCTCGGACAAAAGCATCATCCTCCCATGAGTCCCAAAGCCCTTTTACAACCTCAAGGTGTTCCTCGGCTATTTCGTAACGCAGCGAGTGATGTGGATGCTCGCCTTTATCAAAGTTAAGAGCAGAGCCCTCCAAGGGAGAGGTGACGACATTCCAGCCCGCTCTTCCACCGCTGAGAAGATCAATGGAAGCAAACTGTCTAGCCACTGTGAACGGCTCGCTGTAGGAAGTTGATAAGGTTGCAACCAGGCCAATATGAGTTGTTGCTTCACTTAAGGCTGATAACAATGTCAGCGGCTCAAATCGATTTAGAAAATGTGGATTGGACTTTTCATTAATATACAAGCCATCAGCGATAAACAAGAGATCGAATTTGCCTTGCTCGGCCTTACGAGCCTGCTCTTTATAGAACGCTAAACTAACACTTGCATTAGTTGGCACTTCGGGATGTCTCCAAAAGGAGATACTATTTCCGACCCCGTTTAAATTAGCTCCCAGCTTTAGTTGTCTTTTGGACATGGTAGTCACTCCTTATTAACCACTTATACCAATAGGCATAATCGGATTTTATAAGTTAACTATATATCAACAGTTAGGCACTATGCAGTTTATATCGAATTCTTCTATTCAACTATTAAAAAGTTCTATCGTAGAATCGACTACTTATTTAGCCACCTTTGTGTTATTGGTCTATTTGATGACGCAAAGTTGTTCAGATAAATAAAAAATCCGCATTTCTGCGGATTCTTAACGGACTATATGTTGCTATGCTTCAGTATTATTAAGCTAAACCATAATCTTTCGCTAAACCACCAAGTCCGTCTCTATATCCACTGCCAACGGCTGAGAACTTCCACTCACCTGAATTCCTATATAATTCCCCTACGACAACAGCAGTTTCAATAGAGAAATCTTCACCCAGGTCATAACGAATTAGTTCTTGGCCATCCGTTTCATTAACAATACGAACATAAGCATTTGAAACTTGTCCGAAGTTTTGATTACGTTCAGCAGCTTCGTGAATGGTAATTGCAAAAGCAATTTTCTCGATACTTGCAGGAACCGTCGATAAATCAACTTTAATTTGCTCGTCATCGCCATCGCCAGCACCTGTACGGTTGTCACCGGTATGTATCACAGATCCATTTTCATTTTCCTTGTTGTTATAAAAGACAAAGTTTTTTTCGTTATCTACTTTACCTGCAGCGTTTGTACAAAATACAGAAGAATCCAGATCGAAAGAGCCGCCGCCATCGTATTTATTCGTGTCCCAACCAAGACCTACAAAGATTTTTGCAAGTCCTGGATTTGTTTTAGTAAGATCTACTTTCTGACCTTTAGATAGATTGATTGGCATAGGATAATTACCTCGCTTTATTTTATTTTTTATTGGTAACGTGCTGCTAAGTAATCGATATGAGCTGCATGTGCTCCTTCTCCAATTGCGTTAAATTTCCACTCGCCATTATGTCGATATAATTCTCCTGTAAGCAGCGCCGTCATCGTAGAATAATTATCTGTTAAATTAAACCGAATCAACTCTTGATTATTAGCTGCGTTCACAACTCGGATATAAGCAGAATTAATCATGCCAAAATGTTGGTTTCTGTCATCCGCTTCATAAATGTTGACTACAACAAGAATCTTATGTACATCTGATGGAACTTTGGCAAGATCAATTGTGATTTGTTCATCATCGCCATGCCCATCGCCTGTCAAATTATCTCCAGAATGCAGGACAGATTCGCAGTCACTTGCTAGGTTATGAAAACATACAACATTCTCATCTTTCACTAGCTTGTTAAATTCATTAAGAAGAAGTGCAGAAGAATCACAATCAATTTCTGGCGTAGTTTGCTTTTTTTGACCAAAGAATCCTTTGGATTCAGTAGTGGCTGGATCCCATCCAAGCCCAACTACCAGTTTAGAAAGGCCAGTATTGCCTTTAGTTAAGTCAATTTTTTGACCTTTTACGAGATTAATACTCATTGTCTAGGTCACCTCCTTTCAAAGCAATTCATCACTTCATGTAAACAGTAGATCTGCTTGGTAAGTTAACCCTGCATAATTTCGACAGTGAATTTCTCTCTGCATGATACATACGACGTCAATTCACAAATAGTTCCAAAAAAGAAAGAATGATCAATACTAATTTTATAAGGCTGTTTAAGCTCTCAAATATCGGACCTTCGAATTGTGCTTATTTTGTACTTGCATATCCGACTTCAATTTCAAAGCTGACACATATAAATTTTACGGATTCATACATTAGACTAGTGTCCTTTATTAGAAAGGAGCTCTTTCATGTATATGTATCCGCCATTTTACAGGTCCGCTTCTCTTCCTCAATTGAACCAATCATCCACCGTCGAAGTTGTGGGCGAGGGAACAGTGTCTGCTGCTCCCGATCGTGCCGAAATTGTGCTTGGGGCTGTAACAGAGGGGCCCGATTTAACTAAAATTCAAACCGAGAATTCTAGAATCATATCGAATGTCATCCACTCCCTTATTCAATTATCCATTCCGCGTGAGAAAATACAAACGACTGATTATCGCATTGATATTCAGTACGACTATAAGGATGGAAAACAAATCTTTCGCGGCTACAAAGTAACTCATTTGTTGCAGATCCTTAATGACCAAATAGCGCAAACAAGAACAATCGTTGACACTTCGGTTGCTAATGGTGCCAATGAGGTTACCAGCATCCAATTTTCAATGATTCAACCGGAAACCTATGAACTTCAGGCATTATCGCAGGCCATTCATAACGCACGGCAGAAAGCTTTGACGATAACGCATACACTGGGGACAACGCTTGCTTCTACCCCATACCAAGTCAAGGAGCTTTATCGAACTTCGGAGCCCGTCCCCTATATGGCTTCCAAACTTGTTGCCAACGCAGCCACCCCAATCCAACCTGGTCAGATTGTGTTCCAAGCCAAAGTTCAAACGTGGTTTCACTTCGCTTAAATAAACGCCAGAAAACACAAAAGACTGCTTGCGGCAGCCTTCATAAAGTGGATTATTCAACTATGCGTTTCCATTCTCATCTATCCTTGAGTCCCCTCGACGGCGACCAATAGCACCGCAGCCGCTATGCCCAAACGCCGATCAAGCTTATTGTTGTTGTCAGCGGAGAAATCAAGGTTTAGTTTTTGAACGAAAGGGTTGAAATTTTGTTTGAACTCTGCGACCTTGGTCCCGTTCATCTCTATGTTGTAGTGCTGAGGAATCAAATTCGTCAGGAACCTTCGCAATAGAGCAAGCAGCGCGTTATCTTCCTTAATTAATCCGATCTCCGATTCATCTGGGCTCAAAATGGCCCATTCATCTTTGAAGATCGACTTCATCCCTTTACGTCGCAAAGAACCCACCTTGTGCCCTGTTTCTACATCAACTACGTCGAAAATGGAGGAGAAATCAATGACACTTCGCGCTTGAATGCTGATCAACTCTGTTTGCATAGTTTCATCCCCGTATATTCGGATGTCTTCCTTCAACTTGAAGGCTTTCATCTTGGAGAACAAAATTGCCCTTTCATCCTTGTCGAAAATATCGATTTTAGCTCCAACTAATGAAAGGATCTGTTTTCTAACAATGAATCTTTGTTGATTGAATTTCGAATTCAAATCTTTACCCCCTGCATTACGTATTGATAAATATATACTTGTATAACTTCAACGTCTCCTTCAACATTCCTGCCCGTTTCGCACAACGCGGCTGCCGTTTAAATGCCGGCAGCCGCGTTGTTAGTAGGATTGATTAAAAAGTAACAGGGACTTCAACCAAATCTTGAATGCTGCCATCGCGGGCACTGCGTGTGTACACCATCAACGAACCGTTTGGTGTAGCGGGAGATTGATCAAACTGGAGTTGTACGTCGAACACGCCAAATGCTGGTGCGCCCTGTGAAGCCGTTGCAGCCCGCTCTGTCGTAATAGAACGCCCCATCGCGTCACGAATCTGATAATTTATCGTCGCTTCGAACGCTCTGGCGCTCCCTCTTAAATACTGTCCAGGAGCAATCCTCGTACTGGGCAAAGGTTCAAATACTACGATATTCGTCGAGGACGGAAGCGGGACAACCAAACGAAAACCGGGATAAATGATATCAGGTGATAAACCCTGGCGATTACGGTTGGCTCGAATCAGTTCACTCATCGGAGTTCCGAATCTGCGGGAAATCCTATACAGAGAGTCTCCCTGCTCTACTTCGTATACGAAGGCAGCAACAAACAGCATTTGAGCGACTCGAATAACGTCTGGTTGCTGTATTTGGTTGAGTCCTGCCAACATATCAACGCTTACAGAGAAACGTTCGGCGATCCTAAATAATGTATCTCCCTGCTGAACTTGATATAAAACAGCGCTTTGCTCCGCCATACCTGGCAATCTCGCTATAAGTACTTGACCAGGATAGATTCGGTCGGGGTCTGCAACAGATGGATATAACGCATTAATTTGCACAAGTGACGGTACGTTAGTGCCCAATTGTTCTGCAATCGTATACAGGGTGTCACCGGGGCGAACAGTATACAGCAAGTGGGTCCCTGATGAAATCGGCATCGAAATACAACTCCTCTTTAAGTAGGTTAATACCCATCATATGCCGTATTCCTCCGCTAACGTGATTATCGTTGTATCAAGTACATATTAATAAAAAAAATCCCCGATTGACGGGGATTAAATCACACAACGATATGTACTGCCTTATGACAGCCTTCGTAAATTAAAAATATACCAAGTCCGTGCTAGATTTTAGCACCAACCTCTTTCAGGCCAATCCGCCCCATAAATCGTTGGAAAAAGAGCCAGCATGATAACACCACTATAAAATAATTTCAAACCAGCAGCGACTGCCTTTTTTCTTAGATTAGTTTCGACATCCTTCATACGTATCCCATCCTTTTGGTTATTATAGTGGAGATATGACATTCTTGTAAATTTTACCAAATGAATGGATGCAAAGGTATAGTACAAAAGATGCAATTATTCATTCATAGTAGTCATGAAATCGTATGTTACATAGGTCTATTGACGGCATCTGATGCATATTGCCTGTGCCTAACCCTCATCTAGTAAGGAAGTTCCAATCGCTTCAAGATGAGCATCTAGCGTAATCGGATTATAATTGGCCAACGACAAATCGATAAAACGAACCCGCCCAGCTTGAACAGCGGGAAGTGCCAACCAGGCTTCGTCTTCCAATAACTGCCGAACCCGCGCAGCATCGGGGCCAAATGCGGGTACAGCCATAAAGATGCGATCAGCGGAATACGCATGGATGGATTCAAGCGAAATGCGTTTCCATTTCATTTGTGAATCGTTAGCTATTAATTCACGAACTCGATCTGGCGGTTCGAACCCTAAGCCGCTATAAAGCGTATGACCAAAATGATGCCCTGTATAAACAAACAGCCCATGGTGATAGACGAACGCGACTGCCGTCTCCTTGTGCCCAATACGATTTTTAAGGATTCGCTGCCAATACTCAGATCGGTTCGCATACCCGGTAATCCATTCAACTGCTGCATGCTCTTTTCCAAATAAAGCACCCATTTTGCGCATTCGGACAATGATATTGTCCTTCCAATTGATATCCAGCGATGTGGCGATCCGCCGAAACTCGCTTACTAGCGCTGGAGGCGTATAACTCGGGTAGAGAATTAAATCAGGCTTAAGAGCCATTACTTCCTCGATATTAATAGGTTCATTTAAGGAATGAATGCCCTCTGAATGAGTTTCAAGCAATTGATGTATGCTGCTATTTGCGGCAACAGGACGTATACCAAGTGATAACAATTCGCCCAGATACTGAATGCATACGATTCGCGGCGGCTTGGCCCCCTGCTCTTTGAATTGATTTGGCGAAATTCCCGTCAATTTTTTAAACCGTCGACTATAATAAAACTCATCATGAAATCCAACTCTTCCCGCGATATCACGAAGACGTGCAGCTGGATTCACAGCTAGCAGTTGTTTGGAAAGCACAATGCGCAGGGTAGTCAAGTAGTCCATTGGGGTTTGTCCGGTAAGGGTTTTAAATACTTGGCCATAGTGCCATCGGGTCATATGCGCATCGAGAGCCAATGAGCCGATTAAAATAGGTTCGTTATAATGCTCATGAATGTAGGAGATGGAATGTTCAACGGAGGCTTCATCCTCATACCGCTCCTCGCGGCTCCACTGGTTCTGAATATCCTCGATCTTCCAGCGTTCTTCTGTTTCCATAGAAGAATGTTCTTTCCATAATTGCAGCATCAATTGCTGAAATAAAATATGACTTTGCAGCGCTTGCATGCCATCCTCCGCATTATGTTCCATCAATCGCTTCAGTTTTCTTTGCAAGGAATCCAGTCCATCGAAGCTGAATTCTATCGTTTCTTGGGGACAACCCCAGGAATCATTTTTGGACTGATAATGCAGAAGGAATAATTCAAAACTAGGCCCCCCTTGAATGTCTACTTGCACGTTATAACCTGGTGGCAGCATCAGACAACTTCCTGCGAAACCGTCATAGATCCGACCTTGGATTTGAAAGCTGGCTTTGCCTTGTGTAACCACTATAAGTACACAGAATTCCAGCTCAAATGAAAAGCTTGCTAGGCTATCAGGCAGCGTGTCATCCTCATCCACTTTCCACTTTCGAATTTCCTGCAATATATACATAGGCGGCGGAGTAAAGTTCTTGGAATGTTTAGAATGCAGCTTCAACGCCTCCGTAATTGAGAATGAATATCATTTATATGCTAGTATAAAAGATTTCAGCCAAAAAAAGAAGCCATCTTTGCGTCTATAACGCTAAAGTTGACTTCTTTTTCACGATTATTCTTTTAACGCTTTAGGCATTTCATCCAACAGCCAATTTAATGTTAGCGGATCGTTCAGTGCCCATCGCGTACCGACGATATGGGCTTTTCCGTTTTTTACCGCGGGAACGTTCTTCCAAATTGGGCTGCTGAGGAGTTCATCCATTTCTGGGACTGTTTTTCCATCCATCTTCGCAGATACAATAAAAATATGATCAGCAGCATATTCAGGCAGTACTTCCAGCGAGATTTCCTTCCATAAGACATTCGGATCATTAGCAAATAATTGCTTAACCTTGTCAGGCTGTTTAAATCCTAGTGCATCGTACATCGTTGGCCCCAATCGCTGAGTTCCATAGACATACAGTTTCTTATCAGAGTGAAGGACGAATGCAGTCGCTGTCACACCATCTTTCACGAATGCTCCAACCTCTTCCTTCTTCTGTTTTACCTTCGCATCATAGGCACTTACCCATTTGCTCGCTGCATCTTGCACCCCTGCTACATCCCCTAATTTCTTTAAACGAGTGAAGGCATCTTCGCTATAATTCATGACTACCGTAGGTGCGATTTTGGAAACAGCATCGACGACTTTTTGATCCAGAAAATTCGGTAAAATAATAAGATCAGGATCCAAGGATACGAGCTTTTCCGCATTCGGATTGACGCCATCTCCACCGATATCGGAGATCCCCGACAGCTGCTCCAGAGATAATGAAAGCTTGGCATTTTGGAAGTTCGTGCCAATAAGTGGTACGTTGAGAGCAACCATTTCCGCAGCAAAATAATGTGCTACGATCCGAGTAGGATGTGCAGGGATTTCAACCTCTCTGGAAACTGCATCTTTATAAACCCTGATGGAACTCTTTGAAGCTTTATCCGCTGGAGCTGCAGATGTTGTTGACGCGGGTGTTGCCGATACGGTTTCATTCGATAGCGTAGTCCCTGCATTTCCACAACCTGAAAGGATTGACAACATAAGGACTAGCAATAATGAAGAACAGGCAGATTTGTAAAAAATTCGTTTTAACATAAAGACCTCCGTTTGATAATCATTCTCAATCACGTTTTCATTCTAATCCCTCCTCAAAAGTAAATCCATGGACATTTGTTGTTAATTTTCAGACAGATTTTGCGCATGACAGTCGTCTCGTTTGATCATTTAATAATTGGTACAAAGTGACTGCTTATATTGCTCCATATATGCGTACACTATTTTTGTTTGCAACTTCTTCAGATAGGTGGCTTAGATGATGACAACAACTGACCAACAACAAGAAAACCACGCCAAAGACCAACGAGATAACAAACCTAATCATGGTAAAAGCAGGAAAAAGAAGAAATAGTGAGTGTATATGTTGAAACTAACAGGCCCGGGGGATCCTCGGGCTTTCGCTTTTGTCCAATCCATTATTCTTTAAATGCCAACTGGATTAATGGGATTAATTCGATCACAATTGCGTAAATTAATGCAAGAGGTGATATCGTGCGTTTCATATGGCAAGGTCTAGGTACAAGATTTTGAAAACAAATAAGTGGAGTCTGCTTTCAATTGCGTCTATTCCATTGATTATGACGTTAGGAAATTCTATGCTTATTCCCGTTTTACCATCTATTCGTAACAAATTACAAATAACTTCTTTCCAAGTGAGCTTATTAATTACCGTTTACTCTGCCGTGGCTATCATTCTTATACCGATTGCGGGATACTTGTCGGATCGCTTCGGCAGGAAGATCATTATTATCCCCAGTTTACTCATAACTGGCATTGGTGGTTTGATTTCTGGATTAGCCGCTTGGTGGCTGGAACACCCCTATATAGTTATTATACTTGGTCGAGCTTTACAAGGTGTAGGAGCGGCGGGAGCTTTCCCTATTGTGTTGCCACTGGTTGGTGACATTTATAACAATGAAAGCGAAGTTAGTAAAAGCTTGGGGATTGTAGAAACGGCGAACACGCTAGGCAAGGTTCTGAGTCCTATTCTAGGGTCCGTTTTGGCTTTCGTGGTGTGGTTTCTCCCCTTTCTCACCATTCCCGTGTTGTGTGTGGCGTCTACCCTATTAGTTGCCTTTCTGGTTAAATCACCCACGAAGAAAGATATGAAAGAAGAGAAGATTACGTTCAAGGGGTTTCTTCAAAATTTAAAGCAAATATTTGCGAACAATGGCCGCTGGTTAACAGCTATTTTTGCTATTGGTTGCATCTGTATGTTTGTTATTTTTGGAACGCTGTTTTATTTATCAGACACACTCGAAGACAAATATCAGATTAAAGGCATATGGAAAGGTTGTGTGATTGCCATCCCTTCGGCAGCGCTATGCCTTGCATCCTTTCTAACAGGTAAAAAAATTGGTGAAAACAAAAAATTAATGAAGTGGATCACGCTTAGTGGAGTTGCCATGGTAACAGCAGCGCTTGTTGTTTCTGGCATGGTTCAATCCTTATATGGGTTGATTACTTTAGTTAGTGTTGCCGGTATAGGTATTGGTGTCACACTCCCGTGCTTAGATGCCATGATAACGGAAGGAATTGATAAAGCAGAACGAGGCACAATAACTTCCATCTATAGCTCAATGAGATTCATAGGCGTTGCAGTGGGCCCTCCACTGGCTTCCGTTCTAATGAAAATATCACCACAAAGTATGTTCTATACCATCTCAAGTACTTGTGTAGTTGCTGCGCTTCTTGCTTTATTCGCTATTAAGCCTAGTAAAGAAGATAAACCAACAAAGTAAAAAAAAGCGATCCTAATAAATAAAGCCCAGTAAATGGGCTTTATTTTGAGTTCAACTTGTCAATCAATTGCGCTTAAGTCGTTGTACCTCCTCTTCGATTCGGCTAACATCAATCCGTTGGAATAAGACTTCAACAGGGGTTAACTCTCTTCCAGCGGGACACTCAACATATGCCCAAGTAGGAGCAGACAGGCCTAGAAAGCCCCTAATCTTTTTACAGGAAAAAGGTACAAATGGTTCTAAAAGATTAGCCAGATTTGCAATAATTTGAACACATGTATGAAGCGTAACGTGACAGGAGTCCGCATTTTCTTTAATTTGATTCCAAGGTTTTTGTTCATCCACATATTTATTACAGCTACGAACGAACGCAAATATGTTCTCCAACGCTTCTTTTAGCTTCCCTACTTCAATAAGTTCCCCACAACGAATATACAGTTCTTCAATTTGTTGTTTAATGTTACTATCAATCACACCATGGGGGATTTTACCTTCATAAAATTTTCCAATAAATACTAAACTCCGATTGACAAAATTCCCAAATGCCCCAAGTAATTCGCCATTATGACTATAAATAAATTCCCTCCAAGAGAAATCCGTATCCCGGTTTTCTGGTCCATTAGCAATAAGGAAATATCGTATTGAATCCGCCTCATACCTTTGTAAAAGATAGGGAACCCATACTGCCCAGTCTCGACTTGTTGAGAACTTTCTACCTTCTAGGTTGAGAAATTCGCTAGAAACGATATGATCTGGCAGGTGTAAATTTTTCAAACCCAGTAGAATAGCTGGCCATATTAAAGTATGAAAAGGGATATTATCCTTCCCATGAATATAGTAGGCTTTTACACCATCTTTGGACCAAAACTTCTCCCACGCTTCTCCGCGCTGATTGGCCCACTGCTGACTGGCAGACAGATATCCGGTGACCGCCTCAACCCACACATATATTTTTTTCCCATCAAAACCTTCCAGGGGTACATCAACTCCCCAATCTAAATCTCGAGTAGCAGCTCGATCTTGCAACCCTTCTCTTAAATAACGCCTTGATAGTCCAATGGCGTTTTCCCTCCACCCATCTGCTTGATCAACAAAGTTTTCTAGCTCATTTTGAAATTTCGACAGCGCCAGGAAATAATGATCAGAAAGCTTTGACGTAGGACAACCTCTACATAACTTACATGAACGATTATGCAATTCCAACGGATCCAATAATGCGGAACAAACGTCACATTGATCACCTCTAGCTGCACTGCCACAGCGCGGGCAGTTCCCTTCAACATAACGATCTGGCAGAAAACGATCGCAATCGTTACAGTACGTTTGTTCAACTGCTTTTTGATACAGAACACCATTATCCAGTAGTTGCTTAAAAACCTCTTGCACAACTTCGTGATGAAATGGATGATCCGTTCGCGTATAAAGGTCGTAGGAAAACCCCATTTGATGGAAACAATCTACAAACTCATTATGATATTTGTCGGTAATTATTTTAGGGGAAACCCCTTCTGTGTTAGCTTGAATTGAAATAGGTGTTCCATGACAATCACTTCCTGATACATAAAGTACCTCATCTCCCTTTAGCCGATAATACCGCGCAATCACGTCACCTGGTAGTAAACTTGCTAACCTTCCTAAGTGTAGTGATCCATTTGCGTAGGGCCACGCTCCGCCAATAAATATGCTCATTTTCAAACTCCTCCCTTGTTTATAATTCTAGAAAAACAAAAAAAGCCTTCGTCCTCAAAAGGACGAAAGCTGTCGCTCACGTGTTTCCACCTCAATTTACCGATCCCTCACGGAAGCCGGCCTCTACAAGTACGTCACCCTATGAGGTGATTATACCCTGGCACGTTAACGGGTGCACCCGGTGGGGCCTACTACCTCACTAAGAGGGTTTGATGCACAGCTCTGAGACCATGTTCGTCAGACGTCTCTTTACTCCTTTTCACCTACCGGAGCTCTCTGTTAAAAGAACGGGGTCCAACTACTCTTTCTCGTCATCGCCTTATTCATATTCCTTATATAGCCAATTATAAATAGATATATTCCCAAAAATCAAACTAATGTTCAATTATAAAAAGATTTTACTTTTCTCGGAAGGCTATTTGAACCATCCCTTCTCTTTGAAACGCATAATAGCCTCAATTCGATTACTGACATTGAGCTTATCAAGAATAACGGAAATATAGTTGCGAACGGTGCCCCTTGTTATATACATATGATCCGCGATTTCTTTCGTATTTTTACCGTCGGCAATCAGGTTCAATACTTCTTTCTCTCGCTCGGTCAGAGGATTTTCTTCATTATATGTCTCATCTACCAGCTCTGAGGCATAGATTCGTCTGCCAGCCATCACACTCCGGATCGAGGTAGCTAGTTCCTCGCTGGGGCTATCTTTCAACAAATAACCGTTGGCACCTGCCTTCACGGCCCTTTCAAAATAACCGTAACGGGCAAATGTGGTCAAAATAATGACTTTGCAACCCAATCCCTTGAGTTCCTCTGCGGCATCTAAACCGTTCATGATGGGCATCTCGATATCCATAACACAAATATCTGGCTTATGCAGTTTAACCAGTTTCACAGCATCCTCGCCATTGCTTGCTTTACCAACGACCTGCATATCCTCCTCCAAATCAAGTAAGGAAGCAAGCGCACCCAGCAGCATCCGTTGGTCCTCGGCAATCACAATTCGGATCATATCCTCACCTCCCTTTCTGGTGGTATGATGGCATTCGGCACTTTAATTACAATGGTTGTTCCATTGTCGGAGACAATTTCCATACACCCGTTTACAAACTCAAGTCGCTCTTTCATGCCCCGCAATCCGTTTCCAAGTAATACAAGACATTCCTTCGACATGCCGACTCCATTATCCCCGACCTTGATCACGAGGTCGCTTGGTGATGGCTGAATGGATATCGCACACGTAGTAGCACTGCTATGTTTGATAATGTTCGTAATCGATTCCTTTAAACACATGCTCAACACATTTTCGTTTATAAGAGACGTGTTAGTTAACTTCGGATCTCCCTCCACAATGAGGTCGATCTCAGCAGCTTTCAAAATCTGCTTGATTCGAAACATTTCTTCAACTAGTCTCGTCCCGCGCATTTGCGTTACGATTTCCCGAACTTCCTTTAACGCAATCCTAGCAGTCTGACGAACATCATTGATTTCAATTTGTGCTTGCGCTGGATTTTTGCTAATTAATTTCCCTGCCAAATCACTCTTCAAACCAATTAATGAGAGCTTCTGACCAAGTGTATCGTGTAAGTCACGGGCGATTCTTTGACGCTCTTCTAGCTTTACCAACTCGGAAATCCGCTTATTTGCATCCTCTAGCTGCCCTTGTAGTTTTTCACTTCTATTCTTGTTGAACGTCGTGACAGGAATGAGGATAATGGCAATTACACAAATGATGATAAAGGGCAATTGGGTAAAATACACCGGATTTTGCGATACCAATCCATAGTTAACCGTTGCAATCGTGGTAACTAGATGTATGCAGTACAACGTAATAAATCCTGCTCGACTTTTCATGGTACCAATAAAAAAAGCTAAAAACAGCGAGAAATACACATAGCTGAAGGCGATACCCATGATAATCGAAATAACAATTTGTACGCTAGTCCAGAAGTACACAATCCAACCTTTAGATACGAAGGACAGTACATAGCAACTAAAGAATACCATAATCATGATTGTGCCTAATACAATGTGGTAGGTCGTTGAAGAACGAAATATGAAATAAAAAGGTAGGATATAAAAGACAACCCACACATACGGACTAATGCCGGTGTTTTTATGAAAAATTTGATACCACTTTTGCATAGTCCGTTTAGCCTCTTTTTCTCCAACATAGATTTAATTATATTCTAGCATAAACATGAAACGATGTATTTATTGCCCTTGAAAACTTGACTTACGAACTTCTACCTTTATTTTGGCAGCTGCAGAATCATTCTCATTTTCCTTAAGGTTTACCTGTTTATTATTTTTATAACCGACAAATGTTTTGTTACGCTCATCCCATAGTTTAAAACTTAGCGACTTCAAACTAGTACCGATTGTAATCGTCGTTGCTTTTTGAAGGGGAGGTGTTGCATTATGTGCTTTTTCCAGATTATAATTTGGTACTTTCGGACTCAAATGGTGAACATGGTGAAACCCAATATTGCCAGTAATCCATTGCAAGAGTTTAGGCAACTTATAATAGGAGCTTCCTTCTACCGCGGCTTTCACATAACTCCACTCATCTTCCTTCTCGAAGTAGGAGTCTTCAAACTGATGTTGCACATAAAATAACCAGATTCCCATCAAGCCTGCTACGAACATGATTGGTGCTTGGATAAGAACAAACGACTGCCATCCAACCATCCAGATCAGCAACCCATACAGAGCAAGAATGGAGACATTTGTCATATACGTACTAATACGTTCCTTGCGTCTTGCGCCTTTCGTATTAAAGCGATTCGTAAATAGAAACAAAAAGATTGGACCAAGTCCGAACATAATGAATGGATTCCGATATAACCGATAAGCCATTCGAACCCAAATGGAAGATGCCGCATACTCGTCTACGGTAAGTACCCACATATCACCTATCCCACGTTTCTCAAGGTTAGAGCTCGTTGCATGATGGATAGAATGACTATTCTTCCATTGCTGATAGGGAAAAAGTGTAAGAATACCCGTAATCGTTCCTACGATTTCATTGGCTCTACGGCTTTTGAAGAACGATTGATGACAACAATCATGGAAAATGATAAAAGTTCGTATAACAAATCCGGAAGCGATAATCGTAATGGGCAATGTCATCCAATAGGATATCGATAGGCTTAGATACGCAGCTACCCATAGAAGGAATAAAGGTCCTAAGGTATTTAGCAGCTGTTTGGTACTAGCCCTCGTATTTGATTTTTCGTAAGGGGCAACCTGTTTTTTTAAGTTAGTTAGCGTGGATTGTGTCATCGTATAGTTCCTCCTCGATATGGTGCGCCGAACATGTAAGCGAGTATCAGTGGTAATATCCTATCTTCATTATAGATATCGCTTTCAATTCGTTGCAGTCATAAACATCATGTAGACGGTATGATAAATGTCATATAGGGAATGGAAAACTTTACAAATTTGCTTATCACACGGTTGTGTGCTAGTATTACGTTATAAACAGCTTTGACATAAACTCACATATTGAAAAAGTGATCATTTGTGTAATGGTACCTTTTTCAATGTGTGATTTTTTTTGTTTAAAAAAGCATGTTAATAACAATTTGGAGGTAATTATATTATGGAAACAGGAACAGTGAAATGGTTTAACGCAGAGAAAGGCTTTGGATTTATTGAAATGGAAGGCGGAAATGACGTATTCGTTCATTTCTCCGCTATTCAAGGAGATGGATTCAAATCGTTGGACGAAGGACAACGCGTAGAATTTAATGTAGCTCAAGGCAACCGCGGTCCTCAAGCTGAAAATGTTGTAAAACTGTAATTCACAGTGAACGAACTGTCCTTAACTAGTGTTAAGGGCAGTTTTTTTAATCTAAGGAGGAGAAAACGATGTATTTTCAAAGAAAATCACTAGAAGATCTCATTCAGGAAAACACGAAAGTCTGGGCATGTAATAATGAAGATTGCAAAGGGTGGATTCGGGACAATTTTTCTTTTGAATACGTACCCACTTGCCACCAGTGCCTTTCTCCCATGATTAGTAGCTTGAAAATGCTCCCGGTAATTGCTAACTCCAATAAAAATATGAAATCTCTTCATAAAGGCAGATTGATCTCCTGATCAACCAGTACGAAATAACAAAAAAAGAGAAGATCCTACTGGACCTTCTCCCTTGGCATTAATCTGTAAACCTATACAGTTGTTCTCTTGTAAATGTCCATTCTGGGGAATTCAATTTTCCTTCAAACGCAGTTGTATACCACGGATTCCCCTCCCCGTTATTCATATTCTCCAGGATATGTATGTCTTGCGCTGGCGTGTAGCCTTGAGCTAATAGAAAGAGCTTTTCACCAGTTTTGGGGTTCTGAGCCATATCCAATACCACAATTGCATGTCCAGGCGAGCCCCCTTCCAGAAACACATCTCCAGCCTGCATCTCTGAAATCGGCACGTGCTTCATTTCCTTCGACAAGGACAACGTTCCCGCATACGCAAAAACCATGTAAAGATAACTGCGAAACACATCGTAACTGTTAGAGGCCGATCCCCGCTTGGTCCATGAGACCTTGTTACCGGAAACTTCAATTCGATTGCCTTTCCTCCACGTTGCGTAATCAGCTTTAAAGCCATTTGTAAAATTGAAGTGAATCTTATCATAGTTGCCACTGCCATACAGGTATTCCGCTCGCAGTCTCATAACCGCATCGGCGCACTGCTGCAGATCCCGCTCACCTACATCCACATCGAGCACAGCTTCGTAAACCTCTTTAGCTTTTAGCTCCCCATTAAACAAATGAACCTTAGAGCCATGGGGCTTCAATGGTAGATTTCGCAAGTAATGCCCATATGAGCCATCCGCTACAGGAACCCTTTCATAACCTTTCGGAACGGCTATTCGGTCTATGACATTTGTTCCTTCGGCATGAATCAGTTGTTGTTTGTGGGATTTGGTTCCAGAAACAGCATCCGCGATTGTCGACCGCCCCTCCCCTGCGGCTGAGCAAGAACTAAGCAGCAGCGCTGAAAGAGCAGTAACTGTTAGCCATTTACTCATAATACGAATCCTACAACTTCACCATCCTGTATCTCTTGTATAATTATTTTACACATATCTTCAGCTCCCCTTCTCCGTTTAGCTCTTCTAAACTTTGTTAGGTAATAATACATCAGCCGGCAAATAGTTCTAACCTATTTCCCAATATACATTTAAATTTATCAACGTATGACAGGGATACCCGGTGGGAAGCTTTCGGTCCATTCCCCGTTCTCATATCGGAGTTGAATCGTTCCAGTTGGAACGTTCAGCTGCAGTGTAAATGACGTCCAGCTTGCAGGAAGCTTCGGACAAAACGCAATCTCTTGCCACCCCGGCTTCGCTGGCTTTAGACCTATAATATCCTCGATCAGCAGAGGAACAGGACCGCTTGCCCATGGATGACATAAGCTTGTGTTCCATTTCTGGTCTTTCCCCCATGCTTCAAAGCACGTAGTTGCGCCTTCTTTGATCATATTCCCCCAAGAGTGTTCATCGTCAGCGGAGAGCAAATCATAAATCAACTCATGTTCTTCCACCAACGCAAGTGCCTTCATGACAAAGTAAGAAAAATAAACCCCGCATGCGAAACGCTTGGTGCGAATCATGTCAACAATCGTGGAGACAGCTTGCTGCGGTGCAATATGGAATAGCATAGGAAGTACATTGGCATGCAGGGCATGATGCGTACTCTGCTCCGAATCTCTAAACAAGCCGTTCTTTTCATCATAGAATGCTTCTAAGAAGCTCTTTTTTAATCGCGGCAGCTGATCTTCATAAGTAATCTCGAGCAATTCGCGAATCTCGTTTACCGTACTTACGCAGCCGATATAAAGCGCATTAATGACATTATGGCAGCCAGGACCGACTGGCCTACTTAGTTCAAAATCATAATTGTCGCGCAATCCTTGTGGCCAATCGACCAGATTCCATTTGTCTGTAACACCTTCAAGCAACCCATCCTCACGCTCAAATTGCTCAAAATGTTTCAATAAACCTGCCGCATACGGGTACATCTCTTGAAGGAATGCCATATCACCACTATAACGGTAGTACTGCATCACTTGCATCGGCCACTGTAATGAGAAATCAGCTATTTCCTGCATAAAATGCCCTGGTACAACAGCCATTAGCCCTTCGCATACGAATGAACTACGACCAAATTGTTCAATGGCCTTGCGATAGAGACGCAAATCCCCACTGAGCAGCATGTGGGAGTGACCAATAATCGTGTTGTCACCCAGATATTGCCCCTTCTCTCGGCTTGGACAATCCACGAAATTTTCTTGGGATCCGTATCGCACGCCATTTTTGCAAATGTCAAAAATTTGATTCATCAATTCATCCGAGCTGTGAAGCACGCAGCTTTGCTCATCGAACGGGTAATGCCTAACTACGGCGTGAAAAGAGTCCGGTCTTAGTGCTTCCTCGGGGCCTTTTACTTCTACATAGCGAAACGCCTTGTAATCATACGTTTCAAAAACGTCTAGGTCACCTGATAATGTCCACTGGTCATGATAAAGGCAATTGCAGCGCATGTCGTAACGAACGGCGTTATCTCCAGGCAACAGCTCTTCTCCCGAGAAAATATGTACTTGATCACCTGCAATTCCATGTGCATTCATGGCGAATTGGCCGGTCAACTCGCCCCCGAAGTCGATTAGATAATGACCCGGTGCAAGCCGTTCGACGTGTGTTGGCTGTTTCTTATAAACGGCGAGCAGCGGAGTTGGCTGCTGAACAAATGTATAATCCGTATGCTCCGCAGCTTCTGCCTGTTCCCAATCCGAATCGTCGTAGCCAACTTCTGTCCAACCTCGTTCCGTCTGCCTTGCATCCACATGTTCTGTAAATTGCGTATCATAACCAAATGTCACACCAGGCCGATTGTCATTAATCCTTTTTACTTTCCATGTCCGATCTGTCTTAACCAGTAGATTTTCGCCTGCCCAAAGCTCCGCTATGAGGCCTTGCCGATTGTCGGCGCTATTATAAACGCGATTTAACAGTCCCTGATAATAAACATGAACAGCTATTACATTTTTCCCGACTTTTAAAAACGAACGCACATCTATCCGGTTATAATAATAATGATTCGCATCACTCTGTGCAGGGCCTTGGGCAACGAACTCACCATTGATATACAGTTTGTAGTAATCATCAGCCGTTAATTGAAGCCAGATTTGGTCCTCATTCATCATCTTGTCATCTAACATACATACATTTCTTACATACCAATGGTGATGCTGTAAATCGGGAATATACGGTTCAATGACAACCGTTTCAAGCTCTTTATGGTAGAGATAGGATTTGTCCAAATTTATAAATGCACGATCTGTCAGCCAATCTGCTTGCCACGCTTGTGTCAACTTGACCCTCTCCTCTTCGTGTACACAATACCATCAGAAACCATTATACATGATTTACTTAGAATAAAATTCACAATTGGCAAATTACAGCTACCCTTACAGCTCTACATTTTCATTTAAAAATCTATTGTTTCTAACGATTTTTCGTACGTTCTTCATTGTATCCGGGTATTTGGGCACACCTGCGATTCGATCGAGCAGCAGCCACCTCAGGCAAGCAATCGCTTCGAAGATTTCCAACTCACCAGCATCTACATGAATTTCCTCTTGATATTTGTACAAAAACGTAAGGCTTTTGCTGTCACTTACATAGATGCGCAGAAGCAAACAAGCCCATGACAGATCAAATCTTGGATCTCCTAGTTGCCCGTTCGTCCAGTCAATAACTGTGTATTGTCCATCTTCTTCAAGAATATTGCCTAGATTGAAATCTCCGTGTATGATCCGGTCCATTTTCATATCGGCTGTGTGGACTAGGTAGATTAGATTCTCTTTCATTGCTGGATACGCTTCGATACCGGAGAAAAAATAGTTAATAAAATCATACTTAGGTACTTCCTTCATCATCAATCCATCCGCAGGCAAACGGTGAACGTCAGCTAAAACAGACGTGATCTTCTTAAAAATACTTGGACTCACTTTCGTTACTGGAGTGCCATGATGGCGGGTTAGTAATACTGCATGCCCGTCTTCGGTTTTCCCATAACCAATCGGTTCAGATACACGAATTTTCTGACGTTGAAGTGTTTCCAATAGGCGATATTGACGCTGGACGTCAGGTTTCGAACGTTTGTTCCACACCTTCAGTACATATTGATTCTCTCCGTGTGTGATCTTCGCCACTTCCGCCTCAAGCCCAGGTGAAAGTGGACTAAACGTCAGTTCAGCCATTGAAGTAATCAAGAGATTCAGAGTAGAGGTGCTTTCATGCCACTCTATGCTCGTCCATATATCACTCAATGCTTGCCCCGCTGCTTTATCTTCAAATTGTTTCATATCTCACCTCTGGTGATTTCACTTCTTCCAGATAATTCAACATGTTGCCGAGTAATCCTGCCTGCTACAGAAATGTGATTTTAGAGTTCCTTTCCATACGAAGCAGCATATTCTTTCATTCTATCTGTCAGTTTCTTTCTCATTGAGGTAATGAGAAGTAAACTTCTTATGAACGATACTGGGCTCATCTCTGAAAATTCTTAACCCTTAACAACTACATTAATATAGAGAATAGCTGCAAATAAAGTTGACGTCGTGAATATGAGAATATCACTTTTATCTTTGTTAAGTATCGCTCGAAGAGTACTTAAGAATAACAACATAAAGAAAAAGGATAATAAAGCTAAGGCAATGTCCACTTTATTTCAACCCTCCGTTCCACGTATATGGCATACGAAATAGGACTTATTATCTTGCTATAATAAAATAGGTTCTTCTAGAAAATTGTCGGTTCTTGCCATTTTTCATCGCGTATTTACCAATGTTCAATATTCGATCACAATGTAGGATCCATTCTTCCCGTCAGCGTTCTCTTATACAGAATTGGTATTGCCGCGGCTATAAGGATCATACCCATAAAAGCAGGTGCTGCATGACCAAGTGATACATAGATTTGACCTCCAACGATTGGCCCAATCATCCTTGCTAAAGCCTGAATAGATTGGCTGCCTCCTTGAATTCTTCCTTGCTCACTGGCATTGACAGACTTGGAGAGCATCCCATTGAAGGAAGGCCCAAAGATCGAATCACCAAAACCAAATATAAACATGCCGGCAATTAATAGCGGATAGTATGTGAACAAAGATGATAGTGCAATAAGACTGTAGCCTGCAATTTCCGAAACCATGCCAAGAATGGTAATCTGTTTATCGCTACGTATTTTCAATAACTTTGGCATGATAAAACTTTGGGAAATGATGTCTTGAACGCCCATAATTGAAAACATAAGTCCGATTAGTGCAGGCTTCCAACTGAACGTATCCACCGTAAATTGTGAAAACACAGCCTGTAAGGATCCGTTGGGTATCCAAAGTAAGAACGCTGAGACCAGCAGCCTGTTTAAGTTTTTCGTGGAAAGTATGTTTGCAAGCTGGGTAAATGGATTCAATCTTATAAAGGTAATTTCTTTCAGTCTATTCTTCTTGACAAGGCTTTCTGGCATATAGAAAAATCCATAAACAACATTTAATAACGTTATGAGTGCTCCAACATACATGGGTGCTGCATAACCAAATTTAGCAAGTAATCCGCCTAATGTTGGGCCAATAACGGTGCCAACACCGACCACCGCACTCACCCATCCAAAGTACTTGGTTCTCTGTTCAGGAGGGATGATATCAGCAAAATAGGCGAAAATTGTGCTTATGCTCCCACCAGTTATTCCTTCGATGATGCGCCCAACAAATAATACCCATAGTGCTCCTCCAATACCAAAAATGAAGTAACCGATTGCTGATCCCAAAAGGCAAACTAAGAGTAAAGGACGACGGCCATATTTGTCGCTTAAAGCTCCAAGCACGGGGGCTGCAAAAAACACGCAGAGGGCATATACAGAAGTCAATAGCGTAACAACGATTGCTTGTTCTGCAGGACTACTTGTATAAGGTTTCACTAAGAATGGGACAATAGGTGCTATGATACTGAAGCCTATCCCACAAAGAAACACAGCGATAAGGCCGAATAATAAAGCGTGTTTATTTACGATGGGTTCCTTTTGTTCTTTGTTCTGAGTATTGTGTATTCTAAACATGGACATGGTAGTTCTCTCCTCAAATAGCTACAGTTTTGATTCCTTGGAAACAAACATATCCTACCGCGAATTTGTTTCCTTGTCAACAAAAATTAACTGATAAAAAAGCAGCCCGTTCTCAAAAGAGCCCGGCTGCCTGATCTTTCATTTTTATTAAAAATTATTCCGACTTCAACTCTAACCCCTGTTTCTTTATTTCTGCATCTAAATGACTGCTATACTTTTCCACGAAGTTAAGTATACTGTCAAATTGTTTCTCGGTTACATGCTCAAATACGGCTTTATCCCGCTCTTGAAACTCTTTATGCAGATCGTCATGAATTTTATTTATGGCTTTGCCCTGCTCAGTAAGCTTAAAATAGATTTCTTTCTTATTGTCCGTCTTCTGGTAGCTTTCAATTAGACCTTTTTCTATAAGTTTCTTAGTTAATTTACTTAGAGCACCGCGCGTCATGTAAAAGGACTCTGCAAGCTGCGTCACGTTGGAATCTGGATTTTTTTCAATGTACTCGATGCAATGGACTTCAGAAGATGTATACCCCTTCAGACTGTATTCCATCTTATCCTTGTTAAGCCAAACTAACTTGTGATATAAATCTCTGAAACCCATCATGACTTGATCTTCTTTGCTCATCGCTACTCCTCCCATCCGCACTTACATTACCCTATTATAATAATTTTTGTTTCTGTTTCAACAATAGTAAGGGATTTCGTTGATAAACGCAAAAAAGAGCTTACCGCGAAGCAAGCCCTTCTGCAATCGATCCCCTATTCCTTCACTGCTCCCAACATGATGCCGGATACGAAATATTTTTGCAAAAATGGATACACGATCAGCATCGGCACCATCGCTATGAAGACCTTGGCAGCATTGAGCGTCCTGTTCGATAGTTCAGAAAGCTTCTTGTATTGTTCCGGCGTAAGGTTTGTGCCGACTGGGATGTTGACAACCAACTGCTGGATATAGGTTTGCAGCGGATATTTATCAGAAGTATTCATGAGTACCAAACCATTAAAGAATTCGTTCCAGTGATATACACTGATAAACAGCGCTACTGCCGCTAGTACAGGGATGGAACAAGGTATATAGATCCGAAACAACGTTGCCCAAGGGCCAGCGCCATCTACAATTGCCGCTTCACTGAGGTCTTTAGGAAGATTACGAAAAAAATTCATGATCAAAATAACATTAAAGATCGGGACACCACCACCAAGAACCAGTGCCCAGATGGAGTTGATCAAACCGTAATGTTGAATTGTTAGATACCATGGAATCAGACCGCCATTAAAGACCATGCAAAAAACCAGAATCCACATGAACGTATTGCGTGCTCTAAAATCTTTCTTGGGTCTCGCCAGTGGATAGGCCATCAGCACACTTACAATCATAGAGAATCCAGTTCCTAACACGGTTCGTTGGATCGAAATCCAGAATGAATTCAAGAATAAACTGTCATTGATGATCTCTTTGTAAGAAGCTAATGAGAACCCAATTGGATACAGCGTAACCAATCCTGCGTTTGCAGCTGATTTATCAGATATGGATACACAGAACGTATACCAGAGCGGATAAATGCAGCTAATTAGTAACAAGCCCAGGAGAATCACATTGACAATTTCAAAAGTACGTGATCCTAAAGTCGTATTTCTTACCATGTCAACGCCTCCTTTTTAAAAGACTGTATAGTCGGCATATCTGTACGCCAGACGGTATGAGATAACAATGAGCACAAAGCTGATGACAGACTTGAACAATCCTGCCGTTGTGGCTAATGAGAATTGCAGATTCTGCAAACCCAGTCGATAAACCCAAGTGTCTAAAATATCGCCCGTTGAGTACACTAGCGGATTATAGAGATTGTATACCTGATCGAAACCCGCGTTGAGCACATTGCCGAGACTTAGAACGCCCAACAGCACGACCGTTGTCGTTAGCGCTGGAAGTGTAATATTCCTTATCATTTGCCAACGATTGGCTCCATCGATTGCCGCTGCTTCGTACAGATTCATATTGACCCCTGTCAGTGCTGCGAGATAAATAATGGCATTGTAACCGAACTCTTTCCACACATCCGTGCCGATAACCAACTGACGAAATATACTGGCATCCGCCATAAAAAGTTTGGGATCTCCACCGAACATCTCAATGACTGTATTAACAACGCCATAATAGCCAAAAATGCCGATAACAATCGTCGCCATAATAACCCAAGATAAAAAGTGCGGTAAATAAACGACCGTCTGAACAAACTTTTTGTAACGTAAGTTGGTAAGCTCATTCAACAAAATCGCAAATATCAATGGGATTAGCAAATTGAATACAATTTTGCCCACAGCGATAATAACTGTATTCGTGATGACCGATTTGCTGTCATTCAGTTGAAACATGTATTTGAAATTTTCCAATCCAACCCACTCGGAACCGAAAATGCCCATGCCAGGATTATAATTCTGAAATGCCATCACGATGCCGAACATCGGCACAATACTAAACAAAATAAGCCAAATCATACCTGGAAGCAGCATCAAATAATAATGCTTCTGAAAGCCCATTTTCCTCATAATGGTTGTCCCCCCATCTCAACTGGCATTTTGAGAATTTGCAAAAGGCGTTGAGTCCGCCAACGCCTTTTGCAAGTTTATTTCAGTTATTTTTTGAGGAGATCCGCTACTTCCGCTGTGATTTGATCTCCGCCTTGTGCTTTCCAATCTTTAACAAACTTATCAAAAGAATCGATTGACGCTTGGCCAAGGATGATTTTGAGAACAGTTTCATCCTCCATCTTTTTCAAGTTAGCCCATTTGGTCTCCATTGTCGGTGTTTGGTTATAGGTCACGCTAAACACTTTTTTATTAATCGGGATTGTCGAGAATGAACGGTCACCAATCATGAGTGAGTAGAGACGCTGGAAATCACCGAAGTTTGTCTTATCGAAATTGCTGACATTTAGGTTATCGTATGGCGGTTTAATGACATTTTGTACTTTCTTGGCATCGGCATACATCAGCTTATACAAGCTGTTAGGTACATTGTAATCTTCCGGTTTCTTCTGCCCGTTCAGTACTTTGAGTAGCTCGGTATACTCGTACTCAGTCTCATTGGCAGCCGCCATCACGTTACGCAGCGGATACCAACCCACTGCGACGGATAAATTGAACGTAGCCTCATCGCGAACAAGCGCGTTATTCATAATGAGAATAGCTTTGACGACATCTGGTTTTGCATTTTTACTGATGAGCGTATACGTACTGCCCGTTGTCTTCATGTGGGTGTTCCATTTGCCATCATCCGTATAGACAGGATAGGCTTGCCAATTGGCATTGGGGTCGTTTTTGAAGGAATCGCCATTTCCGTATCCCCCATTCCACCACGGACCAAAGAATATACCCGCCTTGTTCGCATTGATCGGATCCCCTACGTTGTCACGAGTACCAACCTCAGGGTCAATGAGTCCCTTCTTATACCAGTCGGCAAGTAGAGCAAGTGTCTTCTTCGTATTGTCCGTAGTTGTGCCGTAAGTGACCGAGCCATTTCCATTATCCAGCCAATAGCCCGGATATGCATCTAAAGCGCCGAATAACGGATCGAATCCACCCATGTTGTTGGAAGAAACGAGGAACGTCGCGTATGGAAACGTATTCTTGGACGGGCCTGCAATGCCGATTGTCTTATCCCCGCCAAACTTGTTATCAATGAACGCTTTAGCCGTTTTCTCAACGTCTGCAACTGTCTTAGGCACCGGCATATTCAGTTTATCGAGCCAGTCTTTGCGAATCCACATGATGTGAACCCCATCGGTATCAACAGTGATATTGGGAAGCGATGTCATTTTGCCCTTGAAGCTAGCGTTTTCCAACGCGCGTCCTTGTGTACTGGCCATGATTTCTTTTACTTGAGAAGAAGCATACTGATTGAACGAATCGGTGATATCATACAATAATCCCGAACTGGCGGCTTTCGTCATAAAGGAGCGGTCGTCAACGACCATGCCGTCTGGAAGTTTACCCGATGCAATGGATAAGCTAACCTTCTGCTTATAGTCATTACCAGTTGCTGCAGTCCAATCAACAATAATGTTGATGTTGTACTTCTCCTTCAGATAACGGGTGTATTGATTATTACCTACACTGTCACCTTGCGGTAACGTTTTATCTGTCGGATCCACAACCATGCCGATATGAACATCGACGGGAGATGGGAATTTGGCAAATGCAACATCGTCACCAGTTGTTTGTGTAGAACTTGTCGTTGAAGGCGCTTTCACTTCAGGAGTTGAAGAAGCTTTCACATCTGATGTTGATGGCGTGTTCGTTTCCTTTGTTTCATTTGGAGACGTACAAGCAGTCATGCTTGAAACAAGAAATGTCGTCAGGAGTACGCTTACAAGTTTTCTTTTCAACTTAATCCCTCCCTTGTATCTTTTCATCATAATTATACAGGTAAGGATGAAATAAAAAGTCTGAAGGATGTCTCGTGTTTAGGATGAACTCCTGTAATCAGGTGGGGTATTTGTTCGATCTTTCGTGATCAATTCTCCCTATGGTTTGGAATTGTGCTCGAAATTCGGATGGGAGCAACCGCGTTTGCTCGTAAAAAATTTGCGAAAAATACTTAGAGTCGCCATATCCAACAGCATTGGCAATCCAAGTTACAGGCCGATTTGTTTCGCATAAGAGCCGTTCAGCTGCACGGATTCGTTCTTGCCGGAGATAATCGTTGAAGGTTGACCCTGTTGACTTTTTAAAGCATTGGCTAAAATAGCTCCGACTCATATTCACATGTTCGGCAACATCTTCAGCATGCAGCGTTTCAGCTGTATGCTGGTGAATGAATACAACCGCCTTGAGCATGCAAATCATCGTTTTCGATAAATCTGTTGACTTGGTTACCTGCGAATAGATTAAAATCCGGTAGCGACGAATCCATTCCACTGCAGAACGGATGTCATCGATTTCAGACCAGAACCCTGTATCAAGCTGAGCGGCGATCTCGACTTGAGAGATCACACGCATGAATAACCCCTCTAGACGACGAATAGAACGATTTGATTCTATTGTTTGCGTGCATAAATGCTGAAATACAGCATCATTATACAACCAATAAAGTGAGCGCCAATCTTGTTCGAGCTTACGCCATTGCTCATCATCTCGAAGTATATTCTCATCTTCAACCATATCATTCTGAACAGACTGCGTTGTCGTAGAGCCAGTCTTACCTATGTGCTGAGGAAAATCATCAGCCAGTTTATGCCGAATTCGATTGAGAATTTGCTCGTCATCTTCCAACTCTAGCCGAACTTTCGAAATATAATCGAGAACACCCAAGCGGTAAGCAGTCTGCACAGTTTCAAAATCTTCATGAAACGTAAGCATCACGGAACGCAAACTCGGATGCTTAATTCGTGCCGCCTGAATCAATTCTAACCCTGACATCACAGGCATGGAGATGTCGACAAACATGAGATCTACATCGTGCTGCTCCAGAAATTCCAAAGCTTTAGCACCATTGGCAGCTTCTCCAGCTACCTGCATACCATGTTTAGACCATGGCATGATGGATATGAGTCCTTTGCGCGCGAGTTTATCATCATCGACTATTAAAACACTGATCATATCTGTTTCTCCTTTCAATAGGGGAGATACATGATAACCGTTGTGCCTTGATTCGGAGTGCTATCAATCTGCAGCCGAGCTTTATCGCCGTAAAACGCTTCCAACATGGATCGCACATAGCGTAGTCCAATCCCTCTGCCCCCCTGCTGTTGATCTGGTGATTCGCGCTGTAGCAGTGCAAGCGTCTCCTCGCTAAGTCCTTTGCCATCATCGCGAATTGTAATCGTGATGATACCAGCTGCTTCGTCTGGCGTAATACGCACCTCCAGCTTGCCGTGTTCATCAAGGCCATGACAGACGGCATTCTCTACAACAGGTTGTAGAATAAACCGGGCGACAGGAGTGTCGAGATAGGTTCCTTCAGGAATATCCAAAGTGACTTGGAAATCATAGCGCTTTTGCTGTAGATCAAGGTAAGCGTGCATAACTTTCGTTTCTGTTCGGAGCGTTGCGGTTTCCTTGGTTTTCCCTAAATTGTAACTAAGCAAAAAAATTAATGTGGATACGAACTTGTCGATTTCAGGCTGTCGATGCATAACCGCAAGCCAACGCACGGAATTAAGCGTATTCATTAAAAAATGAGGGTTAATTTGATAAGCGAGCTTCTCTATTTCTAACTGATGCCGCCGTTTTTCCTTATATTCAACATCTATAATTAATTGCTGAATTTGTTGTTTCATTTTATTAAATTGATCAAATAGCTTGTCAAATTCGGAAATGCCTGTACGATATTGCATTGCGCCCATGTGGCCTCTACCCAGTGCCACCATTTCTGATTCGAATACCCGTAAGGGTCTGTTAATCAGTCGCAGCAGCAGCAAAGCGATCGATAAAAGAATAATAAGAGCGATTCCCAATATTAACAGCATATGATTTTTCCAAGTGTAAAATTCGTGGTTATAGCTCTCTACAGGCAGCATCAATGCGATATGATAACCGTAATCACTAATTAACTGATCCCAAATGTATCCTTTGGTTATACCGGAATTCCCTCCCAGAATTAAGTTCTGGCCGATTGAAAAAACATTAGGATCGCTACTGTACTTAACCTGCTCCTCTTGATCGCTCAACACAAGGACATACGGTAAATTTAAGCTGGATGAAAGTTTACTAATGTCCGTCGCGAGATCAGATTTGGCCTCGACATAAATCACTTGCTTCGTTCCGTCAGAAAAAGTGATTTCTCGTGTCACCGAGACAACTTGATTATCACTGAACCTACAAAGTGACAAATGTGGCGATTGATAAGTAATGCTCTCGTTGCCTGCCACATTGGGCAAAGATTGCATAGTGAAATCTTCACGCAAAGGCAGATTTGAATATAGAGGATGCTTCTCCTCGGGGTTATAATACATCACCAGCTCCATAGCCGGGTTAGAAAATGAGATGAGTCCGATGTTATTGGAAACGCTTAGCGAAAGTTGAAGTCTCTTATATAGATCGTCTGTGGAGAAATAGGTATCCATGAGGTTGCCGACATTGCCTTGAGGGGTCATTTGTTGTGTTACCTGGAGCAAATTATAATAAACTTGCGTAAGCTTCATCGATTGTTGGTACAAATCAAAGGCCATGTTGGTTTTAATTTTGTTTTGCTGCATCGTGTTTATCGCATTGTACGAGACAGCAGCCATTAAGATGGAACAACCCAAGAAACTCGATATCAGCGTTACGAGAATTCGTTTTCTAAGCGAAGTGCTGCGCACGTTCACCACCCCATAGTTGAAATACCTTTAGTATGTTAATTGTCCAAATACTTCCTTCTATTTCATCGCTATGAGTATTCGATAAGGATTGTATATCTCCTTCTTGTATTTGTGAAACACCAATAAGAGCTGCCTATCAACGTGCGTTCTACCCATAATCAAAAACAGCGAAAGCTTAGGACCTTATTTTCTCGTCCAAAGCTTCCGCTGTATTGTAATTAGATTGAGCGTATTTCCCTAATTTCGATTCATCAATGCTTGAACATCCAAATCGATCAAAGCGCTGTTGTACACGGTGACATCATCAATATCACCTGAAAAATTCGTCGAACCGAATATCGCCTTACCGATTTGGATAGCAGAACTACCCGTATTCAGTGTCGTGGTTCGTGACCCTTTCAGAACACCATCTAAGTACAGCTTCATCGTAGCACCATCAAAGGTCACAGCGACATGATGCCATTTGCCATCTGTATATGGATAGACCTGAGTCACCAAATTATTTCCGTTGCCGAAGAAGCCGATCTGTCCGCTGCTCACAGCGAGTTGTGACAATGCACTGCCGCTATTCGTTCCCCAGCTGAGCATGTAACCATTCGCTACGCTCTTCGTGCGGAACCAAAGTGCGAGTGTACGCGAGGCATTCACCGTAATTTGCCCCCAAGCGGAAGTCACATAATCGTCAGTGCCGTCAAAGTGCAACGCGGGATTATGCATCCCATTTACCCATGTCGGCCCATTTGTAAGCGTGCCCGTATATCCGTTGCCCGATGCATCCGCCGCCGATGTCCCGGTATTTTCGTTAAATGACCACTGTGCGAGCGGTGTTGGATTTGCCAAGCTTTTCACTTCGGCCGCTGTCAACGCGCGGTTAACCGCCATCGCTTGGTCTAGCGAGCCGCTGAAGTATCCTGTTCCACTGATAGAACGGCCTAAATTTAGATCGCTGACACCCGAGTTCAGCGTCGTGCTCTTGTTGTTTTTCAGCACGCCATCGAGATACAACTTCATTGACGCACCGTCGAACGTAACCGCCACATGGTGCCAATTACCATCTGCATAGCCAGTTAGTGATGTGGTCAAATCGTTGCTGCTGCCCAAGTAGCCAATCGTACTGCTGCTCACTCCCAACTGAGAAAGCTGATTGCTCGCATTCGTCCCCCAACTCAATAGCGTTGCGTTGGCGCTGCTGCTTGTTTTAAACCAAGTCGCCATCGTACGTGCACTATTTCCGCTAAGCTGCCCCCAACCCACTTGGACGTAATCATTGATTCCATCCAGCTGAATCGCACCACTAACCTTACCACTTCCCCGTGTTGGACCACTGACCAATGTTCCAATCCGGCCATTGCCAGACGCATCAAGCGTCGAGGTACCACTAGCCTCATCGAACTTCCAGTAACCATTAGTCGTGCTGGTAAACGTAGGACCTGGCTGCGATGCGGTCGATACGACATCCGTAAAATTATCGGTTGTACGGATGTAATAAGTATGACTGCCCAGAGGTAGCTTCATCGTATAATTGTAGAGCTTGCCGTCCGTGTAGCTCACATCGCTTGCATCCGTTTCCGTCATGTTGTGAATGACACCGTCAACGACGACTTGCACGGCAAACGGTTTTTGATTATTCGCATCCGAATATGTGACAGCGAACGTGTAATCCGTCGTCTCATCCCCTGTCATAGGGCTCAAGCTGACAGCCGTTAAGGTAGGCGCTGTTCCACTAGCAGTATTCAATGCAGTGATATCATCAATGAGTATTTCACCGTATGCTCCACCTGTTTGGTTCAACCATACTTCAAAATGAGCTTTCTTCTTATCTAGCGCGGGGAATGCATTTATATCAAACGTATACGTGGTCCACGTTGATGCAACATTCACCCATCCTGCGGATAAGGCATAGGTGGATACGCCATCATTTAGATTAATTTTGATTCGACTGCCAGCATAACCTGGATTTTTCATCACCACATTGACATAACGATAGCCAGACAAATCAATCGTGTCGTGCCAAGGTTCAAACTTGGCTTGCGAAGCTGAAGTTGAAGGTGTTTGCGTAAATTGCATCACGGTTCGGCTATCTACCGTCGTTAGGGCAGATGTGCCTGTGCCTCCAGATTGGTTATACCAGTTCGGCCAACCGAGACCAGATGAGCCCCATGTACCGCCACCACCAAAATTATCATAGAGCAGCGGATGTGAAGGATCTGGTAAAGGAGGCGCTACCGTAACGTGTGTGCTAGAGAATGACGTATTTCCCCATGTGTCTGTGCCCCGGATGTCATACCGTTTTATCGTATACGGCGCCAGTGTACTGACGTCCACAGTTGTGCTGTAGGCACCATTCGATTGCGTCATCGGCAAGTAACTTGTGCCTGATTTTAAATCAACGGCACTCATCTGGCGAGTAGGTTGTGCGAACAAGGTGACATTTCCTGTAACATAATCACCAATCGTCGGCGATGTAATCGGCATGGCCGCTGGATAGTTACCATTGTCTGAAGAGGAGCCGTTTAATTGAATCAGTCCCATAATGCTATACAACAGACCAACTTGAATAGAAACGCTATATTCATTGTATCGCCACTGATTCGTGTCGTCTGACCATAGCGGCCGATCTTGGTACCAAGGACTAACACTCGATTTATCCTTCGTATCTTTCATATTCGGACCACTGACCATCGCTCCAGGAATGACAACACCTGTAGACGCATGATTATAAATGTCTTCATCCAATCGTGTATGCAGATAGTCCACGTAGTCGGTTCCTATGCCTGAAACCCAAGAAATATTCCATGGATTGTTACCGAACACCCAGTACATCCCCTTCTGAATCGCCTGCAGTACAGCTGGATCGTGAAACAACTCATAATAGCGAACCATATCGCCCAAGAAGGACACATGCGGCTCGTTCACCCCAAAATTGCTGAACTGATCCAAGACACCATAGGGTGTGTCATCTGTGGAAGACAAGAAATAATCCGCCTGCTGCTTCAAAATGCCCTGAATGATCGTCTGTGTTGATGCATCCGCAACCGGATAAAATTCGTTCAGCGCCATTGGACGCATATCCCAGTAATTCGTTGAGGCAATATCGCTAAATGTTAATGTGCTAACGCGAGAAGCAGCTGAGGTTTTGTAGGAAGCCGTCCCTGTTAACAGATACATTTCCACTTCCGCCAGAAGCAATGGATTCGACAAACCACCGTTATTGCTGGTCGCATAGGAGCCTTGTGGTCCTGTGAGGTTTGCATTCGCATAATTATAAAATGTTACTGCCGCCGTCGCACAGTTTGCTGCGAAGGTTGTGAACTCCGCGACCTTTGAAGCATCGATGTACCCACCCGCCAGCGCGCTGTTAACCGCTCGTGCGGTCGCTGCGAGGGATGCTGCGGCTTTGGCTGACCCGCCAATGCCCAGATTGGCAAGCACGCGATCATCGCTCGTATTATTGATGTTATCCGTTGATTTCTCCGGATGCTTGAAGCCGGAGTTCGTCTTCTTATCATAGATTGCGCCGCCTAGCTGGTTTGCGAATTTGAGCAAATATTCACTGCCGAACCTCGCTTCATCAATCAAATCCGGCACGCCGTTCGCGTCGTTGTCGAACCTGACATTTGGCGCACTTGCGTTCCTAACGTACGCCAAAGCAATTTCCGCCGTCACCCACTGGTTACCGGCATATATGCCATAATCGCCGGCATCATACCAACCGCCAACAAGATCGTAATGTGTTGTGCCATCCGCAGACTTGGCATCATCCAAATGGCCAGCGTCATGGAACACTTTGGCGGATGGTGCTGTTGAGCTGTACCCTGTCGGATAAACATCTGCCGTCGCCACACCAGCGCGTTGAATGCGATAAAACGCCGTCATCTCATCCTTGTAGTTATCCCAGACGTTCGATTGAATCGGAAAAGCATAAGAAGAAATGGCGTTGCTTTTTACTGTGAAATTGGTGCCGGTCGTCTGTACCCCAGAGAAATCGATCGTATACACATGCTGATTCCATACAACACCTTTATCTACCATCGTACCACTGGCAACGACAGTTGTGCCATTCAGTACTTGATAAGTCGTGTCTGTTAAATCGCTTGTTGCGAGAACGGTCGCCGTCTTAAAGTCAGCGGAACTGTATCCTGCCTGACTTACTACGACTTGTGTGACGGTTCCCGCTGCATAACCAGTACTGGGGAAAGCGCCTCCAGAGAAGATGAGCGTTAATCCTAGAATTGTGGAAAGACAGCGTTTGCCGAACTGATGCGTAATAGCCCTTGTCAGTTTCATTACAAACCTCCTCAAAAATGATTAACATCATTAATTATTAGCATGGTAAATTACAATCATAAATTATGAGATGATCACGTTCAGCCACGCATCCGCGAGCAATGCATGCCCGGCTGGAGTTAAATGTACGCCGTCTTTAGACCAATAGGATGCGTCTGCTCGCGTACAAGCTGACATTAATAAACCATCCATCGGTATGTAACTTGTGGAGAATTCGCTCGAACTCATCCATCGACTGCGATTTATTTTCAGTGCCCGCCATCCTATTATCGTTTATTCCGACAAGGATGGAGACGACGCTTGGCTTCAGATTAAGGCAATCCGCTTCCCAGCGATCGCGCAATGCTTTCACTGTATGGCCTCCAAGTCCACGATTTAAAAAAGTTATCTGATGTTCGGGATGACGTGACGCATATTGGCTGGAAGCAAGATATACGTAGCCTTTGCCTGTATCCGTGTCTACCTCACGATTGCGCCCGGCATCCGTGATGCTGTCTCCTTGGAAAAGGACAGTATCTCCTTGTTTGAGGGTGGGCATTAACCTGACACCTCCTCTATCCGTCTGCGAAGCGTAACAGCAACTTGCTTCTTCGGTCCCATTAACTGGAGGCGGAACATGGCCACTTGATTTTCAATCAATTTGGCTGAAATTACATCATCACTTGCTTCGATCTCATAATCCTCTAAATTGTCCCAGTACGCAAGCCCGAATGGCATCGGCGGCCACGGCCCGATCTCGTAGACTAACTCAATTACTTCTTCAGTCTTCACGTAATGTGTCACAAATACGGGTGGCACAGGCTCTGAGAATTCCTCTTGCATATTCCATTTCCCAACATAGTTCCGCATCATCCGAGGCTTATTCTCACCTTTCAGAAAGGCCATTTGGCAGTCTTTGTCATAATAAAACAGCGTATCCGGCCAAGGTCCCTGTCCGACGCCTCCGAGCGTCATTGTATATTCGTTAATCTCCGGCTTAACCGGCGAATCACTCGTCAACATGTACGCTGGTGCAGTCTCTTCTTGCGAGTCGTGATACATACGTACAGCTTCCGGCAGCGTTGCTAGTGTAACTGGGAATTCACGCACGTACTGAAAAAACAACTCCTGCATGGCATCGCACGCTTCGACATGTGAGAACGGATATACCGCAAACGCCTCACTAACTTCCATCTCATGCGCCTCCTGATGCTGGAGGAAAAAGACGAGGTCATTCACAGCCGTTCCCCGCAAATAATCATCAAACAGATGTTTCCAGTAGTCAATATTTTCACCAGTGCATAGACCCGCTCTCAACACATCGTTGGGATCCGTAGAATACACACATGGACTAGTGGTATGATAGGACAAATTCAAATCTCGCGCGGTCCATTCGCAGGCAACAATTTGGCCGCGACCTTGATGAGGAATTTTATATCGTTCACGGTCGACGTACCAGAATCCCCAGGGCACTCCTTGGTTCGTTATACCATCCCACCACACCTGCTCCCAGCAATATCCCCACAAGCCTTGAAATCCTGCATCCTCGAGTACACTGATGACATCGCTGTCTACAACGCCAGATCCAGCAATTTTGGTCGTTGCCCATGGGAATGCTTCCTGGAGGCACTCCCACTCTGAATCCAGCAGCTCTCTCAGTTTTACCTTAGATTTGCTTGCATCTCTGTAATAATTCGGGCATTTCAGGATCACATCATCCCCATATAGGTCATGCCAAGCGCGAATGCGGTCCCCGAGTAATGGAATTGAACCGCTGTTCACAATCCAAGTAACGGGTATGCCGTACTTATGAGCCGTTCGGGCCGTACGATCAACACCTTCATCTGGGCTGCCATGGCCCCAATCCGTATCATAATGCGAAGCCATACTTACGTACGTATAAATCAGATTTTGTGGTTTCATAACGATTCCTTTCTTATATAGCGGTTTGTTGCCAGTCAAGTGTCGGTTATTGTGCCGCGTTTCGAGTTCGAAGTCGATACTCATTTGGCGTTATTCCCTGATATTTTTTAAACACCTTGCCAAAATAACTGTTGCTAGCAAAGCCAGTCTCCTCCGCAATAACGACGATCAACTTGTCGGTCTCGCGCAGCAGCTCTTGCGCTTTTTCCATGCGATACTCGTTAATAAAATCTGTCAATGTCTTTGAGGTATATTTCTTGATCAGCCGGCCCAAATAAACAGGGGACATATTCAACGCTTCAGCGATCGTGTCGAGGCTTAGATCCTCACGCATATATTGTGCAGCGATCATTTGAGTGATAATGCGAATCAGTTCGTCGTATTTGGCATTTTTCTTCTCGCCAAGCTTATCTTCGATTCGATCAAACAAGGCTGCAAATGCCTCCTTCATATCTGCAAGCCTTTCCTGCTCAGACAAATGGGCAAATAGATCATGAAACGGAATATCAAATTCATAACCAGAAGCCTTTTCAAGCGTATCAACGACCATATGAATCGCAAAAAACAACCGGAACACAGTGAGATGAAAGCTCTTATAAGAGTAGCCCTCCATCGTGTCCAACATCGTCATACAGATACTTCGAACGTCCTCCATATGACCCAACATTAAAGCGTCTGTGAGCTGCTCCTCTTTGTGCAGAGGGTACCGCAGTTGACGGACGTCCAGATCCTTCGCTTCAGCAAAATCGATGACAGAGCCCCAACCTGCAAATAGCCGATATTGCGATGCTGCCAGAGTCTCCATATACAAATCCCTAACACCGGCGATACGCGCAGTTAACGGTGATGACAGTACGGTCGTCACACTAAATTTGAGATGCGTGCGGATATTATGCTGAATCTCACGGACAATACCGGCTAGATTACCTGCTCCAAAACCTTGTAGAATAAGCACGATATGATCGTCACCAGCATCCACAGCTTCACATGCATCGTAGGGAGACAGCAGCTCTGTCGCTATGTTCATCATTGCAAAACGGAGCAAGCTCCGATCTTTAAAGCTGTACTGTGACGTAAATGCTTTAAATCCATCAATACGGAAAAGCATCAGTTGAATCGGCTCTGAGCGGTTTAACGCGATTCGTAAATTCGCATAAAGCGGCGTGCTATCTTGCAGTGACAGATGCTGCTCAGAGTTCAGCCATTTGCGTAAAAATTCTTGTTTTATCGTATTGGAGCTCTCATTAATCGCTTTATGCTGTTGCACAAGGAGCTTAGACATATCTGCTATCGGGCGGTTCAATATCCGCGAAGAGCCGTAGGACAATGAGAGCCCTATCAGCAATAGAATGATTGAAATGGCGATCGTGCGTTTCTTCATCGCTTCAACTTCATGCACCGCATCGTTATACGGTGTATAACGCACAAATTTCCAACCTAGTGAATTTGATGAATTAAAGGTCACCAGTGATTTCACACCGTCTACATCCCCAATAAAATGATCGGATGATTTCTGGGATTGCAGAATACGCTGCGCAAATGCTTGGCGGGATACGTCGCTTAGAATCTGATCATGGTAAACGCTGCTCACGAGTACGCCATTATTGTCCATAATAATAATGCTGCCGTTTTTCTTTTTATCCATAGACGTAATTGCCTTCTTCATCCACGAATCGGAAATGTTCAGAACAATTGCGTAACTGCTGCCTGGGCCAAGACGCTCGAAGTAAATAAATGTGTACACATTATGATCCATGTTGGCAAATTCCGTCGTATGCGGGATAACGCGCGTGTAGGGTTTCAAATTGTTCGCGGGATCAAAATTTTTGAGCAGCTGCGTAATGCCAGGATCACTGAAAAAGGATCCCGGCAGCAGTCCAGTTGTGTTGGTATAAAACATATCCAGCTTCTCATTATACAAGTAGACAGAATGCAAGAAAGGCATGGAAGCGATGAGACTGATTCGGTCGGAAACCGTTTTCATTTCAACAGCATCGAGTTGATTTTGATAAAAAATTTTAGGGATATCCTTATCCAACAGCACCTGCGATATGGCCATCTTGGCATTTTCCAACATCGCATCAGCTGTTGTGCTGATTTGAGAAAGTGATTCTTCCGCATAATCGAAGGTACGTTTTTCTTCAATCCCGACGAATTGCACGTAGAGGATGTAGGATACCGCAAGAATGACAATGGAAATCAAGGTAGACAGGAAAAACAAAAGTCTAGAAAAGTATCGACTTCCTTGCAAACGCTTACGGATATCCATGTACAGCCTCCCTGGAAGGTCCTACTTTTTCTTTGCTGCCTTCCACTCGTTATATTGCTTATTCATTTCTTGCATGACCTTATCAATTCCTGCCGCCTTTAACTTCTCTTTAAACTTCGGCACGAACTCTTCCGGATTGACAGAGCCTGTTTCGAGGATCGGACGGAACTCTGTCTCCACGTTTTTAATCGCTGCGACTTCTGTTTTCAATTGTGAACTATCAAAGTTAAAGCCTAAATTAGGAACAGCTTCTGACTCTGCGTTAAACTTTTTGAACTGCTCCCAAATATCGTCTGGCTCACCTGGCATTAAGTAGGTCAAGTATTGATTCCCGTATGCCCATGTTGTGTTCGGGTTATAACCGGATTTCTTGCCGCCTTCTGTGCTAGGTGCGAAGTCTATACGTTTATCACCTGTTTTCACGTAGTGCTTGCCTTCCATTCCACGACCAATCAGATTAATGAGCTTCTCATCCGTATACATCATGTTATAGAACATTAGAACGCGATCTGGGTTTTTAGAATTCGTCGGAATGCCCATCATGGAGCCTACGAGGTCATTCGTTGTCGTAATCGGTTTACCGAAGTTATGATAAACGAATGGCACGCCTAACTGATTTGAGACTTGTACGTCGACGTATGGCTTCAATTGACCAAAGCTGAACATCGATTTCGCTTTATCATCGTTGGTTGCTTTCAATACGGGAGCATCCTTACGGAGATAGCCAGCCTGGTAGTATTTATATAATGTTTTGAGCGTTTGCATGTAAGGCGCTTCATCCAGCTCTAATGTGTAAGCGGTTCCTTCTTTGTTCAAAATGACCGATTGCACCGGTGAAGCGTTCCATAAGTACCGTGTATTCACGTTTGGTATTTTGGAAGCACCTGCGGCGAATAATGGAGTTATGCCTGGCTCATTGTCTTTGATTTGCTTCAAATATGGCTCCATGTCTTCCAAACTATTGATTGTATTCAAATCGATCTTGTATTTGTCGACGAGCGCTTTATTCGCTGTGAATCCGAGCCAGGAGCCCTTCTCTTTGTACGCTGCAAGCGTATACACTTTACCGTTGATCGTGCTCGCTTCAAGGAATCCTTCGGAAAGCAGCTTTTTCGCATCCGGTGCAAGTTTATCCAGCTTATCAGTCAGATCCACTAAACCGCCTTTGCCCACGAGGGAGCTATAATTCATATTTCCATTCGAGGTGAACATCATATCGACCTTTTCCCCAGTAGCAAGCAACGCTGTCATTTTCGTATCATAATCGGCAAAAGGAATGATGTGCATTTTCAGCGTTGCATTAATTTTTGGCTGAATAATTTTGTTGATTTCGGCCTCAACTAGCTCGTTGTCCGGTTGTGGCCCTGTTCCAATGATGTACCAATCAATTACGTATGGCGAAAGCTCTTGTTTAGCGGGGGGCGTTGCTGCTGTACTTGTGCTCGTGCTTGTGTTGGATGAACTCACAGGTGTTGTTGTGTTCGAGCTGCTGCAGCCTGCAACAGTTACTGCGAGTGCCACGCTTAGTAATCCAAACCATGTGCGATTTCGTTGTACCAATGAAAACCCTCCTCATTTATCGTTTATATGCTAACCGGTATTCTGGGTTTAGCCTTTGACAGCGCCAATCGTAAGCCCTTTTACAAAGTATTTCTGGAAAAATGGATACGCCAGTACGATTGGCCCGATGCCAATTACCGCCAGCGCCATACGCAGTGTCAGTGAAGGCGGCGCTACTTGCATCACGGTACCGAAATGCTCACCGCTTGCACTCGATAAGTAATTGGCCATGCTTTGCGCTTTATACATCAGATACTGCATGTTAAGCAGTTTGTCATCGGTAATGAGCATAAGCGGCAGCCACCAGTCATTCCAATACACGATGGCATTGAATAGCCCAATTGTTGCCAGTCCCGGTAAAGATAACCTTAGAACGATTGAGAAAAAGGTGCGGAATTCTCCTGCTCCGTCAATTTTCGCTGATTCAAGAACAGCATCCGGAATCGTCGTCTGAAAATAAGTGCGCATAATCATGACATACCAACCATTGAACAAGTGCGGGATGATCAATGCCCAAATATTATTTTTCAAATGCAATATTTGTGTCGTAACCATGTACCAAGAAACTAAACCGCCTTGAAATAGCAGTGTAAAAACAACAAGAAATGTAAACAGCTTGCGGTAAGCAAAGTCGCGCCGAGATAATGGATAGGAGAATAAAGCAATGATAAGCAAGCTTGTAACAGTACCTACAAGGGTTGTAAAAATCGTCACGCCATATGCGTTCAAGATCATACGATTTTCCTGCCATAAATAGCGGTAAGCATCCATGGATAGTTTAGCGGGAATGAAACGATAGCCTTCTGCGACGATACTCTGTTCATTCGATATGGATACCGCAATAACGAGTAACAAAGGTATGATGCAAGTTAGGCTCATGGCAATAAACACAAGATGAATGACCGCATTCGTGGAAGGCGAAATGGCATTCATGCTGCTTTCGGCTTTCATGCTGATTCCTCCTAGAAAATCGCTTTCTCTTTATCGATTCTGCGTACGATCCAGTTCGAGAGGACCACTAGCACAAAGCCAACAAATGATTGAAATGTACTTGCAGCCGATGACATGCTGATATCACCGCTGTTCATTAATGCGCGATATACGTAGGTGTCGATCACATTCGTCGTATTGAAAATCGCGCCAGAATTAAGCGGCACTTGATAGAACAGTCCAAAATCCGCGAAAAACATACGTCCGATCGCAAGCAGCACCATTAAGATGATAACAGGTGATATGGATGGAATCGTAATGAAGCGGACTTGCTGCCACTTCGATGCGCCGTCAAGCGCAGCTGCTTCATAGTAATCATGGTCGATTCCGATAATAGCTGCCAAGTACACGATGCAGTTATAGCCGGCATACTTCCAAATGTTCACGAACACCAAAATGAACGGCCACAGGTTGGCTTCGCTGTACCAAGCGATAGGTGCAATGCCTAAAGGCTTTAAGATGGAATTGTTAAGGATGCCCATATCCACACTTAGGAAACCATAGAACAAGTAACTAACTGCAATCCAAGATAAAAAATAAGGAAGTAACAGCGTGGTTTGATACAATTTGGCTAGTTTCCGGTTCCTCAATTCATTAAAAGCAATGGCCATGAGTACCGCGGTACCCGTCCCTAATACGATAAACGCTAAATTATACAGAATCGTGTTCCGTGTAATTATGAACGCATCTGGTGTTTGGATGAAGAAAGAGAAATTCTTCAATCCCACCCAAGGACTATTAGCAAAGTTCTTTAGTAAGCTTCCGCCGGCATAGCTGAAATCCTTAAATGCAATCAAGATGCCTCCGATCGGCAAGTAATGGAATGCCAGCAGTAGTAACAATCCCGGTAGTGTCATAATGAGCAACGGTACGTTTCGGATAAGTACTCTTCCCCGTCTTCCCACATCGTCTCCTCCTTTTGTCGTGTTGGTCCCTTTGGGTTGATCTCAGATTACCATCGCATCAGGAACAGCGTAAATCGAAAATTAGCGTAGAAAACCACACTTTTGCGAATGTTGCCTGTAGTAAAAACGATACTTTATATGAATTTCTATACATTGAAGGGCTGACAAACAAAAAACGATACCTCATAAGAGGTATCATTTATTTGTCGCCTATACTATTTCAATATACCCTTCAGTTCCATGAACACGAATTCGTTGTCCATCTTTAATCAGTTTAGTCGCATTTTCCACCCCAACAACGGCTGGCAAACCATATTCACGAGCGATAACGGCGCCATGGGTCATCAGTCCACCAACTTCCGTGACTAGTCCCTTAATGGATACAAACAAGGGAGTCCAGCCCGGGTCGGTAAAAGATGTGACTAAGATGTCCCCCTCTTCTAAATTCGCATCTTCCATGTGTAAAATGACACGAGCACGTCCTTCTATGATGCCAGAAGAAACGGGCAGCCCCACAAGAGCATCAGCGGGGATATTCTCTCGGTTGTATGTACCCGAAATAATTTCACCATCAGACGTAATCACACGCGGCGGAGTTAGTTTCTCGAAAAATTTGTAATCCTCTTTCCGCTTGTTGATTAACTGAACATCAAGCTTGTTCGTACGTACGACTTCGTGAAGTTCTTCAAAAGAGAGATAGAAGATGTCTTCTTTTTCAAGAATGACACGCGATTGTACGAGCTGTTCAGCTTCCTTCAGTAAAGCCTGCTTATACACGAAATAACGGTTTACCCAACCATATTTGGGATATTCACGATAACCAATGAAATTTCGAATTCGGCGAATCATTCGTTTTGTCTCTTCCGCTTTTTGTTCACCGTCTGGCAATTGGATTAACCGGGCTACTAACTCTTGTTCTTTCTCCAAAGCTTCTTGGCGCCCTTGCTCAAATTTTCGCTGGCCTTCATTCGGCTCAAAGGCTTTGATGTTACCCAGAATCATGGGAACCAGTATAATTGGTTTTTCACTCCAGCGCGTTTTAGAAATATCGATTTCTCCTGCGCATCGCATTCCGTATTTATCGAGATACGCATAGATTGCGTCATGAGCTTCCTGTCCACCCTCGAACTTAAGCAGTTCATCCAAGAAGTTATCCTCTTTCACATGTTGTAAATAATCAATAACTTCCGGATAAGGACGAATCCTATCTGCGACATCCATTAATGCCAGACCCATTTCTGAAGTAATATTGTAGGGTACCGATTGAGAAAGCGTATCTGCTGCGTTTTTTTCGCCTAACCACTCGTTCATTTTTTCATTGATCCATAATGAAGCATTGATGGCAGTCATAAACACAGCCGTGCTTTGAGGGTCGAATAAAATCTTCCTTAATTGCTGGATATCATCCAGAATAAAATCAATTAAATCCGCTCCTGATTTCGTCTGGATGTTATGTTGTAACTCTTTTACTGATGCGCGATTACTCTGAATCAAATCAGAAACGATGTTCGGATTGTTTTCAATTTGTTCCAGCATATCTGTATGATTTCTGCTCGGAATCGGTGCTGGTTGATCATTTGGTAACAATTTAATAAAATCTCGATCTATGATGGTCATGAGTGCGCCTTTTATGAGTGGATCGGATCCGATGGTAGTTAATAAAGCTTCGCGGCCGACAGGTGTAGCTAGCCTTGGTGCAACATCGATAAACAACCTCCCACCAGCTTTACGCATAGGCGCGGGAGTAATTAACAGGTAAAAAGACAATCCCAGTGGTTTGATGGGATCTGTCATCATTTGTTGATGACCAACAGATAGATAGACGTGATTTTCATGATCATTGGCTTCAGGAATCGGGAATAAAGTCGTGATTGGGCGGCTCTGGACGATATAAAACGTATCCTGGGCCAAACACCATTCAATATCTTGCGGGCTGCCAAAATAAGCTTCAATCTGTTTTCCGATACTTGCCAATTGTAAAATTTGTTGTTCTGTCAGCGTTTGAGACTTTTGCTGATTAGGATCAAGCTGCTTGGTCTCTGTACCACCTTCTTTGCGTCCATAGATAGCCAATTCTTTGGTTGCTATCCGCTTGTTCACGATTTCTCCTTCGCGTACGGTATAATTATCGGCAGATACCAAGCCAGAGACAATTGCTTCTCCAAGTCCAAAACTAGCATCAATGGAGAGCAGCTTGCGGTTGGAGGTCATGGGATCTGCCGTAAATAAAATCCCCGAAGCCTGTGGGAAAACCATCCTTTGAACGATCACAGACAAATAAACTTGTCTGTGATCGAACCCATTTTGCATACGGTAAATGACCGCGCGATCCGTAAATAGGGAAGCCCAACATAGGCTGATATGCTGCAAGATGCTATCTCTGCCGATGATGTTTAAATAGGTGTCTTGTTGACCAGCAAAAGAAGCCTGTGGTAAATCTTCCGCGGTCGCACTAGAACGCACGGCATACGCATGTTCATCACCAAACCGGGAGAGATAATGAGTAACTGCTTTGATAACTTCGGAAGGAATTTCTACGTCCATAATGAGTTGTCGAATCTGTTTACTGAGTTCAGTAATTTGATCTCGATCTTCTATTTTTAGTGTTGTAAGACGATCTAACAAATCATGAAATGATTCGTTTTGATTGACAGCTCTTTGATACGCTAGTGTTGTGATAGAGAATCCTTCTGGTACGTGTATGCCCTCAATTTTTGATAATTCCCCTAAATTCAATCCTTTTCCACCAACGAGCGAGAACTGTGTCTTTTCCATTTCCTGAAATCCGAGAACCAAAGAACTCATAGAAGATCTCTCCTAACCATGAAGTAATAAAAACCATTTGACAAGTGTTTCACCCACATGCTACAATTAAATTGTAAGATGCATAAATTATGATATTTTTATAATTAGAGTCGTAAACCGATTATATCATCGCCTTTATTTATATGCAATATGAAAGAACCTGATTAAGCATCAGGTTCTTTTTTTTGATTCCCTACTACATCACTTCCGTAACTAGGCATGCATAGAATATTGCTTAGGAGGCGAAATGAATGCCAAACTATCGAATTATCGTCGATTTATCCGACCGTAATTTGTATCTGCTTGATGGGAATACCGTTACTCGGCAATTTCCGGTTGGAATCGGCAAAATGGTTACGAAAACCCCTAAAGGCGAATATACAATCATAAATAAACAAGCTAACCCCGGAGGCCCATTCGGCGCCTTCTGGCTTGGGCTCTCTAAACCACATTATGGCATCCACGGAACTAATGATCCTTCTTCAATCGGAAGGGAAGTTAGTCACGGTTGTATTCGAATGTATAACGAAGATGTACTGCAGCTCGCGCAGCTCGTTCCCATTCATACGCGGGTTACGATACGGCGATAATCCCAATAGTACTCCTCATCTTCTTCCCCACCCCATTATGCGAATACGGTAAGCCCTTATGGTTCAACCACGGACCCTACAAAAAGCCATAGGCCAGTCTGACGGTCTTCAATCGCGAAGAAAAACGGCCGATTTATCGTCATCTGGAACGGTTCGTCGATTGGTGCGGAAGCACCTGCCATTTGTACGGAAGTGATTGCAGCTGCCTCTGTTCCTTTTTCATTAACCTCGATGAATGTTTTGTGTGTTACCGAACTGATGAAAAGGTTGGGTGGAACAGGTGCTATACCAGAAAAATCTGCATGGTCTGCATCAAAGGGCAATGTCATGCCCATCGCCTTGAGCGGTTCGTTTAACATATCGCTGTATTCAATCTTAAACCGGGGAAGCTTAATTTCACCCCGACTCGAGTGAAACGACTTGTTCCAATAATCGGGATCTGCCCAAAGCTTGTCGTGAAGAGCACCAAGTGAAGAAGATTCCCCTGGAAGTATGACAAGCATATCCATTTGTCCCTCTCCGTACGGCAATCGAATGGCTTGAAATCCCCCTTCTTGCAAATATTCGTAAGAACCTGTCTGCGCCATCATCTTCACTTGCTTGGTGGAACCATCTTGCAGTTTGAAGCTCTCTTCTTTCGTTCCTGAAAGTTGGAATTCCTTTTTCCAGCCGCCATTGAAGTAGATCGCATTCATCAGGATCAATACTTCATTGGGATTGATGGATTCGAGCATCTTAGAAATTTTCCCGTTGGTATTCTTGTTTACCCACTCGTTGATTGTGTCAGGAGCTTTGGGACTGTTGAAGTCGAGCTCCGTTACTTTGGCGTCGTAAAACGACTCATTAGTTCTCATGAATTCTTTGCGAATTGAAGTTCCTTTTCGTGACCAAAGCGAGTTGGCAATCTGAACTTTGACGCCGCTGCCAGGCTGCTGCAGCAGATAGCTAAGCGTTTCATTGCCTTGATTGATTTCATCCAGGGACATGCCCTGCCATCCCAACGTTTTGGCCATGGATGCTTGCGTTTCCCCCCTACTTCCGTTGTAAGTCATGGCGAACGCCAAAGAAACACTTGTTGGTGAAATGACTATGTTTTTCTTTTTATCCTGTTCTGACTTAACGAGTTGCCGATGAAGCTGCATGCCGAAACTATTGTTTGCTAGGATGATACGTTCATCCATTTTGGCAGCCGCATCTTGACGTTTTTCTAATGGAATTGAAGTTCCACTAGGCTTTGAACAGGCAGTAGCAATCAGTACAAACACCAGACTAATCGAGATAAGTTTACTTTTCCTGAAAATTATCATTCTTCTAAGGCCCCCTATCAGTCACATGCTTATTAGACGAGGAATCTTTACATAATGTTCCAAATAACAAATTTATAGATTCTTCTAGAATAATTTAAGGTTTGCCCTTCCAATTTTCTTATAATGAAAAGTATATCGATTCGTCAACCTAAGAGGAGGATGCAAGTATGCAGGGTCAGCAAGTAAATTTCGATTTGGCGCTTGTCCAATCGTATGCGCCACAGCTGTTATTTGATCGCTTAGAGCCATTTTATCCAGTTCGTGTTGGGGTCACGATTTTCGATCAAGACGGTCCATCCCCTTCCTTTCGTCGCGTAATCAGTTTCGAGTCGGATACCAGAATTGAAAAAGTCATTGAATATGCTATCTACTGGGATTATGATATCGAACATTTGTACGAGCTGGAACATGTATGGATTTATGTTGGGTATGACGGAAGTGTTATTAATTGTGAGTGCAGCTTCCATGGTAAATATTTTAAAGGTCTACTTAAGGATCGAAGCAATTTATCTGAAAATAATCCAACTCAAGTAGTACTGTACTCTCAGCCAGGAAAGCACGCTTTTTCCCCACTTCTCACTATGCTTGAACTCGTCCCGAATTTGAATACGTGTACGTATGAGACAGCGGGCAGCGCAGGTTTGCTAGTCCCGGACATGCTACGAGATCACATGATGACGGATAAGGAAACGGATCAATTAGTGGAACGCTATCTACAGACATTGCGGTTTCGGCCTACGATGGAATTTATTGAATTTACATGGGATGAATCGGTTTTCGTACCGTGGTCTGAGCTTCTACAGGAGATTCCAAAGCGTGTTAACCAAGAGTTAACTGTAATAAGAAAATATTTCGGCAACCACGATTAGTGGAACTGCTTTAGCCACGAGTTCAAGGCCAGGGAAGATTTGCTTCCCTGGCCTCCTTTCATTTAGAAGAGCGACTGATTACTTATCGTATTTGTACAAGTTAGTTTCGTACTTAACATAATATAGATCACCACTCGCATCCGCTGTTAGCAATGACACACCCGTAGAGACCAACATAACGGCATCTTTAGTGGCCGAACTGGCGTCAACGGCATACAATTTGCCACCGATACTCACGTATACATTCCCATCAGTGCCGACAACCATCTTCCCACCTTGCCAAGACACATTGCCACTTGAAGCGAATTTATTTGCATAGATCGTTGTATGGGCAGCATCAGGATTGTTCGGATCAAAAATAAATAAATCGGCCGTCAGATTACGCGATGGATCCGTGGATGAGTTCCCTTCCGCGACCCCCCCAAATGTTGCCGTCCGGACCGACGATGAGATCAGAAATAACTTTCCTTCCTGAGACTGGAACATACTGAGGAACCGGAAGTGTATTCGAGCTGGTCGTTTGCCAAGTGAACACTTTGCCTTCCGTTACACTAGGATTTGCTGTACTCCCAATCCCCCCATACACGGATGAGCCTCCATAAACTTTATTATTCTTGTATGCTAGGGATATGATGCTTTGATCTTCAACGATGTCGGGCACAGTCGTAATTCTTGTGGACGTCGCCAAGTCATACACAGTGAAGGAGCCGCTTAGTTTACCAGAGCTCGCGACTGAACCGACATACAACCGATTCAATGCAGAATCGGCCAACATGCCAAAGGGGCGATCCTGGAAGTTAGGTGAAGCAGCGATATCTTGAAAAAGTAGTGACGGATTCGTAGTATCGTTCCACGAGGAATTCGTGTCATATTTTTTTATCCATGCACCAGGGTAGATGCCTAGATATAAATTAGTACCAATCGTGGTCATGTTCTCGGCCTGCCCCGCTCCTCTATTCCGCGTTAGCAAACCGGTATCCGGATGGTAGACGCTTAATCCTCCACGTAGATAACCGCTTGTATAAATGTGATCACCAGGACCCTTTACGAGTGAGCGGATCTTCGTTGGAGAATCCGGAATTGTGAATGAAGTCGAAACGTCAATTGTTGGGGTAGCTGCAAGTTTGTATTTCAGAATTTTACCCGAGGAAAGTGGGGCGTACAGATACGTATTGCCTGCGTCTGTTAAAAAGGTGTAACCAGCTGCTTTACCTCCTACGTCACCAAGGTCCGTTTGTGTCTTCGCAGAAATATCGTAGACATATAGATGAGTTCCTTTGGTGTAGTACACCTTATCATCGGTAGGATGCTTCTTTGATACGCCGATTGAATCTACATTGCCAAGTGAGGCATCGACGACGCCTGTAGCCGGATTGATGACGATCAGTGGCTCACTTGACAATTTGGCGAACAACTTCGAATCTATACCATTCGTAATGTAATCGAGTCCTAGGACATAGGTACTTCCATAGCCGCTGGGAGATATGGTGGATTGTAAGCCTGTTGTAGGATCAAAGCGAATAATAGTCGCATTAGAAGTTGGTCCCATCCCCATAAATACTTCCGTATCACTCGCATAAGTGATTGATCTAACATGCGCCAAACCGTCGACAATCGCGAGATTGCTGTTTAAAACAGTAACTCCACTCGTCGGATTGAAACGGAATGCTTTGCCGTCAGTGGCTGTGCCACCGTAAATATTCCCGCTGCTTCCCGCCGTCACATCCCAAATGACATTCATACCCGAGTCCAATGTTGTTTTCACCAATGAACTACCTGTAATGAATTTGGTTCCTCCGGACATGCTGACCGTTCCTGGCACATAGCGATAAAGTGCTCTCTTGTTAGCCGTTCCTAAATAAACAGATTGATCTGATGCGACCGTCATGCCCCAGACGGCTTCTATTTGGTCAAGATTCTGGTCATCCACAATTTCACCAGTTCGAGCATCGAAAACCACAAATTTGGATGGATAGCCGCTGGAGCCGACGTACATGAGATCATAGCTGCCGCTTGCATCCTTCCCAAATACCGCTCCGTCAAGCGGATTGTTCACAATCTGTGTGCCCAGGTTGTATTCAATCGGAGTATCTAGCGTAACATCGTCAACATAGGCAACCGTTGTTGCCGTAGTCTTCGTCGTGAAATAGACAGACACGGTTTTGGCTCCTGTAACGTTTGGTGTAGTCGCCGAAATCGTGAGCGGAGTCCATTGGGACGCAGAACCACTGAATTCATTTTCGACCTCTTTTATTACCGTGCCCGCAGCATTCTTGAAAAGAAGGTGCATGCTTACACCAGTATCCCCGCTCGATACGTATACTTTCGCTGCTGCGGATACTCTTGCGCCTGAAACTACGGGAACACCTCTGCTTTCGGCGTAACTTGCTGCCACCGAACTTGCATCATCCAGCTTGAGACTAGATGCTCCTCCCGTTTTTAACGTCGTCGAAATCGCCGCTCCAGATACCGTCCAAGCATCGCTTAATGGCGTTGTTTCAAAGCCCGAATTTTTCACCGTCTTTCCAATCGATACATCGTCGATATACGCCGTTGTAATGCTGCCCAATCCACTATAGATCATTACAGCCACTTCTGTTGCGCCGGGTGGTGCTTCTGCGGTAATCGAGCGTTTGTTCCACTGGTTTACCGTAGGCGAAACATTTGCGGGAATCGCACGAAATTCTGTGGTGCCGGTGTAAAAGATCAAATACACATCGATCGAGCCTTGCTCAATATAAGCGTAGGCAGTTGCGGTATACGCCACTTGCTCCGTCGACGAAATACTGATTTTATCGCTCACGCGAGCAAGCGAGCTTGAAGAACTGGCATCGACCATTTTCATACTTTTTAATCCCGTGTAAGCCCTTACATCCAAAACGGTTGCCGTAGCTGTACCAAATGTTGGATGCGTGTTCCAATTTGGAATACCAGTACCTGCCTCTTCGAACGAAGCATTAGGGAGAGTCATTGTAATGCCAGCTGCATGTGCTTCTCGGTTACCAAACATACATCCAATTATCACAACGCTAACAACCGTACAGATAAATCGAACCCACAATCGGTGATACTTCCCTAGACTCATTCTTACCACTCCTCACATCAAGTTTAGTTGCGGTTTTTCGTGAGACTTAATCGGGATTTCATCAAACTCACCTCCTTTCCCCGAGAATACAAAGAATCGTCCTACTGATTCGAAAGTCATGACCAGTAAGGACGATTTATGAATACATAAAGGTGTGGGTTTTCAACATACACTTGGATTCATTATAGAAGCTTCACAATGTCATTACTAGCATACGCATTCAAGAAATAGTGTCTCTTTTCAAGAAATTTTACGTAATAATTGGTACTTATTCCCTATTTATGACGTTATTTTTTTCGTGTTGACAGCCGAATTTGATTCGCATAACATTTACATTGTGAACCAGATATATACCAATAAATCAGTGTCTCTTGAAATAGAAAGGAGTTGATCAGCGCGTACTGATCTTTCTAAATGCCTACGATGTAAGCGGTCACAAAGCAAGCATAGTGCATCAGCAAGAATGACATCAACCTGTCTATGGGCAGAAAATTGAAAGAAGGTGATGTTGATGGATACGTACAAAAGCAAAATATTCAGATGGCAGCATGGAATAGTTGGACTCATCGCTATACTTTTCTTAGCTTTCCTTCTTCCTTCTCAAACACGGGCAGCAAGTCCGATAGAGATGATTCCGGTGCCAAACAGCGGATTCGAACAAAATTTGATAGCAGGAAAAATTCCTAGTTGGAGCGCTTTCGGTGTAGCCTCAAGTCTTTCCTTGTCGGACACGACTGTGTTTGCGGGTTCCAGAAGTCTGAAGATGAGCAAACCCAGTACCGGTGGACTCGGTGCCGAAAGCACGAAGCTAGCTGTCACGGCTGGCCAATCCTATGAAGCGAATATCAAGCTGTATCTGGAAAATTATAGCGGTGGTACACCTGGTCTATGGATACGCTGGTATAATGCAGCAGGTCAATTTATGAACAAACAGGCAACGTTTTACCTTACCAATCCTGCCTTAAACACTTGGCTAGATGTTCGTGTATCTGGGACCGCACCGGACGGGGCCGCTTATGCAACGATCTTCCCATATGCTGCTTCCAGTGTCCTTATGACAGCTTATGTGGATGAAGTGCAATTCTATCGAATCGATCCAAATGAAGTCAGCGTGAATAACCCAGGCTTCGAAGAAGCAGCTTCAGGTGCTCTCATTCCTGGTTGGGAATTATATCCAGGTACACCAACTAGTGCTGTCTCCATCACCAGTGCTCAGAAGAAAAGCGGCATCTCTAGTTTACGTCTGGATGATACTTTCGTAGATAAACCTGTCGGACTTAGTACCCAAGCCATCGGGATTCATCCGAATGGCAGATATGAAGCCAAAGCGAGTGTTTACTTAGTGTCGGGGGGAGCCGTCAACCTGTACATTAAATTTTACGATGGAGCGGACAAAGAAGTCGGCACGACATCCCGTTCCTTTAGTACTCCGCTAAATACTTGGAGCGATGTGCTCAAAGTAGAAGGCATTGCCCCTGAATCAGCAGTCAAAGCAAAGGTGTTATTGTATTCAGGCGTTGGAACTTTAAGCAATGTGTATTGGGACGATATCTCATTTACCTATAAAGGTGAAGCACTCGTGATGCCATTTGCTTTCGAGAATGCGATTAATCTCGGCAAAGCAACGCTGACAACCACAACGCTTGGTGGCGCGATCGGGAATGGTGAGTTGTATTTCGTTACCAATGGCAATCCAGGAACGTTCTATGCCATTGATGCTGCGACCGGTGAAATCAACTCCCAAATCTCAGTCCCTGGGACAACGGAAACATGGGCTGTGACAGTCGGAGCCGACAACAATGTCTACTTTGCTGCAACAGCCAACCGCAACTTTTGGAAATTTGATACTCGGCCTGGATATCGGAACATCACATTAATCGGTAGTAACCCTGTTGACAATTTTGTATGGGATCTGGATGCTAGTACAGACGGTATCATCTATGGCTCAACCAGCCCTAATGCCAAAGTGTTTGCATACGATACGAATACACAGAAATTTACGGATCTTGGCCGTATGTATGACACGGAGCAGTATGCCCGGGGTGCTGGCGTGACGGACCAATACTTATATGTCGGTATCGGCTCCAAGAAACATCTAATCCGAATGGATCGAAGTACAGGCGTCAAAACAGAAATCACAATGCCATTCACGGGTATGGACGATTTTGTTCATAACATAACCCCTTATAACGGACTGCTTTATGTCACACACGGTACTTCATTAGTTGTTGTTAACGAGCAAACGCAAAGCGTCTTAAAAAGCGTACCTTTCGACTCGCCTGAAGCATATGACGGCAAAATTTCACCTCCGTCCCCTTATAATGCGAATCTGCTTTATTACCGCAACAAAGTTTCAAACAACCTATGGTCCTATCAAGTATCGACGAATACCGTTCAACAAGTAACACTGCCTAATACATTGCCTGAGAAAGGAACAAAGGCTTTCGGCTGGGTGACACTTTCAAGTGGTGAGCAGGCATTAGCCACCCTTTACGAGGACGGCAAATATACCCTTTATAACCCTAACGACAACTCGATTCAATTGATCCAAGTTCCCTTAGCCAGGGAAGGCGTCAATATTCAAAGTATGGCAGCAGGTCCTGACAAGAAGCTTTATCTTGGAGGCTTTATTGATGGTTTGAGCGTGTTTAATCAAGAAACACAATCCTATGACTTGCAGGTCTCTTCCCCATATTCACCACATCAAGTGGAAGAAATCGGCTTTCTGAATGGCAAAACTTATTTCGGTGCTTACGGTGGTGCAAGAATTTATGCCTATGATGCCACCCAACCCTATCAATACGGAAGCACACCCACATCTAATCCTAAACTTGTTTACACGATTCCGAATATTCAAGATCGGCCTTATGCCTTCACCTCTGGCGACAACCGGCTATTTATCGGAACCGTACCTGGTTATGGCAATTTAGGCGGCAGTCTAACGATCTACAACGAGACAACAGGATCGTGGCAATCCACTCGTAATGTGGTAACCGATCAATCCATCATCTCGCTTGCTTATAAGAATGGCATTCTCTTTGGCGGAACATCCATAGAAGGCGGTCTCGGTTCCATACCAACCACCTCACATGCTAAATTATTTAAATGGGATGTCAATACGAACACCAAATTGAACGAATTTGAACCCACAATACCAGGTTTGTCTTCTCCTCGCTTGTTTGGTGGCTTATCTTTTGGACCTGACGGGCTGTTATGGGGAATTGCTTGGGGAACTGGTGTGGACGGCACCAACATTTATGCGATATATGCATTGAACCCGAGCACCCTTGAGGTTGTAAAAAGCCAACTGATGTTCTCAAACGCTAACGGTGGTAGCACATGGAGAGGCTTCTATTTACGCTGGGGGCAAGACGGCTTACTCTATACAACTATCGCAAGGAATATAACAGTCTTCGATCCTAACACATTGAACTATCGTACCCTTTCCGATACTCAAACGAATTTAATGGACATCGGCATAGATGGCAGCATCTACTATACATCGGGGCCAAATTTATACAAGCTGCCCGTTCGGATCGCACAAGCGTCTATTACGATGGACCATATTACTCTCACTGAAGGAACAAGTGAACCTATCCTTGCTTCTGGTCTTCTAGAGAACGGATTGCCAGCGATTTTGGCGGGAAGCACCCTCACATATACCAGCAGTGACCCAACCGTGCTAACCATCGTAAATGGTCAGGTAAAAGCGATTAAAGAAGGAACGGCAAGTGTATATGCGGACATTACATTAAACGGGAAAACCAAACGATCGAATACGATCAGCCTTACAGTCCAAGCTATCCCTCCTTCGGCAGATTTGAGTTCCATTAGCTTAAGTAGCGGCCCGCTGAATGAATCTTTTTCTCGTGAAGCGACTAGCTATACACAAAGCGTGGCGGCAGGCGTATCGGCAATATCGGTGACGGCATCCGTTTATGATACAGCTTACGCTACGGTAACTGCGAGCGTGTACAACAGCAGCAACTCGCTAGTGCTGGGTCCGCTCAGCTTAACGAGCGGGTTGGCAAGTTCTTCTCTCCCTTTGAACACTGGGGACAATACGATTAAACTCATCGTCACAGCAAGAGACGGATCGACGAAAGCATATACTGTCCTAGTAAAGCGCGCATTGTCGGGGAATGAGACCCCTCCGGCAACCTCCGTTAAGGTTGAGTTGAAGGACAGCACGGGCCAACCGCTTAGCGGTGGCGTCGTTAGTTATTATGACGGTGGCTGGAAAGAGTTTGGCGTCACCGACACATCTGGTGCGGTCAGTAAACCCTTATCAAACAAAAGCTATACCTTCGCTATCATTTACGAGGGTACGCGCAATGAGTTGACACAAAATACGGGCACAAGCTCTACTATTACGTTTCAAACTGTGAACACCCAAGTTCAGTTTACGAACAGCCAAGGCCTTCCACAAGCAGAGGGAACCGTTTCCTATTATGGCGGAGGATGGCGAACGTTCGGTTCAATAAGTGCTGGCGCAGCCAACAAAGAATTGTTGGCTGGCTCCTACACATTTGCCATCAATTATGATGGAGCTGTCAATCAAAAAGTTCAGCACATTGGAACAGATCCCCTGCTAGTATTCCAAACTGTTCAGGTTAAGGTCAACCTTAAGAATAGCCTTGGCACCCCGCTAAGCGGCGGGAGTATTAGTTATTACGCGGGAAGCTGGAAGTCCTTAGGCATGACGGATATCGCTGGGGAAGCCGGCAAAGAAATGCTCGCGAATTCGTATACCTTTGCAATGAATTATGAAGGAACCTTGAACCAGAGAGTACAGCAAGTGGGGACAGATCCCACTGTTGCCTTCCAAACCATTCGTGTTAACGCACAATTAAAGGATGCACAAGGTAATCCGCTCGACGGCGCTATCTCGTATTACGGGGGAAGCTGGCGTGCTTTCGGAGCGACAACCAGCGGTGAAGCAAATAAGGAATTATTAGCTGGTACGTACGCCTTAAGTGCCATTACCGGAGGAATTAGAAAGGAAATTATCGCTAACACGGTCACAGATCCAACTGTAGTTTTTCAATATTAATGAGTAAAGGGGTAGTGGATCCCCGGATCCACTACCCCTTTTTCTATTTTTTTTACCCTAACTCGTCTTGCTGCAGTGCTTCTTTCAGCCTCCGGAAAACGGTTTCAAAATCATCAAGTCTCGCCCAATATAGCTTGAATATCCGCCTCATCGTTTCCAACTCACGAAAGGTGACATTCATGTCAGAATAAAGACGGAATGTCGGTATGATGTCCCGATACATCATAAATCTGCTAGGGCGGGACATCTCCTCCTGCCCACGCCATTCCGCGAACGCTTTAACACTCGGAAGACTAAGTGTATGACTGCGTATTTGAAGCTGCGTTTCGTCTGATAATAGAAAATCAATGAGTACCTGAGCAGCTTGTTTATGGTTGCTATGCCTATTAAGAGCAAGTCCGATCATCACCAATTGCGTTCTTGCTTCTTCCGAATAAGGAAGCGGCGCGATATCATAATCAAACCCCGCTTTACGCAAATGATTAAGGCTATAATAGCTCGTAACAATCATGGAAGCTTTTTGCTGTACAAAGTACATTTCGCAATCGGAATCCTGTTCAGACAAATAGGAGCTTTCCGGATTCAAACCCTCAAACAATTGCAGGCTTAAGCGCATCGATTCCCGAAAGGGTTCATTGTCTACTCTCAGCTTGCCACATTCATCGCGATCAAAAACGACCTTATTTTGCAGCAGAAAGAGCGGCCAACGATTAATCGATTGTAAATGAAAAAAAAGTCCGAACCTTTCATTTTTATGGGTCAACACACGCGCAGTGCGCTGTACATCTTCCCAACTCCAACTGCTGTCTGGCTCTTGTAGATTGGCTTCCCTGAAATGGTCTTTGTTGTAACCCAAGATAATTGGCGAAAAAGTGAATGGCTGCACATACAGATTACCAGCACGTGTAAACGGCCTCAGTAGAAAAGGATAAACACCTTCTCTTGGTTGAAGCGGTTCCAATATTTCCTCTACGACTCCCGTATCCGTAAAAGCCTCGTAGTTCTGCAAGTTTAGCGTGAGCACATCCAGTCCATCTCTCTCCATCACTTCTTGCATATTCAGTGTAAAATACGAACTCGACAGTGGAATCATGTGAAGTTCGATATGTGGATTCTGTTTTTTAAATGTATCGACTAGTTGTAAAAGATTAACCTCCGAGGTTAGTGTCGGGTAATACCCGAACTTCAACGTCAGCTTCTCGAATAAACCTGTTCCAATGACGCGTGTGCCGATTCGTGGCACTTTTTCAATCATTTGTTGGGCGAGTAATTGATTCAACCCTTTACGTATCGAGTTTTTACTCAAGTTATACTGCTCCGCAAGCATTAATTCGGATGGCAAGTAGTCACCGGGCTGAAGTTTTCCGGTTACGATATTATGGCGCAGAGAGGCAATCATCTCCTCCAAACGTGTTCGAAAAGTAGATCGACTAGGTTTACCTATCATGAAACTTCGAACCTCCGGGTCTTTCTTTATTGGTATGTATCTGGGTTATATTATATCGTACTAATCTGATTATTGTCATTTCAATATTCCACTCCATATGCCGTATATCTATAATTTCCTTACCCGAGTAATGACGTAGATCAGTACGTAACTAATAATTAAAACCATAAACATAAACTTGCAAAAAGTGAAAATATGATAGAGTTTACTCCTATCTGTTAACATGATAACTAATTCTTTTAATATATAACCTGGACGCATAATCACGTCCCAACTATTCCATCGAATGAATCTGCCAATGTAGATTCCGAAACTACTTAGCAGAAGAACGAAAATAGCAAAAGACCAGCTAGCCACGGCTCCATAAGATACTCTCACCAAATGCTGTACCGAGAAAAGCGAATACGCTCCCAGTAGAAGGCCTATCATAGCAATCGTAAATATCGTAAATAAATGCTGCCAAAAATCGACATCTGCCCAAAAACGCTTTGTTGGGTCAAAACTGTACCGAGCGAAAACATGAAGTAAATCAGTCACGAGGTAAGGTGCATTGGGATAGAAGAATAACCATGAAGCCCCGACGACTATGCTGATTAATGCACGTGTTTTCTTACGGGTATAACTAAATATGAGATCTAGCATTACGGCAATTCCTACCGGTACCCATGCAAGAAAAGTATCCCAAAAGATAAATAAATACGGTCTATTTCCTGACGCAGATTGGATTGTATAGACACTTAGTAAACTAATTAAAGTAGCAACACATAGAACAATAATAAGATAAATCTTTCCTGGGTAATGTAGAGATTTAAGTTTTTCCAAGATTCGCCTCCAGAATTGTGATGTACTAGATATTGGTTTTTTCAGCTTTTCAAAAATATTCCATATTAGGATTCTATCATTTTATTTTGGTTTTAGTTAATATTTTACTGTTATTTTAATTTTTTAAGTTAGACTCCTTTTTGGGAAATAAAAAAGACTGCCTCACGGCAGCTCCCATCGAATGAAATTTCGCACTTAAAAGTTCCCATCCTTTATCTCAATTCGATTACCTTCTGGATCAATAATGATGCCAATGGTTCCCCAATCGGCTCTTCTTACATCCACCTCTACACCTCTAAGCTGAAGCTCGAGCACGGTTTGGTCAAAATCATCCACATCCATTCTTAAACATACGGAACTCTGCGCTCTTGTTTTCTCACGCTGCGATGCTACTCCCTTTCCTTCGATTAATAAGTAACTATCCCCAAAATCTAAAAATGACAAATCTTCCTTCTGTAATCGTAATGGTAATCCAATTTGGTTTATGTAATAGTCCACTGCCTTCTCATAGTTCTCTGCAAATAAAATAATTCCCGATTCTTTAATTTTCATGGGTTATACCTCCTTTATAATAGTTATGCGCACAATTAATAAACTTACTATACATTTATGTTTATAAAGTAGCAAGAAATTTCTAGGAACTTAAAAAAGACCCCCAGCAATTGGCTGAGAGTCTACTTTACCCATTATTTCCCGCTCAATTGATAAATGAGTTGCACAACACCGGAGGAGTATGTTCGTGTTTTTACTATCTTCAAATTTAATCTCTGTTCGATATCACTAAACAACGGTTTTCCTTCTCCTAGAATAACGGGGTGAACAGATAATCTAAATTCATCAACAAGTCCTAAATTGATAAAAGTTGTAATAAGGCTTGCTCCACCATACAGCCATATATCTTTTCCTGGCTTTTTCTTTAATTTCATTACTTCTTCAAAAATGTCTTCATTGATATAGAGTGCTTTACTATCCGTACTTTTTTGTGTCTTGGAAAATACATATTTTTCTTTACTATGAACTAAGCTCCACATTTCTTGATCAGAATCAGCCTGTTCAATCTCTGGCGTGAATTCTCCCCATAAATCATAGCTTTTTCTGCCATACAAGATGGTATCAATTTGGTTTAAGAACTCAATAAATCCCATTTCAGGATCCATGACACACCAATCAACTTCCCCATTTTTCCCCTCAATATATCCATCTAACGTAACTGCTAAGTCTACAATTATTTTCCGTTCCACGTGTTGTTACTCCTTTCGTTGATCTACCACTACCACTTAGTATAGACATCGAATATGTCACCTTATGTCATAATAAAAAGCCGCGTTAAACGCGGCTGGGTTTTGAAATATAGTTATTTCGGAGATTTGTTAAGCTTTCTTAATTGTGTAAAAACCAAAGCGTTCGATTTCTTCAAGAGCTTTACTTCCAAATGACTCTACAAGCTCATCGGATCGGATTTTGGTTCCCCCTAGTGTAAGCCCGTCCCAGCGTACAATTCGACCGTCCTTAACCAAAAAATAATCATCCATATTATAGCCTCCCGAATTAATATTTTGGATATCTCTGTGTGCATGGATACGCAGAGCATGAGGTTGCCCTATCCATATTTTAACACACTATGACTAAGGAAACATAACGAACATTTAAAGATGCAGAAACTCTGCATTTATTACTAGGTTAACCACTTTTTACGTATTTCACCACATTTGAAATCATAAGTTTCCGATACTGGAAGGCCGCCGATTTTTTTACACGACAGCCTGTTGTATAAGGTGCGTTTAGTAACATTATTTCAATAACAAATTTTTCTCATAGGCAACCCCGCAGGAGCAGCGAGCTCTACCGAATAACAGATGATAAGAATGAGGAAACTCCCGGTTTACCCGTTGGACTTCACGTGCAAATTCAACTTGATCCTTGGGCACTCTGCGAAGGGAGTCTGCTTTCGCTTGCGTATCCACATGCGCGCCAGGCGGAACGAATCGATTAGGCGCTATTTTTACTCCGCCGGTAACTACGGCATCCATCGATATAACTGACCCATGACCAATAAAGGCATTAAATATGATAGATTTGAATCCTACGAATACTTTTTCCCCAATAAAACAAGGACCATGAATGAGTGCCCCATGAGCAATGGAGACACTGTTAGCGAGGTAGATCGAGTACTTTTTGTTATCGACCAAGATATATTCGTGAGCGAGACCATGTAAGACGACCCCATCTTGAATATTCGTATTCTCACCGATATAAAAAGGCGTTCCTTCATCTGCACGTAAAGTAGCATTTGGTGCTATATATATTTTTTTACTAAGGGTTACATCACCAACAACACTGGCATACTGGCTGATAAAAGCCGTGTTATGAATGTTTGGGAAACGTTGTTCGGGTGTGAATGATGTAATTGGATTCGGACTGATGTAGCGAGCAAACAAGTTAAAGGGCCCGCGAGGCAAATCGCCACTAGATTTCTTAATTCTAATCTTATTCATGAATACAGGTTTCCAAAGATTTCTGACCTTAGTCATAGTTTCACTCCTAGAAGATTTCTGCGTGTCTTACATTAAGCTATTCAGGATATAGGCGAATGTCACAGATCCGTCCACTTACATAGCAAAAAAAGCCCTAATGCACGGCAATGAGTAACCGGGGCACTATGGGCTTACTAAATCACTCACACCTAAACGTTCGTTTCACAATCAATCATGACGTGGATCGTGTCCCCTTTATGCTCATTGCGCAGCTTAAACGCTTCGGCAATGTTACTTAAGTGAACCACATGCGTAATCATTTCCTCCGTATTAACCAATCCATCCAGCACAAGCTGCAAGCCTCTATCAAAATAATGACGATTATCGATATCTCGCTTCGGTTCGGTTGAGAAAATGTCCAGTCTCTTCTTATGAACTTTAAAGAAATCGACCGGCTTATGGCAAGTACCAATACACCCGTACATGATAATACGCCCATTCTGGGAAGCCGCATCAATGGCATCAACCATTCCGTCCCCCTCCAGCAAGCAAGGAATGACGACATCGAAACCATCCGGGAAGTCTTTACCCACAATATCCATCGTATTCGCATCTGAAGAGGGGAGCTTATAGGTATGAGTTGCTCCATACTTGCGAGCCAGTTCCAGCTTCTCGTCGAATAAATCCGTTACGATAAGGTTACGAGGACTGTACAAGCTAACTACCTGCGTCATCACCAAGCCGCTGACACCTTGTCCGGTAATTAGCACATTTTTGTGAGGAGAGATATCGCCAAGTTCTGCCGCATGAATAATGCCGGGCAGCACTTCAATGAGCGAACCTTCAATGAGAGGCAGCGTCTGCGGAAGAACTTTTACAGAAAAAGGCGTACAGCAAACATATTCAGCAAAGGCCCCCCAAATATAACGTAATGCAACAGGATCCCCCACCTTAAGGCCAATCACATTGGGTCCTACTTTATCAATAACGCCAGCTACTTCGTGGCCTAGCCGTGTTGGATAGGAGACAAACTCTGGCTCACGAGCACCGCGAAAAACTTCTACATCGCTGCCGCAAATGCCAACCCACTTCACCTTTACCCGTACTTCCCCTTCAACGGGCTCGGGAATTAGTGCTCTTTTTAACGTAATATTCCCAATATCTTCTACAACTGCACAAAGCTGCGTACCCTCACCATCATAATCGACCAGCTGCATGGGAGGAACTGACATTTTTCTAACCATTCTTAGGACTCCTATCGTTTAACTTTCCGAGTACATGATGTGCCATTATTTTGTAGCCTTCAGCGTTGGGATGCAGATGGTCTGGAAGGTAGTCTACATAACCTTCTCCCATGATATCCAAGCCGTCTACATACGTAAGGTTCGAATCCCCGTAAGCAGTAAGGATATTCACTGCTTCTTGGATCTCTTTCCTCATGATAACCAAATTCATCCCTGCTACGTTTTCATCCGTCTCCCTGTGAGGACAATAAATAGGAGAAAATAAAAAGATTGGCGTATGGCGATGCTTTTCCCGAATGATCGATACCATGCCAATGACAGCAGAACGGAACGTACGGATATTTAAAGTTTGGCCCCCCATCACATTAATGCCGAGACACAGGGAAATGACATCTGCTGGAAGGTCACGAATGACGCGGGCAACCATCGGTTCCAAATGACATTGTCCAGCAAACCCCATACAGGTGAGGTCCCAACCGTTGTGGCGTGCGACGATTGCCGGCCACGTATGCGCTGGACTTTCAGCTGTGTTGCATTGCGTTATGGAGCTGCCGTATGTAATCCACCGGGGTTGATCGTTTGGCACGGGAATAGCCGATGTCCCGACATCGACTTTGAGTGCTTCCACGATGACGGCAGCATTTTGCGTAAAATAAATGTCAACTCGTTTCTTGCGGTCTGGTAAATTAGTAAATAAACAAATGTCATCTCCTGCAAGGAGTGTCTTCGTGCCAATGAATTCTTCTTCAATAACGATATCAAATTGCCTATCTTGATCCGATCTTGTGACATGCAGCTCTATGGACGTAGAGTCGGTTAGACAAGCTAGTCTTATCCCTGCTGTTTCTCCTGCTCTCTCCACTACTTTCGATGCAAATAAGTTAAGCTGACCATGAGGTAAACGCCATGGCCGGAAGTTCGCTTCATTCGTTTCTATTGAAACGGCCCCACGAAACCATGCTTCATTCATTTCAATTGTTTGCATGTTGTATTTCACCTTTCAATCTACACTAGAACTGGAATTACAGATTTATCTTGCAAAATATCACCGCTTGCTTTCATCCATGTGGCTAATTCAGAAGCAAGTCGTTCAATGTTCTCAACCTGTGAAGGTTCCTCTGACAAATCATTGGTTTCCCAAGGATCATTGAGCAGATCAAATAACTGGATACGTTCCGTCCCACTGTTCGTAATTGGCGAACGATAATATCGAATCAGCTTCCATCGACCATCCGTCACCATCCGCTGGAGATCTCGATAAACGGATCCCACGATCCCACGAACGCCATCACTCTCTTCTGATAAGATGGTATGCAACGAGATCCCTTCTGTTTCCTCTGGGAGGTTGACTTTGCATAACCCGGCAACTGTCGGGAAAATATCAATATTACTGGCAAGTGCTCGCAGCTGCTTGCCTTCTGGCACACCAGGCCCACGGAAAATAAGCGGAATTCGCACGCTATGCTCGTAAAGGTTTTGTTTACCCATCAATCCGTGTTGTCCAACCGCCAAACCGTGGTCCGCTGTATACACGATGAGCGTATTGTCATAGATGCCCTTCGACTTCAGCGTTTCGATGACCCTACCCATTTGTGCGTCCAAATGGCTTATCATTCCGTAATAATCGGCCATATGCTGTCGAATTTCGTCCTCATCCCTCGGCCAACCCGCAAGCTTCTCGTCGCGCACAACCATATCCCCAGTATCAAAAGGATGTTCTCCCATAAAGTTCGGAGGCAGCGTTATATCAGACTTGCTATACATACTTGCATACGGCTCAGGCGCAGTTCGCGGATCATGAGGCGCTGTATAAGCGATATACAGGAAAAACGGCTTTGCATCCCCATAATCCTCGATAAAGTTGACGGCTGCATTGGTAAATAACTCAGTAGAGAACGTATGTTCCGTGTATTCATTTTCTTTCGGATACAGCCCAGTCGCATCATAATCAAACACAGGAACCTTGGAATGATCACTCATCCCGTGAAAATGCAGCTTATCTCCCCCTTCGAAACTCCGGGTGAGGCTTGCCTTGTCGTTATGCCATTTGCCAACGGCATGCGTGTAATATCCGGCATCTCGCATCGTCTGCGCCATAAGACGAACATCCGAGCGAATTACGCTCGAATGTTCTCGGTTCGTCATATCCTTGCCGATCGTTGCCCGAAATAGTGGAATACCGGTATGGACGCATGCTCGGCTCGGCGCGCAAACCGCACCGGTTAGAGCACCGAAGATATGCGTATTCCGACATGCTGTCCCGCTAGTGACCAGCGAATCCAGCACCGGCGTCTGCACGGCTTCATTGCCGAAAGCTCCGATAGCTTCACCACGATGATCGTCTGCTATAAGAAAAACGACATGAGGTCGCTCAGCTACATGATTCTTGATGTTTTTCTCTTTCATAGTACATACTCACTCCCATGCGATATCATTCAGTATGAATCTGAATGTGTTCTATTTCTTGGCTTTAAATTGATCATAAGCTTGTTGATAAATTTCCAAATAGCGTTTAATGTTCATTTTGTCCAGCGTGCTCAAGTAGTTGTTCCATTCTTTCTCAACATCCAGTGAGCCGGTGACTGTTTTGGCGAAAAATTCAGTTCGATAATCGGTCAACGTCTTCTCAAGCGTAGAAAGTTCCTCTGCCTGTTCGTTGGTGAAGAATAATGGCGGTACAATTTTGCTCGGATTGGTTCCAAAAGGCTCGTATTTCTTAGTTTCATTATACAAAACAAGTTCAAGTGAATTTTTCGGATCCGCCGCCACGCTTAATCGCAATTCGTTCGTTCTCAGTGATGGTCCTGCCTGTGCCCAGTGGATATTTTGCAGCTTGCCGAATGTGGCAATCGGCTTCCATACCGCTTGCTTCCCATTTACACCAAGCTCGCCTTGTGCTGGACGTACCCACTCCTGATCTGGTCGGCCCTGTGTACTGCGAAGTGTCGCTTCCTCTGAAAGCAGCAAGTCAGCCATACGGAATGCGGCAGCAGGATTTTTCGCTTTGTTTGTAACGACATATTGACCTGCAGAAACTGCATATGGATTGTAGGCTGTAGAACGTATACCCGTCGGCCCTTTGAGCGGAGGTACAGAGACGTAATCTTTGAATCTCGCGTTGTCGACTTCAACAAACACCGTTTGATTTTGTGAAGCAATCGCGCCTAAGATTGGAATTTCAGGGTTCATCCCCATCTGTTTGAGCTGGTTTCTATCTTGTGTAAACGTTTGCGGAGAGATTAGGCCCTCAGCAAACATTTTATTCATATACTTCAAAGCCTCTTTCCACTCCGGTTGATTAAAAGCAAGTTGAACCTTCCCATCTTTCACGTAGCGCAGGTTGAAATCCTTTTCGATAAAAGCGCTGGGCAAGAATAGATCTAATGTCGAAGATGGTCCATTCGTTGCACCAACAAGCGGAATCTCATCTGCTTTGCCGTTGCCGTTTGGATCTTTTTCTTTGAAAGCTTTGAGTACTTGATAAAACTCTTCTGTCGTTTCAGGCATTTTTAATCCAAGCTTATCAAGCCAAGGTTTATAAATCCACATTTTCTGCCCAAGCGAGCAATGGTAACAATCATTCACCTGTGGAACGGAATAAATTTTACCGTCAGGCATCGTAATCAGATCTTTTACATAGGTAACCTGTTCAAACATCTTTTTCATTTCGACACCATATTTATCGATATAAGGATTCAGCGGAATAAATACGCCATCTTTCCCATAAATCGATTGTTGAACCGGCGATACATTCATGTTTAACAGTACGTCTGGATAATCACCACTTGCAAGTGAAACGTTGAGCTTCTCTGCGAATGTTTTTTCCGGAGCGACTTCCCAGTCAATATGAATGTTCGTTTTCTCTTCCAGCCACTTGGTGAATTCGTTCGTTGCAAAGTTTTCGACAATACTGGAGCCTTTGACCATAACCTTGAGTGTCGTCTTTTCTTTCGTAATTGGGAATTGTCCTGCTGGTGTTACTTGGTCATCGATGATAGCTTCTGTCTTCTGAGCAGCCTCCTTCGATCCGCTGTCTGAACATGCACTTAGGAGTAATACTGACGATGCTGTGATAGCTGCTAAAGCTTTTAACCCTCTTTTCATGTAAAAACCTCCCTTTAGCCTTTTAATGAGCCAATCATCATGCCTTTGACAAAATGCCTTTGTATGAATGGATAGATGATGAGCACGGGCAGCGTAGACACGACGATAAGGGAAAACTTCAACAGCTCCCGCAGACCATCTCTTGCCGCTTGATCAGCAATGTCGGTTATCATCGACGCGTCGACTTCGTTTTGCACCAAAATATCCCTTAACACCAATTGAATCGGGTATAACTCCTGATGTTTCAAATAGAGTAATGCACTGAAATATTGATTCCAATGTCCGACTGCGTAGAACAAGGAAATGACAGCAATGATAGGTCCTGACAACGGAAGTACGATCTTTCGGACAAAGGTAAAATCACTGCATCCATCCATCTGAGAGGCTTCAAGCAATTCTTCTGGGATGGTCGTTTGAAAATATGTGCGGGCAATGATCATATTCATCACACCAAGTGCTCCCGGAATAATTAAAGACCATCGTGTGTCAATCATGCCGAGCTCTTTCACAACGAGATAGGACGGGATCAATCCTCCCGAAAACATCATGGTGAATACGAACAACGCCATAACGGCATTCCGTGGCATAAAGTCTTTCCTAGAAAGCGGATAAGCGGCAATAAGTGTAAATAGCACATTGATCGTCGTTCCTACCACAGTGTAAAATACGGAATTCAAGAAACTCGACATAATCAATCGATGCTTAAATACGGCTTCATATCCCGCAAGCGTCGGCTCAACCGGATATAACCAAACTTTTCCAGAAATAACCGCGGTGGACGAGCTGAAGGAAGCACTGACAATGTAAATCAGCGGATATAGAATCGTAATTGTAAAAATAAATAGGATTATATAATTCAGAATTGTAAAAAGCCTGTCATCTGCACTTTCTTTAATGCTTCCCGTCATTGACGCGCCTCCTTTACCACAGACTGGTTTGTCCTAACTGTCTAGCTATCCGATTAACGAGAACCAGCAGAATTAAATTAATGACTGATTTAAACAATCCAATAGCAGACGAATAGGAATAATTGATTGCGGTTGATGCCAATCCAACTTTGTAGACAAACGTATCAATGACCTCAGATGAGCTCATATTCAGCGGATTCTGCAACAGCAACACCTTTTCGAAGCCGATGTCCAGCACGTGACCCGTGTTCATGATGAGCAGAATGACCGCAACCGGCATGATACCCGGCAAATCGACATGCCACATTCGCCGTACTTTATTGGCACCATCGACAACGGCAGCTTCATGGAGAGAAGGATCGACGGCTGCAAGCGCTGCCAAGTAAATGATGCAGGAAAATCCAACATTTTGCCAAATACCGGACCAGACAAAAACATGTGAGAACCATTCGGGTATGCCCATGAAATTAATAGTGGGTAATCCGAAGAATTTCATAATTTTCTGAATGAGACCAACCCGAGGGTCCATCATTTGCAAAATAATACCTACCATAACAACAACGGAAATAAAATGGGGTGCATAGGTGATCATCTGCACGGATTTCTTAAAGAACCGTGAATTGACGTAATTTAGAGAAAGCGCCAGGATGATCGGGAAAGGAAACCCGGCAAATAAACTATAAATGCTGAGTAAGACTGTATTTTTCATAATCCGAACAAATTCATAGGAATGGAAGAAGCGGTCGAAATGCTTCAACCCCACCCATTCGCTGCCCCATACGCCTTTTGTTGGAAGATAATTTTTGAACGCAATCAAAGCGCCATACATCGGCACGTACTTGAAAATGATCAAATAAATAATCGGCAGGAGCATAAGCAGGTAAAGCTGCCAATGGTTAGATGCGTTTTTCTTAAGTCTAAATAAGTAATTTTCTTTTTTAATAACAACTGTAGACATTGTGTTTGTCTTGCTAGCCGATATGTCCATAAATCCCTCCCTATTTCGATGACAATGACTCGGTATGTGTCATGTACTTCTGTCTATAGCATACAAAAAGTAGGGTATTGCGAGCATTGTGTTCATTTATACCGCTATGACTTTTTTTGCACTGGAAGATGGCATGTGAATCGTCACTTTCGTGCCGATCCCCTGCTTGCTTTGTATAGAAAGCCCATATTGCTGTCCGAACACCATCTGAATGCGATTATGCACATTAAGCAGCCCGATACTGCCTTCGAATGTGGGTTGCGTATCCACCAGCTTCTCTTGGCGGCTGTTCCCAAGTCGTGTGTTTAATTGCAGCAGGGATTCCGTGTCGATGCCGCAGCCATTATCTTGCACGATGACATAAAAATCCGCATCATTCTTCCAAGCGTCAATAATGATTGTGTGCTTTTCTTCGATCCCATAGGGAAACGCATGCTTAAATACATTCTCGACCAAGGGCTGCAGCGTCAAGCGAACCATGCTGTCCAGCAAATAATCCGTAGAGATTCGAACATCAATCTCGAATTCACGCTGGTTGCGATATTTCATAATGGACATGAAATACAGAATGTGTTTAAGCTCATTCGCTACCGTAATTTCCTCCAAATCCGTGCGTATCGAGTAGCGCAGCATATAGGATAGTGAACGTACGATGTCTTTAATCTCACTTGATTTCTGAATAACGGCATAACAAATAATAATTTCCAAAGTATTGTACAAGAAGTGCGGATTAATCTGTAATTGCAGGGATTGAAATTCGGCCTGCTGCCGTTTCATTAAATTGTCCTGATTGCGTAGTTCGGTCTCGTAAACCCGCTCAACAAGCTCTTCCAACCGAGAGACCATCGTATTGTAGCTGATAATAAGCTGATCCATTTCATCCAGGCTTCCCGTTAGAGGAACTCGGGTCCATTGACCTTTGGCCGTCTGACGCATGCCGTTCTCCAGTAGTCGAACTGGGCGAACAATGGATTGACCAAATCGATAAGCGAGGAATGTGGCCAGAATTAGAGTGACGATGCCTACAATTAGCGTGGTTTGCCGCAAGTCTGATATGGGCTGCCGCAGTTCAGAAATGGACATGCTTGCCACTAACGTCCAACCGGAGTAGTCCGACTTTCGACTAAAGAATACTCTTCCCGGTTCTCCTGGCAATTCAAATACTTGGTCTGTTTTGGCCTCAACTGTATTAAAATGCCTGCCATTCAACTGTTTCCCAATTCGGCTCGGATCTGGATGATAGAGTATTTTCCCGCGATCGTTAACAATAAAAAAATACCCCGAGTTCCCGAGTTTAATGCCCTTCCAAAGCGTGTTTAACTCCCCTATTTTTAGCTCAAACCCCATTATGCCTTTGAATACGGTAGATGAAGTTCGATCCGCCAATTTGCGAATGAGTGTGAGATGACCATCCAGAAATCCGGAATCTCGGATCGTCAGCTTCGCATTTATCGTGTCGTCTTCCTTCATCTGTTCCACGTATTCTTCAAACCCTTTGTAGTTAAAAGGGACAATGTGGACATTAAAATCGGTTGCTTTGAACCCGTTATAACCGACGATGTACGTCATGGAAATTTCTGGATTGTTAATGAGAACCGGTTGAAATACCCCTTTCATAGCCATTTCTGCCGAATAAAATCCAGACGTTGAACGAGCAGGAAGATCTAGTGCTTCCTTCACGACAGGAGAAATTAGAATAGACAGCGTTGCTCTTTCGTAACTTTTCAGAAATAAATCGGTTTCATGAAGGACATTATCAACGATCTGTGTTAAAAGTCCTTCATACTGATTCTCCAGTTCATTGGACGACCGCCAATAGCCGGTGACCCCCAACGTCACCAACGCCATCGTGATAATAACAACGAAGTAAATGTACACCTTCCGAACGAGTCTGCTATTCATTACTTGATCCCGAGCAGTCCGCGATATTCGGTGGGGGAATATCCAGTTGCCTTTTTGAATACGCGCGTAAAGTGCGGGTAGCTCTCGTAACCAACCTCGGCTACAATATCGATAATTTTGTAATGCGGTACAGCAAGCAGTTGTTTGGCACGTTCGATTCTTTTCCGCATTCGGTGTTGCACAAAGGTTTCATTCGTATGTTTTTTAAAATAATGGCTGAAATAGGTCGGCGTTAAGCCTAGTTTTCCTGCAACCTTGTCCAGTGAAAGCTCTTCCTCGAACAGATGCTCATCAATGTACTGAATCGCTGCCTCCAAAACATCGATTCTTTCATGATTACGATACTCGCTCAGTCGCCCAATCCAGCTTCTGATTTCGGACTGAAACTTTGCGTACGTAATTGTGATGTCCATGTTCTCATCTGCAAACGGCTTTACCTCCATCCTGTAAGCCCCTCTGGCATTCACTTTCTTGTGAAGCAGCCTGATAGCGTCAGATACCCGCAAGTGTTGTTGGAACTCTGTATCACGATCGAACATCTCTCGCTTGCCGTCCTCAAGCAACTCATCGACCCGCACACTGTCCATAATCCAAATCGCTTCCTCTAATTGATCGATCCACGCTTCAAAATGGGAGAAAGAAATAAGTGCTGCTTCCCGCATAGAAAGCATTTTATCCAAGACTGGAAATAGCTCGATTTCTGTAATTGGCTTCAATAAATATTCCTGTACACCGTACGACATACATTTTTGCGCATAGGCAAAATCCCCGTATCCCGAAAGCACAACGACTTTGGTAAATAACTTAAGTTGCTGAATATGTCGGCAAAGCTCTAAACCGTCCATCCGAGGCATTCGAATATCCGTCATCACGACGTCAGGAGGGTTAGCCATGATGTTCGACAATGCTGATTCACCGTCAGTAAACGTCTCGATTTCACTAAACCTTTTATATTCCTCAATTAATGTCTTGAGGCCAATTCCAATGATGGGTTCATCGTCTACAATACAGATTCTAGCCATTCAATCGCCCCTCTCGTGTTTCAAAAAGTGAAAACCTTCGATCGCCTCGACAAGAGGGCTATACCTTAATTATGTTCTGGTTCACTTTCGTCTGAATACCCCTCAAAACCTGAACAGCGTCATCAAAATCGAAACTGCCAACCTCTAATAATACGAGTGGGTATGCAAAATAAAGACAGACCACTCGGCAAACTTACCGAGCGGCCTATTGATGTCTGATTCATCGAGAATACAAAAGTCAGCAAAATACATTATTGAATCGGCAGTCCATATAGACGCCAAGGCTTGTTTCCTCCAAAAAATCCGCATAAATGGGTTGCCGCAGGTACGGGTGTGATTTCCCATGAACTTGATTCAGCAACGGTATGCTTGGCGTTGTAGAGAACAGCTTCCTCACCTTGCGGCAATTCAAGCTCATACAACCCATCGCCAAGAGAGCGAAGTTGTACCCCTGAATTTGCAGATAGACGAATGTCACCTAGCATATCCGTTTTCATGCGGCACGGCTGTCCCGCTAAGCTTTTTACTCGGATCCAAACAGTTGCACCTTCGGATCGAGTCGCACTGATTTCAAATGCGCCCTCGGTTCGCAAATTATGAAACACAACTTCCTTCCAAGTGGTAGGAACGGCTGGGAAAACTCGGATCTCTTCTCCCCAGCTTTGCAGCAGCATATCGTGGATAGCTTCGGCTCCAGCAAGCGGCGATTCGATGACCGGGCCTGCTTCCCTGTACATTGTGTTCGGCTTCAGTAGATGGATCAGGGTCTTTAAGTATTTGAGCGATTCATCCCCTTCCCCCATAGCAGCAGCAATGGAAGCAGCACCCGTAAAGGTGAATCCGCGCAAATCTCCTTCACGTGAAAACCAGTGGCGAAGCGAACGTACGATAAGCTCTCGTTCTTCAGGTGAATCACCGCTCATTAGATGAAGTGGGAACACAGCCATCAAATGACTGAAATGTCGATGACCAAATTCCAACGGTTGGCCAGCGCCAATCATGAAGCCAGTTTCATCGACAGGCAGTGGCGTTAATCGCGCCAACGTCTCCTCCCATCTTGCACATCCGGCGTCCTCAATATCAAGAATACTGCATATCCGCAGTAAAGTTTGGCAGCCCCATTGCAGCAATGCAAGATCATAATGGGTATCTGGTACGGCTAACTGCAGGAACGACCCATATTCAGGCGATATCATAGGAGGCAAATGCAGTTTGCCGTCATCGCGTTCCTCCAGCAGATGTAAATAGTATTGTACACTTCGTTTCAGCAATGGAAACAGCAGTTCTTCAAGCATGGAAGCGTCCATCGTATGACGGTAATGCCGCCATAAGTTATGGCATACCCACGTCAAATTGCCAACCTCGGTGCCTACACTGCCAGCTAAATCATAGCTCATACTACGACCCAAGCCGGCTGAATCTTCACGGTACTGCTCTGGAACGTTACGAATTAACTGCGCCATATTGTCTTGAAAAGCGTGAATGAGCGATTCGCCAAGTTCCAAACGGCCTGACGTATAAACAGGTGAATAACTCATCTGTACATTCATGTTGAACCAAACGCCTGCCCATGGCGTAGTCGTGAGCCACGGTCCTTGGTTGTCCATGATCATCCCGTCAGAGCGGGTCGCCGAGGCCAACTTGTACATTTGTATCCAGTAAAAACTTTCTAGTATTGTATCTGGTATGGAAACAAAGCTTTGGCGATAGTAATCATGCCACCAATGTCGGTGAACGTCTACCCAAGACTCCCATTGCTGGCTTGAAGCTAGTCGAACATTCGATTCTATCCTTTGCTTCACTTGCGAATCATAACCATTTCCTATCGAAAGCCAAAGCCGCCTTAGGTTTCTGCCCTCTTCTGCTTCTGCTTGCGCTTCCATCCACGCCGTCGTACAACCTCCGTCATAATCAAATCGTTGTACACCAATCGTCACCCCGTCCTCATTTGATTGGCGCATTACTTCTGCATTAGGGAGGTATTGATTGAGGTTGAAGCCGTCAGCATTTTTCAACACAGGATCAACTTCGCTGAAAGCATACCATGTCATTCGAGCGTCTTTCTCTCCCTCACTTGTTTCCAGTTCTACGGCCAGCACCTTGTCCAGGCTGTGTACGAAAGCGCGAAGCTTTACTGTGCCTACTGTCGTTGTAATCTCTGCCCGCATCTCCGCATTCCACAAATCAATCCGAATGCTTGACGGCTGATAATACCATCCTGCCAGTTCAAGGTGCAATTCCCCAACCGGGACGCGTGGTGGAAATCCGCCTCTAGGTTTTTGCGCTGTTACGTCCGTACACCCCAGCACAAATCGCAGCACATGACGTTTTTCCCGATGCTCCTCACTATATATCATGGCCCCGATAAATCCGTTGCCAATAAAAGCTCCTTCGTTCCACGAATTTGGTTTAACGGACCAAGTTAGATCATGTCTCGCCATAAAGGAAGGCCAGTCAATCGATGTCTTAATCATCCTATACCCACAACCTTTCATGCATCCTTCATCATAGAGGGCGGATTGGTTTTGGTCGCACCACACTCTACGTAAATATACGTTTGTATATGTGGCTTATCATTGTGTTAATTTATTGGCATATGACTTTTTTTGCTTTTTTGCTAGATCAAAAAAACCTTCTTTCCGCATTACGCAGAAGGAAGGTTTAAATTAGCTATTTGTTATATCCACAAGACATGCTTCAGTTGCAGTAATTAAATCCGCGCCGCTTAGGAAGATTTGTAACCCACGCCGACCGGCACTTATACTAATAAGATCCATAGATTTCGCAGATAAGTCTACGTAAATTGGATATTTTTTCTTAATACCTAGTGGTGAAACCCCACCTCTGATATAACCTGTAAGCTCTAAAATTTGCTTTAGTGGTACCATCTCGACCTTTTTATTTCCACTGACCGTTGCTAAACGTTTTAAATTGAGCTCACAGTCACCAGGAATACAAGACACCATCACACCTGTTTTATCGCCTTGGACAATTAATGTTTTAAAGATTTGATTAGATCGAACCCCAACCTTCTCAGACACGGTTTGAGCATCTAATTCATTTTCATCCCATTCGTATTCATGTAACGTATAAGGAATTTTAAACATATCTAACTTTCTACAAGCATTTGTTTTACTCATGTTCGCACCTTTCCATCTGTTACTAATCCGTTAAAATATAAAATAGGTAGTTCACGCAATTAGAGCATCCTAGTTCCCTTATCAATGGAGGACTTATGAGACAACCCCTTTTCGGGAAGTCTATCAGGTAGATTATTATACCACAATCCTAAATTGGCAGTTATTTTCAGCCAATAGGAATTAGCTTACTTTTGTTGAGTTACATTAAAATATATAGTATAATGAACATATCTTGAAAGGAGCGATCCACTATGTCCAATCATACAACTTCTTCTATTGAAATAGGAATAAGCACATTCCTCGAGGCTGCTCCAAGAGCCAATGGCATCACGCACGCTGAAAGGCTTCGCCAAGCAGTAGAGGAGATTAATTTGGCCGACCAAGTTGGCCTGGATGTCTATGCCATTGGCGAACATCATCGAGCAGATTATGCGAGCTCAGCACCAGCTGTTATTCTGGCAGCAGCAGCTTCCACGACTAAGCGAATCCGCCTCTCAAGCGCTGTGACCGTGTTATCTTCGGATGATCCTGTCCGCGTTTACCAAGCGTTCTCCACCTTGGATGGCATATCTAACGGACGTGCAGAAATTATGGCGGGCCGTGGCTCATTTATCGAATCATTCCCCCTATTTGGATACGACTTGAATCACTATGACAGCCTATTTGAGGAAAAATTGGAGCTCCTGCTCGCGATCCGTGAATCGGAGAAAGTAAACTGGAAAGGCGGCCATCGCCCAGCAATCAAGAACTTAGGCGTATATCCGCGAGCTGTACAAGAGCCCTTACCTGTATGGATCGGAACTGGTGGAAATCCAGAGTCTGCGGTTCGCGCTGGGATGCTAGGCTTGCCTGTCGTCTTTGCGATTATTGGCGGCATGCCGGAGAGATTCGCACCACTAGTCAACCTGTATAAGGAAGCAGCCGAAAAGGCTGGACACGATGTGAACAAGCTCCAGATCGCGACGCATTCGCATGGCTTCATATCGGATACTAGTGAGAAAGCTGCCGACATGTTCTATCCAGCAACGGAAGCAATGATGAACACCATCGGTCGTGAGCGCGGCTGGTCGCCTTACACGCGTGACACATTCGATGCCGCACGCAGTCTTCGCGGCGCACTGTATGTCGGCGATCCCGAATATGTCGCAGAGAAGATCGTGCTGCTTCGCAAGAATCTAGGCATAACGCGTTTCCTTCTCCACGCGGACGTCAGCACCTTGCCGCATCATGAATTGCTACGCACGATTGAGCTGCTCGGTACGAAAGTCGCGCCAATCGTTCGTAGGGAGCTTGATCGCGAGGCATCTCAAGGGTGAGGTTACGCAGGAAGCCGATTCGTATATCGGCTTCCCCTTCGCTCGCCTATACTCAACGTAAAGAGGGTCCCCAAAGCCACATATGTGGCGAGGGACCCTCTTTTTGCAATTGAGTCGCGGAGTAGCGCCGATTTCTTCCGAGTTAGTCGATGATTTCGACTAACTCTGCCCGCCAACGTCGATCTCTATCTCCAGTCTTCGCTTTTCACATCTATTAGAAGCCCACAACTGGCAATTCAATGATCAACATGCATCCGCTCGTGCCGGGCTCCTCGTCTCCATATATCCGAAGACTCCCTCCCAATTGTGTGATTCGCTCCATCATCGACTGCAGACCGAAACCTAGGGCAGTCGCCTCATAGCGCTCTCCGTCGTTCCATAGCGAGAAGATCAGCTTGTCATCCTGCGTTTTCAGCATAAACTGAAAACTCGTGCAGCGACCGTGGCGGATTCCGTTGGTGAGTCCTTCCTTGAGCGCGTGGTAGATCGCTTTTTTGTGCATAGAGCTTAGTGGCGGAAGCGGAGAAATGCTATGTTCGACTTTCATCCCTGCTATTTCAACCGTTTGCTCCAGCAACTGCTTGAGTGCAGAGTCCAGCTGGAAATCTGCTCCTTGCTGTTTCAAGGTACGGACCGATTCACGAATATCGTCCAATCCTTTGCGGACCAGCTGCTGTGAAAGAGCCAGCTTATCATTGCCGCGGGGATCGCCTCGTTCCAGCAGCATTTTGGCAGCCTCCATTTGCACGATGGAGGTGGTTAGTGTATGCCCGACGTGATCATGAATTTCCTGAGCGAGCAGATTCCGCTCTTCCATAAGCGTCAATTCGTTAAGCGTCTCCGCCGTTTCGCGGACGGACTCACGAAGACGATTCGTCGTAAACTCCAGTTCGGAGGTACGCTCCTGGACCATCCGTTCTAACTCCAACGTGAAGCGCGATAGCTTCAGTTGAATACCAACACGGGCTAGCAGCTCATGACGGGTGAACGGTTTCACGATATAATCATTTGCCCCGGCATCGAAGCCTTCGAGTAGATCCACCAGTCGTCCTTTGGCCGTTAGCAGGATGATCGGTAAGGTACTTTCGTCATATCGTTCACGAAGACGACGACAAATGTCATAGCCATTCATATCAGGCAAAAGCACATCCAGCAACAGGAGATCAGGCACCTGCTGCTCGATAAGCGCTAGCGCCTCTTGCCCATTCGCTGCCTTCAACAAGCGTAGTGAGGATCCGCTCAAATAATTGTCCAATACTTGGAGATTAACAGGCTCGTCATCCACAAGGAGCACCGTAGCGGAAGGCAACGGGTTTCGCATTAGTTGCGCAGGGAAACTCCCTGCCTCATTCGGAGACCAATCCGCTGCAGCAGCAGCCTCCCAAGCGGGCTGTGAATCAAGTACGGGCAGCAGGAAGCTGCTCTCCGAAACCGAAACATACGCCTCTTTCTGCCAAATGGGGATTGTAAAGCTAGCTGACGTTCCGATTCCCTCCGCCGCGTCTAAGTGAAACTGTCCGCCATGCATAGCAATCAATTTATGCGAGATGGTCAATCCGAGTCCCGTCCCTCCTCTTCTTGCACCAGATTCTGCCTGCTCAAATGGGGCAAGAACGGTATGCAGTTTGGCTGTGGGAATACCAATGCCTGTATCTACGATGGAAACCTCTACAAACTCCCCTACTTGTTGCGCGGTTACGCGCACCTCGCCGGTATCTGTAAATTTCACTGCGTTTCCGATCAAATTGTACAAGATTTGCTGCAACCGATTCGCGTCCCCGCTCACGAGTGGAAGATCTGCTGGAAAACTTTTCACCAGCTGAATGCCTTTTGTTGCAGCTTGCGGCTCGAAAGCAGCTAACACGAGCGAGACCGTATCCGGTAATGGTAGAGAAACGAAGTCTAAAGCGATATCCTGATGGTTAAGTTTAGACAAATCGAGCAAATCATGGATTAGTCTCGACAAGCGTTTGCCGCTGGACACGACGAGCTCCAGGTTTGTTTGAACTTTGGGCTGCAGTTCACCCGCAACACCATCTAGCAGGGATTCCGTAAGCCCGATAATGCCCTGAAGAGGTGTTCGGAGTTCATGCGACGTATTGGCCAGAAAGTCGTCTTTCAACCGATCGAGCTCTTGAAGCCGGCTGTTTTGGGCTTGAAGACGTTCGGAAATGACTTGATTTTGCACAAAAACGCTGCGTAATCTTGTAATAAAAACCATGCCTAAGGATAAGACAAAAATGAAAACGCCGAAAATCCCGATATTTTCAATCCAATAAATATAATAATAAGGTGCATGCTCATACGCGAATTTACCAAAGAGCGGAAAGAAATACGTAGCGTAATTCAAACATAATCCTAGTGTTATTGCACCTATCCCCATGACAAGCCATGCGGCTTCTCCATCTCGTTGTTTGTTGTATATACGCATTAAAGGAATGGCAAGAAATGGAATGATGATGGCCAGAACGACGAGGTAGATATGGATGAATCGGCCAACCCAAGGCTCATGAACATAAGCAATTAGTATACATGCCAAAGCAAATAGCGTTAACAAATAACGGCTTATACGGAATCGCTTATGAAGACTGATGTCTGTCAATCTTTCAAAAATACCGACAACGGCAACCATTCCGACAGGAATACAGACACTGTAATAATAGGTGATGTGCGACCAGTCTCCGTAGATCTGCAAGGTGTAGGTAAGTGCTAGGCAGGCAAATGCACAAGTGAAATTAAGCAGTGAGAAATAGGCATATAGAATATCTCGATGCATAATAAAAACACCCAAGGAGACCACGCTCAGAAATAAAAAACACGCAATAAGTGCCCATTTTATCGTATCTATTCGAATCAACTCGATCAGATTGTCCTCAGCTTCTACAATTCGCATAGGCAGATACATACCCATAGCCGAAGTTCCATAGGAAGTTCCGTCGGGGATAATCCGTACTTGAAGCCATTTGTCGGTAGCATCATCTGGCAGTGGAACCTGCTTCCAAATGAAGATGGATTTCGTCTTTGTTTTCTGGAGATCCGCATTAATAGAAGCAATTCTATGATCATCCACGAAGACTTCAAAAGACTTCGTATCTTGAATATTCAGCTGGGCATCACGCAGCGATGCAACGCCACTAGGAAGGCGAACGCGAACCCAAAATTCAGCCATATTGGTTTGTCCTTCTGGGGTCGAAGCTAGCTGCAAATAGGATTTCCAGTCGGATTCTGTATCCTGCAGCGTGTTATCCACAATCGGCAACTTTCCTAAGTGTGCCTCCCATTTGCTCATGCCAGGCAATACCTTCGGAGGAAGTACCTGTAGTCGGGAGAATCCGTCATTCACAAAATAGGTGGCTCCAACCGAGCAGAGAAGAATCAATAGCAAGAATAGGATTACACCTGTGAAACGGTTTGGGGCACGCCTGTTCAAGTATCCCCACCACCCAACAGCTGGCGTAAAGTCAATATGGCCACAGTTCGGTCATTCGTTCCGATTTTGGCATAGATAGCGCTCACATAGTTTTTAATCGTACCTTCGCTCATGAACATCCCTGCTGCAATTTCCCGATTCGTTTTACTCTCCAACATCCAGCGCGCGACTTCAAGTTCCTTGTCGGATAAGGTGATACCATCTGCGATCGCACGTACGGTATGCTTCATTCCCTGAATCGATGCCGAAGCAGACGACAATCGCGCAGCTAGTTTGCTAGCAATGACGGAAGGTAGCAGAAAGTGGCCCATAACAGCATCGCGTATGGACTGTGCTAGCTTCTCACCTGGAATGTCCTTGAGCAGGAATCCTGTAGCTCCTCCAGCAAGTGCCTCTATAATATAATCGTCATCGGCAAAAGTAGTAAGAATCAGTACTAGGGTGTCTGGATGCTCGGCTCGGATGTGCCGGGTGCACGCAATACCGTTCATGACGGGCATCTGAATATCCATTAGCACGACGTTAGGGGATAATGTCTTGACTAGCTGAATCGCTTCTGCGCCATCTTTGGCCATTCCTACTACATGGATATCTTCTTGCAGGCTGAGAATGGTTTGCAACCCATCCCGCATTAATGTTTGATCATCGGCTATTACGACTGATATCACTTGATCTACTCCCTGCCCTGTTGGAATCTACGTTCTTATCGAGTGAACCACACAAATCCATATTTTTCAATACAAAGGTTGATTACTTGTTCTGGAGAAAAAACCGTCAAGGCCAACAGCCCTAACGGTTTCTTCCATCACCATTTATATTGCAAGCATTGCTTCACTTTCGCTGCAGCTTCAAGCTTAACAGATGGTTTGAACAGATCTTTCACATTTTTGCGCAAATCATCAAATTTCCCCTTAATCGCGGATTTAGAGAGATCCGTGAGATCTAGCTGAACCGGTCCAGCACCCAGCTTGGCAATGAGAGATCCTTCCCCTTCTTTGCATGGATCCCATGCCTTGAAGTATTTGGCCCCTAATTCACCCTTCAATGGACCATACTGGGCTTTGGCTGCAGCTTCGAAAGAAGAGCCGCCTTTGGACAGGTCCTCGAAAGGATCGACTTCCAAGCCGCCGCCTGCGCCAACGCCTGCTTCCGCACAGGCGGATACGCCATCTTCTGTCGCGCACACTTTGCCGCCGATACCAACGCCGGCATATGCGGATACTCCTATGCAGAACAAACCACAGGGATCACGCAGTACGATTGGATTGTTACCGACATAGGCATAGACGTTCGCCTCCCCGCTGTCCAGCAGAATCGGATCACGCGCTGTCCATCTAGCGGATACAGGGTCATAATCTCTTGCGCCGAAGCGCACAAGACCAGTAGCCCGATCCTCGAGCCCTCCTGCGAAGCCAATTATCAGCTCGAATCCGGGATTGGAATCGCTTAGCAAAACGCCGAAGGAGCTATAGCGAAGCTTTTTAACAGAATCACCTTCCTTATTCAGAACTTCCTTCGGTGTACCTACATTGTCCGTCATCACATAATAGCGCTGACTTTCACGTTCCAAGCCGATAAGCAAGCCCTCTTCATTATAGAAATAATTCGTTAGTACACCGTTCTTATCGATGGAAGCCGTCAGCATTTGGATGAATTCTGGGTGACCATACAAGTATTTTTCCATAGAGCCGCCACCTTCCCGAGCTGTCCGTCGCCCAATGGCATCATAAGCATAACGGTAAGTATTGCCAGTGACAGTCGCTTCCAACAGTTCGCCACGTATCCCATAACGATAGGTTTCCCCGCCTCGATTTGTCAGGAAGCCATCAGCGTCAAAGGCATACCCAACGGATCCTACTGTTAAGAGCTGGCCATGTGTATCGTAACTATTCATTACTAAAGCAGAATCATTCACCTGTTTACTCATACGGTTCTTACTGATGTCGTAAGTGTAAACTTCATCATAGGTACCTTCTGTACCAGTTTTGAGCGCAGCTAAAAGTTGACCATCCGCGTCGTATTCGTAATGAGTTTGATTCACTGCACCTCCAGAGAAAGTTTCCTTTTCATCAGAAAGAAGTCCTCGTGTATCGTACGTAAACTCGCTGCTGGATTTGAGCTGGCCTCTCCAAAGGTAGTTTCGCTGTTCGAGTTTACCTAGATCATCGTAGGTATTCAAAATCTGAAACGAACCGTCTGTGATCGAATTCACAAGACCATTAGCTTCATGTGAGATTTGGAAAGGTCCGAACTCCGTCATTTGTTCGTCGCGATCCCAGCCTATCTCAGTGTTATGAACGATCGTCTTCGGCTGCCCGTAGACTTCCTCCGTAACAGTTGTGCGGATATTCGTAATGTTCGTCACATTGGCACCCCTATCAAAACTATAATCGAAAGTGGCGTTCGCTGCTCCTTGCAGCACCATCTGAAGGACCTCACCTCCGCCATACGTGTAACCAACAGATTGCCGCAGATTAGGATTCCCAACTTGCTCGGTTACCATCTGTGTAACGCGGTCTGTTGCGTCCCCGTACGTAAAGAATCGATTCAGATCAGGATCATTCATGCTTTGGATTCGCTTGCTGCCACCAGACTCAAATCCATACTGTAGAGCGCGCCCACTGGCAAGAATCGCCTGGTCAATGAATCCAGCAGTATCATGTGTCAGTGTTAGCCAAGGCTGCCCGCCTTCTGAGGTAAATGTGCTTAGTTGATTCAAGTTATTATACTGTTGCGTGTAAATGGTTCCATCGGGCAGCGTCGTTTGCGCTGGATTCCCATTCTCATCATAGTCTTTGTAGTAGGTCTTACCACTAGGTTGTTTGATCATAGTTAAGAATCCAGCCTCATTATACCCATATTCCTTCCTGTTGCCAGCTTCGTCAGTCTCCGAAACCAGCTCTCCGCTTGGGTTATAGGCATAAGTGATGGAATGACTGCCCTGTGAAATCGTATGAAAACGTCCACGCTCATCATATGTGTAGAGGATCGGCTGAAGCGGTTGATTCGGATATTCAACACGTACAATGCTGCCAGTATTGTCCAAATGGGATACTTTAATGAGCCCTTCCGCAGACGTCTCCACATACGTTCGTGCAGTTGCATCATATTTGATGGAAGACGAAGCACCATTGACAACCGAGGTTTGTGTTAAAGAAGTAAACTGACCTTGATTGTCTCTTTCTACGACACGCGTCTCCGAATACGTAACAACGCGTCCGTCAGGTGTTGTAATTTTCATCTGATTGAGTACAGGTGCATCCATGCCGTAACGAGGATCACTTTCGAGCTTTTGCGTAACCTTCGTGCCATCCGTATAGGTCATTTCTTTGGATCCATCAGATTTATAAACGACAACTGACTTGGCGCCACCTGGCTCCGTAATAGTACGCGTTGTAAAGCTGCCAACTTGGCGGGTCTCATACACCGTTTGACGATTAGCAGCATCGGTGAATGTGACGGAAAAACCATCGCTAAGTTCGTTGCGTGTTAACGTTTTCACCCCGCCAGCAGGTGTTTTCGTCTGAACAAGATAGCCTTTGTCATCATAGAGATAGTCCGATTTATGCCGATTCGGATCCGTAAAAGATGTCAGCAATCCTTTCGCGGTATACATCATGTCGTACTGATAGCCGAGCTTGCCACGTACGGTTATTAGTTGACCTCGCTCATTGACCGTTAGCTCTGTCCGTTGACCGCCAGGCGCAACAATCGCTGTAGGCTTGCCAGAAGCATCCCGCACGATCGTCGTACGATTACCGCTGCCATCTTCAAGCTGAATCAACCGCCCCTCTGCATCATAGCCGAAACTTTGCATCACTTTGCCCGTTAGGGCATGAACCGTCTGTGAATGACGTCCGTTTAACGTATCGATCTGAGTCAATGTGATACCGTCATCGTTCGGAATACTGGTCTTACTCACCTCAGCGCCAATACGGAAGAAATTTGGTGTAATTCCACGTTGGTCATACGTTATATACATCGGATTCCCCTTCTGATCCACACCAATTAGTCTCACGTAGTTAAGGGTAAAATTATTTCTCTTTACGTAGGCCAGCGCATCCGTCTGATCGACAAGATGTACAATGCCATCCGGCGTTATTTTGAAAATGGGTCCTAATGTCGTGTTGACGGCGTCTACCTGCATGTAGATATTTTCTTGTCCGTCCACAAAAATCTCTCGTACTAAGAATCGCGAGTTGATTGCGTTCCTCCCATCTGCTATGACGGGATCAAACTTGCCCATGCTTGCATCTCCTGCGATTAATTCCAGTGATCCGTTTTTGGTTATCTTCCGAATACGGCTCTTTACACCCCAATAGTCATACATGTTATCCAGCACATAGATCGTACCGTTTGGACTAGAGAAGATCCTGCCGTAACCGATATTAGCTGGTGTAGCTGATCCATTATCAGGGCCATATCCCGTCCTGCCTGCATGATAGACATAACCACTTGCATCAAGCTTATAGTATTGGATTGTAGTAATAGTGCTGCTAGGATGGTTGCCTTCAAAATACAAATTACCTTCGCTATCCGTCGAAAATGCGCTGAAGTCGCCGCCTCCAGTTTCCGTTCCCTTAGTTCCGTCTGGAATAACGGCTGAACCATAAGATCCCTTGCCGACAACACGCTGCCAATCAGAATCGTTAGGTCCTTTTTTATATATGCCATCAAACAAATAGGACAGATATAAGGTGCCATCCGGACTCACTGTAAAAGCTTTTGGAAAGCCTTGTGAGGGGAACGTTGCCACTTTGAGGGAAACATTGTCTGGTGTTACCCGCACGATCGACAATTCATTGAGCACACTCGTATTTCGAACTAAGAAATAAAAATCAGAGCCAACTATTGCGTACAGAGATTGATCTACATAATATTGTTGTTGCCCCATTTGCGGACTGAGCGGGTTGAATTGACCACTGTCCTTTTTCTGCGTTTGCCCATCACCATTAAGCAATTTCTTAGTCGTATTATCAAAAATATGATGCGTATCCAAGCTCCACCCTGCCACACCTTGTTCTTCATAAGGATTTACAGGTGAGATAATCATTCCTTCATACGATCTCGTGACCATCATTTCCGAGCTTCTTTGCGAACCGATCCCCCCACCAACAGAAGGAAGTCTTGCCCAACTCATTGCGAAGCCTTCAGGTGTAGGATAATATACCGGTTTATAATGATATCTCACCGTTACTTGATAAGGATGATCGCCAATAAGCTTGCGGCCATAGCCATCGACGCCATCCCATTTGAACGTATACCATTGGTTACGCGTTAATGGCAGCGATTCATAAACGGATTTGCCAGCCACATGGATGATAACTGAAATTCCTAGAACGGATGCTGGCAGCGGCGAGGAACTTGTAACTGGAAACTGAACCGTTGAACGTTCCTCATACCCTGCCGTCCGTTCACTTTGGTAACGAAGCGTATACGGTGTGCCAGGAATGGCTATCGTCTCGCCAATTGATTGATCCTGACAACCGATGATGGAGCCCGGCTGTTTGCAAGGTTCTTCTCTCGGATCCGGCTGAGGCGATTTTTTCGGTGTTGGATTCGGTGGCGCAATAGCGTCACTTGGCGGTCCATATGGCCAGTTATGATCCCAAGGTGTGAAATGAGGAATTGGTACACGCCACAAGCTTTGACCCACCGTGTATAACCCCGCTAGTTTCTGCAGTTCTTCGTCTGCGATTTGGTAGAATCCTAGCTTCGTACCGCTATCAGCTGCACCATCACCGTCCGTATCAACCAACGCCTTACCTGCTTCAATCCCAACAATCTGAATAATAACCCCGTTCTGTGCTGGCACCCAGATCCCTGACTTGCGGTCATAGTACGCATTAGGCACGGAAGAACCTACAGGGAATTCAAGGAAATTATCAACATAGTGATACAAGGGTTGGTTAAAAGTAACCTCTGTCGCCCCCGCCTCCACAGCTTCGTCAGCCGACAGCTCCACCGCATAGGTATAGCCGACATTCTGCGGCAATACGCCAGGCATCGCTTCAGTTCCTCTACTACCGACCGTATATTCCGTGGCTCTGAAATGGATCTGCGGAAGCGATTGAACGGTTCCATCTGGCAGTGTCATCGTGGCTGTTGTGCCCTTAGGTACAACAATCGTCGATGTACGTTCCCCATCTTCATCTTGGACCGTTGTTCCACGGGCTACTTGCGTGTCCGTTGCATTGGCAAAGTTAAGCTCCGTTACTTTGGCATCGTAGGCGAGCAGCACCACATCCTCCAATGTGGTATAGGTGCCCCATGTCATCTTCTCCGGACGCTGGGCTAGCAGATAACCTATCTTGCTGAACTGGACAGTTAGTAAACCTGTTCCGTTGACCACCAAATCATAGGCCCCATCCAATCGACTTAACGTTTGACCATATTCGGGATGATTCAGAATACTCACTTTCACTCCGCTTAGAGGCAGACCCTCCGCATCAAGCACTTTACCGCGCAGCACAGCTGAAACATCGGTACGAATCGCTCCTGGGATAACCCCTGCTTGCACGGCATTGCTGCCTGTATACAGGAATTGGGTTTGATCAGCGAAAGAAGGTATGCTCGTCAGCGGAATCTCAGGCGCTGCAGAAGCGGGATCGTCCGGAATGGCTTGCTTGACTGGCGTAAGATTGATAGATGCCGATTTAGCGGATTCATTGCCATTACTATCATAAGAGGTAACGGCGAAGTTGTAAGTCGTTCCATCTGTTAATCCTGCAACGGTATAAACAGTCAACTTCTTAGCGTCTCCATTCAAGTGCCAAGTGGCGCCGTTGTCCGTTGACGAATAAATGTTATAACCGGCTACATCGCTCTCATTGTTCGCTTGCCAGATGAGGGATGAACTGCCGTCAATTGCGCTGCCGTTCAGACCAACTGGTGCAGCAGGCGCTGTCTGATCGGCGCTGATCGGCGCAGCAGTTACCCATGCAGATTTGGCCGATTCGTTGCCAGCATAGTCGAGTGCTGTCACTGCAAATGTATATTGTTTTCGGTTGGTTAAGCCCGTTGCTTGATATGTTGTTGCATACCCCGTTGAAACACCGTTGCGCCATGTCGATGCGCCATCGTCGGAAACATAAAGCTTATAGCCTGCCAAATCTTCTTCATGATTCGGTGACCATGTCAGCTGAATTTTGGTGTCTCCGATGGTGGCAGCAAGCCCCACTGGTGGAGCCGGAAATTCTGTGTCTGGCTCCTCCTGTGGCGTGAGTGAGACCATATCGGATTTATCAGACTCATTGCCGTCATTATCATAAGCGGTAATGGCGAAGCTGTATGTTACGTCATAATTTAAGCCCGTGAATGTATAAGAAGATAGATAGGGATATATCTGCCCCTCCAATATCCAGTTGCTTCCATTGTCAGATGAAACATAGAGATTGTATCCGGCAAGATCGCTTTCGTTATTCATTTGCCAAATCACAGTCACCCGATCTTGGCTCGTCGTACCTGCAAAACCTGAAGGTATAGCAGGAGCCGTCGTATCTGGTATTACTTCTCTACCGGGGGTCAGCTCAAGAAATGAGGCAGCTGATTCTTGACCATCATGGTTATAAGCTGTCAACTTAAATTTGTATGGCTGACCGTTGGTTAAACCGGCCCACGTCAGCGTCGTGTTGTTGGCGGCATCCCATTCTTCGTAATAAGATGCGCCTTCATCATCGGCCGATGTGATTACCATATTATAACCTTCCGTAACCGTATCGATATTCGGGAGCCAGGTTAAGTAAACTTCACTGTCGCCAACCGTGCCGTCAAATCCTGTGGGTTTTGACGGCGTCTGCTGGCTGAGCTGCACGGTGAGCGGGCTTGATTTTGAAGACTCATTGCCGGTCTTGTCAATTGCCGTTACAGCAAAAGTGTACACGGTACCGTTCACTAAGCCTGTTGCCGTATAGGAACCCGTCGTTATGGCACCGGCTGCAAGTGACCACGTTACTCCGATATCTAAGGAGACATAAACGTTATAACCTGCCAGATCCGCTTCCGTATTTGCTGTCCAACTCAGCGTAGCCTGCTGATCTGCTCGCTGGGCTTGCAAGCCAGTTGGCATCGCCGGTGCTGTTACATCCGCTGAACCACCACCCGGAGAGACGCCTCCACTTCCTGGGCTTCCACCTGAAAAGCCACCAACTGGACTAACCGTTCCGTCCAGCGCGGACAACCGGCCAATTTCAGTTAATTGGCCCGGTCCTTTCGCGTGTACTTCTTGCTGTACCTGGACCAATTGGCAAGCACATCCGTGTTTCTTGCTGTCTTTCGTTCCTAGATCAAGGACCTTCAGGATGTCCTGGAATGCACCATTTGTAAGAATGGAATCCGCTATTCCTGTTTGATCCGTGAATAATTTCCAATTTTCCAACGAGAGCAATGATAATTGGTATGTACGATCTGGCAGTACGGACGCTTTAAATGTCCCATCTATCCCTGATACTGCGAAGAACGTCGGGTTCGTTGTGAAAGTCACGATAACACCCTGAAGCGGCTCTGCGTTCTCTCCTACAACCTTGCCCGAAAGTGTTGCAGCCGGGTTAGTTTGCACGTCAACCATTTGGTTGGGTGAGCTTAGCTCCACAACTTGATACGCAACGGATCCGCTATCGCTAGTAGCGTTGACATCGTAAGAACCATAGGGCAACTTAACTTCATAATCGCCCAAAGCATTCGTCCTTCCGGTAGCCAGAAGGGCTCGCTTGCCTTTGTCATGAATCTGTACGAGGGCTCCTTGCAGAGGACGTCCGTCAGGTGCTTTTACTAACAGCTTTAAGCTCCCCTCTTGTTTAACCGCTGACAATTTCCAAGCGCGATGCAGCATAACAGCAGCTTCAGCTCTCGTTACCTGATTGTAAGGACGATAGGTCTGGTCTTCATATCCTCGAACGATGGCCGCTTTGCTCATGGCCCCAACGGCTAGTGCTGCCCATCCTGGAATCTTAGACTGATCAGCAAAATCTGACGAGTGGGATGTATCCAACTTCAATACGCGTTGTAACATTACGGCAATTTCGATCCGGGAGATCGATGCACTAGGACGGAATGTGCTATCCTCATACCCCTCAATTAATCCCAATTCGGCTGCTTTGACAATATCACTGCTATGCCGTTGATCATCAATATCATTGAAAGTTGGGTTATTTTTTTTATTTGTAGTATCCATACCACTGAACTCGGCGACATGAAGGAGCCAGACGGCAGCATCCGCTCGAGTTAATGCTGTGCTCGACTGAAAAGTGCCGCTTCCTGATTGTTTATCTACAATACCTTTACTAAGCAGCTCCTCAATCTCAGCTTTAGCCCATATAGGTAGAACATCTTTCTCTGTCGTATTTGGAGTCGTTGCAGATGTTGCAGGTGCACCCTGCAGCATCTCATCTACCATTTCAGCACTCATCACGGCAGGTAAAGTCGATTGAAACAACACCAATAAGCTGAGCATCATCGCCCAATTCCTATACCACTTACGCATTCTCATTTGAAACCTCCTGACCTTATATCACATCTCCCTTCATTATGAGTTCGACTAGAGGCTCGGAGTAGAGACTAATTACATAAAAATCCCAGTGACTCGTCATCATTCTTCTCATGACAAGTCATACGTTCTGCATGCAATCGTCATGATTCATCCAGTTCAATGTAGCTTTTTTTGAGATTGTTAAGGTTTCACTCCTCCTAACTTATTCAAAATTCTTTTCTCGCCAACGCCAAAAAGAGCCCTAAGTGGGCTCATAGGTATGTTCTAATATCCTCTTTTGACATCTACCGATTGGCTAATTCGTTCCTGTCCACTATCCATTTCTCCGAGCACTTCGAGCAACCCTTCAATAGCTTCATCCACCCCAGTAATGGCAGAAATATGCGGAGTAATCACTACGTTCGAATGAGCCCACAACGGCGACTGTACGGGCAATGGTTCCTCTCTAAAAACATCGAGAACAGCTCTACGCACCTGTCCTAGTTCAATCGCTTCCAGTAGTGCGTTCGCATCCACCGAAGCTCCTCTCCCGACATTCATGAATCCCGCACTTTGCATATAGGAAAATAAGCGTCTTTCAAATAAACTTTCCGTGATGGATGTTAAAGGCAGCGTATTTATGACCCAATCGGCTTGAGGCAACACAACATGCATATCCGAAATCGGCAGAACTTGGTTAAACGGAAGGTTCGCTGCGCCACTGCGAGAAATGCCATATACAGTTACGCCAAATGTTCGAAGCATTCTCGCTACTTCCTCGCCAATCGTACCCGTTCCGAAAATGATGATGTTCAGTTCATGCAGCAGCTTCTGTTGTGTAGGCAGCCACACTCTTTGTGTCTGAGCATGTTGGAAATCTGCATGCCGTTGCAGATCGGCAAGTATATAACTTAAGCAATATTCCGCTATTTTCCGCCCAAAACTGCCTACCGTGCGCGTTAACACAACATCCTCTTTCCACTCTCGATTAGTTAGAAATGCATCAACACCAGCTCCAAGAGCATGAACCCACTTCAGCTTACCGAAATGAAACGACTCCGTCGGTTTAAATGCCACATAACCATCCGCCCATTCGAAGTGATTCGGACGTACGTCCGCTTCTGGCAGAAACAGATACTCCCTTTTCGTGTCCAGTAAAGCAAGCTGTTCTAGCTCTTTATACATTCGTCCAGTCACTATGATTTTTTTGATATCCAACAAAATTGCCCCCTCAGAGTCCGGAATAATACATGATAGTAACTTATTGTACCACGGTAGATAAATTAGAGGGAAATGTCGACTGGTCTAAGGGGCAGGGAATGGCTAGTGATAAAGATGGTTAAATTTAATGCTTGATACTGGATGCGGAATGGGGATCTGGGATCTGGGGTCTGGGATCTGGGATCTGGGATCTGCGGTCTGCGATCTGCGGTCTGCGGTCTGCGGTCTGGGTCTGCGATCTGCGGTCTGCGGTCTGCGCACTGAGATCTGAGTCTGGAAACTGAGATCAGGGAGTTTAGAATTTGTTGGTGGGATTGTAGAACGTACGCAACTTTTTTGTATTTTGTATTAAATGGAAAATGTCCATCTATTTCAGGCTGATTTCCTCGAAAAATTGATTTAACTGTAAAATATGTAGTTAAAACAACCTCTTTTAACCAGATCGAGAAAAATATCTAAAATTAACTGTAGGTTATCCATCTATTCTGATTTTGAACGCGAAAAACCAAATTTTAACTGTATAAAATCCATTTATTCTCATCGGATCCTAAGAGATTTACTAAACTTTCAACAAACCTACTCACCATTCGAACGCAACAAATTTCAGTACCCACACTTCCTTTCCTTTCCTTTCCTTTCCTTTCCTTTCCTTTCCTTTCCCCCTCCCTCTACTCCTACTCATATCCATCTACTTTCTACTTTCTAACTTCTCCCATCTCCCTTCTCCCTTCTCCCTCCCCCTACCCATACTCCTGCACATACTCCCACTCACTCTCTACTCGCTCCTAGCATGACACATAACGCACTTTAGTAAATAAGTGGGATCTTCAAAAAGAAAGGACATGCCCCATGAGCACGTCCTTGTCCTTATTTACAATTTACGTGGTTTATACAACTACGTTTCTTTTATATGAACCATTGGTACGGTGTACTTAGCCGATTCGATCCAGGTCTTATCGGAAAATTCTCGACCACGAACCACCACTTCGTTATTGTAGATTTGCACGTACATGCCCTGCGAACAATTGAGATTGTCAGCACTTCGTGTTTTGCCGACAGACGCATTATTGAACCAGTGAAAGGTGTTCTGTGTATTATAATGATTCTCCGTTGCAAAATTACGATGGGTATGTCCGGATAACACAAACACATTCTTATATGGCGCTAAAATGGCCCGGAATTCCTTCGCTCTGAGCAACTGAGGCGGTTTCCCATCCATATCCGGTGCTGGTAACGGCTGGTGGATGAAGATGAAAGCGGGCTTTCCATCCTCATGGGACTTCATACAATTCTCGAGCCAAGCAAGCTGCTCATCCGAATACCATGCGCCTTCCCCCACTTCTGGCTTCTCCTGCACATACGTCTCTTGAGACATTATAATTAGATGCACATCATTCATCCATACATCCTTATAAGGCTTATCCTTATATCCAAAAAATTTCATGAAGCGTTCGCGGGACATTGCGTCGGTTTTCCCATTAGGCACGGTATCAGCAGACCAATCTCCCTTACTACTTATCCAAATGTCGTAATAGTCATGATTACCCATATTCGCGTAAATAGGAGGTAGTTTGTATTTGTCCAATACTTTTCGGAACAGCTTGTAATCCACTTCACGGCCCACATCCGTAACATCGCCTCCGAAAACAATCGTATCTACCGGCGTTTCAAAGTGACTGATATCCTTCAAGGCGGAATGTAGTTTATCTGTAATCGTAGAAGTACCATTGTCTGAAATATGCACATCGCTGAGTAAGAAAAAAGATAGCAATAATCGATTATTGTTGGAATCAACCGAAACTGGTTGTGCGGAAGCTTCCGGGATGATTTGCTCCTCCGAGACATCAGCTAGCGCTACATTCGTTTCAGGCCCCTTTAGCGTTTGTTTGAGCAGCGCGCCAACACCAGTTAATGCGAACGCAGTTGCTAGCAATCTTTTGATAAACTGTCTTCTCGAGATCATGAACTTTCCCCCCAGGGATGTACCATCTTATTAAATTAGCTAGTTATAATTTAATTTTATCATATTCTGGCGTTGATTTTGGTAATATTCTTTGAGATTTTTTCAATAAAAAATCGAATCCTCTCTTCATGAAGAGTGACTCGATTTTCTTGTTGGATTTTATGGAAACAGTTTGCTTCGTTATTTTCGCATAAGTCAATCAACGCATAAACTCCACGACCCTATTGCATAATCTGTTCACTAATTGGCGCTCATGGCTAATCACCAGTATACTTGTATGATTTCGCTCAGCCCATTTCAGCACCGATTGCCAAATTTGTGCTTGCGTAATGGCATCGAGCATCGTAGTCATTTCATCCGCGATCAAATAACGAGTGCCGGAACCGAGCGCCCTAGCGACACAAATCCGCTGTAACTCTCCACCAGATAGTTCGCTAGGATAACGATTTAACCACTCTTCCTCAATGGCTAGCTCAGTTAGCAAGTTATCGTCCATTGTTCCAGACTCCGCTAAAGTTCTCCCCAGCTTCCATTTCGGGTTCACTGCCTGTTCAGGATGCTGCAGAACTAACTGCACTGGGTTTCGTACGCCTGAAGGAATCGGACCGCCATCAAGAAGAACATGACCTTCAGTAGGTTGAAGGTGTCCCGCAAGTAATTTCGCAAGCGTAGATTTGCCGCAACCACTTGGCCCGACAAGCCCGACGATCTCTCCAGCTTCCACCCCAACATTCATGTGCTGCAAAACCCATTTCCCTTTGTTATAGCGATAACCAAGAGATTTCCCTTCAAGTGGCATGCAAACACCTCACTTCACCGTTTCTAAGTGTTCGCGGCTCTGGTTGTAACGCTTCGCATTCAATTGTTGCAGACGAACAACGCGGAGCAAACACGCAGCCTTTAGGTAAAGAGTCCGGTAATGGTTGAGAACCGGGAATTGCGACAAAGTGTTGGCCTGGGAGCGCTCTCCATAACGCTTTCGTGTACGGGTGTCGTAATCGCTCTCCATTTCCCGTAAAATCGCTGCGAAGCGCAATTTCTACAACCGTTCCTGCATACAATACAGCAATTCTATCCGATACAGTTAGCGCTGCCTCGATATCATGCGTGATCAATATCACCGCGCAGCCATCATCCGCCAACTGACGGAAACGACTCCACGTCTCCGCCATCGCCAAAGTATCAAGTCCAGGCGTTGGCTCATCAGCGATTAACAATCGAGCTCCGCTAACGGTTGCAGTCGAGACAAGAATTTTACGCGCCATGCCGCCAGACAACTGAAAGGGAAACCATTTTGCCACATAATCAGCGAGATTATACTTGTTAAAAGCCTTCCGCCTAAGTTCCACTGGATCACCTTGACGAACGGATTGCTGGACTTGCTCCCCAACACGTATTAAGGGGTCTAGATACGCTACAGACTGTGGGATGAGCGCGATTTCTTTCCCTCGTATCCGTCTTTGTCTTTCAGGGGTCAATTCTTCGCCTTTAAATTGGATACTTCCCGAAACCTGTGCATTATTGGGGAGAATGCCTAATATCGCATGCGCGAGTAGACTTTTACCAGAACCGCTGGAGCCTACAACGGCTAGAATCTCATGCGCTGCAACGGAGAGATGAAGATTATGTATCGTTTCTGTATGTACCTGTCGCATCCGGCGATCCCACCGATTAAACCGGATGGATAGCCTGCTAATTTCTAGCATAAGCGAACTCCTCTCTCTTCCATTTCCGTCCTTATTTATCATGCGTATGTTGTGGATTCACGAAATTCTTTAAATTTTCACCTAGCAGTGCAATAGTCCGTACCAATACTAACAAGCACAAGCCAGGAAACAAGGCTAACCACCACAGACCTGAAGATAAATAACGCATGGATTCTGATAAAATAATACCAATAGCAGGCTCATGTGGCGATAGACCCATCCCGAGAAAGGTAATCGAGGCTTCATGTAGGATGGCATGTGGAACAACTAGAATGATGCCCACCAATATTTGTGGAACTAGATGAGGTAGGAAATGTCTCGTTGCGATCCACCAACGGGATTTGCCGAAATTCCGCGAGATAACAACATAAGGTGCCGTTTGAATCTGCATAACCTCGGCGCGAATAACCCTCGATAAGGCTGGCCAATGCGTCAACGCGACGCCGATGATAATGCCTTTAGCCCCCCCGCCTAGCACAAATGAAATCAAGAGCAGCGTCACTAAATGGGGCACGCTAAGGAATAAATCCGTCAACCAATGAATAAAACGATTCACAACTGGACCCATGACGGCAGCTGTAAGTCCCATAATACTGGCAATAACTACACTTGAAATACCAGCGGTTAGCCCTACTTTTAGACTCAGTAGTAATCCTTTCAATGTGCGGGTAAACATATCTCTGCCCAACCAGTCCGTCCCAAAGGGGTGCAAGATGGATGGCTCTACATTACGCTGTGCCAAATGAGTCGCTAGACCGGAGTCATCCCACCAAATGGACATAACCGTCAAAGTTAGTAATACGAATACAGCAATCATACTGGAAATCCATAATCTCAGTCGGTGATGAAGCTTGGGAAGCCCCATTCCAACGCGCAAAATCTGCTTCATGAACGACTCCCCTCCTTCATCCTCGGGTCAATCAACCGATAACTTAGATCAGCCATCGCATTTCCTGCGTACACAAATAAGGCACTAAATAACACAACGCCCATTAACAACGGGATGTCGCCGCGAAGCCCGGCTTCTACAGCTGCTTGTCCCAAACCAGGATAAGAAAATACTTGCTCAGCTAAGACGGCTCCACCGAACAGTTCACTGAATGACGCGAATTGAAGTGTAATAGCCGGTAAAGCCACATTTCTCAGCCCATGTCTCCAAAAAATAGTGAATCCTCGCTCGCCTCGAGCTCTAGCAAACAACCAGTATTCTTTTTCTGTCACATCGATTAGCTTTTCTCGCGTATGCAATGCAATGGCTGCGATCCCTGTCACGCTAAGCGTCAGCACTGGGAGGATCATATGCCGAATTCGATCTATGAAGTGAACCTGATCCGAAGTGGTGCCAGCAGGAACAGCAAGTCCTACGGGCAGAATGCCTAGCCATACCGCAAATACAAGCATAAGCAGCAAGCCGACCCAGAATGTTGGTGTTGAGCTAAGGGTATAACAGTACCAGCGAATACATCTATCGACCCACGTATTTCGATTCATGGCGGCTACTACGCCAGACACGAATCCGATCAGTCCGGACAAAATCCATGCAGCCCCCATAAGGGCTAGTGATGCGGCGAAACGCTCCCCGATCACCTCTAACACAGGCCGACGGTAAATCATAGATGTGCCTAAATCGCCACTCAATATAGCGCTCAACCAAGACCAGTATCGCAGGAATGGCGGATCATGTAATCCCCAATATTGCACGATGGCCTCGCGCTGCTCTGCACTAACCCTCATCATATCGGCGCCAACATAAGCTTGAATCGGATCAATTGGAGATAAGTGAACGAGCATAAATGAAATCGCACTCACAGCAAGCAGCAGTAGTCCTAAACCTAGTCCTTTACGTAGGATAAATCGAAAAAGTTTTATGAATTCCATCGCCATTCCTCAATGTTATCGGTGACTGGCCAACCATGTCCATGCGGATGAATCTTTTGTTTACCGATATCGAGACCAGATTTAACCAAATAGAGATGATCTAGATTCACTAACCATGCCCATGGCGCATCACCGTTAGCGCTTAACCCCGTTTCGCCATCCCATTGTGCCTTTTTCCAAAATGCCCAAGCATCTTTCTCATTCGTTGCCCGTAATGCTTGTGTCATATAGGTTTCAACCTTTGAATTGTTGTAATAGCCAGGATTGTAATATTCTACGCCGCCAAATTTATTGCTGTAGACATTATACATCTCCAGCGGATCATGGCTGCCCCAGCCCAAAAGGACCGGACTCGCATGCATCTGTTTCTCAATTTCATCCCAGCTTTTCCCCTCTGCCTTAACCTGAATACCTAGAGGTTTCAGCATATCTGCGGCAGCAATGGCAAGCGATTGACGAGTAACATCACTAGAAGGATAAAGCAGATTAAACGCTGCCTTTAATGCTCCTTTTTCAACAATGCCATCATTATCCGTATCTTTCCATCCGTTATCTGCAAGGAGCTTCTTCGCTGCACTCATGTCTGCATCCGTGATGACGGACTCTTGATTAAACCATGGGAGACCATCATTTAGAGTATAAGCTGGTGTACCATGACCTTCAAGAATACCTTGCACTAAGCTTTTTCTGTCAATGGCGAAATTAATAGCCTTCCGAATGGAGGAATCGGCTGTAACATCATTACCTATTGGATAGCCTTCTTTCGTTTTACTACCTGCTTTCACATAAGGAAACATAATGCCGCGATTGTCGACAGTTCTAACAGCTTTCAATTCCATTCCGCTCACCGCTTGTTTACTAAAAGCTGCTGGTATGGCAGCCATGTCAACCGTTCCCGCCTTCGCAGCAGCAAAAGCAGCATCTTCACCTAGGAAGAGGAATGTGATTTTTTGAAAAAACGGCTTATTCCCGTAGTAATCTGGATTAGCTTCCACGATCAATTGCTGACCTTTATCCCATTGAACTAATTTATAAGGCCCTGAGCCAATCGGTTTCAGCGCATAATCTTTGTCATGATCATGCTTGGGAACAATACCAGTTGAAACTAGCATTTGTGTAAACGTTGATTGGGGTTCTTTGAGCGTAAACTTAACCGTCGTTTCATCAGTGACTTCTACGCCTTTTAAGTTGCTCAGATCGATGGATGAACCGCTTGATGAAGCGACTTGGAAGGTATATTGAACATCTGTCGCAGTTAGTGGTTTACCATCGCTGAACTTGGCGTCATTTCGTAGTTTTACTGTCCAAACCATGCCATCCTGACTTACTTCATACCCTGTAGCTAAATCATTGACAACATGTAATTCTTTGTCTCGTTTGAGTAAGGTGCTTTGGAATAAGGGTGAACCGTAGCGCCCCCATCCCGTTGTGGGATCAAAACCTGACTCAGGCTCTCCCCCAATGGCTAGAACAATCTCCTTCTTAGCTGATTCAGGCACTGGCTGAGGCTTTGTTTTCGTACAAGCAGTTACGAAGGTTAGTACAGTCAATACAATCAGAATCATGGATAATCGGTGATTCAAATTCATCTCTCCCCTCAATGTTCACGTGTGCAGTGTTACGATTTGATAAAATAGTAACACAAGTTGAGCTGGAAATGAACTTATTTTTCCATTTTGCCGATAAGCCCAGCGATGCTTGAAACCCGCTTTCTAGAAAAACGTAATAAACAACAAGAGGAGTGTTTTCTATTCTGGAAAAAGAACCGTAAGGGAGTGAAAAACATGAGGATACGGATGTTACTATTTGTAGTTGTATCAACCCTTCTATTGAGTGCCTGTTCGTTAGTGGAAAAAGTAAACAGTTCGTTGGATTACGTAAATCTGGCCACTGAACATATCAACAAATTGAGTACTTTTGCTCAACAAGCCCCTCAAATGATGAAAGATGCAGCCTTGAATCCAGAGACCAAACAAGCACTCGAAAATCAATTAATCGGGATAAAAAATGACATCGAACAATTTAATTTGAAAAGTGTCCCAACGATCGCAAAGGATATTCATCAACAATTGGTAGAAAAAAATAAAGTGTTGCTGGATGAGATCAATAACGTGTTAGTCAATGGTCATTTGGCACTTGATTCGCTTCAAAATTCACAAATACTCACAACAATTAGTGATATTACAAACTTCATCAATCGAATTCAAAATTTAGGATCTTAAGAACTTCACACTGGTGTGAGGTTCTTTTTTTTATAAAGAACGCAATAAAACCGGCCTCTCGGCCGGTCTGTTTTATCGTTGATCTATTAATTTTCCAACTGCTTGCCCAGATTGTCCAACATGATCGTAGTCCCATGTTCACGTTGTTCAGGTGTATCATGGCCATCTAGAAAGACGCCTTGTTCAGTAAAAATCAGCTTGGTACCTGTTCCCTCAGGCTTGAACTCGACAGTTGTCACAGAACTCGACATCCGCTTCTCATCCATATCCAATGTGTAACTATAAACAATGCGCTCATTCGGAATAATATCTTGATACGTGGCATCAAAGGTGAAGATGGGTCCACCTGGAGGGCCTCCTTGACTCTTTTCCTTACCACCAACCCGGAAGTCGAATTCATCGGCTTTGGAAAACCACATCTCTTTTAGTTTAGGATCCTCCCAAGTAGCAAATACACGTGTCGGCGAGGCTTTATAGATGCGTTCAACTACGAAGGTGTTATGTACGGCAGTTCGTTCATTCATACTTGTCAGCTCCCTTGTTTTGAATCATCGGATTTCCCGTCTAGGAGTTCACCTAACAGATCTAAGCGGCGTTCCCATGACAACCGACGTTCGATAATCAATTTCTCATGACTCTTCTTCATGGTTTCCAATAATTTGGTGAAGTCATCAACCGTCACAGGTTCTTTCAACGACATCAGATTGGATACGTACTCTAATTCGAGTAAAAGATTCTGCTCCATCCGAATATTTTCTTTCAGTCGGGCAATTTGCAACGAAACGATCTCCAGTGGACTGAATTGCTCGCCTGTTAATACGGACCTGACCTCATCTAATGATAATCCGAGCTCTTTTAACGATAAAATTTGCTGTAGCCGCGACAGATCTCCCTCATTGTACAATCGATGTCCCGATTCGGAATGTGCTGAAGGCGAGAATAAGCTGATTTGATCGTAAAATCGCAATGTCCGTATCGTAAGTCCTGTTAGTTTAGCAAGCTCTCCCACTTTCCAAAGCTGCTTCATAATCATCTCCTTTAGGCTGTGCTAGCTGTTTACCGGTAACTATACTATAAATCATGACGTTACGTCAGGTTCAAGTGTTTCGATGATTTCTTTTGTCACACTGAAAAAAGGCCGCAAATTAGCGGCCTTATGAAACGTTTATGCACTTTCTTGTATAGACTCCAAATGTTCACCAAGTCTGTTCCAAGTATCCGTGATACCTTCCATCATGCCCATATCCAGCACCTGTTGCAGGCTTTCAGCTGATGCATATTCTCCGCGGTTAATGAGCTTGGTACCCGTTTCTGTTTCGATGAAGGTCAGCGTAACGCGCGTAGATGGCATGTTTTCCGCTTCATTGCCTTCTGCATCGGAGAAAAAGTCTACATACACTATTTTCTCGGGTACAACAATCTCGCTGTAAACTGCCTTACCCCATGATTCCATGCCAAAGTAATCGCCCTGATTCTTGTCTTCGCACTTCATGCAATAATGCCAAACTCCGCCGACGCGGAAATCAACATGACATACTGGAAGTGTCCAACCTCGCGGTCCCCACCAATGTTTTAGATGTTCTGCCTGTGTAAATGCCTGGAAAACCAGATCACGTGGAGCATTGAATTCACGCTCAAGAATAAGAACTTTGTCCTCTACTGTAGAAACCATTTGATTTGTCATGTTAAACTTCCTCCTCGAATTTTCATTATTTTGTATAAAGTAATCTTATCTGATTAATCTTGTTGTTCTTTCCGTACATCCTTACCCTGAAGTGTCTGTAAATAGTCATCTAGACGGTTATATCGTTCTTCCCAGATGACGCGGTAGTTCTCGAGCCAATCGTTCAACTCTCGGAAAGGATCTGGCAACAGCTTGTAGATACGGCGATTTGCGTCCACCCTTACCTCAACAATGGCAGCTTCACTAAGGATGCGTAAATGTTTGGATACTTGAGGCTGACGCAATTGCAGCCGTTCCGCGATTTCCCCTACTGTGAGTGGCCGTTCACGCAAAAGATCAACAATTCTCATGCGGTTAGGCTCTGCCAATGCACTCATGACGTTAGGATTCATGGTCATCATCCGTCCTCATGCTGTAATTGCATGTGTTTCTCATTCGTTCTTGGAAGTTTTTTCTTACTGAAATCAATATACCACATTGGGAATATTCTCACAAGTGAATATTGAAAAATAAGAAAAACGCTAACCACGAAGGTTAGCGCTGATTAGTCACTTCAAGCTATGATAAACCGCCATCATATCTTGTTTATTCAGTTCACGTATACGGTTGTAAATCGGTATATCTGCAACAGACTCGTTCACTTTGCTTTTATCAACAACATCACTAACTTTGCCAGTAAGCCATGTTTGCACAGTTACGCCATCGACGATTTCCTTGCGTCCCTCATCATTGATGCCACTAACATAACAACTTACACATGGGACGGATAATTTCTGTACACCATCATGAAGTCCATCCTCGGAAATGACTCTCTTACCGCCACAGAATGGGCACGGATGACTTCCTTTGATTTTATTAATTTGGGTAACAATTTTATTGTAACCAAATGCTTCATAGACATAAGTGAGTTTTTTATATTTTCCATTCGTGAAATACTTATCAATAATAGTTTCTCTTGTTTCCATAATATTGGCAAAATCACAGATGGTTATCAAGTTTTTGGAGCTGATCGCATCAAGATTACCTTTAATCCCATCCCAGAAAGGCACGGCATTTTGTAAAACCACTTCATAACCCACAAAGCTAGCAAGCTCTAGCTCGTACATTTTAAGGGCAACTTGTGTTTCCCTTGGCAATAACGAGACATCTTCCGAAAGTGCGAAGTCTCCGCCAACAATGGATCTTAATTGCTCTAATTGTGGCAAATTCCCTACGGCTTGAATGACCTTATCTACAGGTTGCTGAATAATTTCGCGAATATCCGCGCCATTAAATTTTAATTTCTTATGATGATTTAATACAGTTCCATGACATACAGGGCAGGTGATCATTTCTCTAGAGGCTTTCATTGCCTCTTTAATCGTCAGATTTTTCGAAATAACCATATACCGTCCGAGGATAAGATTAAAACCTTCCCACGTTCTCGATGCCTTACCCGCTTTATCATAAAATGACTTTTCCCAATATCCATATAGGAATGTATTCTTTTCTGCTTCTGTCATCTCATGATAACTTTTACTAATATCGTGACCAAGTTCATTCTTGATCTCTTCGAAAAGGAAGTGCAGCTTCGCATGCTGATAGTATTTCAAGACATCCATCACTTCTGGCAATAATAAGCCATCGAAAAATGGCACTGTTTTATCTTGAATGAGCACATCCATATCGAATCTTTCAATGACACGACGACCCGAGCAACATGGACAATGATTATCTTGATAATAGAAATCGAAGCTTCTTGTATCTTTATTGGTCGGATGAGAAGCTACAATATGGTTGATTAGCCCGCCGATTTCATAGAGAAAGCTATATTGACTATATAGGTGTCGTTCAAGATCAATCGCGATCACAGGTGCAATTTTGTCAGATTCATATTCTCCATAGATCAATCGAGCCATCGAAGATAAGCTTTTTAAAATGCCGCCCTTATAGATGTTTTCTGCCTGTTTAAAATAGTTGATCTGATTTTCTTGTAAGTGTTGAATACCTTTTTGTTGCTTAAGAGCAGAAGAAATATGCAAAGGAGCTGAATGATCTTCCTTATTTTTTAGACGATAGTAGTCATCATGAGAAACAACATCCAGATGCCCAATCGGTTCCTGCCGTCTTTTGCCAAAATCAACGATAAAATCAGAGCTTTCTAGCATATAGGCATTATGTTCAATCATCAGGATTGAGACCGATTCATCTTCCAGAATGACCCTCACGCTATCGATGAATTGGTTTAAAATATTTTGCGATAACCCTTTCGAAGGTTCGTCAAAAATAAACAGCGTATGCGGGTTTCTCGAATTCGCGAATAACTCCGATACTAAATGAACACATTGAAATTCACCCGTGGATAACGACTGTGTTTTTCTTTCTAATGTCAGATAGCCAAGACCAAGTTTATTCAATAAGCTCAATCGTTTACGAGCGATATCTTCGTTCGGCAAATCTTCAATAATATCTTCAATTGAACGTTGAAAAATATCATCCTCTGTTTCTTCGTTATACTTGGTTAGTTTCTTCTTAATATCAAGAAAAGTAGCAACGGTTGACCGGCTCGTGATCGATTGATTGCGATCTTGTCCAACCATGACCAGTTTATCTTTGGGATAACGTTTCTGAAAATCTTTGGACATACACTCATTCACGAGTGTTGATTTACCGCATCCTGACTCGCCAGTAAAGGTGACTAATCTATTCTTGGGAATTTGAATTTCAGCCATTTGAATATTCCGACAATAGAGGTCCAGAAATTGATAAAAGTCAGTTGGCGCCGCCGGGTTTTGTTCCCAAAGGACTGGTTTAGGACGCGGTGATTCTTCGACAATTTTCCCGCCATATTTCCCACTGCCTGGTCCGAAGAACAATTGCTCATCCGTTGTATCCAGCACCGTATCGGAATGATCAATGAGCCATATTTGATTCTTATAGCCTAATTGTTTTATTTGTTCTAGAATTTTCAAAAGCGTTTCATGGTCAAGACCAACAGAGATTTCATCAATAATAATGACCGTATTTTCACTGGTAGCCATGAATTCAGCCAAATAATGACGAGTTAATTCACCACCTGATAATGTTCCCATAATCCGATTTAAGGTTAAGTAACCGATATTCATAGAGATCAAATTTTGAAGAATATGCTGCTTGGCTTCACTGATATGTAATTCTTCTGCAAGAGAAAGGATTGTTTCAATGCTTAAGTTATTGATATCGGAGATGCTATGTAGTTCATTCCTTAGATTCAACTTATATTGCTCAACTTCGGGATTATAGCGCTTCCCTTTACACTTGGAACATTCAACATTTTGTGTTGTGCTGCGCCCTTTACAATCCGGACACCAGCCTAAAGGGTTATTAAAGGAAAATACTTCTGGAGATAGATTGAATTGTTCGGCCATACGATCGCGAATCTCTTTGAAGACGCCAGTATGTGTGCCAATGGTTGAACGAGGATTGGATGAAATCGATGATTTTCCGAGAAAAAGGACTAGCGGCATGTCCGCCATCTTGATGGCACTGAAATTTGTTTCCATAATCTCAGGAAATAGATACTGATATTCAGCTTTAGGTAATAGGGAAACGAGACGTTTCTTGGATTCTTCCCCGATAGTCTGACAGAAAGTTGTTTTACCCGATCCAGATAAACCAGCAATACCTAATGATTTATCTACGGGTATGGTTGCATCTAATCTGTTAATGTTATTCGAAATTAATTGATTGATTTGCATGTGTACATCCTTTCTATTGGTTATACGTATTGCTTCCATATTAGCACATTCTCTGTATTGTGATGCAACTACTGCCATGGTATAGTTTCGCGGCTATTAGCGTAGCCAGTTGTAACCCGACACCATTTGGTGTCGGGTTACCGTTTATGTAACTATTTTTTTATTCTTCACATCAGCGGGTGTAACCCCCCACATCTTGCGAAATACTTTTGTGAAATAGCTGAAATCCCGATATCCCAGAAGGTTTGCTGTCTCTGATACTTTCATGCCATCCGTCAACCACTGCATAGCCAGTTTCATTTTGCGTTCCACGATATAAGAAGTAAAAGATTGCCCCATATGTTGCTTAAATAACCTAGATAAATAAGAGGCATTAATATATAACTTGCTTGCTACCTCATGCAGACCAATATCTTCATCGATGCTCGCTTCGACCAAACCAATCATTTTACTAATCAGTTCGTGCCGGCTTTTATTCTTACTTTCGTTAACATATAAACAGATATGATCTACGATCCCATAGAGCCATTGAAGCGTCTGTTCTTTGGTAACTAAGGCACGAAGATTATGAAAATAATCGAAATGATGTCCGACAACTTCCTTCAGTGGCCACGCTTGTAATTGGATAAGATGAACGATGAGTGAGCTTAGGATTAAAATATTTTCGTGCACCTCGCCGCTTGACTTTGCCTGTTCCACATGAAGATAGAACCATTCATCGATTATCGCGATGGCCTTATCTCTTTGACCAGACTCCAAGGCATGAGCCAGCACCTTTTCCATCTGAATATCAGAAGCTGGAGCGTTATGCGGTTGTCGCTCGTCTCGATAAGGGACGACGATATCGTGCCCGTGCACCACTCTTTCTTTTAACGCATGAAAAGCTTCTCGGTAAGAATTGCTCACTGACATTTTCTTGTCAACAGCTCGGCCGATACCTGCGCTTGCGGTTGTCTTCAGAAACTCCTTAAATACAGACAATAGCCTAGTCATATGCAGGTGAACTTCCGCCATGAAATCATTCACCGGACGAAGTTCCTTCTCCTTATATGAAGATTCAAAGAATACAAGCACCGTGGCCCCATCAGATTCGGAGAAAATGAAGCAAGGTACTTTATCCAGAAATTCTTTTGCCATCCCAAGCAAAGAGATTTTCAGTAACGTGATATCCTCAGCGATAAATCTGCCATTCGAGTTAGTCAAAGGATCAGGATCGACGACCGCTACAGTCCATAAGCCATCATATGGAAGAGTAATCATTAATTCACGACTGCGCTGTTCGATTTCCCATTCCGCATATTTTCCTGCAGTCCAGTTTTGATAAAATAAGTCCTGAAGCCTTGGCAAGTGCTCCATCCACTGCTTTTGCATTAATTCCTGGTTATACTTTGCTTCCAAATCCTGTCGAATGATTTCGCGTGCATCCAATACCGCTTGCAGCACATCGGCATTGCTGGACGGCTTCAGAAGATACTTCACAACATGAAGCTCAATTGCGGTCTGCGCATATGTGAAATTATCATGCCCGCTAAGCACAATAATTTTCACGAGGGGATCGGCTTCGCGTATATGTTTAGCCAAAGTCAACCCATCCAATTCCGGCATCTGAATATCCATGAGTACAATATTTGGCTTTACTTGCTCAAATAGTCTGAATGCATCTGCTCCATTATCCGCTGTAGCAACCACCTCAATCCCCTGCTCTTCCCAAGGAATGTTGTGAGCGATATTATTAAGAAGCCGTAATTCGTCTTCCACGATCATCAGATTCATAAGCACCTCCGATTGGGATCCATAAAATAACAGTGGTTCCCTCATTTTCTACACTTTCGATTGTCAAATCTGCTGACTCGCCGTAATACAGTTTAAGCCTAGCTTTTACATTCCATAAGCCGTATAGATCGTTCCTTCTTATTTCTTGCACCCATGCTTTTCCTGTATATACCGAAACCTTCGCAAGTTCATCCCGAATATAGCTAAGTCTCTCTGGATGAATACCTTTTCCGTTATCGGACACTTCCAGACGAAGATTCCCTTGATCCAATCGACAGTCGATCCTGACAAGTCCATCCTTCTTCTTTTGTTCCAATCCATGCAAGATCGCATTCTCTACAATCGGCTGTAGCAGCAACTTTAAGACGAGATAAGGCTTGCATGTTTCGTCAACCGTGATGGACACAGAGAGTTTATCAATGAACCGTAATGCCTGAACCCGTAAGTAATATTGAAGATGTTCAATGGTTTCCTCAACGGTGAACTCATCATGGCCTTTACTTAAACTCAATCGGAAAAATTTGGATAAATTAAGCGCCATTTCCGTTATCTCTTCGGCTTCATAATTTTCAGCCATGCTATATATGGTATCCAGTGTATTATAGAGAAAATGCGGATTAATCTGCGATTGAAGAACACGAAGCTCCGCCTTCAGCCTAAGCAGCTGTTGTTCATAGATGTTCTCGATTAAATGCTTCTGCTCCAACGCCATGTCGTTGAAAGCATTCATCAAATATCCGAACTCATCCTCTCGCTTGTTCGGCAGATTCGTGTCCAGTCGGCCAAGCCGTACCTGCTTCATCCCATAAGCAAGCGAGCTCAGAGGCGAAGCTATGCCCCGATAAACGATCCACGAGATCAATATCGTCAATAAGAAGCTCATCCCGATAATAATGTACATAAACGTCCTTAACTGGTTTAGTTCTGCATACATGGCAGTAGCGGGTTTAACCATAATAACCGTCCATCCAGAAATGGATGAACGGTAACGTACTAACATTTCCGATTCACCCGTTTGCTCGGATTTGCGAATCAGCATGTTTTCCGTATCGTCTGACCATAAGGGAGGAACTTCATTTGTGCTCGTTCCTGCAATTAAACGGTTATCTGAAGTAAGAAGATAAACGCTTTCATAGTTGTCATTGATAAGCGTATCGAGATGCTTCCTAATATGATTGGCATCCAAAGTGATCATCAGTACATGTTTGCGGTCACCTGGTTTAAACGGGTCCATCGTGCGCATCAATGTGATATAACCCGGTTGAAACGTTTGGTCTAACTGCTGATATGAATTGAATTCGCTTGTCCGCGGAAGTAAGAGCTGACTCTTGCCTCCGGACTTTAATAAATTCATATACCAGGACTGCTCTGGCAACTCGTCCATCCTCCTGCCTCCGTATTTAGAAGATAGGACGGTTTGGGAGTACGCATGATAGATGGATAATTGCGCTAAATAAGTGTTGACAGAATTCATGTTCGACAGCTGCAAAAGCACTTTTTGAAAATCCATGGTCATCTCGGCAGTCAATTGCGGTTCCTTGCGGTTCAATAGTTCATTCAGATTGGTATCAGTAGCGAGCACCATGGACATATTCTCGATATTATCCATCGTCAAATCGATGGCTTCCAAAGCGGAAGACAGTGCGACCGTTGTTTGTTCGTTTACTTTACGCTCCAAAATGTGTTCAGAACGAAGACTGGCAAACATACTGACTCCAATCAACGGGACGAGAATGATCAGAAAATAACTCGTTAACCGAAACTGGACAGATCGTTTATACGCCTTTGTAATCCTTGTGAGTAAAGCGACCATTTGTAACTATACCTCCGATGTGAAGGATGGATGAAATCAAACAACTATGAACATAGTTTAACATATAACTAACATAGGGCTGCGGCTATTCGGAAAGTTCCGACTATGCCGAGCCCTTTATATCACTATCCCTTGATCGCACCGATCATGACGCCTTTTATGAAATACTTTTGCAGAAACGGATACACAAGTATAATGGGCAGGATCGCAACCGTTACTGTCGCCATCTTGATTGTTTCCGGCGGTAATTGCGCCAGATTCGTCGAGTTCAGCGATAGTTCCTGGCTCACGCTTGGTGTCTGAATCATGTTTCGCAAGACAACTTGTATGGGAGCCAAACTCTTTTCCGTTACGTACATAATGCCCTTGAAATATTCGTTCCAGTGACCGATCCCATAAAAAAGGCCGATAGTTGCCATAATGGGAGCCGATAATGGAAGCACAATTCGAAAAAGTGTTGCTAATTCACCGCATCCGTCAACGCGCGCAGCTTCTTCAACTTCCTGTGGAATTCCTTCAAAATAAGTTTTCATAATTAGAAAATTAAACGTGGATACCATCCCAGGCACGATAAGTGCCCAGACTGTGTTGTACAAGCCAAGTCCTCTTACGACTAGATAGGTGGGAATCAATCCACCATTAAATAGTAAGGTGAAGATGATAGCCAACAATATGCCGTTCCGCCATGGTGTAGATCTCTTGGAAAGCGGATAGGCCAGCAGCGTAGTCACAAGCAGATTCAAGAAAGTGCCCACGACAGTGACGAAAACCGTTATTTGTAAAGCATCTGGAATCCTTTTACTTGCGAATATTTGCTTATATGCATCCAGCGTAACCGAACTCGGCCATACAATAAAACCGCCATTACGCAGAACCTCCGTATACGGCGTTACCGACATAATAACCACGAAATACAGTGGAAACAACGTCGATAAAGCAAATAATGCCAGTACCGTATAAAGTACAATGTCGACAAGGCGATCTACTTTGGTTACCATATGCCTGAACCTCCGACTTTTTTGGCTATTTTGTTCGCCCCTAGAATGAAGACCAAACCTATAACAGATTTGAAAACCCCTGTTGCCGCTGCGAGGCTGAAATCCAGCTGTTCAAGTCCTTGTCGGAAGACCCACGTATCAATAATATCACCAACATCGTATACCCTCGCATTCAGAAATATATAGACCTGATCGAATCCTGCATCGAGAATGTTACCCATCCGAAGAATAAGCAGCAGTATGAATACCGATCGTATACCGGGCAGCGTAATATGCCACATTTTCCGCCATCTTCCTGCCCCGTCCACAACAGCAGCTTCATACAACTCTTGATTGATCGTCGCAAGTGCAGCCAAGTAAATAATGGCACCAAAACCTACATTTTTCCACAAATCAGAAACAATTAGCAGTGGGCGGAAATAATCTTCATCCGTAAGCAGATTCAGTTCGCCCCATCCCATATCGCGTACAAACGTTGATATTAGTCCCGCTCCAGGAGCAAAAAAGGAAAAAACAATTCCATAAACAATGATCCACGAGAGAAAGTGTGGACCATACGTAATGGTCTGCACAACACGTTTAAACCAAGGGGAACGGATCTCGTTAAGCATGAGCGCTAACAACATATCCGGAAGCATATTGAACGCAATCCGATAGAAGCTTATTAACAGCGTGTTTTTCATAATGAGCGGAAAATCGGGGGACTTAAAGACAGTTACAAAATTATCTAATCCAACCCACGGGCTTCCCCATACTCCCTTAAGGAGATTATAATCCTGAAAGGCAATCAGGATTCCTGCCATTGGCACATAATGAAATAACAAATAATAAAGCAGACCGGGAATCATCATAATGATCATCCATTTGCTGCGATAAATTCTTCTTAGTGATTTACGCAATCCGGTGCTTTGCGGGGTGGCAATCGATTGCTTCGTCGCCGTTATGTTTCGGTTCATTGCCATTTCTCCCTTTCTTGTCAGGTTGCTTTCCGAGAAGAAGAAAACCCTGCATTCAACAGGGTTTTCTTGCCATTATCTTACTTGAACTCGCTCAGTTTTTTATCTTTCATGACAGAATTGATTTGATCCGTATACCCTTGGAATATGGCTCTTCCACTGAACTTCGTCATGAGTTCTTCACGGTATTGCGGCCATTTATCGGCGTTCTTGTCTTCAAAGATCATTTTAATGTGCAACTTGTTCATTTCCTTGCGCAAATCACCGATATTCATCCCCTGTGGAGGTTGGAGCGAAACAGGCGGAAGCGCGTCATGTTTAGGGAACGAAGCCACCGTTTTCAATATAGCTTGGTCACGTGGGGAAACGCGTGGATCGTTAATTTCAAATCCGAGAACAGCCGGCTCTTCCGGTGTAAAGAAACGATAGATGCCGAGCCAGTTGCCCGCATTCGCGATATCTGCATCAAACGCTTCCGGAACAAGTGTAATTTTCTTGCCATCCCTCTTATAATGCTTACCGTCTTGACCATAGTGGGTCAATAAATATCCTTCTTCACTAGCCAACCAATTCAAAATTTCGAAAGATCGTTTGATGTTTTCCGGCTTTTTCTCGACTACCGTTTTGCCGACCATTACGGATGTTTCAGGTACACCATTTTTCCAGATCGCAGGTTTATCCGGGAACGGATTGAATGGCTGCCAATTCGCTTTGGGATCAATAGCTTTTGTTCGGGCTTGAACACTGTTCGGAGTGCCTTCCAGCGCGACATTCTCAGTTCCACTGAAGAAAATCCCTATTTTATTCTGAACCGCTTTATCCAAATGTCCAGGAGATTTACTTAAGAACCAGTCCGGGTCGATAATGCCTTCATTCGTCACATTAATAATATCCTGAATAACTTTCTGAACACCTAGGTCAGTCCGATTATCAACGAAAGTGTTATTGGCGATTTGGAAATCAGCCACAAATCCGTTGGCCAGCCACATTGGGAAATCAAAAGGTACGCTCGCTCCATTACCTGATACCGAGAAACCATACGTATCTTTTTTACCATTCCCATCCGGATCGCCATTGGTGAATTTGCGCATAACCTCAAGCATCTCATCGTAAGACTTTGGAGCTTTCAGATTAAGCTTTTCTAACCAATCTTGACGTACATACCACGCTGGATATTGATTTCTTAAGAAAGGTAGAATCCCACGGTTGATGTTCATCCCTTTCATCTGGAATGATTCTAGCTCTTGTTGCTTGACCCATTTGAAGTAGTTAGGCATCGTTTGTTGATTGAAATAAGAGGTCAAATCAGCCAACAGCCCGTCTGTCGCATACTTTTGCGATGCAGCGGCATCCCCGATGAAAATATCGGGTATATCGCCGCCAGCCAGCTGAACATTCATTTTATTCTTATAGTCCTCACCTGCAACAAAGTAATCGAGCTTCAGATCTACATTAAATTTCTCTTCGATTGCTTTTTTAACAAAGTCCTTGTCAGCCGCAGGCAATGTCGCATTGGCAAATTCGGTCCCAACCGGAATCATGAAGCGAAGATTGAGTCTGGCTGGTTTGGTATTTTCTGTAACTGCTTTCGTATCACTGCTTACTGTTGGCTTGCTGTTCTCTGCCGTTTTGCTGTTCTCTGAGCACGCTGTTGTTAACACACATAATCCCGTTAGTATGACAAGTAAAGATTTTTTCACCTTTCATCACCTTCCAAAGTTGTTATCTTGTATTCCCTTACGTTTATTATCCTTTAAGCGCTCTTGAATTCATAGATGAGCAGTTTGACATTCGATTGGTACTTTTTTTACCTACAAATGTTCCAGCAACCGTAAAATGACAGCCATTGACTCCGCCCTTGTTGCTTGTTCTTTAGGGAAAAAGTGGTTGGATTTCGCCCCTTCGATAATACCAAGTGCCCTTGCCTGCTTCACCGCTGCCAAAGACCAGTCGGCCATATCTCCAGCATCATCAAACGCGGTTTCCCCTCCTTGTGAGTCAACAACAGTACTTGGCAGGGAATCTACATTCACATGGAATTTTGAAAAAGTGCGCATCAGCATAACGATCATTTCTTCCCTCGTAATGGGCTCATTAGGTCTAATAGATCCCGAATCGGCATCGATGATACCATTATGGACGGCAGCAGTTATGACGGGGTTGTACCACGCCTCCTCCTCAACGTCGCGAAAAGACAGACCAATCGGGTCATGGGTGCTCATACCAAGAGAACGAACAAGAAAAGCAGCGAAACTTGCACGCGAGACCGCAGCTTCCGGCTCAAATGTATCCATGCCTGTTCCTTGAGCAATATGCTTTGCCGCCATGTGTTCGATAATAGAACGAGCCCAATGGCCTGATAAGTCCTGGAAAGAGCGATCGTACGCCATGATTGCGTACATCCCTGATTGCTTCGCAACGAACGACATCTCTATGCGGTTCTTATCGAGCTTGCCTCCGACATACACCCACTTTTGGCTGTTCATATCCAAATGATATACACCAAGCATATGGATATCCTTACTGTCTACATCCTTGACGGATAGAACAATTTTCGACTCATTTGCTGTAAATTGAATATCAACGAGTTCGCCGGCTGGATATAAGCTACCAGGCAGGCCCGATTGCGAAGCGGTTATCCGAAAGTATTCGTTCGCTTTATCCGGGGATACAGGCAGAAGTACCATCCTTGCGTTCGGATCAATTGCAGGCTGTGCAGGTGTTGGTGCTGCTGTTGATGTTCCTGTTGATGTCGGTGATGCTGTCGGCTCTTGTGTAGGCATACTACTGTTTACAGCTGACAGATGTAACTCCTTATCCTTCTCGATGGTCACACTTTGAAAACTAGAATCAACGAAAACAATCTTACTAAGCTTCAACTTGATATCCCCAGCTTTGAGGATTTTGAACTTAAATTCACTTAACGTTCTACTACCGCTATATCCAGTTTGCTTGCCCAACAGGGTCGAGGCAAAATGGAGGACTGTGCTCCCCTTCATTGAAGGGGAGGCATCATATCCATTCCATCCGGCTTTTACTTCAACAAGAGCGAGCCTATCTGGTTCAAGCTCCACAAATGCTTCGAAGGCTACCAAATTCGACAACCTGCTGCCTTTCAATGCAATCGTAAAATTATCGCCAACTCGTAACACAGTGGCAGCCGCACCCAACTCGGCATCAGCTTGAAGATCGCTTGCAGCAACAGCCGCCTCGATCCTTCCATGAGCAGGTGTAGCCATCAGCAGTGTCAAAGATGTGGTAATCAGCAGAATAACTTTTTTCCAATCCACGTCATCACCTCATCTTTAGTCTTGATAATCGGTTGCTGCATGCCTATCTAATTGATTCGCGTCGCCACAAAAGCAAGGTCGATCAAGTCGATTGTACCGTTTCTATTTACATCCGCAGCTCTCAGCTCACTCCATGTCGAACTTGTGTTGTCAATTCCCAGATTGTATGCCACCTTAGCAACATCGCCTATTGTTATGCCTGATTCTGATCCACCAACCAGGTTTCCGGTGCCCGCTGTAATTTTGCCGCTTTCGAAAGCTGCAATTCCCGCTTCCAAATCGGTAACAGCTTGATTGACCACAGCTTGAGTTGCAGCAGCATTATCCGCTACTGCTTGTGCTGCCGTAATCGCCGCTTGGAGTACCACTTTTATAGGATCTAAATTTCCTGGAAAAAACTGACCATTTTCTATACCTTCAACCGCGCTATCGTGGAAGGACGCAGCAGTTGCAATCACTGCAAGCAGAGCTTCTTTCGAAACTGCATTCAGAATGGTTATCGTCTGCAAAGAATGGCCTATGGCTGTTTCTTGACCAGTGCCTTCCGCAGAAACTGCTCTAATGACAGATATGATGCCGCTGCCGTCAGGCAATCCCGCTTTCGCACTGAAATTCATTTGAAATATGGATGCTTCACCATTAATAACACCATAAGAACCCGAATTGGCAATGATATATCGGACAGTTCCCGCTCCGGTGTCATGTTCCCAATTCGCAATGACAGATCCTGAACGGTTATTATCAGCGCCTTCATAATCGAAAACGTTTTCATCATATTGGATTGTTATGTCAAGAGCGGAAACATTGGATACATTTTGAACACCCAGCTTAATCGAGAAAGAATCGCCAGGTTTTATAGGACCAGCAGACGATAAAGTGGCAGTAGCCGTTAGACCTGAAATAATGGAAAACTTCACGGTCGAAATCGTCTTGTTCCCGGCTTGATCCGTAGCCGTGGCTTCCAGCTTATGGTTGCCTGATCCGTTGATGGTTCCTCCCGCAGTCCACGCTGCTCCATCCAACTTGTAGGTTACACTGGCAATGCCGCTTAATGTATCAGATGCCACAGCTACAGGGGTAACGTTGCCGTAAACGCCGTCCTCGGTGACTCCACTCCATGCAATTGTTGGTTTAACCGTATCAACCGCAATGACAGCCTGCTTGGCGGGCTCGACATGTCCCGCATGATCCTCGGAGCGGTATTCAAGCGTCTGAATGCCATTGCTGCTCAAATAAACAGAATCTGTCACCGTAGTCCAAGCACCGCCATTCAAGCGATATTCCGTTTTCTTAACGCCTGAAATCCGGTCGGTTGCCTCGAAATTTACCGTTACAGCATGATTGTTAAAAGTCCCTGCTCCTACATCTCCATAGATAATAGCTCTTGTTGCAGGAGCCACATTGTCGATCATGCCCATTGGTGTGAGCGTATAGCTGCCCGCTGGTGCACGAAAGGCCAACACTCCGCCTTCATCGCTTACTTCACCAAACTGATCGGATTGCCCGGCTTTCAAAATACGCCATGTCCCCTGTTGTAAATCAGCCACTGTCACCAACATCTCCGATTGCGAGCCGTATGTAGACAGTGTCACCGTTTCATTTAAACGTTTGCCGCTTTTACTGAACCAGACCGCACGGTCTGCAATCTGCGCGCCAGTCATCAGTTCTGAATCTAACCGCTGGCTAGGCAACGTCACTGTTTCTCCGCTATCCATCACCTGCATAACATTGAGGAAATAGTCCGTTTCCGCTTTGATTTTCGGTGTAACCTCGACCCGATATGCCCCTTGCTCAGTCGTATCCTGCCCTGCCGGCTGACCTGTAGCCACATAAGGCCATTGGTCATAGTTCTTGCCAAACCCTACAAAGTTATAATCGTGTTCGCCAACCGCTTTCACTGAAGGATCCAAAGGCAGCAGTGTTTCGTTGACCAGCTTGCCAGAATAACCGCCTGCATTCGTTGTTATGGTCGCAATTGAGCCATTCACTACAGGCTTCTCCATACTGTGAAGCAGCCAATATTTATTAAAATTGCTGTCTGCCGATACCACTTTATCGAAGACAACCATAGCGGCCGGGTGCGTGCTGTCTTTCAAATTGAGAAACATCATCGAGCGCTCAAATTGCTTTACTTTATCTGAGTAGGCCTGAGTCAAATCTCCTTTGATGTAGCTGTACTCAGGTGTAAGGGGATCTGCTCCATACTCTTGCCCCGTTACTTTCGCTCTGTTGTAGTCCTTGCTCACGAGATCATCAAGCGACCTGGCTTCAGCATAGGTACTATTCCCCCAGCGTTGCCCGCCGTCATTATCCAGTAATTGTCCCCGATATGCGGGAATTTCAGATGGATCGTACACGAGCATTGAATTGTGAGCAATGGTTCTTTTATAATAATTGCGATCATGAGCACTCATATAATCTTGCGTAACTTGAGAACCAGGCGTTAGAACACCTCTATACATACCGCTGTCCACCGCAAGAGCCCCCTGATAATACAGCTGAAAGCTGCCCATATCCAAATGCTGATGATTTCCGAACCAATAACCGCCCATTTTCATCTCTGCAACGACGGATGGCGAATTTTTGTTAATAGCGACCGGGTTATCCCATCCGGTACGCGCCACCATGGATCCCATCGGCGAGCCGAAGTATTTGGTAAGCGGCAATTCATCAACCGGACGACTCACGATATTTGCCGGTAGAAGCAGCATCTCCATCACTGAATCAATCGTTCCCGGCACATATTCTTTGAGGAACATATCCCGAATATAAGGGTTTTCATACTGAGAGGCTGCAAGCATCGATTGACTCAGATATTTCCAAGTTGTATTCGGAAGCGTATAGAGATCTTGATACGAATCCCCATCACGCAGCAGTTGTCCATCCGGCCGGCGAGTGTAGATAGCTCTCATCAGAACTTCCCCTTGCTTTTCTGAAAAGATATCCTCATGTCCCATACGGCGCATAATGATCTGCGAATACAGCTCCGGTTCATATCTCCCTTGCATACCGTAGGAGTCACCTTGATGATGCATGCCCGATTCATACCAGAAATTGCGTACGGGAGCATATTTGTTGAAAATCGGTTCTGCAGCTTTATTGTAAATTTCGGGATCCTCGTCATAAACCGCGACGCCAGCCGCAAACAGGTCTTTCATCACCATACTCTCGCTGGGATGACCTTCCACGGCATTCGTTATCAAATTCGTATATCCAATTTCCGAATATTCCGCCATAGCCTTTATCTTATCTCTGAACGCCTTTCGATCCCCGTCGGACAGCAGATCGTAACACCAATCATATACGATGGCAATCGCGTTGATCGTACTTCCGATTTGATTATATTGCTCAGGGCTTGTGAAGATAATCGAATTCAGAAAGTTCTTCATGATGGAGATCGCTTTATTCCCCTGCTGCACGTCTCCTAATAACACATATCGCAATGCAGAAGCCTCGATGGCCTCACGAATACTTTTGTTATAGTTAGGTCCAACCGACGGCAGTTGACCCACATTAGCCGGTCCCATACCTAGATCGACACGAGTCCATTGTTCACCATCTGCCGATACATCAATGTCAAAGTACGCGTTGCGTACGTTTCCTCTAAACCAAGCCAAGGCAACGGCATGAATGTATTGTAAGGAACCTAAATCATACTTTAACCATACGCCTGAACCTTCTGCTGTCCAATAGGTTGTCATATTTCCATCAATCGATTTCGTTCCGTCATAGTCGCTGCCATTCGCTGCGCTCCACTGCACATTTTGAATGGGTAGGCTTGTAAATACGCCAGCTTGCTTCTGTCCATATATCTTCGTTTCCAGTATGGAATTCCACACACCTTGACTGGTTCCTCTGCCAACGATTCGCACATAGCGGGCCTGCTGTACACTCGGCAACTCATAGGTTTCAAGCTCCTGGGTTGTGCCGCTGCTCTTCGCCGTATAGGAACCTGCCTCGCTCTTACTGATGACTTGATCCCATACTTTTTGGAAAAGGGGATCCGTCATCTTGTCCTTAATCCCTTGGATATCCGATTCTCTCAGGTACAAACGGGGATGTACGTCCTCCGGCGGCTTGGGCATCGCTTCTAGTGATACCGTTTCTTTCACCGGCATTGCGATCACTTCATCCGTCTTATCCGACTGCCATACAGCAACTGGAGAGGTTGTCGGAATGTAGCCCGTCCGCTCCGCTTTCAACCTGTATCGACCGTTAAACACCTGAGGTTGTATGGTAAACGAACCATCAGCCGACGTCGTAGCCGTACCTAGCACCGTTGTAAAGGTAAGATCAGCATCACCAAATAATTTCACAACTGCCCCAGCTATGGGAGCCTTGGAACTGGCCTCAAACAATTTGCCGCCGATTGTATACCACTTGACTTCAGGATCTTCAGACATCGTCAGAACTGCATTTCCAACACCGGAAGTAGAAACCGTAAGAGGCTTCGTCACCGTAATAAGTCCGGTTTTTACCGCTCGCAACACATAACTACCGCTTGTAATAGCGTTAAATGTGTAGCTGCCATTCACGCCCGTAACGCTGCTGGCGATCGGGTTAAGAAAGCCTGTATCGGTTGCATCGTACAATTTCACATCGACCCCGGAAATCGGGGATCCGACCCCATCCAGTACCACATTTCCGTTAACTGGAAGCACCACATACCCGGAATCAATTAACATAGTTAGTTCCGTATTTCCAATAGCTGATGCCGAAACCACAATCGGGTTGCTCACCGTTAAGTACCCTGGTTTTATTGCCCGTAGCACGTAACTGCCGCTTCCAATGGTATTTTCAAATAAATATTTTCCATTCGTTCCCGTACTAGCAGTGGCAATTGCGTTGAGGAAACCGGTATCGCCTGTATGATACAAACTCACATTCGCACCTGAGATTACGGCCCCTGTATTGTCTCTTACTAATCCGCTGAACTTACGGTCCATCTTCACATAATCGATATCAATTGTTCCTGTATTTTCTACCGTCTCCAACGTGAAATTATTCAAGCTGACAAGCCCGTTTGTCGAAAATGTCTGATCTTTAATAACTGCCGAATTCGCATCAACTCTTACCGCCGGCGGTTTAATATACGTTCCTGCCTGAATGAAATCACTCGTCATATAGGTATCATATTTCTTGTTATCCAGATCAATGGCAAAACGAACCGTATACCATTTATCCGAAGCCAGAGGCCCATTCCCGTTCGGAATGTCATTAAAGGCTGTGGCACTTACCACTTTGGCCGGGCCGGCCTTCACAATCCGGAGCTGAGCTGCTGGCTGCAACACGCCTGCTGCGGTTTTCCCCATCACTTTCAGGTTAGCAGCCAGCACCTGGTTCGTCAGTGGCGAATCAGATACATAGCGAAACCTAGTCTCGAATTCATAACTTCCGTTTGTAACCGGCTGAAAAGTACGAGTTGCAACAACACCCGCATTTGACCCTTGCTGGTCATGAAGTGTTAAACTACGGTTCCCTCCTCCTGGCATATCCGTTACTGTTACATCCCCTTCTCCGTAAGCCGTGTATGCATTTGGCATCGATCCGACAGAAGCATTGTCAAACGTATCGTGAAAGGGCAGAACGGCTGGAGCGCTTTCATACACTCTGATTTCGTCGTAATAGCTCGTCCCTGTATTTGAATTTCCTGTGTTCAAATAAATGCTCCACTTCATCGCATTGGCTGGGGCATCCGCCGCAATGTTAATGCCCGTCCATGCGCCGATCGGGGTAAACACATAGGCCATAGGAGGAGTTCCAATCACATTATTCGCGCCATCATAGAATCGGAGATTGACTGTCGTCGTACCGGATGCCAGATATACTTGACCGGTTACCGTGTAGAAATTCCCAGGTATGGCATCCAACCTTGTACTCTCCACGGCCACGGTTGTGCCGGCGCTTGCATCTACAACTTTTAAACTATTAGTGCCCGAGAATTTCTGTTCAGCGCTAACCGAAACACCCGTTGATCCAACCGTCTGTGTCCATCCTATCAAGCCGTTCTCAAATCCTCCATTGATAATCTCCGTTTCAGCCGCTGACACAGTATCCGAGAAAACAGGGATAAAACCAAGGAATAGAACAAAAACCAGCCATATACTTAACAACTTTCTCATTCTTTCACACCTTTCTTCATAAATTTGTCTATTGGTCTTTCCGAAGACCCAAATTTCAATTTTCGACTCATCAAATGGTTGGGACTAACCCCTTGCCAGTATGTTCTTCTTTTGATTTTAATTATTAAGGATATGATCTTCTATTCATAGAGGAGTGATTTGACTTTCAAATGGCACTTTTTTGACAAACTTGGATTTGAGTTCGTTCCATATGCTATTAGAAAAGAAAAGAACCGTCAGGGATATACCCTGACGGTTCTTTTCCTACACCTTCACTCTTTTCTTGATCAAATTAATCTGGCCTCTGTGATTGATTTCATCTTCAAACACATGAAACCACATAAAATAATGATTCGCTTGTTTCCTGTACCAGAACTCTTCTTCTTGGTATAACCATTCGTCATCCACCGTTTTGAATAATTCGTATGTACGATTTCTAATTTCATTTAACCTATCTACATAGTAGGCCAGATCATTTCCTTTAATCTTTTCTCGCCCTTCTGCACCTAGATTCACAGCGGGACCCCATATTGCCATGTCTTCGTCGTTCAATTCTCTTTTATCAAAAGTTTCCAACTGATACGCATATTCAACTGCTGCGAAATGCAGTAATAAAGCGCCAATTGAATTACTCTCCTCATCCAGAAGATAATCTAACTCATGTACGGTAAGATTTTTCACGGACTCAAGCGTTGTATGCCTGACATAGTTCATCATCGACAGTAGACGACTTATTTGTGGGGGATAACCAGGTAGGTCTGTAATGAGATAAATTTGATTCATATTTAACATGCGTATCCTCCTTATTTTATAGAACCACTTGTAAGCCGCATTCAGCTAAAATGACTTCTCCCTGAAACATCAATGCCGCCTCTTCCTTTAATAACTGAATATCCCCGAAATGTGGCAAGTGTGTTAGAAGCAATTTCTTTACTCCTGCTTTCGATGCTAGCAACCCAGCTTCAGTTGACGTCATATGACCATACCGAGCGGCGTCGAAGTTGGCATAGAATGAGGCTTCTGTAATAAGGAGATCCGCATCTTTCAGGTAAGGAACAAGTGATTCATCGTATCGTGTATCCGCTGTATACACCAGACTTTTGCCCTCATATGATAATTTCACGCCTAAGCAATAAACATCATGATCGGTTTGAAAGAATGTCAATGTCAAGCCATTCTCAAGTGATACGACAGTGTCTTGGTTAATTTCATGTTCGATTGTTCCATTCAGTACAGGAATTGTCCATTCGTCTTTCGCATCCTTCGCAATGAATAAAGGCAAGGGTGTTTCGCGTTGTTTTAAATCCATATCAATTAAACAAGCATACTGTAGAGCACCTAAGTCTGCCATGTGGTCAAAATGATTATGTGAAATAAAAACAGTCGTTAGTTCATGAAGTTCAATACCATTTTGTAAGACGGACAATACACCACTGCCACAATCAAGCAAGATTTTATGATTTCCTACTTCTACAAGAAAGCCTGCGGTTGCCTCTCCTCGCTTTGGATAAGCGCCCCATCTACCAATAACTGTTATTTTCATATGGTTCTCCCCCCATTTTCACTCAACTTGTTCGATAAAGAGAAACGCTTTTCCTGCTTATATCTAATGAATCACCTTCTACAAACCTAGGCACGATTAGAATATAGCATGAATATGGTGTTAGACACAGTTCTCACAGTTCTCACAGTTCATCTCGGTTATCCAAATTGATTCAAAGGGAGTACAACATGACACCAAATAAGACAGGATTACTCAGTTTTGAACATACTGTGGCCAAAGACGCCATTCGAGGTCCATTTCATGTACATTATTCGGAAAGCGAGCTTGCTCAATTACGATGTCGCGTAAACGCGGCAAAATGGCCTGAGAAGGAAACGGTCGCAGATGCCTCTCAGGGTGTGCAGCTTTCAACTATTCAAAGACTCGCCCACTATTGGACAACAGGTTACGATTGGCGCAAGTGTGAGGCAAAGTTAAACTCCTTGCCGCAATTCTTTACACACATCGACGGTCTGGACATTCATTTCATGCATATTCGTTCGAAGCACGAAGATGCTTTGCCGCTCATCATCACACATGGATGGCCTGGTTCGATCATCGAAATGTTGAAGATTGTTGATCCTCTAACGAATCCTACCGCTTATGGTGCGAATGCATCGGACGCTTTCCATTTGGTTATACCGTCGTTGCCCGGCTACGGGTTTTCTGGCAAGCCTGCTACGACAGGTTGGGACACTGTCCGAATTGCACGCGCCTGGGCAGTACTTATGAAGCGACTTGGTTACACGAAGTATGTGGCACAAGGCGGCGACTGGGGAGCGATTGTTACCGACATGTTGGCATTACTGTCACCACCTGGGCTGATTGGCATGCACACGAATATGCCTGGAGCAGTTCCCCCCGCTATTGATAACGCACTCCAAGCTGGCACCCCGCTTCCTTCAAATCTATCCGACGAAGAAATGCGTGCATGCATGCAATTAAGTTTCGTGTATAAGCACATCGGCTATGCCAAAATTATGGGTACTCGACCGCAGACACTGACTGGATTGGTAGACTCTCCTGTTGGTTTGGCTGCTTTCATGCTTGATCATGATGCATGTAGCTTGGAGTTGATTACACAAGCCTTTAACGGACATCCCGGTGGACTTTCTCGAGACGATGTTCTTGATAACATCACGCTGTACTGGCTGACCCAAACTGCGATTTCTTCTGCACGTTTGTTTTGGGAAAACAAGCTCTCTTTCTTTGCTGCCAAAGGAGTCACTATTCCCGTAGCTGTGAGTGTGTTCCCATATGAACTATATCAAGCCCCACTCAGTTGGAGTAAAATGGCCTATCCTAATCTGATCTATTACAACAAGCTCGACAAGGGTGGACATTTTGCAGCCTGGGAACAGCCAGAACTATTCTCTTCAGAACTCCGAGCTGGCTTCAGGTCGCTACGCTAATGCACCTTTTCCATAATATGCATAATCCAATATCATTTGAGAGAAGATACTGATGATAGGGTGACTAATCCCCTGTCCATTGTGATGCAATCGTTCTTAAGGAGATGGAGTGCCATATCTACTGTACTTAACTCAAACTTAACCCCTACATCTCCTGAACATGCGCTAAATGAATCCATAAGTAAATCTTTAGAGATGAATGAACACAACATCCGACAACTATTTGCCAATTGTTATGATATTGTGTTTCGACATATACAAATATTCGGGAAAGTCCATGTGTTGTTCGTTTATTTGGATGGTTTGGTGGATACCAAATCGCTAGATAGCAATTTGTTAAAACCTTGGATGCTAGAAAGTCCGCCACCAGGATTAGAGAAACTGAATCCAGTAGATTGGATACTTGAACAACAGCTGGTTTCCATTGCCAAAACAAAAACGACGAATACAATGGTCGATATTGTTCAGGGCATTTTAACCGCAAGTGTAATCATCCTGTCAGAAGGAATAGACACAGCTGTTATTGCAGAGCTGGCAGGATTTGAGAAGCGTGCCATTGAAGAGCCCACGGGGGAGACTACTCTTCGTGGACCTCGAGAAGGCTTTACAGAAACCCTTTCTGTGAATACAACCCTTCTTCGCAGAAAAATTCAAAGCCCCAAGTTAAAAATGGAATCCATGACTATTGGCAATCTTTCCAAGACCACGATTGTTATTGCTTACATAGAGGGTATTGCGCTTGAATCCATTATTGAAGAAGTTCGTAAACGTATTGCTCAAATTGAAATCGATACCGTGCTTGGCGGGAATTTTATTGAGGAATTTATTGAAGACCACCCTTTCACCTTATTCCCACAAGTGCAGAACACCGAACGCCCTGATATTGTAGCAGCCTGTCTAGCAGAAAGAAAAGTTGCCATTTTCATTGATGGTACCCCATTTGTACTCATTGTTCCCTGTACATTATGGAACGCATTTCAATCTGCCGATGACTATTACGAGCGATTTATATATGCAACTCTCATCCGTTGGGTACGCATGCTATTGATTATCACTTCGATGTTCTTACCTTCTATTTATGTAGCCATCACAACATTCCATCCTCAATTGTTACCCACTAATTTCTTGCTCAGTATTACTTCCGCTCGAGAAGGAGTGCCCTTTCCTGCTGTCATTGAGGCTTTGTTGATGGAATTTCTATTTGAAGGTTTACGCGAAGCAGGTATTCGAATGCCGAGACCAGTTGGTTCCGCAGTTAGTATCGTGGGTGCTCTAGTAATAGGACAAGCAGCCGTACAGGCAGGGATTGTTTCGGCTCCGATGGTCATTGTTGTTTCTCTTACCGGCATTGCATCTCTAATTACCCCTAGATACAGTATGGGAATGCCGTTCAGAATGCTTCGCTTTCCTATGCTCATTTCTTCAGGCATCCTAGGACTGTACGGTGTGACCATGGCGTCTGTCTTCCTGCTTATTCACCTTACCAATCTCGAGTCATTCGGCATCCCCTATCTAAGTCCAATAGCGCCACTAACGAAAAGCGAATTAAAAGATGTATTAATTCGCGCACCAAGATGGAGTATGAATACGTTACCCCTGTCAAATTCAACTACAACTAACATGCGATTTCGCAAAGGTCAGCGAAGAAAAGGGAACCAAGGAGATGAAGTGAAATGAACGTTCACCTCACAAGGCGCATTATTTTACTGCTTTTCATCCCTCTCACAACAGGGTGTTGGGACCGAAATGAGCTTTCAGACAGAGCGTTCGATCTTGCCGCATCTGCAGATCTTAATAAAGATGGTACATATTTAACAGCAGGTCAATTCATAGTCCCTTCCCGAATAGGTTCAGGCTCCACTAACGGGAGCGGTGGCGATAAACCTTATTTTATTGAGTCTGGCAGTGGAAAAAGTACGATTGAATCTATCCAAAAAACGCGGCAAAAACTTTCTCGAATCATTACTCGAGGGCATCGACACAATTATTACATCGGTGAGGATCTCGCGAAAAACGGCATCAAAGACATGTTGGATGCATTTTCTCGCGATCCAGGTAATCGCATTCGATTAGACATTTGGGTGGTCAAAGGAAGTACAGGCTTTGAAGCGTTGCAAGTACCCTACCCGCTTGAGAAAATTCCATCTGTGGCTTCTGTTAAAATACATAAAGCAATTGGAGGTACGACCGGTACCTCGTATCTCGATTTTATGATGGCCGCAAGTACCGAAGGTAGCTATCCTACTTTGCCTGTGGTAGACATCGTACAGGGAACTTCACCACAAAGAACGATTCGATTTTATGGACGGGCTATCTTTAGCCACGATTATAAACTAGTTGGTTATTTGAATTTTGTCGAAGGCGCTTATCGGCAGTGGATTCGCAGACGAATCTCTTATTTTGACTTAGTGGAAGCTATCCCCGAAGCAAATGGGGAAGTCGGGGTCATTCTTACCAAATTCGGCAGTAAAGTTAAGAGCAGTATATTACCGAATAACAAGGTGAAGTTGGATATAGAGCTTACTGGCGTTGGACATGTTGGCGAGAACACAACGAATTTGGATCTTAGCCAGCAGCACAATCTGATGCTTGTTCAGCATACAATCAATATGAAAACGAGCGAGCATGTACGAGATATGATTACGAAAGTTCAAAAACAATTTGGTACAGATGTATTTGGTTTTAATCAAACTTTGAATCGTCAGCATCCCCGCAAATGGAAACAATTAAAAGGACAATGGGATACTATTTTTCCAGACATAGAAGTCAATGTAAGTGTACATATCACGCTCAAATATATCGGTTTAGTTGGTCCATCACTTCAATTAAAAGAAAGTGAGATTAAGAAATGAAAATCTCCGGATATCAACTATTTTGGCTGATTTTCTCGATGGAATTTGGAATGACTGCACTTTTCACGATTTCCAATCCCGTATTTCTTGCCAAACAAGATGCTTGGATTTCAATGATTTTCGCCATGTTAATTTGCTTATTTACGACATTCGTTGCTGTCAAACTTAGCCTCCTCTACCCCGAGCAAACCTTTATTCAATACACGCAAACGATACTTGGGAAATGGTTAGGAAAAATCATACTGCTACTATACTTTGTGATGTGGCTATCCGTTACCGGAATCATACTCAGAGAATATGCGGATTTTGTCTATCTTGCCTTATTTAGCTCAACACCTCTCTGGATTGTTATTTTCATCATGTTAAGTGCCATCGTCTATGTTACCTATAGCGGAGGGCTTAGAAGTATCGGTCGTTGTGGTGAGATCATCGGTCCTATTAGTGCTTTAGGTTTTATACTCATCCTTCTATTTAGTATGAAGGATTGGGACTGGTTGAACATACTGCCGGTATACGCGAACTCTGGAATTATCCCAATTGTGAAAGCAAGTTTTACACCTGCCTCCTTTCTAGGAGAATCTTTTATAGTGGTTATGTTAATTGCCTTTATGTCGAAGCCTAAACGAGCAATGATCTCATCCTTATTGGGAGTTGCAGCCGCTTCCATCGCCGTTCTGGGAATGGTATTAGTTGTAATTCTGGTCTTTGGTCCAAATTTACCGGCTAATTTTATATATCCCCTTTATTCCGCTATGTCCTATATTTCTGTCATGGATTTTATCCAGAATGTTGATGTTTTGGCTGTTCTCTTATGGATCATTGGCATTTTCATTAAGCTCTCTCTCTATACATTCATAACCAGTTATGGTGCTGCACAAATATTTCATTTAAAAAAATGGCAACATGCCATTTGGTTGATAGCGCCTATTGTGTTTGTTATTTCCCTGCTGCCGCAAAACACGAATGACTCCATGAATTATGCGAAGTTTTGGCTAGCCGTGATATTTCCCATTAATCTTATTGGGATTCCATTACTTTTATGGATAATTGGCAGTATTCGAAAAAAAAGCACGGTGCAATAATAAGCTGTCTACCGCAGGTTGCGGCTACTAGCGAGCTACTTTAGTCAGATTATTTATCTACTCCAAAGGTTTGTCCCATGAAAGAAGGTAACGATAATAGAATCGTCGTCGGACTTTTGCTCCAGGAAGAATCTCTTTTGCAACTTGACGAATCTCCCTTAAGGTTTCTTTTGGAGCTGAAATCCTAACTTTAGGGTTGCCTATCCCGCCGTGAATTCGATCCATAATGCGGATCGGGAGAAGCAGGGATCCAGAAATCACCAAATCCATTAATGATTTATCCTCTGCTAAACCGATGATGAGGAGTCGACCACCAGGTGCGAGTACTTGCCTCATTCGTAAAAGTGCGCTTCTCAAATCCATATGATGTAGTGTCGCAACACTGATTACAGTTGCATATTGTTCCTCTTGCATTGGCACTGGCACAGTAAGGAAGTCGCTGTTAATGAGCGCCACATTCGAGATTGCAGCAAGTCGCCTTTGCGCAAGCGCAATCGCTGTATGATCTGGGTCGATCCCGATAACCTGGGGTACGCATGGCGAGAGGCGTTGAAGAAGTAGTCCGTCCCCACACCCAATGTCGAGCACGCGTCCTCCGCGTAACTTAGCATCTGCTATTAACTCATCGTGAAATGCTGTATTGTGATTCCAATAGCTGTCCATTTCCAATGTCACTCTCCTACATAATCGTCCGTTTTAACGAAAACTTCCCCTCATGGGATTGGTAAAACTCCCCTTACAATTAGACGATCATTCGGATCATCTGTTCAAAAATTAAAAAAAGCCCGCGAAAGACACGGACTTGTTTCTACAAATATACATTTGTTCTAGTGTATTAACACCTTACATGTTTACGCTTGAATCCGATTTGAGCTCTATCTACGGCTTTTTGAATATTATTCGTAGCGTTCAGAAATTTACTCTTCGTCTTGTCCTGTGTGACTTCAACTGGGCCTACAACTCTTGCAGTTTCAATTGCCTTATCATGAAGCGGCAAGAAGGATACGGCTACTGTATAGATGAAATTATTCATCGCATACTTCGCTCGTTCGGGTGCATCGTGAATCGTATTTGTCACCAATTCAAGCAAATTGGATATTTTGCTTACCTCAAATTCAGTGTCTTTGCGATTCCCCAGAAGCCAACAGTAACAACTCCATCCCGCTGACATTCTCAGTTCCTCACCACTGGCAATCCATGTATCCGCAACTTCCTGCGCAATATCCGCTTCAGATAGCGTTACAGCAACGACATAATCAGACAACATATAGAAATACGCTGCATCCATCCAACGTTCATAATCCCCAACCGTCATTGCTTTGGGATCTGCGATGATGCCGGCAAAGTACATAGCGTCATAGTTCCCTGTTGCATAAAGTTCTTCCGCTAATGGCTGGTTTATTTTAATTTGCTTTACAAGCGGTTTCATCGCGCCTGTTGCTACGCCAAATACGGGCTCATGAGCGCCATTCGTCATGTACATTTTCTTCATTCGTTCCTTGCCAAGTGCTTCAAGTTCTTGCATAACTACTTCTGCATTGATGATGGTTGCTGTCATAATGACTCCCCCTAGATTACTATGTCATGTAGCAGTTAGATCACTGAATTGTATTAACTTATCTTGGGTACTTAGCCTCAATATAGCTGATGAATTTCTGTGTTGCTGGGGACAGAAACCGATCTTTCTTGACATGCACACCGACTTCCCACTGCCACCCTGCGTCTTGGATCTGAAGCCACTGCAATCCATCTAGTTTCAATCCAGCTGTTTTCGGCAACACAGATACGCCAAGTCCTGCTGCCACGAAACCTGCCACTGTGGGGAGATCCTCCGCATCGTAGGATGAAGCTAGCGTGAAATTCATATGATGTACACGTGTTAGCAGCGAGTCCTTTAAAGAGCAGTTCTGTTTTAATCCTACAAACGGCTCCCCGGTAATTTCTTTTAACGAAATGAACTCCTTACCCGCAAAAGGGTGATCGGAGGAGACTACGACGTACAACGGCAGTGTCAGAATTGGCAACCAATGAAATGCTTCACTGACAGGTCTTTCAGAGGTGATCATAATATCCGAATAACCTTGCTCAACCTGATCTAGAATAGCGCCTTTGTCTCCTTGTGTTAGTTCAAAATTGATTTTCGGGTTGGCAAGTTGATATTCACGTATCAAATGAGGTATTAAATCTACACCCAAAATATTTAAATATGAAAGATGTATGATACCTGATTCCGGGTTAATGTATTCTTCAATTTCATTCTTCCCTCGCTCCACCTCTAGCATAATCTTCTCCACTCGCTTCGCGAACAAAGTACCGTAACGGTTTATTCGAAGGTTCCTGCCTTTTCTTTCAAACAAATCGACGCCAAGCTCAGTTTCTAGCTTCGAAATGGCGTGACTCAGCGCAGGCTGCGTAATAGATAAAGCTTCAGCAGCTTTCGTCAAATGTTCCATCTGGGCAACCTTTAAAAAGTACTCTAATTGCGTAAGTTCCATACACGAACCCTCATTCATTTTACTTATGTCTTATGAGAATATCATAACTTTTCTTAATGATTGGAGCAAGGAAAGTTTAAGCTCTTACCTATTATACATGAATTTTATTAATTAAATTTATTAGAATTATAAATTAGACGTATGTAGGGTTTAAGCGTAAGCTTACACATGTGATTGCATGTATGCCATATTATTTAAAAGAGGAGAATTTATAATGAAGTATTCTTATGAGAATGAATTTACAGGGAAACGTGCATTAGTAACAGGTGGTACCAAAGGAATGGGATTTGCGATTGTGAAAAGGTTGGCTGAAGCTGGAGCCACAGTATTAACAACTGCACGTACAATTCCCTCAGATGACCATATACAGAATGTACATTTCATCCAAGCTGATGTTACGCAATCGGAAGGTACGGCGCTTATCGTTGAGGCTGTGAAAGAACAACTGGGTGGTATCGACATCCTTATTAATACGGTAGGCGGTTCATCCACGCCACCTGGTGGAGCATTAGCATTAACAGAAGAAGACTGGTTGCAAACGTTAAACTTAAATCTACTTGGTTCCGTTCGTCTGGACAGAAATTTGTTACCATTCATGGTAGAGCAAGGCAAAGGTGCTATCATTCACATTAGCTCTATTCAGAGAACAATGCCATTATACGAAACGACACTGGCGTATGCAGCAGCCAAAGCCGCCCTAACCACTTACAGTAAAGGCTTATCTAAAGAGTTCTCCCCGAAAGGGATCCGAATCAATACCATTGCACCTGGCTTTATTCAAACCGAAGCAGCAGATCGTTTAATCGATCGAATTGCAACCGTTGCAGGAAGCCGCGAAGCCGCTTTGCAAGATCTTATGAATTCTTTAGGCGGAATACCGATTGGACGGCCCGGCTCGCCATCGGAAGTCGCCGAGCTCGCAGCATTCCTCGTATCGGATCGTGCAGCTTCCATTACGGGAAGCGAGTATGTGATTGATGGCGGCACTGTGCCTACCATTTAACAGGGTTCCCCATTTGACAAAAACTTAAAAATCCCCATCGCATTCAATGCGATAGGGATTTTTATGGTCGTGAGTAACCGAAGTTATTCAACGTTATCCGTTTGTTCATCTTGCGCATTCTTAATCCCATAACCTATCTTCTTCATCAACGCAATAAGTTGGAGCTTTTCCTCATCCGTTATATAAGACAAATTGTTCGAAATGGTTTGCACATGAGTAGGGAAAATCGTATCGAAGTAGTTGCGTCCAGCTTCAGTTAAAGCCACATTCGTTTTACGTCGATCTCCTGGAATGGGAAGTCGTTCTACGAACGCTTTCTTTTCCAACTTATCAACCACATACGTGATACTTCCGCTTGGGATTGCAAAGGTATCACTTATTTTCTGAATCGGGTGTGGGCCTTTATTGTAGAGTAACTCAAGAATTTGAAAGGTTTCTCTACTAAGGCCATAGCTGTCAATGTCGCGTTCTAAGCTTCCATACAATACGTTCACCATGTTTTTTAGTACGCGTGTAAGCCTTAAATCAAGTGCTTTACCTTCAGCATCGCGTTCAGTCATTCTTCAACCACCTTATCTAGCTTTGTTATACAAAGGATAATCGACTTTAGTAGGAACTTCAATTAGAAATATTCGAAGTGTCTCTCCAGCCGCACGAATGATGGTATCTTTCTCTTGGTCCGTTTGAGCGATCGCAAAGTCTTTATTCACAAATTGCACGGGCTCTTCTCCCGTTATCATGAATGTTCCACCGTTCCCTCTAATCGCAAGACCGCCAAGTGTGCGGTTGGGTAATAACCGATGAACATAGGACGCACCTGCTTCAACTTCGATGTCAAACATACGCGCGTCACTTACGAGATTACGGACAGGGGATCCTTCACCCAGAATGGTCTTAACCTTAACGCCATTCTGATTCGTTATAGGGAACTCCTCGGACTTGTAAAGTGAATAGGTTGGCTCTCGCCGCACAGCATCATTCAAGTAAGGCTCCAGCCAAATTTGAAAGCTTTCGAAGCCCGCATCAACGCTCTCAGCATGCTGCATACCCGAGCCCGCTTGCATGAGTTGAATATCTCCGGGCTGAAGTGTGCTTTCCGTACCTAACGTGTCGCGGTGAAAGCCTTGACCTGCGATCCCATAAGATAGAATCTCAAACCCCTGGTGAGGATGAAAGCCAATCCCTCCTGCCGCCGCTGCACGTCCCCAAGCCCAATAGAATAGCGGTCCCAATCTTACCGTAGCAGCACCTTGGCCAGAGAAACCTAATGGTTTCTGCGCCGTTATTTTACCACCATCAAATTCTTCTTTGCCTTGCTGTGCTGGTCCTAATATTTGAATTGTCATATGAATTGCTCCTTATCAGATAGGGTATAATGTTTATCTATTCTAATATCCTATAATTATTTATTCTAATAATATTAAATATAAACCTATTATAGCAATCAGTCAACATGCAAAAAGTTGAAAATAGTTAAAATAAAAAGACCGCATTCACCTAAGAGGAATAGGTGATTGTAGTCTTTTGAGTTGCCCGAAAATATTCATTACACACACGAATCACCCATGGTTGCATAGTTAATGATAGGTTGCTCCAAGACTTCTTTCGTTTGCTGCCCATCCCATGTCTCTACTTGATATCCATCTTTAAACAGCATTAAGGTTGGAACGCTCGACACACCGTATTCAGCTGCAAGTTCTTTTTCCTGTTGGATATCAACTTTAGTAATGGTAGCCTTATTTCTTACATCCAGAGCCAACTTCTCATCAATGGCAAGCTGCTCTTGACAAGTTTTGTTGCTAGGATCATAAAAGTCAACAAGTGTAATCCCATGATCGATCTGTCCCCTAAAAGTCTCTTTGCTTAATGAAAGGATTTTCATCTTTACCCTCCTCATTATGTACACTGTAAAATGGATATAGAAGCCTGAATTCCATATGTAGGTTTAAGATAATGAAAACCCCGCTTTCGGCAAGCGGGGTTTTTGAGAAATAAAACGTTAGCCAATCACATTCGTTATAACTTCGATATTGCCTTGTGTTGCTCTGGCATAAGGACAAACTTTATGGGCTTCATCGACAATTTCCTGAGCTACACTGAGATCAATGCCTTTTACTGTAATGTCGAAATGAACGGCAAGTACATAGCCGTCATTGGCATCCTTGCCGAGTGAAACGTTTGAAACTATTGAGATGCCTTCGGTTTTAACACCTTTTTTCCTAATAATAGTTCCCATTGCACCTTCAAAGCATGCAGCGAATCCAGCTGCAAACAGCTGCTCCGGATTAACTCCATTACCTGGGCCGCCTAGCTCCTTCGGATATCTCAAGTCCAAGTTAAGGTTGCCATCGGTCGAAACTGCTTTACCTTCTCTTCCACCTTCAACATTTACAGTAGCCGTGTACAATTTCTTTTCCATTGTTATCATAGTAACATCTCCTCTTTTTGACTGGTTTATTTTTCACAAGTTGTGTGCAGCTTATCCTGCCATACTGCAAATTATCAATGATCTAATTTTGATCCGCGTATGCGCAACTGTCTACCTTCCAGCTTCAACGCCATTATTATTCATCAGATGCGCCGCGGTTATAACAAGGAGTTTATTATTGCGACGTAATTTTAGTGAAATAACGATTGAACCTAACGGAATAAATTAACACATAGATGACAATTAATGCTGCGAACAGATTGAAAATAACCAAAGATACATTTAGATTAAAAAATTGAGTCAGGACGCCAACGCCAACAGGTGGCACAATAAACCCGAAATAAGCACATAAATAAAATGCTGAAATTACTCGCGGACGTTCTTCCGGCTTCGGCAACTGCCCGGCAAACCGTAATGCAACCTGAAAGGTCCATCCGGCGCCAATTCCTTGAATGAATATACCGGCCCATAGTAAGAACAAGCTCTCAGCCTGACCAGAAAATACAATAACCCATGATCCAGTGGCTAAAGACAAGATTGCAATCCGCATCCGTGTAACGGGATTACGCGGCCAAGGGAAGAACTGCATCAGCGCCCCTCCGCCTAATAGCAATAAGATTAACAATCCCGATATAGACAGATTGTTCGTGTGAATAACATGTTTGACGAATGATGGGATAAGTGAAAACACTACGCCACCTAATGTAAAGACGGTAAAGATCGGAAGCCCGATAAAAGACCAGAAATGCGTACGTATCTGATCAGGCACGCCCAGTGAAATCTTTGCTTTAACTGACTTCTGTGCCTCTAAATCCTCGTGTTTCGGCAGCAGTTCCAACACAACCAAAGAACTAAACAACATAACGAGCAGAATCCAAAACGGTAAACGAAGCGGTTGAACCTGCAGATATTGCACGATTAAACCCGAGATAGCTGGTCCCAGTCCAAAACCAATGTTCACTACAACCCCTGATAACTTTAGTGCTGTTCCCACTTTTTCTTTAGCGGTTTGTTTTAACAGAAACGCGCTGGCTGTACCTGTAAAAGCGCCATAGGCGATGCCTTCCAATATCCTCCCCGCATATAGCATCCAACTGTTGGTACTAATTATGAACATCAACGTTGACGCGATTGATATCCAAATACTATATCGAAGTACGTTCTTCAATCCCCAGGCATTCCCTCTCGCACCTACAACAAGTAAGGTTGGCAGCAAAGCAGCGGCATAAACGGCAAACAATATCGTGATTTCCAAACTGCTCAGTCGATAATGTTCCCCGTATAGAGGGAATATGGACGATATAAACGTGGCACCGCAAGACATGATTAATACAACCCAAAGCATTCTTTTCATAAGTTTCTCCTCTTTAAGAGCCCGTGCTTTATTTCTTTCTAGTTTGCTACAAATTGAGCTGTTTATTGCAAGTTAGTTATCGAATTTTAGTCTCATATGCCCCTATTAAGCATCACACAATACTGACCAAGTCATTATATTTCGCCATAGGCATACATCCAATCGACGAGAATGATAGATAATACTAAAATTATGATCATTACCGTCGATATTCTCATAGTTCTTCAATCATGTATGAAAACTGATGTTAATAACGCCATCCATCATTTTCCTCATAGAATCTGCATTGTCATTGCCAAATTTCCTTTCAAATTCAGCTTGGGCGCGCTCCCAGCCCCGTCTTCCTAACTCCATACGCCTTAGACCTTCATCGGTAATTGAAACAATTCTAGCACGCCGATCACGTTCACTTACCTGAATACTTACCAAACCATCACGTTCCAATGGCCGTAGATTATGTCCAATTGTTGCACGATCCATTGTCATAAGCTCCGCAAGTTCATTCATTGTCTGCGCTCCTCGGTTCTTCACGTATCCTAAGATGGCGTACTGCGTTGCTCGCAGCCCTGAACCCGACTCTGACAAGCAAGTATCATAGAAACGCGAGATATGACGTGCTGCGCGTCTTAGCTTTGTACAATTACACAGATCCATGTTGGTGATCATCATTTTACACCTCCAAACGTTTGTTGACTCATCGCATAGATTGATTTTAGTCTCATATTCCCCTAATTACAAGAGGAAGAACATGGTTCACATGAAATTGTCTTAATCGACTCTGTTTTCCTACATGACAAGCTCTTTATTTGTATAAATTTGGTACTAAAAGTCAATACTTGGAGCAACCTCTCTGAGGTTAGGAGAGGAGTGTAACGATGCAAACCACAGAAAAAATTACAGTTAATCAGTTTGGTATTATCCTTTTCTCTTTTGTAGCTTCAACGATCATCTTAACGCTTCCTGGGTTAATGGCGATGTATGCCAAGCAAGATGCTTGGATTTCCGTATTCCCATCCACATTGACCGGATTATTAAGTATTTGGGTGATGATCCTACTTTCGAAACGTTATCCTGGTTTGACGATTATCCAATACAGTCAAAAAATTCTGGGGAAATGGTTAGGAACATGTCTGGGCTTATACTACATCTACTTTTGGTATATGTCCATTTCCATTATGACCATACAGCATACCTTTTTCATTAAAGCACTGTTATTACCAAGAAGTCCGGCCATCATAGGAAGTCTGACATTATTAATTCTTTGCGGTTTAGCTGTCTATATGGGAATCGAAGTCATAGGAAGATGTACAGAGTTTTTGACACCAATGAAATTGATTTTTTTGATCCCTCTCTTGATTTTGACGATTGGATCTGTAGATTCTGAACAGTTAAAGCCTATTATAGGCGATGGAATTCTGCCGGTTTTACAAGGAGCAATCCTTCCGGGAGGCGCATTTATGAATCAATTGTTTATTCTGGGCTGGCTTCTGCCTTATTTGAATCAGCCCCAAAAGGCATTCAAAGTCTCTCTATTTGCACTTTTAGCTATATTTATATTTGTTTTTATCGTTGTCATTTCGGCGATTATGATACTCGGATCATTAACAGGTCAACTGAACTATTCGTATTTAAGTGTCATGCAATACATTGGAATTGAAGGTTCATTTGAACGTCTAGAGGCAATCGCTGTTATGATATGGGTTCTTGGAAGTTTTTCAAAAGTGTCCGTGTCGTTGTTTATATTATGTATTAGTATAAGCCAACTATTCCGCATCCAAAATTATCGTGATCTTGTTGCACCAATAACCCTATTGAGTCTCATTGGATCGGCCTGGGTTTTCAAGAATGGTGCGGAACTTCAAACCTATCTGACTTTGATTTACCCAAGCGCTGGTTTAGTCACACAAAGTCTTATCCCACTGCTACTTCTCATGATCGACACAATCAAAGGAAAAATGAATCGTTCACTGCATTAAAAGCAGGGTTCCAATAGGTTCAAATATAATTTTGAACGGGACAACCATGCTCGGCAGGTTGACCCGAAAAATTAATAACGAACCAACAATCGAGGATACACCAATCAAAGTACCGAATACAGCCGCTTCTTTGTTTTTTTGCACGCTGAGGAAAAAGCGAATTCTAACAAAGGACCATACAAGTAGGAAACCTACGAATACGATTGTATAGAAAATCATTTCTTGATCTCCTTTCTTTCCAAATGTAAAGGAGGACCTGCCATCCCGCTGCCTAAAATATTGATCGACACTTCAAGGGAAACGTCTACCTCTGGAAACTTATCATTCCATTCAGCTTTCAACATTTTCCACTGTTTCGGCTTATTTCGGTAAATTTCTCTGCCGAAACCAACACTATCAACTTTGTAAAGTGATTGGACTTTGGATAGTGCTTCATGGACTTGTCTTTCAACGGAGTTCTCCAATGACTTCTGTACAATTTTAATATTATCTGGTTTTCGAATATCTAAATTGGTATTATTTTCCCATATATTGCCTTCACCTTGCAGTTTTAATTTAAATGTAACCTTATCACCGTTGATTAGCGGGGTAATTTTACGGCTTGCTTTTGACAGTATCATCCCCACCGTTCCACCAGCTTCTGGGATACTAGCGTTTAAACTGCCATACTTCATTCGATCTGTCACCCATAGGAACCCATTGGTTTCACTCTCATTTAGAAATCCTGCTAATTTGAAGTCTTTGAAAATGGCTGATCCAGCTAGCTTAAAAATATGGCCTTCTTTTAAACCTTCTGTTATGCCATCAGGTGTTATAGCTCCCAACACAGGACTTATTCCTTCTCCAGATGAAGCTAGAAAAAAGTCGCGCAATGTGATCGCTAACTCGCTATTTAAAGCTTCCATTTCTTTAATTGCCTCGCTGGGCACTTGTTCAAAGGGGTATTTGACTTTCAATATGTCCCGCCCTTCTCCCCCCTTAACCACCATCATGTATGTTTTTAAACGTTGTTTCGAATCGTGCGTATAAATGTCGAGAATATCGGCAATTCCGCTTTTGGATAATCGCTCACCAATGAAAATAACAACGCGATGTGCCGTAAACAACCTGCGTGAACTCTTCTTCTGGAGCCTATAGAACGCTTCATTAATACTCTTGCCAACAGCAGATATCACAAAAAACTTCTCATTGCCGCTCCCACCACTCCCCGGTCCTCCCTGGGAGGAAGAAGGAATCGCAATTTGATGAGATAGGATATAGTCCCCATCATCCGTTATATCAAAGGCAGTCCCCATGATGAAAGCAAGATCATTAATCTCTGTACGATCCCAACATCCACTTGTGATCAATAATGTGAATAGCAAGCCAATGTAAAGGAATGGTTTCATTCTGAAGCCCCTTTCCCTTTCCCCGCATTTTCTGGACTTGGTTTCTGACCTGCTGGCTCACGGAACGGGTTGCTCGATCCTGTTGATTGTGGACGAAGCGTTTTTGCCCATATCGGCACCCGGATGAAAACATCCTTCAAATCCGAGAAAGACATCGGGGCTGCTGGTGTGAAATAGGGAACACCGAATGATCGAAGCGACGTGATATGTAACACAATGCCCATAAACCCAATGACAATGCCATATAGACCGAGTGTACCTGCCAAAAACAGCATTGGAAACCGTAGTAATCGGATGCCATTTGCAAAGCTATAGCGAGGAATCGTAAACGCGGCAATCCCTGTAATCGATACAATAATAACGACTGGAGCGGAAATAATACCCGCAAGTACAGCCGCTTGACCGATAACCAATGCCCCAACTATGCTAATCGCTTGGCCTATCTGTTTCGGTAATCGAATCCCTGCTTCCCGTAAGGCTTCAAAGATAATTTCCATGATGAATGCTTCGATTACAGCAGGCAAAGGAACAGGCTCTCTTGAGGAGGCAATACTTAACACCAGATTGGTAGGAATCATTTCCTGATTGAAGGTCGTAATCGCCACATATAGCGGAGGAGCAAATATCGCGATACTGATGAAAAGGAATCGAATCCACCGGACAAAAGTTGCAATAGGCCAGCGAACATAGTAATCCTCACTTGCTTGGAGACCCGTCCAGAACGTCATGGGAACAATGAGTACAAAAGGAGAAGTATCGACGATAATAGCTATTTTCCCTTCTAGTAACTCGGCAGCAACAACATCTGGTCGTTCCGTACTGTGCACAAGTGGAAAAGGAGAATACGGACTATCTTCAATGAATTCCTCCACATACCCGGAGTCAATAATGCCATCAATTTGAATCCGAGATACCCTTTCTCGGACTTCCTCAATGACCGTTTCGGAAGCAATACCAGCGATATATGTAATTACGACTTCGGTTTGGGTAAGCTCCCCTATCGTAAGGCATTCCATTTTAAGCCTTGCTGTTTTCAGCCTGCTGCGGATTAACCCAATATTCGTTGAGAGATTTTCAATAAATCCATCCCTTGGACCTCGAATGACAGGTTCAGATGAAGGTTCTTCAAGACTTCGATGTGATTTACTATTCACTTTGACCATCATGGCATCACTGTTCCCAATGGTTAGAACAGCTGCTTGGCCTTTTAACACTTGTTTGACAATTTCAGCTACTTTGGATGTAACACACGTCAATCCAGTGGAAATAATAAGATCATCCAGTGAGTCTGTTTTCTCAATGACGACCTGTTCCTGTTTGTCAGATTTGGCTATCATCGGTTTCAATACGTAGTCGTCAATCAGCACTTCATCAACAAGTGTTTCAAAGTAGATAACCAGCCAATGGTTTTGTCCACACATTTGAACTTTACGAAAAACAATATCATCACTGTTGTGGAATATACGTCTAAAAATGATTTCATTCTGCTCTAAATCCGTTGTTAATCCGGAGTTCTCTTCTTCAGATAAATGATCCTCAGGTATAATGGGATACCCAGGTTTCGTGTATAGCCATCTCCTAAACCATTTCACTGAATTGCCCCCCAAACACTAATAGAATTATTTTTCCAAATTTTTCTGAAAATATTCTCAACATGAGAAAGGATCCCAGTGCCATAATGGCTCTGGGATCCTTTTCCTAACTCGATGAATACTTAAGAACTTTTAATTTGAGTGAGAATGGTTTGTGCTTGGTCAATAGTTTCCTGTATGATATGCCCTGCACTTTGGCCAGCAGTCAGCAGTCGCAAACCTTGCCCTGCCCATAATGACATATAATCGGAATTATGTTCCTTGGCAGCAGCATTTCGAATATCTCTTGTGGCCGTATTTTGAGTCGGAAACGGTAGCGGTTCTACCCCGTTCTGATCCCACATTGTAATAAATTCGTTCGAGATCCCTCTGGCAGGTCTACCCGAAAAAACATTCGTAATCACTGTACTCTCCTCGGTACTAGCAAGCAGTTTATGTTGATACGCGATATGAGCTCCCGATTCAATGGAAGTCAGGAATCGTGTACCCATCTGAACCCCCTGTGCTCCGAGTACCAGCGCGGCGACTAGTCCACGACCATCCATAATTCCTCCTGCCGCGATAACGGGAACCTGAACATGAGCAACGATTTGCGGCACTAATGCCATTGTACCAATATTAGAACCCATAGGACGATGGGTGATGTCAAATGTTCCGCGGTGACCGCCAGCTTCACTTCCCTGAGCAACAATCGCGTCACATCCGGCTTGTTCAGCAAGAATGGCTTCATCGACCGTAGTCACCATCGTCACAATTCGAATCCCTGCCGCTTTAGCTTGCTCTGTCATGTGAGGTGGAAGTACGCCGAAAGCCGTACTGATCACTGGCACTTTTTCCTCTAGCAGAACGGCGATTTGTTGTTCAAAATGATCGGGTGTCTTCACGTCTTCTGCCACAACCTGCGGTATGCCAAGTTTAGCTCTCATCGCATTCAGTTCCTGTTGAACCTCTGGCGTTCTCGAATTGTCATCCGGAGTTCGAGCGACAAATACATTTACGCCAAATGGAGCGTTCGTTAACTTACGAATGTCCCGTATGGCTGTACGGATCGCTTTGGGTTCCATATAGGCGGCTCCGAGTGTCCCCAGTCCACCTGCGTTCGACACGGCAGCTGTCAAGCTGACCGTACCTGGACCCCCTGCCATGCCCGCTAAGAAGATGGGATAACGAATATCAAATATGCGGCAAAGTGCTGTATTCAGATGAATGATCTTCTGCCTCCTATCACTTGTGAGAGGATCGCTGATTGCGGAATTCAAGTGCTGGTAATCCGCCCCATCCCCAATTGTCCAACTCAACTTCCTCAATAATAACATGAGTTGATTCCAATGGCTTGTTAAGCACGTTAAGGAGAAGCTCGCTAACACCTTTGATAAGTGCAGCCTTTTCTTCTGCTGTAACAGATGAATGCTCTGGTGTTGTTCCCTCACGGGTTACTTTAATCGTAACGACCGGCATGGTAATAACCTCCTTAAGATTGTTAGTCACAATCCATCTATCTACTGAAAGGTAAATCAATTATACATCAATTCGTAACTACTCATTTCGTAACTAAAACCGGCTTTACTGTTTGAAGATGCTTAATGTAATCCTTGCTGCTTTGTGCTAACCGCTCATCGGTAACTGTAGACGTATCGCTTAGTGCAAAGTGAGGCAGATAGGAAGCGCTGATAAATTGGGCAAGTGCTTCCATTGGACGTAATATTTCTTGAAGTGTAAAACGGTTAGAGCCAGTATGCTGATAAGAAGCTTCCGTGCCATATGTCGATATCGCTACACCAATCTCTTTGCCAGCAGTTTTATTGCCATCTGGACCAAAAGCCCACCCATATTGCAAGACGGTATCGAACCACTTTTTAAGTAAAGATGGCGTACTATACCAAAAGAGCGGATATTGGAAAATAACTCGATCATGTTCTTCAATTAACTTTTGTTCTTTGGCAACATCGATATTTTCGTCTGGATATTCTTTATACAATTGATGAATTGTGATATCACCTTGTGTTTCTAAGGCTTCTAGCCAAGCTTTATTCCAGTTGGATTGCTCGATATTTGGATGAGTGATAATAACTAATGTTTTCATAGTAGGTTTGCTCCATTTCTAATTATATGATGGTTTAGATATAGTACTGTCAGTTTCATTTGTTCTGGAAAAAGGATGTGTCTTTCATAAATATACTTTCCTGATTGTTAAGATAAGGTCCATCCATTTCAGAAATCCGTTTCACTTCAATCCACTCCGGATCGTTTCGGAAACGTTCGTAATTTTGATTGCGGGTTTCCATATTGTCATGTTCAACAACATAATAGAGTCGGTTGTTTGACTCATTGATATCTTCCCAATAATGCGTAATCTTCATGCCATGTTTTAAAAATAAATCGATCGCATGATCTCTGAATCTCTCATGAAGAACCTGCATTTTACCAGGATTAACATGATAAATCCGTAGTTCATACAACATGATGTCTCACCTCCTCTTTGAAGCATATTAAATCATCTATCTATTAAAAAGTAGACAATTGATATGAAAAAATCCGCCTTCTTTTTCAAGTTAAAGCGGATATTAAACCCTCGGCAATCTTATCATACTTGCTTACATCATGGAAACTTCTTGCCAGTAATTGTGCACCTTGCAGTGCAGCCAGAAATTGGTGAGCTTGTGCATCCGTTGCGCCTTCGAAATTCAAATGTCCTTCACGTCGTCCCTCATCGAGCACTCGTTCCAACCAATCTAGATTGGCGGTAAAAAACTGAGATAACCCGTCCTGCACTTTGACGGATAAAGTAGCCAAATCCGTCGAAAGCATGACACTTAGGCAAGCGCAGTAATCTTGAACAGGACCACTGTAGAGTAAGATGAATTTGCGTAGCTTCTCTAGATTGTTCGTTATCTCTGCATCAATTCCAGCAACATATGCTTTAAAATTAGTGAGATAGCGAGCTATCAGAGCTTCTCCCAAATCCTCCTTATTCGGGAAGTAATAATGAATACTGGCATTGCGTATACCTACTTTTTCGGCAATATGCGAATAGCTGAATCCGTTAAACCCATATTGCTGAACAAAAGCTTGAGCTGTGTCCAGAATAAGTTCTGATGTGTTTTTATTGTTGTTGTTTTTGGTCATGTCATTATTCTACCTTTTAGTAGATAGTAAGTCAACTTGGATTTTTCCGTTTGCATCATTGGCACATATGGCGTTAGGCATAAATATTGAAATGCCAGCATAACGATCTAAATCAGTGATATGTGTACAGGAGGTTATGAAATGGAAGATAACAGAGGATTACCCCAAAAGCCTATTCAACAGAAGGGTGCTTCTGAATGGTCAGGAGACGCACCTGCGAAATTTCATTCCCAAACTGTTGGGAGTCAAGGACCTGTCCTGGAACAAGATAGTGTCTTACATGAAACCTTAGAAACTTTCGTGCATACCAAAATTCTTGAAAGACCTGTCCATGTGAAAGGTAATGGTGCTTTTGGTTACTTTCAGACCGTGAACTCGATGACAGCTTATACGAAGCTTCACTTTCTGCAAAAACCTGGCCAGCAAGTTCCTGTCACAGTCCGATTCTCCCTTGCTGTAAGCAATAAAGGTACACCAGACACGTCTCGAAATGTGCGCGGTTTCTCTACGAAGTTTTATACAGAACAAGGCGTGTTCGATTTGTTATGTAATCATATCCCTGTCTTCTCTGTTCGGGATGCTATTCGATTTCCAGAGTCTATTAAAGCCTTTCTGCCATCTCCAGTTAATAATTTGATTGACCCTGAACGATTCTGGAGCTTCATAGCCCGCGCGCCAGAAGCCACTCATTTCCTTGTCCGATTATACTCCGATGCTGGAACCATCAAGAGTCTCCGGCATATTCCAGGTCATAGCGTTAACACGTATGTCTGGCGGAACGAGCAAGGTGTCCGTACATTTGTGAAATATCACTGGTACCCAATGGCAGGTATACAGGTTATTGATAGCCGCGAAGCAGCTAAGTTAGCTGGGGAAAATCCCGATTATGCAGGTAAGGACCTCTTTGATACACTAGCCGCAGGTAAAACTGTCGAATACGGGCTATATGTTCAATTAATGGACCCGGACGATGGAACTCAGCTGCCTTATGATCCACTTGATGATACCAAAGTTTGGGATGAAAGGCAGTTCCCACTGATGCCGGTAGGCAGGCTTGTACTAAACCGCAATCCTGATAATTTTATGGAGCAAGTCGAGAAAATCGCCTTTTCTCCAGCAAATTTATTAGAAGGAGCCGAGTTATCGGACGATAAAATGCTGCAAGGACGTACGAATATATATTGGGACTCACAGCGACATCGCTTAGGCTCTGATTTCCGGAAGATCCCTATTAATCATCAGCAGAACTGGACGCCACGTTCACTCGAGACCAGCGGCGAAGGTAGATATGTTGAAGGTCGGCTCGTTCGGTCCGATATACCTGATCCGGATAATTTCACACAAGCGGGACAGTATTATACCTCCCTCCCTCCTGTTCAACAGGAGCATTTGGTGGAGAATCTTGCTGCCGATCTAGCTAGTATATCCACTGACATCCAACATATTGTTCTAACTTATCTATACCAAGCGTCGCATGAATTGGCAAACAGGGTTACTCAACGCATTCAGCTTCATAACAAAGCTTAATACAATGAAATGGCTGCCCATCAGGGTAGCCATTTGTGTTTCTACTACTCAGATCCATGTATTATTTGGCAGGATTGGTTCTATTTACACGCCTTAATAATGAAGATTTTAAGCTTATTTTCATCTTTGCTACAGTTTCATTTTGTATACTTATATTAGCTTGAACTGATTCAAAATTAGTAGAAAGTAGGCACTTATTATCATGAAGCTAGCGGGAATTACTTACAAACATGAGCAAAGCGTGAGCTGGCTGAAACGTTCCTTACTCATTTTTACGATAATTGCATGTGTATCTATAAGTTTTCTTTTCTTAACTCCACCAGGATCGAGAATTCGCCTGTTCCTTGCGGACACCTTTATTGCTACCCAACATCGGGAGTGGGCGTGGATCTTCGTAGGTGTGAAGAAACGGGATGAAATGATTCAAAACGTCCAGCAAATGAGCGAAAATAACTCGATTGAGAAGCAAGATTTGAATGCAATCACGATTCAGAAACAAGATGGCAAGATCATTGATGTTGAAGATATCGCTGGGCGTGGCTGGATTGGCAAAAAAATGGTTGTCTACGATCCAAGAGCAATCCGAGTAGTAGTTCCAAGTAAAGTGGGGCAAGGCGAAACAATCAGTTCAATGGTAAATCGTACAGGCGCACTTGCAGGCGTTAATGGTGGAGGGTTTGATGACCCACAAGGACTAGGTAATGGGTTTGCTCCTATTGGAGTTATTATGTCTGGAGGTAAAATTCTATATACGAGCGTTGACGGAACTGTACCTCAACAAGTCGTAGCGTTTGACCATACGGGGAAATTAATTATTGGAAAATATTCGATTGATGAGCTGTTAGCCTTGCATGTGACTGATGCTGTATCCTTTTACCCGCGGATCATTGCGAATGGAAAGGCACTTCCCATCGTAGGTGATGGTCTTAACCCGCGGACAGCCATTGGTCAACGGGCAGATGGCGTAATTGTTATCATCGTCATTGACGGACGTCAGACCAAGAGTATTGGCGCTTCTCTAAAAGATGTTCAAGACCTCCTTTTAAAAGAAGGTTGTGTTAATGCTGGTTTCCTAGATGGAGGTGCTTCCTCCGAAATGGTCGTAGGTGGCGATCTGATCACACATCCATCAAGCCGATATGGCGAGAGAAGACTGCCTTCTGGTCTGCTTATCTTTGAACACCCTGATCAGGTTGATGTTGCGAATATTTGGGATGGTGTGACCGACATTGATCCTGGTGGTGCTTATGATAATCCAGGTTATCTCGCGGAACAAAATCAATTAAATAATAAGTAAAACAAGAAAAGAGCTGTCCATTGGGCAGCTCTTTCTTCCTGTCGAACGGTTTTATGTCCATCTTTAAAACGTATTGTAGACATTTTGACATTCTTTGGCGGTCGGCTCATAAAAACAGTGCTTCTTGTAACGACCAGCTTTCGGCTGATTGTACCAGGTATCCGGACATGGTCCAGGATTATCGAACGTTCCCGGTCGGAAATACCAGAGTGAGAATTTACCTGGCCAAACCCGCTCGCCATTGACAGCTCTTTGTGCTAAGCGACGCTCTCTTTCTCTGGCGTTTTGATAGTACAACCCATGTTGTAACGCTTCAAACGCATGCGGTTGATTGATCATTTGGGGAATTGTCCGGAGATTTTTAAAATCAGAGCAATTTGCTCTTATTCGATTTATACCAACATTTCCAACAAGCAGCATACCTGTTTCGCCTTCGGTCTCCGCTTCAGCTCGAAGCAACCTTGCTAACATGTCGATATCCTGCTTTCTAGCTTTTACGACTGCCATTCGCTCACCTCAATTGAGTATATGTCTAGACCCATCATATTGTAGGTGAAGTGGAAATGTGACTTACTTACCGCGAAACGATAATATAATCTGGTTGTTCTTAACTTGCAGCGCGCAAGTAGAATCCATTGTTCCCTGCAGCAATTGAAAAGCTGTATATTCAAATTGGTCATACTCCATTTGCAATTCAGTTGCAGTTGCACGAATGATTCTTGGCAAGCTTTGCGCATTCGCATCATACTTAGGTATCCACACGACTTGTTGAGCATTTCTTTCAATCCAGACTCTATTTCAAGCATTTTCCCAGCGGGACTCCTTTTTGCAATTGGATGCGATCCCTAACTTGATCTCATTGCTGGCGCTTATCGGACGAACTGTACAGCAAGCCAAATCTCCCTTGTACGCCAATCACAAGCGAATTGAACAATCTCTGCGATACATTCACGAACATTTTCATACACAACTCACGCTACAGCAATTGGCTGACATGGAGCATCTGAGTGTTAGTCATTATCGAACGGTCTTTACCGATATCTTGGGCGTCTCCCCATATGAATATATTCTTCTTCAAAGAATGAATCGTGCTTGCGATTTGTTGCGCAATTCCCTGCTAAGCTGTGCGGAAATAGCGGAAATGATCGGTTACGAGGATCAGCGTTATTTCAGTCGCTTATTTAAATTAAAAACAGGTATGACACCACTATCCTATAAGCGTCGTAAACAGGAATAGGGCAGGCGCCGCTGGCGTCCTGCCCTACTCTTACTAACTTTTTACACGATAAGTAAATTAAACTTGTTTTCCCCATACGAAACGGTTTCCATATTAGATTCCGCAGCATATCGAACACTGTTTAGTAATACATGTTCTTGTAAGACATGGTCAAACCGTACTAAAGCAGTTTGTACTTGTGCGTCTACATCTAGTACAAGATCGACGCGTTTTTCGATCGGGAGCCCTATTTTTTTACGATAATCTTGAATAGCTCGAATGACCTCTCTAACTAACCCTTCCTGTTCTAACTCTTCCGTCATGGCTGTGTTTAAGGCAACCGTCATTTGGTAATGAGATGCCGAGGCGTAGCCTTCATTCGCTTGTTTCTCAATAAGAAGATCCTCGAGCAGAATGTGCAGGATTTCACCATCGATCTCCATCTCCAAGAAACCATTGTCTATCACCGCTTTAGCATCTAGTGGAGTTAACTGCTTCAAATGAGTTTGCACGGGTCCAACTAATTTCCCGAATTTCTTTCCAGCAGTTTTCAAGTTTAACTTGAACGTGAAACGAACGAAACTGGCATCACTTGATACGATTTGGATCGATTTAACATTGATTTCATCTTGGATAATATCTTCGAATCCTCCGATGGTAGATGCACCGTCAAACGAAACGAATAGCTCCGACAGTGGCATCCGGGTCTTGATCCCCGTCTCATTTCGAATATTGCGAGCCAATTCCACGATTTGCCTCACAGTTTCCATCGATTTCTCCAATGTTGCATCAAATAACGTCTCATCCATTTTTGGATAATCGGTCAGATGTACACTTCCCTTGCCTCCTAAGTTCGCATATAGATCATCTGCAATTAGCGGTGTATAAGGAGCGATCAGTTGTGCGAGTGTTAGCAAGACTTGACGTAATATTTGATAGGCTGCAATTTTATCTTCGGTCCATACGCTTCCCCAGAAACGATCTCGCGAGCGTCTGATATACCAATTGCTAAGTTCATCTACGAAAGTTTCGATTTGCTTCGCGGGATTCAAGAAATCGTTGACTTCTAGTCCTTTTACTACATTCTGCAAGGTACTGCTTAATCTTGATAAAATCCAGCGATCTAACACATTCACGGAAGTTATTTGCGGATAGTCCTCGGGTTCATACTGATCAATTTGTGCATACAACGCATAGAAGGCATGTGTGTTGTTGATCGTATCAATCACTTTGGATTTCGCCTCTGCGACTATCTGCTTGGAGAATTTCTTGCTGCTCCAAGGTGCACTATCCGATAACAACGCCCAACGGAATGCATCTGTGCCAAACTCATTAATGATTTCCCAAGGATCAATCCCATTGCCCTTGCTCTTGGACATCTTCTGACCTTTCTCATCCAGAACATGCCCCGTCGATAATACGGATTTATAAGGGATTTGCCCATTATAAAGGGTAGAAACCGCCAGCAAGCTGAAAAACCAGCCGCGCGTCTGATCAATCCCCTCGCAGATCATATCCGCGGGATACTGCTCTTGAAACAATTCCTTGTGTTCAAATGGCTGATGATATTGGGCAAATGGCATGGAGCCGCTATCGAACCAAACGTCAATGACTTCCGAGGTTCTATGCATGGTACCGCCACAAGAGCAGCGCAGCTTCACATGATCCACGTAAGGCTTATGCAGCTCAAGGCTTTCCTCGATCGGATGTATTGATTTATCACGAAGATCCTTATGGCTGTGTGGCGCATACTCTGCGTTGCAGTCTTCACAGATCCAAACATTGAGTGGTGTTCCCCAATAGCGATTCCTGCTGATATTCCAATCAACGAGATCTTCTAAAAATTTTCCAAATCGGCCTTCTCGCAGATGAGAAGGATACCATGTAATTTTACTATTGTTCGCGATCAACTGATCTTTGATAGCCGTTGTTTGAATGAACCAACTCTCCGTCGCGTAATAGAGAAGCGGCGATTTACAGCGCCAGCAAAATGGATAGCTATGCTCATAACGTTCCTTAGAGAACAACAAACCACGTTCAGATAAGTTTTTAACGATATCGATATCGCAATCCTTCACAAAACGACCAGAAAAATCGGAAATTTGATTGGAGTAACGACCTCTAGCATCAACAACATTCACAAAATCCAATTCATGCTGGCGTGCTGTGCGATAATCGTCTTCCCCGTGAGCTGGCGCTATATGGACAATCCCCGTCCCGCTGGTGTCGCTAACATAGTCCGCGTCTACGACGATATGACCCTTTGTCATTTCTACATAATCAAATGGTGCCACATAGGAGGTTCCTACAAATTCAGAACCTTTATGCGTGGATAGGAGCTCATACTCCCCTTTTATGATTTTTTCAACAAGGTTGCTTGCAACAATGTAGACTTCGCCGTTCTGTTTGACTTTGACATAATCAACATTTTTATTTACAGCTAAAGCGACATTGGCAGGCAATGTCCATGGGGTAGTCGTCCATGCAAGAAAATGTTCGTCTGCGTTCTTGCTTGTGAATTTCACAGTGGCACTCAAATCTTTCACATCTTCATAACCTTGTGCCACTTCGTGAGAGCTGAGCGTTGTTTGACAATCCGGGCAGTACGGGCTTACGCGATGGCCTTTGTATAAATGTCCTTTCGCATGAATCGTGGATAAAATGTGCCAAACACTCTCGATATAATTATTGGTAAGTGTGACATAGGGGTTCTCCATATCCGTCCAGTAAGCGATCGCTTCGGTCATTTCACGCCACTGCTTCTCATATTCGAAAACGCTGCGCTTGCACGCCTCCACGAATTTGGCGACCCCATAAGATTCGATTTCTTGTTTACCAGAGATACCCAGCTTTTTCTCTACACCAAGCTCAACAGGTAGCCCATGTGTATCCCAACCTGCTTTGCGTATGACACGAAAGCCTGACATCGTTTTGTAACGACCGATGAAATCTTTGATTACGCGTCCTAGGACGTGGCCGATATGAGGCTCACCGTTCGCTGTTGGAGGACCTTCATAAAATACAAAATTGGGTTGTCCCTCCCTGTTTTCAATCGATTTGCGAAATGTATCGTTGCGTTTCCACTGTTCAAGTACACGGAGTTCTCGCGTTCTTGCTTTCTCTTTCACATCCACTTTTCTCATCTGTCCCATCCTCTCATTTCATCCCACTTAACGTTCGCTTCTTGACGAAAAGGTTCATTGAAAAACACAAAAAATCCCGTCCCATAAGGGACGAGATTTCATCTCGCGATACCACCCTAGTTCCGTAGTGATTATGACTACCATAATCCTACGACACCTCTAACTACGTACCATCATACGCATCCTTAGTAACGGCTGGAACCCGGGTCAGCTTACTTACCTACTTCAGCTTTCCTTCTCGGAGAGGATTTTCTACGAAGTCTTGAACATTGGCTCTCAGCATGTGCCAACTCTCTGTGGATCAAGGGCTCCTTATACTCTTTCTCGTCAATGAATTTATTCGAACATTCAGTTAACTCATTCTTACATCTTCATCCCCAAATGTCAACAGGCACTATTTATTTCCTTCCAGACATAACTTCACCAAATCATCCACGTGTGCAGTTGCCAAACATTCGACGGTATCCGCTGCCCCATAGTAAATTTTCACTTCACCATCATCTTCTAAAATCATTCCACCTGGGAAAATAACATCATTTCGGAAGCCCCCATCTGTTTCATAACTAACTTCAGGTGCTAATAATGGCTCCTTATACAGTCCGATAACCTTCTTCGGATTATCCAAATCAAGCAGCATAATACCCGCTGTATAACGCTTTTTCCACGTCGGCTCCCAACCGTTTTTACCACGGTTTGGGTCAATATCAACGGCATGAATCGTCGTTAACCATCCCTTGGACGTACGAATTGGCGGTGCAGCAGGACCAATTTTGTCATTCGCATACGGTACATGTTCCACACCTAGGACGAGATCTGTATCTCCCCAGTATTTGAGATCAGGTGATTGCGAAAGCCAAATATCAAATTGATCTTTCCCGCGGCTGTAAACCGGGAAAGGACGTTCCAAACGCACATAATTGCCATTAATTTTCTCAGGAAACAGCACCATATTCCGGTTGTCTGGAGCTGACATGGATAAAATTTCAAATTTATCAAAGTCATCCGTTACTGCAATCCCACCTCGAACACCGTGGCGAGTATCAACAGCGAAACACATGTAAACACGTCCGTCCATCACCGTTAACCGAGGGTCATATACGCGCGTAATCTCCTCGTCATACAGCTTCCAACATGGTTTCGACTGTACATCCCAATGAATGCCGTCTTTGCTGTAAGCAATGCCTAGATCTGTTGTATGCGAAGGTTCTATCGTTTGATCTTTGATAGAACCATGATCATTCCGGAATACCATGATATATTGACCTTGGAACTTGGTAACTCCTGCATTGAATGTAAGCGCTGTAGGATAGGGCACGGAATCTGCCGTGAGGATCGGGTTAGCAGGATGTCTTGTTATCACTGAGCTTGATGTTAATGAACCAATGGTTAATGTCATGAGAGTTCCTCCTTCAATCTTATCTATCAATAGGTTACAATAGGTGTGCTTACTATACCTATCAATCCTTGAACAAACCTCTCATTTCTTGAATAGGCTGTGATTCTCATGACGTTTCCCATCAATAAGCAATTATCGGACTATCCCAATATCGGGGCATTCCCCTTTCATTTATCCATTAATCGAGTTGACCAGCACTTCCCCAGCCATCGTCATGATTTCTTAGAATTCTCTTTGGTTGTTGAGGGTTACGGGTATGAAACCGTAAATGGTCAAATTCATCCCATGCAACCTGGAACTTTTACCCTATTGCTTCCGTATCAAGTGCATGAAATTACTGCGAATCCTGGCAGTCCGCTCATTCTCTTCAACTGTATGTTTGGTTTAGAGCTGCTTGGGGATCCAGCGGAGCGCATGCTCCTCTCGGATAACAATCCGTTCTTGACTCACTATGACTTGCGTACTGAACAAAGTGAGCTCGTAAGGCAGAAACTGCAAGGTATGCTTCGTGAATATGAGCAAGCCGCTGATATCTGGCAGCCCCTTCTCTTGAAAGGTGAACTTCAACGCATACTTGCGTTCCTTCACAGACTTCACCCCAGCAACGCAGTCGTACATCCAAATGTGACCGAATTAGCTTCCAAAACCGCCTTACCTTGGGCAATTCTACGCTACATTCATACGCACTATCGCGACCCGCTCACGTTGGAGCTTATCGGTGCTCATTTCCACTGTCACCCTTCGAGGGTGACACAGATTTTATCGCAGCATCTTGGCGTAACTTTCGTAACCCTGCTTCAGGAAACACGGATTCGACACGCCTGTAGCTTGCTAGCTACAACGGAGATGAAGGTAACAGATATCGCGTTTGAAGTCGGTTACGAATCATTCGCCAGCTTTAGTCGTAATTTCCTAAAGCTTGTGGAGCTTTCACCGACCATGTATCGAGCCTCCATGAGGGTATAAATGAAGTGAAACAGGTATAGTAATAACCGACTGAGCTGGTGCTCGGTCGGTTATTTTTTGCAAGCCAGTGGTGAAAGTTTTGGAATTCTCCTATGTGACGTGATGTAGATCTGATGAATAGATGGATTATATACAGTTAAATAGTGGGATTTTCTGAACAAACGCAGAATAAATGGAAAACCTGTAGTTAATTTTGGCCATATAAGTCAATCTGAACAAAAACGATAGTTATACCTACATATTTTACAGTTAATTCAACTTTTCAAAGAAATCCATCGGAATTAGCTGTATATTTTCCAGTTAAAACAGATGCGTGAACTGGTGACCCTTCACAACCATGCACAACCAACGCATCCGATCAGCAAGTTCTCGCTACCGCTTTCAGAACGTTCATACCCAGCACCACTTGCACTACTTCTGCCCCTGTTTCACTCGCTCGGCAAGCACGGCTAGGTCTTGCCCTTTCAAAGCGCCTTCAATCAACTCAGGCAACTTATCTGGCGAACAACCAAAACATGGAATGCCCTGCTGCGCAAGCTTTTTCGCAACAACATCGTCGTATGAAGGAACACCTTGGTCGGTTAAAGCAAGTAAACAAATGGTTTTCACACCCGATTGGTGCATGTCGATCAATCGTTGTATCATTTCTGTTCGGTTGCCACCTTCGTAGAGATCCGAGACCAAAATAAACAACGTTTTCTTCGGCTCTGCGATAAAAGAAGAGCAATATGCCAGGGATTTGTTAATATCCGTCCCTCCGCCTAGCTGAATCCCAAACAACATATCAACCGGATCCGTTGCACATTGTTCGCTTAAATCAACAACCTCCGTGTCAAAAGCTACCACACGTGTATCCAACGCAGGCATACTGGCAAAGATCGAGCCGATTATAGAGGCATAAATGACGGATCCCGCCATGGAACCGCTCTGGTCGATATCAAGAATGACGGTCCACTCCTTACTGCGCCTTGCGCGATCGAAGAAATAAACCTTATCTGGCAACAAGAGTCCTCTCTCTTGATTGTAGTTCTTCAAATTCTTACGGATGGTTGTGTTCCAGTCCAAACCTGATGCAGACGGCAGTGGTGAATGCTGCCTGCGGTTAAGGGCACCAGTAACTGCTCTTCGTAAATCCTGCGATAGTCGCTTCACGATTTCATCGACAACGGCTTTTACGAGCTGCCTCGCGGTTTCTTTCGTTTTCTCTGGTATTTTCCCTTTGAGCGCCATTAATGTCGCTACCATCTGAATGTCTGGCTTAACTTGAGAAAGCAGTTCCGGCTCAAAGAGCAGCTGCTTCAAGCCCTTGCGTTCGATGGCATCATTCTGGATGACTGAAACGACATCTGGCGGGAAAAATGTGCGGATATCCCCAAGCCACTTGGCCAGCTTGGGTGACGATGGCCCAAGTCCGGCTGCTTTGCGTGAATTGCCAGTCGGAATCGCATCCTCTGCGATGGTGCCGCCCGTGTCATCATAAATGGCGGCAAGTGCCTCATCCATAAGACGAGACTCTTCGTCGAGCATAGCTTCTCCTACACCGAACGACTGCAACTTCTCCTCGGAAGCTGCGCCTAAGATCAACCGCCAACGTTTCATTTGCTCTTGATTGAACATTGTCATAGGCTACAAATCCCAAAAATCAAATTCATTGAGCTCATCCAGCTTCTCCTTCTCTTCCTCACTTAAAGGTTGCTGTAAAGCAGCACCAGCTGTATCTGCACCTACACCCCAAATATCACCCATCATTTCTGCTACTGCTGCTTTCTCCCTCGGATCAAATGAGCTGAAAGCACGGCGAAGAAAGACAAGCGAGCGATGGAAGGCGTCCTTCTCCAGGGATCCGATATACGCATCGAGTTGTTGCCACAGCGTTACCCTCGATAACAGGGCATAGCGGTTACGCATGGACATCCCTTCGAACCAACCTGCACCTAAATCGACAGGAATCCCAGGTGACAGACGGCGAGAAACCTCCCGTTCGACCTTCTCATCGGTTATTTCATTACGCTCAAGCAGAATGGCGAAGGCGAAACCTGATAACTTGGCATTCCGATCATCACGTGAAGCCAAATCCTGCAGTTTGTTGAACCATAACCCGTCATCGACTTGGCTATAATGTTCTTGGGCAACGGTATGGAGCGATTGAATCCCCCGCACCATGCCCCCAGCCGCATCATCATTGCAGCCAGAAGCATCGACAAGCAACAGCGTTCCCCGAAGAAATAGCTGCTGGAGCAATGGAACGAGCGTTTCTGTATCAATGCGACGAATGGATCCGTATCGGATCAGAACGGATAATTCATACGCTGCGCCAGCGATCTGTTCAAAGTTGCCAGCGTCAACGGCAAGACCTTGCAGTGTGGTTATAGCTTGATCCATAAGTTCCGTTAAATTACAATCGCAGGTGATACGAATCAGGTGTGAAGCGTCCGCGATGTCAGCACAAGCCTCAAGCTTCTCCTTCAGCACGAAAGCTGCTGCCAGCTCGATGGTCTCCCCTTTCAAAGTGGACTCCACCGCCTGAATTTCGCTCTCTGGTGTCCAACGGAGCACCCAATTCTCTGCCCAGGAGGCGGAAGTTTGGTGGACTCGTTCCTTCCTAGCAAACTGAATTCCGAGCACTTCCAATCGCTGTAAAAGAACAGAACGCTTTAAGTCCAAATACGCGGCTTCCTCGGACTTCACTCTTCGGTTTTCTCGCAAATCCAGCTCTAGCGTCGTGGCCACCGCTGTTTTATACTTGTCAAGCTTAAGTCGCTTAAGCTCTCTATTCAAATCATCTTGAATTGGCGTTTGGCTAACGCCTTCGGGCAAACGACCAATGGCTGTGCCGATATCCGTTCTAGCCAATGCCTCGGCAATCGTCGAAAGTTCGCCAAAACCAAGGCATACCATCGCCGCGTCACGTAAGTCTCTCCAGGTCGGTAAGTTTCCGTCGTGCATGGAGGCAAGCGCCTCCGCAAGCCTAACAGCTTCGATCAGCGAAGCTGTCGACCGATACGTGCCATGCGCTCTTAGATATGCCGCTACTTGTGAGAAATAGAGTGCAGGTAGCCTCTGAAGATCACCGCTTTGCAGACACTGCCAAAACAACTCGTAATACGCAGGAGCCTGATTCCCAGCGCCATAACCGGAATGGGAAGAAAGCTTATAGTACGAGTAAGGCATCAGTGTCAGCTTCGTTGTTGTTTTCGGCAACTTCTTCAGCTCTTCATCTGTCATAGCTGAGGCTTGCAAATTCATTGCTGAAGCGTGATGTGCACCAGTAACGACAACAATTTTGTCAGGAGCATGACCGTCAGCAATGGCATCTTGAATTTTACGCCTCATATACGATTCTCGGATTTCATTATAGGCGGCTTCCTGAGGGGCAAGCTGCATCTCCTGACATGAAGTTAGCTCACGCATTTGTAAAGAAAACTGACCAATACTTTGCCGATAAGCATCTTGATTCAAATTATGTTCAAAATGCCGCTCCCAATAAGCCTCATAGTCCGGCTCTTCGGACAGCTCGGCAATCCGTTGGTAAAGCGTGCTTTGTTCCTCAGCATACGTGGAAAAGTCTTTAGCTACTTGCGCTTGAGGATCGATGGCATTTCGCTTAAGCTGCCGCTGTTCATATAGCGCTAGAGCATGCACAGATGGCAAATCAATAAATGCAGCTTGCGCCTGGTTATGGCTAGCCCATACAAAAGCCTGATATTCTGGCGAATAATTGGCATACGGATAGAGGAGTGTCCTTACCGGCAGTTCATCCGTGTAAGCTAAAATAGCTATCGGCGGCACAACACCAAGCGATGTCATCTCCCGAATCAAATGACTTGCATCGCTGGGACCTTCAATGAGTACAATCGTAGGCTGTATCTCTTCTAAAAAAGCTAGAAGATGATGCGCCCCTGCAGGTGATAAATGCCGTATACCAAATACATGAAACCCCGGACTTGTGTCTACTTGTTCATCTCCGAACACGCGAAGTACAGATTTCTCCATGTCGATCCCCGCTTTTTCATCACATTTTCAAGATATTCCTTCCAGACGACGCGATCCTTCTCTTCGTCCTTCACAATCGCACCCTGAAGTCCAGCTGCGATATCTTCCTCACTGATGCGCCCGCTGCCAAAGCTTCCAGCAAGCGCCATACTGCCGGTCAGAAGTGAAATCGCTTCTGCTGTCGAGATAACACCGCTCGGTCCTTTCACCTTCTCTTTGCCGTCAAGTGTCATGCCGCTTCTCAGCTCGCGGAAAATCGTCACAACCTTCCGCACCGCCTCCTCATCCGGAAGCGTAGCTTTCAGTTCATAGCTGGCTGAGATTTCACTAACCCGCTTGCGAACAATCTCTACTTCCGTCTCGATTTCCGAAGGCGACGGCAGCACAATGATGTTAAAACGGCGTTTCAATGCCGCTGACATCTCGTTTACCCCACGGTCACGCGTATTGGCCGTTGCAATGATCGAGAAACCTCGGGTTGCGAATAACTCTCTACCTAATTCCGGAATCGAAATGGTTTTCTCCGATAGAATCGAGATTAAGGCATCCTGCACCTCCGATGCGCAGCGGGAAATCTCTTCGAATCGTGCGATCTGGCCAGTTTCCATCGCGCGGAAAATAGGGCTTTTGATAATCGCCTGATCAGATGGTCCTTGTGCCAGCAGCATCGCATAATTCCATGAATACCGGATATGCTCCTCGCTTGTACCTGCTGTACCTTGGATGACTTTGCCCGAATCCCCGGTTATTGCAGCGGTCAAATTCTCCGAAAGCCACGACTTCGCCGTCCCTGGCTCTCCAATTAACATCAAGGCTCGATCAGTTAATAACGTAGCAATTGCCATTTCCACTAATCGTTTATTCCCGATATATTTGGGTGTGATGGTAATCCCTTTCACTTGTCCGCCTGTTAGAAAAGTAAGCACGGCTTTCGGTGAAAGCTGCCAGCCAGCAGGCTTGGCATCCTGATCGAATGCTTTTAATGCCTCTAATTCTTCAACATATAACCTCTCGGAGGGTAATCTTACGACATCTTGCTTTTGATCCATCCCCATAATCCCTGTCCCTTCTCTTCATAATTTGAACGATCTTCAGCTGCTGTTTCTAGCTCGATTTCCTGCTTGGCCGCAATGCTATCAGCGATATCCAGCAATTGACTTTTCATGCCATGATACGATAAGCCTTCTGCGAATTGTCGCAGTCTTTCCGCATATGGCTTAGGAAGCAGATTAAGCAGCAATAGTTGGATTCGATCCAAGTAGTAGAACTGCTTGTTTCCGCCTATCTCCAGAAGGTTCATGAGAAGTTTAGGTGCTTCTGGAACGTTCTGCCGGAATAAGATCAGCAAGGCATGTGATGCTTTGGACTGCATAAAGTTAGCATATTCTTCACACTTCTTAACGAGATAAGCTGTCACTTTCGGGTCTGATTCATGAGCAAATCTACACACCAGCTCTTCCTCATCTATTTGGATGAAGAGGTTACTCCATCTAGGATCCCATTGCGAAAGTTCAGAAGAATCTACAGTGTCGTTGGCATATAATTGTGCATGCAAAGTTGGCGTTACCTCGTACAGCACTCGAAGTAAATCCTTGGCTGCTGTTGATTTGTGGTCTTTGAGCACTTGGCTATAACGATCATATACTTCCGCAGGAGAGTGTATTCGCAACGCCGCTCGAAAACTGTAAGCAATGAATTTGCGGTTGTAAGCCTCGTGCAAGGATACTGCGAAATGATTCGCCTCTAGCAAATCCAATTCCAATAACAAATTTGCTGCTGCCTCCTGCAGAGCTTCCGTTTCTGGAACAATAAAGCTCGGTGATGACAGCATAAGCTCGACTAAACTAGCGACTTCAGGCACTCTCTTACCATGTAAACTGCGGATGTCGGCCATCAATTGTTGTGTAGATTGGGCGACATCAGCACGATTGTTAATGTGGTTAATCATCGTAGTGGCATGCGCAATAATGTTTTGCGTCAGCTCATTTGCCTTACACAATTGGATCGGCTCAATGGCGATATCCTGATCCTTGGAGTTGAGCGCTTGATATAGGCGGGCAATCGCTTCCTCTGTTCCAAGACGAGACAAGGCGAAAAGTGCGGCTCTACGGATCTCCTTTTTCTTATCATCGGCCTGTTCCAAAATGAAAGCTTCTTGCTCTGGGAAGTCACTCAGAAGCTCTATGGCCATAGAGCGGACTTCTGTCGATCCATCTTTTGCAGCTTGTAGAAGCAATCCTAAGTCTGACTCAGGTTGCAGACGATGAAGGAGCTCCAGCCTTCGAGCGTCCCCTTTGCCACCGTCCAACTTGAATTGCTGCTTCAGAGCAGGAAGCGCTGCCAAGCCAAGAGCTGGTATTACCTTATTTTGAAGAAAATCAGGAATTTCCGCATAGCTGTCTTCTAATGCAGCCACGGCTGCTGGAATAACGCGAAGATCATGATACAACAATTCTTCATACCCAATACGCAGCTGCTCCATACGGCCTTGCCCCTTTTGCGTCAACGCCTCAATCAGCGGATAGACTTTGCGGTACGGATTCGTTGTGGGAGGTGTACCTGCTGTATGAACTGCCAATACTGGCGTGAGCTCATCTTGGGTCTCCGTCTTCCCTTGTGTATACAGGACCGAGTTCAGTAGTGTTCCCAGTTCCAACAACTTCTCGGCTGAATGGCTTATTCCCGGTTCTAGGACTTGATTAACGGACTGTGCAATTCGCTTAAAAACCGGTGCTGATTCGCCAAGCTTGTTTAATTGTGGCAGCATTTTCTGCAAACGTATATCGCCCGTCGCCATTCCGCTCCCAGCGATAAATAAACGCCGTATTTCCTGCTGGAGCTCAAACAATATGTCTATACTCATGGAATCGTCTCCTATTTCTATTCATCAAAACAGCAGGCGAATGATTTCATTGGCAGCAATAATACTAAGCGGCTGTGCTTCGAGCCGATTAGTCGCCCAATTGTGTTCAAACATGACAAGCATTGCCTGATTCTCAAAGTGCTGCCTCCCTAACATAGCAATTAAAGAGGTTGTTGGCTCATTCAGATACGGAATGTCGGCTAGGGGAATTTGCTTACCCTGTACATCTATTAATACGTAGCTCGTTTCTGTCTTTTTTATTCCTGCATAATAAAGCAATACAACTGGATGCTTATCGGAAAGTGGGTTTTTAATGAGATTTTTCACTTGTTTAATGACATCTGTGTATGATTTTGAAGCTCCTTGTTGGATATGCTGATAATCATGCGGTCCCGCATCGCGGTAAGTCGCTTCTTCAAATCGCACCCTTGTGTTTAGTTCACCAGGGTAAACTGCAAGTTCTTTCGCATGTACTACGTGAAAAATAGAGTCTTCTTCACGTATATATTTGGCGGCTCGAAAAGGTCTGTACGTTCGGGTTAAGTGAATTTGGCCACTTTGAAGATCAGCCCAATATCCCTCATCAATGAACTCCCCCCTAGCAGGGTCCGAGTAAGATCGGAACGATAACTGCAAGAGCTCAATATCGTAACGCACACGGGAAAGTTCTCTAAGCTCGGCGATTTGCCAGGCATGTCCGATCCATTCTTCCAACGTTGATTCTGCATCGATAGGCAGATCCGGATTTTCTAATCTGTTGGTCAGGTACTCTTTACTTTTCTTAAGCAACGTATGTAAAGTAGTCAGCTGTTCTATGCTAACAGGATACACTTTCTCTCGTTCTAGCTCACTTCTGAATATCAATATGAACTCTCTTAGTGCTGATTGGATACCTGGGATGAAGTAGTTACCTAATTGTTTCGCTTGCTCATCAGCCGTTTGAAGCGCTTTTTTATCCAAGCTGCCAAGCCCAGAAGTAACTAGTTGAAAAATCAATTTCTCCGCTATATGGATTCCCTCTAGCTGAGCTGTTATTTTTTTGATTAGTGCCGACTTGTTCGGTTTACGCTTTGGAGCAGGTGAATCTGTCGTGGTAGCTTCCTTCTGCTTCTCTTCTCGTTTTTCAGCTTTTGTTCTCTTGTCAGCAATATCTTGAGGAATAGGGGCAATCGCAAATGGCTTACCTGAAGTGAAAGCATACATCAATCCGAGATTGTGCTTGCAAGGGAATTGGCGGCTTGGACATGTGCACCGGAAGACCGGAATGCCTTCTTTTATAACATCGACTGAACATTGATAGGGATCCTTGCCGCTTCCCTTGCACTCCCCAAAAATAATCGTTCCATCTTCTGACTGACAGAGCTGCGGAAAGCTGTTCTTCTTCACCAAATCTTTGCCATTCTTGATCGCACTGCTATTGAGTGCCAGGCTGTCCACATAAGCTTCCGTTAAATGGTTCATCTTGTTCTCCTCTTAACTTGGTCATACAACCTTTTTCCACACAATTCCTTAATTTCCTTTCTCATGGATAAACTTTGCCATAATGCATGTGTATGTAAAAAACCTGAGACATAGTCTCAGGCTCCATTTTCTGATTCTTTTATCAATACACTACACAGACATAAATCGGATCAACCCTAATATTGCGAAACCGAATAACACAGTACCAGCACCAATCCCCGTTATTGCACTATTCGCCACTTGGAGTTTAGGAGCAACACGTATAGCAATAATCGAAACGGCTACCATTAACGCGGCAAGTATCCATAAGCTTGGATCATCAAATACACTTTTCAAGCTAATGAAATGAATGCCTACAATGAATGCGATCCAAGGGGCGACATAGGCTTTACGTTTTTTCCGGATCAGTACAACCGCACCTGCACCACCCAGAATAAATTCAGCGTAAAAAGAAATGAGATAATTTCGGAAGGCGGATGATTCCGCTAATGCCGAGGGTTCCTCCCAGTTCTTAATGCTTAAATAAACACCAATTAAACAAATGATAAGAGCAATCCCAGAAGCGATGCCAAGATACAATCGCCAACTAGATCTCGGATTTTCTTGCGCCCAACCGAACCAGACAAAGCTGAACATACCGAATACAGAAGCATACATGGCATAATCCCTCACGTATTCCACTTTCACACCTCCTCGTTTCCTAGTTCTTGAGCTCCTCTTCTTCTCTGCCCTCAATAGTTAATGTGATTAATTAATTCAACCGTCGAACCGGTGCTCCTGATAAATAAGCTTCAATATCTTCTACCACTTGTTTGTAAAAGGCTTCATAATTCGCTTTGGCTACATAGCCGATATGTGGTGTCGCGAGCAAATTCGGAAGTGACCGATAGATATCATCCTTGGGCAAAGGTTCCACTTCGAACACATCCACTGCCGCTCCGGCGATCCATCCGCCTTGCAAAGCTTCCGCAAGTGCAGCTTGATCCACGATAGGCGCTCTTGAAGTATTGATTAGAAAGGCTGATTGCTTCATTCGCTTAAGGTCTTCCGCACGAATCAGCCCGCGTGTACGATCGCTTAAAACAAGATGAATAGACACAAAATCACTGTTCGCCATTAGCTCTTCTTTGGAATGTGCAAGTCGTACGCCAACTTCATCAGCTCGCTCTTGCGTTAAATTCTGACTCCAAGCTATTACATCCATACCAAATGCATGACCGAATTTGGCAATTTTCGTACCCAAATTACCAAGTCCAATGACCCCAAGCGTCTTGCCGTAAAGATCCGCGCCAACCGTACTTTGCCAGTGTCCACTACGAACTGCATTGTGTTCCGTGACAATGTTACGAGCAAGTCCTAATAACAGCGCCCACGTAAGTTCGGCTGTTGCATTGCCAGCCCCTCCCGTGCCGCACACGATTATGCCTTGCGACGCAGCGGCGGTCATATCGACAGAAGCGTTGCGCATGCCTGTTGTTATAAGCAACTTCAGCTTAGGAAGCTTAGCAAGCAATTCCGCGCGGAAAGGTGTCCTTTCACGCATTATGACGACAATTTCGCAGTCTGCGATCTGTTCGACCAGCTCATCAACAGAGTCGATATGCCGATCGATACGCTTGACCTCCACCTTATCCAAAATCTGCGACCAATCCGCAGCAGTCAACGCTACTTGCTGATAATCATCTAAAATTGCACAGCGTAGTTTCATAATAACGGTATCTCCTTCGTTTTAATCGATTTGGCGAGCTACTTTGAAGTTATCTCCTCTATCTTCCATTTCAAACAATTTGCATCTCGATTGAGGCATTCGAAAAGGTTGATGCAGGATTAGCAGCCAGGTTCCTTCGAATGTCTGGAACATCATACCATGACCACTGTCATCTTTCACAAGAGGAGGAAGTTGTTCCCATGGTCCTTCCAATTGACCGGTCATTGAGCGAGCGATGGTCTGTACATAACTACCCGCTTGATAACTGGACCAAAGCATCATCAACTGACCACCTGAAGTTCGGTACAATTGGCAGCCGTCCGTTACATAAACACGAATGTCACCTTCGGGAAGCGCCTCTTCGTTTTCCCAAAGCGCTTCCGACCCATTGAACAAATGAATCGGTTCACCAACCGCTCCGGATAAATCTTCCTTCAAACGTACAGCTTCGATCGTACCATCAATGGTTTGAATCCACTCATGACAGTATACCATCCAAGGTAGTCCCTTTTCGTCCACATAAAATGTTCCGTCAAGTGTCATCATTGTTTCTGGAAGAACATGGGACTCTTCATTCAGCAGTCGAAACGGTCCTTCCAATGAATCGCTAACGGCAATAACTGATCCTCTCCAATGTTTGGCGAAACCCTGAATCGGCTCCCCTTCTAATGGTCTGTCATTATTATGTAAGGTGACGAACAGATAGAATCGCCCCTTATACACATGCACTTCTGGTGCCCAAGCGCCATGCTGCGGATGAGCCCATCCTCCCTCAGGAACAGTGAATACGATGTAGGGTCCTTCCCATTCCCTTAAATTCGTACTTTTATATGTGAGGACACCGTAGCTTTCCATCCTGTGTAACCTTGGTGACCCTCCTGTGTACAAATAATAAAGACCATTCAGGCTATCTGCAAAAATGAAGGGGTCATGCGCAGGAATCTCCGACAGTTGGAGTCCTTTTTGCGGATTGTTTACATCACAAGCTGAATTGTATACAGGCATTATGAAATCAACTCCTTAATAAGGTGTGATCAAAACGGACTGTAATTCTACTCTTTTTTTGCCAAATCGATTATAGATTGAATGAAAGGTGCTTTCATCTGTGTATATGTCGCTCTATCTTCTACATATAAGGAAGCGAGGTGCTTTTTGAGCTCGGCATATGCTGCTGCTTGCTCAGGATGGCTTCTAAGATAGTTCCTGAAGAGCAGGTTATGGCTCCATTCATCACTACTCTGTTCATAAACATGAAGGTGATGTGTGCCCTTCTTCCGCGCACCCTTGCGAAAAAACCTGCGATTGGGAAAATCTAATTTAGGAACATATTCATAGCCAAGCGTTTTTAGTGGTTCAATAAATAAGTCGGCTTCATCCAGACTATTCACACTAACAGCAATATCTAAGATGGGTTTGGCAGGCATCCCAACGATCGAGGTGCTTCCGATATGCTCGATTTGATGGACATTGTTCGCTAAAACTTGAGATATCTTCTTTTTTTCACTCTCGAACTCTTCAATCCAAGCTGAATTATAGGCTTCGATGACAACTTCTTGTACCACATGCATCCCCCTTTCATTTCGGAGAAAAAGACTTCGTTTAGATTATAAAACTTGAAAAATCGGTTTTTCTTTCACATAATGAACAGGAATCTCGCTGTACATGCTTCTAAGTTTATTTGCCAGGATTTCCATACCCGGTTCTTCACTCTCTGCATGACCTAATACGATTAATGCCTTATGTCTACCTTGATGGACAGCATCCCTAACGTACTCAGGCGTTTCCCATTCAGGACCTTCCCCATACATAATAAGATCCAATTGCTCTCTCTCAAACAGCGGAAGCGCATTATGACCACCACCACGATATCCTGCGAGCAAGCCGATCTTCGAACACGCCATTTCACGATTGCCATGTGCTCTTACGAAAGTAATTCCAAGGCGTTTCTTCACATGCTCTGCAATATTGCTTACAGTTTCTATAGGTATTTGCAAGATGGAGTACGCTGCATGATGCTCTTGTACGTAAGACATCCAATCGAGTTTCTGAATCAAGCCTTCCATGATACCATCTGGTGTATAGCGATGCAAGTAATCGTGGAACCGGAATAACGCGATTCCTGATGTTTCTAAGAGCCTTCGCTTTTCCTCATAGACAGGATCGTTTTTCAGTATGGCCGTATCATCATGATGCGAAAAAAAGGGTCCTTCGTGAGCAATAATAAGATTCGCTCCCCGCCTAATTGCTTGCTCAATCACAAATTGCGTCGGCATGAAAGCGATCATAATGCCGGTCACCTCGGTATCTGGTTGGCCGAACTTCAGTGTATCGACTGTGTTCTCGAGCCTCGCGACCGGGGATATTAAACCATCGATAACGGTTTGTATGTTTATTCCCATTGTTTGTCCCTCTAATCATTCATGTATTTGCAGCTTCCAACCATAAGTATAATCAGGATACTTCCGTGCTTACCTCTGACAAAAAAGCTGCCATATAAATCGTTGTTTTCATACAATCACCGTAGTTTGAATGATTTCCTTATCATGGGATTAGTTAACTATTCGTGATCTTATAAATATTTCCTTTGTCATCAGCCCCCTTAAATCTGCAATTGAACAAGAATACTATACAGACGTGAATGCCACCTCCCCACCAAGCCTGATTACAATTCAAAGGAGGAAACAAGTAATGTTCAAACAATTTGATAAGTTATTCGGGATTGATTTAGGAACTTCCAACACAGTTATTTTCGAAAAGGGTAAGGGTATTGTGCTTAATGAACCCTCCGTTGTCGCATATGATCACCATACAGGTGAATTAATAGCCGCAGGATCGGAAGCGCAAGCGATGATTGGACGAGCACCCGCGCATGTGGATATCACGTATCCTTTAATACATGGTGTCATTGCTAATTTTGACAAGACCAGCACGATGCTGAACTATTTTATAAAAAAAATTCAAGGTAGACCCTCTTTTCTGCGTAGTTCGCAAATTTATATTACGGTGCCATGTGGCATTACGAATGTGCAAAAACGAGCCATTGAAGAAACGATCGTTCATCGGGGAGCCAAAAAAGCGATTGCAGTCGAGGAACCCATTGCAGCGGCGCTTGGAGCTGGGCTTTTGCTCGACGAACCCATAGGGCATTTAGTCCTCGATATTGGTGGCGGAACCTGCCAAGTAGCCGTGTTATCACTTGGTGGCATCGTTGCAAGCCATACGATCAACCGTGGTGGCCTTTCAATCGATCGTGATATTATGGATTATGTGAAACGTCAATATAACATGGAAATTGGTGAACGAACCGCTGAGCTCATCAAAAAAGAAATCGGAACAGCTATCCTTACAACGGATGAACGCTCGATAGAGATCCGTGGACGTGATTTGGTTCATGGTTTACCTCGCTCTATCCGATTGGTCTCAAGCGAAATATACACGGTAGTTAATGAATTCTTAGATGCATTGATCGAAGCCATCAGGGCTACGTTAGAACTTTGTCCGCCAGAACTGGCAGGCGATGTCATGGAACAAGGGATCTTGCTTTGCGGTGGCGGGGCGTTGCTAGAAGGAATTGATGAACGTATTCGCGCGGATACTGGCGTTGCCGTTCATATTGCAGAACATCCACTCGAATGCACAGCACTGGGAACAGGATTAATGCTCGGTGTATATAGATCGAAGAGCAAACCTCTTATGAAGGAAAATTCGACTGAAGAACAAATCGCTGTAAGTTAATAATAAAAAGCTTAGTCTGCGAGGCGATGTCCCGTTGACTAAGCTTTTTGATTATACGGACCAAAGTGGCATGATCACTTTCAGCTCCGTACCTTCTGCCGTACTATTTACGATTTCAATATAACCGCCATGTGAGTTAATAATGCGCTGCGAAATTGACAAGCCTAAACCCATACCTGCTTTTTTGGTTGTATGGAATGGTGTGAAAATGTGATCCCATTCATCTTGAGGAATACCAGAGCCAGTGTCTGAGAGCAGGATATGAATCTCATTATTTTTCGTATAATAGTCAATCTTGAGAACCTTTCGAACGGACTTCTCCATGGCATCAATACTATTATTGATTAAATTGATAAAGACTTGTCTTACTTTATCTCGATCTATTGAAACGATAATATTTTTATGAGAGTTGAATTCAATGCATACATTCTTTTCTTTCGTATGGATGGAAGTCAAGGCAATGGATTCATGAAGCACATCCAGAATGTCAGCTTCTTCCGTTTGAATTTTGCCACTTTTGATAAAATGATTATAGTTTGTAAGAATGCTGTTCATATGGTCGCCAGCAATGCCAATATGATTAATCATCCCTTTGGCGCTGCCATCCAACTCCTCATTTCGTGATAAGAGGTCGGAATATCCTTTCACGACAGTAAGCGGATTATTAATTTCATGAATGAGTCCAGAAGTCGATATTTCAATTTGTTCTTCTTTCTCTTTCCTTTTCAAAATTTGCGACGTATCTCTGATCATTCTTGTACTCATATGAACAAAAATAAAGAAGATAATGATAGAAAACATCATGACGGCAATTTGGCTTGAATAAATGAAAGTGCCTGCTTGTAAATTCAATACGCCGATCATATACGTTAAAAGGAAAGTAAGACTAAATAAAGTCAGGAAATTTCTCACATATTTATCTGTTACTTTTCTACTTGCAATTAATGTTAATAGAATACTTACAACCAATAATTTAATGTGGTTAACAAATAAACTGCCCCATTCACCATAGATCGGGTACAAGACGGTAACCTGATTTCCGATACCTTGAATTGACTTTAACCCAAGTACACCAAGATCTGTCCAATTGATGATATAAATAAATACAGACCACAAACCATACGCGGTAAGCGTATACTTATTTATGATGAGATTCATCCATTGAGCTTCATCCTTCGATAGATGTTTTAATGAAATATAGCCAACATATAGAAAAGCTGGAGGAAGCATAATCGAACCCATTCGCAAGAGTTGGAACAGAAATAAGATCGAATCTGTTTTCAAAATGTCGTTGCTATATAACACACTGACATCTAATTGCCATATACTCATGAAGCACATGAAAAGTACCATGGCATTGGTTAGTTTCGTTTTAAACAACATTTTGCAAGATAATCCGAGAAACAGAGGCACCAAAGACATAGCAGCCATTAGAATAAAATTCATAAATGATCCTACTTTCAATATCACAATTGTTTAATAATTTCCGCATACGTCTAAGTTGTTATTGCGATATCTAGCACATTCCTGAAAAAAAGACCTACAACCAAGGGTGGTTGTAAGCCAGTTATTATGACTCCGTGAATTATAGCATATATCTCACATCTCGTGGAATAGGTGTTCTTACACATATTTTTGGAAAAATGATGCTCAAATGTGTGGTCCTGCCCATTTAGAAAAATTGATATCCGTTCTTTCCGTTTGCTTTAGCCCGATATAAGGCATTATCCGCATTTTTAAGTAACGTTTTTAACAGGTTGTTGTCATCTGCCGGATATATCACTATGCCAATGCTAACTGATAAATTGAACGCTTCTAACTGGGTATCCCAAGTTGATAACCTTGAAAGTAAAAAATCTGCTAGTTTACTAATTTCTTCGCGGCTTGTGAGATCAACTAAATTAACTATGAATTCATCTCCGCCTAATCTAACCGCAAAACCATGACGCTGTTGAATGAAATTCTCAAGTCTTAATGCGACTTCTCTTAAAACTAAATCCCCAGTTTCATGTCCGTACAAGTCATTTACCTTCTTAAAACCATCCAAATCTAGAAACAATAATGCGCCTCCAGTGGTGGAGATGTCTTCGAAATATTTATAAAGAAACTGCCGATTATAAAGTCCCGTTAAGGAATCCCTGTAGGCAAGTCGTTCCAAATCTAAATAGTAGGAGAATAACTTAGCTATTCTTTGGAGCATGGTTATGCTCTTTTTGCTGATTTTTTTGGCATTTGTATGAACGGCACACAAGGTCCCAAAAGTATCTCCATTCGATAGAATAATGGGAATTCCTAGATAAGAATTAATATTAGCGGCAACAAGCGCTTGCCTTAAATCATCTAACTTCGTTTCTCTACCCATATCTTCAAAAACTAATGGTGTATTGTTCTCGAAATCAATTCGGTTACAAACCGTTTCATTAATCTCGATAACCATACCTTCATTTATCCCGATATTTACGTTAATTTCCGATAGTTTTAAGATGATTTGTTGTTTCTTGGTAAAAGAAGTCAAATAAATCAAACGATCCGGCATCGTTTCTTTGGCCATCTCTAGAATATCTTTTGCAAGCTCATCAAAGTTTTTATAAAATTGCAATTCATTTAGTGCTATTAGCATCGTAATCACACTCCACAATTTGATTTAAGCACTTTTCCGATGCTACCTTGTATTCAACAGAAAAAGACTCTACACCTGCTTAGAACAATCTTGCCTTACCGTTGGATGCACAAAAAAAAACGAACCAGCGCATGAAGCGCTAGCTCGTATTCTTCAATTAAATGTGAAAACGTTGAATCTGTATATGCAATTCATTCGCAACCTGGGTTAGTGTTGCCGCATGTTCCGTTGCGATTTCTACGGTTTCTAATTGTTTTTGCACCATATCAGACACAAACTTCGTGTCTCTGCCAGTATGCTTACTAATATCAGCTGCTTCGCTGAATGATGCATAGATTTGCTCTGATCCCGCGGCCATCTGTTGTGAAACGCCGGATACTTCTAGTGTATTTTGAAAGATTAGCTGGATATCGTTGCGAATTTTCTCAAACAATTCTCCCGCATGCTCCATGCTTGCTAGGCCTGTACTGACCTCTGCCCCTCCTTGATCCATTGCCACATCTGCTTCCGTTAAGTCCGCTTGAATTTGCCCAATCAATTGTGTGATATGTTCAGCCGATTGCGCGCTCTGACTAGCAAGCTTTCTAACCTCGTCAGCTACAACAGCGAAGCCTCTACCGTGCTCTCCAGCATGGGCAGCTTCAATAGCTGCATTAAGGGCCAAAAGATTCGTTTGGTCGGCTACCTCTCGCATCCATTCAATCACCTGATAGATGGCTTGTGATTTCGCGTTCACTTTCTTCACGGCTTGATTCGCATGCTGCACGGATTCTGTAAGTGCATACATACCGGCTACTGCAGATGCAATGGATTTACTCCCCATCGTTGCTAGTGAAACAGATTGTTCCGATTGCATAGCCATCGTCGACATATGATCAGCGACTCGTTGGATGTCTGAAGCTATTTCCCCCATGGCATGCGAGCTCTCTTCGATCCCTTTGGCTTGTGAATTCGCCCCTTCCGCCATATTCACCGCTTTCTGATCAATATCACGTGTAATCTTTGACGTTTGCTCGGAGGACGAGACTAAATACTTTGTTGCAAGATTAACTCTGTCGGCAGATTCCCTCACTTGGTGAATGAGTCCTTGAATCATATCCATCATCCTGTTAAAAGATTGCGCTAATAGGGCAATTTCATCTTTGCCTTGGATTTGAATTCGATCTCGTAAATCACCAGAACTTCCTGATAACTCGTCCAGTTTGGATTTCACTTGGTTCATCCGAAAAAGGATATGCCTAGTTACCCATAATGCGATAAGTATTGCCGTTAAAATAGAACATGCCAGCACCACAAGTGCAATTGCCGACCGTTGCTTCACTAGAGTTGCAGTTTGAAGGGAACGTTCCTCGATATGCTGTTCCTGCAAGTGTTGAAATCGGTTTAATAAATCAGCAAATTGTATCCGAAGCTCCGCATAATCACCTGCAAAAATGCGCAACGTCTGCGCTTTATCGCTTGCTGCGAGTTCCATCATTTTGGTTTCCAACTCAATCAATTTTACATTACCCGCATCCAAATCACGAAAGATCTGCCTCTCTTCTTCTGTCTGCAGGAGGCTAACCGTTTCCTTGATGTGGTTATCGATTTGTATAGCATAATTGTTATAAGTATCGCTTTCCAACTTGTTTCCAGGATCAATAATTATCCCTCTCACCGCATCCGTTAACCGGATATCTTCGTATCGTATTTGATTAGCCAGGTTAAGTAAATGAACGTCATCATGTGCAAATCGTTCAAATGAAGAAGACGTCTGACGAAGTGACGCATATAGAATGGAAAGCGAAATTAAAAATAATCCAACAATTACGCCAAAACCTAACAAAAGCTTTCTTCTAATCGTCATCAGAACCCCTCCAATAAGTCACTTTATCCAAAGATAAAATAAAAGCCCGAAAGGTATCAGAATCGATAACCTCCCGGGCTTTTATCCCTCCGTGAACACAGCGTGCTGTGTGTTTTCTCTCGGACCTGACCGGCGGTTACGCCGCGGAACCCTAGAAAACTTTTATTATGTTAGATAATATAACATATAATTCGACATAATCAAACAAAAAGTTTACCTGATTATGAATGCGTGATTTAACCTAACATGAAACGTTTTTTTTTCACAAGATATCCTGATGCTCCATGCATACTGACTATTTCTGATCGTACACTTGCATCTTTTTAAGCAAAACATCGGAAGAGACATAGGGCATCCCTGCACTAATGCGTGAAATTTCCTCACTGTTCCCTGTGTTAATGTCCTCCCTCGTCGTAAAAAATAAAGAAAATCCAAGTAGTTTCGCTTCCTCAACTACAGACTGATTGTATTCCCCTAATGGGAAACAAAGGAATGAGAACTGATTGTGAAGCTTGGTCTTCAGAAATACCTCACCCAACAACAAGTCTTCTCTCACGCGCTGCTTCCTCTCTTCATCCGTCTACGTTCTTTTCTCTTTAGGCAACCAGATTCGATTCGACAGAAGAGGTACTAAATTACCAGACTCATCCCGTTTTTTCTGATGCAAATCATAGGTATGTGAGTAAAAACTATAGCCATCACGTCTCATTTCAATGATTTGACTCCAAGTCAGAAAAGGCAAGGATGGATTATCGGTGTCTACATCGCTCAGGATAAGGAAATTCGTCGCCGAATAGCCCATCTGTTTCAGCAGAGGATATGCTTTGTCATAAAATGATCGGTAACCATCGTCAAACGTAATCACCACCGCGTTCGGAGGTAATGTGGACCGATGTGCGTGGAAGCAAGCGTAGTCCTCGATGGAAACAACATTGTAGTGCTTATCTTTAAGAGCCTGCAGGTGCTGCTTGAATTTGGAAGGTGTAATTGTGATGAAAGACTCCTGATCATCGAGATGATGATAGGTTAGAAACAATGCTTTATTTTTGTAGTGAATGGAATTGGTGTCTATGTTGCCCTTTGTGGCAGCATTTATTTGTGAAGCCGAACATAGGGAATCCAGTGGATTTGCATGTTGATCCGTGTGTGTCCAACCCCCTGTGAGCAGCAGCATGAGCATGAAGTATACAGGCAAATATGATCGACCTCCCTAACGGTTCCTGTACTATCCCTACAATATACTCACGGAGATTACAGTTAGAACGTTAAGGCAACAAGTCTGTATTAGCTGCATGAACTACTTCACCTCATTACAACACTACGATCCATTTAGCATTTGCCCGAGAGCAGCTTTAGTCCGATTATGCCGACTTAAAATGAGAACTACGCGGAGGAAATCACCTATAATCCGATTATTCCGAACTAAATCCCCATTTTCAGTGCGCTAGCGTTGATATGGTCGATTTAGTTGGGCAAAGTCTGACTAATTATGATTTATTGTCGCGTGCAGCATGATTAATTCGGCAAATTTGGACTATAGTTGCTGGTTAGTAGACAGACTGAAATTGAACGAGATTATCGATTGAGACTAGATAGAATTGACTAATTTCATGCGAGGCAGAGTCTTTGCGGCTCTGTAACTCGATTTTTTCGAGTTACGGGTGTGCGACACCGCACTTCAAAAGCAAAAAGGAGCCAAGCGCACGCATGCGCCAAGCTCCTTATTCACTCAAACAAATCTATTCCTTTAAACCTAATCGAGCAAGGTTCGCGTAACTAATCTCCAAGCTTTCGAACGGATTACGTCCATAGCAGTCGTCCTGCTCGACAGCCGCCCATTCCACGCCGATTTCCTCGCAGGCTTGAATAATGCCTCTGAAATTCATATTCCCTTCACCGACTTCGGCGAAACGCTGTTTCCGATCTGGCGTTATACACATATCCTTGAAATGGACAACTTTCATTCGTCCGTCCACTTTGCGAATCCACTCGATGGGATCGGCTCCACCAGCCTGCACCCAATACACGTCTAATTCAAAATCCACCGCTTCGGGATCAGACTCGTCGAATAGAATCTCCATACCCGTTTTTCCATCATAGTTGGCAAATTCGAAATCATGGTTATGATAGATGAACTGTAAACCAGCACTTTTCAATTGTCTGCCAAAATCAGATGCTTGCTTGGCAAAGGTTGCGTAACCCTGACTTGTTTCGCGGAATTCCGGTGGAAGTCCACCTAAACCAACATACTTACAATCCCAAGCCAAATGTTTCTCAATGACCGAGTCCATATCGTTTAACAAATCGTTATACCCGATATGGGTAGCACAAATGCTCAAACCTGCTTGATCCGTAAGCGCTTTAAACTCATGAATACCAATAGGGCCTACACCTGACGCTTGCACGGAGTTGTACCCCATTTGCTTCACTTTCTTCAAACTGTCGCTAATGTCCTGAGGGGTTTGCAGAAAGTTACGAACTGTATACAATTGCGTGGCGATTTTCATTCATCTCACTCCATTCAACATATTTGGTTCTTTACATATATAACATGGAATGGACGGATGAGCTATATGATTCTATTATTTTTTTCAAATTTACATATTTCTGCGATACTGTCCGCCTACTTCATATAAGGCATTGGTGATTTGCCCGAGCGATGCTACTTGAACCGTTTCCATCAGTTCTTCGAATAGGTTTCCGTTATTGCGGGCCGTCTGCTTTAATCGTTCAAGAGCTGCAGGACACGCGAACTTGTGCTGTTCATGAAACGCTAGAAGCCCAGCAATTTGCGTTTCCTTCTCCTCAATGGTTGAACGTGCCAACTCCATATCGACAGCAGGCTGATCATCGCTCGGCTTAATGAACGTATTCACACCGATAATCGGCAGCTCTCCGCTATGCTTTTTGCCTTCATACAAAAGTGATTCTTCTTGGATCTTACCGCGTTGATATTGGGTTTCCATGGCCCCTAACACGCCGCCACGTTCATGAATTCGCTCGAACTCAACTAACACGGCTTCCTCTACAAGATCCGTTAGATCATCCACTATAAAAGCGCCTTGCAGTGGATTCTCGTTTTTCGTTAAGCCTAATTCCTTATTAATGATCAATTGAATCGCCATCGCTCTGCGTACGGAATTCTCTGTCGGCGTCGTAATTGCTTCATCATAGGCGTTCGTATGCAAGGAATTGCAATTATCGTAAATCGCCATGAGTGCTTGCAGACTGGTACGGATATCATTGAAATCCATCTCCTGCGCATGTAAGGAGCGGCCTGACGTTTGAATATGGTACTTTAACTTCTGACTACGCTCATTACCGCCATATTGATTTCGGATGACTGTAGACCAGATACGGCGTGCAACCCTGCCCATGACGGTATATTCCGGGTCGAGTCCGTTGCTGAAAAAATAAGATAAATTCGGCGCAAACTCGTCGACATGCATACCGCGGCTCAAATAATATTCTAGAAATGTAAATCCATTTGCTAATGTAAAAGCTAACTGCGTTATGGGGTTTGCTCCCGCTTCTGCAATATGATACCCGCTAATAGAGACGGAATAGTAGTTTTGCACCTTATGATCTATAAAATATTGCTGCATATCACCCATCATTTTCAATGCGAATTCTGTTGAGAATATGCACGTATTTTGCCCTTGATCCTCTTTCAAAATATCCGCTTGCACGGTACCACGAACGGTTTGAAGCGTCGACGCTTTTATTTGAGCATACTCTTCATCCGTAGGTTGATTCCCTGTGTTCTGAACAAATTTTTGTACTTGCTGCTGAATCGCCGTGTTCATGAACATGGCCAAAATCATCGGCGCAGGTCCATTAATGGTCATAGAAACGCTTGTGGAAGGATGACATAAATCAAATCCAGCATACAGCTTAGTCATATCAGTTAATGTGCACACATTTACTCCACTATTCCCTATTTTCCCATAAATATCGGGGCGATAATCGGGATCATGACCGTATAAGGTGACACTGTCAAATGCCGTTGACAATCGTTTCGCTTCTTCATTTTGACATAAATAGTGGAATCGTCGGTTGGTGCGCGCTGGTGTTCCTTCACCGGCAAATTGCCGCTTAGGCTCTTCATTCGTTCGTTTAAAAGGAAACACGCCTGCCGTGAAAGGAAAGTATCCTGGCAAATTTTCTTTCAGCAACCACTGAAGGATTTCCCCCTCATCTTCGTACCTCGGCAAACTGATTTTGGGTATCTTATTTCCAGATAGCGATTCAGTAAACAAGGCAGATCTTAACTCACGATCGCGAACGCGAGTAACGAGTTCATCCTGTGTGTAGGTGTCACGAATTTGCGGCCATTCTTGAAGCAGCTTGAGACATGATGGATGAAGATATACCTGATAATGTGCGATCATGTCATCGATCTTGCCTAACATCGCCTCTGCTTCTTCCCCGGAGTTAAACAAACTAGGATGCTCAGATAGCATCAGTGCTTTCGTTCCCCGTAGTTGATATAATTTACGCGCAATCCCTACCTGCTCAATTGTAAATCTTTTATACGTGCGGATCGTTCGCACGATGTCTCCGAGGTAACCGGTACGATTGGGTGGTATGATCACATTCTTGCTTGAAACCAGTTGCAAATTCTCTTGCTCATCGATTGGCCAATCTCCGCCAGTTTTCATTGCAATGAGCTTCATAACTTCATTGAATAGAACAATTGTTCCTGTGTCATTGAATTGACTAGCCATCGTGCCAAATACAGGCATTTCCTGAACAGGAGTATCAAATAAACCGTGACTTCTTTGGAATTGTTTACGCACATCACGCAAAGCGTCCTCGGAACCACGTCGATCAAATTTATTGATAACTACCATATCGGCGTAATCGATCATATCTATTTTCTCCAACTGAGTCGCTGCACCAAATTCACTTGTCATCACATACATCGCCACATCACATAGCTTTACGATCGCGGAATCACCTTGTCCAATCCCACTGGTCTCCACGATCACCATCTGATAACCAGCAGCTTGAACCACTTGTATGGCTTCCTTGGTCGCAAGACTTAGTTCAGACTTCGCGCCTCGAGTTGCTAAGCTGCGCATATACACCCTCGGGCTGTTGATAGCATTCATACGGATTCGGTCACCCAGGAGTGCACCACCTGTTTTCATTTTGGAAGGATCAATTGATATGATTGCAATGCTTCTATCTGGATAACGGGCGAGAAACCGCCTTACAAGCTCATCCGTCAGCGTACTCTTCCCTGCCCCTCCTGTACCTGTGATGCCCAGTACCGGTGCCTGAGAGGCTTGTTTATTAGCTATAATGGATACTAATTGCTCCCATTGTTCGGTGCCAGCAACTTCCTCAGCCGCAGTTATCATGCTCGCTACCAAGCTCCAATGATTTTCTTTTGAAATGTGTAAGTCATCTATATGAGATGGAAGCTGCCTTGGCGTAGGGTAATCAACTTCTCGAATCATGTGATTGATCATCCCTTGAAGCCCAAGTTCTCGTCCATCGTCGGGGGAGAAGATTTTGGCAATACCATATTGGTGCAAATGATGGATCTCGGAGGGAACAATGACGCCTCCACCGCCTGCGAATATTTTAATGTGCCCGGCACCTTTTAGCTGAAGAAGGTCAAACATATAAGTCAAATATTCAATATGCCCCCCTTGATAGGTGCTTATTGCAATACCTTGCACATCTTCTTGGATGGCTGCATGGACGACTTCCTGGGCGGATCGATTGTGACCCAGATGGATCACTTCAACTCCTGACGCTTGTAAAATCCTACGTATAATATGAATGGTCGCATCATGTCCATCAAACAAAGCTGCCGCCGTAACAAATCGTACTGGATTCTTGGGCCGATAGACTTGTGTGTTCACAGGAAACCCACCTTTTTATCAATGTCGTCGTAGAAGCATCCAAGCATTGTTATTGCGTTTCACTCGATTTCTATGCAGATCAGCTGCAAATCATGTCCGTGTCATGTTTCCTGGCTTACGATCATAAGCTGTTAATTGAACCACTGAACCATCCTTCGTGAGGCGGGTGAACCAAATGTCCGAGCAGAACGATCATGGATCGAAATATTTTGAGCAGATGCTGACGATCATTGATGTCGGTGTTCACCTAATTGATAACAAGGGAATCACTATTTTTTATAATGAGAAGATGGCAGAGACGGATGGTTTCAAAAGGGAACAAGTGATAGGGAAAAACTTCTTTGACCTCTTCCCTTCACTAACGAACGAAACAAGCACTTTCATGAAAGTATTACAAACAGGAATTGAAATCCGCGAAAAAATTCAAACGTATGTGAACGTAACTGGGAGAAGAATTACAACCATTAATAGTACGTATCCCCTTCTGGACAATGGCGAAATCATCGGCGCTTTAGAAGTAGCCAAGGATATCACAAGTATTGTTCATCTCCATGATCAGATCTTGGATCTTAGGCATCAAATCTACGAATCACCGTCCAAGGATAAAAAAAATGCAAGCGCTGCCCGTTACCATTTCAGTGATTTAATCGGGCAAAGTGAAACCTTCTTGCATACCATCGCTTTCGCTAAAAAGGCATCACGAACAAGCTCGCCCGTTCTGATATCAGGACCAACGGGCACAGGAAAGGAATTGTTCGCCCAAAGTATTCACAATGCAGGTGCCCGTCGGAACCGACTATTTATTGCTCAGAACTGCGCAGCAGTGCCTAACGAGCTGATGGAAGGGATTATGTTCGGAACCGCTAGAGGCGCGTTTACCGGCGCAATTGATCGCGCTGGATTATTCGAGCAAGCTAACGGGGGAACACTTTTTCTAGATGAATTAAATAGCTTGGATTTATTGCTGCAGGCCAAATTATTGCGAGTCCTGCAAGACGGCATCGTTCGCCGTGTCGGAGGAACGCATGAGCAGCAAGTCGACGTCCGCATCATTACCGCCATGAACATCGATCCGAAGGAAGCATTAGCCAAAGGCTTGCTTAGAAGCGATCTGTATTACCGGCTCAATGTCGTGAATCTGCACCTACCTCCTCTAGGTCACAGAAAAGACGATATTCCGCTCCTCATTTCCCATTTTATTAACAAATTCAATCACCTATTCGGCATGAAAATTAATGGCGTCTCCCCATCCGCGTTGGCAACCTTACTGAACTACCATTGGCCAGGCAACATACGTGAATTAAGTCATGCAATCGAATCCACCTACAATATGATGGAGCTGGAATGTGAACGAATTGAGGATCATCACCTACCCGCATATCTCCAAGGTAATACAGGAACAACTACGCTTCGATCCAGTCCTCACAGCGACCCTATAGAAGATTTCTCATCCCGTAGATTAACTGATAAAGTAAAGCAAATGGAGAAAGAAACAATTACGGATGCGTTAGCTAGTCATCAATATAACATCACGCTCACCGCGCAAGCGCTTGGGATTAAGCGCCAAGCCTTACAGTATAAGCTGAATCGGTACGGCATCCTCAGAAAGCCTTGAACATCATACGATTCATGAGACTCCGTGAGGAGTTTTTTCTTTTTAATATGGAAAATCAAATGTTGGCATCCTTCTTGCATCTTACTAATCATGAGAAGATATTCATGTTGGAGGTGCAATGATGGAACGACGTAACTGGAAGCAAGTTGAGCTATGGAAACATGTGACAGATGAGCAATGGAATGATTGGCTGTGGCAGCTGACACATACCATTCGAACGTTAGATGATCTGAAGAAGGTCGTGAATTTAACACCTGAGGAAGAAGAAGGCGTTCGCATTTCAACGCAAACGATCCCTTTAAATATTACGCCTTACTATGCCTCATTGATGAATCCCGATGATCCACGATGTCCAATTCGTATGCAATCCGTTCCAATTTCTGCTGAATTATTGAAAACCAAATATGATCTTGAAGATCCTCTTTTTGAAGATGAAGACTCCCCTACTCCTGGATTAACACATCGCTACCCTGACAGGGTGCTGTTCTTGGTAACGAATCAGTGCTCCATGTACTGCAGATACTGCACCCGCCGCCGTTTCTCGGGTCAAGTTGGGATGGGCGTTCCGAAAAAACAGCTGGATGATGCGATTGCTTATATTCGCAATACACCTGAAGTACGCGACGTCTTGCTGTCTGGTGGAGATGGTTTATTAATTAACGATAATATTTTGGAGTATATTTTGAAAAATTTGCGGGCAATCCCCCATGTGGAAATCATTCGTATCGGCACTAGGGCTCCAGTTGTTTTCCCGCAGCGAATTACGGAGCATCTGTGCAATATTATTCGCAAATATCACCCCGTATGGTTAAATACACACTTTAATCATCCTTTGGAAATTACGGAAGAAGCCAAAAAGTCCTGCGAAATGCTCGCGAACGCTGGCGTTCCTCTTGGCAATCAATCCGTCATTCTCGCAGGTATCAACGATAGTACCTATATTATGAAGAAGCTCATGCATGATCTGGTGAAGATTCGTGTACGTCCCTACTACATTTATCAATGTGATTTATCCGAGGGCATCGGCCATTTCCGCGCACCGGTTTCCAAGGGGCTTGAAATTATTGAATCACTTCGCGGTCACACTTCAGGGTATGCGGTACCTACCTTCGTCGTTGACGCGCCTGGTGGTGGAGGGAAAATCGCACTTCAACCCAACTATCTCATCTCACAAAGTCAGGATAAGGTGATTCTGCGCAATTATGAAGGTGTTATCGTGGGTTACCCCGAGCCGAAAAACTATATACCAGGCCGTGCAGACGAATATTTCAACGAAATCTATGGCATTCAAAAACAACCGGAAAGCACCGGTATTATCGCCCTCATGAAAGATGAAAAATTCAACTTAGTGCCAGAAAATTTGCGCCGAATCGGCAGAAGGAAGGCGTATCAGGATACACCAGATCACTTGTCGCTGAAAGATCGACGCCCGATGCGGGATGAAATGAAGGATAAATTGATGAAAGCTCAGCAGAAAGAGAAAAAAGTGAGTGCAACAGAGTTGCCAATTGAATAGCCGAAATTTCTGCATTTATACAGTTCAGGTCAGTGAATAACTGGATTTCCTGTAGCTAATTTGGCGAAATTTACACTCCAGAGGGAAATAACTGGATTTCCTGCAGGTAATTCAGTGATAATTCCCCAAAATGCCTCAACTTGCCTAAAATAACTGGAGGTTTTCCAGCTAAACTCAGATTTGGCGGAATCGGGTTGAAATTAGCTGTATGTTTTCCATTTATTGTGTCAGAGTGCATGAGGCGTACCTGCAGGAGCAGGTGCAAACCATCCATATATACAAAAAAGCACCTATTTGAGGTGCTTTTTTGGTGCTGCCAAACCCCCTCCGCCATCAAACACAGCATCCCTATGCCTCCGCCTCATCCAATCCACACCACTGAATGATGGTCAAGGCGATTATCTCCGCAGACTCGAATACATGTTCCATCTCAATGTACTCATTCGGATAATGCGCAACTTGTGTGATTCCTGGGCCAAAAACGATACAAGGAGTATCACCAACTTGAGTAAGCAATCCGCCGTCTGTCCCCCATGGGGAAGCTTCGATTACGGGTTCCACCTGTTTAACCGCACGGAATTGCTGCATAAGCACCTGCATGAAAGCATGTTCGGGATCGACACTGCCTGGTACCCATTGCGCGCCGAACCACTCCACACTTGGTGGATGCGCTTTGAACCAGGGATCTTTCTCACTTAGCCTCGCTATCCATCGAAGCATTTCTTCCTTAGCGCCATCAAGTGTTTCCTCTGGTGCGACACCCATACGCCCTTCCAACTTAACCGTATCGGAGACGGACGATGGCCAATTACCGCCTTGTATAACACCGATATTAATGGGAATCGGAATTGGGTTATTCGCATATAACGGATCTGTAATCCGTGCATTCCGTTCCACCTCAAGAGCTCTAATATGCTCGATGACAGCGATACTTTTCTCAATTGCACTAACGCCTTCATACCGTGTCCCACCATGCGCCGAGCGTCCTTTCACCTCAATACGGAACCACATGGAGCCCTGCTGCTTTGGAAAAATCCGCATATTGGTAGGTTCAGGAATGAGTGCTGCATCGGCTTTATAACCTTTTACAATCGCCGCTAAGGTCCCTGCCCCTCCACTTTCTTCTTCAATGACACTTTCGAAAATAACATCGCCTTTCAACTGGATACCTAGACTCTGTACAGCCTCGATAGCGATAAGCAGAGAGACGTTCCCGCCTTTCATATCTGTCGCCCCGCGACCATACAACTTCCCATCCACCACTTGACCGCTCCATGGATCATCGTGCCATTGCGCTCGATTTCCTTCTGGCACAACATCCATATGTCCATTCAACAAGAGAGAACGTCCTCCCCCGACGCCTTTCCATACTCCAACAACATTCGGACTCCCTGTAAAATGATTTCTTGGGGAGCAAAAATAGGGATGTGAAGCCAGTGCCTCACCGTCCGGTTCCCAGAGCTCTACTTCGAGTGCTAGCTCCAACAATTTATCGGCAATGAGGAATTGAGCCCTCTGCTCATTCCCCTGCGTACTGGGCATGCTTACCAACTTCCGAAGAAAATCTGTACTTTCCTCACGATGAAGACTTATCCATTCATGAATGTGCTTTTGCAACTCAACAAGATGTTTAGGCAAAGGAATTCCCTCCTTCAAGCCTTTTTCTGATAAATTACGGGATGTATAGTACGGTTTCAGGAATATGCAGGGCAGCTTCCGTATGGCGAACGACCTCTTCAACCGTGTAGGGCAACATGACTTCTTTTAAAATCAACCCTTGCTCCGAAACCTCCATAACAGCCATTTCCGTAATGATTAATTTCACACAGGCTACTGCGGTTAGAGGCAGGTCGCATTGCTTTTTAACCTTAGACTCGCCATTTCGGTTGACATGGTTCATCAGAACGATAACTTTTTTTGCTTTTTGCGCAAGCTCCATCGCTCCTCCGATTCCCGCTACCCGTTTTCCAGGTACGATCCAATTCGCCAGATCCCCTCGCTCACTTACCTCTAGCGCCCCAAGGATCGTAATATCTATACAGCCTCTTCGTATCATGGCAAAAGCGATCGCACTATCGCAATAGGAAGCACCAGGATGAATCGTGATGGGATATCCGCCTGCGTTACACAGAAAAGCGTCTTCCTCCCCAGGAAGTGGCGCACCACCAGCACTTAATATGCCATTCTCTGCATGAAAAACGACTTGAATCCCTTGGGGCACATAATCCGCAACCTTCGTCGGAATACCGATGCCTAAGTTGACGGCCATGCCATTCTTCAATTCTTGAGCAGCCCGCTTAGCTATTCGGTCGCGGGTTTCTTTTCCCATACCCATTCCCAAGTCACCCCTCTGCTCAAGATCACCATATCCACGAAAATACCTGGCGTGACGATACTTTCAGGGTCCAGCTCGCCGAGTGGAACAATTTCGTCGACTTCGGCGATCGTAATTTTGCCGGCCATGGCAACTAGCGGATTTAGATTTCTGCCGCTTTTATCGTAGATGAGATTCCCGTAAGGATCGGCTTTCCGGGCATGAACGATGGCCACATCCGCTGTCAGTGCCGGCTCTACCAGATACGTTTTCTCGTCGATAGACACAGTGTCCTTTCCTTGCTCCATGATCGTTCCGACGCCGACATCCACCAAGATTCCTCCTAATCCAACACCGCCGGCCCGAATTTTTTCACATAGTGTTCCTTGCGGGTAAAAGACGACCTCCATGGTGCCCTGCTCCATCATTTGACCAGCGTTAGGATTAGAGCCGATATGGGAAGCGATGACTTTCTTCACGCGACCTGCGGTGACTAAACATCCTATGCCGATGTGGGGAAAGCCCGTATCATTTCCAATAATGGTAAGGTTATCAACGCCTTTTTGGAGGATACCCTCGACTAATGTTGGCGGCGTTCCGATTCCTCCAAACCCGCCAAACATCAAAGTACAACCATTCGATATCGTTTCAAGAGCTTCGTCCAAGCTTCTTACTTTGCCGTCGCCTTCGTTCACACATGATTTCTCTGTTGGTACCATCATATCTCCTCCGCTGTGGATGGGGTAAGCTCCGCCATAATTTCGCGAATGGATTCAGCCAATATCCGCACAAGTTGGTCCATTTCCTCTTCGGAGATAATCAAAGGTGGTGCGATAATAATTGCATCCCCCTCTCCGTCGATCGCACCAGCAGCAGGATATATAAGTAACCCTTTCTGAAAGGCATTCTCGATGATCCGAGACGTAACACCTAAGCCAGGTGGAAATGGTCGTTTGTCAGTCCGATCCGCAATAAATTCAATGGCTAGAAGCAGCCCTTTGCCTCTCACATCACCGATTATCTCAATCCCATGTGCCAATTGTCTCAGCGAGTTCAATAGATAATCGCCTTTGCTTTCTGCTGCACTGACTAACTGGTGCTTCTCGATATACGAAAGGACAGCTAAAGATACAGCCGCAGATTGCGGATTGGCGCTGTACGTATGGCCAGACATGATGCTTTTGGTACCCTTCAGAATCGGCTCCATCACATGGTCTTTGACAAGTGTGGCTGCCATCGGTGTATAACCAGCGCTCATCCCCTTGCCCAATGCCATGAGATCCGGTTCCACTTCATAGTGCTGCATGCCGAACATAGCTCCAGTTCGAGCAATACCTGTCATGACCTCATCGGCGATGAATAAGATGTCATTCTGCTCGCAAATGGCTTTTATCTTCTTGTAGTAACCTTCTGGCGGTACAATCGCTCCCCCTGCAGCTCCGATGATCGGCTCCGCTATGAATGCAGCGATATGTTCCGCTCCGATCCGCTTGATCGCCGTTGCCAAATCATCTGCACACGCTAATTGGCAATGCCCTACCGTTTTACCCAAAGGACAGCGGTAGCAATAGGGCGGCATGACCACCGGGAAATCTTCTAATAACGGTATGAATCTCCTTCTTCTCAGAACGTGACCCGACATCGAAAGTGCACCTAGCGTGATTCCGTGATAGCTCATTCGCCTAGAAATCACTTTATTTTTTCCCGGTTTCCCTTTCTCCTGCCAATGTTGGATGGCAATCTTCATCGCTGTCTCTGTCGCTTCTGATCCGCTGTTCACAAAGAAGGTCCAGTAATCGTTGCCAGGGGCTAGATCGCTTAGCTTTTCTGCCAGTTTCTCAGCGGGCTCACTTGTGAACTGTGAACGATAGACGAAAGATACTTTGTTCGCTTGCTCCATCATCGCATCAATGATTTCTTGCACCCCGTGCCCTAAGCCAGCTGTCACTGCTCCTGAACATCCGTCGATATAGGCTTTGCCTTGTTCATCGTAGAGATAAACACCTTTCCCATATTGAATCGTGGGATAATGGTGATCCAAAACCGGTTTGATGACATACTCCCGTTTCATAAGGCACCCCCACAGATCTCTTGCAGCTAAGGTTCTATTTGAGAAACAAATTCTTCACTCGCGGTGCCTTTAACAGATCTTCATAGCGAAACGCGGTCCCTAGTGAAGAAACATCATGCCAATATAAAGTCTCTTCAATTTGCTGGGCAGTGCTCTCTAACACATACGTACGGCAGTTGGGACATTCAAGCGCAGGAATGTCAAGTATTTGAACCGCTAATCTCCCGTCGGGCATAATCCAGTAGCAATCTTTCACACTTTCACGGATATCTTCCGTTTCACACCACATGCAATTCATATGCGTGCACCTACCTTCATAAATTTACCCCATTAGGTGAAGTGATGCTTTGTAGCTTATTCCTATTACTTTGCGGGGACCCCTGAATATCTTTCCTAATAGTACTTTTTTGGGTCTACCTGATTATAATGCAATAAAGATGCCAACTTTTCAGGGTGGGTATTTGCTTACTTCGTAGGCTGGATGTAAGGGTAAAGCTGCAAATTTTTTGGCAGTTGTCATTATTTTGCAGTAATTTGAGGGTTAAGGGGGATGCTGGATGCCAAGTGATCTGCCAACCTATTTGAATGAAGTAGAGAACGGCACTGACTATGCGATTACGTTTTGCCTTGATTTTACGAATAAAAGATTGCGGGTGGATGACTATTCGGGAAATTTAGATATCATTTACAGAAGAGTCGTCGAAATGGCCAAAACGCATGCTTTAACCAAAGTGTTTATTAAATCAAGAGAAGTGGATTGGCAGTCCTTTTTATCGAAGGGATGTATGCTGGAAGGTATTTATAAAGGATATTTCAATGGCAGTGATGCTTACTGTATGGCCATGTATGATGACTTGGAGCGCCGGACAAGCGACTATTGGCTGGAAGAAGATCAGATTCTTCAGCAGGTACTTACGCTTCCAGTTAAGCTCGATCGTCCATTGATTCCGAACAGTATGACTATGCGTCTGGCTCGATTGGAAGATGCGGAACAACTCTCCCTTCTATACAGCCACATTTTCCAAACCTATCCAACGCCGATGAATGATTCCCTATATGTGGAGAAAACGATGCAAGATGGAACGATTTACTATCTCGTCGAATCGCAGGATCAACTCATAAGCGCTGCTTCCGCAGAGATCAATTCGATCTACGCGAATGCTGAAATGACGGATTGTGCTACGCTCCCGGCGTATCGTAATCAAGGTCTCATGCGACTGCTAATACATGCCTTGGAAACTGAATTGATTGCGCGGCATATTACTTGCGCTTATTCTTTATCTAGGGCTCTTTCTTTCGGTATGAATGCCGTTTTCTATCAAATGGGGTACAGGTATTACGGCAGACTTACGAAAAATTGTGATATTTATGATAAATTTGAGGACATGAATTTATGGGCTAAATCCTTGAAGTGATAGGTTAGCGAGCACGCTCCTCCTTATCCAACTATATGCGTTTCCTTCTTACAGAAGACGAAATACCGAGTTCTTCGCGATACTTGGTAATGGTGCGCCGGGAAATGGAGATGCCCTCTTCCCTCAAAAGATCAGCCAGCTTTTGATCGGAGTATGGTTTTCTGGAATTTTCACCACTAATCCACGTCTTGATTTTCGATTTAACATGTTCTGATGATGCAGATTCGCCCAAACCCATTTGCAGCCCTGAGGGAAAGAAGTACTTCAATTCAAAGATTCCCCAGGGGGTTTGGGCGTATTTCCCCGCTGTAGCGCGGCTTACCGTTGATTCATGTACCCCTAATTTATCCCCAATCTGCTTTAAGGTCATAGGTTTGAGATGGCCGGTTCCTTTCCAGAAAAAATCGTTTTGCTCCTCTACAATGGCTTGCGTTACTCGGACTATCGTTCTTCGTCTTTGATCTAAACACTTCAGGAAGAACTTCGCGGCATGTAATTTGCCTGCAAGAAACCTGGTTAACTCGTAATTGTCACTATTTACTTCGGCCATTCGTTCATAATACCCATTAACTGAAAGTCGCGATGATGCTGCTTGATGAAGCAGCACAACGAGCTGTTCCCCTGCCCTTTCAATAATGACTTCCGGAATTATATAATGAACTGTTTCTATATGAAAGACTGCGCCAGGTTTAGGGTTCAGTCCCTTGATTACATCGATCGCAGCCTGAATTTCTTGTGGTGACACTTGCAGCAAAGTTGTTAATTTATGAACATGGTAATTGGCGATCTCATTCAAATGTTTCTTAATTAATAAGGACACTAATGGAAACGAATCCGCCAACGACTGGACTTGAAGAAGCAAACATTCCCTCAAATCTCGTGCTCCTACGCCGCGAGGTTCGAAACTCTGCAAAATCTTTAACGCATCCTCCACTTGAACTAGATCGATTTTGCACACTTCAGAAATTTCAGGCAAGGTAGATCCTAAATAACCATTATGGTCTAGATTTCCAATCATAAATGAGACCGTACGTCGAAGGGATGGCTGTATTTTTTTTATAAAACCTAATTGCTCCTTTAAATGCCGTTCAAGGGATACCTCGTTCGATGCAATATGAAGTAAAGGGTCATACATGAGTTCAGTTCTTCTAGCTCCATGGAAAAATGTTGGTGTGAAGTTTGTGTCCCCTGTATGACTGACAATTTCCAATACCGGGTTATCAGTTACCTCTTGTTGAATAACTTCCATTAATTCCGGTGTCGATAGTTGGAGGATCGTAATCGCTTTACGCAGTTGAGGCGTGATCCGCATCTTCGCTGTTTGCTGTTGGAACATTCCGTAGCCTGGGCGCATATACATCACCCCTTTTCCTTGTTGCTTCTATATGTATTCATAACGGGTAACTTTTAACCAAATCTGTGTATATTGCCTGAGAAGAGCGGACATAATATTTTATGACGGTGACGCAGTGGTGAGGTGTTGTGTCGCAGACAATTTACACAAGGGAATTTGTTATTGAATCCATATGGAGGCGAGGAGATGTGCCGCATACCACTTCCTGTAGTATCTATACTGCAATGTTGTGATGAGGTAGTTACCTAGCGAAGTAAGGTTCAAGGCAAGAGCTCCATCAATTATCGCACCGTCAAAGAGGCTGTCCAACGAGTAGATTCGTCTACTTTAAGGGCAGCCTTCTTTATTTCATTTCGCCGATGCTTCGATTGTCAGACTTCTCCCACACGTAATCTTCCCAATCTTTCCCTCCCCCTTATACGGACTTAAGGAAATCTTGCTGAACGAAATATATAGGCATTAACCGAAAGTATGAGGAGTACAATCATGAAAATTAAAAAACAGATCTTTCGAGGTGCCCATATAGCGTTACTGAGCATGATGATTTTCCAAGCCTCCCATGCACACGCTGAGGAGAATACGTCGCCTACTGTATTTTTGGACGGGCTTCCGCTGTCTTTTCAGACATCGCCAGTTATTGAAGAGGGATATAGCCTCGTGCCGATGCGTGCTCTATTTGAAGCAGAAGGCGCTACAATTTCATGGAATGAGAACACGCGAACAGTAACAGCCGTGAAAGATGGCACCACAGTAACTTATCAAATCGGAGACACATTTGCTTATAAAAATAAAGAACGACTGGAGCTGCCCATCCCAGGCAAAATTATGGATGGCTTTACGATGATGCCATTGCGTTTTATTAGTGAATCACTAGGTAATCTGGTGAAATGGCATGACTACTCCCGCTCCATTACCATTTCATCTGTTCACGACTATGAAAGCACGATTCTATATGGTGTCAATTTACGCGATACGCCAGAAAAAGATAACGATACCCACATACTTCGAATGCTTCCGAAAACCGAAAAAATTCACGTCATTCGTGAAATCAACTCGGAATGGTTGGAAGTGCAAACACAAGACGGTACAATCGGATTCATCTCCTCCGCCCCGATGTACTCCGATTACTCGACCACGTCGATAACGACGAAGCAAGCAGATGCTTTAATAACTTTTGGGTCCAAATTTCTTGGAACACCTTACGAATTCGGTGCTGCTTCTGGACAAACGAATACATTCGATTGCTCATCTTTCGTTCAATATGTATTTGACAAGGTATTGTCAAAGGATTTGCCGCGCGTGTCTTATGACCAAGCCCACCAAGGAAAAGAAGTCAAGCTTGAGGACATTCGCAAAGGGGATCTCCTGTTTTTCACGGCACGCGGGCTCGATATCGGTCATGTAGGTATTTATGCAGGCAATGGTCAAATCCTTCAAACGTATTCCAAAGAGGATGGCGTTCACTTCACGGCTTTCGATGAAAAATGGAAGAAGCGTTTTGTTACGGCAAGGAGATTGTTCTAACAGACGCCACTATGGCAGCGATGCTAGACCAATAGCGCCCTTTTGGGGCGCTATTGGTCGTTCGCGAGCGGCTGCGGAGACCCGATAAGGCCCTTTTCGGGCCTTACATCATCCTTCGCTGCCTTCGCTTGCTGGCTTGTTGCCGCTGCTGATCAACGACCATTCAGCATAATAAAACTATAGGACACACTCTTCCTCTATTTCCATGATGATATTAGGCAGTTCATCGCGGAATTCCCGCCAATCTGCGATCATCTCCGCATCTGTCAATAAACATGCATCAAGGGTTGTTGTGATGTCATCGCGATCCATATCAATCCCAATGAAAACAATTTGATTAATCCGATCACCATAGGTGTCATCCCAATGTGTGAGTACATCGGCTTCCTCTTCCATAACTGCTAGTCTTTCCGCTTCAGGAAGTGCAGAGATCCAATAGCCCGAAGGCCCAAACCGGATAGATGGGCCAGCTTGGCTGAGGCTTTGCGCGTAATTATGGCGCGTTGCCAACCACATAGTCCCTTTGGATCTGACGATTTCTGCTGGCCAATCTGCCATCCAAGTCATCAGTCTCGAGGGCTCGAAGGGTCGAGCTCTTTCATAAACAAACGATGTAATGCCGTATTCTTCCGTTTCAGGCGTGTGCGATTCTTTCTCCAATTCTCGCATCCAACCAGGTGAGCTGCTAGCTTCATCGAAATTAAACAGCTGAGTATTCAAAATTTCTGCAGGATCTATCTGGCCGTGTATAGCCCGAATAAACTTTGCCCTAGGTTGTAGCAGCCGGAGCACACTTTCAAGCTCATTCAATTCCTCGGCTTCCAACCTATCACACTTATTGAGAATTAGCACATCACAAAATTCAATCTGATCAATCAGCAGATCAACAACTTCACGCGTGTCGTCTTCACCAACAGCTTGACTACGTTCGAGCAGTGTTTCGCCAGAGAAATAATCGGTCCAGAATCGGAAAGCATCCACAACGGTCACCATACAGTCCAATCGACACAGCTCGGAAAGATCAATACCTTGATCTTCATCCGAATAGGTAAAAGTTTGAGCAACAGGCAACGGTTCACCAACACCTGTCGATTCGATCAGAATATAATCAAATTTGTTTTCCATGGCAAGTCGTTCAACTTCCTTCAACAGATCATCACGCAAGGTGCAACATATGCAACCATTGGACATTTCAATTAAGCTTTCTTCTGTACGAGAGAGTCCATTGCCTTGTCTAATGAGGTCCGCATCGATGTTAACATCGCTTAAGTCATTCACGATAACGGCTACTTTCAAGCCATTTCGATTATGTAGAATATGATTTAATAGGGTTGTTTTCCCGGCTCCCAAATAACCGCTTAGTACTGTCACAGGAATTGTCTGCATGGACAATGCCCCCTTTTCTTTTAATGGTAATTATTACGTATATGAGATAAATAAAAAGCAAACTTCAGTTTGCATCCCAACTGGCTATTCTCGCTAATCCTGAATGGCTATTCATCTAACGCATTCTTCAATGCTTGGAGATTGTTCGTCATCACACTAATGTAATCCAAGTTTTTCTTCTTATCCTCAGCTGTTAGACCCTCTAGTGGATTTAGGACATCCGTATGGGCATTGATTTCCTTGGCAATCGTTGTTGCAACCTTAGGATCAACTAACGTTTCAAAAAAAATCGTTTTCACTTGCTTCTCTTTGGCGAATTGAATAATATCCGCCATTTTGTCCGGCGCGGGTTCTTCTTCCGGGGAAAGACCGGCGATAGGGACTTGTGTTAAACCATATTCCTTGGCCAAATAACCAAATGCGGCATGTTGGGTTACGAACTCTTTATGTTTCACCTTGGCAAGCGTATCTCGGAACGTTTCATCCAACGCCTTGAGCTTCGTGATATAAAGATCAGCGTTATTCCGATAATCGTCTTTATGTGCGGGATCTACCGTGATCAGACCCTGTGCAATTGCTTCAACCTCATGTTGAGCTAAAAGCGGGGATAACCATACATGAGGATCCAAATCATGACTATGACCATCTTCTTCCGCTTCTTCCTCCTCTTCATGCAACCCTTGTATTAGTTCAATCCCCTTGCTCGCCTCAACGACAACACGCTTCGTATTTGCGGCGCTTTGCAAGGCCTGCTCAGCCCACCCTTCAACAATGCCATTGTAAATAAATACATCAGCTTCCTTCACTTTTTTCATATCCTTAGCACTCGGCTCCCAATCATGCGGCTCTGAACCCGCAGGAATTAGAGCGATAACATTCGCGTGCTCACCGGCAACTTGCTTTGTGAATTCATACATCGGATAAAAACTCGTGACGACATCCAGCTTACCGTCGCTTGAGACAGCGTTAGATGCGCACCCTGTCGTCATCAGTATGGTTGATATACCTGCGAAAATTAGTGATCTTGTAACCCATAACGATTTCATTTTAAAATTTTCCTCCTAATTGGTTTGAAATACAGGCAAGGGAACCTTGTCTTCAATGTTATTTGTATTCGTTGTCTTACGAAATCGCACGACTGCTTTCTGGATTCCTAAGCCTAAAATAAGTAGGAACAAAAGTAGAATCGCGATCGTTCCACCTGGTGGTGTACTGAAGGTATAGGAAGCTGTAAGGCCTGAAAACACACCGAGGACCCCCACTCCCATGGCAATCAGAAGAGAGGCTGTAAAACTACGCGCAATGCGTATGGCTAAGGCTGCTGGAAGAACGATGAGCGACGAAACTAGGAGTACCCCAACGATTGGCATAGCAGCCGAAACAATCATTCCTGTTAAGACGCTAAATCCGAGTGAAATCCATTTTACAGGAATACCATTCGTTCTCGCGGTATCTTCGTCGAATGTGATTTGGTACAGTTGACGACGGAACAGAAAGAAGAATAAGCCGCCGATTACTGCCACAATAAACATGAGTACAAGTTCTGTTTCATTCACAGCCACGACGGACCCGAATAAATAGGCAGATAAACCCTTGTTCATACTGGGACTTAAGCTCATGATAATAACAGCTGAAGATAACCCTCCAATCATAATGATAGCGACTGAAATCTCACTAAAGGACCTATACGATCGCCTTACGTATTCAACAAGGACAGCACCTAGCGTCGCTACAACAAAGCCGCCTAATGTTGGATGAATATGGATAAATGCGCCACCAGCCACACCAGCTAACGAAACGTGTGAGAGCATATCGGCCATTAACGCTTGTCGGCGAAGCATCAGATACACACCTAGTAACGAAGCGATAATCGCAATTAGCCCACCGGCACAAAATGCCCGTTGCATGAAGTCGTAGTGCAGCATTTCCATCCTCCTTCCTCCTTTCGTTCTAATGCAATGACTCTGTTTATGTACGGAGAGACTTCTTCCAGATTATGTGTGACCATAACAACCGTTCTGCCAAGCGTCTTTGCTTGAACATGCATCAGTTGATAAAATCCAATCCGGCTTTCATAATCCATACCTGTCGTGGGCTCATCCAGTACAAGCAGATCTGGCTCTTGCGATAGTGCTCGAGCTATGCAAATCCGCTGCTTCTGGCCACCTGATAATTCGCCGATTCTACGCTTACGCATATCCCACATCCCCAATTGGCGAAGGGTTGTTTCCGTAATGTCTTTATCTTCCTTGCGTAGTTTGCTAAACAAAGGTATCCGTGAAAATCTACCTGAGCGCACAAACTCCAAGATGTTACTTGGAAAACCGCTATTGAAACCTGCGATCTGTTGAGATACGTAACCTACTTGCAGTTTCTCTCCTTTCGAATTCGTCTGCGATAAGAACACTCGGCCTTTCCATGGCACTATCAAACCTAACATGAGTTTAAGCAAGGTTGATTTTGCCGCGCCATTGGGTCCGATAACAGCAACAAATTCACCAGACTGAATGTCTAATTGTGCATCTTGAATACAAGGAATATCCACATAACCAAACTCCACCTGCTGCATGGAGACAATTAACATGACTTTCAACCCCCCCTTCAAATTTATGCGTAAATTTTACGAATACATCATAGAATAAATGGAAGCTAGTTCACCTACTAGGAAACTTAACTAATCTCTGTTCATATCGCGTTCGTCTAATAGTAAAATTTACGCATTACAACGAGTAATATATCCTGCTTTTTCTAGGCTGTCAATAACATGCTTGCAAGAAATACCGATTTAGCATATGATTTTAATCGTAAATATTACTTTTTAACATAGAACTAATGTAAGTAAAGGAGTCTCCCTCATGCTAAGTAAATCTGAGAATCATACTTTCCTAAGCAGTTTTTTTACAGTCGATCACTTGCAATCCTTCAAAACGATTTTTATCAGCCTTATCCTTGAAGCATTACCGTTTATTTTACTTGGCGTCCTGCTCTCATCCTTGCTCCAAACATTCGTGCCCGAGTCAACCATTCGTCGCTTCACACCTCGGAACCCCATTCTTGGCATATTATTTGCTTGCCTAATTGGTATTCTTTTTCCCATGTGTGAATGTGGTATGATTCCGATTGTTCGTAGACTCATCCTAAAAGGAATGCCCGTTTACATCGCCGTCGTCTTTATTATCGCTGGACCCATTCTTAATCCTATTGTCTTCGCAGCTACGCTAATGGCGTTTCGCAATCATCCTTCCATCGCTTACTCCCGAATGGGACTTGCTTTCCTTGTTGTCATCATTATTGGGTTGATTCTCTATCGGATAGTTAAAAGAAGTCCTTTAAGACAAAGTCAAAACCATGAGTCGAAAGTGCCTCTGCATGAAGTACATCATCACCACCATGACCACCATGAACATCATCACAAACAAAGTGGTAATCCAAGTAAGATCATGACATTTTTCGTACATAGCTCAAGCGAGTTTTTTGAAATGGGTAAATACCTTGTCTTTGGCGCATTACTCACCGCTCTCATACAAGTATTTATGCAGCGCGAAAGCCTGTTAGCCATTGGCCAAGGTCCACTCTCTTCTCACTTTTTTATGATGGGCTTGGCGTACATTCTTTCCATTTGTTCGACATCGGACGCATTCGTAGCTTCCTCTTTCCAAACCTCATTTACGACCGGTTCATTGCTAACCTTTCTTGTCTTCGGACCTATGTTGGATTTCAAAAGTACGCTAATGTTGCTTTCCGTGTTCAAGTTCAAATTCGTCTTACTTCTAGTCTTGTTAATCTCATGCACAGTGCTTCTTTGCTCATTGCTCTGGGAACAATTTATATAACTAATACGAGGAGGAATTCGTTTGAATCACACACGTAAAACAAGCTATCATCATTTATTTCGTACACTAATTTTACTTGGGTTCTCTAGCTATATCGTTGTTCTTACAAAATCAGATTCATTACAGTTGTATATCGCCCCGCGTATGATGATTTATGTCAAAATTGCTTCCGTCGTATTGTATATCATTGCATGTTTTCAAGGTTTCATGGCTCTTCGTTCCTATTGGGGAAGATCAGTAGACTGTGATTGTCATCAGCCAGCTCCGCGATCGTTCCTACGAAATTTCATAGCATATGGGTTACTCGTTCTTCCGCTGATGATTGGCTTCCTTCTGCCAGATACAGCGTTAAATAGCACCATGGTCGCTGCTAAAGGGATCAATCTTTCTGCTGCCACGACCACTATGACGACTCCTCGTTCTGAATCGTATAATTTGCCTAGCTTCCCCAAACCTGCCACCAGCAGTCAAACTTTGCGAGCTAGTCAGGCTGAAGCTGAACAAACTGCTCAGTCAGACACTGATATCGAGCAGTTATTTAAGTCCCCGGATGAGTGGAACGAAGACTTTGCCAAGATGGGTGTTATTCTTTATAAAAAGGATCGCATTCTGGTACAGCCAGATATTTACATGGAGATCCTGTCAACGATAGATCTGTTCAAGGATAACTTTATCGGTAAAGAAATAGAACTAACAGGATTTGTGTATCGTGAGGAAGATAAAATGAGGAGGAATCAATTCGTTGTTGGGCGTTTCGCGGTTAGTTGCTGCTCAGCGGATGCTTCTCCTTACGGGGTGTTGGTGGAGTTCCCAACAGCGCCAAATTATTCGCAAGATATGTGGGTGAAAGTTACCGGAACCATTCAAAATGGTCAATACAATGGGAACGACATATTCAAAATTGAGGCCACTAAAATCGAAAAAATCGAGGCCCCTAGTTCGCCGTATGTCTATCCTAACTTCGAACCATTGACAATTCTCAAGTAGTTAAATGGAAATGAGCTGTTCGAAATCAATCTTTGAACAGCTCATCTAAAATCATTTTTCTATTGTCAAGAAACCGTTTGGTGATCATATAGTGAAGCGTTTCCTCGTATTGAATGTCGCTAATGGGTTGATCATCAAAACTAAGTATCTGCGCATCTGGATACCCAAGAAGTATTGGAGAATGCGTAGCAATAATGAACTGAGCTTCCTTCTCCAAATCTTTGATAACTCGCATTAAAGCCAACTGTCTAGCTGGCGATAAGGCTGCTTCGGGTTCATCTAGTAAATATATCGCCTTTTTCCCAAACCGATGTTTAAAAAGTGACAGAAACGCTTCACCATGCGATTGCTCGTGTAAGGAGCGACCGCCGTAATACGGTAAGCTTTCAGGCATCGTATCCAAATAGCTGGCAAAGTTATAAAAGGTTTCTGCTCGGAGAAAAAAGCCGTTCGTAATCTTCGGCATCCAAGACAGACGCAAGTGCTCCCCCAGGGTGGAATGAGCTGCGTCGACGTCATACACATTGTTTCTTCCGCCACTTGCCGTGTTAAACCCACATTGGTATGCGATGGCTTCAAGGATCGTTGATTTGCCTGACCCGTTCTCTCCAACGAAAAAAGTCACATTCTTCTGAAACGAAATTGAAGCTAACGATTGGATAGATGGTATTGAAAAAGGATACTTTCCGGGATCGAAATGTTCATTCTTCTGAACTTCAAGTTTTCTCAGATACATGATTGATCAACTCCATTTGAAATTTCCAAGTATACTTCTATTCTACGGTTTTCTAACTCGAAGTAAAGAAATGCGACACCACCAATAATTCATGTCATTAATCATTAACCTCATTAAATAATAAAAAGCCTGATTTCTCAGGCTTTCTCCCTAACACGATTCGGTTAAATCTACTCGTCTTCCATTGCCTTAAAGTTCAATAATCTTCGTGGCTACATTATCGCAAAATTCCCTATCATGCTCTACAAAGAGAAGCGTCGGGGCATGCTCAAGCAGTAGCTCCTCGATCTGCATCCGCGAAATCACATCTATAAAGTTAAGCGGTTCATCCCAAATATGCAGATGTACTTTCTCGCTCAGACTTTTGGCGATCAGTACTTTCTTCTTCTGTCCGCCGCTAAAGGAAGAAATATCTTTCTCGAATTGGACTCTTGCGAAATCGAGCTTCCTTAGAATCGCCTTAAACAGACTCTCGTCAATCCCGTTATTCTTCGCATAGTCGGTTAAATTACCTTGTAAATGCGAAGTGTCCTGGGAAACATACGATATTTGAAGTTGGCTCCCCTTTCGGAAAGTTCCTGTATAGTTGATTTGCTCTCCACAGAGCAACTTAATAATACTTGATTTACCCGAGCCATTTTTACCTGATAACGCAATCCGCTCACCTTGTTCGATCGTAAAATTAACATCTTGGCATACGATTTTCTCACCGTACTGGATCGAAACATGTTCAAGCGCAGCAAGTTGGTTTTTGTGGTAGGCAAGTTGGGTTATCTTGAGGTCTTCTGCACTTTCAATATTTTTGAGCAGCTTCGATCTTTCTTCGATGGACGATTCTTGTCTTTGTTCGATAGATTTTGAACGTTTCATCATTTTCGCAGCTTTGTGACCAATATACCCCTTATCTACCTTGGAACCCGAATTTCTAGTACCGTTCTTCGTTTTCTCAACTTCATGAGACCAGTTGCTCGTACGTTTAGCAGCATCGGATAATCGTTTGATATCCTTCCTCAGCTTCTCATTTTCAGCGAGTTCATAGTGATCTTGCCTTTGCTTATTTTCCCACCAATCTGAGAAATTACCCCTTTGAATCTCAATATTGGTCTTATTGATGGATAGGATGTGGTCTACACAATTATCCAGAAATGATCTGTCATGAGACACTAAGATATACCCGTTCTTCGTATTCAGATACTCACTGACCAGCTTTCTAGCATTCATGTCAAGATGATTGGTGGGTTCATCAATTAACAAAAAGCTATTTTCCTTCAAAAATAAAGCAGCTAATAATACTTTCGTTTGCTCACCGTTTGACAATGACTCGAATGGTCGATAAAGTACATCCTCCGAAACCTTAAGTAAGGTGAGCTCCCGCATTAATTCCCAGTGCTGATAATCCGGCAAAATATCATTGATAATATCCATCGTTTGGTCTTGTTTATTGTTCACTTGAAAAGGGAAATATTCAAAGCTGACATTCGCAGAAATATGTCCGCTGTATTCGTATTTACCAAGCAGCAAGCCCAGAAAAGTTGTCTTCCCTCTCCCGTTTCTTCCTGTAAAGCCTAATTTCCAATCGGTATCAATTTGAAAATTGACGTCTTCAAAAATATTATCGTAACTTCCATCATAGGCAAACGTTAGGTTTGAAACATTGATTAATGACATGTTGAGATCCTCCTGTACCATGCGTAAGGCATGAGTTCATCATAGCACATTAGGATTTACCAATTCGAAGGAAAGGATAACTATAGATAAACTCTCCTGTCCATCAAAGCTTCTTCAATTGTGTGATAAGCTCTTGCGGCTCTAATCGTGACATGAAATCGGGATTCACATGTGCGAATCGGACGACTCTTTCTCTATCTAAAACGTAAATGCCCGGAATTGGCAGGATCCACCGATCGCTTTTATTGAACGCTCTGAGATCTCTTCCGAGAAGATGTTTGAAAGTATGTTGAAGATAGTCAGGCATTTCGAATAATAGGTGATAGCTTTCCGCTACACGGCCATTTGCATCGCTCAGTACTTGGAAAGACAATTGTTCTTTCTCCTTCTGTGTTAATGAGTTATCAGGAGTTTGCGGTGAAATAGCCAACAGCTGGGCACCATACTTATGAATCTCTGGCAGTATCTCCTGATACGATCTGAGCTGAATATTACAAAATGGACACCATGCGCCGCGGTAAAAAGTGAGGACTACCGGCCCTTTGGCCAGCTCATCGTATAGCATTATTTGCTCGCCGAGCGGATTGCTCAAGACAAAATTCGGAGCGATGTCTCCTACTTTTAATCCGTAAATACTCCCCGCTTGCTGTTGCTCTTCCATATGTCGAAAAATGTGTGTCTGCGCTTCAACAGGTACTCTAACTTTAAATCCCGATTTAGCTTGTTCCAGTTGCTCTTTCATAGACATCATGCATCTCTCCTTTGTTGGACAAGTATCACCATATTAGCGCAAATAAAAGATACCATTCGGTATCTTTTATTGTAACATATAACCAATTATTTACAAGATAGCCTTCTTAAAAATAAGAGCAGCTTCCCATATATACATTTGTTTACATTCAGTTTAAAAATATACGATACAATCACGTCATCAATTGTTATTTAGGAGGAATTACTTTGGATTCTTTGCAAAGAAAAGAAAGAGCACAACAAGGTGATTGGGCCGTTGAAGCGCATGGACTCGTCAAAACATTCGGAGAAAATCGCGCGGTAGATGGTGTTAACTTGAATGTGAAGGCAGGAACAATTTACGGCGTTCTAGGCCCGAATGGTGCAGGGAAAACAACTACAATTAATATGCTCGCGACCCTTCTTAGACCGGATGCAGGTTCAGCCAAAATCTTCGGTTACGATGTTGTGAAAGAGTCGCAGATCGTTCGTCAATTGATCGGGGTCACTGGACAATATGCATCCGTCGACGAATCATTAAGCGCGACTGAGAACTTAATTATCTTCTCCCGTCTTCTTGGGTTAAGCCGCAAAGAAGCGCGTCAAAAGTCAGACGAATTACTTGAAGAATTTGGACTGACTGAAGCTGCAAAACGGCCATTAAAAAATTTCTCAGGCGGTATGAGACGCCGACTGGATCTCGCCGCGAGTCTTATTGCACAGCCTCCACTCATCTTCTTAGACGAACCGACGACTGGGTTAGACCCTCGGACACGTTCTCAGATGTGGGATACCATCCGTCGACTAGTCGACACAGGATCAACCATATTGCTTACAACGCAATATCTGGAAGAAGCTGACCAGCTCGCTGACCGAATCGCAGTCATTGATCGCGGGCGCGTCGTAGCCGAGGGAACTGTGGATGAGCTTAAAGCGTCTGTCGGTACCTCCTCCTTGCAGCTTAGTGTTCAAAATCCATTAGATATTGAACAAGCTCGCAGAACCGTTGAGCAAGTACTGAAAGTAACTTCAACCGTTGTAGCTGGTAAAATATCCGCTCCAATGGCGAATGCAGATCGCGTGACTGATCTTCTTATTTCCCTGCGTGAATCAGGCATTCACTTGGCTGAAATGAGTGTACAGAAACCGACATTGGACGAAGTGTTTTTAACGATTACAGGTCATGGTGTAGAAGAGAACGATACAGAGACGTCAACGCCAACAAGTAACAAACAGGAGGCAAGAGTATGAGTACATCGATTAAACCTGTTTCCGAACGCCATCTGAGAAACCACACAAGCTTTAGACAGTCGATTCGCAATTCGCTTACAATGGCCTATCGTGGTCTCCTGAAGATCCGACGTACACCAGAGCAATTATTCGATGTCACACTTCAACCGATCATCTTCACGCTGATGTTTACTTATATTTTCGGTGGCGCCATCTCAGGTGATGTCGTGAGTTATTTGCCTGTCATTATCCCAGGTATTCTTGTACAGACTGTAATCACAACTTCCATCGTGACCGGCGTCCAATTACGAGAGGACATGGATAAAGGCGTCTTTGACCGATTCAAATCACTGCCGATTGCGCGTATAGCGCCACTCGCAGGCGCCTTGTTGGCCGATACCATACGGTATACCATCGCAACAGTACTAACATTCTCAATGGGATTCATCATGGGATATCGACCAGAAGGCGGCTTGGCCAATGTTGCGATCGCTGCGTTGCTTGTCATTTTCTGCTCATGGGCGATCAGCTGGATTTTCGCTTTCTTCGGCGTCATTGCTCGCACCGCGTCCAGTGTTCAAGGGATCTCGATGCTCGTCCTGTTTCCACTTACGTTCCTATCTAACGCGTTCGTTCCGGTTGATACGATGCCGAACTGGCTTCAGTGGTTCGTGAAAATTAATCCAATCTCCCACCTCGTTTCTGCTGTTCGTCAACTTGCGAATCAAGGTACAGTGGGCTGGGATCTCACCATTTCACTCTTCGGTGCAATTGTTATTGTAGCTATTTTTGCACCTATTACAGTTATTGCTTATATGCGCCGTACGTAATGTTCCAATTGAAAGAGGCTGTTCCCAAGTAGAAAATCTACTGAGATCAGCCTTTTTTTGCAACATAGTAACCGTTACAATTATCCACCTCATGTTATATGAATCATCACTTTGCCGATATGCTGACCTTCTCCGAAATACGTTAGCGCATCAGCAACCTCTCCTAACGGATAATGACGATCAATCACAGGTGTTAATTTGCCAATCTCCCAAAAGGACATTAATTCATTCTGATCTGTCGCATTTGGTTTGTGCATTAAGAGCCCCATTTTCTTCTTGCTTAACAAGGAAATCAATGGCCCTAGGAGCATCACTTGAAAAATTCGGGATAGGGTACCTCCCACCATTACATATTGTCCATCCAGGCTTAAGGCACGTTTACAGTCGAATATCGACCGATTTCCAACGACATCTAGAATCAAGTCATACTTATTTCCACTTGTGGTGAAATCCTCTTTCTTATAATCCATAACATAATCCGCACCAAGCGCTTCGAGTTTTGGCAACTTCACTGCACGATCGACTGCAGTCACTTCTGCACCAAATAATTTGGATAGTTGAATTGCAAATGTGCCTACGCCCCCACCCGCGCCATTGATTAATACCTTCTTTCCCTTTCGTATAAGTCCTCTGCCCCTTAGACCCTGCAAGGCGAGGACGGCTGCTTGGGGGATAGCCGCTGCATCCTCAAAAGATATAGTAGCTGGTTTCAGCGATACTGCCGTTTCAGATGCACATACATACTCCGCAAAACCGCCCCAACTACAACCCGAAATATCTCCGAATACTTCATCTCCTGGAGCAAACTGCTTGACTGCTTTGCCAACCGCTTCAACACGACCTGCAATATCAGCTCCGAGAATCGTGTATTTAGGCTTTGTAATACCGCCGATTCGAACTAAAAACGGAGTACCTCGCAACAGATCCCAGTCCCATGAATTGATGGAGGCCACGTGTACGTTGATCAATACTTCATGATCTTTTGGCTGTGGTTTTTCCACTTCTGTATAAATTAGTTCATTGGGACTGCCGTACTTCGTGTAGATAATCGCCTTCAATGGTGCACCTCCTTACGATTCAACTTCGTTCATTTCACTACAGTTCAGTCATTCTTCACAGGCTCCTTACCATCCACAAGCGGGAAATTGGAATAAGAATTCGTAAAGGTAACATCCCTAATTCCTTGGCCTTTTAATTCCAACAATAGATAATCATTGATTAGATCCTTATTACTATCCGCGGCATATTGATACGACTGGTAGGAAATAAACACTTCACCGGCTGAAAGCATGACCTCCTCTAACTCCACAGAATCAGCTAAGGACGAGGAAGACTTAATCAATGCATACGTGCGGTCACCAAAGGTGCGATACTCTTTCTTCCACTCCGACTGTTTTAACAAGGTTTCTGCCCACTCCTTTACATCCCCAGGTGATTCAACAATAGGAATCAAGGTATAGACCTCATTTATTTGATCTTCTTGTGGCATAAAATCCATAAATCCACTAATGATCCAGATCCCATCATGGGAATAATCTTTTTTCATATAGACCATATACGCATGTTGATCGTTCGTCGTTATGAGCAACGAACGCGGATTTACGGAGTCACTGATCGTTTGAAATGACGTGATTCCTTGGTTTAGACGTGACTGAACGAATTTCTGCAGAACCTTGCTGTATACCTTATTTTCGGGATTTGCCTGCAACTCTTTTAATTGTTCCTCCGTATATTCGTAACCTTCCGTACTATCATGAACTCTTGATAATATGCGTAATAAGGTATCCCTATCCTTTAAATTCGCACCTATCTGTGCAACGCTTGGCGTAGGTTTACTCTCCTCTTTAGAAGTGGGAGCCGCTTCCATAGTTTTCTCCGTTTCAGGCTTTGTTGTGAGACTTGCGATCGAATATCCACACTCTAAACCTACAACCAACACACCTATTAGGATAATTAAAACTTTTCGGGTCATCAGTTTTCTCTCTCACTCCTTTTGAAGATAAATAATCGGATGTTCGGACGATCCAATAACTTCAGCTCATTCCTAACCAATTAGACGTACGCTGCGTAGGAATGTTTTGTGTGGAAAGGTGGATTTGGAAATTTATTTACAATTGACAAGGGAGGATTAATGGGACTCATGCCGAATACAGTATAAAGTTTTTTGCCCCTATCTATGTTGTATAAATCCTCCTCTATCTGGAGAAGAAATTAGGTGTCTTAATGGTCAATACAGAAAATGAATTAGCTACGAAAACAGAGGATTTGATTATTGCGGGAAATGAACCCCCACAGGATGAGCATAATCATTTGCGAGGGTTTGGAGGATGGTTATATATTGTAACCTTTGGGCTGTTACTTACCTTAGGGAATTCCTTAATCTACATAATCAATACATTATTACCTATATACACAAACGGACTTTTTACCGAATTGTATAGTGATGATTGGAAATACGCATTAATTATCATTTATGAAACAATTACTTACGCTTTATATGTTGTGTTCCCAATAGTTCTTGGCTATTTCGGATGGAAAAAAATGAGACGAGTAAGAACGTGGGCGATTAATTTCTATCTCGTTAGTTTCCTTTTTAATGTCATTTACTATTTTATTTCGAATTCCATTGCTGATCTAGCGACACCAGAGTTTATGAATGAACAGGGGAGAAATATAGTGAAATCTTTCATAACTTGTTTGATTTGGATACCCTACTTTATTAATTCCAAAAGAGTGAAGTATACATTTGTGAATTAATATCACGAATATGAACAAATTGAACGCTTCTTTTGTTACAAAAATTCAAATATTCCTATATTTCCATTTATTACACCAGCCAATTGTGCACTCTTTAGGTCGGATTTATGGTTTAATTAAATAGTGAAAGTAATTTGGGATGAAAAGGAGCGAAACAAAGTGGAAATTAAATCGTTTTTACTACCCAAAGATAAAGTTTCTTACCTGACGACGTCGGCTTCGATGAAAGAAGCGATAGAGCGGCTGGAAGCCTGTCATTATACAGCGATTCCAATTATCGATGAGGAAGGGAAATATGTCGGCACTTTATCCGAAGGAGATTTGTTATGGAAACTGAAGTGCACGCCCGGCCTGTCCTTCGTTAACATGGATGAAGTTTCTGTTGCCAATATTCGAAAACGAATTTATAACGAGTGCGTCGCCATCGATGCGCATATGGAAGATATGTTAGCTCTAGCTGCTGACCAGAATTTTGTTCCCGTTGTAGATAAGGATCGCGTTTTCCTCGGTATCATTCGGCGCAAGGACATTATTGAATATTATACGAGAAATATTACGGATTAATCGGTCAAAACAAAAAGCAGAAGATAAGAGTGGGCGTCTCCCCTTTCCTATCCTCTGCTTTTTCTTATTTCCAGCATCATGTTTCTCGATCGTACGAAAAAATTTTCTAATAGCTTTAACCCAAATAAAACTTTATTTCTAACCAATTTTTCTCTTCCCCCAGGGCTTAAACACAGAAAGCACATACATGGCGATTAAGGATAGCAACTGAAGTCCTATGCCTATAAATAAGGCTAGCATGTTGGATACATACGCCCCTTGATTCGCACTTTCTCCCCCTACTTCCGTCAACAAAGATATTCCTTTCAATGTCCAAATGTACATGCCTATGGGCCCTATGATTACCGCGATAACCGTAAGCACTTCTTTGGCAATGATCCAATAGTATTTTACCAAACCCCAGTGAGTCCCTAGGGACAATAGTACCCCTGTCACGATAGTCCCTATGACAGAAGCTCGTACAGAAGTTTCAGCCAATACATGCATGGCTTTATAACATGAAAGTATTAACTTAGAATCACTCGTACTCGCGATCGTAATACTCAAGATGAGAAATGTCACACTTGTACCTAACATAATCGCGGCAAACATGATATGTAAGCTTAACATCCATTTTTTCTTTGTCATTGTAAAGTTTTTCATTCCCTTAGAATCTCCCTTGATATCTTCTTATCACTAAGATAATCAATTGAAGTTAACTGCATCTAAAACATTTCTTAAATATTCATAAACTGCCTCACATTTATTCAACTTTTGGTGCTTCTTCAAGGTTTAGGCTCGGATAATCAAGCTTATATTCTTGGAGAAACGATTTCAAACTGCTGCTTTTAAAATGGACTGCAATAAACCCATTTTCTCGTGTGAAAATCAGTAGGGTTGGGAAATAAGTTTTGGATATACTAATGAACATCACGATTTCCGTGACGGTTCCAGTGATCCAATTTGAAGTTAGTTTGTGAGGCGGTAGTAGTGGAATCTTAATGGCTATCCCTTCACTTGGTTCGATATGCAGTGATTCTACTATCCCAGTAATGGATGACAGCCATTCCCTGGCTTGAATTTGCAACGCATTAGAGTTAGGAATTGCTTGCGTGATTTCACCTTTTTTGATATCAAAAACTTCGGCACCATCCATTGCTATAACCGTTTGAGACATACTTAAATGACAAGCAAGTACGATAATGCTTAGTACGCGCAGCAACCTATGTAACACCATAATTATCAACCTCCATTCGGAGGTAATATGACCATCATGTGAATAATATACTCATAAAACGAAAAAGGGGCACAATTTGCGCCCCCTTCACTACCTATAACACATCCTTATTTATCTGATTCTGCAAGTATTACGGCCCAATAATTTATTGATTCCGCATTTTTGTGCAAAGCCAGTAATCAGAAGTGGTAAGGCAATCAGTCCAGCTAATTTCCAATAGCCTGGAAGGACGATAAACAAAGATAATAGGGCAATTCCAGTAATTATACGGATGGCACGGTCTGTTCCCCCAACGTTTTTCATGATATATTTCCCCTTTCATGATTTCGAATTATTTTGTAGTTCTTACAGTTACAATCATATCAGGGAGGATGAAAACGAACCGTAACTTTGTCACATAGTACAAATTCATTTAAAAAAACCACCCTATGGGTGGTTTTAGTTTGAGATTACAATTTCAGTTGAATTCAATATATCGTTCAAGTGCACTTCGATTTACTATCGTTATTTTCCCTCTAGAAAGATTAATAACTTCTTCCTTCTCAAGTCCCTTCAACGTTCTGCTGATTACCTCTCTGGCTGTACCGAGTTCAATAGACAAACTGTCATGGGTGATATGCAAAGTATCGGTATTACCCGTTTTTTCTGTCTTGTGGATTAAGAATTCCGAAATTCGTCCACGAATGGATTTAAAGTTAACACTGTCCAGCAAATTAGACATACTAACAATCCGTTGGGCAAATGACTTAAAAATGAATTGTCGAAAATTCCGATAGTGATCCACCCATTCGCGAAAAATACCTGAGGGTATGATAAGAACCAAACCAGCTGTTTCCACGCAGGCGGTAGCTTCATAGGCGGATTCACCTAAAATACTCGAGCTCATCAAGGGACAACATTCTCCGCTCTGAATCCTATACATCGTAATTTCCCGACCGCTCGTGCTTATTTTATACATTCTGACTGTTCCATCCAAAATCAGAACAACGTGCTCTAGAAAATGTCCTTCTTCAATAATATAATTGGGTTCCATTTGAATAACATGTATGCCGTCTTGATTCCAATCCTGTTCAGTGATGTCCGCCAAGCTGGGGAATATTGAAATGATCTGCGCTAGATGTTCAGCCAGAATCAACAAATTCAGCTCCTTATGAAATGCTTTTTTCGTAACATAATAACATAAAAGCTGATGGAAATCTGTGATAAAGTCACATTCACTACGAATTGTCTTAATCATTCATTTCACCACTCACACCTCTTGCACACGCTTACCTCTAATAACGCTAACAAGAAGAATAACTAAGGGGAGACCTACGATGAAAATAGGGAAAATAAATGCAGTCCAGACTAGATTCGCATAATCCAATATACCAAAGATGTTTGCAGGTATTAATGAAATAGCGAAAATGATGGGTGCAGTTATTGCGATCATCCCCCGCCATTTCTTGACTCCAACTAATTGTGCTGTTCCATAACTGTTGATAAACAAGTAAATAGACAACTTTACTAACACGCTAAAAATCCAGATAAACACAATCCAGACATCCATATTTTGAATGAAATCTAAATAATTTATGAATCGAACCATAGCAAAATAGGGAAAGTACATGCTCGATCCGATATGTATACCGAATGTTGAAATAATCATCATTGTCGCAACAATGGCGAGCAACGACGGTACGCAAATTGACAATAGAATCGGCTTTAATAGCTTTTCTGGCTTAGCAATAAACGGCGTTAACATCATGATCATCATCGATTCCCCAAGAAAAGATGCATTTACTAAAGATCCCTTTAAAATAGGAATAACACCAGAATCCGCGTAAATCGGCAGAATGAGCGCTATGTGCAAATTAGGAATATTTAGTGCAAATGTCATCACAATGCCGACTAGAATCAAGGGTCCAGCCAATTCGCTAAAACGTGCAATCGCTTCAACACTGCCAGCATAAGTTATATATATCATTGCTGCCATCATCAAAGCTGAGATACTCCATACTGGCGTATCGTGGAAAAGAATCTGCTTTATAAATAAGGAGAATATTCGTAATATATCGGCACATACGGAATACCATACCAGAATATATAGCAGACTAATTAATTTTCCGACCCACTTCCCAAAAAGCTGTTGAGCAAACTCTACCAGCGTTTTAGAAGCATGTCGCTGACTCACTCGAACTAAAATATACGTTACAAACAGGCCAATTAATCCCGCAATTGCAAGTGAAATCCAAGCATCTTGTTTCGCGATTTCAATCGTAGGCGATATCGTTAACCATATCGACATTGAGATTTCTAATGTTGTAAACATCCAAAATAACTGCCACGTTGAAATCTTCATTTTTTCTCTCCTTTCCCAACAATTCGTTTACGTATATCACCCGTACTTTGAATATTTAACTTGACATCAACTGCCACTTCAATTGTTGGGAATATGTCATCCCATCGATCTCGAAGTTCCTTCCATTGATATGGATGTTCCCTGTGGAATTCTTCACCGATTCCGAACACGTCCTGTCCATACTGAAGTTGCAACTTCTTTATCGTTTCTTCTACTCGCTTTGCTTTAATTGCATTTAGTCTATGCTCTATCCCTTTACGTTCCTTGGATACAGAAAGATCTATATCCGAGTTATTTTCAAGTACTCTTCCTGTTCCCACAAGTTTTACATAGGCTTTCAGTTTTTCACCTTCAAATTCGGTTCTAATCGTTTGCTTTAAATTGGATTCATATAAGGAAATACTTCCTTCTTCAAGTTCTTCAGTCACGAATTGATTTTTCAATACACCTTTGACCCAAAATAATTCCAGAGATTCTCTACCGCTCACTTCACCGACCATTTGCAAATTTTTATTAAAGATCGCAACAGATCTGACATCAAAAATTCTGTCTTTCTCATGACTATTCATCGGCGAAATCTCAACCATCGGCATAGAAGGCCGAATGCCATCGCGCCCCACATCAATTAAGACATCGCGTAAGGCTGTATCTCCTAAACGGCAATAGCGATCTTGATCTACAGCTACGATGGATGAAAACTGATTAAACGGACTGTTAATATTCAGCACTTCTTTTCCTTCCCCATTATTCACAACGAATATATCCGTCCTTAAACGAGTATCCGTATTCCGTGTAAATTGGTCCATCACTTCAATTAACCCTTTTCGCGCCAATTTTTCTCCGACAAAAATGGATCTACGATGCCCAAGGAAAACTTTACGCGGCAGCTTGTCTTGAATTTGTTGTGTCAAATCACCAATTGTCGATCCCGTCGCGGTTAACACAATGTTTGCTCTTTGACCGTTCCCCCCGCCTCCCCTGATACTCTTGAAATCAGCAGGAACTGCGATTTGAGCGCTTTTTTGAAGTTTACCGCTTTCTGTTACATCTAAAGCAGTTCCGATCCAGAATGCATAATCATTAATTTCATTTCGATCCCAGCATCCCGAGAGTGTTAGTAGTAGTGTTAATAAAAGGAACAGATACCCGATTTTTTTCATTGTTTTCCTTGTGTCGATACAAACCGCTTATTGATTCGTATGAGCGTATCCTTCCAGAAATTAGAACTAATTGGTGCTACAGGCTTTAAGTAAGGCATTCCGAATGATTTGAGCGTCACAAGATGAATCAGGATGAAGATGATTCCGATCGCTATTCCGTACAAACCAAGGACTCCTCCGGAAATTAAAAGTGGGAACCTCAGAATTCGAAACGGCAAGGCCAAGCTGTAGCTAGGAAAAGCAAACGAGGCTATTCCAGTACCCGCTACAATCATGACAATGGGAGCTGAAATAAATCCAGCTTGAACGGCTGCTTCTCCAATAACCAAGGCACCTACAATGCTTACTGCTGAACCGATGGCTTTAGGCAAACGCAGGCCAGCTTCTCGTAATCCTTCGAACATAAGCTCCATTAACAAAGTTTCAATGACTGTTGGAAATGGAATGCCTTCTCTTGATGCTGAAATACTAAGCATGAGCGAAAGCGGGATCATCTGTGGATGGAACGTCGTCAGAGCAACATAGATAGATGGAAGTAAACATGACATAATTGCCAATAGGAATCGTAAAAGCCGGACAGATGAGACGTATAAGAAGCGTTCATAATGGTCTTCTGCTGCTTGAAACCCTGACCAGAATGTCATTGGCAACAGCAATGCATTGGGTGAACCGTCAACGATAATGGCCACTCTTCCAGCCAATAAACTTGCGGAAACGGTATCAGGTCGTTCTGTATTTTGGATTTGCGGAAAAAGGGAAAATGATTTATCTTCTATAAATTCTTCGATATAGCCCGAGTCCAGCAGTTGATCTGTTTTAAAAGTTTGAAGTCTTGCCCTCACTTCTTCAAGCAATTCTGGTTTGACGACATCTTCGATATAAGCAACGACAAACGACGTATTGGTTAACTCGCCCGCTTGATGAGTTTCGAACTTTAGTTTCGAATTACTTATTTTTCTTCGAAGCATACTTAAATTTGTTTTTAAGTCCTCGGTGAATCCCTCGCGCGGACCGCGGATAGAAGCCTCATTTGTAGGTTCATTGATCGCGCGTTGTTTAAATAGAGTTATTTCTGCTAAGTAAGCAAATGGCTTACCATCCAAGAAGATAGCCGTACTTCCTTTCAGAACTTTTGCTACAATTTCTGATAAGTTTGTTGCCATTTCGTACTGTGTCAATCGATCAATATCCCGACTCATCATACATGCTGTTATAATCTGCTCCAATTTGCTTGAATCCGTTAATTCTTCAATATATACAAGTAGAATATTGGAGTGCTCAGATAGTTTTAACGGTCTAAATACGACATCGACACAGTTGTGAAAAATATCCTGCAACGCATCATGATTAATTTGAATGTTCTCACTTGCATTCACTGGAATACTAGTCACCTCAACGTCACCTCCTTTCCATAATTTTCACTGAATATTATGTGCGGATATGCGTTGCCTTATTCGGTAATAAACGAAGAGAAGCACTGCCCGCGGCAGTGCTTATTAGCTTCTTAGGATATAAAGTTAATTGTTGTATGTGGCCTCCACCATTTTACGAAAGACCTCTTCCCAGTCAAGGTTGCCATTTTCAATTGTATAGGTTGGAAATGGCAGCATGTCGAGCAACTCCAATTCGACCCGTTTACGGTTTTCCATAAAACTAATATTCTTTTCCGAGGCAAAGTTAGGTTTTGAACGGATGGCAGAAATCCAAACCTGTTGATCTCGCACATTAGGTTGAGTTAAATAAATCACAATGGGGTTCAAATCAGTAATTTGTTCGGCAATTCCTTGAATATGTTCCTTGATATCTTTATCAACTGCTTGATAATGACCTAACAAATCATGAATCTGATGCTGAAAAAAAACGGCTTCTAACACATACACCTCATTTAAATTGCAGGCATGTTCAGCGAAATGCGACCAATGATGTTGAATCGAATAAGTAAACTCTGACATCGATGCTATAGGTGAATCCGTCCAGCATAATTCACGGGACTCCAGTTCTGAATAAAGTGCATCCAACTCATTGATTTCGTTAAGTTCACGATAAGGAATCAGATAATTGAGACCATTTTGTATAGCCCATGAACTGATTTCATTTGATTTATCTGGGTACCGCATTAGAAGTTCCTTATATTCTTCTTCACGAAAGAAAGCATGCCAATTCAAGCTCGTAGGATGTCCTTTACCACCTTCAGCATAGAATTCAGAGGGAATACCTTGCAGTACTAGGTAGTCGTGTAATCTTTCTGCAAGTGTCGATTTGCCGGTCCCGCATAAACCTTCAACCAAAATTAGTTTACAATTCTTTCGCATACCTAATGCTATTGACATATTAGGTGTCCTTTAAAATCATAACGATTTCATCCCTTATTTTCTCGTCAACAATGTTCTTAGCTTTATCAAGTGGTGTAACTCCATTCTTGTCTTTCACTCGTGCATCCGCTCCTTTATTTAATAATAATCGGATTACTTGGCTATTTCCTTCCATGTCATGTTGATTGAACTCCACGGCATAAGCGAGCACTGAATTGCCTTTCTCATCGACTGCATTGACATCCGCATGGGCATTTATCAACATTTCGACCATTGTGTATACACCTAGCATGGAATCACGGCCATAGGAATTAACCGCCCTCATTAGCGGAGACAGTCCTAACACATTACTTTTTGCTATCAGATTGGGATCTGCGCCGTGCTCAAGCAACAGCTGAACAATTTGCCGAGATTGTGGCATACTCATACTTACAGCAGCTAACAGCGGTGTTTCGCCATCCGAGTTGGAAGTGCTAACATTAGCTCCATGCGCTATCAGATTTTTTACAATCTGGACGCTTTCATCCGTTAATCCAGAATTGGCAAATGGATGAAGCGCTGAAAGTAAAGCACCTCCGCCTAAATTAGGATCCCCTCCCATTGCAATCATCTTGTTAACCAAACCAAGCTGTTTTTTACTCGATACCTGCATTAGCGGGGTCATTCCATTAGCACTTACGTTCACCTTAGCCCCAGCATCCAAAAGACTTTCCACTAAATCAATAGAACGTTCCGCAGCATAATGCAGCGGTGTGTAACCGTTGGATTCATCAACGATATTGAGATTAACTTGCTTTTGAATCAATAGTTCAACCAAATTGATAACCTGCGGTTTACCTTGAAACATATGAGCCATTTTCAAAATCTCAAGAAAAACTGAGCTGATTTCGGTTGGTGCTACCGCATTGACTTGCTCTTTCGTTTCATTGAGATCCCCGAGCTCTGCAGATTTAATTAATTCAAGGGCAATCATCTCAATTCGCGATTGGAGCTGCTCAGTTGGTGTACCAAACTTAATGGAGATTTGCTTTTCAGCTTCAATGAACTCTACTTGCGCTCTCATACTTTCAGCTACGAAACGGATTGGCACATAGGCATGTCCATTATAGTTCAATACGGTGTACTCACTATCCATTTGCTTAGCTACTCCATTAAAAAGAAACTTCACTTGGTACTTAACAGCTTGAATAGCATCTGCTGCATATACAGCTGTAGAAAATGTAATACCGGCACCCAAAACCATCCCAAGCACTATTTTTTTCATCGTTATATTTCTCCCTTTCACAAAGCAAAACATGATTCCACTCCTATTAAGTTCTTCGAATATTTCCCAGATCCTTCCTTTAATTTATTAACAAAAAAGAGACCCTCAACCAAAGCATCTTATTACTTGTGTCAATAATTCTAACTGAAAACCGACCAATCCAATTGCTCTATGCTGCACTATCATCGACGTTATTTTCGGCTTGAGGCTGCCCTCGTTTCCGTTGTCCGCTATAACAGAAAAGAGTGCTCCCCCCAACATCAGAAGGAACACCCGTTTTTAGCTCAAAAGGTTAAACAATGCTTCTTTCACCGTAAGTTCAACGGAGTTATCGAAGCTCGATGCCATCGCAAAAAATAAGGTGGATTCGTGGGTCTCATAGCCACCTTCTACTAACTGTTGTCCGGTTGGGATGTAGCCAAACATACCGTTCGTATACCCGATCGGCAACACGGTTCCTTTCGTTATCTGCTTGATATAAAGCCCGTAATCAACAACGACTTCGGCATTCATACCGAGAATCGAGAGCTCCTCTGCCAGTTTCAGTATAGAAACCTCTAACGGAATACTAGGTGACAAACTATCCAATCGTGCTAGCATGAGTTTGCTCCACTCGCCAAGAACACCAGGTGACTGGGCTGTTTTCTCAAGCTGACAGCGGTCTGGCAGCGACTTTAACGGCAGCTCAACTAATGTCTTACGCCATTCCAGATGGCAAGGCGTTAGTTGTCGCATCGGTTTATCAAGCGTTTCTACTACGCACTTAGTAAAATCTGTAGCAACTTGCATGACTACATCGTTATTTCCTCGAATAACCTGTTTCCCGTCACCTGGATTGATATCTCCACAAGTCCCCTGTAGGAAAGCAGCCACTGTGCCTTCTCCAACTATTAGCTCCACTGACTCCATAGCGACACCAATGTATTCAGAAGACACGAAATTATCTCGTGTTATGACAGGGTGGCATGTATAATGAACCAGCAGTCCCTTCGTATCCCCATCCGTTTTGACAAATCGAATGACACGCAGTTCATGATCAACTGGTCCTGTTTCCTGGGGCGATTTCACCACACCGCGTCGATTGATCCCTAGTGGAGAAGAACCAATGCCTTGCTCGATTCGAACAGGCTCCACTTGCAGCAAAGCCGTTGTGATACCTTCGATAATAAGATCTTCCATCAAACCTATATAATTCTCGTCCATGACACCTAAATATGAGGTGAACAAGTTGCTCGTTTGCGGACCAGAATGCGTGTGGGTACCATGCAAGAGAATAGCATCTTCTGCAAAGCCGAATTGTTCACGAATTCGTTCTTTGAGCACAGGCACGCGATCACTGCCCCACCATAGTAAATCCGCTGAGATGAGTACAGCCTTTTCTACGACTTCCCCCTTCTCATCACCTGTCTCAAAAACAAATATGCGAGCAAACAATCGATGTGAGACACCTTCGAACGCGCCTAGTTCACTACGAACAGCAAATCCTGCAAGCGGAACTGGCAATTTCGTTGTAATATCCACCTTACTAATTCCTAGGCAAATAGTCGATATTAGCCCCTCTGGCTCCATCTGGCACCAATCCCCTAATCACAATGAATAGTGAATTCAACAATTAGTATGAGGCAATGACTTTTCGGATAGCTGTCGCAATGTCATACATGGCTTGCTCGTCAGCAAGCAGCACATTTTGCGAGAGCCAAAGTACTTCCTTGTCACTTAACCGTTCGCTTACAGGACAGTTATACGACCTGTCCTCCCCCGTTAATGCTCGTGTGGCGTTCACAATCGCTTCGTTTCGATTAAGCGGTACGTACCCATAACTTATTGGTATGCCTTCGGCGTTAACTTTCCGAATGAAGTCGTTCTTGTCAATCTGTACAGTGACAGTCGAATCAAGCTTGAACATATATAGGTGATTCGCATGCCGTGTAACGCGAGGATCAGACTTCACCACAGTGATGCCATCCAGTTGTCCCAGCAACTCCGTGAGCAGCTTCGCATTGGATTCTCTAAGGAGCATTTGCTCTTCCACACGGCTCATCTGGGCAAGTGCGATGGCCGCTTGCAGCTCCGTCATGCGATAGTTTTGGCCGATGCGATCATGCTGGTACCAAGCACCTGTTCGCGAACGACCGACATTGCATAGCGACCAAGCGATTTCCGCCAGCTCCGGGTTATTGGTGAGTATAATGCCGCCTTCACCGCTATTCAGATTTTTGCTTGATTGCAAGCTGAAGGTCCCGAGATCCCCGATCGCTCCAACACTGCGACCTTCCCAGCTTGCTCCAACTGCTTGAGCCGCATCTTCGATCACTCGAAGTTTATGTGCAGCAGCCACCTCGTTCATACGGCTCATATTGGCCGGAGCTCCAGCTAAATGAACAGGAATAATAGCCTTCGTCCGCGAAGTAATAGCGCCAGCCACCTGATCTGGATCGAGCAGAAGTGTATCTTCTTCAATATCCACGAACACTGGAATAGCTCCGAAAGCAAGCGCAGCTGCTGCCGTTGCAATAAACGTATATGGCGGTACGATGACTTCATCGCCAGGTTTAACCCCAGCTGCCTGTAGCGCGACTGTAATGGCAACGGTTCCATTAACAACACTAATCGCATGAGCCGCATCGTGCAGTTCCGCAAAGCGACGCTCCATCTCAGGAAGCTTCGGGGTATATTCGGGCGCATGCACAGTACCCGTACCACCCCATTTGCCAGAACGTATAACGTCAAGAATGAGCTGCTCCTCCAATTGTCCGAAAATCGGCCAAGCCGGGAATCCATCCGTTCGAACCGGGACCCCACCTTCTACTGCAAGTGTCATCTTCTCCATGTCCTCACCTCACCCATTACTAACTTTTGATTCTACCTTCCTATCTACGACAACTTTGCTGCACGGTACTCCAAATTGAATCTCATGCCCCTCTTCAGGTTTAAAAACCGCATTTGGTGCCATTGGCACCCATATAACAAGCCCTTCCACGGCTTCATTTGCCTCCAAATGAATACTTCCGTTGTCATCGCATCCCAGAATACGAACGGTTCTTCTTAAACGCGTCCAGTCTTGAATCTGCTTGGACTTCCAGAAAGTGAAACCCATCTCTCTTGCTTGTTCAACGAGCATCCGAATGGCATCTCTAACTTCTGCCCTCGTATAAATGTGTATCTGATGGAATAGAAAATGAGCAACGCCATTCACTTCCCTCGCTTGCTGCAAAAATGGCTCAATTACCCTGTTGTCTGCGAGATGACCCAAATCCAGATCCTGCGTCAAGAATCCGATCTCTACCACACGATAAAAGCGATTCTGTTCATCAAACAAAGCAATTGGAAAATAGGGATGACTAGTACCGAATAAATATCCGACGTTTCCCTTTTTACTTGGGCCACGAGTTTGGTCACTTGGAATATCATTTTTCTCCAGCCATTGAAATAACTCGCCCCAACCTTCCACACGCGTATAATGGTTTTTGTTGGTCGTTACATGTTCTAAGCCAGTTGCTTGCTTCAGCCAATCAACCTGTCGATCAAACTCCGTTTCGTCCCAGAAACCGTTGTCCTTCTCCAGCGAGTTATAGTGGAATGCGAGCTCATGTCCTGCTTGCTTGACTTGTTCATAAATAGGAGGACTATAGCCGGGCTCAATCATGCACCATGTTGTTTGAATTTGGCATTCCGCTAGCAGTTCTAATGTTGCCAATGCGTGCTCATCCTGATTCGAATCACTATCATGGGAGATCGTCACGACTTGACTGATCCCATCCGGCCAATACCCAGTGAATGGCAACGTCATCCCCTTGTCAATCGCACATCGCAACACATGCCTGACTAATGCTTCTCTCCAGTAATCGGCATAGGGCCATGGAAAATAAGGGACGCCAGTATCTGTTTCTACTCGGTCGCAATGCCAATCCAAGGCTATGCGATCATCAGCTTTCAGAATGTCCTCATTCACGTTCGCGCTGCCATCTGCAGCTGGAACGCCGTCATCAAGTACAGGGCCTGTGCCTTGCTGCATGTGAACAACCGTTAACGGAATATTGACTGTCCAACGATGAATACTTCCCTGACCCACTTCAAAAGTTTGAAGTGCAGATCCCTTATCCGAACCATCGGGATGTCCTTGTTTAATCGTACCAATAGACTTACAAGCAACTGGAGCGTCAGTTTCCGAACTTGAATCTCCAGCTTTAATCCAGGGGTTGGCGGACAGGAATCTCAGTGTACTTGGCTGCCCTGAACGAGTTGGCTCAATCTCCGCATAGCCAACACCTATGTCTCCTGTCTGGATGTATCCAAGTGGGAGAGCCAGTGCGTTGATACCTGCGTACGAAATGAGGGTGCCGCCTTGTTCGACATACGACCACAAGATGGCAGACTTCGCTCCGTTCTCTTGGGAACAAGCCACAATGAGAATATCGTACGTTTGCAGGCTCGTCGCATCTAACTTGGAAACAACTGTATATGAAATGCCCACATGCTGCAGAATTTCTTCCACATATTTCTCGAAAACGTTAAGTCCATATTTCCATTTACGTACAGCCGCTTCATGTTCAACGAGCACACCGACTTTGGCCATCTTCATTTCAATTCCTCCATCCGCTGTCGCCTACACGATTTCTAAGCCTGACGCACTGTAATGAGCGGCCACCTTGCGTATGCCGGCAATCATATCTTCAATATCCTTTTCGCTAAAGAACTCGTTAATAGGTACACGGATTGCTTGCTTCAGAATACGTTCAGCCGTGGGACATAGTCCTTCATCATAAGCAATATCTGAAAGATCAAATGGAAAATGACTGCCTGTATACGCTTCCCTATTCTGAAACATAGGTTGCATATACACGGGTTGAGGAATATATCCAGCTGAGCAGTCAATCCCTTCGGCTTGAAGTGCCTCTGCGAATTCATCCCTTGAGCACGAGAGAACGTTAGGTTTAATCGTAAACATATAAAACCAATACGTGCACCGACTGTCAGTTGTCACTTGATGTGGCATTATTCCCGGAATGTCTTGGATACCAGATGTTAAACTGTCACCATATTGGCTGCGCTTGTCACATATCCCAATTAATTTCGACAGCTGCGCAATACCAACAGCACCCTGAAGCTCAGTCATTCGGTAATTCGGAGCGAGCAATCGCATCTCCCTTTGTACCACATTGCCGAATCGACTGTAATTTTTATCCGCAAATGCATGCGTCAGTTGATAATCTTCCGCTACTTGTGAGTTCACGGTAACAATACCGCCATCACCTGTCGAAATATGTTTGTAATCATTGGTGCTAAAGCACCCATAATCTCCTATTGTGCCAACTAAGCGACCTTTATAGTAGGTCAAATAGCTTTGCGCACAGTCTTCAATCACGATTAATCCATGCTCACGGGCAAGTGCCATGATGGGATCCATATCTGCAGGATTGCCAGCCAAATGGACGACGATGATCGCTTTGGTTTTTGGAGTTATGCGCGCTCGAATCGTATCCGCCGTCATGTTGTACGTATGTGGATCCAAATCCGCAAATACAGGAATCGCATTTTGATACAAAATGCCAATAATAGAGCCCGCATCCGTAATCGGACTTGTAATGACTTCGTCCCCAACACTGATGCCAGATGAACCAATCGCAACATGAAGTGCCCCTGTACCCGATGAAGTTGCCACACTATAGGTTACGCCATATAACGCATTAAATCGTTCCAGAAACTGCTTCACTTTGCGGCCAGAATGATAAAATAGCGTATTCTGCTCAAGCGCTTCAACAAGCTCCTTAACTTCTTCCTCTCCAAATCGCTTACCAGTACCGTAAGGAGTTGTTTTGATTTTGGATCCACCGAGAATGGCTAACTGTTCGTTCATCATGCCAAACCCTCTCTCGTGTTGATATAGAAAATAACTACAATATTTCAATAGGAATAATCAGAAATAGATTCACAGCACGCCTCCCGTGCTTTCATTGCGATTACACAGGAGTTGTGCTCGTTATTATGGATTCTCTGACTTAAAAACAACCGGCGTTTTAAACACTTGGGAAATCGTCTTCGCGTAGTTATCGAAAATCTCTTTGCCGTGGTAAGTGGTCATCAGTTCTTTCCGATATTTCGGCCAGTTGCTTGCATCCTTCTCTTCAAAGAGGATCTTGACCATATACGCACGCATTTGTGTACGGAATGCTCCTATATCAAAGCCTGGTGGTGGAGCGACGTTTGTGCCGAGAACTGGATACTTATACGTTTTCAGCTTCTCAACGATAGCTCGGTCATGATCAGTTTCGCGAGGATCGATAATCGTCAGACCAATCGGACTCGGATCTTGCACACCATAAGCGAAGATAGAGCCATACACATCGAAGAAATTGCCGTTAGCTTGATTATCTTTGGTTATCGCATCCGGAATTAAGGTAATCGTGTTACCGCTCTTGGTATAGTTGGTGCCTTCTTTCCCATAGTGAGAAAGCAAGTAACCTTCTGGACCAGCCAACCAGTCCATGATCTCAATGCTTTTCTTGATTTTTTCTGGTGGTGTTTTGGCACCAAACAAGAATGGGACACCTGGCAATGCAGCATAGTTAACGGCATTCGGCGAAATATGGAAAGGAACGAAGTCTGCCGTTTTCACGCCACTGATATCAATCGTTTTCTTCTTCACGCTCGTCGCTACATTATCGAATGCAGCTGTACGCAGTAAGCTTTGGAAAATCCCCGCTTTCCCAGCTTCTACTTTCTCGAGCTCTTGCCCTGGTTTAGCTAAAAACCAGTCAGGGTCGACAATTTTTAAAGCGATAGTTGCCCGAATATCATCGAGCACTTTTCCAGCCCGAATATCCGATTGCGGATCTACATACTCGCCGTTCGCTTGATCATACCAGAGGTCAATCCCTAGGCCGTTTTTGTACCATTCTGGAAATTGTTTCGAAACCCCAATACCGTTTCCGGTTGTCGTAAAACCGTAAGTGTCATTTTTCCCATTGCCATCTGGATCATTAAACGTGAATGCTTTCATGACATTGATCATTTCGTCATAATTCGTTGGCACCTTCAAGCCCAGCTTATCCAGCCAGTCTTTGCGCACATAATACGATTGGTAGAGTTGCTTTTCATAAGGGACAGGAGCACGCATAAAGACTTCTTGCACTTGATAGCGTGTAATAATTTCAGGGGTTACCCACTTGTAATAGTTGGGCATCGTTTGCGGGTTCACATAGGGGGTCAGATCGGCGACCGCTTTATCAATAATAAATTGATTCGTTTGCGCACCGTCGGCTTGGAACATATCAGGAGTTGCACCAGATGAAATTTTCAAGTTGATTTTAGTCTTATGATCTTCACCTGGGACGCCGTATTCCATGTTTAGTTTCACGTTGAACTTCTGCTCAATGGCTTGTCGAATGTAGTCTTTATCTGGGGCAGGTAATGACACATCGTTGGTCGGTACGAAAGTTAACCAGTTCAGCGTCATTGGCGGTGCTTTCGTAGCTGCCGCTGTTGCAGGAGCAGATGAGGTTGTCGTAGATACGGATGGTGTAGACGTAGAATCGTCTTTCGAACATGCACTTAAAACAACCAAGCTGGCGATTACACCGAATGCTACCTGTTTACGCAATTTCATGCAAACGACCTCCCATTTGTACTCGAATTCATGATCAAGTCTACTCTGGTTGCATTTGTGACTGAAACGAAGCAAAACAAGGCATCACTCCCTTCAAGCTTATAGATTCGACTGCTTGACTATTAGCCTTTGATGGAACCGACAAGCATGCCTTTAATAAAATATTTCTGAATAAACGGATAGATGGCCAATAGTGGTAATGTCGTCACGACAACCGTCGCCATTCGGATTGTGTCTGGCGGAAGCGTCTGTATAACAGAAGGATTCGTATTCAACTCTTGGCTCACGCTAGACGTAACGATCATATTGCGCAGAATAACTTGTATCGGATACAAAGCGCGATCGGATAGATACAAGATTGCATTGAAGTAGGAATTCCATTGAATGACCCCATAGAATAAGCCTATCGTCACGATTATCGGCATGGATAAGGGGATAACCAGCTGGAATAACGTTCTAACATCCCCACATCCATCTACTTTCGCTGACTCTTCAATTTCCGTTGGGAAATTGATAAAGTAGGTGCGCATAATGAACATATAGAATGGCGAGACGAGCGTTGGGATAATGAGTGACCATATGGAATTGATCAACCCTAAGCCCTTCACGACTAAATAAGTAGGCACAATGCCACCACTAAAGAGCATTGTGAACACGATCGCTAGTAGAAAAAATCTACCTCCAGGTACATCCTTCTTCGAAAGTGGATACGCTAAACAAATCGTGACTAAAAGACTTAAGAATGTACCTATCACCGTAATGATCACGGATATTTGGAGCGCATCTGGCACAAGCTTGCTGCCGAAGATGGCTCGGTACGCCTGAAGCGTGACTTGCTCGGGGAAGAGGACGAATCCTCCGTTGCGGATTAGCTCCTTATAGGGAGTAATCGACTCGATGAACACAAAGTAAAGTGGAAACACCGCAGATAAACAACAGAGCGTAAGGAAGACATAAATGATTACATCGATAATTCGATCTGATTTGGTCTTATGTACCGCATAGGACACAGGTTCCACCACCTCTTAGTAGATTCCAGAACCACCTAATTTTTTTGCGATTCGGTTAGCTGCAATGACGAGCACAAATCCAATAACTGATTTAAATACCCCCATGGCGGCCGGTATGCTGAAGTCACTTTGTTCAATAATTCGGCGGAATATCCACGTATCTAGAATATCCCCAACAATCGTTACTCGCGCATTGAGGAAAACATAAATCTGATCGAAGCCTGCATCGAGAATTGTCCCTAACCGCAGGATTAACAATAAGATAAACACCTCGCGGACACCAGGCAGCGTAATATGCCAAATTTGCCTCCATCGCCCTGCTCCATCTACAACGGCAGCTTCATACAGTTCGGGATTAATTGTCGCTAGAGCAGCTAAGAAGAAAATAGCGCCAAATCCCGTATTTCTCCAAACATCGGTTAGAATAATGAGCGGTCGGAAGAGATCCGAATTCGCAAGGACATTCAGTTCGCCCCATCCCATATTTTGATAAAACGTTGTGACCAGCCCTGTACCAGGAGAGAAAAAGGAATATACCAAACCGTATACGATGACCCATGATAAAAAGTAAGGTCCGTATGTGATCGTTTGAACGATCTTTTTAAACCAAGTGACACGGATTTCATTGAGTAGCAAGGCAAGAATTAAATCAGGAAGTAGATTAAAGACGAGTCGGTAAATGCTTATGAGGAGTGTGTTTGACATGAGTCGGAGAAAATCGGGTGATTCAAAGATCGTTTCAAAATTACGCCAACCTACCCAGGGACTATCCCAGATGCCTTTGGTGACACTGTAATCCTTAAATGCGACGAGTAAGCCAGCCATCGGAATGTAGCGAAAAATTAGGAAGTACAATAAGCCTGGGGCCATTAACAGATAGAACCATCGATATCGATATACTTTTCGAAGAACACGATTTGACTTAGCACTGATGATGGAAGCCATATGGTCACCCCCTCGTTTACATTCTCATTATAATTTACATCCACAAAAAAATACAAGTGCTATACATGTTTAAATCATGTCTTTAAATAGACCAAAACCCTTGCTAGTCCTCACTATTTTCTTGTTGTATATTTTCCAAATATTGTTTAGAATACATACAACTGCGCAAATAGGTGGCGATTCTAGTTATGAGAAAAAAGGACCAATATTGCTATTCTTCTTTGACCGATATCCTGCGAGAGCAAATTCTTTCGGGCTTTATTAAGAAGGATGAGTTCCTCATGTCCGAAAATGAATTAAGCAAATATTACGAACTCAGCCGCAGCTCCGTTCGCAAATCGCTTGACCTCCTGTTGAAGGAAGGTCTCGTTGTGAAAAAGGCTGGACTCGGCACCTTCGTCTCCCCTAACGTCACAGTGCGGAAATCAAAGCGAAAAGTATTGCGCATTTTGACCATTACGCCTTCATATTTTGTCGATCACTGTTTACCATTCATTTGCGAAACGTTCGAACAACAGCACCTCGACGTGGATATTAAATTGCTGAGCTTCCCCATCACGCAATTCTGGGAATCCCTTCACAAGTGCATTGAAATGGGTATTCAACCAGACATATGTATCATCACGGACACAATCTTCCAAGAACTTAAATCGATGGATGACTTCGTTAGTCTAGACCGGATTATGAGCGATGAATTAAATCAGATGTACCCTAAGTTGCTTGACGGATTTCGCAAGGACGGCAGTATCAAAGCCATACCTGTCACATTTTCAGGTATATGTCTCGCCTATAATCCACGTATGTTCGACAAATACAACATTGAAGCACCACGTCATGGATGGGATAAGGAAGCGTTTATCGAGACTGCAGGGCGATTGACATTTGATACGAACAATGACGGCATTATCGATAATTATGGGTTCTCTTTGCCCTCAACGCTTAACCGATGGAACGTAATTGCGATGCAGCATGGGTTTGACTTTCATAAGCCGAATAAGAAAGCGCTTCTAGACACATTAACTTTTATGCACGATATGATCTATCGCAAAAGAAGCGCGCTCGTTTCTCATATGCAGCTACATCGTGTTGCTTTCCAAAGCGAGCAAGTCGCCATGATGCTGACGACAACTATCGAGCTTGCTGGATTTGGCGACAAGCTGCCTTTCGAGCCCAAATTCGCGCCAATGCCATTCGGAGATTCACCGAATACGTTGCTCATCGCGAATGCCTTGATGGTTCATTCTGCAAGCACGGAACGTGAACTGGCCATACAATTTCTTCAGACGGCATGCCATCCAGATGTGCAAGCCAAAATCGGCGAATCTCGCTTCCTCTCTGTCCTTCACGACATTAATAAGATGATGTGGGACCCGCTTGATCTAGCCTCCCTCCATATATCCGATGGACAATTACATGACGCTTTCTATCAACATGAAACCATCTCTGATACGCAAATGATGCAAGAGGTTAACCAGGAGATGATGTTGTATTGGGAAGGCATGGAGTCGGCCGAACAATGTGCAAAACGGCTGCAGAAGCTGCTATCGCCACGAAAGAAAGTTCCAAATAGATAATACATAAAAAACGCAAGCCTATATGAACTAAGGCTTGCGTTTTCTCCTGCTACTACAACCCAATCATACCACAATCTGCCTGAGCTTCCCCTAATAATCCACTATAAAAATGTGTGCCTTCCTCATTTCATTGAAGCTGGAAGCTACATATGCTAGTACTAGTTGGACAACCTGATTGCGGGAGGCGATGCGCGTGTTAAGCCCAGAAGATGCCAATACAATTATTGAGACCTTTTTGAGTCCAATGTGGTATTTCGTCACATCCCAAGAGGATAAGGATGAAATTCACCGACTAGCTGACGAACTTAGAAAAGCAGCTGGTATTGCCCCTATACTTCGTTTTTCCGTCGTCAGTGATATTCACATTCAGTACTGGGATACGCAAGCTCAGAGTAAGTTAGCCGCTGCGTTAGAAGATCTAAATCTGACAATTCCGAGCCATGATGCTTTAATAATTAACGGAGATCTTGGCGATGGACGCCCTAATGACTATGCGATGTTGACTTCCATTCTGCAGAAGCATCCGTTACCTAAGCAACTCTGCTTTACGATTGGCAATCACGATTACTACAAAGCCTATTACAATGCTGCTGGAGATTGGTCTCCAACGACATTCCCCAATGGCGAATCGGACAGTGCCTCATTGGCACGTTTTCTAGCTTTTACACAAATGCCTAGCGTCTATTACGATCGTTGGATTCAAGGTTATCATTTTATTTTCTTAGGTTCCGAGCGATATAAACAATCTGAGCCTGCGAGTCAGGAAGATGCCTGGTTGTCCTCTACGCAATTAGACTGGTTGCAAATTAAACTACAGGAAAATTATATCCAACATAAACCACTGTTCGTATTTCTGCATCAACCTCTGCAAGGGACAGTATCTGGCAGTCTACCACGGGGGATTGTACAGCATAATGAATTGAAACAGATATTATCCCAATACCCAGAGCTCATTTTTTTCACAGGACATACCCATTGGGAGTTGCAATTGACCACTACGCTGATCAGAGATGTATTCACAATGGTCAATAGCTCGTCCGTGAGTTACCCCTATGATCGTAACGACCAATTGATTCAAGGAGATCATTCCGAAGGCTTGATTGTTGAGGTGTACGAGGATCGCATTCATATTCGGGGGCGGGATTTTTCGAATCAAGCATGGATCCCAGTAGCCGATTATATCGTAGAGCTATAAGAAAATCGAATGAAAATAGACCAGCCACGTTTACGTGAGCGGTCTATTTTCATTCGCCAGAATTTGAATGCGTTGGTTTTGGGCAAGCGACGCTTGCCCCTTCTTTATGCCTGAGTTAGTCGATATAATCGACTATCTCGAGGGAACCGGCACTTTCACTCCTGAGTTAGTCGATATAATCGACTATCTCGTGGGAACTGACGCTTTCTGTCATGAGTTAGTCGATATAATCGACTATCTCCTTTCATTACCATGTTTGTGAATACCGAGTGATATCCTCTTGTGACAGTTCCTTGCCCAACAGAACTTCCATGAATTCAAGATTCGTAACCGCCTTGATGCCATGCCTGATGCCAGCAGGAATCAGGATAACATCACCTGCCACCAGTCTATACAGTTTGTCCCCCATAAGAACTTCACCAATGCCAGAAAGAATGGTTAAACTTTCTTGCCGATTCTCATGCTGGTGATAACTGGTCAGATTCCCCTGTACGATTTTCACCATTTTAATTATGCTTTCTGCCCCATGTTCATCCTTCCAATAATTCATAATTTGATAAGAGCCCCATCTCTTCTCAACTTGCATTGGGAACTGGGTGGTCTGTGCTAGCCTTTCTTTAATCAGATGTGCTTTCTCCTTGTGTGCAATCAAAATTCCATCCGAACTTGCCGCGACAATGAGATCCGGTACACCAATGACTTCTATGGGATAAGGAAGTTCGTTGATAAGATGCGTATTCATGGAATCATCCGAGATTCTTCCTGAACCAATAACGTTTTGCTCACAATGAGGGGTTAGCGCCTTCCATGTGCCTACATCTTGCCACAAGCCTTCATACCGTACAACTACAGCGTTAGGATTAGGCTCAACAACTTCACGATCGAAGCTATTATTGGCAAGTTGTTCATACTTATCCAGCCACATATCAACCTGGTCTGGCTCCACCTTGTCCTTCAGGTACTTCAGCATAAACCCTAATCGAAAGGCGAATACACCGCAATTCCATAAAGCATTCTTTTCAATTAATTGGAGGGCAGCACGCTCATTCGGCTTTTCGATGAAGTGATGAATACGAGCATACTCTTCTTTTCCTCCTGGTAACAGCGAAACAATATAGCCGAATTGATCGGAGGGCATTGTCGGATTCGTTCCTAGAAGAGCAAGATCAGCCTTGGATCGTGAGAGGATATCTGGTAAACGGTGAAGTAACTGGAAAAACGCAGAATCTGCATATGTGTCCACTGGGAGAATACATATCGTTTCATCCGAATCAACTAGCATGCGTTCATGCAAATAAGTGACTGCTAAAGCAATGGCTGCATAAGTTCCTCGTTTATGGGGTTCACTTATGATAGGGATGTGTTCGCCAACATACGTGCGAGTTATCTCTACTTGACTATGATGTGTGACGATACAAGTGGATTGAAGTAAACCTACCTCATCCAATTGTCTGCATATTCGCTCAATCATCGATTCTCTAACCCCATGGGTAGATTTCAAAAGCTTAAGAAACACCTTGGAGCGAATCTCGTTGGATAAAGGCCATAGCCTTTTACCTGACCCCCCGCACAAAAGTACAATACGCAAGTCAAATCCTCCTTTCCTGGGGAACATCACGCTTCACCCTTATTTCTTGGATTGAATGACTTTTTCAACCACATGCTTCATCAACATCCCTGCACGTGACCAAGTTAACTGAAGGACATCTAATCTTCCTTGACTTCCTTTGCGCTTACATAAATCGGGATTATCGTAGGCTCTCCTCATATTCATTCGTAAACTATGATGATCAGGTTCAGCCCACAGTTGTCCCTTCTCAGCAAACAGGTAACTGAATGAGCGTGAAATGGCATGTGGACTTTTCATACTTATGGACGGGTTCTTCAGCTGATACGGAACGAGGAACGAGTTATTGTGTGTAAGAAAATCCATTTGCCCACCCCAAGCAGTCGTGATGACAGGGATGCCGCTGGCTAACGCTTCTAGAAACGGGAGTCCTACCCCTTCGCCTCGCGTAGGAAGAACGAAAGCATCTCCAAGGGTATATAAGCCCTTCAACTGGCTTTCGCTTAAACGTCTGCCTATTATGACAACCGGAGCTGTATCTTTTTTTATTCCCAATCTCTTTTTGTATTGCCATATTTGTCGTTGAATCCATTTTTCATTTTCAAAAGACACGTAGCCGTTCGTTTTGATTACAAGAATAACGTTATCTTTGGAAGAAAATTCTTCCCAATACGCACGCAGCAAACCTTCTGGATTTTTACGGTGCTGAAAGCCAAAAACAGACACGAAAGTAAACTTGCCTGCCGCGCGCGGCAATACATATTTCTTATTGTTCGGATGAAAGGCCTTCGTATCAACACCATGAGGAACAATGTAAATGGGAACGGTAACCCCGCTATTCTGAAGTGCACGCTTATTGTGTTGTGTGGGTACACAGACTGCATCAAATTTATTCATATGAGAAAGCCATTCATTTGGCGTTTTACTTGTTTCCCAAACCGTATTTAAAATGATGGAATCATATAAACTTCGTTCACTATGCCAGTGAATATGGCTCGGAACATCATGATAGATTAGCACTTTTTTGCCCATGGAAAGTCTTCTGCCAACGCTCATTTGGCCAAACCTGACATCTACGCCATTCCGTTTCAAGGAAGCCGCATAAGTTCTACTTGCATGACCAAGTCCACTCGCTTTGTGTACAGGTCCCTTCCAGACAACTACATAGGGCTTCATTGGGTCACCAACCTACGGGTCTTAACATATCCCTTGCGTTTATGCAGGGAAATCGATCGGTATCTTTTAGCCAAGGAAGACATCCTAGAAGATGTAATTTGGGCATTGCTCAAATGTAAGCTCTTATTTAATGCAGGCTTCAAAATCATCTTGTGCGCTTCGGATGCATACAGAAAATTACCATACGTTTCAAATTCTGAAAAAGCAAACTGTTTGGATCTATTCATACTTTTCATAATGGCGGTATACCAGGAACTGTTATGTTTGGACTCAATGTACTGTTTCAACTGTTTGACTTTTGATTTCTCGAATAACATATAGTGGGTTACAAAAGATAGTCGAGCCGAACGATTTCTGCCCATTAATTTTCGATACGTATTGAAATATTCGCCCTGACTCCAGTCCCGACAATAAAATACTGTCTTGTCGCCAACCTTGAATACATGCGGTCGTATGAGCACGGTATCTGCATCAATGACCATATAATACTTGGACGTGCACAAAGTATCTCCATTCAATTTAAGTAACTGTTGATATAACCATCCAGTCCGATCCCACGTTTTGGATTGATAATGGATGTCCTTTTTCGTGATAGGGAGAACGGTATCTTCATGAACGAATCGGCATCCTTTTCTCTCACATAGATCGAGAATTCGCTGTTTCCGTGGTGCCACAATGATGATTTCACCAATCGGATGCTTGACATATTTCCTTACCGCATCAATGACAAGGGGGAGTGTCCCCAAATCCTTTTCAATCGCTGGGATTAGCACATCAATTTGAGGTGTCTTGCTAAACTCTTCTTTAATTTGCATGAACATTTGCTCATCTCCATTATTCAAACATATGAATTATCATATGTCAGGAGAATGAAATGGCATGGGTTAAGCGGCATGAGGCAAGCACAAAAAAGCCGCCAAGGATGAGATCCTTGACAGCTTGGTCAACTTAACTGATTTATTCCAAAAGCCCGCTAAGCTCAGACGCTTTAATTTCTGCATTCGTTTTATTTCCTGGTGTTAAGCCCAGCCTTTGCGTCATTTGCTGGCTGATATTACCAAGCCTTTGCGTGTGCTCTGTTGCGGATTGGATGATTGTCCGATTGGACTGTTCAAATAAATCCAACGCGGCGAATAGGTCCGTCATGCCTCTCTCAATCGAATCCATTTGCAAGCCTGGTTTGCCAAGCAGCTCATTCGTTCGTTGTGTCGTTTCTTTTAACAATCGCGAATTATCCTCAAACATTTTATTCAATGTTGAATTGGCGGAATTAACCGCTTCAATCGTTTGAACTTGATCTTCAATGGCCATTGAGATCATCGCCGAAACCGTTAGTAGATTCTGTGTTTTATCAATGGTCGCATCTACGGCATCAATAAGCTTATCGTTATTATCGTTAATGATATCTGTTCCTGCAATCGCTTGTTGATATAGAATGACCATCTCTTGAAAGGATTGAATCCGCGTCACAACTTTACGAAGTCCTCTCTCCAAATGTATTTTGCGATTCTCATTCTCGGGTTTGGCGATTTCAACTTCGAAAAGCTGCTTTAAATTCTCCCCCATCGCAATTCGCATTTGCAAATTATAGACGGATTCAATAGAATTTTTCTTCAGCGTCTTCATATACGCCATGTTCTCTTCTAGCGTTTCTTTCCCATTACGAAGGGATTGTACAATGGCATTTACGTTTGTTTTCACGGACTGATACTTATAAATGTAGTTCTTGAGCGGCGTTTTCTTCATCATTTTCTCAAAAAAACCAAGCTGCTTGCTCTTACTCAATGAATCGATTTCGCCGCGCAATTTCAGTATGTTGTTCTGGACCTCTGAGCGTTTGCCCGACATCAATTCATTCACTGGTCGCTCTAGCATCGCTAGGGATTGTCCAGCCTGTTCCATCGTTTTGGATCCCATGCGTCCAATCGAATCCATTAGGGTTTCTAGTTCCATCGTATCGGTCGAGGAAACTTTCTCAAGTAATTGTTTGGCTTCTTGCTCCACTTTCTGCAAATCGGTCGATTTTAATTGCACCAATTGAGTTGTCAAATTTTCCATGCCTCCTTAATCTGTTGAACGATAACGCTGTTGAATTAATTCCATGCGTGTCTGCAATTCAATTAAGTCCTTTTGCTCGATGGTTTCTACATAGTCAGTGAGCTTGGAGTTAATATCCTTGATTCCTGTAAGAAGAAGACGACGATTTAACCGTTTCGCTTCCCCTCCCAGCTTTAGAAAGGGATTAATTGCACCATTGAGATCCTTAAAAATTAATCGCTGTATGTTATGATTCATATTTGCATCGTTGAGCTCTTTCAATTGAGGAATTAACCGACCTACCCGGGAGAGTAAGCTAAGTGTCTTTTCGACAATTTCATCATCTAACGTATTCTTCTGCCCCTCCGAGATCATCGTTTCTTCAATGACATGGATGTACTCAGCAATTGGCCCCCAGAAAGGATCACTTTCATCTTTAAGTTCATCTGCGCTAGTATTTATGGCAGCCGGTGCAGGCTTCCTATTGGGAGCAGGTTCATCTATAACTTCAGGAGTCGTTGTTCCCTTTATAGCTTTGGAAGGACGTCGTAGAATTAATATAGTTCCGAATGTCAACACTGCTGGTACTAATAAATTAATGGCTTCCGGTAAGAAACTAGTCGTAATGAGACTGACGACATAGCCTGCAATGGAGATGCCTGCGGCGACTTTGAATTGCTTTTGCATACACGTTCACACCCCTATTCCATTGTGTTACCCATTAAAATCATATCTCCCCTAGCGATTGATGTCAATTTATAGCAGGCAAAAAGCCAGATAAACGCATCACGCGTCTACTGGCTTTATCGGTTTTCACGACTGTTATCTGATTATCCTTTCACAGCTGTATTGGAAATGCCTTGAATGATGAACTTCTGACCTAGCATAAAAACGATAATCATCGGCAGAATGGCTGCACTCGCGGCGGCCATCATTCCGTTGTAATCCACATTAAATTCCATAATAAAATTTTGCAAACCTAACGGAATGGTATATAATTTGCGATCTGTCAGAAACACGAGCGCGTTCTCGTAATCATTCCAATGCCACGAGAAATCGATGATGGCTAACGTAGCCATTGCAGGTTTGGCCAAAGGAAGCATTAGTTGAAGAAATATGCGATAATGACCTGCTCCATCCATAAAGGCTGATTCTGAGATTTCGGATGGAATCCGAATGAAGAACTGCCTCATTAGAAATACACCGAAAATAGAGATCATACCAGGCAGAATAAGTGCCCAAAGTGTATTATAAATACCCACCCATTCAAACATGATGAATTTGGGAACGAACAATACCTGAGGAGGAATCATCATCATCGACAAATAGATGAGAAACAACGTATCTCTACCTTTGAACGTAATTCTGGCGAAGCTATACGCAGCCAATGACGAAAGTAAAGTTGCACCAATTGTACAAACAACAGCTACTTTGATGGAATTCATATAATATGTCGCAAATCCCATACTGCCTGTCCACACCCGAATATGATGTTCCATATTAAAATGGGACGGAATCCAGCGGATCGGATATTCAAACACTTCAGCTGGCGATTTAAAAGACGTACTAATCATCCATATGAATGGCATAATCATAGCCAGACCAAGGATAAACATGATAAGTGTCGTTCCTGCTTTTATTAGGGTTGAGAGCGGAAACCGCCTCTTGGTTTGAGATTTTGCACCTGCTCTAATGTTCGATTGCACAGTAGCCATCGAGGTTACCTCCTACTCCATTATTCACCTTAATAGTGAACCCATTTCTTTTGCCCAAACCATTGGACGAATGTAATTGCCGCGATAATTAAGAATAAAACCCAAGATATCGTAGATGCATAGCCCATTTCATAATAGCCAAACGCATTCTTGTAGACGAATAGAGATAAAATGGTTGTACTGTTTCCAGGACCACCTTGTGTAATGGCTTGGATCAACCCAAACGATTTGATCGTCATTATTAATCCGGTAATGAGAAGTAGGAACGTCGTCGGGCTGACAATTGGAAAAATAATCGATTTAATTTTGACCCATCCACTTGCGCCATCCACTTTAGCAGCTTCAAGCAGTTCAGGAGATATCTCCTGTAACGCTGCTAAATATATAATCATATTATAACCGAGCATGAACCAGATCCAGATGATATCAATGGCCATCATAGACGTTTCCGTAGTAGATAGCCAACCTGGTGGATTGGACACGCCTATGGCTCTTAACAACTGATTGATTGGACCTTCAGAAGGTTGAAACAACAGCATCCATACGAAAGCAACAGCTACACCACTTGTAATGTAAGGAAGGAAATACATGGCTCTCAGCAGTCCTTTGGCAAACACATGCTTATTCAACACAAGGGCTACTAGAAATGCCAGCAGAATGGAAATAGGTACTGATAAGAGGTACCATCCCGTATTTCGCAGCGAAACGTAGAATAGGTCATCATGGATGAGACGCTTGAAGTTATCAATGCCCACGAAATGATAATTGGGATTGGCGAATTGATAATTTGTGAAAATGAGGCCGAAAGAGAATATCGCCGGTACGATAAAAAAGAGAAGAACGCCAAGCATGTTAGGTGCAATAAATAAATAGCCGGTGAGACTTTGTCTGGCCATCCAGTTTTTCTTCACATCCGATAACCTCCCTTAGTATGCATACAGGGGAACCAGCCGAAGCCACTCCCCCTGCTTTTCTAATTATTTGGTTGTTTTCATATATTCATTATGACGTTTGACCATAGCCGCCAAAGTTGTAGCTGTATCTTGCTTGCCTAAGAAAAACTTCTCGTATTCTTCTCTGCGTAGGTCCATGACTTGTTGAGGCAGGTTACGCGTAAACGTAGGCGTCTTGTTCTCGAACAGTACATATTTCAAAGAAGGAATATCATAAGTACTCTCATTTTCACCTAATAGCAGCTTCAAAGCATCCTCAACATTCGCATCCTTGGAAGCAGGAATCCGTCCTCCGGAAGCAAGCGGCAGCAATCCTCCGTCTGCATACCATTTCAGGAATTTCCATGCTGCATCTTTATTCGCCGTCTTTGCATTAATCGAAACAAAATCACCCAATCCACCACGACCGATACTATTTTGCTCATTGCTGTCTAGTCTCGGAACAGGCGCGAAAGCGATTTTAAACGTTCTTGGATTGTCTTTGAGGTTATTGGAATTCCGGAAAATCCAGGAACCTGCATTCAACATGGCGCTCTCACCTTTAAGAAACATCGTTTCTACAGGCATCTTGGTTGTCAACTGTTCGCCAAGCATAGGCGTACTCTTGTCCTTCATCATGGTATTCAATGTATCTAACCAAGTACCCATCAATGGATTATCAAGATTTGAGCTGCCCTCTTTTTTCGTGTACCCATCGTGAGTTAATGCGGAATCCAAGGAATCAGGGAACGACTCTAAATGCTGGACAAGCCCAAAGCGCTTATCGGCTTTCAGTTTCGTGGCATAGTCCTGCATATCCTTCCATGTCCAGGATGTAGGCACTTTGAGTCCCGCTTGTTCGAGCATCTCTTTGTTAAACCACACGAAGAACGTACTCTTAACGGTTGGAATACCGTAATATTTACCATTAACTTGCCAATCCTTCGACGTCGAGCCCATCTTCTGTTCAATGTTATAATCAGTATAGCTGCTCATATCCAACGCTACACCAGCATCTACACGCTTCTTCAAAGCCGTGCCTGAATAGTTCACGAATAAATCAACACTTTGACCCGTGAGTAGTGCCGTATCTAATTTCAGATTACCTGCGTCGTCATTTACATAGCGTTCATACTCCACTTGAATGTCTGGGTTTTTCGCATTCCAATTGTCGACCACAGCTTGAGGACCGGATTCTGGCGGAACGCCACCCCACATTTTCAGCTTGACGACCTTGCCAGTGGCTGCTGCTGTAGTACTAGGGCTAGTCGTACTGGCGCTGCTGGAGGCTGAGTCACCAGATGTATTCCCGCATGCTGTAAGACCTAAAGTAAGAGCTAGTGCACCAAGCATCATTGTGTTCTTTCTCTTTGTCATTTGGATTGACCTCCTGCAATTGATTACTTACTGTACCTACTTTATCACCCATTCCGAGCCCAAATAAGAAACAGAATCCATGAATCTATAGAACAAAAGTCACATTGTCGAAAAAACGCGAAATGGGTTTATATTCGGTTTCTGAAGCTTGCAGGCGTCCCGCCGGTGGAACGTTTAAAAATCTTAATAAAATAATTATCATTCGCGAACCCGACTCGTTCACCAATTTCACTTATTGTTCGATCCGTTTCGCGCAGCAATCTTTGGGCATGTTCAATTCGAATCTGATGCAAATAGTGAATGATACTGACTCCCAACTTCTTCTTAAATAGACCGCTAACATATTTATCATCCATGCAAACTAACTTTGCCAAAGTGTCTAAGGTAATTTCTTCGGCAAAATGTTCGTGCAAATATGTAATGATCTTGTTGATTTCGGGATGATCAGAAATAGGTATGCGCGAAGCGCTCAAGTGTTTGAAATGTGCTTCCAAACGAGCCAAGAACGCCGATTTAAAATTTATATGATCGGGCGCAAGTATCACCTCTTCATCTGAAGTGGTAAGTTGAGATATTCTCTCACATAAATGCACAATTCTCTTTGCTGCTTGCTTCACTTGCTGCTGAGGCGCATTCTGAACTTCGAATTTCCCCCACAACTCGTTCACAGCTCCTGTAACGGCCTCCCATCTTAACTGTTCTAAGTTATGCCAGATTTCATACTCAAGCCCCCAGGTATCTGCAGTTTCGCGCAGAGGAGAACTCACAGAAGTGCATAGTTTCGCACTAAAAGTCGGATTGTACCATTCCTCATTTAACGCAACTAGAACGCTTTGCCACGTATCCATAAGTTGCGTAGCTGGTTTTAATTCTGTATATATCAGGCTATAAGGTAAGTTACGCTCCGTAGATATGCTGAATTGTGAAGTGGCTGGTAGCCACATGAATAGGTAGCTAACACCTTCAATGGTCAGCGAATGCCAAACAGCTGCGGATGCCATATCATTTTCTATCAAGTTGAGAGCCGTGAAATCATCTAATGTGTATGCTGAAAGCCCGTGTTGTACCGCGATGATGCTCAAATCACGTCCATGAACACCTGGAACTAGGAGCTCGCTTCCCAATCCATCCGTGGAGTCAACTCGCCCAACCATTAATTTCCACAGCTTACGATATACGACTTCAGCATCTCGTATTTCGGCATTTCTACGCTCGAGAAGCTCTTTGTGTACCTTGCTCATTGTCTCTGCTAATGTCGCGTGATCCATGTAGAGCTTGAGCATATAACTCGTCGCTCCGAACTCCAGCGCTTGCTGAACGTTGTCGAAGTCACTCATAACCGTTAGCATGACGAAACGGCTCGTGAAACCTTCCCTGCGCGCTTGCTTCAACAATTCCACACCATTCATGAGGGGCATCACAATATCGGTAATGACAACGTCGGGTTGGTATTCCCGAATTCTCTCCATCGCTTCTAAGCCATTACCTGCTTCTCCAATAATAGTGAAGCCCATTTCCTTCCAAGGCATCGTTTCTTTTACTTTTCTCCGAACAAAAACTTCATCTTCAACGAGTAGAACGGTCCACATGGGAATCACTTCCTTTCTGGTAAGGTGTGGACATGAGGAGCGGAAGCTGGATACGAACCATGCAACCGTGTGATACTGGAACGAAATCAAGACTCGCTTCCTTCTTAAAAAGTAGGGCTAAACGCTCTCTCAAATTTTGTAAAGCGATTCCGTTATGGTCCTTTTTGGATACCCCTTCGCTATATATGAGACCAACGCCATTATCGACTACCTCGAGCATAAGATAAGTATCTTTCGTATACACATGGATCGAGATATGACCTTTCTCTTGAATTTGTGAAATACCATGATAAATCGCATTTTCCACGATCGGTTGAAGGCTAAGTTTCGGAACGAGTGCATATTTCAAGTCATCGGTATACACATAATCAACTTGAAATTGCTGATCATATCGGAATTGTTGGATATAGATATATCCTCGGACAAGCTCTAACTCTTGTTCCAAATGGATGAGATCTACATCGAGTTTCAGTCCTGCCTCTGTTAATCTTCCCAGCGACACACAAATTTGAGGAATTGCGTTGTCCCCTTTTTCCAATGCCAACCAGCGTATTGTGTTCAACGTATTCAACAAGAAATGAGGATTCATCTGCGAAAGCAGCATTTGGAATCGACTGGCTTCCTTCTGCCGTTCCTCAACTTTTAAACGCTGCACAAGGCCGTTCATATCGACAATCATTTGGTTGAATGCTTGTACGATTGGCTGGATGTCCCCACCATACTTTTGATCAGGGAGACGTACTTTCAGCTCTTTACGAACGACATCGAGCATTTTAGCTTGAATGAGTCGAAGTGGACGCGTGACCGCGGATGCGATAAGAAACGTGATTATCATGAAAGCGATTGTGAAAAAAATAAGTGTGCCCATATAGGCGTTCTGAATCGAACGAAGCTCAGCAAAGAGCACGTTAGATGGCACTGTTTTGATTAAATAGGCATGGAAGGATGGGACAACTGTATAGTTAATAAACGTACTTCCTTGTATGAAAAAGCCGTTACTAGAACCGTCTGTAAGCAAACGATCGATAATCGGTGCTTCCAAAGGCATGGTCGACTTATCTGCGCCGGAATGTACGATTTCGTTTCCTTCTTGATCAATCAAATAATACTGCTCGGAAGTTGGACTTCCGTTAGTAGCTGATTTAAACCAGCTTTCATAGTCCACAGCGATGTGTATAATCGCTCGAATGGTGCCATCTGCGTCCCTTATCGGCGTAGAAATAGCAACTAGCTGCGAGCTTTTGTTAACATCAAATAGTACTTCATTGCTTTCCAACTGCCATTGATACGGTGCAGAAGCTGTTAAAGCGCTTTTAAACCAAGGTTTTGCCTGTATCACTTCATAATTTAAGCGCTGCGCTGGCGGGAATGAGGTATACACGTTACCGAGTAAATCAGCAATCGTGTAGAAAACAGGTGGGCTAGAGATGAACAGACTATTCGTTACCGAGCGAAAACGTTCTTCAATTTTACGTTGATTCACGATTTGATCGACGGCTTCCGGCATCTTTAACACTGAAATGACGGATGAATCTTGCTCGAACATCGTAATCGTCTTGAAAGTCGTGGCGAGTAGACTTTCAAGAGATTCATTCATTTTGTTCATTTGTAGGAGGCTTTGTTCACTCGTTTTTTGTTGTAAATTGAGCTTCACTTTTTGAAAATTATAAATATCCAAAACAGAGAACGGTAGAAGAATAAGTACGATGAAAGCCAGAAAAAGGCGATATTTCAATGTCAAAGATGAAAACCAGTTTAGTAACGGCACTTAAATTCCTCGTTTCAGCTGATCGATGTCAAATATTTTTTAGTCTAACATAAAGGGCTCTGAAAAGAGAACAATCCGGGAAGCCCCCTCTCATTCTAAGAACTTCCACTCAACCGTTCAAGAAACAAAATCCACTATTTCATAGAACGATTTACTGATTTATCAGAACTAGATCGAGTTTCACACGCGAAGAAAGCAAAAGCTGCCCTCAAAGTAGATTATTCTACTTCTCGGACAGCTTTATTAGATATACTACTTATTCAATCTTTCGTTCATATAAATGAGCGCTCCAAGCGTGACTCTCGTATCTACCCTGATGAATGAAACCAAGGCCCCGATAATAGTCGTTCAGTGTTGGATTATCTGCCATACAGTCTAAACGCAGCCAGCCTTTACCCTTGTTCTTTATATAGTCTTCTGACCAAGATAATATCCTGCTGCCGATACCCTCTCCCTTGTATTTCCGCGCGACGACTAAACGGTGAACGTATCCAGCATCATCATGAAACAAGTCTCCCCAAATCTCTTCGTACTGCCACTGGATGGAAAAACAACCAATTATCTCACCGTTCTGACATGCGACAAATACTTCTTGGTCATGAATGAAAGATGTTAAATAGTCTTTGGTGAACGAATCCACTCTCCACTGAGTGAATCCCTTTGACACTTGAATCCATTGGGCTGCTTCAACAAACAATTGCTGGATTTCATCTACATCGTTTATTTGAGCTTTCCTAATGACAAATAAATCGTTCTGCTGCTGCGCTGCCGACTTCTCATCTTTGTGCCAATGATACTCGATTTTCGCAGCCGCTGCGAGAGCTCTTTCTTCGCCAAATAGCCTTGCAACGACATAAAGCGCAGCATCGAATCCCGCGGTAACCCCCGCGGACATCACGATCTTGCCATTATCCACATAACGAACATCTTCAACAATCGTAGCATTAGGTGGTACAATTTCGCGCAATACATCAAAGGCATTTCGATTCGTCGTCACTCGTAATCCATCAAGTAAGTTTGCCTTCGCTAACAAGAGCGCACCTGTGCAAACTGATAAAACAATTTCAGCGCTTGCAGCGGTTTGGCTAATCCATGATGTAGTGATTATGTTGTTCATTTCAGTTCGCGATCCTAGACCTCCAGGTACAATCAAAATGTCTGGCAGTGGGCAATTGTCAAAGCTGTATTTGGGATGGATCGTGAGACCACTAACTGTTGTCACAGGTTTTTGCTCTTCGCCCACCGTGTAGACCTTGAAATCCTTGCCCCAATTACTTGATACTCCAAACACATCAAACGGACCGGCAATATCCAATAGATCTACTTTCTCATACATGAGGACTGCCACATTTCTAGCTCGTTCCATTGCATTCTCCTCCTTGAAATGAAAAAAGTATTTGATCGATTGATCAAATACTTTGCCCAGGCGAACGGCTGTTATGGAATATGTGCTCCCCCGTAGTGATCTACGTTTCGCCAGTTACACATACCAAATATTCCCTTTATTATAGTCGGACATGATTATGAAAATCAAGTGAAAATTATTCCGTCATGCCATATTTTGTTTAGACTAATTGTGTAAGTAAATAAACGGAAGTCACCCACATAATTATCGCGGATACTTTGTTGAGATACGTCATAAATGTGTTCGACTTATCTAATTTCCCGACCTGTCTCCCCACGACGGCAAGTGCCAAAAACCAAATCCATGACACAAGAATACAAGCAATCGCAAATACCAGTTTTTCTTTTCCAACATAGTGGATAGAACTTGTCCCAATAACTCCGATCGTATCCAAAATGGCATGTGGATTTAGGAGTGAAACCGATGCGGCAAATGCAATCTGCTTCTTAGGAGATAGTGCTTTCTCATCGGATGAGGTAGCGGCAGGTTTACTTTTCCAAGTCACAATCCCCATATAGATAAGGAAAAGAATGCCTAGTACGAAAAGCACGAACTTAATTGCAGGTATAGTTACGATAACGACGGATATGCCTAAAATAGCCAACGTAATTAGTGCAGTATCGCAAAGTGCTGCCGTAAGAACGACTGGTAGTGCCCTAACTAAACGAGGTTGTGTCACACCTTGATTAAAAACGAATACATTTTGAACACCTAATGGTAAAATCAGACCTGCTGATAAAAGAATTCCTTGGAAGATGGCACTAAGCATGATGTATTTCTCCTATCTACAAATCATTTACTTACATTTAAAAGAAAGCGGAAACGTGCTGAATCAATTTGATTCACAACGCTTCACATGCTCGCTGAGCACCTCGTCAATCGTGCGTAGCGAAATGGCGGCAAGCCCTGGATTCTTGTCTATGTAGTAGGTGTAAGCAATTAATCCAAAAGAAAGCGCCCAGCCGCGTCCTCGCGACCAAGTTGCTTCATCGACCGTTAACAAGGCGCGGAAATGCTTTCGGCTCTCAGGTGTAAGAAAAGTCCATGCAACCATGAGGTCGCAAGCAGGATCACCCACACCTAACGTACCGAAATCAATCACAGCGCTTAGCTCCCCTTGCTCTATAAGAAGATTCCCCGGATGTAAATCCCCATGTACCCAAACACCCTCACTCTGCCATACACGAGCTTGAAGCGCCAGATCCCATACAGCCTCAGCCACATCAGTGTTAATCAACGTGTTCAAGCTTGCGATGGCATGTCGAACTTCCACATCTCGCTTTGCTAAAGGTTCACCCCTGCCAGAATTGTGAGAACCTGGGACTGGTCCACCAGCTGGATCGATTGTTTGCATGGCATGGATGAATTGCGCTAGTGCTGTTGCTGCTTGGTTATAACTATTTAGATGTCCCACTGTCGCATTCTCGCCTTCCAGCCAACGATACACCGACCAAAACCATGGGTAGTCTTCCGTGGGAATTCCTTTTGCTAGTGGCACTGGAATGGCTATCGGGATCAGCGGGGCTAGCTTTGGAAGCCAACGTTGCTCCTTATCCACTTGTCCAATGGCCCAATCAACGTGAGGTAAACGAACCGCCATATCCTCACCAAGGCGAAAGATCACATTGTCTGTTCCTACTGAATCCACAGGTCGTAGAGGCAGTTCTGCCCATTTTGGAAATTGTGAGGAGATCAGTTGTTGCACGAGTTTCAAGTCCATATCTATCTCTTTTGAATGGCTCATTCGAACACTTCCTTTTGAGTTTTGCAAGATCATCCAATTATCACATCTGCACCTGCGTACCAGCATCACCCGGTTCCAAGAGCAAGAGCAAGCACAAACCCCAATTCAATCCCCAAACTCAAACCCCAATTCAATCCCCAAACCAAACCCCAAACCAAAGCCCACACCAAAGCCCACACCAAAGCCCAGACACCGCACTGGCCTAGGCGCTCAGCATAAAGTGAATAGATGGAAAATATGTAGTTATTTTCACGTTTTTCTACGCCTAGTTTGAAATAACTGTAAAAAGTACAGCTAATATCAATGGAAATCGCTGAAATCAACTGAATCAAGAGAATTAGATGTACCTTTTCCATTTAATTTCAGAATTTCAGCCTAAGCTGTCGAAATAGCTGGAGTGTTTCCAGTTATTCGAATTTCTCTTACGCTTACCTCCGCACCTAGCTGTCCAGAACGAGCTTAGTCACAAATTTCTCAGTACCAAAATCATATCCTGCAAACCAAATTTTCGCTTGCTTACCCACTATTATATCGGAGAATTGTGCTGGGCCGCTTCCCTTTCTTAGTTGCGCAAATGGAAGTAATCTATGTTTCACCCCATCAATTTCGATGATACGCTCTACATTTACGCCTTCACCAGTGGTAACAAATCCTGTGACCTTACCATTGGCATCACCGACACCACGATCTACTTCTATGATTTCAAAACGAAGCCCCGCAGCTTGACCAGGGTAACTCGTCAGCATCATACCGTCCGTCCATACTTTAACGGTAGACCCAATCTGAACCTCATTCACTTGTAGCTTTTTCCCATTAAAATTTATAGTTGCATCATCTGACACGCTATACCAAGCAGCATCAGGCATTTTCTTGTCTTGACCAATGAATTTATCGGATGATACGACAAGCAAACTACCCTTCTCATTGATCGCCGTGATTTTCCCGCTTACTTCGACTTGATCTTCTTCAATCTGTCGATCACCGCAACCCGAAATCAGGACACCTATAAGAATCGTACAAAGAACCATCGCCAACCAATTTCGCTTTGTCCACATGAACATATCCCCACCCTTCTTCCGCTTGGTAATACACAATTTCCGTTGTATGTATTAGACGGTCGCTCCTTGATAATTGTTTCTATTTCAAGCCATACTTTGGTAAAATGATCATGACTCGCCATCACATCGGTATTATCAATAAGGAGTGTTTTCAATGGCATACGAAGCCAAAATGAAAGAAACGGATAGCAGTGTCCTTGAGTTTATCGAAAATGTGGAAAGTGCTAAAAAGCGTGAAGACGCTTATCAATTATTAGATATTTTTACAGAAGTGACAGGTTATGAAGCGAAAATGTGGGGTCCAAGCATTATTGGTTTTGGCACTTATCATTACAAATATGCATCAGGTCATGAGGGCGATGCGCCTCTAACTGGTTTCTCACCGCGAAAAGCCAAGATCAGCTTGTATTTTGCAACAGGAGATGATCGGGAGGAATTATTAAAGCAGTTTGGCAAGCATGAGGCTGCAAAAGCTTGTGTCTATATCAATAAAGTTGCAGATATCAACGTTGATATTCTAAAAGCTTTAATCAGTCAGTCGGTCTCATTCCTGCAGGAACGATTCCCAAGCCATGATTAAATTAAAACAGCAAGCATCCCAGATGCTTGCTGTCTTGATTTTATTTCGCTTGAATATAACCTTCCGCTTTAAGCAACTCAGCGATTAGAACCGCACCACCAGCTGCGCCGCGCAAAGTGTTATGCGACAATCCAACGAATTTATAATCGAACATGGAATCTTCACGCAGTCGTCCAACGGAAACGCCCATACCGCGCTCAATCTCGCGATCCAGCTTCGTTTGCGGTCTATTTTCTTCTTCAAAGTAAGTAATGAACTGTTTCGGAGCACTCGGCAGATTCAACTCTTGCGGACGACCTTTGTAGTTCAACCAGCGAGCAAGAATTTCTTCTTTGGATGGTTTATTCTCGAAAGAAGCGAACACCGTTGCTAAATGTCCGTCCGTTACTGGAACGCGGATACATTGCGTCGTAATTAGCGGAGAACTCGCTTTAACGATTTCATTATTTACAATACTGCCCCAGATACGCAGCGGCTCTTGCTCACTTTTCTCTTCTTCCCCACCGATGTAAGGAATCACGTTATCCAACATCTCTGGCCAATCCGTGAAGTTTTTACCTGCGCCTGAAATAGCTTGATACGTAGATGCAACCACATTCGTTGGTTTAAAATCTAACAAAGCGTTCAGAGCAGGCACATAGCTTTGGATGGAGCAATTCGGTTTTACAGCAATAAATCCAGTCGATGTTCCAAGACGTTTTCTTTGCGCAGCAATGATCTCAATATGACCTGGATTAACTTCTGGGATGACCATCGGAATATCAGGTGTCCAGCGGTGAGCTGAGTTATTCGAAATAACAGGCGTGCCTGTTTTCGCGTAAGCTTCCTCTAACCCTTTAATTTCATCTTTTTTCATATCGACAGCACAGAAAATGAAATCAACTCCAGTGGCAACTTCCTCCACTTTCGAAGCATCTTGCACGATAATTTGTTTCACATTTTCAGGGATTGGTGTAGCCAGTTTCCATCTGCTTTGAACAGATTCTTCATATGTTTTACCTGCAGAGCTGCTGCTTGCTGCAATGGCAGTTACTTCAAACCATGGATGTTGATCTAACAATTCAACGAATCTCTGGCCAACCATGCCAGTTCCTCCAACGATACCTACTTTTAATTTTCTCGACATTCTATATTCAAATCCTTTCGCATTCGTATGATACTGATGATAAGCATCTTAATATTAAATTCAAACCGCTTATTACTGTGTGCCTAATATTATAACACGTGCGCAAAGTTTCTTACGCAATAACAAAAAAATCCCACCCCCAAGACTATTGCCAGTCTTAGGGACGAGATTAAAATCCTCGTGGTACCACCCAGTTTCACCAATATGTCGCCATATCAGCCTCTTCAAGTACGACAGGCACAGAGCCTTGCGTATACTTTAGCTCTATAACAGGAGCTCCTGTCACACCATCCCCCACAATTGGTTCCGATGTGCTGCTCTGAGGCTTTGTTCAATAAAGTTCTCTTTACTCCTTTTCAGCGGACGGAGCTCTCTGTGAAAGATTTCGTTTATTTACTCTTCTCTTCAACGCATTTGTTATTGCGATAATATTATCAAATAACGAGAGGTACGTAAACAATAAATTTTGGAAAATGTCTTATTTTTCTTGAAGGGCACCATTTGGATTCGTCATCCACCTAGGCCCCACCCATGTTTCAATTAGAAAACTCTCCGTAAATTTGTTACGGAAAAGCCCGATAACGTGAACCTTTTGCGGGGAAAGTACGAACGAAAGCGTACTGTCAGGGTGAGGCGAATCTTGAAGTGAAGTTGACTGTTGTAGGAGGAGATACGTATCTACGCGTTCAAAGTTACCCACCTGTTGCAGTTCCAACTGTATCCATTGCGGTCCAAGCCAAGTTTCAACCTGAAACCACTTCGTCTCCGTCACATGGCCGTAGGTTAGCCAATCCTCTTGAACGGCAACGATTCGTACATCCTGCGGTGAGATCATCCCGTTCATACCAGTAGATGTATCCTTGGAGCTGTATATAGGTGTATTTTCAAATAAAGTAACAACACTTGGAAATCCAGGTTGAGATGGCGGCTTAATTTTCGATGCCTCTTCCGCGTATCTATTCATTACTTTGTGCATAATCGAAATGGCTTCCGCATTCGTCAGATTGTCTTTCGGGCGGAAATAAGTTGTCGATGCGCTGTCTAACAAACCGTACTGATAGGCGCTTTGAACTAGCCCTTGATGCATTTCTCTGATGTCTTTGAAATCTAAGAAAACTTGTCGCGTATCCAATTGATTATTTGCCCCGCCTCCCTGTACGATGCTGAACGACAGCAATTTAATTAATCCGCCTACTGCCGTCTCCCGGTTCACATGTTGCGCATACTTCGGGGCCAGATCATAGATATAGCCAGCAATCAAATCGTCTTCCTTGCCTTTGGGAAGCTGTACCCCCATCTTCATCATCGTTGCCCAGTTTCCAATATCAATCGGCTCGTCATATCGCGCTGGGTTGAGAACGTAGAAGTAGAACGAGTTCCACTCTTCCCTCGTGATCGGCCCTTCCATCGAGCTGCCGTCCTTATACGGCACGATCTGCTGTTTATAGTTCTTCATTTCAGGTTCAACCCAGTGCGACTCTGCCGCGAATGACCGTAATGGAAGCATAACTAGCATGAGTGCCAACAGGATCGTTACTTTGTGCCTAAATAGAGCTGCTCTTATCAATACTCATCACTCCAAACGTTATTTACTACTCAATTAGACGATATAGTCCACCAATAGTTTCCAGTTCAAGCAATGAAATATTGAAAAAAGGACTACCCAGAGGCAGCCCATCAAATCTTAATGAGAAGCCGAATAAGCTTCTAATTCTGCAGCAGGATCAAATTTCTCTTTACTCATAGCGAATGCTGCCACAAGTGCAATAACGGATGGAATGATGGCCCATGCAAAGGTATGAACGATCGATGAGGACAACGCCTCTGTAATTTTATCAAGAACCTGAACAGGGATTAGTTCCCGGGTTTCTGGTGTCAATATTTTACGCGGGTCACTTAGATCCACACCTTCTGGCATTTGACCACCTGCACGAAACATACCAGCTAATTGATTGGCAAACTGATGACTTTGAATGATACCAAATACAGTGATCCCTAGCGTCATGCCAAGTGAACGCATAAAATTGAGCGTTGAACTTGCTGAACCGCGTTGTCTTGCAGAGAAACCGTGAATTGCCGCGTTACTTAGCACGGAGAACGAAGCGCCGATACCTAGACCAACCAGAATCATGTAGATCGTTACAAGGAATCGGGTTGAATCCGTCGCTAGTGTCGTGAGTAAGGCTATACCTACTACAAGAATGGCTAATGTCGGAATCATGATGGAGCGGTATTTGAACTTAGCAAGCATGGAACCTCCACCGGCGGCAGTCACGACTGAACCGAGCATCATTGGCAGAAGAACAAGTCCCGAATTTGTTGCGGATCCGCCAAGCACGCCTTGAATGAAGATGGGAATGTAGATGGAAGCTGTAATGAATGCCGCGCCAGCAAACATAGCCATGATATTGCTCGTTGCATAGAGGCGGTTTTTGAACATACCAAACGTTATAATTGGCTCTTCTGCTCTGCGTTCGATAAAGATAAAGCCTACAATGAGCACGGCAAACGCGGCAAATAATCCAAGAATCGTACCGGAGTTCCACGCATATTGTTTACCCCCAAGTTCCAGTGCGAACATGAGACAAACGATGGAACCTACAAGCGCAAATGCACCGAGATAATCAATTTTTTGTTTGGAATGCTGGACGGATTCCTTATAGAAGAACGCGATCATAACGAAGGCAATGAAACCAAGCGGTAAGTTAATATAGAAAACCCAAGTCCAATGGATGTAATCCGTAATATATGCACCTAGTAGCGGACCAAAAATACTCGACAGACCGAATACCGCTCCGAACAAACCACCCATTTTGCCACGTTTATCTGCAGGAACGACATCAAACATAATAGTGAAAGCGATCGGCATGAGCGCACCGCCACCTATCCCTTGAATTGCGCGATATATACTCAGTTGAACTATCGTATCTGCTGTCCCGCATAAGGCAGAACCGATCATGAATACGATAATACCGAAAATGAAAAACCGCTTGCGTCCATACATATCTGATAATTTACCGAATATCGGCATACCCGCCATTTCTGCTACTAAATAAGCGGATGTCACCCACATGAATTTGTCAAACCCGCCTAGATCACCAACGATGGTCCCAATCGCCGTTGCAACGATCGTGTTATCCATGGATGCCATTAGAATCGCAAGCAGCAAGCCACCAATAATGATACCTAATTTATTTTCTTTTGCCATTACCTTCATTTCCTCCTCTTATCACAATATTAGTTTCAAAAATCTCCCCGTATGCGACGCTGAAACCTCAGCTACCTGCTCAGGAGTTCCAACGGCGACAAGCTTGCCTCCAGCCGCGCCTCCCTCTGGTCCGATATCGATTACCCAGTCGGATTCTCGTATTAGTTCCAAGCTGTGTTCGACAATCACAACGGTATTGCCTGAGTCTACTAACTTCCGCAGCAATGCGTGTAGCTTCTTGATATCCGAAGGATGGAGCCCAGTAGTGGGCTCATCTAATAAGTAAAGCGTGTGATGCTTTGTCGGCTTACTTAATTCTTTGGCGAGTCGGATACGCTGTCCCTCACCGCCTGACAATGTTTTGACGGATTGGCCCCATTTCAGATAACCGAGTCCAACCTCGCACAGCATCTCGATGATAGCCGCTATTTTTGTTTCCGTCTTGAGGATCTCGAGACTTTCTTGGATGGACATATTCAACAGATCAGATATGGATAGTCCCTTAAAATGAACCTGAAGAACCTCATCCGTAAATCGTTTCCCCTTGCAATCCGGGCATTTCACTTCCAGATCGGGTAGGAAATTCATATCGACGGACATTGTACCTAGACCTTGACATGTCTCACAACGACCACCTGATGTATTAAATGAAAAATGTTTAGATGTGAGCTTACGTTCTTTGGCTTCAGGCAATCCAGCAAAGAGCTGACGCAGATGTGTAAACACATCGGTATAGGTAGCGACATTTGAACGCTGCATTCTCCCCATTGGCATTTGGTCAAAGATAATGGTTTGACCAACATGGTCCATGCCAATAATTTCTTCGCATCCAGTTACATGTCCATTGCCTGCTTGCGCCAGGATATCAAAAACGAGTGTCGATTTCCCTGAACCAGAAACGCCAGTAACGGCGACCAAGCAACCTAATGGAAATGAAACCGATGGAATACTTATATTGCGCACCCCTGCTTCTCGGATTGTGATGTAATGTCCATTCCCTGCGCTGCGAAGCCGTTTCGGAGATGGCAGACTTTCTTCTCGCAAATAGGCACCCGTTATGGAGAACTCATTTGAAATTAAATCCTCTAGACTGCCCTCTCCTACAACAGCTCCTCCGAATTCTCCAGCCCCAGGTCCGATATCGATGATATGATCGGCAGCACGCATCATCTCGACATCGTGCTCAATCACAAGGACGGTATTGCCTAGATCACGCAACTGCTGAAGTACGCGAATGAGGCCAACCGTATCCCGCGGGTGCAATCCTGTAGTTGGTTCATCTAGGATATAGAGCACACCAGTCAAACCTGATCCTAGTAGAGAAGCTAAACGTAATCGTTGTGTCTCTCCACCTGATAATGTCACCGTTTGACGATTCAAAGAAAGATAACCAAGACCGACATCCATGATCCGTTTAAGCTTCGTAGGCATGTCATGAAGGATTGGCTCTAGCATATGTTGCCCTTCTGGCGGAATCGCTTTTTGTATTTCGCTTAACCACGAATAGACATCACCAAGTGACCATTCTGCTACTTCTGTGATTGTTGCTCCTGCTGTCCGTACTAGGAGTATTTCCTTCTTCAGACGCGCTCCAAAGCAATCTGGACACATCTTTTCATGGAAAAAGCTATTTTCCTTTTCCTGGCTGCCTTCCCCCTCTTTCTCCTTATAGCGTCGCCATAAGCCAGGGATAACACCTTCAAACTTCGTACCTTGGACTGGCTTGACGTGGGGAAAATGGCGTTTGAATGATTCGCTCTCAACTCCGTGGTACAGCAAATCAAGTTGGATTTCGCCGTATTCCTTCAATGGTTGATCGGGATCTAGTTCAAATCCATAATGCTTGGCAGCCGCCACTAGGATACGGATTTGAATATCACGATGGACGCCACTGAGCGAGGCAACACCACCTTCTCGCAGACTCAGCTCAGGATTGAACACCGCGGCTTCATCAATGGTCGCGACATGTCCAAGCCCACTGCACATCTCACAGGCTCCTTCCGGCTTGTTGAAAGAGTAGTGCGACATGCCCAGCTTTTCCAAGGATACATCGCAATGAGGGCAAATAATCGTCGAATGGACCATTTCCTCGTCATCCTCTACACGCAATCCTTGGTGCTCCCATGATGGAGTTATTAGTCCGCTGCAGGACGGGCATATGCGCTCCCCAAACCGGGAAAAAATAAACCGGACATACGTGTAAATATCCGTTACCGTTCCTACAGTAGAGCGTGGATTTCGGTTCGTCACATGCTGTCCAACACTTATGGACGGGGAAAGTCCTTCAATGTATTCGACCTTCGGTTTGCTTACTGATCCTGATGACATACCCATGGATTCCATATACTGTCTCTGGCATTCACGCTGAAGTGTATCCATCGCAAGCGTCGATTTACCAGAACCTGACGGTCCTGTTAGCACGACTAACTTATATTTCGGAATCGTTAATGTTATGTTTTTCAAATTATTCTCACGGGCACCCTTGATGATGATGCATTCATTCATCCTAATTCCTCCTATTTTTCGAAATCCACCTTTCTCTTTGCATGAGCAGAACGATTTCGTTATAATAAGCAATATTAATAATATGACTATCAAGTATCTCGTCAATAAAGTATCTTGATAATCAAGATATATTTCATCTTAAAAGGAGGGCTGTCTTTTGTCAAGCCATCAAGAATTAGAACCAACAGAACTACAGGAACAATTTACCTTACGCATGCGTGGCCTAGGTACTCGAACGGTGCTCTATCAGCAAAATGTCGCTACCTCGCTAGGGTTATACAATAACGATTTCATTTCCATCGATATTCTCCGAGAGAGAGGTCCGATTACCGCGGGAGAGCTGTCCAAACTAACCGGACTAACTACAGGCAGTGTTACTGCACTCATCGACCGGCTTGAGAAAAATGGTTATGTTCGTAGGCAGAATGACCCGAATGATCGTCGGAAAGTGATTATTGTGCCTTTATATGAAAATAAGGAAGAAGTCAGTCATACCTACCTCCCCCTTCACAGTGCGATGGTGAAACTGGCTTCCTCTTATTCTGAGGAAGAGCTTACTTTAATCACAACGTTTCTAGAGCAAGCAAGTCATGTGCTTGATGCGCAAATTGATCAACTCAGCGCAAAGCTTAGCAGCAAATCCTCTTCTTGATTAAAAAAGACGTTACCTCCAAGTTCATTGACTTGGGTGTACCGTCTTTTTTGTGCATTAATCCTTGTTACTCCTTTCCCATCCGCTGAAGTCATCTCATCTCTCAAACCGCGTAGCAACGGATATCGCTTGGCATCCAGAGTTTGAGAAGAATCTTTTACTGCTTGCAGGGTTGTTCCTACTTGATTGCGAGATGTGGGTTTGGGTTCGGGTTCGGGTTCGGGTTCGGGTTCGGGGTCAGGTTTACAGTTACACGATAGTGAATTAATGGAAATAGTACAGTTAAATTCGCAATTCTCTCCCCCAGAATTGAGATAAATGGATATTATGCATCTATTTTCCCACTTTCTCTGAGGAACTGGCGAATACTCAAAAAATAACTACATTTTTTCCATCTAATCACATTTTCCACCCGCAAATCGTAACATTAGCTGTAGATTTTCCAGTTAAACATAATTAGGAGCATTTTCATCTGCTGTACTTCTAACTTGCACAGAACCAGAGGAAGTATTGCTTCCTCCACACATATAAATACAATAAAAAAATCCGCCTCTCGGCGGATCGTAAACCAGCTATATGTTTTTATTCAACATCATTTCAAGGACGAGCTTATCGATCTCTGAAGTAGCTTCATTCCCGATCCGACAGAAGTTGTCGATCGTTTTCTCAGCGTCATTTTCGATAAAACCATTCGTCGAGGATATGGTCATCCCCTTCGAAGCGAGAAGGGCAGATTGGACCGCCGCACTAGTACAAGTGGCCACTTTCATCGCACAACCGCCTTTGGCGCCATCGCACATCATCCCTGTGACATTGCCGAGCATATTTTGAATGGCGGCTTTAATTTCGTTCTTCCCTCCGCCTAACAGGTAGGTAATACCACAGCTTGCACCCGTTCCCGATACCGTGACACCGCATAAAGCGGACAATCGACCGAATTTGGACTTTATGTGAATCGTCACTAAGTGACTTAAAGCCACTGCACGAATCAGTTGTTCCTCTGAGGAGCCAAGCTTCTCTGCTGCCGCAATAACCGGATTGGTCGCAGCAATACCTTGATTCCCGCTGCCCGAATTCGCCATTACAGGCATGCTTGATCCCGCCATCCGACCATCTGACCCCGCGGAAGCAAGCGCCATCGCATGAGAGATGAGATCATCGGACAAAATGCCTTTTTTCACATTTTCTTTGATCGTCTTCCCGACTTGGAGACCATAGTCATTCGCTAATCCGTCTAATCCAGCTTTACGGTTCAATTCAATGCTTTGCTTGACCAATTGGAGCTCGGATAGATCTACTGTATTTACGAATGCTACAATGCCATCGACAGTAAGCTCTTCACGTTCCTCTTTAGAACTCTTGAAACTCGCGTTGGCACAGCCTCCTGATTCAACGACCTTGCCATCTACCTCAACTAATGTGATATTCGTGTGGTTATCCGTGATGACAACCTTTGCATAACTATGCGCTGTGTTAACGATGACCTCAATATATAACTTTCTGGTTGTATCAGATAGATGAACCACCGATAAGCCTTGTTCTACCATGCCCTGCGCCATAACAACGTCACTAGGCTGAATATCAGCAAGTACTTCTAATTGTTTGTCCGCATTCCCTGCAATAGCTCCCAAAGCCGCGACAAAATCAATCCCGGTTATATTCGTACCTGGAATCCCAACGGCCAATGCATTCTTGATGATCCCAGCGCTAGCATGAACGGTTACTTTCTCAATAGGACCTTTGATATAGCTTCGTGCCTTCGCGGCAGCTAAGGCGATCGCAACGGGCTCTGTGCAGCCAAGCGCGACAACAAGTTCCGTTTTTAATATGTGAATGAATGTATGTGTATGCAAAGATGAACCCTCCTCGACACCCGAGAATCACGAATTTGCTCGAATGCTAATCTAGAATACTATATCTGCATCGCCTAGTTCAACTACTACTATATAGGAAAAGTATGTGGAGAGTATGTTGAATCTATTTGAAAACATCACGAAATTACCCTTCGGCCACGTCTGCTCCTAATTCACTTGCAACTTCTAACATCCTCGGGATAACAGCTTCATTCGTTCCTGAGACATAAATATCCCCCTGATAATGTCGAAAAGGAATCCTGATCTCACCATAACTCCACATGAAGAAATCCCCCTCGATCGACATGCTGGTAGCGCCAGTCACTGTATATACGGATGTATAAGTGAAATCCGGTTGTGTGGAGAAGTATTGTTTACACGCTTCCAATGAAATGGTTGGTTCCATTCCTTCCTGTTGTTGAAAAGCTCTCGTAATGCGATAGCGTTGACTCATTGTGCGACCTCCGTGATTGTGTAATTTGATCTCATAGATAAACGTACTACAGAACTTCCTTTCGTCACTCTGGACACAAATCCCACTATGACCTACGAACATTCTAATGATAGGACAATTTGAGAAGAATGCCAACTAGAGACAATGGAGTGTGGTAAGAAGTGGGTAAATGGAAATCAGGAACAATTGGCTTCGTATGTGGTGCCTTGTTTTTCTCAGGGCTTTCCTACGCTGCGACCGATCCAATCGGTATAGACGTTTATTTCAGAAAGCTGCAGTATTATTTCGATGGCGAGATGAAGCAACCTCCACCAGATCTTCAAGGTTTCATTTACAAAAATACAACCTATGTACCTCTTCGATTTCTAACGGAATCATTGGGAAAACCCGTGGGTTGGGATGATACGACAAGCTCTATATTTGTTGGGGACAAGCCCCAGCAGACATCTTCTGGCACCGGAGCACTGCAAGTATTTCCAACGAATAATCCTTGGAATACAGACATCTCTGCGTTGCCTATTCATCAGAATTCAAAGAAGTATATCGAATCTATTGGTTTTAATACCAGCGTGCATGCTGATTTCGGTACGGAATGGCAAGGAGCTCCCATTGGGATTCCCTATATCATCGTAAACGGCGATCAACCGAAAGTAAACGTAACGTTTACAGATTACGGCGATGAAAGCGACTCAGGCCCTTACCCAATTCCAGCGAATGCGCCAATTGAAGGCGGATCAAACAGCGAAGGCGATCGTCATGTCATTGTTGTCGATAAAGACAATGCTATGCTGTATGAACTGTTCAATGCACATAACACGGCTGACGGATGGCAAGCCTCGAACGGAGCGAAGTGGAATTTGAACTCCAATGCGCTTCGTACGAAATATTGGACATCCGCTGACGCGGCAGGCTTGCCAATCTTCCCAGGTCTTGTACGTTATGAGGAAGCCAGTACTGGTGAAATCAACCATGCGCTACGATTTACAGTACGGAAGACGCAACGCGGCTTCATCGCTCCTGCTACTCATTTTGCCTCCAATAGCACCGATCCTAATCTTCCACCTATGGGGCTTCGACTCAGGTTGCGTGACAATTTCGATATGTCCAGTTATTCAGCAACGAATCAAGTGATTTTGCGTGCCCTGAAAAAATACGGCATGATTGTTGCTGACAATGGCAGTGATCTCTATGTGAGTGGAGCGCCTAACCCGAAATGGGACGATGATGACTTGCACAATCTGGGTAAACTCAAAGGCAGCGATTTCGAGGTTGTAGATACAGGTCCAATTGAAAAATAGTGCGACTAGGTTACTGATTTCTCACATCATAGTACCATATTCCAGATAAGATCAGCCATTGCCCTCCTAGTAAATACAAATAGGCTATCCTCAAGTAGATTGCTTTACTTGTTGGACGGCCTATTCTTGTTTATCATCACCTTAGGTTATGTTTCCTTCCTTTGATAACGTCATATGTTGAGATTCAATCATACGTAAAATACTAGTTTTACATTTCATCGACAGCCTAAAAACAGAATACCCGATTATACCACCCAACCCATTTAAAATGAGATCATCCACATCAAAACTCCCCATGGAAAGTACAAGTTGTAAACTTTCCAAACATAAACTCAACCCTACTGAGCGTATGAGCGCACCAAACAGTGACATTTTCTTTTGCCGCGACATCAGAATTAGAAACATGCCATACGGCATGAATACCGCGATATTCCCAAACAAATTTACGAGATCATGTTGAGATAAGCTATGAATATTATTCGATATCGTAAGGAAAGGCTTGAAGTTCGCAAATGATAAACGATTTTGGATATGCTCAGGATTCTCTATATTCCGCTGAAGTTGACGCCATAGAAATGGCAAATCAATGGAACTGAATTTAAAGAGAATGACCTTGAACAGGACATACATATAAAAGGCGAATAGCGCCGACAGCAGCATCTCATTCCATGCTTTCATGGGTTTCATACTGTAAATTCACTCTCCTCTGATAATTAGTTTAGTTGCTCCTCATGGAAGCACAGTTACGATGATCCCATCCATGTTGTTGCCCGATAAATGAAAGGAACGACTGCTAGGTACTTGAATCGTACTATTCTGGGTGATTGGATAATATGAAATCTCATAGATTTTCCCTTTTACCTTCGTTGTAATGTTCTTTTGTTGTTTCAAATACGCCAAATATTCTTCTAAGGACAAGTTCATCTGCTGCATGATTATACTGTGTGGTAAACCAACGTAGCGAAAGTGCCAAGGTTCGTATTGAATGCCCGTGATGGCTGTCTTGTCCTTGGGATATCGTAAAATAAACCCATATTCTGCAGCATTTCGAATCATCCATTCGCCCTCTGGCGCCTGATTCATGTCCGCTTGTGTTGACCCAATATCAAGAGCTAATCCTAAGTTATGTTCACTATGACCTGCAGGTAAGGCATAATTAGATCCCATATCTTTGTACAATTGACTTTGTTCTTTATTATCTCGGTAGCCACTGTTAATCAGGAAGTGACGAACACCGTCTTTTTCAGCAGCGCTGATCATTGTAGTAAAAGCTTCAACAACGCGTTGTGATAACCGAATCGTGTTATCTAATAGGCCAAATCCTTTAACTAGCTCTTTATGCTGAAAAAGATTAAGAATATCGGTCTGCATGCCTATTTGATGTACCGGATAATCTTGATTAATTAATACGAGATATCCTTGATATATCTGATCTTTCATCACTTTAATTGTTGTAAGATCCTTCGCAGAGGAAGTCATTGCATAAGTGCTATTTTCTACCTGCGATTGGTCAACCCTTTTACCATCTGCTGAATGTTGCTGTATAGCCTCATATGCTAACAGTACGACTATAACACACCAAAAAACCCACTTCTTCATGTCTCGTTTCCCTCCTAAACCTTGCTTGCATTTAGAATAAAGAAAACTGTTTAAATTAGAAGTGGGACAAATATAAAATTTTTCTTAAATTGTATCAGGACAGTGGCAATCTGACCTCAAAAAGCGTACGAATCACGTTACTTTGGACTGTAATCGTCCCTTTGTGTTGCTCTACGATATTCTTCGCAATGAATAAGCCGAGTCCCGTGCTCCCGCCCTGATGAGTCCGAGCTTGGTCGCCTGTATAAAACATATCAAAGAGATGAGGAAGTTCATCTGGGGGTATACAATTGCCATAGTTGATGACTTGAACAACCACTTCTTCCCCATCTCGATGACCGTTAATATCCACAAATTGACCATCTTTCCCATACCGATTGGCATTCGTCAATAGATTTTCAAATACACGTGCAAGCAGCTCTCCATCTGCTGAAATTTCCAAATATGGAGTAACATCCAACCTGCTTATCAACTTGCTTTTTTCAAAAACGGGATACAATTCCTCATTAAGTTGAATGAGCAGCTCGCTTAGATCAATTTGCTTCTTTTCAATGGACAACATACCATATTTCATTCGCGTAATTTCAAACAATTCATCTATGAGCTTCTCTAAGCGTCGCGATTTGTTAAAAGCAATGGTCGTATAATGGATCATTTGTTCCCTCGATAACTGCTCGTCCTGAAGAATAAAATCCAAATAACCAATGACCGAAGTGAGCGGCGTGCGCAGATCATGAGCTAAGTTCAAAACGAGCTGATCCTTACTGTTTTCTGCAAAATCGCCACGTTCAACTGCTTGTCGTAATTTCTCACTCGCCATATTAATATCTTCAGCGATATCCTTGAATTCGTCATTCGCATCAATATGAATGCGGCTATGAAAGTCCCCGTTAGCAAGTCGATGAATTCCCGTGGAGATCTCGTTAAAATAGGTGGCATAGCGCTTTGTTAGGAAGAAGAAACACAAAATAGATAGCGGTACAAACACCATCAAGAAAAAGTTTAAGTCCCCAATTGTGTTAACAAAATGACGTAATTTAGCTACAGGATCTTCCCGTCGTACGCCTGAGTAATACAGCTTCAATACACGATAAAGGATGAAGGTAAAAGTGCCGGACAACAGCATGCTGAGTCCTAATAAACCGATCATTTTGGATCGAAAACTGCGTAATAGATTAGCCATTGAATGTATATCCCACGCCCCATACTGTTTTGATTAATTTGTTTTTATTGCTATCTTCACCGAGTTTTTTGCGCAGTGTGCGAATATGTACCATGACTGTGTTACCACTTTCATAGTAGGCTTCCCCCCATACATGTCCAAAAATATGTTCGGCACTGAACACTTTCTTTGGGTGACTCGCTAAAAGGTAAAGAATATCAAATTCTTTCGGTGTAAGCTCGACTTTTTCTCCATAGAGAAGAACGGACCTTTGATCCGCATCGATCGTCACGCCTCCCACGTCCAACACAGGGCTGCTCGCTGCTGCCGGCTGGCTCAATTGAATAGACCGCCGCAGCTGAGCATTCACCCGAGCGACTAACTCCATAGGGTTGAACGGTTTCGTCATATAATCGACGGCCCCCATAACTAACCCCGTAATTTTATCCAAATCAGAGGATTTGGCACTCAGAAATATGATCGGTAAGGGATACCGCTCACGTATTTGACGCGTCACTTCATAGCCATCCATCTTCGGCATCATAATATCCAGAATCGCCAGGTCAATGGCGTGAGATTCAATGGCTTGAATCGCTTCTTTTCCATCGGAAACTTTAATCAGGTGATAGCCTTCTTTTTCTAAATGTAACGCAACCAAATCAGCGATCTCCGCCTCATCATCTGCGATTAATATCGTCGTTCGTTTCATCCTTATCGCGCTCCTCATAAATCTTGTCCTGCTCTCGCTTACAATTCATTCCTATTATAACCGATTCAAACAAAAACAGCTTATATGCGGTACCGTATCTTCTAGGCGTGAAATGGAAAATATATACGAATTGATACTGGTTAACTCGATTCGTACATAAGGAGGATGCTTTTATCAGGAAAATAAGCGACAATAAAGATCCCAAACTTGTCTTTCGTCACGTTTTTTTGGCTGCTGGGTTTGGCTGGTTATTTGATGCCATGGATGTCGGTTTGTTATCTTTTATCCTTGTTGCACTTCGCAAAGAGTGGGCGCTCACGGCCCAAGAGGCGGGGCTTCTCGGTTCGGTCAATCTGATTGGCATGACGATCGGAGCAGCACTTGGCGGATACCTCGCGGATAAGATCGGGCGTCGTCCAGTGTTTTTAATGACCTTAGTATGTTTTGGTGTTTTCAGTTTTGGCAGCGCGTTTGCAAGCGGATTAGGGAGTATGCTCATCCTTCGTTTCTTGATGGGGCTCGGGCTCGGCGCTGAGCTTCCTGTCGCTTCTACACTTGTTAATGAGTTCGCGCCACCCGATAAAAAAGGGCGAATTGTTGTATTGCTGGAGAGTTTCTGGGCTGCAGGCTGGATACTAGCGGCTATCCTCGCTTACTTTGTGATTCCTCCATTCGGATGGCGAACAGCTGTAATGATTGGTGCAATCCCTGTTTTGTTTGCTTTCTGGGTCCGGCGAGCGGTCCCGGAGTCTCCACAGTTCGGTAATCATCGTGGAAGGCCGATTAAATTAAGTGAGTTATTCACCACTTATAAAAGGGAGACTATTGCGCTTTGGGCAGTCTGGTTCGCTATTGCATTTTCCTATTACGGGATGTTTCTTTGGCTGCCTTCCATTTTGGTCGAGAAAGGTTTCTCGATGATTCAAAGTTTTCGTTATGTGCTTCTGATGACACTAGCACAACTACCTGGTTATTTTACAGCGGCTTACTTCGTGGAGAAATGGGGGCGTAAGCCGACTTTATCCGTTTTTCTTGTTCTTTCCGGGGGGATGTCATTGGGTTTTGGGTTAAGTAACAGCATTTCCATGCTCCTATTAACCGGCTCGTTATTGTCCTTTTTTAATTTAGGTGCTTGGGGAGCACTATACGCATACACACCTGAAAATTATCCGACAGAAATCAGAGCAGTTGGAACAGGCTTTGCCGCCAGCTTCGGCAGGATAGGTAGTGTGATTGCCCCCTTTTTAGTAGGCGCAATGGTACAAAAGGACATTGGCCACACTTGGATATTTGGCATGTTTACGGTCGTTATTATAATAGGTACAGGGATGCTTCTTCTATTCGGCAAAGAAACCAAGGTACGATGAGTCCAGACACTCCTGCTCAGATGGCTTCTTAAACTGCATACAAGATGTAATGGAGGGAATACTTGGAGAGAATCTGCTGAGAAGGAGAACGTGAATGGAGTCGACTGAAAAAATATCGGGACATCAGTTATGTTTATTAGTTTTTTCCTTTATAGCACCCACACTCATTCTTGTTGTCCCTTCTCTCATGGAGAAAATATCTCGTCAAGATGCGTGGATGACGATTTTTCCTTCTTATTTGATCGGAGCCCTTCAAGTATGGATCATGATCGTTTTAGCGAAACGGTTTCCAGGTCAAACAATCATCCAATACAGTTCTCAGATTTTAGGTAAATTCCTCGGAAAATTACTAGGTTGTTATTTGCTATATTACTGGATTAATTTTGATTTCATTATTCTCAACCAACATATACAGTTCATCAACAGCATTTTTCTCATGAGAACGCCATCGGTCGTTGTTAGTCTAACGTTGGCCATTTTATGCGCAATTGCCGTCTATATGGGCATTGAATCTATCGCAAGGTGTAATGAATATCTATCCTTACTTATCTTTGTTTTACTGATTCCACTCTTGCTGCTTATGCTAGCAGTATCGGATCCCCAATTACTCCGTCCCATGTTAAGTAAAGGGGTTCTCCCCGTTCTCCAAGCGTCTATTTTCCCTATTGCTTACTTGGGTCAATTCATGATTTTAGGCTGGTTCTTTCCATTCTTGAGTCAACCGAAGAAAGCAGCCAAAGCTTCGTTTATCTCATTGTCCATTATTTCTGGTCTTTTCTGCATCACAATTTTACCTCTTATCATGATCTTCGGTCCGTTAACGAGAAAATTGGCTTTTCCAGTATTGAGCGTTATTCAGTATATTGGTATTAAAGGAAGCTTTGAGCGCTTAGAAGCAGTTGCGGTAGCGATTTGGGTTATGGGTTGCTTTGTAAAAGTATCCCTTACCTTCTTTATTATTTGTCTAACGATTGCCCATCTTTTTGAATTAAAAAGTTATCGGACCTTTATCGTACCCGTCATGTTGTTATCTGTGATTGGATCCGTTTTCGTATTCGAAAATTATTCCACCGATTTGAACAGTTATCTTAGAAATACATACCCGAGTTTCGCTTTTTCTACCCATTTATTAATACCACTTGCGCTTCTTCTGATTGATACGATAAAGAGGCACTGGAAGAAGTCAGTGCCTTAAGTGTCATTGCTGTAAGATGATTTTTCCGAAGTGCTCAAACATAAGTCTGGCTAGAACCGTTGAGCTTGGAACATGAATATGGGCAATGACCAAAGAGCCCAGAATTGCACAAACACCCATCAAACAACTATAGATGACGGCCTCTTTAGGCTGTTTTTTATTGAAATAATACCGAGTTTTATAGAAGGACCAACTCAACATTACAATAACATAAACTGCGATCTGTACAATCATCCTGAATCTCCTATTCTCGTAATTCGAAGGTTGAATGTATCATCCCCGCTCCGTGTACTCTCAAGTTAACTTCAATCGATATGTCTACCTCAGGAAACCGCATATCCCATTGATCTTTCAACCTGCTCCACTCATCAGGGTAATTCTTATATATTTCTTGACCAAAACCCACGCTATCTACTTTAAACTCTTTTTGAATTTTAAAAATAAATTCTTGTACTTGCTTTTTGGCTGCATCTTCCAAGGCTTTTTGGATGAGTTGAAAATTAGCCGGTTCGTTAATATCCAATGCCGTATTGTTCTCAAGTAAACTTCCTTGACCATCTAATTGAATCTTAAATTGAACAGAATCTTGTTGAATCTGTGTAATAATTTTACGGTCAACATGGTTTAGTATCATGCCCACTTGCCCATTTCCTTTCGGTAATTTAGCCGTGAGGTAACCAAACCTCAGCTTGCCAGTCACCCACATCTGGCCTAATGTTTCTTTTTCATCAAGTATTCCGGAAAGTTTGAGATCTTTAAACACAGCTGTACCCGCGACCCTGAAAATTTGCTTTTCCGGGTCATTAGAGCGGAGTTCGGGCTCAACAACCCCTACAACGGGATTAGCCCCTTCACTTCCATATAAAATATAAAAATCGCGCAAGGTGACAGCTACATCTTCTCCCGAAACTTCCATTCCCCTTACTGCTTCAATAGGAACTGGCTTTAAAGGAGATTTTAACTGCAAAATACTCCTCGCTTCTCCCCCTTTTACAACCATTAGATAAGTTTTCAAGCGATTCCTAGGGTCATGAGTAAAAATATCCAGCGCATTGTCAATGCCGTGTTTAGCCAACTTTTCACTCAGAAACACAACGCTGCGATGAGAGTAAAACAAATGGCGTGAGCTTTTCTTTTGGAGTTTTTGATGAATCTCATTTCCATTCTCCCCTTCAACAGCTATAACGTATGATTTGCTGCTCTCCCCACCACTCTTTCCTCCTTCCGTAGATGAAGGTATGGCGATTTGAAGGGTACATAAAATATGTCCATCGTCTGTCAGATCTAAGGCAGTTCCCATAACAAAGGCAAGATCATTAATTTCTGTCCGATCCCAACACCCGCTAAGAAGGACGCATACGACAAGATGAATGACAAATTTTAATGATCTCATTTGCTCCCCCACGAACGTTTCGCCCAAATGGGAATCCGAATCAGAACATCCTTTAATGCAGCAACCTTGAACGGAGCAATTGGCGAGAAATATAGAACCCCGAATGATCGTAAAGAGGTCACGTGCAACATGATGCCGAGAAATCCTAGAACAATCCCATATAGGCCTAAACTTCCAGCTAAAAACAACATAGGGAACCGGAGTAATCGAATGCCATTAGCAAAGCTGTATCGCGGAATCGTAAAAGCAGCAATGCCTGTGATAGATACAATAATAACTACGGGAGCAGATATTAACCCAGCTTGAACGGCAGATTGACCGATGACTAAGCCACCAACGATACTTATGGTTGGTCCGATCTGTTTCGGCAGACGAATTCCTGCTTCTCGCAAGGCTTCGAATATGATTTCCATTAATAAGGCTTCAATCATCGCCGGAAAGGGAACCGCTTCCCTTGAGGCAGCAATACTCAGCACAAGATTTGTGGGTATCATCTCTTGATGGAAGGTCGTTATCGCTACATACAGAGGTGGAGCAAATATAGCAAAATGGATAAACAGCAATCGGATCCACCGAAAAAAAGTAGCGACTGGCCATCGAACATAGTAATCTTCACTTGCCTGAAGTCCTGTCCAGAAAGTCATCGGAACAATAAGGACAAATGGCGACGTGTCTACAAGAATAGCTACTTTACCTTCAAGCAATTCAGCAGCCACAACATCTGGACGTTCCGTGTTATGAACTTGGGGAAATGGTGAATACGGTTGATCCTCAATACACTCTTCGATATACGCAGAATCGAGTACGCCGTCCAATTTAATTGGCTTTAATCGTGCTCTAACTTCTTCAACTATAGAGTCCAACGCGATACCTTTTAGGTAGGTAATCGCAATTTTAGTTTGGGTATGTTCCCCTAGAATTAAATACTCAACTTTTAATTTTGGAGTTTTGAGTCGGGACCGTATCAAACTAATGTTTGTAGAAATCTTTTCGATGAAACCGTCCCTTGGACCGCGAATGACTGGCTCGGATGACGCTTCCTCAATACTTCTCTTGGATGAAGCGGGAAGGCAAACCATCATGACATTGCTTGTGCCTGCCATTAGTATTGCGGCATGTCCCTCTAGGACGTTATGAATGGCATCCGAAACTTTGGTAGAGCTCGTTGTGTTTCCTATGGAGATTAACTCGTCTTCTAGATCTCCTGGTTCCGTCGGAACCTGATCCCTTGTTACACTAATTAGCATGGGTTTAATGACATGCTCTTCAAGCATATTCGTATCAATCAAGTTATCAATATAAACAATAAGCCATTGCTTTTTTTGGTTAATTTCTACCTTACGGTATACAAGATCGGAACAATCCTGAAAAACCTCTTTTAATATCTTTTCGTTGTGCTCTATATCGGTTGAAAACTCATTATCATTGTTTTCGTTCAGGCTAATGGTTTTCATTTTATCAAGATTTCCGGTTATTTTGACTTTTCCTCTTTTAAACCATCTCATGAAAGATCCTCCTGATTGCTACAATCACTGTTATTCTCCCAAAAAAAGTAACATAAATGACAAGAACATTATCCCATTCCGGTTTAACTTCTTGGGAAATATAAAAAAGCCGTCCTGTAGTTTCACAGGGCGGCTTGAAAATGATGATGGATACAACGTGCATATCTGTTTTCCTTAATTATTTCTGCGTGACAGCGCGATTGAGCCAATCATGAAAGTGTGTCGTTGTGATTCGTGCGCTGCTGTCAGTAGGAACGAGAGATTGATCATTCACTTCTACTGAACCGAAGTAGAGTGCATTCTCATCTGTGATCACCTGACGTGCATCTTGATTGGCAGCCAAGAATTGTCGAACAAGTTCGTCCAGGGCAATTTGATCTGGACCTGCTACGTCCACAATGCCATTCACTGGTGCACCAAGGGCGAAATCAACCAACACAGCCGCGATATCATCCGAAACAATCGGCTGTGTAAGAGCGGAAGGTAACCGTACGGTATCCCCTTCCGTAGCCACATAGGCGATGCTGCCAATGAATTCAAAGAACTGCGTTGCGCGGACAATTGTATAAGGGATCGGGGATGCCTTGATTAGCTCTTCTTGCGCCATTTTAGCCCGGAAATATCCACTTTGGAGAAGACGTTCGGTACCAACGACTGATAATGCAACGTGATGACGCACACCCGCTACGGCTTCAGCAGCAAGAAGGTTCTTATTCGACGTCACGAAAAATGCCATAACTGCCTCGTCTTCAAACGAAGGGGAATTCGTCACATCAACGACTACCTCTGCACCATGTAGTGCATCAGCAAGCCCTTCACCAGTGATCGTATTGACGCCTAAAGAAGGTGATGCCGGGACTACCTCATACCCAAGCTCACGAAGGTTATTTACAAGTTTGGATCCAATTAGTCCACTTCCACCAATAACTACAATTTTCATCTGAATTCCTCCTAGTTTATAGCCCTTATTTATGGGCTAGGGATGTCTAATCTAAGTACCTCTTTTTTGGTTGACATGTATAAGACAATTGGCGTCTTCGAAGTGTGACAAATATGTATTGGTTATTTTCACCACATTGTTATACTTGAACGTTCAAAAACTAGGCAGGAGATTCGTTGGATGCTCGGGACGCGGACAAGGGACTTCGCGGCTCCGACGGTAGGTTTGGAGGAGGGCGTGAAAAAGCAAATTTGTATGAAATGAATTTATACAGTTAAATAAGAGAAATTACCTCAGGATTTGGATTTAACTGTAAAACATGTAGTTGAAACTGCCGTTTTTGTTCAAATCGAATAAAATGGTCAAAATTAACTACAGGTTCTCCATCTGTTTCTTCGAAAAACTCAATATTTACCTGCATAAAATCCATCTATTTATCAGACGTACCGCATCCCATGCGCCTCCCGACGCGCGCTGCTCGGTCACACGTCGACTGTCAAGCCTCGTGTTCAAAAAGCCGTTGATTCGTTGATTCTGTTTAACCTGATCATATGAAAAAGGAGCTGCTAGGAAGCAAGCCCCTCATTGTTAACTATACTAGTCTTGACGGTAAATAGGCGCTCCAAATGGTGATGAACGCGCTCCCCCATCTACCGTAATTTCTGCTCCTTGCACAAATGAAGAGTCATCAGAAGCAAGAAACAAGGCAACATTGGCAATTTCCTCTGGATCCCCCATACGATTAAGAGGGATTGTTCGTGCTTGTGTGGCTTCCAGTTTAGCGGTTTCTTCCGGAGTCGTCTTTTTCCAAATGGATGTGCGTGTTGCACCTGGTACCACCGTATTTACACGGATACCTCGTGGCGACAGTTCGGAAACGAAAACCCTCGCCATAGAACTGATCGCCCCTTTACTCGCCGCATATGCAGATCTTCCCGGGGCACCGTCAGTTGCACGCGTTGAGCCCGTCAAGATAACGGATGCTCCTTCCTTCAAATGAGGCAAAGCAGCTTGTACCGTAAAAAAGACCCCGGTTATATTCACTTGAAGTACTTCTTCGAAAACCGAAAGTTCAGTTCCTCCCAAAGGTGTTGGAGATGCAATTCCGGCATTCGCGTAAACTATGTCCAGACTGCCGAAGGTTGTGATTGTTTTGGCGACTGCTTTTTCCATACTTCCCGGATCAACAGCGTCCGCTTGAATTGCAAGAACGTTTGCGCCAAGTTCCTCAGCTACTGCGTTTAATGTCGTTTGATTGCGACCTGTAATCACAACCTTCGCACCTTCTGCAATAAATAGTTTTGTAGTTGTCAATCCGATTCCACTACTGCCACCTGTAATTAGAGCAACTTTACCATCTAGTTTTCCCATATTCCTTCTCCTTTTATATACGTTACAAGCAACATCAAGCCAACGATTATACTCCCCAATTCACTCGTATCTATAACCTATCCAATCTTCCTAAGATTTCTATATGTTTTGTTCTTTTACAGTGTTCATTAACCGTTTTGATAAAACTAAAAAAAGCTGCACACGGCAGCTTTTTGGGGGAGTTCATAAGTCTAATAGAATCTAACATGATTTGCGATAAGTTTGTTATTAATTAGGAGTGTAAGAAAGAGTGGCGCTAAATGAGAGTTGGGTAATATCAGCTGCAGAGGGATTAGACGCTACATTCGTTCTTATACGAATACCAATACGATCTCCAACTACAACATTTAATGTTCCTAGATTAATATTAGTTGCAGTATAGAAAGTACCAGCAATAACCGTATTGCCAGGCCCTCCAAAAGTAAGCGAACTAGTCAGCGGAGTTGTCAAGTAAAGTGAAGAAAGATGACTACTCCCATTATTAGGTGCTGAAGGTGCTCTGAAAACTGTAAAATCATAAATAAGAGGTGTCACATTTATAGAAGCCACTGAAGCAACCAACAGATCTGCGCTTATTTGCAAGTTTCGAACGATTCCATTAAAGGGAATTGGGAAAGCAAAACCACCTGCTTCTGGCGGCATCGTTGATTCTCCAGAACCATTAATAACTTCAACTGTTCGATTACCAAAACCCATTAAAATTGGTGCAGCCGATACGACTGTAGCACCACTTAGGATGATACCCGTTGAAAATGGAATTAATCCTCCAGTACCCGCTGGGCCTGTTGCTCCCGTTGCGCCTGCAGCTCCCGCTATTCCCGTTGCTCCCGTTGGGCCTGCCGCTCCCGCTGTTCCCGCTGTTCCCGCTGTTCCCGTTGCTCCCGTTGGGCCTGCTGCTCCCGCTGTTCCTGTTGCTCCCGTTGCGCCTGCAGCGCCTGCAGCTCCTGCCGTTCCCGTTGCTCCCGTTGGGCCTGCTGCACCCGCTGTTCCCGCTGTTCCCGTTGGACCTGCAGCTCCCGCTGTTCCCGTTGCTCCCGTTGGACCTGCAGCTCCCGCTGTTCCCGTTGCTCCTGTTGGACCTGCAGCTCCCGCTGTTCCTGTTGCTCCCGTTGGGCCTTCCGGTCCTTCTGGTCCCGGTGGACCACCCGCAGGGCCTGTTGCTCCCGTTGCGCCGGTTGGACCAGCTGCACCTGCTGTGCCGGTTGCTCCGGTTAGGCCCGTCGCTCCCGCTGTTCCCGTTGCTCCCGTTGGTCCTTCCGGTCCTTCTGGTCCTGGTGGACCACCCGCAGGGCCTGTTGCTCCCGTTGCTCCTACACCTGTAGCTCCTGTAGCCCCTGTCGCTCCTACTGTTCCCGTTGCTCCTACACCTGTAGCTCCTGTAGCCCCTGTCGCTCCTACTGTTCCCGTTGCTCCTACACCTGTAGCTCCTGTAGCCCCTGTCGCCCCTACTGTTCCCGTTGCTCCTACACCTGTAGCTCCTGTAGCCCCTGTCGCTCCTACTGTTCCCGTTGCTCCTGTAGTTCCTGTCGCTCCCCTTGCTCCCGGCGTTCCTTCTGGCCCCTCTGGTCCTTCTGGTCCTTCTGGTCCTTCTGGTCCTTGATGACCTCTTGGTCCTTCTGCACCTTGGTGACCTCGTGGTCCAGCAGGTCCTTCCGGTCCTTTGTGACCTCGCGGCCCTTCTGGACCTTCTTGCCCTTTGTGACCTCGTGGCCCTTCTGGCCCCGTAGCTCCAGTAGCTCCCTTTTCTCCCTTTGCTCCCGCTGCTCCACTAGGTCCTGTTGCTCCCACAGCTCCTTCAGCCCCGGATGTCCCCGTAGGTCCTTGGGGCCCCCGTGGTCCTTCTGGCCCTGGAGGCCCTGGGGGGCAATTACATTTCCCCATACTAATCTCATCTCCCTATTTTCAAACGTATTTCATCATATTAAATGCCCAAATAGATAGACACAGTAAATGCCTACCACATGAATCAATGTGGTAAATAAAGCCAAATATTTAGCGAAATTCAGATCATTTAAGTCTTTGACCCATACCAAAACGACCTTGCTAGCATTAATTACTAAAGATGGTTCGATGGCTAGGGAGTGATAAGTATGGACAAGCGCCCATTTATAGGCATTATGGTAACTACTAGGAAAAGTAGGAGAAGAATTTTGGCACTTTGCCAACATTATCAAAATCAAAACCAAAGACTTTACGCTTTCACTCCAGCAGATATACGTTGGAAAAAGCAACGAATTATTGGGCTTAGCCTTAAAAATGGCAAAGTAACACAACGTTTGTACCCTTTTCCAAAAGCCGTCTATAACCGTTGTTACAACAAAACATCTATCACCATTCAACGTCTTGAGAAAATAATAGGTACCGATAAGTGTTTCAATACGATCAATCAATTCAATAAATGGGAGCTCTACAACCAGTTACAACAATCAAGTCTTTCATCTTATGTACCCAAGACACTTCAATACAATGAAGTGAATATAACAGAACAACTAGAGATAAATAATCTTCTATTTATAAAGCCGATTTATGGGTCAAAAGGCGCATCTGTCTATCGAATTGAACGGCTGGAGAATGAAGATATTCACATTTCCTTACACAGTTTAGCACCAAGCGTTATTTGCAGGAAAAATGAAAGTATTCAAGAAAAATTAGATGAACTTTTCCAGAATAAGAATTTCCTTGTCCAACAAGGGATTCAAATGAGTCCACTCAATCGTCAATATTTTGACATCCGGGTCCTTGTTCAAAAGGGGAAAGTTGGTCAATGGATGATTTCCAACATCACGTGTAGAGTTGCATACGAACGTTACTTTAACACAAGCATGTGTGAACGAGTTTATGATACAGCAGAAATTCTCCAACAACTATATACGTCTGAAAAAGCAACTGAAATCCTACAGTCTCTGAATGAGGTAAGTGTTAAAGCCGCTCAAGAAGCAGAGACTCTTATGGGAACCCTAGGTGAATTGAGTGTGGATTTTGTCATGGACAAACACAGTAAATTATGGATTATTGAACTTAATGGAAAGCCTCAAAAAAATATATACGAGGATCTTAAAGGATTTAAGAAAAAGGATTTGTATCGTAGACCAATGGAATATGCTTATTATCTTACTCAAACATAAATAAACCGAACTCACCGCTGAAAGAGATCGATGAGTTCGGTTTATTCATTTTATTATACATATTCCGATACTAATGGACTTACCTGCACGGCACACACTTTAAACCCAGGCATTTTGCAGGTTGGATCGAGCGCATCATTCGTCAATTTATTGACGTTCTGAGTATCGCCCCAATGCATAGGCACGAACACAGTATCTTCGCGAATAGCATCACTATAGCGACTACGCACGTAAATTTCACCGCGTTTGGACGCCAACTTCACTAGTGTAGCATCTTCGATGTGGTGTTTTTTCGCCGTTCTGGGATGGATCTCCATGAAAGACTCCACATCTCGCGCGGCTAACGATGGACTTTTACGCGTTTGCACACCCGTTAGATAATGCACGAGAACCCGGCCAGTGGTCAAATACAGTGGGAATTCCGCACTGGTCTGCTCCTTGGGCAAATGGTTCTCCACGGTTGTGAGAATCGCTCTACCCGCTGGGAGCGGAAAGGAAGATTCGAATAAGCGTTTGGCACCTGGATGTGATTCTTCCGGACAAGGCCAATAGACACCTTCTTCCTTCCGCAATCGCTCATAGGTAATGCCATAGTAGTCTGCCGTCCCACCGCGACTTGCTAATCGAAGCTCGTTAAAGATATCTTCCACCTGTCCAAATGGAAAGTAATGACCTCTCCCTAGCTTCTCGGCTAGCTCACTAAGGACCTGCCAATCATGTTTAGCTTCACCAGGTGCAGGACGGCCAGCTTCCCTCAGAAGCACGCGTCCCTCTAGGTTAGTCAAAGTCCCGGCATTCTCTAAATAGGCCGTTACTGGTAAAATTAGATCAGCTAGCTGTGCTGTTTCTGAGATTAGGAAGTCCACAACGACAAGGAAATCGAGTTTCTTCAATCCTTCTTCAACGAAGTTAGCGTTCGGGTTGGATACGAGAGGATTCGAACCCATTACGAATAACGCACGGATCTCCTGCTCATGGACCTTCTCCATCATTTCGTAGGCGGAAACACCTTTACCTGGCAGCTCGCTCGGATCGATGCCCCACACGTTCGCAACATAGGCGCGATCTTCTGGATTTTCTATCAGTCGGTAGCCTGGGAGCTGATCTGCTTTTTGACCATGCTCCCTTCCCCCCTGTCCGTTCCCTTGGCCTGTGACAGCCCCATAGCCGCAGCCAGGCTTGCCGATTTTACCAGTAAGAAGCACGAGATTCAGGAAGTTTCGAACTGCCATATGGCCATCCGTTTGCTGCTCCACGCCTCTTGCTGTAAACACCATGCCCGTCTGCGATTTGCCATAACTCAATGCGGCCTTACGAATCAACTGAGACGGCACTCCGGTTAAGTGGACGATCTCTTCCATATCAAGCGAATCGAGATGAGCCTTCAATTCCAGAAAGCCAGTAGTCCGATTAGCTACGAACTCTTCATCCAAGCAACCCTCTTCAAGCAGAACTTTGAGCATCCCATTAGCCAAAGTCGCATCCATGCCAGGCTTCACACGTAAATGAATATCAGAGATAAGCGTAGTACCTGTTTCACGCGGATCAATGGTTATGATGATGGCACCTTTTTCTTTCGCTCTTGTAAAATAAGGCATCAACGTCGGTTGACACTCCGCTATGTTCGTTCCCGCCAGGATGATACACTCGGCTAATTCAATGTCCGAGAGTTGATTCGTTAACCCTCGGTCAATCCCGAACACTTTAACACCAGCAGAAGCCGCGGCTGACATACAAAATCTGCCGTTATAATCAATGTACTTGGTTTGCAGCGCAACACGGGCGAATTTCCCTAATAAATAAGCGGATTCATTCGTGAGTGATCCACCGCCGTATACCCCCACCGTATGGTTGCCATACGCTTCACGGAGGTTGCTAAATTGATTTACGATTAGCTCGTAAGCATCATCCCAAGAAATTTGCTCGAAACGACCATTCCGCTTCAACATAGGATGGAGCAGTCTTTCCCCAGTTAGCACATGCTGATATGCGTTCATTCCTTTGATGCAAAGACGTCCTTCAGACGCTTGATTTGGCTTTGGCACAACAGAATAAACGGACCGTCCATCCGAGGCGCTGCGATCTTCAATGACTTGCATTTTGCACTGCACGCTGCAAAACGGGCACTGCGTATCCATCACATGTAAAGAATCAGAAACGACTTGTTCTTGCTGTGTAAATAGACTCATAAGCTCACCTTGCCAATGCAGCTGTCCGCTGCGAATTTAGTTGCTGTTGTTTTTCCATCAACTTGCTCTCTATCTGCCATCTATGAATGAGCTCCATGCGTTCCGTAAGATTGAATAGTCGTTCACGAAGCAGCGTAATCCCTTTACGCTCAACCCATTGTCCCGTCGTTTCACCGAAATTCGCTTCTTCACGGTACCATTGAAAAAATGCGATTGCAAGATCTAACACGGTTTCCTCGTTGGATTCCATGCAGAACAACTCAGCTTGTCGAAGCTTTGTACCTGCGCTGCCTCCAACGTAGATCTCCCAGCCGCCTGGGACACCTACAAGTCCTAAATCCTTAGTAAGCGTGCCGGCTCGGTGCAAAGGACTTGCAGAAACCGCAACAGTAACCCCTGTTGGCATTTGCATGCCATCCAATCGAAGTTCAAGCCCAATGCCCATGTTGATGGAATCTTGAAGTCCACTTCGATCGTAATCTTTTCCTGCACATGTTGCAACCGATGTGATGATCCTACCGTAAGATGGAGCTGTCGAGGTCCGGTGGCCTAGCTCAGCACCGATGGCATTGACTTGCTCTTCAGCAATACCGAGGAGATCCAGATGTGCCCCTCCGGTTAGCTTCACTAACGGGATGTGATATTTATCGATCACATCAGCAAGTAGCCTTAATTGCTCGGCGTTCGTGACGCCGCCATACATGCGCGGCGTGATGCCGTACGTGCCATCGGCGAGCAAGCTCGCAGCTGAATCCAGCGCCATGGATTCAGTACCCACTTTATCGGCAGCAGCACCACGTGCCTGGCCGAGATAGTACTGCACAGCAGGACGGCATATCGCGCATCCGTCCGCATTGCTCCAACCTAGCGCATGCCTAGCTTCATGCGCGGTCTCAAATCTAGCGCTGCGCACAGCGTCGCGCAGCTCGTCATGACTGTGCGATGTGCATCCGCAAACCGTTTCTTTCGCCGCCGCCGGCGCATCCTGGCTCTGCAGCGCCAGCTGCAGCATCGCCGAAACGAGCGGCTTGCAGCCACCGCAGGTGCTCGATGCTCGCGTGCATGCGCGAACATCCTCGATAGTCGCGCATCCGTTGTCACGTACCGCATCGAGGATGCCGCCCTTGGTTACACCGTTGCAAGAGCACACGGTTGCCGTTAGTGCCAATGAAGCCGCATAGGCTTCATCTGCTCCGCCGCCTACTGCTGAAGCTTCTTCCAGCACGGACACATCCGCTTGTTGCTTAATATAGCCAAGCAATTTATTGCCCTCACTGCTGTCTCCGTAGAGAACGGCTCCAACGATTTTGTTATCACGTACAGCGATTTTCTTATACGTGTTTTTGACCCCATCTATCACTTTCAATGACGTTGTAATTTCGGAATCACGAATTTCCCCTGCCGAAAACACTTCTACACCTGAAACTTTTAATTGGGAATACAGAATTGACCCTTGGTAACCTTCGGTTTTCATCCCGCATATTTGCTTAGCCAGTACTTTACCCTGCTCATAGAGAGGGGCTACCAGACCATAGACCATATTGCGATGCTCCGCACATTCCCCGACTGCATACACACCTGGCACATTCGTTTCCATATAATCATTCACCATAATAGCGCGATTCGTCTCTATGCCACTGTCTGCCGCAAGCTTAATATTCGGGCGTACACCGACAGCAATAACGATTAAATCTGCCTCCACTTTACTCCCATCTTTAAATAGAAGCCCTTCTACTCGTTTCTTACCAAGAATTTTCTCGGTCTGCTTCTCGAGTAGAAATTTCATCCCTTGCTTCTCTAGCTCTCTGCGCAGCATCCCTGCTGAAGTCGGACTCAACTGGCGCTCCATCAAATGATGGTATATGTGGACGACATGAACATCCATCCCCAAATTAAGCAAGCCCCGAGCTGCTTCTAGACCAAGCAGACCACCGCCGATAACAACAGCCTTCTTATATTTTTTGGATGTTTCTACCATTTTATTGCAATCTTTAATATCACGGAATGCTGTCACACCCGGTTTATCTGCGCCAGGCAGCGGAAGCATGAATGGTAACGAACCCGTGGCAAGAATCAATTGATCATAATCAACAGTCCGTCCTTTTTCACTCACGACTCTTCGTTTGGCCGTATCTATACTAATTACGGGATCCCCAGCGTAAAGTGTAATTCCTTTATCTTGATACCATTGCCAATCATTAATGGTAATATCATTCACCGTTGTACTTCCTTGAAGCACTTTTGACAACATAATCCGATTATAATTGGGATGCGGTTCACTACCGAAAATTGTGATTTCGAATCGATCTGGCGCAAGTGCGAGAATTTCTTCCACACAGCGAACGCCAGCCATTCCGTTTCCTATTAAAACAAGTTTTTGTTTCCCCATAGCCTAATGACCTCCACATTCCCATGCTGAAGTGCTCGTGTTCCTATCCCTAGATAAGCTGTACTACGATGCCAATGTACGTTGTTTGTTCAACACCATGCGTCTCGTTGCAAGATTCATCCAAAGACAAGCGCACGCGAATACCATAAGAAAGACAAATCCTAACGTATACGCACCTGATACATCTTTCACAATCCCTAGTACGATTGGTGGGAAAAATCCGCCTAATCCACCTGCTGCACCAACAATTCCGGTAACAGCACCCGTATTACCCGAAGAAACTTCGGGAACCATTTTGAACACGGCACCATTCCCAATACCAAGCAAGGTAGCCGCAACTAGACAACAAATACTAAAAGAAGTAAATTGATGCAGTGATGCTGATAATGCAATCGAAGTTATAATCATACCTGTAAACACCACGACAAGTACACTGCGTGATCCCATACGATCAGCCATATAGCCGCCTAGAGGACGGATGAGCGTTGCAATGACGACAAATCCTGCCGTTTTCAACCCTGCATCTGTGGCAGATAAATGAAACAGATCCTTGAGGAATGTTGGCAAATAGGCACCAAATGCGACGAACCCACCGAAGGTTAGGAAATAAAAAAACGATAAATACCAGGTTGATTGATCCTTTAGGACAACCATCGATTGTTTGAATGTCTTCTTTTGAGGGGGAGATGGTAAATCCTTCGTTCCAATCCAAAAGATTGCCGTCACCAGCACGATCATAATTGCGAGGCTCCAGAACACCCATTGGAATCCGTATTGGTTAAAGACGAAGGGCAATGAAAAGCTCGCAGCCGCACCGCCTAAATTACCTAGGCCAGCTAAACCGAGTACCAATCCTTGTCGTTCAGGAGGAAACCACCTAGAAACGTAAGTAAGGGAAATGGCAAAGGTCGTCCCCGCCATCCCTATAAAAAGTGCACAAAGGAGCAACATCCAGTAAGAGTGCACAAATCCCGTAAGCAGAAGTGGAATCGTCAGAAAGAGCATGGTAATAGCGAATACACGTTTTCCACCGAAACGATCTGTATATATCCCCATTGGGATTCGCATGATGGAGCCGAGCAGCACAGGCGTTGCGATCAACAAACTTTTTTGTATCGTACTTAACTGAAATAATTCTTGAATTTGTCCAGCAATCGGTGAAAAAACGCCCCAGATCACAAAGGATGCCATCATGGCTAACGTGGATAATCCTAAAGCAACTGCTGATCCATTATGTCGCATGATTCGGTACTCCCCTTTGCTAAGATGCCAAGATACTTTCTTCTGAAATATGCAAATACATCTGTCCGCTTGCCTCTTCAATCTCAACCTCGAATTTGGCCACACAGCCATCATCCGGTGCCTGAACAAGTCCGTTGTGTAAATCGATCTTCCAATCATGTAGTGGACAAAATACATGATGGTCACAAACAATCCCCTCGGAAAGCTTACCCGCTTTGTGCGGGCAGCGATTTTCAATAGCTTTGATGACTCCGTCTGAAAGTTTGAACACAGCAATTTCTAAGTCACCAATACGTACAACACGTGATCTTTTTACTGCAATTTCTGAAATATGGCCAATGTGTACCCTTTTCATATGCATCATCCCTTCTATTTCAAAATCGACGCTGCCGATTGTTCTTCAATGGGTGAAAATGTTTGGCGAAGTGCCTTTTCTTCAATAATCTCTTTCCATGGATCCTTCAGCAGTGATAATGCTTTGTTAATGCGGTCGTTGAAGGCAGCACGATCTTCGCTTGACGCCAAAGTTGTTTTAATTGTCTCTAGACCTACGCGCTCCAACCACTCCGATGTGCGCTCATTGTACTTCCCGGTTTCCCGATAGTATTGCAGGTAAGCGCCAGACCATTCGAGCACTTCCTCTTCCGTCTTCACTTTGCACAAAAGATCAGTTCCACGCAGCTTCGTTCCTCCGTTACCACCAACATGGAGTTCCCAGCCGCCGTCTATGGCGACGACACCAAAATCTTTGATTGTCGCCTCCGCACAGTTACGCGGGCAACCCGAGACAGCCATTTTAACTTTAGCTGGCGTATACAGTCGTTCGAACTTCTTCTCAAGTTGAATGCCCATGCCGATCGCATCTTGCGTACCAAAGCGGCAGAACGTGGAGCCCACACAAGTTTTCACCGTACGAAGTGATTTCCCATACGCATACCCTGAAGGCATATCTAGATCCGCCCACATGCCAGGCAAGTCTTCCTTCTTCACACCGAGCAAATCGATTCGCTGTCCGCCTGTCACTTTCACAAGGGGAACTTCATATTTCTCTGCAATCTCTGCAATCTTCTTTAAGTCCTTCGGTGTTGTCACACCGCCGTACATACGCGGAACGACAGAGTACGTGCCATCTTTCTGAATGTTCGCATGATTCCGCTCGTTCACGAAACGAGACTCTCTTTCGTCTTCATGCTCTTCCGGCCACACCATACCCAAATAGTAATTCAATGCTGGACGGCACTTGGAGCACCCTTCTGTATTAGACCATTCAAGTACATTCATAACTTCTTTCGTAGTTGTAAGTTGCATGGTTCGGATCGCTTCAACAACTTCGTCACGCCCAAGCGTTGTACAACCGCAAATACCTTCCTTAACGGTTTTCACACCATCAGCACCAAGGACATAAGTGAGCACATCGGCTACAAGCGGCTTACACCCTCCGCAAGAAGCGGAAGCTTTGGTACATGCTTTGATATCATTAACGCTGGAACAGCCTTTCTCTTGAATCGCTTGGACAATGTCCCCTTTGGAAACACCATTACAGCCACATACGATTTCATCTGCGCTCATGCCAGCAACTAAATCAACACCGGATTGCGTCTTCCCTCCACCATCGCCAAGCAGCACCGTCTTTTCTTTGCCCGTTACATCCTCTCCATTGCGGATCATAGCGAATAGTCTCGAGCCATCGCTGATATCACCGAACAAGACGGCTCCGATCACTTTCCCATCGCGAATGACGACTTTCTTATAGATGCCATCAAAATCATCTTGTACCCGAACAGCACGCGTACCTGGTTTATCTGCATACTCACCTGCGGAGAAGACATCAACCCCAGACACTTTAAGCTTCGTAGAAACGACCGATCCTTGGTAACCTTCCGTATTAACACCTGCTAAACGCTTCGCAAGAACAGCGCCTTGCTCATACAGTGGTGCCACGAGTCCGTATGCAACACCGCGATGTTCCGTACATTCACCAATGGAGTAGATATGCGGGACACTCGTTTCAAGGAAATCATTGACGACAATGCCTCGATTAATCTCAATGCCACTGTTCTTCGCAAGAGCCATATTCGGTCTAATCCCAACGGCCATCACGATAAGATCAGCTTCTACCTCTGAACCATCCGTAAATCGAAGTCCAGTTACCCGTTTCTTGCCTAAAATGGTTTCACTATTTTTCTTTAGCAGGAATTTCATCCCTTGTTGTTCTAATTCTTGTTGCAACATCGTGGATGCGGTTCTGTCGAGTTGAAGATTCATTAAGTATTCGTTGATATGAACGACGGAAACTTCCATATTCAGGTTCAGTAATCCACGTGCTGCTTCAAGTCCGAGTAGGCCGCCGCCGATAACTATTGCTTTTTTGTAATTCTTAGCAGTTTCCATCATCGTCTCGCAGTCCGCAATATCGCGGAAAGCAATCACGCCTTCTTTGTCTGCACCTGGCAGTGGCAGCATGAACGGCAGTGATCCAGTTGCCAGAATCAATTCATCGTAGGGAACCGTGATTCCAAGATCTGTGCTAACAAGCTTGCGTTCCGTATCTATCTTGTTTACGGTATGACCCGTATGCAAGGTAATGTTGTTGTCCCTGTACCAAGACCAATCATTAATGACGATATCTTTCATATCCGCATCTCCAGCCAGTACAGAGGAGAGCAGAATACGGTTATAGTTTGGATGCGATTCTTTCCCAAAGATCGTGATTTCGTAGGAGTTAGGTGCAAGTTTTAGCAATTGCTCTATACAATTAACTCCAGCCATACCATTTCCAACTAAAACTATTTTTTTCTTCATCCTATGTCACGCTCCTATTCAAATTTAAGTAACATTTAGTGTGATGTTTCATATTTATTGTGTATTAAAAAGAGCAAACCTTATATTGTGTAAAATTACCTAACATTTGTTTCTTATTATCAATATACGCTGTATCATCGTTTTTTTCAACAAAAATTTGCCAATTGATTGTAATAACGTACATGATTATTGTAAATTACGAACATTTAACTATAATTTAAGTGTAATTGTACGCTTTTTATATATTGTTTCCGCTTCCATTTACTAGCTTCCATTATTTTTACATCCATATTTTCACTTCTCACTTTCTAACATGTCATATTTACTAACAAAAATATGAATAACAAGATTCATTTCTACAGATTTTCCATATAACCCATGACAATCGCCACTTAACCTCGTTGATTTCTTACAAACGAATTATAAAATATTCATATTGGCAATTTCATAAAACCACCGTTTTATGTCAGATATCGTAACGTACTCACCGAAAATATTTGAAATTATATGATAATTTATAAGAAAAGATTATTTGTCATCAGATTTACGTTAGTTTATATTACATATATACCTATTTTGAAATTTATGGAAAGAGGAGGAAAACTATATGATCAAAACGCGGCGCTACTCCACGTTAGATACAGATGATTTATGGAGGATTCATTTATTAGTCATTTCCGAGGCACAAGTAGAACCTACTCATCAGCATTACCATGATATTTTGCATATACCTGAACAGTATTTGAAAGATGGAGGTGAATTTCTGGTAGGCACTGGAGCAGACGGTAATGTATTGGCCATGGGCGGCTTAAAGCTGCTGCAGGAAGGCAAAGCCGAAATTAAGCGGCTTCGTGTTCATCCTAGTCACCAGAAGAAGGGATATGGTCAGCAGATCCTATCGCAATTAGAAAAAAAAGCTAGAGAGCTCGGTATCAATCACCTCATTCTTGATACACTTTCCAATCAACTCGGCGCTCAAAAGTTATTCTCGAAAAATGGCTATCAACAAAAAGGTCCAGCTACTGTAGATGGCTTCCACGTCTTTCTATATGAAAAAGTACTTCTGTAAGTAAACAAAAGAGGTTGACCCTTTGTCATTAAAGACAATGGGCCAACCTCTTCTATGTTGTGTATCTTATATGTCTCAGGAATTCGATGAAATGTCGTACCGATACATGATGAAAGTAAATGGGGCTGGTCGCGTTACCACATATTCTCCTTGAGGTGTTGATTCCCACGTTACGTGATGCGCCTTTTGAGGAATTAGCACTTCGTCTTTTACATCCATTCGCATTAACTCGGTGACGTTGACTTCACCACTCACACCCCACAGTTTCATAACTGCGGTGTCGGACTCGTGTAGCTCGCGGTAGATTAGGACATAACCATGCGTTGGGCTGCAAATACTTTGCATACCTGTCCAGCTAGCACCTGATGGTTCTTCACCTATTGGTAACACTTGTCCAGCTAAGATCTCAGCATGATATGGCTTCAATGCCTGAATAATTGTAGACAAAGAGTTCATTTGCTGATCCGTTAGCTTCGTTAATTCCATCCAGGCTAATGGATTCGAGAAAGCTGTTGCTGCGAAAGCGTAGACTTGCCCGCAAGTATTTGGAGCTAACGGATCTTCCGCATAGTTATCCGTGTTGCGATTCACATTCAAGAATTCCATTTGCAGCCTTGCTGAGGGTAAATATGGAGCTAGCATCCACAGGTTGCGGAGCGTCCAGTGAGGATAATAATTTTTCCAATCGGTGTAACGATTTTCAAGGAAGATACTACCATATTGGGTTTGCCCAAAGTAACCTAGTCTCTTCTGAGCAGTTGTATCAATATTGAAATCAACTTGTCCGTTGCTCGCTTTCTGAACGTATCGCATCATATTCAGTAAACGAGTCTCTCCCAGCTTAGATCGCAGCTCAATCCCATCTAATTTAAATGCACGGATATTGTAATTTCGATGGAGATGCAATAACGTAGCAATATCCCTTTCCCAATTCATATTGTCATGGACAGAGTCTGGTGAGTACCATAAGCCTAAGTCAACACCCAGTTCCTTGGCTAGCGAAACGATGGGCGCGAGTCCGTTCGGAAATCTGTCTGGATGTACCTCCCAGAAATCTCCATCACCGCTATAATAATCACTCCACAAACCTCCATTCGCCTTCGTTGCTGCATGAACAGAATTAACTGTTGCACCCTTCTGCCACCCGTCGTCAATTTGCATGATGCTTAAACCAAGGGCAGCTGCTGCCTGCAATTCTTTAATTAGGAACGACTCGCTTATGGCACCATCTTTCGAGCGATCCCCCCACGTATTACTCATCATAAAGCTATCTCTACCCCAATTGTGCGCACGAAGATTCCGATGATACGTTTCAAGCAAAGTGTAGCCACCGAGCATAGTCCCATCGTAAACACCAACGGTTACGCCATATGAGGTGATGTCTTCTTTTTGTTGGAGATCACCTTCACTGATCCCAGTGCCTTCCAAGCTCAAACGCTTTCCGCGAAATTGAAATTCCAATTGAGAGTTACCGAATATCCCTAACGGGGTTGGACCTTCTTTGATAATCAACAAACCGCTCTCATGCAGTGTTTTCGTAAGGAATAACAGATTACCTTGTAAGCTTCGTTTCTCATTAACGTATAACAACCCCGTGTCACGACTTACGAGATTATTGTTCGTATCCGTTTGATCAAGGAATTGAACAGATGTCCATCGGCAATGAAGATCTCGAAGTACCATTTGTTCACAATAATCAGCCAGATCAACATGATGTGGTTTATTATTCGTATCTAGTTGAAGTGCTGTAGCGGAACGTGTGCTATTCGCATTGAAATCATCTTTCGTCCAGGCGAGTGTTCGTTCCATATCAGGTGAGAAATGATTGTTTGCGACTTCACTATCTTGTATCACAGTGATTTCATGTCGAATGAATGGCGCATTCGGATAGATCTTCAAGGTTAATCTTTGGAAGGATATCATCGCTTCAACTTGTATATCGACATTCGTTTGTAGATATGACTGCGATATGCCAAAGTCATTCTCAACGAAATTCGAAATGAATATGGCATGCGGCGGCTGTTCATCAGTTACTCCTGGTAGTTGAAACATCGAAGTTTCGGTTTCAGGTGCGAGCCATTCTTGATTTGTATGTTTATCTAGAATTGAGACATTAACTGGACGACCGCTCGCAAAAGACCAACACCTTTCAATCTTAGCATTTCCAACCCGTAGATATGTCCCTTCAACACGAACATAACAATCCAACCATTCCTTAAGCAGCATATCTTTTACAACCTCCATTATGGTAATATATTATCTACTAATCAGATTATATATCCTAGAAATAATAGAAAAAATAGTAACATATTGAGGATTGGTGGTAAAATATTGTGCATAAATCTTATGGATTTAGATACACGGAAGATACGAATCGCCATCTTTTTAAGCTCAACTCTATCGGACACAGTTCGGTAACTGACGAGAACTACCAATGGAACGGACTTAAGCGCGGCGGCCAAGGGGTCATCTTCCAATGGTCAATAAAAGGCGTAGGTAAACTTCGTATTGGGAAAGAACATTACACAATCCCCAAAGGTCATGCATTTGTGGTGTCTATTCCTAACGATCATGAGTATGCATTCGATGCGTCATTGTGCGATCAATGGGAGTTTATTTGGATACGTTTCGAGGGATTTAAAGAGGATTGGTTGCGACAAGATCTGGTTCAAACATATGGACCTGTTTTTGAAATCCATCCTGAGGCCACACCCATTCAGCTACTTTGGAGACTGTATTCAGATACAGCTGAGAACCTATTGAATGATCGATTTGATCTATCGCTCCGCATTTATGAATGGATACTTTCGCTACAACGTTGTTTATTGGATGGGAACACGCCAACAAGTTTAGAAATTCCGTCCGCCTACAAGCGCGTCGCCGCTTACATTCAGGACCATTTAGCAAATGACCTTACCCTGGAACGGTTAGCAGAAATCGCACAGCTGGATAAATATTATTTATGCAAAATGTTCCCCCACTACTTCCGCATAACGCCGATGGAATATGTCCGAAACCGACGTATCGAGAAAGCAGCAGAACTGCTTCGCGATCACGGACTGTCCATTACTAACGTCGCAGCACTATGCGGCTATACTAGCTTGAGCTATTTCGGGAAGGTATTCCATAAAATGGTGGGACTATCCCCCATCGCGTTCCGCCTATCAGAAGTCAGTGAAAGCGAAGATTACTTACGTTTCTTGGAGTAATTCTGATTCATATCTGGCACCTTTCAGTGCAATTGGTGGATAGCCCATGATTTGTTTAAATTGCTTGGAAAACGAATAGGGATCAGGATAGCCTAATGAAAGCGCGACTTTATGAACTTTTTGCCCCCGCTCCGATAAGAGTAACCGTGCATGCGTCATGCGAACTTTAATCTGGTATTCCAGCGGGGTCTGACCTACTTGTTTTTTGAATAGTTCCCGAAAATATTTCTCTGAAAGTCCCGCCATTTCGGCTAATTGATTCGGTAACACAGATGAAGACTTTGCAATTTGGAAATACAATACTGATTGTTGATTGAACGCATTTTCACGAGGAACAGCTAACTGAACGTGGTACTAATGTCGAATAGGCGGAGGATTTAGAATAGTTTTTTCGGAAATGTAAATGATGCCATTGTCATCAACGGAAGCATAGAAGATATCGTCTTGGCAGACCCCTTTCGCTTGCAATTGCGACTCCAACCAGCATGTATCTTTCTTGATATAAGATAGCGTTGTATCGTACAGGGTCCCTTCTACGATTAATGGATAGGACAAATCGATTTGCCGCTTGACTATCCCCAAATCTTCAAGGGTCGGCGCAGATTTCGGACCGCTCTTATACACGGTCAATTTACCATTTGCCTCTAGTATGGCAAGATCAACATCCGGGAGATGAAAAACATCCTTTTCTCGCAACATCTGAAGAATATTATCGATCGAATAACGTACATTCTTGAGGTTATTGACCAACAAGTTTCCTTGATGAATCACGATTGTTGGTTCGAACGAGATTAGTTTTCCGAATTTCCTTGATTTAATAGCTAATATAGAGACAATCCGTTGCAGCAGACCGATTAATACAATAGCTATTCCAATATGGAAATGGCTAATGTTCGGTTCGGCTATATCAGCGCCGACGACGGATCCCAACGAAAGGATGACCAGAAAATCAAATACAGGCAATTCTCCTAGAGACCGTTTACCCATAAATAGTCCCACAATCAACATAAGGGGGTAAATCGTCACAATCCTTCCTGCGATCTGCAAGAAATCTTGAATGGTTTCCATCCACATGGCGTACACGACCTTCCTTCTGACCAAACTAACCTTGATCAGACGTGAGAATTGGATTTATATTCAATATGTCCAATTACCATTTTTTTACTCCATTCGGATTGGGTACACTCTCTATCCTATATTGATTGTGAAGGACTGCAGCATAGCAGTCCTTCTTTTTTTTCTTCCTAATACACTTACCTACGATAACCTATTTTTCCATATTATGGGATTACTAGACTCTATTTTCACGCTAGCTGAGAATCCCTATTTGCTTATTTCATCAAGGAGTTCATTTGAATAATTTCCAGTTTATAGTAAACACTACCTCTGGGAGGTTAGCCATGAATAATTTTTTAGATGTGATGCTAAAAAATAGTAAGTTAAATCGCGATCTGAAAATTGAAATGCTGCAACTTGGAGAAGAACATATCTGGTTAGTATGTTATGACTCTGTTGTAAATGTACAGGAGACCATTACGTTTATTTGGAATTCTGGAATTTCCCCCACAGTTTCCTATGAAGACATTTGTAGGCACTTGGTTGGAAAGGCGTGGAAACCTGAAGAGATGAATGCGCTTCAACAAGGACAAGTCATTTTAATTAATGCCAATGGCGAACAAGCATTCAGTTTTCAAGGAAAGCCAACATCCCTAGCCAGGGCTATTGAAAGACCAGAGAATGAATCGATGCCATTTGCTCCAGCGATCGCCTTCATGGAACCGTTAACCACGAATATCGGACTCATTAGAAAAGGAATGAATTCGCAATCCTTAGTTGCTGAAGGTTTTACATTTACAGGAGCAGCAACGAAAGAGGCTTCCTTAATTTATCATTCAGAACTTGTCGATACGGACCTGTTGCGACAAGTTAAGACCCTTTTGCAAAATGCCTCAAACAGGGATTTACAGAGTGGTCAAGATCTGATGGAAATACTAGACTGCAGTCGATATGACTTACTTTCTCCCTTCTATAAAACTGAAATTCCTATGCAAGCGATCTCCTCCATAATGAAAGGAAGAGTGGTCATGCTGATAGAAGGAGAACCTGTTGCTTACGTGCTTCCTCTGCTCTTCGGTGATTTTATTTCAATAGAGTGGGATAGACAACTTCCATTCCTCATTATGCTTGGTCTCCGATGCTTGCGTTTAATGAGCATAGTTATCGCTTTGCTGACACCTGGACTATACGTAGCCTTAGTTTCAGTAAATCCGGAAGCTTTGCGAATTGAACTTGCACTCTCTGTTGCAAGCAGCCGAATTGGCGTCCCACTACCTACATTTTTAGAAATGGCTTTCTTATTAATTATTAGCGAGATCAGTATTGAATCTACACAGCGATTACCCAAAAACATTGCGGGATCCATTACGGTCATAGGAGGCATTGTTCTTGGAACGGCCATTGTCGATGCAAAGCTGGTAAGCAGCCTTGTTATTATTGTACTATCGGTTTCCGTAACTGCCACCTTTGCTTTTCCTAATTACTTAAACACCTTGAATATTCGAATAATGAGAACTGCCATCGTTGTGCTCTCTGGTATTTTTGGTGTCTTCGGTTTGTTCGCTGGCTTTATAGCCATTTGCTTTTATGTGTGTAAAATAGAACACTTTGGTATACCCTTTATGAAATTTCTCGATTTCAAGAAGATAAGGCAAACATAGGACAAGGAAAGGAGTGACTCCCGTGAGCTCTCGATTGATTTCAACATTAACCGTCCCTTTATTTTTCATAGGAGCCCACTGCAGCATCATCTTTCTGCTCTTTCCTAGAGCTGTGTTACATACAACGAAATTTGGCCATTGGGAACCAGCCGCTATGTATACACTTATTGAAATAATACTCATGGTTATTTTGCTAAAAGGTTTGAACAAATCTGGGGACTTGGATTATGCTGATATACTTCTTCCTCTTGGCAGATGGATCAGCATAGTCCTGCTTCTTCCACTTGTTATCTATATACTCATGATCGGGGTTTTGGGAATTCGCGGTTTTGCCGAACTAATGATTATCGTTTTCGTGGTTCGTTCACCGTTATTTTCAATTTTGATTTTGCTTAGTTTCATTACTTTACTTGGATCATCCATTGGCCCACAAGGCATCTTAAGGGCTAGTACATTAATCTCACTCTTGCATTTACCTGCCCTTATATTCGCACTAGTAGGTTGTCTTGTTAATTCAACTTTTACCAACATCTTTCCGCTTGTAAATACAAACTTTGACTTTTTGCAACATGGAAAGTTTCTTGTTCCATTGTTCTCGATTTGTCCTTTTCTTCTTCTTGGCATGCTACCTCCAGTTATCAAAGTTCGGATGAAGCCTATGCTGTTTACAATGATTCCTATAACTATACTTTATGTGGTTATTATTTATATTCCAATCCTTGTATATGGAATCAACGCTGCAACACTATTGAATTTCCCACTGGTAACGAGTATTGACACGGTCAATTTCACCTGGACAATTTTTAACCGAATTTCATTATTCTATGCCGTTGCAGTGCTTGCTTTCGTCTTATTAATTACCTCCTTTGCACTCTGGTCTTCCGCCGTGTTAGTTCGAAAAATGGTGCCACGGTGGAAGGAGTCGTATATTAGACCCATTCTTTGCTTACTTGTTTTTGTGGGATCAGCGATGATTCCAAACTGGAGTTTTTACGTGAAGATGTACACCATCGATATTGGGTTCCGTATATTTGTCTTTTTGGTCATACCCATTGTCGTCTATATACGAGGTAGTTTCATTCAAAGAGCGGTAAGAAAGAAGGTTTTCAAAAATGATGCGTAAGCTTCAAGTTGGAGCTCTACTAATCACATGTGCGGTATTGTTAACGGGTTGTTGGGATATCAAGGACGTCAATCATCGGGTTCTACCTATTGTAATGGGCGTCTCATACGGTAAAACCAATAAATACAGGATCCACATTCAAGTACCTTTACCGGAAAAGCAAGGACTAGTCTCTAAGGTTTATTACAAGGAAGCCGACACGATTAGTAAAGCACTAACTGATATTGATACGGATATTGAAGCAGGCATCGATTTTATGCATGTACAATTAATCGTATTTGATCGAGCATTTGCGGAAGATGGGATTCAAGAAGCGATAACCTTCATTACAAGAACCCAACAAGTACCTACCAAAGCGCTTGTCGCAATCACGTCAGAAGAAATCGGGGCTTTTCTAGCTCATACAGGGCGTGTTATTCAAACTGACGGAAGCGCACTAATGAACTTTTTCAATAAAAATGCAGGCTGGAGTCCTGAGATTAATTTGGCTTATGTTTGGAAAACCTTCGGCGCTATCCACTCAGATACAGGAGATGTCACTATACCGATCCTGCGATCGGGGAAATCAACGATGTTGGAGTTTCAAGGTTCTGCGGTCATGGCTAAAGGAGAAATGAAAGGAGAGATTAAAAAAGAGCAATCTTTGCTAATAAATTTATATGAGGAATTATTTCAAGGATCCGTAGTTCAAGTATCGGATCAAGTAAGCGTTGCCATTGTAAAATGTAATAATCGAATACGTACCAGTTGGCGTGATCAGCATCCCGTACTTCAAATGAATATGCAGCTTTCTTTACATCTTATTGAAAATAATGGTGCTTTGAATGAGCAACAGATTGAGGAAACAATCGCAAAAGATATGAAAAGAAGGTATGAGGAGCTATTTGGTCAGCTAAAGACTTTAGGATCAGATGCTTTAAACACCGGACAAAATTTCAGAAACACACTATCGATCAATCAACTTCCGAATTGGCGTCAAGATTATTATCCTAAATTGGAAACCGAGCTGACGATTGGATGTATAATCACGAATAGTGGCGATATATCAGAAAATTGAACGATCAGGGTCAATTTGTTCACCAATTTGAAATATCTGCCTTTATAAATTTATTGTCAAAAGGTGTAGAATAATGTAATACGTTTTTTTTACGCAAAGGAGGATTTGTCATATGTCGCAGACATCAACTATTCAAGAAGTACCAGCTCCAATTGTTGCTGAAACCAAATCATTAGACGTACTTGACCAATTACTGAAGCCCGAGGTGCAAGAATCGTTATCACTTTTGGTGGATAATCTCCCTAAACTAGCTGAAATGGTAACCATGCTAACCAAAGCTTACGATTTCGCACAAAATGTGGCCACTGACAAAGTACTCATCAATGATTTTGCCCAAGGTATTGGGGAATTCGTAAAGCCTGTACAAGAGAAAGCAAAAAACATAGCATCGGCAGCTATTGAAGCTGGTGAGCGGTCGCAAGCTGACGTAAGTACAACCATAGGTCTTTTCGGTATGCTGAAAATGCTGAAAGACCCTGAAGTGCAGAAAACACTTCGATTTGCTCAAGCATTCTTAAACGTACTCGCGGAACGAAAAAATTAATCCGGACAAGGGATGGTAACGATGGCTAAACAAATTTTAATTCTTGGCGGCGGGTACGGTGGTCTCTTGACTGCGTTAACTGCACGTAAACATTTATCTGCTTCTGAAGCTAACATTACGATCATTAATAAATTCTCAACGCACCAAATCATTACCGAGTTACATCGATTAGCAGGCGGCACAATTAAAGAACAAGCCGTTGCACTTCCCCTTCAAAAACTACTCGGCGACAAAAATGTCAATATCGTCGTTGATACAGTCCAAGAGATTAAACCAAATGAGAAACAAGTCCTTACGAACAGCGGTGGCGTATATAAGTATGATGCACTAGTTGTAGCACTTGGTAGTGAAACGAACTACTTCGGCATTCCTGGATTGGAAGCGAACAGTTTGATTCTGAAATCAGCTTCTGACGCAAACCGGATCCGTGCACATGTTGAAGCTCGCTTGGACGCTTATAAAGTATCTGGTAATAAAGCAGATGCAACAATTGTCGTCGGCGGTGGTGGCTTAACAGGTGTAGAGCTCGTTGGTGAATTCGCAGATAAGCTTCCTGAAGTATGTCGTGCTAAAGGTATTGATTGGGCTGATATCTCCATCTACTGTGTGGAAGCAGGCCTATCCATTCTACCTGTATTCCCATCAGTTCTCATTGAACGTGCTGTCACAAGTCTTGAGAAGCGTGGCGTTACGTTCCTGACAGGTGTTGCGATCACAGAAGCTACGAATAATTCGGTTTCGTTGAAAAGCGGACAAACGATCGAAGCAAGCACGATTATTTGGACTGGCGGCGTCAAAGGCAACCAAGTTGTCGGCAGCTGTGGGATCGCTGAAGATCGCGGTCGCGCTACGGTAACATCGACACTGCAATCTACATCTCATGCTGATATTTTCTTGGCAGGTGATTGTGCGGTTGTATTCCCAGAAGGTAGTGAAAGACCTTACCCTCCTACTGCACAACTTGCTTGGCAAATGGGTGAGACGGTTGGTTACAATTTGTCTGTTCAACTTAAAGGCGGCGTTATGGATAAATTCGTACCTGTATTCTCCGGAACACTTGGCAGCCTCGGACGTAAAGATGGCATTGGCACAATCGGCGGTAAAAACACACAGTTGAAGGGCTTACCTGCTACATTAATGAAAGAAGCAAGCAACGTTCGTTATCTTTCACATATTCACGGCCTATTCGCATTAGCCTATTAATTCATACAGATGTCTCGCAGCCTATACGGTTTGTGAGGCATTTTTTTTCTTTCTTGTCGCTTGCTAATGTTTAAGATACGACTCCATCATAAATCGGCTCTTTTCCATGTCTTTCTGCAATAGCTCGTTGATTTGAATTACAGTCATCCGACTGAATTTGCCCAAAATTAGATTGCGGCACAGATTATGAGGAAAAGCCAAATCAAGATATAGAAGCTTCATTTCTTGCCTAGATAATGTGTTCATTCTCAGATAAGCACGCATTACCTTAAGAAAAACATGATGATTCCAAGTTTTCGACTTCTTTATCATGGCAAATAGTAATCGATTTATGTCTCTGGATGGCAAATCATATCGGACAAATTCCCAATCAATGAGATAAATCTTCCCTGCTTCATCTAGTAAAATATTTTGAGTATGAAAATCATGATGGCTTAGTACCATGCGACTGTGAACTTCCCCCCAGGTCATATAACCTGACTGTTGTTTAACGCTTTCTATTACAAACTCACCAGTACGCATGTAAAAATCAATATATGTTAACACGGCTATACGCCAGGGTTCTTCAACGCATGCATTCATTTCTTTCCATTTTCCCAAAAAGTGCAGAGCCTTTTCATACTCTTGCTCCCAATCTGCTCCCCTATTTCGGATTGAACTATTGGGAAATTGAAACTCGTTGGATATCGCGTGCATCCTGCCCAGTAAAACAGCTAGCTGAACTACGTTGTCTACATTAATCAGTGGATAAGGTACGGCATTAATCCATTCCTGAAGAACATAGAAATAACCTTTATACAACATGTAATTCTTGTTCTCATTTGTCTGATAAATAGTTGGAATGTTGATGCCTCGGCATCTAAGAAAATCTTCGACTTCCACCATAAACTGCAAGCGAAGCTCATCCATATGCATTCTTTTCAATAGAAAGCTGCCCTGGTGTGTTATGATTTTTAAGACATAAGAACGTGAAGTATTACGCATGAGTACCACTTGTTGGATCGACAAATCATATTTAACCGCAACCTCCGCGAGAAGTCCTTTCCCCATCTGCACCACTCTCTCACTATAGTAGTTTAGATAGTTTATGTTCCTTGTCCAGAAAGGCATGGTATGAAAGCGGATCATGCTATGCCCGATTGAGAGCTGATAGAAACAACAAAAAGCAGTACGCCGCAGCGTCTGCTTAGTCATGCACGCATTTAAAAGTTAATGGGTGAAACATACAATTTGAATAAAGAACAAAACCGCAAATAGATAAAATATTGGATGAACATCCTTTCTTTTGCCCCGAACAACTTTGAGTATCGGATAAACAATGAATCCAATGCCTATCCCCGTGGCTATACTGTAGGTCAGTGGCATCAGAACAACGATCAGAAATGCTGGAAAAGCTTCTTCCAGGTCCTGCCACTCAATTTGTCGTAACACGTTCATCATGAGGAAACCTACGATGATTAAAGTAGGCGCTGTTATTGCCGGTATACTCGCAAGAACTGCAATAATTGGCGAGAACAATAAGGTCAACGATAGCAGGAGACAAACAATGACAGCAGTGAGTCCTGTTCTTCCACCAACTGCGACACCAGAACTAGATTCGATATAAGCTGATGTTGGACTTGTCCCCAGTAATGCCCCCGTTGTGGTACCAACCGCATCCGCCAGAAGAGCACCTCTCGAACGTGGAAATTTATTCACTTTGAGAAGCCCCGCCTGCTCAGCCACCCCCAGCATTGTTCCGGTTGTATCGAATAAAGTGATCAATAGGAATGTGAAAATGACCGCATATAGACCACTGGTAAAGACACCCTTTATATCGAGTTGAAAAGCTGTTGCCACTAGTCCTGTTGGAGCTGCGACGAAGGTATCTGGCAATGCTATAAGCCCATACATCCAAGCAAGAACGGCAGTAATCAGCATACCAAAGAATAGATAACCGCGTACCTGATAAGCCAGTAATACAAGTGAAATGATAAGTCCGATCAAGGTAAGTGCCGTCATGGGCTCTCTCAAATTGCCTAGCGTGAGTAAGGTTGCAGGTGAGCTTACAATGATTTTCGCATTTTGTAATCCAATGAAGGTGATAAAGAGTCCAATTCCTGCGGTAATGGCGTGTTTAAGGCTAGCGGGAATCGCGTCGAGCAATACATAACGAAAAGAAGTGAGCGACAGCACTATGAACAACATGCCAGCAATAAAAACTGCTCCTAACGCTACTTGCCATGGAACCCCATTCCCTCCCACAACTGTAAAAGCGAAGTAAGCATTTAATCCCATTCCTGGTGCAATCACAATCGGATAATTGGCAAAGAGCCCCATGATCAGTGTGGCTACAATACTGGCTAGCACAGTTGCCATGAATACACCATGGAAATCCATCCCCGTCGTGCTTAATATCCCAGGATTTACGATCACGATATAAACCATGGTTAGGAATGTCGTCACTCCTGCCAATAGTTCTGTTGCAACGGTAGTTCCACGCTCTTTTAATTTGAATAGTCGATCCATGGGGTCTTCCTCCTGAGATTAGGTTTAGTTCAGTTTGATTGACTTGCTCACGTTTCCTGCAACAACTCAGCGTCGCGCTGTGGTCCCTTCTTTCGTTTATCTCGGAGATCATGGATATAAAACAAGATGAGCACGAATGCGGGAAGCATGATACAGAACGCAATGTCAAACCAAGGATAGTAAGACTCAAGAATCGCATTATATAGCGTAATATTAGGTGTACCTGCGACTGTTCCCACGAGTAACAGCATACCAACCGGTATGGTCAGCATATGACTTTCCTTTAACTGAAACAGTTCTGCTAGTCCTGATGTCAAGGAGAAAAAGATAAGTAACGTTTTATAAAACACCGATATGAACCATAGAAAAGCCATTACAGCTTCTAACCGTTCTAAGAAATGTCCTATCGTTATTTTCTGTGCGAGTACGAAAGTCGGATAATACTTCGTTTCCATTAAATTGGGTCCTAACACAAGTACACACAGAATCACAATGATAAATAAAATGGCACCACCAATTGCGAAACCTATTAAGATTGGTTTAGTTAGTGATGTAGAACCGACAACATTTGATACAAGCATAAGTAGTACAATCATTTCTGTAAAAGCAGTTACAAAAGCCATGATTGCTCCCTGAAAAATGACACCCATTCCTTCTGCCACAAAAGGTTTCAAGTTTGAGAATTCCACTTGAGGCAGTAATAAAACAAGGAGAACTAGGAATAAAAGCATAAACACAGGAAAAAGCAGCTCTCCCATCCGTGCAAATGCTTCAACACCATACCTGTAAGCTATAATAATGACCAGAATAAATACAGCGATGATCGCATTGATGGGTGTTTCTGGCATTAATTGTGTAGTCATAAATTGACTCATTTCACTTAACAAAGTAAGTGAACACATATAGAATTCGAACAGAAATAATAAAATAAACAAACTTCCAAACCAAACACCCAGATTTAGTCTGATTAGATTGAAGAGTCTTCGTCTACGAAGCTTATTTGCAATACTAGCGAATAGCCCCGCCACAACGAATCCAAGGCATACGGCTAACAACATGGACAACCACGCATCCTGCTTGGAAGAGGCCGCGAGGATGGTCGGCATAATGAGAATCGAGTCTCCAATAACGCCAAGAATGATTAAAATCGTAAACTGGCGTATGGATATAGTAGCATTATCAAATGTTCTCATTCGTACCTCCTTGTCCCAGCAGCGAGCCCATTTAATCCATCCATCCAAACATCCAAGCAACGATTTTGAATGGATTTGGTAACACGATCTCTAATGTGAGCAATATATACAGCACGCTAGCTATTAGTAGGAACATGATGAAAATAACAAACTCTCGTCTATGATTTTGACGTATTAGTTTAGGCGCTTCTAGCCAGAACGTACCCGCGGCTAACGCAAGAACAGTGAATACAGACGCCATTCAAGACCAAGCCTTTCTCCATGCCTATTGCATGGTTGAATTCCCAATTGTCCCCGTTTTTCTTATAAACAATTCGATCTTATAGTTGACAATTGTTTGAGGAAACATCTCATCATTCCACGTTTCTTTAACTTCTTTCCAATACGCAGGCTGATCCTTACCGAGTTGACTGCCAAAACCGATTAAATCCGATTTCATTTTCTTCGCTCGAGTAACGGTCGCTTCCACATTCGATTGTATGATTTGTCTTGTTTCTTGCTCAAGTCGCTTGATCGTTTGAGGATCCTTCAAATCGATATCTCTGCATTGTCTGTCCACAATATTTGCTTCCGCTCGTATGGAAACATCAATCACTGGTTTACCGTTCTCAATGCTTGCTTTCAATTTAGAATCAGAGGATGTAATTTCAATTCCCGTATATTTCTGTTCCGCACAAGGAATTTCAATAGATGTACTATCCAAATTGTTTGTTATATCCGTATATCCTTTACTTTCCTGCTCATCCAGCCAGCCAATTAACTTGTCTTCTTTAAAAGCCGCGATACCCATATAGCGGAATCGGCTGGGAGGTTGAAAGAATTCTACGTTTTTTTTCGATTCCCCCATAGAAGTGTCTCCAATTAATTTGATACCCGTTAACGCTAGTTCGAAACCTTTGCCCGACAGCTTATTCAACGCTTCATCCAATGTCATAGCGACAGTCGGTGCCCAAGACCTTTGTGAAGTCTGTAAGGATTGCTGCATACTATAACTAGATAATTTCTCGACGGGCGTAAATAGTTTCAAAATATTCTCCGCCATATCTCCTCTTGCTACAACGATATTAAAATCCATGCGCAATTCATTATCACGAACTGAATTATCCAGAAAATCTTTAATCCCTCGCTTCGCCAATTCCTCTCCAATGACATACATTTGCAAATGTCCCATGTACACTTTCCGTGGTGCCTCCGCTGTTAAAGACCTTGCTGCCTCAAATAACGTCTTTCCTCTACCTTGATAGAGCGTGCTAGGCGGACGATCTCCCCCTCTTCGTTGTGCAGATATTTCACTTGGATTAACGACTTGAAACGAAACCAAATACTCGCCATCCTTCCAATCCACTCCAACTCCAAGGACAATAAGCAGCTCATTTAATTCACGTCTACTCCAACAACCCGATAGCAGTAGTAAGCAAAGCAGCATAACAGTTAATTTATATTTCATCCTACTGCGCCTCCTTGCTACTACTTTCGTATTCGATCACTGCCTTCATCGAGCGATGTCTCAGGACGTTTAAACGTAAGCCATCGCGGTAATCGAACCAACGTATCCTCTAAATCAGCTTTACGGTAAGGTGAAAATGGAGACATAAAAGGCTCTCCGAAAGAACGAAGAGCACACAAATGTAGTAATAACACAAACATCCCCATCGCAATCCCAAATAATCCAAAGCTTGCCGCAGCTCCCATAAATACAAACCGAAGCAGTCGCACTGGAATAGACATGCTATACGCTGGCAACGTAAATGTTGAAATCGCTGTTACTGAAACGACAATAACCATAGCTGCCGAGACAATTCCCGCTTCTACTGCAGCTTGTCCGATGACAAGCGTGCCAACAACAGATACGGCTTGTCCAATGGCTCTCGGCATGCGAAGACCTGCTTCTCGCAATATCTCAAAGGTCAACTCCATGACTAACGCCTCCACAAATGCGGGTAACGGCACCCCTTCACGTTGCGCCGCCAGGCCAATTAACAGTGAAGCTGGCAGCATATCGCGATGAAAAGTCGTTATTGCGATATAAATGGAAGGCAACAGCAAGGAAATAAATACTGTGCTAAATCGAAGTATCCGAAGAAGAGTGGCATAGTAGGCTCGCTGATAATAGTCCTCTGCTGATTGAAAAAAAGTAACAAGCTGCGTAGGCACTAACAAAATATTTGGTGTACCATCTACGAGAATCGCTACCTTTCCCTCTAATAATTGGGCCGCTGTGGAGTCAGGCAGCTCAGAATTATAAATAGTTGGAAAGAGTGAAAATTTATTATCCTCGATTAATTCCTCGATATATCCGCTGTCCAAAATGCTATCGATATCAATTGCTCTTAATCTAGAGCGAACGAGATCGATTACAGATGGCTTAGCAATCCCGTTAATATACATCATCGTTACGTCAGTTTTGGTCATCCGACCAATGGATATTGTCTCCAACCACAGTCTGGGGTCTTTAATTTTACGTCTGATTAACGCAGTATTGGTGCGAAGTGTCTCGGTAAAACTTTCCCTAGGACCACGAACGGCTGTCTGGTTAGTGGATTCAGTAACATCCCGTCCCTTCCATTGACGAATGTCTGCGCGATAGGCGTGGTGCTGCTGATTAAAGAAAATTATAGCCTCGCCAGAGAGTAGATTTTCATACAGAGTTGCCATATCTGCTACGGTTTGAATGCAGCCTAATCCTGTCATCAGTTCTTTGGCAATAGTTTCTGTATTTAGGCTATCTCCATGTGCGTCCTGAGTGACATTCCTTACCATCATTTTTAACACATCAAAAATATAAGTATTAATCGCCAACGTATCAGAAAGTCCATCGATATATACAACTGCGGCCGCTACTATCAAAGTGCCGTCATCTTGTATTTCTCGAATGACGACATCGTCGCTTCCACCTAAATCCATCATGATTCGTTCAAGGTTTATCTCCACATTCGGGTCAATAGGAATCGTTGCATCATCAGGCATGATGTGAGTCCCTCCTTAGTCTCATCCCTTTTCCATTATGACCATTTGAATTGGGAGATAAACCGTGAAGAACGATTAGGTCAATTCTTGTTGGAACAGCAAAAAGCCGTTACCAAAAGGTAACGACTAGAATTACATAGTAGAATAAGAACATATCTCGCTAAATTCGCATTTCGTAGATAACCGCGAATATACTCAAGTAACAACGGAACGATTAGGAACATGACTTACGATTCAGCCAGCCGCCATGGAGCGGCGACCGAAGGAGATGGCGATAATCATGATGATGACGTTGACATCCGATGGAGATCTATTTATAGCTGCGCTATCTCAAACAACGGTATCCGTATGGCAAACCGATGAGCATGGTGTTTTCTGTGAAGTCGATCGCGGTATTATTGAAGAATTCACACGAATATCCATTCGAATGAGTACGATTACTGATGAGATTGCCTTTTATTTTCGTGACGATGGGACGGAATTTCGGGCTGAAACCTAGATTGATTTCATACTTGTTACAGATAGCTAATTCGTTTCCTTGATCTAGCAGATTCATACACATCCATAACGAGATTAAACGCTTTGAATCCTTCGGGCCCATTCAAACCGTAGCTGCGATCCGATAAGATATGGTCATAGAAATCAGCGATTTGAGTACCATGACTGATTCCCCAGTACGATTTGGCCCCTAGATTCGACGTTTCTGGAGAAGTCAGCATTGTTTGCACTCCATCAATCACGCGATACAACGTATCACCCGTGAGTACGAGTTTCCCTTTTTCAAAGACAAGCTCAATCTCAACAGGGGAATTTATCCCATACGAGTTCGTTGCATAAAAGATAGCCGTGGCTCCACTTTGATACGTGAGGTGTGCATGGACAGTATCTTCTACTTCAATAATCCCCTCAAGTGAATCCGTCGACATGGTTCCTTTAATACTAGTTACTTCTCCGCCTATCCATTGCAATAAATCTAACGTATGAATGGACTGGTTAATCAGGACACCACCACCTTCTGTGGCCCATTTACCTTTCCATTCTGTTTGATAATAGGAGGCATCTCTACTCCATGTAACAATACCTTTTAGACAAAGCAATCTCCCTAATTCACCTGATTGAGCCGTTTTCTTCATGATCTGGGAAGCAGGGTTATATCTATTTTGGAAAATAACACCAAGCTGTACATTCGGATTGGATTCTGCTGCACGCAACATCGTAAGCGCTGCTTCTTTCGTTTCAGCCATCGGCTTCTCCGTAAGAACATGCTTACCAGCATGAAGTGCATCAACTGCCATTGGCGCGTGCTGGTAATGTGCCGTACATATGTGAACAACGTCAATATCAGGATTTTTCAGCATCTCGAGATAATCCGTGTAATACGCGCAGGAGTACGTTTCAGCTGTTTGAGCAGCTAATTCGGCGTTCGTGTCAACCACGGCCACTAGTTTCGCTGTCGGTATTTCTGAAATGGCTTTCAAATGTACGCCGGAAATCGCCCCGCAACCAATAAGTGCAATGCCAATCTGTTTCATTGAAATCCCCTTTTCTGCTTCAATATAATGGTTCAACTCGATGTTACAAATGTATATATTAGAGGTTCGCCCATCCCGAACCAAATCCTTTACAACTCCACATGCGGAAATTGACTACTTATTGCTTTATCATGACTTTTCCACTTGTCCATGTGGTTTCAACGCAATTTCCCACAGCATCTTCTTATTGGCATATCGATCCATTTCATATTCGTCCGTATGAAGGTATGTCCACTTTTCGCTATTAAAAAATCGCTCGATCTCCTCTCGATCAAAAAATCTTCGGTAGATCCCTTCCGATTCCATTAAAAATCTCTCAGTTGTTTGCATGACTTTTCCTTTATTGCCAATTTCATTGGTTGAATTCAACCGGCTTAGTAAAATACCATCTGGTTTCAGCACCTGATGGAGATCTCGGATGACTTCATGGGTAGTCGCTTCATCGAAATAATGAATGCTAAGATCAGCGATCAAAACTTGTACAGATTGTTTTGGAAAAGGAAGACCCTCCGTCATATCCAAACAAAGTGTTTGAACATCCGGTAGGAATGACTTTAATGTACGGATTGCCACTTCGGAGATATCACAAGCGATTGGCGACAGTCCACGTTCTACCAGGTACTTTGTGTTATTACCGACACCACAACCAAGATCAACGATAAGATCTTCGTTACTAACCGTAGATAAGTGTGCTTGCCAATATTTGTCCAGCCAGTTATCGAATGTAGGTTTGAGGTCAGGCCTTTGATACGATTCATTCCAAAATTGTTCTAATGATTTCATTGCTTGGCTCCATCCGTTATTCATTTTTCTCTTCTAATTGGCGATTTTCTTCAAGAATCTGCTTTAATTTTCGATTATTTTTGACGTTATATACTGCCATATATATTACAATGCTCATTCACATTTGTCATTGTATCCCTTCTCCAAGTCCTCCCATGAATTATCTGGAAAATCTACAGTTATATTTCAGCAATACATTATTTCCATTTATTTTCATATTCCAGCGTAATTAAAGCTAATTAGATGTACCTTTTACAATTAAATGTTCCAATCGAGCAGATCAACCCACAGAATCTTCAAATAAAAATAAGCCACCCAGTGAAGCAGCTTACGCTACCACTGGACAGCTCTCTTACATGCTCCGATATCTCGGCAAAATCAATGTGTATCCTTCTGCTTATCTTTCGTCTCTTCGTCCTCTAACAATCCCTTCGTTCCTTGTCTAAACTCCTTGATTGTCGTCCCGAAAGCACGACCTAGCTGCGGGAGCTTTGTTGGTCCGAATAATAATAGCGCAACACCTACAATTACAATAAGACCTGGTATGCCAATACCTGATAGCATATGAGTCACCACTCTTTCCATGATTGAGAAACCTTAAAATTTCACCATTAACGCAGTTACATACATGATTAATATACCTGCTGTAAGTCCGCTAAAGTTTAACCAAGATACCGGAGATAAGCCTTTTTTCTCAGATTCTTTAAGAATCATTTTCGAAATAACGTAAATGACTTGCAGAATCGCACCTGCACCAATACCGAAGAAGAGCGCAGCTAATGTATCGTTAAATATGAAGCCACCCGCCCATGTACCTATTATAGCAGGTCCGCCGGCAATTAAGGCTAATTTGACAAATGTTTTCCATGATGGCCGATCTTTCAGCAGCGGAGCTGCAATACCTACACCCTCTGTAATGTTATGCAGAGTGAAACCAATGATTAGGAACGTCCCTAACGCGGCCTCCCCCACTGCAAAAGCTGAACCAATGGCAAGACCTTCTCCAAAATTATGAAGCCCTATGCCAGTTGCGATTTTGTTCGCGACGCGCTTGCCAGCATACGACTCACTGCTTAATTTACGCTCATTCGACTGGTCGACAGCGATCAGGAATAAACAGCTCAGCAAAGCACCGAACCATACTAACCCTGAGCCCTGGAAGACGCCTGGCGCTTCTGCAGCCATCTCAAAGCCTTCGCCAAAGGTATCAATGACTAGGAAGAACAACAGACCAACGGTCAACGCAAGAATCGCGTGCATGCCTCTAACCGAGAATCTACGAAGAAATGGATACCATAATAGACCAAGCCCTACGGGGATTACACCTACATAGAAGCCAATTAACGCGTATTGCCAGAAAAGCTTCCCATTTGCTTCTGGCGTAGCGGCAGCAGCAGCTACTTCACCTATGAAAATCAAACCATTCGACGTGATGAGTTTCACTTCATGCGGATCACCTTGTACCCATGGGTATGGGATATGGATCATGCCTTGTTCAAATCTTTTTAACGTATCACTAGGTGAAAAAGAAGCATTCCAAAATGCGCCATCAACAACAACTTGAGCGATGGTTAATTCTTCTGGCCCCGAGTTCAGTACTCTCACTTGAATACCGTCATCATTGAGTGTGATTTTCTCGACATTCAAGACTTCGATCGGAGCAGCCGGTTCGTTCTCAATACCGGTGCCTACTTTGGCAATCGTTGTAATAATGGCTAATAGCAAGATCAAGGGCAACAGGCCCCATAGAATAGCTTTTATTTTAGAGGAAGATGATGGCTTAGTGGTTTGTTCGTTGATACTCATATCGTACGTCGCCTCCTTTCTTATTCAGCAATGAAGAATCCCATCCAACCTAGTTCAGCAAATTCGCTTTGATGCGCATGAAACATGTATCGCCCGGGCGAAGGAAACACAATTTCCAGAATCCCACGTTCACCCTGACATTGCATAATGGTATCGGTATACGCTGGCCGAGCTTCAGGATCTGCCCCCGTTGCGTAATAATTGAAAAAATTCGCATGAAGATGAAAGGAATTAATTAAATCAAATTCAGTGAGATTGCTTAAATAAATACGTACAAGCTCCCCAACCTTCACTTTAATCGGTTCCTGCTGATAGGCAAAAGCATAACCATTCACGGTGTAAATTTCATTTTCCCCATCGAGATCCAGATCGTAGCCATTCATCAGCATGTTGAATTCCTTGGCAGCAGCTCTTGGTTTCTTCGGGTCAATAATGAAATTACCATAGAGACCTTTATGGATATGTCTGGCTAAAGGAGCCACATGGCAGTGATAAACGTGCATACCAGCTGGTTTGGCTTCAAATTCATACGTAAACGAATCCCCAGAAAGTACAGATTCAAGTCCATCCATATTCGTAGGGTGCATGCCATGAAAATGAATGGAATGTGGATGCAGGGTGCCATTGGTAAATTTCACACGCAGGACATCACCTTCCGTACAACGGATTGTTGGACCAGGTATTGTCCCATTGAACGTCCAGCCAGGAAACTTGATTCCTTTCGCAATTTCTACATTGGCCTCATAGGCTGCGATTTCATATTCCCTAAGAGTTCTACCGTCAGGAAGCTTACTCACTTTGCCATAATCAAATGCCGTCAGCGCATGCTGTGCAGCTTTGAAACCTTCTGTTACTTCGTTGCTTGGGACATAGCCATGCTTCATACCCTCATGTAATTGTTCTTTCATCGCATGGTGAATATCATGCTTATCTTGCGCTTGTGCGATCGGTGGCCTACCGAATAACGAGGAAGGATTCAATAATGCACTTCCTATCACAGCAAACGCTCCTGTCGTTCCTAGCTTCAAAAGATTACGTCTCGATAACTTTTTATCTGGTTTCTGAAACATCGCTATGACCTCCTATTATAAATTGCTTGTTTACAATTTTTTTTACCTAGGGAAACATTTTAAGTAAAAATAAAGTTTCCAGTGGGACAAAAAGTTTACCAAAGGAAACACCGTGATTTAACTATATGCGGAATGGTGGCGAAAGTAAACCTTTTTGTTAAAAAATTCAAACATTTCATTTGAACCCTGATTTAATACTAAAAGGATATCCGCCAATTTCATAAAAATACATACGATTTCGACAAAAGAAACCTAATTCTCATCTATGGTTTGACAAATATTTTCGTCTATTGAAATTATAATAGAGTTAGGTTTGGTGTTGAGGTTCTTAACTATTGTGTATACATTTGGGAGGATGATCGACATGGACGAGCAGTTTATCAAAAGATTACACACACTTAATCGCCGCGATTCATTAAGGTCTTTGCTGCTTATCGAAGGTGTTCGGCTCACTCTCAGACGTAAAAAGAATGTAAGCTTATTCAAGAGGCTGTTTAATCGCAAGAAACAAACCATCACAGCAAAAGGATGGAAATAACGATAGACTGATAAATGAATAGGGTATTTCTCGCTTAAAGCAGCCATTTATAGTAGAATGATGTCTCAGCTACATGAAATGGATACGGGGTGTAGGAATGGCCATTAGCTTTACGAAGACAATTGTTGCTCAGTTAAAGAAAGAAATTGCTGAACTTGAAAGCAAGCTGCTAAACGAGAAGAAAAAGATAGAAAAAGCACAAGCCAAAATTAATCAGGTTAGGCGAGATATGAAATTAAGCCAGTCGCACAGTGATTTGAGCAGTAAAATGTCGCGCGTGAATAAGTTAAACGAAGAAATGAAGACAAGTGATCGTCTACAAAAAGATATCATGAAAGAATTAACAGCCAAAAAAGCTGCATTGAAGCTGAATCTGGATAAAGCGACAACTCAGGATGCAACCTCAACGTGATCGACAGTAAAGCAAAACACCGCCCAGCTATGCAGGTGCGGTGTTTTTGATATGTCAGGAAGACGACAGGATGTTCAGTTCGGGGATATTCGTCTGCATATGTTTTTTTATCATTTCATAGTGCGATTTAGCATGAATAAGTTGATCATTGGTTAACCTATCCATTGAAATAATTTGAAAGTGGCGTCCTTGTTGACTGTACGTATAGGTTGGAAGAAAGCTGGGATTCATGAGCTCAATTTTCTTGGCATTTCTGTTTGTGGTTTTCAACACGTCGATGGTGGCCATTCCACCTATTTGCTTATATAAGTTGATTTGAGCGGAAAGAAAGTTGCCCAGCGAATACACAACAAACGCACGATGCCCTTGCTTCCCTTCTACCCAAGCAGGCGGTTGTAACACATGCGGGTGATTCCCAATGATGATATGAACTCCCATGTTGGCTAGCTTTTGAGCAAGCGTTGTTTGATTAACATCTGGAATTCGTTCATACTCGTTCCCCCAATGGAGGGCAACCACAATGACATCGCTCATTTGCTTGGCCTGTTCCACATCCGTACGAATTTGCGAGTCATCGATCCGATTGACCAAGAACGGTTTTCCCTTCGGTGTTGATATACCATTCGTTCCGTAGGTGTAACTTAAGAAGGAGAACGAGATCTCATTTCGTGTAACCGTCCTTATTGTGTCGCGGTCATTCTGGGATTTAAAGGCACCCGTGTAAGGAATCCCAAGTGTATCCCAATAGGTGAGCGCACTTTGAATCACTTTCTCGCCTCGATCTAGTGCATGATTATTCGCAATGGTAACAACATCCACCCCTGCTACCTTCAGGGCATCTCCAATTTCATGAGGGCTGTTAAATGCAGGGTACGTGGATAGCCTCAGCTCCTTGCCACCAATCATCGTTTCTTGATTAGCAACAAGGATATCTGGTGCTTGCAATAAACTTCTCACCCCGTCAAAAATACGATTAAAATTGTACGTCCCATCCTTCTGCTTCGCATCTATATAAACTTTATCATGGATAAGGATATCCCCGATTGCAGCAAGCGTGACCTTAGAAACTTTGGTTTCTGATTCTGCTTGTTTCTTTGAAGTCGAATGATAGGACTGTGTCGGTGACGAACTCATCTGGACAAGGGGGGCGACTTGTTTTGCTTCCAAACTTGGATCTTGCGGTGCATGCGTACTTCCTAAGCACCCGCTTGCCAATAAGAATGTCGTAACAATCGCAGCAGCTCGCTTTAACACGACAAACCAGCTCCTTAAGGGTTGACCCTGTATTGACCAGTAGTATTCCCTTAAGAAATTCTCTCATGAATGAGGATTTTTACCAATTCATTTCACTGCACTTCTTTAATTTACACACCAATAATTAATCCCATTAAATTTCTTGAGGTGCCTGTAATCCAATTAGCTTCATCCCATTACGCAGTGTAATTTGAACGCATTGGACTAGAGCTAGACGTGCTTCACGTAACTGTGTATCCTCAACTAGGATATAACAAGCATGGTAAAAGCGATTAAATGCTTGCGCGAGATCGATGAGATAACGCGATACGATCGAGGGCTCCAGCTTTACCATGGCTTGCTCTACTCTCTCCGTAAATAGATAAAGCATTTTCACAACGGCCATGGCCTCTTTATTTTGCAAACAAGCACCGTCTATTTCCGACTTTTGCATCGTATGTCCGACGGCTAATTGCGCTTTCTTCAACACACTGCAGGTTCTAGCATAGGTGTACTGCACGTAGGGTCCCGTTTCGCCATCGAAGTTAAGAGCTTCCTCCCACGAGAAATCAATATCTTTAATTCGATTTGCACTCAAATCGTTAAAAATTACAGCCCCTATCCCCACCTGCTCAGCAACTACATCTTTCTTCGCCAAGCCTGGGTTTCTTGCTTCGATGACATCGCTTATTTTCTGAATGGCTTGTTCCAGCACATTTTCCAGTCTAATCACATTGCCCTTACGGGTCGACAAACTTCCCCCTTCAATACTCACACGTCCAAATGCCACATGCTCAAGCTTGGTGGACCACGCATAGCCCATGAGTTCAACAACTTTAAACAACTGCTGAAAGTGAAGATTTTGAGCATAATCCGTCACGTAGATCAACTTCTCAAATTCGTACTTCTCCGCTCTATAAACAGCTGCCGCTAGGTCACGTGTATGATACAGCGAGCTGCCATCCTTCTTAAGCATCAATGCTGGGGCCATGCCAAAGTCATCCAACCTAACTAATAAAGCACCTTCATCTTCTTCCAAAAGTTGCTTATCCTTCAGTTCCTGAATGACGGGCTCCATCTTATCATTGTAGAAACTTTCACCTTGATAAGCATCGAATTGAACGCCTAGCAGCTTATAAATCTTTTGAAATTCGGTGAGGCTGATCTCTACAAACCACTGCCATAAGGCTAGTGCTTCTTGATCACCTTGCTCCATTTTCGTAAACCAAGAACGAGCTTGATCCTCTAACGTAGGATCTTTCTCAGCTTCCTCATGAAATTTCACATACAGATCGAGAAGTTCATCGATAGCTCTCTCGTATACAGCTTCCTTACTACCCCACAATTGGTAGGCAACAATCAGTTTCCCAAATTGTGTCCCCCAATCACCCAGATGGTTAATCCCCACACAGTTATATCCAAGAAAAGCATGGATGTGGTATAAAGCATTGCCAATCACCGTGGATCTCAAATGGCCAACATGAAAGGGCTTCGCGATATTCGGAGAGGAATAGTCAATGACCACCGTCTTGCCATGACCTAACTTCTGAGATCCATAGCGTTCTCCAGCTTGGCTAATATGATTAATCAGAGACTCAGCAAACGTAGACTTCTTGAGAAAAATGTTTAAATAACCGGAGACGGCTTCCAACTCGTCAATGTGCTCATCTTTTAGCGCTGTTTTTACCTCTTCGGCAATGACTTGTGGTGATTTACTAAGGATTTTGCTTAGTCGAAAACAAGGTAATGTTAGATCTCCTTGATCCGGATTTGCTGGGTATTCCATCCATGTCATAATGTCTTGTTCTTTAAAACCAGTGAGTAATGATGCGATTTTCCCTGCAAAATAGAGCTTATAATGTAACATAACGATTCTCTCCTATCCTTTTTTGAAAATATAAAAAGCCCCCGTCTCTATAAAAGAGACGAGAGCTGAAAATTCCCGCGGTACCACTCTAAGTGTTAAACCTCTGGTTTAACCCCTCTGTTTCGTAACGGTCGATAGACCGGATTTACCTACTCAACTTTCGGCAAACCATTTCCTGGGTCCGTTTCATTCATAACATCCGTACCGGCTTACACTGACCCGGCTCGCTGTGACTGTCTGTTAGGAATTACTGTCCCATTCATTAATATTTCGATATGAATTTTTCAATATCTTACAAGGGATCTGAGGGAATGTCAAGCCTGTTTTCCGCGACTTTCACTGAGTTAAGAAGTTATGCTCGTATGCTAACATCCGAAGATCCATAACTTGTTGCCAAAAAAATCAGACTTTCTCTCCTTTCAAACCATTTAAAATTATACCATCCGCATCAAAGGAGGGAAGATAATAACTATTTACATGTAAACGCTTTCCGAAAAGGCACTGCGAATCCATCCAAATCGTTCACAAACACCAATCAAGGAGGAATTAATTAATGTTGAAAACATGCTTGTCCAAATTACTTGCTGCGACACTCATTGTAGCCCTGCTCGGTTCCGGCTTACAATGGATCGGCGGTACTACAGCTTATGCTGCAACCCCAGTTAATCCCAACGCGACGCAAGCTGTTCAAAACGTACTGAATTATTTCGATACCGTCCAAACGAACAATCAAATCATCTCTGGGCAATACGTACGGGGGCAAAATTATGGATACTTGGAGACCGATCACCTCTATAATCTAACTGGCAAATATCCCGCGATGATTGGTTATGATCTTTTATACAACGTGACGAACGCTAACGATCTCAGTAAATGGCGGTCTTTCATTGTGGATCATGCAACGGATTATTGGAAAAAAGGAGGGCTAGTCACCCTTTCTTGGCATGAGACGAACCCTTTGGATGCTAATGCGGACGCTGGTGGTTGGAACAGTGTGATCAGTTCCATGTCCCAGACGGATTTCGACTCGCTCACAACCCCTGGAACGACCTTGTACAACAAATGGTTAGCACATATCGATACGATGGCGGGCTATTTACAATCCCTCCGGGATCAAGGCGTTGTTGTACTCTGGAGGCCTTATCATGAGATGAACATTGGCTTTTGGTGGGGAGGTAAGTCAGCAGCCAGTTACAAAAAGTTATGGCAGAATATGTACGACCGCTACACCAATTATCATGGTTTGAACAACCTAATTTGGGTGTGGGCTCCAGGACGCGACGATAACAATGCCGTTAACAGCAATTATTACCCTGGCTCCTCTTATGTGGATCTCGGTGGCGCTGACATCTATACGCAAGCCCGTGGGGATGCCAAATTCACAAATGGGAATAGTGAGCTGGCTTCTGTTCTAGGCAGTAAGCGTTATGGCTTGTCCGAAGTTGGATTGCTCCCTAACGAATCTGCCGTTCAAACAAATTTTGACTACACCTGGTTCCTCACATGGGCTATCGGTTGGGCAGACAATCAGTTCTACGGCTACCCCGCTGCAAATGGACCCGGAAATGATACTTACACTATCACGCAATTTTACAATAATGTCGTAACACTCACGAGAGACGAGGTGCCTTCGTTCGGGAGAACGCTCACTTCGGAAACCATCATTTTCAAAGACGCTATGAACGGATACTCAGCAGCTGGTGTCTCCCCCTCTAACTGGACCACTGTGACAACTGGGGGCACCGTTACCGTGCAGAACGTTCCAACTGTGGGACTCGCCACTGGTCCTGATCGAAGCATGAAAATCAATAAGACAAGCACGACGAACGCTGCCACCGCTGAGAAATCGTTCACCCCACAAACTGGCATCGTGACCTTCAAGGCCACCCTGCGGACGGAAGATGTCAATTGGAAGGACTTCATTGTCTATGACAGCTCGAACAGAGCAGCCTTGCATGTGGGCCTACAGGGTAATTACATAAAAGTGTATGATGGTGCAACTACGCTTTCGAGTATTGAATCCATCACCAGTGGCAACTGGTATGATATCAAAGTCATCCTGAATACCGATACCAAAAAGTTTGACTTGTATGTTAACGGCGCAAAAAGAGCCAATCAATTTAGCTTCAAAAATACAGCAGCATCTGATGTCAGTCGGTTGAAAGTTGGCGTTGCCGCAGATGCTACTGGCATCTACTATATGGATAATGTATTTATAACGAAATAAGAGTGAGCCTATCTAAGCACGAAGGCGCCAGCTCCCTCGAGTTAGTCGATTATTTCGACTAACTCACCTCCATTTAAACGGTTGCACCGTCCTTAATGAACTATTTATCGCGAAATAGTGGAACGTAGTTCCATTTCGCATCACCGGAAACATCGCTGAAACGTTCACCACGCGTAATAAAGACACCCCCGCGGGTGTCTTTTTACATTCGCACATTATTTATTAGCGTGCTCTGCCGGTGAAAAGAAGACTAAAGTAGTTAAGTCTTCCGTAATATCAAAGAATCTGTGTTCTTTATGGGCCTCCACGAATAGAATGTCCCCTTTGCTTATTTGTGTAATTGTATCCCCATTCTGAAACGATGATTCACCTTCGAGGATAAAATAAACCTCATCTTCTGTATGTGGCTTTTGTTTATCGCGTTCACCTTTATTCAACTTATAGAGGCCTACACTCATTGACGATACCTTTAGAAATTCATAATAAGCGTTGTTTTCTACTACTTTTAACTCATTAAGATGATTTCGTAAATCGATTAATTTAAAATTCACCTTACTATCTCCTTATTCTTTCAAATCCCCCACATAATAAGCAAACACTTGATCAATCGGTTTAAAATACAAATGTCCATCCTCTTCCCATGGCTGAAAATGCAGGTCCATCCGCGAATCGTTCCAATTCTCAGGTGTTCCTTTCGTACTTAGACGCCCCTCCACCACAGGTTCCTCAATGACTTTGGGAAATTCCTGATAACCGAATAACAGGTTCTCATGCATCGCAATCATTTCATACTTTTCCCCGTGAAAAGCACGCTCCTCTTGCAGCTGATAATGATAGTAGATGTAACTGCTCATCATCTCCGGCTTCAAATGCGCAACCCTACCCACCCGCGAAACGACGGGCTCTTTTCTCAGCCAATGCTCAACACTTGCAGGCTCATTAAAATGAAACACATCAATCATTAAGATCCACTTCCGAGGTTCCGCCTGACCTGGCCACTCCTTCAAAAAAGGAACCGCAGCTCCAGCCACTTCATCAGGCATAACCTCTTGGCTCATGCACTCATAATAGAGGAAAAGATTGTTTCGCCAAACGAAGGCTGCAGCAGTCATTATTTCACCCTGAGCTACCCGTATTTGTGCTTGTTTGTCTAACTCTAAAGCTTTTAGACCGAGGTCCTTCATCCCTGTTTGCCATTCAGCACGATACATCCTTCTTAAAATCATGATGACTAACCTCGACTTTCAATATTAGTTTTAGCTCTAACCAACTAAATCGCGACCTATTTGAACGCATAATAGAACTGTGCTAACATGAATACAGTTCTGTCAAGGTGGTGCAATAGATCCATGGTCATACAAAAGATCTCCATAAATAAACCTATCGGGCTGTTCGTAGCTCTCATTACTGCCCTGCTAGGCGGCTACTTGTTTCAACTCTTACATATTCCTATCCCGTGGCTTCTGGGTCCGATGATTGCGGTATTACTTGGTTCCAATGTGTTCAAAGAGCGATATGCATGGCCTACTCCAATTAGAAATGCAGGACTCATCATTGTCGGATACACGATTGGACTCTCCATGACCGCGACAGCTTTGCATGAAATGGTGATTCAACTGCCTTCCATGCTGCTTATGACACTGCTTTTAATGCTACTCTGTGTATTGCTGGCCTACTTCATATCCAAACTATCTGGGATAAACTTTAAAACAACATTGCTAGGAAGCATACCTGGCGGTCTTACACAGATGGTTATTTTGGCAGAAGAGACTGAGGGTATCAATCTAACTATCGTGACTGTCTTACAAGTCGTTCGCCTCATGATGATTGTTGTCTGTGTGCCGTTGCTGGTGTTTAGTTCGATCATGGGCAATCAGCATACAGTAGAAACTCTAATTCAACAGGTATTGACTTCGACAGCAAGTTGGGGTGCCCTAACACCGAATATCTTCATTTTCGCCATAGTCAGTATTAGTTGTGCACTTCTAGGAAATAAAATCAAGTTTCCAACTGCCTTTTTACTCGGGCCTGCCTTCAGTACAGCAATCATTCAACTCTTAGGACTTCATGGACCATCGCTGCCAACAATGATAATTAATGCAGCCCAAATTATGATTGGTATCCATGTTGGATTAATGCTAAAGCCTGCTCAACTCAACCACAAGCTCCAAATCATTACGCTTGCAATTGGCAGTAGTCTAGTCCTTCTTCTAGGCTCATTTGGACTCAGTTTTATCTTTATGCACCTGCATGCCATCTCCAAATCGACTGCACTGCTCAGTCTCGCACCTGGTGGAATGGATCAGATGGGGATTATCGCTCACGAAATTAATGCTAATTTATCCGTCGTTGTTGGCTACCAGTTGTTTCGTACCTTTTTCATCTTCTTTGCGGTGCCACCACTCTTACGAATGATATTCAAATACAGCGCATCCAAAAAGATGATCAGAAATAGCCCCTCCTAATGAAGGAGTGGGCTATTCTTTATTTCCCTTTTACACGATAGGCTTTCTCATGATACTCGGTAATAAATTCGAACAATTGTCTTCCGTCATACGTCTCGGACGTGCCAAAACTCACATACATAGCCCGATAAGTTTCCGGCACCCATATGTAGGTATGCACGTAATCGGTCAAATGAAATCCGGCTTTTTCCCAGAATCGAATCCGATCCGCATTTTCCTTGGAAGATTCAGCTTCGACCTCAATGACCATACCCCAACAATTGGCTTCGTTCTCTGCCCAATTTCGAATATCATGCATACAAGCCAACCCTACTCCATGACCACGCTGATCTTGGCGAACCGCGATATAATCAATAATTAACATACGTGCACTAGCATTCAACGCAGTAAGTGCCATTGCGACCACATCTTCACCAATTCTCCACGTGTGCAGCAGGCAAATGCCTCTTTCAAACATGCTTCGAATGAGCGCACGATTCTTTCTGCCGTGTTCTGGAAAGGCTCCTTCGTATACTTGCTCTGCTTTCTTCCAAAGAACTTCATCCCACCGAGTCGTTATTTCATAAATCATACGCAATGTCCCTCAGTGCATAATCAACCGCATATTCAGCATGAATTTTCGTCGTATCAAACAAAGGAACCGACGCGTCCTGTTGTGCAATTAAAAGCGTGATTTCGGTGCAGCCCAATATTACCGCTTCCGCCCCTTCATCAACTAGATCTCGAATGATCTCTATATAGGATTGCTTGGAATCCTCGTTTATCGTTCCGAGACATAACTCCTCGTAAATGATATCATGGACAATTTTCCTTGCGTCCGCATTCGGGACAAGCACTTCAAGCTTATATTTGTCCACAAGTCTGCCTTTGTAGAAGTCTTGTTCCATCGTAAAGGCAGTACCGAGTAAAGCGACTTTCTTAATACCCGCCTTCACGATCTCTTTGGCAGTCGCATCAGCAATATGAAGTAGTGGGATGGATACAGCGTCTTCAACCTCTTTTGCCATCTTGTGCATCGTATTTGTGCAAATAACTATGCAATCTGATCCTGCAGATGCCAGTTTCTGAGCGGACTCGATCATCACATTAGTCGCTTCTTCCCATTTACCTTCATGCTGAAGCGTCTTGATCTCATGAAAATCCACCGAATACATCAAACTTTTGGCTGAATGATGCCCACCTAACTTTTCCTTTACTCGCTGATTGATGATTTGGTAATACAGCAAGGAGGATTCCCAACTCATGCCGCCTATTAATCCAATTGTTTTCATTGCCTTTTCCTTTCATACTCTATACTCGTTCGAGTGGACGATAGGGCTCCATAGGAAGGATTACGCGGATTTCATCCCCAACTCGCACTTCTCCCCCCGTTAATACGATCCCCATAACTCCTGCTTTACGGACGAGGTTACCATTATCATCGTGGTCCAAAACTGCTTGCAGCAGCCCTGATTGGAAATGATCGATTTGCACACAGGGATTGCGGAGCCCTGTAATTTCAATGACAGCATCCATGCCGATGGTTAGCTTGGTTCCGGTTGGCAGTCCGAGTAAATCTATGCCACGTGTTGTAATGTTTTCACCTAATTGTCCAGGCTCAACACGAAATCCTGAAGCTTTTACTTCGTCAAATAACTCCGAATGAATGAGGTGAACCTGGCGAAGATTCGGTTGATTCGGATCTTGCGCAACACGTGAGCGATGCTTTACCGTCTTCCCCATGTGTGCATCACCTTCAACGCCAAGTCCGGCCAAGAGCTTAATGCCCTCGACAGTCTGTTTACTAAAGGAATGAGTCGCATAACGACTGGTTGATAGAACTTCTCCAATTTGAGATTCATGGTTTATGGCCATTCTTAACGCATCCTCTCCGATTTGAAAAACTCTTTTAACCCCATTTTACTTCCAATCCTCCACAAAGCCAACTCGCGTTGACAATGCCTGATCTATTTCATATAGAATTTCACTGTAGTAATGACTTGGAATATCCGATGGATGAATCAACTCTTCCTCTTGGATGTTACTGTAGATGTAAGGACCTCTCTTCACTTTGCCAGCTATATAAAAGATAAGTTCGTGTACCGTCACAGTTTCATCCTCATACCCTACCGAAGTTCCGCTAAAGGTCAAATTCACACCAACCCCAAGATGTTCATTCTCTTTGAAAAACTCATCGTAACCTCCCCCATCTACGATGGACCCGCGCTGCCAGCCAGCCTTGGTTAACTTCCCTAGTAACGAGAACCCATTTACCTGTACGCCACCGAAGCGCTCAACACGCAGGGATTCGTCATGCTCTGGCATAAACACCTTACGATCAAGTTGTGCGAAAGGTTGGGCAATATCAAGCCTTTTCAACTGTTCTCTCCATAATTCAATGGAAGTATGATTGAGTTCCAGCGGATGAATATGTCGAATATACGATTTATCATCTAAATCAATTACATTATTATTCGCTGAAGTATAACTCCCATCATCCAAATAGAGGAAGGTTTCTCGCAATTCTTTTTCCTCCGCTGTATAAGCCCCCCAGATCAAAGAGCGTGCAAAGAAATGTAAAATGGGATTCTGTATAAAGAGCTCTTCCCAAGCCGGCTTCGTCCAATAACGCCTTGATGACATCGCTTGTTCTAAGCGGATTGCGATAGAATCCGTAACAAGCTTCAGCTCTTTTTTCAACTGTTTGAATTCATCCGTTGCTGATTTAATAAGCGTTACATCCTCATGTTTCCCAGGTGTCGGCAAAGATTTATAACTTTTGCCTTCAGCGTCCTCAATTCGGATTTCCAGCTTTTTCGTAAGTATCAGATTCAACGCTCGCTCGCCATATTGGAGAACTTTGTGTCCAGTTGAATTAAAACCGAGATTAGATATGATGCGATCGGCAAGCTCCTCTGGATCGATGTCAAGATCTTTTGAAGCTTTAGCTAAAGCCTCCTGAGCTGTTTTCTTAAGTTGCTTAAACTTGCTCTTTCTAGCCAATTGATCAACCATAAGCAAACCAGAATTCTTCTTTGAAAGCACCAATGCTTTCACGGCTTCTGTTGCTACAGCTAATCTTGATTCTAATGGCCACTTCAGGATGCAAGAGTGAAGTTGGTTCATAACTCGCTCATCGCCAAACATCGTAGCAAAAGCCATTATCCATTTCTTTTGAACATCGGCACCTGATTCAAGCCAGTTCTGCATGAGAAACCATGCAACTTGGGAAAGGTCTTCCAATTCTAGATGTTCAGCTACCGAGCGAGCTTCCCAATTCATTACAATCTCATTCTGAATCGCATAAGAATACAACAAATATTGGCTAATGACTGGTTCAATAATTTGTTGATTCGCTTTTAGTCGTATACGTGGTAGTTCATTGAAGGGAATCCAATCTATTTGTTGAAGCTTCGCATGTTGTAGTTGCGCCCTGCAATATGAGCTGATTTCGTCTTTGCTAATCGGTTCTTGATGTGTGATCTCTGGCTTTTCCTTTAAAGTGTTTAGAATAAGCATTTTGATTTTTTCATTTTTCTCTACGTCTAGCAAGCGCTCCAGCTCCATGTGGGAAGGCTCATCATTCCAGCTGCACAAGAGTTGCACCACTGTCTCTCTTATTGCAGGCTTTTTATGGAGAAGATAGGGCAACACAAAAGGCAATGCGGCAGGATATTCTCTTAGTATTGCGATACTTGTATCCCTTACCACCTTATTATCATCCTTCAGATACGTGGAAATGAAAGGTATGTACGTTTCATTATTGGATTGGTGAAGCTCTTCGAGAAGAAACTTCTTCGTATATTTATTATCCTCCGAGTCCTGAAGAAGGGCTACTATGACTTCTCCGTGATCACGTATATAGGATCTCAAAAACTGATATCCGGTTTGGTTAAAGGCCTCATCACCAGAGGAATGTTGTGTATAAGATTTCGTAACTATCATCGGGAGCAATATACGACTATCGCCACCAGCGTTGGTGATTCGTTCAACAAGCTCTGTCACAGTGAATCCTTTATCCGACAGCCAGCTGCCCATGATCCAAAGCGTTTCCATATCGGCATAAGCCAAGAAACACAAACCCCTGTCGAACATCTCGGAGAGGTTGCGTAGATCCTTCAAATCAAGCATTCTACGATAGTTAGAACCTGTTGAAGTCTCATGCAGATGGCGGAAGTACCGTTCAACCTCTGCAAATGGGATTTCTCCTCGAAAGTAAGCATGTAATTGAGGATCATTCGGAATTAATTCTTCCAAATAATTAGTAAATTCCCGAAGCGCATCACCTAAGTAAGGCTTCTCTTCTTCTTTCTCCCAGACTATACGACACAAATGCAGGGTTTTTAATCCTGCTGACATAGCGATTGCTTTTGCGAAGCTCTCTGGTCGAGCAGCGTATTCTTCTCTCAAGACATCATCATAGGACCCGTCGCGGCTTCCTAGACCAGGTCCAGCAAGGTTGATGAGATAGTGCTCCCGCAAAGCTCCAAACTCTTCCAGCATGTAAGGGATTTTACGCAATTCCTTGTCACGATCATGATAAAAAGCCATTCTACAATTCGTTACAAAAGCATTCGGATCCTCATTAATCAGTTTTTTCAAGTATTCCCATGCTATACGACTGTGCTGCTTTACTGAAACAGCCAAATAAACACAATTTCTCAGCTGCTTTCTCTTATTATCTGTATCCAAATGATCAACCGAGGCAAGTCGGTCAAAATGTTTTTCAAACCATGCTAAAGCTTCATTATCTTCACCGTTATGCTTAGTTAACAACGCAGCAATATAGGGCTGCACTTCAACATCTTGATCTGAGTACAACTTGTGCAACAAGTCTGGATCCGTTTGCGCCATTAATTCCACAAATTCCAAGGCATAGGACTCCGGATTTCCTCGATAATCAAAAAACTTGCTCTTCGCTAGCATCCATTCCCAAACGATAGTGTATGGGACGTTGTATTGGGTAACAAGACGTAAACATCCTCTACGCCACAAGGCATCCTCCATATTGAAATCGGAGCTAGTTTCTAGAAAACTATCCTTACCTATGTATATGAATAGTGATAGATATCTTCCGATCCTATCGGGTTCATCTTTCTTCTTCCTCAACATAGCCAGCAATGCCCATGTTTTGCGACGCTGTTCCCGTTGCAGTAATTTGAAATCTTTAGGGGCTACGCATACCATTAATTCATCTTCCAAGATGTTGCCTTCTATATAGGCCAAACCTGTTCGAATTTCGCTTTCATTTAAACCAATCGCTTGTAAAACATCTGTCATTTCGTTTACGTAACTTTGTTCTCTCAATGTGATTCCCCTTCGATTAGCTAAAATGAAAACAAGGAGCAACTGCTGACGCAGATTTGCTCCTTCTTATGACATACACTTAGTAAACAAATGCAGATCTCGTTTTCTTCTCCATCATTGCTTTGATCTCATGCACCAATTGAATCGAAGCTTCGATTTCAACTTTTCGCGTGGAGACACTTTCCACACTGCATCCGATCGGAATGCCTTTTTCAAGGCCGAATTCGAAAATTTCCTCAAATATTTGTTGGGAAACCGATACCGATTTATCAAGCACATCATGCGAGTACTTCAAATCATTTTCCAACCATTTCGGAATTGAAATTCCAAGCCATTTCATAAACTCAAGGGTCTTCGTGGAGCCGCACGGCGCAATATTCATGAGGATTGGCACCATATCCAGCTTATTCTCTTTGCAATGATAATAATAATCCGATAAAAAGTTCTTCGAGGCTTCGACATTATAGGTCGCTTGGGAAATAAAAAACCGACTGCCACTCGCTATTTTGCTGATCATTCTGAGATGTTCATCATCTTTTTTCATATGTCTTTCAGGGATAACGACGGCCCCTAAAGTTAGATTGTCATTCAGCTTCCTACTTAACGCATACGCTTCTGGCAGTCTCATTTGAACATCTTGTTTACTGGAGGATGCCCCCACGAATACGGAGAATCGCTCCTCATCAAGATCAGCTTGAATCCATTCCGCCAACTGTTCCTCTGTGTATTTCCCCACACATCGATAAATAATTTTCGGGATATGCAACTTGCTCAAATACGTCTTACTGTACGTAGTCGGGTCAACCGTCTGCAGATAAGGAAAAGGCCGATCTTGATCTATGCGATCACTTTCTTCCTGAACATCATAGAGAATTAAACCATCTATTTGAAGTTTCTGAAGTCGCTCACATTGTTTTTGTGAAATTTCAGCCATTTTCTCTAACGAATGTGTTTCCTTGGGAGGCGTCATACCATATGTTATGATACCTGATTCTCTTCGAAGTATTTTATCTTTTAACAATTGCGTCACAACCTTATCTGCCTAATTCCCGAAAAATCAAATCACAGTTAATTACTCGGTATTAATTATTTCGACCCCTTTGTGCTAAATCCTTTTCAATTGGGCAGGAACACTACAGGAACTTCCCTCTCATAAAAGCCAAACTTGCCGCAAGTTCATTCTCTGGATCATGGACCGTACACTCCCCAGAAATCATCCCAGCATAGCCAGATGCTTTGAGTGTGGCCGCAAATTGATCATAAGGATATTGCCCTGTGCCAGGCGACAACCGCCCCGTATCGGCAAGATGGATATGCTGAAGCCAGTCCTTATTTTCAATCAACGTGGATATCGGATCCTGCTCCTCATCCATATGATAGAAATCTGCCAATACTCGGATCGACGGAAGATTAACCTGCTTGGCCAACATCACTGCCTCTGAAACCGTGTTCACGATGTTGGACTCCTTTTGATTCAGGGGCTCAATGGCTAGCGTAACACCTGTTCCGGAGAACTCTTCTCCGATACGTGCGAGTAGCTGAAGAAGTTGCTGCTCTCCGCGATTCCGTTCCCAACCATCCGGAATGTGACGTGCTTTTCCACTGCCGAGAACGGCAGTTCTGGCTCCAATCTTATTTAAAGCGCTTGCAGCTTTATGAACATAACGTCGAATTCGTTCCTCATCGGCTTCTGGCCCGACCACTTTCAAGTCTCCTGGGAAAAAAATACTGAATGCCTGTACGGGGAGTGGACTGTTCAGATACATAGGTAGCTTGGCGGCGAAATCCGCCTCATCTTCTAGATTTAAAGCTACAAGCGCACATTCGATATAATCAAATCCCAATCGCTCAAGTCTCTCCGCTTCCTGAATCCCACTGCACCATCCAAACGTGTACATGTACATTCCTCCCTAACGGCTTATAAGTTCATTTCTCCCTATTTAATATACCAAGAAATAACCACGAAGTGGATCTTTTATTTATACAAAAGTATGATCTATTTTAAGGAAATCACCTTACGAAATACAAAAAAGAACTACCATAAGGCAGCCCTTTCTCCATACTATCATAATCAATTATTTAAAATAGATGAAACGCTCTCCAGCGGACATCATGTGGAACTTCTGCGCAGGATACGTATGGAACAAATAATCAACGAAGTAAGCCGGGTTATCACGATTTTTGGAAAACATATCAAAATGAATAGGTATCAGGAGATCGGATCCGATTTCAACACCGAAATCAGCTGCTTCACGGAAGTTCATATTCCCCACAATCCCTCTGGAGGTCCGCGCATAATCACCCCCATTAATTGGAAGAAGTGTTACATGGGGCTGAAATCGTTTGGCATGCTCGATCAACTCTGGTGTGACAACCGTGTCTCCTGTATGAAAGATTCTCACTCCGTTGATTTCGATAAAATAACCCAAATAGTACTGATTCCCATCTTGATCCGTCTCATACGCTGTGTGCGCTCCCGCAACAGGAATTATGGTTACGCCTTGTCGGGAAATCACCTGCTCTTGCTTGGCAGCAATGATTCGATTTGTATCCACTTCTATTTCATGAAGCAAATTCACATGTGAAGCTGGTGCCACGAATGTCGTCTCTGGATGAGCCTCAGAAACACCCTTGATCGTAGTTAAATCCATATGATCATTATGGAAATGCGTGAGCAATACGATGTTGACATCCAGCTCCTGCGGCGTAAGCGGCGGCGGAATTTCCCTTTTAAACTCCGTATCCGGATTCTCCAATTCAATTGAATAACTTAAATAGGGATCAATACAAATGAGTTCGTCAGAGTTGCCTGCTTTAATCAGCGCCCCAGCTTGGCCCAAACTCCATATCGCTACCCCATCCACTGGTACATTCGTACGTTGAATTTCTTTCAATAACAACTCGCCTGCCTTGTAAATAGGTCTTACATTTTCTCTACCCATGTCGGTTACACTCCGTTGGTATGGCTTATCATGCAATACATTCAATTATAAGTGCAAGAACAATGAAAGCCAAGATCTAGTCCATCACATGTATGGATAATAACTTGCCATCTGCCTTAGATTCCGTATACGTGATTGGGATAACGTCATTCGGAAAAGGTACATCAAGCCGAAACACACCGATCTTGTCGTCACTTTTAAGTGATGTTAGATCTTTCAATTCATAACTACCTTGAACACCTGCTTTGGTCAGCAGTTCAAGAAATTTATCCCAACTTATACCTAGATATTGATTATGCAAGTAAGCTGTCCACGTCTGACTATCCCAGTCTGGAGCTTTCACGTCTACACCGGATTGACTCATTGTCTTAAGTACTTTAACAACCGTATGCCCATCTCCTTCCTGCATAGCAGAAGCAAGCGCGAGGTAGGCTCGATTAAACATGGCGGTGTCATTCAATTGGTTTTTGGCAGCAAGTAAATTGAACATATGATCCGTATGTTGTTCCGTAGTAAACCAATAGGTGTGGAAATCCATTGGATTCAGTGGGCTGGTTCCCGTAACTAAATATCTCCCATCATCCGAAACACGAAATACAGGTGAAATATCGAAGCGTGTTGGATACTGTATAACAAAAATCTGACTGCCATCTCCACTGACCATGATTTGTACGGAGATTGGTTCACGCGGCTCTACATCACCTGGCAGAATCGAAGATGAGCCTCTCAAACTGGAGTAATACACATTACCATCTTTTGCTTTTTCCTTGATTAATCGATACATTAACTGACTTTCGTGCATGACAGGCTTTACATCGATTTGGGTTGAATTCCCTTGTGCGGTGCGAATTTCCTCATCCATCTGCCACGTAATATTTGCTACGCCCCGCAGTTCATCAGGCTTCTGTTCGCCGGACAGGTCAGGAAGATGCATAGCGATGCTGTATTCTTCTGGTTGCCACATATAGGCTGTATACTTCGTTTTAGAGGCATAGTACACGTCGGAGAAACTTGTCACATAAGAGATTCCTTCGAGCTGCTTTTTACTACCAAAGTCGAACATACTATAGTGCTTTCCCGAAGCAGTCAATATTCCTGTGATGAGTAACGCTGGAATTAGCAGCACATAGAATGCGTTCACCACTCCTCTTGTTCGAATCTTATCGCTTGGCTGAACCTCAGTCTGCTCAGGGCTAATCGTTAGATTCACCGCTAGCATTTTCATAAGCCAGCCTATCAACAAGGTTCCCATACATGCGTAAGCAAGCAACGGAACCGCATATCCCCATGGAGGTGTCATAGACCGAAACAGACTGATAACTAATGTGCAAATCATAGCCAGCAACGCTAATGACAGCAGAGAACCGATATGGCTGCGTAATATGCGAGGCGCTTTTGCCAATGCAGCACGAAAGCTGCTATTCTCAAGAACGATCACATACGGCGTGAGTGAATAGCCTATCAAAGCAATCATCAAGATAATCCCAATGGGAAAAAAAGCGGCTGCAAAGAAGAGAAGTAACGCGCCGGTCACAGTTTGAAAAATCGTCCATGCGATCATACCTCCGAAATATCTGCGTCCTATCGCGAAGAGCGAGATGTTCTCCTGGTTCAGAACCATTCCTTTCAGAGCGCCTAAATACATGCCTCGTATAAAACTTTGTACTGCCATTAAGGTGGCGGTTACTAGGAACGCTGCTGCTCCCCATGCTGGAGTACCTAAACGTAGAAACGTGTATGGAACTTTCAAGTCACCTAGTGATGGCATATATAGGGGTATTGTTGCGTTGAAACCACCTGTTTGCACAGCGGCACCTGTTGTCGATAACGTTGTCAACGAATACGGATATATCGCAAATCCAAAGTAAATACCCAAACTGACTACCATCGTTATCATAACTTCAACGACCAGCACCATAACAATCAAACGAATAAAGGCCATCTTTACCTCCTTAGATAAACAGATGCCATGCAGTAAGGCATTTATACCATTATTTTACTACCTTGGAGGGATGAATATCGTCATGCGCTTTGGATTCACTCATGTTCCCATTCCGAATCTCGCGCTATATTGATAAGCCCTAATTGCTCCATATCAGTGAGAAAATCAGGCTTCCGATCAATCATGCACATGCTAATGTTTAATACCCGCAGCTTCTTCAGCTTCATGAGCTCGATTGGCAATTCGTGAATCGAGGTATATTGTATCGTTAACTGTTCCAGCTTCTCTAGCTCTCCAATTTCAGCTGGAATGACACTGAGATGAATCTCCTCCTTTGGCTTTATCTGAAATCCCGGAGTCGGCCGATCATAGCTTCCGCATTGGATACTTAATACTCTTAGGTTTTTCAACTTAGCTATCGATGCTGGAATATACGCCAAATCTGCTGTTTGGATTGTCAAGCTATCAAGTTTACTTAACTCGAACAGCCCCTCAGGTAAGTGGAAAAGATCTTGTTCAAAAATGATCAGTTCCCGCAGCTCCGTGAGCTCCCGGATTCTCTCCGGCAACTCTTTAAGTTGATGTCGACTTATATATAACCAATCCGTTTTATGCTTAATGGCATCATCTAGTAGTCGATCAAAGTCTGAGTGAGCCTCTATTTTTAGAAAAAGCCCAGTAATTTGATCCATCAGTTGCATGGCTTCTTCGTTCGTTATATCCATCCCATACTGATGTTCATGCACAATTGAATAAAGGTAGTCGCCACCGCCTTCTTTCAAAAAGCACAAGTCTTCCGGAAGTTTAGGAAATATCCAATCCGACAACTGATTTGCCATCTGCTTCAGCAGATTGCCACTCTCTTTACAACACTTATATAAATAATAAGTTCCCGCGGTATAAAAAGCATGACTGTGATAAGCTTTTTTAACTTGGATAACATCTTCAATAGTCTCGCCCTGGATGATGATCGTCTTCACCAAGTAAGGCTCCAACGATTCTAATACACGTGTGTATTGCTTCTCCTCCCCATCTGCAAGATGCCATAATCTTTCGCTTAGAACAAAACATTCCGAGTTTCGTATCGCTACATCGATGACTTGCTCGTAGGCTTCTCCTTTGGGATCTGTATACATTCTTATCATGGGAATCTCCATTCTAAATCGAAATACATATAGATATTTAATCAGTAAATATTACTAATATTTAATTGAAGAATCGTGATACTAGAATTGTAATCGCAGGACCAATTACCACGAAGCCCAACAATATGGCAACAAATTTCATCGGGGTTGACAACCCTTTTGACGTTTGTAATTGATCCAGTTTTTCGTTTATTCTCTTTAACTCTTCCAGTATTTCTTTGCTCATTTCGTCAGACATGGACAACTATAATTCTCCTCTCACCTACAAAATACACGCAACAGTACCTATTTTACCATAATTAGGAATATCCAAGCGATTAAAAAAGAGACCCAAAGCAACTCGTGCCGTGGGTCTTCGTTCACTTAATCCCATACTTCCTTTTAAATGCCATAATCTCATCAACAGCTTGACGATATCCGCCTGACTCTTGAAAAGAGTCCCTTATTTTTGCAACTGCAGTCAAGAATGAAGTGTTGCTTAACACCTGATCTACGGCATCCCGTAATTGATTTGCCTGCAAAGTTTGCATCTGCAAAGTCAGACCCGCTCCAATACTCTCGACTTGTTCAGCAATAATCGGCTGATCAGCGCTCTGGGGGATCACGATCAGCGGAATCCCGTAATATAAAGCTTCATGTACACTATTCATCCCGCCATGCGTGATAAATAATTTCGTGTTGGGCAGTAACTCTGTTTGTGGAACATATGGTTTCACAGTGAAGTTAGTAGGTATCTCCCCTAGGTCAGATAATCGAACGTTATTCCCAATTGACATGATAATGGTATGCTCTGTGTTCCCCAATGCCTCTATACAAAGCTTATAGAAATCAATAGATCGGTTAAACACGGTCCCTAATGAAATATAAATTGGTTTTTCCGCCTGATTTTCTGTATACGTATTGCTTTCTGAGCTCAATCGTGTTGAGATGGATGGCCCTACAAATTTATATGTCTGGTCGAAAGATTCTCCATTCGGTTGAAACTCCCTAGTTGTATATACGATTGAAAGCGGCGCTGGATTACACCATACTTCGTATGGAGAATGGATGTCTACATCATATTTTTCCTTTACCATCCTCGTCAGAATATGAAATTGTTCATAAATAGCTTGAACAATGTCAGACGAAACGTTTGTATAAAATTGTTCCAACTCTTGCTCGATGGATTCTCTAGATTGTGCAAAAGACGTACAAGAATTTATTGCAGGAAGCTGAAGCAGCTGAGCAAGTAAACGTCCACAACCAAACATGGCATCATGGATGATATAATCAAATTGTTCATCTTTGATCTGTTCAAGTACGCTTGGGATAACGATATCCGTGGTTAATAGAAGACCGTTGATTCGCTCCAGCATATAGTTTCTTCCACCAGAAATAAAGGCTTTTATAAATTGCTGGTCGTCAAATGTTCGTACAGTTGCTCCCGTCTTTTCAATACGCTCCCTAAACGCTTCTATGCAAACGTATACGACCTCTTCGCCACGGGAAATCAGCTCTTGCACGACGCCTATAGTGGGATTAATATGTCCCTCCGATCCACCATTCATAAACAAAACGCGCGCCATTTCTACATCTCCTTATGCTAAATGAACAACTCGCTCTTCATAACCGTCACTGCTTGCCCTGACATTAGTACTCTATTTTCATCTAAACGAATTTGTAAGAGACCGCCTCTTGCGGATGCCTGATACGCATACATGTCCGTTTTATTTAATTTCTTACCCCAGTAGGGTGCAAGACCACAATGAGATGAGCCCGTTACGGGATCTTCATTCACTCCTACCGCTGGGAAGAAGCATCTCGATACAAAGTCATATTCTTGCGAACGGCTTGTCACATTGATGCCCCTTGTTTGAATCGTTTGCAACAAAGAAAAATTAGGACTTAGTCTCTTAATGATGTCTTCAGATTCAACTTCAATGAAATAATCGAATCTATTTCGTCCAACAAATAAAGGATGAATTTGGAGTGCATCAATTAATTCGGACGGATACTCACACGCAAGCACAGGTTCTGACGGAAAATTGAGTTGAATCCAAGAATCATGTTTGAATGCAGTTAATAGTCCACTCTTGGTATAGAAATTAGCACGTTGGCTTAGAGATAATCCCCCTGTTTCCCACAAGATGTGCGCACTTGCCAGTGTCGCGTGTCCGCATAAATCCACCTCAGAATGAGGCGTAAACCATCTAAGTGAATAACCGTCTTGCTGAGGAAACATAAAAGCTGTTTCTGAAAGGTTCATTTCTGATGCAATTTGCTGCATCAACTCTTCGTCTAGCGGTTCTGAAGTTAAACAAACAGCAGCAGGATTTCCTTTGAATATTTTATCCGTGAAAGCATCCACAACGTAGATTGTCAAAGTCAAAATAATCCCCCCTAAACACTTCTAATGGAATGATAATCTGATCTATACTTCCTTTAACCGCTGCTCTGCAAAGCCCATCCGGCACATCGAATACTGAAAACTTGATTGCTGAATTTTATCACTTAAATCCCACAAATTCGTAAGTAGCCGGACTTCAATATTCCTTTTAAAAAGCTCGCCAAAGAGATCTTGTATTTCAAATTGACGGATGGGAACCTGCGATTTCTCACTCACATAGTAACCCGCTCCAAGATCTTGCAGATAAAAATCTGACGAATCAAATTCATACACATATAAGGTTGTACTCTTCATGATTTCAAACCATTTATGCTCAATCGCTACGACGTGATTTACTGACTTTGATGACAAATAGTTCGTACTATCTGCCTCTGTAGTTGCTTCATTGGCATAAAAAGTAACTCTTGGACAATTCCGAGGTGTAAGAAAATTTGGGAAGCATTTCTCGTTAATCGCCCATACTAATCCTACAGTCGGGTCCAGATCTTTTCTTGAAGGAAGTCTAGGATGGAAAATAGAAATATTTTTTTCTTCACTGACGTGAAATAATTTCATCTTACTCCCCCTTTTCAACTACAACTACGCTAACTTTTCTGCCGCATCGACGGTGTGTTTCAACAAAGTGGCTATTGTGACAGGCCCGACACCAGCAGGAACAGGGGTAATTGCTGATGCTCTATCCTTACAAGCCTCATAATCAACATCCCCAATGTTGCCTTCGTTATACCCCGCATCCAACACGGCGGCTCCTGGTTTAATCCAATCCCCTTGCACAAATTTCGGTTTACCAACTGCCGCTACAACAATATCCGCTAATCTAACCATATCTTCAAGATTCGCAGTCTTCGAATGGCACATCGTTACGGTCGCATTGCGATTGAGCAACATCATGGAAACAGGTTTTCCTAGAATGGGGCTTCGCCCTATGACAACAGCATGCTTGCCTTCCATTGCAATCTGATAATAGTCCATAATGGCAAGAATGGCTGCAGGTGTACAGGAAGGGAAATCGGCAAAGCCGAAGGCATTTTGAGCAAATCCAAGCGTTGTAACACCATCTACATCTTTCTCGATGCCAATCGCTTCAAATGCAGCCCTTTCATCAATATGATGAGGCACAGGGTGTTGTAACAGAATCCCATGGACACTAGGGTCAACATTCAGCTTCTGAATTTCAGCAATCAATTCTTCCGTCGATGTATGCTCGGGAAGTTCAATTCGGATCGACTTGATACCAAGTCGTTTACACGCATTCCCTTTCATTTTGACGTAAGTAGCTGAAGAAGGATTACCACCGACCAGAATCGTAGCCAAACATGGCACGATCCCCTTCTCGCCTAATACATGAATCCTACTTTTCAGCGCCTCTTTCATGTCTGTTGCCACTCGATTACCATCCAAGATTACGGTTTCCGCAGTCATCTTATCATTCCTCTCAAGTTAGGTTCAAACATAAAGAGGTAAGGGGATTTCCCCTTACCTCTTGCCCAGGCGTACGGCCATTATCGATATGCTCCCTCATGGTTACCCATGCTCCGCCAGTTACACATCGTTTATTAGTACCTCTATGATAGCAATGAATGCCATTAATTTCAATTCCTATGCACGAACTTCATGACAAGGAAGCTGGTGACATAAAGAACGAATACCACATATTCGTCATGAAAACATCAAGAACTACGAAATAGAACATCTCAAGTCCAACATTTCGCTCGGACAATCCTCTTCTCCATAAGCGGGTTAACCCATAAGAAATCCCAGCAAACAGAAGAAGCACAATCAAGCTAACCCAAACCGATTGCAAGAATTCCGGCATCACCTGCAGCGCAATCGGTTTACGGTAATCGCCTATAAATAGCGCTTTAACTATCAGATACATGGCCATAGAAATTCCAAAGTGCCTTTTCGCATGCTCGTCGTAATGATATTGCCAAAATACGCTGATAACGATAAGATACAGGCCAGGTAAAAGGATCCATTTTAAGCTAATCAGGGCAGTAAGTACGCCAATTCCCCAAAACAATGGCAAATTTCCAGCTGCATGTTGCAAGTCTTCTGCATGAAGACTGTTCATTCGTTGCTCGTATGATAGCTGATCTGTAGCATAGTAAACGCGATACGTCTCGGCGTTCACGGCATCCAGCCATATGACTAATGAACTCCCATTGTACGAAGTATATGTCGGATATACGGCAAAACCACCGAATTGGCTAATACGCGTAGAATCTAACATTTTGCCATCCTTAAAGCCAATCCTGTACACTTCTTGACTTGTTTGACGCCTATTTTTCTCATACACGGAAGAAACTACAAGCGTTAACTCCCCAGAAGATGACTGACTAAACGAAGGATGCAAAATCGTATCGGAATCGTTCCCCTTCGCGACAGGAAGGTTTAGGACCTCGTCCTGCATCTTATCTGGTTGATTGGATGGGATAGTAATCATATGTAAGGTGCTTTTACCTGATTTGCGCGAGCTGGTTGTATACGCGGCAAGCAATGAAGAACCATCTCCACCTAGTGCCAACTCATCCAAACTGCTCGTTGCATAATCTACGTCCTTCAGCTTCATCTGCGCAAGTGGTTTCCAAGATGCTTTTTCAAGCTTCGCAAAGTGAAAGGATTCGTTGCCATCTTTATTAACCGCGTAAACAAGTGATAAACTGCTGTCAGCGTTATCCCAGATACCATGTATTTGCTTCATGTTCGCAATATCTAGCTTAGTCCAGGTAAGATTAGCATTCGGTTGAAATTCGCTGACATAAAGCGTTGAATCATTGTAAGCTAGCAGGACGCTTTCCCTTTTGGAACCAACGACCGTTTGCACACCTGTTATCTCGTTTTCATTAAGTGCGTTCTTCGAACTCCATGACCCATTCTTCCACACACTTGAATACAGTTTATTGCCGTCCCCAATCCAAATAACATGATCCTTATCTATCATCTTATGGGCATGGAAAACGCCAGTATCTGGCAAGGGACGAGTCTCTGTTCGATGATGTCCCTCCCCATCAATGGTGATGATTTCAATTGTTTTTCCTGCGAGATACGTGAAGCCGCCTTCCTCAATCCATTGGACAGGTTCGCCATAGGTTGCCAACTGAGGCAATTCTGTTGCACGGCCGAATGGTTCTGGATATGGCTTCACATACTCATTGGCTAGCATGAAAGACTGGATGATTCCGATGATAACGATGATTGCTAGAAAAGGCACATATGTAAGCAGCTTCCATCTTGCTTTCTTCACTTCTTAACGCCTCCAAACCATATTTGAAAAATAAATAATGATGTGCAATTAATTTTCCATTGTTCAATAAATGCTCATGCCAATGATATCACTGATTCCATTATGCTTCACTACAAAAATTAGAGCGGTGCCATCATGTACTCATCATGGACCGCTCAATCATTAGACACATCGGATTATCAATCCGCTACTTCAAAAATAGAATCCACAATAATCGGCAGGTTATCTCTTAGTGAAACAGCTCCGAAGACCGATCGGGCAGACTTACCCTTGTCGCCGAACACATCCAACATCAGATCCGAACATCCATTAAGCACCACATGATGCTCTTCAAATTCAGGAACAGCATTCACGAACCCTTGTAGTTTGACAACTTGTTTAACTTGCTCCAGAGAACCTAATGCAGATTGCAGAACAGCAAGAATCTCGATCCCTGTTAATCTAGCAAAGTGATAACCCTCTTGTGTTGTGTATTCCTTCCCCAATTTACCTTTTGGACTGCCAGACGGCCCCTTGCCTGACACATACAAAAGTCCGTTAACTTTCACATAATTCGTATATTTCGCTGCTGGTTCACTTGCCGTAGGTAGTAGGATTCCTAATGCCTCTAATCGTTGAGCAATGGTTTGTTCCGTCATAGATATATCCTCCCAAATGCATCTATTTTTCTAACCCTATCATGGCCCAGAACTGATCCCTTTTATTTGGTATTCACCGTTTATGGCTTGAAGTGTGACATAGCGCACACGGTTTTTGATCCAACCATCTTCGGTTCTTTCACCGCCTCCAGCAATAATGAACTCCAGAGAAGCCGGCAATATGTCATACGTGACAATAAAGTAGGTATCCTCCTCATTTTTTAAAATCTGAATGTCATCATGAATCTTATAATTTATAATTCGTTGACTTACAGAGACAGAAGTAGCCTCGTCCTTTTCTAATTCAGTACCAAACAGCTTTTTAACGATCGGTTTCAAGTCATCCTGTTGCTGAATACTCACATCATTGCCCCGCACATGTTGTACAGCATAAGCAGAGCAGCCAGTCATACAACTAACACAACTAAGTAAGATTAGCGTTATCAACCATCTCATCGTATCGCCTCGTCTAATGAATTTTTAGTTGTTTCTATACAACAATCTAGATTTACATATAACCCAGTTTTTAACATCTTACTTCAATAGACGATGACAATACAAATAAGTTGCAATTAGCTTCCTATTATTTACAAGCATTCATCGTATTCCTTAAAATGACAGGCCCTAACTTGCCAGTTTTGGAATTCGCTAAACGAACTTCCATCGTACTATTCGTTAAATCAGCTGTAATATCATCAAGCCTCCCAGTCCAAGTCGGCCCGCCTTCTTCTGGTGTTGGGAACAGTTTGAAACGCCAGCTAATCTCATTTGGAATAAAAGCAAAACCTTCATATCCATCATACTCACCCGCTGTAAATGGCACAGGTAAATGATTCGCATGGATGCTAATACTTGTTCGGGGAAAACTTGGTGTTAACTTCACTTTGTAAACGAGCGCTGCTCCTTTGGCATTCACATTATCTGCCATGACGGATTCAAGAACGGCACTACAAGGCATCGCTACTTCAGCATCACTCCGTTCGGATTGGAACAAGACACTTCCAACTATCAACATAACCATCATCATTTTCTTCATGGAATCCCTCCGAAGTAAATTTCGTGGTTATTTTTCCCATTCAATCCATTTCTATTATGCTTTAGAAAAAAGCCACCTCGCGGTGGCAATACTAGGACTAACTGAAACTAGCATGGAATAACTTGTTCGCGTCGAGGTCCGACAGAAATCGTTGAAATCTTTACGCCGATAGCGGATTCAACGAATTGAATGTAGGTCTTTGCCGCTTCTGGGAGGTCTTCCATGCGTTTAGCTTGTGAGATATCACATTGCCAACCTGGTAATCTTGACCATACAGGTTTGGCAGAATCCAGCCTTGCATTAACTGGAAAGCGATCAACAATTGTACCGTCCGCCAACTCATAGCCGACACAGACTGGAATTTCTTCCAAATAGCCTAGCACATCTAAGTTTGTTAAAACGACACTTGTTGCTCCCTGAATCATGCAGCCATACTTAGTTGCAACGACATCGAACCAGCCCATGCGTCTGGGACGCTTCGTGTTAACACCATATTCACCGGCATCGCCTCCGCGACGACGTAATTCTTCAGCTTCACTGCCCTCAATTTCTGAGACGAAGGGACCAGCTCCTACGCAGCTCGAATAGGCTTTGACAATCGCAATGACCTGTGTGATTGACCTAGCGGGCAACCCAGCTCCTACTGACGCGAACCCAGCAAGAGTCGAAGAAGATGTAGAATAGGGATAAATTCCATGGTCTGGATCCCGTAAAGCACCGAGCTGACCTTCCACCAGTATGTGGTCACCATTAGCTTCGGCATCCTGAAGCAGTGTGGTTGTGTCACTCACATAAGGAGCTATTCGTTCAGCTTGGCTCAACAGCTGTTGCAATAGGTCATCTGACTCGATGGCAGCTCGTCCATATAGATGCTGTAGTAAGACATTTTTCGCTGTGAGCAAATGATCGAGTCGTTCCTTTAACCGAGATTCGTTAAATAAATCAGACACTTGAATGCCAAGCTTCGCATATTTGTCCGCATAAAATGGCGCTATCCCGCGCTTCGTTGAACCATAACTACGTGCGCCAAGCCGCTCTTCTTCGAGTTCGTCAAAAACTCGATGTACCGACAATACGACTTGCGCCCGCTCAGAGATGAGTAACTCCGGCTTAGGTACGCCTCTTGCTGCAAGTTCATCTAATTCGCTTAGCACGATATCGATGTCGAGTGCCGTTCCTGGCCCTATTACGTTCGTCACATGTGAATAAAACACACCTGATGGCAGCATCCGCACCGCAAATTTACCGTAGTCATTTATGATCGTATGCCCTGCATTGCTTCCTCCCTGGTATCGAACCACATAGGATGATTGCGCCGCTAAAACATCTGTCATCTTCCCCTTACCTTCGTCTCCCCAGTTAGCTCCAACTATCGCAGTTACAGTCACATCTAACGCCTCCTACACTTGTTTTACCTGACAAAGCTTATTATAATTGCTCTAATGACATTAGAATAATTGATATAAGTTATACCAGATATAAAGTGAGGTAATGTTGTTGGATGTTAATTTGGAGTGGTACCGCGTCTTTTATTGGACAACCCTTACGGGTAGCCTATCGAAAGCGGCCGAAGTACTGCATATCACACAAACTGCAGTGAGTCATACGATTAAGCAGTTGGAAGCAGCGCTTGGCGGACAACTTTTTTTCCGAACAGCCAAAGGTGTCACGCTAACCGTTGAAGGTGAAGTGTTATTTCGCCACGTCGAGCAGGCATTTCAATCTATGAAAATTGGCGAAAAAGCCATCGCAGACATGCATAGCTTACATAGTGGGGAGATCAATATTGGGGCAAGCGATACGTTGTGCAAGTATTATCTTTTGCCGTATCTAGAGGCATTTCACGAACAATTTCCTGGTGTGCGAATCCGAGTTACGAACCGTACAACCCCTGAAACCATCGCACTTCTTAAGGAGGGGAAAATCGACTTTGGTATCGTCTCCCTCCCTGCTTCGGACAAACAAATCGACTTTCGGGAAAGTACTGCGATTCAAGACTGCCTTGTCGGCGGGAAGCCCTACGCACATCTGGCAGGGAGTCCGTTATCCCTTCAAGAATTACACAACTACCCCCTCTTATTATTGGAAAATGGGGCAAGCACCCGACGCTTTATCGATAACTTCGTTACCTCTAAAGGCATAACTCTCACACCTGAGTTCGAGCTGGGCAGCATCGATCTCCTAGTGCAGTTCGCCAAACGAGGATTTGGCCTCGCATTCGTCATCGGCAATTATGTAGCCGAGGAACTTGCTGCTGGTGATTTAGTCGAAATCCCGCTTGATTGTCCTCCACCTGCACGTCAAATAGGGATTGCTACACTTCGGGGAGTTCCCCTGTCCGCGGCATCGAAGTCATTTCTGGCAATGCTGCCTTGATTGCTCCAGATTGTCGTTCTCATGACAAATAAATGGATTTCATGTAGCTAATTTCACCCATATCTTTAGAAATTCACATATAACTGGATTTCATGTAGCTATTTCGCCTGGATTTCATCGGAATCGTGGACATTCGCAAAATTAGCTGCAGTAAATCCATTTATTGTGCTCATTCCCCTAGTTTCGTTGAATTCAACGGGATATTTTCCATTTATTTGGATAATAGCTCATCCGTACTTAGTTGATTTATTCATAGAACACCATATGAGTTTTATCAGCTTTGTAATAGGAAAGTCTGTCTGCTAACGACCCTGTATGGAATTCGAACTTATGTCCATCAGGGTCGGTGAAATAGATCGACTGCTTGTCTCTTTCGTCCCTAGTTCGACCAGGAAGCATATGGACATTAAGCCGCTTAAGTTTTTCATATATCTCATTGAAATCATTTTCTTCAATCGTAAAAGCCATATGCGTATACGAATAGTGGATGTCTTGACGGGGAATATCCTTCTCCTGATTTAATGCAAGCCAGATCCCATTTAAGTCAAAGTAGGCTAAATTCCGCCCTTTTACCAATAACTTAGCACCGAAAACTTGTTGATAGAATACAATCGACTTCTCCAAATCGGACACCGAAAATAGCAAGTGATTAATCACGCCTATGTTCATAAAGTCCTCCCCCTACGCTTCTGTATGGCATCCCCTATCTTCTGTACCGGAACGCTGAATAAGATGAGAACGGCCGCTAAGCCATCCAGCCAAGATAGCCGCTCTCCCAACAAAATCATAATAAACACAAGTGTTACAAAGGGGGCAAAGAAAGTGAAACTCGCGATTAATGAGGCTGACGAGTACTTCAATGCCCTGAAATACAAGAAAAATCCGAATACGATATTACTCAGGCATAACCATAAGACACCATAGAAATCCATCATCTGAAGCATCTTTCCATGTGAATAGACCAGCATCCCCGCAATGGACAATAGCCAGGCTATGAAGGTCATTACTAAGGTGCTGACTAGCATATCTTTCGTATTTTTCTTCACAAGATTCGTAAACAATCCCCAGCACACGGCGGCAAGAATAGCCAACAAATCGCCTCTCAGGTTCGTGAAACTGAAATTACTGATGTTTCCCTTCGTGATCAATAGGATTGTTCCTGCAAATCCCATGATGATGGAGAGGAATTTATACCTATTCAACCGCTCCTTGTGAATTGGAATTGCGAATATAACGATGAAAATAGGAAATAAATAATTTAACATGGATGCTTCCACGGCTGGAATGAGTTCTAATGATTTTAGATAGAGAAAATCGTATAAGAACGTACAAACTCCGCAAGCAAGCACCAGCAACCACTCCGAAAATCTCCATACCTTGAAGGGCTTCCCCCACGCTTGAATAATTAAAATGACTGCAAATATGCCCACACCTATACCATACATATAAAATAAAATCTGATAGCTTTCCAATCGAGATAATACCAATTTGCTAACCGCTGCAACCGAACCCCAAATCAACAACAAGATGGGCATGAGGACATAAGGATTCTGGGTCGGATTTAATTTCTTTTCATCTTTCATCAAAATTGCTTGCTCCTCAAAAATCTAAATTTTCTTAGAAACTCTAATCTTACTTGATAAGAAAAGGAGAATTCAAGCAAGTAATGTACGCTACAGGTGCAAGAACCTGAAACACATACGAAATCCACCTTTTACAATTTGCTTTTCTTAAACTTCCTCCTCTCTCTTCGCATATTAAAATCCGGCGAAACTATAGCAAGCCCCGCCGGATGTGTAGGTATGTTATTCGTTAATAAATTTCACATGCTGTAAAAATCGTTTCAAAATAACAGCAGCTTGTGCACGTGTCGCTGACTTAGCAGGTGCAAATTGCCCTTCGTCTTCCCCTTGTAATAAGCCAAGAACAACAGACTGCTTAACAGCTGGAAGCGCCCATGTAGATACGTCGTCCAAGTCAGTGAATGGAAGAACAGAAGATACTTCTTCTGTTTCACTACGGCTACCAGCCACTTTCAAAGCACGAATGATCATGACAGCCATTTGCTCCCGCGTTATAGTGGCTTTTGGACCAAACTCATCCTCTGATTTGCCATCTACAAGACCCGCGTTTAGAGCTGCGCCAACTGCTCCTGCATACCATTCGCTAGGTGAAATGTCTTTGAATCTTGATCCTGCTGCGTCTTCATTCAATCCAAGTGCCCGAACTAATAGAGTAGCGAATTCACTTCTAGAAATAGGGAAATCAGGTGCGAATGCATCCTCACTTCTCCCCTTGATTAACAGTTTGGAAGCGAGTAGTTCTACGTCGGATTGGGACCAGTGATTGGTTAGATCATTGAAGGTTTTGGTGTACTGAATGACCATGTAGGCGCTGTTCCCTTTTCTTTTGATTACCGCAACTGTCTTGCCCCCCTCTTGTTTAATCGTCATTGGGACAAAAGTCAATTGCCCATTAGCATCGATCTTCACGGCTGTCACACTATTCTCAACAACAGATGTATTCAGTTCAAGGCCTCGTTCCACATATTGGTTAAAATTGTTCAGTTCAATAGATCGACCTGCCCCTTCTGCAATCACCTGATAATCGAATATATCGGATAGAGAATTAGCGGCTAGCCCATTAATCGTTTGCCTAGCTTTCGCTGCTTGATCCCCATTGACTGGCTTAATGGTCACTGAAACTTGAATATCATCTTGCGCAGCACCCAAAGAATTCGCTATTGCTGTAAGATCAAGAAGCTGTAACGGCAAACTAAAGGAAGCACCCTCCGTTTGAACAATTAGGATTGCCTGTGAATTTTCAGCCGCTGCTTTCACGAGTACACTGCTTGGAAGTGCTACTGTCGTACTACCAGATATACTTGTCGTTTGAACAACGATATATGGCTTTAATGTTCCTTTTAGGCTATTCAATGCTCGGGATAAAGCTTCTGCAGAGATACGGATATGTTGTCCGTTGGACCCATCCGGGTTGCTTTGCATAGTGGTTGTAAGTCCATCTCCTTGCAGCTGAACGCCTTTCGCAATCTCACTTAGCAACTGTTCATTCGTAACAGGTGGCACAGATAAACTTGGTTCTGCGTTTGGTTCTGTATTAGGTTCTGTTGTTGGTTCAGTTGAAGGTTCCGTGGTAGGCTCACTCGATTCCTCCTCAGGACGGACCACAAGATCAAATGTCACAGTTGATCCTGCATAGGCAGCTGTAATACGCGCTGTACCTTGCCCTATGGCTTCAACCGTTCCATCCACACCAATACTTGCAACTTCAGGTTGATCACTTTCATAAGTAATCCCCGTTTCTGGCTCGATTAGTTCTCCGGAGTCATCCATTGCCTTCACCGTGGCAAATAAAGTCTCACCAACCACCATATCTGCTAATCCATTCATAATGAGTCCAACGATCGGTTGCGTGGAATCATCAGTTTTAGAGAAAGTCATGCTGCCGTTCCTCGAAACAAGTCCGAAATAACCTGGCTGACGAATCGCTTGCGGAGCTGTATCCAAATAATTGAAAACTTCGACGCCATCCACTTTCAAAATAATTCGTACCCCATTCGCTTCGTTGAAAGTCCCAAGTTGCAGATGTCGCTCCTGATTGAAAGGAAGCATCGTATTCGGAATAGCCGGCCCTGCTAGACTTGTATAGTTGGCAATCGAACCATAAATTACCGTTCTTTGTGCCTTATTGTAGCGCTGAAGCTCGATGCCAGCTTCGGAAACAACCATGAGGTAGTTATCCTCATCTCCATGACTGTAACCAAGGGTATTACTTTGCTTTCCAAAAAGAAGGGCATACCAGCTTGTCGTGGCATTGATTTTAAGATTAAAATCTATAAACTCGTTCATGAACGTACGTCCTTGATATATGGCATGACCACTATTCGGTGTCGTAATCGTGATACGATCTGTGTCACTCTGCACGTTATTCAAAGTAGTCGGATACACATACCAGCCATCCAAATCATTAATTTCCTTACGCAGTTTGTAATTGTCCTTGGTGGTATTGTTCCACACCCTCACATGATAATAACCTTCTCGCTGTTGCCCAAGAAAATCTCCCTTCAGTAGGAGGATCGCCGATCCTGCTTGAAGCGCAGTTAACGTACCCGTACTTGTCACTGTGGCGATATCTGGCGTTAACGAAGTGAATGTCACGTGATCCAATTCTGTCCGATTACCGAATGATGTGTTCCCGTATGCATGAAGCGCGGTAGTCGACCCTTGCTCGGCATGGAGAATATTCCCCGTTGTGTCGGTAAGTCGAATATCCGTTAAGACATCCCCGACAAAAATATCTGCTTCAAGCTTACGCATAACCGTACCATTCACGATGTAGATAACAACTTGGGTAGAGCCTGTAGAGATGCCGCTTACATTCCCTTGTGCATCAACCGTAGCAATGTCAGGATTCTTGGATTCGTAATACAGTTGACTATCTCCCAGACTAAGCTGCTGATCTTTCCCGTTTTGAGCAATGACTTTCACCTTACTTGTGGTGCCAACATTGAGACTTAGACGCTCTGTCGACCAACGACTGACAATACCTGCCTGTAAATCCTGATAAGCCGGTTCTATCCCCGCTTGCGCAATAATTGCCTTGGCACCTACTGGCCAGTTAGCATCTGGTACGACCGTCGTTCCTTCAAACGTATTGTTGATCCCAATATTGACGTAATACGCTTCCGTCGTATAGTTATTCACAAAATCAAGATCATGGATCAAATTCGTCCATGCTTGCGCCCACCGCTTGGAACCATGCCATGGCTTCGATTCCTTCAAATCGATGACATTGTTCTCATATCGCCAATAAGCGGACGATTGATCTGCATACAATACGGCACTATCGTCCATTTGATTACGAATAAAGTTACCGGAAACAATATTCTTATCCTGCGGACTGGCGCCGTTCGTGCCAAGACTGTAGATGGCCCCGCCATCCCGAACCCCTTTGCCCATGAGATCATAGATCATGTTGTCTTGAATCTTTATATTTTTGGTAACGGGATCAAAATTCTTATCCCACCCGTACCCAATATGCGTTCCGCTATACGGAATGTTGAACATCTCATTATGGCTAATGTCCATATCCAGCGGATAACCGGCCGAGATCGCAGAAGCCGACTTGAAATCAACTCCGATATCATAAATCAGATTGTTGAGGATATCATCATTTTTCATCACCATGCGATAATCCGTTGGGTTAAAATATTGACGATCATTCGAAATCGGTTGACCTACCGAGATCGCGCTGCCGGAAATGTCGTAGAAGCGATTCCCTTCGATCAGGCTGTTTTGTACGCCATTTTGCAAGATTAAGCCTGTGATGCCTAACTTAGCAAAGTCATTCCCAATGAAATTAACTGTATTCGCAAGTTCTACCTCGATAGCCGCATCTGGAAGCTCATCTGGCGTTCCCGCATAGCGCAGATAGTTATTCTGGGCATCCGAATGCCCCATATCCGTGCTCGGTCTCATCCAAGTCGTATACATAAATTTCATGCCCTTAAACTGAAGATTACGAACAGGATGATCCGCTGATTGTCCGATGACTGTTACTAATTTTTCTAAAATAGGTGCTGTCACTTGAGCCGTAGTTAAATCCTCCCAAGCTCTTGGCTTATAATAGACATAACCGTCCGTTTGGTCGTAATACCACTCCCCAGCTTCATCGAGCAGTTCAAAAGCATTCTCATAATAGACAGGAACCGTCACGGAAGATAGTCCGCGAACGGAAGAAGCTGTCCAACCTGGATTTTTCATCGTAATCTGTGCTTTACTGCCGATCACATTCACTGACTCCACTTTCACACGTGAATTTGACCATAAATCATTGAAGACCATTTCTAGATCACTGATCCGATGGTAGTTAGCGAGGAAGGTATCGTCAGAAGTGTAACCTGTCGCTGTCTTTGTTGCGTTAACTAACCCTCCTTCACTTCGCGCCCGAACCGCACGTACGCCATCAATATAAAGTTGTCTTGTTTGAAAATCCGGCCCAACGAATGCACGATACACATGCTTATTGCTGTCAAACTCATTCCAGCCTACGATCGCTTGTCCACCACTAATGACGGGTTGTTCGCCTAGATAATTGTGATACGTTACAAAATAACCATTGCTGCCCGAGTCTGTTTCATCAAATCGAAGTGTATCACTCAAGGTGTAAGTTCCCTCACGTAAATAGATGATGATATCACCCTGCATGTTGATATTTAGCCCTCTTGCAGCTGTTTGTGCCTTAGTAATCGTCTTAAAAGGTGCTAGCAATGTCCCTGGATTAGAGTCATTTCCTCCCGGCGAAACGTACAACTCATGCGCGACGGACCTGTTCACGACAGTCACATTCGTCTGTCCTTGTACCGTGCCCTCCTTATTCGTTGCATAAATACTCGTTGTGCCGGCTCCAACAGCCGTCAACTCCCCATAGGCGTCAACCGTTGCTATAGCAGCATTCGAAGTTCCCCAAACTATTTGCTGCTCGGTAGTCCCTGGTGGTGTGAGCGTAGCATTGAGATACAACCTGGAACCGACGGGGATTGCACCGGAGACAGCTGCAACAGAAATCCCCGTAAGGGGAACTTCGTAAACATGGACAGTTACCGTTGCTTGTGGAATATTCTCATACGGCTGTGCAGAGATGAGTGTCGTTCCTGGTAGCAGACCTTTTACAACCCCATTATGATCTACCGAAGCGATAGTCGGTTCACTGGTAGTCCATACGGCACTCTGTACGGTTGCGTTTGCAGGTGTAAACAAAAGTGGTAGCTGTAAACTAGCATCCTTCGCCAATGTAACATCGTCTGGACGAATGGTTGCACTGACCGCAGCATGATAGGAATACATTTGAAAGTCATCAAAAAAGGCCGTGCCGATGCTGTCTTTATAAATGCCTAAATACATCACAGATGGTACGCCACCGATATCATAAGGCTCACGAGACAATTTCTGATTACCGTTAATGTAAAAATCAAATACATCCGCATCCGTGTCCAGCATCAGCTTAACCTCATACCACTCTCCGCTGGTGAGCGGTTGGATATTCGTCCACGCTGCAGCTCCTTGCTTCATATAGCTGAATTGGCCTGTATTTAAAGCGAATTTCAATGCAGTGCTTCCTGTAACCGCACTCTTCAGAGAGGGCAAATAAATAACAGCATCGGATTGTTCCGCACGAAATTTGTAAGTCATGGTCACTTTCGTGCTTGCACCTGTAATCGCTTTTTCAATATTGTAGGAGGCGGTTGATTTCCCATTTTTCTCAAGCTTCAGCATCTTGCCTGGGTAACCTGCGAGTTCACCTATCGTTGCCGCCAATATATACGGATCTGGCGGCGGACTAACCGCCGTAGAAGGCGTCGGTACTTTCCAAGCCGTAGGCTTCGCTCCTGTTGTTTCCCCATCGAATGGGATGGATAAGAGATCTCCTACTCCCCCGTCATTCGGTGTTATTCCGTTCACGTTCACTACATAGGTCGCATCCGGAACTTGATCTGCTGCTTTGGCCGTAATGCTCGCTGTGCCCGGCGCTATCCCTGTCACCACACCACTTGCAGTAACCGTTGCAATCGCTGTATTACTGGATGACCATGTCAAACTTTGATTCGTTGCTGTTGGCGGTGTGAATATGACGGTTAGTGGTTGGCTTGCACCCACATTCAGCTCATAAACCGCTTGCGTAACGGCAACCGAAGTAGCTGGTACATACCCATAAATATGAAAATCATCGAAGTAAGCGGTACCAATTGTATCTTTGTACAAGCCCAAATAAAAGGACGTTATTGCTTCCGTTTCCGCCATAGGTTCATTCGTGAGTTTCTTCTCATTGTTAATGTATAAGTCAAACGTATCCGCATCTGAATTGAGAAGCAGTTTCATTTCATACCAAGTGACACTTGAAAAAGCATGAATCGTCGTCCAAGTCGATGCTCCTTTCTTCATATATTGGAAGTTGCCACCATTCATCGCGAATTTAGCCATGGCGGTTGTTCCACTTTTGGGTGATGGCAAATACACAGTCCCTGAGGTTTGTTCTGCTCTCACTTTATAGGTAAATACCGACTGACTGCTCGCACCTGCGAAAGCGCGCTCGATTTGGAGATTCCCCGTTGATTTGCCGTTCTTCTCGAACTTTAGCAATGCCGAGGGATAACCAGCTAGATTCTCGACAGATGCTTTAGCGATATACGGTACTGGCGCAGAAGCATCTGCTGCTGGTGGATTTCCAGTCCAGTTGGCGGGCTTAGTACCCAGCGTACTTGTATCAAAATTCTCGATGAATACTTCGTCCGAGCTTGCCATGACGCTAGGTACCGCTACTGGTAAACAAAGACCTGTCAGTAGGGCAAACACCAAGAAAGCGCATACAAATTTGGACTTCAAAATGATACTTCTCATTATTCCTCCACCTTTTCTAGTGTATTGTTGTTTCTGGAAGTAAACATATGACGCAAAGACCCCCTTAAGCAATATTCAACTTTCCCGTATATCGCGTAAGGAGGCCAATTAAGCTCTACTCATGAGGATCTATATGCAACTGTACCTTTGCCATGCCTGGCAAGATTAATCCGATCTGTCTGATTTCTGTAAATTTCGTTCGCGGGACTTCTCCGTCCGCAAAGCTATGATCTTCAACTCGGACTTCTTCCAAATAAGCTTGGATCCCATTCGAATTAGTAATATGATCTAGGCAGAGTACTGCCCATCCGGATTCCAATCTTGTATGACGAACAAAACCTGACTGATCTGTGTGAAGTACCTGCCTTAACTTGACTCGATTCGATTCGTGCACAATTTCTACAGTCATTACCTGTCTCTCAGTATCATTGCTTGTTATTCCATTCAAAGCTGTGATCGCAATGGTCGTTTGCGCATATCTCAACAGCAGCCAATGTCTACTTTCTACCGTTGTAACGATCTCTTCGATGGCACCCGCATAATGGTGTATAATCCACTCATCTGCAATCTCAGAGACACAATGATTCAAATTCGTCATGCTGCGAACCGTAAGTAAACAATGTTCAAACTGCGCTGAACGCGTCTGAATGTCAGGAAAGAATGTTTCCTTAAATAGCGCCGGGGCTAAGTATGACGTACGGTAGGATTCTCCTGGGTGAGTGCGAACCTCGTCACCTAAATCAACATACCAGCGCAAGAATGAGACCCCCTCACCTGTTACACTAAAACTGACAGGGAAGGATTGCCAGCCAAGTCCCCAATCCTGCCACTGGTAGCTGCCAGGGATGACGGGAAAGCGGTTAATGCTGCCAAGTCGAGAGCTAGTACCTACCCAGTAGTAAGCGGTACTCTTATCGAAGATAGGTTCTTCCCATATTCTCGGCTTTGGTTGCAGGTTACTCCCTCCTGTAAGCTCAGTTAACTCCTCTTCAAATAAAAGCAGGCTCAGCATATGATTCATCGTTAATTTCTCTGCTTGCAACGCATCTACTTCCACGAGGCCCGCAAGTGTCCATATCATATCATCACGTTTGGTTTCACCGCTAAAGTTATAGCTGCGGATCGTAGGGACGAATTCTTCGCCATCCTGAAATCTAAGAAACTGGTAAATGTTCTGGATTCTCACGCGTAATTGCTGCTCGAGCGGATGCTGCTGACCCACTAACACTTTAATCGCAATTTGAAGGGCATTTAAGATCACAGACAAATAAACCAAGCTGATATTCTCGCCCCAGCCCCAGCCTCTTCGCGTCGTATATTCCTCCCAGCGTTCAAAGAAGCGGATACCCTCCTCCAAATAATAGGGATTGTTAAGCAAATACGAAATCGCTAAGAGCAGTGCACCATCACTCACAATTTTATTGGGATAGTAAAGGATTGGATCTTCGCATTCCTTACGGAACCACTCACCTGCATGGTGTAACATCTCATGTATAATCACCCTATGGCTGTCAGGTATAACATCTGGATGGCACATATTCAACATAACCAGTGGTCTAAGAATGAAGAAAGCGGCATTCGTATCATTCACGTGTTTCTCTTCCCTATACCAACGAAAACCGCCATAGTGCGAATCAGATTTATCTGTTCGTTGCAGCAAAGCTATGGACTGAAGAATAGCCAATCCTTCCTGTTCATCCAAATGTCCCAATAACATGCCGAATGTATAATAATGCGCGGTTTGCCTGCCTTCATGGCAATAGCCTAAATGTGCAATTTCTCGGGTATGCCCAGGTTTATTGTATCTGACCATGCCGTCTTCTAGAATGACCCCGTTATTTTCGTAAAGAAAGGTTTCATTCATCAATTTATGTATATTGGGTTTCATCTTTACCACTATCGTCACCTCATATGCCCTTAATTTGACGTCCAATAAACACGGAAAGTGCCTCATAGGAGACACTTTCCTTATCCACTTTTCAGGAGATGATTTTATTTAATCTCATACAAATCTTTCATTAATAAAGCTGTTTTCTTGTTAGCTTGGTACCATTCATCGTAGAAAGCATCGACTTTCGGTCCCCCTGCTTTTTCCCAAGCTGCTTTCGCTTCTTGGATGAATTGATCCATCGTATAGCTATTACCACTCACGAGCACTTTCGTTGCCAAATCGACAATCGTTTTATTAGCATTCGTATTAATGGCTACCAAATCTTGCGGGAGAAGTGGTAAGAAATCACGATGCGTCACACCTGGCATTGGACGGCTCGGATCGACATACGCAACGCGCCCTTGCTTCAGTACTTCAAGCATGTCTTTCTCAATCGGCGTAGGATTCGTTTTATTTTCAAGACCTGTGCAGGAATCTTTCGCTAACGAAGCCAGCATGTTCAAGTCAGCAATGTAGCTAACCTCTTTCTTCGTTTTCTCTGCATCAATCGGCTCTGGACAGCCATTAGCGCCTTTTTTGTACTGTTCGCCTTCAATCCCATTATTCATAGTTGTCTTGAATGCTTCACTAGACATGAAATCGATTTCTTTGACAATGGCTGCTGGGTCCTTCGCTGCAGCGTTCACAGCACCTGTGACAGCAATCGGATTATTCAATAGCGGACTGAATTGACCAAACTCGCTCTTCGGCAATGCGATCGGGATAATTTCGGCATCTGGTACATTTTTCTTTAAAGTTTCATAGTTCTTCGTCGGAAGGGAACTTCCGATGATCCCCACTTTACCCGCCATCCAATCTTGCGCGGATTTGGCCCCGTTTTTATCCGTCACAAAATCCTTATCCGTATAGCCCGCTTCATAAATCGTTTTCTGATACGCAATCGCTGCTTTCAAGCTATCCCAATCATGAACAACCTTGTCATCCTTCAGATTCCACGGATATTGGTCCGTACCGAAGAGTGTGAAGCCATTGCCAAACATATGGTTTAGAATAATTCCCGAAATGAAGCTAAGTCCGATACCTTGCGTATCTTTCTTGCCGTTCCCGTCAGGATCGTTTTCTGTAAAAGCTTTCGCGACCGCTAACAGCTCCTCCGTTGTCTTCGGTACTTGTAGATTCAGCTTCTTAAGCCAATCTGCACGGACGAATAAGTAATGGTTAGGATCTAAATTGTAAGGACGGCCCAAGAAGTACATTTTGCCATCAGGCATCGTTGTTGCCTTTTTCAGTGCAGGGTATTTCTCAAGTCTTGCCTTGTATTCTTTACTGTATTTATTAATAATGTCATCCAGCGGCATTAATTGCTTCTGGTTATATAATTGACCTAGATACGATTTATCGAATTCAAAAATAAGATCTGGCGCAGAACCAGAGGCAAATAACACATTGTATTTCTGTAAGGATTCGAACCGAGGAATCGGAACGAATTTCACATCTGCAGGACCTTTTTCATTTACCCATTTCGTCCAGCGATTGTTAATGATCGTCCCTTCTTCTGCCGGGATATTTCCGCGATCGTAGAGCGATGCTGTAATAGTGCCACGTTTCTCCGGTGTCGCTTGGGTTGCCGCACTTGGACTTGTCGTTGACGTTTTCTCATCTTTGGTACTGCAGCCTACGACAACCAGAGCAAGCGCTGTCGCAAGCGCTGCTGTTGCAGTTGTTTTACGTGTTATCCATGTTTGTTGTCTCATTGGTAGTGACCTCCCGAATTAGTATCGCTGTTTACATTCTAATACGACTTGTCCATAACTGCCATTACCCTTTGATGGCGCCGATCATCACCCCTTTAACGAAATACTTTTGCAGAAACGGATACACAATAAGCATTGGAATGATCATGATGATGACGCCCGCCGCCTTCATCCCTTCTGGAGTCACATTGACGACAGCTTCTGGGCCCAGATTATTAATATCTGTAATGAGTGATTGACTCTTGATCATTTGCTGAATCAGTACAGTCAGATTTAACTTCTCCGGGCTGTTCACATAGATCATCACATTAAAGAAGGAGTTCCAGTACTGCACGCCATAGAAGAGGGCAATTGTGGCAATCATCGGCATGGATAGTGGTAAAATAATTCGCATCAGCAGCTTCCATTCGCCGCAGCCGTCCATCCGGGCTGCTTCTTCCAGCTCTTCGGGAATATTTTCAAAAAAAGATCGCATGATGAGCATATTGAACGTACTCACCAAAGAAGGAAGCCATAAGGCGCCGTAGGAATCAATGAGCCCCATCTGCTTGATGACCAAGTAAGTCGGAATCAATCCTCCCTGAAACAACATCGTGAACACGATAGCTAATGTCAAATACTTACGACCGTAGAATACCTTTCTTGATAACGGGTAAGCGGCCAGCACGGTGAAAATCATACTCAGGCCAACACCAACAACAGTAATGATCACATTATTCGTAAAAGCTTGGATGATCGGCGTGCCTTTGAACAGAAGGGCATACGATTCCGTAGACCAATCTACCGGCCAAAGAACAACGAAGCCCGACAATACGGCGTCTTTACCGCTTAACGAAAGCGAAGCCAAATGCATTAAGGGGAGCAGACAAAGCAACCCTGCAATCGCCAAAATTACATAATTAATGCCATAAAATACTTGTTCACCTGAAGTCGTTTTCATGCTCACATCATTCCCTTTACCATAATTGACGGTTAAACCGTTTCGCGATTGCGTTCGTCATCACAACAAGCACAAGTCCTACTAGCGATTCGAACAAACCGAGTGCTGTCGTTAAACTAAATTGGCCGCCTTGCAAACCCGTTTGATAGATGAAGGTTGAGATGACATCTGAAACATTCGAGACAATTGAATTTTGCAACACATAGACTTGGTCGAAACCGACTTCCATGACATGTCCCATTGCTAGGATGAGCATGAGGATAATGGTTGGACTAATACCTGGAATGGTAATGTGCCAGGTTTGCTTCCATTTATTCGCTCCATCCATACTGGATGCTTCATAGAGGCTCGGATCAATCGTAGTCAATGCTGCGAGATAAATAATAGCGCTGAACCCCGCTTCCTTCCAAATACCTGAACCAAGGAATATTGACACCCACGACCATTCATGGAATAGAAAGGCATACGATTCTCCGAATAGCTTGGTCACACCCGCATTAATGACCCCGCTTTGCGAGAACAAGGTAACGACGATTCCCCCGACGATGACCCAAGAGAAGAAGTGAGGTAGATATACAAGCGTCTGCACCATACGTTTGAACCACATCTTGCGTGCTTCATTCAATAGAATGGCAAGTATAATTGGGAATGGAAAACTCACGAATACGGTCAGTACACTTAAAACAAGCGTATTGCGAATAATTTGTACCGATTGTGCCTGTGTGAACAGATGTTGGAAATTCTGCAAGCCTACCCATGGGCTGCCCCAGATGCCTTCATAGAAATTGTAGTTTTTAAAAGCAATCACAAGTCCAAGCATCGGCGTGTATTTGAAAATAAGGTAAAAGGCTGCGATCGGTAGAAACATAATCCAGAGTGGAATGTTTTTCCGAACTCGGCGGCTCATCCAAAAGGTTCGCGCTTTCGATGATGTATACTGACTTGCTTTCTTGTTGGCATTTGTTTGTGTTTCGAGTATTGGACTTGTCTCCAATGTCATACCTCCTTGTGTCAATTGTGTTGTGCCTTGGCTGACATCAACATACCGTCTAGTAAGGCCTTCGAGCAATATTCACTTTTCTCGTATACCTAAACGTTACGGAAACAAAGAAACCCGGCCAATGGCCGGGTTTCTAACGAATGGATGAGAAAGTTGTTTATGTTAATTAGATTGAATTTCCCTTGCGTTCTTCGTATTCTTTACGATAATCACCTGGCGTCGTCCCCACGATTTTCTTGAATACGCGGATAAAGGACATCGGGTATAGATAACCCACCTTTTCGGAAATGACCTGCACAGGCTCCGTCGTTTCTTCTAAAAGCTGCTTTGCTTGTTCCGTTCGAATTCTCGCTAAGTAATCGACAAACTTCTCACCGATTTCTTCTTTAAAAATACGACTTAATGTTTTCGTATTGACTTCAAATGTTTCACTTACTTGAGATAGGGATACATCAGGATCGCTGTAGTGGGTTTCCAAATAAGTCTGTACATTTGAGGCTAACGTATATTGCTCACGATTCATACGCAAATCTTGCAGCTCGGCATGTGATTCTCTAAGCGGCGGCAGCAGCTTCGCTTGTGCTTCCCCAATCCATTCGAAGTCGTCCGCTAAGGCATTCATATGCACGAAACCACCCGCTCGCCACTTCTCTTGAAACTCTTGCGGCAGCTCCTGCATTTCCCGATGCAACTGCATTTTGAAATTGCGAAGTAAGCTCGTCATTTCCGCTTTGGTGTAGAAACCGGCTACCATGGTGTCAAACGATTGCTGTAACAGCATCTCCCACTCTGGATTCCCGATGCGGAATAGTTGTGCAGCTTCGCGCAAATCCATCTGCAACGTATCCAGCCCTCTACCTTCGGTAAGCATGTCCCAGCGAGAATCATACATATGCACACCGTTGGGTCCTACCGATATTTTACGGTCAAGTGCTTTCCGTGCTTCTAGGAACGAAACAGGCAGTGTTTCCGTCTGCTTCACGATATTCGCAATTCCAATCGTCACGGTGAATGTCAAATATTGTTCAATCCAGGCTCTTGCCCGTTCGGCCATCATTTTGATCTTGAGAATGGTTTGTCTCTCGCGATCGGCTCCCTCCGTTCGGTATAACAATCCTAACTGATGGGGAGCTATCCATTCCGTCCACAGATGCTCTTTGTCTGCTTCAGCAATTTCTTGAACCGCACTGCGCAGCGTAAATTTGAATAAGGATTGATCTTTCTGCGTAAAGGCTTCGGCAAATGACCGATAATGATCAATTTCAATGACGGCAACAACCAGGTGATCAAACACTTCATGAAGCCCGACAGCTGCAAGTTCAACTGTAAGCTTATTCATTGGCAATACACGTGTACCATCCAAAATATCTTTAAACAACTGAGCACGCCGGAACAGCATACCTTCCGCTTGTAATTTATCAAAGTTATTCGTATGTTCAATCAAGCTCTCCAGAGATTTGTCGATAAAAGCGAATTCATCATCTGTATCCTGCCGCTTCACTAAACTATTCTTATGCTCGGAAAACGTGGAGATCCGATTCATAACCTGATCGAGCGGACGATAGTGCCGATGACTGATATAGGTCATGGCGGCGATCCCGCCAATGATGGTTACAAATCCAAGCAATACCCATACATAGGAGAAGGTAGAAACATAAGCAAAGAGCCCCTCGTGCTTCATCCCAATGTGCAGGGTCCAATCTGTATAAGACGATTTCAACATCGTATCATCCGATAGATCCTGCCCCGCATTGACGCATTTTCGACCAGAACCTTCAAAGCTTTTCCCATTGCTGTCCGCTAAACATAAGGAGGAAACCCCATCAATTTTCATCTCACGCGTCAAATCATGCAGCGAATCTGCTCTCACATTAATCACGATGAGCCCTTGCTCACCGGAGTAGTAGGGAACCTTTTTGACCAACGAGATCACACGTTTTATTTGATCCTCGTCTTGGAATAAAGAAAGGGTTCGAAGATTACTCCACATCATGGGTGTTTGAACAGACATCGACTCCGTAACGAACCCTCTGTCACCAAACAGAGCCAACTCGGACGAGAGGTGCTGCATAATGATTTTGCCATCAGACTCTCGATATAAATACACGGAATCGATCATAGGCACAGATGCCATGAAGTCCTGTAGAACCTCGGTCACCTCATAATAGTTGTAAACGGACTGTGGCACTTTATTGTTAAAGTAAGCTGTGATTTTACTGTTCAGCAGCACATTTTTGCTGGCTACCGTGTCTATATTTTTCAACGTAGAATCGAGAATTTGTACAACTTGTCCTGCGAAAACTTCGTTAGCTTGAAGTGTCTGTTTACGAACCAAATCACTCATGGTCATAAAAAATAACAACATCAGGCAAAAAACCACCGCGAAGAAGATAGGAATGTAAGACATAATTAAGCGATACAACCATTTTTTCTGCACGGTACATCTCTCCTGTTGCTGGATAGCATCGATTTTACAACTCATTTTAAAGGATATTCGGTGAAAAAGACATCATCAACTTTCTCGTTAATCATTTTTCACTTGTCTGCATGCGTAATATCGTGTTCATTCGCTCTGCTAATTGATAAGCCATTCTCATATGTCCGTATTCTCCGGGATGCACAAGATCCACGGACAATCCAGAAAAATCATCCAAGATTTCAGCACCTTCAATGAGATGTAGGTTAGCATGATTGAATTTCTGTACATGTGCCCGAAGGATGTCATTGAATGCGGCATCTTTTTTCGTAGTTTCACTCTCATTGTAAGTTGCGAAGTTGGGATAAATCGTAATGAGGAAAATCGGTTTATCAGGATGTTTCCCTATGAGTCCTTTCAACAAGTAATCCGTAGCATCATGGAATTGCTCCACTGTGTATCGATCCCGCATGTTAACGCCTAGCTCCAAGGTTGCTAACTGCCAGTCCTGGCGATCTGCAAGAAAGTCTGCAACCTCTTTCTCACACAAACAGGAGCCGCTTAGACCGCAATTATAGACATCCATGCTTAATCTTCTTGCAGCTTGCTGGATATAGGTCATCGGTTGATTATACATGCCATGCGTAATTGAGGATCCGAAGGCAAGCCACTTCTGGTCTGGCATTTCATGCGGTTGTGGCGGACGAACTGGATACCCGAATGTGTGCAAATGGGAAATGAGACAAGTCGTTCTTCCGAAGAAAATACGCCATACTTCAGGAGCAAAGCCCGATTGCACGAGATGCTCGCGATCGACAGTAGGAATACGATTGGGTGCTTCCAAATGAATCGTATGTCTGACACCTGCGTTCAATCGATGCTGTGAATGAAACAGCCCCCCTTTGTAAATAAATACATCACCGTTTGTTTCCGGTATACAAAGTGTAATGCGAATCGCGGGCGCATCCGTTACAAATCTGATCTCACAACCGCTAGCCTCTTCGGATACGATACGTCCTCGATCTCCCAGCGCATGTCGAACATGCTTAGGAAATCTATATAATTGCAATTCTCCTGTCGTGGGATGCTTATCTACCTCAGATACATTATGCAAATACACATGTTCTCTAATCATTCAAATCTCTCCTTATTTTCGCTTAATAGTATGAGGACGCTTGACGCGAATTCGGGATCTCGTATCTCGGAAGGCGTTAATTGAGTTTGAATGGGACTAACGCTGATCTCCATTACTATTAAATGGAAAATATGCGGCTATTTAAACAGAACCTTCACGAAAATTCCATTTAACTGTAAAACATGTAGTTAAAATCTCCACTTTTGTTCGATTCAGATAATTTTCTTAAAAATTAACTACAGCTTTTCCATCTATTCTGCATTTGATCGAAAAAACCCGAAATTTAACTACATAAAATCCATTTATTCCCTTGGAGTACAGGAGAATTCCGAAGCTCACAACCAGCTTGTCACACTTCTTCCGGCTCTTATCATTAAAGGGGTAAGCATCGCTTACCCCAAGATCACAAACCTATTAATGCCCCTGTAGCCTTTGCATGCTTATAATTTCACTTCAGATCCTGTACGTGCTGATTCATAAATAGCTGATAGAATTTGAATCATATGCAAGCCATCAGCTGGGGTAATAATGGGTTGTTCCCTGCCTTGTACACAATCAATAAAGTGATGAAGATGCTCCCCGTGACCATGATGATCTTTCGCAAGCTTAGGTGAGATGTCACATAATGTGCCTTCAATTTCCGTGAAAATTCTCGTTTCGCCATGTTTAAAAGTGAACCCAGCTTTGGTGCCTCTCAACTCCACAAAATTCATCTCTTCTTCAATATTCGAAGCCCAGCTGAACTCAATTTGCAGCGTTGCCCCGTTGTCGAAACGAATAAAACCAGTCGCCAAATCCTCCACATCGTAGATGCCTTGCTCTGCTTTCTCACCGAACTGACTATGTGCCGAATCACTTAACGATGTATCTGCGAACTTGGTATACGTGGCTCCGACAACGGAGACCGGTTTCGGATTCCCCATAAGCCATACAGCAACGTCGATGAAATGGACACCTAAATCAATCAGTGGTCCTCCTCCGGACAATTCTTTCGTTGTAAACCAACCTCCTTTGCCCGGAATGCCTCGGCGTCTCACCCAGCCACAGCGACCCGTATAAATTTCACCAGCTTGTCCTGCGGCTACATACTTTTTGAGGAATTGGATCGCTGGACGAAACCGATTATTCCGCATCGTCATGAGCAGCTTGCCTGATTTCTCAGCCGCATTTGCCATTCGATTCGCCTCTTCAGGTGAAATGGCATCTGGTTTCTCACAGAATACATGATGGCCAGCTTCCAGTGCAGCAACCGCAATATCACTGTGATAGATATTCGGCGCACAAATGTCAATCGCGTCCAATTCAGGATGATTAGTCAGCATTTCCTTATAATCGGTATAATAATGCGGGATTCCCCATTGGTCGGCTTGCTGTTTCGCTCTATCGGCAATCGGATCACAAACAGCTACGAACTCGATTTCCGGATGTTCTGCAAGAACGGGAGCATGGGCAACTTTGAAAATATTACCTGCCCCTACGATACCTAATTTCAGCTTATTCTTCATGTTGTGTTGCTCCTTTTCATCGTGGTTTCGATCTGGCATTGATCGCGTACGCAAGTGGCGTAACGTTCTTTCGTTCGATCTCACCATACAGGGCAGTCTGTTCACGAAGCAATATGCAATTTTCTTGTATACAAGAAAACCTATTTCACGGAAGTATATGATTTGCCGATCACCATATGCCTAATGCCAAATTATAATATGACCTTCATATTCCATTGACATTCCCCGAATACTCCCCTGCTACGCTGAAGCTAAACTTGGAACTACAGGAGGGATTCATATGCGTCTCGCGTTGTTTACCGACACTTTTGTTCCTCAAATGAACGGCGTTGCACTCACACTTGGACGTTTCACCGATTATTTGAATCGACGAGGCATTGAGCATCTTGTTTTTTCGCCTAAAAGCACGGCTGATATGGTCTATTCGGATCCCATTCGACCTGTAACGAGCATCCCATTCTTTCTGTATCCCGAATGTCGTCTTGCTTTACCGAACCTGGCTGCTATTCGTACAGAGCTCGATCGCTTTCAGCCTGATTTACTGCACCTTGCAACTCCTTTTAACTTAGGTTTATGTGGTCTGCACTACGCGCGCAAACACCGTATCTCACATGTTGCCTCTTATCATACTCACTTTGATCGTTATCTGGCTTATTACCATATGAAGCCTGCAATTCCACTTTACTGGAGCTATATGAAATGGTTTCACCATTCCTGCGATGCTACCTTTGCACCGTCTCGTGATACCTTAGAGATCTTACAGGAACAGGGGATGGAACGCTTGTTGCTGTGGTCACGAGGCGTAGATTGCTCCCTGTATACACCAGATAAGAAGAGTTTGGACGTTCGTGAACGATATGGAATCACAGCACCTTACCTCTTTCTCTATGTAGGTCGTATTGCCCCAGAGAAAGATATAGATACCCTATCCGCAATTATGACATCGTTGCCAGATTCCGTGAGCGCGCAAGTTCATTGGCTCATCGTCGGAGATGGTCCACAGCTCCAAGAACTGCGTGAGCAAGCACCTTCGAATGTCACATTCGCTGGTTATAAAAGTGGCGAGGAGCTCGCTCAGATTTATGCTTCCGCGGATCTCTTCGTCTTTCCTTCGAGTACAGAAACGTTTGGTAATGTCGTTCAAGAAGCTATGGCATCAGGGCTTCCTGTCGTTGCAGCCAATAGCGGTGGAGTTCGTGAAATGGTGAGCTCTGGGGAAAACGGCGTGTTGTGTACTCCCCGTCAACCGCAATCCTTTGTACAAGAAATCATCTCTTTGGTAGATGACAATGACCGATTGACAAAGTTTCGCTTTGAAGCAAGGGAATTCGCACTAGGTCGTTCGTGGGACGCTATCTTTAATCAATTGCTTCATGATTATGAGACGATCATCGATTTTCGCCGTATCGGCAAGAAATCTGGCTTCTATTCAGCTTGAAGGAGGACTATGCATGCAATTAACGATTATTGGAACGGGTTATGTCGGTTTAGTTGCCGCAGTTTGCTTCGCAAAGTTAGGACATTTCGTTACAGCGGTCGATCGGGAACATGTGATTCATGGCCTTCGCGAGAATAAATTGTCGTTATGGGAGCCTGATCTACAGGAAATGCTTGAATCGTGCCGCAGAGAAGGCCGTTTGTTCTTTGACACTGATATAACGCATGCCTCCCGGGGTGCGGATGCACTTATGATAGCAGTTGGAACCCCATCTGGTACCAACGGTCATACTGACCTTAGTCAAGTTGACGAAGTAATTGCTCAATTGAAGCAAGGTGATGGTGTCTGTCCACCTCTCATTATTGTAAAAAGCACCGTTCCCGTCGGTACTTGTGATGAGCTGGAGGCTAATTTACTTACTGCAGGACTCCACACGGAAGTCGTGTTCAACCCGGAATTTCTTCGACAGGGCAGTGCGATTAACGACTTTATGAACCCAGACCGCATCGTATTCGGTTGCCGATCGCACCTTGCCAAAGCAGCACTTCACCAAATGTACAAAGGGATCAATGCCCCGATTCAAGTCTGTGATCGACGTAGTGCTGAGCTGATTAAATATGCCTCCAATGCCTTCTTAGCTATGAAGATTTCATTTGCCAATATGATAGCGGATGTTTGTGAAGGATATGGCGCAGATAATCGCCAGGTTATGCAAGGTGTAGGCGCAGATCGACGCATCGGTCCTCACTTTTTGCAAGCAGGAATTGGTTATGGGGGTTCCTGCTTTTCAAAAGATTTGCAATCACTGCTGACATCCGGTAATGCCATTGGACGATCACTTCCCTTACTCGAAGCAACCGCTCAAATCAACGAGGAGAGAATTCCGCAATTGTTGGAGAAACTGATCTCCCTCTGGGGAAATCCACGTGGAAAACGACTAGGCGTGCTGGGTATTTCTTTCAAACCGAATACGAATGATATGCGCGATGCGCCATTTCTAACATTGCTACGGCTATGTTACCTGTACGGGATTGAGGTGCAGACCTTTGATCCTGTCGTCCAAACAACCTCAATAGAAGGAGTAATCCAGATGGACACAGCCTATGAGGTAGCCACAGATGCTGACGCCCTTATTATCATGACGGAATGGCCGCAATTCGCTGAATTGGACTGGGTTCTCATGGCCCAGCTCATGTACCAGCCGATCTTACTTGATGGCCGCAACGTTTTATCCGAAGAGACGATTTCGAGGTTATTGTTAGTGGAAAATGTGATCTACATCCCTGTGGGAAGACCGCTGGAACGGACAAATCTTGCAACCTCATCACACTTATAAAAGCTAAAAAACCGGCAATCTTGAACGAATGAACGTCCTTGATTGCCGGCTTTATTTACTTCTTGCTGCCTGGAAAAATAAATCTTATCGCATGAGGAAAATAAGCATTAAAATAGCTATGTAAATGCAAGCCTTCGGGATCTGTCTCTAGACGTATATAATCCCTTCCGCCAGGAATTTTCTGAGTTAATAGCTCGTAAGCTTTCCTCGTATTCGGTACCATATGTTGCTGTATGGTCGTCCTTCCTACCCCTTCTTGTTCTCCTACATACATATAGATTCGCATATCCGATTGTTTGAATACATGTTGTTTAAGGAAATCCATGATATTCTCATACCATAAGGAAGCTGACATGAGGGCGAATCGGCCGAAATATGCAGGCTTTTGAAATGCTGCATAGAGAGAAATCAATCCTCCAAAGGAAGCACCAGTTATTCCTGTCTGAGCTGCATCTTCAATAATTCGATAGCGTGCTCTCACATAGGGCATGATATCCTCTGTCACCATTTTCAAATACACATCACCTTCACCATCATAAAAACCACCATCATTCATAAGATTATCCGCTCTCCATGGCGTATATTCCCGATTGCGCTCCTCCGGTTTTATGCCAATGAAAATAACTTCTTCCGTTACACCGCTTGCAAAATCGGCTTCAAGTTCATTCATCGAGTCTAGGAAGAGATAATTGCCATCTTGTACAATCACCGAAGGAAAGTGTTTTGATTCTTCCTTGTTGTAGGATGGCGGGGTATATATGTAGATCGTGCGATTTGCGAATTCTAGTGTATCCAACGTTCCTTGCAACCTAATCATCTCCAATTGTGATTCATCAAACTTCTTTATCATTGATAATCATTATCATTAAGAATATGGTAGCATAGGAATGCTTTTCTGTCCATCTTAGGAATCAAACCTACTTAGTTTCGTTTTTAAAAATTGAAACAATTTACCACTCGCATATCTTGTTGGAACGGATTTGTAGATAAACCCCGTCAACATATCGATAGATGTACCACTCACGGGAAGAGCTTTTGTCCCGCGAGGCAACGGGTCTAGTACACTCTCCGGTACCAGAGCAAAACCAAATCCATTTTCCACATATGTTTTCAAAGCTGTCATAGAGCCAATTTCCATCGTGTCTATCCCCACATGCCCTAGCTCTTGAAGGATCATTTCCAGTTTTCTTCGATAGGGACACGTTGCTGACGTTATCAAAAGGCGATGACCCAGGAATAGACTAGGTACAAGCTCATCATACTGGCTAAGGGGGTGTCCAACAGGCACTAAAGCTACAAATTTCTCCAAGAACAACGGTTGAAAAAAAGATCAGTTCCTATCTCTGGTGCTGAACAACAAGCGAAGTCAATATTTCCTTGCAACACAGACTCGACCAGAGCTGGCGTGCTAGCCATTTCAAGCGAAACTCGGATTCGTGGATACATCGTTATGAACTCTTTTAACAATTGCGGTAATCGATAACTGGCCGTTGGCTCTGTAAGACCGATTCGCACACTCCCTATATCACCTGATTGCAGATCCGATAAATTCGTTTGCAACCTTTCCATCCGCTTAACAATCTCCAAACTTTCCTCAAAAAATAATCGGCCCGCTTCTGTTAATCGGATTTTCTTTCCTCGTTCTAACAGTTGCACCCCTACATCGACTTCTAACTTTTGAATTTGCATCGTCACTGTCGATTGAGCATAGTTCATTTCCACTGCCGCTTGCTGAAAACTACCATGTTTTACGATCATATGTAATGTTTTTAGCGTTTTAATATCCATGAGGCTGTTCTCCGTTCTGACAATTCAATAAAAATGAATCCATACTTCAATTTCTTCAATTATACAGAACTCTCATTTGGCATTACAATTTATATATAGTAAGCAAGGAGGAGATTTGTATGCAGTTAGCCAATAAAGTCGCACTCGTTACAGGAGGAGGTACTGGCATCGGCAGAGCGGTAAGCTTCGCACTAGCTAAGCGTGGGGTTGCTGTTGCCGTGAACTATTCACGCTCAAAGGAGGATGCTGAGGAAACAGCTCAAAGGATCATAGATGAAGGTGGTCGCGCGATTGCGATACAAGCTGACGTTTCCAATAACAACGAAGTCATTGAGATGGTACGAAATATTGAACACCTTTTGGGAAGCGTAGACGTATTAGTCAACAATGCGAGTATGACACATCATATTCCCCTTCCTGATCTTGACGCTGTAACCGAGGACATCTGGGATGAATTGTTCGACGTGAATGTGAAAGGAATGTTTTACTGTGCAAGAGCTGTTGCCCCCATGATGAAACAAAGCGGACAAGGTGCAATTGTGAATGTGGGTAGCATTGCAGGATTGACGGGAGTTGGGTCTTCTCTTCCCTATGCGATTTCCAAGTCGGCCGTCCATGGCTTAACCAAGTCTTTAGCGCGAGCGCTAGCACCATATATTAGGGTTAACTGTATCGCACCAGGAGCAGTAGCCACTCGTTGGTGGGCCGGAAGAGAAGAACAGATGCAGAAACTAGCTCCTAACTTGTTGCTCCAACAAATTGCAACACCTGAAGACATTGCTCAGTTTATATGTGCAGCTCTGGAGCAGGAAGCCATGACCGGACAAATCATCACCGTTGATAGCGGTCAGACGTTGTAGCCACCAAATAAAAACAACGTTCTTCGTCAAATTGACCAGAACGTTGTTTGATAATTCTCTTACATTTAAATTGAAGCCAAATGCTCGATCTGTTTCTTGACCTCCAACCAATTCGCTGCACGGTACACATACTCGTTAGCAATACTCAAATTGTAAGGCTGATTAAATAAAATTATGGGCCTCTGAGCTGCAGCTAGCTCTTCTGCATAGTGTGGCGCATCATCAATCAGAACGTCAACTCCATAGTCTATGCAAGCTTGAAGCTTATTTTCAACTAACAATATGTGATGATAATCAATCTGGTACTTTTCAAGCCAGGCCATCGTGACTTTCTGATATTGTTGCGGCCTAGCCGTCACGATCGTAATCTGATGTTGTTTAAATAATTCTTGTAAGATGACAATGGCATTTGGAAATGGAACCGAGCTCCAATGTATGTCATGTCCGAAGCTATAATAAACTTCATCCCGCTTGGCTTTATCCCATCCATATAAGCGGTACAGATAAAAATCATTCACATCCTCATGGGTTAGTTGCAACCCTGAAACTTGATTATAACAATGTAAAATAGCTGAAGTCGCATCCAGTACGGTGTTATCCAAATCTATGCCAATGTGCATCGTGTAACATATCCCCCCTCTTTACATTTCTAAGCAAGCGAGCTGTTCAAGTGACGACTAAGTTCAAGTAAAATGTTTCTTGCCACAGTCACTGGCTCCGCTAAATTGCCCTCTTCATTCTGCTTTCTAAAATAGGCCGATAACTCGAAATCGCTCTCTCGCGCGATTTGTTGCATGCCTGTGTTCATCATTCCGGGGTCAATGGTAAGCATAAGAACCGGATTTCCTTCTTTGTTTTGTTCCATTGCCACACATTTCGTGAACATGTTCAGCGCAGCTTTTGAAGAGCAGTACACACTCATGCTGCTTGCTGGATATTGGCCTGAACCAGATGAAATATTAACAATCGCGCGTTGAGCAGCCCAGTTCGCAGTTTCCTTCATAAAGCTTGATGTAAGTAGTATCGGTGCTGTTAGATTCAGTTGAATGGAAGACACAATTTCATCTGGTAAACATGCTTCTATAGGTTTTATTGGAGTTACAGTTGCCGCATTGTTAATTAGGGTTATCGTTTCGATTTTGGATGAATCCAGGGATTCTATAATTTCCCGGAAGGTCGCTTCAATGCGCTCAACCTGAGTAAGGTCAGCAGCTATGAACTGATAGTTAGCTTTTAAATCCTGCGCAAGCTGTTGAATTTCCCTATTCACTGTTCGTGATAAGCCGAATACTAGCGTTTCCTCCGACAACAACAGTCGTGATAGTGCTGCCCCTAACCCGCTTGAGGCTCCTGTAATGATGTACACGTGTTTACTCATTTCATCCATCCTCCTAATCATTAAACGCTGCACGAGTTACCAATGCTTCTCCAAAGCTTCTTCACTTCGAGCGAACTCATTTCTCACATAAAAATCAACACTGTCAGCACTCGGCCATAAAATAAGAAACTCGACATCGTGTTCTTTGGACCATTGTTCCATAGCTTGATGTATCTTCGTTCCTAATCCTTTACTTCTATTACTAGGCCTTGTATACACATTCGTTACATAGCCAAAGTAAGGATCTGGCGATTTGCCTGGTCTGGGAACTTTATGAATCAATTGCAGATACATATGCGAGACGATCTCGCCATCCACTTCTGCAACCCATATCTTCCAGTTACTGCCGTTCAATGCGTTAACTATGAATGCGCTGCAAATCAATTGAAACTCCTCAAAGATTGCCCCGCTCTTGTTATCTTCCTCTGAGAAATCCCATCTCATTTGCACAAGTGTATCCACATCGTTCAATGTTGCCAAACGAATCATTTCCATATCGTAACCTCGCAATTCCGTTATCCCAGTTAATTCGCTGAGAGACGTTCATTTCCTTTTTTCACCAAATTGAACCGCTAATGACTCAAAGAAAGACCGCCGCAACATTTCGCGGCAGTCTAACTCTCTCATACGGTGTCTACAAATCAATTTTGAATACAGCAATCTCTGGCGAGCAAGCGAAACGAATCGGTAACAACCGCGAAGTTCCCAGACCTCGATTAATATAGAAATGCTTTCGCTTATCGATACGTTTGAGCCCAACGTGATAGTTTTTATACGCACCAATCGTACGCCCAAACAGCCTGATTTGCCCCCCATGCGTGTGTCCAACAAGTAATAAATCGTATGGAATGTGCTTCTGCAGTGAGGTTTCAATAATACTCGGAGAATGAGCTAACATGATGATCACGTCAAAGCTATGTAGTTCATCTACACGCATAGTCAGCCGTTCTTTGCCATATAAGGAATTGTCAAAACCGTAGATCAACCACTTCTTATCTCCGATGTCGACAGGAAATTCACGATTCGATAACACAGTAATATTCGCGTCCCCAATGGTTCTAAGAATCGCCTCATAATCTTGATCTGAATTCAGTTGGAATCGGGATTGGACTAACCCATAACGTTCATGATTACCTGGAACAAAAAATAAACGCTCACACTTTATTTGTCGAATTTCTTTCAGTACTTTGTCCAGTTCCTCTTTCGTAGATGCTAAATCACCTGTAATCATCACAAGATCAGGGTTAACACGATTCACCATCTTACTCAAGGAGCCATTGATGAAATGAGTTTGACCATGCAAATCAGTAATTTGCACAACGGTGACCTTTTTGCTGGCTGGATCGCCCAGATGAATAAGTGAATACTTCACCCATAAGGTGCTTGATAGGATATATAGTGCTGCTAGCACAAGAATACTAACAATGGCGCTAACTAGCATCATGAAAATTGAACCCCCTTCAAGAAGGATATACCTGCCAATATACCTCTTTCTCATTACAAATTCCACTTTCACGGGGTATCCACAGCAATCATTACCTAAAAAATAGTAAAAAACCATCAGGGCAGATATCCTGACGGTCCTTCGCTTTTCAAGCACTGTTTAATGCAGATGTCGCAATTCTTCCAACTGTCGCAGACCCTTGCTGGCTTGTGCCATCATTAGACGAACGTCACTGCTCCAGCTCAGCAACTGCATGCCGTGTTCAACACTTGTTTTCAGAAGCCACTGGTCCGATGATATAATACCCGACCAAATCGTGTGCCGCTGAGCAGCTTCTGCAAGCTTGCTTATAGCTCCGGTTAGATGAGCTGTCGCTGTTTCTGTGCTCAGCGCATCTCCATTTCCCTGTATATCCTGAAGTAAGTCATTAGGCCCAAGCAGCATACCATCGAGTCCAGCTACCGCACAAATCTCATTTACCCGCTCCAACCCTTCTATCGTCTCTATCTGTCCGAGCAGAATCGTCTCTTCATTCGCTTGCCTCATGTAAGCTTCTGCATCAGGAACCTCATAGCCGGCATGCGTTCGGTTCAGGGCTACGCCCCTTTTCCCTAGCGGCCTGTATTTGGCATACTCCACTACTCTTTGCATGTCCTCCGGTCCCGATACCATGGGCACCAAGAGACCGCTAGCCCCCATATCCATGTACTTCAATATACAGGTACGGGACGTATCCGGAATTCGCACGATCACCGACATTCCCCAGCCTTTGGCAACGGCAATCATATTAGCCACAGACCCATAATCGAAGTAACCATGCTCACAATCCACAATCACATATTCGAAGCCGCTGACTTGAAGCATACGAGGAAGATTCGGCGTATTGAATTCCACGGCCATCGTTCCAATCACAAGCTTACCGGACTTCAGTCTATCTTTTAATAAGCTCATGTCACGCCCCCTTATTATTGGCATGTATTTTTTTCAGCAACACTTCTCTTGTTTCGTGTACGCTGGCGTACAAGCCTTCGCTTACTAGTGCTAGTCGCAGTAAGCCGTGAAAAACCTCATCGCATGCAGGTGCCATAACGGCTTCAATTCCGACAGCCTTCGCAATCGCATCCCGCAAAAAAGCATTTTTCATCATCACGCCGCCTGTAAAAGTGATCTGTTCGATAGCTTCGCCAGCTGTTGCCAGTACATACAGATTACGCTCATAAATCGCGGCGATTTCTTCCATCGCTGCGGCAAACAGGCCGCCCACTTGCAAATTATCGGAATCGATATTGTCAATTGTCCCTTTGTCAGCGCCTGTTTGCTTCCCATAAAATCCAACATGCACATGTAGCTGCCCATTACTGGATTGCCCCTTTCCAGTTTTGAAGTGTTGCGCCGCTTTGTCTGCTTCTGCTAGTAGCCGCTCCCACAGCATGTCTTCCGTTAATGTTGTCCCGTAAATCGATTGTCCCACATCGGCAATAAAGCGCACGAGTACGGCCATATTCCGTCCACCGGGCAGCTTTGTAATTGTAGGTAGATTGCGACCATCAAAATAAGGCCGCAGTTCCCACTCGCCGATACGATACGCATCCGACACTCGTGAGACCCAGCCAGCTGTGCCCATGTTGACGATAGCCTCGTTCGTCGTATCTGCGAGGCTGCCCAGTACAGATGCCTGATGATCCCCAATGTCGGGGTATACTGGAATTGCTCCCCACCGGCTATGATAATGACCCACCATATCGGTACCAACCACAATCCGCGGGAATTGCAGCGCTTGGCAGCCCACAGCGCGAACAATATCTTTATCCCACTCGCCTGCCCTAACATCAACAAGTCCGGTAGGTGCTGCATTCGTGATATGGCAAACATGGCTCCCCGTCAAACTCTGGATTAAATAGCCGCCTAAGGTGCACAATCGCTTGGAGGCGGGACATGCCGTCCCCTGCCTCTCCCGCTGATTCTCTACCCCCGAATCTGCTTGCTGCAGCATATGGAATAAACCAACCGCAGCTACTCCGGGCTTCTCCCATAGTCCAGTCCGTCTCCAAGCTTCCTCCCCTACCCGTTCCATCAGTGCGGAGAAATAGCTTGAGCCAAGCTTTGCAGCGTACTCTAAGCCACGCTCGTCCTGCCAGCTAATATAAGGGGTAACAGCTACGCCATAATCATCAGTTATAATAAATCCATGCATTTGCGTCGTAATCCATATCCCCTTGCATCCTGGACAACTGGCCAATTGGCGATCAATCAACCCTTTCATCAGCTCAAGCAGTTGAATCGCATTCCATTCCTTACGCAATGGATTTTCATTAGGAAGCGGTTCGGGCATACGAATTGATTCCATGTGCGTAATCGCAAGATTCTGAACATCGAGCTGACCCGCTTTTAGAAATGTGCTTCCCACGTCAATCGCAATATATCGCATCCAAATTTCCTCCACATAGAATCTCCATTTAAATCATATAAAGGCACATTTCATGAATGAAACAATGCATGTCAACTGCTCTTGCCAAAAAGAGCTACAACCTTTTCTAAAACCTCTTTATTAAACACTGCCACTCCATCAGAACGCACTTCGATTAAACCCACCCAAGGATTATAGGCATAAGGATTATGTCCAATTTCATACAATAACACGCCTGTCACTCTATCATCCCTCACAACAGCTTCGACGAATTCCGCCCGCAAATCATCCCCCTGTGCGATATAGCAATGAACCCACAGCGGTTTGCGCAATGCCGCTACCCGGTCCTTAATCTGTGTAGATAATGTGTTTCGATAGGTGCCCCAATTATAATCCTTGATTGTAATCTCATCAGCAAGCTCGATCAATTTCTCCCAGTTCGGAAGAACCTTCGGCATTGCCCAGAAGCCTAGTTCACCAAATGAACTGGATATTTGCGGGTTTTCATAGCAATCGTGGAAGTGGATCTGAACGATTTTATGATGCTCATGCAGCACATGCGCGGCATCAGTGACAAATTGCAGATAAAAATCCCCCCGGATCCTCATCACATTGAGCGGATCTGCTTGTTCCGTCAGGATATCTATGCCGTATTCTTTGCGATAAGCTTCTACAATCGGTTCATTATAGCCGTAGTTCACATAATCACTAACCATACCCGAGTGATTCTGAAGTCGAAAATCCACGCCATCGATACCAACCGCTATCAATTTCTTCACGACATCCAACCAATATTCCCGCACTTCCGGATAGGCTTCGCAATGGGTGCCTTTCATATATTTCATCTTTCCCCTTGCAATTCCGTAGCAGGTGCCTCCCATCCAACCTTTGCCCCAGATACCTGCTCCATACCATTCGAATTCAAACCCATTGCGTTTGAAAAGCGACTTAGCTCCGCTATTACTGCCAGAACCAGCACCATCTTTGATAGGATACGTAGTATCAAACCATTTCTCGGTTCCAGGTGAGAATGGTTGGAACGAATCAGCAGCATCGCTGCCTGCATCATGGCATGCTTTCTTGTCCTCATGAGTTACTGCCTCGTTTCGTACATAAGGTGTGCAGGTCACCGGAATCTCGCCCAGATCGCCATACACACGAATCATTGAATACGGAATCATCACTACCTGTTCCTGCTCCATTTCCATGGTTATTGCCAGATAGCTAGCATCCGAAGGAATATTCAGCTTAGTAATGTGCACTTCCCGACTTCTCTTCGGTTCATCAAACAAGGGCAATCCGTTGGCATCAAATAGAGGCTTGACAACCACTTCCTCACGTATTTCCAAGCTTCCTTCATATAGCTGATAAGTTCCGTTATCGACACTCGTCCACAATTGAAGTCCCGTCATCGGATAATTAATCAGGCTAACGTCCGGTTTAGAGGCATATACATCCGACCGATCATAGCCCATTCTTTCTTCAACTTGATCCAAACAAAAGCTTAGTGTTAAACGCGTAATGGGCTGAGCGATCAATTGCTCATAATTAGGGATAGGCTTACGCATCACTCGCATGTTCCCATGGTCAGGCAGAAATGAGTCCAATCCTACGCGTTCTCCCCCGATGCAAGAAAGGGAACGGTTCTTGAACGAAGCCTGTTTTCCATGAGGAATCGTATAACCGCCTCCGCCTTCGTAGGGTTTCATAACAGCAAAGGCCTCCATGCCTACTCGATGCGCTTCATATATATGTTCAAAAACAGGATCTCCTACAGATAGAATAGATTCTATGCTGTAATTACCCGCTTGATTATCTGGATTCATCAAGCTCAGCCACGGATTACTGTACATAGGATATCCGGGCAAGGAGATCACAAGGTAAACGCGTCTGTAGCCGAGTTGGGCAAGCAGCTCCATTTTATTGCGAATTGAACCATAGCGATAAGGTACACCGCATAAATCTGGAAAAATATCGATGACCGGTGCAACATTCTTGGGAAAGCCTATACTCATATGAACTCCATCCCTACCTTGATTCAGTTTATAGTAACCGCTTTCACAAGCGGCCTACCTCTATTATAAATCTTGCTTCGACCCTGATCATTTAAAAAATATGCACTAAAACATCAAATTTTAAATAAGCCCGCTCCTGATCCATCCGCTTCTATCTTAATAATTATTCGAAATTATCCTTCAGACACCAATGCATACAGCCCAATATCTCGTATCCTTCCGTGATACAATCATGACCCCCTTTCAAGGCACGATTGATAAAAGCAACACGACGGATATCATCATCCGTACCTACGCCATTTTCAGTAATCATCATCGGCATCTTCAGATTCTCGCTTACAAAGCGGACAACAGCCGCAAGCCCTTCTGGGTAATATTCATTCCCCATTTGTGTTGTCTCTGCATCTTCTGGAATAGGGAGAAGGCCATCATGTTCATACACGGCACGTGTATAGTTTTGCAAACCGAAAAAGTCATCCTCTTTCAATTAGGAAACAAATTGAAGAAACTCCTCTTGCCATACCGCCTTCGCGTTCTCTTCTCCACCAGGCGCACTTTGAATGTTATATATGGCACAATAGGTGAAAAAAAGAGGCTGTCCCAAAAGTCAGTTTTAGACTTTTGAAAGAGCCTCTTTTTTTCATTAATGACAGATGAATAATAAACCTGCTTCTCGCAGAATAACTGGATTTTCTCCATCTAATTGAAGCGGATTTCTCAATTTCGAAAGATTAACTGTATTTCCTGTAGGTAAATTCCTTCGATTTGCTCATTTCTCAAAATTATGTAGAAACGAAATGTACTTTTCCATCTAATCACGAAACTACCTCAGATTGGAGCAAATTAGCTGTAGTTTATACATCTAAACACAAATCGGCAGTCACCTTACGTTTGCAAGCCACAAATCAACCTCAAACCATGCAATTCTACGCCGTATCCTCGTTTGCTTTCTCAGGTTTGTCTTTGGTGACAGCCCCTTTAGCCTGTTGTTATTTACAACACCGTTTGTGGATTCAATGCAGTTGGCTTCTCACAGCTGCTTTTCATCACATAATGCTGTCCCGCATCCGAAGCATCGTGGAAACCATGCATCGCTTCGAGCACATGGTACGCTAACTCACCATTCGCACGGTGTGCGGAGCTGTCTCCTGTGATGAGCGCCTGCGCCATAGCCGCAACGCCAAGTCCACGGTTTGGGTCTTTGTAACCGTGTGATAGCGGAATCGGCTCCCAATCGGAACCGTTTTTGCGAATCATCACCTGTCCGCCGAACGTATTGGGGTCAGGTACCCGCAAGGATCCGTGGCTGCCATAGATTTCGATATTCGGTAACTGCGTGCCGGCCATGATATCGAAACTAGTAATCATCGTAGCAATCGCACCGCTATGGAAATCAATCAAACCAGTCACATGCGTAGGCGTGTCTACCTTGATTTTCTGACCACGTTTTTTCTCACTGGAGATCGTTCGTTCAGGAAAGGATATAGCTGTAGAACCTGTCACGCGACGAATTGGTCCCAGCAGCGCTACCAATGCTGTTAGGTAGTATGGACCCATGTCGAACATCGGACCGCCACCTTTGGCATAATAAAACTCCGGATCTGGATGCCAATGTTCATGTCCTTTCCACATCATGAATGCTGTAGCAGCAATAGGTGTACCAATCCAGCCATCCTCAATCAGTTTCACGCACGTTTGAATGCCGCCACCGAGGAACGTGTCTGGCGCACTGCCGATCAACAACCCATTGCGCTTCGCCACTTCCAAAATCTGTTGACCCTCTTCACGTGTTACAGCAAGCGGTTTCTCAACATAAACGTGTTTACCCGCTTCAAGAATTTGAATACATACTTCTGCATGAACCGCAGGAATGGTTAAATTGATAACAATATCCACCTGAGGGTCACCTAACAATTGTTCTACGGTGTAAGCATACGGAATCGCAAATTCCTCGGCACGTGCTTGCGCACGACTCACATCAATATCCGCACAAGCGTAAAGCTCCAGATGCGCATAACCAGGAATGTTTTTCATATAAGCTGCACTAATGTTCCCACAGCCAATAATACCAACCTTCATCTTGTTCATCGTCTTACTTCCCCTTTTTGACTAGCGCGTTGCCCATAGCAGTCCGCGTCGCATTAATTCCAATGTTTCTGGCATACGCACAATGTCAGCTTGATGCCCCAGTGAGTTATAGTACACTTTGCCTGCGCCGAATGTTTTTGTCCACACAACTGGCATCTCGACATCATCGAAGTCTGTCGCCGCATGCACTTTGATCGCCGGGTCAACATGCATATAATATTTCTCCGAAACGACGACGAAATCTCCGATGCCCGCAGTCAATGGCTGCTCGCTATCTTTGATACGAACCGTGTACGTAACGCCACCATTGCCTGGATGAGCCACCCATTGGCCGCCAACCATGTATTGATACTCCACTTCGTTTCGGAAAGAATCCCCCATGCCTCCGTGACAACCTGCAATGCCTGAACCGCCTACTTTAACTGCGTGAATGAGAGGCATCAGCTGCTCTTTTTCAATTTGCCCCATCGTCCACACAGGAACGATGAGATCAACACGCTTTAATCGCTCCTCATCACGGAAGCTGTCCAACGTATTCGAAACTTCCACAGCGTAATTCTCTTCCCGCAGCAAACCTGCAAAAATCCCCGCAACCTCCTCGGGTTGATGACCTTCCCAGCCACCCCATACAATCAAAGCTTGTTTCTGACTCATCGCAAACCACTCCTCCCATATCTTAGACTTCGCTAATTTTCACCCAACGACGCTGCGCGATCGATTGATCCACAATAAAGGCATCCATAGTAACCGCTTTCACTAGCAGCCTACCTCTATTATAAATCTTGCTTCGCCCCTGATCATTTAAAAAATATGTACTAAAACATCAAATATTAAATAAGCTCTCTCCTGATCCATCCACTGCTTCTTGAATTTGAAAGCATAGTTGTGGAATCCAAATTCCAGTGGGGCTGTCCCAAAAGACAAACCTGAGAAAAGGAAACAAGGATACGGCGTAGAATAGTAGCTGGTTTAAGGGGTCAGTTTGTGGCTTGCGAACGCAAGGTGACTGCCGATTCGTGTTTAGATGTATAAACTACAGATAATTTGCTCCAATCTGAGCTAGTTTCGCGATTAGATGGAAAAATACATGGAATTTGTATATCATTTGAAGAATCGAGCAAATGGAAGGAATATAACTACAGGAAATACAGTTAATCTTTCAATTTCAAGAAATCCGCTTCAATTAGATGGAGAAAATCCAGTTAGATTGTGAAAGGCAGGTTCATTAGCTCAACTGTTATTGAGAATAACTTCTATCGAAGTCCATCAAGGATGTGCGACCGCGTATTTAAGGTAGTTTTTATCGCCAATTATCAAGATGTTTTCGGGTACCGAAAACTTATACTTTCTAATGTGGTAACAAAAAGAGGCTGTTTCGAAAAGTCTGAACGGACTTTTGAGACAGCCTCCTCCTAGTTCTCAAGCCAAGCACAATTACCGCTTATGAGATCGGCTCATTGAATCCAATGAATGAATTATAGGTCTTCTCCAAGTCTATCCGCTATTCGGTGCAAGTTCGTTAAACTAAGCTTCACGCAGTCCATGGGGTTGCCTTGGCACACATCCTGCTCCACAATGTACCAGGCAACGCCATTCTGCTCTCCCCATATCAAAATAGGATCGAAATTGATTACACCGGTGCCAATTTCCGCAAACGTCCGACTCTCATCGTCCCTCATATCTTTCAAATGTATCGTTGGCATCCGACGGCTGTACACACCAATAAATGCTGCCGGATCTTGCCCGGCTTTCGCCACCCAATACACATCAACTTCGGCCAATACGGCATTATCAGCAGAAGGCTCCAGTATAAATTCCAACGCATTTTTTCCATTAACAATTGTCTCAAACTCGAAAGCATGGTTGTGGAAGCTGAGCGTAAAACCACCCGGTTGTATCTTCTTCGCAATATCATTTAATTGAGCGTGAAATTGCTGGAATCCCTCCTCGTTCCGTAGCTCATGGGGCACAGTAGGGCAGATTAATGTTGACGTATTCAATCGTCTTGCTTCCGTTAGCACGCTCTCTAGTTCACTGCATAAACGCTGGAAAGAAACATGCATACCTGCCGTTTGTAGGCCTGTTTCTTGCAGCACTTCGGCAATCGCTTCTGCCGAATAACTGTGCAGACCCGCCAGTTCAACCCCTGCCCAGCCCATACTCTTCAGTTCTCTTAGTACGCCCGGAAAATCTTGTTCGCATTCGTTACGCAGGGTATATAGTTGTATAGCAAATTTCTGTTTCATAGTATAGTCCGCCTTCTCTATGATTTAGTAGGGTTATTCCCGATTCCGTGGAAGGTGTCTAATCAGTCGCTCGAAGTTTGGCTATGCCATTGGCCTCCTGCAGCACAATTCCGAAATACCCGGATTCCAAGATCGGATCCGTCGTATCTACATAATCAAATACCGTTACACCATCGATCTTAAATAAAACACGAACTGTTCCGCCGGATTCATTCAATGCTCCCAGTTCTACGTTGTACCATTGTCCAGAGGTTAGAATTACATCATTATTAGGTACGACAGCTAGATTTCCATAGCTGACCCCACCTTTACGCTTTTGCAGCTCCAACTGGTCGCCCTTAATGACAATAAAATAAGAGTCCGTGTTTGCGACTTTGGTTGCTATGACATCTTTGCTGGATTGTCTTATTACAAAACCATTCCATTGCACCAAATCCTCCAAATAGAAATTAAATGTCAGGATTTCGCGAAGATCGACCTTTTCCGTATACACAATCTCAGTAACACTGCCTGTAACCCCCATAGATAATTCATTTACGTTTTGGGTAACAGCTATACGGGGCGGCACGGCATCACCGGTTTCACGCCATTTAACCTGATCGGTATCGAAAGTCCGGAAGGCAATATTCCTGTGGGTAACTGCTTCCTGTATCGCCTGCCATAGTGTTTCGGTTGCCGTGTTCACTTCCTCTTGCAGCTTGAACTCCGCATCTGCCAAAATCACCTCAGCATCAACAATTGCGGCCTCAAGTGCAGACTTGGCACCAACTACGTATTGCCCAGGGTCAATTCCTTCCTCTATTGTTCCCACTAAAGCCACAGCTTGGGTAATTGCGAGTTCCAAATTAGCCGTGTCGGCTTTGTTTGCTGCCAAATATTCCTCAAATGTCATTGTCATAAATGAATACACTTGGCTGTGGCTGACCGGTGTACGTATTCGAGAATTTGCATACGTAGCAGCTGTAACCGTCCAATAATAGGTGTGGTCATATTGGAAATAATCATCGTTTGCCAACCGATGGAAAGCCTTTTCTGTATCCATAACTTTCACGTTTTGCGTCAATTCTTCGTCCGTGGCCACGGTAACAAAGTAATGGTCTGCTCCAGCCGCTGGGGTCCATTGCAGCAAGACATCACCTGAATACACTTCCCCATGACTGCCATTAATCGGACCATACTGGTTGAAGTCTCCTATCCCCCTTTTGGTTCCGATAATTCCTATTTGCTCGAATGGAATCGGGTTATACGCGAACTCCAGCTCCATGCCACTCTTCAGGGAAAAGTCTCCATTAACAGAGTCGACAAAAGGATCTATATCCGTAACCAAATTAGGTTCTACCGTATGATTGGTTCCGTTGGCGATAATATTTTTGTGATCATAGGATATATTCCCGATAAATGCGTTGCCACTGGCTTTTACAAGCTCACGTTCCTTGGCCGTTATTACATAAGCACTGCCCAGAGTTGCACGTTCGGCTAGTACCTCCTGCATCTTATCGTAATAGTCACACAGCGCAGGCTGTCTACTTCTCAAGGCAGCTTTTGCTGTGCTTGACATACTTTGATACAGGTTATAACTAGATTGCAAAAGTGGTGCACGTAGTAGACGCTGTGGCAGTGTAAAGTGGTCAAAATTAGAGCTTCCCCAGATGGAGGCAATTGAATTTGACCTGCCATGCATGACGATGTTATTCGTCACTACATTGTCTCCACCAGAATTTGTGAAAAATCCAGTGGGAATGTTATTCATGACATTTCCGTATACATAATTCTCAGAGGAGCTTTCATCAAAATAAATGCCATGCGGATTGTAGCTCTCTGATGAAATACCGATGTCATGAATATAGTTGTAGCGATAATGATTGCCTTTAGACACTGGGAAGCCTATGGCGTAAATTGCCGCGCTATCATAAGTTTCTACGGGTCCGCCGACAATCTCGTTATACTCGACGATTGACTCGTTGACATTGGTGGTATAGATGCTGACACCGTAAGTGCCTTGAATCAAATTGTGCGAGACTACATTGCCTACGCCATTTAAGTGAACATATCCATACTCGGGATTGAGTCGGCCGGTATTGTAAATATAGGTGTTTTGCAGAAAGTTATGATCCGGCGTGTAATCAAAATAATCGGAATCGGTTGTAAAACTCGCCGGATTATTCCCGGTATCGTGTATGGTGGATTTGATTAATCCGCTTTCCTTGCCGGCAATAACGACACCTGTTTGTGCAATATACTGTACGGTGCTATTCTGGACAAGCGTCTTGTAGTTGTTGTTATCCATGACAATCCCGTTTTTACCGCCGTATTCAATAATTAAGCCATTTAATACGACATTCCGTGTCCCTTTTAATTGCACAATATCATGAGGTTTGGACACAAAGGTCACTTTTGCAGAGGTTAAATCGTGAATCGGATACATATACAAAAGTCCATTCACCGTATCAAGAAAGAACTCGCCAGGTACATCCATTTCCTCAAGCACATTATAATAATAGTAAGTCTGATCGGGGCCGCTTATTGCACCGAGAGTAGTCCCCCCAGCCAGCTTAATACTGGATGAACTTTGCTTAATGTCGGAAATACGCAGATTTCGTGTATCCCATTCCGCAAACAATGATCCATTCAGCCAAACGTTGTCTTTATCCAGCCACTTAAAGGGTCTATTATTCCCCTCAATAAATTCAATGCCTGTAGAACTCGCATTCGTACCTTGAGCAAAACTGCTGTAACTGGCTGTTACTGGCCCAATATCGAGCACCTTTCCAAGTGGAAGCTTGGTAACATTGGGATAACGAGCCAACCTCATCGCCTCGCCGTCCATGAATACCTGGTAAGTCGGACCACCAGGCCGGCCAGATACGATAGAGCCGTAGTCAGTAATGCCAAGTGCTCGCAAATCAGCCACGACAATATGATCCGAAGCAGCTGGAGCCAATCTTTCTCTTACCGACTCATCTGTTACAGAAGAGAAGTTGTTGCCACTTATTTCGATACCACTTGCGATATGCACTTCTTCATTCATGTATGCGCTCAGGATCACAGACGCTTCGTCGGTTCCAGAATGCTGCTCGCCCAGCACAATGGGTTCTTCTGTGATATAAGTACCTCCACGCAAATAGATCACAATCCCTTTAACGTTCAAACTGGACCGAATCAAGGGAATGTAGCTCAATGCCTTTTGAATCGTAAGCAATGGCGCTAATTTACTGCCACTATTGGTGTCGCTTCCGTTAGGTGCAACATAAATCTCTACTTCGCCTTGAACTACCGCAGGTACAATGACGTTGGCAGCTTCCGCAGCGTCACCAAGCTCCTCTAACCGCTGTTCATACCGATCGAATACAGACTCGCCGTCCATCACAGCATTATAGTTTGCCGGCAACCCCAAATCGACGTTAAGCGGCAAGCCATCCGTTCCTCTCTGCCCAATCGAGAAACCATCGTCGGACAATCGCCAGCGGGCATCAGTTGACGCATCGCCTGGTTGATAACCTAATGAATACTGAAACGGAATCTGCAAGGCAAACAGATTGGCTGTACCGTATGGAGCGGTGATAAGCGGTACATCCAGCACATACTGATCTTGCGTCTTCAACACCGAAAGTCTTATCGCCGGCAATGTACCGGGATTAAACTCCAGCTTCAGGCGGCTATCGTCCGTCAGCTTTAGACCGTCCAAGCTGCTCCAAAAAGCCGCATTCGCACTACCCAACTTCAAGTAAGAATGGCTCAACTTCAGCACATCTGCATTTCCCAGCGTACTCCCCGGACTTGCTAATGCTGCTTCATTCCCGAACCCGTTCAGCACCACGGTTCTTTCTCCAACGACATTCGCTCCCGTTGCTGAACCATAAATAGATCCTGCTGAGGCATTACTATAGACAGCGACCGTCACATTTCCATACAAGGTTGGCGTATAGGACATATTGCTGCCGCTCGGAGGCCGAACATATGGATTGGCTCCATATACAGCAGTTGTCACCGTTCCACCTTTGATGTTGATTTCAACACCTTCATAAACGGTCCCCTCTTTATGAGCCCCATAGATATTGCCTGCCGTTCCCCCGTTCATGTCTATCTTCACGCTTTTCTGGTGAGGATTATCTGTATTCCCCAACCCCGTTCCGAAAATGTTGCTCACGGTCCCTCCATCCATGGTGATGCGGCTGTTGTAATTCTTCGCCCGCAGGATCACACCTTGATAGAAGGAACCGCCTCCGTATACATTGTCGTATTTCCCACTTTCAATCCTGATCGATGTATGGTTGATCGGGGTTGCGAGTCCGACATCCGCATTCGTCCCACCATAGATATCCTTTACAACCCAATTCCCCGCCGCACTGGAGCTGATGCCTTTTCCAAAGTGGATCGCATGGTATCCTCCAAACAACGTCGCCAGCGCTGAGGAGACGACGAGTTTCTCCAGCTTCGTGTCGCCAAATAGATGCAGTACTTTGTTGTTAAACGCCAAACTCCCGGTTGATGTGTAATCCTCCTCATCGTATTGGCTTGTAAGCACGACTAGCCCCTGATGAGCCGGTAAAGCGTAGGCATCTGCCCTGTTCGCCGGTTTCGCCAGCCCAGTGTCACTTGAAATCGATACAGGTCCGGCAATGACGATCACCGCCTTTTCACCCTCTTTCAAGGAACTGGCAAATGCTCCGTACGCCTCTGACAAGTATTGAAAAGCATCATTCCGTGACGTGCCGTCTTCATCCCCTGATCCCACGCCATCGACATACACCACGTAATCTGCTGGCGAGTCGGAAGGGTCGGAGCTTTGAGACAATTGCCAACGGGCATCGGTTGACGCATCGCCTGGTTCATAACCTAATGCATACTGGAAAGGAGTCTGTAGGGCAAACAGATTGGCTGTACCGTATGGGGCGGTGATAAGCGGTACATCCAGCACATACCGTGCTTGCGTCTTCAACACCGAAAGTCCTAGCGCCGGCCATGCACCGGGATTAAACTCCAACTTCAGGCGGCTATCATCCGTCATCTTTAGACCGTCCAAGCCGCTCCAAAAAGTTGCGTTCGCACTTCCCAACTTCAAGTAGGAGTGGTTCAGCTTCAGCACATCTGCATTTCCCAGCGTACTCCCTGGACTTGCTAATGCTTCTTCAGTCCCGAACCCGTCAAGCACCACTGTTCTTTCTCCGACGACATTCGCTCCCGTTGCTGAACCGTAAATAGATCCTGCTGTTGCATTTTGATAGACAGCGACCGTCACACTTCCAAACAAGGTTGGCGTAAATGACATGTTGCTGCCGCTTGGAGGACGGACATATTGATTGGCACCATATACAGCAGCTGTCACCGTTCCACCTTTGATGTTGATTTCAATACCTTCATAAACCGTTCCCTCTTTATGGGCCCCATAGATATTGCCTACCGTTCCCCCGTTCATGTCAATCTTCACGCTTTTCTGGTGAGGATTATCTGTATTCCCCAACCCCGTTCCGAAAATGTTGCTCACGGTCCCGCCATCCATGGTAATGTGGCTGCTGTAATTCTTCGCCCGCAGGATCACACCTTGATAGTAGGAACCACCTCCGTATACGTTGTCGTATTTCCCGCTTTCAATCCTTATCGATGTATGATTGATTGGGGTTGCGAGTCCGACATCCACATTGGTCCCACCGTAAATATCCTTTACAACCCAATTCCCCGATGCATTGGAGTTGATGCCTTTTCCAAAGTGAATCGCATGGTATCCCCCAAACAATGTCGCCAGCGCTGAGGAGACGACGAGATTCTCCAACTTCGTGTCGCCAAATAGATGGAGTACCTTGTTGTTAAACGCCAAGCTCCCGGTTGATGTGTAATCCTCCTCATCGTATTGGCTTGTAAGCACGACTAGCCCCTGATGAGCCGGTAATGCGTAGGCATCTGCCCTGTTCGCCGGTTTCACCAGCCCTGTGTCATTTGAAATTGATACGGGTCCGGCAATGACGATAACCGCCTTTTCACCCGCTTCCAACGAACTAGCAAATACTCCGTATGCCTCCGACAAGTATTGAAAAGCATTATTCCGTGTCGTACCGTCTTCTGCCCCTGATCCCACGCCATCGACATACACCACGTAATCTGCTGGCGATTCGGAAGGGTCTGAATCATCGGCATATAGGGCGGCTGGAAAAAGTTGAAGCACTAGTATCCATGTCAGCAAAATGCTAACAATCCGTTTGTTTACACGCATTCTCATTCTAATTTGGTGATCTTTCATCAATATTCCCTCCCAAATATAAAAATGGAGGAAGTGAAGATACTTATTCTCCACTCCCTCGGCTGTTTACAAAAGTTATTTCACTGCATTATAAGCTTCCGTATATACGGCAATAACATAATCACCACCTTGCTTATGCCAGCTCTCAATCGCTGCTTAAGTTATTTGTTCCAACGATCGAAGGCCGCTTGGTAAACGTCGATCAGATCTTTTGAACCGATTTTCTGCAAGGTAGCAATATACTCATCCCATTTGGAGATAGGTGTCTCTCCATAAATGAATTTCGCTTCTAGCTGTTCAGCATAAGTTTTGAGATCAGTTTGAATTTTATTGACTTTTTCCGTCTCCGCTGCCGTCAGAAAGACATTTGGATAAATTGGTTTTCCGTAAGGAATCTGGTTGTTCACGATATTCTGAGTTAAGAATATCGAATCTGGCGCTTCCTTATTATTGACTGAGAACTGATCTGTATATGTCAAGCTCATATTGGTCACGAACTTCGAACGATAGGTATAGCTGTCAATATCTGCAGGATTCTTAAATTGCCATGTGTTATCGCTGTTCTTTACAACGCCAGCATCTTGTCGCAGCACACCCACATCAGGACCAAAGCGAATGGACATACCTCCTTCTGGCGTATAGGCATAATCAAATATACGCATGGTAGCTTCAGGGTTTTTATTTTTGGATGTAATGGCCATTGAACTAAGTCCACCTAGCGTTACAATGCGTTGGACAGGCCACATTTTCGTATTATTTTGAGGACTAGTTAGTGGCGGAAAGCTCGGATAATCGGTATATTTCTCTGCACCTACGGAAAGAACTGGTGCTGCATCAAAGAAGAAACCCACTAGTCCTTGCTGCGCTTTTCCTCGGTATGCTTGAATATTCTGTGTATAGTATTCCGGATCGATCAAGCCTTCTTTGAACAGCTTATTCATAAAGATCAAATATTCTTTATATTCTGGCTGTTGTGGTGCATAAATGACCTTGTTGCCCGTTTTATCTAAGGTAATGCCATTCCATGACCCTTCTACCAATCCAAGAGCACTTAGGACAATCATGCTCAGCGGGTTTGCTGTACTGCCCGAGGCTGGAATTTCATCCGCTTTGCCATTGCCATTCGGATCCTTCTCTTTAAACGCTTTCAGAACCGTATAAAATTCGTCCAGTGTGGTAGGCATTTTCAAACCCAGCTTATCCAGCCATTGCTTATTAATCCAATACCGTCCTATTGAGGCTTCTCTTTTCACCGGATTAACACCGGGAAGCGCATATATGTTACCTTTGGGATCCGTGATCGACTTTTTGACATCGGGATTAGCGTCCAAAAACTTTTTAATATTCGGTGCATACTTGTCGATTAGTTCATTTAAGCGAATCAGTTGTCCCTGCTGCCCATAATTCAAAACATCAGTAGATGTAAATGCATTGTTTGTCATAAAGAAATCAGGCAATTCGCCTGCAGCAAAGGCAAGATTCTTCTTTTCATTCCATGAAGCGTCGTCCACTTCCGTTGCAACGATTTTTCCTCCCAGCTTCTCTTCCAGATGTTTAGAAATCCAGAGGTCCTGCCAAGCACCCTGATTTGCCGCTTTTTTGACCATAATCGTAAGCTGTATGTTTTCATTGGATATCGGAAACCCAGTTGCATTAACTTTAGTTTTGGGAGTCTCTGATGCTTGTTTCCCTGTATCCGTAGGCTTCGCGGTATTCTGACTCCCGTTTTCACTATTACTGCTGCATGCAGTTACAATCAAACTCATTGCTAATGCAAGTGCCATCGACGTTACAAACACCTTTTTCATTTTCGTCCACGCTCCATTTGATTTATTAAATACCTGTCAAACTTCCCCCGCTTTTTATTCCATACTTTTAGTTTTTTTTACATAGACGATCACTTCCCTTCATTCTCCACCAGCTCAACATCGTTTGCAACTATCCTTTGATCGCGCCAACTAAGAATCCCTTCATAAAATATTTCTGCAGGAATGGATAGACGATCAGCAGCGGAAGCGAGGAGACAATCACCAGACCATATTTCATAATCTCCGCCATGTACATCTGTTTCATCTGACTTTCCATTTGATCAGTGGTCATATTAAGCATATCGTTAACTTGATTAAGCACCAGAATTTCTCGCAGGATGAGCTGAAGCGGGTAAAGATCTCTATCTGACAAATAGATCAAAGCATCAAAAAATGAATTCCAATGAGAAACACCATAGAATAAAGCCATCACGGCAATAATTGGCTTCGATAATGGCAGCACGATACTCAGAAACAAGCGTGTATTCGAACAGCCGTCCATATGAGCGGATTCCTGAAGTTCAATAGGTATGCTTGTCTGAAAAAAAGTGCGTGTGATGATAATGTTCCACGTAAATGCCGCACTCGGCAGCAGCAAAGCCCAATAAGTGTTTACTAAGCCTAGCTTCTTAACGACTAGAAATGTAGGAATAAGCCCGCCATGGAAAAACATTGTAAACACCAATAATAGTGTAATAAAATTCCTGCCCACCAAATCCTTTCTAGACAATGAGTAAGCACAAGTTAGCGTAATGAACAGATTGATAACGGTACCGATAACTGTATAAAAAATCGTATTGCGGTAACCAACCCATAAGGGGTTAAATTCAAAGATCCGCTGATAGCCCTCGAAGGTCAGTCCTTTTGGCCAAAGCCAAACTTCCCCGAGACTAACCCTAATTGGATCGCTGACTGACGCAGACATAATGAAAATGATTGGATATAACACGCATGCCGTTATTAGCAGCAACAATATGTTATTGGCTTTGTTGAACAATTTATCTTTTCTCGTTTCGTAGAACACGTTCCCACTCCTCGCATCATCTATTTTAGAAGTTTAATTCAAGAGGCCACTTTACCAAAGGCTGTTTTGTTTCAAGCTTTTGGCTATTCGATTAACCATAACTAGGAGAATGAAATTGATTATGGAATTAAATAATCCAACTGCTGAAGCGAAGCTATACTGGGATTGTTGAATCCCTCTTCGATAGACATAGGTCGTAATAATGTCGGATGATTCCATATTGAGCGGATTCTGCATTAAATATATCTTTTCGAATCCGACGGACATTAAATTACCTACACTAAGGATAAGCAGGATGACAATCGTCGGAAAAATCCCAGGGATGTTGATGTACCAAATTCGCTGCATACGAGAAGCGCCATCTATGACAGCGGCTTCATTGATTTGCGGATCAATTGTCGCTAACGCTGCCATGTAGATAATGGAGCTCCATCCAGCAGTTTGCCAAACCCCGGAGAATACATAAATCGTTTTGAACCACTCCGGAGAAGTAAGGAATGGGATCGGACTGCCTCCCAAAAAATTAATTACCTTATTGATTAAACCGGTCTGCGGTGAAAGAAAAAAAGTTAACATGGATACAAGCACGATTGTAGAGATGAAATGAGGTGCATATGTGATGGTTTGCACTGCCTTTTTAAAACGTGCACTTCTCAACTCGTTCATCATAAGTGCCAAGATGATAGGTACTGGAAAACCAATGACCAACGAATACACGGTTATTTCGATCGTATTTCTGAATAACTGCCAAAATAAATATGAATTAACGAATTCACTAAAATGTTTAAGTCCTACCCATGAACTTCCCCAAATCCCTTGGGTAGTTACATAGTTCTTAAAAGCAATTTGCACACCATACATCGGCCAATAATGAAATATCGCAAAATACAATAAAGCGGGTAATAGAAAGATATATAATTCATAATTTTTGCTTAACGCTTTCCACTTCATCTCGTCGACTCCTCTTCCTGTAATAAAACGCTTTCAATAATTTGATTATAGGATGCGTTCCATTTGGGAAAATGCTAAATTTCTGCAATAAAACATCAAAAATTTTCACAACATATTAGGATCTTATGTGTAAATGAATTGTCCTAAAATTATGACCTCTTCGGATCATATAAATTTGATATTTAAGTACAAATATTTTATATCATCAGGGATGAAGCAACCTCTTTAATTAAGTTATAAAATAAATGAAAGCGATTTCTACTAACTGCCTGCTTTTCATCCATTCGTTGACGATCCCTTTTATATTCATTAGAATACAAATAATCCCCTAAGGCGGTGCTGCCCTCATGAGTAAGCAGACTAGAGCTAATTTAACCGAGTTTATCAAATTCATCAAAAGCCTGCTCCATTATTCCGCAAGCATCCAAGCAAAAATATTCATTACTTTCAGCATTATCGTCCTGCTCTCGATTGCAGCTATTTCTGTAACCACTTACCTTAATTTCTCTCGTACCATTGAGAAAAATGCGATTAACTATGTATCTGATTCGGTCAAGCATGCGAATGATAATTTCGAACTGATTTTCGAGGACATCAAGAAAATTAGTACGGTGATTGTGACGAACAAACCGAATGTCATAGATGCGATTACGAGCTTTAACGATCCTGTTTCATTTGAAGGCTTTCGCGAGAAGCAAGAGACAGAGAATTTCCTGTTGTCCTTAATCGCTTATAAGGCATCCATCTCGCGTATTGCCATCATTGGGTTAAATGGGAAAATATTCAACACCGGCAGTTCGTTAATCTTCAATTCTATTCTAGACCAGCCTTGGTTTGAAAGCGCCTCCTCCTCCAAAGACAACCAAATTCTGATTGATGCGCCCGCAGTCGGCAGCGTCTCCTTCACTCGTATCATTCGCCAGAATAATCGCCCCGTCGGCGTAGTTATCATTGATTTTGACAAAACTACGATTCAGCAGATGTTTGCGATCAATCCTGTTGAAGGCAGCTTGTTATATGTGGCCGATCCATTAGGTAATTTCATATTTCAACCAGAGCATGCTCAAGCGGAATCCACGATGCAGAACAGTCCGCTGTCGCCCTTCTATACACCGGTTAAATCCGTAACCTCACTTTCTAGTTCCGTCTTTGATCTTAACAACCATCGATATTTAGCAGTACGCTATCATTCCAACATTACCGGCTGGCTGACGCTTGGCTTAATCCCATACAATGCCCTGCTAAAAGATGCCTCAAGAATCCGCAGCCAAATCGGGCAGATCGTAGCACTCGTCTTTTTTGCAGTGCTGCTTGTCTCTATTGCGCTCTCTCGCCAAATTACGAAGAATATCAAGCATCTCAGCTTTACAATGAAGAAGGTACGTGAAGGGAATCTGCAAGCACGCCCTCATGTAGTGTCCAAGGATGAAATCGGCGGCTTGAGCGAAGGCTTTAACCTGATGATGAACAACATTACGACGCTGATGAAAGAAATAAAAATACAGGAGCAAGGTAAACGAGAAGCGGAGCTGTTTGCTTTGCAAGCCCAAATTCGACCGCATTTCATCTACAACACGTTAGGTACGATTAAAAATTTGGCACGCATGCAGAATGTGAAAAATGTCGAAGAATTGCTTGGTTCCTTTATCGAATTACTTCGGATGACACTTGGCCACACCACGGAAATCATTACAATTCGTGAAGAATTGGATTATTTAAGAAGCTATATTCATATTCAAAAATACAAGTATTTGGATCGTATTACGGTCATGCTTCAGGCGGAGGAAGAAATTTTGGATTGTCAGACTCTGAAGCTCGTGTTGCAGCCGATCCTTGAAAATGCGATGATTCACGCCCTCGGTCAGTCTAACAAGAATTTGTTCATTACCATCCGCATCTACAGCGAGCTGGGTCGGGTAAAGTTCGAGGTGACCGACAATGGCATCGGCATGACACCTGAACAAATCGAACGAGTTTTGGAGTCTTCCGAGCATGATGAAAGCTTCAACGGCATTGGGATGAAAAACGTTAATGAACGCATCCGCAGAACCTTTGGCAATGAATACGGCATCGCTATCCTGAGTGAACTGGGCATGTACACAACGGTGGAGTTTACGATACCCGAAATGAGAAAAAGCAGTAAGGCATAGATAGCAGTAACTATTAAAAAGGGGTGTTGCTCATGTATACTCGGGTCATGATTGTCGATGACGAGCTGCTGGCTAGAAACCAACTGTGTGCCATGATTGATTGGGAAGAATATGGGTATGTGCTTTGCGGGGAGGCCGAAGATGGACTGAAAGCCCTGGAATTGATTAAGGAGTTACAACCGCATATTGTGTTAATTGACATCAATATGCCGTTAATGGACGGCGTTGCTTTATGCCAATATGTTAGCGAGCATTACAAAGCCGTAAGTACAATCATTTTAAGCAATTTCGACAATTTCGATTATGTCCGCGATACTCTGAACAGCGGGGCTGTCGACTATTTATTAAAGCATCGGCTGGATCCAGAAAGCTTACTGGATGTACTGGAACGCGCTTCTAATAAGCTTGGGAAAAGCCCTAATACAGAAAATACGCATGACTCTGCAGGGAAACTGGAAGAACGGAAAGCATCTACCGCTGATTTGGAGTCTGTGATCCAGCAGTTAGCGCAAAGTGACGGTTCTGCTTTAATGGATGAAGCCGCTGCAGCGATTCTTAAGCCCTATACGAAGAATACAGTTGTCCTCGTCATGCAAATGCTGCATAACGTTATGCTGGCCGAGAAGCATATAGGGGAGGACCGCAGTATGTTCATCCGTTCCATTCTAGAGCTTTGCCGACAGCTGATCGGCGATGTACATAAAGGCTGTGTTGCTTACACGGGGCATGGTTCGCTTGTTTTTATTTTATCTTATCCGGAATACCGCAGCGAAACGCCAATCCTTCAATCGATACAAACCTTTGCCGACAAGGTAAGTCAAACCCTGCAGATGATCTATACAGTTTCTGTTGCCTTCGGACATAGTCCAGTATGCCATCAGATCGACAAGCTGCCCAGCTATTATCGGCACGCATGTGATGCAATGGATCGCAAGATCACGCATTTACAGTCTGAACCAGTTGTTCGAGCTCCTGGTACAGGGGGTGGTGGAACGGGCTTTGCAGCTGCATCTCCTGCAGGCTACAATTCAAATCACGCTAATTCTATAGGCTCCACGCCAATGATGGCACTTACCATCCGTCAAGAGAAAGAGTTGCTTGCTTCCATTCTCATTTGCAATACCTCCCAAATCGATGCCATTATCGATGAAGTGTTTATTGCTTTTACGGCTCGTTCCAGCGGGTTTCCTCAGCTCACCTTTCTTATCGAAGAAATGATCAATCTTGCTCACCGCGTGGGCAAAAAAATAGGTGCAGACGTGCACTGGATTTCCGTGACTACAGACAGCAGCCTGCCTAAAAGCAGCCATTTGCCTGAAATCCAGATTTGGATCAAAGCACTTTACCATCGACTCGTCGAAGACATCAAACGGCTGCAGACCCAAGGGAAATATTCCAAAAACGTCGAAGAAGCCATGAAGCTGATTCATGAGCATTATTTACAGGGCATAACGCTGGAGGAAGCAGCAGTCACAATTGGGATCACCCCCTCCTATCTAAGCCGCATATTCAAAGAGGAAACCGGCAGGAGCTTCACTGAATCCATCAATCATTTCAAAATAGAGCTCAGCAAGCAATATATAGAGAATGGCAACCAGAAGTTCAAAGAAATGTATTCTCGTATCGGCTTCAACAATTATAGTTATTTTTTCAAAGTGTTCAAAGACATAGTGGGAGAAACTCCGCACTCCTATGCGAAGAAGTATTTGAAAAATAAGTAAGTAGTGGGCTTACCAACCTCAACAAGAAGAAATCCAACACAACGAGGTACGCTGCCAAGTTGATCTTAAAGAGAAAAGCCAGTTGCAATAGCAACTGGCTCTCATTCAAGATTTTAGAAACACCGTTTTGATATCCGTGTAAAACTCAATAGCCGCCTGCCCTTGCTCTCGTGAGCCCGAACTGGACATTTTCACCCCGCCGAATGGGGCTTGCAGCTCCACACCAGCACTTTCGGAATTGATGCGCACAAGGCCTGCGTCAATATCATGCATGAAAGTTAACATTTTCGAGAAGTCTCTCGTGAAAATTGACGCGCTTAGTCCGAATTTCACATCATTCGCAATTTGAATGGCTTCCTCAAAGGAATCCACTTTGATTAAGGCAAGAACAGGTCCGAAAATTTCCTCCTGCGCGATGGTCATCGAACTTGTAATATGTTCAAAAACTGTAGGCGCAATGTAGTACCCTGCATCAAGACCTTCATCTTTCACTTTCCCGCCGCCGCAAAGCAAGGTCCCACCCTCTTCAATCCCTTTGGCAATATAGGATAGTACTGTATGATATTGCTTCTCACTCGCGCAAGGCCCCATCCATGTAGACGCCTCCATACCTGGGCCAACACGAATGTCCTTGACACGCTGAAGCAGCTTCTCTTTAAAAGCATCATACACTTCGCTCTGTACGATCACACGACTCGTTGCTGTGCATTTCTGCCCCGTTGATCGCAAGCCGCCACTCACCGTTGCTTCAACAGCAAGGTCCAGATCCGCATCATTGACAACGATGACCGGGTTTTTCCCGCCCATTTCGAGCTGATATTTTGCACCCTTAGCTAGTGCGCTCTGACCCACTATTTTCCCAATACGATCCGATCCTGTAAAAGTAATGCCGTGGACGTCTGGATGATCCGCGATAGCTTGACCAATTACATCGCCTTGACCCGTCACCATATTTACTACACCTGCAGGGATTCCTGCTTCTTCGAAGCATTCCATGACGAGGGCTGCCGTTATTGCGGTTTCTTGAGCAGGCTTGAACACAATCGTATTACCGAAGATTAAAGCGGGAGCGATTTTCCAAATCGGAATAGCGACGGGGAAATTCCACGGTGTAATCACACCAACTACGCCTAAGGGCACACGTGTCGTAAACATTAAAGCCGCACTATCCGTGGATGGAATCAAATCACCTGTCTTCCGCATACCCTCACCTGCATAATAGCGTAAAATGGCGATGCCCCTAGCCGTTTCACCTTTGGCCTCAGGGAATGTTTTTCCCATTTCAAGCGTCATCATGATTGCAACTTCATCCAATCGGCGCTCCAATTTATCTGCAACCTTGTACAAATACTCGCCTCGCGCTGCACCGGATAATTTACGCCAAGCTAGCTTCGCCGCTTTCGCTGCTGCAACAGCCTCATCCACATCAACAATCGATGATTTCTGTACATAGCCCACGATCTCATGTCGGTTCGCGGGGTTGATACTTGCCTCGATCTCGCCGCTAGAAGACACAACCCACACACCGTTGATATAGTTCCGATATGTTTTAATTTCACCCATATTAATCTCTCCCGCCTCTAAACTCCGTTAACGCCGCCAAAAGTGCTTTTACATAGCCAATTGCATAAGCCCAACCTACCCAATTCATCTTGGTTTCAGCACTTCGATGCGGTGCACGATCCATTTCGAGCGATGTGATATGATCTGGATTGATACAGCCGTTGTAGCCAACCTTATGGAGTTCAAGCAATATTTTCGCCATATTCATATGTCCATCATCCAACATCGCCTCTTCAAACGCGCCAGCCGTTGCCAAACTGCCCCGTACATTGCGGAAATGAACCAAAAAGATTTTATCCTTGCGTCCATACTGATAAATTTCATCAAGAACAAGCGGTGTTCCACCTGCTTCTCCCCGCGTGCCTACACAATAGACGAGACCAACGTTTCTACTAGGGAAACTATCTAACACCCGATTCAAGCCAAGTCCACCGAATGGCGTGTTATGATAAGGCGTATCAGAAGGATGGACAGCTAACTTCATCTCATATTCTTCAGCAAGAGGTACCAGCTTACCGAATACTAAATCAAAGCGCTTCCACCAAGCATTCAATTGCTCCACTGTTGGAGGTTGTTTGTCTAGATTGCGTTTCAAAGACTCTCCACGTACTAGCGCTCCACCTCGGTGTACAGCTGTATATTCCTCTGCCATATAAGGAAATACATCGCCTGCAAAACGCTGACGAACAAGCGAAACCCCTGCTTCGCCGAAGGTTTTGATCGCATTGCTGACATTCTCCAATTGGATTTCTGAGCCTGGTTCCTCCAACATGAAGCTAGTCGACATATCAGGCAGCGTCACCCGATTAATTTCCATCCCGTGAGAGCGAACTCTGCGTTTTAACTGTAGAAGTTGATCAAGATCCGGAAAGCCCTGCTCACGAACACCTGGGAAAGAACCTCCCTGCGTAAAATCAATACAATCAACTCCGAGTTGACACATTTGTCTCAAATCGCTATCTGATAATTCACATGTGGGAACTTGTATGGATACCTTCATCATGCTATTTTCCTCCTAACCGTTATTGGTGATCGCGACCAGGTCTAAACTTCGTTTGATAATGGATTCCAATCGGACATAATGCTCATGTTCTACTTGAACTAGCGGAGTTCGAACTTCAAGTCCAACTGGTAGTCCGACAATGTTCATACCCGCTTTAATCAATGAAACCGCATACCCTTTGCGCAATTGACGAATCCGGTGAATCGGTAAGATGACTTCTTGATAGATGGAACTGACCGTCGCGTGATCTCCAGCAAGCAAGCTTGTATAGAAGGTTCTCGAAACCTGCGGAATGTAATTGGAAATTGCGGATGAGTAGGACAGATAACCTAATGCCGAGTAGGCTGGCATCGTTAATTCAGCAAGCGGCATTCCATTCATCCATTGTAACCTTGAACCAATCGTTTGTACGAATTCAATGTTGAGCTCAAAGTTTCCTAATCCATCCTTAAATCCAATGACGTTTGGTAAATTAGCTAATTTTTCTAATGTGCCCAAGGTAAAAATCGCGTTATCACGCTGATATATGATGACTGGTAAACTTGTGCTCTGTGCCAGCGTCCGATAGTAGTTAAACAAGCCCTCTTGCTCGGGTATGATCAAATAAGGCGGTAGCAGCAATAAACCGTCTGCACCAAGCTTTTCAGCAAGTTGAACGCGTTCAACCGCTTCTCGAATATTGCCTCCAGCCCCTGCGAATACAGGCACTTTACCTGCAACCGTCGCCACGCCTACAGTGACTACCCGCTCATACTCTTTGATATCCAATGATTGATATTCGCCGGAACCTGCACATACAAAGACGGAATCCAAGCCATTTTGCACTAAAAAGTTAATATTCGCTTGTAATGCTTTCTCATCTATTTGCTCCTGAAGATTAAATGGTGTTACCGGAAAGCCCATGATGCCAGCGAGTGAAATGTTCACGTGATTGCCCACTACTAACAGCTCCTTTTCAACTTCTTACGTACCTATGAATGTAAGTATAGAAAATGAAGGCGTTTTCGTCTTTGTAAAAACATGCCGCTTTTTTTCAAAAAATCCATGCTATAATGATCTTCAGTCTACTTGAAAGGAGCCCTCCTGTGTGTTGAATCCATCCATTTACTCGCGTAGTAACCTGTATCTCAACCACAATCTGGTTCAGCTGCAAGGTGCCTCCGCCTCTATTTTCGTTCACTATTGGGGTGCAAAACCGCAGCATAAGGGCAATCGTCCGCATACGCATTCTTTTTTTGAAATCTGCTACGTCGTTGAAGGAGAAGGCCAATACTCGCATGACGGTATCACCTATCCACTACGGCCAGGTACGCTTTATTGCTCGAAGCCCGAAAGCCGCCACTCTATTCAAAGCGATGAGGGCATGCTGCTGTTGTTTTTTGCATTAGAACCGGTCTCGTCCGAGTCGAGTGAGGCTTTTATGCAGGATTTCAGCCAGCTATGTGCTTATCCGCATCTTTTTATCCCAAATGCTGAGGGAACAGCTCCCATGCTCATTTGGCAAGCCCTGCTCATCCAAGCTTCTGAGACGGGGGATCGCTACAAAGAAACGATAGAACAACTTGCATATACACTGGTCATCAGTTGTATCTCCTTGTTTCTGCAGCATTGCCGCTCTGGTGATACCGCTTCATCAACTTTTGATATGGAGCTGCAAGGTACGCTTAAGAAGGTTAAAGCCTATATTCAGGACCATCTTTCTCATAAAATGGCACTTAGTGACGTGGCGCAAAGCCTTCACTTGTCTGAGCGGCAACTCTCCCGTCTGATCGCGGATGAATTGGGACAAACCTTCCCGTCCATCGTGAAAACGGAAAGAATCAAAAGAGCCGCCTATCTGCTAGGCTACACAGACATCCCATTGAAACAAATTGCTGAGGATACCGGCTTTGAAAGCATCCACTACTTCACGCAAGTATTTACCAGAGAAATGGGAACGCCACCCAGTCATTTCCGTAAAAACTGCTTAAACTCCGAAACCGTTGACGCTTGGATTCATAAGTATCTGGCACAAGTTGCGACGCGATATCAGAAGAATAAGGTTGTGCCGACAAGTGAGGAAAGCATTACTTAGCCCCACCTCCCTCTAGTCACACCAGTCACCCCGTCACACCTTACATATAAAATAACTGGAATTTATCCAGCTAATATTCAGCAAATCGGCGATCTTAAGTGAATAACTGGAAAAACTCCAGCTATTTTCAACCAATTCCTCTCGTTTCGCGAAATTGGTGAAATTTAACTGGAGTTTTTCCATCTAATTTGTAAAATTATCCATTTTCGTAGAAATTAGCTGTAACTTTTACATCTATTCGCAGATTTCGGCATATGTTCGACCCTATATCTGCCTAGTGCTCGTCAATTCCTACACTTCCATTGCCGTATTTCGAAGCACCATATGAATATGGTCCTCCCAGACGCCATGAATTTTCAAATATTTGATCGCCAAACCTTCGTCGTAAAAGCCTAGTTTCTGAACGACTTTCATGGAAGCCTGATTGCGCGGCATAATATTCGCCTCGATTCGATGAAGCTGCATCTCATCAAACGCATACGCAATAACCGCTTCGATGCCTTCAGTCATCAACCCTCGATTGAGCAACTCGCCATCCATCCGATAGCCCAAATGACACGATTGGAATGCCCCGCGCACGATATTGTTGAGCGCAATAGATCCAATGATGCGTTCTTCGTATAACATCCAAACTTTGAGAAGCTGCCCATCCTCGATGAGTTTCATTTCCTTATCCAATAATTCCGCGTGAAACTCTGAAGTGTAAAATGACTCGTCCCGCACCATTTCCCAGGGTTCGAGAAATTCACGATTGCGACGAAAGTAATCGACGACCAACTCACTGGATGATGCGTCTAGTTGAACAAGTGACATGCGATTCGTGCTACGTATGACTTTCATAGAAGTGCTCCTTACCAAGTGAAGTCTAAGAAATATGTGCGTAGGGAGCCTTGTCCGAAACAAGATTCAAGCGGACGCCATGTTCCAGATACGCTTTCAATCCACATAATACAATCGTAAATCCTTCAGTAGAATTCAGCGCTTGTTTCACCACTTCATCCGAACTTCCTCTGAAGCCCGAGTCTGTAATGGTCACGAAAGTTTCGTTATCTGCTTGAGCTGTAAAGGTCCACTCAACCAAAGTTCCCCAATCCAGCAAAATCCGCTTGTTTTCCTCGATTTCTTTGACTTCCACATCTGCCGTTGCCCCGTACATTTCCCAATGCCATTGCACGTGAGATCCAACTTCTAATCGGCCAGTTCCCTGCGTAAACCAAAATTTTGACGTAATCCCAGGATCGATAAAAGCTTCAAATACCTCTTGAACTGGCTTACGAATCAGCATTTCAACTTTAACCTTCGGATCTTGAAGAAGCTCAGTCATCTTCATGCCTCCATAACTTGTCTGTTTTTTACTATCATAGCATAGGAGGATAACCAACCAAAAATAAAAGCAGTTCCACAGACTCATCCTCTGTGAAAACTGCTTGATCTCCTTGCCAATCCAACAAATTAAACAAAATGATGACCGCATGACGAACAGAACTTGGTATCTGCAGCAACAACTTTCCCACATGTGCATTCTTTTTCATTTCGAACCTCAGCAATCTTCTGCTCAAGTTCACTAATCTCTTGATTAATTTGAGCGATACCTTGGCAATAATCCGCAACATTGGTTTCCACTTGTGTGTAATCACCCGAGAGATACGATGTGTAAACCGATTCGCCGATAATTTTGTAAATTTTATCAATTTCTCTTTCTTTTAATGAAACTTGTGTCTTGAATTTCGTTATTTCCACGGTTTGCTGCGCTTTCTTTGCCGCTTCAGATGCTCCTTGCTTAACTTTATCAAAAAAAGACATTAGCCTTCCACTCCCCAGCCTTTAAGTTATTCGGTTCATAACGAATCATATGCGATAATGTCGCAAAGTAATACCGTGTGATCGGCTAATCTTGCAATCCCTTACCTTCGAGAATGAGTTGCGCATATTTCTCAATTCTGGATACTCGGGTTTTAGCTTGTTTGGGTTCAGAAAAATGAAGTAAATAAGCTCTTTGTCGTCCTGGTGTCAAAGCTTCAAAAGCCGCTTTCAAAGATCGGTTTTCTTCAAATTGATGTTCTAATTCCTCAGGGACTTTGTACGCTGTACTTTTCTTGAAAGTAACTTCTATGCCGGCCTTTTCAACTTCAATTGCTTCATAGATATAGGCTTTCAAAATCGAATCCATTGCTGCTATTTCACGAACATTCGTGAACCTCATCTGGCGCCCCGCCTGTACATTCTCCGTTTGTTGAATGAGAACACCATTAGCATCCTGTAATAAAGAACCTTTGAAAAACAGCACCGCACAATATTCTTTAAAGCCGTGTACTAATACAATGTTTTTATTCTGAAACGTGTAACAAGGACAACCCCATTTTACTTCTTCGTTCAGTTGACACTCTCCAATAATTTTTCTTAATTCCCCGAATTCATCCTTCCATCGTTTGGCTTTACCATAAAAATCATCAACCGAAATACTCATTCTACTGCTGACCATGAAAGGACACCTTTCTTCATCACTATAATAAAAAGCAGCTCAGTAGCTGCGTATCTTAAGTTTAATTGTACTACTTTTTTTAATAAATCAAATCTGTCCGATTAGCCCCACGGAAATGGCCCCTCCAGCGCCCGAGATAGTCGATTATTGCGACTATCTCCCCGCTCTCTTTACCCCGTGTCCTCCACGCTACCTGCTTAATTCAAATCCTTCGCCTTATGTGGTTTGCTATAATGACTTACTCCACCAGAGCCGACGAGCACCTTCCCGCCTCTATTGAAAATAATCAGTTTTCTTAACCCAGTGGTTAGTAAAACAGTAATCTTTGCGTTGTTCTTTGTAGCAGTATAAACAACGTAACCACTACTCAATACACTTGTCTTCCAATTCTTATCGAATTCCGAACGAGCAACGCGATTCGAATAGACCTGATTTTCCAACCTGGCCGTTTGCACTTTTTTCATCCCACTTTCTCCCCTTCACGCATTCTAGTTGCTCTGCTATTTTATTCACTATTGTAAATTTTGGTATGGATACTAATGATACAAACAGAAAAAACCGCTCAAGTTTAATTAACCCTGAACGGTTCTATACCCGTCGAACTCTTCCCCTCACGGAACTCGGAAGGTGTCCGATTCGTGATCGTTTTGAACACACGATTGAAATGTCTAATATTCGTAAATCCAGTAGAATCAGAGATAACTTGAATCTTTTCATCCGAATAAAGTAGAAGTGACTTTGCCTTCTCAATCCGTTTCTCCGTCAGGAAGTCTATGAATGACTGGCCTTGTTTGCTTTTGAACAAAGAACTGAGATAGGACGGACTGAGATAGACAATCTCTGCCATCGTATTTAACGTGATAGATTCCGCATAATGCTCCTCAACGTAACGAACGACAATTTCGACGGGACTAGTCACCATCTTTTTCTGACGGTTCCCGATACAAACGGTTAGATCACCAAGCAGCTTCTGACACCGCTCGATCAACTCTTTACTGGACGAATACGAGTAAATATCCACCAAAACCTGCTTCACATCCGTGTTCTGCAGCCATTGCTTCACGATAGCTAAATTCACGGCCAACTCGTAGAAATGCAGCAGCATTTTACAAATTTGTTGGTGAATGATCTCAGGATCCTTCCATTGCTGGCATAGCTTCGTCACATAAAGACTGGCTTGCTGCTGTACATTTGGCAAATCTCCCTCTTGGACGAACTGATTCAAAGAATGCCAGTCGGCAGCGTGCCAATCGTGCTTTTCCATTTTCATCTCGGCAACAATCTCGTTTGATAGCAACCGATCCCCGCCAATAACTAATCGATAAAGCAGTGCTAAACCCGCCTCTTTATAAGATTTGGAAATAGATTCCAGGTCTTTTGCAGGACTACCTAGCCCGAATGTAAGGGTAAAATTTGATTGTACTCGAATTTCCTTCCGAATCCGATTCGTCAAACGTTCCATGTCCGCGTTAATAGACGCAACGTCCTCATGGTTAATCAAGGCAACCACTTCAGTTTCATGATGAATGAACACATAGCCTTTAAAGCTCACATCAAGGCTCTCTTGTATGAATTGCTGAATATAGATCGAAAACAGGGATGGATTCAACTGATAATAACGCTCATCCGTCACCGAATCACGATCCAGCTTGGCAATTAGGCATGAGATATAAGCATGCGGGAATTGAATGCCCACATTTTCAAGAAGCTCCTCCTCCCCATGGTGAACATTGCCAGTGAGAAGACCTGCTAACACATGCTGGCGCATCTGATTCTGTACTTGTTGATCCATGCCACTCGATGTATTCGGCCTTTTTTCCGTTAACCATTCTTCCTGCAGCTTCGCAAGCAATGCATATAGCTCTTCCCGCTGAAAAGGTTTCATCAGGTAATCTTTAGCACCCAATCGCAAGGATTCGCGCGCATATTGAAAATCGTTATAACCGCTCATCACCACACAAGAAATATGCGGGTACCGCTCTTTCACAATATATTGAAGTTGAATTCCGTCGATCCTAGGCATTTTGATATCCGTAATGATCAAGTCAGGCTGCAGTTCTTCAATTTTATCTAATGCTTCTGCACCATCCGTTGCTTCATCGATGACGACCCATTCACTTTGCATGTCTGTAATCATCAATCGTATCCCTTTGCGGAAAATCGTCTCGTCGTCCACGATCAAAATACTAGGCATCCATGTTCCTCCCTTCGTGATGACTCTCGATCAACGGTAACGTTAATGTAATCGTCGTTCCTTGCTTCAAATTACTCTCGATCGTTACACCGTACTGATTCCCATAACGTAAGGCAATTCTACGATGTACATTCATTAAACCTGTACCACCAGTACCCTCTTCGGTTGTAGTCATTTGGAACTTGCGATCATGTAAGCTCTGTAAATGACCAGCACTCATGCCAGCGCCGTCATCTTGGATTTGGATCAACATATGGTTATCCTGCTTCTTCCCAATCAGACTAATCGTGCCATACCCATTTCCTTTATCGATGCCATGTACAATAGCGTTCTCAACGATCGGCTGCAAAATAAACCGAATAACCGAATAGCTCAGCAACTCTGGTTCAATGCGAACGTGAAACTTGATTTTATCCTCAAAACGAATTTGTTGAATCGCCATATAGCCCGTCACATGCTCAATTTCCATATGGAGAGGAACTTGGCTCTGATGACTATTAATACTGTAGCGTAAAAGTTTACTAAGATGATTCGTCATTTTCACAACTTCTTTATTGCCTTGAATTTCAGCATACATACTAATAGAACCTAATGTGTTATATAAAAAATGGGGATTAATTTGGCTCTGAAGTGCCGATATTTGTGCATTTTTCTCTCTGATCTCTGACTCATACAGGCGATAACCCAGATCACTTAGCTTCGAAACCATGATGTTAAAAGACTGGCTGAGCTGACCTATCTCATCACGACTATGGATCGGAATGGAAACCGCCAAATCACCTATAACAACCTTTTTCATGAGATTCCGCAATTCACTGATCGGATTCGTGATCCGAAGGGCAAATAAAGTAAAAATAATGATCGCTAAAAGCAAACATACCGCACCGATGCCAATAATATAATTCCTCACATATACCGTGTCTTGTAACAAAACTGCAAGTGGCACCATCTCAATCATCGTCCACCCCGTCAAAGGTGACGTATAGTAGGAAACTAGCTCTGAATCGTTATCTTGTTTATAGACAACAGTCCCCATGCCTTTAAATTGCTTGATTTGATTCGCATCGGGGCTGCTAACCATGCTTTTATAAATCATCGAACCTTCGTTATCAACGATCATAATGTTTTTCTTATCATTGGAGATCGCTTCAATCTTATTGCGAATGATATTTCTGTCTACATCGAGCACCAAGTATGCAAGTACAGCGCCCGTATCTACACTTCGAATTTTTCTGGCAAAAGAGTACACTTGATTCGTAATGCCCATGCCATTTTTACTAAATGTTCCGAGATACACCATTTTACCTGTCTGTGAAACCTTGTTGTACCAGACTTCATTCTTCACTTCGCGTGGTAAGTAATTGGCTTGCTCTTCTGACATTGCGGTATACGTGTTCCCACCCCGAGTACGAAATAACGTCAACCCAGAAATGTCCACACGTCCATTGGCAAATACTCGTTTTGCAAAATCTTCAATCGTTACACGATCATTAAATGAAAGAGAAGCACTCGTCTGCTCACCAACCTCCAAATACTTCATGATTTGTGGAGATTGATACGGTAATAATGTCAACAAATTAAGCTCATTTAAGTACGTATCAATATTGGCGGTCAGTTCCTTCACCACGTCCATCTGATATTTCCCTGTATTTTTCTGAATGGATTCCGAATAGCTCGTAAACGTTAGATAACTGGCAATCCCCAGTGGTACCGCTATAAAAATAGCGCTCAATACGATCAGTTTCATTGCAATTGGCAAATCTTTGATCAACTGCAGCTTATTTTGCATTCGTATTTTGCTGGATTTGAAGATTCGTATTAATGATCTTTTGCGCATTTTGCAGCACCTCTTGTGGCGTGATTTGGCCCGCCATCATCTTCTCAAACTCACGCACAATCTCATCGTTAATCGTTCCCTGCCGCGGTTGATTCGGGAAATATTTCACATCATCGGCTGCACTTGCATAGTCCGGACGGTATTTCAGTTTTTGAAACTCTTCGGAAGTGACTGCATTCTTCACAGCCGGTATATGCCCTGCCTTTGCCCAGCTAGCCCCATGAGCAGCTACCCAATTCGCGAATTTAAGCGCAGCGAGTTGCTTTTGTTTATCAGGCTTTTCATGATAGGGCAGCGAAAAGGTATGAGAATCTCCCCACGCTGCAGGATGATCGTAAATTTGTGGAATTTTGGTCACTCCGAAATGTAAATCTGTTGCTTGCTCGAACGTTCCTGTACCCCATACACCAGAGATTAACGTGGCTGCCGTGCCTTTGGCAAAGCTTAGAACCTGATCATTGATATTCGGCAAAATAAGTTTCTTCGTGTATAGCGAGTTGACGAATTCCAAGGATTTTAGAGCTGATGGATTGTCGATCGCAGCCACTTTGCCATCATCGGTGTAGAATCGTCCGCCATCCTGGTTCATTTGATTATAGAAGGAGTACCAGATCCAGAAGGAATCGATCCGCACATTAGGTTCAGCTAGCGGCGTCACATTCGACGGCACACTAGCACGGATTTTCTCCAGAAATTCTAAATACCCTGCTTCACCGCTCGCCATAATCGGTTTCTCTTTCTCATCCAGAAGACCCGCCAGTCTCAGCCAATCCTTGTTGTAGTACATGACTTCCAAGTGCGTATCCAGCGGAATACCCAGGTGCTTATTGTCGGCTACCGTGCTTTGCAGAATCGTCGGGTTAAAATCATCCCAATGGACACCAGCTTCTATCGCCAGTGCATTCAAATCTGTCAGGAATCCAGCAGGTGCGTACTGCGAATACTTAGCCGAGTGAACAATTGCGATATCTGGCGCCTCTTCGGTAACAATGGCCGTGGACAGCTTCGTATAATAATCACCTGAGTTATTGTTAATTTGCTCTATTTTCACATGATCTTTATTCTCATTATTGTATTGCTGAATGAGCTCCGCCATAAACTGCCCATCCCCTCCACTAAACGGCGTCCAAAAAGTAATCCTTAGCTTACTCGCCGTAGGCTCATCGAGCGTGGTGTCTGACTGCGCATCGCAACCTACCGTGCACGTACTCACAATGAGAAGAAAACAAATTGCTTTTGTCGCTTTCCAACCTAGTCGCTGCCTTCTGCTCACATGAATCCCCTCCGTACTTTCAACCTATGCCATCATCATTATACAAACTTAAGCTGAGGCAAGCCAATGACCTATTTCCGTTAGTCATGGACATATTTTTGGATTTCTAGACAAAAAGAAGCTGAAATGCCCGAAAAGGGGATTTCAGCTTCTTTTTCTGTGCGGGATTTCTCGCCCGCGCGGGGGCTATAACGCCCCAAAAGGGCGTTATCTCCTCGCTTTCGCGGGATTTCTCTCTCACGCGGGGGCTGTAACGCCCCAAAAGGGCGTTATCTCTTTGCTTCCGCGGGATTTCATGCTCGCGCGGGCACTGTAACGCCCCAAAAGGGCGTTATCTCTTGCTTCCGCGGGATTCCTCGCCCGCGCGGCGTCTTTAGCGCCTCCACTCCACAAACTACTCCCCGCCAGGCACCTGAATCGGTACACCTTCCGCAATCGGCGTACCGAAATTCGGCGTACCATCCTTATTCCACTGGAATTGCTGCATACGTACGTTGCGATTCCAGCCGGAGCCTTGTGTTTTAGCGGCGTGGTATACGATCCAGTCCTCTTTGCCGTCCACCGACTTCGTGAATGAGTTATGGCCGGGTCCAAAAACTTGATCCGTTTTCGAAAACACCGCCTTCTCACCCTTCTTCCAAGAGGCCGGATTGAGCACATCACTGCTCATCTCCGTACTTAACATGCCAAGACAATAGTCATCGGTCCAGCTCCCGCTAGCCGAATAAATCACATGAATACGATCCTCATGCAGCAAGACCTGCGGTCCCTCATTGATCGTGGGATTACCGACTAGCTCCCAATCGTAGGTGGGACGTGAGATTTCTACTGGCTTTCCACTAATCGTGTACGGATTGCTCATTGGCGCAATATAGAGGTGCTGGCTTACATTGACAGCGCCTTCCCATCCCGACCATATGAAATAGAGCGATCCATCTTTCTTCTGCAGTGTTGTCCCATCTATCGCCCAGCGGCCAGCTGTGTCCATCATCCCTTTATCAACGTAAGCACCTAGCGGATCATCCGTCACGGATTCGAGGACGAACATACGATGATTCTCATTCTGGCCGTCATCAGCGGCATAGTAGATATACCATTTTCCAGCAATAAAATGTAATTCAGGCGCCCATATATTAGACGTATTCGGTCCGGAAACTGGCGGGAACCAGACGTCTTTATACTCAGCTTCTGCTAACCCCGTCAACGTCTTCGATTTCCATACGCAAATGGAATTTCCGGTTGTATGTGTGTAGTAGTAAGTTCCATCTTTGGTCGTGACCCAAGGATCTGCCCCATTATCGATAATCGGATTGGTGAATGTTTTGGCTTCCTTTGTCGGTGAAACAACGTTACTGGTTTCTTTCATTTGTGTCTCTGCAACTCCCTTCGTACACCCGGCTAATAGCACCAAGCTTAAACAAATCACACTAAATCTCCACATAGAAAACTCACCTCTACCTATTCACTTCGTATCACATTTCTCCCTCTATTGTTTAACCCCTGTAGCTGTAATCGATTGAATAAATTGACGCTGTCCAATGAGGAAAATGATCAAGGTCGGTATCGTCGATAACGTCGCGAGTGCCATTAATTTACCATAGGATTGTGTGAAGCTGCCCGTTGCCATAACCGCAACCCCTGCTGTCAAAGTACGCATTTCAAGGTCTGTCACGGTAAAGAATGGCCACACATAATCATTAAACACACCCATAAAGGTGAAAATGGCAAGCGTAGTTACAATAGAAATGGATGAGGGCATCAAGACAGACGTAAATACTTGCCATTTATTAGCCCCATCAATACGTGCAGCCTCAATAATTTCATTTGGAAATGACTGGAAAAACTGAATTAACATAAACACACCCAGTGCCCCACCTGAGTACGGCAAAATAAGCACATAATACGTATTAATCAAATTGAAATTACTGAAATTCAAATATTGAGGAAGAAATGAAATAATGCCTGGCACCATCATCGAACCAACGAATAGGGCAAATAGTATCCTTTTAAAAGGAATATCTAACTTCGCTAACGCATATGCAGCCATCGCATCCAGAATAATGACTAGAAATGTCGCAGCAAAGCCTACGAAAAAGGAGTTGAACATCCAACGGAAAATGGGAACCTCAACGGCACCACCCACAAAAATAGTATGGAAATTGTCCCATGTAAATTCTTGTGGAAATAAATGAAATACAGGTGACATAACTTCTATATCGGTTTTGAATGAATTAGAGAACATCCATAAGATCGGCAGAATGAAAATGATGCCTAGGATGGAAGCTAGCAGCACATAAAAGATTTTCAGCGTTTTCAACGTCTTCTACTCCTTCCTGCTCGTGACTTTGAATTGAATAACTGACACGATCATGATCGTTAATCCCATGAGAATCGCCATTGCAGATGCGGAACCGATTTCTCTAGCTGTATAAGCTGTTTGCAGAATCCCCATCAATAGCACTTTGGTCTCATCTCCGGCATTACTCATCAAATTAGGCTGAGCAAAGACATTATACGAGGCAATCGTTGAGGTAATCACAACAAAAACGAGTATAGGTCTAATGAACGGAAGTGTAATGCTCTTTAGTCGATCCCAACCATTTGCACCATCAATTTTGGCTGCTTCATAGAGATCCACAGGCACACCATTGAGGGCATTCACAAATATGATCATGTTGAATCCAATCGTCCACCATAGTGTTGCGATAACGAGCGCAAACCACACGAAAGGCGTATCTAACAGCCAGGGAACCGGATCAAACTCTCGAATGCCAACTTTTGCAAGGAGTAGATTGAAGAACCCCCCTGTGACGTCGAACATCCGCTTCCAAATTACGGCCATAACCGTTGCAGAAACAGCATAGGGAATGAAATAGATAGAACGAAACAGGGATCTCAATTTCGCTGGAAGTGCATTCAATAATAAGGCAAATCCGAGTCCTACGATGACTAAAAAAGGAACCGAGAACACGACAAATTTCAATGTGGCTTTCATTCCGATGAAAAACAAGTCATTTTCTTGCGTTCCGTTCGTAAATATTTTGCGGTAATTGTCGAAGCCCACGAAGGGATGCACAGGATCTAATAGGTTGTATTGCTTCAAGCTAATGATGAACCCATAAATAATGGGGATCAGCGTGAAAGCCAAGAAAGCAATCAGATAAGGTAATATGAATAAGCTTGATGTCAGCTTGGATTTCCATTGTGATGGGGTAGGCACGTGATTCCCTCCTCTTCTTTAAAAGGGAAGACGGGTACTGGGTACCCGCCTTTCCATAATATTGCGCTATGGTTACTTCTTCATGGCTGCAGTCGATTTAGCTGCTGCATCATCAAGTGCAGCTTTTGGATCTTTTTTACCTTGTAGGGCGTTAGCAAGCTCGCTCCAAATACTGTCGGAAATCGGGCCCCAATTTAATACTTTTGGTGCAAATTTCACATAGTCAAATTCTTTCGCTACTTCGGTTTGTTGTTGTGTCATCGCTTGGAAAGCTGCGCTATCACGTACGACTTTGGAAGCTACAGCTTGGCCGGACTCAGCCCAATCAATGGAATTGGCATTCACATATTTCAAGAAATCACCAACACCTGCAAGAACTGCAGCATCCGTTGTTCCTTTAGGAATAACGAAGTTATGGGATCCGCCGAACACAGCTTGTTTCACAGTACCCAATTGTGGAACCGGAGCTACACCATAATTAATTTTCGCTTTATCGAAGGCGTCCTTCGACCAAGGACCATTAAAGTGCATCGCACTTTTCCCTTGTTGGAACAGGTTGAAATCGCCATCTGCTGCAACGGTTGGAGGTGAAACCTTCATCGTTGTTAAACTTCTCATGAAAGTAACCGCTTCTACACCAGCAGGTGAATTGTAAGCAATGTTGCCTTTATCGTCTAAGAAATCGCCGCCGTTCTGGAATAGTACCGTCGGGAACAAGAAGTTCTGGATCCAGAAGGTAGGCATTGCAGCTCCCCAAACACCTTTGGAAGCATCTGTTAACTTAACTGCTGCATCTACAAACTCTTGACGATTCGTAGGTACCTTTGTAATACCGGCAGCTTTAAACAAATCTTTGTTGTAGTACATGACTAGAGGATGAATATCAAGCGGAATGCTGTACCAGTTGTTGTCCTTCGTGGAGTATTCCACAGTTGCTGGTGGGAAGTTGCTTTTCTCAACGCCAACTGCTTTGGCAATGGCATCCAGAGGTTGCAATTGATCCTTAGCAATGTAAGTAGGTGTTTGGTCAAGATGCATAATTGCGACATCTGGCACACCTTTTTTCGTAGCAATCGCAGTATCGAGCAACTTATAGTAGTCACCATTCGGTTGAATCGTCATTTTCACTGTATATTTATCTTGTGATTTATTATAGTTATCCACGATTTTCTTCATAAATGGACCATCATTACCTGAGAAAGGGTTCCAGAAGTTAATGGTAACTTTCTCTCCGCTTTTCGCGGGCTCAGGCGCTTTCGTTGCCGCTGCCGCTGATGAAGGAGCTGGTGAAATCGCAGCTGGTGAAGTTTCTGCCGTTTTCGTAGACGAACATCCCGTCAAAACCAAAGCCATCGACAAACTTGCTGCACCCATCATTTGTAAACTTTTCATTTTTCTCATCGTCGTTAACTCCCTTCAATTTTAAACACATAATTTGTACTTGCTTAACCAGCTGAATTTGTGTCAAAATTGTAGTGAGTTGTGAATTTCGGGCAGAAATTCATTCTCACTACCGAGAGCGATTCTAAGGAGTTCCCACGCCAATGGACCTTAGATCGCTCTTTCCTTTGTTTGCCATCCCCGTACCTGTATATATAGGTTTCTCCACTTGCCAATTCGAATGTTGCGCCCTCCTTCGCTCGTCTAAGTTAACCACAATTTAACTATACGGTTTTCCAGAAAACGTTACCATGACGATATTCATGAACCATTGGACATATTTTCAGATATACGTATGCGAAGTAATCTGAACAAAAAAACAGCGACAGCTAGGACTTAAATATAAAGTCGTAGACTGCTGCTGTTTTATCATTCCCGTTTATTCCTGTTGATCTCAATGATTACGCTCCTGCATGCTTCAACATTTGTTCAATTTCCGTAAAATTATTTCGCTTAGCATGCTGCAGCGGGGTAACGCCATCCCGATCAGCAATATGTACATTCGCACCATGGTCGATCAGCAGTCTGGTAATTTCCTGATGATTAGGTCCGCCATTACTCAAAATGGTTACTTCAAGCAAGGCCGTCCAACCCAAGTTGTTAATGTGGTTGACATCCACATCTGTCGTTGCGAGCAACGCCCTTACATTTTCAACATGACCTTTTTCTGCCGCAGGTATGAGTGCATTCCCACCATATCGATTCGTCAACTTCGTGTCGGCACCAGCATTTATAAGTAGCTTCAATATTTCAAGACGTCCTTCGGCACCTGCGTAAAGAAATGGATTATCCTGCTTATCATCTTTCAAATTGATATCGGCCCCAGCTTCAATCAATATCTTTACGATCTTAGGATTGTTGGCATGTGTTGCCGCCATAATCGCTGTCCTGCCTCTATTGTCTCGCTCGTTTAAGTTGACCCCTGTCTCCAGAAGTTGTTGCAATGCTTGGAGATCATCCCGCTCGGCGGCAGCAATCAAGGTTTGGCTCATGATACTCACAACCTTTCAATCTTGAGCTTCTAGTATAATTATCCTCTGTGTCCTATTAACGTTGTTATACTGATTTGGCAAGACGGAATCCAAGATCATCGATGCTGAATGTAGGATGACTGCGACGGCGGCAGGTTGCCCCGCACCCACGCGCCTCTTCTGCCCAGCTGCCTCCCCGGAAAATGCGATAGCTGCCGTACACTTTTTCATCATACACATCCCAACACCATTCCCAAACATTTCCTAACATATCGTACAAACCCCATGGGTTCGGCTCCTTTGTTCCTACTTCATGGACCTCGCCCCCTGAATTCTCTTCAAACCAGGCAATCTTATCAAGCTCCCCGTATGTATAACCTGTCGTCCCTGCTTTACAAGCATATTGCCATTCAGCTTCAGTAGGAAGTCTATAACCGTTTGATGCCCAATCACAAATGACTTGTTCACCATCTGAACTGACGGAGTAACATGCATTCAGTCCCTCTTTCTGCGAAAGTAAGTTACAGAAGGAAATGGCCTCATGCCAGGATATATGAACAACCGGCCTAAGATCCTCGGCACTTGTAGGAGGAATTTGCTCAGTAATCTCATAGTATTGACGGACAGTTACAGGATGGCAAGCAAGCAGAAACGGTCGTATTTCAGCTGTCCATTTGATTTTTCTACGATCATCTCTTAACTCAACTTCTCCTGCTGGTATTTCAACCATCTCCAATTTCTACACCTCACTATCTTAATTGCGTCCTAGAATTAACTTTATTCTATCTAAAATTACCGCATTATACCAATCCTACCTCAGATTTATCATGTGGAAAATGTTAACCTTGTGTTGCACGTGAAATGGCTTCCGTTATAAAATTGCTATTAACTAAGCAAGAGCTATGGACTGCGGGAAGAGGAGCGTGTGCACCAATGGTTTTTATGAAGAAATATGTCAAAAAGCACTGGAAACTGTTTTTAGTTGCTGTGTTTTTCGTCATGCTGGAAGCGCTTGCGGATTTACTGCAACCAACGATCATGTCGCACATTCTGGACGTTGGCGTTGCCGAGAAACGACTTGATTATGTGCTCCGTATGGGCGGTTTGATGCTTATTATAACGGCATTTGGCGCTGTCGCGGCCTCGATTCGGAATATCGTTGCCAGTCATGTTTCACAGAAATTCGGCACGGAACTTAGAGCGGATTTATTTGAAAAGATACAATCACTTTCCTTCACCAATATCGAGCGATTCGAACGCGCGTCCTTAATAACACGTCTAACGAATGATGTGACGCAGGTGCAAAACTTCGTAAATGGCCTTATGCGTATTTTTATCAAAGCACCTCTCCTATGTATTGGGAGTTTAATTATGGCAGTAAGGCTGAATATGCATCTGGCTGTTGTGCTGCTTATCGTGGTTCCGCTCGTTGGTGTGCTCGTGGCTTTGAACTTGAAAGTGGGTTTTGCTAGGTACGTTAACGTGCAGAAAGCACTGGACAACGTTAACCGCGTGATAAGAGAATATTTATCCGGCATTCGTGTCGTGAAAGCATTTAATCGGTTTGATCATGAAGCCGGGAAGTTTCAGAAAGCCAATATAGATTATCAGGACAAATCGATTCAGGTGACAAGGCTGCTCGCGATCTTTAACCCCTCCATCCTGCTCACTGTCAATTTTGGAATTGTTGCCGTGCTTTGGTTAGGTGCCTGGCGAGTTAATCAACATCAGATGCAAGTCGGTCATATCGTAGCTTTCGTCAATTATATGACGCAAATTTTGTTTGCTTTACTAACGATTTCGATGGTATTTAATATGTTTGTTCGTGCCAAAGCCTCAGCTACTCGGATCGGTGAAGTGTTTAATCAAATCAATGAAATGACTTGGAACCCTACCGCTGCCCTACCTGATCATCGTCCTGGTGGCCGAATCGACTTCACGGATGTCTCTTTTGCTTATGATGGAGCTGTCGGTGAACCTATACTGAAGCATATCAACTTAACATGCCTCCCAGGGGAAACAATCGGTATCATCGGCTCTACGGGGTCTGGAAAAAGCAGCCTTGTGAGTCTCGTCCCCCGCTTCTACGACCCGAGCTCTGGCTCGATCCGTGTTGACGGTGTGGATATACGTGAGTTGGACCCTTCCAAGTTAAGGGATCGTATTGCCATCGTGCCTCAGAACACCATTCTGTTCAGCGGCACCATTGAAGAGAACTTGCGTTGGGGTCACGAGCACGCATCGCATGAAGAGGTTGAACAAGCCGCAATCATGGCAGAAGCCCATAGCTTCGTTACTGCATTCCCTGAAAGTTATGAAACGAAGTTGGGTCAAAAAGGAGTGAACTTGTCCGGAGGTCAGAAACAACGGTTATCCATCGCTCGCGCACTTATTCGAAAACCCGACATTCTCATTCTCGACGATTGTACAAGCGCTTTAGATACCGCGACGGAGACGAGAATCAAACAATCACTCAAAGAATTTGCCTCTGGCGTCACTTGTTTGATTATTGCACAGCGCATTACTTCCGTCATGGATGCGGATAAAATTGTCGTTATGGACGATGGTGAAATCGTCGGCATCGGCACACATGAGATGTTACTGGCTAGTTGCCGTATTTATATAGAAATATGTCAATCCCAATTCGGAAAGGAGCTGCCGCATCATGTCAAAGCCGAGTGAAGGTTCACGTCAACAAACACCTGACGTCCCCATGATCACAGGACCCATAGGCCGTGGTGGGCGTGCTCCTACCGTAAAGCCCAAAAACTTCAAACATACGTTACGCCGTCTTTGGTCTTATCTAGGTACTGAACGCAAATGGTTGACCATCGTCTTCCTATTTATTCTAGCAGATGCTGCCCTGACCTTAGCTGGCCCCTATCTCATTGGTGTTGCCATTGATGCGATGGCCGGAGGCGTAGTAAATTATAGTGTTCTCGATGTGGTGATGATTGTTCTAATTGCCACTTACATTGCTGACGGTGGACTTACCTTCATGCAGAGCTGGGTCATGGCTGGACTGGCACAACGTGTCGTGCGGAGACTTCGCCAAACGATGTTTGCGAAGCTGCAAAAACTGCCCCTTGCTTATTTCGACGGACGCACCCATGGTGATGTCATGAGCCGTCTGTCGAACGATATTGACAATGTCAGCAACTCAATCTCGCAAGCAACCACACAATTGATGACGGGCTCTATCGCAATTGTCGGATCCTTCATCATGATGCTCATTCTAAGTCCAACCCTGACGCTAGCTACTTTAATTACGGTTCCACTTGTATTCTTGCTTGCAAAAACAATCACCAAACGTACTAGCGTGCTATTCAAAGAGCAGCAGGCACAGCTTGGCAAGCTAAACGGTCATATTGAAGAAACGATTTCCGGCCTTCTCGTCGTTAAAGCATTTAATCGTGAGCAGAAAGCGATCCATGAGTTCAACAGCGTAAATGGTCGATTGTATGAGGTTGGGTTAAAAGCACAAATTTGGTCAGGTTTTCTAATGCCGATCCTTGGTGTTATCAACAATATCGGCTTCTCTTCTGTTGCGATTGTCGGTGGTGTGTTGGCAGTGAAAGGTCATATTACGGTCGGTGTCATTGCAAGCTTTCTGAGTTATTCGCGCCAGTTCGTGAGACCACTTAATGAGATTGCCAACACTTATAATGTGCTGCAATCCGGTGTAGCAGGGGCGGAACGTGCTTTTGAAGTGTTAGATGAAGCGGAAGAAGCTGAGGATGAACCCGGCGCAGTTGATCTGCAAAAACCTATCGGTCACGTTACCTTCCAAGACGTAACCTTCGGTTATCGGCTGGATAGGCCGATTATTAAAGGAGTTAGCTTCGAGACAGCGGCGGGCAGCAGCTTAGCGCTCGTTGGACCCACTGGTGCCGGTAAAACAACAATCGTGAATCTCGTGACGCGATTCTATGATGCAACAAGCGGTACGATCTTGATTGATGGTCGAGATATCAAATCGTATACCCGCAGCTCTCTTCGCCGCAGCTTCGGCATCGTGCTGCAAGATACTTATTTATTCTCCGGCACTATTAAGGAGAACATCAAATACGGCAACCCTGACGCAACGGATAGCGAAGTGATTGCAGCGTCTAAACTGGCAAATGCCGACGCGTTCATTAGCCGACTGCCTAAGCGCTACGATACGCCACTCTCGGAGAATGGCGGGAATTTAAGTCAAGGCCAACGACAGTTGCTTGCGATCGCTCGCGTTATTCTAGCTGATCCTTCTATACTCATTTTGGATGAGGCAACAAGCAGTATTGATACGCGGACGGAACTTCATATTCAGGAAGCACTTCTCTCCATCATGAAGGGACGCACAAGCTTCATTATTGCTCACCGTCTGAATACGATACGGAATGCAGATACAATCATGGTTATCGATCATGGAGAGATCTCCGAGCAAGGCAATCACAATGCATTAATGAGTCACAAAGGAACGTATTCGCGGATGTTTTCTAATCAATTCGTCACAACGAACCCTACGTCAGAATAATTAGCACGAAGAGGCTGTCTCGAAAGAGACAGCCTCTTGATGTAAAGGGAACTAGAATTCGCTATTAACAGATATATGAACGAAAAGGGCTGCTATAGGGAACGTCAGTACCTTATTAGGCCCAATTTACGCCAAACACGGCGAAAATTAGGCAAATAGCGTATCTACGTTCCTCTTGATTCCCATTTCAACGAATATCGGCGAGATAGCGTAACTACGTTCCCCCTTTTCAAAACAACCTATATCGCTCTCTACTTATTCATTCAATCTCCGAACCATCAAATCCTCATCATAATACTGACCATTATATTTCAGTGCATTATGCTCCACACCATAAACCTTAAACCCAAGGGAATTGTACAGCTTCTTCGCTGCATCATTATGTGAAATGACAGCCAGGTTGATTTGCTCAACACCTTCGCATTCACTAGCTCTCCGAATAAGCTCATTCAGCAGCTTTTTCCCTAAACCTTGACCGCGCTGATTCATAGCAACAAACATCGCATAAACATTGCCTTTATGTGCGGTCTTCAGACTGCTCTCTCTTACAAAGGAGACAGATCCAACAAGCGATCCCTGCTCATCCAATGCCCCAAGTACAAACTTACCGCTAGTTGGCTTTATACGATCAGCAACCATTTCCAGTGTAAAATGTACCTCTCGCTCATACGTGGAGCCAAATGCTTCTGGACTGATTTGCAGCGCACTTAATCTTAATTCATGATATATCTTTGCATCATGTTCATCCAGAACTCGAATATACAATGACTTCTCCTCCACAACCAATTTGCTGATGTTATTCAGTAAAATGCCAGAGAACCCCCGCAGGGTCGATCAAATGAATGGCTCTTTTTCCATAAGGCTGCATCTTAGGCGGAGTTGCTCGAATTTGATATGTACGGATGACCTCTGTGTTTTGGATATGCGCCCACCACGCGTCTATGTCCTGTACACATAGTTCCAACATATAATTTTGCTGTAATTCTACGTTATGATAATTCTGTAAATGAAATTCCGTATCGTCAACTTTGAAAATGGCACCCTGATGATTTGCAAATATTTGTTCAAAACCGAGATCCTTATAAAACTGCACAGCAAGAGGGAAATCCTCACCAGACGGAACAAATGGACGTATTTTTTGAGCGCGCATGTAGGAAACTCCTTTTAACTAGATTTGTAGTTATTTAGATATCACTTACACTTCACATTCGATGTCCGCACCATTACTTCCTGCCTGGCAAATCCAACCCCCGAAAAGCCCTGTAACAAAGAATTTCGTAATATGCGTAAAGCCGGAATCTTGTAATAACCCTTCGATTTGCTTTTCAGGCAAAAAGGATATTTTCATAATACCTGTATTCACCATTTCGTTGACAATGGAAGTCGATCTCCCCGCCTCCAACCAAAAGCTCCTCCAAACATGCAATCTGTCCTTTAATTCGGTACCCTCGCGATCCCCGTACGCACTCACTAGCACAAATGGCGCACCTGGTTTCATTCGTTCATGAATACTTCTGAGCAGCTCCAGCTTCTCTTGCACATTGTCGATGAAATGCAGTACCAAAATACAGCTGGCTGCATCGAATGCCGCGTCAGCTTCTGGCAAATCGGTAATCGTTCCATGAATGAGATTTACGCGATTGGCCATGTCTAGTTGGTTGGTTTTGTGTTGGGCAATTTTAAGCATTTCTGCTGAAATGTCCACGCCTGTAAAGCGCCATTCAGGATTAGCTGGTCCCCATGTGGAAAGTTCTTGTCCCCCTCCTGCACCGACTACCAGCACCGAAGCAGCTTCACCGCTAATTTCAGCTCGGAAATAGGATTGCACCATCCCAAATAATGCATCATAAGTCGGTATTGATATACGAGCGTTTGTTTCATATGCCTGAGCCATTTCCGTATTATAGCTAGATTTATCCTTCATATGGGCAATCTCCATTCTTTCTTTTCAAATTTACTGCAAACTCGCTTTTTGCCAATTCTCCATGAGCAGTTCACCATTTATGCTCATACCAGCTATCGCGCCTAATGAGGCAGCCATGATAGCTTGATACATTTCCGAAGCCGCATCTCCAGCACTATACACGCCAGGAACGTTTGTTTTGCCAAAAGGATCAACCACGACTGTTCCTGCTTCCGTCATTTCACAGCCTATTGTTTGCGGGAGTTCCGATCCGATCACTAATTTCGGGCCAAAGAATATTCCCGTGCAAGAGAGTCGGTTTCCGTCCTCTAGCTCAACATGTTGGACCAAGCCTTCATTCGATACGATGGAACGTATCGGCGAATCATATATCGGTACGTTATGTTGAATGAGTTCCTCTTTTTCAGTATCTGACAACCCATCAGGTCCATTCGTGCAAATTGTGAAACGGTTTGTCCAACCTGAGATCATTTTCGCAAGGTGAAGTGCCTTCGCTCCATTCACGATAAGCACGAGTGACTGATCTCTGAGTTCCCAACCATCGCAATATGGACATACAAAAGCACTTTTACCGTACACCTCAGTCAAACCGGTAATTTCCAAAGGAAGGTCTTTTTTACCTATTGCAAAAAGTACCTTCTTACCCTCGTATCTCTTCCCTTGAGTTGTCGTGATTTGAAAATCGCCATCGCTTCCGGTTATCGACACTGCCCTATCGGACACAAAATCGACAGATGGATAAACGCGAATTTGTTCCATAGCAATCTGCCGAAACTCGCTTGGCTTTATACCGTCCCTTGTAAGAAAACCATGTGTTTCATGAGTAACCTGGTTACGAGGCCGACCCTCATCAATAAGTAGCACATTCTTCCTTGCTCTCCCTAAAACCAAAGCTGCGTTAAGACCTGCAGGACCTCCGCCGATAATTAAACAATCATAAGTCATGTTCATCTTCCTTTCGATCATTCTTATTAGAGACTTAAAAGACTCTCGATATCTACGATAAACCTTGAAAAAAGGACGGAAACTATTCCGTCATAGGCATGCTCACCAAATCTGCGATTTTCTTACTTGCCAGATACTGTTCCAACTGTCGTTCAGCGTCCATCACAACCTGTTGTATCTGACATCCGTTTCCATGATTAAAGCTGCATTCGAACAAAGAGGCTGTACCTTCGATTGCCCGAATGATATCTAGAAAGGAGATGTCCTGCCGATTATGCTTAATACGATACCCACCATAAGCCCCGGAAGAAGAATGAATTAATCCTGCTTTGACAAGCTTCGTCATCAACTTAGATAAATAAGTCTGTGAAACGTTTAGCTTCTCGGCAAGCAATTGCACACCAACTGGTTTATCAGCTTCGGAGTTTACCAAAAAGAGCATCGCATGAAGGGCGTAGTCGGTCGCTTGTGAATATTTCATTTTCAAGCCCCCATTAAAGACTTTATGAGTCTATAATAGCGTTAATCATAATGAGTATCAAGTTTTTCTTTTTAAGAACTTCTCTATTGAACCTTAATCACAAAAAAATAAATGGAATTACCTTTCCTCCGCCTTCCAAACGATCTTCCTTAATTTCCACTCAACTGCTCGACCGCAAACTTATAAAAGGACAAAGCATCCTCCCTACTGGAGAACCCAGCTTGCGCCAGCTTATCACTGCCGCCGCCTTTGCCGTTGTAGCTTCCTAGATGAGCTTTGAAAAAAGCTCCGCAAGCTTGTGCATGTTGGCCACTGTGTGCAAATACGACTTTGTTCTCAGAAGTACTCAGGAACAAGATAGGCAAATCTGTCTTTGACGCAACCTTCGTCGCTAAACTCTGTATGTCTTTCAATGATTTCTCTTCGAATTGACGTGCAATAATTTCCTGACTTTCTACCAACAACTCCTGAGCCAAGTACTCATCTAGTTTCTCTTTCAGCCCAGCTAACTCTGTTTGAACTAGCTTGTGCTCATACTCCCACTTCTCAATGCGATCCATGATTTCATCTTTGCCCGTATTAAATTTGCCCGACAATGCCCCTAGAATTTTGACATTCTCGTTAAACTCAGCCAACGCACGAAAGCCACAGAGGAAATATATCCGGGTGTTCCCCTTTTGCTTCTCTGTTTTCAAAAGCTTAATCATCCCGATTTCGCCCGTTGACGAAACATGTGTACCACCGCACGCGTTATACTCTACCCCGTTGATTTCAACAATCCGAATGTCCTTCGTCACCTTGGGCTGTTTGACAAGCGGCAGCTGTGCTAGCTCCTCGGGTGTTACAATATAGCTGCTAATCAAGCGATTCTCGTAAATCTTACGATTCACCTCTGTCTCAATCGCTGCCAACTTCATCGGTTCAAGATCGAGCGTCTCCACATCAATCGTGCAGTAATCCGTGCCCAGATGAAAGCTCACCGTGTTAGCCTCAAACAGATCTCGGCATACCGCGGAAAGTAAATGCTGACCACTATGCTGCTGCATATGATCGAATCGAAGTTGCCAGTCTATTGTGCAAGTCGCGCTCGTTCCTTCAGGCATGCGCTCTAGCTTATGTAGAACATCGTCCTCCTCCAGTAGCACATCCATTACGGGAATACCGTTGATTTCACCAGCATCACAAGGTTGTCCACCGCCATGCGGATAAAACGCAGTCTCCTCCAAGAGGACATAGTGACCATCTTCACGTTCAATCTTTTGAGTGATCGTCGTTTGCCATTCCTGTTGATAGGCAGAAACATAATAGAGTTTTTTCGTCATGATGTTCGTATTCCTCTCTGTATATCTGTATCAAAGTCTACGGATAAATCTTCTCCCCATTTTCCAACATTAAAATAAACTCTTGGATCCGTTTTACACGGGTTTCTTGCTTCTTAGCTGTATGAATTCGGAACGTAATGGCATATTTATTTTGCCGATCCAGCGTATCATAGAAGGCCTTCGCCTCGCTATTCTTCTCCAATTGCAAAGCAAAATCCTCTGGGATCGTGGCGTGGCTTTGCGGTTCATAAGCTTTCTCCCACTGCCCATTCTTCTTGGCAGACTCTATCGCCTTCAAGCCGGAAGGTTTCATTCGTCCATTTGCAATCAGCGTCTCTGCTTTATCTTTATTTACTTTGGACCAAATGCTCCTAACACCGCGAGGCGTGAAACGCTGAAGCCAGATCTGCTCATCCGCTTTTTCTTTCTGGCTATCAATCCACCCATAGCACAACGCGCTCTCGAGAGCTTGATCGTAAGAAACTGTTTTGACACGAGCACCTTTCTTTGCAATTTGCAATCGGATGCCTAGTGATGTGTTATGATTTATCGCAAGCCACTGTTCAAAAGCAAGTTGATCTTCGAAGTGCACCTGCGGTAATTCGTTTTTCATATTCATATGTTTCGCCTCCCTAGTTGTTCAAACATGATCTCGTCCACAATGATTGTATCGACTGTTTCTATGTCGCATTAAACTACGTTTTTCTTCTGATCACAACGCCATACAAATAAACGCCAATGAAATAAATCGGAAAAAGAATAAGCCCCAATCCCGTCATCGCTAAAATTAGATACATTTTATTCTCGTCTACATCGTTATAATTGTTATAACCATAGAACATCCATATCAGCCAAATGGTCACCAACACATAACCATATCTATACGCTTTCATTATACATTCAACTCATCCTCTTCACCTAAAAATCCCAAAATTTCAAGCGCCATTCTCAAAATTCCGCGATTATTCTCATAGCCGTTCAGATTGTGTTCGGCCCATACATCGGCCGCGTTGTGCCACTTTACTCCCCGAATTTCTTCTGTTTGAGCTTTAAGCTCATCACTGAGCGCTTCGACTAGATAATAATGAGTTTCCTTCTCTACTTGTCCATGTGCCGTGTGCTCGAATTGATAATAATTGATGGTGAGCGGCTGAATGATTCTGCCATCAATATTGGTTTCTTCTTTAATTTCCCGAAGTGCAGCCTGTTCAATCGTCTCCCCAAACTCCATGCGACCTTTTGCAAAAGCCAGTTTCCGATAGCGATCCTCGATTAGTAAAATGTGACATTCATCGCCAATTTGTCGGTAAACGACTCCGCCTGCTGAGATTTCTTTTTTCATATGTTCAATTACCTCCAATCGAACGAAGCTCATCCCTTCTATTTTACAAATAGTACCAACAAAAAAGCAACCAAAGCGAATAGCTTCAGTTGCTCGGAGTTCATTATTTCGTTTCTTGCAGCCATAAAATGCTTGTAACACCGCGCGGGTAATACTTACTTCCTGTAATCTCTCCGGAAATGATTTGATCACTCCAGCTCCAAATGGACAGGGTTGGGTGCGTCAACCAAGCAACATGGGCTGCATCCGCTGCAGCTCCCGTTTCATCCCAAGCTAGATCCAGGATTTCACGCGCGACGAATTGGCACAAATATATTTTGCTTAACCAAGAGTTGTTACTCGTCGAGGAAAGTTTCCAACCACCATCTGTGAAAAGGCAGGTACCTTCAACAAGCACAACGTCCAAATGCTTTTTCAAAGCTTCGATATAAAAGCCGTAACGACCATTGGCATCTAATGCAGACTTATTGCCAGTGAAGTAAGGAAATACTAAGCCTTCGATCGCTGGAATGATTTTGGAATCGTTGCCTTCACCAACTACAGCTGGAATGTAACCTTCTTCCGTGACGAAAGATGTTACCGTTTGTGCACTTTTTAGTGCTTGCTGACTTGCGATGAGAGCTAGATCCTCTCTCCCATTTTGAGCAAAAATAGTTTCCATCGCCACGTATGCCGCCCAACATTTGCCCGCCATATAAATATTGTTACGTGATTGTCCCAGCGAGACATCTAAACTGTCATACGTCGTGATTTCTGCTCCGCCCATAGTACGGCTGCTATCTAAGGACATAATCCCATTACGAAGTTCTGGATTCGGATGATCGCGATGGAGCATACTCGTTAAACATTTCTCAAAAATCGTAAGATTCGCTTGCAGCCAAGCTTGATCATCCGTATGAGCCACATAAGTTGCTCCGCATAAAGTCCAATTCACCAACTGCTCATGTGTCATATGGGAGAAACAGTCATCCAAACCGTACAACTCATAAGCGGAGTATCCTGGTCGAGAAAGTGTATTGGCTACACCCATATCATGCGTAAACGAAATCCCGCCCGGGTATTCAGTAGGATCATCTGGGAAACTAACCTTATCCTCATAGCTATAACGTTTCACGAACATATCTAGTTCATTACGAACCGTCCAAGGATTCACAGCTAACTCATAAAATAATTGATCAACTGTCAAATCGAACGTGTTCATCATCCGATACTCGCCTTCATTGACGATCCAGAATGGCTCATCATCCATATCTAGCAGTTGTGTATTTCCGTTATAGCTTCGGATTGCATGTGCAAGCATAAACTTCTGATCAGCCGACAAGCGCGAATTGACGATGTTAGCGTCTGAGCTTTGAGCTAATGTTGATAGCGTATCGAAATTGTCTAAAGCATAATCGGCAACGGCTTCAATATTCTTGAATAAGCGTGCGTACGTATAGGATGCATCACGCCCCGCAGTGACAATGCCTCCGCGATGGAAACAAATTGCAAATTCATACGAACGTTTCTCGCCAGCAGGCGTATCCGCGAATAAAGCGCCAACAGTACCGAGACCGAAGGTCAAGTTTTCAACAATTTTCATTTTCAAAATATCTTCGATACTAAAGTAAAGCCCTGAACGTACATCAGGATCTTTGGAAACAATCGCCGTAATGCGGCCTTGCCCTACTCCCGCGGCTCCTTCCATCGTATCATCCAGCCTGCGCATTGCGCTGTATGGATCTGTTCCTTGGTACCCGAAGAAAACTCTTCTGGATGCTGTACCTTTGGTATTGTCGACAGTAATCTTAGCAAGAACGGCTGGGACAAGTGCTAGACGTAACTCCTCATCACTCGCTGTAGCTGGATCAGGTACAGACTGTGCAGGAGATATAAGACTGAATTCCAAATCGCCAGCTTTCCACGTGTCCGTGCTGACTTTGAAATCTCGTTGAATCTCATCCTGTGCAAATGGGAATACCGTTTTCTTTTTATTCGGCTTTGGATCCGGATTCTCGATATCATAACGAAGGCTTTCATCCTCGCTCACATACTCGAAGAAAGGCAAAGCGTCATAAGTGCCACCTTGAATCGTTTCTAGCCCAATATATATATTTTGCTTTGGCGGACGCGCTTGTTCGAGATCGAAGCCTCCGCTTTTGCCTGGAAATCCAAGTGTAAAACTAGCAAATGCGCCAATTGGTGAATGGTGTGCATTGAAAAATTGATTTTTCATATTAGGATGATGCTCCTCTCAGTCATTTGCCCTTATTATACAATGAGAGAAACCCTGAACCCATGGGCATTACGATCTTTCATTTGGACAAAACAAACATTTGATTCCATGCTAGTATAGTGAGATAGTTAGTGTAAAGAATGAATCATAAGCTTTTTATAAGGAGACTGATCTATGAAGGTCTTTCAACAAGAATCCTTGCCCGCTGGTCTCGATAATGTCGTTCATGGCGGCATGCTGCCTGATGTGCAGGCATCTTTCCGGATTTTTGCTGCGCATCTTCGCAAGGTTAACGCGCAGTGGTCTTTCCCCGAGCATCAACATCCGATGTTCGAGCTCAATCTTGTCGTTGACGGTTCTCAGCGCATGCGCGTTGGCGACAAGCATTTTGTACAAAGGCAAGGCGATCTGGTTTGGATACTTCCGAATGAAGTGCATGCAAGTTTAGGCGCAGTCGATGGCCATATGATGGAGTATGTGTGTGTGCATTTGGAGGTAACAGATCCTTGGTTTCGTCAGCAGTTAAGTCTAATCGGGCAAATCGTTCACCCGTCTGGCAGCAAAATGGAGAGCTTACTCCGTCCTATTCTTATGGATCTCGCACAAATAGCAAGAGAAAATACCGCCAGCGGACTGAGTCTGAAGTTGCAGACGATGCATGCATCATTTCGTATTTTCACCGCGTTAAGCGAGATATTACTCGATGAGGCTGTGATTTCTAATCAGCAAACAGGTGACTCTGGCTTAGCTGCACAGCTAGCCCAATTAATAGAACACCAAGCATCTACGCTACTCAAAGGGCAGGAACCTTTTCGAATAACGCTGATTGCCAAACAGCTCGGTTATAGTCCTGCTCATTGTAATCGAGTTTTTCACAAAGCTTATGGCGTCTCGCCACGACATTATCTAAGTACAGTCAAGCTGCGTCAAGCCAAGCTCATGCTCATGGACCCCTCTCATTCTATCGAGCACATCGCCGAACAATTGGGATACAAGGATTTGTCTCAATTCAGCAAACAATTCAAACGATGGACGAATTTATCCCCTACCGCCTATAGACATCTTTCTTGGTGAAAATACGTTGGGTATTTCTGAAAATACCATAAGTCATACTATCTTATCCTGTCTTATACTCATAGATATGTCTTTGGATTAAGGATAAGGAGTAATAACAATGAAAATACGAGGTTATAAATCCCTTTGGGAATGGAATGGATTGTGGGAAGGGAAATTAGAGCAAATCGTAGAGGCCGGTTATTACGGTGTCGAGTACACGCCTCCTTCCGACGCGAAGGATGATCGTCAGTTTCGAAAAGATTTGGACGACTTGAACTTGTCGTTCATCGCACAAGTGGTGACGCGGGGCCCGAATCACATTCTATCTTTCCGTGAGCAGGTGCTTCGCGCAGCTGAACTGCGGCCAGATCTGATCAATTCGCATAGCGCTGCTGATCGTATGACTGCTGACGAGCAGCTGCGGTTCTTCGAGGCGGCGCTGCGTGTAGAGCAAGAGATCGGGATACCGATCGCGCATGAGACGCATCGCGGAAGGGCTTTTTTCACGCCGTGGCAAACGGCGGCCGTGTTGAAGCAGCTGCCGGCGCTTACGATTGGCGCCGATTTCAGCCATTGGTGCGCAGCCTGCGAAAGCATGCCGAGTCCGCAGGACGAGGACGTCCAGCTGAGCTTAGCCCGTGCCATTCACATTCACGGACGCGTCGGGTTCCCCGAAGGTCCGCAGGTATCCGACCCGCGGGCACCTGAATTTGCCGCGCATGTGGAAACCTTCATCGGCTTATGGTTGGCGATCTGTCAACACCGATTCGAAGCCGGAGCGGATACGATGACCTTCACACCAGAGTTCGGGCCGCCGCCGTATTTGCAGGTACTGCCTTACACGCAGCAACCCGTAGCGGATTTGTGGGAAGTGAATCTGTGGATGTTCCAAACGTTTAAGGAGCGGTTTGAGGCGACTTTTAATTGAAAACGGAAGTCAATGACGAAGGGTTGCGTCATTGACTTCCGTTTTTCGGTTAATTTGTATTGTACATCAACTGATTGATTGCAGCTATTTCATTTGGAGCTTCACACTTATTTTCTTCGCTTCATCTGTGGCAAGTTGAATCGAATAGCTCCCCTTTACACCCTCAAACTCGATAAGTCCAGTACTTGATGGAGATACTACTTTCTCCCATTGTATGAGATTCGATTTCATTACTCGAAGGGTTACTGTCCCGGATTCAACCGTTGATACGTATGGAATATCAATTTTCCCATCGGTTTTAATAGTAAAATCATGAACCTCATACGTTCCTTTTAGCGTGCCGATAGTAAGTTTAATGTTGCCATTCACATTTGATTTACTAGTAAAAGTCGACACATTATGGCTAGTAACTACCATATCTCCGCCGAATGCTACAATAAGCTTTATCGTGATCATAGCAATGATGAAGATTGCAAAACTAAGAATGAGTATCTTTAATCTCTTTTTGCTCACTTGGTTGAACTCCTCTAACTTTTAAAATACTTCGCGAGATTTTTCTTGAGTTTTAAGAGAATACTGGTTTTAGTATTTCTAAAACCTATGTCCGATTCGTCATTTATATGGCTTTGTCTCGACATATAACCAGTATACATAGCAATCCCGATATCATATGCTTTAAGCATGAGTTCATTTTGCGAAATTTCTTTCCTCTTATTGATTTCAGTGATGAACACATCGAAATCTAACTCGGAAGGGTTAGCCCTCAGAGTTGAACAATAGGTATCAAAGCATAAAGATCCTGAGATAACTATATCATCCAAGTACTGATACCCTGTTTGATTAAGTAATTTTTCAACCATTAGATAATAATACCGATAGATTCCCCATGCTTCTTTTGCATACTGGGACTCAGCCACTATTAAATCCCTCAAAAGTTCGCCTGGTATATTGTTGAAATCAATTGACTCTATGTATTTAATTAACTCTCTCCTAAAATGTATATTCTCATCAACCAGTTCATTAGCATGCTTACCATTCCATTTGAAATAAATAAACTCATTTTGAGTTGAATTATATGTTTCTATAAATTCATTCGGATTCATGATTTTGATCCTTTACATAGGTTTTAAGAGAACTGTCTTCAGTTATTCGATTCATTTTTGACTGTTTCTGAACCCAAGGGAACTAGGAGACACTATTTCCAGCAAAACGAGCGAAAACCGTATCGAAAGGGAACGACAGTGCGCTATTCACTCGAAAACCACCACAAAAACACGAAAACGGGCAAATAGCGCACACACGTTCCCTTAGCTGCCAAAACTAGCCTATTACTCGGAAATAGCGTACCTAGGTTCCCCTTACTGCTTGAATTTGGCTCCCGCGTGTTAGTTAACTAGCTACTTTGCTTGATCCCTCCAACCAGATCATCAATCGTTCCAATGATTTTATGTACCTCTGGCAGTTGATAAAACGTACTCGTTTTTTCCATATCATTTATCTCGTCGGTTGCGAAATACATAAATATCGTCTTCCCTGCTCCGAGAGCGAGGCCCAACTCGACATGGCTTCCCTTCCCGGCTGGCAGCATGATGATGAATAGGTCTGCACGCAACACGGCTTCTTTCTCTTTGGCACCGATCGCCGCAAGGACTTGAAGTGAATCGACATCTGTATGTGTCGTCCAATCGTAAGTTTGAGTAAATCCATTCGAATTCAATTGCTGAGCGACATTTCGAACATTATCAATGTTCTTGAAACTAGATGCTATATAGAATCTCAATGGCTTTCCTCCGTTGTTACTCCTGTGGTCACTCCTGTTTTCTCTCCTGTTGCTGCTCCTGTGGTTGCTCCCTCTACTAATCCTTTGCATGCTTTTCAGCCAAAATCTTCAACTGCTCATTCCGATAGTTCAAAAATCGCATCATATATCTTCTCAATACAACCCTCTCAACGATCCAGCCGATCCAACCCAGCGGGGCTTCAAAACTTAACGTATCTTTCATCAACGTTCTGTCCCCTAAATCAATAAACTCGTGTTCATGCCTCATACTTTTGAATGTCCCCTGCAACATTTCATCGACAAAACGATTAGGTCGCACATAATTCGATATGAGTGACGTGTGCTTTTGCCTAATTAAGAAATGTCTTGCCTCAAAAGTAACCGTATCCCCATCACGAATCATGCCAGTGGTAGTTCCAGCTATCGCTCGTTCCTTGGTGTGTGGCCAAACAGTCTGTGTATGGATATCAATATTCGATGCCATGTCAAAGCAAACATCTATAGATGCTTTAATTTCGATTTGTGTGCGTATCTTAATCACTGGATGCACCTCTTGGGAATTTATTTTCAAGCTTTTTAAATGGTTCTAATTGGGTTCGGATCTGTGACGATACTATATAGTTTATATAAATAATAAGCATGTAAAATAAACAATAACCAGAAGAATACTCGTTTCTTGCGATATGCCCAAACATTTAAAATACAGAATGCAATAGTGAGTATTGTTCCGACAATGAAATAGAAAATAACGAATGATTGGGTTGACACTATGCCCATCTGACTAACTAATTTACCTACATATAAGGCCGTATCTGCGGTGAGGAAAATCCAATAAAGTAAAAACAAACAGATATAAAAGAAACCAGTAACTATCCAAAATGTCATTCTTTTAATTCTTGTCACTACGACACTACTCCTTTATCTTTCCAAGTCACTGGACTCCATTTTTTCTTAAAAACCCAATCTGTAACTGATTTCCAATTCGACATACGCAACCTTTCTCCTTCGTTAAGAAATAAAAAAGACAGCCTCCCCAAGGGAGACTGTCACAATCCACGATAATAAATTAGTTACTAATGAATTCCTGCACCCACTCACCGTTATAATAGGCGACGCCGATTTGGGTGAAGTTTGGGCTTAGAATGTTTTGACGGTGACCAGTACTGTTCATCCATGCTGTCATAACGGCTTCAGGGGATTGCTGTCCTTTGGCAATATTTTCACCCGCGTAGGAGTAATGAATGCCATAGGAGCTCATCATTTCAAAAGGTGAACCGTACGTTGGCGATGTATGATCGAAATATCCCTTATTGTACATATCCTTCGCTTTGTCCAGCGCCATGGCAGTAAGTGCGTTGTTGCTGGTCAAAGGTTTCAATCCCGCCTTCGTTCGCTCCTGGTTGACCAAGGTAACCACTTGGCTCGCAAATGTGGATTGTGTCGGAGTTACTGTCGGTATTGGCGTAACCGACGGTTTAGTCACAACCGTTGTACCCGTGCTTCCAGGAATATTGAGTTTCATCCCCGACCAAATCACGTTCGGATTGGCTACTTGTGGATTCGCTTTGATCAGCGAAGTCAGGCTGACGCCATATTTCTTAGAGATTAACCACAAGGTATCATTACCTGCTACCGTATGAGTTCCCGTTGCAGCAAACGCTGCGTTCGCGCCCATAAGGACACTTAAACCTAAAGCACCTGTAACGACAAGCTTTTTGAAACGCTTCAATTAAAACCTCTCCTTTTTGCGGCCTGCGAGGTTAGCTGTCGGATTCGGATCAAAGAGTAATCACCCGGCCGCGCATAACGCGACTTCACCCCAAAGATTGGTTCCCCCGTGCTTCAAAAAAGCTTCGGCCTTCTAAGTTTTGGACCCGTAATGGATCTCACCGATTGTAACATGGGTTCTCAGTGAGATCATGACTCAAAATTTACCAGCTGAAATAAGATCTGGATACTTCCACCTTCAAACATACAACTTTTCCCATCAACCTGCGTCTAATCAGTAGCAATACTAACTTAGAAAAGGGTGATTATTTTGAAAAAATTTGCCATAAAATGCTCGTTGGTCATACTCGGATTGATGTGCTGGTTGTTGGCGCTACTTCCCATGGAGGCTTCCGCAAGTGTGTCTGTGAAGGCGTCTCTGCCCTATTTTTCAATTCAAATTAATGGACAAAACATGGATATCGCTCACAGCAAATACCCGTTTTTATTATATAAAGACATCACTTACTTACCCATGACGTGGAATAATTTCCAAACGCTAGGCATTGAATACAACTGGAGCGAGTCCGATGGATTACAAATTTGGTCAAATCGAAACTTCCCTCCGCCGATTCATCAGACTCCACTAGAACAGGATCTTACAACCAAAAGTAATGCAAGTAGTTACTTTGTCCAAGTTTCCGATGTGCCCATCACGATAAATCAAATAGAAATCAATAATAAAACAGAGCCCTACCCTTTTCTAACGTATCAAGATGTAACTTATATGCCGCTCACTTGGCGATTCATTCATGATCTGCTTCAAATTGACATCCAATGGAGTGATGAGGAAGGACTATCGCTAGTTGGCGGGCAAAATGCCATATATGCCATCATCGGCGACGATGATAGTTCGTTATATTTCTACTCCCTGCTTTCCGCGGACCCTGCAAAATCCATGCTTAAGATGGATAAAAGCAACTATCAGATCGAATGGAAAGACAATAAAGAACAAGATCAATTCATTAAAGGCCTTTCTGCGTCTCCACACTCATTAGCTGGTCAACCAATAGAGTTGGTGCGTAAAGATCGCGATTTATACTATGGTAATGTAAAAGTATATACACTAACAGACTCCGATGTATGGGAATCGGGAGCCTGGGGAGCGCCTGTCCATACGTACACAGCATTTCCAGCAGGTGATCAACGGATCATCTTGTCCATTAATTTAACCTTGCCTATTGCTGCTATTGGTCCAAATTATGGTACGACCTATACGTTTCTTATTCAAAAAGGGACCGTGACGCGACTCCTTGACTTCAATCAAAAGATTGATCGTGTCATCCCCAACCCTGATGGTACTGTATGGATTGCCTCTGACAAATTACCTAGTCGAAAGGACTTTATTCCAGGCAGTGCTCGCGTTGGGTTGCTAAAGCAAGATGGTACTGTTCAGATGGTAAATGAAAAGCTTCATGAATTGGATGTCTTGGCTTTAGGTATAACTAATCTTTCCTTGCCTAATCCTGCAGCCAGTGATGGAAGTCTTTATATCGTACTTCGTGGTATTTCGAATAAGGATTATGCTGTGCAAGATACGGCTGGACTGTATACGCTGAATACGAAATTAGAAACAAAACGTTTATCCGATTATGTTTTCGGCGACTATTATTTGGATAAGAATAGAAACGTTTTCATTAAGCATCGCAACAATACGATTGAGAACTTATCGACAGGTGAAATGCGAACGTGGTTTGATTATGAATTAGCTGCAATGAAATAAGCATACACATGTATATGAGAAAAGAGGCTATTAGATATCAATCTAGTAGCCTCCTTCTTTGAAAACTAAACGTTTGCCCAATCGAGGCATCTAGACAACCTTCCAATGTGTACGAGATACCCGATTCAACTTTCGCTGAACTAATACCTGTACATTCTGTTTTCAGGCGTTTGCCATCCCCATGTTTATCCTCTTTATTATTAAACACATAAGAAATCTTATCTTTATTGGAAGCCAGATCATAATAAACGGGATCCCCTTCTATTGTCATTTGCGTAACCCGAATTTGACTCTCCACATGGCCTTCCATGTTTTTCAAAAATTGATCGAATCGATCACCATTGATGATTCTTCCGTGAATATTGATGACTTCTCCTCTCGCAGTCGCTTTATCGACGTCGTATTTCTCATCTGCACATGCGCTTAACAAGAGTACACTTCCTAGTAAAACAATGCTTCGTTTCATCACCTTCATGCCCCCTAACCGTTCCTTCTACCTATTTGACGTTAGGAAAATTGGAAATGTTGTACAATTACACAAAAAAAGCTTGATGTCTCAAGCTTGAAAGTGGTACCTATTTTAAATTTTACCTACAGATAGCGCTTGGTATTCCCACAACACATGCTGCACCTCTTGAACTCGTCCCTCATGGCATTGAATAATGACAGCTAACTCGGGTAATCGCTCTTTTTTCCGAATAACATGTTTAAGCAGCTTAATTTGTATGAACCGTGTAACGCAATACCCAATAATAAATCCACAAATTGCCGCTATAATTCCCCAAATAATAGGGCCCCAATACAGAATGAAGCCGACACTAATCCCTATGACAGTTAAAGCCGTAGACGATGCCATGCCGACCTCAAATGCCAACGTTTTCTTATTCGGATTGGAATTGTAATTATGATCGGGTATTTCCATATAGTTATCCATCATGATCGTCATGATTTCGTTACGAGGCAGACCCATGTTCTCCAGCACGGCAAGGGCTTCTTCCACCTCGATCGAATGCTCAAAAGTACTAATAATCAACATGCGTGGCATTCTCCTTTTCAAACAGCTGGATTGGAAAATGAGGGTACTTTTCTGTTAAATACTGCTTCTGCTCGATACGAAAAAGTCTGTTATGATCAATTGCCGTCATATATGCGTCATAGATGGCACCAGCGATTACGGAAGGCATAAACAATAGCCAATGCGGGTCTAAAAGTGCTGTTGATTTGGACAATTTGCCTAGTATCAGATATAAGGCCGCCTCATGTGATCGTGACATAGTCATATAAATAAACCACCAGAAAACTCCGTAGAATCCTAATGCGAGTCGATTGTTATATAGTTGGCCTAATCCTGGAAAAACGAAGGAACAAACCATAGCAGCTCCCGGTCTCTTCATACTTATATTCGTAATTGTCCAAGGTTTAATAAGATTGGAAGTTATTCTTGCTCCCTCCAGCTTAGCCAGATGATATTGCTTATTTGCATCAATCGCTTTGATATAACTATCCCAAATTGTGAATAAATAGACGATCGCATAGGCAAATGCCCATCTTGGTTCGATCACTTGTGCAGCCAATTCGGATTGCCCACTGAAGGAATAATAGATCGCCTCATTGATTCTAGCAAGTGAATTGATAGTAACTTCCCAAGCTGACAGCAGAAATCCACGAATAAATTGATGAAGCAGGAAATGACCGAATCCTGGAAAGGAAGCTGACCACCACAGTATAATCTTCGGATCTTGCCACCGCAGGCTGCTTAAACCGTCAATACTTAATAAAGCTTGATGTCTCCGTGGGGGCTGGGCTTGTAAAGAGCTCAAGTTCGATTGATTCTCCTTAATGAATGGTTTTTTGATCAATCCAATGCTGTTTCAACTTTGTAAATACAAGAACGCACAGCGTCTGCACGATGAGATACACGCAAAAGGAATAACTTAATTTCCAGTGTCGATACTGAAAAACATCAAAATAAACATTCAAATATTCATAGGCTGTTCCTATTAATGAACAACCTAAAATAAAGACAGGAATCATAAACCCACGAATACGGAACCTGTTGTAGTAATAGGCAAAGAAATAACCAAAGACGGGATATAAACACCAAGTTAAGATATCGGCGAAATCAAAATACGGATAAATATTCGTGTTATAGAGGTCGAACGGTGGTACGGCAAGTGTCGTATCCAAACTCTTGGCAGTATCAAGGCTAAATAGCATCATGATGATACTCACGGTTTTTGGCATGTTACTTGGCAGGAACCACATGAAACCATAACTGAGAACGAGGCAGACCATAGTAAATAACGTATTCCGTTGTATTAACACATCAAGGTGACTCAAATGGAATACCTTCCTTTCGCATAACCGTACGGTACAACATTAGGGCAATCCCTATACAAATAAGGAGCAAGATACTTTCCAAGTACGACCAAGATGGTTTCCACTGCGACGAGTACTGCACAATTCCTAAATAGTGATTACAAGTTTTTAGCACCATGAGCATGATTGAAAAAATGATGATATAGACAAGTTTATGCAACAAACTACGCTTTTTTACACACTGGTCCATGGCCCAAATGACAAAAATCGGAGTTATAATCTGCTGATTTACGATTCTTAGGATGATATCAGGCAACCTTTGTGAAGGAATCAGTAAATGATAATTTAAAGTAATAATCATAAAGTAGACATCATGCAAAAAAACTACAATTAACCAACAGAAGATCGTCTCGAACAATTGTAGCCTTCGTTTTATAACGAAAAAGGTGATGATGGTAAGGATATACCATGTAATAAGTAGAATATTTCCCATGCTTGCACCACCATTGTCCCCTTCTTCAACATGTGTTTTTAACAAATATGCCCAACTTTGCACACATTTAAAACTAGGAGGAAGAAGCACAACTCGCCACCAATCTTAATAAAAATGAAAACATGATATACTAGAACAAAATAATGTCATTGATCCACACTAGGGAAGTTAGGTGATAACCTATGTTTGAGAAAGAAGTAAGATTCGCATTAGGCACGAGCAATCAAGCAAAGCGAGCCGCGGTGGAGGCGGCTACGGGGATAGAACCGATTTGTCACGCTGTTCCTTCTGGTGTATCTGACCAGCCAATGACAGAAGATGAAACGATTCTTGGTGCGATCACGCGGGCCAAAAATGTACGTATAGCCGTGCCAGAAGCAGACTTTGGTCTTGGACTCGAAGGAGGGCTCACCTATGATAGCGTCCATACGAAGCAATGGTATCTGTTCTCTGTTTGTGCCGCTTGGGATGGCACTCAGCTTTACGTCGGCAAAGGGCTTTATTTCCCAATCCCCCATGAGATTGGCGAGAAGTTATTACAAGGCGGGACTGAGCTGCGTCATATCATTGATGAACTGAGCAGTACAATCGGGAGTAATCACAAGGAAGGCGCTTATGGTTTATTTACAAATGGTCGAATTACACGAAGTGATGTATTTCGTGATGCGGTCATTGCAGCGCTGACCCCCTTTCAATCCACATTCTATAAGTAACAAAATGATACCGAATAAGAAGACAAATAAAGAAGGCAACCTACTTGTAGATTTTTCTACTAGCAGGTGCCTTCTTTGTTTCACTTATATAGAGGTGCAATAAGATCAATCCGATTCGTCCATATTCCTCCAGTATACGATGCAGGAAGCCGTTCCAAATCCGTTGGCGTATCAAACCCAGTTGAAAACTCCGTGCCATTTCCACCAACTACGATCACTCTCGTATCCACTTGATCCATTCGGTTTAGAAACTTATTCGGCCATCCCCAGAGCAGCGGTGCCAATTTATCAGGAATATGAATCTGTATATGTTCACATGAGGCAGGTATAATGCCTGTCCATCCATAAGCAAGGTACGGGAGCAAGCAGCTCTTCATCGAATCGACAGAAATGACGCGCATATCTGGCATATTTTCCTTCACAATAGATACAGGTAAATTACCGCCATATATGGTCAACTGGCTCCTCCGTTCCGGGGAAAGCTTAGCCAATATATCTACCAACAAGTTACCTTCACGGGGATCATTGGTTTTAATATGAATGAGGAGCATTTTGTCCGAAAATTGTGTGAGCACTTCTTGTAACGAGGGCATCAATCCAATGCCTTTCCCTCGAAATGGATATGATTTCCCATTGTCAGCCGTGTAACCATAGCCAATATCCACCTTTTTCAGTTCAGCCATGGTGTAGTCTTTCGATTGCCCTTTGACATTCGTCCGACAGTCTAGCGTCCAATCATGAAATACGGCAAACTGATCATCTTTGGTTATATGAATATCGAATTCAACCTCATCCGCACCAGCGTCAAATGCAGCTTGCATGGAAGGAATCGTATTCTCCAAATACGGATGTTCCGGCTCAAAGATTCGTTCCGCCGTACACGTATCGTTCTTCAAGTCCTCCGTGTGGAACGTTTGCGAGAGTCCGCGGTGGGCCATCAGAAACGGATCCCCGCGCCGTTCTTTGGCAAGCAATGATGTGTTATTCACGTAGATGAAGACAATGAGAATGAGCAGAGCCCAAACAAATTTACTTTTGACAAGCTTTCGTAATCGTTTCATAATTCCTCCATTTTGATCCTGTCTGCTCCAGAGCCTTCCTCAAGTTCATCATCCAAACTGTGGATTGCTAGCAAAGCATTCGTCCTTTTAGCGACCAGTAATTCGACTGATTGACCGCTACGAAATTGTTCATATTCTGTTGCTTTTACACGCAACTTCATTAATTTTCCATTTGGTTTTCGAATATGAATCCGATATTCTTCGATAAATTCAACCTTAGCTGCTATTTTCTCGGCGTCATTTTGGAAGAGATCTATACTAATAATGACCCCTAGGATGAGAAAAACACCAAGACAAAAACTAAAAATAACAACAAAGCTAATAGGGCGATGGTCTCCTATATTAATGATGAGTTGTACTAAGGATAAGAAGAAAAAAACGCCAACAGTAGCAATCTGAGATTTTAATGATCGTTCGTATAGTTTCACAGTTATCCCCTCCATAACTAAGGTATTCGCGAAAAGCTTCCTATTCCCTTTGCTTGATGGGAAGCAATCCATACAAAAAGCCCGCAAGCGCTTCATCAGCACCAGCGGGCAATCTTCACATATAAACGTTAGCGAGCTTTCCTTTTTCGTTTATGAAATACAAACCACGCCACTCCGATCGTCCCTGCCGCGAGCACTGCGCTAAACAATAGAATGTAACTAAGGTGAAATAGTTGCAACGGATCTCCTCCTCTGTTGATCACCCTTATCTTTCCTTCTCCATTTAGGATGAGTCTCACGAAGGCAAACTATCCCCTATACATAGAAAAAGACCCGCGCATCGCACGGATCCCCTCTTAAATCTTTTTAACAAACTCCGACTTTAATTTCATTGCTCCGAAATCATCGATTTTACAATCAATATCATGATCGCCATCGACTAGGCGAATATTTTTCACTTTAGTACCAATTTTGATAACGGATGAAGTCCCTTTAACTTTCAAATCTTTGATGACCGTAACTGAATCACCATCTTTTAGCACATTACCATTCGCGTCTTTGATCACTTTCTGATCATCGCCGTTCTCATCTTCGCTTACTGATGACGACCACTCATGCGCGCATTCTGGGCACACCAGTAAATCGCCATCTTCATACGTATAGGCAGATTCGCATTTCGGGCATTTCGGCAACTCTTCCATGATGTTAATTCCTCCATTCAATAGTGCTAATAGTGCCACAAACTAGGAGAAATGACAAGGCACGGGCAGCTAATATTATTTGATATCCACCAACGGTAGAGCCCGTTTCCTCGCCTTCACAGCCAAATAACAAGCCGTCACAATCGCCCCTGATGTTCCACAAATGATGTCTGTCATCGTATCGAGCAGGCTTCCATTCTGTGAATTTAGCCCAAAGAGATGGTCCGTCGCGAACTCATAAATCTCCCAAACTCCCGCCATCGCGATCGAAAAGAACAAACAAAGCCACACCGCAACATGCGATGAAGGGTGTTCTGCCCCCTCTTGATGATTCGAAGCTTTGCTATAAATCAATAAACCGATGAAGCAAAGGATCACGCCTGAGAATAGATGCTCTATTTTATCCAAATAAGGGATGACACCATAATAGCCGAATTCATTCGCAAGGAACATCGTGACGAAGATAAATAACAGCACACAGAAACGAAGCGAGGTGAACATGGTCGTCTTCGTCCATTTAACAAGAAGTCGAATGAGTTGAAGTACAGCCACAATGAGCACCGCTTGGAACATTTTCGCCCCGTTGCCTTTAACTAGAAAGTAAACAAAGCAACCTCCTGCCAGTACATACATCGCCAACTCAAAGAGATCATTCCACCGATCTTTGCCCTTCATCTGGTTCATCTCCCTATTACATCATGATCAAAAGGAAGCAACTTTTTCCGGAATATTTCAAACGACTTCATTATCTTATGCCTATAATGGCACAAAATGAATGGCTGGATCGCTGCAAAAGAAAAATCCCGCCTTGCGTGATCAGCGAAGGGCGGGTTCATTCCTGACTATTTTTTGTCTGCAAGCCATGTCGATAACGAATTAATTTCATCATCGGATAGCTTTCCTTTAAAAGCAGGCATTGCACCCTTCCCGTTCGCGATAATCGCGGTGAGTTGTTCTTTCGAGTGCTTTCCGCCAACCTTCTGAAGATTCGGCCCGACTAAGCCCTCCAGATTGGCACCATGACAGCTGACACAATTGGCTTTAAATACCGTCTGCGCATCAGCCTTGGTGGTTGTTCCAGTACTTGCTGATGCTGTTGGTGCTGTTGATGTGCCTGCACTTGGACTAGGTGTCGTTTCACTCTTTCCGCATGCCGATAAGGCTCCAGCAAGCAAAAGGGTGAGTAATACAATCTTTCTGTTCATGAGTATGCTTCTCCTCACATTCCTAGATTCAAAACATGGTTAGAAAACGGAAACCTACCAATACATTACCCACGTTTCCATATTTTCATGCAAATCATGCATAGGAAATACGCTTACAGCTCAACATATCCATAACTACCCAGAAGTACATAAAATTCCATGGAGGTATGACAAGTTGGCTGACAAAAACACGCATAATCATACGCCTGATCACTCACGTCGCCGTTTTCTCAAGTACACCGGAACTGCCATAGGTGGCGTGGTGGTTGGTGGCGTCATTGGAAGCGCAGTTTCGGGAGGGTTTAAGAAAGATGCAACCCAAACCTCTCCCTCACCTTCAACAAGTCCTAAACCACAAGTCACAGCTGATTATAATCAAGCGCCGATGTTCTTCAATCAATCCCAACTGCAGATCGCCGAAGCCGCAGCTGAGCGTATTTTCCCTAAAGACGATAGCGGACCTGGAGCTGCAGAGCTTGGCGCTGCCTTCTACATTGACCATCAGCTTGCCAGTCCATGGGGTGTGAATGCCCGTACCTATCGGATGGGACCGTTTGTGAAAGGTGAAGTCACACAAGGGGATTACCTCAGCATTCAACGCCATGAACTCATTACAATGGGGCTTAATAGCCTTGAAGAAACGGCCAAGACCAAGTATACGAAAGGCTTCGTAGATATTACACCTGAAGAACAAGATGCGATTCTAGCCTCCATGGAAAAAGGTGAAATCAGTGTCGTAAATGGGATTACAGGTAAAACCTTTTTCAATCAATTTCGCGTACTCGTTATGGAAGGCGTCTACTCTGATCCCTTATACGGCGGGAATAAGAATATGGCTGGATGGAAAATGCGGAAGTATCCTGGCAACCAGATGACCTATACGAATATGATCGACAAAGATCAATTCGTTGCCATGGAGCCACGCAGTTTGCACGATCATTTCGTTCATTAAGGAACTTATCTCACGAAGGAAGGAATACATTGATGGCTACTAAAATGCCGAAAGTACCCGTTGTCATTGTGGGCATGGGATGGGTTGGGGGAATTATCGCAGCAGAATTAACGAAGCAAGGTGTCAAAGTTGTTGGGTTGGAGCGTGGAAAGCCGCGCAGCACAGCAGATTACTATATGGTGCATGATGAGCTGCGTTATGCTTCTCGTTATGATCTCATGCAGGATTTATCCAAAGAAACGGTCACATTCCGCAATACGGAGAAGATGGCGGCAGTGCCGATGCGTGAGTACGGCTCCTTCCTGCTGGGAGAAGGCCTAGGCGGTGCAAGCGTGCATTGGAATGGACAAACCTATCGTTTTCTCCCGTACGACTTCGAGATTTACAGTAAAACGGTTGAACGCTACGGGAAGCAAAAAATCCCTGAAGGGATGTCTATCCAGGATTGGGGCATCACGTATGACACGTTAGAGCCTTATTTTGATAAATTCGAGAAATTGGCTGGCATTTCGGGTGATGCCGAGCAGAATCCACTAGTTGGCAAGCGTTCAGCTCCTTTTCCTACCAAACCGATGGTGAAAACACCCGTCCTGAAATTGTTCGAGGATGCGACCAAAAAGCTCGGGTATCATCCGTATATGATGCCTTCAGCAAACTTATCGGAGCAGTATACGAACCCAGATGGCATTACACGTGCTGCCTGCCAATATTGCGGTTATTGTGAGCGCTTTGGTTGTGAATACGGTGCAAAAGCAGATGTGATCGTGACAGCACTCCCCATTGCGCAGAAATCAGGTAATTTCGAGCTTCGCTCTTACTCCAATGTGATTCAGGTGCTGAATGATGGCAAAAAAGCAAGTGGCGTTGTTTACGTAAATACAGTCACAGGAGAGCAATTCGAGCAGCCTGCGGATGTCGTCATCATGGCTAGCTATGTATTTAACAACGTTAAGCTTCTCCTCACTTCCAAATTGGGTAAACCTTACGATCCTGCTACAGGTAAAGGGGTTATCGGTAAAAATTACTGTTACCAAACGAACGGCGGAAATGCAACAGGCTTCTTCGATGAAAAACAGTTCAATTTATACGCCGGGGCTGGTTCCCTCGGCATGGAAATTCCTGATTTCAACGGGGATAATTTTGACCATACGAATCTGAATTTCATCCATGGTGCTGGTATTCGGATTTCCCAAACCGGCCAACGTCCGATTGCAAATAACTCCGTTCCCAAAGGCACACCAGCCTGGGGGAAAGATTTTAAGCAAAAGTCACTGAAATATGCGAACAGTGTTTTGTCTGTCTCACCGCAGGGTAGCAGCATGCCATGGCAACATCATTATGTGGATTTGGATCCGACTTATAAGGATGCCTATGGGTTGCCACTGCCTCGGATTACCTTCGATTTTGAAGAGCAGGATCGACAAATGATCAAATTCGTTGCTGGTAAAGCGGCAGAAATTATGAAAGAAATGAACCCATCGACCATCGGGTCATCGGATACGTTAGCAGCGTACAATATCGTTCCGTATCAATCGACCCACAATACTGGCGGTGTAATCATGGGGGCAGACCCCTCCACCTCCGCGGTTAACTCGTATTTGCAAATGTGGGATGCTGAAAATGTGTTCGTCGTAGGCGCATCGGCGTTCGCTCATAACAGTGGTTATAATCCAACAGGTACGGTTGGCGCTCTGGCTTATCGCGCTGTGGACGGCATTGCGAAATATTTGAAACAAGGTGGAAGTGTCGTTTAATGTGGGCAGCCACAGGTTTCATGATGAAGGAGGAATGACATGGAGCAAGAAGATTGGATCTTACATTTGACAGAAGTTCGCAAGCGATTGCTCATCGTGTTCGCCTGGTTCATCGTCACGCTGTGTGTAGGCTTGTACCTCTCGTCTGATATCCTTCTGTATTTGAAGTCACAGCCATTGATCGGAGAAATCAAATGGAATGTGTTTTCGTTCACGGATGGGCTGATGATTTATATGAAATGCGCGTTTCTATTCGCCGCTTTATTTACGGTGCCTGTCGTTCTCTACCAAGCGTGGGTATTCGTGAAGCCAGGGCTTACTGAAACCGAATCTAGGAACGCGCTTCCTTACATACCCGTCGCTTTTGCGCTATTCATCATCGGGGTGTCGTTCAGTTATTGGGTCGTATTCCCCATGATGATGCGTTTTATGATCCGAATGAATCAATCGATTGGCGCCGTTGAGACGTATGGGATTGATCGATATTTTGCATTCCTGTTTCAAATTGTCATTCCGATGGCAATCGCATTTGAGCTGCCTGTGGTTCTCCTGTTTTTAACAAAAATAGGGCTCTTAACGCCTCAGATTCTGAAAATGTCCAGGAAATACGCCTATATCGCGCTCACCATCACCGGCTCGTGCATCTCGCCGCCTGATATGATTTCACACCTGTCGGTCACTGTACCATTAATTCTCCTGTTTGAAATCAGTGTATTGGTTGCAGGCTGGCAATGGCGAGCTATGCAGCGTGTTGCGAAATTGAACCTAATTGAAGAATAAAAGAAAAGAGGATGAACACCATGTTCAACAATATTGGAGTATCAGGATTAATCTTAATCCTAGCCATCGCTTTAATTGTCTTCGGACCTTCCAAGCTGCCGCAGCTAGGTCGTGCATTCGGCGATACCCTTCGTGAGTTCCGCAACTCAACCCGGAATATCATGGAGGAAGGCGAACATGACCATTTAATCGAAAATGAAGGTAAAAAGCCACCTCTATAAGGAACCGGCTACATGTGAAAAGGAGCCTTTCACTTGGTGAAAGAGCTCCTTTTTTTTACGTTACAACCTAAATCTTCTCCAACCAGATTTCTGTCGATAATTGAATCACTTCTTGCGCTTCAATTCCCCTTGCTCCTGTCAGCTCAGGCGGATAAGGGAGATTAAACGCATCCGTCACATATGTGTAAGGTTCAATTGAGAATGCATCTGTCCAATCTGGTTTAAATAAGACGACGAACGGAAATTTCGGATCAATCTGATAGGCAATGCGATAACCGGCTTCCTTCATATCAAAGCGGCACGTTCGATCTCCGTTCAGCGTCAACAAGGAGCAACCTAGCTTAGGATAGGTGTCCAGAGGTATACCTTGGGACAATCTTTCGCAGAATGCGGTATCTCCGGGATACCCTTTCACGAAAGCCAAGTTGGTGACTGGCCATTCTTCAGCTGCTGGAACGGTCAAGTAACAACCCTCCCCCGCGGGTGGTGTCGCAAAATACGGATGCAACCCCAGAGCAAAGGGTGCCACCTCTCCACCTTTATTTTCAACGGTTAGCTGGGTCTTCAAATGACCGTCAAACACGTTATGTCTCACCGTAAAAAGCAGCGGATGAGGAAAATAAGCCATAATCTCTGGGTGCTCCGCAAAGTCGAATTGACAGCTTACGTACGCCCCCTTCTCATCAGAAGCGCCGACATCTACTACTTTCCAAGCTTTATGTGACATTTCACCGTGCAAATGATGATGAGGCGGCTCATTGAGCGGAAGCCGGTAATGCCTACCACCAAATGTAAACGTCCCTTCCAGAATGCGATTCGGTGGAAATAAAATAGGCGTCCCATACATGGTATGTGCACTTGTCTGTTCGATAAAGACCTGCAAACTGTTTGGTGGTACAATGATAGGAATCTCCTTGTACGAATAGGAAAGTAAATTAGCGCCAAAGTCAGGGGTTATCATCGCGCTTCCATTCTCATGAGTATCCACGAGTTCAAACAACGTATAACCCAACTCCTGAACCTTGTTCACAACATATCGATTCATTGTACAGCACCCTTTCAGTTCTAGTTAGAGGCTCTCCGCGATCATAATACTCGTATCGGTATACTGAAGTTCATGGTCAGGTTTCTTCCCATTGAATATAAGATCGTACAATATTCGCAGGGAGCGGTAACCTTGCTGAATCGGATTTTGCATAATAGTAAAATCAATCAAACCCTCTCGCAATCCTTGCTCAACTTCAGGCATCAAATCATTGCACACGATCCGGATCTGACCACCCTTTCCTACCAATTTCACCGCATCGATACATGCCCCTGCATGACCTGTTGCCATATATATGCCATCCAAATCAGGATACATCTTCAGTGACTCATTCAGCTTGCGAAAAGTATCTTCGTAGCGATCATATCCTTCAATGACATCAACAATCTCAATTTCACTCTGGATTAATTTCTCTTTAAAATACCGAACACGCATGCGATGCGCATGGAATTTCATATTGGCTACAATGACTAACACCTTGGCTTTGCCTGTGAACATACGGGTCATCAATCCTGCAGCAATTTCTCCGCTTTTTCCCAGATCCTGACCCACGAAACAGCTCCGCTTCGAGTTCTCCACATCAGAATTAAACGTAACGACTGGAATGCCTTGTTCAATCGCTCGATCTATGCTTGCTCGATTAGCCTCATCATCAATAGCTGAGAATAGAATGCCGCTTGCACCGTTCGCAATCAGCGTATGAATGGCTCTCGCACCCTCATCTGGCAGTTGATTATTGATATACGCATACTCTAAGCAAATGCCAAGCCCTTTCAACTCATCCTCTGCAGCATGAATCCCCTTGCGGATGTCATCAAAGAATGAAATATCTTTCGGGGGCATTACGATACCTATTTGAATCGGTTTTCTATTGTAAGCGAGCGCCTTTGCAGCCACATTGGGCACATACTGCAGCCTATCTGCAATCGCAAGAATACGTTCCCTAATTTCAGGTTTTACACCTGATCTTCCATTCAGCACACGATCAACGGTGCCTCTGGACACACCAGCTTGCTGGGCAATTTCTCTAATTGTGACACTCATAGGGTTCTCCATTCACAAGGAATTGTGCGCGGGCACGTAACAAGTATGATTGAAATGAAGTTCAATATCAAGTCCGCGGCATTCGTACCTCATGTTTTCTCTTCCCCACTATACCAATTGCATAAACACCTTGCCTGATTCAACCTTCGTTGCATAGGTTTTGAGCTTGATACAGACGGGAACTCGCTTCGCCTCTCCTGTTGTGATATCGAATCGACCGTTATGCTTCGGACATTCAATGAGATTTCCCATGACAAGTCCCTTCGATAGATGAATTTTTTCATGTGTACAATAGCCGTCTGAAGCGAAAAATTGTCCCTGAGCGTTTCGATAAATAGCGAACGTTGCTTCGCCATGATCAAATCGAATAACATCCTCCTCTTCTAATTCACTAGCAGCACAGACTTCAATCCATTCGTTCGTCATATGTGTTGTCTCCTTATTGTAGATTGTTCCTCTTCGCGGTTACCGCCATAATAATAAGGTTGAGCCGTTACGGGTAACGGTTTCACCACCACATAAGAGGGGTTATTTTTTTGTAACCGCAGCGCTGTAATAACCTCTTTCAGTGCCGCCCATAAGCTCGTGCGTGGGGCCGGGCAATCCCCCTTCATCTCTTGATGCAGTCTAGGCAAGGCATGGTAGGGTACCATGGGATACATATGATGCTCGGTATGATAGTTCATGTTCCAGTACAAAAATCGAAAGATCGGATTCATATGAATCGTACGTGTATTCAAACGGTGATCTAGTACATCTTCATAAAGTCCAAGGTGCTGTGTCATTCCAAAAAGAAGTACAAACAAGTTGCCATAGAAAGATGGCAAGACAATAAACATGGCGGGAAGCAGGCTTCCCATATATAGACATGCCGCCGTGGTGGCAACGATGATCAGCATGTAGATGCGAGCTTCACGAAATACTTTTGGAAACTCGGAAGCTGGAATATAATCCTTCTCCTGTATTTCCAATCGACCTATCGTGTGCAGCACAAATCGCTTAATCTCGATGGGTCCGCCATATAAATGAAAAATCTGCATGAGAATGATTTTCCAGATCGGTGGTCTCTCCATCAGAATTTCTGGGTCTCTGCCAACAATAATGGTATCCGTATGATGCCGTGCATGGCTCCAACGCCATGGTGTAGCTGAACGTAGTACGAAGAATGATGCAATCTGATACACCACATCGTTCATCCAAGGCGTCTTAAATGCTGTACCATGCCCGCATTCATGCCACCTCGAATCGCCTGGAGAAGCATAGATCACACCATAAACGAAAAATGCCGGCACAGCCCACCAAGTTCCCCATGATAAATACGCCAGATAACCAAATATCAGCAAGGCACCAAACCAGATTATGGTGTCCCGTATCGCAGGTCCATCCTTGCGTTTCATTAATTCTTTCATTTTTGTGCGGGGAATGGGGCTAGCATACCACTCTGCACTTGCTAAACCGCGTTCTTGCGCTCTAATGCTTTCCTGGCCGGTGATACTGTAATCTCTTTTCTGAACAACAATGGCCACATTAACGCCTCCTTTTTGGTTGGAACTGATTGGATTTTAATTCGTTCGTGCTCGGGCACGAAAATGTCCAAAAAATAAAGCCACCATGGCTTTGTACGATTTGCCTTTGCTTGTTGCTCCACCTCGTGCTCGGGCACAACTTTATTTTAAAACATCCTTCTCTACATTTCAAGTAGAAAAAAGCCATGATTGGGGAATCCCCTCTCATGACTCTAATCAAAATCCTTGCCAACATGATCGAACAAACCTTGTGACCTTACAGTTCAGAATAAATGTGATGTAATTTATCTGGATTTCGGATGACATAGAGATGGTTGGATTGTTGCCGACTCGCCGCAAGCTCAAACAGGACAACCATCAAAGGAGATTGATCCTTAACTAGAATCAACCCGGATTGTCCATTGAACGTCACAGTCAACCACTCTCCCTCCAACGCTCCTTTGGGTTGAACACCTTCGAAGAAAGCAGCGATGCGCTCTTTTCCATAGATCGGATGAATGGGAGCACTTGCCTTCCCGCCCCCATCTGAGACCATAACAGCATCTTCCATAAGTAGTTGTACGAAATCTTGGAAATCCCCCGTACCCACTGCGTGAAGAAACTTCTTGACCAGAGGTTCTGTTTCTCCCAATGAACGCTCATCTTCTTCATCTGATGAATCATTGATTTTACTCTTGGCGCGGCTATAAATTTTGCGGCAATTCGCTTCCGTTTTATGAAGCATGTCCGCAATTTCTTCATAATCATAACCGAGCACTTCTCTAAGCACGAAGACCGCACGCTCTACAGCTGACAGCTCTTGCAGCATTACTAGAAACGCATATGAAATCGTTTCATCCTGAACAAGTCTTCCCATCGGATCTTCGCGGGATGACGTCACTTGAGGCTCTGGAAGCCAAGTGCCTATGTAGGTTTCTCTTTGCTTACTAGCTGAATTCAAGTAATTCAAGCACCGATTCGTGACCATTTTGACTAAATACGATTTCAAATTCGTTACATGTCCGGTGTCTGTCTTCTGCAGTGTAATAAACATGTCTTGCAACATATCTTCTGCATCGGATACAGAGCCTAACATGCGGTACGCAACTGAGAATAAAAGCTGTTTATATGTCAGATAGACCGTTTCCAACTCCATTAGATGAAGCTCCTTTCCCCTTTGTAGTGTAACCGCAGGGAGCTAACACATACATATCATAAGTAAATTCCCATCGGGATCCTTAAAATTAAACCAGTGTCCATGCTCTATGCCTGTTACCAGCTCGACATTCTTTTCCTTCATATAGGCATAGGAGGCCTGAATATCTTTCGTATTGAGATGAAACACGGGTACCTTATAAATATGATCTTCAGCGAAAATCTTACTATCAAGCACGATGCTTGTCCCTTTCATTGGCAACACATACAAATGCCCGTGATGAATCTCTCCATCATTGGTGATACCTAACAGATCACAATACCAATCACGTGATTTGACAATGTCTCTAACAGGGATAAAGACGGTACCAATCTCGTTTTGAATGGGGTTCATAAAAGGAGGCTCCTCTTATTTTTTTCTTGCAACATACGTTAGACAATCTGTCTTCAGTAGGATCTGTCTACCATTGCGTTCTATGTTGAATGTCAATTTATTTAATGTTGTTAATAAAATGTCCCAACCTACATATTGTTCGTTCAATATTTCATATAAGTGTTCTGTCGTCAGATTAAGTTCAATGAGAGGTACTAATTCCTCCCCAGTTAACTTATCGATCTCTTGCAGATTCGAATTTACGATCAAACAATTAACCCCATTCACTTTTGTGCCTTGGGCCATGTTAGTCAGAACACGTTTGAAGGATTGCTCAGAGTCAACATGCTCGAGGGAAGAAACAGCAACGATGTAATCAAAGGTATTCAAAGGAATGTCATACTCCCCAATGTCGGAGAGGTGCGTTTCAATTTGACCACTAATACCGAATTGTTCACTGTATACCAGCAACTTGGTTAAGGCGGATTGCATAATGTCCACGCAAAGCACTTTACCCTCCCTGTGTTTCAGCGATTGTGCAATGGGTATACTATTTCGCCCAACTCCACTACCCAAATCCAGAACGTTTACTTTATCATAACCGTCGAAATAAGATAAAGTATCCATAACCGTTTTCACTGGTTTTGATAACCATGAGCCTTCTTCAAACAACTTGTAGTTTTCGTAACAGGCCTCATGATATTTTCTTTCTTCTTCTCTAATCTTCGTAATCCGCGAGTACGCCATCAACCAACAATCTCGCAGCTCTCCCTCGTGCATCTCCCGTGCAGGCAGTTCTTTCACTTTTGTAAATCCACATCGTTCATAGCAGCTAATCGCTCGAATATTCCACTGTTGCGGATCCATGACTACGCGGTCTGCCTTATGGACATTCATCAAATACTCCAGCATCGATCTTACTAGCTGTTTCCCAATCCCTTTATCCCAATAAGCTGTTTCACCTATGAATTGGTCTGTCCCATAGATCCTCTCAGTTGAATCCGAATAACCGTAAGCGAGACGTTCTTCTTCCTCTATCTCATAAAATTGAATATAGCCGATCGGCTGGTTCTCATATTCGATAAGGCACCTGACCACAGAATCTTCTTCTTGATAAAAATGTTCATCCACCAAATGCGCATCGTGGGGGCAATCGCGGCCTCCATAATAAGTTAATACCAAGGGGTCATTCAGCCAGGAAACCAGCAGATTCTTGTCACTTTGTTCAAGTTCTCGAATCGTTAACCTATCTGTTTGGTAAACTAACATAACGAATCTCCTTTCCAATTCTTGCTATCTATGACTTCGACATTCGACTTCCATATTCTTTTTTTATTCAAAAAGGAAGTTTGTTTTTGCACAATCGTGAATTTTCGCAAGCTATTGCGATGCTTTTCAAAGCCGCCTATACTACATTTATACAGAAGAGTGAATTGGAGGCCGTTATGAAAATTTATATCATTCGACATGCTGAACCGGACTATCCCAATAACACAATTACACCGCCTGGACATCTTGAAGCGCAAGCCTTAGCAACAAGACTTTCTGGAACGAAAATCGATCGAATCTACCATTCCCCTCTTGGCAGAGCGATTCACACGATGCAGTACACCGCTGATGCGATGGGCATTAAGCCCACTTTATTACCATGGACGGCTGAACTAGAGGGTTGGAACTTCCAGAACCCTTCGGGTAAAACCGAAGTTATTTGGAATGCTGACAACTCGTGGATTCGTGAGCAACGTCCGTTTCCTTCCAGCGAGAACTGGCATCAACTGCCACCTTATGACAATCCTGCTTTTCATGACAAATATGAGGAAATTCGTCTCAACTCAGATCGTTTCTTTCAGGAAAACGGCTATCAACGTGAAGGAGGACGTTATCGCATTGTCGAGCCCAACCGTGATACCATCGCTGTGTTCTGCCATCTCGGCTTTGGTTTAGCTTGGCTGTCTCACCTCCTAGAGCTTCCCTTACCGATGGTATGGGCTGGGTTTTGGATTGCACCTAGCTCGGTTACAACGGTCGTCATGGAGGAACGTGCACATGGTTGGGCTGCTCCGCGATGCTACGGTGTTGGAGATGTCGGACATATCTATCAAGCAGGACTCCCCCTCAGCCGTGCTGGTCTGGTTGCCGACAATATTGACTAAAAAAACACAAAAAAGGCTGTCTGAAAGCAGATATTTTCTACTTGTCGAACAGCCTTTTCATATAAAGCGTGACGTAATATCAGCGCCAACTTATTTCAATCACTACTTCCTGCTGGAAGTGGTCACACACAATTTCAAATACGTCATTTCCTATCGAAATAATTGGCTGCTCTTCCCCATTGGCCAGCACTTGGGTTGGTATTCCATGCATGTGAAAAGCAAATCTGCCCCCCTCCCGAAGTCGAATGATCTCACTTCCGTCCTTGCTCCATTGATTCATGATCGCATGCGGGGAGGCATATTTATTAATCAAACCTAATGGCGTTACTTTACCTTTGACCTCGACGAGTAGAAACAACTTACACGACTCTGGCTGCATGTTAAAAGAGTAACTTTCCCCCGCTTCCAGTACCTTGCACGCTTGCGAGAAATGTTCGTAGAGAACAACACGTTTATCCGTAAACGATGGGATATCTGAAGCTGATAAGCTACTTTCCAACGTTATACTTTCCTCCCCAATATGAAATGCGGCAATCAGGCCAGCTTCACCAGCATAATTCCATATTTTTAGCGGAATTGCATCACGGGTCGGATCTTTGGTCAAACAATCCCTCGTAGGAAGAGCAGTTCGTACACATCGTATTAACTTTCCATCGTTATATATCAATGGCAGGAGCAATAAAGGATTGGTTTGACCCAACGGATCACTGATATAGACAGGTCCCCCACTAATTGCCCGAAGCACAGCATTCTGCTGATCATCATGATTGATGGTCCAGAACATATCCCAATCTCCCCAGTAGAAGGAACCATGATAGTAGGAATTGTAAGCGTTCTGCAATGCATGCTCACGAAAACCACTCTGACTTTTCGGCATAAAATCATCACTATTGCGCGACACCGCAGATTTCGGACGATGCCAAATGTTTTCTGCCGCCATTCCCATACAGTTGATCATCGTAGAATTGAAATGCAGCGCTACCGAGGCTTCTATGGCTTGATGAGCAGCCGAGGCCGAAGCGCCGACAGAACGTTCAAATTGCAGGAAGTTATTAATCGCAGCTTGGCTGTCAACTTTGACGAAATCTACTCCTTGGCGTTCAAGATAACCATGCCAGGCGTGCCAGAAGCCGAAGCCTAAGGCTGGATCAGGATAAGGAATAAGACTGCCGTCTGCTGTTTGGTACAGGTAATTCCCAAGTGACTTCGCTAGTGTACTCTCCGGATGGATTCCTCCCCAATACCCGACGATCGTATGCCAGACACCGACCCACTTTACACCATACTGTTCTTTAAGCATGGATACCGTATGTGCGAGTCCCTCTGGAAATTTGTCGCTATTAGCATCGAAACCCTGCAGCTTCCCGTCCGTAATTGTGGACCAGCCGTCATCTATCATCATCCAACGAACAGGCAGACCTAGATCATTGAACTCCTTAGCTTTGGCCACTACCCCTTGCTCATCCACCTTTTGATAAAAGGCATCCCAGCTACACCACCCCAAGTAATCCAGAACTTCTGGATACGTTTTGCGCTCACGTGGAAGGACTGGATAATTCAGCTCCTTCAAAGCAGTATCAGTTGTTCGATCTGCCAATGTGTATGGATCGTCACCCATGCCAAGCACGAACGCAAGTGCGTCTTCACGCTGTAAACCTCCTTGAAAGGATGACAGGATCACAGAAAAGCCCTGTCCATCTGTCCCACCCCCACCTTTAAGATCGGTTCGGCACATCGGCCCACTCACAGGCAGCAGGTGGTAGTAAGTTGAATCCGACTGCCATAGCAGGGATATGGTATGCGTTGGAAGCTTTATCAAATCTGGATCGAAATGTGGCCGAGTCCACCAGTCGTTATGTTGGTAATTCGCCAGTAAACTGTGAATGCCCTCAATCTCATCCACTGTAATAGCAATACTCTCTTTAGCCGCAAATGATTTCCTTCGCATGAAGGGATTCTCACAAGCAATCTTGCCTTCTACGAATCCAAGAACGACATCACCGTAGTTCCTCAGTTTTAAAGCCACAGATACGACAGTATCGTTATGAAAGTGTAACGTAAATTCATCATAAGTCCCTAGGTTGTTGACACCATTTATCTGATCACTGGATTGATAGAGTAATTTCTTAGGTGCTTCACCCTCCAGAGATACGGTTATGCCCAAGCCTTTCAACACTGGTTTGTCAGAAGTCACTTCTAATACTTCCCGAAGAGCAGCTATGAATAATGTCGTATCCTTATACCTAAACATCGTTGTTCACATCCTGATTTTTTTTCCATAATTGTTAGTATTAATCAATCCCATTAATTGTTGAATGGCGTAGGCAGAGGTTTACTCTTCGCCCTGCCTACGCCATTCCGATTCCTTATTGTAATATCGCTAAATCAGTTAAAGCTGTCATATCCGTGAGATTATCCCAAATAAATGCTTTAAGCGAATACCCTTCCACTCGTTCCGGCGTCGTAATCGACACGGTTAGCGTATTATTATCGTATTTGTTCAATACGACCTCCTGACTCTTGGTTTCCACAATACCGGCTGGTCCATGTAAGACGACAATTAACGTTGCGTTCAGATGCTTTTCGGATGAATTAATGATTCTGGAAGATACCGTAATCGTACCTGCTTTCATAGCGGTTAGTTCCTGACCATTAGCATCCGTGAACGTTGGTGTCTCTACTGCCAGCTTCGGCCCGACAATCAACTCAACTGAATTGCTGTCTAGGAACCGGCCGTTATAGCTGAATTTGGCGTGAAAGTGAGTCACACCATTGGAAATGCCACTAACAATGCCACCGTTGATCGTTGCAACCGTCGGATCGTCAACGATATAAGACAGCTCCGCAGAATCCGTAGGCAGTTCTACCATCTGCCCTTCGCTGTCAGTACCTGTCACGGAGAATCTCGTCGTTTCGCCTTCACGTAATTGCAGCTTCGTAGTGAACAGCTGAATGCGCGCGATATCTTCCAAGCCGAAGCCATCCAGATAAACGAGTTTAATCGCGTCAGCGACAACCTCGCCGCTTGCTGCATCACTCAACTGAACGAAGCCCGAAGTACCTGCACTAAAACTATGAATACCGAGCTGGTTCCAGGTTCCCCCTCTAACCGGTCTTTGATCGGCCGTATAGGTTTTGGATCCTGTTGAAGAAGTCACTGTGTACTTCGCATTCCCCGCTCTCGATGAACCTCCGTCCGGCAGATAGTAATACACCGCATAAAATCCGGGAATCGTAACTTGTGGTGTCCATTTGACGGAGTTCGTTCCCGAACCTGCTGCAATCTTCACAAAGTTGTTATTATAGGAATTGGTTCCTGTTGCAGCCGTCCATGTACCGACCTTAACAGCCTGTGTATCATCGATGATAACAGATTTTCGCGTTTTTACGGCAATGTTTGCGCTTGGCTCGGACGCATTCCAATTCCTGTCTTTGGCTACCACGTAGAGATTGTAGTCCGTATCTGGCGTGAGACCTGTTACCGTAGCTTCATTGCTGGCGATCACAGAGGTGAGCAGTTGATTGTTCGCTGCATTATAAATTTCCGCATCCAGTTCCACACCATTTTCAGAAGCCGCCCATGTCAAGGTGACGGTCGAGTCCTGGTAATCTTTCACTGCCACCGCAGTTGGTTTCACCGGAGCAATCGTATCATTAATGGCTGTAGATGAATCTTCGAACGCCCCGATATCTGGCGATCCCCGGTAAATCGGATTGTTCCAGAAATCTCTTCCCCCGTTGTTAGCGACGACAGTACCCGCTCCAATCAACGGCGAATCCGGCTTTAACTTATAACCGTCCACCGTATTGTAACCATCCACACCTTTACCGGGATCTACGAAGCCAGGATCGCCGACAACGTTATTCTTCCCTTGTGCTGGTGCTGCCTTGCCGTAAAATGCGTTGGACAGAAATTTAGGACCCGTCGGATACGTTTCTGTGACGGGAGATGGCCCAGTTACATAAAAAACGTTGTTCATATACGTTGCATTCGGATTATTTTTCATTTGAAACCCGATGCCAAGATCATTATAGAAAACGTTGTTGTAATAGATTCCCGGGTCGTTGATATTCATCGTATAGCTATGCCATCCGTCACGCTTATCGTTCTGACTGATGTTGTAGCGGAGGATGTTGATGCCGCCTTTCAACTGCCCCATATCCATGAAGAAACCGCCTGCATTGTCATGGGTGTAATTGTATTGGAAAATATGGTCGCCTCGCGTGGCCAGATCCGTATCGAAAGCTGCAGAATCCGAATCGGCTTTAATCTCCGCACGTGTACGCCCTACTTCGTTAAATTGCACGAGCGCCCGGTCGGTTCTCCATACCCAGATACCGGCAATCCATTTGATTCCAGGGGCATAAGCACCTGCATCCAAACTGATGTTATGCTCAATCAATGGATTAACTGATACCCCTACAATGATGCCGTCTGCACCCGTATTTGACACTGTGTTACCTTTAATCGTGACATTTCGGTTAAAATACGCGACATCATTGGAGAATGCCGTAATATTAACCCCAATGACCGCCAGATCATGAATATAATTGTTTTCAAGGGTCAAACCGTCAATATATGCTTTGGGCTTGCCTGTTTCGAATTCCCACGCTTCAATTTGGATACCGGCGTTCGCGTTTTTGTTAACGCCTTTATCCTTGCCATCTGTCGTCGTGGTCGTCGCTTCACCTGTCAAATTCATCCCTGTGACATCATGAATATCCATATTACGAATCGTAATATCATTCATAGGTCCATTGTGAAATGATTTAATCCAGATCCCGCTTCTTCTGTAAAAACCCGTTTTGTAGTCATCCGGTGCCGCTGGATTAAAGTTCGTTAACTCCAGATCCTGCAGCGTAATATACTGAATATTTTCCAGATCGATCGCTGCATAAGCCGCATTGGCATTAATGATTGGTGTAGGACCATCCCCATATTTGCCTACAACAATGGGATTCCCCTCTGCCCCGGAGCTTTTCAGCTTCAGAGAGCCTGACCAAGAACCGCCAGATTTGAACAAAATATGATCGCCAGGTTGAAAATTAGTCTTGTTGTTCACCTTTGCTAAGCTCTTCCAAGCTGTCGCTTCACTCGTTCCATTATTACTGTCATTTCCGTTAACGGCATCCATATAGTATGTAACTCCATCAGCATAGGCACGATTAACAGGACCGACAGCTCCCCATGCACTTAGCAGCATAATTGCTGTCATAGCAATGGAAATCATCTGTACAATTTGACGTTTATATTTCATGGTTACCCTCCTCATGGACGCACGAGAGATATCGCGTTGAACAGATTGACGATCACTTGTGCGGCCTCAGCGCGTGTGGTATGACCCAGCGGCTCGAACTTTCCATTGGCACGTCCTTGAATCCATTTGTTGGTGAAAGCTTTGTTCACAGCATCTACTGCCCAGGATGAAATTTGCGACTGATCAGCGAAATTCGCGGATGCTACCGAAGCGGAGGACTGGCTATTCTTCTCAAACGCCCTCATGAACATAACGACCATTTCTTGACGGGAAATTGGTGCATTGGGCTCAAATAACGTCGCGCTTTTGCCTTGTACAATACCTCTGCTGACAGCAATGGAAACCGACTCTGCGTACCAGCTGTTTGGAACTACATCGGTAAACTCATGAGTACCCTTGCTGGAAAGATGCAACGCTTTGACCAATAGCGCCGTGAACTCTGCTCGCGTCAGACTCCGGTCTGGCTCGAATCGCTTCGCATCTGTTCCCGACAGTATGAGTCTGGCGGTTAGATCCCGAATGGCACTGGCAGCCCAGTGGCCTGCAGGGACATCGCTGTAATCTTTTTGCAGCTCAAGTACCCCATATTGGCTAAAATGCGGAAGCTCCGCAGTAATTTCACCATTGCTGCTCTGACCGCCAATGTAAGACAGTTGGCCATTATCTGAAATGTAGTATAAGGCTGCCCACTTTACCTCCGTATTGCCATCAAGCTTCAGACGAAGGGTGATCGGCGCATCGAATTGTGTTACTTTAAGGGTCTTGCCAGATGGACTCGTCAGTGTCAATTCGAAATTGTGAATTTTGCTGCCCAGTTTCACATTACCAGCAAAGGCTTGTTGGAGCTGTTGTTGCAATTGATTAGCTGCAGGTTCAGTGAGTGGCGTGATGTTGAATGTCGCCACAGCATTCTTCCATTCTGTTCCTGCCGTCAAAGCCGCCACTTGTTTGAAAACCTCTGGTGGAATGCTCACGCTCAGCTCTTTGGATTTGATTTCAAATTTTTTCTGCCCAATATAACTGAAAGCATCCGTTGGAAAGCTGACCTGAATCTTATCGGAAGCAACGGTGTAACTTGCACTTCCTTTCAAATAGCTCCCTGTCAATACACCTGAATTCGAATCTTGCCCAGGTCCAGAACCGCCTGTGCCTGGAAGTTCAATAACAGTTGTGTTAACCACCAGCAGGGTCAACGCAGAAGCAGTGCCTGCACTGAATTCGAATGATAAAGTTGAACCACCTAAGGGCAATCTCGCGAGGTACGATTTGGATAATACAACCCGTGTGCCGTTCACGACATAATCCGTACCCGCAATTAGAACGTTTGTTCCATTCTTAATTGCTGTCAGCGTATTCCCATTCAGGGTCATGTCAACGTTCAAATCAGCTTGTTTGGATACGTTCTTATCAAACGAAACCGTTATTGCTGATAGAGTCGAATTGGCATCACCAACTGTAAAGGCCGTTGCTTGCGGAACCTGGATACCTTGGCCGCCAATTTTGACCGTGTATGATCCTTTTTTATTAGCCAAACTACTTAAATCAAACTGGAACGCAAAATTTCCTTCTTCATCGCTAGTGGTTTGGTCCAGTGCAATCGTTACGCCGCCTTCATTTTGCATCGCCATTGTCACATAGCTGTCCTGAACATGATACGTTTGCCCGCTCACCGTAACGAACTGCGTGCTCGGATCGACGGTCGCCATCACATTCATCTCTGAAACTGGTACTGCTGTTGGCTCAAAGGCAATCTTGCCAAAGTTTCCTCTTACCTTCTTGTTCTGTTCACCGTTAATTGTCCAGCCCCATTGACCACGACTAGCAAAGCCTCCGTCGCTCAGGAAAGCGTTCAGAATGAATGGTTTGCCGGTCCATGGTTGAGATAAACCTAGTGCATGCAGAGGTATGGCCACTTCCATCGTATAGCCTTTTCCATCTGTGTCCTTCTTAAGCTCCATGAAAACGGACGGTTTGGAGTTTACGCCATTAATGGACATATAGGATTGATAACCAAAATCAATACCGCTTCCAAGTACTAACTGAATATCAGTTGGAAGCATAGTACCCTTTTTATCTGGATACTGGATATAATCGAGATCCTCAGCACCCATAAACAATTCAAGCACATCACCGTTCCAGATACCTGTTCCTGTTTTGGTATTGATCATCGGTGTTGGATCTTTGATTTTAGCTCCGAGATACAGCTTCCTCTCATCATATTTAAAATAAATGTCCGCACTATGCTTATCTCCGTTATTATCGGTTACGCCTGCGATGCGCATCAGTTCGCTGCCAGCCCATTCACCTATTGGATTGCCATTTTCAGCATCAGTTTCAACCACACCATCCAGGACGATTTCGCCTGCAGCGCGTTTGATCATAATGTCGGTATCAATCGGAGCAACAGGAACTTCCGTCCCATAGCCGAAAGCCATCTTCGTTAAGTAAGGGAACCCGTTCCCTGTATTTCCGATGAGCTTCACCCTGACGTATTTGACTGCTGGAGGCAAATAATTCGCTTGCACAACGTCCGGTATGCTGTTATTTGCTAAGGATCCGAAGGCTGGATGTTTGTAAACGCCAGCAATGTTGTACAACGTGAAATCAATGCCGTTTGTCGAGGTCCACAGTTCCATGGCTGGGCTACTCGGGAGATTACCGAAATAATAGCCTTCGACATACGCATTTTTGAAGTCCTTGCCAGCTGGCGCTGCATACGTCATCATCGACGCATTTGTCGTATCCCTGCGCTTAATATAGGAAGTTGTGCCAAAGGTTCGTATATCGGCAATCGTGGATGGATTGACCACTTGCAAATTGGAGGTATCGCTTCCCGCTGTATACATAGAGAAACTGGATGCATCATCAATTACATATCCACTTAGCGGTGTTGTTGTTGAGAGTGAGCTCTGGATACTAATTTGATCAATTTTGAAGTCAGCTGCTGTAGCCGTATCTCCATAAAATGTAGCTTGGGGCAGGATGACGCGTAGATATTTAGTTCCTGGTGTAATCGGTTCTGCCGTGGTGTATGTTGCTTTTACATATTGAACACCTGACATGAGCTCTGGACGAAGCTTGCGAAGCAGTGTAACTTTTTTGCCATTCTCAAAAGTACCTGTTTGGCTGTTATACACCGCTTCATACACGGATAGTTCATTTTGTGGCGTGAAGTTCAGCGTCCATTTGTTATAGGTAACTTCCATATCCATGGACTTGAAATCACTTGCCCCGGAATAGTAGGAGAAATCTCCTGCCATACCTATGGCACTGCCACTGTTAATTGTGGTTCCTTTGTAACTGAAAACTTGTGAGAAATTTGACAGCTCATCCAAAAACCGATGATTACTGTCAAACGCTATCGTGTTTCCCGTAACGGTGCCCGCCAACGAAGATGTAGGTGGTTGTGGCACATATACGCCGGAACTTACTACATGTGTACCCGAAATAGTCCCTTGTTCTGCAATTGGCGTAACCCCAAAAAATACATATTTGCCAATATCTTCGGCCACAATCGTATAATCGGCATACACCGCATTCGTTATCGTTGTTTTATCTGAGCCGTTGGCTTGTGTCCCCCGATACCACTTGTAAACCGACGTTCCTTCAGGATCAGATTCCGTATCGTTGAACGAGTAGTCACCTGTTAACTTATTTCCAAGTGCAGGTGTGCCATTCACGTTTAAAGTCACCGCTGTCGGAGCTTGATTAACCTGGCCTCCGCCTTGGCCGTTGTCTTCTTTCACAATGACAAGATCATCTACAGAGATGGTGCCTGTCTGATTACGATACGAAGAGAACGAATACTGGGAAACCGAGCTAGCTGTTGGCGTATAAATGGCAATATTTGAAGCCAAGGCTGTGCCATCAATCGTGACACTATATTGCTTGTTAATCATGTTCACATCAATATGGATGTTGTACCATTGATTCGCTGCAATACCAGTCAGGACTGTGGTCTTATCGTTTGCACCCGATCTGCGTGCAATCTTGTTCCCGAAAAACAACAACTCGACCACTTTTTCCTCTTGCGCATTCTTTAATGCAAAGAAGTATCCTTCAAAGCCTGAGTTGATTGTACTAGTCTTAGCACGCAAATCTACACTGAAAGAAGTGGTGATGGGAGAAGCAAAATTGTAGGTAGCCATATTTGCAGTACCATTGCTATTCTCTGTCGTGGACAAAGAGCGGTTACCATAGGTATCTTGCACGACACTGACTACATTGGGGGTTGCTGTGGCCACCCACCCAGTAGGCACTTGACCTATAGAAGTGTTTTGAAAGTCTTCTGATAGAACGGTTATACTTGCGGCTTCTGCCTCATGAGTTGCTATGGGAACCATGCTGAATAGAAGGGCTGCCAATGTAAGCATTGTTACTAGTTTTCTCATTCTGCCACCTCGTCATTATCTCGAATTTCCTTACTTCTCGAGCAATACTTTAGCTGCAACGGAATTTAGCGCCTCATCATTCACAATGAGTTCAGCTTGGCTGACTTTATCCTGAAGGAACCGATCGAAAGCTTGATCACCTAGTTTCTGTGCAATCCCCTTACTCACTTCATCCAGTGGAAGTAAAACATCTGCTTGTTTCTCCACACACTGCAATACGTTGAGTGTCTGACGCTCCTCAATAACGCCACTAATTTCGCCGTAATGCAGACCTTTCGCTGCTAATGCAATGGCGGGACCCGTCATCACATCCATTCGGGCTGATTTGGCGTCGAAAACTTGTTCCTTACACCTGTAGATAGCAGGCTGATTTTCACAATACATATCCGTTACTGTCTTGAAATCTTTGCCAGCTTCCAATTTCTTGATTACATCCTCCAACTGCTGCTCGGCGCCCAATTTGGATGTTCCTTCATTCGTTACGCTGTAAGGGATGGAAATCATGTTTACCTTGCTCATACCTGCCTTCACAAAATCCCTTTGATTCGCATCATAATAAGTTTTAATTTCTGTCTCCTTGATTGTTGCAGAGCTGTTCATCTTACGCTTAAGATCTTCAAGCAATTGTGACTGTCTCATCTCGTAATACACTTTTGCATCCAATTGTTTGGGACCATAGATAGGTTTACCAGCTCTTGCATCCTTTGTTCTTCGTTCATTCTCAATCCGCAATTGTTCAAGAAATGCCGTATAGCTGGCATTCTGAAGATGACCATATTGAATACCCAGCGATTGCTGAACCTTCAACATCATCATTTTCCGAAGAACCTCTTTAGTAATTTTGTCTAATGGAATTTCACCCTGATAACTCGTTGTCCAAAATTCAGGACTCTCTTCAGCTCCGTATGTATGTTGAAAATAAGCGAGAATCTTTGCGCGCTCCGCCACTAAGAAGACGGAAAATTCTCTAGCTTCAACAACCTCGCCGTTAACGGAGGCAACACTTGCAGCATTGGAACTGTCCTCTCGAATGAGCTGTATGCTTCCAGTTAGCAAGATACCCGCCAGAATCACAATAAAACACCATAAACCGATAGCCAGTCTGCTGTTTCTCGCCTTTTTCATCGTCATCTACTCACCTCCATGTGAAAAAGTTTCCAACTCACTCACATATTAGCAGTTATGATTCAGCCCCGACTATATGATTACATGACATAAACATCGAATTTGTAACCTATTCTGAAGTATCCGTTGCAATCTCCCTTGACTCAAAGTGAGACCAAACCAGATCGGGTACCGGTGTCTGCAAAAACCTTTCCCCTTCTGTGACTAATTGTTCTAGATATGGCAAATAGACCTCATCGGAAAGAATTCAAGTATGTCGTTAACTTTCATGCAGATAACCTCTCCTCTTCCGGAAGCCGGATATTTCTTCCTGCGCCAAGACCCGCCCATAAAAATACAAGGATAGCAACGAATAGCACACTTAGCGGTGTACGCCAACCTCCGCTCAAGTCATGCAGCCAACCAAATAAAGCAGGTCCTGTACAAGCAAGTGTATACCCGATAGATTGCGCCATGCCGGATATTTCGGCTGCTTGACGTGTGCTGTTCGTACGCAAATTAAAGAACATCATCGTCAGGCTAAAGGCAAATCCAGCCGCACTGCCGATGAGAGCGCCACCTAACGCAAGCAGCACCACATGGTTCATGAATAAACAAAGAACCCCGCCAATAGACATGGCAGCACTCGTCATTGCTAATACACGTTGGTTCTTCATCTTAACTGCAATCAAAGGCACAACGAAATTAAAGGGTAGTCCGGCAAATTGCATCAAACCGACCATGACACCAGAGGTGCCCGCACCGACTCCGCGTTCTGCCGCAATGTCAGGAAGCCAGGCCATGACCACATAGAAAAAGAACGATTGCAATCCTAAATATAGGGTAATTTGCCAAGATAATTTATATCGCCATAAGGATATTCGTTTTTCTTTTGTACTTGTATTGACCGTTAACGTTGCGTGCTGACGCGCTCTTATACAGTACAACCAATAGGAAGCGGTCAGGATAGCTAGAATCCCCCACAAAGCCAACGTTTTCTCCCAACCCCAGCCCAACGACCTGGCAATTGGGATACTTGAAGCCGATGCAATGGATCCCGTTAGATTCATGGAGACCGTGTAGATGCCTGTCATAAATCCAAGCCGGTTCGGAAAATAACGATTTAACAAGGAAGGCAGCAAGACGTTGCCAACGGCAATGCCCATACCCGCCATTGTCGTGCCGACAAGCAGCAGACTTACACCTGACCAAGGTCGTATCAGAAGGCCTGACGCCAACAAGAGTAATGCGGCGAACACCACGCGTTCCAACCCAAAGCGATTGGCCAGTCGTGGCGACAGAATAGAGAAAGCTGCAAATGCCATCAGAGGCAGCGTCGTTAGTGTGCCTGCCACAAGATGTGACAAACTCAATTTCTGACTGATGGATTCCAGCAGTGGACTAATTGACGTTAATGGCGCCCGTAAATTAGAAGCAATGAGTACAATGGCAATGACCATGGCTAGTTTATTTTTTTCAATTTTCCACATGCAACTCACCCTTACTTAAATGGGAACGGCTCCGATTATCGGAGCCGTCCATGTAATCATTATTTTTTATTTGCGGCTGCCCATGCTTCCAGTTGGGTTTGAACTTCTTTGTTAATTTTATCCATACCCGCTGCTTTCAACTTCTCAACCATCTTAGGCAGGTATTCGACTGGATCTAGTGTACCTGTGATCAAGCCAGGATAGAATTCAGCAAGAGCATTGGTATAAGCAGAGATTTCATTTTTGACATTTTCGTTGTTGAAAATAAAGCCAATTCCTTTTGCTTCTTCTGCGTCTGTATTAAATTTGTTGTATTTCTCCCATTTCTTTGGATCTTCATTCGTCCAGAGGTAGTCATTGAACTGATTGCCGAACATGTAAGGAGCTCCTAGGGAGTAGCCTGAAGTTTGTGCTGTCATACCTTGAGGGAAATCAATGGTGTTGGCATCTTTCTTCACGAAATGCTTGCCCTCAATCCCGAATGCAATCATATTGAGCAGCGTTTTATCCGTATACAACAAGTTCAGGAACATCATGACGCGCTCTGGATCTTTGGACGTGCGGGAAATCGACAACATGTTGCCAAGTACACTGCCTGTAGTAATAAGCGGCTTTGTAAATTCGATTTGCACCCATTGTTGACCTGTCGCTTGGGACACTTCCAAATCTTTCCCCGGTTTCAATGTTTCAGGGAAAGCAAATACTTTACCCGAGCGATACGTACCTGCGAAGTCGGTCAACGTAGCAGCATCCTTATTGATAAAGCCGGCTTTATACCATTTATTCGCCAGCTTCAGCATATCCATGTAACGTGGATCGCTATAAACGTCAATCAGCTTTAGATCTTTCGTAGTGCGGTCAAAGGCACCGAGATTCGTAGCGCTGGAGCTTGCCCCGTAGAAGTTGCCTTCTTGTATGGCGATGAATAGCGCATTGCCCTTGCTGCTTAGGAATGGAATCATCCCGGGCTCATTCTTCTTAATGACTTCGAAGAACGGCTCCATATCTTCCGGTTTTTTCACAGTGCTGAGATCGAACTTATACTTATCCACTAAATCTTTGCGTACCAGGAACCCTTTACTGGCGGCAAATTCTTTATTGGTCGGCATCCCATATGTTTTGCCGTTGTACTTAATCCCGTTCAGGACCTTAGGATTCACGATTTTCAGCGCATCTTGCCCATATTTGGCCATCAAGTCATCAAGCGGAATGATCGAGTTATTTGTAATTTTGCCTTTCCAATTGTCAAACGCCGCCGTGTACGTAATATCAAACGCTTCATTGGACGCGTATTTCAGATTCATTTTGTCTGCCCAGCTACCCCAGTCGATAACCTGCATATCAAGCGTCACATTAATCTTGTCCTTCAAATACTTGCTGACCTCAGCGTTGACCAGCTCCTGGTCCTTCTGCGGAACGCCAGGCACGAACATTTTGATTGTGTACGGATCTAACTTCGCAGGTGCTGGCGTCGCCGAAGCTGTTGTTGCCGTTGTGCTAGTCGTTGGTGTGCTTGTGGTGTTCGAAGAACATGCGGTTACCAAGAGACTTGCGGTAATGGTTAAGCCTAATGCCAAACCGATTTTATTACGGATCATTTTCATTGTCTTTACCCCTCCATGATAATATTCATTCTAACATGCTATATGCTCGACCGGTGTGATTACCGGATGAAGCCTACCCTTTCACAGCGCCAACTGTTAAACCTTTCACGAAATATTTCTGAAAAAAAGGATACGCCAACACGATGGGCCCCATCCCGATGATCGCCATCGCCATCCGTGCCGTTTCACTTGGAAGTTTGGCAGCCTGATCGCCTACTCCGCTGTCCACAGCAATGGTAGTTAAATATTGCAAGTTTCGCAAAGCTTTATACATCAAATATTGAATGGAAACCAACTTATCCGAATTTAAAAACACCAAGGAATTAAACCAATCGTTCCAGTAGCCTAATGTATAGAACAAACCGATGGTCGCCAGCACTGGCAGCGATAACGGCAGAACGATTTGTGTAAAAATTCGAATCTCGCCAGCTCCGTCGATCTTGGCTGACTCTAGGATGGATGGATGAATGCTAGTCGTAAAAAAAGTCCTCATAATAATTACGTAGAAAGCACCTAGCAAATGGTTCGGAATAATTAAGGCCCAAATTGTGTCCCGCAAATCAATGAAGTTGGTATACACGAGATACCAAGGAACCAACCCGCCGCCGAAAATCATCGTGAAGAAGACGAAGAAAGAGAAGAAATTTCGAAAAGAAAAATCTTGCCGGGATAACGGATAAGCGACCAAAGCTGTGATCGTGAGCGCTATGATCGTTCCGAATACCGTTACGAAGATCGTAATCATGTACGAATTGAGGATTGGACCGATATCACGCATGAGATACTCATAGGCAGCCAAGCTGAAGACACGCGGAATGACATTATAGCCATACAGGTAAATCGTATCCTGATCCGTCAGCGAAACGCCCAACACAACGAGCACTGGAAAAATGCAGGCAGCCGAGAACAGCAGGAAGAATAGATGCAAAACAATTTCAGTCGGTTTTTTAATGGAATTGATTTCGTGCTTCCGCCTTATCAGCGATAGTTTGCTACCCTGCGGGGGAGCTTGCGAGGCTACAGTCAACTTCTGAACAGATTCTTTCATTTCGGCTCCTCCTAGAACAATGCATTTTCTTTATCCATTTTACGCACCACGTAATTCGTTGTTAGCACTAGTACAAATCCTACCGAAGCTTGATATAAACCAGCTGCCGAGGACATCCCGATGTCTCCCAAAGTGAGAAGTGCGCGATACACATACGTATCAATAACCTGTGTGGCTGAGTAGAGCGCCCCCGAGTCAAGAGGTACCTGATAGAATAATCCAAAATCCGCATTGAAAATTTTACCGACCTGCAATAACATCAAAATAATGAGCACGGGACGAATGAGCGGAATCGTAATGCGAGTAATCTGCTGCCATTTGCTTGCACCATCGATGTGCGCTGCTTCGTAGTACTCGTTATCAATACCGATGATCGCCGCCAAATATACGATACTGTAGTAGCCGACAGACTTCCATATGTTCACTAGCGGGAGAATATACGGCCAATACTTTACCTCGCTGTACCACGATACTGCTGGAAAACCAAGTGGCTCCAGCACTGTTTTGTTAATAAATCCGTACTCGCTGTTTAGCAAAGAATACACCAGATAACTAATGACGATCATGGACAAGAAGTAAGGAAGAAACATGACGCTTTGATAAAATCGTACTGCGAGCCGCACTCTCATTTCATTCAGCGCAATGGCAAATCCCACCGGAATCACGAGATGGAGCAAAATAAACAACGCATTATACAGCACCGTGTTTCGCGTAATGATCCAAACTTCCTTCGTACTGAACAGAAACTTGAAGTTATCGAATCCAACCCAGTCGCTGCCGAGAATCCCCTTGGAGTAGTCGATGTGTTTGAAAGCAATTACGACACCGAACATGGGCAAGTAGTTGTTTAAGATTAGATACAGGACGCCAGGCACAAGCAACATAAGCAGCGCCTTGTCTTTCCTCACGTTTCGCAAGAATCGCACGAACATGTTTTGTGACTTTAGATTAATGTTATTGCTTTTCATGTGATGTCACACCTTTCACTTAATTCCTATACTCCTAGTATACTGTCGTTTTCTGTCTCTCTCTATCGGGTAGCGTGACTCTTATCTCGATTTTATGACTGCTTTGATCCAAACACATTTCACGAAAACAAAAAAAGTCTGGCATCATGCCAAACTTTCTATAAACGCTTGCCTTATTTCAATTCTAGGTTTTGGAATCGTTTACGGAATTCCACGGGCGAGATGCCTACCTTCTTCTTAAACGCTTGTCCAAAATGCGAGTAATTCTCGTAGCCAATCTCCTCGCAGATATCAACCGTTTTCAGACTCGATTCAGTCAACAGTATTTTTGCCCGATCCATTTTCGCGTTAATGATAAAGTCTATCAGAGATTGACCTGTTTCCCTTTTAAATATGCGTGACAGATAAGCGGAATTCAAGTAAATGTAAGCGGCAGCCTTCTCCCGAGTCACGTCTTTTAAGTTGGATTTAATAAATAGCTTTGTCTTCTCAATAATCTGAGAGCTTTCATTGCGTTGCAAATCCAGATAACGTGAGCCCGTATCGATTAATTTCTCTGCCCACGTTTTCAATTGAGAAATTGAACGAATGGCATGTAATTCCCCGCTTCGTTCGCGAAGTCCTGACCACTCTTTCACCGAAAAACCGTTCTTATGTGCAACGTGATAGATCATATACACGAGGGCATGATACAGTGCACTTGCCGACTCCGTATCCGCACCACCTTCCTGCATCCCGGCAAATAATTGATCTAACCGCTTTAAGAGCTCTGTTTTATTGCCTGTTTCAAAAAGAATGACCCAATCCGACCATGGGATGACGAACGGATGCTTGCTAGCATGGTTAGAGCGCTCCGATTGATCTAGCTGCTGAACAGACAGGGGATTAGACAAATTCTCCTGCTCCATCTCGATTAAACGATGGTACACCTCGGTAAGCTCTGGGAACGGAACCAAGTGCCCGATATAGCAGGAAACCGTACAGTAAAAGTACCGACTGCAAGCATCAGCGAACGTGCGGCATGCCTCTGACAATTGCTCTATATGGGACGACCGTGCGGATGATTCATAGACAAGCGCAAAGAGAATCCCATTCTCATCTTTAATAATGTCCCCAGCGAACCCGCCTAGAAGCAGCTCGGACGCTGCGTTGCGAATCGCATACTCCAACGTGTCCTCATCGCGTAAGCTGAATTCCTTATGCCATTGCTCAATACTGATAAGAATGGGCAAGATTTGAGAATCTGTTCTTACAGGCAAATTGACCGCTTGCAAATTACTCGCATCAGGAATAATTCGACCTGACAATAGATTCTGCCAATAGCGCTCAACGACAACTGATTTCTGCCGTTCCCACAAATTGCGGTATTTCTTGCTCGTTTCCACCATTTGCGATGCATTTTTGTTTTCATTGATTTTGTCAATCGCCTTGTTCACCGTGGAGACGAGCTCTTCCGTTTTGACAGGCTTCAGTAAATATTCGAAACTTCCTAATTGCACGGCTTTTTTTGCATAGGAGAATTCCGCATGTCCAGTTAAAAAAATCGTTTCCACTTCGGGATAGTGATCATTCACCCAGGCAATAAGCTCCAGTCCGCTCATGCCAGGCATTTCAATATCGCAAATGATTAGATCGATGGAATGCGCTTTCAATATTTCCATTGCTTCTTTACCACCCATGACCTGATACACTTCTTCAAAGCCAAGTGCCGCAAAATCGACAGACCTCATCATGGCACGCAGCACGTAGACCTCATCATCGACGATCATCAACTTTGCCATTTTCCTCATCCTCCATTTCATGAAAAGCACCAATTGCCGGAATAATCAGACGTACAACGGCACCATTCGGTTCAGCTTGCAAAAAGGAAACCTCTGCTTGATCCCCAAACGCCATCCGCATTCTTCGGTATACATTCCAGATGCCCATATGCGTCCCCGTGCCGTCTCCAAACATCTTGTCATTAAATGTTGATAAGATCGACGGGCTAAAACCTACGCCATTATCGCGAATAAGAATTTCGATACAGTTGGGAACTTCTTGACAGATTCCCGCAGAAATCTCGATGTGAAAAGTTTTACTCCCCTCTTCCATCCCGTGAATCACTGCATTTTCCACAAATGGCTGAATCATCAGCGGAAGTATCGATATGCGAGTGAGAGGCTCTGATAGCTCAATCTGATACGTAATTTTCTCTGGAAAACGAAGCATTTGAATTTCCAAATAGTTGCGTATGTGCCGCACTTCTTCATCCAACGTAATCGTATCCCTGTGCGATCTCGTAATAAATCGGAAATAATCGGCAAGATGCTCCGTCATCTTCTTAATCAGATCATTCTCCCCAAGCGTAGAAAGACTATTAATAATATTCAGGGAGTTTAAATAAAAATGAGGATTAATCTGTGCTTGTAAATGCTTAAATTCCGATTGCTGCGCTTTCAGCATCTCTTCGTAAACGTTAATTTTCAAGTGGCTAATCTGAGAAATCATGTGATTAAAAGTTGTAATCAGAAAATTCAGCTCTTCTGTCTCTGCTTCCTTTACGCCGATTTCCAGATCCCCTTTCACGACACGCCGCATCCCCATAATCAAGGAATTCATGGGACCGAACAGCATTTTACGCAAATAATGAGAGTAGAAGAAAAAGATAATGATGACACCAAGCGGAATGAGATAGATGACTCGTTGAAAAAAAGGCAGTCGCTGCAGCAACGATTTTTCAGGGATCATCGCAGCCAGGCTAAGTGGTGCCTGTTGAAAAGCCGTACTGACAAGCAGGTAATCCTTATGGTCAACTGGGTTTTCAAAAACTTGAAAGGCTTGCGGGTTAGCAATTAGCTTACGGTTAACCGCTGTCATCGTTTCCGGTGACATCACCGATTTAGTTAACGTTTGTCCCGCCGTATCCAGTAGTATCGCCTCCCAACGTTCACCATAGTCTAATCCGCGCAGAGGTCTAATCAAATCCTCTAACAAGATAACAGCGCCGATATAGACACCGCTATTCGCTTGCGCCAAGCGGACCAAATAATTTCTATCCCCTTGCTCAAGTACCATCCAGTTCCCGAATGTTTGTCCATCCTCCCGCTTTTTCAAGTACGCGCCCAACATCTCCCTCAGATTGTTCGTATCCGTGTAGGAGGAACGAGAGAATATAAAATCTTCTTTGTCGACGGAATAAGCGAAGAATGAATAGAAATTTTCGAACGCGCTGCTGCCGGCCGTGATTTCGTTATGAATTTTGATCTTGGCCAACGTATATTTCCCATTCGTCTCTGGATATGAGGCCATATCAAGATAGGCAGATTGGAAATCAGGTGAAACAATCTGGCGCAATAAATAGTGCGTGATTTCCTCTAGCGTGCGATCAATCTGTGTAATATGTATCGCGAGTACATTACTGGTAGATTGCGACACTTCCTCTCGAACAATTCTAATGGCGTAGTAGTTTTCATAATACAAAAACAGGATCAAAGGTGTAATAATCACTAAGAAGCTGCGGATCAAACCGATACGAAGAGTTGGTTTTTTCATTTCATTTCCACCCGCCATGAACATCAGGATATAAAAATAAGGCACCCCGTCATGAGCACCTTACTTTCTTCGATATGATCATAACACGCACTTCAGGTTCAACGTCAAGTACTATTCCACTAGAATACTTATTCAAAACCATCTAAATGCGCTATACAATTGTATTGTAAGCATTCCCAACGGCTCTCATTGTGACGAATTTTCGTAACCGAAGTGTTATGCAAATGTTCCTCAATATCTTCATGTGGAATCAAATCCATTAGAGTCAGACTAAGTAAGGCACCATGACTAACGATTAAGACCTTCTGATTCGGATGCCTCTCGATCACTTCTTGGATGAAACTCACACCGCGAGCCGCAATTTGTTGATGGGTTTCGACCCCTAAATCCAATTTGGACCAGTCTTCTCCCCATTTTGCCACACGTTCCTCCAGTGTTGTCCCTTCAATCTCACCGCAATACATTTCTCTTAATCGCTGATCCGTGTAAACTTCCAGTTGCTTCACATTGCCAATGTATGCTGCTGTTTCACGAGCACGCCCTAAATCGCTAGCATAGAGAATATCCCAATCCTCATCTTTCATTCGTTGGGATAATAAGTCAGCTTGTTTGCGACCAAGTTCATTGAGTGGAACATCCGTTTGTCCTTGTATGCGTCGTTCCGTGTTCCAATCTGTTAACCCGTGTCGTATGAGTCCAATAACTGTCATCCAATTTCATCCTCCAAATAATACATCTAGTATCGTACCTAATGAGCCCGCTTTCTTACCTTGTAACACATTCGGATCATACATGTCTACGTATCCACAATGCAAGCAAGAGACCGCTAAGAAATGTTGATGCTGAATATCGAACATTTTACTTAAACCTGTCCCCGTCATCGCTATTTCTTTGATCTGACACTCTGTGTGCTTACATTTGCAGCACTTGTATTGGTTAGAAATCCGCTCTTCCAGACTTAGCGTGTCAGACTCTTCATATTCGGTTAAAGCTTCAACATCACTTTCTTCTCCATTTGAATTCAAATGGTACGTGATCCTGCTTGCAAGCAGGACAAACATCCTCAACCAACTGTACTTGTTCATGACACCAAGGACATTCTATCATGGTTAGTCTCCTCTCAGGAACATCTTTTACTATTCCATATGTATGTTCATTTCCCTTCCCTTCGTCGAAAATGACAAAAAATAGCTGGAAAACTTCCAGCTATTTCTCATTTCTTCCTATAGAAATTGTTCCACGCCAGTTTCGGCTGATCGATATACAGCCTCAAGCGCGGCTATGACGCCTCGCGCATATTCGGGTGGACAACTCGTTTCACTTTTCGCCTCAATTGCGATTAACAGATCCTTATACTGTAACTGGAAAGGAGTATCCATTGGTGGCACGTCCACCTGTTCATACACACCGCCACGACTGATCCATAAACTTACTCCAGTAGCCAGCTTCAACATCCCTAATGTACCAATGATTTCTGTTTCATTCCGAGTAGCCCCTGGATAGCCAGACTGGGCAATTGACGCGGGCAGCCCCGAAGCTAGCTCCATATAGATGATGCCGCTTCCTTCAACATTTCCTCGTTTGCCATGATGACTTACTGCGGCGCTTACTTTGCGTACAGAACTGTCCATCAACCATTGAATCTTATCGATCGAATGTGTGCCTAAATTAGCAAGGATGCCTCCACCTGATTTATCTTTTTCCAGAAACCATTGCGGCCTTACATCTTGGAAGTAATTCAGATGCCGGACATCATTAATCATGACAATCTCACCTAGCTCGCCACTTTCAATGATCTTCTTAGCATAAATATTCTCAGCCATATAATGCTGTGTATGTCCGATTAAGATGCGAATATCCGCTTTGTTCGCGGCATCCATAATGTCATCACATTCTGCAACGTTCAGGGCCATTGGCTTCTCCAGCATCAAATGGCAACCATGCTCAGCAGCGAAAATAGCCGTCTCTCTATGTAGAAAATGTGGCAGCGCAATGACCACAACATCCGGTCGTTCTTGCCGAATAAGCTCTTTATAATCACTATAAGCTCTAATACCGTAGGTCACTGCAATAGCTTCGGCTCTCTCTAGTTGAATATCCGCAACAGCACAAGCTACAAACCCATCCGTACTGCGAATCGCATCAAAATGCTGACCAGCTATAGCCCCAGCTCCTAGAACAGCTACCTTTAATTCTGCTTTTTCCATCATTGTAATCCTCTCCTTAACTCCTACACAATTACTACTATAAGTTCACTGTTAGTCCTGTTTCCCGACTCTCATTAGCCGCTTCCATAAAACGAATGATTTGTAGTGTCTCTTCCTGATCGATATCTGGAGTTGCACTCCCAAACATTGTCATAATTTTCTCCAAGAGACTCGCATAGTACGGTTTCGGGTGTTTGTTGACATCAACAAATTGCGTATGTGATTCTCGATGCAGAAGTGCACCAAATTGTCCGTTGCCCCTACGATTGCCACGTATGGTACCAATAACGCCATTGTCCCATACGCCAGTTATCAGATCATGATCTTCTGTTGTAGCAGCAGTCACGTGAAGACAGCCCTTGCCAAGCGCTCTAAAAAGCATTTCAACCGTATGCACACCATACCAAAACAGCCCAGGCTGTGTCGGTTGTAACGCCAGAGGACCGTAGCAGTCCATCCCAATAATGTTACTAGTAGTATCTGATTCTTCTAAGGCTATCGTCAACTCCTCTGCGTATCTTAACGAGGAGCAACTCATGATAGGAATATTATTTTCTTGCGCGATAGCGAAAATTTCACTAGCTTCGGCAGAAGATACGGTCATAGGTTTATCGATAAAAATAGGCCGACGATAGGACGCTACACGGCGGAACTGCTCCAAATGAATTCGGCCATCCACGGATGTCATCAGAATGCCATCGCAATTCGCTGCTACTTCTTCTGGTGAGTCGACAATTTCAACTCCTCCTTCGCGAAGCTGAGCAGTAAACTTTTCAATCCGGGAATAACTCATCTCAAAATCAGGAGAACCACCAGGATAAGCAATGGTGACCTTACCGCCAGCAACATGAAAAGGATGATCCTTATCATTTAACAAATGTGTAAATGTAGGTGCATGCGAGGAATCAATGCCAATGATACCGATTCGAAATGTAGACTGATTCATAAATGGAACAACCTCCAATACAGAATAAATGAATTTGTACGTTAATCTGTGATCCGCTTGATCCAGTATCTCTTCACTTTCATCATAATGAACTTCCACATAAGAGACAAGTCTTTTAATAGACTATAAAGATATTTCACATCAGTGCTTAACATGAAAAATAAGCCCCCCCATTAGGGAAGCTATATCTCATTTGCCATTGCTGATCACACTCAGCATCAACCAATAAATTGTGTAAGTACGTAATTAAAGCGATCTCTTTCCTCCCAGAATCCACCATGCCCGCTGTAATGAAACGGGATAAGCTGCGAATTTGGAATTCGTTTATTTATCTCGACCGCTTGTTGGTAAGGAATTACTTTGTCATGAATCCCGTGAACAATCAAAGTAGATACTTCAATTCGACCTAGATCTCCTGCCACATTCTCATCTCTCAACAATCGAATGACTGCCGCGGTTGACCAGCTGGCTGCTTGTAAGCCCATTTGAAAGAACCAATCTGAGAATCGCTCCGTGATATACTGAAAGAAGAATGTATCCGTTACATTTTGCAGCATATTAGCGCGATCGTTGGCGTTCGCTTGCAAAAATTTCGCTGCCGCTTCGTTCGTTAAGCCGGTTGGGGCAGCGGCGTCAATCAGCACAAGCTTCGCTACACCTTGGCCGTGATGTCTGGCCATATAACGGATCGCGATAGCTCCGCCTGTTGAATGTCCTGCAAGTGTAATCCCTTCCAGCTTTAACGCCTGAATCACGGCATGCAAGTCATCTGCGAGACGATCGTACGTATAGCCGTCCATCGGTTTATCCGATTGTCCGAATCCACGCCAATCCATACCAATACAGCGATACCCCAAACCTGGAAGCACATTAAACTGATACTCGAATTGTGTATGCGACAAAGGCCACCCATGAATAAACAGGATGGTCTTCGTCCCTTTTGGATTTACATCTTCGATAAATAATTTCACACCATTTTCCACTTGAACATAGTATCCCAAGTTTGACGCCTCCGTTATGGAAATCACTTCTGTCCAATACGATATTCAACTAGGCAAATATCGGTGTCAATGTGCTTAGCTTTGTGCAGAATTATTCCTCTTTCTGATGATTCGTGTAGACCCCAATGACAGAAAGAAGCGCAGCAACACCATTAGCAATGGCATTCGCTGTTTCATCTGTAATAATATCCATGCCAAATGCATCCAAAATCAGTTTGGCCGCACCTAATAAACCTAGCGCTAATGTGTAATAGTTGATTGTTTTCATATCTCTCACCACCCGTCTATTAGAGGATGCTATATCCTATGTGAGAGAGTACGAGCTTGCACAGTTCGAATACAGGGGGTTAAAAGCACAAAAAAATGCTGCCATCATTGAAAGATGGCAGCATTTGAACCTCTTATTTTAGTCCGCTTAGTTCAGCCTTCACTTCATACTTCGAAGACACATAGGTTTCTGCCTTTGCTTCTGTCATGACTTGTGCGTACATCATGTCAGGTTGCGGCTCTGTCAACGAATACTTCACAATCGCTTGACCACCCGATTCAAACTGGATGCTATCAATGCTAATACCATAGCCAGGATTCGGCTTGATACCTCTGGAAAGTGTCACTTTGTTCACATCATCGTTCACTTTTTCAATCGATACTGTGACTTCTTCTACTTGTGGTGGTTTCTGCACATGCGCCTCTAGCACACGAATGGCATTGTACAGCCAAGTCGCGGCTTCTCCTCTTGTTAGCTCACTTTTGGGATTGAAGTTGCCATTCCCATCCAGAGCGGTAATTTTATATAGCAATAACCTTTGAATCGTACCTTGATAATCCACGGTAAGCTGATCTTCATCTTTGATTTGGATATACATTTTCACTAATGGAAATTGACCCTTGGTTTCAAGCGCTTTAACCAATAGATTCCCGAATTGTTCGCGAGTAATCGTTGCATTCGGATTCACATCCTTCGGGATGTCCAGGTTGTGGTAATGCGCAATAATGAACGCATCTGCATACCAAGCATCATTCGGGATATTCGAATAGCTATCAGATGCTAAGGGTTGCTTAATAAATCGCAAATTATCCAAGTTAAGATTCAGACCTTTGACGATCATTTGAACACTTTGTGCATAGCTGATTTTACCCTTCGGCACAAAATGCTCATTATCAAAACCACTCACAATACCTCGATCTTTTAGTGCTAGAACGGCTGTTGCTTGTCCCTCTTCTAAGTCTGAGAATGCGTATGCGGAACCAAATGTCAAACTACTGCCCAAAAGAAGGGTTAAACTGAATGCTGCTATTTTTTTCATACTAGTGCTCCTCTCATTTTCGGTTGGTATTTAGTACCTTATTGGTTATGGATACTTTCCTAACGTCAGGAGCACTGAGATTGTTGCAGCTTACGTCATTTTGTTAAAGCAATGAAATTAATAGCGCCTGTAAGGCAATCGCTTCCTCATGTTCTGGGGATTGCGAAAGCGTGCGATCTACATATCGCTTAGCCGCATCATCCTGTCCCAACTCATAGTAGCACACCGCCATTTCATAGAGAACAGTCGCATCATTCTCAAGCCTCGGCTGAGTTCGTTCAAAGTAAGGGATTGCGTCTTGATACATGTCCATTTGATATAAGAGAATTCCACAAGCTAGGGCAACATCCGAGTTACCATCCATTGGATAATAATGTGCCCACATGTGATGAATTCCTTGCTGAAGCGCAATCCATTCATGGTCCTTACTATCTGGAATCAGTTCAATTAGACGTTTCGTACAGGGCAGCAGAAACTGCGTATCGTAGCCGCTCAAGCGCCACAAGGCTAACAACTGAGGCATCGTCTTCTGCTCCAACTGCGTGTCGAAGACTTCCTTTAGATTGAAAAAATCGTCAGGACCGAATCGCTCCACAAACCTATCATACGCTAATCTTGTTAGACCATACTGGTTAGGTTCAGAAAGATTGAGCATACATCCGATGTTTAAGTAGGTATAAGGATGCTTCGTGAATAGCGCTTTTGCCCCCTGCGCTTCGCATACATAGCTAATCGCATGATAATTCGCCGTTAATGAAATGCTGCCGTGATGTATGAGCTTCGGAGGTTCGTTATATTCCCAGCTTTCTAAGCGATGATCGCCTTTATCAGCCGTGAGCAACAGGAAACCTTCCTGAGATAATGCTTTCAACCGCTTTAAACAGGCCAAACTTACTTCAGGTATAAGAATGTGTGAATCTGAAATATGCCCTCGATACACATCTAACAACTCTCGATAAGGGTACGAATCGTCATCATACCTATGTTCTCGATGGTAATGATAGCTCGCTACAACCTCTTTCAACTGCTGGGAAACGCTAAGTTCATGTGCACCTTCCGGAAATTGCAATGAAATCCGACAATCGTACATGTGCCCATCTTCGACATAGATTAATTCCTGTGGCAGACTGTCAAAAAAGTAATTCGCCAAAATAACTAACGGCTGCGCCAGATCACCCGATCCAATGCGTTCACCGGCATGCTGTAAGTATATTTCTTTATCCTGCACCGCATCGAATTTCGCAAAGTCCAACACACCTTGCTCCACGAATGGCGTTAAGCAAGCATGTTGCCGCCAGAATGCAACGTTCTTCTCTGCCAAATCGCTCATCACATATCGAAACGGAGGCAGTGGTAGTCTAGCCATTTGTGTAAGCTTCGTTAATTCCTGTAATACATAAAAAGCGAACTGACCAGAGCCCGCTCCTATCTCAAGGATAATCACACGTTCTGTCAGCTGCCCGATTCTTGCTCGATCCTGCAAGAAACCAAATAACATTTCCGCATAAGAAATAGCCATTACCCGATTACTTGTTATGTACTGCGGCACTTCTCCGCTCTGCCAAGCCGTAATACCCTGTTCCTCGTAATAGGCACGTTGCAGCTCCCATATAGGCGCTTCACTAAATCGATACATTTCTTGCTCCTTATGCGTCATTCTGTGATCCAATTCCCTTCCAATTCAATTTCCAATCGCACAAATGTCATCTGGGCATATAGTAATATATCACTACGCGAGAGGAAGAACACAATGACTTATTTTAACGAGAATTATCAGAATCCAGGCCCTTCATGGCCATCACCTTATCCATCCAATCCCATGCCTACGAACTGGCCCTATATGCCAACCCCTTGGATCCAAGAGGATGATTCCTCTTATCGTGCCAAAGAGCAGCCACTTACGTTCGTCCTTGTCCATGGTTCATGGGCGGATACCAGCTTCTGGGCCGGCATTGCTTCTGAGTTAAGCAAAAAAGGTCATACCGTCTACGTCCCCGAGTTTCCAGGACATGGCGCTGACCCGAATAAAAATGTGACCCATGCGATGATAAGCAAATCAGTTGCGGATTTCATCATTTCACATAAACTTCATAACGTCGTCCTTGTTGGCCATAGTTTTGGAGGATCCGTGATCCAAAAAGTAGCGGAGTTAGTACCCGATCGCTTGAAGCGACTTGTTTTTCTCAATGCTTTTGTCCTCAAAGATGGCGAAACGCTTGCTGACGAGTTGCCGCCACAAGTCGTAGAACAATTCAAGCAGCTGGGTGCAAGCTCCAAAAACAATACCATTACGCTTCCTTTTGACTTTTTCAGAGAAGCATTCACCAATCTGGCAAGTCTCAACCAAGCCAAACAGATGTACAAAACGGCTTTACCCGAACCTATAGGTCCTTTATTCGAAAAGTTGGATCTCAAGAAATTTTACAGCCTTCCGATTCCCAAAAGTTACGTACATCTCATGGAAGATAATGTGATCCCGTTTGGCGACCCCAACTATGGTTGGCATCCTCACATGTCAAGCAGGCTCGGCCTTTTCCGATTCATTCAACTGCATGGCGATCATATGACGACTCCACAATATGAGCCCCGGCTGGTAGCCAGCAAGCTTTATGAAGCGGCTCGAGACTGATTCGAACGAATTAGGATGAACAAGCGGGTGCGCCCGCTTTGGGATTAGCTTTTAACCAATCTAATATATCATCTAATGTTCGCACCGGTACGATAAGTAGCTCACCGGCACCTTTTCGCGCATCTGCTTCATTCGCCACAGGAACGAAAAACACGTCCGCATTCGTACGGCTCACGGTGTAGGCTTTCTGAACGAGCCCGCCGACAGGGCCGACGGAGCCATCCGGTTCAATCGTTCCTGTCCCTGCAACGTGATGACCATATGTCACACCGCATGGTGTAAGCTGGTCAATTAGTGTTAATGCCAACATCGCTCCATGGGAAGGTCCACCTTCGTGCAATAAATAGTTATGATATGTCACTAGATCAGGGATATCGTATTGGAGCTCATTGGCAATCATGATTCCGATGGAGGCACGAGCTGGATCGTCAGTACTTGCACGCGTAGCTACCGTCAATTCGACCTTCGCTTTATTACGGACCACTGTCAGTTTAATCGAATCACCTGGTTTAATCGCCTTCATCTGCTCGCTTAACTCCAGAGTCATCGTAATCGGCTTTCCATTCAGTGCGATGATGACATCGCTTGGCTGCAGCACCTCAGCGGCTTTCGTATTTTGCAAAACGGCCGTAATCCGAACACCTTCTGAGAGGATGCCTTTGCCTAACCCTACTTTATGAAAAGCGATCGCACTACCCGCGGCGTTTGCATCTTCCTTCATCGTACGAACTTCCTGATTATATTCGCCGAGCGACATCCCTAGCGTTTCAATCTTCTCAAACGTATAATCTTTAAAAAGCTTCGCATACACCCAGTCCATAGGAAACGCCGGACGTTCGAAAATAAGAACACCCGAAATATCACCATGCTTGGAGCCGCCTTCGGCTTGTGCATACCGGTTCATATTGAGGGTGATTCCTGGATATGTCACCAAATATTGTGTTGGCCAAAGCATCACAAGCAAGAGAGCCAGTGTCACACCAAACACGATTATACTTTGGCGTGGCACCCTGCGTTTCTCTTTTTCGTGCAGGACGATATCCGTTGCGACAAGCAACAGACTAAGAATCATAGCGGAAGCAGAGAACTCCAGCTTTTTGGGTATGGAAACGACGAGAATAGCACTAAGTAAACATACGAAAGCAATTAGGGCACGAAATACCTTCATCCTCCGTGTTTGCGGCTGCGCAAGATGCAGGAGTGCAGCTGCCATCCAGATCAAAGGAACAATGGCAATCGCGTAAATCAGCCCATCAATAACATCTATCCAATAAAAGCGAGTCCCCCATCGTAACGGATCTGGCAGCCAGACCAGTTCTCCAATCATAATTAACAGGAGAATAATGACAATTCCCCACACATACAGCTTGTGCCAAAGTGCCATCGCACACATCCTTTTTGCGAAAAACTAACGCTACACGGGGTTGCTTAACTGCTCCACAACTTCATCATACGAGAGCTTTCCACCGAAAATATCAAGGGCACTGCCGACCGTAATGTCTAACTTCCCTTGGGAAAGCTGTCGAAATAACGCCAAATCCTCAAATGATCTAGCACCGCCTGCATAGGTAGTTGGAATTGTGACCCACGCAGCTAATGAACTTACGAGACTTTGTTGAATACCACTCTGTTTCCCTTCTACATCAACCGCATGTATTAGAAATTCATCGCAATACTGTTCAAAGAACCGTATCGACTCTTGATTTAATTCCACATCACTTAACTGTTTCCATTGATTCGTTGCTACATACCACTTGCCATCTTTTTCTTTGCAGCTAAGATCAATAACTAATTTCTCTTTACCAATCGCTTCTACGATCCGCGTAAGATTATCCATATTCAGCTGACCATCGCGGAAGATATATGACGTTACAATGACGTGTGATGCCCCTTGCTCCAGGTAAAAGCTAGCGTTCTCCGCATGTATGCCGCCGCCAATTTGCAGTCCTCCAGGATATGCCGCAAGTGCTTTTATAGCCTCTTCCTTGTTCCCATCGCCTAGCATGATAACGTGCCCGCCGGTTAAACGATCTCTTTTGAACATATCCGCGTAATAAGCGGAGTCATACGAAGACACGAAATTCTCAACAACAGCTTTCCCCTCGTCACCTAAGGTTTCACCGACGATTTGTTTCACTTTTCCGTTATGTAAATCGATGCATGGTCTAAATTTCATGACGTTATGTTTCCCCTTTGACATTCGTAATACTTGAACGATTTTCCATCTATTATAACATAAAATAGCTGCTTGAACGTACCGATGCAAGCTGACCTTGCGCGCAACTTTTGTGCGCTAGCGTGCGTGGCCGGCCCTTTCTTCGGCCTTGCGCACAATTTTTGTGCGCTAGCGTGCGGCGGCCGGCCCTTTCTTCAGCTTTGCGCACAATTTTTGTGCGCTAGCGTGCGGCGGTCGGCGCTTTCTTCGGTCTTGCGCACAACTTTTGTGCGCTAGCGTGCGGCGGTCGGCGCTTTCTTCGGTCTTGCGCACAACTTTTGTGCGCTAGCGTGCGGCGGCTGGCCCTTTCTTCGGCCTTGCGCACAACTTTTGTGCGCTAGCGTGCGGTGGCCGGCCCTTTCTTCGGTCTTGCGCACAATTTTTGTGCGCTAGCGTGCGTGGCCGGCCCTTTCTTCAGCCTTGCGCACAATTTTTGTGCGCTAGTGTGCGTGGCCGGCCCTTTCTTCGGCCTTCCGCACAATTTTTGTGCGCTAGCGTGCGAGGCCGGCCTTTTCTTCGGCCTTGCGCACAACTTTTGTGCGCTAGCGTGCGTGGCCGGCCTTTTCTTCGGCCTTGCGCACAACTTTTGTGCGCTAGCGTGCGGTGCCCGGCCCTTTCTTCGGCCTTGCGCACAATTTTTGTGCGCTAGCGTGCGAGGCCGGCCTTTTCTTCGGCCTTGCGCACAATTTTTGTGCGCTAGCGTGCGTGGCCGGCCCTTTCTTCAGCCTTGCGCACAATTTTTGTGCGCTAGCGTGCGGCGGCTGGACTTTTCTTCGGCCTTGCGCACAATTTTTGTGCGCTAGCGTGCGGTGGCCGGCCCTTTCTTCGGCCTTGCGCACAATTTTTGTGCGCTAGCGTGCGGTGGCCGGCCCTTTCTTCGGCTTTGCGCACAACTTTTGTGCGCTAGCGTGCGGCGGCCGGCTCTTTCTTCGGCCTTGCGCACAATTTTTGTGCGCTAGCGTTGTGGCCGGCCCTTTCTTCGGCCTTGCGCACAACTTTTGTGCGCTAGGGTGCGTGGCCGGTGGACTCACTCAGAAAGAGGAGCCTGATCTTTGAATTTTATACATGCTAAATTACACAAAAAAGCCCTCCAAGGAGGGCTGATCCATCTGATTCAACATATCACTCTACTAAAGTTACTTCTTATCGAAACCTTCTTCTTCCAAATACTCTTGTACTTCTTCATACGTCTCAAAGGCACAATCGAGGTTTTCTCCTGCGTAGATATACCATAAATCTTCCACGAAAGTTACACTCAACGTGTTGCCATCTTCATCCACCCAAATCTCTTCTTGAGGGTTTTGGACTTCCTCGACCTTCGAAATCTTAGGACTACCGCTGCGAGTTAAAGACTGAATCGACTTCGCAATGATTTCACGAAGCTCGTCTTCACTATAATCCCGAATATTAATTAAACCTTTGGCATCCACCGTACAACCTGGGATGTATTCGGCATACACGAATCCATTTCCATTCGGGTGAAGATGATAAAGAACAGTTGTCTTCTCATAGTCACTTTCTAGATAATGAAAATTAATTCGTCCCAGTGAAACATCCTTACGCGCAAGTTCCGGGAAGGATGCTGCTATTGCTAACTTCTCGTCTAAACTAAGCATACAAGCCCCCGTAACTTAATCAATCACTTGAATTTTAAACACGTTCTCAAGCTTACCATCTGCGCGCTTCTTCAGAGGCACTTTAATATCTCGCCCAAGCTCTTTGAAAAAAGTCTCAACATCACATTGTACATTCGAAAGAACAACCTTAAATGAACCATCTTGGACGATATTCTGATTTGCTTCAGCAGGCACCGTAATATCAACTGCGTACTTCTTCGTTAACGTGTTAATATAACGACTAAAAATTTCAATGAGCTCCTCATTATTGAAATTTTCAATTACCACTTTGCCCTTGTTTGTAAAATTTAAATGAACGTTCACTTTTAAATGTCCCCTTTTCCTGTACACCCTGTATTTGCTTGTGGGTAAAAGCCTACATCGAACGAATAATGCTTCACTTCTATTTTACTTGTTTATAGGGGTATGAAGCAACACTAAAGCCAAATTCATTTTCTGTACACAAAAAGAAGCAGGTATTTCCCTGCCTCTACGGGTATTGCTTCTATACTAATTATGCCACATTTACCTCATTTCTACGCACAAATGGCATTAAGCTTTTTCCGGAATTCGTCGTATCCGCGTCTGAAGACGATTAATCGAGATGATTCGAAACTCGCCAAACGTCGAGATTCGTTGACGAACCGCTTCGGGAAAGGTTGGATGATAAACCTCCAAACGATCGTCAAGCTCGTTATACCATGGCAATAAATTCATTTTAATGATGAGAACACGCTCACTCACATCCCCACTCCACCTTTTCCACACAGGTTTACTATATGATTTGCGTCTAATTGAACTCATTTGCTCAGTAAATATTTGGCATAAAGCATCGGTGTTTCATAAGTACGATAAAAAGTCTTATTCAAATTCAAATGCTTATATTGATATCGCTGATCTCGGCCATTCACTTCGATTAACCATATCGCACCTTGATGATCAATCCCAATATCCATTCCAACATCCGAGATTGATGGAATTTGCTGACTTAAGCTCTCTGCGATTTGAAGCGCTGCATCTTCAACCTGTTTTCTTTTGACTATAGGATCAAATCCGTTGCTAAGGAACAACTTCTCACAGCGCACAGCTTCACCGCCCTTAGCCAAATTCGTGACATGACGTCCATCTGCGGCGACCTTTCCAGCGATCCCCGTAACTCCCCATTCTCCTTTAGCACCACGTTGTACCGATACTCTTAAGTCATAAGGACGTCCTTCATACTTGGATAGTGCGATTGCTCTCTGAATCAAATAGGATTGGCCATTGACTTTCCCATTTATGAAATCAATCGTTTGCTGTTCGGCTAGCTGCCTCGGTAATTGATTACTCCACCAGACTTGCCATACCCGATCTGGCATCGCTGCAACTTTAAGTACCCCTTTCCCCACAGAGCCATTGGTAGGCTTCACAAAAAAGGAGTCCTCTCGGTTCATCGCATTAATTAGATTTTCACGTGAATACTTCATGGCATGAGGAAGAAATGCAGAGCTATTCGCACTCGCACGTAACAAGCGATGAATTTGAAGCTTATCATGTCTATTTTGACCATTAAAAACTTGGCTTATCTTCGCAATAGCTTTTAATTTCTGTTGTGAAGCTGGGGAAAGAGTCATTGCTCGATTATGAATGACCTTGGGAATTGGCAACCGTTTCAACGTGTAATTCTTATTCTCAAAACTCAAGCCAAGCGCTGATTTTCTATTTATATGTTTTAAGCACATGTAAAATGGGATCATCCCAAGCTCAATTGCAGCTTGATTATAGTAATCGATATGCTCATAGCCCGTTTGTTTCCGTTGGATGCCGAGATAGGTTTTACGATCAAGGAGAATGCCAATCACATTGCTCACAATTACACCTCTCCTGCTTGGATTCATCCTACTATTGTATGCACAATTGGCATAAATGGTCCAAATTCACATAAGGAAATCGTGACAACTGCTTTATCACACTCTGGAGTTTGACTACTTGGAAATGAAGTGCTACAATTCAAGCAAATTTGGATTCATATTGTCTGGAGGGGATGGCCCGTGAACCCTTTAACACGCAGATGCTGTTGGACAATCATGGTCTGGCTGATTCTCGGACTTTTCGTCTTCCCATTAACACCCCCAATATCCTATCATGCAGCAGCCGATACCGATGTTCTCATTTCAGCCAATACCACTCAGGTCTTGACTAGTCAACAGCAACCGCCTACTAAGGAATTCATTCATGTTTACGAAAATAAAATTCACCTGCATGACCAGTTTCACAAGCATTATGAAATAACTGTATTTGTTGTATTCATCGTTTTTTTGACACAAATCATCTGGAAAAAGCTGAAAGTTATTCTACTTGCTTTCCTCAAATTCACCTCACGTTATACGGGCCTCATTCCTTCTTACTCATAAGTAACGAAATTGAATGATTGAGGAAAAGAGGAAACTTTCATGGCTAATTCACAAGCTCAGGCTCAAGCACATGCACATGCACAACATCAAAAATTGACACGATTGAAATTTGCACGCAGAATCCTTTTTATGATCATTGGTGCCGCGCTCGTATCCATTGGTTTAGAAACTTTCTTAGTTCCAAACCATATTATTGATGGTGGTATTGTAGGGATTTCCATCATTGCATCACATTTATCTGGCATCCCACTCGGTATATTTCTAGTTCTGCTTAACCTACCTTTCGTCTTACTCGGATATAAGCAAATTGGCAAAACCTTTGCAATATCAACAACCTTCTCGGTTATTGTCATGTCGATTGGCACATCTTTACTTCACCCTGTTAAAGCCATCACCTTGGATCCCTTGTTAGCTGCTGTATTCGGCGGGATTATCCTTGGGATTGGCGTTGGGCTCGTTATTCGATCAGGAGGATCGCTAGACGGCACCGAAATTGTAGCTATTTTATTTAGTAAAAAGAGCGCCTTCTCGGTAGGCGAAATTGTCATGTTCTTCAATTTGTTCATTCTTGCCAGCGCAGGCTTTGTCTTCGGTTGGGATCATGCGATGTATTCTCTGATTGCCTATTTTATTGCTTATAAAATGATTGATATCACGATTGAAGGTCTTGATCAATCCAAATCGGTTTGGATTATCAGCGATGAGTATGTGAAAATTGGCGATTCGATTACGAATCGGCTAGGACGTGGCGTCACGTACCTCAAAGGCGAAGGCGCTTTTACGGGGGATGATAAAAAGGTCATCTTCAGCGTCATTACTCGACTTGAAGAAGCGAAGCTCAAATCCATTGTCGACGACTTGGATCCCAAGGCTTTCCTAGCCATCGGGAATATCCATGATGTTAAAGGTGGCAGGTTTAAGAAGAAGGATATTCATTAATCGGGAATTCGGTGATAGTCGAGCCTAGCGTTAGCGAATAACTGGATTTCATACAGCTAATTTCAAGCATATCTTGCGATAATAACAAATAACTGGATTTCATGTAGCTAATTCGCCTCGATACCTTCGAAAACATCGAAATTGGCATAATTACCTGTAGGAAATCCATCTAAAGTGTTTTTTCAGCTGGATGGAGCGAAATTAGCTGTATTTTTTCCATTTAGTTGGGTCGGCTGTACTTGAAATAGCTGCTGAGCGGGCGGGAGTATCTGACCTGTTAGCTACTTTGACTGGCCTGCTACTCCAACCTGATATTCCTTTTACTTTAACTAACCTGCTGCACACATAAAAGCCAACAATCCCACACGTAGTGTGAATTGTTGGCTTTTTTATCATGTATGTACGCAGCTTAGCTCCAATACGAGCGCAGGTCGACCTTCTGTCCCAGCTTCGCGCTGTCCAGTGCGCCCAAAACCATCGCCATACTCTTGATATTGTCGCGGCAGTCGGTCTCCGCGCGGCGGCCTTCGGCCAGCGCCGCGAACATCTCGTCCAAGCAACCGGCATGGCCGCTGCGACCAGACCAGTTCACGTTCGCGTCCACGCGCGTGAACTCCCGAAGGAACTTGCCGTCGCCATCAGTGCCGGCAGCTACGACCTCCGCGTACGGAGCACCCGCTCCGTCCCACAGAGCGGTGCCCTGCTCGCCCGTCACGCGCCAAGCCGCCTCCCAGGAGGTCGGCGCACCTTCCGCGCACCAGGAGCCGCGGTAGCAGAACACAGAGCCGTCTGACATCTCGTAGATGCAGATCGCGGAGGCATTCCCGGCGTACCAGGAGCCGGGCGGGTTCCATTCCTGGCAGTACACCGAAACGGGGTCTGCCCCAGTAATAAAACGAGCCTGATCGAACGTATGGATCGCCATATCTAGAATGAGCGGACTTTCCATCGCATCGCGAAAGCCCCCAAAATGCGGCCCCAGAAAGAAGTCCGCACCAACATATCCTACACGACCAATCGTACCGGATTGGACCAACTCGCGGAATGCGCGAATATTCGCGTCATACCGACGATTTTGCATAACAGCTAGCGATTTCCCAGTTTCATCTGCCCTTTGAATAAGCTCCCTAGCCTCGTCCATCGTAGCTGCCATCGGCTTCTCACCGAGTACATCGCAACCATGGCGAAGCGCTGTTGTTGCAACTTGGAAATGACTCGCAGGTATCGTAATATCCAGTACCAGATTGGCCTCATTGTCACGAATCGCTGTTTCAACATCCGTATACACACCACAAGCCAGCCCATGACGCTCAGCCATCGCTTGCGCGAACTCCGCTTTAATATCAACAAGCGCAACGATTTCGCAATCGTGTCTTTGTTTCATATTTTCAACCCATACATTGGCCATACCGCCACATCCTACAACAACCACGCGATAACTACTCATCGATAAATGACCTCCAACAGCCTTTACTAGCGTGTTTCCACACTGATTATATCTGCTATTCTACCGCTTTTATCGTGACATCGCTCTATCCAATCTTGTCGCAAAACAGTCCCATTTTGTGCTTCTGAAAGCGCATACGAACAAGCAGTTAACAAAAGATCCGAAATAAATCAAAAATAAAATGCATCGCCTCTTCCTCATCTTTCCCTCTCGTGAGCAATCGCAGTGTTGTGCCTGCCTTGATGGGGACTAGCAGCATGCCTAATACACTTTTTACATCAACCTTATGGTGCTTCTCATCAAACTGAAAGTCGAGCGTGATATCTGAAATAAAATGAGATGATTTCACAGAAATGCCAGATAAATCGCTTCGCTCTAGATCTTTTGTAACCTTAAATTCATGTACGCGCATGCCACTCGACTTCCTTTCCAAGTCATTTGGAGGTTTGTGATTTCTCATTATGTGTGGTATTATACAAAGATATTTGTGAAAAGTGAAGTGTTGAATATGACTAATTTTGATAGCTTAGTAGATTTATATAAAAAATTCAGCCCAATCCCCCGACCTTAGGTCGAGGGATTTTTTTTCCTTCGGGAAACACTTCTGCAGGAGGTCATCATTCATGCACGTCAACAACAAGTCATCCGTTTGGGCCATATGGCTCTCCCTCATCAGTAACATTTTATTAACGATTATCAAAATTATCATTGGTCTCATTTTTCACAGTGAAGTACTTTTGGCAGACGGTGTCCATAACGCAGGCGACATTATTGCAACTATTGCCGCACTAAGTGCCATGCGGATTTCCAAGCTCCCCGCAGATGAAGATCATCCCTATGGCCATGGTAAAGCGGAAGTACTTGGCTCGGGCTTTGTTGCTTTCATCCTTGTAACAGCCGCACTTTATATCGGGTATCATGCCGTTGCTGCATTATTTCATGAGCCGAGTGCGCCAAGTTTAATCGCTTTGATCGCTTCAGCTGTATCGGTCGTATGGAAATATCTACTTTATGTATACACCGTGCGGATCGGGCGCAGTACGAACAGCAAAAGCTTAATCGCGACGGCTCACGATCATTTAGCTGATGTGTATGCCTCACTTGCGGCTGTTGTGGGTATTGGTTTGGCATTCGTCGGTAAAGCTTATGACATTCATTGGTTAGCCTATGGCGATGCAGCGGCCGGGGTCATTGTCTCCCTCTTAGTTTTGAGGTTAGGCATCGAAATGGCCAAAGAATCCTTCGATATCCTCATGGAAAAAACCGTCGATCAACACATGCTTTCGCAATACACTGCGTTGATCGAAGCGGTTCCAGGCGTGAAACGTATTGATCGCGTACGTGCGAGAGAGCACGGTCATTATATTCTGGTAGATGCGCGCATTTCAGTACCAGGCGAGCTTACCATTCAACAAGGCCATGACATCTCGCGTGCCATCAAGAAATCCATCATGGATCAGCATAGTGACGTAGATGAGGTTCTGATCCATTTGAATCCGTGGTACGAAAACTAATCCCGTTGTTCGAAGAGGGGCTCTCGCCCCTCAAAATTTCTATTACCTGTAAAATGTACATCTATTTATGCAAAATTCCCCCGATATTTCGATTTAACTTTAAAATATGATGTTAAAACTTCCTATTTTATTCAAATCGACTAGAATCGTTAAATTTAGCTGTAGATTTTCCATTTATTCTGTATTTGATCGCAAATTCAAAGAATTTAACTACATATAATCCATCTTTTTGCATAGATTCCAGAAGATTTATGCAACCTCCATCCGACCAACTCACCGTTCTGACTCTGCAATAAGTACTTAATCTAATACCTATACATCCTTTTCATTCTCATTCGACCTTAGTGCTTCGACGCAATTTCTGTCACGATTTGCTCGATAATCTCCGGGAGCGATCTTATTCCAAGATCACCTTCTCCCCGTTTTCTGATGGAGACACTGCCGGAGTTTTGTTCTTTTTCACCAAGAATGAACATGTATGTGACTTTGTCTAGCTGAGCTTCGCGAATTTTATAACCTAGTTTCTCAGCCCGCGCATCCAATTCCACACGTATGCCAGCTTCTTCGAGTGATTTCTTGACTTGGAAGGCATAATCCACATAATGCTCTGAAACTGGCAGCAGTTTCACTTGAAGGGGTGCCAGCCACAACGGAAATGCTCCCGCATAATGCTCAGTTAATATCCCGATAAAACGATCAATCGAACCATACACAGCCCGATGAATCACGACTGGCCGATGCTTGAGACTGTCATCTCCAATATAAGTTAAATCGAATTTTTCAGGCATTTGGAAATCCAACTGGATCGTTCCGCACTGCCAACTCCGCTTTAAGGCATCTAGGATGTGAAAATCAATTTTGGGCCCGTAGAAAGCGCCATCCCCTTCATTAATGCGGTACGCGATCCCTCTTTTATCCAGGACATTCTGCAACGATTGCTCCGCTTGGTCCCAGAGCTCACTTGAACCCATATAATCATCCGGTCTTGTTGAAAGCTCAATCCGATATTCGAAACCAAACACGTGATAGACATGCGAGATCAGCTCAATGACCCGCCCGATTTCATCCTCAATTTGATCTGGCAAAACGAAAAGATGGGCATCATCCTGACAAAAAGTACGCACGCGCATCATCCCATTCAGCGCTCCCGAAAACTCATGACGATGTACCTGACCAAATTCTGCAAGGCGAATCGGTAATTCCCTGTAGGAGTGTAAACTATTTTTATAAATCAACATGTGACCTGGGCAATTCATTGGTTTCAATGCAAACTTCGTCTCGTCTACATGCGTAAAGTACATATTATCTTTATAGTGATCCCAATGTCCCGATTCTTCCCAAATCCGATTATTCATCATCAACGGTGTACGCACTTCATCATATTCTCTAATCCGCTGCAGCTCTCGAGCGAAATCCTCAAGTTCGTTGCGCAGAATCATCCCCTTCGGCAAATAAAAAGGCATACCCGGCGCTTCTTCCGAGAACATAAAGAGTTCAAGCTCTTTTCCAAGCTTACGATGGTCACGTTTTTTCGCTTCTTCAAGCCTATCCAGATGGTCATCGAGCTGCGCTTTCTTCAGAAATGCAGTGCCATAGATCCGTTGCAACATGGGGTTCTTCGCATCACCCCGCCAATACGCCCCTGCTACATGAAGCAGTTTAAAAGCTTTAATCCGTCCAGTTGAAGGAAGATGAGGGCCTCGGCATAGGTCGAAGAATTCCCCTTGATCATAGATCGAAATCAACACGTCCACTGGCAGATCTCGGATAAGCTCAAGTTTATAAGACTCATCTAACTGTGCAAAAATGTCCAAGGCTTCCTCTCTGCTGACGACTCGTCGAACAATTGGAATGTTCTCTTGAATGATTTGACTCATCACATCTTCAATTGCTCTTAGATCCTCACTTGATAAGGGTTTCTCAATATCGATATCGTAGTAGAAACCATCTTCAATGACAGGTCCAATACCAAGCTTAATGGCTTGATCGCCGTAGATACGTTTAAGCGCTTGAGCTAGTACATGTGCTGTACTATGACGATAAACCTCTAACCCCTGTTCACTTTCCAAAGTGACGATTTCAATGCGGCTATCCGCTTCAATTGGTTGCTCTAAATCGACCAATTGGCCATTCATTTGGCCCGCGATGGCTTGCTTCCTAAGCCCGATACTAATCGATTCAGCTACTTGTTCAATCGTCGTGCCTTGTACGTACCTCCTTTTAGTTCCATCTGGCAAAATCACTTCAATTTCCATGCCTTCCTACCTCCCTTTCCATATATTTGTGAACGCAAAAAAACGCATCTCTCCCAGAAAGGGACGAGTGCGTTCAGCTCGTGGTTCCACCCTAATTCGACTCCCATGACAGAAGTCCTTATTAGTATCCGTTATCGGGGATAAGTCGGTGACATTTACTTCCTTGCGTTACTTCGCAATGGGTTCAGCGGCACAGCTACAAAGGGGTAATTTCCAACCGGCAACAGGAGAAGATTTCAGCTAGTACTTCTCTCTCTGGGCAGTTCGTGAAGAAAATCATGTCTTTGATCATAACTTCGTATGTGATTATGAAAATCATATTACCTACTCTAACAGGTCAATGTCAAGGGGCATACGAGGATAAAATAACTATAACCATTCTCTCCTACACATACTGTACGACCGTGAACATGCCGCCTGTCGGCTTCGTCATGTTGTTTGAGGTATGATGTGGCATATGACAATGAAGCGGCCAAACGCCGTGATTATGCGCTGAAAATTCAATATCTGAGGTGACTCCGCTTGGCACAAGTATCGTGTTGCGCAGCTCTCTATTGAAATGAGGGATCGTGTTCCCATCTGCTGCTGCAACCCAGAACTGATGACCGTGAAAATGGATGGGATGCGCATTCATCCCGATATTCCCAAAGCGAATACGCACCTCTTCACCAAATCGGACAGGCAACTGAGCTGTATGTGGAAAGCAGCGACCATTCATCGTAAAAAAGTTAAAGCCATCCGACATGGTATCCAGCTCAAATTGCCCTGTCTTCACCACGCCTTTTTCCATGCCTTTTAAGTGGAACTCCTGCAACATAATGAAATAATCGCGCTGGACAGTGCATTCATAAGGATCCTCAATGATAAAACCACCACCTAAACCCATTAGCTCTTGAAAAGCAGTGTCTACATGGGTGTGATACATATGCGTACCAGGTGGATTCACAATTTGAAAATGATAATCAAAAAATTGGCCCTGCTCGATATAGGGTGAGGGTTCAACGGCTGGTACGCCGTCCATGCGATTCGGCACATCAAGCCCGTGCCAATGCACACTTGTAGCCTCCGGCAGCCGATTGTGTACACGAATTGTCACCCAATCGCCGGGAAACACACGTATCGTCGGGCCTGGGATACTGCCGTTGTATCCCCACCCTTTCATGAACACACCTGGGAGAATTTCTTGCACAACGGGCTCGGCAACCAGCTCAAAGAACTTCACGCCTTGCACATGAACATAGCTTAGATCTTGCAAATTTGGTGAAACAACCATAGCAACTCCCTCCCGCTTCAACGCTCCATTGTTAAATGTATGCGGGAATGGTTGAGACTTACCTGCAACACCTTACTTCTGATCGAAGAATTGAAGGTAAGCGCCGTACCCTTCTTTCTCCATGTCAGCAAGTGGAATGAATCGCAAAGAAGCTGAATTGATGCAGTAACGAAGACCATTTGGACCTGGACCATCATTAAACACATGACCCAAATGCGAATCCGCCTCGGTGCTCCGAACCTCTGTCCGTATCATGAAATGACTTGTATCTGTTACTTCTTTCACATGTCCTTCGAATAATGGCTTGGTGAAACTCGGCCAGCCGCAGCCAGAATCAAATTTATCATAGGATGTGAATAAAGGCTCCCCTGAAACGATGTCAACATAAAGACCTACTTCTTTGTAATCATGGAACTCGTTCTGGAAAGGACGCTCTGTTGCATTATTTTGCGTAACTTCGTATTGCAGCGGAGTAAGGGATTTCTTGCGCTCTTCTTTATCCTTCGCTGTGTTCCAGAATTGTGAAATATACGCATCGCGTCCTGAGCCTTTGCGGTAGGCTTTGTAGTGAGACGGATTTTTATGATGATAATCTTGATGATACTCTTCACCTGGATAAAATGCTTCCGCATCAATTCGCTCGATTTCCGTCACGATTGGACGATCAAATCTACCGCTGTCCTGCAGCGCTTGTTTGGATGATTCCGCTTTAGCGAGCTGTTCATCGCTATGGGCAAATATCGCTGTACGATAGGAAGATCCCCTATCATGAAATTGCCCACCAGCATCGGTTGGGTCAATTTGACGCCAGTACGTATCAAGCAATTTGTCGTAAGGGTACAATTCGGGATCAAAAGTAATTTGCACAGCTTCCGCATGCCCCGTCGTCTCGGAACAAACCTCTTTGTACGTCGGATTGGTCGTGTGCCCGCCTATATAACCGGAAACAACAGAAATAATGCCTGGCAATGACTCGAAAGGCGTCACCATACACCAGAAACAACCTCCTGCAAATGTCGCTTTATCTAAATGAACTCCTTGAATGTGTTCTGTCATGTTTAGCCACCTCTTTCTTAAAGTATCCTCTTATCATACCAAAACTTATCGGTATAACCAAAACACACCGTCCATTTGAATGAACGGTGCTCGATAATGTGCGATTGGATGTATCCTACAGGTTGTTAAAAATGTCTGTAAGCACAGGTACGATTTGTGATTTACGGGAAACAACGCCTTTAAGTACAGCTTTGTTATCAACAAGAGAAACGTTGTAAGCTTTCTCAACTGCATCTGCTTTTCGTCCTAGAGCAAGACCTACGGAGTCATTGTTCAAAATGTCCGTTACAACGAACAGAAATAAGTCTAGGTTTTTCTCAGCGATAATCGCTTGGAGAGCCGTTTCGATTTCCCCTTGTTGGGAAAGCACATCGTTCACATCAACCGCATTGACTTGAGCGATTTCTGCTTTGTAGCTCCCTAATTGGAATTCTTTAGCGTCCAAAGAAATCAACTGTGCCACCGTTTTGTCGCTCAGATCCGCACCTGCTTTCAGCATGTTCAGACCATATACTTCAGCGTCTACACCAGCGATTGCAGCTAGCTCACGCGCAGCAGCAACATCTTGCTCCGTGCAGGTTGGGGATTTGAATAGCAAGGAATCCGAAATGATAGCAGAAAGCATCAAACCAGCGATGTCAGCATCGATGGAAACACCGTTTTCTTTGTACAATTTATTTAAAATCGTTGCTGTGCAACCAACTGGCTCCGCGCGGTAGTAAAGCGGGTGGCTCGTCTCGAAGTTAGCAATACGGTGGTGGTCAATGACTTCCACTACGCGTACTTGATCGATATCATTAGCGCTTTGTTGGCGCTCAACGTGGTCAACCAAGATGACCTGAGCTGCTTCGTTAGCAACAGTTTGAACTTCTCTTGGAGCGGCTACTTTAAAAGTATCAAGTGCAAATTGCGTTTCGCCGTTAACGGAACCAAGACGAACTGCTTCTACTTCTTGACCTAGTTTAGTTTTCAGTGCAGCATACGCAATTGCGGATGTGATTGAATCAGTGTCCGGATTTTTATGTCCGAAAATAAGTGTTTTTGACATTGTAGACTCCTTAAACGACATATTTTAGTGAGAATAGGAATTATCTCTGTATACGATTATACTCAAAATTCCGGGTAAATTCACTAGTAAACTCGAATAGCAGAAATCCACTCGAATTGCTGGGTAAATTGACGCAAATGCAAGGAACTAAGAAGATCTCACTTACTTAGACGTATCCTCGGTTAATTGCTGTACCCAATCTTCGAATGTTTTTTGACTGTCTACGACGATCCGGTGCAGTTCCAGCGTGGGTTGATCCGACGTGGCCCAGCCTTCTAAAATTGTAAAGGCATACCGAAATTTGGCCTTTCGTAAAAGCTTTAACGTCGTACGGTCGTATTCACCGTACGGATAAGCGAACGTATCCGCTGGTTTCCCCAGCTCTTGCTCAATCTTGGCGCGCGCAGCGAGTATCTCTTCGCGCTGCGCTTTTTTGCTGAGCTTGGGCAGATGCGGGTGCGTCACCGTGTGTGACGCAATATCCCAGCCTGCTGCGCTCAGTTCATGTATTTGAGGCCAGGTGAGGTAACCTGGCGTATTGACAAGACCCGTCGACACGTACAACGTCGCGGGAAAGCCGTGTTGCTGGAGGATCGGCAACGCCACCTCCGCGTTATTGGCATAGCCGTCATCGAACGTGAGCAGCACGGGGTGAGCTGGTGACGGCATCTTGTGTGAGAGGACGCTGGCGAATTCATCCAGCGTCAACGGGGTGTAGTGATGCGTGGCCAAATAATCCATTTGGCGCGCGAACGTATCGGGGTGGAGCACGTACGTGTTCCCCGGGGCCACCCCGATGCTGTGGTAGTTCAGCACGGGGATGGCGACCCCGTGCTTGGCCTCCGGTGCGGAGGCTAGAGCTTGTGATGGCGTGGCTAAACACGCCATCAGGAGGCACCAGAGCAGCATGGCATGCGTTGTGGAAACCGCTTGAGTGCTACTCCTCGCAATCGTTGCTCGAATAGCACTCGCTGTTTTTAGAGTGCTCATTAACTTTTGTAATGGTGTACACATAGATCTCCTGCTTCTTATTGAACATAAACGTCTCTTGTTTGATCTCCTAAGGCTCCCCTATTCTCGTACCTCATATGCAAAAAATCCCAACTAATTATTAGTTTAGAGAAACTTAAGAATTCCCCTGCTGAAACACATTTAATAATTTGTCCTCACCAATCTACCATTATTTCCATCTACTAGTAGTAGAGTTAGGAGGTGTTGAAAATGAAAGATATGATTCAAAAAATTGTTACCTATGAACCCTATTTCGAAGAATTGGTTAGTGCTATGCAAGAATTACTTCATGAAGGCAATCTTGATTTAGAAGCTCATGCACGTCTCCAACAACTTCTCCTAGGCGTTAACCAGCAATAGGTACTATGAAAATAATTCGAATGGGATAAGGGGGTTATGATAATGAGTTTGATAGTAAGTCCACCAGTGGGACAGCGACTGAATCTTACTGATGATAGTTTCATTTCCGTACCGTTTGGCGGAGGCTTTACTTTCACCTTTTACGGTGTTGTTTATACCAGTGTCTTTGTTAACTCTAACGGAAACTTGACCTTTGGTGTAGGTGATACCTCATTCAGTGAATCAGTTCCGGCTTTTATTGGAGGCCCGCCAAGAATCGCACCGCTCTGGGACGATCTTGACCCTGATCCATTCCCACCTCTTAGTCCATTTGCCGGTGGAGGAGCAGTTTTCGCTAGACAGGATCCCGACCGATTCGTTGTAACATGGTATAGTGTCCCTGAATTCGCAACAGATAACGTAAATACGATGCAAATCGTATTGTTTAACACTGGTGTAATCGGTTTCGCTTATGATCGCCTAGATTCCAATGATGGCTTAGTTGGTGTTGCAAGCGGAGCAGGTGGCCCATCTAGTATATTTCAATTTAACGGTACAACGAACCCACCTGTAACGATTTTCAACGGTCCACAAGGTCAACTGGATTACACTCAGTTGTATTGGGAATTCGATGGAACTAATTATATTCTTGCTATCTTCGATAAAATGAAGGTAGAGGACGGGGAGCTGAAATTCGATAGTCCTAAGATCAAATTCGAAATTGAAGGTAAAATTAAACTTAATAGTAATAGCGATGGTATAGACCCAGTGAATGAACATGTGGTCATACAGGTCAATAGACAGACATTAGCCCTCATTTCACCTGGATCCTTTATCCAAAACGGGAATAAGTACGAGTTCTCAAATGGTGAAACAAAGATTAAATTTAAAGTTTACGGTAATACTGTCAAATTTGAGATCAAGTTCCATCAGTTAGCGGTCATTGGTATTGATAACCCACTCCGAGTCGGACTTGCTATCGGTGGAGATTTCGGGTCAACCCTGATCCCTCTCTGTGGAGAAATTGATTTGGACAAATAAATCAAACTACGAGGGGTGTGACTACCTAGTTACACCCCTTTACTTATTGGAACTACTATCCGCCAACTGAATCAACTTATTCACCGTCTCCCAATTCCGAGTGGTGGCAGATACACCTAGCTTCTTCTCGATAAAGTTGTTGCTGAATTTGGAGTCGCCATAGTTTTTGCGAATGAGCAGATACACGGTTAATCCCTTGACCTGATACTCATCAACCTCACTCTGCGCAGCATCTAGCTTAGCAAGTGCAGCTTCTGTTGGCGCTTGCGACAAGAAAGTTACATATCTTTGCTCATTCTCATCTACATTCACAGCCGCATATGGCGTGTCCTGAACTACTTCTAACAGCTCTGCTGGAGTGCGAATAATGACAGGAATGTCATACGTCAGCTGTTCCTTTAACTCATGAACGATCCGATCTCGTAGGATCGCAGCATCGAGCTCCTCAGCTTCAAAAATCACATTTCCACTCTGAATATAGGTACTTACATCTGTGAAATTCATTGATTCAAACAGCTGCCTAAGCCTGTCCATTTTAATAATTTTCTGACCACTCACATTGATTCCCCGCAACATAGCAACGTACTGCGCCATAGAATACCCTCCCTTTTCATACGCTCTGATCACCAATTCCTCTTCGCCTTACCCTACCTCTTCTACACGTGTCCCCTCGATACAAGCAGCGATATATACAGCTACGCCATCCTCATCATTACTCATGACAATCTCATCGGCCAGTAGCAAAATCTCTGGATGCGCATTTGCCACCGCAACTTTACGACCTGCCTCTACGAACATGCCTGTATCGTTCAAATTATCACCGAAAACCGTCACATCCTCGGACGCACAGCCAACAAGTTCTGCCCATAACCGCAGACCCATCTGCTTATTCGCCTCAGGGTGACTGAATTCAAGGAAATAATGATCCTCTATGTAATTATCCTTCATCAAATGAATGTGAACCTCTGATCCCAGCACTTCCTGGACCGCAGTTTTCAACGGAATTAGCTCCTCCAACAGGCCAATATACGTGAGGATTAACGTTCGCAATGATTCCGTACTGCGGAGCTCTTCTACTTCTCGAAATCTCGGGTCATTCGGCCGACTAGCTAAGAATTGAAGATCCCCCGTACGTTCCAACTTCTCATGATGCACCCGCTCATTGTCCTGCTCATCCAGTGCAAACAGCAGCGGTGTCAAGCCCCTCGTTTTGCCCGTTTGAATAATGATATTAGTCCGCTCATGATCCAACCAACGCCCGCCGAGAACCCGTTTCTCCAATGGATCAAACAACATAGCCCCATTATATAAAACTAGCGGATACCGCCAAGGTATTTTCGAAACCACTGCCTGTGAGCTCTGATAACTCCGTGCAGTCGCATAACTAATGACCGCCCCCTGCTCCAGCGCTGAAGTAATTACACCTACCGTAAAGTCCGATGGCTTCGCGTGGGAGCTCAACAAGGTTCCATCCAAATCGGTTAAGAAATAGTTGCGATCCGTTTGACGCACATAATTAGTCTCCAAACTCATGACTAGTCCCCCTAATCAGTTGTCTTCATTGATGCAAGCATTATATCATAAACGCTTGGGACATTGACGCCCGCATCAATCCTCCCACTCATTTTCAAAAGTTAACAATTTGATTTATACTTAGGTCAATTATTCCCAAGCAGAAAGGATACGGATCACATGGCGCAGCCCCCTGCAGCGACGAATTATGAAATCGCACAAGTGTGTTTACTCGCGGGTAAAATCATGCTGGAAAACGGCGGCGAAACCTATCGGGTTGAAGATACGATGACCCGCGTGGCCGAGGCCTTTGGTATTCCGAATTCTCATAGCTTTGTCACGCCTACTGGCATCATTTTCTCGATTGATGGACCTGAACAGACAACCCGACTCATTCGCATTTCTTCGCGGTCAACGGATTTACGGAAAGTAACGGTCGTGAATGCCATTTCTCGCAGAATCAGTCAAGGTGAGTTATCACCAACAGCGGCGTATCAGGAGCTTGAAGCTTTGTCTGCCGATACACGAAGATATCCCGCGTGGTTACAGGCGTTAGCCGCTGCGATCGCGAGCGGTTGTTTTCTCATCATGTTTCAAGGTACGTGGTCCGATTTCTTCCCGGCTTTCCTTGCCGGTGGTGCTGGTACCATATCGCTGACTTTTTTCCATCGTTTAGTTCCGATCAAATTTTTCGCTGAATTTCTCGCCTCTTTAATCATTGGACTTATTGCCTATGTAACGGTCAAAACAGGGCTCGGTTATAATCTGGATAAGATTATTATTGGCTCCGTCATGCCGCTCGTGCCTGGATTGCTCATCACTAATGCCGTGCGCGATTTGATGGCAGGGCATTTCGTATCGGGCGTGTCCAAAGGCGCGGAAGCATTCTTAACCGCATTCGCGATCGGCGCAGGAATAGCTTTTGTATTGACATTTTATCCAGGGAAGGGGTTCTAGTATGGAGATGTTGGAACAGCTCATTACAAGCTTCATTGCGACCTCCGCTTTCGGCATTATTTTCAATGTACCTCGAAGAACCCTTGTCCAATGCGGGTTTGTTGGAATGATTGGTTGGATGCTCTATTTCTCTTTTCAAAAAGCGTATCTGGATCCCATCCTAGCAACGCTCATTGCATCCTTTGTTGTCACGATTATCTCTCAATTTTTTGCGAAAATATATAAAACACCCGTCATTGTTTTCAGTGTCTCCGGGATTATCCCTTTAGTCCCAGGTGGATTAGCTTATGACGCCATGCGCAATGTCGTACAGAATCATTACGATGTCGCTGTGCAGCTAGCTGCGAAAGCTTTCTTACTATCCGGGGCAATCGCCATCGGATTGGTGTTCTCCGAAGTCATTAATGTTTTGTTAAGACGAACGAGAGCTTAATCCGAGACGAAAACGAATAAATATCTAACCTTTAATAGTTTATACCTATAACTTCAGTGTTTTTACATCTTGGATTTTTTCGCTACTGCCCTTTACACTAAGCGTATAGCACAAATAAGCCAAGGATTGGAAATGGAGCTGAAGACATATGACCGACAACACTAACCATCACATTGAATCGAAATTTAATGAAATTGCTCAAAAGTACGACAGCCAACGCAGAAAATTGATTCCTTGCTTCGATGATTTTTACAATACGGCTGCTTCATTGGTCCAATTCGACCAGAAAGCACCACGCATACTAGATTTAGGAGCAGGAACAGGACTTTTCTCTTCCTATATCCTGCGTTCGTACCCGCAAGCGCGGTTAACTTTGATTGACCTGTCGACGGGGATGCTTGATATAGCCAGAGAAAGATTTGCAGATGCGGGAGCTTCGGAAGTGACCTACCTTGTTGGGGATTATTCGACTTTTGAAGATGCAGAGCCTTATGATGCTGTAATCTCCTCCCTCTCTATTCACCATTTGGAGGATGAGGCTAAGCAAGCTCTATATACACGTATTTTCCACAGATTAAAGCCAGGCGGAGTTTTCGTTAATGCGGATCAAGTCTTAGGCAAGACGCCATTCCTTGATGGCTTATACCGATCGGACTGGGTTGCCAAGATTGAGGCCACAGATCTATCTCCAGAAGCGCTGCAAGCCGCCTACGAGCGTACGAAGCTGGACAGAATGGCTCCACTTGATACGCAGCTTGGCTGGCTTCGCGACTCCGGCTTTTCAAATGTGGATTGCGTCTATAAGTCTTATAATTTTGTCGTGATGTTTGCGAGAAAATCATAGGCCTCAGGGCAGTGTCGCTATTCCCGCTGCGCTTTACCAGATCATCGGCTTGGACACCATGAACCACATCATCGCAAGCGTAATGATCACATACAGAATCAAAGCTTTACGCAGCTTGTTAACGAGGATATTACGATCTTCATGCGGAGCTTTGAGTTGGCGCAACAGTGGTGAGAATGCACGTGCAATGAAGTAAAGCGATGCAACCATAATCAGGACCGTCGCGACAATCCATGACGTTTTCCAACTCCAGGCCGTAATCCAAGTAAGAATAATACCAGTTGCGACCAACACATGACCTGCATGTTTCGTCAGTCGAACGGTAATCCGAAACGGCTCTAAGTAATCTGGCAGCGACTCGAATGGTGCTCTACGAATAAGAGCTAGTAATGGAAAGAGGACGAAATAAGGACCGATGCTTAGAACAACGCTGAAAATATGAATGTAGAGCATGATAATATACCAAGACAAGTTGATCATCCTATCTGTAATGTGAATAAACCGTGTGAATCCAAGGATCCACACGGTTCTTTGTCTTATTCGGCTTTTTGAAATTCGTGTACCCATACTTTCATCTGTGGCAGCCAAGGCATACCCGGATGCATAGCAAGAATACTGTCGCGGTACTCATCAACGGTTTCGTGACCTTCTTGTTTCGCATGTTCAGGTGTTAGTTCACCCAAAGCTTGCTGATACACCTTGGTTACTGTAAAGGATGTACCTTGCAGATCCATGGTTTCGCCAATATCCGCATAACGTCCATTACGTCGACAAGCCGTTTTTTGGCCAGCAAGCACTTTGCTTACTTCTGCTTCTTTTGTAACTAGTCGATCGATGGAACACGTTTTTGGTGGTAAAGTCTCGTTTACGTTCGTTTCACTCATGTTGTTCCCTCCTTTTGCCAGTTTTCATTATAGCGAATCCGTTTCGCTTTGTCGAACTGACACCTTTCTTCGGATCCAATAGCAGCAATTACTCCCTCAAAGCTTCCTTTAGCTTCGTTGACATACTCTCCATGGAACCCGATGCTGGAGGCTTTACTCCGCGTAGACGCGCAATTTCCGCCTTTAATCTCTCATTCTCAGACAATAATGCCTCAACTTTGGCGATCATCTGATCTCGATCTAAGTGATCCCACTTCCCCATCCTTACCCCTCCTAGAGTCAAAAACACCCCCTCCTCGCAAATCGATCATCCCATCGGATTCTCTCGATGCATCAAAGGGGGTGGTTCCTATTGCTAATTAGTTAGCGATTACTTCGTGATTTTGATCGTATATAATCGAGCCGTTTCTTCCCAAACTTCACTTGGCTCTAAGGAGACAAGTCCGATTTGATCCGCAGGCAGATCCACATTCGGCGCATTAACTAAATTCATTTGCGGCTCAGGGCAGAAGAATCCTTCTGTTTTGCCATTGTTCCAGATCATCCATTGCTTATAGGAAGTTCCTACATCATAAACCAGTTTGATGCCTTCGCGCGAATCTGTCAATGCCATGAAATTGCGACTGTTTTGCGGAACACTCGTATAATGATTATCCATACCCTCAAAGAATGGCGATAGACCGCCAACTTTCATCTTCTCTTCATCCGCAGTTAGCGCTTGGTATTCGCCGGTTGGCAGCATACGCTCATTCAACGCCCAACGCTCGCCAATTGTCATTTGGAACGTATAATCAGAAGGCTGGCTATTGACAGCAAATGGTGCATTAATCGTTGTGTGGAACGCCAACAAGCATGGCATCGCTACATTGCCTTCATTATGTACGGAAATCTGTTGATGCAAACCTTGCTCATTCAAGGTATAAATCAAGCGGATCGTAAAGTCAAAAGGTAAGAATTCATGAACGGAATGCCCTTCGCGCACCCGCAAAGCTAATGCGACGCGACTTTCATTGCCATCACTGCTGAAATTCTCAACTGCCCATGGAATATTGTGTACAAATCCGTGCAAATGATTACCTGTCTTAGGTTCATTGACTGGGAATTGGAATACGTTCCCTTTCCAAGGGAATTTGCCATCTTCATAGCGATTCGGGGGGAATAACACAGGAATTCCATGAACGATTGGACGTTCTTTAAACGCTTCCATCTCTTCTAGTGCTGGCTCGCGCAAGAAGCGATATTCCTTCTCTATATCACGGAAAGCAATCAGATTTGCACCAACATCTGGCAAAACTACCGCTTCATAACGCCCAGCTTGCAGCCAAATCGCTTGTTCTCCGTTGTACGTTCCTTCATATGCTTTGGTAGACATCTCTTCATTCTCCTCCTAAATAACTGCTTATCCTCAGTCCAATATTTGGACGAACACACTGATTTCACTTTAGCCCATGTACGCGAAAAATGTCAATGGACGTAAATTGCTTTTATATCGACAAATGTGACTTTCCACGAAGTGAGAAGAAAAACCTGAGGCTGTGGGCCTCAGGTCCTTAACAAACATGGCTAACTTAGCGTTTCCACACCGCATCATTCCAACGAAGCTCATTGCGGAACTGTAAGGTTGATGTATTTTTATTAATAATGACGACTTCAATCCCTGCTAGCTCAGCCCAATCCACTAGTTGCTCTGTGCTCACATTGTAAGAGAACACCGTGTGATGTGCGCCGCCAGCAAGAATCCAAGCTTCTGCTGAACCACTTAAGGAAGGTTGCGGCTTCCAAAGAACGCGTGCCACAGGCAATTTCGGCATCGCTTTAACCGGTTGAACCGCGTCAACTTCGTTAATTAGCAAGCGGAAGCGATTGCCCATATCGATAAGTGAGGCATTCAGCGCTGGACCGGAAGCACCGTCGAAAACAAGACGAGCTGGATCCGCTTTGCCACCGATACCAAGTGGGTGCACTTCGATTTTCGGACGAGTCGCTGAGATTGTTGGACAAATTTCTAGCATATGAGAGCCGAGTACGAGCTCATTGCCTGATTCCATATGATACGTGTAGTCCTCCATAAAGGAAGTCCCTTTATTATTTGCCATGATTTTCATCACGCGCAGCAAGGCAGAAGTTTTCCAATCCCCTTCGCCACCGAAACCGTAGCCTTGCTCCATCAAACGTTGAACAGCAAGTCCTGGCAATTGCTTAAGACCATGCAAATCTTCGAATGTTGTTGTGAATGCGCCGAAACCGCCCTCTTGTAGGAATGCTTTCATCCCAAGCTCGATGCGAGCTTGCTCGCGAATCGCATCACGAATTGGACCCGCTGTACGTCCTTCTGGCGTAATATCATACGCTTCGTTGTATTCATCCATCAGTTGATCGACTTCAGCTTCAGAGATATCTCCTACACGTTGTACAAGATCGCCTACACCGAACCCATTAATAGACCAGCCAAATTTAATTTGCGCTTCAACTTTATCGCCTTCCGTTACCGCAACATGGCGCATATTATCACCAAAACGGGCAACTTTTAAATTGCGTCCTTCAATGAATCCCATTGCCGTGCGCATCCAACCGCCAATACGTTCAAGCACAGCTGGATCTTCCCAGTAACCGACAACGACTTTACGAGCAATTCCCATGCGTGCGCCGATGAAACCATATTCACGGTCACCGTGGGCAGCTTGGTTCAAGTTCATGAAATCCATATCAATCGTATCCCAGGGAATATCACGGTTAAATTGAGTGTGCAAGTGCAGCAACGGTTTACGGTACTCCGAAAGACCCGCAATCCACATTTTAGCTGGTGAAAATGTATGCATCCATGTAATAATTCCCGCACAAGAGTCATCTGCGTTCGCGTCAAGACATAGTCTACGAATCGCATCGTGCGTAGTTAGAACGGGCTTAAACACGAGTTTGCTTGGAATAGCTTCGGAACGATCAATGCCTGCTGTAATTTGTTGGGAGTGTTCATCTACTTGAAGCAGCGTTTCAGGTCCGTACAAATGCTGACTACCAGTAACAAACCAAAATACTTTTTCTGAAAAAGGGTTCATGGGCTTGATGCCTCCTAGGATATTGGGTTATTGAATTGCAAATTACGTTCGTTAATTAACGGATCATTAATGACGAGCTTCCTCGCGAATCGAGCGAAGTCGTTTCATAACATCATTGTCACCACGACCAAAATAGTCATGCAGCTTGCTATACTCTTGGTATAGCTTCTCGTATACAGCTACATTCTCTGCAATCGGCTTGAACGTTTCTTTACGAACACGTGCCATTTGCTGCGCGGCATCTACAATGCTGTCATAACCGCCTTTGTCCGCACCTGCAGCAACTGCACCGAACATCGCTGCGCCAAGCGCTGGCGTTTGTTTGGAATCCGCGATTTTGATTTCACGGTTCGTTACATCTGCATAAATTTGCATCAAAAGATGATTCTTTTGCGGCAATCCGCCACATGCGTACAATTCTTCAACCGCAACCCCATTGCTATGGAAAGCATCAACAATTTTACGTGTGCCGAAAGCTGTTGCTTCCAGTAAAGTACGATAGATTTCTTCTGGTTTCGTAAGTAAGGAATAACCTAGGATAAGTCCATTTAACTCTGTATCTACAAGCACTGAGCGGTTGCCGTTCCACCAATCCAAGGCAAGTAAGCCTGTTTCACCTGGTTTGTAAGCGGATGCACGACGCTCCAACCATTCATGCACGTTGATGCCTTCCTCCGCGGCAGCCTTTTCTACATACGCAGGAACACCTTGCTCCACATACCATGCGAAAATATCACCAACAGCCGATTGTCCTGCTTCGTAGCCTAAGTAGCCAGGAATGATGCCGTCTTCAACGACGCCGCACATGCCTTCTACTTCTTTCTCTTCAGTGCCAAGCAGCATATGACATATCGAAGTTCCCATTGCCATGACCAGCTTGCCTGGTGTAACTACACCAACACCTGGTACAGCTGCATGAGCATCAACGTTACCAACAGCGATCGCAGTTCCCGCTACTAGACCCATGCGCTCAGCCATAGCCGCTGTCAATTCCCCGGCTTTCGTGCCAAGGGCAACAACATCTCCGCGAAGCTTCGTTTCTGTGACATCTACAAGTCTAGGGTCCAATGCTCCAAAGAAATCTTGGCTTGGGTACCCGTCTTGCTTGTGCCAAATGGATTTATATCCTGCTGTACAACTGTTGCGCACGATTTCGGTTTGCCCTGTCATTTGAGACACAACCCAATCCGTCGCTTCTAAGAAACGATCCGTTTGCTCATAAATCTCAGGCGCTTCATTCAAAATCTGCCAAACCTTCGCAATCATCCATTCGGAAGAAATTTTACCGCCATAACGTGGTAAAAAAGCTTCCCCTCTGCTCGCTGCAATCTCATTAATGAGTGTAGCTTCATCTTGTGCTGCATGATGCTTCCACAGTTTCACCCAGCTGTGTGGATTAGCCGCAAGTGCTGGTTCAAAACACAGCGGCTGACCCGCTTTATTGATTGGCAGCATTGTACATGCCGTGAAATCAATTCCCAATCCGATAATATCTGCTGGATCTACGCCAGATGCACGTACAACTGCTGGAACAGATTGTGTGAGTACATCGATATAATCCTGAGGATGTTGTAAAGCCCAATCGTATTCTAACTTCACACCGGATACCGGCAGTTTCTCATCAATAACATTGTGAGGATACGGTGTAACGTGATCTGCCACCTCTGTGCCATCACTCAAATCAACCAGAACCGCACGTCCTGATTCCGTACCATAGTCAACACCAATCGCATATTTCTTCGACATGGGGAGCCTCCTTCAAAATTATACCTGTTCCTTGCTCTTAGTATAACACTTGTACGTACAAGTTGACTACCCCTATTTTGAAAATTACAGAATGCGAATGGTTGACTCTCGGATCACCAGTTCTGGCTTGTATACTTTCCCTGTTTCACTGCCACTCCCTCGCTTATTCTCAATCATATCAATCAAAATGCCCGCAGCATCGCTGCCAAGTTCTGTTTTGGGATGTGAAAGTGACGTCAATTTCACTTCGGTTGCCGTTGCAAGATTCGAATCATCGAATCCGACTAACGAGATATCTTGCGGTACCTGCATACCAATTGTACGTACAGCTTCAAGCAGATGAATCGCAAGCTCATCGTTGTAACATACAAAGGCCGTTGGCCGTTCCCCTACCGCACTGTGTTCCAGCATAGCAAGCGCACTTCTGTATGGTTTTGTCCGCTTTTCTTCCGTCGTATAATGAATAACGAATTCCGGAAGCAACGGAATTTGGTATTTTTGATGCGCGCGAATAAAGCCTTTTAACCGATTTACACCTTGCCCATCATCCGTTTTGAAAAAGCCCGCCAACCGCCGATGTCCCAGCTGAATCAAATGTTCTGCAGCCTTAAATCCACCGACTTCATCATCCACGACTAAGGAAGGACAGTTCATCTCAGGGTATCGCTCGTTGATCATGAGATACGGAATATGTTGGTAGTCCAATGACAAATAATAACTAAGATTCGGGTTGCCCTCCGCACTTTTTGTCGGCTCAATAATAAGTCCACTCAGAGGCTGACTCATCATCATGTCCAAGCTTTCCCGTTCTTTCGCTTTGTCGTTATCCGTGGAGGAGAGCAGTAGTCTATAACCTCTCGCCCGTAATGTGGCCTCTGCTCCTCTAACAATATGCGGAAAAATATAGTCAGAAATATAGGTCGTCAGGATGCCTATCGTTTGTACATCGCGTGATTTTTGCGTTTGTGGTGTAGAGACGAAGGTTCCTTTGCCTTGCATCCGATACAACCAACCTTCTTTCTCCAGTTCACCAAACGTCTGCCTTACCGTCTGACGACTCATCAGGAATTGTTCAGCAATTTCATTTTCAGATGGCATTTGATCATTTGGCTTAAGCCTTCCAGTATGTAACCAGAATAAAATTTCCTGTTTTAATTGTTGATATTTGGGTAATTGCTTTTCTTTCATGCTTCACCTCAGGGCTTTGATTGTGAACGTATTATACCATTCGCTCAACTTGTATGTACATATTTCTATAAAACGACGTTGCTATGTCAACTAGGTGCTTATTCAGCTAATTTGCTCATCAGCAGTCTGATCTTCGTATCCGTATCAGATCCAATAGATGGCGTATATACACTGCATCTCAGATCCGTTCTCCCTTGGACCTGTAAGGAAGTTAGATCGAACAACATTTTCCCTACCTTGGCATGTCGAAATTCAATAAAAACTTCTGGTGCAGTGCTAACATCACTCTCGTTCCAAAAGGCACGAAAATCCTTGCTCCGATCACTCAGTTCCTCAATAAACTCGCTATACCAATTATCTCCTACATATTGACCATAATAGGAACGAAACATCGATAAGAAGCCTTTTGCGAAGTCGCTCCAATTGACAGCCAGTGATTTCAACTCTTTTCGGGTAAAAAGCAGCCATATCATATTCCGCTCCCCTTCTGGGAGTTTTGCAAAGTCAAGAAAGACTGCCGCAGCCGCTTGATTCCAACCAACAATGTGACATCGACGATCTGATACAATTGTGGGGCAATCATGCAACTCCGTCAAAATCCGATTCAAAGCCGGACTTATTGTCGGTATTTGATCAACAAAGGTCGCTGGCGCTGGTTGTTCCAACGCTAAACTGAACAAATACTGCCGCTCATCTTCATTTAATTGTAAGGCCAATGCAATGCGATCAAGTACTTGTACAGACATTTTGATGTCTCTTCCTTGTTCCAGCCAGGTATACCAAGTCGTGCTTACACCAGCAATCGTTGCGACTTCCTCTCGACGCAATCCCGGCGTCCGCCGTCTACTACCGCCTAATAATCCAACTTCATGCGGCTGAATACGTGACCGATGTGCCATGAGAAAGTGCGATAGTTCCTGAAGTCTCTCTTTCGTGTTCATGCTAGGTATCCTCCTTAGCCTAGTATCATAGAAGCCATTATACCAGTATAAACGCTAACTTGTAATAGGATACGCAGTGTGACATTCTATATGAAAAAGGAGGACGACGCGATGAAACGTGTGGTTATTACAGGAATGGGCGTCATTACGCCAATAGGAAATAATGTAGATACATTCTGGGGGAATTTGACAACGGGGCAATCTGGCATTTCTACAATAGAGCATTTCGATACATCGGATTACAAAACGAACTTCGCTGGCGTTGTCCGGGATTTCGATGCCGAAGCCGCCGTTGGACGTCGCGAGGTGCGACGCATGGATCGCTACACCCAGTTCGCCGTCGCGGCAGCTAAACAAGCCGTCGATGACGCTAATCTCGTGATTGATGCTTCCAACGAAGAACGTGTTGGCGTCTATATCGGCTCTGGCATTGGCGGCATCCAAACTATCTTGGACAACTATCGAACACTGCTGTCCCGAGGGCCAAGTCGAGTCAGTCCGACTGTTGTTCCGATGATGATCGCTAACATGGCGGCTGCCCAGGTTAGCATCTTGTACGGTGCCAAAGGGCCATCGTTAGCTCCCGTTACCGCCTGCGCGACGGGCAATAACGCTATTGGCGAAGCCTTTAAGCTTATCCAGCGCGGAGGCGCAGATGCCGTCATTGCCGGCGGCGCCGAAGCGACGGTCACCGACCTCGCTCTCGCAGGCTTCGGCAATGCAACCGCGTTGTCGACGCGCTGCGACGCGCCGGAGCAGGCAAGCCGCCCGTTCGACGCGCAGCGCGACGGATTCGTCGCCGCCGAAGGCGCCGGCGTCTTGGTCTTGGAGTCGCTCGAGCATGCGGAGCGACGCGGGGCTCGGATCCATGCCGAAATCGTCGGCTATGGATCTACCTCGGACGCCTACCACATCGTGGCGACCGATCCGGAGGGCTCGGGGGCTTTCCGAGCCATGCGCGAAGCGGTGGTAGATGCGGGGATCGACGCGTCGGAGATCAGCACCATCAACGCTCACGCGACGAGCACCGTTGCGGGTGATCTCTCCGAGACGCTGGCGATCAAGCGTCTCCTTGGCCGCGGCGCTTACAACGTGCCGATCAGCGCCAACAAATCCATGATCGGCCACATGCTAGGTGCCGCCGGCGGTGTCGAGGCCGTCGCCCTGATCAAAACCTTGCAGGACAGCCTCATCCCCCCGACCATCAACTTGGACAATCCAGATCCTCAGTGTGATTTGGATTACGTGCCCCATGTGGCGCGACGTGCGGAACTTCAGTACGGGCTGTCTAGCTCATTTGGCTTTGGCGGACATAATGCGGTGTTGATATTGAAAAAGTTTGGGTGAGCGGGGGAACGGCACGGGGCTATACAGCGCCGCTCGGTACGGTACAAAACCTCATCATCCAACAAAGTTTAGAATGACAGATTTCAAATAATGTCAGTTGTCTTCTGTTAGTTTGCTTCATCTCTAATGTCAACAACAAAGAGGCAATCTCTAAGGTCAATGTAGACCTTTTGAGATTGCCTCTCATTTCGTTAATGATTAATGAGCAAACCTGCTTCAAATCCACTGTGACTCCCGAAATCCGAATATAGGATGCATGACCTTGTTCAAAAGGGAACGTAGATGCGCTATTTCCCCGATATCGGGTGCAATTGACTCCAAGCGGAACGTAGATACACTATTCGCCTGATTTCGTCTGATTTTGGCGTATTTGGGCTAAATAAGGTACTGTCGTTCCCCTTCGATGCCCATTTTGTTCTTTTATCAGTAAATAGCGTATCCTCGTTCCCTTTCGTCAGTGTTGTCTTTTGGAACACCCTCTACGTGTGATAACTTTGATAACCATTTCAAGTAAAGATCAGGTGCAGAGTTTAGTTACTTCGCCACAGTTTCTCGCGCCGCGTTCACAAGTAGATCAAACCACTCGTCTTCCTCTAATAATTCCTCGACAGCCTCGATATCCTCTTCTTTACCGGATTCACTTAAGAAGTGAAGGGCGTAGCTCCAGTCGTTTTTACCTTTGGTGCTTTGGAGTGTGATTTCGTACGGATGCTCATGGCCTTCGACTTTGAATTCGACATGCCCGAGGTAGCCATCTTCCTTGCTGTGTTCCATACTTGCTTTCAAAATTTCAATCATGTTCAACATCCTTTTCCATTGTTTGTAGCCATCTCCAAATTGCGTTCATGGTGGTTTGTAAGTTTGATGCCTGTTCCCATATGTAGGGGTTGTGATCTCTAAAATAATCAGCATGACTCCCGATAATCGGGAGCATTACCTGGTGAATCGGCGCATGTTTCACTCGGTTCCAGGCGTGAATGCCTAATCGTGTTCGGCTCCACCCTCCCCATGTTCCCAGCCGAGGTATGGGATCACGGGATTGATTTTGTGGATTCGTAGCATGTACATATAACACTTTGTGCATTAATGATGCCGGAATCGCACATCTCGGTGATCCAATTTGGATGACGCCAAGGATGTCACAGCCGTGATGTTCCAGCTCTTTTGCTGCCAAGATAGAGGCTACCGCACCTGCGCTATGCCCGATGAATAGCAGCTTTTTCCCCTGCCCCTTTGTAGAAACGACGAATTCGAGCAAACTTTTACCACCATGAACTGAATTTTTTCGGTGGGCATTATGCCACATATCACGTACGATTTCCTGCAACTGACCTCGCTTCGATCGCTCCCAATCGCCATATGGGAAGTGAATATGGACACATACACGTCTCCCTGCTTGCTCGTAACGCGAAGCAAGTTTTGCCGCAAAGTCATCCAAGAAGTTTGACGCGGTTGCAAATCCAGCTGAAACATAGATAACGATGTTCGCGGTATCAGCGTGAATTGTCATGGCTTGCTCCGTTCCTTTCTAGGAAAAATGGGGTCAGGTTCTAGGCTTTGCACGGTTCGTCGGAATTGCCGCCATAGGATCATCAGGCCAGTAGTGCTTGGGGTAGCGGCCTTTAAGATCTTTCTTCACTTCGAAGTAGGCTTCTCGCCAAAAGCTAGCCAAATCCTTCGTCACCTGCATAGGCCTTTGTGCTGGCGATAACAAGTGTAAAGTGACTGGCACCCTCCCTTTAGCGATACGAGGCGTATCTGCCAATCCAAACATTTCTTGCAATCGTACAGAAAGTGTAGGTGACTCCATATTGCTATAGTCTACGGGGATTCGTGACCCACTTGGCACTTGAATGTGTGTAGGCGCCCATTCGTCTAACGAACGTCGTTGCTCCCATGTTAGCATTCCTTCTAATAGGCTTGTCAAGTTAAGGCGGCTCAAAGCTCCTTTACTTTTTAGTCCATACAGATGCGGACCCGCCCATTCCTCAAGAGTTGCCAGTAAGGTTTCTTCCCGAAGGTCAGGCCAATTTTCCGTAAAACGATGTAAAAAGATGCTGCGTTCCTGTAGCTGCCGCGCATTTCGTGTCCAAGGCAACACGTCTAAGGATTCTGAGCGAATCCCTGCAAGCAATGCTTGCAGGACGAGATCCGGATCGGGTTCTTGAAGCGGTTTATCTTTGAGAGTAAGCGCACCAAGCTGCCAAAGTTCTCTGGCTCGCACAGAACCTACTGCACCGTCCCATTCCACAACTTGTTCCTTGCGGATGTGGTTCTCAAAAGCAGTGAACAACGCCTCCTCTTGCAGAGGCGCTGCGAGGTAGATGCGGCTCTCCGTTCCGCTATCGTCCAGCTCTGCTGCGACAATATAGCGCTCGTTCGAGAGCGGCTGCAGCTCCGGCAGCACGGCACCGCGGCCGTTAGCGAGCGTAAACCGCCCCGCCGACCGTCGCTGCGCGACGCGGTCGGGGAAGGCGAAGGCGAGCAACAGTCCGCTCGCCGCTGCAGGGCTAACGCTCGGCCGAATGCCGAGCGACTGCATCAAGACCTTTGCCTCCGCCGTGATGCGGCGGCAAAGGTCAAGGTCCACCCCCTGGCGCGCGTCGCCTCGCAGCGCGCGCCAGAGCTCTTCGATGCGGCTGCGCACATCCGCATCCCTCTCGGCGGCGCGCATGAAATCGCGCTCACTGAGCATGACCGCGAGCTCGCACGCCAGTGCGCCGAGCTCAAGCGGGATGGCTTGCAGCACCATGTGCGCAAGCCGCGGGTGCAGGCCTAACGCCGCGACACGCTTGCCGTGCGGCGTTAGGCTCCCGTTCTCGTACAGCGTGCCTAGCTGCACGAGAAGTTCCCGCGCCTGCTGATACGCAGCGGCAGGCGGTGGGTCTAACCAGACCAGCGCAGCGGGGTCTGGCGCGCCCCAGGCGGCAAGCTCCAGCGCCAGCGGGGCGAGATCAGCTTCGCGGATCTCGGGCGTAGAGCTCGGCGGGAGCTGCCGATGCTCGGTCTCGGTCCACAGGCGGTAACACACGCCTGGACCGAGACGCCCTGCTCGGCCTCTGCGTTGATCAGCAGAGGCAACGGATACCGGCACCGTCGTCAGACGGGTCATGCCGGTGCGGGGCGAGAAACGCGGCACACGCATGAGGCCGCTGTCGATCACAACCGTGATCCCCTCGACCGTTAGGCTGGTTTCGGCGATCGAGGTGGCCAGCACGATTTTGCGATGGCCAGGCGTGCGGACAGCCGCCAGCGCTTGATCTTGATCCTCCAACGAAAGATTTGCGTATAAAGGTGCAACATGCACAGCCTTTCCCAATCGCAACGCCGCAAGTCCATTTGCTACACGATGAATTTCTGCTGCACCTGGTAGAAATACGAGCAAACTCCCAGCGTGTTCTTGTAACGCTTGCCCAATGCTTGCAACTACCGCTTGTTCTATTCTCCCTACAACTTTCTGTTGCAGATAGTGCGTATCAACGGGATAGTTTCGGCCTGCACTCTCAATAATCGGCGCATCATCTAAAAGTGTAGAAATCTCGTTGGCTTCCAAGGTTGCGGACATTAGCAAAATTCTTAAGTCTTCCCGAAGTAGTAGCTGTGATTGACGACACAAAGCAAGCCCTAGATCTGCATGCAGGCTTCGCTCATGAAATTCATCAAATATGACGATGCCAACCCCATCCAAAGCAGGATCCTGCTGCAGCATACGGGTTAGAACACCTTCTGTAATAACCTCAATCCGTGTTTTCGGTCCAACTCGTGTATCATTTTTCACCCGATAACCAATCGTCTGACCGACTTCTTCACCCAGCAGTTTGGCCATGTAACGCGCTGCTGCGCGGGCTGCAAGTCTTCTTGGCTCGAGCATAAGAATCTTGTGGCCTTGCAGCCACGCTGCTTCCAATAATGCTAATGGAACCTGCGTTGTTTTGCCCGCACCAGGCTGCGCAACTACAATTGCACTCGTTCGGTCTTGCAAGGTTTGTACGAGTTGTGGAAGTATTGCATTAATGGGTAACACGTTCATGAGGGTTCACTCCGAGCTCTCTATCTTATTAATGCCATTAAATGTTAGTGGAATGAATGAAAGATCACGATTTGTTCATCTGTTTTCTGTTTGGAAACCTGTTCCTTCGCTTTTCAATCGTGTATACTAGAAGACAATCTAGTCACTAAAGGAGAACTTTAACATGAATGTACATGAAGCGATTTCCAAACATTCGAATGCACAGCATTTGCATCTCGTTCGATTTGCTGAGCTTGATGCGCAGCGGGAGCACGCCATTGACGCGGCTGTCGATCTGTGCAAACGCGGGCTGCCATTTAACGTTGATGCCATCAACGCGGTAACGGCCCAAATTATCGCCCATGCCCAAAAAGGTATTTCTCCACTCCGTTCCCTTGTTACTGAGGAAATGGTTCGTGATTACGTAAACAAAGGGTAAGGAGATACATTTCCATGGGTGTACTAACTTTTATTTCAATGCTTATCATGGGATCCGCTTTCAGCGCTGGATTCTTGCTCTTGTTTAAGCAGAAAATTGCATGGGGAATCACCTGCATAGGCCTCTCCATCGTGTGTTACATCGCGTATGTCTACGTTGCGAATGCCTATTTCGTTTAGAAGATATTGCGCACCATAAGAACCGATCAGATCAACTGATTCGGTTCTTTTTCATTCAGGTCTTCCTATTATCTTATCTACCTTCAGGTCTGCAGTCTTCTCACACTACTCCCAGCCCTGTTCCCCCATCTTCTGAAAAAGCAGCTCAAAATACGCCGTTGGATGAGGAACCACTTCCTTCAACGAAATGGGCCATTCGACATCTTCATACTCTCCGTTACTTCCTCTTTTGAAACCATTTGCCGTAATCTCAGCCTGTTCACCGCTAACAAGTTGTTTGAACTCCGACACAGTCACAGCAAATAGTCCTGTCACCTCATCGGGCTGGAGTTCATAACTTCGCAACGCTTGATCGCAGCGATAAAGGAAGACATGACAGAACTCACGATCAATCAGCATGTCCGAAATTAGATCCTCTTCCGCAAATACTCCACAAGGAATTAAATCTTCGAATGAAACGGAGAGCCCTAACTCTTCCTCTAGCTCCCGTGTCCCCTCTTTGACTGTTTCACCAGCAGCTAGATGCCCTGCACAAGAGATATCCAGTAAATCAGGGAAGAGATCTTTATCAGGATGCCTTAGCTGAAGCAGAAGCTTCGGTACGTTCTCTTCCAAGGTGATAATCCAGCATTGGAAGGTCTGATGCCACAGTCCCTTGGCATGAACCTCAGAGCGAGGCGCCACGCCGAGCCAATTCTTTTTTTCATCAAACACATCAAACTGCTCTTCAGACTTCTTCATTACACGTTCCCTCTCCAAATCAGCTCTTGCTTGAAGAAATTCACGTTACCTCCGAGTAAGCTTGGTAACTTTCATCGCGTAGAGATCGTCCTCTAGCACAGCCATTCTGTCTCTAACGCCTTTCAGTGCATCCTCAATCGCAAGGTTATAAATAGGTGCTGTAAGTTGCTGAAGCATGTAGTCGATCAATTGCTCTGCAGCAATTTGACCTATTGTCACCCCAAGCTCGACATCTAAATGTTCCTGCAAATCACTAATTAGGGTGTCTTTCTCATCCTTGGGCAATTTCAAAACTTTCATCTAGGCATCCCTCCTATTACTCGAAAATTTGAAAATCGATTTCTTGGAAGGAGCTAACTTCTTTCATCCAACGCTCAGCCACATACTGGGTATGTACGGGGTGATTATTATAAGCCTCATAAGCGGCTTGATTTGCAAAAACCATAGAGAAACCATAGTCGTAATCCGCTTTAACACTCACTTGGCGCAGCACTTCAAATTGTTCAACACCAGGTATTGTTGTCAGCTCTTCAGCGCTAACTTTCAGGAAATGCTCGGCATTTGCGTTATTTTTACCCCCATGCAGCTTGAAAACAACCATATGTTTAATGTTTGACGTATTCATTCTTACCATCTCTCCTTCATAGTCCATCTTTGCCTATTATAGCGGATTTTGCTGCAAGGAACTATATGGACTCTCACTCCTGCTTCACCGTGTCTAAAAAAGGGAATAAAATCCTTCTCTTTCGAACACATTAATCGAGTACTTTAAATCAGAGATAAGGAAGTGCTCCTATGGTCGAAAATAAGAAACATCAAGGCAACTATACAGGAACTACGAATACGAATGCGGAAAATCAAGATATGGCTTTCGTGAATGATACGTTAGAAAATGCACCTAGCACATCTACTATCAATCTTGCCAAAGACGATATTAGTGAAGAAAATGAAGAAAATCAACTGAACCAAAAATAGTCGGCTTCCTTCATTTAGAGCAGTCATTCCATGCCTCCTTCAGGAGCTGGCGGCTGCTCTATTTTCGTTATTTCGACTTATTTTCAAGGGTATTCGAACTTGGCATCTCCTACCTCGTGCGCTACTATAGACTTAGAAGCATGTATTGGAGGAGGTTGCAACGTGGAACAAGTCATTGTTATTGGGGCGGGTCCTTGCGGATTATCGGCAGCTGTTGCCTTAGGGCGCGCCGGTCTGTCGCCATTACTCATAGAGAAAAGCTGTATCGTGAATGCTATTTACTTATACCCTACGTATTTACAGTTTTTCAGTACACCGGAATTGTTAGAGATCGGCGGCTACTCTTTTACGACCCCGCATGACAAACCTTACCGCCAAGAGGCGCTGGTTTACTATCGTGAAGTCGCTCGCCGTGAGCAGCTGCGCATTCGATCTTATGAAGAAGCTGTTCGTATTGAACAAGTGGAAACTGGATTCAAAGTTCATACGTCTGATCAATTTGGCAATAAAGCAACCTATGATACGCTTAAAGTCGTTGTCGCAACTGGATATTTCGATCATCCAAACATGCTGGGCATCCCTGGTGAAGAGCTTCCGAAAACGACTCATTACTACAAAGAAGCACATCCTTATGCCGGTGCGAAAGTCGCGATCATCGGAGGTAACAATTCAGCCGTGGATGCGGCCATGGATTTGCTCCGTGTAGGTGCTGATGTAACTGTCGTCTACCGAGGGAAAGACTTCTCTGCCAATATCAAACCATGGGTTCGACCCTTATTTGAAAGCATGGTGAATAAAGGACGTATCCGAATGTGGTTTGACGCGCAGGTGGAACGAATAGATGAGCAAACTGTTCATGTCCGAAAAGGAAACGAACACGTCACTCTGGAGAATGACTTCGTACTTGCCCTAACCGGCTTTCGGCCGGATCGGTTCCTGCTTACGGATATCGGCGTTCTGTTTCATGAAGAAACGAACGCACCATTGGTTAACCCAGAGACCATGGAAACGAACATTCCCGGCTTATACGTCGCAGGTGTGGTCGCTTCTTCCAAATATGATGCGAACGAGATCTTCATCGAAACAGGCCGGTTACACGGACTTTCCATTACCGAACATATCGTTAACGGCCAGAGCCATCAATCTTAGAGATTGGTGGTTTTTCTTATGTTAATTCTATGAAAATATTTCCTTTTTTTCAGAGATTCCTCTTCCATTACGAACACATGTTTGTTATAATGAAAACAAGAACAAATGTTCTAATAGATGAGGAGGTAGTTAACATGATGAACCCCAGTCACAATTTTCGTTTTATCGAGAGAGATTATTGGTATCAGAAGGCATTGTGTGACACTGACCATCTTTTGCCTGCACAGATCAATGACATGCTTGACGAAGCACACACCTATTATGCCGATTACACGTTCAAGTTTTATGACGACGGATCGGTGACAATCATAGATAACGACACGAACAACCGCATTAAACCAAAGGAACTTACTGGCGCTGTTTATGATTTCTACATTCGCAAACGGATTTATATGATCAAAGCCAATCTAATAGAAAAACAACTCCAACATGCCAATTGAAGCACAATAAGGCCATCTGATTCGGACACTTCGTCCTTCAGATGGCCTTATGTTTTACTTCAAGTTATTCGTTGTGATAACGGAAACAAGCTTGGCTATGATCATTTACCATGCCCACTGCCTGCATGTAAGCATAACAAATCGTCGAACCGACGAATTTGAACCCGCGCTTCTTTAAGTCTTTACTCATACGATCTGAGATGTCCGTTTTGGCAGGTAACTGACGACTGTCTTCCCAGTTATTCTTAATGGTTTCGCCACCTACGAAGCTCCAAATATACGAATCAAACGTGCCGAACTCTTGTTGAACCTTCAGAAAGGCCTTTGCGTTCCCAACAACGGAAGCTATTTTCAAACGATTGCGCACGATGCCTGGATTTTGGAGTAAATCCTGCAGCTTCGCCTCATCATAATTCACGATCACGTGCGGATCAAAGCCATCGAAAGCTTCCCGGTAGGCAGCTCGCTTCTTCAAAATCGTATACCAACTTAAACCAGCTTGAGCGCCCTCCAAATTCAGCATCTCAAACAAGATGCGATCATCATGCACGGGAACTCCCCACTCATGGTCATGGTAATCTTGATATAAAGGGTCTTCGTTAACCCAACCGCATCGGTTTGTCATCTTATTCTTTCACCTCATCCAAATATCGAACATGTGTTCTATTTCATTATAGATCCAAGACGAACACTTGTCCAGTTGGATTTATTTCAGGCCTCAAGACAACTTATAGAAGCGAGTGGTGTTTTGAAGTAAAATAGCTGCCGTCTCTTGCACGGATTTCCCCTTCAGCTCAGCGATTTGTTCAATGACAGCGTGAATCATACGAGGATGTGTCTCTTCACCCGCGAAGGGTCCCTCGAATGGCCAAGGCCCATCTGTCTCCACCATCATGAGCTCCAGAGGGTATTCACGAACAAGAGTTCTTATTTCTTCTTCATAGAGAACATCTGGTGTGATAGATATATAATAACCAGCGCCTATCATCCGCCCCACAGTTTTGTTAGATCCTTTAAACCAATGAAAATGCGCTCGCTTAAGTCCATATTTGGCAAGTAGGTTACAAACGATTTCCGCATCCTCATAAACTGCATGCAGTACAACAGGTTTGTCCCACTGGGCAGCAAGCTGTAAGAAACGCTCCAGCAGTTGAATATACGGTATTATGTCAAACGGCTTGCCGGACTCTTCTACTTCGTGACGCATATAGTATGGCAGGCCAATCTCACCAACTGCGACCATATCATTTTCGTGTTCACTCATCCAATCGATTAATGCCTCCACCTGCGTTTCCGTGGGCAGCTCTTGCTCTGGATGAAAGCCATAAGCCGCAAATATGCGATCTGGAGCAAGTGACTTTAATTGCTTTGTAGCTTCACAAGAAACCAGATGTCGGGATACCGCGATACAGGCTTGCACCCGCGAAGCTTCCAGATCTGCAATAATCGCCTTCGCTGACTCTTCGTCATACATATCGAGATGAATATGCGCATCAATAGCTGACATTGTTTATTTTCTCCCGTCGCAACAGCCCTTGTATATGCTGTCTTAGTGCAATAAATTCCGATTCCTGCATGACAGATTCCTGACGCGGTCTTGCAAATGGCACCTTCAACTCTTCCAAGATAGTTGCAGGCTTATTGGAAAGCACATAGATACGATCTGACAGAAATAACGCTTCCTCGATACTATGCGTGACGAATAAAATAGATCGTTTATTCTGCTCCCAAATGTTAAGGAGCCACGCCTGCATATCCAGCCGTGTTAACGCATCTAAGGAGCCGAAGGGTTCATCTAAGCACATAAGTTCCTGCGGACTTAATAAGGCTCGCAGAAAGGAAACACGCTGTTGCATCCCCCCTGACAGGACATGTGGGAGCTCCCGTTCATAGCCGCCTAGTCCAACTTTGGGCAGCCATTCTCTAGCTTTGGCGATCGCTGAAGTACGCGACTCTCCTGCCACTTCCTGCCCTAGTGCTACATTTTCCTCTATGGAGCGCCATGGGAACAACGCCGGTTGCTGTGGCATGTAAGAAATGAGTCCTTTTTTCCCCGTCACCTTCTCGTCATCTAACCAAACTTCACCAGACGTCGGCTGAACAAGTCCACCAATAATATGGAATAAGGTACTCTTACCGCTGCCAGAGGGTCCAATGATGGAAACGAATTCACCTTGTTCGACATGAAGATGAATATCCGCAAGCACGGAGACTTGCCCCTTTTTGTTAGGAAACACATGATGAATCCCAGTAAGTTTTAGTTTGCTCATGGTCACAGCTCCTCCTCTCCTACGAAGAACGTTTGACGTTCCAACGAATGATGAGCTTCTCTAGCCCTGCTATGAACCAGAAAAAGAGTAAACTCAGAATCACGATGATCCCGATTGCCACAAATTCCCGATCCGCACGGAAGGCTGATTTTTGTAAGATCATATAATACCCTAGGCCCACATTTCCACCTAACCATTCGGCAATTACAGCCCCCATCACACTATAAGTAGCTGATATTTTAAGTCCAGTGAATAGAAATGGCAGTGCATGAGGCAATTCTAATTTATAAAAAATTTGGCGTTTCGATGCACCAATCATTTGCATGTAGTTGTACATGCTGCGATCTGTCTGCATAAAGCCATCTAACGTTGACATCGTCACAGGAAAGAAGCAGACAAGTGAAATCAATATAAGTTTAGGTAAAAGGCCAAAACCAAATAAAATAATCAACAGCGGCCCCAGTGCGATGACCGGAATATTTTGAGATAGGATTAACAACGGATAGAAACCCGCTTTAACGAAAGGAAGCCTATGTAGGACGCTGGCAACTAAAACACCACCGATAGCTCCCACACTAAAACCAATGCACATCAAACGAACAGTAGCCCACATATGCATCCACACACGCGTCATATCAGTGGTACCGTCTCGCCATATTTTGAGAGGGCTCGGAAGCAGCCAATCTGCAGTTCCTCCCCAAGTGACAGCAAGCTGCCATATAAACAACAGAAGGATGACTACCACAAGTGGCGGCCATCCTGCTTTAATCCAGCGATGGATGTTCATTATCTGTATTTCTCCGTTAACTTGTCCATCGAAGCACCCGACGGATTGAAGTAAATTTTCACCTGAGAAATGACATTCGGACTCCCCATTTCAATCATCGCTGTATTCATATCTTGAATAATTAGAAGGAGTTGATCCAACTCACCTTCCATTGTCGTTTCCAGTGGAGAAACGAAATATTTAACTCCTGACTTTGCAATCACTTCGATTGCACGATCTACATAAGGAATGACGTCTTCACCATTCACTGTTTTAGGTATAATTTGAATACTTACAAGTGCATTAGCCATGATTGGAATTCTCCTCTTTTCGACTCAGAATTATTTCGTGCTTGCTGGTAAAAATGTATTCGTAAACGCTGCATCCACATCCAGCTTTTTCTCTAAAAGCTTATGATCCAACATCCATGTAGCATAGTTCTCCCATACGGATTTCTTTTGCTCACCCCAACGTGGGGCATCATCCTGGTAACGAGGGCTTAACCATTTTTGACTAGCAACGACCAACTTAGGATCAAGATCTGGGACTGCTTTAATCAATATATTCGCCGCATCTTCTGGTTTGGAAATGGCGAACTGATACCCTTTGGATGCCGCAGCAACGAACGCCTTAACGATTTCCGGCTTCGATGAGATCATCTTCTCATTTGTCGCCAATACCGGCGTATAATAATCCAGTTTATCCGAATATTTGTTCAAATAAATCATATTGAGCGGCTCACCGCGAAGTTCCGCATCTACACCCGTCCAAGCATAGTAAATCCAAGCAAAATCAATATCGCGTTTGACCGCTGTAAAATAATCCGCATCCCCGATATTGACCATTTTCACTTTCGTCGCATCAGCCTTCTCTGATTGCATCAATGATTCAATCATGGCACTTTCAGAAGGAGCACCCCAACCGCCATACGACTTGTTCTCGAAATCCTTCGGAGTTTTGATATTCTTCGCAACCGGTGAAGCAAAGCCAGATGTATTATGTTGAATAACTGCAGCAATCGAAACTAACGGTACACCTTGAATACGGCCTTGCGTAATACTTTCTTGATAACTCACACCAAACTCCGCTGCACCAGAAGCGATCATCGTATCCGCTCCACCTTCACCAGGGGCGATGATTTGCACATTCAAGCCCTCTTGTTCAAAAAAACCTTGATCCTTCGCGACATACAGCCCCGTGTGGTTCGTATTCGGCGTCCAGTCTAGAACAACTTTTACATCGGTTAGTTTTTTGGTGCCATCTGTCGGTTGAGCTGATTTTCCTGTGTTATTGCCGCAGCCTGCCATTAAGACTGTAAAACTAACAAGTACCAGCGATGCTATTTTATTCCATTTCATCTTCTTCTTCCCCTTCACTGTGAATCTTAATGCAACCATGCGAAAAAGCCCCCGGTATCCGGGAGCGCCAGTGCATTTCTATGAATCTCTACGCTGGCATTCCCCCAGGAGTTCATAGATACAAAAAAGCCGCTAAAGACAAAAGGTCTCTCGCGGCGTATACGTTGACATTCGTACACTTGTGGTCGTGTACAATCATTCTCTGCACTAGCATTATCTAGATCAGATCGAACGGTCAGCGGTATATCCCGCACTCTCAGCCTGACTACTCAAGCTCCCGGAAGGTTGCTATTCAATTTACATTAATATACCCCTAGTTAAATAAATAAGCAAGTTATCCCTGTTTAACGTTGTCTGGGTATACTTTCCATATTGAGATACATAATAAGGGTGAAGAATCTCATGGTGAGGAGCTGCTCTATATTTCACAACATATATATACTATTTTGAAGGAAACCATTAGATCCCCTGATTTGATACAATCTGTACACATTATCCACGATAAACGTATTCATTTCACATATTGCAATGCCATTGTTGACCAGAAACTCCTCCAACAAGAAGTATTACACCGTCTTCAGATCTCGCCAACAGAGATTACTGATCTATCTGCGTTACAACAACTCATTCCACTAGAAAAGATCAGCTTCTCATCCAATTTGGAAGAAATTTCACAGAAATTGATCAAAGGCTCCGTGTATATTCAGTTGGAACCTGATTTCAATGAAGGGCTTTTAGTACATGTTGCGGATCATAAACTGGGCTACCGAAGTAATAATGAAGCGGATAATGAATATAGCGTAATTGGTCCAAAAGTTGGCTTTGTAGAAGATATCGATACGAACCTTAACTTACTCCGCAAAGAGATCATATCCGACAAGCTATTATTTGAAGAACTTACCCTAGGCTCACTTTCACAAACCAGAGTAATGATTGTATATATAGATAACATTTGCAACCCCCAGCATGTAAACACGGTCCGGCAAAGACTCTTAGATCTTGATTTCGACGTAATATTTGACACTTCTATTCTTGACCAAATCATAGCAGATAACGCAAATTCACCCTTCCCATTATTCATGTCTTCTGAACGTGTGGATAGAACAAAATTCAATCTATTGAATGGTCAAGTAGCTCTATTAAGCAACGGTTCTCCTTATGTGATCTCAGGGCCTACCACCGTATTCGATTTTTTCATCTCACCAGAAGATTATTATTTACCTTGGGTTTTGGGTTCCTTTTTTAGGTGTATACGATATTTTGGAGTCACCTTTTCCATACTTGCTTCTCCCGTCTATGTTGCGGTGTTAACCTTTCATTATTCCGTTATCCCACAATCACTTCTGGCCCCGATTATAGAATCTAGAGCTAACGTCCCTTTCGCACCGATCTTTGAAGTTTTGCTATTGGAATTAACGGTCGAATTGTTACGTGAGGCTGGGGCGAGATTGCCTACCAAAGTCGGACAAACACTAGGAATTGTTGGTGGTATCGTACTAGGTGAAGCAGCCGTACAAGCCGGACTTACCAGCAATATTTTAATTATCATTGTATCTCTTTCTGCGCTGTCCTCTTTTGCCACACCTATATTCAAAATGGCTAACACGATTCGTTTTTTGCGGTTTCCATTTATGTGCTTGGCTGCGGCTTGGGGAGGTCTAGGCGTGATCATTGGGTTGGTGCTTCTTCTGGGCCATTTATTGAGATTACAATCTCTGGGTACCCCCTACATCGTACCCGTGTTCCCTTTTCGTTTCCGCGACTTCAGAGATAGCTTCATTCGTTCCTCCCTCAACCTTGCATCTAATCGCCCAGGGTTTATACGACCTCTTTCGACCAAACGGTTTAAGGTGAACAAACCTAACGATATTAGCGATGATTACAATAACGAATAAATCAGAAGTAAGGAATTGGAGTCCATGTATAAATATCTCATCCTTCTCTTTTGCTTCGTCCTATTCGGGTGTGCTAAAGAACAAATTGTAGATCGGATTAAACTCATACAAAGTATCGGTTTTGACTTGCAAGAGGATACATTTAAGGTAAGCGGTACTTATTATGCGTATAACAATAAAGTTGGTCTATCTCTGATGAATGGAGAAGCTAAATCATTTAATGAAGTACTAACTCTATTTACTGCACAATCAGATCACCCTATTGCAATCGGCCAATTACGAACAATGATGATTAGTGACACCATGGCAAGAAGGGGTATTTCGAATCTGGCAACCACCATCATTCGAGATCCCCTTATGAGTAATAACGCTATCCTTGTTTTAACGAACGAACACGCAAGTGATGTTTTATCCGAAACCTTAAAACATCCACCTAGCTATTTATCTAATCTGATTAAACAAAACATGGAAAGTGGGAATACCCCTGTCACAAATGGCCATTTATTTCTGGATCAATACTTTGGAGAAGGTCAAGATGTTTATTTACCTATATTATTTATGAATCCCCAAGGCATTCTACAAATGGATGGTGTAGGTGTCTTTCATCATGATAAGTTGAAACTTACGTTGTCAAGTAAAGAAGGATTACTAATTAAGTTACTCAAAGACGATAGAACCAACGTCATGACAAGCACGTACAACTTCATCGATGATCAGAACAAACGAACTTCTTTTAAAATTATGAACGCAAAACGAAAAGTAAGCGTGCAAAATAATACAGCCAAGATCTCACTTCAACTGAATATTGAACTTCGAGATTATCCTGCAGCATCAAACGCTTTCGAGAACAAAAAGGATATGCTGGAACTGAAGAAACAATTCGAAAATCACTTAACAAACGATATTAAAATCACCTTAGAAAACTTCCAAAAGAATCGGGTAGATCCTATTGGATTCGGACATCTGACTGAAATTCACCAACGGAATTGGAATGAGGAAGATTTTAATGATCACATCTATTCGGCAATGAAATTTGATGTACAAACCGAGATCAACATACTATTTCTGGGAGTTGGGCATTAGTGCAGAACGTGGTGAAGGAAAATCATATGATTTCCGGATTCTTTATATTTTTCCTCATCTACGGTTCTTTAGTGGGGGTTGGTGCTTTAAGTTTTCAACATTTAATTTTTGAAACGGCTGGGAACGATGCTTGGATATCCGTACTTCTTATGGGAATTAGTCTGCATGCCATTATTTGGATGATATTTAAGATGTTAGGTAACCCGGCCAAAGATGTCATAGACTTACATCGCATCTTACTTGGTAAATACGTAGGGAATGCTGTTTCACTCGTAATGGTCGGATACTATTTCATAATGGCTCTAACGATATTTCGCAGCTATATCGAAATCCTACAAGTTTGGATGTTTCCAACACTTCGAACTTGGATTTTGGCTCTCATACTCGTATGTATCGTCTATTACATCGTTTCTGGAGGATTTCGAGTTTTGGCTGGCTATTGTTTTTTCGCTGTTATTTTCTCAACGGTGTTACCGCTATTCATGTACTTCAATATTAAATACGGACACATTAATAACCTATTGCCCGTGTTTAAACATACTAGCCAAGATTTACTCACATCATGTAAATACGAAGGGATCATGTTTATGGGATTCGAAACATTACTAATCTACTTCCCTTTTTTAAAACTACCTGAAAAAAACTTGAAGTGGGCACAATCCGCTGTAGCAATGACTACCCTCAAATACGCCGTATTAACGATTGTAACTCTCATGTATTATAGCCACGGACTATTGATGCATACGTACTGGCCAACTTTGGTGATGATAAAAATCCTTGAGTTTTCTTTGATTGCAAGAGTTGAATTCATATTCATTAGTATTTGGCTCTTTATTATCATCCCTACGCTTTGCATCTCAATTTGGAGTTGTACTCGAATTATCAAAAGAGTCACCACACTTAAACCTACCTACTCACTTATTCTTACATTGATAGCACTCTATATAGCCTCACTTCCCATTCACGATCGTGTTAGGATAAATTGGTTAGGAAAACATGTTGCTGAAATTGGATTTTATTTTATATATGCTTACATCCCATTACTCTTTGTTCTGTATCTGTTTCGCAGAAAAACCTTACATAATTAAGCGAAGAGAATAGTTATCCTACACCTTTTGGATACTGAATCCTTCCCTATCACTGAGCATAATGTCATTGTCCATAGCATAAAGCTTCAAGGCAATTTGCAATTGCAACCGATCGTCTGCATCTTGCAGATCCACACCAAGCAGTTCTTTCACTCGTTCTAACCGATAAATGACCGTATTGTGATGCGTATACAGCTTTTGCGCCGTTTTACGGACGTTTTCGTGTTGTTCAAAATACGTCAAGAGCGTATGAATCAGCGAGCTTTGATGCTTCCAATCATACGTTTCCAGAGGGGCAATCCACTCCTCTCGAAACTTCGTTAACTCACGCCCCTGCGGGAGCAGGTACAAGATTTTATAAATCCCCAAATCATCGTAACTAATCCACTCTTGCGCCATGCCGCAAATATGACTAATCGTATACACATTAGAAGCTTGTAGATAACTTTCATTCACTTCCTCAGCGGATGTTACCATTTTCCCTAAGCAAAAAGAGAACGCAAAAGGAGAATGTGTGCTGTGCACTTCTTGCAACGCTGCTCTTAAACGCTGTTTAAGCTCTTTTTCTTGTAGACTGATCTCTGAGTTTAATAGCACAACTAATCGATCATCAATGATCGAGTATAGCAAATCACGGCTGCGCAGCGATTCTTGCTGACGCAACTGTTGTACAATTCGCTTGAGTTGGAGCGCGTTTGGAGCAGCAGACAGCCATCGAACGAGAACAACATGGAAATTGCCATGATGATCAATCGGGCATCCGCATGCTTCCGCACGTAAATCCAAATCCCTTCGCGTACCTATGCGGCCAACGAGCCAGTCTTGTAGAAACTGATCTATATATTTCGCTTCCACTTCTCGCCTGGCGTAAATATTCATCATCTCTAAATGAATTAGCACCCCTACCCGTTCTAACGTCAGGGTGTCTATCGGAGATAATTTCTGGTTCCATTCCAGCAGCAAAAGAAAGGATTCTGCACCTAACTGTTCTTTAATCTTCGTTACAGTTATCTTTACTTCCCGCTCCCCGATCTTGAGTGAACTCATACCTTGCTTGCTACTTTGCTGCAGCTGTTCTAGCGTCAATCGCTTATTCAAACCCATTTCCTGTGTTAGCCCCGCTGTTGAACGAGATACGTGAAGTTTACCTACGGAGCTAAGCAACAATATCGGGTTCGCAAGCTCCTCTTCCACATGTCCTAACAAATCCTCCAATCCTTTTCCTTCCAAAAGCAGCTCTGAAAATCGCTGAAATCGTCGCTGCAAGAGAGCCAGCTGGGCAGCTTCATGCACGAGAACACGTTCCATGACTTCACGCACGACCTCCGAGAAAACTGTACCTGGCGGCAATTCAATGATAGGAAATTGGTATCGCTCGGCCACTTCAAGTACGTGTGGTGGAATAACATCAAGAAATCGTTTTGTTTTAATCCCTAAAGCTGCGACACCCTTCTCCACAAGTTGAGGAATTAACTCTGCGAAAGCGCTCGGGTCATCACGAAAAGGATACCCCGTTGAGATCAGAAATTCGCCTGGCATGACCCAGTCAATCACATCAGGAACTTCCATGACATTGACACGAATAACCGCTGTGTGTAAACCAAGACGACCCGCAAGTACCTTAGAACCAGCCAGATGCGGCATACTAAGCAAATCTTGGCAAATCAATCCATGTCCCGCTTGCTGCGCACTCATCCTTATCCGCCTCCTTTACGTTGATTCAATGGCCGCGATCCAATCATCAGCCCAGCCAACCCAGCCGAAAATGCCGCCTTGCTGGTGCACCATACGGATCGCGGCCTCTTGGTCCGCGGGATCAAAAGCCGCTGTCCCGTCCTCCAGGACGAGACACTCATACCCGCGATCGTTCGCTTCGCGAAGCGTCGTATGTACACAGACGTGCGTGGTCACGCCCGTCAGCACAAGCGATGTGATGCCCTCTGCCTGTAGCAGCGCATCAAGCTCCGTCCGGTAAAAGGCACCTTTACCGGACTTGTCAATGACGAGCTCGCCCTCGGCGGGCGCGAGCTCACTGACAATCTCGTGCCCGCGCTCGCCGCGCACGAGGATACGCCCCATCGGCCCCATGTCGCCGATGCCTGCGCCTTGAAGCTGGCTGCGCCGCAGCTTCGTCGGTGGACAATCCGAGAGGTCGGGCAGATGCCCCTCTCGGGTGTGTACGACCAGCACGCCATGTTGGCGACAAGCTGCCAGCACCTGCTGCAGCTTGGGGATGATGGCCCGCGTCTGGGAAATATTATTGCCCAGCAGCTCACCGAACCCGCCCGGTGAGCAAAAGTCATTCTGCATGTCAATAACGACAAGCGCAGTAGTGCGCTTGTCGCATTGGAAGGGGAATGGCTTAGCTGGAAGTTTCACATTCTCAGACATTCGGTTTCGCTTCTGTGTCTGTTGGATGACCATATACCTTGGCATCCACCAAGTAGGTTTGAAAAAAGCTATTGCTCGGCACATTCGCATCTGCGGGTAGGAAGATGCTGATTTGCTCCGTTGGTTGCGTATCGTCATTGGCTACAGAATGAATGGTTAGCGCTGGAACATGGAATGTATCCCCCGCCTGATAACTGACCCACTCTCCGTTACACAGCAGTTTCACCTTTCCTACTGTGATATGGATCACTTCCACGACATCATGGTAGTGCGGCAGCACTTGACCGCCTACACCAATCCGCTCCCATAAGATGGAGCTAACTCTAACGCCTAAAGCATCTGCCATTGCAGCATCCATAATTTCCCTATGATAGAGTTCTGGATGCGCAGCAATTGGTGTCCATGGCAAAGGTTCACCTCGTAAAACAGTTGTTTCTTGTGATAGCATTGACATCCTCCATTCGTGGTTGCATCATCAAACACGCCTTTATCTTTATTGTTATCTTTATCTAACAACTCACAACCTCTTCAAAACCTCAATCAACTGCTCCGAATGTGCAACAGCGCCAAATACGCCGCCTTGCATCGTAATCATTTTCAAAGCCGCCTCATGATTCCCAGGGTCAGTTGCTCCTGTGCAATCCGAGACTAACAAACATTCGTATCCTCGATCATTCGCGTCACGCATCGTCGTATGTACACACACATCCGTCGTAATACCCGTTAAGATAAGGTGCGTTATACCTTTGGTTCGTAAAACCAAATCCAAATCCGTAGCATAGAAGCTCCCTTTGCCTGGTTTATCAATGATTACCTCGCCGTCCATAGGAGCAAGCTCATCAATGATTTGCCACCCAGGTTCACCCCGAATGAGGATTCTTCCTGCAGGTCCCGACGAACCGATTTCCGCGCCAATTTGCTTGCTTCGCCAGCGTTTATTCGCTGGCAAATCCGAGAGATCAGGCCGATGACCCTCTCTCGTATGAATAACCGTAAAACCAGGTATAGCGCGTACTTCAGTTAACAGCCTTTTGATTGGCTTAATCGTCCGAGCTGTCAAAGAAAGATCGTAACCCATACGATCCACATAGCCGCCTTTCCCGCAGAAATCAATCTGCATATCAATAATAAGGAGGGCCATTCTCGAGGGAATCAACTCATTATCATAGGGCCACGCGTACGGTACGGCTTCAATATTCATGGGATCAACTCCTTAATCATAAATTGCGCGAAATTGCTTATTTAGGAATACTGCCAATAACACCTTCGACAAAATAGTCCGTCGCTTCGAGTTTATCCAGCTCAAGCTTGGCTCCCGCTTCAATTTTGACCACACCCTTCTGATCTTTGACAGGTCCAATGAATGGATTCAGCGTTCCAGCAACAAAATCCGCTTTGCCTTTGTCCACGAGCTTCTTCACATCATCAGGCACCGTACTACCGTAAGAGGTTAACTGAACGACATTATCTTTGAGTTGTCCGCGATATTTCCCATCATATTTGCTGCCTTTAAACGTACCTGCTACACCTGTTTTCACCATATCCACATAGAGATCGGACCAATTCCATATCGAGCCTGTAATCCAACCTTTGGGTGCTAGAACGGAGGCTTCTGCATGATAGCCAACGGAGAGCGCACCGCGTCTTTCGGCGGTTTCAATGACCGTTTTGGTGCAATCCTGATGCTGCGACAACACATCAATGCCTTGATCAATCATACTGTTCGCTGCATTCGCTTGCTGTGCGGGATCACACCAGCTACCCGTGAATACGACAGTCGTGGTGGCACTTGGATTAACCGATTTCGCACCGAGCTCGAAGGCGTTAACATTTAGCAATACCTGAGGAATCGGCACAGAAACGATATAGCCTAACTTGCCGGTTTTGGACATTTTGCCAGCCGCAATCCCTGCTAAATAGACAGGCTCCCAAATCGTCCCAAAGTATGTTCCTAAATTAGCAGCTGTTTTCAAACCACCTTGATGATAGAACAGTACATCTGGATGACGCTTCGCTACATTCAAAGCAGGATCTAAGTGACCATACGAGGTTGGAAAAATAATTTTCGCTCCGTTCCGTATCATCTCTTCCATTACGCGCTCGGCTTCGGCCGTTTCAGGGACATTTTCACTGCGCAGCACCTTTAAATCTGGAAAAGCTTTCTCTACACCTTGGCTGCCAATATAGGCCGCTTGGTTATATCCATAATCATCTTTCGCACCAACGAAGATAAAGCCAACAGCTTTCCCGCCTGTACCTGCCGCTCCTCCGCTCACTGCTGTAGAAGCAGGAGAGGAAGTTGAACTACAGGCCGCAAGGGTCAATGATACAACGAGTGAACTAGCAATGAGTCCCCACTTTTTTCCAAATGATCGCATGGTTAAAGACCTCCACTATTCTATTTTTTTATCTGTTGAACTTGCTCCCGCCCCTCTTACTGCTCAACCACCCCCTGCACCTGTAAATACTTTGGACAAGCCTTCTGGCATCTGACTTCGCTGCTTTCGGGCAACCAAATACAACGCCAGCAACGTTATCACATAAGGTGTCATGAATAACAGAAACGGAGAAATATCATAGCCCTGTTGTTGAATAACGAGCTGTAAAGCTTGCGCTCCACCAAATAAATAAGCTCCCAACAGCGCTTTGGCTGGCCTCCATGCCGCGAAGATTACAAGGGCAACGGCTACGATTCCCTTCCCTTGGGTCATATTCTCAACCCAGGTATGCGTGTAGGCTGTAGATAGCTGCGCACCTCCTATCCCTGCAAGAAAGCCGCCTGCCATCACCGCACAATACCGGATTACTTTAGGTGAGAATCCATAGGTATAGACGACTTCCTCCCTTTCACCAGTGGCTCGAAGAATGACACCGATCCTAGTTTTAAAAATGAGAAACCAAAGGATAGGCACGAGGAGTATCGAGATGTATGTTAACCCATCATGCTGGAATAGGAGCGGTCCTACGAACGGAATTTTGGATAGAAACGGGATCGCAATGGGCTCGAAACCATTGATTTGTTTGTTCACGAAGCCCCTCCCCAAGAAGGAGGTTAAACCGATTGCGAAGAACATGACGGTCAAACCACTGGCCAACGCATTAGCTTTGCGGGAAATAACCAGAAAGGCGTGGATAAGGGCAAGAGCAGCTCCAAAGAGTCCGCCTGCTAGTGCTCCCAGCCATGGATTCCCACTCCATACGGTTACTGCAAAAGCACCCAAAGCACCGCCTAACATCGAACCCTCCGTTCCAAGGTTCACGACACCTGCTCTCTCCGCAATCAATTCACCTAAGCTAGCATAAAGCACAGATGTTCCTGCTCGAATAGCTCCAGTTCCAATATCCACTACATTCATGCTTGCTTCCTCCTGCCGACAGCCAGAATTGCGAATAGGACAAAGGCCATAAGAATCTGCACGGAGGAGGCTGGCAGTCCACTATTCATTTCAAGTGAATTACCAGCAACACTAATCATTCCGATAATAAATGAAGTGGCAACCAGCCATAACGGGTGATTCCATGCCATCCATGAGGCCAAGAAGCCTAGGTAGCCGTAATTCACACCCGTGGTCGGACGAAGACGTCCTTCAATCCCAGTAATTTCAATCATTCCTGCAATACCAGCCAAAGCGCCTGCAGCGATCAAAACCCAGAATTGGATGCTCGTATCTTGTAACCCAGCACGCCTGGCCGCCAGGACATTACCACCGACGACACGAATCCGGAAACCTAGACGGGTATGGGTAATGAGGAACCATACGACAGCCGCTAGAATGAATGCGATACCGATGCCAACATGAACGCGGCTGGAGCTTGAGAAAGTAAGTAAACGAAGTTGTCCGGCAAGTTCTTTGGAGAATGGCCAATTAAAAGAGGCAGGATCCTTGAGGAGACTATGCACGAAGAAACCAATCGTGAAGTAAGCCACATAATTCAAAAGCAACGTTGTAATCGTTTCATTCATTTTCCCTTTTACTTTGCCAATTGCCGCAATCGCAGCCCAACATGCACCGCCTAACGCGCCAACGATGACGAGGATAGGGACGCCAATCCACCCAGGAACGGAAGGCAATAGGTACACACCAACAGCGGTAACAGCGAGTGCGCCTATGGCTAACTGTCCCTCACCGCCTACATTGATCATCCCTGCTTTCGCTGGCAATGCTGCTGCGAGAGCTGTTAGAATGAATGGCGTGGCTTTGATTACCACTTCCCCAAACCCATACATATCGCCGAATGTCGAACGAAGCATCGTTCCGTAAAGCGTGATGGGGTTAACACCTGAAGCAAGTAGAAATATCGCAAAAGCTAGAAGCGGTGCAATGACGACCAAGGTTGGAGTAAGAATAACTCCCCATTTCACCTTTACGGATCGTTGTTTCAGCGGTAAAATCACACTCATGCCGTCTCCCCCTTCAACATGATTTGACCTATTGTATAGGCATCGGTTTCCGAAGGTATAAACGGCCCATGCATCTTCGCATTGGATAACACGAGCAGCTCATCCGAAAGTGCAAATAGTTCACCTAGATCTTCCGAAATCAACAGTATCGCAGCACCACTATCCGCAAGCTCAATCAACATATTCTGAATCGAACGTGTTGTCCCTATATCTAACCCGCGACTTGGATAGCTGACCAGAAGAATACTCGGCTCCTTCAAAAGCGCTCTGGACAAGATCATTCGTTGCACGTTCCCTCCCGATAACCGGTCAGCCCGCCTCGAAGGATCTGCAAGTCCTAGCACTTGTACTTCTTTTCTCGCTTGCAGTTGAGCGCGAATGTACGACCAGTCCATGCCCAAACCCCTAGGTTTCATTGGAAGCCCTGCAAGAACCATATGCTCTAGAATGGTAAATCCGCTAATGACGGAATCCGTCAACGGATCTTCAGAGACTAGTGCCATACCTGCGTCGAGATAGGCTTTGACAGGCGCATGCGTAAGATTAATGCCATTTACTATGATTGAGCCTGATGTGGGTGCTCTCAGGCCAAAAAGCGCCTCAATCAGTTCCTTTTGACCGTTACCTGAGATGCCTGCAATGCCCACAATTTTTCCTTTCGCAATTGACATATCCATCCCATCCACGATCATCTGACCATGATCATCTTGAATCGTCATTTGATGTGCTTGCAATGCAGGGTCTAGCTCTTGATCAATGGCTATGAACGGTGTCCGCTGTTCCAGCTCCACAAGCTGCTTCGTCCCCATCATCCTGGCCACAAGCTGATCACCTGTAAAGTTCGCTGCTCTGGTTGCTGTAAAATGTACAGACCCATGACGAAGCACGGTCACGCGATCTGCAATGGTCATAACCTCATTAATTTTATGTGTGATTAATAAAACCGCGTATTGATCCTTACGTAAGCGATCCAACATTTGCAAGAACGCATCAACCTCAACTGGCGTCAATACACTTGTAGGTTCATCAAAAATAATCAGCCGCGTTCCTTTCATCAACAGCACTTTGAGAATTTCAACACGTTGCCGTTCCCCTAAATCCAACTGCCACACCCAAGCATCTGGATCTACTGAAATGCCATAGCGTGCTGATACATCAATAATTTGCTGACGTATTTTCGTGTGATTCATAAAGATACCCTTTTCCGTGATAGCTAAAGCAATGTTCTCAAGTACGCTTAGCGCGGGTACAAGGCGAAAATCCTGATAAACCATGCCGATGCCTTGAGCTTTAGCTTTCGCTGGCGGATGGAGTTGAACGTCTTCACCAAGCCACTTAATCGTCCCTTCGTCTACCTCGTACACACCAGAAATCATTTTCATTAAGGTACTCTTTCCAGCCCCATTTTCACCTAGAATGGCATGCACTTCCCCTGTCATAACCTGAAGATCGACCTCGTTGCTCGCGACTAACTCTCCGAAACGTTTGACCAATTTCGTAGCTTCTAATAAAAGCACATGTGGAATTGCTTCCAGGTTGGTCTCCATCCGACACCTCTTCATCCGTGTTATTTTTCATAACATCATTTATCTATTTCTCTGTTGTTTCTTATTATATTACATGGAATTATGGATGTCGTTAGTAGGAAAAACCAATAATATAAGGTTTCCCTTGGTTAAAAGCACTAGAACGATGTTCATTATGTTATATTATATAACACAAAAACCACCTTCCATGGTTGGAAAGTGGTTTTAATTACATGTCTATTTAGTAGAAAGTGATAACCTATTTCTCAAGACTTAACTGCCAAGTTACACCGAAGCGATCCCCAACCCAGCCGAATCTTTCGCTAAAAGGGTACGCATCTAGTCCCATGTAGACTTTGCCGTCTTGCGATAACGTTTCGAATACGCGATTAATTTCTTCGACCGTATCGCAAGTCACAAATAAGGATATCGAAGGAGTAAAGGTGAAGCCGTGCTTAACCGGACTATCACTGCACATCATTTGTTGTCCATGAATAGAGAATGTCGCTTTCACAACACTTCCTTCAGGCCCAGGACCTGCAGGACCATAGCGCTCAATACTGATGATCTCAGATTGATCAAAGAGCCTGGTATAGAAATTCATAGCTTCCTCAGCCTGACCCTCAAACATCAAAAATGGCTTAACTTTCTGTTTCCCTTCGCTCACCACTTACAACCCCCTAATGAAGTAACCATTCCTTTAACTGCAATCCCATCTTCTTCGCATCTTCGTAGCCAAGTTCATGTAATTTCTCAAGCTTACGCGGGTCCTTCTCCATACGTCCAACTTCAACTTTGGTTGAAGGTCGAATAATGATCGCACTGCCATCCGCTTCCATGCGTTCAATTGTTTCTAGGGTGTTATTATAAATTTCACTGCGATTCACAAGCACATTCACTAAACCGTTATATTTCGGATAAAAGCTCTTCGCCAACCAGCGCTGCTTGAACGGCCGTTTACGGTAGCCTAGCTCCTTCGTTAATACAATGATATGCTTTTTGTTGCCGTCAGCAACTGATTTCTGAACAGGAATCGGATCGACCAATCCCCCATCAAATAAGGTTCTACCTTCAAAATGGATCGGCGTAGCTACAAATGGCAACGAACTTGAAGCTTGCACGATGGGCATCGTTTGCTGCTGAAGCTGATGTTTCGTAAAATAAATCGGCTCACCTGTATGTGCATCTGTTGTACCTATTGCAAATTGCTGTGAAGAGGCATAGAACGTGTCATAGTCAAATGGCACAAGCCTGTTCGGCAGCTCATTAAAAATAAAATCCATACCAAATATGCTTTTACTGCGCAATAAATTGCGATAGCTTAAATAACGGTGATCCGCAACATAGTCAATCGTTACTTTCTTATTCCGCCCAGGTTGTTTAGAAATATAAGAAACGGCATTGCACGCTCCTGCTGAAACACCCACCACATAGGGGAAATATAAATCCTGCTCCATAAAGTATTCCAAGACTCCCGCGGTGTATACTCCTCGCATACCTCCGCCTTCCAGTACGAGTCCAATCCCTTCCATGGTGACACCTTCTTTCTGTCTGTCTCAAGCCCCTTTCTAGCATACAGGAATTGTAAATTAAAAGAAACGGGCTTCTTTCTTCGAAAATGAGACGAAGACGAAGATTTCATCCTACTTTCTTAGACAAATTAGGGGAAATCACAGTTCAACCGTATTTTTGCCGAAATTTAACGTGTACGTCAACTTCCTGAAACTCAATCCTAATTTATCTTCATATAATTACCAAAAACCCCTGCTCCGAAGAACAAGGGTTGACAAGCCTTGAAATAATTAAGATTTGTTTTTACTAATGTTATTTAGGCTAGGAGGAAACTCAGCCGCTTTTTGCTGTTTTAATGTCTGAGCCTCTTCAGTGAAGTGCGCAGCATTTTGTTGGTTATTTTTTTTATCAGGTCGATTAACTTTAGGCATTCCTTTCACCTCCATCATCTCAACCGTAGTATGAGAAGGTGATCCTTATCTTATGCCAGCTAACTGAAATCCTTAAGGTAATTAACGATTTTCTTTATATAATTCCTTGATGACCATAAATTCGTCTAAGTTACTTAGGAAGAGATCAACAATGACAGGGTCAAAATGCTTACCACGTTCAGATTTCAACAAATCCAATACGCGATCTAATTCCCAAGCCTTCTTATATACCCGATCGCTGCACAACGCATCGAATACGTCTGCCAAAGCTGTTATCCGGCCATACAAATGAATGTTTTCCCCACTTAGTCCTTGTGGATAACCCGTTCCGTCAAATCGTTCATGATGCTGATGAGCGATAATCGCCGCGGCATGCAGCACCTTTTTATTCGAATGCTTAAGCATTTCATAGCCTAAATTAGAATGTGTTTTCATGATTTCGAATTCATCCGTAGTTAAGGAGCCCGGTTTATTGAGTATGGCATCTGGGATCCCAACTTTGCCTACATCATGCATGGGTGTTGCTAATCGAATCGTTTCTGCTTCCTGCTCGGATAGTCCATATTTCAGCGCTAACAGTCGTGAATACTCGGCCACTCGCTTTACGTGATGACCGGTTTCCTGCGAGCGGGTTTCTGTGATCTCGCCCATGGTATAAATAATTTCCTGTTGCGTACTCTCAAGCTCATTGTTTAAATAGATATTCTCGAAAGCAACCGAAACGTTCGCACAATAAATATCTACCAGGTAATGCTCCCATTCGCTTAGGGCATTAAACCCGTTCATATAGATCACGTTCTCCATCCCCATCTTACTTTGAAAATAGATGATGAATCGATCCGCAGCAAAGCTGCTTTTGCGAGTATGGAAAGCCAACTCAATCTCCTCGAGAACTTCAACGGGAACCACATCACGTGCTCTTGCATCTTGATTCTGCGCATAATCGCCGCTAGCTGCAAGAATGTAGATGTCCTCGATCCCTTTCGTCACCGCAAAACTGCAATGTATCGCATTCTTATGTAAATTAACGATGGAGGTCATTTGGGTTAGAACGCCTGACGCAAATTTCTTCATAGACTGTAATTCAAATAAAGTCGCCGAAGACTTAATAATTTCTTCCAGGCCAATTCTACTTTTCTCAATCGTTTTGATATCCCGAAAGGAGCGCAGCGCCGTAACTACCGTAGTAAACAATTTCTGCGAAGTTAACTCCGTTTTTTCTTTATAATCATTAATGTCATAATCCATGATGACCGTTCGCTCAGGAGCTTGTCCTGGCTGGCCAGTCCGCAAAATAATACGTACAGCTTGATTATTCAGTTCTTCGCGAATAAATTTAACAATTTGCAAACCTGCATCCTCGTGTTCCATAACAACATCTAATAAAACAAGGGCAGCTTGCGGTTGTTCTCGCAAAAGTTGTTTCGCTTCTAAAGCAGAATGAGCACTATGAAATTCTAATTTTCTGCCAGCAAATTCGAAATCCTGCAACACCATTTTCGTTACTTGGTGTATTTGTTTCTCATCATCGACAATAAGTACGATCCACGGGTCTTGTTCCACAGTCCTTAGATTTGCTGCAATGCCATCTTCCTCAGCAGCAAAAAGAAGCTCATCCTGATCGACAGACTCCACTTCATTTGTCATATCTCAGCTTCCTCCTCTTTGGGGATTGTAATTGTAAATAAACTGCCCCGTCCTTGTACACTTGAACATTCAATCGTACCGTTTAACGACTCTTTTACAAGATTATAAACGATATTCATTCCTAGGCCTGTCCCTCCTTGTCCGCGACTGGTTGTGAAGAATGGATCAAAAATGTGATCCAACACATCATCAGACATCCCTTTTCCATCATCGGAGTAAGCAAGCATAACATAATCAGGGTAGTCTAGAACACGGATACTCAAGCGTCCTTCTTCATTCGCATCGTAAGCATGATTCAGAGAATTCATAACTAAATTCGTAATGATTTGCGATAATGCACCTGGGTACGTATACAACTGTAGTTGATCATCGCAATAAACATCCAGTTGAATTTGTGTTTTCTTGAGGGCAGGCTTCAAACTTGCGATAATCCCTTCCACATATTCTTTGAATCGGAAGGTTCGTTTCATCTCGACGCTCTGATCTACTGAAATTTGTTTGAAGCTTTTCACTAATGAAGAAGCTCGTTCCAAATTATGTTGAACCATCACAATGCTCTCTTGAGAAATGGTTAGAAATTGCTCCAAATCGGATTTCTTCATTTTCCCTGCTTCATACAGGGCTTGAAACTCTTTCGCTTTCTGATCTAAGTAACTTATAGCCGTAACACCAATACCAATTGGGGTGTTAATTTCATGCGACACACCTGCAACTAAATTACCTAGTGCTCCCATTTTCTCCGAATGTACAAGTTGATCTTGTGTAACCTGCAAGGTATTAAGGGCTTGTTGCAGCTCATGATAGCGTTCATCCAAGTTACTGACCATATCATTGAAAGCTTCAGAAACTTCGGCAATTTCAGGAGATGCTTTGAATTGCAATTTAGGGAGTTCTCCACCTTGTTTCACAATGACAGCCGCTTCACGCAACCGACTTAATGGCCGAATAACAATGACTCTCAGAATAAGCCATAATAAAATTGAAAGTATAATTGCAATACTAAGTCCAACGAACACAATCAGCTTTGTTCTATGTTCGAGAAGCAGTTCTTCTTCCGAAGAGTCAAATATTACCTCAACAGCCCCGACTACCGAGCCATCTTCTTGCAGAGGTGCCGTCAATCGAACAATGGGTTTATCATTCTCGGCAATCGGGATACGATCTACAATCGTATTGTCTTGTTGAGGAATCACAATTTTTGATCTATGTAGGATTGTTCCTACTTCTTGACGATTCGAGGCAGCCAAGACTTTCCCATGCTTGTCATAAAGCTTCATTTCCATAACGCGATTATTCTTATATTGGATGTAATCGAAAATCTGCTGGATATCTGAGATCGATCTGGATTCTTCATAACGACCGTTGATAGCCATCGTCATTCCGCTGATTTGACTAACATATGCTTCACGAATCGATTGATTCAAGCTGATCGTATCAAACACCATCATCGTCGAAATCATGCCCGTTGTGACAACTGTGACGAGGAAAATAATCCGTTTCTGCAAGCTCAATTTCTTTTGACGAAAAGACATCAACACACCTACTTCACATCGAACGTGATGGTTTTACTTACATCATAAGGCGTGTGGTCGTTATTATGTAAGGAGATCTTCACTTCATGTGATCCTTTGCTTAAATGATCCAACACCTTCTGTTTCGTTGTAACAACGATCTTCTCACCCTTGTCTAACGATATATGAACATGACCTTCACCTTGCACACGTTGTTGATCATAATGCTCTTTCGACAACTTTAGATCCGTTGTCAGATCTAAGGTGACCGTATCATCTTTAACAACGTAAGCGACTTCTAAAGTAGGTGTAAACGTAGGCGTGTTGGAAGTTGTCGTTTTGGCTTTCCCACAGCCAGAAATTACGATTGTTAATGCTGCTAACAAATAAAAACCTTTGATTTTATTCATTTGTCATCCCCCATGAAGATGTTTTTATATCTATACGTGCCCAAAAAACTATCCTCTCTAGCTTAAGAATAATCAGTTAATTTGTCCACTTTTATTTTGGTAACATGTGTAAGTATGAATCCTATCGTAAGAATAGTTACTTTATTCAAAATTATCTGACAATTAATGTCGAATTCGCATGAGAACGCTCACATTTTGCGCTTACCCAGGAAATAATTTCATTTCCCGAATCCGAATTATTTCCCCAATTTTGGTGCAATGTAGTAAAGTCGCTTTTCATTAGCTTCTCCCTTTCTTTAAGATCCCTAAGGAGGTTTCCCCCATGACAGGAACCAATCAACATCAACAGCCGGTTCAGCACGCCATTGACGCCGCTGATCATGCCATTCTTCAAGCGCAAGATGCCCAGCATAAGCTGCAAGTCGCCATAACCGAAGCGAATCCAAATGCGATTCAATCCGCGCAAGCGGCACTCGTTCAAGCAGATCAACAAGTTACGCAAGCCCAAAGACAATTAGCTGAATTCGCAAACGAACAGTTTGGACAACAAATCAAGCAAACTTTCGAGCAGTTAAATCAAGCCGCTCAGGATATTGAAGCTAATCAAGTAAAGTTTCATACACCAAAGCAGGTTCGGTAGCTAGTATTAACATCACAGTACGATCCAATCTCTAGCAACAGGAGCTAAGCGTTGTTTTCACGCTTAGCTCCTGTTGCTAGATTCGCATGTTTCTTCTCGCTGTAACGATGAAAAACAACCTTACAGCGCCCAGACAGCCAAATTCCCATGCCTCCCCTCACTGTAACGATGAAAAACAACCTTACAGCGCCTAGACAGCCAAATTCCCATGCCTCCTCTCGCTGTAACGATGAAAAACAACCTTACAGCGCCTAGACAGGCCAAATTCCCATGCCTCCCCTCGCTGTAACGACGAAAAACAATCTTACAGCGCCGAAATGGCCAAATTCGAATGCCTCCCCTCACTGTATCGATGAAAAACAACCTTACAGCGCCTAGACAGCCAAATTCCCATGCCTCCCCTCGCTGTAACAGCAAAATCTCCTAAAAATAGGGTCTGCCGCAAATTCAACAGCTTTCGGGACACCATCTTTTCATTTTAGGCACACATTATGTTAAACTACGTAGGAAGGTTTTCAAGTTATTTGGGGAGGCACTACATACATGCTCGTGATTGGAATTGCCGGAGGTACCGGTTCAGGTAAAACGACAGTAGCAAGATCAATTATTACAAAACTCGGATCCACGAATGTGACTTTAATTTCACAAGATAATTATTATCTTCATCATAGCGGACTGACTTTTGAAGAGCGGGAACGCATTAATTATGATCATCCTCGTGCTTTTGAAAATGAATTGCTCCTTCAGCATTTGAATATGTTGAAAAACGGGCAGCCCGTTGACATTCCCGTCTACGATTTTTCTACACATGCTCGCTCACAAGAAACGATCCGCATTGACGTTAAACCAATTGTTCTTCTTGAAGGCATTCACGTTTTAACTGATGAGGAACTCCGCGGAGCGTTAAATATCAAAGTATTCGTAGATACAGACCCCGACGTCCGTATTCTTCGCCGGGTAACTCGCGATGTTAATGAACGCGGTCGTTCCTTACAATCCGTTTTCGACCAATACTTAACGACCGTTAAGCCCATGCATGATGCATTTATCGAACCGTCCAAGAAGTACGCCGACATCATTATTCCTGAAGGAGGAGAAAATCAAATCGGTATCTCCCTCCTTACAATTTTGACAGAACGCTACATGACGGATCAAGCCGCCAATTATGAAATCGGCTAACAGCCAATGAATCTGAAAAGCCACCTTCCTTTATCAAGGAAAGTGGCTTTTTTCAGGCCCTACGTGCTTTGAAAATGTACCCCGAGAGCCCAAACAACAAATAAACAAGGCCAAGGAAGTAAAAAATACTAAATACACTCAAATAATGAAGTGCCATCCCTCCTATTAAAGGACCGATGATACTCCCTACGCTATATTGGATAGAGGCAATGATATTGGCTGTTGGCAGCAAATGACGAGGCAATATATCCGCCGCATAGGCCAGCCCTAGCGAGAAGAAAGATCCTACCATACCGCCTGCTACGCCTAAACAAAGCCCTAATCCCCATAAGTTCGTCCCAACGAAAGGCACAAAACTGAACGCCAAAGCCCCTACGATGGCTGTACCCATGAGAATGGGCTTCCGACCTACGCGATCACTCCATAACCCGAGTGGGAGCTGCATGATGAGTCCCCCAATCCCCGTTACGGGAAGCAATAGCCCAATCGTAGACTCCGAAATGCCAATCCGAAGGCCATAGAGTGGAAAGTTGCTATTCATAGCCGCTTCCATGTAGCCAAAGAGTAAGGAAGTTATCAGCGGGAACCACGCCAATGAGATGACGGTTGTTGCTCGTTTATGCGCGGCTTCCGCTCGTTCGGCTCGCTCTGGCTTCTCATTTTTGAGCCTCGTTAGAAGTAATAAGATTAGAAGAAAGAATGTACTTGTCACCATAAAAGGGACCCATATCCCCGCTTTAAGCAAGGTTATGCCCAATGGCCCAAGACTAAACCCTATCCCGTAGGCCATCCCGTACAGGGAAATATTGCGTCCTCTCTTCTCTTTCGGACTGGAGGCTACAATCCAGAGTTGTGTAGCAAAATGTAAGGCGCTATCGCCAATACCCACTAGAAGCCGCAGTACAAACCAGAAGCCCACATGCTGCCAGACCGGAAATAGACAATTGGCAATAATGATTAAACTCATTCCGATCATAATGACGGGTTTGTAACCATAACGTCGAACTGGCTTTTCGATGAAAAACATCGTCGCGAATATCCCAATGTACAAGGCAGCCGCGTTTACACCGTTTGCATCTGTTGATACACCAGAACGATCTAATAGTATCGTGAGCAAAGGCAGGAGCATCCCTTGACTCATCCCAGCCACAATGATGACCATAATTAATGTAGTTAATTGATAATTAGATCGAAGTAATTTAAGCGCCATTCCCGAAATCCACCGTTTCCCATCTCTCGGCACAGTCATTTAGCTTGCCATGAAGGGGAACACGGAACTGCGTAAATATGACGAGTCTTGCTTTTTTTATCCATTCTTTGAAAGACGGGTAGGTAACGAAGAGGTTCGCATAACGATCGCTCATACAAATAAAGTGTGGACCAGGGGATTTCTCCGTTAAAAAGGTTAGTGATGTATCGAGAGGAGTGTATTTCTTACGCTTCCCTTCCCATTTGTCTACTTCAACTTGAAGACTAGTATTTACATCCTCCAGCAGCTGTTCCAGATGCTTAAGCCGGGCGTAATAGGGCATTTCCGAGCGAATGTCCATTCTACGAAGCGTTTCCTCGTGCTGTGGATAGAAGATCACACGGACGAATTTCCGTTCTTCTGCCCAGGCGATACATGCACTCATTTCATGCTCCGTCCAATCTTCGAACGTCTCGAATACAAGGACTGTTCCCTTATCTGAATTTGCCGGGGGTTCATACCCGTAGGGTACTTTTATTTGATCTCGTGCCATAGCTTCCTCCTCTAGTTGATCTTGCATGTCATTGGTCTGTTGGAATTACTTACACATATACCTAGTATACCCCTTCCATCCCTACGAAACCATTGCCCAGATTGGATTACAGGATCGCGTTACGTTATAATTTAGAGGTACGCATTTTTTTGTTAAGGGGACTTAGAGAATGAGAGATCCAAGATTACAAACGTTTGCCCGAAACATTATTCGGTATTCCGTGAGCCTGCAGCCCGGTGAGAACATATTGATTGAAATGATTGGTGTCAAGGATCCAGAACTCGCAAAATGCTTAATTGAAGAGGTTTATGCAGTCGGAGGTAATCCATTCATTGAATTGCGTGATCCTGCCATTACACGGAGCTTGCAAATGAAAGGAACACAAGAACAATTTAGCACGTGGTCTGCCATTGAGCTTGCTAGAATGAAACAAATGGATGCCTATGTAGCTGTTCGCAGCGGAGATAACATTACAGAATCATCAGATGTGCCAGATGAACAAATGAAGCTGTTCCTGAAGTACTTCCAACGTCCTATCTTTGATGAGCGTATTAACAATACCAAATGGGTCGTTATGCGTTACCCGAATCCGTCGATGGCACAACTGGCCGGTAAAAGCACAGAGGCTTTCGAGGATTTCTACTTCAACGTCTGTAACCTTGATTACAGTCTAATGGCCAAAGCCATGGAATCCCTCGTTGATCTGATGAACCGCACGGATCGTGTGCGATTAGTTTCTAAAGGTACGGATCTCAGATTCTCGATCAAAGACATCGGTGCTGTACCTTGCTCCGGACTAAGAAACATCCCGGACGGCGAGGTATATACGGCACCTGTGAAAGATTCCGTCAATGGTACGATCAGTTACAATACACCAACGATTTACTCGGGCACTTCCTTTGAGAACATTGTTCTAACTTTCGAGAATGGCCGTATTGTTAATGCGACAAGTAATGACTCCAAGAAGTTGAATGAGATTCTGGATACGGATGATGGCGCACGTTATATCGGTGAATTCGCGATTGGTGTGAACCCGTATATTCAACATCCGATGAAGGATATCCTATTTGATGAGAAAATTGACGGCAGTATACATTTCACACCAGGTCAAGCTTATGAAACTGCAGACAATACTAATCGTTCATCTGTTCATTGGGACATGGTTCTGATCCAACGTCCTGAATATGGCGGCGGAGAAATTTATTTCGATGATGTGCTTATTCGCAAGGATGGTCGTTTCGTCATTCCTGAGCTTGAAAAGCTTAATCCAGAGAACTTAATGTAGTTAACTTTAAAAAATGGCAACACTAAAAAAGCAGTTGATACTTCCGAGTACATTCACTCGGAAAGCTTCAACTGCTTTTTTAGCCTAACCAATGAAAGATGATATTTCCCGCGGATTCTGAGTGCTGTGGCATACTCGTTGGAATAAGCTTAGACATTTGACTCACTTGACCATTGGGATTAGACGTATGTTCACTGGAAAGGATTCGTACTTCAGCTCCTTTTGGTACGAAAGGAAATAGCTGTTGTATGTCGTCATTAGTTAAGCGAATACAACCTAAGGACTTCGATTCTCCGATCGAGCTCTCATCATACGTGCCGTGTAACGCGATAGATCCTAGTCCTAAGCCTGCATCACCATAGCTTTGACTTGTCTTTCCTTTGGGCTGCTGTACTCGCTCTAAGACCCGATAAACGCCATCAGGTGTGCTGCCATTAGCACCAAGTCCAATATCTTTGTCCCATAGCAGGTGTGAGCCGCTAACGAGCTGCAACTGATATGCACGCTGATTCACTTCGAGATGAACAGGTTCATAGGGAACCTTCTCTCCTCCAGCTACATTCGCATAGAACATATGTGCAATATCTGCCGCTTTGGGGTTAAATACCCAGCCCCCATCGCCCTTATAAGCCGATTTGATCTCATTTGAACCCGAAACAGCTTCAATCGGGATGAAGCTCAAATAATTGAGCGGATAATCCTGCAGGAGTTCATCAATACGTGCGGGAGCCTGTCCCACATTTTCGCGATAGGATGCCAAAGCAGTTCGAACTAAATTAGCACCAATCGCGCTAAGCGGTTGGTGCTCTTCAAATTCAGCGTTCAGAAATCGGATGTGAACCAAGGCGTCTGCCTCTGGCTGATATGTTGCGATAACCATCGCACGCTTAATATCATCTTCCTTCGTCAGCAGCAACGTTTTCCCTTTATCCCTGTTGTCCTCAGTGACAATCCCATAAAGAAGAATCGTTGCCTTCGGTATTTCCTTTGCCAAAACCAAGGCTTGAGCATGAAGCTTTTTCTCGATTTCAGCATGTGACATTTCTGGTGAAAGATACAAAATAAATGGCTTGTCTACCGATTCGTAGGTTACTTGTGTACCTGCACTCCACAGTTTCATTTGACTGATTGTCCGTGGTATGGCCTGATTTCCAGCAAAAAACAAAACTAAAAGAACATTGAGGATGAGAAGAACAAGCAACAACATTTTCATAAATGGCGGTAATAAAGGCTTTTGCTTCGCAGGCAGCGTTTGTTCTAGATTCGCAACGTGGGTGGCCTGCTGTTGATCGAGAAGCTGAATCGCACGATTTGCAGCAGAATAGAATGGCGAGGGGTAGGTTTTGAGCACTTCCTTGTAATGAAACCTAGCTCTCTTCCAATTCCCTTTCTCACGAAATTTCTGCCCCAGATTGAAGTGGGCCTCAGGCGAATTCGCATCCAAATAACGAATTACTTTCTCATGGTAAAGTGGATCGGCATGACTAATGAACAAATTCTTGTGCAAATGGACGAGGTGATCATCGAGTTGGTTACGGAATCGTTGGTTTCGTCGGATCATTTGGCTCCTCTCCGTTCATAAATTTAGCTCGTCACACATGATGATTGATACAATAAGTATCTCTTAAGTATCTCTGATACATAATGTATCATGAGCTATATGGAAAGACAACCCTTTTTCCGGGTATTCCAATCAACGTAAGCCATCAATTGAAAAAAGACGCCCTCAGCCTCGATAAAGAAGGCTAAGAACGTCCTTTCATTCATGCTATTAACTATTTAATGCGCGACCGTATTATAGGTCATGATCCAGATGGAACCTGCTACGATGGTTACTAGAATAACTAGACCAAATAACAGCGCCATGATGTTCCACCGTGCATTCTCACCTTCTTTGACATGCATGAAGAAGAACAGCTGCACACCAAATTGCAGAACGGCCATCAATAAAATTAATACTAACGTGCCTGTTTTCCCAAGCATATGGTTCATGACAACAACGAGTGGAATGATGGTCAGAATGATAGATAACGCAAAACCGATAATATACGATTTCAATGATCCATGCGACCCGTGATTGCTATGAGATTCTGTATGTGGTTGGCTCACTTACATCACCCCCATAAGATAGACGACTGTAAAGACGAAGATCCAAACGACATCTAGGAAATGCCAATACAAGGAAATGATCTCTACTTTACGTTTTGTAACTGTTGTGATCCCGCGGCGCTTCAATTGAAATATTAGACCAATCATCCAAAGTAGACCAACGGAAACGTGCAAACCGTGTGTGCCAACTAAGGTGAAGAAAGCCGATAGGAAAGCACTCGTACTGATGGTTGCTCCCTCATGGTTAACCATGGTAATGAATTCTGAGAGCTCTAGTCCAACGAATGATGCTCCTAATATCACGGTCACGATCAACCAACCGATTAATTGCTTCAGATTTCCTTTGTGCATACCCAGTACAGCTAAACCACTAGTAAAACTACTTGTAAGCAAAATGAAGGTTTCCGCAATAATTCCCGGCATCTTAAATAACTCTTCCGGAGTAGGTCCGCCATTCGTATTTTGATGAAGAACGATATAGGTTGCAAATAACGAGCCGAATAAAATCACGTCAGTGATTAGAAATATCCAAAAACCGAACGTTTTGAGCGATTCATGCTCTTGCTCATGATCATGTTCATGTGCACCATGTGCAGCTGCGTGTGCCATTACACCTTCACTCCTTTCCAAGCGGCGTCTTCCGTCTTCTTCACTTCATCCGCTGGAATATAGTAATCCGTATCATAGCTGAAGGAACGAGCAATCATACAGATGGCAACACCAATTAATGCTGGAATGGTTAGCCACATCCAATCCCAGACGAATCCGAAGCCCGCAAAAAACCATAACAGCGATATAATAAACGGAATTGCTGAGTTTTTAGGCATATGAATCGGTTCATAGGTAGTTGGTTTAGGTTGTTTCTTACCTGTCGCTTGCTTCTCTTCCCACCAAGCGTCAGCGACTTCTGCTTTAGGCAGCACAGCAAAGTTGTACAGTGGTGCTGGTGAAGGAATGGACCATTCCAGTGTACGTGCATCCCACGGATCGCCAGTCACATCTTGTTCTCTAAACTTAATGGAGTGAGCAATTTGCCATACTTGGAAAATGAAACCAAGACCCATTAAGAAACCACCGACGGTTGAAACCATGTTAAGCGGGCCCCAGCCCATATCCCAGCTATACGTGTAGGTACGACGCGTCATTCCGTCTAAACCTAGGAAGTATTGCGGCATGAAACAGACATAGAAACCGATGTTCCACACCCAGAACGCCCATTTGCCTAAATGTTCATTCAGCTTAAAGCCGAACATTTTCGGCCACCAGTAGTAAAGACCTGCGAAATATCCGAATGCTACACCACCAATAAGAACTTGATGGAAATGGGCAATGAGGAAGTAACTATTATGGAATTGGAAATCAGCTGGAGCGACAGATAACAGTACTCCTGTCATCCCCCCAACAACGAAACATGGAATAAAGGCGATTGTCCATAGCATCGGCGTCGTAAAGCGAATTTTCCCCCGGAACATCGTGAAGAGCCAGTTAAATACTTTTGCTCCTGTAGGAATAGCAATTAACATTGTACTTATCGCGAAGAATGCATTCACATCCGCGCCGGAACCCATCGTAAAGAAGTGATGTGCCCAGGTAAAGAAGGATAATAAGCTGATGATCAACATCGCGAATACCATCGATTTGTAACCGAATAGTTTCTTTTTCGAGAAGGTTGATACGATCTCGGAGAAAATACCGAAGGCTGGTATCACCACGATATAAACCTCAGGGTGTCCCCACATCCAAATTAAGTTGATATACATCATCGGATTGCCGCCACCATCTAAGGTGAAGAAATGGGCGCCAAAGAAGCGGTCCAAGAATAGTAACGCTAGTGTAACTGTCAAGATTGGAAAAGCAAAGATAATCATAATACAGCTTGAAAATACGGACCACGTAAACATCGGCATTTTCATCAACTTCATACCAGGTGTACGCATTTTCAAAATGGTCACAATGAAGTTAATCCCTGTTGCCAAACTCCCGATACCTGAAATTTGAATGCCCCAAATGTAGAAGTTCTGGCCCACTCCTGGGCTATGTGACAATTCGGATAGCGGCGGATAGCTGAGCCATCCTGCATCTGGTGAACCACCGATAACGAATGAGACATTGAATAACATAGCGCCCCAGAAGAACATCCAGAAACTCAGTGAGTTCAAGAATGGGTACGCGACATCGCGCGCTCCGATTTGCAGAGGAACAACAATGTTGAATAAACCAAACATGAGTGGCATCGCCATGAACAAAATCATGATGACACCGTGCGTTGTAAAAATTTGATTATAGTGATCTGGCTGTAAGAACTGGCTATCCGGAATGGCTAGCTGCAGCCTCATTAGAAGCGCATCTACACCACCGCGGAATAACATCATTAATGAACAAATAATATACATAATCCCAATTCGTTTATGATCGACGCTAGTCAACCATTCCCGCCAAAGCCAACCCCATTTTCGGAAGAACGTGAGTACGAATACCATGGCTACTAGCGAGAGCCCGATACTAACCTGGGCTCCCAGAATCATGGGATCGCCCGTTACGAAAAACTCGGATGCAAAATCTTTAATTTTATCCAGCATGAGCAGATCTCCCTTTCATAAAACTCTGATCTATCACTATTTACTTCGACATATTCATTTGACTATGATCCATTTGCGAATGGTCCATGGAGCTTTCTTTCTTAATATCCTTTGAATCTTTACTTTCATGACTAGCACCGTGACCATTGTGAACAGGCTGGCCATTCGTATATTTCGTTACGATTTGTTCGAAAAGTCCATCTGGAACCTCTGAGAAATATCTCACACCAGACTTACCTGGCAATGCTAATTCTTCGTAGCCTTCTTTAGTTAATTTCGTAGGGACTTTCTTGGTCTTCGCAATAAACGAATCAAAATCTTCTCGCGAAGTCGCATTTACGTCAAACGTCATGTCTGCGAAATGTTCACCACTGAAATTCGCTCCAGTTCCGAAATAATGGCCGATCTCATCCGCTTGCAAATACAACGTCATCGCCATGCCTGACATCGTATAAATCTGCCCGCCTAATTGTGGAATCCAGAATGAGTTCATTGGCGCATCCGAAGTGAGCTCAAATTTAATTGGTGTGTCCTCTGGAATTTGCAAATAATTCACAGTGGCAATCCCTTGCTCTGGATAGGTAAACAACCATTTCCAATCTAGTGAAGTCACTTGAATGGTAATCGGTTCTTTATCCGACTTCAATGGTTTTGACGGCTCCAAAGCGTAAGTGTACTTCAGCGTAACCACAGCTAATGTGACAATAATGATGATCGGCACAGCCCACCAAACAATTTCAAGCGAGGTGCTGTGAGACCAATTCGGTTTATACGATGCCTTATTGCTTTTGCTATCGCGATATCGCCACACAATCCAACCCGTAAGTACAAGAACTGGAACGAGGATTACCCCACACAAAATAGTTGCAATCACAATTAAATCTCTCTGCTCTGCACCAACGGGTCCTTTAGGATCCAACACCATAGCTTGGCTGCAGCCAGAAAGTACTAAGATGATGGCGACCATCATGAAGAGCATTCCTGCTTGTACAAGCTTTCTCTTCTTCATCCACTTAACCTCCCAATCAACAAATCCTACCTGTTATCAACATATCATCTTGTAGGGCAAAGTACACCATCACAGAGTCAACTTAACAAATACGTCAACGGTTCGACGTAGTAATGTAAAACAAATGTCACAGAACGTTTGTTGACTCTGCTGGAAAAATATGAACAGCAAAAAGCCTTCCAAGTATTAAACTTGAAAGGCTTGCATAGTATTCCTTCGAACCCTCGTTCTCATTCACTCTTGGAAACATTGCGAGAATGTACCAAATGAATAGCGGTACGAATCACATAAATGTGGACACTACCGACCATGAAACCAATACCAACCATTAACGTTGTATTGCGATCACTGAAACTTTCTAAACTTACTAAGCTAAGTACTAAACCTATAGCAAGCAACGCCCACGCGGCAAAAGTCATTAATTTCACTAACGGCATCACATCTCGTTCAACACGCTCAACGGAATTTACGGACACGGCTCTATTTGACATTATCATCACCACTCCTGACTTAAATGTAAGTGCTTTAAAACTAGTATAACACAAAAATTCGTTTTTGTTCATATTTTATTCACACGATGATCAAAATTTGGACAAAATTTCACTAAGTAATTGCAAATCAAAAAATAGCATTGACTTTTCATCGATATTGTGTTATAATTTAATATTTTGTTGACACAGAAGATCCCAATGAATATGATAATTCCATGACTTTTCACATTTATCATTCCATATTGGAGGGTTTCGCATGCAAATTTCTGATGGACTTTATTCCGTTGACCTATCTGTTTCACTAATGGGTCGAATCAACGTGATTCATCTTGCCCTGTTCGCTGATGAGCTTGGAGCTATACTTGTTGATACTGGCTACCCTGGCACACTACCACTCCTACATAAAGCATTTGAAGACATAGGCGTTGTTGCATCAACTTTGGATTCCATCATCATTACACATCAAGATATCGATCATATCGGAGGTTTACCTTCGCTTCTCGAAGATTCTTCACATCCCCTTGAAGTGTTCGCTTCTGAACTAGAAAAGCCTTATATTCAAGGTGATAAAATGTTAATTAAAGTAACCCCCGCATCCATTGAACGTGCAGTTGCGAATTTACCTGCTGACACGTCCCCAGAGTGGCGAGACGCGTTTCGACGTAACCTTGAGAATCCGCCGAAAGCACCGGTTGACACTATTTTGGAAGATGGTCAGGTCATCGACAGATGTGGTGGGATTGTTGTCATCCTTACGCCTGGCCATACGCCAGGTCACATGAGTCTCTATCATATAAAAAGCAAAACATTAATCGCCGCGGATTCCATGGTTGTCGCTGAAGGTGAGCTTCAGGGACCGATACCAGCTTATTGCTCTGACTATCCCTTAGCCTTGCAATCATTACGTAAATATTTGCAATTCGATATTGAAAAGGTTCTTTGTTACCACGGCGGCTTAATCACTGATAATGCGAATCGACGAATCGCTGAAATCGTACATACGATAGAAGCTAAGTGAATGAAAAAAGGGCTGACTAACCGTAGTTGATCTACAGGAAGTCAGCCCTTGCTATTATGTACGTTCTACTTCAGGAGTGTATAGCTGCCGATAATAGGAAGAGGTTTAACTTGACCTTGCGCTGCCGCAACAATGCCCAGCACAGCCAAAATCACCAAAGCCAAGTTAGCAATCGGCTGAAGGATCCAACCAATGAACGGGATAATGCCGAGCACAACATTCACGATGACCCAGGACAAAAACAAAGTGAGTCCTTGGTTGGCATGGTACCACGCAAACTTGGATTCCTTCGCCGCGATTAACGGGATGAAAAACAAAATGTACGCAAGAATCGCCATACCTTTGTTACTTTGAATATCTGTGGAATCGTACATGGATAGCACCTCTTCTTCTCAGAGTTTACTCTTCCATTATATTCAAATTCCAGCAGCTATTCATCTACCTATTGGACAAATCTCAAATTATTTTTGACCGGCTTTCCGTTCTTTCCAATCCTTGAGTAATTGTTTTTCTCGCTCAGGTTTTAATCCAGCGAGCCGCACAATTTCAGCGCCTCGACTCTGATCCCATGCCCGTGTATCTTTCACAGTATCAACGAGCGCTCTCGTCGTTAAACCTGAATTGAAGGCTTTCGCATTGTTCAACTGCAACATACCGATCAAATTGTCGCTGGGCAGCCAGAGCGGCAACTCCATCCATGGGCCAACTTCTTGTTCGATTAAGAACTCTTCCGGTACCCAAGTAAGTGTCGTCTCTATAGCATTGTCGTTAGATCTGCACGCTTCCACAACCTCTTCCATTGAATAGTCACTTCCACTTGCATGAATGGTTCCCGTTACGCCTTGTTCAATCAGACCTATCGTCCACGCTGCGAGGTCACGCACGTCAATGAATTGAAGTTTCCGCTCTTTGGGCAGAGGAACTAACACATCACCGCCTCGTTGAAAGCGTGCTGGCCAGTAGGTGAATCGGTCTGAGGCGTCATACGGCCCAACGATGAGACCAGGACGAAGAATAAGCGCTCCACTTGGAAATGCCGCTTGGACTACCTGTTCACATTGCGCTTTCAGCGCCCCGTAGCGCTGTCCAGGATCTGCTGCCTCCTCAAGCGATAACACGGCTGCCGTTTCATCTAATTGTACCTGCTTTAAATCCGCGTACGCAGAAATGGTAGAAATAAATGTGTAGTGTTTCGCATGCTTTTTCAATATCTCCGATGCTGCCATCACAGACTCTGGCTCATAACCGCTTGTATCAACGACTGCATCCCATTCCCTGCCCTGCAGTTTAGCGAGGTCGGTATTCCGATCACCTAGAATGTGTTGAACATGAGGGAATGCAGCAGCATCATGAAGTCCGCGATGGAACAATGTTACTTCGTGCCCATTCGTGAGTGCCGCTTCCGTCATTGCTCTACCTAGAAATTTGGTTCCGCCAAGGATTAGAATATTCATTCGTCACTTCCACCCCCCTCCGGATTTACTTGAATGATCTCATCTAACATGATTCTCGCTTTTCTTACCTTCTCTTCTTCCACTGCACCACTCACAGTTCCATTTTCTCTTACAGCTGTGCCTAAGTGGACACTCTGCACCCCAGTGCCTTGGACAAATGAAGTCAAACTGTCAAGCGTGAGCCCACCGCCTGGCAAGATGTTTACGTGACTGCCGCGGGTAAGCGCCGTTAGTAACCGTATCTGCTCAACAGCATGAAGCGCACTTGCGGCGCCTCCCGATGTGAGCACGGATTGAATTTGTTGATAAGACAATAGCAGTGACAACGCTTCCGTTTGTTGTTTAATTTCGTCAAAGGCACGATGAAAAGTCACAGGTAAAGATGAAGCCGCTAACAGAATATCAAGATTATGGCGATCAATCTTCCGATCAGGTGTCAACACACCTAATACAAGAGCACTGGCTCCAGCTTGCTCCGCGCTTTCGATCGAAGTGAGCATAGTTGCGATGTCAGCCTCGGACATATGAAATGACCGAGCATGTGGACGAATCATCACGTGCACTGGAATTTTCACAGCAGTTATGATTTCCTTAACGAGCTCTATATCGGGGGTTAATCCACCTTGTTGCAAATCTGCAACAAGTTCAATCCGATCTGCGCCGCCAGCTTCAGCCCGCAAGGCGTCTTGCAACGTAGTCGCAATAACTTCCAGTAGCATGTTTCGAACTACCTCCACATTCGATATATAATTCCCACTCTCACTCTAACACAAAGTGGACAACACAAAAAACTCCATTAATCGATTCGATTAAGGAGTTGTGGTTACGCAGTGGGATATGTAGAGTCCTAAATATTCGCAGCAGTTTGCCATTGTTGTTGATGCACTTCGACGAGCTCAAGATTGGCAAATGAACGACTAAGCTTCAACATTTTCTCCGTTGCTGCTAATTTCGGCAGTGGTGCACTCATAGGCTTGCCTTTGTAACATACGATAAACAACAATATCATCACCTTCGCTTTCTAGGATTACAACGTTGAATTCATTTTCTACTATATCATTCGAAAGACCCCCTCAGGTTTGAGGGGGTCTTTTCGACATTTCGACAAATTTCGCTTAAAGCATTTATACGATGGCCAAATCAGATAACTTGGTACGAACCTCTTGGACCAGCTGTGCTGCATCAGCTGCGCGGTTAACGACATCAATCCGGTCCATATCAACGATAAGAACTTCAGACGCATGATAATGATTCATGACCCAGTCGTCGTAGCCTGACCACAACTTGCGATAATAATCGACCAAGGATTGATCCTGCTCAAAGCTGCGGCCACGAAGACCAATGCGGTACATAACGGTTTCGAAGGAAGCCTTCAAATAGACCATCAGATCAGGCGCCTTCTTTGGCAGCTCCGCCAACTCTGACATCATGTTATCAGCCAAACCTTCATATACATCAAATTCCAATTGTGAAATACGCCCTAGCTCACGGTTCACCTTGGCAAAATACCAATCTTCATAAATACTTCTATCCAGTACATTTCGGTTATGTACTAACGCCTGTTTAATGGCCTTAAAACGTGTATTTAAAAAGTGTAATTGCAGCAAAAACGGATACCGATGCTTTTCGATTTCTTCCGGTGATGCTGTGTAAAATAGCGGTAATATTGGATTATCATCGACACTCTCATAGTAAACATTCGAATTTAGTTCTTGTCCTAGTAAAGTGGATACAGATGTCTTACCAAGACCGATCATTCCCCCAACCACAATCACTGCCATTGACCCCTTTCTCCTTCTACCCAATCATAATTTACCTACTGTCAATTCAGCAAAGCTTACCTATTATACAAGGAATTCAAACGCTAGGGAACCCTCTTTTTTTTCCTTATCGCGGACTTCCTCTTCATTGATAATTCGCTCAATTACAATACTTGCAAAATTCCGAGCATCAATTACTCATATTCTACATATTTTAGGAAATCCTCAAAGTAACGAGTAAAAAAAGCATGGTTCTTAGCGAAAAATCAGAACACCGCAAAAAAAAAGTTGAACACGTGTGATGATTTCATTTGCCATACTGTCCCTATTTATAAGTGCCTTACAACTATCCATATGACAGAGGTGTATCGATGATTTACGGAACAAAGCTACTAGATACAGATTTAGAATTATTTACTGCTGCCCTAACGAAAACGCCTGTGTACGTATGGTCACTTGATCAACTAGGCGTTTATTACCAAATAACTACAGGGATTATCGTCAAATACACGCCAGATCATGTACAAGTTTACAATGAAAAAAACGCCACTATTTCCACATGGTATTCAAGAGAAACCTCGGAATTTAGCATTGCTTTCTAGAAATGAGAAAACCGCCGTTACCGGTTCAACCCGTCGGCGGTTTTCAGCTTCTCATCATGAACAATGCAAGCAACTCATATAGGCTCCTTAGAATAAGTAGGCAAGAACACATCGATTGTCGTCCCATACCCCACTTGACTCTGGATCTCCATGGTTCCCTTGTGTGCTTCTACAATCTTGAAGCACATCATTAAACCTAAGCCAGTCCCCTTCTCTTTCGTCGTATAAAAGGGTTCCCCTAGCTGTTTCAATCGTTCCTTCGGTATCCCACATCCATTATCTTGTGTTCGAACTCTAATCTGATCATCCCCGTGCAAGGAAACTATTAATTTAATTTGACCGTCCTTTGGAATAGCTTCCATCGCATTTTTGATCAGATTGATGAATAATTGCTTCAAATGCATTTCCGAACACGTAATTTCAGGTATATCCGTTTGGAATTCCAATACAAGTTCTACATTACAGAGTACGGCTTGCGTATCCAGAAGGGCAATGACCGATTGCAAGATCGTCACTAGATCACTTTTTTTATACGTTATGGCTTCCGGTTTAGCGATCACTAGGAATTCACTTACAATGAAATTGATGCGATCCAACTCCGATAACATGATGTCAAAATAATGCTTCTTATCTCTCAGATCATGTTGAAGCAATTGTAAGAATCCTCGCAGTGAGGTAAGCGGGTTCCTAATTTCATGTGCTAGTCCCGCCGCGAGCTGACCTGCAACGGACAATTTATCCGATTTTCGGAGTAGTTCCTCCGTTTGCTTGCGTTCTGTAATATCTCTTGTAATTCCTGCGAATCCGAAAATATCCCCTTTTTCATTCATAATGGGCGTTTTCGTTATACTTACATCAATTAATTGACCATCCTTACGAAGACGAACCGATTCCATCCCCGATATTTGCTTCCCTTGACGCAGTTCGTTATACATCTCTTTGCGTTCATTTTCCAAATGCTCCGGATAAATCGGTAATGTACGATGGGCCAACTCCGCTTGACTCCAGCCAAAAATATGCTCATGCGCCGCATTGATTGAAATCACTCGCTCATTCAAATCCAGCACACAAATTGCGTCAGAGGTGTTATTAATAACAGATTCCAAAAGCTCCTTCGTTTCTCTGAGCTCTGTCTCCATCCTCTTACGTTCCGTAATATCTACGCACGAGCCGATAACTTCTACCATGCGCTCATTCTCCATAATAGGTCGCAAGGAAGTAAGGTACGTAATCCCTCGGAAAGTCGTTTCAAACATCACGTTTTCTTCGCCATTCCACGCTCGATGGTAATAAGCTTCTATAGAACTGGCCAAAAAGGCTGGCCAAATATCATGCAGTGTATTCCCTAAAATGTGTATTGGTTTAAAACCCAAACGATAAAGCAACTCACCGTCACAAAGGGTATGGATGAAATTTCCATTTATTTTTCTAAACTTTAAAGTCATCCCTTGTTGTCTTCGTACAGTGTCATGGAGATCCTGTTGTGCGATTCGCAATGATTCTCGGTCACGATTGAATTGTGTGATATCTTTTGCGATTAAATACAAACCGTCCAGTTTATCATTTACAATGATGGGAACATTTTTGACACCTAATTCAATTCGTTCCCCACTCTCTTGTTGGAACACCAACATATAATTATCATTTTGCATCAGTATGCCAGCAGCAGCATCTAGTCTCGTATTATTTTGCAGAAAAATGTGGTGGATATATTGTGCGATTAATTCATTTTCCGAGTATCCTAGAATCCTTTCCATGGCTGGATTAACACCTTGAATGCGTCCATGGATGTCACAAGTCAGAATACCTGCGGGGTTATGCTCAATTAAAGATTTATAGCGCTGTTCGCTTTCCGCCAGTTTTCTCTCCATGTCAGACTGTTGGGAGACGACCTTCATTTGAACAATGAATGCCTGAGGCGTGTTGTCTATATCTCGCATGACTGACATCCGCCAGTCGACGTATAGTACAGATAAATCCTTATGTAAGATAGAGATGTTTTCTTGAAATACAGGTAATTCTCCACCAAGTAAGTTCTTCATGATCCGATCTATGAGACGCACTTGATTCGGTTCTAATAACGACTTCATTTGCGTTGTAAGGAGCTCCCGCTCCGAGTAGCCGACGATGTCGCACAAACTGCGATTCATTCTCAACCAATGACCCTCAAGCGAAATCAGAGCCATTCCCATTGTGGTAAATTCAAAAATCGCATTGAACGATGGCTCCATTTCCGATTGATTATTCATATATTTTCCCCCAGGGTACATGCTTAGATGGTGATCCTCACCGTTTGATAGATTCGACAATGCCATTAACAATCCTGCACTTAGAGCCTTATGGATAGAAATTGTTCACGAAATATGCCCTTGGTTTCCGTCATTATGATAGAATGGAAAGGTTCAATATTCTTCATCTCAAGTTGTAGGAGGATGCTCCCTTGCCCAATATTTGGACTCATTTAATCTTCGGACAAAAAGTTATGAACGAACTAGGTCATACTTCGGTTCTAAACGATAAACAGCAGCGGCACATTTTTTCACTTGGTTGCCAAGGACCTGATTTTCTTTTTTACCACAACTTTCTACCTTGGCAAAAAGACAAGAAATTAAATGCACTTGGTAGTCTCATGCACAAAGATGCCTGTGGACCCTTTTTACTTGAACTAGTTCGACAGGTGCAAGGACGCGGTCTGTACAACCCTGCGGTTCTCTATGTTCTCGGTTTTCTGACACACCATATTTTAGATCGCAATTTACATCCTTATGTGTTCTATAAATCTGGTTTCAAGAAATGGGATCATCAACGATTTGAAATCATCATGGATACCATTTACGCCAAGCATGAGCGAGATATTCAAACTTGGAAAACACCAGTATGGAAAGAAATATATGTAGGTGATAAGTTCCCCTTAGGCATCGTACCGGCTCTCACCGCGGCAACCGCAATCCATTACCCAGATATCGCCTCGCACATGCAGGATTCCGATTGGGACGCCGCCTACTATGACATGATCCGAGCACAACGGTTATTTCATGATCCACGAGGAATCAAACGAGTATTGACATTTGGTCAAATCTCACCGTTGGTTTATACGAAGCATCCCGCTCCTCGCGATTATTTTAACGAAGCCAAGACGACTTGGAACTGTCCAACGGATAGCAATGAAACTTATACCTATAGTGTATGGGAGTTATTGGACACCGCAATGAGTGATGCAAAACTTGTGCTCGAAGCAGCGATCCAAGTCTTACAACGGGGTACCGCGGCTGATTACGACACCTTCCGTGATGTCCTTGGGAATCGTTCCTACGAAACAGGTAAGCCTTGCGAGCTCCACTTGCCAATTACTTATGTGCAACCTATTCTATAGAATGGCAGGCAATCTTTACATAGTCTATATATACTATTCGTCTCAGAGTGTCGGTTTAGGTCTATAGAAATGCAAAAAACCATGAATGATGTCATTCATGGTTTTCGTTATGTCTACTATTCGTGATTTCCCAGTCGATCCCTGTCATTTCAAGTCGATTCAGCACGGTATTGATGTTAGAAAAAGGCTTGCTCCCAAAAAATCCTCGATATGCCGATAGCGGGCTTGGATGAGCCGATGTGATGATTACATGTCGAGTGGTGTCGATCAAAGTTTGTTTGGCCTGAGCGTGACTTCCCCAAAGCAGGAAAATGACAGGCTTTTCACGTGCACTCAACGCTTGTATGATCCTATCCGTGAATCTTTCCCATCCCATTCCCTTATGCGAGTTAGGCAGCGCCTCACGAACGGTTAATACCGTATTCAACAACAGAACGCCTTGTTCTGCCCATGCTTTCAAACAACCATGATCAGGCACGGCACAGTGGAGATCTGACGCTAGTTCTTTGTATATATTCCTTAGCGAAGGAGGGATTGCAATCCCTGGTTTCACAGAGAAACTAAGCCCATGAGCTTGACCGCTTCCATGATAAGGATCTTGTCCCAGTATCACAACCTTCGTATCCGCAAAGGACGTCCATTCCAGCGCACGAAACACTTCATCCTCCGGTGGATAGATCGTTTGCTGCGCATACTCTTCCTGCAGAAACTGTTGTAGCGCCTTAAAGTAAGGTGCTTGAAATTCTTCTGCCAATACCGTCAACCAATCGTTCGATAATCGCTTCACAACTTAGATCCCCCATGTGTTCATTCCGTACCAAGTGCACCCGTAGCAACGTCCTTCAACACAATCTTCCCATCTGTTTCTGTACCATCTGCTAAAACAAGCTTCAGCTTTGTTGTTTTCCCTTTTTGAACAAGCGCTTGTACTTGTGTGTCCGTTAAGCTTCGACCGAAGCTTTCCTTCCAAATAACGAAGGAGCAGCCTTCCTTATAATGCGAACAGCCATAGCCTTTTCGCCCCATAAAGAGGGAGCCGCCGCAGCCAGGTCTAGGACAGGTTGCAATGAACGTACTCGCGCCGTCCCCTGCCGGTTTAGCAGCTGTTACTCGCTTCTTCGCAGGGGCTTTCGATGCACCCTCCCCACGTGCCGCTGTCTTCGTTGAAGCTGAGCCACGTTTACCAGTTGCTTCTGGTGCATTCTCGCCTTCGAAATCCGTTTTCGAAGCTCTAGCTTGCTTGCGTACCTTATCAACAATCAGCGTTGCAAATCGCTTCACATTGTGCATAAACTGGTCATCCGAGGCGGTACCACGGGAAATTTCGTTCAATCTGCGCTCCCATTGCCCTGTCATCTCAGGTGACGTCAACAGTTCAATGCCCGCTCCGCGAATCAATTCAACGACCATCCTGCCCTTCTGGGTCAAAATGATTTTCTTGCCCTGCATGTCGATATAGCCAACCTTCTTCAAGCGTTCGATGGTTGCTGCCCGCGTCGCAGGTGTGCCAAGCCCGGAGTCTTTCATCGCATCGCGGAGCTCTTCATCCTCAATCTGCTTCCCTGCGCTCTCCATCGCCTTCAGCAAGGTGCCTTCGTTAAAATGCTTAGGTGGCTGTGTGTCTTTCTCTTTCACAATCGCATCTGTACACGCCACATCCCCATTCGCATCGATGGAGAACGGCTCGTTGACTTCGACCTCTTCTTCGTCTTCCGTGTCTTCCTTGTCTTTTCCTTTGGTCGCCTTTGCCTTTTCTTTCTTCTGATCAGCGTAAATAACCTTCCAGCCTAGCGACAACAATTCTTTAACGGTTGTCTTGAAAAGCTCTTGTTCCACTTCCGTCATAACGGTGTGTACTTTGTAGGCAGCAGGCGGGTAAAACTGAGAAAGAAATCGTCTGACAATGAGATCGTACAATTTCTGTTCATCCGGACTTAGACCTGAAGCTTTCTTATTCGTAGGCAAAATGGCATGGTGATCCTCAACCTTGGTTGGATTACAAATAAATTTATTATTAATATGAACAAGATTGCGATTCGCGCCTTGTACAAGGTCATGATAAGCCGTTCCTTGCAAAGCGTTTAGCGCCTTGTGCATGTCCGGAATGTTTTGCTCTGTCACATAGTTGGAATTCGTTCTTGGGTAAGAAATAACCTTGTGCTTCTCATACAACGCTTGCGCCGTATCCAAGGTTTTCTTCGCCGAAAAAGCATATTTTCCATTCGCCTCACGTTGGAGCAAGGTCAAATCATATAATTTAAATGGGAATTCTTTGGTTTCTTTTACCTCATAGGACTGAATCCGTGCGGGCTTCCCTTTTACCTTTGCAGCAAGTGCTGCCGCCTTCTCACCATCCGTAAAACGTTCACCCTGCCACATGCCTCGGTAAGGAGTTTCGCCTTGCGCGAAGTGTCCCTCCAACTCGTAAAATTTAAGGGAGGAAAATGCTTCGATTTGCTTTTGGCGATCATAAATCAGTGCAAGCACCGGCGTTTGAACACGTCCCACCGATAGTAACACATTATGTTTCGTCGTAAAGGCACGTGATCCGTTCATACCAATTAGCCAATCCGCTTCACTGCGAGAACGCGCGGCGCGCGTCAAGTTCTCATACTCGGCGCCATCCTTTAATGTGGCGAACCCATTGCGTATCGTTTCCGACGTTAAATCGGAAATCCAAAGCCGCTTAACGGGCTGATTGAGCCCCAGATGCCGCTGTATAAGGGAGAAAATGTACTCACAAATGGAAAGTTCGCATATGCATTTTTCATCGAAATTGCCGATACCGCGCACTCTACCAGTAATATTCACTTAAAATAAATTCAACGTATTCACTCGCGCATAAGTATTTTCATCGAAACTACACGTTTTCAATAAATTAAAATTTAATATTTTAAATTTAATATTCATCAGTATGAATATTTATACATCAAAACAATTTCCAAGCATTTTTTTAGACTTTTAAATTTTATTTTAAATCATGTCTGTAATAAATGCTAATTCAAAAAAAATAAAGAACAACTAAAGATTTGCATTTGATTCAAGAAGAATCAAAACAATATCTTTTAATTGCTCTTTACTTATCTAGGTTTTCAAGACAAATTTCATTTTATTAAATAATAACCTATCATAAACCCCGAACTAACAATAATAAATACATCATCCTTTGTTGGAACAAAACAATTTATGTCACTTAAATTAACAATATTTAATATACCCTTATTCAATTTTAAGAGTCGGCTCACCAGCCTCCGCATTCACGATTATTAAACGTGCATCAACTGAGGATCCATCCTCTCGTTCAAGCTTTAGTTTGCCAGTTTTACCTTTTTCAATTAAAGATTTAACCTGAGCATCTGTCAAAATACGTCCGAAGTTTTCTTTCCAGATAACAAATTTACAACCTTCCTTATATTTAGAACATCCATAACCCTTGCGGCCCATGAATATTAAACCGTTGCAACCCTTCCGTGGGCATCTGGCAATTATACTTGGTGATGCATTAGAAGACTCGGAAGTAGTTTCTTCAAGTGATTTAGACTTTTTGGCAGTCGAACGACGACTGGTCTCGTTTGAAACACTTTTATCATTTGGGCTTTTTGTGTCTGAACTTTGCTTAGTAATTTTACTTCGTCCTTTAGTAGTAGCTACCTTAGTTAGGGTCTCGCTCTCAAATGAGGTTTTAGATGCGCGAGATTGCACTCTAACTTTTTCGACAATTCTAGTGGCAAATTTCTTCACGTTCTCCATGAATTGATCATTTGATGCAGTTCCACGAGAAATCTCATTTAGTCTACGTTCCCATTGTCCTGTCATTTCAGGGGAGGTCAAGAGTTCAATTCCTGCACCCCGAATCAATTCAATTGCGGTCCGACCCTTCTGAGTAATTTGAATTTTTTTCCCCTGCATCTCCACATATCCTACATTTTTCAGCCTCTCGATTGTAGCTGCACGAGTTGCTGGCGTTCCAAGGCCAGAGTCTTTCATTGCATCGCGAAGCTCATCATCTTCAATTTGTTTACCGGCACTTTCCATCGCCTTCAGCAATGTACCTTCATTAAAATGCTTAGGAGGTTGGGTGTCTTTCTCTTTAACTATCGCATCCGAACATTGGACTTCCCCCTGAGCATTGACTGAAAATGGCTCACTAACTTCTACTTCTTCATCCTCTTCCTCATCTTTTTCTTTCCCTTTTTGATTCTTTGCCTTTTCCTTCTTTTGATCTGCATAAATAACTTTCCACCCTAGCGAGAGTAGCTCTTTAACAGTTGTCTTAAATATTTCGTTCTCAACTTCTGTCAACACTGTGTGTACCTTATAGAATGCAGGTGGATAGAATTGCGACAAAAAACGTCTCACAATTAGATCATAAAGTTTCTGTTCATCTGGATTAAGTGATGTAGCCTTTTTATTGGTTGGTAATATTGCATGGTGATCTTCGACCTTTGATGGATTACAAATAAATTTATTATTAATATTAACAAGATTACGATTAGCACCTTGAACAAGCTCATGGTATGCCGTGCCTTGTAAGGCATTTAAAGACTTATGCATGTCCGGGATATTTTGCTCGGTTACATAGTTCGAATTTGTTCTTGGGTAGGATATTACTTTATGCTTTTCATATAAAGCTTGCGCAAGGTCCAATGTCTTCTTAGCTGAAAAGGCATATTTCCCATTTGCTTCTCGTTGCAACAAAGTCAAATCATACAACTTAAATGGAAATTCCTTTGTTTCCTTAACTTCATAGGAATTAATTCTTGCTGGCTTTCCCTTGACTTTGGTAGCAATCGAATTTGCTTTTTCTCCGTCAGTAAATCGTTCGCCTTGCCACATGCCTCTATACGAAATATCCTCTTGAGTGAAATAACCCTCAAGTTCATAAAATTTGAGCGATGAAAATGCCTCAATTTGTTTCTGACGGTCATAAATTAGAGCAAGCACCGGTGTTTGTACGCGGCCAACAGAGAGCAATACATTATGCTTAGTCGTAAAAGCTCTCGAACCATTCATGCCAATCAGCCAATCTGCTTCACTTCGGGCAGTTGCAGCTTTTGTTAAGTTTTCATATTCAGAACCATCTTTAAGCTCCGAAAATCCTTTTCTAATTGTTTCTGGAGTTAAATCAGAAATCCATAATCGTTTAACTGGTTGACTTAACATTAGATATCTCTGGACTAGCGAAAAGATGTACTGGCCTTCTCTTCCGGCATCGCAAGAGTTGACTACCAAATTGCACCGTTTAGCTAAATCAGCAATAACTTTAAGTTGATCAACTGTATTTTTATTGGGAACTAACTTAAAATTATCGGGAATAATAGGTAAATCGTTTATGTTCCACTTCTTGTACTTATCATCATATGCATCTGGTTCAGCTAATCCAATTAAATGCCCAATTGCCCAAGTAATAATATACTGTTCGCCTTCTAAATAAGAACGGTTATTTTTTGCTTTAGGATCTATTGCGGCAGCTATATTTCGTCCCATATCCGGTTTTTCCGCAATAATTAATGTCTTCAACAGATTATCGCTCCTTAATTAATATATCTACTCAAAGTTGAGAACGAAAACTGCAAACAAAAAAGGCCCGAGCTACTAACTCTGGACCTTTTAAGTCATACTTTATTATTGCAATTATTATATCATCTGCAGATTGGTAAGTAAATATTAATTCAGTAAGGTAATTAGTTTTGAATTTTCACTATCCGAGCAGATATCAAATTACTCCTTAATCCGAATAACTCGATGGTAGTTGGTGGTTTGGATGTAAATATACGATACGTACGGAAATCTTCTCCAGCACATCCCAAGGGATACGTGCCCACTTGGCTGTCATCTTTGCTCTTTTTGTAGAAAACAAAGTCGTGTGCAGCCACCATGACCAGAGAGAATGAGCCAAATTCCCTGTTTGTTATTAACACCATTTTTCCATGACTCTCTAACACAATGGAGCTTGATGCGAACTATCTAGCCCCCATAACCTTTCAAGATTGACTGTTTCGCTCATAGGCTGCAGACTTTTATCTAATAATGGGATTTGGACTACAATAGGTGTTTCAGTTGCTGTACCAGTAAAAACGCATGCTCCAGGTGGTAAAATAGACAAAGAATCGAAAGAAGTTTTGTCCAAAAAGGAGATAGTTTTGCTCATCGTTAATAAATCATTATTATTTATTAGCCTGTGAATAAATACATTATGAAGCTGGGAAATAATCGTGTTAGAAATATCTGATGGTCTTTGACTTGATAGGGTTAGAAACACACCAAACTTTCTACCTTCTTTAATTATCTCCTCAAATACTTCCAACCTATAATCCTTCCAACTCTCACTCTCCCTAAAAGATTCATCAGATAGTATATTATGAGCTTCATCAATAACAAGATGCAGTGTCTTAGTGATTACGCTCTCACTATGGTTTTCTTTATGACTATCGTAAATTTTCTTTGTAATTAGAAGTGGGATTAACTTTTTCATTTCTGTATTCACATCTTTTAACGATATGCTAGTTAAAACGGCAGGATTACTTTGGTCGAAAGCAATATCACCAATTTCAAATAACTTCTCTAATTCAAGTTTCCTTTTTTGAAACCTATGTATTATTGGAGAAACATGTTCAAAATGTGCGATATTATTTAGGACATCTTTTGCCAATCTAAGTCCCAATGCAAGTTCGAACAAACCCAAATCAGAGATACCACCAGTATAATCCCTTACTAATTCAATTAGTTTATTTCTAAATGATTGTAATTCTAAATCTGAATTTGTATTATTAGCGCCAAAGTAAATCTTACCACTATAGTTAGTATAGCCAATATCAAATTGTGGATTATAAAACCTACTTAATGCGCCATTATGGAGAGTATAATAACGAAAAATTTCACTACAATTATCTTCATTTCCAATTGAGAAAAATTCTTTAATCGACTGCTTTAAGAGATTAAATGTATCGACCTCTTTATTAGAAACTCCACCATTGTTCAGGATAATCTTCAACAAACTTAATATTACCTCAACAATATTTTGAAGAGTCTCATCCCTGCTGCTTTTGGATAAAGTTTCTTGATAGTTTAATGTCCGTCTTATAAAGGGTTTTTGAGTTCTTTCAGTTGCCTGTAGTAATATCCCCCAAAACTCATCATCCAGCCAATCTTTTTTGATCTTAAGTCTGTCCTTCTGCGTTCTGGTAGATAGGATAATATTTGTTTTCCCGTTGATGACAGTGTTTTCATTTGAATATTCACCATTAAAATCCAAGAAAATTATCTTACTATTACTCAAATCTATACCATCACAAGTTAATAAATTGTGATACAACCGTGCCAATGTATTTGATTTCCCACTACCTGTATTTCCAAATATCCCAATATGACTAGCAAATAGTTTTGTTATTCCTGCTTCAATACTGACTTCTTCAAATAATGCTTTACCAATCGAAATTGTATATTTGCTAGACAACTGAAAAATTTTTTTAACTTCATGTTCTGACATAAGAAACGCTTCATTATACAAAAATGGGAGTTCTTTAATCCCTCTAACAAATAAGCCGTTTTCAAAAAAACCAATTATTAAAAGTTCAACGAATCGATCGTATTGTAATTGTTTGTTTTCAATTTTACTGTTTATATTTTCTTTTATGAATTCTTTATTCACTTTTCCAATCAAGTAAATAAAATCTTTCTTTACTTTTATATAACTGCCAATACCAACATTTCTATATATCTCTCCATTAAAAAAAAGGTTTGATAAATTTTTTTGATTATCAACTTTGATAAGAACTCTTTTACCTTCTACTTCGAAAACTTCACCGATTTTTGAAAATGCTTTAATTCTTAAAATCTCATCGACTTGTTCAATATCAGTGTTCATTAAAACACCTTTCTTTCGGAAACCATATTAAGCAAAAAACTAAAAGTATCGATAAAGACCTGGAAATCAATATTTACTCTCCTCGTTCTGTCCATTTCATTGTTCGCGAAGATTAGTGAATACTCTTTATTCCCATCATCTTCTTCATTTGTTATTTCTTGGATTCTGACGACTTTAACATTTGTAAATAAATTAAAATACCTTAATAATCTTTGCTCATCCTCAAAACTATATGGGAAGATTAACAAAGTTAAGTACGGGTTGCTCAATGCCCTTTGTGTTATTGATCTTATGTGTTCATCCTCAAAAGAAAAACCAAAGGTAAACAATACACTCTGCTCTCTTTCTAATTCGTTAGAATACAGACGTGACAAGTCATAGTATGTATGTTCCATTAACGTTCTAACAAATTTCTGTTTTGTCGGTAGTATAATTGGCAAATTAACATCTTGCCTAAAGTATGCGTACTCATCAAGAAATTCATCAGTAACTTCAGGAATAGCAACATTATTTGCAATGCGTATTGAATCTGTCTCACTATCAAAATTCCAATTTACAGAACCATGTAATTTAATAATATTAATTAACGGCTCCTCATATTGGTAGGAGTATGATTCACTCAACTTAAAAATTCTCTTTTGAAAATTTTTACTACTAAAATATCTATAAAACACCCCAATGCCACCATCATTGTATGGTATTCTTAAATTTTCTAATGCAAACTCTAAAAACAAATCATAATTTGTTGTGAAAACATTCATTTTTTTAGGTAATCTATCTGAACCTCTCGTAAGCATTAACTGATAGATAACTTTCAAAAATTTCATATATGATTCTAATGTTTCTTTAACCCCTTCAGTCATTACATGATTATTGTTAATTATACTTTCTATTAGTTGATTATTTGGCATTTTTACGTCATTCAAAAAAACATTAATCATACTTATGATAGAGTCTCTAACACTATTTTCTTTACTTATCTGAAAATCACGAATAAACATTGTTAAATCATTTTCAAGATTACCAAGAGTTCTAATTGCCTTTATCGATGCACCCGAGCCAATTAAAAAATGGATATTTCCAGATTCGATATATTTTTTCACTTTCTCAAATAGCGTATTATTCTGAAACTTCATGGTCAAAAATCTCACCTTCAAACTATTTTATTAACAGCTATAGAATCATGAACATTTATTGTATTTCTACTTTTTTCCAAAGTACATTTATTGTAACATTTCCCATCTCAGCGTACTATAGTTTTGAAATTATCACTTTATCAAAATGACTACTGATGACATAAGAACATAGACTCTCATTTATCGCTCGATAAAGAGTCGTTTTCTTTACTCCTGTCATCTCTTCGATCTCTGTAACTAGAAGCAGCTAACAATTATCTTGAACATGGCTTCCCCTGTTAGTGTAGATGTCTCTTAACTGTCATTAGTGCTTACCAGTTCTAACACCTTGCGCATTAAGCATCTCATATAACTCAATAAGTTTATAAACCACGAACACATCACCTTGTCGCAAAGCATCTAGGTTTTTTTGTAGTTCTATTCTATCATCTTTCGCCCAACTTTCGTTCTCCGTAGATATCCGATCACATTACGCTTGCATATCTGCAAAATTTCGGCAAGGTATTCCTCGTGTCGAATAAACTAGTTATAATGACCTATATACTCTAACAACATATACCAAGCATAACATAGTACTAATAATGGCTTCAGATGAATTAAAAACACTAAACATGGAGGTACAAATGATTACCACACTATACGATATTGATTTTAATATTGAAACTGAAATCGATAATAATGGAACCAAAACACTTATCATTACACCAATTCCATATTCTATCGACGATTTCCAGAAGTCTTCTCAAGTTTTAGATCAAGTAAGCTTAGAGATTTTGTGGAGTAAACATTATTATGGCATTTCACAGCGCACTGGTCTGTTTACTGATCTTTATAATACTTTTGAAGAATTATCTGCTAGGTGCAACGGTATTCAGGATTACATAAAAATGCAAGCTCTTTACTGTGACTTGATTCTTCGATACGGCACGATCATTGAAGAATTTGCTGGCATTTGCTCTGCTGTTCGGGAATTTAGTCTAAATGGGACATCAATATCAGAGTATTTTTTAGCTTATTCTGATCCAATGGGCTTTTATAATTCAATTGCAAATGGAAATTCCCGAATAATAAAACAAATTTTTAGACTTCCTCAAGCCAAATTCGATCTTAATAGAATTTTTAACAATATTACCGAAGATGAAAGAGAAACTATCTGGAAGGGAATACAAGTATCATCACAATTAATTTATGAATTATTCTTACCAATCTGCGAATCAATTGTACGAAAAGATCAAGATAGTGTTACCTACTATGATTTTTATAACAAGATAAAACATGGCTTTTCTCCAGTTTTCCCTTTTGTTCTTCCAATACAAGTTAATATTGAAGGTGTTCCAATAGAAAGAGCAGATGAGGAAGTATTACATGAGAATTACTTCGAAATTGTGATGATTGTTCATGATAAACTTAAAGGGCAAAGAACACCTGCAGAGCAAGTTAAATACGATACACATAAACTTGCAACACCTGCCCACACATGGGAGAGTGTCAACCTTGAACAAGCAAAGATAATGTTTGATATTGTAAAAGATATAGATTATTTGTATAAACATTTAGTAAAAACATACTTGTCGTTCTCCCAAGGAAACAAAAGGCTAAGCTTATTACTTAGACCTGGTAACCTGATTACTGAGGAAGAGCAAATAATAAGAGATATAATTACAAACGATGCCAATTACATTTAGCATTACTTGCTCACTAAACATTCAGCTGCCATTCAAGCAGTTATTCAATCATTGCCTGTCGTAGAGGGACAGTGTGCGGGAATTTCTGAGAATAAAAGCGCTTCTGATTAACTTTGCCCCGATACTTGTGGTCTAATACGGCTTAGATCACAGTAGGGGGAAATTCATAAGTAACCACAGTACAACTCGCTGTAGCTACTTTCATTTGTTCAGCAGCACAATAATTTTTTCGCAATTTCATAGCCATCCACCTATCGCTCCAGCGATGCGATTTATTGAATTTCAAACTTCTATCGATTCAGCCCTATCGCAAATTTTTAACACTAAGCGCATCGTAGGACTCGCAAGACTTAATACTTGAGATGAAAGTAATTCAACTCGACAATAAAAAGCTTCAGTTCACACTAGATTGGAGAAGCTTTTAATGAAGGCAATAGTTAATATAGGAAAAACTCCACCTGTTAAAATGAGGTGGAGTTTTTGAGTACTTTAGGTTACTGTATCTTTTCGTTAACTAATTGTCCTATACAGAGTTACCCTCTTAACGCTAGTTAATCCCCTATCTCCTCCATCGTATGGGTTTGTGCGTCATACAATTTCAGGGCTTGTTCAAGTTTCCTCTTATAACTGACATTCGTCCATCATTTAGCCTTCGCCGCCGATAACCCCGCTTGAGCGCGCTCAACAGTAATATTTCGTTCAACTCCGCGAAAACCGCCAACATTCCAAAAAGTGCTTTTCCTGCATTTGTGGTGTTATCTATTGAGTCATCAATTGAAACAAAGTGTCTCCCCTTAGTTGAATATCATCAGGCACTTGAATAAGCTTGCAATTGAATGGGTCGGCATATCCAACATATTACGACCAAAGTTGACCCCGATGTCCTGTCGCAGAAGAACAGCCTCATGGCATTATTGCAGCTGACGTAACTATTTTTGATATTTACGCATCCCCACTCTCTATATTATCAGCACTAGTCGATAGAATTTACCCCATCTATATTAAATCCAAGTTTGGTTATATCCATCGACTCAAATCCGTCAATTTCTTTCCCTAAACGTTCAAGCAAGCCTATAACATTACCCACAGTTACCATCCCATCCGTAAAATCAGCGGACATTATCGAAGTTATTATGCTGTTAAAATAACCATGGAACTTAATATCGAAATTTATTAATTTATTTTTCCAATCTTCCAACACAATTGTATCTCTATGAGCCATTTGAAGTTCAAGCCCATTAATTTCCAACGGAAAGCGATGATTACCATTCTTCATCCCTTCTATATTGAAAGTTCCCCTGTGCTTTATATAGTTATATGCCTCTCGAACTTCTCGTGTTGTAGGATTGTTGAAAAAATCTGTAACGCAAACATTTGTCTTATTTTGATTAGCTAATCTTAGATAATATCGTACAACCTCATGATTACATCCTTGCAATGCCTTGTAGTATTCATCCCTGTTCAATAAAATATTGTATGAATTATTTCCATAATACAAATAAAGGGTCTGCCAAGATAAGTCGATCGCATAGTTATAACATGCTAAAGCATCCATTAAAAATTTCGATCTTATAAAGACAAGGGCTTGATCGGTATTAGTAACTATCTTCCCATAATCGTCAACTTCCATAAATAATAGAGAGGATCTTGCATTAAAAACTTGTGTGTACACATCTTCTATTTTTAGAGCTGCCAAAATTTCAAACGGCATAAATTTGGTATATTGAACTTCAGAGGGTTTATAAGCAGCCCAATGTCTAATGCTGTATTCTCTTTTCAATTGTTCTATTTTCATAGATAATCACCCTCACAAAAAAATACCATTAATCTCTTAAAACATTTTATATCTCTAAGCTGCTTATTGCAAAAAGTAAACATTTTGACACAGGCAAATCACCGCCCAATTCATTATTTCAAAAAGTATTTAACATCAAATTGACATATCCTATTTTTAGGATATACTTTTTGACATATTCCAAATCATTCCAAGGGGTGAAAGTCCATGAAATTAGGTTATGTTCGAGTTTCAACCAAAGATCAGAACACAGAAAGACAATTAAAAAAGATGCGAGAACTTGGCATCCAAGATCGATACACATTTGTTGATAAGCAATCAGGAAAAGACTTTAATCGCCCACAATATCAAGCAATGCGCCTTATCATTCGAGAAGGTGATCTTCTGTACCTTGATGCTTTAGACAGACTAGGACGCGATTATGATGGAATTATTCGTGAGTGGAAGCACATTACACGAGAACTAAATGCTGACATTGTTGTTCTGGAGAACGAGACGTTATTCGATAGTCGCAAATTCCGAACAATGGGTGATCTAGGAAAGCTTCTCGAAGATCAATTCCTTAGCATGCTATCTTACGTTGCAGAACAGGAGCGCAAGAAAACAAAGCAACGTCAAGCTGAAGGAATTGAAGTGGCTATGAGTCATGGTGTTAAGTTTGGAAGACCAAAGCAAAAGATTACTCTTGAATTTTTAGGCGTGTACTCTCATTGGAAATCTGGTCAAATTACAGCTACAGAAGGTATGAAAAGGTTAAATATGAAACCGAACACCTTTTACAGAAGAGTTAAAGAACATGAAGAAATTGATTTACAAATAACCACAGGATAATTCGCTGTGGTTATTCTTAGTCCACCTATCGCTACAGCGATACAAGATAATATGATCTTCAACGATACTTTCCTGATTAAGTGGTTCCCCTTATAATATCTACTTCTCCAAGACATTCTCACTCCACGGTACGATGTCATATATTCCATCCCAACCAAAATAGAGTTGATTAAGATATCTGCCTTTATATCCAATGATAAATAGAAGACCAAGCTCAACATAATGAAGTCCTAATCTTAATACAAAAAAACTAAAATCATTCGGTAATGGTTGAAATATCACCTTTTTTTTCGGGTGAACAACATTATTTCTAAAATCGGTAATTAGATGCGCAGAATCAAAATAATTTAGTTTTCGAACTTCTTCTAAATATGGAAAATTGCTTGGAATCGTCGTATTTATAATAAATTGTTGGATAAATAAACGAAAAATATCCGATGCTCTCTTTTTACTATATTCTTGTTCTTGCAGAATCCCCTTTTCTTCGACAAGATAACTCCAAGCCAAAGTTTCTAAAGCAATTTGGTTAGAAACTATTTTATTTTCAATTATTCCTTCCGAATGACATTCAAGATACCAGCTAAAAACATTAGTTAATACTTTCTTCCAGTATACATCTTGTAGTTTGGTATATATTAGCTGAAATATTTCGGAAAGTGCCTTATCATCCATAGCAGGAAACCAAGTTTTTCTATATCTCCATTTGTCTATTGAAGGGGTTTGATATTTCTTCCAGATAACTTCACCGTTTTCATCATAACCTTCAAGGTAGCATATACCGACGTGTCTTCCTGTAACGAAAGAAAGTGCCCAATGCAATGCTTCTTCCAAATCTGAAATACCTTTCGTTTCAAAAGCTTGTCCATCTTCTCTTTTAATTTGACAAAGATGTGTTATTGCATAACCACCCGTACTCTTGAGTGTTTCATATATCCTTTTCTCTTTGTAATCTGGTCTTTTGTCTATAGTAATATTCCACCCATCAATACTTATATTGAACCTGTTTCGAACGCCACCTTCTTTATATTTAACGTTCTCTCCACCAAAAGTATTGATAAGATTAGTAATCCCACACTTAATGTAAGCAACCTTTTTAGATTGCTTCTTCAATATGGAGGATAATATTTCACCTTTAATGTTTATACTTCCAGATAAATTATGACTAATTCCGCTTATAAACACATCTTCTACAAAATAATCGGAGATTTTTATCTTGGCTTTGTTCTGCTCCATATTGTCTGTATTGTGAAAATCATTATGGCTATGAATTGATGCTCCGTTTAATCTAAGCATTGGACTAGGAAGCCAGTTTAAACTTACTTCACCTATAAAAGAATGTTCTTTCTCATCATTGACGATTAGAATAAATTCACCACTATAGATAAGAATACTTTCATTAACCTCATATTCGAGGTAATTAGCTTCTAAAATATTATCAAATTCCAACAAAAATAAAGCCTCCTTCAGAGAAATAATTTCCAATACTCTTCTAACATAGATCATACCATATATTGGAACCCTTCTTTTGCGTACCTACATTTTAAAAAAATAAAAAAGCATCAATTGGATGCCTTCTTGTAAAATTAACACTTCATTTTTTCTCATATTGTAGGGATACTCTACTGATCAATAATCTCATCACATTCTTTGCAAAGCTCCGCCTTCAGTACATCTTGAAATCTAATCCAATCCCAATCCTCTGCCCCACTGAACGGGTCAATGGTGTCCAAACGAAATTCTCCATGCTTGCTGCGCGTCACTACACCCGAAATAGTACGTGGATGGTATTTGTCATATACGGTTAGTTGTACAGTTCTTTTGTAAATTTGGGATTGGCTAAGTGTAGCAGAGATGAAATGAATTTCTTGCTCATCGAGTACTTGACGCTGAATGTATTGCTTTTCTTCCTGAACTCTGATTGCGGACTCTTTATGTTGAGGAAGCATCATCCGACTTGATTCCCATAGACCGTTCATTTCTAGTTTCTTGCTCATCTATAATGCCCCCCAATTTTACCAGCCCTATCAGTTGCTAATCCAGCCTTCATAAGACTCGAAGCACGAATGATTGCTGTATTACCAAAACGGTCCTTTATGCCATCGACTACGCGATCAAGTTCACGCAATTTCGTTACATCTTCGAATAGGTCAAGTTGAGTAACGTCTTCCTCTGCAAGAGTTCCCAGCGTAACGCCTACCTTCCGAACGGGCAATCCGTTCCAATTGCGACGAAATATTTTACGTACTGAGTCGTAAACTTTCAATGTATGATTTGTGTTCAGTGGCATCTTACGTTGTTGACTGAAGCCTGTTGGAGAGTCATATGGCGAACACATACAGAAAACGTGGACTGTCCCGCTTGTAAATCCCTTCGACCTAGCATCGCGGCACACTTCTTCCGTTAACTCCAGTAGTACGATGTCAACCTCCTCAACCGTCAAATAATCGCGAGGTAGCGTCATAGCGTGGCCAATTGACTTTGGTGCGATATCAAATGTTCCAGGCGTGACAGGACTATCGTCTAATCCGTTTGCCGTTCTCCACATGACTTCCGCTTGAATATCGGATTGTTTACCGAAACGTGCACGGAATTTCTGCTTTAGTGTCGCTAATGGGGTTTTAGCCACATGACCTATTGTTGTCATACCAAGAGCGACAAAGTGGCGTGTCATTCGTGAACCAACTCCGTACATCTTATCAATGGATAAGGGCCATAGGAATCTCTCAACATCATCCTTGCCTAGCGTAAATATTCCACTCGCATTTTTCTTTGCGAAATTATCAGTTGCCTGCTTTGCAAGTATTTTAGTCGGTCCAATTCCTACTCGAATTCGAATGTTCATTGATGCAGCAACTTTTTGTTGAATCATTACTGCCAGTTCATCTGGCGTACAACCAAAATGATTGAGTGAACCAGTCACGTCCAAGAACTGCTCATCGATTGAAAATATCTCTACGAGATCAGTATATTTTTCGTATATACCTGTTATCGCAAGCGATACGTCAATATAGCGCTGCATGTGCGGACGCATTACAATAGCATTTGGGCAAAGTTGTAAGGCTTCACCAAGACGTTGGGCTGTAGTAATGCCAAAACCTTTTGCAATAGGACATGCCGCCAAAATAATTCCTGATCTCCTGGCCGGATCTCCAGCTACAACAACAGGTAAATTATCAAGACCAGGATGAGTAGCCTTTTCAACGCTTGCATAGAATGACTGACAATCTGATAGGAAAATTGTCTTTTCGCATTTTTTACTCATCTAAACGCGCCTCCGCATGTTCATCAGCGTAGTCATTAGTTCTGCTTTAACTAAGCTTCGTAACATCGTGAAATAATAGATATAACCTCGGACTTTGTATTCTACGTTAATACCGACTGCATTCGTGGTTGTACTGAGCACTTTGATATCTCTCTTCTTCATACTGTTCTTAATAATTTGTATTTGGGGGTAAATATCGCTCTCCACTTCTTTCAAATAAAAGAGAACATGGTTATATACGATTTTATCTTTATATATCTTCAGCTCCTCCATGTCCCTGGTTAACATATCGAGCAAAATGGGTAATAACGTATACTCTTTAATAATTTGAACATCCTCCGCATTCTCAAATCTTGATACAACACTCATCTTTTCACCGCCACTACAAAACGTATGTTCGTATAAATTATTATATACCGAACACGTATTCGCTATGCAAGTACTAAAAATAAAAAAATCCCCACTGGCCAATTACGGTCAATCAGGGATTTGCTTTCTATCCTTCAACAAGTGAGGTTATTCTTCGATTATAGACTAAGTTTACATCAACAAGCTCCTGAATGTGTCATTTAACGACAGCTTATATTAATGCTATGCCAAGTTAATTACAAGGCTGCCGAAGACTAATTATTGAAGCCCGGAGATCATGACTCCGTGCTTATTCACACATGTGGTTATCTTCCTTTAAGAGCGAAATAAACTGGAAATGAGATTGCAGTTGCAATGCTCAAACAAAAAATTGAACTTGGAATTACAATTTTTTTCATTTAACAAGACTCCTTAATTCCTTCAAATTCCATTAGTCACAGACTGCTCTAAGGTGTACCATTATTATGGGTGATGAAGAAAATGTTTATTCCTCCAATGCTTTTACAATACAGTAAAAACAATCTGGCATTTGATGACTCTTCCACTTTTGCCGAACTCAAGTGGGATGGCATAAGGTTGATTGTTTCTAATCTAGATGAATTAAATCTATATACAAAAAATACAAATGCAACAGATAAATATCCAGAGCTGCACAATCCACCTATTCCAAAAGGAACCATACTAGATGGTGAAATTGTAGTACTTAATGAACAAGGTCGAGCCGATTTCGAAGCGTGTAACACAGGATTCCGATCCAGCAAGAGTAGAAAGCCAGTCTTATTTATGGCGTTTGATATCTTGTACCACCGCGGCGTAGATGTAACTAGTATGCCGTTAGAACAACGAAAACAGCTTCTTGAAGAGGCAGTGCAGGAAAATGAAAACTACAGAATTGTACGGCCAATACAGGGAAGCACACAGGATTTCTTTAATATCGTATGTCAGCATGGACTTGAAGGAATTGTGATAAAAAAGAAGGCTTCGAAGTATGAAACGGATTTACGATTATCGCGCTCAATTCGCTCGTGGTCATGGCAAAAGGTAATTAATTATCAAAAAGCAGAAGTCTATATAACTGGATATAGCAAGAAGGAACATTCATGGCTACTTGGTTATCCCGATGGCGACAAAATTAGACCAATTGGTGCTTTGGAGTTGGGAATAACCCAGTCAGCTCGCCAATCCATGTGGCCAGTATTCCAGGCATACAAAAGTGGTGAGAGCAAAGATCACGTATTTGTTAAACCATTAGTACGTTGTAAGGTGAAGTACCGGGACTGGTATAAATCAGGTTTAATGCGTTTGCCTGTCTTCGAGGAATTTATTGTTTAGGGGTTGAGGTCATGGAATACAAAGTAAAGCATAAGGTAACCGGCGAGGAGAAAACATTGAGTCATCTTGAGATTAATGACATGTTGTATAATGATGCTAGGGAGATAATTGTGTTTGATATAGGAATGGAAGCCTATATTTTACTTGATGATAATTTGGAATTATAAAATAATTAAACCAAACTTTTAAGCACATAAAGCCCTTGGGATGCTTTCCTAATGGCTATTTCTTTTTGTTCGATTCTAATGACATGTTCAAACTGTCCATCTTGGATCCCCGATAAATCAAGACAATCGAACCCGCAGACCGCTTAGAGGCATGTTAATCTTGCAGCTCCGGCTGCCTATTGATTTAGGTAATGGTAATAACATTCTAACGTGCTACCACGTTTTACTAATGGAACCAAAAAAAGAGCTGCTTAAATGCAGCTCCCGTAATATAGTTCCACTTAGTTTAAACTTAGATTAACTATAAATGAACAAATCAAAATCCACGTAAACATAACCAAACCTTCTTTAATTCTACCTAAATTTAACAAAAGGTTCTCGTTAGCTTAATAAATAGAAACGAATCCCCTAATAGTAACGCTAATTGTGTTTAGCGACTATGGTGTATTCCTTCAAATTCTCTTCCCCCCACTCATACATTGCCTGTATAATTGGAGAAAATTTTAATCCTAAATCTGTTAATGAATACTCTACTCTTGGCGGAACTACCTTGAATACTTCACGATAGATTAATTTATCCTGCTCCAGTTCCCTCAACTGTTTTGTCAACATGGCCTCAGTAATCTCCGGAAAACATCGACGGATCTCTCCAAAACGTCTAGGCTCCTCTGAAAGATACCATAGTAATAAGAGTTTCCATTTCCCTCCTAACATTTGTTGAACTTTTGTTAAACCACAGTCAGGTGTACGGTACTTCGTATTTTTAGTCACATTTCTCCTCCTAAAATAGCCAAATGAAATCTCATTACTACCAAAAAACATAGTACATATTAAAAATAACAGTACTTGTTATTATTGCTTATAAAGAATAAGGTAATAGTACCACTTTTGCTGTGGTTTTAAAATAATTGTTTCATGAAGGATTATGAAAGAACAACTTTACGTGAGCATCTAGGAGTACCTTTTCAATATGGACGTGAGATCAATCAATTAGAAAGGATGTAGGCAGAACATGGTTCAACGTTTATCTATATTGGATATGGCTCCAGTCGATCATGAAACGTCAGCCAAACAAGCTTTATTAAATTCGGTTAAACTAGCGAGTAAAGCGGATGAACTAGGTTATGAACGCTTTTGGGTCACGGAGCATCATAATCTTTCCTCCGTAGCCAGCGCTTCGCCCGAACTGTTAATCGCTCAAATAGCTGCGAATACGCAGCGCATAAGGGTTGGTTCAGGTGGTGTCATGCTTCCCAATCATTCTCCGTTAAAAGTAGCTGAGAACTTCAAACTACTGCAGACGTTCTACCCAGATCGCATTGACTTGGGTGTGGGCCGTGCACCTGGAACTGACAGTAAAACTGCGCTTGCCTTACGTCGCTCTATGAGTTCATTAAACGCAGATAATTTACAAGAATTGCTTCGTGAATTAAGAGGATATGACCAGCCTTCAGAGTCATTGTCTGATGATTCATTTGCTCAGATAATTGCGATGCCACAAGACGCACCACTTCCGCCAATCTGGATTCTAGGGTCCAGCCCTTATAGTGCCCAACTTGCGGCAATTGAAGCAGCCAACTACTCTTTTGCATATCATTTCAATCCTGCAGGGGCAAAAGAAGCCATCTCATTGTATCGCAAGCTTTATCAAGCAAATCATGGCGCGTCAGCACCAGATGTTATATTAGGCGTTTCAGTAATCGGCGGAGATACGGATAAAGAAGTAGAATATCAAAAAAGAATCCTAAGTTTAAAATTTTTACAAAGTTTAGGGTACTTCAACGGTTTTGATCCACTGAAGGCACATGAGTTACGGTTTTCTGAAGCTCATCATCAAGCTGCACAATCGTTTTTATCTACGATAGTAATAGGTACGTGGAGCAAATTAAAGCCGAAATTGGACTTCTTGGCGGATACCCTAGGTGTCCAAGAACTCATCGTGTCAACTGCCCAAGAAGGCTTTGATACGCGATTAAAACTGTATGAGAAACTTGCTGAGTTCTATAATCTACAACCAAACTAAAAATATACCCATGAAAGGTGATATCAAATGAATAATCAAAAATTGATTTTAGTTACTGGCGCTACTGGATTACAAGGCGGTGCTGTTGCAAATGAAGCATTAAAACAGGGATTTAAAGTTCGTATTTTAGTTAGAGATGAAAATTCTTCTAAAGCCCAGGCGCTTATTCAAAAAGGGGCAGAAGCTGTAGTAGGTAACTTCGATGACCCATCCTCTTTGGAGAATGCTATGAAAAATGTCGATGCTGTTTTTTCTGTACCGATTTCTGGAGTGGATACCAATGAAACGGATAGAGAGAGGAAACAGGCTTTTGCATTAATTCAAAGTGCAAAAAAAGTTGGCGTAGAACAATTTGTGCACACTTCTGTTGCAGCCACAAGCAGATATACGGAGTTCCCAGATTGGGGAACAGGTTATTGGTTTGAAAAATACTGGACAGATAAGTGGGATATAGAGGAGGCTGTTCGTTCAGCAGGCTTTTCTTCATGGACTATCTTGAAACCAGCAAATATTATGGAAAATTTCACTGAGAAATTTGAGTTTATGTACCCTGATTTGAAACAAGGGGATATAAAAACTGTTGTGTTTGGTGATAGACGTATAGATCACATTGCAGTTGAAGATCTTGCTTCTTTTGTTTGTGCAGCCTTTGCAAATCCTGAAAAATTCAATAAACATAATATTGAGTTAGCTGCCGAATCGCTGTCATATAAAAAAATTGCCGAGATCATCTCGGAGGTCACAGGAAAAGAGCTTAAAATCACAACACTAGGTATTGAAGAAGCATTGGAGCAAGGAATTCATCCATTAGCTGTAAAAAGTGACCAATGGATTAACGTAGTTGGTTATAATGTAGATATTGATTTATTAAAGACTTACAATATTAAATTAACTTCGTTTAAAGAGTTTGCAGAAAAATATAAAGATAAGTTTAAAATAGATTAACCGCCAGTTAGATGAAAAAGCAGTCGCTCACAATGAGCGGCTGTTTTCACGGTTGAGAAGAACTTTATGTGTGTTTCATTTGATAGGCCGCTTAGATATGATTGACTTACTTTATCGGTCATGATGTCTGAGTTGTTTTATTGGTTTTAACCATCACTTCAATTTCTGGTTTTGGATAATTTTCCTGTTCGAGATTCTCCGGATCCTTTATTGACCACGTAACGTAAGTTAAATATTCGTCATTTGGCGCACGAACTTCCTCAAAGTCCGTTACAAGCTCTTCCCCAGAAGCTATAATTCTATATATAAGAGAAAGATTTGCTATGTTTGCAGCTACTTTTCTGTCAACAATATTTACAGTACTCATATTGCCTGGCTGAAGCTCAACACCTAATGCAACGTTACCTGTATAAAGATTCCTGCCAGATTCGGCATCATACGTGTTAGCTCCTTGCGCCAATCCAATCTTGCAAACGTAAATTGTTGATTTATTGTTTAGCCCAAACTCATGAGTACACTGTGCTTCCAAATATGCCTTGTATTCCTTTTCAAAATCTTCTCTTTTTATTTCTTCCGTTTTTAATTGCTCTGATTCTGTCATTATCTTTAATCGCTCCTTACATATTTTTCTTGAATCTCATATGCTCATTTTTAACCCATGGGAATTATTTAAGAGTAAGAAGCAGCCACCACTGTATTGTAAACAAATCTTAATGAAACCAATATTTTGTATCCTGGATTCTGATATTTCCTTATGAACATGTACGATTTCTTCAAGCAATTCATCCTATTAAGCACCTAATCCACCCTTGATTCATTATCATAGGTTAGTTTATCCATCCGTGATAAAAAAACTCATGTTACCAGATTTGAAAAACTATACAGAACAACCTCACTTCAATTAAAGTGAGGTTGTTTGATGGATTATTAAGTTGTTGAAATTTATTTATTTAACCACCAGAATTAATATTCGCATCATCGATACCATTATTGCTGCTGCTTTTTTTACTGCGATTTTGATTGGGTTTTTGGTTTTTTTGCTTTGCTGATTCTATACTCTTTTTTTGGTTCGTCATAAAGTTAGCCCACCCATCTGAGTAATTTGTAACACTCATATTATATGTTTTTATGAACAATCTACACCATCCATTTAGTGGACTTCTTGGGTCCTCTCTCATTCGTATAATTGATTTACATACAGGAGAAAACAAAGGTGTCAAAATAAATAATTTGAAGGAGAGAAGCCAAATGAAAAAGCAGTCCTTTTCGTTTTTCTTAAGTATCTGTTTCATGTTTCTATTATGTACAGGGGTATCGGCCGCGGATAATACAGGTATGACTGGTTCGGTTAATTACGGAAATGGTTCAGGGAATGGAATGACTACTACCAATAGTTACGGGACAAATAATGGTTATGGAACAAATTCAACAGCTACTTATCGAACAAATGCTGCTAACGATGACAATGATACCAATTGGGGCTGGCTTGGCCTTCTAGGGTTAGTCGGTTTAGCTGGGTTAAAAAAGCGGAATCGTGAACATACCTAAACATAAACAGTTTTCAAATAACCGTCTTTTTCTAAGGCGGTTATATTTTATTATCCACCCTCAAGAATCCAATATTAAAGGAAATGAGTGAATATATGTATTACTATAAAGAAGAACTGATTAATCAAATTGTTCCAGACAAACCTGATCCAGCAGCAGCTAAAGTTTTACAAGAAGCTCTAGGTGGACAATTTGGTGAAATGAGAACTATGATGCAATATTCATTTCAAAGCTCAAATTTCAGAGGTAAAGCTACACAGTACCGTGACTTAATCCGCGGCGTATTTTTAGAAGAAATTTCCCATGTGGAACTGGTTCAAAATACGATAAATCAACTGCTAAACGATTCGGGTAACTCCACAGCTGTGGGGAATGCAGGTATCGATGGCGCACCTCTTGATGAAGCCGTCAAACATGCAAATCCCCATCATTACATTGTTGGTGCTCAAGCTTCCTTACCCGTAGATGCAGGTGGTAACCCATGGAATGGTTCATGGGTGTATTCTCACGGTAATTTAATTAGTGATTTGTTGGATAATTTAGTTCTTGAATCAACGGGAGTACTTCAAAAAAGTAGAATTTATGAAATGAGCTCCAATAAAACGTTCCGGGAGACTCTTGGCTTCCTCATCGTTCGAGATAATGCTCACCAAAATGCTTTTGCTAAAGCTTTAGAAACGCTAGGTGTCGATTGGGGGAAACTTTTCCCAGTTCCTAATTACGATATAAATAAGTATCCTGAATGCAGAAAATTTGTAGAGATGGGTTATCATAATATTCAATTTAACTTTCGTTTAGACGATACGCGTATTGCTGAGGTCTACCAAGGTGCTTCACCAAGTAGAAATAAAGGACAGCTAATAGTTGCCCCGCCACCGATGGGATTCCCTGTTCCTCAACTACCAGACATGCCAAATGAGCATAGCCCAGGATTGCAAGATATGAATGTTTAAAACAAGCATACTTATAGGCTTACACCTGAATCATCAGGAATAAGCCTATTTTACTTTTACTTTAATGCACTTTACTTGTCGCTATCGGTATCATTATTGAAAATTTCATCCAGCTCTGAACTATGTTCGTTCGCTGCTGCCAGGATCCCTTCATCTACTTTATTACTCCCTTGAATTTGCTCCGCAGCTTCTGCTTGATTGTTCAATTGCTCAACAATTTGTCCAGCGCCATGAGCGCCTTGATGTCCTCGACTTGATGTCATCGTTGTTGCACCTTCCCTTTTCGATGAATGAACTTCCAGCTATATTATGATGTTATTTCCCACCATTATTCACGAATGTTAAACCTGAATAATAAATCTGGGTATATAAATATTTGCCAATCGTTTCTTTAAGAGCTTGCTTATAAAGTCCCCATTGGTTCGTTTTCGCGTCTTGTAGTTGTGTTATTGTAGTTAATGCAATCTTGCAATCCGACGTACTTTTTCCATCAATCCTCGGATTCTTTAACATAGCCCCGATACAATTTTGCCATCCGCTATACTCAGGGTAAGCACAAAAATCATTATACCGTCTTCAGATAACACTTTTCGATCTCGTAAAACAATATGACCTACATCTCCAATACCAAGCCCATCAACCAACGTATTTCCATTTGGAACATAAAAATGTTATCAGAAACAACACCAACAGCTTCAGCTAATAAACGGTGCTGATGGAGCATGCGATATTCCCCATGAATAGAGATAAAGTATTTTGGCTTCATTAATGTCAGCATGAGCTTCAATTCTTCCTGACTTACATGACCGGATACATGCATCCCTGTTACAGATCCGGAGCCGTAGATAACTTTAACTCCTGCCATCTTATGTATATCTGCATATTGCTCATTTACCGGTGTTAAATCAAACTTGAAATATCCTGTTGTACAACTACTCCTTGCTGGGTATTGAAGGTAACGCCTAAGCAATCCGGAATACTGTGGTTAGTCCGAAAAAAGCTTAACGGGATTTCCCCTAATATAAGGCTAGAATATGCATCTATTTCATGTAAGGTAGTCGTGTTAAGAAGCACATGTTCTTTTAGTTTTCCCTTAATAAGCCGAAGGTAAGTCGCGTAGCATAAATTGGCATGTTCAACTGTTTGATAATATAGGGAATACCACCAATATGATCCTCGTGTCCATGAGTTATAACCAAGCCCCTTACTTTATCTCTATTTTCAAGCAAGTAGGAGATAACCCAACAGGCTTTCATCTGGAAATTTAGATCCACAGTCGATAATGATGAGATCATCATTATTTTGAATGACATACATATTTTTGCCAATTTCGTTTAAACCACCGAGGGCAATTATTGAAAGCTTATCCTGATTTGACTCCAATAAAAAACCTCCATAGCTTGTTCGATTAAATTTTAGGTGAATTTCGACGCTTGATAATCGTACAAATAAAACATTTCATTTTTTTCCCTTTTAACAATTGCTCATTCTCGCAAAGTAAACAACGCATGTGATCACCTCTGTTGTAATGTGTCCAAAAGTTATAGTGAAAAATTCACTTTACAGTAACTTTATCCTAATTGAAGTTACAACTATTAAGTATATTTGGACATAATATCGAGAAGTTTATTTCACTTTAAAATAAGGGGGGACACTAATGGAACATACTCATTATGGGGATATGGATGATACTTTGGCAGATAATTATATACCGATGACTTCCGTTAGAAGCGGTGTCGGTGAAGTAGTTAGCGACGATCTATTCTGCTTTACCAATCAGATCGTCAACATAAGTTTGGTTGGCACTGCCGATGATTGGGTGTTAGTTGATACGGGTATGCCACAATCCGCAAACCGTATTTTGAAAATGGTTAAAGATCATTTTGGCGTAGCTTCGAAACCAAAGGCCATCGTTCTAACGCACGGGCACTTTGATCACGTTGGTGCTGTTGTTGACCTTGTCGAGTCTTGGAATGTATTGGTGTATGCCCACGAATTAGAAATACCTTATTTAACCGGCCAAGCCAATTATCCAGAACCTGACGGGTCCGTTGAAGGTGGTATTATTGCTAAATTATCACCTTTCTTTCCTAATGAACCGATCAACCTTGGAAGTCATGTTCATCGTTTACCATCAGATGGCATCATCCCTGGAATGTTCGGATGGCGATGGATCCATACGCCAGGTCATACGCCTGGACATGTCTCGCTATTTCGAGATAAGGACAGGGCACTTATTGCTGGTGATGCATTTATAACGGTTGAACAGGACTCACTATACAAGGTCTTAACTCAGAAAAAGCACCTGACAGGGCCTCCAGTATACTTTACAACCGATTGGCATGCAGCTGAGCAGTCTGTAAGAAAGCTAGAATCTTTAAAGCCAAGTGTTGCAATATGCGGTCATGGGGTACCTATGTCTGGTGAGGAACTGGCGTGCGGATTATCACAACTGGCAACGGATTTCAAAAATATAGCTGTCCCCGATCATGGCCGTTATGTAGATAACAATATTCATTGATATAGATTGATGGGCACATGAATTGTAAAGTGACACAAGGGTATGATAATCAAGTCATTAAATTAGAAAAAAAGGAGCTACACTCATATGGGAATTTTAAGCGGTAATCCAAAAGATGAACCTCTACACTACGGGGAAATATTTAGTGTTTGGACAGCATCCACAGTGGCTAAAGGAGCTGTATCCTGTTATCAAGCATATTTAAATCATTCAGGAGACAAAGATCTTAAAAAGATACTCGACGGTCTCATTGATCAAGCAAATCTTGAAATAAAAGAATTAGATAAAATACTTATTGATAACGGAATTGCCACAGTTCCAACAATGCCTGATAGACCGGCAGTTAAACTCGAGGATATCCCAGTCGGTGCAAGATTCGCTGATCCCGAGATTGCAGCCAAAATTGCTGCTGACGTTTCATTGGGATTGGTTGCCTGCAGCCAAGCTATGGGCCAATCCATTAGAGTTGATATTGGCGCTTTATTTGCAAAATACCATATAACTAAAACGGCACTAGGCCTTAAAATACTTGAGATGAGTAAAGAAAAAGGTTGGCTTGTTCCTCCTCCACTACAAATAAAAAGGCCTGAAACAGTAAATGCGTAGTTTTGATTTAAATCTTTAGTTAAAATAAGTGAGCAGAATTTCTGCTCACTTATTAACCCATACATGCTACTTTGAGGAGGTTGAATTATGGGTGAAAGTCGGACGACGACAAATAGGTTAGGTATTGAATCTTGAAAGAAAATAAATGGAGCATTATCTCAATTGCATCCATTCCATTGATTATGACTTTGGGAAATTCCATGCTTATTCCCGTTCTACCTTCAATTCGTAACAAATTACATATAACTTCGTTTCAAGTGAGCTTATTAATTACGGTTTACTCTGCAGTAGCCATTATACTTATACCGATTGCTGGGTATTTGTCGGATCGTTTTGGCAGGAAGATCATCATTATCCCCAGTTTACTTATTACTGGAATTGGTGGTTTAATTTCTGGTTTAGGTGCATGGTGGCTGGAACAACCCTATGTGGTCATTATGCTAGGTCGTGCGTTACAAGGAGTAGGAGCAGCAGGAGCTTTCCCCATTGTGCTGCCACTTGTCGGTGACATTTACAAGAATGAAAGCGAAGTTAGTAAAAGCCTCGGGATTGTAGAAACAGCCAACACACTAGGAAAAGTTCTGAGTCCTATTTTAGGGTCGCTGCTGGCTTTCGTTGTCTGGTTTTTACCCTTTCTCACCATACCTGTGTTGTGTGTGGTATCTACTGTATTAGTTGCCTTTCTAGTTAAATCTCCCAAGAAAAAAGATGGGAATGAAGAAAAAGTAACATTTAGGCACTTTCTTCAAAATGTTAAGCAAATATTTGTAAACAATGGCCGTTGGTTATCAGCAATTTTTGCTATTGGTTGCATCTGTATGTTTGTTATTTTTGGGACACTGTTTTATTTGTCAGACATACTGGAGGACAAATATCAGATTAAAGGCATATGGAAAGGATGCGTGATTGCTATCCCTTCTGCTGCACTATGTCTTGCTTCATTCATTACAGGTAGAAAAATTGGTAAAAACAAAAAATTAATGAAGTGGATCACATTTTTTGGAATAGCGATAGTAACTACCTCTCTTGTCGTTTCTGGTATGGTTCAATCCCTATACTGGTTGATTACTATAATTAGTATAGCAGGCATTGGTATTGGTGTTACTCTACCTTGCTTAGATTCTTTGATAACGGAAGGAATAGATAAAGCAGAAAGAGGCACAATAACTTCCATCTATAGCTCTATGAGGTTCATTGGTGTTGCAGTTGGTCCCCCACTGGCTTCAGTTCTTGTGAAATTTTCACCTCAACTTATGTTCTATAGTATCTCTGGTACTTGTGTAGTTGCTGCGCTTCTTGCTTTATTCACTATTAGACCAATTCAAGAAGGATCGACTGCAAAGTAAAGAAGATCTCCAATTTATGGAGGTCTTTTTCCCTATTTTATATACTTAAATCTGGGCATCCTAACATTGAATTCATATCATGTTAAAAAGGAGACACTCCATGACAAAGATCATCATAGTTACAATTTCTATTCTTCTAACATTAACATTCAATTTTTATGCGGTTAATAGATTAAATGTAAAAAGTAGTACGAGAGCAGTTACGATGAATACAAGCTATTCTCTTTTGCCAGAAAACAATGTAATAGATAACAAACACGTGACTAGTTACAAAAATACAGGCACAGTATTGGAGTACTAGGTTATGTTTATTGGAAGTTTCTAAAAACAATAGTTATGAAGTGTTCATGCATTGCGACAATGAATCAGTGTGAGCAAATAATGGGTATGCTAAAACTGAACAAAACACCATATGATGAATGCGAGGCTATAATGAATCAAGTCAATCTAGTGCGATTATTTGTTGCTGTACCGGTCCCGCCCGAAATTAAGCATGCTTTCGCCAGCTGGATCGATCAAATCAAACCACATCTGTCTTTTCGTAAATGGGTTCATCCTGGGGACCTGCATATTACACTGCAGTTTCTCGGAGATACACCGTCAGGAAGTGTCTTTCGTATTAACCAAGTTCTGCATGAAATAATGACAGTAACTAGTCCACTCTCTCTTCGTATGGAACCCCTCGGCTTTTTCGGGCGATCAACCCAGCCTTCTGTGCTGTGGGCCGGTGTTGGCGGCGACGTAGAAGGGCTTCGCAACTTACAGAAACGGGTAACCGACACACTTACGCCACTTGGCTTTTCTATTGAAGATCGTAATTTCCACCCACACTTAACGCTTGCACGTAATTACATAGGCAAGACTTCATTTGATAGTAATAAGTTGAGTACTTTTACAATGCTTAATTCTTCCCCAGAAGACCTACTTTCGTGGGAATCAAATGAAGTTATGCTTTACCGGAGTCATTTAAACAAACGGCCAATGTATGAAGCTATTACTTTTGACGATGATTCGAAGTCTGAATGAACTTCAGAACAGGTGGACGGTTTGATACATCATTTTCTCAAGAGGTTTTTCAATTTGAAAAATAAATCGTTCATCTCTGCACGTTTAATTGCTAGTTCATTGAGCATTGCAACAGCTGTTTCTTTTCCAATTTACTTTGCTATGGAGGGAAAATAAATGCGGATGAGAAGTTAGCTCACTCTCTTCTGTTATACGAAGTAGTTAGGAATCAATTCTAAATAAACAATAACCCAAAGGAAGCTAATCCCTTGGGTTATTACTCTGTTAAGTCATAATCCCCTTCTGTTATAAATATCTTGGGAAGTCCACTTCATAACATCGATGTGTCACGTGATTAAGTACGGATAAATAACCAATTATTCACAGGATAAAAGCAGGCTGTTTCCTAATAATAATGTAGGCTCTAAAGGCCAATTTAGATATTTTGGGAGGGACTTCAAAATGAATCAATTCACCAATGCATCTCAATCGTCTTTTACAAACGGATACGCTAATTCTAATACTTCGCATGACCCGGTCATTTCTCAATACAGCGGATATCAGACTCAAAATTCACAGGACAACGCATTTACACAGAATACTTCACAGCCAGTCATTTCTCATTACGGAGGCTACCAAGCACAAAATTCTCAGCGCAGCAATCAACTTAACCATGCATCCCAAATCAATGCTTACTCTCAAAACGCCTCACAACCGGTCATTTCTCATTATGGCGGCTACCAAGCACAAAATTCTCAGCACAGCATTCAGCCTAACCATGCATCCCCCCAAATCAATGCTTTCTCTCAAAACGCCTCACAACCGGTCATTTCTCATTATGGCGGCTACCAGGCACAGAATTTTCAGAACAGTTTTCACCCAAACCAAACATCTCAAATAAATGCTAACTCTCATTACCCCTCACAGCCTGTCATTTCTCACTACGGGGGCTATCAGGCACAGAATTCCCAGAACAGCATTCAGCCTAACTATGCATCTCAAATATCTGCTAACTCTCATTACCCCTCACAGCCTGTCATTTCTCATTACGGTGGCTATCAAGCACAGAATTCCCAGAACAGCATTCAGCCTAACTATACATCCCAGCTTAATGCTAACTCTCATTACGGCGGCTACCAAGATCAGAATTCCCAATATAGTGGATATCCACAACAAGGATCAATACAATCATCACAACCGGTCATCGCGCACTTCGGATATACCAGTAACTAATTTAGTCGAATAAATAAATTGAGGACTTTCATCTCTAGTGTTTAGGGAGATGAAAGTCCTTTTTTAAAGTCACTTTATCCGGATAACCGTTAAAAAATCTTCTTCTCCATACGATCATCCTTCAAAATTTCGACAGCTTCCCTAAATCGCAAAGAATGGACAATTTCTCTTTCACGTAAGAATTTTAAGCTGTCCTGCAAATCCACATCATCGGTTAAATCTATCAGCCACTGGTATGTCGCTCTTGCTTTCTCCTCGGCAGCTATATCTTCATATAAATCAGCAATTGGGTCTCCCTTAGCTTGTATATAAGCAGCTGTCCATGGAACGCCAGAAGCATTCTGATAGAACAGCGCCCTATCATGGCCGACATAGTGATCATCAAGACCTGCGGCCTTTAATTGCTCAATAGTGGCATCCTTAGTAAGCTTATAAACCATCGTTGCAATCATTTCTAAGTGAGCAAATTCCTCTGTGCCAATGTCTGTCAACAATCCCACGACCTTATCTGGGATTGTGTATCGTTGGTTTAAATACCTGAGTGCCGCAGCGAGTTCACCATCTGCACCTCCATACTGCTCAAGAAGCATTCTAGCCATTCGAGGATCGCATTTACTAACTTTCACGGGATATTGAAGCTTCTTTTCATAAATCCACATCGGCTGACCTCCTTCTCAAACTTGCCATGGCCAAGGTGTCTCCACCCATTGCCAGGGCTGACTCGTAAAGCTATGTCCAAAGGGCATCAGTGGGCCAAATTCCATTTCAAACTTTCCAGCCATGTGCATGCGTTTCTGAGCATAATGATTGTATTGCTGAATGATGTTTTGATCATTAGGGTGTGTATCCAAGTAGAGCGTCAACTCCACCAAGACGAAATCCACAGCCTGTAAGTCGCGCAGTTGAGTGTAATAGGAACTGGGAAGCACATGGTGACTCATAATTGATCGACCTCCCTTAGCTGCTCCTGCACCATTGGATAGGGTCCATACAAGGCTGGCCATAATGTCCCAAATCGTAAAGCTTCATACGGACTAAATTGCGGTAGACCAGCCGGTTGAACATGCATATACAACTGAGGCGGCGTATTATACCATTTTACTTGAATGGGGGGACATGGGTCGTATGGGCTTATGTACGGGTAATATTTTTTGAATTGAGATTGCATACGCTCGACCCCTCCTTTCATACCTTATATGGTTTGGTATATGCTGTATAACTTGACCAAAATCACTTGTTCCACATATTTTGTTAGATTATCAAGTACCAAAACGTTGTCTCAACATTTTAGGCCTAGGAAAGAAATATGATGAGATTACGTATGTGCCTTTGCAAAAATGGAAGAAACTTAAAAACAAAAAAAGGCTGTTATCTTTAGGAATTCCAAAAGATAAAGCCTTAAAAAGGGGAACGAATGTTACGTAAGGTGGTGTGAGAGGTCCGCCGTTAATCTCCGCCCTCCTACTCAAATGATTATGGCTAGCTACCTGATCAGGTTAAGGTTTCAATATAATCTTGATAGCCTGATCCTCCTTCCTATTAAAAATACTATACCCATGCTCCGCATCATCCAACTTCAGTCGATGACTAATAATATCGGTAGGATCGAATACACCTGCCTTGATTTGGCGATATAATTCAGCCATATAGTGAATGACTGGCGCTTGACCCATTTTCAGTGTAATGTTGCGGCTAAATAAATCACCAAAAGGGAAAGCATTATAATTCATTCCATAAGCGCCAGTTACCTGAATCGTGCCGCCTTTGCGCACCAGTTTAGCTGCCATCCGGAATGCACCGAGTCCACCGCCTTGGAGCATTAGCATCGTTTCTATTTTCTCCACAAAGGTTTTCTCAGAATCCAGTCCGACAGCGTCAATTACCACATCTGCTCCACCACCTGTAAGCTCAGCTAAGTATTGAAGCAGAACATCTTGTTTTTTAAAATTAAAAACTTCGACTTGATTTGTTTTACTCGCATGCTCCAAACGATAATCGACATGATCAATTGCAATAACACGTTTTGCACCTTTTAACCACGCAAATTTCTGTGTTAGCAAACCCACGGGTCCACAGCCTAGAATAATAACGGTATCACCAGCCTTAACACCTGCATGATCCACACTCCAATACGCAGTAGGAATAATATCAGAGAGAAATAAGATTTTCTCATCCTCCATTTCAGCACCCTCAGGCACTTTGAAAGGGACGAAGTTTCCATAAGGAACACGCAGCAATTCAGCTTGTCCGCCTGCATATCCGCCATATGTATCGGAATAACCGAAATATCCGCCTGTATCTCCATGTAAATAATCATTGGAATTATCACATTGGCTTTCTAATTGATGATTACAGTACCAACACTGACCACATGCAATATTAAAAGGAAGGATGACGCGGTCTCCCTTTTTCACCTTGGTTACATCTTTTCCTACTTCCTCCACGATTCCCATTGGCTCATGGCCAATAATAAAGTCGTCTCGCATATTTGGCATTTCCCCATTATAGATGTGAAGATCCGAGCCACATATGCTAGTAGTTGTGATACGAACCAGAATATCATCCGATTTCTGTAGCTTGGCATCAGGCACTTCTTTAACTTTCACATTTCTAATTCCTTGGTAGGTTAACGCTTTCATTTTATCCTCCCTTTCTTAGATGCAATTATTCTTCTCTTCTGCTTTCTTTATTATCATGTTGAAGCCAAACGTGGTTACAACATCAATAAATGGGCAAATTAGGAGGAAGAAAAAAGGTAGCAAATAGGAAAGGAATTCTGCGAATGAATACAGCGAACCTGATTCAGAAAGATAGTGATTTGACTTCGTATGCCAACCGCAATCTGTGGTCCGGTATTTTATTTGGCCTCGGTTTAGTCGGTTTTATTGATGAAACGGTATTTCATCAACTTCTGCATTGGCATCATTTTTACGACAAATCCACAACCCAAATCGGCTTGATTTCAGATGGTTTGTTTCACTCGTTCAGTTGGTTTGCAACTATTGGATCGCTGTTTATGTTTGCGGACCTGCGCCGTCGAAAAGCGTTACACCTCAAAAGGTGGATTGGAGGAGTTTTCCTAGGCAGTGGCTCTTTCCAACTCTATGATGGAACCGTGCAACACAAAATCATGCGTCTTCACCAAATCCGATACACCCCAAAAGTGATTATTTATGATATGGTTTGGAATATTGGAGCTAGTATCATGCTACTCGTTGGAATTGTTCTTACACTACACTCATGGAAAGAATTACGCGATGAACATTTAGGGAGAGATGCTTCACATGTCGAATGAACACCTTTCGCATGGAATCGATGTTAATTCTGACTTACTCCTCATATTGCTAGGTCTAAGTGCAATTATTCTCTATCTATACGCTGCGGTGAATTCCAGTCGTACTTACAGCAGCTGGCCCGTCGCGCGCGCTCTTTATTGGTTTCTTGGCACACTTTGTGCGGTACTATCTATTGCTGGCCCCTTAGCCCATTTAGCTCATATGAATTTCACAGCTCACATGTTAGGCCATTTACTTCTTGGAATGTTGGCTCCACTATTTATTGTGCTTGCTGCGCCAGTAACCCTCATTTTAAGGAGCCTGCCCATACGTCTTTCACGCAGACTCGCACGTATTCTCAAAAGCTTGCCTTTCCGCATAGTTAGTGATCCTTACGTTGCTTCCCTCCTTAACATCGGCGGACTTTATATTTTATACACGACAGACTTATATGCGAGGATGCACTATTCCTCGATATTATTTCTATTTGTGCATCTTCATGTCTTCTCGGCAGGTTACTTATTCACGATTTCAATGATTTACATCGACAAACCTCCACATCGAACAAGCTTCGTGTACCGTTCCATTGCGTTTGTATCAGCTATGGCTGCACATGAAATCTTATCGAAATATTTGTATGTAAACTCACCAAATGATATTTCAGCAGTCCAAGCAGCAAACGGCGTTAAACTCATGTATTATGGAGGCGATGCCATTAACATCTGTATCCTTATTATCTTTTTCACACATTGGTTTAAAGCAGTACACTCCCGTCATGCACTTCCACCAATAAAATTAGAACTTTATAATTCAAAAAAATAAAACTTATTTGCATGGCTTTTTTTATTTAACGATATGAGGCTAAAGGACCTTCAACAAAAAATATAATCTATGAAATTCTAATATGTATGGCACGATCTTTTAAATTCAATTGCATGTGGTCTGCAGCAATTCCAGCGAGAACTTCCTCTACCTTTCCAGCAGTCGTCATTATAGCAATTTCTTGACCTCGGTGTCTGCTTATATGCTGTACAAACATGGGGTCAAGTTGTTTGATATACATATTAGGCTGAGGAATTCCTGTAATTGGAATAATTTATGTATGCATCACTGGTCTCTGCGACACGAACGCTGGCTGATTAATTGGATTTGACTCATAGGGTTGCCTAATGTATTTCCATTCATATTTCCCTCGCCACTTACCCAAAAAATTGAAGCAACTAGATGAATTAAACGAATTTCCCTACGTTGGGATTGGATTATTATATTTAAGTGTCCTTTAATTGAAAATAACAAAAAGAGCCCCCAGCATTGGGCTGAGGGTCAGGGTCTATGTTAAATATTTAAAGGGGGCAATTTAAACTATACTGTGCCTTATGAAAAAAATGTTAATTTAACTAACGTTTCTCGTTAGATTTCTTAGATATAATACGCCAAATACCGATCCCTAAAGAAGCGGTATTTCCGGTTGCATTAGTTAATATACGAATAATCACATTTGAACAATAAATAAATGTTAAAAAACACGTTTCATACATCACTCATTCGGTTTCCATTCTAATGAGTTGAAAATTTCCAGAGAGATCCTATGGATCATCTTTACATCTTCAACTCTTTTGGTTCTAAGAAATTCACTATGCTTCTGAATAACTGATTCTAATTCATAATTTGCATCCTTGAGATCAATTTCATGATAACCAAATAAATCACTTGGTTTTAGGTCGAGTGCACCCATAATTTTCTCTAATGACTCCAAAGATATGTTTCTCGCACCTCTTTCTACATCGCCTAAATATCCTTGTTTTATATTAGCTTTGGTTCCTAACTCCAGTTGCGTTAATCCCTTTATCTTTCTATAATTCTTTATCTTTTCCCCTACAATCACTTGTAAATTTGACATCCAGTTACCCCCATTATTTACTATCACTTTTAAGGTATAAATTTAATTGTTAACAAACCTTTTAAGTGATACAATATATGTATTCGTATCCTATATAGCTATCGAGGTGAGTTTTATTGTTGAGAGTTTTTCATAACGTTGAATATGGTGATTTTTCTGAGGAAGGTGGTTTTCTTTAGAATGCATCTAGGGAAAATCACAGTTAGATTGCTTAGTAAATTAAATTTGATAACCGCTGATCATTGCATTTTACCTAAAAGTTTCTATGAGAACGGATGGGCGGAATTTCTCCCTTTAGCAAATATTAGTACACTCCCTCAAATTAGCTACTGTGTCTCAAAAGAATTTACAAGAGAAGACACTGTACAGTATCTTAGCTCTCATAATAGCGATCATCTTTTTTGTAATTTTGAGAATGTAGATATATTGTTCAGCAGAGAATATCAAATAAACGAGTATACTCTTATCTACTCTCGTGAACTTTTGATAAAAGAAAATCTAGAGAAAAATGGTTTATTTTATCCAAATACGATGGAAGAAGTTATCGATTTGTTTCTTCAACTTGGATTCCTAATTCAACAGAACGATAAATCTGGAAATATCATACTCGATTTGGTTATACGACCATTCCCAAAAGTAACTGACAAGCTAAAATAACAGAAAATCACAGGAGTGAAGACATCATGAACAGCACACTAGCAAGTCCAATTGTGATTGAAAATATTATCCAATGCAAAATTCGTGGAAAAGTGGCATATCAAAGTCATGTCCCAGCTACTGTCGCTTTAAACATGACTTTCGTCAAACCTTTTGATGATCCCTCAGGTAAGGGCTACCAAAGGCCTGTTGATCCAAAAAGATGTAATGATTTTGCAATTTACCTATCTAAAGGTGAGGATGCCTTATTTACTCCCATATTACTCAACGCAGGAGGTCAATGGGAGTTCTCAGCTTACGATAAGCAACGTCCTTCTTTTGGTCGAATCATTAGTAAAGGCAAAGCTTCATTAATGGACGGTCAGCACCGACTAGGTGGAATTAAAAGATATATACAAGAAACCAATGCCGAGATAAACATTCCATTTCTTGCTTTTCATTGTCTTGATGAAGATGAAGAAATACGGCTCTTCAATACGATAAATACAAAAGCTAAAGGGATTGGCTCCTCATTAAGTAAATATCTACGTAGAGATTCTGATGACATGAGCTGGATAGCTACTGAACTCCTTATTCGAGCTGAAAGTCCATTTTATAATATCGGGAGTATTATTGGAAAGAGAAACAAAGGACGTCATATTACTCTACAGAATTTGTATAGAACCTTACATTTATTGAGCAAAAATCCTAAGGTTTCATTCTATTCACGAGAAGATAAATTAACTATGGCGTTGACTTTCTACAATGCTGTAAAGGAGTGTTTTCCACAAGAGTGGCTTGATTACAGCAGTTATCGATTAACACATATTGTTTGTTTAGATGCACTTTCCATTGCAGGGTCTACTATTCTCGCTAACTGCTCGACTGAGTCTAAGCGTCAATTTGACTATAATGGAATTACTAAAGCAGTTATTAAATTAGGTAAAATTGATTGGTCAGCTTCAGGACCCTTAAAATATATAAAAGGAATGAATGGATCCAAAAGCTTAGCGATGGATCTTGAAGAACGTATGCTTTCTTAGATGGGGTGGGGCCAACGAGTCCCACCCCATTTATTTATTTCTGTTAATTTCCATCAATATGTCCAAAGCGAAGGATAGTAAGTTCCCTTAACTTTGCATTTTCTATACGTAATTTCTCCAAGGCATCCCTATACGTTGCAACCAGATCCGTCAAATGTGTCACTTTTGCTTCTAATAATGCATAATTTTTTGACAATTCTTCTGATCGAGTTTGAGATGGGTCTGCATCAGAATGTGAGTCAAAAATCAATTGAAGCTCTCCCTCCAATTTAACGAACCAACTTTCCAGGTACTCTCGTTGTGGGCCTGCCCAAAGCATTCGTGAGCTTTTCAAACCAATTCGTGGACGTGCAGCAATCAATTCAAAAACAACGGATTTAGAAACACGAGTTATTCGACCCTTTTTGGCATCATTAAGTAACTTTCTTTTCACTTGCGAGCATTCCCAAGTTAAATCACTATTGGAAAATGATGAAGTACGCGCCAATCATGTCATCTCCCCATTATCTATGAACTTTAGTATCTCCTCTGTACTTGGCATAGGTATTGATTTCGGTTTAAGTTTTGATTCTTGTGTAAAATAGCTTTTAGCCTTTTTCCAGAGCATAGTATGCAGCTTCTTCGCTTCATTGGGCTTAATTCCAAACTTATCAACCCACAGTTTGATTTCTGTTGTCCTTAGACGTTCTTTTATATCATCAGCCTTCTGGAATACCATTCTTCGTTGCCCTGTGGATTTTAATTCCTTCTCAGCTTCGATACAGTAATAGTAATGTAACATCTCTCGGAAAACTTCAACTCGGTGTGCATCCTCCGATCCTTTATCAGGACTATAATAATCACATGCTCGACAATGCCCTGGTGTGTGTCCACAATTTAGCAAAACATGCGCGTTGCAGTTATGTGTATAGCCCCCTACAACACTCTCTGAGAGCTCTTCTTCTGATTCAAATACATTTCCTTGAAATTTAAGAGGGGCAGCCTCCATGACCTTCTGTGTAAGTTTGAAAACTTCCTCAAGTTTAGATGGTGTAATCATAAACTTGCTAGATATCTTTGTAATCTCATCGAGATTAGTATTCTCATCCACTGAAAAGCTCTGTTCATCAACATTTGTAGTTTCATGTTTTGTTTTTCCCCACACCCCTTTTTTTAAAATATCAGCAAACTTACCCACTTCTTCAGCTGGCATCGTTTGTGTATATGGCTTTTTGGAAGATGGGTGACTATGTCCTGCTTGACGCTCCAATAACAAGTCATTATCACCTATTATTTGACGATATGTAAGGTGAAGTGCCCTTAAATTGTGTGGCGTGAAATAAGGTTTAGCTAGCTCTGGCCAAATCTTTCTCTGAATACGCGCTAAGAAATTGTAAAAACCGCCAGCTCGAATAGGAGCATCATTATGTTTTGTAGCAAATAAACGTAATTCAGTAAGATCGTCACCACCCCATTCAACGGGAAAGTGCAAAGGTTTAGATGGAGCAAAATGCAATAATTCATGAAACCATCTCAGAGCATCTGATTTAAGAGTAACTTGATGAACCCATTCGAATGACTTCTTAACTGGTTGATTTCGAATTGTTTTAGTTTTATGAAATCTTATCCAATAATCCCCCTTTGAATCTATCGTTATTGCCTCTTGAAGCAGATTAACAACTTCATTTGGCCTAGCTGCAGTTGATAGGATTAACAAACATCCTCTTCTATAGCGATAATCCATTAAGTCATTCTCATTAAATAGAGCACTTTGATTATTAAGCAGATTCTGTACAAAAATATAAGCTTTTGACATGCTAAATACGCGTCCATGGTTTTTTGACAATATTCGCTTAGGGGTAGGTACTATTCGGTCAATATTATAACGAGTATTTGTTGTTCTTTTTAACCAACGGAGCCATTGCCGAATTGCCACTCTAAAGCTTGATTTGTTAACTTGTCCTTTCATCTGACTATTTATTTCATTGTATACCTTAATAATAGAATCTTCATTTAGATCGTTAATACTTAAAGACTTAGCTCGAATTGCGAAGTAACGAATGTACTTAACTATCGATTTCCAATAATTTTGGCTTATCGTTTTCTTGCCATATCGAAACAGTAATATCCCCTCGTCATCAAAATAATCCTCCGCTACCGTTCCATCTACACGTCCAACCAAGTAGGAGAATACAAAATTAATTAAACTCTTTACAAAAGACGTTTCGGTAGAAAATATCCCCGCGGCTATCCAAAGATTCTTCTCAGCGTCATTGAATCTTATCAGAGCTTTGACTTCAACAGGGGACTCCACCTCTTTAGCTAGCATCTTACCAAGAATAGCCAAGCTGCTTTTATGATATTTTGCAATCTTTCTTGCCTCATTTAACGTCGATGTTGTTATTATTCCACTTCCCCCAAGACCATCTTTAAGTGCATAGCCTGCAAACCACAAGCATGCAACCGTTTGGAGTAAAGGTTTTTTTTTTTTTGCTTTCATAATCCACTTTTCACTATCCATCTGATAAATCGAAGGATAGTGACGTTCAAATAACTCATCGAAATAAAGAAAATTGGGTAATTTAGAGAATGGAAATTTAATAAGATTGATACGTTGAGGGAAGGCTAGTTCAATAGGAAGAATTCCACGTTGTAAAAAAGCAAGAAGTAATACGTAATCTTTTTGTATTTCTGATAACTTGGGGAAATTACTAGGTTGTGATAGTTCTGCTACTGGTAAGGACAACAAAACTTCAACAACTGGCCACTTTTTTTCATTTCTATACATTATGTATTCTGATTTAGTTAGATGTTTCCAAGTTTCACTAAATCCCTTTCTCTTAGCAAAAATAGGGATATCACTGCTTTTTGTGCGGGCTAATGACAAAGACATGGTTTCCCCCTATCTAATGTAAACATTTGAGATTCGATGAACAATTTCCTCTTGAATTTGATCTTCTGAGTACCCGAAATGTCGAATCATATCTCCGAGCAGTGCTATTTGTGTCATTAACCCAGCTGCTTTCGAATTTTGAGTAGTAAAGTCTCTACTTCCTCTCATCATGTTCCACATTCCTTTAGTTAATCTAGCAAGTGTTTGGAAAGCTTGATCTACTTCGCTCTTTCTTATTGCATAATGATGACAGGAAAAGCATTTCGCTTCAAATAAACATGCTCCCTGAATGAGACACTTACCTACACCTGTTGGTGCAGGTAAACCATAGTTTGTAAAAAATTCATCTAAAGTAATTTCTTCTGATCCCAGTGCCTTTATCAACTCATCTGGTTCAGATTGATTATCGGTAAGTGCTTCAAAAATACGCCAAATAAATCGACCTGCAATTTCACCATCTTGATACTTCTTCATTGTTGCGAATAGCAAGGCTTTACGAGAGAGATTACTTCTTAGGTAACGACTTAACATCGCTTCATTTTCGTGCCCTGCAGCTAATCGAGCTAAAGCACTACTTCCAGTCTCAATCGAAATATGTGTTATAAGATAGTGTCTATATCCGTGAGCCTTCCCTTTTTTATCTTTATGTCCAATAAATTCAGCGATTTTGTCAAAAAACTTATATATTTGCTTTTCATTCAATAGCCATGGAAACTCTTTGAGCTGAAACAAGTGAACATAAGAGGCTTCTGCCCTTTCATTCCACATCGGACGTAATTCATTTTCCATTGCTCTCTTCTTTAAAAAGTTTAAAGCCATTAAACCGCTAGAATCTAAAATTGGAAACTGACCATTTCTATGCTTAGCCTTCTCAATACCCGCATGAGGACTGTATAAACCAATTGCAGCTGGTGCATTTGGTAGAGGTAATACACAATCATCGACTTGCAAGTTAAGCAGATACGTTTTACGTACCGGCGAAGAAGCTATAATTAACCAAAACGCACGACATAATGCTTCTAAGTCGTCCTCAGGTATATAATTTTCAATCGCTCCCTTCATAAGTGAAGGAAATTCAGGGTCATCAAATGCTAAACCGTCGCCAGCATACGTCTCTCTTTGAGCCTCACGATGTATACCTGAATACACATCATTTGGCCAGTCCAATTGTTTCGGAAAAAAGGAATTCAGACCAATTCCCCACAACATAAATGCTTTGATAAAGCTTAAGCTATTGCCGATGTATTTGTTAGAGTATTTATTACCTTCATCATTTCGCGAAAAATAATCAAACAAATCTAGATAGTCTTCATAATCAAGAAGAGAAGCATCATGCTCCCTACGTTTATCAAGCCAAGAATAAAATTTTAATAAAGCTGCTCCAGCCTTACGAATATAGTAATCTAAAGCTTCTGAACGCATCAAATGCTGACGATACTCTTCTGACACATTACCCCATACGGGATGTAAACAACATTCATCAAAATATGTCTTATGTCTTCTCTTCCCAGGTATTTCTGAATGTCCCAACTCAAAAATTAGATCTTTTAAATTCTTGACATTGTAGCGTTGATCATTTGGTCGCATCAGATCTGCTAGAGCTACTTCATCTTCTGTAAATTGTTTTAACGGCTTCATGACACTTATCATATGAATAGCTAGTTTGTTCAACAAACCTTTTTTAGAGCAGCTATCCTTACTTCTTATAAAGTCCTCTTCAGAATTCGAAAGCAGTCCTAACTTTACAGGAAAATTAGCAAGGTTTACACGCCCTCTTGTAGATAAAAATCTAATAATATCTGTACGTCGAGTGAGTGCCTCTTGATCATCGCCATTGCAGTAGCCAGTATCCCAAACCCAGAAAATAATGTACCAGAGCTCATGAGAACCCCCTACTCGAAAGGACAATCTTTGCTCAGGTTTGATTGCAAGCCAATCATGTGGGTTAGGATAGGTGGCTTGAAGTTGAATTACAGCATTCTTCATTGGAAAAAATTTTTGTGCCACATTATTTAATTTGAGTGTTTCTTTCAGAAATCTGCGAAACGCAGCCAAGGGAACCCATTCTAATGACACTAAACTTCTTCCCCTTTACTCAACATTGCACGCTCTGAAATATCAGATTGTTCCTTGTACAATTTACTCATATGCGCTACTTCACCCTTTTCAATCTCTGTATTTGTTTCTGGAATCCAATGAATATAACTATTTTGCGTTATTGTTACTGATGAATGCCCAAGCCATTTGCTAATCTCCTCTATTGGTCTGCGATATCTAAGGCACAAAGAGGTTGCAAAAAGGTGTCTGAAAGTATGAGGATAATAAGATCGTAAATCCATTAAATACTGAGAATTTCCCCATAATTTATTGGCTAGTTTATTAAATTTACTGTATACTCCCTTTTCACTTAATGGATTTCCTCTCGAATTATTAGAACCCGAAACAAACAAAAAACCATGATCTTTTCCATGGTTATGCGACATCAAGTCACTTCGCTGGACAAGTGCCCAGTAAAGTATATCTGTAAACTGATCTTGTGTAGGAAAAGAAATTTCATCTCCAGAGTAGGGATCAATTGCCTTGTGATTTATTAACGGTACTTCTCTTTGCGACGCTTTCGTTTTCCACCCAGTTTTTATGACCCAGTTTCCATGTAACCCGTTCTCTTGAATGAATGTTATATTCCCACGCAAAGATAAAACTAATGCTTCTCTTGAGCTATGATACATATCAAGATTGGCTGGGAGAGTAGACTCATCAATTTGGATGTTAGCTGCTTCCCCAGGTCGTAAACCAAAGTATCTTAAAATAGTGAATAAAAGAAGGTCTTGTGCATCTTCATAAGGGTTCAAAAATCTGAAGAAAATATTCGCTTCAACTTCGCTTATAACCTCAGAACGATCAATTGGCGTACCTTGACGACCCTTTCCACCGCTTGGACCTGCAGTTCCAGAGTCACGTGCTAGATTCTCAACATCAAAAACGATGCGTATTCGGCTACCCGCAGTACCAGATATCAAAGAGTAGCTTTCTCTTATTTCTTTTCTAGGAATTTGTTCTATAGGTAAATTCTCATACCGCTTTGTACGGTCTCGTAAAAATTCCAAATAAGCACAAGCTGTGTATAGGACAGGTGCAAGTGCACCTGGAGAATATTCACACCAGTCTGCTTTCTTAAGTTGGTTATGATCACTTCGAACTGCTGGCATTACCTTCCCCTCAGCCATTGCATACTTATTGAGAGGAATACTTTTTAACATTGACCACTGTATACTATGATTTGAACCCTTTAATTCTGAAAATGGCTTATACCCATTTGGTATACATCGCAGATAATCAGTAAACCCTAAGAGAATTACCTCAAGTGGATAAGTCCCACCAGACTTTACTGGTATATGATGTATAATTTCCATTTCGTCTTCTAGCAACCAAAACATTATAAAGTCTAAGAACTTCTTTAAATTACGAGCGTGTCCCTCTACTGTTTTAATTTGACACTTCTTATCATGTAGCTGACTCAATAAAAATGTAGTTGATTCATGATGCGTTTTATGATCTGGTCCACATATGGCAATGGCATTGCTTCCTTCTACTTGATGTACGTAATATAAACCATTTATTTGAAGCGACTTGTAGTATCGGGCATAAGAAACTAATCTAACTGTTTCAGTCATTAATGCCGCCCTATCCAAGAGTTCTTTGTATCCCAATCCCGGTCCCCCTTTTGTATCATTATTCATTATATTGTATATAATAATTAGGTTATACTATATTCAATCTTATTTTCATTTACATATTCTCCCTTAATTCTACACAAAGACTTAATTTCTTACAACAATAATAAACCCCTTCCGTAAGATAACAGAAGGGGTTTCTAAATATTTCATTGTCTACTTCCCATTTGCTGCCCTTCTCGCCCCGCATCGCACGCATTAACGAGTTGATTGCATTTCTTCGCTAATTCCGCTATCACCTTGAGCTGATCATACGTACGCGGGTTAGGAATTAACTTAAATTCAGAAGGGATAATCGGAAGATGATTAATATTCCACTTTTTATATTTTTCGTCATAATGATCCGGTTCCGCCAGCTCAATCAAATGTCCGATTGCCCACGTGATGATATATTGCTCACCTTCTAGATGAGACCTCATATTTTTGGCTTTTGGTTCTATTGCGGCAGCTATGTTTCGGCCCATATCGGGTTTTTCCGCAATAATTAATGTCTTCAACCACAAATCGCTCCTATCATATGATTTCCGAAGTCGAACTAGAAATCAGATTCTGTCGATTCAGTGTATCCCACTTTATTATCGCCTGCAATATCGATTGCGTGAATTATGTCTTTTGGCATAAAAAAAAACCTCTCACACCACCATCGGAAGTGGAATAAGAGGTTTACATGAATGGATGGAAATCTTGTTGTCATGGCAGGTCAGTCGTATTAAACCAACTTCCCATTCCAATAATAACTATCTTCCCGATATACCTTGAAAGCAATTTCAACCTCAGGAATCCCGAGTGATAATATATGTTTAGTCAGGACCTCCGCATAGGCATCACGAACTTCCTGCCCACGCTCGAACCAGCCAACTTCAATAAAAGGATAGGTCGTACAGATCTCACCTTGGAAAATGGAGACGACCTGCAAACATTCCAACATGAAATTGTCTGTTCCACAAGAGCAAACATCAGCTAATTCCGTAATCAGCGCTGCACTTATGGCCTGGATTTGAGGAACACTAATCCCTCTTACTATCATATGAGGCATAATGGAAAGCTCCTTTGCGTACTGGTGCGATTAAGCTCTCATTAATTCTTTTATGGTTTGCAAGGAAACCCCTGTTTGATGGTAAATTTCAATAATTGTCGCGCGCGGATGCGTTCGAACAAAATCTTTTACTTTATTCGATTCGTTCAAAACAAGCTGCGAACAACTTGTACATCTTGCTACCCATTTCGTGAGGAACAATCGCCCACATGTATCACAATTGCAAAGTAACATTCTTACACTCTCCTAGAAAACGTTGAATGACCTGTTCTTTAAGGTCATTCGTAGTAGCTAATTGTTTTCTGGGGGTACATCAAAAAATAGGAGCTAACATGCCGACTATTCGTCACCAACCTGCCAACCGAGCACAAAAGCCTCCCAGCGTCTCTCCTCTGGAAAATCAACTAGATTGCCAAAGTGTCTTCCTATCGTAACATGCTGCGTTTCATGAGCTTTAAGTGCAGCAGCTTTAACGGACCATAACTTCTCGGTATCCACCAGAATAGAAGGTTGAAGCCCTTGGGCACGCAGCAGCGGTGAAAAGGCATAATACAATTTCCTTACACTTGGACAAGCTCCACTGTGTACAGCCGCAGTAGTCGCCTTGGAGATCGCGATATGGTCACGATGTCCATTACCGCCATCCTCTGCAAATGTGTAGACATTCTCCACTTCGTGATGCTGAATAAACGTGATAATCTGTTGCACGAGCGTTTCGAAATCAACTTCATCCAACTGACCATCAGGCCAGCCTAAATGCTCAACCGCTGAAATCCCTAAGATTTCAGCAGCTGCAAGCATCTCTTGTTCTCGTAGTTCCGCTAATTCTTGTCGATTATTCGCACGCTCTAACCCTTGTCTTCCCGCATCGCCACGTGTGGCTAGAAGTAAGACATTGTCTTCTCCAGCATCAGCTAGACGGCGAATGAGGCATCCGCTTAAGAATGTTTCATCATCAGGATGGGCATAAATAAACCCGTTTTGGGACCCCATTGCACGTCCACCTCATCTTTCATTTATGCTAAAACAGCTTCAATATCGGCACTAATGTCCGCAGGTTCTGTACGCGCACTATATTGTTTAATCACATTTCCATTCGCATCAACTAAGAATTTCACGAAATTCCATTCAATGTCGCCAGTAGCATACGGCTCAGGCGTATGACTTAACAAATACGTGTATAATGGATGAGCATGCTCACCTTTTACATCGATTTTATCAAATAATGGGAATGTCACTTGGTAGTTAAGCTCGCAAAACGCTTGGATTTCTTCATTGGTCCCTGGTTCTTGACCAGCGAATTGATTACAAGGAAATCCAAGTACGACCAACCCTTGATCTTGGTATTGCTCATAAAGCGCTTGAAGCCCTTTATAATGCGGTGTAAGTCCACAAGCACTAGCAACATTCACAATGAGAAGCGTCTTCCCTTTATACGCTGAAAGTGTTTGTGTTTCGCCTGAAATCGTCGTTACTGCGATATCATAAATAGACATGAATCCCTTCGCCTCCATTATTTAAAATGCATACTTCCTGAGTATACCATTCCTTTCCACAGAAGCCCAAATGTTCGCCAATGATATTCCCGAATCACTTTCTATCTCCCGCTAGGTGTGTTATAGTGTTTACCTGTTTATGACAAATCAATAGACAACATCTGATCTTAGGAGGTAACTGATCTTGGACACAAAGACTCAAAGTGCCTATCAAGAAGAACTTCAGCGGCTTGAACAAACGAATAAGGAAATCGATAAGCAACTGGAACGCCTTAGAGCAACTCCGGTTTATTACGGTCCTGATTTAACAGAGCAAGCACTTGAAGTTTTACGAGAGAACGGCAGGCACAATTTAACCAAAGCCATCGACGAACCCTATTTCGGTCGCCTTGACTTCGAAGAAACTGGTACCGGTTCACCTTCACCACTTTATATTGGTAAAGCAGGGGTAGAAGATGAGCGAACAGGTCGACTTCTCGTCATTGATTGGCGCGCGCCAGTAGCTAGCCTTTTCTATTCCTTCACAGGCGGCTTGGACGCAGCTTCTTATGATTCGCCGGATGGTATCATCGATGGCTTAGTCTATTTGAAGCGAAATCTCGTTGTGCGCAAGCAAATTCTCCAGCGTGTTGTTGATACATATGACCGAAATGAAGACTCCCTCTCTGTCGGCGACGAATTCTTGCTATACCGCTTAGGCGAAAATAAAGATAATAAGCTGCGCGACATCGTCTCCACGATTCAAGCGGAGCAAGATCGGATTATCCGTGCAGCGAAGAATACCGCACTCATTATTCAAGGGGTCGCAGGAAGCGGTAAAACAACCGTAGCACTGCACCGCCTCGCCTTCCTTCTCTATCAATACCGTGAACAAGTTCGGGCAGAGCGTATGATTATTTTCGCACCCAACTCCATGTTCTTGGACTATATCTCAGGTGTGTTGCCAGAGCTAGGTGTCGGCAATATTCAGCAGAGTACGTTCACAGATTGGGCACTGGATGTGCTCGATCATGAAGTGCAAATCGCAGATCATGAGATGACATTACAACGTTGGTTTGCTCTCGGAAGCAAGCGGCCTCCAGTAGATGACCAAGCGCCAGGACGTTTCAAAGGTGCTATCGCTTTCCAAAACTACCTGGATGACTGTCTCAATCGTCTTGAAGCCACCTATGTTCCTACTGCGGACTTCTCGCCTTGGGATGGCGTCAAACTTCCGATTGCCACCATTCGCGAATGGTTTTTCGTCGAGAATAAGCATTATCCGATGATTAAGCGTCGTGAGCGCGTCGTTGCACGTATCAAGCGTTGGATGGAGATCCAGCTTGAGAAGGTGTGGGAGCAAAGCTTGAAAAAAGAGCTGAAGAAGAAATCCGCTCAAAAGCTGCGAACCTACTTGACAGGTTGGCCTGAGTATACAGCATTTACATTCTATAAAATGCTGTTCACCGACAAAGGGCGATGGGACAGCTTGCCTGCAGATCTGCTTCAGAACATACCAGAGTCCATCGTCACTGCATCGGCAAAGCTTTTCAAAAAGAAGGAAGTTGGGCTCGAGGATCTTGCTCCCCTCCTCTATATTCATACACGGCTCCATGGCATTCCGTCGGATCGCTTATTCGATCATGTTGTTATCGATGAGGCACAAGACTTCTCACCATTCCAAGTTCAGGTGTTAGATGCGTACACACGCAACAGCTCCTTTACGATTTTGGGTGATTTATCGCAAGGGATACATGCTTATCAGGGCATTCAAGACTGGAAGGAATTTTCCAGTCTATTCCAAGAAGAAGAAACAGGATATTTTGAATTGGAGCGGAGCTATCGTTCCACGATGGAAATCATCCAGTTTGCCAATTCGGTGCTCCAACGCGGCGTAAGCAATCCCTTACTTGCCGTTCCCGTCTTCCGCAGCGGGAATAAAGTTCGCATCTTGCAAACTTCGCTCAAGGAGCGACTGCCACTGGTGCAGAAAGCGATCAAAAGCTTGCTAGCTGGCACCTCCAGCACGGTCGCTGTCGTCGCACGCACCGAGAAGCAAGCCCAAGAGTTGCATGAAGCTTTGACACTCGCGCAGATCGAAACGAACCTAATCACATCCAAACAACGTGTTTATCGTGGTGGCATATCAGTGCTTCCTGTTTATTTGACCAAAGGCTTAGAATTCGATGCCGTTATCCTGATGGACGTGACAGATGAGCATTATGAAACAACCCTCATGGATGCGAAACTTCTCTATGTAGGTTGCACACGCGCACTGCATGAGCTATGGCTGATCGTGACAGGAGACATTTCGCCGCTAGTCACAATCGATCAACCGGATATCACAACGACGGAGTTTCCGAAGTAAAGCAAAGACAATAAAGACACCTATCTTCCGATCACTTATATCGATCGGAAGATAGGTGTCTTTTGCATAGCTTAGTAGGCGACTAATACGCCACCTTCACCAGCATAGGTGCCAATCACTGTACCCATATTGGAGAACAGTACATGGCGGAACGGATGCTTTTCTAAAAGCTGAGTCATGAATTCGCGCGCTCTAGCCTCACAATTGCTATGTGCGATAGCAATCACATCCTTCTCGTAATCATGTTCCTTATCACCAAGAAACGAGAGTAATCGCTTCAATGCTTGCTGCGAGCCGCGGATTTTCTCCACAACCTCAATTGCACCCTCTTCGCTTGCTTTCATCAGAAGCTTTATATTCAAGACAGAAGCCACTGCGCCGCGCACCCGATCGAGCCTTCCTCCTTTAATGACATTTTCCAAGGTATCTAAGAAAAAGAAAGTCCCTGAGCTCGGTACGGCTTGCTGAATGGAAGCTGTCATCTCTTCATAGGACATACCGCTTGCCACCATCTGAGCTGCTCGAAACACAAGTACGCCTAAACCAAGCGAAGTTGTTTTGGAATCAATGACCTCGATGCGGCCTGTGAAACCATCTTCCAGCAGCATTTCTTTTGCCATGACAGCATGATGGTACGTTGAGCTTAACGCCGATGATAGACACAACACAAGAATATCTTGATCAGGACCACCCTTCTGATACTCACTTAGGAAGTGCCCAGGTGACGGGCTTGAGGTTTTCGGCAACACGCTCTCCCGCTTCATCCTAGCGTAGAAGTCAGCAAGATCCATATCTGCCCGCATACATTCCTCGCCAAATTGAACAGATAAGGGAACGATGCCTACTCCTATTTCTTCAATAGTGCTTCTCGATAGGTCGCAGCTGCTGTCCGTGATAATCTTGATTGTCGTCATGGGTGTCCACTCATTTCTTATTTTTTGGCGAAAACAATACCTAGCGTATGTGGTCCGCAGTGGCTCGAAACGACGCAACCGGTTTCCGTCAAAAATACGTTTTTCACATTGGTATGTAATTCAAATTGTTGTTTTACAAATGCCGCTTCTCATAAGCCTGCGCATCTGTGATGAACATGAAATCCGTATCCATGTCATCTTTAAAAGCCAGTGCATTCTCCAAAAGTTGATGGAGCGCTTTCTCCCGTTTACCTTCGGCTTTCTAATGCAGCTTGCGCCGCCTTTACTACTAGTACGCCAATACCTGTTGATAGGTTTCGAGAATCGATCACCCTAATTCTACCAACCGGGAAACTCCCAGCGGCGATCATCCCATTCTGGATTATGATTCTTTGCCCCATATCTGTGACTAGTATAATAGAACTAAAATGAAAGCTCAATCCTACAATTTTAGACAGCATTCACCAAAATTCGCAGAACAAACAAATAAAAAATGATTTAATTCCCTATGATTCTATGATATGTTAATATTTGTAATGGTATTTTTACCCAATAATACAAAGGAATGGTGAAAGATGACTCGATTATTAATAAGTAAAAAGAAACTAGTAACTGCCGCTATTGTAGTAGGAGCAATTGCCTCCGGGGCAACCACCGCTCTTGCAGGCATTACTACTTCCACGTACACGTTAGATTCAATGGTATCTACACCAGGTAATTACGCGTGGTTAGGCGATGCGACAGGCACATACAATTGTCTCGCATATGCACTTGGCAATTATAGTTCGTGGGACTGGCCATGGGGATTGAGTAATCCGGATACTTGGAAGGCAGACACCTATTTAAAATCAAAAGGATTCGGAACTAGTAAAGATTTCAACAGCACGGATGTTGCTGCTTATGAAATAATTTCATACGGAAACATTTATTCCATTACGCATTTCAGCAGGATTGCAGCTTCGAATTACACCAATGCCAAGTGGGGCAATTATGAGCTTCTTCAAAGTTATGGCTGGCAACCCTACAGCAGTACTTACGGACCCGCCGTCAAAAAATACGCACACTAAGGAGAGGTGATATCCATTGAAAAAAATAATAACCTTTTTATCTTTATTTGCTTGCAGTTTTCTACTCGTATCCTTTTTAGTGAATAATAAAAACGTTTCTGCTGCTGAGAAACAAATCAACGAAAGCTTCGCTGCCATATCCGAACAAATAAATAAGGAAATTTCTTTACAATCCAACCTCTCATTCAGTTCGAATCCCTATGACTACATCAAACAAAATAAGGATTTTGATACCATCATTGACCTAGGTAACTATGCACTCCCCTACTTAGATAAAAAATTAGCTAACAGCAAGCAAAACGGCTTACAAGAATACATCACAGCAATAGCTATCGAACGAATTGCAAAATTAGATTTAAAAGAAAATGAAAGTAGCGCATGGGAAAACGGAAAAGGTTTTTCTACAAAATGGAACCTGTATCTTGCATCCATCCCTGCATCCGTCGATGCTATTCTAGCTGATAAACAATCCAATTCTGATGATAAAGTAAAGAAGCTGATTAAACTCGGAACACCTGCAATTCCATTCATAGCTGATAAAATTGAGCGTGGCGATGAATTTTTATTCCCTGCATTGATTGCCTTAACGAAAGGCGATGCAAATAAAACCGTTGCTGATGAAACCATTTCTAACAAAAAAGAATGGGTAACTGCTCATAAATCGCAATACAATAGTCTGAAAGAATACGTGCTGCAGAAATAACGGTATGCACTCACCAAGCATCACATTAAGATGAATCCCTCTTAAGCTTTCAAAGCACTTGTGCTGCCAATCGCAGCACGAAGTGCTTTTTTTTGCTAGAATCCGTATATCGTCATGCCACCATCTACAAACAACGTTTGGCCTGTAACATAGTTCGCTGCATCTGAAGCGAGAAAGACCGCTGGCCCAACTAGCTCCTCCAGTTCCCCAACACGACGAAGTGGTGTCCGTGCGATAATTTCGGCTAAATAATCCGGCTGATTCAGTATTTTTTCTGTCAACGGCGTTTTGAAATACCATGGACCGATGCCATTGACCAAAATGCCATATTTCCCCCACTCAAGCGCGAGCACCTTGGTCATTTGAATCATCGCTGCTTTTGTTGCAGCATACACGACACCTGTTCGCAACGCTACTTGACCTGCGACTGAAGCAATATTAATGATACGTCCATATTCACGCTGCTGCATGTGGCGGCCAACAATTTGTGAACATAAGAAAGCAGATTTCAAGTTTGTCTGCATGATTGTGTCCCATTCCTCGTCTGTGACGGCCAACGCTTGACTCCGGATGTTCATGCCAGCATTATTGATGAGTATATCTATGCGATCTGTCTCATTGATGATAGCCGAAACCGCTGCCTCAATTTGTTCACGATTCGTAACATCAACAGTAAACGGGTAGGCTTGTCTACCTAAAGCGCGAATTTCACTTGCCACTGCTTCCAAATTGGAAGCCGTTCGAGCGAAGATCGCGACGTCAGCCCCCGCTTCAGCTAAGCCAATAGCAAGTGCTCGTCCAATGCCTCTCCCGGCACCGGTCACCAGGGCAACTTTTTTATTCAGTTGAAATGAAGGTAAATACATCGTTTCATCGTCCAATCTATATAGGAGTCTCCATTCTGTTAAAGAAAGAAGGGGTGTATATGCAATATTCCATCAAAGAAGAGAAAGCCAATGCGATTACACACGGTATTGGCGTTGTACTCAGCATCATCGCACTCGTCCTACTCATCATACAAGCATGCATACAAGGAACTGCATGGCATATCGTTAGCTTTAGCATTTTTGGCAGTGCGCTTGTTCTCTTGTATACATGTTCCACGCTGTTACACAGCGTTACAGAATCGAAAATAAAAGATATTTTCGAAGTTCTTGATCACTCGGCGATCTACGTGTTAATCGCGGGGAGCTACACGCCCTATTTACTGGTTACCTTACGAGGGTCTCTCGGCTGGACATTCCTTGGCATCATATGGGGGCTAGCCCTCATTGGTATTGTACTGAAGCTATTTTATGTCAAAAGATTCGTACTCGTTTCAACCTTGTGCTATATCGTGATGGGTTGGTTGATTGTGATCGCGTTCAAGCCACTATACCTTCAGTTGCCGCTCGGCGGCATCATTTGGTTAGTTGTAGGTGGCTTATTCTACACACTAGGCTCGATATTTTATGTATGGAGGCGCATCCCCTATCACCATGCCATCTGGCACTTATTCGTGCTGGCTGGCAGCGCCTGTCATTTCATTTCCGTGTTTGGGTATGTGAGATAGCCTCATTTCACATGAACAACTGCTGCAGTTGCTGCAAGGATACTGCTACCTCTAATTGGTTAGCCAACCGTTCATAACCTAGATCATTTGGATGAATGGCATCCTCAGACAAAAATAGTGCCGCTTGACCAACGAATGCGTCGTAGACCTGCACGATTTGAATATGGGGCTGTTCTAGTTTACGTAGAAATAGATTAAAACGCTGTACCCAATAAGCAGCATCCGGAATTTGCGGTAATGGATTATATAGACCAATTAAGGCCAATAAATACGGGGTTTGTATACCTTGCCGCAGTCTTTCAATCTGAGCGATAAGTTTACGGTAGTTGGATTCGTACGTTTGCAAAGCTGTTTTGAGAACCGTATTATCGCCGTCATAAAAGAATGGAATTGCCGCTTGAATGAGATCGTTTCCGCCAGCTGTAATTGTGATGAGAGTCGCTTCTTGGATATCTTTCTGAAGCTGCGGATCAGATTCGATAGTCTCCAGCAATTGCGCAGTCGTGGCACCGTTGGTGCCAGCATGACGTAAGGAAACAGGTACATTCAGCAAACATTCCAACCTTTGTCGATACAGCGAAACGAAGCCTTGACCTTCCTCAGCACCATAACCAACGGTTAAAGAATCACCAAATGCCAAATATTGAATTCTTTTTTCCATCGCTATCCTCTCCCCTAAAGCGTGACGTATATTACTATATGCGCCACCGCCCAGTTTGGGAAGGGATACCTACAGGGGTTCATTCGTCGTTTTTTTGGCGCTTACAAGCTGATTTACATACTTTTCAATTTGTTCCTTCTCCGCATATGTGAATTGGAACTCACTGTCACAACCTTCATCATGCAAAACGATCTGTACAATCTCACCTTCGATATTGCAAATCACAAGAATAGATGGATCTAACAAGCCATCTGGAAGCTCTTCTCCATCTTCCAGCTGGATACCCAAATAAACGTCCTGCCACTGTCCGCGGCTCTCCTCTTCAAGAAAGCATAAACTAAATCGGTGTTCCTCATGCTCTGCCCCATATTTCATCATCGTTGCTTCCTCCAATTTCATATCTTCAAGAATGAGCCCTCTTTTATGCCCTGATGACTTTGCATTTGGTAGTTCTCGCTTCTATATACTACAATGGACTTAAGAACCATTCAACAAAGGAGCTTACAATGCCAATGAAATCAATTATCTCTCAAACCATAGAAACCAATGCCGCAAGATTTAAAGACATCTCTCGCTTTATTGGGGCAAACCCAGAGCTGGGGCATGAAGAATTCCTTGCATTCGCTCGTTTAACAGAAGAATTAGCCTACCACGGTTTCGCGATCGAACGCGGCGTTCTAGATATTCCTACCGCTTTCATCGCCACTTACGACTCAGGCAAACCAGGTCCCGTCGTTGCCTTCATGGCTGAGTATGATGCCCTTCCTGAGCTCGGTCATGCCTGCGGTCATCATCTCATCTGCATGATGAGTATAGGGGCTGCTATCGGCCTTAAAGCGGCCTTAGCAGAAACCGGTGGCAGCATACGCGTCTATGGCACGCCTGCGGAAGAAACCAAAGGCGCCAAAGTTCCTATGGCTGCTGCCGGGCTTTTCCACGACGTCGATATCGCACTCATGGCACATCCTTATTATAAACATGAAAAATCCGGCGAATCGCTTGCGATGGATGCAATCGAATACGAGTTCTTCGGCCGCTCCGCACATGCCGCAGCACAGCCATACGAAGGCATCAATGCCCTTGACGCAGTCTTACAGCTATTCAACAGCATTAATGCGCTGCGCCAACAGCTCAAGTCGGATGCCCGTATTCACGGTGTTATCAGCGAAGGCGGGAAAGCACCGAACATCATTCCCGATTATGCTGTTGCTAGATTTTACGTCCGCTCAGCTACACGCACGTACACAAATGAGCTCGTCCAGAAAGTCCTTCGCTGCGCAGAAGGGGCTGCACTTCAAACCGGCTGTACGCTGAAAACATCATTCTACGAGTACTCGTATGATGAACTTCGTACGAATGAAGCTTTGTCGAACGTCTTCACCGATCAATTATTCGAGCTTGGCATCCAACCGAAGGAAATCGAAATCGGCAAAGATCACGGTTCCTTGGATCTCGGCAATGTCTCAACGCAATGCCCCACTATTCACCCTTTCGTGAAAGTAGTTAATGAGCGACATTTGCTTCATACCAAGGAATTCCGTGATCTCGCCATGACAGAACCGGCTTTAGACAGCATGCTCTTCACAGCCAAGGCGCTAGCCTATACGGCCTATGAAGTACTCTCCAAACCAGCTTTATTAGCTTCCATAAAAGAGGAATTTGCCGCTGCGAAATGACCGTTCTTCCGCTCTTCTAGCTGTACAAGAATGGAGTAGAACATCACCATTCCAATCACACCGCTGACTGCGATCAACGAAGCCATCAGCCAGGAAGACAACATGCCGCCTAGGATTACGCCTAGACCACCTAGAAACGTAGCTCCTCTATATACCATGCCATATAAGGCCATATAGGAGCTGCGTGCATGGTCTGGTGCCAGGTTGCCCAGATAGGCTTGCTTAATCGGAACATACATCAGTTCTCCAACTGTGGCAATGAGCATCGACAGCAAAAGTAAACCTGGTTGATTGCTGTACGCTAGATAGCTGTACCCTGCGATATAAAAGGCATAGCCAATAAACAGGACTCGGCGTTCCGAAAACCTACGCATCAGAATCCCCATAAAAACTGAGAGAACAACCACGAGAACCGTGTTTTCCGTACGCATAAACCCTAACATTTTGAAACCGTCAATCCGCCATGCATCCGTTACCCATGGAAGGAAAGGCGTATCCACCATCTCTTTCCCTAAGCGAACAGCGACATAGTTCCCCAAATGAAATTCCACTGAAACCAATAATAAGGAAGCTATTGTGAAAATCAGAAACGTCTTATCTCGCAGAACCATGCGGTAATTCGCCCAAATGGAAGGGCTATTCTTCCTCGTCGTGCTGTCCATCCCACTTATTGGCGCTTTATAATCATCTTGAATAAAGATATAAGTAATCATTCCCGTTATTAAACCAATCACAGAAAGGGCAATAAATAATTCAAATAAATACGATTTAAACAAGAAAGCACCCGCCATTCCCGCGATTGCAAACGATAAATTATTTATCCAGTACATGATGGCATACATAAATTTACGTTCTGCAGGAAGTGTAACATCTAGGAGCATCGCTTCATTGGCAGGTCCATGGATACCCCAGAAAATGCTGACAATTATCATAAGTATGAAAGTGATGCCTGCCGACTCAAACCAAGGCGAATTCGCTGCCGCCATGAGAATGAAACAGAGCATCCAGCCAATTTCTGCGGCGAGCATAAGCTTTTTCCGGCCAAAACGATCCGAATAATAACCATCTATAATCCCAGCAACAACACCGGCAATAATGCCCAAAATAACAACCAATCCAGCCAGTGTGTCCCCTAATTTCCCCGAGAAATAAATCGACATAAATGGAAGCACCATATTGTTCGCAGTGCCCGATAGGAAGGATAGGCCTATTCGCAATTTCACATTACGATGAAAATCTCGAAACCTCATGCTGCCTCTGCCCCTTCTCTACAACTTTTCAAAAGTAATCAACAACTCTCTACTTTGTTAACCATAGTTCAATTAATAAGCAAAAAGAAACCATTAAGGTTTCTCGTTACTACGTAAGAATATAGCTACGCCAACTAATAGAAGACAACCCGCTAAAAGCTGCATCGTCGTAATCTTTTCGCCTAGTAAGAAATACGCCAAAATTGACGCTCCCAGCGGCTCTCCAAGCACGGTCATCGAGACCGAAGAAGCTTTCATATATTTCAGCAACCAGTTAAATACATAGTGACCGAAAATCGTGGAAACAAAGGCTAACAGGAAGAAGATCCCCCATTCCTTCCACGGATAACCCGTAAACGATTCGCCTGAATAAACATTCGTCACCGCAAGGGTCAACCCAGCGAAAAAGAAAACGAGAAAGCTATATACATAAGCCGAAATGCGTTCCCGCAAGCTTTTGCCAAGTAACATATGAAACGCTACAGCGATCGTACCTACGAAAGACAACACATCCCCCTTGAGTGCTTCTCCGGAAAATTGAAAGTCGCCCCATCCTATGCAAATGGCACCCACAATCGCGATACACATCGCAATCAATGAGGTACGGCTTGTCCGAACACCATAGAGCAAGAAAGCGCCAACGAGTACAAAAATCGGCTCAAGCGTCAAGATCGCCGTTGAACTAGCCACCGTCGTATATCGTAGGGAATCCATCCAAAATAAGAAATGCAGGCCAAGGGCAATACCCGATATGGCCGTGCGCAGCCAATCTCTCCCCTTAATCCTCTTAAATTCGTTGCGATAATTCCACAAGAAAGGCAGCATTAATACATTGGTCATAAATAATCGGTACATGGCAATGATGGAGGCAGAAGCGTCGGACCATTTTACAAATATCGAAGAAAATGATATCGCAATGATGCCAATTAACAGGTAAATCGGGATCGGTATTTTCGTTTTATTCATTGCATTCATAGATAGGTAACTCCTTACATGTGAACGTTTCCGTCATGTTGTCGTCCATAAGTATATAGGAGGATGTTTGGCTTGCCAATCTTTTTTTGACCGTCGTTCATTTAATGGACAGCATGAAAAGCCCTCCGTTTCACCTACATCACGTAGACAAAACGAAGGGCCCAATGTGTGACAGAATTAGTCCAGAACCGCGGACATATGTTTGTTCGTTACTGACCAGTGCGAAGTATTCCAGATGGACTCTTTATTTTTGAAATAAAGAATTTGCGGTGACGCATGCTTGATCCCTAGATCTTCTGCGATTTGATTCGATACTGGGCGTGATTCAATTACTTTCACCAAAAAATAATCAACAGCCTCGTTGTGTGTACCAGCCAAATATTGTTCATATTCATCAAGTGCGCTCGCACTTACTGGACAAGTTGTACTGTGCTTCAGAACGACAGCCGGCTTTTCGCTAGAACGATCAAGCACTTCCTGCCATTCAGTTAAAGTCGTTAACTCTTTCCATGCAGACATGTTTCACATCTCCTTTCTCTACTCTCTTCAAAATTATAAGATAACATATACGGTTATGCAACTAAAGAGCGTCCTTAACTCCTCTGTGCACACCTACCGAATCCGCCAACCCCTTGACACCATACCCAATCCAATCGAACAACACCTACAAAAGCAACCAAAACGACTCAATCACAAGCAACAATATCTACTAAAGCAATCGAAACTGACTCAACCACAAGCAACAATATCTACTAAAGCAACCAAAATTGACTCAACCACAACCAACAATAACTACTAAAGCAACCAAAACTGACTCAACCACAACCAACAATACCTACTAAAGCAACCAAAATTGACTCAACCACAACCAACAATAACTACTAAAGCAACCAAAACTGACTCAACCACAACCAACAATATGCAGCCCAGTCCCGGACTTTGTTCCCTCATTTGCTATACAACTTAATTCATCCTTATAGGGATAGCAGGTTTTAATTTAGGTGTGGTGGGTGTTTGTAGGGTTATTTGGAGTATTGGGTTTGGCGGGTATGGCGGGTATGGCGGGGGCTAGTTATATGGGGTACGGTTCGTGTTTTGGGGGTGTTGATTGTAGCACTGTTGATGTGTTAGGTGATTGTGCCATCCCGAAAACAAGTAATAACTGGATTTTGTACATCTATTTCGAAGAAATATTGCCGAAAACACGAAATAGATGTAAAAAATGTAGGTAATTCTCTCGTAAATGATTAAATCAATAATAAAGCTTGAAATTAACTGCATAAAATCCAGCTATTCCGATCTTAAGCGGAAATATGCAAGATTTACCTACATAAATGCTCTTCTGTCAAGAAAGTGGACGTCACTAAGTTATGCAACTTGCTGGTAGTATAGCTGCTCAAATTGCTCAGGTGACATGTAACCAATTGTGCTATTCGACCTTGTCCTGTTGTAAAAG
>NZ_JABMKY010000030.1 GCF_013204845.1 Paenibacillus qinlingensis
CTTTTTAACGACACAACCAAATATATCTTGCTTTCTTTCAATCAACATTGAAATCTAAAGGATGAAATCCTGCGAATAGACGAGCTTGCGTGAGGAAATTAAATCATACCGAGGGAGTTGAGCGAAAGGCTGCCGAGCGTGCCGGCAGCCTCCCATTGCTGTGTATTGAACAAATGTTCCCAGTTAGCTACCTATAGAATTCGCTTTAACAGAGGTTACATTTTCGTGTTAGTTAACACTTTTAATAATTGTTGCTGATCTATACGATCGTAATAAGCCCTTAGATCCTCCGAACGCACCAAAATCTTACGATCTACGAGAACAGCCGCGAGTTTCCCTGCACAATTTATAGTTGGAAATTTTAAGGTGAATAAGTCGCGTCTTGTGGTAATTGGAAAAGCGTAGTACGATCCATTTTCCAATGTATCAAAGAGAAGTGCCTGTCTAATCCTATGATCAAAGTTATCAAACTTATCTACAATATTATAAATATCACCTGGTTTAGGGGTGAACATTTCTGATTGTACTTGTTCTTCCCGTTCCACCTCGTTAATGGAATTAATTTCCTCAACAGCTTTCGCCGACTCTGGAAAATCTATTATTAATTTCGTTGCTTGATCGATGAATTCATTGTATGTATAAATCTGAACGTATTGGCCCGAAATTCTATAAAATTCGTTTAATAACTCAGGATGAGGTCGCTTCAATTCGTTATATCTAACCCACCAATCGGGCTTTACATCATCCGTAATAAAAATGATAGGTTTAGATTCTTCTGTTGCCTTTTCCATCAGTTCTTTCCAAATAACCAAATCACCGTATTTCCTGTAATCTTCTTTATTAACAGCATCTTTGAAGCCAGGTGGAATACTAAGAGCGTAGCGCTTATTTCCTTCCTCATAGATCTTCAAAAGTTCTACTGGATGAAATCCGTCTCCCACATTATCACCAAAGATTTCAAATATCCCTTTTGAAATTGGATCTTCAGCTTTTAATAAGGGACCGTCGAAGTACTCTTTTCTGTCCATTTTATCAGGGCACTTGTCAATCATTATAGATAGTTTCTCTTTTAATTCATTTAGCTCATTTTGCAAATCAGCTGCAAGTTGAGAACGAAATCTAATTGCTGATTTTTCTACCCCAGTTACTAACGCATCTAAGCCATTTTTGAAATATTGCTTCGAATTTTGCAATGACTTTAGCTCAGTTTCAATAACGAATTGCCGGTTGAAGTAGAATTCCTTACCTACTTGATACGGCATCCAGAGACGATTCTTAAAGGTTTGAAGGACACGTAAAAACTGACTCCTAGCATCAGGGGTCATTTTATACGTATTTAGTAATGTATTAGTATCCAATGAAATTATGGCATTTGACCATAACTCACCAGTTACATCATACTCGTAACCAGAGTATGCGATAAATTTTGATGACACCAAAGCCCACTCCTCATTGTCTACTACCTTTAATTCCCATGTTAGGTCCCAACTTATGGTAACATAAATCGACGAATGTTAGTAGAACGAGTTGACTAATCTGCCCTACAGCCTTCTCATAATGTTATTTAACTAATGTTCCTACGTTAGCTTAGTCCGCCGCTGGTATTGTTAGAATGAATTTTTGGCGAGATCCCCCTTCGGGACCATACGGAACCAACTCGTTTGAAGGAAAAAAACTAAACTTTTCATAAAGCCTTCTTGCAGCTTGACCGTCAGGAATGTCGTCACCAAACGTAATAACAGATATTTCAGAATGGGAATGAACTAGACCTAAGATATGATTAAGCAATTCCGTTGCTACTCCCTTTCCCCTCGATTGGGTTGAAACAGATAGCCACCCAATTTTGTAGCTTGATGCATTTGTTGAAGAAAACAATAATCCACCAAGTAAGTTCGACCCTGGTGAACCATTATTCTCTCGTATACAAAACGCAGTACCTCGATTAACATTTTTCTCTAATGCTTTAATAAAACTTGGGTCATCCACCATTGGACCAAAAAGGTATTCTACCTCAGCGGCTAGTTTCAACCATCCCTTTATGTCTTCATTTGATGCGTTCACGACATTCGTCATTCAGCTTCCCCCAAAAATCACTTAATACCTAATATTACCATAGTATTCTGCCCGTTACTTCAACAGACAACGGCAGCCTATCGGTGCCGGCTGCCGTCCTGTCTTAATTGAACCATAGTTCCTTGTTAGCGTAACGTTCTACTTCTATATTTCTTTTAAACAATTTCTGTCAGACTTCCTTAATGCGTTCTATCGGAATAGCAAACTCAAAAATAAAAGTCTGATCAAAATCTTTCTAACAAAAAGACACACTTCTGCTTAATCACAAAGCATACTCAGTAATTCAGAAAAAGTATTACACACAGGCTCTAAGGCTTCCCTAAGCCATAATTCTAAAGGCTTCCTTGCTAGTTGATCTTCATCAAGATCATTAATCGCATAACCCTGCTCATGGTCAAAAAAGACTATACTTGGTACAGACTGGGTACCATTTTTATAATCAAAACAAATGAAGTTGCCACCAGCGTCAATTGAGAAGGGGATTATCTCGGATGGCAACCTTTCTTCTAAAGCTTCAAATACCATCCGGATATTTTCAACGTCCTTTTCATTAATACTTAAAAGAGCTCCAAATGACATTTCCCTACCGTTAACTTCGAAAAAGTTAGGTACCGGCATTGCACCATTGTTTTCTCTAATACATTCTAAATAATCATCAGGAAATGTAACCCCTAGAAACTCTTCAAGTTTCTTAATTTCATCTGATGATACGTCACTTACTTTAAATCTCCAGTGAATTTCCATTCAAACTCCTCCTAGTATCGAATGTTTTCGCCCCATATTGCTCATCCATCCCGATCACTAGGCCAGATGCCTTTTCTTTTTGTTATATTTAACCTATCGTTCTGCGTTAGCGTAATGACATGACCTGTCATCGATATTACGGTTCACCGCGCTGTCTGTAACGGCAAGTTTTAAGGCCATCCTTTGCGGATAGCCCTTCACGGTATCTTATGCTTTCTTGCCAAAGATACCTGCCTACAAGTCCTAACTTGTCCGACTAATAAACACGCAAAAACATCATGTCTGCTGATAATTTACGGCCGCAATCAGACAAGCCCTACATAGAAAAGTATAGAAAATCCCCTCACTGTCAGCTGCTTGTTCCATATCCATTTGTCCAATAAATACCATAGTCTCTAAGCAGCAGGGACATGTGGGATACTCCGCATCCTGAATCCAGGCTGGATGACCTCCGATCTGAGATGTGGGTGCCTCAAGCGTCCAATAGGCCCCTTCGTAGGTTCCCATCGGTCGATCCGATAGTCGCATGGTACTACATGTCAGTTCTTCATCCGGCTCTGTTTCTGGCAAAAATTCAGGAACGGTATTAAATTTACTCCACGAATAGCTACCATCCAACTCCACATTCGTAAACACTGTACCATAGCAGTTACAATGCATACAGGCCGCAATCCTTAACCGCTGGCCGGAAAGCTTTAAAAATTGAACTAATGGATCCTGTAAATCACAATCAATCAACACCATTAGTTTACCATGACACCATGGACAACATTGGTCATCCGATTGCAGGGCTACTACCGCTGCCTTTACAGACTCTGATCCACCGATCTTTTCCCCATACACTTCAAAAATAAAGCTATCGAGGTGGAAAAGATGCCGTTTCTGACCATCCTGGTCCAGTTCCCAACCAGCTTCATGAGCATAATTCTCTGGAGGGACATAAAGATTTGATGCCCAAACAGGCGGATTTTTCTTCCATTTCGCGAACAACCGTACAACCACTTCATCACCAATCCAAGCCAGGGCCAGCAACAGATGATTACGGTTAGCTGGATCTCGCTCCACCAGATGGATTAGTTCATCGCGGATAGCTGGCCTCGCTTCCTTATAGAGGATGCCAGGATAATACTTGCCTTTGTGGAAGAGGGCATTTAATCCGCTTTCGATTTGGGCATCTGTAAAACACACCAGTGACAGCAGGATGGTTTCGGCTTGGTCAAAGTCTCCTTGATCAATCAACGAAATCGCGTATGTTTCCAATCGCTCGCGATCGCCTTTAGTCAGTTGATGATATAGTTCCTGCGCGCTTTTATGGTATGGAAGGTCTCTCTCAAGCGGGTTGTATTTCCGAGGTGTATGCATGATTTTTAGAATCTCAACTGGATCAATTATACCTTTATACCGATCAACATCTTTCCGATTTTGTAAGATATATGCCTCCTTCTCCAAGGCTAGCTTTTTCTGATGGCATGGCATACAAGTCCCGCCTGTCTTTAGAGCAGTTGTAGGAAGAATGGTTGCAGAACAACCGGAGTTTTGGCAGGGCACACGTTCGCTCATTGAATTATCTCCCATTTATTGTAAATTCTCTATGTGTGGACTGATACATGAATACCCTCTCGAGTCACATTGATCTGCCGGCTAAATACGTCAATTTTTCACTTCTACATACCACAATCTCTTCTCCAGACATTCCCATTATCCTCCCCGTTAGCGGAACAGGCTACCGAGAATAAATCTGCGGTAGCCTGTTTTGGCAATTTATTGTGCTATCGTTTCTCGTTAACGTAATCGAGCGTTTTCACTTGTTTTTGTTATTTCTATAAATACCGACAGCTAATCCTACTACAATTCCAAATGAAGTTCCAAATACAAGTCCATCGCTTACATTACCGAATACTGCTCCAAATGCGACACCAAAAGCGGAACCAAAAGCGGCACCTAAAGCAATTCCAACGCCGATGAAAGAACCATTTCCGTCATCTTTCATTTTCAAATAATCACTCCGCTTCTTAATTTCATTCCAAAGCTTTACTGCTGTGTCAGTTTCGCCTCATACAACGACTTTCCAAAAGATGTAGGTATAACTCTATACGTTGCCAACTACTTAATGTTTCACCACGCTAATCTGCCCGTTCGGAGTGAAGGGCTACCACGTCGGCAGCCCTTCAGATGTTTAGCTATCGTTCACCGATTCCCCAATCATTGGTTTGTACCGATTTTAGACTACCTTTATCCGGATGAATCGTTTCACTAGTTTGCATAGGTATGAACTCCAATCTAAACATTTTAGCCTTTGACGGAACCAAGCGTTATTCCTTTAACAAAGTATTTTTGGAAAAACGGATAAATCATCAATAGAGGAAGCATGGAAATGAAAATTTTCGCCGCATTCAACGTCTGGTTGGATAAGGTTGTCATTCTCTTGGCGGATTCCGCGTCCATTTTGGACGGGTCAATAACGAGAGCTACTTGCCGAATATAAGACTGCAGAGGGTAATTCTCATTCTTCGTCATTAATACGAGGGCTTGAAAAAATTCATTCCAATGACCTACAATGGTAAACACCAGAATCGTTGCCAGCACAGGTGTTGATAAAGGTAAAAATATGCCGAACAGAATACGCCACGGTCCCGCGCCATCCATCAGAGCGGATTCTTCCATTTCCTTCGGCAAGTTCCGGAAGTAATTCATGACCAGTATGACATTAAAAACAGGTAAGCCGCCTCCGAGCACAAGACCCCAAATACTATTAATCATACCGAGGCTTTTCATTGTCATATACCACGGAATCAACCCGCCGTTAAATAGCATACAAAAAATTAGAAGCCACATGATGACATTTCTCGGTTTAAAATCTTTCGATGTTTTGGCCAGCGGATATGCCATTAATAACACGACGAAAAATGTAATGACGGTTGCATAGAGTACACGCTGTACGGAAATATAGAACGATCTAAAAAATTGCTCGTCACTAATAATTGTTAGGTACGAGCCAAATGTAAAACCTTGAGGCCAAAGAAACACGTGCCCTGCAGCTACTGCCGCTTTATCGCTCAGAGAGACCACTAATGTGTACCAAACGGGTAAAACACAAAGGAGCGTAATCAATATAAGAAGCAGTACATTAACACCATTTCCTATCCTAGAAAGAAATGAGCGTTCTTCAATCATCATCATCAAACCTTTCTATTAGAAAATTCGATAATTCGCAAAGCGGTATGCTAATCCGTACGAGATGGATATCAAGACTAGACCGACAACCGATTTAAGAAGTCCAACCGCTGTAGCCAATCCATACTGCATATCAAGTAAGCCTGCCCGATAGACCCAGGTATCAATAATATCACCTGTCGAATATACGGTCGGATTATATAGATTGAATATTTGATCGAACCCGGCATTTAGAATGTTTCCCAAGCTTAATGTGCCAAGCAGAACAGCAACCGGTAATATACTCGGAAGCGTAATGCTAATCAGCCGTTTAAACTGGGAAGCCCCATCTATGGCTGCGGCTTCGTACATTTCAGGGTTAATGGACGTCAGTGCCGCGAAAAAAATAATTGCGGCAAAACCAAATTCCTTCCAAATATCACTTGCGACTACGAGACCAGGGAAAATATTAGCATTTGCAAAGAACAGAATGGGGTCAACACCGAAACCAGACAACATCTGGTTGATTGGACCCGTCAGAGAGAAAATATCCAGCATGATGCCAGCAATTATGACCCACGATAAAAAGTGAGGCAAATACACAATTGTTTGAACCGAACGGCTGAACAACCTGTTTTTCACTTCATTTAACATAAGAGCAAATACTAAGGGAACGATCAAGTTACCAATCATTTTCATTAAAGCAATAACAATCGTATTCTGAAATATTTGTTTACTATCATCAAGTTCGAACATATAACGGAAATTTTCCAATCCGATCCAAGATGACTTCCATAAGCCAATGCCTGGGTTAAAATCTTTAAATGCAATCAGTATTCCATACATTGGGAGCAGATTACAAAAGAAAAGCCATAACAATCCAGGCAGAAGCATGAGGTAGTAATGCTTGTAGACTCCTCGTTTTAGCATGTCAATCTCCCCTTAATAAATCGAACAAGACGAGTGAGCAAGGCACCCGTCTTGTTCATTCTATTTTTATTTCAACTCATTTACTTCCTTAGTGATCTGATCGCCGCCTTGTTCATTCCATTTTTTCACGAAAGAATCAAACTCATCGATTGGAGCGCTTCCCATAATGATTTTCAGGAAAGTCTCGTCTTCGATCTTCTTCAAGTTTGCCCATCTGGATTGCATCGTTTTCGTTTGGGCAGTTACAAGGCTTTTCACCCAATTGATTTTGGGAAGAGCATCAACGAATGCAGATCCACCGTTCAAATGCGCATACAGGTGAGTGAAGAACTCATCATTTTGGTTCCAATTTGGAATGTCATAGTTGTCAAAAGGCTCTTTCTTAACAGCTTTGACATGAGAAGCAAGTTCAAAAGCAAACCCGTAGTTCAGTTTATCAACTTCCTCGAGCTTCATCTCGCCCTTCAGAACCTTCTGGCTGGATTTGACCGCATATTGCAATTGATCACCATGACCCATGATGAGGAACAAAGGAATTTCCTGAGAAGTCATTTCTTTGCCGACAGCTGTTTTATAACTAGGATCTTTTTCGTTTACATGGATATTGAGCATTTTCATAACGGCTTCTGGATGTTTATATCCCTTCTTCACAACAATAAACGAACTACCCGTTGCTTGATTGGAGTTAAATTTCCCTGATGCGTCCAATGGTGCCGCATATGGCCGCCAGTTAGCTTTCGGATCGTTCTTGATTGAATCCGTCAAATTGTAAGGAGACCACCATGGTCCGAAAAATATTCCCGTTTTCCCGCTTGAGATGACCTCTTGCGTGCTTTTCCGGAGACCCATTTCCTTATCCAGGATTCCTTTGGCATACCAATCACGCATTGTGGCTAACGATTGTTTAGTCTCAGGCAGGGTGGATCCGTATACAGCACTACCGTCCTTATCTTTGACCCAGATACCTGGGTAAGCGTTATTAGCAAAGAACATCGGCGAGAAATTTAAATAATGGTCTCCAGAAGTAAGGAAGTTGGAATACAGAGCTCCTCCCTGTTGTGTACCAACGATGCCAAGCGTGTTCTCTCCACCCATTTTGTTGTCTATAAATGCTTTCGCAATGATCTCAAGATCTATCAGTGTTTTAGGCGGCTGCAGCCCTAGCTTGTCGAGCCAGTCTTTCCGGATCCAGGTCATCGGCGCTGAAGGCAAAGTAGTTTCAGGAAGTGCATACAATTTGCCGTCAAAGGTCACTCCATCCAACAGTCCTGGATTTGAATCATAGATTTTTTTCAATCTGTCGGTTCCATACTTTTTGTAAACTTCTGATAAATCGGCCAATTGTCCTGCCTTCACCATTTGCCTTAATTGGGATTCGTTAACCAACATCGCATCCGGCAGATCATTGCTGGCGATAGCCAAGCTTACTTTTTGACTGTAATCTGTATTTGATGCTTCCCACGCATGTGTGACAGCAATGTTATACGTATCTTTCATCCATCGCGTGTAAATGTTGCTTTCAGCAGTATCGCTGCCTCCATACTTATAATTTGGGTCAATTCCTCTACCTATTGCAACCTGTACAGGCTCTGGGAATTTCGCCATGAGATCCACTTTCACCTCGGCATCTTTACTTGTTGGACTGCTACTTGGGCTAGTACCTTCGTTTTTATCGGCACATGCAATTAAACTTGTGGTTACAAGCAGCCCAGCTATTATCGTCATCAAAATCTTTTTCATTGCCCTTCCCCCTCTAACGATTCGTCTTTACAATCTCATTTTATCATTGAACACATAGTCTCAAGTTAGATGACCATATCTAATCAGGTTGACAAATACACAAAAATAGAAAAAACGCCCGAAAGGTTTCTACCTCTTTTTCGGACGAATGTCTACCCTATTATTATTTTTTTTGTCTATAATCGCTTGGCAGCACACCAACCTGATCTCGAAATAAACGGCTGAAATATTTTTCATCATTGTAACCGACCTGTTCCGCAATCCATTGTATGGTTTTTGTTGTATTTTTCAAATATTCCTTTGCTCTCTCCATGCGTATATACCGAATATAATCGGTGTAGTTTTGTCCTGCGATCTGTTTGAAACACTGGCTAAAATAGCTGCTGCTCATATTGACCATCTTCGCCATTTCTCCAGCGCTGACAGGCTGATCCATCATTTGTTGTGCCAAATTCATCGCCTTCGTAATGCTGTTCTGAATCTCAATGGAATATTGAGGCTTTGAATTTGCTTGTCGTATCGTTTCCCTTGAAGCTCTTAACCATGCTTCAAATTGAACCCAACTGGAGAAGAAATCTTCCACTACTATGGGGTTAGAAAGAATTTGATAATAAAGTCGGTTCCATTCATCCGTTAAGCTAAAGAAAATTCTAGTCAATCTAATAGGTTGTAGCTTCATTAATCTTAGCTCTTGAATCATATGTTCAAAAATTTGATCGTCCAATATCCATTCTGAGGATAACCATCTTTGTTTCACCGTATTCATTTCATAACCCATTTCATCATTTCCCCTACTCAGTATGATTCTGCTGTTAACGAACTGAATGGGCAGGGATGGATCATAATCATAAAACAAGTCGTTCTTTCGATAGACCCGAAGAAGCCGTAGAAGCGATTTCCGGTCCATATCTTTCAGATCCTTAAAGCAAATAAGAGCATAATTCGGATTTGGCGCGACAGCATTCGACATCATGTCCGTCCAATACCATACGCCAACATCGGCCTCAACCGCTTCTTTAGGCAGGGAAATAGCCGACTTCAAATCATCACTTTGTTGATGTAATGCGTATAATACAAACAACTCATCCACGCGGCCGATTTCATACTGTTGGATAGGAGGGCCATTTAACGAATCCTTCATAACCATGAGTGAAGCAATTCTACTCAATACATCTTCAAACTGTTCTTTCTCCAGCTGAGTCTTCGCAATATAATCAATGGCTCCTAGTCGAAGTGCCTCCTGCACATATTCAAAATCCTGATGCAGCGTCAAAACCACAATCTGAATATGTGGATGTCTTTGCCGCACTTCTCTCATTAATTCGATTCCTGACATAACAGGCATAGACAAGTCTGTAAGTAATAAATCAACCCTGTTGGACTCCATGAATTGCAGAGCGTTCTCCCCATTATTGGCCTCACCCGCAACAACCATTCCGAAATCCTGCCAGGGCATGAAGGAGACCAGTCCCTTACGAACGATCTTCTCATCGTCTACGATCAGCACGCGAATCATAGTATTTAATTACCTCCTGAAACAGGAACGCGCAGAGAAACGACAGTCCCTTTTCCAATCTCGCTTTTAATTTCAAATCTTGACTTTTCCCCGTAGTTTGCTTCTAGGATACGCTTCACATACTTCATGCCGATTCCCATTCCTACTTTCTGACTTTCCATCGTATCATCTTGCAGCAACTGATCGATCCTTTCTTGCGACATCCCCGCGCCATTATCTTGGATGGTAATCTCAAGCTCATCGTTTAACTGGATAGCTACATGAATATATCCATCATCGCTAACACCATGATAAAGGGCATTCTCTACCAAAGGCTGAAGAATAAAACGGGGGATCGAAAACGCCATCGCATCGTCATCTACATCAATGTCGACATCGAATTGGAAATCATATCGGATTTTTTGCAGTTGCAGATACTCCTTTAAGGCTTGAATCTCACCGCCAATGGTAGTTGCTTCACCCATTTTACCAAGATTATAATTCAACAATTTATTTAAGGATAGAACTAGTTTATCGATTTCTTCCTGCCCATTCATCATAGCCAGCCAATGGACGGTATCCAACGTATTCATAAGGAAATGCGGATTAATTTGATACAGTAGCTTCTCAACCTCCAGATCCGCTCTCCGCTTTTCTTTCCGTTCAATCTCCCCATATAATTCCCATATTTTCCTTTTCATGTTACGTATTTGATAGAGCAAATAATCAAATTCCGGTATAAACGTTAAATCTGTGCGTTCCTCGGAATTAGACTGAATAAAGGACTTAATTTCCGTATTGAACTTGTCCAAAGGCTTATATAACATTTTCCACAATAACCATGCCATCAGTACCGCTGCTAAAACGAATATCAAGAAGAAACCGGTCATTTGGAATAACCATTGGTTCTTCTCCTGATTCAATATATTCTTGGGGAGAATCGAAACGATGCTCCAACCTTGATTACTTGTTTCTTTATACCAAACGTATTGACCATAAGTACCTGATTCGTCCTCTGGGCTATAATCGGGAAACAAACTATTTTCATGGAAATTTTGGTTATCTTGACTAAAAGCAATTCTTCCGTCATTATCCAGAATAACTAGCCGTCGCGATTTATTTTGCTGGCTTTCAGAAGCAAATAAATTTTTGGTGGCGTTAAAACCTGTCTCAATGTATAAATAAACGTTTTGTTCCGGTAAATTTACTTTCCTCATTGTGCTAAATACCAACTGATTAATGGACCTGTTGTAGCTTTTGTGAGGACCATAGTAAGTAATTTCCGGATATTTAGACATAATTGGAAGCTGTTCCGGATTAAATTGATCCCTGACTACAAAATTCTCGAAATCGTATGAATCATTATCCGGGTAGTAATACATCGTTAAACCTACATTCGGATTGGAGAAGGTAATCACGTTCAGTTCACTCTTAATCTCATTACGAAGTCTTATCAGCTCATAGGGGTCGGTCTCGTGCTGCAGCTGTTCAGACAGCCTATTGGTCCCACCGCCAAAAGCGATCTGTTGTGAAACATGGTTTAAGTTATTCAATGTGTTTTCCATTGCCAACAATTCCTGCTTCAAGCTGCTCTGGATGGAGCTTTCAACTTTATTGGTAATGATCGAATTAATCGTGTAGAGAGATACAACTCCAAGACATATAAAAGGAATTAGAATGCTGAGGAGAAAAATAGAAATAATTCTTTTCTTAAAAGTGACCTGTTTGAAGCGAGCTGCTGATGAGTTTAGATTCATGAGTCTCCTCCGTTCAAAAAAGATATTACCATGGATCACTGTTTTTAACTAGAACTCCCTAAACGATATAATAGGTGGTGTTATGACTAATGACTTCCTCCATACATACAAGAAAATAAATAGGCGTTCACGGGATGATGATGGGTGGTTGTGTTCGATGACAAATAGTTTTGAAGCGCAAGAAGCCAGCAAACTCAAGGGCTCAAGGGTTTGCTGGCTTTTCTTATAAAATTGATTTGCAATTTATATTTTGAAGTGGTGTCTTTCAGCGACCTAATTCTTCAAGATCCGACGGAAATTGAGTATCTTGAATACCTTTAAACAAATGACCATCACTTTCCACAAATTTCTTATAATTTCTGTCTATGAACTAGTTAAAAATAGAACTTCCATAAAATTGGAAGTTCTATTTTTGTTTTTTTGCTTATTATATTAACCTATCCTTTAGTAATACATCTAACTATCTATAGGTGATTTTTAATACTGGATATTTTAAAAAAATGAAATGGTCAGAACTATCGTTGATAAGGTACATGCGGACATTAAAGTTATTATTTTTCCTTTGTTTTTCTCTTCTGAAGATTTTACAAGTTCTCGGGATACCGCAATCCATGTAACAATAGATACGATGGCTGCTATTAAAAGCAACACATTATCTCCCCCTGTTTAAAATTTTCACATACGTTATTTCATTAAAATAAGAAGCAAGAAAATATCTTGAACTTGGATAACCTAAGTGTAGCATATGTTCTGTATTTTGTATTAGATTTCCTCTAATAATCAAATCTTTCATAGTGACTTCGTTTCTCTAGTGCTGGAAAGCTATCCGCAAGCTTTTCATGTTATTTGTACTGTTTTTTGATCTTCCACTCCAAAAGTAAACCCGTTCTAGTTGAACTGTTTGCCCGTTTTTTTAAAAATCAAAAAGAGCTGCCACTATCAGCTTACTTAACAAACGTTATTCGTTAGCGAAATAACATTTCTGACAAGTTACGGCGTTAGTTTGATTAAATCTCGGACATTTTTCAATCTTCAAACATAACTTCTTAATCCGTAAATTTTATGCGGGTCAACTTCTCTCTAATTTGCCAAAGCCGTTCCGCAAATTCCGGATCAATCGCCCAAGGAAATACACCTGTTAACTTTTGACTCAATCCTTGTGGAGCTTCTGCCGTAATGACTTCGGCAATATCAACATCTAAGCAGAAAACGCCTCCTTTGCCCTCAAGTTGAGGACTGGTCGCGCACCACACGCTAGTAGCAGCACCCTGCTCAGTTGTCTTTAGTTCTCCAGTTGCTGCAGCCCTTTCCTCTTCTGACATAAAACGCACTAAATCGGTCATAATTCGTCCAGGATGTACAGAAAACGCGCGGATACCGTGCGCTTGACCGCGCTTGTCCAGTGCAACGGCAAAAAGAGCGTTAGCAGATTTGGACTGGCCATAGGCCTTCCATTTATCGTATTCCCTGTGTTCAAAATTTGGATCCTCAAAATCAACGCCACCGAAGCGGATACCTGTTGACGAAACAGAAACTACCCGCGCGTTTTTTGCCTTTTTCAAGGCCGGCCATAGTAGTAACGTTAACTGAAAGTGACCCAAATGATTGGTTGCAAATTGGGATTCGTAACCGCGTGCGTCACGTTCTAAGGGAGGTGCCATGATACCGGCATTATTAATCAGGATATCCAGCGGCCGTCCAGAGTCCAGAAACTTCTGCGCAAATGCCTCGATTGAAGCTGGATCGATCAGATCCAACTCTTCTACCTCAACTCTTGGGATGCCTGCAACCGATGTCAGAGCTTTCTCTGGTGTACGTGCGGGTACAATGACTGTTGCACCAGCCTCAGCTAGGGCGCGGGTTGTTTCAAGTCCAACGCCTGAGTACCCGCCAGTTACGATGACGATTTTCCCATTCAAATCATAGCCTTCAAGTACTTTCCGTGCTGTTGTTTGGGAACCAAAGCCCGAATGGATTGGTTCTTGAGGTGTAATTTGATAGTTGTTATCTTCTTTCATGTTCATTCTCCTCCTAGTCTGGATTTCTTCATTAGGTCCTTAAAATGATCAAGCTTATAATTCATTAATTCCAAAACCATTTGCGATTCAATTTCGAGTTTATGCTTATAAAGTACGTCATAGCATTTCTCATAATTTTGAACAGTTGCCAAGGACATGTAATGTTTAATTTCGCTTAACGGCATGCCGGTTCGTTTGAGATGTGAAATAAAAACTAGACGTTCGAGATGAATTGTGCCATATTCCCTCTGTCCGTTTTCCTTTCGCTTCGTCGGCGGTAGTAGGCCAATCTTTACATAATACCGTATCGTGTCGTAACTGAGTCCTGACTTTTCCGAAATCTCTGCGATTGAAAATGTAAGCTCCAACTTCTGCCTCCTCTCTAATCCCCGTTAAGCTGTTCTTTTTCAACCGTATCCGTATCTTAAGATATGGAGTTTACTCCATGTCAACATATTTACTTCTATTTTCGGATGAGAGCGTTTTTCTCGACGATGATAAAAAGGTTATGCGTCAGGAGATCACAATGAAATATGAAATATGAAATATCAAATATCAATACAATAGAAGGAAAGCTCATTATTACTGGATAGTTTATCCGACTGAAGTTGAGTTATTCTGCCCTTCGTATTCGTCATCTCATTTTAAAAAAAGCGTCCACCCAAGTGAGTGAACGCTAAGAAGAACTAACCAAATTTTTATTCACTACTTCTAAACCTTATTTATTACTTTAGAACTTTATTTGTTACTTCAAAACTTATTTGTTACCTGATATCTATCCGTATTTGACAATAAGATAAGCCTATCTACTCTCTTGTTGGATGACAAATTGGTTTTGAGATGAAGAAATCCAGCAAACACACGGATTTGCTGGATTTTCCGTAAAATTATTATGACAAATAAAGTTTTGTAATGGATTTTGGAGCAAATTGTCTGAATTACAAATTAGTTTTAAAATACGAATAACAAATTAAACTTAATCCGTAATCCCCGCTTCAATCGATTTCCCATCATTTGTCTAAATAAAAATAGTCGGATCCTTTTAGCAACAATTTCTCGCGGCAACGTTTGTCAAGCATACAAATCAGTGTCAATACTCAGAAACTTGTATGATGAAACTACAACATTTAATTCAGATATAACCTGCCTTTAGAAGTCACTTAAAGATAATTATTAGTATCGTCAAAAAAAATCCCATTCCGAATGCCTGAAATCTCCCGAGCAATCCACTGCCCGGGTGTAATTCCTTCTACTTCCTTAAATACGCGTGTGAAATGATGCACCGTTTTGAACCCTACCGTTTGCGCAATATGCTTGATACTGCAGTCTGAATATGCCATCCATTCCTTGGCCCGCTGAATCCGGACTTCCTTCAGAAAAGCTGCGATTGTAAGACCTTTGTAATCTTTGAAAAGCTGGCACATATAACTTGGGCTATATCCAAGCTTCTTGGACATTTCCGTAATCGTCCAATCCTGATCCGCATGCGCCAAGATCCATTGCTCTGCTTTTTCCGCTGCTGTGGCATTGGCATTGGAAACTCGAGGTGCCAATGAACGAGCCTCCAAAATGTTTGATTGTGCTTCATTTTCCAAGTGCTCAGCAGCCCGTGTCAATACATAGAGTAGCTCAGCCAGATGAAGAGCTGCCAACTCTCGAAAATAACTTTGTCGTTGCAGCCCCTCGCTGCGTACAAGTTCAAGAAGCCGCGCTACCTCTTTATTGCGAATGCGCATCTGCGCAGGTATTTGCCCTGTAGCGCTTTCAAGTTCTTCCGATACAATCTGAAATTTGATGTCCAAGGTTTTTACATGATCAACGGCTGTCAATCCATGCAATTGATTCGGTTTTATAAAGAAAATAGTGTCAGGCTCCAGCTCGAATATGACGTCTTCACATTGAAATACTCCGCTGCCGCTAGCAATCCAAAAAATTTGATGAAAGGCATGCTGATGCAGATTCCTATTTTCGCCTTTTTCGTAATCATAACGCGCCGTCCACAATAGATGAATCCCAAAGTTACTCATGCCTTCCCCCTTCTTATGTCTCTGTAATCGGTATTATATCGTAATCTGAGGTAAAAATGTCATAATCTCAGACAAAGATGAACACTGCCGTATTTTATATACTTTAGGAAGGAAAGTTGACTTCGTATTTACGAAAAGGAGAACAAGCCATATGCGGATTAGCGAGAAATTCCCACGATACACCGAGTACAATCCAAGCGTGCCTGTCTGGTGCGTAACACCTGGAGAAGGAGGCGGATTGCATCGTTTCTTTGACACCTCTCCGGTCAGTCCATCTGGCCAGTATCTAGCCGTACTCCGTATGCCCGATAATGACCGTGTCAATATGCCCGGCGAAGCCGCCGATGTTGTTCTTGTTGATTTGCATACCGCTGAAGAGAAGGTTATTGCACAGACTTTTGGTTGGGAGTATCAATTAGGGGCTAATATTAATTGGGGCGCAGATGATCATTCCCTCTATTTTAACAACGTAGACACATCGAACTGGGAACCCTATATTGTCTGTATGGACCCACTTACTGGTGTGACGCGTAAATTGGAGGGCTCTATTTACCGCATATCTCCAGACGGAAATCAAATCATTTGTGCCAATACAGTGACCATGCGACGGACTCAAAACGGATACGGGGTCGTCATTCCTGACGAACGAGTCGCGCGAAATTTCGGATTTCGTGCTGACGATGGTTTGTTTATGACCGATACAAAGACAGGTAAGCGATCACTAGTCATCTCAATCCGGGAGATTTTTGAACGTGCTGTTCCTCAAATAGACAAAGGAAAGTACGAGCATGGCGAATGTTATGGGTTCCATTGTAAATTTAATCCTCAGGGGGACCGGCTGATCTTTACCATGCGTTGGTTCCATTCCCAAGAAACTCAGCCCTGGAATCAGATCAAGCAGCATCTTGACTTTTGGGTGCTGACAATGAAGCCAGATGGAACCGATGTATGTGTTGCGGTAGGCCCTGAGCAATGGGAAAAAGGTGGCCATCATATTAACTGGTTTCCAGATGGCGAGCATCTCTCCATGAACTTAGCCATTCATGGAGACAAACAGATGAAGCTTGTCCGTGTCCGATATGATGGAACAAATTTGTGTACAATCACCGATGATATGCCTGGCTCCGGTCATCCGACCGTCCATCCGAACGGCCGTCACATACTAACAGATACGTATGCCGGAGAGTCAACTTCATTTGGAGACGGCACCATACCGCTGCGTAGGATTGATCTTCAGACAAACTCCGAGCAAACACTTGTACGGATAAATGTCGCCCATGCCGCTTCGAACCTCAACGGCTCACTTCGCGTAGATGCTCATCCCGCTTGGGCTCCTGATCATCGCCATATTGTGTTTAATGGCTATGTTAACGGAGCACGACGAGTATTTATTGCTGATTTAGGCGAAGTGATGTAACTAAAGTACTCGCTAACACTAGTCGCACATAGGAAATAGCTTGCCGAATCGTCGGCAAGCTATTTGACATATTATTATGCTTCATGTTGTAAGTCGTAATCTTTATTTTTCTAATATAAGGCCAAGCATCCTACTTAAATTTTCCCCCATAAGTTCATGCCCATAATCTGAGGGATGAATGAGATCACAAGTGAGTCCCGCGAAGTCGGTCAAAATTTCATTGCCTTCCAGCAGATAAAGTTTGGGGTACTTGCTACTAGCGACAATCTCACGAAGAATGGCGTTGAATGCTGCCTGATTCTGGCCAACTGTAGTTCCTTTGGTGTCATATGTAGACGCGTTTAGGAATACAGTTATGACCACAACAGGCTTATTCGGATGCTTCGAACACATGGCTTGAATCAAATATTCCGCACGTTCCCGAAATTGCTCTGGCGAATAAGAGTTCCTCATATTCACACCAATCTCCAGCGTAGCAATATCCCAGTCGGTTCGCGAAGCTAAGTAGTCGGCTACCTGCTGCTCGCACATGCAGGCACCACTTAGCCCCATGTTCAAAACATCAATGCCTAATCGTTGTGCAGCCTTATGCACATAAGCATTGTAATTATGCACGGCGGAACTTCCGTGAGTTATCGAAGAACCATAAGCGAGCCAGCGAACAGCGGGCACCTCACCTGGCAACGGCGGACGAACGGAATCGTTGAATACCTCAATTCCGTGAAACCTCACTGCATAGCGTCCCGTGATGACGCGCCATACTTGTGGTGCAAAGCGCTTCTTTGTGATGGCATCAAGATTTACTTTGCTAGTGTCTAGCCGCTGTACGAGATGCAAGGTGTGTTGTACACCGCTTCTCAGCGTATATTGAGAATGGTAAAAGTCACCCTGATAGACGATAACCTCTCCATCACCTTCAACAGCTGTTAAAGATATCCGAACATTCTGGGAATCCGTAACAAACCTCATTTCACATCCACTGGCCTGTTGTGAAACGAAGCCTCCACGTTCGCTCATCGCTTCACGAACTGCCTTCGGATAACGTTGTAGTGTCAAGCCATGTATAAGCTTGTTTTCCTCCGCCTCTGCAACATTATGAAGTTCAATAGATTCAAACTGCATCGTGATCCTCCTCCTATTCAGCTACATCGTCATCGAACTCCAGCTTTACCACAAGCACCTCATCCGTGATCTCATTAACTGGCAGATTGCGAATCCTTAGGTAAGGCCTCTCCCGCCAATACCAAGGCAGTTGCTCTACGGCTGTCTCCAACTCCCGTCCATCATTTAGCAAGACAGCACGCTTGGGTAGCATATTCAGTGGCTTCAAGATGATGGTTGAGCTTTGCAATTCACGATAGGCGTGAGCATAGATGGTGTTACCTCTGCGAGTCAGCAGCACCTCTTCACGGAGAACACGGTTAGCTACTTCATTCCCGTCGATGAACTCGTCTTTCCCGCCTAAGTAAGAAGCAGGAGTTACATCAACTAACGCTTCCTTCACCTTCTTATACCAACGACCAATACGTCTCAGTGTATCCACATTATCCTGCACGATCTCACCATTCGCGGTAGGACCCACATTCAGCAAATAATTTCCGCCCATAGCCATGATTTTATCCATACTCTGCATAAGGAACTTGGATGAATAGTAATCTTCATCCTTGCGGTACCCCCAGCTTTCTCGTCCTAAAGATTGACAAGCTTCTGTCGGCGTCCGGAAATATCCGCCATCAGGCACATGCCTCTCGGGTGTGCTGTAATCACCTTTATCTGGTCCACGGTTATTGATAAGAATGTCCGGCTGTAACGACCGTACCAACTCATTGATCGCTGGATTGTGGTACTCAGCTACATTAACATCCCAGAAAAACTGATATATCGGACCATACTGTGTGAGAAGTTCCTGCACCTGTTTCTTCACATACTCGTAATAAAGTTCAATATCCGGTTCATCTCCAGCACGAGGCCCGAACATTTCATGGTGTCGACCAAGATTAGGATAATTCGGGTGATGCCAATCTGGACAAGAGTAATAAAGGCTTAGCGGGAAGTTCCGCTTCTGGCATGCCTCCGCTAGCATCGCTAACACATCTTTACCGTAGGGTGTATTCGTCACCTTATATTCCGAATGCTCAGTGTCCCACATGCAGAAACCGTCATGATGCTTCGTTGTAAAACATAAATACTGCATGCCAGCCTCTTCAGCTAGATCAATCCACGCGTTCGGGTCAAAATCCTGCGGATTGAATTCATGAATGAATTGTTCATATTTGCGTCTGGTAATGTTGCCTCTCCATGGAAGTTGTTCGTGCCATGCAGGGATAGCATACAAGCCCCAATGGACAAACATACCGAATCTTAGATCGAAAAAACGGTCTCGCGCATCATGAAATCTTGGTAACATATTGAACCCCCTGTTAGTTGTTATAACTGCTGACTTCGCTTCTATCATACCTTTTCTATATACAGCAATCTTCCAATTTGCTAACCTATATGTAGTGAATTCTAACTTCATTTTCAAGAAATGAGTGCTGAACTTGTCAGAACTTCCAACCTATCATTCACTTCGTAATGTGTTGACCAACATCCAGGTGGACGTCATCATCGCTAACCTGCAAACTGTCGGCCCTGACTGGCAGCGCCGTAATTTTGTTCACAGCTTTAACCGCTTATATTATATTCGGAGTGGTGAAGGACGCATTGAAGTAGATGGCGCTGTTTATCATCCTAAGCCAGGTCAACTTGTACTAATGCCTTGTCATACTATACAGTCCTATTCCACAGTTAACGACAATACCTTTAATAAGTATTGGTGCCACTTTACAGCTCGTGTTGGAAATCGTGATCTATTTGAGATGTATCGGTTCCCGGTTTGTATTGACGTCCCTTCCTCATCTGAGGTCGAAGTTTGGTTCGAGCGAATAGTAAGTGGCATAAGCAGTTCGGGACTAGGTACGATTCTAGATATAAAAGCCTCTTTACTACATCTTTTGGGAATTGTTGTCGACCAACACTTTGAGGAGACAGCCTCCCCTTCAGCCTCTACCCAGAAAATGGGACGTGTTCTTCAATACATTGAAGAGCACCTGCAAGATAGGATCACTGTTGAACAGCTTGCCGACTTGGTTCATTACCATCCCAATTACTTTATTCGCAGCTTTCATTCCGTGCTTGGCTGCTCACCCATTCAATACATTAATCGCTTGCGAATGGAGAAGGCACGTACCATGCTGGCGTCTGATCAATCCATCGGCAGCATTGCCCAAGCCGTCGGCATTGAACAACATAATTTTTCAACCATGTTCAAGAACGCTACCGGCTTTTCGCCTAGGGAGTTTCGTCGAATGCTCGTGCACGACCACACTATGAATTAAAGAGAAACCAAAAAGGAATAACGTAAACCGTTATCCCTTTTTTATTTTGCTTTGGGCTAGCTCATGCATTTTCCCCATATTCCAGCTAGCGGATGCCGCCAACATTTTTATGTTTATATTCAGAGGGGGAAATCCCTATATGTTTTTTAAATAGTTTGCAAAAATAACGGTAGTCCGAAACGCCAACCTCTGCTGCAACCTCATATACCTTCATGCCACTTTGTCGCAGCAACTGCTGGGCTTTCTGCATCCTAGTGCGGTGCAGGTAGTCATTAAAATATTCACCCGTCACTTGTTTGAACAATTGTCCCAAATAAATGGTGTTGAGGCCAACCCGCTCGGATAAATCAGGCAGTCTGATCTCCTTCATATAATTTTCATGAATGTACTGGCAAACTTGCTGGACCTCCCAACGCGTCACATTCATTTCGGGATGAAGCTCTGGATCCGTCAACAAATCAAACACGCGGTTCCACCAACGGACAAAGTCGTCCCAGCGCTCGATAAACAGCAGCATTTGGTGAAAATGAGTGAGGCTCGAATCCTGTTCCAGCCACGGGCATTTCAGCATGATTTCCCCAGATAATCGAATAAGCTGGGCAGGTGAATACGGCGATGTCCCCAGCGGAAGCGTAGTCAACTGTTGGACAACCTCCTGTAACATAACCGCACCACCACCATAAAAAGCCTTTGTCGCCTTCGACAGTAACTCCACCTGCTCCATCACACTGATTTCCTTGAAATTCACATCAGGTAGCGGGGAATGCACTGAGGTATAATCTTGCCTTTCATAAAAGTAACGGCTTAGCTTCTCTAGACCCTCCGAAATTTGTGCACTCATTTCATCAGTCTCACCCACCAAGCTGCCGCTATTCCGTATATATAGCTTAATGTTGCCTTCCCTCGCCAACAGTACCTGTGCTGTTTGGTAGAGGGCAGCTTCAAAGTTGTTGGAGCTTGCATCCGCATCGCTGGTTATAACACAAAGCAACTTCGTCTTCCCGAGTGGAAATGCAATTATTTGCTGGTCAGCTGTAGCTAGAGCTTCGATCCTCACAGCCAGCTCTTGCTGTTTATGGGTGGTCTCGTCAAAAGTTGATTGATTCCAAAGCTCCTCGAATACATCCATACCTACCCATAGCACAGCCACATGGCGCTTTAGCTCCGTGGATAGTTCTTTACTGATCTCACTCCAAATATCTTTTCTCTGATGCGCATTGCTCTCCCACCAATGATCAAATAGCGATTCACGTCTCTTCCATGAATGATATACGGACTTTTGTTCCGACTCCTCCGCCCTATCCATGGTCACCGTCTTGCTTGCCTTTTCCTTCAATATGAACTTTAAATCTTCCACAGCTGCCTGACAGGCCGCAATAATTTGTTCTTTCGATAAGGCGATTTTCAGCAAATAGTTCTTGGCTCCTAGAAGAAGTGCTTGGCGTGCGTAGTGAAATTCGGAATGAGCCGTCAAAAAAATAATCGATATCTCCGGCCAACGTTTTCGTACTAGCTCCGCAAGCTCCAATCCGTCCATTATAGGCATGGTGATATCGACCAGTAACAGATGCGGAAGCTCCTTCTCCATCATCGTTAACGCTTCTTGTCCATGCCCGGCTGCTCCGATGCATACAAAGCCGTGTTCCTCCCAAGGAATATGCTGGGTAAAGCGTTCACGAACTGGCAGTTCGTCATCTACAATGAGTACTTTAATTAGCATCACGTCTCTGCCCCATTTCTATTTGCCTGCTGTTCCGCTCTGCAGATTTGAAGGGCAGACGCACCATCACCCTCGTCCCTTCACCCAGGCTGCTTTCAATATCCAGGCCAAACTGCTTGCCAAAATGCAGCTGAATCCGTTCATGAATGTTGCGTATGCCTAAATTATTTAAACCCTTTCGTTCCTTGTCCGGACGATCCACCAGTGAGGAATCCTTTAAGAATTCATTGGAAACTTCCTTAACAATCAATCTCCGAATCATTTCCTCATCAATGCCAGGGCCCGTATCCGACACCTCAAAGCAAATGATTCCAGGCTGCTCCTCGTAAGCCATTATAATAATATGATTGCGTTCACCGGGCTTGTTCAAGCCATAGAATATCGAATTTTCAATTAAAGTAAGCAGCGTAAGCTTCGGAATATACGCCTGCTCGAATGGCTCTGGAATGATGATGTCCATATCAAAAATATCTCCGAAGCGCAGCTTCATCAGGTCCACGTATTTCCATACACATTCCACTTCAAATTTCAAAAGTACAACCTCATCGATCTTATCAATAGAGAACCGCAAAATGCCGACCAATGATTGGATAACAGATCCGATTTCCTTGACTCTTTCGGTTTCAACCAAGCAATAAATCGTATTCAGTGCATTATATAAAAAGTGAGGATTAATCTGCGATTGCAACACTTTTAACTCATGGTACCTTTTTTGATCCTCCATAAGCTGTAGATCTTTAAATAAGGTACCAATTCGATCCATCAACTTGTTGTAGCCGCTAACTACATAACTGAATTCATCCATCCGTTTCATATCGATGCGGTGCTCCAAATTCCCTAAGGCTCCATAGTTCATTTGCCTGGAGATCTCTTTGATCGGGGCGCGGAAGTAGCGGCCAAGCCAATAGGAAATTGCCAAGGAAACTAAAATCCAGAGCGACAGCATCAACACGTATTGCTTCTTAACTACCTGTAGGATCTCATAAACTTCCATCTCATTAATCGCAGCAAATACAACCCAATCCCAGCGGTTACGGTTGCTTTTTAGTATCTTATAACGTCCGTCAGGCAGGTCTACATGGTCGAATTCCAAATCATTGCTTTTGACCTTATCCTTGAGCATATGAACCATTGGATGGTCTCCGTTTGTTTTCTCCTCAAAGGTCATCGGAGTATTCGTGGAGATCAGTTCTCCGGTTCGTGACAGCAGATACAAATCCATTCTTTTCTTGAGCGTGGGAACGGTTAAAGAGCTGGCCAAATTGTCTACGTTCAAGTCAATGGCGATCACTCCCTTAACCGTCGAGGACTCAATTGTTTTAGCAGCAGTAATCGTCTTTTTGGAAAAGGACGAAATATAAGGCTGGCTCCACCAGAAGCCCCATAACCTCGCTTGATTATATACCTCTACCATTTGCTCCTTGTTCACGAAATATTTCATTGACTGTGGGGCACTAATCGAATATTCGCCATCAACAATTAAATAAATACTTTTGATCGTATCCGGATGCAGTTTGACCATATTTTCCATCAGCACTTGGTAATCGGTTAGCGCGAGCGAATCGTAAATTTCTTTGTCTGTCAGAAATAATAAATTTTCCTGGATCGCCGTCATATGTATTTGCAGATACCCCTCGACCTGACCCATCAATAGCTGTAATGACTCTTCCTGATTTTGCTTAATAATAGCCGAATTATTGTAAAATGCGATGCCTCCTACCAATAAAAGCCCCAGCAGAAAAGAAAAGAAAGTTATCAAAAAGAGCTTCGTTCCGATGCTCGTAAATAAAAAATGAAGCCGATTTGCTCTTGTTGGCATCCTTTTACCTCCTGTAGCCTGCCATCCGTAGACAAGTCTGAAAACCCTTACATTGTATCATAGAAATTGGATAAGACCTATGCATTTCTAATTGGTTTGTGGGTTCCTCCTATTCGAAAAAGGAGAGGCATGAATAGCCCTCTCCCCATATTGTTATGGCAAACTTATTCTAAAACGCCTGCCTCACGCATTTGCTTCTCGTAGTTAGCGAAAATTTCTTTGCCACGATATTTGTTCATCAGCTCATCGCTCAATTGCGGCCATTTCTCGATCGGGATTTCACCAAACACAATCTTGGTGTGAAACACATTCTGTTGCTTACGGAAATCCGCAATATTGATGCCGTCTGGAGGTGTCACTTGAATACCATTGGAATACGGAGCCCTCTTATAAGTGGCCAGCTGCTTGTAAAGTTCCCGGTCACGATCAGTCAAATTGGGATTAACAATGTCAAGCCCGATTTGTCTGGCTTCGCTATCTGTAGGGGAAAATGCTCCGTAAATTTTTAAGAAATCGCCTTGCTCCTTCGCTATTTTATCAAGCTCCACCATATTAGGTAAGATTTTGTTGCCATCGCGCTTATAATGCACATCCTGCTTGCCATAATGCGTAAGCAGATACCCTTCTTCACTGCACAAATAATCAACTAGCTGAAGAATACGCAGTACTTTGTCCGGATCCTTGTCAGCAACCGCCTTCGGAATCGCCCATCCTGTGTTGCCAGTCGCTTCTACCCATGTCGCTTGGTCGGGGTATGGATTAAAAGCCACGATATCAAATTTGGGATTAATTTTTTTACCTTTGTTTAAGAAGCTGTTCGGATTTCCCTCCAGAAAATTGTTAATGCCCCGCGAGTTGACGATCCCTACCTTGCCTTGCGCAAATTTCTCAAAAACAGCTTCGCCTTTGTTCAAGAACCAATCCGGATCGACGATTTTCTCATCGATAACAGCCTTAATCTCGGCTAATACTTTTCCTGTTTCAGGTGAAACCAGATTATCCTTAACATGCTTGCCATCATTCGTAAACGTACCCATCATTCCGTATTTGGCCCACATCGGCCATTCCTGCCCGACCTGTTCACCATTACCAGTAGCAGTGAATCCGTACGTATCCTGCTTGCCGTTACCATCCGGATCCTTAAACGTAAAGGCCCGCATGACATTCAACAGCTCATCGTTGTTGCTAGGAACCTTCAATCCAAGCTTATCTAGCCAATCCTTACGGATATACCAAGTTGAATATTCGGTCTTCGCATACGGCCTCATTGCCCAAAAGCCCATTGGGTTGTTCTTGTCCCGCTCCGCCTTCAGTAAAGGGGCATCTGCCCATTTCAAATAATTCGGCAAATATTTCTCATTTAAATAATCCGATAAGCGAGTCAAAGACCCGTTGTTAGCATAAGTCTGTATTTCCCGACCACCGATGGTAAATAGATCCGGTACGTCACCTGAAGCGAACCGCACATTCAGTTTGTTCGTATAGTCAGGGCCAGCGGGCATAAATGTGATTTTCAAATCAATGTTCAGCTTCTCATCAATCGCCTTTTTGACAAAATCCTGATCGACCGGGGGAAGGGTTACCGAGCCGGCATTCTGCTGAAACACCTCAATCGTATATTTTTTGGAGGCTTTTGCTGTTGCTCCGGCCCCAGTTCCAGTGGGTTCTGTTGTTCCCTCCTTCGTCGAGCAGCCTGCAATCACAACTAGCGGCATCAGTAATGAAACCATACCTGTTTTCCACTTACGATTCATCTTATAACCCCCATCATTATATGTTGTCACCCTTTAATCGCACCCAGCATCATACCTTTTGTAAAATGCTTTTGAATAAAGGGGTAGATCACCAGCATAGGCAATGTCGAGACGACCACCAAAGCCATTCTTAGCGTCTCCGGTGGCAATTCCACCCGTGCCTCCGGATTTAAGGCAAGCAATTCCTGACTGATTTGCGGCTGCTGTAACATATTGCGCAGCACCACCTGAAGCGGATAGTTCTTCGGATCACTCATGTACATGATGCCATTAAAAAATTCATTCCAGTGCGTTACACCATAAAATAACATTAAGGTCGCCAGGATCGGCTTGCACAGTGGCAGCACGATGTGATAGAGCGCTTGCATATCGTTACAGCCATCAATTTTGGCTGCATCCTGAATTTCTTCAGATAAACTTTCGAAGAAAGACTTCATGATCAACAGGTTGAAGGTAGAAACGACCGATGGGATGATTAAGGCCCAAATGCTGTTGAGCAAGCCCGTTTGCTTGACAACCAGGTAAGTAGGAATCATGCCACCGGTGAATATTAGGGTAAATACAATCATCATTAGCACGATATTTCTTCCCGGCAGCCACTTCTTTGACAAGGGATACGCAAGCAGTGTGGTCACCAGCAAATTGCAGGCCGTACCGACTATGGTGATGATAGCCGTTATTTGTAAAGCTCGCGGAACCAGTGCACTTTGAAATATGGCCTTGTAAGCAACCAGCGTAAACGTTGTAGGCATTAGCACGAAACCACCATTTTTTAACACTTCAATAATCGGGGTCACGGACATAATGATGACATAATAAAAGGGAAACAGCGTTACCAGACTAGCTAAAGTAAGGACAGTATACAGCAGGATGTCCAGAGCACGATCCGTTTTTGTTTTAATGACAACTAATGACATACGTACTCCTCCTACCAGATTCCCGAATCGCTATATTTTTTGGCTAGCTTATTAGCCCCAAGTACAAGCACCAAACCAACGAAGGATTTGAAAAAACCGACTGCAGAGGCAAAGCTGAATTCCATACTTTCCAGTCCCCGGCGGAATACCCAGGTGTCGATAATATCTCCTGTCTCATAGACTCGAGTGTTTAAGAAAATATAGATTTGGCCGAAGCCGGCATCGAGGATATGCCCGATTTTCAACAGCAGCAGCAAGACAATCACATTGCGAATGCCCGGCAGCGTAATATGCCAGATTTGTTTCCAGCGCCCAGCTCCATCTACAATCGCTGCTTCATACAATTGCGGGTCGATGCCCGTCAAGGCAGCCAGATAGATGATAGCCCCAAAGCCAGTATCCTTCCATATTTCCGTTAAAACCAGCAAGGGGCGGAACCAGCTGTTGGAGGTCAAGAAATTGATGGACTCCCCACCAGAACCGCGAATCCATTGATTGACCAAACCAGAATCTGTAGCTAGAAACGCCATCACCAAGCCGTATATAATTACCCAGGATAAGAAATGCGGTGCATAAGTGATGGTCTGAATCGTTCTTTTGAACCAAGGGGAGCGAATCTCGTTCAAGGCAAGTGCCATAGCAATATCTGGCAGCATGCCAAACACAATTTTATAAAGACTGATCACCATGGTATTGCGAAGCAGAACATAGAAATCCGGGCTGTTAAAAATCGTCTCAAAATGCTTAAAGCCTACCCAAGGGCTGCCCATAATGCCCTTCATAATGTTGTAATCCTGGAAGGCAATCAATAATCCCATCATCGGGATGTACTTGTAGATAATGTAAAATGCAACGCCAGGAACCATCATCAGGTATAGCCATTTGTTCTGTATAAAGCTTCGAGAGTAGGTTCTTTTTATTTTGGTGACACTCGATATTTTCATCGTACTTGTGCGTTCACTAAGCATTTCGTCCCTCCTGTTTGTCATCTTCTATCTCAATTATAAGATGGGACTACAGGAGGAACTAGCCATGCATTCTTCAAAAATGTGTAATAATCTTAGATCAAGGCAACGTTGAAACAGTCATGGTCGTGCTAGCAGCGGACACGTTCCCGGCAAAATCTCTGGCGACTACCTTGAAGGTATAGCTGGTGTTCGGTGTCAGTCCAGAGAACGTAGAACTGTAAACCAATGGTGTTGAGGTCGTGCTCACCTTAACTCCGTTACGGTATATGTCGTATTCTTTGACGCCCGTATCATCGATGGATGACGTCCAATGAATGTGTACACTCGTAGAGGTTTGGGAATCCGACACCAAATTAGTTGGAACGGTCGGTGCCGTTGTATCTGCAGCCGTAGTAAACGTCAAGGTATTGCTATTGGGTGAGATGAAGCCCGCAGCATCATTCGCCAATACAGTCAGACTGTAAGTTGTATTGGCAGTCAGCCCGGTCAGAGCCAAGGAATTCACTGTCGTAGAGGCCAATAGTTCTGTTCCATTGTTAGAGATAAGATAACGTTTTACGGCTACATTGTCTGTAGAGCTGGTCCAATTCAGCTGGGCCGAGTTGCTTGTAATCGAGGTGGCAGCCAAGCTGGCAGGTGCCGTTGGTGCGACGCCATCATTAACGACAGCCAGTGGCGTATCCGCTATTCCGCTAGGTACAGTCACACTGCTTTTGGTCAGCATCAGCTTATCAATCTGAGTGCCGTCCAATTTATTAATGATTTTCAACGAGTGCCAACCATCTGGTAATGTAATTGGTGAGGCTGACTTTGTCCATCCCCATGCTGCGGTCGTTAGTGTATGTTCAATTCTCGTATCTCCATCAACCTGGACATAAACCTTATTGCTGCTAGCGTCGACACCTTTGCCCAACAGCCATAAATAAAAAGTGCCCCCATTGCTGACATTGAGGCTATATTCCATCCGAACGTTTGTATTCTCATCCCCGTTTCCGTTATTGATCTTCATGTAGCTCCCGCTGGAAGTAGCGGAATCGCTGACTAAAGAAATGTTACCTGTCTTAAAGCTATTCCATTCTGACTCTAAATAGCGATCGGCGCTTCCATTCAGAGCGATGGTACGCCCGGATGAAGTTACCCATACTACGTTGCTCTCTGCAGACAAATTGCCTGCCGCATCCTTGGCTTTAATCGAATAGTAGTGTGTATCGGGATCCACATTTCTTAATTGCATAGAACTAGCGGAGGAGCCACTTGAAGAGACGAACACCCCGTTATCGTACATTTCATAGCTGCTCACCCCTACATTGTCAGTCGAGGATGACCATGTAAAGCTGATATAGGCAGGCTCTCTCATAAAGGCTTTAAAATTGGTAGGCGCACTTGGAGCAACCGTGTCCACAATGGACGATGCGGCAGTGACAACCGTCGCTACATTGGATGCAGGGGAACGGTTGCCTGCAGCATCCTTAGCTTTCACAGTAATTTGGTAGGTTTTGTTGGCCACAAGACCAGTCATCGTGTATGTGGGGCTTGTTGATGTTGCCTTGAGTACAGAACTCACGTAGATATCATAGCCGGTTACACTCGTATTATCTGTTGAAGCAGTCCATGATAAGACTGCACTAGTGTCACTCACACTGGACGTAGTAACATTTACTGGAGCCGTAGGTGCCAGAAGATCCGTCCCATTAGCCCATAATGCCCCCGTATTTGCTGCGGTTCTTGGCCCATATATAACCGAGCTACCCGAAATTTCATCTGCTCCTGTATCCGGGTTACCGCTGCGTGTTTGCCCGTCCATGTCCGTGCTCAGTCCGGTAACTGTATTCCCATAGTTGCTTATAACACTATAGGATTGCGGCCGGCGCACTTCACCCGTGCCAGTAAGGCTCGGATTAGCAGAGTTAATGCCTGTTCTTCCAACACCTTGGAGAGCGCTCCCGCTTAAGAAAAAAAGATTTTTTGCATACGTCGGAATAGCAATATTATTTAACTTAGAACCATATTCATTAAAAGCTTTGCCTCTATCCGTTTGAATCAGATTGTTCTGGATGGTAATCCCCGTTGGCGTGATCGGATACATGCTATTGTTAATATTGATTCCAGTTCCTGCATTAACGATCGTATTGTTACTCACTGTCACCTGGTCGGCTGCATAATGCCCGTTCGCTATATTATCGCCGCCATCCAGATTGATTGCGTTATTGGTAATATCTTTAAAGTAATTATTGAATATGGAATGCGAGCTTCCATAAACACGTATACCTTCTTTGGTGCGGATAAAAAAGTTGCCATTCACTGTATTGCTGTTGCCAAACCGAAGGGTGACCCCAGATGGCGAATCGCGAAATGTGTTGTAGCGGACGGTATTCCCGCTCGATTTGACACTGATGATCTCGCCTCCATCAGCAGTCACGTTTTCCATCAGGTTATGCTCAACGATCGTTCCAGTTATATCATTATTGGTGGCTTGCCCGATTTGGATAGGCTCCATACCATTGGTTTGGCCGGGAAACAAATCCCCGACATAACGAATATTTCTGAAGTAATTCGTGCTGATTATATTATCGTGATTCGTTTGCGTGGACGTTCCAATTTGGATACCGACACCACTTGAGCGGTTGCCATCGAATGTATTTGACTCAATCACATTGTCGTGGGAGCTGTTTAACAATTTAATAATATGGGTGGCTGGAGCGGTTGTATCACCACTGTTAAGAAAATAATTGTTTTTCACCTTCATATTTTTCGCTCCAATCAGCGAAATAACATTCCGATTGCTATTGCCTGCCACATACTGTACATCAAATTTAAAATCTCTAAATTCCATCCAGGCACCTGACAATCTAATGGCAGTTGTGCCGGTAAATACACTTTGTCCCGGCGTAGCGGCCCGAATAATGATAGGTTGGGTGGAAGTTCCTTGGTTATTGCTTAGTATGATCATGGCGTTGCTTCCATCATTATCATAGATTCCGTTAGCCAGAACGATCTCTTCGCCAGCCGAGGCATTCGTCACTGCCGTCTGTAATGCGCTAATTGACGAAACAGTGGTTACGACAGCTTCAGCTCTACCCTGTCCGGCCAAACATGCAATAAATAGGAATAATAAACCTAAAAACCCAGCTTTCTTCAAAATAATCAATCCTCCTTAGATGGGTGGAGATTTTTCTAACAAACATACACGTCAAATGTGTTATGCAAAGAAATAGAAATCATTTAAGCGCTTTCAATAAATAAATTATAGATCATAACTGCCCTCCTTTTCTTGTTTACTTGAATTGTAGTTGACAAGGATAGATGAAACTAGCTCGATAATCTTCAAAATTGTGTAAAATTCTTTACTTTTAGATGCGAGTTGTCTGATATCAAACAAATAGAACCCAGCCGACGGCCAGGTTCTATTTGTTGAGTTATCCTATTAATGCTTACCAGTATACTTTCGTCTTGCCAAGTAACCTGGCTACAGCTTCCACAAAATAATAATCTCCGTAAATGAGTGAGCAATCTATGTTCTTGCCTGCGGGATGATGCCCACAGCCATGAATAAGCAACCCCTCATGTGTTTCATCATGATTTGTCGAATATATCTCAAAGAGATTCTGGACAACCTGATTGGCATACGTTTCGTAAGCAGCTCGTTCCGAGCCATCCACAAACTTAGCGAGTTCCAATAAGCTTGCAGCAGCAATGGCAGCTGCAGAGCTATCACGCTTAGCCGTCTCTGGGTCAGGAACAGAGAAGTCCCATATCGGAATCAGATCAGCTTCAACAGAGTCGAGAAATACTTTCGCGCAATTACGAGCAACATTCAGATACTCTTCATTGCCTGTGTAGCGATAAGCGTGCGTATAGCCAGCGATTGCCCACGTTTGTCCGCGAGACCAGACGGATTCATCCGCATATCCTTGGTGCGTTTGACCGAACATTGGCTCACCTGTAACAGGATCAATTACAAATGTATGGTACGCAGTAAAATCTGATCTAATAATCGTATTCATGCACGTATTCGCATGCGCCTCTGAAATTGACCTTTTTCGTTAAATCGTTCAGCCAAACGATCTGCTGCATCCAATGCCACCTTGAGCGCTTCAGGATTCCCTGTAATTTTGTAATCTGCCACGAAAGACAGCGAATAAAGAAAACCAATATCGTGATCCAATGTTTCTGGTGTATCATATAAGCGTTTCAAGAGACGTGGATACGAGTCGCGAGCAGTGCGAATAAAACCTTCATCCCCAGTCAATTCATAAGACAACCAATTCAACCCTGTCCAAAACCCATTTTCAGAAAACTCATATACCCCATCTTTCGTATGCGTAGGTAGAAGATCTCCGTATTTCGCAGCGTTACGTCTCGTTTTGTCAGTAATAAATGAAACGATAGTTGATAAATTGTTCATGTTGTACTCCCTTTAATCATGTTTATTTACGCGTTAATCTGCGGTATTGATCAATCGTTACTTTTCCTTGAAGAGCTTCTCCTTCAGAGAAACGCTTTAATTCATCGACAATAAAATCGCAAAGCTCCCGCTTGAGAATTCCTTGGAATCCGCCAATATGCGGCAGACAGACGACGTTTGGCAGTTTCAGGAGTTCATGGTCAATGGGAAGCGGCTCATAATCGTATACATCCAGCATTACTTTTATACGATCGGTACGTAACTCTTCAAGCAGCGCTTGCTCCTGTACGATAGGTCCTCGTGCCGTATTCACAAATAATGCTCCATCACGTAATCTTTTCAGCTGTTCGCTCCCAATCATTCCACGCGTCTGGTCCGTCAGTGTATTGTGAACCGATACAATATCGCTCTGTTCGAAAAGGTCGTTCAGTTCACAAAGCTGGACGCCTTGAGCGTTCGCTTCCTCTTGCGAGCAATAACTGGAACACAACAAGATTTTTACATGAAATGGTTTCAGCATCCGTATCACTTGCTTGGATATTTCTCCATATCCCACCAAACCAATGACTCTTCTGGTTACGCCGAGAACTGTATCACGGTTGTTGTTGCTCCATTTACCTTGTTTTAGGCCAGCACTAAGTGAGGAGAAATTCCAGGCACCCGCGAAAATCATAGAGAACGCACATTCGGCAGTCGAGTGCGCCAGCACTTTATTTGCGGTAACAACGGCAATATTCGTTTCGAACACATCTTCATTCACAATAGCTGCAACACTCCCAGCACCATGACCAATAAACTTCAATTTAGTCGCTCGAGCCAGCACCTCTGGGGTAAACACTGGCGATCCCCAGGATGTGATGCATGCATCATACTCACTGATTTTTTCAGCCAAGTCCTCACTTGTAAATTTCTCATTAAATGCAATAAAATCAACATCGGTAAAGCTTAAAAGCTTGTGAAGTGTCGCTTCCTGCCAAAGTAACTCTCGAAGTTCAGGATTCCTAATCGTAACTAATGTTTTCACTAGATTGTCCTCATTTCGTTAATGGTTTGAGTCAAATGATTCATATAGCTTACATAAGCGGGAAAAATCAGTTCCGGTTCCATACCGGGTATCTGCAGCTCCTTGCGCCATTTCGTTTCCCATTCTAAGGAATAGTAACCCTGGTAACCTGCTTGTTTCAGCAAGCTGACAATCTCGGTAATAGGAATGATACCTTCACCAAGCTTCGTATACTTCCAATTTATTTCCATTTCATCTTCAAAGGGCAAACCGTCTTTCATATGGACATGAGCGCATTGTGCTCCCAAAAGTGCAATGGTATCAGCTGGAGATTCACCTTCTTCAAGCGGATGAATAATATCATAGATTACAGCACAATTCGTCCGATCAACATCATCCAGCAGCTTACGAAGCACTTTACCCGTCGAAAATTCATTATGCGTTTCGAGCCATACCTGCACTTGCAAGGATGCGGCATAATCACAGGCTTGCCTCACACGAGCGACAACATTTTCATATGGGATAACAGGTACTTCCTTGTCTCTGCGACCGTTGAAGTATCCTAAGAAAACTCGAATACCTTGTGCTTTCAAGTCATGTGCCAGTTGTGCAACCTTTTCAAAATGTTCCGACATAGCCTGATCACGATCCGTTCCATTGAAGCAAACATTCGAACCAATATCCGTGACCTTTATGTCAGCTTCTTCAAATAAATGAAGTGCCTCTAAGCGCTCATTTGAGGTCATCTCGGTGGATACCATCCACGCTTTACCCTCCCGTAATTCCATCGCTGAAAATCCGCATTCCTTTGCAAAAGCAATCATTTTTGCCAAGCTCCAACCTTCACAAGGCAGAGTACTATAAGCTAGGTTTCTCAAGCTTCATTCCTCCTGTTCGTGTCCTTCAACTTTGATTACTTCCATTGTAGCCCCACATTAGCGAAGAAACTTTCCCTTTTCCACGGATTTATTGCACATTTCCACGACCCCATGTAACATGACAAGTAGGATGAAATATGAATGTGTGGTGCATATAATGTCAGACTTCCCCGTCTATGCGTACAAAGAAATGCTGGATGAAGAGTTTCCGTTCAAAGTTGAAGTACGAACACCTGCTTATATGAATAAAACTAAGCATGCTCATGAACATTTGCAGCTTTGCTATATGATGTCGGGCAGCTGTTTACACGTCACGAATGGCCGGTCCTATGTCTTGACTAAAGGCGATATATTTTCCATACCTCCTTATCAGGAACATCGTCTGGAACTACGCGAATCGATGGATTTTGTCTTATTTCAGATTGATTTTATGCCCCATGCTATTAATGAAGGTCTGCGAGATCTCACCCGTATGCAAACCTTCGTAGATTTCGCCTATATCAGACCGCTAATCTCACAGGAAGATCTTATTCCTAAAATGGCTCTTCCCCCGAACATTCAATCATCGGTTGAGAATGTTCTCCAAGTAATGAGGAACGAGTGGGATGAAATGGAAGACGGATACCAACTGGCCATCAAAGCTGAACTTTTAAAGCTACTTGTGATTACTGGACGACAATATGCTCGTTATTCAGAAACTCAGGGTCAACAAGAACAGAGAGAGGTTTTGTTTCATCGTGAGGCTTTTCATAAGGCGATTGCCTATATGGAATCGCAATATCATGAAGACCTTAATCTTGAAGATGTTGCAAATATCGCCTATATGTCTCCCTCATATTTCAGCAGCATGTTGCGGCTTGTAAAAGGGAAGTCCTATATTGAGCTCTTATCTGCTATCCGTATGCAAGTAGCTATGGAACTCTTAAGAGACTCTGATCTGAATGTAACCGAGATTGCTTCACGAGTGGGCTACAATCATATTAGCCATTTCAATCGCATGTTCAAAAAGCTTACGGGTGTAACACCACGTGATTTCCGAAAGCATCCTTCTTAAAGAAAAATATAAGATGTTCAAAAATAAATATTTACAAAATTACCTCAAAAAATAAAAGAGACACAATAAAACTGATTAATATTCATCAGATTAATTGTCTCTCTTTGTTCAACATATAATTATGAAACGAAACTCTTTCTGTTTCATGCTGAAGCCACCTATGATGGACCGTTTACGGAAAGCAGCACCCAGCGCGGAGGGAGGGAATTCGTGGATGTATCGGAGAATAGAGGCATTTCTTTTATAAATCCAAAGAAGCCAGGTTATCTGGGTATCCACTCATAATATCTCTCCTCAACCAACCAACCAACCAACCAACCATTAGCTCAATTTTCCCCTTATCTATTTTACGCTTCCACAACTTGAAAGGTTGTATCCTGCCCATTCGTTCAAAAAGAGGACGCTCCTTCGCCTACGCTGGGTTACGTCCTCTGCATGTTATCAATTTAAGATCATACTCCTCAACCGCTTCTACTTCTTAACTTTTAGCATACGAACGATCGCCGAAGCGGCTTCCCCGCGGTTGGACAGTACTTGCGGCGCAAATTTATTGCCTGTAATACCACTCACGATAATGATGCCGTTCTTCTCGGCCGTGGAAACGGAGGCTTTTGCCCACTCCGGGATAATGGCATCGTCAGCGTAGCCGGTTATCTGTGCATTATCAGTGGGGAGACCTGAGGCGCGAACGACCATCAAAATCATTTCGGCATGGGTAATATTCGCGTTCGGTTGGAATGTACCGTCCGCATATCCGCTGATGATTCCGAGTTTCACTGCTAGTTCCACCGATGGAACCGCCCAAGCTTCAATATCACTATTATCCTTGAAGGAAATTCGTGTACCTTCTCCCATTGGCTTTAGCCCTCTCATTAGCATACTCGTGAACTCCGCACGTGTCACACTCGCATCCGGCCGGAAAGTACCGTCCGGATAACCGCTCACGGCTCCTAGCTTCACTGCGATCATGATATCCGAACTCGCCCAATGTTTATCAATGTCATTAAATTGGATCGTAGGTGTAGCCGTGGTAGGTTTCTGAATATCCGCTACAGTTACGATGCAAACAGCAGTAAATTCCCCACTTTCTGCCTTCACTGTAATTTTTGCCGAACCGGGTGATATGCCCGTCACTTTACCAGCATTATCGACAGTAGCGACTCCCTCATTTTCGCTGCTCCACGTCATCTTCTTATTGGCTGCATTCGAAGGTATAATAGCCGCGATTAGCGCTTCACTCTCCCCCTGATTCAGATGGATTGCTTTTTTATTTAACGTGATGCTACTGACGGCCACTTTATCAATATCCAAGATATACATACGCCATTTTTTGGTAAAATCAAGCTCGATTTTCACTTTATTATTGTCAGGTTCAATAATTCTAGGGAAATTGGTTATGGCGTCGATTGTATCCAGAGGCTTTTTTTGCGCAATCGTTTTTGCTAGCACACTGACAACTCCCGGTCTATTGCTGTCCAGTATATTGAATTGATCAATGACCGGTAGCACTGAGTAAGCGTAGATTGTACTTGTATACTTACTTGTATCTTTGTCGACAAATCTGAGAGGCCCCCTATGATCCATCGTATCTTTTACGTAAAATATTTTTGAACCATCAGGCCCATCCCTTGTAATCTGGTAATACGATTCCATATTCGTATTATCGGTCCAATCCAGTAAGATTGTACCATCCGTATTCGCCATTGAAGTTAAATCCGTGATTGAACCAGGCTGCAAAATTTGATATGGGCCGATCTTCACCTCAGAATAGCTGTCGGAGCCGATAACCGGCGAGAAGGAAGCACCTACGCGGAAAATGGCCGAAGTCAACTGTGGATCGATTGGAAAAGTAATTTCATATAAATTATAATTACTGCTTTTTAGGAAATGCCATGTAAAACCGTTATCGGTGGAATAGTCTGTTTGAACGTCCATGTCTGTCGAAATAGCTCTATCGGTAGTGAAGGAAACATAATGCGGTTGGCCTGCGATTAAATAGGAGCTCGAGTTATTGATAGTAAGCTGGTAAATATTCGCTGTTGCAAACGTATGCGGAATCGGTCCTATCGTGCACATAGACATCATATAGACTAAGGCCAGTGCAAGAGACTTTTTTACTGAACCCATTGTTTCTCCTCCCTCAACCGATTTCACATAGCCGTAATATCAATGCTGATCTGCGCTTGCTTGCAGTTGGCTTCGTCATTCGGATCCTTAATGATGTTGATTATTAATTGTCCGGACAACTGCGTTTGGGCTTTCAGAGCTTCGCTTTTATAGGTGTATTTATGCATCTTTGTTGTAGCGTCTTCTTCGTCTTTGATGAATTTGGCATCTTTGGGCAGGAATTGCTTGATAAACGTGAGCGCATCTTCTACGCTCACCTTTTCTTTGCGATCCACGTATGCATTGTAAATCGTATAAGCGATTCCAAAATTCTCAAGAACCCGAAGCTTGCCATCCATATAACCGATGGTCGATTCGTTCTCTTTTTTGACAACAGTGCCGAACTTGGAATCGAAATAGCTCAATTTCGCGCCAAGTACCGCGTCGTCTAATCTACCTGCCTCACTTGAATGAGATGAACTAATGTTTGCGGTTTTTGGCACTTGGCTCGCCACAGCTTCCGATACAGACTGGATATCATTGCCTCCACAGCCTGTGATCAGGGTTCCTAAAGTCATTATGATTAGTCCTAAAGCAACTGTTTGCCGTTTCACAATTGCACCTCTTTTTATAGGGAAAATTTGAAAGATCAATGAATTAACAGTGCAATAATAAGTAGGCTTAGCCCGATCAGTCCAGCAATCATCCGTACAATATGCCACTTCCACCAATCATCACGCAATCTCATCCAATCTGCGGGAGGATTATCAAGCAACCAAGACATTATCTTTGCATTAATAGGTTGATTCAGGAAACGTGTAATGATGCCGGCAATGATTAGAAAAATCGCCGAAGCAATCATCATCAGCATCCTATAACGATCATCTCGGGAAAGAACAGCTGAAATGACAGTGATTACAATACCCACTGCTGCCAATAACGGCAATTTAACATTTAAAGATCGAATTAACTTCTGATGATGTTCCAGATAAGCGGGATATGGCATTTGCTTAGGATTTATACCAAACCAAACCCCGAACATAGTCCCGACCACAAGTGCCACTAGTAATAAATTAACGGTATAGATAACTGCTTTTATCATTTTTCCTCCTGCATAATAAATAGACTCTCGGCATTTGCCAAGGCAGATGGGATAGAAGATATCCTAGTTACATCATAAAGAAAGAAGCGCTTCAAAAGCGCTTCTTGGTTAACTTTCGCGATTATGACTTTAACTTCAAATAACAATCTATTTCCTTCAAAATGGTTTCGGTGATGCTTTTGTGTTGTGTGACTTCGGCAGCAAACTGCGGCATTGGACGCACCACAGCGGCGACATCGCATAAACCATTCATTTCGCTGCAACGTACACGATATTCTTCTTTACCTGACTTTCGGTAAAGCTCTTCATTCAAAGATAGCGCATTGATCCGATATTCTGAGGATTCGGAATTCAACTTCCACATCGCATAATAAATGGCTGCCTGTTCCTGCTGATCGACATACTGCTTCAGCAATTTATGAAGTTGCTCCAAGGCCTCAATCGGGTTTGTTCGTCTTAACCCCACATTTAAATGCAATAAAAGCTTGAGTTGCATATCTCGACGATTAAGCTTATTAGCGATCTTCAGTGCTTCTTCCGCAATTTCCACTGCATAATCGTATTGATTCTGGTGATAACTCTTCACACTCATGAGATAGAGCGCATTACATTCAAAAAAAGGAGAGCGAAGCTGTCGGCTCAGTCGAAGCGAGCGATCAATGAACGGAATCGCTTCCTCAACTCGAAACTGCAACAATAAGTTATGGGCTTCCCATCCGAGCAAGTTGGCAGTAAAGCGCCAATCCTTGACAGCTATTGCTTCTTCGAGACAAAAGGCAATGCACCCAGCCGCTATCGTGTGTGATCCCAGAAATCCATAATATTTGCCGAGCATCCCCATTGCAATAGTCAGACCCATCCGGTCACCGATCACTTGGCTGATTTCAATCTTATCAACGATACAGTCAAAAGCCAGATTCGTTTGATCGGTGTCGAGATAGACAAGCGCCAATCCGCCCAAGGCTTTCGCAACAGCGTTCTTATCACGATTTTCCGTTGCTAGCTTGAGCTGCATCTTGTATGCATGAATCGCTTGGTCGAATTCACATTGATGATAGAACAGCCCCCCCATAACGCCGTAGAAACGGCAATCCTCCCTCGTTCGATCTCCGGAAGGAGGCAATTCCATTCTTACTGTCAAATAGTGAAGTGCCTTGTCGTTATTTCCCCTGTAGTAATGCAACATACCAAGCGTTCCATAGGCAAAGCCAAGACCGGAATGGTCGTCAATCAGCTCAAAATGGCGTCGAGCCCGTTCCAAATGAAAGCTTGCTTCCTCATATTTTCCCTGCAATCGCAGGCAATTGCCCAGCGCAACGTCGCAGAAAGATCGTTCCTGCAGCTCAGTTGAATTCCCTTCTTGTTCAAGCCATTGTCTGTAAGTCTTCTCCGCTTCGTTCCAATTTCCCGTAATGATCAAAACATCGCCGAGTTTCATTAGTATTGGCAGTATCTGTTCGGGAGGCAGCAAGGAAATGAGCTTCCGATAACACTTTATCCTGGTTTCATTGGCATATATTTTCTCGGCAACAGATGCAGCCATTTCGTAATAGAGAATGGCCTCTTTTTTCATAAGCGCAAGTTCGTAATGAAAAGCGATTTCCGCAGCAACGGCTTCAAGCCGCTCTTGATGAAAAGCAATCAATCCAATTGCGATTTTTCGATGGTATTGGCGGCGCAAGCTCTCATTTTTCAGTGTATACGCAGATTCCCTTAGGATATCATGAGTAAAGTCGTACTTCTCGTCCTCTGTCTCTTGCATGACTTTCGATTGTACTAAGTGCTCCATTTTTTCAGAAATCTCTTCCTCACATGAGCCTGTCAACATCGCCAAAAGCGATAATGATACAGGTCTGCCGACAGCGGCGAAGATGGATACAAGATGTCGATTATCCGGCGAAAGCTTCTTTAATCGATTTAAAATGATGGATTTCACCAAAGGCGAAAATCGGAATTCCATTTTGTCGCTACCCGTTTTCCATTCTTTCAACGTTTCCATTATATACAATGGATTACCGCCGATTTCCGCGTATAAATTGGACGAATGGCAGTCTGCCAACTCATCGCCAACAGTAGCGGCCATCAGCTGTTTCGTTTCGTCCTCACCGAACGGTGCAAGCTCGATTTCCGTCAACTTCCGTTCGTTTCGAAGCACGAAGACAAAATGTCCGACGGCATCGCCCGGCAAATCCTCCGTCCTCATTGTCGCGACAACTAACAGCTTTAACTTGGTATCTTTGCGGAGTAGATAAGAGAGAAATTGCAGCGTCTCTCCATCGCTCCATTGAATATCGTCAATGAGCAGGAGGAGCGGTTGCTGACCCAGCAGCATCCGCTCTATCGCTTCATACCATTGGTTCAATTGCCAGTTGTCCTGAATGGGATCCGGCTTCGGCAATTCCGGGTATCTTTCAAATAACTCTGGCAGTAAACGAGTCAATTCCGACAGCCAGACTGGACCGATCTGCGGTAAAGGAACACTCCTGAGCCAAGCAGTGATTGGTGTATAGGACAACGATCTTACTGACGGGTAGCATCCGGCAAAGGCCGTTTGATACCCTTGTCTCTCTACCCATGCTTTAAATTCCAAGGTCAATCTAGTTTTGCCGATTCCCGTCTCACCCTTCAATAGCAGGAGGGAATTTCTCCCAATCGTTGCCTGCTTCCATTTGCTAACCATGTTTTCCCATTCGCCGATTCTGCCGACCAGCGGAGTTTTGCTTTGTTTAGAGATCAATTGTTCGTTGCCAATTTTCGTGAGCCTTTCTACAAGCTGTAAGGTTTCCTCCGCTGGACCTATCCCTAGCTCGTCTTGCAGTATGTTGTACAATTGCTGATAAATTCGAACTACGCCTGCCATGTCATTATTCAAGGCATGAAGCCGCATCAGCGTACGGTAAGTTTCCTCCCTTAATTGATTTAGTACAAGCATCTTATTCGCGAAAAGTAGGGCCGACGTGTACTCCCGTTGATTTTCCATAATAGAAATGAGCTTGTCGAGTACAGACGAATACGTTTGCGCCAATTGCTCCCGCTTCGCACCAAGCCATTCCTCTTGAAGCCCGGGTAGAAGATCTCCTCTGTACAATTCTTCCGCCTTGCGAAGCTCGTATAGGGTTCTTCCTACTGCCCCCTGTTCAAACTCACGCACATCCAAATAAACGGGTAATTCAAGATTCCACTGTATGTATGCTGGAGTAATTTTGAGATAACGATCGGTTTGTGGAAGACATTCCCGCAGATCGTGAAGAAGTTTCCGTAAATTGGATAGGGCTTGTTTCTCTGTGGAGTCCGGCCAGAAATCAAAGGCAATTTGTTTCCTGGTTTGCGGCATGTCAAAAGCTAGAACCACGTATGCCAGCAGCCGGGCCTTTGCACCGGATGTAGTCGTCGTAAAATCTTCATTGTCAAAGGTGATTTTAAAACCGCCTAATAGTTGAATGCTGCAGCCTGCCAAACCGTCCCCCTCCTTCGCAAATCTTCACTATACAATTTATTCTATTTTTGTACACAAATCCCTCGTGTCAAAAATAGACTTATTTCGAGCCATCACCATTACAGAGTAGCAACGCATAGCCTCATCTACGGATCACAAAATGGCCGCCGAATTATTGACGATCACATGGTGAAACACAAGTCATTTAGATGAGCTGGCCCTCAACTATCTTTCAGCATTAGCGCAATGACCAACACTTTTATTTATTAGTTGCCTCTAGGTTGAATGTGAAGCTCTGAGGCTTTTTTCAATAAAGAACGCTTTACTCCTTCTCACCAACCGGAGCTCTCTATGAAAGAATTTCATTATCTACTGCCCTCTTCATTGCCTTTATATAGAAATTATTACCAAGTAATTGAACTTTTGTAAAGCTGTAATTTGATTATTCTGCCCGTTAGTTCAGCAAACGAAAAAGGAGCAGCCACGAAGCATGCTCCTCAACTATAGTACACCGTTAGTTTAATCCCATTCCTCAGAAACACAATTTGTGTGTGGCTATCTATATTTTAATACTCACCATTGTATTCTACATAGCTCGTTTGTTTGATGCGAGCAACGTGATTTGGTATATATCTATTTTGTGCATGCGGTGATAGACCTTCTATATAATTAATTGCAGCTTCAACCATGTCATCAGTTAAAAAAACTCTATCATCCAAAAAACCGCTCAATAATGCTGAATCATCACCTTTTAACTTTAAATGAAGATAGCCATAGCCTGGATCTACAATAACAAGATTCACAATTTCATCTTCATTTTGTTCTTTTGATGAATCATAAAATCTTGCTACAATATCTTGGTCTTTATAAAATATATCCACATCACAAGAAAAATTTTCAAATGTGAATTTCATTAGATTTCACCCAGCCTATTCTTTTTCTTCATAATCTTACACCTATTGAAAATATTTAGTTTTTTTATACTTAATTTATTCAAGACAGTCACCACGTAATCCTCCCTCTATGGAGAAACGCTTTACTCTTAAATACTCTCGTTTTCTCAGTTTTTGACCATCAAATACTTATTAGCAGATAACATTTCAATGGTATGAAGTTGTAGAGGAAGAAATTTATGGATATCCCGAGGGGCAAAAAACTCTCTACCTAAACCACCTGATGTAAAAAACGGATGGTATGGTAATGTATGGTTGCACCTTTGGATCTCCACATGTGCTCATGGCGGTCAACCCTCCCACATCTCGCAGAGTCTACGCTCCCACATTCCTTCATTCAACCTATCCATGAGGTGGAGGTCAGATATGCTGCCCGACAGGATCTTCGTCCGTAAGGATAGTGCCTTTCCGACTCATCCGTGCTTCTTGTTATCTTGCTCTGCTTTGGTCATCGACATAAAAAAGCGATCATTAAGCTGCTTGTGGTATCTCCGCAAATCGAGGGATATCCTGGATCATTTTTTCTTCACTAAACTCATGGCCCTTCTGCAAGATACCGAAAAGGATACGTATGAGCTTGTTACATAACGCGATGAGAGACTGCATCTTTTTTAATGGATTCACAGACCGTTTGGTGTAATACTCGTGTAGGGTTCGAAAGGCTGAATTTTTAGCGACTAACGGCATCATCACTCTGAAGAGCAGAGCACGAAGGCGTTTTCTACCTCTTTTTGTGATCCTAGTTTGCCCTATATGTGTGCCGGATGAATTTGTTTTCAAATTCAGTCCAGCAAGCTTTGTGATCTGTTTTGGATGTCGGTACTGGTTAATGTCTCCTACCTCTGCTAAAAAGCCAGCGATCGTATCCCGACCAATTCCTTTCATGGCCAATACTTGCTTTACATGAGGGATCTGCGCTAGTAAATCATCTAGCTTTGCTTCCAATTCCTCAAGCTTGTTCTTAAGCCATTCGTACTGTGTCAGCAACAACTTTAGCTCCATTTTAGCCAACTCAGAACCTTGCCTGATGCCAACAGAACAGCCGGCTGCTGTCTTCAGATTCTGTATTCGACCTTAGACCAAGCCCACGCTTTGCAGCTTCTCTTAAATGCTGCAGCAACGTCTCGTCTGGCACAGAAACAAGCTCATGTCGCAGTAAATGAAGGCTTAAAATTTGGATGGCAGACTTGCACTCCCAGTCCTTAAATACCGTCAGAAACTCTGGAAAATACCGATCTAGCCAATTATGGACACGTAATTGCACAACACAAAGGTCAGTTGTCAGGTGCTCGCGAATTTTCATGGCTTCCCTCAGCTCGGCATAAACACCTTGAGGAAGGCTCGGTACAGCGTATCTCCCGTCTTTGACCAACTGAGCAATAACTTTTGCGTCCTTAATGTCATTCTTTGTTGGGGAATTGTCATCTAATTCTTTACTTTTCTTTACGTGTAGTGGGTTCACTACGCCGCATTTTACTTGCTCTTCTTTAAGAAAATGGGCTAGGTTTAGCCAGTAGTGACCCGTTGGCTCCATACCAACTATGATATCCTTGAACCCTTGCTCCGTCGCAATCTTCCTGAACTAGCTCATAAATAATTCAAAGCCTTCTCGATTGTTTTCAAACGTAAGTGGCTTCCCGAACTCGACCCCGCGGAAGTCTTGGGCTCTCGCCACATGTCTAAATTTTGCGATGTCGACACCGATAATTAAGGTAGAAAAAGTGATTTGATTAATTCGATCATTTTGAGTAGAATGCATGTTGTAGTCTCCTTGATATTGTTATTGGATCTGTCGCTGGCCAGCAACTGGGATCCATAAACATCATACCAAGGAGTCTTTTTATTTCTCAAACCTCGTTATTCCTCTTAATAGGAATGCTGCCCGTTAGCTTAATGACCTTTCCTGTCATCTATGAAACAGTATAGCCATCCTTTGCGGGATGGCTATTTCTTGTAAGATTAGACTACCTGTTTCAGTTTTTGTTAGTCGATAACCTTAAACCACAATGATGATTGGTCCTTAGGATCTCCATTGTAATTAATCAAAATCTCTTCACCCGCTTTAATTTCTTTATAGGCAAAGAAGTCGATAGTTAAATTATTTTTATTCGATAAATATCTCGCATTAGGAGAAAAAGAGTGATTATATAAAGCACCGTATCCTAGAACGATAGCTTTATCCTCGCCCCATCGGAAAATATAGTTTTTGAGTATGCTTTCCCTCATTTCTTCCCATTCGTTTTTGGAGATAACGATAATCGGGGCTGACTCAATTAAGTCACCTTTTTGAAAGCTTTCGGTTGCAAAAATTCCTCTGCCAGATTTTCCCGTATTTTTCATTTGTATTTTTTTCAGCGTACTCCCTCCTTTATACAAGATCCTTTAGATGCTTTCGAAGATATCCGTTGCGCTTTTCAATGAAGCGAAAGATAAATTCAGGCTCACTATTAAATAGCGAAATGGATTCTTTTTTGAATGGATCTAAAGAAATATAGGGGGTTAATTGCTTGTGGAGATTTGTCACCATAGGTTCTATCGCGTTAACCGTAAATTTCGTTTCTAAAACTTCTTCCATAATACGACGGTATTGCTGCCGTATTTCCTTTACATCCAAAAGGCGTGCAGTGAGTGTATTATAACCTTGAATCGGAACAGCATAATATTCCATTATTTCGCCATTCCAATTTCGTCCCCAAGTAGCGTCATAATCCCATGGGATCATCTGATATAATCTCGTCTCTTCATTTCGAAATATAGAATAGTTGTGAATAAACCCATCGTAGTTTTGGGTACACACTGCCCCGCATAACCACAATAAATAATTATTGATATCCATCTCCTTTTTCATCGCTTCACCAAATTGGTCTCGGTTAACTGTATTTATGTTTACAATAAACCTTTCTAAATTTAGTTTATCCTTGTCAATACCCATTTTTTGTACATATCCAGACAAGAGGGACGGTTTTGGCTTTTCCTTTGGTGTTAATAATGAAAAATTCGCATGATAGATCGTGGCGTAAAAAATAGGACCTTGAGGAAGTTTTCTTTTTTGTAAAAAATATTCGTCCACCGATTCAAGTTCTAGATAAATCCCCTTTGTCTCCCCATTCAATTCAAGAAAGACATGCTTACTATTTGGAGCAAAACTCCCAATGCTCTGGAAAAAATCAAAAGAAAGCTTGTTGCGCATTAATGATGGATCTCGGTATTCAGCATTTAAGTGTATCTCACGTCCAGCAAATTCTTCTTTATATAACCTAAAGTCGATGCTATAGGATTTTTTTCGAAATTTACGGGTATGATCGCCCCGATATGATATCCCAATCTCATATGGAATGTTGTCTACAATTAATTTGGATGAAACAGGGTCATCTCTCCATACATCGTTATTTAGCACCTTAAGAACCTTCGGCTCAATCGTTATACCATAAGTAGGAATAGCAGTATGTTCCATTCAATCATTCCCTTGCTTTTTTATATCTTATGAGGAAGTAAGTGGCTTTGATAATACATCTGGACATATCACTAGAACAAATAAAAATCGATTTACATAAGATACAACACCTTGATTTACAAGGATATTTAACGAAAGGTGGTCAAGTCAATATGGGAGAATCACAAATATTAGATTTAATAAAACAAGCTCAAGATGTCGGGTTAGATGAGTTCTTAGTTCGAAATCCCGTGTCCAATAAAGGTACGGGCGGTACGGGCAAAAGTACAGGTGGTACGGGCAAAGGTACGGGTGGTACGGGCAAAGGTACAGGTGGTACGGGCAAAGGTACGGGTGGTACGGGTAAAGGTACGGGTGGTACGGGCAAAGGTACGGGTAAAGGTACGGGCAAAGGTACGGGTAAAGGTACGGGTAAAGGTACGGGCAAAGGTACGGGTAAAGGTACGGGTAAAGGTACGGGCAAAGGTACGGGCAAAGGTACGGGCAAAGGTACAGGCGGTACGGGTAAAGGTACAGGCAATAGTTAGATTAAGAATAAGACAAAAGTAGGCAATAAAGTTGCCTGCTTCATGGGAAAATTCTCGAATAACTTGCCGTTACAGATAGTACAATTTTCCGTGCTATCTGTAACGGCAAGTTAAACCCTAACCCTCGCCAAATAAGGACCGTCAGACTGCGCGGCAGTCGACGATCCCTACTTAAGTTACGTTCCTTCTTAGGGCAAATTCAAAGTCTCAATGTCACCATGAATAATAAGTAGAAGATAACAGGTAATCCTATAGCAGATATTATTGTGATCACGGTACTTACTTTTTTCTTATCTCGTACTATTAACACTACAAACTTATACCCTAAAATACCAATCCATCCACCCAAACAATTTATGAAGTACTTCTGACACAAATAAAAGCAGACAGTTGATTCAACTATCGTTACCCGTCGTATTATGAGGTCAGCCAGTTTTTACTGGTTGACCATTTATTATTTTAGTGGTGTATTTCTCGGTAGCCGGGGCAGATCGGTCGTTCCCCTGGGTCTGTAACCCGTCGCTAAAACTGATCGCCCCCTACTTGTAGAAACCATGTTTAAGCTGGTTGAGACGAATAGATCTCGCATAACAAGCGATGTTGTGGAACTACGAGCAGTGCTTAGGGGTACCGGCAATTTAATAAAGGGAGAGTGCGTTATGAATCCAGTCATTGGCCTGGATATTTCAAAAGGAAAAAGTGATGGACAAGTCTTCTTAGACAAGGGCAAACCCTTCGGAAATCCGTTTTGTTTTCAGCATAACCAAGAAGGTTTTAGCCAGCTTCTAGGCATCATTTCAAACGTACAAGATAAGTCTGGGAAAACTCCAGCTGTCATCCTGGAATCGACGGGGCACTATCATCAGGCCGTTATTCAGTTCCTAGAGGAACACGGTATCCTGCATTTAGTTGTAAACCCACTCATTTCGCATCAAGCCAAGAAATCAAGTCTACGTAAAGTGAAAACAGATGCTGTCGATGCCTTACGGCTATGTGAACTGTACTTCAAAGAGGAATTTGAAGACCATAAACAACGCGGAGTTCAGTTATTGAATCTTAGGCACCTAACACGTCAGTTTGACTCTCTAACGCAAATGTATGTACAGGTTAAACTGCAGTTCCAAGCAGTCTTAGATCAGGTCTTCCCAGATTACAGAGGTATTTTCGGTGATCTCTATTCGAGAGTTTCATTACGGCTTCTAAAACAGTTTACAACCCCTGAAGCTTTTCAAGCAGCCGGTGAATCTAGTATTGCATATGTAATTGCTTGCCTCTGCCCAAGTCGTTCTAAACGCTGGGCTACTGACAAAGCAAACCGTATCGTAGCCGCTGCAACAAACAATCCTTTTCAGAAAGTAAACTATACCAGCCATCTTATAAGCCTAGCGTTATACATTGATCTACTCCTTCAGTACCAAGAGCATCTTTCCCACCTGCAAAGCCAGATTGATGCCCTTGCTAAAGAAGTTGAAGAATATGAGATTATCCAATCGATTCCCGGTATAGGTAGCAAAATCGCTGCAACGATTCTGTCTGAGATCGGGGAAATCTATCGGTTTAACCGTGCAAAAAAGTTGGTTGCTATCGCTGGAATTGATCCTAGTGTTTATTCTTCAGGTAAGTTCACAGCGACAACCAATCGCATTACCAAACGTGGATCTAAGAAACTACGTCACGCCTTATATCTCGCCGTACTGTGCGGTCTGAAGAAGACCGGATCTAAAAAATTACGTGAGTTTTACGACAAGAAACGTGAAGAGGGAAAGCCTTATCGCGTTGCCCTCATCGCCTGTGTTAACAAGCTCCTTCACTGGATTTATGCCCTGTTAGTGAAGAAAGAAAGCTTTGTGGAAATAATTTAGTTACCAAATTTATTATTTAGAAGAAAAACCTTCCAGAATGCTCAGGGAAGGTTATTTGGTGCACCTAATTTGAAGTATACTCACATCTCAAAATAAATTTAAGAGAAAAATGTTGACAAACTATTAGCTGGTTTTAGTTCAATACGGCAAGTCCAAGAGATAGGACTTGTCATACATTTTGTTATTGGACAATAACAGCTTCAGTTTTTGTAAGCCAACTGTCAATAGCTTTCAATGGGAAATATATTGTATTCCCAATTTTCACATATGGGATTTGACTTGTAGTTGTAGCCCCCATGGATTGTGGACCCAGTTTGTCTACCGCAGTTTCACTAATACCTAGGTATTGGGCTAATTCAGAACGGGTTAAAAGCTGATTCTGAAGATTAGAAGATGGAACCTCAACGTTATTTTTGATAAATGAATTTGATATGAGCCAGCATCCAATTATTAAACAAACACCTAAAAATACAATGGTCAATGCATTTACAGAATTTTTCATTTTTTCCTCCTGCAATATATTTATTTTTCATATTCGTCCACGTAATAATAAACTCCTTTTACAAGGTAGTTATTATTTAAAATTACGAATGCTGCCCGTTAGCGTGGAAAAGGCAGCCGATCATCATGGCCGGCTGCCGAGGTGTCTTTATTCAGCTATCGTTCCTCGTTAGCGTAATGACCTCATCTGTCATCACCACATGAACCTGCATAGAATAAATCAACATTACCTGGTTAGTGATTTGTGTTCTTTGGACGGACCACACTTGAGAAACAATCATTTGGACGACAACAACCTCACTTCTATTGAAGTGAGGTTGTTTGAAGAGGTTATTAAGTTGTTTAAACAAATTCATTAACCACCTGAATTTATATTTGCATCATCAATACCATTATTGCTGCTACTTTTTTTACTACTGTTTTGATTTGGTTTTTGGTTTTTTTGCATTGCTGATTCTATACTCTTTTTTTGGTTTGTCCTGATATTAGCCCACCCATCTTAATAATTGGAACATTAATATTATATGCTTTTAGGGACAATATACACCATTCATTTAGTGGACTTCTTTGGCACTCACTCATTCGTATAAATGATTTACATATAGGAGAAAACAAGCATGTCAATACAAATAATTATATTAAGGAGAGAAAACCAAAATGAAAAAGAAAGCATTTACGTTTTTTTTAAGTATGTGTTTCATGTTTCTGTTGTGTACAGGAGTATCGAGTGCCGCAGGTAGTACAGGTATGACTGGATCGGCATATAACGGATATGGTTCAGTTAACGGTACGACTACTACTAATAGTTACGGGACAAATTCAACAGCTACTTATAGAACTAATGCTGCTACTGATGACAATGATAACAATTGGGGTTGGCTTGGCCTTCTAGGGTTAGTCGGTTTAGCTGGGTTAAAAAAGCGGAATCGTGAACACACCTAAAATATAGACATTTCTACTAATAACCTCCGTTTCTAACGGAGGTTATTGTATGATTCAATCCCGAGAATTCCTTTTATAACTATATTATTACATTTTTTTCCATCCTTATACATCTATAAATCACTAATGACTTGCTACTATTAAATTTTAGGAAAATTTCGACGCTTGATTATGGTACATATAAAACATTTCGTTTTTTTTCCTCTTAACATTTGTTCATTTTCGCAAAGTAAACATCGCATGTAATCACCTCTGTTGGTATTGTATCCAAAGGAAATAATCAAACATTCACTATTCAGTAATTTTTTTTCAATTATGTAAATCGACGGTACATGAATTTTAAAAGAATAAATGGGTATGATATACAAGTCATTAAACTAGAACAAAGGAGCTAAACTCATATGGGAATTTTAAGCGGTAATCCAAAAGATGAACCTCTACACTACGGGGAAATCTTTAGTGTATGGACAGCGTCCACAGTGGCTAAAGGAGCTGTATCCTGTTATCAAGCCTATTTAAATCACTCAGGAGACAAAGATCTTAAAAAGATACTCGACGGTCTCATTGATCAAGCAAATCTTGAAATAAAAGAATTAGATAAAATACTTATTGATAACGGAATTGCCACAGTTCCAACAATGCCTGAAAGACCGGCAGTTAAACTCGAGGATATCCCAGTCGGTGCAAGATTCGCTGATCCCGAGATTGCAGCCAAAATTGCTGCTGACGTTTCATTGGGATTGGTTGCCTGCAGTCAAGCTATGGGCCAATCCATTAGAGTTGATATTGGCGCTTTATTTGCAAAATACCATATAACTAAAACAGCATTAGGCCTTAAAATACTGGAGATGAGTAAAGAAAAAGGTTGGCTTGTTCCTCCTCCACTACAAATAAAAAGGCCTGAAACAGTAAATGCGTAGTTTAATCTAAATAGATGGTAATCTATTTGTATAATTAGGCATAGAAACAGAAACAACTTCCTCGAAAGACGAGGAAGTTGTTTCTGTTTTGGGCCTTAGTCATTAATTCGTCATGCCAATCAAGGTAAGCCATTTTTCCGTCAAAACGGAAAGACAACACTAAACAAAATCCGACTTGGGTGTATTCAAAGGATTAAAATAATCTTCGCCTTCGGGGTCTCGGACACGAGGCGGTAGACGAGATCCTCCCTTCAGCCGGTTCTTCCGCCTTCGACCCAGTAATACAAACAATTTGTTCCATTATCCTGCCCGTTAACGTAATGGAGGCTGCCGATTATGCCGGCAGCCTCCCATTGGTGTGTTTATTGAACAAACGTTCCCAGTTAGCTTAACGATGCGTTACTTTTCAAGCAATTTTGCCAACAATTCTAACGGTTCAATTTCTTTACCTAAAAGATGAACGTTCCAGTCTGTGCCAATTAATAAATTATCATCATCAAGCCCAGGAATCCAAGCATTGACAAACTCATCAAGTGGTATCGATTCGGAAGCGTAATGTGCCCACTCTTCACGAGCACATTGTTTTGCATAGGCACTTTCCGACCAGAAAGGCATTACAGTTGCATCTTCAAAATCGTTTGAAGGTGATACAGACCATCCTTCTGCCGATTTTAAACCCCAAACAAGCTGAGTTTTCTTTACCCGCTCAACAAATTTTTCAAAACGCTTTTCAGATTCAATCTTGAGTCCCAAATTATGTGACATACCATACTCCTCTTTTGTTATGCAATAATTTCACTTGTTTCGGTACCTATATTCCACTAAACTGCCAGTTAGCTTAACGCCACTGCCAGTCAAATACTCTATTTTTTTATCTAACACGTATTTACACTAGACAAATACAAATAACTACTATCCGAAAATATACCAAAAACAAGCCCAAGGGATTCCCTCGGGCTTGTTGTTCACCAGTGCTTTTGGGTAAACGTTATATACCAACACATTCAAACTAATATTTAATATTTATAAACAATTTTATATATTAGGATGTAAATTATTAGAAAATTATTTATGGATCACTTCTTACTTATCAATAATATTAGGTTATGTTGCGCTTCTTTTTAAGTTTTACTATTTCAAAAGCTTCTATTTGATTTTCGCTGTCCAACTCTCTAAAAGCACTAATTAACTCTTGTTCTAAGTAACTAAGCTCGGAATTTGATATTTTATTTTCTGATTTTTTTTGACTCTCTGTGTTTAATAACCAATCAAGTGAACACTCAAATGTAGAATATATAGAAACCACAGTTTCTACAGAAGGATTACATTTTCCTGATTCTATATCACTCAAACTGCCCTGTGATACCCCTATTAACTTTGCAAATTCAATTTGATTTAGGTCATGTATTTTCCTGAGTCTTCTTACATTTTCCCCAATCACTTTCAAAGAAATCCCTCCAAATGGATACGAATTATGACAAGAGTCATTACAGAGAATTTCGAGGTGATTTTTCAAAGATTTTTTTAATCTTATTGCATGATCATTAAAAATTTCAACTTATAAAGATATTAAAAAATCCCGATGTATCAAGGCTTTGTGCACATCGGGACTAGTCTAAGTAGTGACAAATCTACGTTCCAAACGGTGACAAAGTGAATTACAACTCACATCACGTTCCAAAAATGGGTTCACTCACACCATCCGCTGCCTAGCCGTCTCAAACAGCAAAACCGTCGCAGCCATCGCGACGTTCAACGATTCCGCCTTGCCTTGCATCGGAATAATGACCTGCACGTCGGACTGCGCAGCAACTTCCGGCGACACGCCCTTGGCCTCGTTGCCGAAAATCAGCCACGTCGGCTGCCGCAGGTCCGTGTCGTAACACGAGCCCTGCGCCTGCAGGCTCGTCGTCACGAGCCGCACGCCGCGCTCACGCGCGCGCGGCAACAACGCACCCAAATCTGCCTCCACGATCGGCAGATGGTACATAGATCCCATCGTCGAGCGGATCGTCTTGGGATTGAACAGATCGACCGTGCCGCGGCCGAGCACGACCGCTTTGGCACCGACCGCATCTGCACTGCGGATGATCGTGCCAAGATTGCCCGGGTCCTGAACCCCGTCCAGGACCACGACCAGATCGTGCTCGCCGGCAAGCAGCTCGTCCATGCCAACCTGTGGCCGCGTCACGATAGCCACTACACCCTGCGGCGTCTGGGCGTCCGAACACTTGGCCAACACCGCTGCACTCACGCCGACCCACTCGACGGCGCGATCACCTGCGAGGGCGACAAGCTCCTGAGGGCTCCCTTTTTCCGCTAGAAAAAGAATAGCCTCCACCTCAGCCCCCGCCTTCAAAGCTTCCTCAATCAAATGGTATCCCTCAATGATATACTTGCCCTGCTTATCTCTGCCGCGCCGCTCCAAGAGCTGAGCCCAGTCTTTGACTCTCGTATTTTGAACAGACATGATTTCTATGTATGCATGTGTCATGAATTTACCTACTCCGCAAAAGTGACTTCAAAGTTTTGAAGACTCGAATTTTTACCTACTATGACCAAAATATCTTCTTGCTTAATTGGCGCTTCCGCACTCGGAGGAATGATCATCTGTTCGTTATGTTTGACCGCAATCACATTGCAGCCATATTTGGCTCGCACATCAAGTTCGCGCAGACTTTTGCCAATCATCTCTTTCGATGCTCTCATTTCTACAATACTGTAATCGGCGGAAAGCTCTATGTAATCGATAATGTTCGATGAAATCATATGATGGGCTACACGTTGCCCCATATCCCGTTCTGGATAGACGATTTTATCTGCGCCAATTTTTTTAAGAACCTTACCATGGAGATCATTCACAGCTTTTACGATCGTCGTAGCTACACCCATTTCTTTGAGAATTAGTGTCGTTAGAATACTTGCTTGAATATCTTCCCCAATGGCCACAACCACAACGTCAAAATTACGAATGCCTAGCGCCCGCATCGCTTCCTCATCCGTAGAATCGGCTTGAACCGCATGAGTCACATAAGCGGAAACGTCTTGAACCGTCTCTTCGTCTTGATCAATGGCAAGAACCTCGAATCCTAGTTGTGATAACGTCTTAGCGACAGCTGAACCAAATCTCCCCATCCCAATAACCGCGAATTGTTTTCTCACCGCTCACGTTCCTCCATATTCCAAGAATATATCCCATTTATTATACCATACTCAGCCCACTGAGCCACTTCACAACAATGGAACCACTGTCTGCATTGGCGAAGAGTGGGAAGGATGAAGCCTTCTTAATCTGCACATAGTAATAGCGAGAATGAAATGGAAGCGAGGTCCTTGAATGAATATTACCCTTAGACAAGCCATCAACCAGCGGGTTAATAACAAATCACCAGAAGAACTCAAAGAAGTTATTGAAGACTCTATTGGCGGGGAAGAGAAGGTTTTACCTGGGCTAGGTGTTCTTTTTGAAATTATATGGCAGCATTCCGAAGCAAGTACGCAAGAAACACTCGTCGAAACCCTTAAGGCGCATCTTCAGTAAATTCTTCCCTACATGGACCATCACATTGTTAAAATAATTAAAACTTGCTGGGGGATGCTTCGGCATTCCTTAGCTCCAACAAAAAAAAAATCCCCCTCATCAGTCACTGACCAACGAGGAGGATATTGCCAAGCTGCTACGATTTCATTTACTTATAGTACTGTCAACGGATTCATCGCAGCCGGCTTCTCGCAGCTACTCTTCATTACATAATGCTGACCAGAGTCAGACGCATCATGGAAACCATGCATCGCTTCCAGTACGTGATAGGCAAGCTCGCCGTTCGCACGATGCGCTGAGTTATCGCTCGTTAATAGTGATTGCGCCATTGCTGCAACGCCCAATCCGCGATTATTATCCTTGTAGCCATGCGAAAGTGGGATGGGCTCATACTCCGAACCGCCTTTGCGAATAAGCACCTGGCCACCGAACGTATTCGGATCGGGGACTCGCAACGAACCATGACTTCCATAGATTTCAATATTAGGCAACCCAGTACCCGCCATGATATCGAAACTCGTCACAAGTGTTGCAATCGCTCCACTGTGAAAATCTAATACCCCCGCCACATGCGTTGGCGTTTCTACTTGTATTTTCTGTCCGCGTTTCTTCTCACTCGAAATTGTACGCTCTGGGAAACTCACACCCGTTGAACCCGTTACACGACGAATGGGCCCGAGCAATGCCACGAGAGCTGTTAAGTAGTAGGGACCCATGTCGAACATAGGGCCGCCACCTTTGGCATAGTAAAACTCAGGATCTGGGTGCCAATGCTCATGGCCTTTGCCCATCATGAAAGCCGTAGCGGCAATCGGTGTACCAATCCATCCATCCTGAATCAATTTCACACAGGTTTGGATACCGCCTCCCAGGAATGTATCTGGTGCACTGCCAATCAGAAGTCCTTTACGCTTAGCAACCTCCAAAATTTGCAGCCCTTCCTCCCGCGTTACAGCGAGCGGCTTTTCGACATAAGCATGTTTACCTGCTTCTAGAATTTGAATACAGACTGCCGCATGTACAGCCGGAATCGTCAAATTAATCACGATATCCACTTGTGGATCAGCTAATAATTGTTCTACTGTGTACGCATGAGTAATTCCGAACTCTTCGGCACGTGCTTCAGCTTTACTCACATCAATGTCCGCACAGGCAAGCAATTCCAAGTGAGCGTAGTTAGGAATATTTTTCATATAAGCCGCGCTTATATTTCCACACCCAATGATACCAACCTTCATCTTGCTCATCGCTTCATGTCCCCCTATAGTTAGCGTGTTGCCCAAAGCAATCCGCGTCGCATTAATTCTAATGTTTCTGGCATACGTACAATGTTAGCCTGATGGCCAAGCGAATTATAATAGACTTTGCCTGCACCATAAGTTTTGGTCCATACGACCGGCATCTCCACATCATCGAAGTCAGTAACTGCATGCAGCTTGATCGCAGGGTCCACATGCATATAGTATTTTTCTGAAACGACGACAAAGTCACCGATGCCCGTGGTCAGTGGCTGCTCGCTGTCTTTCATACGAACCGTATAGGTAACACCATCATTTCCTGGATGCGCCACCCATTGGCCACCTACCATGTACTGATACTCTACTTCATTACGGAAAGAGTCCCCCATCCCGCCATGACAGCCTGCAATCCCTGTTCCGCCAACTTTCACCGCATGAATGAGAGGTGTCAGCTGCTCTTTTTCAATTTTCCCCATGGTCCATACGGGAACGATCAGATCTATACTCGCCAAACGTTCCTCATCCCTGAAGCTCTCCAACGTGTCTGAAACCTCTACCCCATAGCCCTCTTCACGCAGTAATCCTGCAAAAATCCCCGCAACCTCCTCGGGTTGATGACCATCCCAGCCACCCCATACAATCAATGCTTGTTTCTGACTCATGCCATTCCGACTCCTCTCTCCATGACCCTTCTATACTTCACTTATACGAACCCAGCGACGCTGTTCGATCGATTGATCTACGGCTTCCAGTACCTCTTGACACTTCACGCCATCCACAAAATTCGGAACTGGCTGCCGATCTTCAGAAAGCGCTGTCATCAGCTCCACAACTTCATGTACGAACGTATGCTCATACCCGATCGTATGTCCAGCTGGCCACCAAGCATCCATATAGGCATGTGAGGCATCTGTTGCAAGCACACGTCTGAAGCCCTGAACATCCTCATCATCACTTGTAAAATACACCTGCAACTCATTCAATCGCTCGAAATCGAATTTCACGCTGCCTTTACTGCCGTTAATTTCAAAAGAGTTCGTACACCGGTGCCCGGGAGCAAATCTCGTTGCCTCGAAGCTGCCCAAAGCGCCATTCGCGAAGCGAGCCATGAATAATGTCGCATCATCAACCGTAACAGGACCATGCGGTGCATCTTTGCTGCCTTTGGCACTAAGCCCCGTCATCGATGTCGGAAGCGGACGCTCCTTCACGAATGTTTCACTCATCCCGATCACTTCGGTCATCTCGCCAACGAGGAAGTGCGCTAGATCGATAAGATGCGCGCCCAGATCGCCATGCGATCCTGATCCCGCAATCTCCTTCTGCAAACGCCAGACCAACGGGAACGTCGGATCGACGATCCAATCTTGCAAGAACCAAGCACGGAAGTGGTAGATTTGGCCGAGGCGGCCGCTCTCCACGAGCTTCTTCGCCAGCAGTACCGCCGGAGCAAAACGATAGTTGAAGCCCACCATGTGCTTCACGCCAGCTTCCTCGGCCGCTTCCAGCATCTCCCTTGCATCCGCAAGGGTTAGCGCGAGCGGCTTCTCGCAGAACAGATGCTTGCCGGCCTTCGCCGCCGCCAATGCAATCTCCTTGTGCGCATCACTCGGCGCATTGATATCGACGACGTCGATATCCGGATGCGTAACCAGCTCGCGCCAATCCGTTACATACCCATCCCAGCCGAATTGCTCGGTTGCCTGACGAACACCGCTCTCGTCGCGACCACAGATGAGTTTCATCTTTGGAATCGCCGTTTGTGGAAAGAACATAGGTAAATCTTTATAGGCATGACTATGTGCTTTTCCCATAAATTTATAGCCTATCATACCGATATTGAATGTTTTTTTCATCGTATACACGCCTCCCCAAGTCTGTTTACTCCAGTCACTGGCACTCGCTTCCACTCTTCACTCTTCACCATACACTCTTTACTCTTTACTCTTCACCCTACACTCTGCGCGCCACACCAACTCAGCGCTCCCCATCAGCCACCAAATAACTGGAAAACATACATCTATTTCTGCCATATCCAACTGATTTTTCAATCTAACTGGAAAACATCAGGCTGTCGAGAAAGTCTCGCGGTGTTTTCGACAGTTTGATTTTTATGTGGTGGATCTCTCCTCTTAAAAGAAAAATCGATTTAAAACAATCTGAGAGACAACGTTCGAGTCTAAAAGTGACGTTAATTAATTCAAACTTGAAAAAGGGCACTTTCTCGACAGCCTGAAAACATACAGTTAATAATCCGCTTCCTGCCTCTCTTTAAGCAAAACCACGAAATTAACTGTAGAAAATCCATCTAAACCTCCAAACAAGCCAATTCCAACAAAATTACCTACAGGAAATCCAGTTATTTATTCAAACACCCTAGCTACTCTCACTTCACACTCTGCATCCCAGCTCTGGGCTCTCATAACTCGCTACTCATTACTCATCATTTAGCACTTTCACCAGCTCTGAGCTCTCATCACTCATTACTCATTACTCATTACTTATCACTCATCACTCATCACTCATTACTCAGCACCAATCCCGCTACCCTCAGCTACCCGCTCTCAATGCCCCCAACTTCGACGACTGCCTAATCTTCACTTCCGTCGGCAGCTTAACTTGCAGCCCAGATTCACTGCTTCCCTGCCCAACGCTAGCTAGAACAGCACGGGCTGCCTGTTTGCCCATTTCAAAGAAGGGCACTTTAATAGAGCTGAGAGGTGGATCACTTAGCTTCGCTGCATCCGAGTCATCGCACCCGATGACCGCATAATCGCGTCCAGCTATCCATCCCCGTTCACGAAGTCCTTGCATGAGTCCAATAGCCATTCGATCATTAGCCGCAAATACCGCCTCAACTTGATCCCGAATCTCCCACACCTTTGCGGCAATCTCATACCCGCTAGTACGGCTGTAGTTCCCCTCAAATTGCATAGAAGGATCTATCGTTAAGCCAGCTTCTAACATCGCCTTTTGGTACCCCTGAAGTCTATCCAAGGAATTCGTATACTGTGGAGAACCGTTGAGAAAGGCAATCTTCCGATAGCCTTCATCCAGCAAATGGCGTACTGCCTGATAGCTCCCCTCCACATGATCCGCATCAACTTCTAGGAAGGACAATCCCTCGAATCGTTGATTGACCAAGCAGAATGGCAGTCCCTGTTCCTGCAATTGCAGTAAAGAACTTCGCTGTGATTCGGTATCTCTCGCCCCGAGAATGACACAGGCATCTACCTTTTGCGATCGGTATAACCGGCCATAGTCCAATTCGTCATCTGGTGTTAGGAGGGACAACAACAAGTCATAACCTTGTTCCCTCACCTGCTCCCCAATCCCGCTTAGAATCTCTGCAAAATAATACGCGGAAAACAAATGCACCTTCGGCATATAAGGAAGCACGACCCCCAAATTCCCGCTTCTTCTTCGAGCAAAGCTTTGCGCAATCGCATTCGGATGATAACCAAGTACCTTCGCCGCTTCGAGAACTCTTTCTTTCGTTGCAGGCTTCATCGGACCAAGTCCATTGAATACACGAGATACAGTCGCCTCAGATACCTTAGCAAGCTCGGCAACCTCTTTTCTCGTCACCATGTTGTTTGGCTCCTTTCCACCCAATTTCACGTATAATGTACACGCGTACATTTTCTCATTCAAGGGCTGCTTCTGTCAATATAAATTCAGAATTATGCTCTTTATTTCGTTTTCGCCAATATTCGACATATACATTAATTTTTCATTAAGAAACCTGAAAAAAAACGCCATTTTTTGTCATAAAAGCAAACTCTTAATATTGTTAATCTCCTCTCAGACCTTTATTATAAAGGATATTGGGACAACTATGAGATGGGAATGAGTGATAGCAAATGAAAGCAATCTGGCGCCATCTTCGATTCATAACGTCAACAACAATCGAAGCTCTCAAGAACCCATCACAGATCACTCGACTTCACTCTCGCGGGCAGCTCCTCGCCCAGTTAGAACATGCTGTTCGGAAACATGATGATACCTCATCCGCTCCCATCCGTGCATGTCTTGTTTTCGATATTGATCGTTTTCGGCAAGTAAATTTCTCCCTAGGATACGCATGCGGAGATCATCTACTCCATGAATTAAACCGCAGATTGAAATTACTCGATTACATCGATCTTGTTGTTCGGTCTGGCGATGATGAATATACACTTCTTCTTCGAGCAAATACGCAAGAACAACTTCAATCTGTGCTGCATCGTGTTGGACAAATATTTGATACCCCTTTTACTTACCGGGGTCAGGACTGCTTTCTTCGTGCAAGCTTCGGTCTGAGCGACCTTACGATAACACGTGAGAATGTACCACAGGCTTTCCAGCAAGCTGAGCAAGCACTCCTCCTGGCCAAACAAACAGGCAAGAACAAACTCATTACCTTTCACCCCTTACCAACACAACAACGGTTCGCTAATCAGATTCAAATGGAAACCGACCTGCGCAAAGCGATTACTGAGAATCAGCTTTTGCTATTTTATCAACCTCGGCTCGAGTTATCTACCGGTCAAATTAGTTGCCTCGAAGCCCTGGTGCGTTGGAATCATCCCTTACACGGCATGATTGCGCCTGCCGATTTCATCCCGCTTGCTGAGGAATCCGGCCTCATTTTGCCACTTGGGGAATGGGTATTACGGGAGGCCTGTCTACAGAAAGCACGATGGCTCGCTGAAAATAAGCTAGATTATCAAGTTGCCGTCAACATTTCTCCATGCCAGTTTCAAGATGAGAACTTTGCGGATAAAGCCATTCACATCATTGGGCAAACCGGCATTAACCCCTCTTATTTGGAGTTCGAAATTACCGAAAGCTCGATTATGCAAAATATGGAGAAAACGATCGCCGTCCTTGATAAGCTTTGTTCCAAAGGGATTTCCATCTCCATCGATGATTTTGGGATTGGCTATTCGTCCCTCAATTACTTGAAGGAGTTTCCAATACATTGCCTCAAAATCGACCGTTCCTTCGTCAAAAACATTCAAAATAATTCCAATGATTTGGCGATTACGAACGCCATCATCCACCTCGGTCATGCCCTTAATATCCAAGTTGTCGCCGAAGGGGTTGAAGACATCGGGCAACTAGATATTCTTAAAGAAACAACCTGCACGACGATTCAAGGTTTCTTGCTTAGCCCCCCGATTTCTGCCTATGACATTGAACAAACCTTTCATATGAATGACAACAGACCGGTTATGATTTCATAACCGGCCGTATGCTTTGGCGTATCTTCTGATTTTAGCAAAAATACGTTTATCACTTAATCGACGAAAAATATAAGGATCCGGACTTGTATTCACTTCAAGAATCCATGGCTGCAGATCTTTATCTAAGGCGACATCCACGCCTATCTCTTTTACCCCTCTATACCGAGTATTAATCGCCTTAGCCACCTGAACGCCCATGGTTTGCAGCCGGTTCACATACCCAGTTCTCTCCGCACGAGGCAAATACTTCTTTAACAAGGTATCCACCGACTTCAACGTGCCCCCATTATGAAAGTTGGTAACAATCTTTGACGGATGTGCTACGCGGCCGATAACTCCCGTTGTCTCCCATTTGCGAGCAGGCGTTTGCTGCACCATGACACGGAGATCAAAGCGGTTCCCCTTGTAGGTCAACAAATGAATCCCTTTTTGTACTAAATAACGCCGTTTCCTTGTCACCTTTAGGAGTGAGACGTACATGTCAGCGAAGGTTTTGAACCTTTTTATGATGACACCAGATTGGTAAGAATATGGCTTTTCTGCCTCTTCCCCTGCTAGCTCGATACGAATGACACCGTTCCCGAACATACCTATATTGGGTTTTACGTAGACCATTTTATATTGTTCGAGCATTTCTTGTAGGGTTACTGAATTCATGCGTTTGGTGCTTGGCACATACTTGCGAAGTGATTCGACAGACTCGACAGCCTTCGTTTTGCCAATTTTACTACTGACATATCTTGCCTTACTCAAGGGTAGCGGTTTCTTTGAACGTATCTTCCTCATTTTCTTCATATCTAGCCTCCAGCTTCGAATTCACCCATCCTAGTGTATGTATGCGACGAAGCATTGGCGACAAAAATACAAGAAGAGGCTGCCCCTGAAATCCATCAGGAGAGCCTCTTTATCATATCTAGCTATTAAGGCGCACTCGTTAAGAACTGTGCACTTGGATTTTTATCAATGGAAGAACGAAGCGCGTATTCACTTTCAAATAAGCCAACATAATTCCCTTTTTTATCTTTCACTAACTGCGAGTTGATCCGGAATTTAGCCGGGTCGATTTTCTCATCCACAATCCAACGAGCGAATTGATAATTCTGACGCTGCAAAAGAATATCAACGCCATACTCCGATTTCATCCGATGCTCCAGTACTTCGAATTGAAGTTGGCCTACGACGCCAAGAATCATATCTTCGAAACCAATCGTCGTGAAGACTTGAATCATCCCTTCTTCCGTCAACTGATCGATCCCTTTCAGGAACTGCTTTTGTTTCAAAGCATTTTTGATCGATACCTTGCTGAATAGCTCTGGTGAGAACGTTGGCAATTCATCGAAAATTACCTCTTCTCCTTCGCTCAAGGAATCACCAATTCGGAAAATACCTGGATCGAATAGACCAATGATATCCCCTGGGAACGCCTCTTCCACGATATCACGATCTTGTGCAAGGAACTGCTGGGGCTGTGCCAGCTTGATATCCTTACCAAGCCTTACATGCTTCACGGACATGCCTCGCTCAAACTTTCCGGAGACGATACGCAAGAAAGCTACGCGGTCACGGTGAGCGGGGTTCATATTCGCTTGAATTTTGAACACATAACCAGAGAATTTCTCTCTCGTTGGCTCGATCACACCAGCAGTGCTAGTGCGCGGCTCGGGTTGTGGCGCTAATTGAAGGAAGTTCTCAAGGAACGTTTGAACACCGAAGTTGTTCACTGCACTCCCGAAGAAAACAGGCGTAAGTTCACCCTTCATCACTTTTTCCATATCAAAAGGGTCACCAGCAACATCCAACAGCTCGATATCTCCGCACAATTGTTTGTGCAGGAACTCACCTGCGATTTGCTTCACTAACGGATCTTCTACGCCTTCTACCTTGCGGACTTCAATATCCTTGTGATCGTCCCCTTGGTATAGCTCTAGCTGCGATTTCCCGCGGTCGTAAACCCCACAGAACTGCTTCCCTGACCCAATCGGCCAGTTCATCGGATAAGAACGAATACCAAGCACTTCTTCAAGCTCTTCTAACAACTCGAATGGATCACGACCCTCACGGTCCAGTTTATTAATAAATGTGAAAATGGGAATTCCACGCATCCGGCATACTTGGAAAAGCTTTTTGGTCTGGGTCTCGACCCCTTTGGCCACGTCGATCAACATCACGGCGCTATCCGCGGCTGTCAACGTACGGTAGGTGTCCTCACTGAAGTCTTGGTGACCTGGTGTATCTAGAATATTGACACGGTGACCTTCATAGTCGAACTGCATAACGCTTGACGTTACGGAGATCCCCCGTTGTTTTTCAATTTCCATCCAGTCTGATGTAGCATGCTTACTAGCTTTACGACCTTTAACTGTTCCGGCTAAGCGAATTGCGCCCCCGAACAGAAGCAGTTTCTCTGTTAATGTTGTTTTCCCCGCATCCGGGTGAGAAATAATCGCGAACGTCCGTCGTTTAGCGACTTCCGTTTCGAGAAGTTTAGTGAGTTGCGTTTTCATGTGTTCGTTTATTCCCTTCTTCTTTTAGAGGTAGTTCACGTACTTATACCTATGACTACTTCAGAATCAAGCATGTGCTTTCTCCAATGGGACTGTCCAGTTCGCTTCTTCGATGAACGTGCGATTGCTGAATTCCCTGCCGCGCACAACCACTTTATCTGCAAATACTTGCACATAAATGCCCTGTGCTTTATCCTGTGCAGTTTGCTGGTACGCCCGATTCAGCGTTCTTCCTACAGAGGCATTATGAAAATAATGGAACGTTTCCTGAATATAGTGCGGTGTCCCATTCTGAAAATCCTGATGACGATGACCACAGAAGACGAATACATTCTTGTAAGGCTTCAACGTTTCGCGGAACTGAATGGCCCGAATGAGCTGGTGAGTAGCCCCATCTGTGCCAACAGGCGGCAAAGGTTGATGCGTCATCACGAATAGAGGTCTTCCTGGTTTATATAAATTGCCCAGTCTTCCTTTGAACCAAGCGAGTTGTTCATCGGAGTACCAAGCACCTTCACCCACTTCAGGTTTCTCTTGCACGTAAGCTTCTTGTGACAGCAATAGGATAGAGTGTCCGTTCGTCGTAAAATCATTATAAATAGAAGTATAGCCCATGAACTTCATGAACTGCTCTCTACTAACCGCATCACTCTTGCCATTCGGCACTTTATCCTGATCCCAACTATTCGCTTTATTAATCCAAATCGTATAATAATCATGATTCCCCATATTCCCATGAATAGGCGGAAGCTTATAATTATTCAATATGGCACGCAATGCTTTATAGTCAACATCAGTTCCTGTATCCGTCAAATCACCAGTCAGCATAATCGCATCGACAGGACCATCGAATTGCGTGACATCATCTAACGCAAGCCTAAGCTTTTTATTGGGAAGCGAATCGCCCGATGTAACATGAAGATCACTTAAGATAAAAAAAGACATCAGTGGGCCAAGAGGCAGAGGTTCCTCCGAAGGCGCTGGCGTAGCTTGTTGAGGAGGCTCGGAGCTAGCCAAGGGTGCGGCAACAGCCTGTTCCTCGGGAATGAATTTTTTCTTAACCAACAGACTAAACCAAGCACTTAATCCTACTAAAACAGCCCCAATGGCAAGCAGCCATCGCACAAACGCTCTTCGTGACATCGATGCACCTCAAGTGTATAAAATAAAAAAATGGCCATATGCACTAGTATACCACAAATTGTGTCCGATACATCGTCCAGACTCGACAACATGGCGTGATTTCTTGCTCCGCTTGTACCCGCACGCAAAAAACCAACAGGCGAATTCGCCTGTTGGATAAACACCCTATGCTAAGCCAATACGGTTGTTTTCTGAACAGCTTCCCAGTCGACTTCCCCTTCATTCTGACCATTTATCGGCCACCACTTGAATCCATCGTCACTCAAGAGCTTCGCTGCTTCTTCAGGACCCCATGATCCAGCAGGATAGTGTTTGAGGTCATCTGTCTGTTCGCCCCATGCAGCCGCAATCCGATCCACATAAGACCATGCCAGCGCTACTTCATCCCAACGTGTAAAGTAAGTGGAATCTCCGCGAGTTGCATCATACAGCAAGCGCTCGTAAGCTTCTGGCGTATTGATGCCGATTTGACAGCTTTGGCAGAAGTCCATCGCAACCGGTACGATCACGCCTTCTGAACCAGGTTGTTTCGCGTTCATTTTCAAATAGATGCCTTCCATCGGATTCACTCGGAATACGAGGAGATTCGGCTCAAGCTCATGCTTTTTAGCCAAATAAACATTGTTTGGTATGTTCTTGAATTCTACAACGACCTCTGTCGTTTTGACCGGTAGTCGTTTTCCAGTACGGATATAGAATGGCACACCCGCCCAGCGGAAATTATCCACGTGAACACGTGCTGCAAAATACGTTTCTGTCGTCGATTGCGGATTCACAGAATCCTCTTCACGGTAGGCAGGGAGTGCTTTGCCTTTGGCAGAACCGCTGGCATATTGCCCACGAATCACGTTCGAACGTACATCTTTACCGTCTTCGAACAGACGAAGTGAACGGAGTACCTTCACCTTCTCATCACGGATATCCTCCGGATGTAGACGGCTAGGCGGTTCCATCGCCATCATCATCAGCATTTGCAGCATGTGATTTTGGCCCATATCGCGAAGAGCTCCCGAGTGGTCATAATAGCCACCGCGCTCTTCTACACCAACAGTCTCACTCAACGTGATCTGGATGTTCGCTATGTATTTATTATTCCAAAGCGGCTCGAAGAACGCATTCGCAAAGCGAACGAACTCGATGTTTTGGACCATTTCTTTACCTAGGTAATGATCGATACGGTAAATATCTTTCTCTTCGAATACTTGACGAAGTTGTCCATTCAAACGCTCCGCAGACGGCAAATCGTAGCCGAATGGTTTCTCGATAACTAGGCGATGCCAACCTTCTGTTTGGAGCAAGCCCCCTTCACTTAAATTGTACGAGACATTGCCGAACAACTCAGGCGCAAGAGCCAAATAGAACAGACGGTTACCGCCCGTTTGATACTTTTCATCCAATTTCGCTGTCAATGTATTCAGTTCATGGAAACCTGCAACATTGTTAATATCGAGTGACATGTACTCGAATCTTTGGGCGAATTTCTCCCATTCTGCCTCATCCGTATTTTTGTAACGAGCAAAATCTTGAATCGAATTTTTCACGTCTTCACGGAATTGCTCATTCGTACGCGGTCTGCGAGCCAGACCAACTACAGCAAAGTTATCTCCCAGCTTGCCTTCCCGATAAAGGCTGTAAAAGGCTGGAAACAGTTTTCTTTTCGCTAAATCACCCGTTGCTCCGAAAATATAAAACACAGCTCCACTCATCTATGCATCATTCTTTCTCTATTAGGATTAGTTAATATGCTTAGCATACCTAAAATTGTCAAGCTATTCAACTTATATACACATTTTAACTCATAACATTTTCTTATGAGAAACTAGACATTCGTCTATACCGTTACTTTCAGTACGGCATAGGCTAACAGTACATACGAATACGGAGGTGCCCTCAGTCATGCAACCCTTTCATCCCATCACCGAAAAAAGCTGCAAAAACCTTGTAGGAAAGCCCGTTCTTGTCTACTTAACGAATGGGTCAGAGATATATGGAATCGTCAGTCGCGTGGAGAAAAACAAACTCATCCTCAATGACAATCAAAAACCAAGCATCAAGTCCTCTTCCAAAAGCACCAAACCAACACCTGCGAAGAAGGGAAAAAAGAAGCAAGCTCAACCAGATGCGCCTGCTCAAACAGCTCCAGAAGATGGGTTGTCTTCCTTCGGTCTCATCCGTTTTGGAGGGCCATTACAAGCCTCACCAGATAGACCAACGGGTCCAGTAGATATTCAAATTGACTATATTGCCGCCATGTTTAGTGAATAACGCATATCAAGGCTGTGGATGCTTTGCTCATCCTCATCTACAGCCCCGTTCTCAACGTTTCAATTTTTTATTCATCCGATAGCAGCTTAGCTCAGGTACATAAGAATCAATTTCATACCCTCTTTTACTATAAAATCGTATCGCCTTCGGGTTGCTGTCATCAACAAATAGCTCCACCGTTTGGCAACGTTCACTAAGCCCGTAGTCTTCTGCAGCCTTCATAAGTGTATGTCCAATGCCTTTACCCTGCTCACGCGGATCAACAGCCAGCATATCTATGAAGAGCTTACTCGATTTGCGAATGACCGAGATAAAGCCATAAGGCCGTTTGTACCCTTTGGCGATGACGAACGTTTTATTCGCATTCAGTCGCTTTCGTATCTCCGAGTAAGTAACAGAATTACCTGAATCATACATTCTAGAAAAAGGAACTAATTGTTCAACAACTAATCGATATATAGCAGGGTCATCAATGGTAGCCAACCGTTTGCGTATCACATGGCACCGCCTCCACAAGAAGCAATAATGCTATCTTATGTAGGTAATCCCGTAATTGACCCCACTACTACCAATTTACCCCAGTCTACTGGAGTGATATACTTAACGTATATGAAATGAGGTGATCGTAATGATCAATGCTTACCCATCCGTCATGGCGGTGAACAGGTATCAAACTCATAAAGACTATTACCGTGTTAGCGCTGTAAGTGCGGTCAGCGGAGGCAAAACGAATACCATACGGCGAATGTTGGATTTACCCTATGAGCAACTCGCCTACAAGCAGTTTGCACAGACCGCGGCCAAAGACGTAGCTGGCTTAGTTCAATCTACGAACAACGTCAAACAATCCGCTCAGACACTCGTTAACACGACTGCGTTCACCCTGACTAAAGAGTCCCAAACCGACATCACCCAGAACCTTCAATCGTTTATTCATACATACAATGAGTTGCAAGATCAGCTAGGGGATTCACCTGACTACGTGAGTCACAGACTCCTTCAAGGTCTCGAAGGGGCAGCAAAGCCCAGCACACTGCATGATCTTGGCATCACCAAAAGCGATAACGGCAAATTAACCTTGCAACCTGAAGTCCTAGAGAAGCAACTTAATCAACCTAATGGCATTAATCGCAAAAACTTGCTAGATCTCACCAACTTCGCAAGCTCGTTAGTCCATAATATTGATCATCTACAGCAACTGCCTTCCGTCTCGTTGTTTCAACTCTCTACATCACCGCTTAAGCCATATGGCCAATATCAATCGCGGCTTGAGGCGTATTTGCCCGTTCCGATGAGAGGGATATTGCTGGATGCGAAGATATGAGCGGGGGAGTACTCCGAGGCATGGTAGCAGCCCTGCTGCGATAGGATCAGCTACGCTGAATCCAACAAACAGCTCTCCACCCTAGAGGAGCAGCGCCACACACAAACGGCCCTCCCCTCGGGGAGCTGCTCTGCCACCTACACAAACATCACTACCACCTCTGAGAGCTGCTCCATTCAACATTAACTGGAAAACATGTAGCTATTTTCACAGTTTTGATCCCTTATTCGCATTTAACTGGAAAAACTCCAGCTATTGCTCCCATTTCCACCCCATTGAGCTCAAAAGCGAATAATTAGCTGTACATTTTCCATTTATTTACCGATTCAAGCTACTTCCAGCAAATTTAACTGTATATTTTACATCTAAAGGGACCAATCAAGCCGATTCTGGCAAACTACAACACAAAAGGCTATATCCCCAAGTAGAATCCTCTACGGGTGATACAGCCTTTTCCATTTAAAATAGCTTTTTACCTAGCACATGGTCAATAGGAATATAGCCAATAACACGACTATCCATGCTGTTGTTCCGGTTATCCCCCATCACGAAGATATGATCAGCTGGGACGGTCCACTTTTTGTTCCCGTTCGCTCTCATTTCCTCATTGATGTAAGACTCATTCAGCAGCTCACCATTGCGGTACATCTGATTATCCTTAAGCTCAAGCTGATCCCCTGGCTTACCAATCACACGCTTGATCCATACATGCTTATCATCGCCTCGAACAAATAAGCTGAGCAATGGGCTGTCCAACAAATCATTTTTAAAAGTGCGCTTCATCTCAACCCTAGAGTCGATAATGACGATGTCTTCATAATTAGGCTCGTAGTGAAAGGTATGCGACAACTTCGAAACATACACGCGCTGACTATCATGTAATGTCGGATCCATTGAATGGCCGCTAACTCTGGTAGATTGAAATACAAAAACACCTAGAAAAACGACTAAAACAAAGGATATCGCAATGGAACCAAACCAGCTCCAAATCTGTTTGACTACATTCAAATTTATCGCTCCCTTGCCTTATTCCGCCAGTCCGTGCTTAAAAGCATAAATCGCCGCTTGCGTGCGATCTTCTACGCCAAGCTTGGATAGAACGTTGGTGACGTGGAATTTCACCGTCTTCACGCCGATGAATAAATCATCAGCTAACTCTTGATTCGATTTGCCCTTCGCAATCAAGCGAAGTACTTCCATCTCGCGGTCCGTTAGATCTTCATGTGGCTCAGCAACCGGCTTCGGTTGACGGAAGCGATTCATGATTTTCGAAGCCACCTGCGACTCCAGAATGGATTGACCTTTGGCCGCGGCTCTAATCGCTTGCGCGATTTCGGAGGCACGGGAGGTTTTCAACAAATAGCTGAAAGCACCAGCTTCAATAACTGGATACATTTTCTCATCATCTAAGAAGCTAGTCAATACAATGACCTTACAATCAGGGTATAACTGCAATAATTTCCTTGTCGTTTCAATGCCGTCCATACCTTCCATAACAAGATCCATCAGCACCACATCAGGACGATATTCCTGGGCTAAACGAATGCCATCGTGCCCATTGCTCGCTTCGCCAACGACTTCAATTCCATCTTCGGTCCCTAGAACAGCAGCAAGTCCAATTCTAACCATTTCATGATCATCGACTAGTAGTACTTTAATTAACGTGTCGTCCATTCGTTTCTTCCTCTCTATGTACGATGCTAATTCTCGATCAATTGAGGATCGGTTGCTAAAATTGGCACTCGAATCTCGATACGCGTTCCTCGATCTGGCGCTGTAATAATGTCCACTGAACCGCCGATTTCGTTCACGCGTTCCTTCATGGACACGATGCCGTAAGAAGTCAGCTTCTTCGCATCCAGCTCAAAACCAACACCGTCATCGCGGATCACCAAGCGGATGCCGTCTGAACGATGCAGCAACTTCACTTCCAATTTATTCGCCTTAGAGTGACGCAGGGCATTCGAAAGCGCCTCTTGCACGATTCGGAATAAATGATCTTCGATCCCTTTATTCAAACGGATTTCCTCATCCATATCCCAACTGATCGCCATAGGAACCTTGGCCGCTAGCTCCTTCAAGAGCTCCACGAGTCCCTCCGACAGTCGTTTCCCCTCAAGATGAATCGGCCTCAGATGCAGCAACAATGCTCTCATTTCCGATTGAGCGACGGAAGCCATCTCTTCAATCAGATGAATCTGCCGCTTCGCTTTCTCAAAATCTTTATCCAGCGTCCTTCCAACAGCCGTAGCTGTCATGGAAATAGCAAACAATTGTTGACTTACCGCATCATGCAGTTCGCGCGCCAAGCGTTGACGCTCTTCAATAACCGCCGAAAGCTTGGCTTTCTCGGTAAGCTCAGCATTACTATTCGACAGTCGTTGAAGGGAGGTCACTTGCTCTTCCCATCGCTTCATAATACGGGTGAGTTGTTCGCCTAAGCGTCCAATCTCATCGTCATCCCCGTTTTGAAAGCCTTCTCGGGCAAATGTCCCTTTTTCTAATAAAATCATCGTCTCCATCATGGGCTCAAGTCTACGTGTCACCTTAGAACTGTTCCAGTAACCGAATACTGCCCCAATTACACCCAGAATCAACAAAGCCATGAACGAGAACTTGACTCCCTGCTGCCAACTGGTAAAGGGCTCAATCAAATGACTTGAATTCAGAAAATACAGCATAGCTCCGAAAACGGCGAAGCTAAAAAGGATGGCTTCTCCCATGCTGCGCCAGATCATGTTTGTTAATCGTCGTTTGTAGCCGTCCACTTGGTGAAGAACCCCCTTGAAATAAACGGCTACACTGTCCTCTAAAGACGGTCTCGTTTATCCAAAAATATAGCCATGTATATGTGAAACAAAACGCTCTACTATTTATGAAAGTTACAATACTTTGACCTTGATATCTCCTACGATAAAAGAGAGTACGAGTTTCACCCGATGGTCGCAATGCCCATAATTCTGCGATTGCCAAACTACCTTATTCATCACACCTGCCTCTTTTTCTTCTGCGATTTGAAGCTGGCCTAGCATGACGGAAGCCGTTACGGAAACGCCGATATCATCAGGCACCTTTATATCAATATCTCCTACAACACCCTGTAGGATAACTGTCGTTTCTTTTTGTTCTAGAATCGCCATGGAAAGATCCATGTACGTTTCTCCCACCAAGTACCAAGTCGAGGTATTCCGTTGAATCCATGGCTCACGGCCTAGGCGAACGCTATCGACAATCTTTTGCTTTTGGGTATAGGTATCATCTTTATGAACTTGCTTGGATCGAATGAAAAACAAACCTAATGAAATCAACACTACCGAAATGACAATGGTGAGATGATCACCGAATAAAATGACGGCACCAATCCCCATCAGCACATAACCCTTGTTCTCTTTGCGTGAACGAACGCGATGAATGCCCAGCAAAATAAGGATTACGGCGATAACGGGAAAAAAGCCTATGGTACGTTCCAGAAGCAAAAAAACACCGGCTCCAATCAGCAAAAGCGCTGTATTCCGGCTGCGGTTATTTTTCGTTTCCTCTCCCATCGATGCACCTCCTCTGGCTGCCATTTCTCTTTCGTTCATACGACTCCTAGCATACCATAAGAATGGACGACCTCCAAGATGCAAATCCTTATAGCGCAAGGGTTTGCTTTCGTGGAGGCCAACGTCCAAGACTATTTGCTATCGCGCGGATCCCGCTCACCGCGAGAGCGCTGCTCCTGCTGCCACTCGTGCTGCAGCTTGCTGCGCAGCACGCGCAGTTCATGCTGAAGGTTGCCACCGGCTTCCTTCAGCGTCTCCTTCGACAGGCGGCCCGCCACGCGGAGCCCCTGCAACGCCTCCCGGCCGAGCTCGCGGCCGGTGACCTCCAGCTCGCGCCACGTGTCGCGAGCCTCTTTGCTGTGCAGCCCGCCGCGCGGCTGCACATCCTCGGCTGCGTGCCCAGCACGCAGCACGCGCAGTTCCTCTGCGAGTGCCAGACACAAGTCCTGGCTGCTCGCGTACTGCGCGCGGTAATGCTCGCTCGCGGCTTCCTCGCGCAGCTTCTCTTGCAGGGCAAGCCGCGCGAGATCTTCTTCGCCAGCGCGCATCGCAAGCTCGGCCTGCTCGCCGCGCAGCTTCGCCATCTCTTCCGCTCGCTCGATGTGACTGCGCAGCGCAATCGTTGCCTGCAGCGCATCCTCATAGCGCTCCTCAAGCTGAGCTATCTGGCCGTGATCAGAAGTGCCAGGATTTGTTTTGCCGATCGTCTCGTGCCAAACGGTTTCAGCCATTTTACCAATACGATCAATTATATTAGTAGGATCAATTTCTCGATTCTTATTATTATTCATGTTCAATCGCCCCTCATCCATCATCATACTCTTATGGTAGCTTAATTTCTGAGAGTCTAAAACCGACTATCGACTGTTTTTGAACCTAGACCTAAGTCTAGTATGAACGGTCACAACCATATTTTGGTCGTTGTCCTGGCATGCCGGTGATGCTAAAATATTTGAAGCCGAGTCTAGTGCATAAATTAGGTACTAGTACGGGGGACGAAATACTTGGGGTGAATATTTGCTTCAGCTTGGAGCAGACTAGGGAGAACCTTCTTCCCGAACCCGTCAACTAACCTCGAAGGCTCAAGAAGGAGGATTACCAATTGAATAAGCTTACCAAAGGGTTAACTAGCCTAGCTGTCTCACTAGCAGTATTGGCTGGAGGCTTTCTTTCCCCATTTACAGCTCAAGCAGCTGCAATGGCAGTGAAAGTGCAAGTCAATGATGACCTGATCCATTTTCCTGATGCACAGCCATTTCTAGATGGCAACCACACGACCCAAGTCCCGCTTCGATTTGTTACGGAGAAGCTAGGATATACGGTGAATTGGCAGAAAGATGGCAATCAGATTAAGGTCACACTCAATAACGACAATCATACGATTACCTTGGTTTCAGGGCAAAAAGAAGCTAGCATTGATGATACAACGGTCATCTTGGACGGAGCTTCTCAGTATCAAAATGGACGTGTATATGTGCCTCTTCGCTTCCTTTCCACGGCTGCAGGCGTACCTGTTCAGTGGGATGCAAGTAGTAATCTAGCTATCTTAAGTAAAGATGGCGAGAAACATGCACCTGATTATCAAGTATTTGAATCTACAGCTTATTCAGCAGATCCTTCTGAAAATGGCGGGTATGGTGCCATTGATTACATGGGCAACCCACTAGCGATCGGCACTGTAGCTGTTGATCCTTCCGTCATTCCACTTGGTACAAAGCTTTACATTGAAGGCTATTCGTTTAATGGGCTTCCTACAGGCGGTATGTACGTCTACGCAACAGATACGGGTGGTTCCATTAAAGGAAATCGAATGGACATCTTCATTCCAGGCTCAAGGAAATCATTACAGAGCTTTGGCTTCCAGAAGATTAAAGTGTATCAAATTCCTAATTAAATCAAGAAAGCTGCCATGAGGAAATACTCATGCGCAGCTTTTTTTGTAGGTGAATGTTCTACCCAATAAGGGCATATGTCCAATCAACAGGGTTTCCACCTACATATGCTGTATAGTGTTTAACCCATATGATTTTATAACCGGAGGGGATACGATGTCAGCTGTAGTTGGTGGAACGCCAGGATACGGAAATTCCGTAGGTTTAATTCTTGTTCTTTATGTACTGTTAGTTATCATTCTTGCTACATTCTACTAGGACTATCTCCTACCTGAGAAAATAGCCCCGCCTGCGGAAGCTTCTTATCATGAAGCTTTCGCTGGCGGGCTTTTTCATTTAAAATCGATACCACTCGTTTGTTGCTTCAGGATTTGTTCCAGCATTCCTCCAATATACGCACCCGCTTCCATGGCTGGCGTTCCACCACGATGAATGTTCGAAATAACCATCCGATCCGAATCCGTTCTCCCCGTTCTTGGCTTGTAACACATGTAAGCACTTAACGACTCCGCCGTCACAAGACCAGGTCGCTCACCAATAAGCAGCACAAGGCATTCTGGATTTAGCAAGTCACCAATAGCATCCATACAGCCTACCCGTCCGCGATTTACATAGATGGTCGTTCCCGCTGCCAAGCCTCGCAATCGCAAGGAATCCAGCAAGGCAGGATACAGGTCACGTATATTCGCTTCGATACTACTTGCGCTTAAGCCATCAGATACTACGATTTGCACCTGTGGCCTAAGCTGACATTTCGCTAATAGCTCCTGTTTGCTTTCGGCCTTCAATATTCTCCCGAGCTGGGGACGCTTCAAATACACATCCTTGGTTTCTGCACAAGAATCAGCGATGAGCCACCCCATTTCGGCTAAAAGAGCAGAACTCACTTCACTTTGCACGGCATCTACGCTGCTTGCATGATCCCATCGAAAAGCAAGCAACTCGCTCGTTAAGGGACGTGTACCAGATCTAGAAACGCCTATGCGTGCCGGAGTTAGTGCTTGCATCCGAGCTAATTCATCCACGCTTCCCACCTCCTTGCCAGAATAACCTAGGATCACCAGCAAGCGGACTTAGTGTACCGTTCGACCAAAGGCCCATGTCTTGCAGCCAATCTTGAAATGCAGGTGCTGGCGTACGCCCAAACAACTCGCGCAAAGTCGCAATATCGTGGTAGCTGAGCGATTGATAATTGAGCATGCAATCATCCGCCATAGGTACTCCTATCAGGAAATTCACATGAGCAGAAGCCAGCATAACGGCTAAGGAATCCATATCATTTTGATCGGCATTCATATGATTGGTATAGCACACATCCACCCCCATCGGGAGACCATGCATTTTGCCCATAAAATGATCCTCAATGCCTGCACGTATAACTTGCTTGCTATTATTCAAGTACTCTGGACCGATAAAGCCTACCACCGTGTTAACCAAAAAAGGCTTGTAGATTCTAGCTAAACCATAGCATCTCGCTTCCAACGTCACTTGGTCAATGCCATGGTGCGCTTCTGAAGATAGCTCCGAACCCTGACCTGTTTCAAAATACCACCGATTCGGCCCCGTCGCACTGCCCTGGCTATGAATCAAAGCATCCGCTTCATCGAGAAGCGCCTTGTGAATGCCAAAAGCACGATTGCCTTTCTCCGTACCAGCCAAGCTCTGGAAAATAAGATCAGCCCTTGCTCCCTGCTTGATTGCTTCCATCTGCGTCGTCACATGGGCCAACACACAGTTTTGCGTTGGGATACGCCACATCTCCATGACTTCCTTCGTTGCTTCTAGCAGTGCTTTGGTCGTCTGTGGATGGTCCGTTACGGGATTAATCCCAATAACCGCATCGCCAATCCCATAGCTCAGTGCCTCATATAGCGAAGCTTTCATGCCTTCCAAGGAATCTGTGGGATGATTGGGCTGCGCTCGACTGTTCAATGTACCTCTATGTCCGATCTCGGTATTACACGTAGTTCGTACTTCAATACGTGATGCTGCTTGAATAAGATCCAGATTCGTCATGATTTTGGCAACAGCAGCAATCATCTCGCTCGTAAGTCCCTTCGATATTCGAAGCAGCTCCTCTCCCGTCGTTTCCGTTCGCAGGATATATTCGCGCAGCTCCGCAACTGACCATTGACTAATAGATGCATAGAGCGTTTCATCAATACTTTCTTCCATCATCCGCGATACCTCATCTTCTTCAGCAGGCAATAAAGGGTGATTTCGAATCTCTGTGAGGAGGAGCTCGGCAAGTACAGCCTTTGCTGCAATCCTTTCCTTGAGATGAGAGGCACTGACACCTGCCAAGTCATCACCAGAGCGCTCCTCATTTGCCTTACCGAACACTTCTTTCAAGCCCCCGAATTCGTAGACATGGCCTTTCATCGACGTTTTCAATTTCATAGACGCACCTCAGAAGTCTCATTTGGAAAAATCAGTGTTTTGACGATTACTGGAATCGTTCGATTTCCGATCAGTTCGCCAAGATCGATATAATCACCGAAATCCAAAGAAATGCCATCGATGCAAACAATACGAGGGCTCCCTTGGCAACCCAGTGAGAGTAATTGGCCTAGTGCTTTGGCCATATCTTGATCGCAAAGCATGACTATCGTGTGATGATGTGTAAAATGGAAAGTCAACTGAGGGATCAATTGGCCCGCAAGTACTTGCAGTTGTTTATAGGTAAAGGATTGCTCCTGTTCTGTAGTAAGTGCAATCCCAAATGGCGCCTGATTCGATGTTCCGTAGAGTTGACTTGCTTGTTGAAACAGATCCTTTAATGCGGTAGCTAGTCTAACTGGTTCCTGTTGTAAATGGAGCTTCATAATCGGTACATTACGCATGGGCAGCGTACCTGCATCTGCATGAACGGTCGATCCACTGAGCTCCACGCTCTGCAAGCCCGCTCCAATAACCGTAGCCCGTTGCATGTGACCTGCTTTTACCAGAGGAAAACCAAGCTCTGTCCAGGTCTCCAGAATAGCTTGTGCGAGTAAGGGACCGATATCGTTATAGGCTGTGACCTCCGCTAGCTCCATAATTGCTGGACGTGTAAGCAGTTCTGCAATACCGCCAGACAGCATCCATTCATCTGCATACGGAATCTGAGGGGGACGCTGACCTAGAAGCAGAAGCTCAGCACCCGCCTTTTCTTGACGATCTGCTACAAATTGCCCTACAACCCGAGCCATGCAACGTGCCAGCACTCGAAGCTCGTGGATGTCGACGCTTTGACCTGGCACAATTAAAATGCCATGCTCAGTAAGCCAACGCTGAATGGCAGAGGACACATAAGTCACTTTTCCATCAGCTTGCAATCGAACAACGCTTCCTCCCATATGAAAGGTTACCGTCGCAATCGGTATGCCATTCTGAAACCAGACCACATTCGCTGTGCCGCCCCCGATATCCATATTGGCGACCGTATTATGGAGCGTATGCGAACGGCCAGCAGCTCCCGATCCTTTACCGGCCATGATGGCTTCCAAATCACTCCCCGCCGTTGCCACAACGAAAGCGCCTGCTTGTTCCGCAAGACCATGTAATAGCGCTTCCGCGTTCGTTTTCGTCGCAGTTTCCCCCGTCATGATAACCGCTCCGCTGCCAATCTCAGCAAGTGTTACACCTGCATTTGCGAGCTCCCTTTCGAGAAATTCCGTCAGCTGAGCGGCATCTATCGTGATCGAATCAAGCAGCGGCGTGCGATAAATCGGACTCGCGTACAAGAGCTTTCTTTCGGTGATTTCATCATGTGAAATGGTAAGCGATGAACCGCGTTCCGTCAGCGTTAGCCGACTTACAACGAGCTTCGTAGTACAAGTTCCGATGTCGAGTCCTATGCTCATGAGATGTGTTTCCTTCATGCAGACTCCCCCTTAAAAGTTCATGTCTTATTCTGACTGGGCTTTTTGATCCCTTTCGGCCCCTCTCTCTCTATTGTTGTGGTCCGAGAATTAGAATAACTGGAAAAACTCCAGCTATTTTAGGACATATTCCCTCCACATTCAGTTTAACTGGAGAACCTACATCTAATTTCCATTATTCTGACTAATCAGCCCCTATCGATGAAAAATAACTGTAGAAAATACATCAATTCCTCTTATTTCCACTAGATACATAGAATTAACTACATAAAATACATCTATTACTAGGTGGAAGGTGTTAATAGAGCCTTGGCTTGGTGCGTGGGATTGGAGTGACACTTGTTCACCATACAAAAAAAAGACGCCACAGCTTCCCCTCATGATAGACGGTTACTTGTTAGCGCCAAACTTGCGATGATATAGGTTGTTGATGTTCTTTGTTCTTCCTCACATTTTGCATCCAATATTTCAGATATATAAGAGATAAGTTCATTTCCATTATCGCGTTGTATACACCCTCACGCCATCACCACGTTGATAGCCCTGCCCTCCGGCTGGCAGCCAAATCAAGCAATCCGCATCTTTGATCGATACCATGATACTCGATTTATCAATGCCAGCGGGTCTTACCCATAAGCATCCTGCTTCCACTCGTGTTGTCCCTCGGATATAACGCGGATAAGCGGAAGGTTTATCGTAGGGAACATCCAAGAAGGCTGTTAACTCTTCCGCCTCGGGACGATCGCTCCCTAACATTGCTTTAATTATGGGTTTAGCGAATAACTCGAAGCCCACGAACGAAGCCCCAGGATTACCTGACAGCGCCATAAGCAGCTTGCCTTTCCATAACGCAGCACTCGTTGGTGTGCCTGGACGCATCGCTACTTTATTAAACAATAGCTTCCCATCGAATCGACCGAATACATCAACGAGCACATCGTAATCACCAACCGAGACACCGCCAGAAGTCAGAATAAGATCGACATCAGGCAGTACAGCTTCAAGTGCGGCTTCCACCTGCCCAGGATCATCTGAGAGTGCTGGCATGATGAGGGCTGCTCCCCCATTTGCTTCCACTTGAGCCGCTAACATATAACTGTTACTGTTACGTATTTTCCCTGGTTGCAGCTCCTGTTCGACTTGTAAGAGCTCTGAGCCTGTTGAGAAAATGGCCACTCTTGGCCTTCGGTACACCTCAACCCTAGAGAAACCGAACGTTGCTAGTATCGCGGCTTCACCTGGACCAATTCGAGTGCCCTGCGGGATTACTAATTCCCCATGGGGAACTTCACCAGCGATGGGTGTAATATTACTTGCCGCTTGCACATTTTTCTTAATCTTCACCTTGGCATTCAATGACGACAGTGACTCATCTTGCAAGGAATCCGTCATCTCCAGCATCACTACCGTATCCGCACCCTCTGGAACAGGAGCACCGGTCATGATACGAGCAGCCATCCCTGCTTGAACCGTATACATAGGTACAGTACCGCTTGGAATTCGCTCAATCACATCTAATACAATCGGACTGTCCGGAGTCGCCGCAGCGATATCCTGGGAACGCACAGCATACCCATCTACACCTGATCTGCGAAAATGTGGCACCGCATGATCCGCATAAATATCCCTTGCTAGCATTCTGCCGAAAGACGTAGGAAGCGAAACAGTCTCCGTCTCTGTGGGTTTAACGTATTCGTAAAGTGTGGCTCGTGCCTCATCGACCGAGATCACTTTACGGCCAAACCTAAGCTTCATTTCGCTGCTCACTTGCCTCCCATGCCTCCCTGTGTCCGCTAGCTAACCGCCGATTTGTGACATGCGACGATTAGTTGGTGTATGCGACTGTTCTTCATTCATCAAAGCCTGAGCCATCTCGTGATTTTGTGGTTTAATGTCTAGTGCTCGGAAGAACAAGTCTTCCACGGCAGCATCATCCCCGATATATTTTCGCACATTAAATTCGTCCGACCAGTATAAGCATGGCTTGATATTGCCATCTGCCGTCAGCCGCAGCCTGTTGCAGGTTTCACAGAAGTGATCACTAATCGGATGAATGAGGCCGAATGAGCCTAACGCACCTTCTATGCGATAATTCTGTGCTGGACCATTTCCATAAACCGCGTTCGAAGCTGTTGCTTCCCAACCCATTTCCTTACAGCGATCGAGAACCGTTGTAAGAGATAAATAGCGCTTTTTCCATTCCTCATCTTGATGACCGATAGGCATATATTCAATAAACCGAACTTGAATCGGTCGATTAATCGTCATTTGTAAGAAATCAGCAATCTCATCATCATTGATACCTTTCATCAATACCACATTCAGTTTAATCGGCGTAATCCCTACACGATAGGCTTCTTCAATGGAAGCAAGCACGCGACGAATATCACCACCACGAGTGATTAATGAGAACCGATCTGCCCTCAAGGAATCCAAACTAATATTTACACGAGTTAGCCCTGCTGCCCGAAGCTTCTCAGCCCGTGACGCAAAGTAAATCCCATTCGTAGTCAATGCTATATCTTCAATACCTGGAATCTGTGATAATCTGCCGATTAACTGCTCCAAGTTTTTACGAACCAGCGGCTCTCCCCCGGTTAATCGTAGTTTGCGAACGCCAAGTCCAGCTAATATTCGAACAATTTCGGTTATTTCATCAAAAGTTAACAGCTTCTCGTCCGGTTCAAATTCCATTCCATCTTCCGGCATACAATATACACAACGCAAATTACAACGATCTGTCACTGAGATGCGCAGGTAATCATGCATCCGTCCAAAACGATCCAATAACAGCTTTGGCATCGGAGTTCACCTTCTCTCTCTGTCCATTATGGCATATTTCCTGACAAAATCCTAGATTATTAAGCATTTTCTCTAGAAAAATGAATTACAATGGTAGATTTTCTAACATATACTCATATTCTTCTGGGGTATTAATATTGGTAACGAAATTCGTTCGCAGACCGCGTTGAAGCAAATAATCCCCATCCACAGACTGCCAATCCAAATGCTCTAGCAGCCCCATCAATCGGTAGTTGTGTTGCTGAAGCAAGAGCTCGGCCTCAGGCCCGACCTCTCTTGCATAAATCCCATGCAGGGGATGCAGGCGGCCCTCAATCTCAGGTATAACTGCATCTTTATTAGAATTGCGGCACATTTCAGCCATCACCTTAGCAGCCTCTACAGATATAAAAGGCATGTCACACCCAACAACCCATGCATGAGACCCGATTGCGACTTTCATGGCAGCGTGAATGCCGCTTAACGGACCCTTTTGGATATAATGGTCACTCACACACTGCACGTCAATATCTTTTACTCCCATTAGCAACGGCTGAAGGGTTTCCATGTCATTGGTCACTACAATAATTTGCTCACATCCATGCGACATTTCTTTCAGTTGTCTTAGGAGAATAGCCTCGCCCTGCACAGGTAGAAGTGCCTTGTGTTTTCCACCCATGCGGCGATTCAAGCCTCCAGCAAGTATAACACCCGTTATCATGCCTCGAGCTCCGCCAATCGTTTCCTAAACGATTGCTTCCAGCTATCCGAAAGGCTATCTACAGACAGCACTCTTTTGATTCCATCGATATTATACTTATCGTGATACTTGATCTGATTGGCGAACGCAACCGTCACACCCGCTTCATCCCTAGCAATTAGTTTCATCTTGGAATTCGGTGCAATGTAGCCCTCTTTCAGTACACGAAAATAATAGCCTGTATATCCCGTTTGCTGAACGTGCAGCGTTGCTTCTGGCCATTCCATGCGTTTGGCTAGCTTATGACAAGGCTGCCTAGGCTGTGAAACCTGCACGATAACCTCATCAATGGCAAATTGATCACCAATACAAACCTCATGCTCCTGCAAACCGCGAATCGTCAAGTTTTCACCGAAGGTGGCAGCGTCCAATGAATGACCCCTCACATTTTCCCAGTAAGCATAATGCTCTTCTGGATACACGCAGATGGCTTTATGAACACCGCCATGAACCGTTAGATCGGCCTGCCCATCCCCGTCTATTTGTTCCTTCGATACAAACAAAGAGGAGCTGACCGGTGTCTTATAAATCCCCGTGGTCAGCTCTTTACCTTGATAAGTTATAATCTGGGGTAACCCCACATTGATAGATGTAATTTGCATGGCAAATGCTCCTTATTCCGAACCGGATTCTTTGCCCTTACTATACCAAAATTTTTGCGAAAAGTCAGTGCCCCTTCAACTACACTGATGCTATGTTAGGCGTTTGATTTACCGACCCATGCATCATTATCGTACCCCCGCACTTCCCAATACCCCATGTGCTCTTTCTCGATTAACTCAATGCCTTGGAGCCATTTCACTGATTTATAAGCGTACATCTGAGGTACAATTAGTCGCACCGGTCCACCTAGTTGCTGAAGAATCGGCTTCCCATCCATCAAGACGGCGACCAAGATATCATCTCCGTTGGCCTGGCTCAACGACAGTGCATCCGTATATACTTTATCGCCTGAGTAAAATTTCACATATTTAGCCGATGCTTGAACACCCGCCGCCGCTAATAGCTGTTTCAATGGAATGCCTTCCCATGTACATTGGTATACCGACCATCCCGTCACACAGTGAAAGTCACTCACTTGTACCGTTCGTTTCATCTGCAAGAACTGTTCCCAGTTCCATGCATTAGGTTTATCCACGAGACCTGAAATCGCAAATTTCCAGGTGTCTGAAGAGAACGTCGGAATTTCCGTCACCGTATAGATGCGGAAATTCCCTTTGGCCCCTCCGCCTACAACAGCGGCGGAGTCGGGCAATGGCTCTGGCGGCGGCAACATCCGGTTGCCGTCGTTCGCCACATACTCGGCGGTCGACGACCCGCCGGTATCGAATGCGCCTTTTATCCAGCGATAAAAGGCGGGACCGACCGCGATCACGAGCAGCACCCCTGCGACGAGTCGCAGGAAGGAGGCGCGTGTGATCGGCGATTCCTTCAGCGCGGCGATAACCGCCTGCGCTGCTGTGCGCCCTGCAGTGGCGTCCTCGGTCGCCACTGGGGCTACGTCTGCCGCTGCGACGCTCGCGGCGGCAGGCGGCCTGCTGGCAGCGGCTTGCTCAAGCCGCTGCTGGCGTTTGAGCCATCGGCTGCGCGAGATGGCGTGGTACACGGCATACGGCACTCCGACCCAGGTAAGCAGGTCATGCACGAAGAGTGCCGCGTTGTTCAAACCTGGTGGCATGTGCCGGAACTGCCACAGGATCACGCCTGATGCGGCCCAGCCGATCAGGAGCGCGAGCACAAACACCAAATTCGCGCGTTGGTTGCGGCGCGCGCGAATTTGGTGCCAATGTTTGCGGATCATCGGTGCATACAGAATCATGAGAATCACAGAAGCGACACCCAAATAAATGTGGAGCTGCTTCAGCGTCACCCGAAATGCACCAAGATCCCCCCGGATCGCACCAATACTGAGCACGATCCCTGTCACCGTCAGAAGCACCACAATCCAAGCATTCCAGCTATGTAGCGCATTTAAACGCTTTCCAAACGATTGCTTCAGCCAGCCTCTTTTTGACTCCACCTTCGGCCACATCCTTCACGAAATACGTACACGATTGTTTTACATCTATCATAACGTATTAACCTTAAAATTAGATTACAAATGGATAAATTTATCTGTTCATCGTTCATCTTTGGTCTTGCATCTTTCATCATTCCGCATTCATCTTTCATCTTTCATCTTTCATCATTCATTATTCCGCATTCATCTTTCATCATTCATCATTCATCATTCATCATTCATCATTCATCATTCATCTTTCATCTTTCATCTTGCATCTTTCATCCCACTCTAACGGACATCACAGACGCTATCCTTACCCAAACGACTCCTTCTAGAATCTAACGGACAAGAGCGTCGTTATACGATCATTTTAATCTGCATTATTACCGATTTTTGCCGGATAGCGACTCCTGTGTCCGTTAGGCAAGCATACACCTTCATTTTGCCCAAATAGCGTCTCCTGCGTCCGTTATCCACAAATTCACCAATATTCCCCCCTGCAACCACCTATCATCACCAAAAAAGAAAAAGGTCAAATCGCGTCGCAACGGATTTCACCTTCAGAAGTTTATATAGTTGAATTTAGCCGCCAATACGAATCTTGCGGTATGTATCGATAAACGAAAGGACATCGACTCGTTTCCCCCTCTTTTTAGCTACACGAGCCATTTTCACAAGGGTTGTCCAGAACTCATCTAGTACAGGTGATTCAAATCCTTCTTCATTTGATTCTTGCGTTAACTTATGTTTGTTTTTGTATGAAGTGCCTTCATCCGAAATGAGGTACTGAATTTGACTTTTTTTCCATTGCTCACCCGATACATAGCTGACACCCATTTCACGCATTTTTTTGCGAACGGATGTAACAGGACGTGATAGTTCTCTAGCAATGACAACTGGTGGACACTCCGAGGAAAGGCGAATTAGTTTGTCCAGTTCTTGAGTAGACCATGGTTTTTTAGTCATATAATAAACCCCATTTCTTATATGTAAATGTTTCATTTTGCCTGTTCTTGGTGAAGTACTAAAGGTATAATCAGAGAATAGCAATGAAATGTTAAGTAAGTATGAGTTAACCATAATGAAAGTATGAAGACATAACTTTTTCGCTATTTTTTTTAAAAACAGGTCCTTGGAGGGTGAAAAACAATGAAAAAACACGTAAATAGTACCGAATTGTTCGTTCAAGATCAAGGTCAAGGAGCTCCTGTTATCCTCCTTCACGGCTTTCCTTTGGATCATCGGATGTGGCAATCACAATTGGAGACTTTGTCTGCACACTTCCGCGTAATTACACCTGATTTCCGTGGCATGGGTCAATCCGATGTGCCAGTTACACCGATGTCTATCACACAATATGCGCAAGATATTCTTGCTCTTATGGATGAATTACGCATAGAAAAAGCCACCATAGGAGGCTTCTCCATGGGTGGCTATGTCGCTTTTGCTTTACTTCGTCTAGCGCCTGAACGCTTCTCAGCGTTGATTCTAGCCAATACACGCCCCGAGCCAGATGGACAAGAAGGACGGAAAAATCGTATGAACATGGCTGTCTCTCTGTATGATAAGGGAGCCGCGGCAGCTCGAGATGCCATGTTGCCTAAACTTGTGACAGCAGCCACACTTCAAGAGCAACCGCAGCTGATTGATTCCCTCAAAGTGATTATGGACAGGATGCCAGCCGAAGGACTTGTCCACGCCAGCATCGCGATGGCCTTTCGCGCAGACTCGGTAGACCTCCTGCCTACGATCTCTGTTCCAACCCTCGTCATCGCTGGCGAACAGGATGCAATCGCGCCGCCGGATGTTATGAAGTCTATGGCTGATCAAATTCCAGGCGCTAAATTTCACGTCATTCCGTCTGCTTCCCATTTAACACCAATGGAGAAACCAGAAGCCTTCAATGAACTAGTTCTTGCCTTTCTGAAGGAAGCTTCGCTTAAATCAATGGACTACCGTTCGCCTTCCTAATAGAAACTAAGCTTTAACCAGCTGATTCATAACCATCACGGCAGCTCCAATAGCTAATGCTTCATCACCAAGCTGTCCTTTGCTAAAAATAACCTGATAGGCGGGGTAATAATAAGTCTTGCGAATCGCAACCTGCGTTGCGGTCTGGAAGAACAATTCCCCGCCTGTTATCAATGGCCCCCCGATGATCACTTTCTCCGGGTGCAAAATATTTAATAAATTCGCCAGGCCGATCCCGAAATAGGTCGCAGCCTCCGTCACGATCTCCACGGCCAGGGGATCATTTTTTTTGAGAGCCTCCATAATATGCTGGTAAGTAACCTGCTCTGGATCTTCGACCATATGTACTAACTCGGTAGCTTTCCCTTGCTTCAAGGCAGATTTCGCAGCCTTCTCTATCGCATACAGTGAAGCGTAGGATTCCAAAGCGCCATAATTGCCAGTTTGGTTACGATGGGCAACACCATCGGTTTGAATGATCATTTGCCCCACAGAACCTTCCATATCGACCGCTCCATAGATGACCTTGCCTTCTGACACCATCGAGGAACGTAAGCCTACCCCTGCATGAATATAAAGAAGATGCTTATAACTCTCCGTCCGTTGCTGCCAGGATTCCGCAAGAATCGCAGTATTCGCTCCGTTGTCCAGCAGCGCAGGAATTTGCAGTTCTTCACTCAGCCATCTGCAAATGTCCACATGTCTCCAGCCGCTCGCTGGGAAATAAGATGGCTCCAGAATAACCCCGGATAATCGGTCTAAAGGACCCACCGCTCCAATCCCAATACCCAACACCTGCGAAGTTTCGATGCCATGGTGAGCTAACATACGCTGTGCTTCCTTGGTAATGAGGGGAAGTAATACTTCCGGAGTCATAACTTCTGTCATCGCCCAACTCTTCGTATCCAGCTTGTTCATCCCTAAATCTACAAATACTAACTTGGACAATGTTCGCGAGATCTCCACACCAAATATATAAGCATAGGCCGGATTCTTCTCATATAAAATCGGCCTACGCCCGCCCGTAGATGCACCAAAGCCGGACTCCAATATGAGTCCCTGACTCGTCAACTCCTCTAGAAGTCGTGTTAACGTCGAGACCGTCATACCGCTTTGGTCTAATAAATCTATTTTCGATACCGTCGTGTGACGTGTAATCAGCTCATAAACTTCCTTAGCTTTACGGTTCGAAATTCGTTCTGTAATAACGTCTACATTCAAAAGAAGCAGCCTCCAATGAAAATCTTTCTCATATGCTTCGCCATGAAGGAATCATTATCCTGCTTCTTATTGTGTCCTTAGTCCTTGGAGCCAATCATAAGGGTGTAACCCATATAAGGATGATACTTGCCGACAAGCTCATCATATCGAGCTGTGATCTGCCATACACGGGGATCCATGAAGGATTGTCGATCAGATAAATGAACAGGATCTGGATGCTGAACCTGATCTTCGAACATCGTTAATGGGAAGGGATGGATTCCTGTCGAAGTGACGCTGCTAAATTTATTGCTCTCCAGTAACTCTTGCCACTCTTCCAGCTTATAGATCTTACTGACCCCATAGAAGCTGCAAAGCGCCCTATGAATACCTGGCGTCATATCTTTTACTTTAATCACTTCTCGGTCATATAACTTTCCTTCTGGTTTTAGTACCCGATAGTACTCCGATACAGCTTTCTGAGCATCTGCAAAGTTCGTAACAGATTCCACCATCACGACATCGAAAGAATTAGCCTCGAACGGCAGCTGACAAACATCCCCTATTAAGAAATTCACTTGGACCCCTTGCTTCTCAGCTCGAATTTTGGATTTGTTGATCATTTCCGGACGTATATCAATGGCAGTGACATCACAGCCTTGCTCTGCCAAATAACAGGCCGTTCTACCTGTTCCGCAGCCAACTTCCAACACCTTTTTCCCTTTGTCGATCGGATATTTCTTCAGTTGCTCAATGGTTTCTCCAAATCCCCCGGGATGTGCGTTTCCTATCCCGAGCTTCGCTAACATATCCAAGTAATCGATAGCCCTTACACCTCCGCAATGGCATTACGTTCTTTTTCTACCATATGGAAGGCTACTGTCACTTGTTCAACTTCACGCCCTCTTTTTCCAAAAATAGGCTCTAGCCCAAAAGTCGTGAATATCTCAATAGATTTAGGCGAAACACCCAAGCAAATCGTGACATCTCTCCATAGGATAGTATTGTCTCTCATTCGCTTCTGCGGAAGAGCATTCCTGAAGATGGGGGGTGACATAAATGGGTGTTGCTGTAGGTGCTGGTGCAGGTTATGGTGGTACGTCGTCCGCTGCAGTTGTTCTTGTTCTGTTCGTTCTGCTTGTTATCGTAACAATGACTTTTGTTTGGTAATTAGTCATAGATGTCTGCAAACAAAAGGAGCCAAGACTCATTGCTGAGTCCGGCTCCTTCTACATAGAACGTTTTATTTCTTCGAAGCTGCTAAGAAAGCATCCAATTGCTTTTGCTTTTCAGCTATGATTTTATCAATCCCTGCTGCTTTCATTTTATCTTGATATTTCGGCAAGGAAGCATCCATATCCACAGAACCCGTATCCATCGCTGCATCGAATTCTTTGCCTACGTTAACTGCTGCAGCCACTTGTGTTTTAACGGGCTCGGAGTCGAACGTAAAGCCTAAACCTGGTGATTTTTTACCCGATTTATTGAACTCTTTGAATTTATCCCATTTCTGTGGATCTTCATTATCATACAAGTAGTTCAAGAATTGGTTTCCGAACTGCCATGCAGCTCCTGGTGCATAATTTTTGCCTGCATCTGTTGCTTTAATAATGTTGTCAGACACTTTCGTGTAATGCGTGCCTTCGATACCGAAGTTGATCAAATTGTTCAATTGTTTATCCGTGTGCAAAAGATTAATCACCATCATCGTACGAGCTGGATCCTTCGAAGTTACGGAAATACCTAGCATGGAACCCGCTGTGTCGCCAGTAGAAATGGTACGTGGTGTCAACTCGATTTGACCAAGCTTGCCTACCAAGTTCGTTGCATTCGCAAGTTCACTGTCTTTACCTGGTTTCAATGAAGATGTAATCATGAACACATTACCGGATTTCAAAGCATCTTGACCCGACAATTGTGTCGTAGCCGCATCTTTATTGATATAGCCTTTTTGCATAAAATCACGTGTTAATTTCAAAATTTCTTTGTAACGCGGTTGATCCCATTTCGGAATCACTTTTGTATCTGTGCCATCTTTCATAATAACACCTGGAATCGTGCTGTCACCCAGATAGTCATACTGTGCCAAATAGTGCGCATTCAGGTTATCCCCGTCACGCAGGAAGAAAGCTGTCATTTCTGGCTTTTTCTCTTTAACTGTTTTCAGTACATTAGTCAGATCTGCCATCGTCTTCACAGCCGTCATATCAATGCCTAACTCTTTGGCGATATCGGAGCGATACACAACCCCACCGGAAGCTGCAAGTTCTTTATTCGTTGGTACACCATAGTTTTTGCCGTTGATTTTTGCACCTTGCAAGAACGCTGGATCTAAGGAGTCCGTGATACCTTTTCCATATTGACCAATCAAATCATTCAGCGGCATCAACGCACCTTTACCCACATTGACAGCGTGACCATTCCATTGTGCGGTGAAAAGAATATCGAACTCTTCACGAGAAGCGATCATTAAGTTCGTTTTGTTATCCCATTGACCCCAGTCGATTGGCATTAATTTGATCGTTGCATTGATTTTTTCTTTCAAAACCTTGTTCATCGCTTCTTCTACTTTGGCTTGATCCGGTTGTGGTGTCCCAGGATAGACTAGTTTCACTTCATAAGGCTTCAAATCTGTTGTAGCTGCTTTCGTTGCAGCAGGTGCTGTACTTGTTGCTGGTGCTGGAGTAGCACTTGCTGCAGGCTCTGGTGTACTCTTCGAACAGCCCGCCAAGGTAAGTGATAACGAAAACGTTAAGGTAAGAAGTGCAAGCGTGCTTTTTTTCAAAGCTTTCATTGATGGATTGCCTCCCTTTATCTCAATTCTTCTTATATGCTAAACCAGTCTACACTGGTACAAGCCGTGTTTAACTATCCTTTTATTGCTCCAACCGTTAAGCCTTTCTTAAAATACTTCTGGAAGAATGGATACGCGAACACGATCGGTCCTATTCCCAGTACAGCCATCGCCATACGGACGGTTTCCGTTGGTAGTTGTAGCATGCCCCCTGCTTGGGATAAACCTTGACTCGCCTGCACATTCGAAGTTAAGAACTGAATATCCAGCATTGTTTTGTACATCATGAACTGCAGATTGATGTTTTTGCTGCCAGAAATGAACACCAGACTGAGGAACCAGTCATTCCAATAGTTCAGCACTTGAAACAAACCAACGGAAGCCAATACCGGTAAAGAGAGTGGAATAATAATTTGACTAAAAATCCGAACCTCACCGGCTCCATCAATCTTCGCTGCTTCAATTAAAGGCATCGGAATCGAATTCGCAAAGAATGTCCGAAGCAATAGGACGAAGAACGCGGAGACTAACAAGGGCAGCATAAGTGCTGCGATCGTATTTTTCAAATCCAGCATCTGGGTATAGACAAGATACCATGGAACGAGCCCACCATTGAACAACATCGTGAAAAACATGAAGAAGGAAAAGAAACTTCGATGTGGAAAATCACTTCGCGAGATCGGATACGCATAAAGTGACATCATCACTAAACTAATCGCTGTTCCTACCGTTGCTAGAAAGACCGAGATTCCGAAGGAGCGCAGGATTTGATGCCAATCCTTGAACATGAACTTATACGCTTCCAAACTCCAAGCTTCTGGTATGAAATTGTAGCCATGTATGAGAACTCCCTTTTCATCTGAAAAGGATACGATGATTACCAAAACCAGAGGCATTATACAAGCTGCGGTATATATCCAGAAGAACACGTTAACCAACAAATTCGCTGTAGGCGTTAATTCATTTGGTCCTCGTTTCCTGGCTATCCGTTGTTTACGTACTGAAATTGCTTCACTCATGACAGCCACTCCTTCTTAAAATAGTGCATTCTCTTTGCTTACTTTTCTAACAAATAAGTTCGTAACTAGAACAAGTAGGAAGCCCACTACGGCTTGGTACAAACCTGCTGCAGATGACATTCCGATATCCCCCATCGTTAGGAACGTTTGATACACATACGTATCAATAACTTGTGTGGTCGGAAATAAAGCGCCTGCATTTTTGGTTACTTGGAAGAATAAACCGAAGTCAGCATAGAAAATTCTACCTACTTGAAGCAATGTCATTGTAATCATGACCGGCATAATCAGCGGAATCGTGATCCGTTTGACTTGCTGCCATTTATTCGCTCCATCGATTAGAGCCGCTTCATAATACTCATGATCAATCCCTATGATGGCTGCCATATAGATGACCGTATAGTACCCTAGATTTTTCCATGTGTTCACAATCGGTAGAATGACCGTCCAATATTTCGGCTCTGTATACCAATCAATCGGCTCTATTCCTAATTTAGGCAGAAGCACTGTATTTACGAAACCATGCTCGGCACCCAAGAATGCGTAGACTAGATAGGCTACACACACCATGGAGAGGAAGAATGGCAGAAACATCGTGCTTTGATGAAACTTCGATAGAAATTTGCTGCGCATCTCATTAAACATAATAGCCATTGCAACCGCGATTACCAAATTCAATACGATGAAAACCAAATTATACGAGATCGTATTTCGAGTAATGACCCACGCAACCTCACTAGAGAACAAATACTTGAAATTATCGAAGCCCACCCATGGACTTCCTAGAATCCCTTTTGTGTAGTTCACATTTTTAAAAGCAATCAGAACACCCGCCATGGGGATGTAGTTGTTAATGATGAGCAACAATGCTGCTGGTGCCATCATCACATAGAAGATCCAGTATTTGCGAACCGTCCATAGAAAGTTTGATTGAACCCTAGTTCGTTTGGTAGTACGTATAGGGGCTGCCTGCGCTGCCGTATTTGGAGTATCGTTCATCTTTTATTTTGCTCCCCTTTCCATTCAATCCGCTTGCAACCTCTCTCTTATAGGTTCATTGTAAATTGTTTGGAAATAATTCTCTATCTTCGTAGTGACCGAATAAGCACTTCTGTGACATTCGTCTACACCTTGATTTGCGTTCCATATCTCCCAGGAAAACATAAAAAACTACCCATTCCTGGGTAGCTCTTTGCTTTGTTAACTTATATTGTTCTGTACCCCTAATTCCATGCCTGCCTCAGAATCTCATCCTCCCTGAAAGTTCTTTCGGTACTCTTGTGGGGAAAGTCCTGAATACTTCTTAAACATTTTCGCGAAAAAGGAGAAATGTGAATAGCCAGTTTGCTCCGCTACATAGCTGATCTTATCGTTGGTTTCCGCAAGCAGTTTCATCGCTTTCTCCATCCGAACCTTTAGACTATACTCCGAGATGGAAAGCCCCGTTTCTTTCTTAAATAAACGCGATAAATAGGCCGGGTTGAGAAACACTGAAGCCGCCAATTCCTCTCTGCTAAGCTCTTCCTCCATATGTTCGTCAATATATTGGCATACCTTTGCAGTAACCGCTGAGACACCTTTCAGATGGCTATTCATGTAGTCACAACTTACTGTAGCGATGCGAACCGCCCAATTCCTCAGTTGATTTAAAGATCGCGTCGCACTGCTATAGTCCTGCAGCTCTTGATGAGGGAGCATATCATGTACAGCTAATCCTTTTTTGTGCAAAACATGATACACCACATGCAACAGCCCATAATAGAAAGCCTCAACCGTTTCGGAGCCCACGTCATCAGTCTTCTGTAGACGATCAATATTCTCCTGAATGCGAGCTACAAGCTCCGCCTTCTTTCCAGACTCAAGCAGCACAATCCAGTCGGAAAAGGTTGGCGCCTGCGGTTTATTCAGAAGCGGCTGATCCGTTTCATTGTTCAAAAGTACACAGTTACTCCTCGTCACATTGTTCCGCTCATTCTGAAATAGATCGGCCACTTTCGCCGTTAGTTTAAGTAAAGGCGTTTCCTCGCCTACATAGCAGGACAAACTGCACTGAAAATAACGGTGACAAGCACTAATATAAGCCTCGCACTTCGCTTTGATGTCAGGTAGAGATAGTTCGCTTTCTTCAGCAACATACAGAAGAACTAAAGATGAACCATTCTCTTGAATGACACATCCAGCCTGCTCCACAACAATGATTTCAGCAGCCGCTTTTCGAATCGCATACTCCATGATTTCTTCATCTCTTGCATTCAGCTCTTCCTTCCAGTGTTCCACACTTATCAGGATAGGTAAGATCCTACTCGTCATCTCCAATGGGATTTCATACATCTGGAAATTGCGAGTCAATCGCTCCTCATTTGCAGGTATTTTCCCGCTCAACAGCTCCTGCCAGAACTTTTCAACCAACGTAGGCAACTCATTGACCCAGTGACTGTAATACATCTTATATGTTTCATGAAAATCAGACTGCTCCTGATCTTCTTTAATCTTCTCAATGGCGAGTTTTACAATGTCTTGCAGCCGATCGTGATCCACTGGCTTTAAGACATAATCAAAACTCCCTAAACGAACAGCCTGCTGCGCATATTCAAAATTCGCATGACCTGTTAAGAAAATCGTCTCCGTTTGGGGCGAATGCGTACGTACCCACTCCTGCAGCTGCAAGCCATTGGCGCCAGGCATTTCAATATCCGAGATCATGATGTCAATTCGATTCTGAGATAACACCTGCTTGGCTTCATTCACATCCAGCGCTTCAAATATTTGACCAATCGGAAACGGCTCCCAATCGATTCCCACTGTTATTCCTTTTACCGCGATCTTCTCGTCATCCACAACTAATAAGTTAAACATCCTTCTCCGTCCCTTCCACAATGGGGGTGTGAAGCGGCAGCCTAATTTGAACCAAGGCCCCTCTCTCCGGCTTATTTAGAAATCTCAGCGCAACTCTATTCCCATAGTTCATTTGCAACCGATGCCGTACGTTCCATATCCCAAGGTGCTCATCGCCCGATTGGTCCAAATACTGAGCTGAATTCAATTGCTGCAGCATTTCTGGTTGAAACCCATCCCCGTTATCGCTAATCGACAGCAGAAAGAACTCCTCAGGCGCTTCTGGATCTTGCTCTGCTTTCACTTGAATGACATACATACCGTACTGCTTCGTAAACCCATGGATTACTGCATTCTCTACAAATGGCTGTACAATTAGCGGCGGAATAGCGTATTGGCTGTATGTCTCTGGCAATTGGATGTCAAACGTCAAATTGTCTGGATATCTCATCACTTGAATCTCCAAATAATTTCGAATATGATCGATCTCATCCTTCAGTGTCATCGTTGTCCGATTCGTACGCATAATAAAACGGAAATAATCGGCCAGATGCAAAGACATCTTCTGAACGGATTTCGTATCTTTTAACGCCGCGAGGTTATAAATAATATTTAAACTGTTCATATAGAAGTGAGGATTAATTTGTACCTGCAAATGCTTGAATTCCGCCTGCTGTACGCGGATCTTCTCCTCATAGACCGAAATCTTCAAATTCTCTATCTGATCCACCATGTTGTTAAAAGTAGCGATCAGAAAGGCAAACTCCGTCGAACTGCCTTCATGTAACCTAACTGACAATTCCCCTTGAGCAATCTTCCTCATTCCACGAATTAATTGCATCAATGGCTTGAATAAAATGCGCTGCACATAGAGGAGATAGATACCTAGTACAAAGGCTCCGCCCAATGGTAAAAAGTAGATCAACAACTGCAAATATGGCAAATTCTGCAGCATATTTTTCTCGGCAATGATGAGCTCAAATTCTAATTCTGCATGTGAGGAGGCTTCCCGCACAATCAAAAACTGCTGATCAAGCTCCTTATCTTTGACAATTTGAAAGCCAGAGCTTTTGGATGTAATTTGATCACTGATGTTCTGATACCTTTGTAAAGGGAAATAGTTGTTTGTTAACGTAGTCCCATCTGGAGACACCACAGTAGTTCCTCCACCTTCGCCAGTGTCCCACTTGCTAAGCGGTTCAACCATACTGCTCATTTTAATGAGAATACCGCCTGACAGCCCTGCGCCTAAATCCTTATTAATTTTCATCAAATAGTGATCGCCATTCGTTCCCTTCATAATGAGCCAGTTACCATTCGAACTGTCGTTCGGACGACTCTTCGAATTTTCCACAATGAATTGTTTCACCGTCTGAACACGATCATAGTAATACGTATTTTCCCTTGTAGAAACGAGTAGATCCCCCGTCGTATTCGAAAAGACGAAAAATGTATTAACCAAATTGTATATATCTAGTTGTCGGGTTAACTTATTGAACAAACGCTGTTTCGCCAGCACGTAATCGTCCGATTCCAAGGGGTACAAGTTCATATTAATGACATCAGGATCACTATAGAGATGGAATAAATAATTATCGAATTCTTTGAGTGTATTATCCGTATCCTCCACATACTGCTGCAGAAGCTTATTATAGTTTTGAGAAATTTGATCCCTTACCACATTCATGGAATACACATTATTAAAAATCAGAAACAAAACTAAGGGAGCAACCACCAGCACAAACCCAATAAAAATCTTAAACCTAACCGAATTCACAATATTCAAAGGGTCCCCGCCTCATATGTCGTATTTGGGAATGAACTTCCATTGTAAGCGTTCCCTTCTTATTTTACTATCTGTAAAACACATATACATAGCATTTTAAATACAATGTATGCGGAAGTAATTTGACCTCTCTTCTGTTACATAAGTGGACAGAAAAAAAGCCTATGAAATCATAAGATTTCATAGGCTTTCTCTATTCGTTATACCGGCAAGAGGACTCGAACCTCCACCCTTTCGGACTCGATTTTGAGTCGAGCGCGTCTGCCATTCCGCCATGCCGGCATAAACTTGTAAAACAATGGTGCCGAAGACCAGACTTGAACTGGTACGGTAGTCACCTACCGCAGGATTTTAAGTCCTGTGCGTCTGCCGATTCCGCCACTCCGGCTTATAAATTTTGTGGAGGCGCCACCCAGATTCGAACTGGGGGTAAAGCTTTTGCAGAGCTCTGCCTTACCACTTGGCTATGGCGCCTTAGTAATAATGGAGCGGAAGACGGGGATCGAACCCGCGACCCTCGCCTTGGCAAGGCGATGCTCTACCGCTGAGCCACTTCCGCATATAAAACTGGGGATCAAGGATTTGAACCTTGGCATGACGGAGTCAAAGTCCGTTGCCTTACCGCTTGGCTAATCCCCATTATGTTGCTTTGGTAATAATGGGCGGACGACGGGACTTGAACCCGCGAATGCCGGATCCACAAACCGGTGCGTTAACCCCTTCGCCACGACCGCCACAATATTAAGTTTCTTGCATTTTGGCAGGGGCAGCAGGAATTGAACCCACACCAAAGGTTTTGGAGACCTTTGTTCTACCCTTAAACTATGCCCCTGCATAAAGAAAATGGAGGCTGATGGATTCGAACCACCGAACTCGAAGAGAGCAGATTTACAGTCTGCCGTGTTTAGCCACTTCACTAAGCCTCCACAAAGCAATGGTGCCGTCGAGAGGACTTGAACCCCCAACCTACTGATTACAAGTCAGTTGCTCTACCAGTTGAGCTACAACGGCTTATTAAATTTTTAAATGGTGGCTTTGGACGGAATCGAACCGCCGACACGAGGATTTTCAGTCCTCTGCTCTACCGACTGAGCTACAAAGCCTTACTAGTTGAATGTGATAATGGCGGAGCTGACGGGATTCGAACCCGCGGTCTCCTGCGTGACAGGCAGGCATGTTAGGCCACTACACCACAGCTCCACATTCATTATTTGGTTGCGGGGGCAGGATTTGAACCTGCGGCCTTCGGGTTATGAGCCCGACGAGCTACCGGGCTGCTCCACCCCGCGTCATTAAGTATAAGTCACGTTTCCTATTAAATCAAGTCTTTCATAAGGAAAAGTGATGGAGGCTGACGGGATCGAACCGCCGACCCTCTGCTTGTAAGGCAGATGCTCTCCCAGCTGAGCTAAGCCTCCATGGGAAGTAAAAATGGTGACCCGTAGGGGACTCGAACCCCTGTTACCTCCGTGAAAGGGAGGTGTCTTAACCACTTGACCAACGGGCCTTACTAGAAAGATTGTGGCGGAGAGAGAGGGATTCGAACCCTCGAGACGCTTGTGACGCCTACACGATTTCCAATCGTGCTCCTTCGGCCAGCTCGGACACCTCTCCATATGGCTCCCCGAACAGGACTCGAACCTGTGACAACTCGATTAACAGTCGAGTGCTCTACCAACTGAGCTATCAGGGAATAGAAACATGGAACTATCAAGGATTTATTCCTTGAAAACTAGATACGAAACTTCAACGTAAGTAATATTTGGTTTTCTAGCAGAGAGACTTTAATCTACGATTAAAGATCCCTATATATGGTTAAGCCCTCGACCGATTAGTATTCGTCAGCTGCATACGTTGCCGCACTTCCACCTCGAACCTATCAACC
>NZ_JABMKY010000031.1 GCF_013204845.1 Paenibacillus qinlingensis
CGGTCGTCGCCGCTCCTCCCACCGCATCTACCGTTGCAGTGAGCTGCTTGCTTCCTCCTTGCGCCACGCTTGCGGTGCTTGGGCTTACGGTTACGCTGTTAATTGCTGGCGATGCTGTGACCGTGATCGTCGCAGTTCCTTTTTTGCTGCTGTCCTCCGTCGATGTTGCTGTGATTGTATAATTGCCAGGCGTGGCGTCTGCCGCTACGGTTACTTCCCCCGCGCTGTCCACCGTTACCTTCGCATTGTTGCTCGTCCATGTGACGGTCGTCGCCGCTCCTCCCACCGCATCTACCGTTGCAGTGAGCTGCTTGCTTCCTCCTTGCGCCACGCTTGCGGTGCTTGGGCTTACGGTTACGCTGTTAATTGCTGGCGATGCTGTGACGGTAATCGTCGCAGTTCCTTTTTTGCTGCTGTCCTCCGTCGATGTGGCCGTGATTGTATAATTGCCAGGCGTGGCGTCTGCCGCTATGGTTACTTCCCCTGCACTGTCCACCGTCACCTTCGCGTTGCTGCTCGTCCACGTGACCGTCGTCGCCGCTCCGCCCACAGCATCCACCGTTGCTGTGAGCTGCTTGCTTCCTCCTTGCGCCACGCTTGCCGTGCTTGGGTTCACGGTTACGCTATTGATTGCTGGCGACGCTGTGACGGTAATCGTCGCTGTTCCTTTTTTGCTGCTGTCCACCGTCGATGTTGCCGTTATTGTATAGTTGCCAGGCGTGGCGTCTGCTGCTACGGTTACTTCCCCCGCACTGTCCACCGTTACCTTCGCATTGTTGCTCGTCCATGTGACGGTCGTCGCCGCTCCTCCCACCGCATCTACCGTCGCTGTGAGCTGCTTGATTCCTCCTTGCGCCACGCTTGCGGTGCTTGGGCTTACGGTTACGCTGTTAATTGCTGGCGATGCTGTGACGGTAATCGTCGCAGTTCCTTTTTTGCTGCTGTCCACCGTGGATGTTGCCGTGATTGTATAATTACCAGGCGTGGTGTCTGCCGCTACGGTTACTTCCCCCGCGCTGTCCACACTCACCTTCGTATTGCTGCTCGTCCATGTGACTGTCGTCGCCGCTCCGCCTAACGCATCTACCGTCGCTGTGAGCTGCTTGCTTCCTCCTTGCGCCACGCTTGCGGTGCTTGGGCTTACGGTTACGCTATTCACAGCTGGAGGCATGGCCGTGACCGTAATCGTCGTTGTCCCTTTTTTGCTGGTATTGAACGTCGAAGTCGCCGTAATCGTATAATTACCCGGGGTCGCATCAGCCGCGACGGTTACTTTACCCGAGCTATTCACCTTCACCTTGTTAGTGATGTCACTGCTTGTCCATGTGACCGTCGCCGCCGCTCCGCCCACCGTATCTACCGTAGCCGTGAGCTGCTCGCTTCCTCCTTGCACCACGCTTGCGGATATCGGGCTAACAGTCACGCTGTTGATGGCCGGCGCTTCAGTAATGGTGATCGTCGCAGTCCCTTTTTTGCTGTTATTAAACGTCGAAGTTGCCGTGATCGTATAATCACCCAGTGCGGCATCTGCCGCAACGGTAACTTTACCCGAGCTGTTCACCGTCACCTTATTAGTGATATCACTGCTTGTCCACGTGACCGTCGCCGCCGCTCCGCCCACCGCATCTACCGTTGCTGTGAGATTCTTGCTTCCTCCTTGCGCGACGCTTGCGGTAGTCGGGCTGACGGTTACGCTATTAATGGCAGGTGTTGCCGTGACGGTAACCGGAGCTGTCCCTTTTTTACTATTATCCACCGTAGATGTGGCCGTGATCGTATAAACGCCCGGCACGGCATCTGCTGCGACGGTTACGTTACCCGTGCTGCTCACCGTCACCTTGTTGGCAACGTCGCTGCTGGTCCAAGTGACCGTCGTCGGTGTTCCTCCCACCGCGTCTACCACTGCAGCGAACTGTTTACTTCCACCTTGTAAGACGGTTGCTCTAATCGGACTGACGAGCACGCTATTAACGGTAGGCAGTATGACAGTAATCGTCGCTGTTCCTATTTTGCTATTATCCACCGTCGAGGTGGCCGTGATCGTATAATTGCCCAGTCCGGCATCCGCCGCGACGTTTACGTTACCCGCGCTGTCCACCGTCACCTTGTTAGTGACGTCACTGCTTGTCCAAGTGACCGTCGTTGCCGCTCCTCCCACCGCATCTACCGCAACTGTGAGATTCTTGCTTCCTCCTTGTATCATGCTTGCCGTGCCTGGGGTAACAGCTACGCTATTAACAGCTGGAGCCGGTAAGTTAGCCACCCGAAGCTGCTCTACCGTACTGTTTTTTTCCTGCCATGCTACGAATAAAGCATTGTTTAGTGTGGTTATGGCAGGATAAAAAGCAGCTTTCGTATTATCCACAATAAAACCGTTTAAGCCAAGTTCGGCGCTCGACCAAGCAGTTCCGTTATACTTCTTTGCTCGAATTTTAAATACGGGGGTTGATCCCGCTCCTACCAAGCCAGAATTTTCGGACCACACCGCATATAATTCATTATTGGCGCCTGCTAACTTTACATAATTAGCTCGGTATCCAGTGTTCACGTTGATTCCATATTTTCCACCGCCGTCAACGCTTGACCAAGTGTTACCGCCGTCGTATTTCTTCACCCGAATTTGGTCATCCGTCGTCGAATCCACCGGTTCAAACCAAGCTGCGTACATGACGCCGTCGACAGCGGTTAGCGTTGGGTAGTACGCATGTTTTCCAGTCGCTATATTCAACCCAGTCGCGCTGCCGCCATCGATTGTCGTCCAGCTCGTGCCGTCATACTTTTTGGCTCTGAGCTGATAAATACCTGTGTTCTGTTCCGACCATATCGCGAATAGTTCATTTCCCATTACAGCCAAAGCAGGAAAACTTCCACCATTAGCTGAATTGATATTTAATCCGTTTGCACTTCCATCGACGATTGTCCACTCTACACCGTCATATTTCTTAATATAAATTTTACCCAATTCAGACCATGACGCATACAAAGCATTATTGTATTCAACAAGGGTAGGGAAGTTAGCATCCTTCGTCGAATCGATGTTAATTCCGGTTGTGCTTTCCCCTTCAGCGCTTGTCCAACTTGTTCCGTTGTATCTCTTGACCCGAATTTGACCATAGGACGATGTAACCGCTTCAGTCCAAGCAAGATATAAAGAACCGTTAGATACGGCCAGAATTGGCCGCGTTCCATCTTTGGCTGAGTTGATATTTAATCCGTTCGGACCGTTACCGTCGACGCTCGTCCAGCCCGTACCGTTATATTTCTTCACTCTGATTTGACTAGCGGTTACGCCTGGAACGACCTTTTCTTGCCAAGTGACATAAACTTCGCCGTTCCATACGGTCATAGCAGGATATTCCGCACGATTGGCTGCATTTACGTTGAGTCCGTTAGGACCTCCGCCGTCGATCATCGACCAGCCAGACGCTGCGGAAGCTGTGCCTCTAGTGAATAAAAGCGGTAACAAAAGTATAACGGCGAGTAATACATGTACCGTTTTGCGTAATCTATCGTATGTCTTACTCCTTCTCATTGCCGGAATCAATCTGCATCTTCCTTCCAAATTATCATTCTGTCGCATATCCCTCATTCTCTATCTCAGCATATCGGACAGCACCTTAAAGAAACCTTAAAAACCGACAATTTCCCCCATGAAAAAACAGGCCCCATCTGATAGGATGAGAACCTGTTATGTCAATCGGTACTATGCAGTTATATTGACGAAGCAGGGATGCAAATGGTAACTTTCGTACCACGCCCTAGCTCACTTTCCAGCTCTAGCGAAATGCCATATTCGTATTTCAACCGCTTGTTAATATTCCGTAAACCGACTCCCTGTGGCTCGTCCGCATCGGGCCTTTCAAGCAGTACCTTCAATCGTTCGGGCGGTATCCCTACGCCGTCGTCGGCTACAACAAATCGCCACTTCCCATCCAACTCTTCCGCTGTCATCGTCACCGTACCTCCTTCAATACGATCGCCGATGCCATGACGGATCGCATTTTCTACCAGAGGCTGCAAGAGAAGCGGTGGCATGCGCAAACTATAAGCAGTCTCTGCGATATCGGACTCGAAGCGAATACGATCTTTGAATCGAGCCCGCTCAATCTCGACATACGTTCGAATCAGACTAAATTCCTCCGCAAACCCGATACGTTCCTCCGCATTACTGAACCGAAAGCTCCCTCTCAAGTAATCGGCGAGATCCGCGATCATCTTCCTCGCTCGCTCCACATCCTTATAGCTTGATGCCACTATACTGTTCAGAACGTTATATAAGAAATGAGGCTTAATCTGTGATTGCAAAAAGGCCACTTCCATATGGATCGCTCGACCGAGCGATTCCTTCATCGCGAGCAAACTGCCGATTCTCGCCTTAAGCTCTTCCACATCGAACGGTTTTGACAAGTAATCGTTAGCACCCGCTTGGAGTGCTGCAACCTTATCTTGGGGTTGAATCGCCGCCGTTACCATCAGGACGGGCATCTCCAGCAACGAGTATCGCTTGCGAATCTCTTGGCATACTTCATACCCTGACATGCCTGGCATCATCAAATCGAGAATGACAAGATCGATTCTGCCCGACTGATCGAGTTGCTCCAGCGCCTCATACCCGTTCTTGACCGCGATTACGCGATAGTCGAGTGCTTGAAGGGCGTCCAATAAGACTTTCAAGTTCACGTACTGATCGTCGACGATAAGAACCGTATGCTTACCTTTCGAATTCGTATGAAAAGGCGTAGCAAAGGAATATTCGACTTCTTTGGGAACAACCATGGGAGTTGAATAGGACAATGTTGCTTCTCTTCGCTGTTCAGAGATCGGAAGCGTGAATGTAAAGGTCGAACCGACTCCAGGCGTTGAAGTAACCGAAAGCGTCCCTCCTTGCAGTTCAACCAGTTGTTTCGCAATCGGCAGCCCTAATCCGAAGCCACGTTGCTGTGCTCCCTCAAGCGATTTGAAGGGCTCGAAAATTAATGGAATATCCTGGGGATCAATACCTTTTCCTGTGTCGTGCACCGCAATTTCGAGCCTGCCCGCATGCTCTCTTCCTGTAACAACAACCCTACCGTTCTCCGTATGCTTGATCGCATTATCCAGCAAATTTCCAATAACCTGGCTCAGGCGGATTTCATCGGCCATAGCAGAAGGCAACTGCGCAGGCACATGGTTTATCAGTTGAATATGGTTTTCCGTGCACAAATAGGAGTAGAAGCGCACTTGTACCTCCGTGACCGAACGAACATCGATTGGAGCCGGGACGATTCTCAGTTCACCTAGTTTTAACTTGGATAAGTCTAAAATATCGTAAACGAGCTGCGAAAGCTTCCTCGTAATGTCAGTTATCAATTGCAGTTTTTCCCGTTGTTCCGCAGTTGGCGGATGTGCGATATCGTCCAGCATGGACCGGGAAATATTCATCACACCATGAAGCGGTGTCTTGAATTCATGCGAAGTTCGGGCCAGAAAGTCGTCCTTCAACTTGTCTGCTTGCATCAATTGCCCTGACAGCTCTTCGATTTTACGGAAAGCGTTCGAGAACCGAAGCGACATAAGCAAAGCTAGCATCAACAGAACAAGAAAAGGTTCAACTGGCGCAAGCGAATAGATTGGCACGCCGAAGTACACGTTCATATTCTGGTTCAGCACCAGCACATTCAGAGCCATTGCCGCCACGGCCAAATACCCGCTACCAGCTACCTTGTGCAAAGCCGTATATACGAATACATACGTTGCGTACAACAACGAGAAAGTCACGTAAAACGATGTGAATTGTCGAATTGGCCCTGTTGTGAGCTCGGTGGCGAAGCCTACATGCAGCACTGCAAGTATCCCCCCCAAAGCCAGCCCGCTTCGAGTGAGCCATTCATAACAGTAAGGCCGAAAAGCGGTATATACATAAAGGAAAAATCCAACACCTACGCCAACGGTCAATACCATCTGAATTCGGAAATACAGCCAGAATGGGATCGGACCAATCGTATCAAATAATACTCTCTCGCCGCTGACGCTTGTAAATGCAGCAATGCATACGCAAACGATACCCAGTACCATGAGTGATAAATCGCCTCTGCGTTGAGAAAATAAACCAATAAAATATAACCCCATGATCAAGAAGGCAGTGAACGCGACCCAATCATGCGCTGTCGCTTGATCACGAAGCTTGGAAATTTGCTCGGCTTTGCCAAAGAGAAGCGATTCGCTGATTCCACTGCTTACCCGAAATTCATAGTTAGCCACCTGAACCAGGATTTCATTCCAGCCCGGCTGCAGCGTGAAGTAGCTGACATATGGTTTGTTAAGCGCGCTATAGCTCTGCTTCTCGGCTGGATTTCCGCTTGATCCGACAATTTGGCCGTTGACGATGAGCCGATTGGAAATATGAATGGCCGCTGTTTTCAGACCATACACCACGCCGGCGTCGCCGATCCGAATCTGCAATCGATAGGTTGCCATGCCAATCGTGCTCATCTGTTTGGACCATGATCCGGGGACCTGAATCATCTCTTGCGTTGACTCCTTAACAGCGAGAGAAGAGAGAGAAGCCAAATGGCCGATTAGTTGATTCGGATATAACTCCCATTGCCCGTCCAGCCGAACGGGGCCGCCTTTATCAAAATGCCAGGCAGTTAAGTCCATATTTCCATTGACCGCTGCTGGCATGACTTTTTTGTAGATAGAGAAGTAGGTAAACAGTGTGCCATAGGTTGCCATCAACAGAAATAACGTGATAAGCGCCGCTGCAATTTTTTTTCTCATCGGCGTTGCCACTCAGTCTTATCAATCGTTTGTTGAAATAACCGCAAAGTCTCTTCTTCCAGCTCAGCTCCCAATTGAAAGCGCACCGCTTGTTCCAGTTGTACACAGACACGATAGGCCTCATTTCGATTCCCCATCTTCAAATGCAGCTTAATTAACTCGCGTCCGTCGATCTCGGATTCGGGGGCAAGCGACAAAAGATTTTGCAAACAGTCCACTGCAAGCACACGATTACCCTGACTTTGAAAATTCGCGGACCATTTGCGGAGCGCTCGTACATACAAGGCTTTAAGCTCTAACTGTCTGGCCGTAGCCCAACTGAAATCGCAAGCTTCCATATATTCGCCTGTATACATCTGGTTCAATTTATCGTAAGACCTTTCATCCATGTCCTCCTCGGCCAAGTTGATACTCAGTAGCCCCTCAAGCTCAATTACATCTACCGTCAACCCGTCCAATTCGGCTACGAATCCTTGATCCGCTTTACGTATATAGATTGGAATATGATGTTCCGCCAAGCTTCTTCTTAAATAAGACAGGCACGTATACAAATACGTTTTTGCCTTGTTCAAGTCGTACCCCGGCCATATCGCCTCAATAATCGATGCCGTATTTACAGACTTTCCTGCATAATGAATCAGAAACGCACAGAGTTCCTTTTCCTTCTTCGTTTTCCAAGTTAACACCTTGGTCGTGTCACCCGGCAATCCAATTTGAAAGCCTCCTAGACAGCAGATGGTCGGGGTGATGTTTGCACCTTGGCGCGCCAAAATGACGGATTCAGATAAGGATTGTTTAAGGCGCTCAACCGTGTTCTGCAATCTTTGTATGGTAAATGGCTTCAGCAGATAGTCCGTCGATTGAATTTCAAAAGCTTCAACTGCATATTCCGCATATGCCGTGGTGAATACGATCGGTAATAGAGGGATCATGCTTCTGATTGTTCTGGCAGCTTCCGTACCCTTCATTCCCGGCATCTGAATATCCAGAAACACTGCATCCACAGGAGAGTTAGCTAACGCTTCAATCGCTTGAATCGGATTCATATACCTTCCCACTATGTTGATATTTCCTATTTGTCCAAGCAAAATTTCCAATAAATCCAGCGCATCTTCTTCATCATCAATGAGCATTACACGAATCATCGACCTTGGTCTCCTTACGTATTGCAAGCATGAACGCAAAGGGTAAGCCATATTTATGCCTTTTGCTACTCTTACATTATTTTACTTTCTACATCAGAAATTTCGACAAAAAGTGGGGTGAATCCTTTATTTTTGTTCCTGAGGCTACACCTTGAATTCGGGAAAACGAGCTTAAACTGTTCGAAGCTTCTGCTGTAAAAACTTTTGCATGATGAAGCAATTTTTACAACACTGACTTTTTAAATTCTATATAATGACGAAAGTAGGCCTACCCTTAAGAAAAAAATAAAAGACATCCAAAAGGATGTCTCTTGTTTTTTAACCGTTAATATTGATTACCACTGGGTCACTTAGGCCCTTATCCCCCTCCCGAGCATAAATTTTAATCGTATCACCAGGGACAAGTTTTTCGGGAGATAGAGACATAGTGAAAGTACCATTACTCTCAAGCCATGTGAATCCGTCGACATTACCCTGTTCATTAACAAGAAAGATGGCCGTTATCTGGCTATTCACGATTCTCGCACCGCTGTAGGTACCTTGAATCATTGTCGATTGCGAGGTAACCGTACTACTTGTTACTGTCGGTGTCACTGACTTCGGAGATGGCTGGACTGTGAGATAGACCGGGTCACTCGGCAGTTTGCCAACTTCGTCTGCCGTGACGTAAATCCTGTCTCCAGCCTGCAATAAGGTATATACCAGCAGAATACTCCAATTACCTGTCGTGGCATCTGAATATACCCCGGTATAAATCTGGCGGCCATCTTCATGATAGGCCTGAATGAGTGTTCCTGGAGTTGCCGTTCCCGATAATCTGCTTGTGTACCCATAGAGCCCGCCGCCTTGGATTACTGGCTGGCTCGACTTTTCTACCAAAGCAATTGTTGTTACGACCAGCGGCTCACTCATCAGCTTGCCTTCCAGGTCTGCCCTCAGCAACAGCTTGTCACCAGGAAGCACCGGGGGATCAATGGGTACGATAAAATAGAATTGCCCCATTGAATCAGCTTGCGACAGACCAGCCGGCGTGCCGTTCTCGTAGTAGAGACGGATCGTTGCATTAGGTTCTGTCATACCGTGAACCCTATATCCTGCGTCTGCATACACGGTCTCCGAAACTGTCGGAACCGGTGTCACTTCCGTAGGCTCTTTAGGCGTGAAGAACACCGGTACACTTTCCTTCATTTCTGCTGCCTTCGCTGTTAACTGGTATTGTGTATTTGAAGCTAACTCCGGGTACCAAAACGTGACGTTTCCATCTGCCGCAGCAATGATTTCCTTGATTACCGTTCCATTCCCATTTTTCAAATATACGGTGATCCATGAATTCGGAATTGGTGTAACGGAAGCCCGGATGGATGTAAAATCACTAAATATTTCTCCAGCAAGCACTGGGGCGGGAGTGACTGGTCTTGCCCCGACTTGTACCGTGAGGGGCGCACTGATACGCTTCTCGTACCCGTCTGCATACACGTATAAAGTCTCTCCCACAATGGTGGCTGAAGATAGATTCACATTGAATCTCCCGCTATTCGTCGTTGGCCCCGAACGATCCTGTCCCAAGATGAAGCCATCGGATCTCTTTACGATGATATCAGATTCAGCCGCAGCTTTTCCCGTAATAACCGTACTCCCCTCCAAAAGCTCCTTGTCCAAGGAAGGTGTAGCTGTAACTTCCGTTGGAGCAACTACCGTGATCCTAACAGGATCACTTTTCCTCTTGCCTTCCGCTTGAACGTAGACGGAAAGTGATTCACCAACTGGCAGTGGTTCATTCCCTGTAAGATAGACCTCAAAAGAATTCCCGAGGTTATTGTGCGAATTGCCAATTACGGTACCATCCTCTTTGACGACGGTGATGGCATTGGACCAATCCTCTACAGTGCCACGAATATATTTCGTATCTTCGTATATGACATTAATACCTGTAGGGCTTTTGGTTTTCGGCCGTTCCATAACATTAACCTCAAAACGATCACTGTTCCATGTATTAGTAAACATGGTGACGAACAGTTTGTCTTCATGGTTCAGTACAAGGCCCGGATTGTAATCAAACAGATTGTAACCAAAGAACATTTCATATTTATTGGAAGGGCCTTGGAGCAAAGTTCCGTTCTCCAATTCAACTTTGACCGAATACGGTTCGTCCAAGTTCATGACACTCCCGCTGATATAGCCGAGATCGGAGTAGACTATATTTGTCACCGAAGCTTCAGGACCCTCTTCTTCGATGATCAGATCCGGAAGCGTAAAGGCCTTACCTGCCTCCACTACAAAATCCCTGGTGTAATACCTGATGGGTCCTAAGTATATATTCGCGATATAAGTCCCTGGCAATACATTTGTAAATACAAACTTCCCACGCTGGTCCGTAACACTTTCGTAGGAACCCTCTGTGTTCTGGATGCCTGTTAAATTAACGTACACATTGTACAAAGGTAAGGCCTTCGGTGCCCCATACTTCCAGTAATACAATGCACCTGATACAGTTACGTTCCTTTTGGATACTGTAAATGCAGGGGAGGATACAGTACTAACATTTTTATAGGATATAGAATAGATTACGCTTTGTTCTACATCGCCATATTCAACAGGAGGAACCGTTAGCAAGACTTCGTTTTGTCTCTCCATAAAGTGGACCGACAAGATGTTTACATTTTCGCTTGCCCCATTATTCCTCTTCCGTGTTACGACGAAGTCCGTCGCAGAGGGAAGACTCACGAGACTTGAATTAAAGAGAACCTTTATCGTCCCGCTCGTTGCTGTAATAGAGGTAACTGCAGTAGACGCATTCCCGCCTCCTCCTGACGGGCCACCCCCTCCCCCGGATGGGAATCCCCCACCTCCAAATATAGGGAAACTCGGCTTCGCTTCAGGGAGTACGGAACCCTTCGCATCGTCCGATAAGTTCACATGATGGATTGTTCCCTCACCTGAGATCTTAGACTTGCTTTTTGCATCTAGAGTTTGTATACTGGCATCCTTATTCAGGACAATCGTGGGATTTTTTAACTCCTCCGCGATGTATAGGTTCTCTATGTTTCCAGTTAGTATCTGTAGCTCTTGGATATCGGCGTTCAGGCGTATAGATTGGAAATCTCCTGAAACGGAAATGCTCCTACTCTGTCCGCCGGATGGTTCGGGAAGGATGGTTAATTGAATAAATCCTTCTCCCTTGATCTCGTGCTCTTCGAGGATTGCGCTTGATAGTACCTGCGCATCCCGAATTACGGTTATTCCTTCCGCAACAATACGAACAGCTTGCTTCAGGCGGTTGACCGAAAGAGTACCCAATTGACTATCTTGAATATGGATACTGTTTTTCCCACCACCTTCAATCCGAGTAACGCCATCCACTTGAACCTTGTCCAGATAGGCTTCGCCATCCCCCACCTCTTTGGAAATCACGAGATCACCCAAAATATGCATATTCATTAGCGTTACTCCTGGAGCACTAATGATAACATCCTTGGGTTCGATTTTTAATGTATCCTCCCCATAGTTGCCTGATTTATCATACACCACCCTACTCCAGGATAACGCTCTCTTCAGAGACACTAGGCTTTCGGCGCGGGTTATCGAACGGTTGGGGTGAAACATCTCCTCGATATCTAGACTCATGATTCCGTTATCAAGCAGATTGCTGATTGCCGCCTGCCCCCACGAAGCAATACTGTCCGAATCCTTGCCAAGCTTAACTGCCTTAGCATCCTTCGACTCTAGCCTTAAGATCCGCGAAATCATGACCGACGTTTCCTGCCGGGTTATAGACTGGTCTGAACGAAAGCTGTTATCGCTGAATCCGTCAATATAGCCTCGTGCAACTGCCTTCTGTACTTCCCGGTATACCCAATCGGTCGAATTAACATCGGTAAAAGTAATGGGCTGTGTTTCAGAAAATTGAAATGCCCGGTTTACAAGAGCTACGAACTCACCTCTCGTCACATTCCGCTCTGGCTGAAAGGTTTGGTCCGGGTACCCAGTTACGACCCCCTGCTCCAGCCATTCCTCTATATCGGCCTCGGCCCAATGTCCCTTAATATCGGTGATATTCGTTGCTGCACTTGCATTTAGCATCCCAACCGGTATGTACATCAATATAATGATTAATAAACAAAGCCATTTCGCCTGGTATCTGTTAAACAAGGAAACCTTCCACTCCTTTATGGAATATTTTTACTAGCAACACCTATATTATCAAACTATATCAAATTCTGATATATTCATTTTTTTGAATGAATGCTCTCCCTGCTATCCCCAAGCTAAAGAGCCACTATTCACAGATTTGAACTAGGTCTAACAAGGCTACATACTTAAATTGCATATTTACGACCTATCCTTACCCAGTAATTCAATCACCGTTTCAAGCTTCCTGCCGATTTCAATATCACTTTTCTTCTTCCATCTCATATATCTTATGGCACTTACTAACGCTACAATCAGTAATACTATTAAAAGTAACGAAATTAGTTGCATTAAACCTGTTATTATCGAAAACGAATACCCCATCTAATGACTTCTCCTCTCAACACGTTATCTGACTTACATAAAACTTCTCTTTTATTGAACTTATACCCGTTTAGTTCAATCGTAAATTCAATTTTATTTACTAATCCCATGCTTATACACCCCCTGCTGAGTACTGCCTACTAAACAAAATCCATGTTTTATCTTTCCACTGTATCATCATCTCCATAATAGAATGTCATTTCCCAAAGACAATGGGCGATAAAACTTTCTTTTGACAAAGTAACTAAAGACTTCTCGTCAATAAAATAACCTAGCCATTGATTAAACTTGCTTCCTACTATAGAGAAGCCAATCCACTCATCGTCCTTATATTTCCTCCGATCTATAAAACTGCTCTTTTATTTTTACAGTTCTTTATACCGCTTTTTACTAAATCTCATAATCCAACCATCTTCTGTATATAGTTCTCCTGCTAGTCCATCACTAATGTCCCTAATTCTGTTTACTTTCTGGTCAACTTCAACGAATAATTCTAATCCATCCTCTTCTTCTAATGTCCATAACAAATGATGTATTGTGGAATCAACAACCATTGGAAACAATTCTTTAAACACCCCAACTTGTTCATCATTAAAAAAGGACAACTTTTCACGAATTTCTTTAGAACGTTGACCTTTCATCTCACCATCAATGATACAATCCCAGTTATGAATTGTTAAATCACGAACTTTTTTTATTAAGATTTCTCCGAAAGTATCTAAATGCTTTTCGCTCATTCAATAGCTTCCTCTCAAATAAAATCGTGCTTTCATTCAAAGATATTCCAAAAGCATTTTTCTTGCTTTCTCATAGCTACTATACTCAGCACTAAATATTGAAAAATTAACAACGTTCTCTTCAAGGAATATGTACTTTGGAAATCTCTCGAAAAAGTTCATCCTAAGTAAGCTAACTTGTCGTTTAGGTATTTTATCTGCATTGCCATTTAAAACATAACTAATTGTCATGCAATAATCATTGAAATCAGCAGTAAAAACTTCATCTGGAATTAAAGAGAACTCACTTTTATAAAACTCCTGTATTCTATCAGTATCTCTGTATGGAAAGGGGTTGAGCAATTCACTCCTATGCAAATTACGTAATTCACTGACTATCTTCGTTTTATCCACCAAGTTCACTCCAAACCCCATTTAATAAACTCGTGCTCTCATTGACCAAGGCTAACTCAAAACATACAAATCAAAGTGTATTTCTGCATTTATCGCACTAGCAAAGTTTATTATCCTGCTTTTCAGATACATCGCAGGCTTTTCATTATTTTCAATTTGAATCACGACCATAAATAATAAGGATAGATCGTAATTATTTTTAAGTTCTTGTAGTTCATTTATTTTCGATTCAAGTTGATTAAGGAGAGGATTTAACTGTTCATTTATATCATGAGATTCTTGAAAATCTGTACTTAATGTCCAATCTGTTTCAGTTTTTATATGATTCCTAACTGTATCTCCTTTTTGGTGTGTTGAAGTTGGTTTGATGTTGAGGGTTCTTGTTGCTTCATCTAATGGAAACACATCTCCCAAAATGCTAAAGTAAGCCATTACTTTTGTTTTATCCAAAGATGCGCAAACCTCCCTTAAGGTAAAATCACTCTTTCATTTATCATGATAAATTGTTCAGTTATTCTTTTTTTCGTTGATAATAAGGGACATTTGGGGGTTTATTTTCTGTATGTTTTTTAATTGCTCAGTTAGGTCTAATATTTCATGTCTCGAAGGTTGAAAGAACCACTTAAAGCCTTCACTAATCCACTCATTCCTATAACTTACAAAGGTAATTGATTCACTAACATCACCTACACCAAATTCAAAACCACAGCAATGACAAATTTCAAATGATTCATTTCCTTTTTCGTCATATGGAGGCATTTCTAATTTATCAAATCCACAAACAGGACAGATATAACCCCTAATGATCCTAACTACGCATAGAAAAATAACACTTTTTCCCATTTTAACATGTATCCGCGGTATCACCATGCCTAAATTCCTTATTTAAATCGAGCTGTTATAGTACTCCTTCCTCTTCAAGAACAATAAAAACCACCTTTGAAGGTGGTTAGATCAACTGCAAATATGCGTACAACTGAAATTGACGATGCATGACAATTTCAAATTAATCCACACGAAATTCTAATTTTCTATAATACTAATACTCCCACCAAAAGACTCAACTACGAATCGAAGTGGTACAACCGTCGACCCATTTACTATAGTGGTAGATTCGCCCATTTCCAAGTTGTGCCCGTTTATTACAGCTATTGAACTGTCCAATGTTAAAACTAACGTGTTATCTTCTGAAGTAAATGTAATCTGTCTGGTAGCTTCGTTCCAAGTTACCTGAGTTCCAATCGCTTCTGCTACTGTTCGAATCGATCCCAGAACTACACCATTTTTTTCATACAACCCCTCAGAAAACATCGCTTCATTTCCATTAATTATGACTTTATAAGCAGCTGATACTGGTGGAGTTGAAGATTCAACTCTAACTGTAACAATACGACTTTCATTCCCTTCAATATCTCTAGCTATAACATTAATTAGCGTTCCTACTTGTTGAGCCACAATTGGCACAGAAAAATTACCATCTAATCCAACCACTCCTGTACCAATAACTCCCCCACTAACTTGTAATATTATTGTCGTTCCCACTTTACCTTTTCCAGTCAGTATTGTGTCCGTAACAAGTATTTTGTTAATAATTGGGGAAGGAGTTAGTGGGTTTATTTCTATTCTCCCACCAAAAGACTCAACTACGAATCGAAGTGGTACAACCGTCGACCCATTTACTATAGTAGCAGATTCGCCCATTTCCAAGTTGTGCCCGTTTATTACAGCTATTGAACTATCCAATGTTAAAACTAACGTGTTATCTTCTGAAGTAAATGTAATCTGTCTGGTAGCTTCGTTCCAAGTTACCTGAGTTCCAATCGCTTCTGCCACTGTTCGAATCGATCCCAGAACAACACCATTTTTTTCATACAACCCCTCTGAAAACATCGCTTCATTTCCATTAATTATGACTTTATAAGAAGCTGATTCTGTCCCTCCTGCAAGTTTAGCTTCTGCTTCTAACAATGTTTGATAATTTGTTACTAAAGCTTTTTGTTCAACTGACAGAAGATCATAGGCTACTCGAGCCTTTTGGGTATCACCTGCAAATGTGCTATCAACCGCTCTATGAAGAACTGATATTTCATTTAATAGTGCAGGATAGAAACTCGTAGTAGCATTTACTTGAAAAGCGCCAATTGGATTTCTATTAGCATCGTAAAACACAATCGTTGTCCAGAGCATATTTGCTTGATCAATCGTCAAGTCTCTATTAAGATTTTGAACTGGAGTTTCTGATCTTTGGTGAAGGAATGCATTTTCATCTACAGCAAAGTCACTTGCGGAAAGGTTATTTCTTTTTGAACCTGCTCCGTACAAATTAAAATATGCATAATCTTTAACTGAATCCGGTAACTTACTGTTGTCAACATTAATATTAATTCCACCAGAAATAAATTCTCCAATAATACCTTTAACAAAATTCACATCTTCTTCTGACATCTCTGTCGCTGTAACTGCATCTGTAGTAATTTCAAAAGATGGCGTTGAAACTGCAGGAGCAATAATAGTTATAGAGCTTGAATCACTTGTAGCATTAATAGTTGCATGCATATTTATCAGATTAATTGAAAAATCTAGAAGTCCTAGAATATCAGCTTCAGTAATTACATAGGTAGCTGTATTTGTCCAACTGCTACCAGAACCACTAGAAACAAAGTTGGTTGGGGCATTAACATTGAAAACAAAATGTGAATTAGGCTCAACCTGAATATTAGTTTTAAATGTCAATGTAACTATATCCCCTACTGTTGCTTTAGTTGGGTCTACGTTGTTTGATTGAATATGTACATTACTAACCTCAATCACAAGGGTTGGCAATGTTGTTACTGTCACTGCTACGCTTGCAGAAGATACGTTTCCTACGGCATCATTTGCTTTTACAGTAAATTCATAGCTAGTATTCGCTGTTAATCCAGTTACAGTATAACTAATTGTCGTTCCTGTTACAGTCCCTACCTTTACTCCATCTTGGTAAACAAAATAGCCAGTTGCACCTACATTGTCAGTGGATTTTGTCCATATCAATGTCACCGTTGTTTGGGTAATGTCTGACGATGTAACATTTGTTGGAGCTGTTGGTGCTTGTGTATCGCTTGTTGGAACAAAACCACCACCTCCGCCACCAAATACTGGTGGAGGTGTAGTTGGAGTAGGTGCAGGCGTTGTTGTAGGTGTTGTGGATTTGTTTTCTTTAACAACCTCTTCTAAACCTTTAATGAAATTAACTCCCATAACTGCGGACTGTTCTCTCGTTGCATTTCCTTGTGGATTAAATGTTCCATCTGGATTTCCAGATACCAAGCCATACTTAACAGCTATAGCTACATATTTTTTAGCCCAATCTGAGATTGAATCAGCGTCAGTAAAATCTAGTTTAGCATCTGTTTCATCAAGCTTACCTTGTTTTTCAAGAGCTTTAACCATAACAACTACTGTTTGTTCTCTTGTTACTGTAGCTTCTGGTGCAAATTCAGTCTCACTAACGCCATCAATGATACCAAATTTCTTGGCAGATTCTATAAATGGTACTGCCCATCCTTCAACGTCAGTGAAAGAAGAGATTACACTTTCATCAATTGGTAGGTTTAAAGCTTTTACCATAATCGTAACGAATTGCGCTCTAGTCAAAGTTCCCTTTGGGTCAAAGTGTTCTGCATCAATTCCAGTTAAGATTCCTTCTTTTTGAAGTTGGATGATAGCCTCTTTTGCAAATGAACCAGAAATATCAGCAAAAGGGTTTGATGTTGTGTCTGCCAATGCAGGTACTGCCAATGAGATTAACATTGCACTTGTAATTATTGCAGGTAAAATCTTTTTCATAAAAGTATATACCCTCCGAATAGGATCTCATATTCACTTCAATAATTTGGTTTCAAATCCATAAATAACAACTAGATAGACGTATTATATATCATACTAACTAGTGCTTCAAGACTACTCCCGTCTAAGCATTCATAAAGTACTCCAGGATTCTAGACCTATATAATTTATAGTCGAGCGGTTGTAGTGCATAGCCGTAATTGCAAGTTAAGTAAAATTCAAAAAGTTATAACCTACTCCCCCCATATATAAATGCCTTGATTTAAAGTGGTAGTATCCCCTTTAAGTAGACACTCAAAAAAGACCTTATGGAACATAAGGGCTTGAGTACAACTTGGAGGGGATTTTTCTTTGGCTAAAAGGGGCGAACATTTAATCAGTATACGGAGGAGTTTAAGTTAGCTCCTGTTCATGGATACACGCAGGAAACATCGAGTTATAGAACTGTAGCTAAAAAGCTAGATATCAGGAGCTGTACACAATTAAAGGTATGGGTGAAGAAATGGCTAGCTGGTGAGGTATTTGATGTACGTTCAGAGAAGGACGTTCACGCACGATCTTTCACACCGTAGAAGAAGAAAGGGATTATCTAAAAGCACAGGTAGATTATTTAAAAAAGCAGTATCCAAATCTAGTAAAGGAGAAGCTCCAACCCAGCAAGAAGGTTTACGCCAAATAAACGGCATTACAAGTTCACTTGCCATTGCAGGTATTGCTAGATCCAGTTATTACAAATAGAGAGCCACACCACCTCTGCGTAATCGCACTCAACAATCTATTTGTTCAAATAGAATCCATGTTTTATCAAATCGATTCTTTATGACTAAGAATGTAGTTAATATTCTCTAGAATTTTAGTTTTCACTTGTTCCTGATCTAAATCTAAACCATCAATAAAGACACTATAGAATAGATTGTCTTTACTCAGTTCAATTGCGAAATAGCCTTTTTTTTGAAACTACATTGATTTCATCAACATCATATTCCTTTGCTTGCACACCAAGGATATTTTCTTTATTTAAGGCTTTGGTGGTTTTTGTACTAGCATTAAATAACTTAATTGCTCTTTCTTTGGATGATTGTAAATTCATTGTGGTCTGAACACTTATCTCATGCATACTATCAGTTAGTGTTATTTTATATAGTGCACTTGTACCTTTCAACTTACTGCTACTTTTCGTGTAAAAATACTCTTTACCATTTTTTAAGGGCTTAATATTAAATTTAGTAAGTTCAACACCCTTAATATCTTTCTGCGTAAAAATAAAACTACTATCCCCACTTGATACTTCAATCTGTTTGGCACAAGATGTGAGTAACATTAAAATCAAACATAAGCAGCCAATATAAATAGTCCTCATTACTTTTTGTCCTCCAATGAAATTGCTCTTTTATTTAATCGCCAGCAAGATGAATCTGTTCAACTTTGGGATTGCTAAGCGAAGTAATAAGAAGTTCTAATTCATCAAAAATCAGTTCATCATGAGCAAATGACTTGACTTGCTCCAAACAAAATACAAATTCTTTAATATCTACTCTCTCTAAGGTAATGTCTGTCTTGTAGTAATCCCTTAATTTCCTCAACAGTGGTTTACTTGCCCATTGGTTAGTCTTTATGTAAATTGCTTCATGCAACGGATAGGATATTTCTATAACCCCCAGCCGTTCCTTCTGTCCTCCGTACATAACAACATCTAATCCCATTACAATCTACTCCATCTATAAAATCGTGCATTTATAGTTACTTTCTGCCATCAATAATAAGGACGTTAGGATCATACATCGATAGAACTTCGATAATATCGTCATTAGTTATAAAAACAAAATGAAATATCATTCTTTTCTTAACTACTTATAGCTGCTTTTCGCTACCTCCGTATTATATCACCAATTTACAAATTCAGGATATTGACAGAATTCTCTCTGTATTATCAACCATTGCTGATACAACGAAAAAAGCCCCTTAGAAGGGCTTCTTAGCAATTTAAAGCCACCATCTTCTTATACTTCTTGTCTACAGACCGTCTACATATCCATCCTTAGACAGGAAAGAACCCGCTCAGTGAGCGGGTTCTCTGTACTAAGGTGAGGGGAGTATTGAAATGTCCATCTAACTTACTAACGAAGCCTACTCACCGATGACTACCCTAGCGGTACATTTCAATGCCGTGCTCCCTACGCTCACGCTCCAGTCCGCGCGGGCGAACCCTATAGGGGTTCAACTCCCTGCTCACACCACCATAAAAACAAAAGACACCCGAAAGGGTGTCTCTTGTTTTGTATGGAGGTGAGCCGTGGCTTGGTAAATCCACAATTCGCCGCCGCGTGATGCTGAGAATTTTTGGGGAGGTGGCTTGAGATTATCGATTTCGGAATATATAGCGATAGCCAGTATCGGTACTCTCACGTAGAATTTCCAGTTCCGTTTCAAAAGATGACTGATCAGATTTCTTATTATCCTTCCAAATCCAAAGTACGGCCTTATTTATTTCACCTACAGCTTTTGCTAATTGCTTCTTTTGAAGTGGACTTACCAAAAGCTCTAAATCGGGATGTAAATAGTCCTCAAGCTTCCCCATATTATTTAATATATTCGACATCCATGTATTAAATTTGTCTTGGTGATCAGATGGCTTTGTACGCATCAATTCACTGAGCACGACTAATTCAGCTTCCACTTTAGTAAATGTAGCTTGTTGCAAGGCTTCTTCAAGGGCACGTACTCTTTGATGTTCATTAAGACGTCCATAAACGCTACTACTAACAAGCCTCTTCACAGCCGTAGCATGGTCACCTGTAAGTTTTCTTGATAGTAAGCTTTTATACAATCTTTGCTTGAAATCCACATCAATGTTAAGTGCATATATTACTTCAAGCATATCTTGGCTGCCACGAACCTTTGCAACTTCCTCCCTTACATTATCTGGAACCTCACTTCCAGGTTTGTACTTCCTAATTCTCCTCTTATCTCTTCTTAGTTCTTTTGCAAGGTCACCATCAGACATGCCACTTTCTTTCAATATGTCCTCAATTAGAATTTGAAAATCCACACCAGGCATAGGTTTTATATCAAGATGCATTTGAAGCCGCTCTTTATTTCGTTCTAAACGCGAAGTAAGTCCTCTCACTACTTTTACTTCGATTGGCTCATTAATCCGAACATTCTTCCAAGCCTCTAAGCGGCGATCTCCATTAATCAGATAATAATTGTTGTTTTCATCAGGGCCTTCTACATCAAGTGGCACTTTTAATCCATGGTTTCTGATATCCTGTTCAAGTGAGATTGTATCAAGGTTAATCCGTCTTCTAATGTCAATAAGTATATTTTTAACAGGTAATATCAATTTCGCCACCGCCCTTTAACCTTTCATATATAAAAGGCTATGTTTAGCGGAAATTGTCCTATGTCAACAAACCATCAAAAGCATCTTCAATGAAACAATTGGTGGTATCCTCGCAACTAGTAAAATAACAAAGCCAGCTCGGAGCAGGAATTAACTCCGCCCCCATAGAAATACAGCTAATCAAATTAATAATCAAAAGGGGACTTTCATTTGAATATTCAAGAGTTAGGAAAAATTCTTGGTGAAATGTATATTAAGGCACCTCACGGAAAACAAGTTGCTAAAATTCATTTATTCGGTGTTAAGTATGCGGACGTCATACAAAGAAACCACTACAGTGTTAAGGACATTGTAGCAGCTTCTGGTATCAACATTTCATATGCAACAGAAGTTAGTAAAGGAATCAAACTATCTGAATATGTTATTCCGAGAGATTAAAATAAATTCGCATGAAGAACCCCTGTCCTCCTTAACCATTGTGGTTTTGCATGCACAAGGGTTCAATATTCTGAGCTGTGGTTGGGTAGCTTGATGCTGAAATTGTTTGGAGAGGTGGCCTAACGACCTTGATTATAGAGTTAAGCGCTACATTATAAATACCTTCGCTTCTTCTGTTTCATACCATTGCAATTCAGGAATGTCCGTTTGTTTCTTTCCTCCTTTTAAAAAGGATTTTGCACGTTCCCAATATTTCAGAGCGTCTTCCTTTCTTAGAACCCGATTTCCATCAATCCAAACAACTGGCCTCCCACCATTATTTGGTATGTTAATAAGTGCAGGATTACCAAGATCAGCTAATGTATACTTAATCGTAAACCCCCTACTTCCTCGTCTTAGATCTTCAACTATCCCTAAAACATTCCAGTTAAAATGTGTTACAACTTCTCTTCCCTCCGCTATTGTGAAATAATCCCCGCAATCATTACAACTTAATTCAATAGCGTGTCTAACAGTCTCTTCAGTCTCGCTTGGGTTTTTACAATGCCTAAAGTTAAAAGGCTGTGCACAATTCTGACAAATCACTACCTCCTGACAAGCTTCCTTGAATATTGTAATAATATGATCGATAATTTCAATTTTCTCTGATTCATCTTTCCAATTCTTAATTTGATGAATGACCTGCATTTGAAATTTAAATAAATCGTGAAGTTTACCTTCTTGAATTTTTCGTGTTACAAATCCCTCATAGTTAGTAGTTAACTCTGTTTGGTCTTTCTCAAGCGCAGCAATCGTCATATTTTCATCCCCTACATTATTATTTTTCAAAACTAGTAGAATTTGCATATGATAGATTCATATGCGGAAAAGAAAAAGAAAAGAACCCTAACCATTCGGTTAAAGTTCTAAATTTTATCCCTATAAATGTTCTCTGTCGGCAAAGCAACCAAGACATGGATGAAAAAGATATAAAATCAGTAAGCGTACCGACCCCTGTCCCTCATTATATGTTGTGTTTTTAACTGGACAAGGGTTTAATTTATCGAGCCGTGGCTGTGTAAATCCACAATTCGCCGTCGCGTAATGCTGAGATTGTTTGGGGAGGTTGCGTAATTAGATTAAATAGGGCATTCATCTAAGTTCAATAGATTGCCTGGTTTGTGATCTATTTAGAACAGTTTTTAATTATTTATGACCGAATTGACTCTTACAACAATCACATCAACTAATTCTCCGCCAACACTGACATAAAAAGACCACTCCCCACCAGTGTCCTTCCCACCGAGATGAGTGATTTCTCATTATAGCGATAGCAAAGACTCTTGTTTACACAAAGAATTTGATGTCTACCTGCCACTTAAAACCTTCCAAAAGTCTATAAGTACTTTTATATAATGCATATCCAAGCACTCTACGAGTAAAGAATATACGTTCTTACAACTATTAAAGTAACCATGTAGGATAGGTTTTAAATAGTTCCATTTGCTGAACTTATTATTAAATTAAGCCACAAAATTTTTGACTAATCCTAAATAGTCGATAAAGGTATAAAAAGGATAAAAAAATAGCAATTTTATTCCAAAAGGTTTGAAAATCCCACCAAACTGTCTATAATAGGTAAAAAGGAGTGATAACTATGAGAACATTAAGATCTAATGAAGTTTTTAAGCCCGGAGCATTTCCAGAACATACTTACATTTCACGAGTATCTCCGGAGTTTTCATACACCTATGAGTTCCGATTAAGTCAAGCACTAAATACAACCGGCTTTCTGACATCAGTGATCGGACCTTCAAAAACAGGGAAAACTGTGTTATGTGAAAAAGTGATAGAATGGGACAGAATAGTATCCCTATCAGGAAGTGATTTTAAAAATTCTCAATCCTTCTGGACTACCGTTGCAAATAAAGCAGGATTATCCATAGAAGGAGAACAAACTCAGATAAGCTCAATTGCTGGTGAGCGGGTAGCAGGTGTTACAGAATCTAAGGCTTCATCTGTTAAGGAAAAATTCCTTACAGGAAAAGACCAGGTAATTGAGTATTTTAAAGAAAATAAGTTAGTTCTAATTCTTGATGACTTTCACTACGCACCAAATGAATTACAACTTGAGATCGCTCAACAACTAAAAGATGCTATCAGGAAAGAATTCACGTCAATAGTAATTTCATTGCCTCATAGAGCTGATGATGCTATCCGAAAAAATCCAGACTTGAGCGGAAGATTAAGTTTAATTAACATTGAGCCTTGGCAAACTGATGCTCTAGAAAAAATTGCAGTCACTGGCTTTAACGCTCTAGGAGTCAAAGTTAATCCTAGCTTAGTTGAGGTTCTTGCTGCTGAAAGCTTAACCTCCCCTCAGCTAATGCAATCTATATGCCTAAATTTGTGCCTTCTTTTAGATATAGATAATGATGCTAAGATCAAAGAAATCACCGAGCAAAACGATTTAATTAACGCATTTAAAGCCACTACTACAAATCTCCCATATAAGGATGTTGTTAAACGATTAAGATCAGGCCCCTATACACGAGGCCAGAAGCGTAAAACGTTTACTTTAAGCGATGGGACGAAATCTGATATTTATGATTTACTCTTAAAAGCCATTGCTCTAGACCCGCCTACTACTTTTATTAGATTAGATGAGCTAAAAGAACGGTTCGACCAAATTTTAGGTGATACTCCTAGCAAACCAGATCGAAACAAGATTAAATCTACTATTGAGCAAACTCAAACTATAATCAACACAAATGGATCAATCTATCAGGTCTTTGAATGGAAAGATGACGTTTTATACATTCTAGAACCACTCTTTTTATTTTATTTACGTTGGGGTACACATAACTGAAAGGAGGGTCAGTATGACTATAAGCGAGATTAGAGGGGAAAAAAGCAATATCATTGAAAACTTAAATGATCAAATATTAAAGGGAGAGCGACTTTTAAAACAGGTAGACGCTTTAACCTCACTAGAGATAGATTGGGAGTCTTGGTGTAATACAACACTAAAAATCTTGCAGTCTTCTTTTTCAGGTGAAGAAGTTGCAAAATCATTTCTGTTTGTATCTTCAACAATAGGAATATCCAAATCATTACGCAAAAACGAAAATAAAGAATTAGTTGACTCCCTACTCAAAGCTTTAGGTTTTATTCGAGGACTTGTAAAAGATATAAAACTTGGACTTCACGATAATGATGAACCTCTAACCTTCAATCAACCAGTGGCCTTACTAGTTATCAAACAAATACTAAAAAACTTTCACCTACACTTACAATCGATGTATCAAGATGAGGTTCATGGCAATGCTAAAATCAAAAAGGAAGACCTTAACCGTATTTTAATTGGAAATGAATATGATGTGCAAAGGATTCTCTATGCATTGATCCGACCTATATTTCCGGAGTCTAGAATGGAAGTAACGGAAGATGCAGGTTACAAATCTGTTCGATACGACATCTACGTGGATGATTTCAATTTAGCTATTGAAGTAAAATGTACACGTGCATCCATGACCGAAAGACATTTAACAGAAGAGTTAGGTGCCGATGCATTTCATTATAAAACTGAACATCTTCTTTTGTTCATTTATGATAAAGAGAAAATTATTGTTAACGCTGATGCATTTAAGAAAAGTTTTAAAAGAGAGAAAACTAAGTTCGGTAAAAATATTGAAACTTTTGTAATACAACCTATAATACTCTGATTATTATAATTAAAAGTACTTCTACCCATAATGCATCCGTACCTAACATCGTCATTCCTACAATTGTAATGCGTAATGAACCCCTGTCCACCATTAAATATTGTGGTTTTGCATGGACAAGGGTTCGATAAACTGAGGCGTGGCTATATAAATCCACAATTCGTCGCCGCGTAATGCTGAAATTGTTTGGGGAAGTGGCCTAATTTAGGCAGAGTTATTACTCGCGTTCCTGAATGTTAAGAGTTCACCATCATACTTTTGAATTATTTCCTCAACTAAACCATTCATCATTTCTTGAAATTTAAACTCATCAAGAGCCTCTCTTGGGGTTTCACCAAAAATTGGCGCGGCATCCTGGTAAATCTCTTGTATGTCTTTAGCCCTATCCGTTGTCGAGCCTCTCCCCGTGTAGTTAAATGCGACCTTCCATTGTTGCTTTTTGTCAGCGAGCAGAATTTTTGGAGCTATCTGATGTAATTGTGAGTAAACCTCTTGCCTAATTTTCTCAGTTACGACATCCTTAATCTCCTCAGGCTCACACTTCTTAGGCTTTGCAATGAATTGGGCCAAATGGTCTTGTAATAGGTCGATAAAATCGGAAATTGGCTTCAATGTGTCATAGGAGTGATGATTAAGTAGAGCTAATCTTTTGGAAAGCGCACGTACTCTTGTCCAATGTTCAGGTTTTACTCCATTTGAACGGCCTAGTCCCAATATTGCATCCCATTTTTCGTGAAACTCTTTAATAGCATTTTGAATACTCATCGATAAATTCAAAAAGTGATATTGCAACTCCGCCTTTGGCATTTGGTCATCATCAGAGTCTTTCATATTAAAAATATGATTAATTAGATCGGTTAATTGCGAGGAACTAGCTTGAACCATTTTAGTTTGCATCTTGAAAAAGAAAAAGCTTCTCTCTTTCAAAAGTTGTTCCAAAGAAGCAATATAACTACGACCATAACCATCATTCAAACTGTTTAATGCAGTACTTATTGAAGCCTTCACATGATTAACTTTCTCTACTCCCTTTTTCATACTATCACCTTTTACTGCATCCATGTGAGTAAAGCAAAGCAATAGCTTTCTAATGTGACCGCTTATAACTGCCGATTTGATTACCATCCGAGATGGACCGACCATTGGTTGGTCACCTTTATCAACTAGGAGAATTGTTTGAACCTGCCCGAACAATTCCGTAACTTTATCAGGTAAAGTTGTTTCCGAATCAGACGAGTGACCAATCCCTTCGCCATCATATAAGATAAGTTTAGGTACTTCGGCGTAACCATCAGGCTTAAATGGTCCTTTAAGTCTTAGGCCCTCTACAATCGGAGTAAGTAAACGTCCCCATTGATCTTTGTGATTACTAGAGAATAGCCTCATCCTTTTAAGAAAATCCTTTTTATTTCCATTTCCGAAATAATAGCTAATTGCCCAATCAGTTGAATCGGTAGTCAAACCATTACCATCTAGCTGATTGAATCGATTTTGTATATCGTCCATCAAGTCATCAATAACTTCTAGAAATCCAGCATTTTGTTCAAGGTACTCTTCGACGATTAGTTCTCTCAGTGCTTGCTTGTCACCACTAGAAAGCTCATCCTTTTCTAATTCAAAGCTTTGGGTTAGACTGGTTTCTGCTTCAAATGTAATATCATTTATACGAGACATGTAACTTCTTAACTTGTCGGACATTTCTATCCTTAAATCAATTTCTTCGATCTCATCCTCTTCTAAATGATCCTCTTCATCGGGTTCATCATCAAAGAAGTCAAAATCATCTTCTTGAGATTTGCTAACCAACGACAGATCACCAAGAACATAATTAATTCTAAATCGCTGATCTTTATGAAGAATGAACTTCTGCATTACATCCTCTTCACTTGCTCCGATTAATTTTGCGTGTATAGCAGCTTGAACACATTCCTCAACATATGTCCTCACTTCATTTCTTGTTAGAAAGGTTACTACTCCTTCAAAATTTTCTTGATCGGCACAAATCACTTCCATATCACAAGTTGTAGTACGCCCTGCAGAGGTTGTAGGGAAGCGATCTAATTTAGAATATGTCCCCATTAACTGTCTTAAAAATGTTGTTTTCCCAACTCCTGTTGCACCAAGTATTAGCATACTTCTATATTGCTTATCGAGTGGTAATGCAATTCGACTATTTCTCAATTGGCGAAAATTAATATCTGTTTCTTCTAAGTCATCATAAAACGCTCTAATTATAATATCGTTGTAATTCCTTGCAATGGCTTGGTTTCTTGCTGCCGGAGTCCATAAAGTTTCATCTGCCAGTATCTCATTCATTTGTTGTACAAAGGATTCAGCTCTTTCCTTATCGCTTGTCCCTAATCCCCTTCTAATCCTTAGCCCGTACTTCCCTTTCCCGTCTAATCGAACCGGATGCCTAAAAATAATTGACCAAAAGTCTCTCCCGTTACTCCTACTCAAAGAAGCTTTGTACTTTTGCATGCTACCCCTCCTAAACATCGTTGTTCCACCGTTGTTCCATCTTGTTGTTATTGCCAATATATACCTATAATTATCTTGTGTCAAGAAAATCTTGGAACAACGGATTGGAGTTTCAAGAAAAGAGACATGATCCGTTTGACAAAAAAAGCGTCAATACCGCCAAAAGCGTCATCATGACGCAACTGACAGTACTGACGCAATTAATGCAAGGCTCTAGATTTTAAACTGAAATCATAGCGAACCCTTTCCTAAACCTTAAATTGTGGCTTTTCATGGACAAGGTTTATAACAACTGAGCCGTGGCTTAGCAAATCCACATTCGGCGCCGTGTCATGGTTCGGTTGTTTGGGGAGGCCGCTTAAATAATACGTTGCAATCCAATATTGAATCCTCAAAAGGTAAAAGTATCATACGGAGATTGCTGTTGTTTCAAAGTGTCCCAATCGAAATCATACTTTTCATTATTATTCCAATTAATAGGGAATTGCAGACTGAAAATTGACTCATTAACATACACATAACCTGCAGCAGGGTCACCATCATACATACCAATTTCCTGATATGGGTTAAAAGCATAAATGCTAAATTGGGAAAATAAAACTATCAAAAGCCCAGTAACTGAATTTAGAACATGTTCTAATGAACACTGTGGGAAGTTTTGCTGTCTATCATGTTTTACAGCATTGTATGCTTGGTACCAAAGTAGACTATGATTACCTGTGCTCCAGTTCCCAAAAGGTTGAAAAGTCTTAGGACCATTTCTCCAAAAGTTAATTGTAACACTATAATCGGAAAGTTTAGATGAATTATTAATTTTATAGTAGTCCAAGATATTAGGATTACCTCGAAAAGTATAATTATTATCTATCAATATTCGCTTACTATTAGTTTCAAATTCCGTTGATGCTCTCAGAAGCAACTCATAGGTTCTATGAGAATAAGCGTTAAGGTTATCATCACTTGGTTCAATATATTCAAATAGTTTCATTACGTCATTTACAAGTAACAAATATGCCCTGCACAGATTTGTTCTATCCGCGGCATATCTATCATCTAATACATGACCATAAAAAATGAGGCAGGACCATTTAAATATGGTCTGATTATTCTTTTGAGTGGTTTTGGCAGTGCCATTTAATTTCCTTCCTATCATTGTTTACATACTAGTTGCGGATAAATGACTTTTACTTCTTATGTTAGTCATTATGAGTTGAACCCCTGTCCAACAATATTGGTTGTGTTTTTACATGGACAAGGGTTCATCAAACTGAGCCGCGGCTTAGTATATACCATTAAATTTAAGTTCGAAGGTGTGCAATTTATTGCAATCCTTTTCGTCTTCTATCTAAGTCAGCTGGTATTTCGTATAAATAACGAAGTAACTCTCTAACGAATTTTTGGAGTTCCTTTACAGCATCGACCGTGATATTCTCTACGGGGTCATAGTGTGCTCCTATATTACCGGCAAGTCTTACTTCCTTCACCCATTCAGTGAGTGATGGATGTAATGCTCCATTATCTGTTAGTTTTTGGAGACGTTTATGAAGCGTTCCTTCAGATTCACCTTTATCAACAGTAATGGCCTCGAGTGTGCGCCTAAGCATCACGACGGAAGCGCGGGGACAGTCGGCAAATAATGCTCGAACACCTTCACTAAATATATCTGCAATTTCACTCGGTATATCTTGTGAGAGATTACTCTCTGGTAGGGGCCACCAGTATATTCCTCTATAAGTGACAGTTCCACCACTTGATTGTTTATGTTTAGGCAAGTCTCCAACCCATTCTTCCTCAATAACCACAACACCTTGATTACAGTGACGGCAAATCAATGATATTACACGATCACTATGCGTTGCCATACGTTCCCCGTTAGGTCTTTGTAATACCCCTCCATCAAATGTAACCGGAAGCGAGCCAGCTGTTTCAAAACTAGATTGTTTTCCACAACGAGGACATAACCCCCTTGGTCGGTAAGAATCAGGAAGCCCTTCGTGGGGAATTGGCAATTCCTCGTTCCGTTTGCCTATTTCCTTACCTTCCTTTTGGCGCCAAAATAACAAATCAGTGCCCCCCTGGTTCAATAATATATTACATAATACCTTTAATTTCCCATCATCATTATAACATAAAAACTAACGAGAGGAGGCGTGTGCAACTAGACTTAGAACCATGAATAACCCTTGTCCTAAATTAACCATTGTGGTTTTGTATGGACAAGGATTCATAAAAGTGTGCAATAAGCTTCGTAAATTCTCAATTCATCGCCAAATGATGACTAGAGCTTGCATAGCATTGAGCTTGTCCTTACTCCTCGTTCGAATCTTCGACAGCTACGCCAGCCTCTGCCAAAGGTGTAACAAGTTGAAGTAATTCTTCTTCATTACTCCAAGTAATACACCCTTTTGGTACTTCGTTCTTTATATCCAGCAAAGATTGAAGTACTGTTTCAACATGAGTGAAGGCTTCATTGTCTAGCATTAGATTTGTTAATGCGTTGTAGGGCTTATCTGACTTGATGGATTTTCCAAAGTAGGCCAACTCAAAGTTAGGTAACGATGCCAAGTGTCGAACCTTATTTGGATGGGTTGCTTGCTTAACAACCTCAAATATACTTGTATTGTGGGGCCAAGCTGGATTCTTCCTATCACCCTTATTAGTCCTAGGTAAGTCTGTATCGTGTAATACTGAGTAACCGCTCCCAAAGTGATTCAAGATTTTGCACAAAGAAACGATTGTAGCTTTTCCTCTAGCCCTGATGATATGAATATTTCTATACTTCTCTGGCGCTGTCGACATTATATATTTAAAAGCTGTGTACTCTGTATCGCCTTCAACTATAACGGTCTTTCCACCAAAAAAGAATTCGGCAACATGCGGATCAAAAATATTCAATAATTTCAATCTTTCACGATCTTCATGATCCAGTTGAACTTTTTCGGGACGGAATACAGTGGTTCCAAATATTTCACCCTGTTCCGACCTTTCGACCCTTACTATTGTTGTATTATTTCTCGACAAATCGATAAATGCAGGGGAATGAGTAGTAACCATAACCTGCCAATTCCCCTTTTTGGGTAGATCATACAAAACTCTACATGCTTCACGGACAGCATTCGGATGCAAACAAAGTTCAGGCTCGTCCAACAACAAAACATGCGGCCGCTCGCCTGCCGACTTTTTTCCTCCATTGCTCTGAACAAGTAGCCTTAGCGCAGACCAGAGAAGTGTTCTTCGTGCCCCGCTACCTTGCTTATCAATTGCACTTTGATACCCCATTCCAGGCCCCATCAATAACCTAGCTGATGATTTGAATAGTGTGACATCATTTTCAATATCTTCATCCGCCCTGGGGTCGAATTTAACCACATACCCTGGGAATATGTCTGCAATTAATGAGGATAACTCTGTTTCAATAGAACTAATTTCTTCCTTTGATTCAGCAAAAATCTTCTTTCGTAGATCACCTATTTGCAGTAGTAACTTTGAGTAATCGGAGAGTTCCTCTCCAGTAGCAGACTGAACCCCTTTAATACGATCTTTAATTATTGCATTAAGCAGATCAAGAACTTGTTTCTCCTGTTCCTGAGGCTGAGCAAATGCTTCAACCATATGAGGTTGAGGTCGTTTTGTCTGTGCGACTCCAGGAGCCCCCCAAGGCACTTGATCGTCCCATTCATTCTTTTCTGTATCAAACCCTTGCCTTTTGGGAGCAGCGTTCGCTGATGACCAAGTCCATCTCTCTTTTACTAGAGTCTTTCCTTCCTCAACTTGAACCCACCGTTTGGCTGGAGTAGTGTCACCATTGACAATTGTATGTAGCTCTATTTGCGGTAGCTCATGAATATTAATTTTCCCATTAGGAAAGTCACTTTCACTTAATTTGCAATTATTGGAGCCATGATTCATGACAATCTCGTACGCCTTTAGAATAGAGCTTTTTCCTGCATTATTTGGACCAACCAGAACCACAATATCATCTAAATCAATTGTAACTGGGCTATTTCCGATACATCGGAAATTTTTAATTATCATTCTTCTCAACTTAGGTTCACTTGAATCATACCATTTTGATAAGTCCATTCCTGTATCTATCGCGGCACCCTTTCTTGCCATATACATCACTCCAATTCCATATATTTCAATCAACTTAAAATGTACCACGACCACAAATAGCGAACAAGCGTTTGATTTTAGTTTGACATTTTCATATTTTAGATGTATTATAAATTCAACGTGAAGCACACGTAAGTAAGGGCGCCCTTATTTGCGATGTGCTTTTCTTTTCTTTGCGTTAACAATTGAATTGCACCTCATATTTCCATTTGCTTCTTTAACGTAGACTGAACTATCGACGGTAAGTTAAAATAATATAATTGGAATTGCGCATTTTAAGAGTGTGCATTAGGGGGATCGTAGTTTTGTCACAAATTAATACTCTCGCTGAGATCAACCGTGTCAGACAAGAAGTCGGGGCAATCAAAGAAAAGGCTCTAAAATCAGAACTAGGGCAGTTCTTCACCAACACAAATGTTGCTAGTTTCATGGCCAATTTATTCGATTCAAATGAACCTCATATAAAGTTACTTGATCCTGGGGCTGGAATTGGGATTCTAACGGCAGCTTACATTGAACGTTTGTGTAAGAAAAAACGTAAACCCATTAGTATTGAGGTTGTAGCCGTTGAAATTGACGAAAGCATTCTCCCTTACTTAACAGACACCCTTGAGTTCTGTTCAAATCTCTGCCAAAAAGCAGGAATTACTTTCTCTTCTCAAATAGTTAACAGAGATTTCCTTGAGTTTGGGGTAGAATCTATTGGCAATCCTGGTACTGCAAATTTTAATGTAGTTATAATGAATCCTCCCTATAAGAAAATTTCAACAGATTCTATATCTAGAAATCTATTAAGGCAAATCGGTGTTGAAACAACTAATCTTTATACAGGATTTGTTGCCGTTGCAAAGCGGCTGATGGTAAATTTCGGACAGTTAGTTGCCATTACGCCGCGTAGTTTTTGTAACGGTACCTACTACATTAAATTCAGATCAGATTTTCTCTCAGATATGTCTTTCAAGAAGATTCACTTATTTGAATCGAGAAAAGAAGCATTCAGTGAAGACGATGTTTTACAAGAAAATATTATCTATCTTGCAGAGAAGAACAAAAAATATCGAAAGGTCAGTATCACATCATCAGTTAGTTCTATGATTCCTTCTGTATCATACAAACTTGACACGGATCGGCTTGTTCATCCCGATGATGGAGAGTTATTCATTAGGTTAGCAAAGGATCAGGCAGAAGTTGAACTCAAAACAGCTCTTGAAGGCGTTTCCTCATCACTTGAGCAACTTAACATAAAAGTATCAACTGGAAGAGTAGTTGATTTTCGAACAAAAGAAAACCTTAAATTCGAAGTGACAGAAGATAGTATCCCTCTAATCTATCCACTACATTTTTTAGATGGGTTCGTTAGATGGCCTGTAGTCACTGCGAAGAAAGCAAATGGTATCGTATTAAACAAAGAAACGGAAAAGCTGCTGCTTCCACGTGGCAACTATGTCCTAGTTAGAAGATTTTCCTCAAAGGAAGAACCAAAAAGAATTAATTCCGCAATCTACGATGGTACAGATTTCAAAGCAACCTTTGTTGGCTTTGAAAATCACGTCAATTACTTCCACATTAACAATATGGGAATCCCAATTGAATTGGCAAAAGGACTATCACTATACTTAAGTTCAACAGTGGTGGATCGCTATTTCCGTCAATTCAATGGTCTTACACAGGTTAATGTAAGTGATTTAAAGAGCTTACCCTATCCAACTCACGATGAACTTTTAGAGATGGGTAAGCAATTCGGAGAGATTTTTCCAAATCAGACTCAAGTAGATTTGATTATCCTACAAGTTTTAGGAATTCAAGCTAATTAAATTATCAAGCTACCGGCTAGGTAGCTTTTTTCGTTTTTTAAACCTTGAGTAAGTCATGTAAGGTTACCTTGTGAGCTGAATCAGTATCAATAAGATGAATTATTCTATTAGGCTCATCAGCAAACCAAACAAATGATCCCCATGCTAAACTACCTTGCACTTTACGATATGCCGAGTCTGATCGAGATGCAAAAACTGTTACAAATGCACAATCATCTGGATTAATAAAGGGAAAGCTTTCTCTGGCAAGATCCAATAGTTCCCTCATACGCGCACCAGATATTGGTCCATCGGTGTGCACAATCTCAATAAAAACTAGTTTAAATCGATTCTCTGCCGTTTCTGCAATAATCAGATCAGGTAAAGTCTTCTTAGGATCCAGAGATAATCCGATGTTTCCAAATAATTTAGAAAATTGAGGGTGAAATTTCACCTTAGAGTCACTTATAAGCAGAACTTCAGGTTTCACCAAAAAATTTCTCGCAAACGTTTCGACAGCTTCTTTAGAAAGGACAGAACTTAAACCTGAGGGTAACGAATGTCTAAAGCCCCCCAGCTCTACCGTTATCACGCTTTGTCTTTCTAGCTCTCTCAGCCCTTGTAAAATAAGAGCTCCTTTGTGTAAATGTTTTTCTCTCCAGTTGCTTATCTCTTCCTCCAACTCATCTCCTATTAATTTAGGATTCATCAACTCAGCGAAATCTCTGGCTAGAAAATATCTAGGTTTAGAGGATGTTGGGGGTAAACCTTCTAGTTCCCCGACTGCCCCCAACTGTTTTAGAGTAGCAATGGTATCATCTCTTATAGATTCTCGAGTGTTCTCACTGTACCATCTTCCTTCAACACTTGGCTTCTTTGGACGCTGCATTATATTAACCCAATCCATACGTTCTGACCGTAGCAACTTTGTTGCTTGTTCATCATTCATGACAGTTATTGTCGATGGACGAACCTCGATGCCATATCCCTCAATTGCAAAAGCATAAAGCATGACAAATACAGTACGTGCTGCAACGATGTTACGACTGTAAATAGCATCTTCAACATTCTCTGGAATTAGCAGTTGAAGCCTCTCCTTAATAATCTCAACTTCCGGCAAACTTGTTTCAAACCAATCCAATAGTAATACCTCCTAATTAAGTACATTCTCGCTTAAGAAGAGTGTATCACTTCTCGATCTTATCTGCAAGTTAAATTTTTATGCTTCAGATAATAAATTACCTTCAGACATATTTGATTGAACTAAGTTTATGATATTTACTTGTGAGATGCAACCCAACTGCAGAGCTCTCGTGAAAGAGGAGGCTGAAATCCTAATGGCGAAGAAAAAAGGAGGAGGTGATACTGTTGAAAATTGGAAGAAGAAAACCGTTACCTGAACAAGATATATTCTTAGGGTTTTCAGACGCGGAAATTTCTAGGCTTGTAACTGATTTAAAGATAACCGCTCAGGAAATCCCTAATTATAATAATACACAGCTAAAAAATTTGAGAGTAATCTTTAGTTCTTGGGTAGAAAACACCAAACATATGAGTTATATCTTCTCAGTTTTGACCATATTTTCAGCTTTGATAGCGATGCTAATAAATGCAAAATTCACGATATGGGTAACGTATCTTTTGATTGTACTATTCTGCTTTTTAGTCACCTTTACTATTAAAACCATAACCGAGCTAATGCAAAGGATTAAACCAGCAATATATATCCAGCGCTTAATTGACCTTGAGCTAGAAAAACGTGATGCCATAAGAATTCGTAAAGAAACACGCCTATCTCGATATACACGTTAAATCAACCTCCACAACCTCACATTGTCCAAATTTTAAACAAGCAACCTCTATCCGTTTGGGTAGAGGTTGCTTTCTTTTTGCTTTATTAACTTACACAGAACAGGAGCATGACCATGAACCACTCACAGCGGCGACTATTCGATTTCATCAAACAGGAATTTGATCACGATGGCACAATTCACTTTTTAGCCCTTTCAGCCGTCGAGCAGCAACACGATACACTGACCTCTTCAGTAATCTTCAAGGTCCGGGTAGCCCTCACCTTCCAAGACGACTCAGGCGTTAATCCCTACTTCGACGGCACGGACATGTTCATATGCATCACGCCTACTGACATTCAGCTTACACAGGAAGACTAATGGGCAAACGGCCCTCCGATTAGAGAGGGTAGCCCGATTGAACTGGCATTAGGATGGGTTTCAGAATTAGCCCTGCCTTTCTTTATATCTTCTGAAGCACAAGATGCAGCGCTATTGTAGGCACGGGAGCTAGCAGACCGTTCTACATCCCATTAAAAGCGAAAATACCGTCGTAGCGACGGTACTCCCAAAAAGACTATTTCTTCATGATCCTTAGAATATCAACAATCAGACCAGTCGATTTCCCAACAAAATTAAGGACTGGTCTGACTGGCTTTTCTCCAGTAACAGCAATTAATTTTCTCCAAAGCATACAAAGCCTCACTTATTTCAAGTTGTAGTACTTACACATCGTGTAATGTAGGATCATTATTTTTCTTTCCGAACGCCTTTAAAAGGAGTGTTGTCCGATGTCTTAGCATCCATGAACCTTCCAGTGTTTGCATCCCTCTTTACCCAGGTGTCGTTCTTAGGATTGTAGGTTTGAGATCTATCCCTGACTGCACCAATTCGGTGGTCATTTCCCGTGTTTTTCGCCATGTTTCAACATCCTTCCGCAATTAGTTACATCCAGTATAATCCAAAATTTAGGTTCTCTTCAATAATTAATTGAACATTCCCTTTGCCTATTAATCGTACAATGCCCTGAAAGCGAAATTACCGTCCGAAGTGTCACAAAAGACACAACTGATTGTACTTTCGCTAATATCTCTGAATTGGAGCGAAACAATGACATTAACTCTCAACGAAAAAGAAAAGCGTACTATCGCGACGCTCATCCAAGAGCGATCTGAAGAGCATCTATCTCGATTCCCCTACAACAGATACCCAATCGAACCCCTAGAGGAATGGAAGCGGATTTTCTATGCTCCAAAAGCCGTTTCTGCCGACACGCTCAAGCAAGCACTCCGATGGCACTTTGGAGGCTGGCAGAGGAAAGACCTGACGAGTACCCACAAGAAAACGATCATTGCAATCATCAAGGCATGGCCACAATTCCCCGACATTGTGACAAATGATACTACCCAATCCTTCCGCTTTTGGGAGCAGAATCTGCCCGACTGGCAAAACGGCTTTAACGCGGCGGCATTTCTTCTTCATCTCTTGCGTCCCGACACCTTTGAACTCGCAGATCAGCATCGACTCCAAGCCATGACAGAGCTACTCAAAGAAATCAATCACCAAGATAGTGACCAAACCTTTACTCGTTCTCTTCAAGAGCTAGTACGCTACACCACGTTTTTCCGTGCCATCCTCCAAAAGATCCCAGGAGTAGACTCGCGCACAAGATTAGATCGATTCCTCAAGGCATTCGGTAACCGCCACGCATACAAGAATGTGAAAGAAACCTATCTCACTAAGGAACCCTCCATCCGCAACTTCTCTTGGAGCGATTGCGCATCCCAGCGCTTTGACCTCAAAAAGATAACCTTACGCTCCAACGCAGACGTTCTGTTCGCTTGTCTACTCCTTTCAATCGAGAAGCAAGAAAGTTACAGCGAAAGGCTCACCATCGGACAGGTCGCAGAGCATATCCCCCTCGGCACCGCAGGCATCTGCAATCCCGCCAGCTTCAACTACGCTATGATTGCCCTGTTTGGCAACCAGAAAGGCCGCGACTACTTCCAACTGGAGAGCCCCGCGCTAAGAGAGGCTTTCACTGAGCAGGCCAATCAATCCACGAGGGACATGAAATTCTACCTCAAGCACTCATCTGAGCAGCTAACTATTAATTTGAAGTACATCAATGAGAAAGGATAATCGAAGGGTACAAGATAGAATCGCGGAACACACTTCCTTAATAGAACGAGAACGAGAAGATGCCCTTCTTGTGCAGATAGACACCTGCCAGCAATTACTTTCGGCGACTTGGAAATTTCTCAGATCTGCTGATGAATCAATCCACTACCCTACAGTTAAGCGAGTACTGCTTGCTTTGCGTACGGTGGAACGAAATATAGATGATGAACTATTGGAGGTAAGATTGCAGCTCTAATTGCTACTTAATTAAAAAAGGGCCTTCGGAAGGAACAAAGCATTAGGGTAGATGTAGACGTCTACGTAGATGTAGGCGTAAACGTAAACGCTGAAGCTTACGTAGACAGCCACATCACCTAATAATCCCCTAAGGAGATAACCAACTATGAAGCAGCGTTCATTTAAACTTGCGAATACAGCAGAAAGACCGAAGTTTTGGGCTACTGGACAACAGCCACTTTCCCCATCTGAGACAAACCCTGTATTGTTAAGCAATAAAGAGAAATTTAACAACATAGAAGGAACTGCTGTCACAAATTCTTTAAACACCGAAGATGGACAGAAACTTAACGCCGAAATCCCAAAATTGCGAAAAGCCATTCCTGTCAAAAGCTCTGCAGCAACCAAGTCTCCCGAACACGATTCGCGACCCAAACCAGTCCTAAAACCTAAAACCAAACAGACTGAACAAGTAGAGGAAAATCAAAATCGCTCTCATCCTATTCCAACAGAAGATCTGAACTCTCCCAGTAAGCGCCTAAAACCAAAGGCAGCACCATTTGGAGATAGGTACGAGCGGATTACCACCTACTTGGAAAAGCCACTGTTCCAGCGAGTACACAATCTGCACGAAAGAGGAGAAATCGCTAAAATTGCCAGCCTTCTGAACGCAGCTGTTAAGGAGTACCTCGATCAGCACTATCCAACCGCATAATGCAAATGGCCCGATTCCGCGAGGAATCGGGTACCTTTAATTTTACTTTCGTTTCTCCGAATCAATTGTTGCCATTACGTCTTTAGACATTTTGCGAATTAGTTCGATCTCCTCCATGCTACGTTCCTCCAGAAATGCCGCGAGTAACCGGATTGCATCGCGCTTTCCTTCCAACCCTTTGCTCATCTCCAAATCCCCAAAGCGAAAAGCGTCAATTGGCTCTGCACCAAGCGCCTTTACAATCTTTTCTAGGCTTTCAAGAGAAATATTTCGCTCACCTCTCTCCACCCCAGCCAAATACGTATTTTCCATATCACATCTCTCTGCCGCAGTGAGTTGCGTAAATCCTCTCTCTTTCCGCATTTGACGGAGACGCTTCCCTACTAATATTTTCAATTCCGCCACTAATCTCACCTATCCTTCTCTCTTTAATGGTAGAGAAGGGAATCTTCATGAAGAAGGTCATCAAACATTCATTTATTGTTGTTTTTGTACTTATTAGTCTAGTATAATCATGATAGGTCAAAGGAACTATTTGGAAGCGCAGAGTAGGGTTTGGGAACTCAGTTGCGAATCACTTTTTGACGAACAGTGTTACTTCCTGCTCGTTGATTGTGAAATTTGGGAAGGGGAACGGCAAATGGCAATCACACAGGGGGCAATCAGCAAGGCACTAGATTGGGCATACGAGAAGGCAATCACAGGTGGTTTGCCAGGAACGAGCGACGCTTACGAGTTGGCAGAGGAGTACTCAAAAAAATGCGGTGACGTGCGGACACAGATAGACTTGCTTATTCGCTGGCAGAGCGGAAAGAGTGCAACATCAGGGTTCATTACAGGTTTAGGCGGTATTGTAACCTTACCCGTTGCGATACCAGCAAATCTGGCTTCTGTCCTGTACATTCAACTTCGGATGATCGCGGCAATCGCCACCTTAAGCGGACATGACGTGAAGGACGATAAAGTACGTGCGATGGCATACGCATGTCTGTGCGGGAATGCAGCAGTGGAAATCCTGAAGGATGTGGGTATTGCCGTTGGCAAGAAATTCGCGGAGCAAGGACTAAAGAAACTTTCTTATGAAGTCATTAAGAAAATAAACCAAAAAGTGGGCTTTCGCTTATTGACGAAGTTCGGCAGCAAAGGAATCATCAACCTATCTAAAGCAATCCCGATTGTCGGAGGGATCGCGGGGGCAGTTGTAGACGGCACTTCCACAAGTGGAATGGGAAAAATTGCTAAAAGATTATTCGTTGAATGAGATTAAATAACTAAGACGACCACTGCGTTTTATTGAGTTACATAAATCATAACGAGGAGCACATAAACATGAAAAAACTTTCAATAGCTATAGCAAGCGCACTCATTTCATCCATGTTATTCGCAAACGTCTCTTTTGCTGCCGATCTTAAAATGAAAGTGAATAATACTTCTGTTCAGTTCGTATACGGCACCCCATTCATAGACAGTGGAAGTAGCCTGCTTCCGCTACGCGACCTGCTAGTCGCGCTCGGTGTGAAAAATGACGACGAGCACATCCGCTGGAACGGGAATACTCAGAGCGTTACGATTGTGAAAGACAGTAAATCCGTGATTCTTAGTGTAGGCAGCAAACAAATTTACTTGAATGGTAAATTAAATGCGAATCTGGAAGTACCCGCCCAAAATGTAAACGGCAGGGTATTCCTCCCAGCCAGAGCAGTGGCAGAAGCACTTGGATACTTCGTCGACTTTGACTCGGACACGTATACCATTCTCGTGCAAAACGTTCCGTTCGGCGGTGGAGTGAAAGCGGACGACTTCAATAACGGGTCCACCGCGGCAAGCAGCAGCATCGAGACTATAACATCTGCCCTGAAGCAATACACAGACGGAGTCAGCCTCAGCGCCGAGAGCGCCAAGGTGCTTGAGCAGAACGAGCAGGCGTTCTTTTCACCGGACCGTTCGAAGCTCTCCCTTGACAAGATCGCAAAAGCTGCTGTACCCGTTAACATTGCGAAATCCCCGTCCAGTTACGCTGGAGACATCGTCAATATCACATTTATGGAAATCGATTCGATGCGCGAGATACAGATGGGCAACGACCAAACTTTTACAGGGGCAGTAGGGCACACCGGAGGAAAACACAGCCAAATGACGGAGAAACTAGAGGATAGAACTTACTTTCAAGTCTTCTTCCTAGGCAAGAATGGCCTTACAAAAGGAGACTCGGCGACAGTTAACGGCGTAGTGGTCGGAGAGACAACCATTGAATTGACCAACGCCTTGGGCGTGAAGTCAACAGCTCCGATGTACGTCATTGTGGCTGGAAATATGATAAGTACCTCTGAAGATTACGACATTCGTGTAGAGCAGTCCAAAGGCGGAAAAATAGATTGGTCGGCACTAGACAAAGAAACTCAAGAACGTATTGAAAGACTGTTGCTAGTAACATTAAACAAGGATGGATTACTAATCAACGACCGAACCTATACTTATGGGCTAGAGATCACTAAAGCGCAAATTCAGGATTACGAATATGCGCCTACAAGCAAGACTGAGTTGCCTTCCGGCAGTCTGACTATTCCTTTAAACTCATTTAAAGACAGCACAGGGAAACCGATGACAGCACAATCCGGTTCATTCTTTGTAAAGATTACGACAAATCACGGTGAGTTTAACAAGTTTGTCGATTTTGAGTAAACAGTAAAAGTATCATTTAATCTGACAGCCCTGAGATAAAGCTTGGTCTGGCACTATAAAACAATCTAAACACAAATGAAACACGAATGTTGCCCCTATCCACGAATTATGGATAGGGGTTTTTCTGCTCTAAAATTAGCTTTCAAGTGGAATGAACAAACAATAGTTTTCACAGGAAGACATCCTAAGTCGAACAATGCTTCTTTTTTTTCTAGCCTCACAAGCTTTGTGACTTCACAGCGGTCTCCACCGTTTTCCTAAGATAAGAACTCCAATGTCATCTTTCCATTTCGCTAGAGTGTGGTCATTCTTCGATTTGGATTTCAATACTTAGATTACTGGCGAGAAAACTACTTGTTGTCCTCTTGTCCTAAAAAAGCCTATAATAAGGCAAATATCGAGAATACTGGAGGATAAACATGAAAAAAGAAGAAGAAGAAGAAGAAGAAAGAGAACAAGACTGAAGAAAATAAGCTGAGATACAACATTCCTTGGGTTGCCAAACAATTGATAGGCTTTGAGGAAAAAACGGTCCGAAACTACTTCAGCAAGATCGTCCACTTGCTGGGGAAAACCGAAGAAGACTTTAAAGATGAGAAAGGAAGAATATGGTTTGACAAAGAACTGGCCGATTACATTGTCTTTACTTTTCAGCAGATCGACAAACCCTTTCTTAGAAAAATGCTTGATAAGTCCAAAGACATTACGCAAGAGGAAGCCTTCGAGTACCAACAAGCGATGCTTGCCTACGTTGAGACACTTGAAGAACCGTCAAAATCAGAATACAAGGCGCTTTATGAAAGTCTAGCAATTAATCAGTCACAATCACTACTTGAAAAGACGCTGGAGAACTTGAGAGAGTTGGTTGGCTTGTATCACAAAATCCCTGTTGAGGATCAAATTGAACTGCTCAACCGCCTCATTCCGGCGATGGAGTCGTGGAAGATAGACCTAAATAAACGAATAAAACCCCAGTAAGAAAACCCTTATAACCCAGAGCCAGTGCTAAATGCACGGCTTTTTTTGTTTGTCAAGGAAAAGTTATAACAGAACGTCGGGAGGTAGCCGGAATGCCACCCTGTTAAATTATAGTTACAAGGTGAACCGATACAAAACCACAACTTGTACGGAAGCCTCATTTGAACAACATCAACATCAACATCAATTAAAGGAGGTATTCCAATGTCACCTTAGATTTATTAATGAAGTTACACGGATGTCAAGAACTTCTAAATGCTCTTTGAAAACCAAATAGACAATCAAAGCTATATTGAACAGCGATTCGGTAAATCCAGTGAACTCCCCAAACTAAACCTAAGAAAAGAGGAAATCCAATGCCACCAATTATGAAGAAAACACTAGAAATAAAGGTCCTGAAACCCACTGCCCACCGGAGCCAGCTACGCTTCACTCGGCTTTCAGCCAGTACAAAGCAAACACACTAGCAGAGCTGTGGGAATGAGAAGCAAGGTCTCCATTGTCTTTGCGAAAGACGGCAAGCGCATTGAAATCGAAGTTGAAGTGCTGGACCACATCGGCGTCGAAGACCTTGTACAGTTTTCTCTGAATGACCAAGGGATCGCCTTCGGAAAGAAATTGCCAGACGGCGAGGAATCCTTCCCGGTCAAAGACAGGGACGCTAAAAAAGGCAAGGTGTACTCTGCTCCGTTAATTTCCGAGTTGATAGAGGCTTTCAATCTTGACTTTAGCAATAAAACGACCATTTCCTTTCAGGAAGTCCTATACCTCGATAATGACGGGACTCCTGTAGCTTTCGTGCTGATCAAGCATTTGAGTCAGCCTAGAGCCGAAGCGGAGCAACACGAAGTGCAGCCGGAGGAAGAAATCTGCGACACTTCCGCTTTTCCTGAAGAAGCGGAAGTGCAAGTTGATGTCACGGAGCATCTACAACTCGATCAGGCTCAGGATCGGGATCGGGATTTGGACGAGTAACACATCTGGACTGCAACTGCCGAAACCACACGGATTTAGTATGTTGCTTGTTCGCCCTTACAGCCACGCAGTTCGTTTAATTCTCAGATGCATGCAAAGAGACTAGTATTACTCAACTGTCCCCATTAAATTACCTCTAAAGGAGTGTAGTACATTGCAAATCTTCCGATTACTAAATGAAAAATACTGCCATACCATTGATTTCTACCAATTGCTCGATAAGAAGAAAGCCGTTCTCAAATGTTGCGAAATAAGGTGCTACTCCGATAAGTTATCTGCCTCGAAGTTTGGAGAATTCCTTTCCGAGCTTCTGCCCAAACCTTCCCATCCCATATCTTCGGCATTTAGTACACGCGTTGGCTCGATGTTCTACTCAGCTATCTGGGATGTTGCAAATCCAGTTCAAGTGGAGGATGAACAAGCAATGCTTCCTTGGTACCATTTATTTTCGGCAGCATGCTCTCATTCGAGTCTCCACAATACTGATTTTGAAATAATACTTCATGCGTTTGATAAAAGTGATGTGCTAATGAGAACACCGTACTTCTTGCATCCCCTCCCAATTTTCCATAACACATGGGGAGCGCAGCAAGCATCCATCACTGCTAAAGTGGATTCGTTTGAAGGCATTCTTTTACGAGACGTGCCCCGACACATGCGGTGCATCTGGATCGATAACATGATTGAGGGGATTCGCACAAGGGAACCCCTTCCCTCTTCAATTACAGTTGAGGAAGACCATCTTGAAGCAACTTGGCACTTTAGGGAGGATACCCTCGCAAACGAAATGTTGAATAGCGTATTCTTGCATCCTGGTCAAGATTGCTCAAATGACTTTGGTTCCTACTACAATCTTTATGAAAAAGAAGAATTCCTATATGAGATAGATAAGTTGCAGTTAAAGGTAGGTGATTTGGATGACTAACAATGGATCTGATCCCTACAGCAACGTACCTGATGCAATGAAAGCCTATGCCTCGCTAGGCTGGTCTGTCATTCCACTGTGCTCATGCGATCATAGTGGGATGAGTGAAAACCATCGAAATAACTGCTCTAAACCAGGGAAAGCACCGCTCATCAAAGACTGGACGCAAAGGTCTGTACCTTCTGACGAAATCATCGACGAATGGGTGCGGCAAAGGCCTAACTTGAACGTCGGACTTGTTCTTGGTTCCTCTTCTGGCATCGTCGCCATTGACGTTGACGGTGAATTCGGTGAGGAGTTGCTTCAGAAGTGGAGCAACGGCGATCTTCCCGAAACATGTGAATTTACGACACCAGGGGGTGGGAGGCGGCTAATGTATGCCACTTCCTTCGGCGTAAAAGCCAAGAAATACGTGGAAATCCACCCGAGCAAACCACATGAGGAATGCGCCTTGCTCGGCGATGGCCAGCAAACAGTTCTTCCCCCTTCTCGTCACACCAACGGAGGCCTTTACAAATGGAAAGGAGGACGTAGCCCTTGGGAATTAATCTACCATCCCAGCCAAAATGGATGATGAAACGAATGACACTGAGCCCAGTAATAGAATCAGTATCGACAGAAATTCAAAAAAGTATTGGAGTAGCTCCTATCCAACAAGCATCAACTTGTGTAATAGAAGCTAGTGATCCTGACTTAGTTAAGCTAACAAAAAAGTGCCAAAAAATCCGCAATCACACTAATTGCCAACTGGTTGGTAGTGGCTGCGACGAGCAAACGTGGCATTTAATCGTGTCTATGCTCGCCCGATCGGGACATCCCGAAGCCGCTCTCACCTTTTCCAGGCTTAGCGCCAAACACGACTCACACAGCGAGGAGCGCATCCAAAAGATAAAAGCTGAAGGGCAAAGTGCGTCCTACGGCCCAACCCGTTGCACGACCTTCGGCTGCAGTCTGGAGCAGATTGGACGCTGTCATGGAAAGGTACTGCGTAACTCGGAAAACGACGTTGTGAACAGTCCCGCAAGACTTCTGATGCCAGATCAAACAAGCGAGTCTCTGCAGGTGGCACAGAGTGCTCTCGAACTGCTGGAATCTGGGGACCACGGAGCCCACCTAGAGCCACAAGTCATGCAAGCATTTCACAGGCTGAAGAATCAGTCCCCCGCCGACTACGCTCGCCTAGAACAGCGGCTTCGCTCCGCCAAAGTGCCGATGAGGACCTTCAATCAGGCACTCAAGGAGTCCCATAACAAGTACGTCCAGACACAGTCACTCGGCGGTGCGCTTGCTGAAATGGGTTTTTACCTTGATGCGAGTGGAACGCCAAACGGCATGAACCAGAACAAATACGCCCGTTACGTGCTTAGCCAGCTTGCTCTCGGGGTAGCGGAAGGTGAGCGCTTTTACCTTTACGAAAGCGGCGTTTGGAGAGAATTGGATGACCTAGCCGTCAAGCGAAAGCTTCGAGATTTTCTCCACGATCTAGTACCCGACTTTTGGACGGAGAAACTGGAGGAACAGTACGTAGGGGCGCTTCTGCGCGAGGCCGAGTACCTGGATCAGATAGACGGACAACGCGACTACATCAACCTTCAGAACGGGATGCTCTCACTCGACAGCTTCGAACTGCTGCCGCATGATCGCCGCTACCATTCGACCATTCAAATCCGAATACCCTACACGCCTGACGCGAAATGCCCGCAGTTTTTGCAGTTCCTGAATGAAGTCTTTCTTGGCGACCAGGAGCTTGTCTGCGTCGCGCAGGAGATGTTCGGCTACTGCCTGACCGCCGAGACTAGGGCGGAAAAATGCTTCATCCTCTTCGGAGAGGGTAGCAATGGTAAAAGCGTCCTTCTTAGCGTGCTGAAGCTGCTTTGCGGTAGGGAGAACACGAGCAGCGTACCCCTTGCCGAACTGGAAAACGCGTTCGCTAGGCATGAGATCGTAGGAAAAACATTGAACCTCGCAGCGGAAAACGAGGTGGACGAAAAAGGATTGAATACGCAGTATTTCAAGGCTATCGTTTCCGGCGATCCCATTCATGTAGACGTAAAGTACGGTAAGGGCTTCATGTACGAGCCTGTCTGCAAGTTAGTCTTCGCCACGAACAGGCTGCCGTACAGCAGGGATAAGTCTCACGCATTCCCGCGCAGGCTGGTCATCTTTCCGTTCCGTGCAAAATTCAGCAGTAAGACGGCTGACAAACATCTCCGCGAAAAGCTAGAAGCGGAACTACCCGGCATACTGAACTTCGCCTTGGAAGGCCTCAAGCGACTGAGAGATCAAAACTACGTGTTTAGCCATTCTCAGGCTGCTGAACAGATGCTGACCGAGTACCGCGCGACCATCAACCCCATGCTTTCATTTGTTAGCGACTGTATTAAGCCGACCCCAGGCGCGGGAAGGATTGGCCGGACTCGGTTGAGAGACGTGTTCCGCAGCTGGTGCAGGGAGAATGGCCACACCGGACTTGCAGAGATGACCACCAAAAAGTTTTGGGATGCTTTCCGCAAGATTCTGGACGAAGAGCGGATCGAATTCGACGAATCCAAAAGCAATGGCGTCGATGGTTTTGTTGGGATTTCCTTGAAGAAAGCCGGACCACAGAAAACAAAACAAATGGGTTCCTCCCCTTTTGAGGATGAAGATGATGACCAAGAGTGACATCCCCAACCACGCTGGGGTCAATCGCTACCCAAGCCATGCTCGGAGGGACGTGTCCCAAGTTTTTTCGCTGACAGTGGCGGAAAGTGGAGGAGGTTTCGGACCTTTCGCTAAACAGAATTTTTTGAGGAGAGGGAAAGAGAAAAAAAGGAGCTGAAAGAAAGAGTTCCCCTCGTCTCCCCCACTCTGCCCCACTCAAACAGCACAAAATTTTCGATGCCACGCCCGTCGCTCCGAGCCTCGCAACCCGAGCAAGGAGTGTGGGACCGGTCACTCCAAAAGCGGGACTCTTAAAGTTCAAAAGGCCCCAAAGAGTTGCATAGCCTCGAAACAGGGGCAGGCCTTGCCACGGAGAACATGCGAAGGTGACAGCCGGAACGAAAACAATCTTAAAGCTTATATTATTCCTTAGAATACATAATTTTCAATAAAAATTCTAAGGAGGATTAGTCCTTTGCTAACCATTTTAAATCATGTTCATATTAAACAGCTTCTTGAAAGCAGCATACTGCCCGCTGCCTCTTTACACTACATCATTACCGAATTCGAGACATTAAAAGCTATGCTTCATCATGATGATTGCATGCCATTTTCGTTTTCTCTAGATGCACACGGTTATCTATTAGTCTTGCTGGAGCCACGAGATAACTTCCACTGTCTGCCGATCGCCAACCCTAGATCGAGTCAAATTGATCTGCTAGAGTCTAATCCTGAGTACGTGGAACTTACCACTCTACCCGACGAAATTTCTATGTACCGAATCTGCTTCATGTTCGACAATGAAAGCTATCTATTCATGTACATCTTAAATGATTCCTTAGACATGAAACTGGTGCAATGGCTGGCGGAACGGGCCGGACTCTCGTCGGCGGAGGAATTACAATGAGTGACCAATTAAAAAAGAATGCCGCCAAAAGAGTTGAAGTCATCTCCCTGCGTATGGTACGAGAGAAATCGTCACTACTCTACCCGAACCGAGTGATTCGCTCACCTAAAGATGCCGCAGCCCTGTTTCAACAGTTCATCGGCGATTGCGACAGGGAATCCTTCTGCATTCTTTGCCTGAACACTAAGAACGAGCCTACTGCCATTCATCAGGTATCAAGCGGGTCATTGAACGCCTCAATCGTCCATCCGAGGGAAACCTTTAAACTAGCGATTCTCGCTAATTCTGCCTCTATCATTGCTTGCCATAACCATCCATCCGGTCAGCCAGAGCCAAGTCCAGAGGATATACAACTGACTGAGAGGCTTCGGGATAGCGGCAGTCTGCTTGGAATTAAGCTTTTAGACCACCTGATCCTCGGTGATGTGACATTTTGTTCGATGAAGGAAAGGGGGCTGATGTAAGTGTTTCATGTGTGCATAACAGATAAAACTCTCAGTATCGACCCAACTGTCATACAGGAATATGCGGTCCTCCTTCTATTAAATTTGGAGTTACAGTATTGGAAAAAGCCATCATCGCCTTAGTTACGGCACTGGCCCAGATTGTCATCGAGACAGTTAAGCACCGACGCAAGAAAAGATAATTAAAGGGGGAACCAACATGCAGCCTGCACGCTACTACACCAGTATTTCCCGAACCAAACTCAAGCAATCCTGCATCGACCCGGACACGAGCTGTTGGGAATCTATCCAGCAAATCCGCGAAACACCCGAATCGTACTACCAGCCCGCTATCTTACTTTTAGATGCTGTAATGAAAAAGCACTCATCGAACTAATCAAACCCATCTTCCTCCCTCTGCAGAGGGGTAATACATCTTAAAGGAGAGAACTACACTATGACCAAAAGAGCAGCCATCTATATCCGTGTTGGAAAGCAATCTCAGGTTGAAGAAGCTATCAACCAGCAAAAAGCCATCTGCGAGCAGTACGCGGAATCCGCCCAACTAAAAGTCGTGAAAATTTACAGCGACGTTTCTCATTCCACTCCTTTGGATCAAAGGCCAATGTTCCAAAAGCTCCTCTCGGATAGCAAGAAAGGGCTCTTGGATGTAATAATCGTCCAACGTGAAGACCGCATCGGACGCGATAAATTAGATGTAGCGATTCATAAGCGGCATCTATTGAACAATGGTGTAGAACTTGTGATAGCTAAAAATTTGATGAAACATCCGCAGAAGAACATTTCCAAGAATCTTTCGATTCATTTCTCGGAACTCTCATACAGTCTTATAATCAATCGTTAAAAGAGATGAACATGAATCCTAGTCAGCAATGAAACATTAATATCAGTTCTGTACAGAACACATCCAATGAATTAAAGCATCAACAATTGAGAGGAGAACCTAAACAATGACCAACAGACGCGCAGCCGCATACGTACGCTTTTCCAGCGACAACCAACGGGATGAATCTATTGACGCTCAAATTCGTGCCATCAAGGATTATTGCAACCGAAACGGCTACCAACTCGTCAGAACCTACGAGGATAGAGCTAAGACAGCTACTAGCGACAGAAGACCCGGCTTCCTTGAAATGATTAAGGATTGTCAAAACGGTTTATATGACTCTATTATCGTCCATAAACTTGATCGTTTCAGCCGAGATAAATACGATAGCGCGCATTACAAAAGAATTTTAAAGAAAAACAGAATAAGGCTACTTAGTGTTATCGAGAATCTAGATGATTCGCCTGAAAGCTACATGATGGAAACAATGTTGGAGGGTATGGCCGGTTACTACTCAATGAACCTCGCACGCGAAGTAATGAAGGGGATGAAGGAAACAGCCCATCAGTGCAAGCATACTGGCGGTCTACCTCCAATAGGTTACTCAGTAGATTCGGTTTCCAAGAAATATATCATCAACGAAGACGAGAGAGGCATTGTCGAAATGGTTTTCTCGATGTTTCTCGCAGGCCATGGCTACAATCAGATCATTCGGGAACTTGCTGATCGAGGTTATAAATCTCGGTACGGGAAACCTATAAGTAAGGGTACATTAGGGACCATTCTCCGAAATGAGAAATACACCGGAACATATATTTTCAACCTTACGGACGGAAAAGATTACGCGGGAAAACGCAACAGTAATCGACAGAAGAGTGGTGAGGATGTAATTCGTGTGGAAGGTGGCATGCCTGAACTCATCACAAAGGAAGTTTTCCAGCAAGTGCAGGAAAAAATGAATGGTAACAAAAAGCAACCTGGCGCTTATAAGGCAAAGGAAATGTACTTGCTTAGTGGTCTGATTGTCTGCGGTGAATGCCTACAATCTGTAGGCACCCAATATGCCATGATGGGCAATACCAAATTCAGTGGTCGGAACAAACTCAAGTACGTTACCTATCGCTGCGGCAATCGTGATCGAACGAAGGAGTGCAAGAACCCCGAGCTCCGCCGTGAATACATCGAAAGTTACGTCATTTCCGAATTACAGGAGAAGATGTTCAACGAGGAGGCTATTCCAGTGCTTGTGAAACAGCTTAACGACTACCAAAAGTCCAAAGAATCGAATGTGAAAGACGAAAAGGAGCGACTGGCTAAGAGCCTTGAGGGCATCGAGCGTCAGATTACAAACATCGTCAATGCCATCGCGAGCGGCACTTCCAACGCCACGTTGTTAGGCAAATTGGATGAGTTGGATGGGCAAAAGCTACAATTGGATCAGAAACTGCTTGAGGCCTCAGCAGTAACAGAAAAAGCAGCCATCACAGAGGAATCTCTGCGACAACTGCTTTCTCAATTCGAGGACCACGTCGCTAAGCGAGACATTCCTGAGATCAAGAAGTTCATCGCTAGCTATGTGGAAAAGGTAATCGTCTACGAAAAGCATGTAGAAGTTATCTTTAAGGTCCCCGTTGTGGATTTGGCATATGGAGGTGAGGGGAGTCGAACCCCTGTCCGAAAATATTGCCACACAGGCATCTACGGGTGTAGTCACAGTTTTGATGTCACCCGAGCATCGCCCCGTAACCGGCTATGCGTTGGGTCAGCCTGATTGTCTTCCTACGTCCGACCCCAGGCGGAGACCAAACGTCGTATCCCACTATAGTTGAGCCCCTATCCCAGTCACATGGGCGATGCTGAGTAGAAGCACGCTAACAGGTTATTAAGCTGCTACAGCGTAGTTGTTTTGTGTTTTGCCATTTAATAGGCTTTAGCGTTTTATAGTGGACGCGGCCCCACTACCCGCAACCCGCGCTCAAACTATCCCCGTCGAATCCAAGAACACCCCCGGATTGCCTTCGTAACCGTCAGAGACGGTGAAGGTTAAAAGGACAAGCTGTAGAGCCAAGTTACACTTGAAATCTCTTCGTTACAGTTACTAGTATACCATAAGTAAACGAAATATGAACACTAGGTTCATGGAAGACAAGGTGTTACCTTCCAATACACCCAAGCTATCTGGCAATCTTCTGCTTCTCACGCAATGCGCGTTGAATATCGCGTTGTGCATCTTTCTTGGCAGCAGACTCACGCTTGTCGTATTGTTTCTTCCCTTTACCAATGCCAATCAGAAGCTTCGCGTAGCCATTTCGGATGTACACCTTCAATGGAACAACAGTATAGCCTTCTTGCTTAGCCTGGCCTAGTATTTTGGCGATTTGTACTTTCTTCAACAATAGCTTCCGCGTCCGTGTAGGATCTTCCGGATTGCTGCGGTTGCCTTGTTCGAATGGGCTAATGTGCATATTATGTACAAAAGCTTCGCCATTTCGAATCGTCGAAAAGCTGTCGCCAATGTTGGCTTTACCTGCCCGTAAGGATTTGATCTCCGTGCCGGTCAGGACAAGACCGCATTCATACGTATCTTCAATGAAATAATCGTGTGAAGCCTTTTTATTCTGAGCGAGTAGTTTGCCATCAGCCTTTTTAGTTGCCACGTGAGATCCTCCTCCCGCACGCTAAAATGCAGGTAAATCTTGCTACAATGTGCAACCTATTGTAGCAAGATCAAGCCCGAAAAGCAAGAACCGGCGACTATCTCCGCCGCTTCTTGCTACCATCGCCGTCGTCGCTCCGGCGACGACCGCCCTTAGCGAGCGCGTTCACGCCGCTCGCCCAATCCATGCCGCTGCGCTCCGGAGCAGCGCCACCGCCGCCGCCCGCTGGGGCTTCGCCCCCAAGCGAAACCCCACGGCCACGCTCGCCGCCTTGGCCAACCCCGCTGTCAGTCCGCCCTGCGCCGACGGACTGCAACCGTTGGCGCAAGCTGCCGCCTTCGCCAATCTTACCGCCTTTTTCGCGCTTGTCGCTCCAAGGCTTACTACCACCTTTGCCGCGGCGCGATTTCCCTTGACCTGCTCCATTGCCTTGGAAGGCTCCACCTTGACCTTCTCCTGTTCCAATGCCAGCAATGTGATCAGCTTTCCCATCTCCACCAGCATTGGCCCCATTTTGCCCTCTACCTCTGGATCTTTTACTGCCGGAGCGCCCCGCTCCTGTATTTTGCTCTGCCCCTGCCGTTCCTTCTACCCCACCAGCACCCTCAGCCTTCCGGCGAGCCGCCATCTCAATCCGTCGAGCAGCAGCATGATCGGCACGACTATTTTTCTTCCCTTTATCACTTGCCCCTTGAGTTCCTTCACCTTGCCCAACCACAGGTTGCACCTTGGCAAAGCCACCTTTTCCTTTGTACCCGCCTTTGCCCTTCTCAGGTCTCCCGTTCGTTCCGCTCTTGCCCTTTTCTGGTCTGCCGCCTTTACCTTTATCGGCTCGACCGCTTTCCGGCTTACCACGGAAACCTTTAAATCCGCCTGCACCTTTGAACTTGCCTCCGCCACCGCCGCCGCGGTTAAACGCACCCTCTTTGCGAGGCTTCATATCCAACAATTCAAAATCAATTGTATGATCTTCCATACTCACGCGTGCAACCCGCACTTTTATGCTGTCGCCAAGTCGATAGATTTTAGAGGTACGCTCACCAATTAAAGCATGCTGCTTCTCATGATGATTGTAGTAATCATCAGTCAAATCACTTAGCCGAATTAAACCTTCAACGGTGTTATCCAACTCAATAAACATACCGAAGCCCGTTACGCTCGAGATAATTCCCTCGAACTCTTCACCGACTTTATCCATCATGTACTGTGCTTTTTTCAGAGCTTCTGTATCACGTTCTGCATCAACAGCAACGCGCTCTCGCTCGGAAGATTGCTGGGCAATATCATTCATACGTGAAACTAAGTAATCATGACGTTTATCTGGAAGGGTCCCACCGTTCTCCAACACTTCACGAATAACACGATGGATAACCAAATCCGGATAACGACGAATCGGTGATGTGAAATGGGAATAAAACTCCGCCGCAAGTCCAAAATGCCCCAAGCTCTGCGCATCATACTTAGCCTGCTTCATCGAGCGCAGCATGACTTTACTAATTACAGTCTCTTCTGGTGTTCCCTTAATATCTTCTAGCAACGCTTGCAAGGAACTCGCATGAATCGCTCCACCCTTACCGCCACGCATCGCATAGCCGAAAGTCGTTACGAACTCCATGAAATTCATCAATTTCTCGGAATCTGGATCTTCATGCACGCGATACAAGAACGGCACTTTCAGCCATGAGAAATGCTCAGCAACGGTCTCATTCGCAGCTAGCATGAACTCTTCGATCATCATTTCAGCGACAGAACGCTCTCTTTTGATAATATCGGTTGGCTTACCGTCAGCATCTACGAGGATCTTGGACTCCTCAAAGTCAAAATCAATCGCACCGCGCTTCATCCGTCTGGAACGTAATCTAGCTGCTAGCTCTTCCATCCGTTTGAAGTCTTCCATTAAATACGCATATTTCTCCACGATTTCCGGTTCTGCCTCGCCTGTAAGCAGCTTGCGTACATTCGTATAAGTCATTCTTTCTTTTGTTTTAATTACACTAGTGAAAATCTCATGATTGACGACCTTTAAATCCTGGTCAAATTCCATTTCACAAGACATCGTCAACCGGTCTACTTGCGGATTTAACGAACAGATCCCGTTGGATAAACGGTGCGGCAGCATCGGAATTACACGATCGGTCAAATACACGGAACATCCGCGATTGTAGGCCTCAATATCAAGTGCCGTGCCTTCCCGCACATAGTAACTCACATCAGCAATATGCACGCCTAAGCGAAGATTCCCATTTTCCAACAGCTCCACATTCACGGCATCATCCAAATCCTTGGCATCTTCACCGTCAATGGTTACTATGGTTTTCGCGCGAAGATCACGACGACCTTGCCCGATGATTTCTTCTTCTGTAATCGAATCGGGTGCCGCTTCTGCTTCCGCCAGAACTTCAGGCTGGAATGCTTCCGGTAATTGATGTTTGCGAATGATCGCCAAAATATCGACACCTGGATCATCCTTATGACCCAGAATCTCAATGACTTCACCTTCCGCCGCTGAACGTCCCTCTGGATAGTTCACGATTTTCACGACGACCTTCTGTCCAGAGACTGCTCCCATAAAAGCATGCTGCGGGATGAAAATATCTCTTGTCACCCGTTTATCATCAGCAATGACGAAGGCATACGTATCTTGGCTTTGGAAAACACCAACGATTTGCGAGTTCGCACGCGTGATCACACGTACAACTTCGCCTTCTAGACGGCCGCCTCCTTGGCTGCGCGCTGTAACTTTCACGAATACAATATCACCGTTCATCGCGGTATTCAGGTCGTGTGCATTGATGTATACGTCCGGGTGCTCACGGTCCTCAGGAATTAAGAATGCAAAACCCTTCGCATGGGCCTGCAGCTTGCCTCGTACCAAATTCATCCGTTCAGGAACGCCATAACGATCATTCGGGCTTCGTACAATATGACCGCTCTCTTCTAATTGATTGAGCAATTTAATAAAATCTTTAAACTCATTCGCGCTGCCAATTCCAAAATGTTTCTCAAGCTCTTTATAGGACATAGGCTTATAAGCCTCTTCTTGCATCAAACTTACGATTTCATTCTCTTTTATCATGTATTCTCTTCACCTTCTTGTTGTTGTTGAGCCAAGCTCTTCGATCGCCGTACCGGATTCCCTTACTCCATAGTATGCCACTTCTAAGGAAAGGATAAACGCAATTCCCGCCTGTCTTTCTGACTTTCTCACGCACTCGAATCGGCGTTTTGGTATACGCACATGACTCTTCTTCCTAGATGGAGATTAGTTTCTCCAGCACATGCCCATACCAATCCGTCTATCCTTTATCTACGCTTAAAATGAAAAAACAGCAGGAGTATAGTTCTCCTGCTGTTATCGTTTTATGTGTGTTAGCTTTTCACTACGTATGCTACGACAATAGAAAGAATAAAGAATGCAGCAGCAAGACCCATTGTTGCGCGGGACAAAAATAGTTCCAAACCACGAGCTTTTTGTTTACCAAATAAGTGCTCTGCGCCACCGGAAATAGCACCGGACAAGCCTGCGCTTTTCCCTTTTTGTAAAAGAACAATCGCGATTAATCCAACCGAAGCTATGATTAACAAAATTTTCATAAAGATTAACATATTAGCACCCCAATTGCCGATTCTTTGCCTTATACAACTAGCATGAGTATTTTAACATAGTTCGTCCAGGAACACAACAAAACAACCTAATCAAAGCGTCAGACCTAATCACGATAAGATCCCATCGAGGTAGATCTAGTAGAGCGCTGCGCTGCTTTTTTGCGTCCCAGGAAAGCCTGCACCGCTTGCTTCGCACACCATAAAGCGAACAACGTAAACCCAATTGCCCACACAATGGCGGGTATCCCTGTATGATTAGCCAAATTACTCGCATCACCAGCACTTCGGCTGTTTTGTAAGGCATATACGATCAACGACCCCGGGCCGAACACCGACTCCTCTAAGCATAAGAAAGCCAGCAGCAGGTAGTAAAAATCGCGCAGCCACTTCGGAGCGAGCGCCAACGCCAGCACAGTCAAGAGAATAAAACCAAGCAGGAACGAAACGCCGAAGCTATTCCGTACGAACAGCACCAGTGACAACGCAGACAGCCCGGTCATCACTTGCAGTCCCAGCTTCTGTTTGCCTCTGGCGTACGCCGAGAACAAAAACCAAGCAAAAAGCGAAGCGGTCATATACCCCGCCAACGAGACCGGGATGATGGCCCATGACTTAGTCATGGACGAGTAAGTGACACCGCTGTGATCCCTGTACAGCTCGATGTACATGACCTTGCCGGACAGCGCAAGTGTTGCTGCTGCATGCCCGAACTCATGTACCATCGTATCCAGGTTCCGAAAAAATGAGGAAGGAATCCAGTGCGTGAGCACAGCGGAGCCTATTAGGAACAGGATCGTTTTTACCCAGTTGCTCAAAAGCATAACCTCCCTGCTGACGACTTTACCCCCATTATACGCCAAAACGGGCAGGTGTAAGCCACCTGCCCGCCATATAATTACATACGGATCTAATTACTTGAAGTTTCTCAAGTTGTAGAATGCTTTTTTACCAGCGTATTGAGCTACAGTGAACAACTCGTCTTCGATACGAAGAAGTTGGTTGTATTTCGCTACACGGTCCGTACGGGACGGAGCACCTGTTTTAATTTGACCAGCGTTAGTAGCAACCGCGATATCAGCGATTGTGCTGTCTTCGCTCTCACCGGAACGGTGGGAGATAACAGCTGTGTAACCAGCGCGTTTTGCCATTTCGATTGCATCGAAAGTCTCAGTAAGCGTACCGATTTGGTTAACTTTAACCAAGATGGAGTTACCAATGTTTTCTTCGATTCCGCGGGATAGACGCTCAGTGTTTGTAACGAACAAGTCATCACCAACGAGTTGAATTTTGTTACCCAATTTCTCAGTAAGCAATTTCCAACCTTCCCAATCGTCTTCGGAGCAACCATCTTCAACCGTGATGATTGGGTATTTATCAACCCATGCAGCCAAGAAGTCAACCCACTCAGCGGATGTGAAGGATTTGCCTTCGCCTTCAAGGTGGTATTTACCATCTTTGAAGAACTCAGTGGAAGCAACGTCCATACCCAAGAATACGTCAACACCTGGTTTGTAACCAGCGTTTTCGATAGCTGTAAGGATGGTCGTGATTGCTTCTTCATTGGATTTGAAGTTAGGAGCGAATCCGCCTTCGTCGCCAACTGCTGTGTTAAGGCCTTTATCTTTCAATACGGATTTCAAGCTATGGAAAATCTCAGCGCCGATGCGAAGAGCTTCTTTGAAAGTTGGAGCGCCAACTGGCAGAACCATGAACTCTTGAACGTCAACGTTGTTGTCGGCATGTGCCCCACCGTTGATGATGTTCATCATTGGAACTGGAAGTGTTTTGGCATTGAATCCACCAAGGTAAACGTACAATGGCACGTCCAAAGCGTCAGCAGCTGCGCGAGCAACAGCCATGGAAACAGCTAGAATTGCGTTAGCTCCTAGTTTAGCTTTGTTAGGAGTACCGTCAAGCTCGATCATTTTGTTGTCGATGCCAACTTGATCAAGAGCGTCTAGACCGATGATTTCAGGAGCGATGATTTCATTAACGTTCTCAACAGCTTTTAGAACGCCTTTACCAAGGTAACGACCTTTGTCACCATCACGAAGCTCAACAGCCTCGTATGCGCCTGTGGAAGCGCCTGAAGGGACGATAGCACGGCCGAATGCTCCGGACTCAAGGTATACTTCTACTTCAACCGTTGGGTTACCGCGGGAATCTAATACTTCGCGTGCGTAAACATCAGAAATAATTGTCATTGTGATAAAACACTCCTTCAATAATATTAATTATTTGTTTAGAATCGTTACCCCAGTCATTTGCTGTGGTTGATTCAGTCCTAAGAAATCTAGCATCGTTGGTGCTATATCTGCCAGAATACCGCCATCTCTTAGTGTAACAGATTTGTCCGTCACAATAAAAGGCACCGGATTCGTTGTATGTGCTGTGTTGCGTGAGCCATCTGCATTTGTTACCACATCCGCGTTGCCGTGGTCCGCTGTAATGCAGACAACGCCACCTTTGGCTAGGATCGCTTCAACTACTTTACCGAGACACTCATCTGTCGCCTCGATCGCTTTCACCGTTGGCTCAAGCAAACCAGAATGACCTACCATGTCTGGGTTAGCAAAGTTCAAGATGATCACATCATGCTTCTCCGCTTCAACTTCCTTCACGACCGCATCTGCTAGTTCATAAGCGCTCATTTCCGGTTGCAAGTCATACGTAGCAACCTTCGGTGAAGGAATGAGAAGGCGAGTTTCTCCTGGCAATTCTGCATCACGACCGCCACTGAAGAAGAACGTTACGTGCGGGTACTTCTCGGTTTCTGCCGCACGAAGCTGCTTCAGACCATTCTGAGCCAGCACCTCGCCAAGCGTGTTATCCAGATCCTTCGGTTTGTACGCTACGAAACCGTCTACGGACTCGCTGAACAGCGTCAGACACACGTAGTAGAGGTTCTTAGCTACTTTAGGACCACGATCGAAGCCGCGGAAATCTTCATTCGTAAAGACTTGCGATAGCTGAATCGCACGGTCTGGGCGGAAGTTGAAGAAAATGACCGCATCGCCTGATTCTACAAGTCCTACCGGCTTACCGTCGTCACCAACGATAACCGTTGGCATAACGAACTCGTCATAGACGGATTTCTCGTAGGATTCAACAATCGCTTGCATCGGATCCGTGTAAGTAGGACCTTCGCCATACACCATCGCGCGGTAGGATTTCTCCGTACGCTCCCAGCGTTTGTCACGGTCCATTGCATAATAACGGCCTTGTACGGTCGCAATTTTGCCTACGCCGACTTCCTTAATTTTGTTCTGAAGCTCTTCCATATAACCCTTCGCAGAATCTGGAGCCACGTCGCGGCCGTCCAGGAATGCGTGGATGTAGACTTCAACGAACTGTTCTTTCTTCGCTAAGTCCAACAGCGCAAATAAATGCTGAATGTGACTGTGCACGCCGCCGTCCGAAAGCAAACCATAGAGGTGCAGCTTCTTGGCATTGTTTTTAGCATGACGAACAGCACCTAGAATCGTTTCATTGTCGTAGAATTCGCCATCACGAATCGATTTCGAAATCCGCGTCAGATCCTGATACACGGTACGGCCAGCGCCGATGTTCAAGTGTCCTACCTCAGAATTCCCCATCTGGCCTTCTGGCAAACCTACAGCCTCACCACAAGCGGTGAGGGTTGTATGAGGAAACGTAGACCAGTAACGGTCATAGTTAGGCTTTTTGGCATGAGCAACCGCATTCCCCTGCTCTTCTGAGCGGAGTCCGAAGCCATCGAGAATGATGAGTGCTACCGGTTTCGGTCTGGACATGTTACTTCGCCCCCTGGACGAGTTGAATGTAGGAAGCGGACTCAAGGCTCGCTCCACCTACAAGTGCACCGTCGATGTCAGGCTGTGCCATGTACTCAGCGATGTTGTTCGGTTTTACGCTGCCGCCGTATTGGATACGAACTATGTCTGCTACTGCTGCGCCGTAAAGACCGCTAACCAATGTACGGATATAACCGATCACGTCTTGAGCATCTTCCGCAGTGGAGGATTTACCTGTACCGATGGCCCAGATTGGCTCGTATGCGATAACGACTTGTGCTGCTTGCTCTGCACTCAGACCAGCGAAAGCTGCTTCTGTTTGTACTTTACAAACATCTTTGGTTTGACCCGCTTCACGCTCTTCCAATTTTTCACCTACGCAAAGAATTGGTTTCAAGCCATGTTTGAAAGCCGCAACGACTTTCTTGTTCACGATTTCGTCGGACTCAGCGAAGTAAGCTCTACGCTCAGAGTGACCGATGATGACATACTCAACGCCAAGGTCTTTCAGCATCACACCGCTGATTTCACCTGTGAATGCGCCGTTATCTTCAAAATGAAGGTTTTGTGCGCCAACATGAACGTCTGTACCTTTTGTAGCTTCAACAAGTGCTGGCAAGTTCGTGAAGGGGGAACAAATTACCGCCTCAACGCCATCAACAGTGCTGCCTTTCACTTCGTTTACGAAGCTGATTGCTTCAGAAACGGTTTTGAACATTTTCCAGTTACCTGCGATAATCGGTGTTCTGCTCATGGTTAGACTCCTTAAAGTTATTCGCCAGAATAACTGGCATCGTAAGCTTACGCTTTTTTTATGAGAAAATAATTTCTTATTTGTCGTTTAGTGCTACTACGCCTGGCAATGCTTTGCCTTCCATGAACTCCAAGGAAGCTCCGCCGCCTGTGGACATGTGGTTCATTTGCTCAGCCAAGTGGAATTTCTCTGTTGCTGCTGCGGAATCGCCACCACCGATTACTGTGTAACCTTCAGTCGTAGCACATGCTTGTGCTACTGCACGTGTACCGTGGGAGAAAGGCTCGATTTCGAATACGCCCATAGGTCCATTCCAAACAACCAACTTGGATTTTGCAATTACGTCTGCATAAAGCTCACGCGTTTTCGGTCCGATGTCAATGCCTTCCCAATCTGCAGGAATGCTGTCAATGCCAACGATTTGCGTGTTCGCATCTGCACCGAATTTATCAGCAACAACGATATCTACCGGAAGCAGGAAGTTTACACCTTTTTCTTTGGCTTTCGCAATAAAGCTAAGCGCTAAATCAAGCTTCGAATTATCCAGAAGTGATTTACCGACTTCATAGCCTTGTGCTTTCAAGAATGTATAGGAAAGACCGCCGCCAATCAAGACGTTGTCTGCAATGTTCAGAAGGTTTTCGATAACAGCAATTTTGTCTTTAACTTTGGATCCACCAACGATCGCTGTAAAAGGACGCTCAGGGTTGTTCAATGCTTTACCAAGAACATCAAGCTCTTTCTCCATCAAAAGGCCGGAAACAGCTGGAATGTATGCTGCGATTCCTGAAGTCGAAGCATGTGCACGGTGAGCAGCACCGAAGGCATCGTTCACGAACAGGTCAGCCAGATCAGCGAAAGCTTTTGCAAGCTCAGCATCATTCTTCTCTTCACCTTCGTTGAAACGAACGTTTTCAAGCAAAAGAACGTCGCCATTTTCAAGCGCATCCACTTGCGCTTTCACGATTTCACCAACGGATTGATCCGCTTTGATCACGTTTTGACCCAGAAGCTCAGCCAATTTCGCAGCAACTGGTGTTAAACGCAACTCTTCAACCACTTGTCCGTTAGGACGACCAAAATGTGCAGCAAGAATAACTTTTGCACCTTGCTCTACTAAGTATTTAATCGTAGGAAGCGTTTCTCTGATACGTGTATCGTCGGTGATTTGACCATTTTCTACAGGCACGTTGAAATCAACGCGAACAAATACTCTCTTACCAGCTACTTCAACATCGCGAACACTTTTCTTATTCATCGTAAAAGCCTCCTAAAAGTTTTGCTTTAGTAAAACTATCTTCGTAAGCATAAGCTCTGGCGTGTATGGTTTTCTTCCGGTTCTATCCTTTTATAGGGTAAATCGCACATAAAGAGGAGAATCTCTTCTCCCCTTCATGTGGTTTTCCAGTTGATGAATTATGAAATTACAGACCTTTTTTCGCGATGAAAGCTACCAAGTCAACAACGCGGTTGGAGTAACCCCACTCGTTATCGTACCAGGAAACAACTTTCAACATGTTGTCGCCAACTACCATTGTGGACAATGCATCGATTGTCGAGGAAGCTGGGTCACCATTGAAGTCGCTGGATACAAGTGCATCTTCTGTGTAGTTAAGAATGCCTTTAAGCGGGCCTTCGGAAGCTTGTTTCAAAGCTGCGTTTACTTCGTCAACTGTTACGTTAACTTTAAGCTCAACAACCAAATCAGTTACGGATACGTTAGGTGTAGGAACACGCATAGCCATACCGTTCAATTTGCCTTTAAGCTCAGGAAGAACTAGACCGATTGCTTTAGCTGCGCCAGTGCTGGAAGGAATGATGTTCTCAGCTGCTGCACGAGCACGACGAAGGTCTTTATGTGGAACGTCTAGAACGGATTGGTCATTTGTGTACGAGTGAACAGTTGTCATCATACCTTTTACGATTCCGAAGCTATCGTTGATAACTTTTGCGAAAGGAGCTAGACAGTTCGTAGTACATGAAGCGTTGGAGATGATTGTGTGAGCAGCTGGATCGTATTTGTCTTCGTTAACACCAAGTACGATTGTAATATCTTCATCAGAAGCTGGAGCGGAAATGATAACTTTCTTAGCTCCACCTTTCAAGTGAAGTTCTGCTTTTTCTTTCGCTGTGAAAATACCAGTGGATTCGATTACGATTTCAGCGCCTACAGATGCCCATGGCAGATCCCCAGGGTTACGCTCAGCAAAAACCTTGATGGAACGACCGTTAACGATCAATTCGCCTTCGCCAGCTTCAACTGTAGCGTCTAGTTTACCGTGAGTAGTGTCATATTTAAGCAAGTGAGCCAATGTTTTAACGTCTGTCAAATCGTTTACTGCCACGATTTGTACATCTGGGTTGTTCAATGCTGCGCGGAATACGTTACGACCAATACGTCCGAAACCGTTAATACCTACTTTTGTTGTCATAGTCATTTCCTCCTAAGATTACATAAATATTATATTTCAAAACGCAGCCATGAATGGCTTACGTTATGATGGCAACTTTCAGCTATACATGCTTCATGATTTCTAAGGCAGCCGCTTCATCTGTAACTAGGACATCTTCTTGCCCATGTCGTAGTACAGAAGCAATTGCTTCTCCCTTGCTCTTCCCGCCAGCAACACCAATCACAACCTCAACACGCTGCAGATCTTCCAGTCGAAGTCCGACTGTCGGCATCTTATGAACCACATTTCCTTGGCGGTCAAAATAATAACCAAGCGCCTCAGCAAGTGCACCATCAGCTCTCAGACTGCTCGTAGTATCATTATCTACTTTACGTCTGCGTGCCATGACCATAGCATCTCCGATACCATGTACAACAATGCGACAACTGCGCACCGCGTTTACAACTTCCTGAATCTGTGTATCTTGAATCAACGATTGATACGCTTCTTCCCCAAGATGATCTGGGACATGCAGCAGCCTGTATTTCCCGCCAGTTTTCTTTGCCATAATGGACGCAATTGTGTTCGCTTGAGTATCCACACTTTCACCAAGTCCTCCACGTGCAGGAACGAACCAACTACCTTTCATCGAAGACGAGATAGCTAAGTTATTAGCAATCTGAGCCATGGTCGACCCACCTGTTACCGCGATGATATCATCTTTGGCGACATATTTACGTAAGGCGGCCGCGCCAGCGCGTCCAAGCTCTTTCTTCGTAAATACGGAAGTGTCAGAATCCCCAGGCACGATGATCACATTGGAGATGTGAAAAGCTTTGGCAATACTATCTTCCAAATCTGTTAAGCCAAACGCCATCTTAATGATCGGTTGCATATCTTCCAGCAGCTGACGACCAGACTCGCTGATCTTCATACCACTTGCATCTGATTCCAGAAGCCCTAACTCCTTCAGGAAATCGACTTCACCGCGCAGTACGCGCTCCGTCATGTCGAGTGAGGACGCTAACGTCCTTCGTCCGACAACACCGGAAACCAAGATGTGTTGCAGAATCGAGTAGCGTTTCTTCATGATGTCCATAAGATCAGGCATGAGCTGTTTTTGAATGTCTAGAATCTCTCTCATAGGACGACTTCCAACGCTCCCGATCCAATGTAGGACGTTTTTTGTCCCAGGTATACATTTTATGTCCCACCCGGGTGAAAAAAAAGTTCCTTGCTCAATTCCATATGTCACTTCTCTTTTACAGTTCTTATTATAACCATTTCTTCCGTAACATTCAACATTTGTTCAAACATTTTTCTGTAAATAGGCCTGTAAGGGCTTACCTCCTTGCTTTTTATGGAAAGCTGACTTATAATAACCCTTGCTTCACTTTTTCTAAACTAGCGCCCGTGGTCCAATGGATATGACGTAGGCCTCCGAAGCCTGAGATAAAGGTTCGATTCCTTTCGGGCGCGTCCAACAAATCAGCTACAAGAGTTACGGTTTAATCGCCAAATCAGCTCTGAAGCTGATTTTTTTTGTGTTTAGTTTGACCTTTCTTGACCTTCGGAGGTTTTTTCGTTATCATACTTGTAGATACTGTAAATAGTATGTACCCAATAGTAGGTAACCCAACCCCAAGGAGGTCATTCTCATGAGTTTTATTCCTATGGTCGTCGAACAGGACGCGCGCGGTGAAAGAGGATATGACATCTACTCTCGCTTGCTGAAGGACCGCATTATATTCTTAGGCACGGGTGTCAACGATGTTGTGGCAAATTCCATCATTGCTCAGTTGCTCTTCTTGGCCGCTCAAGATCCTGATAAAGATATCTCGCTTTACATTAACAGCCCAGGCGGCTCCATCACAGCCGGTATGGCGATTTTCGACACGATGCAGTTCATCAAACCAGACGTATCCACGATCTGCGTTGGTATGGCCGCTTCCATGGGCGCGTTCTTGCTCACAGCTGGTGCCAAAGGCAAGCGTTACGCACTGCCGAACAGCGAAGTCATGATTCACCAACCACTTGGCGGCGCAGAAGGTCAAGCCTCTGATATCGAGATTCGCGCTAAGCGTATTTTGAAAATGAGAGATAACCTGAACACGATCCTAGCTGAGCGCACGGGACAAACGTTCGAGCGTATTGAGAAGGATACGGACCGTGATAACTTCATGAGTGCGAAAGAAGCAGCCGAATACGGACTCATCGATAAAGTCATCGAGCGCGTCTAATTATTTATAAAAAAAACCAGCCGAATTTCATTGCTCACATGAGCATTGATGTTCGGCTGGTTTTTTGTTTGACTATTTCAAATCTTCCAATGGGTAGAAAATTAAATCAATCGGGAACGCGGAACCTGCTGGCGGTGTAAACTCAATATCCAGCGCTTCTTCCGTTCCTGTCGTGCGGGCTAATACTTCCAAGCCATCGAAAGCCGTAATGACACCGGAATACGGGACAGGAATGATTTCACCGTTGATTTTAAACGGCCCCTTGAACACGCCGCCTCTAGCCATGATCATCACAGCCATTTTGCGCGGCTTATCCGCGTGGATTTTATAGACCACACCATAATTCCCGCCATTCTCCACGACTTGCTTACGCATCACATCGTAGCCTTTGACGAATGGATCCGTCTTGTTATCTCCGATCGTTAATCGGGAAGCTTTGGTGAAGCTCGTGGCATCAATTTTCCATTCAATCTCGGAAACGGGGAAAGTACCGCGAACATGACCGTTAAAGGCGAGCAGAGGCAATTCCTTCACGATCGTTGGTGTCAGCATCTTATCCGTTGCGATAAAGGACATTTGAAGTTCGCCGTCTGTTTCGACATCATAGAACAAATTAACACCTTGACCTGGATAGAAATCTGGTAATTTGGCGTATACATAACTTGCTTTAGGCGGAACCGTCATTGTATCCGTGTATACGTTGTTTAGAAGAAAATCAACCGAAGCTTCGCTGCCGATCAAGTTCGCATAAACAGAAGGGTATACTTCGCCTTTGTTTGTCGTTTTAATCGTAATCGGCTTATCCGTATTGTTTGTTGCAAAGATAGCAAATGTCATCTTATTCGGTGTGCCATTGATATGATCCGCGTACAAACGTGCTTTACCATTAATATTATCTTGATACAAAATACCGCTCGATGTGAACTCTTCCGGGCTATCACTTACAAGCAGCGTGCGTCCTTGCACTTCTTTCACGTCTTTTGGAAGCAGCGGCAACTCATTAAAATGTGACCAGATGGTCGTCCAGTTCGTTTTGATGAATCCGCCAACAGGTTTCATATAAATCGGATACTCGACTTCTGACAAATATGGTTCATTAACGACAGTCACAAAGCTTTTGAACAACTTACTCACATGACCATGACCATCCTTCACCGTTAAGGTCACAGGGTATTGGCCAGCTTTGAAGAACGCCTCTTGTTTACCTGTCCAATCAAAGGATACAAGGCCTTCAGCATCTGGATCATAACTCAAATCCAAATACTTAACAGGCTCACCAAGCCTGTAGGTTGGCTTCGCAGTAGCAAACTTGGCCACTGGACGAGAATTGCTGTCTTGATCGATGTAGATGCCCTCAGGCGCTTTAAAATGCACGATCTCTACACGTCTCAGTTCACTATTGTAGGTGTATTTCGCACCCATGTAATCAGCCAACCATGTCAGCTTCACAAGCAACTTGCCATTCACAATAGCGGCTACGGACTTAAAGGGTACATCTACCCCATTCGTTGTTACCGTCTTATGATCGGAATCTAGCACGATGTTGTAGCCTGGAGGCGACATTTGAATCGTACGGGATAAATCGTTCCACTCTACTTGAAAGCCTAATGTATCACCTAAGAATTTGGCTGGAACGAATGTGCTTCCGTCAATAATTGTAGATGGGGACTCAAGATGAATCTGTTCCTGATTCACGAATGCTTCTGCCTTATCGATATAAAGTAAAATAAAGGACGAGCTTGTTGATACCGCATGCGCGGCTGGCGCAGTAATCGTACTAACTAGAAACACGAGTACGGCCAATAGGGCAATCATTTCTTTCTTTACTACATTCATTTTACTTCGGCTCCTTTTTCAAGCTTTGGATAAGCTCGCTACTTAGAAATACAAATAGCCTTATCCATCACGACCACGTTTATTAGACGTAGCCAAATGAAAAAGGTTGCCCTATACCACTAATTGTTAACAAATCTGACACTTTTAGAAAACTTGCGGTTTGCTTCTATAAACTGCAAAAAAGCCCCCTCGAAAGGTAGGCTTTTAAAGGATTATTGGTTTTCCAACTCTTCCTTACTGACTAATGTGACTAAAGCGTTTACAGCCTGCTCTGCATCCGAACCTTCTGCACTTATGAAGACTTCGGTCCCTGTGCTGATCGCAAGACTCATAATTCCCATGATGCTCTTCGCATTCACTTTCTTCTCATCTTTCTCAACAAAGATCTCCGATGAAAACTTATTCGCCTCTTGAACAAACAATGCCGCAGGTCTGGCATGAAGTCCTGTTCTCAACTTCACAACGACTGGACGTCTGGACATGGAACTAATTCCCCCTAGTGTGGAGCTTATATGGATTACTATTAATAACAGCGTTTACCTTATGTTTTAATATTATAGCATTTTTCCTTCAAGTACACTAGAAAAAATGCGAAAAACTTATACGAGCGTTGTACAGCCCGGGTTTATCTACGAATTTCGGTGTTTTTCGGCCAATTCGTCTATTTTCCGCAGGCGATGATTCACACCTGACTTGCTAACACTGCCCGAAAGCATGTCGCCAACTTCCTTCAAATTCAAGTCAGGGTGCGCAAGTCTAATCTCCGCAACCTCTCTTAACTTCTCAGGCAAGCTATCTAGACCAATCTCCCGTTGCAACAATCGAATATTCTCGATTTGCCTGACGGCTGCCCCGATCGTTTTGTTCAAGTTCGCCGTTTCACAGTTCACGATGCGATTAACGGAATTTCTCATATCTTTCATAATTCGGACATCCTCGAAACGCAGCAGCGCCTGATGAGCCCCAATGATACTGAGAAACTCGATAATTTTCTCGCCTTCCTTAACGTACAGCACGAACCCTTTCTTACGTTCAATGAATCGCGCGTTTAAGTCAAACTTATTCGCAAGCTGTGTTAAAGCTTTACAGTGTTCTTCATAAATCGAAGCAATTTCCAAATGATAGGAAGATCCCTCCGGATTATTGACAGAACCGCCAGCCATGAAAGCTCCTCGAAGATAAGCACGCTTGCAGCAATTACCGCGAATAATGTCCTTGTTAATCCCCGTCGTGAAGATAAAACCCTCCGAGACGATCTTCAAATCACTGAGCAGTTCCTGTACTTGGCCAGGCACCCTTACAATGTACACATTATTCTTCTTTAGACGCATTTTCTTACGCACGAGTAGCTCTGTGTGTGTATTATACGTCTTCTTGATCAGCGAGTAAATTCGCCGTGCAATCGCTGCGTTCTCCGTGGATACATCCAACACGACACGCTGACTTGTTAACTGTACAGCGCCATTCATGCGAATGAGCGCGGACAGCTCCGCTTTTTCACAGCATGACTCCGAATCATTAATTAACGTTAATTCTTTTTTGGTTGTTGCCGCAAAGGACAAGGGACTCACTTCTTCCTTAACAGCCAGCTTTCGACGAGCTGATAGATATGGTCACTCAATTTCTCTGCATCATGACGAAGATAGGTTCGGAATAAGACAAGTCGATCTGCAATGACCCGGTATCCTCTTTTCGTCACTTCATCCAAATCTAAATGAACCGCTTTTGAACCTTTTTCCGCATACTTGGCTTGCACCTGCGGTGGTATTTCACCATTATTCACGATCACATAATCAAACAAATGCTGACCTAAGTGATCATAAATCGCATCCAGATGATCGCTCACCGAATAATCATCGGTTTCGCCTGGCTGTGTCATGACATTACAAATGAACAATTTCACAGCATTCGATGCCACGATCTCCTTAGCAATCCCTGGAACAAGCAAATTCGGCAGCAAACTTGTATATAAACTGCCAGGACCGCACAAGATGGCATCTGCTTCGCGTATCGCTTGAACGGCTTCTGTGAGTGGCGTTACCCCTGCCGGTTCAATGAATACTTTCTTGATCCGTCCATCGGCCTTTGGAATTTTGGACTCTCCAACAACTAAAGTCCCATCCTCCATAATAGCGTTCAAAACAATGGCTTGATTCGAAGCCGGGAGCACTCTCCCGCGAACAGCAAATACGCGATTCATTTCTTGCACGGCAGTAACAAAATCACCAGTAATATCTGTCAGTGCCGCTAGTATTAGATTTCCCAGACTATGTCCGGCTAAACCTGTACCGTTCTGAAATCGATACTGAAGCATCAATGACAACAACGGTTCCACATCAGCTAACGATGTTAACACATTTCGAATATCCCCCGGAGGCGGCATTTGCAATTCACTACGCAAAATACCAGAACTTCCTCCATCGTCTGCAACGGTCACGATAGCTGTGATATCAACCGGCTTTTCTTTCAGTCCTCTCAGCATAACTGAGAGCCCTGTTCCACCGCCAATAACGACTATTCTGGGCTTACGTTGTAATTGACCAAGCTCCATACTTCTTTCACCCTCTTACTGACATAGCCGTCTATAAACGGTCCCGCTCGGAATCGCGATGACTTAAACGCACGGTCTCCGTCTCACTGTTCCCCATGACTTTGCCTAGATATTCCGTAATTGCAACCGATCTATGTTTACCTCCTGTGCATCCAATACCAACAACAACCTGGCTCTTGCCTTCCTTCTTATACTGAGGCATTAAGAAGTTCAGCATGTCGAGCAGCTTTGTCAGGAATTCTTGCGTCTCTGACCACTTCATTACATAGTCATACACATCGGGGTCCTGCCCCGTTTGCGGACGCAGTTGCTCCACATAATGAGGATTAGGCAGGAATCGCACATCAAAGATTAGATCAGCGTCAATAGGGACACCATACTTGAAACCGAAAGAGATTACGTTTATAGATATGCGATTCGTTTCTAGATTGGTGAACCGGGAAATAATTCTTTCCTTCAACTGCACGGGTTTCAGGCTGCTCGTGTCAATCACTTGCGTCGCCAGACCCTTGAGTTCTTCTAGCAACTTACGTTCAAGACCTATTCCCTCAAGCGGAGCCCCGTCTGGTGCCAATGGATGGCGGCGACGGCTCTCTTTGTAACGTTGAACGAGTGTACCATCAGTTGCGTCTAGGAATAAAATTTCATAGCTAAGCGTGTAATTTTCTTGGATATATCGTAAGGACTCTTGGAGCGCAGTGAAAAATTCACGTCCGCGCAAATCAATAACCAAGGCAACTTTGCCGATTTTCCCCATCGATTGCACGATTAATTCAGCAAACTTCGGAATCAGGACGGGAGGTAAGTTATCAACGCAGAAGAATCCAAGATCCTCCATGCTTTGAACAGCTATTGTCTTGCCTGCACCCGACATCCCTGTAATAATGACCAGTTTCGCTAAAGGGTGGTTTTCTTCCATGCATGACACCTTCCTTTGGGGTGCTTTCGCAGATCAGCTTTTCTTATCTACATCTGCGAACCCGGTCTAGCCTTCTAACGTAAATTCAATCCTGCGGCTCCAACAACACCAGCATCATTGCCAAGTGTAGCAGCAACGATCTCAACACCCTCAGCTGCAGCTTCTGGTGTAAATTTGATGAACGTTTCACGAATTGGTTGGAATAGAATTTCTCCTGCCTTCGAAACACCACCACCGATAATGAAGCGCTTAGGATTAATGACAACAGCCAGCGCTGCCATCGAACGTCCGATATAGTAAGCGGCGCGATTCACGATGCGCAATGCTACTTCATCTCCGCTTTTCGCATCATCAAACACATGCTTAGCTTCAATTTTCTCGTGAAGAGCTAGTGATGTACGCTCGCCGCGTTCCACTGCTTCCTTCGCCATGCGAACAATACCTGTCGCGGAAGAAACGGTTTCAAGACAACCCATTTGACCACAGCCACACTGAATAGCTTCAATATCAGGCACGATGGACATATGTCCAAGCTCTCCGGCCATACCAGCAGATCCTTGATAAATTTTACCGTTAATAATGATACCGCCGCCAACACCTGTTCCGAGCGTATAGCATACGACGTTAGGGATACCCGCCCCAGCTCCTGACCAAGCTTCGCCAAGTGCTGCTACATTCGCATCGTTATCAATTTTAACTTGTTTACCCAGAAGCGCTTCAAGCGTCTTCTTCGCTGGTACGTTATGCCATTGAAGGTTTGGTGAGAATTTCACGAAGCCTTCTGGAATATCCATAAATCCAGCCAACCCCGCACCAATTCCAGCTACTTGCTCCCATGAATAGTCGGATTCTTCGACAACTTGACGTACGTATTGCGCAATACGCTCAAGGACCGACTCTGCACCTAGTTCGGGTGAAGTTGGGCCTTCTAACGTTCTAAGAAGCTTACCTTGCTCATCACAAATACCCACTTTAATATTCGTGCCACCTAGATCTACACCGATATAAATTTGACTGGACATTACAAGGTCACCTCATGAATAATCATAAAATTTTCGGAAATTATTGGGGTCCCCGCAAAGTAATTGAAATATGCTTCGAAGGCTCTTCTTAACTTTGTGGGGTTTACTTACGCTCCTGTTCCCACTATAAGACAACACTGCCGGGAGGTCAAGATTCATAGCACCCTCTCTAAAATAGAAAACGTGGAAAGCATAGCCCTCCACGTTAACTGAATTGCCATAACGACTTATAAGGAAATGCTCCAGTCGTGTACGCTGTTGCCTTCAAGGAACTTCTCAGCTTCCAACGCCGCAGCACATCCGCTGCCAGCAGCTGTAATAGCCTGACGATATTTCGTATCTTGCACGTCACCGCAAGCGAAAACACCTGGGATATTCGTTTCTGTTGTTCCTGGCTTCACGACGATGTAGCCATGCTCATCCGTGTCGATTTGTCCACCGAGGAACTTCGTATTCGGCGTATGACCGATTGCTACGAAGATACCATCTGTTTCAAGGATTTCATCTTCACCTGTTTGGTTATTTTTCACTCTAAGGCCCGTAACACCTTTATCACCCGCTACAACCTCTAACGGTGTGTTATTCAGTGACCACTTCACCTTCTCGTTTCCACGAGCGCGGTCTTGCATAATTTTGGAGGCACGAAGCTCATCACGGCGATGAACCAAACGCACTTCTGAAGCGAAACGAGTCAAGAAGTTTGCCTCTTCCATAGCAGAGTCACCGCCACCAACGACGATAATCTTTTTGCCGCGGAAGAAGAACCCATCACACGTTGCACAAGTACTTACGCCGCGTCCGATGTTTTCTTTCTCGTTCGTGATGCCAAGCAATCTTGCAGACGCACCTGTTGAGATAATCAGTGTTTCTGTTTCGATCTCGCCAAGCCCTTCTACTTGAAGCTTAAATGGACGGTTCGTCAATTCAACGGAATTAACCCAACCTGTTTTGAATTCAGCGCCAAAGCGTTCAGCTTGCTTGCGCATGTTTTCCATCAATTCCGGCCCCATAATCCCTTCAGGAAATCCTGGGAAGTTCTCTACTTCGGTAGTTGTGGTCAACTGCCCACCTGGTTCTGGTCCTTCAATGACAAGGGGGCTTAGGTTCGCACGTGCCAAGTAAATGGCTGCTGTTAGACCGGATGGTCCTGTTCCTACTACGACTGATTTATACATATGATTTCCCTCCTAGGTGCTTTCCTTAGGAAAGCTCTCTTTAATTTGCGTAATTTTCATTGATTGCTCTGCCGTTGACGGCAAGAACAATTTGTTCATCTATATGTATGAAAGCCGAGGCTTTCATGATGCATCAAGCTCGGCTATCAAAGACTCGTAAACTTATTGAAAATTGCATCCATTTTCTCACGCAAGCCACAAGTATCATCGATATGCTTCACATGCCGACTGACTGTGGAAACCGTGACGCCATAGCGGGAAGCGACTTCCTGATAGGAAATCGTACGGCGATGCATTTTGGCAATTAAATATTCTAACGCCGCTGCCCATCCTGCTGATTTGTGAATCTTAGGCACGTTCGGGTACACCTTCGTCAGAAATTCAACCCATAGAATTTCTAAGTCATACTGTTGAACCATATCGTAACGCTTGTGCATATGTGATAGCGCTGTTTCCATTACTCGTTGCCATGTTGCATCCCACACGGGAAGATGAGGCGAATAAGGAGAAGCTTCTACCATGATGTCTTTATTCTCGAGATACGCAGGAAGCGACTCCCGAATGCCCATACTTCGCAGAACGAAAATGGCAACCTTCTTCAAGTAGTCATCCTCTTTATGATCCAGAATGAAATCCTGAAGCGCGTCTCTCACTTCGTTGTCCGCAATCAAGCCAAAGGCTTGAATAACTTGAAGCTTCGTTTCTACATCGCCATGTCGCAAAGCCCAAAAGAAGGATGACCGCACAAGCGGATCTTTCTTCAATTGATCAGGGATTCCTTGCGTTGACTTCTCAAGCGCACGGAACTGCTCCTCAAACGGCAGATGATAGTGATAGCTCCAAGTAAGCGGGAGCGCCGAACTCTCTCTAATCCGCAATTGCTCTAAGTAGAACTTCGAAATTTCAGCACCTGGATCTAGCTTCTGCACCTGCTTCCACAAGCGGTACGCTTCTGCGAAACGACCGATATGGCAGGCAGCAACAGCCGCATAATGGTACAAACAAGGATCTGTGCCCCCGTCCCCTGCCTTCAATAGACGCTTGAACAGATGGTAAGCTTTCTCATGCTGCGCAAGAATACCCATCGTCGTCGCCAGCTTGAATACATGTTCTTGCTGGAATGGATACGTCTTGCCTAACAGTGAAGTCAGCTCAGCTAGTTCCTTCTTGTTGCCAAAATGCTGATGGAAAATCGCCATATTGCAAAGTGCATGCAGATTACCAGGATCAATAACCAGCACTTCGCGGATCGTTTCCATCGCCTTCTCAAATTGGCCCATGTAGTAATAAGCCAGTGCCAGATTGTTGCGCGCGGCTGTGAAGTCAGGCTGCTTCTTCACCAACTTCTCCAACTGCCTTACGGCTTCTGCGAACTTACCTTCCTCAAGCAACGCACGGGCTTTATCATGCTCGAACAGCCCTTCTCGACTCTTGATGCTAGTGAGAGGGGCGGGACGATCAAGCTCGTAGCTCAGCATTTCCATCATTTCTTCGGATTCGTCCATGAATTGCCCTGTCGGGTCATTCTCCAAATACCGAACCAATGCCTGTTCTGCCTGCTCGAAGTTTTCCATGTTGGCATAGTTGTTCGCCATATAAAAGTGACATTCTGTCATCTCGGGATCGATGGTTTCAAGGATATGCTGCAAAATTTGGTTCGACTCGTCATAATTGCCCACTTCGGAGAGAACTCCTGCGAGATTGCAGTGATTCACAGGGTTATCCTGTTCATACTCTGCAGCCCGCCGGAAATATTTCAATGCCTTATCATAATGAAACCGATCCAAAGATTGAACCGCTCTCTCGAAAAAGAATGCGGCATCCATGTTAATTGAGATAACTTTTGGTTTTGGCGCTTCGGATTTGCGCTTTTTCTTTTCCATAGCAAGACACCTCCGGCAATTTGATTACACTCAAATTATACCATAGATCGCTAAGAAGCCAAAAACATTATCCGAAGGTAAGATTTGGACCTATACGCCGCCGTATTTGAATAGGGAGGATAGAGACCCACCGTCAGTAATAATACGAACCGCATCGGATAGTAAAGGCGCTACAGAAAGCACATTGAATTTCTCAGAGTGCCCCTCTGGAATCGCAATAGAATCCGTAATAATAACTTCTTTAATGCTTGGGTGATCCAACCGTTGCAGTGCTGGGCCAGAGAACACAGGATGTGTTGCACAGATGTAGACATCAAGCGCACCGCGTTCCTTCAAGCTTTCTACAACATTAACGATCGTTGTACCTGTATCAATAAGATCCTCGATAATGATTGGCGTGCGTCCAGCAACATCCCCAATGACGTGTGTAATCACGGACTCATTGTGCTCTGGGCGCTTCTTAATCATCATAGCGAAAGGCGCATCGAGAATGTTAGCCATTTTCTCAGCAGTAGTCGCACGTCCCGCATCCGGAGAAACGATGATGGGGTTAGGCAGATTCTTTCTTTTAATGCAATCACTAATCAGATCAAGCGCTGTCAAGTGATCCACAGGGATATTGAAGAAACCTTGGATCGCTGGCGCATGTAAGTCAATCGTAACAACACGCGTTGCACCTGCTGCACTGAATAAGTCAGCGACTAATTTTGCAGAAATCGGCTCACGTGGAGCTGCTTTACGTTCTTGACGAGAGTAACCATAGTACGGGATGACAAGGTTGATCGTTTTTGCAGATGCTCTTTTCGCCGCATCCATCATGACCAAAAGCTCCATCATATGCTCATTAATCGGATGGGAGAAGGTTTGTACCAGAAAGACGTCGCAGTTACGAATCGTTTCTTCGTAAAGGCAATAAATTTCTCCGCTTTTGAAACGTGATAGTTTAATTTGTCCTAGCGGTAGGCTGAGCTCTTTACAAATACTTTCCGCAAGCTTCGGATTCGAAGATCCGGAAAAAATTTTAACATTGTCGCTATGCATGGTTAATGGTTACCTCCGAAGGTTCATTAAATAGATTATATAGTCCTATTCATTATACATGATACGTGTCGAATTTAAAAAGTCACAAGATGTCGTTTTCGAGCAGAAAATGTGGCTATTTCGTTAAATCCAATCGCTTTTAATAGCTCTCTAGCCTCATCCAAATATTGAGACAACCGTTCCGGCTGATGCGCATCCGATCCTAGCGTTACCGGAATTCCCACCTTATGGCAATATTCCAACATGCGGCGGCTCGGAAACATCTCTTTACAAGGGTGGCGCAGGCCTGATGCATTCAACTCAATCGCAAGCCCATACTCTTTGACGGTATCGAGCGCCGCTTTCTCCAATTCCCATGTATCGCGATCTGGCACGTAACCAAAACGTTTGATCATATCGATATGACCGATATAGTCATACAGTCCGGTTCGGACTGCTTTCTTCACTGCCTCGTAGTATTGGGTATAAACTGCAAAAATATCCTTACCTTCCCAACCTGCCAGCTGCCTAAAATCTGAAATATCCCACTCGCCCAGGAAATGAACCGAACCGATCACATAATCCCACGGGTAAGCGTTAATAATGGCAGCAATTTCACTTTCAAAGCCTTCCACATAATCGCCTTCAAGTCCCACTCGAATATCGATCTGATCCTTGTACTTCTCCTTGAGATGTAGGCACTCTTCCACATAACGAGGAAGCTCCTCCATCGGCATCGCCATTTCCGGCCAATACGTTCGCGGGTCGACATGCAAAAGCGGCATATGATCAGAAAGCCCCAATTGGGTAAGCCCGATCTCGATGCCGCGTTTGACGTATTCCTCCAGTTCCCCAGAGGCATGACCGCAGCGCACATGATGTGTATGATAATCAATCAACATCGTGAATTCACTCCAGGTCGTTTACTTTATTTTTTGACGTGACGATTAGCTAACTCTTTCATAATATCATCCAATGGCAATTTATTATTACGCAAAAGGACCATTAAGTGAAAAATAAGATCGCTCGCTTCATAACGAAGCTCTTCATTGTCTTTATTTTTAGCTGCAATAATGACTTCTGCTGTTTCTTCGCCCACTTTTTTGAGGATTTTGTCGACACCTTTTTCGAAAAGGTAAGTCGTATACGCACCTTCAGGACGCTCCGCGTCACGGGAAGCGATAACAGCTTCAAGTTCAGCTAGAATAGCGAAACGGTCGCCGCCAGTAACCGCAGTTGCAGTTTCTTCTGCAGAACCTTCCACCGGAATGCTCGCTGTGAAACAAGTGTACGTGCCATTATGACAAGCAGGTCCTACTTGTTCAACTAACACTAATAGCGTATCCGCATCACAATCGTAGCGAAGTGTTTTTACCTTCTGGGTATGACCGGAAGTTGCCCCTTTATTCCAAAGCTCATTACGTGAACGGCTCCAGAACCAAGTGTCCCCCGTTTGAATCGTGCGTTGCAAAGACTCACTGTTCATGTAAGCCAGCATAAGAACTTCTTTGCTTACCGCATCTTGCACGATGGCAGGTACAAGCCCCTGTGCGTCATATTTAATTTGATCTACTGAAAATGTCATCGAATTTCAACCCCTTTACCTTTCAGGTCAGCCTTGACCCCGTCTATCGTTAATTCTTTATAGTGAAAAATGGTTGCTGCCAACCCCGCATCAGCCTTGCCTTCGGTAAATACATCGTAGAAGTGTTCCGCTTTTCCCGCTCCGCCAGAGGCAATTACAGGAATCGTCAGCAACTCGGATACCGCCCGTGTCAGCTTCAAATCGAAGCCATCTTTCGTTCCGTCCGCATCCATGCTCGTCAGCAAGATTTCGCCTGCACCTAACTCTTCTACGCGCTTCGCCCACTCCAGCGTCTTAATGCCCGTCGGTTTGCGTCCACCATGCGTGTACACTTCCCACTCGCCCCACTCAGGATTGAACTTTGCATCAATGGCAACCACGATACATTGGGAACCAAACTTCCGCGCACCATCCGATACAAGCTGTGGACCCAGTACAGCTGCCGTGTTGATTCCGATTTTGTCCGCACCCGCACGAAGAAGACGTTTCATATCATCGACACTTGAGATTCCTCCGCCAACCGTGAACGGGATTGTAATCTCGCCAGCCGTTTGACGGACAACCTCAACCATCGTCGCGCGCCCTTCAACGGAAGCCGAAATGTCGAGAAACACAAGCTCATCCGCACCCTCTTTATCATAAATCGCCGCAAGCTCTACGGGATCACCGGCATCACGTAAATTCACGAAATTTACGCCTTTCACCACTCGGCCATCCTTGACGTCGAGGCAAGGGATAATTCTTTTGGCTAACATGCTCAGCACCTCCTTGAGACTATTTTCACCTTATTTACACAGCGTCAAAAAATTACCCAACAGCTGCATACCGATATCGCCGCTTTTCTCAGGATGGAACTGCATGCCGTAGACGTTCTCACGACCAACGATAGCTGTTATGGGTTGATAGTAGTCTGTTACTGCCAACAAATCGGTTTCCCGCTCTGGCTTCGCATGGTAGGAGTGTACGAAATACACGTGCCCTTCTTCAATCCCTTTGAAAATAGGACTATCACTCTGCTTATAGCTCAGACGATTCCAACCCATGTGCGGCACTTTGTAGTCTCCGCGAAAACGTACAACCGTACCTGGCAGAAGCCCTAGCCCCTCATGCTGTCCATGCTCTTCACTGCTGGAAAACAATAGTTGCATGCCTAAACAAATGCCGATCATAGGCTTGCCAGACGCCGCATACTGATTAACGACCTCATCCAGTCCAGATTCGCGCAGATGCTCCATCGCATCACCGAATGCGCCAACACCAGGAAGGATAGCGCCTTCTGCTGCTAGAATTTGTTCCGGATCTCCCGTCACAACCGCTTCATAGCCGAGCCGCTCAACCGCTTTGCTCACACTATGTAAATTACCCATTCCATAATCAATAATGGCGATCATGCCTACAGCACTCCCTTCGTCGAAGGAACCCCCTGCACACGAGGATCAATCGTTGTTGCTTCATCCAGCGCACGTCCCAACGCTTTAAACACACCTTCGATCATGTGATGCGTGTTATCACCGTAATGCACAATAACATGCAAAGTAATACGAGCTTCTAGCGCAAATTTCCAAAGGAACTCTTTTACCAACTGTGTTTCAAAGCTGCCAACATTCGCTGTCGGGTATTCTGCACGGTATTCAAAATGCGGACGGTTGGAGATATCAATCACAACTTGAGCCAATGCTTCGTCCATCGGAACGAATACGCTCGCGTAGCGTTTGATGCCTCTTTTGTCGCCTAGTGCTTCACGCAGTGTTTGACCTAGACAAATCCCGATGTCTTCCACTGTGTGATGATCATCGATTTCGATATCGCCTTTGGCATCCACTTTCAAATTGAAATGACCATGCTTGGTGAATAAATCTAGCATATGGTTCAGGAAGGGAACATCTGTTTGGAGCTCCGAAACTCCTGTACCATCCACATCAAAGGAAAGCTTAATGTCCGTTTCATTCGTCCTACGGGCTACACTCGCTGAGCGCGTTCTTACTTGATCTTGTTCCGCCATCTAGCTCAACTTCCCTTCCTTTTTAAGTCTGATCTCTACCGCACGTGCATGACCTTCCAACCCTTCATTCCGAGCCAGCGTCATAATCATGTCTCCGTTTGCTAGTAAGGCTTCCTTGCTATAGTGAATGACGCTTGATTTTTTGAGGAAATCGTCCACATTCAGTGGCGATGAGAATCGTGCTGTGCCGTTCGTCGGCAGCACGTGGTTCGGCCCCGCGAAATAATCGCCGACAGGTTCTGTGCTGTAAGCGCCTAGGAAAATGGCACCTGCATTTTCAATGCGCGGCAGCCATGTGAAAGGATCTTGCACAAGCAGCTCACAGTGCTCCGGCGCCAAGCGATTGATCACGTCCACGCCTTCGTCGAGTGAGTCGACAAGCAGGATCGCGCCTTTCGTCGCTGTCGAGACGGCGGCGATGGCTTTCTTCGGCAGCACATCCAGCTGCCGCCATAGCTCTAGCCGAACCTCTTCGGCTAGCTCTCGGGAAGGTGTCACCAGAATCGACGGTGACATCTCATCATGCTCGGCCTGCGCCAGCAAATCGGCCGCAACGTACTCAGGATCGGCGTGTTCGTCGGCGAGCACGACAATATCCGTTGGTCCGGCGATCATGTCGATATCGACGACGCCGAACACGAAGCGCTTCGCCAGCGCGACGTAGATGTTGCCAGGGCCGACGATTTTGTCGACCGGCGCGATCGACTCTGTCCCGTAGGCCAGCGCGGCAATCGCCTGCGCCCCGCCTACGCGGTAGATCTCTTTCACACCCGCTTCGGCTGCAGCCACGAGAATATGCGGGTTAATGCCTTCTTCGCCCGCGGTGGACGGTGGCGTCACCATCGCGATCTCTGGCACCCCTGCGACGATCGCAGGGATGGCGTTCATGAGCACGGAGGATGGGTAGGCCGCCTTCCCTCCGGGCACGTACAATCCGACCCGCTTCAGCGGTCGGATGATTTGGCCCAGCAGACTGCCGCCCGGCTGCAGGTCCATCCATGAGTTGCGTTTCTGCTTCTCATGAAACGCACGAATGTTAGCGGCGGCTTGACGCAGCGCCGCTAGGAATGCGGCGTCGACTTGCGCATACGCCGCCTGGATCTCTTCGTCGCTGACGCGAAGCTCAGCGACTTGGACACCGTCGAACTGCTGCGCTAGGCGCCGCAGCGCGGTATCCCCGTCCTGCCGCACCTCATCGATGATGCGGCGGACGGACTCATTTTGCTCGGGTGAGCCGTATTCGACCTCGCGGTTTAATTGAAATTCGGAGGCGGGCATAATCCGCATCTTCATCTTCCTCTCATCTTTACTAACTCAAGCTACAGCTTCACAATTGGCAGTACGTCCTGCAACATATCACACAACCGTTGGATGGATTCGTTCTTCATCCGATAACTCACACGGTTCGCAATTAAGCGGCTCGTGATTTGAAAGATTTCCTCTTGTTCCACGAGACCATTTTCCTTCAACGTTTGGCCTGTCTCCACCATATCTACGATGCGGTCAGCTAGTCCGATTAAGGGCGCCAGCTCGATTGAACCATTCAACTTAATGACTTCAACTTGCTGTCCTTTTTCCCGGAAATACTGAGAAGCCACATTCGGATACTTCGTCGCAACGCGCGGGTTAATTACTTGTTTCCAATCCGGCAGTCCAATCACCGACATGCGGCACCGTGCGATTCCTAGATCAAGCAATTCGTAAACATTCCGATTTTCCTCCATCAGAACATCCTTGCCTACAACCCCTATATCGGCAACGCCATACTCCACGTAAGTAGGAACATCGACCGGTTTGGCTAAAATAAATTCCATCTTCGCCCCTGGCACAGGGATGATCAAACGGCGGCCTTCTTCCAGATCCTCCGGAATGGGCAATCCCGCTTTCGTAAACAGCTTCGCTGCTTGTTTATAAATACGGCCTTTCGGCATCGCTACTTTAAGAATGTCATCCACCGTTCCAACCTCCTCCAAACTTCCCTCATCTTCGCTGAGAGGCTATTCCGTTATCAACTTTATTACTCGGTATCCCGCTCTGTCTAGATCATTGCTTTGTTCCTTCGTAACAAGCTGTGTGATAACGATACTCACATTCTTGATTTCATCGCTCCGCATTTGCTTCGCTTGTTTCAACGCTTCCTCGCGATGCTCTGCATCGTAGGCGATAAGCACACGAGCTGGTTGTTCCACTTGTTCTTTACCTGTTACTTCAAGGATTCGATTCGTTTTCAACGCAAATCCTGTAGCTGGAGCTGGACGTCCAAACTGACTCAATAAATTGTCGTAACGGCCTCCACTGCAGACAGGGAAACCTAGTTCAGCTGCGTAGCCTTCAAACGTCATACCTGTATAGTAGGAGAAATCCCCAATCATTGTTAAATCAATCACAACGTGTTCGCTAACACCGTAAGCTTTTAGCACATCCCACACTTCGCATAGATGTCGAATCGCGTCCTGTGCAATTGGATGCTGGGAGACCATACGAGCTTGCTCACAGATCTCATCTCCGCCACGAAGCCTTAGCACGCCGTTGAGCTCACGCTCAACATCAGGCGCAAGGGAAAGTGTCTTAATCGCTTCCCGGTATCCGACATAATCGCGACCGAGTAAATGCTCTTTCAGGGAAAGCTGCGCATCCGTGCGGCCATCCAATGTTTCTTGGAATAACCCGTTCAGAAAACCTACATGACCAAGCGCAATCTTGAACTTCTCGACACCAGCTGCCTGTAGCGAAGCAATCGCTAGCGCCACAACTTCGGCATCCGCTTCCGATGTAGCATCACCGATTAACTCAACGCCAGTTTGATAGAACTCTGAATCTCTGCCCGCTTCTTCTTCAATGGAACGAAAAACATTCGAATGATAAGAAAGACGGAGTGGAAACTCTTGTTCTTTCAGAAGCGAAGAAGCTACTCGCGCGATAGGCGCCGTTAATTCCGAACGCAACACGAGTGTTTTCCCCTTGCGGTCAAGCAGCTTGAACAGCTTCTTATCCTCTGTCGAGCTTGCTACACCAACTGTATCGTAATATTCAAGTGTAGGTGTAATAATCTGGTTGTAACCCCAGCGTTCCATACAAGCCAGTACACGGAATTCTATATTTCTGAGTTTCGCAACCGCATCCGGCAAATAATCTTTCGCGCCTAACGGTTTTTCAAATACTTTTGGCTTCGACACCGTCTCACCTCTATAAGTAGGAGTATAATCAGTTATTTTCAATTTATTGTTTTTCAATTACTTTATCGCGTTAACGTGCTACCATACTACCAAAATAAAGAATGTACGGCTATTTTAACACGTATCTCTAGGACCGTCAATCGTCTACGCCTTGTTCAGCGCTTTAAGAATGGCATATAAACCCACTCTGCGTCAACTGTTCCACTACCTCCTTCAATGAGAAAACTGCCAGGGAGATTTATGGGGCGCGTTGAGGCGACGATGCGTGCCGGCAGTCTAACCTTAACTCGCAACTGCTCAACAATCGCATATACCGCGCCATCGAGTACAATCCCCACCCTAACTGGAAAACCTCCAGTTAATGCGGAATCAACGCTTTTTAGCGATTAGATGGATTTTCTACATCTATTTCCACCGAAAGTAGCTCGCCGAGCTCAATTAGCTGAAATTAAGAACAGAAAATCCATCTATTTACTTTAACCGCTGGAATCCTGTCTATTTAGATGTATATAATCCAGTTATTTGCCTTCCCTCTTAGGTAGCTAGAAGTCTTCAGCCAACCTACGGATTCATGGTGCGCGTTGGGACACCGAGGAATTTCCCCCCAATAAGAAAAGGCATGCTGCGGCGGCAGCATGCCCTCTTTAAATCAAATCTGATTAATCTTCCTCTACAGGTCCATTCGGTGTTTTACCTCCACCATTAGGTGACTGCAATTGACCACCATTTGGAGCTTTGTTTCCATTTATGCCGTTACCATTTCCGTTGCCGTTTGGCGACTGTAATTGTCCATTTCCATTTCCGTTGCCATTTCCATTCGGCGCTTGTCCGTTTTGCCCGTTACCATTTCCATTTCCGTTGCCATTCGGAGCTGGTGTTGCTCCGCCGTTCGGCGCTGGCGTTTGGCCGCCATTTGGTACGGGCTTTGGTCCACCATTAGGTCCTGGTGCTTGAGTCGCACTCGGTCCTTGACCTTGGCTTCCTCCGTTACCGCCACCTTCGAACTTACCGCCGCCAGTGCCGTTACCAGCACCTTGACCTTTGCCTCCGCCGGTGCCTCCACTGCCACCTTGGCCTTTGCCTCCGCCGGTGCCTCCACCGCCGCCTTGGCCTTTGCCTCCACCGCCGCCTTCGCCTTTGCCTCCGCCGGTGCCTCCACCGCCGCCTTCGCCTTTGCCTCCGCCAGTGCCTCCACCGCCACCTTGGCCTCCGCCTCCGCCAGTGCCTCCACCGCCGCCTTGGCCCTCGCCTTCGCCAGTACCTCCACCACCGCCTTGGCCTTTGCCTCCGCCGGCGCCTCCACTACCGCTTTGGCCCTTACCTCGACCTTTACCGCCGCCTTGCCCCTGGCCTACACCCTTAAGCTTCATATAGCTATAGGTAATGGACTCGAGCGTGCGATTATCAACGGCGCCGGTTATCGGCAGCCCGTGTTTTTTCTGAAAATACTTTACTCCTTGCACAGTTGCATTATCGTAGTAACCGTTAATATCACCAGAATAGCTTCCCAGTGATTTCAGCATCCCTTGGATTACGAACACATCGGGTCCGTTCGCTTCCTTGCCTACAGCCAAGCTCGTGGTTGGCAAGGATAACATCAGCATAAAGGCTAATATCACTACACCTACATGCTTTCCTATCGACCATTCAAAGTTACCTTTTATCACTTTTGTGTTTTTACTACGATTCCAATGCTGCACTTCATCGACACCTTCCCTTAACCTATAATTTCACTGCGTCTTTACTATTCCCAATATGTCACTTTTATTAGTCGCTTTCTTGAGATTCTATATTCACAAATTGAAGGCTTCGTTTTCCTCATTACAATAAAAAAAGGACCCAACATCACAACGATGTTGAGTCCCACTACATTGTAGTTCTTGTACTAAGCACTGCCCGACCGAATAACCTGCATCGGATTACCTGCTACGAAGCTATTTGGAGCTACGTCCTTATGGACGACAGATCCCGCGCCAATAATCGCATAATCCCCAATCGTCACTCCGGGCAAAATTGTCGTATTCGCCCCCACCATCACATGAGATCCAATGCGTACATCACCTAACCGATATTCCTTTGTCAAATACTCATGAGCCAGGATCGTCGTATTATAGCCAATGATTGTATTGCTCCCAATGTAGATCCGCTCTGGGAAAAACACATCTACCATCACCATCAAGGCAAATGCTGAGTGCTCTCCAACCGTCATTCCAAGAACATGACGATAGATCCAGTTTTTCAACCGCAACGATGGCGAATAACGGGTGATTTGAATGAAAACGAAATTTCGCATCGCCTTCCACTTACTCACCGTTTGGTATATTTGCCATAACGCATTGGGGCCATCTACGGGATACTTCTCAGTCTGCCTCAATCAACTTTCACTTCCGACGATATCCCAACTAACGGCAACAGATCAAACATATCATCAACAATATGGTCTGGGTTGTACTGCTCCAAATAAGAGCGCCCCTTCCAGGACCAGGACACACCAACAGATGTAACTCCTGCATTTTGAGCAGCCTCAATATCATAATGACTATCGCCTACCATCATCGCTTCATCAGGTGAGCTACCTAGCTCTTTAAGCGCTGCAAAGATACCCTCGGGACTCGGTTTTGGTTCTTTTACATCATCCACTGTTACAATAGCGCTGACGTAAGAGTCTAATCCGCAAAGTTTGAGACCCATCAACGTGGTAAGTCTGATTTTACTCGTCACGATACCGATTTTGATACCTTTTTCATGAAGCTTCGCCATTACCGTACGCACGTTCGGGAACTCCTGCACAAGCTCATCATGTTTAGCAAGATTAAATGTACGATACTTCGTAATGAGCGCTTCAACTTCTTTCTTACCTGTAAAAAACTCCATTTGCTCCACTAGCGGGCGCCCCATATTCGGAATAATAAGCTCCCGACTAATAGGTTCCGGTGTTTCGCCATCCAAGCTATGCAAGAACGATTGTACAATTAACTCATTCGTGTCTACAATCGTGCCATCCAAATCAAATAGTACGGTTTGAATCATAGTTAACTCCTTTATCTGTCTCTTCTTCATTCACTACTTTGTTTTTATCCAGCGCCAGCGAAGATACAATCGGATCCGAGTAATGCTCTTTGGCATAACCCTTTTTCCTTCTAATGGTAATCATGGTCACAGCCGCAATGACAATCAGCAGTGCAAGCAATTGGGAGAATCGAATATTCCCTCCATATGTTAGTACGCCAGGTTCAAACACGACTTTCATAGGTGACCATAAAGCATTCATCAAAGATGCTAACCAACCTGGTCCCGTGATATCCAAGCTGTCGGTACGGATTCCTTCAATGAAGAAACGACCGATCGAATACCAGATGAAATAACTTAGAAACAGCTCTCCCGCCCTTAAAAACGGCCTACGACGAAGGACGAACAAGACAAGCAGACCTACAAAGCTCCATATGGATTCATAGAGAAACGCAGGGTGGTAGAAAGTCCCCTCGATATTCATTTGATTCACGATAAAATTCGGTAAATGCAGGCTATCTCGCAGAAACGACTCTTCTACAGGACCACCGTGAGCTTCCTGATTCATGAAATTGCCCCAACGACCAATCGCTTGTCCAACAATCAGACCCGGCGCAAGAATATCAGCAATTCGAAAAAAGTTGTATCCTTTGGCCCGAATATAGAATGAAGTACCGATAATAGCCCCGATCAGAGCGCCATATATGGCAATCCCGCCGTGCCATATCATGAATACTTCCCATAAGTTATCCTTATAGTCTGCCCACTGGAAAGCCACATAATAAATTCTTGCCCCAATAATGGCAGAAGGAACCCCTATTAATAATAAATCCATAAAGAAGTCAGGTACGATTTTGAAACGTTTCCCTTCCCTGATAGCCAACATTAAACCGATTAATGCGGCCGTTCCTAAAATAATGCCATACCATCGGACATGAATCGGCCCGAGGGAGAATGCAACACTTTCTAACATAGTTTCACTCCCTTAGTTTATGAGCTTTTCAACAACGGTCAATCAAAATCCTCAAAATCTTCATTCAACGATTCCGTCAGCTTATTCGTAAACTGCAGTGCCGCGTTATACCCCATCCGCTTTAAGCGATAATTCATCGCAGCAACTTCAACAATGACCGCTAAATTTCGGCCTGGTCTTACAGGTATCGTAACTAGAGGCAGATCTGTATCAATAATCCGCGTGAGCTCCTCATCTAAGCCCAAGCGATCATATTGTTTCTCTTGCTGCCAGTTCTCCAATTTCACAACAACCGATATCTTCTTCACATTACGAATCGCGCCTGCGCCGAATAATGTCATGACATTGATGATACCTACGCCGCGGATCTCAAGTAAATGACGAATCAACTCCGGGGCATTACCGGTTAATACTTTATCGCCATTTTGCCTAATTTCTACCGCATCATCCGCAATCAGGCGATGCCCCCGTTTCACAAGCTCGAGCGCAGTTTCACTTTTCCCGATCCCGCTGCTACCGGTAATCAACATGCCTACACCGTAGACATCAACAAGTACACCATGGATCGTTGTACTGGGAGCAAGCTTATTTTCAAGAAAGCCAGTTAATCGACTTGCAAAAATCGTCGTTGATAGCTGCGTTCTTAGCACTGCCAGATCACGCTTAGTCGCCTCTTCGAGCAATTCAACGGGAACATCCAGTCCTCGCGTTACAATAATACAAGGTGTTTCCTCAGAGGCACACAGCTGTTCAACCCGATTTCTCCGAACACCCGTCGTCAACATCTCTATAAACGTAATCTCTGTTTTACCCAACATCTGAATTCGCTCTTTGGGATGGTAATTGAAATATCCAGCCATTTCAAGACCAGGGCGATATAAGTCACCCGTAGTAATCGGACGCTTCAGTCCACCCTCTCCTGCTAACACTTCCATATGTAGCTGTTCCATCATTTCGGAAACCTTTACCTTTTTGGCCATTGTCCTAACTCCTCCGAATTTGCTTATGTACCATATGCTTTCCCTTGTTGCACGCAGGCTTCCAATAGTTTCATCGTAATGGAATACCTAATTGAAATCAACTATTGTGTTCATGAACCTCAAAATAAACAAAAAAACCAGCCGATAACGGCTGGCCTTTCAGTACAATCTTATAGGTTTGGGTTAACCAAAATGGAAAGTGTTGATTCTTTATCGAAGAAATGAACTTTGTTCATATCTAGTGCCAATTTAACGTTAGTACCTTCTTTGATTCCGGAACGACCGTCAACACGAGCGATTACTGTGTTAGCGCCGATACCGTTCAAGTACAAGTACATTTCGTGACCCAGGTTCTCAGTCAATTCAACGTTAACGTTGAATACTGTGTTCGGGGAAGCTTCCAAGAATACTGGCTCTTCGTGAATATCTTCTGGACGAACTCCCAGAATCACTTCTTTGCCAACGAATCCTTTGTCTTTAAGAACTTGTGCTTTACCAGCTGGAACTTCAACGTTGACAGTACCTGCTTTGAAGAATACACCGCCGCCTTCAGATGCCAATGTTCCGGACATGAAGTTCATGGATGGAGATCCGATGAAACCAGCAACGAACATGTTCACTGGGAAGTTGTAGATTTCTTCTGGTGTAGCTGCTTGTTGAATAATACCTTTATCCATAACAACGATACGATCGCCCATTGTCATTGCTTCGATTTGGTCATGCGTTACGTAGATCGTTGTAACACCAAGACGTTTTGTAAGTTTTGTGATTTCCGCACGCATTTGTACACGAAGTTTCGCATCCAAGTTGGAAAGCGGCTCATCCATTAAGAATACTTGTGGCTCACGAACGATCGCACGACCCAAGGCAACACGTTGACGTTGACCACCGGAAAGAGCTTTTGGCTTACGATCGAGCAAGTGAACGATATCTAGAATTTTCGCTGCTTCGCGAACGCGAGCATCGATATCAGCTTTTTTGAATTTACGAAGTTTCAATCCGAATGCCATGTTTTGATAAACAGTCATATGCGGATAAAGAGCGTAGGATTGGAATACCATCGCGATATCGCGATCTTTTGGAGCTACGTCATTTACAAGGCGGTCTCCGATGTAAAGTTCACCTTCAGTGATTTCCTCTAAACCTGCGATCATACGAAGAGTTGTGGATTTTCCGCAACCGGATGCACCAACAAGAACTACGAACTCTTTGTCAGCAACTTCAAGATGGAAATCTTTAACTGTTGATTCTTCTGCACCAGAATATCTTTTAACGATATGATTTAAACGTACGCCTGCCATGATTTCATTCCCCCTACAATTTATCGTTCAAATGCTTTATTTATCAACATTTCTATATACACATCTTACCCTACAAGCGGCGGACTGACTATGCACAATCCCTACAAAAAAATCACTTTCTTTTCGTTACTTTGTACAATAGCAAGGCCAGACGTACCAAAACCGCATGATTAAACGTTCTAACATCCAGCCCCGTCTCGTTCTTGAACTTGTCCAACCGATAAAGCAGCGTATTACGATGAATATAAAGCTTCTTCGCGGTTTCACTGACATTACAGTCTAGTGTAAAGAAATGCTCCAGTGTCGTTACTGTCTCACTATCCAGCACATGATCCGTGCCGCGGAGCACCTGCTCGAGGAAATCTGTCTTCTCCTCTTCCTCTATAAGGTGTAACAGCTTCTCAAGGCGAAGCTCCCAACGCAGATGAATAAAGCTGCCTACATGGAATGATCGGCCCAACATAATGGTTTCACGCAGCTTAAGCACAGTGGCAAACATCGATTTCGCCGGCTTCACTGGGAAATCGATGGCTAGATGGCATTCGCCTACCCATTCATTTGCCAACATCTCATACAAGCCTGAGCCTAGTGCATCAAGAGTTTGCTCAACACTTTCTTCCTCGTCCCCATCGCGCTCTTCGCTGCCGCTAGTAATAAGGACCTCTGGCGCTAGGATTAACCACTCTTTTTCCAGTAAAGGAATCAGAATAATCTCCGCTTCAAAAAAAGATTCCAACAGCTTCTTAAGTTCCGTATAGGATACACGCTGGTTCTGAGGATAGTCCCCATATAACAAGAGAGGGATTTTAGTTGAATACAACGATGACTGTGAAGCAAGCGCATCAGGAAGCTCCGCATGGCCTGTACCGCGTTCCATTTGCTGCAGCAGCCAATCTCTTAATTGATTCGACTTCCTCTCATCTTCAGACAGGTAGGAGCCAAATTGCTTCTTCTCTACAGTTTGTTTAGATTCGATCGTAAGTTCGACGAGTTTGCGTTCGGATACAGTCAACTTACTCCCGTCCATCTTCAGAACACGGACCTCTTTGTGATCCTGTGAAATGAAGAACAGGACTTCTTCTCCCCGAATCACACTACGACAAAACGCTTCTTCACGCTCTCCCTGATCCTCCACAAGCTGGTGCCATTCGGAATCCGGTATCAGGCTTATCTGTATTGGCGACTGTAAAACCGCTTCCAATCGCTCTTTGACATGCTCCCAAATCATCTGCCTTCACTCCTTATTGCCTATAGCATCTTCTTTATTTATCTCTCTATTGTACCATATGTAGGCCCATTCCTGTGAATCGAAAGGAACCCTCCTGTCATAACTGACAAGAAGGTCCTTTGTATAAATATTATTTAATTACACGGCGAGCTGTTACGTAGTGATCTGCCCACCATTCTTTATTCATCGAGGTGAATTTGACACCACCTTCACCATACGTATGAATCATCATGCCGTTACCAACATAAATACCGACATGTCCTATGTTTTTACCGGAATCAGGCGTTGTAAAGAAGACCAAGTCTCCGGTTTGCAAATTACTTTTACTAACGAAAGTGCCTTCCTTAGCTTGGTCTCGAGACACACGCGGCAGCGTAATCCCATAAGCAGCAAATACCGTTTTTGTAAAAGAAGAACAATCCATTGTTTTGGTTTGACCATATTTTGCCCCAAATACATATGGAGTACCAAGATATTTCTGAGCAGTTAGGATCAACTCGGCTTTCAAACGATCCTTAGATGTAAGAATACTTCTTCCGCCAATGAAGCTGCCCTTAAGCTGACTTACATTGCGAGTGACGACTTCGTCTTTGCTCTGGGATGCCATGACCATTTTACCTTGGCCCACATAGATCCCAGCAAACGTTGGCTTTGAACCACTACCAAAGAACAAGACGTCACCTGGCTCAGCCTTATCTATTTTCGTAATTTTCGTAGATTTCATATTGAATTGATCCGCTAAAGTTCTAGGTACTGTGTAATTTAACGTCTCATAGACATAATAGATCAGTCCGGATGAGTCAAACCCTGCAGATGGTGTTTCATCACTTTTGGAGTAATCTACGCCAACCATTTTTTTGGCCAAAGAAACAGCATCCATATCATCATTTGCGGCATAAGCGGAAATGGCAGTTGTTGCTGATAATGCGATCGTGATCGCAGCAGTTATGCCTAGCGTGCGGTGTGCAAGACTCTTTAACATTGTATTTCCTCCTGTACGTGCTCTCTTGGTGAATTGGGTAATATGGAAAACATCTCAGTTGCTAGTACAAGATTACCATGGTAATGAAAAGACTTTCATTCCTAAAATATTTCCTATCAACCATGACATTGGCAATGGTGCCAATTGTTTCAATTCTTGAAAAACACAACTTCATCGATGTTTTCCTCATATTCCTCATGAATTTGGAAATAATTGTAGTAGCACTTTTCGGTCTTATTCTCGTTAGCTATGGAGGTGACAAACATGAAAGAGCATAATCATTATCCAACCTTTGATGTTATGGAAGAAAGTAGGGAATGGGATGTACATACAAGATCAATTGTGAAATCCCGACTTATTCGTGAACATACATACGGATATGTAACAGTCGTTGAAGCAGAAACGCTTCGTGCTTGGTGTTCACTGTTAATGGACGATCATCGCGGAGAAATCATTCAATACGTCATCAACCATATCGATCAGGTACTATCTGAAAATAATGGTGAGGGACATCGCAAGGTGGGCACACCTCCTATTCGAGTACTTTTACGTCAAGGACTTAAAGCGATTGAAGAAACAGGATGGATTGCCAATAGTCAGCCATTCTTTCAATTAGATGAGACGGACCAACGGAGCATTATGCTTCAAATCAGCGACGATAGCTATCCACCCACGAAAAACTGGGAAGGCATTCCCAAAAAAATCTTATTTCAAAAGCTTCTTCAAATCTGCGTAGAAGCCTACTATGCTCATCCAATAGTTTGGTCGGAAATCGGGTTTGGCGGCCCTGCTTATCCTCGTGGATATTCACTTCACAGTCCTGACCAACTAGAGTCCTGGGAGGCTGCGAAGCGAACATGAAATGGCGATATGAAAATGACATAGTGGATATTCTCATTGTAGGTGCTGGTGCTGCAGGAAGCGTTCTAGCTAAAGAACTCAGTGAAGCCGGACTAGGCGTGGTTGTGCTTGATGCAGGGCCTTGGCGCGATCCCGAGAAGGATTTCGCAAGTGATGAACTGAGTATGAAGTGCCTCGGCTGGGAGGATACGCACCTAGTTGATGCAAGCGAGCCATTCGTTACTGGAAAGCATCATTCAGGAAAAGGGGTTGGCGGCGGAACACAGAACTTTACAGGGGTTTTTCTGCGGTTTCATGAATCTGATTTCAAAACGAAGTCCATTGATGGCGTTGGGGACGATTGGCCTATTCATTACAAAGATCTGGAGCCCTATTACACGCGTATCGAAAAAGAAATCTCCGTATCTGGACCTAAGCTTTTCCCTTGGGGAAATTTCCAGGGTCCGTACCCCTTTCCAGAACTAGATTCGCTTAGCCCGAATGCTGTCTTATTTCACAAAGGCTGCAAATCCCTTGGTATTCAATCGGCGCCTACACCATTAGCTATCTTATCTGTACCATTAGAGGGGCGCTCTGCGTGCACCAATCGTGGATTCTGCCTGCAAGGCTGCATGCCTAATGCAAAATTCAGTACCCTAATCATGCACATTCCGAAAGCTGTTAAGGCAGGTGCCGAAATTCTCGCAGATTGCAGAGTCACTCAAATCGAAGTTAATGACTATGGACATGCTTGCGGGGTACTGTTCGTCAACGAAGGCATAACCTATCGGCAACGTGCTAAAACTGTTATCCTCTGTGCGCATGTTGTGGAAACGCCTCGTTTGCTTCTGCACTCTGCTACACCTCAGTTCCCTGATGGATTAGCCAATTCCAGCGGATGGGTAGGCAGAGCAATCATGACGCATAGCAGTAACGACGTTTATGCCAAATTCGAAGAGGAAGTCCGGTTGTACAAAGGTACACCTGTGCTGGCATCTACCCAAGATTTCTATGAGACAGATCCACGCAGAGGCTTTGTCCGGGGGTATACCATTCACGCACACGGCTCACGGCCTATTGAGATGGCGGAAGGTATTCGCAAGGCCACAGAAGCGCCACTATGGGGCTCGTCCTTCAGACAAGCTATGCAGGATTACAACTTCTATGGTCGTCTCAAAATGGTCGGAGAGGTACTGCCTAACTGGAACAATCACGTTGCATTATCGGATGAAAAAGATGCGTATGGCATGCCGCTAGCTTCCTTAGCCTTCAATTACTGCGATAACGATCTCAAGCTCCTTGATCATGCTGTTGATAATATGAAGATGATACTCCGCGCCGCTGGCGGGGAGATCTCCTATGTTGTTCCAGATACCCAACATCTGATGGGTGGTTGCCGCATGGGTAATAATCCAGCGACTTCCGTAGTGAACTCGTATGGTCAAAGTCATGACATCCCGAACCTTTTCATTTGCGATGCCAGCCTATTCGTCACCTCAAGTGGAGGCAATCCTACGCTTACCGTAATGGCCCTAGCAGCAAGAACAGCTGATTACATTATTGACCTTGCCAGCTCCTGATTGTTATCCTTAACAGCAAGTACACGAAAGGAAGGAGCTTGTGTCCCTATGGCAATAGCTGAATTCACCATCATCCCCATCGGAACAGCCACAACCAGCCTGAGCGGCTATGTCGCTGACCTCCACAAAGAATTAGAGCGTCATACTGATATCCGCTTTCAAATGACACCCATGGGCACCATCCTGGAAGGCCCCCTAGACCGTTTATTCGAGGTCATCCGTGCCGTCCACGAGGTTCCCTTCTTGCATGGAGCTGCGCGTGTATCCACGTCCATCAAAATCGATGATCGCCGCGACAAGCCCTCCTCCATGGAACAAAAAATGCAGTCTGTCGCAGATAAGCTCTGAACTGCATATCTAAACGAGAAAAAGCATCCCGCGATCGGATGCTTTTTTCTATATATAATGGAAACAAAAAAAGACCCTACGGTCCTGAACGTTTACTTATAAAAGTGAGTCATGTAGGATTCGAACCTACGACACCCTGATTAAAAGTCAGGTGCTCTACCAACTGAGCTAATGACTCGTAGGTAAAATGGAGGCTGATGGATTCGAACCACCGAACTCGAAGAGAGCAGATTTACAGTCTGCCGTGTTTAGCCACTTCACTAAGCCTCCAGATACGAGATACCCGTACTGCCAAAGCAATACAACCATCTCAATGGCTTTGGACGGAATCGAACCGCCGACACGAGGATTTTCAGTCCTCTGCTCTACCGACTGAGCTACAAAGCCAAATGATTATTTATAGCATGTCCTACATTAATTGTAAAAGAAATGGCGGAGCTGACGGGATTCGAACCCGCGGTCTCCTGCGTGACAGGCAGGCATGTTAGGCCACTACACCACAGCTCCATGCTACAAAAAGTTTACCATAAAAAATGGTGCCGTCGAGAGGACTTGAACCCCCAACCTACTGATTACAAGTCAGTTGCTCTACCAGTTGAGCTACAACGGCGTAAAGATGATGGTGGAGGCTGACGGGATCGAACCGCCGACCCTCTGCTTGTAAGGCAGATGCTCTCCCAGCTGAGCTAAGCCTCCATCTGGTGTTTTGGTTTTATGGTAGCGGCAGAGGGGCTCGAACCCCCGACCTTACGGGTATGAACCGTACGCTCTAGCCAGCTGAGCTACGCCGCCACATAAAAGTGTATATATATTTGGAACTGGCGGAGAGAGAGGGATTCGAACCCTCGCACCGCTTACGCAGTCTAATCCCTTAGCAGAGGATCCCCTTATAGCCACTTGGGTATCTCTCCAAGATATATATACGATTCAGGAATAGTATTCCCTGAAAACTAGATACGAAACTCAACGTAAGTAATATTAGGTTTTCTAGCAGAGAGACTTTAATCTACGATTAAAGATCCCTATATATGGTTAAGCCCTCGACCGATTAGTATTCGTCAGCTG
>NZ_JABMKY010000032.1 GCF_013204845.1 Paenibacillus qinlingensis
TTTAGACTCGAACGTTGTCTCTCAGATTGTTTTAAATCGATTTTTCTTTTAAGAGGAGAGATCCACCACATAAAAATCAAACTGTCGAAAACACCGCGAGACTTTCTCGACAGCCTGAAAAACTACAGCTAATTCAGCTGTTTATCACTAAATACGTGAAACAGATGGAAAACCTACAGTTAATCCAGCCACCTACGCCGTATTGGAGCTGAATACTGGATATTATCCAGTTATTTTATTCAAATCAATATATTGACGAGAAATAGCTGGATATTATCCAGTTATTCGACAAGAGCAGCCAAAACTTATGCGCGGAATGCCGTGCATAAGTTAATTTTTAACGCTACATCGCAGCGGCGAGCTTCTGCACAAACTGTTCCAGATAACGCTGGTCGATGTTATCGAACCGATTAAGACTCGGGCTGTCGATATCCAACACCCCGACAAGTTCAGATCCCACCACAATCGGGATCACGATCTCGGATTGCGAAGCCGCATCACAAGCGATATGTCCCGGAAAAGCGTGGACATCAGGAACAAGCACAGTTTCCATCCGCTCAGCTGCCGTACCGCACACCCCTTTACCGAAAGGGATTCGCACGCAAGCCGGCAATCCCTGAAAAGGTCCGAGCACAAGCTCTTTCCGCTCAAGCTGCTCATCCACCAAGTAGAAGCCTACCCAGTTGATGTCCTCTAGGAACTGCCCCAGCAATGCGGATGCATTCGCCAAATTAGCAATACGGTTCGGTTCATCCTGTATTAAAGCGTGAACTTGCCCGATCAGCAAGGTATATTGTTCTTCTCTTGTTCCACTATAATTCGATTTCGCAAACATCTCTCATCATCCTCTTCTGCCTAGTCTACTTTCATCATACCAAATGAACGGCTCCTCGCCAAAAGATACTGGAGCGACTAACTCTTCTACAATTGCCCTGGCGCGCTGGAGTTAGTCTCTTTCATCGACTAACCCCTCTCCTTATCTATATAAATACAAAAAGGACAATCAGCCCTTTCAGCCGATTGCCCTCAATAAGTTCTTATTTTTGCCCGTAATAGGCGTTCGCCCCGTGCTTTCTTAGAAAATGACGATCCAGCAAGGTTTGATCCATAGGCTGAATTGAAGGATTCAAGTTGTACGTACGATACGCGATCTTCGCAACCTCTTCCAGTACAACCGCGTTATGAACGGCATTGTGCGCGTCCTTGCCCCAACTAAATGGTGCGTGACAGTTCACTAACACACTCGGAACCATCGCGGGATCCAACTCACGGAACGTTTCAATGATTACATGGCCCGTCTCCAACTCGTAGGCGCCTTGTATCTCTGCCTCTGTCATCAGACGCGTGCACGGTACTTCACCGTAGAAATAATCCGCATGCGTTGTACCCAATGCCGGAATAGCGCGACCTGCCTGCGCCCAACTTGTAGCCCAAGGCGAATGTGTGTGAACGATGCCGCCAATCGTCGGGAAGGCGCGGTACAACGCCAAATGCGTTGGCGTATCTGAGGATGGCTTCAATTTGCCTTCCACAAGATTACCCTGCAGATCTACGACAACGAGGTCCTCGGCCTTCAAATCCTCATATGGTACGCCGCTCGGCTTAATCACGACAAGTCCTTGCTCACGATCGATTCCGCTGACATTGCCCCATGTAAACGTAACTAGCCGATATTTGGGCAGATCCAAATTGGCTTCCAAAACTTGCTGTCTCAATTCCTCTAGCATCTGAGCTCAACACCTTCCGATAAAATGTACATATAATACCTACATTATACACTTGTACGTACATGTTAGCTAGATATTTTGCAAATAAGGAATAAACAAATCAACTTGTATGTACAGCCTCAGATCACCTTTTATGAATGGATAATAGAGAAAACAATCGTTTTCCCATCTGACTCTAGTCGTGTTTCCACCGAATAATTACCGATTTGCGTTGTTGTTGTTTCAAGAACACCTTTCGCTGCGGCACGTGCGCATGCATCCGTAAATAGGCGATTGAAAATGTCTGCATCGTACCCGAATAGAAAATCCGTAAACTTGCGGATGCTTTCCGTATTCCGAGCAAGCACCCCGTCCTCCAGTCGTACCGTGACGCCATAGGTCGCAAACTGTGGATCCAACCAGAGAGAAGCTTCATTGCTGCCCCGCGCCTCCGCCGTAGCTCCGCTCAGGGATTGCGCTTTGGCTTCTGAATTACGAAATAGACGCAGCGTTGTCTCTTCCAGATCGTAGTTCGTCCCGCGCAGCTTGCCCGCCCCTTCCATCACTTCGTAGGCTTGCAGCATGCGCTGATCTGGGAAAACAAGCTTCTTGTAGCTGCCATCCTTGGTTGGCACGACTTTGATGAAAGCATCGTTATCGTTTTTCACGCTGACGCGCTTCGATTTCGTCTGCAAACGCGTAATAATTTGCAACGCTTCCGCTCGTGTTACATATTTGCCTACCCCGAAGTAGCCATTCGGATACCCTTCCATGATCCCTTTCGTCATCGACTCTCCGATAAACTTCTGCTGTCTGCTCGTTGCGCTCTGTAAATCTCCGAAATGAGATGCCGCGCTAAGACTATAGGTTTCGTCCTCCAAATACTCCGTTTCCTTCAATAAATAGTACAAAATCTCCGCGACATCTTCTCGCTTGAGCGAAGCCTTATAATCACTGAATTGCCCTTTGCTAATAAAATGAAGATCACTTGCCAGATCTAAATACGGTTTCGCCCAGTAACCGACCGTGCTCGGCTTAAACGTGAAATCTCGGTAGTCTTGTCCTAAAATATTTTGATTACTTACACTCAATGTTTGCAAAAAGCTTGTCTTCCACTTCCGTTCCCCATTCGGGAACTTATCTGTGAAGGCTAGCAGTACAATTTTCACAAATTGATCTGCGGTAACAGTCTCATCCGGTCGGAACGTTCCATCTGGAAAGCCATCCAACAAACCTTGCTGTACCATCTGATCGATTGTCTGCTCCGCCCAATGTCCACTAATATCCTTAAATCCCGCTGCCTCGCTTCTACCTTGCAGACCACCTATTGTTAATAGGCAACCGATCGTCGCAATTGTCAGCCATTTATTCCATCGTATCATCGCCAATTTCTCCGCTTCTATCCTAATTTTCGGCACCAACTTCTACCATTCTCTAGGATAAGCCTTCTACTAGTCTTTGAGAACAGGCTAAAAAGCCCATTCATTAAGGCGGGACAAGCCCCCCTTAACTGGGTCTATAGCCACATAAAAGACAAAAAGACCCTGCCCTCTACTAGGTAGAAAGCAAGATCCGCTATCGTGAACATTCTTATACTTTTTTTTGCTTCCCTGCTACCGCTTTAGCCGAATTGTAATAGCGCATCCAGTCGACAATGTACATCATTTTAGCTAGATAATCAGGTGCACTTCCCTGTAAATGACTGTAGGGCTCTTCCTGCAGCAGCTGGTGCAGCTCGTAGCCCTTGGTATAGAGAGTCTTAGTGAACGCTTCTTCCGTCTGTGGCTTGTACAGATCCGTTCCTCGGGAAAGCTCAATTTCCTCGATAATTGTACCCCGGTAGTACGGGTAAACATTCACCTGTAGGCCCATATCAATGTAAGCTAAACCTGTATATTCATAAGGAAGCCAAATTAAATTCGTCTTCTTGTCTTCTAGCTTCACGGTGTACACTAAACCTAGGTTCAGGGCAATCGGCTGTGGATAATTGCTTATTAGCCCGGATCGCAAATGATCTGCTATATGCTCAACGAAATTCATGCTGCTCTTCCTCTCCGAAGGATCTAGTCCTTCCTTCATATTGCGTGCTAAAGCTCTTCGTTGTCAAGCAAGAACGCATACGTTCCAGTTTCTATTCTTATTGTTCTCTTTTCTAGGTACAATTTCCTGCCGATCACGCTCTACTAATTGGGCATGAACAGTTTCAATAAAGAATACGCTCTGATGAGGCACAAAGGAGCAAGGGCTTACGAAAGATGTAAGTAAAGTTTTTATTTCGAATGTTGAACTTTTCGGGAACAGATGCGTCTATATAGGAGAGGTGAGAGAATTGGAAACGACGGGTGTCCATGTATTTGATTATTTGAAGTACATTGCAGAAACAACAGATCAGAAGGTGATCCTTCGTAATTTAATGGAAACCTACGGGAATGATGTGTGGAATTATGCCTTCAGTATTTGTCGGAATAAAGATGCAGCTGACGATATTGCACAGGATGCTTTCTTAAAAGTATATCGCAATCTGACGACTTTCCGTGGTGAAGCTGCGGTTAAAACCTGGTTGCTTACCATAACCCGCAATACCGCTTATGATCATATGCGCAAAGCGTTTTGGCGCAAGGTGACTCTTGTTGGATTCGTGCAGTCGGGAGGTACCGCAAGCTCAGCTGAAACCGAAGCGGTTGAGAATTTATATGCAAGTGAAATTTGGCAGAAGGTCATGTCTTTATCCGCAAAATATAGAGAAATTTTAATTCTTCACGCACATTATCAGATGACAACCAAGGAAATGGCAGCTATTCTGGATATTTCGGAAGGAACCGTTAAATCCAGACTACATCACGCCAGACTCAAGGTTCTTAGTCTGAAGGAGCGTGAAGCCCTTGAACACTCCTGAGCCGGATGACTTCCAGAAGCAACTGGAAGATGCGCCCCTCGTGCAGAAGGGGTTCACCTCCAAGCTTCAACAGGATATCGAGCAAACGATTCGTAAGAAGGAGCGCAGCAAATCCAAGGTAAAACCTCTTCTCTGCGTTGGTGGTTTAGGTACTGTCTTGGCTGTAGTACTTCTTTTCCCTTGGCATACGATGCACACGCAAAGTGAGGCTGCTGCTCTTGAGGAGAAAATGATGCCGGCGGAAGTCACCGTCTCCACGCCTCCACCTGCTCCCATTAACACAGCCTTGCTCATTGGGCTACGGACAGAGCATGAGACGGCTACGAACGGAAATCAAGGACGGGCGCTGTCTCCGCTTCGTTACAGTACCTATCGGACGATGCTCGTTGCGCCTGTTCGCGGGCAATTACAGAAAACCTCCGAAGGTACTGGCATTTTGATGCCATATAAGCAAAATTTTTGGAAAATTGACTCCCTTACACATATAACGAACAAAGGTGAGTCTCACTATTTATCTGCTCATTTGGCTGATCAGCCCGTTAAGACAGAACGCTTCACAGAGCCAGAAGATCAAGAGTTTAATCGTGTAGAAACACTGTTGTTTGCAGGCAACCAGTACGTCTCTATTGCCGAGTCGGAGGCAGCTTGGAATGGCAATGCGCCCTACCATGCAGATCGCATCTGGGTGCGTACACTTCCGCAATTGAAAGAAGCACGTACCTTGCAATTCTACAAAAAGCCAGTGGACAAGAACCATGTATCCTTGATGGATGTCTTTGGCACAAGCACGAGCACGGATCTTGCGAGGATATCAAGCATAGGAGACAATGCGATGAGTGAAGTCTCAGGACAGAGCTGGACGGTGCAGCGTGAACCAGGACAATGGGTCGGCAAAGTTGCTGAAACGCCGAAAGCTAGTTTATCGAGACCTGATTCTTACGTACTGCGTGATTTCCCACGGCAACTGCCGGATAAAGTCGTTAATCACGATGATATCTGTTGCTCTTGGAGCAATATCAAGTCCTCGTGGCCGAAAGCTACCGATGCGCTAACCTCCCCCTTGGACGATATGCTCGTCATCTTCGAGGGAGACACGCTCAAATTTTACTCCTACGGGCAAGCGCCCGGCAGCATTCCCCAGCTCACTTTAGATTTGGAGCCTGGTGAACAGCTCGTCATGGCACAATGGGCCACAGACCACTACGTCCAGGAATGGATCGACAAGGTCGGACGCTATCTGTCCGCCGAGACAGAGTCTCGGCCGGCTGGCGCTACTGGGTCTGCAGTGGGACTGCAATTGGAATCACAAACAAAAGCACACTAAATATGAAAACCCGCTGGTCCATTTGGACTGAGCGGGTTTATTGTGGTTTCGGCTGCGCAGGTGCCGATTCTGGGCTGGGTGTTCTACTTCTACTTCTACTTCTACTTCTACTTCTACATCTACTTCTACGGACCCAACCCCCGCCGCTCCCGGTGCACTTCAACAAATTTAACTGGATTATATGTAGCTAATTTTGCTGATTTTCACTCAATCGCGAGAATAGCTGGATTTCATGTAGTTAATTTCTGCCCAAAACGGAATTATTACTGATTTCCGCTATTTTAGCTGTACTTTTTCCATCTATTCGTCCGATTACCATGAAATACGCCTGAATTAGCTGTATGTTTTCCATTTAGTTGACCCACAGGCCACTCAGCCCACTCCCTCTGTGGCCCCCTGACTACCACTCTCAGCAACTAGGCCTTGTATGCATCCATAAAGCCCTGAACAAAACGGGGATCCCACTGACTCCCCTTCCCGTCCGCGAGAATGGCCATCGCCTTCTCGACAGGCATTCCCTTCCGATACGGACGATCGGACGTCATCGCATCGAACGCATCGGCCACCGCAATGATGCGGCCGAACACCGGGATATCCTGGCCCTTCAGGCCATCCGGATATCCCGCACCATCGTAGCGCTCGTGATGCGAGCGCACGCCCGGAAGCAAGGGAGCCATCGCCTCAGCAGGCTCAATCTGTTTCAAAATCGATTCACCCAGATCCGGGTGACGTTTGATTTGCTCGAATTCCTCGTCGGTTAATCGGCCATCCTTTAACAGCACCGCATCGCGCACGCCAATTTTGCCGATATCATGCAGCAGCGCTGTTTTGTACAACCAGTCAAGCTCCTGTTCGCTCAAGCTAACCGCTTGTCCAATTAACAAGCAGTACTTGGCGACACGCGTTGAATGCCCTGCCGTGTAGGCATCTCGCGCATCGAGAGCTGCCGCAAGTGTAGCGTAATAGCTCTGCAGGAGCTGATTGTTCATTTTTTCACGGGCATCGAGGCCCTTCACCATATGGTTAAAGCCCGCAATCAACCGCGAAAACTCATCCGAGTATAAGTCAGAGGCTCTAACTTTAAGATCGCCGGACTGCACTTGCTTCATTACGCGATGTAAATCCTCAATCGGCTGTTGAATATCACTGGCCAGCAAGCGTGCTCCCAAGGACGAGAAGCCAACGCCCAGCAAAAGAATAATCGCCGCCCATTTCCAGTAATCAGCGATCAGCTGGGAAGAGTCCACACTTGTGCTCAACCGAATTTGCGTTGCTAAGCTAAAAAGAAATAGCGGCATCGTGCCGATGAGAAAAGCACTCAACTGAAACTTTCGCTGAATTGACACGATGACGCGTCCATCCAACGAGACATCCTCCCCATGAATCTGCTGCCCTAACTCACGTATATGTACCAGCATGGGCCGAATAGCTTGCGCCGTCGTAAAAAACTCCAGCAACGCATGCATACTGGCAATCAGTATCGCACCGATGCCTGCCAGCCCAATGTAAAACGCCGGCAGTGTCAACCAACCCCATGCGATCCCTAAACTTGCCATGGTCATTGCTGGAATGGATAGCCCCAAAAAGTGCGGCCCCATAATCCGCATCACCGATAGGGCAGGAAAGCGATGCGTCTGTAAGTAGGCTGCACGAATAGTCGCCAGCGACGGCTTTTCTTGCCTCATCATTTCACGTATCGGCCCTATGTGCTTCCGAAATATCACAAACTCCGCAAACATCATGACACATAACGATAAAATCATAATAATAAACACACGGAGCATTTCAACCCCCGAAATCGTGAGCGTTGTCGAAATAATAACCCCGCCAACAACTAGAACAGCAATACCCGAACCCATCATATAATTTCGTAAAAGATCACGTAGAAATTTTTTATATATCAGCATACGTCTCCCCGCCTCTATCCAAACTATGCTTACTGCGAAGAAGACTCGCATCCCCTCTATTGTATCGTAATCTAGCGAAATCCGCTTGATATCTCTCTTAGAATTGACTAGCTTGCTAGCTCTTCTGGAAAAAGGAAAAAGCCACACTCTATAGCTAAGAGTGTGGCTTTGTTGTTTAGTCAGGGTGTGCCCCTTATCCTTCCCGCTTCAACGTCGGGTCAGCATCATTTCCAAGGAACGCGCGCGCCAAGTCGGTCACGCTTTTGCCCGTGAGCGTCTGGGTGATTTCCGGTACCTGCGCGATCATTTTGGCAATATCACCAGTGATTCGGTTGACGCCAGACGTCGAACCGTCCTGCGAGATCACGGTGATCTTATCCACGTTGCTCAGCGGGGCCGCAATTTTCTCCGCCAGTTCCGGCAGGATGCGGAGAATTTCCACCGTCACCGCCGCTTGCGTGTACTGCTTGTAGGCTTCCGCCTTTTTCTCCAGCGCCTCCGCTTCCGCAAGCCCCGCTAGGCGCACGACCTCAGCGTTCGCCTTCCCTTTGGCGAGCTCCGCCTCTGCCGTGGCTTCGCCGCGCTTTCTCGTCGACTCTGCGTCCGCCTCGGCTTCAAGAATTTGCCGCTGTTTGCTCACCTCGGCGCGCATGATTGCCGCCAGCTTCTCCGCTTCGGCTGGCTTAATGATTGAAGCTTCGAGCTCCTTCTGCTTCAGCTCGACCTCGATTTGGCGAACGGTCTTGTTCGCCTCTGCTTCCATCTGACGGATCCGTACCTGTTCCGTCACGAGCAGCTGTTGAATTTGCTTTTGCTTCAATTCATAGGCCAAATCCGCTTCCGCCTGACGACTCGTCGTCTCCTGCTTAAACTCGGCCTCCTTCATGCTGAGCTCCTTGCGGTACTGAGCTTCCTTCGCCGACGCAGCGCTCTCCGCTTCAATTGTCAATTGATGGGCTTCCGCCTTGCGAATGGCCGACTCCTTCTCCGTATCCGCCTGACGGATTTGAATATCCCGCTCAACTTCCGCCTTGGCAATACTCGCGCTTTTGCGGATCCGCTCCACCTCAGGCACACCCAAGTTCTCGATGTAGCCTTGATCGTCCGCTACCCGTTTCAGCACGAAGGAAATGAGGTTGAGCCCCATTTTATCCAAATCCTCGGAACATGTTTCCCTCATCTTACTGTTGAGCTCATCGGGGTTCTTGAGGATCGACTCGACCGTCAATTGCCCGACTAATCCCCGCAAATGCCCTTCGACTGAGTGCAAAATCATCGCTTCCCGCTCCGCCATCGAATGATCAAGGAACTGCTCAGAAGCGGTTGCGATCGCGATGGGATCACTTTGAATTTTAATCTGAGCGACAGCTTCAATTTTGAGACGAATACCTTGCAGTGAAAACATCGGCTGGTCTGGCTTCACGTCAAAGCTTGTGAGCATCATCGAGATGGTTTTGTAGCTCTGAAAACCGGGGATAACGAACGTACCTCCGCCTTGCACCACTCTTTTGCCCCCTAAACCAAACACGATCATCGCTTCATTCGGTGGCACTTTTTTATACGCTTTTACAATCGAAGCTAGTAAGATAAAAACAACAACCACAATGGCAACAACCATGATAAGCACTGGATACATCATTCCTGCTCTACCTCCCTGTCATTCCTCACTATTGTTTGAAGCACGAACGGGCTATTCAAATTCACTAAATTCCGTCACCGTAGCCACACCTTTGCTCATGTTCAAAATAACAACTTTCGTCCCTTTCACCAAGGACTCACCGTTCTCGGAACGAACACTGATGGAACGTGTGGTTCCTTGGAGCACATACACCATTTCACCCATACCTTTTCCAATAATCGGAACTGTGAGCTTCCCCAACTGCCCGCTGAGCTCAAAATCGCTCTCCCTCATGCTGTCATCATGCTTATAAATAACCTTGGCGTATAAAAGAAAGAACAGCCACGCCATCACAAGACCAGCTGCAATGGCAACGAGTAGAATCAATAAACCGCTTGTCATGCCAACCTTGCCCAAGATATACCCCATACCGCCGAATACGGTCAAACCCGCGAGCAATGAGGACATATTAAACCAAGATGGGCCACTATGCCCGTGTCCATGTGTACCACCTGCATCGCCATGCAGCTCAATGCTGTCCACACCGAAGAGTGTGATGAGCAACGTAAGTACAAGACCTACGAAAAAACAAACAATAAACATCGTCATCATCAGCTTTACCTCCCACATAAATTTAGACGAAATTGGGAATAAAAGGTTTCGCTTCAAAGAAAAATCCCCCTATATCGAATAGGAGGATCGTTGTCTTACTATTAGTTTATGAATTCTGCAAATTGTAAGAACCTTTTTAGCATAACCGTTGCTTGTGCTCTAGTTGCACTCTCTTTAGGTCCAAACGATTGTTCAGTCAGACCATTTACAATATTAGCAGCAAGTGATTGCGCTACAGCCGATGTCGCCCACGCACTAATTGAACTGCTATCAGCAAAACCAGCAAGCTTGTCTTGAGCTAATGATGACTGTACTTCTTGACCAGAAAGCATCAAAGCCCTAGAAATCATCACGGCCATTTGCTCTCTTGTAATATCTGCATGAGGATCGAATTCCCCAGCACTGTTTCCTTCAACAAGTCCTAATTTAGCCGCTGTACCCACAGCGCCTGCAAACCAGTCAGCACTTTTCACATCTGTAAACGTAGACGACTTCGCAGCATCTGGATTTAATGCTAATGCGGTAACAAGCATAGATGCAAATTGTGCTCGGGTCACACGTTGATCCGGAGCGAAAGTAGTTTCGCTCATGCCTTGCACAACGAACTTAGACGCTAGCAATTCGATGTCTGTTTTGGCCCAATGCGTGCTGATGTCACTAAATGATTTGTCCAATTTCACCAGTGTGTATATGCTGTTATGCGGTGATTTGATGGTGATCTCACTTTTGCCATTGACATGGGAGACAACGGCAGGAATGAAAGTCATTTTACCTGTAACAGGGTCGAATGAAACAACGGTTGTTGCATTACTATCTACCGTAGAAGGTACAATAATCTTCCGTTCCACATAAGTACCTGAGAAATCATTCAATTCTACCTTCGTAGAACCCGACTCTGCTGTAATGGTAAATTCAATCGGATTGGCAAGTAGCGTCGTAATCGTTGGATTCGCTTGCTGAAGTGCCTCGTATGATTTCGCAGACGCCTGCGTCACGGAAATCGTTACTTTTACATCTTTAAGGTCCTTATTTATTTGCTTAGCGATATCTTTAAAAATACTAACGGGCACCTGATACGTACCTGCATCCGACTGGATCGATATCACAATATTCGAATTGGATTTCAATGCCTCAGTTAATGATGCTGCTGGGATTTCAATTTTGGCCCCAGCTTGCGTACCCGTCGCATCCAAGGTGATCGTTTGGTGGTCGTTATCGTTGCCTTTGATCACATCAAGCGCCTTCGTGAATACATCTGAGTCCAGTTTGACGCGTGAAACCTCTTTGCCGTCTGAACCTTTTTCTTTTGTCAGGTAATTGTTCGTATCCACCTTGGCGCCATCGTCGGATGGTTTAGGTGAGTTATCCACGAAGCCGCCACCACCTCCACCAAATCCTGAGGTTGCTTTTAATGAAGCTATCTTCGCTACTGCATTAGTAAGCTTTGTTTGATTTTCTGGAGTTACCAACGCCTTTTGAGCCGTTGTAAGTAAATCAAATGCTGCTTTGGCTTCCTTCACAGCTGTTTCATTTGCTAATACTAGGCTTGAAGTAGCTGGTAGAGCTGTGATTTTGGCCGTTACAGCTGCAACCGCTTCTAGCGTTCCTGCTGGCAAAATTTGAACTGTTCGGTCATTATAGTAACTGTCAATTATGTTGCCCGTATATAAATCTAAATAATTGTTTTTTACTGAAAGTGACACCGCAGTACTAAAGCCTGTCCCTGACCACTGCGGTAATCGGATTTCATTCGAGTCGCTAGAAGAAGACATTTTTAGTACATATTGTTCATTAGGTTCCAATTCTGCATCGAGTACGAGAGATAGTAATTGCGGTCGTGTATAACCGTTCCCATTATTAGTAACTACAGGAGATGGACTACTGCTACCACCACCTCCTCCTCCGCCGTTCCCACTTACTACCAACTTATCATTAATTGCTTCATTCGAAAAAGAAGGATTATGAGTTAAGCTCGTAATTCCGACCTCTGACTGATCTGAAACTTTAATTAGTTGTAAATCTGACCCTATCAAATTCTCATTTTGAATTGTCGTTGTATTATGCGTTCCCACTCCATACATTGGCCAACTATCATAGGGAAAATCGATATCCAGACGGTTTCCAGTAGCATTTGTCGGCGTAAAACTTACAATTTCTTCATTAGGCACGTACCAATGACCTGCATCTTTATTGGTAAACATGTCTGGCTTTGTCTTAAAATTACCATTCATATTTACCTCATGTTGAAATACATTAGCAAAAAAGCCTTCGTAGTCAACGCTTGCAACAAAGTCAGTAACATAGGATGTCGGTTGGAAAATCTTTTTTTGTGAATTCGTAATGGTTACGGAATAATTGTTGTCAGGTAAATCAAAATAATAATCCAAATGCTTACCCGCATAGTCCATATACGGTTGATTGATGTTGATTCCATACCGGCCAAGTTGTGTTTGGCCCTTGATTTCTTGATTCGTATACGTAAAACTTTCAACAACAACACCAGCTGCATTCTTAATATCAAACTTCGTATTTGCTGCAGGGACGCCATTTAAATTAATGACACCTGAGTAATGATAGGCCTCCGGTCCCGTTACACTTACGAGTGTAACCTTTTCACTTAGCGCTGATTCGTTACCAAATATGTCTATGACACTTAATTGAATATCCACAGGCGGTGCATTAAATTCATACCTTTCACCCCATTCAAATGGAAGATAACCTTTAGATTGTCCTTCGAATATTCCATTCCGATATTCTTTGACACTATAGATAAAGGGTAAATTATCAAGTGAATCCCATTTAATTCTCCAGTGCCCATGTTCAAAATTTGCCACAAGATTAGTAGGAGGAGTAAGATTAACATCACTTCCGCTATAGGTATACACATTACTGCTCACATTATTTACTGTTGAGTAAACAGGTGTACTACCTTCATAAACTACTGCTGTAACTGGCTTAAGCCCTTTAAGCCCCTCGCTTCCCACGCCATTCAACTCATAATAAAATCCATTAATATAAGGGTTTGTAAAGTTTATACTACTTGGGGTCACTGCTTTAGTCCCATATGTCTCATCATTCACACTGACCGATAACGCCGCCTTGTCTGAATAAATATAGCCATATACCGTGCCAGATACTGGATCAAACTGGAGATTAAACAAACTTGTTGCAGATGCTATAATTGGGATGCATGCATTCACCAAAAATAATAGCACGAGTGCCGCAGAGGCCCTTCGCTTAAACGATCCAATTACCTTATTACTAAAATGCAAAATAGTTCCTCCTCAGGTTGTTTCTACCGATCTTCTATTACCTACTAAATAATAAGAGATAACAAGAGATTCAACAAGACTAAAGTCCCATGCCTTATAATGGAAATTAGGAACACAACATTAAATTTTGCTTAATTTCATGAGATGGAGTGAAAACACTTAGCGTGCGCCCAAGAAAAAAACAGAATATACCAGAAGTTGAAAAGAACTGGGTTTCCTCTTTTTCACTTATATTGCTTATCATCTTCATCAGTATTTCTCTATTCTGGCACGGTCTATTGTTTAAGCCTGAGTATTTACTGATTGAAGGCTGTCTCTATGTCTCAGCAGGCCTCATTTTATTTAGGTGTAAAATGCCTTCTCATCCTGTTTTCTACGTATTTATTGTCTTTGTCTGTCTCTACTTTGCACTTACATTTAGCGCTATTTCTAAACAAGAGTCTCTAGCAACATCGTTCCGTATCGCACTTGTAATACCTCTATTTCTTATAGCTGCACAGCTTACCAAAGCACATAGATTAACTCTGATAAGAGTGTTCGTTTATCTATGTTCTGTTGGGCTCGTCTATGGCATTCTTTTCGACCAATTTCGAGATGGGCGTTTCGAAGGACCCTTGGAGTATGCGAATGCATGGGGGGTATTACTACTCACTGCCTTGATTCTATCTAATATGTTAGCCGCTATAGAAAACAAAACTCACTATATCTGGCTTAGTTCCCTTCTAGCATCAGGAATTATTCTGAGCGGTTCGCGAACAGTTCTTTTACTTTTCGTTATCATTGTCCCACTACAATACTGGGCATTTGGAAAAAATGATCGAAAAACCATCCCTTCCGTAACACTAGCTATTTGTGCCGGAGTTGCTAGCGCTGTCACCTATTCATTTTCAAAATGGGCATTTCTGGGCTCTGTTCTCATCGTCGCCTTACTCATACTCTATGTAATGCCTAAGATTCGGACTAAAACAATAAGTGTGACTATGATTCCTATTTTTCTAGCAATGGCTGTTGCGATGCTATACAGTAATCAAGCTACCTCACTTAAGCGTTTGTTTCAGCTAACCCCTCACGCATCAGAATGGACAAGTAGGATTGGTTATTACAAAGACGCTTGGCAAATAATTATCGACTCCCCTTTTCTAGGTTACGGAGGAGGAGCATGGAACATTTTACAATATCACTATCAGACAGCTGCCTACACAGTCCTATATTTACATAATTATTGGTTGGAAACGTGGATTGAGACCGGATTGATTGGTGTACTACTGTTCACAACAATTGTAATTTTGTTTATCTGGAGCGGCTTGTCTTCTTACCTTAAATCAGATGGTTCGACGAAAATCTGGGTAGCAAGTTGCCTTGCTGTATTCGGTTGTCTACTGGTTCATAGTACAGTTGATTTTACATTTGAATATCCTTTGCTATTCGGTTTATGGGTTGTATTTGGCATATTTAGCCACACTTCGATGGTAGAGCTAAAACCTACTAGTGATTTAATAAATAAATTAAATGGACCTCTACGCATCCTTTTCTCATTGGTTCTTATCTTATTTTCGATCATATCTATCCGTCTTAGCTTCTCAGAGGCGTTATCCACCAAGGCAGAACACGCAACTAGTTATACCGAAGCCATTGAACTTCTTGAACGCAGTTCTAACCTAGCCTTCATCCCAGCAAATCAACACTATACCTCAGCCTATCTCTTACTAAAAAATTACTTAGAAACAACAAATCCAGTACATCTCACTCGCGCCGCGATGGAAATCAACAAAGCATTTTCTATGAACCCACAGGATGTTCATGTCCTATTCCTTCGATGCCAAATTCAATACGCTCAAGGAGAACGAACACAAGCGAGAATTGAGCTTCAAAAGCTACATCAACAGTTCCCCTTCCGAACAGACATTCAAACAGAACTTGAGAAATGGGATCATGCTCGTTAATTTTAAGCCATAACCGCATCCTTCTCGTACCACTTGCGTATAATCATTCGATGACTTATCGTTAAATCTATTAAAACAAAGGAGTAGATTATCCCATGCACACAAAAAAATGGACTTGGTTAATTTCGGCAGCGCTGGTAATCATGATGTTGACACTAACAGGTTGTCAATCGATACAAGGTTTGGAACTGGCGAAAGCCGTTCAGAATGATGCGAGTGTGAAGTCTTCCGAGTCAAAAGGTACTTTGCAGCTTGAGCTTGTCCCAGGCGATACATCAAAGTTATCCGCAGCGGAAAAAGCAGCACTAGCAGCCTTGCAAGATGTGAAGGTTGAGCTCGCAGTTAAAACGCAGGATAGCCAACGTCTATCTGCGGAAGGCAAAATTATTTACAGTAAAGGTACCATTCCTTTCAATATTGCTATGGAGGGTACGAAGATCAACCTTAGCATTGAAGGTGCGAAACAGCCAATTGTTATTGATCTTTTAGGCGGGGCTGATATTTCTTTCTTAAGTTTCTTGCCTAAGTCCATCCAAGAACAATTCGGCAATAAATTACTTGAGATTAAATCAGGACTCATCGAACTTATTTTAGCGAATACCACGGACCCTGCTTCTCTAGCGATTACTTCGGTAACGGATCAAGTGAATAATGAATCGCTTTCGTTACGCAAAGCACATGTAGAGCTTAGCGGCACGGAATTAGCTTCCCTTCTGCAAAAGCTGCTTGCTAACGTTCTTGCCGACGAAGCTGGCCTCAAAAAAGTGCTTAGCCAGTTGTACGATGCGCTTGCTCCTGTCATCCAAGAACAAATTGCAGGTGGAGATAAGAGTATTACATTAAGTCTTCTAACGAATAAAGATCTGACGCTTGGCTTTGTCTACTCCCCGATCCACGATTACCTGGCGGGATTGACGGATTCCATTGATCCGACGAAAGATATGTTTAGTAGCAAGGCATCGCTTCAAGCAGATGTTTACATCGATAATGACAAGCAAATTCGTAAGCAGAACATCGCGATCAATATGCCAATTACAAAATCCAACAATGGCGCTTCCGCGATTAAGATTTCTTATGTGAGTGAAACTTGGAATTTGAATAAACCGGTTACAGCTAGCAAAGTTAATACGACGGGCGCACTTCAGCTTAAACCAGATGCTACGGCAATCTTCAAAGTGCTTGCTGCACTGGATAAGCAATCTACGCTTTATAAGATGCTTAAAAATGATTTCCAAGTGACGAAAAAAGATATTAATATGGTTACTGACGGGTCTGGTGCCAAGGACGACGCACCTCAACCATTTATTAATGCGAATGGCACGACGATGGTACCGGTTCGCTTTGTTTCCGAGCAGCTAGGTGCTGAGGTTGGCTGGAATGGTGAGCTGAAACAAGTTACTATTACTGATTTCATTAATGGCAAGACGCTCCTCTTGACGTTGAATAGCACCAACGCAAGTGTAAACGGGGCAGCCGTTGCTGAACTGGAAAGTGCAGCAACACTGTCTGATAGCTCAACGTTTGTTCCTATTCGCTTCATTGCTGAGCAACTTGGCTGTGTAGTTTCGTTCAACAATGAGACGCGTGTTGTCACGATCCACCGCGACTAAGTAATTTCCACATAGGCGATCACCCTTTTCGTATAGCTGAATAGTCTAGTAATGAACCTAGGCAGAAAGCCTGCTGCAGAGCGCAGTTGTACGAAAAGGAGTGAACGTTTATGTATATGAACCCTATGCATCCGCAAGGGCCGCAAGGTCATCACGGACACCAAGGACCTCATGTGTTGTACCAATCTGAGCCCAACTGGCAGCACATGATGAAGCACAAAAGAGACGCCGTCATGCATGCACTGCATCCACACATGGGCCGTAAGATTCGTGTCACGACAATTGATGGGCATACACACGAAGGTGTTCTCATTAATGCAGATGGTCATCACGTGTATCTGAATACGGATCCTCATCATGGTCACCAGCAAGGTCATCACAGACCGATCTACACGCCAGCACAATATAATCAAATTATTACACTTGTGCTTTTTGAACTTTTGGTTATTCTCCTGCTTGCCTAAACAGAAAGCTCGCTCCTTCATGCCACACGGCTAAGGGGCGAGCTTTTCTCTATTTTATTGTTGAATAAAACGCTGGTACGAAGCTTGGCATTCTGTGTAGAGCCTCTCCTCATCAGCTCCCATCAACACACCATTCGCCACGACGACTCTGCCATTTACGATGGTATAATCCACGGCACGCTTAAGACCTACTGTCCCCAACCAGGACTTGGCGTCCGTATGCGTTCCGACAGCGTCTATCTGATCGACGCGCACCATGAACAGGTCTGCTGATTTGCCTACCTCCAGCGCCCCAATGTCGGTTCTACCCAAAATCTCAGCTCCGCCCCTCGTCGCTACTTTCAGTAGATCATAACCTGTTGGCGCCAATGCGCTAGATTGAAGCCTGTGCAGCAGGTAAGCAACGCGAAGCTCCTCCAGCAGATTCGAGCCATCATTAGAAGCGCTGCCATCGACAGCCAAACCAACTGGAATGCCCATCTCCAGCATCTCAGGCACTCTGGCAATACCAGAGGATAGCTTCATATTAGAAATGGGGCAATGGGCGATACCCGTCTTCGTTTGCGCGAGCAGCTTCATTTCATCATCGTTGAAATGAATGCCGTGCGCATACCACACATCGGAGCCTAACCAGCCTAAGCTTTCCATATAGGCGAGCGGCCGCATGCCGAATCTTTCGAGCGTATAGGCTTCCTCATTCTTCGTCTCGGCGAGATGTGTATGGAGGCGCACGCCTTTTGCTCTAGCGAGCTTAGCGGATTCCAGCAGGATATCTGCGGTTACACTGAATGGCGAGCAAGGCGCTAGCACGATCTGGCGCATCGAGCCTGCCCTGGCATCGTGATAGAGGTCAATCAGCCGCTCGCTGTCCGCCAGGATCGTACGGCTGTCCTGCACGACGCTCATCGGCGGCAATCCGCCGTGATCCTTACCCAGTGTCATCGATCCTCGTGAAGCCACGAAACGGATGCCTAATCGATCAGCGGCTTCGAACTGTTTATCGATGAAATGAGCACTATTCTGCTCAGGAAAAACATAATGATGGTCAAATACGGTCGTACAACCATTCTTCATAAGGTCAGCGATTCCTGTAAGTGAGCTATGATAAACAGCGTCCGGTGTAAGTCCTTTCCAGATCTCATACAAGTAGCGAAGCCAGTCGAAGAGCTCTAGCTTCTGCACTTGCGGCAGATTACGCGTAAACGTTTGATACAAGTGATTATGGACATTAATGAGACCTGGATACACAAACATGTTGGATGCATCAATAATTTGCGTGGAGTCATCCTTCGGCGTTAGCCCTTTCCCCAACGCTACAATCTGATTGTCCTCGATCAGCAGATCCGCATTCTCCAACATACGGTCCTCTGCATCCACCGTTACAATCGCCTTCGCATTTTGAATTAATATGGAACCCATTCCCTTCAGCCTCCTAAAAATGAAATAAAGGAACCAAAAAAATCCTAACAACAAACACAATATACGAATATACTGTGTTCGTAGTTAGGATTTAGGTTCCCAGTAGAGCCCCCGAACCGAATTATCGAGGTTATACGAACTATGAAATTGTTGAAAATCCTTTGTTAAATTTAGGAATAGTATAGAGCAGTTAAGATAGAAACGTCAAGGTGCGCCGCGGTCTGAAAATAACTTTGATGTTTTTTCAGAAAAGTGGAATAAGCTTCCTGAATAATGGATATATTATCAAAGCTGCGTTATTAAATTACAAGCTCTTCGGAACGAGTTGATTCCGCCGGGGAGAACCGCGCAGGCACAAATTATTGTTGGAGGTTTATGAACACATGGAAACAGGTACGGTAAAATGGTTTAACGCAGAAAAAGGATTTGGGTTTATCGAAATGGAAGGCGGCAATGACGTATTCGTTCATTTCAGCGCCATTACAGGAGAAGGTTTTAAAAGCTTGGATGAAGGCCAACGTGTGCAATTCGAAGTTGTTCAAGGTAACCGCGGACCGCAAGCTGAAAATGTAGTCAAGCTGTAGTCCTTCATCACATAGTGCTTTAACTGCTTGCGCGTCAGAGTCAATTATGACAAGGAGGAGTTCGATTGTACTTTTCAAAAAAATCACTGGAACCAGTACCGGAGGAACAAACCAGCATCTGGACCTGCAGCACTGATCAGTGCTCTTGCTGGATGAGAGATAACTTTTCATTCGCGGATAGTCCCGCATGCCCGATTTGCAATTCATCCATGGTCAAGGATTTAAAGATGCTCCCCACCTTATCGAACACAAGCAGCAGGCGATGAATCCGACACAAAAGCCCCTGTCTCCCATGGAGACAAGGGCTTTTTCTTGGTATAGGACGATTACATAGCGTCCACTTATATGATAGTTCGCTGAAATGCTTCACCTTGGTACATCATTAAGGTATCTTCGTCACTCATATGAGGCGTAGCCAATACGAGGATTTTTCCCCACTCCAGCTCCGTTATGAGTCTGTCCGTCTCTGCTTCTGGCACGCCGAGCGCCAGGATCTTCGCTCTCAGCTCCTCGCCACGTGATCGGAACAGATTGGCGATCGACGTGAACAATCCTTCTTCAGCCATCGAAATCTGCTCTGCACCCGCATACTCCGCGACGTAATTTGTACCTTCAGCACTGTGTGTCAGAACATAAATATGATCTTTTTTAAAGCCTTCGTTATGCAGCTGTTGTACCTTATTCTGCGTATCCTCAAGACTTGATGTCACACTTACTCTGGTATACGTACTCATGGTAATTCCTCCTCGTCAATGGGTTTTATTGGGTGTATCTGTGTTACTTCGAGTTAGCTGCTTAAGCTAGATCATGCTTGTTAGAAGCTTCGACGTCTGCCGAAAATCAGTGATACTACGAACATAATAAGGAAGACGAAGAACAAAATTTTGGCGATACCTACTGCTGTTGACACAATCCCAAAGAATCCAAAAACACCTGCAACTAACGCGATTACGAGAAACGTCATAGCCCATCCTAACATACCCAACACCTCTCTCTTCCTTTTCGATAGTGTTCATCTTGCTATGCTTTCTATTACCCACACTACCTAGGCTTGAAACAAGCTATTAAACGAAGTTGGTCAAAAAATAACTAAGCGGCCACTTTCTAAGGGCGTTTGCGTTAATCCAGACGTATGACATTTAGTCTTTAGAGCTAAGCGAAGCTTACTCCTCTTTCAGTAAGGCCTGATGTGTGAAATGCTGGTTGTGAGTAGAGCCGAGGGATGCGTGAGGAAGTAAAGGTAGATGATGTAGGAGTAGAGGTAGGTAGAGGTAGAGGTAAAAGTTTGAAGTGCTGCGTCAAAAAGGCGAGTAGGTCGGATGCAAGTTTCGTACAATCCCCCCGTGTTCCAAGTAAATAGATGGGTTTTATACAGTTAAATTTGTGGTTTTTTTGATTTTACGCAGAGTAGATGGAAAATCTGCAGTTAATTTCAACCTTTTTTACCTAACCTGAACAATACAGGCAGTTATAACTACATATTATCCAGTTAGATTGATTTTTGGAGAAAATTTCGTAAAAACAGCTGCATTTTTTCCAGTTAATTGGATTTATGAAGAGCAATCTCCTAGATCCCGTATGTACGCGTCGCGCATCCACACCCCCGTACGTCCATACCGAGTAGGCCGCTAATCCTCGAAGAATTTCAAAAGAGAAAAGATGCCCCGCCACATATGGCTTTGGGACACCTCTTCAATAACGTTGCTACGATTTCTTACGGTATATACGCTCATGTGGCATAAAATCATCATAATGCACACCTTCAGGCACATGAAGAATATACTCTTTCTTCCCGAGACCCAAGAAACCTTGCTGAGTTAAGCTGCTGTAAAATAAATTATGCACCTGCTGCTGCAGCTTTGGATCGAAGTAGATCATCACATTCCGGCAAAGGATAACGTGGAACTCGTTAAAAGAGCCATCTGTCACCAGATTGTGCTGGGCAAACATCATGCACTCTTTCAGCTGCGGTTTAAAATAGGCATACTGATGATCCGTCGAGTAATACTCCGAGAACGCTTTGGTGCCGCCAGATTCCAAATAATTCTTGGTATACAGCTGCATCTGTTTCAGCGGGAACGCACCTCTTTGAGCCGACTCTATGGCCTGCTCATTCATGTCAGTGGCATAGATTCGAGTCTTCTCTGCCAAGCCCTCTTCTTGCATGAGTATGGCCATGGCATAGGCTTCTTCACCTGTAGCGCAACCTGCGTGCCAGATACGAATCTCTGGATAGTCCCGCAGCGCTGGCACAACTTGAGTGCGGAAGGCACTGAAGAAGCTGGGATCTCGGAACATTTCCGTCACACGAATCGACATGTCACCCAGTAGTTTGTCTACGAATAGCGGCTCATGCAGCACTTTTTCCAGCAGCGCTGTAAGCGTTGGTAACTTTTCCATTTTCATTCGATTTAGAATCCGTCTGCGTAAAGAGGAGCGCACATAATGTCGGAAATCAAATCCATACATTTGATATATGCCCTCCAGGAGCAAATTAATCTCAATGTTTTCCCTCTCATCAATTGGAGGCTCTTCAGGCTCATTCCATCCATCTTGAGGTTCACGTATCAATGCTTCTTCACCTGCTTCGTAAGCCATACCCGCATCAGCGAGAAGAGTTGTTCCATCTGCAGTGGCTTCGTAATATAGTCCGATGCTCCCGCTTCAAGACATTTCTCTTTCTCACTCTTCATAGCTTTCGCTGTCAAGGCAATGATAGGTAGGTGGCGTAACTCCAAACCTCCCCGTATCTCCTTCATGGCATCATAACCGTCCATAACTGGCATCATGATATCCATTAATACCAAATCGTAATTTGAATCCACGGTTAATAGATCAATCGCTTCTCTGCCATTCTCAGCCACAACAACCGTTACACCTTTTATTTCTAAAGCACTAACGAGTGCGAATACGTTACGGGCGTCATCATCGACAAGCAAAACTCTTTTCCCCTCGAAAAGCTGTGCATCCGCATGAATTGACCCATCTAGGGACAGCTCAGCATCGCTAAAGAAACTCTTCGGATAGGAAGCATCCCCTTTATACGGAATCACTTGCTCACTAGAAGCCGCGATCTGACCTTGTGCTGAGGTATCGTCAGGATGGACAAGTTCTGGTCTATTTGGGATATATAAGGTAAACGTACTACCTACTTGCAGCTCACTCTTCACAACAATCGTTCCCCCAAGCAATCGGGTAAACTCGCGGCAGATCGATAGACCAAGCCCCGTTCCGCCATACTGACGATTGGTTGTACCATCCACTTGTTGAAAGGCCTCAAAAATAATGTGCTGCTTATCAATCGGAATTCCAATACCTGTATCCTTAATCGAAATAGCAAGAATCGTGTCCTCTGGACCTCGATGGAGAAGTTCTTTAATACGCGATGAATCAGCGAGAGCTATTCTCATAGTAACAGAGCCTGTTTCGGTAAATTTAAATGCATTTGACAACAGGTTCTTCAGAATTTGCTGCAGGCGTTGACCATCTGTCACAATGACGGACGGCACATCCGAGTCTAGGATAATATGGAAATCCAGCTCTTTCTTGGCAGCCACTGGTAAGAACATAAGCTCCATGGACTGTGGAATCTCCGTCACATTAACTTCGTCCTGCATAATCTCAATTTTCCCAGCTTCGACCTTGGATAAATCCAGAATATCGTCGATCAATGACAGCAAATCATGACCCGCCGCATTCACCACGCGCGAATACTCCACGACCTCGGACATCTGCATGTCTCCACTGCTCTCCACTAGCATTTGCGAAAGAATCATGATGCTATTCAGAGGTGTACGCAATTCATGAGACATATTAGCCAAGAAGTCGGTTTTGTATTGAGAACTTGTCTTCAACTGCAATGAATACTCTTCAAGCTCGTCTTTGGCTTTCTCAAGCTCCGTAGCTTTCTGCTCAGCAAATTGATTCTGCTCCTCCAAAAACTCATTCGTCATCCGCAGCTGCTCCTGTTGCATCTGCAGCTCTTCCGACTGCGTCTGAAGCTCCTCGGATTGAGCTTGCAGCTCCTCCGTCAGCATTTGCGACTCGGAGAGGAGACGCTCCACTTCCATCCGGCTGCGCACACTTGTAATCGCAGTACCGAACTTCTCTTGCAGAGAATCAACCAAAGTTAGATGCTTGGACTGAAATTGATGAAGGGAAGCCAACTCAATAACGGCCTCGGTTCTTCCATCTACCAGAATCGGTGCTAGTAGTAGGCTGCGAGGTGTGGAGATTCCTAACCCAGACGTTATTTTCACATGATTATCAGGAAGGTTATCCATCAGGAAAATTCGTTTATCGACTGCACACTGTCCGACTAAGCCTTCGCCTATCCGAAACTGGGAAGCAGCTTGAACCTGTCCAGAAACAGCGTATCCTGCAATTTTTACATACAAAGGTTCCCCTTCTTCGTTCTGCCTCAAATAAATAACACCATAGCTGGCATCCAACAAAGGTGCCAGCTTATGGATAAAGGCTTCACTCAGAGAAGTTATTTCACGTATACCTTGATACAGGGTTGCAACTTCTGTAATACTCGACTGAATCCAGCTCTGTTTCTCTAAACTCGCCAGCAACTCATTCGTTGCCTCAGCCAACAAACGGATTTCGTCATTCGTCTTCACTTCAATCCGAGAGGCTAAATTCCCTTCCAATGCGGTAATATCGCGAATCTTCTGGGTAACTTGTTTAATCGTGTTTGTTATCGAATTCGATAGTAGGAATGCCACAACAACAGCAATAATAGAAATAAGACCCAAAATAGTAAAAAGAACAACTTTAAGATTATAGTTGCTTTTGGCGATCTGTTCGACTCGTACGGCCGTTAAATTCTTCTCCGTTACGAGAAAAGAATCAAATTGCGTACGCAACTGATCCATCACCTTTTTGCCTGCATTCTGTTTAAAATAATCATTCAGTGCTGCCGTATTGTTATCCCTTTTCATACGAATAACGGTGTCACCGCTCGTTTTCAGCCAGAGCTGAATCGTCTCTTCAATGGCCTCCATACTTTGCACTTGCGAGGGATTATCACTGACAAGTTGACGAATTTTATTATAAGCTTCCTGCCAGGTGCGATTCCCCTCATTATAGGGCTCCAGATACTGCTCATCACCCGTGATGACAAAGCCGCGCATGCCTGTCTCCAGATCGAGCATTCTCTTCTGCAACTCGTTGAGCTGATCGTGTACTTCCATATCATGCGTAGAGATGAAACTAACTTCTTTCTGCAGATCCGTCACGCGACTACTTACGACTAATAGTGATAGACCAAGACAGACAATAATTAAGATATAGCCCAGCATAATCTTGGGTTTAATCTTAAGTAGATAGGAATTAAACATAAGAAAGTGCCTCCTGGTACAGTTGGTAGCAAATGTAAGATAACATTATACTAAACTACTATACCACATTTTCAGCCCCTAGCAGGTAAATAACCTTCTATACGTTCGATGTTAAGGCTGTTTTCAATTTCGTCATCGCCCTCTTCTGAATACGGGATACACTCATCTGAGAGATGCCTAGCTGATCGGCAATTTGGCGTTGGGACTGCCCTTCTTGGTAAATCATCCCAATAACGGTACGTTCCTCATCCTTCAAGCAATCCATAGCTTCAGCAAGATCCATACGCCGCTCTATAGCTTGATAGTCATCGGTGGTACCTGCAATCATATCCCCAATCGTGGCCCCATCGCCCTCACTTGTGAGCGGGGTATCGAGGGAGGTGTAGTGATAATAATCGCGACCGGCTAAGATTTCCATGGTTTCTTCTGTACTCAGCTCTAGATAAGCTGCAATTTCATCCACATTCGGCGAGCGCTCCAGCTTAGCCGTCAGTTCATCCAACGCACGCCCCATCTGCGCTCCCTTTTCCTTAATGCGTCTAGGAACTTGTATGTACCATGACTTATCACGCAAATAATTTTTGAGATGCCCAATGAGGCTTTTCATCGCATAGCCTTCAAAAGGCACTTCCATCGCATGGTCATACTGCGTAAACAACCTGAGCATCGACATTTGACCGACTTGAAAGAGATCTTCATAGAGGTCAGGGCGGCTTCGCGACATTTTGCTTACCGCCATTCGTACAATCGGTTCATAGTGCAAGAGCAAGACGGTAGCTGCCTCTTGACATCCGGTTTCCTTATAAATCTTCTTCTTCTCATAGATATCATATAAAGGGTCGGAGGAAGAGACAGTTCCCTTCACATTCATACAATCTCCTCTTTTCTATACACCTGCTTGGTCAGAATGACTTTAGTCCCTTGGCCACCACGCGCTAACACCTGCACATCATCCATTAATGCTTGCATCAAAAAGAGACCGAGTCCCCCAACATTCGCTTCTTGAATCGATTTATGGTGCAGCGTTACTTCTTCAGGGTCCGTTTGAACATAATGAAAGCTATCGCCTTCATCCTTCACCGTTATTTTCATATAGCCATCACTAGGCTCAAATTGAATTTCTACGATGCCTGGATTCCCCTCAGCATAAGCATGAAGAATGGCGTTGTTACAGGCTTCAGCGACAGCGACTTTCATATCTTCAATATCTTCAAAGGAGAAGCCTGCTTTGGTTGCAACGCCGTATAAAGTGAGTCGAACAATATCCAAATAATCCGCTTGTGCAGGTATGGTCAGACCGATGTATGGGCTCATATGATTTCTTCTTTCCTTTCAGTTATACGTTGATTTTCTCTTAAGCTGCCATTGTTATGCAAATAACTGGAAACGCCTGTAATATCGAATAAGCGCCTAACCTTAGCTGGGATATGGTCGATTTGGAACGATGCGTGCATCGCAGCCCTTACTTTAATTGCGGAAACGATAAGCCCAATTCCTGTGCTGTCTATATATTTTAGTTCTTTCAAATCTAGGATAAGCGTTTCTTCCTCTTTTCTAACTACGGAATCCAGTACGTTAGCTAGTGAAGACGCCGCTGAGAGATCAAGCTCTCCGCTTAAATAGATCCTATTTTCTTTCCCATCGGACTGTTTATAAAACATAAATTTACGTATAGCGTTCACGTGATGACCCCTCTCTATTTCATCGAACCGGCTTGCGGTGATGACTTCTTCACTTTAATTTTATCCCAAATCTCGAGCGTCATAGTCGCTCCTTGCAGAATAGCTTTCAACTTCCCATTAAGCGGGGATGTTTTTGCAGATGTTTCTGTTGGCTTGACAGAAGCGATCAGACTTGAAGCTGATTGTTTAACGGAAGAAGATAGCTCATGAAGTACCTGACCAACATCCTGCACGGTTCCAAATAGATGATTAAGCGTGGAAAGTTTCATTCGCATATCGATTGCAACCTCATTCGTATTAAGAATGACATCCTTCACATCAGAACTGATCTCCGTCACTTCATTTTTCATCTGACCCATTGTTGAGGTTATCTCATCAAGGGAATGCTTCAAGGATTTTAAGGTTTGAATCAAATAAAAAACCAGAAACACAAACGCAATTGCTACCACACATACACTTATTTGAAGCAACATGGGAATCCCTCCTATTGTGCCTTGTTATTACGTAGTTACCCAAGATAGAAAAAGTTGAAACACACGAGACACAAAATATATTCATCGAAACTTAACTGTTTCACTTAGCTCTCATAAGGTTACTTATATCTTGTAGACACAAATAAATTAATTAAGTGGAGGAATGATCATGGTTAATACAACGATAACGAAGGCTAGCCCGCTAACAGACCTGCTTGATAAACAAGTCTCTAACTTCTCAGTACTCTATATGAAGCTGCATAATTATCATTGGTATGTGAAAGGTGAAAATTTCTTCACCCTACATATTAAATTTGAAGAATTGTACACAGAAGCCACACTCCATTTGGATACAATCGCAGAGAGAATGCTTTCCCTGCGTGCAGTTCCGACTGCCACTTTAAAAGAGCATTTGCAAATGGCTTCCATTAAAGAAGCTAAGAAGACTGAAAATAATGCGGACCTCATGGTGAAACAGCTCGTTGATGATTTCACATTGTTATGCTCCGAGTTGACCGAAGGGATTGAGCTGGCTGAAGACCAAAAAGATCAGCCTACCGCGGATATGCTGATTACGATCCGTTCCTCCTTGGAGAAACACAGCTGGATGCTGGCCGCCTATCTCGGCAAATAGAATAGGAAAGAAAAACCACGGTTTGGCGGTTATTCCGTCATTCCGTGGTTTTTGCTGTGCACATATTTAACTAAAGTAACCTCAGTGCCACACGTCGTATCGACCAGAACTTCATCCATTAACGCTTCCATCAGATAAATGCCCAGACCACCGGTGGTAAGTTCACTCGGCATCGTCCCCGTGAAAGGACCCGTTTGCCGACTTTCGCTAGACACCTCGTAGCCAGTACCGCTATCCTTCACTTTCACGCGGAGGGCATCATCACTAAGTTCATAGCTAATGTCGATGTGGCCGCTGCTATCTCCAGGCTCCGCATGCAAAATGGCATTATTACAAGCTTCAGATACAGCCACCTTCATATCTTCAATGTCCTCATACGAGAAGCCCAGTTTCGTTGCTACACCATATAAGCTAAGTCTCACAATCTCCAAATGCTCTGCTGCTGCCGGAATATGTAAGCGAATGACCTTCATACGCTGCGTTCGATCCCTTCATTCAGAAATCCTGTAATCCCCGTCAAATCAAACAGTTTCCTTATTCCTGGCGGAATATCATGGACGGCGAACGGCGCTTTGATTTCATCGCGAATTTTCAAGGTAGATACCACGATGCCAATCCCCGTACTATCGATATAGTTTAAATGCTTCAAATTGAGAATTAATGCTTTATCTTCACGATGAACGACGGCCTCAAGTGCCTGGCGGAATGCTTGTGCTGCTGCCAAGTCAAGCTCCCCACGGATAATGAGCTGTATTGACTTCTCCGATTCTTCAAGATCAATTTGAAATCTTTCTGAGGACATAAGCCACACTCCCTAGTCATTATTGTCTAATCGTACCAAGACCACTACTCGTATTCAAGTTTCATTGCATTGTGCAAGCTAGGAGGCAGAGATCATGACCAAACACATATCATCCTGCGAAGGGCTGTTCTTCGTTGTCGTAGAAAGCCTTTCGACTAATCCTTCCGGGTCATGCCCATTCAAAACTTTGAGATTGCCCTTGATTTGAGCCATACCATCCTGCTCATCATCTGCAATCCATTCCGTCAATCCATCGGTATATAAAACAATCTGGGCTTGTTTCTCGTAGCTCGCGTATCCTTTGGTAATCTCAATTCCTTCAAAAAAGCCAATTGCACAGCACCCTTCCGAGAGCAGTTGCACATCGCCATCAAGCACTGCAACGCCAGCTGGATGGCCTGCATTTACATACTCAATGGTACGCTGCTCGGTATCAAGAACCAGATAGATCGCAGTAAAGTAATAATTAATAAGACTATCCGTGACATGGAGCTGATTCATTCGCCGATTAAGTTCCTGCATCACCAACTCTGGATCGCCTATCGCCGTGATGGTATCCTTCAAAGCCGAGTAGATGTACATACACACTAAGGATGAAGAAATACCATGCCCCATCATATCGAGCAAAATAATGCCATACCGATGCGGCCCGATCGGATACCACGCATACAAATCACCCGCCAGTTCTGACGAAGGCCGATACACCGCTGAAATCTCGATGTTCTCATTCTTCAGTGGATGGCTAAGCACACTAAGCTGGACCTGTTTTGCCAAATCAAGCTCATACTTAATCCGCTTATCGCGCTCTTTATGCCAATCTTTTTCATATTTCAAACGAAGTGTTGAACGAATCCGCGCCAGAAGCTCCACCTTGTTAATCGGTTTCATCACATAATCCAGCGCTCCTGCATCCAATGCCTCCGCCAACTTATTGGAATCCCCCATCGCCGTTACGAAAATGATAGGAATATCCCTTAACCGCTCATCAGCTTGTACCGTACGACATGCTTCTACCCCATCGATTTCCGGCATCATCATATCCATAAGAATGAGATCGACCGTTATTTCCACTTGATCCGGCGTGTCCATACCAAGCAAATGATACAGCTCTCTTGCCGAAGTTAGCGCAATTAGATCCGTATAACCCGCTTTTTCTAGAATTTTTTCAATAATTAATAAATTCGTCTTATTATCATCCACAATAACAATACTCATCGCACTAACCCCTTTCGGGTAAATAGGAACAGAGTCCCATATGTATAATCTATCATATATCCTATAACCGTATCGTGAACATTTCAATCAACTTAATGAAGAAACTTCGTGAAATTAGCTAAATATCCCTATTATGCAAGGCATTCAGATGGGCTAAAGGTTAATATTTGTACCTTCCCCTGTTTCAAAATATCGCTAAGCGGGTACATCCAAGTATGGACATGTAACAACTATACCCCAAACTGAAGGAGAGATGACGTATGAGTGAAGTAGTCGAGACGAACAAAGGCGGATTATGGTTAGGTCTAATGATTGGTGGTGCTGTCGGCGCGATTACCTCATTGTTAATTGCCCCTAAAGCGGGTTCGAAGCTGCGCGAAGACCTCATGAGTACCTATCGGACTTGGCAGGATAAAACGAAAGAGATCGCCACCTCCGTAAGCGAGAGCTCCAAAGCCCTTGCGGAAAGCGTTAGCCAAAAAACAGAGGATCTTGTAGATACAGCCAAAGAAACAGCCAAAGAAAGTCAGCATCGTGTCACAGACTCGATCCAGGCAGCCAAAACAACCTTTCAAAATAATTAATACCAGCTGTACACGGGGGCATCCCCACCAAAGGAGTGCTTTACGATGGACAAACATGCCTTACATCAACAATTAACTGAACTCGGACTTGAACGTATGGAATACGTCGAAAAGTCCGTGTACCGCATCGATATTTACAACGATGCCACTTCAGCGGCTTATCCGTTGACGTTAACCACCATAACTTCTGAACTTGGAAACACTACCGTGCATTTCCATGAAGCCGATTTTAATGACAACCAATTCGTTCCTCTTCAAGTTCGCCGGGCTGCGCTTGATAAATTAATCGAGCTTGAGCAGATCTGTAACGGATCGTCCGGTAAATCCCTTGAAGAGGCCAACAATGGCTCGATGGCTCAGGATATGGATGAAATGAAGAAGCTCGGGAATGAAATGAAACATATGAAAACCAATAGCGAGCTCATAGAGAACGATATGGTTCCTGATCCGATGCCGTAGTGGATTGGAGAGGTGGAGAGAACCACAATCGGAAGATAGCGAATTGGAGAGGTTCATTGGATAATAAGAGTGTACCTCATTCAAGAAGAAGAGGGTATCCCGCCACAAACATGGCTGCGGGATACCCTCTTCTCTATGTGCTGGCCTATGCCTTCGGATGTACCATATCCTCTGGCTTCACGTAGCTGTCGAATTGTTCAGCGGTTAAGTAGCCGCTGCGCACCGCAGACTCCTTCAGTGTCAACCCTTCCTTATGCGCTTGCTTGGCAATGCTGGCCGCCTTCTCATACCCGATATACGGGTTGAGTGCCGTGACCAGCATAAGCGATTGCTCCAGATTGCGCTGAATCACCGCGCGATTCGGTTCCATGCCTGCGAGGCAATGGTCATTGAACGAGCGCATGCTGTCCGCCAGCAGTCGTACAGACTGCAGGAAGCAGTGGATGATGACGGGCTTGAACACGTTCAGCTCGAAATTGCCCTGACTAGCGGCGAAGCCGATGGCCGCATCGTTGCCCATCACCTGGCACACGACCATCGTCATTGCTTCGCTTTGCGTGGGGTTGACCTTGCCCGGCATAATCGAGCTGCCGGGCTCGTTCTCTGGAATCGTGATTTCTCCGATTCCGCAGCGTGGGCCGCTAGATAGCCATCGAACATCGTTGGCTATCTTCATTAAATTCGCCGCCAGCGCCTTCAGCGCGCCGTGGGCGTAAACGATCTGATCATGGCTGGTCAGCGCATGATACTTGTTCACGGCCGAGACGAAGCGCGTGCCCGTCTCGCTAGTTAGGGCTTCGGCGACGCGGGCGCCGAATTCAGGATGCGCGTTCAGCCCCGTGCCGACGGCGGTGCCGCCGATCGCGAGCTCGCGCATCGTATCCACGGCGCTGCGCACCATGCGCGCCGTCATGTCCAGCATCGCCCACCACCCGCTGATCTCCTGACCCAGCGTCAGCGGGGTCGCGTCCTGCAGGTGGGTGCGGCCGATCTTGACGATGTCGGCGAAGGCCGACATCTTGGTGTGCAGCGTCGCCTGCAGCCCCTCTAGTGCGGGCAGCAGCTCTTGCTCTACCGCGATGACACCGGCAACGTGCATCGCGGTGGGGAACGTATCGTTCGAGCTCTGCGAACGATTCACATCATCATTGGGATGAATGCGCGAAGCGCCATCCCCGAGCAGCTCGCTGCCGCGGTGAGCGATCACCTCGTTGACGTTCATGTTCGACTGCGTCCCGCTGCCAGTCTGCCAGACAACAAGCGGGAACTCATCGTCCCAGCGGCCTTGTACGATTTCATCCGCCGCTTGCGAGATTGCCTCTGCTTTATCGGCGGGTAATCCGCCAAGATCGCGGTTGACGTGGGCAGCTGCTTTTTTCAACAGCGCAAAAGCACTAATCAACCTCACCGGCATTCGCTCTGTGCCAATTTTGAAATTTTCGAAGCTGCGCTGGGTCTGCGCCCCCCACAACTTATCCACAGGTACTCTGATTTCGCCCATGGTATCACGTTCTGTGCGATATTCTTGCGTCATATGTTCCCTCCTTGGTCTTGCCAATCTACTTCTACTTTACTTAGTACCGTACCCACTACTACCCACACTTGGGTACACATAAACACGCATCGCATAGTTTCCCCAAATGTTGGAACCTTATGAGTCGTTGCTGGTTATCCCGCTAGAAGAAAAGCTATAATAGGTATTAATGTTAGTGGGAAGAGATATTTCTATTATCCTTCTCACTGTCAAATGCAAAGTTGTATCAAGTGCAACATTACGCCTCATATTGCGCACCATTCTTTCTAATGTTGTAGTTTATACAACATTTGAGGCTGAAATCGTTCTATTTCAAGAAAAACGCTTAAACATGTTGCATAAAGTACATCATTTTTCCATTTTTCATCGATTGTCTACGATAATGTTGTATGGAATGCAACATACGAGGAAGTAAAATGATGTATCCGGGGGATACATCATACGGGCTTCGTTACTCGTCCCACGGTTTACGAAGTGCCTGCCCCTTTTAGACTACACATTCAAACAAAGGAGATTACACATATGGAAACAAAGTTAGCGATCATCGTCCGCTCCACGGAAATTGATGTGAATGGGCATGTGAATAATGCCAAATATTTAGAGTACCTCGAATGGGGACGTGAAGAATGGTATGAGGCTTGTGAGCTATCTTACGAGACTTTCAGTGATCTGGGTATTCAAACTGTGACAGTGAATATCAACATTAATTACCGCAAAGAGTGCAAACAAGGGGAGCACCTGACAGTAAGCTGTCGCCCCGAGAAGATCGGCAACACCAGTTATGTGCTGCACCAGGAGATTCGCAATGGGCAAGGTGAACTGTGCGCAGATGCGCTCGTTACGAGCGTGACGATGGACAGCCTAACGCGTAAAAGCCGGGAGGCCCCGGCAGCATTAAGAAAGTATTTCGTTTAGTCATCCAGCATCAATGAAGGCTTTGTTAACGGGCAGTGACCGAGTGATGGCGCGTCAGGTATAAATTCAGTCAGCTTCCGCATGAAATAGCAGGACTCTGGAAAATGATGTTCCAAAAATCGAAGTGTTGCTTTCGATAACAATTCGTCGTTACGGTACTGAACAACGATTCGCTGTACGAAATCATAGAAGGCTTTCACCGTTCCAAGTACTTCTTTAGCGAATTGAATCTCTGCTGGAAAGCCTGGCGGTGTGAAACGTAAATAACCTTGCATCGCACGATTTTTCGTCATATAGGCAGAGAAAAGCGAAGCAAACTTATCTGTCTCTAGCCCAAGTATGCGCTCGACAGGGTCAAGCAGACCACTGAGCAGCACAGCATGCCCTAGTTGATCCTCCAGCCAAAGATCCAACAACTGAGTCAGTGTTAGCGGTGCAGCAGGAACCCCTTGCATCCAGTAGGAGAGTTGTCGCAAATACTCTCTATTTTCATTAATGGTCCCGTTAAAATAAGATGGGGTCAGACTCAGATTAACCCGATTCCACAGCCGCAAATGCTGCATATGCCCTTCCAGCCTGCAATAGGCGTCGGCAAGGGGATACACGCTTCTCGCGAAGGCTTGCATGTTCGGGGATTCTGCTCCCTCTAACGGCGCCAACCCCTTCGCTTGTTGCAAAGCATGTTGAAATAGCGGGATGAACCTCTCGGCTTCTTTCCACCACTTGGTTTCCACTGGAGATAAATAATCCCTCAGAAAATGCGCATGATCTTCTAGTATTTCAAGCCAGAATAAATGCTCTTCTTGCAATGGTATTCGCGTTTCTAGTGTCATGCAGGTCAGCCCTCCTCCGCACGCCTTTCTTTCATTCAAAATGTATGAAAGAAATCGGAGTCATAGACCGCTTCACGGTTTGGGAGCCGGTTCATGACTAACGGATTTCCTGCTTTTTATCCAGAACACAAGGGGATAGACGAAGAACAAACCCTCGATGAAGAGGGCAAAGGTTGCCCAACTGCTATCAAAATATTTTGCCAGTTCTACGGGATTCTTAGCTAAAATAAGTGACATCAAGACAACAATAGCCGCCAGTGAGAATGTAATCGGTTTATAATTACGAAGTGACAGTGCTTGCGAGCACAGCAGCGTCCCTATCGTAAAAATAATGCTTAGCTTAATGAAATAGCCTGTGAACCAGATCGAAACAATAAGCGCATCTGTGTTGCGAAGAAAGTCGCCTAAGTGTAGGAATCCTGTGAGCTCAAGCGCAGGATATACTAACGTAGCTGCAAGCTTAGGACCGAAGAAAAACATCATCAACAGAAATTCTACAAGGAGTATGTAGGTGCCTACCAAGGATCCTATCCAAACGATTCTGCGAGTTTTTTGCTTGGTATTTAGCTCAGGAACAAGATAAGAAAACATAATTAATTCACCATACCACGGAATAATGGCATACGTTTGAGCCCACAGCGCCTTCCAATCATGAATACGAGTAAACTCGTACCACATAGGTGTATCCATAGCTGTAAGAAAAAATAATGGTTTAAACGCGAACAGTACACCTATAAATAAAAAGCACCCCTGTGTAAATCTGAACACAGTTGAAACACCGGATTGGGTCAAAGACGCAACTGCCCCCATTACCAGAACAGCAACGGCGGCCGGCGGTGTTTCCCGCAGATATGTCGGTATAAAGAAGTCGGTAAACTCACGCAGAATATATGCGGCTAAATGCAGATAAAAGAAAGAAAACAGAAATAAAATACCCTTATGAAGATATTTATTGATGATCGTGCTGCCGTATTCACCGAGATAGTTCGAAGGTTGGCGCAGAGCAAATCGAAGACTTAGGGTTGCAAGCGCCGTGCCAACGACCGAGGCAAGTATGATGCACAATCCACCATCAAAGGAGACCGCCCCTGCAAGAGGACTGATGAGAAAGGCAATCGTGGTAGAAAATACGAACACAAAGGTCATAGCCCCCAACTGCAGTCCTGTCACTGTTCCTTGTTGCTTCACCTTGCCGCCTCCCTGCATGCCTATCGTTGAACAATGAAGCTTTGAATCGGCTCAAATAGCAACCGAATCGCGTGACTGGGATTTACCCACTCCGGCCAGAAGATACTGATGGTGCCAAAAACAAACGCTACACCGGTAACCGACAGAGCAAGTCTCCTTTCTTTCGGGCTTGCAGATTGACGCCGAAGCAACGAGATTTGATAGATCAGGATACAACCAATACCCATGATTAAATACAACAAGGACGATGTTCTCCTTTCGAATTCAAAGTTTCGCCGAACGGCTTATACCTGTGCTTCGCAAGACCACATGAACATGAAATTCAGGATCTGTATGTGTAAACATCATCTCGCGAGGATTCTCCGCCCAATCTTGCCACATCCTTGGGTATTTATATTTAACTAGCTCACTCCACTGGAAAACATCAGCCTGCTGATTCTGTGCTTTCTCCTTCGCAGATTGAACTAGTTGTCGAATACGATCGCTCACAGCCCTCTCCACGATTGTGATATTCTCTGGAGCGTTTAAATTCATATTGGATTCAATGGAAATAAGATCTGCTTTTGCCTGAATAGTTACCTTGAAAGTGACCCTGTTACCGTTACGAATTGCTCGCGTTCTATGCTTCACATCAATGAGCCTGGCACTGAAAACACCCTTTTGCTCTGGAAGTTCCCCCGTAATAATCATCTCAGGAATCCGGTTCTTCATGATTAAAATACCCATCGCTTCTTCATTCGTAAATCTACCTGTAACGGCGCCATTCTTCATAATGGCAGCGCCCCCAACCCCCGACCACTTCACTGTCTTGGATTCTGTCAGTAGCTTAAGATCACGCAAAGTTAACTCTGGAATATAAGAGTCACCCAAGTTATTCCATTGGGCATATAATAGGTCTCGGATTCTAATTGGGGGCACTCGCTTGGTATGCGCGGATTCTCGCCAAATTTCAGTGGGGAAACGTTCAAACACAGATTCTAACTTCGCTAGATTCCTTGCGAGGCCATTGAAATAAAATACATAGATCGGCAACCTGAAGTCCGTTGCACGAATCAAATGATCAAACAGAGGGGTCAATCCTGCACGTGCGAAACGATCTCCGATCACGATGACTTGCATCTGTCCCCACGTAACCGATCTAGGTAACTCCGCCTGGATATGTTGGAGCGCCTCAGCGACATCCGAGCCTTTGCCCGAAATCGATACGAACGGTTTTTGATTAACACTATTCGAATTGAGTCCATTCGAAATGCGATTTGGCAGCATGAACATCGTAGAAACTTCCGTCTGCCCATCTTCATTCAAATCAACGAGCATGGTTGACACGAAGGTGCGGTCGTTAAGCTCTTGCTTGGACCAGCATCCAGTTAATCCTGTTAGGACTGCTGTGATAAGCCCCAGCATAACAATGACACGCTTTACATTTCGCAACATTGCAGCCCCTCCCTGATTGATCAAGGTCGTTTCTTGCCCATCCAATTCGTCCAAGGAAATCGGCCAGCAGCATCCCTCATCTGTTCAGACTTAAAAGGTATGAACGGAGAAAGATAGGGGGTGCCATAAGATTTCAGAGATAACAAATGAATATAAATAAAAAAGACCCCAATCAATAATCCGAGAAGCCCAAATATAGCCGAGATGAATAATAGTGCGAACCTCAGAATTCGAATCGTTAAGGTAAGTGAGAAATGCGGCACAACAAAGGAAGAAATTCCAGTGAGGGCAACAATAATAACCATCGGCGCGCTGACGATGCCAGCCTGAACAGCTGCTTCCCCTATGACAATGGCTCCCACGATGGAGATCGTCTGTCCCAGCGTTGTGGGGATGCGCTGCCCTGCTTCTCTCATAACTTCAAAGGTTACCTCCATAATTAAGGCCTCCAAGATCGCTGGGAACGGTACAATATCCCTGCTTGCGGCCAAGGAAATCAGCATATTGTAAGGAAGCATCTCTGGATGAAAGGTCGTAATGGCCACATAAGCTGATGGTAAAACTAGACTGACAACAAAAAATATGTAACGCAGCAGACGGATCCAACTACTGTAAAAATAGCGCTGATAATAATCCTCTGCCGACTGTAAAAACGACAATAAGGTCGCGGGGGCGACCAAATTACTTGGCGTTCCGTCTGTCAGCAAGGCTATTCGTCCCTCAAATAACGAAGAAACCACCACATCTGGTCTCTCTGTATTCAGCATTTTTGGAAATGGAGATATGAGACGTTCGTCCAATAACTCTTCAAGAAAGCTGCTGTCCGGAACGCGGTCTGTTCGAATCGCCCCAAGCTTCGTTTTAAATTGCTGCACCATGTCCGGGTCACAACGACCATTCATATAGAGCAAAAGGACATACGTGCGTGACTCACTCCCGATAATAAATTGCTCAACGACAAGATTTTCACTTTTGATACGCTGACGGATGAGCGACAAGTTCGTCCATACATCTTCTACGAAGGATTCCTTTGGACCTCGAATCGTCTTCTCGTTTTCAGAAACGCTAATATCTCGTTTCGCTTTTTTACAAAATGGGAACAAGACGCCAGATGTCTCACCCGAAATACATAGTAAGGCATACCCGTCGAACAAGCCTTCAAGCGCTTCTTCTGGCGTATGTGTAACGTTATACGGAGACGGAAAAAATGTGCAACTATGAAATATGCTTTGGAGACGCTCGTCACTACGTCCCGGATATGGCTGCAGCAACTTCCGCAGTACATGCGTTTGCAGCATCTCCAAATCAATTGCATCCATCATATAGTAAATTGTACAGATGAACTCATCCTGCTCAATCCTTTGCGAGACCACATCTAAGCGATCTTGCAGCCTCTCACGGATCCATTGCGTCAATTCCATTTACGGGGCTTCCTTTTTGGTAGTAGTTTCCTCCGATACGGATGTAATTATGCATCCCATGGCGAATCAAATGGAACTGACTACATGGAGCAACTTCATCTATTCTCTGTGGATAACTTTTGGCCGATCGGCGTCGGAAGTCCGTCCATGCTCGTCATATTTTTCTTCTGCCAATAGGCGTGCAGTCCATCGTCCCCTTGCTTCGCCGCCCAATTTTGCAGCGTATTCCGCTCACCCTCATAGGTGTAAAAAGGAACGCTGAATCCGCAAGATGACTTCACCTCGTGAATGTCAACGACCATGATTTGCCGCACCCCTGGCAGCAACTCGAACTTGGGCTCCAATTGATCCCACTCGTCAGATCCAGACAGTACCACACGGCCTTTGCCATATAGCCTGATAATCTGTGGCGGCCCCTCGATAGCCATGAACATGATGGTGATGCGGCCATTTTCCGCTAGATGAGCACTGGTTTCATTCCCACTGCCTGTTAAATCTAGATAGGCCACTTGATTGGCCGATAGTATCCGCAGCACATCGTGCCCCTTTGGCGAAATATTGACATGCCCTTCCGCTGATAATGGTGCTGAACCAACGAAGAAGATATGTTGCTTGGCGATAAATGCCTCATGCTCCGGTAACAGTGCCTCGAACGATTTTCCCATGTCGCACTCACCTCTTTCCATTTTCTTCTATTATGCGCTTCGCATCTCTATTTGTGAAATACATAAATTATTGTCATTTCATAGGAATTACCTATAACGTAGCAAGTCGAGCAATATCTATCGCAACTATTCCCATCGATAACTTTTACATATTTATGGAAGTCACAGGTTAAAGTAAGAGGAAATGATCGTGAGGGAGGAAAACGTGTGAAACAAAGTCCATCGATGGAAGCAGCGGAGCCCTATTTCAAACAACTTTTCTCTGAGCAAAGTGACTTCCAATCGAAAGAGTTGCTTATTAGTGGAACCGTGTTTAGGCTGTTTTATTTCGACACGTTGGTCGATTCTTCCCTCGTTCAAGATTTTATTCTGAAGCCGCTGTTTCTCCGGCCACAGGATGCGATTCGCGAAGTCGTGTCGATTCTAGACTATGCGGAAACAGAGCAATTAGATGAAGCGGTTCAGGCCATTTTGTATGGTAAAGTCGTACTCTATCAAGACGGAGACAGTAAACTTTACCTGCTTGGGGTGGATTTAAAGAAGGAGCGCTCCATCAATATTCCGACCAACGAACGGGTTTTACGCGGTGCAAACGAAGCCTTCATTGAAAATTTAGATACCAACATCAATCTAATGCGCAAGCTAGTTAATTCTACAGAATTGATCGTTAAAACCTATACGATTGGACGGATATCGCGGACGAAAGTCGCTGTTATGTACATCAAGTCGATTGCCACAACAGCGATTGTAGAGGAACTAGACAAGCGACTTAAAAGCATTGACATTGACTATATCGAGGCGCCAGGATTTATCGATGAGATGATCCGGGAGAAGAAATTTAGCCTGTTTCCACAACTGCTTATTACGGAACGTCCGGACCGCGCACGCGCTTATTTAATGGAGGGGAAAGTGGTCATTACCGCAGCAGGTTCACCAGATGCGATCATCTTGCCAGTGACGTTCTGGTCCTTCCTTCAAAGTCCTGATGATTACCAAGTTAGTTGGCTGATAGGTACTTTTTTTCGGCTTTTGCGCATTTGTTGCCTGTTCATAACAATTGGCCTACCTGCCGTTTATGTGGCAGTCAGCGCCTTTAATCCACAACTGTTGCCGATCAATTTCGTTAATACGCTGCAGAGCTCACTGAAATTCGTAACATTCCCGCCTGTACTCGAGGCGCTATCGATGATGTTTATGCTGGAGATATTAAGAGAAGCAACCATCCGGCTAGCGAGTCCAGTCGGCCAAACCATCGGTGTTGTAGGCGGTATTGTAATCGGAACTGTGGTCGTGCAGGCTAATTTGGTTTCCAATACCATCGTTATCGTAACTGCTTTAACAGGCCTAGCCTCCTTTGTCTTGCCTTCTTACGAGATGAGCAGTGCCGTTCGCCTGCTAAGCTATCCTGCACTTCTTCTTTCTTCGATGTTCGGCTTGTTTGGCCTCGCCTTCTTTTTCATAATGATTTGTATCCATCTGTGTCAAATCACAACGCTGGGTCTCCCGTACTATACACCGCCCTTTTCCTTTCGTGATACGCAGGATACGCTGTTTCGGGCACCACTTTGGAGCACGCGTAAGCGCCCAATTGAAGCGGTTTCGAGCAATCGAAGACGGATACGGAATCCAAGGAGTTGGAAGCGTTGAGACAAGAGGAAAGCATCACCAGAAGACAGTTGGTCTCACTAGTAATTATGGTTCAGCTTGGAACCGAAGTATTATCCCTGCCCCATGTGGAGGCTAGAGTTGCGGGCCATGATACATGGCTGGCTGTCCTAGTAGCTGCACTCACCGCACAAGTAGGCATCACGCTGCTTTGGTGGCTCGGCAGTCGTTACCCAAAGCGTAACTTCTATGCCTACATCTCACTGATTGTAGGTAAACCCATTGGGGCCAGTATCAATTTGTTGTTTGGATGCTATTACGCCCTCTCTGGACTCTTGTTGACGGTATTTTATTGCGACATCTTAAAAAGATGGCTGTTTCCACTCACACCTAGATGGGTTCTCATTCTCATGCTTCTCCTTGTCTGCGGCTATGCAGCTACCTCAACGTTGAAACAGCTTGCTAATGTATCGCAAACCTTTATGGTCTTCGCTTACATCAGCTTTTTGCTTATCGTATTTAGCGGAATTTATGGTCTCGATGTGAGAAATTTGCTGCCGATATTGCCAAGCGGTTGGTATCCGGTTCTGAAAGGGGCCTATTCCGCATTTAGCGCTTATGTAGGTTATGATCTGCTCCTCTATGCTTACCCTTACGTACAATCCCAAAATAAAAAAAAACTACTGATTTCGATGACACTGGCGAACGCTTCTACAGCCGTGTTTTATATTGCCGTTTGCCTGATCTGCTCCATGAAATTCAACTTGAAACAGCTTGAGGTTATTCCGGAACCTATTATTTTTATTTTAAAAAACTATCAGCTTAATGTCTTGCAGAGCATCGACATCTTGTTCCTAATCTTCTATGTATGCCTTGTATCGGCAACGATCTATGTCTACTTCTTTATGGCTGTGAAAGCATTTCAGCATCTTCGCAGACAGGGTTTGGGTAAGCAGCATGTTTGGGTATGGACGGTAGTCGCGCTATGTTTCCTTGGGGGCTTCTTCGTAACGAAGAGGGACGACATCTTGCAGATTGCCACGATTCAGGATATCGTGTCTTTCTCGTTGGTTGTGGGTCTGCCAGTCATTCTTCTTATCATTTCCGGGCTACGGGGCGTAGGGAGGAACGAGGTATGAAAAGAGTGATAGCTGCGTTGCTCACCTGCTTACTACTCACAGGATGCTGGGATCAATCTCAGCTGAAGAAACTGCTTTTTGTCGATGTAGTAGGTGTAGATTATGAGGGAGACAGCAAGCAGCTTAAGGTCAGCTATGTAATTTCCTCGCTACAGCATGCCAATCAAGGCGGAGGCAATCCGAACAACTTATTTATGGAGTCAACTGGCGATAACATTTATGATGCCGTGAGTAAAACAAACAAACAATTCCCTGGCATTCTTTCTGTACTGGAAACCAGGTTATTCCTAATAAGCACCAAATTCGCCAAAGATCAGCCGCTGAACCATTTGAATATTACGAGCCAATTCATCGCCAATCCATTATACGGCTATCTGGCGATATATGACGGTGATCTTTCGAAGTTGCTGAGTACGAAAAAAATCAAAGATCAGACCTTATCGGAATTTCTGGTAGGTTTATTACAAGAGGATAAGAAGAGGGGAAAGATCCCTTCCAGCAAATTAGTCCAATTCATACTCGGGGGCGCAGGATTCCTAAACGACTTCGCACTCAATCGGTTCGAGCCTTACGAGAACGGGGTTCACCTAGCGGGTACTTCTTTGTTTCGAGACGGGACGTATACCGGCATCAATCTGGATGACGAGGATACCCACTTAGCTACGCTGCTAGATGGCACTTCGGGCCAAAACCAACTAATCACAGGAAAATTGAATGGAAAGAGTTACTCCGTTCAGGTGCAGAACGCCCATCGGGATTTTCATATTAACGATACGGATGGCAGTCTGCGTGACATTGAAATTTCGCTAAAGCTGGATCTTAAATTAATCAAAGCAGGACTTGACATGGAAAGACATACAGAGGCCAGCCTCAGAGAGCTGGAAAAGCAAATCACAGCTGATATTACGGCAAAGGCGACTAACGTGATTGCAACCTTGCAAAGGACAAATTGTGATTACTTACAGCTCGGACATGAGGTCTCAGCTTATCATCCGAAGCTGTTTGGAGGCATCGACTGGTGGCGCGAACAGTATCCAAAAATCAGTATTAAGCCAACCGTGAACGTTAAGATTCTGAACACTGGTATTTTGGAATAAGGTTAGCAAAAAAACTTGCGCCATCTTGCATAATTTTCCTCCATTCGAAGAATACTGAGTTGGTTGAATCTTAGCTTATGCTTACGACGCCAGTTTTCTGGCGAAAACGTAAAGGAGGTGATTGTACCATGTCAACAACCAACAGTAATGACGACGTAGTAAGCCATGCAATTAATGCGGCTCAGGCGAATGCTGAAGACAGCCAATCCCAGCAACAAGTAGAAGAATTATCTGCTGCGCTGCAAAGTGCAACATCCGATGCTAGTGATGAGGAAAATACCTCACAGGAATAATTCGCTTCACTTCCGCACCAAATAGAGCTTTCCCTCACGCTAATCGCGATGTAGGGAAAGCTCTTTATCTTTGGCAGGGCACGAATACCTTCATCTATTGAACCAAACGCCCAGCTCCCGAATATGGTGTAGCAAAAACGTTGGGATGATGAAACATGAGAGACACGGAAGACATGAGAGACATGGACCAGGACTTGGAATTGGAACACCAACCCGTTAGTATACAAACCTATAAAGTGCTAAAGAGCAAATTAAACCTGTTATACCCCGCTGTTATTCATATGAATGCCCCTCTTGTCCAACATAAAATCAATACAACGATTGTCGATGCCGTGAATAAGCAGCTGCATGATCAGGGCTTCCCACAAAACCCCTCGACCGATGTGACCGCTTATTATGAAATCAAAACGAATGAACGTCGCGTACTTAGTTTGTCGTTGCTTAACTATGCTTTCTCCGGTGGCGCTCACGGACTCACGATCCAGAATTCATTAACTTTCAGCACGGAAACTGGCAAAAGCTATACGCTCAAGGAATTGTTTAAACCCGGCAGTGATTACATCGCTAAGTTGAGTGTCATCATTGCAGCCGAGCTCAAGCTGCGTGATATTCCTTTGTTGGTTGATTTTAAAAGCATTCGTCCTGATCAAGATTTCTATATCGCTGATAAATCACTAGTTGTTTATTTTCAAGTGTATGAGCTAGCGGCTTATGTGTATGGATTCCTTTACTTTCCGATTTCCGTTTATGCGTTACAGGATATGATTGCAGAGGATGGCCCGCTCGGAAAAATGATGTACTAAACCAGGCTAGACGCAGACAATAATTTGCCGGCTGAAATTGCCTTTATTCACGGTGCAGCGCGAGTCGATGTAAAAGCCAGCTTCCGTTAGCAGCGAATCGATCTGCTCCGTCGTCACAATTACCGCGCGCCGCGCTAATCGGCGGGCGGTTTGCAGCATGTCCAGCTTCTCATCCTCCGGCAGAACGGAGCAAAGATTGTACGGCATGTCCAGAATCAGCGCATCGTAGATGGGCTCTGGACTGCCTTGCAGGGCCGTAGGATGCGGAACGAGCGTCCGCATGTCAGCAACCTGGACCACATCCGGCATGCCGAAGTGGTCCAGATTCACCCGCGCCCCGCGCACGGCCAGCGGGTTGATGTCGTAGCCCACGATGTCGATTCCCATCGACATCGCCTCCACCAGCACCGTGCCGATGCCGCAGCACGGGTCAATGACCCGCGTGCCCGCCACCTCGGGCACGGCGATGTTCACCACCGCCCGCGCGAGGCGCGTCCCCAGGGCGGTGGAGTAGTTCTGTGGCTTCTGCTGATGCTGAAGCCACACGGCTTCGCCGTAGCTGCCCTCGCCGAACAACCACCGGCCTCCTAGCTCCGTCACGGCGAAGTATTGCTCTGGCCTGCGCATCTCGGCCTTGCCGCGCAGCCCTAGCCCTAGTTCGCGCTCGACGTTTCGCTGGCGGTCATAGCTGACCGCCGTGTCCGTCTCCGCGAACACGACTTTGAACGTTGCGCCGCGCACGGTCAACGTCTGAAGTTCAGAGGCCAGCGCAGGCAAGCTGTCGGCCTCAAAAGCAACATCCATCCGCAGCTTCAGAAATGGGCTGCGGCTCGGCTCTACCTTGCGCGCGCTGACGGCGTAGCGCGCATCAATAACAGCATCCGCGCCCAACAACGTGCGCAGCTCCAGTTGACACAACGCCTGCTCATCTTCATGACACGCAAATACATAGACATATTTCTCGCTCTGTTCTAGACCTGTAGGTTCCATATTCTTTTGTTGTTGACTCTTTTGTTCCGTACTCTTAGGTTCCGTACCCTTATGTTCCATACTCTTCTCTTTCATACGCATCTGCTCCAAACCCTCACTCTTTCCTGCACACTAAGCAAATTCCTGAATAACCTGCTTCACGAAGGTATCCATCGTTTTACACAAAAACATATCCTTCCGATACACAATCCCCACTTCCTTCTGCGGAATAGGGTCAATAATAGGGATGGCGCACAGCTTCTGCTCTCGCATACGATCGCCCATTCCCTCCACATAGGATTGAGGCAAAATCGCTCCGCACACATGATTCTTCGCCATTTGCAGCAAGGATTCAAGCGTGGAGAGCTCCACAATTGGCTTCCAGGCAAGTCCGATCTGCGCACAGCAATCATCCATCATTTGCCGAACATAGAACTTCTGCTGCAGCATCGCAATTGGAATCTCGGTCAACTCCGCCAACCTGATCTCGGTCACCTGCTCTTGGGCAAATGTATGCTCAGCCGACACCACAAGCTGAAGCTTCTCTTGGTACAACGGCACACACCGCAGCTGCTCGTCCTCTTCTGGCAAAAAAACAACCCCCACATCCAGCTCATTGCTCAGCAACTTTTCTTTCGTCTCTTCTGTTGCCAGCTCCATCACCGATAGCTCGATTTTGGGATAGTTGGCATGAAACGTCATAATCGTCGCCGTCAGCAAATGATTCCCCGAACAGCCGATTCGCAATCGTCCGCGCTGCATGCCCTGGAGCTCATTCATCGCCATCTGCGCTTGCTCCAGCTCATGAAAAATATTACGGCTATGCTTGCGCAAAATCTCGCCTGCTTCGGTCACATAGATCTTTTTGCCGATGCGTTGAAAAAGTGGAGAGCCCACGCGATCCTCCAGCAATCGGATCTGTTGACTCAGTGTAGGCTGGCTAATTCCCAGCTTCTCTGCCGCTTTGGTGAAGTGCAGTTCCTCGCACACCGCCAAAAAATACACCAACAATCGATAATCCACCTGAAGCCCCCCGATCATAGCTATTAACTATGATAGTAATTGATAAATCGCAATTGATCAATGATTGCGAATTTTCTATAGTTAAGGGTAAAAGATTGTGAGAACCCTCAATAGGAAAGGTGGCACAACGTATGTACGGAAGCATTCGCATCGAACACAATTTAAAGGGCAAGCCCCTGCCCAATTTAGACGAAAATCTGGGGTTTGGAAAACTTTTTACGAATCATATGTTTATGATGGATTACGAAGAAGGTCAAGGCTGGCATGATCCGCGTATCATTCCTTATGGTCCGATTTCCCATGATCCCGCGGCGATGGTTTTCCACTATGGGCAAGCCGTTTTCGAAGGTATGAAGGCATTTCGCACCGAGAACGATGACGTTGTTTTATTTCGTCCAGATCAAAACGCTAAGCGCTTGAACCGCTCTAGCGAACGTCTCAGCATCCCGCATATAGATGAAGAATTCGTTGTCCGTGCCATTCAGGAGCTAGTTCGTGTTGATGCTGCATGGGTGCCGAAGAAGAACGGCTCCTCCCTGTACATCCGCCCTTTCGTTATTGCAACGGAAGCGATTCTAGGTGTCCGCCCGTCTATGCAGTATTCCTTTATCATCATTATGTCACCTGTTGATGCTTACTATGATGAGGGACTGCAGCCAATCAACATCCTTGTGGAAAGCTATTATGCGCGATCTGTGCAAGGCGGGACAGGCAATGCCAAAGTAGCCGGCAATTACGCAGCTAGCTTGAAGGCACAAATGCTGGCCAAAGAGAATAATTGTGCTCAAGTATTATGGCTCGACGCTATTGAGAAGAAATATTTAGAAGAAGTCGGCAGTATGAATGTCTTTTTCAAAATTAACGGTGAAGTCGTCACGCCTAGCCTAAGCGGCAGCATTCTCGAAGGAATCACGCGTGGCAGCATCATCCACCTGCTGAAAGAATGGGGAATCCCCGTTTCTGAGCGGAAAATATCAATCGATGACATCGTCAAAGCTCATGCAGATGGAACGTTGGAAGAGGCTTTCGGCACCGGCACCGCTGCGGTCGTATCGCCAATTGGCAGCCTGCTGTGGAACGGTACACCGATGGTCGTCAACCATGGCGAAATCGGTGAGCTTGTTGAGCGACTGTATACAACGATCACAGGTATTCAAAGCGGTAAACTGCCGGATACGTTCGGTTGGTTGTTAAAAGTTTAAACCAGAATCATCTTAAAATTTAAATTTTCCAGTTAATAAATGCACTATCACCAACCGACGAATTGGCCAATTCGTCGGTTTTTGGCATTGAGGCTACCTGTACGCAGGGTGGTAGATTTGCATGTAAACAAGTTAATGTTTCGATTAGTGGTGGGGATGAAGTTGAGTTGAGTTGAGTTGATGGCTTCTGTAGCTGGGGCAGTTGTTGACCTATGTAATTCAATCTAATTAGCTAATTTGGGTAATGGGTAGTTGTGCCGAGCGGGTGTATAATTTAGATGGAAAAAGTACAGTTAAATCCGGAGTAAATCCCTATTTTAGTGAAATAAATGTAAAATATACAGTTAAATCAGCCCGTTTTAGCAGAACTAGTGGATATGCGTGAAAATAACTACATATTTTCCATCTAATCTTACTTTTCGTCTCTCAATCGTGAAAATAGATGTAGATTTTCCAGTTAATCGAGGTAACCAACCTCCTTTAACCACTAAGCCTACCAATGACGGCAGCACCCAGAGTTTTCGCGGGGCCGGAAGTGTTGAGGTTGCCGGGGCGCCGGGGATACCGGGGATACCGGGGTGCCGGGAGTTCCGAGGCTACCGGGATACCGGGGTGCCAGGGCTACCGGGGTGCCGGGGTGCCGGGGTGCCGGTGTGCCGGGGTGCCGGGAGTTCCGGAGGTACCGGGGTACCGAGGTGCCAGGGATACCGATGCTACCGATGCTACCGAAGCTACCAAAGCTTCCAAAGCTTCCGGGCCACCGAGATGGCCGTGGTACCGAATCACCAAAAGTACCGAGGGCACCTAACCCCCCTACTTCTCCTCATCCTTCGGCTTCCCCTGCTCCTCCACCACGTGACCATCGATATCGATGATATCTTTGCTGCTCACAACATCGTCTCCAAGGAAATCTCTCAGCTTGTTCTTCGCTTTCCGCCTAACCTCGTCATCAATGCTTTTCGATACGGCCGCTAAGGCAAAGCCCAGCGCGCTTAGATCGTCCACATAACCTACAATCGGCAGGATATCTGGCATGAGATCTAATGGTAAGATGAGATACCCGAGTGCACCGTAGATTTGAACTTTTGCGCGGAGCGGTGTTTTGGGGCTATCCAACGCGTAAAAAAGCAACAATCCACTGTAAATGACTTTACTGCCAGCCTTCTTAGCCCCTTTTTTCAACTTGGACCAGAAGCCGTCGATTGAGAAGTACTTTTCATATTTGGACGCATTCATGTAGCGATCACTCCATTCATCAGCAATTACACTATATATACCACCATTCTACACCTATCTAACATCGGATGTCTCGGTTTCCTCTACACCGGTGTCGTTGCGGACTTCATCGTGACTTCGCCAGTTGTCTCATCAATTTTTTTGTCGCCCGATCGAACCATTTACCTGCTCCGTTGTTATCGTCAGCTTGGCACGTAGTTCATTCTGATCGGTGTACGCTTGTATGTCGAATGGCACACGGACTGAAGCAGGCAAAATCATATACCAAACGATATAACCTTCGTCCGTTTTTACAATTTCCGCCGCATAGTCCCTCGCAACTGCTTCATTACCCTTAACAACGATATGCGTGATCGACGTATCTCCTATTTCTCCAAATAGAAGGGAGTTACCCTTAGGCTTTTCCCAACGCATTGGCATCATCATATAGGACAAGGCAGAATCGGATGAAGCATCCATTTTATCCCCACCAATAGAGTACCCACCGCCAGAAGTCCACTTCCACCCAAGCCATAATTTCTTTGCGATATCTACTCTCAAATCTGTCCCGCTATGATTTTGCAGCAGCTTGCTGAATTGTAGAACATCTCCTTGAACAGGCTCCCGAAAAATGGTCTTAAAAATTTGTTCAAAAGATGAACCCCGAAATTGTCGTATAGCCTCCTCAGGTGTGTCTCCCAGCGGAACGCGCAAGGTCTCTGTCAATCCCATCGCTTTGGAGATCCGCCAATCTGCTATACCTCCCGGTTTTTCTATCATATAAATTGTGGAATAGGCTAGGATCAACACAACTAAGAATATCCCTGTCGCCGAGATATATTTGGGCATTCGTCGAACTACATGTAGCATGTGCATTCTACCTCCGTTCAATGATCATGAGCAGCTTAAACTAAACATACCACTACCCAATTTTACCATCCTTTGGAAGTCCCTGTCACAATTTCATCCTCATCGCAGGTACAAGCTGCCTTAACTAACTTTTACCCAAGTCCATCCAAAGAAAGCCCTATACAACGCATAGCTTATCCTGTATGGTTTTGAAATCGACAACTTACAGCATGAAATGAGGCCACCGATGATTTCAGCCCTGCGTAAACTTGCTTCCATTCGGCTCCCTTTCTGGGTCATGTTTATGAATACCTTCAGTATGGCGGTAGGATTTTATATGATGATCCCCCTGCTTGCTTCTTATTTATTAAATGACATCCTGCTGACGGTTACTATGGTTGGTATCATCTCCGCTATCCGCAGCTTCAGCCAGCAAGGTCTTTCCGTCCTTTGCGGTACGTTGGCCGACAAGCTTGGCTATAAGCGCACGATTCTGATCGGTTTGCTCATCCGTACCTTTGGGTTCGGCATGTTCGGCTTTGTCGACAGCATCCCAGGCTTTATCATAGCTTGCTTCTTCTCTGGCTTAGGCGGATCCCTGTTCAACCCAGCTAGTTATGCTTATTATGCAGCACTATCGACTTCGAGCAATCGGATCACGATTTATGCTATTCGAGAAATGTTAAGCAATATGGGATTCGTCGTGGGTCCCGTCCTGGGTGCCTTACTCATGGGCTTTCATTTCAAGTATGTTAGTTTGGCCGCTACCCTTATTTTCGCATTTTCCTTTTTCTTTAGTCTCTTCTTTTTGCCAGCTATCCAAAGTGAACAATCCCGCAAGGCATATACGGGCATCTGGTCTCAGATGCAAACCGTGTGGAGCAATCGCCCTTTCCGGCGCTTCATGCTCTTCACGATGATCTCGTGGTCACTGGTCACGCAGTTATATATTGCCGTTCCATTTCGTGTTCATCAGCTAGCTTCAGATGCGAATATCGGACTCATTTACAGCTCTGGGGCTATTGTCATGGTCCTGCTTCAGGTTCCTTTATCCAAATTAGGCAACAGAAAGTTACAGCCTTTTGGCGTGATGTCATTAGGCACCTTACTGCTCGCTGGGGGCTTATTTACATTAGGGATGATCGGATCCATGTGGGGGATTTATGCGGGGGTTATCGCCTTCATGATTGGACAGGTTTTTCTACAACCGATGATGAATACCATGGTTTCCGATTATGCCGGAGATGAGCAGATTGCTAGCTATTTCGGGTTTAACAGCTTTGCACTCTCCATCGGGGCTATTATCGGAAACGTTGGCGGCGGTTATTTGTATGATTTGGGCACTTACCTCGGCTGGCAAGGCCTTCCTTGGGTGTGTTTCTTAGTGTTTGGACTTGTGAATATTCGGTTTATGCTCCAAGAGCAAAGAACGACAGGTTCAGGAAGCTCCATTCGCAGAGCCATCTGAGACATCCGTCGATACACTTGTACCACCTGTTAATCTTTCTCGCGTATCTGTCTCCTGACCTTCAAGACGCTTCTGCAACGTAGCCCGCCAACTCACTGACAGCTTATCGACTTCCAGCAGTTGGCGGATGCCTGCAACATGCTCTTTCTCCTGATGCATAATCCGGTTGGCGTAGGCCACCGTGATCGCTTTGGGATGCGCGAAGATTCGCTTCAATCCATCGGATTTATCTACGAATCCTTCACGCAGAACGCGAAAATAGAAGCCGGTATACCCGGTTTCTTGCACTTTGAGCGGCATGTCTGGCCTGTCGTACTTGACAGATAATTTGAAGCATGGCTGCCGAGGTTGGCTCACTTCAACGATTGCTTCCCCCAGCTCAAAGATATCTCCGATGCACACCTCCGCCTCCACGATGCCACGGATCGTTAGATTTTCTCCAAATGCGCCATAGGTTAACGCCTGGCCTAACTCTTGTTCCCAATACACATAATGTTCAAAAGGATATACACAGACAGCCTTTTCTCGGCCACCGTGATGAACGAGATCTGCCTGGCCATCCCCCTTGAAATTCTCCCATGACAAAAATAAAGCTCCATCCGTTGGCTGCTTATGAATCCCTGTGGCAACTTCTTTGTTTTTATACGGGACGAGCTGTGGCTTACCGATATTAATCGCTACGATTTCGACAGACTTCATATGAGCTCAACTCCAAATATAGTTATTATTTCTTTATGATTCATCTTATAATGATAGTTAAAACCTATCATTATGTTCATGATGTTACGGGTACACCGGAGGCTAAATGGAACTTAAACAATTAGAGTACTTTATGGCGGTATGCCGAGAACTTCATTTTACCCGTGCTGCTGAGAAAATGCGAATTGCTCAACCCTCGTTGAGCCAGCAAATTCGGTTACTCGAGCATGAAATCGGCACGCCCTTATTTGATCGCATTGGCAAGAAAACGGTCATCACCGAAGCCGGGCGCATCTTGCAGCAGCATGGCTTTCAAGTTTTTCATGAGTTATCTCAGGCACGTGCCGCCATTAGCGAGCTTCAAGGACTGGAGCGAGGAACATTAAAAATCGGTGCCCTGCTAACCGTTGTTAATTATTTACTCCCACCTACGGTTATTTCATTTCATGAGCGCTATCCTCAGGTAGAATTGTCTGTTCTTGGGCTTCGGACGGGAGATATTTATGAGGGCCTCCTGCAAAATGAATTAGATCTCGGGATCGTGTATTTGCCCATGCAGCATGACGATTTAGAAACCATTCCGTTATATACGGATCATCTAGTGCTTGCCGTGCCAATGGATCATCCGCTAGCGAAGGAGCCCAACGTGTCGCTTGATATTTTAAAAGAAACACCAAGTGTCTTACTGCCGAGCTCGTACTTTCTCCGCCAATTCCTCAATGAACAGTGCCGTGCGCTTGATTTTGCCGTGCAGCCTGTCATCGAAATGACGACCTTGGAATCCATTATTCAAATGGTCCGCAAAGGCGTCGGAGTGACCGTTCTGCCGAAGGCTTATCTCGACTATATTGATCATCCGCATATTCGTGCGATACCGATTCAGAATCCCGTGCTCACTACACAAATTGGCATCGTTTATCGCAAAAATAAATTCCTCTGCGCAGCCAGCCGTGTCTTTATGGAGCAGCTAATTGCGGCTTGCGTGTAGCGTGAATCGTGAGGTGATCTCCTTCACCTTCTTGCGCACTTGCTCCTGAATAACTACCTGATTGGGGTTACGTAATGTGTGGGCAATAAGCTGAGCTATTTCTTGCATGTCCGCCGCTCCCATTCCTCTCGTGGTGACCGCAGGAGTTCCCAGACGAATCCCACTTGTAATTAACGGACTGGTTGGATCAAAAGGGATCGCATTCTTGTTCACGGTAATGCCCACTTCGTCCAGCAGATGCTGCGCGTCCTTACCTGTCAGTTGGATGCTGCGCAAATCAAGCAGGATCAGATGATTGTCCGTACCACCGGTCACAACATCAAGCCCTTCGGCCATTAGCGCTCCAGCCAATGTACGGGCATTGAGGAGGACATCGGCCATATACTGACTGAACGCTGGACGACTCGCTTCTCCGAAAGCGACAGCTTTGGCCGCAATCGTATGCATGAAGGGACCGCCTTGCGTGGCTGGGAATACCGCTTTATCTATCGCCTGAGCCCAAGGCTTGCGGCATAAAATGACTCCCCCCCTTGGCCCTCGTAATGTTTTGTGCGTAGTCGTCGTCACGAAGTGCGCATGCGGCACTGGGTTTGGATGCAATCCAGCGGCAACAATGCCCGCGATGTGGGCCATATCTACGAGGAATAGCGCCCCGACTTCTTCGGCGATGTGCGCGAAGGGTTCGAAATCAATCGTGCGCGGATACGCACTGGCCCCTACCACAATGATACGTGGCTTGGATCTGTGGGCTAATTTGCGAACTTCATCATAGTCGATGCGGAACGTCTGCTCGTTAACGCCGTAAGGGACGAAATTGTACCATTGTCCCGAAGCATTAACGGAGCTTCCATGCGTTAAGTGGCCGCCTTGCGCGAGATTCATCCCCAGGATCGTATCCCCTAGCTTAGCTGCAGCAAAATAAACGGCCATATTCGCTTGAGCTCCAGAGTGAGGCTGAACGTTGGCGTGCTCCGCGCCGAACAATGCCTTCACTCTGTGAATGGCCATTTCCTCCACGGTATCGGCATGTTCACATCCGGCGTAGTATCGCTTACCAGGGTAGCCTTCCGCATATTTGTTGGTAAAAACCGTCCCCATTGCTTCCAGCACCGCACCACTGACAAAATTTTCGGACGCGATCAGCTCGATTTTATCGTGCTGCCGGTTTGCCTCTTGCTTGATCGCTGATGCGATCACGGGGTCTTGAATAAGCAAATGTTCCATGCCATGAACCTCCCTTGAGAAAATAGTTTTCACGTGCTACTTCTTTTCGGGTTCAGTATAAATGGGGACCATTGATTCTTCAATACAATAGTTCTTCTTATAACGATAGGAAATTCCTATGATTTGCACAAAAAAAACAGGCTGCCCTGATGTCTGAGGAAATATAATCTCCTCGCACGGCAGCCTGAATTGGTTGATTCGCTAGCTCTTAACTATCTGGTAGGTTACGGCCAGAACGCCGTTACTGTAGCCTTTGGTGTCGACTAGCTTAAGGTTCAGCGGCTCCTCCATCCCTTCGAAAAGCCGCGTACCAGATCCTGCTACAACCGGGCAAATGTTGAGGTTAAGTTCATCCAGCAATCCTTCACGCAGCAGCGATCTCACGAGAGTCGGGCTGCCTGGGACTTGAATATTCAGTCCTGGCTGCTGTTTGAGTTTCATGATTTCGTCGACAAAGTCACCTCTAAGCAGAGTTGCAGGCTGCCAATCCAATGTGTCGAGCGATTGCGAGACCACATACTTCGGCGAGTTATTTAAGAATTTCGCCATCGGCACATCATTGGTCTGGTGCTGCCAAAAACCCGCCAAAAACTGATACGTCTGCGGCCCCAAGAGTACCGCATCCGCTTTCGCCACACCTTCCGCGATGCGTGCCATGATCTCCGCATTGCCCCATTTCTTAGGCGAATTCTCTGGCGAGTCGATCACACCATCCAGTGACATGAACAGTCCTGCTACGATTTTCCTCATCGTGTTTGCTCCTTCTATAGCTTCGTCAACTCATATACACAAATAGTACCATAATGAATTCCTTTATTCCCCTTGGAACGAAGCCACAACTTCCTCGATATAGATATCCTGCTCACCGATATAATAGTTTGCTACATCATCTTTCAATTCCTGAACTCTAGGGTCACTGATGAACGACTCCAAAGCTTCTTTCGTTTCAAAATACAAGCTGAATATATACGAATACCTCGGAGTCGTTCCATCTGCTGAGGACAGGACCTTTTTGACCTCATACTTGGCCGCTCCCATTTCAAGCACCGTCTTCTGAGATAGTAAACTAACATGTGTATTCAGATAGTAAGCTTCATCAAATGGGATACCTTGTTTGTAGTGAAACGTTAATACGAGCACGCAATCATCTCCTTAATGGGTTATAAACTCATCATAAACGATGACATTAGTGGCAGTGTCAATTTGTAAATGCCTATTGCACTCTATATCACGCGGTGATATACTCATCTCATGATATATCACTACGCGATACAACGAGATATGATATAACATATCCTGATGTATGAAGAAGGAGAATTTATGGATAGCGAAAAGCTCTACCGTCAGTACTTGCCGATGTCTGAAACGGCTTATTACATTTTGCTTTCCCTAACGGAAGTTCGGCATGGTTATGGCATTATTCAGTGGGTGGAGGAACTCACGCAAGGTCGAATTCACCTCGGCCCTGGCACGATTTATGGCAGTTTATCTCGGATGGAGAAGGATCGTTTGATTCAAGCTGTAGCTGAAGAAGAGCGTCGTAAGCTGTACCGCATCACGCCTTCTGGTAAAGAACTACTCAAGCTGGAGATCGCCAGAATTACAGAGCTTTACGAAAATGCGAAGAAAGTAGAGGGATCTTTGTATGAGTGAGACCAAAAAGATGTTTAAATGGTGGGACAGTTCACAATCGGAGACGATTACAGCATGGTTGGAGGATATGGAGGCGCAAGGCTGGCATTTACAACATGTAAATTGGAATGGCTTGCGTTTTCACTTTAAAAAAGGCGCTCCTCGCAAAATGAGCTACTGCGTCGATTACCAAACGAAGGTGGATTCCAACTACGCTAGCATTTTTGAAGACACAGGTTGGGATAAAATTTACAGCGGTGCAGGTTGGTATATCTGGAGACAAACCTATCAGCATACGAAGCCTGAAATTTTTACTGACATTGACTCCATGATCGAGCGGAATAAACGACTCATCGGCGTATTTACGGCGGTTACTGCCGCACAAATCCCAATTTTCATGATAAACATAAAAAATGTGATTTTTTATCCCTTGCTGATTCTCTATGTGCCAGTCCTTGTCTTACTGGGTATTAGTCTATACCGTCTAGTCGCTGCCAATAAAAGACTTCAAGCCAAAAAGGACATTCTTTGATCCGCTAGGGCTGGCTGAATGTCCTCTGTTCACTATGTATTACCCGATAGCTCCGTGCGCTCGCAACAAGCCAATCACCGCAGTATGACCCTGCTCTTTGGCTAGATCAATCGCATAGACGCCATCTTCCAATTTCGCATTCACATCCGCACCCTGGCTGATCAAAAGCTCAATGATCTGCGTACTATCCTTATGGAAGGCGGCCACATGCAGACTCGTATGTCCATTGCTATCCATAATCGTCGGCTTCGCACGGTGAGCGAGCAGTAGTTGTATGACCTCTAAGCTCTGCTCGCCGGCAATAGCCGCATGCAGTGCCGTATTCGAAGGGATATAGCTGACTTTAGAATGCGATACGGCATTCACATCTGCGCCATTTTCCAAAAGCAGCTTAACCACTTCGCTCTGACCGAAATGTGCTGCAAATCCCAGAAGCGTAAGGCCATCACTGTTCTCAGCATTGACTAGCGAAAGATCCGTGTCCAGTAAATCCTTGACTAAGGTTACATCGCCAGTGCGTGCTGCTGTAAATATATTGTTAATCATGCAGGGGTGGCCTCCTCTAAATTATTCGCTATTTCAATTCGGCAAAAATCTAGATTTTTCCTTTTTTGCATATAAATAAATCGTGACGCCACCGAAAGCAAGAAAAAGACCCTCAGCATTCACCGCTGTGGGTCATCTAGGCTCCCTAATTCCCATGTTTCTTCGGCCGATTTCGCACCTCATGCAAATAAGTACGTACATTCCGTTCTTCCGCATGAACGTATTCGAAGTCCAGATAAGCAGCAACTTCTTGCGCAGTTCTACTTAACAGGTCACACATCTTAAAGAGAGATTGCCAAATGTGATCATAATCAGCATCCGTATACGTTGCTTTAAATGCTTGCCATTCGTCAGCTGTTAGGTAATTGGCGATGTACTTGCCACATTTGCCAGCACTCATCGTAAAATCAGCACGCATCCCTATTTTCCATTCGAGCATCTGAATCAGGACATTGCGATTGATTTGCTCATGCATAAACATGACATAGGTCAACTCTTCGCGCCAAAGCCCCTTCGCCATATTCAAGCAGATCCACCAGAACTCATTGCATGCTCCTTGGAATTGTTTCTCTGTAGGCCTATGGATATGATAGTCACTGTCGCTCGAAACAGGAAGTAGACCGATCGTTCCATCCTTATCCAAAAGCAATACACTTAAGCTGTCCGGCTTCATCAGCTGTTGCCGCTGCGCCAAAGGGATCAAGGTGAGGTCAATTCGATTCCCATCTTGGAATTGCATCAGATACACGAGGCGCTCCGTTGGCTCCGCCATAGGATAAAATTCGTTATTATCCGGCATCTGCATGATGAGCCGCTCTCCAAACCGATCAATCCAATCGGGATCCGATCGGAAAGATTCGGTTTCCTGTACGAAATAGACGATATCATAATCCTGAAATTCATCCCGAGGTACATTCGGATTCGTACGCGATCCATTCATCATCACCGCACGAATTCGCTCATCTTCTCGAGCCGTGTCTAGGATGATGGCCATCATTTCTTGTTCACTTCGCATGGCTTTGGATTTGCCTCCTTTGCAACTCTAGTGATGGTCTACTTCGCTCCAGAGGGTTCCTACTCCTGTTTTATAGCTTGAACTTACCGACGGCTTGCTGCAGTCTCAGGGACATACTGTTCAAGTCGTTAGCGAATGCAGCAACTTCTTGCAGCGCTGCAAGCTGCTGCTCAGCGCTCCCCGCTACATTCTGAGCGGCAAAGGCCGATTGCTGTGCGATGTTAGATGATTCAATCACCGAAGCCGTCACCTGTTCCGATCTTGCCGACATCTCTTCCGCCACAGCAGAAACATCACGGATCTGATCAGCCACTTGATCGATTGCCCGCAGGATCAATTGAAAGGCCTCACCAGCCTCATGTACCACGACGATCCCCGTATGCACTTCTCTGGTTCCCTCATTCATCGCCTCGACAGCTAGCTGAGTACCCTGCTGAATTTGTTCAATCAACGCAATAATCTGATTGGCCGAGCTGCCTGATTGTTCAGCTAGCTTCCGCACTTCTCCAGCAACGACGGCAAAGCCGCGACCATGTTCGCCAGCACGAGCCGCTTCAATAGCTGCATTGAGCGCAAGCAGATTCGTCTGGGTGGCGATGTTGGAGATCACACTTACAATGCTGCCGATTTCTATGGATTGCTTATCTAGCTTCTGTACCATGGAGGCTGTACGATCAACGGTGGCTCGTATGGATTCCATTTGACGAATAACTTGCTGTAAGGATAGGTTACCGTTCCTTGCTTTCTCAGAGGCATCCATGGAAACATCCGATACGGAAGATGACGTTTCTGCAATTCGTTGTATGCCTATCGACATTTCCTCCATCGCTCGAGCGCTTTCATTGGAAGTTAAGCCCTGAGCTTCAGCCCCTCGCGCTACGGCTTGGATAGAAGTCGCGATTTCGTTCGAAGCCGCCGAAGTTTCTTCTGCGCTTGCCGAAAGCTGCTTTGAGGAAACGGCTACATCATGTGAATTTGCATTCACCTCTTTAATCAGCTCTTGCAAATTAAGAATCATTCGGCTAAAGCTATCCGTTAGTTTCCCAACCTCATCCTTACTCTGACTCGTGATCGTACGCGTTAAGTCTCCCCCAGCAATGCTTTGAGCCACATTCATTAACACATTGATAGGTCCAATGATGATTCGGCTAAGCAGCAATGCGATACCTATGCCAAGCAGCACATCAATAATACAGGAAATAATAAGTGTCATATTGACGGATTTAATTTCATCGGTTAAATACTCTGTGGATTCCTTCGATTCTTGATTGAATCTATTAATATATTGATCTGCCACGGTATAGATCGTTTGTTTGAATTCGTCGGTTTGATCATCCGCCTTCTTATTCTCATCGCGCAGCTGCGCTGCCGTTAGTTTGCTGCCTTTTTTATTAATGTCCATGACTACATCAAATGATTTGATAAAACCCTCGCTAGCGGTTCGCAGACTTGCAGCCAACTCCACCTCTTTCGGGTTGTCCGATCTTAGGGCAATGAACTCGAGGTATTCTCTAAATTTCACTTCATTTTCCTTGTACGCTTTCGCTGCTTCATCACTCTGATTGATAATGACATCAGCTTGATTACTGTACAGGATGCCTACATAATTCTTAAGCTCGTATGCTGCCTTCAACTCGGCATTTCGTTCCGTCTCCTGACTCAACGTACTTTGAGCTCCCGTTAGTTTCCAGTAATTGTTCACGGCACCAAGCGTAAATAACAAAATAACTAAGAGCATGCCCGATAGTAGTTTCGTTTTTAAAGACCAATTTTTAATCATGAAAGACCCCTTCTTTCTTCTTTTGAATTCTAGCCGCTGCGTTACGTGCTTTGTTCGATTGCCATTGAATTCAAGAAAGTTTTTTCTCATCTAAGCAGTCATCTAAGAGGTCTTCATTCGACAAATTTCGCGGGCTATTCTATCTATATCGACAAATGTTATTAAAAAAATAAGGGGGGATGTCATCTTCCATAACATGCAAAACAAACGCCTACGCCGTCCTTCAAGGACGGGAGTTTATGGAGAAATAGAGCCAATTTACAAGCCATTCCTCCTCGTAATTTCGCTGCTACAGCATTTATCGGCTATTCGAAAGGGAAGGGAGAGTAGCAACTGCTAAGTTTGTGGTGGTTTTGGGGAATAAATGGATTTCCTACATCTATTTCCGGGTAAAACTAGCCTCTTGGGAGTTTAACTGGATTTTCTACATTTAAATTTGCTCGATATGCCCCCTTTGGAGAAATTGGCCTGAAATAACGGGAGGAAATCCAGTTAGTCTGCCAAAATGCGTGATCTCGCTTGAATTAGCTACAGATAATCCAGTTATTCACTTGGTCAGGATGCACTGTGGGTAACGCCTAGGTTGCGAGTTGGGTTGGGTTGGGTTGGGTTGGGTTGGGTTGGGTTGGGTTGGGTTGGGTTGGGTTGGGTTGGGTTGGGTTGGGTTGGGTCGGGTTGGGTTGGGTTGGGTTGGGTTGGGTTGGGTTGGGTTGGGTTGGGTTGGGTTGGGTTGGGTTGGGTTGGGTTGGGTTGGGTTGGGAGCTATCAAAAATGCAAAAGAGCAGTTTTGACAGCGGATTTCACTTGTTTTTTTGGAAATTGATACAAATAGGCATCAATTTCGTGTGAGTAGATGATATTTCCTTGAAATTCGATAGAAAGGTTGCCTTTTTGCACGCATTTGCTTATTTGGGGGATAAATAGAGAGAAAGGTTGCCCTTTTGCATTTTTCAGAGAATAATCCCCAATAAACCAACCACCAATTCTGCATCAATCGGGTGGGGTTGGGGGCCTTCGCTTGGGTTTGGGTTTGGGTTTGGGTTTGGGTTTGGGTTTTGAGTTTTGAGTTTTACGGTTTGCGTTACGGGTTTTGGATTTTGGGTTTTGGGTTTTGAGTTTTACGTTTTGCGTTTTGCGTTTTGCGTTTTGCGTTTTGCGTTTTGCGTTTTGCGTTTTGCGTTTTGCGTTTTGCGTTTTGCGTTTTGTCGTTTTGGCTTTAGCTATGGCCCGGAGTAGGCTTCGCTTACAAAATAAACGCCTACACCGACCTTCAAGGATGGGAGCGTTTATGGAGAATGTACAAAAAAGCTACCCCCGAAGGAGTAGCCCCATCACTGCAAACAATCCAAAAACCGTTAACATCGCACCAGAGACGCGATTAATCCACAGGAACGCCGCTCCTTTGAGCCGCTCCCTCAACAATCCAACCAACAAACTAAGCAGCAACCACCATAGCGCTGAACCTGAGAACACACCGACCACCAAAGCAATCGCAGGCGTGAAGCCTCCCGCTGCACGATCTGCCAGCCCAAGCCCCGCAAACGCACCGACGAACGACATGATCGTCATCGGATTCGTAATGGTGAGCAGCAGCGTCGACGCATATGATTTGAATAGCGTATCCCCTGTCGCTTTAGCCGCTTCAGCGGCTGGCTTTGAGCGAAAAGTTTGCACGCCCAGATAGATAAGGAACAGACCCCCGACCAACTGTAGGATCACCTTTTGATCTAACAAAAAGCTAGTAATCAGCGTCAAGCCGAACCCTGCAATGAAGCCATAGATAGCATCTGCCGTAGCTGCGCCTAGTCCAGATAGAAAACCATGCAAGCGACCTAACGTCAGCGTTCTGCGCATACATAGGATTCCTATAGGGCCAACAGGTGCCGCGATGGAAAAGCCTAATAACAGGCCCTTAAGTAAGGGAATGAGCCACACAATTAAAACACCTGCTCACCATCGTACGTAGCGATTTTCTTGTATAGATCCGGACGACGATCTCGAAAAATACCCCATTCAATACGTTGAATTTCGAGCTGATCCAGATCGAACTCGGCAACAAGAACCGTTTCCTCGTCACGTCCAGCTTCCTCAATCAGATTCCCCTGTGGACCTGCAATGAAAGACGAACCATAGAAGTTGATGCTGGAATCCTCATCTTCTTCCTTCCCGATACGGTTCGATGCGATTACCGGCATCAAGTTGCACGCCGCGTGACCGCGCATGCACATTTGCCAGTGATCCTTCGAATCAATGGAACCATCCTGCGGTTCGGAACCGATAGCCGTTGGGTAGAACAACAGTTCCGCCCCCATCAGTGCCATTACGCGAGCAGCTTCTGGGTACCATTGATCCCAACATACGCCGACGCCGATTTTGGCGTAGCGTGTTTTCCACACCTTGAAACCTGTATCTCCCGGGTTAAAATAGAACTTCTCCTCATACCCTGGACCGTCAGGGATGTGGCTTTTGCGGTAGGTGCCGAGCACGGAACCATCGGCATCGATAACGGCAAGCGAGTTGTAGCGAGCGTAGTTCTTTTTCTCATAAAAGGAGATTGGCAGAACTACTGCCAGCTCTTTGGCGATCTCACGGAAGTGATTGATCGCTTTGTTCGTTTCTAATTCCGTTGCGTAGCGGTAGTAATCGGATTTTTCTTTTTGGCAAAAATAAGGTGTTTCAAACAACTCTTGAATTAGAATCACTTGCGCACCCTTCGCCGCGGCTTCACGGACCAATTTCTCCGCTTTGGCGATGTTTTCTTCTATGTTATCGGAACAGCTCATTTGTGTGGCTGCTACAGTCACTTTTCTCATTTGGAATCACCCTTTCTTGCTTGCTGGCATTTGCTGCGTCGTGCAGTGAACATTGCCGCCTTCTTTGATAATGGACATGCCGTTAATTGTACGGATTCGACGTTCAGGGAACGTCGCTTGAAGCACTTCAATCGCCTTGCGATCTGTCTCTTCCGAAGTTCCACCAAACACCGGCAAGATGATGCCGCCGTTCACGAAATAAAAGTTCAAATAGCTAAGCGTCAAACGCTGCTCTTCAAAGAACGTCAGCGGTGGTTGCTCAATTTGGATAATCTCAAATGAACGACCTTTAGCATCCCTCGCACTGCGGAGAATCTCCAAATTCTCCTGCGTAATCGCATAGTTAGCATCCGAAGGATCGTTACAGACTTGCAGAATGATTTTGCCTGGAGCCGCGAAGCAAGCAATATTATCCACGTGACCGTCCGTCTCGTCACCGTCGAGCCCCTTGTTCAACCAGATAATTTTCTCCACGTTCACGAAATTGCGGACATGCGCCTCAATCTCCTCACGGCTCAGATCCGGGTTGCGGTTCGTGTTCAATAGACATTCTTCTGTGGTCAAAAGCGTCCCTTCTCCATCCACGTGGATGGAGCCACCCTCCATGACGAGCGGAGCGTCAAAACGTTTCACACCATGGTGCTCCGCAATTTGTGGCGCTACGTTATCATCAAGATCCCAAGGCGCATACTTGCCGCCCCATGCATTGAACTTCCAGTTGACTGCTGCAATTTCTTGCTGCTCGTTCAACACGAAAGTTGGACCATTGTCGCGGAACCAAGCGTCATTATGGGGAATCTCCAAGAAATCCACATTGGATTCCGTGAACATCGCTTTCACTTGCTCTGCATCAGAAGGATTAACAATCACAGTAACAGGCTCAAATTCGGCAATCGCCTTCGCCAAATCCGCATACCCTTGGGACACTACCGCGTGATCCTCTGGGTAAACCATCGACGCCTGAACCGGCCAAGAAATAAAAGTTCGTTCGTGCTCTGTCCACTCTGCTGGCATGCTATAGTTTACATCTTTAGGTTTCGTCATTATTCGTCATCTCACTTTATCTCAATTTAGTTAATCATCGCATAGAAAATTCAAATAAAAACATCGTCTCCCATCATAACTCAAAAGCCGCCAAGGCTCAATGTAAATAGGTAGTTCCATGACCAAATCTTTGTCGACAACCTGCATCAGTTTAGCCTCATAACGGCTCGCCATTACCTACCAGCATATTTAAAGTGCTTTTAATACACATTAGAAGAGGATTTCATAGACTGCATACCCGAAAGGATGGATCTCACTTTGGCAACTGTTCTGCATATTACTGCGCATCCTCATGATCATCAAACGTCTTACAGTATGGCCGTAGGCAAAGCTTTCATCGATGCCTATCGCGAAGCGAACCCCAATGACGAAGTGATTCCTGTTGATTTGTATCGTATCCAAGTGCCGCATATTGATGCGGACGTGTTCAGCGGATGGGGTAAGCTGCGCAGTGGACAAGATTTCTCCTCTTTATCTAGCGAGGAAAGCGCTAAGGTTGGACGCATTAGTGAACTCACCGAGCAGTTCATTGCTGCAGACAAATACGTGTTCGTCACGCCGATGTGGAATTTCTCATTCCCTCCTGTGATGAAAGCTTATCTGGATGCTCTTTGCGTAGCTGGCAAAACGTTCAAGTACACCGCAGAAGGTCCTGTTGGCCTTCTTCCTGGCAAAAAGGTACTGCATATCCAAGCGCGCGGCGGCGTGTATTCGGAGGGGCCTGCGGCCGGTATGGAATCTGGTCATCGCTATATCAGCATCATTATGGGCTTTTTCGGAATAACCGACACGCAAGGGCTGTTCGTAGAGGGGCATAACCAGTTCCCTGATAAAGCGCAGCAGATCAAAGAGGACGCGATTGCGCGTGCGAAGGATTTGGCGCATACGTTTTAATAAGGAGCTGTCCCCCAGGATCCATGGATCTTAGGGGACAGTTTTTCTTTGTGGATTGGCGGCATCAGCTCGATGAGCAGCTCTTTAATTAGCAGGAGTTGAGCTGTAAAACGGACACAGATGACCCTAATTGGTTCAAAAGTACCCATTTGCATGGCTAACGGACATGATAGTCGCTATTTGCTTTTTTGGCACATGCTAATCGCAAAAAATGGATGAATAACGTCGTAGGCGTCCGTTACGTGGAAGAAGGGCTTCTTTTCTTGTGAATAAGGTCGCTAGTGTCCGTTAGACTTCCCCTCTATCTAGCAAAAAGCCTCAAACACCACTCACGTGGACATTTGGAAGCTCACTCATCTTTACAGGGATCTAACTGCCGTAACAGTTGCGCCCCCTTTGCCAACGAGATAGGGATATGTTAAATATAATCCGCCTACATACAGCATCACCGCTATGTAAACAGGCAATAAATGTACAAAATCCGTATAGCCAATATGAAAATGCACCACTAATCCAGCTGCGAATCCCGGCAGCCCACCCCAGAGGAATGTCCACCATAACCATCCTTCGCCTTGATTGACACCCCAAAGCGCCGAAGCCGTTATCGCTACTGCTAATGAAAACAGCGCACCACCAAAGCCAGCACGATCATGTGCGATGAGCGGAATCATGGCCTCACTCCAAGCCGACAGCTCCGAAGAAGTTACACCTAAGTAGACCAAATCACTTGGGACGAATACCTCCGTAATGCCGACAATGGAGATCATAAGTCCCCCGATTCCCAGACCAAAGCCAAGTATCACCAAACAGCACTGCCCCCACTGCGCTCTAAACCATACTCGATCATTACGTACACCTGGCGGCTTACGAGACGGATAATCCTTCAAGCCACGCAGCGTCAGCAACAACATCGGGAGCAAAACAACCGCTGCTGCTGCATGAAGCGGATCAAAATAACCATACCCCAGATACAGAAAGAAACTGCCAAAACCGACAACACAAGAAGATATGACGGCCGTTCGCGCCCAGTGCAGCCCGTAACGTAAGCCGTGATGAGCTAACTGATAATAGAAAATGCCAATGGAGATCATCGTACCCGCTAAGGTAATGCGATCATGAGACATGAAATGGAGTAGATGGTTATTGAAACGGATAATTTCATTGCGTGTTTTGCCGAGAAAGTCTTCATCATACGGCAACAGCACTGTCGTTGCTGCAATCAACCAGGCAAGTACGCCGCCGATTATCATCCCTAATCCCAACAGGCTCATCCACCCCCAATTCGCCCAGAAGGAAAGAGTAGGCGGGGATGATGAAGGCTGGAAGGATGAAATCTTCCCTAGCTGGGGGGACGCCAAAGCGACGGAAGACGTAATAACAGCGGTATTAGAATCGGAAGCCTGCTCGTTTAAAGGAACACTGACTTCGTTCCACGAAGCCTCAAAGACAGCCGAAGTCGCAGGAGCTGTGATGCGATCATATAGGATCGCTTCATTGATCCGCTTCGGCAGCCCCGGCCCCGCGTACACGAGCCCGCTGTGCAGCATGACGCTAGTCGCGCCTGCTGCCAACAGCACGCGCGCGTCCTCCGGCTGATGCACGCCGCCGGCCGCCACAATCGCGCTGCGCTCGCCCAGCGACTCGCGCAGCAACCGAACCTTGCTCAGCTGCGCGCTGAGCAAAGCAGCGCCGCCGCTAACGCGCTCGCGGCGAGTGCCCGGCTCCCGCTGCGCGTCGCCGAGGACGACACCGCTGAAGCTTCGCGCGGTGTCCAAAATGGCCCGCAGCTCCCCCTCCGGGAGCTCCTGCGGCACATACAACAGCACCGGCTTGCCCGGGGCTGCCGTTTCTGCCAGCTGGCGCACCTCCGTGAGGTACGCCAAAGCCATTGCCGATGGCCAGCCTTCGCTGAGGCCATCGAGGGTGAACCCCGCCGCGTACGGCGCCAGCTCCTGGAGCAGCTCCCGCTGCTCCTCGGCCGCTTCGCGCGGCGATCTCCCCGGCATCGGCCGCAGCCGCACGAAGTGCGGCAGTCGATGCCCCGTGCCCTTGCGCAGGCGCGCAGCGATCGCCTCCGCGCCGTCGTTCTCGTAGCCATCGGAGTAGACGATGGCTTCCTCTTCCGCCATGCGAGTAATCGATGCATGGCTATGAACAGCTCGGACCGTCACGGGTCCGAGCTCGATGAACCCGAGCCCGAACTGAGCGAGGGCCTTGTGCGCCGTGCCGTGCGGATCAAGCCCGCCGCTGAGGCCGACGGGACAGGCAATCGGCACGCCTGCCAGCTCGCTCGCAAGCTGCGGCGACATTTCCATGTGCCCCATCGTGCGGATCACGAAGGTTCCCCCAGGAATGCGACTTAACCCACCTATCGCATGCAACGTAAGATCTCTTGCCCTTCGCCCGCTAAGGCGGAAAAGCAGTGATTTAAATAACGTGTGATACGACCAATCGGGCATAGGCCGCCTCCTCTTTTGGATGTTAGTTCCAGTATACCGTGTATCCTTCCCTCTGCCCATAGACACACTTTGTTGCGATTCCCTGTGATTCTAATCACAGGGGTTCCATCCATTTGTTCGCTATACTAAAGGCATCAAGTCATTCTACTGGAAATGAGATGATCCGACATGTTAAGCGAACAAACCATCCAAATCATTAAATCCACCGTGCCTGTATTAGAAGTTCATGGTGTCGCGATAACCAAACGTTTCTACGAGAAGCTGTTCACATCTCACCCTGAGCTTCTACATCTGTTCAATCACGCTAATCAAAAACAAGGTCGGCAGCAGGCAGCGTTAGCGAATGCCGTTTATGCAGCAGCGAAACATATTGATCGATTGGAATTGATCCTGCCAGCCGTCAAACAAATTGCCCACAAACATCGCTCTCTTGGCGTTAAACCCGAGCAATATCCCATCGTTGGAGAACATTTGCTAGGTGCAATTAAGGATGTACTTGGCGATGCGGCGACGGACGACATTCTCGGGGCATGGGCTGAAGCCTATGGGGTCATTGCCAGTGCCTTCATTGGCATTGAGTCCGATATGTATACGAATTCCGCTTTGCAGCCTGGGGGATGGTCCGACTTCAGACCGTTCGTCATCGCCCGCAAAGACAGAGAAAGCGACGTTATTACCTCCTTTTACTTAACGCCGCAGGATCAAGGTCCGATTGCTGCATTCGAAGCTGGACAGTATATCAGTGTTCGTGTCCAAATACCCGGCGATACTTACACACATATTCGACAGTACAGCCTCTCTCATGCCGCGGGGCAGCCATTCTACCGAATCTCGGTTAAACGCGAAGACACCAATCCAGCTGTGCCGGCGGGCAAAGTATCTGTCTTTTTACACAATCAGGTTCAAGAGGGAGATGTTCTGTGGCTCTCCGCGCCAGCAGGTGACTTTACATTAGATCAAACAGATACACGACCTGTTACGCTCCTAAGCGGCGGTGTCGGACTTACCCCGATGGTGAGTATGCTGCACGCACTCGCCACCAAGCAGCCGAATCGGAAGGTTACTTTTATCCATGCTGCTCAAAATGGAGAACATCACGCTCTTCGCAGAGAGGTCGAACAGTTGGCTGAAAAGCATCCCCAAGTCACACTTGCTTGGTGCTACGCTCAACCGACAGCTGCCGATACCAATGAGCAGTCTTATCACAAAGAGGGCTATGTCGATCTCCCATGGATCCAAAGCCTTGTTCCGACAGTGGATGGCAGCTTTTACTTCTGTGGTCCCTTGCCATTCATGAAAGCCGTGAACCAATCGCTTATCGCTTGGGGTGTTCCAGAAGCGGATCGTCATTACGAATTCTTCGGTCCTTCCGGTGCTCTTTCCTAAAAACATTCGGAGCTCATCGGCCATAGCAATGCCCTGCTGCAGGTTGGCGAAAGGCATGTATGTACGCCGAGCACCTCATATCATCGTGAAAAACGGCTCTGTGCGCATGATGCGACGGGGCCGTTTGGTTTAAGGGCAGCGCGGATATCTCTCATCGCAGGGGGGAGTCTAACTAACTGGAAAATGTCCATCTAATTGAGCTCATTTCGAGCGAAAAAGATGATTAACTGGATTTTATACAGGTATTTTCGCTACTTTTCACAGACTTGAGGTAAATCACTGAAATTAACCACATATAATCCAGCTATTCTTATTTTTGCGCTAAATTCCACTAATTTAACATCAGAAAATCCATCTAATTTGTTGGAGTGGGAAGGTAGAAGGTTGGGGAGCGGTTAGAGTGTAGTTGGGGAGCAGATGGGAGCAGATGGGAGCAGTTGGGAGCGGTTAGAGCGTAGTTGGAGAGCAGTTTGAGACCAGTTGGAGATCAGTTGGAGATCAGTTGGAGAGCAGTTAGCGCGTAGTTGGTGAGCAGTTGGAGCAGTTAGGACCTAGCTGGTGAAAACCCCAATGATCTTCTGGTTAAGGGTTTGCATTTCTGTTCGTGGAAGTAGCACCTTCCTTCGAGCCATGTCTGCATTTCTTTCGCCGAAAGGAGGGCATTTCCTTCGTGAGGGTTTGCATCTCTTTTCGTGAAAGGAGGGCATTTCCTTCGTGAAGGTTTGGATCTAAAGGTTTGGATCTCTTTTCGTTACAGGGTAAGCCCTTCCCAAAATGAAATTCCGGCTCAAAAGGTTAGAAGACTTTCACTCACCTACTACTTACTTTCTCCCTTTTTCTCGTAACAGCCGATTCACCGTTTCTCGGCGAAGCCCTATGAACTGCCCTATTTCCTCTTGGGTTAGCACGTCGGTCAACTTCAAAGTACCGATATACTGCCCAAACCATGCCTCCATTTTCAACAATTTAGCCGCTGGGGCAACGGCTGTGAGCTGATCAATCCGCTGCTGCATCATGCGCAGCTTCTCCTGCAATTGGCGCGCAATGGTGCGAAAATGGTCTGGATTGCTTTCCAGGTCCTCGTACCAGCGCTCTGCAGGCAGCATTTCAACCTCGCTTGTCACTAGCGCGACCGCCGTTGCATAGTAGGCACTCGGACTAATCAGCGAATGATGCGGAATCGTTTCACCAGGTACAATGATATTCACAAGTGTCGTGTTACCATCTTCATGTGAACGAACAATTTTCAGCAGACCCGAATGCAGCTTGAATAGTGAACCCTTCTCGCCTTGGCGGAACAGGATTTCCCCTTTATGCAATATCATCTACGTATCCCCTTAATGAGAAAAAGCGACAGCACGCTTGGGGCTGATCGCTTTTATGGATATCTTGAACGACTATACTTCTTTTTTCAATGGCTCAAAAGGTGCCCGAATTGACTGACGTGCCTGTGTTATTTTGCCTGATAAGCTCACGTACCAATTCAACTGCTCGACCTTGCCAATCAGCCAAATGGATACTAGTAAACCTGTAAGCGACACGAGAACCGCAATCGGCAATGCCCACATGGATACCGGATGAGCGAAATAAGGGATGAATGAAACCGCCAGGATCGGCGCCGCATTCCATTTGAAAAATTGGATTAACGTAATCGTCACAAGGGCTGTCAGGAAAAAGGAAACGGCTCCCGTGCTAATGGTATAAAAAATACTGCCCATCGTAACCGCAATAATGGCTCCGATAATAATACGGCGTATTTCTCTTATATTGTCTACACGATGCATGAATAGAAAACTAAATGCGCCCAGCGTTGGGTAGAAAACCATCTTCATCGATGGAAAGTGATAGGATGCCCAATAAGCTCCCATCAGATAACAACAAACAACAAGTGAACGAAGAAACATCGTTGGTTCCCGTCCTTTTCTATAATGGGATTCATGAGGCCGATCATGTTCAAAACCAGACCTCTCCCATTTTACAAAATAGACAGAGAATCAGTCAATAACTTTACATGTTATGTTATGTCATTTTTCCCTTATTTTTCACTTGATTAGTTTCGCTCAACCGACACGGTTGTCGAAGCAAAGAACTTCGTCACCGCAAAAGACGCCGCACCAAGCACAGTCGACCGATCACGAAGCTCCGAGAATTCCACCTTCAACTGCTTGCGCGGATGTGGCAAAGAGCGCTTCTCTAACAGATCCAAAAGCGGCTTCATTAGCCACTTTTCACCGCCAGCCAACCGACCACCCAGAATGATAAATTCCGGATTATACGCGTTAATGATGTTCACCACACCGACCCCAAGGTAGTAGCCCAGCCTTTCAAAAAGCTTAATAACCCCTGCGTCGCCACTCTCTGCTTTTGTTAATAAAGACTCCAGATCGACTTCGTGCCCTAGCTCTCGCCCTGCTTGCTCCAACAACGCATGCTCCGATGCGTATAGCTCCCAGCAGCCTAAGCTGCCGCAGCGGCACTTCGGACCATCATGCTGAATCGAGATGTGGCCGATCTCGCCAGAGAATCCTGTCGCCCCGCGATACAGCTCGTTTTTAATAATAATACCCGCACCGATCCCCATACCGATCGAGACATAAATGAGATTCGCGGTGTCTTTGCCTGCGCCGAATTGCTTCTCGCCTACTGCCCCAGCGTTCGCCTCATTATCAATCACAACAGGAAGTCCGAATTCCGCTTCTAACTGGCTCTGCAGCGGCACATTTTCCCATCCTAGATTCGGGGCAAATAATAGATTCCCCTCCTCATCTACGATACCGGGCACACCAAGACCAATCCCAATCACACCATAAACACTCTCTGGTGCTGTTTCAATCAGCTCACGAATCGTCGTTTTGAGTAACTGCGTCACCTGCGCGACAGATTCATTGTGATGCTGGATGCGTTTTTCCCGGATCACTTTACCCGTTAAATCCGTGAGAACAGCCAACATATCATGCACACCAAGATCAACGCCAATCGCATACCCCGCCGTTCCGTTAAAAAGCAGCATCATCGGCTTGCGCCCGCCGCTCGATTCCCCAGCACCGATCTCCTCCACGAGAGAGCTCTCGATCAGTTCATTTACGAGACTAGATACTGTCGCTTTCGTCAGACCTGTAATCTCAGCGATTTTAGCTCGAGAGATCGGTGAATCCGTGCGGATGTGATGCAAGACGATCGTTTTATTTATCTTTTTCACGAGGTTTAAGTCGCCTGTTTGTTTCATAATTATCCTCCATACCGTTCCAAATGCTGCGACTCAATCGCTATGGAAATGATTCTAACATAGAAGACTTTTTCACGCACTAACTAAGTTTGTTTAATGAATTTACAAACTTTCGGAATGATGCTATGATGACTTCATAAGCAGTTATCATTCATTTATACGGAGGCTGAACTCATGAGCTACTTTGACAATGTACAACAAGTTAAATACGAGGGCCCGACATCCACGAACCCACTTTCCTTTAAATTTTACAACCCAGATCAAGTTATTCTAGGCAAAACAATGCGTGAGCATATGCGTTTCGCAGTCGCTTACTGGCACTCTTTCTCCGCTAATGGCTCCGATCCATTCGGTGCGGGCACGAACGTCCGTGCATGGGACAAATTCGAGGGTATGGAACTGTTAAACGCTCGCGTTGAAGCTTGTTTTGAGCTCCTGCATATTTTGGATGTCGACTACTTCGCATTCCATGACCGGGACATCGCATATGAAGGCGCGACCCTGCAAGAAACCAACGCAATCCTCGACGAAGTCGTTGGTTTGATCAAAGATAAAATGGCTTCCACAGGCAAAAAGTTGCTTTGGAACACAGCTAACATGTTTACAAACCCGCGCTTCGTTCACGGGGCTGCAACTTCCAATAATGCAGAAGTTTTCGCTTATGCAGCAGCACAAGTGAAGAAAGCTCTGGACCACGCGAAAGAGCTTGGCTCTGAGAACTACGTGTTCTGGGGCGGGCGTGAAGGTTACGAAACGCTTTTGAACACGGATCTTGGTCTTGAGCTCGACAACCTTGCTCGCTTCCTGCACATGGCTGTGGCTTATGCCAAAGAAATCGGCTACACAGGTCAATTTTTGATCGAGCCTAAACCGAAAGAGCCTTCCAAGCACCAATACGATTTCGATGCAGCGACTACACTTTCATTCTTGCAAAAATACGACCTGCTTCCTTACTTCAAATTAAACCTTGAAGCTAACCATGCAACGCTTGCTGGTCACACGTTCGAGCACGAGCTTCGTGTAGCCCGCGTTAACGGCATTCTTGGCTCCATTGATGCGAACCAAGGTGACTTGTTGCTAGGCTGGGATACAGATGAGTTCCCTACTGACTTGTATTCCACAACAATGGCGATGTACGAAATCCTCTTGAACGAAGGCGGAATCGGCAGCGGCGGCGTGAACTTCGATGCGAAGGTTCGCCGTACTTCTTTCGAAGCTATCGACGTTGTATATGCACACATCGCAGGTATGGACGCATTCGCTCGCGGCTTGCAAGTTGCTGCTAAGTTAATTGAAGATAAAGTATTCGACAACATCCTTGATACGCGTTACGGTTCCTTCAAGTCCGGCATCGGCGCAGACATCGTGTCTGGCAAAGCAGACTTCAAGTCTCTTGAAGCTTATGCGCTTGAGAACAACGCTCCGATTGTGAACCAATCCGGCCGTTTGGAATTGATCAAGGCAACTGTGAATCAATATTTGCTTAACGCTTAATGGTTCTAGAATAACAATCCCGCTTCAGCCTTTGGGCTGGGGCGGGATTTTTTGCAGGTCTATGTCCACTGGGACAACTTGTACAACAAGGCTAAGTGGATTAGCTGGATTGTATGTTGTTACTTTCGCCATATATATCAATTTAATTAAAATAACTGGAAATTGTGTAGTTAAAAATCAGCAGATTCGATCGAAATCAACGATACTGGCAAATTTAGCTGTAGATTTTCCAGCTATTCTTCTGATTTAGCCCAATATGAGAAGAATAGCTGTAGTTTTTACAGGTAAGTGTCCACTAGGCGTACTGTCATCCAAGCGAAGCATCGGAGGTTTAGATCTCCTATCCTTAGGACGCTAAGCAAAAAACCCCTCTTTCGCCCTCAGGCTAGATCGGGATTTCTTATCTTGGATCGCAGCTTCGGTCTCATCCATCGGGTCGCGGCTAACCTTATTCGATCGACTAATCTTCCACCTTAAATTCAGTTGCATGTACGTGCTGCACAGGAGTTAACGCATCGTCATCGTTATTATCACGCACTGTTTTTTGCAGAACAAACGAGGACATGGTCAGGAACAAAGCCGTAACGGCGTAGTACCCTTTAACTGAAAGCAGCTGTTCCAGATTAATGATCCCGATGAACATCCCCAACAAAGCTAAGGCAAATGAGCTCCACGCCAAGAAGGTAAAAGCCGATGTATTCCGTTTCCGTGATTCGTACCCATCCTCCAAATTATCACGAATGACCTTCTGCAGCACGAACGCCGACATGGTGAGAAACAGTGCACACACCGCGAAATACCCCTTCACGCTAAGCGATTCTTCAAGTGTATATATCCCAATAAACATTGCTACAAAAGCTCCAATAAAGGATGCCCATGCCATAAAAGTAAACGCCGTTGTATTCCGTTTCCGCTGATTCATCATCTTAAAATCCCCCTATCGTTGCCAAGCAACGTTATGAATGACTTGCTCTTGATACTCAGTATATGGTGCTGCACCTTTTCCAAATAGTACTATTTTTGAATAGTACCTACTCCTAAGACTAAACCTAAAATTCTTTTTCACACACATTCTAATAACTCCTCTCCCACCTGCATGACATGGAACAATTTGACATTATCTTTTTAGTACTGTATAGTACTATTCATGACAAAGACAAAAAAAATAACCAATCGTGATGTTGTACTTCTGACCGCTAGAAATCTCTTTCTGACTCAAGGCTATTTGGCGACGAGTATGGATGAAATCGTGGTCATCAGCAAGGTGTCTAAGACGAATATTTACTATTATTTCAAAAGTAAGGAAGAGCTCTTAACAGCGATTCTCGATCAGCTTATCGGGGCTTATACACAGCAGATGCAAGAGATCGCAGCTCGTTCAGACTTACCTGTACAGGAGCGCTTTGATCTGTTCCTTCAAGGTATGGCAGGCCCTGAAACTCGTTTCTTAGCCGGCTGTCCCTTCCTCACGCTGTATACCCAGATGCCGCAAGAAGCGGACGAACTTAGACGGAAAGTTGGATTGTTTTTTCAGGATCAAATGCGGCTGGTGGAAGATCTGCTTCTCGAAGGCGTACGCAAAGGAGAGTTCTCTCCTTCTCTTTCTACAAAAGCTGTGGCGGGGCTCATCGTTTCATCACTCGAAGGTGCTCTTTTTCTACAGCATGCGAATCAAGATCCAGCTTTGCTGGGTCAAACACTTGCTACTTTAGCCCAATTGCTAAAGTAATTTTTTTACTCATATTTAGTACTGATTAGTACTACAAAAAAATGGAGGTTATTCATTTGGCACATATTTTTATGACTGGTGGCACAGGATTTATTGGAACCCACACGTTAGCACAGCTTTCGCAAGGGAATCACACGGTGTCTGTGCTCGTGCGGTCTAGTTCGCGTTGGGAACAAATTTGTAAGGGGTTAGGTTGGTCAGACAGTGCTGATACAATCCTAAGTCGCATCCGCCCTGTCATTGGCGATTTGGGTAAGCCTGGTCTTGGCTTGAGTCACTCGGACAGGGAGAAGGTTCTGACCGCAGAAGTCATTATCCATGCGGGCGGGCCAATGGATATTCGGATCAGCGAAGCGGAGGCACGCGTGGTTTTCCTGCAGGCTGCAGAGGAAATGCTTCGATTGGCTGCGGACATTCAACTGCGTGGGGGATTACAGCATTTTATCCATGTTGTCGGGTTCAAAAGCCCCTGGACGGACGAAAACATCCACAATCCCGCTCCCATCATCGCACAATTGGAACAAGGTCCACCGTATGAGCTGATGAAATGCCTCGGGGATTTGCGCATCCGAGAAGGCGCTCAGGAACTGGGATTCCCTCTTTCCATCGTTCATCCCAGCGTGGTCATCGGCAGCTCGCTGCATGGAGAAACGACTCAAACCGGCGGTCTCGGCATTCTTGTCCGAGCTACCGCCCGCGGCTTGATGTCCATCGTACCCGGCGGTTCTACACATTGGTTGCCTCTTGTCCATGTGGATCATGTCGCCTCCTTCGTCAATTTATTAACCAAAGAAGCTACACCGCCACCTACGCAAACTTACTATTTGCTGGATGATCCCAAGGAAGGTCTTTCCATGCAGGAGTTAGTTGCCCTGATTGCCAAAGAACTGCGTGTCAGTAAGCCTCATGGATCCATTTCTCCAACGTGGCTGAGTAAGTTTTTGGGTACACGGTTAGGACAAAAGTTAGGTATCCCCAAGGAGTCCCTTGAATTCATCGTGAAAAAGAAAACGTCTTTTCCGATTGCACCGAAAGATAGCTTGCTGAACAAACATAAACTCGCGAACAAGGTCCAGGAAGAAATGCTGCCTTCTACGATGGCAGATCTTGATTTTCAGCTCGTACATGGTCATATGCCTGCGGAAGGGTTTGTGAGAGGGAAACGAGGGCCATTGGCTAGTTTGGAGCGAAGTCGAAGTGGTACCGGACAGCTTACGAAGAATGAGGGGTTGATTAGGAGCAACGCTGAACTTCGGTTGGAAGGACATCCACTGGCGCAGCATAAAAACACCCTCCTCTTCGTGCACGGCACACTAAGCGGAGCGGATTGCCTGCTCCCTCTGGCTGCGCAGTTCCCAGAGCACGACGTCTGCCTGGTCGATCTGCCAGGCTTCGGGCGCTCGCCCTACCATCACGCTGCCGACGTGATGGAGGGCCATATCGCTGCGCTCGTCGAGGCGATTCGCGCCTTCGACAGCCCGGTCACGCTCGTGGGCCACTCGCTGGGCGGCCTCCTGGCCGCCCACGCCTACGCTCGCGTGCCGGAGCGGATCCACAGGCTGCATCTGCTGCAGCCTGCCCTGCAACCAGCCGCGCGCATGTACCGCAGCGCGCGTCTCAACCAGCTCGCGCTGCGCCGACTGCGCGAGAAAAACCTGCGGAAGCAGCTGCTGGCGCAGCGCTGCTTCGTGGACATAAGTGACATACCGGCTTCGTATGTCACTTATGTCCTGCAAGAACTGCAGTCGCCGCGTGTGCGGAAGACGACTGCCGAGACCCTCTCTGCGCTGACACGCGCAGAGGCATTCCCTCCGCAGCAGCAGGCGAAGCTGCTGCGGGAGGCTTCGATCCTGTGGGGCACACAGGATCGCGCTATGCCTTGGGCGGAGGAGCTTCGCTCCGCCCATACGTTGGAGATCGAGGCAGCGCACCATTTCCCGATCTCGCATCCCGAGCTGACAGCCCAGTTGCTACGGCAGCAAGGGCTGTAACCAAGCTCGCCGCCTCATCCGTCGTCATTCGTTTTTCATTCGTCTGCTACATCCGTCTTTTATTCGTCATCATTTGTCCTTCATCCGTCTGCTGCATTCTTCTTTCATCTGTCATCATTCGTCTTACATCCATCTCTCCCTACCCGCCCCCTCCCCGACTCTCCCCCATTATGAGAAGTGAGTAATTAGGGCTGTAATGTGGTGTGGGGTTATGTGTAATGCGGTGTTATCTGTGCTATCAATGGTATCTGTGCTATCTGCGCTATCTGCGCTATCCGTGCTATCTGTGCTATCTGTGCTATCAGTGTTATCTGTACTATCCGTGCTATCTGTGTTATCTGTGTTATCTGTGCTATCTGTGCTATCCGTGTTATCTGTGTTATCTCTGTTATCTGTGTTAGCTGCGTAATGTGAGATTATGTGTGTATTGAGATTAATTGAATAGTTGTCACGCTAAAAAGAATGTGGGAAAAGTCGAGTAATGTAATTAATCCCCTCCCCTGTCAAAAATGCAAAAAAGCACTTTCCGAATGGATTCCTCCCCCATCTTTTGAAATTGATGCAAATAGGCATCAATTTAGAGTGATCTCAGGAGATTATCCTGAAATACGTAAAAAAGGTTGCCTATTTGCACGCATTTAGTCCATTCGACCATAAATGAGTAGAAAAGGTTGTATTTTTGCATTTTTGAGTAAGGGGAGAGGAAGTTTCACAGCCGACGTGTGGCCGAGAGGCGCACGCGGTGAGGGCTTAAAGAAAATGAGCAATCCCACCACTCCCTGCCGCTAACCCACGCTGTCTTCACGCCTACAAACCTCTCGCTCCCCCAAGTCCTCGGCATCCCGCCCGCGCCAGCAATATCTCATCTGCCGAAATGCCACCCGATTACCCAACCTGACAACATTGCCCCTACCTAGGGGCTCCAGAGGCGAGCTCTTTATCTTTTTCCCCTAAGTTTCCCCCAAGACATTCACCTAACGCCTATCAGCGGAATAACATATGAGAAAACCTTTGACGAGGTCATTCCAGGGATGAGCGATCACGGTTAAGAGGTTAGTTTTATCGAAAAGCAGGCTCGGATACAGTCATTTCCGACTCCCCATTTCCTGAGCCTCCCACCTTGGGTGTCTCAATTGCGCTTTAGCGAGTTTCAGCCACTGAGACTACCATGTAGGGCGGCTCGGTCATTTTTTTAAGGAGGCATAACTTATGCAAATTCACGTTGTCCAAAAGGGGCAAACGTTGTATCGTATTTCGCAAGCCTACGGCATGTCGGTCGAGGAGGTCGCAGAGGCGAATGAGTTAACTCCCTCTCAATCGTTAGTCATCGGACAGGCATTAGTCATTCCGATTGTTGGCTCCTACTATTGGGTACAGCCTGGTGAGGGCCTCTACCGAATCGCACAAAAGCTCGGCATTGACCTAGATGTGCTCGCATCTACTAACGGACTTACGCTATATCAACCATTGCCCAGCGGTTATCGATTATATATCCCCCCTGCCCCACGCAGACAAGCCGAAGTTAATGCCTATATTGAACCTAGAGGGACGGATGTGTCACCTGTTCTCGTTCAAGCTGCCCGCGAATCCGCACCTCATTTGACCTACTTAGCTCCCTTCAGCTTCCGCATTAACCGAGATGGAACCTTGGTTAATCCTCCACTTAACGATTTGCGAGAAATCGCTCAGCAGCATGGCGTCACCCTCATGATGGTGGTCACCAACCTCGAGAATGATCAATTCAGCGCAGAACTGGGGCATGTGATCCTAACGGACGAAGCTGTTCAAAATCGTTTGCTCGATACTATCGAGACGACAGCGGATAAGCTTGGATTTAAAGATATTCATTTTGACATTGAACATCTTCTCCCTGCGGACCGCGAGGCGTATAACAAGTTCCTTCGCAAAGCGGTAGATCGCTTCCATCAGAAAGGCTATCTCGTATCCACGGCACTCGCACCCAAAACAAGTGCAACACAAGCTGGTGCTTGGTACGAAGCTCATGATTATAAAGCCCATGGCCAAATTGTGGATTTTGTCATCATCATGACTTACGAATGGGGCTACAGTGGCGGGCCACCTATGGCCGTTTCCCCGATTGGACCTGTTCGCAAAGTGTTGGAGTACGCACGCAGTGAAATGCCCTCTTCCAAAATCATGATGGGTCAAAATTTGTACGGCTACGACTGGACGTTGCCCTTTGTCCAAGGCGGCGCCTACGCCAAAGCGATTTCACCGCAGGCAGCTATTGATCTGGCCCGCAAGTATAACGCGCAAATTTTATATGACTACACCGCGCAAGCGCCACATTTTAACTATTGGGATGACGCGGGAAAGGAGCATACCGTCTGGTTCGAGGATGCTCGCTCTATTCAAGCTAAGTTCCGTTTGATCGAAGAGCTCGGACTTCGCGGCATTAGTTATTGGAAGCTTGGACTCAAGTTCCCGCAGAACTGGCTGCTGCTCCAAGATAATTTCAAAATTGTGAAACGCGGTTAACGCGTTGAGCACCCTCCCCGCAAGCGCGTGTAGATGGTGGGGTTCTCTTTTTCGACATAATCAACAAAATCTCAACAAATTAAATCATCATTTCCCTTCATTTTTCGCGATGAAATGCCGATAAAATAGATATCTATTTTCAGCAAGCAGATTCTAGCAACAGCTTTAATGGAGGGAAATGAAGCATGAAATGGTTTTCTCAAAGTAAGTGGTTGTCCCTAGTCGTCATTTTCGTTCTTGCAAGTCAGGCTATTTTCACCGGAAGTGCTTTCGCCGCGAATGACATTTCCAAATTAGTTCTGAACAAAAATGAACTTAACTTGCAGGTTGGCGATACAGCTAATCTGACAGCAACGGCCGTTTTCACAAGTGGCTCCACGGAGAATGCAACGGTCAAAACCGATTGGAACTCCGGCACGACCGATGTAGCAACTGTCTACGCGGGTGTCGTGACAGCCAAAAAAGAAGGTAAAGCCGTCATTACGGCCACCTATCTTGGAGAGACTGTTATCGTTAACGTAACGGTTACGAAAAAAGTTAAATCGTTAACCACCGACAAGCAAGCCATTGATCTTCGTCTCAATGGAACGAGCCAAGTGCTGATAACAGCTTATTATGACGACGGTACTTCTGCAGATGTAACAAGTAAAGCAGACTACACAGTCGCATCCAGCTCTGTCGCTACGGTGACGAATGGTCTAGTTAAAGGACAAAACCCGGGAAGCACGACCATCACGGTAACTCATATGAATCAATCGATCGTTTTGGATGTCGATGTCGAGGTTGTACGTCGTCTTGATGCAGAGAAATCCAATGTTTCCTTACTTCTTAAGGGGACTTCCGTGCTTGAATTAACGGCGACATACCCGGATGGCACGAAAGATAACGTAGCTGCGAAAGCGGTATGGACATCCGACAAGCCAGAGGTAGCAGATGCCCTTAAAGGAACAATTACCGGATACAGTGTTGGTAAAGCGACTTTAACTGCAACCTATGGTACCAAATCAACGACAATTACGGTTGATGTGGATAGCACGGTGAAACTTGAGTTAGATAAACAAAGTATTTTGTTAAAGAAAAATGGGACAGGCACGTTAAAGCTTAACGCTACCTATCCAACAAGCACTACGCCTACGGATATTTCGGAACGTGCAGAATGGACTTCCAGCGATGAGAGTATCGTTTCTGTAACCAAAGGCAAGCTCATCGGGAACGCAATTGGCGAAGCAACGATCTCTGCGAAGTATGGCGACAAAACAGTCACAGCGAAAGTTGACGTTGAGGTTCCACGTCGTTTGGTCGTGAGCAGCGAGCTCGTTGTCTTGAAAACAGATGAAACTCAGCAAGTTGAGTTATTTGCAACCTATGCCGATGGCACAACAGATAATCTCGTAAAAGATAGAGCCGTATGGAGTGTAGATAATGAAGAAATCGCTACGGTAACGAATGGACTTATCAAACCGTATAAAGCTGGTGTTGCGAATGTAACGGCTACCTATGGCGGCAAAACGACGACAACTCGAGTTGAAGTTGACATCCCTAACACCATCACATTAGACAAGAAAACAGTAAATATGCAAGTCGGAGATTCTACTACTGTCACAGTTACTGCGAATTTCAAAGGCCGCACGGATGACGATCTGAATGACAAAACTAAATGGACATCAAGTAACCAAGATGTTGTTGAGGTTCGTGACGGTATCATTACGGGTATTGCTAACGGGGCTGCTACGGTGACTGCTGAATACGGTACGCGTAAAGCAACTGTACAAGTTTCGGTAGGCGAATTGAAGACTCTTACGATTAACCAAGAGAAATTAACGATGAAGAAGGCCGAAACAGCAACCCTTACTGCAGAAGCAATGTATACCGATGATACCAAGAAAACGGTAACCGCTGATGTCATTTGGACAAGCAGTAATGTTAAAGCCGCTACTGTTGACAAGGGTGTCGTAAAAGCCATCGCGTCCGGTGAAACTACAATTACCGCTCAACTGGACAACAAAACAGTTACGATTCCAGTAAAAGTGGATATGGCTAATGAGTTAAAATCCAATGTAGCTAGCTTGGTTTTTGATTTAAATGAAACGAGATTGATTAAAATTACAGCAACAGATGACGACGGCGAAGATGTTTTAGTAACGACCGATGTAGAATGGAAGTCCAGCAATACAAGCATTGCTACCGTATCTAAGGGTCTTGTTACACCTGTTGCCCGCGGTAAAGCAACCATTACGGCAACTTATGGTGGAAAATCAGTCTCTGTACCCGTTGAAATCGGTGTGATTGATAGCTTAACAGCGAATAAATCTTTTTTTGTAACGAAAAGCGGATCTGAAACGCAACTAAAATTAACCGCAACATTGTCCGATGGCTCAACGAAAGACGTCACGGATAGCGCAACTTGGAAAGTTTCTTCTTATAAGCTAGGTACGGTTGAAAAAGGTCTTTTCACAGCGACTGCTTCAGGAAAAACAACCATCACGGGATCCTTCGGTGGTAAAACGGTCTCTATTCCTGTTGAAATCGATACCTTGAAATATTTGAAAACCAACATCGTTAAGCTTACGCTGAAGGAAGGCGAAACCGCCAAAGTCGAAGCTATAGCAACCTATTCGGATGGATCTGAGGATGATGTTACCAAACCAGCATTATGGACAACATCCAACATCATGAACGCAGACGTTAAGGATGGCGTTATTAAAGCAACTGGTAAAGGAACCGCACGTATTTCCATTACTTATGGCAATATGAGAACGACGGTTCAAGTGACCATCACGAAGTAAAATAAAACTATGCCAGAACCGTTGTCTTCCTAGCTATCTAGGAGGAAACGGTTCTTTTTTGTTCTACACGACAAGTGCCTCCATTACCTCCTTGATTCTCATGTATAACTTCTCATTCGCAGGGGAATATATGCTTACCTACACTGAATGACCCCTATCTACTAAATACCTGGAGGTATGGATAATGGTTACCCGCTCTGTCAAATTAGCTTCGATTTCTTTCCTTACTTTTTCGCTTCTGCTCGGTGAACATCAATATCGGTTGCACGCCCACGATCACAATACGCATGTGACAGAGAGCGACAATTTACAGCATGTAAAGAGTGGCTCTGCCACGATGTATCAAACCAATCCCTTTGGCATGCCAGGGGCAGACACTCGTTTACTCCCAATGACGAACTTGAATGGCTACGCTGCCGCTTATGGTATTACCCCACCAACAACCCTGAATAGTTCCACCCTTAAAGCACAATCTGTCGCTGCTAAGCCAAAAGATAAAACGAAACCTTGGTACAGTTATCTCGGTTTATTGGGGTTACTTGGATTGCTCGGACTGGGGTCACGCTCCAACTCTTCGTATTCGGAATAGCTGCTTGCTTAGCATGCATAGCCACTAATGAAGCCTAGTTCCTGATTCGGGAACGGGCTTTTTGGTATGCAACTATAAACATTTGTTTATATGATAGACTTTTGTTTTGAGGTGCGTTAGAATAAGGGGAGAACGACGAAGGAGGGTTGCTTTGCATGGATCGCGAACAGCAAATCCTAGCGCTTATCCGTCAAAATCCATTCATTTCCCAGCATGAAATGGCCGGTATTATCGGGATCTCCCGCTCCGCTGTGGCTGGTTATATTGCCTCTTTGACCAAAAAGGGGACGATTCGCGGCAGAGCGTATGTCACCTCGGATGAACATATGATTTATTGCATCGGCGGAGCCAATCTCGACAGCAAAGCCACAAGCAAGCATGCGATCCGCCTAGCTTCCTCAAACCCTGTAACGGTAACCGAATCTTGTGGCGGCGTTGCTCGCAATATCGCTGAAGCTTTAGCTGGATTGGCTTGTCAAACCGCACTCCTTACTGTGGTTGGCGACGACAAAGCAGGCCAGTGGGTGCTGGAGGAAACAAAGCGCCGTGGTGTTGATGTCAGCCAAGCCATCGTGCTGAATGGCGAGAATACGGGGTCCTACACCGCGCTCCTGGATACTTCAGGGGAGATGTTTCTCGCTTTTGCCAATATGGACATCTACGATAAATTGTCACCCGCGATGCTTCGCGATAAATGGTCCCATATTGCCGCTGCCAAACTTGTGATTGCAGATACCAATCTACCTACCGACACCTTGGAGGAGCTGATTCGTCGCTGCCAGGAGGAGAATATCCCCCTCTTCATTGATCCTGTATCTTCGGAGAAATCGAAGAAGCTTCCGACAGACCTTTCTGGTGTAACGGCTATTTTCCCGAATTTAGAAGAAGCTGTTCAACTCGCACAAACTCCCTTAACCATGGATCAGGATGTCATTGATATATTTTATGTAGAGCCTGATCATGGCAAAATTGCTCAAACCATTCGAGATCGCGGTGTGAAGCATGTTTTCATTACACTTGGGAGCCAAGGGGTCTACTATGCGGGAGAAGAAGGGGAACATTTCTTTCCCTCCATTCCTACCCAGGTTGTTGAGGTTACAGGCGCAGGCGACGCCTTCTTAGCGGGTATTGTCTACGGAGTTAGCCATCAAAAATCCTATATGAAATCTTGCGAATTCGGTCTTGCTGCTGCTCACATAACGCTTCAAACTAGTCAATCCACGTCCAGCGAGCTGAACGAGGAACGCCTACAACTTACGATGAACACCATGACCAAAGGAGACTAAACCCATGTTATCTAACTCATATTTAACTTTTACCGATGAAGTGAAGGAAGCTCTCGCGAACAATAAACCAATCGTGGCGTTGGAAACGACCATTATTTCTCACGGCATGCCCTACCCGCAAAACATTGAAATGGCGAAAAAAGTGGAGCAAATTATCCGCGATAATGGCGCTGTTCCAGCAACCATCGGCATTATGGACGGTAAAATTAAGATTGGCTTAAACGAGCAGGAGCTCGAAGCTTTTGCAACGAATGGCCATGTGGAAAAAGTGAGCCGCCGCGACTTCCCGTACATCCTTTCCTCGGGCAAAATCGGTGCAACCACGGTATCTGCAACGATGATCGGCGCTGCCCTTGCTGGCATCGAAGTGTTCGCTACCGGCGGTATTGGCGGTGTCCACCGCGAGGGAGAATCCTCCATGGACATCTCCGCTGATTTGACGGAGCTCGCGGCAACCAACGTCGCTGTCGTTTGCGCTGGCGTGAAATCGATCCTCGACATCGGACGTACGCTCGAGTACTTGGAAACACACGGCGTGCCCGTGGTTGGTTACCAAACGAGCGAGTTCCCGTCCTTCTACGCCCGCGAGAGCGGCTATGGCGTAGACTTCCGCCTCGATGAGGCGGCTGACGTGGCCGCCATGCTCCGCACGAAGTGGGAGCTCGGCCTTAGCGGCGGCGCCGTCATCGCTAACCCGGTCCCAGCGGAATCTGCTATGGACCATGCCCAAATCGAGGCCGTCATCCAGCAGGCGCTGAATGAGGCCAAAGAGCAAAATGTGACCGGGAAGAAGGTCACGCCTTTCTTGCTAGCGCGGATTAAGCAGCTGACGGAGGGCCGCAGCCTGGAGACGAACATCGCGCTCGTTTATCACAATGCGCAGACCGCCGCAAGGATCGCGGTTGCGCTAAAGAACTAGAATAGACTCGCTCCTCTCGTGGGGGCGAGTTTTTTTGTATAACAACAGACGGAATTAAAGTTGATAATCAACTTCAATTAGCCTGCAACCGCCTGCTTTTTCTTTTTCCATGGCCGAATCACCGAAACACAAATAATAAACACCGTGACAGCGACTTGAAAATAGATAGCATATTGACGCAACGTCTGGTTATGCAGAAATTCTGGGTTGGTCAGTGCCAGTGCTTTCTCTGTCTCTAAGAGGGTCATATTGGCCAGCATCAACTTATCCACAACGAATATGCCAATGATGGTCTGTCCGACAAAAAGAATCCATTTCACAGTGACCCACCGGTGCTTGAAGAATCCCCAACTGGTCAGCAGCCCGTACAAAAAGCCCACAAGCAGCGTACCTACCGCCCCGGTTCGAATAATGCTGTCGCTGATGATCACAATTCTTTTGTAAGTGGCCAATGTATCATCATAAGTAGCAAGACTAATGCCCATATTTAAAGCTAATGAACTCATTATGCCGCCAAAGAACAGCGCTACAAGTGAGATATGCACAATTTTTAACCATTTCATGCCGATTGGACTTAATTTTGTCATCAATAATCCTCCCTAAGTGGTTAACTAAGGAGCATTATACTTGCATCATGTTGCGAACTTGTGAAGATCCATTGCGATTTGGATGAATGTCCCCACAAGCAGGTAGAGTAAAGGTATACTAAGCATAATTCGTTACGGAAATGAGGATTATTGGCATGACTCACACGCTTTTACTCGTCGATGATGAGCGGCAGGTGCTTGAATTCATGGAGCCCTACCTGCATCAGGAAGGCTTTCATATTGTTACAGCTACAACAGGAGCACAAGCTTTAGCACTTGCTGGCGAACATAAACCTGCACTCGTGGTGCTAGATTGGATGCTGCCGGAAATGAGCGGAATCGAGGTCTGTCGACGTTTGCGCAGCGGATCCAGCCACATTGGGATTATCATGGTGACGGCGCGAACGGATGAGACGGACAAAATTGTGGGACTTGAGGTCGGCGCCGATGATTATTTAACGAAGCCATTTTCGCTGCGGGAGCTGGCAGCCCGTATTCGCTCCGTTCTGAGAAGGCTCGCTGTCCATGATGAGGGCGACACCGAGGAGCTTCAGCGTGGCGATCTGACGATTCATGAAGCGAAATGCCTCGTGCGCAAACGGGGTCAAGACATCTCGCTCACCCCAACAGAATTTAAGCTGCTTCTTACACTAGCCGCAAGACCTGGGATCGTTTACAGTCGACTTCAATTGCTGCAAAGCGCGTTGGAGGATGATTTTCTAAACGATGAACGTACGGTAGATGCGCATATTAGTCATCTGAGGAAGAAAATAGAGGACAATCCGTCTGCCCCTCTTTTTGTGCAAACCGTATATGGGTTTGGGTATCGCTTCGGTGATCGGCTATGAGTGTCCGGCGTAAGCTTTTTATCATGATGATTGCCTTTATTGTAGGGATGGGCATCATCTTTGCAGTGGTCACGCAGTTCTTGATGAGGGATGTGCTGCAGGTAATGGTTGAAGCCTCACGGAAGGATGAAATAGGCGAAATCTCACAGTCTCTTGCGCAGTATTATCAAACGAACGGAGACGCGTGGACAGGAATTGAAGCCTATTGGACGGCTCACCCTCCGAAAATCTTAGGCGTAAAGGAGGCTAGTGTGATCCTTTTGGCTTCGGATTCCCGTGTTCTGTTAACGAGTGGAGATACTCCTTCCAAAAAGGTTCAGACATTCGGTATTCGAAGTAACCTCATGTTAGGCGAGAGGCGGATTGCTACGCTGATTTACCATGATGCAGGCGCGGAAGTCATCTCTCAGCTGCGCATCGGCGTTCTCAGCTCAACCCGTTTTCTCCTCATGATCGGAACATTCGTCTTCGTGTTAGTTTCCCTATTTCTGATCTATTGGCTCGCTCGAAGGCTGACTGCTCCTCTTCGAGCGCTCATTCCTGTGCTGGATCGATTGGGCAAAGGGGAGTACGGCATTCAAGCGCCTGTGACCAGCCAGGATGAGTATGGCAAGGTAGCTGAAGCCTTTAATGTGATGTCGGCCCAACTGGACCAAGCAGAATCACTGCGCCGTAACATGGCCGCTGATGTGGCACATGAGCTGCGCACACCGCTGACCATCATCAGCGGCAAACTCGAACTGCTCCAGCAGGAGGCGAAGCCTCTTGCACCAGAGGTGCTGCTGCCGCTACAGGACGAGCTGATACGGCTAACGCGGCTCGTTGATGATCTCCATCAGCTGTCGCTGGCAGAAGCCAAAAAGCTTCCGCTGGAGCGGAAGCCTGTTGATATGCTTAGCCTTCTTGGGCGCATCGTGGAACATTTCGCACCGGATGCACAGCGTAAGGATGTGAAACTCTCCCTTCATTGTGCTGCTGAAAATACGGTTCTGTGGGTCGATGCTCATCGCATAACCCAAGTGTTCTATAATCTGCTGACCAATGCTATTCGGTATACCACCGAGGGCGGCCGAGTGGAAGTTTGGATAGAGAAGCATGACGACCAACACCTTCGTCTCTCCGTTCGCGATACAGGCATGGGCATTGATGGGGCACATTTACCCTTCTTGTTCGAGCGTTTCTACCGGATGGATGAAGCTCGTGCCCGTAACAGCGGCGGTATGGGACTTGGTCTCGCTATCGCCAAACAATTGATATTGGCCCATAAAGGGACCATCGAAGTGAGCAGTCAGTTAGGGGAAGGCTCTGTATTCACAGTCACACTTCCCTTCCATGAGCGTGTTGCCCCGGAGTAGTTACTCCGTTATCCATTGCGTTTTTAAGGCAAAAGGGACACGCGCTGCTTTCGTTGGTATAACTTCCGGATAACCAATGTAAATAAAACCGACCATTTCTTCTTTGCCTGAGAGGCCGAAGTTCTCTTGCATTTTCGGATGATACGTGGGATCACCAGTACGCCAGATGGTGCCCAAGCCCAAGGCATGCGCAGCTAGCATCATATTCTGTATGGCGCAATGAACAGCCGCGTATTCTTCAATTACGGGTACGACGGGCTTCTCAGCCGGGGAGACAGCTACAGCAATCACGAGCGGAGCTCGGAAAGCTTTTTTCTCGTTGCTGCTGCGCAGCTGCTCTTCTTCTTCCTCCGACAGTGCCGCATCTGCACCTGCCTTCGCTTCCGTAATGGCAACTTCGGCATACCCGCGTCCCAACAGCTTTCTGCCTTCACCCGTCATCACCCAGAACCGCCAAGGCTCCGTATTCGCATGATTCGGTGCCCAGACAGCAGCTTCTAATATCTCTTCGATCAGCGCGTGCTCGATGGGATCCTGCTTAAGCTTCCCAATGCTGCGCCGCTGACGGATTGCTTCTTTCACATCCATGCTCTCACTCCCATTTCATTTCATATCTAAGTCTAATGTACATGTTCCCATGGTTATTTTCAATTTCTGATATGCCTCCGTTTGAATCATCGGCATGATGAATCAATAACCTAACTAGCTTGTGCGAATGACAGTTGCAAGATAGGGATATTGGTGGTGGCCAAGTAGCTAATGTTTGAACTCTCCCCGAGGATAGATGGAAAAAGCACAGTTAAATCAGCACGATTTCCCCGATTTAGTTAAATAGCTGGATAACATGTAGGTAATTCCGTCCGTTTCCAGCAAAACTGACAGATATTCCGAAAATAACTACCCTTTTGCTCTTCTGTCAAGAAAGTGGACGTCACTAAGTTATGCAACTTGCTGGTAGTATAGCTGCTCAAATTGCTCAGGTGACATGTAACCAATTGTGCTATTCGACCTTGTCCTGTTGTAAAA
>NZ_JABMKY010000033.1 GCF_013204845.1 Paenibacillus qinlingensis
CTTTGTTCACAGGTTCATGATCAAACTCCCGATATTTCCCCAACCAGTTACGAAGGGTACCAGGATTGATATTCAACTCATCCGCGATATGCTCTAGGGATTTAGTCTGTTCTTGCACATATTTTACAGCTTCACGTTTAAAATTTTCATTATATCGTTGTCTTGATTCGCTCATGGATAGACACCTCTTAGTTCATAGTTAAGATTATTATTACTCCTACACTAAGAGACGTCCACTTTTAATTCTAAGTGCATTTTTCCATCTAATCATGATTTTTACCCGTGAAGTGTGATATTAGCTGTACTTTTTCCAGTTAATAAGGAGACCACTCGTCGCGCCAATCCCTTCAGCCACTACAACTCGCATAGATGCAGCACCTGTGGGAGATTGCTCATTGCTCCGCCCAATTCCCTTCCCAATAAAACGTACAAAAAAAGACCCAAACGAGCATGTTGAGCTCATCGGAGTCTTTCTTCAATCTTCTATGTGTGCCTCGACTAACTCGTCATGTTTAGTTTTTTATCCGTAGGAAGAAAGGCTGCAAGCAGTCCCAGCAATGGCAAGAAGGCACAAAGTCGAATCACGAAGCCGATGCTTGTCGCATCCGCCAACGTCCCGAGCACAGCTGAACCAATGCCGCCTAAGCCAAACGCTAGGCCGAAGAATAGCCCTGATACCGTACCCACTTTACCAGGCAGCAACTCTTGCGCATAGACTACGATCACAGAGAAGCCGGACAACAGAATGAATCCGATACATGCACATAGAACCGCTGACCAGAACAAACTTACAAATGGAAGCAGCAAAGAGAACGGCGCTGTTCCCAAGATAGAGAACCAGATCATATTTCGTCTGCCAAATCGGTCCGCCAAGGGGCCCCCCATAAATGTACCCACGGCCCCAGCCGCCAGCAAAGTGAAAATAATAAGCTGTGCTTTTCCTGTCGTGACACCGAAATGGTCCATCAAATAGAATGCGTAGAATCCGGTCATACTCGCCACATAAACGAACTTAGAAAAGAGGAGCATGATTAGAATTCCTAACGCGTAAGCGACAGTTTTTTTAGGCAAAGGCTTTTTCACCGAAGCCGTTTTACGAATGGCGGAACGTGCGACAAGCGCGCCTTGGTACCATTTTGCCACAAAGATCTGAACTACGATCCCCGCTGCCGCCGCAAACGTAAACCAAATAATTCCGAACTGACCTAACGGCACGAAAATAAGTGCGGTAAAAATAGGTGCCAACGCTTGACCAATGTTCCCGCCTGTTTGGAAAATCGACTGCGCCAGGCCTCTCCGAGGACCCGCAGCTAGGAAGGCGACCCTAGAAGACTCGGGATGAAGCACCGAAGACCCCAATCCAACGAGAATGACCGCCATGATCACATGCGAGAACGTTCCCGCGTAGGCCAGTACGACAATACCAAATAGCGAGAAAATCACGCCAATTGGCAGTAAATAGGGCTTCGGCCTCGCGTCTGTATACAATCCGATCAAGGGTTGGAATAAGGAAGCTGTCACATTAAGCGTGAAGGCGATCCAGCCGATCTGCGTAAAGCTTAATTGCAAGGAGTCATGCAGAATCGGGAAAATGGCGGGAATGACCGACTGAATCGCATCATTCAATAGATGGACCAAGCTGATCGAAAATAAAATGGCATAAACCGTGCGTGCTTGCGTCTGTGCTGAATTCGTAACAGTCGCTGTACCTGTTGCTGTTTGCATAAAAACCACTCCTAATCATCATATCATCTGACGTTTAAAATCATGGGAAAGGCAACAACGACTCCCGCTCCCATCTTCTTGCTACTCTTACTCCTGTTCTACTCTGATCCTACTCCTGCTGAAGAAACTTTTTGACTTGTTGAACGGTCCCCTCCAGATTCTGAAGTGTCCAATTTTCCGCAGCAGCAACATCCTTATCTCGAATCGCTTCAAACAAATTCACATGAAAAAGATGATGGTGATCATGAACCAGCTCATCCTTTACTAAATTCGTCAGCGCCTCCAATAACACCGCCGAAAATGAGCGATATAGATCGACAACGATGGTATTTTTGCTAGCGACCGCGACTGCCTGATGAAAAGCCATATCAGCAGCCAGATAAGCGTTCGTATCCCCTCGCTCCAGCGCCTGAAACCGTTCATCCAAGGCTTCACTCATTTGCGCCAAATCGGTTTCGTCACGGCGTGCTGCAGCGAGTCTAGATATTTCGAGCTCGAGCATTTTTCTGACTTCGTAGACTTCCAAAATTTCGGCACGACGCAGTCGGTGAACTAGCGGTTCCTGCATCGCTGCATCAGAATGCCCCGTTAGAAATGTGCCGAAGCCCTGCTTCTTCTCCAGCAGCCCCGCATGCACAAGAACCCTAACAGCCTCACGAATGGTGGAGCGGCCGACACCGAACTGCTCCATTAATTCCGGCTCTGTCGGAATCTTATCGCCTACTTTCAGCTCGCCATCGGAAATTTTCTTCTGCAACTGTGTCACAACATCATCCACAAGTTTGGGACGGCGGAGTGTTTGAAAAGAAACCTTCGCATTCATCTGATCATCTCCTGTTATGGCGAGTATATCATAGATGCGAACTATTTTTCTATCGAAATCTTCCATCCGCATAAAATTAGCACTCACTTATCGAGACTGCCAGAAATTTGACAATGACGTGGATGATCAGGCAAGCTATAGTTATAGCAACAAGACAAGCACGTGAAATACTAGATAACTAGAAATGCTAGTATCACGAATACCATACTCGTAACATGCCAAGGGGGCCATCCTATATGACATTGAACAAAAAACTTACATTAATCTCGACGACTGCCATGGCTTTTTCATTATTCGCTTCTCTAACACTTGTTCAACCTGCCTCCGCTGCCGTTAAAACTAGCGCTGATTTCACAGATTTGGCTGGAAGTAACGCCGCTTTGAAAACAAAAATCGATCGTATGATCGCTGATGGTATTTTCGAAGGAGTCTCAGGTACAACTTTCGGAATCTCACAAAATATGACGCGCGCTCAATTCGCTAAAGTAGCTACGAAAATTTACAATATCCCGGTTGATCTTTCGATTAACGTGTCCAGCTTCACGGATGTTCATGCAGACGACGCGGCTAACGGTTGGGCGATCCCTTATATAGAAGCAGCTAAAAAAGCTGGTCTGATTGACGGCGTGACAGCTACAACCTTCCAGCCTGGTGAATCAGTTACCGCAGCCCAGTTAGATACCGTGCTTCTTAAAGGATTAGGAAAGACCGTTGCGATGACGGGCTCACCTTGGTACACCGATGCGGTTAAGCAAGCAACTGCTCTTGGTATTCATCCAACTAGCAAAACTGGCGATCAAGCCGCGACTAGAGAAGATCTCGTACTTAGCTCGTACGGCGCTCAAGAGGCATTTAACGCTCAGAAACCACCGGTTGTAACACCGTCTAACCCAGGCAATGTTTCCGTAGTAGGGGATTACCACTTAGCTGGCGTCATTGATAGTGGTTTGACTAGCTCCGCTACAGGTACTATCACCAAAACGATTGCTGAAGATCCTACACTAAGTAAATTTGCAAAAGAAATCAAAATAAAAGTAACCTCTTCTTCTGGTGAAGAAATCGCAATTCCAGGAATTGTCCAGTCTGTTGTCGCCACAGATTCTAGCATTGCCAAAGTAGGCCTCACTTCCGACCATCGTGCCTATGTGCTAGGGAACAAACCAGGAACTACAGACGTAAGTCTTATTGTGCAAATTGGGAATGGAGAAGCCAAACAACTGCATGTCAGCGTAACTGTTGAAAGTACTTCTGTCAGTGTGAAGACATTAACAGCAGGGGAAACTTCGATTACTGAACCTATGGATGTTTCAGACATCGTGTACAAGGCAAATTTCAATGCATACACAGCCATGGATCTTACGGCTACAGATAATTATGGAAACAAATACGAGGATCTCGACATTCGCAATTATAACTTTGCTCTAGGTACTCTATTTATTACGAATGATATCCGCGGGGAAGCCGGCTCTACGGTTGGCACTGTATCGGTCGATCCAGATGGTACCGTGAAGGTAACAGGTAATGTAACATCTTTTGAACTTACTGCCGTTTCAGCATCGGGTGTCAAAGTGACAAGCTACGTTACACTAACAACATCAAGATAAGTTAAACGACGAGTGCATGAGCTCCCCGCCTGGGGAGCTTTTTTGTATGTGGAGGCACACTAGCCCATCTCTCACATATATTGCTAGTGCTCATCATTTTACAGAAAGGGGTCGGTCTCGATGTACAACGACCCAACCTTTTACACCTATCCCCCAGTTCACTATCATCAGTATCCCGTTCATCCCTACCACTACGCACCTTACTGGGCGTGGGACCGCAATTTTCCCCCTGTTAATACGAAAATGCTGTCTAACTCGGTCGTTACCTCAGAGCATCTGTTAAAGGAAGCCTCTATCGTCGTCAAAAAGCTCACAGACCCGGCAATCGCCCAGCAATTAATGACGAATGCTCAAAGCGGCAACCAAAAAGAAGTCGATCGTATTGTTAAAACATTCGGTAGTGATTCCACCATCGAAACGAGCTACTCGCCCAGTGCCATACAATTCGTTGTTGGTCCTCGTATTACCGGAAATCAATGCTGCCGAGTCACACTCATGCTCAAATGGGGCGAATAAGCCAAAGAGCAACCCATCCCGTATCAGGAGTTGGGTTGCTCTTTTTTTCAACGCACATCGACACTGCTTAGAAGCGGCCACGTCACCGCGAGCCAATAGGATACGGCAATGAGCACGCCCCAGTAGAGTGTGTAATAAACATCTAACACGGAGTAGGAAGATACATAGTAATACGTGCGTTTACGACTCAAGGAAAAACGCTTCGCTTCCATCGCCACCGCCGTCCGATGGGCACGGCGAATGCTTTGTGCCAGCAACGGAATAGCAATCATTCGCATCGTGGTATACCACGATGTCAGCGGATTCCGCTGTTTACGCTTGCCCCTAACCTTGAGCGCATAGCGAAGCGTCTGCAGCTCTTCCAGAATGACTGGCAGCATGCGCAACGCCGCCAGGAAGCTGTATGCGTACTTCGGCGCGACCTTCCATTGCTGCATCATTGCGTAGAACAACGCGACAGGCCGCGTGGTCAAGCTGAACAGCAAGCCAACGGAGGCAACTTGGACGCCGCGTAAGCCAAGATGAATCCCGCGGTAGAAGCTTTCCTCGGTAATTCGAATGATCCCGAGATGAAACCATTCGGTCTCTCCGATACCGAACATCATCATCCCTGCTGTGGAAGACACGAAAATCAACAGAAATGGCGACGCATATAGCAACAATCTCTTCGTCGGATGTCCAGATAATAGTGCTAGTGGCAACAAAGCGCCAATGCTCAGGAACAACATCATGTTGAGATTATGTGTGAAAACAACCACGATGAATAGTAATATCGATAAAACCAGCTTCACACCTGGATTAACCCGATGCAGCCACGTTTCGCGAAAGGTGAACGTTATTTGCATAGCAACGGCTCACCTCCCGGGATAGAAGAGGCCAAGGCGGGTGCGTGCGCGACTTCCGTCACCCGCCCGGCTTCGACCTGCCAGACGCGCGTCGCCCAGCGCTGGACGATCTCGTGATCGTGGGTCACCATCACGATCACAGTCCCGCTGGCGCGCAGCCGCTCCAGCTCCTCGAGCATGCGCAGCGTGCCGCGCGCATCGAGCCCGAAGGTGGGCTCATCCAGCAGCAGGATGCGTGGCCCGCGAACCATCGCGGACCCCACGCTGAGCCTGCGCTTCTGGCCCAGCGAGAGCTGGAACGGGTGCCGCTCGCGCAGCGCGAGCAGGTCGTACTCTCGAAGCAGCTGCTCAGCAGCTGCCCACTGCCCGTTCTTCGGCTGACCCTCTGGCAAGCCATAGGTCAGCTCTTCCTCCACGGAGTTCGTGACGAACTGGAACTCCGGGTTCTGGAACACAAAGCCGACCTGCTCCGCAAGGTGCTCGACTTTGTTGCCCTTCACGCCCGCGATCAGACAGCTTCCGCGGGTTGGAATGAGCCGCATGATCGCGAGGAGGAGCGAGCTTTTGCCTGCACCGTTGGCACCGACAACGGTGATCCAATCCCCTGGATAGACGCTAAAGTTATCCACAGAGGTCCTGATCTGCCCGCCGCGAACACCGACAAAATCCTGAAAGACCATAACGGGCGTCAGCGGCTCCACTTTGTTGGTCTGCTTATTCCCTTGGTCCTCTCTCCTCACATTCTCCTTGGCATAATCCTCCCACACCTCGGGATACCAAATGCCATATTCCCTCATTTGCTCTTTGTAGGCTTCAAACATGGCAAGCGGCGGCCCATCGGCCAACACCTTACCTTCCGGTGTCAGGATGATCAACCGATCAAGCAAATCCAGCATGCCGCTAATTTTGTGCTCGACGATGAGGAGCGTTTTGTCCCCGCTAATGGCTCGAATCGTGTCCCATATCTGCTTCGTGCCCTCATCATCCAACAGCGCCGTGGGCTCATCGAGAAAGATAACCTCTGGCTCAAGCGCCAGTACACTTGCAATCGCTAAGCGCTGCTTCATCCCTTGTGACAGCGTGCTAATCAACGTATGCGCATCGGGCACATACAAGCCGACCAAATCCAAATAATAACGAATGCGCGCAGGCATATCTTCCCGCGGCACTTCTTGATTTTCCAACACGAACGCGATCTCTTCGTCAATATAAGGCATACAGAACTGTGTATCCGGATCTTGAAATACATAGCCCCACCGGCTAGGCCTGCGAATCTCATCCGCCTTGAGCGGAAGCTCAATCATGTCCGGCACAATTCCGCTCAGCACCTGCAGCAGGGTCGATTTGCCACAGCCGCTAGGTCCTAGAAGCAGCACCTTCTCACCCCGCTCGATGGAAAAGGAAACCCCCTGAAAAATCAGGGGGGCGTCATCGCCGGGATATTTTAACCGTAGATTCGTAACGCTCATTCCTTCGCTCATCTCGTTACCCCAGTACGTCGTAATCTTTTTTGGAAACGGGACGAATCAGATTCAGTACGCCTGTGCGGGATAAAGCACCTGTCAAATAGTAGGCGAATACACCCGCGATCAAAGCGCTGCCCAGTAACCGTAAACCAATGAATAAGATATAATTCCAGAACGTCAGCTGATCGATATAGCCATAGTACGTATCCACAAAGATGGACATGATGGCGGAAGCGAAAGCTGCAAGAATCGTTACCCCCACATTGGTGCGACGATAGCGGAAGGCCGCGAATACTAACTCAGCCCCAAGCCCTTGCAATAATCCAAAGACGAGCGTCGACACGCCCCAATGTCCGCCATATAAGGCCTCGATCGTTGCAGCCGCTACTTCAGCCAACAGAGCAACACCTGGTTTGCGGATCACGAGGAACGCGAACGTTGCCGCCATGAACCACATGCCATAGCTCAGCTGCTCCGCATGTAAACCAAGCGGTTTCATGAGATCATAAATCGGTCCCCAAATCCGATAAATCACACCAAACACGGCTGAAATGACAATCGTGATCAAAATGTCCGTCAGCTTCAACCCTTTTTTGCTTACTTCCTTTTGCGCCATCTTCTTCTCGACTCCTTTTTCTTATTTCCTATTTGTCAATGAGATAGGCGAACACGCCAACCTTGGATACATGGTCTCTTTTGCCCTTTAAGAACAAAAAAAGCCTACCGGAATACCGGCAGGCTTGAACATTTGTGCATAAAAAAAGCACATCAGGTCTCTACGCTGGCATTATCCAGATCAGATTAACGGTCAGTGGCATAGGGCCACTATCTCAGCCTGACTTCATCAAGCACCCGTGTTGCTATTCATTTGGCTTAACTGTAGCGGATTAGCCGCTCTTTGGCAATCCTTTTTTTCCCAAAGGAGTCTTTCGAATCATTTATTTCTCGATCAAATGCTTCAAATCCTGCGTCAATCCGTTTAATTGACGGATGCTGTCTACGATATTCTGCACCCGATGCTGCTGCACTTCCGCGCTAGCCAACACTTCTTGAACGGACGCCGCAGATTCCTCGGTAATCGCTGCAACAGACGTCATCTCTTCCGCTACACGCTGCGATGAAATCTGCAATTGTTGATTCATGCGTTGCAGGTGCGTTGCCTGCTCCACCACTTCCGCTGTATTCGTGTTGATGACCTCGAACAATTGATTGACACTATCCGTCGATTTCTTCCCGGATTCTACGGCAGTAATGCCAACGGCAACCTTCTCAACCGCTGTCACAACTTTGTCCTGAATAGATCCCAGAATTTCCGAAATATCCGTTGATGCGATGTGTGCATTTTGCGCTAGCTTCCGAATTTCGTTAGCAACAACGGAGAAGCCTTTCCCGTGTTCACCTGCACGAGCAGCTTCGATTGAAGCGTTCAGCGACAATAGATTCGTCTGGTTCGCAATTTCTGCGATTGTGGAAACGATATTCCCAATCTTCACGTTCTCTTCATTCACTTCATTCATGATGTCGGAGGTCTCGGTGACGATAACGGTGATATCATTGATTTTGAGCGACAAATCTTCCATCTGGGCCTTGCCTTCATTCGTCATTCTCGCTGTATCCCGCGATCTGCTGCTCATCGTATTCGATGCCGCCGTGGTCTGTTCCACTGTCTCATTCACATTCTGAATAGCGGATGTAATATCGTTAATGCTGGAGGCTTGGGATTCAATACCGATCGTAATCTCTTGAAAAGCAGCCACAACTTCCTCCGTAATTCTACCTGTTACCGCAGCATTCTCTTGTAGGCTTCCACTTGATGTGCCCAGCACTTCTGTCGTGGAACGAACACCTAACAGTATTTCATCTGTTTTAACCCTTGCGATCTCTGATTCCTTCGCACTTCTGGCAACGTTCGTTAACATTCTTGTACCAATCTGACTTTGACCGATGAGTGTCATGATCGTGAGCAGATAAAAAGCATTAACGCCAATAGGATCCACATGTGGAGTCAGCGTCGCTATGTAAACATTCATATTAATCAGACCGAGAACACCATTCAGCACGAGCGGCTTGTAGTCCATGTATAAAGAAATGAGAGCTAAGCTTAAGTATAAAATAAATAGACCAAACAAAGATGCACTATTTGACATGAAAAAATAAGAAATAGCACTAAGTCCAATGGCAATCACATACTTCGTATACGGAATAGCAAGCTTCTTCCAGGTTAAAATCGTGCATACAATGGCAATCGGTACTCCTACCGACGAAAGGGTTACCATCATGGAGGCAGATGTATAGGCAGCCGCGACTCCAAGTGCAAGACACGCCCATAAAAGCTTAACCATTAAGCTGTTCCTTCTGTTTAATTCGTGCAGTTGATCCATCTTTCGTGACTCCCCCTAAATAGCTTTCAACAAAATCAGACTTTTCTCTACACCATTCAACAAGTCGCGCTCCAAACCCTCTATTTTACATACCAAAATCAGGATAACTTTAGAAGTTGACTTCCACCCCTAAGAAAAACTACAATTTGTAGTGTCCTTATTATTTTTTAATAATGAAACCTTGTTTAGGTGGACGATTCCACGATGCAGAAAGGGATTGAAATGATGACCATATTGCTCTATATCGGACTAGCTCTATTCATTGCAGCTATCATTGGTTATGTACTCGCAGCAAGAATTAACAAAGATAACACCTCGCGTTTGAAAAAGGCTGAAAAGCAAGCCCTGAAAAAGAAACATAAAACATGGCTCCTTCTTTCACACGCCCTGCTCATTATCGCTCTCGGCAGCGTCGGTACTTCACTTATTCAAAGCTCCGCAGGCAAGTACAGCCTAGATAAGCTTAATTTCCAAGCGAATATTCAAGTTACAACAGATAAAGACTACGGACGAGATCACAAGGATGGTACCTTGATGTACGAGATGAAAATCCCTACTTCAGGTACGCATAGCCCGCATGATTTGAAATTCGGTTTCTACAAAGAAAGACCTGGATACGAGATGCTTGTCCACAACTTGGAGCATGGAGATATCATCATTCATTATCATCCGGATGCACCCAAGGAACTGCGTGATCGACTTGACTACTTGACCCACTTCAGGACGGCTGGTGCTGGTGTTCTTGCAGTTCCGAATGTGGATGTTCCTGCTGATCAAGAGGTCGTGGTTACGGCTTGGACGAAAACAATGACTCTCGCCAAGTTCGATGAAGCTAGTGTCGGTACGTTCATTCACGACTATATTAACAAAGGTCCTGAACAAATCCCTGCTAACATACGACTCGGCGGCGGAACGATGTAATTACTTGCGAATGGTTTCACGATCTGAAACTAGTTCGGTTGGCACTAACCCCGTCATTCTTCGGAATACGCGATAAAAATAAGACGGATCATTATAGCCAATAAACTCGGCAATTTCGGTGACAGTCAGGGCGGAATGGCGCAGCATATAGACGGCTGTTTTGATTCTAGTGACGTGAACGAATTCGCTGATGGTTTGACCCGTGACTTGGCGGAAAAGAGACGCTGCATAATTCGGCGAGCGGGAGATACAGGTGCCTAGCTCGTCCTTGGTGACATGCTCGCGGTAATGATTCTGGATATAGCCTTTCATTTGCTCCACCAGAAGTGCGGTTGCCGAAGTTGTGGCTGCCTGATCCCACTCCCGCTGGAGATACACAAACAGCTCTTGCAGGTGCGCATCACATAGCGCCATGTAATAGGGCTGTTTGTCTTGCCAGCCGCGATGAATCAAACGCAGGCGATCTGCGATGATGTCGAATTTGCCCGTCTGACGGCAGGTGTAACTCGGTTGTTGCAGCAGAGGGAAGATATTTTGTGCTGCTTGTGCGTCAAATTGCAGCACAAATTTTTCATGAATTTTTGTTGGCACACTTCGCCCATAATAGGGTGTACCTCCCGGAATGAGCAGCCATTGCCCTTTGTCTAATACTTGTTTTTTCTCGTTGATCCAGTACATACAGCGGCCATAGATCACGAAAATAAGCGTCCAGTCCTGGCGGATATTCGGCTGTTCTTCGTTCCATGAGCTGCTTTTATGATAGTGGAAGCCTGATAGCTGCATAGATCCGTTACCACCTTTCAATCGTACTATATTGCATATATCATACTATAGTTCATAGAAACTCACATCAATAAGGCATATAATGAAGCCAACTAATCTCTTACATTCGAAAGGAAGTCCTTCACAATGCGTAAAACGAAAATCATTTGTACGATGGGGCCTGCATGCGATTCCGTCTCCACCCTGAAAGAATTAATTGGCGCCGGCATGAGCGTCGCGCGTTTAAATATGGCACATGGCGATTTGGATGAGCACCGCGGTCGTATCCAGCGTGTACGCCAAGCTGCGCAAGAAATGGGTGTTATTATCCCGATCCTTATGGATATCAAAGGCCCCGAGATCCGCATCGGCCAATTGAAAGATGCTTCCTATGATTTGCAAACGGGCGATCGTATCGTCTTGACGACTGAACAAATTATCGGCGACTCCAGCCGCGTATCCGTGAACTACCCAGGTTTGCCGCAGGATGTGAAGCCAGGCAATCTTGTATTGATCGACGATGGCTCCATCGAGCTGCGTGTTGAAATGATCGACGGCACAGAAGTGACTTGCAGCGTCTTGAACCCTGCCCAGCTGAAGCAGCGCAAAGGTGTTAACTTACCAGGCGTACGCACATCCTTGCCGGGTGTGACAGAGCGCGATGTCATGCACATCAAATTTGGCGTTGAGGAAAATATTTCGATCGTCGCGATGTCTTTCGTTCGTAACGGAAACGATGTTCGTGAGGTTCGCGCACTTTTGGAGCAGCATGGTGCTGGCTTAACACCGATCATCTCCAAAATTGAGAACGAAGAAGGCATGACGAACTTCGCTTCGATCTTGGAAGCTTCCGATGGCATCATGGTTGCCCGTGGTGATCTTGGGGTTGAAATCCCGACAGAAGAAGTTCCAATTGCACAAAAAGATATGATTCGCGCTTGTAACCTCGCTGGTAAGCCCGTTATCACAGCTACACAAATGCTAGATTCCATGCAGCGCAACCCGCGTCCGACTCGCGCTGAAGTGAGTGACGTGGCCAATGCCGTGCTTGACGGCAGTGACGTTGTGATGCTTTCCGGCGAGACAGCCGCTGGTAAATATCCGATTGAGTCCGTGACGATGATGGCGACGATCGCTGAGCGCGTCGAGAAAACGATGGTGCGCAGCTCCTTGGTTGATGCACAGTTAGAATCCAACAACGAGATCACTGAAGTGTTGTGCCAAGCGGTTGTATCTTCCGCGAACAAACTCCATGCTGCAGCGATTCTAACACCGACAGAAACAGGCTTCACGGCGCGGATGATCGCCAAATACCGCCCAGAAGCACCGATCATCGCGGTAACGAACAGCCAGCACGCGATCAGCCAATTGAGCATGGTGCAGGGTGTCATCCCTGTTCTTGGTGAGTTCTGCGAATCGACGGATGCGATGATTCGCTCCGCGATTAACCAAGCAGAGACGCTTGGATATGTGAAAAAAGGCGACCTCACCGTCGTATCCGCAGGTATTCCGGTTGGGAAGTCCGGTACGACCAACCTGTTGAAGGTTGAGCGAGTTTAGAGCATCGCAAAGCAGGGAGGATCGGTGGTTGGTCGCTGCCACCGCCTGCCCGTCGCCTCCATTGCACAATTAGATGGAAAACCTCCATCTAATTGTGCAATGGAGGCTGGTGTAGCGAAATAACTGGAAAAACTCCCGTTATTTTCGAGGAATACCTAGATAATCAGCGAAATTCCGAGAAATAGATGGAATTTTTCCATCTATTTGCGATTTTTAGCGGAATATCAGTGAATTAGATGTATTTTTTACAGTTAAACTTGCTGCGTATCGCAAACCATTAAGCCTCCCTTCCACCCTTGTCCTGTGGAGTGGGAGGCTTTGTTGTGTTGGGCTGGTAACAAGATGAAAATTTGTGAGAAAGCTACCTATAAAAAGGGGTACACTAGAGTAACCACTAACTACCCAGCAACGGAGGACGCACGCTCTTGATTATTCGACTTGGTTTCGTATCTACTGCAATGGCAATTTATAATAACACGCCTAGTTCAACATTCACGTACAAGCTATTCTCCGGGCGGCCGCGTGAAGAGGCCATGCAGCGCGCCATTGAAATCGGCCGCAAAAACCTCCAAGCAACACAGCGAATTCTCTATTACAATGCCGCCCACGGCATTCGATTGTTTCGACTATCGTCCGCACTGGTCCCCCTAGCGACACACCCCGATGTGCGGATTGATATTGCTGGAGAGTACGCAGACGAGTTGCGCAAGCTCGGTGACTTCGCGAAGTCACACGATATTCGGCTCAGCATGCATCCTAACCAATTCACGCTGCTTAATGGAAGCGATAAGGTGGTAGATGCAGCCATCGATGATTTGAATTATCATGCGGCCATTCTAGATGGCATGGGGCTGGACGAGGCCGCGATTATTAATATCCATGTCGGTGGAGTATACGGCGATAAGGAAGCTGCCACGCAGAAGCTTTTCGACAACGCGCCGAAGGTGCCCGAGACTGCGATGCGGCGGTTAACGTTCGAGAACGATGATAAAACATACACGTTGGAGGAAACACTTGCCGTTAGCCAGAAACTGCAGCGCCCGTGCATGCTGGATTTGCACCACGATTGGTGCAATCCCTCCGCTGTTTCACCCATCGAGCTGCTTCCCCAGATTGCCAAGACGTGGGGAGAACTGCCGATGAAGATCCACGTCTCTTCACCTAAGAGCGAGAAGGAATTTCGCTCCCACTCAGATTACATCGAGCCGGAGATGCTCACGGCTTTTCTCAAGAGCTGCAAAGAGATTGATCTTCCCCGTATCGACGTGATGATTGAAGCCAAGGTAAAGGATTTAGCTCTGTTTCAACTTGCAGAGCAGCTTGGCAAAATCCGCGGCGTAAAGCGGTTAGAGGGCGGGGTTTTGAGCTGGTGAGTTCACAAAAAAAGAACCGTTTCTGATGAACTCAGATCCGGTTCTTTTCTGTCTTATCGAGGGCCGCATTGGCCTTGTGTATATTTTTCACATGGCGCAAGGCATTAATTTCGCCGCCGATAATGATAATTAGCGCTGAGATATAAAACCAAGTCATCAGGACGATGATCCCGCCAATACTGCCATACGTCGCGCTGTAGTTGGTGAAGCTGTTGACATAAAAGGAGAATGCTAGCGACGTTCCTTGCCATCCGATGGCGGCGAATAAGGCGCCGGGCAGTACGCTTTTACACGTCAAACAAGTGTTGGGTGCGATGTAGTAAATACCGATGAATACGACAAAAATGATGACGAAGTTAATAATCCAGCGAAAATGATTCCACAGCTCAATATGGGAAGCCGCCACATGGACGTGCTCCGCCAGCCAATCCCCGATCCAGTGACCGAATACGCTGAGCAACAGCGCCGAGATGATCACGACTAACATCCCTAACGTCAGCATGATCGCTAAAAAGCGAGAGTGAATGAAGCTTTTACGAGCTGGCAAGCCGTACGCTTTGTTAACAGCCCGAACAATAGCATTCATCGCCGCGCTGGCACTCACTAAGGCCAAGATTATACCGAAGGAGAGTGTGCCGCCTCTTTTGACATTGAGCAGGTTACTGAGTGTTTCCTCGAGCCACCCTGCCACAGCACCCGGAATGTACTCCCGAATCAAGCCAACGACATCGTCGGAGGAGAACGGCAAGTAGCCAAGTAAGCTCATTACGAACAGCAGTAATGGAAAAAGGGAGAGCAGAAAATAGTAAGCGCACTGCGCAGCCAGCCCGGTGGCATCGTGTTCATTGAACTGCCCCCATAACAATTTAACGTAAGATTTAACCATACGGCTATTTTTCCTTTCATACGGCTATAATTGTGGTAAAATAGGTGGTTCAGTCTTGCAAGAAACATTGTTATGAAACAGGTGGTCACATGAATTCCATTCCTATGTATACAACGCCGTTAGGCTTTAAACCAACGATAGAACGTCCAATTCCGCATGCCCAAATGGCGCTTCTTACGAATAGCACGAAGCTCGTACCCGATGGTGATTCGGATAGCTACTTCTTCCGCGACTTAGAGGAGCACGGTATCCTGCTCAATGAAGCTCAGATCAAGGCTGTCAGACACTTCAAGGGGCCTCTACTCACGCTTGCTGGTGCAGGTTCTGGGAAAACGACGGTACTTGTGTGTCGTGTCGCCTACTTACTTCGTGTCCATCAGGTACAGCCTGCGAATCTGCTGCTTATTACGTTTTCCAAAAAAGCCGCTGAAGAAATGCGGGAACGTCTCACGACAATGCCCGGTCTTCATGCAAGCATGGCGGGTGTGATGCAGGTGCGGACGTTTCATGCTTTTTGTCTGCGAGTCCTGCGGATGAACGGGCTGCAACAGGAGATTCTAAGCGATGGCCGCTTTCAGCAAATCGTTTTCAAGCGAATCATGCTTAGTATGGGCTTGCAGGATACGTATCAGCCAGAGGTGCTTATTTCACTTCTTTCCTCCTACAGGATGCAGCTCATCGAGGTCGAAGATCTTCCTGAAGGCACCGAGGAGGAACGGGAAGTAAAGAAAATCTTCTTACAATATGAACAATGGAAAATGGAACAACAAAAGATAGATTTCGATGATATTTTGATCAAAGCGTACCAACTGCTCCTCCAGAATCCCGATATTCTCCGCTCCATGCAGCGTAAATTTACGTACATCAGCGTCGATGAGTTCCAAGATACGAATACGGTTCAGTATGAAATTATTAAAATGATTGCGGCCGTTCATCAGAATCTGATGGTTGTTGGTGACGATGACCAGACGATTTACTCGTTCAATGGGGCGAGAAATGAATTTATTTTGCAATTCCATGAAGAGTACCCCACAGCAACAACAGTCACATTGGATATCAACTATCGGTCTACGTCGAGTATTGTGGGCTTAGGCAATGCGATTATTAAACACAATGTACAGCGGAAATCGAAAACGCTCCTAGCTACAAAAGAAAGTACCCACAAACCGCATTATGTGAAACCTGCGAATAGTGATGACGAGGCCGACTGGTTAATCGACGATATACGGCTTAAAGTTGCTGAAGGTGGCAGCCAATATGGGGATTTCGCGATTTTGTATCGAACAGCGAGCAACAGTCGGGCTATTATTGAGCAACTCATTCTGCATAACCTTCCTTTTGTGGATTATGGAACCAATGATTCGTTCTACGAGCAGTGGATGGTGAAGCCGATTATTGACCATTTGCGGATTGCGCATGAGCGGAGGAATTTCGAAGCCATCGAAGGCGTCCTCCCCTCATTATATATTGGACGAGACCAAGGCATGCGTATTATTCAAGATCAAGAAGCGATTCAGGCGAAAAAGTGGCCTTTAATTCATCTGCTGGGGCTCCCACAGTTAAAGGAATTTCAGAAAGAAAAGCTGAAAGCCCGCATTCGTTTGATTAAATCCCTCGTGGACATGACGCCACTCGCAGCCATTCAGGCGATTCGCAAAGATTTCTATGATACGTTCCTTGAGACGAATAAGCGCAGCAAGCTCACACAACATCGTGAAATGCTGAAAGAAACACTGGATGAGCTGGAGTCCTCTGCCAAGCGGTTCAATACGGTTGAGCAGTTCCTTTATTTTATCCATGAAGTAGCAGAAAAACGCACAGAAATGCGGACCCAAAGCAAACAACAATTCGCGGATAAAATTTCGCTGATGACGATTCATAAATCGAAGGGACTCGAGTTCCCGGTCGTGTACCTGCTCTGTGCGATTGAAGGCAATATGCCGCATAGCTCGGCACTCGATGCAAGCCATTTGGACGATGTCAAAATGGCGGGCGTCGTTGCGCGGGATAAGACGGCTGCCGCGCTCGAGGAAGAACGGCGACTGGCCTATGTCGCCGTGACAAGAGCGAAAGGCGAGCTGCTGATCAGCTCGCCGGCGTTCTACCGCGGGAAGAAGGCGGAGCCTTCCCGCTTCTTGCTGTCCGCGTTCCCTGGCGCGGACGCAGGGGTTGTTACCAGCCGCAGCAAGCCGGCTGGCGGGTTTACGGCCGCTGGCGGAGCTGCGGCCGGGCGTTCAGTCGCGAGCGGAGCTGCGACTGGCGGGCGGGCAGCCACTGGCGGAGCCGTGGCTGGGGCTGCTGCGACCGCGACCGAGCGGGTCGCGGCGTGGTTGTGCAGCGCGACCGGCTGCAAAGCCTGGTCGCGGATCTCTTCGCCGCAGGAGGCACGACTCGCGGCGAAGGCGTGCCCGCTCTGCGGCGCGGGCATGGTCAAGGGCAGCCGCGAGATCGCGCTGGCGCGGCGGTAGCGGCTGTTGCTCCCTGCCTCATGCGACTCGAATGTTGTATGGCATACAACATTCCCCTGCTACATGAGGCTTCAAACAAAAGAATGTTGTACATCCTACAACATTCTTTTGTACTTTTGTGCGCTAGCGTGCCGCCGCTGGACCGGCCAATGTTCCTGCGCACAATTTTTGTGCGTTAGCATACCGCCACTGCCGGCTGATGCCCTTGCGCACATTTTTTGTGCGCTAGCATGCCGCGGCTGGACCGGCCAATGCCCTTGCGCACAATTTTTGTGCGCTAGCATACCTCCACTGGCCCAGCCGATGTCCCTGCGCACAATTTTTGTGCGCTAGCGTGCCGCGGCTGGACCGGCCAATGTCCCTGCGCACATTTTTTGTGCGCTAGCATGCCGCGGCTGGACCGGCCGATGCCCTTGCGCACAATTTTTGAGCGCTAGCATACCTCCACTGGCCCTGCTGATGTCCTCGCGCACAGTTACCTCCAAAACCAAAGAGCAGCCATCCCACAAGGGATGACTGCTCTTTCTTTCATCTCGACATTTCACATCGACATATTATACTAACGTTCTCAATGCCTCCAAAGCTGCCTCATAATTCGGATGGTTACTCATTTCAGTCAAATACTCCACATAGCGAACCGTATCATTCGCATCCACGATGAAAATCGCACGCTGATCCAACTGGATCTCTTTGATAAGCACGCCGTATGCTTGCCCGAATGAACGGTTTTTGTAGTCGGAAAGGGTGACGACTTTATCAATCCCAGCAGCTCCGCAGAAACGGCTTTGTGCAAAAGGCAGATCCACCGAAATCGTCAAAATAACGACATCGTCACCAAGTTTGTCGGCTTCCACATTGAAGCGGCGTGTCTGAGCGTCACATGTCCCCGTATCGACGGATGGCACAACGGAAATGAGCTTCACTTTACCCGCATAATCCGCCAGGCTCACTTCGGTCATCAAGTCCTTATTCACTTTAAAATCTGGTGCTTGATCCCCTACTTTGATTTGTGGTCCCAGTAAAGTGATAGGGTTGCCTCCAAGGGTAGCGACGCCTGTGCGTTCTTGTAAGTGTGTCTGTGTCATATGGTATTCCTCCTAAGGTATATGCGAATGGTTTGTTTTCGTATTTTTACTGCGATTTATGAGATACAGCCTAACTTATACCGCTGCAATAACAGCTTTCAATTTCTCTTTGCTCTGCAACCCAACCAGCTGATCAACCACTTGCCCATCTTTAAAAACAAGTAAGGTCGGGATGCTCATCACGTTGTACTTTGCAGCGGATTCTGGGTTATCATCGACGTTGATTTTAACGATTTTCGCATTGTCACCGAGTTCGGCCGAGAGTTCATCTAGGATTGGAGCGATCATTTTACAAGGGCCGCACCATGGCGCCCAGAAATCGACAAGGACAGTACCGGTACTTGTTTCATTTTGAAAAGTAGCATCAGATATATGATTAACGGACATTGCTCATTCCTCCTTGAAGTGCTAGTTCTTGTTCTTGTGAAGCATGCTCAGAAATAAAACGTTCGGCATCAAGCGCGGCCATACAGCCACTTCCTGCTGAAGTAATCGCTTGACGATAGATCCGATCTTGTACATCGCCACAAGCGAACACCCCTGGGATCGACGTCTGGGACGTACCTGGGATCACTTGCAAGTAGCCGAGCTCATCGGTTGGCAGCTGTCCACCTAAGAAACTCGTGTTCGGGGTATGCCCGATTGCTAGGAAAATCCCGTCAGCCTCCAGTAATTCTTCTTCACCTGTAGCGTTATTGTGGACTTTCAGTCCTGTCACACCCATCGGCCCTGCCACCACTTCAAGTGGTGTACGATTCAAGCTCCAAGCTACTTTGCTATTGCCACGAGCGTGATCCTGCATGATTTTCGAAGCTTTGAGATCATCTCTGCGATGAACCACACGTACTTCGGAAGCGAATCGAGTTAGAAACTGTGCCTCCTCCATTGCTGTGTCACCGCCGCCGATAACGATGATTTTTTTATTCCTGAAGAAAAATCCGTCACACGTTGCGCAGGTACTTACCCCTTTGCCGATATTGTCAGCTTCACCAGGTATCCCTAATTTCTTAGCTGTTGCACCTGTTGAAATAATTAGCGAGTCCGCTGTCAATTGCCCGCCATCCTCGAGGAATAAGGTAAATGGACGTTTGGAAAAGTCCACCTCGGTAACGCGCCCCGACTGAATCGTGGCCCCAAAGCGAAGCGCTTGTTTCCGCATGTTATCCATCAGCTCAGGTCCTGTAATCCCATCAGGGAAACCTGGGAAGTTATCGACTTCTGTTGTTGTGGTCAGTTGACCACCCGGCTGTATGCCCTCTATAACAAGCGGTGAGATGTTCGCTCTTGCTAAGTAGATGGCTGCGGTTAATCCCGCAGGTCCTGTTCCGATAATGATCGCTTTGTGATGCATAGGAATTCCTCCTTTTATATAACGTAGTGCTGATGTCGCGAATTCATGTTGCATACAATTTAATTTGTAACAAACCTTATGAGAGAATCATATCAATCGCCACTTGTTTTGTCAACAATTAAATTGTGTACAATGTATTAATGCGCACTACCAGGTATTAAGCTCACATTCAGCTTGCACTCATACTTCTTTCAGCTTGGTCAGGCATAATGGGTTACAGAACGAGAACGACACTAACAGCCACATCACGAGAGGACGTATATACATGAATTCAAAAAATAATCGCACATGGGTGTGGACATCATCCGCCCTTTTGGTCATCTTGATTGCTTATGCTTCGGTATTCCCACCTGTCTCTAAAAATAACGATGAGAAAGCCGTTGCCAAAGTCAACGGGGTAGAAATAAGCACGACAAAGCTCTATAACGCGTTGGTAGCAAGTGGCGGAGCGCAAACGCTAGACTCGATGATCACGGAAGAGCTTATCAGCCAAGAGAGCAAGAAAGCTGGAATCCAGATCACGGACGCCGATGTGACGAACGAGATTCAAACGATTAAAGCAACGTATGGTTCCGAGGATGAATTTAACCAAGCACTTAGCAACTACGGCATGACACTGGACGATTTAAAGAAAAACATGCAGTCTCAAGTGACACTGAAAAAGATTTTGGAGCCACAAGTCACGGTTACTGACGATGAAATCAAAAAATATTATGATGAAAATTTAGAGTCGTTAAAAGTGCCTGCGCAAGTGAAAGCTTCTCATATCTCTGTAGCGACGGAAGCTGAGGCTGAGGCTATTATCGCGAAGTTGAAAAGCGGCGGGGATTTCGCAACACTAGCGAAGGAAAGTTCCACGGATGCCGCAACGAAGGATAAAGGCGGAGATCTGGGCTATATCTCGGCCGGACAAGGAGATCCCGTGTTTGAAGCCGCGGCATTTGCTTTGGAAACTGGCGGTCTAAGCTCCGCTGTACAAACAGCAACAGGTTACGATGTGATTAAAGTAACGGATCACAAAGCTGCTTCAACTCCAACACTTGCAGACAAAACAGCTACAATTAAACAATCGTTAGTCGATCAAAAGATCTCAACACTATCCCAAACTTGGTTGGAACAAAAGAAATCCGAAGCAAAAATTGAAAATAATCTTGCTGACTTGACGAAGACAACCTAGTTTTGGCTGAGTGAGGCGTATGTAAATTCGGGCGAGCAGCGGTCGGTGCAATTGATGCCTGCCGTCGGTGGGGTGAATAGAGCGGGAAAGCGACCTGAGTCCTGTGCGGCGGATGCCCTCGGACTGAAATAACTGTAAAATAGGTAGTTAATTTGAGCCTTTTCCATCGGAAATGCGTTGTAGATGGAAAATATACAGTTATTTCAAGCTAATTTTAGCTTATTCTGAAAAATGCCCCCATTTAACTACAGAAAATCCATCTATTTCGAAAATTCAAGCTTAATCAACCGAAATAGCTGTATAAAATCCAGTTAATGCGCTCGAGAGACGGTGGATTGGCGAGTATTGGCTACTTTCGGGTGCGACGGTGGAGTGGCTAATAATTGATTACTCTCGGCTCGGCGGTGGATTGACGAGTATTTAGCTACTTTCGGGTGCGACGGTGGGGTAGCTATTAACTGGCTACTCTCTGCACGACGGTTGGTTGGCAAATATCTGCTGCTCACAAACGCCACGGCAGATTGGTACCCCTTCTCTACACAACACCAAAACCCCCTTAGCTACAAGAGCTAAGGGGGTTTTCCTATCTTTTCCTATCCTTTTACGGTGTGCGAAGCTTCATCTCGTCCAAGCTCTTGAACTGGTAGCCCTGCGCACGCGCAGCGTCAATGATTTTACCGAGCGCTTCCGTATTATCGCTGGATACGGAATGCAATAGGATGACAGCACCTGGATGCAGCTGGGCCATCACATTTTTGTAGGCATACTCCCAGCCCTTCTGATGCTTGGGTTCCCAGTCGCGATACGCCACGGACCAGAACACATTCGTGTAGTTCAATCCTTGGCTAACAGCCATTGAGCGGTCATTGAAAATGCCCCGCGGCGCGCGCAGATAGTGCATTTCCTTTTGCCCCGTCACCGCGGCGACCTCGTCTTTCACTTGGTTCAACTCTTTCTGAATGCGCTCCGCTGGAATCTGACTCATATCGGGATGGCTCCATGAATGGTTGCCGATCAGATGCCCCTCGGCGGCCATGCGCTTGAGCAGCTCTGGTTCTGTCCGAATGTAGTGGCCTGTCACAAAAAATATAGCCGGCACTTGCTTCTCTTTGAGCACATCCAGAATTCGACCTGTGTAGCCCTGTTCATACCCATTATCGAAGGTTAAGTACAATTCCTTTTGTGACTGATCGCCTGTAAACACAGCGCCGCGCTGCTTCAAGAGACCCTTGAATCCCTCTTCATCGATTGATGGCGGCCCGCCGTTGACACTCTTTTTGAAACCAAAATGATAGGTTCCATCCGCTGAGACCATGGTTATCTGCCCCGCCATAAGAGCTAGGGAAAATAGGAGAATTCGCAAGATTTTCATAGGGATGTCATGCACTCCTTGCCTTGTGTGATGAGTTGTGGCGAGTTACTGCCAACAAGAACTGTTACTAATATGCCACACCACGGCAGGAGATTATGTGTTCATTCCTCAATCTCAATCGATCACTTTTCCGAACGCTTCCACAATGTCTGACCGAAACGACAAATTAGTCAGTTTTTGAATCTCCGCATAGGACTCCTGTTTCGAGGTTTCCTTCCTATAGGAACGCGGCGTTGTCATCGCGAGATACATTTCTACAATACCAAGCATCTGCGATAGGATTGGAATTTGCGCACCTTCTAGGCGAAATGGATAACCGGTGCCATCTATTTTTTCATGATGATACAAGAATACCCTCTCTACTCCATGGAAATCCGGAATACCTTCACACAGTTCCCTGGCCATATAACAATGCTCCTGTACAACTTCGTACTCGAATTCCGATAACTTACCTTCTTTTTCAAACATATAGTCCGGCAACTTCACCCTGCTTACAAAATGCATCAGTGAAAGCAAATCAATCTCCCATTCCTGCACACTTAGACCGCCATAGGCATGTACCAGTTTCTTCAGCAACTTACTCATTTCACCAATTTCTTTGCGTGAGGTCTGCGTTTTCCGCTCTCCTACCGAGATAAAGGATTGGAGCATATTAATCACCTGCTGCTTCTGTTTCTGAAAAGCAGAAGCCTCTGCATCGCGTTTATGCTGATACATGGCAATTTGAATAATAACGCCCAGAATGATACAACCAAGTGCATAAACACCTTTCGTTGTCGCCATGATAATAGATGAAGTATCGCCAAATGACGTAAAGCTTGGGCCCAATATTTGAAAACAAATAAAGTAAACCAAGAATAAGAGCGTGCCATACATGTAAATCCTGAATTCAACCAACAAACTGAGCATAACTGGAAAAAAAATAAGCGCCACCCACATTTGTTGCAACGCTAACGGATTATATAAAGTGGTTATAACGATAACCAGAAATATTAAAGCGGGTGCAATCATCTTCGAGTACCGGTTGTGTTCGGGCATCAGGTGCTGCAAGCTATACATCGCCCATCCAAATACGGCGGCTGTTGCCGATCCCATCATATACAAGTGAGACTCTGTATTTCGACTAATCAGCCAATAACCTAAACCGCTCAATGTGCATAATGTAGCCATGCTGCCAATGATAAACATGCATAACTGATGAATGGGTTGCCTACTTAATCGCTGCATCATGTTCATAGCAAATTCTCCCTCGTCTAGTAGAGCTTATTCTCCTTAGGTTGAAACACGAAAGTCCCCTTCATCACTTCTTGAATTGTAGAAAGAATGATCTCCGGACTAGTATCTTTCATCAAATATCCGTCCACTCCCGCTTTACATGCACGATAAATATCTTCACTTTCGTCAAATGCGGTTAAAATAATAATTTTTATATTCGGTAATCTCTCCTTTAATAATCGGACACCCTCTATGATGCATTGCCCCGGCATTTTGAGATCGGTAAGAAGTAAATCAGGCACAAGGGCCAGCGATTGTGATACGGCTTCATTACCATTAGATGCCTCTCCCGCTACGCTGTACAAGCCACAACTGTCAAGTAACATGTGCAGTCCTGCCCTAATCAGCTGCCGATCATCGGCTATGACAACTTTATACATATGCCATACTCCTCTCGCGTGGAATATAAGCCGTAATCGTAGTACCTTTACCAGGTTCCGAGTGAAAGAATATCGCGCCATTCAAGGATTTGATACGACTTTCCATGCCTCCCAATCCGTAACGCCCCCCTGGATTCCCTGTAGATAACGTCATTCCTATCCCATCATCCCTAATTGTGACTGCCCACTGTACACTCGTAACCTCAATCTGCACATAAATCTGTTTGGCTTGCGCATGCTTGATGACGTTATTCGCCGCTTCTTCAACCAAATGATAAATCGCTTCCTCGATTTGCAGCTGCTCATGTGCTATCCAACCTATCTTCTCAAAAGTCGGTTTTACTTCGGTGCGCTCTGTCACTCGTTGCAGCAGCTTCTCTATCGCATGATGAAGATTAATTTTCCTTTTCTCATCCTTCAGCTCGATAATGAACTGCCTAATATCGCGGTGACTCTCTTTGACCTTCTTCTCAACCTCTATAACAAAAGGAAGTATTTGCTCACGTGTATCTGCCGGAAGGGATTGTTTCAATTGAAACAGCTGGATAGAGATAAAGAATAGCTCTTGTGCGATACCATCATGAATATTTTGCGCGATGCTATCCCGTTCTTTCGCAACGGCTGTCTCTGCTGCGTACGCCAATTCCCCTTTGACAAATTGATCAGCTTCTAATCGGATAAGAATAAAGTGAATATACAGTTTATGTAGAACAGTCAATTCGTCCTTACCCGCTTGCACAAGTAACCAGCCGTAGATAGTTCCGTGACGATCCTTAAGCGTTTCGATATAAAATGGCAACACCTCACCCGTCGGCGAAGGCACGTCCGTATACACCTTGAAAGAATACGGTCTATTTTGTATCAAATAATTCGTATAGTACGTCTGTCTCCAGCTTTGAGGTTTTTCTGAATCACTTACACTAACCAAGCACAGAATGACTTCGCGATCATCCAATACCTTCTTCAGCACACCTTCCGAATACGGGATAATGCCCTGAATCTTAGCTGAAGCCGCATAAGAACTAGATGCATAGATCATCATGAGTTTCCTATATTCTTGGCGAACAACCTTAATTCCGTAATGAGTCATACCCATACTAAGAAAGAAGATGAACACAACAAAACTATAGTTAAAATGCTTAATCATATACTCATACATGGACAATGAAACTGCACTGGAAAATAACAGGGGAACAAGCAGCGAGTACAATAGTATGATGGAATAATATGCGTTCCACGTTACAAACCTTTTGAATGTAATCAAACCAGCAAAGCTGTATACAACAACCGGGCTTGCAAGTCCCCCCGTTTGGCTAATCAAGTATAGACTAAAACATGCATCTAGTATTGCTGTTAGCACTCTTATCTTTTGAGAGTTTCTAATTTGCGCAAAACTATATATGGTTTGGAAAAGTACAGCCGTCAACACTAACTCCGGTGTAACTGTATTATTTTTGGCATACATGAAGAGCCCGATCAGCAGCAACGCCCACCTGAAAGCAAGGAATACATATAAGCCCGTTTTTCTTTTCAAAAACATGTCTAACTTCTCCTAAGCTTAATGTAATCTTAATGGTATTTTGGAAGAATGTGTTATATAATGATGGCTAATTTAGTCTTAAAGTCCTAGGGAATTAGAACCATACAACTATATCATAGATTCACATTATATAGGAGGTTAACCGCTTGACTACTATCATCATCCTCGATGATCATCCGCTTGTTCGACAAGGCATTCGTACAATCGTGTCATCCAGCCCTCTCATACATGTTCTAGGAGAAGCAGCCAGCACCAGAGAAGCACTACTTCTGTTAGAACAATTTAGCCCGGATATTATCCTTGTTGATTTAAATTTAGGGTGCGACAATGGTTTGGACGCGATCCAAGAATTCCGCCGTGCGGGACATACCTGCAAATTCATGATACTAACCTCATCCATCACACGAAGTGAACTGCAGCTAGCCCAATCCCAACAAATCGAGGGGATCTGCTTAAAAGAGGCCTTTCCAGAAGATCTCTTATACGCAATCGAGGTCGTTTCCCGTGGACGTAAATACTACGATCCAGATTTAATGGGCTCTCTGTTGGAGGATGCTTCAGCCGATCAAAATAACATACTTTCCGAGCTGACCCCCAAAGAACTTGAGGTTCTGCTTGCCCTAGGCAAAGGATATTCGAATAAAGAAATTGCCACCGCGCTATTTATCACTGAATTCACGGTTAAGAAACATGTGAGTCAAGTTTTGGCTAAGCTTAATTTATCAGATCGCACACAAGCTGCCTTATATGCCCTCTCCAAAGGTTTAGTTCAGTTTGAACTTCAGCGATAAACAAGAAAGATCCGTCGGGATACCCCGTCGGATCTTTCTTGTCACTTCCATTCAAGTGGCTTAGAAATACGATGCATAGGCAATAAGGAGATGGCCGCATATCCTTTAACATCTTGCAATTGAACCTGACCTAATGAGGGGTCTCGACTATCCTTACTCTCTCCCAGATTCCGATTGTCTCCCACAACGAACAAATGACCATTCGCCACAATCTGTTCTTCCAGATCTTCTGACTTCCCTACTGTATATAGTTCCGCTAGTTGATTACCATTAACATAGATGATCCCATTCGCAATGAGTACATGGTCACCAGCAACACCGATCACCCGTTTAATAATAGAAAATCCTAGTCGTTGTTCTTTGATAACAATGACATCGCCATATTTGGGTGTAGAAAAGAACAGCGATATTTTATTCATTAGTAAGATGTTCCCGCTCTGTAAAGAAGGGTTCATTGAATTTCCCGAAACCTTCGTAAGTCCGATCATATTATTGATTAGAATAAAGGCAAGTCCAAGGAGTAATACAAATCGGATCCATCCCCACACTTCACTATTCTTCTTCGTTGCTGGTATAGCTGATACAATTTCTTCCATGCTTCTACTCACCTCTATGACAAAATTCTGTAGTTGTTACTTGCTGTAGGTAACTTCAATCACTGTAGTAGGTGGTGGCTGTTGCCCATACACGTCGACAGTCACAGTAGACGGTTGTTGTGTTGGCACGTTTTGTACAATAGGCACTGTGGGTACAAAGGTAAGTGCCGGCGGCACATAACTCCCCACTAACTCATCCATTCCCGCCTGTGCGCTATCTACAATCGTTTGAAGCTTGCTTAAAACTTGCTCGCGGTCCTGCATGGATTGAAAATCCACTTTGGCTAGCAAACTTTGAGCGTACTGCTCTAGCACTTCCCGGCGAGAACGCTTCTGTTCCTCTGTAAAAGCATCTAAACTAGATGCCGATGCTTCAAGTCGAAGCTGCAATTCTTTCTTCAACAATGCCTTTTGCGTTTCTGTCTCGGACTTTAGGGATACATCCAAGCTTTGCATAACTTGCCCTGTTTTCTTCGCAAACCACGAAGTCATAGAGCCAACAAGATCCGTATCGGCAAAGGAAATCCCGGCTGAGGCCGTAAGGATAACCGTTAAAGAGACAATTCCAGCAACGACTTTCCGCTTCGATCCTATCTTTTTGTACCCGCGAATGCGCTTCATTGTGCAGCTCCTTCTGATTCATTAAGAGAAGCCGGAGGTCCACGAAGGTGAACCCCCAGCTACATGATTAGTTAATACTTTTAACAATGCTTTCCAAATCGCTTAAAGCTTTTGCTTCAAGTACATCCGCACGATCTGCGATTCTTCCTTGAGCTGCTGTTTGAAGCTGAGTTGTCAGCTCTGCAAGCTTAGTTTGAAGTGCACTAATTTTCGTATCAAGATTCGCTTTCACTTCTGCAGTAGCAGTAGCTTTTTCAGTAGCCAATAACGCTTCCAACGCTGCTTTTGTTTCAACGATTTTCCCCGTCAATGCTGCAACTGCTGCATCGCTCGTCGTTTTAGCGCCATCATTTAATCTATTTGTGTAGACACCTTCATGGTTTTTTACACCATTCGTGATTTCGATTGAGTCCGCGATCCCTATTGCTGCTAAGCTGCCATTCGTTACTGCGTTAGTTGTATTTACTAGAGCATCGTACTCAGCGCCAATACTGCCTGTAATACTTGCTCCTTTCGTTGTAATTTGGTTCAAGTACGTGGCGTTTTGCGTATTGATTGCATTGTTAACACCAGCTAACTCAGCTCTTCCTGTAGTCGCAATGTTCTCACGAGCTTTATTTAGTCCGCTGTCAACATTATCATCCAGAGCTTTTGCTTTCGTAGCGTAATACGAGCCGAAATCACCAGCAATAGCCAATTTAGCTGCTGTAGTAGCCGAATTGTACCAACCTTGAAGCTGTGCGCCTGCATCCGTTGCTGCAAATGCTGTTCCCATACCCGCTACTAAACCTGTTGCAATAACACCAATCGCTAATTTACTTTTCAATGCTTTCATTTCTCATCAATCTCCCTTTGGATTAGTATATTTGTTCATTGCGCTCACCTGAAAGTGAACCCATTTACTCACTCTGACTGACTAGTCACCTAGTTCCGCTGTTAGTCCTTGAATCATTTCATCCGCCCATTGCTCGATATCACTGCTCATTTGCTGAGTTGAAGCATCGATATAGGTATCGAAATCAGCCATACTAGACTTGCTAAGCGATGCCGCTGAGCGTTCTAGTTGATCTGAATAGGATTGCTGTATAGCATCAATGCTGCGTGCAAGTGTGTAACTTGCATCTTCTGTCACCTTCTCTAAATGAACACTAACACTTGCAACTAACTTCTCATTGGATTTGTCCAAGGCTTGACTAGCCTTGACCATATCTTGTTGAAGCTGACGATCAATCGTTTGCTGATTGAGTAGCGACTGTGCTTTGAACCACATCTGTAGTGGTGCACTAGCCTCTGAATACGCATAGGCTGTTCCCATAACTAGGAAAGTCGATAGGCTCAATGAGACGATTAGCACTTTACGTTTTAACGGTTTCATTGATACTGCCTGACCTCCTTCGTCGCTGCGTTTACCTGCTTACATACATATTGTATCTTCTAATCCGAAATGTGACTTCGCTCTAAAGAGTAGTTTATTACTGATACCTTTGCGGGAGTCGATGGTAGACTTTGGTACCATAGTCATTCAAATCCAACATTATATTTCGCCTCTTCCGAATTCTGTGATATCCCCCCATTCCACTTGGCTTTCATCTGAATACAATAGAATACATGATCTGTAGGGGTGGAGATTCATATTCGTAGACGCGATCCTAAACCAATCAAAGAAGATTTACTGCATGTCCTGAAGCTTTCGTCAGAGGAAGACATTTACCAAGCACAATATAACGGATTCTCATTAGCCGATATCGCGAAAGCTAACCAGGTTGATGTACAGAAGGTCATTGAACTCCAGTTAGCGGAGCTAACGGAGCAGCTACAGTTGCGACTGTTTAATGGCAGTATCACTCCTGAACAATATCTAGCCCAGCGTGCAGAGTTACCGGAAATCATTAGCAAAAGTGTGTATGCGATGTAATCGCGCGCGGCACCCCACTTGGGGTGCTTTTTTTGTCATCGAAGGCTTGTTGCTGCCCTGCTTTTATGTCACTATGAGACTACGACCTACGCTGCTTAGAAAGGAGTTCATGTGCTGTGAATTTCCATCAAATGATCCCGCTTGTTCCGCTAATTGATCATATTCAGGTGGCTTCTTCCGCCTTAGCCGTTACAAGTTTACCTAGAAAATATCAACTCATTATCGTCCGCCAAGGCCATCTCACGCTACACTTCGCCGGCCATGAACCCATCATTTGCTCGCAAGCGTATGCCTGTCATCCCGATCAAGGTGACTACACCATTCAAGTACCCAAAACGAAGATCGTCGATTACGTCATCATCACCTATACCATGCTGCCTGAGGATCACCATTGGACTTTGCAGGGACACCTCACCACCCTAAGTGAAATCAAAATCCACTATATGCTCGATGAAATTATCCGGAGAACGCAGGACCATGATCCTTTGACTATCTGGGAAGACACGACACATATCATGCGAATGAGAATGATGTTAGAGCGCATCCTATTTATATATCTGCACGAATCCGATTTGACCCATGAGAAAAAGTCAGCTTCAGAATCAATTGAGGGTACGATTTCCTATATTAACGAGCATTACATGCTTGAGCTTACTTTGCCTATGCTGGCCCGTCGTGCGGGAATGAGCGTGGGGTATTTTACGGTTTTGTTTAAAAAGATGACGGGAACAACGCTGATGAGCTACTTATATGCCTTGCGTATTGAGAAAGCTAAGATCATGTTCCTGCAGACGGATCTGTTGGCCAAAGAGATTGCGAGTCGCGTTGGATTCGTTGATTACTTCCATTTCAGCAAAGTTTTCAAGAAAAGAACCGGGTATACCCCCTCCGAATATGTCACCATTCACGCTAAAATCTAATAATAAGACATGTTCAATCTGCATATTGGACATGTTCTATATAACTATTATTCGGTATCATACTCATTGAGAATAATAATCATTGTCACGGAGGAGTACTAAAATGAAATCCCTTTTTACGCGAATTAGCCTTATCGCACTGATCAGCGTTTTTGCACTAAGCCTTGCTGCTTGTGGCAAAACGACGAATACCGAATCAGCTGCAACAACGACACCAGCAGCTGCTACCCCAACCCCTGCTGCCAAAGCGGATGGTAAGATTACTGTTCAGGATGCAGTAGGAACAGTTGAATTGCCTAAGAAGCCTGAACGTATCGTGGCTATGGAATTCGGATTCACAGACATCCTTGTTTCTCTTGGCGTACAGCCGATCGGTGTTGCGGACGATAGCTCCCCAGACCTTTTGATGGACTCCGTAAAAGCTTTGCTGAAGACTTACACGTCCGTCGGTTCACGGTACGAGCCTAACATTGAACTTATTTCATCCCTTAAACCAGATCTGATTATCGTGGATATTAATAAGCATAAAGCTGCGATTCCACAGCTTAAAGGCATTGCACCTGTCCTTGTATTGGATGACTTCCAAGCGGACTACAATCAAATGCTGAAGAACGTGGGCATTATCGCACAAGCCGTTGGTAAAGTGGAAGAAGGCAAAAAACGCTTAGCTGAGCACCAAACGAAAGTGGAAGCGATGAAGAAGAAACTTGCCGCATCGAACATTAGCGTTCTCCCTGCGGTTGTGAATCCAAAAGGCTTCTTCGCACACTCCGATCATGCGTACAGCGGTTCCTTCCTTTCTATGCTTGGGTACAATGATCCGATCAAAAATGCGACAGCTTATCCACAGATTACCCTCGAACAATTGGTTGAGGCGAATCCCAAAGTCCTATTCGTCATGCCGACTGAGAAAGTAACGATCGTGCAAGAATGGGAAAAGAATCCGCTGTGGCAGAAAATTGATGCTGTAGCTAACAAAAAAGTATTCACTGTTGAGCGACGCGACTGGTCCTTATCCCGTGGCATGATCGGGTCGGAGAAAATCCTCGACGATATCGTGAAGAATCTGGGGCAGTAGTTCGATGAACCAACCCATGAACCTTGAGAAGCAGAGCCGTAAATGGCCTCTGCTCTTCCTATTTTCTGCGAGTCTAATAGCGATACTAATTGGAATATTATCTAGTTTAAAATGGGGCCAATCCCCCGTGTCATGGCACACCTTGTACGAAGCTGTGACCTATCAAGGCAGCGATAAGGCTCACTTGTATATCCAAACGCTGCGCTTACCGCGCGCCATCATGGCTTGCATCGTCGGGATGCAGCTTGGACTTGCTGGGCTGCTCACCCAGCTCACGACCAAGAACCCGCTGGCTTCCCCTCACATTTTCGGCATCAATGCGGGAGGAGCTTTAGCGGTTGTCGTTGGGCTTGTGTTCCTGCCACATTTAGGTAACATGGGATTGATTGCATTTGCCTTTGTCGGTGCAGCGCTGGGTGCCTTGCTGGTCTGGTCGCTCGCTGGAACGGGCAGCAAACAATACGTCTATATTGCGCTCGCTGGCATCACGATCCACTTCCTCCTATCCTCGTTGACGGAAGGGGTCATTATTCTTAATCAGCATGCGACAGACAGCATGATTTTCTGGTTGGTCGGCTCTTTGAGTCAAGCCGCTTGGACCGAAGTCCGCGTGATTCTTCCTTTTTTCGTAGGAGGTATGCTGCTATTTGCGTTCATGCTCCCTTCGTTTAAATTGCTGCTTGTCGATGATGAAATTGCGACAGGGCTTGGCCAACGCATAACGTTCGTGCGCGGCATCAGTGTGCTGCTCGTCATTGTACTCGCCGGTTCCGCAGTAGCGTTATGTGGTCCTATTGGCTTCGTCTGCCTGATTGTGCCGCATATTGCGCGGGCATTAGTAGGTACGAACTTGGTCGTTCTGGGTCCATTAACGGCTTTACTTGGCGGAATTCTGCTGTTATATGCTGATTTTCTTAGCCGATTTATTGCCTTTCCGTTCGAATCACCCGTTGGGATCGTCACTTCCTTAATTGGTGCTCCGTTCTTCATTTACCTAGCGTTGAAGCAACGGAGGGCACTATGATGACCTCTAGATTGAAAATGCTGCGTATTCCCGTTATTTCATTGGTCATAGCTTTCTTGGTGATGATTGTCCTAGCGATCATCTACGCGCATGTTGGCGCGGTTGGAATCCCTTATCGCGATGTATGGGCAGCTCTGACGGATGCGAACCATCCTTCCTACTTTATCGTGCACCAATTGCGCTTGCCTCGTATTTTGGTTGCTATATTGGCTGGCTTTGGACTCGCCGTCGGCGGCGTAATTCTCCAAAGCGTCATTCGTAACCCTTTGGCGAGCCCCGATGTGATCGGGATTACCAAAGGAGCTGGTTTTATGGCCGCTGGGGTCATTTTCTTATTCCCTAAGCTGCCAAGCTATTACTTACCGATTGCCGCTTTCATTGGTGCATTCGCTGCCTTCCTCTTGCTGCTCTTGTTAAGCCGCCGGTTAACCCTGCGCCCCTCCCATCTGGCCCTGGTGGGCATTGCGATCGGGACGATCTTTCAGGCTGCCATCCAGTATCTGATTGTCCGCCATCCCAGTGACATCAATGCGGCGTTGCTTTGGCTCTCCGGCAGTCTGTGGAACCGCAGCTGGAACAACGTGTACAGCCTGTTCCCGTGGATTGCCGTGCTGTTGCCCATCGTGTGGGCGAACTTCGCCAAGCTGAACGTATTTCAGCTTGGCGACGAGATGACCGCCGCGCTCGGCGTACGGATCGGACGGCAGCGCTTCTGGCTGCTGCTGCTCGCAGTGGCGTTAGCCGGCATCTCCGTGTCGGCTGTCGGGGCGATCGGCTTCATCGGCCTGATCGCGCCCCATATTGCGCGGAGCCTCGTCGGCGGCCGGCACCAGTGGTTAATCCCGCTCGCCGCCTTGATCGGCGCGGATCTCATGCTGCTCGGCGACTTAGTCGGCCGCGTCATTATTCTCCCACGGGAGGTCCCCGTGGGGATTATGACGGCGGTCATCGGGACGCCGTACTTCATTTATTTGCTGCGCCGCGAGCGGCGGCGGCGGTAGGGAACCATAACTAACTCCTATTGCTACCTTGGATCGTTTGCGCTTCAAAAGCTCCTATGGTTTCTAACTAGCTAAGCTTGAAGAGGTAATCACTTGGATTGCCTCTTCGATTGTTGTGGACTCGGCTCGGGCGACAGAGTAACTGTGGATAAATCCCCTTCCCCGCCTTTACCTGTGTAACCTACAGGTAATTCTCATGAATTTGCTGGTTGCGATTTTAGGGAATCGGGCTAAAACCTTAGAATTAACTGTAGAAAACACATCAATCCCTTGAAAGCGTGAAATAGAGCTCAATTAGATGGAAGAAATCCAGTTATTCTTCTCTTAAGTAACTCCCAGTGCTACCTATTGTCCGATTGCGCTTCTCAACCCCCTATTGTGTCAAACTAGCTAATCTTGAAGAGTGAAGAGGCACTCGCTCGGGGTGTCTCTTCGGTTCAGGTAGATTTAGGCGACAAATTGCCATGCATTAGTCCCCTTCTCAGGCCTAACTGTAGAAACTACAGTTATTTCTCCCGATTCCATATATTTATTGAAAATAAATGGAAAACATGTAGCTAATTCGCCCCGATTCCTAAAAATCCGGTGAATACCCGGAAATTAACTGTAGGAAATACATCTAATCCCTGGAACACGCGAAACAGTGCTAATTTAGATGGACAAAATCCAGTTATTCGTGTCTGAAGCGCTGATTGGATAGGGGAGTGGGGACTTGGGGAATCGAGATTGTGTCTGAAGCGCTGATTGAATGAGGATAATTGAGACTGGATAGAGATCGGGACGTGTCTGATGTGCTGATTAAAGGAGAAGTGGAGAGTGGATGGGGTTCGGAAGCGTGTCTGATGCGGATAAATAGCGAAGTGTGCTTAGACGAGGGATCGAGCTCGATTTTTGGTTCGCTGATTGTTTGAAGGGATAGTGAGTTTATATTCGTGCTTATATAATTTCCCCATCACAAAAAAGGATGCCAACCATTAACACGGTTGGCATCCTTTTTTAATGCTAGATCATGCCACGCAGGCGATCCGCAATGACTCGCATCATGCTGCGCAGTACATCGATGTTCTGGAAGCAGAAGCTCAGCACGAGGTCACGGTGCAGCTGGAGCAGCACGGCGGGGTCCTTCGCTGTGCAATCCGCTGATCGAGGGCCGCTGTCGATGATGGCCATTTCGCCGAAGAATGCGCCTTCGCCCAGCAGCGCGTACTCCTCGCTGCCGCGGTGGACGCGGATGCTACCCTCGATGATGCCATACATCGTATCTCCGAAGTCTCCTGCGCGGCAGATCGCTTCACCCGGCTCATAGGCAACCTCCTCGACCATTTGGGCTAACCAAATGAAGTCATTCGGGCCCAGATGGGCAAACAGGTCGATCTTTTGCAAGACGAGGATCCGGCGTAGTATCGCTTCATCCCTCGTCAATTCTGTCGCAGCCTGTGGCTCCTGCACAGCCGCTGCTGCAGCCTCCACCTGAGCAAGAGCAGCCTCTTCGTCCCCATCTCGACCTTGATCTCGTCCTTGCTCTTGACCATGATCTTGATCTCGACCTTCCACCAGAGCTTGCCCCTGATCGTCCGCCATCTCTTCTCCCTGCACCGCAGAAGCCTGCCCTTTCCCCTGACCACGCTCCAACTCGGAGCGCAATCTGCGTGAAAGCAGCTTCATCATTTCAACAGCAATGCTCGTCTGATCAAACATCATATCGTAGAACACAGATGAGTCCAGTCGCCACAGCACCATGTTCTCTTCCGCTTTAATCGTTGCTGTCCGCGCACTGTTCGTCAGAATGGCCATCTCACCGAAGCAATCGCCGAGATTCAGCTCTCCGAGGAGCTGCTTGTTGCGATATACACCAGCTCTGCCTTCATCTATCAGCATAAGGGAATCGCCTGGATCGCCCTCTCTAATGATCGTATTGCCTTGTTCGACGGCCAATTTATGCAGTCGCTTCGCGATAACAGATAAGTCTCGGCTCGTGAGACCTTGGAATAACGAAACACGACGAAGCAACTGTACCCGATGCATGAGATCTGCGAGTTCAACGTTCACCACTGTATCCGACTTCCGAAGTGTGTGGTACTGGATCGTTTGAGTCAACCATTCATCGCCTTGCTCAGCCAGCCAGCTCAAATGCAGATTCAGCTCAACCTTGCTTGCAGCTACCTTAGACAGCTTACGGGAGCCTGCCATGAATTTGGCCATCTCCGTACGCAGAGTCCCTTGAAGCGTCTGATCAATGACCTCTTCGGCATTGGCCTGCTGACGCGAGTCCCCTTCCGACCAATCCAGGTACACGGCCTGCATGGTTTGCCCATCTTTGAGAAGCGCTAGCAATAGAAATACACGCCGAGTAATGGCCGTTCGAATTTCGCCGATCATCTTCTCTATTTCTGTATAATCATCTACGCCAACAACGCAGGCACCATGCTCAGCGAACCGTGCATAAAGCGTAAGTTCTTGGAAAATATAAGCCTCTACTTTGCGGCTATCCGGTTGAGGCAATTGCTTATTCATGCGCTGCAATGACTCTAAAATACGGTCACGCAAGGCGTACGGCGCCTTCTCATAACAAGCGAACAACATGTCCATCGCACGTTGGGTTGCAATCCTTTCAAACACCGCAGGCAAATACAAACTAATTTCCTGTTGCTCCAAATATGGTGCCAATTGTGGCAGCACATCATCTTCGTCGTATGCCGCGAGCGCGTCTATCGCGTAGCGCCGGGTTTTGCTATCTTTTAACATACCAATAATCGGTACAAGTAAAGGAGGCACGTGCAGGATAGCTGCCGACTCCAATGCCCGAATTCGAACCAACGGAGAGTTATCCTGCAAAAGGGAGATCAGCGGCTTGTAGAAGTTTTTCACACGGATTTGTCCAAATAACGCGGCCATCGCGATCCGTTCCTCTTCATGTCCGCTTTCCATCATGTTTTTCAGCTTCCCAACTGCTCGGAACATGCCTTCAATACTATAGTATTTGACTAATCCAGCAATCGTTGCCGCTTGAACTTCGACAGAAGGATCCTCCAAATACACAGTAATCTCATCGACATAATCTTCTTTCGCATAAGCAGAGAGGGCGATAATGGCTTTAGCTCTGACTTGTACATGCTCAGATGCAATCAGTTCCTGCAGAACAGGTTCAAAACCTTCTGGCACCTTCATCTCCACATACGCCAAGGCCTCTAAGCGAACTTCCGGTATGGCGTGACGCAGTAAACCGTCCAAATGCGGCGTTAAATCAAATGAGCTTGTCTCTTTCAAAAGACCGAACGCGTACAACGCTTGCTGCTTGTCCGAACCGTTCAATGCATCAATCAAGATTTGCCGAGTTGCGGAATCCATAAGGTTAAGCTCTACCTTTTGCAGGTCGTCGCCGCCTGTTTTGAGATTGGATAGGAGCGTCGTCAAGTACGCTTTCTTGACCTTAATGCCCGCAATAATCCCCACAACGAGCAAAACTAACACGATATAACTCAGCTTCTCAGGGGCTACGAATCGTGTAACGAGGAGAAGGCAAATAGCGGCAAGTCCTTTGGCGCCATTACGGACAATCCCGTCCAAGAAACCCTTCGCTTTATTCCGCCATTCCGGAGGAACGGGGAACATCACTAATTGGCTGACCGAGGAGTAGATCGTGTCACCGACGACTTTATCGCTTCCTTTGACTACAACCGCCATTGCAAGGATCGGCAATACCAGAATCCCAAGACTTCCCGCGAAGAGCGCAATTGGAAAAATTAATAGCGCCGTCATCACACCGAATCGCGTAATCACACGGCCTGACACGAACAATTGCACACAGAGGGCAATCAGCCCTGAGAAGCCGTAGAAGCTTCCCATAAAGCCGGCTAATGCTTCATTTTGTAAGGTACCACGCAGGATGACTTTGAACTGATAATCAATGAGGGTTAGCGAAACGACAAGCGCAGCAGCTAAGATTGCGACATATTTGAGATGCGGCACACTCGCGAATAGGCCACCTTTTTGCTGGGGAGATGCTGACTTCGATGAGGCTTTGCGTGCCTGCGCTGGCTTCGATTCACCCTGATCTTTGGTCATGCGCAAGATGACAAACACAGCGACAAGGCCGAATAATTGCAAACCGGCATACACATAGATTAAATTCGCCGTTCCGACAAGTGGTACAAGGACTTTCAGGCCAAAACCGCTCAAGATCCCGCCCATAATGCCCCCGCTGCCCACGAGTCCGATCATCTGCTTCGCTTTCCGTTGGTCCATGACCGATGTTGCGAACTGCCAGAAGCAGACGATCATTAAGAAATTGAACACGTCGTATCCGATATAAATGACAGGAAACACCCAGCGCAGCTCGAGCCCTACACCGAATCTAGATATCAGAACGAAAGTCGAAATCAATGGAATCATCAGCTTGAGGAGAGTTTCTAAGCGCACCTTCGGAGAGAAACGTTGGAACACGATACCTGCCGTAATCATGACGAGTGCCTGCGGCAAGTACATCAGGGATAAATAGGAATTGTCGAACCGACTCAAGAAGAGCGTATCCGCCGCCGTTCGTCCGATGGTTGATGCTGATACCACGAAGAACAAATAGGCAAATAACAGAAATACTTTGCTGTATTCCTTCTTATCCTCTGTTATTTTATCTAAAAAAGAACGATACTTTTTACTAATAGGGCTACTCACAAGACACCTCATTCTACAATTAAACGATCATGACTCTCCCCTAAAATTGTACCAGAAGTCCTAGGAAAAAATAACTATATTTTCAACGAAATAACGTAGGAAAACACAAAAAAAGACAACATCCGCGGATGTGTCTTCTTGAAGATGACATTTTATATTCTAAAATTGTCGCCTCTCCAGCTGCGAATGGCTTTCTTGATCGCAACCGGAGTCATCCGCTCCGCTGCTGCCTTCTTACAAAGCGCAGGAAACTCTTCATCCGATGCAAAGCGCAAAGCCGTAATCTGTGCCATCGTCAACTTCTTATCTAGCAACTTCTGTGTCAATACAAAGTGCCGAAGGTTCTCTTCTGCCCGAATCGCCCGATCCTGCGCCTTAATCGGGTAGGAACGGATAAGCATAAAGATCACAACCACAATAACAGCTATGAGAACAAAGATGACTGCTGGCAGCACCTGATCATTGGCCTGTAAAGCACTAACAAGCTGCATAATGGATAGAACCACTAAGCCTAATGCCAGCAATGTAAACACATAGTGAAATAACGGATGCATACGTCGATGATTGACATAATTCTGAACCTTCATCTACTTATTTCCCCACAATCTGAGTAATCTCACTCTCTAGTAATAGATAACGGTGCACACTTCGCATGATTGGCACTTTCGTCAAATTGTTTTTGTCCACATATTGTTTCATCTGATCTTTGGACAAACCTAAGATTTTACCCGCTTCCATTACCGTGAGTACCGCTTCATTGCTAGTCGCGTTGAAGGTTGTCTTCACCTTTTGATTCCAGTCTTCAAATGATTGCATGTTTTCGCACCCTTCTCAATCCGATCCTTCTATTATAGCACGAAAACACCCACTTCACCCAATTACCTTCATCTGCCACCTAGGACTCTTCTTCGCTCATGAGAGCTAGCAGTGCTTTCGGCAACGCAAATTTCTGATTGCTTATCATGATTTGATTCAAGGCATCTTCGGCGATATCCGCCTGCTCTTCCTTAATTACGCTGATCTCCGCATGCAGCCGCTCCATTTGTGAATCGAGTGCCGCCGCTGAGGCTGCTGCTTGCTTTAACTCTTCTAAGAGACGAGCGGGTACAGCTTGGTTGCCTTCATTAAATTTATAAAATATTTTATGCTCCAGGCTCGCCCAACAGTCCATCGCAATCGTACGAATTTGCACTTCCATACAGACGCGCTCTTCGCGGTCCGACATATGTACAGGCACTTCAATGAGCAAATGTAAGCTTTGGTAGCCATTCGGCTTCGGATTTTGGATATAGTCTTTTTCGCTCAAAATATGAAGGTCATTCTGATTTCTCAGCATCTTGGAAATGACATAAATATCCGACACGAACGAGCATGTAATTCGCAGACCAGCAATGTCTTTCACGCTGCCCTTAATGCCTTCGAAAGAAAGTTCTCCGCCTTTTCTCATCAGCTTTTGAAAAATACCTTCCGGCGATTTCAACCGAGACTTCGTATGTTCAATCGGGTTATATTCATGCAGCATCTCGAATTCTTGAACGAGGATATCAATCCTGGTTTCCATTTCATCCAGCGCAAACTTATAAGTCATCATAAAGCGTGTAATTTCGTGCTTAAACTTTTTCAAATCATTCATCGAAAACTGATTCGTAATCATATTCATACAGAATTCCATCCTTAAATTATCGTTATTTTTCCCATTCCTTGCTAGTTTAAATCATGGAGATCGCTCTACGCAAATGCAGCGATGAGAAAAGACACCTCTAGGGTGTCTTTCGTGTCCGTTGTATGTATATTAGTTCATTTTGTATGTATTGATCACGTCTTGTAAGTCTTGGGCAATGCTTGCGAGCATCTGGGAAGATGACGTAACTTCCTGTGAGGAAGCCAGCTGCTCTTCAGTCGCCCCAGCCACACTTTGCGACAACTCCGAGGTGATCTTCGCTACGTGCTCCATGTTGGTGACCGTTGCGGCGACTTGTTGCGAGCTTGCCGCCATTTGCTGGGCAGCGGCTGCTGTTTCCTGAATCTTGAAAGCCACTTCGTCGGCGGAGCGAACAATGGCTTGAAAGCTTTGCTCTGTGCGATCGACGGATCGCAGCCCTTTATGTACTTCGGCAAGTCCCGCATCCATCGCTTTGACCGCCTCTTGCGTATCCTGCTGTATGCTGGTGACCACACCTCGAATCGCGCCAACCGACTCCCCCGTTTGCGTAGCTAGCTTACGAACCTCTTCGGCCACTACAGCGAAACCTTTCCCTGCTTCGCCAGCACGCGCAGCTTCAATCGCTGCATTCAAAGCGAGGAGGTTCGTTTGCGTCGCAATCTCGCCGATCATCTGCGATACTTTACCAATGTTTTGAGAGTGCTCAGCCAACTGGTGAATCGTGTGATTCGCCTTTGTAATCGCACTGCTTAAAGCGTTCATACTCATCGTTACATGTTGAACATCCGCTTGACCGTTGCGTGCTTGCTCGGATGCGTTAATCGACAGATCGGACACGTCCGACGTCGTTTCAGCAATGCGCTGCACGCCAACTGCGATTTCATCCATGGCGCGGGTACACTCCAACGCATTAATGCGCTGTGCTTCCGCTTCTGCCGCGATCGTTTGAATGTCCACAGCAACATGCTGGGAGGCTTCGCTATTTTGCTCCGAGCTCGCGTACAGCTGCTCAGAAGAGGAGGCCACAGCGCTGGATGATTCCTGCATACGGGCCATGACTTCGCGCATTTGACGCATCATGCCATTTACCGCTTGAACGAGGACGCCAATTTCGTCTTTATTCGTAAAATGCAGCTCCGAAGCCGTCAGATCCCCTTCTGCCATACGATCCAGCACATGAGATGCGGCAATAACCGGTCTCGTAATGTTGCGGACAATCACCCATGTAATCGCAACGGATAGCAATACGGCGAGGATCAATAGGCTAATACCGCTTACGATACTACTGCGATACGCCGCTGCATTCTTTTCCACACTATCATCTGCGCCTTGTTGGTTGAAGGCCACCATTTTACGACATATCGTTTGTACAAAATTATAGCTTTGTGTTAGCTCGTCATAGAGCCTAATTAATTCAATCTCGTCAGTTGCTTTACTGTACTTGAGGTAGTTGGTTTTTAGATTGCCCCATTGTTCTAGAATCATGTTGTAATTTTTCTCATCTTCTTCATTAGCTAACGAGTTGCCATAGCTGTCTATCGCCTTGTCACCTTTGATGATCGTCGCTTGAATATCACGCGTTAACTCTAGCTTCACTGAAGCGTCCTTCTGACTATGGACACCTACCAGATCCTTGGCAATATGTTCCGTCAAGTAGCTGAATTCCTGAATCAGCTGAGATCCAACCATCCAGTTCTGAGCAATCTCCGTCATATCCTGCTTCATATTTTTCATTCTTACCATATCGGTAAGACCCAAAATACCCATAAACAGTAGTACGACTGCAAAGGAACCAATCAATTTTTGCTTCAAATTCATTTTCACCTGTGTACGTCTCATCCACTCTTCTAATCTAGCTGTCGCTTGCATTTAAATCCTCCGATAATTCAATTTATGAGATTTCTCTCTCTCTTATCCCAAGCCTATCTTATCGGAAAAATGTAAGGAGAATTCAATAGAAACTATTAACTGAGTATGAGTTTAGCTAACATTTTCCAATTATTGTAACAAAATAGTCAAAGAACTGGGGGTCACTTCTCCAACCTCCTAGCCATACCACCCCACTGAAACACTCTTTTCCGGTCCCTCTCAATCTGATCGTGAGAGAAGACAAGATATCTCTTCTTTTTTCCGAAGGTTGTACATAGAAATGGGAAGAGACACCCTCGAAAGGATGTGCGTCCCACTATGGTGATGCAACACTTGCTACCTAATCAAATGGAGCTCTTCCTGCAATATGGACTAGCTATTTTTTGGACAGTCACCTATATCCTCATTATTATCCAAGGGTTCAAGGACCGCGCCTGCGGTATGCCACTTCCAGCCATTTGTGCGAATATCACGTGGGAGTTTCTCTTCGCCTTCGTGATGCCTTTCCACCCGCTGCAGATGATTGTTTCGCTCGTCTGGCTTCTTCTGGACTGTGTCATCTTGTTCCAAGCTGTCTACTTTGCCAAACCCGAATATCCACCACGTCTGCTCTTGCCTGCCATCTTTTCCTTGCTTGTCATCGCCTTGCTGCTCCATGTCGGCATGATCGTTGAATTTCATGATCAAGAGGGAAAATACACAGCCTTTGGCATCAATCTGATGATGTCGCTCCTGTTCATCCAGCTGCCTTTTAAACAAGGGCTCAAAGGCCAGACTATCTACATCGCCTATTACAAAATGATTGGCACCCTGTGCGCATCCGTGCTCTGCTACTCGCTGTATCCGGACTCCATCTTATTATTGCTGCTGTGTGTGCTTACCACCGTAGCGGACATTGTATACATCGTGATGATTCATCGCGCTTTGCACATGACGAGAGGGTCCAATGTCCAACTGGTACCTACCCTCCGCGCCTAGCAAAAAAAGAGGATCCCCAAAGAGGATCCCCCTTCCCCCTTCCCCCTTATGGCCTCCCTCGAAAGGGAACGAGGATGTCCTATTTGCGGATAAATAGGAGAAATCATCATCGAAGGGAACTACAATGCTCTATTTTGCCGAAAAACTCGATACATACCGAAAATCAGCTGATTAGCGGATCTACGTTCCCCTTGGATTCGATATCGAGCGATTCCCAGCAAAATAAGGCATCTAGGTTCCCTTGTGCAATTTATTCATGGAGACGGTGGTCATTCTGTACGCTACAAAAAAGAGAAAGCTGTCCTATAGTAGAAGAATCTACTTATGGGACAGCCTCTTTTCTTTTTATCTCGCTACGCCAAAATCGGCAGCTTCACATGGCTCGGATATGCCTCCGAGTGGTAAATCTTCTGCGTCACCACAACCGGCTGCGGATCCTCATACGGATTCAAGCCGGTGTTCGTGTTCGGGAACGCGATCATCTTACTGGATGAAGTCACCGTAAATCGTAAGCGATGTCCGACCGGGAAGGTGTGTGCGATATTTTGCATAAAAATATCGTACTTCTCGACCTGCCCTGGCGTCAGCAGCTCAGGAGCATCCAAGCCGCCACGGTACTTCGCGCGCACGATGTAGTTCGAGAGCTTGATGGAGTTCCCCTTCGGGTCCACATCGCTTAAGGTCACAACCCAATCCGTGTCCACGCCGCTGCTCGACGCGTACAGCTCACAAGACAGCTCGCCCGCCACGGTTACGGGCTCAGCCAACACCTCGCTCGTGTACACGAGGATGTCGCTGCGCAGCTCATGCTTGCGCATGTTCTCCGGCTCGCGCTCGCCGCTGTCGGCCACCGGCTCTTCCGGGTTGTACACGTACGCATCCGAATCCGCCTGCTGCGCCTGCGCACCCAGCGTAAGCACGCCATCGCCAAGGCTCGAGTTGGCTCGTCCGCCGCTGCCCAAGAACCACTTCGTCGCCGTCGTCTCGCTCGGCGTCCAATCATCAGAGGTCCGCCACTCATTCGTGCCGACCACGTAATAGCTAGCCCGTGGCTCCTTCTCGATGCCATTGGCAATGCCTTTCAAAAACCGATCAAACCAGCGCAGCACATTCACATCGTAGTTATACACCACGGCAGCATTGCCGAAGCTCGTGTCCAGCAGATCACGGGCACGATTTGGGCCGTGTTCCCAGGGTCCGAGCCAAATTTTGCGGTTAGGTACATCGTGCTTAGTGAGCATTCGCCATGTCTCCGATACGCCCGCACTGTCACCATCATACCAGCCAGAAATCACGAACATCGGCGCTTTCACATGCTCTCCGCGCTCGCTATATGTGCAATTCCGCCAGAAATCATCATAGTCGGGATGCTCGCTCCAAATATCCCACGGACCCGATGCTTTGCCGATCATCTGCTGTGGAATCTCGCGAATCGGCCGCGCATCGACAGCCTTCTCAGGGCTGACTGTCCGCCCCCCAAAGATGTCAAAATCCGTCCGCGTCCCCACCGACTGCGCCAACGTCCAGCACAACAAAGGCCACGAACACACGGTGCCGCCCTTGCGCACCGTATCAACAAACGGCGAACCGACGTTCACTTCGTTCACGACGGCCTTCAAGTTCGGGTGTCCGCTAGTCGCTGCGGCTGTGACTACATAGCCAAGGTACGAAGCGCCCCACATGCCAACATTGCCGTCGGACCAGTTCTGCGCCACGATCCAATCGATCGTATCCGCGCTATCGTCGCGCTCATAGAAGAAAGGCACGAGCTCCCCTTCGGAATCGGCGCGCCCACGAACGTCCTGATTCACAACGGCGTAGCCTTTGTTAGCCCATCTTTTAAAAAATGTCTTCCGCATATTGCGGTCATAACACGTGCGAATTAGAATGGTCGGCAGCTTAGCACCTGGCGCCACCCCCTCCGGCAGATACACATCCGTCGCCAAACGAACGCCATCACGCATCGGCACCAAGTCCGTTCCGAGATCATTAACCCCATACCGTGCAGCGGACAAAGAAGAGTCTGCATATTCCACAAGCGGTGTCACAGCCTCATATCCTTCTACAACCAGCACTTCCATGCCATATCGGTTCGGTGCTACGAAAGCCACGATACTTCCATCCACCGTCACGATATCGAGCGCGGTATCCTTACGCAATGCCCATACTTGCGAAGTCACCTCACTGCCAGCAACTTCCCCTGTGTACTGGATATGCTTCTGATACAGCTCTCCATTCCCCAGCGTAACGGCATCGCCCTGCCACTCCGCACCCGCATAATGGGACTGATTCACACTAATTTTGTGCAAAGGCAGGATGTAGCCCGCTGTCTCCGACAGCGCATTCTCCTGCATCTGTGTCCGCCGACGTGCATCCACTTTGCCATGCATAATGGCACTGTCCGTAAAACGAATCGTCCCCTCATATACGCCAGCCGCATACAGCTTATAACTGCTCGTCCATCGCTCTCTCGTCATCTCCGCCATCTCCTATCCGCACACCGCTTCAAACACGCGCAGCCAGTTTCCGCCCATCATTTTGCGAACATCCTCATCGGAATAACCTCTTGCCACCAGACCACGAGTAAAATTAATGAAATAGCTATATTTCTCCAGCCCTTTCACCGTTTCCGTCGAGGGTCCATCCCCTTTGGCAAACCCAATGCGAGGCGCAATATGCTCTTTAAAATAAACCAAGGACCACGCCACATCGCTCATCGGCCAGTCCGTCCCGATCCCGACATGGTCCACGCCGACCAGTCGGACGAGATAATCCATATGATCGAGAACATGCTCGATCGTCGTATCATTCGGATCGCTGTGGACGAACCACGGCATCGCGAACACGCCAATGACGCCACCCGTAGCGGCAATGGCTTGGAATTCTTCATCGCTTTTACAGCGCTTATGATTGTAAATCGCTTCAACACCCGTGTGCGACGCAATCACTGGCGCTGTCGAAAGCCGACACGCGTCCAGCGTTGTTTGTTTGCCGCAATGACTCGTATCGACAATGATGCCTAGCTCATTCATTTTGCTAATAAAACGCGTACCGAACTTGCTCACGCCGCCGTTGGCTTCTTCCATACAGCCGGAAGCAATATAATTCTGATTGTTATAGGTAAGCTGCAGCACTCTCAGCCCAAAATTGTACATCGCCTCGAGCAGCTCGAGATTTTTGCCGAGACCATCGGTTTCCTGTGCAGTTACGATTCCCGCCTTCAGGCCGCTAGCCTTCGCCTCGCGAATCTGCTCCGCCGTCACTGCCTTCACGAGCCAGTCGTTCGCATCAAATTGACGCTGGATATCGCCCATGCTGATCAGAATCTTATCCACACTGGAAACATCCAACTGACGATTGCCCGCTGTGATACCCGAACGGTACCACTCTTCCTTAAACTCAGAGATCTCACCGCGAGCTGCCATGTCGTGAATGATTTTGCTCGGCATCGCGCTGTATGTCCATGCATCCTCTTTGAAAGGCTCACACGCCTCCCGGATTCTCTCAGACACTGCCTCTGGAATCGCCTTAGGGGATAGCGGCCCCTGAAACAAAAGATCGATAATAATCGAGCTCTCATGCAGCTTCCGTGCGCGTTCCTCTTGCTCTGGTGTAAGGTTAAATGGATATAGTCCTTCTATCGAATTCATCGATGCTCACTCCTAGAAGTCAATGTGGGTTCCTTTGTGCGTACGAATCGCTTCCTTGTAGATGTGGTGCGCTGCTGCGAGATCCTCGCAGGCGAGTCCTAATGATTTGAACAGGGTGATGGACGCGGCAGAGCGTCTTCCTTCTTTGGCACCCACTAATAGCTCACCAATTTCAGCTAAAATGTGATCTTCACTGATGGCTCCCTCCTGCAGAGGAATCAGGTAGTCACCCGCCTCGTTCACAGCGGACTCCGTGCGGTCTACGAACAGCTCAGCCCGGCGCACCAGCTCGGAATCGAGCTCGCGGTCTTTGGCTCGGCAGGCGCCAACAGCATTCACATGCGCGCCTTCCTTGATCCAGGCACCCTGCACGATCGGCGTCGTCGACGCCGTCACCGTGCAGATAACATCTGCATCCTTGACTGCCGCCTGAGCGGAGGATGCAGTTTCGATGTGGACGGCCGGGTAGCGGCTTGCCGTCTCGGCTCTTAATCGTTCGGCATGGGCCGGGTTCGGCCCCCATACCTGGATCTTCGTGATCGGGCGCACGAACAGCATCGCCTCGATGTGCGTGCGGGCTTGCTCGCCCGTGCCGATCACAGCAAGGGTCGCGGCCCCGGGCTTCGCCAGCAACTTCGTTGCTGCTGCGCTGACCGCTGCAGTGCGGATGGCGGTGATGCGGGTGCCATCCACAATCGCCTCCAATTGACCATTGGTCGAATTGAATAGTGAGACAAAGCCTTGATGCGAAGGGAAGCCTTTTCCGTGATTACCTGGATACACGGTGATCACTTTGGCGCCAACCTTCTCATCTCTTTTTAAATATGTCGGCATCAGCCCCATCACATTGCCGCCATCCAGCGGAACAACGGAACGTAATGCTTGTACAGCATGTCCATTCACCAAATCGGCGAGGACCGCTTCCATGATACCGATGCAAGCTGGCATCGTAAGCAGCTCTTGTACTTCGGTTGACTTGATCACTAGCATGGGACATCACCTGCTTATATGTAATTCTTTTTATTATAGCAAAGTCCGAGGCCATGGGGGAAACTTGAAGAGCGCGCTGGTGATGGTGCAGATGGCGTTGTTGGTGCTACAGGTGGTGGCGCCGATGATCGGCTAACGTTGGTGTTGGTTCTCTGGTGGTGCTGCTCTGTCTACGCTTACTACTCTTGCTACTCTTACTGCCCTTACTGCCCTTACTACTCTTACTGCCCTTACTACCCTTACTTACCCTTACTGCCCTTACTACTCCCACTACTCCCACTACTCCCACTACTCCCACTACTCCCACTACTCCCACTACTCTCACTACCCTTACTACTCTCACTACACTTGCTACCCTCTCTACTCTTACTGCCCTTTTTACCTTGCTACTTTTGCTACCATCGCTGTCCCCTGCTCACTATACTAACTGGAAAATATCCATCTATTTACGAAGAATTCCTTCGAAAATTCGATCTAACTGGAAAATATGTAGTTAAAATTAGCTATTCTTGTTCATTTTGACTATCTGCATAGTATTAACTGTATATTTTCCATCTGTTGTGCATTACAACGAAAAAAACTGAAATATAACTGCATAAAATCCATTTATTTGCACCAGATGCAGCATATCCCCTACAGTTACGGCTTTTCCAGACATCAATCCGTTCATCCGACTCCGTAGAATAACACGAGGGATTACTCCCTCAGACTCCCCATCAAACCGTGCATGCGGATTTCCCGCAACGGCCTTTCTTCGTCAGTTCCTCGACTGTGAGCCGCACGCAAAAAAGCACCCCTAAGGGTGCTTTTTAATCCTACTATCTGTGCTAGCCAGCACTAACCCTCCGGTACTTGAGGAAGCTGCCGATACGCCACACGCAAATGTACAAATACGCCATGACCATCGTCAGCACAGCGAATTCCGACGGATCCAAACCTTTGAAATACTGGGATAATATTAATCGGACCGCGATAACAGCAATGATTACATATTTGAAATTAGGGTTAGGATTTGAGTAGACCAAACCATCCTCCCGCTTCTCATACCTCGTATGGTAGAGCATAATACTGCCTAGCGCCACACCGAGCACGCCTGCGCACAGCAACTCCCATATAGCTGGTATATGAAAAGGATGATCTGGTATATGTGTCAGCGAGTTGATACTAAGCCCGAACACAATAAGAAGCAGGAACACGGGAATCAGCATGCCTCTTCCTTTATTCCGAATCGGCTTCGCTTTCCCTCGCGTTCTTAGCCAAATGACCAAAATAATCACGACAGCGCCGATTCCATATCCGATAAGTGTTTCAGCGTTCATTTCGTAGTGCCCCTTTCGACGACAAGTTCTACAAAAATTATACGGTCACTCGTAAGGATTTACCTCCGTCTTGAGACCGAAACAACGTAACTGCATGCAAGAATTGAAAAAAGCACCCCGCAGGGTGCCTGTTTGAATAACTCTATATGTAGCTTATCCCGATTAGGATTGGAACATTTGCTTCACTAATTCTTTATTGCGCTTCTTAAAGGCTTGATTATGCGAAGAGACCATCCCGAACTTCTCTGCTGTAGGCTGGATGTATTGTTTCGCTTTATTCACCGCATTCGCCGCGTCTTGGAAGGCTCCCGCAATCAGATGCACTTTGCCTGGATGATTAAGAATGTCCCCTGCTGCATATAGACCTGGCACAGAGGATTCACTGTTCGCATTACCCGCGATATAGTAATTCTCCGCTCTTGCGATCTCGATTTCACTGTTCTCTAGCAAGGTCGTGTCACGATCATAGCCATGGTTAATAATCACTTCGTCTACCAACACAGATGAAACTTCTTCCGTTTCATGATTCGTCAGTTCAACGCGTTCAATAGATGCGTCCTCGCCAGCAGCAAATAACTTCGTAATGGACGTATTTAAGTGGCAGATCACGGAGCTGTTCTGCAACTGCTTCACCTGGGCTTCATGGCCGGTTAGCTGCTCTTTACGATAGCTGAGAATGACCTGCTTGGCGACAGGCTCCAATTCATTGGCCCAGTCCACAGCCGAGTTGCCGCCACCAGAAATGACGACAGTCTTGTTCTTGAAGCGCTCCAGCGACTTCACCGTGTAGTTCAAATTCGAAACTTCGTAGCGCTCTGCGCCTTCGATCTCCAGCTTTTTCGGGTTAAGGATACCAGAGCCGACCGCGACGATCACAGTTTTGGAATAGTGCAACTGACCTGATGTTGTGCGCAGGACGAAGATATCGTCTTCGTTTTTTGCGATAGCTTCGACTTTCTCATTCAACACCACTTCAGGGCTAAACGTAAGTCCTTGCTCGACAAGCTGATTGATTAGCTTTGCTCCTGGCGTCGGCGTGACGCCGCCTACGTCCCAGATCATTTTTTCGGGGTATACATGTATTTTGCCGCCGAGATGCGGTTGAAATTCAATGATTTTGGTCTTCATTTCACGAAGTCCACTATAGAAAGCCGAGTACAGACCCGCTGGTCCCCCGCCAATAACCGTTACATCAAACAATTCGTTCTGTTCCATGCTCATTTCACTCCTTAACTCACCAATTGCGATTGAGAATCATTATTAATGAATGATACTGCGTTTTGATGATTTAATCAACTGAAAAAATGCTGAACGCTGCTGGAACATAGCACTTCTACCTTTCTTTCCTGCTGCCGAGAGCATCAACTTGATCCCGAAGCCGACATATCCAATGCGATCGGTCGATCAGCGCACAGGATTTCTGCTAGCTAACGGAACGCGGAACTGCTATTTTGATTATGATCTCAAAAGGCGATATCTCTGAGGCTTAGTGGAACGTCATTCCCTTCCCGCGGAGAAATCGCCAATTTGCCCAAAATAGTGGTATGACGTTCCCCAGTGCCCCGTGCGGCGTTGGCTTCGCTAAGCAGGAATTCTTTTGTATACCCAGACTGAATAGCTTGGGGGAATAACTGTATTTCCTACATTTATTTCCGTGTAAAACTAGCCTTTCGGGAGTTTAACTGGATTATCTACATCTAATTTTGCTCGAAATATCCCATTTGCCGAAATTGGTCAGAAATAACGGGAGGAAATCCAGTTAGTTTGCAAAATGACGTGATTTCGCTTGAATTAGCTGCAGAAAATCCAGGTATTCGCTTGGCCAGGATGCCCTGTGGCTACCGCTGATGTTTGTGCCTGCACCAGCGCTAGGAGCGAAGCCTTACACATAACTCACGCTGATAACAATAAATAAGGGTAAGCTTGGGCGTTCCTCTCTTCCTACACAGGGATTCGCACACGAAACGTGCTGCCCACCCCCACCTGACTCTCCACCTCGATCGTTCCTTGTGCGGCATCCACAAGGTTCTTCGCGATGGCGAGTCCAAGCCCATGACCGCCAACCTGCCGGGTTCGAGCCTTATCCTGCCGGTAAAACCGATCAAACACACGCGGAAGCGCCTCAGGCGCGATCCCTATTCCGTTATCCCTTACGTCGAGCATGAGAAAGCGAGCTCCTTTTTCCACCTTATCCACAAGAATGATGTGCACGTCTCCGCCATCCAGCGTATATTTAATTGCATTATCAATAAGAATTACCAGCAATTGCGTCAATTTGCCCCGATCCCACTCCACGTTCAGCAGGTCGGGCACATGCAGCTGCAGCGCCAAGCCTTTAGCCTGCGCTGCGGGCAACAGCTTCGATACTGCGCTTTCGGCAGCTGCTTTCACTTGAAAAACAGAACGCTCCAACGCGAAGTCGTCAGCATCCGAACGTGCCAGCTGCAACAGCTCGCTGGTCAGCCTCGTGATGGCGTTGACCTCGTCTTTCATCCCCTTCAGCACCTTAGTCGTGAAGGGATTACTTTCATCCGCATCGAGCTGCAGCGCCTCGATCGAGGTGAGCATGACGCTGAGCGGGGTTCGCAGCTCATGCGAAGCATCGGCAACGAACTCGCGTTGCCGCTCGTACGCCTTCGCAATCGGAATGATCGCTCTACGCGCCATACGATGACTGAACCACAGCGCGAGCACAAAGAAAAGCAGCGCCATGCCTAGCATCAGGATGAGCAATAAGCGAAAAAGCTGATGCTGAAAAGTAACCTCCTTCCCCACATAAAGGGTGCCGATCAACTGTCCGTTCTTCTTGAGTTCCCGATTGGTCACTAGAAACCGGGCATCCTCCCCGTTGATCGGTCGACCTTGGACATCCACCGAGGGTTGATCGAACGTCTGCAAGGTCGTTTGCTGCGTCCGTTCTCCCTTGAACTGCCCTTTCGCAATTAAGGCTAACATCTGCTCCCGCAATTCCGGCTGCGTCTCATCACCTAACTGCACATTCCCTGTATCGGAAATGAGGTAATAGAACGACTGATCCGCGCTGATCGAAAAAGCATCCTCCACAGCGCGCGGTGGTTGGCGCTTCGGGTTGGTGTCCCCATCCACCCATTTCTGCAAAACCTGCAGCTCACTATTCGTCAACTCCGTCAGATGTGACCGTTGATCGCTCCAAATGAACACATATAGCAAGGCATACACAATCACAACGAATAACCCGAGAAAAATCATCAGCACGCCGCTATATTGCAGCGTAAGTTTATTGCGCGTCTGGTCAAATAAATTTCCTTCAGACAGGCGCTTATTCAGCCAGCTCTTGTTACGCTTCAATTTTATACCCTACGCCTCTCACGCTCTGAATGAGCTCCCGTGCATCGGAAGACTCCAGCTTCTTACGAATTAGTTTGATGATTGCGTCGATCGATTTTAAATTTACGTCAGCATCTAAGCCCCATACTTTATCTAAAATAACCTCACGCGTAAGCGTCCGCCCCTTGTTCTGCAACAGCAGGTCCAAAATCTGAAACTCACGCGGAGATAACTGGATCTCTTGACCGCCCTGCCGAACCATTTGATTCGTCCGCTGTAATTCCAGCTCTCCCATTCGCACAATGTCATCCTGCAAAGGCGCATAGCTTCTGCGCATCAGGGCCCGCAAACGTGCCAACAGCTCGTCCATTTCAAATGGTTTCACAAGATAATCATCCGCTCCCGCATCCAGACCTTCGACCCGATCTCGCAGCCCGTCTTTGGCCGTGAGCATAAGAATAGCTCCTCGATATCCAGCCTGGCGCAGCCTAGCGCAAGTGTCTCGACCATCGCCATCAGGCATCATCCAATCGAGAATGATCACATCATAGCTGGAGGCTGCTGCATAGTCGAAGGCATCGTTCCCCGTTTGCACCCAATCGACGCTGCATCCGGTCTTTTTTTTCAACATATACGTCGTAAGCTCGCCTAATTTCACATCATCTTCCGCTAATAAAAGCTTCATCTATCCGCCCCCACTTCTCGTTCGCTCTACTACAATTAAGTATAATCTATCGCCTTCGGGCTTTCACCGTAATTTCACCAAGTGGGGTTAACATAGGTCTCATGGAACAACAAATCTACGAAAACGAAGGGAAGATCCCCATGAAAACCCAAACGAAAATCATCCTAGCAAGCGCATTATCCGTTGTATTAGCAAGCAGTGGAGCCATTGCTTTAAGCGCGGGCAGCCAAGTATTCGCTGCAACCGATTCGCCGGCAACGGCAACATCTGCTCCGCAGGATAAGCCAGCAAAGCCGAAGCCAAGACAAGGAGAAGCTGGCAAGCCAGGTGGCCCTCGCGTTAATGGTCAGAATCCGCCTCCACCTAACCATGATGGTATCGACTGTCCTGAACAAGGGCGAGGAGAAGGCGCACCGCCAAACTCCCCTGCCGGCTCTCCCCCAGCAAATGGTGAAACAACCAACGGAGTTACGAATCCTTCTACCTATTCCGTCACGATTTCTGGTGGACTCACAACCGACCCTCATGACAAAGGACGACCCGTTGTGCTAATTGCTGCCGCTCTCGGCGTTCCTACTGAAGTGTTCCGAGAAGCTTTTAGCGGAGTGACGCCATCTGGGTTAGACAGCCAACCGAGTCATGAGCTCGCGCAACGAAACAAAGCCGCTTTGATGAAGGTACTTGGGCCTTATGGCATCACTAATGAGCGTCTGGATGAGGTATCTAATTTCTACCGCTACAACGGGAATCGTACAGCAACTTGGCAAAAGACCTCCGCAACCGCAACAGCCATCGTCACTGATGGTGTGGTAACTGGCGTTACGATCACGAATCCGGGAGCTGGTTATTCCTCCACACCGACAGTTACCATTACTGGACCTACTGGCACCGTGACAGGCAAAGCCGTGGTGACGTATACGCAAGATTTTAAGACGAATGGCAGCATCACCTCGATTACCCTCAATTAAATTCGAAGGAGCTTGTCACAGTTCATCTGTGGCGAGCTCTTTTTTACGTTAAAAGTTTCCACAACTGGAACCATTCAATCTCCGGACTGCCTTGTTTCCAAATGAAGAATGGTAGTATGATAAGGAGATCCTTAAATTAACCAGAGGTAAATTAAAACATGAAGATCAAAGATTGGGACATTAATTTAAAAATCCGCCTCGGCGGAGAAACCGCTTTTAACGTTATCTTTTGGGCATTCTTTCCGTTCTTATCCATCTATTTCGCCAATTCGTTCGGTAAAGGTTGGACAGGCATTCTTCTCGTCTTGTCGCAGGCGCTTTCCGTATTCGGTAATTTGCTCGGCGGCTACAGCGCAGATCGCTTCGGGCGCAAACGAATGATGGTGATCGCCGCTTTGGGACAAGCACTCGGCTACGGCGTCTTCGCACTAGGCGCTTCTCCGTGGTTGGCAATGCCGGTATTAAGCTTCATTGGCTTCAGCTTCGCTAGCTTTTGCGGCTCCTTGTATTGGCCAGCCAGCCAAGCTATGGTAGCGGATGTCGTGGATGAGGAGCATCGCTCGAGCGTGTTCGCCATCTTCTATACAGCCGCGAATATGGCTGTCGTTGTTGGACCTTTGCTCGGCTCCCTCCTCTACAAGGACAACCCGTATATCGTGCTGGCCGCGGCTGCTGTAGTTTGCGTATTACTCGCGCTCATGATGTCACGGCGCTTACACGAAACGCTGCCGAAGCAGCTTGCGGATCGACATCGCTCACAAGCTGACACCCCTTGGTACCATGCCATCGCGGTGCAGCTGCGCGACTACAAAATCATTGCCACGGACCGCGTATTCCTGCTGTTCGTCATCGCTGGCGTGCTGCTTTCGCAGACCTTCATGCAGCTGGATTTGCTTTTTCCCGTCTTCTTGGAAGAAACGATGCCACTCACGACGATCTTCTCCTACAATGACTGGGATCTCCAGCTCACGGGTAAGCAACTGTTCGGCTTGATCGTCTCCGAGAATGGTCTATTCGTCGCCATTTTTACCGTCATCGTGACCAAGTGGATGCTGATGTATCGCGATCGCTATGTGTTCATCGGCGGCTCGCTTTTCTATGCGCTGGGCATGGTGATGTTCTGCCAGATGTCTACCTTCTGGGGATTAACCATCGCGATAGCCGTCTTCACGCTTGCCGAGCTCATGTCCGCAGGACCTCAGCAAGCCTTCGTGTCCAGATTGGCGCCGGATCATATCCGCGGCCAATATTTTGCTGCCTCTAGCTTGCGTTATACGCTCGGGCGCACGATAGCCCCCCTGTCCATCCCGATCAGTTCGTGGATCGGCTTTACCTGGACGTTCATCTTGTTGGCGGCACTAGCGGTTCTTTCCGCTGCGATCTACAACATGATGTTTAATCAGTATGATAAGCAGACTGCGCTGCAGTAGGCGAATGAAAAAAAGCACCCGTAAGGGTGCTTTTTTCATTATTTGCATGATTACGTTACCTGTTATCGGCGAGTGAGAACTACCTGTTAGGCTTACCTCAGTAAATAACTGGAAAATATGTAGTTGATTTCGACGATTTCTTCTTCATATTCACTTTAACTGGAAAATATGCAGGTAATTTCGCGATAAATCCGCTTTTCGGCCGGCATGGGATGATTTAGATGGAGAAAATCCAGTTATTCATCTAGATTTGCAAGAAAGCCAGAAATTAGATGGAGGAAATCCATCTAATCCAGTCTCACTACTCACATGCTACGCCATCCCCGTCCCCATCCAGCTTCGCGCTGTAGCCTGGCTCGCCTTTCTTAATCTTATAAGCACCGGCTGCGTTGGCTTCCTTACAAGAGTTGTACGACACGGATGCTTTCGGCTGCGACGTCGTCACGGGTTTCGCAGTTGTCGTTGACTTCGGCGATGCCGTGGCGCCACCCTTCACTACACCCTCATGATACCCATCCTCTTGCGCATAATTTTCTACGCTCCAGATGTTCAATGCTTTCTGCTGTGCCTTCTTCTGAATTTCACGGAACTGATCCACATATTTCACGTTCGGCGGGTAAATATACGCAACTCTGGCATAGCCATTTTCGAGCAGGAGCTCGTTAAACATTTTATCCCCAATGTAAAGGTAACACAGCAATCGGCCATATTTATCCCGCTCCGACACATCCAATTCCAGCTGAACGTCTTGGCCTGTAAGCATCGTTTTGGCATAGTTGGAGGCATCCAGCGCAAAAGGTTGAACAGGTTTCTCAGGATCCACACTTTCTGGTGTATCTACAAGAAGCAGGCGGATCGTTTCTTCTTTATCTTTACCGCCGTCAGTAAAAGCAACCTTCATAGTGTCGCCATCAACGACCCGAACCACTTTAGCCGGAATACGAGTATCCGTCGCCGACTTGGTTGTTCCCTTGACTGTTGCTTTGTCTGTTGCTTTGACTGTTGCCTTGGCAGACGCAGCTGCGGAAGGTGTTGCTTTCTCCACACCCACTTCTGATGAGGAGCAGGCCGTCGCCACGATCATAAGCAGCATCAAGAGGCTTGCACGGACCATTTGTTTTTTACTATAAAAATTGAGAAGTGCGTTTACCATTGTGTTGTAACCTCCCTATGATGACTATTCTATTGGTCTACGATCTCGTATGTATTCTTCCTATTATATCAGATCTCACAGTACACGCTCTGGTCAATTGAGAAAAACTTCTATCACAGATGTCAAAGCGAGTTAGAAAACTCAAATCATCCGTGAGCATTGCCATTCCTTGTACGAATAGCATTAGAGACAGAAAAAGCACCCCTGCGGGTGCTTTTTTCCACATGACTACGGCGTTCCGCCTCGAAACGAAAGCGCCAAATCCAACACATGCTCCGTTTCATTATAGGAGCCAATATCCATCTTCCGATTGCCATCAAAGTCAGCGAGCATAGCCCTTCGTTCCTTACCTTGCGCCCAAGGGCCAAATTCGTTATCCAGTGGCTGAAAATGGTTCTCTCCCTCGTTCTGGAATACTCGCCAAATGCCCGTCTCGGCGGTGTAGGCAATTAAGTCGCTGCGTCCGTCGCCATTCGTATCCCCGACTAGCAGCTGGTCGCTATTCCCAAAGGAAACCCCACCTGCCGTCTGCGGTTCAGCGAACATCCCTTGCCCTTGATGATACATAATAGATACGCGTCTATCCTTATGCGAGACACACAGGATATCATCGTCGTCTTCCTTGTCTTGCATTTGAGCCGTGAAAATTTCTGCATCCTCGGGCAGCTTCGTATTTAACTCTGTATACGTCAGTTGCTGATTCTGCAGATTAACTTGCACAAGCCCCTTATCTCCTCTGGCGATTAAGCCCATGCCACGATTAGATCGGAGCGCGCGAACAGATGAAAGTCCGGGCGGCAACGCACCGATTGCACGGACTGGCAAGAACTGTCGCTTGTCTGCTATGCCGACCCTCACATTTCCTGTTTCAGTATTATACGCAAGCAGATCCTGCTTACCATCCCCATTCACATCGACAAGCAGGAGTGACTCATTGGGTGTAAATGTTTCTCTCAACCATACTTGTGAAGCTTCCTGCTGGCGATTTCTCGGCATATCGTAATTCCCGGGAATAACCAGAATACGATGCATCTGGCGTACAACGACATCCGCATGCCCGCGGCCTGTGACATCGCCAAGCATGACATTTTGCAGTTTTGTTCTAGGTGGCAGCATCACACGATGCGCTGGGGTGAAAGGAACGATATCATGCAGTGACACCCAGCGATAGTCCAGCTTTTTGAAGCCAGTAATCAATTTATGCAGGTAGGAGCCGGAATCCCCCTCTTTATATTGATAGACGGGAATACCATCCTTCTCTACTGGATTTCCGTCTGCCATCGTAACAGGTTCAAGGTTCGAGAACTCCAAAAACGGATGGAAGTAAAAAGAGGCTAACCCATCATCTTTCGCCGCCTTCTCCAACATCTGGTCGACCGATTTGGCATCGCTAATATAACGATAAGGTGCAGGGATATAGACGGATCCCAAACTATCTTGTCCATACGTATTGATCGTGTCATAGGTATTCATATCATCACGAGCGTTTTTGGCGTAGAGATCCGGTTGATACATAAGGCCGACGAAGGATCGGAACACGGCTTGTTGCTCGTGGGTATCTTTATAGTGGGGAGACTCCCAGAACGCGGGATGTAAATCCGCTCCAGCAAAGGCGGCCAAGCTTTCTTTCATTCGTTCTGCCGCGTAAGAGAGCTCTTGCGTTTCTGGTGCGTCTTTAATGTTAAATTCTGAGCCAATTCCTGAATTTTGCTCGCCATCTGAGCGATACGTCTCGCCATATTGGTGGCGGTACCCATGCATGCCTAATACGCCGCCTTGATGCTCTGCCTGTTGGAGAAGCTTAATGAATGCGCTTACCACTTCGTCTGGATTTGGATCGTCGATCCCTTTTTCCTTCCAGACACCGTCATCTTGCAAGCTCATCCTTCTTGGAATCACAGCGACATGAAAAGGCACATGCTCAGACTCAATATAGGTCATGACGGCCCGTAACTTCCCTAGGCCTTCAAGCGTGTTGTAATCACCGCCAAGTCCGACATCTTCCAGTCGGATCATGACATGACGTTTCCCCGCATTCGGAGCGTCATTCTTCTCTGTATTCGTAGGGATATAAGCGGCAAGCCCAATGGCTGCAAGAATACCCCCGACGATCCCTATTCCGATTTGCTGCCACAATTTACGTTTCACGCTAGCCTGCTCCCCCAATATGTAAAACGTAGATTATATCTATGATTTCGACATTTTTCTCCTAAATTATATATGAATCTATGACTTCTTACTATAAGAGTTTGAACAGAGGTCAAAATAAAATAAAGCGAGGCCCAGCGCTATTAAAATCGCCTCAATTTGCATGATCAGGGCCCAATTACTGCCCCGGAACACTTTAGTCCGAAATTGCCGAACTAATCTCTCTATTCACCTCGTTACATCTCAATTAGTCCTAAATAACCTCACTAAATCGACCTCAACAACGCTCACGCAGAGAAAATGGGTAATTAGTTCGGCTGAATCGGACTATTGGCCTTTTTTTCAAGTAATTCTCGTTTTAGTTCGGTGAAATCGGACTAACTCCTCTTACTCGTTGTTGCCACTCTGGAACCTGGCTCACTTGTTTCATTTTATGAGAGTTGGGTAAGAATAGAAGTAAATACAATCTCTTTACTTTCAGCTAATACTGCAATGACATACGGCACGTATGATGAAGATATCTTAAATGTGACGGAGGCCTCCGACTATGACAGCCAAAATAGGTTTCGTACTTTTCTGTATATTGTCCCTATCTGTTTTAGGTGTTGCTGCCAAAGAAAATCAGCCAGAAACGATCACGGATCTACGTACAGACAAACACATTGTTGGTCCGTACTCGCCAGCTCTATATGACTCCACGGAACAATTCGAGTATGAATTTGAGTGGCAAAACGGGAAGATTATTGCGAATCCACAGTAAGCGAACTTTACCTACATAGACGTTAACTTGACCAGTTAACCCACAATAAACCCCCGACTCTTGCAGTCGGGGGTTCTACTAATTGAACTTCATTTTATCCAACTCATCGCTAAAAGCGGATCTATTCGGATACTTCAACCGGAAATGTTGAACTAACTTCTCCGCCCGATCAACACCATTCGCTTTCATCATGTGACGGATGAGTTGACACACTTTCTGATACTGCTTTCGCTTCGTTGCATCAGATGCTTCTTGCGTGATGAAGGTCACAAACAAATCATAAACTTCTTCTGCATACTCAGCTATTAGAAATGGATAATATTCAACCACATAGCTGTTATTCTTTTGGACATACTGAAACAGTCTCTGTATCTCCTTCTCTTCTGTAAGCAAACGCCTGTATAAGGCATCTGTTTGCCAACCTCGACTTTGTTCAAGTTCATTCAAGATCCTCTCTTTTACAGCCTGCCAGTCATCATTGCAATATAACTCTTTTAAGATCAAGTAAAAGGAATACTCTCCTTGTGATACAAATTCCTCCGCAAGCTCTATTTGCTTCTCAACTTGCTGCGTACATTTGTAAATTTCGAATCGACACTTTTTCCACCTATTAACCAGTCCTGGGTAACCCTTACTCGCATCCTTAAGTTCCCCTTCCTCAGCTAACTGCAACGCTCTATGGAACTGGCTTTGTTCCATTGCATCATCAATGGCCAACTTACGAAAATCAGAAAAATCCAGATGGTTGTTTAAGAATGTCGCTGACTCTTCTGGACTATCCAACTTCTGAATCACCTTGTACTGGAGCAACGCGACTTGTTCAGCAACAAACGAACTATAGGAGGAACTGGTTTCCTCCTTCACTAATTTAGCTAGTTGCTGTTCCCACTGTGCCCTCTCTTTTTCATTCGTTATCAGCAGCATGCCGTCTTCCAGAACTGATAATTGCCACTCGCTCCATCCTTCGAGGTTTGAATGCGCTGACTCCTTTAAAAGAAGCTGAAAAAGGTCCAACCTGTCCTTGCTGGACATGCTTTCGATATCACTCGTTACTTGATTAATGAATCTTAGACACTGTTGAATCATACCGCCTACGATGCCATCAGAATCATCACAGGATTGAAGTAAATCCCCCATTTCATGCAGAATGCAAAAGTTTATTTTGACAGCGGGCATGTGCTGCCCTCTTTCCAATACTTCTTCGGCTTTGACCATGACCATTTCTGCTCCAACTACAGCCTTTGACACACTTCGATACGCGACAAAACCATATCGGTCTGCGTTTTGTTTAATATGGGTTCGAATCATTTTTTTATAGGAAGTTAATGCCTCACTACTGCTGGAATCTTGAAATTTAAGCGTAAGCAATTGCTCCACTTCCTTGATTTCCTCCGAGAAGTGGACAAGTAACGCAACTAGTTCCTCTTTATTAAGTTCAGACAGTTGATCAGCCAAGATTATTTTGGCATTCTCGCTATTTTTCACCTTCATTCGTAATCACTGCTTTCTTTGAAAATAGGTATCCTGCTATTCGCGGCCTTCACTCACCACTCTGCTTGCTCATCGTCCCGTACTTCTTCCCCCACTCCCCCATGCTCTCGAGGATCGGTATAAAGCTTCGTCCTGCTTCTGTCAGTGAGTATTCTACCTTCGGAGGAACCTCCTGATAGACTTTTCGATGCACCATATCATCCTTTTCTAGCTCTCTCAACTGCGACGTTAATATACCTTTGGATACCCCTGGCACCAGTCGTTGCAGCTCACCGAATCTTCTCGTTTCCTTTAAATGCCATAGAATAAGGATTTTCCACTTCCCAGCAATGACATTTTGGGTATCAGTAATGGGGCAAACTTCGATTTGTTCCGCTGGAATTTCCCCCTGAAATGTTGTCCGAGACATGCGCGATCCCGTTCCTTCCTTGATGGTTCTATTTTTATGACTAGGTCATATTTTAATGACTACTTACATTTTTCGAGATACTATCATAATATATGACTATAGCGAATTATCCAACAACATTTTTTTATAAATAGGAGGACATCATGATGTCAAAAATCTTCGTTACCGCAGCAACAGGTGAATTAGGAAAATTAGTGGTTCAGCATTTACTTAACAAAATTCCAGCAAGTGAGATCGCCGTTAGTGTTCGCAATATTGAGAAGGCTGCTGAATTTGCAGATTTAGGCATCGAAGTTCGCTATGGGGATTGGGATGTTCCATCCTCACTGGAGCAAGCTTATGCGGATGCATCCAAGCTTTTACTGATTTCTTCCCCACAAGATGAATCGATCAGTCGTGTTCGCAAACACGTTAGTGCGATTGAAGCCGCCAAAAAAGCAGGCGTTCCCCACATTGTCTACACGAGTTTCGCCTTTGCGGATGTAGATGCTTTCGCCCCTCTGGCTAATGTACATCTAGCAACCGAATTTGCGCTGAAGGCATCAGGCATTCCAACAACGATTCTGCGCAATACGTGGTATCAGGAGCTTTATGTGAATCCAAGCTTGCAAGCTTACATCGATAACGGCAGCATTATAAATTCAGCAGGTACAGGGAAAATTAATACAGTGACACGTGATGACTTAGCGTTGGCTACGGCAACTGTTCTTGCCGAAGATGGACATCAAGGCCAAGTCTACGAATTAGCGTCATCCGAGTCATGGAGCTTCGCGCAATTAGCAGACATTTTATCTCACGTATCCGGCAAAAAAGTAACTCACCAAACCGTCTCCGATGCTGACTCCCTCCAAGGTATGGTTCAGGCTGGACTGCCTGAAGGTCTCGCCCAGTTCCTAGTTGCCATTGACAGCAAGATGGCCGCAGGAACAGAAGGACACACATCCCCAGACCTTGAGAAGCTCATCGGGAAAAAACCGACTTCCATTCATGAAAGTATTGCGCTATTATTCAATTCATAATCCTTATATTAACCCAACATAGAGGTGAACCTTATGCAAGTTGAAATATGGTCGGACTTCGCTTGTCCGTTCTGTTATATTGGGAAACGTCGCTTTGAGCAAGCTCTAGCGGAATTTGAACACCGCGATCAGGTTCAAGTTGTCTATCGCAGCTTCGAGCTAGACCGTCATGCCCCCAAAAGCGTCCCGCATGACGTCTATGATATGCTCTCTTCCCGCTACGGCATGAGCCGCCAGGAAGCCATCACGATGAATGAGCAGATGCGTCGGCAAGCTGCGGCAGATGGGCTCGATTTTCAATTCGACAGCCTTGTGCTGACGAATACGTTCGATGCTCATCGGTTGCGACTATTTGCCGAGCAACATGGTCAAGGCGCAGCTATATCCGAGTTGTTGTTCCGCGCCTACTTCACCGAGTCCACAAATATCAGCGACCACGATGTCCTTGCGGACATCGCTGCAGCCGTTGGGATTGATCGGGAGGAAGCTTTGTCCGTTCTCGCGAGTGATCAGTTCGCCCAGTCCGTGCGGACCGAAGAAGAGAATGGCAGCCGTATGGGCATTCGCGGCGTTCCGTATTATGTCATTAACAGCAAGCATGCCATATCTGGGGCTCAAGCAAGCGGCGTTTACTTGAACGCTATGCAACAGCTCTGGGTTGCCGAGCAGCCGGCACAGGTTGTAGAAACAGCCAGCGATGAAGCTTGTTTAGACGGCACGTGTGTTGTTCCGAACAAACCGTAATCGGCTTTAGTACCTACCATCAACCACCGAATATAAGATGTAGGTTTTATCGCCTATAAAAAAGCGGCTTTCGGATGTCGAATACTTATACTTTCTTAAGTAGTAAAGAAAAGAGCCTGTCACTTGTAAATAAGTGACAGGCTCTTTCTGATAGTTTAGTGGCTTTCAGCCACAATGTTCGTATTTTTCCTACCTGACTTCAAAGAATACATATCCAGATCTGCTGCATGTAGTAAATCATCCAACGTTCGCGCCTCGTTAGGATACACCGCGGTTCCGATCGATACGGATATTTCCAAATTGAACTCTCGCGAAGCTAGCATTAATTCATTCTGAATATGACTGATCAATACTTCTTTCTTGGACGCATCCGTAGACGTCGAGAGAATCAGAAATTCATCCCCCGCCCACCGTGCGGCTAAATCTTTTTTCTGTAAATCGAGCAATAAGACATTTGCGATGCGCTGCAGAACTTGATCACCGATCTTGTGCCCGCGAGAGTCGTTAATTAATTTGAAATTATCAACATCAATGAAATATAAAATCAACTGCCCTTGTCTGCGCTCCACGGAAGTGATGAGCTTAGGAAAAGCTTCGAGGATGAATCTTCGGTTATACAGTGTTGTAAGGTTATCTTTCTCTGAGAGGAACTTCAAACGATCATACTGCGTGCCTAGCACCCAGCTTGCCAATAGAATCAATATGCCGGCGACAGGAAACTGAAGAGATGGAAAATTATAATACATCGTACCATAGGTTCTTAAGGCTACAATCGTGACTAAAACGACCGAAATTATAACGATTCGTCCCGAATAATTCATCCCAAATCACCATCATTCAATTTATGTCTATATAGGTCTATAGTGACACACTTGTTCCATACATTTCAAGGAATATTTGGTTTGTACAGTCGAATTGACTCGAAAACGATCGTTAGCAAAAATTCGAAGCAAACCACTTCAATTCTATGGTAAAGTAATGGTATTCGACATTTTTTTTGAGAACATCCAAAACTTCTAACAGTCAGATGAGGTTCAAAATGGATCTACTATTAGATATGAAAACCATCCTGTTGACACTTGTCATCGGCCACCTCTTTACAGCCGTGTTCATAATCGCCTATTGGCGTCAACATAAGAGCGAAAGTACAATCAGATACTTTTTCTATGCAAAATGCTTACAAGCCACTGCGTGGGTAATCTTAATTCTCCGTGGCGGCCTATCGGATACGCTTACAATCTCACTTGTGAACTCTTCGCTTTTTCTCGGTTATGCCTTTGAAACCATTGCCGTGCTGAAAATTCAGAATATCCTGAGCAAGCTGACGCGTAACCTGTATATTGTTTTGACCATTTGCAACATTATTGGTTTCCATTTGATCCTGCTTTTCGACAATGTAGAGAAACTCAGAATTGCCTTTGTCTCCATAGGTATCGCTACGAGCCTCCTCATACCCGCATACAAAATGATTCAGAAACGAGCCGCCTCCATGGTTACCCATGTCCTAGGCTATCTGTATCTCACAGTCTTGGTATTTCTTCTGATTCGTCTCGTTAGTGCCGTATTCTTCAATACATTGATTAGCTTCTATCATCTCAATGGGAATCAGACCATATTCCTGCTAGGCCAATATTTCGTCATGATTGCGGGAAATACAGGATTCATTCTCTTGATGAAAGAACAAACCGACCAAGCCCTGCTTCGGCTGGCCAATTATGACGATTTGACCGGTACACTGAATCGCAGGACGTTCATCACTCGTACCAATCAATACATTACCACTTACGCGAAAATGCAGAAACCCATCACCTTGCTGCTGTTTGATATTGACAATTTCAAGTCCATTAATGATACATTCGGACATGATACTGGCGATCAAGTGCTCGTCGACCTTACAACACGAATGAAGGAGCAGCTTGGTGCTGATGATCTTTTTGCCAGATACGGCGGAGATGAATTTGCCATCATCGTTCCTGGCATGGATGAAGGGGATTCCTCCCTTTATTCAGAGAAGCTTAGACAGGCTGCAGAAGGCGCGCAAGTTCCTGGACTACAACTCTCCTATACCATCAGTTTAGGAGTTCTCACGGTCATACCTGATGAGCACACACATCTTGAGGAGCTTTACTCCACGTGTGACAAGGCCCTTTACCGAGCCAAAAGGAATGGTCGAAACGGTGTATATCGTGGCTCTGTAGATAAACACTTGGTACATGCTCAGAAAAATATCGGTGATTAGGCTGTCGCTATGATGCGGCGGCCTTTTTTTGTTGATTTCGTGCTCATCTCTGACTGCCTGACCACGGTTTGTGACAAACTATCAAACAATCCCTATTTCGAACGGTTCGACGACAATTTTCCTGATACTTTTCAACCCATTCTTGTTAATTTAATTCTAAGTCGCAAATAACCCTCACAGAGAGTAGGTAGGTAGGATGATTTCTCTAAATGATACGCCCATGTATTTATCACAATTCGCGAAGCTTATCCAAATGGATGAACATCGGCTATTTCGTATATGTAAAGGGATTGAGGAGAACGGGTATCAATTAAACCGAAATGAACACGGACATATCGATCTAACGGAGAAAGATATTACGGTCGTGTTGAGTTTCTGTTTGTAAAGGTAGAGAAGACGCCAATCTATCAAACGGGATTTCACACGGTATTGGAGTATTAACTGGAAAATGTACAGCTATTTAAGAGAAATATCATCAAAAACTCGATTTACCTGTAAAATATGTAGTTAAAACTACCTCTTTTGTTCAGATAGGCTAAAATGGTTAAAATTAACTGTAGGTTCTCCATCTAATGAACTTTTGATTGGAAAATACCGAAATATAGCTGTATAAAATCCAGCTATTTGTCTGGACACCGTATGTTTACGATACTTCCAGCCACCAACACATCATCATTCTTATTTGGAATGAAAAACCCGCTCCATGAGCGGGTTTTTGCATCATTTATGATCTTTAGGATCCTTAGGATCTTTCGGGTCTTTAGGATCTTTAGGATCTTTAGGATCTTTAGGATCTTTAGGATCTTTAGGATCTTTAGGATCTTTCGGTTTCTTCGGCTTCTTATCGTGGTGCTTGTCGGTATAATCGACGTTAGGCGCTTGCAATCCGCCTGCAAGAACCGTCTCTCTGATATCTTCACCGAGGTAGAAGCTTAAATGCGGCGGCTGATTGTAGGCCGTGTTCTGCCATGCGATTCCATTCCTATATACGGGGTCATGCATCAGTGTATAAATCCGGTATTCCGTAGGAATCGTCGTACTGAAGATTCTCAGTTCCGAGCTGTCTGTTGTAGGCAAAAGAACTTCTTCACGCCAGTCTCCTAGGATATCAGCCTGTAAGGTCGGAGTCGCCTTCGTTCCATTATTGCTGACTACGTCTGCAAAGCTTTTTAAAGGCTCTGCTTTCTTCGTGCTTGGATTATATTTCGTGATCGATGTATTATCCAGCAACTCATTCAATAAATCCCCATCCCAGAGAAGAGAGAAGTTCACAGATACGCCTGCTGTTCTAAAGCTATCGGCTTCAACCTGCCCCTGTACGTTATAAATGCCTCCGCCTGATGCTGGCGTGGTGCCCCCTGTGCCCCAGAACTCAAAGCCTGGGCTAGCCGTAATGTTAGCCGCCAAACCTCGTCCAGTATCCACGTAACCATTGTAGGACATCAGTGTTTCCCCTGTTGCAGCATCATGGAGCTCTACCGATGCTACAGACGGGACTTCATGTACCGCCATGACTTGCAAACCTTCACGAGCTGGATCAAATGCCCCTACATGGAGCGCATCGCCGTGTGAACCCTGTTCACGCTGCATCTCCCCATCCATTTCATAGAGAATGGTGCCGTCCTGATCGAGGGTCAACGATCCTGCGATAACTTCGTCGAAACCGTCATTATCAACATCCGCCGTAGCCAGATTGTGGAAGCCTAAGCCTGCCCCTCTCCCCTCCCGAGCGGAGTCGAAGGTCCACTCTTCTTTGAGCTTGCCATGCACTAAGCTATAGGCCACATACGTCGTCCGTTCATAGTAGCCTCTGCCATAAATGGCGCTTGGCTTCTTACCGTCCAAATAAGCTAATCCTGCAAGGAAACGGTCCGAACGGTTATGCCAAGTGTCTCCCCATGAAGCCACATCCCCCAGCGGGAATGCATAATCAATGGTATCGATCTCCTTACCCGTTTCACCCTTGAAAACGGAAATGTACTCCGGCCCCCCGAAAACATGGCCGAACTCATTTACCCATTTGCCATTATCCGCCGCATTACCGATTACACTGATCACCTTGCTGCTATCAAATTTGCCATCTGTAACCCCGTAGACGGTCGTTGCATCCGCGGTTTTAATAAGAAACTCGCTTTTGCCGTCCCCATCATAATCTGCGATGATAAATTGATGATAATGCGCTCCAGATGTGAGATTAAGCCCCATATTCATCCGCCACAATAAGGTGCCATCCATTTTATAAGCATCAAAAATCGTCGGCCCCGTCATCGCGTTCTGTGAACTGTCGATAGCGTTGGAAGGGTACCATTTCACGATAACCTCATACTCACCGTCACCGTCCAAATCTCCTACACCAGCGTCATTGACACTATAGGTATAGCTGCCCGTGGCCGTAGTTCCTCCCTCAGGCTTTTGCATAGGAATCGAAAGATAATCGTTAGCTGCTGCTGTTGTTTCTTCTCTATCCTTTGCTGGCTTTCCATTGACAAGTGTCTCCACTTCATAGGTGTCTCCGGCGACGCCAGCCGTGTCCGCAAAATTGGTCACAGACAATGGTGACGTATTCAGCTTTTGCCCATTGCGGTAAATATTGAACTTCACATCGCGATCATACTCATCTGCAAGCAGACGCCAGCTTACGAATATGCCCTCATTGGATTTTAAAGCGATAACGCCTCTGTCCAGCCACTCTGTCTGTCTTGCCGTATCTGGCGGTGTAAGACGGTTGTATACATATTGGGTTGCATATCGGCCAAAACCGTTCTCCAAACCCGCAGGAACCGCAAGTTCACCCTTAAATGTGTATACGCCCGCTTCATGAGGATTCCAAGGGTTACCAACGTTAACCCACGAACTGACAGGCACGGATACCTTACTATTATTGGCTAGGGTCACGCTAACGGATTGCGGTAAACCAATGGAATGAATGTCCCGTTTAGTTTGATCTACATACACCGTATGATAAGATAATTTATCCACTTTCGTAATCCGATTTTCTGGAATCGGCATATGATAGACACCGAAGTTATCCAGGTACGTCGTCCAAGCAATATTATTGCCAGATGTCCGCATGCCCACCAATTTAATCGAAGCCACTGAACCATCAAACGCTACACCATTCAGCGAGGACGTGAATTCTTGAGTTGTACCCGTAGACTTATCGGTTAGCTTAAATTTGACGACTTCATTTTCCACATCAAGATTAATCCCTACTTTATACCACGATTGAGGATTCGTAAAACCCGTACTAGCGGCAGGCTGCTTTCCTGCGAAATATTGCAAAGGTGCATTATTTGTATTGTTTACGGTAAATACCGTATTGCCAGTGCTGTCGAGGATTCTAAACTGGCCGCCGTTTTCACTAGGATTGCTCGCAGCTTTATCATTCACTTTGCCAGGATACCAATCAAATTCAACGAGAATTTGGCTGCCTTTAACCGAAGTGCCGAAGGTCTTGGTCGCTACGCGCCCCCCGCTTTGGTTCGTCTGGGTGAACTGCAGCATCGGGGTGTTATTCCCCATCACTTCATATGTATTAATCGATACCGTAGCATTCGCTGTTACAAATCCCCAATTGACGGGATCAGGTGCGACTGAATCACCGAAATCACTATAATAAACACTATCGAGTTCGGCCCCATTGTTACCAACAGCGGCAGACGCAACCAACCAGTTCGGTAATAAGAGAGCGCTTGCAAGAAGTAACGACACGACTTTTTTCCATTGCCTGCTATTTCGCATTTTTAATTTCACTCCTTCTGTTTGAGCTGCGAGCGGATCTTGATAACTCTCGGAAATTCCTAATCGTGCAAAGCTTTGCATATCCTAAGAATCACTTGCTGCCATTAGTCAGAACTGCTCCTTCTTCCCTCCCCGCCAAACAGAATCCATAACGAACCGATGAGCTCATACCTGCTGGTACAATCAACCAGTGTACTAACTGTAGGACTTGACTGACTACGCCGTCTATTAGACATTTCTTAAAAAATGAAATTCTCTTGTAACATACCATTTGGCAGATATATGACATTTTTGACTCCACTTCTCTTTTCTTGATCTCGTATGCTAAAAGGTGGTAAATACACGAAAAATAGACCTCCTTGGCCATTTCGTGGCAGGTGAGGTCTATTGCTCAGTAATCCCTATCGACTACTTGGTATTCGTAAGCTCGATCATCTTACCTTGCGACTCCTTGAATATACGTACCAGGGACTGCACCTTATCAAACTCATAATCTCCAGGACCATAGTTATCCATGAACATTTTCTTCAACAAATCTCCGTAAAAGGTAACTCTTTGCTCAAGCAAATCATGCTCGATTTGGATAATTTCCTCAATAGAATGATTGCCAATGAATTCTTCTGTTTGATCAATCGGATCTTCCCAGCTGCCCCCTCTACGCTCAGCAGGATTAGATGCCTCAGGCTCTCTCGATGGCTCCAATTCAATCGATGTTCGTAAACTCGACAAAGCAATATTTTCTTTCGCCAGCATGATTTGAAAATATTTATTTTTGAATAAGTCAATGATGACGAGTTTGCATAATTCTCGATTTTGAAGGAGCATTCCGTCGAAGGGGTGGATGGTCCAAGAACCATTTTTCAGAAAAAGATTTAACTTGAACAGTTCGCTGCCATAGATATATTCGATGTTAATATTAGAATCTGATATGATTTCAAAAGAGAATTCTAACATGGACGGACCCTCCTAGAACGATACCCTTGTCTTACGTCATTCCTCGGTTTATTTGCTTCCTACAACCCATCTTAAACCCCAGTTATAGGCCTTATCCAGCTCTTGATGCCCTTGAAAATGTCGTACGATTCGCTCAATACTCAACGTTTCATCCTTCACATTCTGAATCAAAGCGATGGCACACATCGGAAGATCGTTGTCGTGCTCATCAAGTTTAACAATGATGTCAGGTCCGCCATTTTGCTTAATTGTGACGATGCCATCCGCCTCAGACCATTTTGACACACCCTCATAAATGAAAGTGAAAATGAGTATCCGCTTGAAATCCGCAAGCTTGGTTCCATTAATGCGAATGTTCTCTCCGGTTTTCACCGAACCCGTTCGATCATCACCATCCAGAGCGATATAAGGTTCACGCGTCAGTGATCCGAATGTATTGCCTAGTGCCTGAATTAATCCTTTTCTGCCATCCTTAAGTTCGTAGAGACAGGCCAAATCAAGATCAATCCCGCTGGATGATTTCCCCCAGAAGCCACGGTTGCTTGCCGGTTGTTGATTCCAGTTCAGGTTGATTAAGATTTCACCAAGACCGCCCGACTTCTTCTCGAGGTTGATTTTATCTCCCTTTTTCGTTAATACAATTTTGGAAAGATTAATCTGTGGTCCTTTTTCCTGTTCCGGTTTCGGTTCCGGCGGCGCGATCTGAATTTCTGGAGCTTTCAACGTTGGCTGCTCATTATCTACAACAACACCATAACTCGCACATAGCGCTTTAAGCCCTCCAGCGTAGCCAGCACCGATTGCACTGAACTTCCATTCACCGTTGTATCTATATAATTCTCCTATAACAATGGCCGATTCTACGGAGAATTGATTGCCCAAGTCATAACGAAGTATTTCTTGCCCTGATGTTTGATTCACAAAACGGAGATAGACGCTGCTGACCGCACTAAAATTTTGACGCCTCGCTTCACTTTCATAGATCGTAAGTGTAAAAGCAATTCTATCAACGGCCGTCAACACTCGTTTCAGATCGATATTCAGTTGTCTTTCATTTGTCTGCTTCTCGATGTATGTCATAAAGCTATTACTTGGGTTTCCGTAAAAGATAAGATCTTCATCACCACGAACCTTACTGTTCTGCGCAAGTAAAAAGGCTGAAGTATCGAGTTCGATTTGATTGGGAGCCTGCCAACCGATATATACAGCTATACTGGAAAGCTCTGGGTGCGTTTTCGTTACATCTACCTTTTGTCCTTTGATTACAGCAACGACGGTCATGTTGAATTCACCCTTCTCTATAAAATATGTAAATTTAAGGGTGGTAACCAGAAGGCAACCACCCTTAACAAGCCAAACTCTAGCTCAAGCCATAGTTCGTGACTAGCGCAGCCAGACCACCTGCGAAACCACTACCTACCGCTTGGAATTTCCAATCGCCTCCATGACGATAGAACTCACAGAAGACGACCGCTGTCTCAACCGAGAAGTCTTCACCCAAATCATATCGAAGAATCTCATTATTATTCGCTTCGTTGACTACCCGTACGAAAGCGTGGCTCACTTGTCCAAAATTTTGAGAACGTTGCTGCGCATCATGAATCGTAACGGTAATACCGATACGAGTGATCGCGGCAGGGACTTTGGCAAAATCGATCAAAATCTGCTCATCATCGCCATCGCCTTCCCCCGTACGATTGTCTCCTGTATGAACAACAGCACCATCATAAGCTTTAAGGTTATTATAAAAAACAAAATCTGCAGCTGACTTTGCTTTGCCATCTTCATGAAGAAGAAACGCAGAAGCATCGAGATCGAAATCTCCACCGCCATTATATCTATTGGTATCCCAGCCAAGTCCTACAATGATTTTGGTAAGACCTGGGTTGGTTTTGGTTAGGTCAATGCGTTGACCTTTGGATAAATCAATCGACATGGTTATCTCACCTTTCAGATCGAATAATGGGTAGGGCATTATCAGCCCATACAGTTAGTATATAGGTTTGGTTACATAAATCGCAATGATTCGACTCCTAAAGTACAGCGCCATGTTGTCTGAGCAGGCCTGCTATTTCTTTAAATCCGTATTCCTGAGCATAGCTTAACGCCGTATTTCCCCTGTTATCACGAATATTCGGATCTGCTTGCATATCCAGCAATTGTTGTACGCACGTGTACCGCCCATTATAGGTGGCCACCATTAAAGGGGTTTCCCCACCGTCATAGCACGTAAAGATTGGCTTTGCGCCATGTTCAAGCAAAATCCGGAGCATGCGGTCATACCCGTGCATACAAACGGCCGAAAGAACAGACCTTCCTGATATAAATCGAATATTTGTATCTGCTCCATGCTGAAGCAAGAACTCTACTGCCGCTATTCGGTTATGATAAGCAGCCCAGAATAAGGCCGTATTCCCATCGGCATTTGTTAAATTAATCTGTGCGTTGGCCGAAAGTAAGGTTTGCATCATATCCATCTTTCCTTCACTTGCTGCGATGGTTAGAGGAGCTTCGCTGTTTTTGATACGATTTGGATTGGCTCCAATCGCAAGCAACAGCCGGACTTTGCCTATGTTACCCTGACGAACGGACTTGTTAAGCATGCCGGACAACATGCCTTGATATGCGTTCACTGGATTTAACGGACTGGTTCCCTTTTGCTTGCCAAATAAACGGCTTGCAAATTGATTATGCGTATTTCTAGCGACTCTGGCAAAACGCTTGTGTAAATTTAAACAAACGACAGTCGTATCTGCAGGCAAGATCTTATCTTCCCCGACTTTTTGCGCAACACTACTATAAAAAGCCTTCTTATTTCCCAATAACGGCCGTTTCACTTTGAGCATAAGGATGTAATGATTTTTCTCCGGGAAATATTCGACTTTCTTCCGAACCAAATAAGCCTCTTTAATAATCGGATACAGTTGAAGCTCTTTCTTAATCCTTATGGTAAACTGCTCAGATAACTCATGAGGGATAAACGTATCTTTATGGCTGACTTGCGCTCGCTCTGCGTTCGCTAGATGGACTCGTTCCGCATACTGCTGACCATAGGCGATATATTCCTTCACTTTATCTTCTTTGCCCAGCTTGGCGTAATAAGCAATTAATTGCCGACAACTTTCGAATGTGAAAGCATGGTCTAATTCCATCGCTTTCCTCAAGGCTTCAACACCAAGTGGATGCTGCTCCTCTTCATCCGTAATGAGAAGTGCGGCCCCCATTTCCGCATAAGCCGGAGCAAAATGAGGATCACGCCCAATGAGATATTGGTAGATGGGCAGCGCGTCAGTTTCCCCATACAGTTGATTCGTCATTTGTGCAATTTCCCATACCTGATTGAGCGTCATGTCTTTCCTTTTATCGTACTTGACACGCTCGAGATGTTCTCTTATTTGCTGATAGTAATGGAACCGCTCTGACCAAGATTTGCGAACATTCATTCTCCACTGTTGGCTGAGTTGATCCGTCAGGGAATGTAATGCATCTCCCAAGAGGGCTTCCGCCGATGAAATATCGCTTAACACGGGCGGTTCAGCCTGCTGGCCAATCGAACGCAAGCGATCTTTCAATGAGGGATGCGTATCGACATAGCCGGTTTCAATTTGAAGCACTTCATTCAGCCATAGCCTTGTGTCCGCTTTATCCTGCGGCTCACGGAAAAAACGATGCATCTCCTGATATACGAGAGGTGGTTCTTCCTCATCAATCGCACGCTTATCCATTGAATTCCAAAAATATTTATCTAGATTTCGATGTTGAATCGAGATATGTACCAAAGCATCCGCCATAGCCCCTGGACTTGTTAATTTTGCAGCAAATCGATCCGCCTCGTATTCATTCTCTCTGGCTAAAACAAAGGTATAAGCATTTAATTTAGGCGCATACCACCGAATAAAAGCTTTAAATAGAAAGCTCCATCCTTGCTTCTTTTCCGAGAACTGCTCCATCAACTGATTCCATGTTCTTCGTACACGGTAGATCCAACCGTGAAATTTGGAATGAGCGCGCGACAAATGCCCTAATTCATGCGCAAGAACTGCACGAAACTGTTCGCGGGACAATGCCTGCATGAGTGGCAAACCAATAATTAAGTAGTTCCTATGCCATCCGAACAAGCCTAGACGCGGAATTTGAACAACAGATGCATTAAACTCATTGGTCAACAATACTTTATGGATTGGGATGCTTTTTGCTATCTTGTTTAATGATTTCACTTCTTGCATCAATAGTGGTGCATTTCGCTGCGTCATTACAATCCCCTCAGGGGCATGGAATTTGACTTTAAGCGATCGCAAAATCATCCAAATCACTGCAAACAAAGGAACGCCTAACTTAAATAGTAGTAAGGGACTTTTTAGAAGCACGGTAAGCAGCAGTAACGATAACACAAGCAGCAGCCCCATAATCACTATAATATAGGCGAAGCCCAGTCCTACGAGAGAAAATACTCTAAACAGATATAACTTTGGTGCTTTCTTTGCCTCTTCTTCCAATCTTTTGACTAGACGTTCAAATTGCTCTCGTGACAACCTAAACACATCCTGTACATGAATTTTTTGGTTATTTATTCTTTTTTCGACATTCCATCTTAAACTCCTTTTGAAAAATGGAACAACATCATTTATCCGGGCTCGCTGGGATGCAATAACACCTGAAGTTTTCGCTCTACTCTATTAAAAGTTGTTTGATATCAGGATATTGGGGGTAAGTAATCTTATACCACAGTCGCCTTAGGCGGCTTGCTATCACTCAACTTTCCAGGAGGGATTACCATGAGCAAACATATTATCGGCGTATTCAACACGGAAGAAGAAGCGATTCGCGTTATCAACCAATTGAAGGCAGAGGGATATCACTCAGAGGAACTCTCGGTAGTGGGCCGCAATCCCAGTGATCTGGACCATATTGAAGAAGCGACCGCGACCAAAGCGGAAGAAGGCCTTGCAACAGGCGCAGCGACAGGCGGCGTACTGGGCGGGGTGACGGGGCTGCTCGTGAGTATCGGCGCTTTGGCGATTCCTGGGTTGGGTCCCATCCTTGTAGCAGGTCCAATCGTGGCTACCTTAACAGGTGCAGCTGTGGGGGCAAGTGCAGGCGGACTGGTCGGCGGCTTGATCGGACTCGGTATCCCCGAGAAAGACGCGATGCTCTATGACGAATATGTTCAAAATGGCAAAGTGCTCGTCCTCGTAGACGACGACGCCGAACGCGCTAACCGGGCGTATCGTATTTTCCGCGATCACAAGTCGCTCAATGCGGATACGTACAATCCGGACTATGGGTACGTAAACAACGTAGGAGGTGCCAACAGCCGTTATCGCAATAACTTGTAAAGCCGGCGCTGTGCCTGACAGATCATCAGGATGGCATGCCGACAGCATAACATATGCATGGCTTAGACCAGCAAGAGGCTGTATCCAAAGGTCCATTTAGACTTTTGGATACAGCCTCTTGTTTTGTTAATAAACGCTGCTCAATAACCCGGGTTCCCACAATCTTAACTGGATTTTCTCCCTCTATTTGAAGCGGATTTCGCGAATTCGAAAGATTAACTGTATTTCCTGTAGTTAAATTCCTTCAACTTACTCAATTCTTCAAAATTCATATAGATTAAATGTGTTTTTTCCATTTATTCTCAAAACTACGTCTAATTCAGGCAAATTAGCTGTAGTTTATACAGCTAAACACGAATCGGCAGCCACCTTGCGTTTTCACAAGCCACAACGACGGCCGATGATGGAATTAGCCATATAGCCCAATGCCATAAAAAATAAACAGGCCCGCATCCTATCGGACGCTAGCCTGCTTATGTCGATCCCTATCGCCTCGTTATGGCGCTCCCTGAGCTATACGTGTCGGAGAACTCGCTCGCTGATTGATCATTGTCCCAAACATCGGCATACGTAGCGTTTTTCTTGAATTCCTCTAACGCGAAGGAGCAGGAAGGGATAATCTTGCGCCCCTTATCGCGGGCTTCTTGGACGACCATGTCCAGCAGCTGTTTACCCAGTTGACGGCCACGATAGCGCGGGTCCACATAGGTATGATCAATTACCCAAGTGTCGGTATCGACTAGCTTGTACGTAATCTCGCCGACCGTACCTGACAGTGTGTTGAGGATGAAGGCATTGCCTTGCTTTTGTAGAACAATTTCCTCCTCAGCTTCGTGAAACGTGTTGTCTGTTTCCATAGTGAAACACCTCCTGAAGGGTATGATGCTTGTTTGTACTTATTACCCTTTAGAAGAGTCGGTGAAACAAAGATCGGAACGTAAACCAACTGTGTTACGCGGGTGTACGAATAACTTTCAATCCTTAGCCGCCTCGGCATCTCTACCTACTTTTTCAGCGCACTCACAATAGCATTAACGCCGTACAATCTACTAATCGGACCGTATCCAAAAGCATCCGCACCATTAATCTTGTACACATGATTTGCCTTCACGGCTTTGAGTGATTTCCAAACGTCCGTTTTCTCCCATTCATCCGCGAGAGCAGGCAGGGATTTATCCGTGTAGTTAAAGTATCCTAGGAAAATATAATCCGGATTGATTTTAGTTAAGCCTTCAAGACTAAGCTCCGCGCCGTCTCCATTCGCTTGCTCTGGCGGCTTCAAACCTAGCGGCTCATAGTAATGACCGGCATATTTGGTGCCTTGCAGCCACATCGTTTTCTCTCTGACCTGCGCGTAGGCAACCGTTCCTTCCACACCTTTCAGCTGATCCTTCGCTTGCGTGAACGCGGTTGTGAACTTCTCGATTGCTTTTTTCGCCACATCTTCCTGCCCGAGCATTTCACCGAACTTCGTCATCACACCTGGCCAATCATTCCAAACATCCATTTTCGTTTCATCAAGGAATACAGTCGGAGCAATTTTCGACAATTGATCTGCCACTTTTTTGTTAGTTTCTGTACCCGCGATGATAAGATCAGGAGCATATTGCAATAACTTTTCCAAGTTAACTTCCGTATTCTCACCGACAATCGTTATTTCCTTAAACTTGCTCGTATACGGCTTGTACAACTCAGTTTGCAATTGCGATTGCTTTTCCGTAAAAGGAAGCGCAACACCAATGGATGGGATTTCAAAACTGATAAGGTCCTGCGTTAATCCCCAATGCACAAGAGCAACTTTCTCTGGTTTCTTGGCAATCGTTACTTGCGTACCATTAGCACTAGCTACTGTTCTTGGAAAACTTGAAGCGGCTGGCGATGGGCTAGCCGAAGGAGCCGCGCTCGGGCTCGGGCTTCCACTTCTTGATTTCCCCGTACTCGAGCATGCACTAATAAGTAAAAGTAAAGCCACCAGCAAGGACGCTGTTACCAGCGGCAGAACACGTTTTCTCATCTTGATCTTCCTCTCGTTCATCCTGAATTTAAATGATAACGATTATCATTATCGAAGATAAGTTTAACATCGTGTTTAACTTACTGCAAATAGACGATTTCCCGATTTCGGGATGGATTTATTCTTCATTCACCCGACTTTAGAGAAGTCGGTGACTTCCCGTAATGCTTTTTGAATAGCCTGCTGAAATAATAAGCATCTGGATAACCCACACTGCCTGCGATGTCCCTAACCGAGAAAGAGGTCGTCATCAACAGTTCATGAGCCACCTTCATCCTGTACTGAATCAAATAATGGATAGGGCCCGTCCCTGTATACTTCTGAAAAATATGCGAAAAATACTTCGCCCTCATTTGATGCTGATCCGCTAAACTCTCCCAAGTGATCGACTCCATATAATGATGTCGGATGTATTCGATTGTCTGCTCCATCATCGAATGGCTTTCGCTATTTTGCAAATATCGCTCATACGTCAACACCTTATTTACCAATTGGTACACTAACGATTTCTTCTCTAACAATTCTATATGGCCGAGCTCCGTTGCATACCGTCTCAATTGCTTCATGACTTGCAGTAGCGTCGCATCTAACTCAATATGCAGCAAGTTGACCTCTTTGGCCAACACCGACTCCTCCCGATCAGGGGCCACTGGCAAAAAATGAACAAGAAAATATTCGAATTCCGCAGAATGTACAGTTATCCCAAAATGGCGATTGTAGCCGCCCACCAACACCATACCCGGGCTCATCGAATAACTGCTGCCATCATAAATAAAATCAGCTTCGCCCCGTAGCGCAATAAGAATCCCGCTTTTCGTTGTGAGCTGCGCCTTATGTCCTTGATGCATACCTTCCCGAAGGAGGGATTGGTACACACCATGTATATCTATAGGCACCTGCAGGAAAAAGGCGGCTAACGCATCGTATTGATTCTCCATACAGATCCCCCTCTAGTTGAGCGTTTATTTCCTTATTGTAAACGAGAAGCGAGGGTTGCTCAATGTTGGTTTGGGGAAAATAAGTTGCAAAAAGATCGTCCGATAGTTTTTCGGACAATCTTTTTGTGTTGAAGCATATACCACAATAACCACTTAAATCAAACTCGATTTTTGCAGTAATCTCTGCATCATTGTTGCCACCTCAGCTCGGGTCATGTAACCCTTAGGCACTAGCAAAGTCTCGTTTCTCCCAAAAACAATGCCAGCCTGCAGATTATCCGCAACGCTGCTGTGCGCCCATGAGGACACTCCTGCTGCGTCTTCAAACGGACGAAGTATAGCGTCTGTCGATTGTTCGGACAACCCGTCCTTCAAACCGGTTATTGCCATCGCTTTGGCTAGAATAACCATGGCTTGCTCTCTCGTAATCGTGTCGTTCGGGCGGAACGTACCGTCTTCAAGACCATTGATCAACCGATATGAATAAGCCGTATTGACCGCACTGCTGTACCAATCTGCCGGTTTCACATCCGAGAATGGCGTTGCTCCATTCTCTAACTTAAGGCCTAATCCACGAACAATGATGGTTGTAAATTCGGCACGGGTGATGGCTCGATCAGGACTGAACATACCATTACCTGTTCCATCCACGACCATCCGAGATCCCATGTCATTAATAGCATTTTTACCCCAATGATTTGCCGCATCGGTAAATTCGAGCGGATGCCATACGACGGCATACGTACTGTTGGTCAAGCTGTTGATTTGGGCCTCATACTTCCCATTGGTATGTCGGACTTTCGTCGGTACATGACGCACTGAGCCATCCTTTTCAACTACAACGCCTGTAGTAATCTTGCTCGGATCAACCTCATCCGGAATGGCAATCGTTCTCTCCACATAGGCGTCGAATTTCGACACTTCAACGATTTTATCGCCATAGACGGCTCTCACCGTAAAGTTCAGGGGTTGGGCGACAAGCGCAAGTTGGCCATTGGCTGCAGCGCTCTCCACAACCTTTAACGTATCCGTTGTCGGAACCGCGATATCAATTCGCACTTTAATGTCTTGCAGCGCTATTAACGCACCGACCTGCTCGGATATAGCGCCTATATTGATTTGTCGAGCTGGAAGTGTGTAAATCGCATAATCGGTTTTGAACTCTAGAACGGCTTGCTTGTTCTCCATGTTCTTCACCATTTGACCGTTCAGTTCCCCAACGAAGATATCGAATTTTTGGCTGATCGGAATCGTGACGACGGCATGTTGCCCTTCGGCTGCAAGCTTCTCATCCAGCTTTTTCTGATCCACAACCACCATCATTTCGGTCTGATTGTCTCGCGTCCCAATCTTAGCGGTTCCCGCATTCTCGACCTTCCCATTAACAAGAATATCAACGCCTGTGCTCGTATCGACCGGAGCCGTTGGAGTGGAAGGTTCATATGGTTCATATGGTTCATATGGCTCATATGGCGTGTTTGGAACTCTCGGAATGACGGCGTTCGATTCTGTGGAAGCTGCACTTCTCCCCGCACCGTTGATCGCTTTTACCGTAAAGGTATAGCTCGTATCATTCGTCAATCCAGTGAAGGTTACCGGACTTGCTCCTCCGGTGATAACTATATTTCCCGGCGAAGCAGTCACTTCATATTCGGTAATCGTACTTCCACCGTTATCGCTCGGAGCCGTAAATGTAATCACAGCTTGTCCGTTACCCGCGACCGCCGTCACATTGGACGGCTCTCCCGGGATTGTTGACGGAGTCGCGCTAATTTGATTCGATGCCGCGCTCAAGCCGCCTAAGTTTTCTGATTTTACCACAAAGTAATAGGCGGTGCCGTTGGTCAGATCTTGTACGCTGTAGGTAGAAGATGTGACTGTCGCTACTTCGATGATACTCGTTAGATCTGCATCCGTTGCCATATAAATATGATACTTCGTGGCATCCGATACGGTATTCCAGCTCAGCGTGATTTGACGGTCGCCGACGTCAGCCGCAAGGTTTTGCGGATTTGCAGGAGCATTTGGCAAGTTCACAGCTTGCGTTACGACAAACGTTACAGGTGTCATGTAATCTGCGAATACGGTGACCGTTGCCGTGTAGGTACCTGCCGTCAAACCATCCTTGCTACGAATGTCAAAGCTTGTTGATTCACCGCTAGTTAATGCAGAATCCGGCTGTGTAATTACAAAATCGTTAGCGCTTGCGCCACTAAGCGTGACCGACAGGTTGGCTAAGTCAGTACCTGTATTCATTATGGTAACGGGTCTCGTTTCTTGGCTACCCGATACGTATCCTTGAGTAAGGGCTGTTAATGTTTGATCCGTAATTGCAGAGATTCTATAGACAAGCGACGCCGTGACCGTGATCGTCGCTGTCCCTTTTTTGCTGCTGTCCTCCGTCGATGTTGCCGTGATTGTATAATTCCCAGGCGTGGCGTCTGCCGCTACGGTTACTTCCCCCGCGCTGTCCACCGTTACCTTCGCATTGTTGCTCGTCCATGTGACGGTCGTCGCCGCTCCTCCCACCGCATCTACCGTTGCAGTGA
>NZ_JABMKY010000034.1 GCF_013204845.1 Paenibacillus qinlingensis
ACCGTCTGTTGTTTAAATTCATCATTATACCTTTGCCGCTGTTCACCCAAAATGAACACCTCCTGATAAGATTATTATCCTCATCTCCTAACGAGGTGTCTACTTTTTATTCTAGTTTCATTTCTCCAGCTATTTGAAGCGGATTTCTCGAACTCGAAAGATTAACTGTATTCCCTGTAGTTAAATTCCTTCGATGTCCTCGATTTTTCAAATTTCAAACAAATTAAATGTACTTTTTCCATCTAATTACGAAAATACATCAGTTTAGAGCGAATTAGCTGTAGTTTATGCATCTAAAGATGAATCGGCAGTTACCTTGCGTTCACAAGCTACAAATCAACCTCAAGCCTTCCTCAGGGTTGCCTTTTTGGGCAGCCCCTTTATTCGCGTAGATCAGAGTGATTAGCCATCGGAATCTTCTGATGCCGAAAGTAAGCGATCTATTTTATCCATGGAATCGTCCAAAGCCTGTGATACGTCCCCCATCAAGGTCGCTAAGAAGGCGAGCTGTGCCTCAGAATAGGGCTGAAGGAATTGATGGAATTGTTTCTCTGCCATCTCATGATAGTGATTATGTGCTTGGTACACTTGCAAGCCCATGGCTGTGAGCCGGTAATGGACTTCTTTCGTATTTGCAGTAAATTCGATTTTCTCGATCCAATCACGGGCAAGCAATTTTGTGTTGATCTTGGTAATGGCGCCTTTGGTCATGGTCATCTTCTCAGCAAGTCGGGTGACATTAATCGAACCCGCATGCCCAATTTGTTCAACAACATGGACTTCCGACATGGTTAAGTCCCGAGTCACATTGGCAATCCCCCACCTCTGAGCAAGCTGTACCATCAGCTTCTTTTCCATCTCTTCTACGGCTTCTAATTGATGATATACCTTCTGCAAACTAATAAATAAATGGTGTTTGTCATGATCTTTCACGTGTGTCAGCCTCCGAGTTGCCCTATAGCGTAACGTTATTCAAGTCCAGTTTTACCTGGCATCCAAAATGGCTTTACCTTGATTTGACGGCTATCCCATTGGTGATGTTGTTTCAAATAGTTACGCAACTCCACACAAACGCGTCCGTCGCCGCCTACGTAAACCAGGCCTTTTCCTTGTGCTTGCTTGAGGATCAGTTCAATTTGTTCAATTAACTGCTGTACGGGATTAGGTGGCAGGGTAAGAAAGGAGAGTGGTGATGTCCCATCCAGATCGGCGAAAAAGTCTTGTTCATGATCAGCATAAATAAGACTATATACTTTTTTGTGAGGAGGAATATGGCGATTAATTTCATATAAATGGGCTAAAGAGGAGATATCTCCGATAAGGATGTAGTAGTCACCGGAATCATCTTGCACAAACTTCCCTTTGGGTCCAGTGAAATATACGGTTTCATCTTTTTGTAGACGCTTAGCCCAACTTGCACCTGAGCCGGAGGAAAATGTACAAACCGCCATATCGATGGTCTGTGATGCCGCGTCATATCCCCAAACGGAGTAGGTTCGAACCATCTCAGTTAGTTTGACAGATTGATCGACGCCTACTAAAACGCGGAGAAACTCTCCGGGGGTGTAGGACAAACCTTTCGAGTCTTGGAGCTTAAGCGTGATTCGGAAGGTATGCTCAGCAATTTGTTGCTTATTCGTGACGATAGCTTTACGCGAAATTCGTTTGCCTAAGTTTTCTAAAACTCCCATAGAAACAACCCCTTTGATTTCTGGTTTCCTAGGAAACAATGTAACATGATTGGCAGGATAAGGCAATGAAATTAAGTAATTTGAAATAGCCAATAACGCCGGACACAGGTATGATATGACAAAAGACGTTTCATAGCAGGGAGGGAGATTAGGAGATGGCTGAAGGCAGCGAATGGATTCAAACATATAAGCATTCTCCAGAAAAACAACAGCAGCTCTATCGGAAAACGTTACTTATCGTTATTATAGCTCAACTATTTGGCGGAGCAGGGCTCGCCGCAGGTGTGACGGTCGGAGCCCTGCTTGCGCAAGATATGCTAGGAACGGATAGTTTAGCTGGCCTCCCCTCCGCATTGTTGACGCTTGGCGCTGCTTCGTCCGCCTGGATAGTTGGACGATTATCGGGGCGTTACGGTCGGAGGATAGGCTTGACAGCAGGTTTTCTCGCCGGAGGAGTAGGGGCCATGGGCGTCGTATTCGCTGCTGCTGCGAGTAGCCTGCCACTCTTGTTCTTCTCGATGCTGATCTACGGCGCAGGAACATCGACGAATCTTCAAGCGCGCTATGCAGGAACGGACTTAGCTAAGCCTAAGCAGCGAGCAAGAGCGATCAGTTTAGCTATGGTCTTCACGACGTTCGGTGCAGTCGCAGGGCCGAACTTAGTCGGAGTGATGGGGCGATTCGCGACATCTGTCGGTGCTCCAGCGCTTGCGGGGCCATTCATGCTAGCCGCTGCGGCTTTTGTGCTGGCGGGCTTGGTGTTGTGGATTAGGCTCCGTCCAGATCCTTATATTGTAGCTAAGGCAATAGCCGAAGCGCAGGCAACGAATCCAACGCAAGGAGGAGTTTCTGCGAAACCTTCAGCACCAGCTGGACGTGACCGAGGAGTTCTCATCGGAACCACGGTGATGGTGTTGACGCAGATTGTCATGGTTGCGATCATGACGATGACGCCGATCCATATGAAGCATCATGGACATGGCTTAGATGCAGTCGGCATGGTAATTGGCATTCACGTCGCGGCGATGTTTTTGCCTTCTCTGGTAACAGGGATACTTGTGGATAAACTCGGGCGTATATTCATGTCTTGTGCATCGGGAGTTACGTTGTTATTGGCCGGTTTGCTTGCCGCGTGGGCGCCAGCGGATTCGATGTTCTGGCTCATTATTGCGCTGGCATTGCTCGGACTTGGCTGGAACTTCGGTCTGATCAGCGGTACTGCACAGATTATTGATGCGACAACACCTGCAACACGTGCGAGGACGCAAGGAACTGTTGATGTCTTAGTCTCGTTGGCGGGAGCGTCTGGCGGAGCTTTGTCAGGCATGGTTGTTGCTCATTCAAGCTTTGCTTGGTTGTCTTTGGCGGGGGGATTCCTGTCTCTGTTGCTGATCCCTGTTGTGATTTGGTCGCGTAGAGGGAGTGCGAGTAGCCGCGAAGGTGTAACCAAATCATTTAAGTAGTCATTTTTCAAAAAAAACGAAAATTAGCGATTCATTCAATAGATGGTTGATTGCCAAGAAGTTGGCGGTGAACCGTCTTTTTGTTTAAATATAAGAATTTATATGTTTGACTAATAAGTCGGCTATATTTTTCCATAAACACTGTGATACGTCCTACTAGGATGGTGTAGTCGTTTATTTTATGTGATAAATAGGTATTTAGGTATATGGATGTATTTACCAATTAATAGTATATTCCAATGTATCAATTAAATGGGATTATCATCCAAATAAATAGATAAAATTCCTAATTTTCTTGAAACTTTTTAATAACTAGCTCCGTCTACTTTATCATACGGATACTTTGGAAATGAAAGGGAAATTAACAATATGGCGAGTTGGTTGCGTAAAAAAAGCACATTGGAGGTTTTTTCTGTTGAAGAAGAACCGTTTTCTAACAACGCTGCCTCCCGCATCATTGAGTCCGATTCACCTTTGTTGACGGTACGTGATGTGCATCGCTCCTTTCAAGTTGGGGGTCAGCAACTAGATGTCCTGAAAGGAATTGACATGGAGCTGAGGCCGCTGCAGCTTGTTATGCTCAAAGGTCGATCAGGTTCGGGGAAAACAACGCTGCTTAATTTAATTGGGGGGCTGGATCTACCAACGAAGGGGGAGATTTTGTTTCAAGAGCATGCCTTTCACCAAAGCAGTGATGATGAGAGGACGTTGATCCGTCGTAAGGATATTGGTTTTATCTTCCAATCCTATGCGTTAATGCCGTTGCTATCTGCTTGGGAAAATGTTGAGTTGGCGCTGCGGATGGCAGGTACGCCTCGCTCTCAGTGGAAAGAGCGGGTACATCATTGCCTAGATCTTGTCGGTCTTAGCAAACGGATGCATCATCGTCCCTATGAGCTTTCCGGCGGGGAGCAGCAGCGTGTCGCGATCGCCAAAGCTATTGCACATCGGCCATCGCTCATATTGGCTGACGAACCAACGGCTGAGCTGGATTCCCAGATGGGTGCCCAGATTATGTCTGTTTTCCGCAGTATCATCGCTACAGAGCAAGTCACGATTTGTATGACCACACACGACCCTACAATCTTGGAGGTTGCCGATCATGTTTATGAAATGGTGGACGGAAGATTCGTCACGTAAGTGGGCGATGAGACCGCTAGCAGCATTATTATTAAGTTCCACGCTCCTTCTTGCTTCGGGATGCGCCCTATTGCCGAAGGAACAGGATGAAGAAGCGCTTCCGTCGATTAATCCACCTAAGCTTTCGAAAAAGCCTGAATATACGGTAAAAACAGAAACCCTTGAGACGAAAGTGAGAGGGAGCGGGCGATTAATGGCCTTGCAAGAAGAAAAATTGTTCTTCTCCGAAGATATGTCTGCCAAACGGATAAGTGCCATACTTGTAAAAAATGGCGATTCTGTTGAACAGGGACAGCCGATTGCAGAGCTCGACCTCTCGGATATCGAGAGCGATTTAAAACGGAAGAAGCTTCAAACACGTAAGGACGAGCTGACGATGATCGAAACGCTTCGCAAGGCTGACGAAATGTCTCCTGAACAAGTCGAGCAGGCGAAGATTGATTTTGAACTGAAACGTGAGGAGCTGACGAAGCTTGAATCACAAGTGAGTAAAGCGAAACTGCTCGCACCGTTCAGTGGAACAATTGTCACCGTAACTGCTAAGAAAGGTGATACCGTGAAATCCGGGGAATCTGTAGCAACTCTCGCTGATTTGAATGAACTAACTGTCGCTGCAAGCATTAGTGCTGATGATGCGAAGAAAGTGGCTATCGGCATGGAAGTTCAGGTGGATATCAACTCAGCTGGTGGGCACAAAGGGAAAGTAAAGCAGCTTCCAAATCCACAAGCTGGGAACAACAATGGTAACGGCGGATTCCCTGGTCAGGGGCAACAAGGGGAACAGGATACGATTGATAACTATTTGGTTGTTCAGTTGAATGAGTTTCCCAAAGGGCTGAATCGCGGTACGCCGCTAAGCGTGACGATTATTACCCAGAGGAAAGAAAACGCCACGACAATTCCGCTTGCAGCACTACGTTCCTATTCGGGTCGAAATTACGTGCAAGTGGTTGATGCCCAAGGAAATAAGAAAGAAGTGGATGTAGAAATTGGTCAGCAGACGTCTACCGATGTGGAAATCATAAAGGGTCTCACAGCCGGACAGAAAGTAGTAGGTCGCTAATGTCCATGCCGATGCTGCGGTTTTTATTTCGGAAAATGTGGAATACCCGCTGGCTAACGCTCAGCACCCTGCTTGGTCTTGTCATGGCCGTGGCCTTCACCACGAGCATTCCCATGTATGCCGATGGGTCACTGAAGCGTGTCGTCGCCAAGTCTTTAGAAGAAAAGAGTGAGGGACTTCCCGCAGGCTCGCTACTTATGCGGTATCAAGCAGTAGGAACAGAACGTGCAGATTTGAATGATCTGGAGAGTATCAAGACGTATATTCAACAGGATGTTCCCAAAGATATTGCTTTTCCTATACATACATATGCAAGTAGTTATGCAATCAAAGGGGCTCAATTATCTCCTGCTGAGGGGACAAAAGCCGATCCAAGTAAACGCCGTCAAATGACGTTAACATCCATAAGCGGGTTACAGGATCAAGTCGATTGGTCCAATGGACGTATGCCTTCTGGGCAACTACAAAATGGCCAAGTGGAAGCTGTCGTCCTAGAAGAAGCTTTGTTTCGCAATGATTTGCACGTAGGGGACGTGTTTAACTACTCCGTTGCAAGCGCAAGCGGCAGTCAATTGCTTAAGGTGAAGATCGTAGGTTCCTTCAAACCGAAGGACGAAACGAGTGCCTATTGGTTCCAAGGGTTAGAAGGATTAATTAATGCACTTATTATTAGCGATGATCTATTTATGAAGACGTTGCTAACGGAGAAGAAGATTCCGCTGCAACTTGCCAATTGGTATTATGCTTTCGATCTGCGCAACATTCAAACAAGTCAATTGTCACCGCTAGAGAGTCGTTTGGAACGACTCGATATTAACTTGTTCCAGAAACTTAAGAATACCAAGGTAGATGTATCCTTCAAACCGATTCTAACTGAATTTAAAGCTCAGAGCCTACAGATGCAGATCTTATTATTCACATTGGCGGCGCCGATGATTGCCATGGTCTTCTATTATATTATGATGAATGCCAGACAATCGCTGGATCGACAGCGCGGAGTGATTGCGATTTTGCGAAGTCGTGGGGGCAGCACGAATCAAATTGTAGGAATTTACTTCCTAGAAGGATTGTTATTAGGTGTGATTGCGCTGTTGATCGGACCGTTTATGGGCTGGTTCATGGCGAAGAGCATTGGTTCTACCAGTGGGTTCCTAACCTTCGTGGATCGAAAGTCGATTCCGATTAGCTTTACACCAGAAGCGATGCTTTACGGTGGGCTGGCTGTTCTCATTGCGATTCTTGCCAGCGTTATTCCAGCTGTGCTTTTCGCAAGATCTTCAATCGTCAACTATAAGCAGCAGCTTGCAAGGTCAGACCGTTCGCCACTATGGCAGCGGTGGTTTCTCGACATTGTCCTACTGGGGATAGTTGGGTATGGGTTCTACTTATTTGACCAACGTCAAGTATTATCGGTGCAAACAGGCATGACAACGGATCAACTTCAAGTGCACCCGCTGCTGTTTTTCGTCCCAGCACTTTCGATCTTCGCATTGGGACTGTTCTTTCTACGCATTTTTCCGTGGCTGCTGCGGTTGTTCGGTTGGTTTGGCCGAAAGTTTCTGCCCGTGCCGCTTTATTTAACGCTTGTTCAACTGTCTCGTTCAGCCAAAGCATATTATCCGCTAATGCTGCTGCTCATTCTTACGCTGGGTCTTGGCGTGTACAATTCCTCGGCTGCACGTACGATAGATTTAAACTCTTCGGAGCGAATCTTATACCAATATGGTACCGACGTCGTGATACAAACCGTGTGGGAGGGTTTCTCCGATGATGTACCGCAGGATCCGAACGCAGGTGGAAAAGGCGGCGAAGCTCAAGGAGGTAATGGGGCAAACGGCGGGGCCGGTTCAGGCGGTGGCCAAAACCAAGGTCAAGGTCAAGGCGGCCCGAAGCCTGGTGAGGAAACCACCACCAAAATACGTTATGTTGAGCCGCCATTTCAAGTATTCCGCGATTTGGAAGGCGTTCAGGCTGCTGCCAGAGTGATGCAAACCAAAGGGAATGTCGTCGTTTCCGGTAAATCTACCGGGCAGGGAACGATTATGGGGATCGATAATACGGATTTCGCTAAAGTAGCGTGGTTCCGACCTGACTTATTCCCTGCCCATCCGAATCAATATTTGAATTTGCTAGGCAGCTATGAGCAAGCCGTTATCATTCCATCCAGTTATGCTAACAAATATGCGCTGAAGGAGGGTGATTTGCTTTCCATTACAATCGGACAGCAGCCCTTGGAATTCGTGATTGTTGGAATATTACCGTATTGGCCGGCTCAATATCCGGATCAGACACCATTTTTTGTAGCAAATCTGGATTACATCTACGATCAAGCACCAATTTTACCCTATGAGGTATGGCTCAAAATGAAACCGGACGCTAAAGTGGCTCCGATCGTTACAGCTTTACAGGCCAAAGGGATTGAAATTGCTTCCATCAAGGATGTACGCAATGAGCTCATCGTCCAGAAGAAGCTCCCAGCAAGAGGCGGTGTATTCGGTATTCTTAGCTTGGGTTTCCTTGTTTCTGTCGTTGTGTCTTTGATCGGTTACATGCTCTATTGGTTCTTTAACTTATCAAGCAGGGTTGTACAATTCGGTGTCCTGCGTGCTATGGGACTCTCTCGTAAGCAACTGACGGGTATGTTGTTGCTCGAGCAAGGGTTCACGGCTGGTCTATCTATTGTATTAGGTATCGTAATTGGCAAGCTAACGAGCTATTTCTTCCTTCCCTTTCTACAAACTTCCCAGAATGTAAAGACGCAGGTGCCGCCGTTCCGAGTCGTATTCGATTCCAAAGACACCTATCAGTTATATTTCGTGGTTGCTTTCATGATGCTAACTGGCGCACTGCTGCTGTTTTTACACATTAGAAGGCTGCGCGTTCATCAGGCAGTGAAGCTAGGGGAGGAGAAATAGTGTGATTACTTGCGAGGGCTTAGTTAAAATTTATAAAACCGACGAGATCGAAGTTGTCGCGTTGCAAGGGCTTAATATTCAGATTGACGACGGCGAATTAATGGCAATTATTGGAAATAGCGGAAGCGGTAAATCTACTTTGCTGAACATTTTAGGAGGTCTTGATCGCCCTTCTGCAGGTCAAGTGAAAGTCGGAGATTGGGATTTGCTTAAGATTACAGATAAGCAGCTCGTTGATTACAAACGACATACGGTAGGTTTCATCTGGCAAAATAATGCGCGAAATCTCGTTTCTTACTTGACTGCACTTGAAAATGTGGAAATGCCCATGATGCTCAGCGGGAACTACGACCCTGCTTACGCGAAGCAATTGCTGGACTGGGTCGGCCTTAGCCACCGTTTGAATAATAAACTGCAAGAGCTTTCCGGTGGTGAGCAACAGCGCGTAGCAATTGCGATTTCATTAGCAAACCGTCCACGTTTGTTGCTTGCGGATGAACCTACGGGGTCGGTAGATACGAAGACGGCGGATATGATTCTTTCTATTTTCCAACGATTGAATAAAGAATTAGGTGTCACGATTGTGATCGTTACCCACGATATGTCTATGGCAGGCAAAGTAGGGCGCGTCGTAGCTATTCGTGATGGGATGACAAGTTCTGAGTTTATTGCCCGCAACCCTTCGATTTCAAATGTAGAGGGAATTTCGACAGGACTCACTGTTGAGGCTCATGAGGAATATGTCGTATTGGATCGTGCGGGTCGTCTACAGGTTCCCAAAGCTTATTTGACCGCTCTGAATATTAACGGGAAAGCAACGATGGAATTTGATGGCGATACGATCATGATTAAAGCACCAAGAGAACTACCGGCAAATGAGGAAAAAGATTCATCGAATTCACCAACGGTCGGAGGAAAATTAAAATGATAAACATGACACGTAAAGCGATTGTTACAACTTTAACTTTAACTTTAATGGCTCCACTTGCTGTTGCTTGCACAAAAGGGGAAAAAGCCGACGATAACCAAGAGCGTGTGCTTAAGATCGCTACGAATATGGGGTATGGTGGTAATTATGAATATTTCACACAGCAGTTCACTGAAATATTTGAATTTGCTAATCCGAATATCAAGCTAGAATTAATTTCAACGATGGATGAAAAGTTCATGAACGGAAACATTCAGCCAGGTGAGAAGATGCCAGATCCGATGGAGAAGCTCAAAGAAGTGATGCAGAGTGATAATCCGCCGGATGTGGTCATGCTTGGTTATGAACAGTTGCCAGAGATTATTGAAAGTAATCTGCTACAACAATTGGATTCTCGCATAACGAAAGATAAATTCGATACGGCAGGCATTGTTCCCGCTGTAATAGATGGAATGAAAAATGCGGGTGGCGGCAAGCTGTATGCCCTTGCTCCGACATTCAGCTCTTCTGCACTTATTTATAATAAGAAAATGTTTCAAGATGCGGGAGTTGATTATCCGAAAGACGGCATGACATGGGATGAGACATTTGATCTTTCAAAACGATTGGCGAAAGGTGAAGGGGATAAGCGTATCAATGGATTCTCTTTTACAACACAATCCCAGGGTGGCGATTTGTTCTACGGCATGCAAATGTATACAGCACCTCTGCAATTAAAAATGTTTGATGATGCTGGGGAGAAGATGACGGTAGATACGGACCAGTGGGAGAAAGTATGGGCCAAAATGGCACAGTTGCAAAAAGATAATGTTTTCCCAGCGGTAGCAGATCCGCAGAAGCAAATGAATCAAAGGTTTGATCAGAATAATCCTTTTGCGTACGATGATTTTATGTCGGGTCGGTTAGCTATGGGGATTCTCAATTATGGCCAAATTCAACAGCTCACGAACGCAAATAAAAATGCAGCCAATTATAAAGGCTTCACACCGATTGATTGGGACGTTGTCACAGTACCTTCTCACCCTGAAGCCAAAGGCGTTGGCGGCTCTATTTATATGAACGGCATTATGGGCATTAACGCTAAATCGCAAAATCCAGATGATGCCTGGAAGTTTATCAAGTTCATTAATGGCGATGAGTGGGCCAAACTAAAATCGCGTAGTCAAAATATGTTGGTGGCACGCTCCAAATATTTGAAACCTACAGATGGATTAGATTTTCATATGGAAGCTTTTTACAATGTAACACCGGCTCCAATTGAGGATAATTCCAAGATTTATCGTAATAATCCAAATATTTATCAAGTGCAGGAGATTGGTCATAAGCTTTTTGCTGATGTTCTTCAAGGGAAAATGACAGCTCGAGATGCGCTTAAGAAATGGCAAACGGATGGCGATGCCATGCTCAAACAAATGAAAGAAAATCCAAGTGCGCCAATGCAGCCGATGACGAATCAAGCTGTGGCAGTTCCCGCGGGTTAAGATTGATAAGGAAGGAGAAAATAGCCCATGATCAACAAAATTCACCATAAGTGTGTAGCAACGATAGCCTTGTCAGCGCTGCTTACGCTTGGAGCCATTACACCTGTCTGGGCCGATAGCAGCCCCTCCCCACTTGTTCTAGATGTGGGAAAGGTCAACATGACTGGAAGCAGTTATTTTACATTGAAACAGATCCATCTTCTACAGGATCCAAGTGGTAGGTTAGCGACATTTACCATTACCATCCATAACGAAGGCAGCAGTGAATTGCAATTTATCGATTATTGGGCGCGCTTGAAAAGCAAATCCGGCAATCAATTCTCTGTTCGATTACTTCCGGCAGATAAGGATAAGAACCGGGTAGCTCCCGGTTCAACGACAGATATAACGTTCTATGCAAATGTGAATACGAGCACGAACTTACAAGATCTCGTTGTGCAATTCATTAAGTGGGATTTCAACCAATCTAATTTTGAACGAGTGTTAGGTGAGATAGCCATTCCTGATGACTATACAGATGTAACACCTGCTGGTCTTGCATCTGAGATTTCGGTGGGTGGAACTAACGTGAAGGCTTCGATTAAAAAGTTCGTCAGTAACAAGAATGAGAAATATCATGTTCCAACGGTGTATGTGAGTTTAGAGAATGTTGGAAGTCATACTGTAACTATTCCTGCATACCTCTTCTCTATCCGTACTTCAGAAGGACTGCTGTATCCGATGGAAGCCAAAGGATTGAAGGATTTGCAAATTAATCCGAAGGAGACAAAAGAAATTCAGCTCTCCGGTTCAATTCCGGTTGCTGTTGCTGCAGATGCTTGGCAATTAGCGATTGCGGAAACAATTCCAGACTTGAAATTGAATGTCGCCGTTGCAAATTTCCAGCTTCCAACTGTTTCACAGCAGGAAGGAGGCTCCGTAGGGAAGGCATATACCTTCACAAGTAAATCTGGTGTGTATACGACACAGCTTAACGGTTTGCACAGATTGCCGTGGGAAGATCAGGATCTGCTTACAGCGGATTTAACACTGAGCAATAGTGGGGAAGAATCACTGCCTATACCGAAATTATCTGGGTATTTCTTATTGGATGGCGCAGTGAAAATTGATGCTAAGCTTATCCAGACAGCTAAAGTAATTGGGTTGGGAGCGGGGGCAAGCGTCAATCTGCAAATTGCAGGCAAAGTACCCTACACGTACGAGTTTTCTAAAATTAAATTAGTTCTCCAAGAAAATGAAGGGGAAACGGCAGGAACAGGTACAAGTACAGGCAGTACTACAGCAACAGATGTGCTGGAGTTCTCGACACAAGCTGAACTGCAAGCCATTCCATTCATCGGTATGGGGCAATTTTATACATCGAATGATATCGGGCGAAAGGCGAAGTACGGGGTTCGGAGCGTATCGACCTATGAGGATAAAACGAATATCATGTACTCCGCAATGGTGGAAGCCACTAATTTGGAGAAGCGGTTCACGAATGTATCCAAGCTCGTTGCCAATTTCCGTTCGTCTGACGGGACGGTATTCCCGGCAAACGTTGTTGAAGTGAAGAACAAGATTAGTCCTACTGGCAAAGCACTACTCAATGTTTGGGCATCGGTTCCGAAGGGATTCTCCACGACCAATATGAATTTACTTCTAGGAGAAGCAGTTACGGAGGGCAAGCTGTCGGAAGGTGAGAAATCCGTTCCAGATTCCTATGTGAATCCAATAGCTTACTGGCTGCCAGATGAGAAGACCAATGTAGGGACAACACTTAAGAATGTAGATTTGTTCCCGTATACGATCTCGATTGATAAAATAGGCACATCCATTTCGGACGGTATATTTACGTTGCAATTCAACTACGAGTTAATCAAAGAGAAAATGACGGAGATTAATACCGAAGGTCATAACTTGCTGCTTGTTTTTGAGGATGGCGGCGGGATTAAGCGATTTGAGAAGACATTTGATTTCAAAGATTTCGATGTTATTAATGGCGATTCAACAGCGGATCAAGATGTTAAGATTCGTCTTGGTAAGCGAGATAATTTTAAAATTTCAATTCCAGATCCCGGTCTCATTTATAATACGAAGTTTCTACAAAAGTATTCACTCAGCATCTATGACGAATTCCAAGGTCAACGAAAGCTGCTAGCCACACAAAAGGCTGATTGGTTTATTACTACGGACTAAAAGCCCAAAATCAAAGCGCTTAAAGCAAGATTTCCTATCTTTGCTTGTAAACCCAACCTAGGCATACACTATTTGTGAATGCTGAGGCTGGGTTTTTTACTGCGAATAAAAGCTTCTAACATTGGCGAGGCTGTTGGTAACAATTTTTTGGATAGGGGTTAGCCGCGAATGAAATTTGAACTGGGTCGTTGTTTACTACAACAACGCTTGGCTGAGCACGGTATGGGTAGGGAAGAACTAGCACGAGCCCTGTTGTATAAGTCTGAGCGGATCGCTGACTATATGGAAAATAAGAGAGTCATGCCCTTGCAAGTGGCGATTTCCGTTGCGGATACCATCGGTTGCCAAGTGAGAGACTTGTATGAGTTGATTGAGGTGGGCTCTGGTCCTAGTTAGAATAAGCCGAATAATTTCTTGCAAGTATTTTTACGTCGAGGATCAAGTAGCTCATTAACGCTTGCTTTGTCGAGTTTTTCGAATAGTGCCTCGGCACCATGCTTAAGCTTATAGTCCATTTCTTCGCTATAGAGTGGTGTTAAACTAAAAAAATGAATTTCTTTGTCTGACGAGACAGTTAGTGTGAAAAACTCATTAATCTGTTCCACAATAGAGGGGATTGTTAGCATCATGCCCATCAGCTTCGTATTGCTTGCATACGGTTCGGGTGGGTTATTATTGGGAATGGTGTGGGCTGCATACAGCCAAGTGTTGTATTCGTGAGGGAGTCTGGCTAACATTTTAAGGATGCGAATAGGCCAATAATTTTCTTCTTTTTGGATGATTTCGTTCGATAGCTCCCAATCTGGTGGGAGACAAATGATAAGTTCGGCATAGCGGAAGGCTTCTGCTCCTTCAGGGACAGTCATTGGTAGGTTGCTCATACCCGAGGTTACCAATGTTATGTAATTACGTTCTTTCGTCGGAGCGACGTAAAGGATGTCAATATGAACCAAGTCGGAGACGATTTCATGAAATACCGATTGGATCGGCCCGATGTACTTCTCCACATGCTGAGAAATGAGCTCAAACGAAGTTTCATCTCCTTTGGCGAATGTATAAGGTCGATCAGTTGCTTGATGGCGATATATGGTGCTACCACCTGATGATTGCTCTTTCGTATTCATTGTGACTCCTTCTGGAATAGGTTTAAGATTACTATATCGGAATTTGTCGAATTTGGGAATATTTAGTTTTAATGTAAAGCGAATTGAATATTGTTGAGTTATGATCTTACTACCTCTTTTCTAGTTGATATTAGCTAAAATACAAACAGCGAGTACCCGAAATATCGGGATACTCGCTGTTTAATTATGGAAGGAGTTAATGAAATACACGAATTCCTATTTCATCACACCGTAACAGGCATCAACTGCTCATGTTCATCATCGTTGTTATTTTCAGTCTTTTTACGTGTAAGGAAGTAAACGCTGGTTAGAATCAAGGAACCGACAAGGTAGATACTCAAGTAGCCCACTTGATGCCACATGTCCGTGTACTGACCACTGGAAATGACATATCGGAATCCTTGAATCGCATACGTCATAGGCAGCCAAGGGTGTAAGGCTTGGGCCCAATTCGGCAGGAGCTCCAGCGGATACGTCCCTGCGCTTGATGCCAATTGCAGGATCATCAGCAGCAGAACAACGAATCGACCTGGTTGATCCAACCATGTGACGAACATTTGGATAATCAGCATGAAGGTTAAGCCGACGACAAAGGTAAAGACGTAGAACAAGGGAATGCTCTGCACCTTCAAATCTAGTACATAGGTGAGAACGGTCGTTGCAATGCCAGCTTGGAAAATACTCATTAGGCTAAAAGTAAGGAGCTTGCTTACTAGTAGTCGGAACCCTCGTGCCCCTGGTGTGAATGTGCTTCTGGCTGCATAGATGGTCGTGAATACCAGCGACCCTGCAAACAACGCCATGGATATGAAGTAAGGAGCAATGCCGTTCGCATAGATCGCAACCTTACGATCATCATTGGCTGTAATCTTCACGGGTTCTGCCAGCATTTTGATCGTATTGTCATCAGCTTTGACGGCTGCGGTTTGTTTCGCGGCATCGTTCAATTTTGTGGCGAGTTGTCCGCTGCCATCGACCAATTTCGGTGCACCTGCGTCAAGCGCAGTCGCTCCTTCATTCAGTTGCGCTGCGCCGCTGGCTACTTTGTGAATACCCGCGGTCATTTGCGTCATGCCGTTGGCTAGATCTCCAGCTCCGGTACTGACTTGCGCCGCGCCGCTTTGCAGCTTGGTGCCGCCAGCAGATAGCTGTGGCAAGTTCGCATTGAAGGTGTGCAAGCCATCAGCAAGCTGCTGCCCACCTGTCTGCAGTTGCGTTGCACCAGCAACGAGTTGCTTGTTACCGTCACGGAGCTTCTCGGCTCCTGTGACTAGCTTTTCCGTGCCAGAAGCGACAGACTGCCCTCCTGTAAGGAGTTTCTTCTCAGCGTCATGCAGCTTCTTGTTTCCTTCTGCGACGTCCTTGCTGGCTGCAAGGAGCTTGGTTACTGATGCATTCGAAGCAAGATCAGGATGCGACGCGACGAATGCCTCAAGACCGGAAGCGAGCTGTGCAGAGCCGTCTTCCAATTTATCAGATGCGCTTAGGGCTGACGTAAGGCCCTCTACTAATTGTGTGCTGCCTTTGGAAGATGAGGCTAGGCCAGAGGCCAATTGATCGGCTCCCGTTTGGGCGGCTTGCAATCCCGTAACTAAGGAAGAGGCGCCAGCAGCTGATTTTTGAGCACCTTGTTCCAATTGTGCGCCAGCGTTTTGCAATTGGTTTACTCCGCTCGATAGTGCCGCGGCGCCTTTGCTAACTTCCGAAGCGCCTGCGCTTAGGCTGCTTGCCCCTTTTTGTAACAAGCCAGCACTGTCATCTAATTGCTTAGTGCCGTCCGCAAGAATAGCCAAATTGGTTTGTACCTCATGAATTCCATTACCTAAGGTTTGTGCGCCAGCCTGAAGATCGGAGGCACCTTTCCCTGCTTCGCTGAGCCCATTCGAAATGGTTTCGAATTCGGAGAGAATACTCGTTGAATAGGCTTCTGTCAGCGTTTTGGATAATTTATTTTTTAACTCTTTCGTTGCGCTTTCCCCGATCTGACCGGCAACAAAGTTGTAGTAACTGTTAGACTCAAAAATAATTTCTGCCTGCTTCGGTGTGGTGCTTGTAATCGATGCGGCATCTGTTGAAAAGCTAGGGGGAACCGTGATCGTCGCGTAATAATGGTTATTTCTCATTCCCTGTGCAGCTTCTTCTGCACTCATAAACCCCCACGAAAAGCTGCTGTTTTCCTTCAGCTCATCGATAAACTCATTGCCTACATTTCGTGACTCGCCTTCAAAATCAGCCCCCTGATCCAAATTGACGACGGCGATAGGCAGTTTCTCCAGTTGGCCGTAGGGGTCCCAAGTTCCTTTTAGCAAGAATCCACTATATAAAATAGGAACTAAGGCGACAGCTACGAAAGTAAGGATCATCATAGGGTTCCTAATAAAGCGGCGAAATTCAGATGCAAATACGTTTAATATGTTTTTTTTCAATTGCAATGCTCCTTTACTTGTGACAATCGTCGTTAATGATGTTCCCTTAATCCAATCATTTATTCGAAAGATGTAAGATTCCATCTAGGGTGACTCGGCAAGGTGAATAGGATTACTGTATAATACCACTGATAAATGATAAAATATATTTAAGTTTATTTTATTAACCTAAACAAATTATTAAGGATGAGTGACATTGAATATTATACAGCTCCAGTATTTCGTAGATTCGGCGGAGTCGGGCTCGTTTACAGAAACGGCCAAAAAGCATAGGATTACCGTCCCCGCCATCAGTCAATCCATCAGCCAACTGGAGAATGAGTTAGAAGCTACGCTTTTTACCCGTTCGAAAAAAGGAATTGCTCTTACACAGGATGGGTTTAAAGCTATGCAATATGCACGTACCATACTGACCAACGTCCGAAATATGAGAAATGAGCTCTCCAAGTCCAAACCAATCAACACGGGCAATATCGTTATCGCTACCATACCTGGGATGGTTTCCTTGGTAACGGACACCACAATTACCTTTATGGGGATCTATCCTCATATTAATGTTCAACTTTTGGAGGGCGATAATACAGCGGTTATGAATCAAGTTATGAAAGGGGAGGCGGATATGGGGTTCGTCTCTTTGTCACGCGAGAGTCAGGACGACTCTTTCATGTGGGAGCCCGTGATTCGCGGGGAAGCTGTTATTGTCGTGAATAAACAATCGCCACTACGATTTTTAACTGCTATAACAGGCTCCGACTTACATAATGAAGTGTTGGTTATTTATAAAGACGCTTATATTGAGCGGATTGCAGCGGAATTGATAGCCGGGGATTCGGGGAACCGGATTGCCTTAACGACCAATAACACACAAGCCATTATGCAAATGGTTAGCCGCGGCAATGCCATCACCATCGCAACGGATTACATCGTGACTACGATGCCGGAGAAATTCAAGAATGGGGTCGTCGCGATACCAATCGGCAAATATAAAAAATACCCAAACTATCTCTGGCGAATTACGAAGAAGGATGTTGAAGTATCTGCGCTTATTAAGGAGTATACGCAGCATTTGTATGCAAATTTGGAGTGAGGGATGCCCCCCCAAACGTAATCACTACATTCCCCTTCTTACGCCCTGTTTCCACATACCTATGAGCCTCAACCATCTGTTCCAACGGATAGCGTTTATCAATCACGGCTTTCATCTGACCCTTATCAAAAAGCTCCGCGAGAAACATGAGATTCTCTTTCTTTTGCTGTAAGCCTGAAGCTGTGAACTTGGCTTTTTTACTGCCGATCTTGGAAGTCCATGACATCTGAAGCATAATCCCTAGCGATGGAACGGTGGTGAGATAGACGCCTTTGGCAGATAGCGAACTTTTACATTGTAAGAAAGAACGCTTGCCTACCGCATCGAAAATAACATCATAAGTCTGACCACTTTTGCTGAAATCCTCCTGCGTATAGTCCATAACCCGATCAGCCCCTAGCGATTTCACGAATGCCGCATTCGTCGAACTGCACACACCCGTCACCTCTGCTCCGAAGTACTTAGCCAGTTGTACCGCGTAAGCCCCTACAGATCCGGAGGCACCGTTGATCAAGATCTTTTGTCCCTGTCGAAGTCGTGCCGTATCTCGGAGAAATATCAATGCGGTTAAGCCGCCGTCACAGAGGCCCGCAGCCTCTTCGAAGCTCGCATGAACTGGAAGACTAGCCAGTGTGGCAGTTTCAGGCAGACAGACGTACTCCGCATAAGTTCCGAAACTAGTCGGACTAATACCGGAAACACGGTCGCCAACCTGGAAGGCTGTCACGTTTTTACCCACAGCATCAATCTCACCTGCGAATTCCACGCCGAGTATCGTATGTTTGGGCCTGCGCAGACCATACATCAATCGGATGATAAAAGGGTCAGCCTTGCGAAAAGCGCAATCTGAAGGGGTGACAATAGCTGCGTGTAGTTTAATCCGTACTTCATTGTCCTTAGGTTCTGGCCTAGCTACCTCTTTGAGATGAAGCACATTAGGTGACCCGTACGTGGTACAAACAATCGCTCTCATGGGAACCCCTCCTGAATGGAAAATAATCTCTCTCACACCTGCTCATCCTCAATAAAGAAAACATCTTCCAGCGGCATCTTAAAGACTCTCGAAATACGAAAAGCCAATTCTAACGAAGGAGAGTATTTGCCCTGTTCGAGGGCGACAATGGTTTGTCTCGTTACCCCGACTTTATCTGCCAGTTGCTGTTGCGTCATTTCATCTTGATTAAACCGTAATTTCCGTATGTGATTGCTGATCAGACTTTTGCCCATCTTAAACTCCTTTCCGATAATGATAGAGCTGTGTGAATACACCGGCCATTTCTGACAAGAATCCAGAGAAGATCAGAATGATGAACATCGTAGCAGGTGTCATATCGATTACCAACGATCCCATGGCCAGAAGAAAACCAAGCGTAAACACATAATGCGAATTTCTCGTAGCTTTCAAATCAATTAATTTGTCGAGTTCATCGGAGAAAGAAGGCTCCACTTCTTTGGTCGTAATGCGATAAATGATATTAAAGATGATAGCAATGATGATTTTGGCTACAATGGACACCGGAATTAAGATTAAGATGGCTGCCGCCCAAAAGCGGAGAGTTTCCGTCGTATCCATATTCGTATTGGGAACTTTTTGAAAGACATACCAACAATAGAAGCTAAAAATGAACACTGTGCTTATAAATGAAACGATATGCTTTTTCTCTTGATAGGACATTTCTTTCATGCCTCCTGTATGCTTATTTTTACCTAATGTATAATATTATATACATAATGTAACTTATACTATACATTAAGTCAATTGTACAATACACCACTTAATAAAAAATGTTGTGACCCCAAACATGATATAATCAGCCTAGAATGAATGATGCAGGTCAAAGGGGATAGCCATGAGTGTAATACGTTTGGAGAACGTTACGAAGAAATATGAGGACGCGATGATTTTTCGCGATATTTATTGGAAGGTGAGTCAAGGTGAGCGAATTGGCTTAATTGGACGGAACGGTGCTGGGAAATCGACGGTTTTTAGACTGATCATGGGAAAAGAAGAGCCCACATCAGGCAAGGTAGAAGTTGATCCTCTGGTTAAAATAGGGTACTTCTCGCAATTCTCGGAAATGACCGGGAGCTTATCCGTTCAGCAAGAGTTGGAAATGTGTTTTGAGCAGGTTGCGCTGATTGAACGCGAGTTGCAAGAAGTTGGTGAAGGGCTTGGTACCGTTACGGATGACGGCGAGATGGATAAACTCTTGACCAGGCAGGCTGAGTTGTTTGAACAAATGGAGCACTTGGATGGGTGGAACGTGTCTGTAGAGATTAACACGGTTCTCACGAAGCTAGGGTTTAATGATCGGTCGCGTCATCAACCTGTTGATGAGTTGTCCGGCGGCTGGAGAAACCGTGCGGCGCTTGCCAAAATGCTCATAGAGCAACCTGATGTTGTCCTGTTGGACGAGCCGACCAATTACTTGGATATCGAAGGGATCGCTTGGTTGGAGCAGTGGCTGTATCGCTTTAAAGGCGCGATGATTCTGATTTCGCATGATCGGGAATTTATCGACAAGGTGGTCACGCAAGTGATCGAGATTGAGAACTATCGCTTTCAGGATTATGAGGGGAATTATACCGACTATATCCGCAAAAAGAAGATGCGCAAAAAGGAGCTCGACCGCCAATTTGAGTGGGAAGAAGAGCTGCTCCTCATGGAGTCGGAAGCTATTGACAGCCGCGCCAGCAAGAAAATGTCCAAGGACCGTCTCTCGCGCCAGCTAGCAGATAACAAGAAACGGATCGAGCCTCACCCCGTCAACGTGCTGATCACGGATATTTATGAGCGTCTGCGGTTTCCGGACAAGCTGTGCGAGGTGAAAGGAATCGGTCAGACATACGAGGATCGGACCATCTTTGAGAACGTTAGCTTCGATATTCAAAAGGAAGACCGCCTAGTCATCGTAGGCCCGAACGGAAGCGGGAAATCCACGCTTATTAAGGTGCTTACGGGACAGGAGAAGCCGGAGTCCGGCGAGGTGATCTGGGAGAAAGGCGTCAGCTACGCGTATTTTAACCGGATGTGGGAAGAGCTTAATCCGAAGGATACCGTTAGCCATGCGGTGAATACGTACGGCCTCGGACTGGATGCGCCGCGGAAAAAGGTGAATAAATTTCTTGCCATGCTGCAATTTTCGGAGATGGACCTCAGCAAGTTTATTGGCAACTTGTCCGGTGGTCAGAAGGCACGGGTCGCGTTAGCGAAGTGTCTCCTCTCCGGCGCCGCGGTCATCATCTTGGATGAGCCGACGAACCACCTCGATCTCATGAGCATTCAAGTCATGGAGCAGGCTCTGATTCATTTCCCAGGTGCAGTAATTACGGTCAGCCACGATCGGTTCTTTATTGATAAAATTGGTACGAAAATGCTGACGTTTGACCCTGCAACGGGGGTCACTGAGCAGAATTTATAAGGAGGAGCGGCAGGTATGGAACAGTTTACAGTCGTCCAAAGTATTTGGATTCAGGCTTCGCTGGAGCGTGCATGGCAAGCTGTGACGGAAGGCGAGCAGCTTACGGAGTGGTACTCCCCAGGCTCGCCATGGGACGTCTTGGAGCTTGCGCCGGGGGCTGAGGTATACTTTCACCATGTACCGAATGAGTACCACGCGGGGACGGAGGTTGTCACTTTGCGAGCGATTATCGAGGCCGTTGAACCTCAGCAACGCTTCGCGGTGCGTTGGGAGTTTAGTGTGCCGGATTATGAGATGATCACGACATTCCTTACTACGGCGGAAGGCGATGGCACACGTGTAACGATTACCGAGACGGGGTATGAGACCCAAGAGCAGGCGAAGCCGACCGAAGAAGGGTATACGATGTCGTTGGACAATTTGAAGGCTTACTTGGAGGGGCATGAGTTGCCTTATTAGAAAGCGTGAGCCTTAGGTTGGAGTCACTAACTGGATAACATACAGTTAATTTCGCTCCAATACGCATTTTTGTTCAATTAGCTGTAAAAAGCGCAGTTAATTTCAAGGCTAGCTGTCAAAAACGGAAGAATGCGAAGAATTAACTGTACGTTCTCCATCTATTTCGGATAAATAGGTGTTTCACGTTAAAATAGATGGAGCTTTTCCAGTTAATGAGGTGGCGGCATGAGATGGTGAGGTAGATTTACATAGTATTTGTACGGCACCGACATGTTGATTTTCCTGCCTGGCGTCAAGGGGGAGGGAGCTTGAATTACAGGCGAATTTCTTAATTCCGAGAAAACCGATTGGAATTAATTAAAAAATGATTGACATAACAATCAATGCCATTTAAGATAGGTTTACATTGAGATTCACACATGTCGTATGCATCTCAACAGATATCGAATGTGATCTACTGGACAGCCAGAGATTCAACAGGAGCAGAAGTAATTGCTCTTCGTTGTGTCTCTTTTTTTTATCTTCTAACCAAGCACAAGGAGGATGACAGCGAAGAAGCAAGTCGGCATGATGGCAACTGCAAGGAATTAAACCTCAAATGGAAAGGGATGTTCAAACATGGCTAACATTGGACTATCAAAATTTAAATTATTGGCAATACTCGCAGCGATTGCTGTACTTATTGTCATCTATGCGGTCACCGTATCCGCTTCGAAGAGCACAGATAACAATGGAACGACGGCAGTTGTAACAACAACACAAGCTCCTTCAGCTACACCGAAAGTGGAGACTCCATCTCAAACTACGGTAGCCGCAGTTGCTGAAACTAAGCCGCAAGCAGTTACAACACCTGCGGTAGAAGCGACACAGACACAAGTTGCTGCAACACCAGCAGCCACAACTGCATCTACAACGAACACTGCGGCAACCACTGCCGTGAATACGAAAGCACCTGAGGTTAAGACAGCGGCAGTAACTACTGCGACTGAAACAAAAAAAGCAGAAGTCGTCACAAAAGCGGAAGAGCCTAAACCAACAGCTGAACCAGTGAAGAAAGAAGAGCCTAAAGCTGCCGTAGCTGAAACTCCACAACCTGCTCAAGTGAAGCCAGCAGCTACACCAGCGCCTGCCAAAGCGGCTGCAACTCCTGCGCCTGCTGCCCAAGATGAAGAGAACTGCGACATCGAAGAAGAGGGTTGCTAATTGGAGCAATAAACTAACGAAACTAACACAGAGGAGAATACCATGACTAAATCATCGACTACGAATAAAGCATTAACGCTGCTCCTGGCTGCTACGCTCGTTTTACCATTTTTTAATACGAGCCAAGCAAGCGCCGCAGCGTCATCAGCCCCAATCAACAGCACTTATACCAGTTATTTTAACCAAAAATATGATAATCTCGTTGACGATAAGAACGTTTTTAAAACAACAACCTATCATGAACTTGATTACTTGCTAGACTCCGAAGGTACATATGTCTTCCTATTCGGCGGTGCTTGGAGTAAAGATACGCAATCTGTTGTCGGATACATAAATGAGGTAGCACAAGCGAAAGGAATCAAGGCAGTCTATAACTTTGATACGCGATTAGATGGTCAAGACCCAGCTACGGATATCGCAGATTCCGCTAACAATCCAATCTCGAGACGTTATGTCGATTTGGTTAATAAGTATTTAACCAACCTCAGCACACAAATCGAGGGTTCAGAAAGTGTTACATACAGCAATGACGTAACTTCAGGCAAGGCGCCTAACCTAGTTACCAAAACCCTGACAGGTACAGCTCAAAAGATTCAAACCCCGTACTTGTTTGTGTACAACAAAAATAACAAAAATGGCTCTGCCAACGCACCGATTATTTCTTCGGTAGAGGGAATCGACGCACTTTTAACTAATGGTGTTGTGGATCAAGCCAAAGTGGATGCGTATAAAGCGAAAGTCAGCGCAGCCTTTGATGCGGTTCCAGCTAACCTGAAAGCAGGGTTGCAAGCCGATCAAAATAATAACAACTATATTGCCTCCTCCTATAACGAATTCGCGGGAGAAACGATCTTTGGCGAAGCGGATAAAGACATCGTGCTTGATCCAGTAACCTATGACGAGCTTAATGGTGTGTTGAAAAGCGAAGGGAACTATGTTTTCCTATTCGGATGCTCTTGGTGCCCTAATACACGAGCAGTTGCGAAGTATGTCAATGAATATGCCAAGAAATACAATATAACCAAAGTGTACAACTGGGATACGAAGCTGGACGGAGGTATTGGCGGGACGCCAGATGTGCCTGCTGGAACGGATAGCAGCAATTTCCTTCAAATCAGAGCAACCGGAGCTCCATTTTCCGATCGTTACGTAGATCTGGTTAATACCTACTTAACGAATATCGAAACGCTTTATGCGAAAGCAAGCAATAACGTCAGCTACAAGGACGCGAATGGCGTTGACCATGTAGCTAACAAGCTGCAAGTGCCTTACTTCTTTATTTACAATAAGGATCATAAAGATGCACAAGGCAAACCAGCCCCAATTCTTGATCATGTGGAGTTAATGTACACGTGGAAGGATATTCAACCTGACTATGAATTGAATGGTAAAAAAGGTGTTAATTACAACAACTACATTGAGGCTCTAGATCGTGCCTTCTCCGAACTGCAAGGTGCGGCTGATCAAGCAGCTCCAACAGGACTGACAGGGAAAGCTCCGAAGTCAGACACGAGCAAAGATGGTCAAATTAGCGGTACATCTACAGCTCTTGAGTACAAACGTGCAGAAGACAAGGCTTATGCACCAGTAACAGGCACTTCCCTTACAGGGCTTACACAAGGTACTTATTACGTGCGAGTTGCAGCTAAAACGGGCTTCAAACCAAGTCCATCTACGATCATTGACTTGAATTTGGAACAACCTGCAGCACCTACGGGACTTGGCACTGCAGCAGCAACAACTTCGTTGAGTCTGGATGGAAAAATCACAGGCACAACTGCGCAGTTGGAATATAAGCTTTCCGGAACTACCAAGTACACAGCAGCCAAAGCGACAGAAACGACAGGATTATCCACAGGTAAATATCAAGTTAGATATGCAGCCAAATATGGGTATAACCCAAGTCCAGCGACAGATGTTGTTATCTCGTACACGAAATCTGCCTTTGTAGATGTGCCAGAGTCCGCGTGGCACGATCAAGCGATTAACTACTTAGCAGCCAATAAGATTGCTGGCGGTACAGACGAAACTCATTTCAGTCCGAATGACAAGCTGACAAGAGGACAGTTCATTACGCTCCTATTAAAAGCATACGGCATAGCGCCGGAAGAGAACGCGAAAGACAATTTCGCGGATGCAGGCAACACGTATTACACGCCTTATTTGGCGGCTGCTAAACGTCTGAACATCGCAGGTGGTGTTGGCGACAACCAATTTGCGCCGAATCAAAGCATCTCTCGTGAGGAGCTATTCACACTATTACATCGCTCGTTAGGTGTACTGAATAAGCTTCCAAAAGGGAATGGGACAGCTACATTGTCTAGTTTCACGGATGCGGACCAAATCGCAGGATTTGCACAAGAAGCATTCAAATCACTTGTTGAGGGCGGGATCCTAACAGGGGATAACGCTAAGCTTAACCCGCAAAACCTATCCACAAGAGCTGAAGCCGCTCAAGTGTTATACAACTTACTTAAATAAGAGGTGAAATGGGTAGCCGCAAGGCTGCCCATTTTTGCCCATTTTGGTTAAAACGATCATTGGAGGAGAACCGATTTGGATTTCATCTTGGCTTTTTCAGCGGGGCTGCTTTCATTCATATCCCCTTGCGTTCTTCCGCTCATTCCTGTGTATTTTAGCTATATTGTAGGCTCTTCCATACCTGATATGGTTACAAATAAAGGGAAGAGTCATGTTGTCTATAAATCCTTATTCTTTATATTGGGATTCTCCCTCGTGTTTATAGGTTTAGGTATTTCCGTAAGCTCGATCAGCAAATTATTTACGTCCAATTTATCGATCTTCAGACAGATTGGCGGCGTAGTCATTATTCTGTTTGGACTTCATATGACAGGGATATTTAAGATTAAATGGTTGTATTCCGAAAAAAGGTTCTTAACCGGCGGCCCATCTGCGAAAAAAACAGGTCCCTTCCTGGTAGGGATGGCCTTCGCAGTCGGATGGACACCGTGTATCGGTCCGATGCTCTCTACGATTCTTATTTACGCAGGCAGCATGGAAACCATCCAAAAGGGCGTCCTTCTGCTTATGGCCTACTCACTAGGGATGGCGGTGCCTTTTGTACTTTCGGCCTTTTTAGTTGAACATTTATCGCGATTGTTGAAAAAGGTTTCCAAATACTTGCCCATTTTTTCCGTTGTCAGCGGCATTATTATGATCTTTATGGGCTTTCTTGTGTTCACGAATCGGATGGAGACGATTAATCAGTCCCTTTCCTTTTTAACCAGCTCATATAGCATTAGTGAAGAGGCGGTGGTGCAAACTTCCAGTTTGCAGACGGTGGATGCGAATACGGAGAGCACAGAGGGGGCAACAGCGCCCAATACGCTATTACTCGATGTTCAGGAGCGAGAGAATGCGATTGATTTCACCGTAACGGATTTACATGGTCAGCGGGTAACCTTGAGCGATCTAAAAGGCAAGAACGTGTATATCAACTTCTGGGCGACTTGGTGCAAATGGTGTATCAAAGAAATGCCGGATATGGAGAAGGTCTATCACGATTATAAAGATGATAATATCGTTATATTGGCTGTTGATGTAGGCGAAAGTCAGGATAAGGTAAGCCAATATCTGAAAGAACATCCCTACTCCTTCCGTATAGTGCTCGATCCGGATAAAAAGGTTACCCAAGCGTACAAACTTCGATCCATTCCGGTTTCCATTTTTGTAGATAAGCAGGGACGAGTTGCCTACAACCGGGTAGGCACGTTAACGGAGGATCAAATGAAGAGCGTTATTAAGGATCTGCTGGTTGAGTAGAAAATTCACGAGATAAGAACACTTGATCCCATTCGGTTGTACGTGTTACAATTTTAGGAAACTAAAGAGTGGTGGGATGGTCAAATGAAAATTCAATTAGAAGGCATCACGATGTTATCAAAGGATGTTGCACGACTAGCTCGTTTTTATCGGGAAGTGCTTGGTTTTCGAATTGTGGTGGAAGAAGCGGACTATGTTGAATTCGACAATAGCGGCGTTCGTCTAGCCATTTTTACGACTCCCCTCATGGCGGATAATACGAATGATCATCCTTCGTTTTTGGAAGAGCGCAAAGGGCAAGCTTTTGAGTTTAATTTTCAATGTGACTCTCCAGAAGACGTGCACGCGCTTTATGAGGAGTACGTCTCCAAAGGGGCTACGGCGATTATGGAGCCCAAGGTGAAGTCATGGGGACACGTAACGGCTTTCTTTGCTGATCCGGATGGGAATATTCATTCGCTTTTTGCGGTTAATCCCTAATCAGCTCAATGCAAGGCTAAAAATTCACTAGGATGCTCTCGTATGTACGCCGCAATGCTTCGAAGTGTGAGATCTGAAGCTTCTAGCAAATCCGTGTACAGCGGGCTTATCTCCGACAACAGCTCAGGATCATGGTCGAGATCACTTGCAGAAATATCAAAATTCGTGATATTCCTCGGGTGATTTCGTTGCCGGAGCAGCGACTCCATGCGCTCGACAAGAGGCAACGTGATACTGTCATTGAAAAAGCGCAGCGCGCTTTGAATCCCCGTCCATTTTGCCGGCTGAGCTAGGAAATAGGCGCTCCACCAATAGAAATCAACCTGCGATTTGATGGCATGGGTATGATAGACCCAGAAGGCGAATAGGGCTTGTTGGCCAGAAGTAAGTTCTTGAAATGCCCCAGCGCTGAAATCCTCACCTCGCGTCTGAATCTCTTTGTAGGCGTGAATGATAGGCTGGAAGCAGGTTTCAATCAGCACTTGATCCCCTGCAAGCTGGAAAGTTTCTTGCTTCATTTGTCCGAACATAACGATCGCTCCTCCTCCTCCATTCCGTTTATACCGAAGAAACCTCTTCATCATGGAAGAGGCACTCAGCATATTAATAATAATTTTACACGTTCAAAGGACGCGCCACTCTACGTAGTCCAGCGCGAATGATCATCTCCGCTAAGAGCAAATTCGGCAACCAACAGATCCAAGCTATAACGCCGAACGTATCATTCGTATCCGTGAGACCCCAGAACACAGCTGCGAGTGGCGTCATAACACGGAGAGAGATTGCAGCGCAGGACAACGCGTAGTTTCGCAACATCCATTGACCATGTGCGCGTGGGTTGCGATCGGCAATAATGCTCTTTAGGCTTTGGTAAAGCGTGTACAACCACATGAGAGATAGGGCTCCGAAGCCTAGCTGGGCACTCAAGCCGCCACTCGTGTAATAAGCCATATACAGACCTGTTACACCTGCTACGGTAATCATTGTTGCATAGGCATAGCCAATCGCGCGATGGACATTCGGTGTTCGGAGTCGAATCCTCTTAATGAATTGCAGCCATCCAATACCGAGAGCAACGCCACCAGAAACTGCGTGGAACCATAGCACGGTATACCAGAGATCAGGCATAGTACCTTTCTCGGTCACGAAACCTTGATCTTTGATATCGTCTGGGTTGCCATACAGTAGCAAGGCATATGCTGCGATCCCAACGGCTAGAAAAGCTAAAATACCAAACACCCAATTCCGTTTTCTTCTTCGGTTTCTCTTCACTTTGCATCCCTCACAGCGCATCGAATTCTTGTTAATTCGATCTTACCACTTAGGAAGTTATTTCCAGAAGCGACCAAGGTCGGAGCGGGTGCTCCTCCTTTAGTCGGGGTTTAGATCAGGGGATATCTAGGCTAAATCCAACTCCAAGACCACCGGACAATGATCGCTCCCTAGAATATCACAAGCAATAGAGGCCTCGGTGATCTTCGGTGCTAATCGCGCTGATGCAAGGAAATAGTCAATCCGCCAGCCCACATTTCGAGCACGAACACCAGGCATATTGGACCACCATGAGTACACATCTGTTCTCTCTGGATACAGGTGCCGGAACGTATCGAGAAAGCCTGCTGCCAATAAATCCGTCATTTTGCCACGCTCTTCGAGGGTGAACCCGGAGTTATTATGATTGCCTTTGGCATTTTTCAAGTCGATCTCGTGATGGGCGACATTTAAATCACCGCAAACCAGCACTGGTTTAACCGCGTCCAAACCGACTAAATAATTACGGAATCGATCCTCCCACTCTAACCGATAGGGCAATCTGGATAAATCACGCTTCGCATTGGGCGTATACACAGTCACGAGGTAAAAATTCTCGAACTCTAAGGTCAGGATGCGACCTTCAGGCTCGGAATCTTCTTCGATACCGTATCGGACAGAAAGCGGCTCTACTTTGGAGAAAACAGCCGTACCGGAATACCCTTTTTTCTCCGCATAGTTCCAATATTGTTTATATCCGTCTCCCAGATCGAGGTCGATTTGCCCTTCCTGCAGCTTTGTTTCCTGCAAGCAGAAGAGATCCGCATCCACCTCTTTAAAATAATCCGTAAACCCTTTATTCACGCAGGCTCTCAAGCCATTCACATTCCAAGATACCAGTTTCATTTTCGGTTCTCCTTGCACTCTATTTATGATAGTTATCATCTAAAAATCAGTGTACCATATGTTCGCATCATAGTTCTCTTCTAATCCATACTGACTTGCATTGAATTTCGCTTAATCTGTTTCAGAGTCGAACTAGATGGATTTTATGATGTTATTTTCGCCGTATTTTCCAAGTTCATCGCAATAAATGGATTTTGTACAGTTAATTTTGACCGAGGAGGCTGTAAAGGCAAGTTCGGCTATTATTAACTGTAGATTTTCCATGTAAATCCAATTCCCCCGAGAAATCACGGGAATTAGCTGTAGTTTATACAGGTAAAGCTTCGCATTATCATGACCAATACGGGTGACATCATCACCTTTCAGCCACACGGGGAGGCGCAACGGCCCGTTGCCTAAATCCCCGAATATAAGAAAATACCATACTTCTTCATCAGGATTATTGATTTAAGTTCCCTCGAAACAGGTGCTATACTCTATATAACCAACTAAACGTATAGGTTTAATATTACACGCGTGAAAGTGAGGGTCCTCCATGACCAAAATATATAATAATTTAACCGAACTCATCGGAAATACCCCATTACTTGAGCTCTGGAATTTCAATAAAAGGCAAGGGCTTGAAGCTCGCATTGTCGCGAAACTGGAGTATTTCAACCCGGCGGGCAGCGTAAAGGATCGCATTGGCTATGCCATGCTGAAGGATGCAGAACGCAAGGGGAAAATCAATCAGGATACCGTCATTATCGAGCCGACGAGTGGGAATACGGGCATCGGTTTGGCTTTTGCAGCAGCAGCTTTGGGCTATCGGTTAATCATTATTTTACCGGATTCGTTCAGTGAGGAGCGCCGCAAAATTGTGAGAGCCCTAGGCGCAGAACTTGTCCTTACACCAGCTGCGGAAGGCATGCAGGGTGCCATTCGCAAAGCCAAGGAATTAGCTGCTGGGCTGCCCAATTCCTATATTCCGCAGCAGTTCAACAATCCAGCCAACCCTGAGGTTCATCGCAGGACCACGGCAGAAGAAATTTGGCGGGATACCGGCGGTAAGGTTGATATTTTTGTAGCAGGCGTAGGTTCGGGAGGCACCATTACAGGTGTAGGAGAGATTCTGAAACAACGACATTCCGATGTTCAAATTGTGGCCGTTGAACCTGCGGGTTCCCCTGTGCTCTCCGGAGGCACACGTGGTGTGCACCAGATCCAAGGGATCGGCGCAGGTTTTGTGCCGGATAACTTCAACCGGGCCATTGTGGATGAAATTCTCACGGTTAGTAATGAAGAGGCGATGGAGACGGCGCGCCAATTGGCCAAAAGCGAGGGGCTTCTCGTTGGTATTTCGTCTGGAGCCGCAGCCTTTGCAGCTGTTCAACTGGCGAAGCGACCTGAGAATAAAGGAAAGACAATCGTCGTTATCCTGCCGGACACGGGGGAGCGATATTTGTCATCGGCGCTTTTCGCGGAGCTCGAATAAAGGAGAATAAGGTTGGATAATAGACCGTGAAAGGTAGCGAAATCGCACCTTTCACGGTTTTTTGCATGCTGAAATCTAGCGAATTTCATCCCGTGCAATACGACAATAAAATTCTTATTGAAAACAATTATCATTATCACTATAATAATAATGAAAATCATTATCAATTAAAATAGGGGGATTCAACATATTATGAAACAGGGATCTGTAAAAATAGGTATGGCCGTACTCTTACTCTCGTTGACTGTCGCTTGTGGTCAAGGGACTTCCACGGAAACAGCTGTATCACCAGCAGCAAGTGCCGCAGCCAAAGCTGCCGCAACGCCAGCTCCAACAGCAGCCCCAACAGCAGCCCCAACGGCAGCGCCGAAGGTTGCGATTGATGAAGCGAAAGCGGCTGAGCTTCTTGCTCAGTTCAAAACACCAAACCCTGCGAAAGTCGTTACTGTCTCTGTAGGGATCTCCGAAATTCTTAATGAGCTTGGCGTTATGCCAGTTGGCGTACCTACTACGACGAGTAAGATGCCAGCAGCTTATGCGAACGTGACGAAAATCGGCAGCTCCCATGCACCTGATTTAGAGCAAATTGCTAAGCTAACGCCTGATGTGATTGTTTCACCTGCGTCCATTAAAGATAGTCTAGAGAAGAAATTCCAGCCAGCTAAGCTCCCGTCTGCTTACATTCCGGTAGATTCCTTAGAGGAGTTGAAACTTTCTACAGTTGTCTTAGGTAGATTGTTCAAGCAAGAAGCGAAAGCGACAGCATTGCTTGAGAAAACAACAACCGAAGAAACAGCAGCACGTGAGCTTGGTAAAGGTAAAGCAGCACCGAAGGTCCTTATTCTTTTCGGATCTGCTGAGTCCCTGATGTTCATGAACGAGAACACTTTCACAGGCAGCTTGGTGAAACAATTGGGAGCTTCCAACGTGGTATCCGATGTTCTTAAGTTGAAAGAAGCGTATGTGCCTCTGAACATGGAAAGCATTGTTGCTGCGAATCCGGATGTGATTTTGCTCGTAGCTCATGGTGATCCAGCTGCTGTATCGAAGAAATTAGAAGAAGACTTGAAGAAGAACGGCTCTTGGGAGAAGTTGAATGCGTTCAAGAACGGTAAATTCAAACCACTGGATTATAATCTTTTCGGAATTGCATCCATCGTTAATGCACCTGCTGCTTTCAAAGATCTGGCGCAAGTTTTGTATAAATAAGCACGGGGGAATGCATTCGTGGTCGAGAAGCAGAAAAGAAAAGTCACGTATATAGGGATCGCATGTGTTCTGCTTCTTCTGGGCACATTGCTTTCCATCGGCCTGGGTAGTGTCCGTATCTCACCAATGGATACACTCCTCACCGTATTTGGTAAGGGGAGTGAGTCCAATGTAACCATTCTGTGGGATATTCGTATCCCCAGAGTTTTTCTAGCTCTAGTAATCGGGGCTAATCTAGCAGCTTCCGGTGCATTACTTCAAGCTGTCCTGCTCAATCCGCTTGCAGATCCTGGATTGACTGGCGTTTCGAGTGGCGCAGCGGTTGCTGTATTGCTCATTTTATTGGCCTTTCCTACCTTATACTCTTTAGTCCCATTAGCTGCCATTATTGGAGGCTCCGTAGCCGCCATCATGGTCTATGTATGGGCATGGAGTAAAAGGACCGGCTTCGCACCAATCCGGGTTATTCTTTCCGGCGTTGCCGTGAATGCCGTCTTCGGCGGAGTGATAGGACTACTCTCTATTCTATATAGCGACAAGCTGCCAACAGCGCTTCAATGGCTGAACGGAAGCCTATCTGGAAAGGGGATGGATGGTGTTACGACAATTCTCCCTTACTCCCTCGTGGGATGGATAGCTGCGCTTCTGTGTATTCGCCAAGCGAATATCTTGCGTTTAGGCGAACAGGCAGCGCATAACTTAGGTCAGAACCTGACACGTATCCGTTTCACACTTTCTTTCGTTGCTGTTTACTTGGCTGCCATTTCGGTATCGACAGTTGGGCTTGTCGGGTTCGTAGGACTCGTCGTCCCGCATATCGCACGCATGCTCATTGGTTCCGATTATCGCGTTATGCTGCCGCTGAGTGTTGTGCTCGGAGCGCTCGTTCTGCTGATTGCAGATACGCTCGGACGTACTGTATTTGCTCCCTTAGAAATCCCCTCTGGCATTGTTATGGCGATGGTTGGAGGTCCTTATTTCCTGTATCTGATGCGAAAGGGGGAATCAGCCCGTGCTTGATGTACAGTCCTTAACGATTCGATACGGGGAGAAAACAATCGTCAATGATTTCTCGCTAGATGTGAAAGAAGGAGAAATTGTTTCGATTATCGGACCCAATGGTTCTGGGAAATCGACGATTCTCAAAGGCGTATCCAGACTCATTCCATGTGAGAGCGGACGTGTGTGCATTGCACAGCAAGAGCTGCAATCGCTCAGTACGAAGCAGGTATCGCGCATCATGTGTATGTTGTGTCAATCTAACACAAGTCCAGCGGACATGACGATTGAAGAGCTTGTTGGCTATGGCCGGATGCCGCATAAGAAATGGTTTGAACGTTTTAATGGCGAAGATTATGACATTATCAACTGGGCAATGGAACAGACAGGGTTGCTCACTTATAAGGACCGTCTGGTGAACTCCTTATCTGGCGGCGAAGCACAACGTGCTTGGATCGCTATGGCACTGGCGCAGCGTCCCAAGGTATTACTATTGGATGAGCCAACAACTTATCTAGACATCGCGCATCAATTGGATGTGCTAGAGCTTGTTCGTAAGTTAAATCGCGAGCTTAACCTTACCGTAGTTATGGTTCTGCATGATTTGAATCATGCGAGTGCGTATAGCGACAACATTTGTGTGCTGAAGAATGGGCAACGCTATCAATATGGCACACCGCAAGATGTGCTAACGAGCGATCTGCTCCGACATGTCTACGAGGTAGAAACTGACATTCAATATGGCGAGCAGGGTGCGGGTCCCCGCATACATATTCTAAAGAAAAGTAGGAGTGTGTCCTAATGAAGCAACCGGATCTAGAAAGCAGCAAACAGCAGTATTTGAAGTTCTCCGAAGGCTTGAAAACGTTAATGCTAAGCACGGTAGATGATAAAGGTAAGCCCTTCACATCCTATGCCCCTTTTGTAAAGAAGGAGGGAAAGCTGTATATTTTTATTAGTCGAATTGCGAATCACTTCCGTTATATGGAGAACAATCCTTCGGTTGATGTGATGTTAATTGAAGATGAAGCTTCCACAGAGAATCTATTTGCAAGACAACGTGCTCGTTTCGTATGTACAGCGACTAATATTGGGAATGAAGATAAAGAAGATATTTTCGAACTGTTCGGTGAGCGCTTTGGTAAGCAAATGATTAATGTATTGAAAACGCTGGACTTCTCCTTATTCGAGCTTTCGACGACGGAAGGCCGCTATGTAGCTGGCTTTGGTCAAGCTTATGATATTGATTTGGCAGCGACGAAGTTTGAACATGTTGCTAGAGACGGTCATCAACCAGCGAAAACGTCCTGATAAGATCCTAAATCTCAAAGGAGTGTCTACATATGAGTTTTGAAACCGTATTGCCAATTTGGAACGCGATCCAAGGTCGTTTTCATAAAACAGTCCAAAAGCTCCCTGAAGCTGATTTGACCCTTGAATTGGGTTCAGCTTCAATCGGTTATATGCTTCGTCATAATGCCGAGGTTGAATATATGTTTGCGAACTGGTTTTTCGGTGTGAAAATTCCAGAAGGCATTAAGCTGTTTACTGCTGGAGGTCCCAATGGCCCGAAGGTAAAGCCTGCGTTCACTAACTTGCAAGAATTGGTTGATGATTTGACAGCCTCAAACGATTATCTAATTGAAGCGATGCGTAACCTGCCTGAAGAAGCTTGGACCGTGCCGGTTGAGTCACCAATGGGCCCATCGACGCCGCTGGAGGCAGTTGGCAGATTGATGTACCACACAGGCATTCACTCAGGTCAAATTTCGTTGATTCAGAAGCATTTCGCTGTTAAAGAGAATGCGGCAAAAGCCCCCGCGCAGCATGAATAGACTTATATGGTGAAAAAAGAGACTATGGGGACCCTCCCATAGTCTCTTTCAATTCGGGCAGAAGCCCGGCGTCTTGGCGCAGAGGAGTTTTGCATATTTCGGATCGAGCTTAGCCAGCTCCGTGAAATAGCTGCTAACGGCATGATTACCAGCAAATGATCCGGTTGGAAAGTCTAGCTCAACGGCTTTTTTTACATGAATATAGTGATAGAGGTCACCTGTACGAGGCGATTTGTACACGAGAGGCGGCAGCGAAGGAACCATATCGCTGCGATTATATACGCGATAATGAGGACCTGTTTTGCGATTAAATTGACCCGCGAATGTTGTGTTGCCAACCCGGGGCGAACCGAACGTATAAACGGAGGGATCCTTGAACTTCGTGTTCGTTGCCAAATCTGCCGCACATAAAGTGGCGAGCGAACCGCCTAGACTATGGCCTGTGAGGTAGAGCTGTTTGTGAGGAGATAGTTTACGCATGGCGGTTATAAGTTGTTTGCGGGCGGATTCGTAAATGTCTAGAAACCCTTGATGTACGAGACCGCCCTCTTTGGCATAGGGGAAATCAGTCTGTCTGGCAATGGCATCCGAGATCCAGTCCGATGTAGTGGACGTGCCGCGAAATACAATGACAATTTGACTATCAGATTCTGCAATAAAGCCGAATAACTCACGTCCACCGAAGGCAGAATTCGCCGTAAACGGAGTCACAATTTGATAGGCAGCCGGTAAAATAACGCTTTCCGTTCCTTGTTCTAGTTGCGTATAGCTTTGACCGCACATCGCTGCGAGGCGAAGGGAAGTTCGCGTATCCATAGAGTTGTTGAACATGATGACATGCCTCCACAGCCAGGATAAGATATATGTATTCATATGAAAATATTGGATACATGTCCTCCGGCAATTGCCTATTTGTGGAGAATTTCAGGTATAATAGGCATGTTGCAACCAGTACCATAAGTGCGAAGCTATGTTGGTTGTCAACGATATGAAAGGTGGAATAGATACATGTTGAGAAGGTTTTTTTCGTACTATCGGCCCTATAAGCACTTATTTATTTTGGATTTCACTTGTGCGGTGGTGGCTGGGTTGCTGGAACTGGGGTTCCCGCTGGCCGTCAATCAGGTTATCGATAAATTGCTTCCTGCAGGGAATTGGGCTTGGATTATTTGGGCGTGCGTGGGATTGTTGGCCGTCTATGCGCTGAATACACTGCTAAACTTTGTCGTAACGTATTGGGGTCATATGCTAGGGATTAACATTGAAACGGATATGCGGAAAAAGCTGTTCACGCATCTGCAGAAGCTGAGCTTCCGATTCTATGACAACAACAAAACAGGGCAGCTCATGTCGCGTATGTCGAATGATTTGCTTGAAATCGGTGAGGTCGCGCACCATGGTCCGGAGGATCTATTTATCGCTGTGATGACACTGATTGGCGCGCTGTTACTTATGCTGCAAATCAATGTGAAGCTGGCGTTGCTAACGTTCGTCATCGTGCCGTTCCTCCTATGGATTGCGGTGTATTTTAATCAGAAAATGACCAAAACGTTCCGGCGCATGATGGGCGATCTCGCGGATATTAATGCTAGAGTTGAAGATAACATCGGCGGTATTCGTGTCGTACAAGCGTTCGCAAACGAAGCTCATGAGAAGAAATTGTTCGAGGTGAATAATGGCAGATTCCGACTGACGAAGTTGGCTTCTTATAAAATCATGGCGTGGAACATTTCACTAAGCTACATCTTAATGCGTTCCGTAACGGTTTTCGTGCTTATCTGCGGTACGTGGTTTGTTATCGATAAGCAAATCAGCTATGGCGAGTTTATTGCCTTTGTTCTATTAACGAATGTATTCTTAGGCCCGATTCAGAAAATCAATAACGTCATCGAGAGCTATCCGAAGGGGATCGCTGGCTTCAAGCGCTATGTAGAGGTCATCGACACCGAGCCGGAGGTTGCCAATCATCCGAATGCTCGGAAGGTGGATCATCTTGATGGTCAAATCAAATTCAACAACGTGTCCTTCGGGTATGGGGACGAAGCTCGTGTTTTGAATAACATCTCCCTGTCCATTCGAGCAGGGGAGACCGTTGCATTCGTCGGTCCTTCAGGCGCAGGCAAAACGACGATCTGCTCCCTGCTGCCTCGTTTCTACGATGTCAGCGAGGGCAGCATCGCCATTGACGGTCTCGATATTCGCCAGATCGAGCTGGAATCGCTGCGCCGCCAAATCGGCATCGTGCAGCAGGATGTGTTCCTGTTCTCCGGCACGATGCGGGAGAACATTGCGTACGGCAAGCTAGGCGCGACGGATGAGGAGATCTGGGACGCTGCGCGGCGCGCGCAGCTGCAGGGCTATATCCAGTCCCAACCGAAGGGACTGGATACAGTGATCGGAGAGCGCGGCGTCAAGCTCTCCGGCGGGCAGAAGCAGCGCCTCGCGATCGCGCGCATGTTCTTGAAGAATCCGCCGATTCTCATCTTAGATGAGGCGACATCGGCGCTGGATACCGAGACCGAAGCGGCGATCCAGCAGTCCTTGGCGGAGCTGTCGAAGGGCCGCACGACGCTCGTCATTGCACATCGACTCGCGACGATCAAGAACGCGGACCGCATCGTCGTTGTGACGGAGGATGGCATCACCGAGCAAGGCGCGCATGAGGAACTCATCGCTGTCGGCGGTGTGTACAGCCGCCTGCATCAGGCGCAGTTCAGTTCTTAAGAAGCTTTCGCCTCCCTGTTTGTTAGGGGAGGCGAAGGCTTTTGCTTTTTTCAACAGAATAGACTAGTCCTGCCCAAAACCTTCATGATAAACTATGACCATATCACGATTATTTTACCTAAGGTAAATTATAAAAGAGGTGGCACGGATTGAAGTCAATAGGACGATGGCTACTGCTGGGTGCGATCACGCTGATCGGTATTTTTTTGCTGAGTAATATTCGGCAAATGTTCTTGTCCGTCCAGCCCGATCAGATCAAAGTGTCGGTCAATGCCAGCATTAGCCTGCAGAAGCTAAGTGAGATGCTGCCTGGAAGTAAGATTTTGAATGAGAAAAGCGGTCTGCTAGAAGTCCCATACGGCAAGTTCTGGGAGTACCAAGGCACGGCCATGACGATTAAAGGTGTGCTGCGATCCTCGGTCATTCCGCTAGATAAGCCTATCATTTCGTGGCGCTATTACGGCTATACCGTTAAGGATCAGCTGAATGGCTTTGTGCATGGCGATTTTGGGAAATATCGCGATCCGTACACCCGCAAGGAAGTTGCGATGACGACAGCAATTCCCGCAATGCTGCTCAAAACCTGCACCTATTTCATCCCAGGTTTGCTGCTCGCGATCCTACTCAGTATGCTAGTTGCTCTGTGGGCGTCCATATCAAGGCGAATGGGCGTCGTGCTGGATGGTATTCATGCACTGCTTGTTGGATTACCAGACTTTTTCTTGATCGTGCTTATTCAATTAGCGGCGATTTATGCGACTAAGCTCCTTGGTCACTATGTGCTGCTAATCGTTCAAGTGGGAGACCGAACACCATTTCTCATTCCGTTTCTGACAATTGCTTTGATTCCGTCGGTGACGATTTATGGGACGCTGCGTGTCGCCATTGCGCGTGAGCTGGGGCAAGATTACGTTGTCACTGCACTGGCTAAAGGCTTGACGAGGCGCGAGGTCCTCTTCTCGCATGTACTGCGGAATGTGATGGAGGATGTGCTGGCTATTTTGCCAAGAGCTACGACATTAGCCCTTGCTAGTATGGCAGTTGCGGAGGCGATTTGTGGCATTGGAGGTTTAGGTGGCTTCATCATTCTGCCGATCTATCAGGGGCTTACTTCGATGTCTGCGATCTGTGTGGTGCTTGGTATAGTTGCCATGGCTTTTCATATCCTGTATGCGCTGCTGCGGAAGCGGTTCGTGGTACGTGCGGAGGAGGTGGCTAGACCATGAGACGACGTCCTTCTACTGCCTTTTATATATCTATCGCAATCTTGGTGCTCTTCCTGCTGGTGATGGTGTTCGGGTCCTGGTTGAAGCCACATGGCATTTCGCCAGAGGACAAAATCAACATGATCCAATATCAAGAAGACGGCAAAACCAGGTATGCAATCCCGCCTTACGCACCCAATAGCACCTTCCTGCTTGGAACCGATCACCGTGGGTTCGACATGCTGAGCTTATTATTGAATGGGTTAAAATACACACTAGGAACGGCGTTGGGTCTGACTTTGCTTCGTTTTGCCGTGGCGTTGCCTTGGGGGTTAGGAAGCGGGATGACGGGCAGGGGAAGAGGTCTACTCCGCTCTTTACAGTGGGCGGTTGCCGCAGTGCCGGCATTTATTTTCCTCTATCCGCCGCTTGCGGGGATGTATTACGGGCTAAGGCTCGATCTCGGAGCCAAAGCGGACCCACACAACAAGTTGTTGTTCAGCATCACCTTCATTATCTTAATTACTCTGATTGGCATCTTCCCGTTGGCACATCAGATCGCAGATCGGACACGCTATTATAGTGGCAAAATGTTTATTGAAGCCTCCCGCCTCATGGGCGGTTCGTTCTGGCATCGAACGCTTCGGCATATTTTCCCTTCCATGCGAAATGAAATGATGTTCATCTTCTTAAGCGAGTTCATGCAGGTGCTGTTCCTGTTGGGGCAGCTAGCTGTATTCAATATCGTGCTCGGTGGTACAGAGACGATCGGCGACGAGGAGGCCGGCTTCCAGATTACCATCAGCACCTCTGGGGAATGGCTGTCGCTGATTGCCTACGGTGCGCGCTATATCCGGCTGCACCCATGGATTATTCTCAGTGCGGGTACAAGCTTTGCGTTGTTATTCCTTTCACTGCAATTTTTCTTAAATCAGCTCAAACGCCGCTATGGCGAGGAACGTCAGCTGATGTAATAGAGTCGAGCGTCCATCCGAAGGGTGGTGCTCGGCTTTTTTTGTCGGTTGTGTAGGAGCTTCAGCAACACTTTAATACCTCAATCACTGAGAATCACCTCCTCAACGTTCAAGCCATACCGTTCGCACCCGGACCCGCACCCGCACCCTAGAGAAATTTAAAAACAAATGGAGATTATGTAGTTAATTCTGCTATATTTCCTACTTTGAGACGATTAACTGTAAAAAGTACAGCTAAATTCACACAATAGCACCGAACGTGGGGAATATGGAGGAAATAGATGGAGTTTTTCCATCTAGATCAGAAAAGTGGCTATAAACGTGAAAATTAGCTGTAGGAAATCCATCTAAAGTTGTGTAGGTGTGCCAGTGGGATCCAAAGAGGAAGCTGAGGATAGTTCAGGAATGAATCTACGGTATGTAATCATTGGAGCGCACGGTGGAGAATGTAATAATACAACATAATTAATGTTACAATGGTATATATTATGTGTTAGAATGAATGAAAAAGGAGGCGAGCAAACCATGGAGGATAAACAAGACAAAACGAAACGACTCTCGGTTTATTTGCCTGAGAAAGTGAAATTCGAGTTAGAAGAGATGGCGGATGCCACTGGCCTATCGATGACCCAGCTGATCGTCATGGCGACGCAGGGGCTGCTCGCGAATTATGCCGCACAGGGTGGCGCCATTTTTGCGGATCTGCTGTCAGCGAGACATCGCATCCTGCACGAAGTGAAGGAAAAGCAGACGCTTTTGGATCAGGAAAAGCTGAGTATGCAAGCCTACTACGGTGCACGGGCAGAGGAGTATGAACGGATTTACCACCGCGAGGATGCGGAGTATCAACAAGAATTGGCCCTTCTGTCAGATACCCTGAAGAAGCAGGTAGAGGGCCGCCGTGTGCTGGAAATTGCCTGCGGCACAGGCTATTGGACGCACATTGTCGCAGAAACAGCGGCGCAGCTGGTTGGCGTCGATATTCGCCCAGAGGTGCTGCGCATCGCGGAGTCGAAGTCATGGACGAAGGGGAATGCGTCCTTCAAGGAAGGAGACGCGTATGAGCTATCCGAGATAAAGGGGGAGTTCGATTACGGCCTGGCGAACTTCTGGTTCTCGCATATTCCGCGGAATCGGATCGACAGCTTTTTACAAGGCTTCCATGAACGATTAGGCAGCGGAGCACAGGTGTTTATCGCTGATAATGTATATGTGCCTGGTAGAGGCGGCGAACTTATCACCCATGAAGACAGCGAAGACACCTACAAAAGACGCGAGCTAGCCGACGGCTCCAAGCATGAAATACTCAAGAATTATTTTAGCTACGAAGAGTTAAATGACATTTTTCGACCCTTATCACAGCATTTGCGCATCTTTGTGGGGGGCAGCTTCTGGTATGTGAGCTATACAATCAAATAGCCGATTATCGGTACTCTATTTTACTAAAATAAAGGAGACCATAACCATGAGTGTGACGTTCCATACGACTGTTATGAAAGCTGAGAATAAGAATGCTACAGGGATTTCCATTCCCGAAGAGGTTATGACCACGTTAGCAGGAGGTAAAAAGCCCAGCGTGTCCGTGACCCTGAATGGTTACACATATCGGACAACCATCGCGGTCATGGGTGGCGAATACCTCATTCCGCTCAGTGAAGCCCATAGACAAGCCTCCGGCTTGAAGGCAGGTGACCCCGTCGAGGTGACGTTGGCTTTGGATCTTGCCCCTCGAACGGTGGAAGTCCCATCAGACTTGCACACAGCGCTGTCTGAACAAGACGGTGCCGTAGAACGGTTCGAGGCTCTGGCCTTCTCCAAGCGCAAAGAATTCGTCCGCCAGGTCGAGGACGCGAAGACACAAGAGACGCGCCTTCGCCGAATTGCCAATGTGGTCACTCAGATGAGTGGCGTGTAAGCGCTCATGGCTGCTTAGTGCCCTGATGTGAATTTCAGTCCGAGCACACCGACCAGAATCAAGACCATAAACAAGATCCGAGTTAAGCTGATCGGTTCATCGAGAAATAGAGTGCCAATGATAATGGCACCGACAGCACCGATGCCGGTCCAGGCTGCATAGGCCGTTCCGATGGGAAGAGTTTTCGTTGCTGCAGCTAAGAAATAGAAGCTGACAATCATGCCTAGAATCGTAACAATCGACGGGACAAGCCGCGTAAAGCCATTGGAAAATTTTAATGAGATGGCCCAGACGACCTCAAATACACCTGCAATAGCTAAAAATAACCATGCCATAATGAAACACTCCTTCATGTGGGGATATGGGGTTTTACGATGTCAGGGCCACAAAATAAACAGAGAAAAGCCCGGGAATATCGCACTGTTGCGATAGACTCCCGGGCTTTTCTCCCTCCGTGACCACAGCATATCTGCTGTGTGTTTTCCCTTGGACCAGCCGGCGGTGGTGCGCCGCGGAACCCTAGAAAACGACATGCCGTTATTATAGGCTCGCTAACATGCCATGTCAAGTTACACATTCTGGTTGCTACCTAGTTAGCTTATCCTTATTCCTCTAGTGCTATGTTGTTTAATGCCAAATGCGCACGGAACATAGCCATCGTATCTGGTTGTTCCTGTTCGGGCGCCCACGTTGCGGTATCCCATATTTTCGACAGCTTAAGGGCACGACTGCAGTGCACGAAGCATTCCTGCACCTCGACGCCAACAGCGGCGATGGGTGATTTCCCATTCAGCTGCATAGTCGCCAGAAGCTCTTCATCTTTCGTCAGCCAAGCGCGTCCATTGACGCGGAGCACCGTTTCGAACCCGGGGATAATGAAGATAAGGCCCACCTGCGGGTTGGTCAGTAGATTATACATCGAATCTATTCGACGGTTTCCGAGTCTTTCTGGATAAATCAAGCGATGATTATCGAGAACGCGAACGAAGCCTGGGCTATCGCCGCGGGGGGACACATCACATAATCCATTTGCACCCGATGTAGATAAGAAAAATAAAGATGATTTGGCGATGAACGCTTGGGCGTGCTCGTCAATTTGATTAATGACTTTATTTTGTACCGCAGGATGAGGCTCTCCAATAATATCTCTAATTTCATCAATGGATTGAACGATGCCAGGAAATGGGGGCGAAGTACTGTCTTGTGTGTTGTCCATGCGTTCTTTTCCTTCCTCGAGGCCAAGAGACCTTTAATTTCTTCATAAACACTGTGAGAAGTCCTCGAAGGACAGCGTAGCCGTTTATTTTGTATATTGTAGTATACGCCGATAACTCCGTTCAAATGAATGAAGCCCTGCAAGTCGCTCTTACGAGCAAAGCTTGCAGGGCTTCATTCTGTGACGAGAACATTACTTGGATTCAGCAGTTAGTTGATTGTAAATATCATCCCATAGAACACGTCTGGCTGATACATACCGCTTCGCATAATAGGATTCGCTCAACTTATTCTTAACAACACCTTGATTAGTAGCGGAGTGAACGAATTCACCATTACCGAGGTACATCCCTACGTGAGAGATGCCGCTGCCATCTGTGTTGAAAAATACAAGATCGCCCTTACGAAGATCATTTTTGTCAACCCAGTAGCCTTCACTGTTTTGTGATTTGGAGCTGTGTGGGAGGTCGATGCCGAACTCGTCGAACAAGTAGGACGTAAAACCAGAGCAATCGAAACCTTTGGTTGTCGTTCCTGCCCATCTGTAAGGAGTTCCAACAAGATCTTCTACCGCTTTATCCATATCGGATGCTGCGAAAACGCTTCCTACACTTACACTCAAAAACAAAACAAGACTAAAAATAAGACCAACAACTTTCTTCAACTGCTTGTCTCCTTCCGGTGCCTACGAGGTTAGCTGGAGGGTTCGGTTGAAGGTTCCCTATGATCCCTGTCTTGCAAGATCAATTCACCCGGAGTGGTTCCCCCGTTTCCCCAAAAACTGAGGAATTCGGCATGAAATATTTGGTTTTTTGATGCTAGTCCTTTTAATTCGTCATAAACAATGGAATTCCTCTTTTTTTATTAGAAAAAAGGCTGAAAAATAGGCAAATAGTTCGGGAAATAGACAAAAAAAAGCCCCTTTCTCAAAGAGAAGGGGAGAACGCTTAGCTATTCGCTGTTTTGCTGGATATTAACTGGATATTTTGGCAGAAAGAAGCTGATATTGGGAAGAAATGCCCCAAATTTGGATGAAAATGTGGAAGAGCGGATATAGTTGGTAAATGATTAGGGCTACCAGTCCTGCCCATACGTAAGTGGCCGTGACCGTGACCCCTGCCAAAAGTCCTGTGAACAGTAATAGGATGATGGCAAGTCCGATAATCGGCAGCGAATATCGAAAGAAAGAGAAAATAGTCGATGTAATGCCTAGCTTGGCAGCAATGGCGAATTGCACATACATAAACAGCAGCTGCAGGAGAAAGCCGTAGAGCATTAAACTAAGTATCCAAGGAAGAAGCTTGATAACGATCTGCTCGTAGGAGCCGCTATGCCCTAGCATATAAGCGGCTTTGGGAATAAGCCAGATGAGCGGGAAAAATGTAAGTGCGATGCGAATCAGATACACGAGCAGGAATGGGAGCATGAGCTGCTTCATCCCGCGAAAGAAACGATAGCCAGCATTCTGGTGAGAATGCGTGAGAGAATAATAAACACCGCCATTTAAGAGAGGCGTCAGCAGCATGCGAGCACATAAGAGTATAGCAAGCCACCATAGATAGGAATGGCTGAGATCTGTTTTAATTAACTGAAACTGGCCCTCTGCTAGGAAAATCTGCAATGCCTGCTTGGGTTGCTCAGCGCCAGGGAATCGATGCATGAGGGGGACGAGTATTCCCTGCACGAGCTTATACAGGAGAATACCCCAGCCCATCTGATATAGGAATAAAATGATCGTGGCAAATGGCTGCGCCATAGCTGCCCTGAAGCCAGCTTTGATATAAGTGGCCAATGAGGTCCCTCCTTAACGTTTTCTTTAAAATATAAGAGAGTATAGCTGCACGTTATACAATGCTTATATTTCTCCATAAACACTCTCGTCCTTACCAGGCGACTGAGCCAAATATGGCTTGTAGGAATTGAATAATGCCAAGGTTCCAACGAATTTTCCACTTTGTGTTTAATTGGGTTTGATAAAAGTTATTGATGTGCTTATTTTCGAGAATAAGCGTGTACTTAGGATCAATGCGCACCCAGTCGACAGGGGAAGCATGCGTTAATTTGAAGTCAATACTGCCTTCCTTGCCGTCCCATGTTTTATCCAACGTTGTACCATCCGCGAAGTGGAACTGTATCGGTACTTCCGGTGAGTTACCGCCAAGCTTCACGATGCGAACAGTGCTTTCGTAAGTCTCAGACCCTTTGCCACCCTGAGGCTGGACGTGAACACTTTCGACGGAGTAATCCATCATCAGATTGCCATAGACATACTGATTAAAGAAGTCGTCCCAATCTGTTTTACTAATCTCCTCAACGACCTGTTGGAAATCCTTTGTAGACGGATGCTTAAACTGCCACTTTTGGAAATAGGATTTCATGATACGATCCATCGTTTTGGTACCGACTTGCCCCTCGATTGCTTTGAGTACGAGCTTGCCACGCGTGTACACATTTTCAGCGTATTCATCATGTCCTTTGTAAGTCCATGCATCCTTCTGAAGTCCATTTGGTGAGGTGATATAACTGGACTCGACAGGCAAATTAGGTACTTCACCGTATTCGGCTTCCATCACTTTATCCTCTGCATAAGAGGTGAAGCCTTCATCCAGCCATGCTTCCTCGAATTCATTACTGGCGACCAGCCCATAGAAGAATTGGTGTCCGATCTCATGGACGACGACGCGTTCCAGTTCTAAGTCTGGATCTTTGTCACTGGCTCCCCATGCGGTGACTAAAGTTGGATATTCCATACCGCCAGCACCATTCCCGCCAGGAGGTGGGACGACGATGGAAAGGGTAGAGTAGGGATACGTACCGTACCACTGACTGTAACGGGAGAGTGCTTTTTTAGCCGCATACATGTAACGGTCCTTCAAATTTTGATGATTAGGATCCAAATACAGTTTGATTTTGACCCCTGGAATTTGTGGTGTAGAGAAGGGTTCTTCCACATAGACGAAATGAGGAGAGGCTGACCAAGCGAAGTCATGCACATCCTCGGCATAGAATTGGTATGTCTTCGTGCCCTTGTCCGTCACGGCAGGCTTAACAGGGAAACCGGTTGCTGCGACAATATAATTTGCGGGTACCTGGATTTTCACATCATACATGCCGAAATCCGCATAGAACTCGGAATTTCCATGATATTGGTGGAGATCCCAGCCAGGCTCAGCCCGTCCCCTAGTTCCCTTGCGCTCATAGGCGGCAACCTTTGGAAACCATTGACCAGCCATAACGAAGTCACCGACATAGCCCATTCTGGCAAAAGCTGCGGGCAGTTTAACAAGGAATTCGGTTTTGATCGTTACACTTTCCCCAGGTCCAACAGGCTTGGATAACGGTATTTTGAGCAGCGTGTGGTCATCCTTATTGCCGTCATCCGGTTGTACGAATGACATTCGCTTGGTGAGATCATCACCCGTATCTGATTTCACGGAGAGCAGTTCCATACTGCCGGTACTCTCATCCTTGGCTTCATCTTCCCGCAGCTTTCCACCTGATTCGCGCATAAATGTCGTTTTCTTCGAAGCGAATGCATTGGGATAGAGGTGGAGATACATATCTTGTACAGGAACTGAGCCAGGATTTTCCCATGTAAGTGTTTGTTGTCCTTGGAGCTGTTGGGTTTCTGGCGTGTAGGCAACATTCATGTGATATTCGGCAATACGATAACTAAGTGGTGTTGAGGTTTCTAACGGTTTGCCATTATCTGCAGGCTGCATGTCCGGTGTCTGAACAATAGGAACATCTTTAGAGACGACAGGAACAGTCCCTCTTGGTGTGGAGGGGAGCAAGGTATTCGTTATTAACACTGCGCCGGCAGCAAGGAGCATGACAGCAAACCACTGTACCTTGCGGCTATTGAATAGAGCATTCATATCCATGAGATTCACCCCGCCTAAACAAGCATCTACAGCATGTATATGTAGACAACCTAGGGAATATTTCTGCGAGGTGAAAGAAATATGTTAAATGTCCGTGGTAGCCCGCCGCCACTTGTTCTAGCGGTAGACTTTCGCTACAATGAAAGCATGTCGTCATTTTAACCTAATGTAGAGTGGAAGGTGCCCTTATGGAAGCGGATAAGAAGAAGCTGGCCTTAAATATAGTAAGCTCGAAAGTGAATCACAAAGGCTTCGGTGCGGGAGCCATTGATTTGAGTAACGTCTCCGGCATCATTATTGATGGGGATGAAGCGTATTTGGATGAAGGAACACTCCATGCCAAGAGTAAGATCGAGAAAGGGATTAAGTTCTCCACGAACAAGGAGGATGTCCCGAATGGTCGTAAAGCATGGATCGTATGGGTAGCAGTGGATCGGACGGAAGATGGCGCCTACTATGCGGGGATGTCGGCATGCGAAATGCTAGTGGACACCGAAGCGCGCCGCGGATGGAAGATTCTTGCGGAGCACGTGAACAAAATGGACGGCGCCATGAAGCGTAAGTTCATCCTAGAAGGCTTGTCTGACAGTGAACGAACAGCCCTTCGAAACTGCCTCATTGCGCACAATGAAGACTGGTGGAACCGCTCGGATCAAAGCCTTAAGGACGCACTCTCCTAAGCTTTAAGCGGCGAATATGGAGAATATGAACATTATGTGTCATCCATTGTTCCGCAATGTCGAAGCGGGTATACTATACCCTAGTGTATGTTACCTCATATACTAGGACAGCAAAAAGGCAGGACTAAGACGCGCTTAGTGCTGCCTTTTTGTGTTGTCTTCTTCGGCTGAATTAGTCGTTCCACCAGCGTTTTAGATCGTTCCACCAAGAGCCGTTATCGCCTTTGGGACCTGCTTTCTGACCGCCTGCTGCATCTGGATTAGCGGGTTTTCCTGTACAATATGTGGTTGGTTCAGTACCAACAAGGAAAGCTTCCATTTTAGAATTCGGACAGTCCTCATTCGACAATTTGCCGCTCACGGGATCAATGTAAACGGTCGATACACCTTCAGGGATCGGGAACAGCTTTGGCGGGATCGCATCCAAGGTCTGTTCGGTGAAATCCGCGAAGATTGGTGAGGCAAGATGTGATTCCACCGTTGTGATGTTACGGCTCTTGTCATAACCAACCCAGACTGCCGTAGATAGCTCTGGTGTGAAGCCGACGAGCCAGGCGTCCGTATCGGTAGTGCCAGTTTTGCCAGCAATTGGCCGCTTAATCGTACTGGCTACACGGTTACCGGTTCCACCCTCTTCGAACACGCTCTCCATTAGATTAGTCATCACATAGGCAACCGCAGGTGGTATCACTTGCTCCTCCGTAGGCGCCGCTTCATATAATACACGCCCATTAGCATCTTCGATCCGCAAAATAGCGGTCGTTTCATGATGTACACCTTGATTCGCAATAGAGGCAAAGGCCGAGGCCATTTCCAATGGACTCACAGGGAAGGAACCTAACGCTAAGGAAGGCAATGGCTTCATGGGCGAAGCAATCCCGAGTTTATGCGCGAAATCTATGACCTTCTGTGGACCCACCTCAAGAATCGTGTGCACCGCATAGATATTATCCGACTTCGAAATCGCTTGCCGCATATCAATATTCCCATTGGTATACTGGTCATTGAAATTTCTTGGCGTATATTGCAGGCGTCCCTCATCGTAAGTAAATACCGTTGGCTCACTCTTGACCATGGAGACAGGGGTGAAGCCATTCATGAGTGCGACCATATACACGAATGGTTTAAAAGAAGACCCTGGCTGTCGCGTATTCGACAGTACACGATTGAACTGATTTTCCGTATAGTCGCGTCCGCCGACCATGGCTTTGATCTCGCCTGTACGCGGGTCTACCGCGACCAAAGCGGCCTGCAACTCTGGTTTGCCTTCAAGCTGCTTTGTAATGACATTCTCCGCAATTTGCTGGGCATTTTTATCCAGCGTGGTATAGATGCGGATGCCGCCTTCATCGAATTGTTCTTCTGTGATGCCGAGCTTCTCTGTCGCAAGGTTACGTACATAATCCCTGAAATAGGGGGCAGCGGAAGGTTTCTTTTTCGTTAACGGCAGAATCGTCAACTTCTCCTTGCCTGCAGCGTCAGCAGCGCTTTGGGTAATAAAGCCGCTGTTCACCATCGTCTGGAGAACGACTTTTTGCCGATCCATTGCATTTTGCAAATCATAATAGGGGGAATAGTAACGCGGTCCTTTCGGCACCCCAGCGATCATAGCGCTCTCTGCTAAGGTTAATTCACTGGCATGCTTGCCAAAGAAAAGCTCAGAAGCAGTCTCAATCCCATAGGTCGAATGACCATAATAGATTTGATTCAAATAATCAGCGAGGATATCATCTTTGCCCAGCTGCATTTCCATTTGGATGGCATACACCGTTTCCTTGATTTTGCGCGTCCACGTACGATCATGAGTTAAGTAAAGGTTTCGAGCTAACTGTTGCGTGATTGTGCCGGCTCCTTGCACCTTCGCCATCGCTTGGACATTCACAATGGCCGCACGTGCTACGGCTTTGACATCCACACCGAAATGATCGTAGAAATGCTGGTCTTCCACGGCGAGCGTTGCATGTATTAAGTAAGGTGAGATTTCATTTAATGAAACCACCTGCCGATTTTGCCCTGAATAAAAGGTATCAATCACCTCGCCATGCACATCATACATCTGAGAGGTTTGCATCGTTTTGGTGACGGGAAGGGTTTGGGAGCGCAAATAAACTAGAAAGACAGCGGCTCCGATGAGCAACAACAGGCTGCAGGTAAAAAAGAACGAAAAGGTCTTCTTGATTCGTCTCATCCATCGCATGGAAGCAGGAATTTCATCTTTCCGTCGGGCAGATTGTGTTTCTGGTGTTTGTTGGCGGGGCTTCTCATTATTCTCATTGTCGGACATGCTTCCCATGCCTCCCTTCTCCTTGCCCAAATGCGCTATTAACCAGTATGGAAAAGCATGGCAGTCCGTATTCAACGAATTGTAAATATTTTTTGTTAAATGGTTAAAAGATCAAGGAAAATATTGCATTTTGGGGGTAATGAACTATAATACAATTTGTGCGTGTCAAGGGACTGGAAATTAGCGTCCGAACTCGTATGACTTTTTGGGCTGGTGGAACACTGTTAGAGATAACCAATGTCAGGAATTATTCATCCAAATAGAGAAGCGAAAGAAGGGTTACTTATGGAATTATGGTACACAGAGAAACAAACGGATAGCTTCGGTATCACGGCAAAAGTGACTGAAACTTATGTAAGAGAACAAACAGATTTCCAAGATCTATCCATGATCGAAACTGAAGAGTGGGGCACGATGTTAACGCTTGACGGCATGGTTATGACAACAGTGAGAGACGAATTCGTTTATCATGAAATGGTTGCTCACCCAGCGCTTGTTACTCACCCGAACCCAGAGTACGTACTTGTAGTAGGTGGCGGCGATGGTGGCGTTATTCGTGAAATCATGAAGCACCCGAAAGTAAAGAAAGCCGTTCTTGTTGATATCGATGGCAAAGTTATCGAGTATTCCAAGAAATACCTGCCAACGATCGCTGGTGAGTTGGACAACCCGCGCGTTGAAGTTATCGTTAATGATGGCTACATGCACATCCACGATCACAAAAACACTTATGATGTCATCATGGTCGATTCCACAGAGCCTGTAGGCCCAGCTGTTGAGCTGTTCTCCAAAGGTTTCTACCAAGGGATTTTCGATGCGTTAAAAGAAGACGGGATCTTCGTTGCTCAAACGGATAACCCATGGTTCAAAGCGGATTTGATCCAAACCGTAAATCGCGACGTGAAAGAAATTTTCCCGATCGTTCGTGTATACAGTGCGAATATCCCTACATACCCAAGTGGTCTATGGACATTCACAATGGGCAGCAAAAAGCACGATCCACTTCAAGTAGAAGAATCAGCAATCCCTGAATTCCCAACGAAATACTACACGCCACGCTTGCACAAAGCAGCGTTCGTGTTGCCTAGATTCGTTGAAGATTTGATTAAATAAACTGCGGAATCGCGGATAATAGGATTTGAATAGAAGAGGGAGCCGATTAGTCGGCTTCCTTTTTTGCGTGCTGGCATGGACCCAAGCTTCAGCTTCAATCTTACTACCGACCTGAACCCCGAACCCCGAACCCCGAACCCCGAACCCCGAACCCCGAACCCCGAACCCCGAACCCCGAACCCCGAACCCCGAACTCAACCCCCTAGAACCTCATTTGCAATAATCAACTGGATACTCACTCTCGCACCCATCTCGCACCCATCTCGCACTCATCAGGCTTCCGACTCCTGCTTTTATCCTCCCTCATCTATTTGCCGACTACAAACTTACCAATGTAACGGAACTAGGGTGCGCTATTTGAGCCATATTCGTCATTTTCAGACTTGAGGGGAACGGCAGTGCGCTAATTCAGCTAATTTGCAGGTCTTGCATCACTTTTAGGAAGAATAAGGCATCCACGTTCCCCTTGATCCTATGTCCAGCTACTTTTGAGCCCAATAACGCACTGACGTTCCCCTTCATACCCTTGGCGCTCCCCCAACTCAACTCACTTAACTCTCTTACGTTCCTTCAAGTAACAACTCTTCCTAAAACAAATTTCAATCACTGCCATACAGCTGTCAGTAGCACCTAGCTATACTGTAAACATAAGGACAGGACATGAATCGCAGCAGTGTGAGCACCAATGAAGTCAGAAGTGTCATCACTAGCACCAAGTACAAGCGAGCCTGTACCACCACTATCCCTAGGAGGTTTTATATATGTTTACAACGATTGAAAGCTTCATTCATGAATACCAAATGGAATCGACTACAACGCAGCAGCTGCTGGATACATTAACAGATGAGTCCCTAAGCCAAATTCAAGCCGAAGGCTACCGTCCACTTGGTTATATTGCTTGGCATCTGGTCCATGCGGAACGAGGCATGCTATACGGAACGGGGCTGGAATTCGAATCACCGGCTGCTGTAAGCGTGCCACCTGCAGAGGCAGCAGTCATTGCAGATGCGTATCGGACAACAACGCAGAACATACTCAGCGCGATCCGAACGCAATGGAAGGACGAAAATCTGCAAGAAGTGGTTACCATGTTTGGAATGCAGTGGACGATCGGCACAACCCTATACAGCTTCTTGAAGCATGAAATTCATCATCGCGGCCAATTGACTATTCTGATGCGTCAGGCGGGACTCCCCGTTGTCGGCGCCTATGGTCCAGCCAAAGAGCAGTGGGCAGCTATCGGAAGGCCAGTTCCGGCGTTATAAGCATAAACATACGAGCTTCCTTATCCGTTTTCCAGCGGATGAGGAGGCTTTTTTTCACAATAGAAAAGACGTTTTCAGTTTCCGAAAACGTCTTTCTATTTGGCGAAATACCATCATCTAAGCGCGGTCGCTCATCCTTAAATGGCTTCGATAGAGGTTTTATCATCATCTTTTGCCAATCACGAACTCGTCTCCAATCCTCTCAAACCCTTCCATGCATTGAATTTACTTATTCTTTCATATAAACTATTAGCTAACATGCCTACGTTGTGACACGAGTTGTCTTTCGTAGCAACAGAAGAAGAGGGGATTATCGAATCATGACGGACAAGCAGCGGGTGCGGATTCGAATCGAGAGTCGAAGCGGGAGTGAGACCACAGTGCAGAAGGCGCGCGGGGATCTGTATCGCAAGGGCGATCATACCTATATCCGCTATGAAGAAGAGCCGAATGAGCTTGGACGGACCGTGACGATCATTAAGCTCGAAGATAATCAGATCCGTATTATTCGCCAAGGGGATGTACAAGCGGAGCAAACCTTCGTTCCTGGAGAGAAGCGGACCGGCTTTTATCACACACCACAGCTCCGAATGGAACTGGAAATTGAGACGCACAAGCTGACCTCGGAGGCTATCCATGGCATCGGGATTACGAGGTGGAGCTATGATCTATATGCATCAGGCACACATACAGGAGCCTATCGAATCAAGTTGTTAATTCAGGAGGAGTAAGACAAATGGATGTTCTTAACGAAGTGAAAGCGAAAGTAAAGCAAGCAATTAAAGAGGCTGTTCTAGCGGCAGGTATCGTCTCCGAGGAGCAACTGCCAGAAATCATTCTAGAAGTGCCGAAAGAGAAGACACATGGCGATTTCGCGACGAATGTAGCGATGCAGCTGACGCGTATTGCGAAGCAGAATCCGAGACAAATTGCCGAGCAAATCATCGCCAACCTGAACAAGGATGAAGCGAGTATTGCGCAAGCGGAAATTGCGGGCCCAGGCTTTATCAATTTTAAAATGAATCAAGTCTACCTCTACCCGGTGATTGCTGATGTGGCGAAGCTTGGTGAACGCTATGGAGAATCAAACGTAGGACAAGGGCTCAAAGTGCAAGTAGAGTTCGTTAGCGCGAATCCTACAGGTTCCCTTCACTTGGGACATGCACGCGGCGCAGCTGTTGGTGATGTTCTTTGTAACGTATTAGATCTAGCAGGCTATGACGTTTCTCGTGAATACTACATTAATGATGCGGGGAATCAAGTCGTCAATTTGGCGAAATCCATCGAAGCACGCTATCTGCAAGCGCTTGGACAAGAAGCGGAAATGCCAGAGGATGGCTATTTTGGTGAAGATATCAAAGGCTTTGCAACGGAACTCGCAGCTTCAGAAGGTGATCGTCTACTGAGTTTGTCGGACGAAGAACGTCGTGCTTATTTCCGCACCTATGGACTTGAGAAAGAGCTAGACAAAATCAAACGCGACTTAGGCCGCTTCGGTGTTCATTTTGACCACTGGTTCTCCGAGACGTCCATCTATGAAGATAATCTCATTCCGCCTGTGCTTCAAGAGCTGCGGGATAATGGTCATATCTATGAAGAAGAGGGCGCAACATGGTTGAATACGACACCGCTTGGGGATGACAAGAACCGTGTTCTGATTAAGAACGACGGATCCTTCACCTACCTTACGCCGGACATCGCGTACCACCGTAATAAATTCGGACGCGGCTACGACCGCTTAATTAATATTTGGGGCGCAGATCATCATGGCTACATTCCGCGTATGAAAGCGGCTATGACGGCCCTTGGTTTTGAAGCAGACCGCCTCGTTGTGCTAATCGCCCAAATGGTGAGCTTATTCCAGAATGGTGAAAAGGTTAAAATGTCCAAACGTACCGGCAAAGCCGTTACGATGGAAGACTTGATGGACGAAGTCGGCGTTGACCCGATTCGTTATTTCTTCGCAATGCGGAGTATGGACTCGCATTTGGATTTTGACATGGACTTGGCGGTCTCCCAGTCCAATGAGAATCCCGTGTTCTATGTGCAATATGCCCATGCACGGATTTGCAGCATCTTCCGCCAGGCGGAAGAGCAGAATATCGCTGTGCTCCCGCTGGAACAGGTGGACCTGTCCCAGCTTACATCGGAAGCCGAGTTCGACTTGCTGCGCAAGATCGGCGAGCTTCCGGAAGAGATCGCCATTGCTGCTGAGCAGTACACGCCGCACCGCATGATCCGCTATGTCTACGAACTGGCAAGCCAGTTCCATAGCTACTATAGAGGCCACTACGTCATCACAGATGACGCAGCCTTAACCCAAGCACGCCTCGCGTTGCTCGGCGCGCTCCGCACGACCCTAGCCAACACGCTTCGCGTGGTTGGCGTATCGGCCCCTGAGCGGATGTAACACCCGCTCAGCCAGAAGAAGCTCCCCTTGACCACTGGTCAGAAGGGGAGCTTCTTCTTTTTCGACAAGCGCAGGAGGTACCCTCTGCGCTTACGCCGTAAGGCGCTGCGGCAGTTGTCTCCTGCAGCGCCAGCTATTCTTGCCCCGCCGCGCGGATCGCTCGCTGAGCGTTCAATTGCCCGGGCTGCCACCGGGCATTCGGGCGCTTGCTCAGCGGGAATGCGCAGCGGCGCAGCGCATTTTTGATTTGCTGCGGCGACATGGAGCGGATGGACAGCATTAAGGCAATAACGCCGCTTACATGCGCTGTTGCCATCGACGTGCCGCTGAGCTCGTTATATTTGCCGCCGATCCAAGCCGAATACACGCGCTCACCGGGCGCATAAATGTCGATTTGTGCTCCGCGATTGCTGAATGGAGCAATCCGCCCTGTGCGTGTAGTAGCGCCTACGGAGACAACGTGGGGGAACCGAGCAGGGTAATCAATGGTTTTCTTCCGGCCATCATTACCAGAGGAGGCTACAATAACCTTTCCTCGGTAGTAAGCGTTCAAAACCGCTTGCTCCAGTGCAGGATTGTACGTTTTCATACCGAAACTCATATTAATAATATCGAGGTCATTTTGGACGCACCAATCAATACCGGCGATGATATCGGATACATAGGCGCTTCCATTTTGGTCAAAAGCTTTAACAGGATGAATAATCGCTCGGGGAGCTACACCGATAATGCCGGAGTTTCGGCCAGTTGCCGCAATGGTACCCGCGATGTGTGTGCCATGCCCGTTATCATCATGAGGCATGAGCCTGCGATTTAATAAGTTGATGCCATGCGAGATCGAGTTTTGCAAATCAGGATGTTTATAGTCGATGCCGGTATCGATGACGCCGATGTGAATATTTTTGCCGACAGATTTGCTCCAGATCTCAGGAGCACCGATTTGATCAACTCCCCAAGGAATGGTGCGTGTGCGTGAGTTGGATAGAATTGTAGCTCGTTTCGGTACGGTCTTTCTACTTTTAACTTTATTTATAGTTAATTTCGTATCCGTTTCGATACGTGTCGTGCTTGAGAAGCTTCTGAGTTTTGTATCCGGACACAATGTACAGGAAAAGGCCTGAATAATGTCTAGAGGCAGAACCAGGGATAGTCTGGGGAGTTCAGACGTCAAGCGTAGGAGCTCTGACTTGCAGGCCAAGTAGTCTGTCTTTGAGGTGAAATGGATAAGGTGCTTTCTAGCTGGTTGTTTAGTAAGACCTAGATCTTCATGAAGCAGATGAAGAAAGGTGGCTGTATCCATCGTGCCATCCCCCCGTTACAGCATATAATCATATCTCCCCTATCCTATGTACAGGTCATCGTACTTGACCGTGTCATCGCCTTTATAGAGGATGTTAAAAAGTCCAATTTTGATTACGAAGTAGTCCAAGATGCATATTCGACATCGAAAATTGAATGTAGCAGGAAATTCCAGTGCTCACGTAGCTTCCACTACGCTCCGCTTCTCATTTGCTAGCTTCTTTCAAGCTTCTCGGTGCTGAAAACCAGACATGTTAACTCGCACTTATAGAAATAAATGGGTGCAGGGCCGTGTCAGATGCGTAGGTTCAACATAGGATACATAGAGAGGCGCGGGCAGGAGTGTCTCTTTCTCAGGTAGTGGAAACGACTGCTGTTCAGCAGCAAGCGGTTCCTTAGGGTACAGTCGCAGGCGGAGGGGGACCTTCGCCTGTATTCCTTTTCACAATAGACAATAAATAGGCTTATTTCATGGTAAACGCACTTGACCTAAGAGGTCGGTGTAGACGTTTATTGTGAACTATAGCATTTATCGTATCACTTCATAATTCGGCTATAATTTTAGATAAACGCATCCGTCCAAGCAGGTCGGATTAGCCGTTTATTTCAGGGTAGTTGCAATTTTAGAAAAAATAGGTTTTACTTAATGAAGATATTGGTTATGGTAGATAACGTAGTCAAGAAATGATCGAAAAGGATGTGCCTTAGATGAGCAGCGAATACACACTCAAAATCACCACAGAGCAAGCACGCGAAATGCCCATGGTGGATTTGGCGTTCGAATTGCTGAAGTCGGCGAATACGCCGTTTTACTACCGTGAACTTATGGCTGAAATTGCTAAAATAAAAGGGCTTTCTGAAGATAATGTCATGAATGTGATTGCCCAACTATATACGGAGATCAACATCGATGGACGTTTTGCTTGTGTAGGTACAAACCTATGGGGCTTGAAACGTTGGTATCCAGTTGAAAAGTCCGACGATGCGGTTGGAAACGCGAAGCGTCCTAGAATTATCAACGACGAAGATGATGATCTGGATGAAGACGTTTATGCGGAAGAAGAAGATACATACGCAGAAGAAGACGAGTATGATGCATTTGGTACCGAAACCGAAGAGGAAGAAGAAGCGGAAGAGGATACTGAATTCTTCGAAGATGAAGAAATCGAAGAGGATCTTGGCGAAGCGGGTATTGAAGAGAGCGATGATACTGAGGATGACGTAGATGATTTGGATTCCGATGAGGATGAAGAAGATTTGGATGAAGACGACGAAGACGACAAATAACTTGTCTTGACAGTCCCTATACGTTCAGAGTAAACTATTGCATGGGCTTTAAAAGAATCTTAACAATTCGCGCATGCGTTCAAAAAGTGCCCCGTCACTACGGGTGTCACTTTTTTTTGTTTTTTTGCGCTTTTTTTTTGTGATTTGTTCATGAAAACACTTATTTAGCAGAAGCTAATGCTATTACACCTTTGTTCTGGCGACACCCAAGAGCTTATGCTGATGAAGCCAGTTTTCTAGCACCTTTTTACACGTATCTTCATGATTATTACGAAGCCAGTTTTCTGGCGAAAACTTAGCGGTGATGCTTACCAAGTCAGTTTCATACTAAAACTTTTAGGAGGCGTACATAGTGACAAAATACATTTTCGTTACGGGAGGCGTAGTTTCATCCCTTGGCAAAGGAATTACCGCAGCTTCCTTAGGAAGACTGCTTAAGAACAGAGGTTTGAAAGTTACAATCCAGAAGTTCGATCCTTACATTAACGTGGACCCAGGAACCATGAGTCCTTACCAGCATGGGGAAGTTTTCGTAACAGACGATGGTGCAGAAACGGATTTGGATTTAGGTCATTATGAGCGTTTTATCGACATTAATTTGTCCAAAAGCTCGAACGTGACATCAGGTAAAGTATACTCTTCTGTTATTACCAAAGAGCGCAGAGGTGAATACCTAGGTGGAACTGTACAGGTTATCCCTCATATTACGAATGAAATCAAAGAGCGTGTTATTCGCGCAGGTCGTGAAGCTGGGTCCGATGTCGTTATTACTGAAATCGGTGGTACAGTCGGGGACATTGAAAGCTTGCCGTTCCTCGAAGCAATTCGTCAAATGAAAAATGATATCGGCCGCGAGAATGTCATGTACATTCACGTTACGTTGATTCCTTATATCAAAGCTGCTGGAGAAGTCAAAACAAAACCAACGCAACATAGTGTTAAAGAACTGCGCGGCCTTGGTATTCAACCACACGTAATTGTTTGCCGTACAGAACATTCTTTGACAGAAGATATGAAGCGTAAGCTCGCTTTGTTCTGTGATATCGATCCAGCTGCAGTTATTGAATGTAAAGATGCAGAAACGTTGTATGAAGTACCGATGATGCTTCGTGAGCAAGGTCTTGATGATTATGTTGTGAATCACTTGAAGCTTTCAACGAATCAACCCGATATGACTGAATGGGAGAGCCTTGTTCGCAAGGTGAAATCCTTAACGAAGAAGACCGAGATTGCCATCGTTGGGAAGTACGTAGCTCTTCATGATGCTTATCTTAGTATTGTAGAAGCACTTGGACATGCTGGTATTGACAATGACTCCGAGATCGATATCCGTTGGGTCAATGCCGAAGATATCTACGATCATAATGTGCATTCACTGCTTTCTGGTGTGCAAGGTATCCTTGTACCAGGTGGATTTGGTGATCGCGGGATTGAAGGAAAAGTAGCTGCCATTCGTTATGCACGTGAGAAAGAAATTCCATTCTTCGGTATTTGTTTGGGGATGCAGGTTGCAGTTATCGAATACGCACGTTCGGTTTGTGGATTGGATGGCGCGAATAGCTCCGAGATTAATCCAACAACTGCATATCCAGTAATTGATCTTTTACCAGAGCAGAAGGATATTGAGAATCTAGGCGGTACGATGCGTTTAGGTCTATACCCTTGTAAATTGACGCCTGGATCACTTGCTGCGACTACCTATAATGATGAGCTAGTTTACGAAAGACATCGTCACCGGTACGAATTTAATAATGAATACCGTGAATTGGTTGAATCTGCTGGTCTGCGTATTTCTGGTACATCACCAGATGGTCGTCTGGTTGAAATGGTGGAGCTTCCTGGTCACCCTTGGTTCTTGGCTGTACAATTCCACCCGGAATTTACGTCCCGTCCGAACCGTCCACAGCCACTTTTCCGTGAATTCGTGAGAGCTGCACAATCGATCGCTCGTTAAAATTTTACGGTACTGATGCAGGGGGCTCTCTCCTGATAATCAACTTTTATGTAAAACTTTTCAAAATAAATGCTCTCCTCGGAAGGAATACGAAAATGAATAGCGAATATCTTGACTCATAGGTTTGGAACTTGTTATTCGTTTTCGGGAGGGGACTTGGCTGATGAAGAAAAAAGTGTTGGTTGTGGATGATCAAAATGGAATTCGTGTACTCCTCATGGAAGTGTTCAGTAACGAAGGGTACGATACCTATCAAGCCTCCAATGGCAAGTTGGCCTTGGAAATCGTTAGAAATGTTTCGCCGGATCTCATACTACTAGATATGAAAATTCCTGGTATGGACGGACTTGATATTTTGAAACATGTGAAAGAAATTGATGTCTCTATCAAAGTCATCATGATGACGGCATATGGTGAGCTGGATATGATCAAAGAAGCGACGGATTTAGGTGCGATCATGCATTTTACGAAGCCATTTGATATTGATGAGCTGCGTCTTGCTGTTAATATGCAATTAAGTAATGAATCCAGCAGTGGTTTTGCAGTAGGATCCTAGTTATAGGGTCTTTTTTTGCATATAGGCTGTATAAGTTTCACATACTAGTTTCGCTATTTGCTTAGATAAACGCTTCCATTTTAGAAAGACGGTGGAGGCGTTTATTTTAGTTGTGGAAAAATGAAGGCTTGGTTATCATTTGAAAAGTTATGTGCTATAATAACTCAGGTATGAACAGAGAGCGGTATGCGCATCTACTAAAGAGGTTCTAGGAGGAAGAGAAACATGGCATTGGTTTCAATGAATGAATTTTTACCTAAGGCAAAAGCAGGGAAATACGCGGTTGGTCAATTTAACATGAACAATCTTGAGTTTGCTCAAGCGATTGTGGAAGCAGCAATCGAACTGAACTCCCCGTTCATTTATGGTGTTAGCGAAGGCGCACTGAAATATATGGGCATCGAGTTTACAGTAGCTATTGCAGAAGCAGCAGCTAAGAAATCCGGTCTTCCGATCGCATTGCACTTAGACCACGGTAGTTCGTTTGAAGTAGCAATGAAATGTATCCGTGCAGGATTCAGCTCCGTAATGTTCGATGGTTCCCACTATTCTTTCGAAGAAAACATTCGTTTGACGAAAGAAGTTGTTAAAGCTGCTCGTGCTATGGGCGTATCCGTTGAGGGTGAGCTTGGAACAATTGGTGGCGTTGAGGATGACATTTCGGTCGATGAAGAGCACGCTAACCTTGCAAAACCAGAAGAAGCGATTCGTTTCTACGAAGAAACAGGCGTGGATTGTTTGGCAATCGCAGTAGGTACTGCACATGGTATGTACGCTGGCGAGCCTAACATTCACTTTGATATTATTGAAGCAGTTACTAAAGCCATTCCAGTTCCAGTTGTATTGCACGGTGGATCCGGCGTTCCAGACGAAATGATTCGTAGATCAATTGCAGCAGGCGTTGGCAAAATCAACGTGAACACAGAGAACCAAGTGGCTTGCACAGAAAGCATCCGCGCAGCTCTGAACAAAGATGCTAAAATTTATGATCCTCGTAAATATCTAACCCCAGCTCGTAACGCTATGATCGAAGTAGTAAAATCCAAAATTCAATTGTTCGGAAGCAGCAACCAAGCTTAATTCCAAATTGTATAGACAGGATAGGAAATGCAGTAATACACAGATGGATGGTCGACAATCGTTGCCGTCTGTCTGTGTCATTGCGGGCGTTTCCTTCTTCTATTTGTTGTATTTTACCTCGCACTCATCATTTACTTCCTTATTTTGTGGAATTCCGTCGAATCATTGTGAGTTTTAGTAGAATTTGTTGATTGAACGTTAGTGAGAAGGCACCTGGTTTAGGGGGAGAAGTATGTTGGAGAAATTAATGGTGGTTGGTGGACGCCCACTACGGGGAACGGTTCAGATTAGTGGAGCAAAGAATAGTGCCATTGCACTTATTCCAGCCGCAGTACTTGCAGAAACACCAGTAACGTTGGATAATCTTCCACATTTAAGCGATGTGGCTATATATACAGAAATTTTGACTGATTTAGGAGCGACAATCGATTGGAACGAAGATCGGATGACGATTGATCCGACCCATATGAAGCCTATGGCTATGCCGAATGGCAAAGTGAAGAAACTGCGTGCTTCCTATTATTTAATGGGTGCACTTCTGGGTAGATTTGGCGAGGCAACGATTGGTCTTCCAGGTGGATGTAATTTCGAACCGCGTCCGATTGATCTTCATATTAAAGGATTCGAAGCACTTGGCGCTGTAGTTAGTAACGAGAACGGTGCCCTTCATATTCGTGCCAAGGAACTGCGTGGCGCTAAGATTTATTTAGATATGGCAAGTGTAGGCGCTACGATTAATATTATGCTGGCTGCTTCACGTGCTAAGGGTTTGACTACGATTGAAAATGCGGCGAAAGAGCCTGAAATTATAGATGTAGCAACACTTTTGAATTCCATGGGTGCGAAAATCAAGGGAGCTGGTACGGATACGATCCGTATAGAAGGGGTTTCTGAACTTCATGGCTGCCGCCACTCCATTATCCCTGACCGTATTCAGGCGGGGACGTATATGATTGCTGCTGCGGCGACGCGCGGTGATGTTACGGTTGATAATGTGATTCCGAAGCATCTGGAAGCATTGACAGCGAAGTTGCAAGAAATGGGCGTTCATGTCTACGAAATGGATGAATCTATTCGCATTGTCGGTCAGCCTATCTATGAAAGCGTAGATGTGAAAGCATTAATTTACCCTGGGTTTGCAACGGATCTGCAGTCTCCAATGGCTAGTCTGTTGTGCCAAGCCAAAGGTGTTAGTATTTTAACTGACCACGTATATAGCAATCGTTTTAAGCACATTCCAGAGCTTGTGCGCATGGGCGCGAAAATGAAGGTTGAAGGACGTTCTGCTATCATTGAAGGCTCCCAGTTGAGTTCGGCCAAAGTAAGAGCGACGGATCTTCGCGCAGGTGCTTCTCTGGTGATTGCAGGTTTGAGTGTTATGACTGGTGGAATTACTGAAGTGTCAGGTGTAGAGTTCATTGATCGCGGATATGAGAATTTAGTATTCAATCTATCTTCCCTAGGAGCCGAAGTTTGGCGTGAGAACGAGGAATAAAGTACCAGACAACAGGCAATGCTAGAATCCAATTGAAAATTTAATAGTTTGGTGGTTGAAACATGAGCATGCAGCTTGCTGAGCTTGAAGTACTCAAGCTTACTGAATTATATAAACTAGCTAAGAAACATCAGATTCCTTATTACGGTACGCTGAAGAAAAGAGAACTCATTTTTGCCATTTTACGTGCACAAGCAGCAGAGAGCGGTTTCCTGTTCATGCAAGGTGTTTTGGAAATTTTGCAGGAAGGGTTTGGATTCTTGCGTCCAATTAACTATCTTCCTAGCGCAGAGGATATTTATATTTCAGCCTCTCAAATTCGCAAATTCGATTTGCGTTCAGGGGATATCGTATCCGGTAAATGCCGTCCGCCGAAAGAAAATGAACGTTATTTTGGCTTGCTTCAAGTTGAAGCAGTCAACGGAGAGAAGCCTGAGACTGCTGCAGAGCGCTTGCACTTCCCGGCGCTAACACCGCTGTATCCGGACACTCGGATTACGCTTGAGACAGAGCCGAACAAGATCTCCATGCGGATCATGGACTTGCTTGCCCCGGTAGGTCTCGGACAGCGTGGACTTGTCGTTGCCCCTCCTAAAGCAGGGAAGACGTTGTTACTCAAAGAAATTGCAAATAGTATTTCTACGAATTATCCGGAGATTGAGCTGTTTGTCCTGTTGATTGACGAGCGACCTGAGGAAGTTACGGATATGCAGCGTTCTGTCAAAGGTGAAGTTGTCGCTTCAACATTTGATGAGCTTCCTGAGAATCATATTAAAGTCGCCGAGCTTGTTCTAGAACGGGCTATGCGTTTAGTTGAACATAAGAAAGATGTCGTTATTCTACTCGATAGTATTACGCGCTTAGCAAGAGCGTATAACCTCGTCGTACCGCCTTCAGGCCGGACGTTGTCCGGTGGTGTTGATCCCGCTGCTTTCCACCGTCCTAAACGTTTTTTCGGAGCTGCTCGTAACATTGAAGAAGGTGGCAGCTTAACCATTCTTGCTACAGCACTCGTTGAAACAGGTTCCCGTATGGATGACGTCATTTATGAAGAATTTAAAGGGACAGGTAATCTGGAACTTCATCTCGATCGCAAAATGGCGGAACGTCGTATCTTCCCTGCTATTGATATTCGTCGTTCAGGAACTCGTCGTGAGGAAGCATTGCTTGGTAAAGATGAGCTCGAGAAAGTATGGGCACTTCGCAAAGGTATGAATGATTCGCATGAATATACCGAAGCTTTTATTAAGAAGCTTGCGGATACGAAGACGAATCAAGAGTTTTTGGACTCGTTGGCATCCCCAGTGGCGGGAGCACCGTCCCAGCAACATAAAGGCAAAGTCAAAAACTCAGCATCTTAAGCTTTAGTTAAACGACACCTACTAAGAAGGTTGGCGTGGCCGTTTACTTTAACGTACAAAGAGGAGTACCGTTATGAACTTGGTTTATTCAGATTCACAAGGAAATGTATTTGATCATCCTGATTATTTCGCACTTGGTCGAAATGCAGAAATGATCACCGAAATATTAGATGAAGAACTGATCCCTCTTCCTGAGGGTTCAACACTCGTTAGTCTACCTTTCACGCGTCCTGTGGGCATTGATGCCGCAACAGGGGAAATGAAGCTGGTAGAGGGTGATTACCACGCGGTGGGAGCGTTGCTTCCACAAGGCTTCACACGGCTGCTTCTCCCAGGGTATGTGAAATCCGATAAGACGAAGGCATTGCCTCTGTTCGGTTATACCGCTGTCGTGTGGAAAGAAGACGGCTTCTACGTAGCCGCGCGGCTGACTGATAATCCATACTTCTGGAATCCGATTCATTGTGATCCAGATGAGCTCGAGGTTGAAGTCAAACGGCTAGTTGCCAAGTACCCGGAGAATCGGTTGTATGCGCATTTGTCCAACTGTGCACTAGGCTACGAGTGCTTGACCGCTTCGAACACGTTCCTACAACGTTGGGAAGGGGCTGTCCCTGTTTCCTACTCCTGTAATGCAGGATGCTTCGGATGTATTTCGGAGCAGCCAGACGAAAGTGGCTTTGTTGCACCGCAAACGCGGATGAATTTCAAGCCAAAGGTCGAAGAAATTACGGAGATCATGTTGGAACATCTACGTACACCAGAGAGTATTATCTCCTTCGGTCAAGGGTGTGAAGGGGAACCGAGCACGCAGGCTGTCATCATTATTGATGCCATCAAGCGGGTGCGTGAGCAAACGAAGATGGGCTACATCAATATCAATACGAATGCGGGCCTTACGGACCATATTCGCGGCATTGTGGATGCGGGGCTAGATCTAATGCGTGTAAGTACGATTAGCGCTTTGGATGATCACTACAACGCTTATTACAAGCCAAGAGCGTATACACTTAAGAACGTCGAGAAATCCCTTCGCTATGCAACCGATAAAGGGGTTATTACATCGATTAACTATCTTGTATTCCCTGGTGTTACAGATCGGGAAGAAGAGATCGAAGCGATGATCGAATTTGTACGCAGAACGGGATTGAAATTGATACAATTGCGCAACCTGAATATTGACCCTGAGAGCTATCTAAGCATTATCCCTAAGGCTCAAGGAGAATTGCTAGGTATGAAGCAAATGATCGAGATTTTTGAACAAGAATTACCGGATGTAGTCATTGGTTCCTACTCCCACACACCGAAGTTTTATACGAGTGATCGTACGCTCACAACGGTGTTATAGACCATCGGAGTGGAAGTATTACCCGATCGATTTTCCATTGCATCTAGAGTTGCGAATATGCTACAATGCAGTAGTACGTCCATTAACTCTGTTTCAGCAAATGATTCAGGGCGGAAAGAGGTGAACCAAATGAAAGCAGGAATTCATCCTACTTATCATGCAACCACAGTGACTTGCGCTTGTGGTAACGTGTTCGAAACGGGTTCAATCAAGCCAAATCTTCGTGTTGAGATTTGCTCCAATTGTCATCCTTTCTACACAGGTAAACAAAAGTTTATCGATGTAGGCGGCCGTGTCGACAAGTTCAAAAAGAAATACGGAATCTAATTGGCATCATTTGCTTGATTGCCAATCAGCATAAGACAACCTCCCTTGGTCATCCTAAGCTTAGGCTTAGAGTCCAATGGGAGGTGTTTTTATGTTCAAGGGTCTAGTTAAGCTTACAGGAGCTGCTATCCTTATAGCGAGTTTAGTAGGTTGTGGCATGTGGACGGGGAACAATAAGAAAACGAATGATGACTCTACGTATAAAGTTCAGAATTATAAGCAAGACGGTATGTTGGGTATCACAAGCGTTAACCCGAATGATCCGCTGAATCCGACTTACCATCATTACGAGGATGATACCAATCTCATGAAGGCTGTGCTTGCTCAACTGCCGGGCATAGAGAAGACCAATATCGCGATCAATGGTCCTTCTGCCAATGTGAGAATTAAACCTCAAGCAGCTTTAACGGCAGCTCAAGTTGATGAACTGCGGTCGCAGGCTCAAATGGCATTAGAGACGAATATGCCGCGGTATAAGATACAAGTAAGAATGGATCGCTAGTTTATTAGTAGTACCGCCTCGGCGGCAGGTAGTTTTTCCCCTTAGGTTGCTATTTGGCAATGAATCAGCTATACTATTTTTACTGTGCTAGACGGGGAGGTAGCGGTGCCCTGTAACTCGCAATCCGCTGTAGCGAGGTTGAATTCCTGTTAGCGGTACTGTGATGTGAGGTCTGGCTTTTACACGTGGTGTTGAGAGTCGGGTCCTTCGCAATGGATGCTCGTGAACCCGGTCAGGTCTGGAAGGAAGCAGCCGTAAGTGAGATGTTTCATGTGCCGAGGGGTTGCCTGATTTGAGCTAACGATAAGAGTTCGCTTGTATCACTTTATCAATAACAGGTGCACGGTGTAATCATACCGTATATGTAAGAACACATAACCGAAACGCCAGCAATTAGGGCGTTTTTTCTTTTGTGTGTAGCAGGAAAAATATGACTTTACAGAGAATTTTTATATAATACATACATGGACTGATGCAGCTCGAAGATGTTCGAAAAGAGAAAGTGAAGGAGCTGTTGACATGCCCATTCATTCGCCTCAGATGTACTCGGTATCGATGAACGAACTGCGCAAACTGTTCAATCACAGCATACAAACCGGTATGGTAATGGTTGATGAGGATGAGAAGTTGTTACTTGTCACGGATCAGCTCTTGAAAGTTTCAGGATATTCAGCCGATGAAATTACCGGTGTTCCCTGCCCTCAATTTTTTAAAATGAGGGCTACTCTACGTGAGTTATACGAATTTCATTTTAGAGATGAAGCGGATGTGGGGGAGTGGCCACATGGTTTTCTACTAGGGAAGAATGGGGAAATGATCTATTTTCAGTTTTCCATGCTCAAGCTCCAATGTGAGGATAGAAGTATATATTTATTATCATTGAAAAATAAAGAAGAAGGAACAGCGTTAAACTTGCTGCAGCGCTTTTCGGATGCCTTTTTGAAAGATATCAATTTAGGCGTGTTATTAATTAATATGGATTACCGACTTGCTGACATTAGTGATCGAGCCTGCCAAATGCTGGCCATGGAGAAAGAACATATTCGCAATAAGTCGCTGGATGAGATTTTTGCCACAGTTCCGAGCCAGCACCAGCTCGTGCAGCGAACGATTCTGAATGGAGCGATAGTTCGCAATCACGCCGTTTCCTGGACGAACAATCAAGAACGGTTTGATTTGTTGCTGGATTCTAATGTTTTGAAGGATAGTCAGGGGAATATTGTGGGGGCTTACATTATTTTCAAAGATGTAACGAATATGCGCTCATTGGAACAAATGGTTCAGCGAAGCGATCGTCTTGCGATGATCGGGCAAATTGCCGCAGGTACAGCACATGAAATCCGTAACCCACTAACGTCAATCAAAGGCTTCTTACAAATGCTGCGCCGAACATTCGGTGACCGTGGCATGGACAAAGAACAGAACTTTACAGATGTCATGCTGGGAGAGATTGATCGGATTAATGCACTAGTGAATGAGTTTCTGATGTTGAGCAAGCCCAAGCATGTGGCCTATGAACGTATTTGTGTGACAGAAGTTCTGCGTGGCATCGTGCCGGTTATTCAGAATGAAGCTATCCTCTACAATGTTCAACTTCATTATGAGGCTTCCACCCACCTCCCTGAGGTGACGGCAGATATTGAGCTATTGAAGCAAGTTTTCTTGAATGTATGCAAAAATGGGATCGAAGCTATGCCCGATGGAGGGATATTGACAATTTCGGGACGTGTAGATACGGCGGAGCGAAATGTGTGTGTGGATATTCATGACACAGGTACGGGGATTCCGATGTTCGTCATTGATAAAATCTTCGATCCCTTCTTCACGACGAAGGATACGGGAACGGGACTTGGGCTCTCCGTATGCCAACGTATCATTCATGATATGGGCGGGACGATTCGTGTAGCTTCCAAAGGCTTTGGAACGACATTTACCATCACGATTCCCTATATGTGATCCTCTATTTCATCCCTTGGAGCGTTATAGTATAATGGATATAGTCAATCCACGCAGGGATTATTGGAGAGGAACACTATGGCACACATTGCTTTGTATCGTACATGGAGGTCGCAGACGTTTCGTGATGTTGTCGGACAGCGGCATATCACACAAACACTGCAGAATTCTTTGCGAGAAAATCGCCTGACCCATGCTTATTTGTTTAATGGCCCCCGTGGTACGGGTAAAACAAGTACAGCCAAAATTTTAGCCAAAGCCATCAACTGCTTAAATGGTCCTTCGGAAGAGCCATGCAACCAATGCTCTGCCTGTGAACGTATCACGGAAGGCGCTGTAATGGACGTTGTTGAGATCGATGCGGCATCCAACCGCGGTGTGGAAGAAATTCGTGATATCCGAGATAAAGTTAAATATGCACCTACCGAAGTTAGGCAGAAAGTGTACATTATTGATGAAGTGCATATGCTGACGACGGAAGCGTTTAATGCCTTATTGAAGACATTGGAAGAGCCGCCGGCGCATGTTATGTTTATTTTAGCGACAACAGAGCCTCATAAGATTCCCGCAACTATTATTTCTCGGTGTCAACGTTTTGATTTCCGTCGCGTTTCCATGGAGGATGAGGTAGGGCGTCTACAGTATGTTTGTGATCAAGAGCGCATTTTGATTGATAAAGAAGCTCTTCACTATATAGCACGATTATCCGACGGCGGGATGCGGGATGCGTTAAGTCTCTTGGATCAGGCTGCATCGTTTGCAACAGGAGAAATACAGCTCGCTGATATTCTGTCGATCACAGGCGGTATTGCTTCCGATCAATTTAAGCGACTAGTTACGTATGTCAAAGAACAGAATCTGGGGGCTGCCCTAGAGTTGATTGATACCTTCATGCAAGAAGGAAAGAGTGCTGATAAGTGTATTGAAAATTTAATTCACTATTTCCGCGATTTGCTGATGGTGCGCATGGTGCCGAATTCACCTGTGATTGCTGAACGCGTATTTGATATGGCAGAGCTCAAGGAGATTGCAAGTCATTTCACCCCTAGTGGGATGATGAGTATGATCGAAACACTGAACCATTATCAGAGTGAGATGAAATATTCGGTACAGCCGCAAACCTTGCTCGAAATCGCCATTATGAAAATAAGCGGAGGCCATCGAGGGGGAGAAGTTAGTTCGGTGGAAGCAGGAGCGCGCCAGCCACAAGGTGATCTTTTCGCGCAAATGACCCAAAGAATGAAACAACTTGAAGATCAACTAGCTCTACTGGTAAAATCGGGAGTGAGTGTTGCTTCGGGTGAAAGTGCTAAGCAAGCGCCTGCGGCAAAAGCTCCTGTTGCCTCGGCACCTTCTAAGAAGTCGGGCCTTAAGCTCGACCCTTACTTGAAGGCATCTGAAGGACCGGAGACGAAGACTGCATTGATGAAGTGGAGTCAAGTGTTAGGTGATGTCAAAGAGAAGAAAATAACCGTTCATGCCTGGTTTGTTAATGGTGATTTGGTGGCTATGCTAGATGATGTTGTTCTTGTCGCATTCAAGAATGATATGCATCGTAATACAACAGAGAAGCCGGAGAATAAAGTCATCATTGAACAAGTACTTTCTTCTGTGTTTGGTAAACCAATGCGATTGCTGACCTTAATGCGTAAGGAATGGGATGATGCGAAGAGTGATGCGACGCACGCCCCGCCTGAAGAGATGGAATTAGTGGCTGAGGATGGTCGCGGAAACGCGGTCAAAGAAGAATGGATATCTGAAGCCATCCAATTGTTTGGTGAAGATCTAGTAACGATTAAAGAAGACTAACAATAAGGGAGCGATCTATAATGAATAACATGAACCAAATGATGAAGCAAGTGAAGAAAATGCAAGAGCAAATGATGAAGGCACAAGAAGAACTAGGCACGAAAATGATTGAAGGAACAGCTGGCGGCGGCGTGGTAACGTGTATCATCAATGGACATAAGAAAGTACAAAGCATCACGATCAAACCAGAAGCGGTGGATCCAGACGATGTTGAAATGCTGCAAGATCTTGTATTGACTGCCGTTAACGACGCAATGTCCAAAGCCGAAGAGATCGCTAACAAAGATATGGGCAAATTCACAGGCGGTATGAATATCCCTGGATTGTTCTAAGACAACCAAGAATCAACGACTCTGTACCATGAAGGAGTACTTCCTTTGTATTACCCCGAACCGATAGCGAAGTTAATCGATGCCTTCTCCCGCTTGCCGGGAGTAGGTCCCAAGACAGCGGGGCGCTTAGCCTTTCACGTCCTTCGAATGAAAGAGGAAGACGTGATTGATTTTGCTAAATCGCTTGTTAATGTAAAACGGAATCTGCATTATTGCTCCGTGTGTTGCAATATTACCGATGTGGATCCTTGTCGTATTTGTCAGGATAAAAGCCGTGATAATTCCGTCATCTGTGTTGTACAGGAACCGAAGGATTTGGTTGCGTTAGAGCGAACCAAAGAATTTGAAGGCTATTATCATGTGCTGCATGGTGCCATTTCTCCTATGGAGGGGATTGGGCCTGATCAAATTCATATCGCAGAATTACTCAAGCGTTTGGGTGACGAAACCGTGCAGGAATTAATTCTGGCAACCAATCCGAATATTGAGGGCGAAGCCACAGCGATGTACTTATCTAGATTGATCAAACCGTTTGGGTTGCGTGTAACTCGTATTGCCCATGGCTTACCGGTAGGCGGCGATTTGGAGTATGCGGATGAAGTAACCTTATCCAAAGCGATGGAAGGCCGCAGGGAATTATAAAAGCATACATGTTAAGGAGAGCTGAGAAGCTCTCTTTTTTTTGCCTAGAAAGTGTTCTAAAAATGCCATGATCCCCATAAGTATAGATCAACCCAATTGTGGGAGGAATGGAGGTTTGCCTATGAAACCGGCTCTATTAGGCATGCGTGGATTTAAGAGTCCGCGAGCGAAGACTGTTAAGGAAGAACTGAAACGGGACAAGATTATGTTGATTCAAGAGATACGTGCTGCGCATCAGACGTGGGTGGCGGCGCAAGCTCACTTTGAGTTCGCTTTGGACAAGGACCAGATCGACTATACAATTTACGCAATGGAAGCGGCAGAGAAGAGATTCGAAATGCTAATCAAACAAGCGAAGCGACTAGGGGTAAGCCTGATTGACAGCGATCATTTAATGGAGGTGTAGAGGATGATTCTTAAATATGCCATTTGGGGGGTGTTGATACTCTCCTTGCTCATGTTAGTGATGATTGTATTCAGAAGCCGAGGTGGTGGTAGGCTAGTAGCATCATTAGGTTTGAATATAGTAGTTGCAGCTTTTCTGTTATACATACTGAATCTATTGAGTGGGTACACGCATATCGAACTGCCAATTAACACAGCTACATTAGGGACGGCTACTATATTGGGGATCCCCGGTGTTATACTGCTAATTGGTGTAAAATGGGCTTTGCTCTAGCTGTAAATATAATACATCTGATATTAGGTTGACTCGGCTGCGGCATCTGTGTTATCTTATAAAAGTTGCCGCTGAGACATGCAGAAATACAAAAGTAACTTGAGAAAAACAAGTTGCAAAAGAAAAGTAACTATGTTATATTGGTCTTCTGGCTTTCGAAAGAGAGCAGGTTGGACAAGAGTGATTGATCTTTGAAAACTGAACAACGAGTGAGTAAGCACAGTCGAGTAATCGACTATAAAAGAGATTGCAAAATCTCGCTAGCTTCAAATGAGCAATTAAGCTTTTTCAAATAGGACGAGCA
>NZ_JABMKY010000035.1 GCF_013204845.1 Paenibacillus qinlingensis
AGACCCCTTGTAGACGACGAGGTTGATAGGTTCGAGGTGGAAGTGCGGCAACGTATGCAGCTGACGAATACTAATCGGTCGAGGGCTTAACCAAAATTCCTAAGAGTAAGACTTACGTTGAAGTTTCGTATCTAGTTTTAAGGGAATAATATTCCTACTGTGGCGATCGTGGCGAAGGGGTTAACGCACCGGTTTGTGGATCCGGCATTCGTGGGTTCAAGTCCCATCGGTCGCCCTTTTCCCTTATTAATGGGGATTAGCCAAGCGGTAAGGCAACGGACTTTGACTCCGTCATGCCTAGGTTCAAATCCTAGATCCCCAGTATTTTTTCATAAGCGGTCGTGGTGGAACGGCAGACACACCATCTTGAGGGGGTGGCGCTCACAAGGCGTGGGGGTTCAAATCCCCCCGACCGCATCCCAGTTTTAGAAGCAAGAAACCCTTGATATATAAGGGTTTCTTTTGTTTTTATATGGGAAGTTAGAAGAGGAGGATGCCCCATAAGCCACAACTATGGCTACCGGACATCCTCCTCTTTGCGTTTCCATACTTACTTAATAAATCGAACCCATCCCATGTCGATGTTGCAGCCGGGAAGAAAAATGAGCGAGACGGTATTTTTGCCTGTGATCGATTCGTTTAGATTGAACACGGCACTGGTGTACTCCTCATAGTTTGCCACTTCGATCATTTGTCTGATTTCACGTTGGCCATCGGTAAACAAGAGTTGTATCGAATTTTGTGCGATATGGGAGCGCCAGCAAATTTCAATTTGTCTTGCGCCTAATTCACCGAAGTCCATATTTTCGTATACGAGTGATACGTTATTCCCTATCTGTTCGATCGTGTCCTCTCGAATGGTAAAGCAGTCGCCATACACCGTTGTGACTTCAGTGGCTTTCAATTTTTGGAACGCCTTTTGATACCGGGAAAAGGTAAAGCCTTGGATATGTACCTTTTGTCTAAACACAAGGCATAAGGTGGTCACACCGATCAACCTACGCGGGAGCTTACAGATCACCTCCTGGTAAGTATTCCAAATGGAACCTTTGTCGTAGTGGATGGTGCTGAGAAGCTCGCCGCCCTCCAAAGGCATTCCTTCCCAAATCTCAAAGGTGAAAGGGTCTTTACTCAAAGGGAATAAAGGCAAAGTAATCTCATCTGACCCGTAATCTCCAAAGTCTAAGTCTTTAAACCCGACATGACTCTCGCCATCTCTTAACGTAGCTACCCCGCGCTCATTGCCATTGGTCAACTCTACGTTGCTCGTATTGTACAGTCCGCCGGATACGAACTCATAAGGATTAATAAAAGGCTTTCCTAAGCCTTGAATGTGCAATGTAACCATTGAGATAAAAGCAAAATGATTTCCGCCGTTCTTAGGGGAACAACGCACATAAACTTCACCGTCTCCCCTAGGCTTGATGGTTGCGGTTTGTCCATCATCAGCTACCACAATCGTGGCCAACTGGCTATCAATACCAGCGGAATCTGTGACCCGCCAATATAAGTCGCTATAGGTTGCATGTTCTGGAAAAGTCTTTGCCATTACATGGAAACCGTCCACTGTCAATTGGATTTTGCGAATAGGTACTTCACTCTGCACTATTTCTGCATGAATGATAGGCACGTTATTGTCAATCCGCTTTACAATGGCCAGCAGCTTCCCGCTAAAGAGCCGCCTGGAGTCTGACTGGTACTGGTCATAGTCCGTAGCATCGCCGTTATCCAGTGCAAGCAGTGTTCCGTACTCAACGGATACCTGGACACGACAGTTGGCATTTTCAACGGGATTCCCTTGTAAATCCAACGCTGTAATCGTTGTGAATACAAGCCTACCTATAATTTCGTTCTCTAGCTGCAGCTTCACAGCATCACCAAAAGATGTTCTGCTTTGCGTTGCAATCTGCTTGCCATTGCCATCGTAAGCCACGGCGTGAAGCGTTCCAGTTCGATATTTGATTTGCCAATCTGCAACGATTTTATTGTGATTCAGCGAAACTACACCTTGACTCTCCTCATTGACAAACAATTCAATTTGAGGAGCGTTGGAGCAGACTCTTATGTCGATGACCTGACCTTCTGAGAAATCCCAGTACGGATACAGATGGACGAAAGGCTCTTTTCGATAGTCGGTCCATGCAGCTTTAAACAAGTAATACGAATCTTTGGGAAAGCCTGCTGTATCTACATGTCCAAGATAAGTATTCTTGGTGTGGTAAGGTGTTGGCTCGCCTAGGTAGTCCTGGCCTGCCCAAATAAACTGTCCTAGTGAGAAAGGAGTGTCGGCGTCTGCTTGGATACACCATTCCACGCTTTTGGCTCCCCAGCTTGTGGCGCTGTTGCCAAGAGCCGAACATTGCAGATCATCGTCCGCTAAAATCGATTTGGAGAGTGGAAAATGGTAAATGCCTCGGCTTTGCACCGTAGAACAAGTCTCACTCCCATAGATGATCCAATCCGGATGAGCAATATGATGCTTTTCGTATAAGGACTCAGCGTAGTTATAGCCGATTAGTTTGATAACGTCGGCGCATTTTTGCGTATTTTCCCAAGGCATGTAGTTGGAGCATAAGGTGACAGGCGCATGAACGCGGGGATCATGCTTTTTTACTAATTCCATGAGGTACGTCATCGTGGCTATTCCGGTCTCTGCATCTGCATGCGTATCATAAACTTCGTTGCCAACACTCCACATAATAATAGAAGGGTGATTGCGATCACGGCGAATCCAAGAGGCTACATCCTTTTCCGCCCATTCATCAAAGAAACGCGCATAGTCATGTTTCGTTTTGGGACGCTTCCAAACGTCGAATATTTCGCTCATGACAAGAAAACCCATTTCATCTGCAATATCGTTAAAAATGCTAGCGGGCGGGTTATGAGCCGTACGGATAGCGTTGACTCCCATTTTACGGAATATCGTAAGCTGCCTGCGAATGGCGTCCGGATATACTGCCGCACCCAATCCGCCGAGATCGTGATGGAGGCAGACGCCATTTAACTTGACATGCCTGCCGTTGAGGAGAAATCCCCGATCTGTCGTAAACGCGATCGTCCTAAAGCCAAAGCGAGTATCCGCTGTATCTGTGATCTCACCGTTAACCGAGAGCTCACTTCGCAAGGTGTAGAGCTTTGGATTTTCAACGTCCCACTCGACGATTTCGTCATCGTTTTCTAAAAGCGTGTGGCGAACCTGATAAGGTATTCCTTCGGTTTCTACTTCCACATCTACTTCGTAACTCCATTGACCATCCACTTTGCGCGTCGTAATATAGATTCCGTCAGATGCGAAGTGACATGCGTTTTTTACAATCAGAAACACATCCCGATATATGCCCGCCCCTGTATACCATCGGGAGTTTGGCGCTTGATGAACGACCTTTAGCATAATGGTGTTCATGCTGTCTCTGCATATAAAACCTGATATATCAAACTCAAATGCGGTGTATCCATACTTCCACTGACCTACCTCTTTGTCGTTTACAAACAGGGTACTGTCCATATATACGCCATCAAAGCGGATGAAAAGACGCTGTCCGTCATTTATGTTACTTGCGTCCAGATCACGCTTGTACCAGCCAATGTCATCTTTGTACAAATTGTTGGTATCTGCAATTAACCAGTCGTGGGGAACGCTGACGGGTACAAACTCGCCCGGTTCCCCTATTGCAAACAGCCAACCATCATTCAATAGCTTCATACGAATCCCATGCCTCCATAAAAGCCTAGAGGCTTGCATGTGCAAGCCTCTGTGCGTTATCAATCTTTAATAATGTTATTTCAGCGTTGTTTCTTTTCCGAAAGATTTCTCCCATGCAGCTGTTCGCTCGTCGATAATCGCTTGACCGCCTGAATTGAGGTAATCCTTCATGCCTCCATCATATACAGCGTCAAATTTGTCAACAGGTGCCACAACAGCTTTGTTCAAGAGCGTATCACGTTTTTCTTTAAGAGCTTGCCCTTGTCCGTTTTCAGCCTTGATAGCACCCACATTGGCATTTTTGCCTACACGACCATCATGAGTTGTAATTTGATTCGCTTTCTCAATATATTTGGCATCAATACCCGCATATCCGTTGGCAATTGATTTGACTGTCTTAGCAGGATCGCCAAGGTCAAGACCATTGCTTGTGATCGTGTAGTCGATGTTTGCTGGAGAGTTCATAATTTTTTCGCCTGTTGCTGCAATTGTCTTCACAGAACCGTCAGGCAACGTTTGACGAGTCACCCCTTCTTCTCCAAATTGAAGGAATACGCGATTATCAAGCTTGGAAATCCAATTTAAATAGAGCAGAGAAGCAATGGGTTCTTTGTTTGTACCTGGGAAAAAGATTTTACGGTCAACAGGGCCTGATAAAAATTTCTTATAAACACCAGCATCATTGGCGAATGGTTCAACAGCAATATAAGCTGCATCTGGGCTAACAAGCTTCTGAAGGCCTGCCTGAATGCTGTCGGCGCCGTTACGGTATGGGTAATCCCAGTTGTGCATAAATGCGCCAACATAGCCCGCTTTCATGAGATTATCTTCCGTTTTATCTCCGGCAGGATAAAGTGCGAAATCCTTCCAAACAAGACCTTGGTTATACCACTTGTTCAACGTTTTTATGCCTTCTTTGTAATTCGGGTAGAGGAAACGCCGATCGTCAAAGTCGTGCGTGTAGATGTCCTTGTCTGTTATATTATTGGGCGTGTATGCGGCCGTCAAATGATCTGTACGCCAACCGACGTCAAAGCTCGTGGAAAAAGGAATTATCTTGTCGGCATCTTTCCCTAGAAGCGTGGAAGCGTTGTCTTTAAAGGCTTTTAGCATGCTTTCAAATTCTGCTAACGTTTTTGGCGCTTGAAGATTGAGCTTCTTTAACCAATCCTCGCGCACAAAGGTATTCGTGCGGTTAAGGGTGTTCAAACGGGATTCTATGGCCCACAAGGTTCCTTTGCTAGGATCTTTGTCCCAATAGATGTTTGCTTCAGTTAAATATTTCCACATGTCCGGCAGAAGGTCTTTGTTATCCTTGAGCAGGGGACCTAGGTCAAGAACACCGCCCATATTGGCGTACGTTTGGATGGTTGGATAAGAGTAGGTCAGACTGATATCCGGTGCTTGATTCCCTGCCAACAGATTGTTAATTGCTTCGCCCTCTGTCCAACGAGGAACAGGAACAAAAGTAACATCTACATTGTGATCACGAAGCATGCCGTCCTTAATATATTTTGTATAGAAGTTGTTCTCTGGTTTGGTTCCCCCTGGATTACCACGGTCATAAATCTCTACTTTGATTTTACGAGTATCCTTGAATTTGAGATTAGAATCGAGACCTAGCTTTTCTAGTGCTGCGTTGTTGTTAGGCACATTAGATGCAGGCGCTGAAGCTGTTGGGGCTGATGGAGCTGCTGAATCTGATGGAGTTGGCTTGTCGTTAGTGGTACATCCTGAAAGTGCTCCAGCAAAAATGGTACTAACCGCTAGAACGGACAATGCTTTGAGAAATTTCACGGTTATTCCTCCTATTTCTTATTTGGTTTCCTTTATAAAAATTGACGTAGCCAATTCCTATCATGCGTTAAAATTAACCTTTTACCGCTCCAATTGTGACGCCGGAGATAAAGTATCTCTGCAGCCACGGATAAATAAGCAAAATCGGTACAGTTGCAAACATAACTGTTGCTGATTTAATCGTTTCAGACAGGCCTGGGCTTGAAAAACCTTCCTGCGTAGCCACCTCAATGCTACTGACACTATTAAGTATGTTATAAAGCAGCAGTTGTATGGGGAAGTAAGTTCTATCGGACATAAACATTAATGCATCAGAGAATCCGTTCCAGCGGCCTACTGCATAGAAAAGAGCCAGCGTTGCAAGCACAGGAGTGGAAAGCGGTAGATAGATGTTGATAAGTACCCTAAGAGGGCCTGCACCATCGATTTCAGCGGATTCCCTAAGACTCTCTGGAATCCCGAAGAAAAAGCTGCGCATGATGATGACATTAAATACACTAATGCAGTTTGGCAGAATCAGTACCAACGGATTATTAAGTAAGTGCAGCTCTTTCAAAAGCAAGTAGGTCGGGATTGTGCCTGCACTAAAGTACATGGTAAAGATTATGAGTGCCGTGATAATCTTTTTACCTTTTAGGTTGTCATAGGTAAGCGGGTATGCACACAGAATCGTCATTAGCATCGACCAAAGCGTGGTAATCACAGTTAGTATGGCTGTCCACAACAATGCCCATGTGTATTTGGAATCGCCAAGTACCGTTGAGTAAGCATCGAAATTCAGTCCTACAGGCAGAATTAATACTTCATTTTTCACCAAGGAACTGGCGGAACTTAGAGATCGTGCCAATATATTCAACAATGGCAGGAGACAGATTAAAATACACAAGAAACAAATGAAAGCGATAATCCAGTCTCCAATTCTAGTACCTTTTGATTTAATCATGTTACAGCCTCCTACCAGATGCCACGATCGCCAAATTTTTTCGCCAGAGCATTTGCTGCAAACAAGAAGATGACGCACACAACGGACTGGAATATACCGACGGCAGTGGTGAGAGAAAATTGCAATCCACGAATACCGTTGTTGTATACGAATATGGAAATAACGTTAGAAACTTCTGTGACAAGTTTATTGCTGAGTGCGTAAGGTCTGTCAAATTCACTGCCCAAAATACGTCCAAGGCTTAAAATAAGCATAATAATGATCGTAGGACGAAGTCCTGGCAGCGTAATATGCCAAATATTGCGTAAACGACTAGCTCCATCCACCGATGAGGCCTCATACAGTTCTGGGTTGATCCCTGTAATGGCTGCTAGATAGATGATGGTATTCCAACCACAGCTTTGCCATATGCCCAGGAAAATGTAAGTGACCACCCAATAACCAGGCTCATTCAGAAAAGGAATGGAGGCAAAGCCCATCTTATTTAGCAGGATGTTGACAAGCCCTGTAGTTGGCGCAAGAAGCTGGAGTGCCATACCTGAAATGATAATCCATGATAAAAAGTGCGGCATATAGACAATCGTTTGGGTGAATCGCTTAAAACGTTTGAAAGCGAGCTCATTTAAGAGAATGGCTAGAATAATAGGTGCAGGGAAGCCAAACAGTAAGTCAAGAAAGTTTAGACCGATGGTATTTCTAAGTGAATAAAGAAAATCGCGATTAGAAAATGCCTGAATAAAATATTCGAACCCATTATTTCCTGCCCACTCCATCTCAGATGGGCTTTTTACAATGCTATAGTTTTTGAAAGCAATTTGAATGTAGCCCATAGGTATGTACCGGAAAATGAGAAAGAAGGCCATTGGGAGAACCAACATCACATAGAGTATCCAGTAACGTTTCATGTACCGGAATGATGGACTCTTATTTGTAATTACCATATTTGGACCGCCTTACTTATAAATTTTTCTTCCCTTGACATCGTCAATGCCTGTTTTGCGATAGAAGTACGTATTCACTTGATCTCGCCACTCATGAGCATTGCGAAGTTGGTGTTTAAGCCGCTCTTTCACCGAGTTAAAGACTTCCTGTGGAAGTCGGTTCTCCAGCGACTCCCAGGATTGTAATAAGGCTTCCGCTTGCTGAGCACCCTCAAAGTGACTGTCATACATGTATTGCAGCAATGTTCGTCCGTCCTTCATTTTGTAGTCATACCGAACGCGATGGAAGAAGAGCAATAATTCCTCTGGACAAGTTGCTATATGGTCATACATGTTTTGTATTGACTCTGGATACTGAGTTGTAAATCCCGTTCCTTTGGAAGTACGATCGACTCCAATAGCATCAAAGCTTGCTCTGTGATACGTCCCCCATTTTGAAAACTCATAACCGTCAACATTAGGCCCGTAGTGAGAACTTGGATTTACCATAAATCCAATACCAAGAGGCGCTGTATAGCTCTCGTAAATCCCTCTGGATGTAAGCAGCATCTCCTCTATTGTTTGGTATCCATGCTCATCTGTTTCAAACGTAATCCGAATCCACTCACGAATCAGCTCTTTCGCAGTAACATCCGAATTCCACGCCATTCTCCCAAAAGCGTACAGATTGCACTGTGCAAGGGTGTTGCCTGTCCAGTTCCTGTTATTGCCTGTGTTTGTAACCGCTGTCACAGCAACGATTTCTTGACCAAACATGCTTTTCAATTGCTTCCCTTCGTCAACTTCAGTTGTCAAAATTTCTTCCCACTGAACAGCTAGGCTGAACAGGTCGATTTGCTGGCCTGTGTATTCCTGAGCAATCTGAAACTCAAGAGCCTCACGCGTGTATTTAAGGCTTGAAAAAAGAGGAGATACGGGCTCTCTCGTCTGAAAATCGACAGGGCCATTTTTAATTTGAAGAATAACGTTCTGATCAAATGTACCATCCAGTGGCTGAAAGTGTTTAAAAGCCGCCATTGGACGATCGGTTTGTGTATCTCTCCAGTCCTGTTGGCAGTTATACACAAAGCATCGCCAAAAGACCAACCCGCCATATGGAGCAACCGCTGCGGCAATCGTATTGGCACCGTCTGCCTGAGTTCGTCCGAAGGCCTCCGGGCCACCTCTGAATTCTGAGTCCGCTTTCACAACATAACCTAAGAAATCCGGAATTTTATTGTATACAACGGCAGATTGCGCTTTCCAAAATTCTTTTACTCCCGCATCCAGCGGATCAGAGGTTGTAAGTCCACCGACAATCATCGGTGCATCAAAATGTACCGATACCAACAATCGAATGCCAAAAGGTCTAAACAGAACAGCTAGTTCTGCCAAGTCAGCAAGCAGCGGTTCAGCAATCAGACCAGCACTTACTTTGTTTACGTTCACATTGTTAATGCAAATTCCGTTAATGCCGATAGAAGCCATGAGTCGGGCATAATCCTTCATCCTTTCTGCATCGTAATCAAACTTATTATTACGGAAGAAGAAAGAATTACCAGCATATCCGCGTTCAATGTGTCCATCCATGTTGTCCCAATGATTGATGATGCGATAGTCCACATGGGGAGCGGAGCGCTCATGAATCTGTTCCATACGCTCTCCAGTGGCAAGACGGTTGAGGAAGCGATACACACCATATAAGAGACCCATCTTACTGCCGCCTGCGATTTCAAATCCATTAACCAGTGGGGTGAGCGAAAACGCTTCATGCGCTCCATCGTCAATTTTCAATTGCAGTGTATACGCAGCACTTTCTTGAATTTCCCCCCATAGGCGATTTAAACCTAGACGACATTCTTGATGGATAAAATCTAAATCGAAGCCTGCATGGATTTGCAAAGGTTTAGGCTCTAGATTGGATTTTGGCTGTAACCAAGCATTGTATTCGGCATATTTTCGTATTGTGTGATTCATGAAGCACCTCTATTAGTTAATTAAAGCGTTTTCTTAATTAAGAATTTAGCATTTAAAGATTCCTTTCAACAATAGTCTGACTATAGTTAGCCATGCCTAATTAAAGATATTATTTGCAAAAAAAATAGACTAGCGATTGCTAGTCTGGTTGATGTCGGAGACATTGTGATGGCGAATAACCTTTGATTAACTTAAATTGCTTCCGAAAGTGCGACAGATCGCTATACCCGCAACGCTCGGCAGCTTCGGTTACGTTGCATTCGCCATTTTGCAGCATGTCCTCTGCATGATTAATTCTTGTTTGCGTTAAATATTGATTGACCAGCATGCCCGTTTCATTTTTAAATAGTGCCCCAAAGTATACCGTATTGAGTCCTGCAAGATTAGCAAGCTCTTTGACAGTAACATTGCTTGCGTAGTTTTCGGATATATAATTGATTGCCTTTTTCACCCGATAGTCTGATCTTGTAGTGTCTTTTTTAAAGAGAATCAACTCATACAATCGGTGCATAATGACGAGCAACTGGCCTCTGGTTTTTGTACGATAGCCGGTTTCTTTACGAACCCAGGCATTGGATAGCTCGCGAAAGAGTCCGACGAGGTCACTCTTAATCCCAACGTGCGTCAGTAAAGGAAGGGGCAGGTCGGCTTGTTGTCCGCTCATGTCATAGATGTTGAAGTTAGCAGAGTACACATTCATAAGCTCATCTACGATGCAGTGAGCCATACGAATACTTCCGCGTGGAATGCACAGAAGATCCCCGCGTTTCACCTCGTATTGTACGCCATTAATTGTATAGATGCCTCTACCTTCTATGACATAGGTGATGTCACAAAATGAGATTTCATTTTTGGCTATTTCCCATGTTGGTGTGCACTTTCTATATATTAAGTAACCGATATCAGGTACTAAGAAGTCGTTAATTTCTATGGACAAAGTTGTTCTCCTCCCAAAACCGTGTCTTTAATTTATACCCTATAACTATAGTTCAACCACTGTCAATAAAAAATGTAGGAGTTTGATTAAATTGGAATTAATAGTAAATTATTAGTTTTTTTGTTATTTTGAGCAAATAGAACGAAGATACTGTATCAAATAAGTGACAAATTCGATATTCATGTCATGTAACCCTATAGCAGTAGCAGAATGGAGACTGTTAGGATGAGAAAGTATTGTAATCGTTTTCATCGAAAAGGGGGTGACATTTGTAGATGAAAAAAGCGAGGAACGGCATGTTGGCATTCGGCTTAGGGTGTTTCATTCTCATTCTGGCAGGGACGTTGTCAGGGTTTATGATGCGCAGTGTAAATTCTCAATCGGATGCTGTCCATGTTGCTTCCGTAAACGGTGTAGCCGTTGAAGCAAGAGAGTTTTCTGCTTTGCTGGGTGCTGAGCGCTCCAAGACTTATGCGTATTTTCAAGATAAGTATGGAGCGGAAGACAGTACGGAATTTTGGAACCATTCATACAATGGCGAAATTCCAATGGAAAAAATAACGCAGTCTGTGCTAAAACAACTGGTAAAACGTAAGGTTCAGCAAGCGTTAGGCGTACAATACGGGCTGCTGAAGGATACGAGCTATTCCACTTTTCTGGAAGAGCTGCGGATCGAAAATGAGCGCAGAAAGAAGGAGGTAGAGGGCGGTAGACCCGTTTACGGCCCAAAGCAAGTCACAGAGAAAGTATTTTATGAGATGCGACAGACCCAATTACTGGAGGACTTAAAAAAGAAAAAAGCCAGTGAAACAGCGATTAGCGATCAAGACATTTCAGCCTTCTATGAGGAGCATAGGAATGATTTCAGGCGAGCGGATGTGAACAGAGTGAATATTTTCCCTAATACTCAACCGTCAACGGATACTAAATTATCCCCATCCAAGCCCTCTAGCACGAACGAGGGCGATGCGATAATTCCGCTCACTGAAGTGAAAGATCGCATAGCTGCCCACTTAAGTAATCTTTCGTTTGAACAATTTGTACAGGATCAAGCCAATCAGGCACAGTTAGTTGTGAATGATCCCATGCTGAAGTCCGTGGCAGCCAAGGTGCTACGGGGAGAGTCTTGAAATTTATCCTAAAGATGAGGTGCAGAATGAGGAAAAGAATAACCATGCTTCTTATTGTTACGCTTCTATTCAGCATTTTTCCTTTCGTTATACCTAAAGCAGAGGCAGCAATTGTCAACGTGTTGTCGCAAGATTTTGAGACGACAACCATTGGGCAAGCACCGGCAGGGTGGACGGCGACGACCGGTGCGAATCTCGTTTCTGTCGCACAAGATACGGCTGGCAACGGCTATTTGACGACGACAGAAACGAATAATTCCGTAGCCAATACGGCTACTTATGCTTTTGCAGCGCCAATTACGACGGATTTCTCGGTCGATATGCAGGTCATGACGAAGCAGACCTCCTCAAGCTATGAGGGCTACTTCCTATTACTCAAGGATTCCGCAGGCGATAAAGTGCTGGAGTTGCTGTTTAATGGAAGCACGATTGCTCGCAGGTATGGCAGTAATTTAAAATCGACCGTACTGTCAGGCATCGTAGCCAATGATTGGTATAACATTCACGTTGACGTGAATATGACAACGAAACAATACAGCGTGTCCATCGACGGCTTGCCTATGTCTTCCGCAACGAATGTTGCGCTGTATAAACAAGCGAGTGAAGTGACGGATTATTCGTTCGCCTCCTATCGCTTTCAATCGGGCACGATGCAGTTGGACAATATTACGGTGAGCAAATTTGTGGCAGATCCGACTAATCAGGCGCCAACCGCTTCCGGCGTGACGGTGAACGGCACAACGCTAAGCGGCCAAGTATTAACGGGCAGTTATACGTATGCGGATACAGAATCGAATGCGCAAGGCACGTCAACGTTCAAATGGTATCGGGGGACGAACGCAGACGGCACGGGTAAATCTGCGATCAGTGGCGCTACCTCACTTTCCTATACGGCTGTGGCAGCCGATGTGAACCGCTATCTGTTCTTTGAAGTAACACCGGTTGCAACAGCAGGAACGCTCACGGGTACACCTGTACTGAGCCCATCTGTCTATATTCGTTATCCAGGCAATGTCCTTGCCTTTGATGTTACAGGGCGTACTACCGATGCGCTCAATCAACTTAACCTCGTGTACAGCCAGAGCGGTGTTACCTTAAGCAGTGGAAGTGTAACAGGAATTGGCGGCAATTTCACTTATTATTCAGGTGCACAAGATTTCAAATCGTTCGGCATTGATGTGACGTATAACAAATGGACGATGAATTTTACGCCATTAGATGATTTATCCGTCTATGAAGCGACATATGACAGCCAGACAGGAACGCTTGTGGATGGGAATAAAGTGACGCTAGTACGCAAGCTTCATCCTGAGCTCATGTCCGACGTTCAATATGTGAAAGCAACGTATGTCGCTGCGTCACCTATTACGGCTGGCACCAAGTTCCTTCGTGTAAAAATGCCGACAGCAGCATTTAATAGCGGGACAGCGTCAGATTTCAAGGTCGATCAAGTTGCTTTCGAAGGTTCACTTTCAACGTTAGCTCGCATTGACGGCTATGTGGAAGATACGATGGTGGATTTCTCGAAGTACGTGAGCGGCGGCGACACAAGCAATTTGCAAGTGGTTCCGTTGACAACTTCTACGCTGATTCGCACGTTTAATACGACATCTTATGTGAAACGAACGAACCCGGCTGTAGCGACAACAGCTATGACTTTTGCAGCGCCAACCGGCAAAGATTTCAAATCAGCCTATCTCGAGGGCTACTATTACGCCAATCTGCCGAGCACTCCTGCCTTTGAGCTCTGGACTTCAATGAACGGAACAGATTTCACGCTGTATAATCTGTCTGGCATTTATAAGCATCCTGCCTTTGGGTCCTCAGCCAATAATAGTATTCCCGACACCTTGCATGCTAACTATTTGCCGAATGGGGTGAAGTACGTCAGGGTAAGGTTGGCTGGCAATATCGCCAACGGTTTCCCGAACATGACGAAGCTTGCCTTCGGCTATGGCGCAGAAATCCCTGTGGTCCCGGCGGATTATGACATTACGATCAAAAAGACAGCATCCGAAATAACGCTGGATGGTGTCGTGTCGACTGATGCAAGCGGCAACCCGAGCGGCGAATGGGCGGGCAGCGAGTTGATACGAATCCAAGGATTGACGGATAACAACGGCGATCAACATGGGGCAGATATTTATCTCAAATATGATGATAAAAAGCTTTACCTCGGTGCGAAAATCAAAGATCCGACCCCGATGAACAATACGCGAACAGGAACAGGCATCTGGAACGGTGATGCGCTAGAACTCTTCCTGGGTGATGAGGATATGGATTTCACACAGCATCCGGAGGCAGTCGGAACGATGCTGCCAAGCGACCGACAACTTGTTTTAGGCAGCGGTATTGAGAATGGCTACCAGTGGTATATGAATACGCAAGGCGCTAATTCGAAACCGCTAGTTTTTATGGAACTCTTGAGAGATGCGGATGGCAGAGGGTACACCATGGAAGCAGCCATACCGCTTTATGCGCTTGGGATTACAAATCCATGGGAAGGGAAAGCGCTTCTTCTGAATGCGGCGCTCAGTGATGGCAGCTATGCGAGCCGTGGACAATGGGGCTGGACGACCAATGGCGAATCTGCCAAGCGGGCAAGAGGACAGTTCGGTACAGTCACATTTGAACAGGCCTCTGCGCCAACAGCAGAAATGAGTTTATCCGCCAGCTATAACAACAGCACGAATCTCCTTGCAGTTACGGGGCAAACGACCCAAGTGAATACGCGTTTAATGACATTGTTGGTCAAAAATGCGGCAGGCGCCACGGTGTACTTTGAACAAACGCAAAGCAATGCCTCCGGAAACTTCACGTTTAGCCACAACCTAAGCGCACTTGAAGCTTTCCCTGGCACCTACACGGTTAAAGTTGGCGGAGACGGCGTACGCATTCCGCGAGTGACGACCGTTGTTATTAACTAATCGGCAGTTCATAAGGAGGGAAACCATGAAGCTTAAAGGGATCGTAGGGCGGGCATTTACGATTATGATGTCGGCTGCCGTGTTGATGACAGCATGGATTGCAGTCGCACCAGGGGAACATGCTTATGCTGACAATACGGCGTATTACGTCGATGCTGTAAATGGAAACGATAGTAATAACGGCACAAGTACGACAACGGCTTGGAGAACTTTATCCAAAGTTAACGCGAAGACCAACTATTTGCCTGGTGATCAAATATTATTCAAATCAGGCACGTCGTACACAGGCTCGCTAAAACTTAGAAACTCAGGTGCTTCGGGTAATCCGATTATTGTGGGTAAATTCGGCGGAGATATCAAACCGATCATCAATGCCAATGCCGCCTATGCTGCGATTGAATTGGAGAATATTCAGTACTTTACGTTGCAGGATCTGGAGATAACGAACTATAAAGCTGCCGATCCCGACGATTACTTGACTGGTTTCTATCGCCGGAACGGAATATGGATTAAAGCTTTCCATAACGGTCCAATGCGAGGGATTACGATCCGCAACATGGATATCCATGATGTGACGGGGATGAATCTGACCGGTGAGACGACAACGACGACGACAGACGGCAAGGATAAAGGAGTGAACAAAAATTCGAACGCGGGTATTCAAATCGATGGTTGGGAGTGGGAACCAACTCAGCCGAAGGCTTATTATGACGGTCTGACGATTGAGAATAACTACATTCATGATCTGGTTACGATCGGGATTAATATGGCGGGGCACTCCAGTGATACGACGTACTTTAACAGGAATGTTACCATACGAGGCAACTCGATTATGAATAACGGTGCGGATGGCATTATTATCGGGGTTACTAACAATCCGCTGATTGAGAATAATGTCACCTTGGATGTGGGGGCCTATGCACCTGGTATCAAATGGATTGCAGGCATTTGGGTATGGCGAACGAATCAATCGCTCGTACAGTTTAACGAAGTTGGACGGGTGAATGCAGAAATCAAAAATGACTCCGATTCAACCGCTTTCGATACGGACATTCAAGCGCAGGGTGATCAAATTTTTCAATACAATTATAGCCATGAAAATGAAGGCGGATTCTTCATGGATATGAACCAGTTGAAAAATGGGAGGAACATCCTCCGTTATAACATCAGCCAGAATGATAAGCGAAATGGCTGGCATAGCTTTACGATTAACAGTGCGGACCCTAGTATTTTTTACAATAACGTCTTCTATAACAGCCTTGGTATTGGCTTCCAAATGAAAAACAGTGCAAACGCTACGTTCATCAACAATATTTTCTATGTTACAGGGTCCACAGAAACCTATGCTGCATTGCCAAGGTTTATCAATAATGCGTTCTATGGTCAGACTGCGCCTGCTCAAGGCCTAAGCAATATCGTAGGAAACCCTGGGTTCGTCAATCCAGGGGCAGGCGGAGACGGCATGACGACTGTGGATGGATATAAATTGAATGCCAGTTCCCCGCTCATCGGTGCCGGAAGAGTGGTCGCTAATCACGGGGTGCGAGATTTCTGGAACAATCCGATTTATACAGGGTTACCAGATATTGGGGCTTTCGAACATCCAACAAGTACAATCACAGATACGGTGGCGCCGAGCGCTCCAACTGCTGTAACGGTTACAGGTAAAAGCGATACGACGGTATCGTTGTCCTGGACATCGGTTGAAAGTAGTGTTCCATTGGATGCCGACATTTATAATGCAGCGAATAATCAGGTTCTGACTTCGGTCATCGCTGCTAATACGGCTACAGTGACAGGTCTGACGCCGGGAACGGCCTACAGCTTCTATATCAAAGCGAAAGACAGAAACTGGAATGCTTCTGTCGCAAGCGCTACCGTATCCGCAACAACGATGGTGGCAGTAACGGTTGATAACACGCAAGCTGTTCGAACAGGAAGTTGGACGGCAGCAACGGGTGGTAACGCTTATAATAACGATTACCATCGTATCGCAGCAGGTTCAGGATCGAGTACGGTCAAATGGACACCCACGATCCCGACTACTGGATATTATACGGTGTATTACTTCCTGCCGGACGGAACGACATCGCGCGCTGGTAATGCAAGCTATACGGTCAGCGGAGCCGGCGGCTCCAAAGCGTACTCGGTCGATCAGCGCGTAAAAGGCGGCTCTTGGGTACCGCTTGGTATTCATCGTTTCAGTCAAGGCACAACCGGCTATGTGCAGTTGAATGATACGGGCAACGGAGAAGTTGCAGCGGATGCCGTGAAATTCGTCTATGAGAGCACATTCGGCTTAGATGATATTGTGAGTGTCCAATTGACAACGAAAAAGTTGCAGATGCGTTTAGGGGAAACGACCACGTACACAGTTACGGGTGTCGATAATCTGGGGAAGTTGGTGGATCTCGTCGCAGATGGCGCTGCGCTTACGTATACCGTGGATAATCCATCGATCGCCGGTTTAAGCAGCGGTATAATCACCGGAAATGCGAACGGCGCAACGCAATTCCGCGCAAACTTTACATTTGGCGGCAATACGTTAGTGAGTAACTCAGCTGATGTTATTGTTGGACCGAGATTGACGGTAGATGTGCCAACATTTACGAATGCATCGGGTCAGACAATAACGTCTATCTCAGCGAACAGTGCCATTACTGCTTCGTCTAGAGTGATAAACTCCTCGGAGAAGCAGATTAGCGCGACATTAATTCTCGCCTTATATTCACCAACGGGACTTGTGTCTTACACGATTCAAGAAGCTGTTGTGAACAAATACGATAACAAAACATTTACAGCAACGTTAACTACACCTGCTTCTGTGAGTGGCTACTACATCAAAGGTTACATGTGGGATAACACGAACGATACGGCTGCTTTGGCAGAAGAAGCGACGCTTCAGTAAGCAAAGCGGTAAATGGCCAGCTAACGGAGAAGCCCTGAGCAATCAGGGCTTTTTGGTATTGGAAATGAGATTGAAAGCAAAATAGCTGGTATCGTGATATTGTCACTGTAGGGATAGGGGTGTTAAAATAATGAGATTAAGTATTAGTATAGAACAGAATAATGTAAGCGTTTTCAAATGCGATATAATTATAGACAGACGAAATATAAATGTCCGAGAGGAGAGAGCTAATGGCGATAAGTCAGTTGATGGAGGAGCAAAAAAAGTATTATCACACCGGGGCTACACGTGGGCTCAATTTTCGTCTTACACAGCTCACAAAGCTGAAACAAGCGATTGTTGATCGCGAGTCCGAGATTATCCAAGCACTTCGCACCGATTTGAATAAAAGTGAGAAGGAAGCGTACGCGTTTGAAATAAGCATTGTCTATCAAGAGATTGCACATGTCATCAAGCATCTGAAACGTTGGATGAAGCCGAAAAAAGTGAAAACTCCGATGACACATTCGGGGAGTCGCAGCTACATGATCCCAGAACCACTGGGCGCGGCACTTATCATTGCACCGTGGAATTATCCGTTTATGCTGGCATTTGATCCGTTAGTGGGAGCGATTGCAGCTGGCAATACGGTTGTGTTAAAGCCGTCCGAGCTAGCACCAGCAGTATCTGCTGTGATGACCTCCATATTACGTGCTGCCTTCGAACCGCAATATATTACGGTTGTAGAAGGAGGCGTGGAAGAAAGTACTCTGTTGCTGGAGCAGCCGTTTGACAAAATCTTTTTTACGGGCAGCGTAGCCGTCGGGAAAGTGGTCATGAAGGCGGCAGCGAAGCACCTAACGCGAGTCACGTTAGAGCTCGGTGGAAAGAGCCCCTGCATCGTGCATCATGATGCGCAATTAAAGCTGGCCGCACAGCGTATCGCTTTCGGGAAGTTCTCGAATGCGGGACAGACGTGTGTTGCCCCAGACTATCTGCTTGTGCATCGGAGCGTGAAAGATAATCTGCTGGCCTATTTGCAAGAGGCTATCCAATCCTTTTATGGCGACAAGCCGCTCCTAAGCCCCGAGTACGGCAAAATCATTTCTCAGCGTCATTACGAGCGGTTGCGTCACTTTTTGAAGGATGGAAAGGTCGCTATCGGTGGCGGTTCTAATGACCTGACACGACAGATTGAGCCGACTGTGCTTGAAGCGATCACATGGGATATGCCGGTCATGCAGGAGGAGATATTCGGACCTATTCTTCCTGTTCTAACCTATGACAATCTAGATGAAGTAGTAGGCTTAATCCAAGCTAGGCCGAAGCCGCTGGCACTGTATGTTTTTTCTGAGGATAAAAAGGTGCAGGATGCCACGCTCGAACACATTTCTTTCGGCGGCGGTTGTGTCAATGATACACTGATGCATTTTGGATCAACGCATTTGCCTGTCGGTGGAGTTGGCGAGAGCGGGATGGGCAGCTATCATGGCGAGATGAGTTTCCACATATTTTCACATATGAAAAGTATATTAAAGCAGACGACGAGATTCGATATTCCTTTTCGATATCCGTCTAGCAAAATCGGGTTGAAAATCATTCGTAGGCTGACTAAGCCTTAATTACGGCTCACTAGGAAGAGGTAAGTCTCATGATAGGATCCTACGAGTACTATAAACAGATTTTCAAGGATGTACCGAAGCCATTCGCATTCGTAGATTTGGATTTACTGGATGCGAATATTAAGGCCATTGCGCAGGAAGCCGGGGGGAAGAAGATTCGGGTCGCGAGTAAGTCAATTCGCTGTCCGGATGTGCTTCGCCGTATTTTGGCAGCGGATGATGTGTATCAGGGGATTATGTGCTATACGGCGAAGGAGGCTGCTTTTCTAGCGAGACAAGGGTTCGATGATCTGTTGTTAGGCTATCCGCAGTGGCACGCTGAGGCGCTGAACGATGTGATTTCACTAATAGGTGAAGGCAAAACGATAACGTTCATGGTCGATTGTATCGAGCATGTTGAACACATAGGGCGGCTCGCGACGGCAAAAAAGGTTATTGTGCCCGTGTGTATCGACATCGATATGTCGACTGATTTTCCAGGTCTGCACTTTGGTGTGTGGCGATCTCCGTTGACCCGATGGGAGCAGGTTCAGCCTGTGGCTGAACGGATCGTTGGAGAGAGTTGGCTGAGGCTTGACGGTATTATGGGATACGAGGCGCAGATTGCCGGTGTTGGCGATAATGTGCCAGGGCAAGCTGTGAAAAACGTACTAATCCGCAGGTTGAAAAAATCTTCCATTCGTAAAGCCGCGCAGTGGAGAGAGAAAGTGGTGCGTGAGCTTGAAGCAATGGGAGCTACGCTTCGTTTCGTCAATGCGGGCGGAACGGGCAGCATGGACAGTTCGCGGGCAGAGGCATCGGTGACAGAGATCACTGCAGGATCCGGGTTTTACTCCCCTGGCTTGTTCGACAACTACAAGTCGTTTCGTTATAAGCCTGCCGCTGGGTATGCGGTTGAGGTGGTGCGACGTCCACAGCCGAATATCGTGACCTGTATGGGCGGCGGTTATACGGCCTCAGGGCCGACCGGTTTAGACAAACGGCCTAAACCGTATTTGCCGGAAGGTTTGGAGCTATTTCCCTTGGAGGGTGCAGGCGAAGTACAAACCCCAATGCGCTTGCGGGGTGAAGTCCAGTTGGAGCTGGGGGATCCGGTCTTTTTCCGACACGCGAAGGCAGGAGAGCTATGTGAGCGTTTCCTTACGCTATATGCTGTTTCGCAGGGCAGTATTGTATCTACATATCCAACATATCGCGGTATGGGGGCGTGTTTTCTATGATGGGCAAATCAGGGACATGGGCCAATTGGTCGGGTATCGTTCAGGCAACACCGCAGACAGTGCTTTATCCAGACTCCATTGAAGCGGTGGTCGATGCAGTTCGACTTTGCAGACGAGAAGGACGTAGGCTGCGTGTTGTCGGTACGGGGCATTCTTTTACGCCAATAGCGGCATCGGATGATGTGCTTATCACCCTGGACCGCATGCAAGGCTTAATTGAGGTAGACGCTGAGCAGCGGACCGCAACAGTATGGGCAGGCACGAAGCTCAAGTTGCTTGGGGAGCTGTTGTTCGCTCAAGGGTTGGCACAGGAAAATCTCGGCGACATCGATGTTCAATCCATCGCGGGGGCAATCAGCACGGGGACACATGGCACTGGTCAGCAGTTCGGCAACATCGCTACGCAAGTCGTGGGACTGACGATGGTGACTGGCGCAGGGGAGGTACTTACATGTACACCTGTGACTCACCCTGATTTATTTAAAGGGATGCAGGTATCCCTTGGCGCGTTGGGGATTATTGTACAAGTGACGCTCAGGCTTCAACCCGCTTACAAAATGAAGTATGAAAGCAAGCGCATGCCGCTGAAGCAATGCTTGGAAGAGCTGCCCGATATCGCGAGCGGGCATCGGCATTTTGAATTTTATTGGTTTCCCTATGCGGATCCGTGTCAGTTGAAATTCATGAATCCGACAGATCATGCGGTGACGAGCCGCAAGGTTCGTGATTATATGGGGGATGTCCTACTGGAAAATACGGTATTCGGTCTGCTGTCTGAATTATGCCGAAAGGTCCCGAAGCTTAGTCGGATGATAAGTCGATTATCTGCATCGCAAGTGCCCGTGGGAAGCAAAGTGGACTATAGTCATCGCCTGTTCGCGACGCAAAGACTCGTTCGTTTTAATGAGATGGAATACAATCTCCCAGCAGAAGCCATGCCCACCGTCATTGAAGAAATGCGCGAGAAGATGGAGAAGGACAAATACAATGTTCATTTTCCGATCGAGTGCCGTTTTGCGAAAGGGGACGATATCTGGTTGAGTCCAGCGTTCGGACGGGATTCTTCGTACATCGCCATTCATATGTATAAAGGGATGCCGCATGAGGACTATTTTGGGGCGATGGAGGAAATTTTCCTGAAACACGGCGGCAGGCCGCATTGGGGCAAAATACATTCACTAAACGCAGATAAGCTAAACGATAGGTATCCGATGTGGCAGGAATTCTGCCTTATGAGAGAAAAGTTGGACCCGGATGGGATTATGCTGAATGGGTATCTGGAAAAGATTTTTGGCGTGACGGGGTAAGGTTGACAAGAAAAAGGGGGAGGTGTCTGGATGATGGAGCCAATTACAGGAGCAAGTGCAAGCGAAAGAGCAAATGCAAACGAAAATGCAAATGCAACTCGCTCTCGCTGGTCGGTCGTCTTTGCTTATGCCTTATTAGCGGCAGTGACTCAGCTGCTATGGGTTACATTTACGCCCATTACGACAGCGGCTTCCAGCGAGTGGCATGTTTCTGTCGATGCTGTTGGCTGGTTATCGCTCGTATTTCCTCTTGTCTATGTACTGCTGTCCATCCCATTTGGTATGGCTGCTGATCGTTGGTTTCGTGGATCGCTGCTCATTGGTGGTGCATTGACTGCGATGGGAGCGCTTGTTCGAATACTGCCTGGTTATGAATATGCGCTCATTGGACAGATCGTGATCTCCATTGGCCAGCCGCTTGTACTCAATGCCGTGAACAAATTAGCCGTGCTCTATGTACGTCCAGAGCAACGAGCCAATGCCATTGCCGCTGGCACGGCCAGTTTGTTCGTGGGTATCCTTGTCTCGACCGTCACCGTTCCTTTTCTACTGGCATGGCAGGGGATGTCAGCTGTTCTGTGGACACAAGGCGCCATGAGTGTTTTTGCTGCCGTGGCGATGTATGTGGCGTTAAGACAAGCGCCAGTGTTTGAGGTTGATGAGGCTGCTGAAACGAGCAGTGGGTTCGGGTTAAGCGCGATTGCGACCCTATGGTCGCAGCGTTGGGTAAGATTGTTCAGCCTGCTATTGTTCGCAGGCTTTGGTATTTTCATTACGCTGGCGACATGGCTCGAAGTGCTGGCCAGCGCGATCGGCTTCAATGCCCAGCAAGTCGGCATTGGTATCGGTGTTATGACGGCGGCAGGTATTGTCGGAGCTGCACTTGTGCCACGCTGGGCGCTGCGCGGTCAGCGTGCGCGAGTGGTTGTACGCTTTTCACTCGCGGCGAGCGTGCTACTTCTGATCGGTCTTGCAGTCGGCATGCCACAATGGATGTTCATCAGCTTGCTGGCGTTGTGCGGTTTCCTTCTACTAGCCGATTTGCCTGTGATGCTCTCACTGGCAGAGGCTAAATCTGATCCGCAGTCAGTTGGTGCTGTCACAGGCTTATTACTGCTATTTGGCAATTTAGGGGGAATTGTACTTTCCTTGATTGTTCAACTCTTGTTAGGGCATAGGATGGTAGCAATCGGCGTTTTAGCTCTTGTGGCAATTCTTATTTTGCCAGCAGTTAGGTGGCTGCAGACGGCACCGTTGAAGATCCAACGTGATAGAAACGAACAGATGTAAAGCAAAAGGGTTTCATTTTAGCAGCGTAGCAAAAGGTTTAAACACAATCTCAATAAGTTGCGTAGTTCCTGGCATATTCGGAAATAGACACACAGTAATCAAAAGTAGCCAACCAATAATGGTAAGGCTGACGAGTGCAACTCGTTCTCGCATCGGAGATTTTTTGTGAAGAGGCCACTCAATGAGAAGAATAAATAGAGCAAGGAGAGTCGTACAAAAGATCGTCACTATTTTTATAACTACTCCTCCTTGCTCCCCATTTTTTTACTAATCGGATCCTCAATAAATCCAGTCCGTTCTAAGTTAATATCCGTTTCAACACTAACAATAATTTGTGGGAACAATGTGTCCCATTTCGGACCTAATATTTTCCACTGTTGAGGATATTTCCTGTGAAATGCTGTCGCGAAACCGAGTGCATCCACGTGAAATTCGTTTTGAGATTGTGTGACGACGGATAAAATGCGTTCTTCCAATATTTTGGCGATTTTGCTCTCCACGATGTTAGCGCTTTTTTCTTCCAGCATATTTAACTTTGTTGTGTTTTCAACAACGTTGCACTCTATAAGCGTTTTCACTTTCACAGACAAGTTCTCCCCTTCAATGAAAGGTTCAATGCTTGAGTGACTATGAAACACATCAACAGACACTTTTCCCTGATTTTGATTAAAATCGACAGTGATTAGAGCTGATTTAATAGTATTGGTCAACCACATGAAACCTCTCGTCGAAGAGTCATCCAGAAGTCCGACCATTTGATTTTTTTTAAGCAAAGCTGAGCCGTAAACATAGATGGCTTTGTTCTTTTGTTTCTGGGAAGTGTACATTTTGGTATAAGGAAGGGCATAGGACTTGGAATCAGATTCAAGTAAATTATGCAGTTTTAACAACGTTACGTATAATCCCGTGTGCAGATTGGACATTTCACGCAGCTCCTCTGACGTATCTCTCTCGAGGACTGGATTTGCACTTAGCATATCTACAGCATTTCCTTGACAGACAAAGATAAGAGATCTTCCCCTTGGGCCGGGATGGCGGCGGAGAAATGCAAGTGGATCTTCTAAGCTGTATCGCGCTAATTCTTCTCCAAAAACAATCGTACTGGCATGCCCCCAAAATAATTTGCGGGATAGTTTTTCTTGTAATCTTTGATTGGCATCCGACATATTCACACCTGCCGCGGAAACTACGATGCTCACAGGGCTTTTGGCTTTATTCCCTTCCATACCGCCTATGCTTGTGTTATTCGAGCTCGGTACGAAGACTTGAACGGATACAACGACACCCTCGTTATCTTGATTTTTATCTACGCCAATAGCTGTAATGATACCAAGATCATTGACTTCCATTCGATCCCAGCAGCCAGTCAAACATACCAAAGTTAAACAGAGGAGACCTAATCTCAGATATGTTTTCATAGCTTATTCATCGTCCTTATGTGCTGATTGCCCTTGAACACCGGGTTTCATGGCTGGCGATTGACGGTGTCTGTTAAGGGGAGACGCAATGCGAGGCCTTCGGTTAAATAACCATCTGGGTGCGCGTATGATCAAATCAAGCAAAGCGTAGGGCTGTACAGGAGATATGGGTGTCAAATAGGGGACACCGAATGAACGAAGTCCGAGCAAATGAATGATAATAGCAAGGATACTCAGAATGACGCCTAATAATCCTAAGATCCCAGCGGTAATCATGATAGGAAAGCGCATGAGACGGATAGCTGTACCCGCGCCATAGTGAGGAACCATAAATGAGGCAATACCGGTTATTGCCACAACCATGACCATCGGAGCTGATACGAGACCTGAGGCTATAGCTGCTTGACCAATTACAAGAGCACCAACAATACTTACCGCTGCCCCGACCTGCTTCGGCAGACGGATGCCTGCTTCGCGAAGGGCCTCAAAGGTGACTTCCATCAAAAGGGCTTCAACAAGTGCTGGAAACGGAATATCCTCTCTGGACTTTGCCATAGAAAGCAGTAGCTTTGTGGGAATCATTTCCTGGTGGTAGGAAACGACGGCAATATAAATGGATGGAGCTAACAAGGCAATGCCAATAAAAATGTAACGAAGCATCCGTATTGCTGATGCCACATAAAAGCGTTGATAATAGTCTTCTGGTGATTGCAAGAACACCGCTAGCGTACCAGGAGCTATTAAAACAAAAGGCGTTCCAGCAACAAGAACAGCAATACGCCCTTCCAGTAAGGAGGCGCAGACAATGTCCGGACGTTCAGTCGAAAGCAGTTGAGGAAAAGGAGAAAGTGGGTTATCCTCAATTAATTCTTCAATATAAGAACTTTCCAATATACCGTCAATCTGGATTGACTTAAGACGAGTCATCATCTCACTTACGAGACTTGGTCGAATAATGCCTTCGATATAAGCTATTACTATTTCAGTCTGCGAATACTTGCCAATCGAGGTGGCTTCAAGCTTTAAATCCGGATTTCGAAGCTTTCGTCTGAGCATGGACGTATTAACCGAAATTGATTCGACGAAACCTTCTCTAGGTCCACGAACTACAGTCTCCGAACTGGGTTCTTCGATATTTCGAGTCTCCCATTTTTGACAGGAGATACCTAAAGCGCGATCTTCACCGTCTATAACGAGAATGGCAGCCCCCATGGAGACAGCGGAAATGATTTCTGCATAGGTAGAAAAATATTGAATGTCGGAAAGTTTGAGTTCCTCTTGAATCGCTTCAGCGGTAGAAATCCAAATATTTGAAACGGATAAGGGGACAAGTAGTTGTTGATCCACTAACTGCGAATCCGCAAGTCCATGTAAATATACAATACAGGCATCAAGTTCTTCACCAATTCGGAATTCATGGAAAACAATATCATAGCAGCGATCGTAAATGGTATGAAGGCAATGTAGACTATCCGTTAGGGTGGGCAGGATCCTTATGTTCGAATAATCGGTCATTGGTACCCATGCCTCCTTTTTTAGTGGGAATCGATCGAATAGCGGCAAGGATTAAAAGAATGCCGGGGCAAACTAGTCGGAAAAAAAGATCATTGAAGTCTCCGCCACCGCTGCTCCTAGATACTAAGGATGGTAGATTCGGAATCCCCCATAACGAGAAGAGCGCAATTAACAAGCCTGTTGGAAGCACGATTGCCCGGTAATTCTGTAATCGGAGCCAATTCGTAATGGCCATAACGGTAACATAATAAAACAAAGAAATTTTGATAAACAAACCGATGACCCAAATGATGACAATAAGAGATTCAATGTTTTCGAGGAAATCCGCCACACTAACATATCTTGCCGCAGCTAAAATGGGGTAAAGAAACGTTTCCAAGCTCGACCCTAGGAGCCATAATACAAATAAATTCATGCCGGACATCGTAGCTACAACCCAGATGACGGAACGAGTTGACCACTTGCTGATGGAATCGACATCATATATATAAGGGATCAAGAAACTCATGAAGAAGAATTCAGAAATCCATGTCATGGAATGAATGGAACCCTTAATAGCCGGCAACAAACCGTTCTCAAGGATGGGCAGCATGTCCATTACGTTATAATCCTTCCAAAGCAAAGCTACGATGAAAATAAGTGAGATAATAACAACAGGCATGAATAGCTGAGCTGCTCTCCCTATTATTTCTAACCCACTTCGTACGGCATAAGCGCAAATGATAAGCATGGAGTAAATGATGACGCCCTTAGGTGTCATCCGAAGAAAGGCGTTGAGCATTAATTCGGTATAAGATCTCAGAACCGCGCCACTCATGTTTAACAACGAGATAATGTACAAGAATCCTAAGATTTTAGCAGGTAAAGATCCAATAATTGCTGGTAGGTATTGCATAAAAGTTTGATTTGGATACTTTTTTGCTAATTTACAGGTGATAAATACCAAAAGAAATCCCGCTATCGAACCAATGATTGGTGATAGCCATAAATCATTGCCTGCTGATTTGGCCGTAATATTGGGCAAGTATAGCAGCGCAGTTGAAATGATGCTCAAGTAGAGGAGTGCAGCCGCTTGACCAGCTGATATTTTTCCATGTTCAGTCAAAGTGTCTCCCTCCTACTCGTAGGATGTGCTTAACAGATAGAATGGTAATTATAATATCCAAAATAAGGATGACTATTCAGAAACGATTACGCTGGAAAAGGTATAGTGGCGTATAAATAGAATTAATAAGGAAGTTATTTACTTGGGGGGGCCTATGAGTATCATACATCGGGATGCTGATTTTACGAATGCGATGTTGTTTGGAACTTACATCATGGTTTTGATGGATGGTAAAATGGTTGGAGGCGGACTTGTTGAGGAGTTCGATGATATTGAGGTGAAGGTAGGACAGGGGCGATATGTACGCAGCAGTTCAATCTTTGTAGTAGCTCCACCTCCGCAATGTTCGACGGGCATGGGATGACAGTGACATCTACTTCAAGAGTCTAGGGGATAATCTGAATATGATTTGTCGTATATAACTTCCACTCGGAGTGGGAAGACGTAATTTTCAATATGTATACATGGTCAAAGATTCACAAAGTTCATAGATGCTCAAAAATGCAAAGAGGCACTTATTTTTGGTGAAAATAGGTAAATGTAGATGAATAAGTGCAAAAAGGCACCCTTTAGGACCGATAGATGTCAAAACGAGCTTTGCCGCCGGAAATAGTTGCACTTTCGCACGCATTTCAAAAGAAGATAATCATTCGAAGAAATAGGATGCCTTTTTGCACCTTTCACTGTTGTATTCACCATACTGACTTCTGCTAGCTCCAATAAATCGCAAAAAAAGAGGGTCCCCGCCACCTACATGGCTACTGGGACACCTCTTTTTTACGTTGCCAGCTTATTTGCTAGCGGCAACGGTCTCTATTTCTTTAACGCTTTGATAGATGATATTGAACAACTCTTCCAAATTGCCCTCTTCGATGCAAGAGAAGGCTACACGAAGATCGGTTTCACCAAGCGCGATTGTTCCTACGCCATGCTGATTCAACAAATGTACGCGCAATGCTTCTGCATCAACAGTTTTGAGTTTCAAGCACATGAAATAGCCGGAGTTGAAAGGGTAGTAGCCCCAAGCATCGTCGAACTTGCCGCTGTCCAAAATGGATTTCGTGCGGTTCGCGCGACCTTTCATGATTTCGTATTTCTCTTGCTTCTGAGCATTGAATTCTGGTGAGTTCAAGGCGTGAAGCACGAACGTTTGGGACGGATGCGGTCCACTGGAAATGGTTGCACGGATAATCCCCATTGTTTTTTGTTCGAGTGCACTAAGAAGGGCATCGCTTTGACCTGCATACGTAATGAAGCCTACACGGAAGCCCCAAACGTATTCTTCTTTAGTTGCTCCGTCGATTTTGACTGCAAGCACACGCGGATGTAGGTCAGCCAATTGACCGAACAAGGATTCATGCAATGAATTTTCAAAGAAAAGACCGAAATAAGCATCGTCAGTTAGCACAACGACGTTAATTCCAGCTTCAGCAGCTTCTTTGATCGCGGCCGTAATGGCATTGCCATCTTCCACATCAGGCGTGTAGCCAGTTGGATTGTTCGGGAAGTTCAGCACGACGATCGCTTTGCCTTTGGACTTCTGAGCAAGAAGTGCTTCACGCAAGCCTTCGGAATTAAATCTCTCGTGTTCGTTATAGAGCGGGTAGTTGACGATTTGAGCGCCGCGGCGAATCTCGAAAGTAAGCTCGTAATTTTCCCAGTTTTTATCTGGAATGATAACGGCATCACCGACATCTGCAAAAAGATCAGCAGCGATACTTAAACCATGCGTCAAAGCATTCGTTACAATCGGGTTCCCGATAAGCTTGCTGCCAATGCCCGGATTTTCTTCGAGCATTTTTTTGCGCCAAGCAGTACGAAGCTCAGGCTTACCAGCCGGTGGAGCGTATTCATATATATCTTTAGGATTATAAGTGGAGAGTGTATCTTGAATGACCTTCAGATGCATTGGTTGACCATTTTCGATCGCAATACCGATGGTAGCATTGAATTTCTTGGCTTTGGCCTTCGCTTCAGCCGATTGGCTGAGAATGCCTTCTTTCGGGAAGTAAATCGATTTACCTAATGCGGAAAGCATGTCATGTACGTGAGAATTTTCACGTTGCAGGGTCTCGTTTAACTGACTTGCCAAAGGATTCATAAGATTGGGTCATTCCTTCCAATGAGCGATTCATTTTTTCCCAGTTATTATATCACTTTCACACCTGCACGTCACTGCGCTAAACAAATTTTCTGCGAATTGATATCAAAAGAAGCAAGTGCCATGGATGAACGCATTCCAGTCACTTGCTCCTAGGTTTAATTAATTAAAAAGCTCTCTAGTCGTTGCTTAACTTGCGGCCACTCTTTGTCGAGGATGCTGAACATAACTGTATCTCGTACATACCCGTCATGAAGCACACGATGTTGGCGAAGTATACCTTCTTTCTGGGCTCCTAAACGGGCAATGGCTGCTTGGGAGCGTTCGTTGCGAAGGTCTGTTTTGAGCTGAACACGCAGAAGATTCAAAGATTCAAAACAATATCGAAGCAATAAATATTTACTTTCTGTATTCACACGAGTTCTCCAAACACTCGAATTGTACCAAGTATGCCCAATCTCTAAATTCCGATGAGGAATGGAAATATCAAAGAGTCGTGTACTGCCAACGATCGTATCAGTAGCTCTATCATAAACGCTGAATGGGATTCCTTGTCCAGCTTCCTGCTCGTTAAGCGCTTGGTAGACAAATTTGTGAACTTCAGCTGGATTAAGCAAGGGTGTCATAAATGAGTAAATGGCAGGGTCATTGGCAGCCTTAATCAGGCCAGAAATATGTGACTCATGCATAGGAAGCAAGGTGACACGTGTTCCTTCTAGGGTTGGGGGTTGCAGATTCATAGTTTGATTTCTCCTTACTCGTGAATGATTTTAATGTGATTGTAGTAAGCATACTGTATGATTGGATTCATAATAAGTACCAATATGACTCAATTTATATGTACCATTTTAAAAAGAAAAGAAGTGGTTGTATGGCATTTTATGTGCCGTTTCAAGCGTACTATACACGATATTCTAGTAAATACGGTGCTTTGTATCATGCTCTTCGTGATGAAATCGTGGGAAATAAATTGAAGCAGAATACCAAATTGCCCTCAAGCCGGGACTTAGCTGATCAACTGGGTATTTCTAGGGGAACGGTAAATCAAGTGTACGATATGCTGATCGCAGAAGGATATTTGCAGGCAGATGTTGGAAGAGGCACTTTCGTCGTCTATGCGGCCGGTCATGTGATGTATGAGGCTAAGGTGGGGAAGCATATAGAATTGTCAGCTTGGGGTGTCCGAGTGAGCGAAGGTGTGGATGCTGGGGGGCGTGGGAAAGAGGGTAAGGCTGATCTGGCAAGTGTGCAGGGGGAGCTAGATGGAAATGCTGAAGACGTTAAAGAGCAGAGGAAAGAGCGAGAACTAGTAGGTTTGCCAAATGGAAGAGAGATTGCGTTCGTGGTGGCACGTCCGCAGATGGAACAGTTCCCGCGGGAACAATGGAACCGCGGCATGTACGAGCAGGTGCGGCAGATGACGGAGTCGCCGCAAGCGGATGCCCACATCGCCGAGGGACACTACGCGCTTCGCGAAGCGATCGCAGTGCACCTACGGCGGATGCGAGGCATCGATGCGCTTCCGGAACGCATCGTGATCGTCAATGGGTCGATGCAGGCGATAGCCCTGCTGACCCAACTGCTCGTAAACCCAGGCGATCCCGTGGTGCTGGAGCGCCCCGGGTATCAAGGCGCCAGCCGCGCTGTGCTGGCGGCTGGCGGTGTGCCCGTCCACGCGCCAGTGGACGAGCACGGGCTCATTCCGCAGCCGTGGAACGCGCGGCTGCTGTTCGTGACGCCCAGCCGCCAATTCCCTACGGGGGCGGTGCTGGGCCTGGAGCGCCGCCAGCTCCTGCTGCGCTGGGCGGCAGAGCAAGGCGCTGTCATCGTCGAAGACGACTATGACAGCGAGTTCAGGCACCGCGGGCGGCCCATTGAGCCGCTCAAGGTGCTGGACCAAGAGGGCCGAGTGGTCTACATCGGCACCTTTTCCAAAACGATGCTGCAGGACCTGCGCATCGGCTATGTCGTGCTGCCGGAGGCGTTGCACGACGCATTTGTAGCCGCGAAGCGGCTATACGAGCCGCACCCAACGGGGCTGCTCGAACAGCGCTCGCTCGCAGCGTTCATGGCGAGCGGCGGCTACGAGCGACACCTGCGCCGCATGCGGCGGGTATACGCGAGCAAGTTCTTGCTCCTGCAGGCGCTGCTGCAGGAGCAGTTGTCCACCCTCTTCGAGTGGGTGGACAGCGATAGCGGGCTGCATCTGTTCGGGTGGTGGCGCGGGGACCTGCGCACCTATTCCGCATATGCAGCCGCATGTCGGGCAGCCGGCGTGACCTGGACGGACGCCGGCAACTACGCGCTCCCGCCAGACAGAGCGGGAGTCTGCTTCGGATTCGCCCATCTAACAGAGGCTGAGATTAAGCAAGGCATCACCTTGCTCAACTCCATCTCTGAAGGATTCTCCTGATTCATTCGCTCTATAGGTGTGGGTTTTTGTTTGCTCTTTATGCCCATCTCTGTAGGATTCTCCTGATTCATTCGCTCTATAGATGTGGGTTTTTCTTTGTTCTTTAGGCTCCATCTCTGTAGGCTTTTCTTAACTTTTTATGTCCTATCTATGTCGTACTTTACCAAATCCCTTCTCGCCTATCATAAAAAGTCTCTATCACTGTGCAAGATAAGTCTTTTGGGCAATAACTTTGTTTGCAATAAGTTGTATGTTATCATCTAACATGTGTTCAATTAAATTACAAATCGTAGGAGTGATCCTTTCATGGCTGGATTAAATGGTGGGGGCACAAGTGTCATCGTGCGACTGGAAATACATAAAGAACTCGTAACCTTTGGACGAATTGCAACAGCCATTGGTGATGCAGGCGGCGATATTGTGGCGATTGACGTCACGAGAGCTAGCAAAACGACGACTACACGTGATATTACAGTCAAAGTAAGTGATCCCGAGCATACGGAAACGATAACGAAAGCACTAAAGGTTATTCCAGGTGTCCGCATCATTAACGTGTCTGATCAGACCTTCCTGCTTCACTTGGGTGGAAAAATCGAAGTCACCCCCAAAGTACCAATTAAGAACCGGGACGATTTATCCCGCGTATATACACCAGGAGTTGCCAGGGTTTGTATGGCGATTCATGAAGACCCGAGCAAGGCACATTCATTGACGATTAAAAGGAATACCGTTGCTGTTGTGTCCGATGGTTCAGCCGTACTGGGACTAGGGAATATTGGACCTGAAGCGGCAATGCCCGTAATGGAAGGGAAAGCGATGCTATTTAAACAAATGGCAGGCGTAGATGCGTTCCCGATTTGTTTGGATACCCAAGATACCGAAGAAATTATTCGTACCGTGAAGGCGATTGCGCCAGGGTTTGGCGGAATTAATTTGGAGGATATTTCTTCACCGCGTTGTTTTGAAATTGAAGAACGTTTAATTAATGAGCTTGATATTCCCGTGTTTCATGATGATCAGCACGGTACTGCAGTTGTCATTCTAGCTGGACTGCTAAATGCAGTTAAGTTGGTAGGAAAGCAACTGGAGTCATGTAAAGTAGTTATAACGGGTATCGGGGCTGCAGGTATTGCTTGTACCAAAATGCTAATCTCAGCAGGTGTCACCAATGTCATTGGAGTGGATCGTCAAGGGGCTATTGTGCGAGGCGATGAGTTCACGAACAAGGCTTGGGAGTGGTACGCAGAAAATACGAATCCTGGGCTAGAACGTGGTACTTTATCTGATGTCATCTCAGGTGCAGATATTTTCATCGGTCTTTCAGGTCCGGGCGTGCTGAAGCAAGATGATGTGAAGCGTATGGCGACTGACCCGATTGTTTTCGCAATGGCAAATCCCACACCGGAAATCACGCCAGAAGAAGCGGAGCCTTATGTTCGCGTAATGGCGACAGGACGCTCAGATTATCCGAATCAAATTAACAATGTACTTTGTTTCCCTGGTATTTTCCGCGGCGTGTTAGATTGCCGAGCATCCAAGATCACGCAAGAGATGAAGCTTGCTGCAGCCAAAGCGATTGCTGCTGTCGTAAATGAGGACGAGCTGAACGAGTATTACATTATTCCCAGCGTGTTCAATCACGCGGTGGTGGAGAAAGTTAGAGAAGCTGTTATGGAAGCGGCTTTTGAATCAGGTGTTGCGCGTCGTCGCAGCCAACGCGAAGTCAACGAAGCACATCACGATTAATCGAAAAAAGCAGTTCGGTACAACGCTGATCCAGCGTGCCGAACTGCTTTTTATATTTTAGGCTTGTTCTTCTGTCCATTCCTTCAACTTACGATCGGTAGGAAGCAAGAAAGTAAGTATGCCTAGTAGAGGGAGAAATGCGCATAGTTCCATGACTCGGGATGTTCCGATCGTATCACAAAGGTTACCGAGTACGACGCTTCCGATACCTCCTAGACCGAAGGCTAGACCCGTGATAAGACCTGATACAGTCCCAACTTTGCCAGGGAAAAGCATTTGAGCATATACGACGGTAACAGAGAAGCTAGCTAAGAGAATAACACCGATAATAACGAGCAACACGTACGCCCAACCGACGGACACATGCGGTAACAATAAGGCGAAAGGTGCTGATCCTAACATGGAAAAGAAAATGACATTACGTTTACCGAAGCGATCCGCAATCGGTCCGCCGAAGAAAGTACCAACGGCCCCAGCCGCCAGGAATAAGAAAATGAAATTCTGCGCACGGTCAATGGAAATGCCATATTTATCTTGCAGGAAAAAGGCAAAATAGCCGCTCATTGCCGCGCCATACCATGAACGGACAAACACTAGGAATATCAGTACACTGATTGCAAACATGACTTGCTTGCGCCGCTGCGGACTAACAACACGTTTTACGACGGTTTTAGCTTTTACAGGTGCGTCTTGAAGGACAACTTTGTACCAACGAGCTATGTACAATTGCACAGCGATCGCGATAGCCGCGACACCCGTAAACCAGATCGATCCGAACAATCCTAGCGGAATGAAGATCCATTTGGTCATAATGGGAGCCAATGACTGACCAGCATTACCGCCGACTTGGAAGATCGATTGGGCCAGACCTTTGCGGTTACCGGCAGCCATATGCGAAACACGTGAGCCTTCTGGATGGAAGGCGGCCGAGCCAAGTCCGACAAAACAGACAGACAAAAGAACTACCCAATACGAATGAGCAAATGCTAGCAGCAGCATGCCGATCAAGGTCGATGTCATCCCAATTGGCAGCATGTATGGAGATGGCTTACGATCCGTGTAGAGTCCAACGACAGGCTGCATAATGGATGCTGTAAAGTTGATTGCGAATTGCACCCAGCCGACTTGCGCGTAGCTGAGTCCCATTTCATCTTTCAGAATGGGGAAAATAGCTGGAATCACGGATTGAATGGAATCGTTGAGCAAATGAACAAGCCCAATCGCGAATAAAATCCGATAAACAGTAGGTTTGATATCTCCCGTTCCTTGCATGCTTGTTGAGCTATGTTTAGGAGATGATGTTGAAATGGATGCCATGGTTTCTCCTCTCAGGTTCTGATTCCCGACTAGGTGTCTAAGAAACGTCCGAGATCTTCGCCCATTTTCACTTTAGAGCCAAGCTTTAGATCAGGACGTGCTTCGAACATTCCATCTTCAAATAACAGAACGACCGTAGAGCCAAACTCGAAATAGGCGAGCTCTTGACCGCGTTCAAGTGTTTTTGGAAGTGGTGTTACATATTGGATGGAGCTCACATTGAGTGCGCCGACTTTGACAACGGCTACTTCTCCAGTTGCATGTTGAATGAATGTAATCAATCGCTCGTTGCGGCTAAGTACACGTTTCATATGACGCAGTCCGAATTCATTAACGGGATACACCTTCCCAAGGACATGCTCTTTCTCCAAGATATCCCCCGAAATTGGAGAGTGAATTCGGTGATAATCAGTTGGACTCAGATATAGAACGAAATAAAAGCCGTTATTGTAATTTACTGTGCGCGGTGAGCGGTTAAGCAACTCGTCGATCGTATAGTCTTGACCTTTGACATTGACGATCAAGCCTTCTTTGATATCACCAATACCTGTAATCATGGCATCGACCGGACTTACAACTCGTGTTGTGTCTTCGTGAATCGGGCGCAAGCCAGGCTTCAATCTGCGAGTGAAGAAATCATTCAGGGATTTATACTCCTTGATATGCTTTTCAGCATCTTCAATGCGGATACCATAAGTTTGGGCAAAACGAGGGATAAAGAGTCGGCTTATTTTGGAACGAGCAAGGGCACCTGTTAGTTGTGAGACCCATTTGCGTGAAGACAACTCGGTCAGTAATCGGAAAAAAGGCTTAGACATAGATCATAAACTCCTGTTCATTCGTTGGTTAGGAAGGACTCTGGCCTCAGCACATAGTATCCTATTATCGGTTCTTCGCTAATCTTGCCACAGAAAGGTAAAAGAATCAATTGCCTATTGTTCAATTCCTTGGGACTAGCCGAGCAAGTTTCTGTATTTTCGACAGCAAATTCGTCAATGCTGTTGAAGAGGTGAACGCGACAATGTCGATAATAATCGTAATTTTTGTTATTCTGATTCCGCTAGTCATGCTTGCTAGTGCATGGTTACTTCAATCCTTTAAACATGTATTTGCAGGGGCAGCGGTTCTATGTGCGTATATATTTGGTGCAATTAGTTCGATGAATGTGTATCAGATTGTTCGGGATGATACGGTTTTCATGACGAACATCCATGTTGTTTTTACAAACAAGCTATTTCTATTCACAGGTGGGTATTTAGGGGCATATGGGATTTATGTGCTGTTTCATTGTTTTTTGAAAGGACTTCGCAGCGATTGAAGCGGCAATTCAACGATTTCACTGCAATGTGCGTCTACTTTATATATTGACTGTGAAAGTAAAGGCAGGTGACAACATGAAACGAGATTTATCCCAAATTATGCGGAGAGTGGGTACAGTTGGAGGATTAATGCTCCTTCTAACGGGTTGTGCGGCACGTCATGAAGCTCAGCCAAGTGGATCTCCCGTACCGAGTATACCGCCTGCAACGGTCTCGCCAACAGTAGTACCAAGCGCTACACCTATCCCATCGATCGCTCCTACGCCTTCACCAACCCCTGTAGCATCGGTGGATTTTCCAAAGATGACACTGGATGAGAAGCTAGGACAACTGATAATCGCGGGAATCGATGATTACAGTATTAATGAAGAGTCTCGGAAACTGATTGCAACCTATCATATAGGCGGAATTATTCTGTATAAGCCGAATGTGAAAGATACGAATCAATTAGTGAGCCTTGTCAATGATCTGAAAAAGTCGAATACGGTAAACAAGCTTCCACTATGGCTTGGTGTTGATGAAGAAGGCGGCAGGGTTACGCGTTTGCCCGATGAAATTACGAAAACACCTACGAGTCAGTCCATTGGAAAATCGGGTAAAACCGAGTTAGCTCATAGTATTGGTCAGTTGCTGGGGAAAGAGTTGAATGCCTATGGGCTTAATATGGATTTTGCGCCTGATTTGGACATCAACAGCAACCCTAAGAACCCGGTTATTGGTGATCGATCTTTTGGCGCGAATGCAGCGCTCGTGAGTAGCTTCGGAATTCCCATGATGAATGGCATACAAGAGATGAAGGTTGTTCCGGTTGTGAAGCATTTTCCGGGACATGGGGATACGGCTGTTGATTCACATATTGGCTTACCCGTTGTTCAAAATGACCTCGCTCGCTTGCGAAAGCTTGAGTTGATCCCGTTTGCAAATGCGATTAAGCATCAGGCGGATGCGATTATGGTTGCTCATATTTTGCTGCCAAAAATAGATGCGAAATACCCGGCTTCGATGTCGAAGACGATCATGACGGATATTCTTCGCAAGGAGCTTGGCTTCAAGGGACTCATCATGACAGATGATATGACGATGGGCGCCATTGCGGAAAATTATGAAATGGGCGAAGCCGCCGTGAAGTCTGTTCTTGCGGGTTCCAATGTAGTGATGGTCGGGCACGATCCGCAGAAAGCGATAGCGGTTATTAATGCTTTGCGTACCGCTGTTCAAGCGGGGCGGATTCCCTTGGACACGATTGATCAGAGTGTGGAACAAGTCTATAAGCTGAAGATGAAGTATAAGCTTCAGGATCTTCCGGTGAGTGCACCGGATCCGAAGCTGCTGAATGCTGAAGTTCAGCGGGTGCTGGCTCCGCTCAGCGCAAAGTAGGGAGTGGCGTTGTGGTGGTACTGAGATGCCATTATCTCAGTTGACCGCCGCACGGTAGGGTGCGGAGGGCGAACAACAAACTAAACTAACTACATTATAGCCCTCGCCCTCATCAACACAGCGTTACATGTATCTCATTCTACCTATGGCAAACTAGCTAGTTTACGCCCTCGCCCCCATCAACTTAGCGTTACAATCCACCTCATTCTGCCTTAACAAACTAGCTATTTTACTCCCTTATCTCATCAACACAGCGCTACAATACACCTCATTCTGCCTTAACAAACTAGCTATTTTACGCCCTTATCTCATCACACAGCGCTACAATATACCTCATTCTGCCCTAATAAACTAGCTACTTTACGCCCTTACCTCATTAACACACAGCATTACAATGCACCGCATTCTGCCCTAACAAACTAGCTACTTCATGCCCTCACCTCATCAACACAGCGTTACAATGTACCTCATTCTGCCTATGGCATACTAGCTATTTCACACCCTCGCCCCCATCAACACAGCATTATAATGCACCGCATTCTGCCCTATCAAACTAGCTACTTAATTGCCCTCACCTCATCAAAACAGCGTTACAATGTACCTCATTCTGCCTTAACAAACTAGCTACTTGGGTCGGAATCACGTACATCTTAGAGATCTCGCGAGAACAAGTATACGAATTAGGAACTTGGCGAGTCAGAGATGGGTCTGCATACTGTTGTTTGAAATAAAATAACTGGAAAATATACAGCTATATTGAAAGATTTCTATTGATTTTTTGATTTAAATGGAAAATATGTAGCTAATTTCTCGGTTTTCTCCTCATAAGGAGGAAATGGCGGGAATTAGCTGTAGGTTTTCCAGTTATTTACCACTGGGAGGGGTTTTTAGCTAAAATAGATGTATAATTTCCAGTTAATCGCCACCGTGGTGTGCGCGGTATGGCTCGCACCTGCCGGCTCGCACCTGCCGGCTCGCACCTGCCGGCTTGCGCCTACGCTAGCCCGGCCCCACCGCAAAAAAACCGTCCCCCGAGTAAACTCGGAATGACGGTTTTTTTGCTTCGCTCTGATGCTTAGCTGGCATTCTCGCTCTAATACTTTCCCGCTTCTAGCAAGGAGGTGTGCCGCCATCCAAAATGAATTTGGCATAGGCCATAGGGTTGAAATAGGTGGCTTTCCAACATTCTTGCATATTTGCCTCGCGGAAACTGTAACGTTGGTCCTTCCCATTGCATTCGATAAACAATGGGAACCCATCATTCGTCATAGCAATGTCGAGTCCTAAATCAGCCAAGTTCGGTAATTCTGTGCTGAGATGCTGGGCGACCAAGAGCGCGAAATTCGTCATCTGGAGACATACGGTCTCCGGATCAAGCTGTGGATAGTGGCTATTCAAAATATCGGATAAGGATTTGACTCGCCCGCCTTGCGCGACATTCGTTAAGAAATGCTTACGGGAGGCTACCTTGGCAATGATGCCAGTAACGCCCCATGATCCATCACTTCCACGCTGAACGGAAATACGTAGGTCAAAGGGAGAACCATCTACCGTGGCAAGAGGCAGGCATTGTTGAACCATATAGCTGCTCCTTACGATCCGCCGACGGAGAAGTAGGGGCAAGTGTTGACGGAACTTGAGTGTTCGCCAAGTCCGATTCGTAAGTTTCATGTTAACCGGATAAATAAGTTTCCATAAATTACCTTGTCGTTCCAACTTCATCACACCGCGTCCGATGCTAGAGTTAGTTGGCTTGATAATTAACGAGTCAAAGGAATCCATCATGGCCTTAACATTTTCAATTGTAGCGGGAAATGTACAGGGGAGATGGGGGCGAATGCTCTCATTTTTCATTAAAATGTCATGTATGCGCATCTTGCTATAGCGGTTCCAACGATTGAATAGCGTAACACCTCGCTGAGTCCATGCTTCCAAAATTTTAGACGAAGATGAGTCCAAATAAATGGCGCGATTATGAATGACTTTAGGGAGATCAGACCATTTTCTTTTGAAATGTTGGCCATCCTTTACATAAGCATGTACTTTCATTGTTTTCATATGAACATCATGAATTCGGAAATAACAAGGCGTTAGGCCATAGAGTTTGCAAGCATCCTCGTAAAATCGAATGGCTTCGTATTGTGTGTTCCCTAGAGGAATACCTGCAAACAAGGAATCGTTAACTAAAATACCCACATAGGGATTACTCATTGACTTCACTCCCTCGCTAATTGGGACTTGAATATTTGCCGAAAATGGAATCACTCTTAGTTTATGGAAATAGAACAAGACTTGTTTGTACAAATGCTGATACTTTCTTCTAAAACAAGGACAGACGCCTATGCTTTACCACTTTATCCGCATATGTATAGAAGGAAGTAGCAAAATGGGGAAGCTCAGCCTCATTTATCCAGGAGGTTTAGAAGTTGAAGACTAAACGGAAGCCCAAATCGAACCGTCTCGTCATCGTCACCCCAGGATCCTTTCCTATACCTTCAGGGTCTAGTAGCTCGGTTGAGCAAGTGGTTCAGAAGACGGCAGAGCAATTGGTGAAGAGCATGCCTGTAGTCGTACTTGGACGAAAAGCATCTTATCAACCCTGGCAGGAAATTCGGCAGGGTGTAACGTATCACCGAGTACCTTATCAGACGCAAGCTACCTATGTGAAACAAGTATCTAAACAGATATCCGCGTTAAGTCCTGGTATTATTCAAGTGGATAATCGACCTCGATTCCTTCCCTTTCTTCGCAAACGATACCCTCATTCGATCGCAAGTCTCGTCCTCCACTCTACGTCCTTTATCACAAGACCTTATATTTCTAACTCATCTTTAACCGTGTGTTTGCGTGCTGCTGATGTCATTATCGTTAATAGCGATTTTCTAAAGCGGTTTCTGCAAAAAAAAGTGCCGAGTGCTGCGCATAAAATAGTTACACATTATTTAGGTGTTGATGTTGCTCAATTTACTTCCAAATGGTCGGATGAAGGCATCAAATCTCGTAATGAAATGCGCAAAGATCTAGATTGTGAGCATCGCAAAATTATTTTATTTGTAGGTAGATTGATTCCTAAGAAAGGTGTTCATTATCTGCTGAAAGCGATGAAAAGTGTCATAAAGAGTGAACCAAGCGCCAAGCTTGTTATCGTTGGGAGTGCTTTTTATGGATCAAAGAAAGAAACCAAGTATGTAAGACAATTAGTTAAAGCAGCAAGGACGATGCCTAAACATGTCCAATTTATTCCGTATGTGAAGCATCAAGAAATGCCCAAATGGGTCCGAATCGCTGATGTTTTCGTTGTCCCCTCGATTGGGAAGGAAGCTTTTGGTCTTGTTAATGTGGAGGCCATGGCTAGTGGTGTTCCCGTTGTAGCAACTAGAGTGGGCGGGATTCAAGAGGTTGTGGAAGATGGCAAGACCGGCTATTTAATTGAGCCTGGCGCCATTGACGATGAGCTCCCTGACCGTGTCTTACGGTTGCTGAAAGATGAGACCCTTCAACGTAAGCTAGGGGAAAACGGCATCAAGCGGGTTGATAATCTATTCACGTGGCAGCGAGCTGCTGAGGTGAGGTCAGCGTTGTACAGTCAAATGCTGGAGGAAACGGCTCTTGTCTAGGTGAGCGCACATTTTTTGGGGCTAATGTACTTATCAAGGTGAGAATGAATATGTTACCAAAGATAAATCTTGGCGAATGGAGAGGAGTCATATGAATAAGCGTAAGAGCAGCACTACCCAGAAAGCGAACGTGCACAAAGTGAACGCTAACTTGAATGAATTAAAGTGGCTCGATGAAGCACCAATAAAGCAAGACAAAGTGGTAGAACAACCCAAACTAATTGCGAAAACGAATCCATTGGTGACAGAGAAGTCAGAGAAGTCAGAGAAGTTTGAGAAGACAGAGCCCAATAAAGTCCTGCATGTCTCCAAAGTTGTAGAGCAAATCACACCTGATTTGTTATTAACGGAGCGAAGAACGGGGAAATTCGTTGACCCGGTTGTCTATACGGACGACATTGTAGATGAAGCGGTAACATGGGACAAAATTGCAAGCCGGTCGATAGATGATACGAAGATAAAACCGTTCAGCATTGGTGCCAGATCGATCAAGGATGGTACGATCGAACCTTCCAAATTAGCGCAGGGGAGCGTAACTCGTCCTAAAATTGCCAACCAGGCTATCCATGATGAACATGTTGCTCCAAACAGTATAGCAGGAGATAAAATTCAAGATAATACATTGTCGGGTGGAAAGCTGTTTGATAACTCCATCACAACTGCTAAAATCGCAGATAAATCAGTGGATGCCGCGAAATTGGCAGACGGAGCCATTTTGCCACAACATTTATCCGAGCTGATTATTACAAGTGACTATATTGATCAACAAGCGATCACGTCAGATAAAATCCTCAGCGGTGCTATTCAAACAAAGCATTTGGCCAATTATATAATTGATACGGCTAAACTCATGGATGCTTCCATCACCTCTGCAAAAATTAGAGAAGGTGCTGTCACACAAGATAAATTGGCGAGCGGCAGTATCAGTTCTGCTCATATCCAGGGCGAAAGTATTCAGACGGAACATCTCAGAAATCACTCTATTATAAGTGACAAGCTTGCAGATCAATCTATAACAAGTGCTAAGCTGGCTCCGCATGCCGTAGATTCGATGCATATCACACAATCCGCGGTAAGGGGTGTTCACATTGAAGGTGCTGAGGTAACGAGTTACCACATCGCTGATCAAGCTATACGGACTAAGCATATCGGAGAAGGCGCCATAGAAACGAAGCTCATTCAAGATGGAGCGATTACCGTAGCGAAATTAGGCGAGAAGATTGTAACAAGCAAGCATATTACGCCGCAAGCGATCGAGTCTAGCCACCTGAACGATGGCGTCATTTCTAGCAGCAAATTGCAAGACGGATCGGTCACGACGGATAAACTTGCGCAAGGTGCCATCATCGCTAAACATATTGGTTCTCACATCATTAAGACTGAGCATCTGGAGGAGAATGTAGTTTCTACTTCCAAAATTGCTGCAGGATCGGTTATTACAGATAAATTGGCAGAGGGAAGTGTAAGTAATTCCAAATTAAAGGATGAGAGTATCACCTCGAACAAAATTGCTTACCGTACCATCAATGCTGCCCATTTGCAGGAAGAGATTATTTCAACGAGTCACATCGCAAAAGGCGCGATTGGTGAGAAACAAATCGATCTGCATGCGATTCATCGCAACCATATTACAGACGAAGCGATTACAACTAGACATATTCAGGAAGAAAGCATTACCACGAGTAAGCTTGCAGAGGAAACTGTAACAACGGCGAAGATCGCTTCCTTGTCGATTGAATCACGCCATTTACAAGATGGAATTGTCGATGGTGCTCATATTAAACCAGGGGCCATTACTTCTGAGCATCTGGCACAAGGATCCATCACGCTGGAAGTATTCGCAGATCGCAGTCTAACAGGCAATAAACTACAGGAAAGTGCAATCTCGACTGAAATCTTAGCTGACGGTGCAGTCACGGAAGAGAAGCTCGCAAATGGCGCAGTAGGCACACAGCATCTTCAGGCGGAGTCGGTGACGACGAGAATCATTGCCAATCAAGCCATAACGAACGCGAAATTAGAGGATGATGTTGTGACGTCCGATAAGCTTGCTGATGGTAGTGTAAATAGTGCCAAAATCGCGAACAAAGCAGTGAATGCAGAGCATATAACTGACGGTGCTATTACGGCTTCTAAATTGGCGAATGAAAGCGTACATGGCAGTAAGCTGGCACCTGCAGCTGTCGTTTCCCGGCATTTGGCTGATGGCTCCGTCATTAGCTCGAAAGTGGCATTTCGAGTAATCAATAGCGAGCATTTGGCAGAGGGGGCGGTAGTAAGCACCAAGCTGGCGAATCAGAGTGTAGACGGCTCGAAAATCATGCCGGGTACAATCACAGACGAACATCTTTCACTAGGCGTTGTGAATGGTACGAAGTTGGCGTATGGTTCTGTAAGTAATCAGCATCTCGTAGCAGGAGCTATTGACTCTGAGAAGTTAGCTGTAAACTCGGTAGATGGCAGTAAACTGATGTCGGGTTCGGTGAATAATTATCATCTGGCCGATCATGCCGTATATGGTGTGAAATTGGCACCAGAGAGCGTGGATGGAAGTAAGCTGGCGCTAGGCGCTGTAAATGGTGACCATCTGGCTGATCATGTTGTGGATGCATCTAAGCTGGCGTCGGGGAGTGTGGATAGCTCTAAAATTATCTACGGTGCGATTCAACGAGAGCATTTATCGGACTTTATCATTGATGGACTGAAGCTCTCCTTAGGCTCTGTGACTAGCAGTCATCTGGCACCTAGTTCTATTGATGGTGGGAAGCTGCAAAATGCCAGCATTGATAGTTCCAAACTAATCGATGGAACGATCGGAAGTGAACACCTGCAAGATGAAGCCGTCACAGGTAGTAAGCTTGCTGCTAGTAGTGTGGACAGCAGTAAGCTGGTATTCGGAGCAGTGAATACGGAGCACCTGTCTGATGACGCTGTTACAGGAGAGAAGATATCCGTTAACAGCATTGATGGCAGTAAAGTTATCGACGGTGCGATCGATACCTCTAAACTGGCTGATGGCAGTGTAGACAGTTATAAGCTGGCGCAGGGAGCGGTAACGGATTTTCATCTAGCAACGGGAAGTATTGATGGAACTAAGCTGCAAGCCGGGGTTATCACGAATCAACATGTCGCAGATGCCTCCATTACAGTGACGAAATTGGCGGATAGTGTTGTGCGCACTTCCTCCGGGCAACGAAATGTGTTACAGCAGTTCGGTCTTGAACCATTTGTTATGAAGATTCAGGATGAAACCATTGAGCTGGTACTTCATTTTGAAGAGGAATATGCGAATACGAATTATGTGTTAACCGCGATTACGAATCACCCGGCCTGTTATGTCATTGTTAGTCAAAAGTCTACAGGCAGCGCAGTGCTGTCCATTATACGAGCCAAGTTTTCACCAGATCAACAGGGCGTTGTGAATTGGATGGCCATCGGTAAGACTCTTTAGTCGCCACGACGTGAACTTTTGCATCAGAAAACAAAAAAACGGAGTTTCGCACCTTAGCGAGACTACTGTTTTTTTGTTTTTTACTATTCGATAGATAGATGACCAATTTTCAATTTAGGGGTAATCGTCCAATTTCCGTCTATCACGAAAGCATATGATAGTAGAAATGGATGTGACTAAGCACCATAGGATAGCATACGAACGTTCGTGAAGGGGGATGGCTTGTGAAAGGTGTCGTGCTTGCAGGAGGAACTGGAAGTCGTTTACGCCCTTTAACGCATATTATCAACAAACATTTACTTCCAGTTGGTGATCTGCCAATGATTCAATATGCCATTGATAAACTAAGTCAAGCGGGCATTCAGGATATTCTTGTCATTACGGGGAAACAATCTGCGAGCTTATATGTAGACTACTTGGGCAGTGGTGACCCGTTCGGAGTGAATCTAACATACAAGATCCAAGAGAATGCAGGAGGTATTGCGCAAGCCTTGGCATTGGCGGAGGATTTCGTGGGGGAGGGTGAGAAATTCGTGGTGATATTAGGAGATAATTTATTCCTAGATCCACTTCAGCCCATGATTGAAACCTTTTATCAGCAGGACGAAGGGGCTATGGTCATTTTAAAAGAGGTGGAAGATCCTCGTAGATATGGCGTAGCAACAATGAAGCACAAACAGATTGAACGTATTGTAGAGAAGCCGGAGTATCCGACCTCTCCATTTGCTGTGACGGGGATCTATTTATATGACTCTTCTGTATTTGAAATTATTAAATCACAATCACCTTCAGCAAGAGGCGAGATGGAAATCACGGATGTTAATAATGTGTACGCAGCCGCAGGCATGCTGGCTCATATGTTCTTGACAGGTTGGTGGATTGACGCGGGTACGCATGAATCGCTCTTTCAAGCCACGCTGTTAGTAAGAAAGGGGTACAGCTAATGCAGTCATTGCTTGTGACAGGGGGTATGGGTTTTATTGGAAGTAATTTCATTCATTACTGGAAGAAGCATCATCCAGATGATCAAATAATCAATGTTGATTTACTTACGTATGCAGGGAATAGGGACAATGCTAGGATGTTTGATGGTCAAGTTGGTTATCAATTTGTGCAATGTGATATTGGTAATGAGGCGCTCATGATGAAACTGATGCAAGGCATCGACGTGGTTGTTCACTTTGCCGCAGAATCCCATGTAGATCGAAGTATTCATGACCCGGGCAGTTTTGTAAGAACGAATGTGGTTGGCACTCAAGTCTTGCTTGAGGCCGCACGTCAAGCTCAGGTTAAGAAGTTTATTCATATATCCACAGATGAAGTGTATGGTTCACTTGGAGCTGAAGGAGCCTTCAGTGAAGAAACACCAATTGCGCCGAATTCTCCATATTCAGCTAGTAAAGCAAGCTCCGATTTGCTAGTAAGAGCTTACTATGAGACGTATGGATTCCCGGCTGTGATTACACGTTGCTCCAACAATTATGGTCCCCGCCAATTTCCAGAGAAGCTAATCCCACTTCTAATTACTCGTGCGCTGCGCAATGAAACGATACCCCTATATGGTGATGGATTGAATGTACGAGACTGGTTGTATGTAGATGATCATTGCTCTGCCATTGAGCGCGTAATTGAAGCTGGTGTGCCGGGAGAGGTCTACAACATTGGCGGCCAGAATGAGCGAACGAATTTGGAGGTTGTCCAGAGCATTTTGAAGCTGCTTGGCAAACCTGAATCAATCATTCAATATGTGGCGGATCGGCTTGGACATGATCGGAGGTACGCGATCGACAGCTCGAAGATACGGCGCGAGTTAGGGTGGTCGCCGGCTTACTCGTTTGAGAAGGGTCTGCAACAGACGCTGGAGTGGTATGTAAGTGAAACCGAGTGGTGCGCCCGTATTGCAGACGGTTCGTACCGTGTTGATAAAGAAGCTGATCCCACTTGAAAATTGTTATTACTGGTGCCGGCGGGCAGTTAGGATATGACCTTAAGCGAGTGCTGAGCCCTATGCATGAAGTTATCTCTTGGGGAAAATCGGAATTGGATGTTAGACAAGAACAAGAGGTCTTGGATAAGCTGCTGAACGACCGACCGGATGTTGTTGTTCATGCTGCTGCCTATACGAATGTAGATAGAGCTGAATTCGAGAAGGAGTCTGCCTATCAAGTGAACGCTTTGGGTGCGCTATATCTTGCACAGGCTTGCGCGATCGTTGGGGCCAAGCTCGTCTATGTCAGTACAGATTACGTATTCGATGGCACGAAGCGAAATCCCTATCAAGAGACGGATATACCCAATCCGCTCAATAGCTACGGTCAATCTAAACTTCTTGGGGAGAAATTCGTTGCTATGACTTGCATGAAGCATTTTATTGTACGAACTTCTTGGTTATATGGTCAGAAAGGAACAAATTTTGTAACCAAAGTATTGGAGAAGGCGCGCGAGAATCAGACGCTATCCATTGTAGATGATCAATTTGGCTCGCCCACCTATTGCTTGGATTTGGCCATTTTCATTCGTGAGCTCATTGAAACGGACCGATATGGTCTCTATCATGCCTCCAATCAAGGCGTATGTTCCAGGTATGAATTTGCCTTGCATATCCTTCAAGCGGCTGGCCTGGCGCATATTCCCCTGAAGCCCGTGCCTACGCATGCTTTCCCACCAGCACCAGCTGCAAGACCTATGTATACGGCATTTGCACACAAAGCCATGCAAAACAATGGGTTTGAGCCAATGCGAAACTGGCGATTAGCTCTGGATTTCTTTCTACAGGTAGATTTTTACGATACAGCTGTAAGGGCTAAGAGGGTGAAAGATATATGGTAATTCGTAACCGCGTAGCGGAGGGGCGCAGTCATGGATTTCAGGCTGGAAGGGAAAGTGGCTTTCGTATGGGGAGATGCCAGTTTGCCCTCGACACCTGCTATCCAGCACCTATTCCGTTGAGAGAAGCCAGTGTTTTATTTATTGTTCAGGGTATCTTCGATGCCATTGACAAAGGAATTATTCATGGTCTGCAACAAACAGTCCGAGTTGTATACACAGCCACTGCTGCGGATATGCTCCGATTAGCCAATGAGCTTAAACCAAATCTGGTGCTTGTCATGAATGGGCTTCATGTTTTCCCTATTGATCATGTTAATCATGTGGATCAAGTAAGACAGATGGGGATTCGAACCGCCATTTGGTTTGCGGACGATCCCTATTTTACTGATCAGACATACGCATTAGCTCCTCACTATGATTATGTATTCACGCATGAAATGTCTTGTGTACCGTTCTATCAGGGGATAGGCTGCAGGCAAGTTCACTACTTGCCTTTGGCGGCTAACCCAACTGTGTTTAAACCTGAGCATATTAGCCCTGACTACCGAAGCGATATCTGCTTTATTGGTACGGGCTTTCCTAACCGAATTGCTCTCTTCAATGAATTAACTCCCTTCTTGATAGGAAAAAAAGTGGTTATTGCTGGGGGATTATGGGACCGTCTAGATCGCTTCGCCTTGCTGCAACAAGGGATTAAGTTACAAGGAGTTCCGGTTGAAGAGTCTGTAAAGTATTATAATGGTGCCAAAATCGTCCTGAATATTCACCGACTTACGTATGATGCAACCTACAATAAAAACAGCAGAAATTTACCGGGACATTCCATTAATCCGAGAACCTATGAGATCGCGGGATGTGGAACCTTGCAAATAACGGATTATCGCCATGATTTGGAGCAGCACTATCGACCAGGACATGAAATCGAAACCTTCCATCATACGGGAGAGCTTCTTCATAAATTAAGTCATTATTTAGTTCATGAAGAAGAACGATTGCGTATTGCGATGAATGGGATGAGAAGAACACGAATGGAACATTCGTTTGCAAATCGTTTAGTTAAGTTGTTGGACATTGTATTTGCCTAGAAGGGAGTGACGGTTGTGAGTTTTATCAATAATGCGCATGCTCGGGAGCGCGGACTTGCTGATGGTAATCAATTAGGTCGTGATAATGGCGTCAGGATGGGACAATGTGAAGCGATCATCCAAAAAGCGGCACGTGACCGTGCGCCAAGTCCTTTCTGGGACGTACGTGTGTTGTTTGTTACCTCGGGCAAAGGGTACCCTTACGAGCCATTGGATCTCGCTGTTATTAACGGCCTTCGGCCGATAGTACGCGAGTTGATTATAGGAAACTGTGACAAGGATCTAATCCGTATCGGGAATCCAAAAGCCAATGTCGAAACACTTGCGGCGAGGTACCGACCTGATGTGATGATTGTTCTAGAGGGGATGAATCTCTCCTTGGATGCTGTTGATCGGGTTCGCCATATGGGCATTCGGACTGCCATATGGCTAACTGATGATCCCTATTACACGGATATTTTCGCTTCCTATGCAAGGCACTATGATTATTTATTTACCTTAGAAGTGAATTGTGTACAGTTTTATCGGGAGATGGGTTGTCAGCAGGTTCATTATTTACCTCTAGCCTTTCAACCGGAAATGTTTCGACCAAGACCAGTGCCAAAAGGTGTCCACCGCGATATTTGCTTTATTGGCTCGGCTTACTGGAACCGCGTTGGCGTGTTCAATCAGATTGCACCGTTTTTAGCGAGCAAACGTATCATCATCTCCGGAATTTGGTGGGAACGTCTGAAGAGATATCGCCTGCTTGCACCTCAAATTCAATTGAATACGTGGATGACGCCAGATCAAACCGCCACGTTCTATAATGGGGCGAAAATTGTCATTAATATGCATAGAGCTTTCGATGACCTATCGTATAACCACAACTCTCGCCGAATTAGCGGCGCATCGCCTAATCCGCGGACTTTTGAGATTTCTGGCTGCGGCGCATTTCAATTGACGGACATTCGGGATGATTTAGTCAATTTCTATACACCTGACTATGACATCGTGACGTATGCATCACCAGAAGAAATGCTTCACAAGATGAATCATTATTTAGTTCACGATGAGGAACGTAAGCAAATAGCCATGCGTGGGCTCTATCGCACGATGCGAGACCATACCTATACCAATCGACTTATCACGATGCTTTCTATCATTTTTGGGCCTAGATAAAGGCTGAACAATGACGTTAATTTCATAATTCGTGTTGAAATTGACTTCAAGAGAACTATTTTAGAAAGATGAGGTGTAGAAATTGATCACGAAAAGAAAGGTTCGCAAGCTGACCGTGAGCAGAATGATTCAAAAGAAGCGAGTGGGATCGCCAAGAAAGGTAGGTCTTAAAAAACGTAACCTGGTAAGAAAAAAGGGACGTACCATTCGTCGGTTGAGGCCACTTGCAAGACGAAAGGGAAAACGCAGATTAGTTCGTCGTCTAATTCGATTTCCTAGGCGCAAGGGGAGCCGAATCATTGCTCGTCGACGCAAAGTCGCGCGGCGTATTATCCAAAGTCCAAGAGCTAGGCGAGCCCAATTGGCCTATGATCGAGCCTTCAATGAAGCTTACAATGCGAGCTACGGTGCTGCCTTCGCAGAAGGATATGCGTGGGAGCTTTCGAATCCAACGATTGCTTAAAGTGAAGTCATGAGGTGAGCCAGTTGCTTAAACTTATCAGAAAGAAGCGGATGAGAGGGCAGGTTTCTTTGAAGAAGAGAAGTAAACGAAATCTTCTAAAGAAACCCAAACGCCGATTCATTCCTAAGCGTAAGAGATCTTTTGCTCGGGTAAATAGGACAAGTGTCCATCCTGTCGGTGCGATCATCATAGCTTCCAATGCAGAAGGAACGATTGAGCATGTGTTGGAGCCATTGAGACGTATGCCACTTCGGGAGATTATCGTCATTGTACATGGTTCTGTGGACCGTACGTTAGATATGGTTAAAAGGCATTCCCGTGCCATTATTATTCATGATCCTCAAACAATCGAACCGGATGCCGCAAGAGCGCTGGCTGCGAGGATATCGCGGTCAGAGTACTTGCTTTTCATAGAAGGGGACAAGGTTGTTCCTGCGGATGAGTTACTTCCGTCTCTTCAAAATGTAGCAATAGGAATTGAAAATGGCACATTAACGAGGAGGCATGAACTTGCAATTAACGAGCATCATTATTCCTACGTTTAATGGTTTAGCTTTGCTGAAAGCTTGTGTCGCATCAATCCGTCAGCATACATCCGTACCATATGAAATTATCGTTGTGGATAATGGCTCTGGGGATGGTACATTGACTTACTGCCGTAATGAAAATATCAAGTTCGTGGCGCTGCCAGTTAATCTGGGGTTTCCAGCTGCTTGTAATTACGGGTTGCGTTTGGCTGAAGGTGACTCGTTAATGCTTCTAAATAACGATACCATCGTAACGCACAATTGGCTGCCTAAACTCCTGAACTGCTTATACAGTCGAGAAGATATTGGTATGGTAGGTCCGGTCTCTAACTATGTCAAAGGCAAGCAAAAAATCCGTGTCCCTTTTACTGGTATTGCGAACATGGCACGCATCTATCATCATGTAAATCCTGGGAAATGGCGTGAAACCAAGCGCTTGGTTGGCTTCTGTTTGTTATTTAAACGGAAGCTGATTGAGCAGATCGGTGATCTAGATGAACGATTTGCACCTGGATATTATGAAGATGATGACTATTCCTACCGAGTACGATTAGCGGGCTATCAGCTGCTCATAGCAGGCGATTGCTTCGTTTATCATCGTGGAAGTGTTAGTTTTCGAAAAAATACCCGTCGATCTAAGCTCTTGCTGCTGCGACGCAATCGCAGGAAATTTATTCATAAATGGGGCGTCGATCCCCTTCAGTTTATTTAGGCACCGTTTTACGATCAACAGCATAACGTAGAGTGAAAAAGGTTGTAGGAGGAGTAAGTGTGGAGGAGCGAGTGACGCAAATTATTTCTCAAATTGCAGCTTCACATAGCCAAATGGGACGAATATTGGAAACGCATCGGCATGTGTCTGCACAAATGGCGGCTATTGCAGGAGATCTGCCGGATTCTCATCCTGAGTTTGGTGGATTGGGTATGCTGCAGAAGCGGGCTTTACAACTAACCCAAAATGTAACGGCCTATTTAAACAGCCTTGCTGATTTGGAAGAAGCTATGGCGATGCAAACAGAAATGTTGATGAAAGAAATCCATGTACCTGATGAAGAATAGAGGGAATGACCTTGGATAGAACGGATCTTTATATGCAAATGTTAGATGCGACAGCCAAGCTGCAACACGAAATAAGTCTGATGCTGGAAGCAAGAGTCGTTGAAGCGTCAAAGTCGCAAAACTGGATTTGTCAGCATATCAATGGGGCAAATCTGGAGGGACATGACCATAAAATGAAAGTAACTGGCCAAATTCATGAAAGTGTCATTGAACTTATAGATGGTTTAACAAAAATGGAGAATGCGCTAAATCGCCAGATGAAGGCGTTGATTGGAAAACATTCTTCAGGTTCCGCGTTAGGCTTAGGGTCCGATGATGCTATGGAATTTGGCGGCCTACATCCGTTTGGCGAGGATGGGAAACTGTGAAGGAATGGAATCGGGAACGCGTGGAGCTGCATATGTTGATCTCGCTGGCCAGAAGCCAGCGAGCGTTATGCAGAATCATTGAATCTGTAGCAGATCACATAGAGGGTTCTGAACAGCTTGCTGGTCATGTTACGGAAAATCTAAAGTCGATAAGCGACTATCAGCATGCGTTGATGTTGAAATTATCGAACCAGAAGCAGCCTACACGAAAGCGTGTCAGTGGCAAACCGGCTAAGCCTTGGTTGAATAGAAATGTGTAGTCTCACACGTACGAACAATCGAAAGCAAACATACTTAACCCCAACGTACGATTAAACCAGCGTGCGTCAAACCTCCGCCAAATCCATAGAGCAGCAAGTTGTCGCCGGCCTTAACTTTGCCATCTTTTATCCCCAAATCCAGAGCAAGCGGGATGGAAGCGGCGGAAGTGTTGCCGAAGTATTCAAGGCTGTACAGCGCCTTTTCGAGCGGGATCCCGCTCTTCTCACAGATGGAGTCAATCATACGCAGGTTCGCGCTATGAGGGATGAACCAATCGATCGCCGCGAGTGGCAATCCGCTCTTATGGAGCAACATCTCGATGCCCTGCGGCACGGTCGAAACCGCGAATCGGTAAACTTCACGTCCGTTCTGGACGAGCTTTCCATCCCCTAGCAGCGCATCGCCATTCAGCTCTGCAGCCAGTCCCGTCCGGTACACATGCTTAGCACCTGTACCATCTGATCCCATATGATGAGCGAGGAAAGCGGGGGCGGCTTCTTCGCGCTCAACGACTACGGCGCCAGCGCCATCCCCAAATAGGATACAGGTGGATCGGTCCGTATAATCTGTGATCTTGGATAAGGCGTCACTGCCGATCACAAGAATTTTGTGATGGACACCAGCAGACACAAGGGCACTAGCGGTATGAAGCGCATAGGCGAAGCCCGCGCATGTCGCATTGAGATCATAGGCTCCCGCGGCCTGGATGCCGAAGTGGGCCTGAACTTGGCAGGCAACAGGCGTTGACGATAAATCTGGTGTATGTGTGGATACGATGACGAGGTCTACCTCGTCAAGGGAACTGGGGTATCGATCGAGCAAATTTTGCACGGCTGCTATACATAAATGGCTGGTGAACTCATGCGCTCCGGCAATCCGGCGTTCTCGAATTCCTGTGCGCTGCACGATCCATTCATCATTCGTATCCACCATATGGGAAAGCTCTTCGTTGGTTAATATGCGATCAGGCACATACGTGCCGATGGCTGAAATCCGCGCTTGCAAAGAAATTGAGGATGGCATGAGAGACACTCCTTTAGGATGTGGTTTTGTTTAAATTAGTACTAGATATTAGTACTTGGTACTAATTTTAGTTTAAGTTATAGCTGAGGACTTGTCAATGGGATGATGTTGTTTAGATAGATAAAAGCGCTGTGAACTACTGTGCAATTTTGCAAAATAGTTCACAGCGCCTTTATTGTGTTTATGGAAGGATTACGCTTTGTTCTCCTGATTGTAAAGCTCGCTCGGCACGATTTTATGTGATTTTTCGCTAACGATCCGCGGCAAACGTCCGAGGCGAGCCGCCAACTGGGACAGCGACTGCTCGTAGAAGTAAGCGAGACCTGTGCGGATTGTATCCTGGAACGGCGAGGTCCAACGGTCGCGGTCAAAGCCGTCGGGGCCGAACCAGGCACCGAGCAAGGAGCCGACGCTTGCGCCGAAGCTGTCTGTATCGTTGCCTTGCGCGACTTGCTTGCAGATCCCATCACCAACATTCTCGGCGAACAGGAATGTGTTGATGAGTGTGCCGATTTCCTGATGGATGCCGCAATGCTGGAACTCACCGTATCGCGTGTGAATGGCGTCATACGCTTCAAGCCAATCGCCAGCTTTTATGACGATGTCTCGACATGTCGAAGCTGATTCGTAGAAGCGACTTCGCTGCGGGATGAACTGCAGAGCGGTGTCAATGACCGCGATCCGGTCATCCAAGACCTGAGCTGCAGCGATGGCAGCGGCCAAGAACATAGTTGCGTAAACGCCCGTGCGGCGGTGCGTGAAGCTCGCGTCGCGCCAAGCAAGTTCAGCCGCGAGCGCTGGATTGCCCGGACAGGCATAGCCGTAGGCGTCCGCGCGGATAGCGGCGCCGCATAGCTCGCTGTCTGGCGTCAGCACGTCACCCCAACGCTGAATCTCTTCGAGCGGGATTGGTGATTTGTCAAGCTCCAAGTAACTAAGCCCAGATCGGAGCAGCATGACGCGCTCTGGTCCCCATGTCGTGCTGATAGGGAGGTGATTAAGCCATAGATTGCGCACGTCTAGCTGCGTGAAAGCGGTCCCGAATTGCTCGAGTGCGAGCATGCCCATCAGCGTGTAGTTGATGTCATCGTCTGCCGCCACGAATTGTATGCGATCACGTGCTGTTTCGAACCAGGACCAGTGGCGTCTGCCGAGAGCACGAAGCATCTCGTCAGATATGTAAGCGCGAAGTGGCCATTCTCCGACTTTTGAGAAGGCTTCGCGCATCTCGTACAAATTCGGATTTACTTCCAGCGGCTTTCCGAGCATGGAGCCGCACACGGAGGAAAGAAATGCCGTCTCCACGCGGCGTGAGCTCTCCTCCAAATTCACCGCACTCAGCATGCCTAGAGGTCTCGCCGGATCGCATTCTTTCCAAATCTCTTCAATTGTATCGGGTTCATAGTAGGGCCAATCGTGCCGCAGCGGCATTGCTGCGAGTGATTGTGCAAATGTGAAATAAGCGTCATAGCTCGTAGGTAAACTTTCAAGACGATGCAGATAACCGGACGTGTCATGGCCTTGGGCAAATTTATTGCGTAGAATGACGGAGAGCTGGTCTTTCAGGAAAGGAAGGGATAGTAGCATGGTGGAATCGGCCTCCATTGTTGTTTTGCTCTCATTATAACGAATAGCAAGAGAGGACCGCTTCTCAGAACACACTGAAACCTTCTCGATTTCAACTGAAAATACCACTTAATTGGTTGCGGTAGTCCGAAGGCTTCATACCGACTTGATCTTCAAAGGCACGATAGAAGGCGGCCTGACTCTGGAAGCCGCTTTGCTGGCAAATTTCCGTCACGGGCAGTGACGTGCGAATGAGGAGATTCTTCGCGGCATGTACACGGACAGAACGTAGATATTGGGAGAAGCCCATGCCAACCGCTTCCCGAAAGAGGGCTTGCGTGCGAGAGGGACTCAGATGCAGCAAAGAAGACACATCGTTTACTGTGAGTGCGTCATGGTATTGTTGCTCTAAGAACTGAATAACTGGCCTGAGTGTACGGTATGCGCTAAGAACATTGCTCGCTTCTAGCCGGTCTGGGGACGGATTGTAGTACCGAAGGAGTGAGGCGCAAATGTTCATCAGGTGGCCCTTGAGCATATAGGAGAACCCGGGTTCTCTGCGGGAGTATTCGTTCCACATCGTCAGCAACGCTTCTTTCATGCCAGATGTGGACTCCGCTGAAGCTGGAATACGATTCTCGAAACCTTCTGGGCGATATAGAAATGGCAACAGCAGTTCATTATCGGTGTGCAGCCAGATCGAAGGTTCGAAGAATGCGAACAGAAATTGCGCCGGTTGGTCCGGATCGGATTGGGCGCGGTGCGGTTCGACCGGATTCACGACGAATAAATCGCCTGGCTTGATAGGATAGCTCTTATGACCAAAATGAAAAATGCCTTCCCCCTTCAAGCAGCAGCCAATTTCCAGCATACTATGCCGGTGGAATGGCTCGAGTCGATAATCGGGTACGTGCATCATCATCTCAATTGGCAAATTCGTACGGTCCACAATGGGTCCTCTCCTTTCTGAATTCGCTGCGCAAAACATATATGTTTGCCAAATGGTTTTCTAAGGTTCATGCTCTTTCAGCATAAATATTGATATTTCATTTTACCACATTGATTAGCAAGAAACCTTTTAACAGGGTACTGGATATTTCTAAAATGTTTGATTCCAGAGAATGGTTGCTTGATGCTTTACAAAAGTAACGTCGTTTGATTTAATTGGAACTATTAGGATATAGCGTGCAGATTAAACAATAGGATCGATAATCAAAGGGGCATCGTATGAGTAAACGTCTACCTATATTTGTTTATTTCCGAAACAGATCCAACTCTTTATTCCTGCGGCTTGTTGCAGGGTTTTTGTGTATCATTCTGTTGCTAGTCTCCCTCACGCTTTATTCCATATCGGTGTCAAAGCTAAACGTTCGGAAGGAAATTGTTCAATACAACACCCTTATGCTCAATAGTACGATGGAGAGTTACGAGAAGCATATCGAAATGATTAATAAACAAATGCACTTATATCTTTATACCGATGAAGTTCAACGTTTTCAATATACACCCCAATATATTAATTATCCGATTCTGCAAAAAGAAATCAATTCCTGGGTGTCCAATTCCTATCTGTTCATCGATAATATCGTTTTGTATACAAAGCGTGATGAATTTATTCTGGAGAAAGGCACAAGTACGGATGCACAAACGATGTTCAATGTATTCCAAATGAGCAAGGAATACCCGCTGGATTTCTGGCGTCAGCAATTTGAGGAAAGCTACAGCAGTCGGATCTTACCTTCTGCCAGCTTCTATAATGAAAATTTTGGACACAGGGAAGACAATGGCCAGTTGATCCCGATCATATATAAAGCCAAGGGGAACAGCGGCTTCATGATTATTGTTTTTCTCGATGCGGATAAAATGTTTAATGCATTTCGCGTAGCTCCGAGTGATGACTTTATGATCTATAATGATCAAGGGCAAACCATATTTAATCGAGGGGACCAGGATTCATTTATTAGTTTAAGTGACTTGCAGAAGAACGACAGTAAAGAATTGGTCGTAAATGGCAAATATTATTTTCATGCAAGGGGAAAAGTGAGTGGATTTACCTACATTCACCGTGTTCCGGTAGAGAATATTACTTCTCAAACTCGTCTGAATCTGTCACTGATCGCCATCTTAGTACTCTCGATCGCCCTTAGTGTGATTGCAGCACTTCTTATCGCTGCACGCATTAACAGTCCCTTGCAAAAGGTGATCAGATCCATGCAAGAAGGCAGACCTTTCCGATCGAATATAAGAGAGTTCGATATCATTAGCCATCAACTTTATGATAAACAAAAGACGGATCAGCAGCTTGCTCTTTTCAACCAGCTAAAAGCGATTCGACAAACGGATAAGACTTCAACCCTACTTGATTTTACCGATAAAAATTTCGTGTTTGTTCTTTCGCATGTGGTAAGTAAGGAGAATTATGCTTGGGAGCATGTGTCCTTTCAGAAATGGCTATATTATATCAAAGCGTTTATTGAAAACGAGATAAACCAGGTATTTCCCAATTCATTAACGTTCCAAATTGAACATAATCAGATTCTGAGTCTTGTATTCGTTGAGAATATAGGTGATTTGGAAGATTTACTTGGACGGATGAAAGACACGTTTGGACAAGATCGTGAATACGGAAACATAACCATAGCAGTCACCTCCGTATACAGTCATTCGAAGTATATTGCAGATGCCTATCAAGAGGCTCAAGCTGTGCTTGGCAAGCGAAAGTTGATTGATGCCGTGCAAATTGTTACGCCTGAGCATGTGTCACGGCAACTTTCTGCATTTACGACGAATCAGGAAAAAGAATTCAGTGTGAATCTGCGAGAAGGCAATGTCGAGCAATTGGAAGCGTTCATGGCACGGTTATATGCAAAATGGGATGGAAATGAGCTTAGTGCGGAGTCGCTAACTAGCTTTGGCGAAATACTATTGAGTAAAGTCAAAAATGAAATCTCTTTCATATTGGACGGGGGAGAGGACGACGCAATACACGCTTCGTTGCAACAGATTAGCGAAAAGATTCAACAGAGCATTACTGTCCATGAGGTGGAGATGTTGTTGCAAAAAGGGGTGGCGCTTGCTGCCAAAGCGGTTCGAGAGAGGAAGCTTAGGGCTGAGCAGAAAGATCCGATTACCAGCTTCGTGATGAATTATGTCAACGAGCATTATGCGGAAGACTTGTATTTGGATATTTTGGCTCAAAAGTTGAATTTAAGCGGCGGTTACTTATCCTCGTACTTTAAAGAAAAAACCGGTATGAATATCGTGGACTATATCAATGAAATTAGGATTATTAAAGCGACGGATCTTTTGGAAAGCAATCGGTTGAAAATTCACGATGTTGCAGAAGCGGTCGGTTATCGCAATAATACTTCGTTTAACCGGATGTTCAAAAAATATACCGGCGTCACGCCAACGGAATTCCGTAAAAATTTAAATACGCCTTCCTAAAAAAGCGCTGCACTTGCAGAGCTTTTTTCTTTTTTTTAAAACAATTTCATGAAATGTGATACTATCTTCCGTTTTCCGAAGAAAATTGAAGGCATATCGGCTTTCGTTCATTTACGGAAAGAGTGGAATTTTTTTATGATGGTGACAGCACAGGAAGCGATAGTTCCTGCTGTTTGCACGTTATGGTAGTCCAATCTCAGAAGAAAGGAGGAGATCAGTGAGAGCGCGATTCAAGGAGTAGGAGAGATAGATACCTTCAATCTTGTAAAGGGAGCTGATTAATTAGGATGATGAGCTGGAAAACAAAGAAGCGAACAGCATTAGCAATCGTATTTTTGTTGATTTTTGGGTTGGTTGGCCCTTGGCCTCAGATCGCTATGCCAACAGCCAAAGCAGCGTCCGTATGGCCAGCATCTACGTCGTGGAGTATGCCTTTCGGACCAGCAGATTCACAGGTTACCTCGCAAAATCCACCTGACTTTCGATGGCCTGCCGTAAGCGGCGCAGACAAGTATGATCTTCAAGTCAGTCGCAGTGCAACCGTGTCAGAGGTGGTTTATGAGAATCAGACGTTGACGGACAATTTCTATAATTTCCCCCACGTGTTTGATTCAGGCACCTGGTATTGGCGGGTCAGATATCACCAGGCTGTAAGCGGGTGGTCGGAATGGAGTGATATTCGAAAGTTCCGAATTGAGGAACATAATGTCCCGTTCGTTGTTCCTCCTGTTAATGAGTTGATCGGGAGGGTCAGCACGCAGCATCCACGGGTGTTTACTACATCCGATAAGCTTATTGCTTTTCGCAGCCTTGCGCTAACGACAAATAAGTCGTTTTACGATGCTAAATTAGCATCGGTGATGGCTATCCTGAACAATGCGCTGCCTGCTCAACCGACGTTTCCTTATGAGTTGTCACATCCCCGGGATGAGGACTGGCTCAGCGCAACGCAAGCTCTTCGGAGTAATTCTGATTTAATTGTTCGTCAGATGCTGGATGCCGCATTTGTATATCTCGTATCTGGTTCGCCTGATGTTGGGGCGAACGCCAAGGCTCGGTTATTACATATAGCTAGTTGGAATCCTAATGGTGCAACAAGTTATGACATTCAAGATCAGGTACATCGCTATATCGCGCTCTGCTCTGCCATGGCTTATGACTGGCTGTACGATTTGCTGTCGCCTACGGAGCGCGCAGAGATTAAGACCATGATACAAAGTCGTACGCAGACGATGGTGAATGACATGGTTGTCGCGCATTCGATTCAGAAAACCCCCTATGACCCCCATGGCTGGACAGGTATTGGGTTCATTGGCGTCATTGCCGTTGCCATGCTTAACGATATCCCAGAAGCTGAACAATGGTTCAGAGATGTGGTTCCTGCCTACATCAATATTTTACCTCCCTGGGGTGGTGAGGATGGTGGCTGGGGCCAAGGAACAGGATATTGGCAATTTTCCTCTTTTTCCAACAAGCAGTTTATGGATATCCTTTTAGCTGCAAGCGGCTTTAACTTGTATGACAAAGCCTATTCGCGCAACGAAGGGATGTATCCACTGTATGCGTTCCCAGTCGGCAGTCCGAAGGGGAATTTCGGCGACGATAGCGAACAGGTACCAGGCACCTCTACCGTAACGCTATACAATCGTCTTGCTCAGATGTCTGGCGACCCTCGCTTGAAGTGGGCAGCCGAAGCGATTGGAGCAGGTCCTAGCATAGAATTGAATAATTATTTTTACGGTGATGGGAGTTTAGCTGCTAGACCTCCCATGGATTTACCAGATTCCAGGTGGTTTCAGGATGTAGGCCAAGTTGCGATGCACTCGGAGCTCTATGATCCAGACCGTATCTCACTCTATTTTAAATCAACACCTTACGGCAGCTTTAGTCACAGTCATGCGAATCAAAATGGCTTTGTACTCAATGCTTACGGCGAATCGCTGGCAATAGACAGCGGTTTCTATGATTCGTATTTTAGCGATCATGATCAATATTTTGCCAAACAAACCTTTGCCTCGAATGCGATTACGCTCGATCGTAAGCAAGGACAGCCAATTGACGATATTACGGCTGATGGCAAAATAGAAGGATTTGTCACAAGTCGGGATTTCGATGCGACGAGCGGAGACGCGTCTGCCGCATACGCCGGCAAACTGGCAAAAGCGGATCGTCATATCATTTATGTGAGGCCGGATGCCTTTGTTGTGATCGACCAACTGCAAGGTACGGATCCGAGTGGAAACGAATTTGAGTGGCGTCTGCATGCAGAGGATGAATTAAGCATAGATAACGATCAGGCAGGCGCAACGATTATGAAGCGAGATGCAGGTCTCAAAGTACGGATGCTTGCCCCTGCTAATCTACACGCGACGTATGAAGATCAATTTCTGGATCAATTCGGCATTGAACATAAACCGAAGGGCAGTTATGCGAATGAAGAGCAGAAACATGCCGCTTTCATTACGCCGCAGACGACGGCAACGACGTTCGTGGCTGCACTTAATCCCTTCAAACGCGGCACATCGCCCCCAAATGTAGTCTCCGAAAATCGCGGTGATTATATGAAATTGACGTATGAGGGCGGTTCAGCTGTTTATGTCAGAATGGCAATGAGCGGTGAAGTCGATGCAGGAAGTATTCGTTTTAACGGAGCTGCTGTAGCGGTGAAGGGGAATACCATTCTGCTCGTTAACGGTACGAAAGTGGTCAAAGATGGTGCAACTGTCATCCAAAGCAGCCAACCTTCAACTATTGTCCTTGATGATGTCCAATTATCTGTGTCCGGTTTACAGGAAACGGAAGTTAGTGTGGGGGTCCCGGGACTTACACGGGTGCGTGATAGCGCCAGTGGGGAGGATATTCCGAGCGGTGGAACGGTAGCGGAAGGGTTGTCAAATCGAGGTGTCCATTGGATGTATGCAGGCAGCACTCTTACCCTTCATGTGGAACAAGGCCAGCGGACTTTCAAACTGAACAACACACCGATGCCTCATCCCATGAATGCCACGACGATGCCGACGTTGATTGGTGGTGTATCCGACACCGTTACGCTGCAAGTTTACAGTGATACGGATGATGTTCCTGTTGCTTGGGGGAACATCCACAACTCAGCTGGACTTTATGAAGTGGAATCAGCTCCTCCAGGATTCATATTCGTCAAACATGGCCGTCCAACCAACTTATACTTGGAAGAAAATGCAGCCATTATCGTTCGTGGACAGGGCGGTTTGCTCAAACTGAAACGTGTTGGCGATGGAGGTGCAGTCAATGCCGAGCAGTGGAGCGATCCAGATGCGATGCGCGCCTCGCTTTCTATGGTGTGGCAGGAAGCGGAGAATTTTGTGGCTTCGGGCGGTGCGACATTTTCAAGGTATACGACCAGACCTTTCTTGTCAGGAGCGATGGGGCTAGGTAATTGGGATATACCCGGACAATGGGTTACCTGGAAGTTGGATGTTCCCAAAAACGGTCATTATGATCTAATTCTAAAATATGTCGCTGGTTGGGGTCTATCTCCAGGCGAGCAGTCAAGCCGCTACGTGATGATTGGAGACCAGCCCTACTATCTTGTGGCTCCGACAACACAAGATTACGGAACGCAGCCTCAATACTGGCGAGGACTTAGGGTGAAGAGCAATCAGGTGCTGCCCGCAGGCCCTATTGAAATTACAATGTGGAATGCGGCGGGACCGATGAATCTGGACTATGTCGGCATCATGGAGGTGAAGGATGATGAGTATGTTCCTTCAGCTCCTAGCAACGTACAGTCTACCGCCCAGACAGAAACGACGGCAACGCTGTCTTGGAGTGCCTCGACTGACAATGTCGCTGTAAAAGAATATAACGTCTATGTGGACGGCGTACCCAAATTGGTCGTGCCCAGCGGTACACTATCCGGTACGGTAACGGGACTTGAGGCTGGTCATACGTATTCCTTTACCGTAAAGGCTGCGGATACTAGCAATAACCTTTCTGCGGCTAGTACAGCAATCACCGTGACGACGAGCGATTCGATCGCACCGATTTGGGGAGCGGCTGCAGCGATCCGTTCACCGCAGCTTTTCACGCAAACAGCAAGGCTTGAGTGGGATGGGGCGACGGATAATTCCGGCAAGGTCGCTTCCTATACAGTCTACCAGCAAGGGGCAGGACAGTCTGCTTTCACCCAAGTTGGCACGGTTGAAGAACTCACGTATGATGTCTCGGGTTTGCAGCCAGGTGGGACCTATACCTTCATGGTTAAAGCAAAGGATCCTAAAGGAAATGAATCGGCAACTGGACCGAGTACGACTGTGACGCTGCCTGCCACTTTGAGCGGCAATAGCTATTATGAAACTTTTGATACTTGGACAAATGCAAGTGTGACTAACCCGACAAGTAATTGGGGGTTTCTCACCCTCCATGGAACGAACATTGAGGTTGTTCCACTAACTGGATTAAGCAGTAAGGCACTGAAGATGTCGGATACCTATTATACGTCAACGGATGCTTATGGCGAGAGTACGGCTGTTACGAGAGGCAACACACCGATTAACGGAAAAGTGACCTTTGAAACCAAGTTCAAGTTTAACCAGGTGGAGGATTTTAATAACGGCAATTTGGAAATATTCCTTAGCGGAGGAGGCAAGAACGCTGCTCGTTTCTCCATATTCGAGGACGGAACATTCGGTTACTGGAAAAAAGTTGGCGGCGTAGATACCGCTTTCAGAATCCCGAAAACCCAGTTCCAATTTCCAAAAGATGATTGGGTTACGCTCCGGTTTGATCTAGATATGGATGATAAGACGTATGCCATTACCATGCAAACCAAGGCGTTCAAAAACGAGGGAGGAACAGCTTCTAGTGGGTTGAATCCATCCACAGGTGTTTATCAGACGGGTACACTGCCATTTCTGGATAGTAGTTTCTCCGGGTCAGCTCTGGATAAATTTGCTTTTAGACAATATCGGTATAAAAGCGATTACTTGTTTGATTATGTGACAATGTATCAGCAGACAGAGCCAGTTCTTCAAGCTCCTGGGAATGTAGAGCCCATTTCCCAAACTGAAACATCAGCAACGCTATCCTGGAGTCCTGCAATTGGTAATATGGCTGTCAAGGAATATCAGATATATGCCGATGGGATACAGAAAAAAGTAGTACCAGGTAGTACACTCACAGCCGTGATAGATGGCCTGGAAGTTGGACATACGTATACCGTGACGGTGAAAGCCATCGGCATGAATGGCAATCTGACGGCTACGAGTGCCCCAGTAACTGTGATGATGGGTGACGTTACAGCCCCTGTATGGGGAGGAACAGCAGCGATTCGTTCGGTTCAGTCATTCCCCAAAGCCATAAGGCTGGCATGGGATCAGGCCGCAGACAATTCAGGAACAGTCGCGACGTATTCGTTGTATCAGTTAACTGGCTCTCCATCTACAGCTGTGAAACTGGCTACCGTTTCCGGCAATACGTATGATGTCAAAGGGCTTCAGCCGGGGGGAGCCTACACGTTCAAGGTCGAGGCTGCGGATGCTAAGGGCAATGAATCCGCAAGTGGACCGCAGATCTCCTTAACATTGCCGTTATCCAGCAGTCACGGCGAATATTATGAAACATTCGACGATATGGCTACGGGCAACTTAGCAAACAGCGGGAACTGGGTAACGAATACGTCATCCGACTCATCTGTGACGATTGAACCGCTGGCAAGTGGGGGGAAAGCGCTGAAATTGGTCGATAATACCTACAGTTCGAGCAACGAATACGTAGAACTGCCCATGGTGAAGAGATCCAATACAGCTCTTGGCGGAACAGTGACCTTTGAGACCAAATTCATGTTCAACCCTTTGAATCACAGTGGAGGAAACCTAGACCTTTTGCTGCGCAGCGGTTCAACGGATGCTGTTCGATTCACGTTATTTTCCGATAGTTCAATCGGCTATTATAAAGTGGTGAATGGCGTGAACACGGCTTTCCGAATTCCTAAGACCAGCGGATTCACATTGCCGAGCAACCAATGGGTTACCCTGCGTTTTGATATGAACATGACGGCCAAAACCTATGCAGTTACCATGCAGTCCGATGCTTTTAAGAGTTATACGGGAACTGTGGATGCGCCTGGCCTACTTGATGCTTCAACGGGTATTTACCAAATTGGAGGTATTCCATTCTATAATAATAATAGCTCAGTAGCGACGATCGACAACGTACGTATCGGTGCATACCGGTATACGGGCAACTACTGGTTTGATGACATGATGATGTACAACTTGCCGTGAACCCGAATGTAGTCATGTTTATGTTTTAAATTGTTATCAATTAGGGCAAGGAGGATAGGTTGGGAAGTTCTCCTTGCCCCACTAGCTTAATATTCTAGCAATTATGATGTGTTTATTTGAAACATTTTTCAGGAACCTTAACTTATTTTCATGTAACCGAATAAAGTTGAAGTTATCATGGCATTCATTTATTTACCGGGATGCTGCCTTTCATTATGATGATGGAGTCAAGCATTGAAATTGAATTGGCATACAGAAAGGGGTTACCAAATGAAACATGTAAAGAAAAGCAGTTTGGCCATGGGCGTAATTTTATCATCCATTCTCATGGTCGCGGGTTGCAGCAGTAATGCCGATACGAAATCGGTAACAAAAGACAACCAATCAAGTACGGCTCCCGCTTCTCCCCAAACAGCAAAACTTCCAGAACCGGCTACGATTCGTGTATTTACGGAAAATTCGACGGCATGGCCGCCTAAGCCAGATTGGGGAGTATGGAAGTGGGTAAAGGAAGAGACGAATATTACCGTAAAGCAAGAATTGGCTTCAGGTCCTGAATCGCTGTCGCTTTCCGTCTCATCGGGAGACATGCCGGATGTACTCTCTGTCCTGCCAGGGGATGTGCAAAAGTTCGGAACACAGGGGGCATTCTTGGATTTATCCAAGCATTTGGATAAGATGCCTAATGTGAAAGCTTACCTAAAAGCGCATCCAGAAATTCGTGACCGGATTACAATGCCGAACGGTGAAATGTACAGCATTATTAACGACGGAGCGGGTGCTGGCAGTCAAATGGTGTGGTTTTATCGTGAAGATGTTTTCAAAAAACATAATCTAGCCGTGCCGAAGACGTGGGATGAACTATATGAAACATCCAAGAAACTGAAAGTCCTGTATCCAGATAGCTATCCGTTCGTATTCCGTCATGGTATTGGCACGTTAGACACGTTCGCTCCAACTTTCGGATTCTATCCGGGCTTGTATCTCGATCCTAAGTCAGGAAAAATGGACTATGGCGTAAAGCAGCCTGCAGCCAAAACGATGATTGAGAATTTGAATAAATTCCAAAAAGAAAAATTAATTCCACCTGATTGGCTCACGATGGACTATAAAGCATGGACACAATTCATGACAACGAACAAATCATTCATCACCGTTCAATTTATCGGACAGATCGAAATTATGAATAGTCAGTTGAAAGAAGGCAACCTGAAGTTTATGGCGCCGCCTATTGGTGTCGGTACGCAGCCTTATCTCCCAAGAGGCGGTACGGAGGATTATGGATTTGCGGTTGCTGCAAAGACTACAAAACTGGATGCCTCCCTTCGTTATCTGGATTATATCTATTCAGAGAAGGGGAAGGAAATCCAAAGTTGGGGTAAAGAAGGGGAAACTTATACCACCCAAGACGGTAAACGAAAGTTCAAGGATGTGTACAAAGAAGCTAACGATTTACGCCGGGAATCAGGCATTCAAACGGCTGGTACGTATGGATGGTTCGATTTTAAAGCCTGGTTGTCCCTTGTCAAAGAAAGTGAGCAATTCTCTTATCAGGAAGCGCCTAAATATGTATTCCCAACATATAACAGGCTGCCTGCTCTGACACAGGAAGAAGCTGCCTCGCTCGCTGTGTCGAATGATCAATTGTATAAATTTTACACAGCGTCAATAAGTAAATTTATATTGGGTGATACACCGATGACCGAGTGGGATAAATTCACCCAGGATCTGGACAAATACGACTTGAAGAAACTTCTCACGACGTATCAAACAGCGTTGGATAGACAAAAAGCGAATATGACAAAGTAAGGGATGATGGGAATCTGCTGGGCAATGCAACCGCATGTCACGTATTGCCTAGCAGAATCTTAAGGAGGAGACGAGGCTTTTGAATCAAACCATCATTAAGCGATTCATGCGGGACCGCATCTTCTTTCTGCTGCTCGCTCCAGCATTGCTCTACTATATTCTGTTTAGATATGTGCCAATGTTCGGAATTATCGTATCTTTTAAAGACTATAATTTGTTCAAGGGCATATGGGCCAGCGAATGGGTGGGCCTTAAGTATTACAGGATGTTTTTAGCCAATCCTGATGCCTATGTCATTGTTAAAAATACAGTTCTGTTAGGAATTTACAGATTACTATTTGGGTTCCCTGCACCCATTATTCTAGCCTTGCTGTTCAATGAAATGCGGTTTAAGACCTATAAACGATTCGTGCAGTCAGTTAGCTACATGCCCTATTTTCTGTCAACGGTTGTCGTTTCCAGTTTCATTATTACGCTGCTTTCACCTAGCACGGGTTGGATTAACGGTTTCATTCAATCACTTGGATTTGAGCCTATCAACTTCCTACAGAAACCTGAGTGGTTTCGGACCATCTATATCTCTTCGGACATATGGCAATCGACTGGTTTTGGCACCATCATTTATTTGGCCGCCTTAGCCTCAGTTGATCCTTACTTATATGAAGCAGCCGAGATCGACGGTGCTGGCAGATGGAACAAAATGGTGCATGTCACACTGCCTTCACTCGTGCCAGCGATGGTTATTATTTTCATCCTGCAGATTGGATCCGTTCTCGAACTGGCCTTTGATAAAGCGTTCCTGTTGGGGAACCCAGCGACCTTCGAAACATCGGATATCATCTCGACTTATGTATATCGAATGGGAATTTTGCAAGGAAGCTTTAGTTATGCAACGGCTATACATTTGGCGATGGGCATCGTCGCATTTCTATTCGTGTATTCGACGAATCGGATCGCTCGAAGAGTAGGAGAAACGAGCTTATGGTAAGGAGGAATACACTTGGTTAAGCGTATAAGCGTGTTCGATATTGTTAACGTGCTGTTACTTGGCATCGTTGCTTTTACAGCGCTGTTTCCATTTATTCATATGGCATCAGTGGCGATAAGTACGCCAGAGCATGTGGTCAGGAATGAAGTCGGTCTCTGGCCGAGGGGATTTCAATTCGACACATTCAAGGCTGTGTTAAGTGATAACCGCCTATGGGTTGGATATAAAAACACGCTCATCTATGTGGTCTTGGGAACGGCTATCTCGATGCTGATGACCGTGACAGCCGCTTATGCCTTGTCACGACAATCGCTGCTATTTGGTAAAACAATTATGCTGCTCATTGTGTTCACGATCATGTTTAACGGGGGCTTGATCCCTTTCTACCTCGTTGTTCGTGAATACGGTTTAATGAATACAATTTGGGCAATGGTGCTCCCTAATGCAATCAATACGTATAACCTGATCATTATGCGTACTTTTTTCCAAGGGCTCCCAAAAGAGATTGAGGAATCTGGCAGAATTGACGGATTATCGGACATTGGTATTTTGACGCATGTCGTCATTCCTTTATCGAAACCGGTATTCATGACGATCGGGCTGTTCTATGCGGTTGAAATCTGGAATTCTTTCACCACCGCACTTATTTTTCTCAGAGATACGAGTTTGCATCCTCTCCAGCTTATTATTCGGAACATGGTGATCGTCGGCCAAGTCGGTGACATCGTGGAGACTTCAACGGCTGAGGGCCACAAGGTTGTGCTAGAATCGCTGAGATATGCCGTCATTCTTATAGGAGCGCTGCCTATTATTATCGTGTATCCATTTATTCAAAAACATTTTGAAAAGGGCGCATTAATCGGGTCTGTAAAGGGGTAGTCTGAATGAAAGAAAGGGGATATCATCATGCCGTATCCATTATCAGAATTAAACAGAAGGGGCCTACCGCCACTATTGCAAGGAATCGACAGCTATGAACAATGGATGGAAAAGATTTCTGACATTCGCCGCATTTGGCTTGATTATTTGGGGGAACTGCCTGTGAAGGTACCAGTTCGGTTACAAATTCATGCTCAAAGCAAACAGCCGGGGCATACCCGTTTACATGTTGAATACGATACCGTGTATGGAGACACCGTAACGGCTTATATCTTGGTTCCCGATGAAGAAGCCGGAAGCTTAGGATACCCTGCCGTTATTGCGCTGCATCCGACTCATGAGCAAGGGAAAGATCGAATTGCTTTGCCCACTGGCGGGGAAAACCGCAAGTACGCACTTGAATTAGTTGAGCGTGGTTATGTGGTGCTTGTTCCGGATGCTTTGACCGCTGGTGAACGGATTTTTCCAGGCAAAGCTGCATTTGATAGCGAGCCTTTTTACGAACAGCATGCTGATTGGTCTACAGTAGGCAAGAATGTTATAGACCACATGCAAGGCATTGATGTTTTGTGTTCACTAGATTATGTGAATTCAGATGCAATTGGCGCGATCGGCCATTCCTTTGGTGCTTACAACGCGTATTTCCTAGCAGGCATGGATGAGCGCATTAAGGCTGTCGTTTCTAGCTGCGGTTTTAGCCCTTTCACTGGCGATCCGTACCCACAGCATTGGACCTATCGGAATTACCCCTACACGCATTTACCTAAAATTGCAGCGGATTTACAACGGGATCAGGTACCTTTTGATTTTCATGAAATTGTTGCTTTAATGGCTCCTACGCCTTTTTTCAGCTATGCAGGACAAGATGATCATATCTTTCCTCATTGGAAATCGGTGGCTGAGGGGATGTTGGAGCTTTCGAGGCTATATCGATGGCTAGGCAAAGAAGATCATTTCAGGTCATTCATCGGTGCAGGAGGGCATGATTTTCCTGAGGAAATCCGTATGTTATCGTATGTATTTATCGATTACTGGTTGAAGAAGGAAGGCGAGTAACGGATGAAACCACTCAAGATTGTCATGCTTCAAGATGCCTTGTATACAGAGCGCATTTTTACATCTGAGCATCTGAAACAAATTCAGCAGCACGGCTCTTTATCTATCAATTCTCGGAAAGTCCCTCCTACTGCTGAGGAGGTCTCAGAGCTGATTGAAGGTGCAGATATCGCTATCACGTCATGGGAATGTCCGCCTTTTGAGCGTGCCATCCTCGATCACTGTCCGGAGCTGAAGCTGATCGCGCATGCAGCTGGCACGGTCAAGCCACTTATGAGCCCGGATGTTCTCTTGCGGGGGATTCGCGTTAGCAGCGCGAACGCGGCTTTGGCACGTGGAGTTGCCGAAACGACGCTTGGATTGACAATTGTCTCGTTGAAAAACATCTGGCAGCTTGCCCGCAACACGCGGGATGGCGAGTGGAATAAGCAGCGTGAGCTCGTTCGAGAACTATACGGGGTGACAGTCGGAGTTATTGGTGCTGGAATGTCGGGCGAATATTACATTCGCTTGTTGCAACAGTTCGAAGTACAAGTACTGGTGTATGATCCGTTCCTGTCCGTTAGCCAAATTCAAGAGATGGGCGCAATGAAAGTGGAGTTGGATGAACTTCTTAGTCAATCGGATGTCGTTTCAATCCATGCACCTTCGATTCTAGCAACGAATCAGATGATGAACGAAAGGACACTGGGATTGATGAAGGATGATGCGATCCTCATCAACACAGCAAGAGGATCGCTCATTGATGAGGATGCGCTGGTCGCGGAATTGCGTAAAGGCAGGCTATGGGCTTGCTTGGACGTTACACAGCCGGAACCGCCGGACGTCCACCATCCGTTCCGTACCCTGCCGAATGTTACATTGATCCCGCATATAGCTGGAGCGACCAATAACGGGCTGCATCGATTGGGCAGTTTTATCGCTCGTGAAATTGACCTCTTCGTCGAAGGCAGGCCACTCATTGGCGAAGTGAATCTGTCCGCTCTTCATATGATGGCTTAAATCTTGGGAATTGCCCATTTGAACTATTTATAAAATAAGGAAGTAGTGCTTGAAGGGGGCTGTCCCACTGGCGCATCACATTTTGATGTAAAAACTACAGCTAATGTGCTCGAATTTGAGTTGTTTTCGTGATTAGATGGAGAAAATCCAGTAAAATTACGGGAAGTCGTTTTATTATGTATGGGTTTGCACTTAGAATTAAAAGTGGACGTCTCTTAGTGTAGGAGTAATAATAATCTTAACTATGAACTAAGAGGTGTCTATCCATGAGCGAATCAAGACAACGATATAATGAAACTTTTAAACGT
>NZ_JABMKY010000036.1 GCF_013204845.1 Paenibacillus qinlingensis
ATAAACCCGCTCGACTTGCATGTATTAGGCACGCCGCCAGCGTTCGTCCTGAGCCAGGATCAAACTCTCCATAGTAGAAAGATGACTTGCTCATTTGAAGCTAGCGAGATTTTGCAATCTCTTTTATAGTCGATTACTCGACTGTGCTTACTCACTCGTTGTTCAGTTTTCAAAGATCAACTACTCTTGTCCAACCTGCTCTCTTTCGAAAGCCGGAAGACCAATATACCACACTGAGTTTTCATTTGCAACTCTTAATTTCGAGTTGTTTTTTGTTGTGTTTCTTGTGTTTCTCGTGTTGTCCTCAGCGGCAACTTTTATAAGATACCACAGACCATATACACTTTGCAAGTCCTAATTTCAAAAAAATTAGAGGCACCAAATGGCGCCTCTAAACGAAGGAATTACTCGCCTTGGCGTTCACGCATCAATGGGAATAATAAAACATCACGGATCGATGGTGCATTCGTCAATAGCATAACCAAACGGTCAATACCTATACCTAATCCACCCGTTGGTGGCATGCCGTACTCAAGAGCACGAATGAAATCTTCATCCATTTCATGCGCTTCATCGTTGCCCAGATCTTTCTCACGTAGTTGAGCCTCAAAGCGCTCTCTCTGATCAATCGGATCATTAAGCTCTGTAAAAGCATTCGCATGCTCACGTGCCACGATAAAGAGCTCAAAGCGATCCGTAAAGCGTGGATCCTCGGGGTTCTTTTTGGCAAGTGGAGAAATCTCTAATGGATGTCCATAGATAAACGTAGGCTGAATCAATGTCTCTTCAACGAACGTCTCGAAGAATTGGTTCACAATGTGACCAAACGTCATATGCGGCTCAACAGAAACCTTATGCTCTTTGGCCAAACCATGCGCTTGCTCATTGGTCATATGAACGCTAAAATCTACACCCGTGACTTCTTTGATCGCATCAACCATGGAGACTCGTCTCCAACCTACAGCTAAATCAACCTCATGATCTCCATAAGGAATAGTCGTCTGACCAAGCACCTCTTGCGCGATATGAGCAACAAGCTCTTCTGTTAACTTCATGATATCTTTGTAGTCGGCATACGCCTCATACAACTCAATCATCGTAAATTCAGGGTTGTGGCGCGTAGAGATACCCTCATTGCGGTATACACGACCGATTTCGTACACTTTCTCTAGTCCACCTACGATTAAGCGCTTCAGGTGAAGCTCAATCGCAATACGCATATGAAGCTGCATATCCAGCGCATTATGATGTGTGTTAAATGGACGTGCAGAAGCCCCGCCCGCGATAGAATGCAGTGTTGGTGTCTCCACTTCCAAATAACCCAAAGAATCTAAATAACGGCGCATGGATTGAATGATTTTGGAACGAAGAATAAACGTCTTCTGAACATCTTGGTTCATAATCAAGTCTACATAACGTTGACGGTAGCGAAGCTCAACATCACTAAGGCCATGGAATTTATCCGGCAATGGAAGTAAAGATTTCGTCAATACCTCAAGTGATTTCACTTTAATAGAGGTTTCGCCTGTTTTCGTTTTGAAAACAACACCTTCCACCCCTACCATATCGCCTAGATCAAGAATATCGAAAGCTTTATAAATATTCGCATCCAGCGCATCTTCACGCACGTAGATTTGAATTTTTCCTGTAATGTCTTGCAGATGTGCGAAGCTAGCTTTACCCATACTTCTCTTCTGCATAATACGTCCTGCAATACGAACCACTACGTTCGCTTCATCTAGATCCTCTTTGCTCAGCTCTTGATAAGCAGAAAGTATCTCCCCGGCTGCATGCGTTCTTACAAACTTGCCGCCGAATGGATCGACACCAAGACCGCGAAGCTCGTCCAATTTGTTGCGCCTAATAACGAGCAATTCATTTAATTCTAATTCCTGACTCATGCTTTTCATCTCCTACGAATTAGTTTAGGGCTGTGAACGGAAAAAAGCTTCCTGACGGAAGCTTTCCAAAAGGCTTGCGGCTGCACGCTACTTTTTAATATCAATAATTTGATACTGAATGACGCCAGCAGGTACTACAACATCAACGTTGGTGCCCTTTTGCTTGCCAAGAATAGCTCTACCCACAGGGCTTTCATTAGAAATCTTATTCTGCAGCGGATCGGATTCAGCCGAACCTACAATGTTGTATTCTACCAAGTCGCCGAATTCCAAGTCTTTCAGTGTGACAATCGATCCTACACTAACCGTGTTAATATCGACCTCATCGTTATTAATAATCCGCGCGTTGCGCAGCATTTTTTCTAGAGTAATGATTCTTCCTTCAATAAAAGCTTGTTCATTCTTCGCATCTTCGTACTCGGAGTTCTCACTAATATCGCCATAACCGATAGCGACCTTAATTCTTTCCGCAACTTCACGGCGTTTCACGGATTTCAGATGCTCAAGCTCATCCTCTAATTTCCGTAGCCCTACTGGTGTAAGAATGACCTCTTTTTCAGCCATTGCCAACTGATCTCCCGTCATGTGAAAGATTTTCATATCGTTGAATCGATGCTTCCTGCTAGGAGTTGGGTCTTTATAGAGCTGATTCAAGTAGTATGAATTCACGTTTCATAATAAGTTGCTTACTCGTTAGTCTTTCAATATATGCAGGAACACATTAATATTGACTGATTATATTGCAACGGTTTCAAAATGTCAATGTCAACCATTGCTGCTTCTTTTTAATGCAGCACAGCTGATTCTTCGGCTGTCCCAGACACGGAACTCGTCGCAAGATGTTCGACATATGCGTCCAATGTACGAACCATTTCATCCCGCTTCTCTGTCTCCATGATGATATCTTTCACACGTGCTGCTCCTGTCATACCTTTGAGGTACCAAGCCATGTGTTTGCGCATTTCCTTCACCGCAACATGCTCACCCTTGAGGGCAATTAAACGGTCCATATGCAAAATCGCGATGCGGATTTTCTCTTCTGCCGATGGTTCCGGCGGAAGTTCACCGTTGGCTAGATATTGTACTGTACGATACAACATCCATGGGTTGCCTAACGCGCCACGTCCGATCATTACACCATCTACGCCTGTTTGGTCCAGCATGCGTTTGGCATCCTCAGGTGTGACAACATCACCGTTACCAATAACCGGAATCGATAGAGCTTGCTTCACCTCGCGAATGATATCCCAATCAGCTTTGCCCGTATACAGTTGCTCACGCGTACGCCCATGAACACTAACGGCACTGCCGCCGCCTCTTTCGACAGCTTTCGCATTTTCGACAGCATAAATATGTTCCGAATCCCAACCAATACGCATCTTCACCGTAACAGGTTTACTTACAGCAGCAACAACTGTCGCGATCATGGCTTCGATCTTATCTGGTTGAAGCAGCCATCTAGCGCCTGCATCACATTTCGTGATTTTGGGAACAGGGCACCCCATGTTGATATCAATAATATCGGCATTCGTATGTTGGTCAACAATTCTTGCCGCTTGAACCAACGTCTCCGTGTCGCCTCCAAAAATTTGAAGACTCAAAGGCTTTTCACGATCATCTACATATAACATCTCCAACGAACGTGCATTACCGTGTACGATCGCTTTATCACTAACCATCTCTGCACAGACTAAGCCTGTACCAAACTCCTTAGCGATTAATCGAAAGGCTGGATTACATACGCCAGCCATTGGGGCTAATACAACTCTATTGGGAGCTTCGACATTTCCTATTTTCAGCACCGAAGATTCCACTCCTCTCATTTCACAACTACTGCGACTAATTCCTCGGGTTCAATGTGAAGAACTTGCGAGATATTATGAATCATTTTATTGTCTGGTTTGCGTGTTCCACGTTCAATCGCCCCTAGAATGGCAATAGATACGCCTAACAAATCGGCCAATTCACTCTGCGTATAGCCTTTTAACTTACGAAAAGCGCGTATGCGCTGTGCTATTGAGCTTTTTTCCATAGGATGACGCCTTCCTTTCCTTCCAGTTTCTCCAAGTGTGCAGAGATAGATTCAAACAGAGCGTCCTGCCGCGCGTAGAGAACCTCAGAGAGGGGCACTAATACAAAAGCCCGCTCATGCATCCGCGGATGCGGAATGATCAAGTCGGGGGTCATAAGCTGATGGTCACCATACAGGAGCAAATCCAAGTCAATTGTTCGAGGTCCCCAACGTAAATCACGCTTCCGACCCAAACGGTTCTCAATGGCTAGCAAGGTAACCAGTAACGCTTCCGGCGATAAGTCCGTATGAATTTGAATCACCATATTTAGAAAAGCAGATTGATCCACATAGCCAACAGGCTCGGTTTCATAGATGCTAGATTGGCCCGTCACCGTGATCCCCGATTCCTCATTCAGCGCTGTAATAGCACTCTGCAAATAATGTTCACGCTTATCAATATTGGAGCCTAATGCGACGTAAGCAATTATGCGTTCTCGATCTTCGGCTGTCATTCCAATGCCCGCTTTCGGTTGATCTCTATGGTAACACCGTCAAAAATAACGGCGAAGGGCGGATGCGGCTTAATGACGCGAACCGTCACTTCATTGATACTAGTATAAGTATGCAGGAGCTCGGATGCAATATTTTCTGCTAATGCCTCGATTAATTTATACGTACGCCCTTCCACGATCTCTTTGATAAGGAAAAAAGCTTCACCATAATGAACCGTTTCTGTCAGTTCATCGTTCTTTCCAGCTTTATCTAAAGGGAGCATTAGCTCTACATCAACGTAGAAGCGTTGGCCCAGCGTATTTTCTTCAGGGAACACACCGTGATTACCAAAAAATTGCATGCGGGATAGGATGATTTTATCCATAGGGAAAGCCTCCAAGGTTGAAATAATGATATATATAAACTTAAAGTTTGCTGCGCAGCATGGCATCCGTCATAAGGGCTAACCGTTTGATGGCTTGAATATCGTGTACTCGAACGATTCCACACCCCTGCGCGATGCCTAGTACGACAGTTGCTGCCGTTCCTTCGAGGCGCTCCTCCGGAGGCAGCCCTAGGGTTAGTCCAATAACACTTTTACGCGATGTGCCCAAAAGCACTGGATATCCGAGATCTGCGATCGGGCGCAGGTTGTTCATTAGATATAGATTTTGCTCGTAGGATTTCGCAAAACCAATCCCGGGATCAAGAATGATATGCTCAGGCTTAATACCTGCATGAAGAGCTTGGTCTGTATAGCGTTGGAGATCCGCAATAACTTCTGGGAGAAATTCGACATATTCCGAGCTTATCCGATTATGGGTAATAATAAATGGACAATCATATTGCGCCACCACTGCTGCCATATCGGTATCTGCTTGACCGCCCCATACATCATTGATGATGTGGGCTCCTGCCTCAAGGGCTTGTCTAGCTACTTCAGCTTTGTAGGTATCAATGGAAATCGGGATGCTGATTTCACGGCGAATCGCCTCTACGATAGGGATGACACGTTGAAGTTCCTCATCTACTGTGACAATCGCAGCTCCAGGTCGCGTGGATTCTCCGCCAATATCGATGATATCTACGCCTTCTGCCACCATTTGGCGGGCTTTGCGAATCGCATCTTCGACTTGTGTGTAGCTTCCGCCATCCGAAAAGGAATCCGGCGTTACGTTTAATATGCCCATAATGATCGTTCGATCACCGATGGGCAGTTCGTGTCCTCTACAGGATAACACTTTCATGTAAGGTTCACTTCCTGTTCGTTACTGTGACATGGTGTAGCGTTGGATGAGTTGACTAGTTACAGGACCCGGAGATCCAGTGCCTACCGTATAGGTTTGTCCACTCGGTGTATACAAAGTGGTGACAGGAACAATTTCTTGGATCGAATTCACGAGAAATACTTCGTCTGCGTCTAAGAGATCTTCCCACCGGTATAAACCGTCCTGCCTAGGAATTTGAATCTGCTGTGCGAGTTCTATCACATGCGCTCTTGTGATGCCCGGCAAGATACCCGTATCGAGCGATGGGGTGTAGAGGGTGTCATTTTTGATGAAAAAGAGGTTACTGACGATCCCTTCCGCCACGTAGCCATCTTCCGAAAGCATAAGCCCCTCCGCCCCAGTAGCCCAATCGTATTGCCCTAGCTCTCTTCGAGCCAAAATGTTGTTCATATAATGAAAAGACTTAAATCGATATAAGCCTTCTGGTGTATTGCGTGGCAGCTTCAGTAGTTGCAACGCTTTGCCATGAAGGTAGGTTTTTTCATCCCTTGGCGGTAAAGGCTTAATGTAGATGATTTCCGAAGGCTTCGTATAGTCGCCGGTAGGAAGACCTAATGCCTCGACGCCCGCAGAGACGGTATAGCGGATATACGCCTCTTCGAGCTGGTTGGCTTGGAGAAGTTCTTCGACGAGACGTGTCAGGGTCTCTAGGTTAGGCTCGTAAACGATGCCAAGCTCCTGGCAACCATCCGTGAGACGACGAAGGTGCTCCGCAAGCAGGAACGGTTTGCGGTTATATGTGCGAAAAGTCTCAAACAAACCGATCCCGTACAGAAAACCGTGATCATAGACAGAGACCACGGCTTGTGTTTCTTCGGTTAAGATACCATTGACGGAGATGATCATACGTTAGTTAGACCCCTGACTTCGCTGTGCGGCGAAGAAAATTACGCAGCATTTGATGTCCATGCTGGGTGATGATCGATTCTGGGTGGAATTGCACGCCTTCGATCGGATACTCTTTATGACGCAAAGCCATGATTTCGCCTTCAGCTGTTTGTGCGCTGATTTCTAGACAATCCGGCAAGGTTTCTGTTTTTACAATTAACGAATGATAACGTGTTGCAATGAAAGGTGACGGAAGCCCTTCGAATAAGGTTTTCCCATCGTGGAAAATCTCCGAGGTTTTACCGTGCATCAAGCGCTCTGCGCGAATCACATCGCCACCGAAAGCTTGGCCAATGGATTGATGTCCGAGGCAAACGCCGAAAATCGGGATAATCCCTTTAAAATGGTCAATCAGTGATAAGCTAATTCCAGCTTCATTCGGCGTGCAAGGACCTGGAGATATTAAGATATGGTCCGGCGCCAACGCCTCGACCCCTGCCAAATCAATTTCGTCATTCCGACGAACGATGACTTCCTCACCAATCTCTCCTAAATACTGAACAAGGTTGTACGTAAACGAATCATAATTATCAATCACTAAAATCATTCTAAGCTCCCCTTTCGTCTCAGCCCATTCGGGCTTAAGCTCGGCTCATGCTCCGCTCGCTATACTCAATTGCTTTCCACATCGCTTTGGCTTTGTTCAAGGATTCGATGTATTCGCGCTCTGGTATGGAGTCTATGACGATCCCCGCTCCCGCTTGAATATGCCCCATCCCGTCAACCGCTACTAACGTGCGTATAATAATATTAAATTCCATATTGCCATTATAGTCAATCCATCCCATCGATCCCGTGTAAGGACCGCGGCGTACTGGCTCTAGTTCTTCAATGATTTCCATGCAGCGAATCTTCGGTGCGCCTGTAATGGTACCACCAGGAAAGGTCGCCGCGATGACATCATAGGCGTCCTTCCCTTCTGCTAATTCGCCGACAACTTCGGAGACGATGTGCATCACATGGGAATAGTACTCGATGACCATGAAGTCTTTCACATGGACGGAGCCATAACGCGAGATGCGGCCCAGATCGTTGCGCTCGAGATCGACCAGCATAACGTGCTCGGCGCGCTCTTTGTCGTTGTGGATGAGCTCGCCAGCTAGGCGCAGGTCATCCTCTGCATCCTTGCCGCGCGGGCGCGTGCCAGCGATCGGACGCGTCCGCAGGACGCCGTCCTCGAGCTGCACGAGCAGCTCCGGCGAGCCGGAGACAAGGGCGAAGCCTGCGAATCGCAGCAAGCCCATGTAGGGCGAAGGATTTACGATGCGCAGCGCCTCGTAAATCTCCTCTGGCGTCGTGCGCAACTGCCGGCTCTGTCTGACTGACAAGTTGACTTGGAACACGTCACCTTGAGAGATGTAGGCTTGGATGCGCTCCACCGCAGCCATGAACGCGGCTTTGTCGAAGGCAGGTTGGATGCCTTCGATGCTTTCGACGTCGATGTGCAGCTCCTCGCGCGCTATCATTGGTTGGTCGGCGCCACTCAGCGGAGTGCCGGACCAATTGCCTGCGCGAATCGCGTGCCAGCGCACGAGCATGGCTTCGGCGCGAGCGTGCGCTTGCGCATAGAGCTCGCCCAGGTCTGTAGTTGGGGAGCAAGGCATGTGCACAGCGATGTACAGGCTCTTCTCTGTGTGATCCAGCGTCCACACCTGATCATACATAGCGAAGCTGTAGTCAGGGATTGGCAGATCATCTTGCGCTTGCTCTGGCAATCTCTCAATGGTGCGAATCACATCGTAGCTCCAATAGCCTACGCACCCCCCGACAAATTTGGGGGCACCTTGGACTTTCGGACTACGATAGGCGGACATCCACTGCTTGACGATATCGAGCGGCTTTCCCTGCAGGTGAGAGAGCGCCGAGGTCGAGTCCCCTTTGATTTCTGCTTCCAAACCTGTGCCCCGCACAGTTGAAAAGGGATGCAACCCAAAATGCGTATAGCGCCCACCTTTTCCACTTTCAAGTACGAACGAATCCGGCGATGCCTCTTTCCATGCGTCTTCCCATGAGGCAATCCGATCATCAGCTAAACCTAATTTAATTACATATGGCAGCATGTTGTAGCTAGAAGACCACGCCTGCCATTGTTCCACTGTAGTTAAGATCATACTTGTGCTCCTTAAAATCCGTTAATTCGTTGTCCATTAGTATACTCCAACCCTATACAGAAAAAAAGCCCCAGCTGTAATAGCTGAAGGCTTGATCTCTTTGACATGGGACTCGATCTTATTGCTCTTCGAATTGATACAAAGGCGTGGAAAGGTAACGCTCACCGTTACTTGGAATTACAGCAACAACACGTTTGCCAGCGCCTAGCTCTTTAGCAACCTTCAATGCTGCGAAAATCGCTGCACCGGAGGAAATTCCGCCAAGGATACCTTCTTCTTTGGCAACACGGCGTGAAGTTTCGAATGCGTCTTCGTTCTCAACCGCAATAATTTCATCGTACACATTCGTATTCAAAATATCTGGAACAAAACCTGCACCGATACCTTGAATTTTATGAGGACCTGGCTTACCACCAGAAAGAACTGGGGATGCTGCAGGTTCAATTGCGTAAATTTTGATGTTCGGGAAGTTTTCTTTCAAAACGCCACCTGCACCTGTGATTGTACCACCTGTACCGATACCGGAGATGAAAGCATCCAGTTTCCCATCATGTGCGTTGATCGCTTCCACGATTTCTGGTCCTGTCGTTTCACGGTGAACCTTTACATTCGCTTGGTTCTTAAATTGTTGTGGAATGAAGTAGGAAGGATTCTCTGCTTGAAGTTCTTCCGCACGTTTAATTGCGCCCTTCATGCCTTCTGCTCCAGGAGTTAGAACGAGCTGTGCACCGTAAGCGCGAAGCAGGTTACGTCTCTCCAATGACATTGTTTCTGGCATAACTAGAATAGCTTTGTATCCTTTAGCTGCTGCCACCAAGGCAATCCCGATTCCCGTGTTACCACTTGTCGGTTCTACAATTGTGTCACCTGGTTTTAATTTGCCTTCTTGCTCGGCAACTTCGATCATGGAGATGGCAATACGGTCTTTCACGCTAGCACCTGGATTTTGGTACTCTAGTTTCACATAAACCTCTGCACTGCCTTCTGGAACAACACGGTTCAAACGAACTAGTGGTGTATCTCCAATCAAATCCGTAATGCTCTGTACTAATCTTGCCATAATATTTCCCCTCCAGATTAAGTTTGAATGATTTCCGAGTTAATTAGTCGGTATTAATTATACTAATCTTAACAATGCACTTACAGGTTGTCAACCAATTTCTCACAATCTCTTATCGAAGCGTTGGATCCAACACACTCGCCTTCCATTTACCGCGTAGCTGCGCGACAAACTCTTTCAATGGAGGTGCTTGTTGCAACGCAAGCTCCCTACGTACATTCTCCCGAATGTACACCAGATCCGGGTTCTTTTTGTCACGTCTACTCTTAAGTAATACGACGGCAAATCCTTGTAAAACAGGGATAGGCTTGCTAACTTCGCCAACTTTCAGCAATTTTGCTGATTCCAATATTGGAGCCTCCACAAAAGGATCATCCCCTTCAATCCAACCCAAATCACCACCATTGTTATTGGTGGCATCATCAATGGATCGATCTCTGGCAAGAATCCCAAAGCTCACCCCTTTGGCTAGTTCCGCAATGACTTTCGTTGCTTGTTCCTTCGTGGATACAATGATCTGCCCAATGTTGTATTCCGTGTCTTGTTCAAACTCATCTGCATGAGTCTTTATGTAGGTATCAACTTGAGTATCTGTGATGTGAATGGATGCCGTTGCTAACTTCTCAAGTAACAACTTATTCGATACATCCTCGTGGATTTCCTGCTCAGACATTCCCAATTGACTTTGCATGGAGTCATAAAACTGCCCTTCACTTTCGTACCCTTGCTGCATCCTTTTCAGCTCACGATTGATTTCCGCACTCTCTACCTTAATCCCCGTTTCATTTCCCTCTAGGCGAATTACTTCACGATCCAGCATTTGACTTAGCTGCTCTGGGCCATAATGGCGTGCGAGCGCTGATTCGAGCTCATCCATGGTAATTTCACGATTCCCAATTTTGGCGATAACTCGTGTATGCATCTTCTCACCCTGCTGTTCTGGCTCCGGTGATTGTCTTGGTTCTGATTGGTTGATAGCATGACTGATCAGCAAGGATGCGAGCACGAGAATACATATCGCCATCGCGATGATGACTCCCCACAATCGCTTTACATTGCGCATCCTATTTCCCTCTTTTACTTCCATATTGCTGCTTGCACCTGTATTCACTAGCTAAAATCAAGCAGATTACCATGCTTGCAGATCAATCATCCGTTGTAAATCTTCTCCTTCATACCGGTAAGCTTCATTACAGAAATGGCAAACAACTTCGGCAACGCCCTCTTCTTCCAGCATTTCTTGAAGTTCTTTTTTGCCTAGTGAAATCAAGGTAGACTCCACTTTCTCCCGACTGCATTTGCAGCGGAACATCACGTCCATCTCGTCAAGCTTACGGAAGGAGGGGAGCACGGTTTGTAAAATTTCTTCTAAATTCAATCCTCCGCCTAACATGTGCGTGAACGTCGGGATTTGGCCTAACATCGCTTCAATCTCATCAATTTCACTATTTGTTAAACCTGGAAGCAACTGAATCACAAATCCCCCTGAAGCAAGAATCGTATGATCCTTATTCACCAATACCCCTAGCGCGACAGCTGAAGGCGTTTGTTCAGACTTTGCAAAATAATAGGTAAAATCCTCTGCTAATTCGCCTGAAATTAAAGGAACACTTCCTTTATAAGGCTCTTTCATGCCTAGATCTTTCGTTATGTATAAAAAACCGTCTGTGCCCACGGCAGCAGCAACGTCTAACTTACCGTTCTCTTTGAGCGGCGGATCTACCAAAGGATTATCTACGTATCCACGCACTTCACCCTTCGCATTTGCATCCACCACGATTTGCCCGATCGGGCCATCCCCTTTGACTTGCACAATGAGATGTTCCTCTCCCTTAAGCATAGCAGCTATTAGAAGCGCCGCCGCGGCTGTTCTTCCTAAGGCAGCTGTCGCTGTTGGCGTCGTTTGATGCCTTTGGCTAAGCTCTTCTGTTAGGTGCGTCGTCTGAACAGCGAACGCGCGTACGCGTCCATCTAGCGCTGTTCCTCGAATTAAATAATCACTCATGTCAATTTCCTTCCTTATACTGCTTAGACATTTTTCTCATAAATCATTTGTAACCCTTGTAACGTAAGCAAAGGATTGACGACTTGTATCGTCCGTGACTCACTAGAAATAAGCTCAGCCAATCCACCCGTCGCGATAACTGTAGGATTTACATTAAACTCTTGAATGACCCGTCCGACGATTCCATCAACTTGCCCAACATACCCATAAATAATTCCTGCTTGCATCGCTGCAACGGTATTCCGACCCACCACACTCTTCGGCTTAACCAGCTCAATACGCGGCAACTTCGCTGCTTTCTGATACAACGCCTCGGTGGAGATCCCAATGCCAGGCGCAATGGCGCATCCCACTAGTTGCCCTGAGGAATCAATGTAATCGTACGTTGTAGCTGTGCCGAAATCGACGATAATGCACGGAGCTCCATATAGCTCCAGCGCCGCTACCGCATTCACGATGCGGTCTGCTCCAACTTCCTTTGGATTGTCCACACGGACGTTCAATCCTGTTTTAATCCCTGGTCCTACGATAAACGGTGCCCTTTTCAAGTAGTGTAAGCAGAGGTTTTCCATTGCATTCATCAACGGGGGCACGACAGATGAAATAATGACACCTTCTACTTGTGCAAAGGAAATACCTGAGTGTTGGAACAAACTGTGCAGCTGCATGCCATACTCATCCACGGTAGCCGACCGATTCGTGCTTACCCGCCAATGATGCAAGAGCGTACGTTCTTGGTAAAGGCCGAGCACAATGTTCGTATTCCCGACATCGATAACGAGAATCATAGTGCCGTCTCCTTCCGCTCATTCAGATCTAGTGAAATATCGAGCGCTGCTACCGAGTACGTCAGTCGTCCAACGGAAATCACGTCTACACCCGTTTCTGCCATTGCTTTAATCGTTTGCGGGGTGACTGAACCTGATCCTTCTACTACAATATGCGGCGCTTTGCTTTTAATTATCGAAACTGCTTCTTTCATTTGAACTGGAGCCATATTGTCCAACATGATGATATCCGCATGGGCTTGAAGCGCTTCATGCAGTTGCTCAAAATTCTCAACCTCCACCTCGATCTTCATCGTGTGGGGAATGTTCTGACGAGCTGCTTGAATGGCTTGGGTAATGCCACCAGAGCCTTTGATATGATTATCTTTAATCATAACCGCATCATAAAGACCGAAGCGATGATTATAACCACCACCAACGCGCACCGCATATTTCTCAAGCAATCTGTGTCCAGGCGTTGTTTTGCGTGTGTCAACCAGTCTAGTAGGCAATCCTTCTAAAGCAACCACAAATTCATGTGTCTTCGTGGCGATCCCCGACAATCGTTGCATCAAATTCAGACTCAACCGCTCGCCCAATAGGATGCTTCGAGTATTGCCTTCCACTTCAGCTAGTATGGTCCCTTTATTAACAGACGATCCTTCGAGCACTTTTGTTTCAAAACGAAGAGAAGCATCGATCACAGCAAAAACCTCCTGCGCGATGCGAAGCCCACAAATAATTCCATCTTCTTTGACGTGGATAATCCCTTTGGATACTTGTTCCAAAGGGATTGTTGTCAAAGTCGTGACATCACCAGTGCCGATATCTTCTTCAAGCCATAGGCGAATTTGCTTACGAACTAATTCCATATTTATTTCTAACATACTAGATCCACTCCTCAATCCTATCTTCCCCACGCTGGAAAACGATATGCTTCCTCCATACGGAGTCATCCCGATCCGGGAAATCTTCTCGATAGTGTCCGCCACGACTTTCCTCACGGGTTAATGCTGCTGTCGTTGTTAAAAGTGCTACGTTAAGCAAGTTGGCAAACTCATACTCTTCGCGCTTCGTCATCAACGAATCGTATATCGACAATTGTCTCGCCAACTCCTCATACCCCTTCTGCAAGCCTTTGGCCGAGCGCTTGAGACCCGCGTAACGGAGCATCACTTTCTGAAGCTTCAACTTTTTCTCTACAACGGCTTGATTCGGGATCTCCGTCCTAGGGGCTTCGGAAGCCGAACGGATTTGAATATTTCCTTGTAGGGCAGGCAACTCCTGAATACGTTCAATAATTCGGCGTCCGAATACAATCGCTTCTGATAACGAGTTGCTCGCTAAACGATTTGCACCATGTACGCCTGTAGATGAAACTTCACCACATGCAAATAGGCGACGAACTTTGGTTTCTCCGTATAGATCCGTTTTTACGCCACCCATCATATAATGCGCTGCTGGGGCAACCGGAATCCAATCCGTACTCATATCGAGCCCATAATTCAGGCAATATTCATATATCGTCGGGAAGCGATGTTTAATCAATTCTTCAGACTCATGCGTAATATCAATGTAGACAAAGGTTGATTTACAGCTCTCCATCTCGTCAACAATGGCACGGGCAACAACATCTCTCGGTGCTAGCTCTAATTGTGGATGATAGCGCTCCATGAAGCGCTCTCCTTTGATGTTGCGCAAATAGGCGCCTTCGCCACGCACCGCTTCGGAGATCAGAAAGCGTGGTGCGCCTGGGTAGCATAGCGCTGTTGGGTGGAATTGAATGAATTCCACATCCTGAATTTGTGCGCCAGCGCGGTGGGCAATCGCAATCCCATCACCTGTAGCGATGTCTGGGTTCGTTGTGTAACGGAACAGCTGTCCCGCGCCACCGGAGCAAAGGATCGTGGCGTTGCCACGCACAAACACACGCTGTCCGTTTGGTTTCTGTACGAGCGCTCCATAACATTCGCCGTCTTGGGTAATCAGGTCGATCACAAAGTGATCGTCCCAGATTTCAATATTCGGATCTTGCTTTGTACGCTCCGAAAGAGCTCTGACGATTTCCGCGCCAGTCGCATCGCCATTTGAGTGCAAAATTCGACGCTGGCTATGCGCACCTTCCTTCGTCAAAGCAAATTCGCCATTCTCTAAATCGAACTGGGTTCCCATTCGGATCAGATCTTGTACGCCTTCAGGACCTTCATGTACAAGAACATCAACAGCTTCTGTCGAACAAAGTCCTGCACCTGCAATCACAGTATCCTGACGATGATATTCCGGTGAATCTTCGTCTGAGATTACAGCAGCAATCCCACCTTGCGCATAGCGCGTGTTGCTATCCAGGAGGGATTTCTTCGTAATCATAAGCACTTTCTTAGTCTCGCTGGCACGAAGCGCTGCGAATAATCCTGCTATGCCTGCACCAATAACAATTACATCCGTATGTATATGAGGAATAGAATCTAAATCAACATCTACCAGATATCTAGGAATCATGACGGTTCACCTGTTCTTCACCATTAATACCTCGTAAAGCAACGTTAGCTCGTCCACAATTCGCCTATTGGATCGATACTAGCTTTGCTTCACGAGGGCACCTATTCAAGACAAGAGAGTAGCGCATGCTACTTAACTTGTAACATGCGCTCCAAGGACAATCTTGCTTTATCAGCTACGTCTTCTGGTACATAAATCTCTGGTTGCATCGTCTCAAGACACTTCACGATTTTCTTCAAATTGTTCACTTTCATATTAGGGCAAACTAAGTACTTCGTAGCAAAATGAAATTTCTTATTAGGGCTGTCTAGACGTAACTGATACCCAGTCCCATCTTCCGTCCCAACGATAAACTCCTGGCAGTCGGACTCTTTACAATATTTAATGATCGCCGTCGTGCTGCCTACAAAGTCCCCAAGCTTCACTACTTCAGGGCGACATTCAGGATGAACAACGAATTGTGCATTCGGATATTGCGCTCTCATTTCTTCTACATCTTTAACAGTCAGCATATCATGCGTGTTGCAGTAGCCTTCCCAGATGATCACTTTTTTGCTTGTGAATTTTGATACATAGTCACCCAAATTTTTATCCGGTACCCAGATGATCTCATCTGAATCGACGGAATTGATGACATTGATCGCATTCGCAGAAGTACAACAAATATCGGTTTCCGACTTCACATCAGCCGATGTATTAATATAAGCAACAACTTTGGCATTCGGATGTTGGCGTTTAAGGGCACGTAGACCTTCAACATTCACCATATCTGCCATTGGGCAACCAGCCCGTTCGTCTGGAATAATTACGGTTTTGTTAGGCGCAAGAATCTTAGCGCTTTCCCCCATGAAATGAACACCACAGAATACGATGACATCCGCATCGGTTTGTGCCGCCTTCTGAGCAAGCAAAAAGGAATCTCCTCGAAAATCCGCTACCTCTTGAACTTCGTCACGCTGATAATAATGAGCAAGAATAATGGCATTGCGTTCTTTCTTCAATTGCAGCAGTCGTTCTTTGAGCTCGCGGTTTTGTTCCGCTTTGCGCTCTAATGCTAAGGCTTCCATGGTGCTTCCTCCCCTATCTGGGACGTAAGAATCGTCTCAATCGTTTATCTAAAAGTAGTATGATCTAAAAGCAATAAAATTAGAGATTTACAACTAATTTACACATTCTCACATCGCCTGTCAATGCGCAAATACATTGAAAAAACTCGGAATTCCGCGCACACTGAACGTGTACAACGGATTTCCGAGTTCGCATTGCAACTTACTCTTCTGTTTGATCCGGCTTGATCTCTTTAACTTCTTTGTCTTTGTCAAACTCCAGCTTATTGCTTTCGCTAGCTTGGCTTTGACCTTGAATCGTAACTTTAACATCTTCCTCATCGGTGCTAGCATTAAGCTTGCCTTTTTCCAAGAGTTCGATGATTTCGTCTTTATCCAACGTTTCTTTCTCTAACAATGTTTTGGCAACGAGGTGGATTTGATCCGCATGCTCTGTAAGAATCGTGCGTGCACGTTCGTAGCACGTACGAATAAAGCTTTGCATTTCCTGATCGATCTCGTATGCAATCGCATCACTATAATTCTGCTCGTGTCCGATATCGCGGCCCAAGAACACTTGACCTTGGGAGCTACCGAACTGCATCGGTCCAAGCTTATCGCTCATTCCGTATTCCATAATCATGCGACGAACGATTCCCGTTGCTTTCTGGAAGTCACTGTATGCGCCTGTGCCAATTTCTCCGATGAACAATTCTTCGGAAACACGACCACCCAAGAGTCCAGTTACTTTATCCAGTAGCTCGTTCTTCGTTTGCATCATGCGATCTTCGCCTTCTTTAGGCAGCATCATCACATAACCGCCAGCGCGTCCGCGAGGTACAATCGTAACCTTGTGAACCATATCCGCATTCTCCGCGTGATAACCGATAATCGCGTGACCCGCTTCGTGGTACGCTACGATACGTTTCTCAGTTTCGGAGATAATTCTACTTTTCTTCTGTGTACCGACGATAATACGGTCAAATGCTTCCTCAACTTCCGCCATCGAAATATCTTTACGATTACGACGAGCTGCAATCAAAGCTGCTTCATTCAACAAGTTCTCAAGATCAGCACCCGTAAAACCAGTTGTATAACGTGAAAGTGAATCTAGCTTCACATCTTTAGCAAGCGGTTTGTTACGTGCATGAACTTTCAATACGGCTTCACGGCCTTTGATATCCGGACGATCTACCGTGATTTGACGGTCGAAACGGCCTGGACGCAATAAGGCAGGGTCTAGAATATCAGGGCGGTTCGTTGCTGCTACGATGATAATGCCTTCGTTCGCGCCAAACCCGTCCATTTCAACTAGCAATTGGTTGAGTGTTTGCTCACGCTCATCATGTCCGCCACCTAAACCAGCGCCACGTTGGCGACCAACCGCATCGATCTCATCGATAAAGATAATACAAGGTGAATTCTTCTTCGCATTCTCGAACAAGTCACGAACACGGGATGCGCCGACACCGACGAACATCTCAACGAAGTCAGAACCGGAGATACTGAAGAAAGGTACGCCTGCTTCACCGGCAACCGCACGAGCAAGTAGTGTTTTACCTGTTCCTGGAGGACCATTCAATAGAACACCCTTAGGAATTCTAGCGCCAACTGCTGCGAATTTACGAGGATCTTTAAGGAACTCAACAACCTCGATTAATTCTTGCTTCTCTTCATCCGCACCTGCCACATCTTCAAATGTGACACGTTTCTTCTCCTCGTTATACAGGCGCGCACGGCTCTTGCCGAAGTTCATCACTTTACCGCCGCCGCCTTGCGCTTGATTCAATAAGAAGAAGAACAAAATGAAGATAATGACGAATGGAATAATGGACGTAAGAAAGCTAATCCAAACGCTATCGCGTTCCATCGGCCCGTACTCTTCCGAAGGTACGCCGTTCGCTTCAATCATTTGTACAACTAACGGCTCATAAGGAGCATGTGTTTCAAAGCTCTTCTTATCCGCGCCATTAGGCGGGTTAATATACTTACCCTTAATGGAATAGGTATACCCATCAAACTTTAACACTACGGACTCTACATTTTTGTTTACAACTGCTTGTCGGAATTTATCGTAAGTGATTAACTCCTTCTGTTCATTCTGGGTACTGATGAAATGAACGATCCCCACGGTAACCAAAAATATAAGCAAATAAAAGCCGGTATTCCGGATAATTCGATTCATAACGAGCCTCCTCTCAAACGGCACACAATTATTATTTTACCACACCCCGGTAAAGCGCTACAACATTACTGTCTTGGTGCGCCTGCGGAACATGACACTAGCTCGAATAGATCTCTGGTTTCAATATGCCGATAAATGGAAGGTTACGATACTTCTCTGCATAATCCAGACCATATCCGACAACGAACTCATCTGGCAGCTCATAACCCGCATAATCAGGTTCAAGCTCTACCGTTCTGCGTGCCGGTTTATTAAACAGCGCAACAACCGAGATTGTCTTAGCATTGCGACGTTCTAGCACATCTATCAGATAACTTAGCGTTAAGCCACTATCGATAATATCTTCCACGATCAAGATATGACGTCCTTCCACAGGTACATCAAGATCTTTGATAATCTTAACAACTCCTGAGGACTTCGTGGATTGACCGTAGCTGGATACCGCCATAAAATCAATTTCCAATGGTACTCTGATTTGCTTTACAAGATCCGCCATGAAAATAAAAGCGCCCTTCAGCACACAAATAACCAATGGATTCCTACCTTCGTAATCAGTGGAAAGCAATTCCCCTAATTCTTTAATCTTGCCTTGAATTTGTTCTTCACTGTAAAGTACTTCTTGAATGTCGCTGTACAAGGATGAACCCCCTAGATTATATTATGAATCCTTATAAATTTACATTCTAGAAGAACGAAATTTACATATGTTCCTGCAGCACTAGCTTCATATGAAGCACACGTTCTGTGTCTGGTCCGACCAAAGCGTGTTTGGACCTACGAAATCCAGCAATCCAGAGAATCCGTCCGGATGCGTCGACCAGTAGTGGAATGACCTCACGCCGAGTTGGTGGCATTTTGGCATCAATGAACATATCCTTTACCTTTTTTGACCCGTTTAAACCAAGTGGTTCCAATCGGTCTCCCGATCTGCGGCTTCTCAAACAAAGCGGCAATTCTACCTGGTCCGCATCAAAAAAAACGTCGCCATTATGGTGTGGTGATGAAGCAGCTTGCTCATACGAGCTTAAAGGCATCCATGAGTAGATCAATTTGGCGTTCATGTCCGGTAGGTCCAGCTCATTTGATGCTAACCGGATCTCATAAGCATAAGGCTTAGGATCTGGTGCATAGGTCTGAAATTGAATAGATCCATATTCTCTCACAATATAAATCTGTTCATCCACTTGAAGGACTTGATTCGACATCTGATCTTTAACCATTAACTCACGCACGCGCTCAATTCGTGTAAATACCAGCCGTTCCCTTTCCAAACAAAGACAGTTTAATATTAATTTAATCAAACGCCTTTGTAAAGCAACGTGAAGCTCGGCGAAATCACTCCGATTTAAGCGGCAGATGTTCGACTGAAATGTCACGATTCGGCCAAAAACCTTATCCGTTTCTGTATCCAAATAATCATTCTCAGCTTGCATCACATCGGTCAATCGATTGAGTGACTCTGGAAGTTGTTCATTATACTGTTTCAGCATCGGCATAACATCTAACCGAATTCGATTGCGGAAATACTTCCGCAGCTCATTGCTGCTGTCTTTACAATAGGCAATTTCATGCTGAGCGCAATAATTCACAATATCTGATTTGTATATACGTAAAAAAGGACGAATCAGTTCCACTTTTTTTTCGCGCCTTCGTTCCGGCATGCCAACTAGCCCCGATGGGCCTGTCCCACGCAAGATTCGCATCAACATCGTTTCAGCTTGATCATCGGCATGATGGGCCAAAGCGATCCGTTGTGCACCGTACTGCTCAGCGACTTCATGGAGAAATTCATATCTCTTCTCCCGCGCTGCCGCTTGCCCATTTAAAGAAGCTTCCTCTATATAAGCAGGAACATCAATAACACCAATTTCACAAGGAAGCGCCAGCCCCGCCGCAATCTCTGCAACGAAGTCTGCTTCCGCGTCCGATTCCATGCCCCTGAATTGATGATTCACATGGGCAACAACGATCGTCCACTGATGGGCATCTGCAAGACGAAAAAGGACATGCAACAGCGCCACAGAATCAGGTCCCCCCGACACCGCGACGACAATCACATCCCCTGCATCTGCAAGCTTTTCTTCCTCAATTCGTTGTTCCACTCTGGTAACAAGATCCGTTTCCATCTCGCATTCCTTTCGGCCTTTTCTTACCGCGCCCTACCAATACATATAAATCGTTGCTCCACAAATAAAAATAGAGGCAGCGAAGCATATTTTAAGCCATGGCATTTTCAGCGTCGACTGCGCGACTTTTTTACCTGCAATCAACTTCTTCCATTCCACAATTGCTTCTTCGGATGTACTAAACTCGCCGCGCAACGCTTTATTCAAAAAAGGGGCCAACTGTGCAGCAACTGGATTTTCCCGCATTATTGACGTTAATTGATCTAACTCCCGGTTTTGGGGGAGTGTTTTGATAAAACCTGCGAAGCGTTTGCGGTGATCTAGTGTTTTTAATAGTAAAATAGCAAATGAGAATAGATCGTAACTTTCCTCCGCAACCCGCTCTCCCATATTCCAGAACCCGCGATCGTAGACTTCTGTTAATTGTTTAATCGCTCGTCCTTTGGGTGACACGCCCCCGAAATCAATAAGGTCGACATCGCCATAGTTAGATACAATCATATTCTCGACCTTCAAATCTCCGAATACATACCCGCTCCTGTGGATTTCAGTGAGCTTCCGCAATAGGTTCGTGCCTATCACATAGATCCACTCTTGACTGCGCTTATGTATAAATTCGGAAAGAGTCACCCCCTCAATATATCGCATGACATAGAAGGAGATCCCCTTTCCTTGAATCATCATATCATCTGAATCAATCAAAAAATTCTTGAATGAATTCTCTTTCATTGAAATAGCAAGTAAAGAATTGATCTCTGACTGATGGTCAACCGTTTCATATCCTGCTTTAAGCGCAAATCTAGCGTTTCTCCTTCGTACAAGAGCAACAATACCATTGGAGCCTGCACCTAATAAGCGCTCAACCACATATACATGGCCATTCCACTTTCCTTTAATTACAGCCCCTGGGCGAAAGGCTTCATCATACCACGTAGTCACTCAGCATCCCTTCCTCAGTCGTCTTTGGTGAGAAAGGCTTTTCTGTCACGAACTGCAACGTTTGCAGTAGCGCTGGACCAGTTGGTGTCGTACCCTTCATGTTTATTTTATAGAACATCTTGTCGACATTTGCAAGCTGATTCGTCCATCCATGGTCCATTTCTAGTTCCTGATCACTCGATTTGGTAGATGGAAAATGGAAAACGGCTAGCTCGCTCACACCACTTCTGGCTCTTAAACTAAGCAAAAGATCATGAATGGCTTCACGTACCGCGGCAAGTTTCGGCTTCATACTAGCACTTGCATCTATTAAAAGTGCAACACGGAGAGATGTGGTTTCACTCATATTATCAATAACTTGTACGACTTCAGCCCGCTTCTCCGGTGGTAGTTGCTCTAATTGTGAAATCCCCAATATACTTTGCAATTCCTTGCCCACAGCATGCTGGATGGTTGCATTCACGGTTTTCCGAGTCATCATTTGCACGGTATGTGACAACTGTTCGGAATTAACAATCCGACTCATGCCGCCGCCTGCTGCTGCAATCTCTCGAATCTCTTCTGAGCCTAGCACCCCTAGCTCCCCATGATCAATCACGCCAATGACATTCACAGCAACACCTTCTGCCTGCGCTTGTGCCGCCGCTATCACGGGACTAACGCCAACATTGGAACAACCGTCTGTAATCAATAAAATTTGCTTCATCATGATCTTCTGCCTCCCTGGCCGATAAGATTCGCTCTCTAGTAGTTTCTTATCCTAGTTTTTCCATTTATGAGAGTGTCTAATCATCTTGCAGGTGGGGATTAAAAAAGGTATTTACTCAACTAAATCCTGATAAGCGTTCGATAACAACCAAATAAGCAGAGGGCATCCCTCTGCTTATTTGTACCATTATTCAATCGCGATTACGTTAACGTCTCCTCCGTACTTTCCTTCCTAACATAATACCAAACAGCACAAAAGTTAAGCCAGCAAGCTTGATATAGAGATGGCTAGACTCACCCGTTACTGGCAATGTTGCAGGTTCCATAGCGGGAGGAGTCACCACTCCAGGATCGGAAGGTTTAGGTGACGGCACCGTCGCTGCCGGTGGTGAAGGCTTAGGTGACGGCGTAATAGAAGGACTTGGAGTTATGCTTGGTGTCGGTGTTGATGATGGTGTTGGTGTCGGCGGCGATGTTGGTGTCGATGACGGCGGTGGTGTTGGTGTCGATGACGGCGGTGGTGTCGGTGTCGACGATGGCGGTGGTGTCGGTGTCGACGATGGCGGTGGTGTTGGTGTCGATGTTGGCGGCGGTGTCGGTGTCGATGTTGGCGGCGGTGTTGGTGTCGATGTTGGCGGCGGTGTCGGTGTCGATGTTGGCGGCGGTGTCGGTGTCGATGTTGGCGGCGGTGTCGGTGTTTGTGTTCTCGTGTTCGTATACGTCACCTTTTTATTCTCCGCCGCTTGTAGTGTGAATGGATGATCACTTCCATCTAGGATATACCCACTAGGAGCTGTCACTTCCTTAATTACATAATCGCCTGCAAGCAGGCCTTGGAAAATGGCTATACCTGCTCCATTCGTCGTTTGCGTCTGAATTAAATTCTTCGTTTCACCAGACTTCCTGTAAAGCTCATAGATTGCGCCACTTAGAGGTAATTCTCTGTTGGAGGCATCTACCTTTTTCACTTCTAAAGACCCGCGTACACCATTCCCTGTACCTGAGCCTGAGGATACGCCAACCACGATGTCTTTCACGGTTTCTTTCGTGATCGTTGTCACATTATTCCCGCTGAAGCTCACCGCGTTGGTGACAGATTCCTGATCGCGGGCTGCAATGACAGATTGATATTCCAGCAAAAAGGCTGTAGAGATCATACTCTTGAATTTTAAACGGAACGTCTGATTTCCTGTTGCATCTGTTTGAATATCAACTGTATAGCCGACATCCTTTACTAATTCAATGTCCTTGGTTAAGTCACCATTGGCAGCTGCCTTCATGCTGAACAAGTGGAACGAATCCGATACTAACACTTGATTCCTAGATGGGGTATCAAATATTTCCGCATCCCATAGCTTCGATTGCCCTTGATTGACGGTAATCTGCCATTTGATCTTATCACCGCTTTGCGAGCCGTTCTTGCTCACGTATTCCCCGCCATGAGGGATATTTACGCTTGCATTAAGGTTTCTAGACACTTGGGTTTGCCCATCATATACCTTAGCCGTATTGGCAACCGTACTAGGGATCAACGATCCCTCCAAACTTGTTCTAAACACGATTATATAGGCTGTTGAAAGAGTGTCGTGGAATGTAACAATAAGCTTGTTCTGAGCATCCACGCTAACCCCATAACGGGAAACGTCTACGACTGTGCCTGGCGATGGGTCACCATCTACAGAAACGTTCATGTTGTACACAACAAGCGAGCCATCAACGAACTTCTGATTCTCTTGTAGGACATCCTCGACTTTCGGTGAAGCAATCTCTTTCTCACTGTAGTTGACACCTACTGTCCAAGTCAGCTCCTTATTTACCACATTATAATTACCATATTTATAACCACTGTTAATATATTCATCTCGCGCATAGAAAGCAGCCCCAACTGTTTGCGAATAAGTCTCTTCATTCGTCGCACTCCAGTCCATCTGAGCCGTATTATGGAAAATGGCTGTACTATCTTTCGGGACAATCCACGTCAAATTAAAATTTGTTTGATACGTGATGATAACTGGCTTCGTCAGAGGGGCTGTGAAGTTTATTGTAAAGCCATCATATTTACTCACACTGTTATCCAAGGTGAAGTCAGCGGGACTACGCAATGTCTCATTGCCTTGGGTTATCACTAAAGAACCCTCAATAAAGTACATCCCCCCATGCGGGAACGTATCTTTCACGACAACATGATTCATAACCTGGCTATTGCCGTTTAATTCAATCTTCCAGCCTACCTTCTTCTCGCTATAGTCGACCGCTCCTACGTTTTTAATTAGACCTACTTGAGTCGTATTCTGCGAGGCACTGCTATGCTCCTCCGTCCATACTGTCACCTCATTCGTGATAACCGCATCTTCGATGATTGGGCGGGTAGCTTGGGTTTGATAATCAATTCGGTACGCGCCAGTGATAGCCATTTTAAATTTCAACTTAAATATGTTGCCACTCTCACCCATCGGCGTAATTGTATACTGGTCGGCAGACAGAACAGTGCCACGAGTCTCATTGCCCTCTGCATCAAAAGTCACCGGATACACATGAAGAGATCCATCCACAAGACGATGCGGCACGCTCACAGTGTCTAGGATATAAGCGTTTTCTTCACTAATCGATACCTCTCCACCGTTGTAAAGAACGCTCCAATCTATTTTCTGCTGAATCGCTTGATAATCTTTAATTTCTTTCTTGAGCATACTTCCTCGTTGCACAGCAACTGTTGACTTTGCTTCAATAGACGTTGTTTGACTTCCCCCAAAATTAGCAATATTCGTAAAGGAAGACTTGCTCAAGTCAGTAATATTTGTTACATACTGAATCCGGTAAGCCGACGTAATCGGGCTATTTGTGAAATGGACCGTCAAAACGCCCCCCGTTGTGCTCACCGTATACTGACTACTATCCAGTTCTGCCCCCTGCGTAACAGTGCCGTCCAGTTGGACATTCAAAGCATAAACTTTGACTCCCGTTGGCGTGGATAATCCCTCCACGTTCGGATCTGTCATGACAGCATCCTGAACCGTGTCTAGTGATTTGTTCACATCTACAGTCCAATGAATTGACTTCGCATTATAGCCTTGAGGAACACCCGATTTATTAATCGTTGAATTCACGGTAGGCCTAAACTTTATGGTAAATATCTGGTCACCGCTACGTACAGGGATCACAATCGTCTGCTCCGTAGTCCCCGGAATTTGACTTTTATTAAATTGTGTAAGGAAACTGAGCGTACCCTTCAAATCATCATGGCTCTCGATGAATTGATTAAACGTAATCACAACATGATGACTGTCTTTATCCACATGGAAATTTCCAACAGTGGAGTTATCATCCGTTTTGAGTGCATCGCTTACATTATTGAACAAAAGAAACTCCTGCGGCAGCGTAAAAGTAAACGTATCTCCGTTATGATAGCCATGACCATTTGGCAAAGACCAAGTGTAATCCAGCTTCGCTTGTGCATTCTGGTCATACACATTCCCCGTTACAACTTGACCGTTACTATCGTATACCGCTAATGTGACACTATCTAGGATGTTGCCCGATATTTCAGTTGCATTCACCTGGCTAGATAAGGTAATTCCATAAAGACATTGCATAAACATAAGAAGAGCAATCAGCAAAGCCTTTGTTTGTTTCTTCACCATCTTCGTTTAGACCTCCATTTCAGATATGGACCTTTCTCTTAATAAAGAAAGAACACTACTTATTTTCCTTTTGATACAAATTGTATCATTTTTGACAAGCGTATAGTACCATGTTTTGAAAATATGTCATTTCCATCCTTTCTATACGTGATCTTCTAACTATTCAACCAATTTCCCTTTCACAATTAAGCGATGCGTCGGGTCTACCATGGGATCACACGTAATTAACGTAATTTCCCGATTACTGCCATTACTTTGCAATACCCACACATCTGTTGGAAGTACAACTAACTTCTCCTCTACGCTGTAGACGTATTTCCGGCTTCCTGTATCGACTTCAATCACATCACCAGGGACAACCTCATCTAGGCGATTAAAATTTTTACCGTACGTCAAATTTCGATGTCCCGCAATCGCATAATTGCCTATTGCACCAACTTTTCCCGTATTTGCAATACTGGCAACTGCGATCTTCATATTATCCATCGTCGCACCTGTTAGAATGGGGAGCTTCAAATCAATTTTATCAATACTCAGAACCCCTTCCATATTTTTAGGTTTTGCAGGGGGCGGCTTCGCCGTCGCCACGACCTTCACGCCCGTGTCACTTACGATCGGGGGCTTCGCTGATTCAGACACCAACGGTTCACTAACCATTACACTTGCTTCTGATGACGAGGTCACGCCACCTCCATTCGATGTAGTGTTCAAAATACCTGCTATAGGTACCTCCTCATTCGCCTCTCCGGTTACCTGGTCCATTGCTTGCATATTGTCTTGCCATTGTTTCAAAATCTGATGTTGTTGGTAACTTTCATATCGATCATTTATCGTGGGATACATAAACACGCATACACCCAGAAGTATGAGCAATAGGGCAAACATTCTCCTGATCATTCAACTAACCGCCTTTCTTGACTCAAAAACCGCGCCGGCAAATGAGCCGGCACGGCTTATTAGAACCTTTAACTAAGTGTTTTCGGACGCTCCATACGTGTAATACCAGGCCAGCGGAACGTCGCCCATTCCGGCTGCCGTTTCTCAATCCGCGCTACAACAACCGTCATATCATCCTGAATCTCCCCGTGATGATGGCGGAAAATACGTTCTAACAAGCAATCCGCAAAATCCTGCGGCAACGTCGTATCAATCTCCTGAATCATCCGCTTCATCCACATCTCCTTATTCACAGCATGGCCCGGGGCATCAAAGATACCATCTGTCATCATCACAAGAATATCCCCTGATTGCAGTGGTATGGAAACCAGATCGACATCAATCTCGCTCAAGATGCCTACCGGCAAATTGTTGGCCGAGATCGGGATAACCTCTGTACCGCGCTTAATAAAGCTTGGCGTTGAGCCGATCTTCATGAACGTCGTATTGGCGCTGTACATATCAATCAATGCCATATCCACCGTGGCGTACATCTCATCCGATGAACGCAGCATCAACACCGAGTTCAGCGACTTGATCGCGAGCTTCTCATCCATCCCCGACTGCAGCAGCTGCTGCAGGATGCTAAGCGCCGTCTCGCTCTCCGCACGCGCTCGCTCGCCATTCCCCATGCCGTCGCTCAGCGCAACGGCATACTTGCCATTGCCCAGCTCCACCGTGGAGTAGCTGTCGCCCGAGAAGAGGTCGCCTCCCTTGGCAGCACCGGCGACTCCGGTTTCCACCTCGTATTCCTTGGCGGAGCCGAATACGACCGTGCTGTAGCCCTCGCCGCGAGTGTGCATTTCCTCACGCATCACGGCGACGTTCTCGCCGATGATTTCGCTCAGAAGCGGCGCAATGATCTTACGACATTCATCAAATCCCTTCGTATATTGATGGATGATTTCAATTTCGATGTTACCCTCGTCTAGGGAAATTACATCGATGGTATGAATAGATAAGCCCAGCTCCTCTAGGGCATTACGAATTTGCTCTTCTTGGAGGAATAATTCCTGTCCTTCCCTCTTGATTTCTTTCGCTAGATCTTCCATGACCTGCGAAACACCCGATAATTGGTCAGCAACAAGATGCCGGCTATCAATAATCTGTTTTTTCCAATGCCTGTCGTTCTTATATAAGCTATATTGTCCCTTCATCACATCTAGCACTTGTTCCGTACGAATGCACACTTTCTTCCACTCCGGTGGTATCTGTTTCTTCGTCATGCTCTCCTTCGTCTCAATTTGGCTCATCATATCCGTCATATACGTATAAGTTTGATAGAATTTCTGATCCCAGCACTGGCTCTTCTTCCAACAAGACTCACACGCCTTCTGAGTGACAGCATTCATGAAATGTCCGACATCTTCCTCCTTACGACTCACCTCGTCTTCGGTCGTCAGTTGTTTGAAGCTGCGTGCCAGCTGGCGGAACACCTCAGAGAACTGCTCTACGCGTCCAGCTGTCACATCCCGCACACGCTTTGCATAATCCTGCTGCGACTTCAAATTCTCTTGCGTACCAGGCACATATTTGGCAAGCATGAGAATCACACTGCGCGGCGTAAGGAGGAATAGAGCAACGGCCGCAAGAGATTCCCAGGCAGAATTGATCATATCCACACTAGAACCCATATAGAAAGATAGAATAACAGAGCCGATCAGCATCCCGAAGGCAACCATCAAGCGATTCCCCTCTTTAAGGAGACCTGCGAGCATACCAGAGAATGCAAGTAAACTCATCTGATAGATCGCATTGCTATTCGCAAGACTTAGGATAAGCCCTGTAACTACACCAACGGATGCTCCGAACGGCGCTCCTCCTACCAACGCAAACAGTAGTATCAAGTAACGAGATAGCACATGCTCCACCGTGACAGGACCCACAAGCCAACCAACTGTACCTGTCATGACCGATGCCAACAAAATAATTAAACAAATAATCTCCTCATGTTTCAAATGATAGTTTTTGCGGGTAAGCGTGAATACAGGGATCGCTTGAATGAAAATGAGCGTCAGCACCAAACTTAGCAACGCTTCAACGGTAAGCATCATCAACGAATACCACGTCAAGTTAGAAACAACCAACTCCGCAAAGAGCTGTACGAGGAACGTTGAGCTGAAAACGAGCAGCGGCGCTAACGAAACGTCTGAGCGTTCATATTTCTCAAGTGCCTTCTGGATGAGTAAGAAGATAACGATTTCTATCACCAGATAGCCGGTGTTCCCATTCACTGCGAGCAAGCTTCCGGCGAAGGCCGCAATACCCACCCAATGCAAGATGTCCTTTCTTGTAAAATAGATAACTGCGACAAACGCCAAGGCAAATGGTGATAACTGTTCCAGAATCATCGCCCGACCGAGCAAGAAGCCCATAACGATTAGCAGTAACGACCATTTCTTAGCAACAAAAGCTTGAACCCACCGATTCTCCACAGCTGCACTGTGAACGCCTACTTTTGCTTTTTGCCAAATCCCCGACCATCCGCTTCCCATCACCGCGCCTAAGCTTCGTCTTTGCATATTCTCGAACACCATCCATTTCTTCCCTTATTTGTTACTCTAGTATAGAGACAATCTAGCAGAAAGTTTGTCAGAATGAGTTGATAGATTAAAAGAAATTTCCGACATGTCCCGATGTCCTTGTCAACAGGTGCCAGCCCTTGCCTACTCTAGGTTTCTAATATTGAAATCGTTTCCAAAAGTCTGATTACCTCGAAACGACGCGCCGCATATGAGGGAGATACCCGTAACTCCATGTCGATTGATTTTTATTCTTTTTGCCGGACTTGTCGCACAAGACAAAGAAAAACGCCTCCGCTGTCCTTCAGGGACGGAGCGTTTATGGAGAAATACAAGAAAAGGGACTGTACTTGAGAAATTGAAAAGTACGTCCCTTCTGTATACGGCGGCCACGTTGGCGCTCCTCTCTCGTGCAGGGATGCGGGCAGCCGTGAACCAAACACAAGAGTAACTGGATTTTGTACAGCTAATTTTACATCTAATTCGTGTTTCAGTGACTTAACTGGAAATTATCCATGTAATTTAAAGATTTCAAGAGAATACGGAAGAAATTCAATGATTTAACCACATATATTCCATCTAACCGTGAAATTTGGAGGAATTCGAGAGAATTAACTGTATGTTTTCCATTTAGCCGGGTGGGAAAACCGAAATCGCGAAATCAGATAAAGTGAAGTGCGATTATACATGAAATAAGGGGGAAGCTTCGCGTACCCTAAACCCAAAACATATAAATTCTTATATGGCAAAGAAAAAACCACATTCGCCGGAGCGAATGTGGTTCATCATCTGCATCTATTAGTCTCTTCTTCCGCCTCGGCCACCGCGTTTGGACTCGGTGTTCTTCTTCAAGGACGAAATCCGCTCTTCACTATCTTTTAAGAAACGAGATACTTTATCTTCGAACGAAAACGGTCTAGCTCCGCCCTGCTGCTTGTTAAAGCCGCCGCGACCACCACCGCCGCCGCCACGATTGAAGCCACCGCCGCCACCTGGACGACCGCCACCACCACCTGAACCACCGCTTGGAGGGCCACTACGTTCTCCACCACCGCTTGGACGACCACCTTGGTAACCGCCGCTTGGACGATCTCCACTAGGGCGACCTTGATAGCTGCTGCCACCTGTACGTTCAGGGCGAGCTGGTCTTTCCTCAACTGGCTTGTCAATCGTTTGCTTGATCGACAGTCCGATCTTGCCATCCTTGTCCACGTTAATTACTTTGACCGTTACCTTGTCTTCCAGCTTCAAGTGGTCATTAACGTCCTTCACATAATTGTCCGCGATCTCCGAAATGTGAACAAGACCGGTAACTCCTTCAGCAAGCTCGACGAATGCTCCAAAGTGAGTAATCCCCGTCACTCTTCCCTCTAACTTGGTGCCAACTTCAATTGCCATAAAGTAAAATGTTCCTCCCTTAAAATGTTGAAAACACTGGCTACGCCGATTATAACCGATGCAGAAACCACGGTCAACACGGCATTCGCCACTTCTTCGTAACGTTTTCTTACCACATAAAAAAGTATAAGTTTTCGGTATCCGAAAATTGCTTCGTTATTGGCGATAAAATCTACCATATACAGGGATCTTTGGTCGGAGACCAAAGTCTCTCCACATATAAACGCGGTCGCTCACCTTCGAATTACCTCGATAGAAATTTTCTCATTGCGACTTCGAGGCGCTTAGTGGCGTCTCTCCCGTTTTACTGTAATGAAAGTCCCGGCGAATGATCTGATCCAAATATTCGTCGTTATGCAGCCGTGCGATTTCCTTCGTCGTAAGGGCATTTATCCGCTGTGCTTCGACGAGTTGTTGCTCCATATTCGCTACGACACTTTTCTTCTCGTGCAGCTTGGCGAACTGCCCCCAGATGTTAACAGCAGCCCAGCTCAGAAAACATAAGACAATGATCAAAAGGATACGCAGTCTTCGCTTCGAGCCTTCCCGACTGATGCGCTTGGTTGAAACGGTTGCTTGAGCATGCATGAATAGGAAATCCTCCTACTTCGAGAATATCCTGCGATAAAGCGCAATGATGCGTCCCTTCAGTTTCTTCAACCAGTCAGGGATCACCAAGTACTTATGCACAGGCTTAGTCATCCAGAGGAATAATCTCCACATAGGATAGAGCAATTGTAGCACAATTCTGTAAAGGAATATAGCTACGGCAAGCAAAAAGCCTAAAATTATCACCGTTAGACGATATAAGCCAATAATCGGTTTAATGATGAAAATTTCGACAGTCCTCGTAAGAAAGCGGTAAATCGCCACAATAATTTGGATGAGAATAAGCGTGAGTCGGATGACAAGGGAACTAAGAAGAGCGAAATAGAAGCAGATTCCGATCCCCATTCCAAGAAAAATAAAAATACGAACTTGTCCTTCATTACTGTAAATGAGCATCTTGAACACTAGGATTATCGCCACAATCCAATAGATACTATCTACAATGGGGATGGTCCATCGCGGCAATCGCAGCTTGCCCGAGAGTACATGGAAAATATCGAACAGAGCCCCTATGCAAATTCCACTCAGGAACATCATGAATATCGTCTGAAATTGAACGTGAAGCGTCACTTAAATAGCTTACCAAGGAACCCTTTGGATTTCTCCTGGGTATTCCCGTCCACATAGGCTAATTCATGAATGATACCTTCAATGGCGACTAATCCTTGCTCCAAGCTCAAGTTCTTGATGTGCAAATTCTGCCCCTTAATCATCAAGTAGCCCATTTCCGTTTCTAGGAGGAATTCTTCGCTATCAAAGCTTTCTACGTTCAAAACTCCTGATATTTCCAAGAGCTTGCGATTCAGCATCTTAATTTCTTGCCTTTTGTTGCTGTTTTTCACAGGTTCAATCATGGCCTGTACCCCTCCTTCACCTAATCTTACGATATGGGAGGATGTCCTTTTTTAGAACCAAGCCTTGCATCCTATGCCTATAAAAAAAGCAGCCCAAAATCCCCTCTGCAGGAATCCCAGGCTACTTCATCGTTATGCGTTATTCGGATTGGAGGGGCTCTTCCTTCAGCAGCGTGTACATCTGTGCAGCGTCTTCCTTACGGGTCGACTCTGTCAAAAGCTCAACGCGAATCGTCACTTTCTTTTGACCGAACTGAATGGATAGCTCATCTCCAACTTTCACATGCGTACTCGCTTTAGCGTCCCTATCGTTAATCCACACGCGCCCTTGATCGGACACATCCTTTGCAACTGTACGGCGTTTGATCAGACGAGATACTTTGAGAAATTTATCGATACGCATTATTTTACAGCGTCTTTAAGCTTGTTGCCCGCTTTGAAAGCAGGAACATTGGATTCTGCGATCTCGATTGGGTTACCCGTTTGCGGGTTGCGACCAGTGCGGCCAGAACGCTTACGAGTTTCAAATGTACCGAAACCGATCAATTGTACTTTATCTCCGGATGAAAGAGCGTCTGTCACTTCACCAAGGAATCCGTTAAGGACAACTTCTACGTCTTTCTTAGTAAGTCCGCTTTTTTCAGCGATGTTGTTGATCAAGTCTGTTTTGTTCATGTGTTTTCTTTACCTCCCAAAATGTTTGAAGATCAGGTCTTCTATGTACCAACTGTGGTTACATTTCATGATTATACCTTGCAACAAGTCTAGTATTCTGCTTTTTTCGGCAAAATCCTTCTAGCATTTATCAAGTTTTATAACTTTTTTGCTTCTTGCCAGTATTTTTCCATCTCTGATAACCCAGTTTGTTCAAAAGATAAGCCCTTTAAACGTAGCTGTTCCTCAATATATGAAAATCTTTTCATGAATTTACGATTTGTTTGAGCTAGTGCCTCTTCAGGGTCAACTTTGAGGAATCTAGCAACATTGACGATAGAGAAGAGAACATCCCCCAACTCGTCACGACGCTCCTGAGCCCCATCCTCTGACCCTAGTGCAATCGCCTCTCGCAACTCAGTGAGCTCCTCTTCCACCTTAGCAAGTACATCATCTAACTCTGTCCAGTCAAAACCGACCGTTGCCGCCTTCTTCTGCAGCTTCATGGCTTTCATCAAGCCCGGCAGCTCACGTGGAATACCATCTAGCACAGATTGTTGCGTGACATCGATGCCTTTCTTCCGCTTCTCTTCGACCTTGATCGCATTCCAGTTAACCAAAGCCTCATCGGCATCCTCTGCTTTCGAATCCCCAAACACATGCGGATGACGACGAATCAACTTCTCATTCAACGTAGCGATCACATCGTACACAGAGAACGTGCCGATCTCCTCTTCCATTTGCGCATGCAGCATGACTTGTAAAAGTAAATCGCCAAGCTCCTCGCACATATGATCTGGATCATCTTCATCAATGGTTTCCAGCACTTCATATGCTTCCTCAATCAGATTCTTGCGCAGACTCTCATGTGTCTGTTCACGATCCCACGGACAACCTTCTGGGCTGCGCAGGGTCTGAACGATCTCATGCAGCTTACCAAATGTCCGATTGTACGGCCCCTCCTGCTCACTTCGCGGCACCCACACTAGTGACAGATTGCCATACCCCTTGACATGATCCAGTTCGTGAAGCGGTACTTCGATGATCTGCTCTTGGCCTGCCACCCCCAATGAGTGACCAACAACAACCTTATACTCATCTGGATAGGCGTCCATCAAGCTGATTTTCAAATCAGAGGCTGTGTACGTGTCGTATACCTGCCCAATCACCGTATGCAGCTGCGGATTCAAGGCATAACGGCTGATGCTCGTCGCATCCAGCAACTGGAAGCCATCGATCGGATCGAAGCCAAATCGTAAGAAGGCTTGGTCTAAGAAGCTCTCTCCACCTGTAATTTGGAGTTCGATGCCTTCTGAAGGACAGCGTTGTTTCAATAATTGTACCGTATACTCTGCCACCATGGGATGACCTGGAACCGCGTAAAGCACTTCACTCGCATGGCTTTTCGCTGCCGTGATTAATCCTTCCGCGATGGACTCATAGACTCCCTCGAACGTCTCATTCGACATATAATTCGCATCGAATGTTTCGTACGGAATCTCGCTCACATCCAGCAGTTGCACCATCGGGTGGTCTTTCGTCCGCAGTAATAGCTTAGCTTGCGACTTTGCAGCTAGTTGAAGCTTCTTCCATACGCCTAAGGTTAATTGATCTTCGTCTCCTGTCCCGAGTCCAAGGACGGTTATTTGCGGCTTGCTTGTAGTCATGGGACGACACCTCCTGATTAATGGTTATAGGGAGTAACGCGGTAAAATTCGCTAATTATCTTCATCGAGTTGTACTTTGTACAACATGAAATCGTGTTTCACATGCTTTCGAGAAGAGATGTTGTACATTGTACATCATCTCTTCTCGAATTAAGCACAATCAGTTCATTCTGGGCCAAATTGTTGCACAGAGTACAATATTAGCAAGATATTCACCAGTTCGACTTAATAATGTTGTATAACATACATCATTATCATGCTTCTCCCTAGTTTGAATAACAGATCCCACATTGCTACGTATCACGCTGCGTCGGCCTTAGCTTCGCAAGGAGCGGCGCCAGCTTCCGCTCCAGCTCCGGCATCAGCCGCAGTTCCTCGCGGCTGATGCTGCCGCTGCGCAGCAGCGCAAGCGCGTAGACGGCCGCGCCGCCGGCTACGCCTATGAGAGCGATGGCGCTAGCGCTCCATCGCTCAGGCACGTGCCATGCTGCGTTAGCGAGCATGGCCAGCCCTTGCAGCGCTGCAAGGCCGCCGCCCATCAGCCCCACGGCAAGCGTGGGACTGACGGCGTACGGCCGCAGCGCGAAGCGCACCCCGGTGCAGCGGCGCAGCTGCACCAGGTTCAGCCCCGCCGCAGCGGCGTAGGCGATCACCGCGCTGAGCGCGGCGCCGTCGATGCCCCAGCGGGGCATCAACACGATGTTGCCGAGTGCTTTCAGCACGATGGCAACGAGCAGGGCATTCGCCGGCGTGCGAATCGCGCCGGCGCCCTGGAGAACGCTGGCACTGACAGCGTTCAACGTACTAAACAAGGCCGTGAAGGCCAACACGGCCATCGTCCAGCTCGCCTCGGTGCTCGTGTAGAGCATGAGATTAATCGGCATCGCTAGTAAGGCGAGGCCGAACGAGGCGCCGAGCCCGATCAACCATGCGAGCCTGACGGACATCTCCGCGCGAAAGCGGATAAGATCCACTCGCCCGCTCAGCTTTGCTTCCGCAATAGCCGGCACCAAGACAGCCGACATCGAGGACGCCACCATTACAACCAGCTGAACAAGTGGAAACCCACGGTTATATAGTCCGAACTGACGCATAGCCTCCAGCTCACTGCCATAAGATGTTTCAAGCAAACGAGGCATGGTGAACGTATCGACCAGCGTCAAAAGCGGCACAACAATAGCACCTAAGCATACAGGAATCGCATATAACGTAATTCGTTTTGCCCATTGCCAAGATGTGATCACTTGCTCAGTCTCGAAGCCGGCTGCTATCGCTTTCCTAGCATCCTGCTCTGAGTCTGTCTCTGTTCTGCCTATAAGCGTGCCACTCACAGCTAAGTCCGCTTTCACATGCTTCACGCGCTCCGCCCGTCGCTCTCGCCGCCAAAACACAGCCATCACGACGAGACCCGCTCCAGCACCTGTCACAGAGCCAAATGTCGCGCCCGCTGCGATCCATGCCTCATCGTAAGCGAGCGCCGCCAGATACAGCAACAGCGCGACCATCGTAATCACACGAATCAGCTGTTCGATAATTTGCGAGACTGCCGTTGGCACCATGTTTTGATATCCTTGGAAATACCCTCTTAAGACAGCAAGAACAGGAGACAAGAGCAGGGCAAATGATACGCTGCGGATCGCTGTCGCAGTTTGTGAAATACCAATCCAACCAGCAATCGTCTCTGCACCGGAATACAACAGTAGAAATAAGAGAAGCCCCGCACTCATTAATAGGGCTGAAGAAACAACCACAATCCGTTTCGCGCCTGAATGATCTCCTTTCATGACGCGTTCGGCTACAAATTTAGACACCGCAACTGGAAATCCAGCCGTGGCTGCAAATAAAATCAGAATATAGAGCGGATATACCGCATTATAAATGCCAAAAGCCACGTCTCCAGCTACGTTTTGCAAAGGAATCTTCTGCAGCGTTCCTAATAGCTTAGAGAGCACAGCCGCACCCCCAAGCAGGGCAGCGCCCTTTAGCATCTTGTTGCCCTGTTTACCGTTACCACGCCTCTGGAGCCCTTCTTTCTGCTGAACTTGCTCCTTGCCGGTGACCCTCATTCCGATTTACTCCTCCACACAAACGTGATTCCTATGTACGTATTATAGCGAAATCTACCAGTGCAGACAAAAAAAAGCTTCGCTTACAGATGCATCATCTCCGTAAGGAAGCCTTCGTTTGGAATTATGTGTTCATTGCTCCATCTGCTTCGCTAGGAATCCAGCGGCAGTCTCAACCATTTTAACTTCCATATTGCCCATTTTCACATTCTCGTCCTTCGAAATCAGGATAACCGAACCAATGGGATCTCCACCCGCAACAATCGGCGCAGCTACGAAGGAAGTGAAGGTTTCATTGGTATCTTTAATAATCTCGAATTGACCTGAACTGCTCTCGATAACAGCCTTACGATTTTCCATGCAAGACTCTATAATCGCCCCAACCGATTTCTCTAAGTAATCTTTCTTAGATCCCCCAGCCATAGCAATGATATTATCTCGATCCGAAATCAAGGCAACATGATTGGTGCTTTCAAACAGCGACTCCGCATATTCTTTCGCAAAATCACCAAGCTCACCAATCGGTGAATACTTCTTCAGAATAACTTCTCCATCACGATCCACGAAAATTTCCAAAGGGTCACCTTCACGAATGCGTAGGGTGCGCCGTATTTCCTTGGGGATTACAACTCTCCCTAAATCATCTATCCGACGGACAATTCCAGTTGCTTTCATACCTCTAGATGCCTCACTTTCCGCTTACGAATTAGATACGACACGAGCATGAAACTTGTATGCAAGATCGGGATTTGGTGGGAACTTGAAATCTATCCATAGTATTCTTCACTTCCCATTCTTCTATGCAGACGCCCCGACTAAGCAATTTACTTTATTTAGCTCTGCATCCTGCTGCGCTTATCATGTCCAAAAATGAGAAATAAAAACAGGATGTCCATTATCGGACATCCTGGTAAGTTCTTACTTTGCAGCTGGGCTTGCCGCAGGACTAGCTGCTGGACTTGCCGCTGGCGCTGGCGCTGCTTCTACTTTAGGAAGGTTATTCGTTTCGATCAATTTCGGATACTCAGTTTCAGCAAATTCAGACAAGGATTTCTCTGCAAGCTGAGATTTGATTTGTGTTTTAAGTGTGTCATCCAATTGCTTCGTGCTTCTGGATTCTACTTTCATCACGTGGTAACCGAAACTGGATTCTACAGGATCACTGATTTTGTTCAATGGAAGCGTGCTAGCTGCATCTTTGAACTCTGTTACCCATTCATTGATGTTAGCATCTTTGTACGTACCGCCTACATCTTTGGAACCTGGATCGTCAGAGAATTCTTTCGCAAGTGCTGCGAAATCGCCGCCTGCATCTAACTTCGCTTTTATTTCTTTCGCTCTCTTCAATGCATCTTCCTTCGTACGAAGATCTGCTTGTGTAGCAGAATCTTTCAATGCGATCAGAATGTGGCTAACAGTCGCAACGTCAAACGCATGTGCTACCGCTTGCTCTTTGTAAGCATCTTGAACCGCTTGGTCTGTGATCTTGTTTTCCATGCTGCCCATTGTGTAGAAGCTTAATTTCATCAGGGACTCGATATCCTTCAACTCTATACCGTTGTCTTTCAACTGCTTGTCCATTCCGCCTTCTTGCTTGCCGAAGTAGTCGGTAATAGCTTTCATTTGCTCTGTTACTTGTTTGTCAGCATCCGCTTTCACTTTGTCGTCCGCTTTAGCGGAAAGAACACGGAAAGTAACCATTTGCTTCAACATATCTTGTTGAAAAGCTGGATCTGCCAAGTATTGAGCTAATTGCGGGGAAAACATTTTATTCACGTTGATGAAGGAATCGAATTCACCGCGTGTAATTTTTCCGCCTTCTTTGTACGTAGCAATAATATCGCTTGGATTACCTGTTGCAGCCGCTGATGCGGAAGGCGAAGCTGTTGCGGCGCCTTCCTTTTTGTCTCCACACGCGCTGAGGACAGAGAATGCAAGGACTACTGTCACCAAACTTAATATCCATTTTTTCGAAGTACGTCGTTGTTTGCTAGTTTCATTTGGCAACATCCTGTAATTCCCCTTTCGTTTTCAGAACATCCTTATATTGTACCAAGAATTTCTCCAACAATTCGATGGAGGCTTCCGGCTTCATGCCTTTAAAGCGAATAACAATAAGTAGCTGCGGATCTGCGTTCAATTTGATACGACCATCAAAGCCTTTGGACAAAGCGAGCAGCTTCTGGCCATCCAGCCTGCCATTCTGGTCGATATGCACCTTGATTAGGTAATCCTCCCCTTTTTGGCTAATCGTTTCAATCCGGTAATCCGAACCGTATGCTTTCAAACGAGCCACTGTCAGTAGGTTGAACACGGCCTGCGGCAGATCGCCGAAGCGATCAACGAGCTCATCATGCAGATCCGCGGCTTCTTCCAGCGTGCGAATGGCGGCCACTTTTTTGTAAATTTCGATTTTTTGCATGCTGTCATAGATGTAATCAGATGGCAGATATGCATCCAATTGAATGTCGATTGACGTATGCCATTCCGGTTCTGGAATGACTGCTTCTCCATCTATTTCCAACTTCAGCTTTGCAATTTCTTCGGCTAACATTTGGGAGTACAAATCAAAACCGACAGATGCAATAAAGCCGTGCTGTTCAGCACCCAGTAAGTTTCCTGCGCCACGAATGGATAAGTCCCTCATCGCAATTTTAAAGCCTGAACCAAGTTCTGTAAACTCTTTAATCGCTTGGAGTCGTTTCTCGGCTACTTCTGTCAGCACTTTATCACGCTGATACGTGAAATACGCATAAGCGACGCGATTCGACCTGCCTACACGTCCGCGCAGCTGATAGAGCTGGGAAAGACCCATTTTATCTGCATCATGGACAATAAGTGTATTTACATTCGGAATATCTACACCGGTTTCGATAATGCTTGTGCTGACGAGAACATCGTACTCGCCGTCCAAGAAATCGAGAATCGTTTTTTCGAGCTCCTGCTCACCCATTTGACCATGTGCCACGGTTACTCTTGCATCCGGGATCATCATCGAAATTTGATCAGCGATTTGTGTAATGCCTTGCACGCGATTGTAAAGATAATAAACTTGCCCCTCACGCGCCAACTCACGTTCGATAGCTTCTCTAACCAACGTCGGCCCGTACTCCACCACATAGGTCTGAACCGGGAAACGGTTCTCTGGCGGGGTTTCAATGACCGATAAGTCACGAACGCCCAGCATGGACATATGCAACGTTCTTGGAATAGGCGTCGCCGTTAGCGTAAGCACGTCCACATTCGTTTTCAGACGCTTGAGTTTCTCTTTGTGGGACACGCCGAAACGCTGCTCCTCATCGACGATAAGCAAGCCCAGATCCTTAAACTGAATGTCTTGCGACAAGAGGCGATGGGTTCCAATCACGACGTCAACGACGCCTTTCTTGACCCCTTTCATAACCTCCGTCTGTTCTTTCTTCGAACGGAAACGACTTAACACTTTCACGTTGAACGGATAACCGGAGAAGCGTTCACGGAACGTTTCGTAATGTTGCTGCGCCAAAATCGTCGTAGGCACGAGAACAGCAACCTGCTTCCCGTCAATCGCTGCCTTGAAGGCTGCGCGAACGGCAACTTCGGTTTTGCCATAGCCAACGTCTCCGCATAACAAACGATCCATGGGACGTGCTTTTTCCATATCCGTTTTAATTTCTTCAATCGCGCGAAGCTGATCTCGCGTTTCATCGTAAGGGAACATCGCTTCGAACTCGTTCTGATAGGAACTATCCTTGCTAAATCCGTAACCCGTCGCAGCTTGACGCTCGGCATACAGCTTAATCAGCTCATCTGCAATATCTTTGACAGATGCGCGTGCCTTGCTTTTTACCCTCGCCCAATCAGAGCCGCCAAGTTTATATACTTTCGGCTCTTTCTCTTCGGAACCGACATATTTCTGAATCAAATCAATTTGATCAATCGGAACAGACAGCTTATCGCCGCCGGCGTACATAATATGCAAATAATCCTTATGAATCCCGCCAACCTCTAACGTGCCGATGCCAACGTATTTCCCGATCCCGTGATTGACGTGAACAACGTAGTCGCCGACCTTCAGCTCTTGATAGCTTTTGATCCGTTCCGCGTTCTCCAGCTTCTTCTCCACTTTACGTGCTTTACGCTGCTTCTGAGTGAAAATCTCACCCTCTGTAATCACGACGAGATGGATGGAAGGCATTTCAAAGCCAGTTTGCAGATTGCCATCTACAATCTCAGGAACTTCAATCTGGTAATCGCCTAGAACACGGCGAACGCGTTCTGCACGGTCGTCACCATTGGCTAGAAGAATGACCTTACTGCCATTTTTCTTCCATCGCTCCATCTCCGCCTTGAGGAGATTCATCTGCCCATGAAAATTCTGCATGACACGACAAACGAAGTTAACGATATTCTGCGGCTGAATACCCGCTACCTGGCGAAGGAACAGAGACACATACAACGTCGGGAACGGTCTGCGGTGCAGCAGGGTATCGTAAGATTTGGACAGCACAAAAGCCGGCAAGCTCTTCCCCTCAGTCAACGCATGCATCATCCACTCAGCTTCATCACGCTCGAGCTGCTTCGCTGTTTCCAGCAGGCGGGCAGGCTCGTCGATTATGAGAATCGAGTCTTTGGGCATGTAGTCCATGAGCGTCTGTCTTTCCGTGTAAAGGAGAGAAATATATTTATAAATGCCTGGGAACGTCTGACCTTCTCGCATAAGCTCGATATCGCGGCCTACGACCTCTAATAACTTGTCTTTGGCTGAACGCTCGGTCATTTTCGCCAACTGCGCCTGCAGCAACTCATACGCGTGTTGCGCCGCTGACTGTAACCGCTTTCTATCCGCTTGAATCTCACGGCATGGAGGGATCGTCACTGTTGTTAGTTTATCTATTGACCGCTGGTCACTTACATCGAAAGTCCGAATAGAGTCGACTTCGATATCAAAGAGCTCAATCCGAATTGCATTCTCCGAAGTTAGCGGAAATAAATCCAGGATTCCGCCTCGTACACTCATTTCACCTTTGGTTTCAACGCGTTCAACCCGTTCATAACCTAGGCTGGATAAAGAAGCTAGCAGATCGTCTAATTGAACCGTGTCGCCGACATTAATTGTTACTCGAGACTCTTCGAACACCTGTTTGAGAGGCAGCAATCTTCGCACCCCAGCAAAAGGTGCAATCACCACGCCGCGGAATCCGCCAGCAAGTTTAGTGAGTACGTCAATACGCTGCGCTAGCATCTCTGGGCTTGAAGCCGCTTCTTCTGTCGTTAGAAGCTCTTGAGATGGATAGAGCAGCACTTCATTAGGGGATAGACACTCCAAGAGGTCTTCCGCTATTTTTTGCGCAGCGAACATATTATGCGTGACAACGAAAAGCGGACGCTCAAGCTCACGCGCAAGTGAGGCCAGCATGATTTGCCTGGAGGAGCCCGTTAAACCGGCAATGAGCTGCTCTTTCATTTCGGACTTGAGGCCTGTCACGATCGTTTGAAAGTCGGAATCCGCAGAAAAAGCTTGAATTAAAGCTTGCAAACAAGTACACTCCCCTCACAAAAAGAAGCCTCGGCACACTTGCCTCGGCTATTAACTCTTTATCTTCATCATAATTATTGCAACGGACTGGCTAGCAAGGATAATTCTGGGTTCGCTTCTAATGCCTCATGACAGTAGTCGCAAACGACCCTAACCGTAACATCTCCGTTCGTATTATACGATATTATATCTCTACGCTCATCAGGGGTCAAGAAATGGAAGCCTAACTGCTGCTCGGTAATCGCACGCTGATTAATTTCCCCGACAAAGGTATGACAATGCCTGCAAATATACTTGATCATATGTATGCCTCCTTCGACAATTCGATTACATCCTAGTATGACCATTCTTCGGAATAATTAGCCGAATCTGCCATTGTCATTTTCGAATAGGGAGCTTACATATCATCATATATACAGCAGGTTAATGTGTTGTGATTATTTATTAAACTTAGCCATCGTCTTCTCGAAGGACTCGCCCAAACTAAATTCCATGGCATCGCACGTTAAATCCAGCACGTCATTAATGGACTTCATCTCATCTTTGGAGAAGTTGGACAGTACATAATCCGCGATATTATAGCCTGGTGCCGGGCGATTCACACCAATGCGAATCCGATTAAAGCTCTGTGTGCCCCCATGCTGAATAATGGACTTAATACCGTTATGTCCGCCTGGGCTCCCCTGATAACGAAGACGAATTTGACCGAAGGATGTGTCCATATCATCATAAACAATCACGACGTCTTCCAATTTCGCTTTATAGAAATCAAGGAATGCTCGCATGGATTCACCTGAAAGGTTCATATAGGTCATTGGCTTCAGTAAATACACCTTCGTCCCGTTCACATTACCTTCAGCGAGCAGCCCCTTTCCTTTATTCTGAAAAGAGGTTATCCCCCACTTGGCGGCAAAGCGATCGATTGCCATAAACCCAATGTTGTGCCGATTTAGCTCATACTGCTTTCCCGGATTTCCTAGTCCGATAAAACATTTCATAATTTTCAAAATCCTCCCATAGGTAAACGAATACGTCGTCCTTCGAAGGACGAGCGTGTTTGTCCAGGTTGACCAGAAAGTAAATACAAATACTTTCTTTTTCAACTAAGGATAAACTAAAAAACCTTTGCGGAACCCGCTTCTAAAGGTTATTGTTTACAATATACCTGTTACCTTAATGTTATCCATCCCATAAAAGCTGTAGGTGATAAAAGAACGATGTATCTTCATGGAGAACAGCTTACAGAAGATGATCATTTTCAAGATCATATCGATGCGGACGTACCCGTCCAAGTATACTATCAAAATCTGCACAAGGATATAGGCTTTGTTGAAATGTACAACCGTCATTTCGTTAAGATTAATCGTATCTTTTATAGCAGAAAGAAGCACACTTTTGTTTCGCGCCCTGGATATTAAGCGCTTTCATTGAACGGGCAGCTGTGATTCCTCCAGCCTTCCGGACTGTCTCATGACTGCCGCAGGCGCACAAGCACGAGAAAAAGAACCTCTATCGGTCTTGCTCAGCCTGAACGCTTCTACGTAAACCAGGCTGAGTGGGCAACACTTCATTTCTAGCGTACCCCGACTCAAGAGGTTCCATTCCTATTGCTCAATTACTCCGTCGTATAGGGTAACGCACAGTCCATCAACGACCTTTATTCTCTTTCTTCGCCTTCATCCGCGCCTTAATTTTCTCAGCGTAACCTGCCTTATTCTCCTGACGCACACGAGCGATAGCCAAATCACCTTCGTTCACATCATGTGTAATTGTGGCACCAGCAACGACAAACGCACCGTCCCCAATTTTCACAGGAGCAATCAAATTGACATTGCTGCCAATAAACGCATCGTTCCCGATTTCGGTTACGTTTTTATTAAACCCGTCATAATTCACCGTAATAGCACCGCAACCGATGTTCACGTTCGTTCCAACCACCGCGTCACCAACATAGCTCAGATGAGAAACCTTTGTTCCTTCACCCAGCGTAGCATTCTTAATCTCTACAAAATCGCCAACCTTTACTTGCTTGCCAAGCTTAGCGCCAGGTCTCAAATAAGCAAATGGGCCAACCGATGTTTCACTATCCACAAATGCCCCTTGAAGAACGGATTGTTTAATCGTCACTTCATCTTGAATCGTGGAATCGATGATTTCAGTTTGCGGTCCAATCGTACAAAGCTCACCGATATGCGTATTTCCGCGCAAAATTGTACCCGGCAACAGAACCGTGTCCGCACCAATCGTAACTTCCTTTTCGATATACGTATTTAACGGATCGATGATCGTAACACCATTCAGCATGTGCTCCCGGTTAATCCGAGCTTTGAACAGTTGCTCCGCTTCGGACAATGCCACACGATCGTTCACACCAATCGATTCAGCTGGGTCTGCCATGCAATACCCTTGCACAACTTCGCCAGCGCTGGTCATAATCCCAATAACATCGGTCAAATAGTACTCATTCTGAACATTCTTGTTCGTAACCGAAGCCAGCGCTTTGAACATTTTGCGATTATCAAAAATGTACGTACCCGTGTTAATCTCCTGAACAGCCGCTTCCTCTGGTGTGCAATCCTTCTGCTCGACGATCCGGGCAACAGCCCCGTCTTCTCCGCGAATAATACGTCCATAGCCTTGCGGCTCACCTAGCTTTGCCGTCAAAATCGTCGCTGCCGCACCCGATTGCTTGTGCAGTTCGATCGTCTCTTGCAGCGTAGCTGCTGTAATAAGTGGCGTATCCCCGCAAATGACAACCGTCATTCCCTCTTCCTCACCAAGCAGATCCTTGGCCTGAAGTACGGCATGACCCGTTCCTAGTTGTTGCTCTTGCAGCGCATACTGGGCACGATCGCCTAAATAGCCTTTTACGGCCTCCGCACCAAAACCAACAACGACTACTGTTTGCGTTACTTCTATATGTTGCAGCGTATCCACAACGTGACCCACCATCGGTTTACCAACAACCGGATGAAGCACCTTGTATAGCTTAGATTTCATTCGTTTTCCTTGTCCTGCAGCTAACACAATTGCCATGAGCTTCAACGAATCTCCAACTCCTTTATAATGAATTAATGATTTCTCTTTATATCTCTTCAACATATCCTACAACGATGAGTTCTTCCCCCAATATAGCATCATTACCTGCCAAAAGAAAAGAGAGCCCCGAGGGCTCTCTCAATAATCTGAATTATGCGCCTTCTTCAATAACTTCCTCTTCTACAGCCGCGCGATCGTATTCAGCGAGTACTGCTGCTTGAATTTTCTCACGAGTCGTGGACGAAATCGGATGAGCGATATCGCGGAATTCACCGTCTGGTGTTCGCTTGCTCGGCATAGCAACGAACATTCCGTTATTGCCATCGATGACACGAATGTCGTGTACGACGAACTCGTTATCAATGGTAATAGAAGCAATCGCCTTCATCCTCCCCTCGGAGTTTACCCGGCGGAGTCTTACATCTGTAATTTGCACTTGTGTTCACCACCTTTTTCCATCTCTGAGACTTGGGTGATATATTCAACATCTCCATGCAAATTCCTTCTTATTTTTTTGAAATTTTTGATAATTTAATGTGTTCTTAATGTTTCTGTTAAATTTCGACAGGAATCACAGCAATTAGTTCAATTTCGACAAAAACATCACGAGGTAATCTCGCAACTTCAACGGTAGATCTAGCAGGTTTGTGGTCTCCGAAGTAGGTAGCATAGATCTCATTCAGCTCGCCGAATTGGCCCATATCCTTCAAGAAGACTGTCGCTTTCACAACTTGCCCAAAAGATGAGCCCGCTGCTTCAAGCACGCCTTTCAAATTTTCGAAAACTTGAACAGCCTGCTCCTTAATTCCACCTTCTACGATTTGACCATCTAAGCCTAACGGGATTTGTCCGGAAGTAAACAACAAGTTACCCAGTTTAACCGCTTGTGAGTAAGGTCCGATAGCAGCAGGTGCTGCTGATGTTGAAATGAATTCCATCTTTAGAATCTCCTTTATTTCGAATCAAAATAGTTGCCAGGCTCTACCGTAATTTGTTTCGTCTTGGAGTCTACGCCATATAACCGAGCTAGTGACACATAGTTATCTACCAACTGCTCTTCGGCTTCGCAGGATTCCATGAAAACGCCAACGCCTTGTACAGTTGCTTTAAACTCGGCTAGCAGGTCCATCATGCCATGAATGGTTCCGCCAACATGCATGAAGTCATCAATAATCAGCACCTTAGATTCTTCCTTCAGTGCACGCCGTGCAAGTGACATCGTCTGAATCCGCTTGTTGGAGCCCGACACATAGTTAATGCTTACGGCTGAACCTTCCGTCACTCGGCTGTCCCTACGTACAATAACAACAGGTAAATTCATATAGGTGGCCGTCGCATAAGCGAGCGGTATCCCTTTGGTTTCAACAGTCATAATCACGTCCACGTCGCGACCAGCGAAAGCGGATGCAAAGGTTTTGCCAATTTCGTTCAAATATTGAGGTTGTCCCATAATATCTGACATATACAAATATCCACCCGGAAGAATCCGTTCTGGTTGTTGAAGTTGCAAACATAGGTTCTGGATAAACTTCAGTGATATTTCTTTGGGCACCTTCGGTGAAAACTTCACGCCTCCGGCTGCTCCGGCCAGCGTATTCAGTTCGCCCAATCCTTCTTCTTCAAAAACTTCCTTGATGATGGCAAGATCTTCGCTTATGGAAGATTTCGCGGAGTTGTAACGCTCGGCAAAAGTCGTTAAAGGGATTAACGAGTGGGGGCGAAATAACAAATATTGTGTCATTTCTACCAGCCTAGCGCTCCTTTTCAACTTTTTCATCGCACTACCCCCCAAAATCCGAATATTATAATGAAAATATACCACTTATATACGTATTTATTCAAGCTAACCATGAAAAATATGTTAACACGAACTTAACATACATCTAACATCGAGAAGGATTCATGTTCCATCCTTAGCATTATGCCCCTTTAGACGAAAAAGAGCCCCATCACGGGGCTCGAATCAGCTTCTTTAGGTCAGCATGCGCACAGCGTAAACATCCTTACAAAAGCCCCGCAGCCCGTTATAGATGCGAGGCACTTTCGCCTCCTTGGAAACAAGACCAAAGACGGTTGGCCCGCTGCCTGACATTAATACACCGTCTGCACCCAAACGCTGCATGCACTCCTTCAGATGTCTGACCTCCGGATACAAATCCAGCGTCACTTCCTCCAGTACATTGCCTAGATTATCGCACAAACGATCAAACTGCTTGTCCCGTATCGCACTTAATACCCCCGCCGTGGAAGGATGGTTCTTGATCTCACGCGCGTTCAGCTTTCCGTAGATCTCTGAGGTCGACACATTAATAGGCGGCTTCGCTAAGACAACCCAGCATTGAGGAGGGGCTGATATATGCTCCAGCTTCTCGCCACGCCCTGTTGCAAGTGCAGTCCCTCCTGTCACACAGAATGGCACATCCGAACCAAGCTCTGCGCCAAGTACCTGAAGCTCCTCGTTAGGGATATTCAGATTCCAAAGACGGTTGAGCCCTCGTAGTGTTGCCGCTGCATCGCTGCTACCACCCGCCAAACCTGCGGCTACAGGGATCCGCTTGTCCAAGTGAATATAGACGCCTTGTTTGACGTCGTAGCGGTCTTTAATGAGACGCGCAGCCTGAAAGGCTAGATTCTTCTCATCGAGCGGAATATACCCCGCCTGACTCGATATGATAATCGTATCACGCGCCATCTCCTGCATTTCGATCCGATCAGCCAGATCCACCATCGTCATAACCATCTCAACTTCATGGTACCCGTCTGGCCTTTTATGTAAAACATCAAGAGACAAATTAATTTTAGCTGGTGCTTTCTCAAAAATCTTCATCCGATCACCTTCTTTTGCTCGTTAGCCACCCCGATATTATAACAAAAGCATAAAAAAAAAGCTAAAGCATTTGCTTTAGCTGTAATACGGACGTTGCGTTCCTTGTCCAGACTGCTGGTAAGAGGGCTGGTAGCCAGCCGGCGGATAATTCGCAGCACCCGTTTGTTGCTGATGATGACTGTTATATGACGGTGAATAGTTTGTATAGCCCTGTCCGTTAAATGCCGGTTGACTAGCGGTCGTCTGACGATAATTAGGTGAGGTGGTTTGTACGTTGGTCGGAGCCGAAACATATTGCTTGGCCAAATGCTCTTCTGCAATTTGAATCGCCCGCTTCACCATATTCCCTGCATCCTTCGTCCGAATCCCTGACCAGCCTTCTCGCTGTACGACATCGTAGAAACCAAGATCCTTCGCTAACTCATATTTAAAACTCTCCGACATCACACTTCTTCTTCGACTCATACCAAATCCTCCTTATCATTTGCGCACAATGAACGCTGCAACCATCATAAGCAGTGATTGATGACGATTTCGATTAGTGTGCCCTGATATTTAGGATGGATACAAAATAAAAACTGTGATGTGAAACTTATAGATTCTTATTTATCAAAGCAAAAACAGGCCACAAAGGCCTGTTCAATATCGGAACACTATTAAGCTAATGTTGTATGTAAGTGATGCGAACCTGACCATCATCGTTGCATACGGTAACTTCGACGGACTCGGTGAGGATATCGGCGTAGCTGTATGACACTCGTTTGAAGGCGTGGGATTCTTGATCTAATTTCACAATAAACACAGAAGGGTAGGTTTCTTCTAAAACACCGGAACGCTCGACAGTCTTACGACGGCCACCATTCGCTCTCAACATGATCTTCTGCCCAACATGGGGCTCCAAACTGCGTTTGATTTCCAATAGCGCATTTTTTGCCATTGTCAACTACCACCTCTTTCCTAGTCAATTATAACCCATTCACCCCATCATGTCAAATGAGGGCAAATATTATATCAGCACCCCAATCCCGTTGTCAACGGCATTTTTGCAGGTTTTCCGATTTCTCCTCCCTTCAGGTTGTCACCAATGTTCGCAAATTATTCACACTTTTCCAGTTAAGGACAAACTTCTTCCCCTGAACTTACGAATACAGAGCAAACACAGAGAACAATGGCCTGCCGTTGACAAAAAAAAGAACACTTTCTGTCATCCTCCATACGGAGTTCATAACAGAAAGTGTTGCTTACAATCACATATTTCGGTAGACTTTCACTCGCATCAAGTGACTAGAACCGATCTGTCGCCCTCTAACGGCGCCTAATTCAGCTATACCGACTCTTCTGTGTGCTGAATACCAGGAACACCCATCCGGTAACTCCCGCGCGTCTCAACCCCGCCTAGCCCCTCTAGGCCTGTCACCGTTAAATCCATGATATCCAACATTGAAATGGTTTCTCTTGTTGGGGTATACGACAGTTTAGCAGCGATGCACAAAGGGTCTAAGGCGTGAATGAGTATACGCGCAGGAGAACTAGCAAAATTAGCCCCAGCACGCAATAACGCTTCAAAATGTGACTGACAAGCACCCGCCACAATAATTAAGGAATCTCGGTTCCTTTCATATTGTCTAGCCACTCGTACCGCATTCACAAAGTTTTGAGAATTCTTATAACTCGACAAATTGCTTGGGCTCACGCTTTGCCGATTTTTCAAAATACCATCATGACCCGTAATGACGACAATGTCCGGTTTATATTGAGGAAGCAATCTTTGCAGTGCTTCCGCCATTTGCGCCTCGGGAATGAAGAAACCTTCAGCCGGTATACGTAATTCGCCGTAGAGCTGCATACTTTTCCGCAGATAGCTAGGATCGCCATCCAAATGAAGAACTCTTCCCGGCACTTCAAAATAGCTGTTATGAGCCGGTTGTGATTTTTGTTTATGACTGACGGCTATCTGATTCTTCTCCTGCAATTGCACCTGGGACACAGCCAGTCGACGCAGCGACTCACGAAATTCAGGCGAGCTTGACCGTGGATGATCTAAGGTCTCCTTAGGATTCGCTTTTGTCAGATCCGTGAGCGGCGCATCTGCAAGTAACCGAAAATCGACACCCCTCAGAATGGCCTTGAGATGCTCAATTCGTTCAATTTTAAACACGACGTCGCCGCCATAGGAAATACGGGTAACAAAATCTCCTTGCCTCATCGCACAAATCCCCTCCTAAGGGTATCCTATGGCGAGGCTAGGCATTTGGTGCGGGTTATTTGCAGCCGTGCGCACGAAGCGCCGTCGACAAACGTGCGAACTCTTCCATGCTGAGTGTTTCCCCCCGGCGCGAAGGCTCGATCTGAATGCCATGCAGCAACGCTTCCAGCTCAGGCTTATTCTCTTTGGTAAAGAACCTCGCCGCGAGGTTGTTATAGAGGGTCTTGCGACGCTGAACGAAGGACGCTTGGACGACAGCGAAGAAGAAGTCCACGTCCGCCACTTCAACAGGCGGCGCTTGACGCACTCGCAGCCGGATGACGGCGGAATCGACGTTCGGCTGCGGCACGAAGACGGTGCGAGGCACGATGGTGACGAGCTCCGGCTCGCAGTAGAACTGCACGGCGATGCTAAGGCTGCCGTAATCTTTGGTGCCCGGACGAGCCGCCATGCGGTCGGCCACTTCTTTTTGGATCATCACGACGATATTCTCTAAAGGAAGCTTCTCTTCAAGAAGCTTCATGATGATCGGCGTCGTGATGTAGTAAGGCAGGTTGGCGACAACGCTGACGCCTTCCATGCCTTCAAAATGCTGCCGGAACAACTCTGGCAGGTTGGTCTTCAAAATATCCCCATGAACAACAGTTGCATGGGGGTAAGGAGCCAGCGTCTCGTCCAGGATGGGCAGCAGACGCTGATCAATCTCGACAGCCAGCACGCGGCCAGCGAGCTTGGCTAGCTGTTGTGTAAGCGCGCCAATGCCGGGGCCGATCTCAAGCGCAGCCTTTGTAGGCCCGAGCTCAGCAGCTAGAACGATTTTGCTCAATATATTTTGATCAATCAAGAAGTTCTGGCCCAAGCTTTTTTTCAGCACGAGACCATTTTTCTTAATAATTTGTTTCGTTTTACTGGGTGTTGCCACATCTTCTGCTGTTACAACAACCTCTTGTCTGGTTATATTCATAGTATAGACCTCGTATCTATAGGGTTCTAGTGACTCTAAGGATTTCTTAATGGTTCAAATGTTCGAGCGCTGCTTCAAATTCCTCTCGTGAAATCTGAAACATCGCACAACGCTTATAAAATTGTTTGCCATTGCAATATCCAATGCCCAGCGCATTGCCTACGGTCAAGCGGCGAGCTGCCGCATTCGGATGCACGATGAGACCAGCATCAATCAGATCCTCCATCGTCAACTGCGAGACAGCAGCGTCATACTCCGTCCGCAGGCTCAGCAGCGCTTGACGGATCGTCTCCGGCGTCGCATTCTCGACGCCGATGTCGCCCTTATACGCCGCCTGCTCCTGCGTGATGAAGGCATGCTTGCAGCCAGGAACTTTGGCTGCCACAATTTTGCGAATCCGCTCCCCTGCGTGATCCGGATCCGTAAATATAATGACGCCTCTGCGCTGTTGAGCCAGAGAAATTCGCTTCAGCACGGCTTGTCCGATGGCGGAGCCGCCTGTTTCAATCGTATCCGCCTGCACAGCCCGCCTAATAGCAGCTGTATCGTCCTTGCCTTCCACAACGATCATTTCTTTTATCATCACCGTTTTCCTTCCCCAGTACGCAGAAAAAGAAGAGGGGTCTCCTCTTCTTTCGCGCAGGCAGATGCCAAGCTACGTGTATTTAGTAGTGTTCCCGCTGTAACTACCGTTTACACGTTAGTTTTGGGACGGTTTTGTAGGGCCAACCACATACACGGTGTACCCTTGCTTCGTGCCGAATTTATTTGCATAACCGTGATCTTCATAGTATACATCGATCATTTGGCCTTTCACGCCGCTGCCAATATCCTCAGCACGACGGAAACCAATCCCTTCAATATACACCCACCAACCAAGCGGAATAACTTTCGGATCGACGGCAATTGTACGCCCTTCCGTCACGGTAGTACCTGTGTAGGTTTTACCATACCCAGAGGAGCCCTCGGTTTTGCCTGTCGACGCAGCGTCCGCTGAGTAAGCAGTCAGCTTCACGTTTTTGAGAATTTGTTTGTAGCCGAAAGTCACACCATTCTTGGAGACCTCATCCACACTCGGTGAAGAGGCGGAGAGAACAACCACAGGATTTTTCGTGCCTATGGATACTACTTTCTTAACACTTTCTGTTTGTACTTCTTCACCCACAACTGCTTCCGCGACTAAAACACCGTCCTCGAAAGTCTTTTCTTTCTTCTTGACCAATACGCCTTCTTTACCTTCTTGGACCACTTGCTCTTTCCCTTTAAGTAAAGATGCGTCATTCTTTTTCTCTGTCTCGAATGCGATCGGTTCAGAGACTTCCTCCGTCTCTTTTTTCACACGGACGATCTTGATTTCATCGCCTGTGATAAGAGCGGACGTCGGTTCGGGAGAAATACGATCGTTCTCCCCAAGTGCAATATTTAAACGTTGCAATGCACTTTCTACCGTTCTTGCAGTTGTGTAAACAGTGGTGGTCTTTCCATCAGCAGTCAATTGAATCGGTGAGGCATGCTCGATAACAATTTTGTCTCCACCCTTGAGCTTGGTCGTGAGTGAAGCTGAAATTTCATCGTGCTCACCAATCTTTATGGCTTGTTCATCCAGTAGGCGTTGCAGGACCCATTGCTTCGTGTGCACAATAGTTTCTTGTCCATTAACAACCACGGATACGCTCTTGGTAGCCGTTCCGTACAACAACACCAAAAACATGAAAGTCATTGCGATTGAGATTATAGCTAGGCTTAAAATCAAACGCAAGTTTTCATGCTTCCATCGCAATGCGAAGGACATGCTGGATGATCGTTTTACATGGGTCTCGCTAATTGAGATACTGCCCACTTCTTCGGTCCTCCTTCAAAGCCTCGCCGCCAGGTTACAGCATGATTAATTTGACGCGACTAAGGTTTTTAGTTTAACTTAACGCTCGCCATCATCAGCAAGTGACTTCGCTGAATCTGGTCGTCCCCCCCTTTTACCTATTCATCATCCTATGAATTCCGGGTTATTTTATGTCTTATGATCTGTGTAGAACCCTGTATGTGGACAAAAAGCCAGCAAGAAGAGGACTCTTCTCGCTGGCTTAGTTTGCATAGTGAAATACAAATAGCACGCACGACAATCGTTACCTCTCTTACGCTTACGAGGTTAGCTGACGGATTCGGACGTGAGAGTCGCCCTACGTAGACGCAAACTGCTTGTTTGACGTCTATGATTCACCCCTGTTACTCTCTGCTTACTTAACCGCATTGGTATGCTCATTAAGCTTGCAGTGGTTCCCCCGTTCCCACATTTGGAACTCAGCGAATGGAAAATTGGCAAATTGGATATTAAGTTATTATGAAAAGTATATTACGCTGTTAATCCCAACCTGTAAAGGGATTAACACCCGTTAAAAAGGGCTAAATCGATTAAATTTCGATTATTTTTCATATATAATCCACTTATATCTACACGTGTCTAACTTTAACGTACGTATACGCGATTTTTCAGTATATAATGATCAAAACTAGGCTAAGAATGCAAATTTGTTTATAATGATTCTGGAAGTATTTGAATGAAAAATACCAAAATTTTGCTATTTAGGGAGGCAATTGAGATGGGTCCCATCTTGCAAGTAAACGCTTTATTCGGTGGATATTTACCCAACAAACCCGTTCTTCATGACCTTACCTTCTCGATACGTCAAGGTGAAATGATGGGGCTAATTGGACTTAATGGTGCAGGAAAAAGTACCACGATCAAAAATATTCTTGGACTGCTTCAACCGCAGAAAGGGTCCATTCGCATTAACGGCTTAACGTTAGCCGAAAATCCGCTGCCCTACCGCGCAACTTATGCTTATGTGCCTGAAAGTCCGGAGTTATATGAAGAACTTACGATTCGCGAACACCTCGAGCTAACAGCGATGGCTTACGGTATTTCGAAGGCCGATTACGAAACCCGTTCTCGATCCTTATTAGAGCAGTTTCAAATGAAAGACAAGCTGAATAGCTTCGCAAGTCATTTATCCAAAGGGATGAAGCAGAAGGTCATGATCATGAACGCTTTCCTCATCGAACCCTCTTTATATATTATCGATGAACCGTTTCTCGGACTCGACCCTTTAGCTATTCGTTCCTTGCTTGATCTCATGGTTCAAATGAAGAAGAAAGGTGCTTCCTTTCTCATTTCCTCACACATTTTGTCTACAATTGAAAAATATTGCGATGGTTATGTCGTTCTTCATAAAGGCCACATGGTTGCGCAGGGAGATTTAGTCGAATTACGCGCCCAAACGTCCCTGCCTCAGGCGTCATTAGACGACATCTTCTACAAGCTCGTGCAAGGAGACATGGCATGAGTCACATAGCGGATAGTACACCTGCATTTAACACACAGGCATTATGGAAGCAGCGTTTTCAACACTATATGAAGGAATCGATGGGGTATTGGCAGTATGCCGCACGGAGTAACTTTATCGGCTTCTTGTTGTTTCTTGTCATCGTTTCTTCCTATTATTATGCAAAAACATTACAGCGTCTTCCGACAGATTATCCATATCTATGGATCGTGTTGCTTGTACTGGTTCCATTCGTCGCTTCAAGCTCCATTCGAACGCTGACTCGCAGTGCTGATCGTATGTTTCTATTGCGGATTGAACATGAAATGGGGGCCTACTTCCGAAGCAGCTTTCTGTATAGCCTATCACTTCAGGGTGTTTGGTTATTTCTCGGTTGGGTCGCAGTAAGACCCCTATATAAACACTGTCTTGGTACCGAAGCACAACCATTTATTCTCATTTTTGCTCTATTGCTTCTATTAAAAGTAGCAAACCTATTAGTGAGTTGGCAGGAAGGCAGATTTGCCGCTGAACGAACTCGATTCGTGTCTGTTTGTTTTCGATGGGTGGCATCACTTGCCTTAGTTACGATCCAGTTTCACTACAGCAGTTTATGGGCAAGCCTAGCTGCCCTACTTCTTGTATTTATTTGGCTGATTGCATTTCGATACGCGGGTAAATATGTCATTGGTTGGGACTACCTGATTGCCAAAGAGAAGCAACAGCAAGCTAGACTCTATGCCTTCTTCAACTGGTTCGTGGATGTACCTCAATTGCCAACACGAATAGCCCGCCGAGGTTGGATCAGCGGGATTACCCGAACGATTCCATTTCGACAGGATTCGGCGTTTCTCTACTTATATATGAAGACATTACTGCGCACCGAAATGTTCGCTATTGTGCTCCGTCTGACTGTGATTGGCATCCTAGCCCTAGCCGTTGCAGACTCCACGACTGCACGCAGCGTCATCCTACTCATCGCGCTTGTGATCTCGATCGTTCAGCTTACTTCATTAGAGCGTTCGCATCGCTATACGTTTTGGATTCAAATGTATCCATTGGAGCCCCAAACAAGAGCAGGTTCTCTAGCCTTTATCATCTGGCTAACCCTCTTACTTGAGCTTGTCATCCTAACGATTCCATTTATGATGGGAACCCCCATCCAGTATCTCGTAGTCCCTTTGCTCGGTCTTGCCTTCATTTCTTTCGCATGCGGCGTTATCCTACGTCAGAAGTTCAAGAAAAATGCCTTACTTGAGGCCGAGTAAGCGAATCGCATTGTTTGTTGTAATTTCAGCTATCTCTTCCAGCGTCATTCCCCGAATTTCCGCGGCAGTCTCAGCTACCAAGCGAACATAACCAGTTTCGTTGCGCTTACCGCGGAAAGGATGTGGCGTTAAGTACGGCGCATCCGTTTCAATCAATAAACGATCAAGCGGAACTTTCGCCAGCACTTCTTTGGGCTGTACCGCATTTTTGAACGTAACAGGGCCTCCAAAGGAAATATGAAAATTCATATCCAGACACTGCTTCGCTGTCTCCCAACTGCCCGAGAAGCAATGCATGATACCCCCAACCTCCGCTGCCTTCTCTTCTTTGAGAATCGTTAAAATGTCTTGATGTGCATCCCGATTATGAATCACAATGGGCATCCCCAGTTTACGCGCAAGCCGAATCTGCTCCCGAAAGACTCGTTGCTGAACATCCTTAGGCGACTTGTCCCAGTAATAGTCCAGACCAATCTCCCCGATCGCGACTACCTTCTCATGCTGGCATAAGGACTCAATCCATTCCAAATCGCCAGGCATCATATCTATCGCATCTACAGGATGCCAGCCAACTGTCGAATAAATCCAATCGTATTTCTCAGCAAGCTCGATTGAGCTAGGAATCGTTTCTCGATTAAAGCCAACATTTACAATTCTCGTAACGCCGGCCTCTAACGCCCGCTTAATAACTTCATCTTGATCTTCTTTGAATTGCTCCGCATTTAAATGTGTGTGTGAATCTGTTAGCATGTCTGTTCTCCCTTATGTAGCTGAATATGTATGGATGATCCGTCTTTTGCTTATAGCTTCTTATTCCTTCTTATACCTGCTTACTCTTGCTCCCCCAACATCTCCCAAACGTCTGGATAATCTTCAGCATTCAACCGCTCAAGAAACTCCTCTGGATAGTACACATGATGTTTCCCCATCTGGAAGCCACTAATGGACTGTACAATTTCGGATCGATGCGTAATCTCAGTTAAGGTCTCCTTATGATCGATCAGAAGGATTGGCAAATTATCATCGTTTTCACCAGCTCTGTACACGTCATAGGATTGATTCGATGGGAAATCGATCTCCATATAGTAGGTCGGATCGAAACCAACTTCTCTCATCACTTTTTCCATACGTTGAATGAGTTGCTCCTGATCTCCATCAAAGGTACTGTACTTGTACAATTTACGGTCCAAGAATCGTTTGCACATATCTGCCAGCATATCATCCTTCTCTTGACTCCAAAAGGTCAGCATCGTTTGCATGACAGACTCATCCAGCAGTAAATAATCCTCTAAAGAGATTTGATTCTGAATGAGATGAAGAATGGGCTCAACCATGAATCCGAATGTATAGCCTTCCTCATACAAATGCTTAGCACGTGCAAATACTTTATGCAAAAGAATTTCTGCGCTTCTCGTAACTGGATGAAAGTAGACCTGCCAGTACATTTGATAACGCGACATTAGATAATCCTCAACAGCATGCATACCGCTCTCTTTGACAACAATATGCCCTTTGTAAGGTCTAATCACACGAAGAATACGCTCAAGATCAAATGTGCCATAGTTCACACCCGTAAAGTAAGCATCGCGCAGCAAATAATCCATTCGGTCCGCATCCAACTGACTAGAAACCAAGCTGACGACAATCTCTTCACTATAAGATTTACAGATGACACCTGCTACCTTCTTCGGAAAATCAGGCGAGACACGACTCAGCACTTCGTTCACCTCGGTATCCCCTAGCACGATTCGGCAGGACCAGTCCTCGTGCCTTGTGCCGAACGCTTTCTCAATCGAGTGCGAGAACGGACCATGTCCCAAATCATGCAGCAATGCTGCGCATAGACATAGCAGACGCTCCTCTTTCGGCCAATCCTCATAGTGATTGCGTTCGAATTGCGAAATAATTTTCCGCGTAATTTCATAAACACCAAGCGAGTGGGAGAAACGGCTATGCTCAGCACCATGAAAAGTTAAATAGGATGTGCCCAATTGACGAATGCGGCGCAACCGTTGAAACTCACGGGTATTAACCAAATCCCAAATCGTATCGTCTTGCACATAAATGTATTTGTGAACGGGATCTTTAAATACCTTCTCTTCATTCATACAGTTTGAACCTCCCTTAATATAGTTAAGTAATTTCGACATTTTCGACATGAAACCTTTTACAGTGTCGATTATTGTCGAATTTCAAATTCCAATTTATTCATAGATCGATCGCTTATTTTCCAGCACCTCTTAAGAAATAGGCATTTGAAAAGCGCGTAATATAATCCTTACAACCCCTTGTAGATAGCGACATCATCGTTTTTTACCTTGTTACCTAAATAATAATAATTGGGATGAAACCACTTGTTTTCAGCGAAAATATGGTTGACTATTTTGGGAATCGTTGGTATCATAAGTCTTAAGTAAATGTCGAAACATGACGATATTGATAAAAAATTGATAAAATCGAAAGGGGTTTTATATATATGATGAAATCTACAGGAATTGTTAGAAAAGTGGACGAACTAGGACGCGTTGTTATTCCTATCGAGCTGCGCCGCACATTGGGTATTGGCGAGAAAGACGCTTTGGAAATATATGTAGACGGTGAGCGCATCATGCTGAAGAAATATGAGCCAGCTTGTATCTTCTGTGGCAATGCGGAGAATGTATCGTACTTCAAAGGAAAAATTGTTTGTCATATTTGTTTAGCAGAAATGCCAACACCTGTGACAAAATAAGAAAAGTAGTATATAATAGAAGTAGCACTTATCCTATTGGTAATTCTAACCTTTTTCATATCTCCTTTCATCTCTAACTTTGATGGCTTCGGCCACGGGTTAGAGATCTTTTTTTGTATAGACCTTAGAAGATAGAAGACACCTATTCTTACATAAATCATGAAATTCGCAAGCCTAGATATGGTAGATGGATAGAGGATGTCTCAAAGGTCTATTTGGACTTTTAGAAACAGCCTCGCTTTTCGTTATTGGCCGATGAATGAGAAAAATGAATGAGAAACCTGTTCTCGCAATCTAACTGGATTTTCTCCATCTATTTAAAGGGGGTTTCTTCAATTCCAAAGAATAACTGTATTTCCTGTAGGTAATTTCCCTCGATTGGCTCGATTCTTCAATCTTTCTAAGAATTAGATGTACCTTTTCCATCTAATTCCGAAAATACGTCAGATTCGAGTAAATTAGCTGTAGTTTATACATCTAAACACCGAATCAGTAGTCACAACCTGTGTTCGCCAAGCCACAATCTTTCATTTATCCGTAACGCGTGGGACAGCACTCTTTCTTTATATCCCTTGCTTGGCACCTTAGCGCTCCAGTAACGCATTATAGACATCACGCTTCGATAATCCGCGATCCGTTGCAACCAGCTTCAGCGCATCCTTGCGATCGATCCCGCGCTCCTCGTAGTGGGCAACATGCTCGCCGAGCGATTTCGCTTCCCACCAACCATCAGCCGCTTCCTGCACTGCCGCGTCGGATGCGCCCTCGGCGATCACGCAGTACTCCCCCTGCGGCGGGTACTGCTCCAAATGCGCGAGGCACTCTGCGATCGTGCCCCGCAGGAACTCCTCGTACCGCTTCGTTATCTCGCGGGCGAGACAAACCCTGCGCTCCGCCCCCCACACTTCCGCCATGCGCAGAAGTGTTTTCTCCACGCGGTGCGGCGATTCATAGAACAGCAATGTGTCTTGCACATGCTGCAGCCCTTCAAGCAACTTCGTCTGGTCCTTTTTCTCCCTGGGGAGAAATCCGACGAAGGCGAATCGCTCTGTCGGCAGGCCTGATGCAATCAGCGCCGACAGGGCCGCATTGGCGCCGGGGATGGGCACCACCGGCACGCCCTCATCTACGGCCATCCGCACCAGGTCATAACCTGGGTCGGAAATGGCCGGCAGGCCGGCATCGCTGACTAGCGCGATGCTCTGCCCTTCAAGCAGCAAGCGGACCAGCTCCGGGCCGCTTGCTTGCTTGTTGTGTTCATGATAGCTGACCAGTCGCGTCGCGACTTCAAAATGGGTCAGCAGCTTGCGTGTTTGCCGCGTGTCTTCCGCGGCAATCATGCTTACTTCCTTCAGCGTGCGGATCGCGCGGAAGGTCATATCTTCAAGGTTGCCGATTGGCGTGGCAACCAGGTATAGCGTGCCTACACCGCTAGCATCCTCGCGGTAGCTTTTCTGTATCGTTACACTCACAGTTAAATCCCTCATCACTTTATATTAATCGTACAGGTTGCCAATCTACGAGAACTCCAGTGCACTCCGTCCACCATAGTAGATGTCTTTCAGCTCTTGGCAGTATTCTTCCTTTTCTGTGTAAACGATCAGCGGCGGTAGCGTGCGAATTTCTGGCTTACCATCTTTCATTCCTTCGATTAGCACCATCATCGCTTCTTCTCCCGCACGTGCATGTACATAACGGATGCGCTTCGGTTCAATACGGTACTGTCGCATCAGGCAGATAATATCAACTAGCCGCGTAGCTCGGTGTACCATGGCTACTTTCCCGCCTGCCTTTACAAGCTTAGCACTTGCTGCAATTACATCCTCTAACGTGCAATAAATCTCATGACGCGCCGCCGCAAAATGCGCATTACTATTCTGCTCCCCATTAGGCACAGGCAGATAGGGCGGATTCACGGTGACGACATCAAATTGTCCGTGTCCCAACGTTTTATGAATCGACTTCAAATCGCCCTGCACCATATGCAGCCGTTCCGATAAATCGTTAATCTCTGCGTTGCGCACAGCCATATCTGCCAAACGCTCTTGGATCTCAACGCCCCAGATCTCCGCACGCGTCCTTGTTGATAGCAATAGGGCCACCACACCATTACCTGTACATAAGTCTACGATTCGCCCCTTAGGCGGAACACTGCTGAACCTCCCTAGGAGTACCGCGTCCATCGAGAAGCTGAACACTTCGTCACTTTGAATAATTTTCAAATCATATGTCAATAAATCATCAATTCGTTCAGTTGGTAATAAAGGAACTTGCTTCATACGTCTTTCCTTTCTCTTTGTTGCTTATTATGGAAAAAAACCGTAAGGGATACACCCCTACGGCCAAGCGTCTTATTTATTTAAAAAGGATAAGCAAAACAAACAATCTCCCTCGGTCCGAAGGTGTCCATAGTACACATTGCAAATATGAAATCCTTCATTGTATAAGCGGGTTAAATTATCATATCCGGCTCCTGGTAACTGCACCGGTTCCTCAGCCCTATCTCTTGTCGGCTCTTCGACCACAGTCTCCTCTTGGCGGATGAGCTTACGGAGTTGCTGATTCTCTATGCTTAATCTCTTATTTTCTTCGATGAGGGTAATAATCCGTTTCTTCAAGGCACCTAATTCCGCATACGTGGTACCCATTCGCTCTTCGATTCCATCTATTTGTCCAAAAATATCTTGTTTATCCACGCTTTCACCTCTAGTGCCATGCATGCTTACTGGCCAGCGCCTCCTTGGATCCTCGATCTTCTACTCTTGTTCAACAACATCATCGAATGGTAGATCTAGCGCTTTCCCAAGATCAAACAATTGAACCTTTGCCGTACGTTCTTTAATATTAAGCCCCAATACTTTTCCACTGCCAAAAGAAGTAATTACTAATCGGCCAACCGTCGGTAACGAATCTTTGGCACTTTCATAGTTATCATGTTCATATTTCAAGCAGCACATTAATCTTCCGCATAACCCTGAGATTTTGGTCGGATTCAAGGACAGATTCTGATCTTTCGCCATCTTAATGGAGACTGGCTCGAAATCGCCTAAGAATGAAGAACAACATAGAATTCGCCCACACGGACCTATGCCACCCAGCATCTTCGCTTCATCACGCACACCAATTTGTCGGAGCTCGATTCTTGTCCGAAAAATACTCGCCAAATCCTTCACAAGCTCACGGAAATCGACGCGTCCTTCAGCCGTAAAATAAAAAATAATTTTATTGCGGTCAAAGGTATACTCTACGTCCACAAGCTTCATCTTAAGACTATGGTCTTTAATTTTATCATGACACGTTTGGAAAGCATCCTTGGCTGCTTTTTTATTCTCTTCAACCAAATCAGCATCCGTATCATCCGCAATGCGAATGACTTTTTTGAGTGGCAGAACCACATCGTTTTCTTTGACGATCTTTTTGCCCACTACGACCTTGCCGTATTCTACACCGCGTGCGGTCTCTACAATAACGGCACTTTCTTTCTCGATCGGTAAATCAATGGGATCAAAATAATATATTTTACCCGCCTTCTTGAAGCGGACGCCAACCACTGAGTACATCTTACACCCCCTGCATCTCCACGAGCATTTTCTCTATAACCAGCTGAGAATTGGCATTGGAACGCAGTCGCTTTTGTAAATCTACGGCTTGCTCCATCATACGCACCCAGACTGAGACATCGCGACTTAACGCGAGGGAGCTCATCCAGTCTAGCTGGTCATTATATACAAGCTTGTCTCTGCGCTCAAGGCGCAACTGCACCATATCTTTAAACCAGAGGATCAATAAGTCGAACAAAGCCGAAACATGATCCGCAAGTTCTGTTTTCACAATCCGCTGTTGTACGGTAATCATGGAAGTAGGGAAACGTGTGAGCGTCTCCTTCGCTAATTGTAACATTACGGTTCTCATTTCTGCAAACCAATTTGCTGCAATTAAATCTCTTGCCGCTTGCAAACCTGCTGTTACATGTGCTGCAGGTTGTACTAATGCCGCTGGAAGTCCTTCTTCCAGCAATGTGAGCACCATCTGCTCACGTGCCATTGGTGTAAATTGGATCCATTGTGCCCGCGATTGTATCGTAGGTAACAACGCATTTCCGTTCTCAGTGATGAGAATTGCTACCACACGAGAGTTCGGTTCCTCTAGAAATTTCAACAAACTATTCGCAGCCTGTACCGTCATTTTTTCTGCATGGTATAGGATATAAATTTTTGTTCCGGACGCTGTTGCCCTGTAGGCGAACTCTTTTTGCAACTCCCGAATCTGCTCAATTTTAATTGAAGCGCCTTCAGGAGCGACTATGTGGAGATCTGGATGATTGCCATGTTCGACCTTACGGCATTCCAGGCATTCGCCGCATGCATCATCCGTTCCCTTCTGACAATAGATCGCTTTAGCGAGTGCAGTTGCCATTTCGGAACGCCCTGTCCCAACAGGACCACTGAAAATATACGCATGCGACAGCCTGTCTTGACGCAGTCCGTTCTGCAGCAGCCGTTTGGCTGCCGCTTGTCCCGGTATAGCTTGAAAGGACATTGATTTTCGCCCCATTACGCACTTATATTTTTAAAATAACAAGTTAATCAGCATACCTCGGATTTCTCCGATTCTATGCAAAATTTCGATCCGCCCCTGCTCATTCTCCAATAATTCATCAGCTAACAAGAGGAGCTCTTGATCGATTGCTTCCAAAAGCTTATATCGCTTCGAACGGCCGCGACGATCCCAGCCCTTCGTATCTCTTAAGTTAACACCCCGACGAGCTGTTTCTTCGAGAAACTGACGAATGAGCAGCTTATATTGCAGAAGCTCTCTAACTGTCATGCCTCTCGACAAGCGATCACCTTGAAGTGTGATTTGCTGTACCATTTTGGTTAACTGTTCCTGCGTATACTTCTCATCATGCTGCTGCATGATATCAGAGAAATTGCGCGGTGCCATCTGTGGCGGTGGAACATTCTCACCAACTTTAATATTCTTACCGATGGGCTGCAGCCCCGGGTTAATTTTCAAGACGCATCCATCCTTGTGTAGAGCTGATTATATATAGAAATACCTTAGAAATGCTCGAATCGCTCAACTGGTAATACGAAAACTGCCGCTCCACCCACTTGCACTTCCACTGGGAATGGAATGTACGAATCTGTCGTTCCTCCCATTGGAGAAACAGGCGTTACCAGCTGCTCGCGAATTTTACAATTTGCTCGAATCACCTGCATCACCTCTTGCACTCGATCATCTTCCGTACCAATCATAAAGGTTGTATTCCCCGCACGCAAAAACCCACCGGTACTTGCCAACTTCGTGGCTCTAAACCCTTCCTTAATTAAAGCGTTAGAGAGACGGTTACTGTCTTTATCCTGAACAACGGCTACGACTAGTTTCATAGGTGATGCCTCCTTATATTATAAACTAAGAATTGGTTTTCCGCTTTAGACGGAAATATGTTCCTCAAGCAACTGTTTGCAGTCCTGCCATATATCTGCGGCTATGCGTTCTACATCTCGATTAGCATCTATCATGATGACTCGTTCAGGATGATCGGTGGCAATTTGGTGGAAGCCCGCTCGTACTCTGCTGTGATAATCGACATTTTTCTGCTCTATGCGATCCAACTGCTGTGTAAACTCCGTAGCACCTGCACGCTGATTTAATCGCTCCAAACTCACTTCTACGGGAACGTCCATCATATACGTCCTAGTTGCCTGCAGCCCTGAGCTCGCATATTTCGAAATATTCTTCACCATCTCGATATCTACACCAAGCCCATAAGATTGGTAGGCTACACTAGCATCAATAAATCGATCGCAAAGCACAATTCGTCCAGCTTTCAGCGCTGGAAGGATAAGCTCGTGAACATGTTGCGCACGCGATGCTGCGTAAAGCAGTACTTCTGCTTGATCCACCATCTCCCCATTCACAGGATCGAGAATAATACTGCGGATTTTATCGCTAATTGCAGTCCCGCCCGGTTCCCTTGTAACAAGAACGTCATGTCCTAACTTTTGTAGCTCCAGCGCTATCTTTTTGAGCTGCGTTGTTTTTCCGGAGCCATCTGGCCCTTCAAACGTAATGAATATACCGTTCACGTGTTCCTCCTGCATACTGCCTCACGAAGCCCCTTCGTGATCTGTGTATATAGTTAATTTGTACGTCTGTCCAAAATCGGTTCCTTGGAACCTGATGCCCTGTCTAGCCAAAAATACGAGTGCCTCAGCTACAGAAGCCGTTATTACTTCACCTGGGTATAAATAAGGAATACCTGGCGGATAAGGAATGACCATCTCACCTGAACGCTTCCCGATCGCTTCCTCTATATTAACCATTTGAGTTGTCCCTTGAAACAAGACATTATGGTCAAACCTTATTGGTGAGGAGATGGGTGCGTAGGTGGGTAATTTAATTATATTCGAGATAGGCGCCTGAAGTTCCTGCTTACGGTTCCTGATGTCCAAACAAATGTTGCTTAAAACTTGGACTACACGCAGCATATCCTCCCTTGAGTTAGCAGGGGTAAATACCAATAAAACCAGATAGCCATCTGTCATCTCAATATAACAGCCTTCCGCTTCCAATCGTTCTTTGAGATCGGCTCCAGATACACTATGGGTAGGATCATAAATAGCAATTTTAAAAGGATCTGTTGTTGCGACGACTCCCGCACCGCTTGGCTGCTGATTTCTCCGTGGATAGACACCGAGACATTGCAACGCCTCTACCTTTTCTCTGAATTCTTTCATCATATTGAGTCCTTGTTTCAACCACGCATGCCCTTCCGTATGCATTCGCTTTCTCGCTAAGTCCAACGATGCCATTATTGGATAGGATGGACTTGAGCTTTGCAGCATCGCCAACAATTGTTGGAGAGCTTTACGGTTGATCCTTGGCCCCTGTACGTGCAGCATCGCCCCCATCGTCATAGCGGTTAGCATCTTATGTGTAGACTGCACGACGGCGTCAGCGCCTTGGGCTAAGGCTGATGCGGGCACCTCTTCGTGGAAGCCGAAATGCGCACCATGCGCTTCATCCACGAGCAGTAGCTTTCCTTTCTCATGCATCAGCTCTGCAAAAGGCTTCAAATCTGTGCCGATACCATAATAATTCGGATTCGTTATAAATAACGCCTTCGCCGTTGGATACTGCTCCATGGCTTGTTTAACAACTTCAATATGCAAACCTATTGCAACGCCTGTCTCTTCGTCGACCTCTGGTGCCAAGAATATAGCTTGCGCACCTGCCAACATAAGTCCATGAATGACTGATTTATGTGCATTCCTTTGAACAAGAATGAGGTCACCCCTTTGACAAACAGCTCCGATCATGGCTAAATTACCAACCGTGCTTCCTCCAATGAGAAAATACGTCTCCTCCGCGCCAAAACATGCTGCCGCGAGCTGCTCTGCCTCCCTAATAACACCTTCCGGGTGATGTAAATCGTCCAGGCCCGTTATTTCTGTATAATCAATAGCCATGATCGATTGTAGAAAGCTTGCCCCTTCTTCCAGGAGTCCTTGCCCTGATTTATGGCCTGGCACATGCAGGCTAATGGGCCTTGTAGCGTGATGGGCAACCAAAGCCTCATACAGTGGGGCTCGTGCCTTATGTACATGTTCGCTGCGCAAACAGATCAAACTCCCCCAGCTACAATAGCTTTCAATTTTCATTTTCCCTTCTATAGTAGTGGATTACCGATAAAAAAACAAAAAAAGCTTCTATAAAGAAGCTTCTCCTCTTAATTCATATACTGCCTCGAATTTCCCATGTAAAAAGCCTTCTTCATCTGATTCACAAAAAAGGGATATTTCTGGTCAGAAACGCTCGTTTTGACGATCTCCTTGCTACATTCATCACATATGAACGCCGTCACAATATGAATCCCGCCAACCCGCTGCTGCTCACAAATCATACACAGTCCAAACCGATTCTCCTCCATATGATCACCCCACGATCTTTTATAACTAGTATGTCCGATTCTCGATTCTCCTAAACTAGCTAAATGCTCATATTTTGGCAGGGAGATGCCGATAATACCTTCATAACACGTTACCGCAGCGCGGAGGTCTCATTCATGTCAATCAAACAAGAATCCAATTTATCCAAACAATCTACGATTTACAGTTACACGTTAATGAGGCGATTTTATCATTCCATATATAAAATAGTTCTCTATTATGCGTCCCTTATTCTACTACTCTTGTACAAGTTTGATCCATCTCATTGGCTGCCACTACTAGTCAGCTACCCACTTGTGCTCATCTTCCACACCCTGCTCATTCGCGCTTATTTCCACTTCACCATCGGCATGGCCATGCGTGGTTGGTCCTATCGCTGGGGCATTTTCTGGTCCGGCTTCTTACCTGAAGGCAATGCATCCGTTCGTCTTGTTACCAAAGTACAGCTTCACCTGTTCTGCATCGGACTTGCCTTGATTCTTATCATGTATCCTTGGATCCCTGGTACTTGGCTAATCCACCTGACGATCTTCCACTGTTGGATGCTTCTCCCGCGGTTGTGGATGCTGTTCCGCTTCCTGCCTTACCGTAAAGCTGGTTTAGTGAAAATATCAAGTAAGGATACCTCCTGTTATGTACAGTAAAATGAAGCTGAATTAACACAATGATTAAATGTCCTATCTTAACTATTCAATTAAACAATTAACTGGAAAAACTCCATCTAATTTTGAGATATCTCGCCGATTTATCGAGTTAGATGGATTTTGTGTGGTTAATTTTACACGATGAGGCTCAAATGTGTAATTCCGCTGCTAATAGATGGAGGTTTTCCAGCTAAATCAATTTCTCAGGGCATATTCGTGCAATTAGCTGTAGAATATACAGTTATTTGTTAATAGAGTGGTGACCTTACCTGAACTCTCAGTATCCTTAAACTGAAATGCGAAAAAAGAGCCTTACTTGGATTACTCCAAGTAAGGCTCTTTCAATTGCTTGGCAACGTTCTACTCTCCCAGAACCCTGCGGTTCAAGTACCATCGACGCTGGAAGGCTTAACGGTCGTGTTCGAGATGGGAACGCGTGGATCCCTTCCGCCATCAT
>NZ_JABMKY010000037.1 GCF_013204845.1 Paenibacillus qinlingensis
AGCTTTGGATATCCCAACACTTTGAGCTACGGTATCCTGACTTTCCTTTCCCTCAAGGTACCTTCTTGCAGCTTGTATTTTTTCTTGTGGTGTTAATTTGGACATATAGAAAAACTGCACCCCAATTGTTAGATTGTGTCTAACAATTGGGGTGCAGTTCATTCCTAACGGTCTTCTATAAGCAGCGTTACTTGTCTTCTGCACGCAACTTCACAATCGCCAGAATCGCAGCATCAATTTCCCGCTCAATGGCGCCAGAAACGACATCCGTATGCGGGTTGTACACTTCCCGCAGATCCGCATCTGCATAACCGTCCAAGGCGACGATGGCGCCGGCACGCACACCGCGTAGTGATGCAATGACATAGAGGGCGGCGATTTCCATCTCAACGGCCAAAGCGCCAGCTTGCTTGTATTTACGGTGAGGGAATTCCTCGACACCTTGGAAGAAAGCATCCAAGGTAACGGTAATTCCTTGCTTGACGAGTCCGTCTGTTTCAGAAGCCGCGTCATACAACGCACGGGTAACAGCGTGATCAGCGACAGCTGGGAAGCCGTGAGGAACTAACTGGCGAGTTAGGCCTTCTTCACGTACCGCGGCTGTGCTTACAACGAGACTTCCTGGCGGTACGTCGGCTGAGTATGATCCAGCGGTTCCGACGCGAATCAGGGTCTTTACGCCGCCTTTGATGAGCTCCTCGAAGCAAACGGCTGCACCAGGTGACCCGACACCATGACTTACCACGGTGATGGGAACGCCATTCTTTTCGCCGACGAAAGTCCGATATTCTCGGCTAAAGGAAAGCTCACGCGCATTGTCCAGCTTGCGGGAAATGGCTTCCGCTCTGAACGGGTCACCGCACACGATGGCAAAGGGGGTTAAGTCTTCTGAATTGACTTGTAAGATAGATAAAAACAACTTAATCGAACTCCTTTCTGACCCACTCATCTTCGGGGATTGGAATAGCTTCGCCGGAGAATCGTTGTTCTTCGAACGGGTCTGCGACGTTATGGAAGCCATTGCGTTCCCAGAAGCCCTCGCGATCTTCAGACATGAACTCAATGCCGCGAATCCACTTGGCACTTTTCCAGAAATACAAATGCGGAACAACGAGGCGAAGCGGCCATCCATGCTTCAGCGTGAGTGGCTTGCCATCGAAGGTCGTGGCCAGCAAAATATCATCACCCATGAGATCTGCAAGTGGAACGTTCGTTTCATAGTCATTGTCTGCATGGATCATGACATATTTTCCTTCTGGTTTTACATGGATCAGCTCAAGGAAATCTCTGAATCGCACACCTTCCCATACCGTATCCAGCTTGGACCAACGGGTCACACAGTGTATATCGCACTGGATTTGTGTATGCGGTAAAGCCAATATGTCGTCATAGCTGAATGTTTTCTCTTCGGCTACTTCTCCAAAAACGCGCAGCGACCACGCTGCCATATCGTACTTCGGGACTTCTCCTTCATGTAAAATAGGAAAACGGTCCGTCACGACTTGACCAGGTGGAATCCGACCAGCAAGCTCTGGTGGAACGTCTATAGCGGGGATTTGCATGCGCTTAATGCGCTCCGCTTTGGTGTCTTTATGCATCTGTCATCCTCCTAAAAGTTTTCCTTTAGGAAAACTCACTTCGTAAGCGTTCCTAAGTATATCTTGCTAATTTCTCAACGCGAACTGCCATTCGCTTTCTGTGCATCTGCCAAGTAGTTGCTTTTACGGAAGAACAGCATCGCAAGCAATGTTACGATATAAGGCAGCATTTGTGTGAAATGGGTGGGTAAAGAGAAACCTTGTAATCGGATACTGAAAGCATCCATTAAACCGAACAGTAAGCTGGACGCCATGACGCCAATCGGATTGGCTTGTCCCAGCATGGTAGCAACGAGCGCGATAAATCCACGGCCTGCTGTCATACCTTCGGTAAACATCGTAACTTGTCCGAGTGAAAGCTGTGCACCTGCTAGTCCACAAAGGACGCCACAGATAAGTACGGCCAGATATTGCATCCGGTTGACTTTAATCCCGATGCTTTTCGCAGCAACAGGGTTTTCGCCAACAGCAATCATGCGGAAGCCAGTAACGGATTTAAATAGGAAATACTGAAGCACGAAAACAAGCACAAAAGCCAGATAAACAAGCGGAGAATGCCCGGAAATAATACCGCCTACGACAGGGATATCTTTAATCAAGGGGATGTCCCACTTCGGCAGTCCGATCATATTTTTATCATAGAAAGCGCCTTTGACATGAAAGATGGCTTTCAAACAAAACGCGGTTAAACCTAAGGCAAGAAAGTTAAAGGAAATACCGACAACGATGACATTGGCCTGCAAATGAATACTCATATAGGCAAAAATCCACGAAAACAGCATGGTCACGGCAACAGCGATAAGCACCGCAAGAAATACATTGCCTGTATAGTAATTGCCCACAATCGCAGAGAAGGCGCCTACGAGCACAAATCCTTCTAAGCCGACGTTGAACAAACCGACTCTTGAACAGATCGCGCCGCCGAGTGCGGCTAGAAGGATCGGAGCTACCATGCGAAACATGGAGTTAAATAAAGCTACATCAAGAAGATGCTGCATCGCCCTTGCCTCCTTTCCGTCGTTTCCATAGGGTGTAGCTGAACTTGGCCGTTACAAACAAGATCAGCAAGGATTGAATGACGCTGGAAATTTCCAACGGAATGTCCGTGTTGCGTTCAACACCACTGCCGCCCGTTTGCAGCGCAGCAAGGAGGATAGACGCGATCGCCGTACCGAGCGGGTGAGCACCGGAAAGCAGCGTTGCCATGATACCCGACCATGCGTAGCCTGGGTTCGAAATCATACCATCTGTATAGCGGTATTGCATACCGAGTACCTCAACGGCTCCTGCAAGCCCTGCAAAACCACCGCTGGCAAACATACTCGCCAGCATCACTTTACGTCTGTTGACGCCGCCATAGGCCGCAAACAGCGGATTGTAACCGAGCATACGGATTTCATAGCCGGCTACGGTGTATTTAATGAATAAGAATAAGAGAACGGCGAGTCCAATCGCAATAATAAAGCCTGCATGGATGCTCATACCTTGAAACAATTTGGGCAGCCAGACGCCTTTTTCGATCATCATCGTTTGCGCTAGCGCAGCAGAACCTGTCTTGTCTTTGAACGGGTAGGCGACCATATAACCAGCAAATAGAGCCGCGATATAGTTCAGCAGCAGCGTTGTAATGATCAAATTCATACGGAATTTAGCATCTAACCATCCGGCAAAAGCAGACCAGATGCCGCCTGCTAGAATTCCGCCTAGCATAGCAGCTACTAATTTAAATAGAGGAGGCCCAGGCAGATAGAGGGCGACCATCGCGCTGGATAAAGCGCCTAGGATCATTTGACCTTCGGACCCCATATTGAAGAATCCGGCACGGAAGGCGATCGATACACCTAACCCGACAAGAATGAGTGGTGTAGCGCGTGTTAATGTATTCGTTAAGAAGTAGAAGCTGCCAAAGGCACCTTTCCACATTTGCGCATAGGTGTCAATGACGGAGCCGCCAATGAGGGCAATGGCAATCGCACCACCGAGTAGACCAATAACCACGGCTAGCAGCGGTTGAATCCAAGCGCTTAGATTGAGTTGACGTTTAAGCATTGGAATCTCCTCCTGCCATCCATAAGCTGATTTGTTCTTCTGTCGCATCGGCTGCCGACAATTCACCGGCAATCCGCCCTTCGTACATAACGACGATACGATCAGACAGTTTGAGAATCTCGGTTAATTCGGAGGATACTAATAAAATAGCGCCTTGTTCATCGCGTTTTCGCAGCAATTCTTCATGAATCAATTCCATAGCGCCAATATCGACACCGCGCGTCGGTTCAGCTGCAATTAAGAACGGTTGATGCCGAGCAATTTCCCTAGCGACAATCAACTTCTGCAAATTACCGCCGGATAGAAATTTCACTTTTGCTTCTTGAGATCCGGCCTTAATTTGAAACTGCTGAATGAAGCCGCTGACCATGTTACGGAGCTCTTTGCCTTGTAAAAAGCCAGATCGGCTTTTGGTTTTATGATGGCCCATGGTGCCATTTTCTAGCACAGTGCCTTCTTTGGCAGCGCCCCATTGGTAGCGATCCTCGGGTACATGGGATAGCCCAATATCTCTAATTTCGCGAACGGAACGTCCTTGAATAGGTTTGCCTAACAGTTGGATTTCTCCCTGATCAATGGATTGAAGCCCTGAGATCGCTTGAATCAATTCCGATTGGCCATTGCCTGAAATCCCCGCAATCCCAACGATTTCCCCGGCTTTTACTTGCAAATTGACGCGATCGAGCACAGGCTTTCCTTTATCACCATGAATGGATACGTCTTTGAGTTGAAGAACAGCTTGGCCCGTGTTCACAGTGCGCTTTTGCAGCTGTTTCAAATCACGTCCAACCATTAACTTGGACAATTCCTCGATACTCGTAGCATTTGCGTCTACAGTTCCGGTTATTTTCCCGTCCCGAAGTACGGTTACCCGATCTGCGACTTCCATAACTTCATGCAGCTTGTGCGTAATAATAATGAAGCTTTTGCCCAGTTTCGCTAAGCTTTTCATAATAACGAGCAGCTCTTTCGCTTCGAGTGGGGTCAGCACGCCAGTAGGCTCGTCCAAAATAATGATATCGGCACCTTGATAGAGCACCTTCAAGATTTCTACACGCTGCTGCAAACCAAGCGGACATTCAGCCACCTTGATGTTCGGATCAATGGGTAAGCGATATTTCGCGCAAAGTTCCTCGACTTGGGAGGCGGCTTTTTTACGGTCAAAGGCAAGCCCAGCTTTGGGCTCGTTGCCAATCACGATATTTTCAGCCACTGTAAATGACGGGAAAAGCATGAAATGCTGATGCACCATCCCAATCCGATTACGGATTGCATCGGTGGGATTGGTAAACACGACTTCTTTCCCATTCAAAAGAATGCTGCCAGCCGAAGGCTGCTCCATGCCGTACAAGATACGCATTAGCGTCGTTTTACCGGCTCCATTTTCCCCGACTAATGCATGAATCTCACCTTGACGCAGCGAGAAATCAACGTCCGAATTCGCTGTTAAATTGCCATATGTTTTCGTAATTTGACGCATTTGAAGCAGCATAGCGGCTTTTCGCTCCTCTACCTAGACATGAGGAAACTGCTTACGTCGCCGTAAACAGTTCCCAGGTCAAAAATATGCAATTATGGTACGGATCATTATTTGACTGGATTTTCTACTTTCACTTTACCAGAAACGATATCATCACGGATAGCTTTAACTTTCGTTACTACGTCTTGTCCGATGAAAGGGCTAAGAGCTGTCTTTGTATCTTTCGTTACGAACGTAAGACCAACGCCATCTTCTTTCAAACCGTAGTCGACAGCACCGAATTTAAATGTACCATTTACGAAATCTTTTACCGTTTGGTAAGCAACAGCATCTGTACCTTTCAACTGGGAAAGAACGATGTGTTGTGGATCAGTAACTGTACGGTCAATATCTTGTCCAGAAGTATAGAAGCCTTTTTCTTTCGCAGCTTCGAATACCCCAAGATCGCCTACAGCGGATGCGCCAGCAATGAAGTCTGCGCCTTGTGCGAATTGTGTTAATGCTAGTTCTTTTGCTTTAGCAGGGTCTGTGAAGCTACCTACATAGTTAACGATGAATTTAGCATTAGGATTCGTGGATTTCAAACCTTCTTGGAAACCAACTGTGTATTTCTTGATAAGTGGAATATCAACCGCGGCAACCATACCTACGATATTTTTCTTCGTAGCAAGACCAGCTGCTGCACCAAGCAAGTAGGAAGCTTCATGTTCACGGAACACAACGCTGCGAACGTTTGGAAGATCAACGACAGTATCAATAATCGCGAAGGATTTCTTAGGGTTTTCAGCAGCAACTTTCTTAAGCGCATCTTCAGACTCGAAGGAGCTTGTAATAATCAGGTCATAGTTATCAGCGACGGCAGCGCGTAGGTTTTGCTCAATCGCACTTGCATCCGTGGATTCAACTGTTTTAACGGTAACACCAAATTCTTTACCGGCTTTTTTGACACCTTCATCTTCTTGCGCGAAGAACGGATTCACACCGATTTTTTCAGGCGTGATTAGAATGATTTTCTTATCAGACTTTGCTGGTGCTTTCGTTGCATCCGCAGCTGCAGATGGCGTAGGCGTTGCTGTGTCTGTCTTAGCAGTACCACAACCTGCCAGTAAAACTGTTACTGCAAAAATAGAAATTAATGCTTTTTTCATCATGTTCTCTCCCTTTTATCTATATGTATGATTTTATTAACCGTAGTTCTGTATTTATATCCTACCAAAATACTCGGATATAGTCAAAGAATATTTTTGTTGGTTCGACAAAATCATCCAAAATTCTACAAACTCGAAAGCCTAACGGTTATTATACTAAAATGTACGAGCACAATCCATCTCTTTCAATAAAATACCAGTACTAACAGGTGAAAGGCAGAAATCTGAATCATAGATAGTGAAGCTGAACATTGGTTTACTCGCCAAATGAAGAAATGTTTATCCCTCTGTAGAACGAGATATAGGCAGGACAAGCCGTAAACAATAGTATAAATGTAAGCGCTTAAACGTGCGCTAAATTTGTTGAAGAGGGTGATTCATTGATGCGTGGAAAAAAAAGAGGGAGCTTGGCATTGCTCATTGTTATGCTAACAAGCTTATTGCTGCCTCCAGGTTTTGGAGCTGTAGGACCCGCCGCGGTGCAGGCGGAAGAGGTGAATGTGATCCAGAATGGCTCGTTCGAGAACTTGACGCCGACCGTGCAACCGGGCTGGACGACGAGAACAGCGGACAAATGGGGGATATGGATAGATACGACGGTTACGACGGTCGCTCCGATCGTAACGGTAGATACGATTTATCATCCCGATGGTTTAAGATCATTGAAGATCAGCTCGCCGGCTCCTAACAAAAGTCGATTGACGGTGAACCAAGGCAATATTCCTGTCGTGCCTAATCAAGAGTATCGAATGTCTGCCAAATTCAAGGCACAGGTGTTGACGGGTGATACCAATGCATATGGTGTCAACATTCGCGCTGTGTATTTAAATGCGGCAGGGGGAGTCATTAAGACAGACTACATTACCCCTGAGAATACACCAGTTCGAGGGAATATCACGGATTTCAAGACCTATACAGTATCCACAGTTGCACCGCTGGACGCTGTAACCGCACGAATGGATATTGAGTACAATCGCGTTACAGGCAATGTGTGGATCGATGACGTGCAATTCAAGCCATACACCTCCCTACAGGGTTTATCGTTCCTTGAAACCTCAGGATTGATGCAGGTTGGTGGTGTTTTAACAGCGCCTCTTGTGCGCACACCTTACAACACCTCCGATCTCGTTCAGAAATGGACATCATCAGATCCGAGTATAGCTACTGTGGACGGTTCTGGTGTCGTCACAGGGCTGACACCGGGCACAGTGAAGATTTCCGTATCTTCACAGGATGATAAGTTCAGTGCATCCTACACAGTGATTGTGACTCAAGCCAGTGTGCTGAAAAATGGCGGATTTGAAACCAGTGCAGCTGGTTCAGGAAATGGCTTCACCGACTCGCAAGCTACCGACTGGACAGCCTCGGCTGCTTATGGCAGTCCGACAGTTACTGTGGATGATGCCGTTTATGGCGCGGGCAGCCGTGCCTTAAGCATCCGGGCAACGGTCAATAGCAAAGCTTCCGCTGTGCAAAGGAACATTCCCGTTACCGCAGGTGGATGGTATCGACTCAGCGGCAAAATAAAAACCGAAGCCCTTACAGGTACAGGCGCATCGCTTCGTTTGAACTGGAACGGATCGGGCGGTACTGTGCTAGGGACTGTATACGGACCCCCACCATCTGTAAAGGGCACATCGGTGAATTGGCAAAGCTATGAAGGCTTTTTCCAAGCACCTCCAGGGACTTTGAATGCCAGTCTCTATGCGTACTATGAGACTGGCACGGGCAAGGCTTGGTTCGATGATCTGCAGATCATCCCCTGGGTGCCACTTACAGGTCTAACACCGGATGGCGAATTAACACGCAGTTTAAGTATCGGGGGAAGTGTGTCCTTGAATGTATACGGGAGCCCCGCGAACGCGACGGATCAGCGTGTCACATGGTCTTCCTCACGCCCTGACATTGCGGATGTGAGTTACGATGGCCGTGTTACTGCGAAAGCACAAGGAAAGGCAGTCGTTACAGCAACTTCGGTCGAACGTGGATGGACGCAATCGTATACCATTTATGTCATGGCGATTAACAATGGTGGATTTGAAACCACCGTACCGATTACAACCGGCTGGACCGGCTCTAAGCCATTAGGGTGGACGCTTTATTTTAACTCAACAGATAAACCAACGGTTTCATTAGATACATCCATTAAGAAGGAAGGGGCTAATTCCCTAAAAATTGATGCTAGTTTAACGGGCAAAGCGGTCGTGTATAACCCTATTGATGGGGCCGTTTCAGGTAAAAGCTATAAAGTAAGCGGCTGGCTGAAGCAGCAGAACGGAGGAAGCAACGTCTATTTGCGTGTGCTTTACCTCAAAGCTGATAACTCGACAGTCCTGCCGGCGCCGAATTTCTTCGACGTGATTCCTTCTACTGGCCTGCAAGACAGCAATGGGTGGACCTATTACGAGAGCATTATTACGGTACCAGAACTCACAGCAAGTGCTCGCGTGGAAGTGGCGTTCGAGCTAGGGAAAGGGACACTCTGGGCGGATGGAATCAGGGTTATTCCTTGGGTACCGGTTTCGAGCATCCAGCTGGATCAGGGGAATGGTCAATTGGCGCTTGGTGAGAGCAAGGTGGTGACCGCAACCTTACAACCTAGTGAGGTTACCAATCCGACACTCAGCTGGACTTCTGATCATGTGAACATCGCCACGGTTGTCGGCAGCAGCACGAATCCTTTGCAAGCCACAGTCAGTGGCATTGCTCTAGGTATTGCAACCATCCGTGCCTCAGCAGAGAGTCACAAGCCTGGTGAACAAGGGCGTTTTGCTACCTATACCGTCATTGTTGGAACAGAAACTGATATAACCGCTACAGACGATCATGTCAGTGTAAATGAAGATCAAGGGGTTACTCGCCCTGTGCTCGCTAGCGATGCAGCAGGTGATGCGCTATCCTCCACGGTCTTACTAAAGCCCTTGCATGGGTCCGCATCGCTACGTGAAGATGGATCATGGATTTACTATCCAGATGCCGAGTATAACGGGGAAGATAACTTTACGTTATTGATTTCCGATGGGCATGATCACTTCGCACTATCCAAAATCACGTTAACGATCCTCCCCGTACAAGATGCACCCGTCATGGATAATGTTCAAATAAGTCTGGGAACCGTACGCGGCTCGGCAATCTCAGGTGTTATCAAGGCAAAGGATAAGGATAATGATGTCCTCACCTTTACTAAAAAGCCTGATCAAGCACCGCAACATGGTTCTCTTACGCTAGACTCTGCTAGTGGGGCATGGACCTATACGCCAACCGCAGGCTATACAGGCTATGATCGTTTTCAATTTGTCGTGAGTGACGGACATGGCGGTGAGGATACCACGACATTCACCATTTATGTCGGATTACCTGGCTCTGAGATGATTGCTTCATTAATTGCTCGTCATCCAGCAACAGGTGCTGCTCACCCGCGGTTATATGCATCGACAGATGATTTTGATCGGATTCGTGGGCTCATTGTGACCGACCCGATCATGCAGGAATGGTATGCGAAGGTCAAGGCTATCGCTGATGACATGCTGGACGATCCTTTGCTTACGTATACGATTACGGATCCGACTACAGCTGGAGCTACGGTTTTACCGCTTGCCCAAGCGCTCATGAAACGTATTCAGACACTCGCACTTCTGTATCAAATAACAAATGATACGGGGTATGCTGCAGCGGCAATCGCCCAATTGAATCTGATGGCGAATTCACAGGCTTATCCCGATTGGAACGGCGGACTCCTTAACTTTCTCAGCATTTCGGAAATGGGGAATGTGGCCTCCATTGGGTATGATTGGCTCTACGATGCCATGACGCAGCAGGAGCGGGATAACCTTCGTACTCGCATCTTACAAGAAGTTTTACTGAAGGCGAAGGATGCCTATAGCAGCAAAGTATGGTGGACGACTTCACCGAGCAACTGGAACTTAGTTGTGAATGGCGGCCTCACGGCTGCTTCGTTGACCATCGGGGATGAAACAGATGCGAGACCAACTGCAGCAAGTGTTTTGCAAAGTGCGCTCACCTCTGTTCAAGTCGGTCTTGGCGTTTTTGCGCAGCAAGGGGATTGGCCTGAAGGCACCGGTTATTGGGATTATGCGACAGAGTACTTAGCCTTTATGATCTCGGCCTTGCGTACAAATCTGGGCACAGATTATGATTTCTTTCATCAACCAGGTATTGCGGAAACATCGAGTTTCATGGCTAATTTACACAGCTATAATGGGCCATTTAATTACTCGGATTCAGTGAATACGCTTGTGGACACACCACAGCTGCTGTTTTTTGCGGACTTACTAAACTCGCCTGATGTGACTTGGTATCGGAACTTTACGTATAGCAAGAATAAATTAGCGGAACCGCTCGATTTGATCTGGTATCGCCCAGGAACCTTCGGAAGCAGCGATCCTGCCTCCTTGGATGCCCTGTACAATCATCGTCTGAAAAACAATATAGCTTCGTTCCGTGATTCATGGAAAGATCCGAACGGCAGCTTTGTTGGGATAAAAGGCGGTATAACGGATTACGCGATTACCAACTCGACACATGCCGATTTGGATATTGGTACGTTCGTCATGGATGCTCTTGGTGTACGCTGGGCGGTTGATCTTGGGAAAGATAATTATGGCTTGTACAACTATTCCTATGTGTATCTAGATAGAAACCCGAATAGATGGGATTATTACCGAACGCGGGCGGAAGGGTCCAATACACTCGTTATTAATCCTGATGAAGGGCCAGATCAGGCAATTGACGCTAGAGCATCCATCATTGCTTTTGATTCGAAGCCAGCAGGCGGTTATGCGGTTGTGGATATGACGTCGGCCTACCCAAAAGATGTGGTATTTGCAAAGCGGGGGATGATGCTAGGTCAGGATAGAGGCTCTTTCCTTGTACAAGATGAAGTGCAATTAAAAACTACCTCTAATCTCTATTGGTTTATGCATACCGAAGCCGAGGTTACGATATTGGCAGGGTGTAAATCAGCTATATTGAAGCAAAATGGAAAACGATTATACGCCCAACTTGTATCCCCAGGTGCAGGAAGCTTCGAAGTCATGGAGGCTAAAACGTTACAGACGAATAAGCCAGCAGGCGAAGCCGTCAATAGTGGACAAAAGAAGTTAACGATTCATTTCCCAGCGGCAAATGATTTCGTGACCATTGCGGTGCGCTTTACTCCACTATTGTCATCGGAAGAAGTGCCTGCAGACACACCGATCGTGACACCACTACAAGCATGGAGCATCGACACCGCACCATCAGCGCTGCTGTCCGAGTTGAAACTGAACGGCGTGCCTTTGGCAAACTTCGAGTCATTGAAGAAAAAGTATGCCGTAGAGCTTCCATTCACGGTTCAAGGTACACCGGTTGTCACGGCCGTGAGTGCGGATCCGAATGACACAGTTACGATTACACAAGCGGCAGGAATACCAGGGATGGCTATCATCGAAGTGACAGATGACCAGGGGATTTCTAGACCTAGTAAGTATGTGATTGATTTAGCTCGTGGCGTCTATTCAGGTATTCTAGAGAATGTTCCTGTACTGCCCATCACCTATGTTGCCGATAGTGGACCAGTAGGTAACGCATGGCCAGGGACGAATGCGATAGACAACAATCCGAATACGTATTGGTCCGTAGGGGGCCCTAATACAATTGACTTCGATCTTGGCTCTGAGACGAAGGCGACATATGTAGGGATTTCATGGGTACGTGGGAACGAGCGCCGATTTAATTTTAATGTATTAGCATCCTTGGACGGGGTAAACTGGACGCCGATCTACGAGGGGCCAAGTTCTGGCAAAGTAACGGGAACGTATGAAATATATGATATTCCAGACACAACAGCGCGATATCTACGCCTAGCTGTCAATGGCAATAACAATAGTCCCGTCAGCTCGATAACAGAAGTGATGGTTTACGGTGAGTAATCACTTGTGGAAGAGTTCTGAGTAAAAAAAGGAAGAACCTTCGCTGCCTGTAGGGGTGGCGAAGGTTCTTTGTGATCAGATAGACACCGTGAGGGCGATACGCATCTCCTAGTCGTTACTCTCCAGCGTTCCTTCCCGCATCCGAAGCGTCATCCAAGCACTCCCTCCGTAAATCACCGCACTCACGTAAAACAGTACATCAATCGTCAGCCAGTCAATGATATAACCGCCAATAAGAACAGCAAATCCCGATGCTACGGATGTCCAGAAGTGGTAATTGCCAATCGTACCGCCTCGATTCCCACGCTGAGTCCCATCAGCGAGCAATCCGCGCTCGCTCATTTTCTGCATGGCACTGCATACACCCATGAATGCTTGGAGCAGCAAGACGAAGCCATAGGAAGGAATCCATGGGAAGATGAGCATCGCCGCCATCATCCCCAGGGAGCTTCCTGCCATGAGCTTTTTTGACGAGCGGTCTACGAGTTTACCGAGCCAGATGGCGGATGCTGCAGAACTTATTGTGAAAATGGCAAAAGCGAGGCCATATGCGGAATACGTACTGCCGAGATTTTTCAGAAACAATAAGTAATAAGGATATATCATCCCCGCTGCCAATGTCGCTAAGCTTTGAGATTTGATGAGTATACGCACATTCATCCTAATGCCCCCTATAATCGTCATAGAATTGGTTCATAAAAAGATGCTGTGGATCCCACTGATCTTTGGCTTGGAAAAAGGCTTCCGCTTTAGGGTAAATCGTTCGGAACTGCTCTACCGAAGGGAAGGGAGCATAGGGCAAATAATAGGAGCCATTGAAGGTCTTCAATTGATCAATGATCCGCTGGATGCCATGAGTCATACGAGCTTGCGCCGCTTTACTTAGCGGGGTGTTGAACAGACAAACGAGCGCGAACATGTCACTTTTTGCATAGGAAAGGGACGCTTCCTCGTCATGATTTACATAACGAACCGTAATATTTAATAGGTTTAATTGTTCTTCTTGTAGGATAGGTTTTATGTGATTAATAAAATCTTCAAAATGTTCCACGGGAATGAAGTATTCTTGGAGAAGATCGTTTTTGGTATCCGAGCTATAGTCCATAAAATCAGATTCGGATCGCATAGCGTTGTTGCGAGTTAGGATTGTGCTGCGACCAATAAGAAAATGCCGTTGTAAGTCCCAGAACGCATTTTTCGCCCAATCGAAGGAACGATTAAGTCCAAAGAGAAATTTCAGCGGCAGCACATAGGTGTCCTTCAGCTTCAATTGATTGTAATTCGTAACAGGGAGTTCCTCTCGCACGCTGTAATTTGTAGCATACATATCCGTTAAGAAGGAATCCGGCGCGACTGAAATACGTGCGAGATGCAGGTGGATGTCGGGATTTTGTTTCACCTGGTTAAGGAAGTAGTTCGAATAGGCTTCTGTGGATATTGTTTCGCTTGTCATCTCGTACACTTCATCATCCGTAAGCGATAAAGTCACATCTACAATAACACCGAACAAGCCATATCCACCCAACGCGAGCGGGAATAACTCTGCATTTTCTAATCGTGAAACATTTCGTATTTGACCGTCAGCGCCTAATAGTCGAAAGGATTCAACCGAACTGATTAATGAGCCATTCCGAATGTCACGGCCATGTGCATTGACGGAGATCGAGCCTCCGATGGTAAAAATATTTTGCGACTGCATGGTCTTCACCGCAAGTCCATACGGATTGATGTACTTCTGTACATCTGCCCAAGTGGCACCTGACTGTACGGTGATTGTCTTGGCCATCTCGTCGAAGGCGAGTACTTTGTTAAATGGCGTCATATCCAGCACAATGGCGTCTTTGTAGTACGTATGCCCACCTTGGCTGTGTCGCTGGCCAGCAATTGAGATCTTGAGCTCTTTTTCCCGGGCCTCGCTTACAATCTCTTGAAGCTGCTTTATTTCTTTGGTTGGAATAACACGATTAATTTTCACAGGTCGAAGCTTACTGTAATCGGATCGCAAGAAGGGATCATCTCCAGCGATGAAGGTCCTCTCGTATTGCCAAAGGCACAACGCAATCAATAGAAGTAGAACTGCAATCTTCTTCATGTGCGTATCTCCCAACATGTTGATGTGATAATGGTAGCGGGGCTTGACGCTTACATATTGTTTAACCTAAATTATTCCTATAGTGTAAATTCAAACCTTTCGATTAGTCAATTGGAATCAAGCTATTATGAGTAAAGCTGAATGGGAGGTGCTTATTGTGAGTTTACGAATCAAGCTAGCCATGGCAGCAGCGGGACTATCGTTTATTTCTTTTTTCTTATTTTCAAATTTATTAGGAATCATTTTTTTTATTATCGGGGTTTGTTTGAGTGGGAGTCGTTTAAAAAGTAGATATGCCAAATTGGCGTTAACTTTAAACCTATTCGTTGGTGCCTTGCAGGTGGTGCTTATTTTTTATTTGGTTTTTAACTTTAGCTCAATTGATTAAAGGAAATGACGGCGGGAATGTGTGGGGGTTGGGCAATAATCAAAAGAATATCGGAAGAATAAGCAAGCTTGGATTGCTTATTCTTCTGATATTCGGGGATTCCGGGGAATAAGACAACTATGTGATCATAAAGTGCCTGACTAGATTAGGAAGGGAACGTGTGTGCGCTAATTGTGCGATATAAGGGGAAATCTGATTTCAAGCGGAACGTAGGTACGCTATTTGATCAAATTTCGTCATATCTGGTGATTTTCAGAAGAATAAGGTACTGTAGTTCCCTTCGCTCTCCATTTGGCGCATCTAGGTACGAATAGAGTATCCTAGTTCCCTTAACTAGCAGCTGCCCCCGTGAAGACAGCCCTTTGAATGATGGTTGCCGCGTCAATCAACCTTTGATCGCGCCGATCATAACGCCTTTCACGAAGTACTTTTGCAGGAAAGGGTAGAGGAATAGAATAGGCGCTGTGGCCACGATAATTGTCGCGTATTTGATCGTTTCTCCGATAGGCATCTTATCGTTCCCGCCGACACCTGTCATCATCGATTCGGTACTGTTCGTGATCAAAATTTCTCGCAAAATAAGCTGCAGCGGGTAAAGGTCACGTGTTCGTAAATAAATCAAAGCGCTGAACCAGGAGTTCCAATGAGCCACACCGTAGAAGAGCACCATCACTGCGACTACCGGCATGGAGAGTGGCAGAATGACACGGAAAAGAATGGTGAAATCGTTAGCACCGTCAAGCTTGGCGGATTCCTCCAAACTGATAGGCACACCTTGGAAGGCCGTACGCATAATAATCAAGTTGTAAGCACTCATAGCTGTAGGAATGAGGAGTGCCCAACGGGTATCTACCATGCCTAAATCGTTAATGAGCAAGTACGTTGGAATTAAGCCGCCACTGAAAAACATCGTAAACACAATCATAAACATAACCGGATTCTTCCACATCACGTCTTGCCTAGATAGCGCATAAGCACCTAAGGATGTCATGAGAATGTTCAACGAGGTGCCGACTATGACATACAGGATTGTATTTAGATAGCCGGTCATGATGGCGGGATTTTGAAACACCATGCGATAGGCTTCGAAGTTCAACCCCTTGGGGTACCAAAGCAGCCCGCGCACTTGCACAATCCAAGCAGGATCGCTTAAGGAAGCGATAAGCACATACAGAAACGGATACAGGGTAACGAGTGATAGTATGATTAATAATAAGGAATTTGAGATGTCAAAAATGCGTTCTCCCCAGCTTCTACTCATGATGATTGCAGCCTCCCTTTACCAAAGCTTATTATCACTGGTGCGTCGGCTTAATGTATTGGCCAGAACGAGCAGCGTGAAGTTAATGAGAGAGTTGAAGAGTCCAACAGCGGAGCTGTAGCTGAAGTTGGATTCGAGAATCCCTTTGCGATAGACGAAAGTGCCGATAACATCAGCTGTTTCATACGTAGTCGGGTTATATAATAATAGGATTTTATCAGCACCGATGGTCATGAAATTTCCTATTTGCAAAATGAGAAGAATCACGATCGTGGACATGATACCCGGCAGGGTGATGTTGAACGTTTGCTGCCAGCGATTTGCTCCGTCCACTTTGGAAGCTTCATACAACGACGGATCTATACCTGACATGGCAGATAGATAAATAATGGAGCCCCAGCCGATATTTTGCCAAATATTCGAAGAAACATAAACAGAGCGGAACCAACCGGATTCTTGCAGGAACGTAATGGGCGTAAATCCAAACCAGGAGCTCAGGATATTATTGATTAATCCATCACGGGCTAAGAAATCCACAAGCATACCCGAGATGACCACAATCGAAATGAAATGGGGCATATACGTAATCGTTTGGACAGCTCGTTTCAAAAACTTACTGCGCAGCTCATTCAACAAAAGTGCCAGAATAATCGATGCAGGGAAGGAAAATAACAGATCATACGCGCTGATTAACAGGGTATTGCGTAAAATGCGCAAGAAATAATAGCTGGTAAAGAAGTCTTGAAAATGTTTAAAGCCTACCCAAGGACTATGCAAAATGCCAATCCCCGGCGCATAATCTTTAAATGCGATTTGCAGCCCGTACATAGGTACGTAATAAAAAAGAATGTAGTAAGCAACGACTGGGAGCAGCATGATGTACACATATTTATTCATTCTGGCGTCTCGGATCAAACGATAGGAAAACTTGTTTTTGTCGACCGCTGGCTTCACGGTGCCGGTCTGTTCATTGAGTGCTGTGGGCATAGCGGGCCCCTCCTCTAGCTATTGAGTCGGTAAAAATGGGTGCAAGAAGACGCCACACGGTGGAGAGTTCCCCTCCCACACCGTGAGTTTAGCGTCTAGTGTCTCGGTTATTTCCGAGTATTGAAACGATCTAGGGCTGCTTGACGCGCTTTAATCGCTTCTTCAACACCCATACCTTTCATGGTTTGCACATATTTATCGAAGTTTTCAATAGGCTCAGCACCCATGACGAATTTATTGAACATTTCATCGCGGTACGTTTTCACATCGTTCATAATGGAGGCTGTTTTGGAGCTCTCATCAGCTGTCATGCTGACACCAGGCATTTGTTTAGAGTGATCTGCGGCTGTCCATGTTTTTTGCGCATCACGCTGAGCAGGGATTGTGTAATATTGTTCGATGTAGCGTTTATCTTGCACGAAGGGACCGCTCCAGCTAGCTTGGAAATACTTAGCCATCGCTTGCGTAACTGGCAGTTTATCTGGGTTATTCATGATAAGGTCCGTGTATTTCGGATAACCGTTCTCTAGTTTGTAACTTTCGCCCTCGATGCCGAAGTTCATCAGCATAGCGCCTTCTTGGCTATATTTGAAGTCAAGCCATTTGATGATTTCATCAGGGTTTTTGGCTTTAGCTGAAAGCGCAGCGCCGTAACCTGTGAAAGGCATGGTGTACTGACCAAGGGAAGCGGGAGCGCCTTCTTTCAGCTTCGGATAAGGTACACCCGATAAAGCAAAAGTTGGGTTCGTCGGTTGAACTAAGGTTAAGTAGCGGCCTAGACCGGAACCTGCATAACCGGAGTAAGCACCAACTTGGCTATTCGTAATTTTGGCATCCTTTAGCTTGGCATCCGTGATGCTGGCATAATCTTTATCGATTAAACCGTCTTTGTACCACCGTGCAAGTGTAGCAAGGAACTCTTTGTATTCAGGCTGGATTGGGCCATATTTGGCTTTGCCTTTATCGTTGTAGAAATCAGTGGTAATTCCCCATGCACCCACGAGTAAGTTATTCGCGTCGAAATCGCCGCCCAAATTCATGTAGAAAGGGATTTCATCTTTCTTGCCATTGCCATTCGGATCCTTATCTCGGAAAGCCGTTAAAACCGTTTCCCATTCAGGAATCGTTGTTGGCGCTTTCAGACCCAATTTATCAAGCCAGTCTTGGCGGAAAATAGGTCCATTTACAACGCTCAGCAGCTCATCTCCAAGTAAGAAAGGCATCACATAAATATTGCCTTCATCGGTTGTAATCATTTTGCGGAACTCAGGGTGTTGTGCCAAAATTTTTGTTAAATTCGGGGCGTTTTTCTCAATAAGTTCATTTAAACGAAGTATTTGTTTCCCTTTAATAAGCGAATCAGGGCTTTGTGCTATAGTCGTGAAATTGTACTCAACAACATCAGGCAAGCTATTAGACGCGAGCATAATATTGAATTGATCTTTCTCCTGGCCTGTTGGCGGATGTTGAAAATCAACCTTCGTACCGGTTTTCTTCTCAATCTCTTTATAAGCCGCCATTTCATTGTAGTTTTTCATAACAGCTGCTGCATTACCATTCATAGAAACCCAGTAGGTGAGGGAAGTAGGGTACTTCGCTCCAGGGACTGGTGACGCCGTTGTGGATGAAGGTATGCCTGATGCTGCGGGTGTTGATTTAGCATTGTCACTGCTACAGCCTGCCATGAATACTGAGAGTGCTGCTGCTGAAATCACGGTTAATTGAATCGTTCTTTTCTTTCTGTTCATACGTGGGTGACCCTCCTGTACATATTGTTTTTGCGGTGTCGTTGTCCGCAATTTCAATATAAAAGAACAGACTTTTGCTGCCTACAATACGTTCTAATGAACGATAAACACCGCTTCAGATCAGGGGCAAACCGTATTTCAGGGGGGCTAACCATCCTTCAGATGTTCCCCTCTTTGCTGCATTTCGCGGTACTTTCCAGGGGTAATACCTTCTATTTTTTTGAAAACACGGATGAAGCCGATATCTGTCGAATAGCCAACGCCTTGCGCGACTTGTAGAACAGTCATCCCTGGTACTTCAAGTAAGCGCTTCGCTTCTTTCATTCGAACTTCAATCATATAATCGGTTAAATTGATGCCATACTGCTTCTTAAATAAACCGGACACATATTGCGGTGTCATCCCAAAGAAATCCGCAATTGAAGTTAAACTAAGGGAATGATCTCCGTAGTGTTCATCAATATAAAGCTTCATTCGTTCTTGCCAACGTTCATGCTGTTCAGAGCGAGCCTCTTGTACACTGTTGCAAATAAATTGGCAAAGTTCTTTGACCTTCTTTAGCATATCTTCTGCAGACGTGCTGTTAATGATGAGTTTCACAGGATCAGAGCCATCTTCCTGCCATTGTTTCTCATCGATTTTCAAAGCATTAGTGACTTTGAGCACGGTGCCTAAGAGGTTCAAGAAGAGTAATTTACCTAGTTCTGGCGTCGTGTCACGAGAACCCATATTGTGTTGGTACAGCTCGTTCAGGAGTCGATCGACACCTTCATATTCCCCGCTTTTGAGACAATTCATGATTTGTGCTTCCATCTCCATCGGATAATGATAGTAAGTGCGTTCCAAGAAACGAATCTCATCGTAATGAATAACAGAGTTAATGCCGTGAATAATTCGGTAATCGAGGGCGTTAAGCGCTTCGTTATAACATCGGGAAGCTTCTAGTTTACCGAAATGCAGGGAGCTGGTCGCGACAGTGATCTTCATACGGAAGCGATCCTCGATGACACCCTTGAGCTCAGCGATTAAGCGGTCACGATTTAGAATGGTCTCCTCTGAGGCATCGGGGACATTTAATAGAAGAGCCAAGCGATTGTTATCCGTTTCAGTTACATAACCGGAATCACCAACGAATTCGCTGCTCAAATTGAATAATATAAACCGCACGAGCGCGCGATCTCGATCACTCTCGGCAATCCGATAATCTCGGCTTTCATCGACCTCTAGGATGATCACACTCACATAGGGATGTGGGAGCCTAACGCCCATGAAAGCGAGGGAGTCTTCCGTTAACTCGGTGTGATCGACTTCCCCTTTTAACAATCGGGTTAAAAAGTTGGCCCGCACGACCGGAAGATGCCCTGCTAACTGCTGCTCAAGTGCTTTGCCTTCGGCAACCGAGGCGGCAATGGAATTCCGAATGAATTCATATTCGTTCGAAAGACCATTTCGCGGTACATTTTTTCCTTTGTTAATGGCATAAACTAAATCACGGATCGGACTATAGCTGCGGTACGCCATCCAATAGGCGGCAGCACTGCCTGCAGCGACAACAAGAACTAACAGATAGATGGCCCATGTTTTGATTTCATTCACACGCTCTAAGACTACGCTCTTCGGCACCAGGGAAATATATTTCCAACCGCTGCGGCCTGTTGTGTAGGAAAGCATCTGTGTATGGCCACTCTCTTCATAGGTTTCGTAGCCATTGGCCCCTTGGGTCTCTGTAAGTAAGTTTGGAGATAGCTTGTATTCATTCGATGTGGAGAGGATGACTTGTCCCGTATCATCTAGAATGAACATGGAGCCGTTATTCACCCACTGGATCCCTTTCAAAAGATCAAGGATTTTCTGCTCATTAATGAGCATAACAATCGTGCCTTTGATGTTGCTGGTCTCACCCAGGGGCAGGGAAATAGCACTTGCGATGACATTCTTGCTTGAGAGATCGGGCGCAGAAGCAGATGTAGGCAGGTAGGTTAAATAGTGAAAGCCTGTTAAGAGCTCAGACCGAACCTGATCTAATGTTTTGCCTGGAAGTGGGTATAGCTTGGTAAAAAAGGTAGGGGCATCGGTTTTCAAATTGGGTGAAATCACAGTGTCTTCGTCTCGTAAGTAAATGTAGAAATCGTCAATAAATGGCGTGCTGTTGCGAATCGTTTTTAGCGCGCGGACTGCTTCTTCATATTGAATGTATTTTTCGTTGTCTTTGATCGTCCATAAGGTTTGAAGCTTAGGCTGTGTCGCAATCTGAATGCCAAGCTGTTCGATCTCTTGCAAATTGTTGTCTACGACCTGGCGAGCTTGTTCAAGCATAGCCAAATTCGACCGATTGGCAGTATCGACCATATTTTTTTCCATATTGGTATACAGAATGAACGTACCAGTTACGGGAATAAGCAGAATGAGGATGTAAGAGAGCCATAGCGTCAGAAAAATACTTTTACGTCGCAGCAGCATAGGTGAGCCCCTCCAGTGGGTGCGGGATATAGGTGGCATGGCATGTATGAACATATTGGATATGCTTGGAGAGAAGATGGGAGCAGTTTATCATATCTAACTGTCAGCATCAATGATTTCCTTGGTATCACAGCGAGCGAGGTGCGTCTTAAAACTGTCCTAAAATCGCAGCAGAAATAGGACCCTTCCAGCAAGTTGATATCGACCAACATATTTGTGTAAGATGAAGGGGAAGTTCCGCCTGCAATTTTTGGGAATCAGGAGTATGGAGGAGGCGAGCCATGGCGCGTTCAAAGCCGCTTTGGTTGCTAATTAGTTGGTTTGTTGTTGCCGTTCTGGGACTACTCGTATTGAAATGGACAGGTGTATGGGAGCATATAGATTTGAATTGGGTCACGAAATGGCTTCGTGATTTGGGCCCACTTGGGGGTCTGTTGTATATTCTGGCGTATACCTTGAGACCGTTGGTTTTGTTCCCGGCAACACCTTTGACGCTCTATGGGGGTTATGTATTTGGTGCCTTTTGGGGGACTGTCTACGATATTATTGGTGCAGGTGCTGGCGCGTTACTGTCATTCTACATTACACGCAAATGGGGCCGCGGCAGCTTTCAACGCATATTACGAAGCCCTAAGCTGCTTTCTTTCGACCAAAAAGCAGAGGAAAAAGGCTTCATGGTGGTGCTATATATGCGGCTTATGCCATTCTTTCCATTCGATGGGATCAGCTATGGCGCTGGATTATCGAAAATCCGTTTCTGGGACTATACGTGGGCAACGTTCATCGGAATTATTCCGGGAGCGATTGTTTATAACGTTTTTGGTGCTTCCTTAAATGATATCTGGTCATGGAAATTTCTTGGAGCTGTAGCGATGTATGCGGTTTTTGCTATCGTTCCACTGATTATTAAGAGAAGGCAAGGGCGCAAAGTGCGCCAAGCAGCATAAGAGGAAGACTGAACAAACAATTCGCCGTGGGAGGCAAGGAACAGATGAAAGGGAAAGTAGTAGCAAGGGATTTGATTTTGAGTTTAGGGGGAGCAGGTGCTCTGCTCCTTATCTTTATTGTGTTGTCGCAGAGCATCTCGGCAAAATGGCTGCAAGCTTTTGATCAACATGTAGGCGGTTACATTCAAGATCAAAGAGGGGATACCTGGACGCCTGTTGCAAAGTTTTTCACATTTATGGGAAGCGGATCCACGGAATTTATTCTCTTTTTTCTAGTTGCGGGACTGTTGTATTTTAAACTCAAGCATAAGTGGGAAACCCTTGTTTTATTCGTTGGCGTACTTGGTGCATGGCTGCTAAATTCGGGGTTGAAAGATCTTATTAAACGTGATCGTCCATCTGCCGAGCATTGGTTAGTGGAGGTGGATAGTTTCAGCTTTCCAAGTGGTCATGCGATGGTCTCCATACTCTTTTATGGTTTGCTTGCCTACTTGTTATGGGTAAATGTACGACATACATGGAGAGCGGCTTGGCTGATACCACCCGTTGCTGTCCTAGTCATTATGTGTATTGGGCTTAGTCGTATTTACCTCGGTGTGCATTATCCTAGTGATGTGTTGGCTGGCTACATGGCTGGGGGGCTTGGACTTATGGGTTGTATGTACGCGATTCGCACGATTCGGAGCAGGAGAATTATGGCATCCAGCAAGAAAGGGAAATACACATTCTTGGAGAATATGTAATAAAAAACAATACATATAAAAGATATCACGGGGGAATGTGCATGGCTATAGAGACATCTCGTTTTTTTACTTATGAGGATACGAAGAATCAAGACATCTTTTATCGGTTGCCTGATCATTGGTGGAGTAGACATTATGAGTACATATGGGCTTCCCATTTTGTTGAAAAAGATGACATTGTTCTAGATGCTGCATGTGGCTTAGGTCATCCCTTTAAGTATTATTTAGCAGACAAATGTAAAGAAGTGTACGCTTGCGATATGGATGAACGCATATTAGATTCGAACGAAATTATTAAAGAGCTGGAATATTATATTGGGAAAGAGAATATAGATCAAATTAACCTGCCTATGTTAAGTATTCCGAAATTTGCTGTTTCGGACATTTCAAATTTGCCGTATGATGACGCTAAGTTCGATGTAGCCTTCTGTATTTCAGTCATGGAGCATATCGATGACACAGAAGTGCAGCTTCGTTCCCTGCAAGAGTTTAAGCGAGTTTTGAAAGATGACGGCAAATTGATCATTACGGTTGATTATCCAGATGTAAATATTGAAAGCTTTTTAAGTTTGATTGCGGCTTCGGGGCTGCAATTGGTTGGAGATCATGACTTTATGAAGCCAGTTAATGCGATTACTTCTGACTATTACGGCCGGGACTTATGGTGTATTCGATTTGTACTTGAAAAAATAAGTGTTTAGCCTATCTGCCACGGTAATTACTCATCTCACAGGACAACGCCACTTCGGTTTGTCCTTTTTTCTTTTGTGAGCCGAGCGTTGTATAATTATGAGTTTCATCAGTAGTAGAAGACTCAGAAAGAAGGGATGACCATGCTAAAGCTAAGCATTCTTGATCAGTCACCGGTATCATCCGGATTTACCCATAGTGAGGCATTACAACAAACGCTTGCGTTAGCGCAACTCGCTGATCGCCTAGGTTACACCCGATTCTGGGTGTCTGAGCATCATAATTCAGCAGGGCTTGCAGGTTCTTCTCCAGAGGTGTTAATATCCACCCTTGCTGCTCGCACAAGCCGTATACGGCTTGGTTCTGGCGGCGTGCTGCTTCCTCACTACAGCGCCTACAAGGTCGCTGAGAACTTCCGTATGCTCGAGGCGCTCTATCCTGGGCGCATCGACCTTGGCATCGGGCGTGCACCTGGCGGCACGCCGCATACGGCCAAGGCGCTGCGTGGCGTCAGCGCCGATCTGTTCGAGGGACTTGAGCGGTTCCCTGCGCAAGTCACGGATTTGCTGCGGTTCCTCACCGACTCGGTGGAACCTGGGCACGTGTTCGAGGGCATCCGCGCCACCCCTTTGGTGGCCTCGATGCCCCAGGTGTGGCTGCTCGGCTCCACCGGACAGAGCGGGGTGTATGCGTCGCAGGCAGGCGCAGCCTTCTGCTTCGCGCACTTCATCAACGGAGCGGGAGGGCAGCATGCGGTGCGAAGCTACCGCAGCTCGTTCCAGCCGTCCGCTCTCAATGTCGTGCCGCAGGCGACGGTCTGTATTTATGTGCTGTGCGCCGAAACGACAGCTGAAGCGGAGGAGCTTGCGACCTCGGTTGATTTGCGTATTCTGCAAATGGAAAAAGGCGAGTTCACCGGAGTGAAATCGCCGAAGGAAGCAGCGGAATATACCTATTCCGATTGGGATCAAACACGCGTGCGAGACAATCGCTCACGGATGATCGTAGGTAATCCCGGTCAGGTCAGGGAGCAAATCCTGCGACTTGCTGAAAGCTATGGTGTCGACGAAGTGATGGTCGTTGCAGGTGGACACCAAGTGGAAACGAGACTGCGGACCGTGGAGCTGTTAGCGGAAGCTTTTGAGCTGAGTCATCAGCATAGTTACGTGATCTAGCGGGCTGATGGAAGAGTAAGGGCTAGCGCGTGCGCTTCGGACGCTTATCGATTTCTTGCGTCACAATGAAGGCCAGCTCTTCATTGCCAAAGAGGGAGAGCACGCCAAGCAAAGTGTCATCCGGTACCTCGCCGGCCTCCTCTTTGGGCACCGTCAGTTCAAGTGCCTTCTCGAGGGCTTCATTATTCGGTTGGTCTGGATAGGCGCTATGATAAAGTGCTGCAGGATCCAGACCATGGTTAATACACCACTGTGCAAAAACCAAAATCATCATATGCTCTTCACGTTTGTAATTTTCGATCATTTGCTCTTCTAATTGTTTATTATTCATCGGGTATTTGACATCTCCTTATATAACCTCATGGCAAAATAATGCATGATCTAGGCCAACTTCTGTCCACCTACGAGTGGATGGGTTCATTATAGCGAAAGATTAGGTGGATTCACAATGATTATTAAGAATGAGAAAATCAAAGCTTCCGAAGTTCAGGTTACAGGGCTGCAAGGTGAGGATTTAGGTGTAATGTCGACGAAAGACGCGCTTGCTCTTGCCAAAAAGTTAAAAGTCGACCTCGTCTGCACCTCGCTCATGAGCTCCCCGCCTCCTTGCAAGCTGATTGGAGCAGGCGCAGCCAAACAAGAGGCCCTGCAAGAAAAGCAGCAGGCGCGGAAGCAAGAGCAAGGTCCGAAGGTCAAGGAGCTTCGCTTGACGGCGAACATTGAGGATCACGATCTCGAGACGAAGCGTCAGCAAGCTGAGCGGATTTTGAAAGGCGGGGACGCCGTCCTGCTGGTCGTTAAGATCTCCGGCAAGGAAGGCGCCAAAGCCAAGGAATTGCTGGAAACGCTGGTGAAGGATCTTGGCTCCCACGGCAAGAAGCATACCGGCATCCAACTGAGCGGCAAGCAAGCTGCTGTTCAGCTGGATCCTTTGTAGAAAAAGCATGGACAACCCCTAGGGGAAGTCCATGCTTTTTTGGTGGGGGTGGTGGGACGAAGCAACTCCAGCAACCTAAACTACTCCAACCTACGCCAGCCGAGCGATTAAATGTAAAAAGTACAGTTAATTTCTTGAAATTTAACGGGTTTGAGCAAATAGCTGGAAAAACTCCATCTAATCAGGAGGTTATAGCCGAAAAGGTGCAATAGTAGCTATATTAACTACATATTTTCCATCTAATGGTTAGTAAGTCTCAGAATGAGCGAATTTAGATGTACTTTATCCAGTTATTTTGAGGAGGTAAGAGGTTGCTTGGTATATTTAGTCATATTGGTGCATTCACAAACTCATTAGCCACTATCCAATGATCGTGATTGCCTGGGAACCCATGAACTCCCACGCTTCTTTGAAAGAAGCGAGTGGATAGGCCTCTTGTTCACCAGTCATCGGATCGTTCATATAAGCATAATCATCATCCCAGCCAGTTAGCAATAAAGCATGTTCAGGCTGATACCACGGGACCAGCTCACCTGTCTCATCTTCCCACTCCAAGTCCAAATAAGGGCTATCCATATGCTCAGTTGCCCAAATCATGGCAGGACTGCCTTTGGCAATGACGCCAAGCAAATCCTCGAAAGAGGTGCCTGTCAGATCACGAACGTGACCAGGCAACCACTGATTCATCAGCTTAGCGACTGGGGTATGATAAATCCCATAGCCAATATCAAAAGGATCGCCAACGAAAACATTTTTGGGATTTGCTCCTACAAAGGCACCGAACTCATTCTCGTAGGGCATGTCCCCCGTGGGTAGAGCAAGAGCCATTTCTTCCTTCGTTATCGGCAGTCCAGCCCAATTCAGCAGCATAGTTGCAGCGACAGCTTCACAACCATTTGGCAGCTCGGGGAGCTGTGAGATGGCGGGTATCGTATCTATTTGAAAGTGATGCTGAGTAAGAATGGGTGCTTCTGAAGAAGTTGTCTGTGTCTGGTCAGTTGTGGATTTTACTTCAGCTCTAACAGATGTAGGTCCAGGAGTTAGAGGGGCATCGGTTGATGCCGTTTCAGTTGCTTTTTTATCTGCAAGGTTCCGTACTGGAGTTTCTCCTGCCTGAGTAAATGACATGAGAAGTTGTTTCGCATCAGGGGAATTTGATTTTACGAGTAGAATAAGTGTAAAGCTAGCCAAAGCCAGCAAGGCAAGTGTGAGCAATTTCAATTTCTTCATGTAGCACATCCGTTCCTATCAGTGATCTCATTACATCATGGGTGGCTAGAGAATGCAAGACATGACATCCAAAATATGCCTTGAGACACATACGCGACTGTCTTGTTCGCATAGACTAGGTAAACAAGCTATTCATCTCTATAAAAGATGAGTCTAATAAGATGACCGTGGAGGCATGAGATGAGACGTTTCTATTTGTGGTGTGCAGCTGCTTTTGCTTGTTATGCCTTTATCGTGATTGTATATTTTTTGAAAGGGGATTTATTTCAAATTCCTTTGACGTTAGTGGGAACTGTGGCGGATCCGAATACGTTTATGACCCACGCAGAAATTGCTAAAGCGGAATCACTTTCGCGGATTCATTCGTTAACCTTCTTTTTAAGCGCTCCATTGCAAATGGGTGTGACCTTAGCCTTATTCGGTATAGCCGTCAGCTTCCGCCAACTTGCGGAGAAAGTATTCCGAGCTTCTTTCCTGCAAATGTTTTTATTTGTAGTGCTTTTTACACTCGTTATGGACGTGCTGTTCCTGCCTATTGATGTATTTCTGTTCAAAATTGACCAAGCTTACGGCATTTCTAAAGAGACGCCTATCCTTTTTCTAAAAGATTATGTCAAAACCTTTCTCATTGATATCGTAGGCACGGTAGTCATGGTAGGAATTTTCAGATGGATTAGTAAGTGGAGTCCTAAGCGGTGGTGGGTATGGCTGTGGTTAATTTCAATCCCTTTAATCTTATTCGTTACGTTTATTCAACCTGTGGTGCTGGACCCGTTGTACAATCAGTTTCAGCCACTGCAAAATCAGGAACTGAAGAGGCAAATTCTTGATCTTGCTGCCAAATCGCACATCCCGACTGATCAGGTTTACGAGGTGAACATGTCGGAGAGGACGAATGCTATTAACGCTTATGTCAATGGGATCGGTGGGAACGCGCGTATTGTGCTGTGGGATACTATTTTGAATAAATTGCAGCCAGCTGAAATCCTAACAGTGATGGCGCACGAGATGGGGCATTACGTAGAGCGGCATATCTATTGGGGAATAGCCTATGGTGTTGCACTCAGTTTGGTTGGCTTCTGGTTGGCTTTCCATGCGTATCGCTTCATTTTACAACGTTGGGGTTCACTTTGGGGTATGCGAGGGGAGAGCGACTTAGCGGCATTACCGATTCTGCTGCTGCTCATCTCGTTGATGAGCTTTCTGTCATCACCAGCTCAAAATGCGTTCTCAAGGGTCATCGAGCACCGAGCAGACGTTTATGCGATGAAAATGACGGGGGATGGGGATGCTGCCATTCGGGCTTTTCAACATATTGCCAAAGAAAATCTTAGTCCAGTTACACAACCTAAGCTGGTGCAATGGTTCCGCGGCTCTCATCCGACGATTGAGGAGAGAATTACGTATTTTGAGCGGTATAAGAAGTAAGGGAGTTGGCGTTTAGTAGGCAAAAAACCAAAAAAAGCACGAATGCCAATTATCCACTAAGGGGAGTAGGCATTCGTGCTTTTGTAATTACTCAACTAGTCATTTCTGCGCGTCATTTGTTGCCACACAGAGCCTTCAGCCGCATGTCCGCCTTCGATACGCTCGAGCGCAATCTTTACTTGCATCCGAACCTCGAACTCGGGGTCGTCTGCAGCTTGCTTCAGATCCGGAAGCACGGTGTCGTCACCGACTTCATAGAGGAATCGCGCTGCGCGCCAACGGACCAGCTTGTTGCGGTCCTTCAGCGCCTTGGCCATCGCCGGCACCGCGGCGGGGTCGCCAAGATCGGACAGCGTATCGCCTGCGGTCCGACGCACAGAAGCTGTATCGTCCTCAAGGGCACGATACAGATAGGGCAGTACCTCGGGTTCCTTGATGTCCCCGAGGTACACCGTGGCCAGTCGCCGAAGCGACGTGTTCTCGTCCTGCAACGCAGTGACGAGAAGGGGCAGCGTCGTAAGCGACGGCTGGATCTTCTGAAGCGCGGCGTAGCGCAGCTTCCAATCCGGGTTGCGCAGCTGAGCCGCGGCTGCGACAAGATCCCCTGTGGCAGCCTCCTCCACAGGGGCTTCTGTGGTCTCCTGCATCGCGCGGGAGACCAGTTCTTCGACGCGGGCATCGTCGTAAGAAGCGTCCAGTTCCTGGACGACTTCGCCCGCGATGTCCGACAGCTCGCCGTAACGGACGCCGAGCTCCTCGAGCTTCCGCTCTTTGATCAGGTTCGGCGATGCCGTACCTGCGCGCACCGCAGCTTGCGTGAAGCGCTCCGGCATAGCTACGCGCGCTTCTTCTGAGCCTGCGCGCACCCGAACCTGGAGCGGAATACCGCGAAACATTTGCACGAGCACCTGTGCTTCGCCAAAAGCGGCGTCAGTAGTAGGCTGCTCGGTCGGCAATCCAGTGCCAGCCGCTGGCTGAGCTTCGCCATAGATCTCGCGCGCTTGCGCCAGGATGAACTGCCAGTCGCCCTTGGAGCTGCGATCTACCGCGATGAAATCGGCTGCATGGAACACACTGATAACGCCAGGCACCGCAAGCAGCTTCTGCACTTCCACGGGAGCGCCAACTAGATTCTTCTTCGTATACGTTTCTCTTACACTGGCAGGCAAGGACTCATCCATGTTGAGTTTCATGGAGTTGGGGCTGGGTGTAGGTTCGATGGAAATGATTTTCATTACGTTCAACTCCTTAGTAGGAACGGACTAGTCACGACTTCACCGTTCTTTTTTGGTTAGATGAAAAGGCCCGGACGGGGGACCGTCCAGGCCTTTATCTGCAGTTAGTGGTTGTTCAGAAAATCCACTTTTGAACACAAGCTTCTAGTCTAAGTCGACCAAATTACGATTTAAATATAGATCCAATGTTTTGGTAAGATCAAATACCGTATGAGCCAAGTCCACATTTTCAAAAACATGGTCGCATTGATCTCGGTAAGCTAATTCATTTTCGTAGTCGGACAAATATTTAGAGGCGATCTCTTCAGAATCTCCGCTTTCTTTCATTCGCTCTTCGAGCGTATCTCGCTGGGCATAAATGAAGATTTGAACGACACGGTCACCGTATATCTTTTTGAGTGTCTCGGCACCAAAACGGTTCAGAATCAAGTAGATGCTGCCACTTTGCTGGAACATTCGTTCAATATCGGAACTTTTGATACCATACAAATGGTCATTAACGGTACTTACCTCGATGAATTCACCGCCAGCTTGTGCTTGAACAAATTGGGCGGGTGAGATGAAGTGATAATCTTGACCATCTTCCTCTGTCGCTTTAGGAGGTCGTGTGGTGTACGAAATCACTTGTTTCATCCCCAGCGTGGAGCCGGACATTTCCGCAACGGTTTTTCGGCCTGCCCCGTGTGGGCCAGTGAATACAAAAATCATTTCCTTATCCTTTAATGCGTACATGGAACATACCTCCTTCGATTGGATGGGGGGGTAAATCCTACGTGCGAGCACGGGTTGAAACGATTTTTATAAAATTGAATCTGAATAAACCATACTTATAGTTTACATCGTAAGGCTTCATCGGTAAAGACTTGGATGAAATCGCTTCATCGGCCGGCTTAGCGTTTGCTGCCGCCGCCGCGAGTGCCTCTTGGCGCACTTCCACGAGCGCCGCCTTGCCCGCCGCGCGGGCCGCTTGGTCTGTCGCCGCGCGGAGCACCGCCGCGTGATCCGAAGCTGTCTCCGCGAGGAGCTGCGCTGCGCGCACCACGCTCATCACTCCGTCCGCGAGGAGCGCCGCCTGTGCGAGCGCCGAAGCCCTCGCTGCGCGGAGCGCCGCCTGTGCGAGCGCCGAAGCCCTCGCTGCGAGGAGCGCCGCCTGTGCGAGCGCCGAAGCCCTCGCTGCGAGGAGCGCCGCCTGTGCGAGCGCCGAAGCCCTCACTGCGAGGAGCGCTGCCTGTGCGAGCGCCGAAGCCCTCACCGCGAGGAGCGCCGCCCGTGCGAGCGCCGAAGCCCTCACCTCGAGGAGCAGCACCGCGTGCAGCTCCATCGCCACGGCCTTTGCCGCCGCGAATGTTGCGAGACGCGCTAGCCGCGTCATCACGACCTGCGCCAGCGTACTTGTTATATGGCGAGTAAGACTTATCGCCATGTGGAGCTGAACGTTTGCGCTCTGTACCTTCACCACCGCCGTTGTAGGAACCAGTTACGCGTGCTTTCGCAGCGCCCATGTTCGTTCCGCGAGCTGGAGCTGAATTCGTAGTTGGCGATTCGTGAACAACCGTTGCGCGCCCCCATGTATTCGGGCTACGCTCCGAGTTCACTTTAGCCGGTCTTTCGCCTGATCGCCCAGCACCTGCTGAACCTCCGCGTGAGCCAAATTTGTCTCCTTTGGAACCATAACCTGTTTTCCGCTCGCCACCGTATTGAACATTAGCGCGGTCGCCACGTAATTCGCGTGCGCCAGGTCTTCCTGCACGTCCGCCGCTGCGTTGCTCTGGGGCACCGGTGCGGTCATTACGTCTGCCACCGCGTGAAGAAGCTCCAGTTCCACCTTTTCGTGCAGAACCTCTGCCATCTTGCTCGATATAATCTTCTGTTTGGGAACGAACAACACGTCTTTGCTGTCCATCCGCACCGCGCAATGACATTTTGATGCCTTTTTCGATAAGTTCAATCGTTGGCATATCACGTTGTGTTGCGAAAGTCACAGCAACGCCTGACTCACCTGCACGGCCCGTTCTACCAATCCGATGAATGTAGCTTTCGGCATCTTGAGGTACATCATAGTTAAAGATATGCGTTACGCCTTCCACATCTAAACCGCGAGCTGCGATATCGGTCGCGACTAAGAGTTCTATGCGTCCTTCTCTGAAACGCTTCATTACTTGTTCGCGTTTCGCTTGTGACAAGTCTCCGTGCAGTTCATCGGACATCAAACCGATTTCTTGCAGCGTTTCGTTGAGCGCAATCGCTTTGGCTTTGGTCCGACAGAAAATCATCGCAAGGTAAGGCCTATATTGTTTAATTGCTGCAATAAGAGCGTCTTGTTTATCACGATCAGTCGTAGGGACAAGCACCTGCTGAATTTCAGTCAAAGTGACTTGTTTACTTTGAATTTTAATTTCTTTTGCTTCCTTCATATAAGCCTTAGACAGATTGATGACCTGTTCAGGCATTGTCGCAGAGAAGAGCAGCGTTTGGCGATAAGGAGACGTTTGCGCAATGATATCCTTGACTTCATGCAAGAAGCCCATGTGCAACATTTGATCTGCTTCATCTAAAACGAGTATTTTCAATTTATAGAAGTTGATAGAACCGCGACGAAGATGATCAAGCAATCTTCCCGGTGTTCCTACTACTATATGTATGTTGCCTTGAAGCTTTCTAAGCTGTTTTTCTACATCTTGTCCGCCATAGGCAGCTAGGACCTTCGCACCTGTGATTGGGACTAGGGTTTTCAACTCATTGCTGATTTGAATGGCTAACTCCCGAGTAGGGGTAAGAATAAGCGCTTGAACATCGGAGCTTTCTACATCAATTGTTTCTAATATAGGAAGTACAAAGGCAAGGGTTTTACCTGTACCTGTTTGAGCTTGTGCGATAACGTCCGAACCTTTTAACAATACTGGAATCGCTTCTCGTTGAATGGGGGTCGGTTCTACGACACCTTGATTTTGCAAAACTTGAACTAATTGTTCTCTAATACCTAATGAGGCAAATCCATTTGACATGGGTAATTGGCCAGCTCCCTTTTTCCTTCTTAGTAAAGACGATTCCCTCATTGTACAGGAATGAAAGACAAATGAAAACAGGAGCCGACCCACAAGCAGAAATAAACTACTTTATTAATAGAAGTTTTACATGCTAGTTGTGCTCCAAAAGGCGTGGCAAGACCTCCTAAGAAATAAAGCTATCTTTAGGAGGCCAGCCCTAGTTAGTCTAGTCTTGGGGTAGTGATTGCGCCGTTCCAAACACACGTGTCACCGTCTGATTGAAGTCGGTTAGTAGAGGCATAAGCGAATGACCTTTCCAGCTCTCCTGTGCGAAGCTATTCATTTTATTGAGGAAATCCCGATTTGCCGAGATATATACATCCATGAGATCGGGTTTAAGGACGCGAAGCTTTTCAGCAATAGCTTGTTTGAACGGATGAGAAAGTAAATCATGATGAATGGCTGTCTCGTAACTATTGTAACCTTTATTCAAATCATTAGCCGGTAAAGAGTCATCGTAGGGATTGTCATCGTTGTAGAAGCCCTTAGTGGTTCCTTGATTATTCGTCTCTTTCGTCAATCCCTTTGTACCTACCGCACTGCTATCCATCATTAGCGCGACATAGGCGTTCTGATTCGTAATCATGACGAAGGCGGTGTTTACCCCGTCCATGGTGTGCAATTGATCTGAAAGATACTGGCTATATTCCAACTTGGTATTGTTGTGCGTCACTGGTCCGGAGAGTTGCTGTACTTGATAGGCTCTTTCATTCTGATCAGCCTTTTCGACATGAACGCCATAATTCGAGCTAGTAGAGTCGTCACGATCGCCTCTGTACTGTTTACCGCTAGAACCACATGCGGATAATGTGAGCAGTAGGAATATGATTCCACAAATCGGAAAACCTAACTTCCTGAACATAATTAACAGACCTCCCATTGCGATTTATTGTCTATAGGATGAGATGTTTCTGTTTAATTATTCGTGTTCACAAATAAAGGCTTTTATGCATAAAGAGGTGGGTGTATGGAAATAACCATGAAGGGAAATATATCGCTACAGACGCTGTTTAAGAACAATTTGTGAACTCTCCTACAGCGATTGACAAAAAGTTTTCACGAATTTATAGTTATTAAAGTGAATTGACATGGGCATGGCCTTCGTGGTAAAAATATTGTTTTAAAAGTGGGGTTGATACAATGAGTCAATTGAAAAAGTTCTGGCGTCTGCTACCCCTTTTAGCGGTGATGACGTTCATGCTAACTGGGTGCGGAGACCCAACCTTATCTGCTTTAGTGCCAAAAGGTCCTGTGGCGACGGAGCAGCTTTATTTAATGAAATTAAGTCTCTTTATCATGATTTTTGTCGTAATTGTCGTATTTGCGATTTATGTGTACGTTTTAGTTCGCTTTCGCAAGCGTAAAGGCGACGAAAGCATACCGAAACAAGTCGAAGGAAGTCATGTTTTGGAAATTATCTGGACGGTAATTCCAATTCTCTTACTGTTAGTACTTGCGGTGCCAACAGTGTCCTACACGTTCAAACACTCCGAGAATTATAACAAGAACAAAGACGCTATCCATGTGAAAGTCACTGCACATCAGTTCTGGTGGCAGTTTGAATATCCAGACCTTGGTATCGCAACAGCGCAACAGCTGGTGATTCCTAAGGACAAAATCATTGCCTTTGATGTCGTTTCTGCTGACGTTGCTCATGCTTTCTGGGTACCATCCCTAGGTGGTAAAGTGGATACGAACCCAGGTATCCGTAATACGCTTTATTTGCAAGCTGATGAAATTGCAACGTTCCAAGGTAGATGTACAGAGCTTTGTGGAGCTTCACATGCTTTAATGAACTTTACCGTTGCGTCTAAGTCTGAAGCAGACTTTAATGCTTGGGTTGCGAAAATGAAAGCACCTTCTACCGTGCCAGCATCTGCTCAAAAGGGTGAAGAGCTTTTCAAAGAAAATTGTATGTCTTGTCATGCTGTTAATGCTAGTGGTCCAGGGGTTGCGCCTAACCTTAAAGGCTTCGCAGACCGCGACACACTTGCAGGCATCTTGGAGAAGACACCTGAGAACTTAGCATCGTGGATACATAATCCGCAAGAACTGAAACCGGGTAACAAAATGCCAGCTTTCGGTAAAGAAGCAAATGGTAAATTAGATGACGCTCAAATTAAAGATATTGTTACGTACTTACAAACATTGAAATAAACTCTTGATGTAAAGGAGGTTCATACGTTGGCTCACTCTCATCCAGTAAAAAAACATACCGGGCTTATGGATTGGCTTACAACTGTCGATCATAAGAAAATCGGTATCCTGTATTTACTAGCGGGCGGCTTCTTCTTCCTCGTCGGAGGACTTGAAGCCATCCTGATCCGGATTCAACTCGCGTATCCAGATCAACAAATTTTCGTCGGAGATTCATTTAACCAATTAACAACGATGCATGGAACAACGATGATTTTCTTTGCGGCAATGCCGGTTATCTTCGCTTTCATGAATGCTATCGTTCCACTGCAAATTGGTGCAAGGGACGTTGCGTTCCCGTTTGTTAACTCGCTTGGTTTCTGGTTATTCTTCGCCGGTGGCGTACTTATGAACACAAGTTGGTTCCTAGGAGGAGCTCCAGATGCTGGTTGGACAGGATACGCACCTTTATCCTCGATCACCGATTCAAACTGGGGGGCAACTCTTGAAGGCAATTTACAAGGAACGGACTTTTACGTTCTTGGTTTGCAAATTGCAGGTATCGGTACGCTAATCGGGGGGATTAACTTCCTCGTAACGATTATCAACATGCGTGCTCCTGGGCTTACATACATGCGTTTGCCTATGTTTACATGGTCTGCCTTTGTAACTTCAGGCTTGATCGTTCTTGCATTCCCTGCGATTACGGTTGCATTGGTTGAACTTATGTTTGACCGCGTTTTCGGTGGTGCATTCTTTGATGCTGCCAGAGGCGGTAACAACGTGCTTTGGGAACACTTGTTCTGGATTTTCGGGCATCCCGAAGTTTACATTTTGATTCTTCCAGCCTTCGGTATTATTTCTGAGATCGTTTCTACTTTTTCCAAAAAACGTCTGTTCGGATACAGTTCCATGGTATTTGCAACAGTGCTAATTGGTTTCTTAGGATTCATGGTTTGGGTTCACCATATGTTTACAGCAGGTCTAGGCCCAGTAGCGAACTCGATCTTCGCGATTGCTACAATGGCGATTGCTGTTCCAACAGGTGTGAAAATCTTCAACTGGTTGTTCACACTTTGGGGTGGTCAAATCCGTTTCACAACAGCGAATATCTTCGCAACAGCGTTCATTCCAACATTCGTTATGGGTGGAACTACAGGGGTTATGCTTGCGATTCCAGCCGCTGACTTCCAGTATCACGATACGTATTTCGTAGTAGCGCATTTCCACTATGTTATCGTTGGTGGTCTAGTACTTGGTTTGTTCGCAGGTCTTTACTACTGGTGGCCGAAAATGTTCGGTCGTATGCTAAGTGAAGGCTTAGGTAAATTGCATTTCTGGTTGTTCTTCATCGGTTTCCATTTGACATTCTTCCCGCAGCATTTCTTGGGACTAATGGGGATGCCGCGACGCGTCTTTACGTATCAACCAGGGTATCAACTCGAAGTTGGTAACTTAGTTTCAACAGTTGGAGCATTCTTAATGGGTATCGGTACATTAGTGTTCCTTATTAACATTATTGCAACAGCAAGAAAACCAATCACAGCTCCTGCAGATCCGTGGGATGGACGCTCCTTGGAGTGGACAATTCCGTCACCTGCACCTGAATATAACTTCAAACAAACTCCGCTTGTTCGTGGTTTGGATGCTTTCTGGAAAGAAAAAATGGCTGGCAACAAGCAAATGACACCAGCTGAGCCAATTGGTTCGATCCATATGCCTTCGGCATCGATCTTACCGCTTGTGATGTCTGTTGGTTTGTTCATCGCTGGTTTTGGCTTTATGTACAAAAACTACTATGTAGCTGCAGCAGGTATCGTAGTTACTTTCATTGCCATGTTCTTGCGTTCTGTATATGATGACCACGGTTGGCATATTGAGCCGGAAGAACTTGAAGACGATCATAAGGGGGTAAAGGCATGAGTAGTCATCACACGGGCGCACTGCCTGCTAATCCGGAAACGGCTACCCTCGAAGGGAAAAATAAAGTTCTTGGTTTCTGGCTTTTCCTTGGCGCTGAGGTTGTATTGTTCGGTTGCTTATTCGCAACTTACATTGCCCTTCGGAACTCTGTTCCGGATGGCCCAACAGCTCAAGAGCTTTTCAAGCTCAAAACAGTTGGTTGGTCAACGTTCATTCTCTTGACGAGCAGTTTGACGAGTGTATTCGCAATTATTGCGATGCACCGTCAAAAAGTAGGTCAATTACTAGCTTGGTTGGCAGTTACGGTTTTGTTCGGTCTTTCCTTCTTAGGAATGGAGATCTATGAGTTTTATGAGTATGTTCATGAAGGTCACAAATTCACAACCAGTGCTTTCTCCACCTCGTTCTATACGTTGGTTGGTTTCCACGGTGCTCACGTAGCATTCGGTGTTTGCTGGATTACACTGTTGATTTTCCAAGGACTTAAGAAAGGTCTTACAGTTGTTACGGCACCTAAGTTTTATGTCGCATCCCTGTACTGGCATTTTATTGACTTAGTCTGGGTATTTATCTTCACAGTTGTTTATCTGATGGGGAAGGTGGGTCACTAAATGAGCAGCAATTCTCATGATACACACGCACCTAGCAAAAGAGTGAAGCACGATTCAACACTCAATCACTATTTGACTTACATTATCTCGATTCTTCTCACGATGTTGGCATTCGCTGTCGTACTATACGGAGATTTGGATCGTTCGTTTATCTTGATTTTCATCGTATCCCTTGGGATCGTGCAGGCACTCGTTCAGTTGCTTTTCTGGATGCATGCCAAAGAGAGAGGACATTTGTTCCCTCTAATCTTTATCTTTGCGGGAGCGTTCGTTGCTCTTACAGGTGTAATCACAGCCGTATACTGGGTTTGGTGGTAAAAAAAAAGAAGAGGCAACTTTGTCTAGACAAAGTGCCTCCTCTTTTTTTAAACAGAGTTATTTAGAAATAGTCAGCTTGAAAGGAGATAGATGCAGGTATGAGTCAGATTGGTGGATTTTTTGATTTGTGGAATCCTGTTTTATTGTTGATCGTCATTGTAATCGGATATAGTTATGGTCGCTTTGTCGTGAAAGGGAATGGGAGCGCTGCGAAATCAGAGCCAATTTCGATCTCACAGCAACTTCTCTTTTATACAGGGCTAATCTTATTCTATATTGGGCAAGGAAGTCCAATTAACTATATTGGACATCACTACTTGTTCAGTATGCACATGCTGCAACAAACGATTCTTTACTTGATCGTACCGATCCTCATTTGGTTAGGAACACCGGCTTGGTTGGTTCGTTCGTGCATGAAAAATAGGGTGTTCCGCGGCCTATTTTCCTTCTTTACTCGGCCTCTGATCGCATTATTCATGTTCAATATGCTATTCTCCATCTACCATATGCCTTATATTATGGATTACTTGATGAAGAATGATGTACCGCTTCTTGCTTATCATACGATGCTCTTAGTGACGGCCTTTATTATGTGGTTTCCGGTATTTTGTCCGCTTCCTGAGCTGAATCGCTTGAACGATTTGAAGAAGATGGCCTATATTTTCGGAAATGGTGTCCTACTGACACCCGCATGTGCGCTTATCATTTTTGCGGATTCAATTATCTATGATATGTATAACAACGTCACTGTTCCTTTTGCTCATTTGTCACCGCTCGATGATCAACAGCTCGGTGGTGTAATCATGAAGATCTTGCAAGAGATTATCTATGGTGCTACATTAGCATATATTTTCTTCCGCTGGTATCGCCGAGAGCGCAAAGATGAGGATGAGTTGGATCCTATTCCATCACAAGATAGCTTGAATAATCAAGGCGGGAACTGGAATCGCGCTTAGAGAGAGGATTAGAACGATGCACATTTTACCCACGATTTCTACGATGTTTATTGTGATCAGTGCCATTTTTGTTGGTTTCGGATGGTATCATATCGTCAAAGGAAACCGGGATACGCATGAAAAACTGATGGTTCTAGGCGCAATTTTCGCTTTAGCCTTTTTCATTATCTACATGTCCCGTACGTTATTTGAAGGAAATACGGCATTTGGTGGGCCGGAAAGTTTAAAGTTGCCTTATCATTTGTTCTTGTTCTTCCATATTACCTTAGCTACAATCGGAGGCGTTCTTGGTCTCGTCACGCTATGGTTTGCATACAAAAAGAAATTCCTTAAACATAAGAAAATCGGTAAAGTTGCCGCATTTGTATGGCTGTTAACAGCACCTACAGGCGTGATGGTTTACGTATTGTTGTATGTCCTGTATCCAGGTGGAACAACGAAGCCAGTCATTGATGCGATTTTCGGATTGTAAAAAGTTAGATATAGCACGGAGTGATGTGAAAGATCATCATTCCGTGCTTTTTTTTGTCTATGTAAGGGCTGATTTTGTGATTTCGCCCATCGTGTTATTGAAATCAACAATTGGGCATGACGAAATGACCATGCCATTCTTCATATTGCTCATAGGTTAATCCCATGGATTCCACTACGCTTAATGAAGAGATGCATCTCACCATAACATGTAGTGGAGGGTCAACGAATGAAGAAAATTTTAGCTTCAACCATGATTGTCATGATGATGGGTACAGCCATTGCCTGTTCCTCGAAGACGGAATCAACGACAACAACGAGTGAGTCACAGTCACCAGCTACAACTACCGCGACGACGTATCCGATGACAACCGATAAAACACTGACCTATTGGGGTGAGTTGAACGGGAACTTAACAGGTGTGAAAACGACGCATGCCGATGTCCCCTTTTTCCAAGAGTGGCAGAAGAAAACAGGTGTACCGCTTAAATTCTTAGCGCCGCCTACGGGACAAGCCAAAGAGGCGCTTAACGTGATGCTCGCATCCGGAGATCTCCCAGATATGATCGAATACAATTTCCTGAGTGATTTCCCAGGTGGGCCGGAGAAAGCCATTAAAGATGGTTACATTTTGAAATTGAATGATTTGATTGATAAATACGCGCCGAACCTGAAGAAATACCTCAAAGAGCATCCAGATGTCGACAAAATGGTAAAAACGGATAACGGAAGTTACTATGCCTTCCCTTTCATTCGTGGAGATGAGTACTTGCAGGTTTTCCAAGGCCCGATGATTCGTAAAGACTGGTTAGATGAATTAGGTCTCCCTGTTCCTGAAACGATTGATGACTGGACAACGACATTAAAGGCATTCAAAGAGAAGAAAGGTGCAGCCGCGCCACTCTCCTTTATCAGTAAACCAAGATTTTTCAATGAATCGTACAACGGTGCATTCTTAGGCGCATTTGGCGTGAACCGTGGATTCTATTTGGATAATGGGAAAATCAAATTCGGACCGTCGGAAAGTGGCTTCAAAGAATACTTGAAGACGTTCCACCAATGGTTTCAAGATGGCTTGTTAGATAAGAACATTGCTACCGTGGATAACAAAGCCTTGGACGGTAGTTTCGCTACGGGTGCGACAGGGGCAAGTATCGGTAATGCTGGAGGCGGAATTGGTAAATGGCAGCCACTGATACAGGCCAAAGATCCTAAAGCACAGCTGGTAGCCGCACCATATCCGGTATTGAAGAAAGGCGATACGCCGAAATTTGGTCAAAAGGATAATCCGTATTCCTCTGGAGGCATCGTCGCGGTAACAGCAAAGTCGAAGAATCCAGAACTAGCCGTGAGAATGCTGGATTATGGCTACAGTGAAGCTGGTCACATGTTCTTTAACTTCGGTACAGAGGGTGTCAGCTACGCAATGGTGGATGGCTATCCGAAATATACGGATTTGCTGATGAAGAATCCAGATAAGTTAGCACCTGCACAAGCGATGTCCATGTACATTCGCGGCAGCTACAACGGGCCATTTATCCAAGATAAGCGTTATGCGGAGCAATTCTTTGTATTGCCAGCGCAACGCGATGCAATCAATGTGTGGAAGAAAACCGATACAGCCAAATACAGCTTGCCACCATTAACACCAACGCCAGAGGAAAGCTCTGAATATGCGAAAATCATGGGCGATATGAACACGTTGGTGGATGAAATGACGCTGAAAATCATTTTGGGCAACGAGCCTGTAGATGGCTTTGAGAAGTATGTGGATAAAATGAAGTCACTAAATTTAAGCCGCGCAATTGAGATTCAACAAGCAGCACTTGATCGCTATAACAAGCGATAAGTTTCATTTGGCAATGGAGAGGTGGGGAGATCTGAGATCTCCCTCTTCTACAAGTAAACTGGTGAGAGGGTGAGGATGGAGATGGCGAATACACAGCCACTGGAAAACGTAACGCTCACGAAGCAACGAACGGGGACAAATAGATATATCCGTGATTTTATAGCTAATAAATACTTGTACCTTATGATGGTACCTGTGCTCGCTTATTACCTAATTTTCCATTATGCACCGATGTATGGTGCCTTAATTGCCTTCAAAGAGTATTCACCGATGAAGGGAATCCTTGGTAGTGATTGGGTAGGATTTAAGCATTTTCATGATTTTTTCAGTTCATTTTACTTTTGGCGCATATTAAAAAATACGCTGGTCATCTCCTTATACTCCTTGATTTTTGAGTTTCCTGCTCCGATTATTTTGGCCCTTCTGATTAACGAAGTGCGTAGTAAGACCTTCAAACGGGTCGCACAAACGATTACATATATGCCTTATTTCATATCGCTTGTCGTCATTTGCGGGATTATTACGGACTTTACGAATGCAGATGGAGTCATTAACAATATCGCAATGTCCTTCGGGTATGACGGGCAAGCGATGCTGCAGAAAGCGGAGTTGTTCCGGCCGATCTATATTTTATCTGAGATTTGGCAACGAATTGGCTGGGAATCTATTATTTATATTGCAGCGTTAATGAGCATTGATACAGAGCAGTATGAAGCTGCACGTATGGATGGTGCAAGTCGCTGGAAACAGATGATGTATATCACACTGCCAGGCATTATGCCGACGATTGCGATTATGTTTATTTTGCGTATGGGTAATCTGTTAAACGTAGGATTTGAGAAGATCATTTTGCTCTATAATCCTGTTAGTTACGAAACGGCAGACGTGATTTCTTCTTTCGTCTATCGCAAAGGGTTACTGGAGTTTGGATGGAGCTACAGCTCCGCTGTTGGCTTATTTAATTCCATTATCAATCTAATCCTACTCATTACAGCGAATTACATTAGTCGTAAAGTAAATGAAAGCAGCTTATGGTGAGGTGATGTTGATGAGAAAAGGACCTAGTTTTGTAGAAAGATTATTCGATATTGGTATTCATTTGATTTTGACGCTACTGGTAGTAGTTACGTTGTACCCGTTGCTTTACGTACTTTTTGCTTCGTTCAGTAATGCGAATGAATTAGTTGCGCACAAAGGGATTTTATATAAATCACTTGGCTTTAGTTGGGAAGCCTATAAAGGGGTTATGAAAAACCCTGGCATTCTCATCGGCTACCGAAACACCATGTTTATCGTGGTCGCTGGTGTTATTGTTAACCTTTTGATGACAGCGTTAGGCGCATACGTGCTCTCACGTAAAAATGTGATCTGGAATAAGGCATTCATGATCATTATCGTGATCACAATGTTCTTCCATGGGGGCTTAATTCCGCTTTATTTGATTGTCAAAAATGTAGGATTGCTCGACACCCTCTGGGCGACGATTATTCCATTCTCGATTTCTACATTTAATTTGATTATTATGCGAACAGCATTTATGGCGATACCAGACAGCTTAGAGGAGTCGGCCAAAATTGATGGGGCCAATCACTTTACGATTTTGTTCCGAATCATCATCCCGCTGTCCATGCCCGTCATTGCCGTCATGATTCTGTACTATGCGGTAGATAAATGGAATGGTTGGTTCTATGCCTCGATCTTTATCAAAAACCGAGATCTCTTCCCGTTACAGCTTGTTCTCAGAGAGATTTTAATTTCCAACTCAACAGATGGCATGTCCGTCGGAGCTGATGCGGGCGATCGTTTCCAGATCGGGGAAACAATTAAATATGCGACAATTGTTGTAGCAACATTACCTATTCTGTGTGTCTATCCATTTGTACAACGCTTCTTTGTCAAAGGGGTTATGGTTGGTTCTTTGAAGGGATAGCCCATGGAAATAGGGACCTAGTAGCGCTTTTATCAATTGGATTTGTCATTTTGGACATTCCTCCCCTTGCGAACAGAGGTATAATAGAGTGAAGGAGACAATCCCTTCAGAGGAATTTTCAAGGTGCGCAGCGGGAGGAGATCCATGTGAAGCTTCGATTTTTTTGGCCCAAAAGAAAAAGTATTGTATTTACCTGGTTGTTATCCTACAGTGCCGTATTATTCGTGCCTATGCTGATGAGCATTCTCATCTATTCGCAGTCTAGTCATGCACTAAAAAGTGAAATTCATCGTGCGAATGATTCCTTACTGAAACAAGTCCGTTACACAATCGACACGCTATTCGATTTAATGAAACGGTTGAATATGGAAATTACTTGGAATGCTAAGCTTCAAAGTTTGATGTACACCAATGTACGAACCAATGATGATCAATATCTGGCTTTTCAGCTCGTGAAAGAGTTTCGGATGTATCAAACCTCGCATGCGACGATCGATGAGTTCTACGTAACTTGGGATCAGGAAGCTTCGATTCTCCGACCAGGAAATATGCGAGATTTGCATACAGCCTTTGATACGATCCACAATACAGGTACCCTCCGGTATGAACAATGGCTGGATACGATCCACCAAGCTACGAATAACCAATTTTTGATCCTTCCCCGTGTAGATGCAGGTCCATCTGCCTCCTCCATCGCGTATGTCACACACCTGCCCAAGGATTTGAATGGTAAGCAGACAGGTACCGTCGTTGTGATGGCTGATAGGGAACGGTTCGAGAAGGCAATCGAAAGTATTTCAGGGTTTAGCGGCGGACAAATCGTCATCCTTAATCATGACAATCAAGTTCTACTCTCCAATGTGCCTGTGACGGTGAATAAGAATCTCATTTTGGAGCAATTGCAGGATGAGGATAATGTCACGTATAAACCTTCGCAGGATGGAGAGTCAGAGCTTTTCTATATTCAATCGGCTGTTTCTGATTTGAAATATGTGCTGATCATTCCGAGTCGTATGTATTGGGAAAAAGCGGAGTATGTCCGCAAGTTTACTTATATCAGCATACTGATCAGCTTATTTGGTGCAGCAGTGCTAACTTGGTTCTTTCTGCGCCGTAACTACTCACCGATCCAACGTTTGGTTCAATCGATTTCTGATAAAAATGCTTTTGAAGAACGCGCAGATGGGAATGAACTGCATTTTATTCAGAGAGTGATCTCGCATACGCGGAATGAGAAGGATCAAATCGCGATGCAGCTGCAATCTCACCATCACGTGCTCCGATCGAACATGTTAAATCGGTTGTTGAAAGGGCGCATTGACTCGCTCGTTTCGTACGAGGAAGCGTTCAAAACCTTTCATATGGATTTGATTTCGAATCATTTCGCGGTCATTCTGTTTGCGGTTGAGAATTCCGATAGTATATCTACGAATTTGCCAGGTATGGACATCAGTGAACGCCGAAAATTAATGCAATTCATTATCACGAATGTCGTTGAAGAGCTCGTCGGTCACCGCCAGCATGCTGGTTATGTAGCTGAGATTGATGACATGATGGTGTGTTTAGTGAACTTTGCAGAAACGGATGCGGCAGAGCGGAAGGTTGATCTGGATTGGATTGCTGCAGAGGCGCAGCGGTTCCTGACACGGTTTCATATGGATTTAACGATATCCATCAGCGGTGTTCACCCATCTCTCATTGGCGTTGCTGAGGCTTACAAGGAAGCGCTGGATGCGATGGAATATAAGATGGTTCGAGGGAAAAGGGAGATCATCACCTACGATGAGATCCGTATTGACACGGCAGATAAGCTGCAGCTGGGATATTATTATCCGCTCCAAGTGGAGCAGCAAATTATTAATCTCATCAAAACGGGAGATATTGAGCAAGCCTCGGCTAGCATGAACGAGATTATGGGGCGCAATTTCGATAAGCCGCTGGTATCGCTTACTTTGGCCAGATGTCTGATCTTTAATCTTGTAGGTACGATGGTGAAAGCGATGAATGAGCTTGGGGATGGAACTACGCAGCCATGGCTAGGGGACAACCCGTTATGGATGGATTCAATCATTGCCTGCGACACCATTCTGGAAATGCAGCAAGAGCTGCAGTTGTTGCTCAGAGAGGTATGTGCGTTTGCCGCCTCCAAAATAGAAGCGAACCAGACGAAAGAACGCACGGAAACCTTGCGGGAGCTAATCGCGAAAGTTATGCAATACATTGAGGAACAATATCAGGATGCTAACTTGAATGTGAATACGATTGGTGAAAACTTTGCCTTAAGAGGCAGTTATGTATCCAAATTATTCAAGGATCAGACAGGTGAAGGCTTGCTCGACTATATTACGAAATACCGCATTCAACAAGCGAAGAAGATGATCAGCTATAAGCAAGATTCGATCTCGGAGATCGCGCGGCTCGTTGGCTATAATGAAGTGGCAACCTTTATTCGAGTTTTCAAGAAATACGAGGGAATAACACCCGGGAAATATAAGGAAATGAACTGATGAGGCAGGACCATTTGATGCGGGGAGGGGAACGGAATGAGCAGACGAGCTAGCAGCAAGATACTATTACTTCTAATCATAATTACGCTTGGACTGACGGCATGCTCATCTGAGAGCCCAACGAATCTTACGACACCGTCAGGGACTCCTACATCTACGGCCAAAGATAAGGAACAGTCTGTGTCCGCAGCTGTAAAGCTGACGTATTGGTCGGAGTTGAATGGGAATGCCGCGAGTGTCAAAGCGAAGTTCAAGGATATTCCCTTTTTCCAAGAATGGCAGAAACGAACTGGGGTCCAGCTGTCCTTCATACAGCCGTCTGCGAATCAAGCCAAAGAAGCGATGAATGTCTTATTAGCCTCTGGCGACTTGCCTGATATGATGGAGTACGAGTGGGACAGCTTCCCTGGCGGGCCGGAAAAGGCGATCAAAGATGGCTATATTTTGAGACTGAATGAGGTCATCGATACGTATGCGCCTAATTTGAAGCAGTACTTAAAGGAGCATCCCGAAATCGATAAGCAAATTCGGACCGATGACGGCAGCTACTACGTTTTTCCTTTTATCCGCGGTGACGATAAGCTTCGTACGTATCAAGGACCCATTATCCGGCAGGACTGGCTTAACGAGCTCGGGCTAGAGGTGCCAACCACGATAGAGGAGTGGCATACAGTGCTCAAGGCGTTCAAGGCGAAGAAAGGAATCGCAGCTCCGTTGACATTTCTTGGCGTGCCGAATCCGTTGTTCGGAATTGAGGGCGGTGCTTTTGTAGGCGCATATGGGATTCGCAAAGGCTTCTATCAAGAGAATGGTGAGGTCAAGTATGGTCCCATGGAGAAGGGCTACCAAGACTTCTTGGCTACGTTCCGAGGGTGGTATGAGGAAGGATTAATTGATAAAAATATTGCTTCCGTGGATACCAAAACAATGGACTCCAATATGGTAACGGGCCGAAGTGGAGCAACGGTTTGGAATGCGGGGGCAGGTATTGGGAAATGGCAGCCGCTTGTTGAGGAGAAAAATAAATCAGCTTTGTTTGCTGCGGCTCCTTACCCCGTCTTGCATAAAGGAGATAAGCCTAAATTTGGGCAGAAAAGCTACGCGTATGTCGGTACCGGAGGCGTAGCCATTTCAAGTAATAGCAAACATGCGGCTGAGGCTGCCAAGCTACTTGATTATGGATATAGCGACGAAGGTCATATGCTCTTTAATTTCGGGATTGAAGGAACGAGCTACACGTTGAAAGACGGCTATCCAACCTATACGGATTGGATCCTGCGGAATCCAGAGAAGCTGGCACCTTCGCAAGCCTTATCGATGTATACGAGAGCAAGCTATTTTGGGCCGTTCGTTCAGGATGTTCGGTATGTGGAGCAATATTACACCTTGCCTGAGCAAAGGAAAGCAATTGGGATCTGGGCGGATACGCAAGTTGAATCGTATACATTACCGCAAATTCCGAAGACGGAACTTGAGAGTGCTGAGTTTTCATCCATTATGTTGGATGTGATGACACTCGTCGATGAGATGTCTCTAAAGATTATTCTCGGCATCGAGCCGCTTGATGCGTTCGATAGCTACGTAAGTAAGATGAAAGCATCCAAAATTGATCGTGCGATTGAGATCCAAAAGTTAGCGTTAAATCGCTATGAGAAGCGTTGATGGCTTCTCTTTTTTTTGTTTTACGTGCAAAGAAATTCATTATCTTTCCATTTTCATGTAAAATAGTAAGCGTAAGCAATTCGTGAGGGAGGCAAGCTCAGTTGATGACATACCCTTTGGTTGTTCAAGAAGTATCGAAGCAGTACGGGGAAAAAACCGCTGTGAATCGCATTGGGCTGCAAGTGAAGCAAGGAGAGATTTATGGCTTGCTGGGCGCGAACGGGGCAGGCAAAACGACAACGATGCGGATGGTACTCGGACTCATATACCCAGATGAAGGTAACATATTGTGGAACGGACAGGGATATCGGGAAGAGCTGCGCAGCTTGATGGGTTATTTGCCTGAAGAGCGTGGCTTGTATCCCAAAGTAAAAATTAGCGAGCAGATCTTATACTTAGCTGAACTTAGGGGCATGAAACGACGCGATGCAGAGCGCAGCTTGAAGATATGGTTGGAAAGATTTGAGGTTCCTGATTATTACAACCGTAAGGTTGAGGAGCTGTCCAAAGGGAACCAGCAGAAGATTCAATTCATTGCAGCGGTCATTCACAATCCCGAGATTCTTATTCTGGATGAAGCCTTCAGCGGGCTAGATCCAGTGAATGTTGAGTTGCTGAAGAAAACGGTGAAAAGCCTCCGTGATGAAGGAAAAACGATTTTATTTTCCAGTCATCGGATGGAGCATGTGGAGGAGCTCTGTGAGAATATTTGTATGCTGCATCGCTCAAATACGATTCTTCAAGGGAGCTTAAAGGACATTAAAGCGAGCTTCCCGAAGGAGAGAGTTGTGCTGGAGATAGCGACGAGTGTAGAGGGGTTAGAGAAGCTTCAAGGCGTAACATCGGTGAACCAAGGGCATAACGGGTACGAGATTCGCATCGCGCATCCAGAAGCAGCACAGGGCATTCTCCAATTTGCCATGGAACGGTCATCTGTTCAGCGGTTTCAAATCATGGAGCCAACCTTGAATGAAATCTTTATCCAGAAGGTGGGAAGCCAAAATGAATAGTATATGGACAGTCATTAAATTTACATTCCTGTCACGCTTTCGCACGAAATCGTTTCAAGTGATGAGTCTCATCTTACTAATCCTGATGTCGCTTTTGATCCATCTTCCAACGATTATTAAGCAATTTTCTTCCGATGAGGCGATGAAAATAGGGGTGTTTGGTACGCAACAAGCGGTTGTGGCATCCAAATTAGAAGCTTTTTATAATAATCAGCCGAATGCAGAGATACAAATTGTACCCCTTTCTGATCAAGGCAGTGTAGAAGCCAATGAGGCATATGGGAAACAGCAAATCGTCGATAAGAAGATTAAGGGCTACTTAGAGTTCACGGATGGGAAACAGGGCGGATTCCCGAAGCTGCGCTATAAATCCACAGGAACGCTGGATTCCTCACCCAAAAATAAGCTGCAAACGGCACTTCAGCTAATCATGACGGATATGGTGCTACAAGGAGCTGGTCTGCCAGATACGCTTAAAACCGATATCCAAACACCTGTGTCGTTGGAAACCGTGCAAATATCCACAACGGACCAAGTTGTTACGGGCAAAACAGAGTCCCAAATGAGGTTGTCTTATATACTGGTTTATATTCTACTCTTCATGCTTTACATGGGTGCAATTGGGTTTGGGAATCTCGTTGCAACGGAAATCACAGCGGAGAAAAGCACGCGCGTCATGGAATTACTGATTACAAGCGTCTCACCGCTGAAGCAGATGTTTGGTAAAATTATTGGTATTTGCTTGCTGGCGCTAGCACAAATTGCTGTATTAATCGCTGTTTCTGTCCTTAATATTCAATTTAGCGATGCCTCAGCCATCAAGGATCTAAATATCAGTTGGAGCGATTTAGAAATATCACTAATCGTTTATTTTTTAATTTTTTACTTGCTCGGTTTCTTCATCTATGCGACGATTTTCGCAGCAATAGGCTCGCTTGTCAGCCGCACTGAGGATGTGGGGCCAGCTATTATGCCAGTAACCTATATCATCGTAGCAGCTTTCATGATTGCGATCTTCGGACTTAACTATCCGAATGCTCCATTCGTGGTGACGATGTCATTCGTGCCATTTTTCTCACCTATGATTATGTTCTTACGTATCGGAATGAGCAGCCCGCCGTTCTGGCAAGTCGCGCTTTCGATCATCATTCAACTGCTTTCCATTGGAGCAATGGCTTGGCTGGCAGCGAAGATTTACCGCACCGGCGTGCTGATGTATGGCAAGCGGCCGACACTTAAGGAATTGCGCAAGGCGATGCGTGCGTATCGATAGTGGGGCTAACTTAATTGATTTGTTGCAGCCAGCGTTGCAGCTCCTGCCCAATCGCATGCGGATTCTCTTCTGCTAGATGGTGGAACCCTTTGCCTATATCAAACAAGGTCAAATTAAGCAAATGCTTCCGGCACCAGTCCAGCTGCGGCTCGCGTACGGTACAGCCTGGTGTCGCGTAGAAGAGCAGCTTAGGCACGGGTGTAATCGTAAACCACGCATTGCGAGCGTTCACCGCTTCGACAACTTCGGACGGGTGTCCTTCAATTGGAATTTGGTTCGGGAACACCCACATTGGCCTTCTGTCCTCCAACTTACGGAACGGCTCCCGATAGTACTCCAGCTCTTCCGTACTGATTGTTCGGTTAATGATGGTATTCGTCATGCCTTCAATAAAAACGCTGTTGTCCCGCATAAACGGCCATCCTTCTTCCGGATCGCGTAGCTTTTGGAACAATGGCTGCGCTTCGGGAGGAGAGAAATCGGACCAGGACATATTCGGATACAATGCTTGTGGTTCGAGCATCACAACAGCCTTGATCTTATTCGGATGATTCGATGCATATTGCAAGCCAATGGCAGCGCCCCAGTCATGCACGACAAGCGTTAGGCTATCGAGCGCCAATTGCTCGATGAACCGGGTTACATAATCGACATGTTCCAAGAACGTGCAGCCGATACCCGTTTTATCTGAGCGGCCCATGCCGATCAAATCAACGGCGATACAACGACGGGATTCTTCTACGTATGGAATGATATTGCGGAACGTGTAGGACCAAGTGGGGTTGCCGTGTAGAAACAAGACCGGATCGCCGCTTCCAACCTCGATATAATGCAGTTGATTGCCATTCACCGTCATGTAACGGGATTCAAAAGGGTATTCCTTGCCAATGGGCAGCGTTTCGAGATGAGACATAGATGGAGCAGCTCCTTCGTTTGAGGTTCGGTTGATAAACCAAGTGTAACATTTCCCCGAATCCGCTCATTGTAAAAATGCGACAACCTCGTCGGTAACCAAGGAGATCGGCTTGTAGGTTGGCAAATATTCAATAATACAAGTGTTCGCTGGGGCCGGACAAGGGTTCGTTGTCATGAAGGGATCGTTTTAATTCCGGTTGAACCTCGCTGCGGAAAAATTGCTCGGGACTTGTACCGGCAAACGATTTGAAGTCTTTGCTCAAATGGGCATGGTCCGTGTAACCGCAAGCTTGTACGATATCTAGATAATCATAACCTGCATAGTGTAACCGGATTGTTTGCTGGAATCGGACTATGCCTGCGAATTGTTTGGGTGAGGTGCCGATCAGAGTGTTAAATCGGCGTTCCAGCGTGCGTTTGCTCACATACAATTGCGCGGCCAAGCGCTCAATCGACAGCGAGCCCTGATGCCGTATGATTGCCTGTGCAGCTGTTTGAATCAGTAGTTCATCCACATTGTCCCGTAGTGCTGACAACAGAAATTGCTGTACGATATCCACTCGTTCCGTCGCACTGGACGCCTCTGCGAGTTTTTCTTCCATTTCTCGTACGTCTTTGGGAGGGAAAACAAGATCCAAAGATACATCTGCATTTTGAAATTCATGAATGGGGTATCGGGTAAAATGAGACAAACCCCCTGGCTTGAACGAAATGATAACAGTTCCAATTGCACCCGTTCCCAGATATTCCTTTACTGTTGCATGCATACCGGTGATGCCGCTGGAGCTCATGGGGATGCTCTTATGATTTTCCAGTAATTTCATCGGCTGCCCGTACTGAATACCGATCACTGTCATGGTACTCGGCAATACTTTAACCGAATTCCGGTTGGAAAAATTAACCGCGTTGAAATCATCTTGCACCATGATGGCCTCGATGTAGGGGCGTAGGATCAGTGATGGCGAATATCTTTGGATAAACATATGGCGATGAGTGTTCTCCTTTCGTACAGGATCTGACACCATTATACGCTATAGCGGCACATCGTCATGAAGGTTGATATGCAAAAAGTTCATGATGAATTTGGAATCATCATTATGATAATTTATCATATGTAAAAAAGCGACCTTTAGCCAATATGGCTAGAGATCGCTTTTTTCTTTTACAGAGAAAGCTTCAACAACATGGATGCGTGCGGGGCAAGGGAAACAGAAAGCTCCTGTGGCGTACCGAGTTCCTCGCGATTCCACAGGTCACGTACACGCCCAATTGCGTCGGTACCAAGCTGGGAAGGTGTCACTGTAACGGTCTGAATGTCGTCACCAGCATTGAACAAAGCGACATAACGAACACCGTCTGCGCCATTCGAAGTCCAGACAATACGCTCGTTTTCCCTGTACAATTGACGAGCACCACGTCCATTACGAAGGACGTCCAGCACTTCTTCATTGGTGAGGAGTGACAATGTCCACTCATCGTTGTCCCTTAGCTCGCCTCCAAACATCAGCGGAGAGCGGAAAATGGCCCAAAGTGACATCATCGTTTGCTGCTCGTCTCTTGTGAATCGCGTCCAGCGGTCGCTTGCCCCACCGTCAACGGAACGAATACCGATGTGACCGAGGGGGAGCATATCGCAATCCGGCCAACTTCCTGAGCCGACATGCGGTGCCCATTTCTCACACCGTTCGAACATGCCATAGAGTAGTCGCCAGATGTCCCAGAAATCATCGGTCATACGCCAGAGGTTGGCATTTGCCTTCAATTCTTCAGCGAACTCGAGCGGTGCGGGACCTGGAGAAAGGCTTAGCACCATCGGACGTCCAGATGTATCAATCGCCTTCCGTATGAGTTGAATTTCGTCTAGTTGAATGCCGTAGAGCAGCGAATCAGCGATATCGTCAACTTTGACATAATCGACACCCCACGAGGCGTATAGCTCGAATAATGAATCATAATAGGCCTGTGCGCCTTCTTTAGACGGATCGACGCCGTACATATCCGTATTCCACTTGCAAATCGCGCCATTCCACGTCTTTGCAATGGACCGTGCGCTTGCATGTGTCCCAAGTATGGGCGTATCAGCATGAACCGCTTGACGTGGAATACCTCTCATAATATGAATGCCAAACTTCAATCCTAGGCTGTGAACATAATCAGCTAATGGCTTGAAACCTTGTCCATCTGCGGCAGAAGGAAAACGATTTACGGCCGGTATGAGACGGGAGAACGCATCCATCTCGAGTGGAACATAAGGACGATAAGCAGAAGAAACAGCTCCCGGTTCGTACCACTGTATATCGACGACAACATACTCCCAGCCGTATGATTTTAGATGTTCAGCCATATATTGCGCGTTCCCACGCACTTCTTCTTCATTGACGGCTGCGCCATAACAGTCCCAACTATTCCAGCCAAGCGGGGGTGTAGCAGCCCATTGGTGATGATTAGTCATGAGATGAACTCGTCCCTTCTCCATTAAAGTAATAGCCCTATAATAAGACGAAGTTGTCAGGGAAGCTAGCGCAATGTTTTGCTTACGTATGTAAAATATTGCGGTTTGTATCTAATCGAATACGATCTGATCGATTGAAAGAAGTTCTTTTCCTTCACGGAACCTGCTTGGCGAGTAGCCGGTCCAACTGCGGAATACTTTGCTAAAATAGCTGCCATTTTGGTAGCCGACCTCCCTAGCGATTTCTTCAACTGACAATGAACTGCTGCGAAGCAGTTTCACGGCAAGTTCGATGCGCAGTTTAGAGGTATACGCCATGGGTGAAAAACTAGTTGCTTGATGGAAGGTACGTGCCAGATGGTACTTTGAGCTGCCAGCTGCTTCCGCAATTTGGTCTAATCCTTCCAAAACTCGGTAGTTGAGCTCAATAAAATCAGCTGCTCGTCGGACGATCTCTGGCCAATTACTTCGCTCCTGGCGCTGAACACTTCCGCTTCGAAGAAGCTCCATCATGAAGCTATAGACAAGGGAGGATGCGTAATACCCGTCTTTTATTGCTCCAGTTCGGGCTTCTGAGTAGATTGTTTCAAGTCGGCGAATGGCCAAGCTGCGGGGTTCAAACTGCGGCAGGGGTCCAAGCTCATGAAGTATTCCCTGCCACAAATGCTGCAAATGGCTCTGCCTAAATAAAGCGAAATAGAACGTCCAATGCGAGCTGTCTTGGGGTAAGTAGTAGCGATGCTTGCCTGGTATTTCAACCAAAAAGGAAGTTCCCTCTGGCACATCGTGAATATGGCCGTCTAGCTCGACCTTCCCTCGTCCAGAAATCGTATATTGGAACAAATATAAGGGCCCGTCAACTCGCTTCATGCCATCCCAGTCATATTCTTGCTGCCGAATATCTTGAAATCCAACGGCAAATAACTGGTATAGCGGAAGTACGGGGTTTTCTTGGAAGCGGTACCCGTAAACGCCGTAGTTGTCCTTTAGTACCATAATCGATGGTTACCCCTCGTATAAAATTAGGAATGAATTTGGAAAAAGCACCCGTTTGGGTGCTTTTTAGTCTCAATTATAACCGTTACGCATAACGCTTGACTTAGTCTGGACACCACTGAGTAGGGTTCCAATTTTAGCTAAGTGCAGTCCCGACAATCCGAACGGAATATTCTGCCTCTGGAGTTTGAAGAATGAAGGTTTCACCTGTTGATCTGGATAACAATTGATTTCCAATTGGCGAGAACAACGATATCCTATTTTGATCAGGATCTATTTCTGTTGGGAGGACCACTGTAAATAATTCATTGGATCCTTCCTCTTCGTAACAAATAGTAATGTTACTTCCGATTACCGTAACTTTGCTCAACGTTTGTACAAGATTAACATCATCAAGCTCAAGTAATCTCTCCAATAATTTTACATATTGTTTAATTTGGATCTTCTGCTGTGAAGGATAACTGTCAAGGTACATCGTTATTTGCTCGTCAAGAAAAACAAGCTGATCAACAAGTCGACTCCGAGTAGGGTTGGACATATGACTACGGTTCATCGTAGATTCCACCCCACATGATTAGATTCCAATATCGATCTAATTGCCTCATTTACAAAACCTCCGAAAAATTAATTTTTCTTACCACATAAAAAAGTATGCGTTTTCGGGTTCCGAAAACCGCTTTCTTATTGGCGATAAAACCTACCTCTAAACGCGGTCGCTCATCCCTGAATGGCTTCGATAGAGGTTTTCTCAATAACTATTTTTTTTCAATACTTCTGTAAGATTGAATAAAATAGGATTACAGCGAGAAGAACTGTAGAAATGACTGAGAGCAGCTTAAAGAAGGTCGCCATTTTAGTGTGAACACCTCGTTTACTTGGGATTGCTTTCTCCCGATTTATAAACTACAAGTATTGCACTACGTTGAAAACCTACCCCGCTTGCAGATGATTTCAAGATCGATCCATAGCAAACATTAACAATTTGCTCATCTTTCAATTCGGCTAAAAACTGATTAGCTCTTGTTTCCGCATAAGACGCATCCGTATCTAAAAACTCTTTTACCTGAATCACTTAGAATTCCTCCCTAAAATTGTCGATTGACTAGCATGTACAGCAGAATCACATAAGACCTCACCCTTTCTCGAAGTACATACATGAGATGTACAATATCCATAAAAGTACAACAAGACATCCCGCCAAAAAAGCGGAACGTCTTGTTGTCTTGACCATATCACTTTATTTAATAGGTGTCAATTTGAATAAGCAGATCAAAGCTGGCCGTACGACAGCTCGTAAGGTACCGTACATTATTATGGCTGTAACTTGACTTGGAGTTAACTCCAGAGAGTAAACTATAGAAGTAGGAATAATGTGCTATTAGAAAGCGAGGACTCATCAGATGGATTATGTGAAACTAGGAAATACAGGCTTGGACGTGTCGCGGATCAGTCTTGGATGCATGAGCTTTGGCGTAGCAGAGCGGTGGACGCATCCATGGGTGCTGAGTGAAGAGAGCAGTCGTCCCATTATTAAAAGAGCACTAGATCTTGGAATCAATTTCTTTGATACGGCGAATATTTATTCAGATGGAACAAGCGAGGAGATTGTTGGACGAGCGCTGAAGGATTATGGGAATCGTGATGAAATTGTCCTTGCGACAAAAGTTCATTTCCGTATGCATCAAGGCCCAAATGGGGCTGGTCTTTCCCGAAAGGCTATCTTGAGTGAAATCGATAAGAGCCTTAAGCGATTGGGAACAGATTATGTGGATCTGTATCAAATCCATCGCTGGGATTATCATACGCCGATCGAAGAAACGATGGAAGCTCTGCATGATGTAGTAAAAGCTGGGAAGGCAAGATACATTGGTGCTTCGGCGATGTACGCCTGGCAGTTCCTAAAGGCCCTGCATGTATCTGAGAAAAACGGCTGGTCACGATTTGTGTCGATGCAGAATCACTTAAACCTCATTTATCGTGAAGAGGAAAGGGAGATGATGCCGCTTTGCAAAGATCAAAAAATCGGCGTCATCCCATACAGTCCACTGGCATCCGGCAGATTAACGCGTGATTGGTCGGAAACCACGCATCGTTCCGAAACGGACCAGGCTCAGCGAATGAAGTATGACGCATTTGCCAATGTAGATCGATTAATTGTAGATCGCCTAGCAGTAATCGCAGAGAAACGCGGCGTTCCTCGCGCACAAGTTGCACTTGCCTGGTTGTTGCAGAAAGAACCAGTTACTGCTCCGATTATCGGTGTTACGAAAATGTCTCATCTGGATGATGCGGTAGACGCTTTATCACTTACATTAACACCTGAAGAAATTGGGTCGTTGGAAGAACAGTATGTGCCTCATCGGGTAGTTGGTGCAGTCTAAATGTTGATCGCAGAAGTAAGTGAGAAATTTGAGTTATCGCAGGACACGCTGCGCTATTATGAACGAATCGGACTTATTCCACGGGTGAACCGCAAAACTAGTGGAATTCGGGACTATACGGAAGAAGACTGCAGATGGGTTGAATTTATCAAATGTATGCGAGGTGTAGGTCTTCCCGTTGAAACTTTGATTGACTATGTGCGATTGTTTCAACAAGGTGAAGAAACGTTAGAGACTAGGAAAGAGCTCTTAGTCGAGCAGCATAAAGAACTCCTAACAAGAATGGCAGATATGCAGGAAGTCCTTGAACGGCTTGAAGGTAAAATTGATCGATATGATCAGCTGATCGGTGCCGCTCGCCATATAACTGGATTTTCTCCTGTTAATTTCGCCGAAAGTAAGGGGAAATAAAGAATAACTGTGTTTTATACAGTTAATTTCAGTGTTTTCTCGCGAATGCGGCCGTATCGGTCGAAATAACTGGAGGTTATCCAGTTATTAGCCATCGCGGGCCAGAAAGAGGGAGAATAGCTGTATTTTATACAGCTATTCTCCTACACCAGGCCACCCACTTGCCGCGGTGACCTCTACAAACCCGTTGCGCCCTCTCTCGTGGCGCAACAATAGAAAAAGCATGCAAGACGTAACCGTCTTTGCATGCTTTTTCCTACATATGTAGCTGCCTATCTACCTGGCAGCAGCTGCTTAATCCAACCGCCGAAGCTCTTCGGATTCCGCGTTTGAATGAGCACGACGCCTTCGCCACGGAAGCGACAGACGACGCCTTCACCGCTGGTAAGGCTGGAAATCCAGCCTTTCGCAGCTTTTTCAATCGTATACTGCGTATAATCCGGCCAAGCGACAAGATGTCCGTTATCGATGAGCACTTCCTCGCCTGGTTTCAAGTTGACCGCGTGAATCGCGCCATAAGAGGAAAGGAATACAGTGCCTTTGCCGCTGATCTCTACGATGAAGAAGCCTTCGCCGGACATGAAGCCGCTCATCAGATTCTGCATCTTCGTGTTCACCTGGATACCGGAAGTTCCGGCAAGGAAGCCATCCTTCTGTACATATAGCTTGTATGAGCCATCTAGCTCGACAGCCTCAATGTCGCCGATCACGGCAGGGGCGAGCAGCACCTCACCTGATCCACGATTAGGGGTCAACTCTTGGAAGAAGAACTTCTCTCCGCTGAGCATGCGGCCGAGTCCTCTCATGATCCCGCCATCCACTGTACCTTTGAGCTCGATATTCGGGGACATGGAGACCATCGCTCCAGCTTCTGCTTTAATGTTCTCGCCAGCTTCAAGCTGAACGCGCAGCATAGGAAATGCGCCTTTATATAAGATTTCGTGTTTCATCGTAATCCTCCATTTTCATTATTTTAGATGATCCAATGCCCTTATTTCTCTACGCCTCTTTGGGGCGTATGGTTGCATCCAAGCTGCGATTCGCATACACGAACACTGCACAGAGGAGCAATATACTCATCGTGACATAGAACACGGATGTGAAGCCGTACGCAGCTGCCAAATGACTGCCGAGAAGAGGGCCGATTAGATTGCCAAGGAATAGCGAAGACGTATTGAATCCATAAGCGGTACCTTGAATCTCAGGAGCTGCAAGCTTCATCACAAGGGCGTTCAATGAAGGAATCATGCCGCCGATGAATAGACCGAGCAGAAATCTGCCGACCAGCAGCATTGTGATATTCGTGGCGTAAGCCTGCGGGATAAAGGCAACAGCCGCCATGACGAGGGCTATGACCAGCGTCATGCGTTGACCAATTCGGTCACCAAGCCTTCCCAGTGTGGGTGCTCCGAATAAATTGGCGATACCAGTAATTGCGACGATAAGTCCGGCAAAAAAGGCCAAGTGAGCCCCTGTGTATAAGGTCTTGGCATACACCGTTACGATGGGTTCGATGCTCATCATTCCGATCTGAGTGATCAGCGATGCGGCGAACACAGGCAGCAAGGGGCGAAACAAGCGCCACTGTGTTTTCTGTTTCACTTTTTTATCAGAAACATGCTTGCGTTTTTCCTTGATGAACAACATGACGATAAGGCTGGCGCATAGCATGAGTCCGCCTGTGAAGAAGAACACATGGTGGTACCCGAGGAAGCTAGCAAGCACGCCGCCAATTAATGGGCCAATGAGTGTGCCTGCGATTGCACCAGTTTGCAGCGTGCCTAGCGACTTCCCTGAATGCTCTCGCGGTGTCAGAGAGGCCTGCAACGAAACCGCCATCGAGATGAAGCCGGAGAAGAATCCGTTCAGCAACCTCAGCGATAACAGCTGCCAGGGCGATGTGACAATGCCCATAAGCGCTGTTACGATGGCCATCCCGAATCCGGCGCGAAGCAGCATGATTTTGCGCCCGCGTCGATCTGCAATCGCTCCCCATAGTGGCTGAGTCAAAAAGGAAGTGATGAATTGCGCAGCCACGATCCAGCCTGTCCAACGGACAATATCGTTTAGGTCATGAACCCCTAACTCTCCGATGTAGAGAGGTAAGAATGGAAGAACCAGATTCATGCCACACGTAATGGAGAAGTTCGCACCCCAGAGTATCCATAATGACTTTTTCCAATGTAAAGGGGTTGCCATGATGAGGACTCCTTATCCTTTTTTTCTCAGTATAGCATAAATGGTTCGATCCCAAGCATCTAGGTCCCTTGTGAAAACTGTTGCCGATAGCTGCGAGGGGACATCCCTTCCAACTTGGTGAAGCTAGCTGCGAAATAAGCAGCCTGCTCAAAGCCAACCTCATGGGCAATGTGGGCAATGGGCCGTTCCGTCTGCAAGAGTAAGAGCTTGGCTTGTGCCACTCTTAATTTCAGGAGGTAGGTTACGGGCGAGCAGCCGTATTCTTTTTGCATACAGCGAGCGATGTAGACAGGATGGAAATTGAGCTCATCGCCGAGCTGCTTAGCAGACACGGGTTCGCGAAAATGCTGTCTTAAGTAGGAAGCTGCTTTCTCAGCGCAGGTTCTGGAGGCGGAGGCATGATCGGTTTCACCAGAGGCCGCAAGCTGATGCAGGATTTCTTGGAATAACTGCTGCTGGGCAAAACGAACACTGCTCACATGCGCACGAGGCTGAAGCTGCAGAAGCTGGTCGAAGACCTCGTACATTTTCTCAGGATGCTGCAGCGTCGTAAATTGCGGAATACGCATCGTGAAGGGTTCCACGGCGAAAGCCTCTACCACCGCTTCCTCCTGAGCTGGATCCTCCAAGGAGACAGGGGCAATGGCAGTAGGGTTAATTAACTCCCATGCACCGCCTACATGGAAATGCAGCCAATAGGTGTGAGTTGGCTCAGCACATACTTTTGTTGCGAAATGGTAACGATCAGGCCGCAAAATAACAGCCTGACCTACCCCAACCTCGAATCGGGCATCCTCCTCACCGATATAGAAGCAGCCGGACGTGGTGATAAGCAGATCAAAGACTTGGATGTTGCTGCGACTAGGGTGCTGCCCACCCTGTGGGATGGTATTTAATCCACTCGTAATATAGTGCGGCAGAGGAGGGATCGTGATCTCGAGAAACGCCATGAATGCCACCTGCCTTAATTGATCATGAAAGTTGGATTTGTATAAGTTTCAGTTGCGATGTTGATACATGAAATCAACTATAACAGCTATAATGTGAACTGACTACAAAGTTTCATTTTCATAATAAATAGAGAAAGAATCATACTGGATGGTGGCGTGAACATGAAGACTGAGAAAAATAAATTTTCGTTATGGTTTCTAGCATGGCCTATATTTGTAGAATTACTGCTGCAGTTACTCTTGGGTGCTGTTGATACGCTTATGGTAAGCCGCGTGTCGGATGATGCGGTTGCAGTGGTTGGGTTAGCGAACCAGATCTTTCAAGCGGTTATGATTTTATTCATGACGGTGGCCAGTGGCGCAGGTATTCTCATTGCGCAGAAAATCGGGGCTGGGCAGCAGGAATCTGCTCGAACGGTTGGGATTATGGCTGTCACGATCAGCGGACTTATTGGTGCGCTACTTAGTGTGATCCTGTATGTAGAGGCAGTCCCACTTGCAAGGCTCTTTCAATTAGAAGAGCGGTTAATCCCACTGGCACATACCTATATTTCCATTGTCGGCAGCGGCATGGTTTTGACGGCATTAACAGCCACACTCAGCACAGCGATTAGGAATACAGGCAACACGAAGGGACCAATGATTGTCGCGATCGGGATGAATGTGATCCATGTTGTGTTGAACTACGCTTGGATCAATGGTGCGCTTGGATTTCCACAGCTAGGCTTAACCGGGGTTGCGATTTCAACATTAGTGAGCCGGTTGCTCGCGACTTGTTTGCTTCTCTATATGTTTGTTTCGATCTTTGAGCGAAAGATCAGATGGCGTGATTTGCTCGTTTTCAATCGGAAGCTGTTTAGCGAGATTATCCGAATTGGCTGGCCGCTCGGCGTCAATATGTCGTCGTGGGTACTGTCGCAGCTGGCGATTTATAGCTTTTTGGCAACGATGGGCGCTGCGGCTTTGGCAGCTAGAACGTATATGAATACATTGGAATCCATTTGCTTCATGTTAGGTTACTCGATAGCACTATCCGCACAAATCCAGATTGCACATCTATTCGGATCTGGGCAAACGCAGGCGACGTACAAAGCAGGCTACCGCGGTACGTGGATTGGGCTGGGTTTGGTTGGATGCAACAGCATTCTTCTTTTGATCATCGGGAAAAGCTTCTTGGGCTTCTTCAGTTCAGACAAAGCGATCATTGAGCTAGCCCTTTCTTGTTTAGTGCTAACAGCGATACTGCAGCCAGGCCGAATGATTAATATGGGGTTTGGTAATGCACTTAATGCGATTGGTGATACGCGTTTCAATATGGTGATTTCGTTATTCTCGATGTGGGGCGTTGCTGCGGGTCTCTCCTATGTGCTGGGTTTGCATTATGGATGGGGGTTAGCGGGTATTTATGTTGCGATGATGTGTGATGAGTATCTTCGCGGTATTCTCGTGGCTATTCGCTGGCGGCGAAAGAAGTATTTGCGTTTGGCGGAGGGAAGGACGAAGGGGATTGAAGCATTAGGAGGTACAGAAGAAGTAGTTCGCAATGTCCATAGTGCATGAAATAGTCCTAAATTGAAATACAAATGAGAAGAGGGGAGCACGAGTGATGGTCACTTGTGCTCCCCTTCGTATACTCAGTTATTCACTACCTATCTTCGGTAAGTCCGAAAACGGATATCCTGATTGTAGTTGCCGAAGCCTTCTCCATACAACGTCAACCCACCGACATGCTCGGCATGATCGGGTACTTCTAATCGTAAGGTCCACTCATTGCGTGAGAGGGGAAGGTCTTGAATCGTCACCGCTGAAAGTTGCTGCCCATCTAGATAGGTTCCCGCTTCGGTGATGCGTAGCACCTTCAACCAACCATACTGATTCGTATAATCCGACCACCAGGATGGGGTTAGAAGGCCGCGGCCAGCGCCGGAATCGCCTGGGCTTGTCCAATAGCCAAGCAATGTATCATTGACATAAAAGTGAATATCGGACGGCCAATTGGCTGCGATACCCGGTGCTTCCGAGCCAATTTCCAGCGAGATTTCGATCTCCTCCAAAGTCTGACCTGGCAGCATATAGTTGGGGACTCGGTATTCAACGAATCCTTTGGCGAACCAAAGGATTTTGGCATGCATGCGATCGGGCTCGAAGAAAAATCGAGGGTCGTCAAACTGACCAATCACTCGATCAGCTGAAGCTAAACCGCAGGTTGGATGGACCTCATAGCGCGTATAGTGACCCACGGGAACAGATACTTCATTGAATAACCGCTCCTGTTCGGTGGACTGCGGAAGCTGAATGTCGATGCGCGAGAGTGCTAAGGTACAGATTTTGTGAGTCCCCCCTTGCTTACGAACGAGCTTCGTATGAATGAGACCGCCGGTCTCCAGCTTTTTGACATGCATCGTCACGATTGCACTGCTCAGCGAGAGTCGCTGCGCTAAATCCTTCACATTCATTTCTTCCTCAGCCAATAATTCCAAAATGTGCAGCCGCACATCGCTAGCCAATGCTTCATATAGGGGCAGCCATTTGCGATCTGTTGTCGTGTGAATCATATCAGGAACGCCTACTTTCGTTTCATCTGATTAACATAAATATGAATGCAACAAAAACGGGTGAAAGGTCTTGATCTTCGTCTTTTTTTGTTGTTTAATATGAGCTATACATAATAATTATATTAACTGATTTATGTTTTTATTAATTATACGATGAGGTGAGCTAAATGTCTATGAAAGCAAGTATGATTATTGATAAGGATTTCACAGTTGGAGAAGTTGATCCTCGTTTGTATGGTTCCTTTATTGAGCATTTGGGGCGTGCGGTGTACGGCGGGATCTATGAACCTGGACATCCACAAGCCGATGAACAAGGGTTTCGGGGAGATGTGCTGGAGTTAGTGAAAGGTCTGCATGTGCCGATCGTTCGTTATCCCGGTGGGAACTTTGTATCGGGTTATAACTGGGAAGATGGGATCGGACCTGTAGATCAGCGCAAAAGACGTCTTGATCTTGCTTGGCGCACGATTGAGCCGAATCTGATCGGTCTTAATGAGTTTATGGACTGGTGCCGCAAAGCGAACACAGATGCCATGATGGCAGTGAATCTGGGGACTCGCGGGCCTGACGAGGCAAGGGACATTATTGAATACAGCAATATCACTGGCGGTACCTATTGGAGTGATTTACGTATTTCCCATGGCTACCACACACCGCATAATATCAAAACATGGTGCTTAGGCAACGAAATGGATGGCCCATGGCAGACAGGAAGTAAGACGGCGGTGGAATATGGCCGCATCGCCTGTGAGACAGCAAAAGTGATGAAATGGGTGGATCCATCGATTGAGCTAGTCGCTTGTGGTAGTTCTCACTTGGCTATGCCTACCTTCCCAGATTGGGAAGCAACGGTTCTTGAGCATACCTATGATCATGTTGATTATATTTCGCTTCATCAGTATTATGGCAACCGCGACCAAGATTCTGCGAATTTCCTAGCGCAATCTATAGGCATGGACCGCTTCATTCATACCGTAATTGCTACGGCTGACTACGTTCAGGCCAAGAAGCGCGGCAAGAAAAAGATCAATCTTTCCTTCGATGAATGGAATGTATGGTATCACTCGAATGATGCTGATCGTAAAATCGAGCCCTGGTCCATTGCACCGCCTCAGCTGGAGGACATCTATAATCATGAAGATGCGCTTCTTGTTGGCTGCATGCTAATTTCTATGCTGAAACGCGCGGATCGTGTCAAAATGGCCTGCTTAGCCCAATTAGTTAATGTGATCGCTCCAATTATGACCGCGAATGGCGGCGCCGCGTGGAAGCAAACGATTTACTACCCTTATTTGCATGCAAGTGTGTTCGGCCGTGGAACGGTTCTCGTACCGCTCATTAAGTCTCCGAAATATGACGCGAAGGACTACACGGATGTACCTTACCTTGAGGCCGTTGCCGTGCACAACGAGGAAGCATCGGAGTTGACTATTTTCGCAGTGAATCGTCATTTGGCTGAAGCACTCCCTTTAGAAATGGACCTTCGCAGCTTCGGCGCCTTCCAAATCAAGGAGCATATCGTATTGGAGCATGAGGATCTCAAGGCTTCGAATACGTTGGAAGTGCCAGATCGTGTGAAACCACATTCCGCAGGGAATTCGACAATCTCGACGAATGGACAAATTGAGGCTGTTCTTGGTAAGGCTTCTTGGAATGTGATACGTCTTAAACTGGTATAAAAATATCAGGTAAATTCATAGATACACACCTATATAAAAAGCCGCGATTTGGACCATAATACTCATATGAGAAGCCTTGATTGGTAGAGAAATCGAGGCTGCTTATGTGACGGTCCTCGCGGCTCTTCTTTCTTTTCCAATCCACGCTCTGGTATGATGAGAGAAAAGAGATTGAAGGAGTTTGCGTGCATGAAAACGAGAATAGTTTGGGTTAGCGGCTTCTTGCTGGTTGCAGCATTAAGCATAACGGCTTGTGGAAATAAACCATCGGAGACACCGAGTGCGAGTGTTTCCGCGAATGTAGACGTTCCAAAGCTGTATCAAAATTATTGTATCTCTTGTCATGGTAATCAATTACAAGGTGGACAAGGCCCCAATATTCAAAAAGTAGGAGAACGCCTCACGGAAGCTGAAATCGTTAAGCGGATACAAAAGGGTGGTGGCGGGATGCCGCCGTTTCAAGTCACGATGAAGGAAGAAGAATTGAAAGCACTTGCAGCTTGGTTAGCAGGTTTGAAGTGATTTACAGGAACTGGAAGTATTAAGGTTATATTAAGGTTACCTACATAATTCCTTCACAATTGACATTTACAATTAGGGGCATGAGGAGAGTGATGTAAGATGCACTTGAATTTGAAGCCCCGGAAGCGCCTTTCGAGTAAAAAGAGCTCAAGCCGTCTGGGAGCATCGATTTCACTTGTTTTATTTATGATCGGTTTACCTATGCTGTCTGTGGTAGGTATGGAATTTCTTGAACGTGGTAATTTACCTGAAACCATGCAGTGGATTACAGGTAATCAACCATTATTTATGTTAAATGTAGGATTAACCTTCTGTTTGTTGGCTTTCATTTATGCCCTCGTAGGGTCTTTAGCAATCTCTGGCTCCATTACGACCTTGTTACTGGGTCTGATGGCAATTATCTCGTATATGAAAGTGAAAATGATCGGGGAGCCATTCTTCCCTTGGGATATATTGCTGAACAAAGAGAGTATGGATATTGCTTCATTGGTTACGGGTAAGGCTGCTCTAATTCGAATATGTGCTGTAGCAGCTGTGATTCTCATCGTTCTTGCGCTTCGATGGGTGATCCCGCGTGTTACCCTACCTGTTATTGCTCGAATCGGTTTAGGGCTTTTTTCGCTCTATGCCTTGTATGCATTTGGGATCAAGACACCATTAGCTGGCAAAATCTTAGACAACGCAGGTGTCAATGAGATCGTTTGGGATCAGCAGCAAAACTACGCAAACAATGGTCTCACGCTTGCCTTCACACTCAATGTGAAGAACTCGATCGTACAGAAGCCGGATACCTACAGTGAGCAAGCACTGGCTGCGGCAGCATCCAATATTCAACAAGCTACTGTGCAAGCTGCTTCTGTGCAGCAGGATGCAGGCGTGCGTAAAGCGAAAGCTACCCTTGCAGACGGGAAACAGCCCAATGTCATTTTCGTCATGAGCGAAGCATTCTGGGATCCTACCCTACTAGAGAATGTAACGTTCAGCGAAGACCCGCTTCCGACAATCCACCGTTTGCAACAGGAGTCTAGTTCAGGCTATTTGCTTTCTCCACAGTATGGCGGCGGTACGAGCAACGTGGAATTTGAAGTATTGACCGGGAATTCGATGAGCTTCTTACCTGGCGGATCCATTCCGTATCAACAGTATATTTCGAAGCCAGTTCCGAGTTTGGCCAGTTATTTTGCTGATAAAGGGTATAAGAGCATGGGGATTCACTCGTATGAAGGATGGTTCTGGGATCGGAACAACGTGTATAAGCAACTTGGTTTTGAATCCTTTAAGAGTAGTGAACACTTCGACAATCCGGAAACGAAAGGTTACTTCATCTCCGATGCCGAGGTCGCAAGAAACGTGATTAGTGAAGTAGATAAGACAGACAATCCGATGTTTATCTATACCGTAACGATGCAAAATCATGGACCGTATGATGATCCGCGCTATGGGGAAAATCAGTTCAAGGCAACAGGCAATCTTTCAGCGCAAGCCAAAAGCATTCTAGAAACGTATACGCAAGGTGCGCATGACGCGGATCAAAGCTTGCAAATGATGATTGATCATTTTAAGGATTCGGACGAACCGACGATGATCGTCTTCTATGGTGACCATTTGCCGATGCTTGGCATGGATTATCAAGTGTATAAAGAAGCAGGCTTTATCTCCACAAGTGATGCTAACAAATGGTCGTTGGAAGAAATCAAAAAGATGCACAGCATCCCACTTGTGACGTGGTCCAACTTCGATATGCCAAAGCAAGACATTCCGCTGCTGAGTGATTCTTTCTTAGGAGCTCATGTGCTGGATATGCTGCATATGGAAAAACCAGCGAATTTCGCTCTAAATGCCGAGTTGGCACAGCAAGTGCCAGGACTTCTTAGCAATTTGATTGTTGATCAAAATGGGGAGCTGCATGCAACGGTTCCGGAATCCGCGGCACCTCTCATTGCTGATTATCGGAATGTGCAGTATGACTTGATGTTCGGTAAACAGTATTTAGCCACGTATCTAGATCATGATTATTTGACCAAAGGTACGCAAACGGGCTACAATGCTGAATTTGGAGTCCCTGGGGCCGCTGCCCAGTCTGAGGCTCAAGGCAGCAAGGACGCAAAACCGGCAAGTGCGCAGTAATGAATAAGAGGCCGTCTCTCAAGAGTAACTTGGGAGGCGGCTTTTTGGCGGTTAAGCTTGCCAACCGAACCCAACCCAACATTTGATCTGCCCCCGCCTGACTTGGCGCGCGCGAAGCATTAACTGGAAAACTGAAACTAGAATAAAAAGTAGACACCTCGTTAGGAGATGAGGATAATAATCTTATCAGGAGGTGTTCATTTTGGGTGAACAGCGGCAAAGGTATAATGATGAATTTAAACAACAGACGGTG
>NZ_JABMKY010000038.1 GCF_013204845.1 Paenibacillus qinlingensis
GTAGAGCGTCCTCCTGGATGATGGAATTAAAGGGCTTTTGACCCGTAGCGTACTTCCATCGTACAGAGGCGCTCCTTTTTTTACAAAGCTGAAATTTATCCATCTACAGGAATCTAACGGATAAGATAGCCTGATTTTTTCTAGAATATAGCGCTACTTGGAGGCTAATTAATGTCTGTTAATGTGTTTAGAACGAATCAAGAGGATAATTCATTTGAGCTAGGTTTTGAAATACCAATTTCTTACGAAGAACGTTTTTTCAATACACAGCAATGGAAGGCTTAGAGTAGGCGTTTAAACTTGAAATTAGCTAAATTATCTCTTTTAAGTTGCCTCATTGTTTCTTTAATTGTTTTTGCTTTGTCATTATTTCTAAACAGTGGTTTTAGTCAACGAATATCGGGGCAATGTGTTTAGGGGCATTAATTTTAGCCGATATCTCTAAAGCTGTCTGGGCATTAAGTGACGATTACTTGGGGGCTATGAGAATCATGAAGAAGGGAAATCACTTTAGACATAAATTCGATAAAATCTCTGTTATATCAATGCCTTATAAGGACTTGGCTATCCGTTCGCAGGAACTTCACCGCCAATGGGATGAACGGCGTGGAATAAAATACATAGTTAGTGATATTGTCTAAGTATCGTTCAACTAGAAAAATCGTTTGTTCAATAAGAAATCAGGACGAGGCGGCCAGCATGAACGGGAAGCCTAGTTAAAGTAACAGATAACGATAGTTAATGACAAAAGGAGCCGCGAAAGCTGCTCCTTTTGTCATTAAGCTATTGGCCAGATAGAATTGCTAATCAACTGTAAAGAAGGGAAAAAAGATCATATTGCTTTGATATAAGGAGAATATGAATGATTGAATATCGTGGAATAAAAGTTATGTTTGGAAATGGATGCATTCGGACAAATGGGTTGTTTAAAATGATTGAAAAAGATTTCATGATAAATATTAAAAAAAGGATACAAGATGAGTATATAGAGCTAATCAGATACCTAATTGATTACGTAATAGATGCTAAGCCATCAATTACGCCTGACCAGACCATTGCATACCATTCTTTGCTGGTAAAATGTCATGAACTTTCTGAAGTTTATTATGAGATATGGGAAGTTCAAAGTACTGGTGAAGGTTTTGTAGAGGGTGCCGACTATGCAATTAAAGTAGTTCAAGAACAAAAACAAGAATGTCAGAAGTTCGGGGCAACGCCCCTATTTCCGATTTTTAATCAAATGATTGTTATTTCTAAATGTGTGTATGAAGGACTAGCGGTCGAAGCAGTGAGATATCCTTCACCAGAGCTTATGTCGGGATGGTGGCTTACAACTGACCTTTATGACGATAACGTGCAATCTTTGATGACGGTTCCTTTTCACCATTTAGCATTAATGAGACCAGAGATAATCAAATATTTCGCTTTACCTTTTGGATATAGATTTTACATCTCAGATAAAGAACAAGATATTTGGTTCAATGAGAATGCATTAAAATAACAATGAAAGATAGCGAGATATATTAGGTCGTGCCGTTAAAAAGGTATGCGGGAACAGCGGTAGATCTGGTTAACGGCACTGAAAAGTCGTTTAACGACTGTTTCTCGGTTAGCCATGAGTACTCGCAGCTCCTCGTACTCGGAGGAGTGGAAGCAGGCAGGGGAGTGCCGTTTTTCACCATGTCGGCAATAACTAAAGCATCCTTTTTCGCTTTTAGAGCGTGTGTTGTCGCGGTTTTCTTTATTTTTTTTTAACTAGGTGAGGATTTACAAGTACAGCTTCAATTTCTTTATTTTTAAGCCACCCGGCAAGGCTGAGCCAGTAATGACCAGTCGGTTCCATACCAACGATAATTTGGGATAATTTGTATGAAGCTAGCAAGTCGCGAATCCAACGATCGAGTGACTTGAAACCATCTTTGTCATTACTGAACACTAAAGGATCAAAACAAACAAAAACCGCTGCATCCTAATAAGGAGAATATCGGTTTTTGTTTGTTTTTATCTTTGCTAAGTGGCAGTTCCTACTTTGTTTTAGTTTAAATAGATGTACAAGTTTAATGAAAATTTTATTTTTAACCCCATTTCTTTTTAAATAGTTTTTCTTAACCTAGAGTCAATGAATGATTAGGAGGAAACTAAGGATGAAGAAGTGGGTTTTTGGGCTTGTTTTACTATTACTGCTTGGCTATGTAGTTGTTCAATATAAACAGGAGGTCATTAGCGAGAATTTGTTACCGAGTGTAGCTAATCAAGCCCAAGTGGTAACTCCTCAAATGACAGAGCTTAAAGTAACCAAAGATCAAGTTAATAAAGGAAATTTGTTGTTGGTCAATAAGGATAACCCTGTACCCCCTCAGGTAGGAATGTGGGGACAACGCTTCATTTAGGAGGGTGCCACAATGCAAGCTTTACGATATTGGGAGTATTAAGGCATGACGGAATCTTTTACGGATTTGCACGAAAGATCAGCAAACAAAGAGAACTTCTCACATCTCTATGAGATCGTCACATCTAGAGAAAATATCTTGCTGGCTTACCGTACGATGAAGTCCAATAGAGGATCAAAGACACCTTGAACTGATGGACTAACCATTAAAGACATCGAACAACGACCCGAATACGAATTAGTAAGTGAAATCCAAAACAAACTACAAAACTATCGCCCCAAGAATGTCAGACGAAAGCTCATCGAAAAAGATAACTGTAAGATGAGAGTGCTCGGCATCCCATGCTTCCTCGACCGCATCATTCAACAGTGCTTCAAACAAGTCATTGAGCCAATAGCTGGAGCCCAATTATACAACCAAAGCTATGGTTTCAGCCCCCTACGATCGGCACATCATGACATGGCAAGAGTACAGTTCCTCATTAATCAGGCGTCGATGCATTATGTAGTCGACATCGACATTTTAGGGTTTTTCGACAACGTCAACCATACTCTGAACCAACAGAATGACTAGCAAGAGCAATAAGTGCTCGAGCCTTTATTTCGCTAAGCTGACGTTTCATTAGGGACTTCCACCCACATACCACATCTTGAGGCTCTAATTTCCTCATTCTTCAGATGTTGAGAAAAGCCTTAATGTGGCCAATGAGCCTTTTTTAGGGGTATGGAGCGTTGCGTACTCACATCGTACCGAGGCGCTTGTTTTGTTGCAAAGCTCAAAATTAACGCTCTACAGGAATGCTATCGCACCATAAACTGTGCAAAAAGTATTTGCTATTAATTAACTAATTACCTTCTAATAAAATTATTCTGCTCTTTAGTCTGCAAAATCGGGTTCGCAAACTGCGCAGAAACCGATCGGTTAATTCACAATACTAATTTCACTAATTATTAATAACAATTGATAATTTATAGTTTGCATGCTCGTTTAGATCTACTAAGAATTGATCTAATAATTCATTAGATGGAAATCTACACTCAAGAAGATAACAACCATCACCACTAATTTTATTGTTATTTATTAAGTATTGATCTTGTGTTCTTATAAATGAGAGATAAGGCTGGTGAGATGGGCTATTTGTATAAATCGTAATAAAAGCGTGAATAAAACACCCTAATTTAGCTTGATTAACTTTTATGGTATAACCCTCAAGTACTCCGTTATCCTCCAGTTTTGCAACTCTAGATGCAGCTGCTTGTCCGGTCAAATGAACTTTCTCTCCTAATTCTTTCTTCGTAATACGACTATTTTTAGATAATTCAGCTAATATTCGCATATCGGTTTGATCCAACATGTAATCACACCCTGTCTGTGGAATGATAAATACATATATATAAGCATAATTTTTCAATATTCCTTCTCTTGGTTAAATGTTATTTACGTTGAAATCAATATTTTATCCAATCCGAAGGTATTTAGTCCCATGTTAAGCCCTTTCACAAATCAATTTCAAAAATCAAGTCAAACCTGCAAATGACTTGATTTTATCTATGTAACAGCTAGTCCTTATCATATAAAATTAAAACATAAAAGAAAAGGAGATGAAGTTAATGAAAGTATCACAAATTAGAAATGCTACTTTAATTATAGAATATGCTGGTAAGAAATTTTTGGTTGACCCGTTTTTGGGTAAGAAGGGGGCTTACATACCATTTCCAAACTCGTTAAGACAAGATCAATTTAATCCATTAGTAAGTTTGCCGATCTCCATCGAGAATATTATAAATGTCGACGCAGTCATTGTAACCCATCTACATTTAGATCACTTTGATGATGCTGCCAAAGAAGTTTTGTCTAAAGACATCAAAATGTTTGTACAAAACGAAGAGGATGCCGCGGAAACTAGAAACGCTGGTTTCCAAAATGTTGAGGTTCTACAAGAAGATACGAGTTTCGAGGGGATCCAATTAATTAAAACAAAAGGGCAACACGGAAGAGGAGAAATAATAAAACTTGCTGGTTTAGTGTGTGGCATTGTTTTCAAACACTACAATGAAAAAACGTTATATGTAGCTGGAGATACGGTCTGGTATGACGCAGTCCAAGAAGTAATAGAAATACACAAACCTGAGGTCATCGCTGTAAATGGTGGAGATAACCAATTTCTTCAAGGCGGATCTCTTATTATGGGAAAAGACGATATTTATGAAGTGTATAAGTCTGCCCCTAGTGCAACAATCATTGTGAGCCATATGGAGGCAGTGAATCACTGGACATTATCTCGAAAAGAATTAAAAAGTTATATTCAAGAAAAGGGTATATTGTCCAATGTATTCGTGCCAGATGACGGCGAATCCTACACTTTCTAAAGAAAAGGAGGAGGGAAAATAATCATGTCAATTTAAGCTTATAAAGAATTGGTTCGTCGTTTCTATGAAACAATTAGAACAAGAGAATTATGAGGACCGTAGCTAAATATAGATATTTTCGCAAATGCTACATCGCCTCTTTTAAAGAGAATAATCTGGCCCTTACGTTTCCTGACGTGCTTTCAGCTAAATTTAGGCCAGCTTACGCAATAATTGACGCCCATGTGCGTATGGTCTTAGGTCACCAGCTCCTGAAAGAATTACCGCAGTACAGATTAAGCCTAGTCCTTTGATAGAGTAAAGCTGATCGGCAATTGGAAGGCTATTATCCTCAATTCTCCTTGTTTCGTTTAGTTATAATCGGATTCACCATAACTTTGATACCCTTGTCAATATATTGAGCATCGTTCGCCGATAGAGCATAACACGAAACATTGGATCTTGAAAAAATAGAGTCAAAAGAGCCTGTTACTATTAGGTGATGAGGTTACCCATGTAACCTTGTTTTACACTGGCGGCATAAGATTCTTTCGGCTCTGAAGCAAATCCCAACCGAAGAGTTCCAAGGAATTGTCGAAATGGACGAGACCAATTTCTTGTACTCTAAGAAAGGCAAAAAAAACATCTCTGAACGGAAGTCCCGTAAACGCGGCGGCAAAGCTAAATTTCGAGACATCAGCAAGGACCAAATATGCGTACTGGTCGCTCGCGACCGTCAGAAGATGACTTTACCACATTAAGAACGTGAACAGTTACCACAGCCGATTGAAACGCTGGATTAACCGTTTTATCGGAGTTGCAACGAAGTATTTACAACATTATTTAGCTTAGTTCCTACTAAGGAATATGAGAACACTCAACGTCGAATAAGAAAAATATGTTGGTTGCCTCGTGCCTATTTGCTGTAAATGAGATAAACAATAAACTTCGACGGACGGCTTCTTAATGCTGCACTGACGGGCAGTAAATATTTTGAGGAATATATTAAAAATTAATATTTTATTATTATTTGTTGTAGCATTTTTATCAGGTTGTAACGGAAATGGAATAGAACTTAAAGATGGAGATAGAAACATTACTGAAGAAATGGATGAGATGATTTCTAATTACATCATTCAAAATTACTCATCTTCATCTCGTGCCACAGGAAAGCAATTTGAGGTCCAAAAAGTATATGGTACGAGTGAGACAAATAGGGTCCTCAGTGTCTACATGTGGTCTTATTACGGTGGATTTAATAAATCAACTGGTACGGCAACCTATGCAGGACGTTCTTTGCCTGCTGTAATTCAGTTGAAGAAAGATTTAGCACATTACTCTATTATCAAATATATAGAACCACAAGACGGCAGTTTGTATCAATCTTCTTAAAAAAAGATGTTTCCCGAAAAATACTTGAAATTAGCTCGGTGAGTGGCGTACTGAACATTTATGTTTGTGCTGGTGTAGTCTAGTTAAATTTCTTTATCAAGCACATGCTAACACATACCACCCTCTCGATGTAGATATTAAATTGAATTGTAGCTTAGCTGTGGAATAGGTAAATAGGACATATGTCCTTTACCGAACCTTGACTTATCGTTAAATTGAAAAAGCGTGAAGATGAAGGGAGGAATATAGGAGATGAAAGGGGCCATATATGCTTGTTTGGGCGGCGCTTTCCTGACTTTACAAGGTGCGGCTAATGCGACCATCGGCGAAAAAATCGGAACATGGCAGGCAGCTGCTCTTACTCAGGGTACTGGATTTGTAGCAGCATTAATACTCGTTTGGTTGGTCGGGGATAAGTCATGGAGGAATCTTAAACAAGTGAAGCCAGCATACCTGTTCGGTGGAGCTTTTGCAGCTTTTATCCTGTTTAGTAACATAACGGCGTTTCACCGAAATGGTGCAGCATTAACTGTATCGGCAGTTCTGATTTCTCAAATCACAGTAACCTTAGTATTGGAGAAAATCGGTTGGTTCGGCTCAGTCCCACTTCGCTTGAGATCATCACAATGGGTCGGTATCGGGTTAATGGTTATTGGGATCTTATGTTTAAAATAATAATGTATAGAATACCTGATAAAGGAGGAGGCGATTGCTATGAAAGAGATCGTGGACACGAATCGAATCAATCAATATCTCAGTCAATTTGGCTTGGAAAATGCTTTGCCTGAGGGATTACGACAACATCTAACCCTATTTCGTTTTGAATCGGAAGAAGCACTTTGCCTCCAAGGCGAAGAACCCCCAGTATATACATTTTCTTGTGCAAGGAAAGGTAAAAGTGTATACAACCTCAACGGATGGAAAAACATTACTAATTAATTTTACTATCCCGTTGGGGGTAATTGGGGAAATAGAATGTTTGAGAGGGAAGGAAAATCTCAATACAGTAACAACTGTGTCCTCTGTAGAGACGATCAGCGTTCATAAACGTTGGTTAAGCCAATATGAAGATGATGTATCGTTTCTACGATTTTTGCTTGACATGGTGACCCACAAATTCTACCTAAAATCGATATCGCTTAGTTATAATCTTCTATATCCAGTAGAAGTCAGGCTCGCCAGTTATCTACTGTCTATTTCAACGGAGGACGTGAAGGGGGCATATTCAGGCGTAAGCATGGCGAATTTGAAAGATACAGCGAACCTAATCGGGACGAGTTACCGACAATTGAACCGGGTTCTTCAGGAATTCAGTCAATCAGGAATGGTTGAGCGGAGCAAAGGAACACTTATCGTGAAAAATCGAAAGGGGCTAACCGATGTAGCTGGCCAAAATATTTACGAGAATGGGGATAGGAAGTCATGATATGGGGCATTTTGATGGCTTTGGCGGCAGGCTCCTTAATAAGTGTTCAAACGATGTTCAACAATAAAGTTAATGAAGCTGCGGGATCTCATTCTACGACGGCTCTTGTGCTCGGTATGGGATTCTTTGCTTCTACTAGTATGGGATTAATGATTGACGGAGTCGCGCTTTTTTCGTTAAAACCTATGCAACCATGGTTTTGGTTTAGTGGTTTACTGGGGATTGGCGTCGTAACTTGGATAGTAAAAGGAGTGAAACTGTTGGGACCAAGCTACGCGATTTCGATCGTCATGGCATCTCAGCTATTATGTGCATTATGGTGGGATTCCGCAGGCTGGTTCGGACTGGATAGGGTCCCTTTTACGATTCAAAAAACAATAGGGGTTACTTTATTAATCTGTGGCTTGATTTTATTCAGAGCAAAGCCCAGAACTCTTATTTCAAAACAGAGGGAGAGTAATTAGAAGCAATTATTATAAGCCCTAGAATTTGAAGGCTCAACTAACGGTGTAACGTTTGTTGAATACACAACAACGAAAGGCTGCCGATCGTGATATAAATTCAATACACGTGCTTGACCTTTGCGTTATTTCGAATTGACACCACCTTCGATATATGTATAAAATACGGATTTCAATTTACTGAAAATTTGATGGAACATTTTCCATGAGAATCATAATATAACCATTCTTCGAAATTGAAAAGAGGGAGGACACTCCTATTTTTTTTCGGAGACAAAAAAAGCTTCCTTTTTTAGGGCGCTTTTGTCTATTTGCATAGGGTATTTTTTTCCCTAAAATGAGGCCGTTTTGGTTTTTGCACCCCCCCTGTTAGTAAGGTCGGGGGGAGCGGCGGTAGGAGGGAGGGTAATTGGTATCGAAGAGAAACTAAAAAGGTAGGTTCGCGAACCTCAGCTGACGCTGAGATATCCCGAAGCTTCGAGATACGCAGATTAGGGAATTTCACGATCGTAAGCTCAACTTGACTATCGAACTCAGCACGAAGTCGTTCAACTTGTCGACGATATGCAGGAAGCAAGAGATCTTCACAGCAAGAGATCTTCACGGCTATAAAGCTTTCTGGCCAACACACCGATATTCGTAAATTGCGCTGCCATGACATGAGATCTCAGCTGTCGAAGCTGCTTGACAAACGGAACTGGATGCAGTGTAAATTCCTTGTAACTCGGAACCACGATAACAGTTTAAGGCAAAAGTTTACATAGTCCAGGATATGGCATCGTTAATGCCGATAAGTAGTCCGGATCAACTTGTGTATAAAATACGGATTTTGTGAAGTAGTCATTGCTTCTTCTGTTGTTCCGGGGGTTTATTATAATTTATTGGCACAGCATCTAGGCACTGTCAAGGGCTAAATTCTGACTCATTTGCCCCCTGTTTTCTTAAAGAGGGTTTGATATCATCTATTTTGCATGCGTTCTTCGACAGACTCAGTCCTTAGGATTAAATGGTGACATCTCTGCATCTTCCCAACATAATTCAGTAGCATTATTTAATTGAACTACTTCCTTAATTTCAAATTCTATTACTCGTTCCGCTCCAGAAAATGTTGCAGTCGCCACCTTATCCCAAATGATTTCCCCCGAACCCGTCAGGTGCAACGAATGACAGGAAGTCTGGAAGTCTTTTTACTGAACGATCATTGAAAGAGAGTTACTATATCTGCGAGGGATAAAACAGAAGAATTTAGAATAAGAATTGAAGAAAATAATCAATTATGTATTAGAGGAAGGTTGACAAATTATTAGACATTGAAGAGAAATAGTAAGTGCGGGAGAAACCCAAAACCCCTCAGAGCCTAAGAAAAATGCTGCTTAATATATTTTACATTTCAATATATTCCGGTTGATTCTCCGTTCATAAACATCGACTATAATGAAGCTATCAAAGGCTCCAGGAGGTATCCATATCACATGTATTACGAAGAAGATCGCGAACCGTATGATAACGATAGGGATGAAAAGTAAACGACATCGGCAAAGATCAGTTCTTATCCGCATTCCACAATGCGTGTAAAGAACTGATCTTAATCCATATAGGAATATACATGTCGCAAACACAACAGTTGTTGCAAAATTTTAATCGTGTACATTGTGCGCAAAAAGCCAGCAAAAGAGATTGCTGGCTTTTCTGGTGTTCTCTATTTTGGTTTTGTTCTTATAAACTGAATTCACTAGGATTTAAGCCAAGCGAATTACATATGTCACGCACCGCGGCTTTTTCTTTATCATCGAAATCTCCATCTGCAGCTCCGATTGCACTGCATACACCAACGATGACTCGTCCAATCTCAGGCTTACCTTTGAACTTGGCAATAGATTTTAGTGCTTCTTGTTTGCCAATCATGGCATCAAACTCAAGGTTTCCAACATAGTGATTGAATCGAGCAATAACATCGCTCATATCAAACACTTTTAGTTCTTCACTGCGGCTCATGTATCCAGCCATTTTTTGTTTTTCATTGGAATCTATGGTTCCATCCGCTGCGGCTACAATAGCACATCCGGCAACTACGGCATCCATAAAGTCCTTGTTCTTGAATTTTTTCACCTGTTCGGTTAAGCCTTGTTTTGAATTTTGCAACCATGATTTGAATCCAATACTCATATAGGAAGCCTCCATTATTTAATTTACACGCTTCCTTTATTGTAGATACAATTTTTAAAATTAGCAAATTATGTAGAAATCAATCGATATTTCTTAGATATATTGGACCCTTGTAACCAATTTACTCTAGTGAATTGAAGTCCTTTTCACTTTACTCGCTTTTTGTAATAAGGTTACCGGACTTACGCCGATGAACTATGATTACATAATCTCGAACGCTTCCGGCACGGGTTTTCTATGAAACGCTTTAATATCTTGCAGTGGAGGAAGCCCAAAGAGTCGGCGGTACTCACGGCTGAATTGAGCCGGGCTCTCGTATCCGACTTCCAGGGCGGCGGATGTCACGTTCACGGATCCGTTCAGCATGAGGCGCCTCGCTTCCTGAAGGCGGAGCTGTTTCTGATATTGCAGAGGAGCAATCGTCGTGACTGCTTTGAATTTATGGTGAAGTCCTGAGACACTCATTTTAGAGGATTTCGCTACCTCTTCGATTGAAAATGTCCTGTTGTAATTCTCCTTTATCCATTCAATGGCTCTACTCACCCCCTCGTTCTGCTGGTCCATGAAGGCCCTTTGAACAAACAAGTGTCCATAATCTCCTGTTAGTAAACGGAAAATCATCTCGCGCTTGATTAATGAAGACAGAAAGCGAATTTCCACCTCTGACTTGCTCCGCAGCTCCAATAGCCGGATGAATAAAAGCTGCAAGTGCTCATCAGATTTACCTACGTAGGCTCCCGGACCCAGCTTTCCGTCGAGCGGCTTCACATGGATACCGGTATCCATCATGACAGAAGCAATTTCTTCCGTCGTGATATCAATTCGCAAGCCGATATACGGTGATTGCCGCGTAGCGCCGACAACTTGACCGGAAGCCGGGATATCAATTAACGAAACCAAATAGTCACCCTCGCTATAATACACCGTATCTTCACCGAGATGAAGCTTCTTGGACCCTTGTAGAATTAGGCAAAATGATGGTGTTAGAACACCGGGGATGATCGCCGTCGGTCGGTTACGCCGAATCAGTGAAAAAAACGGTATAGACGTCTCCGTACGACCCTCTGTAAGCTGAAGAGAATCAACAATATGCAATAATTGTTCCAATTTTGTCTGCATAGGAACATCCCTCCATTCCTTTTCCCACTCCTATTATACCCCCTTCCTCCAAGGACGCCAACTTGTTTATCGAAATTAAAAATATTATTTTTGCAGGATTGTGCAATTTATTAGCAGAAACGAGCTACTTCCCAATCTGGAATCGCGTCATAATAACGCTATAACATGAAAGGGAGGTCTTCCTCTTGAATGAACATTCGAAACGAATTATTTTGGCGATGATCGTCGCCTGTCAGCTAATGATGGTACTCGACGCTTCCGTTTTAGTTACTGCGTTACCTGAAATCGGCCGCACACTCCATCTATCGACAGCGGCTTTGACTTGGGTGCAGAATGCTTATATTTTAGCGTTCGGAGGCTTCCTCCTGATAGGAGCCCGGGCGGGAGACATACTAGGAAGAAGAAAAACATTTAGCGCTGGTATCGCTTTGTTCTCCCTGGCCTCAGTGCTGGCCGGATTGGCGCCGACTGCGTCACTGCTGCTAGTGGCTCGCGCTATGCAAGGATTGGCTGCAGCGCTTGCAACGCCGTCTGCTCTCGCCTTATTGTCTGTTAGCTTCTCGGCAGCTCGGGAACGCTCGAAAGCGATCGCTGTTTACAGCGCTGTATCCGGAGCCGGCGGCAGCGTAGGTCTAATCGTCGGCGGACTACTGACAGATCTGATCTCCTGGCGCGCCGGGATGTTTCTCAATGTGCCTATCGGCATCGTTCTACTACTTATGGTACCTCGTTATATGCAGGAGACAGAGTCTAAAACAGGCCGATTGGATATTATGGGAGCTATGACGTCGGTGATCGGTATGACGGCGCTAGCATTCGGCTTTGTTCAAGCCGCGTCTGGCGGATGGGAAACGCCACAGGTATGGGTCTCGCTTGCTCTCGGAGGTATCTCCTTAGCGGCCTTTGTGCGGATCGAAGCACTGGCCAAAGAGCCGATTACACCACTGCGCCTATTCGCAAGCCGCACGCGATCCGGGGCCTATTTAGGTAGGTTGTTTCTCTTGTGTGGAAATTATCCGATCTTTTTCTTCGTTCCGCAATTTCTGCAAAACGTCCTTCATTTCAATTCTTTGGAAGCTGGACTCGCGATTATGCCGTTCACGGTCGTTCAATTTGGGATGATGTATGCCATGCCTTCGCTTGTTGCCCGATTTGGAAACACGAAAGTATTGATCGCCGGATTGATAATCGCGATCACTGGAACAAGCTGGCTGAGCTTCCTTTCAGCTGATTCTAGCTATCTTTCACATGTGTTTTTCCCTTTAATCGTTATGGGGGGCGGTGCCGGGATGATCTTCCAACCCTTTACGACACTTGGATTGTCCGGTGTGGACGCCAAGGATGCAGGAGCGGCGTCAGGGCTCGTCAACGTTGCTCATCAGACCGGTGCGTCCCTTGGACTCGCGGTTCTGATCGCCGTCTTCGAGGCCGTAAACCGACAGGCAGTTCCTTCTGTTACGTCTTTTACCCATGCGATCTCCGTCTCGCTTGTAGGTTCAGCCGTTTTCCTGACGGCTTCTCTATTAGCGGTCTTGATCTTGCTCTTGCCGGCAGATAGAGCACAGCGTGCCGTCGCGGCCAGCATGCAGAACGCGTCCTAAAGCTTAACCACAACGCATCAGGGAGCAAATGCCATGTGGCAATCTGCTCCCTGATGTATTCATTATCGTTCAGACTTACCAGCATATCCTAATACCTTTCCCTTACTAGCAGTGATTGGCAAAGGTCCATAGATCTGACTGTCAACGCTTCGCCACCACGTATCCCCCATAACAAAGAGATGGCCTTCGGGCACTTTAACCTTTCCCATGTCCATATTAAAGTATTCTTTCATGGTATTCTGGCATGATTCATTACATTGAGCTGAACCAGGTTTATTCAAAGTTTTAAAATATTCATCTTCTTCGAGTCCCCAACTAAGAGCCTCACCATAGAAGGTGTCTAATCTTTTATCATTTATATACACTTTGCCTTTTTTAATTTCAATTTCTTCGCCTGAAAGTGCTATTACCCTTGCAATATTATACTCAGATGGATTTAGATGTGGGTACTTGCTCTGATCGATTTTTGGGGTTTGATAGTAAATCACATCGCCCCGACTATAATCGTTATGATCGAAGTAGTTCGGATCAACAGCGATCTTCCCTTTGTCTTTCGAGATGTATTCTAAGTTCCTCCGCGCCATTCCATCATTATTATGTTCAATCGCGATATAGTCTTGAGACATGACAACTGTCTGTGGTGTCTCTTGCGTATTTACATCTGTAATCGTTTGCTTTTCGCAACCTACAACGACCAGAACAAAGAATACAATTGCAATGGACTTCTTCATTTAATCCCCCCCCCCCCATTTCATCATACAGACCTCACGACGGCCTGCTTATTAATCAATCCTATTTCCGATGAGAAAGATAACTTAGTAATTTTACCGTTAAAATAAGAGAACTAATTGCAAGGCAAAATAAAGCAAGCAGTTCTAATAAACTTTGGATTGGCATTCGAGCATTTAGATTATCTAATACAACAAATCGTGTAATCTTTAAGGAAATGTAATAGATGGATACAAATACTAAGACAGCGGTGATAATTTTAACGAATCTATACATAACGTGGCCCCTACCGTTTTAATCAGATAATTCCAATATCTGTATAAATATTAGACGATCATATTTCGTAATAGTTGCATAATCCTTCCAGTTCGTAGCCAGGACGATCGTACGGATCAAATTGATAATAAAAACACGATACCAAGGGGTACCGTGTTTTATGACTTTAGCTGCGCTCGGATAGGCGTTGTATTGCTTGTTTATTTCTTAATTGACGGTAGCCTGCCGACACACACATCAATACGCCTGTGGTGACAAAAACACCTACTGGGAAACCCCAACTCCCCCATGCTGGAACGATCAGAGGCATTAACGAGACACCGAAAGCAACAGGTACAGGTGTTTTAAACAACATGCAGAGAATGAGTGTTATCAGTATATTGATTACGCCAACCCAAACGATTGAACCGGGCAATAAATGATAAACGCTAACCGCAAAAAGAGCAGTCAGTGTCAGCACCGCTAACCGAGATGGAACCAATTTCCAATTAAATTTCTCTGTATGAAAAATCTCGAATATGAGGGCAAACACAGGTGGAACCACGATAACCTCTACATTTGTTGCGAAGGCTAGTCCGATCCAAGCACATAAAATGATGCTAATGATAACCGTATCCGTTATTTTCCGAAAATGCTGCGGAGGACCAGCTGTCGTTAACTGTTCTGGTTTCCTTACTTTAAAAGCGGCTATCATAATCACAAAAGTAAACACAGCCGTTGTAATCGCAAAAACATAATCATGCAAACCTAAAAAGATCGGCAGCAAGGCAGCTGGAATTGTTGGTCCAAAATTAACGCGAAATAGGTGCATGAGAATGACGATAATGACAAAACCTAGCCAAAGTTTGGACAGAGGCGTTAAAGACAGCCCATTTAAGGAAGTTCCCAAGAATGCAGCTATAGTTGGGGAAAGCCACAGATGAAGGGGTTTCTTTATCCAATGTGGAACAGGAAACACCATCACCCCCATGGCCATACCAGCAATTTCTGGGAAGAGAATTTCCTTTTCTTGTAGACTTACTGAACCGACTAGCATGAGAATAACTAACATGTATCCTGATAAAAAACCTCTCGATTTTAACGTATTCCAAATCATTTCTTTCGCCCTCCTTTTCGTACCTTCCATTTAAAATCCCTGTAAAGATTGTGCATGCTCCTTCCAATTGTCATTCATCTCACTACGATGATCGCAATACACGGTTTGTAAATAGCGACTCAGATTCGTTACTTTTCCTTCTACAAGAACTTCACGTATCTCCGATGGTTTTGAAGGCACATCATTTCGCTGCACAACCTCAAATTGGTCTATTGGTAAAAACATTTGCAAGCTTTTTTTATATGAAGTCCGAGTTGGATAGCGTGGTGAACTTCCAGAATCATACTTTGTTAACTTTATCCTGTCATAAAAGTCAGTCATCAAAGAATACGCATCGAACTGAAGAATAGCGAAAGCCTCATTGGGTTCTCTTTTTGAGTAAATCGCTAGCATCTTCTTACAATCTCGTTGGGTCGGCCAGAAAAATACGTGCTTATCCACATACTGGTGAAATGCTAGATGAGTGGTATTTGCATCCATTACTTGATCGGCAATCTTTAAATGCGCATTTGCTACAAACAGATGTCCATGAAATTGAATTTCTCTCCTCGCTTCTCTCCTTGCATCAGATAACTGAGGATTTACCTGATTACAAGAATACAAAGCATCCAGATGTAAAATAGATGGTAAATTTCGTGCCCTTGTAAAGTGAAATAATGACTTCCTCATTGAACTATTCGTTATTTTTTTTACAATGAAATCGTTCATAGCTGGATACCTCTTCGCCTTCGTTTTGTGCGCAATTTAATTATAGTAAATCAATATGTATACGATCAATATCGGGTTTTCTATTATCATAATGCTTCTTTTCTATGACAAGAGCCGTTCTTATAATAAAGAACAGTCCAAAGATTAATTGAACATCATTGGACTGTTTTTTGATTTTCCAGTGTTTATATGACTACATTATTCATGAATGAACAACGGCTGATTTGACAGTTTTAATATGATGAAGGTAGTCCTTGCTACTCTTAGCTATACGCTCATCTGTCACGTTCGTCGAATCGTTTAATGAGAAATGCGGCAAATAAGTAGCACTTATGAAGTTAGCAAGTGCTTCAATAGGTCTCAGCAATTCTTGCAGTGTAAACTGATTAGAGCCGCTTGATTGATACGACGCTTCCGTACCGTAGGTTGAAATGGCAACCCCTATTTCTTTGCCTTTTGTTTTCGAACCATCTGGTCCATAAGCCCATCCATATTGTAAGACTTGATCAAACCATTTTTTGAGTAGCGGTGGCGTGCTGTACCAGTAAAACGGGTATTGGAAAATGATTCGATCATGCGACTCCAGCAACTGCTGCTCCTTAGCCACATCGATCTTTTCATCAGGATACGTTTGATATAACTGGTGTATGGTGAACTCATTATGCTTTTGTAATTCCTCTACCCATGCTTTATTCCATGTGGATCCTTCAATGTTCGGGTGAGTAACGATGACTAAAGTTTTCATTGTGATTGCTCCATTTCGTATTTAATATTTGTGTTTATTAAAGTAAGGGCACCAGAATTACACTAGTAGTATCTGAAGAATAGCTCTCTATTATCACCCTTTAAGCAGATTGCCATTAAATAACGCCTTTATTGTTCGAACAAAGAGAACGACCAATACGATGTTCATCAAAACAAGAATGATCGCAGCAATGGTAATTAGCGGCCACGAATTTACAAACATCGCATATTGCAAAGCAGCGTTGCTGAGTGCAGCCAATGGAAAGCTTACACCCCACCAGGAAGCACCGAACGGGATTGATTTTTTAAATACTTTGAAGAACAACACAATAAACAAGAACAGACCAAAGTAAAACAAGATCGAAGCAAACTGATCAATTCGATGCTCAAAATTAATATAGCCAAGAAATCCAACCTCAAACGGCCCAATCATGATAAGCATAGATGGCGTTAACCCTGCATGCATGGGAGCATGATGTATCAATCTGGATAGGATCATAGTAAGGAATACTAAAGCTACAATTCCGCCAATCGCTAGAGAAAGCAGATTAACTTCATGTGCCCAGGCAAACGGCATACTCCCACCTGCAACCGCAATATCTAGTGTTCCTACCCCAGGAATGAGCCAAGCTGGTACCGCATGACCATGCTCATGATTCCCGTCTAACAAACGTGTAACGATGATAAAACTAAGCACTAATGTCGTTACAGTTCCGATGATCCAGAGCACTTGACCAGTCAATTCACTGTAATTCCCAACCACGGATGACAGCAATAAAATGGCAATCGTGATCGTACCAAAGAAATTTCCTATGATGGGATGCTTAAATTCATCTTTGACTTTTTGCGGGTAGAGAATCCACTTAGACATATATCCTAAGCTTAATATGATAAAAATGAGCACCGCGGCAATTCCAATGATATCTGCGATTACAAGTGAAGTACCGAATAACTTACTTGCTTGTCTCCAAGCCAATGACAGACCGGAAATTCCCATAACCGACGCAAATAGATTAACGGGTAAAAATTGTACAGAACCGATGCTTTTTTGTTTAGGTACGGCAGTTATGGTTTGCATAGTTGATTGTCACTACTTTCTATCATTTTTATAGTCGTCTTACCCTTTTATACGATTGCTTTGACAAAAGCCGTCTGGCTTTGCTTTCTTCCAGTATTAATTCTTGCTTTTCAATGTTCTAAAAATGAAAGATGAAAAATCATTTGGCTTTCGACCCAATATCCACGTTAAAACATTCGAATTACCGATAGATCCATGTTCATTATAATGTTGAAACATCTTTACTCGTGTGTTTACTTGATAGTCTCCTAATTCAAGCTTTTTTAATCGTGCCGAGAACGTTTCGTCTTGAGGCGTTTCAACTTTGATCTCATGGCCTAAACGCTGTTCCATAGCTGCTATCATATCTGACAAAGATAAATTTTCAGGTCCGCAAAATTCATATGTAGCCCCTGTAAATCCTGAACCAGTAAGAATGATTGAAGCTGCCTCGGCTACGTCTTCTAAGTCAACCATACTTATGCGTGTTTCTTGCGTAGTAAAATACTTTTGTTGAAAGATACCTCTTTCACTAAGCAGCTTCCAAGACTCGAGTAGATTCTGCATCAATACTCCAGGCTGAATAATCGTATAGGGAATACCTGAGTTCACTAGAAGCTCCTCAACCATGAGTTTCTTCTGATGATGAGGCATTTCCTGAATAACGGGATGTAATACGGAATGGAATACGAAATGTTCTACTTCGGCTAAGCGAGCTGCATTTAACATCACTTGTCCTATTTGAACTTCATTGGGATTCATAGCTGAACAAATGTGGTATACAGCCCTAATTCCAACTAAAGCTTCATTTACAGCGTTTTGATCCATCATGTCTCCTAGAACTACTTCCATCTCACCTAAGGATTCAATTTCCTGAATGTGTTCGGTTTTATGAACAAAAGCCCTTATCCGCTCCCCTTTAGATAGTAAAGCCTTAATAATTGCACGACCCGTTTTAACGTTTGCTCCAGTTATAAGAATCATAATAATTTCTCCTCTTTTCCTTATAAACTCTTAGCGCTCCCCTATTTTACCTATTAAAAGGTAGTTGTTTTATCAACATAAGTATCATTATCAAATAATTGATGAAAAGTATCAATACTTGATGTTCTATCGTTATCATTAATAATATGGATGATTGACTCCACTTCGTTTTTACATAAATAGAAGGCGTTTATGATAAAGTATAAGTTTAAAGGATTGTTGCCACGCATTTACTTTTCACGAAATACATACTACTATTTGTCAATAACCATACAAAAGTGAGGTATACCCATGGAGTTTCGACAACTTGAATACTTTATTGCCATCTGTGAAGAGTTGCATTTTACAAGGGCTTCAGAGAAACTGGGCATGAGTCAGCCGACGCTGAGTCATCAAATTAAATCGCTAGAGGATGAGTTAGGTGTTCCATTATTTGATCGAATCGGTAAAAAGATTGCAATTACCGAAGCCGGTAAAATATTATTACATGAGTGCAAAGTGATTTTTACTTCCTTAAATAATGTCAAAGTACAGATTTTGGAGCTTCAGAAGGTTAACCGCGGAACGTTATCCATTGGTGCACTTCCTGGTGAGTTAACGCAGCTTGTTTCATCTTTATTGCTCGATTTCCATCACATTTATCCCGAAGTACAAATTAAAATTCTAAATCTTGACGATATTGTGGAGCGAGTCATACAGAATCAAATTGATTTGGCCATAACGATTTTCCCTGTCGAAGATGAACGTATTCGCAAAATTCCATTGTACAAAGAAGATATCTATTTGGCTGTTTCTAGAGACCACGCTTTGGCCGACCGTGTAAGCATTAACTTTGACGAAATCAGCAGGTACCCGCTTATCCTCTTCCCCCAATCGCATAAATGCCGTCAAATTATCGATTTAAACAGCACAGTCTGTGGCATACATATGGAGCCGATTATCGAGACAACCGCGATTGAAACGATTATTGGGCTTGTAAAACAAGGTGCCGGCGTGACCGCGCTATCCAAAACTTACTTGAATATGTACAACGATAAACAATTAACAGCTATTAAAATCGTAAATCCAACGCTGCAAAGGGAAATTGGTATTATCCATCATAAAGATAAGTATTTAAGCCAGGCTGCCCGGTTATTTATCGACTTATTATCAAATCATATTGTTAAATTGAAGTTAGCTGAAGAAAGTGCGATACTAGCTTAGATTTCGTTCAAAATTAAAAAAAAAAAGAAGCCGCTTCGATGCGGCTCCTAACATAATTAGTAATAAATAGCGGTTTGAGGCGCAGGTGACACAATAAAAGTACATGTTTTACGTAAATACCATTTGTCACCCACTTTGACTTCATTTTCATTCCATGTGTCAATCATACCGCCTCCAACAATTCTTCCTTCCTTCATGACCATGATAAATTGCCCGAATAAAATAGCATTATCTAATTCAATGTCGTACTGAACTGTTTCCATGGTTTTTCCACCTTTCTCGATGAATTATGAGCTCTTTACGTCATGTATCACATCGTTCATAAAGATACTCTCTATTTTCTCGTACAGAGGCCCATCTAATTCGGTTCTATACTGAAGATCCAGCCATTCTGGATCATGCAGAAAAGCATCAAAGTTTCGTTCGCGTGAATCTGCGTTCTCATGTTCAAGTACGTAATAGAGACGATTTTTTGATACGTCCGCGTCTACCCAAAAATTCGTTGTCTTCATATTATGTTTAGCTAGAATGGCTATTGTGTTATCCCGAAACCGAGCTAGGATCGCTTCCATGCGACCAGGTACAATATCATATATCCGCAACTCGTATAGCATAAGATCATCCTCCATTTCATATCTTAGTTTACCTATTAATAGATAAGTCGATCGAAACACTCTTTCTTAATCCTCACTCGCTTCTTACAGCTTGATTATTGAATAATTGATGAAAATTATCAATATTCGATATTCTATCGTTATCATTAATAACTTGAATCAAAAATATACGTATAAGCCAATGAAAATGACAATAAGGATCGCCAACTGTCGAACAGTCAGACGATCCCTATTACGTTTCTGTTGTGGTTTATATTCACGAAATGAAATCAAGCCGATGAAATAAAGAATTTCGATCAGGGTAATCATAACGAATCGGTAAATCATGTTTGGTTATCGCGATCAACCCATTTTTCTCAAAAAAATGTAAGGACTTTTTTGCAATGGAAGGCGTGTCTAAGTAAATGGTTGTAGCTCCTTGCTGCCATGCATACTCAAGAATTACATCAAATACTTCTTGTTTAAAAGAGAGTTCAATCCCTTGATTTTCAATATATATAAATAACTTTTTTACATGAAAGATATCGTGCGTATTTAGCTGCTCTACCGTATTTCCCCGTTTTTTCACTTTCAAAGTAACCCAAAGATTTCTTCCATCATAGACATTTCGCGTTTGATAATCTAAGTTGTCAGGCACTTCATCATTCATTCGATTTACGGTGAACTCATTATGTTGAAATGATAGGATGAGCTCAACAACTTCCTCAGAATAATGATCTTGTAATAGCCTTAAACTACTCATGTAACTTTCCCTCATTCGTTCAATATGTATTCGATATCCGACGCTCCAAGTGGCTTACTGTATAGATAGCCTTGAGCTTGATGACAGCCACTATGCAATAACCAAGTATGCTGTTCATGTGTTTCTACGCCCTCAGCAATAACTTTCAACTTTAATTTTCGTGCCAATGAGATAATCATCTTCGTTAATGCTTTATCCTGAGGCAAATCTTTGATGAAACTTCGATCTATTTTTAAAGCATCCAATTTAAAAGTTTTGAGATACTGCAAAGAAGAATATCCTGTTCCAAAGTCATCAATGGATAGAAAAATGCCCATTTCCTTAATCTCTTTCAAAGCATTGACGATAGGTTGTTCATCTTTCATAAGTGCACTTTCTGTAATCTCAATTTCAATAAATTTAGGTTTAATCTCGTTCTCACTAAGGATTTCCTTAATTCTATTCACGAATGAAGCTTGAAGAAACTGCTTTGCAGACACGTTTATAGCAACTCTAACTGGAGGTAAACCTTTTTGTTGCCATTCTTTAATTTGCCTGCAAGCTTCCCGAAAGACCCATTCACCTAATGGCACAATAAACCCAGTTTCTTCTGCAAGCGAAATAAATTCCATTGGTCCAACAATCCCATGATCAGGATGGTTCCAACGTACCAATGCTTCGAGACTCTTAATTTCACCGCCATCCAGTTCAACTCGTGGTTGATACTCCAAGAAGAACTGACGACCCGCAAGTGCTTTTACAAACTGTGATTTAAACACAAATCGTTTATATTCACCCTCATCGAAGGAAGATTGATAAATAACGAATTGATTTCTGCCTTCCTGCTTCGCATGATACATTGCTTTATCCGCTCTTTTCATAAGCATGCTCGCAGTCATACCATGATCTGGGAATACACTTATACCAGCGCTCATCGTTACTCTTATTTCATGCTTGTCTAGCCATACCGGCTCTTTAAACGCTTCAATAATTCGTTCAGCCACACCGACCATTTGACCACTCGAATGAATCTCTTCTAAAATGACTGTGAATTCGTCGCCTCCTAAGCGAGCGACAGTGCCATATTGGCCTACGCTTGTATTAATTCGTTGGGCTATCTGAACGAGCAAGCGATCTCCAGCTTCATGGCCAAGTGAATCATTAATCCATTTGAAATGGTCTAAATCAATAAACATCAATCCTAGTTTGATATCTTGTTTTTGATGTTTTTGGATCATAGCGGTTAATTTTTCTTTAAAATATCTTCTGTTTCGTAAGCCCGTTAAGGAATCATGATAAACTAAAGCTAATAATTTCTTTTTCTCTTCGTTTCGTTGGATCGCATAAGCTTTCAGTTCTCTTAACGTCTCATTAATCTCTAGTTGTTCATGCTGATTTATCTTGACTTGCATGGAGGACTTTAAGGAATGACTGCGTTTGTTGGGTATAGATATGGCTCGTTTCGTCTTATCGATGGCTCTTAATATCGTAGATAAAGACTCCCCGGATGCAAATAATGACAAAATGTCGTTTTTTATTTGAAGGATCCTATTCCTTGAATTTACTTCAATCATAGTTCGTGAATTCATAGTTCTCATCTGTGAAACTCCTCATGGCATGCAAGATTATACGATAAAATGACATAGGCACACATTCCTCATAATAACTACAATTGATCTCGATGTAACCATCCACTCAACAAGAAAACAAACCATCCAACTTCACCACAGAAATCTAATCTATTCTTCACTTCGTTTTAATAACTTAATAATAAAATTTTACTTAATAAGCATACACAAGCGAATAACATATATGATATGATACTTAAAAATTACAAAGAATAGTTGCCAAGTGTGTGAAAAATAGTAAAAAACGACAACCCAACTATAGAACGCTGGGTGTTTTTTTTTGTATTTTATCGTTGCACATTTAACGTAACTTTGGATAGTTATGACAAAAATTTGATAAAAGTTGGTATATTTTATGTGGAAGCCGGATCGATCAAGCAAAACGCCTATCTATCAACAAATTGCAGATTACATGGAACACCGCATAGCATTTGGAGAGTTCCCACCTGGGAGTACACTTCCTTCCGAACGAAAATTGGCCGCCGTACTGCGAGTTAACCGAAGTACTGTTGTTGCTGCATACGAAGAACTTCGTGCTACTGGCATACTGGTAAGTAGTAAAGGCAACGGTACAATTGTTTCCAATCTCAATGAGGAGAACGCGACTAACCAAACTCCTAACTGGAAAGAGTACGTAGAAGGTGGGAATTTTCTCCCCAATCAACCATTCGTACGCCGTATTCGCGAGGAATTACTTCACAAAAAGGGGCTTATCGACTTTGCAAGCGGTCAGTTGTCACCGGATCTATATCCGCAAGATATCGTCCGTGAACTGTTACAAAAGCGTCCTTTCTATGAACAACTCGGTTACGATAACCCTCAGGGGTGCGCACAGCTTAGAGAAACGCTTGTTTCATTTCTTGCTCAGCATCTTGGCATTCATACGACATACTCATCTATATTAATTTCATCTGGTTCCCAACAGTCTATATATTTAATTTTACAGTGTTTACTAAATCCGGGAGACGCAGTTGCGATTGAAGACCCTTCTTACTGTTATTCGCTGCCCATGTTTCAATCAGCTGGTCTTCGATTATTCCGATTACCCATGGATGAACACGGGATAAACCCCGAAGAAGTGATAGCGTTATATCGCAAGCACAAAATCCGCATGTTATTTGTTAACCCTAATTTCCAAAATCCAACGGGTAGTGTAATGCCAACCGATCGAAAAATTCGATTGCTTGAAATTGCATCGGAGCTCGGCATACCTATAGTTGAAGATGATACCTTTTCATTAACAGCCTTCGATGGACACCCACCTCCTACTTTGAAATCATTAGATAAGAATAACAATGTCTTATATATCGGATCCCTATCCAAAACAGCCACATCTGGCTTACGAATTGGTTGGTTAATTGCGCCACAATCCGTCATTAGTCGCTTATCCGATGCTAGACAACAGATGGATTTCGGCTTGAGCAGCATTCCGCAGTGGCTTGCCAATCATTTTATTAAGGAAGGTCATCTTGATAATCACATTCCTATCTTACGTACAGAATTAGCAAAGAAAAGAAATGAACTCATTCGAGGACTAACTGAAATCATGGGAGATACGATTTCATATTCCATACCTCAAGGCGGGCTTACGCTTTGGTGTAGAATCAATCGTGAAGTTGATGAATTTAAATGGCTCGAAGACTCCACCAAGAGAGGCGTTATCTTTGTACCGGGCACTGTGTATGGGTCCAGTAAAGGGTGGATCCGCTTAAGCTTTGCAAGGCCTTATTTCCATGAAATTTTCCCTGGCATTCAACAACTCCATGCTGCATTAGAAAATGTGCAATAAGTAATGACCCCAAAGGCTGCTAATTTGCGGCCTTTTTCTATTCATTTTATTATTCTCTCAACCAACCTTTTAAAAGATAGTAACTTATTTAAGTGTAGATGCAACCTTTTTATCAACAGTGCCGTTTATGTTTCTGAAACACAAAAAAACATATGAGGTGAAACAAAATGAAAAAAACAATCAAAACCTTTACGCTAACTGCAGCAACTGCATTGCTATCCCTATCTTTGGTCGGCCAAAGCTTTGCAGCTACTAGCTCATTCACTGACCTAAACAATCTTGCGTCAAAAGATAAAATTATTGCCCTACAACAAAGTGGTATTGTTGGCGGAATTACTTCAACATTATTTGCTCCACAAGAAAAACTTACGGCAGCCCAATCCGTACAACTACTAGTGAATGCACTAGGACTTAATTTAGATTTAGTCAACTTCGTGAAAGAGCCGAAAGCAACTGATTATTTTGCGAATGCTTCCAATGACGCTTGGTACGCTCAGGCACTTATCGTTGCAGCTGTCAACAATGTTGAACTTCCCAAAGATCTCAATCCTGCCAAAAAAATAACACGCGAAGAGTTCACACATCAGCTCGTTCGTGCAATGGAATTGAGTAAGAAACTCCCTTTGATTAACCCAGTTGTCGTCGATATTAAAGATGGTGATCAAATAACCGTTGATTATTCGGGATCGATCCAACGTGGACTTAAATACGGGATCATCAAATTGAATACCGATGGTACATTCAATCCTAAAGATGAAATTACACGTGCTGAGGCTGCCGAGGAAGTATTTCAAGCCCTTGATTATTTGAAAACTCATCAAACCCCGGTCACAAACAATGACCCTATCTCAGCAACACAAGGTGTTCAACTTATCACGGATGCACTTGGTAAATTGGGTACGGATATCCAAATCAAGATTGATCCAGATGCCAAAGTGACACGCGAATCGTTCACCTATCTTCTCGTTCACACGTTCCAAACCAGTGAGAAATTACCGATGATTAAACTAAATCCTGTCGATATCAAAGATAATGACAAAATTGACTTATCCAATGTTGGCGCAATTCAAACCGCGCTTGCATTAGATATCGTCGAGCTGCAAGCAGATGGTACTTTCCATCCGCAGGATGGCATTACCCTTGCAGAAGCAACAGAAATCACAAATCAAGCGGTTAAAGCTGCCGAGAGGTTAAAGAAGTAAAATTCAAAAAAGCAGACCCATTCTTGAATGGGCCTGCTTTTCCTTTTATTTATCCAAGATTAGCTGCTTGTCGTTTATACAAATCTTCTAATACTAAGCACGCCATCGCTTCAACCACGGGTACAATTCGTGGGCAAATACATGGATCATGTCGACCTATTGTTCGAATTTCTTGTTCCTCCCCATTCACATTTAGCGTCTTCTGAGCAACAGAGATGGAAGAAGTCGGCTTAACGCTAATTCGGAATATAATTTCTTGTCCCGTACTAATCCCGCCTAGAATTCCTCCGGAATGATTACTGAGAAATCCGTCATTGTTCATTTCATCATTATGCTCACTGCCTAACATGGAGGCAGCTGAGAACCCCGCACCAAATTCAATCCCCTTAACAGCACCTATAGAGAGCATCGCTTTCGCCAATTCAGCATCCAATTTATCGAATACAGGCTCACCAAGACCAGGCATAACACCACGAATACGGCATTCTACGATGCCTCCACAACTATCACCAATCGCAGCTAATTCCTCAATTTTTTCTATCATTTTAGCTCCAGCAATCGGATCACATGCACGTACCGCATTGCGTTCAATCGCATCTTCATCGAAGGTCTGACATGGAATTCCACCGATTTCAAGGGTGTACGCCAACACTTGTACACCTCTATGTTCAAGCAGCTTACGCGCAATTGCACCACCTGCTACCCTGCCCGCTGTTTCTCTGCCCGAAGCACGCCCACTTCCGCGATAATCACGGATTCCATATTTCTGCAGATACGTGAAGTCCGCATGGCCAGGTCGAAAAGAGTTCTGGATATCATTATAAGCTTCCGGCTTCATATCTTGATTATAGAGATTGACGAAAAGCGGCGTACCCGTCGTTTTCCCTTCAAAAACACCTGACAAGATATGAATGATATCGTATTCTTTGCGTGGGGAGGTCACCGAGGATTGACCGGGCTTTCTTCGATCCATCTGTTTCTGAATATAGGCTTCATCGATCTCGATGCCTGGCGTTACACCATCCACAATGACGCCTACCGCGGCTCCATGTGATTCTCCGAAAGTTGTAATTTTGAAAATTTCACCGAAAGTATTCCCTGCCATATGATTGTAAACCTCCTATTTAGTAAGTAACTTCTACACCTAACGTAGATAATTGTTCAAAATAACCTGGACATGTCTTGGATACACACCCTGGATCTGCAATACGGATATTCTCCGCTCTTAGCCCGATTAGAGACAAAGCCATAGCCATCCGATGATCGTCATGCGAATCTACCAAAGCAGCCAAAGGTTGCCCAGGATAGATCGTTAAACCATCTTCATGTTCCTCCACACGGATGCCAAGCTTGCCGAGTTCACTACACATAGCAGCAATACGATCGCATTCATGATGTCGAATATGAGCCGCATCGATGAGCCTAATAGGTCCATCCGCAAAAGGAGCCATAGCAGCGATCGTCAATGTTTGATCGGACCATTTCTTCATACTTCGTGTAAAACCACCTTTGAGCTGTTGTGTACCCTGTACTTCAACAAAATTCTCGCCGCGTTGAACGGAACACCCCATACGCTCTAATACATCTAGCATCTCTATATCAGGTTGACTCGTGCTTCGTGCGTCAATACCTTCGATCCGTACACAGCCTGATGTTAAGGCAGCTAAGGCCCAGAAATAACAACAGGTAGAGACATCTGGTTCAAGTTGCAACGTCTGTGCTTGATACGTCCCTGAAGGAACACTAATCGATTGTCCGTCATCTGAAACCATCGGTGTGATACCAAATTCAGCCATCATGTCCATGGTCAATTGTACATAATCCCTTTGTACAATTTCACCCTCCACCTGGATGGTTAATGGTGCTTCCGAATAGGGAGCGGCAAGTAGAACTCCACTTATAAATTGACTGGACGTTGATCCAGGCAATTTTACGTTGCCACCTTTGAGACCAGTAGCATCCAGTTCGCAAGGCAATCGATGTTCAGCCTCCAAATAATTGAACGAAGCTCCTAGCGCTGAAAGCGCCAAAAGTAAGGGGGCAAGTGGGCGTTCACTTAATCGTTTACTCCCTTTGATCGTCCATTTCCCTCGTCCGATAGCCAAAGCTGCTGGCAAGAACCGTGCAACCGTACCTGCTGCCCCCATATATAGCTCACCAGACGAATTGGGCCAATTCCCCCCACAACCATCCACATAAGCAGTTTCTCCCTCGATGATGACAGACACTCCTAGTTTGGTTAATGCTTCTATACACCAATACGAATCATCGCTTTTCAAAATACCACCTAACTGTGATCTCCCCTCAGCTAGCGCGGCAATCAATAACGCTCGGTTCGTCAGACTTTTACTACCAGGTACTCGGATGGTTCCTGTTACGTGCGATTTAGGTGGACTAATTCGCACTTCCGATATCCCCTTATTCGTCGACCAGGGAGAACGCGCTTCCCAATCCCATTGATGCATTGCCATTTTCGCCACCTCTTTTGTGTTTTTGCTATATGCCAATTATAATCAGTACTATGAAATAAATGAAATTGGAATATACATATCTTGTCATAGAGGTGATCTATATCAGATGATCAATTTAGAATGGTATCGGATTTTTTTACACACGGCCAAATGCCGTAATTTAACGAAAGCAGCGCAAGAACTTCATATAACGCAACCATCCGTAAGTTACGCCATTAAGCAAATGGAAGAGGCGGTCGGGCTTAAATTGTTTCATCGTCTATCGAAAGGCGTTGAGCTCACAGAAGAAGGACGTACGCTCTTTGACTATGTGGAACAATCCTTTGCTATGTTGGATTCGGGACAGAAGCATCTTCACAATCTTAAACAATTACATCAAGGTGAGATTCGGATCGGGGCAAGTGATTCATTGATTAAGCACCTCCTCTTGCCTCAGTTGAATGCGTATCATCAACAATATCCAGGTATACGGATTCGGTTATCTCATGGAAAAACGGGTGAGATTACGAAGCGTTTGAAGGAAGGTGAGATAGACTGTGCCATCGTTCATCTGCCGATTGAAGATTCTGAGTTGACGATTCACACACTAGCAGTGTTGGAGGATTGTTTTGTGGTTGGGGAAGATTTCCGAGAATGGACGAACCATCCTCTCTCAACGAAGGAACTCGCGGAGCTACCTTTAATCTTTTTATCTCCAGGGAGCAGTACTAGAGTGTCTATTGAAAAATGGTTTGCAGCGCAAGGGTTCGCGGTGAATCCAGATATTGAATTAGGCAATATTGATCTCTTAGCGGAGTTCGCGAGGTTAGGTTACGGGGTTGCCTTCATAAGTCGATCATTCGTGCAGGATGAGCTTCAATCAGGAACTCTTTATGAACTCACACTGGAAGAACCACTTCCACCGCGCAGCATTGGGTTAGCCCTTCGTCGAGATATGAAATTATCCGTAGCCGCTGAAGGTTTTGTCCAAATTTTGCATAGATAGTTGGGCGTAAATGAACGATATACCTTATTCCAACGTCTTAATTAAGAAAGAAATTTAACTGTTTAAGGAGTACATGAATGAAAAATTTTCTCACATCACGATTAAACTGGACTAGAATTAGCGAACAACTGGAGTCATATTGGGAAGCCAATGTACTAAAATGGAAGAAACGGTTAAACCCTTTGACGAATAAAATTGGATTTGGCATCTACTTTTATAAAAACATGACCTTAAACCTCAATCGTTTGAACAAAGAAATCTTACAAATTGCTGAGGATCATATCAACCCTTCACTGCTGAAGAAACCCGAGTTCCCCAGTTTTATCTCCGTTGTTGATGGTATTACTGCGTCCACGATGGTTATGAAACTACCCAATCATATCACGAAGCAAATCACGTCAATGGTCAGAGCGCTCCCTGGGTTTAAATCCCTACAAGCCATCGCTTGCGAGTATGGGTACAAATGTGAGCTGCATTACAATCAAGGGAAAGCATTTTTCGGATCCTTGCAGATTCACTTTATTAAAATCAACACGTTTCCATCGCTGCCTGCTTGAATCCTAACTTACCCCCACTACCGTATCAAAATAAAAAAAATCTCCTTAGTTGGAGATTTTTTTACTATTTACGTCTATTCAATTGTGTATCGAATAAAGGCTAGCAAGGCTAATAAACCTGCTGCGATCGAGATGACGTAGAAAGAAGTAAGCCTAACCCACTTTGTGCCTGTTTTCTGAAAATAGGACTGATCCCCTTCACGATTTTTACGAGAAAAACCGATGATAAATGTCGATAATAAACCAAATAGTAAAATAACAGAAAAAATCACAAAATATATGGATGTATTCATAAGAAAAGCGACCACCCTTCTTTTATCTAATTTAAATGTTTTCAACTAAATTATATAGGAGCTTGTATGATAAATCATATACATCCTCTTCCATGTTCATACAAATTTCAAAAAGTATTTCTGAGTATGACGCGAAAATGTCATTTTTCATGAATTGAGTTACCTTAACATATATTATGTAAACTTTTTACGTTTCTTATTGATCCCCTTACGGGAAACATTTATTATAATTGTATTTTCAATTGCAGACAGTTTCCTTCGACCGTTATGCTACTCCTATACACTTTATTTATTGGAGGCCAAAACGATGTTAAAAATCGGAATTATTCTCGGCAGCACTCGACCTGGACGTAGAGGCGAAGTCGTCGCTCAGTGGGTACACGAAGTTGCAAGTAAACGCACTGATGCCTTATTTGAGATCGTCGATCTGGCAGATTTTAATTTACCACTTTATGATGAACCTCATCCACCTATGATGATGAAATATACAAAAGAACATACCATTGCTTGGTCAAACGCAATTCAAGGTTACGACGGATACATTTTCGTGACGCCAGAGTATAACCATGCCGTTCCAGCGGCGCTGAAGAATGCGCTCGATTTCCTATTCAATGAATGGAAAGATAAAGCTGCTGGGATCGTCAGCTATGGTGGTGGTACTGGTGGAGCGCGTGCAGCTGAGAACCTAAGGCTCATCTTAGCCGAATTGCATATTGCCGGCGTACGTGCTCAAGTAACGCTGTCCCTCTTTACTGATTTTGAGAACTTCACCGTGCTCAAGCCCAATCCGCGTCAAGAGACTGCTGCGAACACCATGTTTGATCAAGTCCTCGCTTGGAGTGGGGCTTTGAAAACATTGCGTTAAGATCTTCTTTTATCTAGGTTAGGTTAAATCCTGATATTGATTTGTACGATAAGAAAACCGCCCCCTTGAAGAGGCGGTTTATTGTGCTACTATGTGTTGAAGAATCACTATGTCCACTTGGTTCTAGTTCTAAATAGTAACCTGCTCAGTTATTTAAAACTGATTCGTTGATTCTATCCTATACAAGCGGTAAAGTAACCTCGAACCTTGTTCCAAATCCTTTTCGAGAGGTAGCTGTCATATATCCTTTGTGATTTTCAATAATACGATAACAAATTGATAATCCTAGGCCTACACCATTTTCTTTTGTTGAAAAAAATGGATTCAATATCTGATCAAGTTCTACTTTCGTCATTCCCACTCCGTTATCTTCAATGATGATTTTAAATTCTTGATTGTCAGTATCTAACTCAGTACATAGTTGAATAAATCCATTCTTTTCAATGGATTCAATTGCGTTCTGAAGTAGGTTAACTAATACTTGTTTAATCTGAGAAGGGTCAATCATCGCTACTGTTAATTCATCATCGTAACTGGCTGTAATTGATGTGTTTTTCAAAATGGCTTGACTATTCATAAAGCGAATGGTGTCTGTCAATAATTCTTTCATATCAATTGCTCTTCTCTCTGGCGTACTAGGCTTCGCCATGACTACAAAATCTGAGACCAATTGTTTCATACTTTGAAGCTCGATATCAATTAAACCAACGTATTTCTGAAATTTTTGTTGATCATTAGATCGCTGTAAGAGCTGGAAAAAGCCAATAATTGAGGTTAATGGATTCCGAATCTCATGAGCTAATCCAGCTGCCATTTTCCCAATTGCTGAGAATTTTTCAGAGTTAATGATTTGCTTCTCCAAGATTACTCGTTCTGTAATGTCACGAAACTGAGCGAATGCACCAAGCAATTCACCTCGTTCATTTAAGATTGGCAGCACATCAAAAAGACACACATTTTCTTGATTTAACGAATAACGAAAAGTGAGCTCGATATTTTCACACTGCTTACGATATTTGAGTGCTTGATAGAAATAGCTGCCAAAATGTTCAAATGGAAAAACCGGGGTGCCTGTAACGCTCCGTCGATTTCTTCCTGTTATCTTTTCAGCGAAAGCATTAAATTCTGTAATGATTCCTCTCTCATCTGTCATAATGATACCATTTCGCATATTATCCACTACAAGCTGCTGTATGAGGTTTTGATTATGATTTGTAAGGCGTAGTGACAATTCTCGTTCAATAGAGTCCACCATATTTGCAAGCAGAGCTAAATAAGTATGATTATGATGCTCGACAGAAGTCATGATTGAAATTGAACCTGAGAGGCTGTGGTAATTTGTGAAATGAAATGGGACGCAGTAACAAGCAGCATTCTCCAACATTGTATGGTAGTGTTCCGCGCCTATAATTTGAATAGGCTTTTGTTCTTGAAGTGCAAGAGCAACTACATTTGTCCCCATATATTCTTCATCAAACTTAATGCCGACTTTGATGCCTAATTGATTTATCATCGACTTCATAGTTTTGTCACCATATGTATCTAAAAGGTAGCCATTGTCATTGCTTACAACTATTAGATGAGGCGTCCCTGACAATAACGCTAATATTTTTTTCGAAAAATATTTGGTGACAACAAGGATCTCCCTATATTTGTCCTTCTCTTCATGCAGTTGTATTTCTGATAACTTAAACCCCGGAGCTGGTATTTCCGAAGGGTCCATCCCCCGTTCCAAACACCTTTGGCGGGAATTTACGATCCATTTATTCATATGACTCTCCTCAATTTAATAGCAGCTTCAAATAGTATTATAATTTTAAATTAACAATTCTTACTGCTCCAGATCGTAGTGGCAACGAGTGAATTTAGCAGAATTGCATGCTAAAGACCCCCTCGATTACCGAAGGGATTCGTCTACATGTGTTACTAATCCTAATCCTTACTGGGAACGGTAATAATAATCATATTTATGAGGACAAACAAACAAAATCTCGAAGTAATTGACTTATCCCTCTCTGAAGGGTCTTTCAGAGCTTGTATGCGTCTTTCTTGACTATTATAGCATTTACTTCTAAATCAAAAAGCTACTCGTTCTACTATTTTCTGACTATTATAGCATAACTGGAGCATTTGCCTAGAAAAGATGGGGAAAACGCATGCATTGAGTTTTCCGCGACACGCTGGCATATGCTCTCTCAGGTCACATTATTCAGGATAATGTCCTTTAGTTCAATCAGAGTCTTGATTCGATAGCTAGCCAGTGAGAAGTCATGTGTTTTTGTGAAGTCATTATGGACAATAGCACAGTCGATACCAGCCGCCACGGCTGAGTTCAACCCTCTGTTTGAATCCTCTACGACCAGGGTCTCTTCTTTGGTAGCTCCGAAGCGCTTCAGGCCTGTCAAGTATGGTTCCGGGTGCGGCTTGGTGCGCTCGTAGTCCTCGCGAACAAGGACGAATTCCATCAATTGTCTAATCTGGCGCTTTTCATGAATAAGTTGAAAATCCGCACGTTTAGAAGTCGTCACGATGGCCATACGGACGTACTTTGATAGTTGGGTTAGAGTTTCAACTACACCTTCAATCTCTATGGCTTCTGTTCTTAGATATTCCTGATAATAAACGTTGCGGACCTCACGCTGCTTGCTGATGGTTTGTTCATCAATACCTGCCGCCAAAGCTTGGGACCAAGTACCCAATGACTGAGTCATGTCGCGGAGGTATTGATCTTTATCCAAGGTAAATCCAATGTCAGCCAGAGCGCGTTCTCCCGCTTTGTAATACCAGAATTCAGTATCAACCAGAACACCATCATGATCGAAGAGTATGAACTTTTTCATTGTTTCGTTCTCCTTTGTCAGCTGCGCAAACATAGGTGCCATCACGCGCCTTTGATAAGATTCGATGGGTCTCCTGTTACTTCAATAGACAAAGACAGCCAACCGGCTGCCTTTGTCTATTGAAGTAACTGTTTATTCGGACCTCAACCCACAATATTTTGAATAGAACGAAGGCACTCATCAATAACATTATCGCTATCATATAATCTTTCTTTCTGAGGCTGGGTATCGTGGATTTTAATTGTGCTCATTCCATATCCCCCCTCAAATTAATGCTTAATATATGGAATATAGTACCATAATTAGCGTGTCAATCACCACCTAATCTCCTGTAAATGTGATGAAGGCTGCCGGTCATACCGGCAGCCTCTTTCACAGTGTTATTTATACAATTAAAGTTTTTTAATACGCCCTTTAAATCGCTCAATAAAACGAGCATTCGATTCATCACCGCCAGCCGCGTTTCCGCTCATCCAGATCGGCGGGTTCATTCCCTCCGCAACAAGTATGCTAATAGTTTCCGCAACCAAGGCATTTAATAAATAGGCATTGGCAAAGGTAGACATCGCTGCCACGCGCTGTTCTAATCCTTCAATTTCCAGAACAGCATCTCCCACTTGAATCTTGCAATCCAAAACAACATCTACAAGATCATGCAGGTTTTGTTTGGATGGGTGTCGCGCCGCATGATTAAGAGGGGTTTGTTGAGCATGTTTCCTCGAAGTAACGCCTATTGTTTTTACACCTCTCTTTTTTGCCTCCAAAGCTGTGTCGATGACGGCCGAATTAATCCCATATGCATTAATAAGGATGAGTAGATCCCCTTCTTGCAGTCCATAATCATCCATCACGATGTTTCCGTATCCGGGTGTACGTTCGATTGCCATGGAACGCAGTGCTCCACCGCTCAATAAAGTGCCTTCGTCAAGAATTGCACTAATGTGCATTAAACCTCCCGCACGAAAAAAGATTTCTTGAGAACCTAAATTCGAATGTCCTCCAGGTCCATAGGCATATACAATGTTATCCGCTTTGATATGATCGGCCATCATCCGAGCCGCTTGTAGAACCGATTCTCTTTCTTCGTCATGCAGCTTATTTAAATGTTCTGTAATTTGAGCTAAATATTTCGTCATTGGAGATGTATACATGAATGATTGACCTACTTTCACATTTTTAAATTCATCCAGACACGTAGTTGGCTAATAAGCGAGTTGGCCGCCGTCTACTACAATTGATTCTCCTGTTATAAAGGCCGCGTCCTCACTGGCTAGAAAAGCAAACACGCCGGCGACTTCCTGAGCTTTTCCCACTCTCCCCAGAGGGATCTTGTTACGAATATATTGCTCTACAAATTCCGAATCATCGATGGATTCTGTCAGTGGTGTCTGAATATACCCCGGACAAACGGCATTTACACGGATGTTATAACGCCCGAGTTCCAAAGCCATTGTCTTGGTTAGCAGGACAACCCCACCTTTGGATGCATTATAATGGGCATATTTTTCCTCACCCACCAATCCATTGGTCGAAGCCATGTTGAGAATACAGCCGCTCTGTTGCTTAACCATGTGACGTGAAACCCTTTGAGATACATAGAACATCCCATTCAAATTAACATTCAAAATTTGCTGCCAATGCCGATCGGTAATATCGAGAAACGATTCTTCCCAGGCTATTCCTGCATTATTGATAAGGATATCAATTCGCCCAAAGACGTTTATTGCCTGATGAATGGCATCATCAACTTGTACCGGATCGGAAATATCAACGCATAGCGGGAGAACGTTATATCCTTTATCTGTAAAATCTTTTGCCGTTTGCTCAAGTTCCAAGCCATCATTGGAAAGAAGCGCCAAATGTGCGCCTTCCGTAGCAAACCGTTCAGCAATTGCCTTCCCAATTCCGCGACCTGCGCCGGTTACCATCACGATTTGTCCGCTAAATCTGCGCATGAATGCATCTCCTCAGACTTCTTTATAAGCCATACCCATACTGATATTTTTCGTTTACGGTAACGGGCAATTTGCCGCTTGCTTGTAGAGTTCCATACAAAACTTTCAACACAGCATTAATGGCATATACACAATCGCCATACGCACAGATGCAGTTGGGAAATGGTTTCATTTTACGCATGATATAGGGGCTGCCGAAAATAAGAAGGGCTGCATCCGTATGCTGTTCCTTGATGAAATTCATCAACGTCAACTGAGACTCAGGAACCGTTCCGCTTCCTTCTTTGTATGATAAAACCCTAACAAACGTCGCATAGATGACATGAGCATAACGCTTAGCTGCCAGAGCCTGAGAGATGGCTGCCACATCTTCACTCGTCGGATGCTCCCCTACAATGATCATTTCCAAGTCATTAACATAATTGCTAAGTTGTTCACGCAGATAAGCCGATTTTCCTTTGACGACATAACCTAAATCCTCAGCTTCTCTTCCCTCTTCATCACCTCTAGTGGCGATTAGAAGTGTTTTTTGGTTAGTGAATGGCATGGTGGTTGCTTCCAGAACCGTCACCGATTTGTCAGCGATCTTCTCAGCTATTGCCCTATGCTCAGGGGCACTAACGATTCTCTGTGCTTCTTCCAAATCGATTGGACTGTTAGCGAGCAAGCCGTAATCACTTTTCACTCCCAGTATTCGTCTAACAGAACGATCGATTAGCTCGAGCTCAATTTCTCCAGTTTTCACAGCATTAAGTATGGCTTTAAATGTAATCGCAGGATCAGATTCATAATCCTGAAGAATAATGTCATGACCTGCTTTAATTGCCAGTACAGCTGCTTGCTCGATGCCATATTGTGTTTTAATCCCACGCATAGTCAGACTGTCGGAAATTAACAAACCTTGGAAACCCAATTCATCTCGCACTAAGTCCGTCATGATTGTCTTTGACAAAGTCGCAGGCACTTTCTCTTCATCGGGAGCAAGCAGTGCAGGATACAAGATATGCGCCGTCATAATGCCCATCAAGCCTTTGGGAATCAATTCTTGATAGGGCTTAAGATCCACATTCATCAAGTACTCTTTATCGCGCTCTACAATCGGCATAGCAACATGAGAGTCCTCTTGCGTATCCCCGTGTCCTGGGAAATGCTTGGCTGTTGGAATCACGCCAACCCCCTGCATGCCGCTAATAAGTTCAGAGGCTAACTCCACAATGAGATCGACTCGGTCACTGATGGCTCTTGTGTTGATGATCGGATTATCTGGGTTGGAATTGACATCAACTGTAGGGTTACTAACAACGCCAAAACCAATTGCGCGGGCTTCCTTTGCAATCGTGCATCCCATTTGGTAGGCAAGCTCCTTAGAACGAGTTGCACCTAGCGCCATCAGCGTAGGAAACGATGTGCCAAAGTTAAACGTATCCGCGAGTCCATTCTCCGCATCCAAATAAAATAAAAAAGGAGCGGAGGCTGCGGATTGAAATTCATTTACCCAGGCTACAATATCCTCTAAATTGCGCGACCCTTTTGTTGTAAACATTACAGCGCCGACTGCGCCCAGCATGCCATCCGAATTCATTTGCCTAGCTTTCTGAGCATAATCATGGCCTCTTACCACGATCATTTGTCCGATCTTTTGCTCCAGCGTTAATTGTTCCATCCACTGCTCTACCGTTTGTATCATTTGGACCATTCCTCATCATGTGTTATGGGTTGACTTTGCGTTCGAAGCAATAGATCCGCTTTGGTAATTTGCCCTATGATAATATCTTCAATTTCCGGCACGAACGATCCTCTGAAGCCGCCAAAGCAGTAATTGCAATCGACTTCGTACCCCCCCTCAGCGATCATTTTACGTGTAGGTACATAATAATAAACCCCGTTGGTATAACCGAGAACGATGGTTTTTCCACCAGGAAACATGCTCTTGAGCAATAAAGAATATTCTGTTGAGATTTCACCCTCCATCGCGATCAAGCGAGTTTCCTCATCCAGATGCCAGATGGATAGATAGATTGGCGTTCGATCCTTGACCGAGCCATCTTGGATTTGTTCAATCGTTCGATGTGCCCCCCTTTTTCGGAAATCGCCTACTTTGGAGTCGTTGATGATATTCTCGTAAAAAGGGATACCCGTTTGTTCCATATAGAGAAGTGGGTCCACAAGGATTGTCCGAAAGCTGCAGCGTATCGGGGTAAATGGTTGCTCCTCCAGGATGCTAATGATGTCTTTGGCCAAGTCTCTACCAGCCTCTTCCATTTCCGTCAAGCTGCAGCTCTTGAAAATATCACCATCCGCGCTTTTTATTGGCTTTAGCTCTCCTGCACAACCCTGAAGGAATAAGGCAGTAACCCCTGGATACGTTTCCTCTAAATAACGGCTCGTTGTTCCGGGAAAATCATTGGAAATCATATAGTTATCCGAACTCATCGAAGTTGGATGGCAGCCATAGTTATATAAAATGCCTCTTACCTCGTTCTCTTGATCAACCAGCTTTAGTACGATTAGATCCTTATCAATCTCTGCTTCGGGGTAAGGTGCCCATTTAACGCCATCTGCCGTAAGCTTCCTCCGGCTGATAGCAAAATCAGAAGTACCACGTCCAAGAAGCAACGTACCTTCTTCTAGTTGAGAAAAACACTCGTCTACTATTGAAACCAAGGTATCGCGAATATATCCGTAGAAGGACACATCCTCTGAGAAGTCTTTGCCGATACTGAAAAGCCCCACTCGCAATCTTTCATCCGCACCTGTTAGAGCGACGGAATGGTGGGTGTGCGAAAAGTTAATAAGCACTTCTTCATGCTTCAGACCAAACTTTTCTTCCAGTATGTTTTTAATCCCGACAATAAAGCTGCGATCGGATCCGACTACGTCAAGCGTAATAATCAGTAGCGTTGTATTCGCTTGAATAAGTGCTGCCTTGGCAAATAGGGGTTCGTGTACCCCCTCGCTTTTATGTGTTCGATCCCCGAACCCAGCCAGAAATATAGGTCCCTGCGGAGTAATTTCAGCTGTGGTAAGACTGAATTTCATATCCTTACACTCCCTTTGTATAGATGTTATCTAAGAGCCAAACAATGTGAAATACCATCATTTGGCTCTTACATGTTGACGCTAGGTACTAATAGGTAAACGTTTGGGTTATGCTTCCATTATTATCGCTTACCGTTGGTGTTAAAGTAGGGTAACTTATCTTATAAGAGGCCGTACCTCCATGTGGCGATGCCGTATCATAGCTGCCTGAGAAACTATCGTTGACTTTTGCATAATTCCATCCCGTCGATGTTTCAAAGTTCGGATTCGTTAGGGTAACGCCACTAATAGCCACATCATCCCAATTGACATTAACCGAATAGCTGCTTATTCCCTGTTTGCTGATAAGTCTGAACTGTATCGTAGACGAAGGATTCGTTGCCGTTATACTGACAGAGGATACTTGGTACCATGTATTGGCTGATTCACTGTTATCTGCAATATCTTTTTCCCATACAACCACTCCGTTCACTAGAACCTGTTTAAACCACCAACCTTTCGGACTACTGCTAGGCCGATCATCCTTATTCCAAAATGATAACGTCTTAGTTGTCGCCGTCGTCACCGTTTGCGTGAGTGTGCTACTAGCATTCAAAGTGGACTGTTTATCACCGGGATAAGATAATCTGTAGGAATACGAGCCGCCATGATGAACGGTGTTGTCAAAGCCGTCTGTAAAATTGGTACTGTTTATTACGGACCAACCCGTTGTTCCTGTCGTTGTTTCAAAGCCAGGGTTTGTCAGGGTCAAACCGTTTATGGCCACATCATCGAATCTCACATCTGCTGGGTAGTTGTAAACAATCTGTTTACAGATCAATCTAAACTGCAAAGTAAAGCTTGGGCTGGTCGTAGTAATATCAATGCTAGGTGGGGTTGCTAGGTCAGGGGAAGCTAAATCTTGTTCCCACACAACGACACCATTCACAAGAGCCTGTTTAAACCAATAACCAGTTGGACCACTTGCCACAGTGTCGCTATGCCAGAATGTGAGCGTCCTTCTGAATTCATAGGCGCCGATATCAATACCTGAACCTGTTGGACGTGATTTACCATCCAGATCCGTCGCAGGCGCGTATGTTGTGGAGCCTTTGTCAATCGCTGGTGACGCAGCTGCGAGACTGTAATCTCCCCCTCCAGTCGCTACATAATTTACGAATTGGGGATCAGCAGCTATGGTCCCTGTATGGGTAAGGCCATTTAAAAGCTTTAAATTATAGTCGGTTGTTTTGTAAACTAAATTGTTCGTGTATGTGTTATTGACACCGGTATTCCCCTGTTCGGAGATCCCGTATTTCGTGTCATAAACGATATTATTCGATACATGAACGTTATCAGCTGGCCCAGCGAACGTAGTTGGGTGGTAATGTCCGTTGGTACCCGTGTCTGCGCCTACTACGATGCCGGTATTGGAGGAAAAGACTGTATTGTTGGCAATCGTGACTTGGCGTGCATCATGCCAGAGATGGATGGCTACCGCACCAATCTGATAGACAAGATTGTTCTTTACAATGCCCGTCGTGCTGAAGTAGATACCTTGAATGAATGTGCAATTCGTTGAGCCAATGTCATGGACTACATTCCCAATAACTTGAGTATCTACGCCATATTCCCAAAAATCCGTATTGATCCCGGAGCCGCCTTTATTCGTGCAGACATCAGTCGTCGTAGCAATATGGTGGACATGATTGTTTTTGATAACGGTCGAGGTACCCGTATTGTAAATACCGTTTAATGCTTTGGTAGCGACACCATTAGCATCTAATCTACCGTCAACTTCAAACCCATCGATGTCGACATAGTCACCACGGTTATCCCAAATTAACTCTATTGGCGTATAACTCGGTGCCAGGAGAGGCGGAGGAACAATCTTGGCTCCCCACTTTGTGTCAGAGACATAGACGATGCGATCAGACGAATTGCCACTCGCGGTTGTCTGGAAGCCGCCTGTATAAGTACCTGGGGCAACATGCACGATGGCTCCTGGAGAAGCGGCTTGTGATGCTCTAAGGATGGTCTTATAGGGACTCCCCGACGTGCCATCGTTCGTAATGTCATTTCCTGAATTGGAGACATAAATATGAGTGACGGTTGCATGTGCTTTCGTTTGAAAAGCGTTTACAAAGCCTAACAAGCTTAACAGGCAAATGGAAAATGTAAGTAAACTAAACGTCCATGATTTTCCTGCTAGCAAACGTTTAATCGGCATACTGATCACTCCCCTTCTAATGAATACGTACTAATGACCAGAATGATCATGTGGCACTGTAACGGTTGCAGACGTATTCTTTTGGTTGCCCGCTTGGTCCGTAATCGTATAAGTAACCGTATATATTCGTCCTGATCCACTGCCTAATCTTTCAGCACGTAGCTTAAAAGAAGTGTCTGTTGTTCCGATATTGGCTTCAATGTCATCTCCATTGTTTGGTTCATTGCTCGAAATAGAGCTCAAAATGATGGATGCAACACCGGATCCAGCGTCACTCGAACTCAGCGTTGCAGAAATCGACACCATTTTATGATTCGCCGGCCACAGTGTTGTTTTGTTCAATTGCACACTAAGTAACGGAGCTGTTTTATCGATATGGATAGGAAGTGAGTGAGGCACCTCCACATTTCCCGCCCCATCAGTTGAACGATAATAAAGCGTGTGGAGTCCTTCTGTCGCCACCTGGATAGGCCCCGCATAAGTCTGCCATACAGAACTCTGATCCAATCGATACTCTATCTTGCTTACGCCAGTATCAACATCAGCGGCACTTAAGTTCACTTGAACATCCGAATGGTACCATCCGTTCTTCACTTCCCCATACACATTGGATGTCGTTGTCGGAGCTGTCGTATCTTGGTATGCTAGCAGCTCGAGATCGATAACACCCATTTTATAATTAGATGATTCCGGGTTTTTACCTATATTCTCAAAGGTCAGTTGATGGACGCCGCTCGTTAATTGAATGGCGCCAATCGGTTCGAAGGCTGTACCTCTCCCTGTGGACCCATAAAACTGATATTGCGCAAATGGCTGTCCATCGATCTTGATAGCATAATTCCCATAGCTGGTCGCTTTAAAAGTTTTCAGGCTGAGTTGGTACAGGTGCGTTTCCGATACATTCAAACTGAATGTAATGGAAGGACCTTCCGTTACCGCTTCAAACTGCAGTGTAGGCGCATAGATGATCGTACCTGCTGTTTTAGAGACGATTGGTAAACTGGTGAATGGGTATACAATGGATATACCAGGTAGAATGGTAAAACCGCGAGTAGCCGAATAAATGTGCCCATTAAAAGTAACATCCACTGTAATATCAGCCGTACCAGATACAAACGCCGTTACCAATCCGCTAGTATTTACACTAGCGATACTTGGATTACTGCTACGATAGGCAATCGTGGCATTCTTCATCGCAGAGACCTTACCGTTGTTGGAGATTCCTGAAACAGTCAATTGGCCCGTCTGGCCCTTGACCAACGTATCTTTAGGAACAGATAAAGAAACGAAAGCAAGCGTAGATGGATCAACTGTTACGACTGTACTCGTCCTTTTGGTTACACCATCTAGCGTCACATCCACATTCAACATGTCAGTGCCGCTGCTTTTTCCAGTCAACATACCCGACGAGCTGACGGATGCAACCGTATTACCGTTCATATAGTAGCGAATGATTGCATTACTCAATGCTGCTGCACTTCCATCACTCATCATGCCTGATACCGTATACTGCTGAGTTTGCCCTATTTCCGGCCTCAACTCATTGGTCTGAAGGGTTACCGATTGCAGACGCTCTGCAACGATAAATGAAATGGTGCTGGATAGGGATGTTCCGCTTGATAACGTCGCTGTTATATTCGCTGCGCCATTCGCAAGAGCCGTCACAACGCCATTCTGGTCAACCGTTGCCACACTCGGATTGTCGCTTACATACTGAGCTCCACTTAAGTTAGAGGAAGAAATAAGCTGTGTGGAGTCACCAATTCGAAGTGATCTTGAAACTGCATTTAAGGTGAACGTTGTTGGGGAATATTCATATGCCCCAATATCATAACTAACACCTGAAGGACGAGAAATGCCATCTAGATCTGTAAGCGGCGCATACGTAGATAATCCCATGTCAATTGCAGGTGATGCGTAACTGAGGTGATAGTCCCCTCCACCTGAAGCATTGTAGTACACAAACTGTGGATCAGCTGTAATGGTTCCCGTATGGGTAAGACCATTATGGAGACTCCAGTTGTAAGTGCTGTTCTGGTACACGAGATTGTTCGTATAAGTATTGTTGATACCGGTATCTCCCTGTTCCGAGATCCCGTACCCATTATCATAAATAATGTTATTCGAGACGTTAATGTAATCAGCCGGCCCTGTTGTGTGCCAATAGTCGCCTCCGCCTACAACGATGCCGAACCAGGACGAGAAGACCGTATTGTTCGCAATCGTGACGTTATTTGCATCATGCCAGAGGTGAATGCCAGCTCCGCCGGTATTATAGACAAGGTTGTTTTTCACCGTGCCCGATGTACTGATATAGATAGCTTGAATGAAGCTGCAGCCCGCATACCCGATGTCGTGGACGACGTTGCCGCTGACTTCCGTCATGATGCCGTAATGATAATAATCCGTGTTAATGGCAGCTCCGCCACTTCCTGTACAAGCGATATTCGTCGCAATATCGTGGACATGATTGTTCTTTATCGCGACATAGGAGCCTTCGTTGTAAAGGCCGTTGCGTGTATCACTGCCATTACCGTCAACTTCGAATCCATCGATGTCGACATAGCTGCCCTGATTATCCCATATCATCCCGTTGGCATTGACAACAGGTGGAACGAGCCTGGCTCCCCACTTCGTGTCCGAGACATACCGAATTCGGGCAGTTGCTGTTCCACTGGTGTTGGTCCGGAAGCTGCCTACGTAAGTACCTGGAGCAACATGAACGGTAGTGCCAGGTGTGGCAACTTGAGATGCTTTGAGAATCGTTAGAAATGGCAGAGCTTGTGTGCCAGGGTTGGAATCACTTCCAGAAGTAGCTACGTAATAGTCCGTGGCGGCAAAGGCTCTCTGTGGGATCAGATTCATCAAGCCCATAATCAAGGTGAGGCACAGGAGCAGGGTCAGGAATCTTCTGCCCCTTGTCTTACTGGCTAGCAAGCTGTAGTAGTTGAACATGTTTACACTCCTTCTACTTTTGGAATTAACGATCACTCCTATACTGTAGAAATCATTCTAGCTGTGTAAATAATGGGGCTGTTCATCTCACCTCCTTCAGCTACTAAGCAAGGGGCCGCTGCTTTTCTTTATCATTTCAATTGTTTCAATCCAGCTTCATAGCCTAACATAACTTCCTGAATTCTTCGTTCATTGGCATTGATGAGTGGAAGCCTTGTTTCTGGGGAAGAGAAAATCCCCAAGTGGTACAGCAATGCTTTCGATGTGGGAATCTCGTCACCGGGACCAAACATGGAGATGAATGGTAGGATAACTTCCGTATAGAGCTTAAAGCTTTCACTCCGATTCCCGCTACAATACAGATCCCAACAATCACGAAACTCCTTCGGATAAATAATGGGTGCGATGATCATATTTCCGTCTACACCCGCTTCAAAGGCTCTAAAACAGATAATGTCATCTCCGCCGAAAACAATGAGATTCGATTGCTCTTTTAATTTGCGAATTTTTGCAAAAGCATGGTCGGTCATTTTGATTGCTTTGACAGATGGGATGGTTTGCGCAAGATGCAAAAGCTCATCCGCTGTAAATCGAGTACCTGTCGTCGTTGGATTATCGTAGAATACAATATCTAAACCTGTAAGATTCGCGAGCTTCCCCACATACTCCTCAACCATGTCTAGCGAATTCGGAAAATAGTAAGGACTTGGAACCAACGCAGCTTTAACACCAGCATGAGCTGCTGCTTTGCCGATTTCTACGGCTTCTGCTATATTCGTGTGGCCGAGGCCAACCACAATCTCTTTCCCTGATGGAACTTTCTTCACTATATAATCCACGATCTGAATGCGTTCATCTTTGGATAAAGCCGGAGCTTCGCCTGTACTTCCGCAAACTACGTATCCGTCCAATGAATTTGCAGTATGTTCTATTAATCTATCAAAATCTTTAAAAAATACGTTGCCGTCAACAAACGGCGTTGGTATAACCGGTATATTTCCCCGTAAGCTCATCGTGTAAACGTCCCTTCCATTTTTCGAATTTTGGGGTGGATTCTTTACTCTTTAATCGCGCCAATCATAACGCCTTTAACAAAAAACTTCTGCAAGTAGGGGTATAAGATCAAAATTGGCCCTGTAGCGACGATAATCGTTGCATACTTAATAGTCATGGCCACCTCCAACTTATTCCCTCCCGAATTAGCTGTCATATTGTCTGTACTGTTACTTATTAGAATTTCTCTGAGGATCAGTTGCAACGGATAATGCTCGCGATCTCTCATATAAATGAGTGCGTTAAACCAAGAATTCCAATGCGCAACACCATAAAATAAAAACATTACCGCTACAACAGGCAGCGAAAGCGGAATCATGACCCGCCATAAAATGACAAAATCATTCGCGCCTTCTAAACGAGCCGATTCCTCTAAGCTTACGGGCACAGCCTGAAAGGCCGTTCTCATAATGATCAGGTTGAATGCGCTCATGGCTACAGGAAAAATCAGCGACCACAAACTATCCAACATGCCAAGTCCATTCACAAGCATATAGGTCGGAATCAATCCCCCATTGAAGAACATCGTGAAAACGATCATAAACATGATCGGATTTTTCAACATGACGTTATTTCTGGATAAGGCGTAAGCGCCAAAGGAAGTCATAATCAGATTCAGCAACGTGCCAACGATCACAACGAACAATGTGTTGAGATAACCGGAAATAATAATGGGATTATGGAATACAGCCTTATACGATTCCAGATTGATACCATGAGGCCACCAAATCATACCTCTGGTCTGGGCGATCCAGCCTGGATCACTAAATGAAGCGACTAATACGTACCAAAACGGATAAAACGTAGCAAACATAAGCAATAACATAAAGAAGATATTGCTGCTATCAAAAATACGCTCCCCTGCTGACCGTTTATTCATGTGACGCATACCTCCTGCTTACCACAGCTTTGTTTCCGTTATCCTCTTGCTTAAGGAGTTCGCTAGCACTAATAAAATAAAATTAATCACTGAATTAAATAAACCTATCGCAGCGCTGTAGCTGAAACTCGCCTCCAGTATTCCTTTACGGTATACATAGGTTCCGATAACATCCGCTGTGTTATAAGTAGCTGTATTGTACATGAGCAATATTTTATCGCTGTTAATCGACATGAGATTGCCAATTTGTAAAATCAATAAAATAAGAATGGTTGGCATGATACCAGGCAACGTAATATGAACGACTTGCTTGAAACGATTCGCTCCGTCCACTTTTGCTGCTTCATAGAGTGCAGGATCAATGTTGGCCATCGCTGCCAAATAGATAATCGTGCCCCATCCTATGTTTTGCCAAATGCCTGAAGAAATGAATAACGTACGAAACCACCCGGATTCACTTAAATAGGCTAACTTTTCTAAGCCAAACAAAGCCATGACGTTGTTGATCAGTCCATCTCTTGCCAAGAAATCAACCATGAGACCTACTACAACGACAAGTGATATAAAATAGGGCAAATAGGTAATGCTTTGAACAATACGTTTAAATAGAGCACTGCGAAGTTCATTAAGAAGCAAAGCCAATACAATTGGCGCACTAAATCCGAAGGTGAGATCATAAAGACTAAGGAGCAGTGTATTGCGGATCAATCTGCCAAAATAAAAGCTATGAAAAAATTCGTTGAAATATTTAAAGCCAACCCACGGACTATGCCACATTCCAGTTCCAGGCGAATAGTTTTTAAAGGCAATTTGGATGCCATACATCGGGCCATAGTGGAATATGAGATAATAGAGCAGCACAGGTAAGATCATGATATAGATATAGCGATTTACTTTTAAATCCCGCTTCAACCTATAGCTAAATGTCATTCTATCCGCCTTTGTCAGGGCAGGAATTGGTTTGGAGATAAGCGGCATCTAGTATTCCTCCTTGTATACAAAGCAGCTTGAAATTCAATGGTCCGTGTCAAAACGCATCGTATCAACACGGACCATCTCACTTGATTATTTTTTCAAAAAGCGATCGTAAGCGTCTTGATTAAGTTTTATCGCTTCTTGAATCTTTAATTTGTTCAACGTTTGAATGTATTCATCGAATTTGCTTAATGGCTCTGACCCCATAATGAACTTATTGTTCATTTCATTTTTATACGTATTTAAATCGGTCATAATGGTAGTAAACTTCGCTTGTTCATCTGCATTTAATAAGGAACCAGGCAATTGCTTCGAGTGATCGGCGTCAATCCATGTGGCCATGGCATCTGCTTGCTCCTTGTCGTTATGCCATTGTTTGTCAGCTTCTGGGTCGGTGATGAAAGGCCCCCCTGAAGTTTCTAACGAATAGATGGACAAGGCTTGAGAAACAGATAATTTATTCGGATTTTTTAGAATGGTATCGGTATATTGCGGTTTTCCGCTAACAAGGGAATAACTTTGACCCTCTACACCGAAATTGTACATGAGCGCTCCTTCTTTGCTGTATCCGTAATCCAGCCATGCGGCTATTTGTTCTGGATTTTTGGCTGTTGCAGATATCGCAGCGCCTCTGCCGTCAATTGCCACACCAACCGTGGATACAGGTTTACCACCCCCAGCAATAGTTGGGAAAGGCACTCCGATGAGTTTGAAATTGGGTTCTTTATCTCGTTTTAATTGCATGAAGGCGCCAAGACTGCTTCCTACCCAACCTGCCATTGAGCCAAGTTGATTATCTAACATCTTGCCATCTCTTATTTTGGCATCTGATGTTAAATAATCTTTGTCAATCAGTCCTGCTTTGTACCAGTTGTTCATTAAAGTTAGGAAATCCTTGTACTTCGGCTGTGCAGGACCGTACTTCACAACCCCGCCCTCTTGATAGAATCCTGTTGTAAGGCCATAAGCTCCAAGAAACGGATAACTACTTTCCATATCCGTTTGTCTGTAGAAGAATGGAATCTCATCCTTTTTGCCATTCCCGTTGGGATCCCCGTCTCGGAAGGCGATCAATACTTTCTCCCATTCTTCGATCGTTTTAGGAGGCTGTAAATTCAATTTGTCTAACCAATCCTTACGAATCATTAAGCCATGATACACAAATACCTGAGGATCACTTCCAATAGAAGGAAATGCATAAATATTCCCATCGTCACTTGTTATTGATTTCCTGATATTTGGATTGTCCTTCAAATACTTGGATAAATTCGGGGCGTTCTTCTCAATGAGTTCGTTCAAACGGAGAATTCTGCCATCCTTGATGGCTTTGTCTGGAAAATTCACCGACCACTGGTTATAGATCACATCTGGCAGTTTCCCCGTGGCCATCATCAAATTAAATTGGTCTTTTACTTGCGCTTCACCGGCAGGGGGATGTTGAAATTCCACTTTGGTACCGGTGACCTTTTCCAATTGTTTGTACAATCCCATTTCACTGTAATTCTTGATCGAAACTGCCGCATCCGTATTCATTACCGTCCAATAAGTCAATGAGGCAGGGTATTTGGGTCCTGTGCTTGGGGCCACTGATGCTGATGGTATTGCGCTTACTTTAGCGGGGCTAGTCTCGTTAGTACCCGTGCTGTCGGTGTTACTGCAGGCGATGGTTAAGCTGCCCAGCATGGATACCGACAGCAGTGTCACCCCTAGTTTCTTCCTAATTTTCATCGTGCATAACCTCCCTTTTCATACGCTTTTCGTTATGAATCCGCCTATCGGCTTACCATAACTATATAAAGGGTGCTTGCCAATCGGATATAATCCATAATATATATTCGCTATCTGGTTTACTTCATCAGCGTTATCCGTTTTAATCGTTACTGTTCTTTTTTACCTATTGGGGCAGTTTGGAGCAACTGAACACCTGCATCCCGAATTAAACTTTCTATTTCAGGTACAAATGGGCTCGGTAAACCAAAATAATAGATAGAATCCCTCGATTCGTAACCCCCCTCTTCAATTTGCTTAGCCGTAGGGACGTAACCAACCATCCCATTACTGTAGGCTAGAGGAAGTACTCCTCGACTAGGATCACATTTCTTGAAGAACAATCCATACTCGACTACGATTTCTCCATTCATCGCTAGAAACGTAAGACCCTCTGCAATCGTTAAGAGGTTCATCTTTAATGGAATATGAACAGCGTTTCGTTTCGCATTCTCAAGCAGCATGCGATGCCATGCCCCCATCATCCCCTGCTCGAAGCTCCCCGTTTGCAGTTGATCGATGGTTGGATTGTACTGGAATGGCAGGTTAACTTCCGTAGTACTTGCATGGATCCAGCTAGGGGATAGCTCTTCCATCGGACGCTTCAATACGTGCAGGACAACATCGGATAATTGCTTCCCGAATCGCTGGACATCACGGTCATCTCCTCTAAAGAACACATCCTCCTGGATCAATGCAGGACGAATATCACCGCAACACCCCTGTAAATACGAAGCAATAGCCCCGCCGCCAATCGCTTCTTCCACACAACCCATCGCGATGCCTGGAAATTCGGAAGATATGAAATTATAGTCTGTTGTTGTAGGGTGACACGTGTAGTGAAACATAACTCCCATCGTTTCATTCGTAAGCTTGCTGCAAAAACGGATTACGCTGACCTCTGGATCGATAGGTCCTTCTAAATTTGGAGCCATGGACATCTCGCCATTTACGATTTTGCGACGGTTAATACCCATACGGCATTCACCAACCCCCTTTTCGATGGTAACTGGAATCAGCTTGCAATAAGCTTCTTCAACCCCTGCAAACAAACGTTCCTCCAACATGTCTACATAGTCGGGATTTAATGCATCCAGCAAGTCCGCGGTTCTGGGTCCACAATGGGTGTGACTGGCGTTCAGAATGATCGAAGAGGCGGTCAGTCCATAGTACGCTTCAAGTCGCTTATAGATGGCCCCCATCCTTTCCGTACTCCAGGCAAGAATATCCGCTTGTACAACTAAAGCTTTTCTTTGCATGTCAGAGACATCCATTTGTTGAAAAAACCAAACTCTCAGTTGCAGTGGATGAAGAATCCCATCAAAATCACCATGTCTATGACCAAATCCAGATAATGCCATGGGTTGTTGAGGTGTAATATTGAGCTTGGCTATTCCTAGTGAGATATCCGAACCGACAGCCGCGGCTGCTTCCACAAGTAATGTATCCGCTTTCCATTTCATACTTATTAAACCTCCAATTATTCCTATGATTTAACTAAACCTTAGCTTCTATTTAGTATATAAAGGGGATTCACTCTCGCATATAATCCATATTTCATGTGGATGATCTGGATTACTTATTACGTGAGAAAACAAAAATAGACCTTCGGAAGAAGGTCTAGGTTACAACATTTTCAAATCTCCGAACATCGAAGTCATCACTTCTTCAAATATCGGTCATAAGCAGCTTGATTAAGCTTTATTGCATCTTCCATCTTTAATTTGGTCAATGTATGCAAATACTGTTCAAACTGGACTAAGGGCTCCACACCCATAATAAACTTATCGACCATGTCATTTTTATAGGTCGTTAAATCGGACATGATCGAGGCATATTTCTGTTGTTCTTCCGCATTCATCCATATGTTCGGCAGCTCTTTGGAGTGGTCTGCTTGAATCCATTTGTTCATAGCCTCTGCTTGTTCAGCATCAGCATGCCATTGTTTGTCGGCAACTGGGTCAGACGCGAATGGGCCACTTGACGTTTGGAGCGAATACATGGAGAGAGCTTGAGAAACAGACAGATTTTTTGGGTTTTTCAAAATAAGATCCGTATATTGTGGTTTACCATTTATCAAAGTATAGCTTTCGCCTTCTACGCCAAAATTGTACAAGATTGAACCTTCTTTGCTGTAACCGAAATCCAGCCATGCCGCAATTTGTTTCGGATTTTTGGCAGCTGTGGAAATCGCTGCACCATGGCCAGTAATTAATGGAACATCCTTCGATAACGCTTTACCGCCGACTTTAAGCGTCGGAAAAGACACGCCAACCAGCTTGAATTGGGGCTCTTTGTCTTTCATAATCTGCATGTAGGTGCCAAGATTGCTTCCCACCCAACCTGCCATAGATCCAAGCTGATTATCCAACATCTTGCCATCTCTAATTTTGTTATCCGAAGTTAAATAATCGCGATCAATCAAGCCTGCCTTGTACCATTTGTTCATGAGTGTCAGGAAATCCTTAAATTGCGGTTCTGCGGGGCCATACTTGACAACACCGCCATCTTGAAAGAAACCAGGTGTAATTCCAAATGCACCAATAAATGGGTAACTGTTTTCCATATCGGTCTTTCTATAATAGAACGGAATTTCATCCTTCTTGCCGTTCTTGTTTGGATCCCCGTCTCGAAAAGCTGTCAGTACCTTCTCCCACTCGTCAATCGTGGAAGGCAGCTGCAAATGTAATACATCCAACCAATCCTTGCGCAGCATTAGACCATGATAGGCAAATATTGGTGGATCGTCTGCGATATAAGGAAAAGCATAAATATTTCCTTCGTCTGTCGTAATTTCTTTTTTCAGATACGGTTTGTCATGAAGTAATTTGGAAAGGTTGGGGGCATATTGATCGATAATTTCATTTAAGCGAAGAATCTTACCGTCTTTGATCGCTTTATCCGGGGAATTTGACAACCAATTGGTAGAGATAACATCTGGAAGTTTACCTGCAGCCATCATCATATTGAATTGATCTTGTGTTTGGGTTTCCCCAGCTGGTGGATGATAAAATTCGACTTTGGTTCCTGTCATCTTCTCTAACTGTTTGTATAGTCCCATTTCGCCATTACTTTTAATTGTAACAGCCGCATCCGTATCCATAGCTACCCAATACGTTAATGAGGGAGGGTACACACTTTCCTTTGCATTAACGGTCTCACTCACAGCCAATTTGTCGGTACTTTCACGACAGGCTGTGTTAAGGCTAACCAGCATGGAAACCGCTAGAAGAACAGCTAACCTTTTCCGCTTACCAAGTATCATAGCACGTCCCCCCTCATTAATAGTTAACGATCCAGCATTTCGCGGTACTTTCCTGGTGGAACTCCTTCGACTTTTTTGAAAAAACGAATAAAGCTGACGGCGTTTGCATAGCCGATTTTTATAGCAATATCACCCATAGTCGCTTTTGGATCGGCTAATAATTTTTTAGCTTCCCGAATGCGGACAATCGCAATGTAGTCTGTTATATTTTCACCGCTATGTTTTTTAAAGAAGGTCGAGAGGTACTGTAAGCTGATTTGGAAATGATCCGCCATAGCGGCTAAACTCATGTTGTTATCATTATAATGATCGTCGATATACTGTCGTATCCGGACATATAGCCGATCCCCGTGATCGGTCTTTTCTGCCTTGGTGAATTTACATATAATCCGGTACATGTCCTTCGTCTTCTCAATCATTTCTTCCGCCGTGGAACATTCGGCAATGACCTTAGCTGGATCGACAGAGCTTTCAAATTGCTTCTTGTCCGTGATTTGCAAGCCATTCATCACTTTCACAATCGTACTGAGCAGATCGATGAACAAGAACTTACCCATTTCCGGTGATATGCCGTTTGATATAAAGTTCGCTTGGTAAATTTGATCCAGCAGTCTTTCGGCATTCGCATAATCGCCGCTTTTGGCATAATTCATCAGTTGTACTTCATCTTCGAGAGGGTAATGATAATAATGGGATTCAAGGTCAGTAATGTCTTCATGATAAATCACCGCGTGGGATCCTTTAATCAAACGGTAGTCAAGTGCAATTAAGGCCTCTCGGTAGCATCGACCAATATCTTCCAAACCCTGATGAAACTGGCTAATTGCAATCGAAATTTTCAATTTAAATCGTTGACTCGCCACTCTTTGCAAGTTTTCAATGAATGCTGCTCTCTCCAAATACGTATGCTCTTCAGGCTTGCTGTTATTTTGTAAAATGGCCAGCCGGGTGCGGTCCATCTCTACGATATATCCTTCCATACCCAACAAATCACTGCTTAAATTGGTCAAGACAAACCTCACATGAGCCCATTCCTGCTCTGTATCTTCCTTAATGAACTCACGGCAATCCTCAATTTCGAGAATCATCACGCCAAAATAGTCATGCTCGAAATGAATACCCATAAAATGAAAGGAATCATTACTTAAAGCTGTTGCTTCAACGTGTCCTTTAATGAGTCTGGACAGGAAATTGGCCTGAATAACTGGAGCATGCTGTGTCAATGTTTGCTTCAAATTGTTATTTTCACCCAAGGAGTGAATAATCGACTGTTTAATGTAATCAAACTCGTTATCGATATCCTCCCGTTTATGTATATTTCCTTGCATAATCGTTCTTACCACATCACGAATCGGCGTATAATTTCGGTAGGCCATAATATAGGAAGCGACAATGCCTGCAACCAAAATTAAAAAAAGCAGTGCTAAAGCTACATTCTTCACAGTGAGGACCTGCTCCAACACGATTTGCTTTGGTAGCACAGAGACGTACTTCCAGCCATTCTGTCCAGTTGTGTAAGAAAGCATCATCTCTTGTCCATTTTGCGTGAACGTATGATCAAACCCGTTATCATCCCCGAGCATAGCCATCAAATCTGTGTTTAAGAGTTGATGCTTAGCGGTAGACATAATAATTTGTTGATGGTCGTCTATGATATAAATAGAACTATTGTTCACTTTCTCGACTTGTTTGATTAAACGGTCAAATTCCTGTTCGTTAATTAAAATGACCAAATAGCCCTTCACATTCACCTCTTCACCAAGCGGCAATGATTGGACGTAAGTTATCACATTGCTAATTCTTTCCCCTTCTTTAATGGTCGTAACAGGTAAATACGTTTTGAAATGATTGCCTGTAAACATTTTGTTCAAAGCCCAGTCACTGCTTTGTTCATTGTAGACAAGTATTTTATTAAAATAGAAGGATGAATCTGACTTGCCAGATGGCGTTAATACCGTATCCGTATTTTTGAAGTATACCAAAAAATCACTTACAAAGCTGCTTGCTTTGTTAACGTTTCTAAAGTCCTTCATGATGTCGGCTAGATCAAACTGATTTCTAGTATAGTCACTTTCAAAGTTACTTAACGCCCACTGAAGCTTCGGATTAAATGCAATCTGGACGGTCATCGTATCGATTTCATTAAATCGATTCTCCGCAACCAACTTGATTTGCTCCAGAAGCCCCATGTTCGTGCGGTTTGCATTATCTACCATAATCGTCTCGACCCGTTGGTATAAATAGCCTCCAATGGCCACGGGAAATAAAAGAATGGCAATATATGAAATAAGGTTTGTAATAAATATACTCTTTCTACGGTTAGCCCTTCGCAACATGTTCAAATCTCATCCCACCCTTTACTGAGATTACATGCTAATCGACCTATTCGACCTATTCGACGACGAACGAAGTTAACCCTTCTAGATAATCAAATAAAATGGAATCTATTAGGCGATCATCTCTCTAATTTAGTGATTTAGGAAGTCCATTTTCTCCCTGTCACTTTTTTTTATACAAACTCCAATCACCTAAGTCCAAGGCATTTCCTTGATCTTCTGCTAACAGCTCCCGATAATTACCAGCAGCCTTTCGAAAAGCATTGGCATAGGCTTCTATGACTTCTGGTCTGAAATGCTTAAACCATGGAATGCTGAATACTTTTTCCGCGATTCTTTCACTAACTGGCAGTAGGTTATCGAGCGGCCTAACGTCTCTAGCTGCATTTGCAATTCGAGTCGGCATGCCGTGTCCATACACGTCGGCGTCTTGTAACAAAAGATGCAGATGCAGCGGGCGGTTGCAACCGGGATTGCATTCTCCCACACCTTCCGCGCGCACAGCTTCACAAAAACGGGAAATTGACAATCCCCCAAGCTCTTCTGCCTTATAATGACCATGTGCAGCATACCAGCCTCCCATATATATGTCAGAGCCTTTCTCTGGTCGATGCGCACGAATACCGGGAACATCCTCGAGAAGATCCCAGAAATAATTCATGGATCGGCTAATTTCGGCATGTCTTTCATCGTAATGCTTAAGCTGCACGCGCCCTACTGCTGAGCTGATCTGATGCATCCGGTACTTGTAGCCACCCATAGGAAGGCCCTTATACGGCTGTAAATCAGGACTCTCTATGTCTTTATTGAATCGCTCATAATGCCCGAGAACAAGTGCCCGTTCATAGATGGATCTATCATTCGTGACCAACATACCGCCTTCGCCAACAGCCAAAGCCTTGCCTGCCATTAGCGACATTGCCCCTACATGACCGATGGTTCCCAGCTTACGTCCTTTATATAATCCACCATGGGCATGCGAAACATCTTCAATCACCTTAAGATTATGTTTGTGAGCTATTCCCATAATGGCATCCATGTCAGCGGGATGACCGAGGTAGTGGACGACCATAATGGCTTTTGTTCGCTCGCTGATTCGGTGCTCAATATCGTTCGGATCCAGACAAAGCGTGACCGGATCGATATCAGCAAAAACAACCGTCGCACTTAATGAAAAAGCCTGTAAGGCAGATCCCCAATATGTGATGCTCGGACCTATAATCTCATCCCCAACACCAAGTCCACAACCATACATGGCAGCCTGCAGCGAGGCAGTACCATTGTTGAACGCAAGTGCATATGTTACATCCAGCCAATTCGTGAAATCATCTTCAAATTGTCGAGTAATCTCTGTTCCTGACATTGCACCTCTTCTTAGTACCCCAAGTGCAGCCTCTTCATCTTCCTCTGTTATGATGGGCCATGTAAACATATTTCCCGGATTTTCAGTGACAGCTTTATTTCCTCCCAGTAGTGCAAGCTTCTCCTTGTTACTCATCGCACCCGTTCTCCCCCTCTTCCATTTATAAGACACGTACAATTTGAAAAGAATGATCACTTTTCTAACATTTCTAAGGAAGCTTAGCAATGACATCAATCTCAACCAAAATATCGCCTAAGCCTCCGGAAAAACAAGTTCTTGCAGGATAAGGTTTGTCAAAGAAACTTTTATAAGTCGTATTAAATCGCTCGAAATCCCTCATATCAGATAAAATAACCGTCACTTTAACTACATGATCTGTCGTGCAATGCGCAGCATGCAAAATTTGGAGTATGTTCTTCAAAGTAAAATGGGTTTGCTCTTCAATATCCGTACCTAGTATCTCCCCTGTTAGCGGATCCAAAGGACCTTGACCGGAAATAAAGAGAAAACCTCCTGATGTTACAGCCTGCGAATAAGGACCATCACCTTTTGATGCGTTTGCAGTCTCCACAACTTTTCTCATTCGAACTCTCCCTTCTTCCCTCTTCAATTTATGGATACAACAGGACTTTAGCCACTTTGCCCGGGTTTCCTAATAACTTATCAAACCATTTACCGCCTTCTTCAAGCGGTGCTTCGACAATCCAATTCTCATTCAAATGAAAATACCCCGCAGCAAGCCACTTCTGAGCTGTCTGAAAATTGATAGCCGAATAGGCAAAGGATCCTACACAAGTAATTTCGCTGCGAATTAACGAATTGACCTGTAACAGCGATTCTGCTTCGTGAAGCCCGGTACATATAACCTTGCCACCAGGTGCAGTACTTTCGATGCATTGACGGCGTGTTTGAACTGATCCTACGGCGTCGATGGCCACCTGAACACCCCATCCATTTGTAAGGGTTGGGATCTCCCTTGCAATATCAACCTCTGTTGCATGCAGTGCTGTTGCTCCTAGTGCTTCGGCCATTTGCAGCCTTTCCCGATGCAAATCAACCGCAATAATATCTTTGATACCATAAACCCGCAGTGCTTGCAGTACAAATAAACCGATTGGGCCCATCCCCACAATTAAGACATGATCTCCTGGCTTAGCAGCTGCTAATTCTGCTACACGCACACTGCAAGCAATCGGCTCGGTCAGCGCCCCTTGCTGAAAAGTGAGATGATCCTGGAGCGGGTATACGCAAGAAGCAGGCACTTTCACATAGGTAGCATTACTTCCTGGCAGCGCTGCACTTAATAATTGGCGACTTGCACATAATTGTTGTTGACCCTTTAAGCAATACATACAGTTTCCGCAGGTTACGAGTGGATTTGCCGTTACCCGTTGTCCGGATTGTAGTGCGAATCTTTCCTTCACCCGTTCGCTTAACTGTACAATTTTGCCCGAAAATTCATGTCCGAAGATCTGCGGAGGTTTACGGAGTGCATTATGACCCAAATATCCACTAAGTTCTGAACCGCAAATGCCAGAGAATGCAACCTCAATCAATACTTCTTCATCGTTAGGTACCGGTAATTCAACTTCTCTTATTTGCATATCACGAGGACCTTCATAAACCAATGCTTTCACGGATTACCATTCCTACCTTCTATGAATTAGTAATGACCTCATCTAAAAATACAGCTCTACATGGTGTTCCACAAACGTCTGAAATAGGAAGCGGTAGTGCAATCAAAGTCCCGGGTCCTTTACCAGTCTTCCTTAAACCAACTAGCGGTGCAAGCAGCAGACGATCCTTGGCAAAAAACAACCGGTTCAGTGCATTGTCATCCATCCTTGGATCTTGCACGCTGGGTATATCCAAGCCCAGTAATCCGACATCCTTCTCGATCACCCATTCCATCACTTCCGGCAAAAAGAACGGGCATCCTCGCACAAAATCTTCGTGCCCCCATAATTGATCCCATCCTGTTGCGATCAGCAGCGCATCACCAGGTTTAAAATCAGCACTAACTGCTCGATTCAACTCATCGGCTGTTATCTTTCCCCATTTTTCTTTCTCCGTAAGTTGAGCGACCCATGCTTTCTTAATGAAGCGGTCTACGGATACTTCAGCAATCGTTTCGCGTCCTGGAAACAAATGATCTGCCGTTTCCAGATAGGTGCCTGTAAGTGTATGCAGATGAAGAAGATGACCACTCCAACCTACCGTTTCCAGACTAGCCAACGGCTCTACACGTACGTCAGGTAATGGAGATCCATAGCTCCACATGCCATTGTAGATGGGACCGCTTAAATCAAGGACTCGCACGAGACATTTCCTCCTTTGCCCAGTAAAGATCATCATGAAATGGCGAATTCAGCAACTCCATTTATGAATATCACCTTACTTTTCCCCTACCCTGAATGTTCCAAATGGCTTCCACTTCTTCGTGACGTATTGCTGCTGCTTCATCAAACATATTAATAACACCGCAGCAATGTACGGGAATGATCTCCAGGGTTTGCCCCACTGCAAGATCCCTTGCTTCTTCTGGCAGGTACAATATCCCGTGCTCCTCCGTAAACCAGGAAACGATAATGCCCGGATGTCCCACTACGTATCCTCTGCCCGTCCCTATTGGCGAATCTTCACCATCCATTGTGAATACCTTCGTACCTGCATCAATAACCGCCCGATCTGCTGCGGGTCTGGAGACGATTGTAGTTTTCACGGTCAATGCGCAATCTGCCAGACGATGTGACCCCAAGCTCACTTGCATTAAATCACCAAATAGATACGTACCTGGACGAATTTCTGTGATTCCATTCATATGATTGGCGAAGCGCGCGGTAGGTGTAGATCCGCCGCTTACCACATCTGCTCGTAAGCCGTTGTTGATGAGCAATTTCGCGGTTCTACGCGCTGCATTTCCTTCGGAAATCGCAATCTGCTCTATTTCAAATACATCCTTGGCATCGTAGGAGTGCCCTGCAAAGGTGATTATGCCACGAAAGACAAGACCAGGGAGTGCGGCAATCTGTTTCGCCAGATCCAAGACGGGCTGACCTTCCGGAACGCCAACACGTCCAAAGCCGCAATCCATTTCCACAAGTACATCCACAGAAATACCTGGTTCTTGCAGGAAAGCGAGCGAAACTTCGCGTGCTACAACCAGACTATCGACCGCAATCGTTAGATCAACTGTTTGGGCTAAGCAACGCAATCGGTTCAGCTTTTGTTCCCCTACGATGGGATAAGCTATAAAAATATTTTGTATCCCAGCTGCAGCCATAACCTCCGCTTCTCCAATTTTAGCCACGGTTATGCCAATAGCTCCTGCTGCGATCTGTTTAATCGCCAGTTCAGGAATTTTATGAGTCTTAGCATGAGGCCGCAATACAATTCCGGCACGATTAGCAATTTGCTGCATATCCGCTATATTTTTTTCAACCTTTTCCAAATCGATCAGAATATAGGGTGTATCCAGATCCTGTTTATTCATCTTGTCCCCCCTCTTCTGCAATTCCGCACCAATTCAGAATTGTAAGCACGTAGATTTCAATCAATTGAAAGAATTGTGGAATGTCGATATACTCATCGGGTGCATGCGCGTTCCCCCCGGATGGTCCCATTACGATAGCGGGAGTTGTACTATGCAGATTGAACATAAACGCATCGCAGGCAAAAGGTGCTCCTGCCTTAATCGCTGCCGTCCCTGTTACTTCTTCCATGTGATATGCCAACATATCGATGAGGGGAAAACCAGCGTCTACCTCACATCCCGGCAGGAATCGTATCATTTTGGTAAATTCCGGCTCTTGCCATTCGCTATATGAATTAGCGTACATCTGACTGAAACCCGTCAACAGATCTTGTTGCAACTGCTTCTCCGTCATGTGCGGATGACACTCTACCCATATATCAACATGACAAGTTGTCGGACCACTGTCACATAACGGTGCAGATAGATCACCTGCCTCAAGTCGAGTAACGATCACGCTAAGAGAGCGATCCTCTTCGAACCAAGGCTGCGGACCTGCTTTGTCTCTGGCTGCGATTTCATAGGCTTCAAGAAAGACAATGAACTTAGCTGCCATCAATGCAGGATTCATGATTTTCTCTCCACTAAAGGACATGCCTGTGTTTCCTTTAAATGTAACTCGCCACAAGGCTCCGCCTCTTGTACCTGGGCATACGGCCATATTGGTCGGTTCAGGTATGATCGCCGCGTCCGGATTATAACCCTTGAGCCGGCTGGCCAACGTTCCGTTCGCGCCGCCAAATTCTTCATCCACAACAGATTCCACCCATAAATCACCTTGTAGTTGAATCCCAAGTTCACGAATACAACGAACTGCCATGACAGATGCAGATAGACCACCCTTCATATCAAAGGTGCCCAGTCCATATAGCTTCCCCTCGCTTACCTCTGGCGTCCAGGGGTCACGATTCCAACCAGGAGCAGCTACGGTTGTATCGATGTGACTTGAAAATAGAAGCGATTTCCCTTCGCCCTTTCCATTCATTACCGCTACAACATTCGGTCTGTCCGTGTAGTCTTTCCCAGGGAAAAAGGCTTCATGTTCGCGAAACCGTGGTACATCTTCTGGAGAAAATACATCGACATTCATTTCCATATCGCGTAAATACTGAGCAAGAAATAGTTGGCACTCTTTTTCCGAACCGTGTGTTACTTCATTAACTGTGTTAAATCTCACTAAATCTTGTACAAAATCAAGTATAATTCCCTTGTTTTTATCCAACCAAATTCGGATGCTTTCACTCCATGTATGCCTCATTTTCATGTCCCCCGACAATATTCTTTTCATCTTAAACCGTAATGAATCTTGGAAGAATTTACTTAGGCTTAATATATAAGAGCGTTCATCAAACCGTACATAGTCCATTTTATAGATGGATCAACCTATTTACTTATTGTTACAGAAAAACAATAAAAAAAAGCTAATTGGCATATTAATCGCGATTAATATGCCAATTAGCTTTTTTTATTCATATTCTATGTTAAATACTATTTCTCGATTGCTACCTGAACTAGATAACAATTAGTAATAAACGTACTTTGATTCTATAATCCAATAAACTACAGGAGCCGAAAAAAACACTAACTTGTTCTAGTTGTGTCCCGGCAATTACTTCTTTGTTCCTTAAGTCACTTATTTTTTACCGAGCTGTTCTGCCAAACCGATTAGAAGTCCTTCATTTCCGCGAATGTAGCAAAGCCGATACGAGTCCCCGTACTGGACCACTTCGCCAACGAGCTGAGCACCACGCTTAGTGAGTCTGGATACCATTTCGTCAATGTTTTCAACGGTGAACATGACGCGTAGATAACCGAGAGCATTTACAGGAGCAGTTCGGTGATCTGATACAGTAGGTGGGGTGAGAAATCGCGAAAGTTCAATACGGCTGTGGCCATCTGGGGTAACCATCATAGCAATCTCTACACACTGTGAACCCAGCCCGGTTACGCGACCAGCCCATTTTCCTTCGACAGTAGCTCGCCCTTCGAGCTTCAAGCCAATCTCCTCGAAGAAAGAGATTGCGTCTTCAAGAGATTCTACAACGATACCGACATTATCCATTCTTAGTAATTTATTGTTTTCCATAGTTTTCTCCTTATGTGTACAAATAGACTATCTGATCATCTTCATATGTATTCTATAAAAAATGACTACTTCCTTCCAAACGATTAACTGGATATATATTAGTTTACATAACTTAAGTTATGTAGCTTCTCTTCTCTGAAATTGGAAAAAGCAAAATCAAATTTACCAAATTGTGCTCGCATATCACCTTGGTACTTGCTCGTATTTTCATAATTATTCAAATTTGAAACTTCTTCTAATCGTACTAATTTGATTCGTCATTAAACGAAATTCGGCAGTAAGTTTCTCGTCATGGGGATTATACTCTACATCTCCTGGGGGGAATAAGAGGTATACATGGTCCGCGTCTTCTCCTAATTTGTATATTTGAACAATTCCCTTCGTGGTAGCACCATTTGCAAGCCAATCCTCCTTAGTCCATACAGAAATGCTGTACAGGACACCACCGAACGCTTTATTTGCCTTATTGATAAAAAGGTAGTTCACTCGCTCAGATGCTTCATCACTCCGCTCTTCCACCTCATATTTCCCTTCCCAGCTAGACGGGAGATCAAGTGTGAAACGATATTGTGAATTATGATAAAGCATAGGAGGAACCTCACGAATAATCCGATGATTAACGGCACCAATATGAAGATACACCGCATCGTAATTCTTGAAATCTCCCTCTCCCTCGGTTACAAACGTTTGGGGTTCTACGCCGAAATTAGTTCCCGAAATGACGGCTGCACCTATTTCCTGATTATCCTCATTGTAAAAAGACAATCCCGCTCCGACCATGTTAAGACTGTTTCCTACGCCTTCAAATTTCAATTGGCCAGTCACTTTGGTTTTATTCCCTGCTTTCGTAACAATTAAATTTCCTACCGCGATACTCTCATAATCAGGATCTTTGATGTCTAAAGGTTTATTTTTAACAACAATTTTTTGAGCTTCTGAATCATAATCAATCGTTGCTCCCAAATTTTCAGCTACAAAACGAACGGGTACATAAGCATGTCCATCCACATTCAGAATCTGATAGTCAGTGTTCATCTTAATTTGATTGCCATTGATCTCAAAACTTGCTGGGAATAATAACGCTTGAATCGTATTAGAAGCGATAGCTACAGATGACCCTGCAAGCAGCAGGCCACAACTCAGACCAAACATAAATTTCTTCATGGTTGACTCCTCCCCATCATATCCATCCCATATTTTAACAATTCTATTGGTTTAGACGCATCTTCTTCGAAATTGTTTCACAATAAAAAAAGCCGAGCAACTTGCGCTCGACTTCATATCGCTTATTCAGATTGATTGATGACAGCCGTCCACTTATCACTTTCCCATGCCACATGTGCACCAAGCGCTTCGCTAGCAAATCGTAGGGGGACATATGTGGATCCCTCAGTGGAAATAAAAGGCGCATTCGAGAGTGCCTGCCATATTCCGTTAACTAGCGCTTGTTTCTTCCCAATGGGCAAAACAATCGTTTTGGAACCTTTCACAATCGTAACCTCTTGACGGGTTGCCTCCCACGTGACTTTGGCTCCCATCGCTTCAAATACGCCACGAAGCGGGATGAACGTACTTTCACCAATAATTTTGGCCTTAGGAGAAACGTCGATGTAAGTCCCGTTGATACGAATACCAACATCGTTAGACGTAAATTTCTTGGGTGGGTCTGTTTTGACTGGATTCCCTTTCTGTTCCATAGACGGCGCAGCCGGGTTGTCTACAGTTGTGAAAGACCATGATGTCTGCTCAACAGTTACCGTATACGTTTCTCCATAAGCAAGCTCATATTTCGGAATGATATGCCAAGCGTTCGTATCGCCAAGCTCTTGCTTTAATTTGTAAATCTCAACAGGTGCATCTTGACTGTTCTTCAGTGAGGCTGTCACATCCGTCTTGTCTTGAGCTACCCCTGCGTAAGTAATAAAATAACCCGACTTCTCTAAATTGAATTGTTCCAATGGATTCGGTATCTCAAACCCATAAAATCCAATCGGTACACCCATCTGTCCATCGTAAGGATAAACACCTGTTCCTGTATGGGTGAACCATTTCTTAGCAGGGTTTAGGACAAGTGCATGTTTATTATACCCAACGCCTAGTAGTGACATGTCGGGAAGAATTAAACTTGATCTATGAAGCGGAGCATCCAGCAAAGACTGAACGCCATCCTCTGGCGAATCGGTCGTAAACGAAACATCCTCAAACACACCGAATTTATCCGTATCCAAACCTGCAGCGGCTGCCCGATCCCAGGGAAGCTTGCCAGAGAACCCTTGCTTACTTGGTGTTTCTGTATGTCCGTTCTCCTGATTCATGAGGAGATAATTCGCATGCTTGCCAGCTGCAGTTGTTAGAGAAGGATCTAATTCCATCAATGGAATGCCCATATGTGCTCTGACGTCATTCAAATAATCTAGTGCGGCGCTCTGATCGTTGTTGCCTGCTGCAGTTGCACTGAGGTTCCCGAATACCATGGATACCCCAGTAAGTACTGTTGCTAGCGTAACACTCTTTTTCAACCAATTATTCATTGTACCTCCGTAACACACGGTTTAATTTCCACGAATCATTCCTTTTCGACAAATTCCCTCCTAATTCCTGCAAAAGAAGATGAAAAAGACAGATCACACGTGCGAATCTGTCTTTTCACAAAGCTTACGTTGACTATCTTACCTCTAAAGATGCCGGGGGGCCTTGGGCTAAGCTTCGCTTACCCCAAAACCCAAAACATATAATATCTGGCGCTTATAAAAAGGCCACCGAGATTAGACTGGGCCACTGAAAAACTTACGCATTTTTCGTTGATGGCCTTTACGTATCAAAAAAGAAGACATCCGTTCCCTCTTTGGGGTCGGATGTCTTCTTTTTACTCCTAAGACCGCTGTTTCATTCGGTATTTTTAATCCGCTAACTTTAAGATCCGCTT
>NZ_JABMKY010000039.1 GCF_013204845.1 Paenibacillus qinlingensis
TCCTATTTGAAAAAGCTTAATTGCTCATTTGAAGCTAGCGAGATTTTGCAATCTCTTTTATAGTCGATTACTCGACTGTGCTTACTCACTCGTTGTTCAGTTTTCAAAGATCAATTTCTTTTTCATAACATCGTCACCCGTTTAGCGGCGACTTTTTAAATATATCACAGTCACACAGGAGATTGCAAGTCTTTTTTTCGAAAGATTTATGTGAACATCTTTTACAATTAGACTTACTCGCTTTTGTTTCGAAGTGACGAGTTATAAAATATCACAGGTGGAGAGGGTAAGTCAAGCACTTACCCCCTATTTTTTTTGAGCTTGGTAATTACGGTTTCTAGCATACTTCGATATTTCCTTCGGTGTCGCTAAGCGAGCATACATCCTGAAGATGATCTTATATCTGGATTCAATAGCTCCCTTTATCTCTTGATCAATTCGCTTATCATTGAGATCAAATAGCATTTCGTCTAATTCTTTACGCAGTACATAATCTAATTCTCTGCATTCTCTCTCATTGAACAAAAATCCGAGCATACATCCATCCAAACCCCTCTCGACTGTAGAGATTCATGGCACTAACAGTTAGTTAGGCAGAGATGGAGAGTTGAGCCAATTGCACCCCTCTTCATTTCCGCTTTATTGTTATGCTCAGATTTTGCCAATTTTATGACGAGATATTGAAAATATTTTACAAATGCACCAACCAGTAGGTAAGTGTGCTTTCAATTACTGCTGCAATCAATAGAAGGACTACAATTCCAATACTCAACGGTTTAGTTAATTGAAATATTCTAAGCAATTCAACGCGAGCAGTTCTTTTCTTGGCTGGTACGAGTAGTTGTAAAGCCATTTTCCAAACTAGCATTCCTATCTTCAAGCCATACGCGCATGCCAGCAATATAACTGGGATCTCAATGATACCATGTGGCAATATCCCTTTAAGAACGATGGATAATGTACTCTCATGCGTCTGTAAAGAAAGGACATAACCTAGTATCATTCCATTAGCAATTAACATGAAGAGCGGCAATACACCTAGGAAAATCCCACAGAAAACGATAAGCACGGACTTAATGGCGTTATTTAAAAAGATAAAAATGAACAGCCAAACCTGTGGGTTTTCTTTAGTACTTATCGATTTAATCATGGGTTGGAGCCCCTTTAATTGCTCCTCCAAGAAATGCGAGAATTGCTCAGAGTTCGCCCACCCCATATACAAACTAAACCCAAATACGAGAACAACCACGATAAAATAATGCTTCATTTCTTTAAAATGCCTAAGCAATGCTGGGAAATTCATTTGTAGTTCCTCCAATTTCGGAAGCATAAGTACCTTGTGTACGAGCATACATTATTTACTAAAGGTTATACAAGCTTATCCATGGCTTGACATAAAGGAGGTACAAGCTGTTTATGAACTACTTTTTTGTAATCAACGCACGTAAATTTAAGCAATATTTATTCATTGCTCTTGCCATCATCTTCTCCGCGGCCATTGTATATTCCGAACAAAGTAATGTATCTGTCTTCATGAACTCTGAGCCTTCGGCTATTTACAGCGTGCAGACCGAAAAGAAAGTCATCGCCCTTACCTTTGATATTTCTTGGGGAGACACTCGTGCTGAACCGATCTTGAAAATCCTAAAGGACAATGATGTTAAGGATGCGACTTTCTTCTTATCTTCCCCATGGAGTAAGAGTCACCCCGACATTGTCTCACATATCAAAAGCTACGGATTCGAGATTGGCAGCCACGGAAACAAATTTGACAACTACAGTGACCTTAGTGATGAGGAAATTCGAAACGAAATATCTACTGCACATGGCATTTTAACAGAATTAATCGGTAAGGAGCCTAATCTGATTCGTCTTCCTAATGGCGACTTTGACAAGCGCGTGTTACGTATTGCTGATGATCTCGGTTATTCAGTCATCCAATGGGATACAGACTCTCAGGACTGGCTAAATAAAGGCGTCGACACCCTTGTAAACCGCGTAGTAAGCAAAGCGCACCCCGGCGATATCGTTCTTCTCCATGCGAGCGATTCCTCTCAACAAACACATGAGGCTTTGCCCGACATCATCCAACAACTTCGAGCAAAAGGCTACCAGTTCGTAAGCGTGAGCGAACTCATTAAGCAAACCCAGGTGGAAACAACCCCTGTCGAAGATCAAGCCATGAAGCAAATTCATTAATATGGTATAAATAGATTTGAAAAAAAGAGCTAATCACATTAGCTCTTTTTGTTATCCAATATTTTATGTAAGGTAAGAATTTGCCATGCATTACAAACGAATAATGGTGCCAACATAAATAGACTTGATGCTGAGTTATCCAATTTCAATGCTGGTACAGCCTCAAGTACAGTAACTGCCGTCATGAAAAATAAAGTAGGAATAAAGGCATTCCGATTCGTCATTTTCACCTTCCAATAGCTTACCGCTAAAGAAATGGCTAGTACACAAACAGGTAAGACGAAATATCCAAGCAGCGACTCTGAGGTATTGAAATTCGTTTTTCTCAAGTAGACAAGGTCGAATAAAACAACAATAACAACGGCAAGCTGTAACAAGTCCCACACTGTTTTGGAACGTATAATACCAACAGCAATAAACCTAACGATTAAATATGCGAAGAAGCCCATTTGACTCAATACACTTATCGTAGCTCCACCTAGAATCATATTAATCAAATTAAATCCGACAGCCGATAAGCCCATTACAGAAAATTCTTTGTCTGAAAATTGAAGGATAAGTCCAACCCCAGTGGAAACTACAATCCCTAATACTAATGTTGTCCAAAATAAGTGAAACCATTTACGTAAAGTCACGTTTAATTACCTCCACACATCAACTCTAATTGTTAATTGTACCAACCTTTGCGATAAAAAGCCAATAATGTCCCCTTATATTCTGACCTTAACCACACATACTAAGACCATTAAAGTTCAGGGAAGGGAGCATGTAGTTATGTTAAAGACAAGACTTAGAAAGCTTCAGGTCCTACCGGTTATTTCATTGGCTTTTCTACTCGCCTCATGTGGTACAGATAACTCATCTCAAGGCCAATCACAAGCCAACACTTACAAAGAACAAAAGACAATGATCCTCGATATTCTGAAATCTGATGATGGTAAAAAGGCGATAAGCGCTGCAAATCGAAGTATCATGAATGGAGATGTAGGTGCCAACAGCGTTGCTGGCCAATCACAAATTAAATTACTATCCGCTAATGAGTCCCTACAGCTTCAAATGGCCGTCAAAGATGTACTGACTGCTAAGGAAAATAATATGTTTTTGACCGATATGATGAAGGATCCTAAATTCGCAGGTGATTTTGCCACCGCGATCCAAAAAGAAACCAAACAGATGTTCAAGGAACTTCTCAAGGACCCTACTTACCAAAAATCACTGATTGATGTTATGAAAAATCCAGATTACGAGAAGATGGTTCTTGATGTTATGAAAACTGCGCCATACCGCCAACAAATGATGACTGTAATGGAAGAATCCATCCAAAGCCCTCTTTTCAGAGCACAAATGGTTGAATTACTTAAGTCTGCTATCGCTCAACAAAGCAAGCCTGATCAAATGCCTTCCGCCAAAACCACTGAAAAAAGTGAGGATAAAGGGAAAGAAGGAGATAAAAAAGAAGAAGGCGGAGATGAAAAACAGAAGGATGAATCTTCAGGAGACTCCGATAAACAAGGTGAAGAGAAGAAAGATGGAGGTTCTGATTCTTAAAAAAAAAAAAAAAAGGAAGAGTTGGCAGATTCCCTCTGCTCCCTCTTCCTTTTTTCACTATTTATCTAACTTCGCAATCATTCGATCCGCTATTTCCAAATAAATTTGCCCCGCTTTGGATTCTGCCTTATACACAGATGGCGAGTAATCTTTTTCAGATATATGATTATCTGGAGCTCCCAATGGGATTTGCGCTAATAGCTCACTGTGAAGATCTTCAGCAAGTTTAGCACCTCCACCTTTGCCAAAAATATGATCAATGCTGCCATCCTTACTTTCATAGTAAGACATGTTCTCAACGATACCCAAAATTTCGTGGTTCGTTTGAATGGCCATCGCACCTGCTCTAGCAGCTACAAATGCCGCTGTAGCATGTGGCGTCGTTACAATGATCTCTTTACTTTGCGGAATGAGCTGATGCACGTCTAGTGCGACATCGCCGGTACCCGGAGGAAGGTCTAGGAGGATGTATTCCACATCTCCCCAATTAACTTCGTTGAAGAAATTGCGTAGCATTTTGCCTAACATCGGCCCACGCCATACAACAGGTGCATTGTCTTGAACAAAGAACCCCATAGATATTACTTTTACCCCGAATTTCTCAACAGGAATAATCACGTTTTCTACCAGCTGAGGTTGTTCTTCAATCCCCATCATATCCGGAATACTAAATCCATAGATATCCGCATCGATGATCCCTACTTTTTTCCCTTTACGTGCCAACGCGACCGCTAGATTAACTGTGACTGTTGATTTACCAACGCCACCCTTTCCACTAGCAACAGCGATAAACTCAACCGTAGAGGATTGTCCAAGAATCGGCTGCTGAATTGGAGGTTGAACAGGCTTCTGCGGAGTAGGATCCGTCTGATGTGAAGTTCCTTCCAAACGACTCCGTTCATGGTCAGTTAACAACCTAAACCGGATATGAACTTGAGGCACTCCTATATTTGCTAAAGATTGTTGAATGAATGCTTTGGCTTGCTCCTTATATCCTTCATCCTCGGTTACTACGAGCAAGCTTAAGGATACCGCATCTTCCTTCACCATTACATCACGAATCAAATTTAATTCCACTACACTTTTGTTTAACTGAGGATCTATTAGCTTATTCAATGCTTCTAGAATTTGATCTTTATGTACCATAGCCACATCACACCTTTATTGGGACATTGTATTCGCGGCTTTTATTATAACACATTATGAGGCAGAACCCACTTTTTCACCTGCATAATATCTCAAAATCCCTTGATATACCGAAGCAGCCAGCATCTTCTGATATTTCTCATCCGCTAGCAACTTGGCCTCTTCCGGGTTTGAAAGAAAGCCTACCTCAACAAGTGCGCTTGGAATCTTTAATGTTTTTAACAGATACACAGTTTTATCAGCCAACTTAGCGACGCGATCGGTATTTTCTAGATTACGCCTAAGCTCGGACTGAATGAGCGCCGCTAGGTTAGGATTATCGGGATTATTCAAATAATAGAACGTTTGTGCGCCCCTCCACTTATTAGAAGGAATACTGTTCAAATGGATACTCAAAAACATATCCGCATTATTGTTCTGAATTAAGTCCGCCCTGTTGTGCAGATCCTGCGTTTTACGTTTGCTATAGCCTTTGGTGCCAGATTCCGCTAGATCCGTATCCGTTTCTCTAGTTAAAACCACGATCGCACCAGCTTGTTGCAAATAGTCGCGCAGCCGCAAGGTTATAGCTAGATTAATATCCTTCTCGATGATACCATCCTTACTCTCCGCCCCACCATCTGGCCCTCCATGACCGGCGTCTAGCGCAATTGTCTTACCCGATAAGGGAAGCGTCCAATCCGACCAGGTCTTCGTTGTAGGGAGCTCGTACGCATAAATAAAGACAACCAAGGCAACCAGCATCGCTGAAAGTAATAGCTTCAGGCTACTGTGAAAGGTCAGCCATACCACCAACCTTTTCTTCCTTTTACGCATAAAAATCCACCTCTGTTCCCCTATAGACTCTGTAACATCTATATGGGACAGGGTGGACAAATATACCAGACATACTGTTGATATTCAGGAACTCTTACACCTTAATAAATATTTCCGAACCCTTAGGGTGCATAACTCAGGAGATGGGATTTGGCCATCTTTCAAAGAACTGTGTTCCAAGAATAGTGGTATATCCCCATTTCTTCAGAGACACCTACGCCCCCGTGAACGCGTCCAAGGATGACATGCATGCCATCCTAATTTCTAGGTGCAATCGCTCGCAGAATCGCTTCACGATGCCCTGCATAACGCATGACGGCCGCTTACCACTTACTTATGGAGACCGCATTCCGTTTTCTCAATACTAGCCCAACGCCCTGCGCGTGGATCTTCACCCTCAGCGACTTGGCGTGTGCAGTGTGTGCAACCTATACTAGGATAGTTACGATCGTGCAGAGGGTTATAAATAACATCATTGTCGCGGATGTATTGCCATACATCTTCTGATGTCCAGCTAGCTAATGGATTGAACTTGATAAGACCAAATTTCACATCATATTCAACCTTTTTCGCATTAGCACGAGTAGGCGCTTGATCGCGGCGAATACCAGTAATCCAGGCATCATATTTACCAAGGATCTCTGTTAGTGGATCAACTTTACGAATGTTGCAGCATTGATTCGCGTCACTTTTCCATAGCTCATCCCCGAATTTCTCAGCCTGCTCATTAAGCGTAAGTTTAGGTAATACTTGAATGAACTTTGTTCCATAGTGTTTCTCGAGTCGTTCTTTCGTCTCATACGTTTCGTCAAAATGTACATTCGTGTCCAAATAAAAAATATCAACATTCGGGTTGATCTTTTGAAGCATGTCGACCAACACCACATCTTCAGCACCAAAACTACAAGCAAGAGTTAAACTTCCAAACGTATCTACAGCAAGTTTCAATATGGCTTCAGGCGATTGATTTTCGAATTCTTCCGCTGCTTTCGTTACAAATGCTTCTTTCTCAAATAGATTCATCTTCCGATTCCTCCAATAGTCCACAATCCCGACTGATATTGTATGATTTATAATTTAATTATATCTGACTTCTACAAGGTGTCAATTACTTTTTATCATTTTGGTATTAACTTATTCTAAATGGCTACAGTTGGATCACTATGAGCTTAAAAAAAAGAAAAACCTCTCCAGCCATAAGCCGAAAAGGTTTTTCTTGCGTGCCAAAGGCACAATATCTTAACGTTTGGAGAATTGAGGAGCACGACGTGCTGCTTTCAATCCGTATTTTTTACGTTCTTTCATACGGGAATCACGTGTTAGGAATCCAGCTTTTTTCAAGGATCCACGGTATTCCGGATCAGCTTTCAACAATGCACGGGAGATCCCGTGACGAATTGCTCCAGCTTGTCCGCTGATTCCGCCGCCATTTGCAAGAACTAGAACATCGTATTGACCGATTGTTTCAGTTAGAGCAAGTGGTTGTTTAACGATTAGCTTCAATGTTTCTAGACCGAAATACTCATCTAGATCACGTTTATTGATGATGATGCGTCCTTCACCCGGTATTAAGCGAACACGCGCTACCGAATGTTTACGACGACCCGTTCCATAATATTGAACTTGTGCCACGAAACGTTCCTCCTTATATTAACCGCGAAGATTCCAGACTTCTGGTAGTTGTGCTTGGTGCGGATGCTCTGCTCCACCGTAGACTTTAAGCTTAGTTTTCAAGCTGTCGCCTAGACGGTTCTTAGGAAGCATGCCATGAACTGCGAATTCGATCATACGATCAGGCTTGCTGTTAAGCAAGTCTTGAGCGGAAGTCACTTTCAAACCACCTTGGTACAAAGAGTGACGGTAGTACATTTTGTTTTGCATTTTCTTACCAGTAAGCTTAATTTGGGAAGCATTGATAACAACAACGAAATCACCAGTATCTACGTGTGGAGTGAACTCCGGTTTGTGCTTACCGCGGATAATGCTAGCAACTTCACTTGCAAGACGGCCAAGTGTTTGGCCTGCAGCGTCAACAATGTACCATTTACGCTCTACTTCATTTGGCTTAGCCATATATGTGGTGCGCATGCTTAATCCTCCTAAAAATATATCTGAAATACATAAGTTATAGTTGTTAATTATTCATAAGTGATGGATAGTTACGGTCATTTGTGATCAGGGGCTGTGGGGTAGCCGATCACGAAACGCCAAGTTATATTTTACACGATAACGTCTTAATAATCAAGTAGTGATGACAACTTTTTAATAGTCGACTTTCCACAAGGTTAATCCCATGGCTTCAGCTGTAGGACCCGCTTGAGAGCGATCTCTGGCCTCGAGAACACGTTGCATATCGCTAGATGGTCTCTTACCCTCACCGATCTGAATCAACGTCCCTACGATGATCCTCACCATGTTATAAAGAAAACCATTCCCCGTTATGATTAACCGGATACGTTCTACTTTACCTGTCGCCAACAACTCATCCGATTCCGTCTCCATACGTACCTCATATAAGGTTCTCACTTTGATTTCCTTATCCGTTCTCACTGTGCAAAACGAAGTAAAATCATGCTCACCTAGCAAACAAGGGAGCGCCTCTCTCATGGCTTCCACATTTAAATGCGTGGGGTGATGATACTCGAAGTTGCGGTGAAAGACATCAGGGAAGCGCGCCGAACGAATTGTATAACAATAAGTTTTACGTTTCGCGGCTTTGCGAGAGTGAAATGTAAGGAGAACTTCTTCAGCGGTATGTGCGACGATGTCCCTGGGTAGTCTAGCATTTAGAGCTAAACACCAACGTTCTACTGGAATCTTAGAACTCGTTGTAAAATTAATTACTTGTGCTTTCGCATGAACACCGGCATCCGTACGTCCTGATGATATGACTTTCACTGTCTCACCTGTCAGCAAGAATACTGCCTGCTCTAAACGATATTGTACCGTATCAGATCTAGGCTGTATCTGGAAGCCAGAGTAAGATGAACCATCATAGCTTATGGTAAAACGTAGATTTCTCAAGGCTTGTTCCTCCATGAGTCATCCTTTCTACCTAGCCTGAGTTGCTTATGCAGCTCATTACACTAGAATGCGATCCAAGACTGCAAAAAAAGGGCTTCACCAGAATCTAGTGATTCCGTCCACCCTTTCCCATCCGTCTTCTATGCGCGATCTACTAGCTCTAGGTAAACCATTGGTGCTGCGTCACCGCGGCGTGGTCCCAGTTTAAGGATACGCGTGTATCCGCCTGGACGCTCGGAATAACGTGGTGCCAATTCAGAGAATAGTTTTTGAATCGCATCTTGATTTTCGTTAGCAACTTCTCTACGAACAAAAGCAGCAACCTGACGGCGTGCGTGAAGATCTCCGCGTTTCGCAAGAGTAATTAACTTCTCAGCGATTGAACGAATTTCTTTAGCTTTTGCTTCTGTTGTTTGAATGCGCTCATGTATGAACAGATCCGTTACCAGATCACGAAATAATGCTTTACGATTACTGGAATCGCGGTTCAATTTTCTGTAGTTCATTGAGTTAACCTCCTTCTGACACGATTATTCCTCGGTACGTAAACCCAAACCTAACTCTTCGAGCTTCTCTTGAACCTCTTCAAGTGATTTGCGACCTAAGTTCCGAACTTTCATCATGTCTTCTTCTGTTTTGGTAATCAGCTCTTGTACGGTGTTAATCCCTGCACGTTTGAGACAGTTGTAAGAACGAACGGAAAGGTCTAGTTCTTCGATCGTCATCTCAAGAACTTTCTCTTTCTTATCTTCTTCTTTCTCAACCATAATCTCAGCATCTTTAGCTTCATCCGTCAAACCAACGAACAAGTTCAAGTGCTCAGTTAGGATTTTCGCGCCCAAGCTTACTGCTTCTTCTGGACGAATACTTCCATCGGTCCACACTTCGAGGGTCAATTTGTCATAGTTAGTCACTTGGCCGACGCGAGTATTCTCAATAGCGTAGTTTACCCGAGTAATAGGCGTGTAGATCGAATCAATTGGAATCACACCAATTGGCTGCTCTTCATGCTTATTTTTGTCTGATTGGACGTAACCGCGCCCTCTGCCCGCATGAATCCTCATGTGAAGACGTGCATCTGGAGACAAGGTAGCAATGTGTAAATCCGGGTTAAGGATTTCAACATCACTATCACCGCGGATATCAGCCGCTGTAATGTTACCTTCTCCTTCTGCATCAATTTCTAGCACTTTCTCCTCATCGGAGTGAATCTTCAACGATAATCCTTTGAGATTGAGAATAATTTCCGTAACATCCTCAAGCACACCTGGAATCGTTGAAAATTCGTGCAAAACGCCATCGATTTGGACAGAGGTTACTGCTGCCCCCGGTAACGAGGACAGTAAGATACGACGTAGTGAGTTTCCTAAGGTTGTACCGTAGCCACGCTCCAATGGCTCAATGATAAATCTACCATAAGCGCCATCTTCACTTAATGCTACAGTTTCTATTTTTGGCTTTTCGATTTCGATCATGAAATGTACCCTCCATTCAATACGTCGGTTCCCTCTGGATACTTCGTTGAAAATTTCATAGTATGCCTATCCTTCAAACCATTATTCACGATTTTGGAATAATTATACTACAAAGTGATCCTGAATTATACGCGACGACGTTTTGGAGGACGGCAGCCATTATGAGGAACCGGCGTCACGTCTTTAATCAGGTTTACTTCAAGACCTGCTGCTTGCAAAGAGCGGATTGCTGCTTCGCGGCCAGCGCCTGGACCTTTAACCATAACTTCAACAGTTTTCAAGCCGTGCTCCATTGCTGCTTTAGCTGCTTTTTCAGCTGCCATTTGTGCTGCGAAAGGAGTACTTTTACGGGAACCTTTGAATCCAAGGTTTCCTGAACTTGCCCAAGAAATTGCGTTACCATGCGGATCCGTGATTGTTACGATCGTGTTGTTAAATGTTGAACGGATGTGTGCTACACCGCTCTCAATATTTTTCCGGTCACGACGTTTCGTACGGACGACTTTTTTAGGTTTTGCCATTAGCTCTAACCCCCTTTATTATTTCTTCTTATTAGCTACTGTACGACGAGGACCTTTACGTGTACGAGCATTCGTTTTAGTACGTTGACCACGAACAGGAAGACCACGGCGGTGACGAAGACCACGGTAGGATCCGATTTCGATTAGACGTTTGATGTTTAGGGAAATTTCACGGCGAAGATCGCCTTCTACTTTAAGGGTTTTGTCAATTACATCACGGATTTTGCTCACTTCATCTTCAGTCAAGTCACGAACGCGAGTACTCGCATCGATACCTGTGGAAGCAATGATTTTCTGAGCAGTTGTAGTGCCGATACCGAAAATGTAAGTCAACGCGATTACAACTCGTTTGTCACGAGGTAAGTCAACTCCAGCTAAACGTGCCATCTACAGAATGCACCTCCTTTTAACCTTGTTTTTGTTTGTGCTTAGGATTTTCGCAAATTACCATTACATTGCCTTTACGGCGAATGACTTTACATTTTTCACAAATCGGTTTTACTGACGGTCTTACTTTCATTTTAAGCCCTCCTTTTTATCGTAAGCAACCATGTTGCGTTTTCGTTAGAAAACTTGCTTCGTAAGCATACGCCTTGAGAGAGTATTACTTCTAAGCCGAACATTTATTTGAAACGGTAGGTTATACGGCCTCTCGTCAAATCATAAGGCGATAATTCTACGGTAACCTTATCTCCAGGCAAAATGCGAATAAAATGCATTCTGATCTTTCCTGAAACATGGGCTAGGATTTTATGACCATTTTCCAATTCAACTTTAAACATTGCATTCGGAAGAGGTTCAATCACTGTACCTTCTACTTCAATTACATCTTCTTTGGCCACAGTCATTCTCCTTTCTCTTGTGCTTCAACTTGCATAAGTTCAACGAATTTGGCGATTGCAAAGCGCAATTTCCCATTAGTCACACGACCTGTTTCCCTAATGCTTGACGCTACTTCACTGCTAATCGTTTCTTGTAAATGAAGATGATTCAGGTTCTTCTTCTTCGGTTGATCGAATTTACGATGATCGCCGTCGGCAAGCCAGACAAAACGATGATCTTCAATACCAATCACGACCGCATATTCTCCGGGATCTCTACCGCGAAGCACCTTTACGATTTGACCCACTTGCGGAATCTTACTATCCACTCAATTCACCTACGATCTAGGCAAAGTTAGTATTTCATAACCAGCTGCCGTAATAGCAACCGTATGTTCGAAATGAGCACATAGGGTACGATCTGAAGTGACTACAGTCCAATCGTCTTCGAGTGTTTGGACAAATCTTTCGCCAACAACCACCATGGGTTCAATGGCTAGGACCATGCCTGGTTTGAGTCGAGGACCTTTGTCAGGTATACCATAGTTCGGAATTTGTGGTTCTTCGTGAAGATCCGTTCCAATACCATGACCGACATACTCTATAACCACGGAGAAGCCTGCGTCTTCAATACAAGTTTGGATTGCATGCGACAACGTGTAGAGTCTAGCATCCGGTTTAGCTTCTGCAATGCCTCGATAGAGTGACTCTTCTGTCACAGTCAATAAGCGCTGAGCTGTTTCAGAAATTTCACCGACAGGATATGTCCAAGCAGAATCTCCATGATAACCTTTATATTGAGCACCAATATCAATACTGATTATGTCGCCCTCAACTAGCTTTCTTGGACCAGGAATACCATGAACTAATTCTTCGTTGACTGAAGCACAAATGCTCCCAGGAAAACCATTGTAACCTTTGAAAGATGGAATTGCTCCCTGACTGCGAATGAATCCCTCTGCGATCTGATCAAGTTCTTTCGTTGTAATGTTCGGACGAATCGCCCTTGCCAATAAGCGGTGCGTTTCGGCTACGATACGACCAGCTTCTCGCATTAGGTCTAGTTCAACCTCGGACTTACAAATGATCATTACGCTAGACCTCGTAGCAGTGAGCTAATTTGTTCGGTTACCGCATGAATGTCTTGTTCCCCGTTAACCTCACGCAATAATTCCCTCTTTTGGTAGTAATCCAGAAGCGGAGCCGTTTTGTTGATGTATTCATCCAAACGTGTTCCGACTTTCTCTTCCGTATCATCAGATCGTTGGTACAACTCACCGGAACATTTATCGCATACGCCTTCTTGCTGAGGTGGGTTGAAGATGACATGATACGTAGAACCACAGGATTTACAAATTCTTCGGCCAGTTAGTCGTGCTAACAGATAACTGCGATCAACAGCTAGATTGATTACGACCTCAATCTTCTTACCAAGTGAATCAACGATTTCAGACAATGCATCAGCTTGAGCTACCGTTCTAGGAAACCCATCTAGCAAAAATCCTTTATCACAATCCGGTTGGGCAAGACGCTCTCTCACAATACCGTTCGTAATTTCATCAGGAACAAGAAGCCCCTTATCTACATATCCTTTCGCTTCGATACCCATTGGAGTACCTTGGCTCATTGCTGCGCGAAATGCATCGCCAGTTGAAATATGCGGAATTTGAAACTCAGAGACGATTTTCTCTGCTTGCGTACCTTTGCCTGCACCAGGAGGCCCCATAAATATTACGTTCACAATTAAAACCTCCCCATCGCACTCGGCATTACGAACAGCACAATAGGTGCCGATGTCGCAGAACTTGCCCCATCAGTACCTATTAGCTATTTATTGATGAACCCTTTGTAATGACGCTTAATCAATTGGCTCTCGATTTGCTTCATTGTCTCAAGACCAACGCCTACTACGATAAGCAAAGATGTACCACCTATTTGAACCGAACTAGGTAATCCAGCAAGCCCTCCAAATAGCATTGGAAGAATAGAAATTGCTGAAAGGAACAAAGCTCCAGAAAGAGTAATTCTAGTCATTACGCGTGTCAGATAAGTCGAAGTGGTTTTACCTGGTCTGATACCTGGTATGTATCCGCCGTTCTTCTTCATCTGATCAGCCATTTGAACTGGATTAATTTGTACGAAGGTGTAGAAGTAGGTGAATCCGATAATCAGCAGTACATACAGTACAATCGCTAATGGTGCAGTTTGGTTAATACTCAAGTTGTTGATAATCCATTCTGCGACTACATTTCCTCTCCAATAACTTGCAATGGTTGGAGGAAACATCAAAAGTGATAATGCGAAGATTACAGGGATAACACCAGCAGCATTCACTTTAAGTGGAATGTGTGTTGTTTGCCCACCATACATTTTACGACCAACTACTCGCTTCGCATATTGTACAGGTATCTTACGAACACCTTGTTGTACAAATATAACGCCGGCAATAATCAGGATAACAACTAAAGCAATAATGATCAGTTTCACAATGTTCAGGAACAGGGCTCCATCGGTTGCAAAAAGTGTTTTGTAAATTTGTTGAATGCTTGTTGGAATCGCAGAAACGATACCAGCAAAGATGATAATGGAAATACCGTTACCAATCCCGTATTCCGTGATTTGCTCACCTAGCCACATCAAGAAAGCTGTACCAGCTGTCAACACGATAGCGATTAATGCGAAAGTTGTAAACCCAGCATCAATGACCAAACCACTGTATAGGCGGTTAAAGCCAATTGATAGACCGAAAGCTTGAATCAACCCTAGAACAATCGTACCGTAACGAGTCACCTGCGTCATTTTCTTTCTTCCGACATCTCCTTCTTTTGCCCACTGCGCAAAGCGCGGGATAACATCCATGGACAAAAGCTGAACAATGATCGAAGCCGTGATATAAGGCATAATTCCCATCGCGAAGATGGAGAATTGGAAGAGCGCACCGCCGGAGAACGTGTTAAGCAAACCAAAGACATCGCTCTGATTCGCTTGATCTTGAAGTTTCAGAACATCTGTATTAATGTTTGGAACCGGGATAAAGGCACCCAAACGGTAGACGATTAGCAAGATAAGCGTGAAGAGAATCCTTCTGCGTAAATCTTCTACTTTGAAGATGTTGGCTATGGTATTGAACATTAAATCACCTCGGTTTGACCGCCGGCAGCTTGGATTTTCTCAATCGCTGATTGAGAGAACTTATTCGCTTTAACGGTTAATTTTACTGTGATTTCACCGTTTCCTAAAATCTTAATGCCGTCTTTAGGAGCTTTAACAATACCAGTCTCCATTAATACTTCAGGAGTAACTTCAGTACCAGCTGCGAAATTGTTCAAGTCTTCAAGATTAACGATCGCGTACTCCGTACGGAAGCGGTTCGTAAATCCACGTTTAGGTAAACGACGGTACAATGGGTTTTGTCCACCCTCAAATCCAGGACGAACGCCTCCACCGGAACGTGCGTTTTGACCTTTATGTCCGCGAGTTGATGTTTTACCCATACCACTACTTGTTCCACGTCCAACACGCTTAGGTGATTTACGAGCGCCAGTAGCAGAACTTAGCTCATGTAACTTCATCGTTGCACACCTCCTCTAGATCTTAAATTCGTATTACTATGCTTCGATTTCTTTAACTTCTACCAAATGGCTCACTTGGTTAACCATTCCTCTGATTGCAGCATTATCTTGGTGAAGAACAGTTTGGTTAATCTTACGAAGACCAAGAGTTTTCACTGTAATGCGTTGCGTTTCAGGGCGGCCGATCAAGCTGCGTTTTAGGGTAACTTGTAATTGTTTAGCCATGTATACCCCTCCTAACCTAATAGCTCTTGAACAGTTTTACCACGAAGCTTTGCAACTTCTTCCGCTTTTTTCAAGCGGCTTAAGCCTTCAAGCGTAGCGTTAACCATGTTCATGGAGTTCGATGAACCTAGGGATTTTGTCAAGATATCGCCTACACCAGCAAGTTCAAGTACTGCACGAACTGGTCCGCCTGCGATAACTCCTGTACCTTGGGATGCTGGTTTCAATAGAACGCGTCCCGCGCCAAATTTACCAGTAACAAGGTGAGGAATCGAAGTGCCTACGATAGGAACATGAATCAAGTTCTTTTTCGCATCTTCAATGCCTTTACGGATTGCATCTGGAACTTCGGAAGCTTTACCGATTCCTGCACCAACCCAGCCATTGCCATCGCCAACGACAACAAGTGCGCTGAAGCTGAAACGACGTCCGCCTTTTACTACTTTAGCTACGCGATTAATATTTACGACTTTTTCTGTTAGCTCTAAAGTATTAGGATCTACACGCAAGTCTTTTACCTCCTTATTAATGTATTTCTAGAATTCAAGTCCAGCTTCACGAGCTGCATCAGCCAATGCTTGAACACGTCCATGATAAAGGTATCCACCGCGGTCAAAAACCACTTGTACTACACCTTTTTCTTTAGCACGTGCCGCAATCAATGCGCCAACTTTACGAGCAGCTTCAACGTTTCCACCGTTACCTACTTCACTTTTAAGCTCTTTATCTTGTGTTGATGCTGCAACGATAGTTGCACCAGTTGTATCATCGATAAGTTGAGCATACATATGTTTGGAAGAACGGAAGATGTTCAAACGTGGGCGAAGAGTTGTACCTTCAATTTTCTTACGAACACGAAGGTGTCTTTTCAGACGAGCTTTATTTTTATCGCTTTTAGTAATCATCTATACTTACACTCCTTTCATCATCTTATGATGCGAGGCTTATGCTTACGTAGCAAGTTTTCATTCGAAAACTCTTAGCTATTACCCGCGATCTTTCGATCTTATTTCTTCTTACCAGCTTTACCTTCTTTACGAAGAATGCGTTCGCCTTCATACTTGATACCTTTACCTTTATACGGCTCTGGTTCACGTACGGAACGAACTTTCGCTGCCATTGCGCCAACTAGCTCTTTATCAATACCTTTAACGATGATTTTCGTGTTCGTTGGAACATCGAACTCAATGCCGTTTTCAGGGTTGATTTCAACTGGATGGGAGTACCCAACGTTAAGAACCAATTTGTCACCGCTTTTGTTTGCACGGTAACCTACGCCTACTAGATCCAAAGATTTCGTGAAACCTTCCGTAACACCACTTACCATGTTGGCAACAACACTACGTGTTGTACCATGCAGGGAACGGTGGAGTTTGTTATCGGAAGGACGCTCAACGGAAATCTCGTTTTCTAGAACGTTAACTTTCATATCAGTATGAAGTACACGGGACAGGGAACCTTTAGGTCCACTAACCGTGATTTGAGTATTGTCTAGTGTTACATTTACACCACTTGGAATGGTGATTGGCTTACGACCAATACGAGACATGTTTGCACCTCCATTCAATTACAATTGTATTACCAAACGTAGCAGATAACCTCTCCGCCAGCTTTGGATTGACGAGCATCTTTATCCGTCATAACTCCTTGAGACGTGGAGATGATGGCAATCCCTAATCCGCCCAGAACACGAGGGACTTCTTGTGATTTTGTATAAACGCGTAGACCTGGTTTCGAAATTCTTTTCAAACCAGAGATAACACGCTCATTGTTTGAACCATATTTCAGGAACAAACGAATGATACCTTGTTTGCTATCTTGAACGTACTCAGCATCACGGATAAATCCTTCTTTTTTAAGGATTTCAGCGATTTCCCTCTTCACTTTTGAAGCTGGGATTTCAACTGTCTCATGACGTACGATGTTCGCATTACGAATGCGTGTTAGCATATCTGCAATAGGATCTGACATGACCATTTTGTGTAAACCTCCTTCCCGAAAATAGGGTGATTACCAGCTTGCTTTTTTCACGCCTGGAATCTGACCCAAGTGTGCTAATTCGCGGAAACAAATCCGACAAATTTTGAACTTGCGAAGCACTGAATGCGGACGTCCGCAGCGCTCGCAACGTGTGTATGCTTGCACTTTAAACTTCGGGGTACGTTGCTGTTTGACTTTCATCGAAGTTTTTGCCACTTAATATAACACCTCCTGATAGGTACGACTGGTAACCTATTTTACGAAAGGCGCTCCGAGTTGTGTTAAAAGCTCGCGAGCTTCCTCGTCGGACTTAGCCGTCGTTACGATAACAATATCCATACCACGAACTTTATCAATTTTATCATACTCAATTTCAGGGAAAATGAGTTGTTCTTTCAAACCAAGCGTGTAGTTACCACGACCATCAAATGCTTTGTTGGAAATACCGCGGAAGTCACGTACACGTGGAAGTGATACGTTAAATAATTTGTCCAAGAAGTGGTACATGCGCTCACCGCGAAGAGTTACTTTCGCACCAATCGGCATGTTTTCGCGAAGTTTGAAACCCGCGATCGCTTTTTTGGATTTTGTTACAACTGGTTTTTGACCAGAGATCTTTTGAAGATCTTCTACTGCAGTATCTAGTACTTTGGAGTTTGAAACAGCTTCACCAACACCCATGTTGATTACAACTTTCTCAATTTTCGGTACTTGCATTACTGTCGTGTAGTTGAACTTTTGAATTAATGCTGGTGTAATCTCGTTCAAGTAACGATCTTTCAATCTTACTGCCATAACTTAGTTTCCTCCTTTCCATACATGTGTGTATTAGTCGATAACTTCGCCGGATTTTTTCGCGATACGAACTTTCGTTCCGTTATCTAATACTTTGTATCCTACGCGAGTAGGTTTGCCGCTCTTAGGATCAATTAGCATCACGTTAGAAACGTGGATCGCAGCTTCTTGATTCAAGATACCGCCTTGTGGGTTAAGTTGGGATGGTTTCGCATGTTTCTTAACCATGTTTACACCTTCAACAAGAACACGATTTTGACGAGGGTAAGCAGCGATAACGCGGCCTTTCTTACCTTTGTCTTTGCCAGTGATAACGAAAACAGTATCGTCTTTTTTCACGTGCAATTTATTGTTATGAGATTCTAGTCTCTTTTTAAGTCTTGGCATTAGCTTCTACACCTCCTGGGGTTCTCCACAATGGAAAACAACATCGTAACACGTCTTAGATAACTTCTGGAGCCAAGGATACGATCTTCATGAAGTCTCTATCGCGAAGTTCGCGAGCAACTGGTCCGAAGATACGAGTACCACGTGGGCTCTTATCTTCTTTCACGATAACAGCTGCATTCTCATCAAATGAGATATATGAACCGTCTTTACGGCGAGCACCGCTCTTCGTACGAACGATAACTGCTTTAACAACGTCACCTTTTTTGACAACGCCACCTGGTGTTGCTTCTTTTACTGAACATACGATCAAATCACCAATGTGACCAACGCGACGACCAGTACCACCCAAAACGCGGATACACATTAATTGTTTCGCACCTGAGTTGTCAGCGACAGCCAAACGAGTAAATGGTTGAATCATCGTATTCCCTCCTTTCGGGGTTCATATCTAGAATATTAGATAACAACTGCCACTTCAAGAATTTCAACCAGTCTCCAACTTTTATCTTTGGACAACGGTCTAGTTTCACTGATTTTCACAGTGTCACCAATCTTAGCTTGGTTGTTTTCGTCATGTGCTTTGAATTTTTTTGTTGATTTAATTCGTTTGTGGTAGAGTTCATGCTTTTTGTAAGTTTCAACAGCAACAACAATGGTTTTATCCATTTTATCACTGACAACCTTACCGATCAGAACTTTACGATCGTTACGTTCAGTCATCTAAGGAACACTCCCTTCTAGATTTGGTTACCCAATACCCAGTTCTCTTTCACGCAAAATAGTCTTGGCACGAGCGATCTCTTTACGCAAATCACGAATCTGAGTCGGGTTGTCCAATTGACCAGTAGCTAGTTGAAAACGGAGGTTAAAGAGTTCTTCTTTAAAACCATTAACTTTTTGCTCGATTTCAGCAGTGGTTAAGTTCCGGAATTCACTACCCTTCATTTGCTTCACCGCCTACTTCTTCTCTTTTCACGAACTTCGTTTTGATTGGAAGCTTGTGAGCTGCAAGACGCATTGCTTCGCGAGCAACCTCTTCGCTTACACCTGCTAATTCAAACAAAATTTTGCCCGGTTTTACTACGGCAACCCATTTTTCCACGCTACCTTTACCACTACCCATACGAACTTCAAGCGGCTTTTGTGTAACTGGTTTAGCTGGGAAAATTTTAATCCATACTTTACCGCCACGTTTGATGTAACGTGTCATGGCAATACGAGCTGCTTCGATTTGACGGTTGGAAACCCAAGCCGGTTCTACCGCTTGCAGACCATATTCGCCAAAAGCAACTTCCGTACCGCCTTTAGCGCGACCTTTCATGTTACCGCGGTGTTCTTTACGGTGTTTTACACGTTTAGGTACTAACATGATTTAATTTCCTCCTTCCGGCTGAGCCTTTTTCTTAGCTGTCGGAAGCACTTCTCCACGATAAATCCATACTTTTACACCAATACGTCCATAAGTAGTGGCTGCTTCAGCCGTACCATAGTCGATATCCGCACGAAGTGTATGAAGTGGAACAGTTCCTTCGCTATATCCTTCCGTACGAGCAATCTCAGCACCGCCAAGACGTCCGCTAGTTGCAACTTTGATACCTTTTGCTCCGGATCTCATAGTTCTTTGCATTGCTTGTTTCATAGCACGACGGAAAGAAACACGACGCTCTAATTGAAGTGCAACTGCTTCAGCTACTAGGATAGCATCAAGATCAGGGTGTTTAATTTCAGAAATGTTGATATGAACTTTTTTGTTCGACATAGCTGCGATGTAGTTACGAATAACTTCAACTTCAGCTCCGCCTTTACCAATAACCATTCCTGGTTTAGCAGTATGAATCGTAACGTTAACACGGTTAGCCGCGCGCTCGATATCGATATGGGAAACTGCAGAATCTTTAAGTTTATTCTTTAAGTATTCGCGGATTTTGACGTCTTCAAGCAGCAGAGTTCCGAAATCTTTTTCTGCGAACCATTTGGACTCCCAATCACGAATGACACCAATTCTAAAACCTATCGGGTGTACTTTCTGACCCACACGTTACCCCTCCTTATTTTTCAGATACCACGATTGTGATGTGGCTGGTACGTTTTTTGATCGCGCTAGCGCGGCCCATTGCACGTTGTTGGAATCTTTTCATTGTTGGCCCTTGATTTACGAAAGTCTCGGAAACAACAAGTTTGTTTGGATCTAATGAATAGTTATGCTCTGCATTGGCAATTGCGGAATTCAATAGTTTCTCCAGAATTGGAGAAGCTGCTTTTGGTGTATGACGCAAAATTGCGATCGCTTCACCTACCGCTTTTCCCCGAATCAAGTCAACAACTAGCTTTGCTTTACGAGGAGCAATCCGAGCGTGGTTCAATATTGCTTTAGCTTGCATGGTAGTACCTCCTCTCGGTTAAAAATGAATTAACGTTTTCCGGTTTTCTTATCGTCATCGTGACCTTTATACGTACGTGTTGGAGCAAATTCACCAAGCTTATGCCCAACCATATCTTCCGTTACATATACTGGCACGTGTTTTCTTCCGTCATATACTCCGAAAGTGTGACCAACGAATTGCGGGTAAATTGTAGAACGACGGGACCACGTTTTGACAACTAATTTCTTGCCAGAAGTGTTTAAGTCTTCTACTTTTTTCAGTAAGTGACCATCGATAAATGGACCCTTCTTTAAGCTGCGACCCATGGGTGTTCCTCCCTTCCTTGAACCTCAAGAGAATGTCTATATCCTAGATTACTTCGTACGACGACGTACAATGTATTTATCGGATGCTTTACCTTTTTTACGAGTTTTGAAACCAAGCGTCGGTTTACCCCATGGAGACATAGGTGATTTACGTCCGATTGGTGCGCGTCCTTCACCACCACCGTGTGGGTGATCATTCGGGTTCATAACAACCCCACGAACTTGAGGACGATTGCCTTTCCAACGATTACGTCCTGCTTTACCGATTTTCACGAGCTCGTGATCTTCGTTACCAACAGAACCGATTGTTGCGCGGCAAACTTTTAGTACTTTGCGAACTTCACCGGATGAAAGGCGAATTGTAACGTATGATTCTTCTTTACCAAGCAATTGAGCTTCAGTACCAGCTGCGCGCACAAGTTGTGCACCTTTACCAGGTTTCAACTCAATGTTGTGGATAACTGTACCAACTGGAATGTTTTCCAATGGAAGAGCGTTACCTACTTTGATATCTGCTTGTGGTCCAGAAACGATACGATCGTCCACTTTAAGACCTTTAGGAGCGATGATGTATTTTTTCTCGCCATCAGCATAATGAATCAATGCGATGTTCGCGGAACGGTTAGGATCGTACTCAACTGTAGCAACGCGTCCTGGTATTCCATCTTTAGTACGTTTAAAATCGATAATACGGTATTTACGCTTGTGTCCACCACCGTGGTGACGAACCGTAATTTTACCTTGGTTGTTACGGCCAGCATGCTTGAACAAAGGAGCAAGCAATGATTTCTCGGGTGTTGATGTTGTGATTTCTTCAAATGTAGAAACCGACATCGCACGACGAGCTGGTGAGGTTGGTTTGTATTTTTTAATTGGCACTCTGTTTCCTCCTTACTTTAAGAAATGGGTTATACCGTTTCGAAGAATTCCAATTCTTTGCTCTCAGCGCTTAGGGACACGATAGCTTTCTTCCAGATGGAAGTGTAACCAGAGTGTTTGCCATAACGTTTAGGCTTAGCTGGCATTCTGAGTGTGTTTACATTTGTAACTTTCACTTTGAAGATTGCTTCGATAGCTTGTTTAATTTCTGTTTTGTTAGCGCGAAGATCCACTTCGAAAACATACTTTTTGTTAGCCATTAGGTCGCTTGTACGCTCAGTGATGATCGGGCGCTTGATAATGTCGCGTGGATTTTTCATTGTGCAAGCACCTCCTCAACTTTCTGTACAGCCTCTTGCGTTAAGATCAATTTGTCATAAAGCATGACATCAAGAACGTTAACTCCATCAGCAGCAACAAATTTCACACCTGGGATATTACGAGCAGATAATGCTACATTGGAGTCGTTAGGAACGCCTACAACTAGTACTTTTGTATCTACTTTCAGGTTGTTCAAAATAGCAACGAATTCTTTCGTTTTCGGAGCATTCAATTGAAGTTGATCCAGAACGATCAAGTTGTTATCGATAAGTTTCGAGGACAAAGCAGATTTGATCGCTAAGCGACGAACTTTTCTTGGCAATTTGAAACCATAGCTACGAGGAGTTGGTCCGAATACGGTACCGCCGCCTTTCCACTGTGGAGCACGAATACTACCTTGACGCGCACGACCTGTACCTTTTTGTTTCCAAGGTTTACGACCACCGCCGCGAACTTCTGAACGACCTTTTGTTTTGTGAGTTCCTTGACGAACAGCTGCTTGTTGCAAAAGAACAGCTTCGTGAATCGCATGAACGTGAGGCTCAATTCCGAAAACAACGTCAGACAGTTCAATCTCTCCTACCTGAGCACCTGTTACATTATATAAAGCTACTTTTGGCATCTGTCTTCCTCCTTTCTTACTTTTTAACAGCAGACTTCACGCTAACGTAGCTGTTTTTAGGACCCGGAATGGAACCTTTAACTAGCAATACATTACGCTCAGCATCTACTTTAATGATTTGAAGATTTTGCAATGTTACCGTTTCGTTACCCATATGTCCTGGCAATTTCTTACCTTTAGGAACGCGGTTTGCTTGAATGGAACCCATCGAACCTGGTCCGCGGTGATAACGTGATCCGTGTGCCATTGGCCCAGTGGATTGGTTATGTCTTTTGATGTTACCTTGGAAACCTTTACCTTTGGAAGTACCCGTTACATCAACGAATTCGCCCTCTGCGAACAGATCTGCTTTCAGCTCTTGACCAACTTCATAGTCACCCAACTGAATGCCACGAATTTCTTTAACGTAGCGCTTAGGCGTTGCCCCTGCTTTTTTCGCATGGCCAAGCTCTGGTTTAATGATACGGCTAGCTTTTACATCATCAAAACCGATTTGGATCGACTCATAACCATCGTTATCCACATCTTTCTTTTGCAGTACCACACATGGTCCTGCTTGAATGACAGTTACCGGAACAACATTACCCTCCGGAGTAAACAACTGTGTCATCCCAAGTTTTTTCCCTAAGATACCTTTCATCGTTGACACCTCATTTCCTTCCATTGTTAACTCTATAGTTGTTTTACAGTTTGATCTCGATGTCAACGCCAGACGGTAAGTCTAGACGCATTAGAGCATCAACTGTTTGTGGTGTTGGATTCACAATATCGATTAGACGCTTATGCGTACGCATTTCGAATTGCTCACGCGAATCCTTGTACTTGTGCACCGCACGAAGAATCGTGATGATTTGCTTCTCTGTCGGAAGCGGAATCGGACCGGATACACCTGCACCGGAACGCTTGGCAGTTTCCACGATTTTCTCAGCTGATTGATCAATAATTCTGTGATCATAAGCCTTCAAACGGATACGAATTTTTTGCTTTGCCATTTAAAAGTCCCTCCTTCTATCGCCCAATTTATTATCGGACATACTCCGCGAAAATTCTCCAACAGCCATCCCCATGGCAAAGGGGCCTGGTGTGTCGGCAACCTTTCGCATCATCGCAACGTCACAGACCAACGTTTAATATTATATAAAATTATAAAACGAAAAGCAAGTGAAATTTTAGGCTAATGCACAAAATTATTTATAAGTACTTTTCTCTTCTATATAAGTAACACTCCGCTGTCGTTCCCTCAATCCGTTTCTACATTATAATAAAAGATTATTATTAAAACCACTGCATTCTGTTTCCAGTCATTCTTAGCAGTAAACTGCATTATCACAGCCGCGGTTATCAGTAAACAAAAAAACACCCACCGATAAATCGATGGATGTTTCGATCTCTCTAAGAGAGATTACTTTTGAATTGTAGCAACCGCGCCCGCACCAACTGTACGTCCGCCTTCACGAATCGCGAAGCGTGTTCCTTCTTCGATTGCGATTGGGTTGATTAGTTCTACAGTAACTGTGATGTTATCACCTGGCATAACCATCTCAGTACCTTCTGGAAGGGAGATGATACCCGTTACATCAGTTGTACGGAAGTAGAACTGTGGACGGTAACCAGTGAAGAAAGGCTTATGACGGCCACCCTCTTCTTTAGTTAGAACGTAGATTTGTGCTGTGAAGTTCGTGTGTGGTTTAACTGAACCCGGTTTCGCAAGAACTTGTCCACGCTCGATATCTTTACGATCAACACCACGAAGCAATGCTCCAATGTTGTCACCAGCTTGAGCGGAATCAAGCAATTTACGGAACATCTCTACACCAGTTACGATGCATTTACGAGTTTCTTCAGCGATACCAACGATTTCAACTTCTTCTTGTACTTTAACAGTACCACGCTCAACACGACCAGTTGCAACTGTTCCACGACCAGTGATTGAGAATACATCCTCAACTGGCATAAGGAAAGGTTTGTCTGTTTGACGTTCAGGAGTTGGGATGTAAGTATCAACTTGCTCGAACAACTCGATGATTTTGTCAGCCCAAGGACCATCTGGGTTTTGAAGAGCTTCACGAGCTGCTCCACGGATGATTGGAGTATCATCGCCTGGGAACTCATATTCGTTAAGAAGGTCGCGAACTTCCATCTCAACCAATTCAAGCAACTCTTCGTCTTCAACCATGTCACATTTGTTAAGGAATACCACGATGTATGGTACGCCTACTTGACGGGAAAGAAGAATGTGCTCACGCGTTTGTGGCATAGGGCCATCAGCTGCGGAAACAACTAGGATAGCGCCGTCCATTTGAGCAGCACCAGTGATCATGTTTTTAACATAGTCAGCATGTCCTGGGCAGTCTACGTGTGCGTAGTGACGGTTAGGAGTTTCGTACTCAACGTGAGCTGTGGAGATTGTGATACCGCGCTCGCGCTCTTCTGGTGCTTTATCGATTTGGTCGAATGCTACTGCAGCTCCACCGTATCTTTTGGACAATACTGTTGTGATAGCAGCTGTCAAAGTTGTTTTACCATGATCGACGTGACCAATAGTTCCGATGTTAACATGCGGTTTGTTACGTTCAAATTTAGCCTTTGCCATTTTAAACGATTCCTCCTTAGAGTAACTAGTATTTTTATATTAAGCGCCTTTGCCTTTTGCAATAATTTCTTCTGCAATGGACTTAGGTACTTCTTCATAATGTGAAAGTTCCATGGAGTATACGCCACGGCCTTGAGTTCTTGAACGAAGTGTTGTGGAATATCCAAACATTTCGGACAAAGGCACCTTAGCACGAATAACTTGCGCTCCATGACGGCTATCCATACCTTCAATACGTCCACGACGGGAGTTAAGGTCACCCATAACATCGCCCATGTACTCTTCTGGTACAGTAACTTCAACCTTCATGATTGGCTCAAGAAGAACCGGTTTACATTTTTCTTTCGCTGCTTTAAGCGCCATGGAACCCGCGATTTTGAACGCCATTTCATTGGAGTCAACATCATGGTAAGATCCATCAACTACTGTAGCTTTGATATCCACAAGTGGGAATCCTGCGATTACACCGTTCTTCATGGACTCTTCGATACCAGCTTGAATAGGTGCGATATATTCTCTAGGAATAGATCCGCCCACAACTTTGTTTTCGAAGATGAAACCTGTACCAGCTTCTTGTGGTTCGAACTCAACCCAACAATGTCCGTATTGACCACGACCACCGGATTGACGAACGAATTTACCTTCAACTTTAGCTGCTGCACGGAATGTTTCGCGATAAGCAACTTGTGGTTTACCTACATTGGTTTCAACTTTGAACTCACGAAGCATACGGTCAACTAGTATTTCAAGGTGAAGCTCACCCATACCCGCGATGATCGTTTGTCCTGTTTCTTCGTCTGTAGAAGCACGGAAAGTAGGATCTTCTTCAGCAAGTTTTTGCAATGCGATACCCATTTTATCTTGATCGGCTTTCGTCTTCGGTTCAACAGCAAGCTGGATAACCGGTTCAGGGAAGACCATTCTCTCAAGAATAACTGGGTTTTTCTCATCACAAAGTGTATCACCAGTCGTTGTATCTTTCAATCCAACAGCTGCGGCAATATCACCAGAGTATACAATGCTGATCTCTTGACGGCTGTTCGCATGCATTTGCAGGATACGACCAACGCGCTCACGTTTTCCTTTTGTCGCGTTAGAGACATAAGAACCGGAGTTCAAGGTACCAGAGTAAACACGGAAGAACGTAAGACGACCAACGAAAGGATCTGTCATGATTTTGAATGCAAGCGCTGAGAAAGGTTGATCATCAGCAGACTTACGAACCACTTCAGTACCATCGTCAAGCACACCTTTGATATCAGGTACATCAAGTGGTGATGGCAGGTAATTAATTACCGCATCCAACATCAATTGAACACCTTTGTTTCTGTAAGAAGACCCTACGATAACTGGGAAGATTTTAACATCACAGACACCTTTACGTAGAGCTGCTTTGATCTCATCAACAGAGATTTCTTCGCCCTCGAGGTATTTCATTGTAAGCTCTTCATCAAGTTCAGCAACTTTCTCGATTAATTCCAAACGAAGCTCAGCAACTTGATCTTTGAACTCAGCAGGGATTTCGACTTTCTCGATATCCTTACCAAGATCATCTTTGTACATATAAGCAACTTCTTCTACCAAGTCGATGATGCCTTTAAAATCATTCTCAGCACCGATAGGAAGTTGAATAGCTACTGCATTTGCACCTAGTTTTAAACGCATGGATTCAACAACTTGCAGGAAGTCTGCACCGATGATATCCATTTTGTTTACATAAGCAATCCGTGGAACGTTGTATTTATCAGCTTGTCTCCAAACTGTTTCCGATTGAGGTTCAACGCCCTCTTTCGCACTAAATACACCAACTGCTCCATCTAACACACGAAGGGAACGCTCTACCTCAACGGTAAAGTCAACGTGCCCTGGGGTATCAATAATATTGATGCGGTGACCTTCCCATTGCGCAGTTGTAGCGGCGGAAGTAATCGTGATTCCGCGCTCTTGCTCCTGCTCCATCCAGTCCATCGTTGCTGCACCTTCATGCACTTCCCCGATTTTGTGAACTTTACCAGTGTAGTACAAGATACGCTCTGTTGTTGTCGTTTTACCAGCATCGATATGAGCCATGATCCCGATATTACGTGTGTTTTTTAAGGAGAACTCTCTAGCCATAGGTCGTTATGTCTCCTTTCTGTTAATTATATTAGAATTCTACCAACGGTAGTGAGCGAAAGCTTTGTTAGCTTCAGCCATTTTGTGTGTATCTTCACGTTTCTTAACTGAAGACCCTGTGCTATTGCTAGCATCGATAATTTCATAAGCCAATCTTTCTTCCATCGTCTTCTCACCGCGAAGACGGGAATAGTTAACCAACCAACGCAAACCTAATGTCGAACGACGGTCAGGTCTAACTTCGATAGGCACTTGATAGTTTGCTCCACCAACACGGCGAGCTTTAACTTCTAGTACTGGCATAATGTTTTTGATAGCAGCTTCAAACACTTCCATCGGCTCTTTACCTGTACGATCTTTCACGAGGTTAAAAGCGTTGTATAGAATCGTTTGTGCTACCCCTCTTTTTCCATCAACCATAATACGGTTGATAAGACGAGTAACTAGTTTGCTATTATAAATAGGATCTGGCAATACGTCTCTGCGAGTAACTGGACCTTTACGAGGCATAGTTATCCCCCTTTCTTATAAGAATCATCCCTGATTATTATCTCTTATTTTTTAACTTTCGGACGTTTCGTACCGTATTTGGAACGGGATTGCTTACGGTTGTTAACACCGGAAGTATCTAGAGCTCCACGAACGATGTGATAACGTACCCCTGGAAGATCTTTAATTCTACCACCACGGATCAATACAACACTGTGTTCTTGCAGGTTGTGACCGATACCTGGGATATAAGCTGTCACCTCTACGCGGTTCGTTAAACGAACACGTGCGTATTTACGAAGTGCGGAGTTAGGCTTCTTAGGAGTCATAGTACCTACACGCGTGCAGACACCACGTTTTTGAGGAGCGCTCAAATCCGTTGCTTCTCTTTTCAAAGCGTTAAAACCTTTTTGTAAAGCTGGTGATTTGGACTTATCCACCTTCGCTTGACGACCTTTACGTACTAGTTGGTTAATTGTTGGCATATCGCCACCTCCTCCCTACATTCATAACATGATGTGCTTCTTGCAAGCCCACAGATCCAGGCGAGTCATAAATGAGCAAAGAGAAAGTCTTTGTTATGAAGAGCTGTCAAAGTCACAAAAACTTATGTAAGCTTCTCCCACTAACAAAAACACCTTTAGCACTTATTCATTTACAACAGCTGCTACCGCAGCTCCAACTTCAATTCCACATGCTTTACCTAGCATCTTCATAGAATCTACGTAGGTTACAGGCACACCCATCTGCGAACAGAGAGCTACCAGATTTATCGTCAATCGCGGATCTGCATCTTTAGAAACAAAAACTTCTATCGCCTTACCTTGCTCGACTGTTTTTGTAACCTTCTTCGTGCCTACACATCTATTCTTCGCCTGTTTGACTATTTCATAAGACATTAGGCACCCCCTTCAAAGAAAGGAAAGAATATCGACTTAGGCACACTTCGATATATTATCATTTTGAATGGGTAGTGTCAAGGGTTAGTTCAAGTATTTCTATTAAGCAGACGAGCTTTTCATTAAATAAAAAAGAGATAGCACACCCCTAATCAAGTGGCTACCTCTTTCTCTATATTTAATTAATCAACAGCTACTGTTTCTTTTTCCAAATCTTCATCTAGAACGATAACCTCATTCGGGTTCGTGATTCGAATGTTACGGTATCTCGGCATACCTGTTCCTGCAGGAATCAGTTTACCGATGATAACATTCTCTTTCAAACCTAACAATTGGTCGACTTTCCCCTTAATTGCTGCATCCGTCAAGACACGTGTAGTCTCTTGGAAAGAAGCCGCAGATAAGAAGGAATCCGTTTCAAGGGAAGCTTTGGTGATACCGAGCAAGATTGGACGAGCAACCGCAGGCTCTGTGCCAGCGAACAAAGCAACTTTATTAGCTGCTTCATACTCATGAATATCAACAAATGAACCAGGTAGAAGCGTTGTATCACCCGCGTCAACGATGCGGATTTTACGTAACATTTGACGAACCATAACTTCAATATGTTTATCGTTAATTTCTACCCCTTGGTTACGATATACACGTTGTACTTCTTGAAGAATATAGTTCTGAACGCCGCGAATACCTTTGATGCGAAGCATTTCTTTCGGATCGATAGATCCGTCTGTCAGCTCATCACCAGCTTCAACTTGTTGATTCAACGAAACACGTACACGAGATCCGTAAGGAACTGCATATACTTTGGATTCCGCTTCACCTTGAACTTCAATTTCACGACGATCCTTAGCTTCACGAATCTCCTTAACGACACCGTCGATTTCGGAAATGATCGCTTGACCTTTCGGGTTACGTGCTTCGAAGAGCTCTTGAATACGCGGTAAACCTTGTGTAATATCGTCTCCGGCAACACCACCGGTATGGAACGTACGCATCGTCAACTGTGTTCCTGGCTCACCGATGGATTGCGCGGCAATAATACCAACTGCCTCACCAACCTCAACGAATTGACCAGTAGCCAAGTTACGACCATAACATTTCTTACAAACACCATGATTGGTGCGGCAGCTAAGTACAGAACGAATTTGAAGTTTCTCGATACCTGCTTCAATAATACGATCCGCAATACCAGATTCGATAAGCTCATTACGTTGTACGATCACTTCACCTGTTTGTGGATGACGAAGCGTTTCATATGCGTAGCGCCCTTCAATACGATCGTAAAGATCCTCAATAACCTCTTTACCGTCTTGAATTTTGCTAACCATAAAGCCTTTATCAGTTCCACAATCATCTTCACGAACGATAACATCTTGTGCTACGTCAACGAGACGACGAGTCAAGTAACCGGAATCCGCTGTACGAAGTGCTGTATCGGCAAGACCTTTACGCGCTCCGTGCGTGGAAATAAAGTATTCTAAGATTGTCAGACCTTCACGGAAGTTCGATTTAATCGGCAACTCCATAATTTTACCGGATGGATTCGCCATCAAACCACGCATACCGCCAAGCTGAGTAATCTGTGATTTGTTACCCCGTGCCTTGGATTCAACCATCATGGAAATAGAGTTGTATTTATCTAGGGATTTCATCAAAATCTCAGTGATTTCATCCTTCGCTTTACTCCAGATCGCAATAACGCGGTCGTAACGCTCTTCATCCGTAATCAAACCACGACGGTATTGGTTTGTAACTACGCGTACTTTCTCTTCACATTCTTTAAGAATGGCTACTTTTTCAGTAGGAACGACAACGTCAGAAACGGCTACAGTAATACCAGCTTTCGTTGAATACGTGAATCCAAGCTCTTTAATTTTATCAAGAATCATCGATGTTTGCGTAGTGTGGTACTTACGGAAACACTCGGCAATAATTGAACCTAAATACTCTTTACCTACCGCTTTGTTCTCATCACGTTCCAACATGATAGCTCTTAGATCTGCACCTTTTTCAAATACGAAGTGAGCATCTGGAATACCATTCAAAAGGTTCGTTTTGGTCGGCTCATTGATGAACGGGAAATCAGCTGGATAGATTTCGTTCATAATGATTTTACCGATTGTAGTGATCAACATAGCGTTTTGTTGCTTCTCTGTGAAACTTGTTTTGTTCAATGCTCTAGCAGGGATCGCAACACGAGCGTGTAGTGCCATTTTGCCCGATTGGTAGGAAGAAACTGCTTCATGAACGGTTCTAATGATAGAACCAGCACCTTTAGCGAATTTGTTATCCGTTGTTAAGTAGAAACTTCCCAGAACCATATCCTGTGAAGGTGTAACAACCGGCTTACCATCTTTCGGATTCAAAATATTACCCGATGCTAACATCAGCAAACGAGCTTCAGCTTGTGCTTCTGAGGACAATGGAACGTGAACGGCCATTTGGTCACCGTCGAAGTCAGCGTTGTAAGCTGTACAAACAAGCGGGTGAAGTTTAATAGCGCGGCCTTCAACCAGAATCGGTTCAAAAGCTTGAATACCCAATCTATGCAACGTAGGTGCACGGTTCAGAAGAACCGGGTGCTCCTTAATGACTTCTTCAAGAACATCCCAAACATCAGGACTTACGCGCTCAACTTTACGTTTCGCACTCTTGATGTTATGAGCCAAACCTTTATTTACAAGCTCTTTCATAACGAAAGGCTTGAACAATTCAAGTGCCATTTCCTTCGGAAGACCACATTGGTACATCTTCAGGTTAGGTCCTACTACGATAACGGAACGACCAGAGTAGTCAACACGTTTACCGAGCAAGTTTTGACGGAAACGACCTTGTTTACCTTTCAGCATATGGCTGAGGGATTTCAAAGGACGGTTACCCGGACCTGTTACCGGACGGCCGCGACGACCGTTATCGATCAATGCATCAACCGCTTCTTGAAGCATCCGTTTCTCATTTTGAACAATGATATCCGGTGCCCCTAGGTCGAGCAATCTTTTCAAACGATTGTTACGGTTAATAACACGGCGATAGAGATCATTCAAATCGGATGTCGCAAAACGACCGCCGTCAAGCTGTACCATCGGACGAAGCTCTGGAGGGATTACTGGAAGTACATCCAATACCATCCAACCAGGCAAGTTTTTGGAGTTACGGAATGCTTCCATAACTTCCAAACGCTTAATCGCACGGTTACGACGTTGACCTTGTGCAGTTTTGAGCTCTTCTTTGAGTGTATCTACTTCACGCTCGATATCGATATCGATAAGAAGCTTTTTGACAGCTTCTGCACCCATGCCTGCTTGGAAAGCATAGCCGTACTTCTCGCGATAGCTACGGTATTCTTTTTCAGACAAGAGTTGCTTCTTCTCAAGTGGTGTATCACCTGGATCCGTTACTACGTAGGATGCGAAGTAGATAATCTCTTCCAAAGATCTTGGAGACATATCCAGCGCAAGACCCATACGGCTAGGAATCCCTTTGAAGTACCAAATGTGTGAAACAGGAGCAGCAAGTTCAATGTGCCCCATGCGTTCACGACGTACTTTTTGACGGGTTACTTCAACGCCACAACGGTCACAAACAACGCCTTTATAGCGAACGCGTTTGTACTTACCGCAATGACATTCCCAATCTTTCGTAGGTCCGAAGATCTTTTCACAGAAAAGACCTTCTTTCTCAGGTTTTAAGGTTCTGTAGTTAATCGTTTCCGGCTTCTTTACTTCCCCACGGGACCAAGAGCGAATTTTATCGGGTGATGCCAAGCCGATTTTCATAAACTCGAAGTTGTTAACGTCCATCAAGGAGCAACCCTCCTTTAAGAAATTTAAACCCACTTTACAGTGAATCGTTCTCGTTCTAAAGCTATGTTACTATTCGTTGACTCCAAGCTCAGAGCCCTCGATGTTTAGGTTTAATTTATCGCTTGTCACTTCGTCGTCGTCATCAGCTTCACGCATTTCGATCTCTTCTTCGTCGCCAGATAGGATTTTAACATCCATACCTAAACTCTGAAGCTCTTTGATCAAAACTTTGAAAGATTCCGGAACGCCTGGTTCTGGAACATTCTCGCCTTTGACAATGGATTCGTACGTTTTCACACGGCCCACAACGTCATCTGACTTAACGGTAAGAATCTCTTGCAATGTATAAGCAGCTCCGTAAGCCTCGAGTGCCCATACCTCCATCTCCCCGAAACGTTGTCCACCGAACTGTGCTTTACCACCCAGCGGCTGCTGAGTAACAAGGGAGTAAGGTCCTGTGGAACGGGCATGGATTTTATCGTCAACCATGTGTGCAAGTTTGATCATGTACATAACGCCAACAGTTACTTCGCGTTCGAAGGACTCTCCTGTACGACCATCATACAGAATCGTTTTACCGCTACGTTGCATACCTGCTTCTTCCATGGCATCAAATACGTCATACTCACGCGCTCCATCGAATACCGGCGTTGCTGCATGGATACCTAAGTACTTGGAAGCCATACCTAAGTGAACTTCAAGTACTTGACCGATGTTCATCCGGGAAGGAACCCCTAGTGGATTCAAAACGACTTCAACCGGCGTACCATCTGGAAGGAAAGGCATATCTTCTTCAGGGAGAATGCGTGCTACTACCCCTTTGTTACCATGACGTCCTGCCATTTTGTCGCCTTCGGAAATTTTCCGTTTTTGAGCAATATAGACACGAACGAGTTGGTTTACACCAGGAGGCAGCTCATCGCCATTCTCACGCGTAAATACTTTCACATCAACAACGATACCATCTGTACCATGCGGTACGCGTAGGGACGTGTCACGAACCTCACGAGCCTTCTCACCGAAGATCGCGTGTAGCAATCTTTCTTCCGCCGTTAACTCAGTTACACCCTTCGGTGTTACTTTACCAACAAGGATATCGCCAGCGCCGATTTCGGCACCGACACGGATGATTCCGCGCTCATCAAGATTCTTAAGTGCGTCTTCCCCTACGTTCGGGATGTCGCGAGTAATTTCTTCAGGTCCAAGCTTCGTATCACGAGCTTCAGACTCGTATTCCTCAATATGAATGGAGGTATACACATCTTCTTTAACAAGCTTTTGGCTAAGCAAAATCGCATCCTCATAGTTGTAACCTTCCCAAGTCATGAAAGCTACGACTACGTTACGTCCAAGTGCCAATTCACCTTGTTCAGTTGATGGTCCATCAGCAAGAATATCTCCGGCTTTAATCAATTGACCTTTTTTAACAATCGGACGTTGATTAATGCACGTACCTTGGTTAGAACGCATAAATTTGTGAAGCTTATATTTCACGATGTTGCCACTAACTAGTTTGCCATCAACCATTTCTTGGCGACGCAACCAAATTTCATTCGCAGCAGCTTTCTCAATAATTCCATCAAATTTGGAGACAATACATACTCCTGAGTCCTTAGCAACCTTGTGCTCCATTCCTGTACCTACAAGCGGAGCTTTAGGGATAAGAAGTGGAACCGCTTGACGCTGCATGTTGGAACCCATTAACGCACGGTTGGAGTCATCGTTTTCAAGGAACGGAATTAACGCTGTTGCGACAGAAACAACCTGTTTCGGGGAAACGTCCATGTAATCGACACGTTCAACCGGAAGTGTTAAGTTGTCATCTTTGTAACGAACGATAATCGCATCTTCGACGAATTTATTTTCTTCCGTCAATTTCGCATTCGCTTGCGCGATTACGTAGTTATCTTCTTCATCTGCTGTTAGGTAAGCGATTTGATCAGTAACCAAACCTGTCTTCGGATCTACCCAACGGTACGGAGCTTCAATAAAGCCATACTCATTAATACGAGCAAACGTAGACAAGGAGTTGATCAAACCAATGTTCGGTCCCTCAGGCGTCTCAATTGGACACATACGGCCATAGTGAGAGTGATGCACGTCACGAACTTCCATCCCTGCGCGCTCTCTCGTCAAACCGCCGGGTCCTAGTGCAGACAGACGTCTCTTATGCGTCAATTCAGCAAGTGGATTCGTTTGGTCCATAAATTGAGATAGCTGTGAGCTACCGAAGAACTCTTTGATCGACGCGATAACAGGACGAATATTAATCAACGCTTGAGGCGTGATCACGTTAGCGTCTTGAATCGACATACGCTCACGAACAACACGTTCCATACGGGATAGACCGATACGGAATTGATTTTGAAGCAATTCACCTACAGAACGAAGTCGACGGTTACCAAGATGGTCAATATCATCCGTATTCCCAATACCATGAAGTAAGTTAATAAAGTAGTTAATGGATGAGATGATATCGGCAGGCGTGATGTTTTTAACAGCTTTATCAATAACACCGTTAGAAATAACCTTAACTACCTTACCTTCTTCTGTTGGTGAGTAAACATTAATGCACTGAACAGGGATGGTATCCGCGCCAGTTACACCTTTAGGAATCGTAAACTCTTTATATCCTGCACCTTTTTCGATAAAAGGAAGGATTTCATCTAGCACACGACGATCCAATAATTGTCCAGCTTCAGCAATGATTTCTCCCGTTTCGGAATCCACCAAAGTTTCAGCCAAGCGTTGATTGAACAAACGGTTTTTGATGTGTAATTTTTTGTTGATTTTATAGCGACCTACGTTTGCCAAATCGTAACGCTTCGGATCAAAGAAACGAGCAACGATCAAGCTTCTTGCATTATCAAGCGTAGGCGGCTCACCTGGACGAAGACGCTCATAGATTTCGATTAACGCTTTTTCCGTAGAATCCGTGTTATCTTTATCTAGCGTGTTACGAATATATTCGTTATCGCCTAGCAGATCTAGAATCTCAGCATCTGTACCAAACCCTAATGAACGAAGCAATACGGTAACTGGAATTTTACGCGTGCGATCAATACGAACATAGATAATATCTTTCGCATCTGTCTCAAGTTCCAGCCATGCTCCACGGTTAGGAATCACTGTAGCTGTGTAAGTTTTTTTGCCGTTTTTATCCACTTTCGTGCTATAATAAACACTGGGAGAACGAACGAGCTGGGAGACGATTACACGCTCCGCACCGTTAATAATGAACGTTCCCGTATCAGTCATAATAGGGAAATCTCCCATGAACACTTCTTGTTCCTTGACCTCACCGGTTTCCTTATTAATCAAACGGACTTTGACTCTTAACGGCGCCGCATACGTTACGTCGCGTTCTTTGGACTCATCAACGGAATACTTAGGATCGCCTAAGCTATAGTCAATGAACTCCAGTACTAGGTTCCCTGTAAAATCCTGAATCGGGGAGATATCCTGAAACATCTCACGAAGTCCCTCTTCCAAAAACCACTCATACGATTTTTGCTGGATTTCAATCAGGTTTGGAATGCCCAGAACCTCATTAATTCGTGCATAAGTCCTGCGTTTACGTCGTCCAAATTGAACAAGATGTCCCGCCAACTTTCATTCACCCCTCAACTCTACTCAATAAATAAAAAGAAAGAAGAAAAACTTCGACCGACGTACACTCAGGACGCCTCCGTTATTGGAGCCCGTCCGAATTAAGCGACTGTATGGATGAAGGTTTTTTTCTGTATTCAATAACTGTATCAAGATTTTCTTCCCATCCTGTTAGAATTTCCCAAAATTCAAACATTATACGTTATGGGTATAAATTCCATGCATAAAGGCTGAAAAAAAGACTTGACATTTTTACTAACTAAAGACATGTGTCCCATCTTAATACTGACATTTTTTAATAATATCACATTTGAAATGTCAAGTCAAACAAATTCCCACGAATATTCGCCGGAGACTTACTTCGTCGCCTTAAGAATGCGGTAGCCTTTGTCTTTCGAAACCTCCACCACTTCACTATATATGGTTTCCAGTTTCTTCACTGCCGACGGAGCTCCTTGCTTCTTCTGGATGACAACCCATAGGGAGCCTCCATCTTTCAAACAATCGTATGCATCCACAAAAATTCGATGAACCGTTTCTTTCCCCGCACGAATCGGCGGATTGGTCAGAACCGCATCAAACTGCTTATCTTTCACCTGTTCCAACAGATCGCTCTGTATAACGGTGACATTGGTAATCCCATTTCTTCGCGCATTCTCCAGCGATAGTTCGACTGCTCTTTCATTGATGTCGACCATTGTCACATGTCCTTTCGGACACATCACTGCTGCACTTAGACCCATCGGCCCGTAGCCACAACCCACATCGAGAACACTATCATTTTCCGATAGTTCCAACGTTTCTATTAAATGCTTACTTCCATAATCGACACCTTTTTTCGAAAACACACCCGCATCCGTTAGAAAAGTAAATGTCTTACCTCGAAGTATTTCCTGCGTTGTATGGACATCACTTTTAACGGTCGGCTTTTGTGTGTAGTAATGCTCTGACACGTTTGAATTCCCTCCTTTTCTACCTATAGGAAAAACAAATAACCACGTGCGTTTCTAAGGCTTTCCTAAGGGTACAAACTTAGGCACAACAAACGGCAACACCGCCGTTCATATCCTGTGAAACTATACATACTTAAATGTTGAAAAAAACCTCTTGAAGTCAAGCTTCAAGAGGTTTCCTAAGAAAAAGAAATTACTTAACTTCTACGGAAGCGCCAGCTTCAGTAAGCTTAGCTTTAACAGCGTCTGCTTCTTCTTGGCTAACTTTTTCTTTAACTGCTTTTGGAGCTCCGTCAACAAGGTCTTTCGCTTCTTTCAGGCCAAGACCTGTGATTTCGCGAACTACTTTGATTACGTTGATTTTGGATGCGCCAGCGCTTGTCAAGATAACGTCAAACTCAGTTTGAGCTTCTTCAACTGCTACTGCTGCGCCGCCGCCTGCTGCTACTGGAGCTGCTGCTGTTACGCCAAACTCTTCTTCAATTGCTTTAACCAGGTCGTTCAATTCCAAGATTGTCATGCCTTTGATTGCTTCTAGGATAGTTGCATTTGTGCTCATGGTTAAACCTCCATTATCATTAATAAATTAGTTTTTTTGTTTGTAAAACAGGGAGTGCGTTAAAATTAAGCTTGACCTTCAGCTTCTTTTTTCTCAGCAACTGCTTTAACAGCAAGTGCAAAGTTACGAACTGGAGCTTGAAGAACGCTAAGCAACATGGAGAGAAGACCATCTCTGGATGGAAGTTCTGCAAGTGCTTTAATTTGATCGTATCCAACTACGCGGCCTTCAACCACGCCACCTTTTACGCTCAATTTATCATTCTTTTTCGCAAATTCAGTCAAAATTTTCGCTGGAGCAACTAGATCGTCTTTGCTGAAAGCAATAGCAGTTGGACCAGTTAGAAACTCATCCAATGCGCTTAGTTCAGCGTTAGCCGATGCGCGTCTAGCCAACGAGTTCTTGAGAACTACGAATTCAATACCAGCTTCGCGCAAGCTTTTGCGTAGCTGTGTTACTTGAGCTACGTTCAAACCGCGGTAGTCCGCTATGATTGTAGAAGCACTAGCTTTAAACTTCTCAGTCACTTCGGCCACTGCTTGTTCTTTCTCTGCAAGAATTTTCGCGTTTGCCATAGTACACCTCACTTCTTATGCATTTATCTTTCAAGATCGCAAACAGTAGGAGCATTAGCATTTCTTATCTATGAATAAGAAATGCCTTCGTAGACGCTACGAAGGCATGATGTGTTCACTTTTTCCCTGATGTACAAAGAAATCGTTATATATATCATAACACCTCGGTAGGAAATTAAGCTGTTCAGCACCTACTGTCTACGGTTTGCATATTCATTTTTAGGACCTTTGATAGAGTATCACGCCCAGCAACCGAAGTCAACTGGTAGCTTTTACTTATCTGAAGGATGACAGGTTCACACGTACGCTTGGACCCATTGTCGAGGATACAGCAATGTTCTTAAGGTAAACACCTTTAGCCGCTGCTGGTTTCGCACGAACAAGTGCATCAACTAATGCTTTGAAGTTTTCGTTCAACTTGTCTGCATCGAAAGATACTTTACCAAGTGGAGCATGGATTTGGCCTGCTTTATCAAGACGGTATTCGATTTTACCAGCTTTGATCTCTTGAACAGCTTTAGTAACGTCGAAAGTAACTGTTCCTGCTTTAGGGTTTGGCATTAAACCTTTACCCCCGAGGATACGACCCAGTTTACCAACTTCGCTCATCATGTCCGGAGTAGCTACGCAAACATCGAACTCGAACCAACCTTGTTGAATTTTGTTGATCATATCTGCATCACCAACAAAATCTGCACCAGCTGCTTCAGCCTCTTTTGCTTTCTCGCCTTTTGCAAATACGAGAACGCGTTTTGTTTTACCAGTACCGTGTGGAAGTACGACAACACCACGAACAGCCTGATCTTGTTTTCTTGGGTCTACACCCAGACGAACTGCAACATCTACAGTTTCATCGAATTTAGCAGGAGCTGTTTTCTTAACAAGCTCGATTGCTTCTGACGGATCATACAAAGTTTCAGCATTAACAAGCTGAGCTACTTCGCGGTATTTTTTACCGTGTTTAGGCATAATATTTATCCTCCTTAGTGGTATTAGCGGATAATCCTCCCACCGAGCGACTTCCATGTTTTCGTAGAAAACACTTCTGTAGGCATCGAGCCTACGCAGTCGCATTCCTTGCGGAATTAATCTTCGATGACGATTCCCATGCTGCGAGCAGTACCTTCAACCATACGCATTGCAGCCTCAACGGATGCAGCATTTAGGTCAGGCATTTTTTGTTCAGCGATTTCGCGAACTTTAGCGCGTTTCACAGTTGCAACTTTCTTCTTGTTCGGTTCACCTGATCCTTTTTCGATACCAGCAACGACGCGAAGAAGAACTGCAGCCGGAGGCGTTTTAGTGATGAATGTAAAGGAACGGTCTTCGAAAACTGTGATTTCAACTGGAATGATTAGACCAACTTGATCAGCAGTACGAGCGTTAAACTCTTTACAGAAAGCCATGATGTTCACACCTGCTTGACCCAATGCTGGACCGATCGGTGGTGCTGGATTTGCTTTCGCAGCTTGAACTTGAAGCTTCACGATTTTAATAACCTTTTTTGCCATGATAGACACCTCCTTGCAGTAATATAGGAGTCTTCGACGAATCAAAGCCTCGCTATTCAGGAAACTAATGCGATCCCACTAACGTAGGTCTATCCCAAGGAATAGACCTGGTAGAGCCTTTTGGTTGTCACGTTCTTAGAGTTTCTCTACTTGGTCGAAATCGAGCTCAAGCGGTGTTTCTCTTCCGAACATGTTGACATGTACCTTCAGTTTACCCTTATCGGCAATAATCTCTTCGACAGAGCCGACAAAGTTTGCAAATGGACCCACCTTGACGCGTACGGTTTCTTTCAGTTCGAAGTCAATTACTTCCTTCGGTTCTTCCATTCCCATATGCTTCAGAATCGATTCAACTTCCTCAGGTAACAATGCAGTTGGTTTAGAGCCGGATCCTGTAGAACCTACAAATCCAGTCACTCCTGGCGTATTACGTACTACGTACCAAGAGTCGTCCGTTTGAATCATTTCCACGAGAACATACCCTGGATAAACTTTACGCATAACGACTTTTTTCTTGCCGTCTTTGTTTACCAGTTCTTCTTCCATAGGCACAAGCACACGGAAGATCTTGTCCGTCATTTCCATAGACTCAACGCGCTTCTCTAAGTTGGCTTTCACTTTGTTCTCATACCCTGAATAGGTATGTACGACGTACCATCTTTTTTCCATGAATAAATTCACCTATAGTCCTGTTTATTTAAAAACAAGGCGCAGCAACTCAGAAATTCCTAGATCCAGCACAAAAAAATAAATAGCAACAAAAGTTACTGTACCTATAACGACAAGCGTATAAGTAGTCATCTCTTTGCGACTTGGCCACTTGACCTTTTTGAGTTCTGACCAACTGTCGGTGAAGAAGGAAAAAGTGGATCCGAAGCTTTGTCTCATTCTAGCCAAGAACGCCACAAACTACACCTCCAAAGAACTACCTAGTCTCGCGATGAGCAGTATGTTCATTGCAAAATTTGCAATATTTCTTCAACTCAATACGGTCGGGATTGTTGCGCTTATTTTTAGTGGATGCATAGTTTCTTTGTTTGCAATTTGTGCACGCTAATGTGATGATGACCCGCATGATGTACACCTCCTACAGACACTTTCTAATTAAAGCCCTTCTAAGCGCATCAAAAAGAAAGCGACTTTTAGGGCTACCTGAAACACTTTATCACAACTGTCCCCCGAGTGTCAAGGTAGAAGTCTCACAAATGCAAGAGTATCACCAGTATAGGCTCTCCCGAGGGTTACTAAACATACTTAGAAAGAAAAACACCCGTACAGCTCATGCGGCACGGGCATTTCTATAAATCTCTGACTTCCAAATACCGCTCAAGCTTGCGCTTAACACGTTGGAGAGCATTGTCAATTGACTTCACATGGCGATCGAGATCCACAGCAATTTCTTGATAGGATCTGCCATCGAGATAGAGCATCAGCACTCTACGCTCTAAGTCACTTAAAATTTCTCCCATTTTATCTTCAAGTCCCGTAAACTCTTCTTGATTAATAACCAATTCCTCGGGATCTGTTACCCGGGAGCCGCTAATAACATCGAGCAGTGTACGATCAGAATCTTCATCATAGATGGGCTTATCCAGTGACACGTAGGAATTAAGAGGTATATGCTTTTGACGAGTTGCTGTCTTAATCGCCGTGATGATCTGCCGCGTGATACACAGTTCAGCAAAGGCTTTGAATGAAGCAAGCTTGTCTCCTCGGAAGTCGCGGATAGATTTATATAAACCTATCATGCCTTCCTGCACAATATCTTCTCGGTCTGCACCTATCAAAAAATAAGAACGCGCTTTAGCACGTACGAAATTCTTATATTTGTTGATAAGATATTCCAAAGCTTCGCTACTGCCTTCACGGACTGCTTCGACAATGTCTTCATCTGGCTTGAGGTCATAATCATACATTCTCAGTTCTTTGAGGTCGACACTCACCAACAATCCCTCCGGCCTGCAAGACTACCCAGATTTCACTATAAAAGTTAGGTTAAGTATACATGATGAAATCTCACACCGTCAACGGGGAACCCCACCATTTCTAGCATTTGGAGGATTTACTCCCCTCTTCGCCATCGTTCTAACTTCGCTTTCATCTCGTCACTCAGCTTGCCTCCGAACGGATTCCGTTTGGTTGTCGTCTCTGTTACTATGCGTTCACGAACATCTTTACGGTTCTGTTTAATTTTCACAAGCAACTCTTTCGCGGGCATGCGAAGCGCTCCCTTGCCAAATATGACATGCTGCTCAATCATATCCGAGGTCGCCACGAATATTTCCTTACGCCTTCCCATCAGATTCGTAACCAATCGCTCGATTCTTTCATCTGCGGTTTCTTTCTCCTTGGTATAGAGCACCGCCAGTTTATTCTGCACATATTTCTTGCCTAGCCCAGGTACCATGTAGGCATCGAAGACCAGATAGACTTTCATACCTGAAAAAGATTGAAATTCCGCAAGCATATGGATCAGACCGTCACGTGCACCTTCAAGATCGGTATCCTTTAATTTACTTAACTCAGGCCAGGCGCCGATAATGTTGTAGCCATCTACAATTAGGATCTGTTCCATCCCATTTAGCTCTTATTGCGCTGTCTTACCACTTCATACATCAATACACCCGCGGCAACAGAGGCATTCAACGAATTAACATGCCCGGCCATTGGCAGCTTGACTAAGAAGTCGCATCTTTCTTTAATGAGTCGACCCACACCTTTACCCTCGTTTCCAATAACCAAAGCAATCGGAATCGTAAAGTTGGCTTTGTATACATCTTGAGCTGCAGTAACATCCGTACCTGCAACCCACACACCTTGTTCTTTTAATTGCTCAATCGTTTGCGAAATATTCGTCACACGTGCCACCGGCACATACTCAACTGCGCCTGCCGAAGTTTTGGAAACTGTTGCAGTTAGCCCTACAGAGCGGCGTTTCGGTATAATCACACCATGAACCCCCGTACAATCGGCTGTACGCAGAATGGACCCCAGGTTATGCGGATCTTCAATTTCATCGAGTATTAAAATGAAGGGTTCTTGCCCTAGCGCTTTCGCCTTGGCTAAGATATCTTCAACCTCCACGTAGGCATATGCAGCAACTTGTGCAACAACACCTTGATGTTGGAGCCCCTCTGCCATTTGGTCCAGCTTACGCTTGTCCGTAAATTGTACAATAATCCCTAGATTTTTGGCTTCTGCCACAATCGGCCCTGCGAATTGCTTCTGAGCACCCTCGGCAATCCATATTTTATTAATTGTCCGTCCGGCACGAAGCGCCTCCAATACGGAGTGCTTCCCACCGATAATATCTTCATCCATCCTAATTCCTCCTAAAAGTACGTGCACATGCTTGTCTATTTCTGTTTATCATTAAACGTGATTGCGAAATCTAAAATCTCTTTCAATCGTTCAAAGGATTGCTTGTAATATAAATATCCGATTAAGCACTCAAACGCGGTGCTGTGCCGGTATTCCAGCACATCCGCGTTTTTGGCTGTTGTTCCTGACTTGGCATTACGCCCCCGCTTCACGATGTCCACTTCTTCTTCCGTTAGTGTGGGCATCAAAGCCGTCAATAATTTGGACTGCGCTTTAGCAGACACAAAACCTGTTGACGCCTTATGCAAATGATTAGGCCGATGATTCGCCCCGGAGATGACATATTGTCGGATGTAGACTTCATACACCGCATCCCCAATATATGCCAGCACTAATGGATTTAATAAATGCGGACTTTTCGATGGTGGGAAGGAAAACAAGTTAGCAGCATCCAGATTTATTTCGGTCATTTGCGGCGCCAGCGTATGCCTTGCGGTGTATCTTCAAGGAATATCCCTTTCTCCGTTAGCAAATCACGAATTTCATCCGCGCGCGCCCAGTTCTTGGATTTCCGTGATTCCGTACGTTCAACAATCAACTGCTCGATCTCTTCATCCAGCAATTCATCCCCCTGTTGTGAAAGAATGCCAAGCGTTGCATCGAATACTTCTAGCTGCTCCATGAAGAGTTTCAGTGCTTCCGCATGTACCCGCTCCTCTTGCAAGTACAAGTTCGCTTCCGCAACGAGATCGAATACCGCGGTAATCGCATCCGGCGTATTGAAATCATCATTCATTTTATCCACAAATTGTTTCGAAATCGCCTGCAGTTTATCTGCAATTCCCGAATCAACTTCGCCAGTTGCAGATGCCGTAGCTAATCGGTGCTTCATATTATCATAAGCATTTTGAATCCGCTCCAACGCATTCGCTGCTTGCTTTAAACTCTCATCACTGAAATTAAGCGGATTCCGATAGTGAGCGGATAACATGAAGAAACGGAATACTTGCGGTTTAATTTGTTTAACGAGATCTCGAATTAAAATACCATTTCCGAGTGATTTCGACATTTTCTCATTATCAATATTTAAAAAAGCATTGTGTAACCAATAATTGGCCATTGGATGACCGGTTACCGCCTCGGTTTGAGCAATCTCACATTCATGATGAGGGAACGTTAAATCTTGCCCGCCTCCATGAATATCAATCGTTTCACCCAAATATTTGCGCACCATTGCAGAGCACTCAATATGCCATCCTGGGCGGCCTTGGCCCCAAGGGCTATCCCAATAAATCTCACCTGGTTTCGCCGCTTTCCATAGAACAAAGTCCTGAGGATTCTCTTTACGCTCATCCACCTCAACACGAATTCCATGCTGTAGCTCTTCCAAATTTTGCTTAGAGAGTTTGCCGTAATCCGTGAATTTCAGCGTTCTATAATACACATCACCACGAGCTTCGTATGCGAAATCCTTCTCTACCAGTGCAGCAATGAAATCGATGATTTCTTGAATATTCTCCGTTACCCGTGGATTCAATGTCGCCTCATGAACACCCAGCGTGGAGATATCCTCCAAAAAAGCTGCGATAAAGGTTTCAGCAAGTTCAGGGACGGAGACCGCCATCTCCTCGGCTTTGCGAATCATTTTATCATCCACATCAGTAAAGTTCGTAATATAGTTGACTTCATACTGCTGCGATTCCAAATAACGACGAACCACGTCGAAAAATATAACAGGACGTCCGTTGCCAATATGAATATAGTTGTATACGGTTGGACCACATACGTACATCTTCACTTTGCCTGGTTCAATCGGAACAAACTCTTCCTTCTTGCGCGTTAAGGTATTATATACTTTGAGTGTCATGTTCTCCTCAATTCTCCATTCTGTTTCCGTTCTTCTTCCAATTGGAATTTCAAGTCATTAATTTGATTCTGTAATTCTTGGAAAATATCGACGATCGGATCTGGCAAATTACCATGATCTAATCTATTCACACGGACACCGTCTCGCTTCACAAGCTTAGCAGGAATCGTAACGACTGTGCTATTGCTAGGAACCTCCTGAATCACGACTGCATTAGAGCCAATACGCGAGTTCTCACCAACGAGGAACGACCCGAGAATTTTGGCACCGGAACCAATAACTACATTATTACCAATTGTTGGGTGTCTCTTACCTTTCTCTTTTCCGGTTCCACCTAAAGTTACACCTTGGTACAAGATCACATCATCCCCGATCTCGCAGGTTTCCCCGATGACAACACCCATCCCATGGTCAATAAATAACCTTCTGCCAATTGTTGCTCCTGGATGGATTTCGATGCCTGTCATGAATCGGCTTATTTGAGAAACGATACGTGCTAGCGTATACATCTTTCTTGTATAAAACCAATGTCCAATCCGATGCGACCAAATCGCATGAAGTCCCGAATACGTAAAAACAACCTCAAACCAACTGCGCGCTGCGGGGTCGTTATCGAATACGGCGGATATATCAGATTTGATCGTTGACCACATATACTCACCTTCTTGCCTAGAATGATGTTGGTAAAAATAAAAAAAGCCCCTGCAGCCCTAAGGCTGCAGAGGCGTGGTTATCGCGGTTCCACTCTGCTTGGTGACTCGGAAGTCTCCCAACTCAAACCCTTAACGTGGGTGTTCCGGCTGCGCCTACCCTACTCTGGGTGAGTATTCGGCGCGGCTGCTCCCAGGTGCATTTCTGATTACAAGGATTGGATAACTCACAGCCAAAGCCTCACGGCCTTGATTATCCTCTCTGACAAATCCTCACGGAACCATACTCTCCTGATCATAGCATTTCGTATTCTATTTACGTTAAGTATAGCGAAAAGAACCTCGCTTTACAATAAGCTCTGAAGGCGTGAAACAACTTTTTCTTTCCCAAGCAGGAAAAGGGAGACATTCAGATCCGGCCCATGGACTTGACCTGTCAATGCGGAGCGAACAGACATGAACAGCTGCTTCCCTTTGAAGCCAGTTTCCTTCTGTACCGCTTTAAGCAACGCCGGCATCCCTTCAACCGTGAAAGCTTCTGCTTGCTGAACTTGAGCTAAGAAGCTCGTCAACACGACAGGGACATGTTCTTCTTTCAATACAGCCGATGCTTCTTCGTCGATGACCAGTTCTTCTTTGTAGAAGAGGCTCGACAATTCTACAATCTCAGCCGCGAAGCGCATGCGATCTTGATTAAGGCCAACAAGTGCTTCTACCCATTGTTGCGCAGCTGCGTCCAAGTCGCCTTGAATGTAGCCCGCTTTGCGTAGATGCGGAACGCAAAGGTCAACGATACGGGAGAGTGGCTCCTTTTTGATATAAGCGTTATTCATCCAATTCAATTTATCCATGTCAAACACAGCAGGACTCTTCGATACGCGATCTAGGTCAAACTGGGCAATCAATTCTTCCTTCGTGAACATCTCTTCTTCTCCACCAGGTGACCAACCAAGCAGCGCAATAAAGTTCAGCACCGCTTCTGGCAGGTAACCAAGCTCTTTGTACTGTTCGATAAACTGAATGATCGACTCATCCCGTTTACTCATCTTTTTACGATCCGTATTTAAAATCAAGGATAAATGCGCGAACTCGGGAATCGGCATATCCAGGGCTTCGTACATCAGAACTTGTCTTGGCGTATTGGATAGATGTTCTTCCCCACGAATAACCAAGTTGATTTTCATCAAATGATCATCCACAATGACGGCAAAGTTGTAGGTAGGGATCCCATCTGGACGCGCGATAATGAAATCGCCAATTCCATTGGAATCGAATTCCACATGTTCGCGAACTTTGTCTTCGATGGCAATGATGCGATCAGCTGGCACACGGAAACGCGTTGAAGGCACACGGCCTTCCGCTTCGTACGCAGCGATTTGCTCAGGCGTCAAGTTCCGGCATTTGCCTGAATAGCCGCCCATTTCACCGCTAGCTTCTTGTTCAGCGCGCTCTTGCTCTAAATCAGCTTCCGAGCAATAGCAACCGTAGGCGTGACCGCTCCCCAACAGTTTATCTAGGTATGTCTTGTAGATATCAAGTCTCTCCATCTGACGGTAAGGACCGTAAGGGCCGCCGATATCCACACTTTCATCCCATTCTAGTCCAAGCCATCTCAGACCATTCAACTGGTCTTCGATACCAGACTCCTTGTGACGGGTTTGATCTGTATCTTCAAAGCGCACAACAAATGCGCCACCGTTCTTACGAGCTAATAGATAATCAAACAGCGCGGTACGGGCACCGCCGATATGTAAATGTCCAGTCGGACTAGGTGCATAACGCACGCGTAAAGGCTGACTCATCGTTGTATCCCCTTTTCTTCTTCCATGCATGAATATCTGCTATTTTATCACATCGCGAATTAAACAAACAACCGATTGTGCAGCAATTCCCTCACCACGGCCCGTAAATCCAAGCCATTCTGTCGTCGTCGCTTTAACATTGACTTGATCCACCTCTGCCTCCAAAGCAGCGGCAATAATTTCAACCATTTGCGGGATATACGGCAGCATCTTCGGTTTCTGAGCGATAATCGTGGAATCTGCATTCCCTAATTTATAGCCCTTCTCCTTCGCTAATTGCCATACCCGCTTCAACAAGACTAAGCTATCCGCATCTTTGTACTCAGCAGCCGTATCCGGGAAATGCTTCCCGATATCGCCAAGACCTAGTGCGCCTAAGATCGCGTCACTAATCGCGTGCAACAGGACGTCCGCATCGGAGTGCCCCAGCAACCCTTTTTCATAAGGAATCGTTACGCCTCCAATGATGCACTTACGTCCTTCTACCAATTGATGAACATCAAATCCATTTCCTACACGAATCATGTGCGTTCCTCTCCCCTTACGTTATGTAAAATCCACTCTGCCCAAGGTAAATCTTCCGGGGTCGTAATTTTAATATTATAATAGTCCCCTTCTACCACGTGTACCGCCGCGCCTAAACGCTCCACTAAACTCGCGTCATCTGTCCCCATGAACTGATCCAGCTGAGCCTTCTCATGCGCCTCCTGTAAGAGAGAAAGACGAAAAGCCTGCGGCGTTTGGATGGCCCACAAGCTTCGTCTATCCGGTGTCGATTGAATGCGCTTATCTGCTGCATCCACAACTTTAATTGTATCTTTGACGGGAACGGCTACGACCGCTGCTCCTATTTCTTGTGCCTTGGTCAGACAATCGAACATATGTTCTTTTTTCACAAAAGGGCGAACACCGTCATGCACAAGCACCCATTGCGTACCCTCTTGTAAAGCCTGGAGCCCTTGTCTAACGGAATCTTGCCTCTCCGCGCCACCCGCCAGCACACATGTCACCTTCGTAAGTGCGTAGCTCGTGACATAGCCGTTACAGCGATTCACATCATCTGCACCCACAACGAGAATAATTTCATCCACTTCATGTATGTTTTGAAATAATTGCAAGGTATGTACCAGAATTGGCTTCTGTCCCAGTTGCAGGTATTGTTTGCTTTCTGCTGTACCCATGCGCGAACCTTTGCCCGCTGCTACGACGATAACTCCTAGCTTCCCCATAAGTCCTCCAACTTGGCGCTTCCAAACGAAAGCTTTCTTCGTAATCATAGGCCCAAGTCAACTTGAAAGAGCTATGTTACATCTCCTTATCATACTGGTTTTACTGTGCTTTTTCCAATAGTTTTGGTTTCGCAAAAATCATCCGCCCCGCCGATGTCTGAAGCACACTCGTTACCATCACTTCCAGCGTCATACCGATGAAATCACGTCCACCTTCAACAACGATCATCGTCCCATCATCGAGATAAGCTACACCTTGTCCATGTTCCTTGCCGTCTTTAATGACTTGAACAATAATTTCTTCTCCCGGTAGGACAACTGGCTTCACCGCATTCGCAAGATCGTTGATATTGAGCACCGATACACCCTGAAGTTCACATACTTTATTAAGGTTAAAATCGTTCGTAATCACTTTCCCTTGAAGCACTTTGGCTAAGCGAACCAGCTTGCTGTCCACCTCAGCGATTTCTTCGAAATCACCTTCATAAATCAGAACCTTCACTTCAAGTTCTTTTTGGATTTTGTTCAAAATGTCCAGTCCACGACGTCCACGGTTTCGCTTCAGTAAATCTGATGAGTCTGCAATATGCTGCAACTCTTCCAAGACGAACTCCGGAATTACCAGGGTACCCTCGATAAATCCGGTTTTGCAAATATCTGCGATCCGGCCATCGATGATGACACTCGTATCCAAAATCTTATGTTCCTCGTACGGACGATGTGTCTGCTTCTCAGGACCTCCAGATCTGCTCTTCGCAATAACCTGCACAAGCTCTTCCCGCTTGCTGTAACCGATACGGAAGCCCATAACGCCCAATACAGCGGATACAAGGAAAGGTAAGAATGGCCCTGCCCATTTGGCTTGCTCAAGCACGGGAAATAACATGACTGAAACCAATAGCCCAATCACGAGCCCTAATGTACCTGATAACAAATCCGATACGGGAATATCCGTGACATTGCGCTCACCTCTCATCAGCAAGTTCATACCAATGTTAGCTACCCACGCTGAAATCAAAAACATCCCTACTGCACATAAACTATTAATCCAAAATACTTGTCCTGCTTGACTTGTCACATCCGTTGTTTGTTGGAACGAATCGCTCCACCTATAACCTAAACTGCCACCCATGATAGCTAAAATGATTTGTACCCATTTCTTCATCACAGATTCACCTCCTGCATCAACTTTTTTTGACCCTTATTACAATTATGTTCCAATTTATGCAACGTTAATCACTTCTTTAGTCGGAAAATTGAAATATTAGAGGGCATCCATTATAATGAAATGGAAGTTACCAACGTACCAGAGGTGGATGGAATGAGCTCCTTGACTTTAAAGCAGTTTCAAGATCAAGTGTCCGAATTGTTACTCCGTCACCGCAGTCTGCTTGATGTCTTATCCAAATTTCAACAGTCAGGCGCAGCTGCCAACCGTTCCGTGGTAAAATCCATTACTGAATGTGGATGTATCCAAGTTCATGCAGCTAAGCAAGAGTATCATCCAGAGATGACCTTGGATGAGGCTAAGGATGTTCTAGGCACCCATGTATCTGGACACTTATGTGAACAATGCATTGAGGTCGTTAGTAGCGAACTGGGTAGGAATCTATTCTACATGTCTGCGCTAAGTAACATTCTTGATATTAATTTGGAGCAAGTCGTTGAGAATGAATCAAAGAAATGTACAACACTGGGCCTATTCAACATGTCATGATGATGAAAACAAAAAAAGCATTTATTTTCTTCCTGAAGGTCAGGAGAAAATAAATGCTTTTTATTTTCGAACAAGGTGCTTAAACGTCAGATTTCACTGAATTCGTGTCGTCAACGCCACGTCTTTTGTTCTTTCTGCGAAGATTACGGAGACGAATGAAGTATCCATCAACGTTTTTTTTTAGGCCGTAAAGAGCGTACATCAAAAGCGGTACGAAAATCATTTTAGAAATGGATTCTGGCCATTTAATTGCAATCAGAATCGCTGCTGCAACGATAATTGGCGTAATCCAAATCGCTGCTTTAGGAATACCCGCTTTTTTGAAATTCGGATATTTCACTGTGCTGACCATTAAGTATGACAATAGAACTGTACTTACGAGAAGCACATAGACGTTGATATCGTTCACGAAAAGAGCTAACGTACAAAGAACACCGCCTGCTGCTGGAATCGGTAAACCGATGAAATAGCCAGGCGTACCGGCAACAACATTGAATCTAGCTAACCGCAGCGCTCCACAGATCGGGAAGATCGCTGTAACAATCCAAGCAAAAGCTGGACTAATGACGGTTGGATCATTAAATGCAACTACATACATGATGAAAGCAGGAGCGACACCGAAAGAGATCACATCGGATAAGGAGTCTAATTCTTTACCAAACTCACTTTGAGCGTTCAACGCTCTCGCAACACGTCCATCGAGTCCATCCAATAGCATAGCGACAATGACAAGAACGGCAGCGATGCCATGTTCTCCACTGAAGGCTAGGATAATCGATAGTACGCCTAGGAATAAGTTCCCTACTGTAAAAAGACTGGGAATTGATTTTGTTAACATATGTTTTTGTCCACCTCTGGATTTACTATACCCTAAACTTGACTACATGAAACCTTAACAATGATACTTTATGATTGTATCCACTTTAAATATGTCTGTCAATGAACACTTGTTCCTGAATTCTTTTGAGACCTTCCTTAATGGCGCGGGCCCTCACTTCTCCGATTCCGTCAACTTCATCCAATTCCTCGATCGTCGCCATCATCATGTGTGGCAAGTAGCCAAATTTCTCCACAAGATTACCAATAATGATAGATGGTAACCGCGGAATTTTGCCTAAAATGCGGAAGCCACGTGGGGAAACTGGCTCTTCAGCAATCGAATTGGTATGAGAATACCCTAGCAAGCGAATAATTTGCTGGGGCTCTAGCAATTCATCCGATGACAGACGCTTCAAACCTGCCTGCATCTCCTTGACTCTTTCTTCAGATAATTCTCGTACATAATCTTTTACGAGCAAACGCGCCTCAAGTTCCGCATTCCCAACAAGTTCTTCTAATTGCATGCTAATTAAGCGTCCCTCATTGCCAAGTTCATTAATATATCGATTTATTTCCGCTTTAATGCGTAAAACCATCTCAAATCTGGCAATGACATTGGTAATATCATGCAAGGTAACTAGTTCCTCAAACTCCGATGCACTCAGATTCGTTAAAGACTGATCCAAAACAACTTTGTAACGTTCCAACGTTTGGATCGCTTGATTCGCTTTGGTCAGGATAACGCCGATATCCTTCAGCGCATACCTTAAATTACCTTGATACAATGTAATGACATTCCGCCGCTGTGAAATCGAAACAACTAATTTATTCGTTTGTTTCGCCACACGCTCTGCTGTTCGATGTCTAATCCCCGTTTCAGACGAGGAAATGGAGGAATCCGGAATCAATTGAGTGTTCGCATAAAGGATGCGCTTGATGTCCTCACTGAGGATAATCGCACCGTCCATTTTGGCAAGCTCATACAAATAGTTAGGCGAGAAATCGCAATTGATGGAGAACCCGCCATCCACGATTTCAGTTACCTCAGAACTGAAACCTACAACGATCAGTCCACCTGTTTTGGCGCGTAAGACATTCTCCAAACCATCACGAAATGGCGTACCAGGTGCTACCAGTTGGAGCAATTGGCTCATCACATCGCGTTTCATCTCTTCTTTACTCATCATTTTCCTCCTGAAGGCTTATAGCTTGCATAACTCACGCTAACCCAGCGCCGCTTTCAATGCCTCAGCCACCGTGTTTACCCCAATAATCTCCATGCCTTTCGGATGTGTCCACCCCTTCAAACTTTTCTCTGGCATAATCACTCTACGGAAACCAAGCTTCTCTGCTTCCTTCACACGTTGATCAATCCGAGATACGCCGCGAACTTCTCCTGTTAAACCGATTTCACCGAACACTACATCAAATGGCTGTGTCGGTTGATCTCGGAAACTGGATGCGATACTAATCGCGATCGCCAGATCCACCGCTGGTTCATCCAGCTTGATCCCACCTGCCACGTTGAGATAAGCATCTTGATTTTGCAAGAACATGCCCATGCGTTTCTCTAATACTGCGATGATTAAGGAAAGACGATTGTGATCAACACCTGTCGCCATCCTTCTTGGAGAGGGGAAATTCGTCGAGGAGACGAGTGCTTGAATCTCGACCAAGACAGGACGCGTCCCCTCCATACTAGCAACAACGGCAGAGCCAGCCACACCAAGTGGCCTTTCCGATAGAAACAACTCCGATGGGTTGTTAACTTCTACGAGACCAACCTCTTGCATTTCAAAGATACCAATTTCATTTGTTGAGCCAAAACGGTTCTTTACCGCTCTTAACACACGATAGGAATGGTGCCGCTCCCCTTCAAAGTAGAGAACACAATCGACCATATGCTCTAGCATTCTAGGCCCCGCTATTGCCCCTTCCTTCGTCACATGCCCGACAAGGACCGTTGCAATTCCCTTACCCTTAGCTATTCTCATAAAATGGCCTGTGCATTCTCGAACTTGCGATACGGTTCCAGGCGCCGAAGTAATCGCTGGGTGAAATACCGTTTGAATCGAGTCAATGACGAGAAAGTCAGGATTCGTTTCTTGTATAGCTTCCTCGATAAGTTCGAGGTTCGTCTCACATAATACGTATAGCAGCGGAGATGACGCATTTAAGCGATCAGCGCGAAGCTTGGTCTGCTTAATGGATTCTTCTCCTGATATATAAAGGACTTTTTGCTGGGCTTGTGTGAGTTCGAAGGACGTTTGCAGAAGCAGGGTTGATTTCCCGATACCAGGATCTCCACCAACGAGGATAAGTGATCCAGGGACTATACCTCCGCCTAGGACCCGATTTAATTCTTTGTTGCTTGTGACAACTCTCGGTTCAGAGCTGCTTTCTATATGTATGATGGGGATCGCTTTTTCTTTCGTTTTGGGAATCGAAGATGTCATACCCTGCGTACGAACGACTGTTTCAATTTCTTCCACCATCGTATTCCAAGACTGACAACCTGGACATTTACCCATCCATTTTGGTGAATCATAGCCGCATTCTTGACAGCTAAATTTGGTTTTTTGTTTACTCATAGAAGAAGTTGCTCCTTAACATGGGGATATCTTTTTTGGCTATCCTTACCATAAAGTTTACCATTTTTATGTTTCTCATGAAAGTGCTGAAGGAAAATAAACGACGACACCTTCCATTTAGGTCGGGAATGGTTATCTAGAATTACTGCCGACTTAAATAAAAAGCATCTCACTCCACCCTCTTCGGATGAAGTGAAATGCTTCTTCACTTTCTCTTATTTCGTTAATGAGACCCCTTCGCCCTTCAGGACAACCAGTTCGCCTTCATTCTCATCAATTGTGAGTGAATCGCCTTTGGAAATATTGCCTCTCAGCAATTCTTCCGACAAGCGATCTTCGATATGCTTCTGAATCGCTCTGCGTAATGGACGCGCACCATAAGTTGGATCGAATCCTTCTTTGGCCAGGAACATCTTCGCTTTATCTGTTAGCAAGAAATCTACTTCCTGCTCTTTTAGACGTTTGCGTAGATCATCAGCCATCAAGCTAACGATTTGTGCAATGTGTGCTTCATCCAAAGAGTGGAATACGATGATCTCGTCAATCCGGTTAAGGAACTCTGGACGGAAGCTTTTCTTCAACTCGCCCATAACTTTATCTTTCATATTCGTATAGTCTCTTCCAGCATCCAGTGCAGCAGTGAAGCCAAGCGAGGAGTTTTTCTTAATCATGTCCGCGCCAACGTTGGAAGTCATAATGATTAGTGTATTACGGAAATCAACGGTACGACCTTTGGAATCCGTTAAACGACCATCCTCCAAAACTTGCAACAGGATGTTGAACACTTCAGGATGTGCTTTCTCGATTTCATCGAGCAGGACAACGGAATATGGCTTACGGCGAACTTTCTCAGTCAGCTGGCCACCTTCCTCATAGCCCACATACCCTGGAGGCGCCCCTACTAAACGGGAAGTTGAATGCTTCTCCATATACTCGGACATATCGATACGAACAACGGCGTTGTCATCTCCGAAGAGGGATTCCGCTAATGCACGTGCAAGCTCGGTTTTACCAACACCCGTTGGTCCTAAGAAAATGAAGGAGCCCATAGGACGCTTCGGATCTTTCAGACCTGCTCTTGCGCGGCGAATCGCACGACTCACAGCTTTGACTGCTTCTTCTTGACCGATGACACGCTCGTGAAGGATATCTTCCATCTTGAGCAAGCGATCTGTTTCTTCTTCAGCAAGCTTGCTAACCGGGATTCCCGTCCAGCTCGCTACGATTTGTGCGATATCATCTGGTGTTACTTCTGTATCCAGACGACCTTGTTTCTCTTTCCACTCATTCTTCGTGGAGTCTAGCTCTTCGCGAAGCTTTTGCTCCGTATCACGAAGGCCTGCTGCTTTCTCGAACTCTTGGCTTTGAACCGCAGCGTCCTTTTCTTTACGGATGTTTTCAAGCTTGCTTTCAAGCTGCTTCAAAGATGGTGGAGTCGTGTAAGAACGCAATCTTACTTTGGAGCTCGCTTCATCGATCAAGTCGATCGCTTTATCTGGTAGGAAACGATCCGTGATGTAACGATCCGACAGCTTTACAGCTTCTTGAATCGCAGCATCTGTAATTTTCACACGGTGATGTGCTTCATAGCGATCACGCAAACCATACAAAATTTGAACGGCTTCTTCAGGTGATGGTTGGTCTACCGTAATCGGTTGGAAACGACGCTCCAGTGCAGCATCTTTCTCAATGTATTTGCGATACTCATCAAGCGTTGTAGCACCAATACATTGAAGCTCTCCCCTAGCAAGTGCCGGTTTGAGGATATTAGAAGCATCAATTGCTCCTTCTGCTCCGCCAGCGCCAATCAAGGTGTGAAGCTCATCAATGAACAATACGATATTACCAGCTTGACGAATTTCGTCCATTATTTTTTTGAGGCGATCTTCAAATTCACCGCGATACTTCGTTCCAGCAACAACAGAACCCATATCAAGTGTCATAACACGTTTATCTTTCAACGTTTCCGGAATTTCATTGTTAATGATCTTCTGTGCAAGGCCTTCCGCAATCGCTGTTTTACCAACCCCAGGTTCACCGATGAGTACAGGATTGTTCTTCGTTCTACGACTCAATACTTGAATCACGCGCTCAATCTCTTTACTACGGCCAATAACGGGGTCCAAATGCCCTTCTTTGGCATACGCAGTCAGATCTCTTGCCAGACCATCCAATGTAGGCGTGTTCACATTTGGATTGGTACCATGACTAGGTGACACTGTTTCGCTGCTGCCTAGCAGTTGAAGAACTTGTTGACGCGCCTTATTCAAGGAAACCCCAAGATTATTAAGAACTCTTGCAGCTACGCCCTCACCCTCACGGATAAGTCCGAGCAAAATATGTTCAGTCCCCACATACGTGTGACCTAATTTTCTCGCTTCATCCATCGAAAGTTCGATCACTTTCTTAGCTCTAGGTGTATAGGCGATGTTCGTCGGCTGTTCTTGTCCTCTGCCAATTAGAGATTCAACTTCATCTTGAATTTTCTCAAGACCTAAGCCGAGCGCAACGAGTGCTTTAGCAGCAATGCCTTCACCTTCACGAATAAGTCCTAGTAAAATGTGCTCTGTTCCAATATTGTTATGTCCTAATCGAACAGCCTCCTCTTGAGCAAGAGAAAGCACCTTCTGCGCACGTTCCGTAAATCTGCCAAACATCATAGCGAACACCTCCAAAAGTAGTATATCTATGGAATTCCTAAAGGATGAATCTTATCTTACTTCTCACTTTTTATTTATACCCTGCCAAACTTCTCGCGAATCAGTTCAGCCCGTCGCATATCTCGCTCTTCGGCATTCAGCTTCTCACCCGCATATTGCTGAAGGAAACCTGGTTGCGTCATGACAAGAAGTTCATTGAGAACATGAGAGGATACATTGTTGATGATACCTAGATCGATACCCAGACGTACATCTGACAGTCGCTGTGCCGCTTCCTTAGAGTCCATAATACCCGCATAGGATAGAATACCAAGGGACCGATTAACACGATCAATGATCCGCATTCTAGACTCTTGTAATAGCTTATGTCTCGCGGCGCGTTCATGCTCTATAATTTGCCTGGCCACACTATATAAATTATCAATGATCTCTTCTTCCGATTGACCTAACGTAATTTGATTAGAGATTTGGAATAGATTACCTAAAGCTTCGCTACCTTCCCCATATAATCCTCTAACCGTCAACCCAACTTGTGTAACTGCGGATAAAATACGATTAATTTGCTGACTAAGCACTAGCGCTGGGAGGTGCATCATAACCGAAGCGCGAATCCCTGTGCCGACATTCGTCGGGCAGCTCGTTAGGTAGCCTCTTTTTTCATCGTACCCGTAATCCATCTGCGTTTCAAAAATATCATCAATCTGATTCGCCAGATCCCAAACCTCTTTAATCTGAAAACCAGGACATAAACATTGTATGCGAAGATGATCCTCTTCATTGATCATGATGCTGATCGATTCATTATCGCTTAAAATAACGGCCCCATTTCTGGATTCGTTAGCTAAATTAGGACTAATTAAATGTTTCTCCACTAGCACCATTCGCTCGAGCTCATTCAGCTCCGCGAGTGGAATGAGCGAGAAGTTGCTTATCGTCTCCAACTCTTCATTCTCAAGAACACCAGATAACTGTTCCAGCACTTCCTGTGATTGTTGATTGGTCGCGAGCATGGGATATGGATAATCTCTCAAGTTACGAGCAATACGGATCCGACTGCTTATGACAATATCCGACTCTGGCCCTTCACCCTTCATCCATTCACTCAAAGCATCTCCTGTAAACCGCTGTAATGTCACTGGATTCACACTCCCTTACAAACTTACATACCCGCGATTTTCTTCTCAATCTCACGAATTTGGTCACGTATCTGGGCAGCCTGCTCGAACTCTTCGCTCTCAATACAGGTCATCATATCTTTCTTCAAAAGATCAATTTCACGCTTGCTTTGGATGATACCGCCACTTCGTTTGGGAACTTTCCCAACATGCATGATATTCCCATGCACTCGCTTGAAAAGAGGATCCAGCTTGACCGAGAAACTCTGATAACAAGATCCGCAACCAAACCGACCTAACTTACTGAATTGCGAGTACGTAAGGCCACAGTTATCACAGCGGATGGCCTGAGACTTTGCCGCGGACAATGGCTCAAAATCAAGTAAACCTGAAAGTAAGTTATGAATCGAAAAGCCGTTCGATGTTCCTGGAATCATCTCGCCCTTCTCGCGGGCACAATTCTCACAAATGTGGAACTCGTTCTTGTCTCCATTCACAATCTTCGTGAAGTGAAGAGTCGCCGGTCGTTTCCCGCATTCCTGACAAACCATTCCATCTGCCTCCTTATCTGCTAAGCAAGGATATCAGCATTGCTTTAAGAATCTTAGCCCGAATTTCATCGCGCAGCGGGAGTTTAAAGGTCAATACATCTCTGGAAATCGCTGCCCGAATCAGGTTAGCTTCTCTGGTGGAAATATAATGCCCCTCTTGCAATTGATAAATGAGCCCCTCTGAGGTGACTTGATCAATGTGGGTATGAATCGTACGGAAAATGTGATCTAGAATAGATCCATGACTCTTGAGCTCGATCTTCTGGATCCGAATATAACCGCCGCCGCCGCGTTTACTCTCCACCACATAGCCCTTTTCCAAGGTAAACCTTGTACTAATGACATAATTGATTTGAGAGGGCACGCATTGAAACTGGTCTGCCAAATCGTTCCGTTGAATCTCGATAGCCCCTTCCGTACTTTGCTGCAGAACATGCTTTAAATACTGTTCTATAATTTCTGATACATTGCGCATCAATTCGGCCTCCCAGATTTCTAGAAGTAAATTGACTTTGACTTTCTTTGACCTTAACTAAATTATAATCATTTCCTTTCTTTTTGACAAGTACTGCTCAAAAATGTCTCCCCCTACAAATCCGATAGCCTTATGTGAACCTTACTATTGTTGACCTTACCTAGGGATTTATTCGAAAGTATTTTAATAAACAACTGTTGATATTGCTTTATTAACCAACATTCTGCTATGTATCACTGATCTAGCTACTTTATTTATGGGTCCTTGGGGTCTAGATGCGCGCATTGATTCCACGGGTCATAATAGATGGAATTTGTACAGTTAATTCGGCTGCATTTGCCACATTGCGCAATATAAATGGATTTTGTACAGTTAATTTCGATGTTGGAGTCTAAAAATGAAAGTTCGCCTGTTTTTAGCTGTAGGTTTTCCATTAAATTCATTTTTTAGGCAAATCGATGACATTACCTGTAGTTTATACAGCTATTCCAGTTCCATCGGGATCTAAACTCATCGATTGAATGCAAAAAAAGAGCTTTACTTGGAGTAATCCAAGTAAAGCTCTTTCAATCGCTTGGCAACGTTCTACTCTCCCAGAACCCTGCGGTTCAAGTACCATCGACGCTGGAAGGCTTAACGGTCGTGTTCGAGATGGGAACGCGTGGATCCCTTCCGCCATCATCACCAAACAGT
>NZ_JABMKY010000003.1:0-337807 GCF_013204845.1 Paenibacillus qinlingensis
CAACCGTAAAAGAATCCATGGTTCTTTGGGCTATGTCTCGCCGGATCGATTTGAAGAACTTTACTACAAAAGCGTTAGTTAACTTCTCTTATTAGGTGTCTACTTTCTTGACAGAGGTCCAATAATCCATCTAATTTGTTTGGGGTGGCGGAGAAAGTTTTGGCTGTAGTGGTAGAGGTAGAGGTAAAGGTAAAGGTAAAGGTAAAGGTAAAGGTAAAGGTAAAGGTAAAGGTCGGGGTAGAGGTGTAGGTGTAGGTGCAGGTAGAGGTAGAGCTAGAGCTAGAGCTAGAGCTAGAGCTAGAGGTGTAGCGGTATCAATTTCTATAGGATTATGTCCTATATGAGCACGAACCTAGACTGCCATGAGGCCCATGCAAATTGCGCATGGGCCTACTTGATTTAACTGTCAAAGCGCAGAAAAGTTACTTTCAATGGAGCAACAGTAGCAGTTTTTCCTAAGAGAATGTCCTTTATGCATTGAGAATTATTTTTTTAAACCAGCTGCAAAGAAAGGACCATTAACCGAAATTGTCGTTAGAATACGAGCCATTTCTTGAGGCGATTCTTTGCCGCCACTTTCGAGCCATTGTTGGATTACCCCTATTATTGCAGTTCCCATATAAGCGGCTAGGTATTGACCTGGAACAAGGAGATTTTCTTCTTTTACAAATGCATTTGGATTATTGCCATGCAGTGTTTCCCACATGAATTTTTTCAATCTTGTTTGAAAGGATAAATCCCCTCTTGGACCTAATACAGCTTTCATAAATCCACTTTGTAGGTGTAAATACTCAAATAAGGAAACTGTAAAAATAAAAGGTGTTAAAGTTTGAGAGTCAATTTCAAGTGCGGCAATAACGCTCGGATAGTTTTGTTTAGTAAGTCTGGACAAATCAAGCATGATTTCCTCCTCACATTTGGCCATTAAATCAAATTTGTCTTGATAGTGTGCATAGAATGTGCCTCTATTAATTCTCGCACTCGTTGTAATGTCTTTAACTGTTAATGCATCAAAACCTTTTTCATTTATTAATTCTACGAGTGCGAGACGAATGGATTCCTTGGTCCGAATGACACGTAAATCAGGGTTACTATTTCGCAAGTAAATTCCTCCTTAATTTTAACCAACACATGTTTGAAAGGTGTTCCGTAACCAACACATTTGCCATTTTTAATTATTGAACAGAGTCTATTCGAATTTTATAATTTGAGGTGTAATAAACAACAGGTTGTTCATTATCATAACTTAACATCCAGGAGGGGGACAGGCAACCTTTAAACGACATATAAATACACTTACCAAAATTCGACATCAAATAAGCCAAGTTTGGGGATACTGATGTAAATAAAAACATATGGATTCCATTTATTAATTTTATTAAGAAAGGAAGTAATTTTAGATGAATACATTCTTGGGCCGTCCTGATCTGAAACCGACTCATCCCAATGACACGATATCTGGGTTGAACAAAATAGTCATGACTACTGCGCATTATGGAAATCAAGAGATGATCTTGGAAAAAGATGTTCCGATCATAATGCGGGATGGAATCACAATCTACGTCAATGTATTCCGTCCGGATAAGCTAGGAAAGTTCCCAGCAGTAATGAGCATGGATCCCTATAATAAAGATGGTTTACCCCCGTATGATATTTTTCGTCAAGTCTGGCCGACGTTAGGTAGTATCGTCACATCTCTATTTACGCCATTTGAGTCACCTGATCCGGGTTTTTGGGTGCCAAACGACTATGTCATGGTGAAAATCGCAGCGCGGGGGAGTTCAAATTCGGAAGGCGAGCTGTATCCTTGGACGAAACAGGAAACGCAAGATTATCACGAAGTCATCGAATGGGCTGGCGTCCAGGAGTGGTGCGACGGCAATGTGGGATTAAACGGCGTGTCGTATCTGGCCATGACCCAATGGCGGGTGGCAGCTACGAATCCTCCTCATCTGAAGGCGATCATCCCATGGGAAGGTACATCTGATCTGTACCGGGAATGGTACTTTCACGGCGGAATACCGGAAACTGTGTTCACATCATCTTTCGAGGATTTATTGAAAGGCAGGTGGCCAAATAATATCGTAGAAGGTATGGTAGAGGCGCAGAAAGAGCATCCGTTACACGATGAATATTGGGAAGAAAGACAGGTCAATTTGTCCGATATTAAGGTACCTATGTTGGTTTGTGCTAGCTGGTCAACGCATGGCTTACATTCCCGCGGCACCTTTGAAGGGTTTAAACAGGCTTCATCCGAGGACAAGTGGCTGGTGGTCCATGGCCGCAAGGAGTGGGAATCCTATTATTTGCGTGAATCACTGGAACTGCAGAAGGAGTTCTTCGATTACTTCCTGAAAGGCATTGAGAATGACTGGAGGGAAACGCCTCGGGTACGCTACGAGGTCAGAGAGAAATTCTATAAGGGACATATTCGCAGCGCGAATGAATGGCCGATAGCCAATACCCAATATAGAGAACTTCATCTGAATGGCGATACGACGCTCCTGCAGGTGCCCCCTGTTCAGAACGAAACCAAACTGAGCTATCATGCTGAGCCCCGTCAATCAGAAAACAGCGATTTAAAGTTTACATTTACTGCTGATAAGGAACTCGAGCTTACTGGCAATATGAAGCTCAAGCTCTGGGTCTCCACCGACGACACGGATGATATGGATATTTTTGTTGGTATTAAAAAGTATGACAAACGCGGCAATGAAGTGTACCTGCCTGATTTTAACCATCTTGAAGACGGTCAGGTGTCTGTTGGATGGCTGCGGGTATCTCATAGAGAGCTGGATACGGAGAAATCTACGCCTTATCAACCAGTACTGAAGCACAAGAATTTATTGAAGCTTACTAAAGGTGAAATTGTGCCGGTAGAAATTGAGATATTGCCTGCAAGTATTTTCCTAGCAAGTGGAGAAAGTCTGGTGTTGGTCATAAAAGGCAGCGAGATCATTGTCGAAGATCTCCTACCAGGTGCAGCTTCAAGAGGTTATGGGCACACACAAACAGTGAACCAAGGAATGCATTCGATTTATACAGGCGGCAAGTATGATTCTTTCCTATTGGTACCGATGATTCCAACGAAAGATTAGCGAAAGTCTGAGTCCCTTCAACCGATATCCGGGCTATACAGCCCGGACTATTGGGCTTTCCAGGACCTAATCTAACCTTGATGAAGATTCTCGATGTGGCATTGGGTTAAATTTAAATTACCTGCTTATGGAAGGAGTGATAACTGATGTTACATACCTACAAATCCTCTCGCGATGGAAATCTGGAAAAGATAGGGCACTTCGAAAAGGAGTGTTGGATAAATATTACCGCACCACTAAAGGACGAACTTACGGAGGTATCTGAACTTTGTAATATTCCAATTGAATTCTTAGAAGATCCGTTAGATTTAGAAGAAAGTGCACGGATTCAATATGATGATGAGACGGATTGTACCCTAATTATCAATGATTTCCCAATTATTGATGCGAATACTGAGGCATTTGATTCTTATATTACCATTCCTATTGGAATCATCGTAGGAAAGGATTTCATCGTAACGGTTTGTAACCAGTCGAGTAACTCTTTAGAAAATATGATCAAGAAAAATGTGAACACTTCGATGAAGAGTCGTTTTGCCCTAGAGATACTAATGTCATTTTCAACACTGTATATCGAAAAATTAAAACTGCTCAACAAACAGCGTCTTAAAATAGAGAGTCATTTGCGTGAGTCATTAACAAACAAGCAACTCTATGACCTCATGGAGATTGAAAAAAGTTTAGTTTATTTCCTCACTTCTTTAAAAGCTAATGCGGATGTTATAACCAAACTTTTCCGTACCAAATCTTTAACCTTATATGAGGATGATAAAGATCTTCTAGAAGATCTAAAAATTGAAAATAATCAAGCAATTGAAACCACAGAATTGTATACAAGAATTTTGAACAGCATAACAGGGTCGTATTCTTCATTAATATCAAATGAATTAAATAAAACAATGAAAACTCTAACGTTATTTACAGTTTTTTTAACGCTGCCCACACTCGTATTTAGTTTCTTTGGTATGAATGTTACCTTACCCATTGCTGATAAAGATCCTTTCTCATGGATTATTACACTTGTAATAGCTTTAGTTATTGTTATTTGGATAGGTATTGCACTATGGAGAAGGAGGATGTTATAAATTTTTACAACGAGTTTAGTGCATAAAAGAAACGATATTATTCCCTATTAATTAGTGAATATTTGCCATAGAATGGGGTTGCTTGCAAACGGTTACTTTGGGGTGTCTCTTGTGTGCCGTCACCTGAACCTTAAAAATAGAGTAGGGGATATGAGAAAAATACATGTACATTGACTTATAAATAATCTAGGATAATGGGAATATTTATATTTTTTTATAATGGAGACTATTGGATGAAGATGAAAGTGAAATCATATATCCTTGCAACTGCACTTTTACTTATGACGGGCGGATGCAGCATCATGCAATCAGATGATCCTAATGCTCCAATAACGAACCCCCCTTTAAAAATTGGCGTCCTAATTTACAGGTTTGATGATACTTTCATGACAGAAGTGAGGAACAGCATACTTGCGGCAGCTGATAGTCAAGTCATCGTCGAGTTCGCGGATAGTCGCAACTCTCAAGCAACTCAGAATCATCAAATGGATAAATTTGTGAAAGAGAAGGTAGATGCTCTCGCGATTAACCCCGTAGATCGGACTGCAGCTGCCGGAATGATTGCGAAGGCAAAAGCAGCCAACATTCCCGTTGTCTTTTTTAACCGGGAGCCTGTGGCAGATGCTATGAAAAAATGGGACAAGGTTTACTATGTCGGCGCAAAAGCGGAACAATCCGGCACCATGTCGGGTCAACTGATCGCTGACTATTTCAAGTCGCATCCGGATGCGGATAAGAATAAGGATGATGTCTTGCAATATGTGATGTTGAAAGGAGAACCAGGCCACCAGGATGCCGAGTTGCGAACCAAATTCGCCATTAAAGCAGTAGAAGATGCGGGTATTAAGGTGGAAAAGCTAGCTGAGGATACTGGAATGTGGGAGCTCTCAAAGGGCAAAGCGAAAATGTCGACATTTCTAGGCGAATATGGGAATCGAATAGAGGCCGTTTTTGCTAATAACGATGATATGGCACTCGGTGCTATTGATGCCATACGAGAGAACGGCTTTATGGCGGACGATCGTATTATTCCCGTTGTTGGGGTCAATGCCACAGCCTCGGCTATTAAAGCGTTGAAAGACGGGACACTTCTGGGAACCGTGCTGAATGATGCAGTAAATCAAGGAAAAGCAATCTATGCAGTGGCACATATTTTGGCCTCTGGGCAAACACCGGAGAAAAACAACATTGGCTACGAAATGGCAGATGGTCTATATGTCTGGATACCTTATAAAAAGATGATGAAAGAAAATAGCAGCGTTGTTCCATAAAACAGGAAAAAGTAAGCGTTATCAGTTTGAAAAGAAAGCGTTTGGCATCAAGGAAGATAAATGACAAGTTTTTCGGAGGCTGCATTTAATGAGAAAATATGGAGGTATACTCGCCTATTTGCTGCTTTTCGCCTGTCTCCTGCTATCTGGTTGCACGACAGCGGATACAGGGCGATTCAATCAGCAGGAGCAGGGGACTGCGGATGATAGTCGAAAGATCGCTTCTTCAGGTGAAGTAAAGTTATCCGTCTACATGTATGTGACCGATGTAAGAGTACAAAACGTGTATTATGATATTGCCCGCTCCTTTGAGGCCAAACACCCAGAAATTAAAGTAGAACTGCAATTCCCTGGCTTTCAATATGAAGAGATTCTGAAAGTTAAGCTTGCCACTAACGAGTTGCCTGATATTTTTGATACGCATGGTTGGGCCAAGATTCGATATGGAAAGTATTTAGTGGATCTGAGTAATGAACCTTGGGCGAGTCAGTTAACCAATACGATTAAACCGGTCGTAACGGATGACGAGGGGAAAGTGTACGTATTGCCCATTAGTGAAGCAAGGGATGGCTTCTCCTATAACATAAATGTTTTGGAGAAATACCATATTCAAGTTCCAGTTACTTTTGATGAGTTGATGGCGGCGGCAGAAAAGATTGTGAAGGAAAGTCATGGAGAAGTCGTTCCTTTCTTTTTTTCCGGCATTGATTCATGGACGATCGGACAGTATTTTGATTATTACGCAAGTTCTCTATTTGAAAAGTCAGATGTTTTTAAAAAATACCCGCTGACAGCATCAGATTCGGAATGGAGTCAGTGGAATGTGCTAGCCGTAAAATGGAAGGAAATGTTCGATAAAGGATATATCAATCAAGATGTCTTCAAGGCTAAATATAGCGATTTACCCAAGTTGTTTGCCGAAGGCAAAGTCGCATTTTCATTTGCATCTCCCTCGTTTGCAGACGATGCTTATGAAGTAAACCCGAAAACACGAATTGGAATTATGCCAGTTCCATCGTTAAGCGTGGGAGGAAGAACTGCATTTTCAAGCGGAGAACGCAACACAATGGGCATCTGGAAAAAGTCCAAACATCTGAATGAAGCAAAGCTGCTGGTGAATGAATTCGCCAAGCCGGCAAATATGAAAAAAATCGCAGACGTGGTAAAGATTCCACCTGGATTGACGGGAGTAACCCCCGAGCATGAATTCGTATCGTTTTATAATCTATATGATCAAGTACTTGTCACCCCCTATTTCGATCGTATATATCTGCCCAATGGTATGTGGGACGTGATGCGGAGTCTGGGAATTGAGTTGATAGCAGGAGATGTAGCTCCAGAGAAGTTCGGTAAATTGATGAAACAAGAAGTCGCGCGACTTTCCAAATAAAAGGGCTAGAAGTAAGGAGGCAAGAACACGTGAGATCGGATTCTTTTCGTTTTAAGCTCATGATGTTATATTTCTGGACGATTGTTATTCCAACGGTTATCATCGTATTCTTTCTACCGAACTTTTTTCAAAAGCTGCTGCTGCATAAGACAACAGAGTATACCGAAAGCACAGCTGCTGCCTTTACGAAAAACATTGAAAGCTATCTGAATGAACTGGAGCGGCTCACTTTAACACCGTACTTTGACAGCGATATTATGAAGGCGCTTAAATATAAAGCCAAAGAAGATCCTTTAGCGCAACTATCTCCCCTTGAGAAATTAAAAATGGATGAAGTACTGAATGAAAAGTTCCATAATTTTATACGCATGTCGAGACAGGATATTTCAGGAACAACGCTGGTCACCTCTGATGGCTCCATCTATGCCAAATCAACAGGTTTGACAGCGCCTGTTAACGACTATCCTTTTTCTTCCACAGAATGGTATCGCAAAGCGTTGGCAGCAGAAGGGTCAGCCGTCTTTATTGGAAGTCATAAACAAGATTACTTGAAGCAGCCATTAGAGGCAGACGTATTCTCGGTAGCTAGGGTAATAAGAGACCCTGATACGGAGTCAAAGCTCGCTTTTATTATTGCCGATGCAGACACAGGGGTGCTGCGTAATTTAATCCAAGATTTCCAATTTAACGTTAACGCTACTATTGCTGTTCTCGATGACAATCAACAGGTGGTATATTCTACAGCACCATTATCCCCAATAATGAGTAAAAGCGTAGGGGAGTCCTCAGATTCGATCGTTGAGGATGATAGTACGTACACGGTTATTCGCCGAAATATCGGAACAGCCAATTGGAAGTTGGTTTTTTTTTGCCAAATTCCGAAATTATCTCTCAGCTAAGATGGTTATACATTATCGGTGGATTGTTTGCCGTATGCGGACTTTTCTTAACTGTCATCGTCTTCTTTCTTCTATCAAAGTGGATTATTCGTCCATTTAAAGAGATTATCTGGACGATGAAGAAAGTCGAAATCGGTAATTTGCAAACACGCCTGCAAGTTAGGGGGACGGATGAGGTAGCGCAAATTGGACTCGCATTCAATCGAATGATTAATCAAGTGGAAGAGCTTATAGTCCGCGAATATCAGGCTAAATTTAATCAACAGCAAGCAGAGTATCGGTCCTTGCAAGCTCAAATCCAACCCCATTTTCTTTATAACATCTTAAATGGCTTTATTGGTCTTAATCGGATCGGGGAGCATGAGAAACTGGAAGAGTCCATCATTCACCTCAGTAAAATGCTTAGGTATATTCTTGCTGGGCGAGATTGGACTTGTGTTAAGGATGAGTGCGACTTTCTCGCTTGGTACTGCCAATTACAGCAGCTCCGGTTTCAAGATCGTTTGCAGTACCATATTCGATATGATGCAGAGAGCATGAGTGTTCCTATTCCAAAGTTATTACTTCAACCACTTGTTGAAAATAGTATCATTCATGGGATTGAACCTTTGAATCAGCCAAGGGAATTGAATGTCGATGTTCATATGGTGAACAATCATACACTATCTATCTCAGTTACGGATAATGGTGCTGGATTCGATGCAAGCAAAGCAGGGAAAAGTGTAGGCCTAACCAATGTCAAAGAACGCTTGCAGCTTGCATATCCAGAAGGTGAATTTGCCTTGGACAGCAGGATTGGGGAGGGCACGCGCATACATATTCAAATTCCGATCAAGGAGGCATTCAAATGAAAATAGCAATTGCCGATGACGAATATTTAGCACAACAAACATTGCTTAGTATGATTCGCCAAATTGAAGGTGAATGGGAAATAGTGGGAGTAGCAGGCAATGGCTCTGAATTGCTAGACATCCTACAAGAGCAGCGGCCAGATATCGCTTTTGTCGATATCAAGATGCCTGGTATGAATGGGATTGAAGCCATAAGAGAAGGAAAAGTTTTTTCTCCCAACACGGAATGGTTTATTTTATCAGGCTATTCGGAGTTTAGTTATGCACAAGAAGGTATACAGCTTGGTGTTCTTAATTATTTGTTAAAACCCCTTAGTATAAGGGAGTTGCGGGAAGCTTTACTTACTGCAAAGGGATTGATTCATGAAAGGGTTGCAGATAAACAAAGACAATTCGCAAATTCCGTGCAGAATCTGTGTTATGGATTTGAGCAGGATGATATTTACGTTAAAGACGAGTATACATACATGAATATTCAAATGGCTGTCGTTTTTTGGGATTGTTCTTTAGAAGTAACGGCTGAAACTTTGCTGATTAAACAGGTATACACCTCAATCAACAGGATTGTTGAAGAATTTGCGGCAAAAGGAGTTCTGCTTACCTGCTTTGCCCTCCCGAGTGGTCAGTTTACTGTCGTTGGTGCCCCACGTTACAGTGTCAAAGACAAGGAAAGCTGGAACGAATTTTTCTTGCGCTTTCAGCAAATTATTGACAGCTGGCAGACATCTGAATTGAAGCTAACGATCATTTCTTCGCAGGAGCATTTACCACTGCAGGATATCAATCAACATGTGAATCGTATCATGGAGAGCAGCATTTTTCGTATCTTGAAAGGTCTGGGCAAAATGTGGAATTGCCATTCGTTTCAACACTTTAGCAGTGAACATCACGAACTGTGCAAACTATTGGAAAAGTTGGTTAAGGCTTACCGCGAGAATCGATACTCAGAGTATATGGATGTGTTGTTTGCGATCAAGCAATACGCTGCAGCTATTGAACGTCTTCTTGAAGGTAACGGCCTTAAGGAATCTGTAGGTATTTATTTAACAACAACAATGCGTATTCAGCTTGTACCTAACGTCTCCGTGTCTAGGTGTATTGCGCTCTTGAAGGAGCATGGGGAACGCATGCTGCAAAGAATGAATAAGGATGAGCCCTCCCAGGACATTGTGCAGAAAGTTATCCAATACATGAAGTCCAATTTCAGGGATGAGATAGGGACAACGATGATTGCAGAGCATTTCCAAGTTACACCGAATTACTTAAGCACAGTGTTTCATCAGAAAACGGGGTTTACAATTATGCGTTTCTTGACTGAACTCCGTATTAACAAGGCCAAGGAAATTCTAGCAGAAGGGGCTGTCCAGATACAAGAGGCGGCGGAACTTGTCGGGTATTTCAACCCTCGTCACTTTACAAATTTATTCAAAAAAATTGAGGGACATTCTCCAACGGAGTATAAACTGATGTTGAAGAGAAACGTGTAGGAATTGGAGTCAATTGACCATAAAAATAGACAGGTCCACATTAATTATGAGACACATGGAAGCGCCATCATTCATGTTATCCTGATTGTATTGAAGCCATTGGAAGGTTATGCGATGAAAGGTGGGGACATTGTTTCTAGAGAGCGAAATGCCTCAACGCACAATGTTCGAATGGCATGAAATTTCTGAAAAGAGGTGGGATATGAAAAAGCTAGTCGATACTCTTATCCTTGCAGTGATCATATGATCATGATTTGAATTTGCTGTAAGCGCTCTCGCTTTATCAGCGGTAACACTGTAAGAGATTAAGGATAGTAAACCCGGGAATTTTGTTGCTATTACGGGGGAGACAGGGATGAGGAAAAAGAGGAGGAGTAACATTGCAAAAAAGACGTTCTACACCGAAAATCGCAGTAAAACTATTCTTAATTATGTGCTTGCTTTGTGTCAGTCTGCCATTTGGGTTGCCGAATGCGGCTTATGCCGATTCCGAACTACAAGACCCATACAATTCTGATGAAAACAACGTCACGATACCAGAAGTTTCATCGGTGTCCGAAGCAACTTATGCATCTGACCCGAATGGGGTAAACGGGGCATTTGCGGCTGTGCAGATAGCTGCGGGACCGACAAGCATGGTGCTGGATAGTGCATGGGAAGTAGAAAATCCGACAGCAGGAAAGCTTGTTGTTAATGCGGATGGAAGTGTAACTATCACAACTGAGGGTGGAGCCATTGGTGATACAGGGGGAATGAAAAACACACTCTACTATCAGCTTCCCAACCTGACGGACTATGATTTTACTGTGAAAGTAAGCGGGAATTTTACAGCCAATTATCAAGGTGCTCAATTGATGATTTCAAGCGGGAAGAACCGTGCGAATGCTGTTGGTGTGGTTCGCAGATATCATGGATATCTTGGTGGAACATATGGAACAAACTTGCTTATGGGCGTCATGCAGAATGGTGGTACACCGAACGAGTATTATGAAGGTGCTGCAAGCATCGGCAATGAGTTCTATCTGAAATTGCAGAAGCAGAACGGAAGAATCACCGGATTCTATGCAGCGAATTACAGTGATAACAAAGCAGATTGGAATCAGATTATTGATACCACTGGCGGCAAAAATTATGAATTCGTAGATAAGGGTAATGCCCTTATTGATCCCGAGAAGATTTATTTAGGAATCGCTGCGGCAAACGGTGGCGGAAATACACCAACGAACATTACGTTTTCTGATCTGAGAATTGGTGGTGAATCGGTACCTTTCGCTATAAATTCCAAGGCATTAAAATCCGTTGTGCTTGCTGGTGAAGCCGAAATGGGTGTCGGTGCTGCACATACGCAACCACTTAACGTGACAGGTACAGATTACGATGGTAGTGAGATTACAGAATTTGATTCGGTCGTCTACACAAGCAGTGATGTAGATGTGGCAACAGTTAGTGGAGATGGTGTTGTTACAGGTATACATAACGGTAATGTAGTCATTACTGCCAAAGCAACATTGGGCGAAGTGACGAAAACAGCTACTTTGGCCATTCAAGTTGGAGATATTGAGACAGAAGAATCATGGGAACTTTCATCTCCAAATGGCAATACCAAGATGAAGGTAGAAATGATCACAGGTGGAGTTCTTCAATATACTGCGGAAAAGAATGGTGTACAAAATATTGGGACATCACCACTTGGTTTAGTAACCAGTTTAGGTGACTTTACGAGTGGCCTTGTAGTCAGAGAAGCATCAGAAGTGAAAGAAATTAACGAAAGCTATAAGGTGCTTTCCGGTAAGAGTAATGAATATACCAATCACTACAAAGAACAGACGCTTACATTTGCAAGGAAGAATGATAATTCTGTTACATTTGATGTGATAATCCGTGCATATGATGACGGAACGGCATACAGATATGCTGTCCACACAGATGTGGCCAAAGAGATTAAAATCAGTGATGAAGTTTCAGGTTTGCAGCTTCCGAAAGAAGCAGATGTATATTGGATGAACTATACTTCAGCTACATGGAACTATGAAGGCCAGTATACAAAAACGACAACTGAAGGATTAGCAGCGGGCTCTACTCCCTCCATACCATTCTTATATGGGAAAAATGGTGTCTGGACGCTGTTCTCAGAAGCAGACCTCAACGGAACTTACACGGGTTCTATGTTTACAGTAAAAGAGAACGGAATGTTAGATGTTTCATTCTCTAAGACACAAGGGACGAAGGCTGTAGTGACAACGACGCCTTTTAAATCTCCATGGAGAGCATCAATCACTGGTACGCCCAAAGACATTGTCGAAAATACAATGATTGAAAACCTGAGCACGCCAGCAGATTACGCAAAATACGACTATGAATCATGGGTAGATCCAGGTTTATCTTCCTGGTCATGGGTAGCTAACTGGGGAAGTGGCATCAGTGATCAGTCGAAAAAGGAAACACATTTGAACTGGATTGAATTTGGAGCTGAAATCGGATGGGATTATTATATCCTTGATGAAGACTGGGCTCTGGGCGGTCGTGGAAATGTTACTGGTGTGCGTGACTGGTGGCCGGAAGTAAGAGATTTTGCAAAAGAAAAAGGAGTTAAATTGTGGGCTTGGGTACACGTAAGCGATATTGATACACAGGCAGAACGCGACAAACACTTCAAAGAATGGTCTGAACAAGGTATCGTAGGCATCAAGCCGGACTTCTTTGATGGGGAAGGCCAGACTAATATGCAGCTTTATGATGATCTGTATAAAGATGCGGCGAAGTACAAGCTCATGGTTCTTGCACATGGGGCCAATAAACCAACCGGTGAAATTCGTACGTATCCAAACGTATATGGACATGAAGCCATCCGTGGACAGGAAGCAGGTGGTATTACTGCGGAACAGTACACCATGATTCCGTTTATCCGAGCGGCAATTGGACCGGCAGAGGTAACGGAAGAAATCAGATCTAAAGATTATAACAAAACAACAATGGGATTCCAGTTCGCATTGACAGCGTTAATTGAAGATGGCATTCATAGTATGGGTTCTGCGCCAGATGTTTATAGAAGTATTCCGGAAGGCATGTCCTACTATAAAAATTACCCGAAAAAATGGGATAAAACAGATTTACTTGACGGTGATATTGGCCAGTATCTGAGTATAGCTAGAAAAGCTGGAACGAACTGGTATGTTTCTGGTATCAGTGTGAATCCAAGAACGATGAAAGTTCCATTAAAATCCCTTGACGCAGGCAAAACGTATACAGTTTTGCTGTACACAGAAAACGGCAGACAAGACGTGGATATGAAAATTATCCCGAATGTTACAAACGAAACCGTATTAGACATCAATGTACTTTACGGCGGCGGATATGCCTTACGTGCAGTTCCAACAGCAGAGTTGGATAGCATCACTGCAATCGTTGCCAATCCGGCAGAAGTGACAGTAGAAAAAGGTTATTTATCTAATCCGGTTGCAGTTACACTCAGTCCGAATAAAGCAGAATTCAAAGATGTTATTTGGAGTGTTGCCGACGAAACCATTGCAACTGTCAATCAGAACGGTGTAATTAGAGGCGTTGCTGAAGGTAAGACGACAGTAACGGTGGCATCTGCTTACAACAAAACTGTTAAAGCAGAAATTAAAGTAACAGTTACACCTCCAAGGTATGTTCTTGATAGTACGAAATGGTCAATCCTTAATGGGAATGAAAATGTAATTATCAATAATACCGATTCCGCAACAATTTCAACAGAAACAGGAGTACTTGGCGCTAATAACTGGAAAAACATGTTCGCTATGGACGTACCTGAAGCGGATAAAGATTTTACAATCACAGCTAAGATTTCCGGTGGTCTTAAGGCCAATTATCAAGGTGGATTTATCACAGTCTTTAGTAAGTCGAATCCAAATGGTTTATCTGTAGCAGCAGGACGGCGTTATCACAGTGGCATCATGGGAAGTCATCCGCAGGCGCTGGGCGTCATGTCAACTGCATCAGGAGCTACCGCTGAATTTTACAACGCAGATGATGATTATAATAAGGATGTTTACGTTAAGATTCAAAAAGTTGGAAATACATTTAATAATTCCTATAGCTATGATGGTGATGTTTGGACAGCAATTAGCGACAAAGGAACACCTCGTACTACGACAAATGCAAATTTGGCAGGGAGTGCAAATCTTTCTGTCGGTTTCTATGCAGGTTCTGGCGGGGGACAAACAGCAATTGATATCAAAGTCAGCGATTTTACTTACAATGGTGTAAAGGTACCGCTAGCAATTGACACCTTGGATCCAGAAGTCGTTGATAAGACGACTCTGAATGAGGCAATAGCATCTGTAGAAGCATTGAAAGAAGCAGACTACACAGCAGACAGCTGGGCAGCATTAGTAACTCAATTGAATGCAGGAAAAGATGTAGCTGTAAAGGAGAATGCTACACAGCAGGAAGTGACTGAAGCAACCGCAGCCATTCAAGCGGCAGTAGAAGCACTTGTTGGAACAGATCCAGGAACGGATCCAGGAACGGATCCAGGAACGGATCCAGGAACGGATCCAGGAACAGATCCAGGAACAGATCCAGGAACAGGTCCAGGAACAGATCCAGGAGCAGGAACAGGAACAGGAACAGGAACACCAGTGACTGAACCCGTTCAGTCGGAAGTGAAATTCATGGACAATGTCGTTGATATTGCCAGTGTGCTAACCAGCTTCGCCGAAAAAATTGAGGAAGCCAAGTCCATCCCAGCTCCGTTGAAATTTACGGATACTTCCTCTCATTGGGCTGACTCCACGATTGGTATCTTTGTGAAGTTAGGATTGGTTTCCGGTTATCAGGACGGCAACTTCCATCCAGATGCAAGCATCACTCGCGCGGAGTTCGCTACGGTTCTTGCCAAGGTATTTGGCCTTGCAGGCAACGCTGCCGGAAGCTCCTTACGTGATATTTCCGGTCACTGGGCCGAAACCTCCATCAGCGCCTTGCAGCAAAAAGGGGTAATTTCCGGCTACGAGAATGGCACATTCCAGCCTGATCGTGAAATCAGCCGTGCCGAGATTATTGCAATGATTTCCAAGATCATTAATCTGAACAGCGTTAATGCTCCATCCTCCAGCTTCTCGGATCTGGATAACACATGGAATAAGGATCAGATCGGGCAAGCGGCGGAAGCCGGAATCATCAGCGGAGTGGGAAATGGAATGTTTCTTCCAGACAAGCAGGCTTCCCGTGCCGAAGCGTTAACGATTGTACTGCACGTTCTAGAAATGAATCCGGAGCTTAAGAGCCTCCTGGGTAACCTTAAATAAGCAAGCCATTGGTTTACTAAAAAGCTCGGCCTTACGAGAAATCGTAAGGCTATTTGTATTTTTAACCTTGCAATTGACTAGATTAAAGCTCAAATACGAAGATATTACATAAAAGAAACGGAGCTAGTACATTTTTCTTGATGAACTTATGCGATATAGTAATCATACTAATTTTTAAAAAAAGGCTGTAGCGAAGTGCGACATGATCGCAAGAGAAGCAGAGAGGTGTATCATATTGATTTTACAAGCAAAAGAAACAGTGGAAATCAGGATTGACGCTCAGGAACATCAGGGTATTGGGTTAGCTTTGCAAGATTTAATTCGTGATTTGAGCCATGTGATGAACATTCAGGCCGATTGCCGAAAGTACCTTTCGGATGTAGAAGGCTTTTCAATTCTAGTAGGAAGCTTAAGCAATCCTGCTTTTTCAGATTTCTTAAAGAAGAAAAAAATAGATATCAGCGATATTGATGGAAAAAAGGAACATTATTTTGTCAAGAGTATAGGGGAAGAAGGGCGTCATCTCGTAATAGTCGGCAGTGATACCAGAGGGGCGATCTATGGGATTTACGAATTTAGCCGAGTCGTTCTAGGTGTGAATCCCTTGTATCTATGGACAGGCCATGCACCTGCACGCAAGGAAAGTCTTGATATGGGCAACATTTCGTTGACAGATGGACCTACAACGTTTCGCTTCCGAGGATGGTTCATCAATGATGAGGATCTGTTGCTGGGATGGACCGGGAAATTCGATCAGGATTTCCAGAACAATGCCTTCACGAAGCATGCGGGTTATGCGAACGCACTGGAGCCGATTATGGAGACTGCACTCCGCCTCAAACAGAATCTGCTGATCCCATGCTCCTTGTTGGATATCCTGGATCCGTCCGATGAGGATTTGGTCAGGAGGGTGTCAGAGCGCGGTCTGCTTATTTCCCAACATCATATTGAGCCGTTAGGGGTATTTCCCAAAAGAGTCCGACGTTATTGGCAGGAACGGGGAGATCTTGAGCCACTTTCCTATACGAAAAATCCTGAGAAGTATGAGGATGTTTGGCGGCTTTATGCAAGCCGTTGGGCACGATATGACAATGTGGTTTGGCAACTTGGTCTTCGTGGCATGGGCGACAAGCCTGTCTGGGCAGATGACCCCTATGCGCCGGAAACAGCGAGTGGAAGAGGTCAGTTAATTGCTGGTGCTATCGCCAAACAACATGAGATTATTGCCGAGGCGATAGGTCACAAAGACTTCGCTTCCACAGCTACTTTGTGGATGGAAGGGATGGAGCTTCTGAAGGGAGGACATCTATCTTTCCCGAAAGAAACGATCATTATTCATGCGGATTTCGGACCAACTCAGATGCTGGGTGACAGCTTCTATGAAGTGAAACGGGAACAGGATCGGCAATATGGCATTTATTATCACGTTGCTTTCTGGAGTTGCGGACCCCATCAAGTACAAGGGACTTCACCGCAGAAAATTTATTACAATCTTCAAGCAGCTGTTCAAAAAGGAAATACAGACTACCTTGTCGTTAATGTAACGAATCTCAGAGAAATGCTGCTTGGAACCCAATATACAGCGGCTATAGGTTGGAATTTCGGGAATTACCAACCAGAAGTGTACTTGCAAGATTGGTGTGTTGAACATTACGGTCAGCAAGGTGGAAGGGCAGCTGCTCTTGCTTATCAAGCATATTTCGGCGCATTCCATGTCTTGGACAACCAGGGATACTCAGGTCGTATGCTCCTGATGGACGGTATGAGCCGCAGACTTACATTGAAGCTGGTGGCCATTCTGAACGGTCAACCGTTTACCAAAGACGAGATACAGAACAAAACTCTGTTGGCTTTCGATCAGTCAGAGGATTTCATAGGCTATTACAAGAATGCCACTGAATATGCTCTTCCGAAGTGGGACATGGCTTTGAACGCTGCTCATCAGGCTTTGCAGGAAATGGAGGAGGAGCGCAGAGAGTTCTTTACGACCAACCTGATCGTTCAGCTATCTCTCATTCGCGCGCTATATCGGACCGTTCATCATCTATCTGTTGCGGCGGAGATTGTGCTTGCCGGATCTACAAGCGAAAGGAACCAGGCGCGTGGCCGAATCTTGGAGGCCGTAGCAGAGCTTCAGCAGACGTCCATTATCCGTATGCATGCGGAGAAAGGGAAGTGGAAAGGTTGGTACGATGGTGATGTACTGCTAAACCTCCCTGACCTCATCCGCCAAGTGCGAGAATGTGCAGGGAATTATTGAGTCGCATGCCGTGGAATTTATGCCAATAATGGAGAGGTGTCGCTACGATGATTACTTACACGAAGCCAACATATACGACAACAAGCTCGGATTTTCAGTTACAGGTAGACCTGAATAATGTTACTGTTGAACATTTTTTAGACTATCATTATGCTCATTTTTCTTATTCAGGTACATCTACAATAACTATCACGGCAAGTCAGCCAATTACAAGTTATGATATAAGTCCGCACAGTAGGGGGATTACCGGGAACATAAGTGGGAATCAGCTGACTTTTACGATAGATAGCGACTCGGTCAAGCCATCCTATTTGGTCATACAAATCAATGGCTTGGAGAAGCTGGTTATTCTGGCGGACCCATTGGAAAGCAACGTCCCCCCATCTTCGGGAATAGGTATTTATAATATTATCCATGCGCCTTATCAGGCAGACAACACTTGGACAAGCGATGTTACAGGTATCATCCAACAGGCGATTGATGATGCCTCTGCCGCAGGCGGGGGAATCGTTTACGTTCCTGTTGGCGTGTACAAAGTGAAGGACATACTCTACATCAAGAGTAATGTCACTCTGTATCTACAAGGCGGGGCTGTTGTCAAGTCAAATCCAGACAGAACCCTATATGATTTTACGAGGAGTAGGGAAGGTAAAATATTCATTGATCCCATGATCAAGATCGACCACGCACATCATGCCAAAATAATAGGACGAGGCACGCTGGACGCAAGCGGCATCGCGATTATGGATAAGGATCGTACATCATCAACTTATCTCGGGTACAGAAGAAACGTTATCGTAGGTAACCATTCCGATCATGTTACGATAGAGGGAATTATTATCAAAGACTCAACTACATGGACGATTAACGGTATCCAAGGTGGCGAAGGATTTACGGTCAGACATGTTAAGATTATCAATCACAAAAATGCCGACCAATATAAAATCATGAATGATGGTATTGATTTATGCGGAACTAGGAACGCCATTGCGGAAAAGAACTTTGTCATGACCGTGGATGATGCTCTCTGTGCAAAATCAACAATAACGGACTATGCCATGTATAATATTCGTTTCAAAAACAATATTGTATTCTCGTCCTGTGCGGGTCTCAAAGCGGGTCTGCAATCCCACAGCCCCATGTATGATGTCTGGTTTGAAGATAACGACGTCGTTCAGGCGCGACGAGGTATTGTGGTAGAAGCAACTTCGGGCAATCAGCCCATGAGTGATATCCATTTTGTAAATACAAGGGTGGAAAACTATGTGTTTACCTCCATGGGGAAAAGCATTCCTGTAGAAATAGAAGCGGGTACAGCACCAGTGAAAAATGTTTATATTGATTGCGCTTATTTCGAAAAGGAGGCTTTTAACCCCATACATTTGTATGGCTCAAGCGATACAAATAATGTAACCAATGTTACGTTTAACGATTTAAGCTTGTGTGGGGATGTCATTACGAATAGCTTGGATACACGAATCATTGTGGGTATCCAGGCATCAGATCTAACAGTGAAGGGACACGTAAAGGAGTCGAACCAGTCATGAACAAAATCAAAGTAGCGATTGTGGGCTGTGGGTCCATTTCCAAGAAGAGACATATTCCTGAATATGCAGCGAATCCGAACGTTGAATTGGTAGGCTTTTGCGATCTAATTCTGGCGAGAGCCGAAGGCCATGCACAAGAACACGGCGGTAGAGCCTATACCAACTATGAAGAAATGCTGAGGGTGGAAAAGCCGGATGCGGTTAGCGTTTGTACACCGAACGTGCTTCACGCTCCCTATGCAATTGCCGCAGCGAACGCAGGGGCACACGTGCTTGTGGAGAAGCCGATGGCTACGAACGAGGCGGATGCTTTGGCTATGATTGAAGCGGCCCGAAAGAACGGCGTGTTCTTGATGGTGGGTCAAAACCAACGGCTGATGCCGCCTCACCAAAAAGCGAAAGAAATTTTGCAATCAGGTAAAATGGGGAAAGTCCTTTCCTTCCGTACATCCTTCGGTCATGGGGGGCCTGAAGGTTGGAGTATGGATGGTCGCGATAGCTGGTTCTTCCGCAAAGAAGAGGCCATTATGGGCGCGATGGGCGACCTCGGCGTACACAAATCGGATTTGATCCGTTGGATGCTCGATGACGAAGTAGCAGAAGTCGCTGCTTTCGTGAGTACGCTGCACAAAGCAGGAACCGATGTAGACGATAACGCGACTTGCGTACTGCGTATGAAGAGTGGAATAATCGGCACGTTGGTTGCCAGCTGGACGTATTATAAAGGCGGCGATAATAGCACCATTTTGTGGTGCGAGAATGGCGCTATGCATATCGGGACGCATCCGGTTTGATCAAGTTATTGTGCAGCTTCGCGACGGTACCGTTGAGAAGTATCAGGTCGGCGTGATGGCGACGAATGAGAAGCAAGTGTCTAGCGGCATCATGGACGCTTTCGTGGAAAGTATTGTTACGAATACGCCACCGAGCATTTCCGGTGAAGAGGGTTTGAAGTCGCTGGCAGTTATTCTAGCTGCTTTCGAATCGCAGGATTCGAAAAAGGTTGTTTCTTTGTCCTGATTTATTTCAGAGAGATCCACGCAATTATGCGGGGTCTCTTTTTTAATAGAATTTATATGATTGGGTTTACGAGAGTCACGTTAGGGGGTTGTGGAAGCGGCCTCTTTTCTAAAAAATGGATAGGAGAAAGACTTCACTTGGGTTAACCGTTGCTGTTGGGATAAGAGCAGCAGAGGGAACCAGTTATGATGTAAGGTTAGCTTTCATTTTTTCTGCGTTACGGACAGAGGAGCCGTTATTAATAAGAAAAGCAGGGAATCCACATGCTAACGGACGCCACGGCCGTTATTGAGTCTCTTGCTACACATTTTGGCACACAAATCAGTCAATAGCGACTTTGGTGTCCATTAAAAATCAAAACTGCCTCATTTTTAGCTATTAGAGGATGTCATGTCTGTTAGAAAATCAACCATCCTCTTTTCGCGATACTCTTTAGGTTTGGGAATATGCTCGCCTGTTTACCTTGAAACATTGACAACCCACCCTATACACATCAGATTGGGTTTATACCAAGGACCTGAGGCAGAGCCTCAGGTCTTTCTAACATGGCCTACCATCAACGAATTTAGTGCATAAAAGTAACGATATTATTACCTTTTTATTGGTAAATATTTGCCATAGAATGAAGCTGTTTGCGAACGCTTACTTTTGGTTGAGGAGGTGTTTCCTGTTAACCTTCCGGCATTACAAATCCGGAGCGTAGCGAGTACCTGATGAATTAACATGGCGGTCACGAATTACAAAATTACCAACGCGAACTCTGGTAATACTGTTGAAGGTTTCGGTGGTGGTACGACTAAAGTAGATATTAGATCAGCCAATAAACCTGATTTACATGACATTGCTTGTGGACGAAGCGTGTACTGACTGTTCTTGACCCACACGATATACGAAAATAGAACATAAAAGTAACGAGTTTATTACATTTTTATTGATGGATCAATGCCATAGAATAAATTTGTATCCTATTTGCAAGCGCTTACTAGAGAGGGGGTATTCCATTTCATCGATCATGAATTACATAGTTATGGCACATAGGTTAAATGTTTGAATTATGAGCAATTACCATCATCTGGAGGCGATATAATAATGTATGTTAGTAAAGTTGATAACCGAATCGGAAATTTGTTGACAAAACTTATCGTGGTTGCTGCTCTAATCTTTAGTTTCACAGTTAGCATGGCTCAGCCTGCATCAGCGGCTACCGTCGTGACTTATCCTTCGTACTTCGGTACAAGCTCGGCTTACACGTTGAAAGTAGATTCGACTACTGTCAGGGTTGCCAGACAGTTTAATTATTCCTTTGCTCAGTTGTCTTATTCCGGAATAGCAACATTTAAAGTAACGGCTTCGGAAAATATTACTTCCTATAATATTAGTCCTCATAGTTATGGTATCGAGGCAACGGTAAGCGGAAAGGATCTAACTTTTTCTCTTCCTCAAGCTGGGTCTCGGTACTTAGTGATCAAGATCAATAACCTGGAGAATCTTGTTATTATGGCTGATCCAGTGGAAACAGATGCACCAACGCCTAATGGCGGAAGCGTGAAAAGCATTATGGATTATTCGGGCGTGGATAAAACAGGCGGTAATTTGATGACGTCCAAAATCCAACAGGCCATCAATGATGCGAATGCTCGTTCCAGCGGAGGTACCGTTTATTTCCCTGCTGGTATTTACAAATTTTCTCAAATTGAACTTAAAAGTAATGTCACACTTTATTTAGCTGCTGGTGCCATACTTCGTGGTTCATCGGATGTAAACGATTATGATTTCACTAATACCATTTTTACCAATGCCAACATCCGTATCGTTGGGGCCTCTAATGTAGCTATCAAAGGAAGAGGGATGATTGACTCCAATGGGACGACGCTCACAACGGGCGATAGTGGACCGAATCGAGAATATATCATCCATTCTTACAAAGACGCAGCGGGTACGAAGCCGAATAATCTAACTTTCGAGGGTTTCACACTCAGAGATGGCACAACTTGGAACTTTAGAATTCAAGACGCTACTAATGTCAAAATTAATAATGTGAAGATTATCAATAACGTCAACTGGATCCATGGTGATGGTTTCGATCTTGTTAATACTTCCCATGCTGTTGTGGATCAATGCTTCGCCTATACCGGCGATGACGTTTTTGATGCGAAAGCATCGACAGAAGAACCGATGACGGATGTCGTATATAAGAATTCGGTTGCTTTTACTGAATCAGCAGGTACGAAGGTAGGTATGCAAGGAAATGCAGACATTAGCGATGTTTGGTTTATCAATATTGACGTGATCCAGGGCTATCGTGGTGTTAGTGTGGACCATGACCAAGGGAATGGGGTATGGGACGATATTCATTTTATCGATATCCGCACGGAAAGGATTTTTAATAATGGAACCAGTGGCCAATTCAGAACGTCTCCTCTTCTCGTCTGGACGGCCAAATATAGTGGTAGCGAGGTTGGTCCTGTCAGCAATATTGAACTGACTCGCGTTAGCTTTGAGGATACCAGAAATTTTCATTCTTTCATTCAAGGTTATGACAGTTCTAGCAAAGTTTCCAATGTAAGCATCACGGATTTAAAGATGAACGGCAACTTAATCACGAATGCTTCTGAGGGGTTAATCGATATCGGTGCGAATACATCCAATATTACGTTTAACACAAATCCTACAACTAAAAAGATTATGAATGCAGATACAAGTAAAGCTGTTGAAGTTTTCGGTGGATCTACGACGGATGGAGCCAAAATATCGCAATGGGATTATAGTGGTGGCAAGAATCAACGGTGGCAGCTTGTTGATGTTGGCGGCGGCTACTATAAGATTAAAAACCTCAAAAGCGGAAAAGTTCTAGAAGTGACAGGTGGTTCTACGACGAATGGAGCTCTAGTCGCTCAATGGACGGATAATGGCGGAACCAATCAGCAATGGCAGATCGTTGGCGTTGGAAATGGATACTCGAAGCTCATTAATCGCAAGAGCGGTAAAGCATTAGATAGTGGTGGGACGACGGCTGACGGAGCTCAGCTTACCCAGTGGACAGATAATGGTGGAGACAATCAAAAATGGCAGTTGATGGAGTAAATTAGATATGTAGTGAAGCGTTGGGTGTGGGTGAAGTGCGAAAAAGAGAGGCTTACTGCCTCTCTTTTTCCTTTACTCTTGCTCCATCAGCTTATATTGAGGTTCCCAGTCTAATAGTCTTTTCGCCTTTGCGTTGGAAATAAGAGATGTTCTTCCATCTAGCGGGGAGCGAATATCTTTGATGCCGGGTAGGTATTGTTCGACTAACTCCTGGGTAAGCCGGTTCGACGAACTATCATCGGCAGCAATGATCAATGCCTCCGCGCCAAGCCCATCCGCTTCAATGGCTTTCAGACATGCAGAAGCAACGTCTCTTGCATCGATATAAGACCACAGGATTCGTAAACGCGCTTCCGTATCATCGAAGTTGGCTTTCAGCTGTGCATAGCTCTCGGGGACAAGAATATTCCCTAGACGGAAACTAACAACCTGCATGCCGGTACGCCGGTTGAAAGCCTGCGCGGTTACTTCGTTCACAACCTTGGACAAGCCATAGCTGTCTTCCGGAAGCTGGGGATGTTCTTCGTCGATCGGCAAATACTGAGGCTCGAAAAATTCGCTGGCAAAACATATGCCATAAGACGACTCACTCGAAGCGAGCACGACTTTTCCAATGCCCAGGTTTGCAGCAGCCTCCAAAATATTGTAGGTGCTCATGACATTATTTCGGAAGCAGATATCGTTCGTATGCGTATAGGCTTGAGGGATAGCGGCAAAATGCACAATACCCGCCACCTCTTGCCTGCTCCGGGTGCTAAACTGCGAAAGCGCGTTATGCACTTGTCCCAAATCATTGAGATCTGTAATGATCGTCTGACAGATGGGCTCCGTTGGAGCCTTGACGTCCAAATTAATGACTTCGTAATTATGTTGAACAAAATGTTTTAATATCCACTGACCTGCTTTACCACTGCCACCAGTAATAATGATACGTTTTTTCTCCATAAGTCCTCCTTAGGCCGAATCAGCCGCTCCATCAATCAATTGTTTGCTTCACAGCTAGTATACAGGGAAAGAAAAGAATCCATAAGAGCTGAAAAGTTTGTCAGTTAGTAACGTTGGAGTAAGTAGGCAAATAAAAATTTGGACATTCACGAATATAAGACATAAAAGAAACGAGTTTAGTACATTTTTATTGATGAACGTATGCCATAGAATGAAATTGGCTTATAAGCTAGCGCCGGAATTATTAACTTGTGCAAAGAAAATACGAAATTGAAATAATGGAATAGGGAACTCTTTGTCCATTGACAAGGGGTTCTCTTCCTAAATGGAGGTTGTTTTATGTCTTATGCACCTAGAAATGAACGATATTCTAACATGACGTATACAAGGTGCGGCAACTCAGGTCTCAAACTGCCTGCTATTTCCCTCGGACTTTGGCAAAATTATGGTGGTGTAAATGACTTGGAAACCCAACGAGAAATGCTGCGCCGTGCATTCGACCTTGGTATTACCCACTTTGACTTGGCCAACAATTATGGGCCGCCTCCAGGAACTGCTGAAGCGAATTTTGGCAGCCTATTTAAAGCTGATTTCGCTCCTTACCGTGACGAGTTAATGATATCTACAAAAGCAGGTAATCCGATGTGGGCAGGCCCTTATGGAGATGGTGGCTCTAAGAAACATATGATGAGTAGCTTGGATCAAAGCCTTAAGCGATTGGGACTTGATTATGTCGATATTTATTATTCACACAGATGTGATCCAGAGACACCTATGGAAGAAACGATGCGAGCACTTGATTTGGCAGTACGTCAGGGAAAAGCATTATATGTAGGTTTGTCTAATTACAGCGCAGAGGAGACCAAACAGGCGGCTGGCATTTTGAAGGAACTGGGTACGCCATGTCTGATCCACCAACCGAAGTACAATATGTTTGATCGATGGATAGAACGTGGGCTGCAGGATGTACTGAAAGAGGAAGGAATGGGGTCAATCGCCTTTTCACCTTTAGCCAAGGGACTCCTGACTAGCCGATATCTCACAGGAATTCCTGCCGATTCAAGAGCTGCGAGTTCAAGTCGAGCTTTGAGCGTCAATGCCATCACAGATGCGGTTATGTCCAAGATCATTCGTTTGAATGCTATTGCGCTTGAGCGTGACCAAAGTCTTTCTCAGATGGTCATCGCTTGGGTACTGAGAGAAGGACGCGTCACCTCGGCTCTCATTGGTGCAAGTAAGGTAAGCCAGATCGAAGATAACGTTGCTGCGCTGAAGAACATGAATTTTAGTCAGGAAGAGTTGCTGCGTATTGAGGAAATATTGACTTAGATGGGAGTTGGATTGGATATGAATAACGATTGGGAAAATCACAAGCTGTTGCAGCGGAATCGGCTGCCAGCCAGAGCAGCATTCATACCGTTCGCTGATGATGAGAGTGCTTTGTTCAATGAACGGGAGTTATCGCCTTACTATGTTCCGTTAAATGGGAATTGGAAATTTAATTACGCGCCGACGCCAGCACATGCCCCTTTGAGCTTTCACCTGGAAGCGTTCGATGCGAGCGACTGGGATGATCTTTCAGTACCATCTTGTTGGCAGATGCATGGCTATGGCAAGCCGCATTATACGAACGTCGTTTACCCGTTCCCGGTTGTCCCGCCGCTTGTGCCGACCGACAATCCGACGGGTTCTTACCGTCGTGAATTTACAGTTCCGGCTGGCTGGAGCGGGCAGCGGATAACGCTTCATTTTGAAGGGGTAGACAGCGCGTTCTTCGTATGGGTGAATGGGAAGGAAATTGGCTTCAGTAAGGGCAGCCGCATGCCGTCGCAGTTTGATATTACCGATTTCGTGCACGAGGGGACGAATGTTCTTGCTGTTCGCGTTATGCAGTGGTCAGACGGCTCTTATATCGAGGATCAGGATATGTGGTGGCTGAGCGGGATTTTCCGCGATGTGTACATGACAGCAGCTCCGCAAACACACTTATATGATTTTTCCGTTCGTACGCTGCTTGATAGCGAATACCGTGACGCCTCGCTTGAAGTCAGATTAAGCTTGCGCAGTAGTAATGGAGAGAAGAAAGCAGTTCGTGTCGAGCTGCAACTGCTCGATGCATCTGGGAGACAGGTTGAAGGTGGTCTTGCAGAGGGATTCGTAACAGGCGGTGTTTTGAAGCAAGAGCAAGAGAGCTTATTTACGCTACCTATCGTCAAACCTAGGAAATGGTCTGCCGAAGATCCGTATTTATATAAACTGTTGATTCGGGTAATTGATGAAACTGCACAGCAGGTTACGTCTACCCGTGTTGGATTTCGTTCTATCGAATTGAGTGGCGGATTACTACTTGTTAATGGGACGCCAATTAAGTTCAAGGGAGTCAATCGACATGATCATCATCCCGACCTTGGACGTACCATACCTATTGAATCCATGCTACGAGATGTACTTCTGATGAAGCAGCACAATATTAACGCTGTGCGCACCTCCCATTATCCAAACGATCCACGCTTCTATGATCTGTGTGACGAATATGGGCTTTACGTCATCGACGAAGCTGATTTGGAATGCCACGGCTTTCATCGGACAGATAATTCGAATCAATTGAGCGATGACCCTGAGTGGGAACCGGCTTATCTAGATCGGATTGAACGGATGATTGAGCGGGACAAGAATCATCCATCCATCATCCTTTGGTCGCTTGGGAATGAATCGTACTACGGCTGTAATCATGCAGCGATGTACCGCTGGGCTAAGGAGCACGACCCCACACGTCTGGTTCACTATGCAGAAGATAGAGAGGCCGCGACGGCCGACGTGTACAGTACGATGTATAATAGGATTTGGCAGCTGCACGAGCTTGGCCAACGTGAAGATTTGGACAAGCCCCATATCGTTTGCGAATATGCGCATGCCATGGGCAATGGTCCAGGCGGTTTGAAGGAGTATTGGGAAGTCTTCTATACCTACAAACGGTTGCAGGGTGGCTTCGTGTGGGAATGGGTGGACCAAGGTATCCGGCAGCGGACATCGGACGGTCAGGAATTTTTCGCCTATGGAGGTGATTTTGAAGAAACACCAAACGATATGAATTTTGTCATCGATGGACTTGTTAATCCTGATCGAGTTCCATCGGCAGGCTTACTCGAGCTCAAGAAGGTAATGGAGCCTGTTATCATTGAAGCGTTGGATGTGCAGGCTGGAATGGTAATGCTCACGAATCGATACGATTTTGTACATTTAGATCATCTACGACTTGTTTGGCATGTCATGGCCGATGGGAAAGTCGTAAGCTCGGGTAAGAGCGAACTACCTGAGATTGCGCCAGGATCTACGGGCGTTGTGAACATTCATTATGTGCTGCCAGAGCGATTACAGCCTGCGACCGATTATTGGTTGAATGTCGGCATTGTGCTTGATGCGGATACGACGTGGGCTGATGCTGGCTTCGAGGTTGCGTGGTCTCAGTTTGAACTTCCTAACAAATCGGAGATCAAGCCTACCATTGAATTGTCTGACTACGCGCCACTATCTGTTACGAAGAATGGCGTGATGCTGGAAGTGCGGGGCGGTGAATTCGAACTTCAGTTTGATTGTGTTTATGGCATTATCGCTGGCTGGAGTCAGGGCGGTGTCCGCCTGCTGGAGGAAGGACCAAGGCTCGATTTGTGGCGCGCTCCGACGGACAACGATATGCGACCGATCGGCGATTGGAGGACCTCCCTCGCAGATGATCAAAGAGCAACCGTCCTATGGAAGCTGAAAGGGCTGCACTGGCTGCAGCATCGTGTCATGAGTGTGGACTGGAGTCTTAACGGAAGCGGAACGATCGTTACGATTACTTGCAGGGTACGTGTGGCGCCGCCGATTCTCAAATGGTCGGTAGATACGTTATATACGTACACGATTTATGCCAACGGAGACGTGACAATTGCCGTAAACGGATCGATTGAGGGCGGCGATGCTCCGGCTACGTTTCCTCGTGTCGGACTGCGTATGGCACTGCCGAATGGCTGTGAGCGGGCGGAGTGGTACGGTCGCGGTCCTGGCGAAACCTATGCGGACTCCAAGCAAGCCGCGAAGTTCGGCATCTATCGGCGTACTGTACGCGAGCTGTTCACCGAATATATCGTACCGCAGGAAAACGGCAATCGTACCGATACACGTTGGCTCGCTATGACGAATGAGCAAGGAGCAGGTCTGCTTGCGACAGGGTCTCCGCAGTTCGGGTTCACCGCTCGTCGCTATACGAGCGATGACCTAGAGAAGGCGAAGCATACGTATGACTTGAAGGAACGTGATCGTATCTTCTTGCACCTGGATCTTGCGCAGAACGGCATCGGCAGCGCCAGTTGTGGTCCAGGTGTACTTCCGGAGTATGTGTTGAAAGCGGAAGATTTTCACTTCCAAATCCACCTCACACCGATGACCTCCGGGTCGGGTTCGCCAACACAACTTGTTAAGCGTGTGCCGCTGGTTCGCTAGAATATGACTAACCCCGCTGCTCACGCTTACTCCTGCAGCGGGGTTTTCGATGATACACTGCTGGTCTCGAGTTTAAGTGACATTCAAGGTATACTACAGAGTGAGCACAGCATGACTGTCCAATCAAAAAGTAGGAAATGGCGGGATTTCAAATGAAGCAAGTTGAATTTACAGGTAGTGACATAGGCAGCCCAGCATTAGAAGGAAGTACGAAGCAATTGGTTGATGGCTACGAGGTACAAGCAGGAGGGGCAGATGTTTGGGGCTTAATGGATCAGTTCCATTTCTCTCATCTCGTTTGCGAAGGAGATTTTGATATCAAAGTTCAGTTAGTATCTTTAGAAGCGGCGCACTTATATACGAAAGCAGGACTCATGGCGCGCGAATCCTTAGATCCGGATAGTGCACATGCTTATTTCGTTGTTTTTCCTGACAATAGTCCCCGAAACAAGAACAATGGGGGATATGAATTTCAATATAGGTCGATGAAGCAAGGTGATAGTGCTGCAATCTATCCAGATGACTATACATCGGAACCCCCGCTATTCCCAGTTAATTATCCGGATACATGGTTAAGGTTGCAACGAAGCGGCAGTGATTTTCATGCATGGTATAGTGCGAATGGTGTGGAGTGGGTACGTTTTTCTTCAAAAGTTGTAGCATTAAACAATTCCTTATTGGTTGGACTTGCCGTTACTTCACATGATGAGAATAAATCGACAAGGGCGATTTTCAAAAATATTTCCTTCGTATAAATAGCAAAGTAGTCAATCCTCATGGAACCTAGCACTGGAAAGACTTGCTAGGTTTTTTTTGTCGTACATGCTGAGATTCAGCTCGCTTGCAGCGCGAGCGCTGCGCTGTAAGGCCCGAAAAGGGCCTTACAGTCGCGCCTACTCGCGCGAATTCCCGCTGTAGCGCCCAAAAATGGCGCTACAGCCCAGGATCCCGCACGCCCGAGCGCCAGCGCTGCGCTGTAAGGCCCGAAAGGGGCCTTACAGTCGCGCCTACTCGCGCGAATCCCCGCTGTAACGCCCAAAAATGGCGCTACAGCTAAAATCCCGCACGCTCGAGCGCCAGCGCTGTGCTGTAAGGCCCGAAAAGGGCCTTACAGTCGCGCCTACTCGCGAGAATCCCGCTGTAGCGCCCAAAAATGGCGCTACAGCCCAGGATCCCGCACGCTCGAGCGCTAGCGCTGCGCCGTAAGGCCCGAAAAGGGCCTTACAGTCGCGCGTTCTCGCGAGAATTCCCGCTGTAGCGCCCAAAAATGGCGCTACAGCCCAGGATCCCGCAAGCTCGAGCGCCAGCGCAGCGCCGTAAGGCCCGAAAAGGGCCTTACAGTCGCGCCTACTCGCGCGACTCCCCGCTGTAGCGCCCAAAAATGGCGCTACAGCCCAGGATCGCGCTCGCCCGAGCGCTAGCGCAGCGCTGTAAGGCCCGAAAAGGGCCTTACAGTCGCGTGTATTCGCGCGAATCCCCGCTGTAGCGCCTAAAAATGGCACTACAGCCCAGGATCCCGCGCACCTATTCACTCTCTAGCTCATCTAGTTCACTCTCTAGCTCACCTATATCACTGAATCCACTCGCCCAACCTCGCCACCAATCCTACCAATAACGAACATATTACATAAAAGAGACGATATTATTACATTTTTCTTGATGTTGTTATGCCATACAATAAAAACATCAAATAACATTGCGAAGCACAATCAATAAAACGTTTTCAACAAGGAAGGAAGTCGAAATACAGCCAACAAACCTAAGACAGAACTTATCGCTTCAGGAGGAAACCGAAATGACAAACAGTGAGAAACTACACAGAAAAATTAGAATTAAAGAAAACATACCTTTGTATACCATGATAGCACTGCCACTTTTGTTTTTTATTATTTTTGCCTATGTACCCATGTTTGGCGCGGTGATTGCTTTTAAGGATTATCGATTCATAGACGGTATTATGGGAAGTGACTGGGTAGGGCTTCGGAATTTCAAAATGATATTTGACCAGCCACACACGGTAGAAATCATCAGGAATACGTTAGTGATTAGCTTGCTAACCGTCCTTGTTTCATTCCCGTTTCCAATCATATTAGCCATTCTGCTCAATGAAATAAGAATGAAATGGTTCAAAAAAGCCTCGCAAACGGTTCTATACTTGCCTCACTTTTTCTCATGGGTCATCGTAGGCGGTATTATTATTAACGTTTTCTCTGTTAAAAATGGCCCCATCAACTTTATCATTGAATACTTTGGCGGCGAACCTATCCAGTTTTTATTTAATCACACAGCATGGATGACCATTTTCCTGGGAAGTGGGATTTGGAAAGATGCAGGTTTTAATGCCATTATCTACTTAGCAGCACTTTCGAGCATAGATCCTACGTATTACGAAGCGGCGGTTGTCGATGGCGCTAACAAGTGGAAGCAGATTACGAAAGTTACCCTTCCTAGTTTGGTCCCAACCATCGTCCTAACGTTTATCTTAGCAACTGGGAAAATTATGGAAGTTGGATTTGATCGGATTTTCGTTCTTCAAAATCCAGTTGTAAAGAATATGACGGATGTTGTGCCCACCTTTATTTATGAAATGGGTATTCAACAAGGCGAATTTAGTTTAACGACAGCCATGGGATTGTTCGATTCTGTGATCAGTTTAATCCTTGTGCTTGTGGCGAACCGATTAGCCAAGATGTCAGGGAATGCCTTATTTTAAACGACTAACAACTTAGACATATGAAGGAGGGACAAGCTTTGAAAATATCGACGGGAGAAAAAGCCTTTTATAAAATTAATAACATTGTGCTTTTTATCATATCGCTGTCGTGTTTACTTCCGCTCATCTATATTATTGCTACTTCATTCAGCAGCGGTTCAGCTATTGAATCAGGCAAAGTATTTTTATGGCCGGTTGATTTTACACCAGCAGCTTACAAAGTTTTAATTGTATCCACAGATTTATTTAAATATTTTAAGAATAGTGTCGTTGTTACCGTAGTTGGGACTGCGCTTAGCATGATTTTCACAATTCTCTGTGCGTATCCCTTGTCCAAAAGGAAAATGTTTGCTAGAAGAAAAGTAACCTTTCTAATCGTCTTCACGATGCTGTTTAGCGGCGGTTTGATTCCAACCTACCTATTGGTGAAATCACTTGGATTAATGAACTCCTACTGGTCCATTTGGTTAACAACACTAATTAGCCCTTACAATATGTTGATTATGAAGTCTTTCTTTGAAAATATATCCGAAGAGTTGGAAGAAGCGGCTAGAATTGATGGTTGTTCCGAATGGCGAATTTTACTTCAGATGTATCTTCCGCTTTCCAAAGCTGTAATCGCTACATTAGCCCTCTTCTACGGAGTTGCGTACTGGAATAGTTTCTTGAAAGTACTGATGTATATCAGTGATTCGAGGGGATATACCCTACCGGTGCTCATACAGCAGATGGTTTTCCAATTAGAGCAAATAAAATTGGGGACGAGTCAAGATTTAGGTGCTGTTTCTGGTTCAGGTGAGGTCATTTCAGAATCAGTTAAGTCTGCTGGTGTAGTTGTGCTGATATTGCCGATGCTTGCCGTATATCCATTCTTACAAAAGTATTTTGTTAAAGGTGTTATGTTAGGATCTGTTAAAGGTTAAGTCAAGCGCTTTGTAGCTATGATTAGGGAATATTTGTTGATTGTAAAGGGTACGATAATTACTTCGTATTCTTCACATATATCGAAAGCGATTTCATTTTTTTCGATCATAATTTTCATAAAAAAAGGGAGGCAACACAAGTATGAAGAGAAAGTTTCAAAGTGTGGTTGCATTATCACTTGTAATGGCTGTATCTGTTGGTTTAACTGCATGTAGCACTACAAAAGAAGAACCTACAAAGAGTGGCAGTAACACTAGTAACACGGCAAGCGTAACCCCTAGTGGCCAAGTAAAAAAAGGTAAAGTATCGGTCATGGTTTATGATCGGGGACTTATTCCAGCTTCCGAAGGTACGTATGATAATAACCGTTGGACAAAGTGGATTCAAGAAAATGCGCCGTTCGAAGAAGTGAAATTCATCATTGTACCTAGAACAGAAGCTCCACAAAAAATGAACATGCTGTTTGCAGCTGGCGAAGGTCCGGACGTCGTAGCTAACTATGAAGATATGACGCCATTTATTTCCAAAGGGCAAGCTTTGGAAATCACAGATGAATTGCTTGCGAAAATGCCTAATTATAAAAAGACGTTAGATAAATATCCGGCACTACAAAAGCTTACGACAGTCAATGCAAAACGTTACACGATCGGAACCGTATCACCTGTTTCCCCTAATCATGCTGCCGTTATTCGTGCAGATTGGTTAGAAAAGTTAAATCTTCCTATGCCAAAAACACCTGAAGACTTGCTTGCTGTAGCAAAAGCATTTACAGAGAAAGATCCTGATGGGAATGGCAAAAATGATACCTATGGATTGACGTTAAATGCGGATTCCCAAAGAGTACTCTCTCACATGTTTGGCTTTGGTAATCCTGAGAAGTATGCAGTCGTTGATGGCAAGCTGACATTTGTATGGGATCGCATCCAAGATTGGTTGAAGTTTACGAAACAAATTGTTGATGCGAAGGTTGTTGATCCGGACTTCTTACTTGATAAAGGCGACAAAGCATTAACGGATTTCACGAATGGAAAAATCGGTATTTTCTTGACAGGGAAATTTAGTCAACTGAATTCACCAACATTTGCGAATTTCAAAAAGGCTAATCCGACTGCTAAACTGGATACATTTGATTTGCCTGCGACAAAGTATGGAACTTTTGAAGGCTATATCAATGGTGGACCATCCGCAGTTGGCTTTATTAATGCAGCAACCAAAGATCCTGATGCGGCTGCTAGATACATTAACTGGCTAAACGATCCGAAAGTTTCCGATTACTTAGTAAATGGACCTGAAGGCGTTTATAAAAAGAGAGATGCTGAAGGTACTGTAGTTGTAGTAGATCCGGCGAAGAATAAAATTGAATATGATTATGCAACAGATTACAGTATCATTCGAACTTTCGATTTTAACTTAGGTTCTGCAATTAGTCCTTTAGCCAATGAATATTACAATTCATATCTCAAATCAAGCGATCCTGTTCTACAAGAGTTTGGCGATTTGTACTTTAAGATGGCGCAAGTTGTTAATAAACCAGATGCCATTGATCCAAGAAAATGGCAACAAACATTGCCAGCACTTGCTTCTGATACGCTTTTGAAGAAAACGAATGGAACCAAAGCTGTAGACGATTTCCTCTTAAAAGCACTTGCACAACCTAATTTGACAGCTGAGAAAGCGATCGCAGATGCGAAAGAACTTTGGAAAAAAGCTGGCGGTGAAGATGTGGATGCGTTCTACAACGACTACTATCAAAAAAATAAAGATAAGATGTTATCTCCAGAAGATTTCAAACAACTAAAACTTGCTCCAGAATTGTTGCCTTCAGCGAAGAAAAATTCTAAAATTAAATAAAACTGGTTATGCTAGTATTAGTATAAGTCAAGAAAAAGGGAACTCTTTGTCCACGGATAAAGAGTTCCCTTTCCAGATATTAATGGCAGAAATGTGGTGAATCCTGTATGTATCGTGTAGTCATTGTTGATGATGAACCTTGGGCTTTGATCGGTATTCGTAAATTAATCGAGCGCAACGGGAATCGATTTAAAATTATTTGTGAAACGACCGAACCAGCCAAAGCTTTAGAAGTGATTAGTGAAGAACATCCTGATGTCGTCTTTACGGATATTCGAATGCCTGACATGACAGGGATTGAACTGATGCAAAGGACGAGAGCACAGGGGATAGACACTGATTTTATCGTGATTAGCGGGTTTGCAGAGTTCTCTTATGTGCAGCATGCACTTCAGGAAGGTGCGATGGATTATCAATTAAAGCCGCTGGATATGGAAAAGGCGGAGGACATGTTAGACAAGCTTTATAGAAAGTTAGAGAACAAACGCAGTACGAATGATTTAAGTTTATACATGACTTTGCTGGAAGAATTTAAGGATAATCATTCACTTTTGAATACGCGTTTGCGACATAAACCTTACAAGAAATATCAGATTGTCACGGTGTATTTTAATAATGCAGAATATGATGATGTCGTCTTATTGGAATTAGGAAGTCGTGCACAACTTACTACTTTAAAACTAGGTCCTAGAAAAACGGTGTTTATCATTAATAGTGATGAAGATCAGAGTGAGCTGATCTATCGTAGTCTTATTTCCAAAGAGCATGTCGTGGATAGGGCAGGGATTAGTTTATCCAGTGATGGAGCTGACCATGTATCCATGTTTTTAAAAACTTCGGATATCGCAAGTAATGATTGTTTCGTTGATCGTTCAAAGCGAGTTTCATTATACAAAAAGAGTAAAAAAAGTGTAGTTAAACAATTTGCTGAAGGCATAATTGAAGCACTTGAACGAGTTCAATATAAGAACATGAAGGAATTGTCTACCGTGATAACGGCCTTTTTTAGCGAACACCATTTAGGCATTGAAGATGCGGTATTTTTATGGAATGAATTTGTTATGCATACTTTAAAAGACAGTGATAGCAGTAGTCAATTACTTGATTTTGAGTATCTGGATTATAGCGAAATGAAAGAAAAGTTCATGAATTTAGAATCGCTAAGCGAATATGTATATGAATTGCTATCGGATCCTGAACGAGATCAACAAGGGGACGCTAATAATAAATTTAAGGAACTGCTGCATTATACGAATAAACACTTCCATGAAGAATTGTTTCTAAAGGACTTGTCCACGAAATTTTTCATTAATGTGAGCTATTGTTGTGAGTTGTTTAAAAAAGTTACAGGCATGACGTTTTCCCAATATATGACGGATCTACGGATGAAAAAGGCTTCTGAATTGCTTCAGAATAGTAACTTGTCTATTGCAGATGTATGTAAGAGTGTAGGATATAGTGATTATTTCTATTTTAATAAAGTATTTAAACGGAACTTAGGGTGTACACCTTCCAAATATCGTAAAACGAGTGGGGACTTGAATGCGCTTAATTAGTAATCTGAAGCTCAAGCACCAAATATCGTTGCTAATTCTGATTGCACTCATAATGATGATCTTGATACAGAGTATGTATAACGTTTTTTTCAATTCGCTTACTCGGGAACGTGCAGCTAAGTATGCGAGCAATATGATGGAACAGGTAGCGTTAAATGTAGATACGATTGCTAAAAGTGTGGAAAGAGATTCTATTACGGTTAGTTATAGTAAGTATGTGCAGGAATTGATGGTGTCGACGAATAGTATTCGGAGTGCAGAATTAAATGACTATGTCTCTGAAATTTTTACGCACACAAGGAATTCAAATCAGAATATTTATAGTATTGTTCTCTTAAATAATAATGACAGACAGATCTCAGATAATATGCATTACAACAATGATATATTGAAAGCTTTGGCGAAAATGTATGATTTTCAAAGCAAAGAGTTTACAAAGCCTGTGTTTTCATCGATTGTGAGAGACAGCAGTGATGCGTTTTATTACTATTCGTATATTTCACCTATCTTTTCTTCTTTTGACGCTACGGGGGATTATTCCAAAATCGGTAACTGTATTTTCCTACTGGATACGAGGGAATTAGAGAAATTAGTGAACACAACTGAATTAACGAAGAATTCACTCTTTCTGATCCTTGATTCCGACAATCGGGTGATCGTAAGCAATAAAGGGCTTAAAGCAGGTGAGTATTACGAGAATGTTTTTTGGCAAGAAGGTATAAGCAGCACAGCTAAAGATGAAATTGTGTATGAAGGTAAAAAATCCCTCGTTCAATATAAAAAAATGGAGAATGTAGACTGGAAAGTCATAAGTGTTCTTCCTATTGCAGAGCTTACCAGTGATATGAAGCCGATCGTTTCCTTAGGGATCTGGTTGAGCATTATTATGATCGTCTTATTGACGATTATAGGCAGTATTTTTATGTATAATACGACACGTCCTGTCATGTTAATCGTGAGATTCCTATCACATGTGGGTGAGAGGAATTTAAAGCATAGATTAAAAATACCGTCCACAAACGAAGTAGGTATTATTGCTACCCATATTAATCAGATGCTGGATAACGTAGAGACGATGACGCGAGATATTGTTGAGAACCAAACGTCTCTTTATGAAGCCGAGTTATCGAAAAAACAAGCGAAACTGTCAGCACTGCAAAGCCAAATTAATCCTCATTTTCTCTATAATACGTTGAACTGCTTGAGCAGTATTGGCTTGGCTTATGATGTAAGTGAGGTCGTCAGTATATCTTCCGCGATGTCGCGCATATTCAGATATAGCATTAAGGGCCAAGAAATCGTAAGTATCAAGGACGAAATGAGCTGTATTAAAGATTATCTGTTAATTATGGACATCAGGTACAAGGGTAAATTTGAGATCGTAATTGAGATGGAAGAGTCTTTCTTAGAAATGAAATCGTTGAAAATGATTCTTCAACCGATTGTGGAAAATGCGATGTACCATGGCCTGGAAATGAAATCAGGCGTTGGACGTCTGTTTATTCGCGGACATATATCCGAGCAAGGTTATATGCAAATTGATATCGAGGATAATGGCGTAGGTATGACGGATAAACAGTTATCTGAACTACGTAAAGGCATTCGGGATGACGAGAATGCAGAACTGTCTGGAACGGACAAACAAAGCATAGGCCTAGGCAATATTAATAAACGATTAAAACTACAATTTGGATCGCCATATGGCTTGGATGTCGATAGCGAAGAGGGTAAAGGAACCAAAGTTACCGTCAGGCTGCCTGTTATTGAACCTACGGGTAAAATTATCTTATTGCCTGATCGTTAGCTTTTAGAAGAAAGGAGATCCGCTAGATGGATTTACACCTAACGAAACATGGTGTTTGTCAGCTAAGTATTGAGATTTGCTATAACAGTGGCATCATGACGAACAATGCGGTGAGCTTGTTGATCGAAGAATGGCGAGACGAGTATCAAGTTAAGAACCTTTCATTGGGCACGGAATCCAGTGAAGGAAATCGAATTCGTATTCTCGAGCCGCAGGTATTAGAGGGGTATTGTGAACAGACGTTTGTCATTTTTACAGTAATGAAAGACGGCTATTATCATATCAATCTATCTGGTGCAACTGAACAAGCTATCCTCTATGGCATATGTGAAATTCTTGATCAAACATACGTTCTTAATGGTGAAGTGCGGCTTCCCCGATTAAATATGACCTCTTCACCTGATATTAAAAAAAGAGGCGTAGAGCGACATTGGGGTCCCTCGATGACATCGATGGCAAACCTGGAAGAGAACCTCAACCTAATTAAACTTTTGTCCAGGAAACGAGTTAATCATCTGATGTGGATCGATAGCTGGATTAGCATGAGCTGGTATCAATTCCTTGATTTTCGATATTTCCCTCGATTGAGAAGAGAGGATGCGGAGGGCAAGATCAAGCTTGCCAAGGAATGTCTGCGTACTATCATTAATGAAGCGAAAAATTGGGGTATGGATTTTTACCTATCCTGCACCGAGTTTAATATCCCTGAAGATCTGCTTAAAGTACACCCGGACATGTTTTATCGCAATCCCGATACGGGTCTATGTGTGCTGCGATTAGATAGCGAGGATACTTGGCTATTCTACAAATCCAAAATCAAAGAGGTTATGGTGGACTTCCCAGCCCTTTCTGGTATTGAACTGTGGACAGGAGAGGCCATGGAAATCTGGCAATGTTATCGTCCTGAGTCAGATACAAGATCAATTGGGAAGCTTTTCCTCGAGATGTATGAGAAAGGCCTTGAGGCCATGGATGAAGCAGGCAGAAGTGATGCGAGGATTATTTGTTCTAGCTTTACCCATCATCCTGATTGTGAGAAAGTGTATGAAGATATTCTAGGTAAATTACCTGAACGCTGTGATTCTCGAAGTAAAATGCAGGTTGAGGATTTCTATCGGTTTCATTCACCAGCGACACTCCCAGGCAGACTTTCTCCGGGCAGAGAATGGGTAGAGTTCGATCTCGGAGGCGAGTACAGGGGCGATTGGGCTGGCTGGATTACTTGTGCGCTGCAATTCATACCAGATCGGATGAGGCATTACTACGATAAGGGAATCAGCGGCTTCATGTGCAGGATACGGGGATATGCCCTAGGACCAAACACCACATTTATCGGGGATTATGACGTATTGAAAGGCGTACAGTCGATTAAATATGATGTGTATTTCAAAACCTGTTGGGATATGAATATCCAAATCGCCGACGTATGGCGAATGTGCAAGAGAAAGGGATTTCCTGATCCCATGCTGACATTCTTCCAATTGTCGGAGAAAGTCGCGGAACTAGCCCATTATGCCAATGAATCTGTCGTGAATAATTTCCATTCCTCCTTTATTGGCTCTATAGAAAGATATGAGTGGCAGTTGGCTTACATGGATCATCCTTATAATACAGCGGGTCAGGAACGCAAATGGATTTTAGAGCCTACGGAAGAAAATCTAACCATTATTCTTGCTGAGAAAGAACAGGCACTTATCCATAGTTTGAAAATGAGTGAAATCTTAGAACAATGTAAACGTGAGCTTGTTGAAGAGGACTATGCGACGTTAAGGACTTGTCTAGATTTTCAGATACAAGTAGTTAAGGTCTTCAAAGTGCACACGGAGATGTTCTTCAGGTATAGAATGTTAATGATGACGAAGATTGAAAATAGGCATGCGCTTTTGATGGAAAGCATGAAAAGGTGTGAGAAGGAAGTCACACTGCTTCAGGCTTATGATCAGGTACAGGCTAAACATGCTTATGCGTTGATTAGCGATATCAAATGGCGGCTAAGCAGTGATATGAATGGCCAGTATTATCATCTGCTAGGGTATCATGGGGTTTGTAAGGTATAACGGGGAGAGAATTGGGAGGAGTTGCTTCGGCAGCTCCTTTTTTTGGCTATTCATGTATTGTATCGATTGGAATAATTTCCTTTTATTTGCATAAATTACACGCAATCAACAAACAATTGAATACAATTGGAATTTGGAATATCAAGAGGAGGATTATCGTGTTAGATTGGGTTGAAATTGTATTACGTACATTTTTATCAATTGTGGTGCTTTTCCTGATGACGAAGCTGTTGGGTAAAAGGCAAGTGACCCAGCTTTCCTTCTTCGAGTACATAACCGGAATTTCCATTGGTAATCTCGCGGCGTATATATCGTTGGACACGGATACGAAATGGTATCTAGGATTGGTTGCTATTGGGGTATGGGTATTGTGTACATTAGGCATAGAATTTCTGCAGCTGAAAAGTAAAAAAAGCCGAGATTTCATTGATAGCAAAGGGACAATCCTCATTAGAGATGGTAAAGTCATGGAAGATAATTTAAAGAAAGAACGCCTAACCTCTGATGAACTAATGGAGCAACTGCGCAAAAGATCGGTATTTAAAGTGGCTGATGTGGAATTTGCCATAATGGAACCAAGTGGTGAAATTAATGTTCTCTTAACACGCGAGAATCAACCGCTGACGCCCAAACATTTAGGCATAAAGGTTGCGCCTGAGAAGGAGCCGCAGGCAGTGATCATGGATGGTGTAATCATGGATGAACCTTTGGCTACCCTAGGTTTTAGCCGGGCATGGTTGAATTCAGAGTTAGTTAAAATAGGTGTCACGGTCGAAAATGTATTTCTAGGTCAAGTGGATTCTTATGGCCAATTGTTTGTGGACTTGTATGATGATAAGATCACCGTACCTGTGCCACAGGAAAAAGCATCGCTATTTGCAACGTTAAAAAAATGCGAAGGCGATTTAATGTTGTATGGATTGTCCACCAATAATAAAAAGGCCAAAGGGATGTACGAGCAATGCTCGAAGCAAATGGAGGATATCCTTGCACAATTGGAACCGATACTTAAGCGTTGATGCATAGTTCGACAAGACACGCGGCAACAACCCCGGCAACAACTAGGCTTTCAGCCATCTTGACAGTTCGCGAACTCGCGTGTGAAAATTAGACTAGGTAAGATAAGGAAAACAAAATAATGATAAAGTGGTGATCGCGATGAAGGATCGGCTGGAGCTTGATACCGGACAATCGCATACAACCCTCTTTTTTGAAAAAAGGGACCGTATGGAAGCTAACAACTTCCGTACGGTCCCTTTCTTTTGGTAAAGCGAGAAAGGAAGGAGTCTGAGTTGACATGGCGATGGTATACAAACAGCAGGAAAATGACTTAGAAGCGACTCCGGTTGTAATAGACGGAGTGCAATTGATACCAGAGTTAGTAGCGTCGGTTGTTTATGATCATGTACCGGTCGAACTAGATAAACAGGCATTGTGGCGTGTAGTGGCGTGCCGCAAAATGGTGGAAGAACTGCTCGCAACAGGTCAAGTGGTTTACGGGGTCACGACGGGCTTCGGTAAATTCAGCGACGTGACGATTTCACCGCAAGACGCGGTCCAGCTGCAGGTTAACCTGATCCGCAGCCATGCCTGCGCAGTTGGCAGACCGCTGCCGGAACCGACGGTACGCGGTTTGATGCTGCTGCGAGCAAACGCGCTGGCCAAAGGACATTCCGGCATTCGTCCGGAAACGCTGCGGCTGTTGATCGACTGCATTAACCGTGGCGTACATCCCGTCGTGCCGGAACAAGGCTCGCTTGGTGCTAGCGGGGATTTGGCTCCACTGTCACATTTGGCACTGGTTCTGATGGGCGAGGGGGAGGCATTTTACCAAGGTGAACGACTGTCGGGTGAGAAAGCACTCGCAAAAGCAGGGCTCAAACCGATCAGCTTACAGGCAAAAGAGGGGCTAGCACTTATAAACGGCACACAGATCATGACATCCATTGGTACGCTGACGCTTATCAAATCACAACGACTTGCGAAAATCGCGGATGTGATCGCCTCATTGACGGTTGAATGTTTGCGCGGTATCCCGGATGCTTTTGCGGAAGAGGTGCATCAGGTACGCCCGTATCCCGAGCAAATCGGCGTTGCAAAGAACTTATGCACTTTGCTGAAAGGCAGCAAGTTGACCACACGCCAAGGCGAGCTTCGCGTACAGGATGCTTACTCGCTGCGCTGTCTGCCGCAAGTACATGGAGCGACACGCCAAGTTCTTGCCTATGTCCAGGATAAGATTGTGATAGAAATGAATTCAGCGACCGATAATCCGTTGTTATTCGTGGAAAAAGGACTCGTTATTTCCAGCGGTAATTTTCATGGGCAGCCGATCGCATTCGCTATGGATTTCCTGAAAATAGGTATGAGCGAGCTTGCCAATATTTCGGAACGCCGTACTGAGCGGCTAGTCAATCCAGCGCTGTCTGGGGGACTTCCTGCTTTTTTGAGCCATCAACCAGGGGTGAGTTCCGGCATGATGATCGCGCAATATGTAAGTGCATCTATCGTTTCGGAAAATAAAGTGCTCGCCCACCCATCAAGCGTGGACTCGATTCCCTCTTCAGCGAACCAAGAAGATCATGTGTCGATGGGAACAACAGCAGCACGCCATGCCGCGCAGGTCATCGACAACGTGTCCAAGGTGCTGGCAATCGAATTGATTTGTGCAGCGGAAGCAGCTGAATTCGTGGGAGCTGAGGGGCTTGCACCAGCGACTCGTGTTCTGTACGACAAGCTGCGGGTGCTCGTTCCCCCCGTTGTGGAGGACAGATCAACTTCCCGTGATATTGAAAACGTGGCGACGGCTTTGCTGGATGGCGAGTGGCTGCAAGCGGTTGAGGCTGCGAGTGGCAAGTTATTTTAACATGAGAGGAGATTGCTATGATGAATTCCAATCCTCAAACAAGAGTAATTCGCGCCCCTCGCGGCACAGAGCTATCCTGCAAAGGCTGGGTACAGGAAGCTGCTATGCGCATGCTGATGAACAATCTTGACCCGGAAGTCGCAGAACGTCCGGAAGATCTTGTCGTGTACGGCGGTATTGGCAAAGCGGCTCGCAATTGGCCTTCTTTCGATGCAATCGTTCGCGAATTGCAGCGTCTGGAAAGCGATGAAACGCTGCTGATCCAATCCGGTAAACCGGTTGGCGTTTTCAAAACCCATGAACGTGCGCCGCGTGTACTGCTGTCCAACTCAGTTCTCGTGCCTAAATGGGCGAATTGGGAGCATTTTCGTGAGTTGGAGCAAAAGGGTCTGATGATGTACGGACAAATGACCGCGGGCAGCTGGATTTACATCGGAACGCAGGGAATTCTACAAGGTACGTATGAAACCTTTGCCGAAGCGGCTCGCCAACATACAGGGGGTTCGCTCAAAGGTACGTTGACGTTGACCGCCGGTCTTGGCGGGATGGGTGGTGCCCAGCCGTTAGCTGTCACCATGAATGAAGGGGTCGTCATTGCAGTTGAAGTTGACCGAACACGGATTGAGCGCCGAATCCAAACCCGGTACTGTGATGTGCTAGCGGAAACGCTGGATGAAGCATTGCTGCTGGCAAGTAAAGCCATGGAAGAGAACAAGGCGCTAGCCATTGGTCTGCTGGGTAACGCAGCAGAGATATTTCCCGAATTCGTGCGTCGCGGCATCAAGCCGCATTTCGTCACGGACCAAACATCGGCTCATGATCCGCTGATCGGCTATATCCCGGTTGGCTTTACGATGGTCGAAGCAGCGCTGCTTCGCGAGACGGATCCTGTGCAATACGTGAAGTTTTCAAAAAGCAGCATAGCTATCCATGTGCAAGCCATGCTCGATCTGCAGCAAATGGGGGCCGTCGTATTTGATTACGGCAACAATATTCGTCAAGTCGCCTTCGACCAAGGGGTGGCAAATGCTTTCGATTTCCCTGGCTTCGTTCCAGCCTATATTAGGCCGCTATTTTGCGAAGGCAAAGGACCTTTCCGCTGGGTCGCACTATCCGGCGATCCAGCAGACATTCGCAAAACAGACGAACTTGTGGTGAAATTGTTCCCAGACAATGAACGCCTGCACCGTTGGATTACGATGGCAAGTGAGCGTGTCGCGTTCCAAGGTCTCCCGGCGCGAATTTGCTGGCTCGGCTATGGAGAGCGCGAAAAATTCGGTCTGGCATTGAACGAAATGGTAAGGAATGGGGAGTTGAAGGCACCGATTGTGATCGGCCGCGATCATTTAGATTGTGGCTCCGTAGCATCGCCTAACCGTGAAACGGAAGCGATGAAAGACGGTTCCGATGCCGTTGGCGACTGGGCCATTCTGAATGCACTGATCAACACATCAGCAGGCGCATCTTGGGTTTCTATCCATCATGGCGGTGGCGTAGGAATGGGCTACTCGCTGCACGCAGGGATGGTTGTGGTTGCGGATGGCACGGATTCAGCAGATGAGCGTCTCCGAAGTGTGCTTACCTCTGACCCCGGTATGGGGGTAATCCGCCATGTGGATGCGGGCTACGACGAGGCCATTGAAACGGCGGAGAAGCACGGTATTCGCATACCGATACGTGAACAGGGACATTGAAGGAGGAGTGAGGAGATGGAACGGATTGATTTGCTTGTTACTGGGATTGGACGTTTGGTTACTCCACCTGGGAATGTTCCTCGCTGCGGGCAACAAATGAGGGAAGTTCATGAGATTATGGATGCAATGGTAGCTATTCGCGCTGGGAAGATCGTCGCGTTTGGCACAGCTCAAGATGTCATTAGCCTCCTAGCAAACGTAGAAATTGTAGAGACCATTGACGTTGGCGGACGCCTGGTCACACCTGGGCTGATCGATCCGCACACCCATCTCGTTCATGGCGGTTCGCGTGAGCATGAGCTGGTGATGAAGCGGTCAGGCGTTTCGTACTTGGACATTTTGGCGCAGGGTGGAGGCATACTTAATACGGTGCAAAGTACACGCGCAGCCAGTGAGCAGGAACTCTATGATAAGGCGCGTGGGAGTTTAAACGGAATGCTGTTGAACGGTGTGACGACGGTTGAGGCGAAAAGCGGCTACGGTCTTTCACTAGAAGCTGAGTTGAAGCAATTACGTGTGGCGAAACGTTTAAACGAAACCCATCCGCTCGATATTGTCTCAACGTTTATGGGGGCACATGCGGTGCCCCTGGCGTATAAAGGGCGTGCCGAGGCATACGTAGATCTCATCGTTAATGAGCTGATTCCCAAGGTGGCCGAAGAGGGGCTTGCGGAATTTTGCGACGTGTTTTGTGAGCAGGGGGTATTTTCTATCGAACAATCACGTCGGATTCTGTTGAAAGGCATGGCGTGTGGTTTGATTTCGAAAATCCATGCGGATGAGATCGAACCTCTTGGCGGAGCGGAATTGGCGGGCGAAATCGGTGCGATATCCGCTGAACATTTGCTCGCTGCAACGGATAAAGGCTTGGCTGCAATGGCGGAACACGGCGTGATTCCGGTGCTCTTGCCAGGCACTTCGTTCAACCTCGGATTGGCCAAACATGCGCGTGCACGCGCTATGATCGACACGTATGCACTGCCGGTGGCACTCGCAACAGACTATAATCCGGGCTCCTGTCCGACCGAGTCAATCCAGCTCATCATGATGCTGGCGTCGCTGAATTTGAAGATGACGCCGGAGGAGATTCTGACTGCTTGTACGATCAACGCGGCGAATGCGCTGGGACGAGGAGGCGAAATCGGTTCGATCGCGGTGGGGAAGCGTGCGGATTTAGCGATATTTGACGCTCCGAATCTCGCGTATCTGCCGTACCATTTCGGGATTAACCACACATTTGCAGTTATTAAAAATGGGAATGTGATCGTATGGAACCGTGCCCTTGTGACAGATGAAGCATGCAAGAAGGAGGGGCACGATGAGCCATGAGATTCCCTTTCTAAAACCACCTGATCAAGCTGTATTCAGAGATCATCTGGAAACTAAGGTTGCCCATTGGATTCGCCAATGGGACGGTCAAGAGCTATTGCTTGCAGGGATCATCGGCATCCCGCTGTCGAAGTCGTCGATCTCGCACTCAGGCGCTTCGACGACGCCGGCAGCTGTGCGTGCCGCGTTCAAGTCGTTTACTACCTACTCGATGGAATATGGTGTTGATCTGCAAGACTTAGCTGTTCGCGACCTCGGCGATATCCACATGCATGTGACGGATATCGCGGAATGTCACCGCCGCATCGAGGCAAGCTTGCGTTCGCTTTACAAGGTTCAACGGGATTTGATTCCAATCATTTTCGGTGGCGATCATTCGACGAGCTGCCCGTCGATCAAAGCCTTCGTGGACCGCCATCCTGGCCAAAAGGTGGGTATTCTTCATTTTGATGCCCATCATGATGTTCGTAATTTTGAGGACGGTGGCGTGACCAACGGTACGCCGTTCCGCGGCATCCTCGAATCAGGTGTGGTAGAGGGACATCACATCGTACAAATTGGTATCCGGGGTTTTATGAATGCCAAGCCGTATCATGACTACGTGAAGAGCAAAGGCGTACATGTGTATACATCACGTGATATACGTAGGATGGGCATCGATGCTGTTCTCGACCAAGCGCTTCATCTTGTGGGGGCAGGCACGGATGTGCTGTATGTAAGTTTCGATGTGGATGTGATCGACCAAGCCTATGCACCGGGATGTCCGGCAATCGGTACAGGCGGGATGAATCCGTGGGATGCGCTGGATGCCCTCTACCGACTAGGATCGCTGCCGCAGGTGCAGGGACTGGACTTTGTCTGCATCGATCCGACCGTTGATGTGCGCAATGTGACCTCGCGTCTAGCGGTACAGTTTATGCTCAGCTTCTTAGCAGGGGTCGCTGCCCGTCCGAAATGAAATTAATACGCCGCTAGTTCCCTATTGATGGAGCTGGCGGCGTTTGTTTTTGAAGAAGGAGCACAAAGGCTGAATAAGCTTGAGATGCCGCCTGCAAGAATTCGAACATTATCGCGGGATTACTGTATATTTTCCGAAGAAAGCGCTTGCTATACTGAGATCAACCCGTTACGAAGCGATGAATTAAACGAAAAAGAGGTGGTCTCATGGATAAGCAGATAACGGTTCAGCAGCGGGTGCCTGAGGTCGGAAGCAGGGCAAGGGGATCGAAGCTAAAGCTTAAAATCACACAGGTTTGGAGTTTTCGCGCATTTTATCTGATGCTCTTGCCAGGCGTGATCTTTTACATTGTGTTCAAATACATACCCATGTACGGAATCATCATAGCATTCAAAGATTTTCAAATGCTAGACGGCATCGTCGGGAGTCACTGGGCGGATCCCTGGTATAAACATTTTCAACAGTTTTTTGACTCCCCTTATTTTGGACAGCTGATGGTCAACACCCTATTGATCAGCGTATATAAGCTGGTTTTCGGGATTGCTCCACCCATTATCATGGCCCTGCTGCTCAATGAATGCAGGCTGCGCTGGTTCAAAACGATCGTACAAACAATGACCTATATGCCGCATTTCTTATCGTGGGTTATTATCTATGGCATACTGAACACCCTTTTGTCACAAACCTCCGGTATCGTTAACCGTTGGCTCGTCGAAGGAGGCGGCCAATCAATTGGATTCATGACTTCGATCGATCATTTTAGAACAATTCTGGTCGCTTCGGAAGTATGGAAAGATCTTGGTTGGGGGGCTATCATTTATCTGGCAGCGATGGCCGCGATCGATCCAACCTTATATGAGGCAGTCCGCGTGGACGGTGGCAGTCGGCTTCGCATGATGTGGCATATTACACTGCCTGGCATTCGAAATGTTATCGTGCTTTTGCTGATACTGAAGCTAGGGCATATCATGGATGCCGGATTCGATCAAATTTATATCCTTTATAACATTCAAGTCTATCAAGTAGCTGATATTTTGGATACTTGGGTATTCCGTACAGGTCTTCAACAGCTCAACTTCAGTTTGGCTGCGGCTGTCGGCTTGTTTAAATCAATCATTGGCTTAGTACTTGTGCTTGGATCCAATCAATTATCGAAGAAGTGGGGGGAGAGCGCATGGTAAGAAGTTGGGAAGATCGCATCGTCAACATAATCGTTATTTTCATTCTCGGCCTTACATCCTTAGCAGCGATTCTTCCACTGATGTATGTGCTATCCGTTTCCATTACGCCATTTTCCGAAGTACTTAAGCATGGAGGTTTTATCTTACTTCCGAAAGCAATCACATTCCATGCGTATTATGAGCTATTTACCACAACGAACATCCCACGTGCTTTTTGGATCACGATCTTCATTACCGTTGTCGGAACCGTAGTAAATCTAGTGTTGACATCGCTGATGGCTTATCCGCTTAGCCGTCGCAATCTCCCAGGTAGAGGGTTTTTCCTCCTGATGATTGTGTTCACGATGCTATTCAGTGGAGGCTTAATCCCGACTTATTTAATTGTGAAAAATTTGGGATTGCTCAATTCCGTCTGGTCGATGATTTTACCGAATGCCGTATGGAGTTTTAATGTGCTTATTATGAAAAGTTTTTTTGAGAACATTCCTGAAGAGTTATTTGAATCCGCCCGAATGGACGGTGCCAAGGAATTTCGAATTCTATGGCAAATTGTATTGCCACTTGCGGTGCCGTCCATGCTCACAGTCGGGCTGTTCTATATGGTTGGACATTGGAATGAGTTCTTCCAAGCGATTATGTACGTGACGGACCGTAACTTATATCCCTTACAAGTCGTGATTCGCGAAGTTCTTATGATGACACAGCTGCCGCTATTGGAAAATGCTGAGAACGTACTGCCTACCGAAACGATGCAAATGGCAGCTGTCATTACCGCGAGTTTGCCAATCATTCTCGTGTATCCGTTTATTCAAAAACATTTCACAAAAGGAATGCTGCTAGGCGCTGTCAAAGGTTGATCCCGCATGGCCAAAGGAAATTCAGAGGTGTTGATGAGGGCTAAAACCTTTGGTCGCGGTAACAATATAGTTCCAAAAAAATGTATACTATACGAGAGGAAGAAGGGGTTTCTATGAAAAAGAACTTATATGCACCGATGCTGGCAATGACGTTAACGGGAGCTATGCTGATTGCTGGTTGTGGAGGTTCGCCTGCGGTTGAGAAAGTTACGGAAAAGACTGGGGATAAAGCGGCAGCAAGCAGCACGCCAGCAGCCAATGCGAAGCCAGTTAAACTGGATATCATTGAAACGGGAACCGGGCTTCCAACCCCAGATCAAGATATCATTAAGCAGGAACTGGATAAAACGTTACATACAGAAATTAACCTGACCGTTTATGCGTCTCCTGATGATTACAAGAATCAATTAAATGTGCGCATGGCTTCAGCGAATTTCCCGGACTTATTTGCCGTAGACCGAGTACAGTTAAAGCAATTATCAGACCAAGGACTTCTTCTTGATTTGACGCCGTATTTAGATAAACTTAAGCCTGCAAAAGACTTCATCGGTGAGGCTAGCTTTAAGCAAGGGATGTTGAATGGCAAAACATTAGCCATCGCCAAAGCACCTACGGCTTCCAAAACGTCGTTCTGGATTCGCAAGGATTGGCTTGATAAATTAAACCTTAAGTTGCCTACTACGCCAGAGGAAATGCTCGAAGTTGCGAAAGCGTTTACGGAGAAGGATCCGGATGGCAACGGGAAGAAGGATACATTCGGCATCACAGGAGCGAAACTGAATGCGTTTAACACGTTCTTCGGTGCTTATGGCGTGGGGCTTATGGATGGCAGTCAGGTACCAGCTATCTATGTAAAAGATAATAAAGTGGTGAATTCTCTCTATGCGCCAGGTATGAAAGATGCCCTTACTTCAATCAAGACTATGATTGCTGCTGGCGTCGTTGATCCAGAACTCATGGCTACGTCGCAAACGCAGGCTATGCAAAAGGCGATCAAAGGACAAGCGGGCATCTTTTACACAGCTTGGTCGGATATGACAACTGCTCAGAACGTTGAACAGATGAAAGCGATCAATCCCAATGTGAACTGGGTACAAATCGATGCGTTGCAAGGTCCTGGCGGCAAATTCACGGCATCTTGGGATATAGGTAATCCCGCAGGATTGTATGCGCTTCCGAAATCATTGGAGAAATCCCCAGAAAAGCTCCAAAAGGTATTCGATTTGTTGAACTATGTATCTTCGAAGGATGGATCCAAGTTAGTGCAATACGGCGTAAAAGGAAAACATTTTAATCTCGAAGGGGAAAAAGTGGTTCCAACGGATTTAATGGCCAAAGAAGGTGCTTATTTCTGGCTGTACCAATTTACCGGCCGTCCAGAGATGGAATATTTGTCCGTGAAATTTGCTCCACAAATAAAGTTAATTGACTTTGCCAATAAACAGCCACGACTTCAAGCGGTGAATGGATTTATTGACTTCCCAAGTGGCTTTAACGCTGCTGATGCGAATCGGTATGTCGAAGAAGAGTTCTCCAAATTCATCTATGGGAAACGACCTCTCACTGAATATGATAACTTCCTCAAAACATTGGAGGGTTCCATGAATTACAAAGCATTCTTAGAAGCATCTGAGCAAAAAGTGAAAGAGCTTGGATACGTGAAGTAGGTAGAAAAAGGTTGAAAAGAGATGAAGGGGCTTCTGGCTTCATCTCTTTCTGTCATTCTAAATTAACGGATCGTGGAGGAGATTAGCGATGATGAGTGGAGATAGCAAGAAACAACAGGTTCATACAGATATCCTGATAGCTGGAGGTGGCGTTTCAGGTGTTGTAGCTGCCATTGCGGCTGCGAGGAATGGTGCGAAGGTGACACTTTGTCAGGATCGCTCGGTTCTGGGAGGCAATGCCTCTTCCGAAATCCGTATGCATATTGTCGGGGCGGCGCATTCCAAACGGGGGACAGCCTTGGAAACTGAAGCTAGAGAAGGCGGCATCCTCGAAGAAATTCTTCTGGAGTGCGCCGTTCGCAATCCACAGCGAAGCGCCTCGATGCTGGATCTCCTTTTATATGAAAAGTGCAGAGCGGAGCCGAACCTGACACTGATGCTGAATACGGCCATAATTGGTGTGCGGATGGATGGGAATCGCATTATATCAGCTTGGGCAACGAGGGAAAGTACGGAGCACAGCTTCGAAATTTATGCGAACATTTTCATGGATTGTACGGGAGACGGACGTCTTGGTAAAGAAGCAGGAGCGCAATTCACGACAGGGCGTGAGTCTTCGGCACAATATGATGAGTCATTCGCTGGAACAGTAGCCGATACGTATCGGCTCGGTTCTTCGCTATTATTTACGGCACGAAATATGGGGAAACCGATGTCCTTCATCCCCCCTGTGTGGGCGAAACGATATTCCGAAGAAGATTTGAAATATCGCAGTCATGCGTCTTGGGAATATGGGTATTGGTGGGTGGAGTTTGGCGGATTATTGGATACGATCTCCGATAACGAATTCATTCGCGATGAATTACTGGCTATTATGATGGGCGTGTGGGATCATATCAAAAATAGTGGCCATCATCCAGAGTCTGAGAACTGGGCGCTGGATTGGTTCGGCTTTGTACCTGGCAAGCGTGAATCTCGGCGATTCATCGGTAAGCACGTGTTGTCACAGAGAGATTTAGAGGAAGCGGTTCATTTTGAAGATGTCATCGCATATGGTGGATGGCCCATGGATACCCATCCACCACAGGGAATTGATGCCAAAGAAATGGATCCCTGCCATCAACCGCATACAAACAACGTATATGGTATCCCACTGAGGGCATTGGTCAGTGCGAATGTGGACAATTTAATGTTTGTTGGACGCAATATTTCCGCGACACATATTGCTTTTTCCAGCACGAGAGTCATGGCTACCTGTGGTGTAATGGGGCAAGGTGCTGGAACTTTCGCCGCTTTGGCCAATCAAGCAGGGATTTCACTTGAGATGGCGTATAAGAATCAAGAATTAATTCGGAAAACACAACAACGGCTTATCAGGCAGGATGCATTTCTTCCTGGTATTCCCGCGAACGATAACTTATCTAGCCAAGCGACAGTTCTGGCCTCTTCCGAGCAACCAGAAGGCCGAGCATCGAATGTAATCGATGGCTATACACGTGCGATGCATGGTACCAATGGTGTCAGACTAGACCTCGTCGTTCCTGGTTCCCACAGGTGGATGTCGTGTCCTGATGATCAAGAACCTTGGATTGAGCTTACTTGGGAAACACCGATTTCCTTAAAGGAGATCACCATCGTGCTGGATACAGGCATGCACCGAAGACTAACCCTGACGCAAGAAGATCAGCTGCATAAGAGAAATGAATGGGGGCCGCAGCCGGAAACGTTGAAGGATTTCCGCGTCCTTGCTTATTCTGCGAATCCGGACGAGGGCGCTCGTCAAGTGATGGAGATTCAGGGTAATTACCAACGACAAGTAACAAGCCATGCAGGGGTAGAACAAGTAAGTAAGCTTCGAGTGGAAGTCTTGAGCACGAATGGACTGGATCATGCTAGAATTTTTGAAATCAGATGTCATTGATGTAGTTGTAATGGACATCTGTAGGAGGAGGAAGTCGTTTTGGACGGAATATTTGAGAATGTTGATATACCAGGTTGTACGATTACGGGTGTTCAAATGGTGCCAGAAGGAAGTCTCACCTTAGAGGACGGCAGAATCTTTACGGACTTACCAGCATTTTGCCGAGTTTGCCTCCAGCTCAAGCCAACCTCAGAGTCTAACATTCGCGTGGAGCTTTGGCTGCCACAAGATTGGAATGGCAGATTCCTCGGCACAGGCAATGGAGGTAGTGCAGGTTATATTAGCTACAACCCACTTGCACTTGGCGTGCGGCGAGGATATGCCACAGCGAATACGGATATGGGCACTTCGCCAAATGCCTTCGAGGCGATTGGACATCCTGAACGATGGGTAGATTTCGGTTATCGTGCAACACATGAGATGACGGTAGCGGCGAAATCGCTCATCCAATTATTTTACAAAAGATCAGCCAGCTATGCTTATTTCATGGGTTGTTCAACGGGTGGGCAACAAGCTTTAATGGAAGCACAGCGCTATCCGTCTGATTATCACGGCATCATTGCTGGGGCGCCAGCGAACAATCGCACTCACTTGCATACTGGATTTTTGTGGAATTTTAAAGCAACGAATCAAGCAACAGACGCACACTTTTCAAAAGAACAAATTGCATCCATAACACGTAAAGTTGTCGAACATGGACGGGGGGAAAACGGCGGCGTTCTCCAAGGTGATAACTTCTTTACTGACCCAAGGGTTCTGCAATTCGAGCCAGAGACGTTGGCGGCTTCACAGGTTGACGATGACGGGATTGGCCTCACCGACGAACAGATCTCCGCATTGAAGCTGATTTATGCGGGACCAACTAATCCACGAACAGGCGAACGTATCTATACGCCACTTCCATTTGGGAGTGAGAATTGTGGAGGAGGACTAGATCTTCAACAAGATCCTGAACAGTTACCATCATCGTTGTTATATCCATTTCATTGGGTATTTGGTGCGGATTTTGATTACTCCACATTTGATTTTGATCAGGATTTGGATACGTTGAATGAGCGATTGGCGCCGATTCTTAATGCGAATAATCCCGATGTCAGCGAGATGAAAGCGCTAGGTGGCAAAATCTTGTTGTACACTGGAATGGCGGATCCGCTTGTACCGTATCAAGATGCACTCCACTATTATGAGCGAGTGATTGAACATCAGGGCAGCCTGGATCAAACCCAAGATTTCTTCCGGTTATTCCTTGTGCCAGGAATGGGTCATTGCGGAGGTGGACCGGGGTTGAATGAGATCGGGTTCCGAGGCGTCTCCAGTTTACCCACAAATAGCGAATATGACATTTTAGCCGCAATGGTTGACTGGGTTGAGCACGGCAAAGCACCGGATACACTTATTGCAACCGCGTTTATCGATGGTTTTGCTCCAAATGGCATGAGCTTCCAGAGACCTATTTACCCTTATCCGAAGCTTCCTGCTTACATTTCAGGAGATCCTCATTTGCCAGCTAGCTATCAAGGTGTTGAACGTCCTCGAGGCGGAGTTCCCATTCCAGCGGATAAATACCTAGTTTAAATGACTTCAATGACAGGTGGTTGCTAGATGCCTAATACACCGATAAGGGTTTTGATCGTAGATGATGAACTACCGTTAAGGCAGGAGCTCAGATCCATGCCTTGGCATTTGTTCGGAGCCGAATTGGTGGGAGAAGCAGAGAATGGTGAAGAAGCTTTGCTGCTTTGTGAAGAGCTGAAGCCGGATCTCGTCATCACGGATATCATTATGCCGATTATGGATGGGATGGAGCTATTGCGACAAGTAAAGCAAAGCTTCCCATCCATTCAGTTTGTGTTGCTTACGTCACATAGTGACTTTCAATACGCACAACAAGCACTCAAGCTTGGGGCTTTAGAATATGTGCTTAAGCTGACCTTTGAAGAAGAAGAAATGAAGGCAGCAGTGGACAAGGCTAGAGGGGCTATAAGACGAGAAAGTGATCTTCAAAGCTACGAACGCGAACGGAAGCGTCGTGATATTTCGCAGCTGTTGAACACGATTGCGATGGGGGGAGCTGAACAGGATGCAGAGTTATCGCAGCTATGGGAGGCTTGGAGCCGTGCCATTCCCTATTACCCGGTCAGACTTCATGTCGAAGTAAAGGAGGGAGATCGGTTCCATCTGCTGCATGAGCTTAAGAAACAGTTAGAGCGACTGGAAAGAGAATCATCCAATTTCTATTGGTCACCGATTGGTGATCAAGATTTTGCTTTCGTGTTCTGCAATCTGCATTCTGCCTTAGAAGCTTCTGTACAGGCGGAGCAAGTCATGCGAGGGATTTACCGGGTGTTAGAGATGCAGTCGATGGATCCCCACGCCGGGTTTCGACTATTGGCAGTAACAGGGGGATGTGTTAGAGAGCCTCAGGATCTCATTTCTTCTTTGCGTTCAAGTGTGATCACCGAAGCGATGAAATTTTATGATAGTTCGCTAACCTCATTAACGGCGGACCAGGCAGCAACGGGACTTGCAGGGCTAGACGATTCGCCAGATACCAATCAAATCATCAGCAAGTGGATAGACGTGGGAAAAGATAAAGAGATGCTAGTCGCATTTTTCCATGAAACCTTAAAGCCGTGGGCCCTTGGAAGCCGCTTCGAGCCAGACAAGCTGAAAGCGTTCATCCTACGAACACGTGAGAAAGTGATTACTGTTCATTCATTGCTTAGGCCAAGTGAATTCGAAGCATGTACGGTTCAACTTCAGGCGGCCCCGACGTTTCTTCAATTGTTGGAACTATTAATAAGGGAACAAGAATCAGAAGCAAGTGGAATCAGGAAGATCAGAAATGATGTGCAACTTGCTCAGAAAATCATCCTCGCGCGACTTAAAGAGGCGATTACGTTGACATCTATTTCTGAGGAAGTGGGTCTGAGCTCATCCTATTTTAGCCGATTGTTTCGTGAAGAAACCGGAGAATCTTTCAATGATTATGTCACTAGAATGCGCATAGAGAAAGCGATGGAACTTCTTCAGACAACTCAATTGAAAGTGTACGAAGTGGCAGAACGTGTAGGAATTCCTAGCTACCGTTATTTCTCCCAGCTTTTTCGCAATTGGACAGGCGTAGCGCCAAACGAGTATAAGAGGGCTGATTTTAAATGAAAAAGCTGATGTCGTGGTTTGGTGGCCAGAGCATGCTTGCGAAACACTTTCTATTTCTGTCCGTGGGTACGCTGCTGCTACTAGGTGGGCTGACATGGATTAATTTACGAGAAGCAGAGGATTTGTTTCGAAAGCAGGTGGTCTCTGACGCGCAAATCATTATTGACCGAACGAATCTCTATATGAATGCATACTTGGACAATGTGCAGAACATCCTCATGCTGATCTCGACACGGGAGGATTTACTAACCGAAGCAAAGGAATATGAAGCGACAGAGATCCTTCGCAAATATGCGAATATGAACAGTACCCTGTATCGATCCATGTATTTAGTTCGTGAAGATGGCAAGGTGATGTCCAATTCACAAACGACTTTTGAGATTATTGGCAACCCTTATATCCAGCAGCTGCTTGAGCAAGCCAAGCAAACACAGGGCATGTTTATCACAGAGCCGTATCAATCTCCCATGTCAGGCAAAACAGTGGCGTTCACGATGCCTCTAAGATCCGCATCAACGAGTTCATTTATTGGGATGGCGGTTGTTGAAATCGATCTCATTCAATTAACCAATTTGTTGTCTCAGTTTATGAATACCAAAAATCAAACATTTTCCATCATTACGAATAAACGAAATGTGGTACAAGCATTTGAGGGTACATTGCCCAGCTCTTATCGCATGCTGCCGTATAACATCTCCGTTTTTCCGCCAGAATTGGATACGGCATTTATCGATGAGATGTCAGAGCTGTCACTAGGGGTGTCTGATATAGAGGGTCCGCAAGGGAACATGGTAGCCGTGAAATCAGGTATGAATAAGTTAGGCTGGTATTTCATTGCCTTCTATAAAGATAGTTTCTTTTATCAACATATTCGTAGTCTTCATACGAACTTTACAACAGCCGGCGTATTTTGGATTTTCATCGTACTATCTAGCACGTATATGATAAGCCGTTATGTGACCCACCCCGTACGCACATTGGTTGCTAAGATGGACCGCGTACGTGATATGGAAGTGCTTCACAGCATTTCGGGGAGTGGCAAGGATGAGATTGGACGCCTAGTTCTTAGTTATAACGCAATGATGGAGCGAATTCATCATCTCCTCCAGGAGACAAGGGAATCGGAACGTCGGAAAAAACAATTTGAGTTAAAAATGCTGCAAAGTCAAATTGCCCCGCACTTTCTATATAACACGCTCGCCTGCATTAGCAGTTTGGCTAAGCAGCACAAAATCGATGAAGTCCGGGAAACCATTAAGGCGTTAGTAGGGCTGCTTTCATTTAGCTTTGATAAGAGTACGGAGTTTGTCACCTTAGCAGATGAACTGGAAGGATTGCGCATGTATGCGTACATACAGAAAGTGCGATACGGTGATAAATTCACGATGACGATAGATGCGGAGCCGGAAACGCTCCATACGACGATGCTGAAGCTAACTTTGCAACCACTTGTGGAAAATGCCATCTTCCATGGTTTGGTACCGCTCAAGCGGACAGGTACAATCCGTATCCGAACAAAGTGCGTCAAGCATAAACTCATTATTACCATAAGGGATACAGGGCTCGGCATGGATTCAGAGCGGCTCAGCAATTTATTTACAGAGCGGCATAAAGCCCCCAGTAAGCATCGCTTTACCGGAATCGGAATCATGAACGTTCATGAGCGAATTGGTTTGTATTTCGGACAAGAGTATGGACTATCGATCTTCAGCGTACCGGAAGTAGGAACGTTAATTCGAATTGAGATGCCGGCATCCCTGCATGCAGGGCAATAAACAAATCAACCATGATCGTAAAGGAGCTAACCCAATGCGTAACGAGAGAATCAACCTTTGGACAAAAGAAGAATATACGTATGACACAGGAACTGAGTTCATGCCGACATTGACAACCTACATACTTGATGGGTTGAATCGGAAACCTGCCGTTCTGATTATTCCCGGAGGCGGATATAAAGGATGCAACTCCGCGGAAGGAGAAGGCGTGGCGATGAAGTTTCTGGAGGCCGGCATGTCGGCGTTCGTACTAACGTATACAACTCGCATGAGACCTAACATGCAACCGGTACAGAAGCAGCCAATACGCGATCTATCCCGCGCGATGATTATTATCCGCGAACATGCAGAGCAATGGCGCATCAATCCCGATCATATCGCCATTTGCGGCTTTTCTGCTGGCGGACATCTTGCAGCGAGCTTGGCTGTGCATTGGAACAGGGATTTCCTGCAGGATGTTAGAGGTATCCAGGCGTACTCTAACAAGCCAAATGCTGTTATATTGGGCTATCCGGTCATCACGACGGGGGAGTTCGCGCATATGGGATCGTTCTTTAATCTGCTGGGGGAGGAAGCGACTCAGGAACAACTTGCAGAAGTTTCCCTTGAGCATAGTGTGGGATCGCACACGCCGCCTGTATTCCTCTGGCATACAGTAGAAGACTTAACCGTGTTAGTAGAGAATGCCATGATCTTCGCCTCCGCGTTAAGAAAGAACACAATACCCTTTGAATTGCATATCTTTCCTTATATCGGTCATGGCTCTTCAACGTCAGATGAAACGTGGTACACGAGGGGCCAGGACTACCTAAACTCGGACTCCGCACAGTTGTACAGGCAAATAGCCCTTAAAGAATTGACTGAAGCAAGTGGGAAACCAACTGTCAGTGACGCCGAGCTTCTGGATTTTTTCAACGAACCAGCGCTCAAATATAAGAAGCCTTTACCGGATCCGATGAACTATAATCATAATGCAAAATGGGTCAAACTATGTATAGAATGGCTGAATATCACATTCAGAGAATAGCCCAAAGGACCGTCAGGATAATCATCCTGATGGTCCTTTTTGCATGGCCGGGGATGGAAAAGGGCAGAGGATTGTGACAAAAGCGTCCAATCACAACAATTGGGACATTTTCGCAGAATCACTGTATATTTTTCGATGAAAGCGCTTGCTATACTGGAGTCGTTTCCATCTTAACCAAATTAAAAGGAGGAGATTTATGATGAGATTCAAAATAAAGTGGATAGGAATGATGGCCTCACTGACTCTTTTGTTGTTCTGCACAATGAATGCTTTCGTAGTGAATCAGGCTTCAGCAGCGGATGAATTCGATAGCCTGCGGGAGAAGTGGAAGGTGACACTAACGGGTGGAACCTCTTATAATCCGCTTGATCCCGATATTGCAGCTCAGATTGTTGCACTTACGGCGGAAGCCAATTCGAATTGGAGCACGATGGACAATTCGCCAGGCACTTATCTGTGGAGCGATCTTAACAATGCGTCGAATACGAGCCAAATTACAACGGGATACAATCGCATAAAGACAATGGCTCTAGCTTATGCAACAACCGGTTCCACCCTTCAGAACGACGCTATTCTACTTACAGATATCGGGATCGCGTTGGACTGGATGTATACCAATCGATACAATGAAACCAAAACCAACGTAGCCAACTGGTGGGATTGGGAGATCGGGGCTCCGCTCGCGCTGAATGATATTGTGGTGTTGCTCTACGCTCAATTGACTTCGACGCAAATTACCAATTATATGAACGCTATTGAGCATTTTCAACCAACCATTACATCAACTGGGGCTAATCGTGTTTGGGAATGCACGGTCATTGGCGTTCGCGGTATCATTGTCAAGAACGCTGCCAAAATAGCCAGTGCTCGAGATGGGCTTAGCAATGTATTTAATTATGTGACTTCGGGAGACGGGTTTTACAGAGATGGTTCGTTTATTCAGCATAGTAAACATCCGTATAACGGGGGATATGGCCTAGGGTTATTAAAAGATATGGCGGATCTCATCTATGTCCTACATGGTTCTTCCTGGTCAGTGACCGACGTGGATATCAAAAATGTGTATAGTTGGGTATACGATTCCTTCGAACCCTTCATGTATAAAGGTGCCATGATGGATATGACAAGAGGGAGAGATGTCTCACGTCACTATGATCAAGACCATGATAGCGGCGGCGCGGTAATTGGAGCCATTACACGCATCTCGCAATTCGCTCCTGCAGCAGATGCAGCAGCATTCCGGAGTATGGTGAAAAGTTGGATCGTAGGCGATACATCTCGGGATTATTTTACGTATGCGTCTATTAATTTCATCGTGTTGGGGAAAGAGATTGTTGCGAATGCCACATCACGAACAGCGTTGGTGAACAATTATCAGTTTCCTGGCATGGATCGTTCCGTCCATTTGCGTCCTGGCTTTGGGTATGGCATCAGCATGTCATCCAACCGGATCTACAACTACGAATCCATTAACTCAGAGAATTTGAAAGGCTGGTATCTGGGGGACGGCATGACATATGTATATAATAATGATCTTGCTGCCTATACGGATTTCTGGCCAACTGTGAATCCGTATCGGCTGCCAGGTACAACGGTGGATACGGTAACGAAAGCCAATTCATCAGGGCATGATTCCTTGAGTACTAAGAATTGGGTTGGTGGTACGTCTATTCTGGACAGCTACGGCATTTCCGGGATGGAATTGGATGCTTCCGGAAGCACGTTAACGGCCAAGAAAAGCTGGTTTATGTTTGATGACGAGATTGTCGCATTAGGATCCGGCATTACGAGTACGGACAATCGAACAATTGAGACAATTATTGAAAATCGCAAATTAAATAGCAGCGGCAGTAATGCATTTACGGTAAATGGCACTGCGAAGTCATCCGCCTTGGGCTGGTCAGAAGCAATGACGGGTGTGAATTGGGCTCATTTGGCAGGAAGTGAATCTGGTTCTAGTCTCGGGTATTATTTCCCAACAGGTGCTGCTGTGAAAGGGCTGCGTGAAGCAAGAACAGGCAAATGGAGTAATATCGATGGCCGAGCGGGGACGCCGACAACCAATATAACGAGTAACTATTTAACCATGTGGGTTGATCATGGCCTTAATCCTACGAATGGGATGTATGCCTATGTAACGCTGCCGAATAAAACAACTACGCAAGTAAGCAGTTATGCAAGCAGTCCGAACGTTACGATTTTGGAGAATTCTACTTTCGCACAAGCGGTTAAAGAAACGACATTAAATGTGGTCGGCATGAATTTCTGGACGGATGCATTGACATGGATTCAGGTAGGTGCTACAAATTTTGTTTCAAGTGATAAGAAGTCAGCAGTGATGACGAGCGAGACAGCAAACGATATTGAAGTGGCTGTATCTGACCCGACACAAGCGAACACGGGCAGTATGAACATCGAATTAAATCGAAGTGCTGCAAGTGTTGTCGCCGTTGATCCTGGCGTTTCGGTTACTCAGTTATCCCCGACGATAAAGCTATCCGTTAATGTAAATGCTGCGAAGGGGAAAACATTTAAAGCCAAATTTGGCTACACACCTTTGCCGCCAAGCGAAATCATCATTGATAACACTGCTGCGGAGTTTACAGGAACTTGGATATCCTCGACTGGATTACCCAACTATTATGGTTCCGATTATGTGTACAATAAAACAGGTACGGGTACAGATAAAATCCGCTGGAGACCTACGATTGTGACGGCGGGAGATTATCAAGTTTTCTACCGAATCCCAGATGGGAACACCGGCCGAGCAACGAATGCCCCATTTACTGTGTATTATGATGGGGGATCACAGTTGTTTTCGGTTAATGAGCAAACGATACCTGGAGGATCATGGATCTCCTTGGGGACGTATCATTTTCTAGCAGGAACCACAGGGTATGTGGAGTTGACAGACAATGCGAATGGTACCTACGTGAACGCGGATGCGGTCAAGTTCGTGAAGTAACTAACGTGAGACGATTTGAAGAAGCCGAGCATTTGATGCTCGGCTGTTTATAATGCCATTATTTGTTTTGGAGTCTTGGTGTCGTGTTGCGCTAAGCTAATAACTGGATTTTCTGCAGCTAATTTATGCAAAATCACGTCTTTTCGCAAACTAACTGGATTTCCTCCCTTTATTTTAGCGCGATTTCGCCAAACGGGACATTTTGAGCAATATTAGATGTAGGAAATCCAGTTATACTCCCGAAAAGTTAATTTTAACCGGAGATAGATGCAGGAAATCCAATTAATTTCAAAGTGGAACGGGCACAATCAGTCTGAATAACAAAAAGTAGAATCGTTATACTTTTTAGTATTTTTATTATAGTGTAAGCGTCTAAATTTAGGTACGCTTGAGATACGTTATAGTCAGTAACTTCTAGGAGGAACGTATCTTGAATCAACTATTAAATTTGCCAAGCACTTTTTTTGTAGGCTGTAATTATTGGGCATCACATGCAGGAACCGCGATGTGGTCGGATTGGAATCCCGAGCAGGTCGATCTCGATTTACGCAGATTGTCGGATGCGGGCATAGAGGTTATTCGTGTATTCCCGTTGTGGCCAGATTTTCAGCCGATTGAGAATATGTATACAGGGGAGGGCCAGCATTTCGGCTACCGGTTCGGTGAAGAAAGATTACCAGATACAGAAGCGGGTAAAGCGGGTATGTCAGTGGAAATGATGGCTCGTTTCCAAGCCTTTACCGAGATCGCCAAGAAATATGATATCAAACTCATTGTTGGATTAATCACGGGCTGGATGAGTGGTCGATTATTCGTACCTCCTGCACTCCGGGGCAAAGCGATTCTGACCGATCCGGATGCGATCCGCTGGCAAGTACGTTTCGTTCAATATTTCGTGAAAAATATGAAACATAATGATTCGATCATTGCATGGGATCTCGGAAACGAGTGCAACGTAATGGGCAAGGTTGCCTCTCAAGAAGAGGCTTATGTGTGGACAGCTTCCATTGCGAATGCGATCAAGGCGAAGGATGCGACGCGTCCGCTTATTTCAGGTATGCACAGCCTGTATCCCAAAGGAAACTGGACGATGCAGGACCAAGGTGAACTCACTGATATTTTGACAACGCATCCGTACCCGTTCTGGACACCTTACATGGATTTCGATCCATTAACTTCGATGCGACCAACGATACATGCCACGATGGAAAGCTTATTGTACGCCCATATTGGGGAAAAGCCTTGCTTCGCAGAGGAAATGGGAACGATGGGGCCGATGGTTTGCAGCGAAGAGGTCGCTGCGGCATTCGCACGTACAAGCATGCTTTCGCAGTGGGCACACGGTCTCCCAGGTTTGTTGTGGTGGTGTGCGAATGATCAAACAAAGCTGAACCATGCACCGTATGATTGGGTAGCTTGTGAAGGTGAGCTTGGTCTCATGACGGAGGAAGGGCGCGTAAAGCCAGCTCTCCAAGAAATGGGACGGCTGAAGAAAATCATTCAATCCATGCCGTTAGAAAATCTGCCTGCGCGCAGCGTCGAGGCGGTATGTATTCTCAACAGCACACAGGATCATTGGGCAACAGCAATTGGCTCCTTTCTATTAGCGAAGCAAGCCGGTTTCGATATCGATTTCCGATTCGAAGATCAACCACTGCCGGATGCGAACTTCTATTTGCTGCCTTGTGTAACTGGCGTCTTTGGTGTAGCGAAGCAGCGTTGGGAGCAGCTGTTGGATAAAGTTCGTGAAGGAGCGACATTGTATATGTCCTCCAATGACGGATACATGCTCAACTTTGCGGAGCTGACGGGGCTTACCGTACAGAATCGCCGTCGCAGGGCAAGTGAGGCGGTTGCTTACTTACAAGGGGATAGCGGTGACATTCCGCTTACAATACCAAGCACGTTTAAGCTGGATTTCCGCAACGATCGGGCTGAAGTTTTGGCAGCAGAGGCGGATGGTAATCCAGTTCTGACGAAAGCCACCTATGGCAAAGGAACCGTGTACTTCTGTGCCTTGCCAGTCGAGTTAGCGATGTCACAACAGCCAGGAGTCAGCTACAATCCGGACCAATTCCCGTACTGGAAAATGTATGAAACAATCTCCCAAGAAGCGCGGAACGCACGTGTTCTCCATGTGAAGGAGCCGCAAATCGGGCTTACGGAACACACGGCGGATTTGAATACAACTGTGGCAGTCTTGATTAACTACTCACCGGAAGATCGAGAAGTTCCGTTAGCGATAAAGTCGGGCTGGTATGTGGAGGAGAGCTTGTATGGTAACCGTCCACAGAATGTGAACGGAACTGTGAAGGTAAATGTTGGTGCGAATGATGCAGCAATTGTTATTTTGAGAAATAAACAATAGAATTCTGTGTTTCCTAAGATACTATCCAGCACCAACAGCCTGTCTGCTGTTCAGTGGCTGGATAGTTTTTTTTGGCAACATTCAGTGCTAAACAAAATGCAGTTCAAGGTGTATAATGCATGCTAAGAAGGCAAGGGAGGCGAATTATTTGTTCAGCTATATTAGAAGTTCCTTGCAGTGGAAACTCATTCTTATGATCTCGTGCATCGTCATCTTGGTTGTAGTTACGATTGGCAGCTTTAGCTATTACAAAAGCGCTAGAGCGATCGAATCGGATGCACAACGATTTAGTAATCAAATTTTGAAGCAGGCGACGTTGAATCTAACGCGATATATCAATGATAATGAACAATTTTTTCAAACGCTGGTCATAAGTCAAGATTTTCAGGATTGGACGCGAATTAACCAAGGAGATACTTACAGGAACTATAGTAAACTCAAGGATATGGAGAATCGAATTATTAATCCGTACATTAGTTTTCATAAGGAAACGCTTTCTATTGTGCTCTACAATGAGAATGGGAATCAGATTGTATATCGAAATGAAACACGAGATGCCGTTCTGGAAACGGAGTATTCCTTTGCTGCTTCGAATATGAAAGATAAGATAACCGATACGGGAAGAATTCAGTCATTTGTCAATCTTCGCGCGGATTACAAGAATAGCAATGGTCAAAAAATTCAACTGCCGATTCTAACCTATGTTCAAAAGCTGTATTATAGTGATCAACCAGTCTATCTGGCCGTAGATATTTCCTTGATGCCGACGCAACAGATTCTGAATGAAATTGAACTGGGACGCAATGGACAGGCCTTAATTACGACTGCCGAAGGCAATGTCATCTCTGCACCAGACCTGCATATGATCAATACGAAATTGGCTCATCCCATGATGGAAGCTATGAAGAAAAATCCATCAGGTTACATGTATAATCAGGATCATACTCAGATGATTGTGTATCAATCGATTCCGAAAGTGGATTGGCGTGTCATCGTTTTCGTGCCATATGAGGACTTAGCACAACGTATTATTGAAATTCGCAATTGGACGATCGCAATCGCCTCGCTTAGCTTGTTAAGTGCAATTGTATTAGTGTACCTGGTATCACACTCCATTACCAAGCGAATTAAGTTGCTGCGCAGGACGATTAGTACGACAAAACTGGGTCGATTCGATATTCGCCCGGATGTGAAAGGGACGGACGAGGTAGCGGATTTGGCCGAATCATATAATTTGTTGCTGGATCGGATTGACGCCTCGATTCATTTATTAGCGGAGTCCAAAATGGTTCAGCAGCAAGCGGTGTTATCAGCACTGCAATCACAAATCAACTCCCACTTTCTATATAACGCTTTAGAATCGATCAATGCGATGGCCAATTTGGCTGGGCATCAACAGATCCGAAAGTCAACCATAGCCCTTTCGAACATGCTGCGATATACATCGAATTACAAGGATTCTTTAGTTACCCTAGAAGAGGAAATCCGCCATATTCGCGATTACATTCAAATTATGGATAATTTGTATCCGAACGAGTTAACGTTTCATTTTGACATTGATCCCGAGGTGGCACAATCCGCATGTTTAAAAGCATGCATTCAGCCGTTTGTAGAGAATTGTATTAAACATGGCTATGAAATGACGGGGGAGAACCTCCAAGTTCGAATCTCCGCGTATCAATGGGAGAACGATTACATTCGCGTAGATATTGTAGATGATGGGTCTGGCATATCGCTTGGAAAGTTAAGCGAAATTCGGGAGGCACTGAGTCAAGTTAGACCTGAACAGGAATTCCTACAGCTGTTAAGGATCGGGATGTTAAATGTTCATTATCGTCTCAAAACATTCTATCCGCATCATGCACATGCAGGGATTATGGTAGAACGCGTTTCAGATAAAGGCGGCACACAGGTAAGTGTTATTTTTCCAAATCAGGTAAAGGAGTGAATAATAGATGATACGCGTACTTCTTGTGGACGACTCTTCCTTAATTCGAGATAGTCTGTCAGTTTCGATTGATGCTTATCAGCAAACAACCGTCGTTGCCGGAACCGCTGCTAATGGCGTTAAGGCATTGGATTGGCTGGAGGAACATTATGCCGATTTATGCATTACGGACATCCGGATGCCGATGATGGATGGGTTAACGTTAATAGGCGAAATTAATAAGCGATTCCCGTGGATGCGATGTGTGGTTGTCTCGAGTTATGATGATTTTCAATATGCCAAAATGAGTATTCAACTGCATGCCTTGGATTACATTATGAAGCCAGTTGATGAAGAGCTGCTGTTCAGTGCCCTTGATAAGGCCAAGGAACGATTAGAGGAAGATCGCAACCGTGATGCAGCTCAGCTGATGCTGAGAAAGCTTCCCCATCATAAACAATGGGTAGATAAATGGTTAGAACACATACGAACCTTGCATGTAGAAACACTGCCTTTACTCATCGTAGAAACGTTGGAATTGTTAGAAGGTTGGGTAGAAGGCAACTTTAACTTATTGAATCCATTGAGCAATTTGTGGCTTCGAACGATCATTGAAGAGCTGTCATCCGAACGCTTCCAGCTGGAGCTGGATGAAGGGAATGATTTGGGCTTAGGTGATACGACACTTTCCCTGCAAGCAGTTCGGAGCTATTACCGTCTCTGCGCGGTGAGAAGGCTGGAAGAAGGCTCTCATCTTCTGGTGGAAACGATGCGGGGGATTCGTGATCAGCAATCGGTGAAAGTCATTGATAAAGTGAAACAATACATTGATCTACACTTCGGTGAGCAAATTAACTTGCAGGAACTTGCGGATCACGTTGCCATGAACAAAACGTACATGTGTACCCTATTTAAGCAAGAAACAGAAATGACCATCGGCACCTATACGGTATCGATTCGAATGCGGGAAGCACGTAATATTTTGATGGAAACGTCGGAGAAAATCTACACGATTGCCAATCAGGTCGGCTACGAAGACGTCACGTACTTCTCTCAATTGTTCAAAAAGCACTACGGATTAAGCCCGCTTGATTATAAGAAGCGAATGAAATCATAAGATGACAGGAGAAGGACTGTCCCCTGCGGGGGATGGTCCTTTTTTTGGCATATAGGAATGTGCGTAAGGAGAATAGATGGATTTTCTACAGTTAAAATCGAAGATTTTTCGTTCAAATGCAAGTTAGATGGAAAACCTACAGTTAATCTCAACCATTTCAGCTGATTTGAGCAAAAGTAGTAGTTTTAGCTGCATATTTTACAGTTAAATCCAGATTTCAAGGGTATTCTGCTTACATAGATGTATATTTTCCAGTTAATGCTAATGCGTAGAGCGAGCCCTCTTTCAAACATGTACAGCCCTTCGGCACTGCACCCCCGCCAGCTTTCCATTACCTCAACAAGCACTCGCCTTTTATTCACCAAACGCAGGGTAATTGGTTTCAATGATAGGATTTCTGTCTTTTCATCTAAATTTCCGAAGATTGTCGTAGAAAAACGAAAGTCCCTCCACTGTTTGCAAGATGACCGCAGTCCTATAATTGGAGATAGTAAACAATGAGTCAGCAAGTTCAGGAGGAATGTAAGTTGCAATTAATGGGAGATGCATTAACCGTATTAGGATCACGACTGGGAATCGGATGGGATCCTGCTGGGCACCAAGCTTATCTAGTTCGTCATGGCAATCATCCGGGATTGCCGATTCATCTGCATGCAGGGATCGAAATAGGAGATCGCACACTCTCACTACCTTTGTGTGGTGATAAGCAATCGTTTGAATTTATGGATCAAGAAATGACAGCGACCACGATGACGTTAAGCGGAATTGATCCGACGACAGGGATTCATGTGAAACTAACAGCTCGCATTCCGTTCCGACCGAGAGACGAGGTCTTCAGCACAGTTCCGATCGTTTACTTGGACCTAGAAGTGGATCGTTTGCCATCCTCATTTCGATGGACTGCGCAATACGATGAAATTATAGAGGGGAAGCTGTTCCTAGGCTTTTCGGGCGAAGGGTTCAAATTTGAGTCACAATCACAATCAAGGAGCATCGAAGCTACGTACGATTCCGTTATCTTACGTCCGTTTGAGGAAGATGATCACAGCAAAGCGATTCGATCCAATGAAGAAACAATAGCATGTAAAGATCAACTTGCTATACTTTCAGGTGCATGGGATGGAACCAACCTAACCGCACCTTTTTCCTTACGTAAAGGGATGGAAGGGACGAAACTTTCCCTTGCTTGGTGTACGTACGATCAGCCTTTACTCAATGTATTAGGCACTCGCAGCCCCTTCAAATACACGCAAAGCTTTGCGAATCTTGAGCAAGTTGTGGATTGGGCAATCCAGCATGTCGAAGCGGTAAAAGAGAACTCGATTAAAGTAGATGGCATCCTATCCAATCATTCGTTGGGCGATTCCACATCGAAATTACTCGCACAGACGCTGCACGCTTGGCTAATGAACACATGGTGGGTGGTTCGCGAGAACGGCCAAGACTGGTTTACCGTATGGGAAGGTAATTGCTACTTCCACTCCACGGTGGATGTCGAATATACACAAGGACCGTTTTACTTGGCTTTCTGGCCTGAACTACTGGAGCTAGAACTCAACGAGTGGCCGTTGTTTGGTAAAGACGGGAAACGAGTTCTAGGAGAAAGCGGCGAGGGCACGTTATTTTTATCACACGATATGGGCGTATTCGGGGATAGTACGAAACAGTACTACCATCACGAAATGGAAGTCGAAGAGAGTACGAATTACATTCTTCTTGCGTATACGCATTGGCGACGAGCAGGAAGAGACGCAACAATTGTGCAGCATAGCGGATTCATTCGTCAATTAATGGATTTCATCGTTCGCTGCGATACAACGGGCAATGGCATTCCAGATAAGGGCTGTGCGAATACCGTGGATGACGCCTCTCCAGCGATTCAGTATGGCTCTGAGCAGGTGTATCTCGGTGTGAAAGCATTAGCAGCGTGTCAGGCTGGTATCCAGATTTTGCGTTATGCAGGGGAGTTGGAGCTGCAAGCATACGAGCATTTCGCTTTGGCGGCACTCACGACCATCGAGGAGCAGGGTTGGCTGGAGGATCATTATGCCGTGACGTTATCCCGAACGATGGATGGCACGGTGGATCCATGGACAGGCGAACCTCAGACAGGGGAACTGCTGGGTTGGGATGCTTACCATATTTACACGGTAAATGGACTTTCCTTACTCGATATGGTCGGACATCAAACAGGCCTTCGCGATGGTAGACTCCGTCAGGATATGGAAACAGCAACTGCGAAAACCTTGGGGCGTTACGGATGTCGTCACACCAGTTATATTGATATGCAAGATAAGAGTATTTTCATCCCTGGTCTGGCAAGTCATTCGCGCAAGGTGGGATGGGTTTCAATGAATATGCTGCGAGACATCGGAGCTGCTTATCGAGGACTCGATCTTTTTCATCTCACAGAAAACTACTGGAGCTGGCAGAGCACGACGAATACACAGGGCATCTCGATGTTCTTCGAAACCTTCTACGGCAACAGCTTAAGCTTCTATCCTAGAGGTGTGGCGGTATTTGGATATTTGGACGCAGCAGCGGGCTTTGCCTATGATGCGGTTCTTGGGACGAAGTCTTTTGCCCCGGTCCGTGGCTCTCTCCAAGTACCCCTTCTTTTATTCGCTGATTGGGAGAAAGGTACCGTCCCTAAGGTTATTTCGAGCTTGAAAGACGGTCATATTACGTATAGTGTCGAATCCTGAAAAGAACAGAAGATTACCATGAACTTCGAAAGATTCCCTACTAGGACCTCTACACATGAATTTATATAATAGAGATACAAAGAGATAAGGAGTGGGACCAATGAATAACGAGACCATAGAGGTAGCATCGGTCCAAGTGAGGAAACCTGCTGCAGCTAAGAAGAACAAATCAGGGGAATTAAGTTTCCTTGGATTTGTAAAGAAAAACAATGCCTTGTACATCATGTTGATCCCCGTTTTCATTTATTTTATAACCTTCAAGTATGTGCCCTTGTTAGGCAGTATTATCGCTTTCAAGGACTACAATATTTTCGATGGTTTCCTCAAAAGTAAATGGGTCGGGTTCCAATGGTTCGAACTGATGTATACGAATCCGCAATATGCTCGGCTCATTAAGAATACGTTATTAATCAGTCTTTACCAGATTGTATTTTCATTCCCAGCACCGATCATCTTGGCTTGCCTCTTAAATGAGGTTCGAAACATGGCGTTTAAGCGCTCTGTTCAGACAGTCCTGTACTTGCCTCACTTTTTATCCTGGGCGCTTGTGTATGGATTAGCCTACATGATGCTCTCGGAGCAAAGTGGTCTTGTGAATGACATGCTCAAAGGTTTAGGCTTACCGACCATGGATTTCCTGCAGTCGCCATCTGCTTTTCGTACTGTAGTTGTATCGGCAGGGATGTGGAAAGAGATGGGCTGGAGTACCATTATATTCTTGGCCGCACTGTCAGGGATCAGTCCTTCCTTATATGAAGCAGCCAAAATTGATGGAGCGGGTCGCTGGAAACAATTCCAGTACGTCACATTCCCAGGTTTACTGCCTGCGATTACGATTCTTCTTCTTTTAAAAATAGGAAATGTCATGGATGTAGGTTTTGAACAGGTGTACATCTTCTTAAGCCCGATTACATATGAGGTAGGCGAAATTCTGGATACCTATGCTTATCGATTAGGCATTATGAATGGACAGTTCTCTATGACGACAGCGATTGGATTATTCAAATCCGTTATTGGTTTCGTGCTTCTCGTAGGTGCGAATAAGATTAGTAAATCGACAACAGGTGAAAGCTTATACTAGGAGGCATCTTATGAAGATCAAACAATCCACGGGCGAGAAAGTATTCGATGCCTTCAATCTGATTTTACTTGTGGCGATGAGTCTTATCGCATTGCTACCACTACTACACGTTGTTGCCGGTTCCTTTTCCTCCAATAATGCGCTCATTCAATCCAAAGTTTCCTTCTGGCCTGTTGAGCCAACGTTGCAGCAATTCAAATATGTGATTGCCACGGATACGTTCTGGAAAGCGGGCTGGATGACGGTGAAAGTCGTCGTGATCGCGACAATTCTTAATATGATTTTGACCATCGTAGGGTCGTATCCGCTGTCCAAATCGTATCTGAGAGGCCGCAGAGCTATAATGGTCTTCATCATTTTTACATTGATTTTCCAGGCTCCGCTCATCCCGACCTACTTGGTGGTTAAGGAACTTCACATGATTAATACGATGTGGGCTTTAATCGTACCTGGAGCGATCAGCGCATTTAACATGATCCTCTGTATCACATTCTTCCGTAATCTACCTGAGGAGCTCTTCGATGCAGCGAAAGTGGATGGCATGAGTGACTATCGCATTGTATGGCAAATTGTCGTTCCACTATCCAAGCCGATTATGGTAACGCTGCTCTTGTTCTATGCGGTTGGTCATTGGAACAGCTATTTCGCGCCACTCTTGTACATTAATGACAGACATCTTCAAACGTTGCAAATGTACTTATACTTCTTAATCGCCGCAGGCAGCTCGAATGATATAGCTTCCGCTGTTGCAGGCGATACAGGTGGTAAGCTGCTTCCGAAAGCGCTTGAAATGGCAACTATTGTCTTAGCCACGGCGCCGATCGTCATTCTCTATCCGTTTTTGCAAAAGCATTTTGTGAAAGGGGCCACACTTGGCTCTGTGAAAGAATAAGTCGTTATGTCGACACTTGGTAAATGTTGCATGCACTTATGCGTCCGACATTTACCGCAAGTCTTCATATATAATGAAACACAACAGGGGTTATAAAAAGGGAGGAAATATCGAATGAATTCTTCAAAGAAATGGGTTGGCTTAGCTGTTGCTGTATCAATGGTAAGCGTACTTGGTGCTTGTGGCACCAAAACGGATAGCAGCTCCACGGCAAGTCCTGCTGCAACTGCGCAAGGTACGGAAGCTCCGAAAGCACCAGCTAAATTCAGCATGCTGTTAACAGACAATAATCAGCCAGTCCCTGGTGGAAATCCGATGGAAGATCCAACGATCAAATATATGGCTGAGAAAACAAACACAATCTTAGATATTACGTTCTTACCTGCCGCACAAGCAGATAATCTCAAAAAAGTTAAATTTGCGAGTGGTGAATTGCCGGATGTCATCTCAGATTTTGGCGTTAACGGGGAGTTGTTCGCAAATAACCAGTTGATCCCTTTAGATGAATATATCGATAAATATGGTCCTAACTTGAAAAAAGTTATTCCTAAAGCAGCTTGGGATGGCGTAACACGTGGCGGGAAAATATATGCAATACCAGAATCCTCTGCAGGAGATTCCCAGGTTAATCGGATGTTCTTCGTGCGTAAGGATTGGATGGACAAAGTAGGGATCAAGGAATCACCAAAAACACCTGAAGAATTCTTAGCCATGTTGCGAGCTTTCCGTGACAAGGATCCGAATGGCAACGGGAAAAAGGACGAAATTCCATTATCAGGTCGTGAAAACTTCACTTGGTTAGATACGGTATTGGGTATGTTTGGCGCCAACGCATTCGGTGGGAAATTAGTTAATGGGGAAGTCGTACCATCCAACACAAGCCCACAAATGAAACAAGCGCTTGCCTATGTGAGACAATTAAATGAAGAGAAATTGCTCGACAGCGAATTCATGACGAATAAACGGAATACGTGGGAACAGAAAATTCAGAACGATCAAGTCGGCGTATGGGTTCATGATCCTAGTCTTGCGTGGGATTGGCAAGACAAATTAAATAAAGCGCTGCCAGGCAAGGGTGCAATAGTTGCTCCGCTTCTATCACCTAAAGCTCCTGGTGTAGAATATGCTGGATTCGGGATTTCCGCGTTCAATAAAACGTTTTCTGTAACCAAAAAAGCAAAAGATCCAGCAGCGATTGTTAAATTCTTCGATTGGTTAGTGACACAAGAAGGGCAAGAATTTATTAACTTCGGTGTTCCTAACAATACGTTTACCAAAGATGCGGCAGGTAAAATTACTTATAACTTACAAAAAGATACAGATAATAAATCCGTATTATGGAGAAGCCAAATGTTCAATCTTGCTGGTTGGAATCCTGAACTGAAGAAAGTTCAAGTTGGTGCAGATGCTGTAGCTAAAATGGAAGAATTCTTTGCAGTGGGTAAAAAAGAAGGTCAACCGAACATTTTATTAGGAGCTCCACCATTTAAGTCTACACAACCGGAAATCGGAGAGTTCATTCAGCCAGGTACAATGTTCGTTGAAACTGCAGCTAAAATTGTTTTGGGGAACCAACCTGTTGATTATTTCGATGAATTCGTGAAAAACTGGAGAACGCGTGGCGGTAACGACCTGATCAAGCAAGCTACGGATTGGTATAACGCGAACGGTAAGAAATAGAATAGTTTCTCTTGGAATGTGAGAATCCAGATTCTCACATTCCGTATAATATCATTTTGAAAGTACATCCCCAAAAGGATGAATCAAGTTTACCTACCTATTATTTATAGAGCGATGGATATTTTTCAATAATTCATTTTTTAAATTTAATGAAAACGCTTGCAATAAGTTGGGAGTGTATAAAGTTTATGGAAAAAAAGAAATGGTGGAAGAAGACAATTAGTGGGCTAGTTATGCTTAGTTTGGTCGTTACTTCCTTAGGGGGGGCACTGACCCCAATTGAACACGCTTACGCTGACTCGACCGCGAGTGTATATCCACAGGCAGATGCGTATGTTCTCAGTACATCTCCCAAAATTTCTTATAACTACAGTTTAACCGCTCAGCAATTGCTGATAAGAGAGAATGGTTCTACTAGAAGTGCTGCTTATATGCGCTTTAATGTGAATCCGAGCACGAACACTAGTGTACCTCCTCTTAGCAAAATCAAAAGTGTGAAATTAAGAGTAACGTCAGTAAATGCAACAGCTACTCCAGTAACTACATATGTTTACGGAGCAGCGGACAATTGGAATGTTTATACAGCAACGGATTCATTTGATACGACAGCATCAGGTAACTATATTACTTGGGATAATAGACCTGCCAACACAGGGTTAATTACTTCCTTTCCCGCAGCAGCAGCTGCTGCTGCGACGTCTGAGGTAGACATTACATCCTACATAATTCAAGAGATGCAAGGAGATGGTTTGGCATCCATTTCTCTTCAAGTACAATCTTCAAGTGGAGATGTTCAAAGAAATATTTATAGCGCTGATCGTGGGTCAGACGCTCAAAAACCTGTACTGATCTTCACAGTAGACGATGTGCCTCCGGCTTATCAATCTTCTACAGTCAATGCAAACTTCAAAGACATTCAACTGAACTTCAGCGAACCGCTTGTACTGAACGCAGGAGCAACATTGAAGGATAACGTATACCTGGCAACCAATGGCATTGACTTCTCACCGCTGGGTGAGAACGGTACGGCAACGCTGAGCGGCAGCGGGATTCAGATTAGCTTACAGCAAGGGTTGGTCGGAACAGCAAATAAGATCAAAATTAATGGGGGAGCTTTGAAAGATGCTGCTGGCAATGTCATTTCGACACCTACGATAACAGAAGCGCTAACTGGTCAGCCAGATTCAAACCCGCCTGTATTTAACACGGCTGTCGTGGGCAGCAACGGCAAAAGTATAACATTGACTTATGACAAGCCAATCAGCATGACGGGCACTGCAGCTCAATTGAAGGATAGTGTCACTTTATCTCTTAATGGAGGTACAACATACGCAGCTTTGCAAACCGCTGATAGTGTTTCCATTAACAGCAATCAATTGATTATTACGTTCAATCAATCCCTGTCTGGATTGCAAAATAAAGTGAAAGTGGCTTCCGGCGCACTGAAATCCACAAGCAATAACGTAGTAACTACAGTCGACACGTTAACTGCGATTTTAGGCGGTTTGGAGAATAACAGAACGATTACTGTCTCTGAGGATGCCGGTGTAGACAGTGGTGCTGCAAATGTTAATACCAACTATGGTACTACAGCGGTTTTGAATCTGAAAGAAGGCGGCAACACATTTAATCGACGTTTCTTTATGAAATTTGCCGTAGGTACAGCTGGTGTTTTCAACTCGGCGAAAGTACGCGTGAACTTTGCAGATGCTACAGCCACAGAGGAGCCGTTAAAGCTCTATGTGGTTGGAGATAACTGGACGGAAGCGGGACTCACTTATACGAACCAGCCAGCATACGGAGCTGCTATTAGCAGTACGCAGGTAGGTGGAGCTAACGGTTGGTATGAATGGGATGTTACTTCCTACGTACAGCAACAAAAACTGGAAGATGGTACCGCATCTTTTGTACTCTTAGGTAACTTAAATCCTGCTAATCGCACAGTGAATGCCAAGGAAAGCGGAGCTGCTACTGCTCCACAATTGGTACTAAACTATGATACAATTCCACCTTCTTATTCCAGCGGCACGGTTAGTAATGAGAATAAGACGATTGATCTCCTGTTTAATGAACGTCTTACCAATGCAACTGCCAATCCGAGTACGTTGAAATCGGCAATTACAATTGCTAGAGACGGAAGCAACTTCGTTTCCCTGAACGGTAGTGATCAAGTCTCGCTGGATGGTACGAAGCTAACGATTACACTCGCCAATCGATTGAGCGCAGCTGGCGCGAAGTTCAAGATTGAAGCCAATACCTTGCAAGATGATGGGCAAAATATACTAACAAACAGTGTAACGACGAATGCCCTGTCTTATGATGTTACTGCACCTGATCTCAATTCGGTTTTACAAACGGATGCGCAAGGTAAGATTTTTACGGTGTCAGCGAACGAAGTATTAGTATCAAATATGGCGAATCTTGCTGATTTGAAATCTGCGATTACGTTCTCCACTGATGGTACGAACTTCTTGCCATTGAAGATAGGGGCTACCGAAAATGATAACGATACCGTGGCAGTCACTGGTGGCAAGCTCATAGTAAAACGAGTTTCACAGTTAACCGGCACTACGAATAAGCTTCGTATAGCGTCGAACACGCTTAAGGATGCAGCTGGTAATGTGATTTCAAACCAATACACGTCTGATCCCGTTGTTGCGGATACAAACGCACCGCAAATTCAATCCGTGTATCCTTCTGATTTTAACAAGAAAATTGTTGTTGTGTTCAGTGAGAATATCGTAAATAACTTTGCGGATGAAAACCAGCTTAAACAAGCGATCATGTTTTCTTCGAATGGAGGAGCAAGCTATAGTGCGCTTGGAAATTCAGAGCGTGTCATTCTGAGTGGAAGCATACTTACCGTGATACTTGCGGGGCCTCTTGAAGGAAGCAACTTAAAGATTCGTATTAACGCAAACGCATTAAAGGATGTTATTGGGAATATTGCAACAACAGATCTAACAACAGCGACATTTGCAGCGGCAACTATCGTCTATCCATTTCTGCCACCAAGAAAAGTCGATTTGGAGAAAGCGATGGGCGACACCGTTAATATTACTTTTGGCAACGCGGACGCAGCAGTAGGTTCTGCTGTGGAGCTGAAAAATACGAAGGGACTCAGCTTCCTTGTCGAAGAAATACTATCAGGTGATCGGGATCCCATTTATATCAATCGATATGTGTCGACTGTGAAGAAGATGCTTAGTACACCTGCGAATATGCCCAACCTGCAAGGTGGCCTGGACAGTAGAGGTCAGTCTCCGTTGATCTACAGCATCGGGCTCATGTGGAATGATCAAGAAGTGATGAATATGTTCACAGCTGATGAGAAATCCAAGTTATTGACGTTGTTCAAAGCGGGATTGATTAGTACAGCTTACACGATTAATGATTACAATGAGTCCGGGAATCTTCGTCCGGGGGATCGCCTTGGTATGAACGGGGACGCTAATAACTGGATTGGTACTGGAGTTAACTACTGGGAGCCTAATCTAACAATCTTCTATGCTGCTTCCTTTATTTTGGGCTTGGAAAATGTGAAGGATATCCTGCAGAATTATAATCATGCCTCCTTTATTAATGAGTTGAATGAAAAGGGATTAACCAAAATTAAGGAATCGTTCGAGAAAACGAACAATTTCTCCACTGCAGCTACAGAAGCAGCCAAATTGGCTGAAAAAGGTGTTAAAGTACAAAACACCATTAAACCATCTAACTGGTCTTTCAAAGGGGTATCGTTGGAACAATTCCTTCAAAATCCATTGAAACTTCATGATGCAACACAAAGCAAATCATGGACGCATCCGGCACAAGAAGGTGATTACTTAGGTCAGTTAGGCATGGGTCATGAGTTTGATGCAATCGATTCGAAGGGTTCCAGACAAAGTGCAAGCTATACGGTGCTCGGAATTGACCCGAGTTTGCAGAATACAAGACTTATGGCGTATTTTGGTTATTTGAATGCTCCAGGTAATGAATCCATGGCTGATAATATTACAAAGCTGCAACGTGTTGGCGTTTCGGATTACTATGCCAAAGTCATTAATGGCTACTTCACGCAATCTTCCTACGAGATCGCTATGAGCTACTTGCCAGAAAGCTTCTATATCGGCAGTATGAACTCGATGGGATATTTGAAGCTGGCTTTGTTCAACGACACGTTTAACTATGACGGTGTAACAAGTCGAATTACAGACAACTGGTTGTTGAAAAGCGGCAGCTGGCAGTCGGTTAATGACAGTATCGTCCCGTATAATACGAAGGAACCTGTGTCACACATGACAGGCGCCAAGCCAGTCGATGAAAATGAAAAGCTAGTAACTCAAAGCAATGCATCTGGTAGCGCAGTCATGTATTCCAAGCAAAGCTTTGATAATGTGAGCTACTTTGCTTGGATTAAAGATATGACTGGTGGGGAGACTGGTCTTCTGGCCAGAGTACAGGACGAAAATAATTTCTATCTATTCTCCTATAACAATGGCAAATTAGCTATCAAGAAGAAGTCAGCAGGTACTCTGACAACACTTGCTGAGAAAAATGTAACTTTAAACGCAGGAGCTGCTCATCGCATGAGGGCAATCCTGAACGGAGCTAACTTGGAGCTTCATGTGGATGGTGTGCAGCAATTAACTACGACGGACTCCACATTCGCTGCGGGTGCTGTCGGACTCTATTCTAATCAAGCTAGTGCAAAGTTCGATGGCATACTCGTTCAAAATGCTGGCACTCATCCGCCAGATTTCCAGTCCCTTAGCGTTGGAAATGGGAAGCTGTCGCTGTCGTACACAGCGGTAGAAGGCGTGAGTGCCTATAAAGTGAAATACGGCACTACATCAGGTGACTATACGAAGTCTTTTGTCACGACTATCACTAACCCGGTTATTCCAGGTTTAACGAATGATACGACGTATTATGTGGTCGTTTCCTCCGTCGATCCTTCAGGGGAAAGTGTAAATTCCCAGGAGCGGTCTTTAGCGCCGAAGGTGCCAGACGCAGTCGTGCCAACAATTACAGATATCGTCTCTGATGATAACAAACTCCGGATTAATTTTACAACGGATCCGAAGAATACGTCGTATACACTGAAATATGGCATCAGTTCAGGGAATTACACGAAGTCCATTGATAATATCACTGCTTCAGGTTATCTCTTGACGGTGCCTGTATCGCAAGCTCCTTATTATTTTGTACTTGAAGGCCGCAATGCCAATGGTGCAAGCGCCCTTTCCGCGGAAAAGGTAGCAAACGCGAACAGCACGACGCTGTTCACCGATGATTTTAATGATGGTGAGTATGTCAATGATTGGGTGCTGTCTACAGGCTCTCCTGTCATGGAAAACGGCAAAATCAAGACAAGTATTGGTAACCCGGAGCGACTGTGGCTGACGCAAGGCTCTACCTGGAGTAATTATGCGGTTTCAGCTAAATTCACACTTCCAACTGATGATGTAACGAAGGATGTTGCATTGCTTGGCAGAACTAACACATCAGCAAATTACTATGTGGTAGGGTATAAATATGACAAAGCTGCAAATACAGAGAAAGCAACCTTCAGAAGAAAAGTGAATAACGCATTCTTACCGGACATAACGTACGATTTCACCCTAAATAAGGCATTGCTCGAACACACGTTGAAGGCAACCTTTGAAGGTGACCGCATCAAGCTTTACATTGACGATGTGTTGGCTTATGACCTTGTCGATACAACATTAACGCAAGGAACTGTCGGTATTTTCTCCGTACTTACGCCTGTGTATTTTGATGACTTCAAGGTTGAGTTATTGAATGGTTTAAGCCAGCCTACTAATGTCAACCTATCCACTACAAACGCGACGACGTCAGTAGCATTTAATAAAGTTGCGGGTGCGGAAGCTTACAAGATTAAGTATGGAACGCAGTCTCACACCTATACGAATCAATTAACTGTTACGCAAAATGCGTATGCAGGGACAGAAATTCCTGGCCTTACAGCAGGTACTACCTATTACTTTACAGCTAGTGCAACGAACAGCTTATTGGAAAGCTTGAATGCGGAGGAATATAGCTACAAAGTACCGACGATTGTGGTTCCGGATCCAGGCCCAGGTTCAAGTTCAGGTCCAGGTCCAGTAACTTCAACGCCACCAACACCAGTTGATGGCAAAGTTGAGATCAAGCCAGTTCTTAAGGATGGTACAGCTCAGGCTGGAATTGATACGGCTACGCTCTCCAAAGCATTCGAGCAAGCAACGCCTGATAACAAAGGGAATAAAGTAATTAGTGTCACACTAAGTGAACAACCTGGTGCTAAGACATACAGCTTAGATTTGCCTAAAACAGGCTTCCTAGTTGGAAAATCAGGTAATGGTAAATCCGATAAGGCAATTAGCTTGCAAACGCCAATCGGTACCGTGACTATACCTGATAACATGTTTAAAGCCAATGATGTAAAAGAGACTACGCAAGTAGGTGTGTCCATTGGTTGGGCCGATACCTCACTTATAAATGCCGAAACGAGAGAGAAAATTGGTAATAAGCCGGTTATTGAGTTGAATGCGATGGTAGATGGAAAAGTAGTGCCTTGGAAAAATAACAATGCGCCAGTAACCGTAAGTATCGCTTATACACCAACAGCACAAGAACTGAAACATCCAGAGCATATTGCCATTTGGTATGTCGACGGGGCAGGTAAGATTACGAAAGTACCGGCCAAATATGATGTGTCCACAGGCAAAATAACATTTAAAACGACGCATTTTAGTATGTATGCCGTGGGATATGAGGTGAAATCGTTCACCGATCTCACTCAGGTGAAATGGGCTGAGGGAGCAATTCAAGTGTTGGCCTCCAAGGGGATTGTGAACGGAACCTCAGACACAACCTATAGTCCAAGTGCCAACATTTCCAGAGCAGATTTCCTTCAATTGTTAGTTGGAGCACTTGGGATCACGTCAGAAGTTGAATCGAATTTCGTTGATGTTTCCAAGACCGATTACTATTATGAAGCAGCAGGAATTGCCTTGAAATTAGGTGTTAGCAACGGAGTAGGAAACAATAAGTTGAACCCGACAGCAGCCATATCAAGACAAGATATGATGGTGATGGTGGAACGCGCTTTGCGCATATCGGGCAAGGACTTAAGCAGTGGAGCAGGAGTTGACTTATCCTCATTCCAAGATGCTGGGCAAGTAGCCGACTATGCGAAAGCAAGCTTGATTGCGTTGATTGCTAACGGATTTGTTGAAGGAGCTGATCATCTGCTTAACCCGTCTGGTCAAACGACACGTGCGGAAGCAGCCGTATTAATGTACCGCGTGTATAACTAATCTTAAAGGAATTGCAGGGGACTTCGGTCCCCTGTTTTTATCGCACATACTGAATACGCTTACAATTTATGTAAATGAATGAAAACTATAAAGGAGGTGATGGTGGAAATAGGCAATAACCCAATCGTATGTAGTTCTAGTCACACAGAAGCATGGTCGTTTTGGGAAGCAGTACAAAATTAAAGGAGTGAATGAAGAATGAGAAAATTAGGAAAACGAGTCATCCAGTTATGTAGTAGCCTAGGCATGCTTAGTTTGGTTATTAGTGTTACAACAGCGTTTGCGGCAACCCCAGGATCAGTCATTTTCCAATCTGGTTTTGAAGGCGGTTCAACAATTTCTCAGCTTAATGCGCAGAAAGATGATATTACAGGAACAGATACCTCGTATTCCACCTCAAATAATTGGGTTGCAGATTTGGAAGGCAATGCACAGATTGGCAATTTTGAAATCCAATATGAAGGCGGTACCATGACGGATCGCTATGCCAAAATTATTGCAGATCCCAGCTTATTCAAGCAATAAAGTGCTCCACTATTGGATGAAGAATGGCGTAATCCCAGACGGCAGCTATAACAAAGGACGTATTCAAGCCAATATCTATGATGAAAGTGGCAATCCTCAGCAGTTATTGAACGAAGTGTACTATAAAGTTCGCTTGAAGCTCCATCCTGATATGCAGAAGCTTGAAAGCTACTCTAATGCAATTCCTTGGCTGACATTGGCTGAATTCTGGAATGACGGGACTTGGTATGGGAGCAGTTACCCATTCCGGGTTACATTTGGGTTGAATAAGGATGCGAATGCGGGTTCGAACAAACCGTTGTACTTTGAGGTAAACGCAGAAAAAATGGATACTAATCCCCGAGTTGAATTATGGCAAGCGGAGGCCAAGTCTTTTCCGATTTCGTATAATCAATGGATAACCCTAGAGTTTTATTATAAAAAAGGTAATGCTACGTCTGGCCGTTTCTATGTAGCGGCAACGCCGGATGGCGGCAGCAGACAAGTTCTCTTTGATGTGAAGAATTGGACGTATCATCCCAATAATCCCTCGCCAGTAGGACTGGCTAATTTTAATCCTTTTAAGCTATATACAGGGGATTGGTTGATCGACCATGTTCGTAACAATGGCGGCATCATGCAGCTATATTGGGATAATTTTGAGCTATGGAATGGCTGGCCTCAAGCTGTTTATCAAGCTGAATCCATGATGCTCGGAACCACATCGGGTGAAGCACTAACGAATTCCAGCGATACCAATTGTAGTGGAGGGGTATGTCAGATTTTTGACAGTAATGGAGTTGCTGACTATATCAATTATTTTGCCAACATACCTCATGATGGCAAATATGATATTAAAGTCGGGGTCAAAAAAATAAATACACGAGGTAAATTTCAGCTATCTATTGACGGGGTCAATAAAGGAACTGTACAGGATTTATACTCGGCTACTGCACAGTACGCAGAATTGTCTATCGCGAATGATGTCCAGCTATTGGCTGGTGATCGCAGATTTAAATTTTATGTAACAGGGACGAGTGGCACGGGCTATCAACTCGGTATTGATTATATCAAGGTGATACCCAAGGATTAAATAAAACGTTACAAGCTCGGCATCCGATTTTTGGATGCCGGGCTTTTTTCATATGAGGTGAAATGTTATAATTTCTTTACGATCCGCTTCATCTAGAGAGGGAGAGACGGGAACGAGCATGAGTACTCACCAAATCTATTATTATCGTGATTTTATGGAGAAAGACTTCCCATTTAAAGTGGATTTCCGTATTGAAACCAATTTAAATCAGCAAGCACATGCGCATGAGCATGTCCAAATTTGCTATGTCATGCGTGGAACGTGTGTTCATTATACGGATAATCAGACCTATATGATGACCAAAGGGGATATGCTGGCAATTCCACCGTATGTACCCCATTATTTTGAACCTTACAAAGAGGAGAAGGTCGAACTTGTACAGATTGATTTCATGCCGCTGATCATTGACGAAACGGAAACAGGTTCAGAATCCTCACTTTCGAATCAATATTTTCCGAAAATTCAAATCTCATCCCAAACACAAGACGTTGTAGAGGGGCTTATCTCCAGCATGAGACGGGAGAATGAGCAGAAGCAATCGGGTTATCACTACTTGATCAAAGCGGATTTAATTCGATTACTCGTGACCATTTTCAGAGAAGCCACGAAAGAAGGGCCGTCCACAAGATTGAAGGATTCAACAGGAAGACGGTTGTTTCATGAAGCTGTAAGCTATATTGATGTACATTACGCAGAGAATCTTCAACTCGAGGATGTGGCACAACGTGCTGCTATGTCACCGACGTACTTCAGTTATATGTTCAAGGTGCTGAAAGGCCTACCTTTCGTGCAGTATGTGAATGATGTCCGCATTCGTAAAGCGATTGATTTACTGCGAATGACCGAAATGAGTGTATTGGATATTTGCTTTGAAACAGGCTTTAATAATGCAAGTCATTTTAACCGAATGTTTAAAAAAGTGACAGGGATGACACCACTGAAATACCGTCAGCAATCCGAAGCACATTCCTAAAAAACGTGTGTTTTTTCGTAAGATACTGCATGTAATACACATAACCTCGAGGTATAGTAGACGTATGTCAACTATACTTGGAGGTTATTTCACATGAAATTATCCTTTAGCACACTGCCCTGTGAAGGATGGAGTGTCGATTTACTCATTGCAAGCTGCCAAACCCTTGGTTACAAAGGAATAGAGCTCAAGGAGGATCATCTAAATGCCGTTAGTTTGGCTACACCAGAGGCTGAATTAACCGATATTGCTGCGAAGTTTCGCACGGCAGGTATTACAATTACGAATATTGGAAGCAAAATTATTTTTAACGGTATTGGGCCGGATGAAGAGAAAGCGCTATCAGAACTTAAGCAAGTTATTCGAATGGCTTCTACACTTAGGGCAAAAGGTGTTCGTATTTTCCTAGGAACGTATCTCCGCTTCGTGGAGCAACGTGTACAGCCCAAGGATGAAGCACGAATCATTACGTACGTACAGGAAGCTTGCGATTATGCCAAGGCGTATGGCGTGGAAATTTGGCTTGAAACTCATAATGAATATTCAACAGGGGCAGTTCTCAATCAGTTCCTTCAACGGGTTGATCGAACGAATTGCAAAGTGATTTATGACATCATTCATCCATATGAATTTGGCGAAAAACCTGAAGATACGATTCGACTTCTTGGAGATCGCTGTGCACATGTGCATGTGAAAGATGGTGAGCCATTTGCAGATCCGAAGATCCACGAATGGAAGTACACACCAATGGGAGAAGGACAGTTGCCGCTACACTCGATCGTATCACTTTTACTAGAAAGTGGATATGACGGCTACTTCTCGTTCGAATGGGAACCGAAATGGCGTCCAGAACTAAAAGAACTTAATTTGGAAGTACCATTGGTTTTAACTGATTATGTAACGTATATGAAACAACTTGCAGTGAGCAAATAAAAGCTTGAAGAGGAGAATTACAGGATGAAAACACTACTTGCAATTCAGGATTCCTATTTGAAAGAACTTTTTTTCCATGACTCGGTTATCAAAAAATTGCATGCATTCTCCGATGTAACTTGGTATGAATCTACGGAAGAAGAGTGGAGTTCGGATGGATTAGCTCGCCTGATTGGTGAGTATGATGCGTGTCTGACTTCGTGGGGGACGCCATTTTTTACACGGGAAGTACTTGCGAATGCAAGTAAACTGAAATTTATCGGACATGTGGCAGGCTCTCCTACGTCAGTAGTCGATGAGCGGGCATTCCACCAAGACATTACAGTTGCTACCGCGAATACCGTTTTGGCTAAATCAACAGCTGAAGCTGCCTTCGCATTAATGATGGCGGGAGCTTGGGATTTGCATGGATATAGTACAAGACTAAAGCGTGGACAGTGGGGTAATAACAGCAGAGACACCGTCATGGGTGTATCGAACCAAGTGATTGGTTTGATTGGATTGGGTGAAATATCCAAAAATGTGATCCGCATGCTCAGCGGGTTTCCTGTTCGGATTAAACTGGCTTCCCGTTATTGTACGGAAGAACAAGCTAGAGCACTCGGCGTGGAGTTGTGTTCATTAGAAGAAGTGCTGCAAACGAGCCAAATCATCTCGCTTCACAGCACGCTAACACCATCGACGGTAGGTTTCATTGGGAAACGAGAATTCGCTCTTATTCAGGACGGAGCGTTGTTCGTTAACACGGCACGCGCCAAAATTGTGGATGAAAACGCGATGATGGACGAATTGCAGTCAGGACGTATTTTTGCAGCCTTAGATGTGTATCACGAGGAGCCCGTAGCTGCTAATCACCCGCTTCACAGTTTGGAAAATGTCCTATGTGTGCCGCATATTGGCGGGTTTGCCAGCACGTTCAAAAGGTCCATGGGTGAGTTTGTTGTGGATAACTTACAACACTTTACACGTGGGGAAAAAGAACTCCCTGGTGTAATCTCATTGGAAGAGTATGGGCGTATGACGACGATTAGCCTACAATAATAGAGTAACTTACTAGATCGCTTCTTCGATTCATGAAGCGATCTTTTTTTATTTCATATTTAACATACATTTTGTAAAAATTATACCATTAAACAAATTAGTATAGCGTCAAACAGCCAAAAAGTGGAGTGTTTTCGAGGGTTAGTGAAGTATACAACAGGGTATGACATCATTATTATGAGTATGAAATGAGTCATCTTTATCACATATGAAAGGGGAAGTCGTATAGAGCGTTACCCGGTTAGCGAGAAAAATGTTAAGATAGTGCCTTTTTTAAAAAAAAGAAAATTGTTAAACCACCTAATTAAAGCGCTTACTAAAAAACGGTAATAGGAGGTATGGTTAATGTTAAAGAAACGTTTTCAACGAGTGTTCTCATCTGTCCTAGTTTGTTTAATACTCTTTACATCCATAATCACATGGCCCCCTCAGGTTCAAGCTGTTGCAGCAACCTTCAACCCAGATGTTATTATTGAGGCAGAAGATGGGGTGATTACTGGGAATATGGGCATCTATAATGATGATGCAACTGCGGCCGGAAGCTATATTACGTCAAAGAATAACCCCTCACCTGCTGCGGCTCCCGCCAACACAGACTCCCCGGATGCACTAATTTCAATCAATCTTCCTTCGGCTGCAAGTTATGCCATTTGGGCGAGAGTTTACTCTACGGATGGAGGTAATGACTCCTATTATTTCGCTTACGATCAATCAGCTTATGCGTTAAAAAGCATGACTGTCGTAAAACCAGAGTGGCAATGGATTAAAATGGACACCCTACAATTTACGCAGGGGGCACATGCGTTAAAAATCAAATATCGCGAGAATAATTTCAAAATTGATCGCTTTGTCGTGACGGGTAATTTGTTATATACACCAACGGGCATGGGCGTGAATGTCGCAGACAGCATCATTCAGGAAAACATCTATCCCAATCCCTTTCCTACTCCAACCATAACACCACCGGCTAACGAGCATCCTCGTCTATTTGTGCGAAGCAGTGATATTCCAACGATTAAGGCTAACTTAACCAAAGGTGAATTGGTGAAAGTATGGAGCCGAGTTAACACGACGGCAGCGATGAATGTGACGGGGTTATTAAATCCTCCAGCTTCAGGACAATCCAACTACGATGATTCACAGCGTAAAGTCATTGAGGCCAATGCTCTCTTATATTTACTTGACGGTAATCAGGCGGCAGGACAGAAAGCGATAAGTATTATGAATAACTATATCAATACGGCCATGATACCTATTGTCGGTGATTCGACTAGAGCGATGGGGCAAGTCATTATTACGGCAGCCATGGTTTATGATTGGTGCTATCCAATCATGACGAATGAGCAGCGTCTTAATTTTCGCTTAAATATGGATCGTATCGCACGCAATATGGAGATTGGGTATCCACCACTCGGTCAAGGAGCGGTTGTAGGTCATGGCTCCGAGGCGCAGCTCATGCGTGATATGATCGGTTTCGGTGTGGCTGCTTATGATGAAAACCCGAACATTTACAATATTGCAGCGGGTAGATTTTTCAAAGAATTCGTGCCGGCAAGAGATTTCTTGTATCAATCTAATAGTTACTCTCAAGGGGATTCGTATGGTCCGTATCGTTTCCAATGGGATATGTTTGCTTCCTATATATTCAAACGTATGGGAGCTGGGAATGTGTTCTCAGCAGAGCAGCAATATGTGCCTTACCAATCGTTGTATACGAGAAGGCCTGATGGTCAGCTATTGAGAAACGGAGATTCCTATACTCAAAATTACACAAGCGTAGGTACATACTGGAGTGTTTCTCCATCGTTATTTTATGCAGCTAGTTATTATAATGACCCGTATCTGAGATCCGAATTTAAGAAAGAGTATGACTACAATAATAATATCGTTGAAGATACCTGGATGGTATTGTTCGACAATCCAGATCAACAAAGTGAGAGTGTTGCTTCACTTCCACCATCTAAGTACTTTGGAGAGCCAATGGGTCAGATGGTAGCGAGAACAGGCTGGGGAACAGGTTTTAATTCCAATACAGTTGTCGCTAGTATGAATATTAGCAATTATAACTTTGTCAATCATCAGCACTTGGAAGCAGGAAGCTTTCAACTCTATTACAAAGGTGCACTCGCTATCGATAGCGGTGTTTATCAAGGTACTGGTGGTAAATTCGCGGGCAACCATGATGGCAATTATAATAAGCGAACGATAGCGCACAATGCCATGCTAGTCTATGACCCGAGTGAAGAGTTTCTTTTATACGGAAGTAAAAAGACATCCGATAATACAGACGTCATAAACGATGGTGGACAAAGATTCCCTAACAGTTATAACGAGCCTAGTACAATAGAAGAGTTGAAAGACCCTAGCAAAGGTTATGAGGTTGGGAAGGTTTTGCATCAAGCGATTGGAACGGATGCAGTGAAGCCAGATTTTACTTACATCAAAGGAGATATTACGAAAGCTTATACAAGCAAAGTGTCCGATTATAAACGTTCCATGGTATTCCTCAATATGAAGGATTCAACTTATCCTGGTGCCTTGATCGTGTATGACAAATTAACAGCCAGCGATCCTACTTTTAAAAAGACTTGGCTGCTGCACAGCGTAAATGAGCCTGAAATATCAGGCAATACGCAAACGATTAGGAACGGGAATGGCAACTACAACGGCAAGATGGTCAATACGACGTTGCTGCCTGTGCAAGGAAATACCGATATTACTAAGGTCGGTGGTGCTAATTTCCGTTATAGCTTCAATGGCATTAACTACCCAGAACCTATAGCTAGTGGCAATTCGGATGAATCGGGTTCCTGGCGTATTGAACTCTCTCCGAAAACGCCTGCTGCTACGAATGAATTCTTGAATGTTATGCAGGTCATGGATAATGACGAAGTGAAAGCCCCGCTCCTAACGGAACCCGTTACAAGTGATAAAATTATTGGAGCTAAAATTTCAGATCGCGTTGTAACGTTTGGCAAAGAAAGTCAGCAGTTATCGGGTTCTTTTCAATTTCAAGTTACTGGGAATGAGAGCAATCTCTATTATCTCGTAACAGATTTGGCGCCCGGCTACTGGAAAGTAGAGAAAGATGGCGTCACGGCAACTACACAATATGAAGTCACGCAAGAGAATGGGACTATTTATTATAAAGGGGCACCAGGTACGTACACATTAACTCATTCTGCTCAATTGACATTACCACTCGCTGCAGCAGTTAGTGATGATGACGCCATCGTTGTTGAAAAAATCGGATTAAACATCGACGGTGTTAAGACAGCAATTACACCAGCTCCAAAGCGCATCAATGGTATCCCTATGCTTCCACTGAAAAATGTGATGGAAAAACTAGGTGCCAGAGTGAATGAGGATGTGGCAGCCAGAACCGCTACAATTATCAAGTTGGGTAAAGCAATTACGTTGAATGCCGATAGTAAAGAAATAACTAAGAATGGTGTATCCCATCAATTAACTCAAAATGTTGTGATTTTGGATGACGCATTCTACGTCCCTACGGATCTCATTAAGCAATCGGGATGGGGAACGGCTGATTGGGATGAGTATTATGTAAGTTTTAATATCAAATCGATACGTCCTGTCGATAATAACGGTCTTATTGCCGTTACGGTTAGCGATGGTGGACAATATAACGGTGAGAATACGATAGATCTAGACGCTTCCAGCATTTGGTCAGCTCCCGGAGATAACGCAACAATTACGTACGATCTGGGGTCTTTAAAGCCCATAAGTAAAATTGGGATTGCCTGGTATAAAGGCAATGAAAGAAGAGCGATCTATGAGGTTCAGACATCATCAGATGGCCAGAACTGGGTCACTCAATTTGATGGGATGAGCTCTGGTACAACGAGCCAAATGGAGAGTACGGTATTTGATAATACCATTACCAGATATATCCGAATTGTTGGACATGGGTTTCTGTCGCCGTATGGAACGATTCATAATACGGCCATTTCCGAAGTGACCCTCTATTCAGCTATATCACCTATCGTTGGTGTGAAAGCTAAAAGCACGGATATTACGGATAGTGAAACAACGAAAGCATATGATGGAAACTTCAATACCTATTGGACACAGCAAGGTGTGGATCAATGGATTCAATTTGATCTAGGTGTAACGAAAACGGTTAGCGGCTTCGGAGGTGCATGGTGGAGAGGAGATATAAGACAAGAGATCTTTCAAATTAAGATCTCCGAAGATGAAGAGAATTGGACGACTGTGTTTGATGGGAAAAGCAGTGGTACGACGCTAAACATTGAAGATGTCTACTTTGCACCAGTGCAAGGAAGATATGTAAGGATTGTATGTAACGGGAATACAGCTTCTACGACTGTTCCGAATAATGGTTTTAACTCTTTGGCCGAAGCCGTCATCTATGCGAGTGATGCTAGAACGGTGGTAGCGGAACATTCCGTTTCTGTAGGCGCCATAACCTTCAAAGATGAATTAAACCATGAGATTTCCGCGATACCTGCAAATAGCAGCTTTACTGTGCATGCTGCTGTAGCAGGCAATGTAGATTCTGCGAAAGTAAAGCTGATGTATGCGCTGTACAAAAATAATGAAATACTAGCAATTGGGCAAGTTGAAGACACGCTGCAGAAGGATCAAGTGAAAGATGTTTCACTTGAGATTATAACGCCAGCGGATATTCAAGATCACGCCGTACGTATTTTCGTCTGGGATGAATTAAACAGACCCCTAACAAGCGCAGTTGTATTTCCCAAAGTTATTTCTCATGATGCGACGTTGAGCGGATTGAAAATTAATAATCAGGATTTGGCTGGTTTCGCAAGCCATACAAATGCTTACACATTCACACAAGGAAACACGACACCACCTGTATTATCGGCTACAACGACGCATAACTTGGCCACAACTGTCATCACGCAAGCAACAAGTGTACCAGGAACCGCAACGGTCGTGGTTACGGCTGAAGATGGTCATACCCAAGAAACGTACTCAGTGTCAATCAGCAAGCTAATGGGGACAGCTGCCACACTTAGTGATATGAAGATTAATAATGTTACGGTAGCTGGTTTTAATAAAGACACGTTAAGCTATTCGGTTACTTTGCCTTCTAAAGCGATTCCGACGCTTACCGTTACGAAGACGGATATCAACGCCAATGCCGTTGTGACTTTGCCTACGGTTCTACCAGGAACCGCGACAGTTGATGTTACATCGGAAGATGGATTACAGACGAAAAGTTATTCCATTTTGCTGGATTATGTAAGGTCAACAGATGCTTCATTGAAAGATTTGAAAGTAGATGGAACGATGGTTTCAGGGTTTGCACCTGCAACAACGGTTTATTCGTACACCTATGGGTCTACAGGTACACCGGTATCTAATCCGTTCCCCGTATTTACGGCAACGGCAACGGATCCTAATGCACAAGTGGTCATCAATAGCGGAGGCTTTGGCATTATTAAAGTAACTGCTGAAGACGGAATTACCATTAGGACTTATAAAGTGAATGTTATTCATAATTTGAAACCGACGGATGATAATTTTGTCAATAAAACCAACGCTACTACGGTAGCTGATGCTACTTTGCAACAAATTGGGGCAAAGTACGGCAGCGACACGCAATATGTACTACAGCAATTTGATTTGACTGGTATCACTGGCACAGTAAGCTCGGCCATATTAAACCAAAGAATTAAGGTGTCACAAGGTACATCAACTCCGGGAGTCACATCAGTTGTCTATGCATTTGACAGCAGCGACACGTCTTCATGGGCGGAAACAACCGTGAACTATGCTGCCGTTTCCACCGCTATTACCAGCGCAATCGCTTCACCATCGATAGGTCAATATGTTGTTGCAGCTAATACCGACTGGACTGTACTAAGTCTTGACGTTACAAGCTTTATCAATCAATTCATTGCTGCTGGCAAAACCAAAGTAACTTTTGTTTTTACTGGAACGGTGCAAGGTTTAGATCCCCTTATTGCAACAAAAGAAAAGGGTGCTGGTTATGTTCGACTATACGTGAATATCGTACCTTAAACTAATCAGAATGCTCGAATGTCAGCAGTAGGTTAATTACAGTAGTTGCCTACTGCTGATGCTAACAAACAGGAACGGAATAAAGGAGGAGCACGATGAAAAGAGTACTGATATTTATGATGATTCTTTCAATGAGCCTGGCTCTTTTACCAATCAGTTCTTTGGCTGCAACGATTGCAACTACAACGGTTACTTATGATGCAGATTCAAGAAATATAACGGTAGAAGGGAACCTTTCATCTGGTAGTGGAAAGTCGGTTACATTGACAGTGTTAGATCCAAGTAATTCGGTTGTCATCGTTGATGAAATAATGAGTGGTTCCAACGGCGACTTCCGTTTTGTGAATTCGTTAACGGCGAACGCACAAGATGGTGTATACCATGTAACGGTAAGCGGTGAGGGAGTCACAAGCTTATTGAATAAGACTTTTACAGTAGGGAACCTTCAAGATCAAATTGCATATCTCAGTGCGTTATCTGTCGGTGGGAACCGAATAACAGGATTTGATCCTGAGAAAACTGCGTATCAAGTCAACGTCGCGTCCTCAACTACAAATACTACGATTACTGCGACTTTAGAGCAGAGTTTAGCGACCTTGGAGATTAATAACATAGCGACTGCTAATCAAATAGCGTCTGCACCGATTGCCTTACATGAGGGAGAGAATGTGATACCCATTAAGGTAACTTCAAAGGATGGCTCGAATGTTAAGCAGTATACGGTTAAGGTTATTAAACCAACGACACCGGTAACGGATCCAAATCCAGATCCAAATCCAAATCCAGATCCAAATCCAAATCCAAATCCAAGTCCAAATCCAAATTCACCACCCACATCAACGCCAATCAATGGAAAAGTAGCACTCACGCCGGTACTGGCGGGAGCTACTGCACAAACTCAGATTGAAGCGGCAGTTTTAAATAAGGCTTTCGAGCAAGCACCAAAGGATAGTAAAGGAAACCAAGTTGTTACCGTGGCTATCAAAGAAGTTGCAGGCGCGAAGGATTATGCACTGGAGTTGCCTCGGTCAGCGTTCCGGGAAACGAAGCCGAATGATTCACAGTCCGATCGACAAATTGCCATCGAGTCGCCGTTTGGAACAATTACCATTCCAGACAACATGTTTAAGTCGAAGGATCTCGGTACGGCATCTTTAATTACGATTTCCATCGGCCAGGTAGATACCTCCGGATGGAAGGCCAATTTGAAGGAGCAAATCGGAAACAAACCTGTTGTGGAACTGAATGCTTACCTTGACGACAAGTTAGTTTCATGGAAAAACAATCAAGCTCCAGTTACGGTAAGTGTGGCTTACACACCGACAATAGAGGAGCTAAAACATCCTGAACATATCGTCATTTGGTATGTAGATGGAGAAGGCAAGATTAATAAGGTGCCATCTGGCAAATATCATGCAGGAACAGGTAAAGTAACCTTTACGACGACACATTTTAGTAGCTATGCGGTGGCATTTGACATCAAAACATTTGCGGATATCGGGCAGTTTACTTGGGCCAAAACGCAGATTGAGGTATTGGCATCCAAAGGAATTGTGAATGGCACAACAGAAACAACCTTTGCACCTGGTGCTTATGTGACAAGAGCGGATTTCTTACAGCTGCTGGTTGGCGCATTGGGAATAAATGCTGATTTCGATGCTAGTTTCGATGATGTTACGTCGGTAGATTATTACTATGAAGCTGCGGGGATTGCAAAGGCTCTCGGAATTAGTAATGGTGTAGGTGGTAACAAGCTGAATCCGAAGGATCTCATTTCTAGACAAGATATGATGGTTATGGTGGAGAGAGCGATGAGAATCGCAGGGAAAGATCTGAGTGGTGCGAAAGCGATAGAACTCAATCGCTTCCAAGATGCAGCCACACTTTCTGACTATGCGAAGGACAGTCTCTTTGCACTGCTTCGAAATGGTTTGATTGAAGGGGATGGGGAACGCTTGAATCCAGCAAGTCATACATCTCGAGCAGAAGCTGCCGTCCTACTGTACCGCGTGTACAATCAGTAGAATTCCATCAATGAAGGATCGGGAGTGAGTGATCAATTCGCTCACTCTCAAGATTTCATGATGTTCATTATAGATACTACACAGAAAGGAGCACTTAGAAAGTAAAACTATATATATGACGAGGTGAGTTTAATGAAGTTGAGCCGAAGATGGCTCATTTAATCGTTCGGTTGTTTTGAAAACGTTTTCAATAATGCGCATCTCGAGTAGAAGCGCGGCGGTAGCACAAAAAAGAGGAGTGATAAATATGAAAGCACCACAAAGTGCTAAGAAGTTTTTGTCCATGGTTTTAGTTGTATGTATCATGTGCATTTGTTGTTCATTATTAGCCCCCAATACAACGCTGGCCGGAACGCTTGATGCTTATATTGATGCGGAAGCCGCATCCGTAAATGCCGGTAATGATGTAACTGATAATGGTTTAACCTATTGGGGATATGAGCAAGGCACCTACTTGGCACCAGCTATAACAACGGCTCAAAAACGTGCTGGTTCCAACTCGATTAAATACGAAATTGCCAGTGATAGCTCAACGAATGGTGTACCTTATGATCGAGACAGAATAGAAAATTATGTTGAGTTGAACCGAAGTGACTATCCTGGTCTGAACCATAATATTTGGCAGACAACAAAGTATCTTGGGTTAAGTGTATATATTCCAAGCGATTTTATTACGCCATCCGACTGGTTTGTTTTCTATCAAATTAAACAACATGACGGCAGTATAAACCCTTCTCCCAACATTGCATTGGAAGTTGATACCAGTGGCAATGTAAGAGTTGCACTGAGGCACGGAACTGGAAATCAAGACTCGAGCACGGTTACAACATTTACCAACATTGGAACACTGGCAAGTTTTAAAGGTAAATGGGTCGATTTTGTCATCAAATTTAAAATAACGACAGGATCAGATGGGATTGCTCAAGTGTGGAAAAAATTATCAACTGAAACCACGTATACGAATGTCGTTAATTATAGTGGAATGACAGGATTTACAGCGTGCAGTACCACTTCGTTTGAAATAAAAGGCGGTATCTATCGAGCTGTAATGCCAATTAATCATAAGCTATATTTGGATGAAATCCGTTATGGCAATGCGATCAATGATGTGAAATTTCCTGGCACGACGATCAATGAAGGAGGGACTGGTACGTATTCCTTCCAAGCTGCAGCGGCTTCGTCACAGAGCGGTTTCTCTCCATGGGCAGTTGTCAATGATGCAGGAGCACCTAGCGGCAAATATATTCATGCTCCTGGTTTAAACAGCACAGTATCAGCACCAGCAACCGGCCAAGCTGTTTATAATTTTTACCGTCCAACTGCGGGTAATGCGACCCTTTCTGCGACAATACTTGCCCCAGATTTAGCATCGGATTCTTTCTGGTACAAAATTGACAATGGCAGTTGGGTAGTTTGGTATGCGCCATCTGTCAGCAGCAATTGGCAAACGTTAACGAAAACGATTACCGGCTTATCAAGTGGAAATCACACGGTAACGATTGCCTATCGTGAAGGGAACATGAAACTAGATTCACTAGGTATCAATTGAAATAAGATGCTAGAAGAAGCTGTACCTACGGAAGTAGCGTAGGTACAGCTTCTTTTTCATTACCGCGACTACCTAGTCATATGTTGAAACTGTTCAAAGGGGACTCGATAGAGAAGCTCATCTCCCCGCCCGAAACGTGCGATTTCCTCAACCATGGTGAGACTTAGCCGCTCTAATTCGACCATACCTGCAACATGCGGCATCAGGACTGCATGATCCAGTGCCATTAACTCACTGGACAGGGGGAGCGGCTCTTGTTCAAAAACATCCAACACCGCATGAATACGTCCTGTTTGTAGTTCTGCAATCAACGCTTGCTCATCAATAATAGCGCCTCTAGCTGTATTAATAAGCAAAGTGCCATCTTTCATAAGCGCTAATCGCTCTTTATTTAATAAATGCCAAGTTTCTTCTGTTTTGGAAGCGTGGACAGAGACGATATCTTGAGCGGATAGGGTGTCTTCCAAGCTGCAAAGTGTGACATTCGGATACGTTTCCATCATTTCCTGGGTAATATAGGGATCATAGATCTTGACCTTGACGTTAAAAGGTTGAAGCATTTCCAAGAGAAATCGCCCAACCGTTCCGAGGCCAATAAGTCCTATTCGAGCATTGAGTAGACTGCGACAAGGTGCGGGATTCCAGATGCCGCGCTTCATTTCAGCTTGTCGCTGCACGATTTGCCGCATGCCAGTTTGCATGTAGGCGAGTGTTCCTTCCGCTACGTACTTCGCCATCACCCGGTTGGCACTGCAGACTTCAATCCCCCTTTCATAAACAGCTTCAGTTAGAAAGGTGGCGACACTTCCTCCTGGCGTTACAATGAGCTTGAGATCCTTGGCTTGGTCAAGGACCTCTTTCGTAAAACGAGGAGCGCCTTGCCATGCCATGACTATGCAGACCTCGATTTGATATAACATCACCTTTAGTTCATCAGGGGTACAGACGGTGCTATGTGGATTTTCTCTCAGGTTGCCAAGTGCTCTAAGTTGTTTGAGAAGCGGTGAAGGGAAGAATTGCTGCTTCAATTTGCCCGTGTGCAGAGATAATAGGATATTCATACGTGACTTCCTCCTGTAACAAATTGACAACGATTGTAGCTATTCGTTCATAAGATTTCGCATATAGGAGATGAAGGCAGGAAGCGCAACTTCAGGGTCGGCAAGGTAAGGCCGCCACAGCTTCTCCCACTTAAACGTTACCCAACCTTGGAAATCATGCCCACCAAGTGTACTTACGTACGCATGCATTGGGATTTCTCCCATCCCTGGTAATACATCTTCATAGCCGTTCTCGTGGATTTGAATATCAGCGACATAGAACTGTTTCGTTATTCCCGTTGCTGCAAGTCCAACGGTCTGTGGATCTTCACCTTGTAGCCAGCAATGGTCTGAAGATACGATTAGCCCTAGCTTGGAAGTCCCACAATGCTGAATGATTTTGGCGCATTCCTGGATATTTAAATTGTTATAGTGATTCTGAATTAACAGTGTTAACTGATTCGAAGTTTGGCCTAAGACCTTTTGTATCACCTCGGTCAGTCGCGCAAGATAAATAAGTGCTTCGGATTGATCCTTTGGTTTCTTACCAAGGCCGATTCGCATGGAGGTTGCCCCCAGCTTATTCGCAAGCTCAATATGGCGTAGCAGGCTCATTTCCATTTGATTCCACGAGGCAGGACCCGATCCCCCATATTCGTTATAGGCCCAGAGACTGGCTAAAGCTATACCCTCACCATTTAGCGTATCGCTCAGCTCTCTCAGCTGCTCCTTCGAGGCATCAAGCGTCAGCTCCCCGGACATTTCAGAAACGCGCAAGTCTATGCCATCAAACTCATGAATTCTCGCTAGCCTTATAGCCTCTACACCGGATAGATCTGGTGTTGCTAGGGTGCTATAACTAAGTTTCATAGGTACTCAATTCCCTTCACTAGGCGGTTTAAAGCAGTTATCTATGCTTTCCACTATACAATTTTAGAAGCGAAAATACTTGTGTTGTATGAATGTCAAACATGTGTTATTTTGATATCGAGTCGTGATTGTTTCGAAGGGAGTTTATACCTATGCAGATCCGACATTTTACAGCAGAACAGGTCATTGATCCAGCAATCGAAGCTTACTATCGCATCCATAAAACAAGCAACAATGTTCGAATGTTGCATAATCATGAATATTACGAGCTTCATTGCGTGTTAAAGGGAACGCTCAAACATGCTTTTGCAGATGGGACAAGTCAACATTTACCTGTAGGGAGCTTACTTTTCATACGGCCAGATGATGTGCATGTATGTTTAGCCGGTTCCGAAGAGGAATGCGAATATATTAACATTGCTTATTCGGTAGATACCGTGAATGCGTTGCTTCATTTTCTAGGAAAAGGTTATCAACCAGAACGCTTGTTGGCTTCTCCTTACCCACCGTTGTATTTGCTATCAGAGTCAGAGCGGAAACAGTTCCTACACCAATTCGAGCGGATCGCCGCGATGCCAGTGGGGAAGAAAGAGGGGATCAAGACAGGTTTGAGGTCGATTCTGGTGGGCAGCTTGACCCAATATTTCTCCACATATACAGAAGCTAGAGAATCCGACGCACCAGAGTGGCTAACTAACGTGTATGGGGAGATGTTTAAGAAAGATAATTTCGTAGGGGGTCCCGAACGGATGGTAGAACTGTCGGGCAAGAGTCATCATCATGTATGTCGGGAGTTTAAGAAGTATTTTCAAATGACGCCTACGGACTTTATTAATAGCCTTCGGTTGAATTATGCTGCTAATATGCTCGCATACAGTTCCCAAAGCGTGATGGATATAGCCATGGATCTCCATTTCTATAATCTGAGTTACTTTCATCAATTGTTCAAAGGAAGATTTGGCATGAGTCCAGTGAAATATCGAAAGCGCCAAGGGACATAGAGACTTGCGGAGTGTTAGGGTAGGAGGCCTTACTTCCCAGGAACCGCGAATCTTGAATATGAGTGTGCAATGTGTGACAATGGGAGAGGTAAATCAGGAGCATGTAGGAATTGAAACAGTTTTAAAGGAGGATGTATTGGATGATTAAAACAATGAAGCTTGGAACCAGTCCCTTAGAAGTTCCGGTTATTGCAGTAGGATGTATGAGAATTAACTCGCTGGACAAGCTTGAAGCTGAACGGTTCGTCCAAGGTGCGATGGATATCGGAGCTAATTTCTTCGACCATGCGGATATATACGGTGGTGGTACTTGTGAGGAAATTTTCGCCGATGCGATTCATATGAACGCTAATGTACGAGAAAAGATCATTTTGCAATCCAAATGCGGCATTCGAAAAGGGATGTTCGACTTTTCCAAAGAGCATATTTTGGAATCGGTTGATAATATTTTGAAAAGGCTCAGAACGGATTACTTAGATATCCTGCTTCTACATCGTCCAGATGCTTTGGTAGAGCCTGAAGAAGTCGCTGAAGCGTTTGATCTACTGGAAAGCTCGGGGAAAGTCAGACATTTCGGTGTTTCCAATCAGACGCCTCTGCAAATTCAATTACTGAAGAAATCGGTTAAGCAGCCGCTTGTAGCGAATCAATTACAATTAAGCATCACCAATGCAACGATGATTTCGAATGGTATCAATGTCAATATGCTGAATGATTCCGCGGTTGACCGTGATGGCGGCATTCTTGATTTCTGCCGTTTGAACGATATCACGATTCAGCCTTGGTCACCTTTCCAATATGGGTTCTTTGAAGGTGTATTCCTTGATAACGAGAAGTTCCCAGAGTTGAATCTGAAGATTGATGAAATCGCAGCGAAATACGAGGTTTCCAATACGACGATAGCGATTGCATGGATTCTTCGTCACCCAGCACGGATGCAGCCGGTTACAGGGACAATGAATATGGATCGTTTAATCGATTGTGCCAAAGCTGGCGATATACAGTTGACTCGTCAAGAATGGTATGAGATTTATCGTGCCGCAGGAAATGTTCTTCCTTAGTGTTTAGAGTTAAAATCGAAACGTTCACTCCGATGGAGTGGACGTTTTTTTTGTCAACTAAACCGAAAATATTCTCCTATTCTCCCAGTTGCATTTGGAAGCATTTGCTATAAACTAAATACGAAGATGCTATTGGAAAATGTAATCAAATGGTGGATTTGGTACAGAGCGGGAGGTATTCAGATTGCGCGGAGTCAGTTTAATTTTTAAAGTATTGCTTGGATTTGTCGTTATTACTGCAGCGCTCATTCTGTTTCTCTATTACAATAACGCCTATGGGATGAAGATCCTGCGTGAAGAAGTGTCCAAAACCAACTACACCTTATTGCAATCACACGGTTTACAGATGGATAGCGGACTTCAGGAAGCGACATATTATCTACTCCGGTTAATAACGAGTGATACCTCATACCCTGATTTGATAACGCTTTCGCTATTTCCGATAGATTCGAGTAACTACTTTTTTGCGAAGCAGCGAACGATGAGATCGTTCACGAATAATTTAGATGTATTTCGAGAGGTCGATATCTTTTTTGTATACTCCAAAACGACGGATGATATCATTTTTGCTACGAGAGATCAACACTTGCTAACGGAATCGGATCGTATGATTCGCACAGAAATGCTCCAAACCGCTGACGATCCGAACAAAAGCTGGAGGTCGACGAAGCAGGGGGATCACAGATATTTATATCGTACTGAGAAAATTAGCCCAGAACTCATTGTTGGTGCCGTAGTTAATGTAGGTACGTTCCTGTCCCCGTTAGGTGATGTTCGATTCGGAGATAAAGGTATGGCCATGCTGTTGGATGTTAACCGAGAACCGATAAACGATAGTTCCATACCTGCTGAGCAAATGGCGGTCGCTCGAGGCGCCAAAGGTTCGGAACCGTTAGGGGATGGGACATTCCGAATGAGTTATGAGGGAGTGCCGTATTTATTAATCGGGTATCCATTGAAGGAAACGGGACTTGAATTGGCGGCTATTTTGCCAGAACAGGATTTGTTGCGAAGGTTGACGTTTTTCCAACGCATGATCTATATGATTCCGATTGCAGGTACGTTGGTACTCATCTTGTATTTCCTATTTCTGAAAAATGTGCTGCAGAAACCGCTCCAAGAATTAATGAACGGGATGCGCAGTATTATGCGCGGTAATCTGGAGTTTCGAATTGCTGCAGGGAATGTCAAGGAATTTGTATTTCTAACGGATACGTTTAATAAAATGGTCACGCAGATACGATATCTCAAAATGGATGTGTATGAAGAGCAACTGAAGAAGAAAGAGGCTGAATATAAGCATCTTCAGGCGCAAATTAATCCGCATTTCTATTTGAATTCACTCAATCTCATCTACAGCCTTTCAGAGCTAGAGGAGAATGCATTAGTTCAAAAAATGACCGAGCATCTGGCTGATTATTTTCGCTTTATTATGCGAGGCAGTCGAGAATATGTGACCATTGAAGAAGAAACTGTGCATATCCGTGACTATTTAGAAATTCAAAAGCTCCGTTTCCCAAGCAAAATGTTCTATACCTGTGAGATTTCTGACAAGCTTTTGGAGATCCCTCTTCCACCGCTAAGTATTCAACCCTTCGTTGAAAATGCGGTTGTTCACGGGATGAAAAAGCCAGGGCATGTGTTTCGATTAGATATCTCAATTAAACAGTCTGATACGAATCCAATGTGCATGGACATTCGGGTAGCCGATAATGGTCCTGGATTTCCAACTGACCTCTTACGTGCTTTACAAGAAGGCAGCTACGCAGGTAACAGTTCTGTGAAGCATCTAGGAATCTGGAATGTGCAAGAGAGGCTGAGACTGAAATATGGGCAAGGGGCAAGATTCACTTTTGAGAATCTGACTTCTGGCGGGGCTGTAGTGATTCTAACTGTACCGATCGAGCAACGAAGAGGAGATGAGGATACCCATGATTAATCTGTTAATGGTAGATGACGAAGAATATACCGTGAAAGCACTGTATAAGGCGATTGATTGGGGAGCTGAGGGGGTAACGACGATTTACACTGCCTCTGATTCAGATGAAGCGATGTCGCTTATCCAACAGCATAACATTGACCTCATCATATGTGATATTGAAATGCCAGGGATGAACGGACTGGAGCTACAAGAATGGGTGAACCTTTATGAGCCAACCATGGTTACGATTTTCTTAACGGGACATGCAGACTTTACCTATGCCCAAAGAGCGATTCAGCTGGGAGGCTTTGATTATCTGCTGAAACCTGTGAAAAGAGATCATTTACGCAAAGTCGTGGAAAAGGCAGTGAGTCAAGTTAGGCAAGAGAGAGAATGGCAGCACTACAATGACAATGTTCAGAAATATACATCCATATGGGAAAAGCAGAAGCCTGTATTAATCGAACGGTTTTGGCAGGATGTACTGGACGAGCGAATTCGAATGGATGCAAATGAACTACAACAATCTTTAGTCGCCTCCGAATTAGCACTGACATTGACAACGTCAATCGTTCCAATATTAATCAGCGTGGAACGTTGGCATAAAGAATTTACACTTCGCGATGAAGAGATTATGAATTACGCGCTGCGGAATGTAGCTAGCGAGATGTTGCTGGGAGGTCAAACCGGAACCGTCATTCAAGATCGAAGCGGGTTGAACCTTGTATTATGTTATGTGAATGAGGACAAAGGGGGCTTACCATGGCAGGAATGGGAAAAAGCTTGTGAAGCATATGCCCATGCCTGCTCCCTTTATTTGTATGGCACCGTATCTTGTTTTATTGGCAAACCTACGGTGCTTTCCAATATTTCGCAAACGGTATATGAGTTAATTGACAAGGAGCATGAGCATGTATCTGGTCAGAGTATCATTCGACTCGTTGATAGCGAGGTGCAGAAACCAATGAATGTTCGGCAATTCGCTATTCCCATCGCGTGGGAGGAATGGATCAAGTTATTCGAGAGCGGTAAACGAACGGAATTAACAACTCGACTTCAGGCCTTGTTTACGGAACTTCGTGAATCGGATGTGGACGCGGAGATTATTAGTGCGGTGTACCATTCCTTGCTAAATTTCATTTATCATGCTGCACATAAAAAGGGTTGGCCCGTCAAAATGCTATTGCCTGAAGGCAGGCGGGGTGAGGAGAAGAATCCACCACGTTCCCTTAACCAGTTACAAACGTGGGCGGAACGACTATTCTCGGCGGCTATGAGACAAATGGCGGAGAGCGGCGTGGAGAATCTCGCCTTAATTGAGACGATTAAAGCGTATATTTTGGAAGATTTGAATGGTGTGACACGTGAGAAAATTGCCGCCTATGTTCATCTCAATGCAGCTTATTTATCTCGAATTTTCAAAAAAGAGACGGGTCAATCCATGATGGATTACATTATTGCTGAGAAAATGAAGCAAGCCAAAGTGCTGCTCATTGAATCACGCACACGAATTAGTGATATCTGCGAGCAATTGGGTTATGAGAATTTCTCTCATTTCAGCAAAATGTTTAAACGTGTCGCGGGTATGACGCCTCAAGAGTATCGGAAGAGCTATCAAAGTCTATACCTCGATTCAGGGAACGGTAGTCATTCTTGATTTGGAGCTGCACATCACGCAAGGCCGAAGCAGAATGGATTTCCTGTTTCGGTCTTTTTAATTTCAATCAAGTCATAAAAGCAGTAATAATGTCATTTGACTTCGTAGTTCAGATTCTCTTCCAGCGATAAACTAAGCTATATAAAGTTCAACTGGAGAGAGAGGCGGCACACGTGTACAAAGCAATACGTTTCAAATTGTTTCTTCGTAAAGTTATCAAAGATCGATTCTTGCTGTTGATGCTGCTTCCTGGGACATTGTATTTATTAATTAATAACTACGCGCCCATGTTCGGTACATTAATTGCCTTTAAGAGCATTAATTACGCCGATGGTATTCTGAGAAGCCCTTGGGTGGGGTTCAAAAATTTCGAGTTCCTCTTCCAAACGACAGATGCATGGTTAATTACACGGAATACACTGCTTTACAATTTAACCTTTATCGTATTAAATCTCATTTTCGGCGTTGGTGTTGCCATTGCGCTTAACGAGCTTCGAAGCCGATTTATGGCGAAAATGTATCAGAGCGTCTTATTCCTACCTTACTTTTTATCTGCGGTCATCGTAGGATACCTTGGATTTTCCTTACTGAATCAAGAGTATGGGTTCATCAATAAAGCTATTCTTGAGCCGTTAGGCTTCGAGGCTATCGCTTGGTACAGTGAGCCTAAATGGTGGCCATACATTCTTCCTCTCGTGCAGCTTTGGAAAAATATTGGCTATGGAAGCATTATCTATCTAGCTGCCATTATTGGCATCGACGGTGAATATTATGATGCGGCTCTGATGGACGGAGCTTCAAAATGGCAGCAAATCACGAAGATAACGATTCCGATGCTGAAGCCGATCATGATCATATTAACGATACTGGCTGTCGGACATATTCTAAATGCTGATTTCGGCTTATTCTATCAAGTACCGTTGGATGCGGGTGCCTTGTATAGCACAACGAATGTCATTGATACGTATGTATACCGTGCTTTGCTTCATTTGGGTGATATCGGAATGGCTTCCGCTGCTGGCTTATATCAATCCATGGTAGGATTTGTTGTTGTTGTCGTTGCGAACAGCATTGTTCGAAAAATAAATCGCGAACATGCGCTATTCTAGGAGGTTCAACGTGAATTCAATTGCTATGGAAACGAAAAAAAAGTCGTCTGCTTCTCCGATCACACAGCGTACTCGAAACCCGAACAGCATCTCGAGACCGGCAAGTATGGTACTGAATGTATCTTTTATCCTGTATTGTGTGCTCAGCCTGATACCAGTTCTACTTGTCTTATCCGTCTCTTTCTCGGATGAAAATGCCATCGCTCTGCATGGTTACAGGCTAATCCCGGAATCCTTTAGTCTTGCCGCCTATCAATATTTGTGGCAGGATGCTGCGCATATTGCTAAGGGATATAGTATTTCTATTTTCGTCACATTGGTAGGCAGTTTATTGGGTTTAACGGTGACCGCCATGTTCGCCTACCCACTCTCGCGTATGGATTTCAACTTTCGTGGATTTTTCTCCTTCTTCATCTTTTTTACGATGATCTTTAGTGGCGGGCTGGTACCTTGGTACCTCGTATATACGAAGTTGTTTCCTATCAAGGATACGTTATTCGCTCTGATTATTCCGAATCATCTCATGAATGCTTTCTTCGTCATTATGGTGCGAACCTTTTTTCAAACGACGATCCACCCTTCATTAATCGAGTCGGCCAGTATAGATGGGGCAAGCGAGATGAAAATATTCCGCAGTATCGTTCTTCCCTTATCGCTGCCAGTGCTTGCGACGGTGGGTTTATTTTATACCATTGGTTATTGGAATGATTGGTTTAATAGCTTGGTGTTCATCAACAACGATAACCTCGTGAACTTGCAATATATGATGTATAAGGTAATGAGGAACCTACAGTATTTGACTGCAAATGCCCAAGTAAGTGGAAGTATTAATATTTCATCTGAAATTGCCAAACTACCTAATGAGACCGTTCGTATGGCTATGTGTATTACGGGAATGGGACCCATTGTACTCGCATTTCCGATGTTCCAGAAGTATTTCATTAAAGGGCTTACTGTAGGCGCGATTAAAGGCTAGTTCCGGAATGTAACCGGTTAGCATATATGATTTGTACAAATAGGAGGGTTCATATGGCAAGAAGAAGCACAATTCCAGCTCTACTGGCTTCAGCAGTATCGATGTCACTGTTGTTCAGTGCCTGTACGTCATCGAATTCGAGTGAAGGCAACAAAGCATCTAGTGCACCAACAACCGCACAAATGACACCAGGAGCGACAACGAAAACACTTGCGCCTTACAAACTCAGCATGTACATTCCAGCAGCGGGTGCGCCTGCCGATTTGAAGCTAGTGAATGAGGAAATCAGCAATTACTTAAAAGATAAGATCAATGCTACTTTCGAATTGAATGTGTTAGCTTGGGCTGATTGGCAGGACAAAATGAATTTGAAATTTGCTTCCAGCGATGCGTTCGATTTGATTTGGACAGTGGCGTGGGATAACTTTACGACCAAAATTCAGCAGGGTTCGCTGATTGATATGACAGCACTTATTGATAAATTTGCTCCCGACGCGAAGAAAATTATTAATCCAGCTCTGCTGGAAGGCTCCAAAATTAACGGCAAGAATTACTCGCTTCCTGTTAATAAGGAGTTGGGTAGTCAACGTGGCATCATGCTGCGCAAGGACTTAGTGGAGAAATATAAGATTGATATTACACAAATTAAATCCATGTCGGATCTGGAACCTGTTTTCCAGATGATCAAAGAGAAGGAACCTAAGGTAACTCCGCTTTATATCAATAAAGACAGCAATGTTGTATATACACTGAATGTTGCTAATTTCGATGGAAATCTGATGCGAAATGCGACGGACTTTAAGGTTGTCAACATGCTTGAAACAGCGGAATATCGCAAATCACTGGATTTGGCACGGAAATGGTATCTGGGTGGTTATGTCAATAAAGACGCTGCCACGCTGACCGACATGATGAGCGGGCTGAAGTCAGGTAAAGCGTTCTCCTTCTTCGAATGGTTGAAGCCAGGGAAGGATGCGGAAGTCAGCACATCGATAGGTGTTGATTGGGTGCAAGTGCCTTTGACGCAGCCTCTGATTGCGACGAGTGACACAACTGGTTCCATGGTCTCTATTTCCCGTACATCCAAGGACCCAGAACGTGCTGCGATGTTTTTGAATTTGCTCTACACGGATAAGAAGCTGTTGAATATGCTTGCATTTGGAATTGAAGGCAAACATTATGCCAAGGTAGAGGGTAAGAACGATGTCATTGATTTCCCGAAAGGTGTAACAGCGCAAACCTCAGGTTATAACCTAAACCAAGGGTACATGTTCGGTAATCAGTTTAATGATTATCTCTGGGCGAATGAAGACCCAGCGAAATGGGATAAATTTAAATCGTTCAATGAAAAGGCAGAAACCTCCAGGTTGCTAGGCTATAATTTCGATCAGTCTAGTGTGAAGAATGAAATGGCCGCCATCACCAATGTGAAAAAGGAATTTGAACCTGGACTTGTTACGGGTACGCTTGACCCGAATGAGATTCTTCCGAAATACATCGAAAAGGCGAAATCGGTTGGTCAAGAAAAAGTATATGCGGAGCAGCAGAAGCAGATTGATGAGTGGGTTAAAACAAAAGGAAAGAAGTGAGTACAGACAATGGTAACGAAGGTCCTGACGACGGAAGAAATAGAGCAATTTCAGGAGCGGGGATGGGTTAAGGTTACGCAAGCATTTAGCCGTGAGCAGGCGCTTGCTTGTCAGGATTTCCTGTGGAATAAGGTTGAAGAAGCCTATGCCGTAAAGCGCGATGATCCAGATAGCTGGATTCGCTCTCTTATTTTTCACCAAGTTTCGTACAAAGGTCCTGAGTTTGATATTTGCAATACCCAACGGATGGCCGATGCTATTGAAGATTTAGTGGGCGAAGGGCGGTGGCGGGAGCACGTTGTTTATAACGGAGAAGATGCCGACTACCCCACTTGGGGATGGTGGCCAGTGAACTTCCATATGGGAAGAGATAAGCCATGGGATGTTCCTATGGATGGTTGGCATTGGGATGGTCAACATTTCCATCACTTTGTGGATAGTCCAGATCAAGGATTGTTATGCTTGTGCTTGTTCTCTGACATCGGTTCACAAGCAGGAGGTACCTTAGTCGCGGAAGGATCGCATAAGGTGGTTGCCAAGTTTCTTGTAGACTACTCGGAGGGAATTGACCTTGGCCAAGGGATTCAAACGCTGAATGCGAAGCATCCTTGGTTAGCCGAATTGACTGGATTATCGCCTGCAGCAACTGAGAATCAATCGCGTATAGATCGGTTTATGAATCAATTCACGACAGATTCAGATGGTTTCAAGCTGAGAGTAAAGGAAGTTACGGGTGAGCCAGGCGATGTTATCTTGTGTCATCCTTTCCTTTATCATGCTCCGTCTCAGAATCATAGCGGTAAGGTACGATTTCTGTGTAATCGAACGACACCATTGTTTGAACGGATGAATCTGGACAGAGCTGACGAAGTGAATTATTCACCATTAGAAAGAAGTGTTCGAGCGGCATTAGGTAAGGTGAAATAGCCGTATTGACTAGAGGGTTACTTCCATCGGTTTCGAAATGTTGGTTGCCGGTGGAAGCGGCTCTGATAGATATCAGAGGAGTATCGAGAGGGGGGATTAAAAAAGATATTTCTGTTGCACTGAATGAAAACGCTTTCAATAAAGCTAAATTCAGTTTTATAGTTAACATCCAATAGGAGGCGAAAGAATGAATCTAATGATTAGCAATCGATTCGTGGCTCGACTGTTCTCACTAGTCCTTGTTATGACACTGCTTGGGGCACAATTGCTGCTTGTTGCACCTACTTCTGTATCAGCAGCTGCAACAACCTATTATGTTGATTCCGATGGAGGAAATGATGGGAATAGCGGCACAAGCGCAGCATCGCCATGGAAAACATTAGCCAAGGTTAACAGCATGACTTTTGGTGCGGGAGACAAAGTGCTTTTCAAATCGGGCTCCTCGTGGACGGGGACCTTACAGCCAAATGGATCTGGCAGCAGCGGCTCACCTATTATTTTTGATAAATACGGAAGCGGGTCTAATCCTGTTCTGAATGGCGCGGGAGCAGCTTCAACGGTGTATCTTTACAATGTCCAATATATCACGGTGCAAAATTTGGAAATCACCAATGATGCAGCAACGGTTGCGAAACGCAGTGGAATTCTTGTTGTAGGTAAAGGTTCTGGCCTCTTAAATAGTATTCATCTTAGAAATCTGAATATCCACAACGTCAAGGGAAGCTCTAACCGCGATACCGACATGTACCTGAACGCAGCGATCTATGTGATGACACAAGATGGTCCGACGGGATCTCCGCTGGCTAGCTTTAACGATTTGGTCGTGGAAAACAATAATATCCATGATAATACAACAATGGGCTTCTACTCGAATGGCACGGGTACACATTGGAATGATGTGACGACGTTCCAGTCCTGGTATACGAATGTCCAAATTAAAAACAATACGATCGCAAGAACAGGCGCGGACTGTATCGTAGTTGGTTATGGCAATGGGGTGTTAATCGAACATAACGCTTGCTATGATATCGGGGTGAATGGCACGAATCATCGCTGGATCGCTGGCATATGGACATGGGCGACCAAGGATGCGACGATTCAGTACAATGAAGTAGCAAGAGTACATTTCCAATCAGGTACAGATAATGATTCAACGGCCTTTGACAGTGATATTCACACGTATGGCACACATACGTATCAATACAATTATTCGCATGATAACTCAGGCGGTTTCTTCATGAGTATGGGGGATTTGAGAAGATTCGGAGGGCAAAATATCGTTCGCTACAACATTAGTAAAAATGATAACCATCTACATTGGGCTGACGCTACGTTTTCCAGTGCTGATCAGGAAGCCACACATGTCTATAACAACACCTTCATTCAAAACAGTGGAAACGGCTTTAAAATTCAAGGTTTGAAATCTGTGTCTTGGGAAGGCAGCTATTACAACACGAAATTCGAGAATAATATTTTTTCTATCTCAGGAGGCGGACCCATCGATTTCCCATCTACGCATATTTATGATAGCAATTTGTATGACGGCTTCACGCCGCCAACCGATGCGAATGGTGTGATCGGTACACCACAATTCGTCAATAGCTCCTCAGGCGGGGATGGTCGAGCAACAACAAGCGGTTATCGTTTACAGGCGACTTCACCTGCTATTGATGCAGGTAAAGTAATTGCGAACAACGGCGGCCAAGATTTCTGGGGCGGTCCTGTCGGCAGCAGTCCAGATATCGGAGCAAATGAATACAATGCCTCCTACACCGATACACAAAACCCAACGACTCCTGTTAATGTGACTGTCTCAAGTGTAACTGATGTTTCTGTTAAACTTACCTGGAATTCCTCTGTGGATAATTTCGGTGTGATGGGATATAACGTGTATAAAGATTATAATGCCATCACACTTACACCGGCTTCTGCCAATTCTGTATCTATCGTTGGTCTTCAGCCGAACACAACGTATGTCTTCTATGTAAAAGCTGTAGATGCTGCATGGAATTACTCATCTGGAGGTAGCGCCTTGACCGTGACGACGAAATCGGCGCCGCCTGCCGTTTCAGCCATTCATACAGCTGCCCCCGTAACGATTGATGGCAATCTGACGGAAACAGACTGGCAGATTACAACGCCGATTACTAAAACGGTGAGCGGAGCCACCTATACAAGTTCACAGTTCGGTGTCATGTGGGACAGCACCTATTTATATGTCGGTGTGAACATAGCGGATCCTGCACTCTTCAATGATTCTACCAATATCTATGATGATGATTCCTTTGACATTTATATCGATGCAAATCATAATCGAAATTTCACGTACGATGCTTACGATCGTCAATTTGCGTTTGGATACAACGATTTGACAGGATCAGAGAAGGCTGGTCATCTCACAGGTGTGTTGTTCAAAACAACACCAATCACAGGTGGATATAGCCTGGAAGCCGCTATTCCTTGGAGCAATTTAGGTATAACACCAACTGCGGGTATGAAATTCGGGTTTGATATTGCGAATAACGACGACAGTAATGGCGGCGCTCGTGATAGTCAGACGATGTGGAACGGAACTGGTAACAATTGGACAAATACGGCTGCATTTGGTGATGTGCTGTTACTGCCTTAGATTTTAAATAATGATAGGGAGTAAGAATGGAAGGGAGCCGCGGTATGAAGAACAAAGCGATCTATCATCGAACCGTTGCAGGTAATGGAAAAGGTGCATGGCATTCGATGCGCAGTCCTAGGCTCATGCTATTCGCGGCCTGCCTAATCGGGTTTACTTTCATAGGGATTCTGTGGTGGAATTTGACTCAAGCGCAAGCAAAGGTCACAACCATTGACAATGAAGAGGTGATTGCCACGGTAAATGGAGAGTCCATCGTGGAGCAGGAACTCCAGTGGCAGATGAAGAAGCTGCGTTCTCATGCAGATGGCAATCTGGAAGAAAATGTTGCAGACAAACGTGAATTAGCGTTAAATGAAAGTATACAATTGAAAGCGCAACTTCTTGAGGCACAGCGAAGAGGATTACTCGAATCGGTTCGGTACGCGGATTACGTGACGAAATGGCAATCAGAGCAAATAAGAAGAAAGAACGCAGCCTTGAACAACGAAGTTGTCTATGGTCCTATAACGGTTGAGGAAGATCACTATTATGACTTTTTCGTAGCCGATATCCTTGCTAAATTGCGAGATCACATGATGGCAGAGAAACCTTTCTCCCAAGAGGAGATTGCTGCGTATTACCAAGAACATCTATCTCTATACAAAAAACCGAACCGCCTTCAAACGAATATGTTTGTGATAACGTTCGGTAAAGAGTTATCCAAGGATGAGGCATTTCGTACGGCTCAGTCGATTGCGGAGGGCTTGAAACGCGGTGAGGATGCGGATAAGCTTCTTCAACAGGAGAACAGAAAGAATTTTGTGCTGCAACAGCGAGCATTTAACGAACAAACAGCCAAGCAAGACACGATGAATGGAACGGACGTGTGGCGCAGCGTTCAAACGTTACGAGAAGCTGACGTAACGAACCCAATTGAGGAAAACGGCAGCTATTATATTTTCCAATGCTTAGCGTTGGAGGACACCGGCTTCTTACCGCTGGAGAAGGCTAGTCCAGGTATAGAAATCGCGCTCATGGAACAAGCATTTCCACGGATGACGGAGCGTTGGGTCAAGGAATCGACTGTTATTATCAAAACGTCAACTAAACAAGCGGAATAGGATGCCTCATCTAAGAAAACGACCATCATTTCTCCTATATGGAGGAAATGATGGTCGTTATTTCTCATCATATTCGATTGGAAATCGTATCCAGTAAAGTTTGAACATAGGCATCAATACTGAACCAGCGCGTATCTATGGTAACAGGGACTTTATTTTGTACCATTTCAATAGCTTCTCTTGGATGCAGAAGATCATATCGAGGGCTGTACATTTCGGTGAATGGAGGCAAATCATCTCGACCCTTGGGAGCAATTGGCGCAGCGCCTAGCAGCTGAGCTTCGTAGAGCGCCAAGGTGAGACTGCCGCCAATCGTCACGGATACGGCAGCTGTTGCTTTTGATAAAAGTTGATAGTACTCAGCATGCGGCAGCCTTCCCACTTCAATGCCTAATTCTCTCCACATGGCAACAGGATAGTGGGACAACGGTGTAACAGGTGAGGCTATGACCACGCGATACCCTAACTCCATAAATTCAAACGCCAAGCGGACGGAGAGATAAGGCTGATAGAACTCATTCATACGGCCTGGGAAAACAATTAGTTTCTCCCGCTCATTAGAAGGTTGGATGCCATTCAAGGTGGCGTTCACATAGTCATGATCATAAGGAAATCCCGCCGCGATGACTTCGACTTGTGAACCAGGAGGCAGGCAACGTTTGCCCCAAGGCACCATGCTGGGATTCGTATAGAAAATGGCCTTCAGAGAAGGATGCTGGAAGATCCATAATGACTCTAAGTCTAACACGTTCGTAAAAGGGTTCCAGACGTCATGTTCTTGAATATACAGATGCTGCGGAACAGGATTGGCATCTTTGATCATATCAAATAGGGTGAAGCGTGTTATGAGAACGGGATGTTTGGGGTCTTTTGGCAGTTCCGGGGTAAAGATATACGGGACTCCCGCGGATTCAAGCCCTTTTTTCAAACCACTGAGATAATTCGGATACCACGCTGTTTGATCATTTTCGTCTACAAGTACATGTAACATGATAAGTAAGCCTCCATGGGGACTATGAATTAACTTTATATGCCAAATATATCATATTTTCTAATGGATATCATGCCCATTAAACTATGTGATAGGGGAAGTATAGATGATAAGCAGGACAAGGATGGTGAAAATAATGGTTCTTATGGACAACCAAATCTTCTTAGAATCTGGCCATGTTCGTGACGATATTCCGCATGTAAGAGAAGTTATCTACGTGGGTCGTAATGGTCAGAAAGTTGAGCGGATTCACATTCAGGCAGATGATACCACGACAAGCTTTATTTATAAACCACTCACGAATTATCCCAATAAGGGGAAGGAAGTATGGTTACAAGAGAATGTACACGTTCGAATTCCTGAGGTTCACATCCCCAAGATTCTTTACTATTCACAAGAGTTGGAACCGGAAAAGGAATGGATGGTTTTCGAAGATCTAGGTGAATTGGAACATAACTTTAACAGCGATATGATGCTAAAAACGGCGGAGTTCATTCCCTATTGGCATCTCTTGCCGACATCGCTTCTGCCTGAAGAATTTGATGGGCACTCTCCGAGAGTGAAAGAAATTCAAAGCTTTATTTTGTCTAAGGATGTGCAAATGAGGCAAATATGCCAGAGATTGGGATTTCTTGATGATGACATTGCCTACTTTGATCAGAATATTCTACGCTATGATCATCTTGACTTGGAAACCGTCGTTTCACATGGCGATTTGTATCCGTTAAACATCGGTGAAGTGAATCATACAATCTTCATTTTCGATTGGGAGTACGTACATACGAACAGTGTATTCTGGGATTTATATTCTTTGATGGACATTACGAGCCCGCAATACAGGCGCTTGGTCATTGGGCAGGATTCACGTTTAGCTATTCTTACTAAATATATCTCCGTACGCGAAAGTCTGCAGTCTCCCACACATGGCAGCTTCATTGCGGAGTATCATATATTCAGTGCGTTGTATTCCATGTGGTTGTTGCTTCTAATAGAAGAGGATATAGCACAAGAAAAATTTGAGAAATCTGCCCTGTTAAGGCAGTATAATGAAACAAGTGAGATTTTAAAAATCGTTTTCGATTATCTAAAATACACCAATGGACAATTTTTTTAAAAAAACTGCAAAATTCGACAAAATTGCTTTATAATAAGGTTACTAAATGCTGCTGAGGGAGATCGTAAGCATGTTTTCATCATTAGACAAGTTCCCATTAAAAACGATTCTTATCTTCTTAATCGCCATATTAAGTATGAATTTAACGTATTTTCAACATTCCAAGATACTTCTGAATAATCATCAAAAAGAGAAAATAAATCTCGTTACTTCTACAATTTCTGCCGAACTTGGTAAGCAAAGTGAAGTAGAGGCAACCTATGATGAAATGCTTGGACATGAACTAAGAACCGCTTCAATTGTTATTCAGAAGTCCTTACATCCTGATTTCCACCAAGTTACGAACGATCAACTGGTCGCCTTGGCGAAGGAGCTGAATATTGGCGGGATTACGTTATTCGAGAGGCAAGGTGATGACTTCATTGGAGTAAGATCCTCGGATCCCAAAGAAATCAATGCAAGCTCGAAAACGTGGGGAATCGTATATTCCGCCCAATTACAATTAACGGATCGTAAACGTGTAGATGTTGGCACGGGATTAACCCTCGATAATTTCTGGAGCGGCCCCATTGATACAGCTTCGACGGATGAAGCGAACATCAGGAAATGGGGAGAATATTACGATGGAACGACCAATTATATTATTAATCCCTATTTAAACGTATCCAGTAGTCTTGAGAATTATCGTGAAAAAGTAGGGGTGGATGTCAGTATCCAAGAACTCCTCGAAAGTAACAAAGGAAATTTAATCGAAATCGGCGTATTAAATCCGGAGAAGATCTTCGATAAAACGCCAACACCTAATAATAGAGCCAGCTGGTATTCAGAGCGACTCGTATTAAATGGAAGCTATAAGTATAGAGACGGCGTTGAAGAGAGTAAAATCAAGGAAGCTTTGACTAAGAATAGTACGGTTTTTTACAATGTTGTGATTAATGGAACGAATATTCTAAAGAGCTTTACTCCGATGGTCACAAGCAATCTGAAGTATAAGCGTGATGACTTACCCAAAGTGGTTATGGTTGCAACCGATTACACGCAGATCGAAAAAACATTGCATCAGCAGTTTCGTGAAGTATTTATATTCATGAGCATTGTCACACTTCTAGTTTGTGTTGTTATTATCATTCTGTATTCGATTACTCGGAAGAAGAATGAGGGAGCAGTGAAAACAGTTCAAGACGTGTATCTGGCGAATATTAATTCAATTGTTCAGTCGATCAAAGAACAGCGTCATGATATCATCAACCATATTACGACCATCTCGTGGATGATTAAATTGAAGAAATATGAAAGTCTGCAGGACTATATTGATCCTTTAATCCAAGAAGCGAAAATGATGGATAACAAAATTAAAGCGGTTGAAATTAATATTCCAGCATTAAGCGGAATTATCCAAGCGAAGTTGGCACAATCCGAATTGCATAACATTGACATGCAGGTTGATTTTAAAAATATGGAAAATTTGCGGTTGACAACGATTAAGACGACTGACTTAGTCCGCATATTAAGTAATTTGATTGATAATGCGTTTGACGCGACGATCGAGCTGCCTGTCAACGAAAGGAAAATCAGTGTAGAAGGCATCGTTCAAGCCAATCAACTCACGATTCAGGTGCAGAATTCTTGTAATCCTGTTACTCCTGACATCCACACACGAATATTTGAATCAGGCTTCTCCACCAAAACAGGAAAGAACAATAAAGGTCTCGGACTTCATATCATTAAGCAGTTAATTGAACGGTATAAAGGGAAAATTGATTTCACAACGCAAGAGGCTGGAGTTACGTTCTCCATCGTCATTCCATTAAAACATGAAAAATGAGAAAAAGAATGTATAAGATTTCCTTACACTCCACATCCTAAGTGTACACCACGAGAAGGAGTGATTTACGAATGGCTAACAACAACACATTGCTAGTTCCACAGGCCAAAGCCGCTTTAAATCAATTGAAGTATGAAGTTGCTCAAGAATTAGGGATTGCCTTGCAACCAAATGGTTATAATGGAAATCTCCTTACACGCGACGCTGGTTCAATCGGTGGTACAATCACGAAAAGATTAGTACAAATTGCTGAACAACAACTGCAAGGCTTCAAACGCTAGACCATTGGTTATAGGCACAAGTTTAAAAAAGACTACAATCACTCTTCCTACTCGGGTGACTGGAGTCTTTTTTTCTTTACAAATCTAATCGTTTAGGGAATTATGTAATTTGAGACTATGTTTAAAGTGAGAGGAATAAACTATGATTTTACCTGGACTAGTATCCGTCACATTTCGTGAAAGATCAGCAATTGAAATTCTTGAATTGAGCAGTCATTGCGGATTGAAAGCAATTGAATGGTCAGAGAACGCGCATGTTCAACCTGGGGATGCAGCTGGCGCTCACAATCTGTACGCAAGGACAATCGATTCCGGTATGCAGATTGCCGCATATGGTTCTTATTTTCGTTTGCTTGTGAACCAACAACCTGAGCAAGTTTTTCGAGAGAGCCTGATCGCTGCAAAAGCGTTGCACGCCCCGCTTATTCGCATATGGGCTGGAACCGTTCCCTCTTCGGCAGCATCATCAGACTATTATGCTCGCATTGCACAAGAAGCAAAACTTATAGCTGAGATGGCTGCAGCAGAAGGTATAAAAGTTGCACTTGAGTGGCATAGAGGGACATTAACAGATACGAATCAATCGTCTATGCGGCTGCTGGAGGAGGCAGATCATGCCAATCTGTTTTGCTTGTGGCAGCCAACACCGGAGCTTTCCGTGAAAGAGCGGTGTGAAGGACTGCATGAATTAGCGGAGCGTAAGAAGCTTTTAAACCTCCATGCGTATTATTGGGAAGGCGATATTCGCAGACCATTTGCTGAAGGCATTCACGAGTGGTCACAGTACTTGGCACAGATAGACAGCCGAGAAGACCGTTACATGCTAATGGAGTTCGTCATGGGTAACACCGTTGAACAATTTAAATCAGATGTCGCCGCTATCCAGCAATTATTAAATGAATTATCTTAGCGTCTTAATATGGAAAAAACGGAGCACCGCGATAAGCGTGCTCCGTTTTTTTCCATATTCACACACATCCTTAACATTTAGGAGTGTAGATAACTAACACTTATAGGCTAAAGTGAGTGTATTGAGCGAAGTTATAACCGGTTACAACCAACTGGATAGGGGAGAAAAGCATGACTCAGCATTTGCAAAATTTATTACTGGATAGTGTCCGAGCATCAATTGGCAACATGCTACCACAATCATTAGATCAAACCGAAGTTAGCACAAGTAATGAACCGATCCGTATGGATGAAATCGGCGTCTCCATCAATTTCACGAATAGTGAATATTGTATGATTTTAGACGGGCAGCGTGTCGTATTTAGCCGAATGAGTGAAGCGATTTTTGGGATGTACATGGAAGGTGAAATGTTAGACAGCTGTGTGAGTGAAATTGCCAACATCATTGCAGGCAGAACCACTACGATCCTTGGTGAACAAGGTGTTGCACTGGATATTACGCCGCCGTCTTTATTAGAGGAAAATCACCATTTTGATAATCAGGCTAACAAGCTGATGCTGCCCATTTCCATCCAGACGGTTGGCGATATCCGTATCGTTTTATTGAAAGAGCAGTGATAAGAGGAGTGAGAGATCATGGCAAAAATTTTAATCGTTGATGATGCAGCTTTCATGCGAATGATGCTGAAGGATATTTTGACTAAAGGCGGACATGAAGTTGTTGGTGAAGCGGAGAATGGACGAGTAGCTATCCAGAAATATCAGGAGCTTAAACCAGATATCGTTACGATGGATATCACAATGCCTGAGATGGAAGGTGTAGAAGCCGTTAAGGAAATTAGGAAAAAAGATGCGAATGCGAAAATTGTGATGTGCTCAGCAATGGGGCAGCAAGGCATGGTCGTACAAGCGATTCAGGCTGGTGCCAAGGATTTCATTGTCAAGCCATTTCAAGGAGATCGTGTGTTGGACGCCATACGCAGAGCTATATAATACAGAAGAGAAACGTTCTTCCCTTGCTATTTTTGCAAGCGGGATGAACGTTTTTTTTCTTCTCCCAAGTTATTCTGCCATCATCCGCTACAGACTATTTCCGCTTAATGAGAAGAGTAACGATTAGCGTATCCGTTTTTTGGTTTTTATGTGTAAAAGCTCAAACTTTTCTTGAGAACGTACCGTCTTATTCATATCTGATTATAGTGTTTATTGTAGCAGCAGGAGGAAGCATCTTATGGGAAATAAGTCGGTAAGTAAGCTGATGGTGAGCAGTGTCAGCGATGGTAGGCACTACATGCCAGGATTAGACGGGCTGCGAGCGCTGTCGGTGCTGGTTGTTATTGTCTATCATTTGAATAGCTCATGGATTCCAGGAGGTTTGTTGGGTGTGGGGGTATTCTTCACATTATCAGGTTATCTGATTACTGATCAGTTACTTATGCAATGGCAAACAACAAGGCGAATTGATTTGAAGCATTTCTGGAAAAAGAGGATGCTAAGGCTCATGCCGGCTATGATCTTCATGCTTGTGATCGTTGGCTTGTGGCTGCTAATCATAGATCGCTCAAGATTAATGCCACTAGCGGATGAATTCATATCGGTATTATTTTATTTCAATAACTGGTGGCTTATCTTTCATCATGTATCCTACTTTGAGAGTTTCGGTCCGCCATCTCCGATTGGTCATCTTTGGTCATTGGCGATTGAAGAACAGTTTTACTTTCTTTGGCCACTGTTACTAGCAATTGTCCTGCAGGTTGCGAAGCGCCGAGGTTATCTCATTTTGTTCACGTTATTGGGTGCGCTGGCTTCTATGCTTGTAATGGCTATGGTGTATCAACCAGGTGTAGATCCGAGTCGTGTTTACTATGGGACAGATACACGGGCTTTTGCGCTGCTCATTGGCGGAGCGTTAGCAATTGTATGTCCGAGTCGAAGGTTAACCAAACACGCGGCAAGCGGTAGATCGAGTTCGATGCTCAACGGGATCGGTGGGGCTGCCTTTGTCGGTATCTTGCTCATGATGTGGAAAAGCGATGCCTACGATGCGTCTCTTTATTACGGTGGGTTAGCTTTATTTTCAGTGTTGTCGGCCATTGTCATTGTGGCCATTATTCATCCTGCTTCACGACTGAGTAAAGTCATGGGGTGTAAGCCATTACGTTGGATCGGCAAGCGATCATACAGTCTGTATATTTGGCATTATCCAGTCATTATTCTTACTAGCTCTGCCATAGATACTGGCGAAACGAATTGGGTCAAAATGGGCATGCAGGTTGTCCTAAGTTTCCTTCTGGCCGCATTTTCATTTTCCTATATTGAGGAACCTTTTCGACGGAATGGATTTCAACCGTGCTTTTGGAAAATGAATTTCTGGTCGCCAACACGATTCCGGTATTTGGTAGTGATCACCATGATGCCAATCCAATTATTTGTCATTTCTTGTTCGAATAATTTGTCCGCTCAGAAATCAATAGACAGTCTGTCTTCGGCTATGGAGGGAGTATCGACAGTCAATGTGACATCAACAACCGGAGCATCAACGGGGGCATCAACATTACCAGTAACATCACCAGTAACGGAAACTCAATCAACACCAGTACTAGAACCGCCATCACCGTCTATCCCGACACCGGTGCCGTCAGGAACACAAAATGCGGAAAAGACTGTCGTACCTGCTGCCGATCCCGCGCATGAAAAGGAAAAACGCATAACCGTTATTGGTGATTCTGTTATTTTGGATGCAGCGCCATTCCTTGAGGAGTTATTTCCGGGCATTGTGGTAGATGGCAAAGTTGGCAGACAGATGGTCCAAGCGCAGTCAACGATTAATGAACTCAAGTCTAAGGGATTACTAAACGATCGCGTGATCATTGAGCTGGGTTCGAACGGGGCGTTTAACCCGAACCAATTGCGTGACTTGTTAGCTTCGCTTGGAGAAATGAAGCAGATAATACTAGTGAACACTCGTGTACCTCGAAGTTGGGAAGGCACTGTGAATGCCACACTTAAAAAAGTAGCGACGGAATTTCCAGCAGCGACAGTTGTAGACTGGTACTCTGCAAGTAAAGGAAAGGGAGCGTACTTCGTCAATGATGGCGTACACTTAACTGAAGTTGGTGCACAGACATATGCCACACTTATTAGCAAAGCAATCCATTAAGTTAGTGATTAAACTGGAATATATTAGTAATTAATGGCAACAATAATGAATAGGTGTCGAAGAAGGGGTGAGCAAAGCTCGCCTCTTTTTGACATGCTTGAGGAGCTAAGCATTAGCTAATTATTAGTAAAAAACATGGTTATCTAAAATTCGAAATAGAAGTTTCACAACAATTCATCGGTAAGATAAAAATATTGAGAAGTAACAAACTTTGCTATGGAATTGCGAGGGCCCTACAACAATGAATCTAATCCACTACTACCGCGAGCAATTTCTCGAATTAAAATCACAATTCGAGCCAAATTGGGAGGAGGAGCCATTTTATCAATTTGGATATCGATGGAACGCATTTACGGCGAATATGTATAAAGAATTTTTTCAGATGACACAGATGCAAAATGAACCATTGTGCTTAATGTATGCGATTGAACTTCCGGAGATATACAAGAACACGAATATAAGTGAAGTTGTTAAGCGTGTATCTTCTTCCTACGAGCTTTCCATGTATGTATTCTCGGAAAAGATTCTTCTAACATCGTGTATCTCGATTGAAAATCTACAGCAAACTTCATTAGGTTTTTTAAATCAAGCACGTGGGGAAATTATTGATCTTGTGTTCTCAGCGATTCAATTAAATAAAGGATAGTTCTTCTAGAAATCCCGAATTGCCGGAGACGGCGATTTGGGATTTTTTGTGCGAAGTGATGCAGGATGCGTGGAATAGTGAAAGAGAATCGTTCATTTACCTACTGGTTTTGAACGGAAAATCAATCTTATAATATGGCATATTGAAATTAAGAGGAGGTCACACATGTTGCTTCAGCCAAAAAGATTGAAACGGTCATCCTTATTCCTCGCCATTGTACTCGTAATTGGAATGGTAAGTTCTCTGCTTCCGGTATCTCGTGTTCAGGCGGCACCTGTCACGGGAATGATCTACTATGTAGATGCGACAGGAGGTAATGATTCGCATACAGGTACGAGTGAAGGCTCAGCATGGCAAACGCTTGAAAAAGTAAACGCTACCACGTTTCAGCCTGGGGATCAGATTTTGCTTAAGTCAGGTGAAGTTTGGGAAGGTCAGTTATGGCCTAAGGGCTCAGGTAGCTCTGGCAAGCCGATTATCATTGATCAGTATGGCAGCGGGAGTAAGCCAGCCATACAGGGGAAAGGGTTAGTAGAAGATGCGGTACGTTTATTTAATCAGGAGTATTGGGAGATTCATCATGTAGACGTTTCCAATGCGAAGCCAGCAACGGCAACCCCAGGTGAGAACCTTGGTGATTACAGGGGTATTCATATATCTGGTGATAATAGTACAACGTTGGATTATTTCCGTATCGTAGCAGTCGATGTTCATGATGTAACGGGGCAAATTAACTGGATTAGCGGTACACAGCCAATTCCACCACAGCCAGGCATCCGTTTTAAGACAGGCTGGGACGGCTCCAAAAAAACAGGAGGCATCGTATTTGACACAACTGTGCCGAATATATTTAGTCCCCCTAGTCAAGCGACCGTTATAAATGATGTAATCGTGGAACAATCGACAATTACGAATACTTCATTTGCGGGTATTACATTTAAGCAATACACAGGGGATGGGAAGGATGCGGATGGGAATACCATCGCCGTATCAACGGGCTGGGGCGAGCGTGCCAATGGGACCGATCCGAAATTCACCCCGCATACCAATATTATTATTAGAGACAATTACATAACGCAAAAAGATACAGCATATGGCTGCAATGCGATGTATTTGACAGATATAAGAGGCGGACTTGTTGAAAATAATGTGGTCTATAAAGCAGGAACCTCAGGGATTGAAATGTACTATGCAGATGATATCGTCGTGCAGCACAATGAAGTTTATGAGACCACGCAAAAAGCAGGTGGAGCCGATTCCAATGGGATTGATCCGGATAAAGCGACAACAAAGATACTCATTCAATATAATTATATTCATGATAATGGAGATGGCATTCTAATCTGCCAATTTTCATTTGGCGATACCGTGATTCGTAACAATGTGATAAAAAGCAACACCAGATATCCCATTTATCTGCACTCGGATAAGAAAGCGATAGCTGAGGTGTACAACAATACCATTTATAATGATAAAAGTAATTATTTGATCTATGGCTATGGTACATCCTTAGAAGCAACCTACAACATTCGGAATAATAATCTGTACACGACACGTGCAGGAGCAACGATAACTACAAGTGGAACAACGTTCTACGAGAATAACAATTATTTTGGTACGGGATTAATGATTCCTACTAGCGATACCAAAGCCCTTCAAGTAGATCCTAAATTTGTTAGCACGGTGGCTGGCCCCTCTGGAACCATCGAAACAGGGCCAAGGTTAGATTCAGCGCTGGGTTTTCGTTCAAAGTCAGGTTCAGCGATGATTAATGCCGGTATGGCGATGCCGAATAACGGATTGAAAGACTATGCAGGTAAGTCGCTGTATAACGGACTCCCGGATATCGGGGCATTTGAATATTACACAGAAGTAGGCAGCACAACAGAATCAGTGAATGGAAAGGTAAAGGATGGCTCTGGCAAAGCAGTTGCTGGAGCGAAGGTATCCATGGTTGTTAATACGGTGAGTTATACGGCAACCAGTGATGCGAAAGGCTCGTTCGTGATTGCGGATGTACCGTTAGCTACGGGGGTGGAGCTTAAAACTGAAAAAACAGGTTATACGACGACAACTTCGACAATCGCTATTCAACCACCGAATATGACGACATTGGACATTGTTATTACATCCACAAGTCCTTATGGCAGTTTACGCGGAAGCATTTTGGATGAGAAGATGTCCGCTCTTGAGGGAGTTTCTGCCAAAGTCATGTATGAAGGTGAGGAAATTGTTAGCGGAACAACGGATAGCGCAGGAGCTTTGCAATTAGATCAGGTGCCAATCGGTGAGAATTATACAATTATGCTCTCGAAAGCAGGCTACTTTCCTGTATCCAAAGGGAATGTGACTATCACACCGGAGAGTCTCACAGATATTGGCAAAGTCTTGCTATCGAGCAAACAACCGCAAGTGCTATACAACCATACATTTAACAGCCTTTCGACAGGAGCATTGAGCTCGGGTAATAATTTGACTGTAAGCGCTAGTGGAGGGAGTGTTGAGGTCGCTGAAGTCCCTAGTGTGTCAGATAAAAGTGTCCTCTTAACGAGAAGCAGCAACTCTGGAAGCACCAGTTTGTCGCAAACTTTTGCTACACCACTAACAGGGATTGTCACCATTGAAGCTGATTTGAAAAGAAAAGACACGTATGTTAGCGGGAATAACTGGATTAGCTTGCCCTATGTGTATGGCAGTACGAATCTAACGAACCCTGGCATTAGCTTTGCTTTTGATAAAGGGACAATAAAGGGATACAAAGGTACAACGACGACTGATTTTATGAAGTATGTTGTAGGCCAATGGTATAACATGCGTATGGTGATCGACATGGCTGCGCAGAGTTTCGATCTATACATCGATGGTCTTAAAATAGTAGACCGTGCCCCATACCGAATCGCCATGGCGGATATTAAGAAAATTGATTTTTATGCGAACAGCACCAATTATGGCAGCGTGTATATCGATAATATCCGCGTCACACAAGGGATTGGTTACTCAAAGACAGACGCAACCCTTGCGGATTTATCAAGTGATGCAGGAACATTAACACGTCTGGATGAAACACATTACGCGATACAAGTGCCGACTGATGTGGAGTATGTGAATCTGACACCTTTAGCTAGCTCTCCTAATGTAAAATCAATTCTTGTAAACGGTGTACCTGTGGGAAGTGGTAATAGCTCCGATTCCATTGCTTTAACTGGAGATGATACGGACATACCCGTTGTTGTAAGGGCAGAAGATAATCTGACAACGGCGACATATACCGTTTCAATTCATCGGATCTCTGCTCAGGTCGATGCATCTTTGCAAGGACTACTTGTGAATGGTGGTACACTATCACCTGATTTTGATCCGAACATAACGCTATATCAAATCAATGTACCCTATGACCTTCATGACATCACACTCGTTCCGACTGCAGGCAACAGCCAAGCGGATATCACGATCAATGGGAAAACGGTGTTAAGTGGTGCAATTTCAGAAGCAATTTCTTTATTGGAAGGACAAAATCTAATTCTTGTTTATGTGGTTTCACCTGATGGAACTGCTAACAGAACGTATGAGATTACCGTCAACAGGGCGAATAGTCCTTATGGTCAAATAGCAGGAACTGTCATGGATCAAAGCAACCATCTCGTATATGGTGCCAATGTAACGCTTACTAAGCTTGGCGAGTCAAGAACTGCGATAACAGATGCGTCTGGTACATTTACCTTCTCTGACGTGGTACCTGATACAGAATTTACGATTACAGCTCAAAAAGCAGGCTATGACGAATCGATGGTGGGCAATGTCACTGTGACGGTTGGACAGACTACGTTGGTGGGCCCATTGTTCTTGCAAGCACACGGAGCCATTGCATCTTTAACAGGCGCCGCAGAAGCGATACCAGGACAATCAATGCAATCTACGTTCCAAATTAATAATGTGTCGAGCAGTGTGTACTCGGCCGTGTATTCGGTTGACCTCATAGTCGACTATGATTCGACGAAGCTGCAGTGGATATCCACACTTCCAAGCTCAAGTCAATTGAACATTATACAGGGTGATCAAACAGCTGAGGGATCACTTACGATCAAAGTGTTGATGGCGGATGTCACTCAAGCTATCCAGCCTGATACGGATCTCTTCGTTGTAAATTGGAAGGTTAAAGATGCAGCTCCTTCAGGAGAAACCGTAGTCAAATTAACGAAATCTGACTTAACGAATGGTCGGGGAGATTTATTTCAAGCGACGGCTTCAGAGCATGCGTTTGAGATCAAACGGGTAGTAATTGTAGATCCAGATCCAGATCCGAAACCAGATCCTGGTCCAGATCCAACGCCAGATCCAGATCCTGTGACTGAGCCAGACACGGGACAGAATACGACCAAAGACCCGTCCCAACTTGTGCTACAGTCGAACGATCAAGGAACTGCTATGATTACGAAGGCTATCTTAGAAAGCGCTATTCAATCTACATCAAATGATCCAAATGGCCAAAAGGTGATCGTTGTTAACTTGAAATCCAACGCGTCCCTAGAACAATTTGGCATGCTGCTACCAGCCCATCTGTTGAAGGCGAATAAGCACGCATTCCAACTTAAGCTTCAATCGGAGCTAGGCACTATTGTAATCTCTGATCAAATGCTGAATGGTCTTGATAATCTAGGCGAGATGGTGGAAATTCGCTTAACGAAAGCTAACTCGATTGATAATCATCCTGTTTATGACATAGGGCTGCTAGCGAATGGAGAGTCGATTGCTTGGCATAATCCAGAAGCGCCAGTTACGATTCAGATTCCTTATTTGCCTTCACTCGAAGAAAAGCAGAATCCGGATCACATCGCCGTTTTTTATGTCGATCCACAAGGACAGATGATCCCTGTACCGAATGGGCATTATGACGTACAGTCAGGTCAAGTCATGTTTACAACTAAACATTTTAGTCAGTATGCAATTATATATAAGAGCCCGGCTTTCACTGATCTAGCTTTTGTGAAGTGGGCGCAACCTTCAATTGAGACACTCGCGGCCAAGGGAGTTATTGAAGGCAGAAACGTACACGAGTTCGACCCACAAAGCTCCATTACTCGAGCAGATTTCATGGTTCTGCTCATGCGTGCATTGGATCTTCCGGCGCGAACTGCAGATACCTTCACGGATGTTGACAGCCGTACATATTATTTCAATGCGCTGACCAATGCCAAGGCATATGGCATTACAACGGGTACTGGAAATAACCTTTTTGAACCGAATAAACAGATCACTCGTGAGGATACGATGGTATTGACTGCCCGAGCGCTCCAAGTAAGCAAGCAGCTTGCTAGTAGTTCAAGTTCAATAGGGGCAAAACTAGACTATAAAGATGCTTCTGACATTTCTGATTATGCCATAGGTAGCATTGCTGCCCTTACCGCTAATGGCTTTGTTCAAGGTGATGAGACAGGCATTCATCCCAAGCAGAACCTCTCCCGTGCACAAGCTGCCGTTCTGATTCATCGCATTATCGTGAATAATTAATCGTATAAAGGCAAGACCCAGAGCGACAGTGCTCTGGGTCTTCTTTTTTTTACACACTAGAATTTAAATCAGCTTCTCCTTATTTCAATGTTATCAGCGTGAGTTATGGCGTTAGGCGTTGCTGCACGTGCTGGTATAGGCACAAGCATTAGCGCTAGCCACAGTGCTAAGCGAATAACTGGATTTCCTGCAGCTAATTCAAGCGAAAACACGGCATTTCGCAAACTAACTGGATTTCCTCCCGTTATTTCAGGCCAATTTCGCCAAACGGGACATTTCGAGCGAATTTAGATGTAGAAAATCCAGTTAATGCCCGAAAGCAACCCAGCCTGGGAACGTAAAAGAATACCACAGTCCAAGAAGACGGCGTAGACGTTTTTACTGTGAAATAGTGAAAGAACTTCATTCGATGCGCAATGTAACTAACTTGGGATGCCTTTTATAATAAACCTATAAGATAACAAGCGAATCTCGTAGCGCTTTGAACAGGGAGTGGAATGATCAATGGAAAGCACCGTGGAGCAAACAGGCCGTTTGCTTGCAAAACCGAAGAAAAAGAAAATCCCGTTTCTGAGCCGATGGGAATCTCCCGTAGCCGGTTACCTCTTTTTATCCCCGTGGCTGATTGGGTTTTTCCTGTTAACACTAGGGCCAATCCTGATGTCCTTGTATTACTCGTTTACGGATTACTCCTTGCTGGATGCACCGCATTGGCTAGGAACACAGAACTACAAGCATATCGTGATGGAGGATGATACCTTCCGCGAGTCAATCAAGGTAACTTTGCTATTCGTCGTATTCTCCGTACCGCTGAAGCTCGTTACTGCGCTATTGGTGGCGATGCTGCTGAATAAGAAAATAAGAGGGATCTCCTTCTATCGGACGATGATCTACTTCCCATCATTAATTGGAACGAGTATCGCAGTTTCGATTCTGTGGAAAAATATTTTCAGCAAAGACGGCTTTATTAACCAAGCCCTAGCGCTTGTCGGCATTCAAGGGAAGTCATGGATTGCTGACCCCGACACTGCTTTGGGGACACTAGTACTTCTAATTGCATGGCAATTTGGATCGGCGATGATTATTTTCCTTGCAGGACTTAAACAAATTCCAATGGATTTGTATGAAGCCTCCTCCGTGGATGGCGCTAGCAAGGTACGGCAATTTTTCACGATCACACTGCCGATGTTGTCCCCGATCATTTTGTTCAACTTTGTGCAATCAACGATTAATTCCTTCCAGATGTTTACGCAGGCATTTATCATTACCAATGGGGGACCTGTGAATTCAACCTATGTGTACGTCATGTACTTGTATGAGCGAGCGTTCTCGAAGTTTCAAATGGGTTATGCCTCCGCGCTAGCTTGGATTCTACTGGTCATTATAGCAGCGGTAACTGCACTTATTTTCGCAACCTCTAAATACTGGGTTTACTATGAGACGCAAGGAGGGAAGGGGAAATGATGGCAAGACGCCAAGGTTTGACCCATCTGTTATTACTAATTTCAAGCCTTATTATGATGTATCCTGTTTTCTGGTGGCTAGGTGCTTCGCTCAAAACGAATGATGAGATGCGCTCACCGAATTTATTTCCCGAAACATTCCGCTGGGCTAACTACACGGAAGGCTGGGTGTCGGTTCCTAACTATGATTTCAGTGTATTTTATATCAATAACTTTCAGCTAATTTCGGGGGTATTATTTACAAGTATCGTATCTTGTTCTCTTGTTGCCTTTGCTTTTGCTCGCCTGGATTTCCCGCTTCGTAAGTTGTGGTTTGGCATTCTGCTTGTGACGTTAATGCTTCCGACACAAGTAACAATCGTACCGCAGTATGTGTTATTCAGTAAATTTGATTGGATTAATACGTATTTACCCTTCTATGTCCCCCATTTGCTTGCAGGCGGTGTGGGAGGCCCCTTCTTCATCTATTTGCTTGTGCAATTTATTCGTTCCATACCGAAAGAGTTGGATGAGTCTGCGAAAATAGATGGATGCTCTTGGTTCGGTATATATTGGCGCATCATTATCCCGTTGACCAAGCCTGCATTGGTTACTGTCGCAATCTATTGTTTCCTTTGGAATTGGGATGATTTCTTTGGTCAATTACTGTATATCAATTCTGTCGATAAATACACAGTGAACTTAGCATTGAAGCTGTTCATAGATTCTGCGGGAACGGTGCCGTGGGGGCAAATGTTAGCCATGTCTTTAGTCTCTGTTATGCCTGCCGTGATCATTTTCTTCATCGCTCAGAAGCATTTCGTCGAAGGTATTGCTTCGGGTGCTTTAAAAGGATAAGCTTAGAAATGACTAGGAAAGCTGCTGCATTTGCCGCGGCTTTCTTTGCATAAGAGCTTAGTTTGAATCATACGGAGGGCAGACATATGCTGCAAAATCCATTCAAAACATATCGCATTATCGCGGTTTATTTCTTCAGCTCAGCCGTCATTATTGCCATGTTGATCGGCATTATCATTGCCGTTAGTTATTCGGGGACTTCAAGCGAGATTGCGTCGAATACCTCTTTTTATCAGCAACGCTTGTTGAATGAATTGAGCAAGAAAATGAGCACAAGCTTAATTGGTATTGAACAGACCTCGGGAACCTCGGCCAAAAACGTCGATCTCCTTTACGGTCGTTTGCGAGATAAGGACGCTTATGAGCGCCTGCAAATCGAGACGGATTTGCAGAGTCAATTGAACTATCTTGTCTTCGGCACGCCGATTCTGCAATCGATCCATGTCTATTCCGATTACCCGTTCACATCGGATACCCAAGGTCCTGTTACGTTCTTCCAGATGTCGCAATTAGATAAGGAAGCCTGGTATCCCAGCATTCTAGAAACGGACAGCGCGTGGCTTGGCGAGCACAAAATCATGTCCAATGGACGTGAAGAATCGGTGATAAGCTTCGCCCGCAAAGTCATCAATAATAGCAATCAGTATTACAGCTTAATGGTTTTTAACATTAAAGTATCGAGCATTCGTCATCTGATTTCAACAGAAGACGATACGACCAATATGGCGTTACTTGATGCAGCAGGCAGACTAATTACGCATGCTGGCAACAGCAGCAAATTGCAGCAAGCGACACTCACGTTGAAAGGGGAGATGGATAAGCCAAGCGGTTCCTTACGGGTGGATGATGATTTCTTCGTTTGGGCCAAATCACCAGATTCCCAGTGGACACTCTTCGAGGCAAGCTCTTGGAGTGAAATGACCAAAGGCAGTAAAAGCATGGCGAAGCTCTTCCTTCTTCTTGGGGCTACCTCGATTGTGCTCGTGCTGCTACTTACTCTATTCCTATCGCATCGATTCATGAGACCGATGAATCAATTGATTCGGGCCATGGGACAATATTCGCCTGGTGAAGACCAAGGTTTACCTACCGACTATAAGAATGAGTTCGGCAAGTTATTTCATGGGTATCGAAAATTAACACAACGAATCGAGGACCTCTATGAATCTCTGCGGGAGCAGCATGTGCAGCAGAGGGCAGCCGAGCTGAAATCCTTGCAAATGATGATCAATCCTCATTTTCTATATAATACCCTCGATCAGATTAACTGGACAGCGATTGAAGCGGGGCAGAATAAGATTAGCTCTATGCTCGCACAAGTAGCGAGTATGTTTCGTTTAGCGCTATCGAATACGAATAGTCTGGTGGCAGTAACAGAGGAAGTCGCGCATATTGAACACTATTTGAAATTTCAGCAGGTGCGTTGGGAAGATAAAATGTCGTATCTCATCACAGTGGATGAAAGTTGTAAGACTACATTGATGCCGAAGATTTTTCTGCAGCCGTTCGTAGAAAATGCTTTTATGCATGGCTTTCATGGCGCTTCCGAAGCTGAGATCGGTGTAGATATCTATCGAGATGAGAATAACTTATATGTAACCATTACAGATAATGGAAAAGGGCTCAGTGATAACTGGCAGAACAAGCCGAGGAAGCGCGGAGGCTACGGACTACGTAATGTGAAGGAAAGACTGGATGCCTTATTCGGCAATCAATATAGCTTACAACTGAGTAATCGGGAGCAAGGCGGCGTTCAAGTGGACATTCGATTCCCGTTATCAGACCAATAATATATTCACAACATAAGGGAGTAAACGACTATGTGGAAAATAGCCATCGTGGATGATGATTTTCAGGTTTTACGAGGTTTACGACATATCATACCTTGGGCCGAGCTGGATGCTGAATTCGCGGGAGAGGCAATTGACGGTGAAAGTGGACTAGTGTTAATCCGTGAAGTAGAGCCCGATATCGTCATTACGGACTTATATATGCCTGGTATTAGTGGAATTGAAATGATCGAGAAACTGCGAGGGGAAGGCTTTCAGGGCAGATTTATTATTCATAGCGGTTATACCGACTTTGAGTATGCTAGGCAAGCGATTCGACTGGATGTTGATGATTATTTGAATAAACCGATTACGATTGAACAGATTCGTGAAGTCTTATTTCGGACGATTGGTCAATTAGAAGATTTCTATCTGGAAAAAATGGAGAAGAAGAGGCTTGTTCGTTTTGTGCAAAACTATGAGAAACAAATGGCCGATGAGCAGCTTGCAGCTCTGCTTAATGGTACTCTTCAGCCTAATGCGGTTGACATGAAACTGCCTACAGTCGAAGCGTACTGGACAGACTATGATCAGCAGGTAGTCGTGCTGGAATTGGTGAAAACAGACCGAATTACCGATATCTCGGTGGCAGATTGGCATTTATTTCGCTTCGCCATGTCCAATATCACGAAGGAGCTGACGCAGCAGGAATGGCCGGAATCGGCGTTTATTTGGCTATTCGGGCCGTATTCAGCACTTGTTCTACATATTCCTCGGGGCGAAGCAGATGAGCAATCTCTTGAAAGATCTGCGCGCTTCATTGAGACATTAACAAGCAGTATGCTGCGGTATCTGGGCTTAACGGTGAAAGCGGCGGTAGGTGAACGCATAAGTAAATGGGAAAATTTGAAGGAGTCAGCAGACGTTGCTTTCGAATCATTACAAGCATTTGAACAGGGACAAGGTGCGGTGGATCTCGTACGTTATCTGTCCCAATCATTGCAGGAAAGCAGTGAGGAAGAGTTATGGTCGCATATTCAGCGATTCATTCATCGGCAAGAGGCGTCAGCGAAAGGCGGAGATCCCAAGTTATTTTATCGCGTCCTAGCTACGGAAATTTGGACGCTGCTGCAATACGCAGCGCAACAAGCTGACATGTCGATCACCCCTACGGATGAGAATGAGTTAGTTACGTCAACGGACACGATTATTCATCGTGCGGATGTGGAGAGCTTCCTGCAAGCGAAGGTGAAGAGCATAGGACTTAAGCGACAGCCAACCATTAACCAGAAACATAAAGGGGCAGTCGATTTTATGCTTGGTTACATTCATGAGCATTATGCGAAAGACATTACGATGGATGAGTTGGCGGGTCAGTTATTTATCTCGAAAAATTATTTGAATCAGTTGTTTAAAAAGGTGACAGGGGAAACCTTTATGAACTATGTTATTCGTGTCAGGCTTGAGAAAGCGAAGGCTCTTCTCTTAGAAGGGAATTTGTTGATTTATGAAGTCTCTGAGCAGGTTGGATATCAAAATGTGCCATATTTCAGTACGCTTTTCAAGAAATATTGCGGAATTAACCCGAGTGATTTGCTGAAAAAGTAGAATATCTCCCCACTTGTTTCAAAAACTGAAAGAAATCAGTTCGATCCTCTCCTATACCGTTCAGGCTTTCAGCGATACGATAAGTGTGTGAGATCGACATATGCGAGAGGGGTAATTATACAATGAAGAAAAAATTAATGACTACTGCATTATCACTTGTTGTCGTGGCATCCATGTCAGCTTGTGGATCCAAAACGGAGGAAGCTCCAGCGAAAGCTTCGGTTCAACCAACAGCAGCTGCCACGACTAAAGCGGAACCGGCCACTCCAGTCAAATTGCGTATTGCTTGGTGGGGGGCGCAAGAACGTCATGATGCGACTCAGAAGGCACTAACCCAATATACGGCACTACATCCGAATATTACTTTTGAAAGCGAATTCTCGGGTTGGGACGGCTACTTCGATAAGCTCGGCGTTCAGTTCGCAGCGAAAAATGCCCCTGACATTATCCAAATGGATGCTGCTTACTTGAATGAGTATGTTGGACGTAATTTGGTCGCTGATCTAGGCAGCATTAATGTTGCAGATATGGATAAAGCGCTTATCGAATCAGGTAAAGTGAATGGCAAGCTCTTCGCAATGCCGTTAGGAACTGCCGCACTTGGCATGGCTTACGATAAAACGGTGATCGAGAAATTAGGCTTAAAAGCACCAGCTTGGGATTGGACTTGGGATGACTATTATAAATTCGGTCAAGATGCCAAAGCCAAGCTAGGGAAAGATAAATACGTTTTCGTCGATCAAAGCTCAGATTTAGTTGACTATACAGCTTATCAGCTAAGCCATGGCAAAGGGCAGTCTTTTACAGATAACAAGCTATCCATTGACAAAGATACTTGGATTAAATATATGAATAAGCAAACTGAAATGCGTAAAGCAGGCATCGTTACACCTGCTGATATTACGGTCACAGACAAAGAACTTGATCCGAAAATGGATAGTGTGGTCAATGGAACAGCGCTTGCTCGTCACATTTTCTCCAATCAAGTGGGTGCAATCAATGGTCTTAAACCAGACGCTTTTGGATTTACAACACTTCCGAAAGCAGGTCAAACGGGTGGTTGGTTGAAACCAGGCATGTTCTGGAGTGTGAATGCAGGATCCAAGCAACAAGATGAAGCGAAGAAATTCGTTGATTGGTTCATTAACGACCAAGAAGCAGGGAAAACATTATCATTAACACGTGGTATTCCAGGAAATGCGAAAATCGTAACGACATTAGCACCAAATTTCAGCGCGTCCGACAAAACATCCGTTGATTTTATTAACAAAGTAGGGCCGGCGGCACAGAAATTCGTCGCTGAACCTCAAGGCTGGGGTAACTTTAAAAAAGATTACAAAACGATCGTAGAGAAAGTCATGTTCGACAAAGCAACAGCGGATCAAGCTTACGAAGAATTGATGAAAAAAGCTAAAGAGTATGATACAGCAGTAAAAAAATAATAGATGGCATTGAATCATGGCGTTGTCGCTTCTTAGGACGCGCCATGATTTTTTCCTTCGTCAGGGGTGTAGACATGGGTTTAAATGTGAATAGTAAATCTACGTTACGACTGGAGGGGGTAATTTCCATTTGCCCGCCAGATCACTTGGCAACGCCAGTTCGCCATGCTTTGAATATGCTGACGAGAGATATCAGGCAAGTGCTCGGTACGGAGCCCATTTTAGTGAATGAACAAGCCGAGGCTGAGATCGTCGTTCGTTATGCGTCTGAGCATGATGGCTGTGCGGTGCATCCAGAAGCTTTTGCTCTGCGATACGCGCACGATGGTGAGAAGTCGCAGCTACATATCGTTGCTAATGATCACTTGGGACTCGTTTATGGCATCTTGCATGTGAGTGAAACGGTTCTGGGGATTCATCCATTCTGGTTTTGGATGGATCAGTCGATACAGACATACACGTCGATAGATGTAATTAGCGAGCCGTATGACTCACCCGTTGCTAAAGTTAGATTCAGAGGGTGGTTCGTCAACGATGAGGTATGTCTCATTGGATGGAAAGAGGCTTACCCACCTTCGCGTGAAGTATGGTTGCCAGTGTTGGAAGCATTGCTTCGCTGCGGTGGGAATATGGTGATCCCAGGGACGGATTTACCGAAGACAGGCATTCATTTGGAGCTTGCGGCAGAAATGGGGCTCTGGTTAACCCATCATCATGCGGAGCCTTTGGGTGCAGAAATGTTCCTAAGGGCATATACAGGGAGATCAGCCAGTTACAAAGAGGCTCCAGAATTATTTGAAAAGCTATGGCTCGAAGCCATTGAGAAGCAAAAGGATCAGAACATCCTGTGGGTACTCTCATTCAGAGGGCAGGGGGATAAGCCTTTTTGGGAGAATGATCCATCGTTTGACACGCCAACAAAGCGTGGGGAAATGATTTCCCGCGTCATTTATCGCCAATACGAGATGATTAAGGAAGCCGTTGTTAACCCTGTCTATTGTGTGGCGTTATACGGTGAAATTGCCGAGTTGTACAAAGACGGTTATATCGAATTGCCTCACGATGTGATCAAAATTTGGGCCGATAATGGGTATGGCAAAATGGTTTCGCGCCGGCACGGGAATTTGAATTTGCGGATGCCAGCGCTGCCTTCTGTCGATGATGGTGGTGGGCATGGTATCTATTACCACGTGACCTTCCATGATCTTCAAGCGTCGAATCATTTGACGATGTTTCAAGGTTCGGCTGCCTTTGTGAAGGAGGAAGTGGAGAGCGCTTTTGAAGCGGGATGCACCGATTATCTCCTGCTGAATTGCGGGAATATTCGTCAGCACGTGTATATGTTAGATATCATTCGTGAGCTGTGGCTTCAAGGAATAATGGATACGGAGACTCATTTACACGCATTTGTTAGTCGTTATTACCCATCACATCAGGAAGATATTGCCGATTTGTATCGCACGTATACAGATGCCTCCATTGCATATGGGCCTCATGCTGATGATTTGGCTGGAGACGAGTTTTATCATCATCCTGCGCGAAGATTGATCGGTCATTGGCTGCAAGGGCGCACAAGTGAAGCGGACCGCGGAATGCTGTGGGCGACGGGAGAAGGTAGTTTCGCTGAGCAAATAGCGTGGTTCGAGCAGCGAGGTGAAGAGGGGCATGCATCTTGGTCCAAGTGGGTCAAAGCATGTGAGGAGTTGCTGAGCAAGTTGGATGGTGAGGATAAACAGCGAGTTATTGACCATTTGTGGTTGCCGGGCGTCATTCACCTGACCGGTTCGGAAGGCTTGCTCTGGCTCTGCCGTTCCTATGCAGCTGCAAGAAGTGAGCAGTATGCGCAAGCCTTCGTATTTGCTTCCCAATCTATGTGGAGCTATGACAGAGGCCTACAAGCACTTCGCTTGGCTGAGCACGGCAAATGGGCAGATTTCTATCGAGCCGATTGGCTAACGAACATTGCAAGTACCATTAATAATGTAGATACACTGCGCCGATTCCTGCGCATGCAGGGGGATAGTCCAGACTTTTTCCACTGGTACAAAGAATATCTCATGCCAGAAACGGAGAAATATATTTACTTGGAGAACACACACCGGAATCCACTTTCGGATGATGAGCTTGCTAACCAATTGCAGCACTATTTTCATAAACAAAAATAGCGTGATTTGAACCATTCTTTATTCCGACGTATAATAACAGGACTTCGAGATAAAGGATGATGGTAATCATGAAAGACAATGATGGAAGAATCTATATTCGGTTTCTGGATGCAAATGACACAGATGATATGCTGAACCTCATGCTGCGCAACCGTGAATTATTCGAGGGAGTAAGTCCTAAGCGCAATGAATCTTTTTATACAAGAGACGTACAAGCAAAAAGCATTGAAAACGGGATCAATCAAAGAGAAGAAGATAAGCGATACGCTTTCGGCATTTTTCTAACGGAAACGGATCAACTCATAGGTGATATTTCGCTATTTGAGGTGCAGCGTGGGCCGCATCAGAAGTGCATTCTCGGCTATAGCATGGACCAGGCGCACAATGGAAAAGGGTACATGACAGAAGCAATTCAACTAATCATGAAATTTGCTTTTAAAGAAATAGGCTTACTGCGTGTAGAAGCTGGTGTCATGCCGCGAAATGTGGGGTCGATGCGTGTCTTGGAAAAAGCGGGATTCAAGCAAGAAGGACTGGCTCGCAAGTTGTTGGAAATTAATGGCGTACGTGAGGATCACGTGTTGTTCGCTATGTTGGCTGAGGATTATTAGATAATACTAATCAGGTTGAGTGAATAAATGGAAAATATCCAGTTCTTTCAACTCGATTGGACTCAAAATCGATTTTAACTGGAAAACCTCCATCTAATTTTAGGTGATTCTGCTACAATTGCCGAGAAAGCTTGATTTTAGCTGTATGTTTTCCAGTTATTTCATAAAACATGGAAGAAAGCGCGGAAATAGATGTACTTTTTCCATCTAATCTAGCTGATAGATTCATACGTACTCTCCAACTGCCGCAGATCCCCGATCTGTGGCAGTTTCTCATTTCAGAAGTCACAATCGTTGCATATCGCATAGCACAATCGTAGCAGACCAAACATTCTAATCTCGCTATACTAGGACATTATTATATAATACAGATATCACTAGGCTGAGGAGTGCCCATCCATGAAGAAATCAAGTTTGCGATCACAATTGATCATTGGGTTCCTACTTGTCACGGTCCCGCTCATTGTGCTGCTGATCCTAAATAATTGGTATGCGATCGAAGTTGTACAGAAACAGGTAGCGGGTTCGAATAAAAACCTAGTTACGATGAACATGAAGCAAATGGATCAGAAGCTAGCCGAAGTTGAAAAATATCTGTTAAAGACATCTCTCCAGAATGCGGATCTGCAATCGTTTGGCTCTTATCCAAGTGGAAGTGAAGAAGCCGTCTACGGCAAGGTGAATACGTTTAACCTATTGACCCAAGATATAACGTACTATGCGGATATGGATGCTTTTTTTGCGTATAGTGCGAACGCTCGAGAAGTCATTGTAGCCGCTCAGCAGAGCACAAGCTATGAAACGAAAGAACGTATTCGCATGAAATTGAATGAATTAATGACGAGTAGCATCAAACTTCAATCATTCACGAAGCAATGGACGGTGCTGGATCTTGGCGGCGAGTATGCCATGCTGCGTATTATCAAATCAAATGAGGGCGCATACATGGGCGTTTGGGTGGATTTGAACCGATTCCTAAGCCCGTTTCATACATTGGAACTGAGTGATAAGGGGCGAGTCGTCATCGCTTCTTCGGATGGCATGATCCTCACGCACGAGACCGATGCGGAGAAAGGCATGCTCGCAAGGAAAGATTTGGAAGAAGCACTGTCTGAGCAAGCAAATGCCTATAATTTGGTGAGGGTAGCAGGTACGAAGGCGAATGTAATGATCGTCAACAAACAATCGCAAGCGGCGGATATTCATCTAGTTGTTATTCTGCCAATTAAGAGTTTGCTTCAGCAATTACCGCTATTCCAATGGTTTATTTATATCATGCCTGCCATAGTTACAATTATATTGATCCTATTTCTGTTGTATCTACAACGTTCGATTACACTGCCGGTACATCGTCTGCTCAAAGGAATGCGGAACATTCGTGAAGGTAACTTCATGACACGCCTCGAGCCTTCACGATTACGTGAATTTAACGATATTGATCAAACATTCAATACCATGTCGGATGAAATCGAGAACCTCAAGATCGGTATTTATGAGGAAAAGCTCAAAACGCATCGCGCCGAGCTCAAGCATCTGCAGGCCCAAATTCATCCCCACTTTTTCACGAATTGTCTGAATCTCATCTATAATCTGGCGCAAGTTAAAAATATTGCATTAGTCCACAAATTGATTCTTCTCCTTGTTCAGCATTTGCGATTTACGATTCGGACGAATATTACGTCGGTCTCGGTAGAGGAAGAACTAAATCATATTCAGAACTATTTGGATATTCAGAAAGTCCGCTTTCCCGAATCTTTCGAATATGAGATTGTTCGGAACCGAGGTCTAAGTGTGTATGCTATACCGCCATTAACGATTCAACCCTTTATTGAAAACGCGATGGAGCATGGTTTCATGTATAAGGATGAAGAGCCATTTCGAATTCATATTTCGATGGGGATAGAGCGTCAAGACCATGCGAGTATTGATTATCTCGTAATCCAAGTATCCGATAACGGAGTGGGATTTCACGCTGATATTCTAACGAAGCTGCAATCAGGTGAATATTTCCAGCATGAGTTCGATGATCATATCGGGATTTGGAATGTGCATCATCGCTGCAAATTGTTCTTCCGGTCAGAGACGCTCATTACGTTTGATAATAGCTCCAGTGGAGGCGCTATCGTAACGCTTAAATTGCCCGTTGAATATGAGCAGCCAGAGAGGCGGGATTCACATGTATCAGGTACTCATCGTTGACGATGAAATATATGCGGTAAAAGGAATTGTTGATGGCATCGGCTGGGAACACTTGGCCATTGCCGAAGTTCATGAGGCTTATAATGCGCAGCAAGCGAAGAAGATTTTACAGGAGCATCCCATTGATGTGATGATTTGCGATATTGAAATGCCTGTTATGAATGGCTTGTCATTGCTTGAATGGGCCAATACGGAATTCCCAGATTTGAAGACGGTTTTCCTCACGAGCCATGCCGAATTTTCGTATGCGCAGCGTGCGATGCAATTAGGAAGCAAGGATTACATGCTGAAGCCTGTCATTTATGAAGAGATGGAGGAGGTCATCGCCAAAAATCTCAAGGAACTTCAAGACAAGCGGAACCATAGCTCGCAGACGGAAACGTTCAAGAAATACTACCAGCTTTGGCATGAGCAGAAGCCTGAATGGGTTCAAACCTTTTGGCGAGATGTGATGAATGGTACGGGGGATTGGAAGCAGCAGAAATTGGAGCAAGCGATTCGTGCGTATGATTTGCCACTTTCTGAGAAGGATCATTTGCGATTAATCCTATTGAGTATAGAGGAATGGACCAAACCGTTGAATGCGCACGATGAAGAATTGATGGGTTACGCCCTTCGCAAAGCGGCAGAAGAGATTATCATCCCTGATCAAGCTGGACATATCATTGAAGATGAGCTTGGCAATCTCATTATTATCATCTATTTGCGTGATCATGTAGAGAAGGGTGACAGTTGGAAACTTCGTTGCGAGGCTTATATGGAAGCCTGTCAGCAGTACTTCTTTTGTCATGTGTCCTGTTATATTGGCAATGTATCTGCGATTGCTGAAATGAGTTTACGCTATCATGAACTGCTGGAGATGGAGTTTCGCAATGTGACAAGGCATCATCAAGTCATTGTGCATGCCGAACACGTAAGCCAGCAGCCGCAGAGCGAGCAGATGTCTTTTTTGAAATGGACGGAAAGTTTGGAGTCCGGCAATTTGGAGCAGATCAAGGGATATATGGCGGAAACCTATGACTGGATCCGTGATCATCAGGGACGGAAAGAAGCGTTGACAACGGTGTTCCACGGTGTTTTACAGGTTGTATATTATGTTTTGCTGCGCAAAGGGATATCGCCAGATACGTTATCTCGTCAAGGAGTCGCCTCTGACCCGCAGGAAGTGACGCGTTCTTCGGTGCATGTACAGATGTGGATGGAGGGAATGATCAAGGCCGTCTTGTCGCTGACAGACCCGGGTTCTGAAGACCAGCAGGCAAATAGCATTGTGTTACAAATTCAAAGTTACATTCATCAACATATTAACCAAGATATTACGCGAGACGATTTGTCGGCGTTGGTTCATCTCAATCCATCGTATTTATCCCGGTTGTTTCGACTCAAAACAGGCACATCGATTACCGAATACATGCTGCATGAGCGCATGAACCGAGCCTCGGATTTGCTGGCATCTACACAGGATACCATTAGCTCCATCGCGATGTCGCTCGGGTATGATAATTTTTCTTACTTTTCTAAAATGTTCAAAAAAGTCCATAACGTCACGCCTCAAGAATTTCGGAGAGCCCGTGACGAATAGCAGATGAAAGCGGAGGTGCTGAGGCGCCTTCGCTTTTTTACATACCATAAGTCGTAACAATTGTTGCATACAACTGGTAACTCACGTAGTAGGGGAGATTTCCTAGAAATCATATAATGGCCATATAGGGATCAGAAAGATAGAAATGGCAGTCAGAAAGTCAGACAGGAGGGGCAGTCGACAATGAAGTCACAAGAGGCAACAGTTAATCCATCACAGCCAGTCATCAAGTCTAGTAGAGCATCAGCCAAATGGGTTTTGTGGAAAAAAATGAAGCAATATCGGTACCTGTACCTGCTTATGCTGCCGGGTTTACTGTATTTAATACTGAATAACTATGTACCGATGTTAGGTGTCATCATTGCATTCAAAAACATCAATTTCACCAAAGGCATATGGCATAGCGACTGGGTTGGTTTTCACAATTTCACTTACTTATTTGCGACCTCGGATGCCCTAGTTATTACCCGGAATACAATTCTATACAATGTAGCGTTTATTATCATCGGTTTAGTGTCATCGGTCACGGTGGCGATCCTGCTCAATGAAGTTCGCGCCAAAATAGGCAAGTTTTATCAGAGTGCCTTGCTGCTGCCTTATTTTATCTCCATGGTCATTGTGGCGTATCTGCTGTTTGGCTTATTGAGTCCGGAATATGGTTTCCTTAATAAAACGATTCTGCCACTCTTCCATATCGATCCGATTTATTGGTATATGGAGCCGAAATATTGGCCGTTCATTTTAATTATCGTGAATGTGTGGAAAACCATTGGCTATTCGAGCGTCGTCTACATCGCCGCCATTGTTGGGATTGACCAAGAGTATTACGAGGCAGCGGAGATTGACGGCGCGTCCAAATGGATGCAGATTCGGCACATCACTTTGCCATTATTAATTCCGATTATGACAATTATGACACTGCTAGCCGTTGGTAGAATCTTTTACTCTGATTTTGGCCTGTTCTACCAGGTACCCATGAATTCGGGAGCATTGCTTCCCGTCACAAATACGATCGATACCTATGTGTATCGAGGTCTCATGCAGCTTGGTGATATATCCATGGCCTCCGCCGCTGGCTTGTACCAATCTGTCGTAGGTTTTGCCTTGGTGTTATTTTCAAACTTTGTTGTGCGAAAAGTCAGCCGAGATAACTCATTATTTTGAAGGTGGCATGGCATATGGGAAATAAGAAAAAAGATTCATGGGTTATTCATCTCCTGTTCAGCTTGCTGTCCTTCGGGATGATCATCCCCTTCGTACTGGTGCTGATTGCATCGTTTACGGATGAAAAGGCTATCTTAGCCAATGGTTACTCATTTTTTCCAGCCCAATGGAGTATGGATGCGTACCGTTATCTTTTTATATCGGATCCAGGTGTAATTCTTCGTTCTTATGGTGTCACGATTGCCGTGACCTTGATTGGTTTGGTGCTGAGCTTACTTGTCACTTCCATGCTGGCTTACCCACTATCTCGTGGCGAGCTGCCGCTCAAAACCGCGCTTTCGTTCTTCATCTTCTTTACCATTTTATTTAACGGCGGCTTGGTGTCATGGTATCTCGTGTATTCAACGGTATGGGATTTGAGAGATACAATTTGGGCCTTAATCATACCGAATTTATTGCTAAACGGATTCAATGTCCTGATCATGCGCACCTTTTTCGCGACAACGATTCCTCCAGCTTTAATCGAGTCAGCTTATATTGACGGAGCGGGTGAACTACGGATCTTTGCACAATTTGTAATTCCCCTATCTAAGCCAGTGTTCGCAACCATTGGACTGTTTAATACACTCGCTTATTGGAATGATTGGTTTAATAGCTTGGTGTTTCTATCCAAAGCGAAATTCTACAGCTTGCAATACTTGCTGAATATGTCGCTTTTGAACATTCAGTTCTTATCACAGAAATCGCAGAACGCGAGTACCGCATCACTCATGGATATGATTCCTCAAGAGACGATGCGCATGGCGATGGCCATTATCGGCGTGGGTCCCATTATTCTGGCCTATCCTTTCTTTCAGAAGTATTTCGTCAAAGGTTTAACGATCGGTTCGATCAAGGGTTGAACGGTGTATGTTGAGTGCCAATAGGGGTTCGACAGAAGTCCGATTACCATAGATAATGAAATTACGGGAGGGTTTAACATGAAAAAGAGACTTGGAACGATCATGTTGGCGGTTACGATGGTCTTGTCACTATCACTTGCTGCTTGTTCGAAAAGTAATGAAACGGCATCTGTGAGCAATTCACCAGTACCAACAAGTGCGGCAACAGAGAAAGCAAATAGTTTAAAGCCTTATAAGCTCGTTATGGCGTTTCCCGGAAGTACACCGAAAGATTTGGCAGCGGTGAACGAAGAGATGAGTAAATATTTGAAGGACAAAATAAATGCCACCATCGAGCTTCGTCCGATCGATTGGGGAGCTTGGAATGATAAGACGAACCTGATGTTTGCCTCGAATGAACAGTTAGATGTCATGTGGACGTCTTCCTGGATGGGACTTGGGCAGCAAGTAGCCAAAGGACAAGTGATTGCACTAGACGATCTAATCAACTCGAATGGGCAAGGCATTAAATCCATCATTGACCCAGCTGTCGTTGAGGGTGGGAAGATTAATGGGAAAGTGTACGGCGCAGTCACGAATAAGGAATTTGCCTCTACCAGAGGTATTGTGATGCGGAAAGATTTGGTGGAGAAATACAAGATTGATGTGACGCAGCTCAAAGAGTTGAAGGATTTTGGTCCAGTTTTTGAAAAAATCAAGCAAAATGAGCCGGGGATGACGCCTCTCCAAGCCGAAGCGGGCAACTCGCCGGTGACGCAAATGTTACCTTTTGACTCGTTAGGTGACGGCCCTGGTGGCTTGGTTCGCGGAACGACGGATCTGAAAGTGGTCAACATGATCGGTACACCAGCGTATATGGATCTTGCGAAGCTCATGCGGCAGTGGTTTGAAGCGGGGTATGTCAATAAGGATGCAGCATCACGCAATGATGGGGTAGCTAATGCGGTGAAATCGGGTAAAGCGTTCTCCTATGCGGTTGCGATGAAGCCGGGGATTGAACTCCAAGAATCACGGAATACGGGGACGCCGATGGTTGCGATTGAGCTAACAAAGCCATTCATGACCACAGGGGATACAACAAGCTCCATGTTGGCGATTCCAACGACGAGCGCCGATCCGCAGCGAGCGATGATGTTTATCAACCTTTTATTTACGGATAAAACGCTGATTAATATGCTTAATTGGGGCCTTGAAGGCAAGCATTTCGTCAAAGGTGCTGATGGTTCGATTGATTATCCAACTGGCGTTACGGCGGCAACTTCTGGCTACAACTTGAACCAGTCCTGGATGTTCGGGAATCAAATGAACACGTACTTGTGGAAAGGCGAGGATCCGAAGCTTTGGGATCTCTACAAGAAGTTTAATGACTCCGCTGAAAAATCGCCTGCACTAGGCTTTGTATTTAACCCGGATTCTGTTAAAAACGAAATTACAGCGATCAATAATGCTAGTCAGCAATATTCAGGGATCGTGGCAACGGGCTCGTTGGATCCGGAGAAAACGATACCGCAATATTTGCAAAAGTTAGAGGCAGCTGGTGTAAACAAAGTCATTGCAGAGAAGCAGCGTCAATTGGACGAATGGTTGAAAACGAAGAAAAAGTAGGGGGACAATTGGGGCTAGAAGGGTTGTTTTCCTGGATAGCCCCTTTCTACTAAGCAAATAAGTCAAATTCATACGCGGATAGGAGCAGCGCAGATGGCCAAAGATACGCCGAAAAGTTTAAGAAATCAAGTGATGTATGCCATTTATATCCGGAATTATAGTGAACAAGGAACGTTTGGAGCGGTTGAGGAAGACTTGGATCGAATTCAGGCGTTAGGGGTAGATTGGATTTGGATTCTCCCCATTCATCCGACTGGTCAGCAGGCTCGAATTGGCGAACTTGGCTCGCCTTATGCGATTCAGAACTATCGGGAGGTTAATCCAGAGTTTGGTACCTTGGCAGATTTCAAAAGTTTAGTGCAAGCCATTCATGACAAAGGGATGAAATGCCTCATTGATGTGGTCTACAATCATACTTCGCCAGACTCGTGGTTAGCGCATCATCATCCTGAGTATTTCTATCGGAATGCCGAGGGACGAATGTACAATCGGATCGGCGATTGGAAAGATATTATCGATTTAGATTACAGCCATCTTGCTTTATGGGAGTATCAGATTGATACGCTTAAAATGTGGGCAGAAATCGTTGATGGCTTTCGATGTGATGTAGCGCCGCTAGTGCCGCTAGATTTCTGGCTGCGCGCGCGAGAAGAGGTGGCGAAGATCAATCCAGATTGTCTGTGGCTAAGCGAGTCCGTTGAGCCAGCTTTTATCATGGATAATCGGGCAAGAGGCATGGTCAGCTTGTCGGATTCGGAGATTTTCCAGGCTTTTGATATTTGCTATGACTATGATGTTTTCGAATACTTCCGAGGGTACTTAACCGGTGCTAACACGCTTAGTGCGTATGCGCTCCGAGTGAATATGCAGGAGTTCATCTACCCGGACAACTATATCAAGCTTCGCTATTTAGAGAATCACGACCAAGCTCGGGCGAAAGACATCATTCCTGATGGCCTGTCACTCATCCATTGGACGGCGTTCATTTATTTTCAAAAAGGGATGACCTTGCTCTATGCGGGGCAAGAATACGAGAACGATTTCCGACCGGACTTATTTAATCGAGATACGGTGAATTGGGATACGGGGCGAGATATTTCGGAATCACTGAAAGCGCTTTATTCGATCAAAAGCAAAGAGATCTTCGCGAATAGCCGTTACCATCTAACAGCCTTAGATGAGAGTGATATATTGGTGGGCACGCATACTTGGGGAGAGGAGAGACTGATTGGCGTATTCAGTTGTAAAGGGAAACCTGCCGAAGTAGCAGTTCCACTTGCAGATGGTGTGTATCACAATTTGTTGTATGGCAACGATGTTGTAGTGAAGGATGGCAAATTAGCCATTCATGTTGCACCTATTATGATTGAAACACGAAGTGACACATAATCGTTAGGGAGGGAATTAAATTAATGAAACTTGGCATGAGGGCATGGAAGGTAACGTTTGTGTTAGGTGTTATGATTGCGATCATCGGTATGCTGCTGCCGAATGGGGCGTATGCGAGGGACAGTTTGAGTACGCGAAAAGGGACCTCACTTTACCCGCTGTATTGGACGGCTTATGAAAATTCGTTTGTCAATGATGCACCTATTTCCGAAACGAGATGGAAGGATAACATTGATTGGGTGTCCAGTACCTTGCTTCCTCATGGTTATAACATGGTAACGACCGATGGCTGGATTTATGGTGCTACGCAGACCAATGCGAACGGTTATTTGCTCAAATATAATGATGCGTGGTCCCATGATTGGGCCTATTGGGTGAACTATGCGAGCACCAAAGGGTTGGACATGGGTGTGTACTATAACCCACTCTGGATCGAGGGCAATGCTGCAGCGGATCCGAACAAAAAGGTTGTAGGAACCAACATCGCCTTATCCAGTATCGCGTCTAGCGGTTGGGTTGATGTAACCAAAACAGGAGCGAAAGAATATATCCAAGGCTATGTGAACTATTTTAAAAATATGGGGATCCGCTTCCTGCGTATTGATTTCTTGTCGTGGTACGAATCAGGTGCTGCTGCGGGGGCACCGGTTGGATCGCCTTCGTTCGGAACGACGAATTACGCGACTGCCCTGCAGTGGATGCATGAAGCAGCCGGAGATAATATGGAGCTTAGCTTGGTGATGCCAAACTCGTTCAATCATGCCAGCAATGAGCTGAAATACGGCGACTTGATGCGGATTGATACGGATACAGCCAATGGTGGTTGGACGTGGCTTAATCGTGGGAGTTTCGGAGATGAGCGTCAAACTTGGAATTCTGGCTTTAGCCAATGGGCCAATCCGTTCCAAGGGTTTACGGCATTTGCTGACATCGCAGGTCGAGGTGGACTGACATTAGACGGAGACTTCTTGCGATTCAGCACCTTTAGCGGCACTTATGCGGATAATGAGAAGAGAAGCGTCGTATCGTTATTTACGATGGCAGGCTCGCCACTTGCAGCGGCAGATCAGTATGATACGATCGGGACGAACTTATCTTATTACACGAACAAGGAAATTCTTGCTTTGAAAAAGGAAGGGTTCGTTGGAAAGCCAGTATTCAACAATGGGAACCCGTTTGAGCCATCCGTTAGCGGGCAGCCCGACACGGGAAGCCGCGATTCTGAGCGCTGGCTTGGGCAAACGGCGAATGGCGATTGGATCGTCGCGTTATTCAACCGTTCGGATTCAGCAGTGACCAAATCCATTGATTTTGCGAGTAGTTTGGGACTCGCGAGTGGCGGACAAGTGCGTGATATTTGGAATCATACGGATCTTGGTTCCAAAACCAGTCACAGTGTGACGCTGAACCCCCATGACGTATCGATGATACGGATTCGTCCGAATGCTTCCAGCTTATTTACCAACCGGTATGAGGCTGAAGTTGGCACTTACCGTGGGGGTGCTCATTTCAATAATGATCATACGAGTCGTTCAGGGATGGGTTTTGTTGATCAATTTAGTGGCAGTTATCCAGGCGCCAATGTGGTGATTGGCGTTCAGGCGGAGCAGACGGGGACGTACACCATGGGCATTCGTTATGCCAATGCAACTGGTAGTGCGAGTACGGGAAGTTTCAAGGTAACCGATATCAACAATACGCAGATCTCGACAGGTACGTTCTCGCTTCCAACCCTTACGAATTGGGATACATGGGGAACTGTCAATAAAACCGTGACGTTAAACAAAGGGTTAAACTTGATCACGATGACGCGTGGTTCAAGCGATACAGGCGCATTTAACCTGGATTATCTTGAATTAAATAATCGGAATCCTGTGATTAACGGTGGATTTGAAAGTGGATCGGATTGGAAATGGATAGAATGGCACCCAACAGGTCAAGTGGCGTCCTACGGCGTTGATGGCAGCGATGTAAATTCCGGTACACAAAAAATGTATTTTTATAATGGCACCTCCGCCTATCAACAAAGCGTTCATCAACTCATCTCCGTTCCTAATGGCACTTACACGGTACGTGCAGCGGTCAAATTACAAAGCAGTACCACACCGACAACAGCGAGAATGGAGCTAAGTAATTATGGTGGATCACAGTTGAATGTGAACATCTCAGTGAACAGTTCTTATCAGACGATTTCACAAACTGTGACGGTGAGCAATGGGCAATTGGATATCGGTTTTTATTTGAATGCACCAGTAAACGCCTCTTTGCAAATGGATGATATTGTATTGGTTCCATAAACGAAAGCGAAAGGGATCGGGCAGTTATTTGCTCCATCCCTTTTTTCGAGCAATCCATGATTCTTCCTAAAATGAACTAGGCTTGATGAAGCGCCGCAGGTTGTTAGGTACAGCGTCGTGGAAAGTGGAGAAGAGCAGAAGAGTAGAATCGGGGAGGGGAGCAGAGCAGAAGAAGAGCGGGAAGGTAGCTGGAAAGTAGAATGAAAGGAGTAGGAGATAGCAGGAGATTAGTATGAAGGAGTAGGAGAGTAGCAGGAATTTAGAAAGAAAGGTGCAGGAGAGGGGCGAGGAAGGAGAAGGAATGTAGTAAGAGTAGAGTAAGAGTAGTGAAATTGTAGGGAAATAGTAGCAGTGAATGAGCATTCCTGGAAAATAGAAGGATTTTCTGTAGTTAAATTGTTGAAATTTCCGATCCCATGAAGAATAGATGGAAAAAATACAGTTGATTTTAACCATTTTGTCCAATTTGAGCAAATCAGGAGTAATTAACTACAGGTTTTCCAGTTAAATTCAGATATTGGGCGAATTTCCTATTAATAACTGTATATTTTCCAGTTAATGATAGTTGTGAGGCTTCAGAGCCAATCAACCCACTAATTCATCAACTTAGCAATTCATCACCTCATCACCTCACCCCCATATCAAATCCGCTCCTCAGCACTCCAGCACTCCAGCACCCCATCAACTCAGCCCCATCCTCCTTGCCGCCGTATAACCAATCTTCGTGTACCTAAATTCCGCTAACAGTATGCCATACGACCTTACGAATCCTTCACAGTACATAGTTACACTGAACAAATTTGCTAGTTTTCACGTTTGTAAGTGCAAGAAAATTCACTCTGAATTCAGTACGATGAAAGGGAAGTAATCATTGGATAATGAGGAGGCTGTCGCGATGTCACAAGTTACGAACTTTCAATTAACAGAGGAAATGATTAACCAGTTTTATCGAGAGGGATATTTCTACGCGCCAGGGTTTATAACTGCGGAGACTGTGGATGCGATTAACCATGAGAATGCCGCGTTCGCGAATACGCAAGGTAATGGGCAATGGAAAAGTCATGCGATTATCGATATCGCCAGTGAAAAAGCTGCTTATCCTGAAACAACAAGTTTTCTGACGAATCAGGATGTCGTTCGTGTGTTTGAACGGATTCTGGGCGATGACGTCAAGCTATGGATGGGGATGTACGCTGTCGTGGACCCGCAAGGGAAGGGACTGGAGTGGCATCAGGATAATCAATATACGCACATTCTTGGACATATGCTGAACGGTTTTATTGCACTTGATTCGATCACGCAAGAAAATGCGGGACTTTGGCTAGCACCTGGCTCTCATCTACTGGGCCGGCAACCGAATTTGAATACAGAGGAGGGGCATAAGCGAGCAGCTGAGCCGGCTAATGGAGCGCCATGCGATCCTATGGCACCGGGGGATGCCGTATTTTTCCATCGCGAAACACTTCATCATAGTAAAATGAACCATACAGATAAGCCAAGAAGAGCCTATGCTTTTCAAGTTGGAGCGGCGAACTGCCGTTATGCGAAGACGGGCAAGTTGTTGGAAGACCGCGTGCAGTTGTCAGGTTACCAACGCTAGTCTGTAGGGGGCGAGGGTTCAACGCTTGCGGTATTCTCTTGGCGTCATGTGATGGAACTCTTTGAACACTTTATTAAAATAACTCGCTGACCCGAAGCCACAAGTTAAGGCGATGTCTGTAATGGATTTCAATGTGGATTGCAGCATATGTCCGGCATACTGAAGCCGTAACCGAACGATAAATTCATTCGGAGTTAAGCCTGTCACTTCCCTGAATTTGGTGTAGAACCATGTTCTCCTTAGGTGTGATTGTTCAATCACATCGTCCATATCGATTTCCTCGGCCCAATGCGTCATGAGATATTCGATAGCTTGGATAATGCCCTGCGAGTAGGATTCTTCTTGTTGTTGATCGCGATTATACGTCATATAGTATCTCTGCATATGAACTAGCATTTGGATCATCAAGGTTTGTTGCTGAAGTTCCCAGCCTGGTAGTGATTGCTTCCCCTCCTCGAGAGCTTCAAGGGCCAATCGTTTCACCGCTTGAGCGTAGACCGTATCCGCAGGAATGAGTGGTGAGGTATTCGTCATGTAAAAGGGTGTAAGCAAGCTGGAACCTCGGGGCATGAGCCCGACGAATGAAGGAGAGAAAAGCAGCATGATCCAACGACTAGGCTGTCCCTCTTCTTGGATTAGATTCCAATGCGGCTCAAAGGGGCGCAGCAGGAAGATATCCCCTGGACCTGCATTATAGCAGGCATCTCCAATCTTATATTTCATCCCTTGATCCAGCGCAATGCTGACCTCAAGTGCATCATGCATGTGTAATTCATGGTCGGTGAATTGGGCGAATTTCTCTTGAATAGTGTAGCCGGAAGATAGGGGCAAACGCTCGTACTGCAAGGTTGGATCACTCCCATCGGAGATTCATATGAACTAGTATAACTTTTTCGCGAAAAGGAAAACAGCTGTATATCCGAATATCTGCGCGGGAGGTATCTTCTCCTTTTGATTGGATATAGAGGGAGTGCGGTACAAGCCGTTTCATTGCATAACGCTTATTGGAGCGATGCAGTGGAACGGTTTTTGTTAGTAAAGAGTATTCAGAAGGTGACGATTGTTTTCGTATGTGAGATGCGCACCTAGGTGAAGCTGTACGGACACGCTGCACAGCAACTGAGCCGCTGCAACCATTTTCGAATGACTTGCGTTAAAGATATCGAATACATCTTAGAGAGGCTGGTTGAATAACAATGTTGAAAAAAACAATCGCATCCACTGCTATGGCAGCCGTGTTATTGGCATCTGTCGTACTTGGTTCTTCCGTAGAAGCCATGGACAATGAACATACATCGGGTAACACTGTTATTAAAAATTTCCCGCTTTCCGCGGTTTCAAGCCCATCATCTCCATATTTGGAGGAGGGGAACATGATGGTACCGGTTCGCGAAATGGCCCAAAGTCTAGGCTGGGATGTCAGTTGGGACGGGAATCAGCAACAAGTGAAGCTCGTTAAAGGCAACAATGTCATTCGGCTCACGATGAACAGAACCCACGGTACAATTGGCGACTCCGAGCCATTCTTGCTGACGACACCTGTCGTGTTGAAGAATGATATTTCCTTTGCTCCGCTTAGGGTACTTACAGCTAGAATGGGGGCAGTTACATTGTGGGATTCCGCGACTAGTACGGCTTCTATCGCGATTCCCAATGACTCTCAGCAAAATCACCTCACCTTTGATTTCAAAAAGGATAACGGAGGATGGCAAACAGGCGTCGCAGATCTCCCTGTCACGTATCAAAATGAGGATTACCGTATTAATACTAAAGTAGATAAGGTTAAGCTAAGCGATGACACCGAAGTAAACGGTATGTTGCTAAGCGGAATGAACCGCAGTGACGACTTGTTCATGTTTATGTCCAAAAAGCTGGACAGTACCGCGGGGGTGAAACCAAATACAGAGTACGAAGTGAAATTACGATTCGACATGGCCACGAATGAAGCTGAGAGTTCCTTCGGGATCGGAGGCGGTTCTGCTTCTGCGGTATATGTGAAAGCTGGCGTTGTTGGCAGAGAGCCTTCTGTCATCAAGGACAACACTATCGAGAATACGCCTTACTATCGCCTAAACATCGATAAAGGCAACCAATCGACCGATGGCAAAGAAGTAGCTCTTCTTGGCAACATTGCCAAACCAGACGCTGAGAAAAGCGGGTTTCAGTTGAAAAGTTTTGAACAGACATTTCAAGTGAAAAGTAACGCGGCTGGTGAAGTATACGTCATTATCGGCACGGATTCTGGTTATGAGGGTTTGCAGACGCTCTATTTCACGAATATCGACGTGACACTCGCACCTAAAATCTAACCTGTTACTATATCCAGCTGAAAAAAAGATCGCTCTACCACTGCCACAGCTGGTTAGAACGATCTTATAATGTGCATGAGTCGCCTTTACTGAATGATATCGGATACTTCGGGTATCGAGGAGCCGTCAGTCTTGGCGGCTTTTTGGCGTGCACGGAACCGCCGGACTTTCAATAAGTTGCCACACAATTTATCGTCACAGAACCGTTTGGAACGGTTTCGAGTTTCGTCATAGTAGACGGCTAGGCAATCTGAATTTTCGCAAATGCGCAAGCGAGACGGCTCGCAATCGGTAAGGACGCGACCGAAGGAAGTCGCCACCGCCGCTCCGATACGGGACCAGCCAGCTTCTAAAGGGATGGATTCTAGGCGGAAATTCGAATCCGATTCCGTGATCCGCAGATACATCGGTCCGCCGGACAGTGCCCGATTCAGCCCTTCCAGATCGGCGGGGTCCGCAACCTCGCGCACCGTCAGCTTCTGAACGATACGTCGCATGTGCCCCCGCAACCGTTTCAGTTCATCCAATTCTTTCGTCGACGGAGAGCCAGGAAAGGGGAGATTGTGGATAGCCAACCATTGTTCCAGCCATCCCGGCTTGTCTAGTCGGTCTTCGGACTGACCAGTGCCTCTCCAATCGTGGTAGTCGCTTTTGATAAAATCGTCCCATAACATCGCGCCGCAACTCCCTTGTTTTCAAAAATATAGATGTTATATGTTTCACATACTAATTTGTCTATATTTCTCCATAAACACTGTGATTCCGTCCTCAAGGGACGGCGTAGCCGTTTATTGTGTGTGGAATGGTTTTATTGTAACATCCAAATCCATACTAAGCTAGTGTCTTAACGGGAGTGGACTCATGTTCTTATTGTTCACTTAATGGAATAACTTTCGTTCCTGAATTGAGGATTTTTATTTTTACGTTAATGTGAAAGGGAACTACTGGAAAAACTTCATCCCATTTTGGCTTAAAGGTATGTCTCCATTCTTTGCGATGCTGTTGATAGAAATTGAGTCCTATTCTTAAAATGTCGGAATTCTCTTTTTGTGCTTTTGTTATGGCAGCTTCGAGTTCTTTTTTTACGTTTCCTTCCAGATTCCGTTCACATGCTTGGAGAACTTCCTGCGTTATGGCTCCAATGTTACCATCGAATTGGACCATTGTAGCGGTGACTTTTGTTGAAATGAACACTTCGGGTATCTCAGAGCCGGTCTTGATTTTTATTTTTGTTGAATTATCTTGAAGTCGAAATACAGCAGATGCAGGAGTTCCTGTATCGGGATCTGTAATGGTAACTTCGGATAGTTCCTGTATTTTTTGATTGGTTATTCGTCCAACGCCTTTTGTTTCGTTCCCATCCAGTATACCTGCCAGTTTAAAGCCTTTAAATACAAACATATCCGACAAATAGAGTTTTCCATCTCCATTTATTCTAATTAAAGGGGCGACAGGCTCAATGCCTTCTGCCATCAGCATTTTGTTGAATTCTCTTAACCTGACTGGAAATGAGAGGCCTACATGCGTTGTTACCTTAAAATAATCCACTAACGCTTCTCCGACCATGATCCCTGTTTTTCCTTCGGACATGCGCAGAATATGTTCTGGTTTCTCTTTTGTAAAGGCGATAAATACTGACTCTCTTATGCTTGGTGTAATAAAAAAAATATCCAAAATATTTTTCAATTGTTGTTTTGCCGCGCCTTCGCTGATAATGACAGTTGTAGCATAGCCTAAGAAACAGGTTCCTGGCACCATGGTTTGGATGTTATCGAAGGCTTCTGGCAATGTTTTTCCTGTTCCTTGGATAATCTGACTGGCATTTCCTCCATCCTGATTTTTCTTGCGGGTCTGTATGATCTCATAAGTCAACAGAATCTTCCCTGTCTTATCCATATCGATACCGATTGCACGCACTAAAGCCATGCTCTCATATTCCATGTAATCCCAGCACCCGGTGCATGCAGTTAGAAGGACAATACTTAGCAGGAGTCGTGTCCATGTCGAGTAGGTCATGTTTTCCTTAATACCGCCTTTTTACCTTGTGCAATCATTAGAATAGAAACGGTACCCAGAGCTACGATGTAGAATGGATATACGCAATATTGAATGACCAACATGTAATAGTAGAAGGCTTGGTTAAATGAGCGCATACTCAATGTGAATATAAAGGTAGCTATCGTAATGAGGATGATAAGTACCTTGGAGCTTTTGTTTATGATGGTTTCGGATGCTACCCAGCTGCTATAGAAATTGCCGGATAACTTTAATATGGTGATGATCACATAAGGAATAAAGATGAAAATTTCTAATCCTTGAATGAATTTTCCTATCGTTATTGAGAAAGCGACATTGACACCAGCAAAGGAAATTCTGGAAGCCTCTTCTGGAGAAATAGCAGCTGAGAATAAAAAAGATGCAACTCCCGGCATGAGAACGACCGATAGAAGTAAACCAATCGTAAGGGAAGAAAATTGCTTCCGAGGTTGATGCAAAGATTCAACCATAATGAACATGAATAAAATAACTTCCGAATGTCCTCCTCCTGCCAATAAGACAGCCCTGAGAAAGGAAGGAACGTCGCTGTCCAGCATGGGGAGAATGTTGGAAGAATCGAATTGCGTGATGACAGCAATAGCTAGAACAAAAGTAAACATGATGCCGATCAAAATCGTCTCCAAAGTTGAGCTTAACCTGGCTAAATTTTCAATGCCGCTGCTTGCGATTAAAAATGCCAGTAAAAGCATCAGAAACATGGGTGCCCATATCGGTGAATTGTGCAAAACAAAGGTCTTCACTAGCCCTCCGCACATCATTAACAACAGGGAAGACAGTACGATGTTTAAGGCAACATAAGGGATAACGAATAGGGCACTGATCCATTTTCCGCCAAACATCTGGAGAATTTGAAACATATTTTTTCCTGGATATTTTTTGGCAACGGTCAAAATCCATAAGGCAAAGCCAATATTGATAAACCCGCTAATGAACTCCGCAATCCACGCACTTCTTCCTGCTAAATGGGTAATGTAGGAATGATAAAAAAAAACGCCGCCATATGCCGTTGCAAACGTAAGATAGATGGCTTGTAGATTTGAAATCTTTTGCTTTTGCAACATGTCCCTTGAACGCCTCCTTCATTATTTAGGACCTGGCTTACGGGTACTATCCCCCATTGACGTTTTGTTTTCTGACAATAATTTGGAGCGGGTTCTCAATTTCCATATAGGAGACCTGATCAGCATGTCCTTCATCAGGCGAATATCTCCGACATCCATAGGATGGGCAATGGGGATGCCGAAAGAACGCAGGGTAACCAATCGCCATTGCAAGAAAAGAATACCGATAATGACGCCAAATAGCCCAAAAATAGTCGCTAAGAAGATTAAAAAGTAATTCGTTACTCTTGACATATTAGTCAGGTTTACGGATGACAACGCAAAGCTTGAGATCGCAGAGATCGCAACAATGATGATCACGCCAGGGCTGACATAACCGGCTTCCACAGCCGATTGGCCGATAACGACGGCTCCAAGGATACCCATGCTCTGCCCCAAACCTTTAGGCAGTCTTAAACCTGCCTCTTTCAGGACATCAATCATGAAGGTCATGAGCAGCACCTCAATGACGGAAGGGAAAGGAACTTGGCTTCTTCCCTCCGATATACGAATGGCCAAAGCCGGGGGCATAATCGAATGATTATAGGCGACAAACGAGACATACAGGGAAGACAATGTCGAAGAGAGGAAAAAAGCGGCATATCGCATAATTCGCATGATGGAACTGAAGATCCATTTTTGTGAATAGTCGTCAGGTGTCTGAAATTCCTGTAAAACCAATAAGGGTACAATGACTACAAATGAAAAATTATCGCATAGTATCGCTACGCGTCCCTCGCCCATATTTGCAACGGTAACATCAACGCGTTCAGTCAGCTTATGCTGAGGCCAAATCGATAAAGGATTATCTTCGATAAGTTCAGTTATGACGGATATCGAATGGACGATGTCGATGTCGATGCGGGCTAATCTGTCGCAAATCTCTTCAATAATTTCGGGCTTGGCTGCGTTGTTTAGCCAAACCATTCTTACTTTCGTATGGGAGGTCCGCCCGACTTCCATTTGCTTAAACCTAAAGTCTGGGGAAGGCAATCGGAGTCGCAGCAGGTTCATATTTTTACTTAAATCTGTTGTAAACGCTTCATTTCCGCTCTGTATGGAAGGCTCTGTTTCTGATTTCTCAGCAGCTTCACGCTTTAGTGCGGGAATAACTAAAGCATAATCAGCATCCTTCCATGCTACTGCAACATGACCTGTAAGAATCGCTTGTACAAGGTCAGCTTTCTCGTCAGAGCGATAAACTTTCGCTGCGGCGATGACGCTTGATGTCATCATCGCCATGAAATCGTCTACACTTGATGCACTTTCCTCGGGGTTGCTGTCCTGTAATCTTTCGATAACATAGGTATTCATCATGTCGTTTTCAACTAGATTTTCTATGTAACTGACATGGACTTCGCCTTTACCGTTCATTACGGCAATGTTCCTCGTGACGAAATCAGCGTCGTTGCAGAAGGCTTCTTTTAAATATGCCTGTAAACATATCTTTTCTTCGATAATCGACATAAATAATGAGACCTCCTTATTGTTCTGCCATAATACCAATAGTTATGTTCATATTGCTTCTAAATTATGTAAAAGCCAACAAGTAACCTTCTAAAATATTTTAGGAGGTTACTTGTATTCTGGTTTAGTTCGTGCTATATTACGTTTTGTAACCAATAAAATATAATTAGAAGGTTACATTAATTGCGGAGGGATCGTATGATCCGAGTGGAATCATTACTTTTTTTCTATGATAAGTTCCTGAATGTGCTATTCATGTCCGTTGTGATCACGGTCTTTTCTAGCGATAACCACGCAAAAACCAAAAAAACCAAAACAATCAAAAGGAGATTAACAAAATGACACAAACAACTACTAACAGCAACGCCATTCGTCCATTTCAAGTACATATCGCGGAGGAAGAAATTATTGAATTGCGTAGACGTATTAACGCGACAAGATGGCCTGAGAAGGAAACCGTCACGGATCAATCGCAAGGCGTACAGCTAGCAACGATTCAGGAACTGGCTCGTTATTGGGCGAATGATTACGACTGGCGTAAAGTCGAGGCTAAGCTTAACGCCATGCCTCATTTCATTACGGAGATTGATGGTCTGGATATTCACTTCATCCACGTGCGTTCAAAGCATGAAAATGCCATGCCGATCGTCATTGCACACGGTTGGCCAGGTTCGATTTTCGAGCAAATGAAGCTTATTGAACCATTGACTAATCCTACGGCGTTTGGCGGAAACGAAGCGGATGCGTTCCATGTGGTCATTCCATCGATGCCTGGTTACGGATTCTCGGGTAAACCGACAACAACCGGCTGGGATCCTAAACGGATCGCGAGTGCTTACGGAGAGCTGATGACTCGCCTTGGCTACACGAAATATGTGGCACATGGCGGTGATTGGGGGGCAATTGTTGTTGATTTCATGGGTGTTCAGGAGCCAAAAGGATTGATTGGACTTCACACCAACATGGCTGGTGTCATTCCGGCAGACGCTGACGCGGCGATTTGGTCTGGCAATCCGCTGCCGTCTGGTCTCTCCGACGAAGAGAAGAAAGCTTGTGCGCAAGTTCTCGAAAATAAATTCGCTTACGCCGCCATGATGGGAACTCGACCGCAGACGCTGACTGGATTGGTGGATTCACCTATCGGTTTGGCAACGTTTATGCTTGATCATGATTGGAAGAGTCTTGCCTTGATTGCAAGATCTTTCGCGGGAGTCCAAGAAGGGCTAACGCGCGACGACGTTCTCGATAACATCTCGCTCTTCTGGTTTACGAATTCAGGCATTTCCGCATCCCGTATTTATTGGGAGAATGGGCAAGCTGGCATTTCCTTCTTCGGCATCAAAGGTGTTAAACTTCCGGTTGCGGTAAGCGTCTATCCAGATGAGCTATATGAAGCGCCGAAGAGTTGGGCAGAGAAAGCTTACCCGAATCTGATCCACTACAATAAACTTCCTAAAGGCGGACATTTCGCAGCTTGGGAGCAGCCAGAGTATGTGACGTTAGAACTTCGCACGGCATTCAAGACGCTGCGCTAAACGGCATGATGGTTGGATAGCAAGAAAGGTGAAGATCATGGATCCAGCAGAAAAAGAGCTTATGGAATCACGGTTAGTTCAATTAATTAAAAAATACCCAGGCATTACACCAGAAATGGAAGCTATGTTTTACATCGCCTATACACGAGGATTTAGTGATGCATGGTGGAGTCAACAACATAACAATCAACAGGTGATACATTAGGTAGTAATCATATCTAAATTAGAGACCCGCAGCCCCTTGCTGTGGGTCTTTTTGTGCTGGACATTCATAGGACATCGCGATCTGGTTAAGACTATATCAATAGGGTGAAAATCCCTTACATGGCGTCACATGAGAAGGGAGTTATCGATGAACCCGAAAGTTACGGATATGGTCTGGAAAAATCCTGCTTCATTGAGGTGGCTGTTCGGGCTGAAGCTCGTGTATGATGTCGTCCTGACGGGTATGTTTTATTTTGAAAACTCGATTGCAATCTTTTGGAGATTAAGTTTTATTGTACTGTCATTGTTCGTTTTTCTATTCGTGAATCTGTATTACGCCAGAATGAAAAAGCAGTGGCTCTTGTTCCTCTTAATCATCGATTTCTTGTTAACCGCTTCTTACGGCTATGTGTATATCGGCGGCCAAATCCCTAATCATTTATTTAATGGCATTACGGCATTAGCGATATGCATGTTTGTCAAGAATACCCGTGCGCTGATCTTAACTGGCATAGGTTTATTAGTGATCTATTTGATTACGATGGGCAGCATTGATTGGTATATGTTTGGCCGATTTGATAAGGCAAGTTATTTTATTTCTTCTTCTTTCATTGTGTTTGCATGCATAGTCAGCTATTTGATTCATTTTTATCAAAGGGCAAGCAAGGAAACCATGGAATTGTATACACAATTGATGCAATCTCACGAACAACTGCAGGCCTATGCGCGCCAGACGGAAGAGTGGGCAGCCGCGAGGGAAAGAGTTCGCATTGCACGGGATATCCACGATACGGTGTGCCATAAACTGACAGCCTTGTTGGTCCAATTGCAAGCGGCTCGCAAGCTAAGCGGAGTGGATCCTCTGCGCAGCGAACAAACCTACTTGGTATGTGAAGAGTTGGTCAGGTCTGCCTTGCTAGAGGTACGTCTTTCTGTAAGAGCTATACGCGATGAATCGATTACATCAACTTCATTAGCAGAAAGCCTGACCCGTATAGCCGAAGAGTTCACCCGATTTGCCAAGGTACAAACGGTTCTTGAAGTCGCGGGTACCCCTGTTGCCCTCCCGGGAGATCTTCAATTAACAGCGTATCGAATTGTACAAGAATCGCTTACGAATGCGCAAAAGCATGGCCATGCGGCCCATGCTGTCATTGTATTGGCTTTTGACGAAACAGAATTTTCACTAAGCATACGGAATGATGGTGAATTGCCTAAGGAACTTAATCTGGGGTTTGGTTTGCTGAATATGAGGGAAAGGGTGAAGGAGTGGAAAGGAGATGTACATTTTGATATCGATCAGGAAATAGGCTTTACTGTTGAAGTGAAGCTCCCCTATTCGCAAACAGAAATGGAGGAACCTCCTTGAGAATCCTGATTGTCGACGATCAGCGGCTGATGCGAGACGGTCTTGCTACAATCATTAGTTTGGAGCTGGGGATGGAAGTGGTTGGAACCGCTGAGGACGGCAGAGATGCCTTTGCCAAAGTCGTCGAATTGCAACCGGATGTTGTGTTGATGGATATTCAAATGCCGGGGATGGATGGCGTTGAAGGTACGGAATTGATTCTGAAACACTATCCAGAGACGAAGGTGTTGATTCTAACTACTTTTGATGATGCGGAACTCATTATGAAGGTGTTGGAAAAAGGGGTTCACGGCTATTTACTGAAGGATATGCCCTCGGAAGCGATCATTAGTAGCATTCAAACAGTGTACAATGGTGGAACCGTGCTTCAACATGATATCACATCGATGCTGCTCAAAGAATTAATTGCCAAGTCGGATAGGCTCCCCAATCAGACACCTGTATTAGGTAACCCAGAACCGGAGCAGCTAAGTCAATTGACTGATCGAGAGAAGGATGTGCTCGCCTTATTAGGACGCGGGCTTAATAATAAAGAAATTGCAGGCATGCTGTATTTGACAGAAGGGACCGTAAAAAATCACGTTTCCAGTTTAATAGCCAAGCTAGGGCTTCGTGACAGGACACAAGTAGCTTTATTTGCAGTGCGTCATTTACTTGGTTGAAGGGGCATGACTTTTGGCATAGAAGCATGAAATTTATCATGTGCGGCTATCCGAAGTTGTGCTTTTTTGCGTAGGCAGATCATGACTTTTCACAGCTTTGTTTACAATCTATTCATGTTATACTTCTCAGGCATAGAGGTAAAGGAAGTGAATGGATGAAAAAAGGCTGGTTTGAACTGGACAAATTCAAGCATGCGGATTGTTATTGTTGCGATTGTCCGGATTGCTTGAAAACATGGAAAATTCATATTTATTCTTACGAAGCCGACGACGATTCAGCACCTGATGTTACCTTGATTTTGAATAAGTCGACAGAAACCGGCAACGGATATTATGTCATGGAGTATTCGATTACTTATGTGGGGCGTGCGATTATGTTTGATGAGGCAACGGCCATGGTCAAAAAGATAGATGAGATCAGCAGTACCAATGACGCAATGGGCTTGACCGATCATTTGGTCATTTGCCGCGAATTCTTTGATTGCGGGAAAATGAATAAGACTTGCCCATCGGATGAAAGCTAAAGGAAGGTTATTCCAAAATACACTTTCCGAATGGAGCGCTATTCCTTATGAGCATCAGGTACTGGCATCGCTTTGTAATGATTTTGGCTATATCGCTTGTAATGACGGCCTTCGATTCCCGCGCGAATGAGATAGAAAAACAGCCTGTAGACAAAAATGCTATTCGTCCTTTTCATATCCAAGTTTCAAATGAGGAGCTTGCCGATTTACGTCGTCGCATTCATGCGACCAAATGGCCTGAGCAAGAAAGAGTCGCGGATGCATCGCAAGGCGTGCAGCTAGCAATGATGAAAGATCTAGCACACTATTGGGCAAACGATTACGATTGGCGTAAAGTGGAGGTGAAGCTCAATGCATTGCCTCAATTCGTCACGGAGATCGATGGGCAGGACATTCATTTCATCCACGTCCGATCGCCCCACAAGAACGCGCTTCCGATCATCATCACGCACGGTTGGCCTGGCTCGATACTTGAGCATATTAAGTTAATTGAGCGACTGACCGATCCAACGGCGCACGGCGGGAAGGCCGAAGATGCATTTGATGTTGTCATCCCGTCTTTGCCAGGCTACGGCTTCTCAGGGAAGCCGGCGAGCCCGGGCTGGGGGCCAGAGCGCATTGCGCGAGCTTGGGCAGAGCTCATGAAGCGACTCGGTTACACTCATTACGTCGCACAAGGCGGCGACTGGGGGGCGATTGTCGTCGATCAGATGGGTTTGCAGGCACCCAAGGGGTTGCTCGCCATCCACACCAACATGCCGGGTTCGGTTCCCGTTGAGATTGATAAAGCTCTAGCGGGGGGTCCAGCCCCTACGGGGTTGTCGGCAGACGAACAACGTGCCTATGATCAGTTGGTTCGTAATACCATGCAAAGTGAATATGGCAGGTTTATGGGGTCACGTCCTCAAACCTTGTACGGCATTGCAGATTCACCAGTAGGCCTTGCCGCTTGGCTTCTCGACCACAATGATGCTGAGGGCCAGCCAGCTGGTGCGTTCGTCTCAGGACTGAAACGGAAGTCGAGCAAGACTGGCGAACTAACGCGTGACGAGATCCTCGACAACATCACATTGTATTGGTTGACGAACACGGGAGTCTCTGCGGCAAAACTCTATTCGGAATATAAAGGTGGCTATTTCAACACCAAAGGTGTCTCTATTCCGGTGGCTGTGAGTGCATTTCCAAACGAAATCTATCAAGCTCCGCGGAGTTGGGTAGAGAAAGCCTATCCCAACCTCATCTATTACAATAGACCTGACAAAGGCGGTCATTTCGCCGCGTGGGAGCAGCCAGATATTTTCGCAAATGAGCTCCGTGCCGCATTCAAATCGCTACGCTAATTCGCATTAGTTGGAACCATCAGGTAAATCATGCAGCCCAAATTATCATTGGGTTGCATTTTTAATAAAATGCATTTGTAACTATCATTAATTTAAATAGATAGTTACTTGTAATCATTCCTTATTCATGGTATATTCGTAACCAATAAAATAAATATAAATAGTTACATCGTTGTCGTAATTCACTAATTCATGAAAAGGGGTTTTCCGATATGCGAAAAAAATTAGTTATTGTCATTCTTCTCGTTATTCTAACTGCGGGCTCTTTTTATGAAGTTAATTGTTTTTTGAACTACTAATAGGGGGAGGAACAATATAATGAGAGCTGAATTCGCATTACGCTTATTGGATAAACACATGAATCAATTCATACATGTATGCAATCAGTGCCCACCGGACAAACGCGGCGTCATTCCGGAAGGATATACAAACAATATTCATTGGCATCTGGGTCATGTTCTTTATATTGCACAATTGGAAGTGCTCGGTCTTTCTAAGCAGACAATGGTCCTTCCGGAAAGCTATAAAGGCTTTTTCGCTTACGGTACGAAACCGACAGATTGGAAAGAAGAACCCCCGGAGTGGAACGTGCTAATCGCTCATTTGAAAGAACTCTGCAATTATATCCTAGATACGTTACAAGATAGACTGGATGAGCCCGTGAGTGAGAATTTCCTGCATGCGGAGAATATTGGCGAACTCATCTACGCGACTACGATGCATGTGAGCTATCACCATGGCATCGTATACGGCATGAACAAATCACTGAAGTCGCAAGCGAACGAGGCTCAAGATCAAGATGTGTTGACGGCGGTTAATGAAAGCTCAATTCCGTCAACCGATAGGGCTGTTTTTGCTGGCGGCTGCTTCTGGCATATGGAAAAGTCGTTCCGTGAGCTTGAAGGCGTGACGGATGTGTACACCGGCTATACAGGTGGAAAAGATGACAAACCGACTTACGAAAAAGTCGTTTCCAAAACGTCCGACCAACTTGAATCGGTTGAGATTCATTATGACCCCAATGTGATTACGTATGAGGAGTTGCTCCAAAATTTCTGGAAAAACGTCGATCCAACGGATGCAAGCGATCATTCTGCCATTTTTTACACAAGTCCTGAACAAAAAGAGATCGTGGAAGCATCCCAAAAAGATTTGGAAGCATCCGAACAGTATTCTAAACCTGTTGTAACGAAGATTGCCGCTGCATCAACGTTTTACAAAGCCGAGGACGAACATCAGAACTATTACAAAAGAGCTCGTGTAGCAGTCAAGAAGACGTTGAACAAGTACTTCTCTGATCCTCGTTATCTTGAACAAAATATGTGGGATTGGGAGTGATGAGAATGAATACGAACTCAAAGCAAAGTTATAATGGCCATTTTGATAAAGAAGAAAAGTTAAAAACACTGACCAAACAACAATATAATGTAACCCAGCATGGTGTGGACGAGAGTCCGTACGCGAATGAATACTGGGATAATGAAGCTGAGGGTATTTATGTAGATATCGTTTCAGGTGAGCCGCTGTTTAGTTCGAAGGACAAATTCGATGCACGTACAGGCTGGCCGAGTTTTACCAAGCCATTGGAATCCACTAACGTTGTGCTGAAAAATAAAGGATTCTTTTCTGGGTGCGAAGTCAGAAGTCGAAATGCAGATTCCTTCTTAGGAGATGTATTTAATGATGGACCAGACGAGACAGGATTGCGATTCTGCGTGAACTCTTCATCCATGAAATTCATCCCGAAAGAGGAACTTGAAGAAAAAGGATACGGTACCTATCTCTCACTATTTGGCGAGGAATAGAATCAAACCTTTATGCCGTGTTCATATAAATCTGTGGAAAAGGGTATCTTCCTTACTGATTACTAGTGTGCGAGCACTGGAATTGGATAGGGATTTGGATATCCTTTTTATTTTAAAGCAATGCCAACATCTGTTTGAGCTTAAGATTTATAAAGATCGTTAATTAACGTTATATATCTGAACATAATCGTGTAGAGATCTCTTTGATTTCATTCCTATAATGGATATGAATGTAATTACATTGTAGAAGGAGAGATTTTATGCGAGATAGGATTGCGAAATGGCTAGTTGTGTTCATGCTTTTGTTAGTGGCGCTACCAGCCAACGCGGGTATTGGCGTTCAGACTGCGTATGCGGAAGGTCAAAGCTATGAAGCAGAAGCCCAGGTTAATGTTATAAGTGGTAACGCTTCAATAGCCGAATGTCCCGTATGCTCGGGAGGAAAGAAGGTAGGAGGTCTCTATCAAGGTAGCTCACTGCAATTCAATGACATTAGCTTGAACGAAGTTGGAAGTTATAAGGTGTCCATTTCTTACATATCCGGTGATCCTCGTTCGGTGAACATCCGTGTAAATGGAGGTAGTGCGGAAAATTTCGATTTTCCCAAAACGGCTGACTGGAGCACGGTTGGCACATTTGATGTTACGCTTCAGCTGAATGCCGGTACGAATACGATCGTGTTTGACGATGGAAATTGGTATTCGCCGGACATTGACAAAATAGTAATCGATTCCAAAGTAACTCAAAATCCTGGTGGTGGTGACGGAGGCGGAACAGAGCCGCCATTCGCACATAATTATGAAGCTGAGTCTGCTGTAAATATACTTACTGGCAAAGCTTCGGTGTCCAATTGCGGGAAGTGTTCAGGAGGCCAGAAAGTCGGTAATTTGTATCAAGGCAGCGACTTACAATTCAATCAAATCCAAGTGAATGCTCCTGGTCTCTACTCCGTGAACTTATACTATATCTCAGGTGATCCCAGATCTATTCAAGTCAGTGCGAACGGAGGAACGTCTGAGTTGTATGATCTGCCGAAGACGGCGGATTGGAATACAATCGGCACGTTTGACGTTGATCTTCATTTAAAGGCAGGCAGCAACACGATCGTCTTGTCTGACGGCTATGCTTACTCTCCTGATATCGATATGATCGCTGTGTCGCCTAAAATCGTAACCTATGAAGCAGAAGCTTCCGCTAACACATTAGCTGGCAAAGCGAGCATTTCCAATTGCAGCAACTGTTCAGATGGCAAGAAAGTCGGCAACTTATATCAAGGCAGTTCCCTGCAATTTAATGGGGTTGAAGTGGCTTCAACAGGGAATTATCAAATAACAGTATCTTATATATCTGGCGATCCTCGCTCCCTACAAGTCAGTGCAAATGGTGGATCTGCGGAGACATATGATTTTCCCAAGACACCTGACTGGAACACGGTGAATACGTATGTGATTACTTTAGCTTTAGTGGCTGGCAGCAACACGATCCAGTTTGCTGATGGCAACGGTTACTCCCCGGATTTGGATAAAATCGTTGTCGGTCCAAAGGTTGTACCGAATCCTGGTGAAGACGATAACGTCGACAGCAACCTTGGCGATCTCGGCGAGTCCAAACAGTACGGTGCCATCACCGTAACGCATTATACGTATGGCGCGACTTTTTCGAACGGTGACACGACCATTACGTACCATACGGATAGCGGCATGGCAGATTATGCATGGGAGGGTGCCAAAATTGTAAAAGGTGTATATGGCAGCCTACAAGTGGGCGAACTCGTCACGAGTAAGAGTTATCCACGGCATATCTTATCGGACGCAGCAATCGTTCCCGTTCATGACGGCTTCGGTGTAGGACTTCGTTTCACCGTTATTAACGAATCGCCTGGCAAACCTAAGCTTCATCAAGTCTATACCTTGTATGAAGGAAAGAACTTCTTCCTGACTCAGTTAAAAGCGGTTAACTCCTCATCCATGACGACGAATACGATAGCTCCTATCGTTGTGAACAATACTGGCGGGGTGGATATTGGAAGCTATGAGGATAACCGAGCACTATTCGTCCCTTTTGATAATGATAATTGGATTCGGTATAAAGCCCAATCGATCAACACTTCGAACACGGGTTATGAAGTAACGGCTATTTACAATAATGCGAATCGGAATGGTCTCGTAATCGGCTCTGCTACGCATGATACGTGGAAAACGGGTATTACCTGGAACGGGTCTAACCATAAATTAAATAACCTCACTGTGTATGGCGGGGCATCATCCAACATTACACATGACACTGTGCCTCATGGAAGTATTTCGGGTACGGAAGTAACATCACCTACTATGTTTGTTGGCTACTTTGCGGATTACCGTGACGGTCTCGAGGAATATGGGCGTGCGAACGCCGTGTTTACTCCGCCATTAAGCTTCCAGGGCTCTGTTGCCCAAGAAGTGCCGGTAGGCTGGAACAGTTGGGGAGCCTATGGCAGCGATCTAACCTACCAAGATGTCATCGATACGTCGAACTACTTCAAGGAGCACCTACAGAACAAATCTTTTAACAATAAGGGATCACTCTATATTAACTTGGACTCCTATTGGGATAATTTAACGGATACGCAACTGCACAATGCGGTGACAACGATTCATCAAAATGGTCAGCAAGCCGGTATTTATTGGGGACCTTTCGTCTACTGGGGCACGAATATGAGTCAGATAGTTGAAGGGACGAACAATCAATATACATACGGCGATATCGTATTAAGGGATAACACCGGGAAGATTTTGCCGACGCTGGATGGCGCTTATGCACTTGATCCAACTCATCCGGGCACGAAGGCACGAATGGATTACTTTTTGGGCAAATTTAAAGGTTTAGGTTTCACGTATATTAAATTGGATTTCTTAACGCACGGTTCGTTGGAAGGGAAGCATGCCGATCCGACGGTGACCACCGGTATTCAAGCCTATAATCAGGGGATGGCGTACGTGAATCATGTCATTAATGGCAGCATGTTCATTAGCGAATCAATTGCGCCGTTATTCCCTAGTCAATATGCGCACAGCCGTCGAATATCTTGTGATGTGTATGGCAAAATCAGTGAAACCGAATACGAGCTGAACTCGCTCACGTATGGTTGGTGGCAGAATGGAACGATTTACCCCTACACCGACCCAGATCATATGTCGTTGTCGAGGGCAAGTTCCATGGACGAGGCGCGCAGCAGAGTTAATTCCGCCGTTATTTCGGGCACGGTTTTCTTGAATTCGGATGATGTTCATAATGAGACTGCTCAAGCCTACATGAACGAATTGTTGACGAACAAGGCAGTCAACCAAGTCGCTTTACTAGGTAAGGCCTTCCAAGCAGTGGAAGGGAATACGGGAGCGAATGCGGCCGAGACTTTCGTACTGAATCACAATGGGACTTACTACGTGGCTGTCTTCAATTACAGCGGAGCTTCCTCTTCGACGAAATCCATCGATTTGGCCCGTGTTGGCTTGAATGGCGTCAGTACCTATCTAAGAACGGATCTATGGACAGGATCCGAGGATAAGGTGAGTGGTATGCTGAACGTAACCCTGAAGCCGGCGGAGTCTAAACTATTTAAGCTTCAGCTAGATACGGTACCTCCTACGACGAATGTCATCTTGGATGGGATCAGCGGGTCAGGCACTTTTACCAAGAAAGACATCAAGATGACCTTTAACGCAGTGGATCAACCAGGAGGCACTGGGATACTCATGACGGAGTATCAGCTGAATGGTGGGAATTGGGTAACGGTTAACGGACCTGTGACGCTATCGACGGAAGGTGTTTACATCATTCATTATCGTTCGAAGGATCGATACGGCAATGTGGAGGCAGCCAAGCAAGTGACAGTAGGTATTGATCGCACAGCACCTATTGTCCGAGTCAACGGTCCATTAACCATTTGGCAGACAGATCCCTTAAACCTGTCTGTTCAGATGACAGATTCGTTAAGCGGCCTAGGCAATAGCACCATTCAATTGGATAAGAAAAACACGGTCAATCCAATTCAAGCTGCTCCTGCAACTTTAGCTGTTGGAAACCATCTCATTGAGATCATCGGAACTGATTTGGCTGGCAATGTGACGGCGAGTACGTATACGCTTCAGGTACAGATAGATACCAATCATTTCATGGATCTCATCAACATCGGTGTTACGAATGGTGCAATCACCATTTCAGACAGAGGCAAGGAGTTGCTTGCCAAAGTGGAAGCGATTGTGCGCAGCCATAATAAAGAAGCGACTGTGCTGCAATTAAAAGCGCTGCGAATCTTTGTGCAAGTTGTAACCGTCGGTAAGAAAATCACCAAAGAATTCTCTGACATTCTTATTGCCGACATTGATTATTTCATCCAACAAGCCAGTAAATAGCAACAACAAAGGGGCTCTCGCAAGAGCCCCTTTGTTTCACATTTTCAATCATGTTTGAGAACTAATACCATGCAGAGGAATCCGTATCTGCGCCTTCGTTCCGATCCCAAACTTACTATACAGAGTAACACCGTATTCGTCGCCAAAAGCTAATTTGATCCGCTGGTCAACATTCGTAATCCCATACCCCGAGATGCTATCGGTTTTATTTAGCGCGCGTGCCATTGTTTCAGCTCGCATGCCCATCCCATCGTCAATCACTTGCAGATAAATATCGCAATCATCTCTATACACCTTAATGATGATATTAATGCCGACTTCATCGTCCCAAACAGCATGATTGATGGCATTCTCTACAAATGGCTGCAAGGCTAGCTTGACTGTCTGATAAACAAGGACAGAATCATCAATGTCATAATGGATTCGAAGCAGTCCCTCAAACCTATGCTGTTGGATGGCGATGTAATACTTCGTGAGTTTGATTTCTTCACTGATAGGCAATATCATTTTTCCTTTGTTTAATGAAATTCGATAAAACTTAGCGAGGTGCGAGACCATTTCGTTAATTCGGTTATCCCCATGCTTAATGGCTAATGACGAGATTGAAGCCAACGTATTATATAAAAAGTGAGGATTGATTTGGGCTTGCAGCATGTTCATTTCCGCTTCTTTTTTGGCAATTTCCTTCTTGTAGACCTCATTGATCAATTCTTTGAGGCGACCAATCATCTTTTGGAAGGCAAAGGCCAGCTGTCCAATTTCGTCATGCCCCATAAACGTCATATTGACATTGAAATCTTCTCTTTCAACCCGCCGGATGACTTGAAGCAGGGATTCGATGCGTTTGGTGAAGAACCGTGAGGTGATATAAATCAAAAACACGGAGATCGCTATAGAGCTCAAAGCCATGAGTAGAACTCGTTTGGATGCTTTTTGGGCGTTAGAAATGAAGCTCTTGTAGGGGATAACGGAAATCGTTTTCCACCCATTTTTAATCGTGTTGTACACGACGAGCGACTTCTGACCATTGTACATGCTGTCGAAGCTTCCTGATTGGTTTTCACCGAAAGTACCTGGGATTAAGCTTGTGATATTTTGATTCAGAAGCGATTTATTACGGTTGGATAAAATAGTGCCGTTCTCGTTGACGATGTAAATATCTTTTTGTTTATCTTCTTTCTCCATGAGTCGGTAAATGTCGGCTTCGGCAATCTCGAACGTAAGGATACCATAAGGATAGTTAAGGCTGTTGTTATTTAGCAATCGCGCCAGCGTGAATACAGGCTCAGTGGTATCCGTATTGGCAGAAACGCTGTAAGTCACATTGCCATGCGAGTTGGCGATAGATGCGTACCAATTGGTTGCTTTGGCTGCAGCATCAATTCGCTTAATATAGACGCTATCCGCAGGAAATGTGGTATTGCTTATGTAGATGGATACCGCTCGAATATCGGGATTCGTTGCTAATACGTTTTTCATTACATTATTGAAGTAAATATAGGAATCCAAGTATTCTGTTTCGTCTTCGGAATAATCTTTGATCAATAGCAGACGTAACGTATTATCCAAATAAATGGAAGCTGATATTTTGGAATAGGAATCGAGCTTCGTTTCCAAATTTGTGTTAATTTGATCGGTCGTTGCAATCATATTGGAGTAGATTTGCGTCGTTAACTCTTGTTTGGTCGTGTCATAGGAATATTTGACGAAGAATAATAAGGGCAAGATCGAAACGATGCAAAAGACGGCGAACGATTTGCGGTGCAAACTGAGATTAAGAAACGTTCTAGCTATAAACCGGAGTGGCAATGGCAATTGTCTTTGTATCATAATAGTTTCTTCCTGTATTCATTAGGGGTCGTTCCTTTGAACTTCTGAAACACAGAGCAAAAATAAGAAACGTTTTCGTATCCAACGGATGCAGCAATCTCATGGATTTTCTTGGACTTATCTTTCAGTAATTCAGCGGCATGATGAATCCGTACACGTGTCAGATATTCCAAGATCGTTTCTCCTGTTTTTTCCTTGAATAAGGTTCGAACATAATTGGGTGACAGGTACACTTGTTTAGCGATATCCTCGATGGTTAACGGTCTGCTGAAACTGCGGTCAATAAGACTAACGATTTGATGAACAATATGAAGATTTTTGTCCTTGTCCTTGTCCTTCATAAGGGAGAGGATGGAATGGCAGACATCAAGGATATGTTCTTCGATTTCATTAATGGTTGAATAATTGGCTATACGCTTCCAATCGTCGACGTACATGGAATTGACGGAGTCACCTCCGATTATATTGGCAAAATGCTGCTCTATAGCTGTAATAAGACGCAATGAGCTTGAGCAAACTAGATCTCGGTCAACTTTGGAAGTGCGCATTTCTTCATAAAAATCTCGAATCAAGGTAATGCTTGTAGATTCCTGTAAGTGGGAAATGGCATGACAAAGTGATGCTATGACCGTTTCATGGTTAATTTCTTTATACACCGGCTCAACAGCTTGATCGGCCTTTGTACAGGATCCTAAGCCGAAATAAAATTTGCTTTCATTCGCTCGTCTGGCGGCTGCTGATAATTCGTACAGGCTATCCAAGCCCATACGAACATCGGATACACCGATTGAAATGATGGCGTCGTTCCTGTCATTTACATACCGAATCAGTTGCTCTGATGCAAGGTAAAGCTCTAATGACGATACATCAAGCTTGTGGCAGAGGAGTACGAATGTTCCTTCTTTGATTTGACAGAGAAAGGAATGAGGGATTTTCGCATGAGCGAAATTGCGGATATGAGTCACAAGCTCCACACTATAATGGCTAACAGGGTCGACCGTTATATAACTCATTTGAAAAAGCCCGCTCGCTGGCAGCTGGGATGGCAGCAATAACAGTTTCTCGATCCATTGCGATCTAATCGAGGGACTACTTTCTAGGAGCAGTTCCCTCAGATAGGATTCCTTTAATATTTCCGAAGTTTGGGAGGAAATCCGGAATTCATCGCACTTTTGTTTGATTTTCTCCATTAAATGCTGGAGTTCTCCCATGTCGAGAGGCTTCAACAAATAGCCGATCGCTTCCACAGACAGGGCTGCTTTAATATAGTGAAACTCATCGTGGCCACTTAGGAAAGCGATTTGGACATTGCGATTGATCTGCTTAGCCCGCCTGCTGAATTCCAAACCGTCCATGATTGGCATTCGGACATCCGTTAATATGATATCAGGTCGAAGCTCTTCCATGCGTTGAAGCGCTTCTCTGCCATTCTTCGCTGTTCCAGCGACACGAATGCCCATGTCTCCCCAACGAACGTAATCGGCTAGCATTTCGAGCTCTATTTTTTCATCGTCTACAAGTAGAATGCTGTACATTGAAAGCGTTACCACCTTTCTGAACGCTTAATCTTACCAAATGTATTGTAAAACGTATAGCTCAAATAAACAATGACTTCGGAAAAGGATCGTTCTTTTGGAATATGTTTCTGAAGAAACTTGTATAGAATTTCCTTTTGCCCATTCCTATAATGAGAATATACAAAACGATTATGGTTGTGACGGAGTGACACAAGCCGCCGCAGCCTGGAAAAGGCGGGTTATTCATATGGAAGCGCAACTTAAAAGGATGAAGGGGCAAAAGTATTTGTACCTCATGATCCTGCCGGCCTTCATCTCTACCATCTTATTTTCATATGGTCCAATGTTTGGCCTGTACATGGCATTTATTAATTACTCGCCCGGCGGAGGTTCTTTTTTTCACCAGTTTTTCACGAGTAAGTTTGTTGGTTTCGAGTGGTTTCGATACTTCTTCACAAGCGGTGATTTTTATATCATCATGCGCAATACGCTTGCGCAAAGCTTCTTATCGCTATTGGTTGGATTTCCGGCACCGATTCTATTGGCTCTTATGATCAATGAGGTGAAGACCGGAGTGTTCAGAAAATTGGTACAAACGGTATCGTATTTACCTCACTTTATATCTTGGGTTATTGCTGCAAACATCATCATTACACTGCTATCTTCGCAAGGTCTAATCAATAAGCTGTTGATGCTAATGAACATTACGGAACAACCGGTACAATTTTTCCAAAATGGCCATTATTTCTGGGGGATCATCGCCGTATCTAATATGTGGAAAGATATGGGGTTTAACGCAATCATGTATTTGGCCGCCATATCCGCAATCAATCCCGAACAATATGAAGCAGCAAGAGTTGATGGTGCTAACCGCCTACGCCAAATGTTTCATGTCACACTTCCGTCTTTACGTCCCACGATTGTCATTCTGGCTATTTTATCAATAGGAGGTATCTTGAACGCGGGGTTCGATCAGCAGTATTTGTTGCAAAACAACACCATATTGAAATATTCAGACGTTATCGATACGTATACGTACAGATACGGACTGCAGAATGGCATGTTTTCTTATGGTGCTGCGGTGGGGTTGTTCAAATCGGTTATTGCTTTCATCCTAGTGGTCAGTGTCAACACGTTCTCCAAGCGAATGAATCAGCAATCTTTGTTCTAATACGATTTAGATAGGAAAAGGTGGGTTTGAATGAGAAGAAAATCGAGTGGTGATATCGTTTTCACCGGGTTCGTTTATGGATTCCTTTTTCTGGTGTTCCTTGCAACGTTTTACCCCTTCTGGAACATATTAGTGCTGTCACTCAATAGTGCGGAGGATACGATCAGGGGCGGTGTTTATTTCTGGCCGAGGGTGTTTTCCTTAACAAGTTATGTGCAGATTTTAGGCGATCAGGAGATTATTAATGGGGTCAAAGTGACGCTGGCACGCACATTGATCGGCACACCTCTCGCTGTTCTGGTAATTAGCCTACTTTCCTACCCGCTCAGCAAGCGTGATTTGGTCGGTGGGAAGTTCATCACACTTTTCTTCATCTTCACGATGTACTTTGGCGGAGGGTTAATTCCCTACTATATGATCTTAAAGAGTCTGCACCTCATTGATACTTTCTGGGTGTACATTGCGCCAGGTCTGATGAATGTATTTTTTATGATTCTAGTTCGCACATTTATTCAACAGCTTCCTGGAGAATTAGATGAATCTGCGAAAATGGACGGCGCGAACGATCTGCAAATTTTCGTCAAGATCGTGTTGCCATTGACGACGCCAGTACTTGCTACGATCGGTTTGTTTACGGCGATAGGCCATTGGAATTCTTGGTTCGATTCTTACGTATTCACCTACAAACCTGAACTGAAGACGCTGCAAGCTGTTCTTGTAAAAATTTTGAATCAATATCAGACATCCTCTATGGTGTCGGATGCTCAGCAGATGGCGGATTCAGCAAAACGCCTCGCCGTATCGTCGGATTCGATCCGTATGGCTGCAACGATCGTCGCTACCTTGCCTATTGTCATCGTTTATCCGTTCTTGCAAAAGTATTTTGTCAAAGGCATGACCGTGGGAGCAGTTAAAGCCTAATCCTACTTGCTCACTCTTGAAAGGCGGTGGTTGGGAGCCCAATCCACACGGGATAGGACGATACCCTAGTAATTAAAGTAATCAGATGTATCCAATACAATTAGTCAAGGGGGATTTTATTCCATGTTCAAAACCAGGAAATCGTTCCATGTGCTGCTTTCAACGCTCCTTATGGGTTCAGTCATCGCGGGTTGCTCTACAAAGGAAAATACAGCCTCTTCAAGTGACAAGCCAGCTGCTGCAACGGATAACAAAGCAAACGATACGACACCGATTAAAATGACATTCTTTGATAAAAATACGGGTGATGCTTTCACGAACGATGTTGCGAAGGAAATTACCAAACGGACGGGTGTTACGATCGAAATTCAGCAGCCAACGGGTAATCCTTCCGAAAAGCTGAATCTGATGCTCGCCAGCAGCGATCTGCCGGATCTTGTTCTCATGGACCGCGGAGATATTGTAAGTAAATACATTGCTGCAGGGGCGATTATTCCGTTGAATGATCTCATTGCGAAATACGGTTCTAACGTGCAGAAAATGTATGGGGATACGTTAAAACAGACGCGATTTACCGACGGGAAAAACTATTATCTTTCGAACTGGTACGGCCCGGAGAATGAGCCTGTATTCGGTATTAATATGCGCAAGGATTGGCTTAAACAGATTGCTCCGGACAAAGCTGAGGGCGGAAAAGCGTTCACGGCAGATGAATTCGAAGCACTGCTGAAGGATTTTAAAACAAAGCTAGGCAAAGTGGACGGCAAAGACGTGTTCCCAATGAGTTTCAACGGTGAAAACATGGGCGCTGTGCTCGGAACGTTTAAAGGCATGTGGGGAATGAGAACGTACTTCGAAGAAAATGGAAGCCTGAAGTATGATGTGAAAGACCCTAAATATAAGGAAATGCTATTGTACTTGAATAAACTGTACCGCCAAGGATTGATTGATCCGGAATGGCCAGTCAACAAGAAGCAAACGTGGGAGCAAAAGATTTCTAACGGACTCGTATTTGCATCGCCAGGCGCTTATTGGGATTTCGGTACGCCAAACGGTGTGCTTAAGAAAGCAGGCGGACCTGAAAAACAGCTATATCCGTATAAACTAGTAGGACCTGGCGTTGACCCTGCCAAAACGACATTAGGACCTAAAAGCTCGCTAGGTTGGGATGCGATAGCAATCACAAAAACGAATAAAAACCCAGAAAGAACGATGAAACTTATTGACTTCCTTGCTAGTGAAGAAGGTCAATACCTTCTCATGTGGGGGATAGAGGGTGTGCACTGGGATAAGAAGGACGGTAAGCATACACCGCGTCCGGAGGTTCTTCAAGGATTTAAAGATGATTGGGATAACTATGCGAAGAAAACAGGTATTCGCAAATGGACTTGGTTCGTAAAGAACGGTAAAGGCTCCGATGGTACACCGTTTGATTTGCCAGGACGTTATCAACGTAATGAGATCGACCAGATGGCACTGAAGAACTTGTCCGACACGGTGTGGGAAACAGCAGCTTATGATAATCTCGGCCCTGCCGGCGGCACCCCGGATGCACTTGTCAGTCAGAAAATTTCAGATATCATGAGCCAGACAATTACGAAAGTGATCATCTCCAAGACTGAAGCGGATGCCTCAGCATTGTTCGATAAAATGCTTGCCGATATGAAGGCAGCAGGTGACGAGAAAGTAGAGAAGATCATGAACGACAACTACAAGAAGCGTATGGATCTTTGGAAATAAGCGAGGATGCAGATTAGGAAGCCGATGCACTGTTCGGCTTCCTTCTTTATTAAATAAGCATGAGGGAGAGATTCATAATGATATCCACTAAGATTATCTTTCAAGAGTTGAATGGGCAAGTGGTTGTAGAAAATGGGTTCTGCCGAATAATCGTCGATTTGGCAAGCGGATTAACCGAATATGAATGGGATTCTGGGAACCGCTTGAGCAGCGCATACAGTGCAGCCCGGGTCAAAGGCCAATACGTTGTCTCGACTGAATATTCAGCGCACAAACTAGCTATAAGCGACTCTCACATGATCCATGATGATTTCGGCACTGGCTGCCGCTTCTCTGTGGTTCATTCAGCTGAATCTCTTCCGGTTATGACGCAGACGTTCTGGCTCTATGAAAAAGCACCCTTTTTTTTCATTCAAGTCGAGTTGGAGAGTGAATCGGAAGCTTTGGAGACGAATTATATGTCTCCATTAACGGTGAATCCAACTAGGGGATCATCAGCGATTTCTTTGGACATGGAGGTACAGGAACTACGTGCTTTGTTGATCCCTTTCGACAATGACAAGTGGGTGCGTTACGAATCAATTGCCATGCCGAATCAATTGGAAAGCTACGAGGTAACGGCTATTTTTGAACCTGTAACCAGAAAAGGGTTAGTTATTGGTTCTGTTACACATGATACTTGGAAAACCGGTCTGAAAGTGGTCGGATGTGAAGGAGCCGCTGTACACCATCTGGAGGTATACGGTGGTGCGGCAGGGGAGTACACACGCGATTCGATGCCACATGGTACGCTGATCGGCCATACAGTTGCTTCACCGCGCATCTTTGTGGGCATGTATGAAGATTACAGAACCGGACTGGAGGAATACGGGAAGGCTAATGCTGTAATCGTGCCACCACTTGAATGGGAACACGGTGTTCCGTTCGGATGGAATAGCTGGTCTGCGGCAGGTGGGGAGCTCGACTACGAGCTTTATACCCATACGTCGGATTTCTTGAAAAGCTTGTACGATGGCGGTTTTCATCATCAGGGTACGGTCTATATCAACTTCGATTCCTTCTGGACGAACTTATCACAGGAGCAGCTCCAAGAAGCGGTGCGCCACGTTCGTGACAATGGACAAAAACCAGGCATTTATTGGACACCTTTTGCTTTCTGGGGGAAAGATTTCGATCAGGTTGTGGAAGGCACCGATGGCAAGTTTACGTACCGAGATCTTCTGCTGCGCGATGAACAGGGACAAATGTTACCCGAGTTGGATGGCGGGCTTGCAATTGATCCTACCCACCCTGGCAATTTGATGCGGACGGAATGGCAACTTGAACGTTTTGTCAGGTGGGGCTTCGAATACATTAAACTCGACTTCCTAGGACACGGTGCTTTGGAAGGCATGCACTTCGATAAAGAAGTACGTACAGGACTTCAAGCGTACAATCTGGGCATGGCGTTGATCAAGACTAGGCTTGATCCTAAGGTTATTGGGCGTCCATTCTTTATAAATCTGTCCATTGCGCCGATGTTTCCACATCAATACGCGCATAGCAGGCGCATTTCATGCGATGCTTTTGGTACACTCGAAGATACGGCGTATATGTTGAATTCACTCACATATGGTTGGTGGATGAATGGCACCCTATTTCCTTTCAACGATCCTGACCATACCGTGCTATACAAGAGTTTCAACCAGGCATCAACGATGTTATCAGAAGGTAGAAGTCGTCTAAACGCTTCCCTTATTGCCGGTACGGTTCTTCTCATGGGAGATGATTTCCGAAATGAGGAAGCGAGAACGAGGGCAGGGGACTGGTTGAGCCGTCCGGAGCTGCTTACGATTGCCAAGACGGGAAAAAGTTTTGTTCCGGTTGAAGGCAATACAGATGCTGGTTCTGATCATGTGTTTTACCAAATGACAGATAAGAACTGTTGGATAGCCGTGTTTAACTTTAATAAAGATGAAACGGTTGAGAAACGTATATCGATTGAGCGCTTGGGTCTGCCCCAAAATGCGACGTATTGGCTGCATGATCTTTGGGAGGATACTGTTCTTCAGTCAAAAGGGGATATAAGTGTGCGCTTAAAACCAGCAGAGTCGAAGATTTTTAAGTTAATTCAGTAGCGAATAGAGCTGTATCGGCGTAAAAGAAAATGTCAGGAAAGCCAGGCACGGCTGTATCTCTCGTAGATGTTATACGGAGAGATACAGCCTTTTTACGTAATTTCAAGGTGTTTTTCCAAAAAGATTTGGTGGAAGGTCTTCGCTTTTTTGAGATTCAGTACTATAATTTCAATAAAGTTAGTTGGAAGTATTTTACTTTGGAAGGAGAAACACAGACATGAGTTATCAGAACGTCAGTAATCCGCCATCTCTCCCATGGGACCTTGCTGCCCTATATCAGGTGCCGATTCAAGTTTCCATGCCCGAAATGGAAGAGGACAAGATTAAAGCCATCATGTATGAAGCGCTGCCGTACGAAAGAAAGCAGACACGCGTATTCGCATATTACGGGATACCCGATGCACCAGCAGGGACCAAGGTACCAGGCGTAGTTCTCGTACATGGAGGCGGAGGGACTGCATTCAAAGAATGGGTACAGCTGTGGAACGACCGGGGATACGCCGCTATCGCCATGGATCTGGAAGGACACCTTCCATTATCCAAGGATGAGGAAGGTGTAAGGCCAGTCCACGCATGGAGCGGACCTTCTCGGCAAGGCGAATTTGCCGATTATGAAAGCCCGGTGGAGGATCAGTGGATGTTCCATGCCGTTGCCAACGTGATCGTTGCCCATTCGATCCTGCGTTCCTTCGAAAGCGTAGCAACGGATCAAATCGGTTTGCACGGGATATCATGGGGAGGCATTGTGACAGGTATTGCTGCAGGGGTGGACGAACGCTTTTCATTTGCCATTCCAGTCTATGGATGCGGTTATTTGTTCGAGGCTAGTAATAAGTACGGACAAAGCTTTCAGCAAATGCCGCCTTCTTATGCTCAGAAGATTAAGCAACTGTGGGATCCTTCGGCTTATTTCGATCGCATTAGGATTCCCATGCTATGGGTGAATTGGAGCCATGATCCTCATTTTCCGCTTCACTTATTTAGCAAATCGTATCAAGCATCGCGTAATGGCAACATGAATTCCAGCCTTAGCATTCATTTTGGACTAAGACACTCGCATGCAGCGGGATGGAAACCTACTGAGATATATGCCTTTGCGGATCACATAACGAAGGGCGGGCGCGCACTGCCACAAATTCTACGAGAAGAAGTGACCGTGAGAGAAGTAGTAGTCGGATTTAGGTCAGAGATTCCCATTGTGAAGGCAGAGCTGCGATATGCGACAGAGATTTCAGACTGGTTTGAGATGGAATGGCTTACGAAGGAAGCACACATCGCGTGTGGTCCCAATGAAATTCGCGCATATCTTGAGGAAAATACGTCTGCGTATTTTATTCAAATCACAGATGAACACGGTTACATCGTGAGTACTCCTGTGCATATCTTTACACACCTCAACTAACCATTTTCAAAACAAACACAAGTTAAGTGTAAAAAAATACATGTCCTTCGGTTATTTGGAAGATTAAGATAGGAATAACCAAGTGAAACTTGAGAAATTTTGAAAAAGAGGTGGGCATGTGAAACAAATATGGGGTAAAGTATGGCTCGGTGTCTTGGCGATTAGCGTTATTTCAGGATGCAGCAGTGAAGTTACACAGAAGAGCAGTGAAGAAACTGCAAAGGTTAATGAGAAGTTGAAATTCTCCATGTCAATTACAACATCTGGGAATAAATACGCCGAGAAATCAGCAGATGTCAATAAAGAAAAGTGGGTTATGAAGCTCGAGGAATTGACCAAAGCGGACTTAGACCTTCGCATGATTCCACTCAAAGATTTTGATTCCAAAATGTCCTTGATGTTTTCATCTAATGATATTCCTGATGTCGTGCAGAATGTTGGAGGTGCCACCACTAAAGGCATGTCCGGTTCCGTGGAAGCCGGTGTGTTCATGCCGCTTGATGATCTTTTGAAACAATATGCGCCGAATATTATGAAAGCGGTACCGAAAGAGGCATGGCAGGAAACGAGCTTCAATGGGAAAATATACGGCATACCCTCTTGGCTATCCAATCCATCCAGGCGTGCGACATTCATTCGAGCTGATCTGTTAGCCCAAACGGGTTTAGCGGCGCCGAAAACGGTTGATGAGTTCTTGAATGTCATGCGAGCTTTTAAAAAGATTGGGGTTGAAAATCCCTACCAACTACGTGAGAACTTCAAATATGCGGATACCATACTGGGAGCTTATGATGTCTTACCGTCCCAATTCGAAGTACAGGGAGACCAAGTGGTCCCAAAATTTTTTGATGTAGATAATATGTCCAAAGCGCTTCAAGCGTACAAAGCCATGTTCGATGAAGGATTAATACCGAAGGATTTTGCCTCTATTTCCTCTACGGACTATGGCAAAAACATTGATGCCGGAAAAGTCGGGATGTGGTCTGCCAACGCGGCGGGACTATCCAATTATCGCAATAAAGTGAAAACGGCCGTTCCGACTGCTCAAATTGACATTATTTCATCGCCACGCGGACCTGAGAATTGGGGAGGCCACATGCTGTATTCAAGTATTAACACATCCTACTACTTGAATAGTAAGGTATCGAAGGAGAAAGCGATTAAAATCATTCAATTCTTTGAATGGATGACGACACCGGAAGCTGAAAAATATTTCTCATTCGGTATTGAAGGCGAAACGTACACGATGGAGAATGGCAAAGTGAAGTTTACGCCGCCAACCAAACCAGAAGAGATCGATGAGGATGGATTCCGAAGCATGTTCTGGTTCGTCCATGACGCTAAATACAATAAGGCAAGAGAAGAGTTGACGCCCGAAGGTCGAGATATGATTCAATATTTAGATACGGTTGTTTCCAAAGAAGGTCTAGGATCAGTTCGTTTTGTACCAGGGCTTGAAACCTTCTCCAGATATCCAGATTTGGCGCCAATCGGAGATGATGTCGGCCCTAAACAGATCATTGACCATATGATCAAAATGATTTATGGCAAAGAGCCGATTTCAGACTGGCCGAAAGTCATTGAAGAATACAAGAGCAAAGGCGGAAACGAGATTCTTAAAGAAGCTAACGAGCGTTATAAAAAGGGTTCAGGTGTGATCGTTTCAAGTAATCGAAAATAGCTGCCAAAGTGATGGAAAGTATTTGTTTGGTCTTCCGAGCAAGTACTTTTCCGTTCTTAATGCGCAAAGACAAGGAGGATACATCATGAACACGAAACATCTCATCTCAATGAACTATCCGGCTTCCTGGTGGCGTTCATTATGGCGTGAAGCACTGCCTTCCGGTAACGGTAAGATTGGAGCGGCTGTCTATGGAGGGGTTCATGAAGAGACAGTTCTGCTGAATCATGAGGACCTGTGGTGGGGTGGTGTAACGATGCCGCTGCCAGATGTTAGTGAACGATTAGCTGAGACAAGACGCTTACTAAATGAAGGTCAGGCTCACGAGGCAGACAAATTATTGTCAAATTCGCTGAAAGATCTCGGTTACCAACCCAAACTAGCTTCCCCTCTGCCACTAGGAGATCTTAAGATATTTATGCCCACGCGACGAGCATTTCGCTCGTATAAACGAACCTTGCAAATGGAGACCGGAGAGGTGTCCGTTAGTTGGACAGATGGGGAGACCCGTTATGAGCGAAGGTTGTTCGTATCTCGAACAGCGGATGCCGTCGTTATGGATATTCGCAAATGGGGGCCGCATTCCATTGAAGCAAGGTTGCGCATGCAGCTTCATGATAAACGAGATTATCGAAGGTCAGGCATTGTGTTCCCCGAAGGAGAAGAAATGAAATCAGAGGGTGACACCCTATATTATGCCGCTCAACATCCAGACGGGAGTGATTTCGGAGGGGTAGCCCGCGTCATCCATCAGGGAGGACACACAGATGATCGTCAGGAAGGCATAACTGTGAAGAACGCGGAGTCTGTGTTGGTCGTAATCAAACTATTTACTGGGGGAAATAGACAAGAGGAATGGCGCAGATTGGATGAAGAGCTGAACGAGCTTCCAATGTGCTATGATACCTTGCTTTCAGCGCATGTGCTTGAACATGGCCGCTTGTTTCACGCGATGGAGTTTGACATTGAAGCAGTAGGAAGGGAACTCTCCAACGAAGAGTTGCTGATGCAAGCTTATCAAGGAGAAACACCGGATGCACTTATTGAGAAAATGTGGGCGTATGGACGATATTTGCTCATTTCTAGTTCACGTGCGGAAGGGCAACCTTGTCATTTATATGGTCTATGGTTTGGCGATTATGACGCTGTTTGGGCGTTTCACATGGTCAATGAAAACCTGCAGATGATGTATTGGCAGGCTTTGTCGGGCAATATGACTGAACTGCTGCTTGCCGTCTTTAACTACATGGAAAAGCTGATGGTTGATTTCCGTGTCAATGCCCGACAGCTATATGGCTGTCGCGGAATCTTTATCCCGGCTCCAAGCGTACCTGGCTCAGGGCTGCTAAAACATACTTCCCCCCACATTATTCATTGGACAGGTGGAGCGGGATGGGTCAGCCAACATTATTATGATTACTACTTGCATACGGGAGATTTGGTATTTTTGCGAGAGAGAGCACTTCCGTTTATGCGGGAGGCGGCTTTGTTCTATGAAGACTTTTTTACGATGGATGATGACGGATATTGGATGAGTTCCCCATCCAACTCGCCGGAAAATACCCCGGGGAATTATTGGAAGGGCCCTGGTATGTCGATGGGAACGACTATGAATGCGACGATGGACTTTGCCATTGCCAAGGAGCTTCTGACACATCTTATTGAAGGGGCGCAGATAACGGGGATATTTCTAGAAGACATCTCGACCTGGCGGCAAATGCTTGAACGAATCCCACCATACCAGCTAACAGAAGATGGCGCCGTTAGAGAATGGATGCATCCATATTTTGAGGAAAATGATCATCACCGCCATGAATCGCATGTGTACCCTGTATTTCCTGGAACAGAGGTGACGCGTGAGAGCGATCCTATTCTTTACAAAGCTTTCGTCACATCCATTGAGAAGCGCTTAGGATTGGGACTGAAAGAACAATCGGGCTGGTCACTGGCGCATATGGCGAACAATTACGCTCGAATGGGTCAAGGCGATTCAGCACTCGAATGTTTGGAAACATTAGCCCGATCCTGTGTCATGAACAATCTAATTACCCTGCATAATGACTGGCGCGGTATGGGAATTGGTGTTGACATGGATTGGGCACCCGTACAGCTCGATGCCAATATGGGATGGACTTCAGCGATTCAGGAGATGCTGCTCTTCTCGATTCCCGGTGAGCTTCATATTTTGCCTGCGCTGCCTGTTCGTTGGAGAAAAGGAAAAGAGGGTCCATTGCTTGCGCGTGGTGGAGTCGAGTGCACCTTAGAGTGGGACGTTTCGGAGCAGCGGCTCGATATCATGCTTCGCTCAACGCATGGATACAAACCAATAGATCTAGTATTGCCTGAAGCAGCTGTTGGACTAAGAGACAGCTCGGACCCATTTGAATTGAAGCTGAGGCAAGTAGTGGTCTCGGAAGCTCCGCTTCATCTATCAGTCATACTTAGGCGTATGGAGGCTTGAAGAATGAAAGTACTGATTGTGGATGATGAACCGATAATTCGCAGCGGGATGATGAAAATGGTACAACAATATACGCAACCGTTTCAAACGATTGAGACGGCGAATAACGGACTCGAGGCAATCGATCGGTTTAGCCAATTCGAGCCGGACCTACTCATTACGGATATCCGTATGCCCAAAATGGACGGATTGGAGCTTTGTCGGATCCTGCATACTAGTCATCCTAATTTACTCAAAATCGTCATTTCCGGTTATAACGATTTTGAGTATGCACAAAAGTGTTTGTCTTACGGGGTTAAGCACTATTTGTTGAAACCAGTTACACCGCCTGATTTACACGATATATTCGATCAGATTCTCAAGCTGCATGCACAGAGCTGCCTATCGATTTCAAAATATGTAGAGTGGATTGAACGTATAAAAGGGAGCGTTTGGTCGCTGCAGATGGATGAAATGTCCCGACTCCTGGCGGAGTGGCGAGAAAGCTGCAGCTTGTTAACTATCAATCAAATAAAACATCTATTGGATGAAGTATTGCATCTATTGGATAACTATTTTCAAGAAAAGAAACAATTTAACATGCCAGGTTTGCAAGAACCGTTAAGTGCTGCTACAAGAGAGGATCTATATATCTTGTTTGAGTGTCGCATGAGAGCGTTGATGAAAGAACTGCAATGTTCACGACAAGGAAATTACAAGGATCCGATGGAAGAAGCGAAGGTCTACATCGATACGCGATTATCTGTGGAGGTCACGCTAGCAGAGGTGGCGGATTTGATCGGAATTTCTCCCTCCTATTTCAGTACGTTGTTTAGAAAGATGACGGGCGAAACGTTTGTAAGCTATCGGATGAATAAAAGGATGGAGAAAGCGAGGGACTTGCTGTCCATCCCCCATAAACGAACGTTTGATATTGCCATTGAAGTCGGTTATGAAGACTATCCGCATTTTACAAAAACGTTTAAGAAGATTTATGGCGTGTCTCCGTCGGAATACCGTAGCTCTATGGGGATTAAATGAGAAATTTCAATTTATATCAAAAGTTGTTTCTATCCTACCTCGTCGTTATTTTAATTTCGTTAACCAGTGTTGGTTACTTTTCGTACAAAGCCTCTTCGCGTGAGTTGGAACACATTGTTGAGAAACAGTTGACACAGGTCGTAGGTAATGCGGTGTATCATACGGACTATTATATTCGCGCCTATGAGCGCGCAATGGTGTCTCTCCTCAGCAATAATGATGTCAAACGATTCATTGATTTACCAGAAGGGGAGATTGGATATCCGTATTACGAACTTCGTAAACTGGTTAAAGAAGTTGGCATCGAACCTATTTTTATAAGAAATCCAGAAATTACTGACATCTTTTTAATGAATTTCAATGGTAACGCCATGTATGTTTACAACGGGATTAACGCGGGTTCGTTTACGAAGGAGCAAGTAAAAGAGCAGCTAGACTATTTCCGAAATAATACGACGCCGGATGGCAGTTTGGTTGTACTGAATCATAGTATTTTACCGGAGCAAACCAATCAGACACTGACACTGGTTCGCCGTATTCGCGGACTTTCTTCGACTGAACTTAAGGGTGTTCTCGCCATTGAGTTGAGAGCCTCTGAGCTTTCTGAGTTATGGAAGGGCATTGATTTAGAGAGCGATGGTTATTTCTTTATTACCGATGGCAATGGGAACTATGTCTACCATCCGAATGCTGCCCAGATCGGCAAAGGGATGCAGGAAGCGATTCATCAACAGGTTATCGAAGCTGGAGCTCATGCATTTACCTCTACGATTGATGGGAAATCACGCATGTTTATGAGTCGACGCTCCCAATATGGCAATTGGCGGCTTGTCGTATCCATGTCCGTAGATGAATTGCATAAACCCACAGACACGATACGTACTACAACGCTTATCGTTGGTGGTTTTACACTCATTCTCGCCTTATGGCTTGCGATCAGGTTTGGTAAGTCGATCACGGGTCCGATACGCAAACTAAAAAGTGCGATGCGTGAAACGGAGAAGGGAAATTGGGTCATACTGCCGCTTCCCAATCACCGTGATGAAATTGTAGAGCTGATTAATCGCTATAATCTGATGGTCAGTCGACTAGCAGAGCTTGTTGATGAAGTGTATCAGGCCGAGTTAAGGGATCAGGAAAATCGAATTGAACGTCAGAAAGCGGAGTTACAATCGCTGCAGCTTCAAATTAATCCTCACTTTTTGTATAACACGTTAGAAACGATTGTTTGCTATGCGGTTATTAAGGATAGTAAGGAAATCTATGAGATCGTGAAGGCAATGGCCTATATGCTTCGCTATTCTGTACAAACCCATTTGGAAGAAATCACAGTAGCGAATGAACTTAAACATGTCCTGCACTACTTACTCGTGATGAAACATCGAATCGGACGAGAGTTTGATATGGAAGTGGACATTGATCCGGCGTATTTGCTGCGTCATATGGTGCGGTTAACACTTCAACCGTTAGTAGAAAATACGTTTCAGCATGCTTTTGCGGACGGAGTGGAGGACCACCATTATATACGTGTTCATGCGGGTGAAGACGATGCGCTTTTTTGGATCAGCGTAGAGGATAACGGAGTAGGGATTGAAGAAGTGAGGCTGCGAGAATTGCGTGAAAAGCTTAGTGAAAACCGGCTTGCTGAGAGCGGGCGGACGAAAGGGATCGGTGGCATTGGTATCGTTAACGTGCACCGTCGAATTCAGATGGTGTTCGGCGAGCAGTATGGGCTGCAGATCGTCAGCGAGATAGGCCAAGGAACGAAGATTATGATGTTGATGCCAAAAAAATGAAAGGAGCTAATCGAATGGCTTCGAAAACGGACATCTCTGGCGAAAAACAGTTCCAGTTTGCCAATGCGCGAGCTCAGTGGGCATTTGTTCAGAAATATTGGCCTTTGTATGTGCTTTCCATTCCAGGACTCTTGTATTTTGCCTTGTTTAAGTATATCCCCTTGTTCGGTTCCTCCATTGCTTTTCAAAATTATAATATTTTCAAGGGGGTATCCGGCAGCCCTTGGGTAGGTATGGCACATTTCAAACGATTGTTTACGTATCCAGAGTTTCTGATTATTCTGAAAAATACGCTGTTAATCGGCATGTATGACCTGATATTTGCCTTTCCAGTACCTATCATTCTTGCTTTATTGCTGAATGAAATTCGGTTCAATGGTTATAAGCGGTTAGTGCAAACCGTCATCTACATGCCGCACTTTCTGTCATGGGTCATTGTCGGTGGGATTATTATTGGGTTGCTGTCTCCAACAACGGGGATTGTAAATCAAGTGATGGGTTGGTTTCATATCGAGTCCATTTATTTTATGGGCGAGAGCAGTTATATCCGCTCTATTCTGATAGGATCTGGGATATGGAAAGACAGCGGATGGGGAACCATTATTTATCTTGCTGCCATTGCAGGCATTAACCCAGATTTATATGAAGCGGCAGAGATTGATGGAGCGGGTCGGTTTCGTCAGGTGATGTCGATTACCTTACCTTCCATTCTCCCTACGATCACCATTCTACTACTTCTCCAAATCGGACATTTTATGGATTTCGGTTTTGAACGAGTGTATTTATTTCTGAACCCTCTGAACAGCGAGAACGGAGAAATTCTGGATACCTATGTGTACAGATCTGGTCTGATTGACCGACAATATAGCTTCACCACCGCGATTGGACTTTTTAAGTCTTTTGTTGGTTTAGCATTGATCATGATCGGCAATACCCTGAGTAAAAAAACGTCGGGAGAGAGTCTATACTAACATTCGTCATAAGGAGGTCAGGGATGTGATTTCTACAACTAGTCAGCGAGCTTTTCAGGCAGTTAACATGATGTTACTGTTGATGATTGGACTTACTATGCTGCTTCCACTTCTTCATGTAATCGCTCAATCCTTCAGCGACGCTGTTGCAATCAATAATAGACAGGTCAGCCTATGGCCGGTAGGATTCACGCTTGAGAATTATCATATGATATTGAAGGATTCCACGATCTGGATGGCGTTTCGGAATAGTGTGACAATAACTGTACTCGGAACGTTCATCAATTTGGCAGCTACATCAAGTTTAGCGTATCCGCTATCTCGTTCAGAATACGTATTTCGGAAACCTGCATTGGTTTTTGTTTTGATAACCATGATATTCCATGCACCTCTGATTCCGAATTATCTGCTATTGAAAAACCTGCATATGCTGAATACACTCTGGGTGTTAATGATTCCATCCGCAATCAGCGCTTTTAATCTATTCGTTATGCGCTCTTTTTTTATCCATCTTCCGGTTGAGCTGTTGGATTCTGCCCGTATTGATGGTTGTGGCGAGCTGCGGATGATATGGAAGGTCGTACTGCCACTGTCCAAACCGGTCATGGCAACAATGGGGATTATGTATGCGGTATCGAATTGGAATATGTATTCGCAAGCCCTCTATTATATTGATAAACGCTCGCTGATTACGCTCCAAGTGCGGTTACGCGAGATTGTTATTACGGATAATATGGGATCATCGGATACAACCTCGGATTTGATGCTCTTGGTCTCACCCGAGGGACTGAAAATGGCTGTTATCGTCGTTGCTACATTACCGATTATGTTGGTGTATCCGTTCTTGCAAAAGCATTTCATGAAGGGAATGATGGTTGGGTCTATTAAATCGTAGGTCGAGCTGGGGATGGGATATAGTAAAATAAGGAATAGGATCGTAAGAAAACATAATACATGGAGGTGACGGAGAGACGTATAGTGTAGAAAAAAGTTACTTATGAATTATCACTGTGGTAAAATATGCACAAGGATTTTTTTTAACCTAGCGTACAGAGGGAGTGCTTGCAAAGTGAAATATATCCTCATAGTGGATGACGAACCGATGGTTCGGATGGGGCTGGCCCAACTCGTCAGACAGTGCAACCCCTTGTTTCGCACGGTTGTCTCAGCGAATGGCATCGAGGCACTTGAACAAATCAACAAGCAACGCCCTGATTTGCTTCTAACCGACATTCGTATGCCGAAGATGGATGGTCTGGCCTTGTGCAAAGCCATTCAAGAGCTGCAAGTGAATTTCCCTGTTGTTGTTATTTCTGGTTATGATGATTTCTCTTACGCGCAGAAATGCCTTACTTTCGGCGTCAAAGAATACTTACTGAAACCGCTTACGGAACATGAGTTGTATCCGGTGCTTAATAAATTGCTCATACAACAGGATCAGGTGAAGCAAATCTCCTTCTTTCAAATAGAGGAGTGGTTGGAACGCGTTGAAGCAACGATTTGGTCTGCGGATTTGGATGCCCTCCATGCCCTGCTAGATGAGTGGTCACAAAGCGACATGTTGAAAGGGATACAAGTTCAGCAGTTGGATCAGATGATGGCAGATGAGTTGAAGAGTGTAGTGAAAAAACTGAACTCTCGTGGCTTAGTGACCTTTACGACGCAGGCTTCGCCAGTACAATTGAATAGCTTGACGGAGGCTATGGACTATTTAAGGTCAGAGTTCGTCTATTTGTATCATCAGTTATTTCAATGGCGGGGTGGGAATCAGAAGAGCTTGTTTGAAGAAGCGAAAACCTACATTGACAATAACATTTCCGAAGAGTTGAGCCTCGAAGAAGTGGCGGAGAAGATGGGACTTGCGCCAACGTATTTCAGTTATATTTTTAAGAAAATGACGAATGAAACATTTGTTCAATACCGTATGAAGAAGCGGATCGAAATGGCTAAGAAACTTCTCGAAATGCCGCACTATAAAGTTGTTGACGTGGGTGTGACGATTGGCTATCAGAACTATCCGTATTTCACTAAGATTTTCAAGAAGATGACAGGCTGCTCGCCGACGGAATACCGCAGTATGTTGGGGATCAAATAATGAGATCTAGCTTGGCATTGCGTATGTTCGTTTATTTCGTGATCGTCATTGTGATATCTTCCTCTATCGTCGGCCTAGTCCTGTATGTTCAATCCACCAAGGAAGTGGATAAGCAAACCAATGAGCTCTTAACTCAAATCGTCGATAATGCCATGAATCATACGGATATGTATTTGAAGAAATACGATCGCGCGACCGTATCAATGATGACTTCTACCAATGTGAAAGAATTCTTGAATTTGGACAGCAATAATTTCATTCCATATTTTCTATCGATCAGGCCAATGAAAGAAAAGGTCCTTCAGCCACTTTTTATTAATAATCCTGAAATTAGTATGGTGTATTTGCTCGGATATAACGGGCTTAGCATCTATGATCATAATGCGGATACGTCAGATTTCAGCAACTCGCTCCTGTTGGATAAGCTGGACTCCTTGAAGGAAATTACAGATAAAGACGGCAAATTAACGATTATGGATTGGAGTTTTCTAGACGGGAAGCTAGCACTAACACGGAAAATCTCAGATCGCCAGACATCAAAAATTTTTAAAGGGATACTTGGTATTGAGCTTAATATTGAAGAGCTGACATCGTTGTGGAAGGGTATCCGTCTGGGGGAAACCGGGTATTTCTATATTGTGAATGACACGGGGAAAATTATCTATCATCCGATGTCCGGGATGATAGGCAAGCAGCTGGATGCCAAGCTGTTTACCAAACTCCGCGAAAATCAAAATCAGATTTTCGATTATAAAGATGATGTTGAACGAGTCCATTTTAACCGAAGATCGGACTATACGGGCTTGACATTGGTAGCATCCATGCCCCTAGATGAACTTAGAGCCCCTGCATTAAATATTCGTAAAACGACGGTATACACCTGTGCAATTGCGTTAATAATCGCGTTGATTCTTGCCTACCGATTCGGGCAATCCATTATTCGGCCCATTAAAATGCTGGAAAACGGCATGCGCAAAACGGAAAAAGGTAATTGGACACATGTCGCCATCAGCGGTAGAACGGACGAAATGGATCGTCTTACGATCAGCTACAATATGATGGTCTCACGACTGCAAGAGCTTATGGAGCAAGTGTATGCCGAGGAGCTGAAGAATAAGGAATATTTGCTGAAAAGGCAGTCTGCCGAATTTCAAGCGTTGCAATTGCAAATCAATCCTCACTTTCTCTACAACACGCTTGAAACGATCGTCTGTTACGCCGTCGTGCAGGATTCGCAAGAAATCAAAGAGATTGTACGCTCTCTGTCATATATGCTGCGTTATTCAGTGCGTGCCGACTTGGAGGAGATTACGGTTGCCAATGAGTTGAAGCATGTGCTGCATTTTATGAACATTATGAATTATCGATTAGGCCACGAATTCGAAATTGAAGTTACGGTTCCGCCAGAGCTTCTATTGAAAAAAATGGTGCGCCTCACCTTACAGCCGTTAATCGAGAATGTGTTTAAGCATGCATTTCCCGATGGCATCGAGAGCCACCATCAGATCCGTATTGATGCCAGTATGGATGAGGATGATTTCATCGTAACGGTTACGGATAATGGTGTGGGTATTACGCCAGAAAGACTGGAGGAGCTGCAGACTAAGATGGCAGAACAGCACGTGAGTGTGTCCCAGCTGCCTGTTCGTATAGAGCGCGAGGGTGGAATCGGATTAGCCAATGTGCATAGTCGAATTCAAATTGTTTTTGGCGAGCAATATGGGTTAAGTATTAGCAACAATGAGACTGCGACAGGTGCTCAGCTTACATTGCGCATGCCTAGTCAGCGAGAAGAGCGGAGCTGTGCCCCAGAGGCGGTAGCGATTTAGAGCGATAGGATGAAGTTCCTTCTATGGGGCAACATCCTATTTTTTGTTTGTTTGTACAAGGTAAATGAAAACCATAAATTAGTTATCTAGGTGCTTAAAAAACTAGTATGTTGGCCTTCTCTTGAAAACGTATCATGAAGATAACAAAAGAGAGGAGGAAGCCTGGAGTGGAAATCGTCAGTAAAGTGACTAGCTCACAACATAAGGTCAGAGCCAATTTTGCTAGTAAGTTATTGGCTAACATTAGAAAAGTGCCTCAATTGTATTTACTATCCATACTGCCCATCTTGTACATACTCATTTTTAAATATATACCGATGTACGGTGCAGTTATTGCCTTTCAGGATTATGTACCTCATAAAGGTTTTTTTGGGAGTGACTGGGTTGGATTGAAGCATTTTAAAAACTTTTTTAACTCCTATGAATTCTGGAAGGTGATTAAAAATACGCTGGGCTTAAGCTTCTACAGCTTGCTTGCAGGGTTTCCGTTTCCGATCCTTCTGGCACTTTGCTTAAACTATGTGAATCGGTCTTTTGTCAAAAAGTCGGTGCAGTTAATTACCTACGCCCCGCATTTCATTTCGATGGTCGTGATGATGGGGATCGTCATCCAACTGCTCGATCCCAAAACAGGTATCGTCAACATGATTATTGCCCAATTGGGCTTTGAGAAAATCGATTTCTTCGGAAATCCGGATAACTTTAAGTCACTGTATGTCTGGTCAGGTATTTGGCAAAATGTAGGATTTGGCTGTATCATTTATTTAGCCGCTCTGGCAGCCATTGATCCTTCTCTGCATGAGGCCGCTGTCATGGATGGTGCGAGTAAAGTTCAACGCATGAGGCATGTGGATATTCCCGGGATACTGCCGGTTGCCGTTATATTATTGATTCTTAGTGTTGGGAATTTAATGGATGTTGGATTTGAAAAAGTGCTGTTGATGCAAAATCCACTTAATCTCAGTTCATCAGAGGTTATTGATACCTATGTGTACAAGGTAGGGTTGCTCTCTACGGGAATTAAATATTCCTACGCTTCCGCAATTGGATTGTTCACCTCTGTCATCAATCTTATTTTATTGTACACAGTCAACAAAGCAGCCAAAAAATTAGGGCAAACCAGCCTGTGGTAGAGAGGTGCAAAGAAAAGAATGAAGTCGACCCGAATTCAAGAATCCAGAGGCGATCAACTATTTAATATCGTGAACTACACGGTGCTTTGCCTCTTTACACTGTCTGTTTTATATCCGCTTATTTATGTGTTAAGCGCTTCCTTCAGCTCATCAACGGCGGTTATTTCAGGAAGAGTATGGTTGTGGCCTGTCGATATCACATTGCAGGGATACGAAGCCGTATTCAAGAACAATCGCGTTTGGGTTGGGTTTGCCAATTCATTGTTCTATGCGGTTGTAGGAACCATCATCAATGTGATGATGACTCTGATTGCAGCGTACCCTTTGTCACGTAAGGACTTCTATATTCGCAATGGGGTAATGGCACTATTTGTATTCACCATGATGTTTGGCGGAGGGTTAATACCAAACTATCTCTTGATCAAGGAACTAGGCATGCTAGATACCCGCTGGGCATTGATTATCCCAGGTGTCATGAGCGTCATGAGTGTCATCATTGCAAGGACGTATTTCCAAACGACGATTCCCGATGAAATCCTAGAAGCCGCACATCTGGATGGGTGCAGTGATTATAAATTTCTAGTGAAAATCGTGGCACCCTTATCAGGACCTATCATTGCTGTACTCTCGTTATTTTACGCAGTAGGACATTGGAATACCTATTTTGCCGCTCTGCTTTATTTGAAGTCGCCGGATCTGTTTCCCCTTCAAATCATTCTGCGTGAAGTGCTCGTGAAGAACACATTCGATGAAGAAATCATCACGGATGTCGTAGGTGCAGCACAACGAGAAGGTATGCGAGAACTTCTCAAGTATTCATTAATTGTTATTGCGACCATTCCGGTTTTAGTTGTTTATCCTTTTATTCAACGTCATTTCGTCAAAGGGATGATGATCGGTTCACTAAAAGGGTAAGCTTATATACATTTTATAGATAAATAAGGGAGGATTTTCACATGCAAAGAATGAAATTGTGGGGCCCAGCGATCAGCCTCATCTTAAGTGCAACAGTGGTGCTAAGCGGTTGTAGTAAAACAGCGGATACGAGCTCTGAGGCTACGAAACTGCCAGATTCAACAGCAGCAGCACAGAACGAAGTCGTGAATCCACCTGGTGTGCTTCCGATTACCAAGGAGAAAACGACACTCAAAGTGTTGTCGCGAACGAATCCAGCGGTAGAAAATTTTGCAACGAACGAGTTTACCAAATGGCTGGAAGAAAAAACGAACATTCATCTCGAATGGGAAGTAGCAAGCGATCCGAAACAGAAGTTAAATATTTCTCTTGCCAGCGGTGATTATCCGGATGTTTATCTAGGATTCAACATTGATCAAATCCAATTAACCTTATATGGCAAAGACGGTGTGTTTATCCCACTGAACAAACTCATCGATAAATATGGCGTTGAATCCAAAAAAATGTTTACAGCACTCCCGTACACGAAAGAACTTTCTACTTCACCAGATGGCAACATTTATGGTCTACCGTCAGTTAACGAGTGCTTTCACTGTACGCAGCCTACCAAATTATGGATTAATCAGAAGTGGCTCAATGCGGTTGGTATGAAGATGCCAACAACGACAGATGAGTTTTATCAGGTATTGAAAGCGTTTAAAGAGAAAGACCCGAACGGCAATAAAAAAGCGGATGAAATTCCGTTTATCGGAGCCAACATTGCCAACTCTTACATTGATACTTTCCTCTTGCAAGCATTTATTGACAGCGATCGTAATATGCAGTTTATGAAAGACGGCAAAATTAACGCGGCCTTTACGCAACCAGAATATAAGGAAGGGCTTAAGTATATTAACAAGTTGTTCAAAGAAGGCTTGGTTGATCCCCAATCATTAACACAGGACCGGAATCAATTAAGGAAATTAGGTGAAAATCCGGACAATGTTATCTTGGGTGTAGTTGCGGCACAACATCCTACGATCTTCAACACATTGGAAGGAACGCGTTGGTTGGATTACGTTGCTGTGCCACCTTTAAAAGGTCCTAATGGCGTCCAAGCTTCCAAATATATTCCGCAAAGTATTACATCTGGATCATTTGTGATTACGAACAAAGCCAAGAATCCGGAAATTGCCATGCGCTTAGCAGATTTCCTGTACTCGGAGGAAGCCACTAATCGCGCCATACTGGGCAGACCGGATATGGAATGGAAAGTAGCTGCTCCTAATGAGATTGGTATCAATGGCAAGCCTGCCAAATACACGTTAATCGGTAATACTTCCCCTGGAGCAAAGAATGCTACTTGGGGACAAGTGGGTCCTTCGCTCCGTACGAACGAGTGGCGTTTAGCGCAAACAGCTGATCCCAAAAATCCACTGGAAGACATCCTGTATAAAGAAACGCTGACGAAATATGAGCCGTATAAACCGGACCCTAAGAAGATGATTCCGGCTTTAAACTTCACAAACGAGCAGACAGATGAAATCGCTAATATTAGTAAAACCATTGATGATTATCGGAAAGAATCAACCGCGAGAATGATTATCGGGGACTTGGATATTGATAAAAAATGGGATGAGTATTTGAAGAATTTGGATAATATGAAACTGCCGAGGTACTTACAAATCTACCAACAAGCATTCGATACTAAGAAAAAATAAGGGTAAGACCTTTAATGACGAATGGGAACTATGCTTCGCCTGCCTAATGGCAGGTGGGGCTTTTCTCAATTCGATAAAGGATGTGGAAGCTGTGCCCATAACAAATCATATGTTGTATCATCAGCTTTCCGATTTAAGAGTGAAATTATTATATGCGAAGCATTCCGTATGTACCCAGGACTGGAAACATCTCAATTTTATTCCCGCTTATAATAAATTCTATTATATTTGTGAAGGCGAAGGATGGATCCAAATTGAGGGCAAGCTGTATCAACCGAAGTCTGGGCAATTGTTTTTCGCTCCAGCAGGGGTTAACCAGTCCTTTTCCGTAACAAACGGTCCACCGTTTACCATGTACTGGTGCCATTTCACATCCAATATCCGTTTCAGTCAACTCTTTCGATCGATCGGGATCCCCCCTATCATTACTGTGGGGAATAGTTCGCGATTGTTGGGTTATTTCGAGGAATTGATTATCAATCGAGGTCATGTTGGACTGACATCTTCTATTAAAATCCAGGCAGCCTTGCTTGAAATGATGGCTTTTTATATCGACGAAGGATGGAAGGAAACAAAAATAAATATCAAGTTATCATCCGTGAACAAATTGGTTCACACAATCAAATACATTGATGAGAATTTGGACAAAGAATTGACCATTCAGGAGCTATCGCAAATGGCACATTTTCATCCCAATTATTTCATTCGTTATTTTAAAACACATTTCGGCGTCTCGCCAATGCGGTATATTTACGATCGAAGGATGGAGAAGGCCAAAGAACTACTCGTGTACTCATCCTTCTCTGTGACCGAAGTCGCTTATATGACAGGATTTCAAGATGGTTCCTATTTCTCAACCTCCTTTAAAAAACATGTAGGCATGTCACCATCCGATTATCGGCAGGTCTATCAATTAGGTTAGTTTAACAAAAAAAGTAGTTAGCAGCACTTATTCCTATTTTTATGAAAACGCTTTAATATGAGTGGGGGAATGAATAAGGAGGTGCTATATCTCCAACTTATGATGTTGAATGGCATGACAAAAAGTCGAGCATGATGTCAGCAAATACCCCAGCCGATGGGGATGTGTAAAGAGGGTTGTATAATGTCAGCTTCCATCATTTCTTACAACAAGAAGAAGCCATATGGTTTTACTTTCTCCCAAAAACAACTGATTTTATTTGGACTCATGTTCGCTTTTCTCATTGGCATGTTCCAGGGAAACCATGCCTCGGCCGCCGGGCCCATGGTGGTTGACAGTTTCGATGGACCCATCACACAGAACGAGATAAACTCCTTCAAATCCTATATTCAGACGGTGGAGCCTGTTGTCTGGCCCAATACCGGCTCCATGCAAAGCGAATATGCGCAGGGCAAAAGCGGTGAGAACATCAAAGCGATGGGGCTCATGTATGAGTTAACGAATGATACAGAAATCCTCGATCGTATGATCTATTTCTGTGACGTGCTGCTTTCGCAGCGTAACGATATCCTCCCTGCTCCATATGGGCAGCGCACCGTGTGGACTAACACGATTGCGCCAGTATGGCCGGGGAATAACGCCGGTACGGCTTCTGCAGATTCAGCCAATGGCGACTCCATTGGCCATCTTGCCTACTGCGGCAGGCTGATCCTGCAGACACCGGGAATTGCGAACACAACGGTTCCCATCGGCGATGCTTATGGACATGGCGCGACCTATGTTCAACGGGCGAATACCTTTATTACAGAAGCCGATTATGTGGTTAGCCAATTCCTCTTTCCCAAGCTGCTAGATCTGTCGAGAGGGAATAAACTGTACTTCCAAACGCAATCGCCTTACATGCCTGGCGGGGTATTTCCGTGGAATCAGCAAATGATGATCACCTACGGCCTGCAGAATTTGGCAGCGGCTCATGCGATTAAAGGAGATAACCCTTCTCTCGTTACACAATACGACGGGATTGTTCAGACGAATCTCAATTGGTTTTTTAGCGACAATTCAGCCAAACAAACTTATACGGACAGTAAAGGAAACACAGCCTATAACTGGGGTTATAATCCGACCCTGCTGGGAGGCGAAGATTCCAATCATGGCGCACTGGATATATCAGGCTTTTATCGAGCGTTTCTGATCGGTCGTTATGGTATTACAGCGTCGATGATGACGCCATTTGCCAACATGTATGCCGATGTAATGATGAGGGGACCTGGTGATTACGCGGGTCGAGTTGACGGAACGGACGGGACGGGGCATGGTGCGCCGACGACTTATCCTCGCAGCGGCAATCTCCAATTAGCAGCGCTCCGCCCGGATGTTTATTACACGTTGGCTAATGCGACCATGCCTAATATGACAAGTACAACGATGGCTTCATTCGCCCGTCTAATGTATGTGAAAAATCAAAGATACACGGGCAGTGATACGCAAGCACCGACTACACCGACCAATTTGACCGCAACCGCAGCATCAAGCAGTCAAATCAATTTGAGCTGGACGGCTTCTACAGATAACGTGGCCGTTACTGGTTATAACGTCTATCGTGGTGCAATATTAGTCGGTACTTCTACAACGACATCCTTCACCGAAACAGGACTCAGTGCTTCGACGGCCTACAACTATACGGTAAAAGCGAAGGATGCGGCAGCTAATGTATCAGCAGCAAGCAATACAGCTAGTGCAACGACATTGGTCTCATCTGGCAATCTCGCGTTGGGCAAAACTTACAGCGCGTCCACCACATGGAGCGCAGCATACTTGGGGGATAAAGCCTTTGACGGAGATACAGCGACTCGCTGGTCTGCATCGAGTGGTTCCTTTAACAATCAATGGATTAGTGTTGATTTCGGCTCACCTGTCACGTACAACCAAGTCGTGATCAAAGAAATTTCGTTCCCAAGGGTCACGGCATACAAGCTCCAGTCCTCGACGGATGGAACGACCTTTACGGATATAGCAGGAACCACAGGAACGACAATCGGTTCTAATAAAACGATTACTTTTTCGAATGTAAGCTCCAGATATGTCAGGCTTTATATCACTTCAGCCAGCAACATACCGAATATCGAAGAGATGGAAGTATACGGCACAAGCGGAACGGATACTACAGCACCATCGGCACCGACCAATTTAACAGCAAATGCGGCATCCAGCTCTCAAATTAATTTGAGTTGGACAGCTTCGTCAGACAATGTAGGGGTAACAGGGTATAATGTCTATCGCGGTGCCACATTGGTCGGGACTTCAACGACAACGTCTTACAGTGATACAGGACTCACTGCCTCAACAGCCTACAGTTATACGGTAAAAGCGAAGGATGCGGCAACTAACATTTCAGCAGCAAGCAATACAGCTAGTGCAACGACGCAAGCGCCTTCAGATACCCAAGCGCCGACAACACCGACGGGCTTGACTGCAACGGCAGCATCTAACAGTCAAATCAATTTGAGCTGGAGTGCTTCGACAGATAATGTGGGGGTAACGGAATACAATGTATACCGGGATGGCACATTAGTTGGGTCTTCAACATCGCCATCATACAGCGATACGGGGCTTAGTGCTTCGACCGCATACAGCTATACGGTAAGAGCAGAGGATGCTGCAGCAAACTTGTCCGCAGCAAGCAATACAGCTAACGCAACGACGCAATCGGGCGGGGGCAATCTCGCTTTGGGCAGAACGTACAACGCATCTACGATTTGGAGTGCCACTTATCCTGCGGCGAATGCGTTTGATGGCAGCTCAGCTACCCGCTGGTCAGCATCAAGTGGTTCCCTGAATAACCAATGGGTCAGCGTCGATTTGGGTGCCGCCACCTCGTTCAATCAAGTCGTTATCAAAGAAATTACCTTCCAGAGGGTGACGGCTTTCAAGCTTCAGTCCTCTAGCGACGGCACGACCTATACAGATATTGCAGGTACATCGGGCACCACGATCGGCGCAAGCAAGACGATCAACTTCACAGGTGTGAACGCCAGGTATTTGCGATTATATGTAACCACTGCCAGCGCTGTACCGACAATCGACGAGATAGAGGTATACAACAACATTGGGAATCTCGCTTTAGGCAAAACGTATAATGCATCTACGATATGGAATGCGTCTTATCCTGCCGCAAATGCGTTCGATGGAGATACCACCAATGCGTCCCGCTGGTCAGCATCGAGTGGTTCCCTGAATAACCAATGGATCAGCGTCGATTTGGGTGCGGCCACCACGTACAATCAGGTAGTGATCAAAGAAGTCACGTTCCAGCGAGTAACGTCTTACAAGCTCCAGTCATCGAGCGATGGCACAACCTTTACGGACATAGCTGGAACATCGGGGACGGTAATCGGTACCAATAAAACGATCAACTTTTCTTCCATTTCATCCAGATTTATGCGACTTTATATCAGCACGGCAAGCGATACTCCGACGATAAACGAGATGGAAATATATAATCAGTAAGTCAATTGTCTCTTTTATCTGCGAACATACTTGAAGTGGAGGTATTAGCATGGATGAGATCCAAGTAAGACCTGTCACAAACAGGAGGAACAAGTGGTCAATTGCTGTGATATGCGTTACCCTTTTTATGGCACCCATTCTTTCGCCGGCTTTCGAGCAGAGTGCGCATGCGGCAGGTGAGCAAAAGCCTTTTCCACAGCAAGTCAACTATCCAGGGATTACAAAGCCTGATCATATTTCGCAGTCTCAAATGAATACAGATGTCGCAGCGTACTATAATTCATGGAAATCAAGCTATTTGAAAAATAACTTGTCCTCCTTGCCTGGCGGTTACTATGTGAAAGGGGAAATAACTGGTGACGCAGATGGGTATGTCCCCCTAGGCTCTTCTGAAGGTCAAGGATATGGCATGGTCATTACGGCGTTAATGGCAGGCTATGACGCCAATGCAAAAACGATTTACGACGGGCTGTTTAAGACAGCTAGGGCTTATAAAAGCACACAAAATGCCAACTTGATGGGTTGGGTAGTGGCAGATAACGCGGGCGCACAAGGACATTTCGATTCGGCGACTGACGGTGATATGGATATTGCTTATTCCTTGATTCTAGCTCATTATCAATGGGGATCAGCAGGAACGATCAATTACTTAGCGGAAGCCCAAAAAATGATTACGGACGGAATTAAAGTCAGTAATGTTACAACCAATAATCGATTAAACTTGGGCGATTGGGATGGCAAAAGCGTTTTGAATACGAGACCGTCTGATTGGATGCTCTCTCATTTAAGAGCCTATTACGACGTTACAGGTGATCAAACTTGGCTGAATGTCATTAACAATCTGTACAGTGTTTACAGTTCATTCAGCACTTCTTATTCGCCAAGTACAGGGCTGATTTCGGACTTTGTTGTCGGTAATCCTCCGCAGCCAGCTCCCGCCAATTATTTGGATGAGTTTCCTGAAACGAACGAATATAACTACAATGCGGCTCGCGTACCGCTCCGAATCGTTATGGACTACGCGCTCTATGGAGATGCGAGAGGAAAAACAATCGCTGACAAAATGGCTGTTTGGATTAAGGGGAAAACAGGCGGAAATCCGAACAATGTGAAAGACGGTTATAAGTTGGATGGAACCGTGACTGGTTCAGCTAGCGGACCAGCAGGCGTTTTCGTCTCTCCATTCATTGCAGCAGCCGTTACGAACAGCAGCCATCAAGCCTGGATTAATGCGGGATGGGATTGGATGAAAAGCCATAAAACAGGCTACTACGACGAAAGCTATACGTTGTTAAACATGCTTTTCATCTCAGGTAACTGGTGGAAGCCAGTGGCAGGTAGCACACCGGATACACAAGCTCCTACAGCACCAACGAATTTGACGGCATCGCCAGTTTCGGGCAGTCAAATCGATTTGAACTGGACAGCTTCAACTGACAATATAGGGGTAACGGGCTACGATGTATATCGAGGAACTGCTCTAGTCGGAACTTCGACGACAACTTCGTATAGCGATACGGGACTTAGCGCATCGACAGCTTATAGCTATACGATTAAAGCCAAAGATTCGGCAAGTAACGCATCCGCTGCAAGCAACACAGCAAGTGCAACGACGTCATCTTTGTCGGGGAATCTCGCTTTAGGTAAAACATATAGTGCTTCAACGACATGGAGTGCATCTTATTTAGGTGATAAAGCGTTTGATGGAGATGTTGCGACTCGTTGGTCTGCATCGAGTGGTTCCTTCAACAATCAATGGATTAGTGTTGATTTTGGCACACCTGCCACGTACAACCAAGTCGTGATCAAAGAAATTTCGTTCCCAAGGGTCACGGCTTACAAGCTCCAGATCTCTAACGACGGTACCTCTTATACAGATATCGCCGGTACGGCAGGTACGACAATCGGCGCCAATAAAACGATTAACTTTGCGAGTGTGAGCTCCAGGTATGTAAGACTGTTCATAACAACAGCCAGCAACATACCGAACATCGACGAAATGGAAGTATTTGGTCCAAGCGGAACAGATACAACGGCACCATCAGTACCGACAAATGTGACAGCAACGGCAGCATCAAGCAGTCAAATCAATTTGAGCTGGAGCGCTTCGACAGATAATGTGGGCGTAACGGGGTATGATGTCTATCGTGGTGCCGCCTTGGCCGGATCTTCGACGACAACTTCGTTTAGCGATACGGGACTCGCTGCATCGACCGCATACAGCTATACGATAAAAGCGAAGGATGCGGCAAGTAATGTTTCTGCTGCAAGTAATACGATCAGCGCAACGACTTTGGCAGCAGGAGGCAACATCGCATTGGGCAAAACATATACTGCCTCAACCATATGGAATGCGTCATATCCTGCCGCGAATGCGTTTGATGGTGAGATCTCGAATACCTCTCGTTGGTCCGCATCCAGTGGTTCCCTGAATAATCAATGGATAAGCGTCGATTTCGGTGCTGCCACCACGTTCAATCAGGTTGTGATGAAAGAAATCACGTTCCAGAGGGTAACTTCTTACAAGCTGCAGTTCTCGAACGATGGCACAACCTATTCGGATATTGCCGGAACATCAGGAACCGCAATCGGTGCTAGCCAAACAGTTAACTTCTCTCCGGTGACTTCTAGGTACCTGAGGCTGTACATTAATACGGCAAGCGCGGTACCGACGATTAATGAGATGGAAGTGTATAATTAAAGAAATGAACGACTACATAGCCGTAATAGGTTATGTGGTCGTTTTTTCGCATAGGAACTTAGCTACGGTCCACGATTAATGAAGAATCATAATTTTGTTGAATAGGTGCTTAAAAAACTAGTATGCGAGCAAGTGACACAAAAACTATGATAAATGATGTAAGCGATTACAATGCATCGCGAAAATAAGGAGGGTACATAATGTTAGCTGCAATTCCAGCGAAAATAACAAAAGGATGGCGCAAATTACTGGTCTCATGCTTGGCGATTACACTAAGTTGTTCGGGAATATGGGCTCCTTTAACGACGCCAAACGCATCTGCTGCCACAGGGGCGCCTATGGTGGTTAACAGCCTAGACGGTCCTGTTACGCAAGAGGAGATTCTTTCGTTTAAGCAATATATCTTATCTACATCTGTCGGTCTGCCGGTTAGTAATATAGGCAATGATTTCGTCTATGGTCCTAGCGGTCAGAATGTTGAAGCAATGGGCTATATGTACGAAATTAGTGGAGATCAAGCTATTCTCGATCGGATGATTTCCTTTAGCGAGAATATGCTTTCTGCTAGGAATAATCCAGTTACTGGCCGTGTTCTGTGGAATGGAAACAGGGAGCTGGCATGGCCAAACAAAAAGGTTGGCGAAGTTAATAGTGATGGTTTGCTCATTGATGGTTATTCAGGCAGCGAGAATGGCGATGTGATTGGACACATTGCTTACAGTGCGAAACTGATTCTTCAGAACAAGTCATTGTGGAACCAAGTTGTTCCTTATGGCAATGGCTCACTATACGGTGAGACGTATTTGCAACGAGCGAAATCGTACATCACCGAGTTAGATAAATCCATGGATACGTATATGATCCCAAATTTCGTGAAGCCAGATACCTTGCGCCAGTATTGGCCGAACGATGTACGCTGGAGTACAACGGGAAGTGGAGCTCCTAACTCAGCGATTCCATGGAATCAGCAAATGATGATCAATAACGGTTTAATGCGTTTGGCGGAATGTCATGAACTTCTAGCCGACGATCAGACAAGAGTAGACCTCTATGACCGCATTGTCCACGCATCGATCGATTGGTTTACGGCTTCCTTAGAACCCTATCAAGTACAAGGCCATGATGTGTATAAATGGTGGTATGTGGCCGACTACTTCGGTAAAGTCGAGGACGCCGACGGTGTTCACGCAGCGAATGATATCATGGGCATGACGAGGGCATATGATCGCGGGAAATACGGCGTTACGCAAGACACATTAATTAAACTTTCCAATACGATTCGTTATGTGATCGCTACGGGTACAGGCAACTTCTATTGTAAAGTGGATGGACTCCCAACGAACTGCACCTTAACGAATCTCTGGAGTGAGTACCTTCATATTTCACCGTACAATCCAGATCCAACGGTATATAAATTGCTTGCAAATCCCTACTATATGAGTACGGTTTTAACCAGTCCCATTTATTTTGCCCGCATCATGTGGGTGAAAGACCATACGAGCTGGACGCGTCAGGTTGATGCTGATTTATCGCCAACGTGGGAAGCGGAGAGTTACGCGAGCAGGACGGGTTATTTTACGAGAGGGGGTTGTGACCCTTGTTCCAAAGGCGCTTTCATGCGATCCCCTGAAGAGGGGACAGCCTCATTAACGTATGATTTGAATGTCTCGCATGGCGGCATTGTATATTTGCATGTGTTAGGCTCCTCAAGCGGAGCAGGTGAGGGAAGCTTACAGGTATCCGTGGATGAAGGGACTGAAGTTCATTTACCTGTAGCTGCGGGATCGACTTGGGGATGGACGACGGCAGAACTGCCTTTTGCATTAACAGATGGATTTCATGAGGTTAACATAAAATCGCAAGGAAACGGTGCCCGGCTGGATAAGCTCGTTTTGTCTAAGAGCCCTACACCGCCAATTGAATCATTATTGCCGAAATTAACGGATATTCAAGTCAACGGTGTATCAATGGTCAGTTTTTCACCTTCGAAGTATACCTATGCTGTAGCTCTGCCGCTGGGTACGAAAGTCATACCAACAATTAGCGCTAAGAGCGATCATATTGTGGAGATTGCGCAGCCGCAGCAGGTGTTCGGAACAGCTGTCATTACTGTGAAGGATCGACAAGATCCCTATTTGCAAGCTAAATATGAGGTGCAGCTGACGGGTTATCCTATTTACGGTGAGGTGCCGGATCGTTTCATTACTTATCCCATTCAAGCTGTGTCGGCTAGCGCAGGTTATCATGCGAGCTTCCCGCCTGCCAGTGCCATCGATGGTGATTTGACTACTCGTTATGCGGCAAAGGGGATTACGCATTGGATTCAATTCGATCTTGGCGAAGTGAAGCCGATTCGATCAGTGCTTCTTGCTTTTCTCAAAGGGGATGTCGATAAATACAACTTCGATCTGCAGGTTTCACAAGACGGAATGAACTGGAAGACTGTGTATAGTGGCAAAAGCAGCGGGAAAACAGCAGGCTTAGAGATTTTTCAGTTCGGGAAAGAAAATGCGCGATATGTCAAATACAACGGAAAGGGCAACTCCAAGGATACGTGGAACAATATTAATGAAATCTACGTAGGCGGAGATGCAGATGTGACCGCGCCAGCTACGACAGATGATGTGGGAAGCGGATGGCACAAAGATGTACAAACGATTCACCTTGCTGCAACAGATGGAGGCAGTGGTGTTGCACATACGTATTACAGTGTGAACGGTAGTAGCTTCATAGAAGGAACTACCATTCAGATTGATAGCGAAGGTACGACGGAGCTCAGGTATTACAGCGTTGATGTGGCTGGCAACGAGGAAGCTCAGAGATCAACAACGATTCAATTGGATCGAAGCGGTCCTCGTATCACCTCATCAGTCTCCATGGCTGTTTACGCAACAGACACCATTCACTTGGACTTTGGCATTACGGATGCCCTAAGTGGCGTTGCGAATCAAACGATACAACTGGACGGCAAACCGATTGATTCGCCATATGTCATTGAACCGATGTCACTTACACTGGGGAACCACTTGGTTACTGTTACAGCGACAGATCGGGCTGGCAATATAACCACGCAGCAATATGATCTGCAAGTTCATATGGATGTAGATCACTTGGACGAAGTCTTAGCTGTTGCGAAACAAAAGGGGTGGATCAAAAACGAAGGCATCTACAGAGGCTTAATGTCCCTCGTAAACCTGATTCAGAGGGCTTCCAAACAAGAGCTCAATCCTAAGCTATATGCACTACAAGCACTTATTCAAGCACAAAAAGGTAAATTCATTGAGGAAACGATGGCAGCCCAATTGCTGGACTGGTTAAGAGCTTTACGGAATTAGAAGTAAAGATACTGAACAAGAACCGTCCGGGTGAATGACCTAGGCGGTTCTTTGTGTCATAAACAGCGCTCCATCATAAAAAAAGACATAGGGGTATAAGTATGAACAATGACAAAGGGGAACAGGGATAGTAACATCGAATCGAAGGTCGAGTATTCTCACTCTTTGGCAATTTCTGATAAGGAGGTCCTAGCATGCAGTACAGACGATTAGGCAAGAGTGGCTTAAAAGTAAGTGAAATCAGTTTAGGCAGTTGGTTAACCTATGGTGGTGCGATCGATGCCAAACAATCGGAATCGATTATTGATAAAGCCTACGAGTTAGGCATAAATCTGTTCGATACAGCGAATGTGTATCATAAGGGAGAGGCAGAACGTGTGATGGGCAGGGCACTGTCCAAGTATCCAAGGGATTCCTACGTGCTAGCGACCAAGGTATGTGTGCCCATGGGGGACGGGCCTAATGACCGCGGATTGTCCCGTAAACATATTAGGGAGCAATGCGATGCCAGCTTGCTAAGGCTCGGTGTAGATTACATTGACCTGTATCAATGTCATAGGTATGACACGGATACGCCACTTGAAGAGACGCTTCGTGCCTTGGATGATCTGGTCGCGCAAGGTAAGGTTCTTTACACGGGTGTTAGCATGTGGAAATCTGAGCAACTGCTTGATGCCGTTCATATGGCCAAGGCGCTGCAATTACATCCAATCATCTCCAACCAACCCCAATATCATATGTTTAGGCGTGGCATCGAAAAGGAAATTGTTCCCTTAAGTGCAAGGGAAGGAATCGGGCAGATCGTTTTTTCGCCGCTAGCTCAAGGGATATTAACGGGTAAATATAAACCGGGAATGCCGTTCCCAAGCGATTCAAGGGCAGGGGATCCCGAGCAGAATGGCGCTATTTTTCAACTGATGAAGGATGAGCAGCTAAGTAAGGTGGAGAAGCTAATACCCATCGCAGAGCGTAATGAATTAAATCTGGCACAGCTAGCATTGGCATGGATCCTGCGGTTAGAGAATGTTGCTAGCTGTATTATAGGTGCTTCTCGCCCCCAACAAGTGGAAGAGAATGTTAGGGCGTCGGGGGTCAAACTTTCCGAAACGGATCTATTGGATATTGAACGGATATTTCAGGCTTAGGCTGTTGCAGAAAAGGGGGAACTACGATGTCGACGAAGGATCATCTCATGGATAATGCAGAAGCGAATAATCTACAACAGATTCGTTTCCAAGACGAAGATGTGCTGGCAGTTGAACAGCGTGAGCTGCGAATCGCGTGGTGGCGCGAAGCAAAGGTAGGCTTGTTCATTCACTGGGGATTATATTCATTGCCCGGCGGTGTTTGGAAAGGTGATCCTGTGAATGCGGCTTACGCGGAGCATTTGCAGCTAAGGGCTCAAATTCCGATTCACGAATACGAACAGATAGCCGATCATTTTCATGCTTCACGATTTGACGCGACTGCGTGGGTTCGGGTTGCGAAAGATGCCGGGTTGAAATATATGATTTTTACAGCTAAGCATCATGAAGGTTTCGCCATGTACGATTCGCAAGTCAGCGATTATTCGATTGTTAAAGCAACTCCTTTTGGCAGAGATCCTGTGGCGGAATTAGCGGCTGCTTGTCAGCGCGAAGATATGGTTCTTTGCTTGTACTACTCGCACGCAATGGATTGGCATCATCCAGATTCCCAAGGAAACACATTGGATTATCCAGCTAATATTGGTGCTTATGATGCGCTCCACACATGGGAGAAGGATGATAACAAAAGCACCCGTTATGAGCGATACTTACAAGAAAAAGCCTTCCCCCAAGTGAAGGAACTTCTAACACAGTATGGCCCTATCGGCATTCTTTGGTTTGATTGTGGACATAAAATTACGGATGAACAGGGTAAGCAATTTGTGGATTTGGTCCATGACGTGCAACCAGGCTGTTTAGTCAATCGCCGGGTTCGTCGTGAGGGATTCGGCGATTATGAGAACACTGGCGACAATCAACGCCATATGCGAACACCAAGGAGAGACTGGGAATCGATCGCAACGTTAAATCATTCGTGGGGCTATAACCAAACCGACCAACAGTGGCGAAGTTCCGAAGATATTCTCCATGATATGATCCATGTCGTTAGTTTAGGTGGGAACTATGTCATCAATGTAGGGCCAACGGGAGATGGAGAAATTGACGCGAAATCAATCGAATTACTTGGCGTCATCGGCACTTGGTTAGGAGTGAATGGTGAAAGCATATATGGCTCTCAAGGAAGTCCGATCGGCAGAACACCATGGGGCCGCTGTACGTTGAAAGGAAATACGTTATATCTGCACGTTTGGGATTGGCCTGCTGGAGGGAAGCTATTGCTGCCTGGTTTACTTAATTCAATTCAGAAGTGTTACCTCTTGGGAGATTCGTCGAAACGAAACTTACCCCATCAATTGTTGAATGATTTTGGTGATCATATCATCCTGCTGCCTAGTGAAGCACTTGATCCAATCTGTACCGTAGTAGCTGTGGAATTTCAAGGAGAAATAGCTTCAAATCCGAAACAAGTCGTAGTTGCCAATGGTGTGTCTCATGTATTCGGGGTATTCGATGGTGAATTAACCGGAGAGACAATTCGTTATGATACGGGGAAAAAAGGGAGAGACAATCTTAAAAACTGGTCTTCCATGCAAGACTCAATCTCATGGGAGTTTCGCGTGATAACGGCTGGCACATATCGGGTTGCTGCTGTGTATGGGGCAGGTGATGCATCCGTTGGAGGCATCTTCGAAATTGCAGCGGGTGACAATAAGGTAGTTGCTAGCGTCATGCAAACAGGTGGGGAATACGAATTCCAGACCTTTGAGATTGGGCCTTTATATGTTGAGAATTTTGGTGAATATACACTGACTATCCGGCCTCAAGCTATTTGCGGTGCTGTATTAATGAACTTAAAAGAAATTAGATTAATGAGTGTCTAGATGACGAATAAACAATAGAAGGAGAGCGATCATATGCTTTACAATTTCATGCCTGCACCTGTGAACGGGGGCTTCCAAATGGAAGATTACTGGGTCTGGTGCGGTTCCGTAGTTCAAGGCGAAGATGGCCGATTTCACCTATTTGCCTCGAGATGGCCGAAGTCACTTCCGATGCATCCGGGCTGGCTTGTCCAGTCGGAAATTGTACGTGCTGTTGCCGATCAGCCCGAAGGACCCTTTACATTTCAGGAGGTAGTCTTACCTGCACGTGGAGCCGAGTATTGGGATGGCCGCAGTACACATAATCCGCATATCGTTAAGCATAAAGACAAGTACCTATTGTTCTATATGGGATCAACGCATCCCTTTCCTGATCCGATTGCTGGTGATGGATATGACCTCCAAGATCCGCGATGTATCGTAGCGCGAGCGAACAAGCGTATTGGATTAGCCCTAGCGAACAGTGTTAACGGACCGTGGGAAAGACGCGATGTCCCTATTATATCTACAAGGCCAGGGAAGTTCGATAGCTTCTTAACGTCCAATCCTGCACCGTGCGTAGAGGAAGACGGTTCTGTGTTATTGATTTACAAAGCTAGACAATATGAAGGTCACGGCCATGGGAAGATGACATTTGGCGTTGCGCGTGCGGCTCATTACGAGGGTCCTTATCTGGTCATGAGTGAAGAACCGCTATTCCCGCCAGACGTTCATTTGGAAGACCCTTTCATTTGGCGAACTGAGGATGGATATGAATTGATTGCGAAGGATATGGACGGCAATTTGTGTGGTGAAAAGTATGGCGGTGTACACGCGTCTTCGACGGACGGCATGAATTGGCGAATCCTTCCATCACTCGCCTATTCCCGAAATGTGACTTGGGATAATGGAGTTACACGTACAATGGGCAATTTGGAACGACCTTTTTTATTCTTTCAGGATGGGAAGCCAACGCATCTGTTTGCAGCAACATCGGATGGTACCAAGGGCTTTCATGATGCGTCGCAGACGTGGAATATGGTCATTCCGATAGGCAAAGATGAATAGCAACTGGATCAACATAAGGAGGTTGAGAAATGATGTCTAGAACGGAAGCTGTATGCGAAGCCAATCTCGCACTAGCATGTCCGGTAACATGTAGTTCAGAAAGTGCGAATGGCGCTGGCAGTCAAGCGGTAGATGGTTCCGAGAGTACCTATTGGCAACCATTAAGTGTTGATCAGAAGGATGATAACCGCGTCTGGTTAACGGTTGATCTTGGCCGAAATTTCTCGTTCAATAAAATCCAATTAAAGCTGGCGTCAGGCTTCATAAGTAGTTACCGTATCCGTTATTCGGATGACGGAGTAGCTTGGCAGGATGCGTATAGTCGGCAGACGGATATAGGCGGAATCGGAACGATTGAAAGAGCTCTGTTCCCGAAAGTTAATGGACGGTACGTATCACTGGATTTAATACTATTTGATCCGGAACGGGATGTTCAACTCATCGATTTCGGCTTATATGAGCAGGTATCTATTCCTTCGGGTCCCTTGTTAGATCACTTGGTATTCGATGTTGGTGGCAGGGTTTACAGTCAAGATGATACGTTAGCCATGCAAGTGAACAACCATGTGCAATTGGCGCTGAGAGGGATTCTGACAGACGGTTCGGACGCTGATTTGACGAAAGCGGAAGTCACGCTCAGCAGCCGCAACGAAAATGTGATGTCAGTTAATGAGAGTGGCAAACTGACCAGTCATCAATCAGGAATTACCCAGATCCATGGTGTTGTAACTTTACATGGTGTGATCAAGGAAACTAGTTTCTTCGCAGATGTTTACGACTCAACAGAGTGGTTGGTGGATCTTGCGTTAGAACACCCTTCGTTAGTCTGCGAGACGGGTCAGCCTGCTTTCTTGGATAGGGACAGCCCATTCCCCATACTGCATGTGCGAACGGCAGAAGCTGTGACTTTGCAAGTAACTCTAATGAATGTAACTGGGGATCAAGAGATATGCGCACATCCAGCAACGAAATTTGCTGCAGGCGAGGCATCAGTTTTTACATTTCCTGGTGAAGTAAAGGAGCCTGGGCAATATCGGATAAACATTGAGATTGAAGCAGAAGCTGGATTCACTTACTTTGATGCGTTTTATTTTACAGTCCAGAATCCTCTGATTTCGACGGAGGGACAGAGTCGCATTGTTCATATTGGTGAGAATGGGAAACTGGTCTATGTGCCTGATTTCAAGGGGAATCAGATCATCGATTTCTCCAATTGCGGATATGGTGGAGGCGGCGTAGCGATCCCAGATATCGCACCTGTTATTTCACTTCAGCCCGTTGAGGGAGATAATACGACGCACATTCAGTCGGCGATTGATCGGGTTGCTGATCTGCCTCGATCTTCGTCAGGTTATCGTGGAAGCGTTCTTCTATGTAAAGGTGTATACCCCATCAGTGGTTCATTGCAGATTATGACTAGCGGCATTGTTTTGCGTGGTGAGGGACAGGAAGAAGGTGGCACCTTATTATATGCAACAGGGACGAAACAACGGAATCTCATCGACATTAGAGGTGAAGCCTCTCCTAGTCTTTTGCCAGATACGCTGACCTCTATTTGTGATCTGTATGTACCATCAGGTGCACGTATAATCCATGTGCAGGATGCTTCTGGTTATCGTGTAGGAGACACTGTTAAGGTGATTCGTTACGGAAATGCACGCTGGATTCATGCTATTGGCATGGATGCGATTCGCTTGAGGCCAGTTGCAGGCGGAACCATTCAATGGTCTCCGTTCCAACTGGAGTTCGACAGAGTGATCACCCACATGGTTGGCAATTGCATCACATTGGATGCGCCTATCGCGAATGCGATTGAAAGCCGCTGGGGAGGCGGAGCACTTATGAAATACGAGGATAAAGGCCGTATCGAACAGATCGGCATCGAGGATATACGGGTGGTTGTTTCGTATGATCCTAGTATTGGTGACACGAGAATCGACGGCAATGAGGGCACTGAAACCTACATGGCTGATGAGCAGCATGCGATTACTTGTATTCATCTTGATCATGTCAAAAACGCATGGGTCCGCAAGGTGGTCGGCTTCCATTTCCAACACGCATTGGTCCAAGTTGGGCGCGATACGAAATGGATCACCATTCAAGATTGCTCCGTATTCGCCTTTATCAGCGTGATTACGGGAGGACGTCGGTATCCATTCCATCTTATGGGTGAATTAACGCTTGTGCAGCGAGCCTACACAGAAACCGCGAGACATGCTTTTGTCGTTGATGCGCGTGTTGCAGGGCCAAATGTATTCCTCGACTGCGAGTCGCAAAAAGATTACAACTCGAGTGAACCCCATCATCGGTGGTCAGTGGGCTGTCTCTATGACAATGTAAACGGCCGCATCCATATTCAGGATCGCGGGTGGTTGGGGAGCGGCCATGGGTGGTCTGGAGCAAACTATGTCACTTGGAATACCACGCATGAGTTGGTCTCCCAGCAGCCTCCAACTGCTCAAAACTATACGATCGGACATATCGGAAGTCGAGGCAAGCCACTCCTCCCTAGTCCCTATGATCAACGGCAGCGCAAGGATGCGTACTGGGAAAGCTTCGGGAGCCATGTAAGTCCACGCAGTCTTTATACACAACAGTTACTGGACCGGCTCATACAGCCTACTCTCACCTAAGGAGTGAAATGAAGCATGACAAACGCTGCGATGATTGACAAGTATAATCCCATCATTTTGAAGCTGATCCGACAAATGAAAAATTTACAGCCAGCATTTCAAGAAAGTGTCGCGATTGGTATTGTTTCGATGGACAATTGGGAGTGGCCGCAAGGCGTTGGGTTGTTTGCTTTATACGCCTATTACAAGGAAACAGGCAACTTGGCGATCAGAGATGAGCTCATTCAATGGTTTGATAAACGAATCGCTGAAGGTTTACCAGACAAGAATGTAAACACGATGTGTCCTATGTTGACGTTAAGCTATTTGGCTGAGGAAACAAGGAATCCAATATATGTGGCGCTTTGTAAAGAATGGGTCACCTATGTTATGGAAGCTATGCCTAGAACAGATGAAGGCGGACTTCAACATTGCGTTACTCGGAATTTGAACGAGGGACAATTGTGGGATGATACGTTGTATATGACCGTTTTGTTCGTTGCACGCATGGGTGTCCTGTTACAAGATGATGCCTATTTCCAAGAGAGCATTAGACAGTTCTTAATTCATCTCAAATATTTATCGGATGTGAAGACAGGGCTATTCTTTCACGGGTGGACATTTCTCGGGCATCATCATTATGCGCAAGCCTTATGGGCACGTGGCAATTCTTGGTATACAGCCGGACTGGTCGATTATCTGGATATCGCTCCTCTACCAGTGGGTGTAAGCCAGTTCCTGATCTCGTCGCTTGAACGACAGGTGAGAACGCTCGCCACCCTCCAGCATGAAAGCGGCCTATGGCATACACTATTGGATCAACCTGATTCGTATTTGGAAACATCGGCTTCTTCAGCGTTCGCCTATGGCATCCTGAAGGCAGTACGAAAAGGTTTTATTGATGAGCGTTATCGCGCTGTGGGTCTGAAAGCATTGGAAGGTGTACTGAGCAAAATTGATGATGAAGGTATTGTCCATGGTGTTTCTTACGGTACAGGGTTAAAAGATAATCTTGATTATTACCGCAATATCAAACAATGTCCGATGCCGTATGGGCAGTCCATGGCACTGATGCTCATGGTGGAGGCATGTAAGTAAATCATTCGAATAATCGTCGGTGGTCCATGCAATTGAGCATGGGCCTCTTCCTATGCCTTGACATCCATATTTGAATAGCGAGTTTAGGTAATGAGGGTAATCATTTTCGATTTTGAAGATGCATTCACGATTATGATGATGCTTATTTTCCGAGATTTGTATTAAATTGGAGAAGAGTGTACGCACTCGAAATGAATGAAAGGAGTTCAAAGATTAACTAGGATTCATGGGTTCAAACGAAAATCAAGGGAGGATGTATTTATGGGGAATGGTAAAAAAGTTGGTATTGTTATGCTATTAATTAGTTTGCTTCTGACCATGATTCCTTTCGCTGGTTATGCGGCAGACGCGAAATTCACGGTCGCGGCTTCTGGTGTGACAGCAAGTAGCGATGATGGGAACGTGCCTGCCAATACGGTGGATGGAAGTTTAACAACTCGTTGGTCAGCAAGCGGAGACGGGCAGTGGATCAAATATGATCTAGGCGCGGTGAAAAAAGTATCTTTCATTAAAATAGCTTTTATTAGTGGGGATACAAGAACCTCAAATTTTGATATTCAAACATCGACAGACAACGTTACGTTTACGACGGTTCAGTCCAATGTGACAAGCAGTTTGAATACAAGTCTGCAAACCTTTGATTTTCCTGATGTAGATCCAGCTCGTTATGTGCGAATTGTCGGACATGGCAATTCTGCGAACTTATGGAATAGTTACACCGAGGTAGAAATTTACGGCGACAATTCTGCAAGCGCTTCCGTAAATACAAAATTCACCATAGCTGGTGCTTCCGTAACGGCAAGCGCGGATGATGGCAACGTGCCTGCTAACACAGTGGATGGCAACTTAACCACTCGTTGGTCAGCTAGCGGCAACGGTCAATGGATCAAGTACGATTTAGGCACAAGCGTCAGGGTTGGCTATATTAAAATGGCATTTGTAAGCGGGGATACGAGAACGTCCACTTTCGATATTCAAACGTCAACAGATAATGTGAATTTCACGACGGTTCAGGCCAATGTGACGAGCAGTTTAAATACAAGCCTACAAACGTTCGACTTTACGGATGTAGCGTCAGCACGTTATGTGCGAATTGTTGGCCATGGTAACTCTGCCAACTTATGGAACAGTTATACCGAGGTCGAAATTTATGGAGATGCACCAGTAGTACCGGGTGTTTCTGTTTCCACATCCGCACAGTTAGCAACAGCCTTAAGTAATGCTAGTGCGGGTACGACAATCGTACTAGCCAATGGAACTTACTCGCAAACAGGACCTTTTGTCTTAAGCAACAAAAATGGTACAGCGAGCAACCCCATCACGATCAAAGCAGCTAATTCAGGCCAGGCAATCATTTCTGGCGGTGCTTCACTTCAAATTCAGAATTCGTCTAATGTCGTTATCGAGGGATTGAAGTTCACAAACTTAGGAAATACAGCACTGCTTTTAGATGGTTCTAACAACATTCGTGTGACTCGAAATCGATTTGCCCTACAAGCAACTGGAGGAACGCTCATCTGGCTGCAAGTTAGTGGCGTCAATAGTCATCATAATCGCATCGATCATAATGATTTTGGTCCGAAGAGCGACACGGATCCGCTTATTGCCTATCAAGGTGATGGAAACGGAAACATCTCTCAGTATGACGTTATTGAATATAATTATTTTCATGATGTGGGACCATGGGTCGCAAATGGCAAAGAAACAATCCGTCTTGGCTTGTCTGGAATTTCCTTGTCCAATGGATATAATACGATCCAATATAATTTATTTGAGAACTGTGACGGCGAACCAGAAATCGTTTCAGTAAAAAGCAGTAACAACACGGTTCGTTATAATACTTTCAAGACTTCCAAAGGTGGACTTACTTCCAGACATGGGCATAACAACTCTTTTTACGGCAATTATTTCCTTGGTGATGGTGTAGAATCAGAACAAGCGGGCATTCGTATTTATGGGAATGATCATAAGATTTACAACAACTACATGGAAAATCTAACAGCCAATGCGATCATTCTGGATAATGCTGATTATGATGGTGGTACAAGTGGCTATCCTTCCAACCCATCCGCGGATGACTTGAAAGAACAATGGAAAATCTACCGTGCACAAGTCGTCAACAATACGATTGTGAACAGCACCACGGGCATCATAGTTGGTTCTGGTAAACCCTTAGCTCCTCAGGACAGCAGAGTAGCTAATAATATCGTGAAAAATTCCACAGGAACACTATATTATGAAGTTGGCACTACCAACACAGTATTCGAGGGGAATATAGGTAACGGCAGCACTGTAAGCAACAATGGTTCGAGGACTACAGCACAAATATGGGCAACCAATCCATTGCTCACGACGGTAAACGGATTGCAAAAGTTGTCATCCACAAGTCCGGCGATCAATGCTGCAGTAGGAAGTTATACGTATGTGACAGAGGATATGGATGGAGAAACACGTTCCTCTAATGACGTTGGAGCGGATGAGCGCTCTTCAAGCACATCTTTTGGGAAACATCCAATGGCCGTTTCTGAGGTTGGACCTAATGCACCATAAGTAAGATATATATAGTTCGAATAGCGCGAGTTTATCAATCAAGAGCGTTACAGCTTAGCTGTGCGCTCTTGGTTTATTTTGCAATCGTTATCATTTTAATGGTTATAAGGCAGGATAATAGCCGAGAAAGGAGAATAGTATTCTTGTGTTTGCGTTACTTCCGAGCTTTTACGATCTTAGACACTGTGTATGAATGGGACTAACTCAACATAATTACTGTGTGAGGGGACGAAGACGATATGGCAGGAAATAAAGCGGTTGTGTATAGCAAACCAGGAACTGTTGAAATTCGTGACACCGATTATCCAGAATTAGTATTAAAAGATGGACCTGGCGTTAATCCACTGAATGTAGGTAGAAAATGCGAGCATGGTGTTATTCTCAAAGTGGTAACGACTAATATTTGCGGTAGTGATCAACATATGGTTCGAGGTCGGACAACTGCACCTTCAGGGCTTATTCTGGGTCATGAAATTACAGGGGAAGTCATTGAAGTAGGTCGTGATGTCGAGTTTATTAAAAAGGGAGACCTCGTTTCCGTGCCCTTCAATATTGCCTGTGGTCGATGCCGCAGCTGTAGAGAACGGAATACGAATGTTTGCTTGAATGTCAATCCAGATCGGCCAGGTTCTGCCTATGGCTATGTCGATATGGGGGGATGGGTTGGCGGTCAATCCGAATATGTGATGGTGCCATATGCCGATTTTCAGCTGCTAAAATTCCCTGATAAAGAGAAAGCCATGGAGAAGATTCTCGATTTGACGATGCTTTCAGATATTTTCCCAACAGGTTATCATGGCGCCGTTAGCGCAGGTGTTCGTCCAGGCTCTACCGTATATGTAGCTGGGGCAGGTCCCGTTGGTCTTGCTGCTGCCCATTCTGCACAGTTGCTAGGAGCAGCGGTTGTAATAGTTGGGGATCTAAATGCAGAGCGCTTAGCACAAGCGAAAAGCTTTGGCTGCGAAACCGTTAATCTGCGTGAGAATTCGGATCTTGCGGGCCAAATTGACCAAATTCTAGGCTCCCCTGAAGTGGATTCAGCGATTGATTGTGTGGGGTTTGAAGCGCATGGTCATGGCAAAGCGCACGGTGAAGCACCAGCAACTGTGCTCAATTCCATCATGGAAGTTACTCGTGCTGGAGGCAGCTTGGGAATTCCGGGGCTTTATGTCACGGGAGACCCTGGTGCTGTGGATGAAGATTCCAAGATCGGTACGTTGAAAATTCGTTTTGGTTTGGGCTGGGCGAAATCACATACATTCGTCACGGGACAAACACCGGTTATGAAATATAACCGAGATCTGATGATGGCGATTCTTAGTGGCAAGGCTCAGATTGCCAAAGCGGTCAACGCGACACTCATTTCTTTGGCCGAAGCACCTCAAGCCTATCAGGAATTCGATCGTGGTGTTTCTCGGAAATTCGTCATTGATCCGCACGGACTTGTGAAATAATTTCATTTTATTCATTTGAGGCTGTCCTATGGGACAGCCTCTTTGTGCTGCTAACTTTTTCACCCATTCATTGTCATTTGTATAGCTTCATGAATAACATGTTACAGATGCCTAAGCCTACGGGATATAACAAGAAAGGATATGATCGTTAACATATGAAAAGAACATATAAGGTTAATGAGATCGCACGTTCCCTAAGAAAAACCCAAGGGACTGTCGTGGAATGGTCCAAACAATGGGCTGAATTTCTTCCAACCACCGCTGTTGCAGGAAGCTTAAGATATACAGAAGAAGCACTAGAGGTCTTTCGCGTGATTTCAAAAATGAAAGATGCCAATAAATCAGTGAAGATGATTCACGAACATTTACAAGAAATGTCCCAGAAAGCAATTCGTATACCTAGTGTTGAGGAGAACCTTGTCACTCCAACACCTCCGATTGTACCAGATTTGAACTTGCCACTTGTTGAAATCAAGTCTAGCCAGCTAGTAAGTAATGACATCTTGGAATTACGTAACCTGGTACAGTTTTTAACGCAAAAAATAGAAGTAAATAAAACCCCAAGGCGTATGAACGAACAAGTAGATGATAGTCAAATGGTGGGTATATCTTCTATTTCAAGCGGTAGACAAGTAGCACCAACTAAAAATTACGTCAACATTCTATTCGATGAAATTACGAATGAAGTCGCAGAACTTCGCAATATTGTCCTTTCATTTATGGAAAAGATGATCGAAGTTACGAAGGACGCTAATCAGAATGAACATTTTACAAAAATTGCTGAATCACTACATCTTCAATTTAATGGCATATCCGAAGAAGTTGCAGAGCTGCGTAATATCATTAAGATTTTTACTTACAAGGTAGCAGAGGTCATTGAGCAAGATGACAGCAACGAAGTGGCGGCTAACGTTGACGTACTCAACATACAAGTTAAGAATGTTTCAGAGCAGGTTAATGAACTGCAACATGTGCTCTATACCGTTCAGCCTAAACTAATAGAAACGTTTGAGCACGATCTCAAAGGTGAAATGCTTGCAGGGACAAAGAAGATGCAGGAGCAGCAACATGAAAGCTTAACGAAGTTAGAAGATGAACTTCAAGAGCTTAATACCCTTCAGCTCAAGATGACAGAAGCTCTAGAGCAAAGTCTCAGAGGAGAAATAATTGCATCATCCAATGAGTTACAGAAGCAATTTCATGAAAGCGTCTCGTCATTGGAACAAGAACTCCATGAGTTTTATACGGTTCAGCCAAAGCTGAGAGAATTGCTGGAGCAAAATCTCAGAGGTGAGATGCAGGCAACGACAAATGAGTTACAGAAGGAGCTTCATGAAAGTGTCTTGACGTTGGAACAAGAGCTTCAAGAGCTCCAAGAGCTCAGTATTGCTCAGCCTAAAAGGACAGAAGCACTGGAGCAAAGTCTCAGGAGTGAAATACTTGCAACGGTAAGTGAATTACAGAAGCAACAACAAGAAGGTGTCTCGGTATTGGAGCAAGAACTCCAAGAGCTCCAGGAGCGTAATATTGTTCAGTCCAAGTTGACAGAAGCTCTGGAGCAGAATCTCAAGGGCGACTTGCAGGCTACGACAGTAGAAATAAAGAAACAACTTCAAGAAAGTGTCTCTAAGTTGGAATATGAGCTCCAAGAACTCCAAACGATTCAGCCGAATTTGACAGAAGCTCTAGAACACAGTCTCAGGGCTGACATGCAAGCAGCGACCAGTGAGTTAAAGAATCAACTTCATGAGACTATCTCGAAGATGGAGCAAGAACTCCTTACCATTCAACCCAAGATCACAGCAGTTCTAGAGCAAAATCTCAGGAATGAAATGCATGCAGTGACCTATGAACTGCGAAAGCAACATAAGGAAAGTATCACAGAATTAGAACAAGAAATGCGCGATAATTACGCTATCAATACTCAGAAATTAAATGAGTTAATCGATGAAGCAATTAACAATCAAGTTCTTTCCAATGAAGAATTATTAAACAATCGATTTGACACGATATCGATACAGTTGTCTTCCCAACAACGTTTGCTTGATAAACTTGCCAAATTTCTGGGTATTTAGTGAAGGCCTATAAAACGCCACATCAACTGTGTGGCGTTTTTTTACGTGCAGATCTAACTAAAAATAATTGTTGATATTATACAATATACAATATACAATTTAATCAAGAACAGAAACCTAACGAAAAGAGGAATCACATCATGGCGACTATTACGAGTTTGAAAGATGAGAAGTATGTATTACCGATGGATTGGGGCAAAATTCAATGGCTCTGCGGCCAGGAAATTGATCCCGATTGTGAGATGACATTTGGCATGGTATACATTGATGCCGGAACTTCAAATCCGCGTCATATTCATCCGAATTGTGAAGAGTTCATTTTCGTCCTATCTGGCGAATGTGATCATTCGCTTGGCGATGAATCTTATCATTTGGAACCAGGCATGATGCTTCGCATTCCAAGAAATGTCCCGCATAATGCGACTGTTACGGGTTGGGAGCCTTGCAGGATGATTATTGTTTACTCCGCTCCTGATCGCAAAACGATTGGCGAATAGCTTGAAGTAGCCATCCCAAGGAGGGATTCTCATGATAAGCTTAAGGGGAACTGTCGTTATCGTTGGCGCCTTGGATACCAAGGGAGTCGAGTTTCGTTTTGTACAAGAAATACTACAAAAACAAGGATTGGGCACCCTGCTCATTGATGTTGGTGTCTTGGAAGATTCGGGCATGCTGGTGGATATTACGAGCAGCGATGTCGCCGTCGCGGCAGGAACAACGATTGAACAGCTGCGCTTCTGGAATGATCGTGGAAGAGCGGTTACCGCGATGTCAGAAGGTATTTTTCACATTGTGAATCGTCTTGTGCAAGAGGGAAAAGTGGATGGTATCTTCGGTATGGGTGGGACTGCTGGTACTACAGTAGTCGCTTCCGCCATGAAAGCCGTACCGATCGGAACGCCAAAGTTGATTGTCTCCACGGTCGCTTCAGGTAACACACGACCTTATGTCGGAGTAAAAGATGTCACCATGATGTATTCCGTTGTTGATATAGCTGGTTTGAATCGACTGTCACGCACCATTCTAAGCAACGCTGCTTATGCACTGGGTGGGATGGTGCTCGGAGCTGCATCCGAAGCATTAGCTCTTGATGAGCATGAACAACCAAAAACCACGATTGGGATGACGATGTTCGGTGTCACAACCCCATGTGTAACGAAGGTTAGGGAGATTGTAGAAGCGCGAGGATACGATGTGCTCGTTTTCCATGCTACAGGTGCTGGAGGACTTGCTATGGAAGCCTTGATTGATGCCGGATTTATTCAAGGCATTGTAGATATAACAACGACGGAACTTGCCGATGAGTTGGTTGGTGGTATTTTCAGCGCAGGACCTGAGCGACTCGAAGCGGGAGCAAGAGCGGGAATACCGCAGGTTGTTTCTGTAGGCGCATTGGATATGGTGAATTTTGGCTCGCCAGATACGGTGCCAGCCCAATTTCAAGACCGTCTCTTCTATCAGCATAATGCGACGACGACGCTTATGCGCACGACAACATTAGAGAATTCAGAGCTAGGCCGAGTATTGGCAGGTAAACTGAATGGAGCCAAAGGGCCTGTCGTGCTCATTTTCCCATTAGGCGGAGTATCTTTGTTAGACCGGAAAGGTCAACCGTTCGAAGGAAATGAACAACGAGCAGCCCTGCTAACTAGTATTAAACAAAATCTAAGAACCGATATCCCTCTTATCGAGGTAGAACAGGATATTAATGATGAAGCCGTGGCAGAAGCGATAGCCGAACATTTTCTTCGAATTATAGGGAGTGAAATGAAAAGATGACAATCAGCAGAAGTGAGATAAGGACACGTTTATTACAGCAAATAGCAGAAGGTAAGGCCATTATTGGTGCAGGTGCAGGGACAGGCTTATCAGCCAAAAGCGCCGAAGATGGCGGTGTTGATCTTATTATTATTTATAATTCGGGTAAGTATCGGATGGCGGGAAGAGGGTCATTGGCGGGTTTAATGCCGTATGGGGATGCGAACCAGATTGTCGTTGAGATGGGTCGTGAAGTGCTGACAATTGTGAAGGATACACCGGTGCTTGCTGGGGTGTGCGGTACGGATCCTTTTCGCTCCATGGAATTATTCTTAGAAGATTTAAAGCGCCAAGGATTTGCGGGTGTTCAAAATTTCCCGACTGTGGGATTAATTGATGGTGTTTTCCGTCAAAATCTGGAGGAAACAGGCATGGGCTATGCCCTTGAAGTTGAAATGATCCGCATGGCTCATGAGTTAGATCTCTTCACGTCCCCTTATGTGTTTAGTGAAGAGGATGCGATCGCGATGGCCAAAGCAGGAGCCGACCTGCTCGTCGCACATGTGGGACTTACAACCAAAGGCATGATTGGTGCGCAAACCGCAATGTCGCTCGATGAGTCGGTTGATTTGGTGCAACGTATTCACGATGCAGGAAAGTCCATTAATCCAGACATAATCGTCATTTGTCACGGCGGTCGAATTTCAGAACCTGAAGATGCTGCGTATGTGCTTAGTCGTACAAGAGGCGTATACGGTTTCTTCGGAGCATCAAGTGTGGAACGACTGCCGACGGAAGTAGCGATTTCGAATCAAGTGAGGCAGTTCAAGGAACTGAGCATTCATCAACACTAGACAACAGCAGGGAGGTCATCCCCATGGTTCAAGTAACAATGTTGAATAATATGGTTGATGCAGATTTCATCACAGCGCTGGATAAGCATGTAAGGTGGGGAATTCCTGTACTTGATCTTAAGCAAGGAATCTTCGGCAAGTCACTTATTGATTTGACGCTTGAAGAGGCGGAAGAAGCAGCAGCAGCTATCGAAGAGAGAGATTTGTCCGTGTACTGCTTCTCAACGGAGTTGTTCCATGGTGAAGTGGAGCAGGGGGCAGCTTTTTTTCGAACCCACTATCTGGATAAAATAGATCATCTTCTTGACCTGGCCCAGATTCTAAAGCCAACCGTCATCCGACTTCTCTCGGCCAAAACGAATCGCAGAAATGACATTGCTGATAGTACGCTGTATATCCTTAATGGACATGCGTGGCTCATTCCGATGTACCAAGAAGCAATTGATCGCATCGCGGCAGCAGGCTTTGAGGTGACGATTGAAAACGAATGCAGTGCTAATGTATTCGCAACACCAAAGGAAATCATTGATTTCTTCCACGTAATCGATCGCGTAGATCGCGTGTATTTCACCTATGATGTGCAGAATTTATGGCAAATGGGTACGTATCCCACGCTGTCTGTTTATCGGGAGTTGGCGCCAGTTATTGGCTTTTACCATGTCAAAGGTGGGCAAAAGGATGAAGATAGCGACAAGCTTATTTGGAAATCCAGCTTAGAGGATGCGTCCTGGCCAGTTGCCGAAATGACCTTGCAGGTTATTGCAGATGGAAGAAGTCCCGTGATTTGCATCAATCCTTCACATGGGACGACGAAACCTGGCTATAACTACGACGATGTGTATCAACGTGATCTTGCTTTTATGACCAACCTCATTCATGGCGGTGAATAAATGACGTATCAAAGAGAGTTTGAACAGGTATTGAAAGTTGCTGTCGTAGGCGTAGGGAATCATAGTTATCGAAATATATTGCCTACACTGCATCATTTACCGATTCAATTAGTTGCCGTCTGTGATCTGGATGCAGACTTAGGTCGTCGTACTGCCGCTCAGTTCGGCTGTCGATCTTACACAAGTACGGCGGACATGTACGAAAAAGAGCAGCTGGATGCCGTATTTCTCTGTGTGTCTCCCAAAGCGCATCCGAAGCTTGCCATTGAAGCCTTTCAAGCAGGACTGCATGTTTGGATGGAGAAGCCAGTAGCGATGAGAGCTTACGAGGTGGAAGAAATGATCCTCCATCGCAAGGATCATATTGCCACGGTTGGCTTTAAGAAAGCCTTCATGCCTTCGACAGACAAAGCGATTGAAATTGTGCAGTCAGCGGAATACGGCCCACTGCATTCGATGCTTGCAGTGTATCCGATGAGTATGCCTGACAAGGGTCAAGAAGTCCTTGATACAAGAAGTGCCACGAATTGGCTGGCAAATGGCGTGCATCCTTTATCGCTGATGATGGCCGTAGGCGGCAAGGTTGAAGCGGTTACCGTTCGTCGCAACGCCATGGGGCGAGGCGTGTGCATGTTGGATTTTGCAAGTGGTGCCATGGGGAACTTCCATCTTGCCTCTGGTCCGCAGCCGCTGGAGTCGTATCGCTTTTTCGGGGATTCCTGGCATTTGGAAATCGAGAACTCGTTGCGCGTTAAGTTCGAGAGGGGCATACCGCACACCTATGATCGCACCCACAATTATGTACCATCGGGCATGGACTCAGGTGCCATTGTTTGGGAACCGCAGAACTGCTTAGCTACGTTAGAGAACAAGGCTATTTTTACACAAGGCCTGTATGGGGAAATGAGCTATTTCTGTGACAGTGCGCTTCTTGGGCAGCAAAGAGAGAGAGGTTCGCTGGAGTTTGCTTTAGATCTTATGAAGGTTTATGAAGGTGCATTGGTATCCGAGGGCAAAACGATTATAATATGAGTGGTTGTATTATGAGAAAGCTCACTCGGAAAAGGTCGTGAAACAACGTTATGTTATCCAATAAATTAGCGAAACAACCCATGAAACAAGAGGTATATAATCATCTGCTTCAAGCCATTATTCAAGGCGAACTTGAACCAGGCAAACAGCTAGATGAAAAGGAAATTTCGGAGAGTTTAGGTGTAAGTCGGACACCACTGCGAGAAGCGATTAATCGCCTAGCACAAGAAGGTATTGTGATGGAGATTCCGTATCGGGGTAATTTCGTTAGAAAGTTTAGTACGAAGGAAGTTACTGATCTGTACGCGGTGCGTCAAACACTTGAGGTTATGGCGATTCGACTAGCAGTCGCTCACATGACTACAGAAGAGGCGGATGCGATTGCAGACCTTGTTCACCTGACAGCGAAAGCCGAGGAAGAAGGCGATTTGGCATCCTATGCGAAGTATGATACGGATTTCCATAATCTTATCGCAGTATTTTCCGGTAACCAAATGCTTAACCAGATGTTGAATTCCATGAGTACACAAATTAAAATCATTCGCCATATGGCTAACAGCAGTGAGAAGGTCGTCAAGAAAGCACAGTTCGATAGAGAGCTTATTCTCAAGGCGATTATGAATCGTGATCCAGAGGCGGCAGGGCAATTTATGCAAGAACATATCCAACATGTTATGGAAGAAGTCATTCATCATTTGGAGGACACAACCGAATCATAATACTTCTTTTCATATGAGAATAGGAGATTTTCTACTGTGGCAAATAAACCTTCATTTATATTGTTGGGAACGGGTGGTTTTGGGTCTTATTGGTGTCAAAAGTTTTTGCCTGATCTCGTTGGTCCGGATGGGATCGCAGAGCTTGTCGCCATTGTCGATGTCAATCCAGCAGCGCATCAGAATGCGATTGAGCATTTGAACCTAGCTCCTTCGAAGTGTTACACGGATATTCACAAGGCGCTGCAAGAAAATCCATGCGATTTTGTGGCTATCGTGCTGCCTGCACATTTGCATGAGTACGCCGTGGACATTGCGCTTGAGTATGATAAACACATCCTGATGGAGAAGCCGATTTCAGATTCCATGGAAGGCAGCTCCCGTATCTATCAGAAGGTTAAGCAAGCCGGCAAGAAAATGGCGATAACAAGCTCGCATCGTTTTGATCAAGATAAAACGACGTTGAAAGAACTTATTCAGTCCAAACAATACGGTGATCCGCATTATTTGGTTGGTCGCTTCACTTGCAACAATCGCGCAGCGGTTTCGAATCCAAGGGAATATGCGCATCATCATTTTTTGATATCATCTGCGGTGCATCATTTTGACATCATTCGTTCTCTGTCAGGAGCGAATGCGAAGACCGTATATACCCAGTCATGGAATCCCGCTTGGGCACCATTCAAGGAACATAGTACAGCCCTCATCAATATTGAAATGGAAAATGGTGTACGCGCTTTCTTCGAAGGCTCGAAGTCCAACGCAACACAGTTAAACGGGTGGAAGAACGATTATTTCCGTGCGGAGTGCGAGCTGGCCACATTGGAGCTGGATCATCGTAAAATTACAGTAAGAAGCGACCTCGGGTTCCCGCATCCGAAATATGCGGAAATTCCGCTGCTCGAGCAGAAATATTGGACACACCAGTGGCTTATCGAGCAGTTTGTACATTGGTTACAGGGCGGAGAAGCGCCGCCTAACAATCTCGAGGACAATTTCCAATGTACAGCATTGCAATACGCGGCCATTGAGAGCGGATTGACGAATCAAGTTATCGATGTTCAGGCGTTTAAGCAATCATATTTGAAGGATTAAAGGTGATTAAGCGTTCGCTCTTTGGAGCGAACGCTTTTTATATATCATAGAGGAACTACACATTTGATTGGATCAATTGGAACTAAGTGACACTATGTGTAATTAGGGTGAAATATGTTTTAGGTTTAGGAGCATCTTTTTGCTTCACTGAAAACAGATGAAAGAACTCTGAATGGTGGCATAGTCAAATAGAAGTATAATAAATCGCATGTAATCCTGTTGAATAAATGGATTTTATGCAGTTAAGTTTGGGGATTTTCTGGTCAAAAGCTGATTAGATGGATAACCTACAGTTAATTTTAACCATTCCGCCCAATATGAACAAAAAAGGTGAATTTAAATTCATATTTTACATTTAAATTGAGTTTGCGAGGGAATATCTCATAAATAGCTGTACATTTTCCAGTTATTACAAGAGTGGTCATCGATCTGAGTACACGGGACTTGGGATGCGAGATACGTCCACCAATCTAGTTGTTTTTTTGTATATAAAGCAGGATTTCCAACACACCTGAAGATAGTCTCACTATACCTGTGAATAAGGTGAGAATGGTTTCCTCCTATGATTTATGATGAGCATGTAGAACAAATTCAGCCATAGGAGTGAAGATCATGTTGAAAATTTCGGAGTCAGGTGCAGCGCAGTATCAAGAGAAAGGGTATTATTTGTATAAACAACAGCTTTTTTCCGAAGATAAGTTGAATCGTATTGAATCCATTTTCGATGATCATTTACGTGAAAAAGGAAGCAAGCTATCCGATGAGCTGGATAGACCGCATATTCGCGATCCACGCTTACTAGAGTTCCTGCTTAGCGACGAAGTGCTGGATGTTGTCGAACCGATTATCGGACCGAACATTGCTTTGTGGTCAAGCCACTTTATTTGTAAGGACCCGTACGTAGGTCGGGCAACCCCATGGCACGAGGATTCTGCTTACTGGAAGGGTCGGGCAAGCTCTTTCGAAAATATCGTGACAGTATGGTTAGCGATTGATCGCAGTAATAAGGAGAATGGTTGCATGCGAGTCATTCCGGGTACACATGCGGGCGGCTTCTCGGATTACGAGAAAATCGATGCGTCAACCAATACATTTGATACACAAATCAAAGGCGTAGATGAATCCGCAGCGGTTTACTTTGAATTAGAGCGCGGCGAGTGCTCACTGCATGATTCCCGCATTATTCACGGTGCGACCGCTAATGAGAGCCCGTTCCGTCGCTGTGGTTATACGATGCGCTATTTCTCTGCAGATACGAAAGTATTGGATAAAAGAGAGATTTGGCTTGCCCGCGGAAAAGATCTCGCTGGCAACGTCTATCAGAATGTGTAAGAGTTCTCTACTTATAGCATTCTGGGTAATGGAGCCTCTTTATCACGAACAAAAGTTTGAATCGAATCCGGCTGCAAGTTATGATGAGATGGAATCCTGAATACAGAGTTTGGAGGAGTAAACGCCGAGATGATGGAACCGACACGACTTATTATTCATGATTTTGTCTTGAGTTTACCTTCTTTTCATATGGCCATCCATGAGCTGAAGGAAAGTGTGCCGATGCATTGGCACGACTTCTACGAATTGAGCTATGTGATCTCAGGCACCGGCACACACAATTTGAATGGTACCGTTCAACCCCTTGCGAAAGGGGTTTTCATGCTGCTCACCCCAGCAGATTTCCATGAAGTGATGCCAGATGAGGGGAATCTGCTACGTAAATTTAATGTGATTTTCAAAGAGGATATGCTTGAGCCTGAGTTGGCTTCTCTGTTATTTCAAGATTTGAGTCATAAAATGGTGGCTCTCGATGAAATGGATTGTGCAGCCATTGAAGCCGATTTCAACAGGTTGTGGATGGAATATAGCTCCAATCAGGAAGGGCGCAGAGTTGGTGTTCGAAGTACACTTAACCGATTATTACTCGATCTTTTTCGCAAAAGTGAAGTGCAGATGACGAAAGAGGGCTCGCCAGCTATAACGAATGAGACGATACGGCGAGCATTGATTTTTATCCAGCATCATTTTCGTGAAAAGCTCACACTGCAAGAGGTTGCCGCGAGGGTGAATCTTTCGCCGAACTATTTCAGCGAGCAATTCCGCAAAGAAACCGGCATCACGTTTCAAAGTTACATCTTGGAATTACGATTGGATTATGCAAGATCTTTGTTGAGTGCTTCAACCCTATCAATTACGGAAATCTGTTTCACTTCAGGTTTTCACACACTAAGCCATTTTGAACGTGCGTTTAAGCGGAAGTTCGGTCAAACACCAAGAGAAGTAAGATGAAATCCTCGAAATAAGTGATAGCTGCGCTCAAGGTGTGCGTGCGATGGGCATCTCCTAGCTCTGTGGTGTACGACATGGTAAAATGGTTGCGTGCGTGGAATATAAGGTTCAAGGAGGAACTTCCTGTGCAAGTGACCATTGGTAAAATAAGTGAAATCAATAGGTATCCTATAAAGTCATTCGCAGGTGAGCGTTTGACATCTTGCCAGATTGAAGCCTATGGCATGCTAGGCGATCGGTTTGGTGCCTTTTATGATGAATCCAAATCGGGCTGGTGGCGATATGTAACGGCACGAAATATACCTAACATGTTGACCTATCAAGCAACTTATCTTGATGGAGATATCCGTATTACAGCAGGAGATGGGCGAGTATTCGGCTGGAATGACGTACTATTGCAAGAAATACAAACTCAAACGAAGACTCCCCTTACCATGTCGCGCTTAAAGGAACCGCATCCAGAGCATCCACAACTGCTTTCTGTTGATGGTGCCAGCATTCTTCTTGTCACAGATGCCAGCCTAAGAAAACTCGAGAGTATGCACGGTAAGGATTTGGATCAACGTCGGTTTCGAGGCAATTTCGTAGTTACGTTAGATGACGATGCCTGCTCCGAAGGAGAATGGATAGGTCGACAGATTGCTATAGGCGAAGTACAATTGCAGGTAGACAGCTTTTGTACGCGCTGTATGATGATTACGATAGATCCAGATACGCTGGATAAAGATCCTTCGGTACTCAAACAAGTAAACGAAGGCTTTGATCTACAGTTTGGTGTCTATGCTTCTGTCGTTCAAATAGGTCAAATTCGACTCGGCGATACGGTCAAATTACTGTAATGCAGCTTTAGTTGAAACGGTTATAGACTGTCAAGTTTAAGTGAGGTATACGCATGGAAAGAAAATATTGGGTCCCCGCACTGGAACGAGCACAAGATGTTCTCCAATTAATAGCGGATAAGCCTTCTAGGCTAAAGTTAATGGACTTGAGCGTTGCAACGGGGATTAATAAGAGCACGATGTTTTCGCTTTTACATACGATGGAGACGTTGAATTGGGTCATCAGAGAAAAAGGGGATACCTATGTGCTCGGCTCCTTTTTCGGTGTCATTGGCAACGCCTATTTCGCTGGCATGTCGCTAGTGAAATTATTCGAGGAGAAAGCTGCTCGTTCCGTGGAGCGACTCGGCGAAACCTTTCAGTTGGCTAGATTGGAGAAAGGCGAGCTTGTGTATTTGGCTAAAAAAGAGGCACCAGCGCAAGTTCGTCTCATCTCTGAGCCTGGCATGAGGTTGCTGGCGTACGCAACAGCGATGGGTAAAGTATTGCTGTCTGCTTTGGAAGATTCACAGGTGCTCGCTTTGTTCGAAGAAGGCAGCTATCAAGCTTTTACGCCACATACTGTTCAAAGTGGAGAAGAACTGCTGAAACAGCTTCGAACGGTAAGACAACAAGGCTATGCAGTGGATCAAGAAGAAATCGTACTCGGCTTTTGCTGCTTGGCCATGCCAATTGTTGATCGTAACGGGAAGTGGATCGCAGCTGTTAGTTGTTCAATGCCCGTACATCAATGGGCGCATAAACGAGATCTGGCGAAGGAAGAGATACAGATTCTCACACAAGCGTTATCGGCCACAGTACCACTGTAACCACCAAGACGAAGTTCCAGGTAAACCAGTTAACACCCGCGGTCGTTGGGTTGGATCTGGTTTATTTTGCGTTGACGCGAAAGATATTGGATGCTAGACTTAGTGTATGTAAATTTATAAACTAAGTTTATTATAATAAACTACGAGGTGAAACCAAATGAGATTACAACATAAAGTAATCCTGATTACAGGTGCTGGATCTGGTATCGGGCGAAGCACAGCATTGCTTTTTGGCCAAGAAGGTGCACAAGTGATCGTCAACGATTTGGATGCGGTCAAAGGTGAGGAAACGGCCTCAGAGATTCGAGATAATGGTGGAGAAGCGCTTTTCTTGCAAGCGGACGTAACGGATGCTGATTCCGTGAAAACGATGGTAGACCGAGCAATCGAAACATATGGACGAATTGATGTGCTTTTTAATAATGCGGGAATTAGTGGTGTTGGTGCCCTGCATGAATTAGAGCCAGAGCAATGGGATCGAGTTATTCGTGTGAATATTCGCGGTGTTTTTCTTCCATCCAAATATGTCATTCCTCATATGATGGAACAGCGCAGCGGATCCATTATCAATATGTCCTCCTGCATTGCAGAAATTGGGTTGGCTAGACGCGCATCTTACGCAGCTACCAAGGGAGCTGTATTGTCATTGACCAAATCTATGCAAGTCGATTATGCGCCTTATCAAATTCGGGTGAATGCCCTGCTGCCTGGCACGATTTTAACACCTTTTGTTGAGAATTATTTGAAAACCTCTTATGATGATCCTGAGGCTGCCATTGCTGCTCTGAAAAGTAGACAACTCAGCAATGAACTCGGAACGCCAGAGGATGTAGCGAAAGCTGCCTTATTCCTAGCATCAGATGAATCCAAATTCATGATGGGCTCTCCCTTGTATATTGATGGTGGCGTTGTGTTCGGTAAGAATGCGTAAATAAAGAATCGAATTTCCAATTATTCGAAAAGAGAGGATGTTAACTTTGAAACTAGTCACAATAGATCATTCCGGTAGTAGTCATCTTGGTGTGAAGTTGGACAACAACGTATTTAATATAACAGAGGCATTGAAAGCGTTCCCTGAGGAAGGAATTCCAACGGATATCATGTCAGTCATTGCGAACTCTGAAGCTGTGATTCCTCAGCTTGAACGTTATATTGCAAGAGTCCTTGAAGGGGCAACAGCGGGAACTCCATATCTTTTGGATGAATCTCAAGTAAATTATGGTCCATGCGTCACCAATCCAGGTAAAATCATCTGCGTAGGCTTGAACTATCGCAAGCATGCCGAAGAAACGAATGCACCAATTCCTCAGTATCCTATTTTGTTCAACAAGTTTAATAATACGATTGCTTCGAACGGCGATGATATTCCGCTTCCTAATCGTGTCACGAGTCAGGTTGATTATGAAGCTGAGCTGGTTATCGTCATCGGCAAACAGGCGAAATATGTGTCCAAGGAACAGGCGTTAAGCCATGTTTTTGGCTATTGCAATGTGAATGATTTATCAGCGCGTGATTTGCAAATGCGTACCCAACAATGGTTGCTGGGGAAATCCTGTGATAAATTCAGTCCGCTTGGTCCGTATTTGGTAACGGCTGATGAAGTTGGGGATCCGAATCAGTTGACGATTACTTGTACGGTGAATGGCGAGACGAGACAGAATTCGCATACATCGGATATGATTTTCCACTGCGATGAAATCGTTAGCTATATTTCCCAACACATGACGTTGTCGCCTGGTGATATTATTTTGACAGGAACGCCTGAGGGTGTTGTGCTCGGTAAGCCGGTAGATCAACGCGTTTATTTAAAGCATGGCGACGTGGTTACGATTGCGATTGAGAAATTAGGTGCGTTAACGAATCGCATGGTGGATGAGCACGTATAGCTGATTTCGTTAATCGCTTGTATAATAAAAGAATACCGCTTAGTGAGAGCAAGAGACAGCCTGCGGGTTGTCTTTTTTCTGTCCAACGAAAGGAAAGACTGTATGAATCAGATCCGTTTGCACACGGGGTACTTTCCATGGATTCGAGATATGGGGAAGACGTTGACCCAAGAAGGCTGGATTCATCCGGACCGAAATTCGGATTTTAATGTATTTATTTTTGTTATTAAGGGTCAAATGCAGGTGGTAGAAGAAGGCAAAGAGTATTTTTTGCAGGAGGGTACGGGCTTTTTTCTCAAAAGTGGTTTGCATCATTGGGGAGGTGCAGGCACACTGCCTGATACTTCAACGATATGGATTCATTTCTATGATCGGCAGGAGGAACAGACACCTACGAAGGAAGTTCATATAGGGAGTTTGCCATCGTTACAAGCTTCTCAATCCTATCAATTATTCACACCAAGTGATTATCAGCATGAGCTGGTGCTGCCCAAAATATTTCATCTAGCCCAACCCTCTCCCTTTATTAGTAAACTAAAAGAGCTGTACGAGTTGTACAGCTCCGCCCCTTTATTTAGTCACTTGTCTTTGAGTATGAAAACCATGGAGATTTTTCTGGATGTGTACCGTCAATCCCTAGAACGACCCAAGTTATCTAGCAAATCGGATGCTGTTGTCCAGAAGCTGGCAATCTATCTGGAAGAGCATTGGGAGAGTAAGCTGGATCCTGATCGAATCGTTTCGGAATTTCAGCTCAATTATCGGTATATGAGCACGTTGTTCACGAGCAAAATGGGAATATCTTTGTTTCATTATCATGAACGTCTGCGCATTCACAAATCAGCCGAGCTTCTGCGCAATACGCTATTAAATATTTCAGAGGTCAGCCATCAGCTCCAGTTTACGAACCCGTATTATTTCTCGCGTGTTTTTCGAAAAGTGATGGGCGAGTCACCTTCCGATTATATTCGCAATATTTATCGGTCATAAATGAAGGGACTATTCAAAGCTAGGTATGACGACGGCTTTACCATCTTGCATCGCGGATTCGTGCGCGCAGATGCCTGCTGCAGTCCAATTCGCTGCAGTTACCGCATCAATGTAGGGCTTACGCTCTTCTACGATACTGCGCAGAAATTCATGGACTAAGTGAGGATGCGAGCCATGATGACCATTGCCTTGCAGCACGGATTGATGCGGATTGTTCTCATCAAGCACGGCTTGGTGCGTAATATGGTAAGCAAGCTCTTCAGGAAGCAAGTCTGGCCGTGATGGTGCTTTGATCTTGGTCACGTCGGATTTGCGGCCACGTTCGCCCTGCAGCTCGGCTGTTTTAAACAGGGAAAGCGGTTCATCCTCCATATGCCATTCCAGCGTGGCTTCTTCGCCATAAATGTTGAAGCTTTCCATATAAGGACGCGTTGTTTGGAAAAGTGTACGTGTAACTTCTGCGCTTACTGGCGATTCCTCCAATTGGAAAATGGCCGTTTCAATCGGATACGGATTGCCGTATTGCTTGACAAGCTCGTCTTCCATGACGCCTGAGCCGATACAATTTACTTTCGTTGCACGTTTCCCTAGTAAAGCAAGTAGTGGGGAAATAGCATGTGTAGCATAATGCATTGGTGGAAGGCCTTTCCAGTAAGGAGGCCAATTGACCATGTCTTGATAATGCGCGCCACGAAGGAACTGAACGCGACCGAATTCACCTTTGCGGTACATCTCTTGTGCATACAAGAATTGGTACGTGTACACAGCCGTTTCCATCATCATATAATTACGATTGCTTTCTTTCTCTGCTGCAACGATTGCGTGCAAGTCTTCTAGACTAGTCGCCATTGGAACTGTACATGCGCAGTGCTTGCCAGAGCGAAGTACCTCTACGGATTGCTTGCCGTGTAACGGAATCGGAGAAACGAGATGAACCGCATCATAGTCATCCGAATGGAGGATGTCTTCTAAACTCGTGTGACGTCGTTCGAAGCCATATTTATCACCGTATTGATGCAATAGTTCTTCATCCGTATCACAAATACCAACATATTCGACATCCGGATGCGCATGATAAATGGGGGCAAAAGCACCTCCAAATCGAAGTCCTACTAAAGCAATTCGTACCTTTTTGTTAGTTGTGGTGCTCATTCTAGTCGCTTCCCTTCCTTGTCAAATGCGTAGTCTACATCTTTAATAGTAGACGTATCGGGTGCTGATGTGAATGAAGCAATCGATAGAAAAGTTGTACAATGTTCAGGTTTTAAGGGAATTGCACTGGAGAAGGTGAAAAAGGGGCTTCAGCGAGACAAGCCGCTTAGCTCCTTGGTTTGTGAAACATGTGTGAGTGTAGTGCAGATGCTGAAAAGGCTGGGAGATGCGATTAACTGGAAAATGTACAGCTATTTTCACGATTTACGGCTGACATTCACAATTAGATGGAAAAAAGGTAGTTATTTTTCGTGTATCTACTAGTTTCACTGAAAATCGGTTCATTTAACTACATATTTTCCATCTATTCCAGTTTATCGGGGAATTATGCTGGATTTAACTGTAGGATTTCCATCTAATTGGCTGTTCGACCAACCCGCCCCTGCCTTCGACTCAGCTTAACCTCAACCATTCGCTGACCCAACCTAATCCAACCCCGAACCCGAACCCGAACCCGAACCCGAACCCGAACCCGAACCCGAACCCGAACCCGAACCCGAACCCGAACTCAAACCCAAACCCAACCCGAACCCGAACTCAACCCCAACCCCAACCCCAACCCCAACCCCAACCCCAACCCCAACCCCAACCCCAACCCCAACCCGAACCCAACCCAAACCCGAACCACTTAGTCAAGATAGCCCCTCTGCCAAGATACTAGTCGTACCCACTGCATGAATGTATAGTGAGGAAATTGAGAACGAAGTGGACGTCCCGATGAATTTTGTGAGCCCGATTGTAAGAAATGTGGGGTATCGCGAAGAAGTAGAAGTAGAAGTAGAAGTAGAAGTAGAAGTAGAAGTAGAAGTAGAAGTAGAAGTAGTAATAGAAGTAGGATGTGGATCTGAATGTGAATGAGGAGTAATATTGCTTAGGAGTGAAGGCGGCGAATGTAGTGCAGATGGAGCATGGGTGTTGATCTTCTGATAATTTTTGCACCCCCAAATCATTTAAATCTTCTCCCCCTGTCAAAATTGCAAAAGAGCACTTTTCGAATGGTTTTCCGCACCGTTACCCCCAAATTGATGCAAATAGGCATCAATTTGAGGTGATTTCAGAAGATTTTCATGAAATACCTTAAAATTGTTGCCTTTTTGCACGCATTTGTTAATTTCAGCCATAAATTCGTATAAAGGTTGTATTTTTGCATTTTTGAGAAGGGGGGATGGGAATAACCCCAACCCAACCCCAAGGTTTGTTTGTAATATAAAATTTACACGTCGAACGAATCTATCTCTACGTCTTTTCTCAAATCTCTAACACCGGCATGCTTCCCCTAGAGCTTGCTTGCTTCGCATAATGTTTCGGCAGGACACCGACTTTTTTCTTGAACATCCGAAGAAATCCCGTGTAATCGTTAAAGCCTGAGCCCAAACAACTTCCGTCACGGTGGCCCCGTCTTTGAGCAGTCTTTTGGCAAGCGCAATGCGTTTGAACACGATATATTCATGTATGGTGCTGCCGGTATGCTTTTTGAACAGACGACTGAGGTGGTATCTGCTAATATAGAATTGTTTTTCTAACTGTTCTAAGGACAAATCCTCTGCCAGATGCTGATTCAAATAAGCAAGAATAGGCGTCAAGCGAAGGGGTAAGTCGATTCCAAGCGCCTTCTCTTTGTTGGTCTCATAAAACCGATGCACATGCGAAAGGATGGCTAACAGATATCCTAGCTTCATAAGAGCATCTCCTTCAAAGGGATGCTTTTTGGCATGGTTATATTTCTGGAAAAGGTCAACCAAAGTCGTGTGTTCCAGTTCGGTAAGTGTGATTTTATTATTTTCACCAAGAGGCCGGTCATAGAAGCATTGCAAAGGTTGAAAGAATTCTGTTTGGAAATGTGCGAGCAAAGCGGGATTGAATTCGATCGTGACACGTTCGTACATGGCATCGGTCGTTAAAGCTGGCTTGTGAATTTCGTGCTCGTTCGTAATGATGAGATCACCATATTGCAAGGGATACACCGTTTTCTCTACAAAGTAATTCACATCACCGCGGATAAGGAAGAAGATTTCGCACCCTTTGTGCAAGTGGAAATGAACATTAAAAGGCGGTTTTCTAGTTGCATGCAGGAAATTGATATGATCATCGATTTGTGTCAAATAGTCTGAAATCATCTGTTTTCCTTCTTTCACTGAGCAAGATTATCCATATCTGCGGCAATTTCTTCAAGGAAGTAGTAATTAGAATGATATAGGATGGGAGTGAGATATTCAATATGTGGGAGGGAATAGGCATGAGTAATACTAGTATTAATTTTGGACTTGTTGGCATTGGCAACATTGGTCGCGCGCATCTGAAATATTTGAATGAGATGGATAATGTGGCTTTAATTGCTGTCTGTGATGTGGATCAAGAGAAGGCTGATCAGTTTGCCAGCACATATGGAGCACAAGCCTACTATAGTGCTAGTGACATGTTAGCGAATGCGGGTATCGACGTCGTGATTATCGCGGTTCCGCATTATGATCATCCGACAATCGCCATTGAAGCTTTCGAACGTGGCATTCATGTCATGTGTGAGAAGCCAATCGCGGTGCATGTTAATGATGCGAATCGCATGATTGATGCCTATGAAGCAGCAAAACAGACGTATCCGAACCTCCAGTTCGCGATCATGTTCCAAGAGAGAACACTCCCGTTCTATGCGAAGCTGAAGGAAATTGTGGCAAGCGGCGAACTTGGGCAGTTGACGCGTGCGACATGGATCCATACGAAGTGGTTCCGCTCCCAAACGTATTACAATAGCGGCGGTTGGCGCGCGACTTGGGCGGGTGAAGGCGGCGGGATCCTGACAAATCAGTGTCCACACACGCTGGACATGTATCAGTGGTTGTTTGGCTTGCCAGCACTCATCTCTGGTCACGCGCATATTGGAAAGTACCACGATATTGAAGTTGAGGATGAGGTAACAGCTTATTTGGAACATGCTAACGGGATGATTGGCCATCTGATTGTAACAACGGCAGAGTTGCCTGGGACGAATCGTTTGGAAATCGTCGGAGATCACGGCAAGCTGCTTCTCGAAAATGGCAAACTGCTCTACTACAAATACCCGGAATCCATGCTTACTTTTACTAGAGAGACGGAGCAGCAATTTGCCTCATGGGAGCTTGAACCGGAGGAAGTTCCTGTAGATACGACAGTTCCGAATGGACATGCGGTTGTAACGAGACGCTTGGTGGATCGATTGATCGGCTTAGATGTGGACTTGATTGCAGAGGGTCCTGAAGGGTTAGGTGCGCTGACTTTAGCGAATGGGATCATGCTTTCCTCTTTCGAGAAGCGTCCGGTCACAGTTCCGATTGATGGTGATGCATTTTTAAGACATTTGGAAGAGAAAATTCGAACGTCCAGTTTTATTAAAAAAGTAAATGAAGGACCTGAGACGCTCGTTGATATGTCAGCATCCTTCGGGACTGCGAAATAAGGGAGGAATCGTTTTGTCTACAGTAAAAATAACTTGTTTCGCTGATGAAATCTCACATGATTTGGAAGAACAGCTGGATGTTCTTGCGCAAGAAGGGCTTGCCCATTTGGAACTTCGCAATGTATGGGGAAAAAATGTGCTCGATTTAACCGAGGATGAGTTGTTGTCAATTCGTACTATACTGGATCAGCGAGGCTTCACAGTCTCTTCGATTGCTTCGCCAATCGGTAAATATCCTGTAGTGGACGATTTTGCACCTCAAATAGCGGCTATGCAGCGTGCCATTCATGCCGCAAAAACGGTAGGTACACCGTACATTCGAATCTTCTCCTATCATCCACCAGAGAATGGCGATCTAGATGCGTGCAGGGAAGAAGTATTGCTCAGAATGAAACAGCTAACACAGCTTGCTGAACAGAATCAGGTCATTCTTATTTTAGAAAACGATAATAATCTGTATGGCTCGAAGGATGACCGTGTGTTGGATATTTTACAACATTGTAACTCAATCGCGCTTCGCTCAGCGTTTGATCCTGGTAATTTCGTTATGAATAACGTCAAACCGATGGAAGAAGCTTATCCGAAGCTGCATGCATATACCGATTACATTCATGTCAAAGATGCAACGCGCGAGCCCAAACAATTCGTTCCTGCAGGCGCAGGGGAAGGTCAAATAGCTGACCTGTTGCTCCAATTACGTGAGCGCGGTTATACAGGGTATCTCTCGGTTGAGCCGCATTTGCAACATTATTTGCCATATGCCAGTAATCCCAAGCGCGTGGTATCAGCGGTTCGTGCTTTGAAGGATTTGCTTGCCCGTGCTGAGATGGCTTGGGAGTAAGATTGCTTACTCTTCAAGATGTTCATACGTAACCTGTAATCGGTCTCTACGATAGCGTTTAGGAGAGACACCTTTAATACGCTTGAATTGTTTAATGAAATAGCTGGTGTGATTAAAGCCAGTTTCCAAAGTGATTTGTGTGATACTTTTCGTCGGGTCGAGCAGTAATTGCTCGGCTCTTCGTATTTTGATAAACAGGACATATTGGGTGAATGAGGTATGCATGACACCTTTGAAAAAGCTCGCGAATCGACTATAGCTCATTAAGCATAGCTTGGCTGCTTCTTCTGCGGTAATCGTTAGTGTGCTATCTTCATTGATGGAGACTAGGAGTTGGCGGAATGCGGCCATCTTCTTCGTGTCTTCACCGGCGTCATCTGTAAAAGTATGGGATAGATGCGTTCGCTGATAGCGCAGCAACCATAGAATTAACTTAAATATCGAGGATGATACAGCAAGCTCGAAACCGAAAGTTTTCGAATGGTACTCCGCGTACATCTCCTCAATAAGCGTGTGGAGGTTATACGTGTCCTGAACCCCTGGTGTCAACCAAGTCGTCATACCATGAAGCGGAGTCGTATAAGGCAAATAATACTGGAGCTCAAAGGCTAGCTGCGGCATGGGGCTTAACATGTCAGGATCGAAACCAATGACATAATGCTTGGAGGGTTGAAGAGGTTCAACCGTGACACTATGTACTTCACAGGGATGAATGAGTATGAACGCACCTTGTTCGGCTTCAAAGCTATGATTTCCTACTGTAATCGTGGCTTTTCCAGATGCGATAAAAAGGATTTCCATATGATAATGCCAATGCGAAGCAATCTGGTAGCCCTCATGATGCGTGGTTTGGCACCCCACATAGAAGGGTCTATCGATATCGGTTAAACCACTTTGGTTTTTATTTTGCTCAAAATAAGGCTGTTGTGACATAAGGGTTTATGCATCTCCTTCATGTTAATTGTTGCAGGCGATATCGGCGAGGAGAGAGTCCTGTCTCTTTTTTGAAAAGGGAGCAGAACTGCGTATCATTGGAGAAACCACTCTCATTAGAAACGGCGGAGATGGAGAGACACGTTTGCTTCAACAGTCGTTTGGCCAGTTCGAAGCGCTTGGACATCACGTATTGCATAGGTGAAAGACCATATTCTTCTTTGAACAGATGCCGGAATCGATCATAGCTGTAGCCAACCAAATCTGCTAGTAGGTCAACGCTAATTTTCTGACTGACATTCTCATCAATGTAATTTTTGGCATAAATGACTTTATCTACAGATGGCTCAGAGGTCGTGAATTCATCATAACGAAGGAGTTCAATAATCAATTCGCCAACAAGGTGATTCAACTTAGCCGTATAGAAAGAGCGTTTATTCTGCATCTCGATGATCATTCTTTGCAGCAAAGCAAGAATTGCTCCTTCGGATTGGTCGATATATAAGCCTTCCCGAAGGGGATATTTGCCTAACTCCGCTTGAAATCCAACAAATAGAACTTCGCTGTCAGTCGCATGTTTCTCATCATGCAGGGTACGAGGCTTAATTAACGTGAAAGTGTCATTGTGAAAAAGGTGAGTGTACTCTCCTACTCGAGTTGAGCCACTTCCTTGCATATAATAAACCAATTCATAGCACTCGTGTCTATGAGGATAGATCATCGAATTCTGAGACCTTGTTGTTCGGAAAAGAAAATCCAAATGTCCATTCATTGCAGTTCGTCCTTCCACTTGCAATTTCATATAGATAGCCGAATCGTATAAAAAATAAGCCGATCTATGATAAAAATATAGCATGAAATTAGGTAGAATATCACTATATTCTCATTTGTAGAGTAAATAGGTAAGCCAATTCATGATATAAAATATGAGGAGTTGTCCCATGCAATATCCAATAATTACGGAAACGCAACGAATGGAACGCTTGAGTTCAAGAACTGGCAAGTTAAGAATGGTATTGGATACGGATACCTTTAATGAAATTGATGATCAGTTCGCTGTCGTGTATGCTTTGCAATCCCCAGAAAGACTTCAAGTAGAAGCTTTCTATGCAGCACCTTTCTTTAACGATCTATCGACTGGGCCGAAGGATGGCATGGAGAAGAGCTATCATGAACTGCACAAAATTCTAAATCTGATGGGTCGCACCGACATTCCTATTTACAAAGGGTCTGAGTCGTATTTGCCAGGTCCAGATACGCCGGTGGAGAGCGATGCAGCACGTAATTTGGTGGAACGCGCAAAGGCTTCCTCTCCGGAGGATCCCTTATATGTTGTAGCCATTGGTGCCATCACGAACGTAGCCTCCGCGATTCTTATGGAACCATCCATTATCGAGAATATCGTAGTTGTATGGCTAGGGGGGCATGCGCTCCACTGGCAGAATACGCGGGAATTTAATTTGGAGCAGGATATTCCTGCGGTTCGCATTATTTTGAATAGCGGTGTGCCACTCGTGTTAATTCCATGTATGGGCGTTGCCTCGCATTTAAAAACAACGCTATCCGAGATGAAGGATTATGTGAAAGAATCAGGTGTGATTGGTGAGTATCTGTACGAGACGTTCCGACAAGTTCATCCAGATCATTTCGCTTACTCACGCGTAATTTGGGATATTTCAACGATTGCCTATCTTGTGAATGAATCAACCACTCCAAGTGTACTTCTATCAAGTCCGATTGTATCCGATGAGGCAAGATGGAGCCAAGATCAGTCACGACATCTCATTCGATATGTTCATTATATTGATCGTGATGGAGTATTTCGAGATTTTTTCCAAAAGCTGCGCAGCAGTTCAACCTAGTTTTTGATAGAACCGTTTGTGTATGATACTCGGCAAAAAAGGAATTCCTACCCAATGGAGCGAACCTTTAGTGACAACGCGTAATTACAAATTCCGGGATTCTATCCCATGAAAGGGTCTAACTTACATGAAGACAGTACGTATTGCTGTTGTGGGCAGCCTGAATATGGATTTAGTCGTGTCCATGAGCCGAATGCCTAAGATTGGCGAAACCTTGCAAGGAGATGAGCTGCATACAATTCCTGGTGGTAAGGGTGCTAATCAAGCTGTGGGTTGTGCGAAGCTCGGAGCTCAAGTTTCCATGATCGGCGCGGTGGGCCAAGATGGCTTCGGGGATGTGCTCCTAGCTCAAATGACCGCTCACGGTATTCACACAGAGGCCATCGTTCGCAGAGAGGATTGTTCCACGGGAACGGCAACCATTTTACATACCAAGGATGACAATTGTATCGTCATTGTGTCGGGAGCGAACGGCAAAGTGACACCCGAGCAAGTGCATGAGCATGCGCAGCTCATTCAAGAAGCAGATGCTGTGCTGGTGCAACTCGAGATTCCGCTGCCTGCCGTGCAGGCGGCGCTTGAGATTGCACGTGAAGCTGGCGTTCGCACCGTACTTAATCCGGCACCAGCAATCGAGCTTCCTACCGAGTTGTTGCAGCTAGTTGACTTCATTACACCGAATGAAACGGAGTTTGAGCTGATCAGCGGGGGTAGTTACACGAACGAGCATGAGTTGTTGGCTGGCATGCAGCAATGGGAAACTGCGGGACCTCGGTTGTTGCTCACACGAGGAGAGAAGGGCGTAGCTATGTTGGCAGAGGGCAAGCTGACCACAATTCCAGCACCTCGTGTCCAAGTTGTGGATACGACGGGTGCAGGGGATGCATGTAATGCAGCTTTCACAGTCGCTCTGGCTCAAGGCAAAGAGGTGCTGGAAGCAGCAACGATTGCTGTTAAGGCGGCTTCGTTGTCGGTGACGCGCTTTGGTGCACAGGCGGGGATGCCGCTGCTCGCGGAATTAAGCTAGTCGCTATATAAGAAGCTCGGCCGGTTTTTTAACGGCCGGGCTTTATGTATTAGTCCGATATGGCCGAACTAAATAGAGGCTTTCTCTTCTAAAGTGTCATTATTCCGATTTAAAGACAGAATAACGATTTGTCTTTTATTCATAAACAGCGGTATACTTGATCATATTGATGATGCAAAGGAGCCGTCACACATGGATATTCCGAATCGAATTGCTATTGGGATATTAGGGCCAGAGGCTCTGGTGAATAAAGTATTGAGTGTGATATCGACGTCATTCCCATCCTTTGAACCTATCGCACGTGCATGTTCGGCAGAAACGGCGTCTGATATTGCGGAGCAACTGCTTTTGGAGGTTGAAGTACTGTTAGTTACAGGCCCGACACTCTATCGACGAGTCAAAGAGAACGTTCTTACACATTTGCCAGTGCATATGATCCCGTTGACGGACACCGGGCTATTTAGTGCGTTATATCGACTGCGCAGTAAGCCGCAGCTTCATGCGGTGGACGCGATTTTTAGTATTGATTCTTTTACATCCTCTTCGTTAAGCAGGCATGTCAAAGAGATTGGTGAAACTCCGTCGAGCTTCCTGATCTATGATGGCGTGCCATATCCGCAAGTGGAGACGATGACGCAGTTCCATGAGAATGCCTTCCGCAGGGGAGCAACGAAAGCAGCGCTGACCACGGATATTCAAGTCGCTGATACGCTTAATAAGCAGGGGATTCCGTGCGAGTGGATTACTCCGACCGATCAGAACATTACGGTAGCCTTGGAGCGTGCCCTTCTTTCAACGGAAACACGGCGTAGTAAAGAAGCGCAGATCCTAGTTGGTATGATCAATGTAGATGAATTCGGCAAAAAACTGCAACTGCAAAGTACAGAGCATGATATTCAACGATTCAAGCTGGAAGTGCACAGAAAACTGATCGACTATGTAGAGTCGTTAGATGGATATTTAACACATCTGGGTGCGGATGAGTATTTGTTTTTCACGACACGGGGGATTTTCGAACGCGAGACGGTTGGTTATAAATCGGTTCCACTAGCACGCGAGGTGTGGAAATCACTGGGTCTCTCTCTCAGTATGGGGATCGGCTTCGGTCGCAGCGCGAATGAAGCGGGTACGCATGCTCGCCTTGCGCTGCGCAGATGCAAAGAAGCCGGAGGCAATACGTGCTTCATTGTGCGGGAAGACAAGACGTTAATTGGCCCTCTAGAGATGGCCGACCCACTCAGCAGGGACTTGTCGATGACGGATCCTGAGCTGCTGAAGAGTGCAGAAGATGCTGGGATGACATCGACGTATTTGAGTCGTCTAATGACGACTGTGGCGCGGACGAGCAAGCTGGATTACGAAGTGCACGAATTAGCGAGTATCCTTGGCGTAACTGTCAGGAGTACGCACAGGCTCTTGCTGCAATGGATGGATCACAACTTGATTTCGAGTGTGGGCTATGTGAAGGTGCCGAAAGGAAGACCGAAACAAACGTTCCGACTTCACTTTCTAGAGAATTTGGCAGCTGATCCGAGCAGAGTTTAAGTTCTTGAAGAGAAACCGTTCCATGAATGGCTTCAGCCACGTGGAGTGGTTTCTTTTTTTTAGCGAATAGATGGATTTTCTCCAGCTATATAATGGGATTTCCCGATAAAACTAAGGATAGCTGGAAACCATACAGTTCATTTTGTGGATTCTTGCCGATTAGAACAAAAGGAGCAGTTTTAACTGTGTTTTTTACAGTTAAATCCAATTTAAAAGGGGATTACGTATATTTAGCTGTAAATTTTACAGGTAATGGTATCAATTCGTAGCTATTGGTGAACTACCACCACATCGACCCATGATCCGAACGCTAGAGCATCCGCATTCTCGGATGTTAATTCATATATTGAAGAAAGAAGTTATGTTTATTTAAAGACAATATAAAGATTTGTCTTTTATGTTTGAGAGTCCGTATACTACAGTCAGGAAGCTTAAATATAGATCATGACGTGAGGAGATTACGAGAATGAGAACATTAGAAGATTTGGATGGAGTCATGTCAACACCTTCACCTGCCCTAATCCAGTTTATGCAGGAATTAGAGGGAGATATTATGCTGCTTGGTGTCGGTGGGAAAATGGGACCGAGTCTAGCTAGGCTTGCGATGAATGCCATTCGGGCAGCAGGTGTTGATAAAAAGGTATATGGGGTTTCGAGATTCTCCGAAAGTGGGTTGCAGGAAGAGCTACAATCCTTCGGTGTGGAAACGATTGCCTGCGACCTGTTAAATGATGAAGCACTTCAGGCATTGCCAGATGTTCCTAATGTGATCTACATGGCTGGTACCAAGTTTGGGACTACAGGTAAGGAGCATTTCACATGGGTGATGAATGCATACCTGCCAGGTCGAGTAGCTGAGAAGTTTAGCAAGTCCCGTATCGTTGTATTCTCTACCGGCAATGTATATCCGTTCACACCAGTAACGTATGGCGGTGCTCATGAAGCGATTAGTCCAGCTCCAATCGGCGAATACGGTCAGTCATGTCTAGGCCGCGAGCGGATGTTCGAGCATTATAGTCACAAGAACGGAACACCGGTTTTGATCTATCGTTTGAATTATGCCATTGATTTGCGTTATGGCGTTCTGCTGGAGATTGCGAAGTCCTTGAAGGAAGGCCGCGCTATCGATCTATCCATGGGGCATTTCAATTGCATTTGGCAAGGAGATGCGAATGAAATTGCGATTCGCTCCCTGTTGGCCACACAAAGTCCAGCTAATTTCTTGAATGTAACGGGTCCAGAGACCGTTTCCGTGAAATATGCAGCAGAGCAACTGGGTCAAAGACTGGGAATTGAGCCTATCTTCAAAGGTCAAGAGTCGGAAACAGCATTGCTCAGTAACGCAGCGAAGAGCATGCAACTATTTGGATACCCGCGGGTATCATTGCTCCAGATGTTTGATTGGGTAGCAGAGTGGATCGAGCATGGGGGCAGTATGATTAATAAACCTACTCATTTTCAAGAGCGAGAGGGGAAATTTTAATTATGACGATACGTAGGGAATTAACGAATGAGCAACGTATTGCACTGCATGAGGGGCTTGTTATACCTGCCCATCCGCTTGCTTTAACCGCAGATCGTCAACTGGATGAACAAAGTCAACGGGCATTGACACGTTACTACATGGCCGCGGGTTCCGGTGGTATTGCTGTTGGTGTTCATTCCACACAGTTTGAAATTCGCGATCCGAAATACAATTTGTACGAGAAAGTGCTTCGAATGGCTGCTGAAGAGGTAGACCGTGCAGGACTCACTCGACCATTTATTAAGGTTGCTGGGATTTGTGGTCCAACGGAACAAGCGGAGCAAGAGACAGATATCGCGATCTCGCTGGGCTATGATGCTGCCTTATTATCTATGGGTGGCTTAAGCGGATGGACAGAGGCGCAAATCTTGGAGCGTACGGCACGTATTGCCGAAAAAATGCCTGTCATCGGCTTCTATTTGCAGCCATCCGTTGGCGGTAAGGTATACAGCTTCGACTTTTGGAAGCAATTCGCGAACATTCCAGGCATTATCGCGATCAAAATGGCACCCTTTAATCGCTATCAAACGATTGACGTCGTGAGGGCTGTCTGCTACTCAGAGCGCCGCGATGAAATTGCCCTATATACAGGAAATGATGATAACATTATTACTGATCTTCTAACTGTTTATAAATTCCAAGTCGAGGGTAAGAACATAGAGAAAAGAATTGTTGGTGGTTTACTTGGACATTGGGCCGTATGGACACAAAAAGCAGTTGAACTGTTAAATGAAATAAAAGTGGTAAGAATGAATCCGACACTTGCCTCCGAGTGGCTTACCCGCAATATCGAAGTTACCGAAGCGAATGCAGCGTTCTTTGATCCTGCCAATGGCTTCGCTGGATGTATACCGGGAATTCATGAAGTGCTCCGTCGACAAGGTTTGTTGAAAGGAACTTGGTGTTTGAATCCGCATGAAGAATTGTCCCTGGGACAATCGGAAGAAATTGACCGCATGTACAAGGATTATCCACATTTGAATGATGATGCTTTCGTGAAAGCGAATCTTTCGAATTGGTTAGTCCAGTAAGGAAAAGATAGCCCGCCAGAGAAGTTTCTGATACATTGAAAGAATGTATTAGACTTATATTTGGAGGGATTCTTATGCGCATTCGATTTGATCGGTTTCCACAAGGTGTTACCAAGGCTTTAACGCTAAGTTTCGATGATGGAAGGGTACATGATCGCAGGCTCGTGCGTATAATGAATGACTACGGACTTAAAGGAACGTTTCACTTAAACAGTAGTTTCTTGGGGAAAGAAGGCTACATTGAGGCATCCGAAGTCGCATCCTTATTCGAAGGACATGAGGTATCTGCTCATACCATTGATCACCCTTTTTTGGAGCAATCACCGCTTGATCAAATTGTTCGCGAAATTTCACAAGATCGCGAAGCGTTGGAATCGTTAGTTGGCTATCCTGTGCGTGGTATGAGCTACCCCTTTGGATCTTACTCGGATCTAGTCATCCAGGCGCTTCCTACACTAGGTATTGAGTATGCGCGGACAGTTGCTAGCCACGGCGGCTTTCAAATGCCGAAAGATTTCTTGCAATGGCACCCAACGTGTCATCATAAGAACATGCTCGAGCTTGCTGATTCGTTCGTACAGTTAGAACAACGATTTTCACGTATGGCGTTATTGTATGTATGGGGACACAGCTATGAGTTTGAGAACGATAACAACTGGGAGATCTTTGAGCAATTTGGTGAGAAAGTAAAGGGCAGATCCGATATTTGGTTTGCAACCAATGCTGAAATTGTGGCCTATATGAAAGCGCTTGAAAACCTGCGGTTCTCTGCCGATTGCCATCTCATTCACAATCCTTCGGCCATCACAGTTTGGCTTAGTGCTGAAGGAGAAATTGTGGAAGTTCCAGGGGGGCAATTCATCAAAATTTAACAATTTACTGTAAAATTTCGTAAAATCGTGTAATTTGCTAATAGTTTCTTAACATTAATTGATTATGATAAAGGTAACAAAACGTGTGAGTTATCCACAGTAGGAAATTTCGAAATCGGAGGGATCAATATGGGATATCGATATGAGTTGGAAGAGAAGATTGAGGCATTGCGCAATGAACTGAATCTCGCTAGTCAAACATACGGCCTATTGTCTGAAACGGTATTGAAACTTTCTATCGAGCTGGATGAACTTTTGAATGCCTATTATCAATATCTTTTTCTCAGAACCATCGCATAATTAGAATGACCGAGTTCACACTTGCGGGTGTGCATCTCGGTTTTTTTTGTTTTTAAGTGAAGAAATTCCCCATAAGAGAAGGGGGACACCTAGCATGTGGATTGGGAAAATGTAGGGAACAGCGATTTTTTGTGGGAAAAATACGGAACTATCAAAATAACTGCGTGGCAACATGGCAATGAGTAGAATAATAGGCGTTACAATCCATAGCATGCGCCGCCATTTCGCAACGTTGAATACTTGAGCGGTACCGTAGGTACACACAAACAAGTACAGGGATACCTTCATGAAAACACCGATGATCCAAATCGGAATTAGGATGGCGTCTAAGTTTTGGAAGAAGTTGTACACAGAGATGTAACGAACGAGATTGAAAAAAGGATAGGTCTGTCCTGCAGCCATTTGTGAACCAAAGAGTGTAACGAGAACGAAAGTTGCTGCACTGGTAAGCAAGCCGGTTGTTGCGACACCGAATACGGCGGGCTTCGTGCCCTCGTCGGGATGGTTTAAGAAAGCAAGCAGAAAGACAAGCATGACACAATCGCCTAGAAATGTACTTGTTGGCAGTGAGCCCTTCAGAATAACTTTCCAACCCGAATCTACATAGAAGGGGAGAATATGCTTTAGTTGGATATCTTGTATACTGAGCAATAAACTTAAGATTATTATGATCAATAGGAATGGGCCCAGTACTTCACTGCAACGTCCAATGCCTTCAATGCCGATTCTCGTGACATAGACGGCAACAAGCAACATGGCAACAACGGGCACAAAAATTGGCGTTTGGGGCAAGATCGTGGCAAGAATGAAGTCGGCGTATTGCAGCAAGACCATGGCAAGTACGACAAACCAGAATGCCCCGTAGATGACAAATAGGAATCCTGCCATCCATTTACCAACTAATTGTGGAAGATAGGTAACAAGAGTTTGTCCTGGATATTTACGATTGATTCGTGTGCAAATGAAGGCGATAAACATGCCAATAAGTGTCGCACTGAGCATAGAGAGCCAAGAATCTTGTTTGGCCGCTATTAAAGCCGGATGTATGGTTAGCAGAATGGTCATGCTGACTTGCATCGTAGCTATCATCCAGAATAATTGTTTACTGCTAATCCGCATGTCCATTCTCCTTCATGAATCTATCACTTTGCCTAGCGGTCGAAAAATAACGTTCACCCAGTCTGTAGGACCTGGAAGACTGGGATGAAGGAAGAGCATAATAGCCAAGATCCAACACAAGCAAAGAATAGACCAATAAGTCACTCTTTCCTTAGATGTTATTTTTTTTCGAATACAATACCATTGTACTCCTGTGATTAGCAAGCAAAGCGACATGATCCATGGAATAGCTTGCGACGTCATCTTCGCGGTTTCTCCTCAAATTCGACTTCTTTGATACTTGTAAGTCCTGGCCGTTGAATTGTAGCATGTGGGTGTATTGTCACCTCTAATTTGGGAAATATCTCTTCCCAGTTTCCTTTGTTTTGTTCCCATTCTTTGGGGTATGCACGATGAAAGGCACCTCCAAAATCGAAAATGTCCGCTTTTAGCTCTTTTTGAACTTTATTCAACGCAATGCGGACACGATCTTCGATATCCTTATTCATCGCAGTTTCAATGATTTTAACCGCTTCGGGATCCGCACTAATCTTGAGCGATGTTGAGTTTTGCAAGGCGTTATTTTCTGTTCGTATTTGGATATCCATCGACCAGGTTCCGTTCTTAATCAATGGACGAATTTTGGTTCTACTGGTTATTAATCGAAGTGAAACGGAGTTAAGGCTATTTTCTTCCGGATTCACGGTAACGACTGCTTGTTTAATGTCATTGCGGATCCAAAGTACGCCTCGAGTGGTAAATTCATCGATGACTCCAACCAATTTGCCATCCCGAAAAATAGCTGTACCATTAACGGGAGAAGGCATACTATCGTAATTGTTTGGTGCGGATACAGGCTGCATATCAATCCATGGGGTTGCTGCTGCGCCAGTCTCATCGACAAGCATTCGAGCAAGTTCAGCGAGTGTCGTACTAAGAGAAAGTTTACCTTTTGAGATTTCTCGCATAATCTCTGCTGAATTTCTTTCAAGGAAAGACTGCGTTGTAAGCATTTGTCTCGCCTTTCCTTTGGCTACATACATATAGGCACGTTCCCGCGGCTGTGGAGCGCGCATTAAATAGTCAATTTCATCCCGAATACCATCCTTCGCAATATCCTCGCTAAAAATAAATACCTCCGAATGTCCCCAAAACAGCTTCCTAGGCAACTTCTCTTGAATGTGGGAAAGTGCATCAGCAATATTTTCTCCTGTAGCAGAAGTGACGATTGAAGCTTGGTTGCCAACATTTGCTCCTTGATTACCCATTGCATTGTTAGAGGAACTCCTTGGGACGAAAATTTGGACAGATAGCAAAATAGTATTTGGGCCTACTTTATCTATTGCTGCACCTGTAATTAAAGCGACATCATTGACTTCAATGCGATCCCAACAACCAGTGAGAGGCAGTAAGCTCAGTACTAGCGCTAACAAGAATCCACGGTGACGTGTAGGAGCACTCATCGCCGGAGTATCCTCCCTTTGACTACGACTGTAACAAGTAGACATGCTGGGATGACCACTTGCATCAACAGTGAGAAGAAAGGGATGCTCGTGCTAAGTGCATGATTCATTTCCTGGAAAGTAGGGGAAATCCAAATGCTGCACAGTATGACTAGGAATCCTATAGGTATTATTATGGGGCGATAGTCAGAAAGCTTAAACAATTGAGCTGTTCCCTGCAAGACCAAATAATAGACCATGGCAATTTTCACGAAAATTCCAATTAACCATATGGCCATCAAGAGGGATTCAAGATGCTCCGCAAAATCAGAAAGAGCGATGTAACGTACAGCTACCAAAAAAGGATAATTCATCGCTGGTGTAAGTGCACCAAAAGTTAGCAAAATAGGGAAATTAATAGCTAACATCGTAACCATGACGGCCAGCACACTGTAGATGCTCCATTTCATTGCATGTTCCTTTTTATTCAAATATGGATATAGGAATGACAGAATGAAAAATTGGGAGAACCAAGAGGCAGGAACGATAGATCCTAGTAGTGGAGGCAGTGGACCATTTCCAAAAATAGGTTGCATTTGTTTTAATTGAAAATCAGGAATCAAGGCAATCACCATTGCGACAATAATAAAAATAGCTACCGGAATCAAGATCTGTGTAGATCTAGCCAGCACTTCAAGACCCTCATATAGTGCATAGGCACAAACGGCAATGATGGGTATTACAACGAAGAGCATCGGGGTGTTCATTAAGAAATTACCCGAAATAAACTCACCGTACTCTCTTACACTTATGCTTGCGGAATAAAGAAAGGCTATGACATATGCAAGGGAAACTAGTGCACCTGCAAATCGTCCCACAATCCGCGGCACATATTGCACGAAAGTCTCATTTGGAAACTTCATATGCAAGTGATAAACGATATAGATGGTTAAAAGACCGACAAGTGAGGACAGGATAGGCGCCATCCACATATCTGTTCCTGCTACTCTCATGGTGATGGAAGGGACAGAAAGCGCTGCTGTAGCCATTATCGTCGGATGCATGATGAGCGCCATCTGCATAGGAGAGATTCTACCTTTTTCGATCATGGGCATCATTTCCTTCAGGATGATCTGGTTTTTGCCCCTTAGGTTGACGAATAGGGTTCGTGCCGGCAGTAAATAAAGGTCTGCGTCTCATCGACCAAATCGGAGCACGAACGAGAACATCCTTCAGTTCACTTCCTTTCATAGGAGCAAGTGGCTGAAGATAAGGTACACCTAAGGAGCGTAACGAACACAGGTGAATCACAATCACAATGAATCCGAGCATCAAACCTAATAAACCTAACATGCCGGATAAGAACATGATCGGGAACCGGAGCATGCGCAGCGCTATGCCTGTCGCATATTGCGGCATCATGAAGGAGGCGACGCCGGTAATGGCTACTACCATAACCATCGGAGCAGAAACTAAGCCGGCTGATGTAGCTGCTTGTCCAATGACGAGTGCACCTACGATACTGACCGCCGCGCCAACTTGCTTAGGTAGTCTAACTCCGGCTTCACGCAAGGCTTCGAATGAGATTTCCATAAGCAGTGCTTCAACAAGCGCTGGGAAAGGAATATCCTCACGGGACTTCGCGATGCTAAGCAATAACGAAGTAGGAACCATTTCTTGATGGAAGGTCAGAATCGCGATATACAGAGACGGCAATAAAAGCGTTGTAAAGAAAAATACATAGCGCATCCATCGTATTAAGGTACCGATAATAAAACGTTGGTAATAGTCCTCTGGAGATTGCAGCATGGAAAAGAGAGTTGCAGGCGCAATTAATGCGAAAGGTGTCCCATCGACAAGGATCGAAATTTTGCCTTCTAGGAGTGCGGCGCAGACCACATCAGGTCGCTCGGTTACTTGAATTTGAGGGAATGGCGAGAAGGGACTATCCTCAATCAGACCTTCAATGTAGCCGCTCTCCAAGATTCCGTCGATTCGAATGTCACTAATTCGCTGATGTACTTCCTCAATTAACGAATCTCTCGCGATGCCTTCCATGTAAACGACAATAACTGTAGTCTGCGTATGGGTACCAATGGTGTAAGCAATCATTTTCATTGCTGGACTCTTGATTTTTCTACGCAGCATGGAGGTATTGATCGGGAGTGTTTCCGTAAAGCCTTCACGAGGTCCTCGTACGACAGATTCAGCACTTGGCTCATTAATTGCGCGTTTCTCCCATTTGGCCAAGCCTAGAGCGAAGCAAGTGGGAACACCTTGAATGAATAGTCCAACACACCCGCAAGATAAATGGGATGTCAACTCATCCATACTTACAGTTTCAGTGATATTTGAGATAGAGACAAGAGCAGATAAATCCTTGACTGTGTAGTTCCATTCGGCTTCAGGTTCATTAATTAAGGGTGTGAGGACGTCTTTATTTAAAAGCTCGAGATCAATTAAGCCCTCCACATAAATAACAAAAGCTTTGGTCGTTTGACCGATGTTAAATGTGTGAATGTGAATATCATGACATTTATGATAAATGAGGTGGAGTTCACGAAGGTTATCTTCCAACTGGTCAGAGATGTATGTGGGCTTGGGTGGGACTGTAGACATGGCATCCATGAGCAAGACTCCTTGTCCAAATTGACACACCTATCCGAAATGGACGGCATCGTCGTATATTTTGGTAATACGTATCTTTTTGTCCAAATTTGTCATTATTTAAACGCAAGAGCGTAAAATGCATCACATCTTTCATTGATATTAGTTGTACACGCGCTACCTTGGACATGGTATAATTTGTGAGGAAATTATTTGTATGTAAGAAGAAGCAGAAGTGGTCAATCAAAGGAGGATTCGTTCGAATGGCAGTATGGTTGGAGCAAGGAGATATCGTACTATTTCAAGGGGATAGTATTACGGATGCAGGACGCATTCGTGACAATGGCAATGATTTAGGCAAAGGCTACGCACTTATGACTGCTGCGCAATTTTCAGCGAAATACCCAGAGAAACAAGTTAAATTCTTAAACCGCGGGATTTCTGGTAACCGTGTGCCTGATCTTCAGGGGCGGTGGCAAGAAGATTGTTTGGACTTGAAACCTAATCTCGTTTCGATTTATATTGGCATCAATGATACATGGCGCAGATTTGATCGCAATGACGGGACTTCAACTGAAGCTTTTAAAGAGGGATACCGTCAACTCTTGGATCAAACCGCAAGCACAGGAGCGAAGTTGCTTCTTATCGAGCCTTTTGTACTACCTGTACCAGAAGATCGTAAGCTATGGAGAGAAGATTTGGATCCGAAGATTACCGCTGTGCGTGAATTAGCGAGAGAATTCGGTGCGCGTTTATTATGTTTGGATGGATTATTTGCACAAGCGTCAACACAAGCTGACAGCGCTTTCTGGGCACCGGATGGCGTACATCCATCACCAGCTGGACATGCTTTAATTGCCAATGCGTGGCTAAAGGCAGTCGGAGCAGCAGAGTAATTCATAGTGTCGGGTGAAGAAAGCTTCCGCTTGTTGCGTGAGGCTTTTTTTTTCTTAGCAGCGAAGAGGTCAATTTTTGACGTATATAGGTAAAGATAATAGCTAGTTCGTAGCAATCGTTTGCGGTTATATTTAAAGGTAAACGAAATCACATTCACATAGGGAGGTAGTGGCTATGAATAGTCGATATCTATTAAATGCTTTGTTAGAAGCTGAAAGTGATCATGGCAGTTTGTTTCAAGAAGCTTTACAGATTGCCACATCACCAATTAGGCATACGGAAAGTCCACTACTTACTACCATTTATAATGAAATATCACCATTGGTTAAGGAGTTCGGGAGCACGCCAATTGCAGCCTTACCCTTTCGAGAGTGGGATTTGTATCGTTCAAAGGGAACACGTATCGAATTCGAGGCTTTGTATTTCGATCGTCGTCGGCGGTTAGCGGCTTTGGTTGTGGCTGCGCTGAAGGATGGTGTTGATCCTTATTTGCATGCTTTGGAAGATACAATATGGGCTATTTGTGATGAGTATACGTGGTGTTTGCCTGCTCATTTGATGAACCATGATGCTGCTGCAGAGGGAGAAGAATATAAGCATATTGATTTATTCGCTTCAGAAACGGCACATGCGTTAAGTGAGACTTGCCATATGTTCCGCGATCAGTTAAATGGTCTCATCGTGAGAAGAGTACAACGCGAAATTATGGAGCGAGTTCTCGAACCTTACGTGACGCTCAAGAGAGCCTATTGGTGGGAAACGTGCGAAATCAATTGGTCCGCTGTGTGTGCAGGGAATATTGGGATGGCGGCCATTTATCTTATTCAGGATTCGAAAGTACTGATGCCTGTCATTACACGAGTACTCACAGCGATGGATTGCTTTCTTGAGGGGTTTTCAGAGGAAGGCGCTTGTTTGGAAGGCTTAGGCTACTGGTATTATGGTTTCGGCTACTATGTGTACTTCAGTGAGCTTCTGAAGCAGCGTACAGGCGGTAAAGTGGATATTCTGCAAGCGAGTGCCAAAGCTCGGAGAGTTGCCCAATTCCCGCAAAGTTGTTTCCTGCAAGGCAATCATATCGCCAATTTCTCCGATTGCTCGCGGAACAATGGAATTCAAATTGGCATCTTCAGCCGCTTATGCGAGCAGTTTGCTGAGATTCGGATTCCGACCTTAGACAATCAGCCTGCAACGATTGATCATTGTGGCCGCTTCGCAAGTGCCATACGGAACGTGGTGTGGTTGAATGAAGATCTGCTTCGTGAACGTGAAGAAATGCCATTGCAAACAGATTTCTTGCCAGAAGCACAATGGATGGTGAGCAGGGCGAAGGTGGGAAGCAAGCTTGTTAGCTTTGCGGCAAAAGGCGGGCATAACGATGAACCCCATAATCACAATGACATCGGACACTTTATATGGATCGTCGATGGTGTCAGATGGTTTGAAGATTTGGGAGCAGGTCTATATACGAAGCAATACTTCGGTGAGGAGCGGTATTCAATTCTCTGTAACAGCTCAGCGGGTCACAGCGTTCCGATCATCAACGGTAAACATCAGGAAGCTGGCATCGATCATCGTGCAGAGTTACTGGCAGCAGAATGTACGGAGGGAAGTGACAGATTCAAGCTTGAACTGAGTCAAGCCTATGCCGTGCCAACACTTGAGAAGCTTGAGCGAAACTTCGAGTTTGATAAACTGCGAGGCAAGCTGACGATTTCGGATACGTTTGCGTTCCTTGAGTCAGGTGCTTCGGTAACGGAACGCTTCGTCACACAACATAAACCGGTTATCGTGCAGGATGGAGAAATTCGGTTGGAGCTTGGTTTGGGTGAGCGACAGCAAATAATTCGTTATGATGCGAAACAGTTGAAGGCTTCGATTGAAACCGTGGAACATCAGAATCACGAGGGCGGGACAGAGATTGTCTACTTAATTGATCTGTCTGCAGCTGAGGTGGGAGACCAGGTAAGGATATGGGTTACGTTGGAGCTGGAGTAGAGTAGATTCTTTCTCGAGGTGCCTCAAGGAGTCTCATTGGGGAGATAAATGTAAAAAACACAGCTAATTTATCCATTTTTAGTACGATATAACATTTAAATGGAAAACCTACAGCTATATTTCAGGTTTTAGCTGCAAATGCAGAGATAAGCCCGAATTAGCTGTAGGTTTTCTGGTTATTTCTATCATTTTGGCGAAATCGACGGATTTAGCTGTAGTTTTTGCATCTAACCATGCGTCCTCCACGTTCTGAAAGCTCCACCTAATCGTTCAACCATAGTCCGAATTGCTGCCGATACTGCAGCGGGGTTAAGCCGGTTTTGATTTTGAACATGCGCGAGAAATAGTTGGCATTCTCAATGCCAAGCTCATAAGAAATTTGAGACACGGGCTTCTCGCTAGTAGCGAGAAGCTTTTTGGCTTGCTCAATTTTAATACTGTGTACAAAATGAAGTGGCGCCTGTCCAGTTTGTTTGATAAACAATTTACGCAAATGGGAATCACTCAACTGAACAAGCTCAGCCAGTTCATTAATTTCTGGCATCTGTTGTGGATGTGCATGGAGATAATGGATGATAGTATGAATCCGCTTATCCAACTGCGAATAGTTGGTACTCTGCTCAGTCACGCCTCCATGATGCAGCAACTCATATATAATTCGTAGCAGCGAAGACTGCTGCAGCAGATGAACGAAAGATGTCGCATTACGCTCAGCTGTATGCATTTCATGAATAATGCGTTCAATCGAGTTAGTGTTGTCCTCGTAAACGAGCGGAATATTTAAAAGCTGTACCCATCCTCGATTGCTGACTAAGGAGATTTCGGCATCAAAGTTAATGCTGGTTAACAGCAGATCATCCGAAATGGCGTGAAAGCTAATTAAGCTATGAGCAGGCAGAATGATAATTTGCCCTTCTTTACAACGGAACGCGGTTTGATCAATCGTAAGTTGGAAGCTTCCCTTATGCACGAACCACAGCACACAGTGCCGCAATTTACGCTCTTTGGCCTGCCAATGATAATCTAGCTGATATTGTGTGAGATGCAGAAAGCGAACTTCTAATGCTTCGATCATCATCTGAAAAGAATTCAATGCGTATCCCTCCGCACCCACGATCTAGTCTTATTATTCTATCATGCTGGATGCGGAGGTGACAGCGATTTCCTAACTAATCTTGCGGCACGACGCCCTTGATATCTTCGTTGCGTTTCAAGCGATCCTCACCATTCACGAGGAAGGTACGGATGCGCGAAGTGTCTCCGCCCCATTCGTCAATTTTGAACTTGACCTCAGGGGTTGTATAGCGAACGGAAAAGGCTACACGCGGTATATTCGATTTATTATTTTCAGAACCATGGAAGGTAGCTTCATTAAAGAAGGCAATCTGCCCTGGAGACATCTCAAGGTCTATGGCTAACGATTCATCGATGGACTCCGCAGGCAATCCTTGCTCGAAAGCGCTTTGATCAGTTCCCGTTGAAACGTGCTCAACGATGGATTTGTGTGTACCTGGAATCACTCGAAGACAACCATTTTCACGAATCGACCAGCCTAAGCTCACCCAGGCCGTCGCATTAATCGCAGGCTCCATCGGCCAATAATTAATATCCTGGTGCCATGGGATGAATTTATCGTTATTAGGCTCCTTATACCAGAAATGCATGGCCCATAGTACCAAATCATCTCCGAGAATCTGCTTCATCGCGTTTACGATACTTGGATGTGTAGCTAGCGTATAGGCCCAATGATGGCGCTGATGCCAGGCAGACAAATTCATTTTGGAAGGACCAGGTTCATATTTATTCTGTTCAATTACTTCGAAAAAGTGGTTATAGTACATTTCGGATTCCTCAAGGGAGAGTCCTTGCATAGGTCCGCTAAAGCCTTCGTTGACATATTGGCTGAGTGAGAATGGATTACCTTTGGTTATCATTCGTGTAACCTCCCGTATTTGCAAGCTTTTATTTACTTTCATATTGTCATTGTAAGGGATGAAGCGCTAGACGAATAAGGTGGTAAAACGATTATGAGTAGCACAAAACGATTATTGGAGTCATAACTGTACAACTCGCTTTAATGAATAGAATGGAGAATGTGGAACTACTCAGGAAGGGATCCAAAAGTACGATGTCGAATACATAGTACAAACTGCCTATTGCGGGCCAAAAAGCTTAGGTTATTCGAATAAAGGAGTCCTACGGATGACAATTCCTGCAACGACAACATTGGATTTGAATTTACTGCAAATGATGCTGGATGATATTGAAGACTCTATTTACATTATGAAAGCGACAGGGCCTGAAATCACGTATTACTACGTAAATAATGCTGCTACGAAGTTTAGTGGAATCACGATGGATAGAATGGGAACTACTTTTTTTGAATCAAATTCGAGCCAAATGGCGAATTACTTATATAACAAATATGCCAGAGTACTCGAGGAACGTCGGACGATTCGATACGAAGATGGCGTTATATTACCAAACGGGACTGTAAGCGGAGAGAGCATTTTAACACCTATTCTGGACGAGAATGGGAATGTTAGTTTTATTTTTTCGGTGACTCGAGATATTACAGAACGGAAACTGCATGAGAATACCCTGTACAATTATGCTTATCAAGATGATCTCTCTAATTTGTTCAATCGCAGATACTTACTCGAGCATGTGCTGGAACCTCCCACGATTTATTTAATGGATTTGGATAATTTCAAGAATATTAATGATACTTTCGGCCATCAGGCGGGGGACTCGGTGCTTGTTGAAGTATCGTGCCGATTGATTGAGGTGTTTGGTGATAGTCGTTATGTACTGGTTCGACTCGGTGGAGATGAATTCGTAGTCGTGGATTTAATCGCATCCGACCAAATCGAAGAGACAGCGGGCCAATTAAGCGGGCTTTTCCATGAACCCTTCCGTGTCGATGAACATGCCGTGAGAGTGAATGTGAGTATCGGAATCGCAGAGCGAAAGCACAATGAAACTATTCAAGATCTGTTAAAGCAAGCTGACATTGCTTTGTACACCGCTAAAGGAACGGGTCGAAAGCGCTATCATTTGTATGAAGCATCTTCTAAATACGATCATGTCGAGAATTTTATCCATGAACTAGCTCTTTCACAAGCCATGGATAAGGACGAACTTCATTTGCATTATCAGCTTATTTATAATCCAGCCTCGGAAAGGGCTATTGGCGCGGAAGCACTCCTACGATGGTATAGCGAGAATGGCGGGTACATACAGCCTGGCGACTTTATTCCTATTGCTGAGAAAACAGGACTGATCGTGCCTATCGGTTATTGGGTTATTCGTCAAGCCTGTAAGGATTGGCATCAGTTGAAGGAAATGTACGGTCCTTTGTTCAAAATATCTGTCAATATCTCACGCATCCAACTCAATGAATTGAATTTTGTTGCCCAGGTCTTGCAAATTTTGCAAGAGGAGGGGGTAGACCCGACCTCCGTGGAACTTGAAATTACAGAAAGTACGACACTGCACTCGTTGCATGAGGTACAACTCATTCTTGGTAAGTTGCGTCATGCAGGCTTTACCATCGCTTTGGATGATTTCGGAACGGGATATTCATCGTTAAGTATGCTGACGCAGCTGCCGATTGATAAGCTGAAGATTGATCGCATCTTCATCGCAGATGGCAATGTGCCATTGATTGGGGCTATTCTAGCTATGGCGAAAGCATTGAACTTAGAAGTTGTCGCGGAAGGCATTGAAACAAGTGATCACTTCAACATGCTCGCCGCTATGCAGTGCTGGGGTATACAGGGATATTACATCAATAAGCCGATGCCCTATAGGGATTTACCTATGCAGCCAGAAATAATAAATCGTTAATATCCAAGTGTCACCATTCGCTGTAGAGCGGGTGGGGATACTTTTTTTTGGTTCCACAATGGGATATGTTAAAATAACAATGGTTAATTAAGCGTGGGAGGTCACTTATGAAAGCATTAACTTTCGCACAATTCGGCGGACCCGAAGTTCTTGAATATAAAGAAATTCCAGAACCTATCGTAAATGGGGATCAAATTCTGATAAGGACGAAAGCGATTGGTCTCAACTTCGCAGACGTCTATCGTCGCAAAGGAAATTATCATTTGGCAGGGGAGCCGCCGTATATTCTCGGGTATGAAGGTGCCGGGATCGTCGAAAGCGTGCCAGAACACATCAAGCATATTCGAATTGGGGACCGGATCGCTTTTGCCGATGTCCCCTTTGCCAATGCAGAGCTTGTCGCTGTTCCTGTAGACCGTGCGATTCCATTGCCGGAAGACATCTCGTTTGAACATGGGGCGGGCCTGCTTTTACAGGGCATGACTGCCCATTACTTGGTGAACGACAGCTATCGCGTCCAAGCCGGGGATGAAGTTCTGATCCATGCCGCTGCAGGCGGTGTGGGTCAGCTTTTGATCCAACTGTGTAAAAGTAAAGGTGCAAAGGTGATCGGTCTCACCTCTTCGGAAGTGAAGAAGCAAGTCGCGCTGGACGCGGGTGCAGACCATATCGTCCTTTATTCTACAGACTGGGTCCAAGAGGTGTTACAGTGGTCTCAAGACAAAGAAGGTGTCCGAGTCGTCTATGATTCGGTAGGCTCCACTTTAATGGACAGCTTCGCTGCGGTAAAAACGAAAGGGACCGTCGTATTCTACGGTATGGCCGGTGGGGATCCAGCCCATGTAGATCCAAGAATGCTGATGGATACCTCCAAAACCTTAACAGGTGGTGACCTCTGGAATCATGTGACTAGTTTAGCGAATCGGATCGAGCGGGCCCATGCTTTGTTCGACGCACTTCGTGCCGGCAGTCTCAAGATGGATTCCGTGACAACGTTTGCCTTGGAGGATGGCGCTGAAGCTCATCGATTACTCGAAAGTAGGCAAAGTACAGGAAAAATTGTGTTACTACCCTGAGCGAACAACGGTTAACCTTCGGTGCGATTTTGAACATATAGTCCATGCACCTGCTTATACTAGGTATTCTCGCTATGTCCAAAGCATGTTAACTTTAAGGAGTAGTTATTTAAAGGAGGCTTGAATGTGCAATGAGCATAAACAAATTGAGAATTGGTGTTATTGGTGCAGGTTCAATTTCAGATTTGCACTTTGCGTCATATACGAAATCAGAGGATGCTGTTATTGTTGCTGTCTGTGACCTTAATCGTGAACGTGCTGCCGCGAAAGCGGAGAAGTATGACATTGCGAACATTTATACTGATTATAATGAGCTTTTGGCTAACCCTGAGATTGATGCTGTCAGTATTTGTACATGGAATAATACACATGCCGAGATCAGTATTGCTGCTCTTCATGCTGGTAAGCATGTTTTGGTAGAGAAGCCGCTATGCAAAACAGTGGAAGAAGCGCAACGCATTCAAGATGCGGTTCGTGAAACAGGAAAAATTCTGCAAGTGGGATTTGTAAGAAGATATGATACGAATGCTCAGTTAGTGAAGCATTTTATAGATAATGGTCAATTAGGTGAGATTTATTATGCCAAAGCATCTTGCCTTCGTCGATTAGGAAATCCAGGCGGGTGGTTCTCTGATGTTGAACGCTCCGGCGGCGGACCGCTGATTGATATTGGTGTGCATGTGATTGATGTGTGTTGGTACTTGATGGGCAGACCGAAGCCTGTTGCAGTAAGTGGGCATACGTATAACAAGCTTGGAAACCGGAAGAATGTGAAGAACTTATCTTTTTATAAAGCAGCCGACTATGATGCGGAGCGCAATACAGTTGAGGATTTGGCGAATGTGCTGATTCGTTTTGAAAATGGGGCTTCCCTTATGGTGGATGTGAGTTTCACGCTGCATGCCAAAAAGGATGAAATCGCTGTCAAGCTCTATGGTGACAAAGGTGGCGTTGAGCTTGAGCCTGAGATTGTGTTCGTAACAGAGATATTGGATACGATTACGAATGTGACGCCTCAAATCAATAACAAATCGATTGACATCAATGGCGCTTTCCAAAATGAGATTAATCATTTCGTATCCTGTTGTCAAACAGGCGAAACACCAATCAGCCCGGTTGAAGATGGTCTTGAGATGATGAAAATCCTTTGCGGTATTTATGAATCCGCAGCAAAGGGACAAGAAATCAGATTGTAGCCCGAACGAATCGGAGCATAGGAGTATTGGAGGAGCGCATATGAAATTAGGGGTTAGCACATATAGCTTATATCAGGCTTTAAAGTCTGGCGAAATGTCGATTATGGACGTCATCGATTGGATTGCGGATCAGGGAGGTGAACATGTCGAGATTGTACCATTGGGTTATGATTTACCGGGTAACTTTGCGCTTGCGGATGCGATTCGTGAGAAAGCTCAGGCTCGAGGTATTGATATCTCCAATTATGCTATCGGCGCTAATTTCCTGACCGAAACAGAAGAGCAGTATCAGGAAGAAATCGAGCGTGTGAAGGGCGAGGTTGACCTGGCTGCCCGATTAGGTGTAAAGAAAATGCGGCATGATGTTGCTCGAAGTGAGGATCTCTCGATTCGTAATTTCAATGCTAACTTGGAGCTATTAGCAGTAGCTTGTCGTCAAATCGCTGATTATGCGAACCAATTTGGGATTGTAACGAGTGTTGAGAATCACGGTTTCTTCGTACAGCATAGTGAACGTGTTCAAGCCCTGATTCATGCTGTGGATCGTCCGAATTTCAAAACAACTTTGGATGTTGGTAATTTTGTTTGTGTGGACGAGGATTCCGTTGCCGCTGTGACGAATAATCTTCCTTATGCTTCTATTGTCCATGTGAAGGATTTCTACATTCGCCCCTCTAATCAGAATCCAGGAGAAGGCTGGTTTAAGTCTTCCTACGGCACCTATTTGCGCGGAGCGATTGTGGCGCAAGGTGATTTGAATATTCCTGAAATCCTGCGTGTGGTCAAAAGCTCAGGTTACGATGGTTACATCTCCCTGGAATTTGAGGGAATGGAAGAGTGTAAGCGAGGCACATTGATCGGATTACAAAATATCCGTAGAATTTGGGACGAAATTAACTAACGTTAAGCTCGCGATAAGGAGTGTTTGAAGACATGGTAATCAATCCAATCGGTATTATGGTAGATAGTTTGCGTCTTGGACTACGAGACGGATTAAAGAAGTCGAAAGAGCTAGGAGCAGATGGCGTCCAAATTTATGCGGTTTCTGGAGAGATGGATCCTGCTAATTTAACGGCGGGAGCACGTAAAGAGTTACGTGACTACATCGCGTCGTTAGATCTTCAAATCTCGGCACTTTGCGGGGATCTAGGTGGACATGGTTTTCAAGATCAAACCGTTAATGCAGCGAAAATTGAGAAATCCAAGCGCATTCTTGATCTTGCGGTTGAACTAGGTTCGTCCGTGGTAACGACGCATATCGGTGTTGTACCCGAGGATCGGAATGGCCCCATTTATCAAACGATGCTGCAAGCATGTGAAGAACTGGGTGTGTATGCGAGCAGTTTAGGTGCCTATTTCGCAGTAGAAACAGGGCCTGAAACGTCGGCACATTTGAAAAGCTTTCTAGATAACCTATCCACCAAAGGTGTATCCGTTAACTTTGACCCAGCGAATATGGTGATGGTAACCGGAGATGATCCTGTTCAAGGTGTCTACACGTTGAAAGATTATATCGTTCATACACATGTGAAGGACGGTGTCCGTCTTCGTCAAGTTGATCCGCGTGAAGTGTACGGTTCACTAGGCTATAAGCCGATGACACACGAGGACATTGCTGAGGCGGCAACATCAGGAGATATGTACCGTGAGCTAGCGTTAGGTGAAGGTCATGTTGATTTCGGACGCTACTTTGGTGCGCTGCAAGAAATTGGCTACAAAGGCTACCTAACCATTGAGCGTGAAGTTGGTGAACAGCCAGAGAAAGATATTGCTAGTGCGATTGCTTTCATTCAAAAGTATAAATAAACTTGGAAACCCTCGTCATTGGCGAGGGTTTTTGTTTGCTGCTAACGCTATATGGAGTAACGATATTTACAAAATGGGCTTCTTAATGTTCGAAATTAAGAGTAAAATAAAGGACAAGAGGAGGATTGATCTTTGATGAGTACACTGAAGCGTTTCACGGATTCGGAACAACAGATTTCGTTGGAGTTTAGAGATGATCATTTGACAGTGCTTCGTTTCTACGGTGAAACATCCATTTACCCGTTCAAAAATATTTCACTTGCCTCTGACCCCATACCCGAGTATCCCCTTAATCGCGTTGCGCTAAGTGTTATTGATTTCAACACAGGTGTAACCGATTTCAAATTTTCGTCGAATTTACTAGACTTTGAGATTTTCGTCCAAAAGCTGCTCGAAGTGCATCGTGAATTCATTCCTAATCATTCTATTTCATAAGCCAATGTTTTGAAAAACCGCTGTGGCGGTTTTTTTTGTTTAGAAGTGGACATCTCGAACGATTCGAGGAGAATAACTCAACTGAAACATTGGCTAGAGTAGCAATTTCGGAACTGATGGCAGCACGAGCAGCAACCCCAGCGACCCCGGCAACCCCGGCAACCCCGGCAACCCCGGCAACCCCCGGCAACCCAAGCAACCCCGGCAACCCCGGCAACCCCGGCAACCCCGGCAACCCCAGCAACCCCAGCAACCCCAGCAACCCCAGCAACCCCGACAACCCCGGCAACTCCGACAACGCCAGCCCACCCCGGCAACTCCGGTAACCCCGGCAACCCCGGCAACTCCGACAACGCCAGCCCACCCCGGCAACTCCGGTAACTCCGGCAACTCCGACAACCCCGGCAACTCCGACAACGCCAGCCCACCCCAACAACTCAAGCAACCCAACCTCACCAACAAGTAAACACAATAACTGGAAAACATACATCTAATTTCAACTGAAACGAAGATATATTTCAAATAAATGTAAAAAGTACAGTTAATTTCTCACTTTCTCAACAAATTAGAAAGAACCCAGAGAAATAGCTGTACATTTTCCATCTAAAGTTCAAATTGAGGCCAAATAGACAGAAATAGATGGATTTTTTCCAGTTATTTGGCACATCCGTGAGATCTATTGGCTACAAGTAGCCAATAGATCTCACGTTTACTTCAAATACGGATGTCTAAATACATCCGGCGTCAGCCCAACGGCTTTGCGGAAGGTGGAAATGAAATGCGATGCATCAAGAAAGCCAGTGGCTTCGGCGATTTGCTTCACTGTCTGATCAGGCTGCGCAATCAGCATTTCTTTGGACTTCTGCAGGCGAAGCTGAAGCAGGTATTGGTACGGAGAGAGCCCGAATGCACGGCGAAATAATGTATTCACATGCTGCGCTGAGACTCCGAGCTGAGTCGCCATCCAGCTAAGCCCAACGTGAGCAGCGCCGAAGCTATGCTCCAGCTCGAGCAGGAGCGGCAGAAGCCGCTCATGACTTTGCGAGAAGGAGGCGCTTTTATTGATAATGCCGTGCTTCTTTAACAGCGTCAGGAATTGATAGATTTCCAAGGAACCGTTGGTGCCGGTGAAATCGTGACTATCATGATATTTATGATAGTAATATTCGTGAATACTAGCGAGCGGCGTCTCGGATCCCCAGCTAATTTGCGTAGAAAGTGGGATTTCCAGAGCATGTACAATAGAGGCTGCTAACGCACCATCAAAGGTTAAATACCACGTCGACCAAGGTGTATCTGGCACTTGATAGGCATGAGGGACTCCGCCAGCCAGCAGCATGCCTTGCCGTTCACTCAGCTTGACGGGGACGCCGTCTAGAATGATTTCGCCGCTGCCGGAAATCGTTTGCAGCCAATGAAAGCAAGGATAGCCTTCTTCGCGTTGATAATATTGCTGTTCGCTCTCATAGCCGATCGTTTCAAGAATGAGTGGGAGCTTGCGGTCTGTTTCCGTAATGACAAAAAACTTTCGATAATCACTAGCCAAGGAATAACCATCTCTTTCATTTTTTAATATATCATGCGTTATTTCTTATATTTTAAAAGAAATAATTGTCTTGTACAATAAGGTGATAAACAAAATCCTTATTCAAAAACGTAAAGTGAGGAAAATCATCCATGGCGAATAAATTTGTATACACGGCTCCTGAAAACGGTTACCCCGAATGGAACAATAATCCGCACATCTATCAATTGAATCGCTTAGATGCACATGCGACGCTGATGCCCTATCATACGGAAGCAGAAGCGCTGGCTGGAGTTCGGAATGCATCGCAATTTTATCAAGACTTGAATGGCACATGGAAATTCCATTTTGCAGAAAACGCGCAAGCCCGCCCGCAGGAGTTCTTCAAAACGGACTTCGACACTAGGAATTGGGCGGATATGCCTGTGCCGTCACATTGGCAGCTGCAAGGTTTTGATTTTCCGCAATACACAAATATTATTTATCCATGGGTAGGTCACGAGGATCTTAAGCCCCCATTTGCCCCTGTAAAGTATAACCCTGTTGGCTCTTATGTGCGCAGCTTCTCAATCCCTGAGGGTTGGAACGGCCAACCTGTGTATCTAAGCTTTCAAGGTGTGGAGTCAGCTTTCTATGTATGGGTGAATGGTGATTTGGTTGGTTTTAGCCAAGATTCCTTTACACCAGCGGATTTTGATATTACGCCTTATTTGATCGAGGGTGAGAACAAGCTTGCTGTAGAAGTGTATCGTTGGAGTGATGCAAGCTGGTTAGAAGATCAGGATTTCTGGCGTTTGAGCGGGATTTTCCGCGATGTGTATCTGTATACGACACCAACGGCACATATTGCTGATTTCAAAGTAAATACGAATTTGGACGCGGCTTGCGAGGATGCTGAACTGCACATTCAAGCGACGATCACGAACTATGATGGGAAGAGCCAAGGCGTACATCATGTGGAAGCGATGCTATACGATGGTGAGCAGCAAGCCCTATGGCAAGCGCCGCTTCGAGTAGGCATTCAAACAAGCAACATTGCGAGCCAAGCCGTGGAATTGTCCGCGCATATGGATCGTCCAGCCAAATGGAGCGCTGAAAGTCCATACCTGTATACACTCGTTCTTCGTTTAGTAAATGAAGAGGGCACGCTTCTCGAGACGGAAAGCTGTAAAGTAGGCTTCCGCAAGTTTGAGATTGAAGATGGTTTGATGAAAATTAACGGTGAAGTCATTGTCTTCAAAGGTGTTAATCGTCATGAATTTGATCGTGATCGCGGACGTTCCGTTGATGCGGAAAGCATGCTTGCCGATATTTTGCTTATGAAACAATATAATATCAACGCTGTACGGACTTCGCATTATCCGAATAATCCGTTATGGTATGAGCTTTGTGATCAATATGGTCTGTATGTAATTGATGAAACGAATTTGGAGACCCACGGCTCATGGAGTTACCCGCAATTCGAATTAGGTGAAACGGTGCCAGGAAGTCGTCCTGAGTGGACGGGGGCTGTGCTTGATCGTGCAAACTCCATGATGCAGCGAGACAAGAATCATGCGTCGATTGTCATTTGGTCTTTGGGGAATGAGTCTTTTGGTGGAGATAATTTCTTCAAAATGCATGATTTCCTTCGTGAAGCCGATCCTTCCCGGGTTGTTCACTATGAAGGCGTGTTCTGGTGGCGCGAATCAGAAAGAGCGTCGGATATGGAAAGTCAAATGTATTCCAAAATTGAAAAAATCGAAGAATACGCCAAAAACAATCCGAAAAAGCCATTTATCCTTTGTGAGTATAGTCATGCGATGGGGAACTCTTGTGGTAACCTATTTAAATATTGGGAATTGTTTGATCAATACCCTGTCTTACAAGGTGGATTTATTTGGGATTGGATCGATCAATCCATTCGCACAACGACGCCAGATGGCATCTCGTATCATGCCTATGGCGGGGATTTTGGCGACACGCCGAATGATGGCAACTTCTGTGGCAATGGCTTGATTTTCGCTGATCGCTCGGTTTCACCGAAGCTGCACGAAGTGAAAAAGTGCTACCAGAATGTGAAGTTCGAAGCGGTAGATGTGGCTAAGGGACAATTCAAAGTAACCAATCAATTCTTGTTCACCAACTTGAATGAATATGATTGGACTTGGACGATTGCACGCAATGGTTTAGTGGAAAGTAAACCATTTACCGGAACATTCGCAGTTGCACCAGGTGAAACTACAACGGTTGAGCTAGCACTTGATGCTGTTGAAAGTCTTTTCCCGAACGATGAATTCGTGTTAACACTAAGTCTGGTTCTGAGAGACGCTACATTGTGGGGAGTAAAAGGACATGAAATCGCATGGGAGCAGTTTATTCTTCCTGCAGTGAATGCAGCGGCTCATGCACGCAACTGGGAAGTGGAACAAGAATCCGCGGTTACACTCTCTGCGGAGGCAGCTGTTCAAGTCACGCACACTGCTGAAAGCATCAGCTTGCAAGGCGAGCGTTTTGCACTTCGAGTTGACGCAGTAACTGGCGATATCACTTCTTACTTATTTGACGGAGTCGAGTTATTCCAAAGTGGGCCAGTACCTAACTTCTGGCGTGCCTATACCGATAACGATCGCGGGAATCAGCACCACATTCGTTGTGCACCTTGGCAAGAAGCAGGCAGCGGACGTAAGCTCCTTTCCTTGAACGCGAAATCATTGGATGCAGGACACGCTGAGGTTCGGGTATGCTATGAACTGGGAACAAAGCCGGCTTCTGAAGTTCAGCTTGTTTACACAGTGTCAGCAAACGGGGAAGTTGAAGTAGGGATGCAATTAACACCGGGTAATAAATTGCCAGAAATTCCTGAAGTGGGCGTCATGTTCGAACTAGATGCTGCCTTCGAGAACTTGACTTGGTACGGTCGCGGGCCACATGAGAATCACTGGGATCGCAATGTAGGAGCTAAACTTGCGCTTCATAACGGAACTGTCGAAGAGCAATTCGTTCCATACTTGCGCCCACAGGAATGTGGCAATAAGACCGATGTTCGCTGGGCGACAATCACGAATGCGGCTGGGCGCGGACTCCGCATCGGAGGCTTACCAACCGTAGAGCTCAATGCATTGCCATACTCGCCATCCGAGCTGGAAGCACATAATCACCCTTACAAGCTGCCTACGAGTGATAAAGTTGTGGTTCGTGTGAATTACAAGCAGATGGGGGTTGGCGGAGACGATAGTTGGGGAGCAAGAACACATCCCGAGTTTACGTTATTCGCGAACAGAACTTATGCGTATGCATTCACTTTCCAAGGTATCTAAACGTTGATAAAAGCCGTTCCGAGGGTGGTTATCCCTGTGGAACGGCTTTTTTGGATTTTTGGTGGAAGTGAAGCAGATCCCTGTGCGGTATCGCCGCCGCCAATCGCCCGCTAGCGCACAAATAATGTGCGCAAGGGCTTAATCGCCGCCGCCAATCGCCCGCTAGCGCACAAATAATGTGCGCAAGGGCTTAATCGCCGCCGCCAATCGCCCGCTAGCGCACAAATAATGTGCGCAAGGGCTTAATCACCGCCGCCCGTCTCACGCTAGCGCACAAATAATGTGCGCAAGGGCTTAATCGCCGCCACCCATCGCCCGCTAGCGCACAAATAATGTGCGCAAGGGCTTAATCGCCGCTGCCCGTCTCACGCTAGCGCACAAATAATGTGCGCAAGGTCGGTATCGCCGCTGCCCGTCTCACGCTAGTGCACAAATAATGTGCGCAAGGGCTTAATCACCGCCGCCCATCGCCAGCTAGCGCACAAATAATGTGCGCAAGGGCTTAATCGCCGCCGTCAATCGCACGCTAGTGCACAAAAATTGTTCGTCATATCACGTTTGACCAGAAGGAGAGAGGGTGATAAGTTTAAATGGAGATAAAATCGACAACTAGGTAACGGGGAAAGGTGGACATCTATATGACAGAACTTACGGCACAACCAATCATAGGACTCATTGGAACAGGCGTGATGGGTAAAAGTATGGCGGGACATTTGATTCATGCGGGATATGAGGTTCATGTGTATACACGTACGAAAGCTAAGGCACAGGAGCTATTGGAAAATGGGGCACAATGGCAGGAAACGCCAGGCGCATTAGCGCAGAAATGCCAGGTTATTATGACCATGGTCGGATTTCCAAGCGATGTCGAAGACATTTATTTTGGGCAAAATGGCATCATTGCTATGGCAGAGCCCGGTAGCTTCCTGATTGATTTTACGACGTCGAGCCCGTCTCTGGCCAAACGGATTTATGAGGAAGCGCTGACGCGTCAGCTTTTCTCTTTGGACGCTCCAGTTTCTGGTGGAGATATTGGGGCAAGAGAAGCGCGATTGTCCATTATGGTCGGAGGCGCTCGAGACGTGTTCGAGCAGATGTTGCCTATTTTCCAAAAGATCGGCACAAATATCGTCCACCAAGGTGAAGCGGGTGCTGGGCAACATACGAAGATGTGCAATCAAATTGCGATTGCAAGCAACATGATGGGTGTCGTCGAAGCGCTTGTTTATGCGAAGAAAGCGGGTCTTAATCCGACAACTGTGCTGCAAAGCATTGAAACAGGTGCCGCGGGTAGCTGGTCGTTAAGTAATTTGGGGCCACGCATGATTGCGGATAATTTTGCACCAGGTTTCTATGTGAAACATTTTATTAAGGATATGAAGATTGCTTTGCAATCGGCGGAAGAAATGAAGGTAGAGCTTCCAGGCTTAACGCTTGCCAAATCGCTATATGAACAATTAGCTGCAATGGGCGAAGAGGAAAGTGGTACCCAAGCGTTGTATAAATTAATTAATAAATAAGCGTGTGCTGTTCGACCTGGAGGTTGACTTATGAAAATCGTGATTGCACCTGATTCGTTTAAAGGCAGCCTTAGTTCAGAAGAAGCGGCCAAGGCGATTAGGGATGGAATTCTGCGGGCTATGCCAGCTGCAGAAACCGTCCTCATCCCTATGGCAGACGGGGGAGAGGGAACCGTTGATAGCCTCGTACAGGCGACGCAGGGCAGCAAGATCTCAGTTCCCGTGCGAGGTCCGTTGCAAGATGAGGTGATAGCCACGTATGGCGTCTTAGGCGATGGCGTTACGTGTGTGATTGAAATGGCTTCGGCTTCCGGACTCGAGTTAATTCCAGAGGAACATCGCAATCCGATGCTGGCGACAACCTACGGCACTGGCCAATTAATTCGCCATGCGCTCGACCACGGTTATCGTTCCTTCATTCTTGCACTCGGCGGTAGTGCAACGAACGATGGTGGAAGCGGCATGCTCCAAGCGTTAGGCTTACGACTCCTAGACGCAGATGAGCGTGAGATTGATACAGGAGGACAAGCTCTGTCTGACCTAAAGCGTATTGATGCCTCGATGTGGGATGCGCGCGTTATTCGTGAATCGCGGTTTATCATTGCATCAGATGTCACGAATCCATTCATTGGTCCGCAAGGGGCGTCCTATGTCTTTGGACCGCAGAAAGGTGCGACACCGGAGATGGTTGAAACGCTCGATGCAGCACTCACCAACTGGGCAGATGTGATGGAAGCGCATACGGGGATTGCGGTGCATCATCTGCCTGGAGCTGGCGCTGCAGGCGGGCTTGGCGGCGCTTTTCAAGCGTTTTTCCCGGCAAGCACGAAGCGTGGGATCGACGTGGTGATCGAGATGACTAAGTTAAAGGAGCAGCTGCAGGATGCCCAACTCGTCATCACTGGCGAAGGTCAGACCGACGCCCAGACAGCCTCCGGCAAAGCACCGATGGGAATCGCACAGGCTGCTTCGAAACTTGGCGTGCCAGCTATTGTTTTATCAGGATCCGTCGGGCAGGGGATTGAGAAGCTGTATGAATATGGGATGACAAGTATTCATAGCATTGTAAACGGTCCGATGACGCTTAAGGAGGCGATGTGTCGTACACCTGAGCTTTTAGCGCAAAAGGCAGAGCAAGTTATGCGTACTTTTTTGGCGGGACGAAAGAAGGAGGTCTAGACCTTGTCAACGAATAAACAAGAGGAAGAACAATGGGTACTTCCCAAAGGTGTGGCAAGTCCAGCGAGGCGAGCTTTAGCAGGGGCAGGTATTACGAAGCTCCATGATTTCACACGTATTACCGAGACAGATCTTATGAAGCTGCATGGCATGGGTCCCAAAGCGAGAGATTTGATTCGGGAAGAACTAACTGCGAAGGGCTTATCTTTTAAACCAGGCTCCTAGTGAATGAAAGTGGTATACCTACAAGCTCCTAGTCATAAATAAGGTTATTATGATGTGTAAAGGAGTAAGCTCATGGCTATGGCAACCCAATTGTATGTAGCAACAACCGGAAACGATGATCAAGATGGAAGTAAAGATGCGCCATTCTTAACGATAACCAAAGCTCAGATGACAGTTCGGGAAATCATCCTCAAAGGGATGAACCACGATGTCATCGTCTTTGTGTTCGGTGGTACGTATTATTTAGAAAATACATGGAAATTGGATGAGCGCGATTCAGGCAGGAATGGGTACCGGGTTAGTTATTGTAATGTACCTGGTGAAGTGGTAAATATCATAGGTGGCAGGCCAGTTACGAACTGGGAACCCTATAGTTCCGACATGTGGCGGGCGTGGTTAGGGGCTAGAAGCAGCTTCCATACGCTATATGCGGATGGCGAACGCATAACGAAAGCTCGTTTGCCAGCAACGGGATATTTTCAAGTGGACGGGGAAGCTGAGGCAGCCTTCCGAGATGGTATTTACTATGGGAATGGAGACATTCCAGTAGGATGTGACCTTACTCAAGCTCAAGTATTCATTTGGCCAGGGAAAGGGGAATGGAACTGGTTCTCAGAGCTGCGATCCGTGAAATCTCATGATGCTGAGGCTAGATATGTTGCCTTTCAGCTCCCTTCCATTTGGGAAATAGGTGAAGGCTCACGTTATTTTATTCAAGGTTCACTTGATTTTCTTCAAGCACCAGGTCAATTTCACTGGGATGAAAAGGATGGTTGGCTCTACTACAGGCCGCGTAAAGGTTCACCCCTGCACCAAGAGATTATTGTACCAACGGTCACAAGGTTGATTGAGATCAAAGGCAAAGATCAGGATGAGCCAATTCAACATCTTGACATTCATGGTCTGCACTTCTCCTGTTCAGACTTCTGGTCCGATTACCAAATGATTCAAGAAGACGAGGGCTTGAGTAATGTAGAGCGAGATGAGCACCGTGAAGGATTGGTTTACATCCAGTATGCAGCCGATATTGAAATATCGCATTGTCAACTAATCAACTCGGGAAGCTGCGGTATTTTCTTGGATCAGCAAACGCGAAACATTCGAATACATGGCAATCATATTGAGCATTTGGGGTATATGGGGATATGTGCCTCAGGTTATTCACCGCTCCAAGGCTCATTTACATCCGCAGACGCTTCTTATACCAATAAAGAGCATCGGATTACGAATAATGTGATTCGGTATGGCGGCGAGCTGATTGGGCATGGCTGTGGAATTCTGCTGTATCAAAGTGGACATAACCAAATTACCCATAATCGGATATCTCATATGCCTCGCTATGGTATTTCCTTGAAAGGCTTGCGCCATAAGGTCATGCCAGCAAGCATTTATGGAATACCAGTAACGTGGGAGAATCACTGGGATTTCTTGCATACGCGCAATAATTACATCGCTTATAACGATATTTCGAATGTCATGATCGACAGTCAGGATGGTGGAATGATTGAATCCTGGGGTGTTGGGGCAGGGAATGCGATTCATAGTAACCGCTTACACAATAGTGGGATTCATTTTTCTTTTGGTTTCGGCATTTATTTGGATGATGCTTCAGACTACTTCACGGTTACCCAGAATGTGCTGACGGGTCTCTACAGCACAGGGGAGGGGAAGCTCTGGATGCTCATTTTTTCCAAAGGCATTGGCAACCTCATTCAAGGGAATTTGCTGGTGTCTAACCCAGATGCTATAGCTGCAATTGGCACACAAGAGATGGCGGGTGAAGAGAATAAAGAGGTGACGGTGAAAGGGAACATGATAGTTAATTCAGGGTACCTTTACTACTTCGTCAATTGGCGGGAAGATAAGTTTGCTGAAGCGGATTGTAATCTCTATTGGACGGATCGAGCCCAGGGCGTTTGTCAGGTAGCAGGGAAACTACCACTGCCCTCGTCAGGAACAGATTTATTAGGGCGGGATGTCTATGACTGGGAGGCATGGCGCTCCTTACTGGGTGGGAAATTCGATGCCCATTCGCACATAGCAGATCCTCAATTGATACCTTTACCAGATGGAAAGATTCGCCTTGAGCTAACATCACCCGCCTATGCGCTTGGTTGGGTTGATATTGATGATAATCAAATAGGGCCACAGTAAATTCGTCATAACGAGAGGGGGCTTGGTACTTATGAAAGGATTTGGTTTCTATAAATCCAAGAAATATTTGCAGCGCGTACTAAGCTCGATCATGTTATCGATGGTTGTTGTCCTATTAGCCTCTTCATTTGCCAATACGTATCTGCTGGAAAAGTCAGTAAAACGGATTCAAGAGGACTCGAATCTCAAAATTCTCACACAAATGCAGTACAATTTTTCTTACATGAACGAAATCATCACACACTTATCTTACTTTGTTTTAAAAGATAACTTGCTCATTCCTTTGATGTTTGATGAAACTTTACCCAAAATGGATTTAATTCGCGGTTACCAACGCATGTCCAGTATCATGGACAGTTCCTCCTTCTTGCATTCCATGGTCGTCTATAATCATTCTCAAAATGAGATATACGGAACAACCACCAATTTCTTGTTGGATGGCGGTGTGACCAAAAAGAAAATTTCGGATTGGTTGCTAGATCCTATCAACCAACATGAAACGTCCAGACTTATTCCAGTCAGTCTCGAACGTGAGGACGGTCAAATCGATGCCTTCGCGTTCGTCGTAACCGAATCATTAAAGCCTTTTTCACGCGGCGAATCCGCCATTGTTCTCTATATCAAGTCGGACTGGGTCTTCGACAGCTTGAAGAAAATGAACGATACGGGCAGCCGATCGCAAGGTGATATTCTTATGGCAGACCAGGAAGGTCGCTTGTATTCCTCTCATAACATAGATGGGTACGGCAGCAAAGCCACACAGGAAACCATCCACACCTACATTAAGAATCATAAGTCTGCAACGGGTGATCCTTCCGGATTCGTTATTGGGGATGTGGAAGGTGAGAAAAGTATGATTACCTATATGGCAGATCCGATTCCGAATTGGACGATTCTGTATGTACAGTCGTATGACCAGTTGATGGCAGAAGTCACTCAGACACGTGTGAAATCGTTAGTTGTCTCTGGCGTTCTCCTATTGATTGCGATTGCCATCTCGGTCTGGTTGTCTTATAAATTGTATCATCCCATTGAAGATATGCTGCATCGGATTCGATTTCAGCATCCACGAGGTGAACCTACGAGGCGAACTGAGGGGGATGAGCTTCATGCGATGAGTGAGAATTATTTGAAATTGTCTCATACGCTGCAAGAAATCAGCTCTGAGCACATCGTCAATAAATATTACATCCGTAAATTTATGACAGACGGTCAAATGTTCTCACACCACGATATGATTAGCTTGATTGACAAGCATCAACTGAATATTGCGTACCCTGCCGAAATTATCGTGTGTGTCCTTCGTTTGGATCATTTTCAAGCGTACACGAACCATACAGCTCTAGCGTTGAAGAAGATGCATAGCTTTGCTATCACGAATATTGCGCAGGAAATGATGTCCAAAGCGTATCCTTGTGAAGCAGTAGAGGTATGGGGGGATCATATTATTCTCATTGTATCCTTGATGGACGCGCCTACAGTGGCGAAAACAGAGAGGATTGTTCCCATCCTTCGGGACATTCAGCATACGATTGAGACATATTACGATCTGAGCCTCTCTTGTGGACTTAGCGATCCCATCTCTCAATTGACACGGCTGTCATTTGGTTATACACAAGCGTTGCAGAATAGCTTGTACACCCTTATTTTCGGCTACAAGTCCATTATTATGAGTGATATGGTCAAGGAGAACAACGCGAATAAGCGAGTCTCAATCCCAGAAGCCATCGAACGTAAACTATCCGAGAGCTTGAAGAAGGGCTTAATGACAGAAGCGGGGATTGAGCTTGAGAAAGCGTTCTCCCTTTTTGCCACCTTTCATTATCATGATATTCACCGCGCCGTAACGAATTTAACATGGGTAATCAAATATACAGTCGTTGAAATTATGGAAAATCGCGTAACGAAAATGAGCTTTAATGTGGATTATATTCATCACATTCCGCAAGAGAATGAAACGTTAGAGGAAATGTATCTAGCTTTATTAGCCTTATGTTCACAAATTTGTGAAGGTCAGAAGCCGTCGAATGTAGAACGGAATGATATGATTCTCGAAACAGTCAAAGAACTTATTCATCAGAAGTATGCGGATATTAACCTGAGTCAGCAAACAATTGCAGCGACCGTAAAACTGTCATCCGCGTACTTGGGAAAACTGTTTAAGGACAGCTACCAACTCACGCTTACGGAGTATATCAATGAAGTTCGTTTGCAGCACGCCCAGCATCTTCTTGAGAACGGGGATCATTCAGTCCTAGATATTATGGAAAAATGCGGTTATGCCAATCCGAGCTATTTTTTTCGGTTGTTCAAAGCCAAATTCGGAAGTACACCGAAGGAATATCGCATGAAGAAATCGATTTCATAACAGGGGAAATGTGATCTAGTGGCCGCCACTTCTTCCACCAATTGGTGTATGGAAGGGCGGTTTTGTGCTTTTTGATGGGAAAAAGAGAGTAATTCGAACATTGTACATATGGTTTCTACATGTTTTCGAACATCGTACGCTATGTAAACGCTTTATCCTGTGGCAAGATACGAATAGGGAAGGAGGAGCACAATGACGAAATCACATCCCAACAAACAACGAAAACTATTTCGAGAATTCAAACACCTGCGTAAAAATCGCGAACTGCTGTTGCTTGCGACTCCAGGGATTTTGTTTGAACTGGTCATTAAGTACTTGCCCATGATCGGTCTCATCTTAGCCTTCAAGTATTTCAGGTATGATCAAGGGATTCTAGGGAGCAAATGGGTCGGCTTCAAAAATTTCGAATTCATATTCAAATCACAGGATGCCTGGCGTATTATTCGAAACACCCTTTTATACAACATGAGCTATATCGTACTTGGAACGCTTGCTGCGCTCGTCCTTTCTATCCTGTTATATGAGGTAAGCGGCCGCATGGTGAAGGTGTATCAAACTACACTATTTCTACCGTATTTCATTTCATTAGTATTGGTCGGTTACATTGCGTATGGTTTCCTAGAGCATAAGAGTGGTTACCTCAATAGCTTTCTAAGCAACATCGGGCTTTCTCCGCACAAATGGTACTTCGAGACGACACCGTGGCTCTTCATTTTACCTGTGGTTGCTGTATGGAAAAGTGTCGGTTTCTCGACATTAATCTACTACGCTGGGATTGTTGGCATAAACACGGAATATTACGAAGCAGCTAAACTAGACGGCGCATCACGCGTTCAAATGATATTTCGGATTACATTGCCGCTTATGAAGCCATTGATAATCATTGTGTTTATTCTAGGCTTAGGCAATATCTTCCGCGGTGATTTCGGATTGCATTACTTTGTGCCGAATAATGTTGGCGCTAATTTGGCGACGACAGATGTCATAGATACCTATGTGTATCGTGCCCTTGCGAAGCTTGGTGACATTAATTCTGGGGCAGCTGTGGGTTTTCTTCAATCAGTTGTGGGGCTAATCACCATTGTGTCAGCAAATGCAGCGGTGCGCCGAATGGATAAGGATAACGCATTATTTTAATGGGGGAGGAGCCTTGGCGCTTTATGGAGCTTGTTGTAGCTAAACCAGTGAAAACGGTATCGATATGGTATATCCATGTGTTTTTCACTCTGATATGTGTGTTGATGATTATCCCTTTCGTGCTTGTCATTGCGGTGTCACTGTCGTCGGAGAACAGCTTGATTCAATTCGGTTATCGATTTATTCCGAAAGAGCTAAGTTTAGAAGCATACCGAATTGTCTTCAAATCTCCCGAGATTTGGCTGAAATCGTATGGGGTGACGATAGGCATCACCATAATTGGGACCGTGCTATCCCTGTTATTAACAACATTGACGGCTTATCCGATGTCACGACGAGACTTTCGCTACCATCGGCCGCTTACGTTTTATATTTTCTTCACCTTGTTATTCAATGGGGGGACGATCCCGTTCTATATCCTAATGACACAATACTTGCATTTGAAAAATTCCATCCTGGCACTGATCATTCCACTGCTCATGAATCCTTTCAATATTATTATTATGAAAAGCTTTCTAGATAAAATTTCGATGGAAATTATTGAATCTGCCAAGATCGACGGCTCTAGCGAGCTTCGTATTTTCTACCGTATTATTCTGCCGCTTTCCACACCGGCGTTAGCAACACTCGGATTATTCATCTCTTTTGCCTATTGGAATGATTGGTTTAATGCCTTGTTGTTCATCGATGATAACAAATATGTGCCACTCCAACTGCTTCTCGTTCGTATTCTGTCACAGATTGAATTTCTAGCGAATTCGCCTCTAGCCGAGGCGGCGAGTAAATTACAATTTGCAAACTTCCCAACACTATCTGTCCGGATGGCGATGGCCTTGGTTGCGGGCGGTCCGATGATGATCATGTTCCCTTTTTTCCAAAAGTACTTTGTGAAAGGGATTACGGTAGGTTCACTCAAAAGCTGAGAGGAGGTGAGGGCGCCTGTAAGGAAGGTTCGATGTTCTGATGATACTAGGGGTTCTTACTATGGAGGTGTGAAGGTTGATCCAAGGAAAAAAAATGTACCTGAGCTCTGCAGCCATTATGCTTCTGAGTATGTCCGTGTTAGCTGGATGCAAGACCGACACGGCAAGTGAAACGACATCACCGGCAGCAACAACACCTGCAACAACGACAAGCGCGACGCCTGCAACACCTGCACCTAGCACATTGCCTGAAGTCAAATTAACATTCTATTATCCAAGTAATCCGCCAGGTAAAGATCAGGCACTCGTGAATGAGGAAGTCAATAAATATGTGAAGAGCAAAATCAATGCAACCGTAGATCTTAAACCACTTTCCTTTGATGAATATGATCCGAAATTGAACACGATCATGGCCTCTGGTGAAGCTTTCGATGTGGCATGGGGCTCGAAATATTGGCTGCTCAGCTATCAGCCGAACATTGATAAAGGTGCGCTCTTGGAGCTGACCGATGCGATGATCAGTAAAAATGCTGCAGCAGCCCGGAAGAATATTCCCGATAAATTCTGGCCAGATATGAAAGCAACGGATGGCAAAGTGTACGGCTTCCCTGTATATCAAATCGCAGCCAAGACGAAAAGTCTTGTCATTCAAAAGCAATTTGCGGATAAGTATAAATTGGATGTTAATTCAATTAAGACGTATAAAGACCTCGAGCCTTTCCTGAAATCGATTAAGGACAATGAAAAAGATGTTATTCCTTTCGGGATGGCTCAGAATTCATGGGGCCTCTATACAGACCCAAATCTAGTCGCCGCAGATGGTCTTGCGGTTGCTTACAAGAAAGATGACAAAACGTACACGTCCATCACGAAGATTCAGCAGCTGCAAAACAAGAAAGACTTCTTCACGACGATGCATAAATGGTCACTAGCGGGATATATCAATGAGGATGCCCCTCTTTTGAAAAACATTACGGACCTCAAGAAAAAGGGGAAAGTGGCGGTAAGCCTTGAGTTTACAACGAAGCCAGGCGGCGAAGTCGATGAGATGGCTAATAACGGTAACAATGCTGTCGTGTATGTGCCGATCTCCGACTCCTACTTCACAGGCGTTGCGAGTGCGATGCAGGTCATTAGCAAAACGTCCAAAAATCCAGATCGCGCCCTCATGTTCATTAACCTTCTGAACACAGATAAAGTGTTATATAATCTGATTTCAAATGGATTGGAAGGCAAGCATTATACGAAGAAGGATGACAAATATATTGAACCGATTAAGGATTCCGGCTATGCACCGAACGTGGATTGGGTGTTCGGCAACCAATTTAATGCCTACTTGAAAGGTGCACAGACGCCAGATGTATGGGACAAAACGATAAAATTAAACGAAAGCGCCATGGTGCCGGTTTCCTACGGTTTTGATGTGAATCGAGACACGATCAAATCTGAGGTTGCCAATGTGACGGCCGTAGATCTGGAGTTCCAAGTTGCTCTTGAAACCGGTGCGGTAGATCCTGCGGATCAACTGCAGAAATACATTGACAAGCTGAAAGCGGCTGGTCAAGACAAGATTGATGCGGAAACGACGAAGCAATGGCAAGCTTTTTTGAAAGCGAAAGGCTTGTAAGAAACGTGATGCAAGAAGCCGTCCCTTGGGGTCATGAGACCTAAGGGGACGGCTTTTGCTTCGTTGCATCATATTAGGCCAAGCTTTCGAATATAGATGAGTAAACGTAAGACGAAGTAAGCTATCTTTTCAAAGTAAAAGGATAGCTGTTTTTGTTTAGATGCATATACTAATCATACAAAAGCAGGAATGAAAGAGGTGATCTTGGTGGGAACACGGCTACTTTCGGAACAGCTTGTGAAAACTCGCTTTCCCCATTTAAGGTACATCCGAATTCACACTTCAGATAAATATAGGGCAACGATTTATGCTTGGACGGATGATTTGCAGCTATCGAAACAGGATGCGTTGAATGTCGAAAAATATGCAAACGCTTACTTGTACCCGTATGTCGTGTTTCAGGTTAAGGCATATTGCGCAGTTCGAGCAGATAAAGTGCCATTACTGCAAGAAGTGCCATCCGAAATTGTTTTAACGGCACTCCGCTCAAACTTGAATCAATATGGTATTCTAGCTGCTATCAATCGGCAATTCCCTTTTGGGCGTTTGCGATTTAAGCACTATGATGTCATCAATAGTATCATTCATTTTGATTTCGACGCATTAAAGCGAATGGGAGAGCAAGAGAAGGAACACATGCTGCGCTGCTTGCGTGAAATGATTCCACTCGGCTGCTACTGCGAGGTTCGCTTTTTGGAGGATGATAGCTAATATTCGTGAATAATTCACCTAAAGTCTCCATGAAAATCGGGGACTTTTGTTTGTGTTAAAAATATTAATGCTTGCCAATCGCATGCTTTAGTATGTATCTTTTTCCAAGGGGCTATTCGAGTATTCTGACTTAGTCCCATCTAAGAAATTCAACCACTTAATTAAAGGAGCTACTCATGCCATGCTGAAACGATCCCCCTATCTATTATTAATTCTCGCAACTTGCATTTGGGGAGGGAACTTTGTTGCAGGTAAGTCACTCGTTTTACATATTCCTCCGATCACACTCGCAACAGGACGTTGGGGTATTGCCTTCTTATGTTTACTACCCTTGTATGGCAAAGCAGCTTGGCGGCTTAGAAATGAGTTTCTAGCGAATTGGAAAATGGTACTATTCCTCTCCCTGACAGGTGTAGCGGGATTCAACTCACTTACGTATGTTGCTGTGCAATATACGGGCTCAATCAATGCCTCGCTAATGAATTCGGCGACACCAATATTCGTTGTCCTCATCACTTGGGCAATTATGAAGGAAAGACTTGCTTGGTGGTCACTTCCAGGAATTGGTATATCCATCCTGGGTGTGTGTTGGATTATTAGCCAAGGGGATTTGTCTGCGCTCCTTCGGTTGTCCGTCAATCAAGGTGATATGTATATGTTGATCGCCGTCTTATGTTGGGCTTTATATTCAGTGGGCATGAAGAAAATGGCTGGTCGTTTTCCTGCAAGCCCATTTTTACTGGTACAAGTAATTGTGGCGCTTGTGGTGTTGATTCCAAGTTCTTCTATCGAGTGGATGATCAAGGCACCTCACGTTTCATGGAGTCCTGCGTTAGTCAGTGGTTTATTGTATGTAGGCATCTTCGCGTCTATCGTAGCTTTCCCGAGCTGGAATAAAGCTATTGAGCTTGCTGGTCCGCAGCGATGTGCTGGATTTCTCAACTTCATACCTTTGTTTAGCGCTATCTTCGCAACCACGTTTACTGGGGAATCGTTGCAGCTATATCACCTATTGGGAGCCTTCTCGATTGTGTTAGGTGTCTATGTGACGAATAGGGCTATGAAGAAGCAAGCTCGCCCCTTTTTATCAAAATGAATCAAATCGTACAAAGGAAAAGCGGCTTATTGGGTGGAAGTCACACATTATAAGCATATTCACGAAAAAGGATTACGATTATTGATTGGATTTCCCTCCTACTTTAGTTCAAAATAGAATTAAGTGGGAGGTAAACGTTATGACAGGGAATATTCTAAGTAAGTTGATTCGCATATTTTGGACATTTCTACGAATTAGTCCATTGACCTTTGGTGGTGGCTACGCGATGCTGCCTGCCATTCACCGAGAAGTTGTCTACATGAAGAGGTGGATGTCAGACGCGGAAATGTCAGAGCTTCTGGCCATCTCTGGTGCAGCACCGGGTGGTGTCGGCGTCAATGTTTCGGCATTGGTCGGTTACCGTCTAGCCGGCATCGCTGGTGCCATTGTGGCTGTTGTCGGAATTACACTTCCGACCTTCTTGATCGTCCTCATGCTAAGTGTGCTGTACGCTTGGCTTGAACATTACGCCAAAATGCAAGCTCTTATGGAGGGGATCCATGCTTCGATTATAGGTCTTATTGCGGCAGCAGCGTACAAAATGGCGAAATCATCGATCTTCGATCGGCTTACCCTCCTTATAGCGGTAGGCACTGTGGTTGTGATGCTCGTCGTTCAGGTATCGCCTCTCGTCTTGATCACACTCGGTGTATTGGTTGGTCTCATCGCAACTTATCTCAAGAACAAATGGGGCATGTCGAAACCCCTTTCTCATACAGAACCACCTGTATCTACAAGTGCTGACAACAAGACCGCTGACTGGTATATGGCGGATGGGATTTAAGAAATGAGGTGCTTCGTAGATGCTACTCCAATTATTTCTCACCTTTTTCCAAATAGGACTCGTATCCTTTGGCGGCGGCTATGCCATGATTCCTGTCATCCAGCTTGAAGTTGAGCAGCATCAATGGCTGACAATGGATGAATTCCATCATGTGATTGCCTTGGCTGGAACCAGCCCTGGTCCCATTGCTACGAATAGTGCCACGTTAATTGGCTATGAAATAGCGGGTATCCCTGGAGCAATGTTGGCGACATTAGGCATGGTACTGCCGTCTTTGGTTCTCATCATTTTCGTAGCGGCATTCTTGATGCGCTGGCATTCGCATACGTGGTTTAAATCTTCCTTTTACGGTCTCAAGCCTGTTGTAACAGGTTTTATCATCTATGCAGCGCTGCATTTTGGCCAATCATCCTTTGGAACTGTAGAGACAGGAGTTACTTGGCAACAAGTTGCAACACTCCTCATCGCAGGTGGCGCTTTTATAGCTATCGTCAAGTATAAACTGCATCCGATTTTTGTTATCGTTGGCGCAGGCATGTTGGGCATCGTTTTTTTCTTGTGAAAATGATATTCCAGTGGGAGATGTATGACTCAGCAGAGGGGGCAATAATCGCCGTCTCCGCACTGAATCCGCACCAAATTCCCACTGAGCCGTCGAAAATCGCCCTCTCAGCAGCAGCGATCAAGTAACCGAAAACTCCCATGTTGCCTACTAAGGCAATAAAAGGGAGTTTTTTTGTGATAAATATTTCTTTTATAGGCAATAAACATCTTTATATTTCAGATATTTGTTATATAATGTACAATATATAACAAATAGAACATACTATATAACGGTATTTCATTGCTTTAGGAGGGAAACATCATCGAACTTACGGCTCGCCAGTTAGAAATAATTGATCTCGTCGGCAAATATGCGCCAATTACTGGCGAACGCATCGCTGAGCTGCTCGGCATTAGTCGTCCAACCATTCGATCAGATTTAGCTGTATTAGTCATGCTACGGCATATCGATGCCAAGCCGAAGGTAGGCTATTTTCTAGGAACAGCGGCACTGGATGTACACACACCTTTCAAGTTGATCGATTCGATGAAGGTCAAGGACGTGATGGGAATCCCCGTCTTACTTCGCGAGACGGTCACTGTGAGCGACGCAGTGGTTACCCTTTTTCTCGAAAATGTAGGGAGTCTAATGATTGTCAATCAGGAAGGTACATTAGCAGGAGTGGTATCACGAAAAGATCTACTGAAGGTTACGTTAGGACATGCTACGGCAACGGCCATGCCAGTCTCGCTGGTGATGACCAGGCAACCCAACATTATTACGGTCAAGCCTGAAGATAGCGTGCTAGAAGCAGCTCGGAAAATGATTCAGCATGAAGTGGACAGCTTACCCGTCATTAATGCGATTGAGGGTCGGGAAGGGCTGGAAGTTGTAGGCCGAATTACGAAAACAACAATGACCAAATTGCTGCTGGATGTAGCGCTAGGTACGTAAATCAGGGGGAATTTACATGGGAGAGAAGCTGCATACCATTTTCGTATGTTCGGATTCGGTAGGAGAAACAGCAAATACAGTTGTTCAAGCAACGATTCGGCAGTTTAATGCAAGTCAGGTTGTCGTTAAGCGACATGGTTCCATTCGAACCGAAGATGAAGTACGTGCGATCGTAGAGGAAGCCTCCCGACAGAAGGGATTTATCGCCTACACGCTTGTTTTGCCTGAACTTAGAGAAATGATGCGGCAAGAAGCCATCCGATTGAATGTGAATGCCATCGATATTATGGGACCCATGATGCAAGCCTTTATTGACACGTTTAAGGATTCGCCTAAGCGTAAAGTCGGGCTGCTCTATCAACTGGATGAACAATATTATCAACGGGTTGAAGCCGTAGAGTTTACAGTCAATAGTGATGATGGCAAGGATCCTAGCACAATGAAGCAGGCACATATCGTCCTGATAGGACCATCACGAACTTCCAAGACTCCGCTTAGCATATATTTGGCGCACAAAGGATTTAAGGTATCGAACTATCCTTTAGTTCCGGAGGTAAAACCGCCTAGCATATTGTTTGAACTTGATCCAAAGAAGCTAGTTGGACTGACGATGAGTGTGGATAAGCTGATTGGTATTCGTACAGAACGGCTGAAAGCCGTTGGACTTCCTTTTGGTGCTAAATATGCAACGAAAGAGCGCATAGAGGAAGAATTAGCTTTTGCCATGAAACTATATCGTGAATTGGGTTGTTCGATTATCGATGTGAGCGAGAAAGCAATCGAGGAAACAGCGGGTTTAATTTTGGCGGAGAGATCATAACGCATCAGTTAAACAAATCAAACCAATTTCGGGAGGGTGGATCGCTTATGCAAAGAGACTTATCGTTGGAAATTGTACGGGTAACGGAAGCAGCAGCCATTGCATCATCTAGCTGGACAGGTAAAGGGAATAAGCATGATGCGGACGGGGCAGCAACCTCTGCGATGCGGGAATATTTTCGTGCCGTTCCTTTCCGGGGGACGGTTGTCATTGGTGAAGGGGAAATGGATGAAGCGCCAATGCTTTACATTGGTGAAGAGGTAGGCAGCGGCATTGGACCTGAATTTGATGTGGCCGTTGATCCCTTAGAGGGAACTGATATTGTGGCAAGTGGTCGGAATAATGCCCTATCTGTTGTGGCTATCGCTGAGAAAGGCAATCTCCTCCATGCCCCTGATATGTATATGGCGAAGTTGGCGGTGGGTCCACGGTTGGCTGGCAAGCTGAGTCTTGAAGATCCGCTTGAGATGACTATTCAGAAAGCGGCAAGTATTCTGCAGAAGGAAATCTCAGAGATGACGGTCTCCATCCTAGATCGCAATCGACATGCCGAACATATTATGATTTTGCGTAAACTAGGGGTCAAAATATATTTACTAAGCGACGGCGATGTGGCCGGGGCGATGGCAGTGGCTTTCCCAGAAACGGGAATTGACCTGCATGTAGGTTCTGGGGGAGCACCTGAAGGTGTTCTTGCAGCAGCGGCTTTGCGCTGTATGGGAGGCGAACTGCAAGGGCGTTTGCTGCCCGAGAATGAAGAGGAACACGAACGTTGCCTAGCCATGGGGATTTCGGATCCTTTGAAAGTTTTGGGTATGCGGGACCTTGTGGGTGATTCCGATATTATTTTCGCAGCAACTGGAGTCACATCAGGCGATTTCTTAAACGGTGTCAAATATGGCTGGGGCGGTCGTGCGCAAACCCACTCGGTCGTAATGAGAGCACAGACGCAGACGGTGCGTTTTATCCAATGTGTTCACCAGTTGCAGGAGGAACAACGCGGGAGCGCCTAACCTAATTCAACTAATTCTGCTAGACATGTGCCAAGTTCCCCTCCGCATATACTTGAGTTGAGAAGATGCGAAAAGAGGGATAACATGAGCTTGTCTTCAATTGATTTTCTTTCTGTCGTCCGCAGTTGCATACCTGAGGAGGCCGAGATTGTCGTGCTGAAGCAGGAGGGAGATCCCGCGGCGATTCTTTACGCCGATGTGGATGGTGATGGGTTTCCAGAAATCACAGCCCTATATAGATATTTAGACCATCAATATTTGTTTTCCTTGAAAGAGTACTCAGGCAATTGGTTTCCGATCGGGTCAGCATCAACAGGGAAGAATCTGGCTGTGAAGGACTTCGCTGCAGCTCCCGTTTCACGCAAAGAAGGCTGGGATGTCCTTATTGGTTGGGAGCGGGTGGATGAACCTGCAGTAGAACTGGATATTATTCAATGGACACAGACAGGCTTCCAGCGCGTAATACCACCGGGAACGACCTATTCACATTTGGAAATCGAGGATATGCCGACACGCAATGGTCAAGACGGCCTTTGTGAAATCGCGTTATGGACGCAGGAGCAAGGTCAAGCTTATCGTGTAGAAACGTATCGCTGGGATCCCTACCGGCTTGTGCCGACAAGTGATGTGCATGCCTACTATTTCCAAAAGGTTGCTCGCTACTACGAGAATTTAACACAGGAACAACCGAATGAGGGGCTGTACCGAAGTTATTTAGAGGATGCTCAGAAGCGGGCAGGGGCTAACTAGGGGAATTCAATAAAAGTCAGGAGGATTTTTCTCTTGGCTTTTTTTGTGTCGCAATATCTGAGTATGATTGTCCGAATGTTAGACTAAAAATAAGCGTTTTCATGTGCTACATTTAAGAAAGTTGTCTAAATATCATATATGCACATGCAAGGAAAAAACCTACTGGAGGTCTTCACATGTCACGTAAGTATCGAATTGGAATTATTGGTTGCGGTGGAATTGCGAATGGTAAGCATTTACCTAGTTTAAGTAAGCTCTCCAATGTTGAATTAGTCGCATTTTGTGACATCATTCAAGAGAGTGCGGCAACTGCTGCAGCGAAATATGGGATTGAAGGCGCGCTAGTTTGCGAAGATTATAAAGAAATTCTACAAGATGCCACGATTGATATCGTGCATGTCTTAACACCGAACATTTCACATGCGGAAATTTCAATTGCTGCTCTTGAAGCTGGCAAGCATGTTATGTGTGAGAAACCGATGGCGAAAACAGCTGAAGATGCGAAACGTATGGTTGAAACAGCGAAACGCACTGGCAAAAAGCTGACCATTGGCTATAACAACCGTTTCCGCCCGGATAGTCAGCATTTGAAAAATGTATGTGCTGATGGCGAGCTTGGTCACATTTATTTTGCTAAAGCACATGCGATTCGTCGTCGTGCTGTACCGACATGGGGTGTATTCCTTGATGAAGAGAAACAAGGTGGCGGTCCGTTAATCGATATCGGTACGCATGCCCTGGATCTTACACTTTGGATGATGGACAACTACAAGCCGAAGGTTGTATTAGGTACGTCCTACCATGAATTGTCCCAAACGGAAAACGCTGCTAACGCATGGGGGCCATGGGATCCTAGTAAATTTACCGTTGAGGATTCTGCTTTCGGGATGATCGTGATGGAGAATGGTGCAACCATTATTCTTGAATCCAGCTGGGCGTTGAACACACTTGAAGTAGACGAAGCGAAATGCTCGCTGAGTGGTACGGAAGGCGGCGCGGATATGAAAGGCGGCCTTCGCATCAATGGTGAGAAGCATAGTCGTCTATACACAACTGAGGTTGATTTAAAAGCAGGCGGAGTTGCTTTCTACGATGGCAAAACCGAGAGCGCTGCTGATGTGGAAATGCGCACTTGGATCAATGCGATTGATCAAGATATTGATCCGGTTGTTACGCCTGAACAGGCTTATGTTGTATCGCAAATTCTTGAAGCCATCTATGAGTCCGCTCGCACGGGCAAAGCTGTTTACTTAAACCAATAGGATTGTCAATGGAAAACCATGAGGATGATAAGTCCTGATGGTTTTTTCTTTGCTGTTGATTTTGATGGGATTTGAAAAATGGCGCTGTGATGGCGTATGCTTATCAATAGATTGCCATTATATTGTTATTGAGGGAAAGGAAGCGAACCATATGCAATTAGGCTTGCAAAATAAGGTGGCTTTAATCACCGGAGGAAGCAAAGGGATCGGACTCGCTACCGCCATTTCTTTGTCCCGCGAAGGGGCGAAAGTGGCTATACTTGCGCGAAATGCAGAGCAGCTTCAGGAAGCTGCGATCCAAATTGCCAATCTAACCGAGGGCGAAGTTCTCACGATTGAGGCGGATGTGACTTCAGAGGCTGATTGTCGGAGAGCAATTGAAGAGACAGTTCAACGTTTTGGCGGTTTACATATTCTTGTGAATAATGCAGGGACTTCTGCGGCGGCACCGTTTGAACAAGTAGGTTCGGCCGTGTGGCGCCAAGATTTGGAATTGAAGTTATTCGGCGCGATTCATTGCTCGCAATTTGCCATTCCACATATGCGAGAAGCAGGCGGCGGCTCGATCGTGAATGTTACAACTTCTGCAGCCAAGACTCCTCCAGCATCTTCTCTGCCAACATCGGTTAGTAGAGCGGCTGGTTTGGCATTAACGAATGCCATGAGCAAAGATTTGGGTTCTGCCCAGATTCGGGTCAATACCGTATGTATTGGAACAATTCGCAGCGACCAAATCGAGAAGGTTTGGAAAAAGCATGCACCAGAGCTTACTTGGGAAGAGTTCGCTAGTGATCCGCGACATGATATTCCCTTAGGCCGTATTGGCAATGCAGAGGAAGCAGCAAATGTGATTACCTTTTTGGCATCGGATGCAGCGTCCTATGTAACGGGGACCTCTGTGAATATTGATGGTGGAAAAGGCGCAGCCTTATAGAAGTTCAAATGCAACAAAGCCTATGTCTCTCCGTTAACGGAAGGGCATAGGCTTTGTTCATCTTCTATGTTTCTTAGGGGAATGGCTAAGATTACGCTCTACGTTTCTTTCTTAGATACCAGACGACCATCGAGATAGCGTCTCGGATTGAAGTGTTTTGGTGAAAAGCGAATGTGATTGTCATAAGCAAGAAACCTCCCTAACCCTGAAAGAATGTCAAGCATGAATAGTATTACGTAAGTAAATCGACGTTGGTTCTATTTTTTTTTAGTGGGTTAAGCCTATTTTCTTAAATAAATCTGATCGATGGTTCACTTTAACTATAGGCATTATTTTTGGATCCTCTAGCTTGTTCAAAAAGGACGTCAAAAATGTTAATTTTGCTTGACAGGTTAAACGTTTCAATTTAATCTAAATATGAGTGTTAAACGTTTAACTCGCTAGTGAAGTTGAGGCAGTTATTGAGCAACCTATAACAAGGGATACGGAGTGATTCTATCATGTGGAAACAAGCTATTGAGGATGCTTTGCAGAAGACGAAAGTGAATATTGAGCGTTTCGGGGATCTATTCCCTCATGTCAGTGAGAACGATATTTATCATTTGAATCCGAATACCGATTGGACGGATGGCTTCTGGTCAGGGATATTGTGGCTGAGCTACCAGTATAGCGGCGACAAAGTATTCCAAGAGGCTGCACAGAAAACGGTGGCAAGTTTTAAACAAAGACTTGAGAAACATGTTGGATTGGATCATCATGATATTGGCTTCCTATATTCTCTTTCTTCGAAAGCGCAGTGGATTCTTGAGAAGGATGAGAACGCGAAGCAACTTACCTTGCAAGCTGCTGATGTATTGATGAAGCGTTGGAGACCGAAAGGCCAATACATTCAAGCTTGGGGACCTGAAGGTGACGAGCATAATGGCGGGCGAATCATTATTGATTGCCTATTAAACCTTCCATTGCTTTACTGGGCATATGAACAAACCGGAGATTCAAATTATAAAGAAGTAGCAATCATCCATGCAGATTTGTCACGCCGTTACTTGGTGCGCGGTGATGATTCATCGTATCATACGTTCTATTTTGATCAAGAAACAGGCGAACCGCTGCGTGGTGGAACGCATCAAGGTTATCAAGATGGATCGACGTGGACAAGAGGACAAGCGTGGGGCATTTACGGGTTTGCGCTTTCGTACCACTATACGAAAAATCCGCTCTACTTAGAAACAGCTAAACGTTTAGCGCGTTATTTCTTCGAGCGTTTGCCAGAAGATGACGTTGTATACTGGGATTTCAATGCGCCAGTCAATGCGGAAACGAAACGTGATAGCTCTGCTTCCGCGATTGCTTCTGCAGGGGCGTTGGAGATTCTTGAACATTTGGCAGCAGATGACCCGGATCGCGCGTACTTGGAAAATGGCGTGCAACGTTCGATGGCTGGACTTGTGAAATCCTACGCTACAATTGGCAAACCGGATGCACAAGGATTCCTAGAGCGCGGTTCCTACAGTGTTCGCGGCGGTGCTGCACCGGATGATTATGTCATTTGGGGAGACTACTACTATTTAGAAGCATTGCTTCGTCTTGAAAAAGGATTCAAGGGGTATTGGTATGAGTAATTCCCAATCGGCGGTGGTAACAGATCGCGCCTATTGGGTTCAGACGATGCTTCGCATCGCTGAGCCTGTCCTTCGGGCGCTGGCAAGTAGACAGCTTAGAGCCACAATGCCAGTTGAATGTAAAAAAGAAGAGCAACGCGCGTTCACGTATCTCGAAGCGTTCGGTCGTACACTCGTCGGGATGGCGCCTTGGTTAGAAACACCAGCGTTAGATGCCGAGGAAGAAGAACTTCGTTTGGCATATGGTAAGCTTGCCAGAGAGGCTATGGATGCGGCTACGGATCCAGAGTCTCCGGATTTCTTGAACTTTGCGATGGGCATGCAGCCCATCGTGGATACCGCTTTTCTGTCGCATGCGATTTTACGTGCACCGAATACGCTGTGGCATAACTTGGACCCTCGCGTTCAAAAGAATCTTACTGCCGCGATGAAAACTTCGCGGACACGCAAGCCAGGCTTTAATAACTGGCTGCTTTTCGCAGCAATGACAGAGACTGCGCTTGGTGTGATGGGCGAAGACTGGGACCATATGCGTGTTGATTTTGCGTTGAAACAGCATGAGCAATGGTATCTAGGCGATGGCATGTATGGGGATGGCGTAGACTATCATGCAGATTACTATAACAGCTTCGTTATTCAGCCGATGATGGTGGATATCATTGAGCATGTGCATGCGCTATATTCGGATTGGGGCAAAATGCGTGAGAACATCCTGAAGCGCGCGCAGCGTTATGCTGCCGTTCAGGAGCGCATGATTTCACCTGAAGGGACGTTCCCTGCGATTGGCAGGTCGTTAGCTTACCGCTTTGGGGCTTTCCAAGCGCTGGCGCAGACATCACAGCGGCGCGAGTTGCCCATAGGCGTTCAACCAGCACAAGTACGGGGAGCTTTAACAGCTGTCATTCGCAGATTGATTGAAGCACCAGGTACCTTCGATGAAGGCGGTTGGCTACGGATTGGACTTTGCGGACATCAGCCAGAGCTTGGCGAGCCGTATATCTCAACAGGGAGCTTGTACTTATGCTCTGCGGTCTTTCTACCGCTTGGCTTGGCGGCAAATGATGAGTTCTGGCAAGGTGCGGATGTGCCGTGGACCTCACAGCAGGTTTGGTCGGGTCAGACGGTTGCAATAGATAAAGCGTTATATGAGTAGTTGAGATAATACAAAGCACAAAGCACGTACTTGTCCCGATGGGATGGGTACGTGCTTTTTTGACGGCATATTGTTCCAGCGGGGGAATCGGCGAGCGAAAGGGAACCAGGTTCCTCTTTTAGCGAGACGCTTGAATGATGTAAGTACCGTTCGATGTCTATGTAAATCGGGAGATTGCCTCATTGTTTGATTCTCAGACCACCCATACAATTAGAATTATTAAGCAGGGGCAACTTCCCTGATACCACTAAACCAAGGAGAGATCTTAATGGGCTTATTGGATGGATTGTATCGATTTCAGGAATGCCGAACACTTCGGGTTTCGAGCTACGACCGATCGGGAGGAAATGATGACTATATTTCTATTAAGGCTGGGGAAACAGCGGTGCTTGCCCATCTTCAAAATGCGGGGATCATCAAACATATCTGGATTACAATCAATGCGAAGGATCCTATGTACAATCGCAATCTGATTTTGCGTATGTACTGGGATGGCGAAACGGAACCAAGCGTACAAAGCCCGATCGGAGATTTCTTCGGGCAGGGTTGGGGTGAGAATTATCCATTTATCTCCTTGCCAATGGCTGCGGCTCCTAGGGGAGGAAAAGGATTGAATTGCTACTTCCCCATGCCATTCGCCCGAGGCGCAAAAATTACACTAGAAAACGATTCGGAGTTTGATGTTCCTTCTTTTTATTATTATATCGATTATGAGCACCATGCTTCGATACCGGATGATGCAGGACGGTTTCACGCTTGGTGGAATCGGGAAATAACCGAACCGTCAGGTGAGCAAGAGAATGAGTGGGGACTTATGGGTGAACCACCGAAAAATCAATCGGATGAAGGGAATTATTTGTTTGCAGAAATTGAAGGACGTGGGCATTTCGTCGGCGTTAATTATTACGTCGATAGTCCAGGGCCGATGTGGTATGGAGAAGGTGACGACATGTTTATGGTGGATGGTGAACCTTGGCCTGGATCCCTACATGGCACTGGGACGGAGGATTTCTTCAATTCCTCGTGGTGCCCGAACGAGCTGTATGCCCATCCTTACTTCGGGTACGCCCGAATACCAGATAAGCTCGGCTTTATGGGAAGGACCCACTGTTACCGCTTCTTGTTAGAGGATTCCATTCATTTCCGCAAATCTCTCCGGTCCAGTATTGAGCATGGGCATGCCAATGTACTGACATTAGATATCGCGAGTGTGGCCTACTGGTACCAAAGTGAGCCGCACAAACCGTTTCCAGCGATTCCGCAGAGTACACTGCGTCAAAATATGCCAGTTATTACGGCGAGCGACGTTCACCGTTGGCGAGATGCGTGGAGAAAGTCCAAAGGTTCTGGCAATCTTTGGGGAAATGAGTTGGAGTGAGATAGGCATTCGTCGGAGGATCCCCCCAATCTGCGCGGCATGACACGCTTAGGCGGTTATGTATACATGGAATCATGATGAGGAGGTAAGTAGTGGATGAAAAGAATGGTCACGAATACGTTGATCGGCTTCATGATGTTGCTTGCGTTATTGTTTGTTGGAAGCGCTGCAATGGCAAGCGGGGAAGGGCAGATTATTAAGCCTGCTGGAGCTGGAGCGGCGACGGGCAGTTTATTTTTCCCGTTGGATTATGCCTTTGACAGTCCAGATATCGCACTTGATCCTACAGGAGTACCCGTAGGCGGTGCGGGTACGAACAATGCGCCTGCTTACTCCACAAGCCGGGTTGGTTATGTGGATCTAGGATCGAATTGGGCGAATGTACGAATCACGTCAACTTGGACGAAGTACAGAGCATCAAGCACCGGCGATATGACTCCTTACACCGAAATATGGTGGGACAATGATATCGACATGACGAATGATAATGGCTTAACAGAAACTCGCATTAACTTCAACAGCGTACAAGGCCTTTCCAACACAGGAACTTCAACACCTTGGATACGTGACAATGATGTCAGCAGCAGCCCCGTTGAACCATTGGGTAGGTATATGATGCTCCGCTCTCCGGTCAACATGACAAACAGAGCGAGTGAGTATGCCATTGTCGGATATCTTTATGAAGAGTCCATCAAAGTCATTACCCCTCCCTTAGCTGGGCAGGCGAGCGGAAGTCAGTTTTTCCCAATGGACCGATCTTTTGATGGACAGCCGACTCTCAGTCCGTTAACTGGTGATCCTACGGGAGGTGTAACCGGCATAGATGCACCAGCATACGCAGACAGGGTCGGTTATATTGATTTTGGAGCGGACTGGAGCAAGGTACGAATAACTTCAACATGGACCAAATACAGAGCATCAAGCACAGGGAATCAAACCCCTTATGCATCACTTTGGTGGGATGATGATAGTGATACTACGAATGATAATGGTTTTGCGGAAACTCGGATCAACTTTAACAGTGCGCAAAACCTTTCTACAGGATCAACTACACCATGGATAAAGGATAATGATGTCAGCAGCAACCCTGTGGCACCAAAAGCCAGATACTTGTTAGCCCGCAGTCCTCTTACGATGACCAACAGGGCTAATGAATACGCAATTGTCGGGTGGATCGACGAAAATGGAAACGGAATACAAGACGCGCTAAATCACCCTGTTAGTGGAATAACGGTAACGGGAGCCGGTGGAGCAACTAGTATATTAACTGGAAGCACGCTACAGATGTCAGCTACTGTACAGCCATACAATGCGACGAATAAGAATGTTACCTGGTCGGTTGTTAACGGAACTGGAAGCGCTACCATTAATGCGAGCGGCTTACTCACAGCGGTAACGGACGGGAATGTAACGGTAAAGGCAACCGCACAGGATGGATCGGGCGTATTCGGTTCACTTGAGATTGCCATTTCACAATACAGTCAATTGATATTGCCCGTTCAAGGAGCAGCGTCCATCTATTATATTGATCTGCAAGCTTCTTTCCCGAATGTGAATTGGCAGACACTTGATCGTCTTTACATTCCTGCAGGTAATTATCAATACATGAAACTTGGTAATCTTCCGCAACGAACTGCCAGCAATCCTTTGATTATCAGCAACTATGGCGGGCAGGTCAAAGTCAGCGGCACCTACTCGTATACCTTATCGATCGAAGGTGGTAAGCACTGGATATTAACGGGCAAATATGACAATGCGCTCAAAACTGGAAATGTCAATTTCCAAGGGCATCTGAATGGAAATTATTCGACTTCAGATGGCCAATATGGCATTGAAGTGGGGCGCAATACATCCAACGGCATCAGCGTAAGCAAGAATGCAACGAACTTTGAGCTATCGCATATTGAAGTTGCTAACGCCGGTTTCGCTGGTCTATTGATTAAAACGGACGGTGTTCCTACAGCAACCATGGATGGCGTTAAAATCCATGACATGTACATCCACGATTCGGAATCGGAAGGCATGTACATCGGTAATACCAGCAGTGATATCAGCAAGCAGCATATCTTTACCAATTTGGAAATTTATAATAACAGGGTCTTGAGGGCTGGTACAGAAGGTATACAACTAACCAATATGGGTGATGGCGTCAAGGTCCATAATAACGTTGTCATCATGAACGCGTTGGATTGGAAAAATCCGTTCCAGCAATGGCAGGACGGTACGTTCCAATATGGCCAAAGAACCGGCAGTGCAGAGATTTATAACAATGTATTCATCGGAACTGCGAGCACGCTCTTTACGTTACGCTTTTCTGCGGCTCCCGGCGAGACGCCGGATCCTACGGATGAAGTGGTGATGCATGATAATTACTTCTCCCATAGCAGAGATATTCTTGCCTATATTCATGATACGCCTTCCAATTATGCATCGAAATTCAGGTTTGAAAATAATGTGATTCGGCAAATCAATTTCCACTACGATGAAATACCTGGCGGACATGTGAATTCGAACAAAATGTTCTATGTATCGGACAATACGCACAATCCGATGGTCTTCACGAACAATACACGAGATGGTGGGCAGGTTTTCATTGACACCATCGCTGGAAATAACGGGACAGTCGGTAATATTTCTGCATCAGGCAATACCACAGTAACAAACTTGGCTCCGATTAAATTCAAAGATGTGACGCCTTTCACTTCCGGTTTTGACTGGAGCTTGGTGGAGAGATGGGACGACTATTCGGATTTATACGCAGTCCCGATCTATTTTAATTATGGTGATTATGTGTATGATTTCCCGACAGGCAATCTGTATCAAAACATAGAAGCGGGGACCCATACGGGGAAAAATCCTGCCACGAATCCTGCCACATGGAGTCTTCTGACACCGATGAAGAATGATTTCAGGCTGGATCCGACATCGCCTTACCAGGGAATGGGCCTTCTGCCGTAATGAGCTGGGATAAAGCTGCCTCCATGTAAGATCAAGCCGTTCTGCTTATGCAGAACGGCTTGTTTTGTAATAAAATCATGCTATCCCTATGCAATTCGGAAGATCTCCTCATTGTTGGGTGCAGGCAACGGCCATAGAATAAAGATAAGTGAACGTCTATTATTAGTAGGAGACATTCATGTAGGGGGAAAAAAGGCAATGACTAAAGAAAAGCGAACGCTAATCTACGAAAACAATCTGGCATCGATGGAGGATATTCGGGGCTTCCAGTTGGAGGGGCAGGCCAAAATCTCATTTCCAAATGGCAGGATGCGGATGGAGAACTCGCTCGACGAGAGCTTGGGACAGATGGCCAATTATGTGTTCTGGTGCCCCGAAGAATTTCCTGGAGACATTCAGGTGGAGTGGGATTTCTGGCCAGTCAAGGAGCCGGGGCTGAGTATGATGTTTTTTGCTGCAGCAGGAATGAACGGTGAAGATTTGTTCGACCCCATCCTGAACGAAAGGTACGGACAATATGAGCAGTATACACATGGAGACATCCGCACGCTGCATATCGCGTATTTCCGACGAAGGTACCCTGAAGAAAGAAGCTTTCATCTCTGTAACCTGAGGAAAAGCTCCGGCTTTCATCTCGTGGCACAAGGAGCTGATCCGATCCCGAATGTGGAGGATTGTATGCCGCCTTATCATCTGATGCTCAGGAAGCAGGGGGCGAAGGTCCATTTTGCAATTAACGAACTGCCTATATTGGAGTGGGAGGACGATGGCAGGACATTCGGTCCCATTCTGGGCAGTGGCAAAATTGGTTTTCGTCAAATGGCGCCTTTAATCGCCGAATATGCGAATTTACAAGTTTACCGTCTGGATGAAGACGGAACAACCCGCAAGATTTAGGAGGAGAAAAGCCTATGTATTTCGGTGCATGTTATTATCCGGAGCATTGGCCGGAAGAACGTTGGGAAACAGATGCCCGATTGATGAAAGAAGCCCATTTTAATGTGGTTCGGATGGCCGAATTTGCTTGGTCGAGGTTGGAGCCCACAGATGGGGAGTTCGATTTCTCCTGGTTGGACAGAAGTATGGGCATCATGGAGCACTACGGAATAAAAACCATACTCGGGACTCCGACTGCGGGGCCGCCAAAGTGGCTGATGGATAAGCATCCCGGCATTTACCAACAGGATATGTACGAACGAATGCGAGGCTTTGGTGCTAGAAGACACTACTGTTTTAATAACTTGGATTTTCGAATGTATACAGAGCGTATCGTCACTCAGATGGCCCATCACTATGGAACGAATACAAACGTAATCGGATGGCAGATCGATAATGAATTTGGGATGATCGATACAGCCCGGTGCTATTGCAGCAGTTGTCGCCAATCCTTCATAGGATGGCTGCAGCGGAAATATGGATCTATTGAAGCAGTGAATGAAGCATGGGGGACCGTTTTCTCGAGTCAAACTTATCGCACATGGGATGAGCTGCATCTTCCTGCATATGCCGTGCACCAGCATCACAACCCTGGCCTTGCCTTGGATTACCGCAGGTTCTCATCTGATTCGGTTAACGAGTACCAACGCCTACAAGTGAATATTCTCAGGCATTACACGACAGGGCAGCCTATCACACACAATGCGATGGGCAAGTATAACCAAGTGGATTTCTATGACTTATCCAAGGAACTGGATCTGATTTCCCTGGATGTGTATCCGAATATGAAATCGGAACCGAAGGAACGACCTGCGTACGCGGCAGAGCAGCATGATATGACCCGAGGCTTTAAGGACGGTCGAAACTATTGGGTACTGGAACACCAAAGCGGAGCTCCTGGCGCTGTAGAGATGGCTCCGACACCGATACCGGGAGAGCTGCGCAGATGGACATTCCAATCTGTCGCCCGGGGTGCGGATGCCATCGTCTATTTTCGCTGGAGGACGCTGCCCTATTCCATCGAGGAGCTTTGGCATGGCATCTTGCAGCATCATGGTGAGCCTGGACGTAAATATGAGGAAGTGAAGCAGGTGGGACTGGAGCTGAAGAAGCTGGCTCCGCTCCTCGCCGAAACTTCACCTTGTGCGAAAGTCGCACTCATTCGCTGCTACAACAATGAGTGGGCATTCGAGCTTCAGCCGCATATGAAAGGGTACGAATATATCAAGCATTTTGAGAAGTATTATGCCTACTTTTACGACCGGGGCATCCCCGTTGACATTGTATCTCCAGAAGAGGACTTCACTGGCTATGACCTTCTTGTTGCTCCTAACCTGATGATGGCTAAAGCGGAGACCGTTCAAGCTTTGTACCGTTTCGTGGAGGAAGGCGGCTATTTCATAACGGATATTCGCACTGGGGCCAAGGAGTGGAACAATCAGATCACACAGATGCGGCTTCCGGGACTGTTTCGCGATCTTCTAGGGATTGGCATTGAGGACTACGGTATTATCGAAGGCGAACAGGAGATCGGAATGCGCAATCTGAACGATGGTAAAATAAGTGCCGCCACGATGTGGTATGAAGTGATCGATTTACTTGCGGTAGAGTCGGCAGCCGAACCGATGGCGATGTATACTGGCGGTTATTATCGGGAGACTCCGGCTGTTACTCGCAGAGCTTACGGTAAAGGCTGTGGGGTGTATATCGGCACAGTTCCTGATAAGGAGGGATTATATGGCATCCTGGATCAGATCGTCAGCGAAACGGGCATTACGCCGATTTTGTACGGATTACCTGAAGGAGTCGAAGCTATGGTCAGAGTTGGTGACGATGATAGCGGACGGAAATTGCTATTTATCATCAACCATACCGAAGGGGTAGTAACCGTAAACCTTGATACCACATATACCGATGCGTTCACGGACAGATCTGTCAGTGGCGCGATCGTATTGGCATCTCAAGATGCTCGGATACTATATGTTTAGTGATAAGGTCTTAACAAGCTAAGACGATTCCTATGCTTTTCGGTTGATCCCCTTATTGTTTCATGTAAACGCTTCACTTACAATTTAAGTAAGAAGACATCAAGAGACATCTTAGAAAAGAGGGAGGCGAACTTCATGAGTACTGCACCGACAAGTGCGAAGGATGCGGCGCTTCAAGATAAGCACACGCGACTTGCCGGAATCCCAACATTTCGTTATATGAGGCGTTTTTGGCCGTTTTATGCGATGTTGGCGCCAGGTATTTTATACTTTTTAGTATTCAAGTATGTTCCGTTATTAGGAAGCATCATAGCGTTTCAAGAGTACAATTTGTATGGCGGCTTTTTGCAAAGCGATTGGGTAGGCTTCAAATGGTTTCAGCAGTTTTTCGAGTTTGTACACTTCCGACGGCTGTTATGGAATACGTTGGCCATTAGTTTTTATCAACTGATCTTTGCTTTTCCTGCCCCGATCCTACTTGCTATTCTATTGAATGAGATCAGAAGCATGGCGATGCGCCGGACCATCCAGACCATCGTTTATCTGCCTCATTTTCTATCGTGGATCATCATTGCGGGCTTCGGTTACATGCTCCTATCCCCCCAGATCGGACTTATTAACCACATGGTAAAGGCTTTCGGTTACGAACCCATCTTTTTCCTGCAAGAACCGAGTTGGTTTCGTACGATTGTCGTCAGCTCCGGTATGTGGAAGGAAGCGGGATGGAGCGCAATTGTTTTCTTAGCGGCTATTGCTGGGATTAATCCTTCATTGTACGAAGCTGCTCGAATAGATGGAGCTAGCCGATGGAGGCAGCTCTTGCATGTAACACTTCCCGGTATGATGCCGGCGATCATGCTGCTTTTGCTGCTGAAAATCGGGCATACTCTCGATCTAGGCGTCGAGCAAATCTATGTCTTCTTGAGTCCCATTACATATGAAGTTGGGGACATTATCGATACGTACGCTTATCGGGAAGGCATTCTCAAAGGTGAATACAGCATGACTACGGCGATTGGATTGTTTAAGTCGATTGTCGGGTTCGTACTATTGATTGTTGCTAACCGGGTCAGCAGGAGCACGACCGGCGAGCGCCTATTCTAAGAGAGGAGGAACAAGCGATGCGCTATCGTCTCACATTCGGAGAAAAAGTCTTCGATGCGCTTAACTACATCGTACTGCTCATTGCGTGCGCTGCTGTTATGCTGCCCTTCCTCTATATCATCGCAAGCTCGCTTAGTTCGCCGGAAGCGCTGATCCGGGGGGAAGTCACTTTTTGGCCTAAAGGTTTAAATCTTACGAATTATCAAGTGGTGATGGAAAATAAAGTATTTTGGAGATCCTTTGGCATCACTTTATTCATCGTCGTTGTCGGAACGGCGGTCAATATGTTCATGACAGTCGTAACGGCATATCCACTCGCTAAGCAGGGTCTTAAAGGAAAAAATATCATTTTGCTGCTGATTGTCTTTACGATGATTTTCCAAGCGCCAATGATTCCGACATACTTAATTGTAAAAAACCTTCACTTGCTGAACACGGTATGGGCTTTAATCATTCCTGGTGCGATTTCGGCCTTCAATATGTTCATATGCCTGACTTTCTTCCGGTCGCTGCCAGAAGAGCTGTTCGAGGCAGCCCGTGTGGATGGCATGAAGGAGTTCTCCATTTTGTGGCGAATTGCAGTTCCTTTATCAACACCTATTATGGTGACGCTGATTCTCTTTTATGCCGTCAGTCATTGGAACAATTACTTTTCTGCGCTACTGTACATTAATGATTTCAAACAAAGGCCACTACAGCTGTATCTTTACAATTTGATTGCACAGTTTAACATGAATGAGGAAATGGCATCGCTAGTTGAATCCAACGTCGTTCTTTCCCCCCAAGGTCTGCAGATGGCTACAATTCTAGTCGCGACAGTTCCAATCCTATTGGTTTACCCTTTCATCCAGAAGCACTTTATTAAGGGTGCACTCATCGGTTCGATCAAAGAATAACGCGCTTTGATTACTAAACAAGATCTGAGAGGAAGGTTTATATGAGAAAAGGGTTTAAGCAAACAGCATGTATATTGTCCGCTTTCACGTTACTAGCTGCAGGGTGTGGAAACGGGGAAGAGAATACGGTCAGCACGCCAGCAGCGACCAAAACGGCAGAGGCAACGCAAGCACCTACCGCAACACCAGCGGCACCAGTTAAAATTCGGATGTTTGCTTCCGATCAATCACTTCCTCCATTAGATGCGAATGATCCCAACATTGTCTTTATGGAGAAGAAAACGAACACGGACGTAGACTTGGTATCACTACCCCATTCGCAGTATGAAGACCAGCTTAAGCTGAAATTTGCATCCGGCGATTTCCCGGATGTCTATCAATCCTGGTCTGGCCCTGAAGCCGACCTGATTGCCGCAGGCAAGGTTCTCGAACTGAATGATCTGATCGATAAATTTGGTTCAAACTTGAAAAAGAATATTCCCCAAGCTGCATGGGATGCTGTATCTGTAAATGGTAAAATTCTTGCCATTCCGCAGCCTTCCAGTAATTCGAATTCAACGCTGTACGTGCGTCAAGACTGGTTGGATAAGTTAGGACTGCAAGCTCCCAAAACTTCCGATGAACTGATGACTGTGCTGAAGGCATTCCGGGATAAAGACCCGAACGGAAACGGCAAGAAGGATGAAATCCCATTCTCCATGCGGGAGAAATTCACTTGGGGCGACAATATCTTCGGTATGTGGGGAGTCAATAACTCCTATACGGAAGTTTATTACAACAACGAAGTGATCATCCAGAATATTCATCCCAATATGAAGCAATCGCTTGGATTTATTAAATCGATGGTGGATGAAAAAGTCATGGATTCTGAGTTCCTGACGAATTCCAGGACGGTGTGGGAACAGAAAATCAAATCCGGGTTGGTCGGCATGTGGTCGCACACCCAACAACTGGCATGGCAATGGCAAGCGGATCTAGACAAAACGATTCCGAACGATAAACCGAATGTCGTCGCCATTCCTACTCCGCGAGGTACAGGTTATGATGGTCCTCTCGGCACCCGTTGGAGCCCGGTTGCCAAAACGTACATCATCATGAAGAGTACCAAAAATCCGGAAGCCGTCATCAAATATTTTGATTGGCTGATGAGCGAAGAAGGCCAGATGTTCACCGATTTGGGTCAAGAAGGAGATTCTTATAAGAAGGACAACGGCAAGATCGTAGTGGATACTGCGAAGATGGAGAAAAATAAAGCATTTAATGTGATCTTCAAGATTCATGGAACGAATCCAGCAGTGGAAGAAGCCAAACTGAGCAATCCTGCTGCATTTGCCAAGTTGAAGGCTGCATGGGCTGTAGGTGATAAGGAAGGTTTCAAGAATGAGGCAGTAGGTATGCCGGCTGCTAAAAACACGTACAACATTGATACCATGTTCCTTGAAGAAGGCAGCAAAATTGTATTGGGCAAAGCACCTGTTGAACACTTTGACGAATTCGTTAAAACCTGGCGCAAGCAGGGCGGCGATCAGATGGTCAAGGAGCGTACAGACTGGTACAATAAAAATAGGAAAAAATAGGTCATTGGGTTCGGAAAGCAACCCTCGACCGGGTTTCCCGGGAGAGGGTTGTTCTTCTTCACCTGTATGGGGGTGCAGACGCAGAAGTGTGGAAGAAAATACATGCATCCTTAAAGTGGAAGCTGGTTAGCCTGCTCATCGTTATCATTGTGTCAATGGTGTCGATGATCGGGTTTTTCAGCTATTATGATACGTCCCGGACCATAAGGCAGGACGTATCACATTTCAGTGAGCAAATCTTGCGCCAAGCCAATCTCAATCTGAACCGACAGTACATGGAATACGAGCGTGGACTCCTGGTTCTTGGAACAAGCAATGAGTTCACGGAGTGGCTCAAAGTTGATCCAACGGACAGGTTCGAGCTTATTTCTGGCTTCCATTCTTTGGAACGTAATTACTTGCGGTCTTTTCTTGTGCGCCAGCCTGAGATCATGTCCATATCCATGTTATCGGATAGGGGCGGCGAATTTAATTATGCACTCACTTCTGGGTTATCTAAGGATTATTCGATGGCCAACGAGCCATGGTTGAGTGAAGTCGGTCGGCTTGAGAAGGTTCATCATCGTGTCGTTCAAAGTACCGCATACGTGAACTATAAAAGTAATCCGGAGCAAGTGCTTATCTTGTCGATGGCTGGACAATTCGGTGAGCCTGATGCCAAAGGATTCCTGAAGATGGATATCTCATTAGAACCAGTGCAAACCATTCTCAACCAGATGCAGCTTGGGGATAAAGGTTTAGGACTTATTGCCAAACCAGATGGAACCATCTTGGTTCACCAGAATCAATCGAAAGTGGGCAGCGTTCTGGAACCTGATATTACCGAACAATTGACTGCGCAAAGCGGTACTTACCTTCGGAAAGAAACACAACAGCTGATTGTATTCGATACGATCTCTTACACTGGTTGGAAAACAGTCGCCATATTATCCAATCAAGATATTACGTCCAGTATCATTAGGGTTCGAAACGTCACAATCGGGATCGCATCGACGGGGATTATACTTGCCATCATTCTTGTCGCGTTGGTTGCCACTTCGATCACAAGCCGGTTGTCCAAGCTCAGATCCCATATGAAGCGGGCTCAGTATGGTAATTTCAGGGATCGCATTCATATTGAAGGTACGGACGAAGTGTCAGATTTAAGCCATTCCTTTAACCGGATGTTAAATGAACTCGAAGACTCGATCCTACAGTTGACGGAGACACAGTTGATGCAGCAACGAGCCGTATTCTCTGCGATGCAGTCTCAGATTCGCTCTCATTTTTTATATAATTCACTAGAATCAATTAATTCTATGGCTCATTTAGCTGGACATACGGACATCGAGAAGACCTCCATCTCGTTATCTCGCATGCTTAGATACACATCCAACTACCAGGATATGCTTGTGAAGCTGGAGGATGAGATTGCTCATGTCAGTCACTATATGAATATAAGCCGAATCCGTTTCGGAGAGGAAGTCAGCTATGGGATTCATATCCCAGATGACTGCCGAGAGGTACTCTGTTTAAAAGTTATTCTTCAGCCAATTGCTGAGAATGCGATCAAGCACGGCATTGAAACCACCGGTGAGCCGACCCGTTTGGAGGTATCTGCGCAGCGGGACGGTGACTTCGTCTCTATCATTTTTGAGGATAATGGGAAAAACTACGACGAAGAGCGGCTGGAAGCTTTCCGTACTCGACTGCTTAAGGTGACGCCATCGGAAGAAGAATACGCCTCGCTCACGAATGTCGGTCTCTTAAACGTTCATTTCCGTTTGCAAGCCTTTTACCAGATGAATGGTGTAGGAGTGGAAATAGATAAAGGAAGCCGTCATGGGGGCGTTAAGGTTACCGTAAGGATTCCCTACAGATTGAACAAGCAAAAGGAGCGATAGCCGAAATGTTCCGTGTACTTATCGCAGATGACGAGCACCTTATTCGGTCGAGTTTGACCAGCAAAATCGAGCAGTTCAGCGAGGAAACAGTTGTTTCAGGCTTGGCAGCCAACGGTGTGAAGGCACTGGAATGGTTGGAAGAACATTACGCGGATATATGCGTGACGGATGTCAAAATGCCGCTAATGGGCGGATTGGATCTGATTGCGAAGGTCAACGAGAGATATCCCTGGATGATTTCTGTGGTCGTTTCCAGCTATGATGAATTTGAATTTGCCAAAACAAGCATGCAGCTCGGAGCTATCGATTATATTATCAAGCCTGTGGACCAGGGGCAGTTGAATGGAGCACTTGCCCGTGCAATCGGTGAGGTTGCCTCGCAGCGGCGAGCGGAAGCCGCCATGCTGTTCATGCGATCGATTCCTCATCATCAGGATATGCTGCAGCGTTGGGTGCTGCAAATCCAGACGGTTCAACTCGAGACGCTTCCGCTTCTCGTCGTGGATACTTTGGAAATGTTGGAGACTCTAGCAGGGGACCGATTCTATCTGTTAAATCCACTCTCCATGGCATGGTTGGAAATGATTGTGGAAGAGCTCAAGAAAGAAAAGGTAAAGATCGAGCTTCAAGAGGGTAAGGATTTGGGCCTCTGGGAGAAGACGATTCTGCAGAATAAAGTGCGCAGCTATTTTCGGTTGTGTGCAGTACGCCGTCTGGAGGAAGGGGCACAGCGTATTTTTGCAGTCACGCAAGCTGTTAAGGACCAACCTTCCCGCAGGGCGATAGAAGAAGTAAAAGCATTCATAAACGACCATTACGCGGATAAGCTAAATCTGCAGGAAATTGCAGACCGGGTTGCGATAAGCAGGAATCATTTCGCCCATTTATTCAAACAGGAAACGGGTACGACGGTTTGGAACTATTTGATTCAAATACGGATGGGAAAAGCGAGAGAGTTGCTGCTTGGCACCGATAAGCGAATTTATGAGATTGCACACGATGTAGGATACGATAACAGTGTTCACTTTTCTCAGGTATTTAAAGATCAGTTTGGCTTAACTCCCGCTGAATTCAAAAAACGAATGGAACGTTAAGTCAGATTCATTTTCCGACGATTCCGATATATATCGTGCCATGACCTCATTGTGACGCAGGTCCAATTCTCCTACAATGAAATTAAAGCGTTCTCATTGATTAGCTCATAGGAGGAATAACATGAGTCAATTCTATAAAGTAGAGCAATCCAACGGAAATTGGTCGTTTATATCGCCGCAAAACAAACCTTTCTATTCTGTAGGTGTAAATGGTGTACATAATCAGATTGTGGATCAGGCACATTGGCTGAAAACGGATCTGGTACACAAATATGGCGGGAATCGCGAATGGTTTCCCAAATGGGCTAAGGAAAAGCTAAGTCAGGTTGGGCAGTTCGGCTTCAACACATTAGGCGCTTGGCATGAACCCTACTTTTGGGGAAACGGCATTCCGAAAACCGTTGAAATCCGCATGTCTAGATTTGCGCCGAAGGTGAATACGGATTGGGGGACAGGCTTCCCTGATGTTTTCGACCCCAAATTTCATGCTTCTGTGGAACGCGCATGTCTGGATTGCTTTATGAGCGGACGTGGCGAAGCGCTACTGAACGATCCGGGCGTTATTGGGTATTATACCGATAATGAAATACATTGGTGGGGACACGGGGGCAAATGGGGCAACAATGACCCTGGCAACGGCGCTAACGATACGAGCTTAGTTGACGACTATTTGGAACAGCCGGCAAGCGGGTACGGCAAGTTGGCTTGGATCGAGATGTTGAAGAAACATCACAACTCGATTGAGGTTTTGAATGAGACTTGGGGAGCGGAATATACGGATTTTGAAGATTTGGCGCATATTGCGGTTTACCGAGCGGATCATCCGGAAGCGCTGGGAGCGGATAAAATGGCTTTCCTTCGTCGGATTGCAGAAGTGTATTACCAAACGACATCGGCAGCGCTTAAACGATACGATCCAAACCGGCTAAACCTGGGGGATAGGATGGTTGGAACGAGTACGCCTGAGATTGTTTTTGATGTAATGAAAGATTATACTGATGTGATTACGCTGAACTTTTACAGCTTCGACTTGCCTGAACGGTGGATGAGTCACATTCATACTCGAACCGGATTACCGATGATGATCACGGAATTCAGCTTTTGCGCTGGCGCGGAAGCAGGATTTCTGATCAATACGAACGGTGCCCGTAATGTTCTTGTCCGGTCTCAAGCTCGCAGGGGCGAAACGTATCGCAACTTTGTGGAAGAAGCGGCGCGTATACCCTGTGTTGTGGGAACACATTGGTTCGCCATGTATGACTATGGGAATCCGCAAGGCTTGATTGGGAATTATGGGTTGCTTGATCTTGCAGATGAGCCCTATGGAGAGTTCGCGGAATTGGTTCGTCAAGCGAATGAGGAAGTGCTTGGGATCAGACATTCGCATTCGAAGGAATTGTAATTAGGAGAAGTTGATTGTACGCATGGATCATACGCCGCTAGCTCATTGTTATTGGAGCTGGCGGCGTTTTCATGTTCGAAAGCAGATGTTAGCGTGAGTATATGAAACCATTTGGGTTTTCGTGTACACTTAGCATGAAGCTTAACGAACACTAAACTGATATATCCACAAATACTCCTTCACAAAGATTGTGGATAACTTTTGGCGAAGCGTAGAACGAGAACGAGAACGAGTAGAGAGAAGTGAGTTCACATGCATCAGAACTATCAATTAACTGTTGAAGAGGTCTTAGCACGTCCATCTTTTCAACATGCCTATATCGCGGCTGGCAAAATGGGTTTAGGCCGATTGGTCCGCTGGGTTCATATCATCGAGGTAATTCAGTTTGAACAACTGCTGCAAGGTGGCGAGATGATTCTAACGACGGGGGCTGCCTTCAAGAACGACACGAAATCGTTCATGACCTATTTTGAGCAGCTCATCCACAGAAACGTAACCTGTCTCTGTATGGAGATGGGACACTATATAAGTTCAGTTCCTCAAGAATGGATAGATGCGGCAGAGGCTCACGATTTCCCGCTCATTATTTTCCCAGAAGCGGTTCGATTTATTGATATCACACAGGACATCCATGCTCATGTTATCAATCAGCATCACAAAGCACTTCAGGATTTGGAGAAAATATCGCGCGAATTCCATCGCATGACATTGACCTCCCAAGGTGTCACACACGTGCTTGCTTTATTGCAAAGCAGCACCAAAGGTCAAGTTATTTATGTGCCAGTCGATGCTGGGCCGAAATTCACTCCGCCGCTTGGTAAACGGGAGTCAGGGCAATGGCTGGCTTTCCTAGCAAGCAGAAGTACAGAAACTGGATATGATGAAACAGGGGCAGGGTTGTATTTTGAAGACATAGAAGGCCAATCCGTTATCGTTCAGCCTGTTGGAGCTATGGGCAAAACTTGGGCACACATTCTGCTAGTACTTGATCGTAAGCCGCTGGAATATGAGTATTTAATTCTAGATTCAGCCTCCCTGTCTATTGCACAGGATTTGTTGCGGAAACGGTACATGGAAGAAAGAAAATTGTATTCGCAAACCCTGTGGGTGGATGATCTGCTTCATATGCGCATTCTAGAGGAGGAGCAGATCAAGGATCTGATCGGTGCTGAATTTAAACGTCTCAATGTATTAACCTATCAAGTCGTTTTGATCGAATTTGAGCAGGAGCAAGAAGAAGGCCAGACCTTGGAAGATGATGGGATTGAATCTACAGGGCTGCATTTGTCGCTTGCGGCTAGATCGATTTTTGAGGGGCAGCACTTCTATCCCTTAATTACGTTAAAACATAACAGACTTGTCGTTCTAGCCTTCGATAAAGCTCCTAATAAGCCAGCGAAGGAGCGCTTGCAGCATGTGCTTGAGTCGCTTCAAGGGATAAAGGATCACGCAGGGACCCGATTGAAGACTGGTATTGGCCAGCCAATACAAAGACTCTTGAATGCGCATCGCAGCTACCAAGAGGCACTCCAGGCGTTGTCATTAACCGTTACGCTGCAGCAGAAGAATGTGATGTTTTATGATGAGCTCGGCGTATTTGAGCTGTTATTTCATATCGGTGACAAAGGAGTTCTAGCGTCATTCGTGCGATCCTATCTTGGTCCGATTATTGATCACGATAGCCAGAAAGGCAGCGAGCTGCTGCGAACGCTTAAAGTGTATCTTGACCATGATGGGTCGAAGCAAATCGCTGCTGGGCAACTTTTTATCGTGAGACAATCTCTCTATTATCGATTGGACAAAATAGAAGAGCTGCTTGGCGCTGATTATATGCTTCCTGAGAAAAGATTGGCGCTGCAAGTAGGAATCAGAGCCTATCAGCTGCTTCATCCAGAGAAGAAATTGTGAAAAGAAAAGCAGAAGTATTTTGACAAATTGTCTAATGGCATGATCCAGATTCTCTCTTATACTTGGAGACAAGTAGAGAGCGATCCTTGCGTTAGGGGGTCCTCAAGAGAGGTTGATGGGGCATGATTATCGGCGTTCCTAAAGAAATTAAAAATAATGAGTTTCGCGTTGGCATGACACCGAGCTCGGTGCTTTCATACAAACAGGCAGGACATGAAGTACGGGTTGAAACGTTGGCAGGATACAGCATTGGTTTCACAGATGAAGATTATGAGGTGGCAGGTGCGACGATCGTTGCAACCGCAGCGGAGGTATGGTCATCGGAGATGGTCGTCAAAGTGAAAGAACCTCTGCCTGAGGAATATGGCTACTTTCATGATGGATTGATATTGTACACGTATCTGCATCTTGCTCCTGAAGCGGAATTAACGTATGCCCTTGTTAGTCAAAATGTAACAGCTATCGCCTATGAAACGATCCAGCTCGATAACGGCAGTTTACCGCTCCTAACGCCGATGAGTGAAGTGGCTGGACGCATGTCTGTGCAGATCGGTGCTCATTTTCTAGAGAAGGCTCACGGTGGCAAAGGCATTCTGCTCGGTGGTGTCCCTGGCGTTGAGCCGGGCAAAGTAGCTGTGATTGGTGGCGGTATTGTCGGAGCTAATGCGGCCAAAATGGCCATCGGCCTCGGTGCTGACGTGACAATCATTGACTTGAATGCCGACCGACTTCGTCAATTGGACGATCAATTTCAGGGCCGAGTGAAAACGGTCATGTCCAATCCCTATAACATCGCTGAGGTCGTACGACGTGCGGATCTCGTTGTTGGGGCGGTACTGATTCCTGGTGCTCGCGCACCTCGGCTCGTGACCGAGGAGATGGTAAGAACGATGAGTGCAGGCAGTGTAATCATCGACGTTGCCATTGATCAGGGGGGATCGATCGAGACAATCGACCGCATTACGACCCACGATCAGCCTACCTATGTGAAGCATGGAGTCATCCATTATGCGGTAGCCAATATGCCGGGAGCCGTGGCGCGCACCTCTACATTGGCGTTGACGAATGTCACGACCAGCTATGGTCTGCAAATCGCGGGGAAAGGCTTCGCGCGTGCTGCTCTCGACAACAAAGCCATCGCCAAGGGGATTAATGTGGCACGAGGTCATGTCACGTATCAAGCGGTCGCTGAGGCTCATGGGTATGCGTACACGGATATTTATTCGCTAATTCGATAAAACAAGTTGGAGGGCCTCCGCAGGATTGCGGAGGTTCTTTTTCATGGGCAGGAGATGGTTGACATCAAAATGAAATGGATGATGGAAGTGACGATATGCTTTCGTAGACTAAGAGATGAGAGGGAAGTGTTTAAATTAGTTTTGTACGTTCGGGGATAGATATAGATGGATTTTATACAGTTAGTTCTTGGGGAATTCTGTTGAAATGGAAATTAGATGGATTTTCTGAAGTTAATTTCAGCTGATTTATCCTAATTGAGGAATAGTGAAGAAATTAACTGCATTTTTTACATCTAATCCGATTTTTCGGGGGGATTTAAGCGAAATAGCTGTACATTATCCAGTTAATCTGTTTGCGCAAGCTCAGGAGACGAAAGGGAGCCTCTTGAAGAAGTGTAAGCAACCCAACCCAACCAGCAATCCCCTTAAATTCGCATTGACGCTACATTTATTAACATATAAAATTGGTGAAGTGAAACGTTTCAATTGGAGGATTTTTTCTTTGAATTAGATACTGAAACAAATAAGCTTCATATGTACCTCAATAGGAGATGACAAATTGACTACGATACAGCAACGCCAAGACGAGATTATTGCCAATATTGCACATGCAGCCTATAAACAGCCCGTTCTGAGCAACGGTTTTCTTTTTGAAGGGGACGTGCGTGACAATTTCTATTACGCATCATATCTTTTCGCTGCTTCTGTGGATTCCACGATTGCTTTCGATGGCGATCGCAAAGAGGCGAAGGAGAAAGCAGAACGTGTTCTCCTCCATCTACTTGAGATTCAAGATCAAGATCCAGCTAGTAGCACTTATGGTCATTGGCCACTCAACTTAAGACCAACGCCTCAAGAGGCATCTAAGAATACATTGCCAGTAGAGCTCATGGGGAGCTTGATGGTTTATTTTGCTCAGCGCTATCAAGAGCAGTTGAGTGAAGCCCTCCGCGTGGCTTTTGATACAACACTTCGTCATATTTACGAGAGCAACTTTTATCGGAAACCGCTAACAAGTTATGGTCATCACGAAGCGAAATATACGGCTGCGAAGCTAATTTTCGGACAACGGTATGAAGATGCCGCTTTAGTCCAAGATGGGTACGAAAGTCTGCAATTGACACTCAAACGAGTAATTGCCAATGGAATGACGGAATACGGCGGACTTCCATGGTTCTGGCATTGGGTGCAGGCGTTCACTTGTGCGTGGCAGTTGATTCAAGATACTGCCATCCGCAGCGAGCTTGCTCGCATGCTGGACTATTTATGGAGCGAACGCGCAACGTTCTACTTAGGTGGTGCCTGGGTAGGTCCACACGCGCGGATTTGGCCGCATGATATGCCTAAGGATACGAATGTGCTGCACGATTATGTGCAATTTGGGGACTTCGAGCTGCCGGCTCACATGCCAAGAACCGAATATGCGGGATTCCTTGCTTATGAAGCTCCAGCAGAATCCATTCAAGTTGCCTTGCATCGGTCACCAGTACCCGTCGAGATTAAACGACAAACTCCTAAACAAATCGGTCAAGCCCAGCATGAGAGTGATCATCTCCATAGTTATGTATACTTCACAGAAAGCTTTGCAATGGGCGGTATATGGGAACGAATTCGTGAGTTCGACAACGAACAGCATCGCTGGGATGTTGCGTTCCCGTTAGATCATGTGCAAGGTGTGAATCATGTTTATTTTTTCCATCCGGATTTGGAGCAGCCAGAAGGAGATTTGCGCCATCAGAGCGAATACACAGAAGTGCTTTTTCATAAAAATGTGATTATGGCTTCTTATTCTGTACCAGAGAACCAGCCTGACTATATCAAAGGGTGCTTGCCGCTAGGTGAGTGGATCGAGTCACCAAGTGGTATTTTTGGACGGGTAGGCAACGCCTTGATGGCTGTATACATCCAGCAACCGTATCGTCGTGAGGTTCTGGAGGATCGTTGTTTTGTAACGAGTCGGGGGAGAACGAATGCAGTCGTCGTTGAGTGCCTTGACAGAGCCAATGCAGAGTCACTCGGCATTCGCGATGTTTACCATTTTGCTCAAATGATGGAAGACAAGCAACCTACATACGGTGCAAATAACACGATTACATATACTTCCTTATCTAATCACACGTTGTTGTTAAGCGGCGATCGAGCGGAGGAAATCGGTCCACTAATTGATGGTGAAAAGATAGATTTCACTTCCTATACGGTCGCATAAAATCATGGAAATGAGGATGGACACATGCCTGCAATTGATTATCCTTTAGAAAAGCTACACACGTACGAAGGACGAAATCCAAGACCCGAAGATTTTGATGCGTACTGGGAACGCGCAATCGCTGAAATGAAGGCGGTAGATCCCCAAATCGAGCTTCGCCCAAGTGAATTTCAAGTACCATATGCGGACTGCTTCGACCTGTATTTCACAGGTGTAAAGGGTGCTCGCATTTACGCGAAATACATTCGTCCGAAGAACGTGACCGAACCCCATCCAGCGATTGTTCAATTCCACGGGTACTCCGGTAATTCTGGTGATTGGAACGATAAACTTTCTTACGCAGCACTTGGCTATTCCTTCTTCTCCATGGATTGTCGTGGTCAAGGTGGATTCTCGGAAGATGTTGGCGGAACCAAAGGAACGACCCTAAAAGGACACATTGTACGTGGATTGGACGATCACCCGGATCAGCTCTTATTCCGTGATATTTTCTTAGATACTGCACAGCTTGCTGGTATTGCGATGAATATGCCTGAAGTTGACCCTGCACGTGTAGGTGCAATGGGAGGTTCGCAAGGCGGAGCTTTAACGATTGCATGTGCAGCGCTTGAGCCACGAATCAAGAAACTAGCACCCGTCTATCCGTTCCTAAGTGACTATAAGCGCGTATGGGAGATGGATTTGGCGAAAGATGCCTACCAAGAGTTGAAAGACTTCTTCCGTCGTCATGACCCACAGCACAAACGTGAGGAAGAATATTTCACGAAATTGGGCTACATTGATATTCAATACCTAGCTAATCGTATTCAGGGCGATGTGATGATGGCCGTAGGTCTCATGGACACTGTATGCCCGCCGTCTACCCAATTTGCTGCTTACAATAAAATCACTGCAAACAAAAAACTAGAAATCTTCCCTGATTTCGGACATGAAGGATTGCCAGGTTTCGGTGATTTGACTTTCCAATTTATGTCGGATCTTTAACAAATTAAAAACCACTCTCATTCAATTGATGTGAGTGGTTTTTTGCGCTCAGCTTGCTGCTGACGATATTGTCTTGGCGTGACACCGATCATTTTTTTGAAAAGCTGATTGAAGAATTTCATGTCTTGATAGCCGACAAGAGCAGCAATATCGCTAATTTTATCGGAAGACTCGCGTAAATACTGGCAACACGCTTCCAACCGGGCATGCTGCACATACGTGGTGAAGCTCATACCTGTGAGCTTTTTCAATTGCCGTTGGAGCTGGCGTTCACTCAATGAAAGCTTTGCAGCTGCCTCGACAAGCGTGATCGGATTGCTGCAATTCATTCGAATATAAGTCAGCAAATTTTCGATGCTGTTCATACTAGTTTGAGGAACTTGAGGGAGCCGATCAAACTTCGCGCGATGCATATAGACGAACAATTGCTCAACACACGACTGCATAACAGTAATAAAACCAGTACGCCTAGCTTTATACTCGAAATGTAATCGTTCAAACAACGGTTGAAATTCACCATTTTGTTCATGAAATGATAGGAAGTCTACACCGTCATGAGGATCGGTTGCTTTTTGGAAAAATAGTGGAATTTCTTGCTCTCCCATTGTCACTGCATGCTGAAGTAATTGGTTCATCCATGCCTGCGTGAAAATACAGTTATACACGATGAGCGGTTTGTTCTGATTCGTAGATGCGGGACGAAACACATGGGATATGCCAACAGGCAGGAAGAAGAGGTCGCCTTTCGTAACATTCATACTGACATTTTCTATATAATGGGAACCTCTGCCTTCTGCCACATAGCTGATTTCAATGAAATCATGGGTATGCTGTTGCAAGTCGAAGGATTCATGAACACGATTTACATAAATGGGCAGTTCGGGAACGAAATATAAGTGGCCACCCGATTCCGTAATGATGCGCTTCATCGTCATGCTATTTCACTTTGAAATGAACAACAGCGCTATATAGCATCTTCCCCGCATTCGGGTCGAATACGATGTTGTGCTGGATGGCATAAACATCGAGCATTAGCGCCTTGTTGTTGTCGACTTGATCATTGATTTTCTTTTCAAGCGTTTTTAAATCATAAGCCTGAAAAAACTCAATTTTATTTTCGATTCGATCTAAAATAAAGTCCATGATCCTGCACCTCCTATAGGTCTATGTAAATTTATGACGACTTCTCTTATTATAACGTCAATATCTGATATAGGAAGTAGTACTCAATAGGCGTATACTGGGAAATGCATGGATCGGACGTTTTTAATACATGGAGAAAGACTTACAAGCGAGTCAAAATTGTAATGGGAAGTGATGTCGTTTTGAAGCCTACACGGTTATTGGTTGATTTCTTGCTTAAGAATTGGCCGGTGTATGTGATCGCCGCACTCTTGATTTCGGTAGGGAATATTGTTCACTCGTACTATCCCAAATTGTTAGGCATGTTTACGGACCAGCTCCAGAAGGGTGGACTAAGTAAAAGTTTAATTGCACAGTACAGCGTGCAGCTGCTAGTAATTGGCGTGACCTTTGGCGTATTGTGCGCGATTGGACAATACATGATTATGCGGAGCGGTCGGCGTTTCGAGTTCGAAACGAGAAATCGGTTATTCGATCATTTTACCCGGCTCGGAGCAACTTTTTATTCTCAAAATGGCGTCGGTAAACTGCTGAGTTATGTGATGAATGATGTGACCGTTATTCGAGAGTCCATCTCCTTGGGGATCAACCAGATTGTGAACTCGGTCATCTTAATTGCGGCTGCGATTGTTTCAATGTTATTTAGCTCCATTCCGTTGTACGTCATTCTGATCTGTATCGTGCCCTTATTACTCATTCCTGTGTTATCGGCTAAGTTCCAGCCAGTCATTAAACAGCGTTCCTTACAAGTTCAGGAAGCATTAGGAACGATGACGGAGTCAGCCGAAGAGCAGTTTGGAGGCATCCGTGTTGCGAAGAAATTCGCAGTAGAACCCATCATGATTAGCAGATTTAGCGAAACGGTCGATCGGATTCGTGACAATCAGCTTCGGTTAGTCCGACTTTCCTCGTTATTTGAAGCGCTAATTCCGTTTCTGGGTGCGGTATCGCTAATTATTGCGATTGCCTTCGGGGGCTATTTGACGATTCATGGCCGTATTACGATTGGTCATTTCGTTGAGTTAACGTTGTATATTCGGATGATGGTGAATCCCTTACAGCAAATTGGGCGTGTCATTAATGCGCTGCAGCGTTCACGAGCTTCTTTAGAGCGAGTCAATGAACTATTAGCGAAGGAATCCGACATTAAACAGAATGAGCTTGCTCAGCCAACACACCTAGATCAGGAAGAGATTCGTATCGAGCATCTGTCATTTGCTTATCCGGATGATGAGGATGAAGTGCTTCATGATATCTCACTGACCATTGAACCAGGGAAATCGATCGGTATTATTGGCAAAACGGGCAGTGGGAAATCCACGTTGATGAAAATCATGCTGCGAATCTACGATCCGCCCGAAGGAACAGTTTGGATCGGAGAGAGTGATATCCGTGATGTGACGCTTGAAAGTCTGCGGAATCAAATCGCTTACGTGCCACAAGAGGGCTTTTTGTTCAGTACATCCATTCGGGATAATATTGCCTTCTTCAAAAGGGAATCCTCTATAGAACAAGTGGAACGTGCTGCCAATAAAGCACAAATATTGTCCAGCATTGTGTCATTTCCAGAAAAGTTTGAGACGAAGCTAGGTGAACGCGGGGTAACCTTGTCAGGTGGTCAACGTCAGCGAACGAGCTTAGCAAGAGGAATTATTAAAGATTCTCCTTTGATGATTCTAGATGATAGCGTCAGTGCGGTAGATTCGGTAACAGAAAAGCACATTATTGATGCGATTAGGAAAGAAAGAACGAATAAGACGACGATCTGGATTGCACATCGGATCTCTGCTCTTAAGCACACCGATGAAATCATCGTGCTGCATGAAGGAAGAATTGTTCAGCGGGGCACCCATCATCAACTGTTAGCCCAAGACGGTTTATACGCGGAGCTGTATGCTATTCAAGAAGGAGGTAACGACGATGTTCAAGCGGAATAAACGTCCACAAGACCAGAGTCAATCGAAAGCTTCCTTTCGTTCGTTAGCTGTGTACGCCAAACCGCACAAGCTCACATTTGCTGCTGTTGTCGTATGCGCCTTGTTAGGTATCGCGGCAGATCTATTTCAACCTTATTTGGTCAAAATTGCGATCGACGATAATCTCATGATCGGGAAAAATGATTTCAGCGCACTGATCATGATTTGCTTGCTGTACGGGGGATTATCCATCTCAAGCATGTTTTTCAGTTACATTCAAAATAATTTGCTGCAATTCGCAGGTCAGAGCATTGTAGCCAAAATCCGGAAGGATTTATTTCAACATATTTTCAGGCAATCGATGTCGTATTATGACAAAACGCCGAGCGGAAGTCTGATCACACATGTGTCCAGCGATACGGAAACGTTGAATCAGTTTTTCACACAAGTGCTCCTAAGCTTAGTTCGTGACAGCATGACGTTGATTTTTATTATCGTGCTCATGTATCATTTGGATCCAATGCTAACGTTATATAGCATGATCGTCATTCCTATCATTGTTCTCATCGCGGTAGGTTTCCGTACATATATGCGCAAAACGTATCAGCTCTCACGATCCAAGTTATCGCAAATGGTAGCGTTCACAGCTGAAAACTTATCAGGTATGCACCTTATTCAAGCGTTCCATCAAGAGAAGGAGCAAATGAGTCGCTTTACGGATAAGAACACTGGGTATTTCAGAGCCAATCTAAGAGAGATCCGAACTAGTGTGTTATTTAACCGCTCTTTTGACATATTGGGGAACTTATCGATCGCTTTTATTACTTGGGTGGGCGGTATTGCTGTCTTCGATAAAGCGATCGAGTTTGGTGTGCTTTACGCGTTTATTACGTATATTAGACAGTTTTTTCAGCCTATTAATAACATCACTCAGCAATGGAATACACTTCAATCTACCCAAGTATCCATGAGTCGGATTTGGAATATTTTCGCGTCGCAACCGGAAGTAAAGGACAAAGAGGTTTCAGAATTGATTCCGCTGGTTAATGTCCAAGGAGACATTCAGTTTGATCATGTTCATTTCGGGTATCAGAAGGATACGGCGGTCATTGAAGATTTGGACTTACATATCGCTCCTGGGGAAATGATTGGTGTTGTAGGCACCACAGGTGCGGGCAAAAGCTCTCTGATCAGTCTACTCTGCCGTTTCTATGACGTGCAGGGAGGCGCTATACGGTTAGATGGTATTGATATTAGGGACATTTCACAGACAGATCTCCATCGAACGATTGGTTTGGTCCAGCAAGAGCCTTATCTATATGCAGGCAGCATTTTTGAAAATGTAAGGATGTTTGACCAATCGATTTCACGTGAGACTGTCATTGAAGCTTGCAAATTGGTCGGTGCGGATGCGCTCATAACACGGATGAAGGACGGGTATGACTCTCGAATTTCCGAGAGGGGCAGCGGGTTGTCGGCAGGTGAACGGCAATTGATTTCTTTTGCACGTATTATCGTATTCCAACCCAAGGTTCTTATCTTAGATGAGGCTACGGCGAATTTGGATTCACAAACCGAGCAGCTGATTCAAACGGCCTTGAACATTGTTGCTGAAGGAAGAACGTCCATTGTGATCGCACATCGAATCTCAACCATTATGCATGCCGATCGTATTATTGTGATGAGTCATGGGGAAATTGTTGAAGAAGGCACACACGCGGAGTTGCTTGCACGTCAAGGCATTTATGAGCAACTGGTACATCATTCACAAGGAAGTCATGCTGCAGAGAACGAAGCGGACGGTCGTATTTCTTCCATAGGCTAAAGATCAGGTACTAGGAATAGATAGTACTTCTCAAATCGGTGATCTCCTGTAGAATTAGAAGCAGAGTAAGAGAGGAGATGAACAGCATGAATTCCAACAAAATCATGGTCCAACTTGGTTATGTTCTAGGGGCTAGTGCTCTTTTAACTGCTATTGGTTACTTCTTTGCATCTAACTGGGAGAAGTTGAACCGATTAGAGAAATTTATTCCTATATTTGTACTTATATTAGGGTTTTACGGGTTATCCGTTTGGCTTTCCCGCCAGGTTGGAAGAGAGTTTCTAAGTAAGTTAAGCTTGTTTGCCAGCTGTATTTCTTTCGGAGTTGGGGTCGGGTTGATCGGCCAAACCTACAACTCACACGCGGATAGTTATAGTTTGTTTCTAGTGTGGTCTATACCAGCTGTTCTGTATGCGATCCTTACAAGGTGGCAGCCCTATTATGTCTTGAGTTATATACTTGGACATCTCGCTTATGGACTGTTCTTCTTTCCCAAATGGGGGAGTTTTTCCGAAGCCGAGGGAGCTACACTCGTCATCTGGTTAGGGCTTGCCATCGTGAACGGCGCCTTGTTCGTCTTGTTTGAGAAGGGCCTCTTGCATTCCCCATTCCTCAAATGGGTGACCTTTCAAGCGACACTTTGTATATTCGTTATTATGTCGGTGTCCCATATGTTCGAGAACTATGGGATTTGGATGAACTTGCCGCTCATTGCAGCGCTGGCAGCAGCCGTCCTATATGCACATCGAACACAGAGTAAAGTCTATCTACTGTTCGCAGGGCTTTGGATTTCAGCCGCGATTACTACGAAGTATGTTGAATTGATTATTGAGTACCATAATGAACTGTTCTTTATTGTGAGCTTGTTGTTCGTTATCGTGTTTATCGGTGCGAATGTGATGTTTATGAACTATGTGCGCGCTTGGAAGCCATCGGCTGAGAATAGTGAAACGGGAACAGATGTAGAATCAACAACGGCAACCAAAGGCGACGGAGACTTCACCAAGTGGATCGTACGTGTGCTTACGATTTCTGTCATTATCATCGGTTCCCTTTTAGGAAGTTTCACACTGATTGGGCTCGTGACGGTTGTGTTGGGGTTTGATGAGCCTGCAAATATTTTAATCGGATATGGTTTTCTAGCTGTGATTGGGATGCTAGCCGCACGAGGGTTCAATGTATTAGCTCGATTTACGATTTTGATAAGCGGACTCATGTTGGGTACTGGTGCTGCTGTTGTTACAGACAAAACATTAATGCTGCTCATCTATTTAGCCTTAACACTTGTGGCTTTTGTATTTTTACAGGGATTGATTACACGAATACTTTTCTTCCTAGCTTCAATAATTATCTTAGCCTTTGTCCTATTTGATTGGAACAACAGCGGCGTTGCTGTTCTTAGTATTCTTGCTGGTTTGCTCTTCCTGCTGTTCGCTGGTGGTCAGGTTATTCGTCTATCAACATTCCGTGAGCCCGTATTATACAGCAGCTATCCTTCTTTCTTGTTAGCACTGTTTTCTTTAACCTTTATCACAGAATCAGGCTGGTACTATACTACGAATGTCCTATTCTTTGTACTTGTTCTAGCGGCAGTTCTGATAAGTCGAAAGCTTCATATCAAATGGATATTTGATTGGTCGATGGGCTTCTGGATCGCTTTCCTTGTATACAAATATTACGATTTGGCGTGGAAGCTTCTGCATAAATCCATTAGCTTCGCGATAATCGGTATTCTGATCATAGGAATCACAGTATGGATTGAGAAGAAGAAGGGACTTGAACCAGACGATGGTTCGCTTCTGCAAACTGGTTATGGTACGAATCGTTGGATTATAGCCTTACTAGTGTTACTTCAAATAGCGGCTATGTCTTTGCAGATTGGTAAGAGTGAGTATCTACTCAGTCACGGGAAGCTGATCAAGTTGCAGTTGCAGCCGTTGGACCCACGTTCCTTGATTCAAGGGGATTATGTTCGTCTGCGCTATACGATTTCAGAGCCTCCAATCTATCAAGATAACCTAGAAGAACGGACTTCCAAAGGGAAAATAGCCGTTGTTCTAGCACCAAATGGAGATTCAACTGTGTATGAGTTTCGTAGGGAGTATAAGGCTGGAGAACAACTTGCCCCTGATGAAGTCCGCTTGAATGGTGAACGAGAAGGGTATGAAGGAATTAAGTATGGTATCGAGAATTTCTTTATCCCAGAAGGCACCGGAAGAACGTATGAACAGAATGCCAAGTTTGCTGAGGTCAAAGTATCCGCTAACGGGGATGCGATATTAGTCCGATTAACAGAGAAATAAATCAATATTTTTAATAAAGAAAGAATGAGGTAACGAACATCATGTGGTTACTATTTTCCGTCCTTGCGGCCCTATGTTTTGGGCTGCGAGGAATTTTATATCATTGGTCAAGTCAGCAATCGCTGAATCGAAATGTACTGCTCTGCGGCACCTTTGCTATGGGTGCGGTCGTAAGTTTAGCATGTGCCTTAATGTGGCAGTCGGAATGGGAAATATCGGCGCTTATTGGGATTCAAATGGGATTGTTCTCTTTTGGAGCCAATGCCAGCATGTTTAAAGGCTTCGCCGTCGGTAAGGCTTCCTTAGTTGCCATTTTGACAGGATTACCATCGGTTGTAGTTGTACTATTTGCATATATTCTTTGGGGTGAACGGCTGAACTTGCTTCAGCTGTTTGCTTTTGTTGTAATTGTCATTGGCATTTTATTCGTCAGGTATTCCAATGACATTACTTTGAAAAACCTACAAGGTGCGGGTTGGGGTGTGATCGCGCTCCTCTTATTTGCAGCCAACGACTTGTCCAGTAAATGGACAACGCTAGTTCATGCGTCATTATTTCCTACCTTGTTTTTTATGTTCGCAACAGGCACGATTTGCTTCGCCATCTGGTGGTGGAAAGATAAGAAGATGGGCGCTGCGCAGCAATCAGGGGTAAGTGCTTGGACAGAACGCAAAACGTTCCTATTTGGGATGGGCGTTGGTATTACGAATGTCATGGGCATGATTCTTATCATTCATGGATTTGCGAACGGAATTACCGGATTGGTTTCGGCGGTTGTCGCTCTGAATGTACTGATCGTATTGTTGTATACGCGATTTATTTTGAAGGATAAATTCTCGAAACTAGAACAATCCGGCTTAGCGATTGCGATGGTCGGTATCCTCATGATGAAGCTAGTTGCTTCTTGAGATTGCATGCTGGCATGTAAATTACAACATATACTTTCTGAACTGGCGTAAATGCGTTACAATAGAAATATTCGTGCCATTAAGAATGATTCAGGAGGCTATAACGACAATGACAGACAAAGATATCGAAACACAAGCAACCGAAGAGATTGAACATGATCCAGAACGTGATCAGGCCCAAGTCATTATTACATGGTTCCAACATATCCAAGAAATTGTAAAAGAACAATTCCCAGAGTATGAAGTCGATGGGCAAATTGGCAATAACCCAACCTACGGTCCGATGTTTGCTTTTACACTCAAAAAAGACGAGAAGTCCACAGCTTGCGGATTTTTCTTGAATGAAATTATGCGAAATTTCCAAACCAATCCAAATGCAGGTCTGTGGATGTCCTCATTCTTCGTTGATTTGTTGAGAAGCGAAGAGAGTCATCTTCTTCCGAATCCGCCTCAATCCGAAGATGAAGCCAAAGAACTGTTGGACAAGCATATTGTTCCTTATTGTGCGGCAGCCGTTCGCGAGGAGTTCCCTGAACAGAAGATCTACGTAGATCTAGAGCTTCATGAGGAACATGGTCCGGTACTTGAAGCTGGTTTTGTTGCTGTCGAAGATGGAAACAATACTTGTGCACTTCCGCTTCAATATTTAATGACATTATACTTATTGAATCGTGATCCAGCAGAACCGTTGATTCAAGCGATGTACCGTTTGTATGAGGAAAATAATTTAGGTCAATAAGATAGCAATGATTCATGCTTGAGGCACACGCCGCTAGCTCCTGTTTATAGGAGTTGGCGGCGTTTTTATTTGTTTAGGAGGCGATTGATTTGTTTGAGAAGGAGTATGAGTTCTTTTGGAATGAGCAAGCAATTCCTGATCACTGAAAAAGCCATAGTACTTTTGCATCGCAGCAAGTGAGGGAAAGGCGCCGAGATAGTCGAAAAAATCGACTAACTCAGGCCCAAGGGAAGCAAAAGGCAGTGAGATAGTCGAAAAAATCGACTATCTCCAGCCCAAGAGAAGCAAAAGGCAGTGAAATAGTCGAAAAAATCGACTATCTCCTGCCCAAGAGAAGCAAAAGGCAGTGAAATAGTCGAAAAAATCGACTATCTCTAGCCCAAGGGAAGCAAAAGGCAGTGGGATAGTCGAAAAAATCGACTATCTCTGGCACCCACCATCAAACAAAGCTAGATGTTCCGATACAGCATAAAGTCATCATAAGTCCGTATGATGGGAATAGCCGCACTTGTCCCAAGCTTTGCATACTTCATCGCATGCGAAGTGTTAAATAGTACCACAGAGTCCGTGGGGCGAAGCCAGCCTTTGCTACTAAGGGCAAGCATCGCTGCCCATGTTGCTGCGCCTTCGGGAGAAGAGGAAATACCTTCCGAGCCTAAGCTATGCGTGGCTTGGGCAATTTGCTCTTTAGACACCGCGAGGGCGGTTCCACCGCTTTGCTCGACAATCGACAGCAGCAGTTCCAAATCCGGCGGATTGGGAACGCGCATTCCTGTTGGATTGGGAATAATTTTGTCCCCAACAGGCGGCGAAGCCGTGTTGCATACACTCGAGGGTGATCCCCCCAATGATGTATTCAAACCATCCACAATAGGCTGACAGCCCTCTTCTTGTACACAAACGAATCGAGGCATGTCGCAATGAATGAAGCCTAACGCCTTCAATTCCTTGAATGCTTTCCACATGCCAATAATGCCCGAACCACCGCCCGTAGGATAGATGATCACATCGGGGAACGTCCAGTCCAACTGCTCCGCGAGCTCAAATCCCATCGTTTTTTTGCCTTCAACACGGCCAGGCTCTTTCAATGTGCCGACATTCACCCAGCCTTGTTCCGTGCGGCCTGACTCGATGATCGCGGCAGCATCATGAATAAAGCCATCAACGAGTATAGTCGTTGCTCCGTACATCGGGCATTCATCGACTATGAGAGAGGGACAGTCCATCGGGATGAAAACAAACGCTTGAATGCCGGCTCTTCCTGCATATGCGGCTAAAGCGCTTGCTGCATTTCCGTTGGAAGGAACAGCAGCTTTCGTTGCTCCAGCTTGTTTCAATAAGGAAACCGCCACCGAAAATCCCCTTGATTTAAAGCTGCCTGTTGGATTTTGTTCTTCTCGTTTGATCCACAATCGTTTTAGTGATAGCTTGTTCTCCCAATCTGGCAATCGCAGCAAAGGGGTCCAACCTTCACCTAATGAAACGATATGGGACGGATCGTGGATGGGAAGTAGTTCGTGATACCGCCACATAGAAGGATAACGTAGCGCAAGGGATGATTTCGTAAAAGTTTGTGCAACGAGCTCAATATCATAATTAACTAATAAAGTGCCGCCGCATGTGCATTTCATGTCTTGATAGCGGAAGGGCAGTTTTGCAGAACATCGTGAGCAATGCAGCTCCCATTGTTTCATATCTGGACCTCCTCAGCGTCTCTAGTAGGAGCGATCATGTTTGCTTCCTACGTGCATGAAATGATTTGATTGTATGGTAGGCAGATTTATTAGGCAGCTTCAAGAATAACTCGAGCATAGGGGCAAAATTCACTTCGATAATCCAAACACGTCCTTGCTTATCGAAGGCCATGTCGATCCCCATTGTTTTGACCCAACGATAGGAAGGAGCGAGCTGATCGGCTGCTAGTAGTGCAACCGAACGCAGCTCCGCAAGGAGTGCGGAAGTCTGCATGTTCTGAAGCTCAGATCCCTGTATAGCCTTCTCTACGGTGACAACGCGACCGCCGCTCCTGCGAATATTAGTGATAATGTAGCCTTTGCCAGCTACTTTGGCCAGCATGCCTGTTACTTGCCAGTCCGCTTTCGGATGTCTTTGTACCATAACTCTAAGATCAAAGGGACGTCCATGTTTGGTTGCAAGAGGAATCCGTTGTTGAACGATAGTACTGTTGTTTGCTTTTTTCTTGATAAACGTAGAAATGGCATCTTGATCTGCATAGGTTCGAGTTCTAGATCCATCTTGAACCTCATAGGATGAGTTTCCTGAACTTCTTACTTGTATAACACCATTGCCGCCATAGCTGCCTGTCGGTTTAATGATGACTTGACCGTATTTGGATATGAGTCGCATGAAACTGTTCTCGCTCAACCATTCCGTTTCAGGCAGATGAGCATTCAGTCTCTTTGATCTTCGCAGTATTTTATGTTTGGTCCATTTGCTCGTGGATAGATTACTCATTCGCTTTCTCTTCTTGCCTTTGAATGACGAGATCGTGTTCTTCCACTTGAAGGAGTTGATTATGACTATCAACGAAAACGACCTGTGGTTTGAGCGTGCGAATCTCCTCTTCATCCATAAGTCCCATACTGAGAATGATCACGAGGTCTCCTGGAGAGAAGAGGTGGGCAGGCGGGCCGTTTAATCCGATTTTGCCACAGCCATCTGGCGCAGGGATCGCATACGTTTTCCAACGAGTTGCATTGCGCAGACTAGTGACTTGAACCATTTCATACGGATGTATATTGGCCTTGCGCATCAGCAGCCCATCAATCGTAATACTGCCTACATAATCCAAATCGGCTTCCGTTACAGTCGCACGATGTATCTTCCCTTTACACATTAGTCGCTGCATGTGCAGTAGCGCTCCTTTATGATCACATGTTGTTCTTCACAGGGTATGAGAGAGACTAGTCTCAAGGTGTAGGTTTACGCCTATTTGTATGGAAAAATAGGCACGGGACGGCCGGAAATAAACCGGTTATTTCCCAGGCAACCGCAGAATCCGACAGGGGATTCGAGTCTTCGAATACAAAAAAAGCAGAGCCTATGGCTCTGCTTCAACTTTAAATTAATTTAAGGCCGCTAATTAATACTAAGGTGGCAATAATCGTACGAAGTACAGTTGTAGGTGCTTTCGTTGCGAGCATGCTGCCTAGGAGTACGCCAGGGATGGAACCGATGAGAAGATTAAAGACGAGTGTGTAGTTTACATTCCCCATGCTGGCATGTAGAATACCTGCTGTCGAGGAGAGTAGGAAGGCATGCGCGATATCTGTCCCCACAAGCTGTACAGGAATCATTCTGAAAAAGTAGAGCATAGCAATCGCATATAAGGAGCCTGAGCCAATGGACGTTAATCCAACAATGAAGCCAAGAACGGCGCCAATGCTAATTGTTAACCAACGCTTCTCTTCTAAAGATTGGAGCTGCCAACGATTTTCTTTCAGTCGATGCCCGAAGAATACCTTAAACAACGTTGCAAAAGCTACTAGAATCAACACATAACCGAGTGCGTGCTTGATGATAACTTCTTGATTATCGAAGAAAGAATCGAATAATTTCAGGAACACAACGGCAAGTACGACACCTGGAATACTGCCTAGGGCAAGCATTTTCACAAGTTTAAAGTCGATCGTTTTCTGCCGCCAATGCTGGATCGTACCGAAAAGCTTCGTAATCGAATTATAAAGAAGGTCAGTTCCTACAGCAATGGAAGGATGAATACCAATTAAAATTAATATGGGAGTCAGCAAGGAAGCACCGCCAACACCTGTCATTCCTACCAGAAATCCAACAATTACACCCATTAGAATAATACTCAAAGTCATGTTGTCATGTCCTCTTTTCATTACCCACTAAACATATTGGATTAATTTTAGACCTGCAAAGGGTATTTGTAAAGATATATTTTCCAGACTCGTCTGTATCCCGAGTAAATCGCTTGCTATTCATCAATTCTGGAATGGGGTACAATGGACAGATGTGTCAAAGTCAGCTTAGGGAGGACAATTCATGCGTAATCGAACTACTGTGATGGTCAGTATTGTACTGGCCATGTTAGTTGCGTCAATGGACACGACAATTGCTAATACAACGATGCCGATCATTGTGAATGACATTGGTGGAAACAGCCTTTATGCGTGGGCGTTTACCTCTTATATGGTGCTATCTACGGTACTTGCCCCTTTAGCAGGGCGTTTATCAGATTTATTTGGGCGCAAACGGATATATGCCGCGGGTATTCTCCTATTTCTTGGCGGTTCCGTCCTCTGCGGATTAGCAGATAGTATGGTGCAGCTCATTATTTTCAGGGCGATTCAAGGAATTGGCGCAGGGGTAATGATGCCATTCCCATCTATTATTGCCGGAGATATCTACCCCGTGGAACAGCGTGGGAAGGTTCAAGCCTTTTTCACAGGTATGTGGGGATTATCGGCGATTTTAGCTCCTTCGTTAGGTACGTTTTTTGTAACCTATTTGAACTGGCGCTGGATTTTCTTCGTGAATGTTCCGATATGTCTCATTGCGTTACTAGCTTTGCTTCCTTACAAAGAAGTGTATCAACCGAAGAAAGCGGTAATCGACTACTGGGGTGCATTGTTGTTTGCCGCGGGGATATCGTCCATACTTCTAATTACTGTTGTACATTCCTATACCTACATCTATGGTGCCGTTGGTGTGGTTCTGCTTATTGCATTTTTCTTCTATGAAAAAGGGCATGCTGCCCCGATTGTTCCCATGACATTAATGCGGAATAAGCCTGTGGCTTTGATGATAGGCGGCTCATTTCTCAGCTGTGCGGCTCTTTTCGGAACGTCCAGTTTTATTCCCTTATTTTTGCAAAATCAAGGTCATTCGCTATTTGTAAGCGGCATTGCCCTGCTCGGCACATCGATCGGGTGGATGGTTGTCGCAATCCCGAGCGGGAAATGGGTAATACGTTTCGGCTATAAGCCGTTGCTGCTAACGGGGAATGCTTTACTTGTCGTCACAGCCATTCTGCTATTTTTTATCCGTGAAGGTACCTCGTTCGGTTACGTATTCAGCACACTTACGATTCTCGGACTCTCGTTTGGACTTCTGTTTACGGTGTCAACAATCGGTGCACAACAGTTAGTCGAGGCCCATCAAAAGGGGATTTCAACCTCGCTGCAACTATTCGCACGTAACATCGGAACGGCGGTCAGTGTCACGGTGATGGGCTCGATTGTAACGAAAGCAGACATCTTCTACACAGGCATTCATGGGATGTTTGTTTATGGATTAGTAGCAAGTATTGTAGCATTCGCTGTGCCACTAGCCATTCGGTCGGTACGTAAAGAGCCATTGTCAGGATAAATAGCATGTTAATCGACGTGAGTTGACAGCCTGCACGCATTAGTAGAATATTAGAGATATACGAATATAGAAAGAAGTGAATGTACGTGTTATTAAATGTGAAATCCCGCCTACATGAAGGTGAAATCCAACAATTACTGGGCTATAGCGTGTTTCCAGATCCCGATTCACTGCAAGAAGCCCTCAGCCAATATGAAAATAATGAGAATACATGGTTATTTGCCTATGAGTCGGAAGGTTTACCCGTTGGCATCATCGGTTTTGAGCTGAACGAGAAGCAAGAAATGACGCTTCGCCACCTCGCTGTTGAACCTGAGAGTAGAGGGGAAGGCTTCGGACGCGGCATGCTGCTTGAAATTATTGATGATATGCAGCCGGTTCGCATTACAGTGGAAACGGATGAAGAAGCTGTGCAATTTTATCGTAACGTCGGATTCGTGATTCGCAGTCTTGGTGAGAAATATCCGGGCGTAGAGCGGTTTCTGTGCACGTATGAGATTGAGGAAGAAGACGAAGACGAGTAAAAAAGGTGAGCTAACTGACAAATCCCGAGGAACTGCTAGTTGCAGTTTCTCGGGATTTTTTTGTGCGATGAAGTAGAATAAGTGCTTACATGCGGGATTTGACCGTTCTAGCATACTCGGATGGACTCATTAGGGTTGCTTTCTTAAAAGCTTTGGAGAAATAGTGAACTGAGCTGAAGCCGAGTTTCCTGGATATCTCAGTGAAATTATACGTTTCTTCACGAATTAGAATTTTGGCTCGATCGATTTTTATTTTGGCAAAGTATTCCATAAGTGCATAGTTCGTATGTTTTTTGAAAAGATCCTTAAGTTGTGTTTTACCCACACAGAACACTTGACTGATTTCGTTTAAGGTCAGCTGTGCATCGATATGCGCCTCCATGTAACTCATGACTCTGCTAGTCAAATCATGGACCGACTTTTCCTTAGCGACCGTAGAGAGAGAGGTATCGGCTTCCGTTTGCACAGATTTCCGTAACAGACGCACGAAGAGAATTTCTAGGTAGCTTTGAATCATTTGTTCACTACCCACAGGTGCATCTTGCCTGCGCACAAGGGGATGACCGAATGGAAATTCGAAGGCTTGTTGTCCTTCGCGTACGATTTGGGCCAGTAAATTACGTTCCTCATCTTCTAAATGCAGCACTTTTTGCTCAAAAAATTGCATGGCTTTCGAATGGCAGTCGAACGTCATGACGATTAAATTAGGGGCTTTTCCTTTGGTCGCATAGAAGCTATGAAATTCGTTGGGTTTATGAAAGATAATGGATCCCTGCTTAAGTAAATAACGCTGATCATCCGCATGAACTTCCACTTCTCCGCGATCAACATAGAGAAATTCCCAGAAATCGTGCTTCTCCCCATTGAAGGAATAATCTTTACCAAACTCAAAGTAATGCATCGTAATGACTTTTTGGATTACCAGACTCATCCTCAAATGTGTCCGGTGATACTCGGGCGTTTTCGTTTCGCTTATCGTCATGGGTGTCACTCCTGATCTTTCGATGCAATACGTATAGGTCTATCATAACACAGCTGAAATTACAAAAAAATCGGCTTTCAGGACAAAGAAAAGCTTCCATCCTTCTTTTATAATCAAGGTATCGCAAAGTTCGAGGGGGAGCTAGCATGAAGATAGGCGTAATTGGATATGGACTTAGAATTAGTCATGTGATTAGAGAAGTGTTGAAGGCAGATGCGGACTGCCGAATTGAAGCGATTGTTGATGTACGTAAAGATCAGATTAAAGCCAAGTTACTAGAGCAAGGCTGGGATCACATTAAGTACTATGATACACCGGAACAAATGCTGGAGACGGAGCAGCTAGACGGGGCTATGATTGGCACTCGCTGTAATCTCCATACAACAATGGGGTTGAAAGTGTTACAACATGATCTGCCTCTTTATATCGAAAAGCCAGTAGCTACAAACTACGAAGATCTTCTTCGTTTGAAACAAGGATATGAGGCATCCAAATCGCCTGTCGTGGTATCCTTCCCATTGCGCGTAACCTCTATTGTGGAGTTGGTTAAGGAGATTATTCAATCAGGTAAAATTGGCACGGTAGAACATGTCCAAGCGATTAATAATGTGCCGTATGGCCGTGTGTATTTTCAAAGCTGGTACCGAAACGAGGAAGAAACCGGGGGGCTATTTCTCCAAAAAGCAACGCACGATCTTGACTATATTCAAGCTATACTTGGGCAAAGGCCGATTACAGTCTGTGCGATGACATCGAAACAAATTTTCAAAGGGAATAAATCCGCTGGGCTTAAATGTGTCGATTGTGAAGATAATCGCACCTGCTTGGAGAGTACCGCTCATAAGGCAGAAGGGCTAGATCCAACATGGCAGTATTGCTGCTACGCCGAAGACACGGGGAATGAAGATTCCGGAAGTGCACTGTTTCAATATGAAAGCGGTATGCATATGTCCTATTCGCAAAACTTCTTTATCCGAAATGGTGCTGCAGCACGTGGGGCTCGCTTTATGGGGTACAAGGGTACGGTAGATTTTGATTTCTACACAGGCATAGTAAAAGTGCATATGCACCATACGGCGCGGGTGGAAACATATGAGATCGGTGCTGGCCATAATCATTTTGGCGGTGATGAGAAACTGGCACATAATTTTACAGAAATCATGAAGGGGACGGCTAGTTCCATCTCAACACTTGATGACGGTTTGATGAGTGCTCTGATGTGTATCAAAGCGCAAGAATCTGCACGAACGGGGACATTTCAAGCTTTAAATTGGGATTAAGTGACACATTCAAGGTTTCTATCGAAGGAGGGCGTATTCACATGGATAAAACGGTCACTTTTCAAACCATTTGCTTGAGCTCGTTATCCAAAGTTTTTGCAGACGAGGTCCCACAAGATGCAGTCTATTCAAAAGCTTCAGCACTAAAAGGCGAGCACTTTGCGTTCCAAATTGCCTATCGCTCAAACCAACTATTGAAAGACATTAAGGTAGAAGTCAATTCGACACTGGGCCTTCCTTTTACCATTCGTGCTGTAGGTCTCGTTGCATCAGAAATGCCTTGCTATGCGGACCATGATGAGCACGTTCTGCGGACGACGGCGGGGTTGTATCCAGACCCCTTGTATCCAGTTGAGGATTCAACTGTAACTGCACTTCCTGGCCAATGGAGATCTGTCTGGATCCATGTTGAATTAGATTCATCTGTTCTTGCGGGCACGTATAACGTGCAGGTAGGCTTCCTTTCGCCACAAGGGGAGAAGTTAAGTGAAGAAGTGCTGGAACTCACTGTACTCGCAGCAACACTACCGAAACAGAAACTTATCCATACGGAATGGTTTCATACAGACTGCCTGGCATCACATTACAACATTCCTGTATTCAGTGAGGAGCACTGGTCGCGCATCGGGCAGTTCCTAGAAACTGCGGTTAAACATGGTATCAATATGATTCTGACACCGATCTTTACCCCGCCGCTAGATACCTTGGTTGGTGTTGAGCGCCCAACCGTACAGTTAATTGATGTAAGTGTTGAAGAAGGTAAGATCAATGGCAGCACGGCGTATGCTTTTGGGTTTACAAAGCTAGAGCGTTGGGTAACACTTTGTCAGGAAAAAGGTGTTGAGTACTTTGAATTCTCGCATCTGTTCACCCAATGGGGGGCTAAGCATACGCCGAAAATTATGGCTGCATTGAATGGCGTCGAACAGCGAATCTTCGGATGGGATACAGATGCTTCGGGAGAGGAATATGCTCGTTTTCTAGAGCAGTTCTTACCCGAACTTGATAAAGTCATCCGTCGTCTTGGCATCACATCCTGTAGTTATTTTCATGTGTCGGATGAGCCTACCCAAGCCAACTTGGATACGTATAAAAAGGCCAGTGATCTCGTACAGAAACTCCTTCCTTCTAATTACCCGATTATCGATGCACTGACGGACATCTCCTTCTACGAGCAGGGAATTGTTCAGAAGCCGATTCCTTCGAACGATCATATTGGGCCTTTCCTTGAGGCTGGAGTCCCAGATTTATGGACCTATTACTGCTGTGTACAGTACAAGGAAGTATCGAACCGTTTCTTTAACATGCCTTCAGCACGCAATAGAATCATTGGCTTGCAGTTGTACAAGTTCGGTATAGAAGGGTTTCTGCATTGGGGATACAACTTCTATTACTCTCAGTATTCGATTAAACAATTGGATCCGTTTAAAGTGACAGATGCTTTGCACGCGTTCCCTTCAGGAGACAGTTTCGTCGTTTATCCGGGTGAAGCGGGGCCAATTGAGTCGATTCGGTTGGAAGTATTCCATGAAGCACTTCAGGATTTACGAGCTTTACAATTGCTCGAGACGTTGATCGGCAAAGAGCGAACAGTTGCTTTAGTTGAAGATGGCCTGACAGAGCCTCTTACGTTCACTGTTTATCCGCGCAGCACAGAATGGATGCTCGAAGTGCGAGAGCGAATCAACGAGGCGATTGCGACAAACAGTTGAATAGGTTTGGAAGATGTGAAAAAGCTGCTCCCATAAGGAAAGAGGGAGCAGCTTTTTTTGGTCTTGACACATTTTGGAGGTTGATCTATAGTTATTCTAATATAAAACCAAGTTAACTAATCGGAATAATAAGTTTTATTTCATTTTTTGGCGAAAGGGGTGCTCGCTTTGAACATTGAGAATATCGAAGCCTTCGTCTATGTTATTCATTATGGCAGCTTTAATAAAGCGGCGGAAGTGCTTTTTTTATCACAACCCTCCGTTACAGCACGCATACAATCTCTGGAGCGTGAGCTGGATTGCCGACTTTTCGAGCGAATCGGGAAGCAGATTTCGTTGACGGATGATGGGAAGAAATTCCTTCCTTATGCCCAACAGCTCTTGCAAACTTTTCAGAAAAGTAAAATTCAATTGAAGCAGAAACGTACACTGCCAAACGAGTTGCGCGTGGGTTGTACGGTATCCGTATCGAACTATATCATCCCAACCATTATCCCAAAGCTCAAGATGAAATATCCCGATGTGAACTATAAACTGACTACGGCTTCGTCCGAGGAGATCATTAATAAGGTGCTGAATCGAGAGCTCGATTTCGGCTTTGTACGGAATATTAGTCACCCGAATCTCCTTTCAGCCAAAGCTTATGAAGATCCCATTCGTCTATATGTCTATGAAGGCCATCCCTTAATAGGGAACGAAGCTATTCCGATTGATGTGATAGGTGAATATCCCCTTGTTTTCTTTGAATGCGGATCTCTTGATTGGATGCGAATACACCGCCTATTTGCGAGTATGAAGCAACCGCCGAACATTGAATTTCAGACGGATACGTTGGAGACGGCGAAGAAATTGGTGCTTGGACGTGTTGGTATTGCGTTTCTTCCTAGTCTATGTGTCGAACAGGAAGTCAAGGAGGGGAAGCTGTTCCCTATTCAGTTTCCGGAAATAGCAGGCATTTCCCTGCAAACGAACATGATTGTGTTGAATGGTGAGAACGCCTTGTTTTTCAATTCTGCGTTAGATTTATGCAAAGGAATCGCTCAGTCGATCCGGGATACGATATAACTTCTCGATATGCATATAGAAAAACTCTATTATCCAGTTTGAGTACTTGATGATAAATTAAAGGCATAGCAATAATTCATACAAAACAAGTAGGAATTATAAGAATTATACTAAAGAAAATTCGGAGGGGTTCACGATGAAACAATTCACAACACTTACGGTAACAACATTAGCATTAGCTTTGGTAGCGGTAGGCTGCGGATCGAAAAGCGAAACAACGAATGCTTCTCCAAAAGCTGCTGCAGAGGCTACAAAAGCACCAGCAGCCACTGCGGCTGCAACGGCTGCACCTGTGAAAGTAAAGAAAATTATCGTAGGCACAGGGACACAATTCCCGAATGTAGCCTTTCTAGATAAGGATGGCAAGCTAACTGGTTACGACATTGAATTAGTGAAAGAGCTCGACAAGCGGTTACCAGAATATGAATTTGAATTTAAAACGATGGACTTCGCTAACCTGCTGCTTAGCTTGGAAACGAACAAAATTGATTTTGTTGCACATGAAATTGAGAAGAACAAAGAGCGTGAGCAGAAATATTTGTTCAATAACGAACCTTATGCGTATTGGAAAACCAAAGTCATCGTAGCCAAAGAGAACACGACTGTGAAATCGATCGATGATTTGAAAGGCAAGAAAGCATTAACGACGGCTACAAGTGCAGAAGCAACATTGCTGGAGAACTATAACAAAGCCAATGACAATGCGATCAAAATTGTCTATCAAAGCGGCGCAGCCAACGACTTGGTTACGCAGCTTACAACAGGGCGTGCTGATGGAGCACTTGGAGCGGATTTCTTGCTTCCACTTGTAGATCCACAAAGTAAATTGAAAACAGTCGGACCTATCATCGAAGAAGCCGAAGTGCGTTTCTTATTCCGCAAAAATGATAAAGACGGGCAAGAGCTTGCGGATAAAATTGACGTCGCTTTAAAAGCTGTCAAAGCAGACGGTACTCTCTCGAAGTTGAGTACACAATGGTTGGGCGGAGACTTTACGAAGAAAGACGATGTGAAATAGCTAAGCATTCCATGACTCTAAGAAAGGTGAGATCGCCATTATGGCAAACAAATTCGATATCACCTATGTATTTGATTTTCTGCCGAAATTACTGAACTACATCCATATCAGCTTATTCATAGTTGTTTGTTCAATGGTGCTCGGGGTTGTCTTTGGATTTCTCATTGCCTTGCCCCGGCTTTATCAAATACCGATTGTGCAAAGGTTATCTCAGATTTATGTTTCCTTTTTCCGAGGAACACCGATTCTGATTCAGTTATTTCTGATCTATTATGGTTTACCTGAATTGCTGAAGGCTATTCATGTGGATGTATCCAAAGCGCCAGTCTTATCATTTGTTATTCTCACATTTGCTTTACATTCTGGTGCCTATATTTCTGAAGTCATCCGAGCAGCGGTCAAAGCCGTAGACAAAGGGCAAGTGGAAGCTGCGTATTCTGTAGGCATGACGGGCTACCAGGCCTTTACCCGCATTATTATGCCGCAAGCACTGGCGATTTCGCTGCCCAACTTTACGAACCTGCTTATTGCCAACTTGAAGGATACCTCATTGGCATTCTCACTAGGTGCGATGGAATTGATGGGGAAAGCTCAGACGCTTGGAGCGGCCACTCAACATTTTATGGAAACGTACATTTCCTTATCCATTATCTATTTCGTCATCTGCTTTGGACTGGAAAAGCTGTTTATGTACTTGGAGAAACGCTTGCTCCAGCACGAGCAGCCGCTTGTGACGGAAGAACGGGAGCCATTATCTCGCCGATGGTTCAAAGGTGTCTGGTCCTCGCAACCGGATAAAGGGGGCTTCCAAGCATGAGTATCGACCCTGGGTTCATATGGACGGCTTTTGTTCAATTGCTTTCTGCACTGCCTACTACATTAATTATTACTGTAGTTTCCGTCTTTTTTGGATTCCTAATTGGTGGATCCGTAGCATTAATCCGATTATACCGCGTGCCTTTTATTCATTATATCGCAACAGCTTATGTGACGTTTGTTCGCGGTACACCGATGCTTATGCATCTGCTGCTTATCTATTTCGGATTGCCGATGATCATCGATTCGATTGCGGTTACTTTCGGTTGGAGCTTCCGTTCTGTGTCAATACCCATGATTGGATTTGCTTTTCTTTCTTTCTCTATCACCGCGGGTGCTTATCTTTCGGAGGTAGTCAGATCGGGAATCGTAGCCATTAATCGCGGGCAGATGGAAGCCGCCTATTCGATCGGGATGACAACAACACAGGCGCTGCGACGTATTATTTTGCCACAAGCATTAGCCGTAAGTTTACCGAACTTATCCAATACGTTGATTGGCATGCTTCATGGTTCTACACTTGCTTTTACCGTATCTGTCGTGGAAATCAACGCCAAAGCGCAAATCGTCGCTACGACAAATTGGAAATTTTTCGAAGCTTATATTGCAGCAGCCTTGCTGTTCTGGGGGATCACCTTCTTGATCGAACGAGCCACGGGCTTACTAGAGAAACGAATCAATCTGTATAACCGAGGTGGCGTATCATGATCCAACTGACGAATATCACCAAATCGTTTGGTAAAAACGAAGTGTTGAAAGGGATCAACCTTACCGTGCAAAAAGGAGAAGTTGTCTGCATCCTTGGCCCCAGCGGTTCAGGTAAAACAACGCTGCTCCGTTGCTTGAACTATTTGGAAAAGCCGAATCTCGGCGAAGTGACGATCGGAAATTTCACCGTGAATTGCAAGCGTCCGAGCAAAGGTGAGATTCATGCGCTCAGGCAAAAAACCGCGATGGTGTTCCAGCATTACAATTTATTCAAACATAAAACAGTAATTGAAAACGTCATGGAAGGCCTTGTGATTGTTCAAAAGCAATCGAAGGAACTGGCAAGAACGACCAGCGTAAAAGTGCTGGAAAAAGTGGGTTTGGGAAGTAAGTTGGACGCATATCCAAGTCAACTGTCTGGCGGACAGCAACAACGTGTAGGAATTGCTCGTGCGCTAGCACTGAATCCTGAAGTCATCTTATTCGATGAGCCCACATCCGCACTCGATCCTGAACTTGTTGGTGAAGTGCTGGACGTGATTCAGAAGATTGCGAAGGAAGGAATCACGATGATTATCGTCACGCATGAAATGGGCTTTGCCCGAGAAGTTGCTAATCATGTGGTCTTTATGGATGAAGGTGCCATTGTAGAGGAAGGCAAGCCGAGTGAAATTTTCGGCAATGCCAAAGAAGAACGAACGAAACAATTCTTGAAGCGAATAACGCCTGAATGGAGCTACAACATATAGCATCAACTCAGTTATGGAAACGGAGTGTATGAACATGGGGATTAAACTTAGCATTTTAGATCAAAGTGTCGTATTTCCAGGCGAAACGGCCTATGACGCTTTTCAGCATACGATTGAGCTTGTACAGAAGGCGGAGTCGCTCTCTTATAACCGATTCTGGGTATCTGAGCATCACGATTCCGAGCAAGTTGCGGGTTCTTCACCCGAAGTCTTAATTTCTCATTTACTGGCCAAAACAGAGCGCATACGCATCGGTTCCGGCGGCATCATGTTGCAGCATTATAGCCCCTATAAAGTGGCTGAAAACTTTAATGTGTTAGCTTCTCTCGCTCCAGGCAGAGTGGATCTCGGCATTGGCCGCGCACCAGGTGGATTACCTCGTTCAACGAAAGCTTTGCAGCAGGGCATTACAGAAGCAGCTTCCTTGTCAGATAAGTTGGAGGACCTTCAACAATTTGTGGCAAATCAACTACGTGATGAACATCCCTTGAAGGGCTTGAAAGTCTCGCCAATACCTATGGTACCTGTGGATATTTATATCCTCGGAGCCAGTGCGGCGAGCGCACAATCGGCTGCGGAGGCTGGTTTACCTTATGTTTTTGCCCAATTCATTAATGGGGATCAAGCGATTGCTGAGGCTGCTTTTGAAGCGTATCATCAACATTTTAATACACAAAAAGGAACACAACCCAAGCTTCTCTTGGCACTCTCGCTTATCGTAGCGGATACAGAAGAAGAAGCTGTCGAGCTTGCAGGCGAATACAAGAATGTCAAAATTCATTTGGAAAATGGCAAGACGTTAACCGTCGGCACGTTAGAGCAAGCGGAGGAATATGGTCGCCAAACACAGGCCAAATTTACTGTTGAAGAAAAGCAGGCAGAAATTACGAAAGGTACCAAAGAGACTGTACGTCATAAATTGCTTGAGATTCAACAGAAATACAATATTGATGAATTTATCGTAACGACATCCGTGAAAGATTTTAGCAAAAGGCTGCGTTCCTTTGAATTGCTGAGTGAAGCATTCGCGGAACTGTTGGTGTAGGTCCGAAGGAGGCATGTGAAATGAGTGCAACAACTTTTCAACAGACGTCATCGGATTTGGCACAGAAGCTGGTGGATATCCGACGTCATTTACATCAACATCCTGAATTGTCGCATGAGGAAACACAAACAACAGCTGCGATTGCTGGCTGGCTCACTGAAGCGGGAATTCGTATTGCCGATTTCCATTTGAAAACGGGGCTAATTGCAGAGGTCGGCGGCTTGCAAGATGGGCCAATTATTGCCATACGGGCTGATATCGATGCCCTCCCGATCCAAGAGGATACAGGGCTTCCATACGCGTCGCAGGTAGCAGGTAAAATGCATGCTTGCGGTCATGATTTTCATACGGCTGCAGTACTTGGCGCAGCGATCTTGCTCAAACAACACGAGAGTGATTTAAAGGGGACAGTTCGATTCATTTTTCAACCAGCAGAAGAGAAGGCGCAAGGTGCGGAGTTGGTTATAAGCAGCGGCGCGCTTGAAGGAGTTCGGGCGATCTATGGCATGCATAACAAACCGGATCTTGCTGTCGGGACGATAGGGATTAAAGATGGGCCTTTGATGGCGGCAGCGGACGGATTCGTGATCGAAGTTGAAGGACTTGGCACACATGCGGCTGTTCCAGAAGCTGGTATCGATCCCATTGTAACGGGTGCACATATCATTACCGCACTTCAATCTATCGTTAGCCGCAATGTTAGTTCCTTGCAAAGTGCAGTCATTAGTGTAACGCGCATCCATAGCGGAACTGCTTGGAATGTGATTCCCGATAAAGCCATTCTAGATGGCACATTGCGCACATTTGATGAGAATGTTCGCAAACTTGTTATCGAGCGATTGGAGCAGGTTGTGCATGGTGTAGCAGCTGCTTATGGAACGAAGGCTGCTGTTCGATGGATCAAAGGACCACCGTCTGTGTTCAATGATAAGAAATTAGCGCTGTTGGCGAAAGAAGCTGCAGAACAAGCTGGTCTGAATGTCATTACACCTGTACCGTCACCAGCAGGCGAGGATTTTGCTTTCTACCAGAAGAAAATTCCGGGAGTTTTCGTATTCATGGGTACATCCGGCCCGCAAGAGTGGCATCATCCTGCTTTTGATATCGATGAACGAGCGTTACCGATTAGTGCGCAATATTTTGCTGTTTTAGCTCAGAAAGCCTTAGAAGACCTATCATCCGACAACCCATTGGAGGTATCCATATGAGTACAACAATTCCTGATTTATCCCTCTATTTGCATACCCATCAACAACTCCTGGAAGCTATCCAGGGACTGAGCGAAGGGCAACTAGTTTGGAAGCCGGCTCTGGATAAATGGAGCGTAACGGAGGTTCTGTCTCATTTGGCTGACCATAACATTGTCGTTTCCTTCCGAATCCGTGCTATTATTTCGGGGGCATCGGCCATATTACCAGCGTTTGATCAAGATCCATGGGTCAGCAGCGCCAAAGCCAATGAAGGTTTAGCATCCGATATATTAGTTTTATTTCAGTCGTTACTCGTGTATAACCATGAGCTATTCGGACGATTATCTCCAGATGATTGGGAGAAAACAGGCGTTAATTTTAAAGGTCAAACACTTACACTTATAGATGTTGTTAACTCCTTTATCGCACATGTGCAGGTTCATTTAGCACAAATCGCACGAATCAAGAATGCGTTGGAAGCGCACGTATAGGAGGGGTTCGGTATGGCAGATGCACAAGAAATTCACATTCGGGAAGCCAATGAAGGTGACCGCGAAGCGATCCGAAAAGTTCTAGAAGATGCCTATGGTCAATATCAAGAAGTACTGCCACCAGAAGGTTGGGATCAATATAAAGAAAATATTATCGCATCTGTGGATAGTAGCAAGCCAATCGCGCGGATTATTGCACTAATTGACGATGAAGTTGTTGGTAGCTCTCAGTTGTTTCAATCCTCCGAAGCGGCTTATGGAGCGCCAGAGCTTGAGATTGAGTCGCCTATCCTTCGTTTGCTAGCGGTTTCGCCAAGTGCCAGGGGCAAGGGAATCGCTACCGCATTGATAAAAGAAAATGTACGACGCGCTGCCGAGTTAGGTGCAGCTACACTTCATTTGCACACCTCGGATATGATGGAGTCCGCTGTGAAGCTTTATGAACGTTTGGGTTTCGAACGCGCCTATGACAAGGATATCCAAAAAGGTGAAATACTCGTGAAAAGCTATCGGTTGCAGATTCAGACTGCAGCGATATTGTGAAAGGACGGAGATAACCATGGCTAAACAAAAACAAATCAAATTAGGTGCTATCATTCATGGCGTAGGTGGCCATGTGTCAGGTTGGAGACATCCTGAGGCGATTACGGATGCCAGTGTGAATTTTGGTTTTTATAAAGGGCAAGCTCAGAAAGCCGAATCCGGTAAATTCGATCTTGTGTTTATCGCGGATGGCTTATACATTACAGAAAAATCAATCCCCCATTTCCTGAATCGGTTCGAGCCGATTACCATTCTATCTGCATTAGCATCGGTCACCTCGCACATTGGACTGGTGGGAACATTGTCGACGTCATACAGTGAACCATTCACAGTTGCCCGTCAATTTGCTTCCATTGATTTGATCAGTGACGGACGTTCTGGTTGGAATGTTGTAACCTCTCCACTAGAAGGTTCAGCGAAAAACTATAGCAAAGCAGAGCACCCATCTCACCCCGAGCGTTATCGGATCGCCAATGAATATTTGGAAGTGACACGCGGACTATGGGATTCGTGGGAAGATGATGCTTTTGTACGTGATAAAGAGAGTGGTGTGTTTTTTGACCCAAGCAAGCTCCATACATTGAACCACAAAGGTGAATATTTCTCTGTCCAAGGGCCGTTGAATATCGCTCGTTCAAGACAAGGACAGCCGGTTATATTCCAAGCAGGCGCTTCAGAGGATGGCCGTGCGTTTGCAGCGAAAGTAGCGGATGCGATTTTTGCAGGACATGAGTCGATTGATGACGCGAAATCTTACTATGCGGATATTAAAAAGCGAGCTGCCTCCGAAGGTCGTAATCCGGATGAAGTAGTGATTCTACCGGGCATAGCCCCGATAATCGGACTTACAGAAGAAGAAGCTGAGCGCAAATATCAAGAAGTCGCGAATCTCGTCACCATTGACAAAGCGCTGGATTACCTAGGCCGATTCTTCGAACATCACGATTTTTCACAATATCCGTTAGATGAAGCTTTCCCTGAACTTGGTGATTTCGGGAGCAATAGCTTCCGCAGCGGAACCGACAAAATTAAGCAAACAGCCAAAGAGAAGAACCTAACACTGCGCCAGGTCGCTTTGAACGTGGCTACGCCTCGTAACGAATTCACAGGCACACCTGAATATGTCGCTGATCGCGTGCAAGCGTGGTTCGAAGAAAATGCCGCAGATGGTTTTATCATCGCCGCTGCCTTACCTAAAGGTTTGGACGACTTCGTCGATCACGTTGTGCCGATCCTGCAGGAGCGCGGATTGTATCGGACAGAGTATGAAGCAGATACGCTTCGAGGAAACCTCGGTATACCAGTTCCGGCGAATCGCTACACCAAGGTGAATGTATAGTTGTAATTTGACCACTAGGTATCTGAAAGACTGTCCACATGGCTGAAAAGCCAGTGGGCAGTTTTTTTCTACGAATCAATAACGTAATCAAAACATAGCAGCTAACTTAATTACTCACCCGATTAATTCACTCCACGGCCCCCACGGCCCGCACTCCAAGTACTCAAAGCACTTCACGCACTTCACGCACTTCACGCACTTCACGCACTCCACGCACTTCACGCACTTCACGCACTTCACGCACTTCACGCACTTCACGCACTTCACGCACTTCACGCACTTCACGCACTTCACGCACTTCACGCACTTCACGCACTTCACGCACTTCACGCACTTCACGC
>NZ_JABMKY010000003.1:337906-645314 GCF_013204845.1 Paenibacillus qinlingensis
CACTCCACTCACTTCACGCACTCCACGCACTCCACTTACCCCCACGCACTTCCCGCCACCCCACGCACCCCACATAATCCACCAAACCTAGCTCATCTCATGCAACCCTATATACGCACCCGACGGTGCTCCTCCCTAATCTATCGAGAGAAACCATTTTCTGTGGTATCTACAATAAATAACTGGAGCTAGAAGCCTTCTTTGGAAAAAGGATTTATGACTTTTCGAGCAAGAGGTGAGCTAGATTTTTCAAAAATAGAATAATTATTAAGTGTAAAATAGTGAGTTTTTGAATTACCTTCATACCAATTGTAGATATCACAGAAAATGCCTTTCTTTGAAATAGTCAGTCGAAGGGTTCTTGCTGATTGAGCGAACTGCCCATTAGTGTGCTAAATGAAAGTCTTTAAGGGCTGGCAAGCCACTTGTAGATATCACAGAAAATGCCTTTCATTGAAATAGTCAGTCGAAGGGGTTCTTGCTGATTGAGCGAACTGCCCATTAGTGTGCTAAATGAAAGTCCTTAAGGGCTGGCAAGCCACTTGTAGATACCACAGAAAATGCCTTTCATTGAAATAGTCAATCGAAGGGGTTCTTGCTGATTGAGCGAACTGCCCATTAGTGTGCTAAATGAAAGTCCTTAAGGGCTGGCAAGCCACTTGTAGATACCACAGAAAATGCCTTTCATTGAAATAGTCAGTCGAACTTGAGCATGTATCTCAATTTTTTCAAGACTTTAGTCAAGTTCAGCACCTTTGCGCATATACTGTGTTAGATTCTTATCTTTATGCTTGTTCGAAAGCTCATAAAATGCTCTGTAAGCGATTACGTATCGACATTTACGTGACAAAATTCACAATGATGATAGGCCCACTCAGGCCAGTTGTCCAAACATGCAAGCCAGTTCCTCGCAGAAATAGGAGGGTGCAGAGATGCTGCATATTGTCGTCTGTATTAAACAAGTTCCGGATTCTAGAGAAATTCGCATTGATCCCAAGAATAATACGCTCATTCGTCAAGGTGTTCCCAGCATTGTGAATTTCTATGATATGCATGGCTTGGAAGAAGCATTGCGCATTAAGGATGAGCAAGGTGCGCGCATTACAGTTGTCACTATGGGGCCGCCACCAGCAGAAAAAGGACTCAAGGAATGTATTTCATTAGGTGCCGATGATGCGGTATTGGTGACGGATCGTGGTTTTGCTGGGGCGGATACTCTTGCTACCTCGTATGTTGTTGCTCGCACAATTCGTAAAATTGCAGAGACGTGGGGGCAAGTAGACATCGTTTTTTGCGGGAAACAAACGTTAGATGGTGATACCGGACAAGTTGGCCCAGGTGTTGCTTGCCGATTGGATTTGGAGCAACTTACCTATGTCAATAAGGTGGTTAAAGTCGATGAAGAAAGCCGTAAAGTACGCGTGCACCGACTCCTAGAGGACGGGATTGAAGTGGTTGAGACAAGCATGCCGGTGTTAATCACCGCACTGAAAGAACTGAATAAAGTGCGACGGGCATCACTGCCGGGCATGATTCGAGCGGCTAGATATAAGCCAACTGTATGGACGACGGCGGATTTTCCCGATCTGGAGCGGGCAAAAATTGGACTTAAAGGTTCTCCAACGATTGTTGCCAAAACATGGGTGCCCGAGATCAAAGCGGTTAAAACGCAAATGATCACTTTCGATAGTCCAGAAGCTGGCGCGGCTCAGCTTGCCGACAAGATATTGACGAAGGACATGCAGAGCCTATTAGATTGGGCTTGATAGATGGGAACGGAGGATGACACGATGGCAAGAGAAACAGAACAGTTGGATCCGACAATGCCGGACTGGTCGGCGTATCGTGGGGTTTTGATCGTTGTTGAGCAGCGCGAGGGCATCGCGAAAAAGGTGTCCTGGCAGCTGTTAGGCGAAGGCAAAAAGCTGGCAGCAAAGCTGGAGGCGCCGCTCATGGCGCTCGTCATCGGCGAGAATGTCGCACATCTAGCTGATGAAGCCGTGCACTACGGCGCGGATCGGGTTTACCTCTGCGAAGCCGCGGAGCTTCGCAATTATAGGACCCGGCCCTATAGCCGGGTCTGCTTGAAGCTGATCGAGGATGCGAAGCCCGAGATCGTGCTGTTCGGCGCGACAGCGACAGGTCGCGACTTAGCAGGTGCGATTGCAACGCACCTGCCCACGGGGCTTACGGCCGACACGACGCAGCTCGACGTGGAGCCGCCGCCATCGCGGCTGTTGCTGGCCAGCCGGCCGGCTTTCTCCGAGAAGATGATGGCTACCATCCTCTGTAAGCAGTACCGGCCGCAGATGGCGACAGCGCGTGCGGGTGTATTCCAGGCGCTGCCGAAGGACGCGGAGCGCCAAGGCGAGATCATCCGTATCGAAGCTACGATGCGGGAAGAAGAAATTGATGCGCAGGTGCTCGAGTTCCTGCGCGAAACAGGGAAGCTCAATCTCGAGGACTGCGAGATTATCGTTGCTGGAGGCCGCGGACTTGGCGGGCCTGATGCTTTCAAGCTGCTCGCCGAGCTTGCGGACGCGCTCGGTGGTGTCGTAGGCGCGTCACGCGCTGCCGTTGATGCGGGCTGGATCAGCCACGAGCATCAGGTGGGGCAGACGGGCGCCACGGTGCGGCCGAAGCTCTATTTCGCCATCGGTATCTCTGGCGCCGTGCAGCACACGGTCGGAATGAGTCATGCCGATGTCGTCGTTGCGATCAACAAAGATGAGAAAGCGCCTATTTTCCAATTCGCCCATTACGGTCTTGTAGGGGATTTATTCAAAATTGTTCCAGCGATTACAGAGGAATTCAGGAAACGTCGTACGCTTTTCGGCATTCACCCGTCTTCAGTGGTTGATGCCTCGATATCCACTACACAGACGCAGTCAGAGGCGACTTTCGCGAGAGAAAGGAGTGAAGCGAAATGAATGAAAAATTCGACGCCATCGTCGTTGGCGGTGGTCCTGCTGGAGCGGCAGCGGCGTTAACAATGGCACGAGCTGGGTTATCAGTTGTTCTGCTTGAAAGAGGCGAGTTTCCGGGCGCTAAGAATATTTTTGGCGGTGTTCTCTATCGTAAGCAAATCGAGGAGCTTGTTCCTGAGTTTTGGACGGAGAAGAATTTTCCGATGGAGCGCTATATTGTTGAACAGCGGATTTGGATGATGGGCAAAGAGTCCATGGTCACGTTTGGCCATCGCAATGAGGCCTATAAGGAGCCTTACAATTGCTTCACGGGTCTGCGTGTCAAATTCGATCAGTGGTTCGCTGAAAAAGCGGTAGCAGCAGGCGCGATCCCGATTTACGAAACCGTCGCGCTGGACGTTATTCGTGAAGGTAATAAAGTTGTAGGTGTCCGAACTGACCGAGATGATGGCGATCTGTATGCGGATGTTGTTGTCATTGCCGATGGCGTTAACTCTTTGCTCGGTAAAGCGATGGGGATTCATAGGGAATGGATGCCGGATGAGGTGTCTTTAGCTGTCAAAGAGGTAATTGCGCTGCCACGAGAGAAGATTGAGGACCGCTTTGGACTTGAGGGAGACGAAGGTGTCACCATCGAATTTATGGGAGAAACCTCGCTTGGAATGGCGGGGATGGGCTTTCTTTACACGAATAAAGAAACGATCTCGCTAGGGGTCGGTGTGATGGTCAACCATTTGCGGGATAAAAAGGTGAAGCCATACGCGGTACTTGATGCGGTTAAACAGCATCCGATGATTCGGAAGTTGATCCAAGGCGGGGAGACCAAGGAATATTCCGGTCATCTCATTCCAGAAGGGGGCTTTCATTCAATCCCAACCCTATCCGGTGACGGCTGGTGTGTCTGTGGTGATGCCGCGCAGTTGATTAACTTTGTCCACAGGGAGGGGACAAATCTCGCCATGACCTCGGGCCGCTTGGCCGGAGAGGCTATTATCGAAGCGAAAGCTCGCGGGGATTTTACAGCCCCAACGATGCACCTCTATGATAATAAAATCAAAGAATCCTTTGTACACAAGGATTTACAGAAGTACAAGGGAATGCACCAATTTTTGAAAGAGCAGGATCCTGAATTATTGTTCGATCGACTGCCACGTGCTGTAAACGAAGCGGCGTACAACATGTTCCTCGTGGATGGGATTACGAAAGCAGAAAAGCAAAAAATGGCCATGAAGCTTATCAAGAATGCCGCAGGCGGTACGGTCAACTTGATGAAGCTGGGCTATAAGGGATGGAGGGCGATGAACGGATGAGCCAAAGTGATATTTCAGATAAACTGTTCACCATTCGTTACAAATGCGATGATAAATCCCACCTTGTCATTAAAGACAAACAAACCTGCTTGAATTGTGTGACGAAGGACTGTAATTATTTCTGTCCTTCTGATGTGTATGAATGGGAAAAAAAGCTTAAGATCACGACTGTAGCATTTGAAAATTGTATTGAATGTGGTACCTGCCGCATTGCGTGTCCTTCTTACAACATCGATTGGGTGTATCCGAAGGGCGGTCATGGGATGACGTATAAGTACGGTTAATTGATCTATGTTGATGAAAATAGAGCCGAGACCATTTAGAGGTCTTAGTTCTATTTTTTGCTAAAAAACGACATTCCTCCATATGTAGGTGTAGTTTCTCCATAGTTTTGTTCCTTTCAGGACACGATAATAGAGAATAGGAGGGATTTATAATGTCGATTTCTTTTGAACCTGTACAAGGTATTTTTCATTTACAGAATAATCATATGAGCTACGTGATTCAGCTTATAAATGGTTCCTATCCAGCCCACGTGTACTGGGGCCGCTCGATACGATCTGGTCAACTCGGTACGGTGATTCAATATAAGGAGCGAGCTTCTTTTAGCCCGAATCCGGTTAAGGATAATAAAACGATCTCTTTTGATACACTCCCACAGGAATACCCTGCTTATGGGACAAGCGATTTCCGTGAGCCGGCGTATCAAGTTGCACAACCTAATGGTTCGACGATTACTGAGCTTGTCTATGACAAGCATCGTATCGTGCAAGGCAAGCCAGTTCTAGAAGGCTTACCATCTACTTATGTAGAAGCAGATCATGAAGCAGAAACACTTGAAATTGAGCTTGTTGACAAAGTAGCTGGCTTGCGAGCCATTCTGTCGTACACGATTTTCGCCGATCATGCGGCTATCACACGTTCTGTTCGTTTTATTAATGAGGGAACTGCTGAACTTAAGTTATTGCGAGCATTAAGCTTGAATGTAGACTTTCCACATGCTGACTGGGATCTGTTGCAGCTCTCAGGAAGTTGGGCGCGTGAGCGTCATATTGAAAGAAGAGCCTTGGCTCCAGGGAAATTAACGGTTGAAAGCCGACGTGGATCGAGCAGTCATTCCCATAATCCATTCGTCGCTTTACTTGCTAAAGATGCCAATGAAGACTACGGAGATGTGTATGGTTTTAATCTCGTATACAGCGGGAATTTCGCAGCGCACGCCGAAGTCGATCCTTTTGCAACTGCACGTGTCTCCATCGGAATCAATCCTTTTGATTTCAGCTGGCTGCTAGAGCCAGGACAACAGTTCCAAACACCTGAGGCTGTTATGGTGTACTCCGGCCAAGGGATTGGTGAGATGTCCAGATCCTATCACCGCCTATATCGTACGCGACTTTGCCGCGGTGAATTCCGTGATCGTGTACGACCTGTCCTAGTCAACAACTGGGAAGCGACGTATTTCGATTTTAACGCAGATAAAATTGAGAGTATTGCTCGTGCCGGAAAAGAGCTTGGTATTGAGCTGTTCGTATTGGATGATGGTTGGTTTGGCAAAAGAAATGACGATACGACTTCACTTGGAGATTGGGTTGTCGATAAGGCGAAACTGCCTAACGGACTTGAAGATTTGGTAGAACGCGTGAACAAGCTAGGACTGGAATTCGGTTTATGGTTTGAGCCTGAAATGGTATCGCCAGAGAGTGATTTGTACCGTAAGCATCCAGATTGGTGCTTGCATGTACCAGATCGTCGGCGTACCGAAGGTCGTGGGCAGCTGATACTTGATTTTTCACGCGAAGAGGTATGTAATGGCGTAATGGACATGCTGCGTAAAATTCTAAGCAGTGCGCCGATCACTTATGTCAAATGGGATATGAATCGGAATATGACGGAGATTGGCTCGGCTGCCTTGCCTCCTGAACGTCAAAGAGAAACGGCGCATCGCTACATGCTTGGCTTGTATCGCGTAATGGAAGCCATTACGACCGAATACCCGCATATCTTGTTTGAAAGCTGCTCCGGTGGTGGCGGACGTTTCGATCCAGGTATTCTGTATTACATGCCGCAAACATGGACGAGCGATAATACGGATGCTGTATGCCGTTTGAAAATCCAATACGGGACGAGTATCGTGTACCCTGTAAGTTCCATGGGATCGCATGTATCTGCGGTACCTAATCATCAAGTTCATCGCATCACGTCTCTGGAAACTCGCGGTCATGTGGCTATGTCGGGTAACTTCGGCTATGAGCTTGATCTGACGAAGTTCACAGAAGAAGAGAAGGAGCTCGTCAAACGTCAGGTTGCCGACTACAAACAACTTCGACCTCTTGTTCAGTTTGGCGATATGTATCGCCTGTTGAGCCCGTTCGAGGGGAACGACACCGCGTGGATGATTGTCTCCGAGGACAAGACACAAGCTATGGTTGTGTTCATCCGAGTGCTTGCACAACCTTATGCGCCGTTGAAGACGTTGCGCTTAAAAGGACTCAACCCTGACTTCGATTATCAAATCGAAGGCGCAGAAGGGCTGTTCCCCGGCGATCATCTGTTATACGCCGGTATTCCTGTCGTTGGTCTGCAAGACGACTTCCAGAGCAAAATCTGGCTGCTTAACGCTAAGCAACAGTAATAGATCTCCCCCCATTTCCTAATCAGGGAATGGGGTGTTTAAGTTGGTCAAAGTGAATAGAGTGAAAGCGAGATTCATTTTTTGGGAATTTTGCGATATGATAGATAGACTCAAACTATCATATTAGTGAAGGGAGACAATTCTAACATGCTGCAACGACCAAGTCATGACGAATATTCATCCTACTACACGGGTTATATCGGGCTGGTGCCCGAAGGAGACTATGTATCCATTTTGAACAATCAAGAAAAAGCACTCCTATCCTTATTCTCACAATTAACGGAAGAACAGGCGTTATCACGTTATGCTCCAGAGAAGTGGAGTTTGAAGGAAGTACTGGCTCATATCACGGATACAGAGCGAATTATGAGCTATCGATTACTGCGAATAGCTCGCGGGGACACGACGGATTTACCTGGCTTTGATCAAGATATTTTTATTGCCAATGCGTCTTTCGATGATGTGGCCTTAGTTGACTTGGTGAAAGATTTCCAAGCGGTGCGACAAGCTACGTTGGCGCTGTTGCCTACAATTACAGAAGCAGCATGGACACGCTTTGGGACAGCGAATACATTCTCTATTTCTGCCCGCGCCATTGCCTATGTGATCGCAGGTCATGCGCAGCATCATCTTAACATTGTAGAGCAGAAGTACTTATAAGCAAAAAAAAGCCTGAAATCCATCAAAGGATTTCAGGCTTTTTTTAGTAAAGTGATAGTGCCAACGAATCTCGTTCATTCAATGAATGAAGAATCGCTTCGCACCCGACAATCTCGATGCTGATGATAGAATCCAGACATTTCTTGAGTGTTGCTCTACCTTTGGTGACTTTGGCCTCAAGTGCTGACTTCAGTAAATTGAACTTCTTTTTATTTTTCTCATCGGAGTATACGGGTACAGGTTTGTTATGAATCGTTATAAACATTTTCATGAGTTCCACCATCCTAAGAATTGGATATAGTACTAGCATATCGGATTATTATTAATAGAACCTTAAAATAGTTTTACAATTTTAAGACAAATAAGAGATTGCTATGTATTTTCGTATATAGATAATACGATTTAGCGGCTGAAAATGTTTCATACAATAGGTAGAAAAATTGAATATTGTGTGAATTTAATTTTCTAAAGCGTGTTAAGTGTGCTGCATGTTTTGTCTATAGGCTTTAGGTGACGTACCGAAACGTTGTTTAAATGCACGATGAAAGTAAGGGTAAGAGCCAAATCCACAGCTAAGCGCAATTTGTTCTAAGGACATGGAGCTATCATGCATACGCTCAACGGCGCTGGATAGGCGTACTTCTGTGGCATATTGGATCATTGTTTTGCCAAAATATTCTTTGAACAAATGGACAGCTCGGGAGATACTAAGTCCTACATGATCTGCGACATCTTCAATTTTGAACGCTGCAGTAGCATGTGCCTCAATAAATCGTTTCATACGAGTGCCCGTGAAAGGGCGCCCCTGCACCGTTTCAGTTGCTGCACGTTCAAGATAAAGACACAGAGCTTGGAGTAAATAACCGCTTAGCTCGGGATTCTCATCTTCCATTCTGCGCTTCTCAAGACTTAGTTGCCGCCAAAGTGAGATCAATCTGGGGTCGAGGTCAATGCGCATGCAAGTTGGTTTGTTGTTGCGTTTCCACCATGCATCAATCCAATCACCCTTGCAAAATAAGTAATAGTCGCCGCTGGCGATTTTCTGATCAGGTTGCGTCTTTGCCTGTTCGATTCTCAGCTCGTAGGGATCGCCAGGTTTATACAAAAGCAGATGACCTGCTTCTATCTGGATCATACGGCCATCAACAAGGGCTTCACAACTGCCTTCTGTCTGTAGTCGAAAAAGATAATATAGCAGTCCGGATTTATTACTGTTATAAAACGGATCCATATGAAAAGAATACCCACAAGTTAATAGTTCAGCTTCCATGTCATTTCGCCTTTCGTAGCCAAATAAGAGATGTTTTAATTATATCGTGAATGGTCATAATAGGCTAATCTCGCGTATACTAAGGCCAAGGTTACTATAATTGATTTCACTATGAGAAAAGAGGAGAACAAATGGGACGTTTAGGAATTGGACTTCAATTGTACACATTGAGAGATGATATGGCACGTGATATGGAAGGTACACTTCGCCATGTTGCGAAGTTAGGATATGAGGGTGTTGAGTTTGCTGGCTATTATGACATGCCTGCAGATAAACTTAAAGGTTTGCTCGATGAGCTTGGATTGAAAGCTTTCGGAAGCCACATTAGCTTGCAAAGATTCCGTGATAATTTCCAAGGTGAGATCGACTACTTGAAAACAATCGGCGCTACTTATGCGATTTGTCCGTATGTTGGTGCGGAAGAGCGTGAGAATGTTGAACAATGGAAATCTCTAATTGCTGAGTGTCAGGGACTTGCAGTTGAGACACAAAAACAAGGATTGCAATTCCTTTATCACAACCATGACTTCGAATTCCATTACAAAGTGGAAGATGAGTTCGTTTTTGACGCGATGTATGCTAATAACGATGCAATTAAAGTCGAAATGGATGTATGTTGGGTACAATATGCAGGCCAAGACCCGCTCGCATACATTGCCAAATATGCAGGACGTCTTCCTTTGGTGCATTTCAAAGATTTCACGAAGGATGCTGATGGTAAACTAGTTACGTTGGAGCTAGGCTTAGGCGATGTTCCTTTAGATAAAGTTATCGTTGCTGCTGAGCAAGCTGGCGCAGAGTGGCTTGTTGTAGAACAAGATAACTGCCAGAAGGCACCTTTAACGAGTATCGAAAACAGCTTTAACTGGGTTAAAGAGCATTATTTGAACGTTCATAACTAATTTATTCTTATTATTGAAGGAGCATTTATCCCATGAGTAAAATTAAAGTAGCCGTCATTGGCTGTGGATCCATTTCCAAACATAGACATATCCCAGAATACGCAAACAATTCAAATGTTGAGCTAGTTGCATTCGTTGATCCGATCATCGAAAGAGCACAGCACTACGCTGAATTGCATGGCGGTAAAGCATACAGCAACTATGTTGATATGTTGAAAGCTGAGAAAGTTGATGCAGTTAGCGTATGTACACCGAACTACCTTCACGCTGAAATCTCCATTGCCGCGGCTAATGCTGGCGCACACGTACTTGTTGAGAAGCCAATGGCTACAACAGCTGCTGAGTCCGAGGCAATGATCGAAGCTGCGAAGAAAAATGGCGTATTCTTGATGGTTGGTCACAACCAACGTCTAATGCCTCCACATGTGAAAGCGAAAGAAATCTTGGAGTCAGGTAAGCTTGGGAAAGTTCTTACATTCCGTACGTCGTTCGGTCACCCTGGTCCTGAAGGTTGGAGCATTGATGGTCGTGAGAGCTGGTTCTTCCGTAAGGAAGAAGCCATTATGGGCGCAATGGGCGATCTAGGCGTACACAAGTCAGATCTTATCCGTTGGTTGCTTGATGATGAAGTTGCTCAAGTAGCAGCTTTCGTTGGTACCCTTCACAAAGAGGGAACTGACGTTGATGATAACGCGACTTGCTTGCTTCGTATGAGAAGCGGAGCTACGGGTTCCCTAGTAGCAAGCTGGACGTATTACAAAGGTCAAGACAACTCCACAGTTCTATGGTGTGAGAATGGTGTTATCAAAATTGATACAGACCCTAACGATCAAGTAATCGTTGAGCTTCGTAACGGTACGGTTGAGCGTTACAAAGTGGGTCAAGTAGCAACGAATGAGAAACAAACATCTAGCGGTGTTGTCAACGAATTTGTTACGAGTATTCTAGATAACAAACCACCTCGCATTTCTGGTGAAGAGGGTTACCAAGCTTTGAAAGTCATTCTTGCAGCATTTGAATCCGAAGCTACGGGTAAAATCATTAATCTTTAATTTATAGAGGTAGTCACGAGAGCTCGTCCCATCATGGGATGAGCTCTTATTTTTTCTCAAACAGCAGGATATGAAGAAAAAGCCTCCAATCCTCAAGTATGAGAATCAGGGGCTTCCTCCAATGCTTCTTAACGACCGCCAATATCAATGGATACGGAGTTCGATTTGCCTACAATTGTTTCTTTGGAGTCTTTGACTTGTACTTGGATGTCCCAAAGGCCTGTTTTGAGTAAAGGACCTTCAACTAACGCGGTAGCTGTATGTTCGTCTTTCCAAGTCGTCGGTATTACTTTGCCGTTTAAAGTTACATAACCCAGAGGGGGAAGATTATTTCCGGTTACCGTAAGTGTTAAACTCGTGCGACCAGATATATCTTGTGAGTCAGCTTCTACTTTATCTAACGTGATTGGCCCGAAACCGAGCATATATTTAGGATTAATAATCGGTGTTAAATAGTTTTTGTATGCGTGTCGATCACCGAAAAGAATATCATATTGCAAAGTTTCGTAATTTTTGAGATCATCTTCTTTTATGTTCATTTCAGCAAAATGATCCTTTGGCGGAATGACTGGATACTTTTTAGCCAATTCCGTTAAGAAGTTTGTATAATAATTGCCTTGTTGCCTCGACAGTTCGATTAGATAAGGTCCTAAGAAAGAAGGGCTAATATTCAAATTGTCTTTCCGCTCATCGTCGAAATTATTCCACACGACCAACGGGACGCTGTACATTTTTTTCAAGAAATCAGGATCATCTTTACCGCTTATATACTTCGTGTCTATATACGTTGCGTAGTCATCACCAAGAGCTGGCAAATGATCGCCCCAGAAAGCAATAATTGTAGGCTCGCCTTTTTTCTCATAGTATTCCACTAATTCCTTCAGCATCTTATCAGACCCATTGATACCTTGGGCCAACGTTTCAAGCATCCCCACGGAAGAAGCGGAGAAGTTGCCTGTTACATTAAACTCGTTTTTCGGGAATTTACCTGGATAGAAATGAAAATGATTTTCCATCGTGTTCGCGAACACGAAATCAGAGCCTGCACTTTGCTCAGTTGCATGAATAATGTTAGCAGCAACTTCACTATCTGCGATGTAAGGACCGGAATAGGTCGGTTTGAAATACTCAATCGGAATATATTTGGAAAAGCCGAAATCTTGATAGATTTTATTACTATTGAAGTACCAATTATAAAATGGGCTAATCGCAGTCGAAGTGTAGCCTTGACGTGCATAAATACTCGCTAATGAATCGACTTCATTTGAAATATATTGATTATAGGCAATGGAACCTTGTGGTAGGAACCGCATGGAGTTACCTGTAAGCACTTCGAATTCAACATTGGCTGTTCCGCCGCCATACTGAGGTGAAAGCATCGTTCCGCTCGTTCCAGTCTTCTGTAGTTTATGGAAGAAAGGAATTGGATCTTTGTCGAACTTCGCGCCAGGGATAATGGTTGGATCCCAGAAAGCTTCACTTAGAATAACAATTACGTTCGGTTTAATTGGTTTTGTGTTAGAATCACCAGCCTTCACTGGTGGTGTGGGTGATGCATTCACGATGGCTTCTACAGCTTTATCATCATAGCCTTCCCGGTGATCCGAGAACATGGCTTTGGTATTCAAAACTGTGGCTAACGCATATCCGTTTGTTTTGGTGTTCTGCACTTGATTCCAAACAGCTGCCTCGATGCCAAACCACTTCTGAACAGGCAGTGGTAGATCGGTATAGACAGCTAAAAACATAACTAAACCAATTCCGGCAAGAATTGCCCGTTCTTTTAAAGCTACTTTTTTAATAAACATGGTTGTACGGTAGAGGATGAAGTAACTGCCAACAAGAAACAGGAGAATGACAGATAAAACGTTAAAAGTCAAAATGTTGGATAAATACTTCACCATATCGGAGGCTTCGCCTGCTACTACTAAATCCCACGGCGTCAAAGGCACGCCAAGTATTTTGAGTTTTACGCCACTAATAAGGGCCAAAATGATCAGGAAACCGCCAATCACCCAATACGCGATTCGAGTGCGCCCGATGATGGCAACGAATAACAAGAGAAGGCTTACTACGATCCATTCGTTGAAAAGAAGCTCTAGAATATGCTTGAAGCTCCAAGACATCATTTCAATGTAGTTTCCGCGGCTCAAGATTTCCATGATCAGAACAGGGATTAATGCAAGGAGTAAAAGTGGCAGCCTTGGCCGGATTACTAATAATAATCGTTCAATGTGTTGTTTCATAGTTTCTCCTGTACAAATATAAGTTAAAAGTCCTTTGAACATCTGATATTATACCATGCATTTCGACATTATTCGATGGTATCTCTATGAAAAATAGATAGATTGCAGGAAAATCGTGGCTATATCAAGAATACTTATAAAGAGTAGATAAGATAGGGGGACTCTCGTATGGCAAAAGAACAAATGCAACTAAAAAGAGAAGCAGTTATGCAACTTCAACACCGAAAAATGACAAAAAGTGCGTTTTTTCGTCGTGGATTGTTCTTATTCATTGGTGCCGTTTTAATGTCTGTTGGGTTAGAAATTTTTTTAGTGCCTAATCGAATTATCGATGGAGGCATTACGGGAATTTCGATTATTTTATCTTATTTGACGCATGGACCGATTGGTGTGTTCTTGTTCTTATTAAATATTCCTTTCTTATTCATCGGTTATAAATTGATTGGTAAAACATTTGCTTTATCTACGCTTTTCGCTATTCTTGTCATGTCGACAGGAACGGCTTTGCTTCATCCTGTGAAGGAACTTACGAACGATCCCTTGTTAGCCGCGGTATTCGGCGGGATCATTCTTGGTATTGGCGTGGGGATGGTTATACGTTTCGGGGGATCACTAGATGGTACAGAAATCGTTGCGATTCTCGTTTCCAAAAAAATTCCTTTCTCGGTCGGCGAGATCGTAATGTTTTTAAACCTATTCATCCTTGGAAGTGCAGGATTTGTCTATACGTGGGACCGTGCCATGTATTCGTTAATCGCTTATTTTATTGCTTATAAAATGATTGATGTCACTATTGAAGGCTTCGATGAGTCGAAGTCGGTGTGGATTATTAGTGACAACTTTAGAGAAATTGGCGAAGCAATTTTGGATCGCCTAGGACGCGGTGTCACCTATTTGGAAGGTGAAGGCGGATTCTCTGGAGATAACAAGAAAGTCATCTTTTGCGTGATTACACGGTTGGAAGAAGCCAAGTTGAAATCAATCGTGGATGGACTTGACCCTAAAGCATTTCTTGCAGTTGGCAATATCCACGATGTGAAAGGGGGAAGATTCAAGAAGCGAGATATCCACTAGTCAGATTTCTCCTTCTTGATTTCAATATCCTTTTGTGAAGAACCCCGCTCAAAAATACCTAAATTTCGTAGCTGCTGAGCAGCATCCTTGCTGCTCGGGCTCCCGAGCTTTTTCAAAATATGCCCAACATGAATTTTAACTGTTCGTAATGAAATGAAGAAACGATTCGCAATTTCCGTCTGCGTATGACCTTGATCGATCATATCAAGCACTTGAAGCTCCGTTGGAGTGATGAGATCGCGCACCTCTTTGATCTTGAATTGCTGCTCCAGACGTTTAAGTCTGCGGAACTCTTCTCGCATCTGTTCAGAAACAGCTGCATTAATAGCGGACTGGCGGGCATGCGCCGCCCGAATAATGCCTGGAAGCTCTTCGAACCGCGACTTTATTTGATAATCGATTGCCCCTGCTTGAAAGGATCGGAAAATGAAATCCTTCTCCTCCATCGAAGTTAACATGATAACTTTGGCTCCCCAGGATAAGAAGGCTTGCTCCGCAAGACTAATGCCCGCGGGTTCATTTTGAAGCATAATATCCATAAGTACGACATCAGCAGAAGGTGTGGCCTCATTAAACAATGCCTCGGCTTCTTCTGCTGTAGATCGGCTCTCCACGACAATCATATCTCCTTGCCGATTCAAATAATCCGTCAGACCTCGCAACCAGTCCAGATCATCTTCCACGATGAGTATGCGAATTGCATCCATTCCTGTAACTTCCTCTCTTCTGCAAATCTACCGCTGTCCCGGAAAAGTCAAATATACACTTGTACCTTTACCGGGTTCACTGCTAATTTCCAAACTACCGCCGTGCTTTTTCATGACGCTATAGCAGTAAGCTAGACCGAGCCCGAAATTATTCCGGTTGCCACTTTTTGTCGTATAGAAAGGTTCTACAGCTTGCTTAAGAACGGATTTCTCCATGCCCATGCCTGTATCTTTAATTTCAAGTACACTATTTTTTTTGTTCGAAAAAGCTTTAATAGAAAGCTCCCCGCCGCTGCTCATCGCTTCAATGGCATTCATCAGGATGTTCGTTAATGTTTCTGAAACTTGGATGTGATCCAACTGAAGTTCGAGGTGATCTGGCAGCTCTACATGTACTTGAATTTTGCCTAAATAGATATCAAGAGGTTCTAGCACATCTTGCAGCAACTGACGAACGTCAACCTGTGATATGCGCAGGGGCAATTCTTGCGTTTGTTCATGTACGCGACTAATCATATCTTGAATATGCCTGGAGGCGTTCATGACCACATGAATGTCCTGTATTAGCTCTGTTTGCCCTGTATCAGCTGCGTGTTGGTTCATTTTTTCCAAGAATAAACGCATTTTTCCTACATCATTTTTGATGGCATGATTAAGAATAGCCGTACCTGACGTAATGGCTCGGAGTGTTGAATCCAACTTACGGCGCTCGATGAGCAGCCGAATACCGAGAAACCCATATTTGAAGAACGTAAATACAAAGAAAGGGACCACGAAGGCCAAAATCCACACATGATAGATCCAAAGTCGATAGAAGCCGAAGCTAGGTAAAACATAATTGAGTACGCCAACACAAAGTATGGGTGGTAAAAGTGCTAGGCAAGTGAATAAATGAGTGCGTTTCATGGCCGGGAGATGTTCTTTTTTGAATGCAATCAGTAAGGAACCTATTAGGATGTATGGGAAAACCCAGGTCACAACTACTCGAAATTCTATGGGCATTTCTTCGGTATACCCTGGTAATAAGATCAGACAAGCTATTGGCGGTACTAGCAATACAAGCGGTAACCATGTACGTAGCAGAGGCTTCTGCCAAGTGGAATGATAAGCTAAAGATAGCATGGCGAAAGCGTAAGGTAAGCCATAATAAGAAAGCAAAGAACAGATGCTCATTACGCGGTAAAAGAAAGAAACTAATGCTGGATTTGGTGATGTCAGCTGAAAATAGGGGATGATATCCGCTGAAATGACAGCTGCTAAGGCTCCAGAACCGCCAGTAAAAGCAATTGCGCTCATCCAACGCATGGTACGTGAAGCGGGATCTACAATAAGTAGGCTTGATGCGATAAACCAAAGTGCAAAAAGAACAAAAAGCATGTGTTCCCCCTTAGGTAATGTCAATAGATAGTCTTATTGTGGCATGACGTAATCGTTTGCACAAGAGATTCCTTTCTAATAAATGGGAGGATTTGGGCATGATTTCGCGAATTGTTGGTTTATGAAAGGAGTGAAGCGATATCGAGGTTAAAAAGAAAATAATATTTCCAATCCTCCAGATTGTGGGTAAAGTTCTGCTAACCCTCATTTTCATCATCGTCATCACGGTCATTTTGTCCATAGCTGCAGCTGTTCTAGCCGTAAGGCTAAACCCTGAACTAATCGTGAGTATGGAGGCTGTTACTCATAATCCCTTTTTTATTAAAGCATCATTATGGGCACAGATTGTAGGTTTCATTAGTGGAGTTTGCTTGGGGTTTTATACATTTGAGCGTAAAAAGGGATGGAAATTAGGGCTGCAAACTGTTCAGTTCCGCCGTCGGTTTGGTGAGGGAATCCTATGGGGATGCGTGCTGATAACCTTGAGCACTATAGTGATATGGGTATTCGGAGGCATCCATTTCGTTCAGATGGAATGGAGTTTATCGAAGGGTTATGCGATAGGCGGGAGCTTTCTTCTCTTTATTGGCGTAGCGATCAACGAAGAACTATTTGCACGAGGGTATTTACAAGGTCTTGTGAAAAATCGCTTCGGGCCGAAAATAGCTGTTGGAGTATCAACGCTTGTTTTCGCCTTGTTGCATAGCTTTAATCCCGGAATGTGGACTACGGCACTACCTTTTATTAATATCTTTTTGGCGGGTCTTTTAATGGGGTTATGTCGTGAGTTTACAGGGAGCCTATGGATGCCCATAGGACTGCATTTAGCGTGGAATTTTATGCAAGGCTGTGTATTTGGTTTTGATGTTTCAGGAATTCCAATGTCTTCACTTATTACGACAGAAACGAAAGGTGCAATTTTCATTTCTGGTGGAGCTTTTGGGGCAGAAGGAAGCTTAATTACGAGCTTAATTCTTGTGCTTGGCATCATAATGATTTATAACTATTATCAAACCCGAAATCGGTTTAGTCATACAACGCAATCTATTCAGAAAGACAACATCAACTAAGGGGGATTCATCTTTGAGCCAGTATGAAGTTATACATAGTGAATGGGAAGGGGAGTCGACACTCCAACTCGTCGACCACCAGAATGAAGCCGTAGCCGAAATTATTCCGGCTGTTGGTCTACACCTGTTCCGCTTTGATGTGCGGAACCACAGCTACATCGCGAAGCCCGACGCCTTGTCGGAGCTTCGCATCAATTCATCGCGATACGGCGTGCCGATTCTGTTCCCGCCGGGGCGCGTAAGAGAGGCGGCCTTCACCTTCGGTGGCCGCGAATACCGGCTCCCGGCGAATCGGGAGCCTGATCACGCCCACGGCCAGCTGCGCGAGCGGCCGTGGAAGGTCGTCGCCAGCGGCGCGGACGCGGCTGGCGGGGCTTACGTCTCCGCGGAGTTTGACATCGCGGAGACACCGGACATGCTGGCGTATTTCCCACACGCCGCATGCTTCCGCTTTACGTACCGTCTGCAGGACGGTACGCTGTCGCTCAGCGGTGAAATCGCCAACCGAGGCGGCAATACCATGCCGCTTTCGCTTGGCTTTCACCCGTACTTCGCGTTCGCGGAGGGCGAGGCCGACCGCGTGCGGGTAACCATTCCCGCGGCGACAGAATGGCCGCTGTCCGCGGGTGGGTTTGCGGCTGGGGAGCCTGTGCCGACAGCGCTCACAGAGGCCTTACAGAGCGGCGCGAAGGTTACATCGCTGCCAGGTTATCCGGGTGGTTCACAGATGCTCAGCATCGTTCCTGGGTCGCAAGTATGTGAGATTGAGTACGAGGCACGCGACACGAAACTTATCTTTGAAATGGGGGACAAATTCCCAATTCACGTTCTATTCACAGCACCATGGAGCAACGCAGTGTCACTTGAACCGTATACAAGCATCATGAACGTGTTCAATGAATCCTATCCTGCTGAAATCTCAGGTGCACAAACCTTGGAGTCAGGGGCGACCTTTACTTTCAATTGGGCGATTCGTATTGAAACGAAATAAGCTACCAAGGTTCATATCCAAAACCTACTGACGAATAACCTTGATAAGCATGTTGATGGAGTTGTACAATAATCCCTTCCATTTGAGCGGATTTTGCGAGTGCACCTCGTCTTCCTGTGTTGTACAGATTCAGATCCAGATCACCTTGGAGCAAATGAATATGGGCCCCGTTCGCTACAGCAATTGGCGGGCTGGTAATGCCATAAAAAGCGTGATAATGACCATATTTAATCCCGGAAATACCTTGATATTGATGGACATGTTGGTCGTAAGAAGTACCGTTTACATTAAAAGTGTACAGTCGCAATAGATGATGATGACCTAATTCTTCTGAAGTAACCGTTGTGAAGAAATGAACATGAGCTGGTGGAATGCTCCTCATCACACGAAAGCCCCCTATGAGTAGGATATGCTTCATCCTATTCATAGGGGGCTTTTGTCATGACGATGGCAATGGATAAAGATTTGATTGACCGATTTTCATCTTTTTATCATCATAAACACGTACTTCAACTTGCTGCGACTTACCTAGTTCAATCACAGGATTAGATGAGATATCAACGTACAGCGTATCTTTTCCATCGAAATTAGATTTAACTTCCTGCCCATCAATATACACATTGCACGAGGAAAAAAATGGTGAACCGGTTACTTTAATTTTGTTGTCTGCTACCGTGACCTTTGAAATGATAGGATCACCGTATCCTAGTGTATAGGTGGGTTGAACAATCGTATCTTTGTAGCCTTTAGCTTCATAACCATACCTGCCCCCAAAAAGATTATCATACTGCAACTTCTCATAACCAGTGAGATCACTCGCCTGAATGTTATATGCCGGCCACATGTCTTGCGGAGGAATGACAGGTATTTTCTTGGATAAATCATATAAATAATCCGTATAGTAACTTCCCTTTACACCTGCCAAATGCAGCAGCATCGGCCCCAAAAAAGAAGGACTTGATGATAGATTCAGCTTTTCTTGATCAGCTGGCACAAAGTTATTCCAGATTACAAAAGGTGTGTAGTGTGTCTTCGTATACAGTTCAGGGTCATCAGGTAACACATATTTGGCATCGCGGTATACTTTATAATCTTTCTCAAAGAAAGGGAAATGATCACCGAAAAATAAAATAATCGTCGGTTCTGACTTTTTGGAATAATAATCGACTAGAGATTGCAGGGCCTGATCCGTCGCTGTTATGCCTTGAGCATATGTTTCTAAAATGCTTTTCGATTCTGCCGAAATATCACCACTTACTTGAATCGTATTTTTACTGAATTTATCGGGAGGGTAAGGGTGGTGATTTTCCATCGTATTCGCAAAGATGAAATCAGGCCCAGCGCTTTTTTCTGTTTCCTCAATAATTTTGTTCACAACGGCATGATCCGCATAATTGGGTCCTGAGAAATCATTCGGGAAATATTCACTCGAAATGAACCGGGAAAAACCAAGATGTTTATATACTTTTCTACTGTCAAAGAAATAACTGAAAAATGGATTAATCGCAGTTGCCGTGTATCCTTGTCTTGTCGTAATACTCGCCAAGGAGTCGACACCATGATTCATATATTCAATATAAGGAAGTATTTCATCAGGTGATCTCCCGAAAAATCGCATCGAGTTCCCCGACAATACCTCAAATTCAACATTTGCTGTACTCCCCCCGAATTGAGGAGATAACATCTTGCCGCTTGTGAATTTTTTCTGCAACTCGTGCAAATGTGGAATTGGATCACGGCTAAAAGTTACGTTTTTCATCGTCGTTGGATCGAAAAATGACTCCCCGAGCATCACAATAATATTTGGTTTTTTATCATTCGTTGCTGGTTTATCTGGGATTTGGTTTAAAAGTGAAGTAATTGCTTTCTTACTATAACCATCTGGTTTCGCTACATTTAGAAAATTAAGCATTTGAACAGTAGCGTACAGATATCCATTTTCATCATAGGTAATCGTTTGATCCCAGGGGACCGTGTAAACCCCATATAGTTTTGTAAACGAAAGAGGTTTGTCTGCATAAAGACTAGTTGCGAGAACAACAGCGATTACACCATAAACAGAGCGTTCGATCCAATGAAACTTCATTTTACGATTGCGTAAAATGAGATGAAACAGACAAGCCACAATAATGATAAACAGCAGGGTATAGGTAACAATAAGATTCGTAAAATATTCGCTCAAGAACTTCTTATACTCCATAAGTTGGTTATTAAAATATAGATCCCATGGATAATAAGGTGCACCAATCGCCTTTAACTTACTGCCGCTAATCGCCCCAAGTGGCAACAAAATGGCACATAAGAGCCAAAACGACAGCCTAGAACGACCAGTAATAGCGATGAGAAACAAATACAAAGATCCTACAACGAAATAAGCAAGCACCATGGCCAACGGATACGATGTCATCCAATGATGAAACTCCTTGTAAGTGCTCCTCTCCAAAAATTCAACCATGCACATCAATACAAAAGGAAGTATCACAATCATTACGCGCGTAGGCAGCTGTTTAAGTGCCTTAAGAAAAGTAGTCATTCGTAAAACTCCTATTTATCAGCTTATAAAAACCCGACTCTCCAATGGAGATGCCGGGCGATATTGAACTTTAGATCATGCTTCGTCAGTACCCTCTGCGCTAATTTGCTTTAAAGCTTGTAGAAACGTAGCTGCGGGTTGCGCACCTGTTAACGCATACTTATGGTTAATAACGAAAAAGGGAACCCCTGTTACACCCGCTTGACTGGCAAAAGCAAGGTCATCTTCAACCTGCTCCAAACCTTCTTTAGCAAGAAGGTTGATGCGTGTTTGATTCGGATCAATACCTACCTGACTAGCAGCTTCAAGTAGGAAATCTATATCACCAATATCTTTTCCATCTTCAAAATAAGCTTTGAATAAGTCATCTACAAGCTTCTGTTTGACTTCGCCAGGTGCGATCGCAATAAGCTGATGCGCTCTTAACGTATTGGGCATTTTCGTAACTTTCGCAAAATCAAAATGTAAACCAGATGCTTGTCCAGCTTGAGTCACTTGTTGCAGCATAGCTTGCAGTTTACTTTCGTCAGCACGAAATTTAGTGCGCATAAGCGTCGCGAAATTCTCACCCTCCATGGGTGTCGAAGGATCAAGTTGATACGCACGATAGTGCAGTTCAACAGGTTCATCTGTAAAATCCTCAAGCGCATCCATCAAATTCTTCTTCCCGATGCGGCACCAAGGACAGACTAAATCTTGAAATATCTCAATTATCATAGCAAATATACTCCTTCAATCATGGCTTCAGCTCCATTCAACATTATAACCCAAAGATGATAAATGTCACCATGTAACACAATTCGTAAATCTATTCCATCACAAACCATTCGTGCTAGGTCAAACCATAGTAATCAAACCTTTCTATTACACGCTTTTCCTAATCCAACGCAACTCCCCAAGCCGCAGGCTCTACGATCCCTAAGTCTCACCGACCCCCGACCCCCGACCCCCGACCCCCGACCCCCGACCCCCGACCCCCGACCCCCGAACCCCGAACCCCGAACCCCGAACCCCGAACCCCGAACCCCGACCCCCGACCCCCGACCCCCGAACCCCGACCCCCGAACCCCGAACCTCGACCCCCGAACCCTCTAAGCAATTAACCTCAATCTATTAATGAAATCGGAGATATCTACCTTTTTTCAGATCGAATTTCTGTTGAAATTTTAACCGTAGGTGATTACCGAAGACCTTGAGGGAAGGTATCCCGCTAAAAACTAAATTCTGTGATAGCTACAAGAAGCGGCGGATTGAATTGTACTTTTCAAGTAGTTCATAATCGAAGTTAATAGATTTGTCGAGCTTGAAAAAAATACTGAATAACTATTCTATTCCCTAGTTTTTAGACTTGTACATATCACAGAATTTGTTTTCTAGCGAATATATCCCTTGCGAAGAAAATCCCAAGAGATTGCAGTAAATTTGGAAAATATTATGTAAAACCTCTGTACAAGCGAACGTATGTTTGATATAATTAATTATAGAACATAAGTTCTCGTTAGGGGTGATCGGATATGAATATTAAATCAATTGCTAGTGATGCGTCATTCTGTGAAACAGAAGAGGCGTGTGAGGATTTTCTTATGAACTTGCGTTGGTCTAAGGGATTTCATTGTCCTCGGTGTGATCATCATGAGGCTTTTCAAATTCGTACCCGTAGATTATTGGAGTGTAAAGAGTGTAGAATGCAGATTTCGATTACCGCGGGCACAATTATGCATAAATCTAAATTATCGTTATTAACCTGGTTCAAAGCTATCCAGCTTATGTTTAAAAGCGGTGTTGAATTTACTGCCTACGGATTATCAGAGATTCTAAATATTAATTATAGAAGTGCAAAGCTGCTCGTTGATAAAATTTGTCTAGCAATTAAAGTTGAGGAGAGCAGATTACTTGCTTTGCGCAAAATGAAAATGAAAGCTATTCACTCTAACTCAACTAAATCAAAGTTTCCTAAGCCGAAAATCATCGGTAATTGGTGTGATTCATTTGATCTCAAATCCTATATAGAAGTCAAATTATCTAAACTTACACAGCAATCAGTGATGAAAACTTTTGTGTCTATTCATTTATATTCAAGATTCCTGAAGTGTTTTCAGGTCTGAAGGAGTTGGATGTCACAGTCATAGTAAGAGCATTTGACGGGATCCTTATTTTCAGTCAAGATGGTAGTGATAGATACAACTTTACAAAGAATTAGGAGAATACTGATGAAAAGGGTTGTGCAAGCCCCTATCCATTTTTATCGGAAGTTTATTTCGCCGCTTAAACCACCTACATGTCGATTTTATCCAACTTGTTCGCAATATGCGTTAGAAGCGATTGAGGTTCACGGACCTTTAACAGGTTCTTGGTTAGCTGTGAAACGGATTTGCAAATGCCATCCTTTTCACCCAGGTGGCGTAGACCACGTGCCTGCAAAGAGCGGAAATTAATATAGTGAATCTGTCGGCTTGACACGAGGCTGTTTTTTTCGATATATTGTGCTTAAAGATGCTAAATATTGTTTTTTCGATGAACGGATAAGTACAATCAGATACCTATGAACAGAGAGCCGGGGCAGGTGAAAGCCGGTATAGGAGAATGTTTGGAATATGGTCCCGGAGAATAGGCCTTCGAGCTACTCAGCACAGTTGTGTAAAGCAAGTGTTTACACAAACTTTGGCAGAGAGTAAGCTGGCCTCGTGTCCCAGCGTTAATGGGCAAGTCGTAATAGACTTACTGAGCCCCGAGCTTGTGAAAGGCGGGGGAACCTGGGTGGTACCGCGTGAGTTCAACTCTCGTCCCAAGATGGATGAGGGTTTTTTGTGTTTTCTACTAACCGCTATTGGAGGAACGAATCATGTCCGAACAATCAAAAACATTTTACATTACGACACCGATCTACTATCCAAGTGATAAGCTGCATATCGGCCATGCGTATTCGACTGTTGCCGGAGATGCGATGGCGCGCTACAAAAGGTTGCAGGGCTATGATGTTAGGTATTTGACAGGAACTGATGAACATGGACAGAAAATTGAGCGTAAGGCGCAAGAAAAAGGAACAACCCCACAAGCATTTGTGGACAATATTGTTTCTGGGATTAAAGACCTGTGGGCGAAGTTGGACATTTCGTATGATGATTTTATTCGTACGACGGAAGATCGCCATAAGGACGCGGTTGCGAAGATTTTTCAGCGTTTACTCGATCAAGGTGATATTTATTTAGGTGAGTATGAAGGCTGGTACTGTATTCCGGATGAATCCTTCTTCCTAGAGAGTAAGTTGGTTGATGGGAAATGTCCGGATTGTGGACGTCCTGTGGAGAAGATGAAGGAGCAAACGTATTTCTTCCGGATGAGTAAGTATGCGGATAGACTTGTTCAATATTATGAAGAGAATCCTGATTTCATCCAGCCGGAATCACGTAAGAATGAAATGTTGAATAATTTCATTAAACCAGGTTTAGAAGATTTGGCTGTTTCGAGAACCACTTTTGATTGGGGAATTAAAGTGCCTGGAGATCCCAAACATGTTATTTATGTTTGGATTGATGCGCTTTCCAATTATATTACAGCTCTTGGTTATGGCTCAGACGATGAGACGATTTTCAAAAGGTATTGGCCAGCAGATGTGCACTTAATGAGTAAGGAAATTGTACGATTCCATACGATTTATTGGCCGATTATGTTAATGGCACTTGATTTGCCATTGCCAAAGAAGGTATTTGCACACGGATGGCTGCTCATGAAGGATGGCAAAATGTCAAAATCGAAGGGCAATGTTGTAGATCCTGTTACTCTTATTGATCGTTATGGTTTGGATGCTCTTCGTTATTACCTCATGCGCGAAGTGCCATTCGGAGCAGACGGCACGTTTACGCCTGAAAGTTTTGTGGAACGTGTAAATCATGATCTAGCGAATGATTTGGGGAATTTATTGAATCGTACGATTGTGATGATCGATAAGTATTTTGCTGGTCATATTCCCGCCTATATTCCTGGTGCTACTGAATTTGACGAAAGCCTACTGGAGACGGTTCGTGCGACAGTAACAAAGTATGAAGAATCAATGGAAAAAATGGAGTTCTCCATTGCACTATCCGCGGTGTGGCAGCTGATTAGCCGCACGAATAAATATATCGACGAAACACAGCCGTGGTCGATGGTGAAGGATGAGGCCAAGCGAGATACGCTAGGCTCAGTCATGTACGTGCTGGCGGAATCGCAGCGCATTTCTTCGGTTCTTCTTCGTCCTTTCTTGACGAAGACGCCTGAATTGATCTGGGCGCAGCTAGGACTTGCTGCTGATGACGATTTGCCACGCTTAACCGCGTGGGAGAGCGTGCAGTCCTTCGGTCATCTCCCTACGGGCACCAAGGTGCAGAAGGGAGAGCCGATGTTCCCTAGACTCGACGTAGCGGCAGAAGTCGCCTACATCGTCGAGGCCATGGGTGGCGGTGCTTCGGAGAGCACCGAAGAACCAAAGGCAGCGGCGACAGCGGCCGCTGCAACGACTTCCGTGCCAACGCCGGAGCCCAAAGAAGAAATCGGGATCGATGATTTCGGTAAAGTGGAGCTGCGTGTGGCACAAGTGATTTCGGCGGAGCCTGTGAAAGGCGCCGACAAGCTTCTCAAGCTGCAGCTCGACCTCGGCTATGAGCAGCGTCAGGTTGTTTCGGGCATCGCGAAGTTCTACACGCCCGATGATCTTGTTGGACGCAAAGTGATTTGCGTCACGAACTTGAAGCCCGCCAAGCTGCGCGGCGAGCTGTCTCAAGGTATGATTCTCGCCGCTTCACATGGCGATCAGCTAACGTTAGCGACCGTTCCTGATTCGATGCCGAACGGTGCGATCGTGAAATAATAGCTTAGACACGAAAGACCCTTTTCCAGATTTTCTGGAAGGGGTCTTTTGCTTTTTATGGCAATGCTTTGTCGCCATAGTTGAGGGTATTTTTGAAAACAAAGGGCAAGCTATAGGAAACTAACCACGGAGTGAATGAGATGCTTATTGGGCGTATAGGAAAAGGGATAACTATAGCGATATTAATCATCACTTTGACAGCTTGTTCGTTATTCGGTGGAGGCGAGAAGAAAAAAGAAGAGGCCAAAAAAGAAGCTGAAGCCAAGAGTCAAGAGAGTGTCATTGATCAAGAACTGAAGAAACAGTATCAGATGTTCAATGAAGTGATTGAATATCAAAAAGAACAAGATGCCAAACTTATTAAAGAATCGGAAGAACGTTATAAAAAGTTGAAAGAAGAATCAGACAAACCAACTAAAGGTAGCAGTGAGGAAAAACAGAAAGCCAAAGAGGCTAAAGTTGGGCAAGAGGGATCTGACGATTCTGGTTCTGATGATAATTCAGGTGGCGCTGACGAATCCAGTAAATCAGACAATTCTGAAGCTTCAGAAGAGGAATAAGTATCGGAGAATGTCGAGAAAAACATAGTTGAAACATAAATGGCCATGCTGTGAACAATGCAGCTGGCTTTTTTGACTTTCCTCTCCAGATATATTGACTTCAATAAACCCACCTCGTATAATCAAAACGTTAATAAAAAAAATTACGATTTAGAGTGGGTGTTTATTCAAATGACAAGACATGCGAAGCGTTTTATCTACATAGCTTTATTGATGATAGCTGCTTGCTGCATTGCGGGCTGTGGCAGTTCGAAAGCTGGATTAGTAGAGGGAAAAGTAAATGTCGTTACTAGCTTTTATCCATTATATGATTTTACAAAACAAATTGGCGGCGATTATGTAAATGTAATTAATCTTGTTCCGGCTGGTGTTGAGCCGCATGACTGGTCTCCTAAAAGCAGGGACATTAAAAATATGTCAGGGGCACAAGTTTTCGTATATCAAGGTGCAGGCTTTGAAGGTTGGGTCAAAGATTTCCTTGGAAGTCTATCAAGTAAATCGACAGTACGTGTCGTTGAAGCAAGTACAGGCGCTAATTTGATCACAACGGATGAGAATAAAAAAGAATTTGATCCACATGCTTGGTTAAGCCCGTTAAATGCACAAAAAATGGCTAATAATATTAAAGCAGCATTAATCGAAGCGGATCCAGCTCATAAAGACGCGTATGAGCAAAACTATCAGAAATATAACGCCAAATTATCAGAGTTGGACACAAGATACAAAAAAGAACTTGCGACCACTTCAAAAAAAGAAATTGCAGTATCTCATCATGCATTTGCATATCTATGTAGAGACTACGGCTTGACTCAAATGTCTATCATGGGGTTATCACCAGATGCAGAGCCAACAGCTCAAGATCTCAAACAAATTAATGCTTTTATTAAAGAACATCAGCTCAAATATATTTTCTTCGAAGAACTTGTCTCGGATAAGCTGGCAAAGACGTTAGCCAAAGATGCAAAGGTAGACACCCTTGTACTTAATCCACTAGAGGGACTTACGGAAGAGCAGATTAAAGCAGGGGAAGATTATATTTCAATTATGGACAAAAACTTGAAAAACTTAGTCCTCGCGTTACAATAAGAAAGTAGGACAATTCTTAGTAAGTCAGGAGTAATCAGATGGAAGCTAATAATAGAATGTTATGCCATCAGAAAATCGTTTCTATCGATCAGATTTCATTTGGATATGAAAATAAGACAGTGATTAACAATCTCCAGTTTGATGTATTTGAGCGCGATTTTGTGGGTGTGATTGGTTCCAACGGGGCTGGTAAAACGACGCTTCTAAAGATGTTAGTTGGTCTATTGAAACCAACTAATGGAGAAATCCGATTATTTGATCGTCCATTGAATCAATTCAAGGACTGGGAACGTATCGGTTATGTGCCACAGAAGAATGCTTTCAATCCTTTATTTCCAGCGACAGTTAGGGAAGTCGTACTTTCTGGCATGTATACCAAAAAGAACATATATCGCCGACTCTCCAAAGCTGATTTGCAAAAAGCTGAAGACGCGATGCTGGCGATGCGCATTGAGGATTTAGCCGATCGGCGTATAGGCCAGCTCTCAGGAGGTCAGCAGCAGCGAGCGTTCTTAGCTCGTGCGATCGTGAACAACCCGGAACTGCTTATTCTAGATGAGCCTACGGTTGGGATTGATGCTGAAACGCAGATAGGTTTCTTCCGGATGATCAAGCATATGCATCTCCATCATCATATGACCTTCATTATGGTTTCCCATGATATGGACATGATTCAGTCGTATCTCGGTACAGAGGCGAAGCAAGTAAGCGGTGGCATCAAGTTTTATGTGAAGCATACCCATGATCCCGAGGATTGCCGTGAGACGAATCTAACCCATTCACTCGGCCAGATTCGAGAGATGATCGGAGTTCAGTAAGGAGCGGGCATTTTGGACATATTTACAGAGTACTTTTTTCAACGTGCATTAATAGGTGGATTATTGATCGGGCTGACTGCGCCATTAATGGGCGTTTTTCTTGTTCTAAGACGTCTATCTATGATAGGTGACACCTTAGCACATGTTTCGATTGCTGGCGTAGCACTCGGCTTTTTGATCAATGTATACCCACTAGGCGTAGGGCTTGTATTTGCCTTGCTAGCTTCATTTGCCATAGAAAGGCTGCGCAAGGCATATAAGACTTACGCTGAGCTCTCCATAGCCATTATAATGTCAGGTGGCGTTGCTTTGGCAACGTTACTTTTTACCCTAGGCAAAGGTTTTAATATGAATGTCATGAGCTATCTGTTCGGCAGCATTTATACGTTAGATTCCACTGATTTATGGGTGGTACTCGTTGTTTGTGTACTTGTTATCGGCGTTATCGCTTTTCATTTCAAAGAATTTTTCTTAATGTTTTTTGATGAGGATGCAGCGAGTGTAAGTGGACTTCCTTTGAAATTTTATAATATGATGATTACGATGCTGACGGCACTTGTAATTTCGGTTGCTATCAAAATTGTAGGAGCTTTATTGGTTTCCTCGTTGTTAACAATTCCAGTCGCATGCAGCTTGTTAATTGCTCGCAGCTTCAAACATTCCGTTTTCTTAGCGATTTTATTCTCGGAAATAGCCGTGATCGTTGGTCTTGTAGTAGCCGGGATTTGGGATCTGGCACCTGGAGGGACGGTCGTACTGAGCCTCATCGCTATTTTAATTGGGATTATTTTAAAAAGAGGATTGAGGATATAAATCATGGATTCAGTTAATATTTGGATCGCCCTTTGGGCGGGTATCGCATCTTTCATTTCACCTTGTTGTCTTCCTTTATATCCTTCGTTCTTATCCTACATAACAGGCATTTCGGTCAGTGAACTTAAGTCAGGGAGAACAACGGTTCAAGTTAGGCGTCAAACGATGCTCCACACGTTAAGCTTTATCGTAGGTTTCTCTATCATTTTTTATGCTTTAGGACTAACGGCAGGCTTTGTCGGGAGCTTCTTTATTGACTACCGCGACTTGCTTCGTCAGATCGCTGCACTTTTAATATTTGTCATGGGTCTATTTTTACTCGGTATTTTTCAACCGCAATGGCTAATGAAAGAACGTAAATTGTCTATTAAATTTCGGCCAGCTGGCTATGTGGGCTCAGTCTTTGTTGGCATGGGTTTTGCAGCGGGGTGGTCACCATGTGTAGGGCCGATTCTGTCAGCCATTCTTGCTTTAGCGGCAACAGAACCGGGAACCTGGTTGCAATTAACGACTGCATACTCACTTGGATTCGCTATTCCTTTCTTCCTTCTTTCCTTTTTCATCGGTTCAACCAAATGGATTCTACGTTACTCCAACCTTCTTATGAAAATTGGCGGAGGCTTAATGATTATCATCGCCATTCTTCTTTATACAGGTAAAATGACGCAAATCACCCTTTGGTTGAACTCCATTACACCAGATTTCTTGAAATTTTAAGGGATCATGTAAAATATTCAATCTTCGCTTGAGGGAATTTCTCGAAAATTTGCTCTGTAATAAATTCCCTCAACGCGGTAGCTTGTTCATCTTTGTATACATATTTACCTTTCCCATATTTTCCCCATTTGTATTTTCTCTTTTCTTCGTCCATTTCCAGCTTCGTTTTGGGATACCGCTTCTCAATAATATTCTTGGCTGTTTTCGTGAATCTATGTTGAATCATTTCAAAAGTGAGATCGTGTGTGGCCTCGGCAGGTAAGGTATTGTAGAGCTTTTCAAGTAGCGTTGCATAGCCTTCCTCCCAGCCTTCATGCCAAATAATAGGGGCAATGATGAAACCAAGCGGATATCCAGCCTTGGCCACTTTGCCTGCCGCTTCAATGCGTTCATGAAATCGAGATGTACCAGGCTCGAAGTTCTTGATCACATAATCCGCATTCACGCTGAACCGAAATCGGGTATGCTTGTTATGTTTGGCATCTAATAAAGGCTCCACATGATGGTACTTAGTGACAAATCGTAGGCGTCCGTGTTCCTGTTCACCCATAAATTCGATTAACTGTTTGAGCGATCCAGATATATGTTCAAGTCCTACGGGGTCAGATGTACACGCGGCTTCAAAACGAGTAATTTCAGGCTCGCGTTCCTCGATATAGCCTTTGGCTGCCTCGAGAATCTCGTCTATATTGACATAGACACGTATATAAGGCTTCGCACCCATCGTTGTTTGCAAATAACAATAATGACAATGGCCCATGCAGCCTGTTGCGATGGGTATCGCGTATTCGGCGGATGGCTTGGATGTCTCGAACTTTAACGTTTTTCGGATACCAACGACTAAAGTTCGCTTCGCTATCCGGTATTTATCTAATTCATTTTCTCCGGGCAAATCGCGGATTTGATTATGAGAGGTCGTCATATGAATCTCAAGGCCTTCCTGCTCAGCCCATTGATAAATTTGTTTACCTTTGGGATAATTCAGGGCATCAGGTTCAAAATAAACAAGCTCAGGCACGAAAATCGTCGTGCTAGGTTGCGGCCTTGTAAGTAACTCAGTAGACATAAGGGCCTCCTTCACAAATGGGATTAACAATCTATTATTTTAGTGTGCCAAAGAGAAGTGCTTTGAAATCATGGGAGATTTGACCGCATCTGGGTAGATGGATTATGATAGGAAAGCCAGTATGGCTTGAGAAAACCTTTATACATTTTTTGTGGAATGAAATTCGCACAGCAGGGGGAAATATAGCAATGGCTACGCCAAGTATGGAAGATTATTTGGAGAGAATATACAAGCTTATCGATGAGAAAGGTTACGCTCGTGTTTCCGACATTGCTGAAGGGCTTGAAGTGCACCCCTCCTCCGTAACGAAAATGATTCAAAAATTAGATAAAGATAATTATTTAATCTATGAAAAATATCGTGGTCTCATCCTAACGCCCAAAGGGAAGAAAATGGGCAAACGTTTGATGGATCGGCATGAGCTTTTGGAAAATTTTCTAACGACTATTGGTGTCCATGAGGACAATATATATAAGGATGTCGAAGGCATTGAGCATCATCTAAGCTGGGATTCGATTACGTGCATTGAAACCTTATTAGAATACTTTCGGAGAGATCCCAGCCGAGCAGATGAACTTATGAATGTTCGTAAAGAGTTAGAGGCAGAGAATTAGACAGAGACCGTTTACGGTTCTCTGTCTTTTTTCTTTGGGAATAGAAACAAACTGCTCACGCATACATACCTAAGAAGCCCTATGAATTAGAGCTAAGGGGAGGATGCCGGGTATGAAGATTAATGGCGTGTTTGAAGGTGGCGGCGTCAAAGGGATTGCCTTGGCGGGTAGTGTGAGCGCAGCGATAGAACAAGGATATACCTTTCATAATGTCGCAGGTACAAGCTCTGGTTCGATTGTAGCTGCTTTGTTGGCTGCCGGCTATACCGGGGAAGAGATGAGGGAATTGATCCTTAGAGCGCCATTTAAGTCGTTCATGCAACGTTCTCCTATTTTCAATACGAAGATCATTGGTCCCGCGGCACGCTTATTGCTCAAAAAAGGACTTTATTCCGGGGAAGCCTTGGAACATTGGGTCAATCAACAACTAGCTATGAAGGGTGTTCGCACATTTGCCGATCTTCAGCCAAACCAGCTCCGCATTATTGCTTCTGATATTACGCAAGGCAAGCTATTGGTTCTGCCTAATGATATAGCCCAATACGGCATCGAGCCTGGTAAGCTTTCCGTTGCGAAAGCGGTGAGGATGAGCACGAGCATCCCCTACTTTTTCGATCCAGTCAGAATCCGTCGTAATATAAAAAGCTCCGAGAAGGCTAAGCCTTTCTCGGAGCAGTTTAATTATATCGTGGATGGCGGCTTGTTAAGCAATTTCCCGCTTTGGGTGTTCGACAATGAAATGCCGCGTACTAAAGTCATTCCTGTTATTGGTTTCCAACTTGTTGGAAAAAGTGATACCCCGACACATACGATCCGAGGGCCTATTACGATGCTAGAAGCACTCTTTAGCACTATGCTTAGTGCGCATGATGAGCGTTACATCGAACAGAAGAATCGCTTCCGTACCGTTAAGATTCCTACGCTAGGTGTTGGGAATACACAATTCACCATCTCCAAGGAGTTAAGCATGTCACTTTATGAGTCGGGCTTCATGGCGGCCAAAGCGTACTTCAAAAGTTGGTCTGCAAGTACCTACGAAGAAAATTATGAGAAATACGTCATGCGACCTCCGCATAAATCCTTGACTTAGTGGTATTTCGGGAAATCATCCTTATCGGAATCTTTCGTGCCGTTAATGACGCGGAACTTCGCGTTTTTGGTTTTACCTTTTTCAGCTCCACGAGGAATGGAAGGCTTCTTCCAACGGGAAGGTGGGAATTTATATAATAGAAAAATGACACCAAGCACAAATATAGGAACAAGAAAAAATCTGAAATTTGCGAGCAAGCCTATTGCAATCAAAACGCCTATGGCAATTTCAATCGGAGAAAACTTTCTTCTCATGCCCGTCCCTCCATAATTCGTTTTTCCGCTTCTAGCATGCGGTTAAATGATGCAATGGATACCTCTACTTGACTGTCTTCAGGTTCTTTAGTTGTTAGTAATTGAAGCCAAAGACCAGGGTAACCAAGATAACGAAGAACAGGTACATCACGAAGGGAATTCGTAAAACGTAATACCTCATAAGATACACCGATTACCAATGGTAACAAAATTAAACGCTGCACAATTCGTTCGACCATTCCGTCATAGTGAAGGAAAGAGTAGATGATAACACCAATTAAAACGGTGAATACGATAAAGCTGCTTCCACAACGGTAATGAAGCGTGTTGAACTTTTGAACATTGCTTACCGTTAATTCCATGCCTGCTTCATAAGCGCTGATCACTTTATGTTCTGCGCCATGATATTGAAACAATCTCCGAATCATAGGTGTAAGAGAGATGAAATAAATATATCCCACTAACAAAATGAGTTTGATTACACCTTCTATAAGATTATGAAGAATCTGATTGCTAAATACATTTTGAAACAAAAACTGTTCAATAATAGCAGGAACTAAAGTGAAAATAAATTTCCCGAACAAAAAGGAAAGGACACCGACGAAAGCAACACCTAATACCATGGAAATGCTAGAGAAAATGCCGCCTTTCTCTTCTTTCTTCGTCGTGTCTTCTTCACCTTCTTGCTCGGCGAAGGACTCAGCGGAGAAATTCAGATGCTGTGCACCTTTGGCGCTGGACTCGATAATACCTACAATTCCTCGAACAAAAGGAATTTTCTTAAGTGCTTGAACCCACGGAATCACTTTCTTTGGTACTTCCAGAAAATCAAGGGAACCGTCTTTTTTGCGCACAGCAGTTACGTGCACATTTCTTCCTGCGAACATGACGCCCTCGATGACGGCTTGTCCTCCGTATATACTGTTTTGTTCTGCCACAAGATTCACCTTCTCATCTTTCTCGAATTCAATTATGTTCTTTCTTATTGTAACGGATTCAGGTGTTGAATGCTACCGATTGCGACAGAACATACTATGATTGCTGGTGGAAAGACAAGCCTTATCGGTAGAGAAAGGAAGATCACAGATGACAAGTGCGCATACCGCGAAGAAAAAACAAACGAATCGTTGGGTATTTGTCCTATATATCGGCTTTTTTGCAGGGTTAATATGGGGTGCCCTCAAAATTGTTGAGAATTACTTTAAGTTCACAACGATAGGAATTGGATTTCTTGTCGAACCTTTTTTCAAGCATGATTATTTTAATACATGGATGGGATTATTCTTGGGGTGGATTGTGTTTGCTCTATTCTCGATATTGGCCGCCTTCATCTACATGGTTACCATGTGGAAACTGCGTAGTCCTTTTTGGGGAATAGGTTATGGTGCGCTATGGTGGGCGATTATTTATCTCATAGTAGGGCCAATTACAGGAATGGTGTATTGGATCACCGAGCTGGACCTTAATACTATCATCAGTGATGCTTGTTTATTCCTTGTATGGGGGATGTTTATTGGGTATTCGATTGCCATTGAATATACAAGCGCTAGAACGACAGAGGCTATACCCAAGACATGAAAGTTATGGTAAAATATCAAAGGTTAAATAGCGGAAAGCTGCTAGTTGCCTATGAAGATTGTTGCGGGAGGATTTCGAATTGAAAAGGGTTCTAGTTTTGAATGGTCCGAATTTGAATATGCTTGGTATACGTGAGCCTGGTGTATATGGAACCGTCACACTTTCTTCCATTATTGAAGGTTTGGAAAAGCTTGGAACCGAGCTTTCGCTCGAATTGGAGAGCTTCCAATCTAACCATGAGGGCGAGATTATTGACAAAATTCACGCTGCCTACGGTACAAAGGATGGCATTCTTATGAATCCTGGTGCCTTCACGCATTACAGCTATGCGATTCGTGATGCACTAGCTACGGTCCAATTGCCAACGGTAGAGGTTCATATTTCGAATATTCATAAACGTGAAGAATTTCGTCATCATTCGGTCATTGCACCCGTCGTAATTGGTCAAATTTGCGGATTTGGCGCAGATAGTTATGCGCTTGGATTACGAGCTTTACTACCCCATCTGTAAGCATAGGCTTACGTAGATTGTTTTGCTCTAGCAAAACGTTAAGAAGGAATGGTGATTTGGATGCAGGAGAAACGTATTGAACGTCTTCGCGAGGCTATGCAACAGCAAGAATTACCGGCACTACTCATCACGAACGCATATAACCGTACATATGTATCTGGTTTCACTGGTTCATCTGGCTATGTACTTATTACGTTAGACCGTGCCATTTTATTAACAGACTTTCGTTATATGACACAAGCGCCGCAGCAAGCTAAACTGTTTGAAGTGGTAGAACATAAAGCCAAGGCGATTGAGTCCGTAAGAGAACTCTTGGGGCAGCAAGGGATTACGAAGCTTGGTTTCGAGCAAAGCGACGTGACTTATGGTGATTTTATCAACTATCAACAGGGTCTTCCAGGCATTGAATTTGTGCCAACTTCACGACTTGTTGAATTGATTCGTATGGTGAAAGATGAAGCGGAACTGCAAGTGATGCAGGAAGCGGCGGATTTGGCCGATCAAACTTTCTCGCACATCCTTAATTTCATTAAACCAGGTGTCAAAGAGTTAGATATTGCACTGGAAATTGAAGTGTTTATTCGCAAAAACGGAGGCACCTCGACGTCCTTCGAGACGATCGTAGCGTCGGGTGAGCGTTCAGCGTTACCTCACGGTAAAGCAAGTGATCGCATTCTTCAAGGAAACGAATTTGTCAAATTGGATTTTGGAGCGTATTATAAAGGTTATTGCTCTGATATCACCAGAACGGTTATGCTAGGAAAGCCAACAGATAAACATAAAGAAATTTATGATATTGTGTTGGAAGCACAGCTGAATTGTTTGGCAAACTTGAAACCAGGCATTACGGGCAGAGAAGGCGATGCTTTCGCACGCGATGTCATCGTGAAGCGCGGCTATGGCGATTATTTCGGTCACGGGACCGGACATGGGCTGGGGATGGAAGTACACGAATCTCCGCGTGTGTCGAAAACCGAAGATATGATTTTAACTCCTGGTATGGTTGTTACTGTTGAACCTGGTATTTATCTCCCTGATTTTGGTGGAGTTCGAATTGAGGATGACGTAGTAATTACTGAGACCGGCATTAAAATACTTACACATTCTACCAAAGATTTTCTTATCATTGACTAGCGGAGGGATTTACAAGTGATATCAGTAAACGATTTTAAAACAGGTCTTACCATTGAAGTTGAGCATGATATTTTTACAGTTCTAGATTTCCAACACGTTAAACCAGGTAAAGGTGCTGCATTCGTGCGCTCCAAGCTGAAAAACTTACGAAACGGCAATACCGTTGAACGTACGTTCCGTGCGGGTGAGAACGTTGGACGTGCTCACATCGAAAACCGTGAAATGCAATACTTGTACGCAGCTGGTGACGAGTACACGTTCATGGATACAGAGACTTACGATCAGATCTCTCTTGCCCATGAACAATTGAAGTGGGAATTGAACTTCCTGAAAGAAAACATGAACATCAAGATCATGAGCTATCAAGGTGAAATTCTAGGGATTAACCTTCCGAAGAGCGTTGACTTGAAAGTTGTTGAAACAGATGCAAGCGTTAAAGGAAACACAGCACAAGGTGCATTGAAAAATGCGAAAGTGGAAACAGGTCTTAATGTGATGGTGCCGCTTTTCATCAACGAAGGTGATGTTCTTTCCGTTGATACAGATGATGGCAAATACCTTTCACGCGCAAGCAACTAAAAAGATAAGCCTTTCTGACTCGCAAGAGTCCGAAAGGCTTTTTTTCATTTCTTACCACAGCCCGCCAAATGTATGCTATAATATTGAATTGTTATGCACTAGTATGCGTTAGGAGTGGGTCAGCTTTGTCTCTTATAGTGATGAAATTTGGCGGTAGCTCTGTCGGTGATGCGGAGCGAATGAAACGAGTTGCAAAAAGAATCGTGGAGCGTAAACAAGCTGGTCACAGCTGTGTTGTTGTCGTTTCTGCGATGGGTGATACAACGGATGATTTAATCGACTTGTCCAAGCAAATTTACGATGGAGCCCCACCGGCTCGTGAAATGGATATGTTGTTGACGACGGGCGAGCAAGTTTCCGTAGCGCTTTTATCGATGGCCATACATAATCTTGGTGAACAAGCGGTTTCGTACACCGGGTGGCAAAGTGGCATTTATACGGAGCCCGTACACGGAAAAGCGAGAATTTCTGATATTCAACCTCATCGTGTCCTGAACGCGATTGAGCAAGGGAATGTTGTTATCGTAGCTGGTTTCCAAGGGATGACGGAAGCGGGCGAGATTACAACGCTGGGTCGCGGCGGATCGGATACAACGGCAGTTGCACTTGCTGCAGCGATTAAAGCGGATCTATGCGAAATTTACACCGATGTTGATGGCATCTACTCAACGGATCCTCGGATTGTAAAAGTAGCTAGAAAACTTGCTGAAATTTCCTATGATGAAATGTTGGAGCTTGCCAATCTTGGAGCTGCAGTCCTTCATCCTCGAGCAGTCGAATATGCGAAAAATTACAACGTGACCCTCGTGGTACGTTCAAGCTTTAATTACAATGAAGGCACCAATGTGAAGGAGGAAGCAGTGATGGAGCAAGGAATCGTCGTCCGCGGCATCGCATATGACAAAAATGTAGCAAGAATTAGTATTCTGGGTGTTCCTGAGAAACCAGGTCAGCTTGCGAAAGTTTTCCTAGCGCTTGCTGAAGTGCAAATTGACGTGGACATTATCGTTCAAAGCGGTGTGATTAACGGATCTGCGGATTTCTCTTTCACAACGACATTGGCGGATCGTGAGAAAGCGTTAGATGTGATTGAACAAATTCGTGCTGAAGTTGGTTTCCGTGAAGTAACGTCCGAAGTTGATCTTGTTAAAGTTTCCATCGTTGGTGCTGGTATGGTTAGCTCACCAGGAGTTGCAGCTACGATGTTCAAAGTCATTTCTGATCTTGGCATTACGATCTCATTGGTAAGTACATCAGAGATTAAAATGTCTTGTGTCATTGACAATACGAACTTAACAGATGTGATCCGTGCGCTTCATACCGCGTACGGTCTAGACACAGCGGAGCAAGCCTTCGTTGGTGGTCCAGAAGATCGCAGATAATTGGAGACATCTTAGTGAAACTTGTCCGCAATGAAATAAGCAAGTTTCAATAGAAATGCCGTTATTCCGGCAGCCATAAGTGGACCTACCGGAATACCGCGCATAAATAAGATGCCAAATATGGAACCAAGGACAAGACCCACAATTAATTGTGGGTCTACTTTTAGTAGCTCCAATCCTTTTCCATTCATATAGGTGGCAATCGCTCCGCCCACGAGGGCAATGATGCCAGGCCATGTCGTGAAGACGGAGAGGATATCTTTCATCGAAATGCGGTCACTAGCAAATGGGATCAAAACACCGATTGTTAGGAATAGTAAGCCAAGCTCGAGACCTCTACGTTCCATGGTAGGGAAATAGCGATCTAGACCGATTAACTTAATGGCTAGTAAAAGACAAGCCGCGGTTGTGATGATCGGTGAACGGCCTATGAGTCCAATTATAATTAGAATAACTAAGAGCATATCCCCATTCATGTACATAACCCCTCGTCCTCATCGTCGTCATTTAAGTTTATGAGAGGGGCTTGTATTTAGAACGCATGGTGATGGGGGACTAACGCCCAAAAGGAACCATTTGATCGTGCTCCAGAACAGGAACACAATCCGTTATATTCGTTTTCGTACAAAGTTCGACATCCGCGAGGAAGCCGGACTTTTTCATTTTCTTACCGTTGCTGCAAGCGAGTATAGTCTCAAATAAGTGATTCTTAGCTGCGAGATAGCTACCTCGCATCGCTAGACCGAAGTCATTTGTTATCATGTGCTGCTCGCCAAGTAAATTCGCGATTTCATTCAAGATGAGGCCGGCACATAGGCCGTCCTCCAAAGAGAATACGTCTTGCGTACCCGCGCAGACGATCACCGTGTCCCGTTTAAGCTCGATAGCTGCCGCGGCAGAGGCTCTGCCGTTAATGAGGGCTCCTGCAAGCACACGATCGGCTTTTATCGCTTTTTGAATTCCTCTTGTGCCATTGGTAGTCGTCAGGAGGATGCGTTTACCTTGAACGGCTTCGCGAGTGTACTCAATTGGTGAATTGCCAAAATCAAAGCCAGGAATTTTTTTGCAATAGCGCTCTCCACCAAGTAAATCGCCATCTCTCGCCAATTCCTTCGCTTTCATAACTGTATCAACAGGGACTACCCCCTTGCTGCCATTCATCAAAGCGGTGATGATTGTGCTGGTTGCACGTAAAACATCAACGACAATGACGGTTTTATGGAGAAACTCGTCACTTCTTGCTTCGCAGATAGTTGCGATCACCTCGATATGCATGTGTTAATCCTTTCTGCAAATATAGCATTTATAGGTTTCGCCTAATAAATTGGCTATATTTTTGGATAAATGCACTAGTCCCAAGAAGGACTGCGCAGCCATTTATTTCATACCCAAAGACAACGTATCTGAACGGAGTCCTCTCCTCAAAGCTTCTAATGCAATGACTTCATCTGGGGAAATATTGCCCAAGTGAATATCGGGACCGAGGGAGTTAATTAAGTGCACTTGTTGGCTTTTTAGCGGCGCTTCCCATAAGAGCTTGTCACCTGAAATGGAAGCAAGCACGCTATGCAGTTCCTCATCTTTGCATTTCCCTTCCCCGTCGAAAATGCCAACCCCCCTGCCAGACTCCCGTGCTTCAATCGTGACAAGGGAAGCACCTAATTCCGAATCGATTAAGACCGTATCAATTAATTCTGCTAACTCTATGGAAGAACCCCATCCTTTTTTTCCATACTCCGTAACGACTTCTAACCCTTCATCTAAACCTCTGGCAATTAGCTGATTTCGTTGTCTGCGATCCATCTGTATGGTACCGTCTGAAATTTCAACGCCATTAAAGCCGAATGCACGTATCATGTCAAAAAATGAATCTATCGCATGCTGGGTTACAGCCACTTCCAGAAAAGTACCTCCCGGGTAAATGAGAATGTTATTCTCTTTGGCTAGGCTTATTTTGCTTCGCAGAATGGATTGTGGATAAAGGGGTGAAGTGCCGAATCCAAGTTTGATCATATCCACGTGGCTACTAGAGGTTTGGAGCAAATCCTGAAAGGCAAGCATGCCAAGCCCCTTATCCATCACCATTGTTTTCCCCAACGTTCTTGGTTTAGGTTGCCTTCTTCCTGTAGGGTCGGCTAGAACGGGGTTCCATTTTAATTGAGAGGTCACTTCCATCGGTATTTCTCCTCACTGTCCTTCGAAGGATCAATTATGTGTACAGCATATGCATGAGCACAAATGGAGGTGCCCAGCATGCCTAAAATGAGACGAGCTCGCATAAAGTAGGGAAAAGCGTATGCGTTCGAAGCGAGTTTTGACGCTGCACTACGCTGCTTCGCATGCAGGGGCTATCCAAACTTTTAGGAGGTTTAGGAATTGATGAACAAGATTGTACTCACAATGGCTTCTTTACGATTGATGTCAGGGAGTATTGAAATTATTGCGGCTATTCTCATGCTCAGACTGGCAACGATTGAGAAGGCGCTGTTGGTGAATTCAGCTCTAGCACTAGTAGGTCCTCTAGTACTATTAACTACGACAACGATTGGATTAGTAGGCGTAGCTGACAAGCTATCCTATGGGAAGATGTTGTGGATCATAGCAGGAGTCAGTTGTCTGTTTATTGGGATTATTAAAAAGTAATCGGTCATATTTCTTTCTAGTAAGCATAGAAATGAATATAGAAGACTGGACAACTTGGAGGGCTGTCTCCCAATGCTAGCGAGTATTTCACATTTGTTGCCGCAGAACATCCGATTTATGCTGAGCGAACTACCTCCGAACGTACAAGCTAGCGTGGAAGAAATCAGGGTGAGAGAGTCACGTCCCCTTGAAATTAGTTGGGCTGACCGATATGCCTTCATTAGCGAACGTGGGCAAATGATCACTCAAGAAGCCTTGGCTTACAAACCGTCCAGACAAGATTGTCTAACATTGCTTGAGATCCTAACGAATCATTCGTTGTACACGTTTGAGGAAGAACTGCGGCGAGGCTATATCACCGTTTCAGGCGGTCATCGAGTGGGACTTGCTGGGCGAACGATTCTCGACCAAGGTCAAGTGAAACAAATACGCGATGTGAGCTCCTTTAACATTCGGATCGCGCGCGAAATTCAAGGTGTGGGTCAGGAGATTTTACCGAATCTGGTTGATCAGAGCATAGGAAACATTCATCATACCCTGATCATCTCACCGCCGCAGCAAGGAAAGACTACCTTAATTCGTGATTTGGCTAGACTGATTAGCCGAGGCGAGTGGGGGGCTAGGAATAGCTCTTTAACAGGCAAAAAAGTAGGCGTCGTAGATGAACGTTCCGAATTGGCTGCTTGTGTCAAAGGCGTGCCGAGATTCGATTTAGGACCTCGTACGGATGTGTTAGATGGTTGTCCGAAGGCGGAAGGGATGATGATGATGATTCGTTCCTTATCACCTGAGGTGCTCATCGTAGATGAGATTGGTCGAGCCCAGGATGCAGAGGCGATACATGAAGCCGTGCATACGGGAATTCGTGTTCTAGCGACGGCACATGGATCAAGTTACGAAGATGTCCGTAGACGACCAGTCCTTAGGGAGTTAATGGAGGCAGGTGTTTTTATGAAATATGTGATCCTGCAGCGAAGAAAAGGTGCTTCTGCTTCCTTTCGGATCTTGGATCATCAAGGTAAGGCAATGGGAGATGGATGACGAACGCAAAGGACGATGGACATGCTGAAATTCGTTGGAGGGGTACTGATTTTCGGTGCAGCGTCGATGTACGGGTTTCTACAAGCTGCTCACTATGTAAGACGTCCCAAGCAAATTCGTATACTTATCGGTGCACTTGGCCGAATGGAGACGGAAATTGCCTATGCCCTTACGCCGCTTCCAGAAGCATTTGCTTCATTAAGCAAGCAAGTTGCTGATCCGCTTTCAACTTTATTTCGCTTAATGTCGGAGCGCTTGCTTGGCAGCAATGGTGAGTCGACTAAGGATCTATGGCAAAAGACAGTTAAAGAAGTCTGGGCGAGAACCTCTATGCGGCAAGCAGAGCAAGAAGTCATTCTTGGACTAGGACCGGTGCTGGGACTCTCAGATCGTAGTGACCAAATCAAACATTTACGTCTTGCGATTAGCCAACTTCAATCGGAAGAGACGGATGCCAGAGATGAGCAGCAACGCTACGAGAAAATGTGGAAAAGCCTCGGTGTCCTAATCGGTGCGTTAGTCGTGATTTTAATGTATTAGTGGGGATCATGTATCCGTGCATGACAAGTTCCTTGAAGGCGGAGTGAGGTGCCAGGAATGAATGTAGATGTGAACGCCATTTTCCAAATTGCCGGCATTGGAATCATCATCGCGATGATCCATTCGGTGCTGAAGCAGATGGGAAAAGAGGATATGGCACACTGGGTCACGGTCATAGGCTTCGTGGTCGTGCTTTTTATGGTCGTCAGTATGCTGGATAACTTGTTTAAAGAAATAAAAACTATCTTCCTATTCCAATGAGGTGGTCTGATGGAAATCATCCAAATCGTAGGTCTAGGACTCATCGTCACGATCTTAACGCTTATTATCAAGGAACAGAAGCCGATGTTCGCCTTTCTATTAGCTGCATTTACAGGCATAGTTATTTTCTTGTTTTTAATTGGCAAAATATCTGCGGTTATCGAAGTCCTTGAGGACTTAGCGGTGAAGTCGAATGTGAATCTCGTTTTCCTCAAAACGATTCTGAAAATTATAGGCGTTGCTTATATTGCTGAGTTTGGCGCACAGATCGTTAGGGATGCCGGGCAAGATTCCATAGCTTCCAAAATCGAGCTATCAGGCAAGGTACTCATCATGGTTATGGCGATTCCAATCATCACGGTCATTATCGAAACTGTCGTTAAATTGCTCCCTGCTTAGAAGATTCACCTAAGGAGTGACACGCATGCATCTACTTTATTCGCACCAGAAGCTGAACAACCGGTGGATCTTATTATTTATTCTAACGATGGGCCTTTGGCTCGGCCTGTCAGGCTCCTTAACTGCTGAATCACCTACAGATATCATCATCCAAGAACAAGCGAACCGCTTGAACACAGAGCCGGTCGAGCAATATTGGGATAAGCTGATGAAGGAATATGGAGGGTATTTCCCGGAGAGCAAGCCTCCAACCTTCATGGAACTTCTCCTTGGGACCAAAGGCATTAGTATGAAGAGCATCTTTAAAGGGCTTCTGAGCTATGTTTTTCATGAGATTATCATTAATGGCAAGTTACTGGCATCCATCGTTGTATTGACTGTCTTTAGTATGATCCTGGAAACGCTGCAAAGCTCTTTCGAACGAAATACGGTAAGTAAGCTGGGTTACACGATCACGTATATGGTACTGATCATCATTGCTATTAATAGCTTCAGCGTTGCGATCGGGTACGCCAAGACAGCCATTTCGTCCATGATCCAGTTCATGTTCGCCATCATGCCCTTGTTACTAACGTTATTAGCATCTATGGGAAACGTGACTTCCGTAGCCATTCTTCATCCTCTGATCGTGTTCATGATCCACTCGGTGGGGACGGCAATCTATGTGTTTGTATTCCCGCTCTTGTTCTTCTCGGCTGTGTTGCACATCGTTAGCTCACTCAGCGACAAGTTTAAGGTTACCCAGTTAGCCAATCTGCTGCGCACCGTCAGTTTAAGTATGCTAGGCGTGTTCGTAACGGTTTTTCTTGGTGTTATCTCGATTCAAGGGACAGCGGGTGCTGTTAGAGATGGTGTTGCGATTCGAACTGCAAAGTACATAACTGGGAATTTCGTGCCTGTTGTAGGGCGGCTCTTCTCGGATGCTACGGAAACAGTGATAGGGGCTTCTCTTCTTGTCAAAAATGCAATAGGACTCGTTGGCGTTGTCATTCTGGTTCTCTTATGCGCGTTTCCAGCGATCAAAATCTTAACGCTAGCTTTTATCTACAACTTATCTGCTGCGCTGATGCAGCCCTTAGGTGATAGTCCGATTATTGCTTGTCTGCAAACGATAGGCAAGAGCTTGATATATGTTTTTGCAGCGCTAGCGGCAGTAAGCTTAATGTTTTTTCTTGCCCTGACCATCATGATCACAATTAGCAATGTCTCCGTCATGATGAGGTGAAAGGAGCTAGACGATGGATTGGTTAGCAGGATGGCTGAAAACCGTCATTATGGTCATTATGCTCGCGACGTTTGTTGATCTTTTGCTCCCAAGCAATACAATGCAGCGATATGTGAAGACGGTTTTGAGTCTGTTTATTCTACTAACGCTGCTTACCCCTGTGCTTCAGTTGTTCCAGAAGGACTGGGATTTGGATCAACTGCTCAGTCGAGCGGAGAAGGAGCAGAGTGAGAAATCGATGCTTGCAGGTGGGTTTGGCGGCAATCAAACACAAATGAAATCATTGGCAGCCATCACGAAGGATGCCAATAAAATACAAGAAGCAGAACAGAAGAAAACACAACAAGTTGTACAAACGCAATTAGCCGGATTGATTAAAGAAGACTTGCAAAAACAAACGGAATGGCCAGTTCAGGAGGTACAAGTTTATGTACAAGTAGACAATAATGGGAAACCCAGCATTACCAATGTGAAGGTGACCCTTGATGATATAGAAGCGAAGAAACAAGCGACAACCAAGAATAACAGCATTGCTGCGATGGAGCCTGTCAAGCCTGTAGATCCTATCAAAATAGGGGCAACCGCGATAGCGCAAGATCGTCAGACGCATGCTCAAGGCGACTTGCAGTCAACCCTTAAAGCGCTGCCTAGCGAGCAAGAAAAGGATCGACTCAAGCAAGATATTTCAAGGAATTGGTTGGTAGATCCTGCCAAAATCGAAATCGAAACCGTACAAAGCAAAGGATGGATGGCGAGGTGAATCGATGGGAACATTGCTGCAATGGATGGAGCACAAATTCGGCGGCGGACCAGGTGGGCCTAAACGTAAAAATACGTTGCTTTGGGTCATCATGGTTGGGCTTCTAGGAGCCGCGCTAATGATAATCAACGCATTTATAACTGTCAAAGATCTGGATCCCATCAACACAGGCAGAGCGTCTCCGCCGGCGGAAACTAAGGAAACCTTTGCAGGAAGTACGTCTAAGGAAAACGCAAGCTTTCATGACTATGAACAAGCTTATGGTGACCAACTGAAGGGCATCCTGCAACAAATTGTCGGTGTTGGCGAAGTGGAAGTGCTCGTTACTATTGAATCTACGGAAGAAATGACCGTTGACAAAAATTATAACGATAATCAGAACATGACGACAGAACGCGACAATGGTGGAGCAACACGCAACATATCCCAGGTAACGCGAAGTGGTGAAGTCGTTATTTATCAAGTATCAGGTGACCAGAAGCCGCTTGTGCTCAAATACATTAAACCCAAAATTAGAGGTGTCATTGTTGTTGCGAAAGGTGCAGAAAATCTCACGGTCAAGAAGATGATTATGGAAGCCGTTGAACGAGGAATGGATGTACAAGCGAGTAAAATTTCGATTTTGCCGCGCAAAACAGGAAATTAATCCAATAAATTATCTAACTATTCTAAGGAGGAATAAACAATGAATGCAAAAAGACAAACAATTTGGCTCGTTTCGATGCTTAGCTTGATGGTGGTGCTCTCCGCGTATTATCTGTTTACAGAGGACGTCAATAAGCTCGATCTCGCATCGTCGGATGCCATCTCGAAATCACAAGAAGTGAAGATTGATATGACACAAATAGATCCAGTTACAGGTGCCAAAACAGATGTAAAAGCAACATCTGGCACAGGTACACAAACCGACACGAAAGCTACAACACCGCAAACTTCAACAAAAACAGACACTAAAGCGACGACGACACAAGATAGCTCTAAAACTTCGACAAAAGATACAACCAAACCAACAACGTCCAAAACAGATGATCAAGTGTTGAAGCAAGTAGAAGAACAAGCTAAAACAACATCTGCAAACGACTACTTTACGAATGAACAAGTGAAACAAAACAATTACTTCAGCAAAGTTTCGACAGATCTGATGACGATCATTTTGGATGCGAAGAAAACGCCTGAAGCAGTTGCAAAAGCAACAAACGATTTGTCTGCTTTGTCAGATCTGCAAGATAAAATTGAAAATCTCCAAGATCTTCTGATTCAAGATTTCCCGCAAGCTGTCATTAATCAAGATGGGAACAAATGGAAAGTAACCGTTCAAGCTGATAAGTTGGAGAAAAGCCAAGGTGTTTCCATCGTTGACATGGTTGTGAAAGAACTGGGAGCTATGCCAGAAAATATCAAGATCCAATACGTTCGTCCGTAAGGATTCTAGTGAAGTTTTTGCTTCACAAATGGGTAGTGGAAAGGGTCCGGATAAACTGGACTCTTTCCATTTTGTGCGTTTATGGGTATAATACATACGTTGCGGCTATGAAAACGCATTTTTAAAGGGTTCACCAACGTCTAAAGGAGTGACTTGAATGTTTAAATTGAGTGAAATCAAAGAGTTAATTAAACTCGTCGATCAATCCTCTTTACAAGAACTTGAAATTGAAAATGAAGGTGCACGCCTTTCTATTCGTAAACCGAATAAAGTGGAGCCTGTATATGTATCCGCTCCAGTTCAACACACATACGCACCGATTGGTCAACCAAACTACACAAATACAGCGCCAGCAGCTGCACTTGAAGTGCCAGTAACTGCTAACGGACAAGCCAAGCAAGAGGATTCATCTTTACATAAGATCGTATCTCCGATGGTAGGGACTTTCTATCAATCTGCTTCGCCAGGATCAGCGCCATTCGTAAGCGTTGGCTCTAAAGTAACGGATAAGAGTGTCGTATGTATCGTGGAAGCTATGAAATTAATGAATGAAATAGAAGCTGAAGTGAAAGGCGAGATCGTTGAAATTCTCGTCGAGAACGGGCAGCTAGTCGAGTACGGACAACCTTTATTTTTGGTTAGACCGGAATAGTTGCGTTTGCAAGCTTATGCTGACAGCGCAAGCTTTTCGCAGGAAGAGCTCTTAGGAGGGCAAATCATGAAATTTCATAAAATACTTATTGCGAACCGCGGAGAAATAGCAGTTCGTATTATCCGAGCATGCCGTGAACTTGGCATTTATACGGTTGCTGTGTACTCGGAAGCAGATCGAGAAGCACTACACGTTCGTTTGGCAGATGAGGCTTACTGCATCGGGCCAACAGCGTCCAAAGACAGTTATTTGAACTTCACTAACTTGATGAGTGTTGCAACGTTAACGGAATGTGATGCGATTCATCCTGGATATGGGTTTCTTGCTGAAAATGCAGACTTCGCAGAAATCTGCGAGAGCTGTAATATTACTTTCATTGGTCCTTCGCCAGATGCAATCTCCCGAATGGGGGACAAAGCGGTTGCTAAGCAAACGATGAAGGAAGCGAGAGTTCCAATTATCCCAGGTTCTGATGGATTGGTTGAAGATATTGATGATGCTGTGGTAATTGCACGTGATATCGGGTATCCGATTATTATTAAAGCGACAGCAGGCGGTGGCGGTAAAGGAATCCGTATTGCAGAGAACGAGGAAACACTTGTTCAACAAATTACGGCAGCTCAACAAGAAGCGCAGAATGCCTTCGGTAATGCAGGGATTTACTTAGAGAAGTATTTAACTGGCATGAAGCATGTTGAGATCCAAATCCTTGCTGATAAACACGGCAATGTTGTTCATTTAGGCGAACGTGATTGCTCTGTACAGCGTCGTAGACAAAAGCTTGTTGAAGAAGCACCTTGTCCGATTCTTACGGAGGAAACGCGTAAAGCTATGGGGCAGGCGGCCGTGCGTGCAGCGAAAGCCGTGAATTATTCCGGAGCGGGAACATTGGAATTCTTGTTAGGTCCAGATGGTAATTTTTACTTTATGGAAATGAATACACGTATCCAAGTTGAACACCCTGTTACCGAAATGATTACAGGTATCGATATTATTCAAGAAATGATTCGCGTTGCTGAAGGGAATCCGTTGTCATTCAGGCAAGAGGATGTGCGCATCAATGGATGGGCTATCGAGTGCCGTGTCAATGCAGAAGATCCGAATCGGAACTTCATGCCGTCTCCAGGGCAAGTGAAATTTTATTTGCCGCCAGGTGGATTCGGTGTTCGCGTGGATAGTGCTGTGTATCCTGGGTATACGATCCCCCCACACTATGATTCCATGATCGCGAAGCTTATCGTCTGGGGTAGTACACGTGAAGAAGCGATTAACCGTATGAAAAGAGCTCTCAATGAGTTCGCGGTGGATGGCGTAAACACGACGATTCCTTTTCATTTGAAGCTGCTTGAACATAAGAAATTTATCAGTGGCGATCACGATATTAAGTTCTTAGAAGAGCATGACGTGAACGATCCAGAATCGTAGACAATCATTTGTCATATTTTTACCAAAATGTTATACTAATAAATTAAGATGGCTTATCCCATTTATATTTTAAACTTATGAGGCAAGTTGGCTACACAAACTTTTTAGGAGGTGCCACAATGAGCACAATCGCTCCGGATTACGTCAAGACAGACATGGGCAGCATCCAGATTGCCCCCGAGGTTATCGAAATCATTGCCGGATTGGCAACGGTGGAAGTGCAAGGTGTAGCGGGGATGAGTGGCGGATTAGCTGGCGGCATTGCTGAATTACTTGGACGCAAGAATTTGTCCAAAGGCGTAAAGGTAGAGGTCGGACAACGTGAAGCTGCCATTGACGTCTCCATCATTATCGAGTATGGAAATCGTATTCCAGAAGTTGCAAATGATATTCAGAACAATGTGAAGCTGGCCATTGAATCAATGACGGGTTTAAATGTTGTTGAGGTTAACGTCCACATTCATGATGTTCACTTTAAGCAGGCGGATAAACCGATTGACGAAGAACCAGCGGCTGCCCATCGTGTAAAATAAGCGGTAAAGCTGAGCCATATGGATCAATTGAAACCCCCTACAGGTTGCAGGGGGTTTCCTCTAACTTAGGAAGGGGACAAGCGTAGTGGGTAAAATTGTGGACAGGCTCTTGCTACTTTTCTATAGCCTGATTATTTTCGTCGCATCGATCTTTGTATTGTTCACAGCATCTAGTTGGATCCCACTCGATCAAGCTAGTGAAACGCTTAGTCATTTCTATTACGAGAAAAGTTACGCTTATCCGGGCATTGTTATTAGTTTGATTTTGCTGCTGATTTCCGTGCGATTCCTGATCGTAACGCTTCGTCGCGGTCGTTCCCAGGCGCCATCGATTGATCAACGCACTGATTTTGGGGATATTCGAATCTCCATCGAGACGGTTGAGAATCTTTCGCTGAAAGCAGCGGGACGCACGAAAGGTGCCAAAGATCTGCGTGCACGAGTTAGAGTGAATCAATCCGGGTTAGAAATAACGATAAGAACCATTGTAGATGGGGAAAGTTCGATTCCGGAACTGACTGAAGACATGCAAGGTACAGTGAAAAGTTACATAGAAGATATTACCGGTATTCCTGTAGCTTCCGTAACCGTATTCGTAGCGAACATCGTGCAATCTGCCCCAACGTTTAAAAGCCGAGTCGAATAGAGGTGAATCCACATATGTGGAATGAACTATGGGAATTCCATAGGGGCAAAGTAATCGGAGTGACAGCGGGTATATTCTTCGGTTTTATTTATTTATTTTTTGGTTTTTGGGATATGTTGATCTTTGCATTTATCGTTCTTGTAGGTTTTTATGTTGGAAATAAGCTGGATCGCAAAGAAAGTTTCGTCATGTTAGAAGACATTTGGCGCTATCTCACACAAAAATGGAGAATGTTTCGCTAAAATCCCTGGTTCAACCATGGATTTTTTTGTTTGGATTGGATCCAATTTGACGTATACTAGGAGAAAGAGTTTTTTAGGAGAAGGTCGCTTTGCAGGAGTAAAGCACTTAGGAGGAACAGAATGAAACGCAGAATTGCACGTGAAATTGCTATACAAAGCTTATACCAAATCCAAATGAATGAGGCTACTCCTCAGGAGGCTGTTCAAGTTGCGATTCATGAAGCTGAGCATGATAATGAAACGCAATTGGATTTTTCCGGAGATAAGATAGATCCAGTCTACATTGTTGAACTTGTTGAAGGAACTTACAAGAACAAAGTAAGCATCGATGAGTTGTTGGAAGAGTATCTGAAAGGATGGGCGATGGACAGGCTGTCTCGTATCGATCGGGAAATTCTACGACTGGGTGCCTATGAGATGCTGTATCGCGATGATGTTCCACCTAAGGTTGTTGTGAATGAAGCCATTGATTTGGCTAAGCATTACGGAACTGATGAATCAGGGAAATTCGTAAATGGCGTGTTGGGGAAAATGATCAAAGAAATCGACGAACTGAAAGAAAAAGTTCTGCGTACGCTTTAAAATCAACAACATAGAGTAAGGCTTAAACGGCTAAGGGGGAAATAACATGTCAGCACAAGTAATTAATGGGAAAGAACTCGTGAGCTCCATTCGTGAGGAAATCAGATCTGACGCAGCGATACTTACAGCTCAGGGAAACCAGCCAGGTCTTGTCGTTGTTATTGTAGGGGAAGATGCAGCTTCGCAAGTGTATGTTAGAAACAAAGCGAAAGCTTGCGATGATGTAGGTATTTATTCCGAAGTACACCGTCTGCCTGAAGAGACGACGCAAGCAGAATTAATCGCACTCATCCATAGTTTTAATGCAAATAATCGAATTAACGGGATTCTTGTTCAATCTCCGCTGCCTAAGCATATCAATGAAGAAGCGGTTGTTGATGAGATTGATCCTGCGAAAGATGTAGATTGCTTCCACCCGATTAATGTGGGTAACCTGATGATTGGTAAAGACGGTATGAAACCTTGTACCCCGCACGGTGTAATAGAAATTCTGAAGCGGGCTGGCGTAGAAATCGCAGGTAAGCATGCTGTGGTTGTAGGTAGAAGTAACATCGTCGGTAAACCGATGGCTATGCTGTTGTTGCGAGAGCATGCAACGGTATCTGTGGTGCATTCCCGTACGCCTAACATGGAAGAGATTACTAAGCAAGCCGATATTCTTGTTGTAGCAGTGGGTAAAGCACATTTGATCAAAGCTCATCATGTGAAACCAGGTGCAGTTGTTATTGACGTTGGGATGAACCGTCCTGCAGACGGCAAATTAACGGGTGATGTTGATTTTGAAGCTGTGAAAGAGATTGCAAGTGCGATTACACCTGTTCCAGGTTGTGTAGGTCCAATGACGATTACGATGCTGCTTCGCAATACAGTTGATGCGGCTAGCCGTGCAGCTAAAGCGAATGTGAGCGTATAGTCACCCTATGGCGAGAAATGAGACCAAGATTTTATCCGTAAAAGATTTAAACCGCTATATCAAGCTATTGCTGGAAGGAGATTCGCGTCTCCAAGATGTGTGGGTACGAGGGGAAATTTCGAATTTCACACATCATTCTAGTGGTCATATGTATTTTACATTGAAGGATGCGGACGGACGGCTCAAAAGCATCATGTTTGCTTCGCATAATCAGAAGCTGGGATTTATCCCGAAAGAAGGCACGAAAGTCATTGCTCGCGGTAATATTTCTGTTTATGAGCGAGATGGTGCCTATCAGTTTTATGTGACGGCGATGCAGCCTGATGGCATCGGGAGCCTGTATTTGGCTTTCGAGCAGCTGAAAAAGAAGCTCGAAACAGAAGGGTTATTCGCGCCAGAGCGCAAGAAACCGATTCCTCGGTTTCCACGCGCCATTGGCGTGATCACGTCCCCGACGGGGGCCGCCATTCGTGATGTCATCATCACGTTGCAGCGGCGTTTCCCGTCGATCCCGATCTTGCTGTACCCTGTCCTCGTACAGGGTACGCAAGCGGCGCCTTCGATCGTCAAAGCGATCGAAGCCATGAACCGGCTCGGTGAAGCCGACGTGCTCATTGTGGGCCGCGGCGGCGGCTCACTGGAAGAGCTGTGGGCCTTCAACGAGGAGATCGTTGCGCGGGCGATAGCAGCCTCCGCGATCCCAATCATCTCGGCCGTCGGCCACGAGACGGACTTCACGATCGCCGACTTCGTCGCCGATCTCAGAGCGCCGACGCCTACGGCGGCGGCAGAGCTCGCGGTGCCGCACCACCTCGAGCTGAAGCAGCAGCTATCGCAGCAGGCGCAGCGCCTGCATTACGGGCTGCTGCAGCAGCTGCGCCGCAAGCAGGAACGGCTCGAGCGCGCGAAGCGCTCGCCGTTCCTAACGAACCCCCGCAGGCAGCTGCTCATGCAGCCTGCGGAGCGGCTCGACCGGCTGGCGGAGCAGCTCGGTTACCGCATGCGGCAGCGCCTAACGGAGCTGGCGCAGCGTCGATTAAGGCTGGAGCGTCGCTTGTCCAGCTTCAATCCAACGGAGCAGGCCGTGATGGCAAGACGTCGTTTGGACACGTCCAAACGTCAGATGCTCACGGCCATGCAGACCCTCCTGCGCTCAAAGAAGCAGGAGTGGCAGTCCAGCGTCCGTCATTTGGACGCACTCAGCCCGCTGAAAGTTATGCAGCGGGGCTACAGCCTTGCTTATGACGATCAAGAAAAGCAACTTGTGAGATCGATAACGCAAGTGAATATCGGTGATCGATTATCCATACGTCTTAAGGACGGTAAAATACAATGTCAAGTTTCGGGGATGGAGGCGAACATTGATGTCAACAAGTGAAACTGAAGTAAGTTTTGAAGTGGCTATCGAGCAGCTAGAACGTATCGTAAGTCAACTGGAGAGCGGCGACGTTCCTTTAGAAAAAGCAATTGAACTGTATCAAGAAGGTGTAAGACTCTCCCATATATGCGGCGTTAAGCTGGAGCAAGTGGAGAAGAAAATTGAGATGCTGGTTGAAGGGGAAGCTGGGGTAACAAGGAAGCCTTTCCAGCCTGTCTTGGAAGATAAGGGGAATTAGTTTGAATAACACGACGTCTACTATTCATACATACATCGCTTCCCATGCCCAATTGGTCGAAGCCGCATTGCGTCAATCATTGCCAACTGCTTGGGAGGTGCCATCTTCTTTACGTGAGTCCATGGACTACTCCTTGATGGCAGGCGGCAAACGACTGCGTCCTATTATGGTCCTCGCTGCAGCAGAGTCGCTAGGGGGCTCCCTGGAGTCTGCTATGCCTGTTGCAATGGCTATCGAATTGGTTCATACCTATTCGTTAGTTCATGATGATCTGCCAGCGATGGATAACGATGATTATCGCAGAGGTAAGTTAACGAATCACAAAGTTTATGGTGAGGCAATGGCTATTCTTGCTGGCGATGCGCTGCTTACGCACGCCTTCTTCTGCGTTGCGCAATCTCACAAGAGGTTTGGCGTTCCTGCTGAACGAGTATTAGCCATTACCGAAGAGCTTGCCTTATTGGCAGGTGCCCGTGGCATGGTTGGCGGTCAAGCAGCGGATATGTTAGGAGAGCAAGGTTTAACCAAGTTAGAAGAGCTTACTTATATTCATACACACAAAACGAGTGATCTTATTGTGTTCTCATTGCGTGCAGGTGGACATATTGCTGGAGCATCCGAAGCCCAATTGGAAGCGCTCAGTGAATTTGGACACGCGCTTGGACTTGCTTTTCAGATTCAAGATGATATTTTGGATATTATCGGTGATGAAGCGAAACTAGGTAAGCCTGTGAAGAGTGATGAGAAACAGCAAAAGGTGACATTCCCTTACTTTATTGGGATGGAAGCTTCTGAGCAGAAAGTGCAAGAGCTGACGAATCAAGCGAAAGAAGCCTTAATTCGTTCCAATATACCGAATCCAGAACGGTTGCTGCAGATCGCAGATTACCTGATGAAACGGGATCATTAGACATACGTATACAATTTGTATGACATACCGGTAGGCAGTTTTTCCACATTAGAAAAAAGTTTTCATTTCACGAAAACATCTTCTGATTGGCGATAAATCCTACCTAATCAACGCGGTCGCTCATCATTGAGTTGCCTCGATAGAGGTTAAATCACACGAAATACCCAATTATATGATATAATGGTGAAATCTTAGTATTTTCACATTGAAAGTGAGGAAACAAGCGTGCTGCTCGAACAAATCAATCGGCCTGCAGATTTGAAGCGGTTATCCTTGACGGAGCTGGAAGAATTGGCAGGAGAAATCCGTCAATTTCTTATTGAGAAGCTTTCCGTTACTGGTGGACATCTAGCCCCGAACTTAGGCGTGGTTGAACTCACGATAGCGTTACACACCATGTTTCACAGCCCGTATGATAAACTGATTTTTGATGTGGGTCACCAGGCGTATGTACACAAAATTTTGACTGGACGTAAAGACAAGTTCGATACTTTACGCAAATATAAAGGGCTCTGCGGGTTTATTAAGCGTTCAGAGAGCGAACATGATGTCTGGGAAGCGGGGCATAGTAGTACTTCCCTGTCAGCTGCCATGGGTATGGCAATGGCGCGTGATCTCAAAGGCGAGCATAATAAGGTTGTGGCCATCATTGGTGATGGTGCGCTTACAGGCGGCATGGCATTAGAAGCCATGAATCATATTGGTCATGAGAAGAAGAATATTACGGTCATTCTGAATGACAATGAAATGTCGATTGCGCCCAACGTAGGGGCTCTTCATAATTATTTAAGCAAAATTCGTTCGGACCGTCATTATTTGAAAGCTAAAGAGGAAGTCGAATATTTACTGAAGAAAATTCCTGCCATCGGCGGTACTCTGGCCAAAACAGCGGAGAAGCTGAAGGATAGTCTTAAATACTTTGTTTTAAATGGCGTGTGGTTTGAAGAACTAGGCTTTACTTATATTGGTCCTGTAGATGGACATAACCTGCAAGTACTCATGGATACGTTGAAACAGGCGGAGAAGGTTGCAGGTCCTGTGCTCATTCATATCGTTACGACCAAAGGAAAAGGGTATAAACCTGCAGAGAACGATTCCCATACTTGGCACGGCTTAGGGCCTTACAAAATGGAGTCTGGTCAAGTTCTTAAGTCTTCTGGACCGCCAATGTATACACAAGTTTTTGGAGACACGTTAATTGAGCTTGGCGAGAAAGACTCTCGTGTGGTTGCCGTTACACCTGCAATGCCAGGTGGATCTGGATTATTGAAATTTGCGAAACAATTTCCAAATCGAATGATCGACGTTGGTATTGCGGAGCAGCATGCGGCTACGTTATGTGCAGGACTCGCGAGTGAAGGTTTGAAGCCGGTATTCGCCGTATATTCAACATTCTTGCAGCGTGCATATGATCAAGTCGTTCACGATATTTGTCGTCCGAAATTAAATGTAACCTTCGCCATTGATCGTTCTGGCTTCGTTGGTCCAGATGGTGAAACACATCAAGGGGTTTATGATATTTCATTCCTGCGAACAATTCCTAACATGGTCTTAATGATGCCGAAGGATGAGAAGGAATTGCGTGATATGATGCAAACGGCACTTGAATATAATGATGGTCCGATTGCGTATCGTTATCCGCGTATTAATGGTACTGGTGCAAGCATTGATGAAGCGCCAAAGGCCATTCCACTCGGTACTTGGGAAACCGTACGTGAAGGCGATTATGCGGCAGTTCTCGCTGTTGGACCTATGGTTCAAGTTGCAGAGGAAGCAGCTGCTCAGCTGGCCCAAGAAGGCATTAAACTTCGTGTTGTGAATGCCAGATTTATTAAACCGTTGGATGAAGCTTACTTGCTTCAGCTAGCTAAGGAATCGATACCAGTGATCACGATGGAAGAGGGTTCTATCCAAGGTGGTTTCGGAAGTGCGGTATTGGAATTCTTTGCCGAGAAGCGGGTTGTTGGATTGCAGGTTGAATTAATGGGGATTCAAGACTACTTCGTAGAGCATGGCAGTGTGCCAGAACAACGCGAAGAGGTTGGGTTAACTGCCCATCACTTGATTGCCGAAGTGAAGAAGCTAGTACCTCGCAAGGTCTTGCGAGCGAAGGTCTAGTAACCGATTGTGAATAGGAGCAACACATTAGATATGTCCTCGGATAAAGAACGATTAGACTTATTGCTACTGGAGCAAGGATATTTTGAAAGCAGAGAAAAGGCAAAGGCCGCCATCATGGCAGGCCTTGTTTTTGCAGATGAAGAGCCAGCGGACAAAGCGGGGATGAAGATCAGCCGGAAAGCCGTGCTGAAAGTAAAAGGTGCGCTGCATCCTTACGTGAGTCGGGGCGGATTGAAGCTGGAGAAAGCGTTAAAGCATTTTGTAATCGACTTACACGATGCAGTCATGTTGGACATTGGAGCTTCCACGGGCGGTTTCACAGATTGTGCACTGCAAAATGGTGCGGCCTCCGTCTACGCTGTGGATGTTGGCTATAATCAACTGGATTGGTCACTGCGTAATGATGAGCGTGTTCATGTCATGGAGCGAACGAATTTCCGTTACACGAAATTGGAAGATCTGAACGGTCCAAGACCAAGCTTTGCCAGCATTGACGTATCGTTCATTTCGCTTCGTATTATTCTGCCGCCACTTAAGGAAATTCTAGGGGATCAGGGTCATGTTGTTGCTTTGATTAAGCCGCAATTCGAAGCTGGTCGAGAGAAGGTTGGGAAGTCAGGCGTTGTTAGGGACACGGATGTACATATTGATGTTCTGACAACTGTGCTTTCATTTGCTGAGGAGCTCGGCTTTCGCTTGAAGGGACTCACATACTCGCCAATCACCGGTGGTGAAGGGAATATTGAATTCCTTGCGTACTGGTCGAGTAACGAGACGGAGGAGTCACTTGCAGCTCCAACCACGATCAAAGCCCTTATTGCCGAGACGGTTAAAGAGTCTCAGAAATTACATGGAAAATAAACTCATCTTTGAGAACGCCTTTTGCGGCCCTAAGATGGGTTTTTTCACTTAAGACAAAGGATTTCCATTCCGGATTCGCGAATACTATGGCGAGGTGAAGGACATGGAACAAGGCGATGTAAGAGTCATTTTGTTAATTGGGATCGTTGTTGTTTGTATCGTCTTTTGGCGATTTCAGAAATGGTCAACGGGTTCAAGTCGAAGAAGAGGACGTATTCCAAGGCATGCGAATATCCCTGAGGACGATGTGGTTGATCTTCTTGAAGCCGCTGGTTTTGAAGTACTTGCCGGTAAGACCAAAATCCCAATTACCATGACCGTTGGCGAGAGAGATCAGCTGGAAAGTCGCTTATTTATTGATTATTTTGTGCAGAAGGAAGAAGATGTTTATCTTGTGAAAGTGGCCAAAGATCGTAAACCACTGGAGATGACAGGGAGCGCTGTGCGTGACATGCTGCTGCCCTACACCCTCATTTATCCTGAGGCACAGGGTATCCTTTACGTTGATATGACCGTTAGCAAAATCAGAAAAATCACTTTTCACATAGAGGTGTAAGGATGAAGGGTCAAAGGCATGTAAAAATCAGAGAAATTATTACGAATCATGAGATTGAAACGCAGGATGAATTGGTCGAAGCGCTTCGCGCGGCAGGATTTCATGTCACACAGGCAACCGTTTCGAGAGACATCAAGGAACTCCATCTCATTAAAGTTCCGCTAGATGATGGCAGATATAAGTATTCCATGCCGGCAGATCAGCGATTTAATCCGATGCAGCGACTTCGCCGTGCATTAAGTGACCATTTTGTCAGCATTGATTATACGGATAATTTGGTCGTTATGAAATGCTTGCCAGGCACAGCGAATACAATTTGCGCTTTAATTGATAATTTGGAGTGGAATGGCGTCATGGGAACGATCTGTGGTGATGATACAATTCTTGTTATTTGCCGCGGGAAAGAGAATAGTGTTACTTTTGTAAATGAAGTCATGTCCTTATTATCATAAAATCAGGAGGCGTTCATGCTTACAGAGCTGTCAATTCGAAATTTAGCTGTCATTGAACATGTACATATTCGATTTAAAGCAGGTTTTCATGTCCTTACAGGGGAAACTGGCGCTGGGAAATCGATCATCATAGATGCGTTAACACTGATTGTCGGCGGTAGAGGTTCATCGGAATTAGTTCGTTACGGTGCGGATAAAGCAGAGATTGAAGCTATGTTTGACTTACCTGCTTCTCATCCGGTTTGGCATACGCTTACAGAGTTTGGGATTGAATCAGATGCTTCCGAGCATCTGATTATCCGTCGTGAAATTACGGCGACAGGTAAGAGCTCGAGTCGAATTAATGGTCAGCTAGTGAACATGACGATGTTGCGAAAGACAGGGGAATGGCTCGTTAATATCCATGGTCAACATGAGCATCAATCTTTGCTCCATGTGGACGAGCATATCCATTCCTTGGATTTGTTCGGCGATGCCGAGATTGAATCAGCGAAGAAGACGTATCAAGCTAGCTATGATCAGTATATGAAGCTCCAAAAAGAGCTGAACGATCTTCAAGAAACGAGCAAGCAAGCGCTGCAAATGTTAGACCTGTATCGATTCCAGATTGAAGAGATTTCATCAGCCAAGCTGAAATTAGGTGAAGATGAGACGTTAGCTGAGGAGAAGCGCAAGTTAGCTAATGCAGAGAAACTTTATCAAAGCTCGTCCGAAGCTTATGATTTTCTCTATGCGACGAATCGAGGACTTGATGCTGCTGGCAAAGCAGTTTCACGCCTTCAGGATATCGTTCAGTTAGATCCGACGAATTTAAGCCCGATTCTTGAACAGGCGCAATCAGCCTTTTACCAATTGGAAGATGCAGCTTATCAAATCAGAGACTATCGCGACAGTATTGAATTCAATTCGTCTCGTTTAGATTATATTGAACAAAGATTAGATACCATTACGTCTCTTCGCCGAAAATATGGAGAGAATATTAAAGAGATTCTTAACTATCTAGAGAAGATCAAAAATGAAGTCGATACGATTGAAAATAAAGATGAAATTATTCGTAAATTAGAAGAAAAACTGTTACTTGCTGAGAAACAAGTTGGCGTGCATGCGTTAGACCTGTCTAACCTGCGTAAAGGTATTGCAAGTGATCTCTCCGCTCAGATTGAACATGAATTGCGTGATCTTCAAATGGAACGGACACAATTCCGAGTGCAGATCGCTCATATTATTGATGACCGCGGCGTTGAGGTTGATGGAAATAAGGTTCGGTTCTCCAGACAAGGCATTGATCAGGTTGAGTTCCTCATGGCACCTAATCCAGGTGAGCCACTTCGTGGATTAAGTAAAATTGCCTCGGGTGGAGAGCTCTCCCGTATTATGCTCGCAATGAAGGCTATTTTTGCGCGGATTGACCAAATTCCGGTGCTTGTATTTGATGAAGTGGATACAGGGGTTAGCGGACGAGCAGCACAAGCGATTGCTGAGAAAATGTCCGTTCTTTCACAAAGTTGTCAAGTCTTCTCCATAACGCATTTGCCGCAGGTTGCAAGCTTTGCAGATGTTCATTTCTATATTCGGAAAGAAGTGGATCATGAGCGGACGTTCACGCGTGTTCAAGATATGCCAGATGCTGGCCGAATTGAAGAGCTTGCGAGGATGCTTGGCGGTGTAGAAGTGACAGAAACAACGCTTCATCATGCTGGAGAAATGCTTACCATGGCAAAAAATAAGAAAGCAAGGGTATGAAAGTATAGATAGTCATCATTTACAGTTATAAAAGAAGGGGACTGGGGTTAACTTATAGGTACGCAATTGACGAGGTTATTCGTCAGGGCTCAAGGAATTTTGAAGGAGCGTGTTGATAGTGCAATCCAACAAAAGAAAAAGATTGTTCGGACTCTTGCTCGTCTTCTTCGTTTGCTTGGTCAGTATGTCCCCGCCTTTTCAGAGCTTTGCCTCCTTTCCACAAGAACTCCGCTTGTTTAGCGGCCAAGGGAAGCAGCTTCAGTTAACGATGCCGGTCAATGCCCAGGTCACGGTCAAGGATACGGATATTGTGAAGGTAAATGGCAACGCCAAGCACTCATTTCAAGTTAATTTGAACGAACCTATCTCTCTGCAATCCGATCATTCTGGGCAAACGGAAATGAAGCTCAAGCTGTTCGGAGCCATTCCAATCAAGACTGTCAAAGTGAATGTCGTACCTGATTTAAAGGTAATCCCAGGAGGCCAGACGATCGGTGTGAAAATTAAGTCCGCCGGTATCTTGGTTGTAGGCCACCATCTTGTGACTGTTGCTTCTGAACAAAAAGTATCGCCTGGTGAAGAAGCAAAAATTCAAGTTGGCGATTTAATTACCAAAATTAACGGCAAGGATTCAAAGGATGTTAGTAAAGTCGCAGAGCTAGTGGCTAAATCAGGCGAGAGCAAGAATCCGCTTGTTCTGCAAATTTTAAGAAACAATCAAGAACTTGTTGTGAAGCTGCAGCCTGTATATGACGTAGTTGATAAATCTTATCGCTTGGGGCTGTACATTCGGGACTCAGCGGCAGGCGTGGGGACATTAACCTTCTACGCACCGGATCAAGGGGTCTACGGGGCTCTGGGGCATGTCATAACGGATATGGACACCCAGACACCTATTATTGTAGGCGATGGCGACATTGTCTATTCGAATGTAACATCAATTTCCAAAAGCCATAATGGCGATCCAGGTGAAAAACATGCTACGCTTTACAAAGACAGCAAGGTGATTGGTAATATTGAACGAAATACGGCTTTCGGAATTTTCGGGAAAATGTATGGAGCTCCTGATCACAGCTTAGATAAAGAAGCGATACCCGTTGCTTTCGCAGAAGAAGTGAAAGAAGGACCAGCCCAGATCTATACCGTATTAGAAGGTCAAAAGGTTGAAAAATTTGATATCCAAGTGGTCCATGTATCCAAACAAGATGTGCCGGGTACAAAAGGCATGGTAATCAAAATTACAGACCCGCGCTTATTAGATAAAACGGGTGGTATTGTGCAGGGCATGAGCGGATCTCCAATTATTCAGAATGGTAAATTGATTGGGGCGGTCACACATGTATTCGTGAATGATCCAACTAGTGGCTATGGCTGCTTTATCGAATGGATGCTTCAGGACTCCGGCATTATCCTTCGGCCGACTTCAGGGAACATGGACAAAGAACTAAAGGTGAGTTAATTGCCTTTAGTTCTTTATTTCATTTTAACCTCATTTTACGGGAGAATAGCGAGTTTGGTGACTTCATGTCGAAAAATGTTGGAAATCGAAGATAAATATTTTATTATATAAGAAACTCAAACAAAAGAAAAGAAAAATAATATTCGACAGAAGGATTTTAAAAAGAGCTGTCGAATAGCTTTACATAAGAGAGAAAAATACCAACTTGTTTTAGTAGCTAAAGGAGGAAATTCAGTTGCAAAAAATTCAGGTATTACTTGCAGACGATAACCGAGAATTCACCCATTTATTATCAGAGTTCATTGGTGAGCAAGAGGATATGGAAATTATGGGTGTTGCCTACAATGGCAACGAGGTCCTTCGTTTTCTGGAGCAACAGCGTGAGCTGCCCGATGTTCTCATTCTAGATATTATTATGCCTCATCTGGATGGACTTGGTGTTCTGGAAAAAATGCGAGAGATGAATCTTCCTTCTCAGCCCAAAATCATTATGCTAACGGCATTCGGACAAGAAAACATTACACAAAAAGCCGTGCAGCTTGGCGCTTCTTATTACATTTTGAAACCATTTGATATGGAAACCCTTACGAATCGTATTCGTCAGCTTGCTGGCAATTCTGCAACAACGACTACGACTTCGTCATCACCTCGTGCGAATGTCGTACATATGCCGAAAGGCAAAAATTTGGATGCCAATATTACGAGCATTATTCATGAAATTGGCGTGCCTGCGCATATTAAAGGTTATCAATATTTGCGTGAAGCCATTACGATGGTCTACAACAATATTGAAATTCTAGGTGCGATCACTAAGACACTTTACCCGGCTATTGCTGAAAAATACAAAACGACGCCGAGCCGCGTCGAACGCGCCATCCGCCACGCGATTGAAGTCGCTTGGACGCGCGGCAACATCGACAGCATCTCCTTCATTTTCGGATACACGATCAATATCTCGAAATCTAAGCCTACGAACAGCGAGTTCATTGCGATGGTGGCGGATAAGCTCAGAATCGAGCATAAAGTTTCTTGAGACAGTTAGGAGCTTTATAATATATGAGATTAAGATCAAGGACGCTCAAATCTGAGCGTTCTTTTTCATTTTTTTACATGGGATGAAGGTGATGGGAAGCAGAAAAACTACCTAGACAGTCTAGGTAGTCCTTCTGTATTAGTTTTGAATTACCAAACAAATGCGCTAGTGATAATAACCAACAAGATGAAAAGTACCAAAACAGCTGCAGCAGAAGTACCATACCCAGTTCCACAACTCATTCGAATCAACCTCCAATGGATATTTGGTTTGTGTTTCGAGATAGCTTATGACTATTTCTGAGGAATGTTTGGGCGAAACGACTGATTGTGCTCCTGTCCCTGTCCCTTGAAATAAATTTTGGAGTTGGGGAGGGGAATCATGAAAACTTGGAACCAAGGGATACGTTGTTACGTTATTACAACGTAGCTTATTCGTTTTTACAGGAAATCGTGTAAGCGGAATTAGAAGCATGGAGGCAACGAGAATGTTAGTGACGATAGTGATCATTGTGATTTTGATTGGTCTGTATGTGCTTTTTATGAACGTGTATCCGGTATTCGGTCGAAGACCTTCTGAAGTTGATATGCGAAGGTTTGGTCAGTCTCCACAATTCACGCAAAACAAGTTCGAAAATCCAGTCCCTGCCATGATGAACATGAGCTTCAGCACAACGCTAGGGATTTTGCGTGATATGGTCAAAGGAAGCCCGCACCGACGTCCTAAGTCCCCTTTACCGATGGAGAAGCCACAGTTTAGCGTGAAAGGTGATACGAGTGTTACCTGGTTCGGACATTCGGCTAGTTTACTGACAATCGATGGGAAAGCGCTGCTCCTTGATCCCATGTTTGGAAGAACGCCTTCGCCATTTCCGTGGGTAGGAAAAAACAGATACAGTGGCGGGATCCCATTTGAGATTGAGGAGCTCCCGCAAATTGATGCCGTTATTTTATCGCATGATCATTATGATCATTTGGATTATGGTTCGATTATGAAAATAAAACACAAAGTGAAACGGTTTTTGGTCCCGCTAGGTGTAGGTGCTCATTTAATCCGCTGGGGAGTTCCCGCGGCCAAGATCGAGGAGCATGATTGGTGGGAAGAAATGTCGTTTGAAGGGCTGGAGCTGGCTTGTACGCCTGCCAATCATTTCTCAGGACGCAGTACGAATGATCGCGGGGCGACCTTGTGGTGCTCTTGGGTGATCAAAGGAGAGAACACTAGCATATTCTTCAGTGGCGACAGCGGGTACACACCTCATTTTAAGCAGATAGGTGATAAATATGGACCTTTCGATCTGACGTTGATGGAATGTGGGCAATATGACGAGCGTTGGGCGGATATTCACTTAATGCCAGAAGAAACCGTCCAAGCACATATGGATGTGAGAGGGAAGGTTATGTTGCCGATTCATTGGGGGGCATTCACACTAGCCATTCATGATTGGTTTGATCCTGTGACGCGCGCCGCGAAGGCCGCAGAAGCCAAAGGGGTTAAGATGGTTACTCCACAGATCGGACAAACCATTACCCTGAAGGGTTCCGAAGTGCAGTCCTATCCGAATGCGAATTGGTGGGTACAGTCTTAGTTCGAACTGAACTAGCTACTAGAGATGTCACATGGTATTATGGTTAGGTTAATAGTCAGATGTGAGCAGGAGAGAAGATAAGTCTATGTCGGAACAAAAAAGTGTACGGAAATTTCATTTTCTAGCGGTTGTGCTAGGAATAGCTATTGATAATATCGGTACGATGTTATCGTCAGGGGTCATAGGCAGCCTCTACTTTGCCAATACCCCGTTGGAAGATCAAGATGTAAATGCGATTTATTCAAATGCAGCTCTTTTACTTTTTTTTCTAGTCGTTGGTTTGTTCTGGACGTTCTTAGGCAGTTATTTCACAGCGAAGGTTGCCAAACGAGGAGAACTATTTAACGCAGCGATTATCGGAGTTATTGGTGCAGGGATTGGGTTTGATTCGATTTTAACGCAGGATAGTATCCCACTATGGTATGAATTGATTGGTCTAGTAGCCATCGTTCCTGTATCTCTCCTAGGTGGATATCTTGCGTTAAAGAGGAAGAAGACATCACAGTCCTGAGTACCTGATAGGGATAGTAAACAGGGTGATTGGCTGGATGTAGTGGAGTGAATTGTTCTTAGGAGGTGGGAGTATGCCTAAGTTCGCGAATGAGAGTGAAGAAGCGACGGCATTTCTACGCAAACAAACAGGCAGCAGCCAGTTGGTATGCTACACGTATATTGATGCTGAGAAGAGCTCAGACAGTTTTTTTATTGTAAAGACAAGTAATAAGGTCATTCAAGTATCCTTTGCGGAGATTACGTATGATCCGAGGAATTACCAGAGCTTACTAGAGGGACTGTATCGAGTTATCTACGAATAATTAATGGCAAGAAGAAACCCCCTAGCCACAATGCGGCTAAGGGGTTTCTACATGTTAATGCCAATTACTTAATGAACGTTAAAGCTTGATCAGCGATGGAGTACTTGTAGCGATCAAGACAATTGCATAGGTAATCTTTGCGGCAAATGGGGCAAGGCTCTTTCATCAAACGGTTCAAATCCGTTACGCGGCCGATGCCAGTTTCTGCATCTCTTTCAAAGAAAAGACGACATTTGTTGCGGTCCTTCAAGGAAACAACTACCTCGAAAAGTCCATTCTTTTTATTATCACTCACTATTGTTGCATCAACTACCTGCGGATCGTAGGCCAAATGTATTTCCTCCTAAGAGTTTGCTCTGCTAGACAATCTACATCGCAAATTCATAAATTAACATGCTTTTCTCTTTGTTTGCTCAGTTGCATTAGTATATTATATAAATAAAAAAGATTTAATTCAATAGGAGGTCATCTAGACATGATCATGGACTATTGTGAACAGGAAATTTCAGAAGGTCAGACATTCATTCACATTGGTTTGCAGTTCGAGGATGAGCCTGATTCTTTATATGTAGCGGAGCTAGAGGTTGACGAACAAGGGTTCGTTAAGAACTGGCAGTTATTTTTTAATGGGTTTGATTGCAAATATCAATTTCGCCCATCAGAGAAAGAAGAAATAATACATTACGCTGCACAACATGGAATTTCCATTCGAGAATTAGAGGACCAAGAATGAGAAAAGGAATTATCACCATGTGTATCAGTATGGTTCAAATTCCTTGATTTGTATTTATTCTGTTGTTTGTTTTGCAGTTCTACTCGTGTTGGTGTTGTTCGGGTTACTGGGTTCGTACCGTGCCAGTGCAATCGTTGTAACATAGGATCGAGCTTTCCTTCGCGTAGATTACGTTGACGCAATTTTTGAGCTTGTGATCGGGACATCGTAATTCCTCTTTTCTATTTGTTGTGTGCGTGTATATTTCTATTGTAACAGCTGTTGGAGAAGAGGCAATGGAAAGTTTAGTTGATAATGAAAAAGGGTGAACAGTATGCGCATTCAAATTCAGTTAGCGATAGATGGCGAAACGAAGAAAACGGAAGTGCTCGAAATTGCTGAGCATAAACTTGGTGAAATGACGGACGAAGAGATCGAGCAAGCGATTGAAGTGAAGATTCGAACATGGGTAGATCGAATGGTTCAAGTGGAATGGGAAGTTATAGACGAGTAGGTTGTAAAACAGCCCCGTAAGGATCTACCCTACGGAGCAACAGTGTACAACCTATGTATGTTTAGTGAACAATGGTGCCTACTCCGGTCTTCTGCAAAGCATGTTCCCAGCTTGGGTAATAATACAGGGCGTTTTTCATAAGATCAGGATGCAGCTTCTTCACATTTTTTTTGGCTAGCGATTCCCCTGTGCTGTGAAGCTGTACAATTTGGCCTAACACTTCGTCTGCGCTCATGTTTAGCTCCATAGATGTCCTCTCCTTTCTTTGCGAATATAAACCAATGCTTGCCATTCAAAGCATAAAATATACATAGAATTTTGTGGGATCGGGTAAATTAGATAGGCCATGAGACTTACGTTAGGAAAGCTAGGTGTCTAACCATGAATTGGTCATCTTTATCTTTATTTGCCGCGAAGCCTAATCTAATTTGCAAAGGGAAAATAGCTAAAATAGTAGGTTCATTTGGAACGTTTGAACAGCTTGCGAGCGGTCGTATACTAGTGCTGTCGCAGAGTGATATCGAGGAAGAACAGGCACAAGAATTGTTGGAACGAAGAGTGAAAGCGATTGTTCATTGTGGTCAAGCCATGAGTGGTGTGTTCCCGACGGAGGGGCCGCTGCTACTTTTGCAGCAGCATGTTCCTATTATTGAAGTGGATGCCATTCATGCTGAAATCTTTTTACACGAAACAGAAATGATTATTTATCAAGATATGATCCATGTGGGTGGACAATCTTTTTCAAGTAAGGCATTTACACGAGAAGACTGGCTGCTTGCACAGCGAGCGGCAAATGACCATGCCACTGAACGGTGGGAGCCCTTTATTGAACATACGTTAGCCTATGCGATGAGAGAGAAACAAGCTCTCAAAGAATCATTACCCAACCTGCCACTGCGCACGCAATTCACTGGTAGACACGTCTTAATTGTGTCTGAGGGAAAAGGGTATAAGAAGGATCTGCAAGCTGCTAGTGGATTTATAACGGCGTTTAAGCCGGTATTGCTTGGCATTGGTGCAGGCGCAGATGCGCTATTGGCAAACGGATATCATCCAGATGTAGTTGTAAGTGATTCAGATCAAATATCGAAACGCGTGTGGAAGAGTGGTGCAGAAATCATTGTCCATACCTACCCAGATCCTCAGGGAATGTTTGATAATGGTTCCCCTGCTAGCTTAAGTCCACATCACCATCTCTTGCCTTGTATAGGTAACAGTGAAGATGCCGCTTTATTGTTAGCCTATGAAAAGGGTGGCGAATGGCTTATTACCGTCGGTGTTCGATCGTATATGAGTGATTTTGTAGCGAAGGGCTTAGCTAATATGGGGAGTACCTTACTTGTTCGCATGAAAATAGGAGCTCGCCTCGTAGATATTAAAAGCTTACAAGCGTTAACACGTCAACCAACAGGGTGGCGGAGAGAAGCGCTTTCTACGATTGGGCTATCCTGTGCTTTCATTGGTTTGAGTCTATTCCAACTGCACTGGATACTGAAGCGAGCGAGTCATGTCGTGTGGAAGCTTGTTGGCGCGGAATGAGGGATTTGGGCGGAAAAAAGACCGGACGCATTGTCCGGTCTATTTGTTGCGTTTGGGTTTGAAACGTGGAGCCAAATAATTTCGTTTGCGATCTCTGAAAAAAGTCCACCCTCCAATAAAGGCAACACCGATCAGAAATAGGATTAAACCTAAGAAGAATTTCCCCCATAACATACCACTATTTGCAACTGTATCAAATTGTGCGAAAAAGGCATCTTTCATTGCGAGAAAGCCATATGTAGCGGTTATTCCAGGTATAACGAGAAGTAGAATGGCAATAAAACGATAAAAGGGTGCTTTCATAGTAACTCCTTATGGGAAATGAAACATGTTTTTTCTACCATCATAACCCGAAACCGCTAGCGTGTCTAATTCACCACGTAAGAATTTATAAGTTTCCAGTGCTCGGAAAAACAAATTCATATTGGCGATAAAAACAACATTTAAAACGCGGTGCTCATCCTCGAATTGCTTCAATAGAAGTTTTTCTTACAAATAAGACTATGACTTCGATCCCAAAAAAGGGTAATATAATAGAGACGCACGTATACATATAACAAGTAATTGTTTCATAGGAGGCTTACATACATGAGTGAACATAGATATGATGTCGTGGTATTAGGTGGCGGAATCGGCGGGTATACCGCAGCTATTCGCGCTGCACAGCTTGGAAAGTCTGTAGCGATTGTTGAACGTGATAAAATGGGCGGTACGTGTTTGCATCAGGGTTGTATCCCAAGTAAAGCCTTGCTTAGAAGTGCTGAAGTATATGCCACGATGAAGCATAGTGAAGATTATGGCATCACAGCCCAATCGATCTCGTTGAATTTTGAGGGAGTGTTAGGACGTAAGCAACGAATTGTCGATCAACTGCATCAAGGACTTCAATTTCTGATGAAAAAGAATAAGATTACCATTCACCATGGAAATGGTCGTATTATCGGACCTTCTATATTCTCGCCACGCAGCGGTGCTGTTTCCGTTGAGAAGGAGGATGGTGATATTGAAACACTACTGTCGAGCAATTTAATTATTGCAACGGGCTCTAGACCACGCAGCTTGCCTGGATTAGAGATAGACGGCACTTCGATTATCACTAGTGAAGATGCATTACGGATGGAGAACTTGCCGAAGTCTATTATTATTGTTGGCGGTGGTGTTATTGGTGTTGAATGGGCTTCTATGTTGCATGATTTTGGCGTGGAAGTAACTATCGTAGAAGTGGATAAGCGTCTAGTTAGCTTAGAGGACGAGGATGTTTCCAAAGAGTTAGAACGTTTATTCAAGAAACGTGGAATTAAACTGGAGACGGGCACGAAGTTGCTCCCAGAGTCTGTGAAAGTAGCAGATGGCATGGTTATGATGCAAGTGGACAAGCAAGGTGAGGTACAAGAAATATCCGCAGAACGAGTGCTCGTTTCAGTTGGCCGCGTGGCGAATGTAGAAGCGATGGGGCTTGAGAATACGGATATCAAAATTGATAAAGGTGTCATTCGCGTCAATCGCTATATGCAAACGACGGAATCCCACATCTATGCGGTTGGTGATGTAATCGGCGGACTTATGCTAGCGCATATGGCAGGTCACGAAGGGATCGTAGCTGCTGAACATATTGCCGGGCATCAGCCAGATGAACTTCAGACGCACCTAGTATCTAAATGTACCTATACAAGACCTGAGATTGCCAGTGTTGGTTGGACCCAGCAGCAGGCGATTGACCAAGGTCGCCAAGTGAAAGTTGGTAAATTTAGTTTCAAGGGAATTGGGAAAGCTCTAGTTTATGGGGATTCCGATGGCTTTGTGAAAGTGATTGCAGATAAAGACACGAATGATATTCTCGGGGTTCACATGATTGGCCCACAAGTCACCAACAGCATTACAGAGGCAGCGCTAGCCCAGCTGTTGAATGCAACCCCTTGGGAGGTTGGACAGACCATCCATCCGCATCCAACACTTTCAGAGGCTTTGGGTGAAGCGATGTTAGCTGTAGATGGCATTGCAATTAGCGGATAAAAATTGTAATCATAAACGTTTGCGTTTATAATATGCTTATAGAGTCAAGTACTAGGACCAGGTATTAAGTTTTAGTAGTCATTTAATCTCACTAAGGAGGCAAACTCCATGTCCATTGGTCAGCTATATAAGCACAGAAGTTTAGGATTATCCGATGATGAAGCCGTACGCATGTATACGGTCATGAGCCTTGCAACTAAATTTGATGAGCGTGCTTTCATGCTGCAACGTGCAGGTAAAATTCCGTTTCACGTTTCAGGAATGGGACAATATGCCGGACAAGTAGGTATGGCCTTCGCGATGCAGTCTCAGAAGGATTATTTCTTACCCTATTACCGCGACTATGCGTTCGTTCTGTCCGTTGGTATGACTGTGAAAGATCTCATGCTCGCCATTTTTTGTAAAGCAGAAGATGTGAATAGCGGTGGCAGACAGATGGCTGGTCATTTCGGTGATCGTAAAAATCATATCGTAACGGCATCTTCACCTGTTACTACACAAGTTCCGCATGCTGCGGGTATTGCCTTGGCGGCGAAGATGAAGAAACAGGATTTCGTTACATTCGTTTCATTCGGTGAAGGTTCCAGCAATCAAGGGGATTTCCATGAGGGCTGTAATTTCGCAGGAGTACATAAACTGCCAGTTATTTTCGTGTGTGAAAATAATCAGTATGCGATTTCTGTTCCACTGCATAAGCAAGTAGCAGGAAAAATCGCGGATCGTGCAATCGGATATGGCTTCCCAGGTATTCAAGTCGATGGTACCGATGTCTTGGAAATGTACCGCGTAACGAAAGAAGCAAGGGAAAGAGCCCTTCGTGGCGAAGGTCCAACATTGATCGAAATGTTGTGCTATCGCATTATGCCGCATTCCACATCAGATGACGATATGCTATACCGTACGAAGGAAGAAGTTGAAGAAAATCGTAAGAAGGACGGCATCTTGAAGTTTAAGGAGTATCTCATTGCTTGTGAGCTGTGGAGCGAAGAGAAAGATCTTGAGCTTCAAGAACGCCAAAAGCAAGAAGTCAATGAAGCAACGAAGTATGCTGATCTTGCCCCTTATCCGAAACCGGAAGATACGCTTCTTCATGTTTATGCGGAAGGAGATGGCAAATAGAGATGGCTGTTATAACGTATTTGGAAGCAATCCGTTCTGCGATGCAGGAGGAAATGCAACAGGATGACAACGTATTCGTCCTAGGTGAGGACGTAGGAAAAGGCGGCGTTCTTAACACGACCAAGGGGCTTCGCGATCTATTCGGCGAAGAACGCGTGATGGACACACCACTTGCTGAATCAGCAATCGTTGGTGTTGCCATCGGTGCAGCAATGTATGGCATGAAGCCGATCGCTGAAATTCAATTTGCCGATTTTATTTTCCCTGCAACGAACCAAATCCTGAGCGAAGCGGCGAAAATTCGCTATCGTTCGAACAATGACTGGAGCTGCCCGATTGTTATTAGAGCTCCTTATGGCGCAACTGGCGCTGGTGCCCTGTACCATTCACAATGTCCAGAATCGGTGTTCTTCGGAACGCCAGGCCTCAAAATCGTAGCCCCATCGAACCCGTATGATGCCAAGGGACTGCTGAAAGCGGCTATTCGCGATGGCGATCCTGTGCTGTATTTTGAACATAAGAAGTGTTACTTGGCCTTATCGGCAGAAGTTCCAGAAGAAGACTACATCGTACCGATCGGCAAAGCTGACGTGAAGCGTCAAGGGACGGATATTACCGTCATTGCTTATGGCATGGTTGTTAATTATGTACTACAAGCCGCTGAGGAACTGGCTAAGGAAGGGATCTCGGCTCATGTCCTTGATTTGCGTACCTTGCAGCCACTCGATCGCGATGCAATCCTAGAAGCCGCTAGAAAAACTGGCAAAGTACTCATTACCCACGAGGACAACAAAACCGGTGGTGTTGGTGCGGAAGTATCTGCCATTATCGCGGAAGAAATGCTATTTGAGTTAGATGCACCAATCGCAAGATTATGCGGACCTGATGTTCCAGCAGTTGCCAGCAATCCTCCGATGGAGAAGTTTTTCCTTCTCAATGGGGATAAGTTGAAGGATGCTATGCGTCAGCTTGCTTTATTCTAGATAGATCTTTGATCTTATTCGTAGATCTTTTCCGAAATTAGGAGGTACTTGTATGAACCAAACCGGCCGCCTCACCGAGGTTACTGTTCCGCATTTGGCGGAAAGTCTCGTTTCGGCTACAATCGGCAAATGGCTGAAAAAGCCAGGCGATTATATTGAACAATATGATGTTCTTTGTGAGCTCTTCACAGAGAAAGTAAATACAGAAATGCCAAGTCCCATAGAAGGTAAGTTAATCAAAATTATTGTCGGCGACGGTGAAACAGCTGCAGTCGGTGAAGCGATTTGTGTCATTGAGGAGCCAGCTGGCTCCTCAGCGGCGACATCAGCTGCGCCAGTTGCTTTCACTGATGCAGCGAATGTTACGGAAGACACGGATCAAAGCATGCGTGGGCGCTTCTCTCCAGCGGTCCACAGACTTGCCCAAGATAACCGTGTCGATTTGTCGCGCGTTGCAGGGACAGGCCTTGGCGGGCGAATTACTCGCAAGGATGTAGAGACCTTCATCGCATCAGGTAACGCGGCACCTGCTGCGGTTCAAGGGGCACCTGCAGCAACAGTAGCAGCACTTGCTCCAGTCGTTGCAGAAGAACCAGTGAACCAGCCTGTACGCAGTTCAGGTATCCATTTGTCAGCGAGTCCTCAGACCCCGCTGAGCGAAGCAGAAGGCCACAATCTCGATGTACGGAATGAACATTTCATCGATGTAACGCCAATGCGTAATGCGATTGCTACGAAAATGCGCCAAAGCGTCACTGAAATTCCACATGCATGGACGATGATAGAAGTGGATGTAACGAATCTAGTTGTCTTGCGGAACAAAGTGAAGGATGAGTTTATGCGCCGCGAAGGCATCAACTTGACGTACCTCGCATTTATGCTGAAAGCTGTCGTCAACGCGATCAAAGATTATCCGATTATAAACTCCGTGTGGGCTGTAGATAAAATTATTGTGAAACGCGATATTAATATTTCTTTGTCTGTAGGGACAGAAGATTCCGTTATGACGCCGGTGATCAAGAAAGCAGATCAAAAAAATATCGCAGGTCTTGCAAGGGAAATTGATGAGTTGACGAAGAAAACGCGTGCGGGGAAATTAGCTCTCACGGATATGGTTGGCGGTACATTTACCGTTAACAATACAGGCTCCTTCGGTTCGATTCTATCGTACCCAATCATTAACTACCCGCAAGCAGCGATTGTGACGTTCGAATCGATCGTGAAGAAGCCTGTCGTCATTCAAGATATGATAGCGGTGCGTTCCATGGTTAACCTTTGTTTATCGCTCGATCACAGGATTCTGGATGGTGTGATCTGTGGAAGGTTCCTACAAAGAGTGAAAGAAAATCTAGAAAGCTACAACGCGGATACTAAAATTTACTAAGAGTTTATGACGTGAAAAACAATCCGGCTGTAAACAATAAACTGGATAACAGCATAACGAAGAGCATAATGTAAATAACGACTTTAAACCATTTCTTATTCTGTAGCACGGGATTCACTCCTTTTTCATCCAAGCTTGTACCGTTTTATTGTAACTCAAAGTGTGTATCGGAGGAAAGTACATGATTCAACAAGATCGTTTAGTCCAAGAATTCATTTCCCTCGTTCAAGTGGATAGTGAAACGAGATTTGAGCAAGATATCTGCGTTGTGCTCAAAGAGAAATTCAGCCAACTTGGCTTGAATGTCGTCGAGGATGCGTCGATGTCCAAGAGCGGACACGGTGCAGGTAACTTGATCTGCACATTGGAAGCGACAGACAGCAATCCGGCGATTCCAACGATTTTCTTCACATCGCATATGGACACGGTTGCTCCAGGGAATGGCATTAAACCGCAAATTGGTGAGGATGGGTATATTCGGTCCGATGGAACAACGATTCTTGGCAGCGATGATAAAGCAGGGATTGCTGCTATGTTCGAAGGGATTCGAGTTCTGAAAGAACAGAACATTCCGCATGGTCGTATCCAGTTCGTCATTACCGCTGGGGAAGAGAGCGGCTTAAAAGGAGCGCGGGCTATGGAGCGCAGCTCCATGGAAGCTGAATATGGCTTCGCATTAGATTCCAACGGTAATCTTGGCGCTATTGCAACAGCGGCCCCTGGACGTGCTGAGATTGAGATCATTTTCCATGGCAAAACCGCGCATGCGGGTGTGAATCCGGAAGATGGCATTTCAGCCATCCAAGTGGCCAGCAAAGCCGTTTCTCGGATGTCATTGGGAAGAATCGATAAGGAAACGACAGCGAACATTGGCAGCTTTTCTGGCGTTGGCCCGCTGAACGTGGTATGCGATAAAGTAAAGATGGAAGCTGAAGCACGCAGTATTGTTCAGCACAAATTGGAAGCGCAAATCGAAGCGATGAAGAAAGCTTGTGAATCTGCTGCGGCAGAAGCCGGCACGACCTGTGAATTCCATGCGGACATCGTCTACGCATCTTATATGCATGATGATTCTGCACCGATTGTACAATTAACCTCGCGTGCGATGAGCACGATTGGCTTAACGGCAAGTACGTTCCACTCAGGTGGCGGTAGCGACGCAAATGTGTTCAATGGCATGGGGATTCCTACTGTGAATTTGGCCGTTGGTTATTTAGACATTCATACGGTCAAAGAGCGCATTGCGATTACAGATCTAGTTAAAACGGCTGAACTCGTCGTGGCGCTTGTGAAAGAAGCAGCTAAGGTGTAGATCCCTGAACAAAATAAAAACCGATTCGTCCGCCAACTGGCGCGGCTAATCGGTTTTCGTTTTATTATTTTAGGAATGGATGATTCGAAGTTTGTGTGAATGTCCCTGTGAGGAAGTCCTCTGAGATATGTATAAGTGGGCTAAAAAATCAACCAAGGGTATCTTCGGATCACCTTGTTGAAGCATGTGCTGGAGTTGATATTTGATCTCCCAGGCTTTTCCTACAAGTCGAATTTGTTTGGCACTCACATAGCTCTTCATATCACAGACCCTCTTTTCAGGAAAATATTTGACCACAATAGAAAATATAAGTTTTCGGTTCCCGAAAACGTCTTTCTATTTGGCGATAAAACTTACCTCTAGACGCGGTCGCTCATCATTGAATGGCCTCGATAGAAGTTTTCTCATATAATGAACGATATGCAGGATATGGACAAGTTAGACCAATTAATGAGGATGAGGTGCTCGAATGACTGATCATAAGAAATTTGAAGAAGTAACCATCAGTAGTGAAATGATTTTCAAGGGTAAAATAATTTCCCTGCAAGTCGATCAAGTGAGATTGCCCAATGGAGGAACTGCTTCCCGTGAGATCGTTAAGCATCCAGGTGCAGTGGCGGTGATCCCTCTCCTAGGGGATAAAATGATCGTCGTAGAACAGTACCGTAAGCCGCTAGAGAAGAGTCAGGTGGAAATCCCTGCAGGTAAGCTTGACAGCGGTGAGGAGCCTTTGAGAGCGGCCTTACGTGAGCTTGAGGAAGAGACAGGATATAAGACAGATAACATTCGTTTGGTAAGTTCATTTTCTACATCCCCTGGGTTTGCGGATGAGATTATCCATTTATACATAGCGGAAGATTTAGTGAAGGGAACAGCGAATCCGGATGAGGACGAATTCCTTGATTGTGAAGCGATCACATTAGAACAAGCTCAGCAATATATGCGTGAGGGACGTATTAGTGACGCCAAAACGATCATGGCTGTGTATGCTTGGCAACTGTACAAGTTAACAGGTCAGATCTAAATGTTGAAGAATTATTATGTGGATCTGCATATTCATATTGGCAGGACGGAGAAAGGTCAAGCTGTCAAAATTAGCGCAGCGAATAATCTCACCTTTTTCAATATTGCTCATGAAGCTGCAAACCGTAAAGGGATGGAAATGATCTCCATCATCGATACACACTCTCCATCAGTCCAAGAAGAAATTATGATGTATTTGGACAAGGGAGACATGGCGGAGCTCGAAGGTGGGGGTATTCGGTATCGAGATACGTCGATCATTTTGGGGAGCGAAATTGAAGTGAGAGACCCTGGGATGGGGCCAGCACATGTGTTAGCCTATATGCCAAACCTCCAAGTGATGCAGGAGTTTACGGGATGGATGGGCCGGCATATGAAAAATGTGGAGCTTAGTTCTCAACGCATCTATGTGCCTGCTCGTGTGCTTCAGGAAGAGGTACTAGGCAGAGGAGGTATTCTGATCCCTGCGCACATCTTCACGCCGCACAAAAGCGTGTACGGCAGCGCTACGAGCTGCATGAATGATTTACTTGATGTGAAGCAAGTACCTGCCGTTGAACTCGGACTCAGTGCGGATTCGGATATGGCCGGGTACATCTCAGAACTTGATGATTTCACTTATGTAACCAATTCAGACGCTCATTCCTTGGCCAAAATAGGTCGAGAATACAACCAAATGAAGCTTGCTGCGCCAACATTTGTGGAGTTAGTTAAAGCTCTTCGACGTCAGGATGGACGAGGTGTCACAGCCAACTATGGCTTGAATTCGCGATTAGGCAAGTATCATCGAACCTATTGCAGCGTATGTGAGGCAGTGCTGAGCGATGATGAAACAGTTGTGGAGCGCTGCATGGATTGCGGCAGTAGCAAGATTGTGCGCGGCGTCATGGACCGAATCATGGCGATTGCAGATCGGGAGATGTCCTATCAGCCAGCGCATCGTCCGCCGTACCATTTTCAAGTCCCATTAGAGTACATCCCTGGATTAGGCCCGAAAAAGCTGGAACTATTGCTAAGCCGGTTCGGCACGGAGATGCAGGTTATACACCAAGCATCTTCGGAGGAGTTAGCTACTGTCGTTGGGGAGGACACTGCAGCGTACATTGTGAAGGCACGTGAAGGGACCTTAACGCTTGAAGTTGGTGGCGGAGGAAAGTACGGCAAAGTGAAAAATCATTCATAGTTTTCTCGTTTCTCTCATAAGCTTGTCTTTGTAGAGGTTGTACAAGGGAGGGAGTGGCGAGTGTGAATAGAAACATAACGATGAAACAATATATGAAGGATAATTTGCCGTTATTTATATTCGTCTCTGTGCTTTTTGTGATTGGTGTTGTTTTCGGTGCCGTCATGGTTAATGCGCTTTCCTTGGAACAGAGGACCGAAATGACCCGCCATTTGGGCAGTTTTTTTCATGAAATTAATGAAGGCATCGAAATTGACAGCCAGCAATCATTTAGTCAAGCATTCGGCATGCATATGAAGTGGATATTGTTAATTTGGTTATTTGGTTTGTCGATTATCGGTTTGCCGTTGATTTTAGTATTGGATTTTCTAAAAGGTGTACTGATCGGCTTCACGGTCGGATACCTCGTGGGTCAGATGTCGTGGAAAGGGATGCTCTTTGCACTTGTGGCCGTTGTTCCTCAGAATTTGATCGTAATTCCTGCGATTCTATTCTGCAGCGTGGCAGCGATGTCTTTCTCGCTTTATATGATAAAGCATAGAATAATGAGTCGAAGTGGTAACATTTACCAACCTTTCATGAGATATACAACGATCACCTTAGCGATGGGAGGCTTCCTTTTAGCAGCTGCTTTGTTAGAAGGATACTTCTCCCAATACATGATGAAATGGGTAACCCCAATGCTGGTGGGGGTTTATGGGTAATCAAATGAATTGTGATTGTGTTTGACTTTGTCAGCAAGCTCCCCCTATAATGAAAAGAGTGGCTAAAAATGGGCTAGGATGCCCACCTTTCTGAGGGGGAGGCATATGGAAGCAAGGATCGAGAAAATTAAACAACAACTACAATCCCAGGGGTACAAGCTAACTCCCCAACGGGAAGCAACTGTTCGCGTTCTACTGGAGAATGAACAAGATCATCTTAGTGCAGAAGATGTGTTTATGCTTGTGAAGGATAAAGCGCCAGAGATCGGGCTAGCAACAGTGTACCGAACGTTAGAACTTCTGAGCGAACTGCATGTCTTGGAGAAAATGAATTTTGGCGACGGCGTGGCTCGTTATGATTTGCGTGACGATAATTCACGACATCATCATCATCACTTAATTTGCGTGCAATGCGGAGCCGTAGATGAAATCATGGAAGACTGGCTCGGACCTTTCGAAGAAAGGTTAGAAACAGAATTTCATTTTCAAGTCTTAGATCATCGTCTTGATTTTCAAGGCATTTGCTATCGCTGTACCGAACGAGGGAAACCGGACGCATTGGAGAAATCCCACTAACAGTTATCACAAGATAGCTGTTCAACTTATGAAAATGCCTGTATGCAGACAAATGCATACAGGCATTTTTGTGTTTGCATCATATGCTAAATAGTAGCTATGCGTTAGCTTACTGTCACATAATTGGCAAGGGAGTCGGGGTACATTATAGACGAATCGAAATAAACGGCTCCGCCGTCCTACTAGGACGGTTGCCCATCTAGTAATATAGCCAGTTTATCGTGTGAATCATATAAATTCTTATATTTGATTCGAAGGAAGAAGGTGGCGAATATGTCGAAACCAAACTTAGTCGTTGGCGTTCCTAAAGAAATCAAGAACAATGAGAATCGAGTTGCGTTGACCCCGGGCGGTGCAGGCATGCTGCAAATGTCTGGTCATCGTGTGTTGGTTGAAGCGGGAGCAGGTATTGGCAGTGGATTTTCAGATGAGGACTATAAACAAGAAGGAGCTACAATTATCGCGCATGCAGCTGAGGTGTGGGCGCTAAGTGATATGATCATGAAAGTGAAAGAACCGTTACCTGCTGAGTATGGTTATTTCAAAGAAGGTCAGATTCTATTTACGTATTTACACTTAGCTGCAGCTAACGATCTGGCCGCTCAGTTATTGGAGAAGAAAGTGACGGGTATCGCATACGAGACGATTCAACTGCCGAATGGCTCCCTACCCCTGTTAACACCGATGAGCGAGGTTGCAGGGCGGATGTCTGTACAGATTGGAGCCCATTATCTCGAGAAGTTTTATGGCGGCCGTGGCATTCTGCTTGGAGGTGTCCCAGGCGTTCCACCGGCAGACGTTATTATTCTAGGTGGAGGGATTGTAGGCACGAATGCAGCTAAGATGGCCCTAGGGCTTGGTGCAAATGTCGTAATTATAGAACGAAGTGCAGACCGGATGCGAGCCTTGGATGACATTTTCGGAGGACATCTCCGTACATTGATGTCCAATCCGTATAATATTGCTAGCGCAGTGCAGAAGGCAGATCTGCTTATTGGCGCAGTGCTCATCCCAGGGGCCAGAGCACCGCGATTAGTGACAGCAGCGATGGTCCAAAGCATGAAGCCAGGAGCCGTCATTGTGGATGTTGCTGTCGATCAGGGTGGATCCATCGAAACGATTGATCGTGTGACCACCCATAGTGATCCAACCTATGAGAAGTTCGGTGTCCTCCATTATGCGGTTGCCAATATGCCAGGAGCCGTTCCTCGTACCTCAACGCTTGCTTTGACGAATGTCACCTTGCCTTATGCGTTGGAGTTGGCCAATAAAGGCTTCACACAGGCTTTAGCAGAGAATTACACGCTTCAACTAGGTGTTAATACGTACAAAGGCAGTGTCACCCATCCAGCGGTTGCTGAGGCGCTTGGAATGCCTTATACCAAATTAATTGATCTGTCATAATCATGGACCGTACCTCATATTCTGTTCCTAAGACATGGGATAGACATGGGGGACGGGCTATGATATTTTCCTATCGGAAATTAATTGTTCGCTTACAGTATATTTTGGTTTTTGTGGCATTAACGGTCATCTTATATCAAGTTCTGCTTGCCGTATCCGGTTGGATTCAGCCTGTGAACAAGTATAAAGCACCAACGGGGAAATCCGTTAAGGTTTTCGGACAAAGCGAGCATGTTTCTTTTGATTCGAATTCAATGAGTGAGCGATTGCGTTTGTTTTATTGGTATGGTGAGTAAAGCGAAAAATAAAGGGATTTCTCCCTTCGTCGTGGAATGCTATAGATTAGAAGTAATAGCAGGCAAACGAGGGAGAGACTGACATAATGACGAGTGAGCTGCAATCCTTCATCCAATTTCTGACGACTGAACGAGGACTTTCACGGAATACACTCGAATCCTACGAAAGGGATCTCCTTCAATTTGTTGCTTATCTTGAGATGCAGGGTGTTACAAGCTGGCGAGAAACAGGGAAAGTGCATCTTGGGAGTTATTTATCACAATTAAAAACGCTCGGACGAGCTTCAGCAACATTATCACGAATACGCGTTTCATTACGCTCTTTTTTTCAATTTATGGTGAAAGAACGGCACCTGGATTCGGATCCTTCTGTTTTTATCGAGGTTCCTAAGCTGGAGAAGAGAATTCCTAAAGTTCTAAGCATTCTTGAAGTTGAAAAGTTGCTGGAGGCGCCTCAATCTCAACAGGTGAATGGCGCTCGTGATAAAGCCATGCTTGAATTGCTCTACGCTACTGGGATTCGTGTTTCTGAACTCGTCGCATTAAATATAGCCGATGTGAATCTTGAGATGGGTTTCATTCGATGTATCGGCAAAGCAGAGAAAGAGCGGATGATTCCCCTTAGCGGCATTGCCATTCGGATCATTGATACCTATATTCAACAATATCGCATCAAGTTGCTCAAAAGATCCGTAGACGAGGAAGCGCTCTTCATCGGGCACTTAGGTACTCGGATGACAAGACAAGGATTTTGGAAAATTATGAAGCGCTATGCGCTGGAGACAGAAATTACGAATGAAATTACTCCCCACACACTAAGACATTCCTTCGCTGCGCATTTAATCGAAAACGGTGCGGATTTGCGATCTGTACAGGAAATGCTTGGGCATTCCGATATTTCATCAACTCAGCTGTATGTGCAGGTCACGAAGATCAAAATGAAGGATGTCTATAATCGCGCACACCCTAGAGCTCATTTATGATTGATAATAGAGAGACAGCGGCACTTCCAACCGGAATTGCTGCTGTTTTGCATTCAGGTGTTGGAAGTGGGATAATGAAGGGTGGATATCATTACTATTAGGAATTGATTTGGAGGGACATCGGTGCGCTTTGAACGAATTAGTTTGATCGTATTAGATAGTGTAGGCATTGGAGAATTACCGGATGCTGAGCAGTTTGGCGACCTTGGAGCACATACCCTTGGTCATATAGCAGAGAAAGTAAGCGGCTTCGCGCTGCCCCATTTGCAGCAAATGGGATTAGGAAATATTGCAGATATCCAGGGGATTCCTCCGGTATCTTCACCAGAAGGCTATTATGGCAAAATGGCGGAGGTTTCCGTCGGCAAAGATACGATGACTGGCCATTGGGAATTGATGGGGCTGCGTATTTCTACGCCATTTAAAGTTTTCCCAGACGGTTTTCCAGAAGCTCTGATCTCGCAATTTGAGCAAGAGACAGGTCGGAAGGTGATCGGAAATAAACCGGCTTCAGGGACTGAAATTTTAGATGAACTTGGTGAAGAACAAATGAAAACGGGCGCATGGATTGTCTATACGTCCGCAGATAGTGTATTCCAACTGGCTGCACATGAAGATATCATCCCATTAGATGAGCTATATCGCGCTTGCGAGATCGCCCGCAGGCTAACCATGCAAGATGAATTTGCCGTGGGGCGTGTTATAGCAAGACCTTATCTAGGTTCGCCAGGTGCGTTCAAACGAACACCTAACCGCCATGATTATGCGGTCAAACCACCTGAGCCTACCGTTATGAATCAACTAAAGGATGCCGGATTGGATGTCATTGCCATAGGTAAAATTAATGATATCTTTGACGGGGAAGGGGTCACGAAAGCGACCTCAACGAAAAGTAATTTAGATGGTATTCAGACAACGATTGACGTGCTCGGAACCTCATTTAAAGGACTAGCTTTTACCAATCTAGTCGATTTCGATTCCTTGTATGGTCATCGACGTGATCCTGAAGGTTATGGTAAGGCTTTAGAAGAATTTGATGCTTATGTACCACAGCTGAAAGCGGGACTCGGGCCGAAGGATTTACTGATCTTGACCGCGGATCATGGAAATGACCCTGTGCACGCGGGGACGGACCATACACGCGAGTATGTCCCCATTTTGCTATATAGCCCTAGCTTCCAAACGCCAGTTTCCTTGGGAATTCGGGGTACGTTTGCAGATTTAGGCGCGACAATTGCTGATAACTTTGGCGTAGAAGCAACCAAGAATGGTGAAAGCTTTTTGCATCTTTTGAAATAAAGGGCGAGTTACAATAATTTGAGGAGGCATGATGACATGTCAGGTACATCTATGATTCAAGAAATTCAAGAAGCTGCAGCATTTATTAAAAAGGAAACAAATATTACACCGCAAATTGGTCTTATTCTCGGTTCAGGACTTGGCGTTCTAGCAGATTTGATTGAGGAGCCCATTGTAATCGACTATTCTCGCATCCCGCATTTCCCGGTCTCAACCGTTGAGGGACATGCTGGAGAGCTAGTTGTAGGCTCTATTAAAGGTAAGCAAGTTCTCGTGATGAAAGGGCGCTTCCATGCTTATGAAGGCTATGGCGCGGAGACAGTTTCTTTCCCTGTACGTGTAATGAAAGAGCTAGGTGTACAAACTTTGATCGTTACCAATGCGGCTGGCGGGATCAATGAATCCTATCAAGTTGGCGATCTTATGGTCATTAGTGATCATTTGAATATGACGTTCCGGAATCCCTTGATTGGACCGAATGATGCTGCACTTGGTGTTCGCTTCCCGGATATGTCGGAAGCGTACAGCAAGCGTCTGCGTAAGTTAGCGCACGATGTAGCGGCTACGCAAGATTTTAAACTACAAGAAGGTGTGTATGTGGGGCTGCTTGGTCCTAACTATGAAACACCTGCTGAAATTCGCATGTTCCGCACATTGGGTGGAGACTCGGTTGGGATGTCAACGGTTCCTGAGGTAATCGTCGCTCGTCATGCGGGTATTGAAGTATTGGGCTTCTCGTGTATTTCCAACATGGCATCGGGTATATTAGATCAACCGTTATCCCATGCAGAAGTGATGGAGACGACGGAGAAAGTTAAACCGAAGTTCTTGAAGCTAGTCCTAGGCATTATCGAAGCGCTCTAAGCAGAAAAGGAGAACAACATGACATTGACTTACATTCAACAAATTAATGAGGCTGCAAGCTTCATCCAATCGCGTCTAGGCGGCGTGTCACCCTCCATTGGGCTCGTTCTAGGTTCAGGACTTGGTGATATGGCGAATCAGGTTGAGCAGCCGATTGCAATTGATTATAGTGAGGTTCCACATTTCCCTGTATCTACCGTGGAGGGCCATGAAGGCCGTTTCGTGATTGGTACTTTGGAAGGTAAACAAGTGATCGTGATGCAAGGCCGTTTTCATTATTATGAAGGTTACGATATGAAAAAAGTGGTTTTCCCTGTTTACGTGATGAAAGCTATCGGGGTACAGACCGTTGTTATGACGAACGCTTGCGGCGGGATGAATCGTTCTTTCCATGCGGGTGATTTGATGTTGATTAGTGATCATATTAATATGACAGGGGACAACCCGTTGATTGGGCCGAACCATGCAGAGCTTGGTGTTCGTTTTCCTGATATGTCCGAAGCGTACAATCGCGAATACCGCAGCCTTGCTCGTAAGCTAGCAGCTTCCATAGTTGGAGAGGATGGCGCTCCACTCCAGCTGCAAGAAGGCGTATATGCGGGTATTACAGGGCCTACCTACTGTACACCGGCAGAATTGACGATGCTTGCACGTATCGGCGGCGATGCCATCGGTATGTCTACAGTAGGCGAAGTAATTGCTGCGCGTCATGCAGGGCTTAAAGTGCTGGGCATTTCATGTATTACGGATATGGCTATCGGTGAGGAACTTGAACCCTTAACACATGAACAAGTTGTGGCTGTGGCGAATCGAACGAAGCCCAAATTCATTGCTTTGGTGAAAGCCTTTGTTCGTGAAGTTCAATTGGGATAAATTGGATTGGTAAAAAACACGTTTTTTGTGGAAATGAGCATCTTAAGACCTATCCTTTTGTGCGGGACACATGGTAGAATATAGTTAATTAGAACTATATTCGATGGTGATCTATCTGAGATAGATTACCTATTCCATAGAAGGATGTGTTGGAGCATGGCAGTTCCTCAACAACTCATGGTGGCCAATTGCCCGCGCTGCGGGAAAGTGTTTCAAAGAAATTTACGCAACCAATGCATGGACTGCAGCACGAGCATAAACGATCAATTGAAGGATTGTGTGGATTATCTCCGTAGAAATTACCGTTCATCCAATGAGCAGGTTTGTGCTGCTACAGGTGTTTCCAATATTCAATTACAAGTTTGGATGAAAGAAGGCAAGTTACATCTTGCTGATTATCCGAATTTGAGTTATCAATGTGCTTCCTGTGCGGAACCTATTCGTGTACATAAGCTGTGTGTAAGTTGCAGCACTCGTATCACTCGGGATATTAGAAAACTTTCAGAGAGCGGAACCGTACAGCAGCGTATGAATCAACCTGAATCAAAACCTCAGGGTAACTCGGCTGGCTTTAAAATTAGTGATCGTTGGAATCGTGTGTAATTTGCTCTGGAATGGGTAATAGTAAGATGGAGTTCAGTTCACAATTCTGTCACGAAATAGTCAAATTTTTGCCACGGACTAGATATGGGATTATTCTCTGATGTTAGGTAGAATAGATGAAGTGAACACACGATGAGGGGGATATGCATGCAAAAGTGGATTTTCTTTGTACTATTTATACTTGCGGGCGCATTGGGGCTGGGAGTCCTCTTTCAAGATATTTCTGATCGCCAAGAGGCACAGGAAGCCGAGGCTGCCGCTGGTAAAATGCAACAGCTGAAATTAGTTGCTTCGAACTGGCAGTTTGATACGCCAGAGTACACGATCAAAAAAGGTGAGCCTACGAAAGTATCTTTATCTTTAAAAGAAGGCGTACATGCGGTTGAAATTGTTGGGTTAGATATCAAACTCGATAAAGAAAACCCTTCGAAGGAAATTACGTTTGACAAACCAGGTACATATGAAATTGATTGTGTTCTTCCTTGCGGCGAAGGACATGCCAAAATGAAATCCAAACTAATTGTACAATAATCTTCATAGATGACAGATAAGAGGGGGCTTATTAGCTCCCTTTTTTCCATTTTCCTAAATGTGATGTAAGATGGAAGCTTACGTGGAGGCTTACGATATCAGTATTCTGTCGAAAACTTTAAGGAGGTAATATCATGAGAATGGTTGATTTAATACATAAGAAACGTGTTGGTGAAGCGTTAAGTGAGCAGGAAATTACATTTATCATCAATGAATATACCGCGGGGAGTATTCCTGATTATCAAATGTCCGCTTTCTTGATGGCGACCTTCCTAAATGGAATGACAGATGAAGAAACCTCGTTTCTCACTTTAGCTATGGCGGGATCCGGTGAAATGATTGATTTATCAGCAATTGGCGGCGTAAAAGTGGATAAGCATTCAACAGGAGGCGTAGGAGACAAAGTAAGCCTCATTGTAGGCCCTGTCGTCGCTTCACTGGGGATACCTGTCGCCAAGATGTCCGGCAGAGGCTTAGGGCACACAGGCGGCACGCTAGATAAACTGGAGTCCATTCCAGGTTTTCAAATTGAGTTGTCGAAGGAAGCCTTTATTGAAGCGGTTAACACGAATAAAATTGCCATTGTCGGTCAAAGCGGCAATTTGGCACCGGCAGATAAGAAAATCTATGCCTTGCGTGACGTAACGGCAACGGTGGATTCGATCCCATTGATCGCCAGCTCCATCATGAGCAAGAAAATTGCTTCTGGCGCTGAAGCGATTGTACTGGATGTGAAAATCGGTTCCGGTGCCTTTATGAAAACGGTCGAGGATGCAAGAGTGCTTGCACGTACAATGGTTGATATCGGAACTCGTCTGAATCGGAAAACAATTGCCATGATTACCGATATGGATCAGCCGCTCGGCCGGGAAATCGGAAATGCGAATGAAATTCGAGAGTCTATCGATGTGCTGCGCGGGACAGGAGACAAGGAGCTAACAGAAGTAGCGATTTCTGTTGCGGCCTACATGGCTGTCTTAGGTAAGGCGTTTACCTCCTTTGAGGAGGCGCAGGAAGCAGTACGGGACATTATCTCCAAAGGGAAGGCATTAGAGACGTTCAAACGTTTTATCGCCAGCCAAGGCGGCGACTCACGAGTTGTTGATCAACCAGAGCTATTGCCAACGGCCGCTTATCACATTGAAGTTACAGCACAACAAGCTGGCTTCATTAATGAGATTCAAGCGGAAAATATCGGCATCGCAGCGATGGTGCTTGGTGCGGGGCGAGCGAAGAAGGAAGATTTGATTGATTATGCGGTAGGACTGACGTTAAATAAGAAAATTGGGGATGCCATTCAAATCGGTGAATCCATTTGTACCATCCATGCGAATCGACAAGAAGTGGCTGAAGTTGAAGCCATGATACGCGATGCCTATAAGATCACGTCAACGCTGCCTGCACCGAAGCAATTGATTTATGATGTAATCGAATAGATTACATTTTCAAGAGAGCACTTTCCCTAGGGAAGGTGCTTTTTTGTTGGCTTATTTTCACGGTCATGGAATAATTTACAGGATTTTCGTCAACACTGATTAGCAGTCATTCATGCTGCAAAATGCCAAAACTTTCACTTCATACATCACAGGAGGGGTACAATTGCTATGCGAAAAAAAGGGCTAATCAGTTTTATTTGTTTACAACTAAGTGTGATGCTGGTCCTGCCAGCGATTTATGCGGCTGAAACCAAGGTACAACCAGTGGACCTTACACCGAATGCGCTATCTGCAGTACTGATGGATGCGGATACGGGCACGGTGATCGCGGAGAAAAATAAGGACGCCAAACTGCCGCCAGCGAGTATTACGAAAATCATGACCATGCTATTGATTATGGAAGCAATCGACAAGGGCACTATCAAAATGGATGAAAAAGTCAGCGTTAGTGAATATGCGGCTTCCATGGGGGGCTCACAGATATTCTTAGAGCCTGGTGAACAAATGTCAGTTCAAGAGATGCTGAAGGGTATCGCAATGGCTTCCGGGAATGATGCTTCTGTCGCGATGGCTGAGAAGTTAGCGGGTTCAGAAGAGAATTTTGTTGCCATGATGAATGAGCGCGCTGGTCAACTCGGGATGAAGAACACGCATTTTTCTAACTGTAATGGACTGCCTGTGGCTAATCACTATACAACAGCGAATGATATCGCGATAATGTCACGTGAGCTTCTGAAGCATGAAGGCATTACGAATTTCACAGGCGCCTACCAAGATTATTTACGCAAAGACTCACCTAAGCCATTTTGGCTTGTTAATACAAATAAGTTAGTACGTTTCTATAGTGGAGCTGATGGTTTGAAAACTGGTTATACCCGCGAAGCTAAATTCTGTTTGTCCGCTACAGCCAAACGAGATAATTTACGTGTTGTCGCAGTTGTACTTGGTGAACCGAATACCAAAACGAGAAACGCTGAAGTAACAAAGTTGTTTGATTATGCTTTTGCGCAATATACGAACTATCCATTGTTCAAAACAGGTGATAGTTTGGGAAGCTTCACGATAAATAAAGGTCAAGTATCGACAGTGCCGTTAGTAGCAAGGCAGAATTATAGCATATTGATGAAAAAAGGGACTGACACGGCAAATATCCGACATGAATTGCAGCTTGATCCAAGCTTGAGAGCACCAGTAAGCGAAGGTCAACCGATTGGTAAAATCATGGTCTACAATGGGGATAATGTCTTAGCCGAATACCCTTTAGAGTCTCCGCAAGCTGTTGATAAAGCCTCTTGGTGGAAGTTGTTTAAGCGGACAACGTCGGAGTTATTCACGACGAATTAATGCGGAAAACAGCGAATTGAAGATGATGGGATCGTATATTTTGCCTGCTTTTAGCGGTTTTCTTCTAGTTTTGTCGGGTGGCAGGAAATGCCAACTCAGTTGTAGAAACTAGTGTTCATGACCTGAAGGGAGTGAACATATTGGGCATGCAAATTGAGTTTGAGCAAGGCAGAAGAGCGCTGATTGTTAGATTGAAGGGTGAACTTGACCATCATGCAGCGGATAGTGTTAAAGCGAGGATGGAGGATGCGATTGCGAAAGAGCAGACGCACCACCTCATTCTTAGTTTGAAGGACCTCTCCTTCATGGATAGCTCAGGTCTAGGCGTTATTCTTGGCCGTTATAAGCAAATCACGAGCAAAGGCGGCAAAATGGTCGTCTGTGACGTCTCACCAGCTGTGTATCGATTGTTCGAGCTTTCAGGGATGTTTAAGATTGTATCGATTCAAGATAACGAACGTAATGCAATGTCCAGTTTGGAGGTTGCTTTATGAGTGAACGTAACTTTATGACCTTGCAATTTGCCAGCCGATCTGAGAATGAAGCTTTTGCACGTGTGGCAGTGGCTGCATTCGTTTCGCAGTTAGATCCCACATTAGATGAACTGACGGATATCAAAACGGTCGTTTCAGAAGCCGTAACGAATTCGATTATACATGGTTATAACAATAATAAGGATGGTGTCATTACCATTTCAGCTGAAATTGATGATGACACGATTCGTTTAACGATTGAGGACAAGGGTGAAGGTATCGCTGATTTAGAACAAGCGAAAGAGCCCTTGTACACCTCTAAACCAGAGCTAGAACGTTCTGGAATGGGATTTACGATTATGGAAAATTTTATGGACGAAGTGGAAGTTGTGACGGCCGTCGGAATCGGAACGAAAATAAACATGTTGAAGCGAATTGAATCTAAAAAAGCTTTATACAATTAGGGGTAGGGTCTATGGATGTTGATCTGAAGCATGCTTCTCATAGTTATTTAGACGATTCGGAAGTCAAACGGTTAATCGCCCTCAGCCAATCCGGAGATGGACTCGCTAGAGAAACACTTGTCAGCTGCAATATCCGTTTGGTGTGGTCCGTGGTTCAGCGCTTTTTGAACCGTGGTTACGAAGCCGAAGACTTGTTCCAGATCGGGTGCATTGGACTGCTTAAGTCCGTGGACAAATTCGATCTATCGTATGATGTCAAATTCTCAACTTATGCCGTCCCGATGATTATCGGGGAGATTCAGCGGTTTCTGCGGGATGACGGCACATTAAAAGTAAGCCGCTCTCTGAAGGAGCTTGCGAACAAAATTCGCAAGACGAAGGATGAGCTATCGAAACGTCTGGGAAGGCTTCCTACGATCAAAGAGGTTGCCGAAGAGCTTATGATAACGCCGGAGGAGGTCGTGTTCGCTCAAGAGGCGAATAAACCACTCTCGTCGATTCATGAGACCGTATTTGAGAACGATGGAGATCCGATCACACTCATGGATCAAATTTCGGATGAATCCGGTGAGAAATGGTTCGAGAAGCTTGCCTTGAATGAGGCGATTGGGACGCTCTCAGAGCGTGAAAGACTTATTGTTTATCTCCGCTATTTCCGCGATCAGACGCAGTCGGAGGTTGCAAGCAGATTGGGCATATCTCAAGTGCAGGTATCGCGCTTGGAGAAAAAGATTCTGCAATCGATCAAGGATCAGATTGCTCAATAATGTTCTAGACGTAACAACGCGCTGATTAAAACCGTGCTCCTTATAGGAGGACGGTTTTTCAGTGCATATACATAATATACATATAGCCGCTAATTTCCCATGAGTAAGTATCAGGGGGATGAGCGGCTTGTTTCTTATACGCAGAACTCTTTTCTACCTTGCCGAATAACGATCAACCGCATAAAATCTGACGCAGTATATCCCGCATAGACCTACGAGGGAATATACGATACGACTTAACCCTGAAGATTCACGGTGTGAATCTCCCCCAAGTAGAGCAGAAACTAAATCCCATTCGAAAAGCCCAACTAGAAGCCAATTCAGCGCACCAATGATGACGAGTGTTAACGCGAATTTTGCCATGTTATCACCTTCTTTTTATGGAATAAGTAATCGTATTCCCTATTTAACATGCCTTGCCATATCCAACATTATGCACGGAGAATTTACCAAATCTTGAATGGATTACGCGAAGGAAGGATTTTGCATACTAATTCTATACATGGATGACTGCAGACAGAATTGACATTGTTAAGCTCTGAGAGGGGTGAACCATGGAACAGACAGTTAATAAATATTTATACATACGACTGCGCCGCAAAGCGCGTATTCGCAAAGGTCAGACTGTGAGACTGCACCATATTGCACAACTATTTGTAGAGCCTGAATATGAACAAGCTCTGAATGAGTTGATTATTCATCAACCCCAGCAAGAGGATGGAAATCGCGTGCTCATAGACATGCTATTGATTATTCGAAAAGTAAAGAAACGATTTCCTGAACTGCAAGTTGAACATTTTGGGGAACCACACGTGCTGTTAGAAATATACACCGATAATAAGAAAGCAAATCCGCTTCTCATTGGAATTGTATGGTTGCTTTTATTTATTGGCTCAGGGTTGGCGATCATGAATTTCCATGCAGACGTATCCATGCTTGCTGTCCATCAGCGTATTTATGAATTGATGACGGGGAAAAAGGTAGATCATCCGCTCATTTTGCAAATTCCTTATTCGATTGGCATCGGAGCAGGAATGGTACTTTTCTTTAACCATCTGTTCAAAAAGAAGTTCAACGAAGAACCGAGCCCATTAGAAGTTGAGATGTTTATGTATCAAGAAAATATTAATCATTATGTCATCACAGAAGAATACTCGAAAATCAATGAAGAAGGAGACGCGAAGTGATTACGCTGCTCGGGGAAGCTTTCCTTGCTGCATTTATCGGATTAGCTGGAGGCATTGCGGTTGGGAGCGGCATGGTTGCCTTTCTAGTGGTTCTGGACATTATCCCTAGGTTAGCCCAAATCACAAGATCATTTTCCAAAATCCATGCGTATGAAGCAGCAGTTGTAATAGGTTCACTCATGTTTACTTGGGTGGATTTCAGTGATTTGCATATGCATTTGTTCCCAATGGGAGCGGCACTATTCGGCCTATTTGCAGGTTGCTTCGTAGGCTTGCTCGCTGCAGCGCTGACTGAAATCGTCAATGTGCTGCCGATTTTGGCCAAACGCGTAGGAATGGATTCCTATCGAATAGTGCTGTTAATGGCTATGATTTTCGGTAAGGTTATTGGTTCCTTGTTTGAATGGTTATTTTATTAAAGGGCGGAGGAAGGTGGCACACCAATGAAGTTTATTGTTAGAAATGGTCAACAAAGTGATGAGGAGAACTTGCAAGAATTACAGGAAGACGAGAATCAAGGCATTCAAGAACATAATCAAGAAGAAAAACTAGCTGTTGATGAAGAAGGAAATTTATCGGCCTATAATCCCATTACAAATATGACACCGGCAGAGAAGGCTCTTAAGATCCAAGAAGATATTCCGAAAAGTCTGCGAGAGGTACAGCGCGTATTGGAAGAAAGGGTCGGATTGAATCGAAGTTTTGATCTTGTGATGAGAGAGATGGTGTTTGGCGCCAAACGCGTTGGTATCTTTTACTGCAACGGGTTCGCCAAAGATACCGTGTTGACAGATATTATCACTCGACTGACTTATGCAGATAGTGAGACGGTGGCTCACCATACGTTGGAAACTTTTATTGAAAAACTAATCCCACATATTCAAGTAAAGCATTATACGAAAATGTCTGAGATTGTTGGACAAGTATTAATGGGCGGAACCGCCTTCTTTATCGAAGGAGTAACGACGGCCATTGCGGTTGATGCAAAAACCTTTCCAATCCGATCAATTGCTGAACCAGATCTAGAGCGTGTCGTCAGAGGTTCTCGCGATGGATTTGTAGAAACACTGTTAACGAATGTCACCCTTGTTAGACGTCGAATTCGTGATGAACGTTTTAAACTAGAAATCATGCAAATCGGTAAGCGCACGAAGACAGATGTGTGTATCGGATATATTAATGATATTGCGGATGCGGCACTCGTCCAAGATATTAAAGACAAAATGAAACAAGTTGAGATTGATGGTCTGCCCTTAGGTGAGAAACAATTAGAGGAAATGATTGTTAATAAGGGTTGGAATCCGTATCCAATGGTTCGTTATTCAGAAAGGCCGGATGTTGTCTCTGCTCATTTATTGGAAGGACATGTTTGCGTATTCGTGGATACTTCGCCAAGCGTGATGATCTTGCCGACGACCTTTTTTCATCATGTACAGCATGCGGAAGAATATCGGAATACGCCTTTTATCGGCACGTATTTGAGGTGGGTTCGTTTTGCAGGCATTATGATGTCGATTTTCTTGCTGCCTCTCTGGTATCTGATGGTAATGGAACCTTCCTTAAAACCAGCGGGTCTAGAATTCCTTGGCCCGCAGAAGGAAGGTACGTTGCCGCTACTCATTCAATTCTTGATTGCAGATATAGGAATCGATTTGATGCGTATGGCAGCCGTACATACCCCTTCACCGCTTGCAACTGCGATGGGATTGGTGGCCGCGATATTGGTCGGAGACATCGCCGTTAAGACAGGACTCTTCATAAACGAAGTGATCCTATACCTTGCACTTGCTTCGATTGGGATGTTCGCTACACCAAGTTATGAATTAGGTTTAGCGAATCGAATAGTGAGGCTAGCTTTATTAATAACGGTATCCATTTTTGGCGTTCCTGGGTTTGTGATTGGCTCTACATTATGGCTTATTATGCTGGCTTCGAAGAAATCCTATGATGCCCCCTATATGTGGCCATTTATCCCATTTAATGCTAAGAGCTTCTTCTCGATCTTACTTCGTCGTCCAGTACTTGCAAGTAAAACAAGGCTTAGTATTACAAAGCCAATTGATGGTACCCGTCAACCAAAATCATAGCGTAGAAATGGGCTGGAATCCTCCTGCCCTTTTTTGTTTGTTCTAGGCGCATGTATTGTCAAATACGCGTGCACTATGGTACTTTTATTAGTATGTATGCGACCTCTTTAGCGGAATTTGGCATAGGGAAGGTTCAAGTAGAGAGGGGAAAATATAGCTATGTATTTACATGGTACCAGTAGAATAAATGACCAAGGCCACCTCGAAATTGGCGGTGTTGATACGACAAAGTTAGTTGCCGAATACGGTACGCCTCTCTATGTTTTTGACGAGACACTCGTACGTCAGCGTTGTCGTGAATTTGTTGAAGCTTTCGGAGCTTCTGGGCTAAAATTTCAAGTAGCCTATGCAAGTAAAGCGTTTTGCGTAATGGCGATGTGCCGGATTGTAGAAGAAGAGGGTATGTCTTTGGACGTTGTATCCGATGGCGAGCTGTATACAGCGCTTCAAGCGGGCTTCCCAGCAGAGCGTATTCACTTCCACGGGAATAACAAAACCATTTCTGAAATGGAAATGGCCATTGATGCCAAAATTGGATGCTTTGTTGTGGATAACTTTATCGAGTTGCAAATGCTTAATGCGATTGCAGCTGAGAAACGCCAAAAAGTGAAAATTTTATTGCGGATTACACCGGGTGTTGAGGCGCATACGCATGAATATATTTCAACGGGTCAGACAGATTCCAAATTCGGCTTCGATTTGGGGAATGGTTCTGCATTCCGCGCGATTGGGGAGGCTTCGCAGCTTTCCAATTTAGATCTTTTGGGCATTCATTCGCATATTGGTTCACAGATATTTGAAGTCGAAGGCTTCCGTATCGCGGCTGAGAAAATGGCCGAATTTGCCATTCATGTGCGGACAGAACTAGGTGTCACGTTCAAGGTCATTAACCTTGGCGGTGGTTTCGGAATTCGCTATGTAAGTGAAGATACGCCTCTCCCTGTTGCTGTTTATGTGAAGGCTATTACGGATGCAATCCTAACCAACTTCGGAAACAACGGTTATCCGCTTCCGGAAATTTGGGTTGAACCGGGCCGCAGCATCGTTGGTGATGCAGGGACGACGCTCTACACGGTCGGAACAACGAAGGACATTCCAGGAGTCCGGAAGTATGTAGCTGTGGATGGCGGTATGACTGATAATCCGCGTCCTGCGCTGTACGATGCTGTTTATGAAGCGGGACTCGCTAATCGCGCTACTGAGCAACCAGCTGAGATCGTTTCGATTGCCGGCAAATGTTGTGAAAGCGGCGATATGTTGATCTGGGATGTGAATCTGCCGAAGGTAGCGGCAGGTGATATTTTGGCTGTGTCGAGTACAGGAGCTTACAATTACTCGATGGCTAGCAATTATAACCGTATTCGTAGACCGGGTGTCGTTTTCGTCAAAGACGGCCAAAGCGACCTCGTCGTGAAACGTGAATCTTTTGATCAAATCGTAGGCAATGACGTAATTCCAGCGAGAATGAAACAAGTCAGCAAGACGGTTTAATGGTATCATGAAAGCAGCAAGGGCCCCCAGAGTTTCGCGGGGTTCCTCTTGCTGTTTGTGTAATGCTGCCATTCATAGTAGAATAAGATATTATTTCCTAAAGGAGTGAACCACATAATGGCAAAACAAGCAAAAATTCAACTAGCAGGTGGCGGAGAGGTTGTTATCGATCTTTTTGAGAAAGATGCACCGAACACTGTCGCTAACTTTGAAAAACTAGCAAACTCCGGTTTCTACAACGGACTTGTTTTTCACCGCGTAATCCCAGGATTCGTTGCACAAGGTGGTTGCCCAACTGGAACAGGAACTGGTGGCCCTGGCTACCAAATCAACTGTGAAATCAACCCGAACAAACATGAGCGCGGCTCCCTAGCTATGGCGCATGCTGGTCGTAACACAGGTGGAAGCCAATTCTACATCGCTTACCAACCACAACCGCATTTGGATGGTGGACACACAGTGTTCGGTAAAGTATCCAAAGGTATGGAGCTTGTTGATGCATTCAAAGGCAAAGACAAAATGGAAAAAGTAGAAGTTGTAGAAGTATAATTTCTGTCATATGAACTGCTCAGACTTAGGTCTGGGCAGTTTTTTGCATTTTGGGTGAAGGAGTGGGATGGCAAAGTGAGAGTGGCTATAAGCGAATAGGTGGAGATACTGTAGCGAGAGGGCAATGTGCGAATAGATGGATTTTCTGTAGTTAATTATTTGGATTTTCTGAAAAAAAGCCAATTAGATGGATTTCATGTAGTTAATATCAGGCATATTTAAGGAAATCAGTATTTTGAGGAGAATTTACTGCATATTTTCCATTTAAATGGGATAATTGGTGGAATTCATCAGAAATAGCTGTATATTTTACAGGTAAGTAAGTGAAATTGAGTAAGTACAGCAGCCCCGAATGGTATTCCTTAGCTATTTTGTAAACCAACATGTCAGTACTGTGTAACTAAGCGAGTAAATGAGTAACTAAGTGAGTAACTCCCCGGCACCTAGCACCCCGGCAACTATACAACACAAATATCAACTCCCCAACACATAGCACTCCAGCAACTATACAACACAAATATCAACTCCCCAGCACCTAGCACTCCAGCAACTATACAACACAAATATCAACTCCCCAGCACCTAGCATCCCAGCAACTATCCAACACAAATATCAATTCCCCAGCACCTAGCATCCCAGCAACTATCCAGCACAAATATCAATTCCCCAACACCTAGCACTCCAGCAACTATCCAACACAAATATTAACTCCCCAGCACCTAGCACACTACTAACTAGTAACTAGATAATTATATTCCTATTTCTAAATACTTGAGCTCCTCCAACTCCGAAGGCACAACACCCAACACACCGGTAACAAGAACCATTCTCCAGCAACTTCTTCAACGCAAATAAACCCTATCTAACTCTTCAGAAAATGTCATACCCACTCAAGTAGAACCCATCTCCTCATGGATACGTCAAATTTAAAAAGGGAATACGTAAGAAAGGTGATGTTGGTTTGAACAAGAATTGGCTAAGATATGTAGGAGCAGGGATCGTCACGCTCATCTTGTTAATTTTGACAGAAGAGAGCGGCCGACACTCACTGTACAAAGTCAACAACAAGTGTCTGTGAACCCCGAGATTGACGTGTCCAAACAGTCCTCAGAAACGATGAAGCGTCCTTTGATTGAACAGCTTAGTATAGAGCTTAGCCAAACACACGAACCGATTCCTAACATGACGGAATGGCTTCAATCACGGGTATCGACATACGATTCGAAGAAAGAGCCGTTAGACGTCATCAAGACTGATTTGGACCAAGATGGCGTTTCGAATGAATGGGTTACCGTGCTAGTGGAGGATAGTATAGAAGAGCAAACAGGCGTGATACAAGCACGTAGGTCGTACGGTGTTGTTATTGATTATGAGGATAGTCAATTTACCCTACAAAGTTTGAATTTTACCTCTGAAAATAACGGCCGAGCAAAGGTCATGACCATTGAGGACCTTACAGGTGATAGCAGACCTGAGATCGTTTGGGAGTCCATTAATAACGGAGCGCACACCACTTTTTCCGAATATACGGTGTCGTCTTGGGTAGGCAGAAAACTTGTAACGTACGTGGGAACAGCTCTGATAGCGAGTGTATCCAAAGCGGAAATTCGAGATCGGAAAATTCAATTAACTGGTGGGCTAATCGGTTCTGTTGGAGCGGGACCATGGCAGCAGGAATTCACGGAGTCGTATGCCATTGCTGAAGATAAGCTCAAACGGATTAGGCGAGATTATGTGCAATCACCTACACCGTATCACCGACTGATAAGTGGCATGTGGGCAGAATCCCATGGATACCGTGAGCAAGCGATGAGTGACTATTCAAAAGCTGTCGAGATTCAAGTTGGGTCTTATAAGGAGTTTGCTTTTATATTTAAAGGGGAGTGGGTACAGGGTGGAATAAATCCAGATCAGGAGGCTGTGTTCGACCGTACGATCAAAAGCTTCTCACTACTACGGAAGGAACTTTTATCCGAGATAGCCAGTGGTGTTGATCCTCGAAATGCTTGTGTATCGGCCAAGAAGAAAGTTGACTTCGACAAGGATTGGTTGACTTATCTGAATGCACCTGCAGGCTATGCGAATCCTCATTGGGATGAAGGAACGATTTGTACGGATATTGCGTTATTAGAACAATGAATGCATTGCGCATGTAACAACGATGAAATGGGCAATTCCATTAATTCCGACAAGTTTTATCAGAAAAAATGAAAAAAGACCTTGCAATTTTCATTCATGAGTGATAAATTTTTGTGTAACAAAGAAATTAGTAACTAAGGTTTAGTTATTAGTCTCTTTTATAGTATGCAAAACCTTCGGGGCGTGGTGAAATTCCACACCGGCGGTGATTCGTACACATGTACGTTTACATGGTTGCGATCAGTCCGTGACCCGTTGTGAAGCTAGCGGTACCTGACAACAGCTTCGCTACGGTTGACCTGGTGGAATTCCGGGACCGACAGTATAGTCTGGATGGGAGAAGGAAAATGCGAATGCCAAATTCGCTAGCATGCTTGTTCATTTTTTCACATTAACATGAATTCGGCAGGTCTGTCCAAGTGGCTACCTCGTCGGTATTGTTTGATTTGATCAAAAATGTAACAAGCGTAATAGCTGAAGTTTATTCGTGTTATCTAAACAATCTCTGGCCCCCATCCGTAAGCGGAAGGGGCTTTTTTGCATTAGAATCAAGGATTGGATTAAGAAGGCGGTGATCATCCATGGGGCTGTTGAATGACGAAACCTATATGAGACTTGCGCTTCAGATGGCGGAGAGCGCACTTGGACAAACGGGAATTAATCCTGTAGTTGGCTGTGTTCTGGTCAAAGAAGGCCGCATTGTTGGCATGGGTGCACATCTGAAGCGCGGAGAGGGGCATGCTGAGGTCCTGGCGTTGCGCATGGCGGGCGAGGAAGCCAAAGGAAGTACAGCTTATGTGACCTTGGAGCCCTGCAGTCATTATGGCAAAACACCGCCGTGCAGCGACCGTCTCATCGAAGCTGGTGTGACTCGAGTCGTTGTAGCTACGACGGACCCGAATCCGTTAGTAGCTGGGACGGGAGTCGCAAAGCTCCGCGCGCATGGATTGGAAGTGAGCGTAGGTTTACTAGGTGAAGAATCCGCGAAGATGAATGAGGCTTTCAACAAATTCATCGTCTCGCGGACGCCTTTCGTGACGATGAAGACCGCGAGCACACTAGACGGTCGCATCGCTTCCAAAACTGGCGACAGCAAGTGGATTACATCCTCGGAGTCGCGAGATTGGGTTCACACCCTGCGCCATCGGCATCAGGGTATCCTCGTCGGCGTCCAGACCATCATCGCCGACGACCCGCAGCTGAGTACGCGCGGCGACGTACCGGCTGTGCAGCCGGTACGCATCATCGCGGACTCGCAGCTGCGAGTCCCGCTCGGCGCCCGCGTGCTCTCCGAGCAGGATCGTCAGCCGACGATCCTGCTGGCGAGCGCACAGGCGCCCGCAGAGCGCCGTGCCGCGCTGGAAGCGCGCGGCATCACGGTCCTCACCTGCGGAGACGGCCCGCAGGTGGATCTGACGCTCGCCATGCAGCAGCTTGGCGAGCGCGAGATCGGCTCCATCCTCCTCGAGGGTGGAGGTCGCTTGAACGGCGCCATGCTGGAGCGGCGCCTGATCGATAAGCTGGTGCTGATGTTTGCGCCGAAAATAATCGGCGGGGGCCAAGCAGCACCTGTGAACATTCACTTCGACGGCTACGCGAAGATGGATGATGCCATTACGCTCGACCGACTGCGTGTCGAGCAATTCGGACCGGATGTTTGTATAACCGGTTATCCGTTGTATAAGAGCTAGAGAATGGAGGAGTGGCATGTTTACCGGCATTATTGAAGAAATCGGCCACATGCGCCGCATTCATAGTGGAGGGCAAGCCATGGTGTTGACCATTGGCGCCAAAAAAATACTGGAAGATGTGCATTTAGGGGACAGTATTTCCGTAAATGGCGTGTGTCTCACCGTCATTTCGTATGATAGTGATTCATTCTCCGTTGATGTGATGCCTGAAACGTATCGGAAGACGAATCTACGGAAGCTTCAATCGGGTACGCGTGTGAATTTGGAACGAGCGATGGCGGCGAACGGCCGGTATGGCGGACACATTGTCCAAGGTCATGTAGATGCTACAGCAACGATCCTTTCCCGTATACCGGAGGAGAATGCAGTTGTATACCGGTTCGCACCGGAGAATCCGCATATTTTCCGCTATATCATTTCAGGTGGTTCCATTACGATTGACGGTATTAGTTTGACGGTTGTAGATGTCACAGAAAGTGATGTTTCCGTTTCGATAATCCCGCATACCCTTGCGCAAACGGTTCTCCACGACAAAAAAGCCGGGGATACCGTTAACATTGAATGCGATGTTCTTGGCAAATATATGGAACGACTGCTCAAATTTGGTCCTTCTGAGACTTCTGTTCAAGGAGAACCTAAGAGAAGTAAGCTGACAGCAAGCTTTTTAGCAGATAATGGCTTTATGTAAGTTAGGAGAGGTGTATATGACACAACCCATTCGGTTCAATACGATTGAAGAGGCTCTTACGGATCTGAAATTAGGTAAAGTTATTATTGTCGTAGATGATGAAGATCGGGAAAACGAAGGCGATTTTATCGCCCTTGCTGATAAAACGACCCCTGAAGTGATCAACTTCATGATTAAAGAAGGGCGTGGTCTCGTCTGCACACCGATTACCGAAGACAGAGCCAAAGAACTGGATCTGCCTCCAATGGTAGCGCGCAACACCGATTATCACGGTACAGCCTTTACGGTTTCCGTTGATCATTCGGATACAAGCACTGGGATTTCAGCGCATGAGCGTTCCAGAACGATTCAAGGCTTAATTGATCCTACGACGAAACCTCAGGATTTCCGTAGACCAGGTCACATTTTCCCTTTGATTGCCAAAAAAGGCGGCGTACTTCGCAGAGCTGGTCACACGGAAGCAGCGATCGATCTAGCGATTCTTGCTGATTCGTACCCGGCAGGTGTTATTTGTGAAGTGATTAAAGAAGATGGTACCATGGCAAGAGTGCCGGATCTGATGGAAATTGCCGCGAAGCATGAACTTTGCATCATTACGATCCAAGACCTTATTCAATACCGCAATCAACAAGAAAAGTTGGTGAAGCGCGAAGTTGAGGTGGATCTGCCAACGGATTTCGGAACATTCAAAGCGATTGCTTATACGAATCAATTGGATGATAAGGAACACGTAGCTCTAGTTAAAGGGACTATTGACCCGTCCAAGCCTACTTTAGTGCGAGTCCATTCGGAGTGTTTGACAGGCGATGTGTTCCATTCTCACCGTTGTGATTGTGGTCCACAACTGGATGCCGCACTAAAACAGATTGATGAAGAGGGCAATGGTGTATTATTATATATGCGACAGGAAGGTCGCGGCATCGGCTTAATCAATAAATTGAAAGCTTATGTCCTCCAAGAGCAGGGATTAGACACCGTAGAAGCGAATATTAAGCTTGGATTTGCTCCAGATCTTCGTGATTATGGGATTGGTGCTCAGATTCTCAAAGATCTCGGTATTTCAAAACTTCGGTTATTAACGAATAATCCGCGTAAAATCAAAGGTTTAGAAGGCTATGGTCTCGAAGTGAATGAACGCGTTCCGATTCAAATGGAGAGTAAGAAAGATAACCTTAATTATTTGCAAACCAAGCAGCAGAAGTTGGGCCACATGCTGACCTTTATAGATGCAGGCAAAGGTATATAATTTATAGAATGATGTCATTCACATACCAACCAAATACGTTTTAACAGAAAAGGAGATTTTTACCATGGCAACGATTTATGAAGGACATTTAATTTCGCAAAATTTGAAATATGGAATCGTCGTAGGACGTTTCAATGAGTTTATTACTTCCAAACTACTAGGCGGCGCACAAGACGCGCTTAAGCGTCACGGTGTGGATGAAAGCGAAGTTGATATCGCGTGGGTTCCAGGCGCATTCGAACTTCCTCTTATCGCTCAAAAAATGGCGGAAAGCGGCAAGTATGATGCTGTAATTACCCTTGGTGCTGTTATTCGTGGTTCAACGCCGCATTTTGATTATGTGTGCAGCGAAGTGGCCAAAGGTGTTTCGGCTATTAACTTGAAAACGGGTGTTCCTACAATCTTCGGTGTTTTAACAACAGATTCCATTGAGCAAGCGGTTGAACGCGCAGGTACGAAAGCAGGCAATAAAGGCTGGGAAGCTGCCGTAACTGCGATTGAAATGGCGAATTTGACGAAGCAATTCTCGTCGTAATGCTGGCTTATTACCATTTAGAAACACTGCTGCCGCGGCTGTTTGCTTTCCTAATTGCTATGACCTTACATGATACAGCGCATGCTGGGGTCGCTTGGTTACTAGGAGATCGAACGGCACGTGACGGCAAACGGTTCTCGCTTAACCCCTTGGCGCATCTTGACGTCTTGGGGTTGGCGATGATCGTCTTTGGACCCTACGGGTGGTCAAAGAAAATACCGGTAGAACCGGACCGTTTTACTAAGAACCCAAAACTAAGGCATACAATTGTTTATTTAGCTGGGCCTCTTACAAATCTTGTGCTCGTTTTGTTTTTTTGGTGGCTATACTTTTATTTGCCTGCGCTTCTTGGTGGAGCAACGGAATCGCTCGTCGTGGAACAATGGCGTGTATACTTGCAATATTGTGTGATCGTTAACTTAATGATAGGACTCATTCATTTGTTGCCGCTTTATCCGCTTGATGGTTGGTATATCTGGAGAGGACTTGTCTCGACTTCGAAACAACGTTGGATGGACATACATAAGATCAAAGCACTTATTCTTGTAATCGTTTTAATGGTTACCCCGATTGGACAATGGGCGCTCAGCGGAATTTATCCATACGCCGTACAGGTAATCATGCATCTTTATTCATTATGACAAGGGGAAGAACGACATGAAGGTTACCTATAAGTTGGAAGCATTTGAAGGCCCCCTTGATCTATTGCTTCATCTGATTGATAAAAATGAACTCGACATTTACAATATTCCGATCAAAGAAATTACAGATCAATATCTTGGGTATGTACAAGCCATGCAAGAGCTGGAGTTAGATATTACGAGTGAGTTTCTCGTCATGGCTGCTACTCTGCTCTCCATCAAAAGCAAAATGCTCTTACCTAAGCCACCTGTCATTGAATTTGACGAATATTTTGATGATATGGATGATTCGTTAGACCCGCGTGCGGAACTCGTTGCCAAGCTGATTGAATATCGAAAATACAAATCAATTGCGGATATGCTTCGTGACAAAGAAGTGGAGCGCAGTCTCGTTTACACACGTGAACCTGAGGATTTAACACCTTATCTGCCGGATCTTCAAGAGAACCCAGTGGAAGGGTTGGATGTTGCTGATTTACTGATTGCATTTCAGCGTACTTTGCGAAAGCTAGCGAACCGAAACGTAGTTGCACGAATCAGACGGGATGAGATCTCGGTAAAAGATCGGATTCGTGAAGTTGTTGATTTGCTTAAAATAAAAGGTGGGAAACTGCTGTTTTCCAAGTTATTCGATTATGAGATGACGCGGGAAGAAATTGTCGTTACCTTTCTTGCTATCCTTGAGTTGATGAAAATGAAGAAGATCACATGCTACCAAAATCAGCTTTTTGAAGATATTGTCATTCAAGCCAAAGAGGAGGGATCCGATCTTGACACTCAACTTCCAACAGATGAAATCGATTATTGAAGGACTTCTCTTCGCCTCTGGCGACGAAGGACTAGATCTCAAGCAACTTGCTGAAGTGATGGAACTTGATGCCTATGTGATTAAAGATCTGCTGAAAGATATGCGAACCGATTTCAAACGTAAAGGGCGCGGCGTTCAAATTGTAGAGGTTGCTGGCGCCTACCAGCTCACTACACTGGCGGAGCATGCTCCCTATTTTGAAAGGCTTGCTTATACGCCATCACGTTCTTCGCTCTCGCAAGCTGCTCTTGAAACGTTATCCATCGTTGCTTACAAACAACCGATTACGCGCGTTGAGATCGAAGAGATCCGCGGCGTGAAGTGCGATCGAGCACTTGCTACGTTAACGGGTAAGGACTTGATTACGGAGGTCGGACGTGCAGATGCGGTGGGTAGACCGATTTTGTATGGTACGTCCAAACAATTCTTGGAATATTTCGGTTTAAATTCGATTCAAGAATTACCAGATTCTGCTAACTTCCAAGGTAGTTTTGATTTGGAAGAAGAAACACGGATGCTATTCGATCGCTTAAGCGGGGATCAGAAACAATTGACCTTGGATGATGTAAGCGACGAGCAGTCTGAGTAGGTCTTATTAGGTTAAAGCTTATCCATACATGCATTTCATTTCCTTATAGAGGTCATACTAACTCCACCTGCGAGAATTCATCTTGCGCGTGGAGTTTTCGTTCATTTTGACTAAGGAGGCGTAAGTGTTGCTGTGGGTAGGATTGGCCGTCTTGGTTGTCATCATTGCCATTATTGTTGTGCTGAGCAGCTATATGCGCGGTGAGTTTTATTTCTCCCGGGTAAAAGATAATGATACGCTTTCCGTGGAGATGCGAGGATTGTTTGGGCTCTTGCGATACCGTTATGTGATTCCGATTATTCAATTCAAAGGATTCACCCAAGGTATATTAATTAAGTCCGAAAAAGTGACCCAACATAACGCTAAGTTGAAAGATGAGACGAGAGATCATATTACTAAAGATAAAGTCATCACCTTCTACAAGGAAGCCAAAGACGTCCTTGTACATACGCTGAATTTATATGGTTGGATGAAACAAACGTTAGCCAAAGTGGAGTGCACGGAGCTGAAATGGATCACTCGTGTAGGGCTTGGCGACGCACCAGAAACGGCGATTACAACGGGAGCCGTATGGGGAATCAAGTCGTCGCTGCTTGGCTTTACAGTTCGATATGTGAAGTTAATTGCGAAGCCGCGCATTGATGTGATACCGCAATATAATGAAAAGCAATTTGCAACGGAGTTTCGTTTTGCCGGTCGAATCCGGGTGTGGTTTGCGGTCACGGCTGGCATACGGTTGTTGTATCGAGCGGCTAAAATCAAAGGTGGCATTCGAACCTGGATCCAATTCGCATTGAAGGCGAAAGCTCGATTTAAACCTGCTTCGTAAGTTTTACATAACCCCATGCCAGTAGGGGCATTCTAGAACTGAACCATGATTGTTCTTTTGAGTTCTTGATGCTCGAGCTTTCGTTGCCAGAAACGTACGGTGATGGTGAAAAAACGCTAAGGAGGAATATGAAGATGTCCGAACACCCGATTCAAGGCCTCATGAAAGTCGCCATGGAAAATATAAAAGAGATGGTAGACGTAAACACAATTGTCGGTGACCCGGTCGAAACGCCAGACGGTAGTGTTATTATGCCAATCTCCAAAGTTGGATTTGGTTTCGCCGCAGGTGGTAGTGAGTTTGTGACAGACTCCGAAATCGAAATCGAAGGCGGAATAAACCGTGGCGACGCATTGAATGCCAAAGTTGCGCTTCCCTTCGGCGGTGGTAGCGGTGGTGGGGTATCCATTACGCCAATTGCTTTCCTTGTTGTTGGGAAGAATGGCGTGAAAGTCGTACCGTTAGATAATCAAACGCATATTCTGGAGCGTCTCATCGATTCTGCGCCGCAGGTCGTGGATAAGATTCAGAGTATGATTAAAGGCATGTCAGCGAAGCCGCCAGCAGCCGTTTCAACGAATGTCACCAACGTCGAGAATCAGAACTTTATTGTGTAGCCAGTTGTCATTATGAGCTGTCCTTTGAGGACAGCTTTTTTCTATGTATCAATCGTATGAGTTTCTTACAACTGTTTTGGCAGAGGTTGGGCGCCAGTTAATCAGTTTGATCAGTTGATCCTGCATATACGAAGGTGAATATTTGAATTCACTTTCAATCCAATGGAAAATAAGGCCAAGCAAGGCATGAAGCGAATAAATGCTCAGCAACTCTTGATCGATTTCGTTATCTTGATCGGGGTAGAATAGTTCTTCTTGTGTGATTTTTTTTAGAGCACTAAACATGGTTTCTTTCAACTTGGGAAGTACATCACTTTTCATTAGCGTGGTATATATGGTGGAATTCTGAAAAAAGTGATCAAATATCATAACGGACTTCGCAGGCAGTTCTTGAATACGAAATATTTCAACATGTTCATAGGGGGCTCGAAAGGATTGAAGTAATTGCTCAGTTAAATTAGCTATGATATCGTCAAGCAAATCTTCCTTACTTTCATAGTTGGCATAGAATGTCCCTCTATTATAGTTGGCAAACTCTACAATTTCGGTAATGGAAATGGATGTAAAGGGCTTTTGTGACATCAGTGCCAACAGCGCTTCCCGTAAAGCAATTTTACTTCGCACAATTCTGCGATCCGTTTTTTTAGTGATTTCTGGCATTCCTATTCATTCCTTTTTGGCGTTAGTGAACAAAATCAATCCTTTTGTACGTTAACTAACAAACAAGCGTTTTTTACTGATTGTATCACGTCTGATACTCTATTATACTCCAAGTGTAAGAAGTTCTATAGGCACAATTCAGTGAGTTATTCGCACTAAAATACATGACATTTGGAGGAATTACACATGAAGCTTTCTGGAAAAGTAGCTATTGTTACAGGAGCAGCGTCAGGTATGGGGAAAGCAATCGCCGAGTTGTTTGCAGCCGAAGGAGCTAAGGTCATCGTGTCGGATCTTCGGGTTGAAGCGGCGCAAACGGTTGTTACTGGTATTGAAGCAAAAGGTGGTACAGCGATTGCTGTTGCGGCGAATGTTGCGAAAGAAGAAGATGTAGCACAAATGATTGATACGGCAGTTAAGGAATACGGTACCGTTGACATTTTAATAAATAACGCGGGTATTATGGATAACTTTGTCCCTGCTGGAGATCTTACGGACGAGCTGTGGGAGCGAGTTTTCGCCATTAACACAACAGGGGTCATGCGAACAACTCGGAAAGTTCTTCCCATTTTTACTGAGAGAAAAAGTGGTGTTATCGTAAACATTGCTTCCGCAGGTGGTTTAAATGGATCCAGAGCGGGTGCGGCGTATACGGCATCTAAACATGCAGTAGTTGGTTTCACCAAAAACGTCGGTTTTCAATACGCAAATCTCGGCATCCGTTGTAACGCGATAGCACCTGGCGGGGTGAGTACAAACATTGGAACTACGATTACGGCTCCAAATCCTTTTGGAATGGAAAGAGCAATGGTTGGAATGGGCTTAAATCCACGAGCAGGCGAGCCAGAGGAAGTAGCGAAGGTTGCTTTGTTCTTAGCTTCCGATGATGCGAGCTTCGTTAACGGGACTGTGGTTACAGCGGATGCGGGCTGGACTGCTTACTAATCGCCAAACTGCCTACACGAGGCGTAAACACGAAGTTGCGTAATTTTGAATTCCAAAGGCTATCCACAAGTAGATTTTTTACTTCTGGAGGGCCTTTTTGTTTTGGGGAGTTTTGAGGACATATCCCTCATCCACTCGCATATACTTGTACAAAGTTTCATCAGTGGATTCGCTCAAGAAAGTGTACAAGTTCGCTCGTGTAGGAGGATAACCCAACCAATGAAAACCAAACGCCAGTTCATCATTATTTGCTGTGCCTTGATTGGATTGTTAATTGCCCCATGGACCTATGTAGAAGCCGCGCCGCCAAGCATTCATACCAATGCCGTCGGTGCTTCGCTCGTTGATGTGGAGTCGGGACGTGTGCTTTATAGCGAAAAAGGGGACACGCCTATGCGTATAGCTAGCTTGACCAAAATAATGACGGCGATCATTGCGATTGAACAAGGCAACCTCACAAGTATGGTCAAGGTCAGCAAGAATGCTTTCGGCAAAGAAGGGTCTTCAATTTACTTAAAACTTGGGGAAGAAATGCGGCTTCATGACATGCTGTATGGACTTATGATGCGTTCTGGAAATGATGCTGCGACCGCAATCGCAGAGCATATTGGTGGAAGTGTTGAAGGGTTCGTCTATTTGATGAACGAGAAAGCGAAGATGCTAGGGATGGATCATTCCCATTTTACGAATCCATCTGGGTTGGATGAAGGTGAAGGCCATCGCTCAAGTCCAAATGATATGGCTAAACTCACAGCGTATGCGCTCAAGAATAGCGTTTTTGCTGACATTGTATCCACGAAGCTGAAAAAAGTACCTAATCCGAATGAGGCATGGGATTATTCTTGGCTTAACAAAAATAAGATGCTTTCCATGTTCGAAGGTGCGGATGGGGTGAAAACGGGTTATACCAAACTGGCTAAGCGCTGCTTAGTATCTTCGGCAACTCGGAACGGCCAGCAACTTGTCGTCGTTACCTTGAATGATGGTGATGACTGGGCAGACCACGCGAAGCTGCTTCAATATGGCTTCAATCATTTCCCGCTGCAGACGCTGGTGAAAAAAGGTGACGCGATAGAAGGTACTCCTTGGGTAGCAAGCAGGACATTCAAGTACCCACTGGCAGAAGGTGAATTTGCAAGCTTAACACACCAAGTTACCTTGGTAGATCCAATGGCGACGGAGTATCGGTTAGCTGAACGTGGCGCACTCCGAATTTCTTTGCAAAATAAGTTGATACAGACGATACCGATTTATGATCCTTCCAACCCTCTGATGCAAGTACCAGAGAAAGCGACGTTCTCATTTCAATCGAGCAGTCCGTTTAAGGAGACATTGCTGACCAAATATAGTTATATCTGCAGAATGCTAGTACAGGGGCTATTTAATATTTCTGGCTCGATATGGGCGGATTAATGTGAAAGTCGTAAAGCCAAGTTGTAAGGAGTGCTGACCTATGGTGAATTGGATATGGCTATTCTTTATCGTCGCTGGTTTCCTCGTCGCTGCCATCAATGGCGATGTAGAATCCGTTACACAAGCGGCATTTGATGGGGCGAAAAATGGCGTAACCGTGTGTTTTGGATTGATTAGTGTCTTGGTATTCTGGATGGGAATGATGCGTATTGCAGAAGATGCAGGTATTTTGCACAAATTGGCAAGACTTCTTCAGCCCGTCGTACGCTTTCTTTTTCCAAGTGTTCCTAAGAATCATCCTGCGCTTGGCTATATCATGTCGAACATGAGTGCTAATATTCTTGGATTAGGCAATGCAGCTACCCCGATGGGGATTAAAGCAATGCAGGAGCTTCAGAAACTAAATCCAAACAAAGATGAAGCAAGTGCAGCCATGTCCACACTGCTTGCGCTCAATACATCAAGTATCACTTTAATCCCGACAACACTTATCGCAATACGAATGAATTTCAACTCGATGAACCCGGCAGAAATTGTAGGTACAACACTTATTGCGACAATCATCTCCACAACAGCTGCCATTTTCGTGGATCGATGGTACCGTAGATCTCGCTCGCCTATCCCTCCGCTGAAAGGATGAACCGGCATGTACGCACTCGTTTCACTTATTTCGGCCTGGGCAATCCCGATCATGATCGTGTTCATCCCACTATACGCTGCGTATCGCAAAGTTCCTGTCTATGAGTCGTTTGTAGAGGGGGCTAAAGATGGCTTCGATACGGCGATCAAAATTATTCCCCATCTTGTTGGGATGATGGTAGCGATTTCCGTGTTTCGTGCTTCTGGTGCGATGGACATGCTGATTGGCTGGATGCGGCCTTTTTTTGAAAGTATCGGTGTGCCAACGGAAGTGCTGCCTTTAGCTATTTTGCGACCCATTACAGGAGCGGGTTCGTTGGCTTTTACCACGGATTTGATTGAGCAATTTGGTCCGGATTCCATGATTGGCCGAATTGCCTCGACGGTACAAGGGAGTACAGATACAACGTTATATGTGATAACCGTCTATTTTGGCGCGATTGGGATTCGCAAAGCGGGATATGCGCTCAAGGTGGGTTTAATTTCGGATGCTGTTGGCTTTATTGCTTCTCTTGTTATTTGTTATTTCGTGTTTTCATAAATGGCGGGCATGCAATGATGCTAGAATAGCCATCATTCTGTCACCTTCTGTCAGTTATTGTGGGTTGCCGCTTGAGATTTGTGGTTAAGTCCGTTATCATTAGCTTGAGGTGAAAGCGGATAATGGAAAGACTGCAAAAGGTATTAGCCGAAGCTGGGATCGCATCCCGCCGGAAATGTGAAGAAATCATTACAGCGGGACGCGTGCAAGTGAACGGTGAAGTCGTCACGACGCTGGGTGTGAAAGTGAATACAGCCGAAGATGAAATTAGGGTTGATGGACGTGCTATAGGTCAACAGAAGAAGATCTATGTCATTTTAAATAAGCCCAAAGGGGTTATTACGAGTGCAACGGATCCTGAAGGCCGTAAGGTCGTTACTGATTTCTTGCCAGGGATCAGAGAACGTGTATATCCGGTCGGTCGACTAGATTATGATACAGAAGGCCTGCTCATTCTAACAAATGACGGTGAGTTTGCCCATTTGCTTACGCATCCGAAGCATCATGTTCCGAAGACGTATCAAGCGACTGTCAAGGGAGTGCCGCATGGCACGTTATTAGATAAGCTCAAAATGGGCATACAGTTAGAAGACGGCATGACAGCACCTGCTGAGGTCGAGTATGCAGATGTGAATATGGAGAAGAATGAGTCCGTCATTCAGATCACCATCTATGAAGGAAGAAACCGCCAAGTTAGACGGATGTTTGAGGCGATTTCATTCCCCGTTATCAAATTAAAGCGGATTAAATTCGGTCCCATCTTCTTAACGGGTCTGGCAAGAGCGAAGTATCGCCACTTGACGCCCAAAGAGGTTGAAGAGCTTAGGAACGAAGCTCTAAGGACACATAACGTTCAAAAAGGCCAATAAGAATTGGCCTTCTTTTCGTTATAATAAGGGTATAAATCGATATGCCAAAACTAACATTGTCGACAAAGCGAAGGTGATTATCAGTGGGTCGTAATAAGAAGTGGGTACAGATTGGGATCTTTGCAATCGTGCTCATTATTGGTGTGTTTACGATTATTACAAATTTGTCTGCTTCAGCAAGTAAGAAATACCCGCAGCAAGGGGAGAAAGCGACTAATTTCTCCTTGGTTGGATTAGATGGTAAAACGCACGAACTCTCTGATTATAAGGGGAAGGTTGTGCTGGTGAATTTCTGGGGCACGTTTTGTCCACCTTGTAAAGAAGAGATGCCTGATCTCCAGAAGCAATACGATAAGTGGAAGAGCCAGGGTGTTGTCTTTTTAGAAGTGAATGTGGACAAGAATAAAGTAACAGTGCAAGGATTCATGGAGCAATACAAGTTAAATATGCCGGTGCTGCTGGATGCCAATGAAGTTGTTAGAAAATTATATGGCGTTATGGACTATCCAACAACCTTTTTCATAGGGACCGATGGCAAAATTGCGGTGAAAAGAATTGGCCAAATGGATGAGTCTTATATCAATGAGACGATTTCTAGTTTGGTGACCAAGTCGTAAATAGGAAATCGTACGCATGTTCAACGTTTTTAGGAGGTCATCATGTTCTACAATACCAAATGCGATTGCGGACATCAGAACCCCACAGGCACAACGCTGTGTGAATCCTGTGGTAATCCGCTGATCGATACCGATGGCAGAGACATTCTGGAAATGCGCTATGATGGCATGGCCAGACGTTCTCAGAAATCAAATCCTTCTGTGCTCGATAAAGTCTGGAATTTCTTCTCCTCAGTCAAAATAGCCGTATGGATCATTTTCATCACTACATTGGCTTCAGCTGTAGGTACGATATTCCCGCAAGAGAATACATTTTTGGACATGGATCCATCTCAATATTACAGCGAAAACTACGGAACACTAGGAAATATTTATCATGCTCTTGGTTTTTCTCATACCTTCAGTTCATGGTGGTTTATCACGTTACTATTCATGATAGGAACTTCACTTGTCATTTGTAGTTTGGATCGTGTTCTTCCCTTATATAGGGCCTTGTCCAAGCAGCAAATCCGTAAGCATATCAATTTCTTAACTAGACAAAATGTCACACTTGTTACAGATTTGCCAGCAGGAACGGATGAAATCGCTTGGACCAATAAACTGGGCACACTCCTGCGTAAAAAGAATTACCGCGTACATACCGATGGCTCCGCACTTCTTGCCGAAAAATACCGCTTTAGCCGCTGGGGTCCCTATATCAATCATATTGGACTCATTATCTTCTTAATTGGTGTGCTAATGCGCGGTATTCCCGGATGGCATATGGATCAATACATGAGTATCCTTGAAGGCGAAACTAAGCCAATCCCGCATACGTCGTATTACATCAAGAATGAGAAATTTACACTCACGTTGTACGATGAACAAGAGCTTCCCGAAAGCATTAAAGCCAAAGGTCAGATTGTTCCGAAGACGTATGAAACGCAAGCTGTCTTGTATCATTGCACCGCGAATTGCGGGGATGGGGCGTCACAAGCGCCAGTACTTGAGGAAGTTCATAAGGCCAATATCATTGTGAATCATCCATTGGATTACAAAGGACTACAAGCGTATCAGTTTGATTATAAAGCTACACCGCTACTGATCTCTGTAAAGCCTACATTAAGCAATCCAACTACAGGTGAGACTTATGGGAGCTTTGAATTACCTATGAATAACCCGAAAGAATCGTATACGGTAGGTGCATATACACTTACGCTAAAAGGTTTCTTCCCGGAGTTTGGCATAGAGAAGGGGCAACCGATCTCCAAATCGAATGAGCCCAAAGCACCAGCCTTTATTTTTAATATAACTGGACCGGGGCTAGCTGAAAAAGGAGAACCTTATCTGTATTTCCCAAGACAAATTGATAAGGAAACTTTCTCGCAAGATACCATTAACGGTGCGATTAGCCAGAAATTGAAGATTGCGGTCGGCACTATGGAAGGCGTTCAGTTTGCCAATTATACGACCTATTTGAACATTCGAGTGGATAAAGCAATGCCATATATCTGGGTTGGATCCGCGATCTTTATGATCGGTGTTATTATGGGCTTCTATTGGCAGCATCGACGCATTTGGATTCGAATTGATGGAGGCAAGTTGACGCTCGGCGGCCATACGAATAAGAACTGGTTCGGGCTTCGTAATGAAGTTGCCGCAGCGCTCAATAAAAATGATCTGGATGTTTTACCGAAAACATTAGCAAATGGAGGAAACCAGGGGTGAATGTAAACTCTGTCAGCAGTACCTTTCTACTCATCGCTTTTTTTGTATATTTGCTCGCATTCTTCCTGTTTGTTCTTTCGATTACAGGTAAAAGGTGGAGCAACCGGAAGCCGGAAGATCATACAAGGCAATGGGGCTTTGTGGCTTTTATTACATCGGTTGTCGGGTTCGCTTGTCATGTGACGTTCTTCTTCACACGATGGGCGGAAGGAGATCATATCCCAACATCCAATATGTATGAATTTATGACATTCTTAGGGATGATGATCATGTGTGCCTTCTTGATCGTGTATCTCATCTATCGGACACCTGTACTAGGCGTCTTCGCACTACCGATCGGGTTTATCATCATTGCCTATGCTTCCGTTTTCCCAAGTGAGGTACAGCCGTTGATTCCTGCGTTGCAGAGTTACTGGTTGAAGATTCACGTGACTACTGCAGCTACTGGAGAAGCGTTCTTCGCCGTTGGTTTTGCAGGTGGATTAATGTATCTGCTCCGAGCCGTTGACTATACAGGGACGACGAAGAATGATAAGAAGGAACAAAAAGGTGTTGAGTTGACCTTATTCTTTATTCTTATGCTCGTAGCATTTATTGCCTCCATTTTTACATTCAATGGTTCAGGTTACAAAGCTGTATTCTCCAAAGATGTCATTTTTACGAATGCACAGGGTGTACAGGAAACGAATCATACGACAGAAACCTACGTACTTCCTCCAATTGTACAGCCGTATGATACGAAAGTCGTAGAGATGAAGTCATTCCTTGGCATGTCTGAGCCCTTATTTACAGCACCATCTTGGATGGAAGGGGCTAGTGCTGGTCGTAAATTAAACACTGTCATTTGGTCCATTCTCGGCGGTTTAATCCTATATGGACTAGCACGTCTAGTGGCTCGTAAACCATTAGGCGCAGCGATTGGTCCGATTGTAAAAGGAATGGATGCGGAAGATCTGGATGAAATCAGTTATCGCGCTATTGCGATTGGCTATCCGATCTTTACACTGGGGGCACTTATCTTCGCGATGATTTGGGCTCAGGAAGCGTGGGGCCGTTTCTGGGGATGGGATCCGAAGGAAGTATGGGCTTTGATTACATGGTTATTCTATGCTGTATTCCTTCATCTTCGACTTTCAAAAGGTTGGCAAGGTAAGAAATCTGCATGGTTAACTGTAATTGGATTTATCGTAGTTATGTTTACATTAGTGGGTGTGAACTTAGTCATAGCAGGACTGCACTCCTATGCAGGTGTTTAAATTCAAGTACGTACATTAATAGAGGATGTGACGCTCTAATGGAATTGAAGCCAAGTATACTCGTTGTTGATGATGAAGAACGTATTCGCCGATTGCTCCGCATGTATTTAGAAAAAGAAGGTTATCTGATTGAAGAAGCAGAAGACGGTGAATCCGCATTGCGGATGTCTACTGAAACCGATTTCGATCTGATCTTGCTTGATGTGATGCTGCCTGGCATCGATGGTATTGAAGTGTGTGCACGCCTTCGTCAAGTGAAGTCCACGCCAGTCATCATGTTGACTGCGAAGGGTGAAGAGACGAATCGTGTGAGTGGATTTGAAGTGGGGGCGGATGACTATGTCGTCAAACCGTTCTCACCTCGAGAGGTGATTTATCGTGTGAAAGCCATCCTTCGCCGCTCCTCAGCGACTGCTTATCTATCCAAAGATGCAAGTTCCAGTAATAATATCGTATTCCCGAATTTGATTATTGAGCATGACGCACATCGTGTGACGGCTGGTGGTCAAGAAGTTGCTCTTACGCCGAAGGAATATGAATTGCTTCATTACTTGGCTGTTTCGCCTGATAAAGTTTTCTCTCGTGAGGAACTTCTCAAGGATGTTTGGAACTACGAGTTTTTCGGTGACTTACGGACCGTAGATACGCACGTAAAACGACTTCGTGAGAAATTAAACAAAGTATCCCCGGATGCTGCAGCAATGATTACGACAGTATGGGGTGTAGGCTACAAGCTAGAGGTGCCTAAATAAGTGTTTATTTTCAGAAGTGTCGTAGGTAAGCTATGGTTAACAATTATAGGCCTAGTTGGGGTTGTCTTGCTCATACTGGGCTTTTTTCTTGTCAATTATATGGAAAATTATTTCGCGCAAGCAACGGATCAGCGCGAGAATATGAAAGAAATGGCGCTCAAGTTTTCAGAAGAAGCAACGACGCACATGTACAACGAGCAATTCTATCAACTAAGTAATGAACTGCTGAGTTTTCAAGATTCAAGAATGCTTGTGATCTCTACGGATATGAAGGAAATGGCCATCCCGCGAACCAACGGGAGTCAGTTAGCCGAATTCCATGTGTCTGATTTCTATACAGAAGATGAACTGAAGCCTGTATTTGCCGGCCAAACGAAAGATAAGCAAGTAAATAAATCGCGCACAGGCCGCTTTGATGCAGAAGCGGAATACCTCGTTGTGGCCGTTCCTCTTTTCAATTTGGAGGGGGCTATTGTAGGGGCAACATTGTTGTATCAATCCCTTCAGTCGTTAGAAGCGACACAATCGTATATGTTAAGATTGTTTGTTTATGTGTCCATTGTTGGTTTTCTCATGACAACCTTCTTCGCTTTCTTCTTGTTCTCACAAATTACGAGACCGCTGCAGCAACTGAAGAAAGCAGCTGATTTTATTACGCATGGGGAATATGGTACACGTGTCCCCATTCTTTCCAAAGATGAGATTGGTGAGCTTGCCAAAACGTTCAATCACATGGGCGAAAAAGTGCAGGAAAGTATCCATGCTCTCAGTCAGGAGAAAGAACATTTATCAAGCATTCTACGAAGTATGACGGATGCAGTGATCACTCTTGATGTAAATGGTTCTGTGATGTTAAGCAACCCGCAAGGGGAGAAAATCGTTGAAGAGTGGAGCACCATTGAGTGGTCTGATGATGAGGGAGAGCCAAGACGATTCCCGAAACCGGATACTGCACTTGGCGATTGGGGACTCATGAGCTTCAACAATCCAAACTCAATGCCAATCCCTGTACCGTTGATTCCGTTATTTGAAGCGGTTGTCGATGAGTCAGCAGAAGCCGCTACTAAGCTTCATGTGCAAAATGGCGTGTGGTCCGTGGCGATGACGCCACTTTACTCCAGAGATCAAGTGCGCGGCGCTGTGGCCGTTCTCCGTGATGTGACGGAGGAGGAACGTCTGGATAAGCTGCGCAAGGACTTTGTGGCGAACGTCTCGCATGAGCTGCGTACGCCCATCTCGATGCTGCAGGGCTACAGTGAAGCCCTGCTGGACGATATTCCCTCCACGCCTGAAGAGCGCGTGGAGCTGGTGCAGGTCATCCACGACGAGTCGCTCCGCATGGGGCGCCTCGTCCGTGACCTGCTCGATCTGGCGCGGATGGAAGCCGGCCATCTCGAACTTTCCTTCAGGGAGGTCGAAGTCGACTCCCTGGTGAGGCGCATGCACCGCAAATTCGCGGTGCTGGCCAAAGAGCGCGGCATCGCGCTAAGCGTGATGCTGCCGGAAGAGCCGCTCATCCTGCGGCGTGCGGATGAGGATCGTCTGGAGCAGGTGCTAACGAACCTGCTCGACAATGCGTTCCGCCATACGCCTGCGGGGGCGAATATCGCCTTGAAGGCGGAGGCGTGCCTCTCCAAGGATCGGCCCGCAATCCGGATCGAGATTGCCGATGAGGGGCAGGGGATCCCTGCAGAGGATCTGCCATTCATTTTTGAACGCTTCTACAAGGCGGACAAAGCGCGTACACGTGGATCTTCTGGGGGAACTGGACTTGGTCTGGCGATCGTCAAAAATATTATTGATTCCCATCACGGCACTGTAACGGTACAAAGTACATGGGGGCAAGGAAGTACATTTACGATCTTCTTACCTTGTGAACATAAATAAACAGAAAATTGTGCGAATTTCGACACATAAGAAAAGGCGAATGCTGAGTTATCACTCGGCATTCGCCTTTATTTGTAGAATATTCAGATAAAATCTTGTTGTTCGTGAAACAATTTGTGCTTATTAAAGCGTTAGTGCACGAACATTTACAATTTCATCTTGGTTAGTAAGATCGGCTAATACTTCAGCAGGAGCTGTCTTATCAATCGTTAAGACCATGATGGCGGAACCGCCGATGACTTTACGACCAACTTGCATAGTCGCAATATTGACTTGATTACTTCCAAGTAGTGTTCCAACGCGTCCGATAATACCTGGTTTATCGTTGTGGGAAATTAACAACAAGTTACCCTCGGCTGCGAAGTCAACTGGATATTGATCGATACGCACGATGCGCTCTCCAAAGCCAGCAAGTAATGTTCCAGCAAGTGTTTTTTCCTCTTGTTTCGTTTTAACTGTCACTGTTACAAGGTTTGTGAAGCTATTCGAAGCATTGGATGTTTGTACGACGATGTTAACACCGCGTGATTTAGCCAAATGCATGGCATTAATGATGTTGATGGATTCCAATTGATTTTGGAAAATACCTTTTACAATGTAGCGTGTTAATGGGCTTGTATCGACATCCATTAAGTCGCCTGCATAGTTAACTACGATTTCAGATACAGCACCTTGAGCGATTTGTCCAAGGACAGAACCGATTTTTTCACCAAGACTGAAGTAAGGTTGCAGTTTGTTTAATACGTCTGCAGGAACTGGCGGCATGTTTACGGCATTCTTAAATGGCTCATTACGTAGAATATGAAGAACTTCCTCGGATACGTCGATTGCTACGTTTTCTTGTGCTTCAATTGTTGATGCACCAAGATGAGGTGTTACAATTACTTTCGGATTGGTTAAGAAAGGGTGATCCTTCGCTGGCGGCTCGACTTCGAATACGTCGAAAGCTGCACCCGCAACGATTCCTTGATCAATTGCTTCAACCAACGCTAGTTCATCAATAATCCCACCGCGCGCACAGTTGATGATGCGAATGCCTGGTTTCATTAATTCAAATTGTGGTTTCGCGATCAGGTGACGCGTTTCTGGTGTAAGTGGCGTATGAACAGTAATGAAATCTGCTTGTGCAGCAATTTCGTTAACTGTACCTAGTTTTACGCCCATTTTCTCAGCGCGCTCTTCTGTCAAGAACGGATCATAGCCGATAACTTCCATGCCGAATACTTTCGCGCGTTTCGCGACTTCACTACCGATACGTCCCATACCGAGAATACCGAGTGTTTTGTTGCGAAGCTCAACGCCGATGAATTTACGATCCCATTCGCCGCCAACTGTTTTCTTGTACGCTTGTGGAATCATACGAGCTGTTGCCATCATCATGGCAAATGTAAGCTCACACGTGGCAATTGTATTACCGTCAGGCGCATTGATAACGATAATTCCGCGTTTTGTTGCTGCTTCCAAATCAATATTGTCAACACCAACGCCTGCGCGGCCAATTACTTTAAGCTTTGTACCGGCATTCATGATTTTCTCAGTTACTTTGGTTTGGCTACGAACTAAGAGGGCATCGTACTCACCGATAATGGCAATGAGTTCGTCTTCAGATAGACCAGATTGCTTAACCACTTCAACATCAGCTGCATCATAAAGCATTTGAATTCCCATGTCACTAATTGGATCGGATACTAGAACTTTGAACATAATTCGGTTCCTCCTTAGATTTGAACATAAAAAAACTCCCAGCCCTCGGATACAGACAGTTAGCCTGTAGCCAAAGGGACGAGAGATTGCTTTCGTGGTACCACCCTAGTTCGCTGCCCATTCGCATGGGTAGCCTCATTTGGTCTTGCGACCTGGAACTGTAACGTGTTCCTAACCCGATTGCATCTACTACCGTTCAATGCAATAACTCTGGAGTGCTCCGCAATTTGTTCGCTACCGATTCTCACCTACCATCGGTTCTCTGAAAGCTACTTTATTTGCTTGGCTCCGTCAACGCTGTACTGTGATATAGAATTTTTAATAGATTACCATGCGTTCGAAATCGTGTCAATACATGTCGAACGATTTTCACTTTTAAGTCATAAATGTTCGGATTGACACTCATTCAGAAGCTTTTCGTTTATTTTATAGCAAGAATGTTCAGAATGCAATGACATTTTGCTGATATTTGAGGCTCATTTTCATGTGTGGTACAGTGAATGTTAAGATCTTAACTTAAGAAAGCGGGAGTGAGCACCCAAATGGAAATTAACCGCATTTATCCGCAAATTTTCCTACAAGCTGTCGACCAGAAAACGCTAGGAAACAGTATTATCATTGATGTAAGAGAACCCCACGAATGGGAGTACTATCATATGGAAGAAGCCAAATTAATTCCTATGGGGCAAATTCCGCTCCGTATGGGTGAGCTTCCTGACGATGAAGACATTTATATCGTATGTGCACATGGGATGCGCAGTCTACGTGTCGCTGAATACTTAAAAGAAAACGGTTTTGAGCGTGTCATTAATGTAGATGGCGGAATGGCTGCCATCGGTATGTTCCGCGGCTTTCAATACGATTAATAAGAAGAAAAAGCTGATGACTTTGTCCGACACGGACCAAATCACCAGCTTTTTTCTCAATTTACATCGGAAAAGAAAGGTAATTGAGGCAGTGTTTCATTGGTATACCATTTTGCTTTACCTTTGACAAAGTCACCTGTGCGAACGGCATTTGTGCTTAGCAATAATTCCATGGTTTGATTCACATCATTCACATTTAATTTCTTGGCTTGGCCGGATGCGATGAATTCGTCAATCCTTATCGTTAAATCCTGCGGATAGAAAGGCGAGAATGCTTTGTTTTTCAGTAATTTTGCAGTAATATATACGTTTTTAACGTTGAAATTCATAGCGCGCCACTGATCGAGATTGGCTGTGTTATTAGAGTCGAAATATTCGATGTCCGGATCCATGGTGCCGTTCCAGACTAGGATGGAGTCGAAGTAATTTTTTTGTGCAGTTAAGGCTTGTGTTTTGGCTTCTAGGAAGTACGCATCCTTCTGAATGGCGTCTAGCAGCTGTGAATGACTTTGTGCATTAGCTTTAGATTGATAAGTACTTAATGCGTCGCTGAAAAGCTTTAGGCTTTTCAAATAGCCTTGGTGCGATTGCACGAGCAGTGGCGATGAGGCAGGCATGCTTTTACTTTGAAGCGTATTGTATTTGTCAGCTGCAATTTTACTTAGCTCTTTGAGAACTGCAGATGCATCCACGGTGGCGTTATCCATTTCAATTTGAGTCAATAATTCAAACCATTTATTCTGAAATTCCCTAAAGGGTAAAAAGATGGTATGGTAATATGACACAAGCACTTGTTGGTCATAAGCGCCTATTTCGGGTACAGCTGCTTGATCAGCATGCATGATTTTATCATATTTTAAATCGGATTTCGTTTGTCCTAATCGCAATCCATAGAAAAAAGCGCCAAGGATACAGACCAGCATAAAGATGAACATGAGGGCAAATAAATAATCAGTGCGAGTAAGACGCTTCTCCATAAATCAAGCTCCTTGTTGTCTCTTATAGTTGTTTTAGTATAGGTCAATATCCACGAAAAAGGAATATTTTAAGGAAATGAGGCTGCTTCCTTTGAAAAAATTCGATTTTAAGAACCTTCGAATTGGGAAAGTTGATATCAATGAATTGAATGACAAGACTTTATTGCTGAATCTTTACATTACACAACTGCTTACGCTTATTATCGGAATTATCATCCTATTATTTCAGAGTAATTCAAAGATTCTTTCTTCGTTGTCATTTCAAGGTGGTTGGCGTGTTATCATTTGGGGTTGTTTATTTGCTGTAGTTGTTCTTGGTGTTGATCTACTTATCTCACGATGGGTACCCAAAGAAGTTTCTGATGATGGCGGCATTAATCAAATGATTTTTGGAAATAGGGCCCTTTGGCATATTGCACTTATTTCATTTATCGTTTCTGTCTGTGAAGAGGTGCTATTCCGTGGTGCGATTCAGCATGCCTGGGGGCCTTACTGGACAAGTATTTTGTTTGCAGCAATTCATGTTCGCTATTTACAGCACTGGCTCATGACAGGGATGGTTTTCTGTATTAGCTATGGCTTAGGTTGGATTTACCTTCATACGGGAAGCCTATGGACACCAATAATTGCTCACTTTATGATTGATATGGTGATGGGTTGCATACTTCGGTTTAGCAAGGAGGAAGATCAAGGTTCATGAGTGTTGGAGAAAGAGTAGCTTCACGTTCGAATCCTGACGTGGAGGATAATCAAGGGGATGATACCTATTTACCGCCGCGGAGAGCCGTACACCCTTCAGAGCAAGGCAAATGGACGAATCTTTTTTATATGACATTACTTTGGTTATTTATCGCTTTAGTTGTGAGTTTAACTATTTGGGGGATTAGGTATTCAAATTCTTCATTGTAAAAAATATAATGAGCCCTACACTGCCACGAATTGAAACATTCGCGGCCAGCGTAGGGCTCTTATTTCATTCCTAACGCATTTCTAACTCAATGGCGTTTGGATCCACAAACGTGTAACCTTTTTCCTCGAGCTTCGTGAGCAGTGAATCAAGCGCAGTTATCGTCCAAGGGAGCTCATGCATGAGGATATTGCTGCCATTATGAAGCTGCCCCATCACATTCTCAATGACTTTATTGGAGTCATTATTTTTATTCGTCATATCCCAATCTAATGAACCATTCGACCATGTCATGTAAAGCATTTTATTGTTTTTAATCTTCGACTTCAAATAATCATTCCCTGAACCAAACGGTGGACGGAAAAATTGCGGGGATTGGCCTGTAATTTCATTCACAATTTTTTGAACATCGTCGACTTGTTTGTCAATTTTATCATTCGGCATGTCTTTCATATTGTCATGATCCCAAGCGTGATTACCAATGATATTGCCGCTTTCGTGAACAAGTTTAACGAGCTCAGGCTTCTGCTTAATGCGGTAACCATTCATAAAGAAGATGGCCTTCGCTTTATGTTTGTTCAAAATATCAATGAGAGATTGATTCATCGCTTGTTCTTTGGGTCCATCATCAAAGGTTAATAAAATGACTTTTTTATTACCATTGGGGTCGTTGGGAACGATATCATAGTTTTTGTTCATATGGTAAGTCTTTTGTACTACTTCTTGAACAGGAGCAGTAGGTGTTGGTGCAGGTGTGGGTGTAGGCGCCGCGGTGGGTGTTGGAGTTGCACTTGGGCTTGGTGTCGCTTGAACAACTGGCGTCACGCTTGTAGTTGCAGCGGGACTTGTTTCGGTTTGATCTGCACTGCAAGCAGCCAATAGAAGCATGACTGTTAGGAATAGTGTACTTGCTTTCTTTTTCATGATTCGTCTTCTCCTCGGATCCTTACATGGTGGTCATCCCTTATAGTACCACAATTTAGATTGCAATTCGCAGATGTCAATTCTCCTATGTTTTCCTTCTTCCGTTGCGTATGTCTGCTTCTAAACTCGCACAACCTAGAAAGGATTCATACTACTTATCATGGAGGGAGATCCAATGAAATTAGGAACATTTATACTTGGTGGCATTGCAGGGGCGGCTGCTGTTGTTTATCTCAATCGTAAAAGCAAATCCATGCTTTTCTCAGCATTTAGCTCACCTAGTCAATCGATGGGCAATGTCATGGATAAGGCCAAAGAAACGTTCACAAGCAAATCTTTTGGAGAATCTACAGCCCGAAATTTCTCTTCGACGGGTACAAATGGCTTAAATCAAGTAGAGAAAATCGTCAAAGAAGACCCGAGTTTAAAGGCAACAGTCAATGAAATCCTGCAGGATAATAAAATAAGCTCCGCAACAATTCAATAAAGATAAGCGCTCAGCACAGTCTGGCATACCCACGGGGCCGGCTGTGCTTTTTCTTTTTATACATAACTTAAGCGTGCAATTACAAAGATTTAGTGTTAACATGATAGGTGAAAACAATAGATGGATGCATGTCCATTTATGTATTAGTGGTTCACCTTTTTATTTTTCTAACATATTCTGATTGAAATAAGGTGACCATGCTTTCGATGCAAGCTTTCCAAATTGGAGAGCTCAAAGGAGGATCCTATCATGAAAATAGAACGCTTAAGTCAGGATAAGATACGGATTTTCCTAACATTCGATGACTTAACTGAACGTGGAATTCAAAAAGACGACATGTGGAGAGAAATTCCGAAAGTGCACGAGTTGTTTAGTGAGATGATGGATCAAGCCTATTCGGAGCTCGGATTTGACCCGTCCGGCCCGCTTGCTGTTGAGGTATTCGCCCTCCCAGCGCAAGGAATGGTTGTTATCGTAACTAGAGGCAAGCTTGATTTGTATGCGAGTTCTGATGCATATGATGATCATGAAGCTGAAGAAGTGTACGAAATGGAAGTTACGCTTGAACAAAGCGATCTAATCTCCTATGCTTTCCGTGATTTTGAAGATCTGCTGCGTGTATCCAAAGTAATTAATCCCCTTCTGATGGAAGGCGGTACCCTTTATTCGTATAAAGGGAAATATATTTTACAGCTAGAACCTGTAGATCTTGAGGAGAACAAGTATCAAGCTCTTATCGCGGTCTTGTCTGAGTTCGGTGAAGCTTCTTCAGTGACCTTGGCCGTTCTTGAGGAATACGGGAAAACAATCATTGCAGATGATGCCGTTAAGGTGCTCTGCCGCCATTTCAAATAATTGGGACTCGCGTCCTAATGCATGAGAATGAAACAAGCATCTGCCAAAAACAACCGTTTTTGAGGATGCTTGTTTTGTTTTCCATAATACGCAACTAAGGTCGTTAATGTTACACGTAGAAATGTTTAGTCAGAACGACTATAATAGAAGTATGTATTTCAAATTACGAGGGGAGCTGGAACATGCATATCGTGCCTATTTTATTGGCAGCCATAGCGCCAGGTCTCTCATTGCTCGCCTACTTTTACCTAAAGGATCGGTACGAAACAGAACCTATTCATTTGGTGATACGGATGTTTCTCTTCGGTGTACTTCTCGTTTATCCGACGATGGTTCTACAGAACGCATTTATCCAGGAGTTCGGCAATGGCACGATTATGACATCCTTTTTTCTCTCAGGAGGAATTGAAGAGTTTCTGAAGTGGTTGTTACTGTATCACTTGATTTTCCGTCACGAAGCTTTCGACGAGCCATACGACGGGATTGTGTATGCGGTGGCAGTAAGTCTTGGCTTTGCAACATTGGAGAATATTATATACGCATTCTTACACGCTTCTTCTTTCTCGGCATTGATGCTTCGTGCGCTATTGCCCGTATCGGGACACGCTCTATTTGGTGTCATGATGGGGTATTACATGGGCAAAGCCAAATTCGTTCCTCATAAGCAAAATAGGTATTTATGGATGTCACTGTTGCTGCCAATCGCTTGGCACGGTGCTTTTGATTATATTTTGCTTGTATTCAAAAATAACTGGATTTGGGTTATGATTCCGCTTATGACTTTTTTATGGTTACGGTCAATATGGCGTGTAGATCGTGCGAATGCACATTCTCCTCTACGCGTTGTGACTGTAGATGAGAAGATTAAAATGGGAAGATTTGGGTCATAATGACTGTATATTTCTTGAACTCCATTACATGGAATGGGGAAAGACCGGGAGGGTATACATGTCATTAACGACGCGCGTGAAAGTGAAGATCCGATGTCGGTTATGTGGTGAGAAGTTCGTATTGCGAGGCAAGCAGGAAAAAGACAAGGTTGAAACTGGATTTCGGCAATGCATATGCAGTAACGAGCACGATTTTGAAATAGAAACGGAAAGTTAGCAAGAGGCCATTCTTCCGAATAGGCCTTTTTTTGCATGTGCTAAATGATAAACGCCTCCGTCCAACTAGGAAAGTGTAGCCGTTTATTTTATGTCAATCCTGCATAAACCTGCCTCCGCGCGTAAAAACTAAGCGCAAGATTGGGTATGAAAGGAGCAGTTCTGTGTATAAAAGATTAAGTATCGTCATGTTTCCATTTCTATTGCTGGCATTAATCGGTGCATCTGTGTGGGGGTATTTGGAACACCAAGAAAAGAATACGATATTAATTAAAGCGGAGAATCAGTATCAACGCGCGTTTCATGACCTGTCCTTTCACATGGATAAGCTACATACGGAATTAGGCAATACATTGGCGGTAAATGAAACTTCGGAGCCATCCTATCGGAAAGGGTTGGTTAATGTTTGGCGTTTAACAAGTCAAGCACAGAGCGACATCACACAATTGCCATTAATGCTGCTGCCTTTTAACAAAACGGAAGATTTCCTAGCAAATATGGCTAATTTCTCTTACCGCATGTCTGTTCGCGATATGACGAAGCAGCCTTTAACCGAAGCAGAAATGAATACTTTGAACACCTTGTATGCACATTCGGCTGATATTACCAAAGAAATTCGGGGTGTACAAAATAAAGTAATAGCAAATAATTTGCGATGGATGGATGTAGAGACTGCGCTCGCATCCGAGAATGAAATGCACGACAATGCGATTATCGATGGGTTTAAGATCGTGGATAAACAAGTTGGCGGATATGATGAGTTGAATTGGGGAACAGGCAGCTTAAATGTATTCTCCAAAAATGATGTCAAAATGCTGACGGGCAATGATATGACGGCAGATCAAATTAAAAAGAAAGCTATCGATTTCCTTGGCGTTAAAGATTCAAGTAGCATTAAAGTAGTTGAGAACGGCGGAAGTGCACCTGAGTTTCAAAGTTATAGTGTTGTTATCCCAAGCACTGATGCCTCGAAAACCGATACGCAAATGGATTTTACCAAAAAAGGAGGTCACCTGATCTATTTTATGAAATCACGTGATGTTCCAGCGGCGAAATTTAATCTTCGCCAAGCCAGAGATGTGGCGAACGAATTCCTGGATGTTCATGAATACAAGGATTTAAGTGCTATTAGTTATGATCAATATCAGAATACTGCGACCATTCTTTTTGCAAAGAAAGAAAATAATGTCACCATATATCCGGAACAAGTTACGGTTAAAGTTGCTTTAGATACGCTTGAAGTTACAGGGCTCCAAGCAACCAATTATATCTATTCACAAAAGCAACGCAAGATCGGCCAACCGAAAATTACGGTAGACCAAGCACGTAAGCAACTGAGTTCTAAAATGAAAGTGACAGGTGAATCACTTGCGATTATCAAAAATGATCTGGACGAAGAAGTTCTCTGTCATGAATTTATCGGAACGATGAATAACAATATCTATCGTGTTTATGTGAATGCAGATGTGGGTATGGAAGAGAAAATAGAGACAATACGTCAGGATCAAGTGGAAGCTGCAAAAGGAAAATCATAGGAAGAAGGGGCAGGATATCATCCTGCTTCTTTTTTTTCTATCTAAATGGTGAGGTCATGGTATAATTGATGCATAATACTTCGCGGAGGTGCGGAAATTGCTTCCTAAGGTCAACCAGATTTTACATATGCAGATGAACAGTATTGATGAAGAAGAGTCCAAAATCGAATATAAGTCTAGAATTGCGGATGTGACAGAAAACGCGATTATCATTGAAATTCCTTTAAATGAAAAGACAGGTCGATTAAAAAAACTTTATCAAGGTGATGAGATTAGTGCTCATTTCCTTGGACAAGGCGGCGTGAAACATTATTTCACAACTGAGGTTGTAGCTTTTACGGAAGATGTTATTCGCTTGATCGAACTAAGGCTTCCAGAATTAAGCGCCATTACGCAAATACAACGCAGAAATTTCCTTCGCGTATTAGCCGAATTAGAAATCGCCGTGAAGCTGAACGACCAGATCCAGTTTATCGGATTGACCGATGATGTTGGCGGTGGCGGTATTTCATTTATATGTGATGGACATATTCCGATAGGTTTAAATGCAATCATTTCTTGTTGGGTACTTGCACCATTCAAGAATGGTACAATCGAGCATATTCCGTTTACTGGAGAAGTTGTACGCGTGAAAGCTACCGAGACGGGGAAACAATTAGTCATGATTCGATTCGCTGATATCGCGGACAGAGAGCGGCAGAAACTAATTCGTTTTTGCTTTGAGCGACAAATGGATTTTCGTAAACGCTAGGGATTGAGAGATTATCACTAAGGGTATACTGCTATGCATATCGGATGCGAGCAGGAGTGTGATCTCATGTCGAAGGAGCAAGAGCCAGAACCGTATGAACAGTTGTTTTTACGCTTTTCTACGAAAGTAGAGAAGGTTATTATTAGATCAGTGATTTTTGTTGTTATATTGCTAGTTTGTGTACAAGCATTATTGCAAAATGCGTATATTCGCAAGCATTTCACTCGTGTCGAGCCACTCGAAGGGCAACCGTATATCGTACCGGAACACCCTCTAAGAGAACGCTCTTAAGCGTATGAAATCAAGGTGGGATAGAACCCAAGTTTTGCATATGACCATGTTGTGTGGTATAATTTCTAGTAATTAGCAGGCAAGTGCCTGCTTTTTTGTTCGTAAGGTACTGTGAAGTATTGTTAGGAGGAACAGCAGCTTGGATAAGTTCAATATTGCCATAGATGGTCCTGCTGGAGCCGGTAAAAGCACCATAGCACGGCTAGTTGCCGGTGCGCTTGGTTTTATTTACGTGGATACAGGAGCCATGTATCGAGCAGTAACGTGGAAAGTACAGCAAGAAGGGCTGCTACCTGAGCAAGAAACAGAAGTGGCTACGCTCGCCAATCGTATGCAGATTGAGCTCATCCCTGGAGATGAAGGGCAGCAGGTCATCGTAGATGGTGTTGATGTGACGAAAGCGATTCGGAGTGCGGACGTAACGACACATGTTTCACAAATTGCCAGCTATGGAGCTGTACGTCATTTGTTAGTGGCACTTCAGCAGCAAATGACTGTTTCCAAAGGCGTAGTCATGGACGGCCGTGACATTGGTACGCATGTTATGCCAGATGCAGAAATCAAGGTTTTCTTAACTGCGAGTGTGAAGGAACGTGCTGAGCGCCGATTCAAGGAATTAGAAAACAGTGGTACGAATTCACTGACTCTTTCCGAATTGGAGCAGGATATCGCGCGTCGCGATCAATTCGATGAGGCGAGGGAAATTTCACCACTGCGTAGGGCGCATGATGCCGTGTTGATGGACAGTACGTCAATGACGATCGAAGAAGTTGTGGACGAAATTCTTGGACTTTGTAAGGACAAAGTCGGAGGTGGCAAATAAAGATGCTATATCGCATCGGAAGAGCCTTATTTCGATTTATTTTCACTGTTTTTTTCCGAATGCGTGCTATCGGAATGGAAAATGTTCCAACGCAAGGTGCAGTTGTTTTGTGTGGTAATCATACTAGCTTCTTGGACCCACCATTCTTAGGTTCACCACTGCGCCGCAAGGTGCATTTCATGGCCAAGGCGGAGCTGTTTGATATACCAGTACTTGGGTCTATCATATCTAAAGTAGGCGCATTCCCAGTTAAACGCGGAGGCGTAAGCAGAGAGTCGATTCGACTTGCTGTGCAGCTGCTGCGTGACGGCAACATGCTTGGTGTTTTTCCAGAAGGATCTAGAAGCAATGCGGGTGGAATGGGGAAAAAAGGCGCTGCTAGTCTGGCATTGAAATCGGGCGCGGCAGTTGTTCCGGTAGCCATCGTAGGTACCTACTCTCTTTTCCGTCGAATGACGATCGTTTATGGTAAACCACTTGATATGAGCGCTTATGAAGGCGGTAGCTCAGAGGATCTGGAGCAGGCGACTGAAGCGATTATGAAAGAAATTCGCCGACTACATACAGTTACTAGTAAAGCATAATCACAAATGTATGGAATCGAAAGCTTGGAATTATACTAACCATAAAGTGTTGTGAACTTATTATTGTGTTTGAAACAGAGTAGGAGCTTGACTGCTGCTTTGTGACTTATAAATTATTTTTGTTGGTTGTAAATAGAGGAGGCTAATCTCATGTCAGATGAAGTAAAAGTTGAAGATCAATCACAGGAAGCTCAAGAAACGGCCGTATCACAAGCAGAAGCAGAGCACGCGCTTAATAACGTTGCTGTGTTGAAGAAAGGCGCTACAGTAAAAGGCAAAATCGTTAAAGTAGACGCTGATCAAGCTTTCGTAGATATCGGTTACAAATACGATGGCGTCATCCCAGTTCGTGAACTTTCATCCGTAAGCTTGAATGATGCTGCGCAAGCAGTCGAGCTTGGCCAAGAAGTAGAATTGAAGATCGTTTCCATCAATGATGCGAAAGAAACATTGGTATTGTCCAAACGTGTTGTTGACAACGAGAAAGCTTGGGAAACGCTTCAAGGACAACTTGAAAGCAAAGAAATTATCGAAGCAGCTGTTGCTGAGGTAGTTAAAGGCGGATTAGTTGTGGATATTGGTGTACGTGGTTTCGTACCGGCATCCATGGTTGAGCGTCAATTCGTTGAAGATTTCTCTTCCTACAAAGGCCGCACATTGCGTCTTCGTGTGAAAGAAATTGATCGCGAGAAAAACAAAGTCATCCTTTCCCAAAAAGATATTTTGGATGAAGAGTTCGAAACGAACAAGAAAAAAATCATCGAAGGTCTTCAAGTTGGTCAAGTACTAGATGGTACTGTACAACGTTTGACACAATTCGGTGCATTTGTTGACATCGGTGGTATTGATGGACTTGTTCATATTTCAGAACTAGCTTGGCAACATGTTGAACAAGCTTCCGATGTTGTTAAAGAAGGAGACAAAGTTAAGGTGCAAATCCTTAAGTTGGATCCATCCAATGACAAAATCAGCTTGAGCATCAAAGCTACGCAAGATGGTCCTTGGTCCAATGTTGAGCGTGATTTCAAAGCTGGTGATATCGTAACAGGTACAGTTAAACGTCTTGCAGCTTTCGGCGCATTCGTTGAAGTGGCACCAGGTGTTGAGGGTCTTGTTCACATTTCCCAAATCGCACACCGCCACATCGGTACTCCGCATGAAGTTTTGAAAGAAGGCCAAGAAGTACAAGTGAAAATCTTGGAAATCAACCTTGCTGAGAAACGCGTTAGCTTAAGCATTAAAGATACAGAGGATGCTCCTGAAGCACCTGCTGGTGCAGCGGCGCCGTCATCAGCTGGCAAACCGGAAAGAGAAAGACAACCGCGCGGAGATCGTGACCGTGGTAACAGCGCTAGTCACCAAAAAGAAATTGCTGGTAACGAAAACGTATCCCTAAGCAACCAAGGCTTGTCCATGACACTTGGTGAGCGTTTTGGAGATAAACTGGCTAAATTCAAAAAATAAATAGATCCAATTTCTAGGGAGGGTACAGAAATGCGCATCTCACGCAAAATGGAGCATGTCCATTACGCGCTGGAGCTTGGTCAAACCCGTCAACAAGGGTTGGCGGATATCAAGCTTGTGCATAACTGTCTTCCTGAGACTTCGACGGATCATATTGCTTTAACAACCACAATCGGCGATCTCACTATGAGTTCGCCGATTTTAATTAATGCAATGACCGGCGGCGCTCACGAGACAGAGAGCATTAATCGCGAATTGGCCATACTAGCCAGGGAGAAAGGTTTACCTATGGCAGTTGGTTCCCAGATGTCAGCTATTAAGAATAGTGAAGTAGCGTCAAGCTATGAAGTGGTGCGGCGCGAGAATCCGAATGGTATCATCTTTGCTAATTTGGGGAGCGAAGCCACAACGGAGCAAGCGTTACGTGCAGTTGATATGATAGAAGCGAATGCGCTTCAAATCCATCTCAACGTAATGCAAGAACTGATTATGCCTGAAGGTGATCGCAGTTTTATTGGCATGCTTGGACGCATTGAAAATATTGTTCGCCATTCGTCAGTCCCGGTAATTGTGAAAGAAGTAGGATTTGGCATTTCTCGTGATAATGCGAAGCAGTTGAGAGATATTGGTGTTCAGGTGCTCGATGTGGGGGGCTCAGGCGGCACGAATTTTGCTGCTATTGAAAATGCGAGACGACCTGCTGCACTAGATTGGCTGAACGATTGGGGTACACCGACAAGTATGACTTTATTAGAAACCCTATCTGTATATCCATGGGGTTCTATTATTGCGTCAGGCGGCATTACAAATGCTTTAGAAGCAGCGAAAGCACTTACCTTAGGCGCATCAGCAGTGGGTATGGCAGGCGCATTTCTCAAGGTATTGCGTGTGGATGGCGTAGATGCACTTCACGCTTATGCAGAAGAGCTTCACCAAGGACTCATCTTAATTATGACGGCGTTAGGCGCTAATTCGATTCATGCCCTTACGGGGTGTCCAGTTGTCATCGTTGGAGATACTGCAGAATGGTGTCGAACGAGAGGCATTGACTTAACTTCATACGCAGAGCGAACTAATCAGAGTAAATAATCAAAATATTGCCATACTAAGGATCAGGCAGATCTCCCTTATTACTCACTTGAGGGGGAGCCTGAAGATCCGCAAGCACATTGATGACAGAGGAAGTCATCGATGCTACGCAAGCTAGGGTGGTTTGATTATGAATGCCGGTTATCTGTCGCTTATTCTCCTTTGCATCACGTTGATCTTGCTGGCCAGCGGTTGGAAGGAGCTGTACATCCGAAGTATATCGCATAAAGGCATGCTTCTTTTTTTTGTCTCTTGGCTGATCGGATCGAGAGTAACCGTGACGATACAACACATACATCTCCAGCTTGTTTATGTTGTTGTACTAACGATCGCCATTAGTATTCTTTATGTCACACAAGGTTTTATACATAAGCTTCATCTGCTTTCCATAGGACTTCTAATCGGTTCACTCCATTTTCTATTTCAACAACTGTTAGAAATGGACCCTATTCTCATCATTCGCAATTCTGAATGGCAGACTGCCCTATTGATTGCCATCGTGGCGGTAGTTGTTCAGCGCAATGCTTGGGAACAAATTGCAGCTATTTCGATCGGATATTTGATCGGGGATATGTATCAAGCTGGTATTCATCAAGTAGATGGATTTCATCAACTGGGTATGGCAACTTTCCAAGATCAATGGTGGCTGTCTATCTTTACAGCTAGAACGATAACGATTGTTGTACAAGCTGCATACAGTGGTTGTCGAACCGTCGTGAGAAGCTGGTTTGACCGCAGGGGGGGCAACTAACGCAATGGATATGGCTTGGTTACATACACATCGGTATACCATCGGGATTGTCATTGGTGTGATTTTTGGTATTCTATCCCGGATCAATATGCTTCGCACGGATTATCGGCAATATCCAACGTATCCACATGGCAAAATCATTCATGTCTCACTTGGCGTTATTGCTGCTGGTCTTGGAGCGGTTGCCGTTCCTGCGCTGTTGGAGAAAAATTACACAGCAGTTACGTTTCTATCTTTAGCGGCACAACAATTTAGAGATGTGCGCAATATGGAAAGACAGAGCTTAACGAAAGTGGACGAGTTAGAACTTGTGCCTCGAGGAGCGGCCTATATCGAGGGTATTGCCATGGTATTCGAAGGTCGTAATTATTTGGTTATTATGACAGCGTTTATGGCCTCCTTATTTAGTATTTTAGGTGCTTGGTACTGGGGGATCGCTGCTGGATTCATCTCAATTTGGCTCGCCAACTTTTTTAAATCGGGAAGCAAATTAGGGGACATCGCTGATATTGAACCTGTTGATATTCATATGGATGGGCCGGATGTCTCTGTGGGTTCTATTTATATGATGAACGTAGGACTTAAGGATACAAGAGAAAAAATAATGAAATACGGTCAAGGTTTTTTAATTAAGCCGAAAAATCGTAATGCACGGGTAACGATTTCTCATGTTGGCCAGAGGCAAGCCATTATGTATGATATGTCCACGCTATTCGGAGTGTATCGTGATGAGGGAGAGCCTTCTTTACGACCTATGGCTAAATTGGATCTGGACTCAGGGACGATAGGTTTACTATTACTTTTGCAGGAAAATGATAAAGAGAAAACATGCACTGCCCTTCATCGTGTACCTGTACTTGAAAGTGCTGTGCGTATGCCTTCGGAAGCTGGCGTTAATAAAAAGGAGGAGGGGTAAAGCCCTTATGTCCCAAATTCTAGCCATAGTGACATTGACGAAAGACCGAATTGCTGGCGGGGCGCCTATCTTTGTAGTTGATGGCGAAGAGGAGATGCAGAAAACCGCATTCTCATTGGAGAAAATGTTAGATGCGAATGCACATGACTTGAAAAATGGCACGATGATTCTGGTGAAACATTCCTGATCCTCCAGTGAAATAGCGCATATTTGATGGAAGTCTCAAAAGAGATTAGCCAAGGCGCCTCTTTTTTGTTATGATGTAAGTTGCGTAATTTTCCATGTCTGATCATGGAATCCGAAGGAGAGATGTAAATTGGCTAGACCGGTACTTGCAATTGTAGGCCGACCTAATGTCGGGAAATCCACCATTTTTAATCGAATCGTAGGCGATCGTATGGCGATCGTAGAAGATAAACCAGGTGTCACGCGAGATCGTTTATATGGTGTTGGTGAATGGCTTAATACATCGTTTAGTGTCATTGATACTGGCGGTATTGAAATTGATGGCGAAGATGTCATTTTGAAATCTGTTCGTGTACAAGCAGAGCTTGCCATTGAAGAAGCGGATGTCATTGTATTCATGGTTGACGCGAAAGCGGGCGTTACTCCGTCGGACGAAGAAGTAGCTCAGTTATTATTCCGCTCTAAGAAGCCAGTTGTGTTGGCTGTAAATAAAGTGGATAATTTGGCGCGACAAGATGATATTTATGAATTCTATTCCCTTGGATTCGGTGATCCTGTAGGGATATCCGGTTCGCACGGAATCGGGATTGGCGATCTCCTTGAGGTTGTTTGTAATTTATTCCCTGACAAAACAGATGATGAATATGGCGATGAAGTTGTCAAGTTTGCCTTGATTGGTCGCCCGAACGTTGGTAAATCTTCGATGACGAATGCGATTCTTGGTGAAGAGCGCGTTATTGTGAGCGACGTTGCAGGTACAACGCGTGATGCGATTGATACTCCTTTCGAGCGTGATGGACAGAAGTTCGTTATCATCGATACAGCAGGTATGCGTAAGCGTGGTAAAGTTTATGAGAACACTGAGAAATACAGTGTTATGCGGGCAATGAAAGCCATTGAGCGTGCAGATGTGGTACTCGTTGTAATCGACGGACAAGAAGGTATTATTGACCAAGATAAACATATTGCGGGCTACGCACATGAAGCAGGAAAAGCGATTGTTATTGTCGTAAATAAATGGGATATCGTTGAGAAAGATGATAAGACGATGCAACATTTCACGACGACGATTCGCGACCATTTCTTGTTCTTGAGTTATGCACCTATCGTTTTTGTATCCGCTAAAACAACACAGCGACTTCATAAATTGCTGCCTGTCATCGTACAAGTGGCTGAGAATCATGCGTTGCGTGTACAAACACATCTCCTGAATGACGTTGTTTCTGACGCGGTAGCTTACAATCCGCCGCCAACGGATAAAGGGAAGCGTCTGCGCATTAACTATGTGACACAAGTAGCCGTGAAACCGCCGGTGTTCGTTCTCTTCGTGAATGAGCCAGAGCTTATGCATTTCTCATATGAACGTTATTTGGATAACAAAATCCGTGCAGCATTTGGCTTTGAAGGAACGCCCATTCGTATCTTGAGCCGTAGAAAAACTTCGGACAAAGAATAGGAGATGTTGTACTTTGCTTTCGATAATAACAATTGTAGTGGGCTATTTACTCGGATCCATCAGCTTTAGTTATTTATTCGGAAAATGGTTTAAGGGAATTGATATCCGCAAGCACGGCAGTGGGAACGCGGGGGCAACGAATACGCTTCGCGTTCTAGGGAAGTGGCCAGCAATCCTCGTCCTGCTGTTAGATGCCTTGAAAGGCGTCGTAGCTGTCTTACTAGGCGTGTGGGCTGCCCCGGGACCTGATAACATGTGGATTCGTGTGTTGTGTGGGTTAGCAGCCATTGTAGGGCATAATTGGCCTGTGTTTTTTGGCTTCCGTGGCGGTAAAGGCATTGCGACAACCATTGGGGTCATGGCTACACTATGTTTTGTTCCTACCTTGATCGCAGGCTTAACAGCCATAGTCATCATCGCTATCACACGATTCGTATCGCTCGGCTCCCTTATTCTTACAGCACTCTTACCTTTTCTAATTTGGGGGATGGACCGGCCGTTACCTGTACTGTGGATAAGCATTTTGCTATGTGCTTTTGCCTTCTTACGTCATCGGACGAATATTGTAAAACTTATTCAAGGTAAAGAAAACAAGCTGGGCCAGAAAAGAGCCTAACGAAAAACAACTACGCGTAGGAGGGGAAACCGTGACACAAAAAGTATCGGTCCTTGTAGCTGGAAGTTGGGGGACGGCACTCGCCTCGGTATTGGCGGATAATGGGAAAGAAGTCCTTCTATGGTCTCGTAATGAAGAACAAGTGGTAGAAATTAATGAAAAGCATACGAATAGCCGTTTCCTCAAAGAAATAACACTATCTTCTTCGATTATAGCGACTCATTCTTTGCAAGAAGCTGTACAAGATGCGGATGCAATCATTATGGTGGTTCCATCTTCAGGTATGCGTGAAGTTGCTTCACGTATGCGTCCATTTTTGAAGAAAGATACACTTATTATTCATGCGACTAAGGGTTTTGAAACAGGAACCCTTAAGCGTATGACAGAGGTACTCGCGGATGAGCTCCCAGAGATGGATCCGAAGCGATTCGTCGTTCTTTCAGGACCGAGTCATGCCGAAGAAGTCATTTGTAAAATGCCGACAACTGTTGTTGTCGCTGCCGAGGATTTACAAGCTGCTGAGGTTGCTCAGGACCTGCTCATTACACGCTATTTCCGTGTGTATACGAATCCGGATGTAACAGGTGTTGAGGTAGGTGGAGCGCTTAAGAATATCATTGGGCTTGGCGCAGGGCTGACAGATGGCTTAGATTTCGGAGATAATGCGAAAGCAGCACTCGTTACTAGAGGACTAGCGGAAATTACGCGGCTAGGTACGGCAATGGGGGCAAACCCTCTTACCTTTGCTGGGTTAGCTGGGATAGGTGATTTGATCGCAACTTGTACAAGTAAACATAGCAGAAATTGGCGGGCAGGCAACAAATTGGCCAAGGGGATTCCTTTAGAAGAAGTGCTCCAAGAGATGGGAATGGTCGTAGAGGGCGTGAAAACGACGAAAGCAGCCTATGACCTGGCGAAGCGCTATGAAGTCACCATGCCAATTACGAATGAATTACATAACGTATTATTTGAAGGGAAATCTCCACAGCTTGCAGCTGGTGATCTTATGGGACGTGTGCGTACACACGAAATGGAAGAATTACCGATGACAAGATGAATAAAAGGTTGGAGATAGCCTACACCAGATCTTCTCCGCATTCATACTATACCCTATCAGGAGTTCTCAATAGCTTAGGGTATAGGAGGCGGCACAATTGGCGAATAAAGATATGTCAAAGGACATATTAAGTGTGGTCAAGAAGAAGACGGGCAAGTCCGTGACATCTAAAGATATCGAAAAAATTGCAAGTGGAGTGAAACCTTCTACTATGCAGAGTGAAGTTCAATTAAGAGCCCTCATTAAACAAGTTTCTGGATTAGTGAATGTCAAAGTATCCGAAGAAACGATTAATGATATCGTTCAAGCTGTTAAAAGCAGTAAACTGGATACCAATAATATGCAGCAATTAATGAGCATGATGTTGGGCAAGAAATGAGAAGCATGAAGGGGTTCATCCCCTTTATGCTTTTTTCTCGTTCTGTGCTATACTTACATGTGTTTCATTTTTACGATTTTTACATAAGGAGTTTATCATATGTCACCTTTAGACAAAATGTGGGCCTCATTTGTGGCCATGGGACTGATGGTTGTTGCGTCGTTTCTGATCTCTTATGCTCGTACAAGAACAACTGGCGTATGGCGCGGTGTGTTGTCTTTCATTGCATTTCTAATGTTTATTCCAATCTTACTTTTTATGTTATCTTCTTTGTTTTAACCTACCGGAGGGGAAATCATCATGTTAGAACTGAAAACACGGAAAACGCAGATAAAACTAACGCCAGAAACGGGATTAACCATTCTGGACCATGCCTTGAAGGCAGATGTGGATTGGGGATTTTCATGTACACGAGGAACCTGCGCGAGATGTCGCTGCTACGTGGCTGAAGGTCGTGAGTTGCTTACAGAGGCATCCGAGGCGGAAGAAGATCGTCTAGAGCCAGATGAGCTTGCGCATGGCTATCGTCTAGCCTGTCAATGCGTGGTAAAGCAAGTAGGAACGATTAGTGTAACGCACAAGCCTTATTTTTAAAAATTACTGCCTGAAAGGTGTGGGCATGATGAAACTGCTGGAGCCACTACTCCCGTCGATTTCGACTATTCATACTCGGTTACAGCAAGCCCATAACGTACAATGGCTAATTGGCGGAAGCTGTGGCTTACTCATGCATAACGTTGATATAGGAAGAACTCCCAGAGATTTGGATATTTATATCGATCTGAAGGATGTTCATACGGTACATAAGTTGCTGCAGCCATTCGCGATTGATAACCCGGAATTTAGTGAAACACCTATATATGCTTCGATGCTAAGTCATTATCACATTGATGGACATGTCGTTGAAGTTGTTGGAGATTTTAAAGTAAAGGCACTGGGATCCTTGTATCAAGTTGAAGTCAACTACTTACAGGAGAACCATTATTGTCCCGCCTTCATTGAGGCTTGGAAGGTTCCCGTGATGCCTTTAGCGCATGAATTTCTCTTTAATGTCCTCCGAAATCGACCTGATCGCTATGAACCAATTCTTAGAGAGATGCAAGATCATCCTGACAGACATATGCAAGCTTTGAATGATTTGATGAACCGCAATCAGTGGGGTCATGAATTTCATGTAAAGATGAACGAATTGCTAGATAGGAACCGGTGACGATGATGAGTGTGTTTGATGTTCATTTTTGGCCAGATAATAAGAAAATTAAAGTAAGACCAGGTACAACATTGTTGGACGCTGGTAATAAAGCCAAGGTCCATATTCGAACGCGTTGCGGAGCAAAGGCTGCTTGTTTAATGTGTAAAGTAAAGGTAGGCGACCAAAGTGGTCTAGCGCCACTGAATACGAATGAACGGTTGAAGCTTGGCTCCCTAGCAGATGAGGGAGTTCGTCTTGCATGCCAAGCGCGAGTAACTGGTGATGTGGAAGTACACATTCCGGAGGATCCTCTTAAGGCTGCAATTCGAGCACAGCTAGCTAGACAAGCAGAGGATGACGATTTCATTTAGACAAGATAGGATGGTTGAAGAGTGAACGTGAAACGACAACGAACCCAAGGTAGAAGTTTGCTTCTGGCACTCATCTTGGTTATTTTGCTTACAGGCTGCGCGTACCCACAAGAGCTACGGAAAGAGAATCAAATTAATCCTGCCGAATTTATTACCGTGGTGCAGCAAGCAGTTGATAGTTATCATGAAAAAACCGGTGTACTTCCCATTAAAAATAGCGAGATGACGACACCACTCTATGAGAAATATGTAATCGATTTTCCTAAACTTAAAAAAACGAATCTGCTCAGTACAGTGCCAGCGAACGCGTTTGAAAGTGGTGGTGTCTTCATCTATGTACTCGTTGATGCCGAAACGAAGCCTACAGTGAAGCTAATGGATCTATCCGCCTATCAAAGTGTGGAAGATGTACAGAAGAAAGTGAATGATTACATAGCGAAACATGGTGGCAATATGCCGCAAGGGGTCGCCATTAATGATGCATTTGCCTACGTAGATTTCAAGTTGATAGGGATGAAAGAAACTGATATTAAATCTGTATATAATCGGAAAACTGCCATTACCTACATTCTAAACAAGCAAACGGGAGAAGTAACTATTGATTATGCAATGGATATCAACACGTTCGTTAAGAATAATGCATTAGAGGCATCCTTGAAGCCGGATCAAGATTTGAGGCAAATTCTCGTAGATAAATCCTACTTTGTTCCGATTCGGAGCGTTCCCTATGCTTGGAAAGATAATCAACCTATGCCACACAACTAAATTTGAACGAACCTCTTACCCATGTGTAAGAGGTTTTTTTGTCTTTATAGAATAAGCGCAACTGACTGATCATATATTCTTTCGAAAGCCGTATGTGCTTCATAAAATATGAGCGAAAAAAAGTTGAAACGCATCTATCATATTTCTATCGAAAGTACATATATTTTTACTAGTCCAAATGAATGTACGAGTAGTCAATTGTTACCGTCACTAGCGTCAGTTGACGACCAAACTGTAGGAGGGATTCTCTTGGAGAAAGTGGATATCTTTAAGGACATTGCAGAACGAACGGGAGGGGACATTTACCTGGGGGTTGTCGGAGCAGTCCGGACAGGGAAATCAACCTTTATAAAGCGTTTTGTGGAATCTGTAGTGCTGCCGAACATTCAAAGCGAAGCGGATAGGATCCGGGCTACCGATGAACTCCCGCAGAGCGCTGCTGGCCGCACGATTATGACAACGGAGCCGAAATTCGTACCGAATACGGCGGTTCAAATTTCTGTGGCTGAAGGACTGAATGTCAATGTCCGCCTTGTTGATTGTGTCGGGTATGCAGTCGATGGCGCCAAAGGCTATGAAGACGAGAACGGACCTCGGATGATCAATACACCATGGTTCGATGAGCCGATTCCTTTCCAAGAAGCGGCTGAGATCGGAACACGGAAAGTCATTCAAGAGCACTCCACATTAGGTGTTGTGGTTACGACAGATGGCACGATCTCGGATATCCCGCGGTCTTCCTATGTATTGGCAGAGGAAAGAGTTATTAATGAGCTCAAAGAGGTCGGGAAACCGTTCATTGTGATTATTAACTCTCAGAAACCAAACAGTGAGCCTGCACTTGAGCTGCGCAGCGAGCTGCAAAGCCGCTATGATGTTCCAGTTGTAACAATGAGTGTAGCTAGCGCTGGAGAAGAAGAAATGGTCTCCGTGCTTCGTGAAGTCCTGTATGAGTTCCCGGTACATGAAGTGAATGTGAACTTGCCAAGCTGGGTTATGGTTCTAGATGAGAATCATTGGCTGCGGACACAGTTCGAAGCATCTGTTCGCGATACGGTACAGGATATCAGACGCTTACGTGATGTTGATCGTGTTGTCAGTCAATTTGCTGAATATGAGTTTATCGACAAGGCTGCATTAGCTGGCCTAAATATGGGGCAGGGTGTTGCTGAGATTGACCTCTTTGCACCAGATGAACTCTATGATCGCATTCTCGTCGAGGTCGTTGGTGTTGAAATCCGTGGGAAGGATCATCTTCTCCAGCTTATGCAGGATTTCACACATGCGAAGAGGGAATATGATCAATTCGCTGAGGCACTTGAGATGGTCAAAACAACCGGGTATGGGATAGCGCCTCCTACGCTTGCTGAGATGGCGTTAGATGAGCCTGAGTTAATCCGTCAAGGCTCCAGATTCGGCGTACGTCTAAGAGCTACCGCGCCTTCCATTCATATGATTCGAGTGGATGTAGAATCCGAGTTCTCACCGATCATCGGAACGGAGAAGCAGAGTGAAGAGCTTGTACGCTATCTAATGCAAGATTTTGAGGATAATCCACTCAAGATTTGGGAATCCGATATTTTCGGAAGATCATTGCATTCGATTGTGCGAGAAGGCATTCAAGGCAAGCTTGCTCAAATGCCAGATAATGCAAGATATAAACTTCAAGAAACGCTTGGACGTATTATTAACGAAGGATCGGGCGGCTTGATCGCTATTATTCTGTAGGAAAATGTGGACAAAAACACTCGAAAGGGTGTTTTTTGTCGTTTATTAGCGGAAAGTCCCACATAAAATGGAAATAGATACTTGAAATTGCTCCCTGAGTGTATTACTATGAATTTATTCGTCTGCTTTCAAAGTTCATTTTGCTTAGAAAATCAACGATTTTTCAGAAGTTTATGTATAATTTCTAGGAAAACGGTGAAAACAGGAAGTAACGGTAGTGAGAAATTTTGGGGGGAGGTGAATGGCATGAATAAATCTGAATTGATCAACAAAGTTGCGGAAACATCTGAGCTTTCCAAGAAAGACGCAACGAAAGCAGTAGATGCTGTTTTTGATGCAATTTCTGAAGCATTGCAAGGTGGAGATAAAGTACAATTGGTTGGATTTGGTAACTTCGAAGTTCGTGAACGTTCTGCTCGTAAAGGACGCAATCCACAGACTGGTGGAGAAATTGATATTCCAGCAAGCAAAATCCCAGCTTTCAAACCTGGTAAAGCACTTAAAGATGGCATTCAATAATTTGTATTTATACATAGGATTGAACGTTACATAATTATAAAGCCGTGGCCGCTAAATGCGGGTAGCGGCTTTATTTGTTTTGCCTGAAAATGGCTTTACAATTTGAAATTCTCCTACTATACTAACAAAAGTGAATGCGTTATTTTTGGCTGTAAACGTAACGGGGTATGGCGCAGCCTGGTAGCGCGCACCCTTGGGGTGGGTGAGGTCGCACGTTCGAATCGTGTTACTCCGATTATGACAGAGACATCGGTGTTCGATGTCTTTTTCTATTGCTAAGAAACAAAGCGAGTAGCTTTCATAAGATTGAATCTTTTGGATTACGTAGGGGGTACAGGGTTGACTAAGATGAAGTTGAATGAGCTAATAAAGTCACTGGATTGGACAATGTTCGGTATAATTGCTTCTATTTTCTTAATTTGGCAAATTGGTACGGTGGGAAACTGGAGTACAGAATGTTGGATTTTACTGTGTATCTGTTTGTTAGGTGTACGGAAGGATCAGATCGATGTAGATTGGAAACGCTTTTTTCTGATCGGCATTCCACTATTAGGTGTTTTTTATTATTTTTATGGGACAGGCAATGGTTTTTGGTGGAAAATTGCCAACTGGATGTTTGAAAATAATCGCCACCCCTGGCGCTGGGATAGCTATATGAACGCAATCCCGTTGAATACGGGGGGATGGGCAAGGTGGATCTCGACACCATTTTTGGATAGAGCAATGGTTTGGGTGTACAATTATGGTTTTGTGCTCTCGCTTTGGATCTGTATTGTTCGCAGCTTCTGGACGCGTAGTATCAAAAAAATGTTGTCTTACGCGCTTTCGGGGCATATGCTGCAATTTCCGCTAATCTTGCCTTTTTATAATTTGATTCTGCTTCATGAAGTATGGTATGTAAATAAGCAACCAGATTTACTGCATCGTGTGTTTGCGGATGAAAACTCCCTTTTAGTAGCCGTAATGAATTGTTTTCCTAGTATGCATACATCCATCTCGTTTGCAATGCTGCTACTTGCACTGCGGGAGAAGGATCGAATTTTTAAATACATGATGGTCACGTATTGTTCGGCTATTATTTTTTCGACGCTGTATTTGCAAATTCATTGGGTAATCGATGTCATCGCAGGCATGTTATTCGCTTATGGAACCGTTAAATTGACGGATCTTCTTATTCGCTTAGGATCTACGTATGCTTTGCCAGCGAAGTTCAAACAATTTTATCGGAAACAGGCAAAATCAGCGCCTTCTGAATTAACTATGTAGGACATGTTGACTTCCAGTTGCTTTTTTTGGCATCATTAGGTAAGAGATGAAGGTTAGGGAAGAACGGAGGATGGATATGGAACAATCGAATAAATCAGATCAGTCAAACTCGAACGGTAACGAATATTTCGTAATTAAAGCAAAAGATAATGGTGTTCATGTGATTGGGTTAACACGTGGACAAGACACACGTTTTCATCATACAGAGAAGCTAGACAAGGGTGAAGTTATGATTGCTCAGTTCACTGAGCATACATCCGCGGTTAAAGTTAGAGGCAAGGCTTTGATTATGACCAAGTTTGGTACGATCGATACAGAAGAATAAGAGATTATTGAGAAAAGCAGGCATAGCCTGCTTTTTTTCTATGTACAATGGTGTATAGGACTTGTTTATTTGGATAACCTGTCGGTTATTTAGCTCCTGCATATGCTTAGGGGGTGTTGATAGTGAAATGGTCAATGCGTATTGTGATCACACTAGGAATTTCCGTTGTTGTTGCGATTAGTCTATCCATGTTACCTAAGTTGGATCTTTCTTCAGGCTTAGGATCTGACTACACGTGGTCCAATAATCGAGGGGGACAGCTTACCGAGAATAATTTGGCCGATCTTTTAGTTCAAATTCCACTTCAGTTGCGAATACGGAAAGTGGAACTGAGCACCTCACGATTGTCACTTGATTTAAGTTTACCCAAGAATGCGGAGACAAGTGCGGTATATCGTGACTTGTATACAATTGCACAAACGATGCTGGTAAACACTAAAAATGTCGATCAAGTGTGGGTACGCATCATCGATTATTCCGGATCGCCCAATACAACCTCAACTCAGCTTGTCTTGGCTATGGTTGCTCAGCGTGAATTTGGTAAAGATATGGAGAAGAAGCCTTCAGAGCTTAGTTTAATTCAATTGGAGCAGGAGCTTCAGAACCGATTTCGCATCACGTATACCTCCAAATGGCAACAAAAGTATCCCCTATAATTTATTGTGCTTCTATTAACGTGTTATGCTATAATAATTTGGATTGAGACATCGAGTTTCATAAAATGATATTTGGCATACGGTTACGGAGGCTTTTGCATGAATTCTTATCGGATCCCTGAGATCGCTAAACAGTACACGGAGTATGATATGATCCAAATTCACACAGACCTGCCCGATTTTCCTGAGTTGCGCACACGTCTGTTGTTTGCATTCTTGAATGAAAATAACAAACTAAGCTCATTAAGTGAATTGTTTACTGTAGCAACAGCACTTGTGCAGCTAGGACTTGATACTCATGATCTTGTGACAGCGTCCAATGAAGTCAAGGAGAAGAAAGCATCAAGATCCAGGCAATTAAAAGTGCTTGCTGGAGACTACTTTAGTGCGAGGTTTTATCATCTCCTAGCTAAAACAGGGCAGATCGATATGATTAAGCAGCTTTCAAATGCGATCTGTGAAGTCAATCGGCTAAAGATGAGCAGTTATACGAAAATGAAGCAGCTGAAACTGACGGCAGAAGATTACATTCACCTTTCGGTGGAAATTAAATCTCAGCTTTTTTTGTCTTTTTCAGAAGTCATGTATGGCGCTAACAAACAAGCTTGGCCTGAGATTCTTAGAGGTTTTGTGAGATGTGAACTGTTGTTCACAGAAATTTTCCGGATCGAAACGATATCGAAGTTCAAGGGCAGTTGGGGTTATTGGCATATTAGCCAGAACGGCACACGAGAAGAGCGGAAACTATTACAAGGTGAAGAGGTAGATACGACGAAGGTTCGTACACTTCTACATAAATACAATATTTCTTCACAATTGTATCAATTGCTGAACATTCAATCGAAGCAATTGCAGGACTTTGTAAAGAAGCTTGAATCGGATAGGCTACAAAGTGAACTCTTTCACATGGGAGAACCCTTTTTACGGTGGGCTGGGGAGCATCCTAAAGTGTTAGAAGAAATTTAAGGGGACCTGGGGAATGAGTGTAAGCAATACAAATAGTGAAAATAAAAAAGCCAAAAGTAAAGAAGAATTTGTACATGGTGTTTTTGAAAGCATCGCACCTAAATATGATTTGATGAATAATATCATTAGTTTTAATCGTCACAAAGCATGGCGTAAATTTGCAATGAAGAAGATGAATGTACAGCCAGGTGCTACGGCCATAGATTTATGTTGTGGTACTTGTGATTGGACCATCAGTCTTGCTCAAGCTAGTAAAACAGGGAAAATGGTTGGATTGGATTTCAGCCAAAATATGCTGGATATTGGTGCTGAGAAAATAAAACAGCTGCACTTAGACCAACAGGTCGAGCTTATACAAGGAAATGCGATGAGTCTTCCGTTTGACGACAATAAGTTTGACTTTGCTACAATCGGGTTTGCCTTGCGTAATGTGCCCGATCTAGAGCAAGTCATTCGAGAAATGCAACGTGTCGTTAAGCCCGGAGGGCTAGTTGTGTCTTTAGAGCTATCCAAACCAACTTGGCAGCCATTTAAGTCCATCTATTATGTATATTTCCGACATATCATGCCGTTTCTCGGTAAATTGATTGTTAAGAAATATGAGCAGTATAAGTGGTTACCGGAATCATTAATTTCGTTTCCAGATCATAAGCAACTCGCGGCTATCTTCGCAAAGAATGGTTTAGATCAGGTACAGGCCCATCCACTCTTTGGTGGTGTAGCCGCGCTACATGTAGGGACAAAAGGTAATAAGAAATCAGGAGTGTAATTCACATATGTTTACTAAACTAAAGATTTTTCTTGAAATGATTAAATTCGAACACAGTGTGTTTGCTTTGCCTTTTGCTTTCATGGGGGCTATACTCGGTTCCGTTGTGTGGCAGGGACACTTACCTAGCTGGGCACAGATCGGTTGGATCACCTTAGCAATGGTGGGGGCACGAACAGCCGCAATGGCATTGAATCGTGTAATTGACCAAGCTATTGACAAGCGTAATCCAAGAACAGAGAATCGGGCTATCCCAGCAGGGCTCATTTCAATACCGCAAGTTATTCTCTATATTATCATCTCGTTTGCAGTTCTTTTCTGGGCAACCTATCACTTAAGTGCATTGTCCATGAAGCTTCTACCTATAGCTGTGTTCTTTTTAGTGATTTATTCCTATACCAAAAGGTTCACTTGGACATGCCATTTTGTACTTGGCTTGACGTTGGGGCTCGCCCCGCTTGGTGGTTGGATCGCGGTAACAGGCGAATTTACATGGTCATCGATCATCTTTTTCTTAACGGTTGCCTGCTGGAGTGCTGGTTTCGATCTCATCTATGCTTGTCAGGATGCAGAATTTGATCGGAAAGAAGGATTACACTCGCTGCCAAGTCGATTCGGCATCAAAGCAGCACTTCATACAGCACGAGTCCTGCATGTCTTAACTGCAATCGGTTTAGTCTCCTTATTTTTCATCACGCATCTGAGCTGGTTGTACTTGGTTGGACTTGTTATTGCTTATATCTTGCTATTTAAAGAACATAGACTCGTTACCCCACAGGATTTGTCCAAACTAAATACGGCTTTCTTCACAATGAATGGGGTATTGAGTTTAGTTATGTTTACTTTCACTTTACTTGATGTCCTTGTGAGTAAGCACTCATGAGCGGCGGAAATTGGGTTATTGGAATTTCGGGTGCGAGTGGAGCAATCTACGGTGTACGATTATGTGAAGTGTTATTGGATCTTGGTTTAGATGTGCATCTTATTATTACAGATGCGGGATGGCGTGTTCTGCAGGATGAACATGACTGGAGTGCAACGAAACGTGTAGAAGTGCTTGAGAAGCACTTCGGTGGACGAGCAGGCACGTATGAATATCATCCCGTGGCGAATATTGGTGCGACCGTGGCAAGCGGTTCGTTTCGAACCAAAGGGATGGTTGTAATCCCATGTTCGATGGGTACGTTATCTGGCATTGCGCATGGTTCGTCCGATAACTTACTTGAGCGTACCGCGGACGTTATGCTAAAAGAAGGAAGAAAATTAATTTTGGTGCCAAGGGAAACGCCTTTGCATGCTATACATTTAGAAAATATGCTTACCCTAACAAGAATGGGTGTGCGAATGATACCGGCTATGCCAGCCTTCTATAATCGTCCGCGCTCAATCGATGAGATGGTTGATTTTTTGGTAGGTAAAGTAATGGATAGCATGGAGATTGATCATACCTTGTACCGTAGATGGGGAGATATTGATGAGCAACCTAGACCCTAAAATCCGAATAGGTCGAATCAATTATACGAATGTGTGGCCGATCTATTATTATTTTCCTGAGCTGATGAATAGTTCAGAAGTCGATATTATTGAACAGGTACCCACTTCACTCAATAAAGCCATGGCTGAAGGCCAAATTGATATGGGACCTATTTCTTCTTTTTCATATGGTCAATTCTATGAAGAATACATGCTTTTCCCGGATCTATCCGTTAGCTCCTACGGGGAAGTCAATTCGATTCTGCTTTTCCATGACAAGCCCTTGCGAGAAATCGTGAACGGGAAAATCATACTTCCTACGACATCAGCGACTTCTGTTAATTTACTGAAAATTATTCTTGAGAAATTTTATAATGGTAAACCGACCTACGAATATGCGAAGCCAAATTTAGATCAAATGATGGAGGGCACAGATGCTGCTCTTCTTATTGGGGATGATGCCATTAAGGAAAGCTGGCGGAATCAAAAGTATATGATAACGGACCTTGGTCAAGAGTGGGCCAAATGGACGGGGAAATGGATGACATTCGCTGTCTGGGCAATCCGTAAGGAAACGATTCGCGCCTATCCAGAGCTTGTTTCTACTATTTTCGAAGCGTTTAAGGCAAGTAAGGAAAAGGCTCATCGCGAGCCAAAGTATATGATTGAAGAGGCACAAGCTACCGTGGGTGGCACTTCCGACTATTGGCATCATTATTTTCATACGTTGTGTTATGATTTCGCATCTGAGCAGTGGGAAGGACTTCATTCGTACTATCAGTATTGTTACGAACTTGGTTTTTTACCGAAGCCAGTTGAGATAGGCATTTGGGAAGATAATAAAGTGGCACGGGTGACCGAATGAAAAATTTGTTGGATATATATGCTAGGAAAAGAAGAGATATTTCAGCGATTGAGAAAGAGCTGGAAGAGAGTGTGAATAACGATCACTCTTTATTAAGAGAAACTTCGATCCACCTACTTAAAGCGGGAGGAAAACGGATTAGACCCGTTTTCGTTCTGCTTTCAGGTGAATTTGGCAAATATGAACTCCAAACGATGAAAAATGTAGCAGTGCCATTAGAGCTTATTCACATGGCTTCTCTTGTTCATGATGATGTCATTGACGATGCGAATACGCGGCGAGGTCAATTAACGGTTCGTTCCAAATGGGATAATCGCATTGCGATGTTTACAGGTGATTATATTTTTGCAAGAGCGCTAGGTGTGATTACTCAGATTCCGGATCCGAGAGTGCACCAGATCATGTCAAAAGCTATCGTTGAAATGTCTATTGGCGAAATGGAGCAAATTCGTTTTTTCTTTCATTCTGAGCAAACCATACGTGACTATTTACTTCGCATTCGACGCAAGACTGCGTTATTAATAGCGATCTCTTGCCAATTAGGTGCAATGGCTTCAGGCGCTCCAGACTGGTTGAGCACTAAATTGTATAATTTTGGTTATAATGTAGGTATGGCCTTCCAAATTAGAGATGATATTCTGGATTTAACAGGAACCGAGAAGCAGATCGGGAAGCCGCCTGGAAGTGATGTCAAGCAAGGGAATATTACGTTGCCGGTAATCCTGACCCTGCAAGATCCAGCTTTAAGGCCAATGATATTGACAGAACTTGATCGAATACATAAACTGGATGGACAAACGGATGTTACTCGATTCTTAGACATGATTCGAGGCAGTGCTGGTATCAAGGAAGCAGATCGACTTTCCCAGGTGTATATTGATAAAGCGATTTCAGCATTAGACAAACTGCCGGATAACCAAGCAAAGAAAGATCTTATTGAAATCGCTCATTTTATCGGGAATCGATCTTATTAACGAAGGAGGTAGTCTTTCAATGGAAAAAACATTTCTCATGGTTAAACCAGATGGTGTACAACGGGGTCTTGTTGGTGAGATTGTAAAACGCTTTGAACAGAAAGGTTTCCAATTGATTGGCAGCAAGTTGACAGTCATTTCACGAGAACAAGCCGAGATACACTATGCGGAGCATAAAGGAAAAGATTTTTTCGAAAGACTTGTGAATTTTATTACATCCGGACCTGTTTTTGCAATGGTATGGCATGGTGATCAAGTTATCACATTGTCGCGAACCATGATTGGCAAAACGAATTCATTGGAAGCGGCACCAGGAACCATTCGCGGAGATTATGCTGTACATACGAATCTCAATCTGATTCATGGGTCTGATTCACCCGAAAGTGCTGAACGTGAAATTAATAATTTTTTTCAGCCAAACGAAATTTTTACATACTCAAAAAACATACAAGAATGGATCTAATCTTCCACATCAAAGAATCTGTTATCGGATACGATACAGGTTCTTTTTGTTTTTTAATGAAGGATTTTGGTAAATCCACACAGAATGTATCAAGGTAGATAATGATCAAGGTGGGTGGACAGCATGGAGGATCAAGATTTTTTGTTGTTTATTAAAAAAATAAAGGAACACACGTCCATTGATCTTGCGTTGTATAAGGAAGCGCAAATGAAGCGACGACTAACTACCTTGCGAATGAAGCGGGGTTACAATACGTTTATTTCTTTTTTTGAAGCAATGATGAAGGACAAAGAATTATTCTATGAGTTTTTGGATCGGATGACGATTAATGTTTCTGAATTTTGGAGAAACCCGAATCGATGGGAGCTTGTAGAACAGAAATTTATACCGGAGATGCTGAAGCGGAATCGCCGATTGAAGATTTGGAGCGCAGCCTGTTCCACGGGTGAAGAACCTTACACATTAGCCATGATTCTAGCTGAACAAGGGGCATTGGCAGAGACGAGCCTACACGCTACAGATATTGACGATGGCGCCCTGGAGAAAGCACGTAAAGGGATGTACTTGGATCGTTCCGTGCGGGATGTACCAGCTAATTATGTGAAAAAATATTTTAAGCAGGATGGATTAATGTTTCATGTTTCGGATGAACTCAAAAAGTCAGTAAAGTTTCAGAAACAAAATTTGCTTGTAGATACATTTGATAGCGGTTACGATCTGATCGTGTGCCGTAATGTCATCATTTATTTCACAGAAGAAGCGAAGCATGTGCTGTACCAGAAGTTTGCCAAAGCCCTGAAGCCGGGTGGTCTGCTATTTGTAGGCTCGACTGAGCAGATTTTTTCACCAGGTCAATATGATCTGGAAGCGGCTGAAACGTTCTTTTATCGGAAAAAAGGGGTATAAGAACTTCCTTATTTTCCAATACTAAGATGTAGCAGTGCAAAGTGAGGGGAATACCAAACTTTGAACAATGCATACACGCTTAGGGGGCTATCATGGACAAACGCAAGGTGATTACCGCTTATCGCAGAGGAATGATTTCCATTCAAGAATGTGCTCAAATTTTAGGAGTGGATTCCTCACAAATTACGGGTCTTATGAATGATCCTCAGCTTTGTGAGCCTCCGAGGGTCATCCAGAAGCAACCTATGCACGGGTAATTCTAGTTCCTGTCTAGATGATGACACGCTTACACAGAAGGGTTTATCCCTGGCCTGTGAAGCGTGTTTTTGCATTTGTGTTGTTGCCAAACCTGAGTAGCTATACTATAATGACAACAGATAATCGCGCGTCAAAGCGCTAAAGTGCTTGGTGCTGCAGCTTTTTTCAGTGGCACATGTAGTAAGTAGGCTCGGTTTTTCCATACTATTATGTTTATATACGGAGTTCGATGTTCTTCGTAAAATTCTTAGGGGGTAACGGATTGTGAGATATTTGACAGCAGGTGAAACGCATGGCCCGCAGCTCACTGCGATTATTGAAGGGTTTCCAAGTAATGTAAACCTTAACTTTGAAGACTTAAACCATCAATTACATAGACGTCAAAAAGGCTATGGTCGTGGTCGTCGGATGCAAATTGAGAAAGATACAGCTACTATTGCTGGTGGCGTGCGTCATGGTAAAACAACTGGAGCACCAATCGCATTAGTCGTTGTGAATAATGACTGGAAACATTGGACTTCGGTAATGGGGATTGAACCCGTTGAAGAAGATAACGAAGGCAAACGCCGTGTGAACCGTCCTCGTCCTGGACACGCCGATTTAAACGGTGGCCTCAAATATAATCAAAAAGATTTGCGTAATATTTTGGAAAGATCAAGTGCCCGTGAAACAACGATGCGTGTAGCCACTGGGGCTGTTGCTCTTCAATTGCTAGCAGAGTTCGGAATCAAAGTTGCTGGACAAGTTATCCGCATCGGCGATGTTGAAGTGGAGCGTCAAGAGCTTCCTGTTGATGAACTCATTCGAATTACAGAAGAATCACCGGTACGTGTCGTTGATAAAGAAGCTGAAGCGAAAATGATCGCTGCTATCGATGCTGCCAAAGAAGATGGCGATACCTTAGGTGGTATCGTGGAAGTGATTATCGAAGGTGTACCTGTCGGACTTGGAAGTCACGTACAGTGGGACCGCAAATTGGATGGCAAAATTGCACAAGCCGTGCTTTCCATTCAAGCTTTCAAAGGTGTGGAATTCGGAATCGGTTTCGAAGCTGCAGAACGCAGAGGATCGAACGTACATGATGAAATCCTGTACACGGAAGAAACGGGCTTTAGACGCAGAACGAATCGTGCAGGTGGATTCGAAGGCGGAATGACAACAGGCGAGCAAATCATCGTTCGTGGCGTGATGAAGCCAATTTCGACTTTGTACAAGCCATTGCAAAGCGTAGATATTGATACGAAAGAAGTGTTTACAGCACAAGTGGAGCGTTCTGATACGTGTGCAGTGCCAGCAGCAGGCGTGATCATGGAGAATGTCATCGCTTGGGAAGTGGCTAATGCGTTCTTAGATAAATTCGGAGGAGACTCCATCGAAGAAATCCGGGCTAACTTAGCGAATTTCCTCAAACAAGTGGAGAACTACTAAAATGAGAGAACTTACCGTAGAGCTTGGAGAACGGTCTTATCCCATTTATATTGGCCAAGGCATTCTTACCAATATCTCGGCACTGTTCGATCGAGCGAAGCTTAGCCGTAAGTCGCCACTGCTCATCGTCACCGACGAATCGGTGGCGGCCTTGCACTTGGAGCGCGTCCTGACGCTGCTCCGTGACGGCGGCTTCGCCGCGACAGCCTGCGTCGTGCCCGCAGGCGAAACGTCCAAATCCCTCGCGCAGCTCGAGGGAATCGTAACTGCCGCCCTCCAGGCAGGCCTTGATCGCAGTTCTGCGATCATAGCCCTCGGAGGAGGCGTGGTCGGCGATCTCGCCGGCTTCGCTGCGGCGAGCTTCATGCGCGGGATCCGCTTCGTGCAGATCCCGACGACCATCCTTGCTCACGACAGTTCTGTCGGCGGCAAGGTAGCGGTTAATCACCCGATGGCGAAGAACATCATCGGGGCGTTTCACCAGCCGGAGCTAGTCCTCTTCGACATCGACTTGCTGTTGACTTTGCCTGAGCGCGAAGTGAAGGCAGGCCTGTCTGAAGTGATCAAGCATGGCTTGATCTGGGATGCCGCTTTCACACAGTGGTGCGATGAAAACGCAGACAAACTGTTAGGGTTAGATCCAGAAGCGTTAAGTTATGCGCTTTACATAGGTTGTCAGGTCAAAGCGAACGTTGTATCGCAGGATGAACGTGAGAATGATCTCCGAGCAATATTAAACCTCGGACATACGATCGGTCACGCATTAGAAGCCGTAGCGGGCTACGGTGAGCTGTTACATGGTGAGGGTATTGCTATTGGAATGGTCGGTGCGGCAAAGCTTGCACAGCAGTTTGGCTACAGCGAGGACATCCATACGGTGACCAGAGGTTTATTTGTGAAATACGGATTGCCAGTGAGCATACCGTCACATTTGGATACAGATCGCATTATGAGTGCTATGATGCATGATAAGAAATTCAAAGAAGGTACGATGGTGTATATTGTCCCGACTGAAATTGGTAAAGTCGAGATCCGTAAGGATGTTACCTCACAGCAAGTGAGAGAAATTGTTGACCTTCTAAAAGGGGAGAAATAACCGATGTACTTAAGGGGAATTCGTGGCGCGACAACAGTACAACAGAATGATGCAGAAGAAATTCTTAGTGCAACAAGTGAGCTTCTTCAAGCAATTGTAGAGACTAATGATTTTCGTCCTGAAGATATTGGATCTGTGTTCATCACCGTAACAGCAGATATTACAGCGATATTTCCGGCAGTAGCTATTCGCTCGCTAGTAGGCTGGGAGCTTGTTCCGTTGATGTGTTCATTGGAAGTTCCGGTTGAGAATGCATTGCCGAAATGTATTCGTTTGATGGTTCAAGTAAACACAACTAAAACCCAAGCGGAGATTAACCATGTGTACTTGAAGGAAGCGAAAGCACTTCGTCCTGATATTGTTAAATTGACAAATGAAGCTACCCGGTAGTATAGTGAAATTAGATGAGTTTAAGTTAGTAGAGCAGAGTTTAGTCGAGTAGAGCAGAGCCGAGTTGAGATGAGAAAAAGCAAAGTAGCTATATGACCATTGGATCGTTCCCATAGGGGGATCGTCTATTTGTTCATACCCAGCCTTCATTTTCTTTTTTTCACATTCATCCTGATCGTCTACTGAAACTAAAGTCAACCTCTACCCCTGGTAGAGGTTTTTTTGTATTCGAATAGAGTTTTGAGCGCCGCAGACCGCGAGTAGCTCACAAGCTGAGAGGGGATGTTTCCATGTATACACCTGAATTGCAAGAAGTCATTCGTTTGTCCAAAGATTATAATCTTATCCCAGTGGTGCGTCATTTACTAGCTGATACCGAGACGCCAATACGTGTGTTCCAACATTTATATCAAGAGCCTCGTGCTTTTCTATTAGAAAGCGTAGAGGGAGGAGTGAAATGGGCTCGTTATTCCTTCTTAGGCAGCGATCCATTCTTGATGATCACGGCGAAGCATGGAAAAACAACGGTCGAAACGGGGTCCGAGAAAAAAATCACGGATGAGAAACCGATCGAAGTGTTGAAGGCCTACCTTCGTTCCTACTCCAGCCCTCAGCTTGCAGATCTTCCGCGTTTTACGGGTGGGGCGGTTGGATTCTTCGGATATGATTTATTGCAATACTATGAGAAACTACCAGCTCATCAGATTGATGACTTACAAATGAATGATATTCAATTCATGTTTTGCGATCAGGTCATCGTGTTTGATCATTTCAAACAACAGATAAAAGTGATTGCGAACCTACATGTTCCTCAATTCGCAACGGATGCGGATATTGCGAAAGCTTATCAGGCAACCTGTGAGAAAATTGATGCCACGATTGAGAAGATTAAACGACCTCTTAGTTCCGATACGATGACGCATAACCCAATCGTGTCAGAACCAGAGTTGGGAGAAATTCGCTCGAATATTACGAAAGATAAGTTCATTGCTAACGTGAACAAGGCAAAAGAATATATTCGTGCCGGCGATATTTTCCAAGTCGTGCTCTCGCAGCGTTTTGAAATGGAAACAACGGTTTCTCCTTTACAGGTGTATCGTGTGCTTCGAACAATGAATCCATCTCCCTATATGTATGTGCTCAAAATGGACGACGAGGTTATCGTCGGAACGTCTCCTGAACTGTTAGTACGAGTTGAGGAAGAAAAAGTAGAGACGCGGCCGATTGCTGGAACTAGACCTAGAGGGAAAACCCCAGAGGAAGATCACGCACTTGAGTTGGAGTTGCTGGCCGATGAGAAAGAACGTGCAGAGCATTTGATGCTTGTTGATTTAGGTCGAAATGATATCGGGCGTGTCTCTGAATTCGGTACAGTCAAATGTGATACTTTCATGGATATTGAACGCTATTCACACGTGATGCATATCGTTTCCAATGTGTCTGGTAAAATTGCCAAGGATAAGGATTTCTTCGATGCTTTCCTATCCTGTATGCCTGCAGGCACGGTGTCTGGAGCACCGAAGCTGAGAGCAATGGGCATTATTGCTGAATTAGAGCCAGAGTCTCGCGGATCTTATGCAGGTGCAATTGGTTATCTAGGATTTTCCGGGAATTTGGACACTTGTATTACGATCAGAACGATTGTGTTCAAAAAAGGCAAAGCCTATGTGCAAGCAGGAGCAGGAATCGTTTGGGATTCTGTACCTGAGAGTGAATATCAAGAAACCGTGAACAAAGCGACGGCTTTGCTGAAATCAATTCGTATGGCAGAAGCCATGTTCAGTCCTGAGCCTAGACCTGTTAGCGACATTAACAAAGATTATTTTGTTAACTCATAGAAGGAAGGGGCATGGATGAACATGAGTGGAACAATTTCGATACAACAAGCGCTTGGTAAAGTAATTAGCGGCAATCATTTATCCCGGGAAGAAGCGCGTAGTGTCATGTCTGAGATTATGGATGGAGCTGCAACACCGGCACAAATAGGCAGTTTGTTGACCGCGCTTCGCATCAAAGGAGAAACATTTGAAGAGATTACAGGTTTTGCGGAGACGATGCGAAGCAAAGCAATACAAGTGAATGTACACCAAAGTGACCTCCTCGATACGTGCGGAACAGGTGGAGATGGTGCGGATACATTCAATATTTCTACGACAGCTGCCATTGTAGCATCAGCAGGAGGTATCCGAGTAGCGAAGCATGGCAATAGAGCGATGTCGAGTAAAAGTGGTAGTGCGGATGTTCTAGAAGCACTTGGCGTTAAGATTACTTTGAGCGGGGAACAAGCAGCGAAATGTCTGGAACGCACTGGCATTTGCTTTATGTTCGCACAGGCCTATCATCAATCGATGAAGCATGTTGCAGCACCTCGCAAAGAGCTTGGTTTTAGAACGGTATTCAATTTGCTTGGACCGTTAACGAATCCTGCGGGCGCAGATCGTCAAGTCCTTGGGGTTTTTGATAGAACCAAGACAGAGATGTTAGCACAATCGCTGCAAGCACTCGGCTTGAAGCGTGCGATGGTTGTTGCCAGTGAGGATGGGTTGGATGAATTCAGTATCTCCGCACCTACCAAGGTGTCTGAGCTGAAGTCAGATCTTATCACGACTTATACCATTACACCCGACGATTTAGGTCTTCGTGCACACAGTATCAAAGATGTAGCCGGTGGGGATGCTTCACTTAATGCTGAAATCATTCGTCATATTTTTGCTGGTGAAAAAGGACCTTATCGGGACATCGTACTTGCGAATGCCGCAGCATGCTTCTATGTAACCGGTCATGTCGGTACTCTTCAACAAGGCGTGAAATTTGCTGCAGATGTCATTGATTCGGGGCGTGCCCAGCAGAAATTGCAAGATTTAATCCAATATACAGGAGAACTTTGCCATGTTTCTTGATAAAATTGTAGCTACAAAGCGCGTTGAGGTAGAAGCGATGAGCCAATTTTCCATAGCGGAGGCTGAAAAGTTAATTTCTCAACTTCCGCCTTGTCTAGGCTTTGAGCGTGCATTAACGCTAGGGAAGAATCGTTCCATGGGACTTATCGCGGAAGTGAAAAAAGCTTCGCCATCCAAAGGATTGATTCGCGCAGATTTCGAACCTGTTGGATTGGCCCAGGCATATGAACGTGCAGGCGCCGATTGCATTTCGGTACTGACGGATGTTTCGTATTTCCAAGGAAGCAATGACTATTTGAAAGCTGTGCGTAAAGCGGTGAATGTTCCGTTGTTACGCAAAGATTTCACCATTGATCCGAAGCAAATCTATGAAGCAAGACTTCTCGGAGCAGATGCCATTCTGCTTATTGCGGCCATTTTGACAACTGAGCAAATGAAGGAATATTTGACACTTGCGAAAGATCTTGGCCTAGATGCACTCGTTGAGGTGCATGATCGTGAAGAGTTGGAGCGCGCACTTGAGCTAGATACTCAAATGATAGGTGTAAATAATCGGAATTTAAAAACTTTCGTAACCGATCTAGGAACAACGGAAGAATTAATAAGCTTTATACCCAAGGGTAAAACTGTTGTGAGCGAGAGTGGTATATCCACCGTTGAAGATATGGCCTATGTCGAGAAAGTAGGGGCACAAGCCGTACTTATCGGTGAGCATTTCATGCGACAACCCGTCGTTGAACAAGCAGTTCACCAGTTAATGGGTAAGCTAGTCAACAAGGCGCAGTTATAGGCAGAAAGAGGCGGATCTGATGACTGTGGGAACGATTCCAACGGTAAAAATTTGTGGACTTCAAAGCGTTGAAGTGTTAAAATCAATCGTACATTTGCCGATAGCTCATATCGGCTTTGTTTTTGCACCAAGCAAGCGACAGGTCACGCCGGAGAAGGCAGCCGAGCTGATTGCCTATTTAAAATCTGAAGAGGCGGATGGACAAACAGTGCCTCTTACAGTCGGCGTTTTTGTCAATCCAACGAAAGAGCAGTTGATTGATATTTTGACTGCAGCTCCTTTAGATGTTGTGCAACTTCATAGCCAGGAAACACCAGCTTTCTGTGGATGGGTTCGTGAACATTTTGGTGTACAGGTATTTAAATCGGTTTCCATCTCCAAAACGGAAGATTCCATGCCTTCCCTGACCGATGTAGCTGAGCAACTAGATCCTTATATCGGGCATGTAGATGCCATTTTATTAGATACCTTTGACCCCGTATATGGAGGCGGTTCTGGGACCACTTTTGCCTGGGATTGTATACCTGTCTATCAAGAGTGGGCTCGTTCCGCAGGCATTCAATTGCTAGTAGCTGGCGGACTCCGACATGATAACGTAGATCAATTAGTACATGCATATGCTCCTGATGGCGTTGATGTATCGAGCGGCGTTGAGACAGATGGCGTGAAAGATATTGCGAAAATAACCGCGTTTGTGGAAAGGGTGACCCGTAAGTGACACAAGTACCTGATCAGCATGGTAGATTTGGCAAGTTCGGTGGCCGTTATGTGCCCGAGACATTGATGAATGCCTTACATGAGCTTGAAGAAGCTTATGCGAAATATAAAGATGATCCTGAATTTATTGCGGAAGTTCGTTATTTGCAGAAGCAGTATTCCGGTAGACCAACTCCGCTTTATTATGCAGAGCGTCTAACCGAGCTTCTCGGCGGAGCGAAGATTTACTTGAAACGTGAAGATTTAAACCATACAGGCGCACACAAAATTAATAACACTATCGGACAGGCCGTACTTGCAAAACGGATGGGCAAAAAGAAAATAATCGCGGAAACCGGGGCTGGTCAACATGGTGTTGCTTCAGCGACAGTCGCGGCTTTAATGGGTTTTGAATGTAAGGTCTTCATGGGTGAAGAAGACACGAAGCGTCAGCAATTGAATGTGTTTCGGATGAAATTGTTAGGCTCAGAAGTCATTCCTGTTACTTCAGGAACACGTACATTGAAAGATGCTTGTAACGAAACATTGCGTTACTGGGTAAGTAACGTTCAAGATACGTACTATATTCTTGGATCCGTTACTGGACCCCATCCGTATCCGATGATGGTTCGTGATTTCCAACGTGTGATCGGGGATGAGTCCCGAGAGCAAATTCTGGAAACAGAAGGCCGATTGCCCGATGCTGTAGTTGCTTGTGTTGGCGGAGGCAGTAATGCGATGGGGATTTTCTATCCATTCGTTGGAGATGAGTCCGTGAAATTGATTGGTGTTGAAGCAGCAGGTCGCGGCGTTAACACGGAAGAGCATGCAGCAACGATGACCAAAGGAACGCCAGGTGTATTCCAAGGATCACTCAGCTACTTGCTTCAGGATGAGTATGGTCAAGTTTTGCCAGCACATTCGATTTCAGCCGGTTTGGATTACCCAGGTATTGGTCCTGAGCATGCATACCTCAAAGATGCTGAACGTGCTACTTACTATCCAATAACGGATCAAGAAGCGCTGGATGCACTTCAATTGTTGAGCCGCACAGAGGGGATCATTCCTGCTCTCGAGAGCGCACATGCCATTGCACATACGCTGAAATTGGCACCAACAATGTCGAAGGATCAAATCATTATCGTGAGCTTGTCAGGCCGCGGCGATAAAGATGTGGAATCCATTATTAGTTATCTTGGCGAGGGGGTATAAGCGATGAACCGTATTGACAGTCGTTTTGCAGAACTCAAAGCGCGCGGTGAAACCGCAATGATCCCTTTTCTAACGATTGGTGACCCTTCTCTAGAGGCATCTTTGGAGCTGATTCTAGAAATGGAACGCGCTGGCGCGGATTTAATCGAGCTGGGCGTTCCTTACTCGGATCCACTCGCAGATGGACCTGTTATTCAACGCTCTTCTGAGCGCGCATTGAAACGTAAAATTTCCATCTTTGATGTGATTGATGTAGCTAAACAGGCTAGGAACCGTGGATCACAGCTGCCATTCATTCTTTTTACCTATTATAATCCGGTTCTCCAAATTGGCTTGGACCGCATTTTCAAAGTGATGCAGGAGAATGAAATCAGTGGCATTATTATTCCGGATCTTCCTTTGGAAGAAGATAGTGAGACTAGAGAGATTGCTGAGAAATATGGCGTTCATTTGATTCCTTTAGTTGCACCTACATCGAATGAACGTGTTCAAAGGATAGCTTCAAGTGCACGTGGTTTCATTTATTGTGTATCTTCCCTTGGGGTAACAGGCGAGCGTGCTGAATTTTTTGGCGGCATTGAAGATTTCCTTACAACTGTTCGTGAAGCCGCGTCTGTTCCCATTGTTGTGGGCTTCGGCATTTCTTCGCGTGAGCAGGTTGAACGCTTTGAGCAGCTTTGTGATGGTGTAGTCGTAGGAAGTGCGATCGTCCGCACGATTGAGAGCGCATTACCACATTTCGAACAGGATGCTGCTCATCCGGAAGGTCTTAAGCAAATAGGTAATTTTGTAGGTCAATTAAAACGTTCGAACCACTAATTGATGAGGTGACTTGATGATACCGAAACAAACCATTATACATTTACCAGTCTACCAACCAGGTAAGCCCATTGAGGAAGTAAAGCGTGAGCTTGGCTTAACAGAAGTGATTAAGCTTGCTTCTAATGAGAACCCATTCGGGTCATCTCCACATGTGAAGGCAGCCATTGAAGCTGAAATTGCCAACATTAGTCTGTATCCAGACGGAGGCGCCGTACAATTAACAGAAGCTGTTGCAGCTTCATTAGGCGTTGAGACGAATCAAGTTATTTTTGGCGCTGGCTCGGATGAAGTCATTCTGATGCTAGCACGTGCTTTTCTAGTGCCAGGCGATGAATCCGTTATGGCTTCACACACATTCCCGCAATATAAACACAATTGTGAAATCGAAGGCGCAATCTCCATTGAAGTTCCATTGAAAGATGGTACACATGATTTGGATGCTATGGCTGCTGCGATTACTGATCGCACCAAAATTGTTTGGATCTGTAATCCGAACAACCCAACGGGTACGATGAATACGGATGCGGAAATTAAAGCTTTCTTAGCTAAAGTTCCTGCACACACGATTGTTGTTCTTGATGAAGCTTATTGTGAATACAACACAACAGGTGAGTTCCCAGATAGCATTGAGCTTATTGGGCAATACAAGAATGTGATCTCTCTGCGTACTTTCTCCAAAATCTATGGGTTGGCTTCACTTCGTATTGGTTATGGTATTGGGCATCCAGATGTCATTCGTTCGATTAATCAAGTGCGTGAGCCCTTCAATACAACTCGCTTCGCACAAGCTGCTGCTCTTGCAGCGATTAAGGATCAGGATTTCATCGCGAGTTGCCGCGAAGCGAATACAGCTGGTTTAAACTACTTAGAAGAACAATTCAAACAACTAGGGCTACACTCGTTTCCTGCACATGGGAACTTTATTATGGTTGACGTAGCTCGCCCAGCGGCAGACGTATTCAACGGCTTATTGCGCCGTGGACTAATCGTGCGTGGTGGTCATATGTTGGGCTTCCCAACATCACTGCGTGTCACAATCGGTTCAAGCGAGCAAAATGCCAAATTCATTGCGGCTCTAACGGAAGTTCTTGCAGAGGTTCCTGTTTTAGTCTAAATCAGAAGATAAAGGTTGATTCTAGTCATGACGAAAATAGCAATATTCGGAGTAGGTCTGATCGGTGGATCTCTTGCCTTATGTTATAAAGGAAAACCAGACTTTACCGTTGTCGGTCATTCACCCAATCCGAATTCCGTCGAAAAGCTGCTGAAACGTAATGTAGTTGATCATGCAACTACCGATATGGCAGAAGCTGTGGATGGGGCTGATTATATCTTCCTATGCGTACCCGTGGGTAATTTGGAGGAATATGTTCAGAAACTGATGAAGCTGCCTTTGAAACAAGGGTGTATTATTACGGATGTGGGCAGTACCAAAGCATCCATCACAGAGAGTGCAGCAGCGCACTTGAAGGAAGGCTACTATTTTATCGGTGGTCATCCGATGGCAGGCTCTGAGCGACACGGGGTGGAAGCAGCTTCGTCGCATCTGTATGAGAATGCTTTCTATGTCTTGACTCCAGCTGAAGGCACGCCACAGGCTGAGGTGGATCGTCTGACAAGTCTGCTTAGTCATACGAAAGCGCAAATTGTGCAAGTCGATGCACGTGAGCATGATGACATCGTAGGCGCGATCAGTCATTTGCCGCATATTATTGCTGTTGCACTTGTTAATCAAGTAAGAAGCTATAACGAGAGTAATCCTTTGTACCAAAACTTAGCGGCTGGCGGTTTTCGTGATATTACACGAATCGCCTCAAGCGAACCAACGATATGGCGTGATATTCTAGTCAATAATCGTGCAGTGTTGCTCAAACTGCTCAAGGATTGGAATGAAGAGATTTCACGGTTTGTACAGTTGATTGAGCAAAGTGATGGTGAGGGGATTGCGGAGCAGTTCCGAATTGCTGGCGAATTCCGCAGCAAGTTACCGGAACGACGTAAAGGTGTTCTTACTTCCTTATATGATATTTATGTGGATGTTCCCGATCACCCGGGCATTATAGGTTCAATTACATCGCTGCTCGGAAATGCTCGAATCAATTTGAGCAATATTCAAATTATCGAGAGCCGTGAAGACGTTCCTGGTATTCTCCGATTGTCATTCCGGAACCAAGAGGAAGCCGATCGCGCTTCGGAGTTACTAGGTAAAGAATATGCGGTGCATGTCTAATTTTTGAATTCCTTTTAACACCTCAGGACTTTCTTTGTGTTGGTATTCGCCATCACAAAGGAAGTCCTTTATTATTTTTACTAACAGATTCACAGGTCTAAAGCCTCATGCTATAATGGGTCTTATTCTTTATTTTCATACTATTCATTGTTATGGGGCGGTTGATTTGAAGTACCGGATGTTCATCGTAAGCTTGCTAGCGGTCTTGATTGTCATTCTTAATTTTTCACCTATTTTAGCAAGTGCAAAAGATGTGTATTATACCAATGAGGTTGCGGTTCTTGTCTATCACCACATTGATGAATTGGAACAGAGCTCAGTCACCATCACGCCGAGGCTGTTTGAACGGCAGCTAGTTTCGTTACAACGGAAAGGTTTCCATTTCATTACTTTAGATCAATTTAAAGACTTCAAAACCAAAGGAAAGCCAATACCGGATAATGCGCTGCTTGTCACATTTGATGATGGCTACGAAAGTTTCTATACGCACGCATTTCCTATTCTTAAGAAGCTTCAAATACCTGCTGTTAATTTTGTTATCACGAAAGATTTGGATGATCCCAAAAGGCCAAAGTTAGCGTCTCTATCCAAGGATGAGATTAAACAGATACGAAGTGAAGACCCAAATATTGAATTTCAGGCGCACTCCGATGAGCTTCATGCCATGAAAGATGGCAAACCTATGCTATCCAACAAGCTTATTTTAAATGGAAAACTAGAAAATGATGTTGAGTTTAAGAGTAGGGTTATGCAGGATACTCGCAAATGCATAGCTAAACTTAAGGAGCTGAGTGCTTCAAAAAATGTGGATTCATATGCATACCCATATGGTAGCTACGATGATACGACGATTTCCTACTTGCAAGAAGCAGGTATCCAATATGCTTTTACAACGAAAGCGGGTATTGCTTCAGAATGGACGGATTCGATGCAAATACCGCGAATCAACGGTGGAAGTCCTTTTGTCCGTCCGCATTCCATTAGTAATCTGATTAAGCAGGCGAAGAGAGAACAATCACAATTCGCTAGTTCAAAATAAGGCTTGGTAAACGTTTTCAAAAAAGTGTTGACAGAATGAAACCGTATACATATAATAAAAGTACAGTATGGTTTCTCTCCACTCCTATCCGATAATCGCACCATAAGTGCAACCGCCGATTCGGCGGTTTTTTTTTGTCGTTTTGCTTTTATTTAAATACATATAAAAGGAATGCAAGAAGATGTCGATAGTAGAGTAATAGTAGAAATAAGAACTTTATCCAACAATTTGTCGAATCTAGCAGGAATCTCGCCTTGAATCGAGAATAGGTTAGAGGCTAATTGTTTGCCTAATTTCGCATTCACACTTTTTTTACAAATATAACGCAACTTTTCACTCCAACCGTAGTAAAACATGTATGAACAGTTGGAGTGGTACCCGGAATCGCGAGGAGGGTCGCCACGTAATGACCGATTCCCAATTGATCAGAGAAATCAAGGATGGAAATGTTCAGCTGTATAACGAGCTTATGCGTCGTTACGAGCGTAAAATCCTTGCCTTTATTTATCACATGCTCAAAAGCACACAAATGGAAGCTATCGCGGAAGATTTGTGTAATGAAACATTTTATAAAGCGTATCGCAGTTTGCATTCTTTCCGTGAGATCGAGGCGTCTTTTTCTACGTGGTTATATACGATTGCCCGTAATACCGTATTGAGTGAGCTGCGCAAAAATAAAAGTGTCCAAGTGTCGTTGGAGCAAAGCGGTCTTACACCGCATGCTTCTTTTGATGCGATGCCAGAGCAGGCCATGTTGAGGAACGAAAAGGTGTCCATGGTTCGCGAAGCGATTAATAGCTTGCCTGAAAAGCAAAGATCGGCTTTGATTCTACGTGAATATGATCAGATGGATTATCAAGAAATTGCCAACATTTTAGGTCAAACCGTCAGCTCGGTGAAATCGCTGCTATTTAGAGCGAGAGCATCCGTCAAATTACATCTGGATCCTTATTTCAGTGAACCGATATTCGAAGAATCGAAGGGATGACTAGCGATGAAGTGTAGTGAGATCCAGGAATTATTTGGAGTCTACTGGGATTTACCGAATGATGACCTGCGTCGTACAGCAGTGGATAAGCATCTAGAAACATGCGAGTCCTGTAAAGAGGAATTTGAAATATGGGAAGAGAGCATGATTCTGATCCGCACTGCAGCTACTGACGAGGAGCTGACGGACTTTGAGCCTATAGTCTCCACCAAAGTAATGAACCGTATTTACGAGGATGAATCATGGCGTATTCCAGTTTCGGAACGGATGTATTCGATTTCTTATAAATTAAGACGGAATTTGACGGCGGTTATTGCGTTTTGCCTAGCTCTTTTTGTGTTTAGTTTTTTATTTGCCATCGTATATGATGGTTCCCCACAGTCAACATTGGCTTCCGCGGACAATTCACTTTACGATCTTGAAGCACCTCAAGCGCTAAAAATTAGCGGTACAGAATCTTTGAATGGCCATAAGTTGGGTGATGCCGTAGCTAGTCTGAACCCTAGTTTCATGGAACCATTACGGTTTCATGTTGGACCCATTCATTCATACCCCCATTACTTATTAGTCGTATCGCTTCTTGGCTTGGTAGCAACCATTATTATCATGAATTGGTTATCACGAACGAAAACTTAATGCTCCTGGAGGAGCATTTTGCATTTCTAGCGCTGGAGGTAAAAGAATGACTACGATAGGCTTTATACGGCACGGAAGCACAGAGTGGAATCAGTTAGGCAAGCTGCAAGGGCAGTTGGATACAGATTTAACGGACGAAGGAAGAGAGCAAGCAAGATTGCTTGGGTTGCGTCTGTCTCAAGAAAGATGGGATGGCATCCTTAGCAGTGACTTGAAGCGAGCGAGTGAAACTGCACAAATTATCTCTTCACGATCTGGCATTCCTCTAATTGGTACAGATAAACGCTTGAGAGAGCGTAAATACGGGTTAGTCGAAGGTACTACTGTGGCTGAACGTGAAGAGCGCTGGGGAGCCGAATGGAAGCTTCAGGATCTGGGTCAGGAGTCGGACAGTGAGCTTTGGGCAAGATGGACGGAGCTTGAAACAGAGATTTTGAATCTCTACCCTAGTAAGAAGATTTTACTCATCTCGCATGGTGGTTTTATTGTTCAAGTGCTTCGTGTATTAAAATTGAATCAAGAAGAGTTCCTACAGAATACTTCATTGACTTTATTGTTGCGACAAAGTGATCAATGGGAGCTTCAGTTGTATAATTGTTTAACCCATTTGCAAACAACATCGGAAACGATGGTATGAAAGTAAACATGACTCGATAGAGTCATGTTTTTTTGTTTATCTCGGAATATTTTCGGGAAAAAATCCCATAATGGTTACTAGAAACATCGGAGTAGAAAGCTCCGCCAGATGGGAGATGTAGGATGGAAATGAACCTAGCGGATATGCTCAGCTATGCCGATATCCATGAATTAGGCCGAATTGCACATACCTACGAGTGTGAGTGCAATGGTCATTCTAAGAATGAATTGATTCAATCGATCCTGAGTACGGCCATGCGCAAAGACATATTCGAAAAACACATTCAAAGTCTTAGTTTGGAAAACATTCGCTTCCTCAACTCTTTGCTCTCCGATCCTCGCAATTCGTTTAATATGGAGGAACTCATCGCTAGAGCACAGCAGTCGCGTTTCCAGAAAGAAGAGTCATCAAACGATTGGAATCCAAGGGACATGATCCTGAAATTCAAGAAATTAGGTTGGCTGTTTAACGGGTATTCCCAACAAACCAAATACCTTTTTCATGTTCCAGCGGATTTAAAACGAAGATTTGGTGATGCACTAGCGAAGCAATTTAAGCAAGATTTGGTGAAAACAGAAGAACCATCGGTCTATCGAGATGAACAATTACTTCTAGTCGACGACATATTTCATTTTTTAACCGCAGTTGCCCAGCAAGAAATGCCATTAACAGCAGAAGGTTTTATGTACAAAAGACAGCTAGGACAGCTCCTCAGCATTTTATCTGTTCAAGAAGGATTGGTAGCAAAGGGAACATGGCGATTCGGTTACGGGCGAATGTTCAAAGAATACCCGAATCGATTCTCACTTATTTATGACTACTGCTATTACCACCAATTCATCAGTGAGCATGATCTAATGCTTCGTATTACAGATGCAGGTAAGGCTCGGTTAATGGAAGGTAAAAAAGAAACAGTAACAGATGTGTATGCGTTTTGGCTGAGGCTGTACAAAAATCCCATTCCAAATTTACAAAGTATATCGGTATGGTTGGATCGGCTTTGTGATCAATGGGTAACGATGTCTTCAATTGTAGATTTGTTTAGTAAATTAGTTAAACCATTTTACTATGATGGATCAGAATCCATTGTCGAGCAGCGAATCATACAAATGATGATGCACATGGGCTTGATCCGAATAGGCGAAGATCACACGCATGGGGCCGTTATTCAGGTCACTAAGGTAGGATCTAAAGTGATTCGAGGCATTAGTCTTGCTGAGGAAGATAAAGTGGTACTCTTCTGATCTAGGTATTAACACATTCCCGTTCAAACGGGCTTTTGAATGAAGCGTTGAATTAGCTAGTGAATATGATGTAATAGGAGCATAACAACGGGTTGGCGTACACCATAATGCAGACATATATTTTTGCGAAAAAGAAGCTCCTGACAAACCGCGGACAACATTTGGAGGTAGGTCTCATGGGAAAAATGAATGTATCTAACGATGCGCTGCTGGCACTTTTCGCGGAAATGATTTGGGATAATGCCTTACGCAAATATAGAGAAGAAAATCTTTATAAGGAAATTGATAGCGCACTCGCTAAAGGAGATCAGACTTCCTTTTTGGCGCTAACGTCTGAATTAAGGATTTTACAATCACTAGGGTAATCATTAGCTGCGCATGAGCAAGTAAACATGAAGACATGAGGATGCCAATCCCATGTCTTTTTTGTATATAGTAGTCAAGGATTACCTACATGACGGAATACTTGATTGACAGCTAAGAGTGGACGGATTAAAGTACTTAAAGTACAAGTTGAGCATGCGCTACATAGCAGATGTTCTTTTGGTAAATGATAGGGAGGCGCTACACCTTGAAGTTTAATGAGATTGTTGCACAAGAATGGAAGGAATTAAAACCCTACTTGGATACGTGTCTTCTTCCTGTGACGGGGCTGAGAGGGAATGAGGATCCGATGCAAGTGACCACAGTGTTGGAGCGGCTCCGTGATGTAATGGAAATTATCGAGATTCCTTACAAGGGCAGAGTTGTCACTTATCCAGCTCTTCATTACATAGCAGATACGGGTGCAAGTGAGCAAGTAGAATCCATCGTACATCAATTGAAGAAAAGCGGGTTTCGTTACATAATCGTAGTAACTTTGCAATCGGAAGCAATCCATTGGAAATCGAATCAAACAGATTTGTTGATCGTTGTCGATAAAGAGCAATGGGCACAGCAATCAGAGGCAATTAGATCAGGTATTTCCAAACAAGTACAGCAACTTTGGTACCCTGCGGAGTAACTTTGGTGTTGTCGTGTATTAATGGAAAAAAAATGTGCAAGATAAGGGTAGTAATGGATGAATGTGGCTTGCAAAAAGTTGTGACAATTTCGTTAAAATTTGTCCAAAAGCGAAGATTTCAATCCAATAAAAGGAGTTATGAATTCTTGACGACCTAGTAGACGTAGGCTATTATTAGAAATGTCCTAGTTATGTAGTGTAATGTCGAACGACACGTGATAGAGGTAGCTGTTGTCCGAGAGGGTTCGGACTTCGGCCAATGTAGGAGGGTAGACCTGAGAATGAGTGATCATAACAATCACAATGAAGAACAGCATGGGAAGAAACCCGGGACCAAACGCGAAATGTCTCGTCGACAATTTCTTTCTTATACCCTTGGTGGCGCTGGTGGATTCATGGGGGCCGGAATTATCATACCGATGATTCGGTTTGCGGTCGATCCAGTCCTTCAGCCCAAAGCAGCATCGGACTGGGTTAAAGTTGTCGAAGAAAGTAAAATTACGAATGTTCCACAAGCGTTTACGTTCCAAGTCCATCAGGTAGATGGCTGGTACGAAAGTGATGCTGAACTCGTAGCATGGATTTCCAAAGACAGTAAAGGTGCTCTCTTTGCGTTAAATCCAACGTGTAAGCACTTAGGTTGTACAGTCAACTGGAACGATAACCCTGCTTACAAAGATCAGTATTTCTGTCCATGTCATGGTGCGCATTATACGCAAGACGGCAAGAACCTTGCAGTAGCACCTAAACCGCTAGACGAATACACAACAAAAGTAGAGAATGGTTTCGTGTATGTTGGACAACTGCATGCTAACACTAGAGTATAAGGGGGCGTCACGATCAGATGTTTAAAAACGTATACAACTGGATTGACGAACGTCTTGATATTACGCCTATGTGGAGAGATGTAGCGGATCACGAGGTACCAGAACACGTTAACCCTGCTCATCACTTTTCCGCATTCGTCTATTGTTTTGGCGGATTGACGTTTTTCATCACAGTAATCCAAATCTTGTCAGGTATGTTCCTAACGATGTACTACACACCTGATATTATCAATGCGTATGCAAGTGTTGATTACCTACAACATAAAGTAGCTTTCGGTGTTATCGTCAGAGGTATGCACCACTGGGGAGCTAGTTTAGTTATCGTAATGATGTTCCTACATACCCTGCGCGTGTTCTTCACAGGATCTTACAAAGCTCCACGTGAAATGAACTGGGTAGTAGGCATGCTCATTTTCTTCGTTATGTTAGGTCTTGGTTTTACGGGATACCTGCTTCCATGGGATAACAAAGCTTACTTTGCTACACAAGTAGGTATGAAAATTGCAGCATCGGTACCATTCGCTGGACCGTACATTGAAACTTTGCTGCAAGGCGGAAGCATTGTTGGTGCACAAACACTAACACGGTTCTTTGCTATTCATGTGTTCTTCCTGCCTGGCGTTCTGCTCGCTTTGCTTGCCGGACACTTCTTCATGATTCGCAAACAAGGTATTTCCGGACCGCTATAATTTAGGGAGGGGCGAATAGCGTGGCGCATGGTCATAAGTCTGATGAAAAAATCGTTTACGTAGGGGATTCCCGCGTAATTAAGAAAACGCAAGAACAACGACTCATTCCTAGAGATTACTCTGCTTACCCAGGTAAATCAGAAGCCTTCATTCCAAACTTCTTGTTGAAAGAGTGGATGGTTGGTGTCGTTGTCTTGGTCGGTATGCTAGTTTTAGTAATGTCCGACCCAGCTCCGTTAGGTTATCCTGCGGATCCGAAGAATACGGCATTTATTCCGATGCCAGACTGGTACTTCTTGTTCATGTATCAATTGCTGAAGTATCCATACACATCGGGTGATTACGTAGTTCTTGGAGCGGTTGTAGTACCAGGTTTACTTTTTGGTGGTCTATTGCTAGCTCCATTCTTGGATACTGGCAAAGAACGTCGCTTCTATAGAAGACCAATTGCTTCAAGTCTTATGATTTTATCTTTGATTGCTTGTACATACCTAACGTACACGTCTTGGTCACATTACCAAGTAGAGCTTAAAGAGAAAAACATCATTCCAGAGCACATCAAGCGTGAAGAAGAAATGCACGCTAACAAAGGTGGCGCAGCTGGTGAGGGTGCGAAGAAAGAAACAAAGAAAGCAGCTGCAATTGTGGCTGCTGATGATCCAGGTGCTGCGATTTATGCGAAAGCAACTTGCTTAGCATGTCACGGTGCACAGCTTAAAGGAATGCCAGCTTCTGGTGTACCTGCTTTGTTAGGCACTGGTGATACTCATACGAAGGAAGACATTTTGGGTATTATCAAAAATGGTAAAGGCAACATGCCTGCTATGTACAAACCTAACATTGATAAAGGCTTAACGGATGCCGATATTGATAAATTAGCAGATTGGTTATCCAAACAAAAAACTCAATAAGAACATAACCTGGTCGCGAAAGTGATCAGGTTTTTTTTGAAAATTTTAGACAGTCTACATATCGTACTTGATTCTAAAGGAGGGGCTAACATGTCCGTTTCCTATTTATGGAGCAGAGACTTCTTACTTAGTAAGAAGATGCTATGGTTGCTTTTCATAAGCAATTTACTAGGGACCCTATATGGCTATGAGTGGTATTGGCTTCAAATGGTAGACACCGTTGCAGAGAATCCGATATGGTATGTGTTTTTTGTGCCAGATAGTCCGACTGCAAGTTTGTTTTTCACTCTTTCTGTTGGTTACTTGATTTTGGATCGGTCCTTCACCAAACCAACGAGTAAGCTGTTTAAGGCTATTCGCAGTTTTGTCGAAGCTTTTGGACTTATCACTTCATTTAAGTATGGGATATGGGCTGTTACGATGATATGGGCAGGTGCATGGCAAGGGGCTGCAGTGGGCTGGGATGGATGGATGCTGACGGCGTCTCATTTGGCTATGGCTGTGGAAGCGCTGTTATTTGTTCATTGGTTTTCGTTTCGCTTGCCTGCTATCGTCATTGTGGCGATCTGGACGTTTTGGAATGATTTCATGGACTATGAAAGAGGGGTCTTCCCAAGGCTCCAGCGTGAGTTGCATCCCTATTTGGGAACGATTCAATTCTTCACCATATGCTTGAGTATCATAGGAATCTGGATTGCGATCACGTGTCTTATGGTAAGAGAGAAAAAAATGTTGAAAGCAAACACCTGATGGTCTAAAGTGGGACGAACCTCCATATGATGATGGTGAAGGAGGGGATGTCCCATGTTTTTCGATAGAACGATAAGAGGGATAGCGGTGACTATCTTACTCGGCCTTGTTCTTTGTTTACTTGCAGCTTGCGGTACCCAACAACAGACTGTCGGACAAGCTAGTAAACCTATAGACCCAGTTCAAGTAGAGCGGATATCGTTTTTAAATCAGATTGCCGAAGAAATGTACACATTAACGATGTCTGGACAAGTTGCTGAGGCAAGGAATAAGCTGATTCAATTATCCGATCAGATTCCGAAGATTTCATTTGAGGGTATTACGTCGATTGAGGGATTGAATGCTTTGACTGCAACAGTAACAGATGCGAAACGAGTGTATAACGCGGTCAATTACTCACCAAATGATGGACAAGTAGCTGTTGCCAAAATTCGTCTAGCAACAGATGCGCTTTCACATAAGAACCAGCCAATGTGGCTGCAATACTATAAGGTTCTACAAAATGATAGTCAATTGCTAAGTCAACAAGTCAAGGCAAATAAGCAACAAGAGGCAATAGAAGAGTTTGGCAAGCTATCTCAGCATATCGCAATTATTCATCCTTCATTGATCATTAGCCGAGATCCATCATCGATTGAGAAGTTAGATTCGTTAATCGTCTTCCTTCGAACCAATGTGAATACGAAACCAATGCCTATAAGACCGCTAGAAGCTGGAATCGTGAATTTGAACCAATTGCTAGATGAAATCTTTATGAAACATAAAGATGCGTTAGCGTATGTGCCTCTCACGGATCCGAACCATCCGATCATCTGGTCACTGAGTATAGGTGTTATTATTATAGGTGTTTTATCGTATGTCGGATGGCAAATGTATCAATCTGGACGCCATATCGTTCCTGTTAGGCAAACAAGGGAAAGCGAAGATAGATAAAAAAGTGGATTAAGCAAGCTCAGGAGAGCTGTTTAATCCACTTTTTTTACATTGACGGTAAACCTCTCAATTGGTTTTAAAACCCTCACCAATGACCTCATGGACATCTCCAACGATAATGAAAGCGCGTGGATCAACGGCGTGAATTAACTCTCGTAATTGCCTTGTCTCATGCCGGTAAACGACGCAGTAGACGACTTCCTTCGTGTTACCCGAATAAGCACCACGGGCAGGGAAGAGTGTTACCCCGCGATCTAGCACTTTGGTGATGGATTCTGCAAGAACACTTGGCTGTTCACTGATTATTGTAAATGCTTTGGCTGCATAAGCGCCCTCAGATATGTAGTCAATTATTCGAGATGTAACGAAAACGGCTACAAGTGAATAGAGCACTTTTTCTTTGGGGAGATAAATGAAGGATGAACCAATCACGACGACGTCAATAATTAAGATGACTTGTCCGACACTCCAGCCTCTTTTTTTATGACCGATGCGTGCTAATATATCAGAACCACCTGTCGTTCCCCCGAATCGGAAAACAAGCCCAAGACCCGTGCCTAGCGTAATCCCAGCATATAACGTTGCTAGAAAGTAGTCTTGTGTGGTGTGAAAAGGTACTACCCAACCCGTATGAATGAGCCATTCCATCACCCAGAGAAAGAACGAAAGACAAATGACACCGAAGATCGTATACAACATGGGACCCTTACCGAAATTACGCCAGCCTAAGTAAAATAAAGGAATATTAAATACGAGGGTAGAGATGGAGGGAGGAACATTAAGCACGTATTTGAGCAGGAGAGATATACCAGTTAATCCGCCTTCCATGAGCTCATTGGAAATAACAAAATAATGCAAACCAAACGCATAAATCGCAGTTCCAATAAGGATTCCCAACACATTGAGAAATTGATCTTGGAACCTTTCTTTAAATATCATGTGAATTCCTCCATGCCTATTATGCTTGCCTTATCTAACAAAAAATTTGTCAACTTTTCTCGTTTAGTTTAACATAAGGGGGATAACCTTTGTGAAGAGGATAGAAAGAAGGATGCCAATGTCAGAACGTACACTAAAAGACCTGCAACAAGAGGTTGATACTTATATTTCCCAGTTCAAGGAAGGATATTTCAGTCCTCTTTCTATGCTGGCAAGAATGTCTGAAGAAGTTGGTGAATTAGCTCGTGAGGTGAATCATTCTTACGGCGAAAAACCGAAAAAGAGTACAGAAGCGGACAATTCAATTGAATTGGAGCTTGGCGATATTTTATTCATTACGATCTGCTTTGCGAATTCACTTGGTATTGATCTGACTGAAGCGCATGACAAAATCATGCACAAATTCAATACCCGTGATGCAGGGCGTTGGACTAAAATTAACACCGAAACGAATTGACCTTCATAAACTAAACCATCCCCATGAGTCGGGAATACCGCTAATGGCAAAGGAGGATGGGCAGATGAATGGAGAAAATCAAATACAAAAAGCATACGAATCCATACTTGGGCATGATTTTGAAAAGGCCATTGAATGGTTTGAAAAAGCAATAGCTGAAGAACCAAACAATGCTGCCTATCATCACAAACTTTCCATTACTTTCGCGAGAAGTAATAAGCTTAACAAAGCGGTGGAACATGCATCAAGAGCGATTGATCTTGACCCAGCGAATGAGGCGTTTCGATTTCACTTGCAAGTATTGAATGCACGTGAGCTTGTTGAACAAGCCAGAAGGCAGCTTACGAATCAGTCTGCTCATCCGGAGCGCGCTATTTTTCTTTTGAAAGAGGCGATAGTGCTTGATCCGCTAGCGATTGAAGCGTATCTTATTCTAGGTGAAGCCTTTGCGATGCGAAAGGATTATACCAGAGCCTATCAAACCGTTATGGAGGCTGTACGTCTAGAGCCGCATCATGAGCTTGCTAAGCAACATGCCACGATCTACAAGATCAAAATGGATACAGAGATGGGCCCGAAACAAAGATAAAGGAGATCAACACAATATGGAGCAAAGAATACGTGTAGCAGTTATCGGAGCAAGTGGAAGAATGGGGCGGGAGGTCGTCAAGACCGTTCTGCGTGAGTCTGATATGGAGTTAGTAGCAGGAGTAAGCCGTACCTCCGGCCCCATCGATCTTGGAAGAATGGTTGGTATGGATGAATGCGGAGTTCTAATGGGGAACGACATTGAAAAGGTTCTAACCGAATCCAAACCAGATGTGTTAGTTGATTTTACAGGACCGCAAACAGCGGTTTCACATACAAATCTTGCAATCCGCTTAGGGATTCGTCCTGTTATGGGAACGACGGGTTTCACCCCTCAAGCTATTGCAGATTTGGACATGCTATGCCGAGACAACAATATTGGCGGATTAATTGCACCCAATTTCTCCATTGGGGCTATTCTCATGATGAGATTCGCTGCCCAAGCGTCGAAATATTTTCCGCATCTGGAAATTATCGAATATCACGGTGATCAAAAGCTAGATGCTCCATCTGGTACTGCAGTGAAAACTGCTGAGCTCATTTCAGAAGTGCGCGAAGAAATTAAGCAAGGTAACCCAAAAGAAGAAGAAACAATTGAAGGTTCCCGCGGCGGGTATTACAATGGATTTAGAATACATAGTGTGCGTCTGCCAGGTGTATTTGCGCAACAAGAAGTTATTATGGCTGAACAAGGTCAAGCGCTTAAAATTCGACATGACTCTTATGATCGTGCAGCCTATATGCCAGGGGTAGCGATAGCGATTCGTAAAGTTATGACCTATACCGGAATGATTTATGGTTTTGAGCATTTTATAGATTAGAGACGCCTAGGAGAGTGGAAGTCAGATGTTAAGCATCGCACTTATTGCCCATGATCGAAAAAAAGATGAGATGGTGAATTTCGTTACGGCTTATGAGCATGTTTTCGAGGGTCACAAACTATATGCAACTGGCACGACAGGCACGCGAATCATGGCAAATACCAAGCTGGATATTCATCGATTTATGTCAGGTCCACTTGGGGGAGATCAGCAGATCGGGGCGTTGGTTGCAAAAAATGAGATGGATTTGATCATCTTCTTGCGTGATCCATTAATGGCTCAACCACACGAGCCTGATATTATCGCTTTGCTTCGTTTGTGTGATGTACAGGGGATTCCGTGTGCTACGAACATAGCGACGGCTGAGTTACTTGTAAGAGCTTTGGATCGTGGGGATTTTGCGTGGAGAGAACTCGTACATAAATATAAACCAGGGATTGAATAAGATGAGTGAACAATTAGATATTCTTATATTTGGAGCCCATGCAGACGATGCTGAAATTGGGATGGGTGCAACCATTGCCAAGCATACACAGCGTGGACTTCGCGTTGGACTATGTGAATTGACTTATGCCGAAATGTCCTCAAATGGGACAGTGGAAACTAGACTAGAAGAAGCAGCGGAAGCAGCGGATATTCTAGGGGTATCAGCCCGCACGAATCTGGGATTACCCGATCGAGGATTATTGGTTACGACAGATCATATCGAACGGATTACGCAAGAAATCAGGAAGTTTCGTCCACGTATTGTGTTCGCACCGTATTGGCAAGATCGTCACCCGGATCATATTGCATGTTCAACACTCGTTCAGGAAGCTGTTTTTAATGCGAAACTGCGTAAATATTTGCCAGACACAGAAGCTGTGAATGTGGAGCAACTACTTTTTTATTTTATAAATGATGTGTATGAGGCTGATGTAATCGTAGATGTGACAAATACTTATGATAAAAAAATGGCAGCACTGCGTGCGTACCGGTCACAATTTGTAACGGGTACAGGCACCGTTGCGACGCCACTCAATCAAGGTTATGTCGAACGTGTAGAAGCTCGTGATCGAGTCATGGGTCAAAAACGTCAACTGACGTACGCGGAAGGGTTCGTTTCCAAACTCCCTTTGGTGATAGAACATTTTGATTGATTGGAAAGAGGTGTGAGAGATGAAAGACAAATTAAAGATTGGTATTACGTGTTACCCAACACTTGGCGGATCAGGTGTAGTAGCGACAGAACTCGGAAAGCTGTTAGCTGAAAAAGGACACGAGGTTCACTTTATTACGCATAGCATGCCGTTTCGTTTAGGCAAATTTCATAAAAATATTTTTTATCATGAAGTGGAAGTTAGTCAATATTACGTCTTCCGCTATCCGCCTTATGATCTATCGCTCGCTAGTAAGTTAGCTCAAGTTGCCAAAATGGAGGAGCTTGATTTGCTCCACGTACATTATGCAATTCCGCATGCTGTTTGTGCCTTGCTTGCAAAGCAAATGGTGGGTTCGAATCTCAAGGTTGTAACGACGCTTCATGGAACAGATATCACTGTGCTCGGGCAAGATCAATCGATTTCAGATCTAATCCGTTATGCCATCAATGAAAGTGATGCGGTAACGGCTGTTTCTAAGGATCTCATCAAAGAAACGCGGGATTTGCTAGCCATTGATCGTGATATTGATTTGACTTATAACTTTGTAGATAAACGGGTGTATTACCCGCGAGATATATCGAAACTAAGAGGCGAATTCGCAAGACCGGATGAGAAAATCCTTATCCATATCTCTAATTTCCGACCGGTGAAACGCGTGCAGGATGTTGTGGATATTTTTGCGAAAGTGAGTAAAGAAGTGCCGTCCCGACTCCTATTCGTTGGGGAAGGACCTGACCTTTCGAAAATGATTTCGAAGGTGAAGGAGCTAGGACTCTCAGACAAAGTAACGTTCTGTGGCAAACAAGATGATGTGGCCCAAGTCATTTCACTTGCAGATGTCATGCTGCTTCCTTCAGAGAAAGAAAGCTTCGGGCTTGTTGCACTTGAAGCAATGGCTTGCGCTGTGCCAACGATTGGATCTAATGCAGGTGGTATTCCTGAGTTGATTACTCATGGTGAGACTGGATTTCTAGCCGAAGTCGGTGATACGGAGCAAATGGCTAATTATGCGATTGAGCTGTTAAAAAATCAAGTGATGTATGAACAAATGGCACAAAATTGTTTGAATCGCGCAAGGTATACGTTCTGTAACGATATTACAACGGTTCAATATGAGGAGATTTACTATCGCGTGTTAGGTCGGGAACTTCCGGAATCACATCGCATTGCAGCATCTTCGTGTCAATAAGGGTGCTAACTGGATAGGAGAATGAAGTTGGATGTAAGTAAGGGATTGAAGGATCCAGGTGCTTCGGAAGTATTGACGACGCTCATGGAAGCTGGTTATGAGGCCTATTATGTCGGTGGCTGTGTACGTGATGCGGTACTGGAACGTTCCATCAAAGACATTGATATTGCCACCTCGGCGCTGCCGGAGCAGGTTATTCAAATTTTTCAACGAACAGTGCCAACAGGACTCCAACATGGTACGGTAACCGTTCTGATCTCGCAAGGAACCTATGAGGTAACGACCTTCCGTAAGGAGGCAGCGTACGAAGGTTTTCGTCGTCCTGCCTCTGTTGCCTATATTTCGGACTTAACCGAGGATTTAAGGCGAAGGGATTTCACAATGAACGCGATGGCTATGGATGTAGCTGGCGTTCTGCAGGATCCTTATGGGGGACAAGCAGATCTGGCCGCTGGGGTACTTCGCTGCGTAGGTATTGCAGAGGAACGCTTTGGAGAGGATGCATTGCGTATGCTTCGCTGCATTCGTTTCGCTTCGACTTACACTCTAGAGATCGAGGCGAGCACTTGGCAGGCGCTGCTGGCGAATGCGCCATTGCTGCGCCATATCGCCATGGAGCGCGTGCGCAGCGAGCTGCAGCGCATGGTGGAAGGCCCAGCTCCGGCGCGGGCTGTGCGGCTACTGCTGGCGAGCGGCCTGCTGTCCTACCTCAAAAAGCAGCTGCCGCTGCCTTTTGAGGCTTGGCTCGCCTGGGATGATGCGCTGGACGTTGTCAGCGCGCTGGAGGGGCAGCATGACCGCTGGTCCATGCTGCTGATGCTCCTGGAGGTGCCAGCGGACGTTGTCCGCGCGGCGCTCCAGGAGCTGACCTTCTCCCGCGCCGATGGCGCAGCGGTCGCGGAAGTGCTCGCTCTGCGCGATGCTGTCGCCGCGCAGACTGTTGTGGATGACCCGGCTCCGCTGGAGCGGGTCTGGAAGCTTGGCGCGGTGCGGCGCGGCGAAGCCGCAGCCCGCGCGTTATTGCGGCTGCTGCGCGAGCTGCCGCAGGTGGAGAGGAAGCGCGGCGGCTTGGCGAGCTTCTTGGTTGATACGGCGCCGGAGCTGCTGCGGCGCGGGGAGGTATGGCTGAAGGAGGTCCCCTGCTTCAGCTTGAAGGAGCTTGCCATATCCGGTCAGGATGTGGCGGAGGCCCTTGATCGGCAGCCGGGCCCATGGATGGGCAAGCTGCTGCAGGATCTGCTCGAGCGAGCGGCTCTCGGGGAAATCCCGAATGAGCGCGAAGCTCTGATTTACGCCGCGCAGGCTGCGAAGTAGCAGCGCTGTGCGGTTTTTCTTTTGAATGGCGGCTATGGAAATAGGAGCCATGCATGCATTCATGAAATCGAATAACTGTAGAAACTCCATTTATTTTCGGTGTTTTTTACTTGAAATTGTATTTAATTGGAAAATTTACAGTTAAATGATGGAGTTTAAGCGAGAATAGAGAAATTGGTCAGAAATAACAACATATAATCCATCTATTTAAGATTTTGGTGCGTATTCACTCAAAATACCTACATGAAATCCAGTTAATTGATAAAGCGCTCGGTCGTGAAGCAGTTAATAAGTTGAGCTAGTGGACCTAGCCCGCTGAAGTAGCTAATTTGTTGTAGTTTGAGTTAGAGGTATCTTGTACATCTGAAGTGGCTAGTATGTCGAGTGAGAGGTATTTACCCAAAGTAGCTAATATGTTGAAGTTAGAGGTATCTTGTACATCTGAAGCAGCTAGTAAGTTGAGTAGTGGTATCTTGCCTGCTGAAGTAGCTAATTTGTTGAAGTTAGAGGTATCTTGTACATCTGAAGAAGCTAGTAAGTTGAGTGTGAGGTATCTAGCCCACTAAAATAGCTAATATATTGAAGTTAGAGATATCTTGTACATCTGAAGCAGCTAGTAAGTTGAGTAGAGGTATCTTGCCCGCTGAGTAACTAATACCTTGAAGTTTGTGTTTGAGGTATCTTGTACGCCTGAAGTAGGTAGTAAGTTGAGTGAGAGGTATCTGGCCCGCTACAGTAGCCAATATGTTGAAGTTAGAGGTATCTTGTACGCCTGAAGTGGCTAGTATGTCGAGTGAGATGTATCTTGTACGCTTGAAGTAGCAAGTAAGTCGAGTTAAAGGAATCTTGCAAGGATGAAGTAGCTAGTCAGTTGAGTTAGTGGTATCTTGTACATTGAAGTAGCTAGTTAATTGGTTTAATAGTATTAAAATGAATCAGAAATCAAGCGCACCCCTGCGCTACTATAGATCAAACTATAAGATTGCGAGTGGAATCGTATGAATGAACGAATTTTAGCGCTTTTTGAGCAAGCACCCGAAACCTATGTATCTGGGGCGGAAATCAGTCGGCGGTTAGGCGTGAGCCGTACTGCGATATGGAAGCATATTGAGGAACTCCGTGCGGAGGGGTACGCTTTTGAAGCCGCTCCACGTAAGGGGTATCGTCTGATCCATAAGCCAGCGAAGTGGCAGGTCACTGAGTTATTAAATGGCATGAAAACGAAGGTGCTTGGTCAAAAAGTACATATTTATGATGAAGTAGATTCTACTCAAACGATTGCTCATAAGCTGGTCGCTTCTGGAGCGCCTGAGGGCACGATTGTGCTCGCAGAAAGGCAGACAGCAGGCAGAGGCCGAATGGGGCGCAGCTGGCATTCTCCATCGGGTAAGGGGATCTGGTTGAGTCTTATTCTGACTCCGCGTATTCCTGTATACTTCATGCCGCAGCTAACCCTGCTTAGTGCGGTTGCCCTGTGTCGTGCCATTCAAAAAGTGTGCCAAGTTGAAATCGGCATCAAATGGCCAAATGACCTTCTTATCCACGGAAAGAAGGTCAGTGGTATTTTACTAGAAAGCAGTGGCGAGGATGAGCGACTGAAGTATGTGATCGCCGGGATTGGCATTAGCGTTAATTTGTTAGAAGAGGATTATCCGGAAGAACTGCGCTCGATTGCAACTTCTTTAGCGATTGAGTCCGGCGCATTGGTCTCACGTGAAGGTTTAGTACAAGCTTTTCTATTGGAATTCGAGGAGATGTATGCCCTTTATATGGAGAAGGGATTTGCCCCGATTCGTTTATTATGGGAAGCCTTAAGTGTCACACTGAAGAGACCGATTCGGACATCATCTCCGTCAGGGTTTATTGAAGGTATCGCAGATTCGTTGGATGATACGGGTGCTTTGACAGTGATAACCCCCAATGGTGAACGGGTTAAAATTTATTCCGGAGACATTGAACTGAAGTAGTGGGATATAAAGGGTATCCTCCGGAAGCAAGCTTTGGTATAATAGAAGCATAAGGCGGTATCCTTATAGGAACTGCACTTGTAAGTAGACCTTGCAATTGACCTTGCAATTGACCTTGCAATTGACCTTGCAATTGACTTTGCAATTGACTTTGCAATTGATCCTTGCACTAGACTTTGCAATTGATCTTGTAGTGATCCTAGCAGTGGTCTTGCACGAACTTGAATAACTGAAACAAGATGTTGGATTCTGCTCTGAGCCTTATAGGACCGAGACAGAGGGATCATTGATTCTTTCTGCATGCGCTCCTTTTAGCTCTTAGCTAAAAGGTTTTTTATTTTATATGAGGAAGTTGGGATTACTGTGGAACAACGTAAAGCGCTAACGACAGCAAAGATGAGAAAAATGAAACAAGACGGCGTACCAATTACGATGGTGACGGCCTACGATTATCCCTCAGCACGTTTGTCGGAAGAAGCAGGAATTGATGTCATTCTAGTTGGTGATTCACTAGGAAATGTTGTACTAGGGTATGATTCGACACTGCCAGTTACATTGGATGATATGGTTTATCATACACGTGCTGCTGTGCGAGGCGCCGCGAATACGTTTGTCGTCGCTGATATGCCTTTCTTAACGTACCATGGCAGCTTGGACGCTACTTTACAAGGTGTTGGACGTTTGATGCGTGAAGGCGGTGCTAAGGCGGTTAAATTGGAAGGTGGCGCAGAGATTGCGGCCACAGTCAAAGCGATTACGGAAGCAGGCGTTCCAGTTGTTGGCCATTTGGGGCTAACACCGCAGTCGGTTCACCAACTGGGAGGCTTCCGTGTACAAGGACGGAACTCGGATCAAGCTGAGAAGCTGTTAAGTGATGCCAAGGCAATTGAAGAAGCGGGTGCGTTCGCGGTAGTTCTGGAACTCGTAACGGATGAATTGGCGGCATGGATTACGAAGCAACTATCCATCCCCACAATTGGCATAGGTTCTGGCGTGCATTGTGACGGGCAAGTACTTGTGTATCATGATTTGCTGCAGTATGGTTCTGACAGTGCTCCCAGAAAGTTTGTTAAAGCCTATGCAAATATCGGGGAAACTATCCGTGCAGGGATTGGCGAATATGTGAAAGAAGTGAAGGCACGGACGTTCCCGGCACAAGAAAATACATTTCATATGGACAATGATGTTGTTCAATATCTATATGGTGATAAGGAGTGATTGGTCATGGCAGCGATCCACACCATGGAAGTGGTTCAGACAATTGCGGATTTACGAGCTCGGATCAAAGCGTATCGACGCAAGAATGATCAGTCTGTCGGCTTTGTGCCGACGATGGGCTTTTTACATGAAGGACATGCGAGTCTCCTCCAAAAGGCTCGTTCTCAAAGTGGATTAGTCGTGTTAAGCATTTTTGTGAATCCATTGCAGTTCGGACCTGGCGAAGACTTTGAACGGTATCCACGCAATGCTGAGCAAGATTTGGCGGTCGCGGAGGCGGCAGGTGTAGATATCGTATTTATGCCATCTGTCGACGAGATGTACCCAACACCAACACGTACCACGGTTAGTGTGTCTGAGGTTACGACAAGACTCTGTGGGGCTTCACGACCAGGGCATTTTGATGGCGTGGCTACGGTTGTTAGTAAGTTGTTCCATATGGTTCAACCTGACCAAGCATTCTTCGGTTTAAAGGATGCCCAACAAGTGGCTGTAATTGAGCAGATGGTTCATGACTTGAATATACCCGTTGAAATCGTGCCTTGCCCGACCCTGCGTGAGAAGGATGGCCTAGCGATGAGCTCACGGAATGTGTATCTGTCTCCAGAGGAGCGCCAGCAAGCGCTGGTATTGTCTCAGTCCTTACAGCGAGCGAAGGAATTTATCCTAAGCAATGCAGCATCCTCTTTTACATCTCAAGAGCTAGAAATCTTAGTTCGCGATCATATCCAAACGGCACCATTAGCCGATATCGACTACGCCCAAGTATTGACATACCCAACTTTAGAGCCTTTTGAACATAGCCATTCTATTACTACTCTTATTATTGCGCTGGCTGTGAAGTTTGGGAAAACACGTTTAATTGATAATCTTATTCTACAAGTCAGGAAGTGACGTCTTATGTTTCGCACAATGATGAAAGCGAAGATTCACCGCGCCACGGTTACAGAGGCGAATTTAAACTATATCGGAAGTATCACGATCGATGAGGATTTGATTGACCTTGTGGATATGCTGCCAAATGAAAAAGTGCAAATCGTGAATAACAATAACGGTGCACGTTTGGAGACGTATATTATTCCAGGGCCACGCGGAACAGGTGTGATTTGTCTGAATGGCGCGGCAGCTAGACTCGTTCAAACCGGTGATACCATTATTATTGTTTCTTATGCCATGATGAGTGACGAAGAAGCGAAGAAGCATCATCCAACGATTGCCATTATGGGAGCAAACAACACGGTTGCTCAATTGCTGAAGGAAGAAGAACACTCAACCGTTCTCTAAGATTTACGGCAAAACCACTCCCATGCATGAAAACGTCTTTGTTTACAAAGAATGAGGGTAAGCTTTCGAAGCAAAGGTGGGGATGCCAAATGTTTAAGCATTTATTTTCCACAATGAATGAGGTTTTGGAAGAAATCCAGAAGGAATATCCGAACAGCGATGTGGAGAAAAAGGCCGAACTTGACGAACAATTGCAAGTGTTAAAGACGATGAGTGATGAATTCATCGAGGCGTGGCTGCTTTTTGAGGAGAAGCTGGGAAAGTTTTATGGGGCGGTGCCGATCAGCAATACTCAAACCTTACATGATGAACTGATGGAGCTCGACATGTCCGGTAAACAAACCGAAGAATTCATGCGCGGGCAAGGGTATTATAAGTTGTACATGTATGATCAAGCGATCAAAGAATTCGAGGTACTGATTAGGCGGCAACCGGATTTCTTATTAGCTCGTGTGTATTTAGCGATGGGACATTTGCGTAAAGGGGAGTTTGGCGATGCGTATCAGCACTTCAAATTCCTCTTGCCATTGACGGAAAATTCAAAGATGAAAGCTATTTCTTACAACGCCATGGGTTGCATTCAAGTGCAAAATCAGAACCTAGAGAAGGCTTTCGAATATTTTCAAAAAGCCTATCATACCGACCCTTCTTGTATGGAGCCACTAATCAATCTCGATGAGTCCTAACCCGAAACGGTAAAACAAGGTATTCCCTTTTCCTAATCAGATTTGGTATGCTAGGAGAAGTGTAGGACGAAGGGATTGAAGATAGACGTTATGAAATTTGCAGTTTTGGATTTTGAAACGACAGGAAGTCAGCCTGGGGACGAAATTATACAGGTTGGACTCGTCATCATAGATCAATTTGAAATTACAGACAGGTATACTTCTCTGGTGAACCCAGGGATTAGTATACCTTCTTCGATTACAACTTTAACAGGGATTACCAATGAGATGGTTGCGGATGCACCGTCACTTGATCAGGTTATGTCAGACATGTTTCCACTCTTGTTTGATTGTGTGCTTGTAGCGCATCAAGCAGCGTTTGACTTATCATTCCTGCAGCGAGGACTAACGAGAACTGGTTATCCTCCTTTCTCGGGTCGTGTCCTAGACACCATGGATATGCTGCGTATTTTATTCCCGTCCATCTCTAGTCTACAGCTTAGTATGGTGGCGGCGTTGTTTGGGATTGATCATGAAAGGCCACACCAAGCAGACAGTGATGCGGAAGTTACGGCATTGATTTGGATCCACTGCTTGGATCGCTTACTGGGGCTGCCTCTCTTAACGGTACAACGGTTGAACCAAATTTTCGAAAACGGTAACACCGATTTGGGTTGGTTTTTAGACGAAATTTGTTTATATAAAGAGTCAGTAACAAGTGTCGATATGGATACGAATCGTTACTTTCGTCAATTTACATTGAATGTGACGGATTGGGGCGACGAAGATGAGCTGAGATCGGAGTTCGAGGTCACTGAAGCATTAGGCCCTTCCTTTCAAGCATTCCAGCAAGGATTGAAATCTGCGCTCCAACAACGATTCGAGGTGTATGAGGATCGTGAGTCACAGGATCAAATGATTCTGGAAGTGGAGAAATCTCTCGAGGCTGATCAACATTTGATGATCGAAGCGGGAACAGGGACAGGGAAATCACTAGGCTACTTGATTCCATCGATTTATTATGGTTTGAAATATGAGAAGAAAGTAGTCGTTTCGACACATACGATTAATTTGCAGGAGCAGCTGCGGGAGCGGGATATTCCTTTGTTAAAAGAAATTTTTCCTGTTCCGTTCAAAGCGGCTGTCCTCAAAGGAAGAAGCCATTATCTGTGCCTTCGCAAGTTTGAGACGAAGCTCACAACACGGGACTACGAAAATGGCAGAGAAGACCCAATAACAGCCGCGCAAATGGTCGTTTGGCTCAGTGAAACTGAACATGGGGATGAGGAAGAATTGCACTTTGGCAACAAAGGTGCCCAATTCTGGTACTCGGTTGCGAGTGATACAGACTCCTGTTTAAACCGCATGTGCCCTTGGTATAAGAAGTGCTTCTACCACAGAGCTCGTAATGACGCCAACACGGCTGATGTGATCATCACGAACCATTCCCTCCTCTTTACAGATATGAAGGCTGAGAACCGCCTTCTACCGTCCTACAAGCACCTTGTGATTGATGAGGCGCATCACTTTGAAGAAGTGGCGAGTAAGCACCTTGGAATCGAGCTGCATGCCTCTGCGTTTTACCATTCCTTATTGTGGCTGTATAAGGACAATCGAAGCGGTCAACTTCCGATGCTTCGCTTCCGATTACAGAAATCGGATGAGGCAGGCGAAAGAGCTGCCGCATGGAGTAACACAATAGATGGATTATTTCCGAAAATCATTTCGATCAAAGAAGACTGGGAACGTTTAAGCGAAGCCTTGTACGAATTGGTTTCCTCCAAAAGTGATCCTTCGCAATCGGAGACATCGCAATATGTGTTGCGTTTAAAACCGGATACCCTGCCTACGAATTGGCGCGAGTTGTTGATTATGGAGGATAACATTTATCTGAATGCAAATGATTTATTGCGGACTTTGGATAAATTGTTGAGTGAGCTAAAGGAGCAGCAGGATGGACTAGGTGTTCAAGGGCTAGTAACCGATTTGAATGGAACAGTGAAAGAGCTATATGCGCATCGGGATGCGCTTCATTTCTTTATGAAAATGGCAGATGAAGGGTACGTGTATTGGATTGAAGCCGGCACGTATGCCAAAGCCAAATCGGTTCAGTTGAATTCTGTTCCAACAGATGTAAGCGGGTTGCTGCAGCAGCATTTCTTTGAAACGAAAGACAGTATTATCCTAACGTCCGCAACGCTGTCGGTGAATAAATCGTTCCAATACTCGGCAGAGCAGCTTGGTTTAGCCATTCCAGAGGACGAAGAGTCAGGTAAGCTGAAAACGGTACAGTTGCCATCTCCATTTAACTATCGTGAGCAAGCTTTGGTGGTTATTCCACGCAATTTTCCTACGATTAAGGGAGCGGGGGATCCTGTTTTCATCGAAGCATTGATCAACTCTCTGAGTGATGTGGCACAAGTGACGAAGGGGCGAATGCTGGTTCTATGTACCTCGAATCGGATGTTGAAGCTTGTCCATGCAGGTATGAAAGAAAAGCTGAGCCAACACGGCATTACTGTGCTCGGACAGGGTGTCGACAGCGGCAATCGCAGTAAGTTGACCCGGATGTTCCAAGATAACAAAATGTGCGTGTTATTGGGCACCAGCTCGTTCTGGGAGGGTGTAGATATTCCAGGGGATGCGTTAAGTTGTCTGGCGATTATTCGTCTCCCCTTCCAGCCGCCGAATCACCCGCTTGTAGAAGCCAAATGTGAGAATATCAAGAAGCGTAATGAGAATCCATTTATGAAATTTTCTGTACCTCAAGCTGTTATTCGATTTAAACAAGGTTTCGGTCGATTAGTTCGGAGAGCGTCAGACAAAGGGATCGTCATTATTTATGATACACGTGTTATTGAAACGTATTATGGCAAGCACTTCCTCTATTCGTTGCCTGGTCCGAAGATTGAGCACATGAACTGCGAACAAATGCTGCCGAGGATTGAGCAATGGATGGGAGGAGCCTAAGAACGTGAAGACACAAAAAATTTCAGAAGCTGTTGTCCGCAGATTACCTATCTATTTACGTTATCTAAACGAGTTGCAAATGAACAATGTTTCCACGGTGTCTTCTCAGGATTTAGGTCAGAAGTTAGATCTGAATCCTGCTCAAATTCGGAAAGACTTAGCTTATTTTGGCGAGTTTGGCAAAAAAGGTATTGGTTATGATATCAATTATTTGATCGAAAAGATTAGGCAGATTCTTAAATTAGATCGACATATTCAAGTAGCGCTCGTTGGCGCAGGAAATTTAGGCAGAGCACTTTGCAATTATAATACGTATTTACGTAATGATATGAAAATTGTAGCTTTATTCGATGCCATGCCCTCCAAGGCTGGCGAAGTGATTAATAACTTGGTTGTGCTTCCCATGGATAAAATGAAGTCGGTTATGTCTGAGCTTGGTGTGCGGATCGGTATTATTACCGTTCCCGCGGCAGAAGCACAGAATGTAGCGAATGAGTTCGTTGCTTGTGGCATTGAAGCGATTCTGAACTTTGCTCCAGTCATCATCAAGGTGCCGCCTGATGTACGCGTGCATTATGCAGATTTCACGACAGAGCTTCAAAGCTTGGCCTACTATCTCGATTAGCATGAAAAAGGCACGACCCGCGCAGCTTCAGCGGGTCGTGCCTTTGTTTGTTGATTACATGATTAAACGGAATATAGCAAAGTACAGCGTGTAAGCAAGAATCATTGAGATCGGAATCGTAATAACCCAAGTGACTAACATGCGACCTACCGTACCCCATTGTACTTCATGGAAACGCATGACACTGCCTGTTCCGATGATCGCAGAGGAGATAACATGTGTTGTTGATAATGGTTTACCAATGAAGGTTGAGATTTGAATGACAATCGATGACGTTAAATCTGAGGCGAAGCCATTGATAGGCTCAATTTTTACAATTTTACCTGAGACCGTTTTAATGATGCGCCATCCACCGATAGATGTTCCAAGACCCATCGCAAGGGCTGCAGCAATCTTTACCCAGATCGGCACGTTTAAATCATCTTGTACGCCTGCTGCAACGAGACCAAATACGATAATCCCCATCGCTTTTTGGGCATCGTTACCTCCGTGTGAGTAGGAAAGTAATCCAGCAGAGATAATTTGCAATGTCCGAAATCCGCGATTTAGTTTGGAACGGGATGTATTGCCCGACCAGAGGACGATATTTTTGATCAATACCATGATGAGATAACCTAGAAGGAAAGCGATAATCGGCGATAAAATGAGAATGATAATAATTTGTGTGAAACCACTCCAGTTGACGCCATTGAAGCCTGCTCCTGCAATTACGGCACCAGCTAAGGCACCGAGCAACGTGTGGGAGGAGGAGGATGGAATGGACAAGTACCAGGTAAGCAAGTTCCAGATGATAGCCGCAAGTAAAGCAGCTATAACGACCTCAACACCATTTTCGATCTTCGCAGGATTGGCAATACTTCCGCCTACCGTTTTGGCAACTTCAGAAGAAACCATGGCACCAACGAAATTAAGTGAAGCAGCCATGAATATAGCGACTCTAGGGCTCAATGCTCGCGTAGAGATGGAAGTTGCAATCGCATTAGCTGTATCGTGGAATCCGTTGATGAAGTCGAATAGCAGGGCTAGTGCAACGATTATGATCAAATAAGTTAACATGAATTCCTCCTAGCGTTTTCCAATAGGAAAACTTTCTTCGTACACACAGACATCTTGTCTTAAGAGTAACGAAGTACTACGCTGTCTAGAATGTTAGCGACATCTTCGCAAGCATCGGTAGTTTCTTCCAAACGCTCGTAAATTTCTTTGAGTTTAAAATCTTCGTACACGTCCTTACGTGTTATAAAGATTTGACGGATCCCCTCACGCATTAAGCGATCTCCATCATTCTCAAGTTTGTTTATGGCAACGGTGTGCTCCGGAATTTGCATATATTTTTTCTTAGCCAAAAGCTTGAAAGCATCTAACATATGTTGACAGGAATCTACTATCACACCTGAGAAATCTTTCATGTAGGAATCCGTATGAGAAACATTCAAATAGTCAAAACGTGCAATCGTTGCTTCAATCCCGTCTGTGACATCATCCACTTTGGAAGCTAGAACCATAATATCTTCCCGATCGATCGGTGTAATAAATACTTTGTTCAAACCTCTGAAGATGTCGTGAGTGATGGAGTCGCCTGCATGTTCTAGATCATGAATGGCTTTAACATACTCAATTGGTGGTTTATCACCCATCATAGCCGTACGAAACAGTTGAGCTGTTTGCAGCGCGTTCTCTGCAGCACGGATAAGAAGTTGCAAGAAATCGACTTCGTTCTTTCTGGTGAATAACGTTGTCATAGAATCCTCCTAATTTTTGCTATATGTACAAGTTTTTAAACGAATTTGTGAATTGAAAATGACCAAATTGTAGAAAAAACTCACAATGTTTAAAGTATCATACTCGTAAGGACTAAAGCAACGAAAATTCCGTGACAATTTACAATTTCTCAACATCTTAGGAAACGTGTAAGGCTTCCTTGATTTTACAAGCTTGAAGATGTAAAGTTTATGGAGCAGTAACTGTTTATAGAATGAGCATAGAGAGGGTTTTTTACTATGAAAAAAACATTAATTTCGAATGGTATTTTTATTTCTAATAAGGAAGACAAATCATCCATCAAGGGCTGCATGGTTATCGAAGGCAGTCAGATTACATACATCGGGACAGAAGTGCCTGAACCGCTAGACCATTATGATGAAGTGATTGACGGAACGAATAAGCTGTATATGCCTGGGCTTGTGAACACACATGGACATGCTGCGATGTCATTGCTCCGCGGCTACGGTGACGACCTTGCGCTGCAAGTATGGTTAGAGGAAAAAATGTGGCCAATGGAGGGCAAATTCACCTCACAGGATGTCAAATGGGGAACACGGTTGTCGATCCTTGAAATGATTAAAGGCGGCACGACAACTTTTGTCGATATGTATGACCATATGAATGAAGTTGCCTTGGCGGTAGAAGAGTCAGGCATGCGGGGTGTATTGACCCGCGGTGTGATCGGGCTATGTCCGCCGGATGTACAAACAGCAAAGTTGATCGAAGCAACTGAATTTGCGAAGAACTGGCACGGCAAGGCGGAAGGTAGAATTACAACCATGATGTCGCCGCACGCTCCTTACACATGTCCGCCAGATTATATCGAGCGTATCGTACAAGCCGCTCATGATCTCAATCTTCCGATCCATACGCATATGTCGGAAACTCGCCGTGAAGTCGAGGGTAATGTCGAACAATATGGCGCTAGACCTGTTGCGCACTTGGAAAAGCTAGGCGTGTTCACTCGTCCAACGCTTGTTGCGCATGGCGTTCATTTGAATGATGAAGAAATCGCTATTCTCAAACAATACGATGTACGTGTGTCCCACAATCCGGGCAGCAATCTTAAACTTGCAAGTGGTGTTGCTCGTTTACCTGAACTATTGCGTGCTGGTGTTAAAGTATCCCTAGGTACGGACGGAGCTGCATCGAACAACAATCTGGATATGTTCGAGGAAATGCGATTGGCAGCTCTTATTCATAAAGGAGTAACTGGTGACCCGTTAGCGATTCCTGCGAAAGAAGCCTTGTTGCTAGGAACTCGGATGGGAGCAGAATCCATTTGGCTGAAGGATGTTGGTTTACTTGAGCCTGGCATGAAAGCAGACTTCATCGCACTGGATATCGATCAGCCCCATTTCCTACCGAAAACAGACTTCGTTTCCCACATCGTGTACTCCGCTTGTGCGAAAGATGTTGTTGATGTGTGTGTCGATGGGAAGTGGATCGTCCGTAAAGGTGAGTGTCTAACATTGGATGAAGAGAAAATTAAACGTGAATTTGAATTATGCTTTGATCGATTAAAAGGGTAATGCTTAGGCAAAGTGAGTGGTTTTGGGGAGGTGCGCGGCGGTCATGAATGCGAAGCGAACTATTACACTTGGCGTTTTCATTGTAGCAACGCTGGGTGTCGTGCTTAGCCGATTCTACCTGAATGTGCAGAACGAACACTGGGATGAGAAACGTGTAGCTGTTGAAAAAGCTTATGTAGGAAGTATGATGACCAAGGCATCAAAGGTGGATTTCTTCTACGGTGATGAGCCGTTTCAGATTGTATATGGGGAGAACAAGCTAGGACAGCGTTTAATTGCTTGGGTATCTGCGGAAAATGTTCATTCGGAAATGGCGGAGGAAGCCTTCACCGAAGAGCAAGCCAGGGCTGCTGTATTGAAAAAGGCGCCAAGCAGTGAGATTGAGCGAGTTATACCAGGCAAATTAGGAAGCGACTATGTTTGGGAAGTCTTTTATAAGACGAAGGAAGATAGAGGTACGCGGTACTTCTATGATTATTATTCCTTCAAAGATGGTACTTATCTGGATACTTATCGGCTCAGCCTTCAATAAGAAGGTTGAGTTTTTTTGTATTTTAGCGATGATGAAGACATTCATGTGTTTCCACTGTTTACATAAGGCGAATAGTGTATACGTAATGATATACTTATCGTATTGCTTTAGAGGCATACAAATATATCATTACAGAAAGGTGGACGCCAACCTATGAAGATGAAGCTGCGCGTTTTACCTGTTATTTTGAGCGTGATTATTTCGGCTGGTGTACTTTTTGGAGGCTGGTTCGCTTATACAAGCTTTGCTATGGAGAATCCATTATCACATATAATTAACAATGCACCGGGTGTAACGAATTCAACCATGAAACTTTCTTCCAATCAAGTAGATGTTGAGTTAACTTTGAAGCCTGATGCTAATTTACGACAAGTTGTAGAATTAATTAAGGACGAAGGCGCATCGATTATTGGGAAAAGGACTGTGAATATCACGATTAAGAATCAATCCTCGGCTAAGCTGGATCAATGGTGGTCTAAAGCGTTATTTGAGGTAGCTCAAGCCATGGAAACGAAGCATTATGCGGATATTCCAACAACTTTACAGAAGTATGCAAATGGTGTGCCCGCTATGAACGTAGACAGCGAAATGGATGAGAATAATGTTTACATTCGATTAACAGATGGTGATACGACTAAATTTATCATGCTGCCGAGAATCTCCCAGATCGGAGTGTGGCCGAATGAGTAAAATATATAAAGAAATCGGAATCGGATTTATTCCTGTTTTTCTGGTGTTCTTAGTTTTTCTAGGTGTGAATGTAATACCCATTTTATTCGTGAGTGCATTGGGTGGTTCGTTATTGTATATGATGAAAACCCGCGGCGGTATCGGAGCTTCTGCTGGCGGTGGAGATCGGAAAAGTAAGAATCGGACGCCTGCTTTCCTCACCTTTGATGAAATTGGCGGACAAGATCGAGCGAAAAAAGAATTGATGGAAGCTCTTGATTTTTTAATTAAGCATGAGGAAATTAAGAAGCTAGGTATTCGTCCGCTTAAAGGATTGCTATTGACCGGGCCTCCAGGTACAGGGAAAACATTAATGGCTAAAGCAGCCGCGCATTACACGAATTCTGTTTTTATGGCGGCTTCAGGCAGTGAATTTGTTGAGATGTATGTAGGTGTCGGAGCAAGCCGCGTGCGTGATTTATTTAAGGAAGCTAGAGCACGTGCTGTCAAAGAAGGCAAGGATAATGCGATTATTTTTATTGATGAAATTGATGTTATTGGTGGAAAACGTGATGCTGGTGGGCAACGTGAGTATGATCAGACCTTGAATCAGTTATTGACGGAAATGGATGGGATTCATACGAACGATGCGCCGCGAATTCTCATTATTGCCGCAACGAATCGGAAGGAAATGCTCGATAGTGCTTTGCTGCGGCCTGGACGTTTTGATCGACATATTGAGGTTGACTTGCCAGATAAGAAAGGCCGTTTAGCTATTCTGCATATCCATGCTAAAAATAAGCCGTTAGCTGAAGGTGTAACTTTGGAGCAAACAGCAGATCAAACCTTCGGTTTCTCAGGTGCTCAGCTCGAAGGTGTCCTGAATGAAGCAGCTATTTATGCAATGCGTGAGGATAAGCCAGCGATTGAGCAGCCGCATTTGGCTTCCGCGATTGATAAGGTTATGATGGGAGAACGAACAGATAAAGAAACAGCGAATGGTGAGAAAGAACGTGTGGCTTATCATGAATTAGGTCATGCTATTATTGCTGAGCTTGTTCGTCCAGGATCTGTTTCTCAAGTCACCGTGAGTCCACGTGGGAAAGCCTTAGGGTATGTACGTCATAACCCCCCGCAGGATCATTATTTGTATACGAAAGATTATATCGAAGATCAGATCATGATTGCCCTTGGTGGGGCAGCAGCGGAAGAAATGATTTACGGCGGTCGCAGTACCGGGTCACGAAACGATTTCGAACAATCACTTTCTATGGTTCGCAACATGATGGATGCCGGACTTACTAGCTTAGGTATTATTGATCGTGAGATGGTGACGAAGGAACAGCTAATGAAAGAAAATGCTGCTATCCTAGATGCGCTAATGTTGCGTACGAAGAAAATGTTGGATGAGCAGCGGAATGTGTTTGAACATTCGTTCGCTATTCTGATGAAGGAAGAAGTACTCTCTGGTGATACTTTTCGTACATTATTTGACGCTTCTGTGTCACAAAGTGCATAATAATGACCGTTGGCCAATTCGGCCAGCGGTTATTGGCTTTACTACACGTATGCATGATACATATAATTATAAAGTGATTGAAGAAGTAAGGATGAAGGAGAAACAAGTTATGATGTTTAGAACTATTGGGGTAATTGGCGGAGGGACAATGGGGCAGGGCATTTCCGAAATGCTGGCCGCTCGTGGTCTTGATGTTATTCTTGCTGAGAAAACAACAGAAAAGCTAGATCGTGCGTTTGAGCTTATAACGGTCAGTTTAGATAAGCAAATTGAGCGTTGGGCTTTGACGGAAGCGGAGAAGAAATCCATCCTTTCGAAAATCAAAAGAGCCAACTCGATTCAGGACATGGCCTCCTGTGAGCTCGTGATTGAAACGATTTCGGAAGATTTGAATGCGAAAAAGCACGTCTTTTTCCAGCTCAATCAAATATGTTCTCCTCATATCATACTAGCAACGAATACTTCTACGTTAAGTGTAACGGAGATTGCAGCCATCACGACGCATCCAGAGCGTGTCATTGGCTTGCATTTCCTACATCCCGTTGCCAAAGTGAACCTTGTTGAAATCGTACGGGCGATGAAAACATCGGACGAGACATATGATCTTACTCGCCAATTCGTTGATGATGTTCTTACGAAAAAGAGTATTAAAGTGAATGAATCGCCTGGGTATATTACGACGAGATTGATTTGTACGCTCATTAATGAAGCGCTGCACACCTTATCCGAAGGTGTCGCTTCCGCGGAAGATATCGATCAAGCGATGCGCATTGGCTATGATTTCAAGCATGGTCCGCTAGAAATGTGTGACCGGTTTGGGTTAGATGCTGTATTGGCTGCACTAGAGGGAATGTTCCGTGAATATGGAGATATCAAATACCGTCCTTCGTATTTGCTAAAGCAAATGGTACGCGCGGGGCATCTTGGCGCTAAAACGGGAGAAGGCTTCTTCCGCTACGACAAGGATGGTGACCGTCTATGAATATTCTGGTTATCAATGCTGGTAGCTCTTCAGTGAAGTATCAGCTCTATGATATGGAAAATGCGACTGTACTGGCGAAGGGTCGAGTAGAACGGATTGGAATGGATACCGCTATCCTGATGCACGAACCAGCGAACAAACCCGAATTTCACAAGGTTGATGAAATTCTTGAGCATACAACCGCCATCCGTAGAGTTTTGGATGTGCTTGTTCATCCAGAGCATGGCGTCTTGACCGCCATCTCACAGATTGATGCCGTTGGCCACCGCGTTGTCCACGGTGGTGAATCTTTCAAGAGCTCCGTCCTCGTCACGGACGAGGTGAAGAAGGAGATCCGGCGCCTATTTGATTTGGCGCCGCTGCACAACCCGGCGCATATGCTGGGCATCTCGGCGGTGGATGCGAACATGCCTGGCGTTCCGCAGGCTGTTGTCTTCGACACCGCCTTTCATCAGACGATGCCGGCGAAGGCCTACTTGTATCCGGTGCCGATGGCGCTCTACCGGAAGCACAAGGTGCGACGCTACGGCTTCCACGGTACGTCGCACAAGTACGTGAGCGAGCGTGCCGCTGCCTTCCTAGGACGCCCGCTAGAGCAGTTGAAGCTCATTACCTGTCACATTGGTAATGGCGCTTCCTGCGCCGCTGTATGGGGCGGCCAATCGGTTGACACGAGCATGGGGATGACACCGCTCGAAGGTCTGATGATGGGCACGCGCAGCGGCGATCTGGATCCGGCCATCGTGCCCTTCGTGATGGGCAAGGAGGATTTGACGATCGGCGAGGTCAGCTCCATGCTGAATAAGCATAGCGGCCTGCAGGCGATCTCGGGAATCTCCAGCGATATGCGGGAGATCGTGGAGGCTATGGAAGCGGGCGAGAAGAACGCTACCTTGGCTTTTGAGATGTATACGTATCGGCTGCGCAAATACATCGGGTCTTATGCTGCGGCGATGAATGGCGTCGATGCGATTGTGTTTACCGCAGGTGTAGGCGAGAATTCCGCACCGCTGCGTAAAGTGGTATGCGAGGGCTTGAGCTTCCTTGGGGTAGATTTTGATGAGGAAGCAAACCTGCTTGGAAGAGGCATAGAAAAGCGAATAACGAAGCTGGGTTCAAGGGTTGAAGCGCTGGTCATTCCAACGAATGAAGAATGGGTCATTGCACAGGATACTTACAGACTCGTGCAGTCACTGTCGGACTGATTATTTCGTGGAAATCGTGAAATAGTGTACAATAGAATGGAATCTCAGTAAGTAGAGAGGAAGGAATTTAAATGAAAAGTACAATAGGTGAAGTGAAACATCATGTCGGCGAGTCTGTTACTATCGGCTGTTGGCTAAACAAGAAACGCTCAAGTGGTAAAATTCAATTTTTGCAGCTTCGTGACGGTTCGGGATATATACAAGGTGTTGTTGTGAAAAGTGAAGTGAGTGAAGAAACCTGGGAAGCCGCTTCTAAGCTAACCCAAGAAAGCTCCTTATACATAACGGGTAAAGTTAAAGAAGACACACGCTCGAAAGGCGGTTTCGAGCTCGACGTGTCTGGTGTAGAAATCATTCAAATTACGGAAGAGTATCCGATAACTCCGAAGGAGCATGGTGTAGATTTCCTAATGGACAATCGTCACCTGTGGATCCGGAGTCCGCGTCAGCGTGCGGTTCTTGTGATTCGTGCAGAAATTATCAAGGCGATTCAGGCGTTCTTCAATGACAGAGGATTTCATCTGGTGGATCCCCCAATTTTGACGCCATCGTCTTGTGAAGGCACAACGAACTTATTTCATACGAAATACTTCGATGAAGATGCATTTCTCACGCAAAGCGGGCAGCTTTACATGGAAGCAGCCGCTATGGCACTAGGCCGCGTATATTCCTTCGGTCCTACTTTCCGTGCGGAGAAATCGAAGACACGCCGACATCTGATTGAGTTCTGGATGATCGAGCCGGAGATGGCATTCGTGGATCACGTGGAAAACCTTGAGGTACAGGAACAATTCGTATCCCATATTGTACAGACGGTGCTTACGAATTGCCAAGCGGAGCTTGAAACGTTGGAGCGGGATACTTCGAAGCTGGAGAAAATCAAAGGCAGTTTCCCGCGTATCACTTACGATGAGGCTGTGGACTATTTGCAAAAGAATGGGCATGAATTCGAATGGGGCGAAGATTTTGGAGCTCCGCACGAAACAGCCATTGCCGCGCAATACGAAACGCCTGTATTTATTACCCACTGGCCAACGGAGATTAAGGCTTTCTATATGAAACCAGATCCTAGTCGTCCCGAAGTCGTGTTGTGTGCTGATATGATCGCGCCAGAGGGGTACGGCGAAATTATTGGGGGAAGTCAACGGATTGATGATCCTGAATTGATGGAGCAACGCTTCACGGAACATGAGTTATCTCAAGAGGCGTACCAGTGGTACTTGGATCTACGTAAATATGGAACTGTCCCGCATTCTGGCTTCGGTTTAGGATTAGAGCGCACAGTTGCTTGGATTTGCGGCTTGGATCATGTGCGTGAAACCATTCCATTCCCACGTTTGTTATACCGTCTATACCCTTAAGTAGTGGCATTGTCCATGGGGAGAAAGGGGAAAGACGTATGAGTACGCAATCGAATACACAGTTGAAGGTTGAAGCGATCTTGATGAATAGCTTCCTAGAGGGGAGTGTCGCGGTACCGAGTTTATTGCTCAAGCATTATCGTGCACTACTTTTGAGTGAAGTTGACGTTATGACACTGATCCATTTTATTTCCTTTGTTGAAAAGGATAGGAACACATTCCCGACCCTGGATGAAATCCAGGAGCGGATGTCGGCTTCACCAGATGTCGTTATTGCCAGTGTGCAGAAGTTGATTCGCGAGCAGTTTATCGCGATCGATGAGGATACGCACGAAACAACAGGGTTTCGAAGCGAGCAGTATAACCTGACGCCGCTCTATAAGAAATTAGCGAAGCGTGTGGCGGAGCAGCAGCTGAAAGAGTTAGCGGAATTGGCGGCAATTACGCAAGCTCCTAGTGATGATCGAGTGAAGAACATTTATACTACGATCGAGAATGAATTTGCTAGACCTCTAACGCCGATGGAGCTGGAAACGATCAGCAATTGGCTCGATAAAGATATGTATAAAGAAGAGCTGATCATGACAGCTTTGAAGGAAGCAGTGTTTGCCGGGAAAGTCCATTTCCGGTATATTGATCGGATTTTGCTGGATTGGAGCCGTAATCGCGTCTCGACAGTGGATCAGGCCAAAGAGTATTCGCAGCGCTTCAGGCAGTCGCGATAAGGATAACGCTCATTTTTCTCTCCAGAAGGGAGAGGAAATGGGCGTTTTTTTTGCTGCTTCTCCATGTATTAGCCAACCTCCACCCCCGCGACTCTCGCCACAATATGAGTATATTGTAATTAGGAACGAAGTGAGGAGTTATGAGGGTTATGTGAGTAATTGGAGAGTAACTTGCTAGACTACTCTACTTTTCTCCAATTTATTCTCTTTATCAAGTCCTCTAGCCTGGCAAAAATGCAAAAGAGCATTTTTCGAATCGGTTCATTCCTCTGTTATTGGAAATTGATGCAAATAGGCATCAAATGGGGGTGGTTTCAGGGGTTTTTCCTGAAAAACCTTAAAAAGGTTGCCTATTCGCACGCATTTACTATTTTCGATCTTAAATTAGTAGAAAAGGTTGTATTTTTGCATTTTTGAAAAAGGGAAGTGGTAGCGGGGAGAGTGAGGGGTGAGAGAGTGAGAAGTGAGAAATGAGAAATGAGAGTGAAAGGTGAGAGTTAGACCGCATTTCTACGACTCCTTGCCGGTAACCCACGTTGTCCCTTCGCCTTTAACCACCCGTTACTCCGAGTTTACAGCATCCTGCCTACTACAGCGATAGAACATTTGTCCATGCTACTCCCATTACCGAACCAAACAGCAGTACTGCCGCTGACACGACACCAAAACCCCGTTCCCACCACAAACATAGACAAAATGAGAGACTCGTATTTGTATACATACTGCCAATTAAAAAAAAGTTGCGAAACGAGGTTCCTCTATTTCTGAGCAAACGCAGTACATGCGCTGACAGTAACGAAATAGCGGTCTGACGTTCCACAACTTTAAGTAAAAGGCAGTTTTCGAAAATTAGCCGAAACACGTTCCGTAACTGCCAGGGTAAGTTAGCGGCTACACGTGGAGTTTCTTACTTCTTCAGCACATGCAAGCGGTACACATATTCGAACAAGAATTCGAATGCTTCCAGGTGACGCTTTGCTTCAAAGGCATTTGCGCCCCAAGCATAGATCCCGTGCTTACGAAGCACGATGCCTGGAATGCGAGGTACGATTGCACCTTCAACAAGTTCAGCAATACGTGGAATATCCGCATAGTTGGGCAGAATCGGAATCTCGATCTGTGCTTCCTCATCCCAAATGTTGAATGCTTTGATCAACTCAACACCATCGACGGGAATGCTGCCGCGTTCTCCATAAAGCTCAGAAGCTAAGTTATTGAAGATTGTGTGTACGTGGAAAATAGCGCCAGCGCCTGTTAAGCGGTAAATCTCACTATGGATCAAGGTTTCCGCAGATGGCTTAAGGCTCGTAGCTTCTGTCGGCAAGCCTTTCTCATTGACGAGAAGGAAATCCTCCGGAGTTTGGACCGATTTATCTCTACCACTAGACGTAATAGCGAAGGTGAAAGCGCTCGGCTCAAAGCCACCAACACGAACAGATAAGTTGCCGCTTGTCGCAGGAAACCATCCGCGTGCCGCTAAATTTGCTTTAATGTCACGCAATTCAGCGAAAGCATGTTGTTTTTCTTCTAGTAAAATACTCATTTGACGGGTTCAGCCTCCAATTGCTTAATGATATCGAAGAACGTTTCGAAGGGGTGGTACGCATAGCCAAGTTGATCACAACGCTCGATGAGATGCGATCTGGCAAAAATCGTATCCACTAGCTTAGCACCTTCAAAATCGGTGATGCTGTCTCCGATAATAATCCGCTCATACCGCTCGGGATCGTAAGAACGAATGATGCTTGTTTTGCACATGCCGCAGTCGGTTTGACAATGCGCATCACACGGATTCGGCCATAGGATCTCTATGGTTTCACCTTCAAAAGAACTGGCATTGCAATAAATATGATCATCAGGAATCGCAAACGAACGAAGCAGCGGGTAAATAAAGAAATCAATACCTCCGCTTGTGATCAAAAGGGTAATTCCTTGCTCCTTGCAATAGGAGACAAATTCTTCGAAACCATCACGGATGGTCGCATTGTTGATCGCATAGTCCACAATCTCCGATTTGCGTGAGGTAGGCAGAAGGGCAAACATCGCCCCAACACCTTCACGAATAGAGATTTGCTGTGTCACAATCCGCTCGACGATGCCTTCCCAACCCTCAGGATTGAAATGCTTCATAATCGCTACAATGTTATCGTTAACGGTAATCGTACCGTCAAAGTCACAAAAGATAATGCGTTCCTTGCTCATTCTCTAATCCCCCATGTGTCAATAGCTGATTGTAGCTCTGGATGTGTTTGGGCGTAATCGCGTAAAGTTTTACCTTGTAAAGTTGCATCGATGGCTTGGCGGAAAGCTTGTCCACCAGCAATTGTTCCCATTGGGTGACCGTGGATACCGCCTCCAGCGTTCACGATAACATCCCCTCCGAAATCACGAAGAATGAGCGGTACGAGACCAGGATGGATACCCGCGGAAGGAACCGGGAAGCTTGGTGCTAATTTTAATTCTACATCAGACGGAGCCTGATAGGTGTAATCTTTACGTAAATCCTGCGTTAATAGTACATGTTTAATGGCCAAATTCTCTTCCTTCGGCATGACAACGGAGCCATAAGGAGAAGGGAATAACACCAAATCAGCACCAGCAAGGCGCATTAATTTGCCCAAAAGAACGGAAGGCGAGATGCCGTAGTGTGGCGATGGATACATAGCACCAGCCATTGCAGGATGTGCCATGATCGGAATGTTGATCTCCGGGTCTGAGCTTAATTCGTGCAGCACATCGAACCCATAAGCCAACACATTAAATAATAAAGCGTTAGCCCCTTCAGCAATGGCTTTCTTGGCTTGTAAAGCAAGTTTGGAGGTGGAACCTGTCAAATTAACCGCATAGAGCAGCTTTTGACCTGTTTCCTTCGTGGCTTGCTCAGCTGCTTCGAGACAAATCGCAATGCGCTTCTCCATCGGTGTTAGCGGATTTTCGAATAAAATCTCATCATCCTTGATGAGATCGACGCCACCAGCCGCTTGTAAGTAAAATTGCTCACGCAAGGCAGGCAGTTCGTACCCGACAACGGATTTGAAAATGCTCATGAGCAGCGGACGTTCATGTACGCCAAGTAGATCACGAACACCTTGCATCCCAAATTTCGGACCAGGGAAACCAGCGAGGAAATCAGAAGAAAAGGCAAGGTCGATCAGTTTGATTTTGCCATCCATAGACAGCTTGCCGAACACGGTCACTAATAGCGCGGGAATATCTCGGCTATAGTTCACATCAGGATAGGCGATGGTGATATCCGCATAACGCCCCGAAAGAGGTTCACCAGCCGCAGGCTCGTGGACTTCAACGGAAACAACTTTGCCCAAATGCTTCTCCATGGAAGCTTTCTGAGCCTCAGGCAGTTCCGTCCAACTGCCAACGGTAAGACCAACTGCTATGCCTGTTGCTTTTTTATGAAAATCAGCTTTTTCATCGAAACTCCGATAGGTTGCTAAACAATATGAACTCATAAGGAACTTTCACCTGCTTTAACTAGAATTCAAACTAACATATAGTCGTGAAAAAATAGATTAGACCGATTTGCCTACAGGACTATTCGCCGCGATTTGCTCGCCCATCTCTTTGGCGCGTGCAGCGGAAGCGAACACAGCTTGAGCGACAGCTTCGCTGAATTTATAGTGATCAAACGTTTCGATTGAAGCTTGTGTAGCTCCATTAGGGGAGGTTACCTTACGACGTAACTCCGCTGGATCTTCCTGTGTATGCTGCACCATGTGGGCTGCGCCTAGGAACGTTTGTAGCGTCAATTGCTTCGCATCTTCTTCAGAAAGACCGCCTTCGATACCTGCTTTAATCATCGCTTCCATGAAGTAATACACATAGGCAGGACCACTTCCAGATACGCCAGTCAGAATTTCTAACTTATCTTCGTCCACAATTGTGACCGTTCCAACCGCTTCAAACATTTGGATAGCAAACTGCTTGAATGTATCATTAACCTTAGAAGAGAAGCTCATTCCTGTTGCGCCTAATCCGATAGTTGAAGAGGTGTTCGGCATTGTGCGTACGATCGGCATGTTGGTTTGTAAAAGTGTTTCTGCTTTGTCGATGGAGAGGCCAGCGATAACGGAAATGAGCAGTTGCTTCTCATTCAACATCGGTGCAAGCTCTGCAAAAGCAGTTTCGACATCCTTAGGTTTCATGCAGAGTACAACAACGTCAGCATTTCGAATGAATACTTCTTTAGTATCAGGATCTGAAGTTGCCTCCAATCCGTATTCCGAGCGAAGATAAGCTAATCTGTCTTGGTTGGAACGATTCATCATATAGACATGCTTAGGATTCGCAACTTCCGTCTGGATAAGGCCTCGGGCGATAGCTTCTGCCATAGACCCTGCGCCTACAAAGGCGATTTTCGCTTGTGATAACATCGTGGACATCGAGCATTCCTCCTTAGGATATACGTCTTATTCGCGTATTTGTCCGCTTCCGTAAACGCGGTATTTGGTTGAAGTTAGCGCAGGCAGTCCCATAGGACCACGGGCATGTAGCTTCTGTGTGGAGATGCCGATCTCGGCTCCGAATCCAAACTCAAAGCCATCTGTAAAGCGAGTCGATGCATTATGATAGACAGCAGCAGCATCCACTTCTTGTAGGAATTTCTCTGCATTGGCAGCATCTTCCGTTACGATACATTCCGAGTGCATCGTGCCGTAGTTGCGAATGTGAGCTAACGCCTCATCTAGATCCTTAACCACTTTGATGTTTAAAATATAATCTCCGTACTCCGTCCCCCAATCAGCTTGTTCAGCAACCAGCATGCTTGGTACCAAAGCTCTTGAAGGCTCGTCACCCCGCAGCTCAACATGAACGCCTTGGAATGCTTCTGCAATCGCAGCTAAATGCTTCTCTGCAATGGCTTCGTGTACGAGCAAAGTTTCCATACTATTACAAACAGAAGGCCGTTGTGCCTTCGCATTAATCCCGATTCGAATAGCCATATCGAGCTGAGCACTTTGATCTATAAAAGTATGACACACCCCTGCACCTGTTTCAATGACTGGGACAGACGCGTTATTGACAACATTTTGAATAAGTGAGTGTCCACCACGTGGAATTAGCACGTCAATAAGGCCATTCAGCTTCAACATTTCATCGACGGAGCTGCGATCTGCGCTTAGGATTAGTTGCAGGGCATCTGCCGGCAGGTCGGATCGCTCTAAAGCTGTATGCAGGACCTCCACAATTTTCTCATTGGATAATAGAGCAGATGATCCGCCACGTAGTACAACTGCATTGCCTGTTTTGAGACATAAGCCAGCAGCATCGACCGTTACGTTCGGTCTTGCTTCATAGATAATCCCGATGACGCCTAGTGGTACACGGATTTTGCGAATCCGTAGTCCATTGGGGCGGTCAAAGGATTCAAGGGTATCGCCAATCGGATCAGGCAACTCTGCGATTTGACGAAGGCCTTCGGCCATCGCCGCAATACGTGTTTCGTTGAGCGCTAATCGGTCTAGTAGAGAAGCGCTGGTGCCTTGCTCTTTGCCACGCTGCAAATCTTTGCTATTGGCTTCGATGATCGCTTGTTGCTCCGTAATTAAGGCGTCTGCCATCAGCAACAAGGCTGTATTCTTTTGCTCTGTTGTGAGATTGCCCATTGATTGAGCAGCTTGCTTAGCAAGTTTGGATTTGTTAATAACTTCACTCATAGGTGAACCTCCTAGTTGAAAAAGGATTGGCAATGCGTTAACAATTGTTCAACGTTAAGCTCATAGGCAGAACCGCTGCGTCGTTCTTTACATTCGATAATGCGTTCGTTTGCTTTTTTACCAACGGTTAGCCGCAATGGAAAGCCGAGTAAATCGGCATCATTAAATTTCACGCCAGGACGCTCCTCGCGATCATCCCAGAGAACAGAGAAGCCTGCGCGAGTTAAGGATAGATACAGCTCTTCCGATAAAGTCATTCGAGCTTCATCTTTTACCTGAACAGTTAGCAAATGAATGCTGTACGGAGCTATGGCGTTAGGCCAACTAATGCCTCGCTCATCCTGATGCTGCTCTATGACGGCAGCCAGCACGCGAGACACGCCTATGCCGTAACAGCCCATAATCATCGGCTCGGAGAGTCCGTTCTCATCGGTGAAGGAAGCGCCGAGTGATTCGCTATATTTGGTGCCAAGCTTAAATACGTGCCCAACTTCAATCCCCTTGGCAAAAGCGAGCTCATGCCCACAGTGGCTACAGTTTTCACCTTGACCGACATTGCGAACATCGGCATACAGGATGTCAGCCAATTCACGCTGAACATCCACGTGCTGAAGATGATAGTCTGCTTCATTGGCGCCAACAACCGCATCCGTTAGACCTTGAATCGAACTGTCCGCAATCAATCTGACAGATGATAGGCCAATTGGGCCAATAAAACCTGCAATTGAACCTAGTGCAGCAATTTCGGTTTCCGAAAGCATGGTGATTTCATCAACGCCAAGAACGTGCTTCAGCTTTATTTCATTGATTTCTAGATCACCACGTATGAGTGCGATCACAGGCTCACCATTCGCTTGTACAGCGACGGATTTGATAATTTGCTGCGGTTCTATGCGAAGGAATTGACTTAATTGTTTGATACTTGTTATGCCAGGTGTATGAACTTTCGCTGGTTGAGTATTTGGCATCTCAGCCGTTGTCGCGCTTGTGTTAGTAATCGTCCCAGAAGCTTTCTCCAAATTAGCCGCATACTGACAGGCAGGACAATGTACAATCGTATCCTCACCGACATCCGCCAGTGCCATGAACTCATGCGTATCTGTACCGCCGATCGCCCCGGAATCTGCTTCAACAGCACGGAACTGGAGGCCGCAACGTGTAAAAATGTTGACATAAGCGTCAAACATCGCTTGATAACTAGCATCGAGACCGCTCGTTGAACGATCGAAGGAGTAGGCATCCTTCATTAAGAACTCACGTCCACGTAATAAACCGAATCTTGGCCTGCGCTCATCGCGATATTTCGTTTGGATTTGATATAACGTAAGGGGTAACTTTTTATAAGAATGAATCTCATCTTTGACGAGTGTTGTAATAACTTCCTCATGCGTCGCGCCTAAAGCAAACTCACGGCCGTGTCGGTCTTGGAGTCGCATTAATTCAGGACCATAGACATCCCAACGACCAGAGGCTTTCCATAATTCGGCAGGATGAAGGGCTGGCATGAGCATTTCTTGTGCACCAGCGCGGTCCATTTCTTCACGCACGATCGTTTGAATATGCCCAAGCGCCTTGAGCCCCAAAGGTAAGTAGGAATAAATACCGCTGGATAACTGGCGAATGAGTCCTGCTCGCAGCATCAGTCGGTGACTGGCCGCTTCAGCATCTCCCGGTACATCTCGTAATGTTGGATTAAGTAATCGTTGCTGTCTCATGTGTAGGGAGATCCTCGCTTTCTATCTCATAGGTTAAAAGTTAGGTTAAAGGAACCCATTCATCGCGGTGAATAACTTCGATGCGTGACACTTCGACGCGTTTCTGAACTTCGTCGGTGGATAGCCCTGCCGCGGCTTGCACTTGCCAAGCCGCATAATTGACGACGCCGCGGCCCAGCAGCGCGCCTTCGCTGCAGATCACCTCGACGACGTCGCCGGGGTGGAAGTCGCCAATCGCTGATGTGATACCAGCGGGGAGCAGGCTCTTCCCACCGTTGATCAGGGCTGCTTTAGCCCCCTGATCAACGATGATTTGCCCTTGGGGCAGCGAGTGGAAGCCGACCCACTGCTTCTTGACCGGCAGATTGTTCAGCGCCGTGTCAAAGTACGTTCCCTTGCCGGTACCGGCAACGGCAAGGTGCAGATCATCGGGCTCAAGCACGCGCCCGATGAACACCGGCACGCCCCCGCGCATCGCGATGCGGGCGGCCTCAACCTTGGAGCGCATGCCGCCGGTGCCGACCGCGCTCCCAGAGCCCCCAGCGAAGCTGAACAGCTCATCGCTGATCGCATCTACGCGATCGATACGCTGTGCGTTCGCATTCTTACGAGGATCATCCGTGTACAGACCGTCCATATCGGTAATGATGATCAATTTGTTCGCTTTGACCAAATTGCCCACGAGTGCCGACAATGTATCATTGTCGCCAAATTTCAATTCATCCACCGAGACGGTGTCGTTCTCGTTAATAATAGGGACGACGCCACGCTGCAGAAGCTCGTCAATCGTCATCATCGCGTTCTGCACGCGCTTGCGGTTGGAGAAGTCGTACCGGGTCAGCAGGATTTGCGCCACGCTTATGCCGTGGGACGCGAATGCTTCATGGTACGCCTGCATTAAGAGCGCTTGGCCGACGGCTGCGGCGGCCTGCTTCTCGTGCAGCACCTTGGGCCGTGTGCGGTAGCCAAGGGAGGTGAAGCCTGCGGCGACTGCGCCAGATGTCACGAGCAGCACTTGGCTGCCGCTGCGCTGCAATTGCGCGAGTTCGGCCGCAAAAAAGCGTATTTTATCCGGGTTCAATCCACCCGTATCTGAGGTTAATGAGGAGCTGCCGATTTTGACTACGATTCGCTGAGTCATATTCATCCCATCCTTCGGTTTCCAACTATGTAGATACAAAAAAAGACTCCCGCCCTTAAAACATAAGGACGAAAGTCTGTTGCTTCCGCGGTACCACCTTAGATTAGCGCATATCAAATAGAAGCGCTCAACTCTAGATTCCCTGTATAACAGTAGGGCTCTGTTCAACTCATCGTTGACGGTTCAGGGGCGGGTTCGGATTCGGTTCACGGCAAGCTCTCTCAGTCAATGGAGCTTACTCCCTGGTTACGTGCGGCACGATTCTTACTATTCCCATCATAACGTTGCTGTTTGGAATTAATTCTATCTAGAATAGCATGGTAAGCGAGACTTTGTAAAGGAGCAAAAGGCCAGAATCCCGTATAATAGCTTTAAAAAATATTCAATTTTCCAATCCGTTGTACAGCTTCTTCCAAACGCTCTTCCGAAGAAAGAAGGCCAAGTCGAACGTATCCTTCACCGTGCGTACCGAAACCAACACCCGGTGCTACGACAACTTTAGCTTCTTCCAAAAGTAAATCGGCAAGGCTTTGTGAGGAATGTCCTTTCGGTACAGGCAGCCAAGAGAAGAAGGAACCTTGCGATGGCTTAGCGTTCCAGCCGATGCTTGCAAGTGCTGTATACAGCGCATTACGACGACTTTCATACACATCACGAAGTTCTGCTACACAGTCTTGTGAAGCCGTTAATGCTGTAGCAGCAGCTACTTGAATACCGCCAAACAGAGAGCAATAATAGTGATCCTGCATCAAGTTAATGAGGCGAATAACTTCTTTGTTTCCAAGGGCAAAGCCAACACGCCAACCGGCCATATTGTATGTTTTGGACAAGGTATAGAATTCAATGCCGACTTCCTTGGCTCCAGGAGTTTGTAGGAATGAGATCGGTTTCTGACCATCAAATCCAATAGCGCCATAGGCGAAATCGCTGGCTACAACAACACCATTTTTCTCAGCAAAGGCAACAGTTTCTTCGTAGAAAGAAGCAGGGGCCGTGGCACCTGTTGGGTTGTTCGGATAATTAATGAACATCAACTTGGCGCGGTCCAAGTCAGACTGCTTTAATTGCGAATAGTCAGGTAGGAAGTTATTTTCCTCACGTAACGGCATGAATGCCATTTCGGCTCCTGCTAAAGCGACACCTGACCAATAATCCGGGTAGCCAGGATCAGGAACAAGGCAGACATCGCCAGGATTCAATAAGCATTGAGCGATTTCGATCAGTCCTGTTTTGCCGCCGAAAAGAATAGCAACTTCCGTGTCAGGATCCAAGTCCACGTTGTGATCTTCTTTATAACGCTGTGCAATTGCCTGTTTCAGAAACGGAAAACCGCTGAATGGCGGATATTTATGATATAACGGATTCGCAGAGGCTTCTTGAATGGAAGCGACAATATGCGGAGGGGTAGGACGGTCAGGATTCCCTTGCCCTAAATTAATAACATCATGTCCAGCGGCGATTTGCGCATTTGCTTTGCCAACGAGCGTTGCGAAGAATTGTGTAGGCAGACCTTTCATTCTATCAGCTGGTTGTATCGCAAATCGAGAAGTTGTTGAAGATACGTTTGTCACGGTTTAATTCACACTCCGGAGGTCGGGATTTTAACATATACCCTAAATGTAACATGATTAATCTTTTTTTCATAGTCGATGAAGATAATCGATTATACTTCATTTTAACAATGTCATATGATGGAACCATAGATAGGCGAAAGATAGGCGAAGGAGATGAATGAGAATGACAGATCAAGCTCAAGTAGCGGATGTTTTTCTGCAGGAATCGATACGTGCTTTTCAAAGTATGAAGAAGTTGGGGGATAAAGCTTTTGCCCAAACAAATGAGGTCTTCTTTTATCAGTCTATAGATGAAGGGTCGAATTCTCTTGAAGTTATTATTAAGCATATGCATGGGAATATGTTGTCCCGTTGGACTGATTTTTTAACCACGGATGGAGAAAAAGAATGGCGAGATCGCGATGGCGAGTTTGAAGAAGATCGTTTTTCCCGAGAAGAATTGCTTGCACGGTGGGAAGCAGGTTGGGAAGTCCTATTCGCTACCCTTGGCTCACTGACAGCAGAGGATGTGCTGTCGCTCGTTCGTATTCGAGGTGAGAGTCATACTGTCTTGCAGGCCATTCAGCGTCAGGTATCTCATTATGGGTATCATGTTGGGCAAATTGTTCTATTGTGTAAGCATTGGTCTTCGCTGGATTGGCAGACGCTCAGTATTGCAAGAGGTCAGTCGAAGCTTTTTAAACCAACGTTGTAGTATAGTCCGATTTGCTCGCTAAGTGAATGTTGAGTTAAGCGCACATTTCGACTAGTATGTACACATACGTATTTTTCTTGAACAGGAAGGAGTATTTCGACATGTCATCACAATTACTTCATGTTGCTCTCATTCAAATGGATATTACAATCGGAAATCCAGATGCGAACTTCGTTCATTTAGAGAAGTTGCTTATGGAAGCCGTTGAAGCGGCTCAGAAACCAGACGTCATCATTTTTCCAGAGATGTGGAATACTGGTTATGCACTAACTGAAATTCATCAACTTGCCGATGTGAATGGGGAGAGAACGAAAACGTTCTTGAGTGGATTTGCTCGTACACATCATGTAAATATTATTGGTGGATCTATTGCAGATAAAAAGGACGATCGTGTGCTCAACACGATTTATGCATGGGATCGCGAAGGGAACGAAATCGCAGAGTATTCCAAAATCCATTTATTCCGGCTCATGGATGAAGAAAAATTTTTGCACAGTGGGGAGCAAGTAGGCTTGTTTGAGCTAGAAGGGGTACCGGCTGGGGCGATGATTTGTTATGATATTCGGTTTCCGGAACTATCACGTAAATTAGCTTTAGATGGAGCGCGTATTTTGTTCGTGCCTGCAGAATGGCCGCATCCACGACTGCATCACTGGCGTACACTTCTTATGGCACGCGCCATTGAGAATCAAATGTATGTGGTTTCATGTAACCGTGTTGGGACAAGCGGAACGACGAATTTCTTCGGTCACTCGATGGTTATCGACCCTTGGGGCGAGGTGCTTGTTGAGGGTGATGAGAACGAAGCGATTCTTCGAGCAACGATTGATCTAGAAGAAGTTGTCCGTGTACGGGGAAAGATCCCCGTTTTTGAAGATCGTCGACCCCATTTATATTAAAGGTTGTTCTTAAAGTCGTCTTTTGATCGCGAAGTAAGCCAGGTAGTATTTCGACATCGAATCTTGCGTGCACCTTTGAAGTCCGGTGCTCATGTAGGTTTTGCCTACACTCCGCTCCTCCTTCTTCAGGTTCGCACAACCTTCTCGGCGCTGAAAACACTACTTTTAGAACTTTTATTGTATTAGGGAGATTGATTTTTGCTGCGATATTCTGTAAACTAAGACCAATTGAATCATCAATTATGGCTGTGAAGGATGAATAGTACTTGAAGAACTTCATGTTCAGCGAGCTGGGGATGGTGAAAGCCCAGAATGAAGATCAAGGAAACGGCTATCCGGAGCCTATACGATAAAGGGGATACATGCTCATTTAGGTGTATCAACTAGGGTGGAACCGCGGGTGCTAAAGCTCTCGTCCCTAGGCATTATTTGATGCCTTTGGATGTTGAGCTTTTTTGATGTTTGCTCATGTCCAGACGGTCGTCATCGGGCGAAGTCCCACTAACTAGAGCTTAAGGAGCGATTGAACAATGAGTGTAACAATGGAGCAAGTCGTCGCATTAGCGAAGCACAGAGGTTTTGTTTTCCCAGGTTCCGAAATTTATGGCGGTTTGGCAAACACATGGGATTACGGCCCACTTGGTGTTGAATTGAAGAACAATATCAAACGCGCATGGTGGAAAAAATTCATTCAAGAATCCCCGTATAACGTTGGGTTAGACGCAGCGATCTTGATGAACCCGCAAGCTTGGGTAGCATCTGGTCACGTAGGTAACTTCAACGATCCAATGATCGATTGCAAAAGCTGTAAAGCCCGTCACCGTGCGGATAAATTGATTGAAAACAAGCTGGCTGAGAAGGATATCGAAATCATCGTTGATGGCATGACGTTCGATGATATGATGAAACTGATCGTGGAACACAACATCGTGTGTCCAGATTGTGGAAGCAAAGATTTCACAGATATTCGTCAGTTCAACCTGATGTTCAAAACGTTCCAAGGCGTAACAGAAGCAAGCTCAAATGTTGTTTATCTTCGTCCAGAAACAGCACAAGGCATCTTCGTTAACTTCAAAAACGCACAACGCACGATGCGTAAAAAACTGCCATTTGGTATCGGTCAAATCGGTAAAAGCTTCCGTAACGAAATTACGCCAGGTAACTTTACGTTCCGTACACGTGAATTCGAACAAATGGAGCTTGAGTTCTTCTGTAAGCCAGGTGAAGATTTGAAATGGTTCGAGTACTGGAGAAGCTTCTGCCATAACTGGTTGCTTTCCCTTGGTGCGAAAGCTGATAATCTTCGTCTTCGTGATCATAATGACGATGAGCTGTCCCATTACAGTAATGCAACAACGGATATCGAGTACAAATTCCCGTTCGGTTGGGGCGAGCTTTGGGGCATCGCAGACCGTACGGACTACGACTTGAAGCAGCATATGGCGCATTCAGGCGAAGATTTCAACTACATTGATCAAGAAACGAATGAGCGTTATGTTCCTTATTGTATCGAGCCTTCGCTTGGAGCAGACCGTGTTACTTTGGCGCTTCTGATTGATGCATTCGAAGAGCAAAAATTGGAAGGTGATGACAGCCGTACGGTTCTTCACTTCCACCCAGCATTGGCACCGATGAAAGCAGCGATTTTCCCACTTTCCAAGAAATTAAGTGAAGGTGCACAGGCTGTATTTGCTGATCTTGCGAAGCATTTCATGGTCGATTACGATGATACAGGTTCCATTGGTAAACGTTACCGTCGTCATGATGAGATCGGTACGCCATTCTGTATCACATACGATTTCGAGTCCGAGACGGATGGTCAAGTAACGGTTCGTGATCGTGATACGATGGAACAAACGCGTATGCCGATTTCCGAATTGAAAGCCTTTATCGAAAATGCACTACAATTCTAATCGCTGAATAAATAAAGAACCCCTTGTAAGCTCGTCAATATGACGGAGGCTTGCAAGGGGTTTTTCACTAGATAACATAATCTAAGACGTCATTATAGGGCAAATAACGTCTAACCTCACGCAGCGGCGGTGTATACACATGGATTGAAATCGCCGGCTCATGAAAAGGATTGTTTAACTGGTGAATTTGCTCAGCAGGCGCAGTGAAATATTCCCCCGCTTGGATGAAGTCATCCTTTTGAGCAACCGGATAGCCTTCTGAATCTAACGAAAAGGTTGAATTCACTAAAGAACCTAAGGCTAGATAAGCCGCGCCAATGGACAAGCCATGGTTATGGATGGCTGTAGAGCGGGAAGCCGGAATGTGAATGACGATAACTTCCAGAGCGGGTGAGCTAAACACCACATTTCGACCATAAGGCAGTTGTGCTGGCTCGGTTCTGAGGTCTGGAACGAAGGATAGATTTCGCTCTATCGATTGAAGCGCGTCTATTAATTGTTCCAGAGTGGGTGCGTGCAACTTACAGAATGTCTGTTCAATTGCTCTGATGAGCGTCATTGGCATCTCGCCTCCTAGGCATTCTTACCTCTTTATCAAAATTAATTTGGAAAAGGATAAGTTTTGTTTATATAATATGCCTTCGGATCTGAATGCGTTAGGGGTAATTGGAACAATTTTTTGCATTAGTCGGATTCTGACTGCCGCACGATTTCACCTGTTTCCTTGCGTTAGACTTGTTTTGCTCGATTTAGTTGGATTATATCGGACTTATTCAGATTTACACATTATTCGTATATATCCTACGAACGGCACATGCCAGAAATCCTTATTCCTGAAGGAAGAACTGCAAACGCTATCTTTTTGTAGTGCAAGTATACTATCTTCTTAGAATTACTACCTTTGCACTATTTCAAGCATTTGATTTGAGCCTTATAGTTAGTGACACATGCGCGAAAAATACATAAATTTGTAAAGGTTGTGAAGATAGGGGCGACGGCATACGACAAATAATTCAATTCTACTCACAGCATGGATGCTATTTATTTCGGGGTTACATAGGGAAAGGCAGTGGGATTGATGAAAGGGTTAGCTGAAGAGACGCAAATGCATGAATTTACAGAGAGAGTCGGCATCTCACAAGCAGAGATAGCCAAGCTACATGAGAAATCATTTCTTAATGGCGTTCAAAGAGATTCGACGCGCGTGAGGTTTCGCGTTCAAGGGAAAATGATGGAACGACTACTAGCTAAAAACCAAGGACTCATGGATGTCATCCTTCGGCAAGCACATCTGAAGACGAACACTTTTTACTTTCCTAATTTATTGATGGTCACGGATAATCATGGGGTTATATTAACGATTAATGGGGATGAACGGTCCATCTTGCAAGCCGCTAATTTGAACAACATCGGGATTGGATCTTCGTTATCGTTATCTAGCGCGGGGACTAACGCGGTTTCGGCAGCCATTGACCTTCAGCGCCCGGTTTGGATTAGTGGTGAGGATCATTATCTGGATACGATGCATAATTGGGTGACAATGTGCGTTCCGATTCAACTGGCGGATAATCAGAGTATCGGTTACTTAGTTTTGACTGCTTTTCAGTATATTTCAGCACCTTTTATGTATCCGTGTATCAAATCGATTGCACTTCTCCTCGAATATGAACTTAGAAAGACGGAATTGCAAAGTAAAACATGGTTCGTTGAGGAAATGCTGGAAGAACGGTTGAAAGCTTTCAAGCTGACGCTGCGAGAAAAAGAAGTCGCGACGTATTGGTTGCTCGATTACGATTATAAGCAAATCGGGAAAGTTTTGGGGATCAGTGAGAATACTGTTCGTGTTTACGTAACGAAGATCAATCGTAAGTTGAAAGTTAATTCCAAAGCATCACTGATACTTAGTGTTCTTGGCGCAATTTAAGGCTGACAGCAAGTAGTCATACATATGCATTACATAACATTTAAACATATTGACGTACTAAGTTGAGAAATGGTTCAAATTGTAGAAAAAAAGCTTCGATCTTACACGATGTATGTGGGGATTGGAGCTTTTTTGCATGTTCAGCGAAAGGAACGATGACGAACAAGACAGGATCCACTAAGGAAAGACTAGAACAGCACGTCTGAGATCGGGTTTTCTTTAAGATGCAGGTGATAAAATCCCTAACATGCTTTGGAATGGCCGCATTTTGCCTATAAGAAGAGTCAAATGTTCGTCTAGGAATATACGAGGAAGACCCATTTTTTAAGGAATTTGTTGAAAATACGCGTTTGATCTTATACATATGCAAGTGATATATAGAAGCAGCGGATTTTATATGGCATGTGTACATCTCAAAAGAACTATATGAAATCGCTTCCTAAGTATGACTTCTAAAGCGAAGTCCCGACTTCATCCTCCGTCTCCTGCCCCCACATAGATTGAATTCCCTATAAAAAGCATCTGAATGGCTAACGAGGCTTAAGAATTATAGTTCATGCATTAGGTCATTTGAATTAATAAATATGTATGATTTGCTCTACAGAAATTACCGTCTATATTTGAGGCATCCCACCGAAACGGGAGGGAAAATGTCGAGCTTTGAGGGACGGTTGGCTATGAGACAAAGAAGAAGGGCCTTGATCCTGCAGCCTATTAAATGGATTCTTCTTCTAGGCGTCGTCGGTTCTGGAAGTGTATATGGACTATCGGCGGCAGGGTTCATTGAGTGGAATTCAGAGCACAAACTAGAAAGTTTGATGTTCTGGAAAGACACGGATCATGCTTCAACGAAAGGAACTGCACTTGCAGCTGGCGCGGACAATGAAAGCGCGAAGCCATCGGTTAAACCAGCATCAACGGCAACGCCTACGGCCATGGCATCTCCAACAGTTGTACCTGCAAGTACTCCTATAAGTACACCAGCAATAACAACGCCAGACAAGAGTTCAACATCGGGTCTGCAGGTCATTTCGCAAGCACAGAGTATTGTAGCTGTAAATGCGAATGAGAAAGCATGGCTGGAGCAGGCGGGATTGATCAAGATTGAGCCAGGGAAGTTATTCTCTTATCAAGCATGGTTGACCGAGGTCAGCAAGGGTAAAGTGCCTGAGAAGAAGGCAGATGAGCTATCACATGTTGCCTCCCTATTGTATGAAGCTGCGCTTCGTGCTGGTATGCAGGTTGGTGAACGTTATTCGCATCAAGATAATCCCACTTATGCTGCTGCTGGATTTGACGTTAATTTTCAAAGTGAGCTGAAAGATTTAACCTTTTATAATTCGATTGACGTACCCATTACTGTTGGCGTGATCTATAACGGGGAAACAGCCGTCGTTACGTTCAATGGGAAACCGAAAGCGGACTGGAAAGCTCCGAAAATTACGGTTAGTAAAGAAGTATTCGCACCAGAGAGCATTGTACTGACAGATTTCACACTAACAGGTCAAGGTGATAAACGTAGTGAAGGTCAATCAGGACTTCTAGTCAAAGTGTTCGCTGATGTGAAGAATGATGGCAAGAACGAGTTGATATATAAAGATTACTACGCACCGCACCCTATTGTCATCGCGAAAGCGCCAACGGCGGAAGAACTGAAATCACCGTAAATGATGTAATTGCACAGATCCGTCACGTACTCTATCAACAGAAGGGAGGACCCCCCAATGCGCATAGGTGAATTATTCGTCATGAACGGACTCATCACAGAGGATCAGCTTGAACAAGGGCTGAAGCAGCAAGTGCACACGAGGAAGAAAATCGGTGAGATTCTTATCGATAAAGGGTTGATCACAGAAAGACAACTGGTTGAAGTGCTGGAATTTCAGTTAGGGTTTCCGGTTGTTAACATGTTTGAGACACAGCTCGATATGCAAACCGTTCAACTCATTCCTGAAACGCTAGCTCGCAAGCATTGTGTTATCCCCATTGAACGCAAGAACGGCAAAATCAAAGTTGCCATGGTCGATCCGTTAAACTATGGAGCCATTGAAGAAATTCGAATGGCGACGAACATGAGTGTACAGCCAGTCATTGCGATTCGTTCTGAGGTCGAGCAAGCCATCACAAAAAATTATGGCATGAAAGAATCTGTCGATGAACTGATGGTCGATTTAGATAAAATCGAAATCAAAGATGAGGAAAGCGAAGCGAATGATCAAGGATCACCGATTGTAAAGTTGGTTAATCAAATCATTCAATCCGCTGTGCAGCAGAGGGCGTCCGATATTCATGTTGATCCTCAGGAGAAACAACTGATCGTGAAATACCGAATCGATGGTGTACTTCGAACAGAGAAAGCGCTGCCCAAGCATATGCAAGGCGTATTGACGGCTAGGTTGAAGATCATTGCAAAGTTGAACATCGCTGAAAGACGGCTTCCTCAGGATGGTCGAATCCAGATGCAGGTGGATAACCGCCGGATTGACATTCGGGTTTCGACATTACCGACAGTTCATGGCGAAAGTATCGTTCTTCGGATCTTAGATCAATCGGCAGGTGTTAAAAAAATTGCCGAATTGGGACTAAGTGATGCGAATTTGGTGAAATTCGACAAAATGATTCAGAAGCCGAACGGGATCATGCTGATCTCGGGACCTACGGGAAGCGGGAAAACGTCAACGCTCTATTCAGCCCTGGGACAATTAAATGGTGATGATGTCAAAATCATCACGGTTGAGGACCCCGTCGAGTATCGAATGAATGGTGTAACACAAGTACAGGTTAACTCTCAGATCGGTTTAACTTTCGCTTCTGGCTTACGTTCCATTCTCAGGCAAGATCCGAACATTGTAATGGTCGGGGAGGTCCGGGATGCGGAGACAGCAGAAATTGCGGTACGTGCTTCCCTAACCGGGCACTTGGTCTTAAGTACCATCCATACGAACAGTGCAGTAAGTACGATTAGCCGACTTGTTGACATGGGAATTGATTCCTATCTCATTGCTTCCTCACTCTCCTGCATCGTAGCTCAGCGCCTTGTCAGACGTGTATGTCGAGAATGTGCTGCTCAGGTACCTGCCAGAGAGGATGAGATGAAGCTGTTGGAAACGCATGGGCTGCTTAGCGGGACTGAACAACAATTGGCGGGAACTGGCACAGGTGTTGTAGTACCTATGACTTCGCCGAGAGCCACGGATAAACCAGTCATGGTAACGAGGGGCAAGGGTTGTGGAACATGCAATAAAACAGGCTACAGAGGTCGTATCGCCGTACATGAGCTGTTAGTTGTAGATGAGCCCCTGCGCAGCCTAATTGTGCAGAATCGTCCCGTTAGCGAGTTGGAGCAGCATTTGATGAAGAATGGGTTTAAAAACATGCTCTATGATGGCTTGCTCAAGATTCGCCAGGGTCATACCACAATTGAGGAAGTGTTGAAAGCTGTGGCAGACGAATAGTAGTTGAAATGAAGAAGGCTATGAATGGGGGTGAGCAATAACTTGGCGAACTTTACGTATGAAGCCGTCAATGAAAGCGGTAAGAAGCTGAAAGGGATGGTGAAAGCACAGAACAAACAGCTGGCGATTACGGAGCTAAGAGGACGCGGGATAACCATTCGGAGCATCCAAGAGCAGCGCAAGACAACGATGGATCTGGAGATTCATATCGGAAGGGCGGTCAAACTTGAAGACTTCGTCATCTTCTGTCGGCAATTCGCCACGTTGATCCGAGCGGGGATTCAAATTGATCAAGCCGTTTCGATTCTGGAAGATCAATCGACCTCCAAATATTTGAAAGCGGCTTTGGGCGATATCTCGGAGCAAATCAGAAGCGGACATCCCTTATCCAAAGGGATGGGGGAACATCCGAAAGTATTTCCCGATATGTTCGTCAATATGATGGCTTCTGGTGAAACCGGCGGTAATTTGGACGAAGTCCTTGAGCGGATGGCAGAACACTACGAGAAAGAGCATAAAACGGTTCAAAAGGTCAAGTCAGCAATGACTTATCCAATCGTAGTTCTGGTCATCGCCATCGTCGTCGTTATCTTTCTCCTCTTGAAAATTGTCCCAACCTTTGCGGATATGTTTCTAGAACAAGGGTCGGAGTTGCCGCTGATTACCAGATTTGTTATGAGCTCAAGTGATGCAATCGTCCATTATTGGTGGATGTTCTTAGCTGGCTTAATTGGCATCATGGTCTTGTATCGGAGCTTTGCTTCGAGTGAAGAAGGGAAGTATTGGATCGATACGATCAAGTTTAAGATTCCAGTCTTTGGACTTATTCTCAAAAAAGCTGCGGTTGCCCGAATGACACGTACGATGTCTTCCCTATTTGTGAGTGCGGTGCCTGTCTTACAGGCACTGGATGTAACCGCGAAAGTAGTTGGCAATCGAGTAATTGCCAAGGTGCTCCGAGATGCCAAAGACAGCTTGCAGCAAGGTAAAATGCTATCGGAACCGATTCAAAAAAGTGGCATTTTTCCCAAAATGGTCGTGCAAATGCTGATCATTGGAGAGGAGACAGGGCAGGTCGATAATATGCTTGCGAAGATCGCTGATTTCTTCGAAGCGGATGTCGATCAGAGTGTAGATCGATTAAAGGCGGTGATTGAACCTCTGATGCTGCTGTTTATCTCTAGTATTGTTGGCGTGATTGTGGCGGCGATCATGAGTCCAATGTTCAAAATGTACGATAATTTCCTAGGATAACTGCCGTCCGGCTTGAAAGGAGGTGATAGACAAATATGTCGGCGGCTTTACTTGCTCCACAACATAACGCACTACCAGATTGGCAAGATCAAGTACATAACCAAAATAAACCTAGAGGTGGGAATGAAATGAACGCATTGGCACTGGAAAACAATCAAAAAGAAGGATTTAAAGCTCCTAAAATGTCTTTCCGCGAGGCAATGAAAAATGAAAAAGGTTTGACGCTCATCGAGTTGCTAGCTGTTATCGTAATTATCGCGATTATTGCAGCTATCGCTATTCCTTCAATCGGTTCGATTCTAGAGAAAACAAGAATTAATGCACATCGTTCTAATGCACACATGGCGATTGACGCTGCTCGACTTTATGTTTCGAATGAAGGCGTTACCTTGGCAGGAACTAATACTACGTTTGTGTTAACGTTAACCGATCTGAATACGAGTGGTTATTTGGAAAATATCCCTAAAGACCCATCGAACAAGCCTAATACCTACGATGCAGGAACTGCAACAACAGCGGCTACCGCTACTACGCCTAGAGGAACTGGCAGTACAGCAGATTCTTATGTATTAGTTGCAAAAGATGCTAACAACAACTTCACTTACTCCGTAACATTAAAAGGCGGCACTCAAAAATATATGGACGCGGCTTTGGAATCTAACATTGAACTTGCCGGTTATGTCGTAGAATCTGGTAATCCAACTGCACCTGCTAATCCATAGTAATCCCCCAAGCGCGCCGCCTAGCGGCGCGCCCCTTATCCCTTATGCATAACCGAGAGGAGTCACCGCAATGTTCGCAAAGAAAACGAGCAAGTATACATACGGCATGCAAATTTCGGATACAGAAGCGAAGCTGGTTGAAATTATGAACGTGAATGGCCAGGTTACCCTGACACAGCGTCATTCCATTGCGCTGGATAGAGGCAGTATTAAACACGGAAAATTCGTGGACGAAGATTCGGTCATTGCGCGCATCTCAACCCTAGTAAAGCAAATTGGGTTACAAGGTGCACATATCAATGTAACGGTGCCACTATCCAATGTGGTACTCCGTAAATCCGTTTTTTCGGCCTTAAAAGATAAAGCATTACGTAACATGATCGACGTTGAATTACATGGCGGACAGCAATTGCCTTTTAAAAATCCAGTGTTTGATTTTGTTCGACTAGGAGCTCCCAAAGATGAAGCTGCAGCTTCTTCGGAAGGTGCAGTGAAATCCTCCAAGTCGTCAGCACAAGAGGAAGTACTCATATTTGCAACACCTGGCGAGGTGGTTGAAAGCTATGCACACGTCGTCAAGCAATCAGGGTTAGTGCCAGTGGCCGTTGATTTGGCACCGCTAGCTCTTCATCGTATGTTGGTACGTCATAGCAAATTAACTGGCTCCGCGATGAAGGAACGATTCATGCTGCTGCATGTCGAGCCAGATCATGCGGATGTCAGTATATTCGTAGATGGCATCCCCGTCTTTTTCCGATCGATTCAAATTAATACAAGTTTCTTCCTGGACACAGGAACGGATCAACTTGCGGCTTATGCCCGAAATTTATCTATGGAGCTTGGACGTGTTTTGAATTATTTCCAATATACGGTGTCCAACGATCAGAAGCATGTCGAGCTTGTATATCTTGTAGGAGATCATGAGTGGATTACTACACTCCCAGAGCATCTAGAGAGTGCATTCACAGGTGAGATTACATCGTTCCCATTGCCCGCCATTCTGAAAGATGAAGATACAACATGTCAAGCATACGCGGTTCCAGTAGGACTGGCGATGAAAGGAGCTTAAGGACGATGAGTGCAGGCGTACAGAAGCTACAATCCATCGAAATCAACTTGCTGCAAATGCGGCACGAAGAACAAACGGGACCAAGTCCATTACTGCGCTATGTTTTTATGACGGCCATTGTACTGGTAGTAGGTGGTATGGGATGGATGTATACAAACGCAAAGTCAGAATTGAAACAGACGAACAAAGCATTAGAGCAAGTGAACCAGCAAATCAAGGAAGGTCAAGCGAAAATTGCTGGCTCTCCAACTGCGGGGGCAGTTGCCGATTTCATTGCATTACCAAACCAACTCAATGCAAGCAAGCCATTAGCGACAGATGTATTGGATAAGCTTTCTGCCTTAATGCCGCTTACATCGAATTTAACGGCACTTTCCTTCGGAGAAGGAAACAAACTCAAGGTGACGGGTAATTTTGCATCAAGCGAAGATATCATTACATTCATGCAAGCGACGAAGGCTTCTAGCACATTTACATTAATTTCTAATAGTGGGATGAACAAAGTAGCGACAGCGGCGGAGGATAAAAATGCACCAGCGGCAACGGATCCACCATTGCCTGTTATTCAAGCGACTTTCGAGCTTCAATACAAGTCCGAGCCTTACAAGAAAGGTTGATCGAACGTATGAGCATGCTCAGCAGCAAAAGAAATCAAATCATCGTAGCGTTCATCCTCGCGTTGGCGCTTGTGATGGTGTATATCAATTTTATTTCACCTCTACAAACTGAGAAGGAAACGAAAGCAAGTCTTCTGATACAAAAAAAACAAGAATTAGAGGCTTTGAATAAACGGACTGCTGGCGGTGGTGCAATTGGTGCTGCAGAGCAAGTGAGCCTTTCCAAAACGCGCGTCCGCGTTCCAGAGTTACCAGATGTAGAAGGACTCATTCGTGAGGTTCGGATGTTAGAGGTTATCACGAAGATGCCAGTGGCTAGCTATAATTTTGAAATTGGCAAGGTGTCCGATATAACAATCAAAGCTCCTGTGAGCGCGCCACAAACTAGTTCGACATCAACGAATGCAAGTTCAGTGCCAGCTCCTGCTGCACAAACATCTTTATCTCTAGCCATTCCAATTAAGCTGAGCACAACAGCTAAAGGGGATTACGCGCAAATTCATCGCTTTCTAGATGAATTGCAAACGACCAATCGCTTGATGCAGGTCGATAAGTTAACTTTTGCGGTAAAAGGCGGGGCACCAGTGAAATTAAATGCGCTGAAAAGAGAAATAACGGTCAATATTTCCTTAGTTTCGTATTATGCACCTGGTTTACAGAAGTTTTTCAAGAATCCACTTCAGGTTCCTTATACAAAGCCTGCTGGAAAGTCTAATCCAGTCTATTAATAAAACCATGTACATACGGGAGGAAATACGATGAGTATGATAGCACCAACTTCGTCTGACACCTTATCACTGAAAGATCTGCTGCGTGTTTCTTACGAATCGAAGGCTTCTGACTTGCACATTAATGCAACGACAGAACCACTTATGCGGCTACATGGGAAGTTAATGAAGGTGGTGGATTCCGTTCTTTCTCCAGATGATACACATCGAATGGCGAAAGAAATCTTGACGAAGGAACAATATGAGACATTGTCCAAGAAGGGAGAAGTTGACTTTTCGTTCGAGCTTCCTGGTCTGTCTCGTTATCGGGGCAATGTATTTAAACAAAAACGACATATTAACATGGTGTTTCGTGTCTTGTCGACGACGGTGCCCTCCCTTTTCAGTTTGAACTTGCCTGATTTGGTTCAGGAATTTGCGCATAAGCATCAAGGTCTGGTTCTAGTAACAGGTCCTACAGGTAGCGGCAAGTCGACCACGCTTGCTTCCATCATCGATTTCATCAATGAAACGCAGAAGAAACATATTATTACGTTGGAAGATCCAATCGAGTATATTCACCCTAGTAAAAATTGTCTGGTGGCACAACGTGAAATTGGCATTGATACCTTAACGTTCTCCAATGGTTTGCGTGCTGCCCTTCGTCAAGATCCTGATGTCATTCTAGTTGGTGAAATGCGTGATTTGGAAACGATTAAAACAGCGATTACGGCTGCGGAAACAGGTCACCTTGTCCTCGCGACACTTCATACCCCGGATGCTCCTCAAACTGTCGATCGGATTATCGATGTTTTTCCAACAGAGCAACAAAGACAAATTCGCGTACAACTGGCATCCGTTCTCATCAGTGTCTTATCCCAACGATTAGTACCGCGTATGGATGGACGAGGAAGGGCGATGGCGCTGGAAATATTAATAAATACTCCAGCGGTAGCCAACTTAATTCGGCAAGAGAAGATTTATCAAATCAAATCGGTCATTCAAACGAATCGACAAATCGGAATGCAAACGATGGTTTCCAGCTTGAAACAATTAGTGGAAGAAGGCATTATCCACCGAGATGCGATCAAAGAATATGAGATGACCTTAGGAGAAGATTAAATGAAAACCAATAAACATACGTTGATTACTGCACTGCTTGTCGTAACTATAATGTCACCAACAGCTGTTCTTGCGAGCGAAGCTACAGTCAATTCAGCAGTCAGTGTGCAAGCGAGCAATCCGTTCGCGGTATTGAAAGGACTCGATAATGAAGCGCGTAGTCAACAATACGATAACTTAAAGCTTTCACCAGCAGGATGGCAGGTTGGGATGATTATTTCCAAGGAACCTTATGCTGTTGTTACTAGCGTAGATGCTTCTGGCGCTCATGTGAAAATATGGACGGGTGCTATCGCTCGCGATTACAATGATTTGCTTGTGTTCTGGGATGAAATTGGCGTAGATGCGGCAGGTAAACTTGATTTCCATGCGACTGACGTCGAAGAGACGACACGTTCATACTTTGAAAGCGCCTCCCAGGAATCCTATCGTGTCAAAGCTTATCTAGGCAAAGTGCCTTGGGCGAATATTCCTACGGATGCAGAGGCAGCACGAGATAGCAGTACAAAGGTATCATCCAATGGCTTAATTAACGTATATGGTATCGTTTTTCAGGATCCAGATCGTGCGGTTGCTCCATCACTTGGTTCAGTTAAGAAATTACCAGACATGCCAGATGCCGTGCCAACGCTGCGGACATGGAAACAAACGGCCGTAAGAGCGGTTCCAAGCGATGCACTAACTCACTGGGCAAAGGATGACATTCTTGATCTGATGCAGAAATCGATTATCGATGGGTATGAAGATCATACAATACGTCCGAATCGAACGCTATCGAAGGCAGAGTTTGTAACGCTTGTGGTTAAAGCATTAGGAATTGAACCTGTCCAAACACCAGTCAAAGGGTACGAGGATATGGGGAAACATTGGTCAACGAACATGGTTGCCTCTGCACAAGCTATGGGATTACTGGATTTGAAACCCGTAGATCTGAACTTTTCTCCAGATTTACCCATTACACGCATCGAAATGGTTGGTCTCGTTGATCGCATTTTACAAAAGTATGCCGTAAAGGGTGGAGCGGGCACTGGTGAATTCACGGACATCGCAAGTTTAACAGAGATAAATAAAGCATCGCTTCAGAATGTGATACATGCAGGTATTGTCGGCGGTTATGAAGATGGTTCGTTCAGACCGCAAGGATCATTAACTCGTGCTGAAGCTTTCAAGGTCATCTCGAGAATCATTCATTTGGTATAGAAAGGAGTTCGTAACTATGCATTGGTATCATAAAGCGAAAAAGAAAAGTGCGATTTTGTTAACAGGTATGTTACTCACGAGTATGCTCCCTGTCTTCGTTGGAACGAATACCGTTTATGGGGCAGAGGTAGACAATGGTTGCTTGGCCATTAGTGGTGTAGGAAATGTTCCGGTTACAAGTGTTGAACGTAATCAATTGGTTACGATTAACTACACGCTAGATCCGAATGGAACACATACAGTAACACAAACGCGGGACGCGGTTGATATTGCTTTCGTAGCCGACGTATCTGGAAGTATGGATTACCATATGGACAAAAGTGATAGTAGAACGCCTATTCGTTTGAGTATTTTGAAAAGCGCCTCTACTACGTTGACTAATAAACTTCAATCGGTAAATATGGGTGACCGTCTTGGACTCATTAAATTTAGTTCTGGAGCTTCCAAAGTTCTTGATTTGACAACGGATTATGCCAAAGTACAAACCGAAATTAATAAATTAGAAGCTGATGGTTCTACGAATATTGATGACGGCTTAGCCAAAGCAAAGACGATGTTAACAGCGAATGGAACGAAGCCCGTGAAACAAATTATTTTGCTAACGGATGGTAAAGCAACCGTATGGACGGATGAGAATGATGGCAACAAGCAAAAAAGCGGTGAAACAAGTGCTGCGAACGCTGCAAAAGCCGATGCTGACGTCCTAGCAGGTCTTGGTATCAAAGTGTATACGATTGCTTTGGCAACAGCAGGCTCTGATGAAATTGATCTAGATTTGTTGCAATATATTGCAACAAGAACAGGTGGAAAGGCGTATGAAGCGAGCTCTGCGAGCCAACTTTCCACGATTTTTGATAATATTGCCAAAACCATTGAAGCACCGGCTCAACTCAAAACAGTGACGCTTCGACAACCTATTCCAGCTGGGTTCATCTTGGCACCTGGTGAGAATGCTACGAACGTAAAGTATGAAGCTGCTACACACGAAGTTGTGGTTAACGTAGGGGACATTAATTTCCCTTTTGATCAAGATAAGATCGATCTCTCTATTAAATTAATTCCAGATACAGCAGCAGGTGACTATCCACTGCAAGATGCTAAGGTGACATATAAGGATGCCTGTAATGCCAATCGACAGTTCAATATTAATTTTGGCACGCAGCTATCTGTAAGTATTCGTGTGGTTGATAAATATGGCAATGTGTATATCGGGAATGGTCAAGGCGAGCTCCAACGTTTACGTGCTAGTGATAAACAAAAGCAATGGACGATTACGAATAAGAAGGTAGCGATATCCGATATCCGTTTCATTGATACAGAAGTCCATTCCATAGTTCGGATTACTTACAAGGATGGTACAACAGATCAATTTGATTTGAAGCCAACAGCACCTGGAACTTATGAACTCGTTGATGGGAATGGGAAGCCGATTAGTGAAAATGGTTGGCATTTGGGTCCTGGAAAACTTCGCTCGGTGTCGGGGGCAAATACACAACTGCCAAGTACTACCGTTTATGCCAATGATGATTTCCAAGGGGCTTATCTTGCAGGTTATGAGATCTCTGTTGATAACGGCAATTGGCAATCACAAACAACAAGTGGTGTGGTGATTCCCGATGGGAATGGTGTGAATTTCAAAACGCGTGCGTTCACGAATGCCATTAGTGGCAGTGCTGCGATTCCCATAGCTGGGGCAGTCGCAACTGGAAATGTTTCCTTGGACAGCACAGGGCCTATGATTAGCTGGAGTCACAATATTGTTAACCCGACGGATGACGGCATTATTTATATTACCGCAACAGACAATCTAAGTCCTGTTACCAGTGTGAGAGTCTGGTTCGATAATAAAACGTATTCTATCTCTTCTAGCTCATCGAAAATGACTAAAAATGGCAACACCTATGCGTTTCGCTTAAGCGATGTGACCGGATTTGATACGGTAGAGAAACGCCAAGGCTGGCATCAAATTCAATTTGAAGCGACATCCATTGGAGGTACAACTTCAACAGCGCAAGCGCCGGAATATTTCGTGATTAATCCAGGTCCGACGGCTACGCTCAAAGGCATGAATTATAATGCTGGTGATATCTCAGATAAGCCGGTAAGTGTTGCTGTGGTAGATGAGAAGTATCCTGTCACTGACCGTACTTTCGGGAATCACTCAGAGAACGGCTTCACGTTGAAAAATATGTATTACGTGATTAAACAATCATCCGCGATGCCGGAAGAAAGTGAATGGAAGCCATTAGCTTCAAAGCGCCTAACGGTGACAACCAAAACAAACACGACTTCCGGAACGTATTACGTCTTCTTAAAATTAGTTGATAGTTCGAATGTCGAAATGGTGCAACAACCACTGATGGTTACATTCGATACCGAGCAAAATAATAATTAGACTGGTCAACTCGGTGTTGTAGTGAGGAGGACTTACGGTGCGCCGCAATGAACGTCTGAAGCAAGTGGAGCCTAATGAAGACGGTATGTCACTCGTGGAAATCTTGATTGCTGTGACGATAATGTCGATTATCAGTGTCACACTGATGGGTTATTTTACTTCTGCTGTTGATAAATCAGCTCAGGAAAGCCGCAAAATTATCGGTGCGAATTTAGCGCGGTTGAAAGCAGCAGAGCTCCGAGATACCTTCAAGAATGGCTATGATGCTGCCATTATGTCACAGCTGGCAAGTAGTCCCAAATTTTCTGGTGACTTATCGAGTAATGGATCCCAGTTAATGAAAGGCAGATTGGCCTCAACAGAGATCAATGGCACAACGTATCGCTATTTGGTCGAGCTTGATAAAAGCTACGCTCGCTGGGAGGCTGCAGATCCGTTTCGCAATGATTCGGACAACTATATGGCTCAAATGTTCGTTACTGTGTATTGGTCGAATGCGGATTCTCTCGATGCACCTTCAGTGAAAGCATCAACGACACTCGATACGTATCTTATCAAAAGGTGGTAGCGCCACATGCAGCGCAATGAGAAAGGGATGACCTTGATTGAGTTACTGGCTGCCTTGCTGATTTTTGGTATGGTAGCCTCCATCCTGTACTCTTTTATGCTAATGGGCGTGTCGATGTATAAACGAGTCACGATGGAAACCCAGATGCGCAATCAAGGAGACGGGTTATACAGTCAGATTATTTCGGAATTGAAAGAAGCGATCTACGTTCAAGATGAAGGAATGGATAAGAAAATAATTCGTTATGCGAAAAAAAATGATAACCCGAACATTTATATTGATCTTTATGAAATGGAAGTTAAACCGGATCCAGCCGGAGGCGGGAAAATTGAAATTAGGGAAGCTGGAACGAATGTGGTTAAAAGTGTTTTCCAATTAGGAAGCAATTTTACTATTCGCGAGGGCAGCTTGAGTGAAGCGAGTCAGAATCACGACCGTGTTCAAGTTACACTGGAATATGCCAGAATAAATGCGGATCAACTTAAACTAGCGGATAGTCCGAAGTTGGTCATAGATTCGCAAATCCCACTATTCCGTAATGATTAAATGTAACGGATTGGAGGAGGCATGGAGTGAACGCAATGAGTGTCGACAATAATGACCTCCAACCGAGGAAACAGGATGAGGAAGGTTCAGCGCTAGTCATCGCTTTACTTGCCGTTGTATTGATGACCATGATGGGGCTTATCCTCATGAGCGTACTGCGTGGAGGTGCTATCCAAGCAGCAACGACAGAGTCAAGTGTTCAAGCGGAAGCGATTGCGCAGAAGGGGTTGGATGATACGCTTGCGCAAATCCGGAGAGCCGTTGCCAATGGTGAAGCTATTGGGGGAACGAACTATCGAAATCGCGTTCGCAACGTAGAGAATCAATGGTCCCACATGCAGTCATTTATTGATAGTGAAGTGGGGGATGAGCAGAACAAGCGAGACGGAAATGGAGAAATCGTTGCTGCCAAGAAAGGGAGTTATCAAATCGATATCCTCTTAGCAAAAACGATTCGTAATCCAGAAGCACCGTTTAAACCACTTGCAAGTCCGGATTTTCCCTATGTTCGCAAATTTATAATCAACTCCCGAGGCATGATCGAAGGCCATCCTACGAAAACGGTAACGAAGCAAATGACGGTTTATGTGAGTACAATTAACCCTGTATTTCGCTATCCAGTCTCATCCGCTGGTGATTTGGTACTAAATGGAACACCATCCATCACGGGTGATATCTATGTTGCCAATCATTTGCATGTTCGTGACGAGGCCTTATTCTCAGGTACAACAAGCGGTGCGAATCGAAGTAAATATGGGATTCAAACAGGACTTCCAGAGATTCGTGGATTCATTCGAGTCGATGGTGACAACGACACCATCGCACCAGGGAAGTTTAATTTTACGCAGTCCGATGGTGTGACTGAATTCCCGCCTCTCACGAAGACGAGTGACATTGTACAGCCTTCATATTTTAAACCACAGTATTTTCCATTAGAAGATCCTACCCTGGACGCTGACGTTGATGTAGATGTGGAAGGGTATGTTTCGAATAAAACGCAAATCGATTTAACAGCCAAGTTAGATGCTTTAGGCGGGTATGCAGCCCCCGATCCAGCCATTATTGAATTGCCGCCACTGTTTCAAAATCTGACACGGAGTAAGCTGTTTAACGATCAATGGGTGACGATTGACGGTGATGTAAACGTTGTGGATGCAGATTCGCCCACAAATGAGGCGGACCTATTCATTAATAATGGTGTGTTCACCATGGCGAACGACGCATCAAAGCTTAAACTCAAGAATGGTTCCCTCTATGTTAAGTCACCAGATCCTAATTTAGTAGCGGCGGATCTTCGGGGCGAGCTTTCCGTGGAGGCAGGGAAATTTTTGGCGATTGACGGCAACGTGACCTTGAATAACCGATTCCGTTTTCCGAGTGGCACGATGTACATCAAGGGTGATCTGAAGATCATTGGGAATGTTTGGCTGCAAGGTACTGTTTATGTCGATGGGAATGTGGAATTGAAGCAGATGACTTCTATTAACAAAAACACGGAGGAGACTCCTGATCCTTCATTAACTCCGCTCATTGTTGTCGCATCAGGGGAGATCGTGCTTGGGAATAGTACAAACACCGATGATGAGAATGTTAGCGCCTTCTTCTATACCAAGCAAGGCATTCGCTTGTACGGTGTCGTGTCGAAGCTGAAGCTGCGAGGTGGTATACACGGTGGTGCTGGAGGTGTTGAGCTTAACGCAGTGAGAGGTGATCTGATCTCTGGTGGTGGAAGTTCTGTAACTAGATATCAAGGGAGTACGAATTGGAATCGAGACGTACCTGAAGTTCAGTTAAGTAATTCAAAACCGTCAAGACTTCAGATTTTCTATGATGATAATCTCTATGATAAACCGCCAGATGGCATTCCAACGACTGAAAATTTCAACGTGTTTGTGAAAAACGTCAAATACATCAAGTAACGACAGATTAACCATTCTGGAAGGAGGTACCTTCATTGTCATTCCAAATCCTAGTCGTTGACGATACGAAATTTATGCGGAAAATGTTGACAGATATTTTGAAACAATACGGTCATGAGGTGGTCGGAGAAGCAGAGAATGGTAGACAAGCTGTACAGAAGTATGAGGAACTTCAGCCTGATATTGTCCTGATGGACATTACGATGCCCGAAATGGACGGAATTGAAGCGATGAAGGAAATTCGTAAACTCAATCCATCGGCAGTTGTTCTCATTTGTTCGGCCATGAGTCAACAGGATCTCATCTCAGATGCATTGAAAGCTGGGGCAAACGGCTATGTGATGAAACCTTTTAAACCGAATCGTGTGAATGAAATTGTTCGAAAATATGGTGTTCCCCGTGTAATTGGTCATCTTATACCGCAAGACATGCAGCGCACGGATGCTGTTGCCGTAGAAGTCGAGGTTGTAGAGCCGACGCTGGAGATCGAGGAAATGGAATTGCAGGCTAATTTAGCCGAAGGTGCAACCGTCACAACAGCAAGCTTGCATGCCATTGATCATAGTTATGTAGAGCCTAAGGAGCTGCATTATACGAAGCGAGATGAGGAGATGTTGAGTCAAGTTGCAGCGAGCAGCGAGTCCAACTCATCCAACCATGAGAGCCAGAATAAGCTGATGCATGAAGAGGAGCAAATTCCTGAAGTTGTTGAACTCCAACAAAGCAGGCTTGATCCAGACCATGTACAAGAAACAGAACCGGAACCAGAAACTCAAACCAAGATTTACGTTGCGGAAGAAAGGAAAGTTGCAGCTAAACCTGCCCAGGTTGTCAATGCGCTGGAAGTTCTGCTCGCGTTTGCCGAGGTGGAAGAGTCTAAGGTTACTATAGAATCATCGGATTCTACCCAGTTGCATGAGCCGCATGTGCAATTACAGTCATCGGAAGAAGAGGATCGTCTTCTGGAAATGGAGAGGCTTGCCGCTGTGATGCAAGGTGACTTGGAGCAGGAATGGCAGCTGGAGCAACAGCAGTTGCAACTGCAACAGCAACTAAATCAGAACGAACCAAGTGTTATTGCGAACGAGGACTCTACAATAACGAAAGATTACTCTATCGCTGAGCAAGTGGTCGAAACAAATGTTGACGATGCAAATGCGAGATCCATTGAACTTAGCATAGATGATCTTAATGACATCACGATGGAGATGGAATCAATAGAATCCACTTATGAAGTGAAAGATCCAATCTTAGAAGTTCCAGTATTCAAAGAGGAAGTTCCCGTAAGCTTGACTTCTAAGTCTCAGGAAGTGGCTGACGTGAATAAAGTTGGCTTTAAAGCTGTGAATGGCGGAAAGATCATTAATTTATTCAGGGGGAATGGACCAATGAAAAATTTCACAAGCAGTGTTATGTGTAACTGGAGCGAGGACTTGAACGGCGAGATGTCTCAATACTTAGTTGTTTGCACGGAAGCAGAGAATAAAATTGAGATTGATATGACAACGGCAAGTGGGCAAAAGCAATCCATAACAGTTACCATTGAGAGCTTTAATCAATTAGCAGCCTGGCTACAGGTTCAATTGGGGACTGCACCCGTAAGCAATCGTGAATATGCAAAGAAAGCAGATTTCTAAATAACTACGGGTAAGGTAAGACATCTAGAGGGGGTTTAGGCAATGGGGTGGGAAGCATGGAGTTACACAATACTATTGTTCATAGTGGGTGCACTGTTTGGTTCATTTTTTAATGTCGTTGGGCTTAGAGTACCGAAAGGTATATCCGTCGTTGCCCCGAGATCTAGCTGCGGAAGTTGCGGACGACAGCTTAACGCGATTGATTTAATTCCAATCTTTGGATGGTTTATCCGAAGAGGGAAGTGTCACACATGCGGATCATCAATATCCCCTGTGTATATCGTTGGAGAGCTGGCAGGAGGTGTCCTATTTGCCTCCCTTCCTTTTATAGTCAGCGTAAATGAACTATGGATTGCCTATCCACTTGTATCTGTGCTTCTCATCCTGACAGTGAGTGATTTGGCCTACATGCTCCTGCCCAACAAAATTATTTATCCAGCCATGCTTTTGTTTACGGGATTGCGATTGTTTGTTCATCCGCTGCCCATTTGGCACTATGCGTTGGGATTCATCATTGGAGGGGGCACGCTGCTCGCAGTGTCACTTGCCGCAACTTGGATGGGGAAGCCGGCTATGGGCTTTGGAGATATTCGATTGATGGCTTTAGTAGGACTCGTCATGGGAATCAAGCTCGTGCTGTTATGTATTTTTCTGTCGGCGCTGCTCGGCAGCGTCATCGGTGTGGCTCTAATCGCCTCAGGTAAACTGGATCGGCGTTCACCAATTCCCTATGGTCCATTCATCGCTGTTGCTGGTTTCATCTGTTTTTGTTTCGGAGACCCATTGATGACGTGGTACATGGACCTCATCGTATGGCAGTAAAACTACATTTTGTATAAAGAGAGGTCGGACTCCTATGAACTGGTTTCTAGCTCAATCGTTTCGTGCTAAGCTTCAGCTCGGCTATTATACTGTTGTTGCCTTCTACACCATTATTATCCTCATTCTCATGTTAACGGCAGATGTATCCATCATTTTCGCATTATCGTCGTCACTTATACTCATGGTATTTAGCTTTCCTTATGTGCGTTTCTTGGAAAAGGCGTTAACAGAGCCCATTGATAATGTTACTCGTGTCGCGATGAATATTGCCAAAGGAGACTTCACACAAACCGTGGATGCATCATCCAAGGATGCGCTCGGCGATATGGGGCGATCCTTTAATGCGATGATCGTGAAACTTAAGGAGTTGCTAAATGAAACGGCTTCGATTTCGAAGCATGTAGCGGACTCAAGTCGTGATATTTATCACAAAAACGAAGGTATTAACACAATGATTGTTGAGGCTACAGGTTCGGTCACTTCCCTTGCGGAGGGAGCTAATGAGATCTCATCTGGTGTGTTTAAAAGCTTTTCCGTCGTAAAGGAAATCGAAACCAAAATCACGGATTATGTGGATTCCACACATGCCATGAACAATCGTTGCTGTCAAACGCTCGATCTTGTGAAAAAAGGGATGAGAGCTGTAGAAAGTCAATCTGAGAGCGTTTCTCATATCGTACTTGCGACAAGTAATGTATCAGGGACGATTGATGATCTAGTGAAGGAAGCAGCAGGTATTTCCTCCATTACACGCACAATTTCTGAAATTGCTGAACAAACCAACTTGCTGTCCTTGAATGCTTCCATTGAAGCAGCACGTGCAGGCGAGCATGGAAGAGGGTTCTCTGTTGTTGCTCAAGAAGTCCGTAAGTTAGCTGAAGAGTCATCCAAATCAGCCAAGAGCGTGTTCCATATGGTACATAACATAGAGAATAGCATTAAAATGGCGCAGAAAAATATTCAGATCAACGAGGAAATTGCTCGTAGACAGACAGAGTCTATTGAAGCTACGGAAAAAATATTCGGTGAGATGGTTGAAAGTATTCAATTCATTACGCAACGAATGAGTGAGTTTACAGGAGAAAGTCAGAAGATGCTGAATGCTGCTCAGTTCATTACAGGCACTATGGAGAATATTTCAGCGATTACCCAGCAATCAGCAGCGGGTACAGAGCAGGTATCTACTTCGATGGTACAACAAACACGTTCCGTCAAAGCTGTTGTTATTCAGTCCGAGCAAATGCTTCGTATGGTAACACAATTGCAGCGCACGATTCAGATATTCAAGCTTTGAGAGAATGACGTTGTGATCCAGTAAGCATGCAAGAGGAGAATACCTAAATAAATAACGGTTGAGAGGCGAAATAAATTGTTAATAAGCAGTCGTTTGCCTACTTTTGCTGCAATAAAGAAGAGGGAAAGGGGGAGTATGATTTTAATGCCATAGAAGGCAACATAGCTATGTTCGTACAGGAAAGCCATAATCGGATTAGCTTCGCCAATCAATTGCAATCGGAGACCCATATCCGTTAATCCTGCATCCATTAAACTAGCGATACACAAGAAAATAATTAAATTTCGACTCAAAGGGACCACTCCTTTTGACTTTGGGAGGTTATGCTAACGAATCGTTTGCATAACCTCTTTCATAGTGGAGATAAAGGCTTCAGCTGCTTTGGAAATATAGCGTCCTTTGCGATAAGCAATGACTAGCTTGCGAGTTGGTCTGCCCTCTAGAGCGACGTTTACGGGAGAAAGCTCATGTAGACTTCTTTTGGAGATTAAGTATGGAACGAAAGCGACTCCCATACCAGCAGCAACAAGCGATTGCACGGTTTCCATATTACTCGATTCAAAAACGATATTTGGGGTGAAGCCAGCTTCCTGACACAGATCCAGGGTCAGCTTGCGGAAGCCTTGTCCTTTTTTCAGGGCGATAAATGCTTCTTTTTCCAATTGTGAAATTCGGATAGGTTCCTTACTGGATGCTAAGGGGTGCAGCGGCGGAACGGCAAGGATGATTTCTTCTTCTAATAATGTCTCATAAACGAGAGATTCTTCTCGCAAAGGCAAAGATAGTAGCGAAATATCGGTCTGGCCATTTACAGTTAACGTTTCTAAGTTAGATGAAGTTTCTTCTACCAGCGATATTTCGATATCCGGATAAGCGGCTTGAAACACGGGTACCACGAAGGGTAAAATGGTCGATCCCGTAATTGGCATAGAGCCGATCACTAGGCGGCCTTTTTTCATCTGAGAAATGTCTTCCATTTCCTTTTTGAGCCCCTCGATCATATCGAGAATCTTTTGTGACTTCTCTACAAATAGAGAACCTGCGTGGGTCAACTCAACTGAATTCGTACTGCGCTGGAATAAAAGGACACCAAGTTCCTTCTCAAGTTTTGACAATTGCTGGCTTAATGAAGGTTGGGCAATATGTAACTTCTCCGCTGCACGAGAGAAATTCCGTTCTATGGCGATCTGGATGGCATACTGTAATTGACGTAATTCCATGCGAAGAAGTGTCTCCTTTATAGATGTCTTGAAAGTTATCATATCAAGCTTTTTGGGGTGAAACAAGGTGGACATAGGAATAAATAACCATAAAGGGCAATGATGACTGGTTTCATCCAGTTTCATTGCCCTTTATGGTTATCTTTGGTTACTATTTACTATTTGCTATTTACGAACAGTGCTTCTATACATAAGGAATAATAGATAAGGAGCTCCAATAATAGCTACAACGATACCAGATGGAATCTCTTTTGGAATGAGAATCGTTTTGCCTATAATATCAGCCAATGTTAGTAGGATCGCCCCTAAGATGGCCGAAAGTACAACCGACTTCTGATGATGCTGCCCCATGAATAGACGAACAGCGTGTGGCGCTAGTAAGCCTACGAAGCTTACGGTTCCGACCGCGGCTACGGCAATCGCAGCAACGAACACGCCGATTGCTGCAGAAACCAATCTCGTCCTTTGTAACTTCAGACCTAGTCCAATAGACACGTGGTCACCAAATGCTAATAGATCTACACGCCGACCAAGTAACCAAGCACTAGGGAGTAGAATGATCGTTGTTATTAGTAGTTGGATGACTTCCTTCCAGCCTCTGGCATAGGTACTTCCCGCTAGCCATGTAAGTGCTGGAGCGGCACCCAGCTTGGATTGGATCACGAGAAATTGAATGACAGCTGAGCCAATTGCGGAAACTGCAATTCCGACAAGAATCAGAACGACGGGATTAAGTCCCTTTTTCCAAGCGAAGGCATAGACGCTCCCCGCGGAAAGGAGTGCTCCGACTATAGCGCCAATAGGTACCCAAGTAGCAGACGCTGTTGGCCAAATCGTCAACACGAGCAGGGCACCCATCCCAGCGCCAGATGTAACGCCAACAACGGATGGATCTGCAAGTGGATTGCGAACAGCTCCTTGCATCATGGAGCCAGCAACGGCCAAGGAGGCGCCAGCGAGCGCAGCTACCAGGATGCGAGGCAGACGTAAGTTCAGAATGACATTGGCCGCCATTTCTTCGCCTTGACCAGTCAATACGGCTATTACGTTAGATAGAGGGATATGCAAAGCACCTGCTGTTAAGCCGAAAAGCACCAAGAAGATAAGGGCAATCGCAGATACAACAACTAGAATTGTATAAGGAATCTTGGTGCCTACGTAACCGACACTCATAGAGCTGCTCTCAGCGGAAGCTTTCATTCGAGATCCGCGGATTGCCAGCCAAATTAACCATGGTGCGCCAATCAATGCGGTTACGGAACCTGCAGGAAGCTCACCTAGTGTACTACGGAACATTTTGGCAATTGTATCAGCACCAAGTAAAACTGCGGCTCCCCAGATCGCACTTCCTGGGATTAATAGTCTGTGTCGTTGTAAGCCAATTAATCGGACAAGATGAGGTGCGATAAGCCCGATAAAACCGATAGGTCCCACAACGCTTACAGTTACACCTGCTAGCAGAATCGCTGCAGCTAGAGCAATAAATCGAACTAAGTTGATATTCTCACCTAATGAAATAGCGGTTTCTTCACTAAGAGCAAGCATATCTAGTTTTTGATGAAACAGTAAAGCGACGACGAGCCCAATACAAATCCAAGGAAGTGCATACTGGACACCTTGCCAATCGTTCTGACCCAATGCACCTGAACCCCACATGAATAAGCCATTTGTCGCATCCTCATACATGATTTGCAGTCCGCTTGTGAAGGCTGAAAGTACGAGTGTTACGATCATACCGGCAAGTGCCATGCGTAGTGGTGAGCTTTTGCGGCCACCCGACATGTAATAGGCCATTACTGCTGCACCACAAGCCCCAACTAATGCCAACAATAAAGCATGATCTGACTTCAAGGCCGGGAAAAACACAGCAGCCAAAACAATAATGAAATAAGCACCCGCATTCAAACCTAACGTTGAAGCGGAGGCGAGAGGATTGCGTGTGACGGTTTGTAACAAAGCACCGGCAACGGCAAGTGCTGCTCCTGCGAGCATCCCCATCACTGCGCGCGGCATGCGAAGCCCCCGCACCATTAAATGGTCGGGGGTATCTTGTGGAGATATCAAAGCTTGTATAACCGTATGAAGGGTAATGTTCGCTTCTCCTTGCGTTAAGTTGAGAAAAAGCAGAAGGCAGAGAGCGAGCCCCCCACCTCCAAATACAAGAAGTGATTTCCACTCGATATTAGCGAAACGGTTAGTTTTCGATTTCATCGCAGATTGGATCATTTCGTAAGTGCAGCAGCAGTTAGCTCAGCGAATAGTTTGGCAGATAAAGGTCCACCGAAAGTCCAAGTGTTGCCTGGAAGCTTGAATGTTTTGTTGTCTTTCACAAACGAAAGACCTTTCCATACGGCATTGTCTTTCAATTGTTTCTCGAATACGTTATCCGCATCTTGAACGATGTAGAAGAAGTTCGCATTTTGAACAGCAGGTAAAGCTTCTACGGAAGCAGTTGAGAAGCCATAAAGCTCAAATTTAGTGGACTTAAATACATTCTTCAAACCGATACGTTGCATAATTTGAACAACCATGGAGTTGTCAGTGAACATACGTAGAACAGCATTGTTTTGGTTGCTGAACGCTTGTGTTAAAGCGAACTCAGCTCCATCTTTTTTCGCTGTAACTAATTTTGCTTTCGTATCCGCGAAGGCTTTGTCAAGATCAGCAAGTACTTTATCTCCTTCAGCCTTCTTACCAACGATATCTGAAATTGTTTTAAATGTAGTTATCATATCTGAGTATTGATCGCCTTTTCCTTCAGCTGGGTACGATTCAAATGCGATCGTAGGAGCAATCTTGGAAAGAGCTTCGTAATTTTTGCTCGAACGCAACGTGCTTGTAATGATAAGATCAGGCTTCAGACCAGTAATTGTTTCTAAGTTAGGCTCTTGACGAGTCCCTACATCAGTAACAGAAGCATCGAGTGCTGGCTTAACATTTACTGCACCTTGGTAGCCTTTAATATCAGCGGAGCCTACAGGTTGAAGGCCAAGTGCTAGCACATCTTCTGTGTATGCCCATTCTAATGTTACAATGCGTTTCGGTGTACCTTTAATTGTCGTTGTTCCCAGTGCGTGTGTAATAGTCTTATCTGCAGCAGGAGTTGCTGAAGGTTGAACGGTTGCTGCTGGAGCAGGTGATGCAGTAGAAGAAGACGTGTTCGAAGTTCCGCATGCTGCAGTAATGAACAGCAACATAAGTGAAAGTGTAAAAGTAACTGGTTTAATAAGTTTTCGCACAATAAATCCCCCTGAATGTATGTATTCTAAAAATTGGTGAATCGATGGCCAATTCGATACCGCTAGGAGAATGATAATCATTATCACTTCATATGTCAACAACATTCTGCAAAATATTAACAACTTCTAAACTATATAGGAGTTATCTATCAAGCTTATAGTTATTATATCTTGGAACTATGACGTGATCCGTGCTAAAGTACTGTATGAGGGTAAGACATTAGCAAACTAATGCGGATAATGACAAGAGGTGACTGGGTATGAGTAAAAAGACAATGTTCGAGAAGATTTGGGATAATCACGTTATTAACCAGGAAGATGGCAAGCCTAGCGTTATTTATATTGATTTGCATCTAGTACATGAAGTAACTTCACCGCAGGCTTTTGAAGGGCTTCGTTTGTCCGGTCGTAAAGTTCGTCGTCCTGATTTAACTTTCGCAACAATGGACCACAACGTACCAACGAAAGATCGTTTTAATATTACAGATCCAATTTCGAAGCAACAAATCGATACACTTTCACAAAACTGCCGTGACTTCGGCGTTACACTTTTTGACTTGGATAGCCTAGATCAAGGTGTTGTTCACGTAATGGGACCTGAACTTGGTCTTACGCACCCAGGTAAAACAATCGTATGTGGTGATAGCCATACTTCCACACACGGCGCATTCGGCGCACTTGCTTTCGGTATCGGTACAAGTGAAGTTGAACACGTTATGGCGACACAAACACTTCAACAATCCAGAGCGAAATCCCTGGAAGTTCGTATCATTGGCAACTTGAAGCCAGGCGTTACTGCGAAGGATTTGATCCTTGGTGTTATCGCGAAATACGGCACAGACTTTGCAACAGGCTATGTTATTGAGTACACAGGCGAAGCGATCCGTGGTCTTTCCATGGAAGAGCGTATGACTGTTTGTAACATGTCTATTGAAGGTGGAGCTCGTGCTGGACTAATCGCTCCTGATGCAACAACATTTAACTACCTTCGTGGTCGTGAATATGTACCTCAAGGTGCTGATTTCGACGCAGCTGTGGCAGAGTGGACGAATCTTGTTACTGACGAAGGCGCTACGTATGACTGGGTATTGGAATTCGACGCAGATACATTGATCCCGCAAGTGACCTGGGGTACGAGCCCTGGTATGGGAACAAGTGTAACTTCCTTGGTTCCGGATCCGCAAAGCTTCGAAACAGAGAATGAACGTAAAGCTGCTGAAAAAGCGCTTGAATATATGGATTTAACACCAGGAACACCGATGACAGAACTGAAAGTGGATTATGTCTTCATCGGTTCTTGTACAAATGGACGCATCGAAGATCTTCGTGCAGCAGCTAAGATTGCACAAGGTTATACAGTTGATCCAAGTGTAACTGCAATCGTAGTTCCAGGTTCCGGTCGCGTGAAAATTCAAGCGGAGAAAGAAGGTTTGGATAAAATCTTCTCCGACGCTGGATTCGAATGGCGCGATGCGGGCTGTAGTATGTGTTTGGCAATGAACCCAGACGTACTTCAACCAGGACAACGCTGTGCTTCCACATCCAACCGTAACTTTGAAGGTCGTCAAGGCCGCGGCGGACGTACGCATCTTGTATCTCCAGCAATGGCTGTTGCTGCAGCAATCAAAGGTCATTTCTATGACGTTCGTGATTGGGAAATTAAAGAATACCAACAAGCTTAATTTCGGCGAAATAAAGTAATGTTTAAGATGCTAGTTTTGCTGTAGCAAAACTTTAAGGAGAATGAGAACATGGAAGCTTTCAAACAACATACAGGTCTTGTAGGCCCTGTTGATCGTGTAAACGTAGATACAGATGCAATTATCCCTAAACAATTTCTTAAACGTATTGAGCGTTCTGGCTTCGGACAATTCCTTTTCTTCGAGTGGAGATGGGATGAAGCAGGCAACGTAATCGAGAATTTCCCATTAAATCAAGATCGTTATCAAGGAGCTTCCGTTCTGATCTCCAGAGCGAACTTTGGTTGCGGATCATCCCGTGAGCACGCGCCTTGGGCGATTCAAGATTTCGGATTCCGCGTTATCATAGCGCCTTCCTATGCTGACATTTTTTACAACAACTGTTTCAAAAACAGCATTCTGCCAATCAAATTGTCGGAAGAGCAAGTTGAAGATTTGTTCCAACGTACTGCAAAGCACGATGGATACAAATTGAATGTTGATCTAGAAAATAAAAAGCTGACTGATGAATACGGTCTTGAAATCCAATTTGATTTGGATGAGCACCGTCGCCAATTCTTGCTGCAAGGCTTGGATGACATCGGATTGACACTTCAACATGAAGCGAAGATCACAGCGTATGAGCAAGCTCACCAAAAACGTTTAGCTTACAAATAAGTAAATTCCAGAAGACGTATCCCCCTAGTGGGATACGTCTTTTTTGCTATACAGCTGCTGCAGACAATGCTCAGATACTTGTTTAACTGGAAAATCTACATCTAAAATCAAGATAAATGTGTGTAAAGAGCGATTAGATGGAAAAAAGGTAGTTATTTTCCGAGGATTCCGTCATTCAGGTAGAAATGAGTGAAAATAACTACGTATTTTGCAGTTATTTCACTTTTGAAGGGAGATATCGCGAATTTAACTGTACTATTTCCATTAATTCATTTAATCGTGTAACCTCCAACGCTTCCACCCCGGGAACCTCTAGCCTTGAAACCAACTAGGGCGATCTAACAAGCCCAACCCAAGCCCAAGCTCAAGCCAACAAGCTCAACCCAACAAGCGCAACCGAACAAGCCCAATCTAACAAGCCCAACCGAACAAGCCCAGCCCAACAAGCCCAATCAAACAAGCGCAACCGAACAAGCGCATCCCAACAAGCCCAACCGAACAAGCGCAACCCAACAAGCACATCCCAACAAGCCCAATCTAACAAGCCCAAGCCCAACCGATTGTTGTAGGATTACTGGTTGGTTGATAGGGGATTATTCTCTGAAAAATACAAATAGGCAACCTTTTCTCCCCATTTATCCTCCAAATTAGCAAATGCGTGCAAATAGGCAACCATTCTATCAAATTTCAATGATATATCAACAAATCACACTAAATTGATGCCTATTTGCATCAATTTTCAAAAAATGAGGGATATACTCATTCAAAACTGCACTTTTGCATTTTTGACAGTTCCCAACCCATTCCTAACTAACACTCTCAATGTAATTGACCAATGAACTGTTAGGTTCGGTATATGCATTTCTGTGTATGAAAGGTGTTACAAGTAGGTTTCTGATAACGCGCAGACTTTCACTAAGTTTTTGAATTAATATATTTTGAGCCTTAGGATAAGCAAAGCATACTCCGAATGTGCTTCTATTTTTCAAGTTTTAAATATAAATCTTGCAACTTTTGGCAATTTGTATCGTCTAATAGATTACTAGAATGTCGAAGCAAAGGAGGTTGTGCTGTCAGGTATAGGTTAATTTTGCTATAATATAAAGGAAGCTGATAGTTTCGTAGAATTTGCTGATTGGTTGCGTTCCTACATCCCCCGAAATCCCCCAATTCCGACATTACATAGAGGTGAATGATGAAATTTCCTGCATTTTGTTTGTTTTTGCTCGCATGTCTGTTGCTGCTGCCAACTACCGCCTTTGGGGCTGAAGCACCGAAGCCGATTAAGCTTTATATGAATGAAAAGCAGCTCGAAGTCCAAGGTGTTCAGCCGCGAATTGTGAATGATAATACGATTGTTCCGGTTCGAATAATCGTCGAACAAATCGGTGCAAAAGTAAGTTGGGACGAAGCTACAAGTAAGGTAACTATTGTGAAAGACAAGATTAATATTCAACTTGTGATAAACAATGTAACTGCCATCATTAATGGTAAAAAAGAAACATTAGAAGTAGGACCTAAGATAGAAAATGGCTCCACGATGCTTCCATTGCGTTTCATCGGTGAAGTATTGGGTATTGAATTTAAGTGGGATGGCGCTACTTCTTCCGTACACATGTTCAAAGATGTTGAATCGGATTCTAAACCAGTCACGGGACCTGTTGACGTTGTAGTTCCCGATGGAGGTACACCAAATCCAGAGACCAAACCTCCAGGAACAAAGCCTTCCACCGGAACAGGAAACGGATCAGGAACAGGAACAAACACAGGGAATGGGACAGGAACAGTCACACCAGATCCATCTGTTCATGTGATTACTTCTATTTCACTATCCGAAACGGAATTTTCAGTCAATGCAAAAGATGGGACCCTAAGTCCAAGAGTTTTAACTTTAGCGAATCCTTCTCGTCTCGTGTTTGATTTCCCTAATACCACATTGGATGAATCTCTACAGAAGCTGCTTGTTAAAAATTCCGGAGAGTTGCCATCCAAGCAGCCGTTAGTGTCCAAAGTGCGATTTTCAAATTTTAACGATAATCCAGCAACAGTGAGAATTATTCTGGATTTGAACGCGCCTACGGAGTACCAGACGATTCCGTCCAAACTTCCTAATCAATGGAAAGCTTCGATAGGTGAGAGGAAGTTAACGGTTATCATCGATGCCGGTCACGGTGACAACGATCCTGGTGCACTCTCCATTACAGGTAAGCATGAGAAGGAATTTACACTCTCTACAGCGAAGAAGGTAGAAGCACTATTAGCGAAAGATAAGCGGGTGCATGTTCTGATGACTCGTTCTGATGATACTTTCATTCCATTAGATGATCGTGTTTCTTTTGCCAATGATATTTCAGCAGACCTCTTTCTATCAATTCACGGAAATAGTGCCAAAGCAACTGTATCAGGAACGGAAACCTACTATAACAGGCCCGAGAGCTTAGATTTCGCCAACGTGATTCATAAGTACGCTGTTCCAGCTACTGGGTTTGCTGATCGAAAGGTTCGTCAAGCAGACTTCCGCGTTATTACCAAAACGAGTATGCCTGCAGTCTTGCTTGAAGTTGGTTATTTGTCCAATAAGAATGATGAATCTGCGATGTACAAAGAGGCATTCCAGGACAAATTAGCTGCTTCACTTGTTGCCGCTATTAAGGAATATTTAAACCTTAAGTAAATATGTAGACCATCAAGCGGATCAAAATAGGCTAGCCTGTCTAGGCATAATGCTAAGGAGTGAATAAGATGAACAAAACAAGTCGCCTAGTTCAAGGAGCGCTCCTTGTAAGTGCCATCACATTGTCTGTTACGGCTTGTGGCCAGAAAGTTCAATTATCTGGGGCCGCTACAACGGCACCGCAAACAACATCTACACCGATTGCAACATCCATACCAACAATTACACCGAAACCTACAGCTGCGCCTCAGAAGCAGTTGCAGGTCAAAGCTTATTACAGTGACCAAGATGAAATGAAGCTCGTTGAAAAAGTGGTCACGGTGAGTGTTGTGAAGGATTCTGATGCGTATGAGGCTGCTCTTAAAGCACTTCAGAAAAGTGATGATCCGAAGGCTATTCCCTTATTCGATGATTTGAAATTTACAAGTGTGAAATTTGATAGCGTCAAAGGTGAAATAAAGCTGGACATGACATTCGGTCCCAAAACGCAATTGGGGGCCCCTGGGGAAGAGTTATTCCTACAAGCACTGAAGAAAACCATTTTTCAATTCCCTGAAGTAAAAACATTGTATATCCTTAAAGATGGTAAGCAAGTTGATAGTTTAATGGGACACTTGGAGCTTCCATACCCAATTAAACGACCTAACTAATTAGGAACTGAAGAGGAGTTAAATTTGAATATGAAAAATAAGCAATTGGCGAGTGCTATCGTAAGCTCATTGATCATCACAAGTCTAGCAGGTACGCCAGTCCTTGCAGCACCCGTGAATACTACTACAACTACAACAACTTCAACAACAGCCGCTAATGCGAATGTACGTTTATCTTTTAACGATGTGAGTAGTAACTACTGGGGGATCCGTCATATTTCCAAGCTTGCTTTGGAAGGAGTTATTGAGGGAGTTGGAGATGGTATTTATTCACCAGAAACTTCGGTAACGCAACAAGATGTATTAATTATGGCGACACGGATGATGGGATTACAATCCGATGTCGATAATTTGAATTCTGAAACGGTATTTCCTGACTTCATGTTAGTTGATAAATATGCTCGTAACTACGTAGCACTAGCCTTACAAAAAGGCTTGATTTCAACAGAGCAAGAAAAGGTAAGAACACAAGGTACGAAGCCGGTTGGCAATTGGGGACAACAAAAAGCGACGCGAGAATGGGTAGCTGAAGTCGTCATCCGTGCGATTGGCAAAGCTAGTCTCGCACAAAGCTTATCGAGTAAAGCAACATCATTCACAGATAATACGCAGATTAGCAGCAGTGCATTAGGGTTTATTAATGCAGCGGTAGCTCTCAAAATCGTTGACGGTTTTGAAGATGGTTCTTTTCAACCGAAAGGCGCTGTAACACGTGCGCAAATGGCGGCTTTCCTAAGTCGTTCTCAAAAGGATTCACTTACTTTGCCAGAGCGTGCTAAGAAGGGCTATTTGACTAGCCTAACGAGCGGAAGCATTGGTCTAATGGATAAAGACGGAAATACGAGTACATATAAGATTTCGCCCAATACCGTATTTTTCGGAAACAAAGATGATGTTGCAATTGCACCTAAAGTTCTGCAAGAAACATATGAAATCTCCATTGTTCAAGTAAACGGTACAGCTTATTATGTAGAAATTCTAAGTGATGAATTGCACATGGACATACATGAAGGTCAGTTGTTGAAGTTAAATCTGTCAACGATGAAGGCGACCTTAGATGATTATGAAAGCTATGATTTAGCGTCAGATGTCGCTGTAACTGATAGCGATGGGCGTGGACTTAGCTTAGGTGAAATCGTCGCGGGCAGCACGATTCAAATTCGTAAAAGTCAACTTGTAGACAGTGACAAATATACATCCATCGTTGTAAAACAAATTCCAGTGAACAAAACAGCGGTCGGTGATATTCAAACGTTAAATAAAGAGGCTATGCAATTGACGCTGCTTGGTTCCGCTACTGGCGAACCAGAGACATATGGTTTCTCTAGTAATCTAGTAGCGACACTTGCAGATAACACGTTAATTAGTGTAGATGCCATCCATGTTGGTGATACGGTTGAATACACGGTCAAGAATAGTGAAATCGTGAAGATTATCGTCAAAAAGCAAGCGGATGTTGGTACGAGTGTAGAAGGGACGTTTAAACAATTTACAGACGATCATTCTACGATTTTGATCAATAAAACTTCTGGCAAGACTGTGGATGTCTTTGAATTGAGTAATAATACTAGCGTGGTTATTAATGGTTTAACGAACGCAAGTATTTATGATCTGGCTGCTGGTGATCAATTAAAGCTAGATGTTTTGAACAATAAGGTTACAACGATTACCGTAATAAATCGCTCCATTGAGAATTTATATTTTGCTAAAATCATTGATTATAAGGACTCATCCAAAATTTTAACAGTTACAGATAATGCTGGAAACCCCAATGCTTTTATTCTAAACGATGGTATTTCAATCACGTTTAATGGCAGTAAATTGCCGTTTAGCTCTTTTAATGGTATTTTTACTCCTGGTAAATATGTAGATGTTCTCGTTTCTAATAAAAAAGTGTTGAGTATTCAAATGTCTTCTCAGTTGGATGGCGTGTTAACACAATTGAATTCACAAACCAATGATGTCACGTTGAAAACGGATAGTGGGCAAAGTTTAACCTTTAAGCTAAATTTCACACCTATCGTTGAAGTTGCAAATAAGCCGAACAGTACGCTTGCTGACTTGAAAGTGGGCGATAAGGTAAGTCTTCTGCTCAGTTATGATCAAACGACAGTGACTAAAATTGTCACTACGAATACGAAAGTATACAAAACCCTTTTAACTAATACGAATTTGAAACAAGCTACGTTTATGGATGGCACGAATACGAACTATACGATCGCATTAGATGGTGTTTCCCTTGTAAAAGCTGATGGCACTAGTGCAGTGTTCGCTGATTTGGCGATTGACGACTATGTGAAATTGACATTCAAAGGTCTTTCAATTACCAGGGCAGAGTTGATAACACCGATTCGTGGTAAAGTAACTGCTGTGAATGCAGCAGGCACGAGCTTGACTGTTCAAGATTTTACAGGTAAAAGTCAAGTTATTAATGCAGGCAGCAATTACAGTGTGAAGTTAAATGGTGGCGTGGATTTGAGCTTCTCCTCCATTAAAGTGGGGGATCGCGTTCAATTGATGAAGGATATCAATGATAAATTGCTTATTCAAGTCGCAGTAGCTTCTAAACGGGAGTTTGATCAATATAGCTCTACGTTGAATCAAGTATATATGAAAGCTACTAGTTCAGGGGATCGGACTTCGTTCAATTTGTTCCCTAGAGCATACTTCCATAGCGGTTCTTCAGTTGTACCACTGACCTCCTATGTAGCTGGCGATCAATTGAATCTCTACATCCTTGACGATAAAATTGTTGAGATTGAAAAGTAGAAATTTGAACAAAAGTTAGAGGACAACCGTCTGTATTGAGAAGCGTATCTTCTCTTTCAGACGGTTTTTTACTAATTTTCAAAAAAAAATGTTTATTTTTTAGAAAATGTTCGCATTTTGACGCTTTCAAGGATTGATTATGACCTAACAATTCGCTAAACTGAAGAATATTACGACCCTAAGGAAGATCAGCTATGACACAGAAGACAGTAAGACATATTCTGGATACGATCGGTGAGCTATATCCGGATGCGCATTGTGAGTTGAACCACAGTAATCCATTTGAATTAACGATTGCTGTATTGCTATCGGCTCAGTGTACGGATGAAACCGTGAATAAGGTTACTAAAGACTTGTTTGCGAAATACAAGCGCCCAGAAGACTACTTGGCCGTTCCGTTAGAGGAATTGGAACAAGATATTCGGAGGATTGGATTATTTCGTAACAAGGCTAGTCATATTCATAAGCTGTGTCAATTGCTACTGGACAAGTTCGGTGGTGAAATTCCTGAGAAGCATGAGCAGTTGGTTGAATTGCCAGGTGTTGGACGTAAGACAGCAAATGTCGTTGTATCGAACGCTTTCGGCGTGCCGGCGATTGCGGTTGACACGCATGTGGAACGAGTCTCTAAGCGATTAGGACTTGTAGGCATGGATGATTCCGTGCTGGAAGTTGAAAAGAAGCTAATGAAGAAAGTTCCTCGAGACGAATGGACGCAAACACATCATCGACTCATTTTCTTTGGTCGATATCACTGTAAGGCACAGAACCCCAATTGCACCTTCTGTCCTCTATTGGACAAATGTCGTGAGGGGAAGAAGCGTATGAAACCACAACCAACTAGGAAAACTATTACAAACAAATGAAATGCTGACAAAGGATGGGATTGAAATGAAATGCATCGCCGTATATACCAATAGCTTCGAATTGTTCTCCGATATTTATGAGCAAGTAATTAACACACCGCTAGCCGATAATGAGGAAAAAGTCATTGAAGGTGTAACTGTCAGTGAATCCGGTGAGGTTCCTCAGAATTACATAGACAAAATGAAAACAAAATCCGAGGTTGTTGTGATGAAAGTGAAGGATTCGGATATTACGATTCTTCAACATCGTGACGTTTTTGAAATTTTCCTACCGGAAAAAGAAAAAATCGCCCTCACGTAAGTCCAGAATCTCCCTTTGGGAGATTTTTTTTCTGTATAGCTGTGAAGTAGTAATAACGAACAACTCATAGAGGAGCGGAATGAACGAATGACGCAATTAGTAGCTGGAAGCATCACGGTCATGCCGGATGCGCTTAAGAAGATGGGGCAAGTGCTAAGGCATGCAGGTGATGGCGATAATGCCTCGAAAATGGGGCAATTGCTGGAGAAGCTCGATAGTGGACGGATGAATATTGCGTTCTGCGGGCATTTCTCTGCCGGGAAATCAACACTTATTAATCAGCTGTGCGGTCAAGCTTTGTTACCATCAAGTCCAATTCCAACGAGTGCTAATATTGTAAGTATTCGCAATGGGCAACCTGGTGCGCATGTAACACATCGCAGCCATGATGGGCAGGTCAACCCGCAAGGGAAAACGACAACTATTCCACTCAGCGAGTTAGAGGCCTATTGTGTGAACGGAACGGATATCGAAACTGTTGAGATTAGCTACCCTATTCCCTTTCTCGGTGAAGATACAGCCTTGCTAGACACTCCGGGTATTGATTCTACAGATGATGCGCATCATCAATCTACTGAATCGGCTTTACATTTAGCGGATGTGGTGTTCTATGTCATGGACTATAACCATGTGCAATCCGAAGTGAATTTAGCGTTCACAAAGAAAATGAAAGAGTGGGGGAAACCGCTCTATCTCATTGTTAATATGATTGATAAGCATAAGGAATGGGAACTTCCTTTCGAGCAGTACCAAAGCGGAACGAAGCAAGCGTTTTTAAATTGGGGCATTGAGCCTGATGATTTGTTGTTTGTGACGATGAAGGAGCCAGCTCATCCACATAATGAGTACGCTAAGTTGCAGTGGTTGCTAAGCCGTCTTATCGAGCGCGGTGATATCTTGAGAAGCTATAGTATTGATGCATCAGCACGTTATTTGGCAGCTGAACACAGCAAATGGTTGGCGGAGCAGCATGAACCGCAGAAGGCAGAATTGCTGGAATCGATTAACGAGGAAGGCGATGTTGAGGACGTTCAATTGTTGGCAGTGACAAAGCAAGACGAGCTGAATACATTGAATAGCCTGCCAGAAACGTTGACAACCCTACTACGCAAGGAAGTTGGCGCGATCATTGAAAATGCCAATATCACGCCAGCACTAACGCGTGATTACGCACATGCCTATCTGGATAGCCGTAAACCCGGATTTAAGGTTGGATTTTTCTCGAGCGCAGCAAAGACCTCTGCAGAGCAAGAGAAACGGCTGACAGCGTTTCAGGCCGATTTGGCAGAGCAAGTAGAAGCACAGCTGGATTGGCATTTGCGAGATGCCCTGAAAAAGGCAGCAAGCGAGCAAGGTCAACATGATGCTGCGTTAATTGCACAGATTGAAGCGTTGAAAGTCGAAGTTACTGGTGCACTGATCGGATCACAGGTGAATACAGGAGCGACGTTTGGCGGCGAGTATACGCTGAACTACATGAAGCAGCTAGCTGGCGAACTGAAGCTGCAGTACCGCAAACTAGCGTTTGCGGTGATCGACATCATCGCGGCATCGGTCCGCGATAACTCACGTGCAGCCGCCGCTGCGCTAGCGGCTGAGCTGCAGGCCCTAAGCGGCCGGCTGAGCGCCAGCCGCGAGCTCGCCCGCCTCGAGGAAGCCGAGGCGGCGGCTGAGACCCAGCTGCTGCGCATGGCCAGCTGGGAAAGACCATCTGCGCCGGCGCTGCCGGATGCGCAGCAGTACACGGCCATGGAGGAGCCGGCAGCAGCCCCGCTGAGCGGGGCTAACCTGCACGTGACCTCCATGGGGACGATCCTGCAAGCCGCCGCGACTGCTTCGGCGGCAGCAGGCACGGACGCGGCTGCCTCCACAGTGGCAGCCGAAACGTCCGCAGTGCCGTCATCCGTGTTCTCCTCGGGTGAACACGGCAAGCGCATGGAGCGCAAGGCCGCCGACTTACAGGCGGCTTCGAGTATCATCGACGGGCTGCCGTCGATGCGATCTCTTGCGCGCTCCATGCGCGAGAAAGCGGACCGTCTGCGCCAGCGGACGTTCACGATTGCGCTGTTTGGTGCGTTCAGCGCAGGTAAATCTTCGTTCGCCAATGCGTTGATTGGTGAACGGGTATTGCCAGTGTCGCCGAATCCGACGACGGCGGCGATCAACAAGATCATGCCGCCAACGGAAGGCTGGCCGCATGGCACGGCTAAAGTGAAGATGAAGAAAGCAGATGCGATCTTAGAGGATGTTCTATACTCGCTTCAAATTCTTGGTGTAGAAGCGTCGGATATGACTAGTGCTTTGAAGCGGATTAGCCAGCTTTCACCTGCTGACGTGACAGCCAAAGGAAAACCGCATTTCTCATTCCTGAAAGCCGTTGAGAAAGGTTGGGAAGCAGCCTCAGGGCAATTGGGGACCGAACTGCGAATCACCAAAGATGAGTTCTCAGGTTATGTTGCGGAAGAACATAAGTCCTGCTTTGTAGAGTTTATTGAATTATATTATTCCAATCCATTGACGGATCAAGGGATCATTTTTGTGGATACACCAGGAGCAGATTCAATTAATGCTCGACATACGGGTGTCGCTTTTAACTATATTAAAAATGCAGATGCCATTCTTTTCGTCACTTATTATAATCATGCTTTTTCCCAGGCAGACCGCGAGTTTCTCCTTCAGTTAGGCCGTGTTAAGGATAGTTTTGAAATGGATAAAATGTTTTTCATCGTCAACGCGTCGGATTTGGCGGCAAGTTCAGAGGAGCTTGCAGGCGTCGTGAAGCATGTGGAAACGAATTTAGTGCAGCATGGCATTCGTCATCCGCGCATTTATCCGATATCCAGTTATTTGGCTGCTGAAGGCAAAATCAATGGCAATGAAAACTTAATCGCACAATCGGGTATTCAACCATTTGAACAGCAATTTGTTCAGTTCACTTTGAATGAGCTGAGTGATGTAGCTATTCATTCGGCTAATTTGGAGCTGCATCGAGCAATTGGCACGATGCAGAAGTGGCTGGAGCGCGCACAATCGGGTGAGGAAGAACGTAGACTGCAGTTAATTATGCTGGACGAGTCGGAACAACAGGGCTTAGATCTACTTGATGATACGCGATATGATGCTGAGCTGAAGGAATTGAAAAAAGAAATTCAAGAGTTGATGTATTATGTCAAACAACGGACGATGTATCGGTTTGGGGAGCTCTATAATTTTGCTTTCAATCCATCTACGTTCCGTGATGAGGCCAAAGATCCCAAAGTTGCACTTCAATTCGCATGGAATGAACTGTTACGGATGATTGGGCATGATCTATCCCAAGAAGTACTGGCCACTACACTGCGTGTAGAGAATCGTATGAATCTTATCAGCACTAAGCGGATGAATCGCTGGGGTGAGGAATTAACCTTGCTCCTGGAAGGCTTTGAGAAAGCTGCGTATGAGTCTAATGCGTTTGTGACGCCGGAGGTGACAACGAAGCTTGAGGCATCGGAAGTGAGCTTAAAGCTGCTTCAGAGTTATTTCAAGAATGCGAAGCAATTTTTCGAGGGTGATGGTAAAAGCAAGTTGAAAGCCGAATTAGAGAATCGGATCAATGCGCCAGTTGTTGCGTTCATCGAAGGGCAAACAAGTGAGCTGGAAAAAGCTTACGGTATCCAATTGGAAAATTGGTTGCTTGCTCAGAAATCGATCATGGAGCAACAGGTCAAAGAGCACGCAGAAGGGCTTCGCGATGCACTCCAAATGAAGATTGATTTGGATGAACTCATATCTAAACAGCATCAGTTGAAGGCATTTGTTTAGCTATTAAACAAAAGGGTGACTAGGTTCTTCGGAACTTAGTTGCCCTTTTTTTTGGATTGCTCATGTAAGGGCTTTCAATGGCGGTTATCCCGATGATTTAAAAGAATAGGGGGGATTACTACATGATTTTGTGAATTTATGCCTAATTAAGCGTTTAAATCCGAGTATCCTCGAATTGCTCACATATAGTGATGGTGTTAAGATTCATAAAGTGTTCACACATTATAAGCGTTTCAAATCTATCCTTTTAAGGAGGGCCCAAAGTGGATGTATTCAGGCAACTGAAGCCATATTTTTGGCCAGAGAAAAAACTGTTTTTTGGAGCTATTGCATGTCTTGCAATCGCTACCGCGCTCGGCTTGGTGTACCCCAATTTACTTCGCTATTTGATTGACGAAGTCATCACCAAGAAGCAATTTGACCTGGTGCCGCGCTTGGCACTGATCGTTGTTCTAGTCGTTTCTACGAAAGGGATGTTTCAGTTCTTACATGGTTTATGCGGGGGTCGTTTAGGAAACCGTGTTGCATTCCACTTACGGAATGCGCTTTACAAAAAGCTGCAATATTTATCTTTTCAGTATTACGATCAAGCTAGAACGGGAGATCTAATGTCCAGGTTGACAGCTGATTTAGAAGCGATTCGCCAATTTATTGGTTTTGGCTTCGCGCAAATTCTGAATGTGTTGTTGATGCTCGTTTTCGGAATGGCCATGATGTTCTCCATCAGTTGGAAGTTAGCTTTACTTACGATGATCACGATGCCGTTTCTGGCATTTACGGCAGTACGCTTTGAAGGCAAAATTCACCCTGCTTTCCGGATGGTACGTCAGTCCCTTAGCACGATGACGACGGCTGTTCAGGAAAATATTACAGGTGTACGGACGGTTAAATCTTTTGCTCGCGAACCCCATGAGGTTGCCAAGTTTGCAGCACGCAATGAAGATTATAAGTCCATGAATATTGGATCGTCAGGGATTTGGGCCAAGTATTTTCCAATCATGGAAATTCTAGCGAACTTGAGTGTTGTTATTTTGCTCGGTGCTGGCGGATACATGGTTATTGACGGGACGATTTCACTAGGTGAATTGGTAGCCTGCTTTAGTCTCATTTGGTACATAATCGGTCCGATGTGGGGACTTGGTTTTCACATTAATAACTTTACACAAACGAAAGCATCTGGTGAAAAAATTCTAGAAGTTCTACATCACTACATGCATGTCAAAGATAGCGAAAACGCGGCAGCCCTAACAAAGGTTGATGGGCATGTGCGATTCGATCATGTAACTTTCGCGTATCCAGAGAAACAGCCGGCTCTGTATGATTTTACTTTGGATGCACCTCCAGGTTCCGTAATTGGGCTTCTAGGAAGCACAGGTTCTGGGAAGACTACCGTGATTTCACTGCTCATGAGAGCTTATAACGTCAAAGAAGGTAAGGTCATGCTGGATGGGAAGGATATTCGATCCTTGCAGCTTGAAAGCTACCGTAGCCAAATTTCAACAGTTTTCCAAGAAACGTTCTTATTTTCATCAACTATTCGTAACAATATCGCTTATGGCCGCAAAGATGTAACGATGGATGAGATTATCCGAGCAGCTAAATTAGCCAAAGCACATGACTTCATTTCGGAGCTGCCTGAAGGCTATGACACCTTAGTTGGTGAACGTGGACTTGGACTTTCTGGTGGACAAAAGCAGCGGATTGCGATCGCAAGAGCCTTGATCAAAGATCCGAAAATTCTCGTATTAGATGATGCCACGAGCGCGGTTGATATGGAAACTGAGCATGAGATTCAAGCTGGTTTTGGTGAAGTTATGGCAGGACGTACGACGTTTATCATCGCTCACCGGATTTCTTCATTGAAACACGCGGATGAAATTATTGTACTTGATAAAGGAAGAGTCATCCAAAGAGGTACGCATCAAGAACTCTTACAGCAAGACGGCTTATACCGTCAAACGTATGACATTCAATATGCAGACGGACCGCAAAATCAAACGGCACAGAACCAAGCAGCTGTTGGCCGTGAAGAAGGTTCTTCTCAGGAATCCATAGATGCCAAAGTAAATCCAATCGCTAAACCAGAAAGAAGGTTGGCAAATTGAGTACTACATCGAAGCAAGCTGATGCAGCTTCAACCAATCCAGATTCTCAAACAGGGCACCGCTTTGTTTATCAAGATGATGAACTAATCGAAAAGCCTTTTGACTGGGGCCAATTAAAACGTTTGTTTGGTTATATGAAGCCTTATCGTAAACAAATGTTGCCGATTATCATAACTATGATGCTTTTAGGCGCGATTACGAAATTGACAGTTCCACTTCTCATCAGTAAAGCGATTGATAATGCCATTATACCCAAAGATAAGAACCTGCTCTTTCTCATTGTTGGTATAATGCTAGGTGTTTATCTTATTCAATGGCTTGCGAATACATTCCGCATCAAATATACGAACATGATCGGGCAACGTGTCATTTACGACCTCCGCCATGACCTTTTCAGTCATATTCAGAAGCTCTCATTTCGATTCTTCGATACTAGACCAGCGGGGTCTGTGCTTGTTCGTGTAACGAACTATGTCAATTCATTGCAGGATTTATTTACGAATGGTGTCGTCAACTTATTGATCGACGTTGTTCAATTGATAGGTATTATTATTATTTTGTTATCGTTTAATTTTAAATTAGGTGCATCAATCATTGTAACGGTTCCCATTATGTTTATCATATCGACAAAGCTTCGGACCAAAATCCGTCGCTCTTGGCAAGATGTTACGATGAAACAATCCCGATTGAATGCCCATCTGAATGAGTGTATTCAAGGGATTAAAGTCACACAGGCCTACACACAGGAGAAAGAGAACATTCAGTTCTTCTCCAAAATGAATATGACCAATCGATTGTCCTGGAATCGTGCTTCCATGCTGAATCAATCTTTTGGACCACTCATTGAAATTACAGGTGCGATTGGTTATTTCATCTTATTCTGGTTAGGTGCGCATTTGATTCAAACGGAGGAAATCAGTGTTGGTTTACTAGTTGCGTTTGCGACTTACATCGGTTATTTCTGGGAGCCGATTACACGCCTGGGGCAAATGTACTCGCAGCTATTGATTGCGATGGCTTCGGCTGAGCGGATTTTCGAATTTATCGATGAGAAACCAACGGTTGCTGAAATCGAAGGTGCGAAGGATTTACCTACAGTTGAAGGAAATGTGAAGTTCAAAGATCTTGTATTCGAGTATGAGCCTGGACGTCCAGCATTGAATCGAATCAATTTGGATGTAACTGCCGGACAATCTATCGCTTTGGTAGGCCATACCGGATCAGGGAAAAGTACGATTATGAATTTACTTTGTCGCTTCTATGACCCGAATGAAGGACGCATTGAGATCGATGGTCACAACATTCGTGAAGTCACGATCCAAAGTCTGCGCTCTCAAATCGGTGTCGTGCTCCAAGATACATTTATTTTCTCCGGGTCGATACGTGATAACATTCGCTTTGGTCGGTTAAATGCGACAGATGATGAGATCGAGCAGGTCGCGAAGGCCGTCCATGCGCACGATTTTATTGTACAGCTGCCAAATGGGTACGATACGGAAGTGCAAGAACGCGGTAACATCCTGTCGATGGGTCAGCGTCAATTGATTTCCTTTGCACGAGCGTTACTCGCTAATCCACGTGTACTTATTCTGGATGAAGCGACAGCTAGCATTGATACAGATACGGAGCTCAAAATCCAAGAAGCACTGAAGACACTCCTAGCAGGTCGTACGTCCTTTATTGTGGCCCATCGTCTATCAACGATTCGTAATGCGGACAAAATCGTCGTGCTTGATCACGGCCGCATGATGGAAATTGGCAATCACGATGAGCTCATGTTGGAACAGAAGATCTACTACGGTTTGATCCAAGCTCAGTATAAATTTTTGCAGGATGCTGTGTAGGTATGAAGAAGAGAAGCTGCTTAGCCACTTGAATGTGGTTGGCAGCTTTTTTGTGCGATGCAAAGGAAAATCAATATGGACATTGAGAATGGTTATCATTTAAAATAAGTAGAATGACTTAATCAGCATGGTGGTGCAAACGAGGGAATGGAAGACTTAGAGATTTGGCAATCTGTAGAGGCATTAGGACGAATGCGTGCTCAAGCGGCATTTCAAGAGCTGTTATGCCGTATTCTGGAAGATGGACAAGCACCTAACACAGAAGGGGATTCTAACCTATCGGTGAAGCGCACCATGGACTATTTAGAGCAATTTTCTCATCTTCCAATGACAATTGAGGAGTTAGCCGAGATGGCTGGCATGAGCCGTTATTATTATATGCGCAGCTTCAAGCAATTGAATGGAGTAAGTGTTATGGATTATTTGTCAGAGCTTAGAATTAATCAGGCCAAAGTGCTAATGGAAAATCCTAGAATGAAGCTGCGTGATATAGCGAAGCAAGTTGGGTATCAGGACGAATATTACTTTATTCGAAAATTTAAACAGCAAGTAGGTATTCCACCTGCCACTTATATGAAAAATAAACAACGCAAAGTAGCCGCGTACAGTTTTCCGAACATTGGTCAACTTTTAGCATTGAAAATTGTCCCTTTTGCAGCACCCATGGATCATTACTGGACGGATATGTATCGCAGGAAATATCAATATGACATTGTTACGCCATTGAGTCATGATTATGACTTTAATCGGCAAGCGCTCCAAGCATCAAAGCCAGATTACATCTTAGGTATCGATCATTTCATCCCTGCGGAGGAACAGGAGAAATTGCAGGAAGTTGCGCCGGCTTTTTTCGTACCATGGCTTTCGAATGATTGGCGAACACATTTGCGATTAATCGCACAATTTCTAGGTATTGAAGATGTAGCAGAGATTTGGCTCGAAGACTATGCTCGTAAGGTGGCTAAGGTTAGAGAGCATGTGAATGATGTGTTCAAAGATGACACTGTTCTCATTGTTCAAATTTCGGAGGAGCACATCTATGTATATGGTGAGAGATCGATTGCTAGTGTGTTGTATCAAGATTTAGGTATCAAAATACCCAAAGGGATTGGGGCATCAACTTCGCATACGCTTGTTACACTGGAGGAATTGGCAGATTGTGATGCTGAACGACTGATGGTCATGTTCACGAACGGGAACAGCACACAGGAAAATTGGGAACGACTGAAGAAGAATAACGCTTGGAATGAGCTCAAAGCGGTTCGAAATCAAGCAGTCACATGTATCTCTCCTTGGCTATGGTTTGAATACTCTGCCTACACGCAAGAACGTTTCCTGAAAGAAGTTGCAACGATCATGAAGGCATAATTGTACATGAAAATAAAGCACGATTGTCTATTTCAAGTTAGGTTATTTATCGGTTATACTCCATTTGATGATAATGAGAATCATTATTACAAATAAGAGGCGGACACAAGGGGGCGCATTCCTATGAGGCATTACCGATGTTTACAAAGAAATTCATCTTCACTGTAGTAGGATCATTACTGTTGCTTTCATCTATTTTAACAGCTTGTGGGGCTAAAAAAGAAGAAACTACTGCGAATACTTCGGCAGCGGTTGCTGTTGCTAGTACCGCGACACCGAGTACTTCAGTGCCATCAACACGTGTATACAAAGATAAATTTGGACATGAAGTGATGATCCCTACAAATCCGAAACGAATAGTTGTGGATCAATTCATGGGGCATTTACTAGCACTTGGAGTAAAACCTGTAGGTGCTGCATCCTATCAGTTTGACGCTGCATTCTTGAAAGAGCTTGCTGCTGCAGTTGAAAACGTAGGAAGCCCAATTTCCAAGGAAAAAGTTCTGACGCTAAATCCGGATTTGATTATTTTGCAAGATGGCGGAGCAGCTGCCAAAATTTATGATGAAATAGCAAAAATAGCACCAACGATTATTTTATCTTATGGTGGAGCAGATTCGAAGGATGTGCTTGGACAGTTGCGCGACATTGGGGATATTGTAGGGAAAAAGGAAGAAGCCGAGCAATGGATTAGCAAATATAATGCGAAAGTAACACAATACCGTGAACAAATTTCCAAAGTGATCGGTCCCGATAAAACATTCTCAATTATGGAGCTATGGGCGAAACAAACGGTTGTATATGGCAAAAACTTCGGTAGAGGAGGCTACAATTTGTATGAAGCGCTTAAGCTATCACCGCCGAAATCAATTAAAACGGAGATGCTCGACAAAAATGAAAGTTTTCTTGAAATCTCTTTAGAAACGCTCCCGAATTATGCTGGAGATTATATTTTCTTGACTGCTAACGCAGGGGAGAATAGCTCGGCTCGTCTGAAAGAATTGACGGATAACCCGGTCTGGAAGAGCTTGACTGCTGTTAAAAATAATCATGTTTATCAATTGAATACGAGTGAAATCTTCCCTGGTGACCCTGTTTCCATTGATAAACAGCTCGATATTCAATCCAAATTATTGTTAAACCTCGATAGTAAATAAATGTATAGGAAGCGGCCAGCCTTTTGTAGGGTTAGGCTGCTTTTTTGCCATATCTACGGTCATTAATGCCTGTGGGTTAATGTTCTGTATTTGAGTGCTACCCTTTGCTAGGATAATCGTGCTCTGGGACACATTAGCTGGAAAACATACATCTAATTTTAATCGAATCATCGTTTGAATTTGAATTGCTGTATAATCTACAGTTATTTTCAAGGTTTTACGCCATTTTGGTGAAAAAATAGTCAAATAGCTGCATTATTTCCATCTAAATTCCAAATGGAGGTGGAATAGTCGGGAATAGAAGGAGTTTTCCAGTTTTTTGGTAACACACCCTCCATCACCAGATATCTCAATCAACCAGTCACCCGAAAAGGTGGGATGTAACGTGCTTTTAACCGATGAAATCGACTTGTCCATAAGAATCAGAATAGTGAGCATGCTGCACTAACATCCCGTGAAACCGCCTAATCTGTACAATGTTTGCAAAATTTGACGAGAAGCTATAATCTTAAATTGGAAATATGCCAATTATTCGCAGGAGGGGACAGCATTGAAATCATCTCGCTTCATCTGGGGTGCCATTGGTTTAACCGCTTCAATTTCTACAATTGTTTTCGCTGTTGGCTTTGCGTACGCGGCGAATCAAATATGGTTTCCTAAAGCGTCTGGAGATTTGCAACTAGCTACTCCGGCACCTACGAAACCATCCGTTATTGAAAGCAGCTCCAAGCTGCAAATTGTTGCACTCGGGGATTCACTCACAGCTGGAACTGGCGACAATACGGGCAAAGGCTATGTCGGACGTGTCCGTGAAAAGCTGGAAAAAGCAAGTGGCAAACCCGTCTTTGTACTTAATAATCTTGCTATTCCTGGGTACAAAAGTGATCAGCTTCTTGCTGATTTAGCATTGAAGAAAACACAAGATGCGTTAGCGGAAGCGGATATCATTTTGCTAACGATCGGTGGGAATGATATTTTTGCTGGTGGGGACGGGCTGTTTAAAGGAGATAATCAGACTGAATTTAATCCTGAAGCAGCAGAGAAACGTGTAGACCCAGCATTAGCTAAAATGGAGAAAATCATTGCGTCTATAAATCAAGCGAATCCTAAAGCAACGCTCTTATATATCGGTTTGTATCACCCATTTCTAGATCTTGATCCATCGAGACAGGGATCCTTAACCGTGCAACGCTGGAATAACGGCGTGTTTAAACTAACGAATCAATATCCACAGATGCTCATTGTTCCTACTTACGACCTATTTGAGCAAAATTTGATCAAATATTTATCTTCTGCCGATCATTTTCATCCGAATGGGGATGGCTATGAGCGAATCGCGGATCGGATCGTCCAAATTTTAAAATAGGGAGGACATGCTATGGCTATAGCAGCAACGCCTAAAATCGTTTTATCTGTCAATAATCTTAAGAAAAGCATCAAAAACAAAGAGATTATCAAAGGCATTTCCTTTGACGTATATGCTGGTGAAATATTTGGATTCCTTGGGCCAAATGGATCAGGCAAAACAACGACAATTCGTATGCTCGTGGATCTGATTCGTCCTACGGAAGGGACCATTCAAATCTGTGGATTTGATGTTCATAAGGAACATGACGAAGCGATGAGAAAAGTGGGCTGTATCGTTGAAAATCCAGAACTTTATTCCTATCTGACAGGTTGGGAAAATCTCGAGCATTTTGCCCGGATGCTTCCTGATGTCGATGATAATCGGATTAGAGAAGTCGTGGAGATAGTCTCGATGGATCAGAGGATTCATGATAAAGTGCGTACCTATTCGCTCGGAATGCGTCAACGGTTAGGGATTGCACAAGCTTTATTAGGGCGACCTAGTTTATTGATTTTGGACGAGCCTACAAATGGACTTGACCCACAAGGTATCAAAGAAATGAGGGAGTTTATCCAACGATTAGCTGCGGATGGACTTAGTTTATTCGTTTCCAGCCACTTGCTCAGCGAACTTCAGCAAATGTGTCACCGCGTAGCGATTATTAGTCATGGCGAAGTGATTCAAGTTGGTGCGGTAGATGAACTTATTGCGCAAGGTGGTAGGGTGGTATGGACGGTTTCACCTGGGGAACAAGCGCAGCGCGTATTGCAATCTTCTGAGTTCGTGATTTCAGCCATAGCGGTAGAAACGGATAATCTATCTAACTTACCAACATCGGTTATGCAGATTTCAACTCAAATGAATCAAGAAGACATTCCTAAGCTAAGTCAACTTCTAATCGAACAAGGAATTAGCTTGTATGCCGTAGAAATCAAAAATCCAACACTTGAAGATTTGTTCTTGCGTCTAACCGAAGGGGAACGAATCGAGTAGGAGAAGGTGAATGAATTGACAGGACTCTATGCTTTAGTTAAAAATGAAATGATCAAAATGATTAAGAAAAAGCGATTTTATGTCATTCTACTTATTCTTCTTGCTTTAATTCCCATGTTCACTTATGCTCAAATGCGAGTTGCTCAACATACACAGAAGCAATTTGGTACATCGGATTGGAAGGCGGATCAGCGGCAGAAAGTAACCGACTGGGAAAAACGTCTTAGTTCCGCACGAACGCCGGATGAGTGGAAGCAGCAACTTCGCGTTCAAATTCAAATTGCAAACTATTATCTTGATCAAGACGTGAATCCAAGTTCGCCGAATGCGGTTACATTTACACGTGAATTTGTGAAAAATGCCGTAGGATTATTTATTCCGTTGATTATTATGGTCATTTCAGCAGATATCGTATCATCTGAGCATTCTACGGGGACTATTAAATTATTGTTGACAAGACCGGTCAGGCGTTGGAAAATCCTATTGAGTAAATTAATTACCGTAATCTTCTTCACCTCTCTGACTGTTTTGTCGACGGGATTGATTTGTTACTTGATTTCTGGCGTTGTTTTTGGCTATAACGGATGGAACCTGCCGATCTTTACAGGCATACAGTTGTCAGGGGCAGATGTCGATTTTAGTCGTGTTCGCGCCGTGGATCAATGGTTCTTTCTCTTGATGGAATTCGGCTTAGTATGGTTTACAGCAATCGTCGTAGCGATCATGTCGCTGATGCTTTCTGTACTAATTCGATCAACCGCAGCAGGTATGGGGGTCATGCTTGCCGTATTAATATCAGGAACCATTTTATCGAACATGGTTTCCTCGTGGGAAACGGCTAAATATTTGTTTATGGTCAATTTGGACCTGACGAAGTATTTAACCGGAGGGATCCCACCTATTCAAGGTATGGATTTAGGTTTCTCGCTTAGTGTTCTAAGTGTATGGACTGTAGTAGCGCTTATCGTCTCGTTTACGGTATTTTCGCGCAAAGATATTTTAAATTAGAGATTAAAGAGATAAAGGAGGGCTCCAATGGCTGAGCAGCTAGAATTTGCGAAAGGGAAAGCCCCGACACCCACGACAGATTACGAAGCAGACGATATTCAAGTCCTCGAAGGGCTTGTTGCCGTTCGTAAAAGACCAGGGATGTATATTGGCAGTACCAGTTCTTCAGGTCTTCATCATCTGATCTGGGAAATCGTAGATAATGCAGTCGATGAGCATCTGGCAAAGCATTGTTCCAAAATTAATGTCACGATACATAAAGATCAATCGGTTACTGTCCAAGATAATGGCCGCGGTATTCCTACAGGCATGCATAAGACAGGTGTTCCTACGCCACAAGTCGTATTTACCATCCTCCATGCAGGGGGTAAATTCGGGGGATCAGGCTATAAAAAATCTGGAGGCTTGCATGGCGTTGGTGCATCGGTAACAAATGCGCTATCCGAATGGTTGGAAGTAGAAATTAACCGTGACAGCAAAGTGCACAAGATGCGCTTTGAATATTGGGTTGATGATAAAGGGATCGAACATGTTGGTGAACCGGTTACAGGACTTGAGGTTATCGGCAACACGAATCGTACAGGGACGAAAGTAACTTTCAAACCAGATAAACGCGTCTTCCAAGGCGGAACGACGATCAATTACGACACATTAGCTGAGCGTTTGCAGGAAATTGCATTCCTGAATTCGGGACTTCAAGTAAACCTGAAAGACGAACGTACAGATAAAGTGGATTCGTTTCAGTATGAAGGCGGTGCAAGCCAGTTTGTAGCCTTTCTGAACGAAGAGAAGACCGTGCTGCATCCTGTCATTCATTTTGCCTCGGAGAAGGACGAAATTGAAGTTGAAGTCGCTTTGCAATACAATGATGGCTATACAGAGACGATTGCTTCATTCGTAAACTCGATTCCAACTCGCGGCGGCGGAACCCATGAGACGGGGTTTAAGACAGCTTACACGCGTGTGATGAATGAATATGCCCGTAAAGGGGGCATTCTCAAGGAAAAGGATAAAAACCTCGATGGGACGGATCTCAGAGAAGGTATGATGGTCGTCATCAATATCAAAATGGGCGATGTCGAATTCGTAGGTCAAACCAAGGATCAACTAGGAAGTGCTATTGCACGTAGTGCCGTGGACGCCGTAGTGTCCGATAAAATGACCGTTTTTCTTGAAGAAAATCCTCAAATCGCACAAATGATGCTGAAGAAGGCTGTACAAGCATCAAGAGCAAGAGAAGCCGCGCGTAAAGCACGCGAAGAGATACGAAGCGGGAAAAAAGGGAAGAGCGAGAGCTCGAACTTGAATGGGAAGCTTACACCTGCACAATCAAAGGATTTGCAACGGAATGAGCTATTTATCGTGGAAGGTGACTCCGCGGGTGGATCGGCGAAACAAGGGCGTGATTCGAAGCATCAAGCGATTTTGCCGCTAAAAGGCAAGCCGATGAATCCGGAGAAAGCCAAGCTGTTGGATATTATGAAAAATGAAGAATATAAAGCCATTATTGCTGCGATCGGTGCAGGCGTCGGCTCTGAATTTGAATCAGAAGAGACGAATTACGGCAAGATTATTATTATGACGGATGCCGATACGGACGGAGCGCACATACAAGTCCTTCTGTTGACCTTTTTCTATCGCTATATGAAGCCATTGATTGATGCGGGGAAAGTCTATATCGCTCAACCTCCACTTTATAAAGTAACGAGAAAAGGGAAGGGCGGAGGTCACAAATACGCATGGACTGATGATCAATTAAACGTTGTAGTCAAAGAACTCGGCAAAAATACCGAGCTACAGCGCTATAAAGGATTAGGCGAGATGAATCCCGATCAGCTATGGGAAACAACGATGAATCCTGAAAGCCGGACGTTGCTTCAAGTACAGATTGAAGATGCTGCCAAAGCAGAAAGACGTGTGACCACGTTGATGGGCGATAAAGTAGATCCACGTAAGCGCTGGATTATCGAGAATGTTGATTTTACGGAATATGTTGAGTAGACCAAAAAGAGTGGTGACGTGAAATTGGGTATTTTAGAAGAGTTTTTACCAGCCTATCTGGAGGAGATCGTGGGTGATCGCTTCGGTAGGTATTCCAAATATATTATTCAGGATCGCGCGATTCCCGACGTTCGAGACGGCTTGAAGCCCGTTCAACGTCGTGTTCTGTACGCCATGTACGACTCAGGCAACACGCCTGATAAGCCTTACCGGAAATCAGCCAAAACCGTCGGGGATGTTATGGGTAACTATCATCCGCACGGAGACGCATCCATTTATGATGGTATGGTTCGTATGGCGCAGCCATGGAAAATGGGGCATACACTCGTAGATGGCCACGGTAACTGGGGTTCATTAGACGATGATCCACCTGCGGCTATGCGTTACACCGAAGCGCGTTTATCAGAAATTGCGATGGAATTACTCCGTGATATCGAGAAACGTACGGTTATGTTTAAAGATAACTTTGATAATTCCACGAAAGAACCTACTGTCTTGCCTGCCAGATATCCGAATCTGCTTGTAAATGGGGTTAGTGGTATCTCTGCCGGATTTGCGACGGAAATTCCGCCTCATAATTTGCGTGAAATTATTGACGCTTGTACAGCTATGATCGATAAGCCTGACGTTACACTAGATGAATTAATGGCGATTGTAAAAGGACCGGATTTCCCTACTTCAGGCATCATTATGGGAGAAGAAGGTATCCGAGATGCGTATCGGACAGGTAAAGGTCGTATTTATATCCGCTCCAAAACCGCGATTGAAGAAATGCGCGGAGGCAGACAACAGATAGTTATTACGGAAATTCCGTATCAAGTGGTGAAATCTCGTTTAGTAACCGCGATGGAGAACATCCGTCTGGAGAAGAAAATCGAGGGAATCGCGGAAGTTCGGGATGAAAGTGGAAGAAATGGACTTCGTATCGTAGTGGAACTCAAGAAGGAAGCGGATGCACAAGGGATTTTGGCCTATTTGCTGAAAAAGACCGACCTGCAAGTCACGTATAACTTCAACATGGTTGCCATTGTGAACAAAGCACCTCGACAACTCGGCATTCGTGAGATTCTGGAAGCGTATATTGAGCACCAGAAGGAAGTAGTGACATTCCGTTCACAGTATGAGCTGGAGAAGGCAGAAGATCGCGCACACGTCCTTGAAGGGCTTGTAAAGGCCTTAAATATCTTGGATGAGGTTATTGCGACGATTAAAGCTTCCAAAAACCGTCAGGACGCACAAAATAATCTCGTAGCGAAGTTTCAATTCTCGGAGCGCCAAGCTGATGCGATCCTCGTCCTGCAATTATACCGTTTAACGAATTTGGAAATCACAACGCTGGAGAAGGAATTGAAGGATGTTGAGAAAACCATTGCGTACTTGCGCGGGATTCTTGGCAGCTTGAAGAAACTACTAGGCGTTATTAAAGATGAGATGGGCGAGATTCGCAAGAAATATGGGATCGATCGCCGCTCTGAAATTCAAGGAGAAGTCGATGAACTGAAAGTTAATCTTGAAGTTCTTGTAACGGCGGAAGATGTGCTTGTCACCTTGTCCAATGAAGGCTACTTGAAGCGTACAAGCAAGCTTTCCTTTACTCGTTCGGGTGGAGAACTTGAGAATACGGGCTTGAAGGATGGCGATTACCTTCGTTTCTTGCTGGATGTCAATACGATCGAGAGCTTGCTGATCTTCACGAAGAAGGGGCAATACTACTTATTGCCTGTCCATCAAATTCCTGAGTATAAGTGGAAAGAGAATGGAACCGCGATCGTGAATGTCATTCCAATTGCGAAGGAAGATCGCATTGTAAATGTTATTCCTGTAAAAAGTTTCGAGGATCCGACGAAGTCACTCGTGTTCGTTACACGGAAAGGTCAAGTGAAGCGGACAGAGCTGAAAGAATACATGACGAATCGATCTAACGCGATCGTTGCGTGTAAGCTTGGCGAGCAAGATGAAGTGCTGCATGTTCATCTGAGTGACAATACGAAGGAAATTCTTCTCGTCACGAAGCAAGGCATGAGTATTCGTTTCCGTGAGGAAGAAGTAAACCCGATGGGCCGTGCGGCCGCAGGTGTACGCGGCATCCAGCTCAAGGAAGACGATGAAGTCGTGTCAGCTGAGTGGATTTATGGGGATGAAGGGGAAGTACTGGTGATCTCGGACCTCGGGTATGCGAAGCGATCTCTCGTTGTAGACTATCCAATTCAAGGTCGCGGCGGGAAGGGGATTATTACCTTCGAATTCAAGGAAGGTAAACGTGTCAGACCGAACGGCTCAGCTTTAATCCGGACATTCATTGTGAAAATGGATTACTTGATTACAGCAGTGATGAGTAATGGCGAAAAGCTGCGATTCTCAACAGAAACCGCGCCATTAGAAGATCGTAAAGCCCAAGGTAAATCACTTATTCCTGTGACGAAAACAGAATCGATTGTTGAGATCTTGCGCTTTCCTCAATCGTAACTAACCGTTGGAGGATCCAACTTTTCAATTAATGCAAAAGCTAACTCTAATAAGACCCACAGGGGCATCGGTTCATCTAATCGATCCAGCCACTGTGGGTCTTTTAGCATACCCGCTTCCAGCGCTTTTTGGCCCAGCTCCACTTTCCAAGCTTCCAATCCAATCACTCCTTGAAAGTAAGTTAACAGCCTTGCACGTCAAGTTTCTCCGAAAGTAAAACGGCTCGATGTTGATTACAAGGGTGCATGACACCTTCGATCAGTATATGTAAGTACTGGGCAACTTGTTAAAAGAAGTCGATTCGCTTGTCTTTCCGCACAAGACTAGACAAACTGTGTGAAGGCTCGACATGAGGTATCAGCAAACCACAGCAAGTCTATGAATCTCGCAATTTTTGTAAGAAAATATTAATGGCATTAATCTTTAAAGTAGAGAAAAGGCGTGCTATACTTGCTGTAAATAGGTGAAAATGGAAGCGAGTTGATGAGGATGTATTCCGATGAATTCGGAAAGCTATGGCTAAAATTATCGAAGGAATTGAAAAATCAGATGGAGGTAGGCTTAGCCCCTACGATTACGGAAGGACAACTGAATGTGCTTGAATTGCTCCTAGTCCATGAACGTATGAAGCCTTCGGATTTAATCGAGTATTTATCCACAACACCTGCTGCCGTTACAACCTTATTAGATCGGATGGAAAAAGCGGAGTTGATTACTCGTGTGCGGGATGAGAAGGATCGCCGAATTGTTTGGATCCATGTCACGGATAAAGGAAAAGCGGAATGCGAGAGAGGCCGTGGAATCCGTGAAGAACTGTTGGATTCGTACCTGAATCGCGTTTCCGCTCATAATCAGAAATTGCTTATATATTTATTGGGCAAGGTTGCAAATTAAAAAAGGGCAGTGCTTCATTCCCTCATAATTCGGGAATCGTGAACTCGTTCCAAGGCCGCTGCACAGGTGGCAGCGACCGGAAGTGCATGTTCTCTTTGAGCACAGGATGCTCAAAGGCAAGTGCCGTCGCCCACAGCGCGAGCTGTTGGCCAGGTTTGTTGACAGCGCTGCCGTAGCGCTGGTCCCCGTACAGCGTGCAGCCGATGGCAGCCAGCTGCACGCGGATCTGATGCGGCCGCCCGGTGTGCAGCTTGATCTGGATCAAGCTGAGCCCGTCTTGGCTGCCGAGCAGCTTGTAGTCCAGCACCGCCTCCTTGGCGTCGGGCTGGCCTGCCTTGACCACGCTGACGGTATTCGTCCGCGTATCCTTCCACAGCCAGTGGCGCAGCGTAGCGGCCGGCTGGGAGGGTTTACCGTGCACGACAGCGACGTACGTCTTGTCGAGCTGCCTTGTTCGAACCGCGTCCGAAAGTCGGGACGCGGCTTTTGACGTTTTGGCGAAGACCATCACGCCGCCAACGGGACGATCCAAGCGATGAACAAGCCCGAGGTAAACATTGCCGGGCTTGTTATACCGCTCCTTGAGGTCTGCCTTCAAGGCGTTCAGCAAGTCAAGATCACGCGACTCGTCTTCCTGCGTAGGCATGTTGACGGGCTTCTCAACCACGAGAATGTGGTTGTCTTCGAAGAGAATCGGGATCTGCGATGCACCGTAATCATCCTTAAATGCCACCGCTTACGCCTCCCAGCGTCCCAGAATACCGCAAGGGAGCATGAGGCCGGAGTGCGTAATCGGAAGTCCGATTTCACCGCTGGAGATCGTTCCGCCATGCTTGTCTTTCATCGCCATTGTCAAAATGTTCTGAAGCACAGTAGCCGATATGCCTGTCGTATAGGAATTGATTAACAGGAACAACGGATTATCTGTCAGAATGGATTGGCAAGTCTGGATGAAGGGGAAGAGGTCATCTTCCAATTTCCACGTTTCACCGTTAGGCCCACGTCCATAGGAAGGTGGATCCATAATGATGGCATCGTACTTGCTGCCGCGGCGCTGTTCTCTCTGTACGAATTTGAACACATCATCCGTAATGAATCGAACAGGTCTGGAGCCCATGCCGCTTAGGTGCAAATTCTCTTTCGCCCAAGAAACGACCCCTTTAGAAGCATCCACATGGCATACTTCCGCACCAGCATGCGCACATGCCAGTGTTGCGCCGCCCGTATAAGCAAAGAGGTTGAGCACTTTGATCGGACGTCCAGCACCCTTGATCTTGTCCATCATCCATTTCCAATTGACCGCTTGCTCAGGGAAAAGACCCGTATGCTTAAAGCTAGTTGGCTTAATATAGAAGGTAAGCTTCTGATCATACGTAATCGTCCAGCGCTCAGGAAGTTCTGCGTTCTGCTGCCATTGGCCGCCGCCGCTGGAGCTTCGGTGATAATGCGCATCAGCTTGGCGCCAAGCTGGCGTTTCTTTCTGTAGTGGCCAAATAATCTGAGGGTCGGGTCTGCGAAGTACAATCGTACCCCAGCGCTCTAACTTTTCGCCGCCGCCCGTATCGAGAAGCTCATAATCGACCCAATCTTTTGCATAAAACATGTTGTAATCCATCCTTCAACTTGATTTCTTGACTAAACATTCATTGTACACCATTTATTGACCTAAATCGATCTTTTCAATCAGCGTAGGCAGTTCTTTTTCCACGAATTGTTGATATTGTGCTTGTTCAACCGAAGGACGAAGTGATTCTTTCACTGCAGCAAATGGTTTAACAGAGCGAGAGTCGACTTTGATTACATGATAGCCAAACTCGGTTTCAACGGGTTCACCAATCGTTCCAACTGCTTGTGAAATCGCTGCGTTCTTGAATCCTTCAACCCATTGACTCACATCGGCATCCGCATACAGACCACCATTATCTTTCGAACCTGGATCTTCGGAGTATTGCTTAGCAAGCGCAGCGAAATCCCCGCCATTTTTGAGTTTCTGTTGAATATCCTTGGCAAGTGTTAGCGCCTCTTCTTTGGTGCGAAGAGCTTTACCGGCTTGGTCAGTAATTTCGATCAAAATATGACGCACAGAAGCGATCGTAAACGCATCTTTATTAGCAGTAAGTGCTGCGTCGTACTGAGATTTCAATTGAGCGTCCGTAACACTGGACTTCAAGTAATTAGTCGCTGTCATACTGCCAACAAGAAAGTATTGTAGTTCAGTTTCAGTTACTTTTGCGTTTTTCAAATCGGTTTGAAACTTGTCTGCGCCCATTTGCTGCTTCCAGGCAGCAACCTGTCCAGCAGCACTCTTTTTGGCAGCTTCTTGATCAGCAACAGACGCACGACCGTAGAGAATCCGATTCGTCACTAATTCTTTAAGAATACTTGTCTGATAGTCGACATTGTCCTTGGAGCTTGCATATGCACTATCTAACAGTGATTTAAGGTTAAAGACCACATCGAATTCAGCTTTCGTCACCGTTCCACCTGTGTAAGTTGCAACGACTTGATTCGGATTGTTTCCGACCCAAATTGTACTTGTCGCGTCGTCCCATGTGACTTTCTTACCAAGTGAGTCGCTCATAAAGCGCAGGGGTACATAAGTATCCCCTTCATAAATGAAACCTTTGCCAGCCGTTGGCGTTTTTTCGACACCATCAAACATATAAGTCAGGTTACGGAAAGCGACTTCGATTTGTGTTCCAGCCGCAAAAGCTACGGTTCCACTTAAAACAGAACCAATGGTTAAACCTACGATAAGTCCTTTTACTTTATCTTTCATAATGAGTGATCCACCTTTCATTTCTTGTCCTATCAATAATTCACCGAAGGTTGAGACATTTCCTTTTTTTTATTCGTACCCAATTGAAGGAATTCCTTACCTGTTTGTTGTATTTGTAGAGGTAGAGACGATTTATACCAACCATCTTATCGCAAAGACATGTCGAAATAGGGGGGATAATGTGGGAGCAAATGTTGGTCTACCCAGCTCCGAGGATTTGTTTCTGCTTCATGAAGGATCCCTTTTCCACAGCTATCGTATCTTAGGGGCACATGTTAGCAAAGAAAAAGGGCATGAAGGTGTTCGATTCGCCGTTTGGGCACCGCATGCGAGAACTGTGTTTGTACTTGGAGATTTCAATGTTTGGCAATCCGGCGAGCATACGATGGAAAAGGTTAGTTCGTTAGGACTCTGGATGATCTTCATTCCAGAAGCACAAGAAGGCGACTATTACAAGTTCGAAATTCATAGTCAAACAGGGGAGATTTTGTTAAAAGCTGACCCCTATGCCTTCTATTCTGAATTAAGGCCAGGTACAGCCTCACGGGTTGTAGATTTAGAAGGTTATGAATGGCAAGATCAAGCCTGGCAGCTCCAGAAGAAGGAAGTCCCCGCATATAATAAGCCGCTTTCCATTTACGAAGTGCATTTAGGCACTTGGCGTAAAAAAGATCGGAATAGCGAAGAACAGTACACGTACGAACAATTAACGACTGAATTAGTGGATTATGCGGTACAAATGGGTTACACGCATATAGAAGTCATGCCTCTAGCCGAGCATCCGTTTGATCGGTCTTGGGGTTATCAAGCAACGGGATACTTCTCCGTGACTAGTCGTCATGGTGCACCTAAGGATTTCATGCGATTCGTCGATCGTTGTCATCAAAAAGGTATCGGGGTCATTATGGACTGGGTTCCAGGCCATTTTTGCAAGGATAGTCACGGACTCCGCCAGTTTGATGGCATGCCTCTGTACGAATACGAAGACCCTCGTAAAGCAGAGAAGCTGGAGTGGGGGACACTTACCTTTGATTTCGGTAGGCCAGAGGTTCAGAGTTTCTTAATTTCGAATGCCTTATTTTGGATGGACATGTATCATATGGATGGAATCAGAGTAGACGCTGTTGCATCTATGCTTCATCTTAATTTCGGCAGATGGGATGAGGAGCCGATCTTTAATCAACACGGTGGTGAGGAGAATTTGGAGGCTGTTGCGTTCATTCGCAGGCTAAATCAAGTAATCTTCTCCTATTATCCAGACGCGTTGATGATGGCGGAAGACTCAACGGATTGGCCGTTAGTTACGGCTCCTGTTCACGAGGGTGGACTTGGGTTTAACTACAAGTGGAATATGGGCTGGATGAACGATATGCTGAAGTATATGAAGCTGGACCCCATCCACCGCAGGTATAATCATAAGTTGATTACCTTCTCGTTCATGTATGCTTGGAGCGAAAATTATGTACTTCCCTTGTCACATGATGAGGTTGTGCATGGAAAGCGTTCACTCCTGCATAAGATGCCAGGAGACTATTGGCAGAAATTCGCTAATCTGCGTGTTTTATATGGCTATATGTCAGGGCATCCAGGGAAAAAGCTGCTCTTCATGGGAAGTGAATTCGGTCAATTTGACGAATGGAAAGATCTCGAAGAGCTGGATTGGTTTTTATTAGACGGTTACGAGAAGCATGAGCAGATGCATCATTATGTGAAGTCGCTCAATCAATTTTATTTAAACGAACCGGCCTTGTGGCAACTGGATCATGATCCAGAAGGCTTTGCATGGATTAATCCCCATGACGAGAGCCAAAGTGTTGTCACTTATTTGCGAAAAGGGAAATCGCCGGAGGATGAACTGATACTTGTGTGTAATTTCACACCCGTTGTTCATCCGGATTATCGGATCGGCGTTCCGAAATTAGGTCTTTACGAAGTCGTATTTAATAGCGACGCAGCAGAGTTTGGCGGTTCCGGACAAGGAAATACGCTGCCGATCACAAGTAAAGCAAGTCCCATGCATGGCAGTCCCTACAGTTTATCGCTATGTATTCCGCCGCTTGCGGCTGTCTATATCAAGTGTGTGAGTGAATTCCAATCAGAGATTGATGAAGGTGAAGGGGGAAATCAAATATGCGCAGTAAAGAATGTGTTGCTATGCTCCTCGCTGGAGGAGAAGGGCGAAGATTAGGCGTACTGACGAACAATTTAGCTAAGCCAGCTGTTCACTTTGGCGGCAAATATCGCATCATTGATTTTACTCTCAGCAATTGTACGAATTCAGGGATTGATACCGTAGGTGTTCTTACACAGTATCAGCCTCTTGTTCTCAATACGTACATTGGTATTGGAAGCTCTTGGGATCTTGACCGCAAGTATGGCGGCGTAACCGTATTGCCACCGTTCATGGAGCAAAAAGGCGGAGACTGGTACAAAGGAACTGCAAACGCGATTTATCGCAATATCGGCTTTATCGAGCAGTATGATCCAGAATACGTCTTGGTCATCTCGGGTGACCATATTTATAAAATGGATTACGATCTCATGCTTTCTTATCACAAAGAGAAAAAAGCGGACGCAACGATCGCTGTTATCGAAGTGAAATGGGAAGAGACTAGCCGATTCGGCATCATGAGCGTAAATGAGAAGCAGGAGATTACGGAATTCGCTGAAAAGCCGAAGGAAGCAAACTCCAACTTGGCTTCTATGGGAATTTACATTTTTAACTGGAAAGCATTGAAATCGTATTTGCTTGAAGATGAGGCGAATCCGGAGTCCAGTAAGGACTTTGGGAAAGATATCATTCCGATGATGCTGAAGGATGAAGCGAGAATGTTTGCTTATCCATTCCAAGGCTATTGGAAAGACGTCGGAACCATTGATAGCTTATGGGAAGCCAATATGGATCTTTTAGATGACAATAATGAACTTAACTTAAATGATAAAGACTGGCGTGTATATTCACAGAATCCGTACCAACCTGCTCAATACGTAGCGCCTACGGCAAATATTAAACGTTCATTGGTTAATGAAGGCTGCGCGATTTTTGGAGATGTCGACCACTCCGTTCTCTTCTTCGGTGTTCAAGTAGGTGAAGGCAGTCAAATCAAGGATTCAGTCATCATGCCGAATGCTAAGATTGGTAATAACGTAACGATTATCAAAGCGATTATTGGTGAGAATACGGTTGTTGAAGATGGTGCGGTTGTCGATGGCAATGGTGAAATTGTACTTATTGGCGGTAACGAACGGGTAACAGGCTACGCTAATCAGAAGGGATGATGTCAGATGAAACATGTGATGGGAGTCATTAATTTAGTCAATGAACCGGATGATTTGGAGGAACTGACTTATTTCCGCTGCCCGGCATCTGTGCCTTTCGGTGGTCGTTATCGGTTAATTGATTTTGCGCTTTCCAATATGGTGAATTCCGGAATTGATAATGTGGCTGTTTTCACGCAGCACAAATATCGTTCGCTCATGGATCATCTGGGATCTGGAAAAGAATGGGATTTGGATCGTAAGCGCGGGGGACTATTCGTACTACCTTCCGTACTGGATGAACCGACAGGAGTTTCACGCGGAGATCTGTATCAATTCTATAGCCACCGAGACTATTTCTACCGTGGTAAAGAAGAGTTCGTGATTATTTCCCGCAGCCACATGGTGTGCAACCTGGATTTGACTGATGCGGTACGTTACCATGAAGACATGCAAGCAGATATCACTGTGATATATAAGCAAACGGATGAAGAGGTTCATGGGAAATTCCGCCGTATGGCTGTGAAAGACACAGGTCAAGTAACTTTGATGGAAGATCATACGGGCCGCTTGCGGACGAATAACATCTCCATGGAAATGTATATCATGAGCAAAGCGTTGCTCTTGGATATGGTGGAATCCTGCCTAGCGCAAGGTTATGATCATCTCGTTCGTGATGGTATTATGAAAAATATTGATAAATTGAGTGTGTATGGTTACAAATTTGAAGGGCATCTGGGTATTGTGAACTCCATCCAAGGTTACTACAAGCACAGCATGCAGCTGCTTAATCCTGCAATTTGGCGTGAGCTCTTCTTCCAGAAGAACCTCATTTATACGAAGGTTAAGGACGAACCACCCGCCAAATATTTCGATTCCGCTGCAACCAAAAATGCGTTAATCGCAAATGGCTGCCAGATTGAAGGAAAAGTGGAGAACAGCATTTTGTTCCGCGGAGTGAAGATCCGTAAGGGTGCCTACGTGAAAAACAGTATCATCCTGCAAAACTGCGAAATTGAGGAAAACGTGATTATCGAGAATGCGATTCTGGATAAAGACGTCTTCATTAGCCGCGGTCGCGTATTAACTGGTGACAATAAAGCACCATTCATTGCAGCGAAAACCAAAGTGATCTAATCACAAGTTCGTGTGTTAGATCAGGTTCTAGCAAAGTTGGAGGAGTGGCATGATGAAAATACTGTTCGCGGCTTCGGAGGCCGTTCCTTTTATAAAGACAGGCGGCTTAGCGGATGTGATCGGCTCCTTACCGAAGGAGCTGACGCGTCAGGGACTTGATGTGCGTGTTATTTTGCCAAAATACGGAGATATCCCGGCTAAGTTCAGAGAACTGATGACACAAGTGACATCATTTGAGGTACAGTTGGGCTGGCGCAAGCAATATATCGGCATTGATATGTTGGTGTATGAAGGGGTTACCTTCTACTTCGTCGATAACGAGTTTTATTACAAGCGTTCGGGTATTTATGGCTTTGGTGATGAGGCGGAGCGATTTGGCTTCTTCAGTCGAGGTGTTATTGAGGCCCTGCCGTACCTGGATTTCCAGCCGGATGTGATTCATTGTCACGATTGGCAGGCAGGTATGATTCCTGTTCTGCTGAAGGCTCATTACCTCCATTTGCCTTTCTTTAGTGAAATCAAGACGATGACGACGGTCCATAATTTGAAATACCAAGGCGTATTTGGTCAAGGGGTGTTTAAGGATTTGTTCGGTTTGTCGGATGATCACTTCTCAGGAACAGCGTTAGAGCTTCACGGTGGTGCAAGCTTCCTAAAGGGTGGACTGTTGTACTCGGATCAAATAACTACGGTTAGTCAGACGTATGCGGAAGAGATTCAAACACCGTATTATGGTGAATTCTTGGACAGCCTGTTACGACATCGCAAAGATCAATTAACGGGTATTGTGAACGGGATTGACTATGACGTGTTCGACCCGATGACGGACAAGAATCTGGTTGTGAATTACCGAGATTCTTTACCGAAGAAGACACAGAATAAGATAGCCCTTCAGGAGCGTCTAGGACTTCCTGTGAATGGTGATATCCCGATGATTGTACTGGTAACTCGTCTTGTACAACAGAAGGGGTTAGATTTGATTCAGCACGTGCTTCGTGAAATCCTTGCTTTGGATATACAGCTTGTTGTTCTTGGAACTGGCGAGCCTGTGTATGAGCAAATGTTCCGGAACGCTGCAATTACACACCCGACTAAGGTATCGGCGCACATCTATTTTGACGAAGCGCTAGCACACCAGTTCTACGCTGCGTCTGATCTCTTCTTAATGCCATCACAATTCGAGCCATGCGGCATTGGGCAATTGATTGCGCTGCGCTATCGATCCGTGCCGATCGTTCGTGAAACAGGCGGTCTGAAGGATACGGTACAGCCTTATAATGAGTTTACAGGAGAAGGCACAGGGTTCTCCTTCACGCATTATAACGCGCATGATATGCTGCACATCATCAGGCGAGCGGTTTTCTTTTATAAGAATGATCGCGACAGTTGGTTGAAGATTCAGCAGAATATGAAAAAAGGTGACTTTAGCTGGCGCAAATCTGCGCAGCAGTATATCACGCTTTACAATGAAATGACCTCATAAATATTGGGAAAAGCCTCTTAATTCGAAAGAATGAGGGGGCTTTTTTCGTTACCACATAAGAATTTATAAGTTTCCGGTACTCGGAATAACAAATTTTTATTGGCGATAAAAACAACATTTAAAACGCGGTCGCTCATCTTCGAAGTACTTCGATAGAAGTTTTTCTCATTTAGTAAATTCAGGTATAATAGGTGCAGACAGTAAAGAGGGTTGGAGTGGTAATTGATGGGCATGGATTGGATTTCTCATATGTTAACTGTGTTGTTCGTGGTAAATATTTTATTGGCGCTCACGGTGGTGTTCTTAGAACGACGTAATGTAGCTGCTACATGGTCTTGGTTAATGGTGCTATTATTCATTCCTATTCTAGGCTTTCTATTGTACGTGATGCTGGGTCAAAACCTGAGCCGCCGAAAACTGTATAAATGGAATAAGCGTATGCAGGAACGAATGCAGACTGTGATTGGTGAGCAGCGGCAGCAGCTTATGGAGGGGACTTTTCCCTATATCGATCCGATGGTGATGGAGTACCGGTATTTAATTTATCTGAATGTAGCTACGAATGATTCCTTTTTGTCGCAGGATAACGACGTACATATTTTCACCGATGGGGTCGAGAAGTTTAATGATTTGATTAGCCGAATTGAGGCTGCCGAGCATCATATCCACATGCAATATTATATTGTCAAAAATGATACCTTGGGTCAGCGGATCCTGGAAGTGCTCACTCGCAAAGCAAAGCAAGGGGTGACCGTTCGTTTTCTATATGATGATATCGGCTCACGTACGCTGAAGGATTCGTTTTTCAAAGATTTTCTTCAAGCAGGTGGACATAAAGCGGCTTTCTTTCCATCACGTATTCCTTTTCTTAATTATCGGGTTAACTATCGAAATCATCGCAAGCTCGTGATCATTGACGGACAGATTGGCTACATTGGCGGATTTAATATTGGGAATGAGTACCTGGGCTTGAATCCGAAATTTGGTTACTGGCGAGATACGCATCTTCGATTGTCAGGCAGCGTAGTGCGAGCGTTGCAATCACGGTTCATATTGGACTGGAACCTTGCATCGGCAGAAACATTGGAAGTAGATACCACTTATTTTCCAGCGATTTTGGAGAAATCTGTGCAAGGAAAAGTTCCAATGCAAATTGTCGCAAGTGGCCCGAATGAAACTTGGCCGCATTTTGTGTATACATTTCTCAAGCTGATTCATTTGGCCAAAAGCCGGATTTTACTGCAAACGCCGTATTTTATTCCCGAAGAAAGCATGTTGAATGCGTTGCGAATTGCGGCGCTCTCGGGGATTGATGTAAGGATTATGATACCTGAGAAAGCTGATCATTTATTCGTTCATTGGGCTTCGTTGTACTATGTTGGTGAATTGCTGCGTGCAGGTGTGAAATGTTATCTGTATGATTACGGCTTTCTGCACGCCAAAACAATTATTGTAGACGGTAAAGTGGCTTCAGTCGGTACTGCGAATTTCGATATTCGCAGCTTACGGCTTAATTTTGAGACAAATGCACTGATGTTTCATGAGGAGACGGCAACGAAGCTGGAAGAGACCTTCTGGAAGGATATGGAGGGGTGTATGGAGCTAACGCTGGAGGAATATGAGAAGCGGTCGCTTCGCATCCGATTCTTGGAGTCGATTTCGAAGCTGATATCACCTATCTTATAGTGAAAATAAAAGGATTCCGTAAACTCACTTGAAGGAAGTGAGCGATGGAATCCTTTTTCTCTAGAGAGAGCTATGTGTAATTTCTAGAAATTTTCACCACTGTCAAGATTGAACTGCCAAAGAATGCCGAACTTGTCCTCAACTTGTCCGTACAATTTGCTCCAGTCCGTTGCTTGAAGCTCCATGCCAATTTTTCCGCCTTCTTTGAGCTTGTGGAAAGCACTTTGGATTTCGTCGGCGTTTGCGCTAACGTAGGAAAGACTGATGTTGTTACCTACAATGTATGGCATACCTGGGAATACATCGGAGAACATGAGCGGGCTTCCGTTAATATCTAGACGAGTGTGCATAACGCCATTTTTGGCTTCTTCAGGAAGCGGATAGTCGGGGTGAGCGGGCATATCGCCAAATGTAATGATTTTGGGAGTGGGCAGATTAAATACTTCAGCGTAGAAAGTCACAACTTCGCGCGTGTTTCCTTGGAAATTTAAATAAGCATTAATTGACATGACCATTCTCCTCTAATTGTGAAATTGGGACAACCTCCTATATTCTAGCACTGGTTACATTGAAAATCCACCTGACCTATAAGCGGAGTAATAGGGACTGCAGTTGACTTCTGCCTTCGGCGGACAATGATTTGAGTACTTGATCGGAGGCTTGGCTCATCGCGGCACGTGCTTTCGCAATTAAGGGAGGTGCTTCATCCGTTAACTGGAGAAAGGTGGCTCGGCGGTCATCAGGATCCGTCGTACGATGGATGAGAGCTTCTTGTTCAAGTGCGTCAACGAATTGGGTAACGGTGCGCGCTTTAATCCCTAATTTGGTCGCGAGTTCTGACATGCGAATGCGTCCTTCTTCTTCAATCGCAATGAGGACACGTACACGCGGCCCTGTTAAATAAGCAGGGATTCCTAACTCTGCTAAGTGCTCCTCAAATTGGGTATGCAAACGATGGGTCGTACGTATTAATAGTTGTAAAATGTCTCCGGCTGTAGGTGTGGATGAAGCAAGGCTGGAATCCATGGATGGTGGTAGTTGATCCCGTAAGTTGGTTCGAGTTGGTTTCATAGTCCTCCTTGACATCTGAGAAAGTACTGAGTATACTCAGTTTTATTCAAATACTGAGTATACACATTAAATATACCATACATGAGATGAAAAGAGGAGAGATCTAAGATGAGTGATCACATGGACAAAAGCGACGTTAATCTGATGCGTGCTGTGCGATACCATGCTTTTGGTGAGGCGGAAGTCCTGCATGTAGAATCAATCCCCATTCCGCAGCCACAAGAAGGTGAAGTCCTTGTTCGCGTATATGCCGCTGGTATTCTACCCGTTGATTGGAAAATACGCCGAGGATTGTTCCCGATGCCGATTCAATTTCCACATATTCCTGGAACTGCGTTCGCGGGCGTCATTGAGGCAGTTGGCACAGGAGTGTCCACCTGGCAGATTGGAGATCCTGTATTCGGTCGCAGCACGAAGGGCACGTATGCAGAGTTTACGACTGCGCCTGAGGATGCGATTGCACGTAAGCCCGCTTCGATATCCTACGAAGAGGCTGCGACCTTGTCAGGCGGTGCCACAACGGCATGGCGTGCCATTATTTCGGAAGGCCAAGTGAAGCCGAACGAGCGTGTTCTCATCCATGGCGCCGCGGGAGGCGTTGGTATGTTCGCGGTTCAGTTCGCAAAATGGATGGGTGCAGAAGTCATTGGTACGGCAGGACCGACGAATGGGTCCTATGTGGAATCCTTAGGGGCAGACAAGGTAATTGATTATTCGTCTGAACGATTCGAAGATATCGTGGAAGATGTCGATTTCGTGCTTGATACGGTGAGTGGTGACACACTGGCACGTACTTGGTCTGTTATGAAGCAAGGAGGCAGATTGGCTTCGATTGCAGGCCAACCGCCGCTGGAGAAAGCCAAGCAGCATGGCATCACCTTAATTCGTCCGGGCATCGCTACGAAAGATGATTTGAAAGCCATTGCGGAGCTGATCGATGAAGGAAAGCTAACGATTCACATTGAGCAAAGCTTTACAATGGCGGATGTGCGTCAAGCGCATGAGAAGAGCCAGACTGGGCATGGACGGGGGCGGATCGTGCTGCGGATGATTGACTGAGCTCTTTTCATGAAATAAGTAACAAAGGCCCTGCCGTCAAACCTAACGACCTCCCGAATACATCTCTTTAAAGCACTGGAAGTGCCCAGTTATAGGTTCCCCGGTTGACCAACGTCTGCTAGCGCACAAAAATTGTGCGCAAGAGAAGAATCTCGGTCGACCAGCGCCCGCTAGCGCACAAAAATTGTGCGCAAGAAAAGCCCCCGGTCGACCATCGCGTGCTAGCGCACAAAAATTGTGCGCAAGAGAAGAATCTCGGTCGACCAGCGCCCGCTAGCGCACAAAAATTGTGCGCAAGAAAAGTCCCCCGGTCGACCAGCGCCCGCTAGCGCACAAAAATTGTGCGCAAGAGAAGAATCCCGGTCGACCATCGCCCGCTAGCGCACAAAAATTGTGCGCTAGAGAAGAAACCCGGTCGACCAACGTCTGCTAGCGCACTAAAATTGTGCGCAAGAGAAGAAACTCGGTCGACCATCGCCCGCTAGCGCACAAAAATTGTGCGCAAGAAAAGCCCCACAGTCGACCAGCGCCCGCTATCGCACATCTAATTCCAAACTATGCAATCGTGCGGTTGCAACAAGAAAAGTCAGCATTTTTACGTATTCACAAATGAGGCATTGTCCTATATACTCCTAATTATCGATAATGATTATCAGTATCATCTAGGGGGATATATTATGATTCAAGCAAGAAAATTAGTTAATTTCACAGCAGTTTTACTCGTGTCTTCATTATTTCTAGCCGGCTGTGGTGCCAGTACTGATACGAAAAATGCAGCAGCAACAGCAAGTCCATCACAAGCTGCAGGAACAGCAGCAACACCTAAAGCACCTCAGGAGCGAATCCTCAAGGATGCGATGGGACATGAAGTGAAAATTCCAGGCGAGGTCAAGCGTGTGATTGCTCCTTTCCTAGAAGACGGATTAACGGCAATCGGCATTAAGCCTGTCGCACAATGGTCCGCAGCTGGTGAACCTCAGCAGTATTTGCAAAATGTATTAAGCGGGGTTCCTGTGTTGGACATGGCAGGTGGACTTAAGCCTGAGCAGACGCTAAGTCATAATCCTGATCTTATTATTCTTGCAGCGCCAACGTACATGAAGAATGGCACGTATGAGGATTTCTCCAAAATTGCCCCAACTTTCGTATTATCCAATGATGAGAATGACTGGCGTGGAAATGTGGCCAAATTAGGCGAAGTTCTAGGTAAAGTAACGGAAGCTGAGCAAGCCATTAAGAAATATGATGAGAAGCTAGGGGCTTCCAAAGATAAGATTCGAACTGCAGTCGGGGATAAATCAGCGGTATTATTCCAATCCGCAAATGAAAAAGGATTTAAGTTGTTCGGAGCGAATTTCTATAGCGGAAAGCTTTTGTATCAAGGCTTTGGATTTAAGCAGCCGAAATTGCTCAAAGGAGACTATGATACGTACTCCTTGGAAACATTAGCGCAGCTCGATGATGTTGATTACATTTTCGTTCTATCTGGCAAAGGTCGAGCGAAGCCACCTGTGGATAATCCACTATGGCAGCAACTGCCCGCTGTGAAGCAAGGTCATGTGTATGAAGTGGATTCAGGTCACTGGTTCAATCAAAATGTGATCGCGAATCAATTAATTATCGATGATGTACTACGTAATCTAGTTAAATAGATTTTGTATAGACGGGGGATTCCCTCGTCTTTTACGTGTTTAAATCGAGTATATAGGAGCGCAAATATATGAACCAAGAGGTTACTCCGCCGGAAGTAGAGGACGAGAATCCATTTAACTCGATGTGGTATAAGCTGACAACCATTGAACGAATCATGAGGAAGGATCTCCAGTGGCCGATTGAACGAGATTTCATTAAGGCCGATTCACTCATGCTAGTCGTTTCAGATACATCGGATGGCCGTCTGGTTATTAATGGTCAGTATTACCCGTTGCGATTAGGTACTGTATTCATTTGTAAGCCTGGGCAACTGATAGAAGTAGGTCTTCCTAAAGACGAGGACCATGGTGTTTATGTGCTCCGTTTTCAAGCAGCAGCTATTCAGCAAAAGGAAGCCACTGAGACTAATATACAGCCAGTCAACACATTCCCAGGTGAGGGTGAAGCCATACTTCTTCCCGTGTCAACGGTCATCCCTCTGGTTAAAATGATCGTGACCCATTGGGAGAATGGTACAATAGCGGATCGCTTCCGAGCAGAGGCGGGATTCTATGAGTTACTTAGCCTGGTATTGCAAAACGAAGAACACAAAACGTCGATCGCTCTGGAATACGCGAAGTTTATGCTAGAACGAGATTATACAGAAGAAATTACGATTGACGGACTAGCTGCAAGAGCTGGTTTGAGCCGATTTCATTTTATGCGATTATTTAAAGAGAAATTTGGAAAGGGCGTTATTGAATACGTAACCGAATTACGCCTAAGTAAATCGAAGGAGCTCATGCGGGAACTCCCGAATTCCTCGATTCGAGATATTGCGTTCCAAGTAGGGTATAAGAATGAGATATATTTCAGCAATAATTTCAAGAAACATATGGGCATGGCACCTGCTGTTTATTTGAAAAATACGAAGATGAAGGTTGCCGCATACAGTTGGGTGAATATCGGGCAATTGCTTGCGCTGCAAATTATTCCTTATGCCGCACCGATGGATCATTATTGGACTGATTTTTATCGCAATAAATATGCCTTTGACGTGACGGTCCCATTGAGTCATCATTATGAGTTCAATCTTACGGCGTTACAACAATCGTCACCTGATTACATTATTGGTATTGATGCTTGGATTCCTAAAGCTGAGCAAGTGAAGCTATCCGAGACAGCTTCCACTTTATTTTTACCATGGGATGGAAATTGGCGCGAGCATTTAATCTTAATCGGTGATTTCGTCGGGAAATCGAAAGAGGCAGCAAAATCGTTGCAAGGCTACGATTTAAAAGCTGCTGATGTAAGAGAAGACGTCAAATTGAAGATGAAAGAGGATAGAGTGTTAGTCGTTCTAGTTCATCACAATGAAATATCGGTGTGGGGTAGACTAGCTGGTACGGTCTTGTACGATGATCTGCAACTTATCCCACCGAGTCAATTGAGTGATATTCAGTGGACGAAATCCGTGCAAGTGACGGAGTTGGCGTCGTTTGAAGCTGATCATTTGATTGTGAATGTTGGTAAAGATCCCATTTCGCAAGCGACTTGGGCTAATCTATCCAAACAGGGGGAGTGGCGCGGTTTAACGGCAGTCATGAAGGGGCAGGTTCATGTGACGCCTGGTTATGCTGGTTGGGAATCACCTTGGAATGAACATACGGCCTTCAATCATGAGCGCCTCTTACAGCAGATAGCACAAATGCTACTTCCAGCAACATAATTGTTGCTGGATTTTATTTTGATTCTATTCGAATACCCGAAATCATGATAGAATTACTGCAAATTGGAAGAGTCTGTGGGTGAATGTATGAAAAAATTGATTTTGATTACGATCATTGCCAGTAGTTTTGTTACGCTGTCATTTTCTTTCTACTATATGCTCAAGATTTATCAAAGTGATTTGAGTATGTCTACGGCAGGTGAGCCTATGGTGCATGAACATGCTGAACGTATTGTAATCATCTCACAGGAGCAAGGTAGCTTCATGATGAATGCCATTCAAAAAGGGGCACGCGAGGCGGCAGAAGAACATCATATCCAAATAGATTTCTGGGGTGTGTATCGTTCAAACTTGGAAGGCTTAATTAAGCAGATTGATATTGCAATCGCTTCCAAAGCGAGTGGGATAGTCGTAGAAGGTGTGGATCATCCAGATTTCAACCTCATGGTGAAGAAGGCGACAGAGAAAGGGATACCGATTATTACCATTAATTCCGATGCTCTGAGCAGCTTGCGCAAGTCCTATATCGGTTCTGATCATTATCAAGAAGGGATTATTATGGGGGAGTACATTGCGACCCAGTTGAATGGCAAAGGCGTAGTCGGCGTTATTAAGAATATGTCCTCACCATCAACGGATGATTTGCGCTTGAAAGGCCTGACTGAAGTTTTTAAAAAATACGATGGTTTGAAGGCAGTTATAGCTGTAAATGATCCTGAAATATCGCAACCCAAGATGCAAACGAATGATATTTTAAATAACTATCCGAACGTGACGGCATTTATTGGCCTGTCTTCAGAATCTGGGGAGAGTATTGTACAAGCAGCGCACTCACGCTCAAGATCCAAAGTATATCCGATTTTTCAATTCGATGATTCTCCGCAAACGATGATGCTTATAAAGAATGGGCAGGTGAAAGCCGGACTCTCGCAGCATTATGAAGATATGGGCATTCTAAGTGTTAATTTGATGAAACGTTGGTTAGATGCTGCACAGCTGCCGCTTGAGAACAGCTACTTCACACCGATTAGCGTGGTGACTTCATCTGGAGAAGAGGAGAAAGCGCTTGAAAACCATTCGAAGTAAAATGATGATGCTCTCGATCCTGATCTGGGTCATTATGGCGATTATATGGCTCTCTATGAGTATCTATAATCAGCGTACCGTAGAAAAGTATAATGAAATTCTTCAACGCTATATGCAAATGAATCAAGCCTCGCAATTAAGCCAGCAATCTTTAACCACTTTGAATAAATATCGGATGTCCCCTACCTTAGATAGTTTGAATCAATATGCCTCAGATAACAGCAGTCTTCTTCGAACAAAGACCGAGATGAGTTGGTTGCGAAATGCAAACAACACAATGCTGCTCGATAATTTGCAGAACATGCTGGAAAGTCAGGCAGAGGCGATGGATTTAGCCGTTCGTTTCCAAAAAGATAATGATGAAGAAAACGCAGCGAAACAATTTGACGAGGCGTCCAACATTTCCAAATATATTTCAGAAGCGACACTCACACTCATTAGCGGTGAACAGAACACTTATGATGCTTTCTACAGAAAGATTATTAAGCGAAGTGAAAATATAAAGAAAATGGGACTCTGGACGTTAGCGCTGGTTTCGTTGCTGCTTTTGCTGTTTTCCTATCGATTTGTCGATAGTGTGACACAGCCATTGCTGAAATTAACGCTGTCTGCGCGGGAATTGTCACGGGGGAATTTTAAAAACCCCATTGATTTAGGTAATAACGATGAAATATCCTTTCTGGCTAAAACGCTGGACAGCATGCGCTTGAAGATTGGTCATTTTATCGATGATATTCAAAGTAAAGCGCAATTGGAATACGATCTGCATCGGCATAAGCTCATGCTAAAGGAAAGCGAGCTGAAAAGTTTACAAAGTCAGATAAATCCCCATTTTCTTTTCAATACGTTAAATATGCTGTCGAAGGAAGCCTATTTGGCTGGCGCAGGAAAAACAAGCGAATTAATTAGCTCTGTAGCCGGTATGCTTAGATATAATCTCCGTAAGCTGGATAGCCGAGTGTCTTTAAAGGATGAGCTGGATGTACTTGAAGAGTATTTAACGATTCAGAAGGCTCGCTTTGGTGATCGGTTGCAAGTTGTTCGTGAAATTGATGAGGATGCATTGGGAATTGAACTACCTATTCTTATCTTGCAACCGCTTGCAGAGAATGCGTTTATTTATGCGATCGAACCATCCGAAGAGGGTGGCACCTTAACTATTCGAGTAAAGCAAGTAGAGCAATACATCCATGTTCAGGTGGAGGATACTGGGCAGGGCATGGATGAAGAGCAGTTACATCGATTATTATCACAATCCGAGAATTCCATCTATAGAGGCCATTCGACAGGGATAGGCATATGGAATGTGATTCATCGCTTACAGCTATTTTATGGGGTTGAAGAGATCATAGAGATAGAATCCCATCTAGGAGTTGGTACTTGTATTACATTGAAGCTGCCGAGGGGGCAAGTCGTATGATTCGTATGTTAATCGTGGATGATGAACCAATTGAGCGGATTGCGTTACAACGAATTATCGAAGAGGGTTCTCCAGACATAGAGGTCGTAGGCCAAGCAGCGAATGGCAGAGAAGCGATTGAAGCAGCAGAACGGTTGCAACCAGACTTTATTACGATGGATATTAAGATGCCAGGTATTAATGGACTTCAAGCGATAGAGAAGATTAGGGAGTCTAATAAAACGGTTAAGTTTATTGTTGTCACTGCATTTGACACGTTTGAGTTTGCTCAACAAGCCATTAAGTTAGGCGTCTATGATTATATGCTGAAACCAAGCCGGATTTCTGTTGTACTAGAGACGATTGGGCGGGTGGCCAATGAGATTAAAATGATTCAACAGGAGTTCGCAAATAGAAGCTTAGTGCAAGCACGACTGCAGAAGATGACGCCACTGGTAGAGGCAGATATTGTGGAGCAGTTACTATTTGATTATGTGCAGTCGGCTTCACTTGGTGAGATGATCGACTTAATTGAGCTTCCTAAGTCGCGAGAAGGTTTTGTGATGACCTTGCAATTCTCGCATGTTTCGGAGGAAGATGCACATTTGCGGGATTTTGATGATGTGTACCTGCAACTAAATGAATTAACCCTGGAGGTGTCCAATCCGATCTGGTTAGGGAAAATGTCAGGTAATCAAGTACCTGCAATTGTATTCATGGATGGTGAGTTCTCCTATCGGGCACAGGCAATAAATGCAGCAAAGAAATGGATCCAAGCTTTGGATACGAAGAGTGGATTTCGTCTTTTTATTGGCATAGGCGGATTATGTAATGATGTACGGGACATGCGTAAATCCTATCATGAGTCTTTGTTGGCTTCGATGGATAGCACGCTGGCTGTTCGTTACTGTCTGTATGAGAATCTGACGCGGGATGATATTCAAGCCATTGGCGGTCGGACAATTGAGATGGAGAAGAGTGTACTTGAAGAGATAAGACGCGGAAATCTAGAAGCAGCCGGAGATCGGATTGCCCAAATGATTGATATTTTCGAAGGCGCCAAGCAAGGCATTGGGATGTCTCAGCAACGAATTTTTGAAGTGTTAATTGTTGTGACGCGCATGTTGCAGGAAATGGGGATGGATGTTCAAACGCCTTATTTTCCCTATTCAACAACAAGCTATATACAACTGAAAGCGGAATCCCGATTGCTCATTCATAATTTAGTTCAGGTTGGAGAAGTTGTCGAAACGGATTTACTCCAAACAATGAAGTTGTATATCCAGAAGCATGCACATGAGGATCTATCCTTGGAACGGATTGCTGCTACGGTTGATCGGAACCCTTTCTATGTCAGTAAGCTGTTTAAAGAGCACTTCGGAATGAATTATATTGACTTTCTTACGGAATATCGGATCGAAACGGCTAAACAATTGATGCAGGAAACAGATAAAAGTCTTAAAGAAATTACATTTGAAGTGGGATATAACGATCCGAATTATTTCAGCCGCGTATTTAAAAAGTTAGTTGGACATTCGCCGACAGATTATCGGAAGATGTTGATTCGACCAACCAACAAGAAGCACAGTTGAGCAGATACTTACAACGTCAGTTTTCTGAAGAAAACTTTAAGGAGGGGTTGGGGCTGAAACATGTCAGTAAGAGGAGCGAAGTGGTTGGGATCACCGTAATTATGGCTTTCGTGCTATCGGCTTGCTCGTTCATCGGTACGAGCAGTAAGCCAACGGATTCAGCTAGCCCACAAATGGATAGTAAGCCAAGCCCCAATCGGATTATACAAACCGACAAGAAAGTGGTCGTTGGTTTATCGATCGATACGTTGTTAGAAGAACGGTGGCAGAAGGATCGGGATTTGTTCAAAGCCGCTGTAGAAAAGCTCGGAGCGCAAATTGAGGTGCAAGCCGCGAATGGCGATGATGCCTTGCAGCTTGCACAAGCGGAGAATTTGATTTCACGCGGTGTAGATGTGCTTGTTGTTGTACCTCACAACGCAGAAGTATCCGCAGCGATTGTTGAGAAGGCACACAAATCGGGGATCAAGGTCATTTCGTATGACCGATTGATTGTGGGTTCGGATGTCGATTTATATATTTCGTTCGATAATGAGAAAGCTGGCGAATTGCAAGCTAAAGCGATCGTGAAGAAGGCACCTAAGGGCAACTATGTCCTAATTGAAGGCGCGGATACAGACAACAATGCGCATATGTTCAAGAAAGGCCAAATGAACATTCTGAAGCCTCTCGTCGAGAAGGGTGATATCAATATCGTATTTGATCAAGCCACGAAGGAATGGAAGCCTGCTAATGCTCTAGCGAATATGGAGCGGGCTTTGATCGCTAATCAGAATAGAGTAGATGCGGTAGTTGCAGCGAATGACGCTACAGCAGGTGGCGTGATTCAAGCCCTGACAGCTCAGAAGATGGCAGGTCGCATACCCGTCTCAGGGCAAGATGCTGAACTTGCCGCAGCGCAGCGTATCGTCGAAGGTACGCAGACAATGACGGTGTATAAACCAATTAAAAAGCTTGCTGAAACCGCCGCTGAGCTTGCTGTGAAGATGGCGAAGGGCGAAAATGTCCATGCAGATAAAAAAGTAAACAATAAGAAAATTGATGTACCGTCCATTTTACTCGAACCGATTGCCGTGGACCAATGGAATATAGATGCCACGATCATTGCTGATGGCTTCCACTTGAGAGAAGAAGTATATAAAAATGTGATTCAAAGTCAAATGACAAAATAGTATAGCATTGTTAAAAAAAGTGCTAATATAAAGCGGTTACATTGGAAAATCCCGGTGATATACTCAGTTTGTAGTTGGCGCACAGCCAAAACAAATGAGAGGGGTATTACAAATGAAGCGAAGTGTGAAAGCGATTTCTTTGATGTTAGTAGTTATGTTTCTAGCCGTGATGGTTGCAGCATGTGGAAACTCCAGCAGCTCCAAAGTAAGCGTTGGAATTGTATTGCCTACCAAAGATGAGCCAAGATGGGTTCAAGATGAACAACGTTTCAAAGACGCTTTGAAAGGTTCGAAATATACAACAGAAATCTTATTCAGCCAAGGTTCATCAGCGAAAGAAAAGGAAAACGTTGACGCGTTGATTGCCAAAGGAATTAAAGTATTAATCATTTGTCCCCAAGACGGTGACGCAGCAGCAGCAGCTGTAGAATCAGCTAAGAAAGCTGGGATCCAAGTCATCTCTTACGACCGTTTGATTACGAAAACAGATGCAGTTAACTACTATGTGACTTTCGACAGTATTGCTGTGGGTAAAGCGCAAGCACAGTACTTAGTTGATAAAGCTAAAAAAGGTCAACCATTGTACCTGTATGCAGGTGCTGCATCTGACAATAATGCTTTCTTGTTCTTCGAAGGTGCATGGCAAGTGCTTCAACCGAAAATTGCTGATGGTACATTCAAAATTGCAAACTCCAGTGAGGCTGCTGCTTTGAAAGGAACTGCCAAATTAACTCGTGAGCAAATGAGTAAAATTATCGGTCAAGTCACGACAAACTGGGATGCGAACGAAGCGAAAAATAAAGCACAAACCCATTTGACAGCTGCTGCCGCAGACATGAAGGGCGATGTTGCCATTCTTGCTCCAAATGATGGAACTGCTCGCTCCATCGCGGATGTTTTTGCATCAGATAAAGCGGTTACAAAGTTCCTAGTTACAGGTCAAGATGCGGAGAAAGCATCCATTCAATATGTAATCGACGGCAAACAGTCAATGACGGTGTTCAAAGATGTTCGTACACTTGTTAAAGATGCGATGGGTATGGCTGTAGCGATCCTTGATGGTAAAACGCCTGAAACAACAGGATCTTATAACAATGGCAAAATTGATGTCAAAGCTAAACAAACGAATGTCATCGTCGTTGATAAAGCAAATGTGAAATCTGCACTTGTGGATTCTGCGTACTATCAAGCATCCGATTTCAAAGGCTTGTAGGTGTAAGATCACATAGCTTGGAAGGAATAGTGATAGATACGTCTATCACTATTCCTCTATTCCAAGAGTCGGTTGGCTAAGGAGCGCTAGAAGATGAATAAATATATCTTAGAAATGAACAACATTTCCAAAGAATTCACGGGTGTGAAAGCACTTGCTAACGTTAATTTTAAAGTGAACACAGGCGAAATTCATTGTTTGGTTGGTGAAAATGGCGCGGGCAAGTCGACCTTAATGAAGGTGCTTAGCGGTGTATACCCACACGGCACTTACTCCGGAGATATTGTTTTTGAGGGCAAGATTCAACAATTCTCAAAAATCAGTGACAGTGTTAAGACTGGCATTGCCATTATTTATCAAGAGTTAGCGCTATTCCCCGACCTCACGGTGTACGAGAACATATATGCTGGCAACGAAGTGAGAAAAGGCATCATGGTTGATTGGAATCAAACGATTCGTCAAGCCAAAGAAATGCTTCAGAAGGTGAAGCTGGATGTGAACCCTGAGGTTCTTGTTAAAGATTTAGGCGTCGGTAAGCAACAACTTGTTGAAATTGCCAAAGCGTTAAGTAAAGATGTGAAGCTGCTCATTCTGGACGAACCGACAGCGGCACTCAATGAAAAAGAAAGTGAAAACTTGCTCGAGTTATTGCGAGAGCTCAAAAAGCAAGGCATCACGAGCATCATGATTTCGCATAAACTCAAAGAAGTGACGGCGATTGCCGATCATATAACTGTTTTAAGGGATGGTAGAACAATATGTACGTTAGATGCTGCTAAGGGTGAGATTTCGGAAAGTGTCATTATTAAAAACATGGTAGGTCGCGAGATCGACGATATATATCCGAAACGAATGGCCAAATCATTCGGTACGAACATTCTTGAGATTCAAAACTGGACGGCGTATGATCCACAGTTGGGTCGGGACGTTGTGAAAGATGTGAATTTGCATATTAAAAAGGGTGAGATTGTCGGTATTGCTGGATTAATGGGCTCGGGCCGAACGGAGTTGGCGCAAAGTATATTTGGAAATCCCAAAGCGTATAAGCTCCGTGGAGACCTCCTCATGGAAGGTGTGAAACAAACATTCAGCCATCCGAAGGATGCCATTAAGGCAGGAATTGCGTATGTTACGGAAGATCGAAAAGGGGACGGATTGTTCCTTATCCAAGATATTAAGCAAAACATCGCCGTTGCCAACCTGCATGACATTTCAGAAAAAGGCATCATTAATCATAATGAAGAAGTGAAAATTTCTAATCATTACAAGCAATCATTAAATATTAAAGCGCCTTCCGTGGAACAAATCGTTGGTAATTTGAGCGGGGGAAATCAACAAAAAGTATCACTGGGCAAATGGTTATTTGTGAATCCGAGCTTGCTCATCTTAGATGAACCTACGCGTGGTATCGATGTTGGAGCTAAATATGAGATTTATACGATTATGAATAAGCTGATCAGTGAAGGTATGAGCATTATCATGATTTCATCGGAGCTTAGTGAAGTCTTGGGGATGAGTGACCGTGTCTATGTCATGGCCGAAGGTAAAATAAAAGGCGAGCTATCCATTGAAGATGCAGATCAAGAAATGATTATGAAGCTTGCGACGCAATAGGAGGAAGACCCGTGCAATTTTATAGTGAAGCGAAATCGCTAATTAAAGTGAATATTCGGGAATATGGGATGTATATTGCCCTGTTCATCATCATGTTGACGTTCTCCATCATGACAGATGGATTATTTATGTCATCGCGAAATATAAGTAATCTGATAGACGCAACGGGGTATATTGCCGTTCTAGCCGTAGGCATGACACTTGTCATTGTCATCCGGCATATTGATTTATCCGTTGGATTTGCGGCAGGGTTTCTAGGCGCTATTGCTGCCGTACTCCTCTCACAAGCTGGTGTTCCCTTCTATATCACGATTCCAATCATTCTCGTCCTCGGTATCATTGTAGGGTTATTCAATGGGTTATTGGTTGCGCAGTTCGGTATTCCGTCCTTCGTAGCCTCACTTGCGGGCATGTTGATTTTCAGAGGGGCACTGTTGCGTGTAACGGAGAAAACGGGCACGATCATTGTGAAAGATGAGAACTTTAATGCCATCGGTAACGGCTTCATCCCCGCTATTACTAAGGTAGGAGGATTAAATCTGCTCTCCTTAATTCTGGGAGCGGTTATGATTATTCTGTACATTTATAGTGAATTTTCAAAACGAAATAACAAGTTGAAATACAATTTTGAAGTAGTTTCTGCGAACATTTTCACCGTGAAAGTTATTTTCGTTTCCGCGATCATTGCCTATATTACATGGATTCTAGCCGGATATAACGGATTTTCCTGGACGGTCATCGTGGTTATGATTGTGGTTGCTGTGTACCACTTCCTGACGACTTCAACGGTACTTGGCAGACACATATATGCGGTCGGCAGTAATCCAGAGGCAGCAAATCTGAGCGGAATTAGCGTGAAAAAGATCACGTATATCGTATTCGGTTCGATGGGCATGCTCTCAGCACTTTCTGGGATCCTCTTTACGGCGCGGTTGCAATCTGCAACAACAACGGCAGGAACATTATTCGAGCTTGACGCGATCGCTGCGGCTTATGTTGGCGGTGTCTCCGCTGCAGGCGGCGTTGGTAAAGTAACGGGTTCGATTATCGGCGCCATTGTAATGGCTTCCTTATCGAGTGGGATGAATCTCATGGGAATAGGGATTTCATATCAATACATGATTCGTGGTGCAGTATTGGCCATTGCGGTTATTTTCGATGTTGTGACGAGAAAGAAGAGAGCTTAACGGATGGTGGCGCAAAGGAGGGATATCGAATGGCTATTTACACGCCACAGGGGCTCAAAATAAGTCTGGACGTTCCAACAAGCTTTGGTCTTATGGCGAGATTGTACCCGGAAATCAAACCGGCAAGCATTCTCAAAACCACGGAGTCCATAAGTGTGATGACTTCATCATTAGGTTTTGTCACCGGTATTTTGTGCTTTGCGCTGCAGTTAAGCCCTTCAAATATTGCAATATGTACCTTGTTTGCTATGACGGTGGGTATCTTACTCACATTTAGTGGCATTGTGTTGTTCCCATTTCTACAGTTAGGAGCTATGTTTTCGCATATATATGGACTTTTTCTCCCGACGCTGATTGCCGTGGCAATTGGTTTCGTATTGACGGGGTGGACTGGCGTTGCCTCTTATATGGTCTCTCGCTTAGTAGCGTCAACAGTTTCTATTCTCGTTGGCATTGGGTTTACGCGGCTATCAGTTATCGATAAGGGAAGTCCGATTAGCTCAGCGGAAAGAAATTTTTTCAATGCTTATCGTTATCATGCTTTGCAAATAGGAAAATCGACGAGCCTGGAACTGTCAAAAGACGAGTTACATGAGGCATATTGGAGTAAAACCTATCAAGATTATGACGATGCTCGTAGATGATGTATTTGTTAGCATGGAATAAAAGCGACTCCGACATACCATCCTATGTGTAGCAGCTGTTTAATATTTGTGTAAGCAGTTTATAGTTTACACATAGGGGGGGATTTACTTGAAATTAACTTCGGAGCAGATGATCACGCTGCACGGCTTTAATAATTTAACCAAATCGCTAAGTTTTAATATGTACGATATCTGCTTCACCAAAACAAGAGAAGAGCGCGAAGCCTACATAGCTTATATTGATAAGCAATATAATGCGGATCGTTTGACAGCTTTATTGAACACAGTTGCCGACATTATTGGGGCGCACGTCTTGAATATAGCGAAGCAGGATTATGTTCCACAAGGAGCTAGCGTAACTATGCTGGTGTCTGAAGGTCCAATTGAACAGGAACCAAGTGAATCATTCGAAGAATCGCCTGGTCCGCTGCCAGACGCGGTGGTTATGCATCTCAATACGAGTCACATTACCGTCCACACGTATCCTGAATATCACCCGGATGAGGGAATTAGCACCTTCCGAGCAGATATTGATGTCTCAACGTGTGGAGAAATATCGCCGCTTAAAGCATTGAATTTCCTTATTCGTTCTTTCGATAATGATATCCTGACGATGGATTATAGAGTAAGAGGGTTCACGCGCGATATCAGCGGCCACAAGCTATTCATTGATCATGAGATCAGCTCCATACAAAATTACATTCCTGAGGAAATTCAAGATTTATATCAGATGATCGATGTGAACGTGTACCAAGAAAATATTTTCCATACGAAATGTAAGCTTCGTGAGTTTGATTTGAACAATTATTTGTTCGGTTATTCCAAGGATACGCTCAGCACGGAAGAACAGCTAGAAATCGAGAAAAGCGTCAAATGGGAGATGGATGAGATCTTCTATGGGAAAAATATGATTTTTAATTGAATAATAAAAAGGGTTTGGAAGCAGGGAAGACTGCTCCAAACCCTTTTCGTATTTGATAAGAGTCAGAGTTTTTCTTCCTCTAATTTCTGAGGTAAAAAGATGTATTTCCTCCAGTTAATTCGTGGGAACTCCCTTGTTTTTTCGTAATAAATGGATTTTATCCATTTAAATTCAAGCATATTTGACGAAATGATCGAATGAGAGAGAAATAACTACATATTTTCCATTAATATTGAAATTTAGGGTAGATATCGCTAGATTAGCTGTACAATTTCCAGTTATTTATATTATCAAACTAAGGAAACTAGTTAAACTCATCATCCTCTACGAACCCCTTCATCAAACGTACCCAGCCCCCCAAAGCATCAGCCATTCCAGAGTTCTTATTCAACTAGCTCCATCAGATGAGGTGCCACGGATTTACGGAATACTTGCAGAGGAATTTTGCTCTTTTTTCGTTGGTCATTGGTTAATACAACAACGGTTTCAATAGAAGGAAGGATATAAATACACTGGCCACCGAATCCATACGCGTTAAAATAATTTAGCGGTTGTAGGGAAGAGGCGTTATCTGCTCGATCTGGGTAAGTGTCTGTCCACCAATGCCAGCCATAACTGCCGCGGCGAGGAGCCTCCGCACGTACTGCAGGTTGCGTGGAAAGAGCGACAAGTTCTTGGGAAATAAGTTGAGTATTTCCCCATTTTCCTTGCTGCAGATAGAGTTGGCCAAATTTGAGCATATCTATGGGGCGAAGTGACAATCCGAAGCCACCCGTATGAATGCCTTGAGGGTCCTGTTCCCAACTATACGATTCAATGCCAAGTGGCTTGAATAGGCTTAACTCGGCATAACGAGCCACTGACATGCCAGTGGCTTGGACTAGAATCGCAGATAATAATTGGGACCCTCCAGAATTATAAGACATTTTCGTACCCGGTAAATCGGATAAGGGTTGATCTAACACGAAATTGACCCAGTTTGGCGTCCTTGTCATGCGGGGAAACGAATTTTGTCCACCAAATTCTGTCCAATCTAAGCCTGAAGTCATTGTTAATAAATGCAGCAGTGTTATTTCACTTTTAGGTGATGCTTTATCCTTCGCTAACTGTGGAAAAAAAACGGATGCAGGTGTTGCTGAAAGTGGCAATAACCCTTGATCCATGGCGATACAACAGAGAGCAGAGAGGATGCTTTTGGTACAGGAATTGATTTTGGCGACAGTATCAGCGAGAAGGGGTTCTCGGTACTGCTCGAAAATGATCTGACCCCTGTGGCTGATGACACAACTTACGAGATTGGCTGGTTCTAAATCTTCGATTAAATTTGAAAAGTTCATGACATCCTTCTTTTTATTTCGACATATTTCTTGTTTTAGGGAGGATTTACCTTTTGATCGGTTAGTTCCATGTGATAAACTACAACTAACTAAGCTAATTTCGTGCACAATACAACTTCTAGATAAAGAGATTTCACCTCAGATGTAGTGTGTAGTCTTTTTATCATACCATTCGACGTTTTTTCTGGAAATGATTGTGTTAGGAGCTGCCGGAATACATGAAAATTTTCAGGTATTTAGGACTGATCAGTCTCGGGTTGATTAGTCTCTACGTGATTTATTATGTGATAAATTTTATGTTTGGAGATGCGCCGAGATTGCAGCGGCAATTAAGTAGTCAGTTTGGTCAGACCATGCAAGTAACGGAAAATCGCAACTTATTAGTGGGTTTCATGACGGACAAGCTCACAAGTAAGCATGGTATTTATACAAATCTGAAGGATACGGATCAAATAGGTGCTGCTGCTTCTGGTCATGAAGTTCTAAGTGAATCCGCGGGTCTCCTTATGCGTTATTATACGCTCACTGGTCAGAAAGATAAGTTTGATGAGCAGTGGCAGCAAGCTAAACAAGTATTTGATACACCATTTGGATTCAGCTATCGGTACAGTCCTCAAAGGAATAAACAATATCCAATGAATGCAATTGTAGATGATTTGCGTATCATTCGAGCACTCGATGAAGCTTCTGTCGCTTTTGGGACTAAGAATTACAGAGAGGAAGCGCAGAGTTACGGAAAGCGACTTTATCAATACAATGTTGTGAATGGACAAATGCGAGACTTCTATGATCCAACCTATAAAATGACAAATTCATTTATAACCTTGTGCTACATCGATGGAGCATCTCTGGATCTTATACCGCTATCACGCAAAAAGAAGGCGCAACTTGAAGATAGTATGCTGCAAATTGCGCAAGAAGGTTATTTGTCGGATTCATTTCCATTTTACCAAACTCGCTACGATTTTGATAAGAAGGGCTATCAATCCGAACAGATAAACACGGTAGAATCGTTACTAACGATTCTAAACCTAGCTGAAGTTAAGTTGGAACAGCCAGCGAGTATCCGGTATATCAAAGATCAGGTCAAAGCTGGAACCTTATACGGTCAGTATGATCGGGATGGAAAACCTCTGAACGAGGTAAGGTCAACTGCCATTTATGCGATATCAGCTATGATTGGATCAGTTATCAAAGATCAAGAGCTTTATGCCGATAGTATTCTTAAGATGAATGAATTTCAAATCCATGATGCACAAAGTCCGCTGCATGGTGGTTTTGGAGATATTAATGCTGCGCAAGCTTATTCTTTCGATAATTTAATGGCACTTCTAGCTTACACCTACTGATCAGAAAGGAGTGCGATCACATGTGGAACAATCGTTTCATCCAAATGTTGCTGCGCAAAGTGTCCCCAGCTGCTTTCGCTGCGATCGTCGTGTTCGTAATTACTGTGATCGCACTATTTACGCCCCCCTATATTGGAATGGCTGATAATGGGGATTATGCTCGAATTCTGAATGGTCTTTACGTGAAAGATCCGGATTATACAAGCCAATACTTTGGTTATTTTGTTAAAACCTTCGGTATTTTTCAGTACTTTAACGAGAATAGTGCTTCTATATTTTCCACTCAAACATTTTTCATGAAAGCGGCAATTTTCATCAATCAACTATTCTATCGTGAAGATACTTTTGATATTCGTTTTCAAGCTGGTATGTACTTATTGTTATATGTTGGAGCTATTTATTTACTAGTTGAAGCTTTGACTTGGAAAGTATCAAAGAAACTAGGCTATGTAATGGCTGCAATCGTTATTTTTATACTAGGCGACACTGGATATACGGCATATTTTAGTTCTTTTTATGGTGAGAGTGTAGTGCTTATTATGAGTGTTTATATGGTTTCTTTTGGATTTTTACTTTATCGGAAAAGATATAATGATTACCTTATGATGATATTATTTATCCTTAGTGCCATGATTTTGACGGCTAGCAAACAGCAAAATGCGCCTGTTGGTATGATTGCTGCACCGATTGGTGTCTTTTTCATTTATATACGGAAGAATGCCCTATATCGCATAATAACTACGATTTTACTCATCGCCTTGTTAGGTGTTGGTGTTGGCACGTATGTGCTCATTCCGAAGGAGTTTGTCAATATTAACAAATACCATGCCATGACGCGCGGTGTCCTTATGGGTGCAGTGGATCCAGAGAAGACCTTAAAGAGCTTTGACATCGATAAGCAATACGCGATATTGAATGAAACGGAATACTTCGATGCCTACACGACTGTAAATGTGGAGTCTGATATTCTACAGGATCAGTTCTATAGTAAATATGGTTTCGTCTCCATTTTGACCTATTATATAACACATCCTAACCAAGCTGGTCAGATGTTGAACTTAGCTGCACGTGATGGTTTCAGTATCCGTCCAAACGCAATGGGGAATTATGAACGCATTGCGGGCAAGCCATTTGGAGAACAAACAATGTTCTTCTCGGGCTACAGTTTATTAAAGAAAGCTATTGCACCCAAAACGTTTGGTTTTGTTTTACTATGGATTTTAACTATTCTTGGACTTTACATGCCTTCATTTATTTCCGCGATTAGGTCACGTTCATGGAGAAATGCAATCAGGTTGCCGTTAATATTGATGTTAATAGGGATTGGGCTTTCAGGAATTTTCGTCTCTATCATTGGTGCTGGAGATGCGGATCTTGCCAAACATGAATTTTTATTCACATTAATTTTTGATCTCGTGTCTTTGATTACCATTATTGATCTCATTTCCAAAAGGCTATGGAGCCAAGAAACTTAGTTTTGCTTGGTTGATATCGCGGGGAGAGGGGGATGTGAGTATGTTTAATCGATACAAAGCAGGCACTTCGATATTGCTATTATGTAATCTACTACTTTTTCTATGCTTTCCCAAAATAATTTCTGCCAATCAAGCGGAGACAGTGCCGGTGTTAATTGTGTACGATAGCTTAGCTAAAGGAACACCGTTTGAAGGTAATATAGACGCTATACAACGTATCCTGGCATCGTTAAATGCTCAAGTAACAATAACTTCTTATGATAAATATGAAGCAGGAATGATTAACAAATTCAATAAAGTTATTAACATTAGTAATTTGGAAGATGTTTCACATTCACCTGAAATATTTAACCGTGATATGAATAGCTACTTTGGGGATTATATGCATATCGGGTATCAACTCCCACAACAAGTTCGACAAGAAATGGGAATAGAGGTACAAAAGCAAGCTACAGATACGCTAAAAATTACAATTGATCAACTCACACAAGATTCAATAATGGCAACGAATATCTCGTATATGGCAAAGTACAAGGGGACCCCTTATGGCACTATTGTTTTTGATAATGGGAAAGCTAGCTATCCTTATGGGGTCATTCAAGGTAACAACGCTTTTATCCCATACATGGTAAAAGGGAATCTAAGTGAACTGGCAGCATCCTATGTATTGAAGGATTGGTTACATCTAAGTAAGATAGGGCAGAATTATGTTTTGCTAAATGAAATCTATCCTTTCTCAGATCTGGATTTACTTAATGAAGCAGCAGATCGTTTATATAATGCCGGTATACCATTCATTGCAAGTGTGCAACCAGTATTTAGCAATTTCCAATTTCCTGCGATGCAACGATATTTGGAGACACTGAAGCATATTCAATCGAGAAACGGAAGTATCGTAGTGAATGCACCGGTAGTTGCTTCTACAATTAGCCCAGATATTGCCGGATTAAACCTGCAGTTGAGTTCTTTTCTCGATGCCTTAGCAGAATACCAGGTTGTTCCACTAGGTATTGGTTCCGAATTATATTGGACATATGATCAACATTATTCAGAGCATGGCTTGTCTATTTTTGATTCAGGCATTCTTTATGACAATCGTAATATCAGATATCATACGCAAAGAAACAATTCAAGTGTGTTCCAATCCGCGATGTATACAATCAATGGTAAAGATTTAAACACATATATGAAATCGAATAAAACACTTAATTCCTTACCAATGGATACCGCATTCATCTATCCCTTTCCTGAAGATCGCCAAGAATTGGAAGCAACACTGGACACTTTACTAACAAGTTGGACGACATTTGCCGATTATAAAAATGGGGAGCATATTGTGCGGACGGAAAAGAACGTATTATCCTCGCACAGGGGCCACTTGCAAATCAATGGAGAACCTATCGCCTTAAACAATAAGGTCGCCGAGATCGACTCTGATCATATCTATGTGCAAGAAGTAAAGAAGAGTTTTACGACCTTATTTTCGGTGCAAAATAATATTTTCATTGTTCTTATTTTAGGAACGTTGCTTGTTTTTATGGTATTTCTCATTATTGGATATCGTTTGTACAAACGAAAATTTACCCATCAGGAGAGGTCATTATGACAATTGCAGATATATTGATGCTAATCTCCGTCTTCTGTATATGGTCACTTTTATTGGTTAATGTGATTCTGATCGTTGCAGGCTACTTGTACTATATTCAAATCGAGAACAAACCTGTTGCACCTCTAGAGGGTGAGCCTCCCTTTGTTAGCATTATGGTACCTGCACACAATGAGGCAAAGGTCATTACAAAGACAGTGGAATCCTTACTCGCACTATCGTATCCGCATGATCGCTATGAGATTATTGTCATTAATGATAATTCCTCTGATAATAGTAGTGTGCTTTTGGGGAATCTCCAAGCCAGGTATCCCGGGCGCAATCTGATCATCTTGAATACCGATAATGTAATTGGTGGCAAAGGGAAGTCCAACGCTTTGAATCTAGGGTTTAAACAGAGCAAGGGAGAACTTATTGCGATCTATGATGCTGACAATACCCCGGAGAAAACGGCATTAACGTATCTCGTATCGGAAATTACACATGATGCAACCTTAGGCGCTGTCATTGGAAAATTTCGAACACGTAATCGTGATGCAAGCCTCTTGACTCGGTTTATTAATGTTGAAACCTTATCATTCCAGTGGATGGCACAAGCAGGAAGATGGAAGTTATTCAAACTGTGTACGATTCCAGGCACGAATTTTATTGTTCGGCGTTCAATCATCGAGCAAATGGGTGGCTGGGATGTGAAGGCAATTGCAGAGGATACGGAAATTAGCTTCCGCATCTACTTAATGGGATACAAAATTAAGTTCCAACCGAAGTCAGTCACTTGGGAGCAAGAGCCCCAAACAGTCAAGGTTTGGTTTAAGCAGCGAACAAGGTGGGCGAAGGGAAATATTTATGTCATCGTCAAAAACATCCCCTTACTGTTCAAACGATCAGCACGAAACATTCATTTTGATATTTTATACTATCTCTCCATCTATGTGTTGTTGCTAACCTCGCTTGTCATGTCCGATTTACTACTCATCCTGCATGCTTTGGGTTATGTAAGTACAACCATTGCTAGTTTTAGCTCTTTCTTGTGGGGGCTGGCCATTATTCTATTCATTGTAGGCACGTTTATAACACTTGTCACAGAAAAAGGTGAAATGAAGCTTTCTAATGTATGGATTATTATGCTCATGTACGTATCTTACTGCCAGATGTGGATGGTAGTTGCAGCTTATGGCATGTACGCATATTTGAAGGATTTGGTTTTCAAGCGAGAAGCTAAATGGTATAAAACCGAAAGGTATTAGATTGGGGAGACATTTATGAAGAAACGATGGCTGTTGATTTCGACCGTTTGTCTATTATCTCTGTTTACTGCGGTCAGCTCCTCAGCGTGGGCGGAAGAGCTTTCAACAACTGCGAATAAACAATACCAAACTAATTTTGCAGACACGTCGTTGCTGGGAGGCGTGACTTATACGCAGCAATACTTTCAGATTGAAGATTATTGGAACGTAACAAGTGTTGAAGTTCATCTCGATTATGAGATTTCTAAACTCCTGCAGAATGAACGATCGAGTGTAACGTTATCGATAAATGGAGTGCCATTCCACTCCTTTCGTCCGCTTATTCAAGAAACGAAACAACAACAGTTGACCGTCCTTGTTCCCGTTTCGTATCTCGTGAAAGGCGTGAATACGCTAACGATTCAAGGGAATTTCGAAACAACTTTGCCGCTCGCAGTCAATGCTTGCTTGCCAACGGCTACGCGAGATAATTGGTTGCAAATTGCCAAAACCTCCCGTATTTCTGTGAATTATGCAAACACGGCCATTCAAAAGAATATCGGGGATTTCAATGAACATTTTATCGGGCTGGATACGATCAAAGAGGGTCTGAATGCAATCCTTGTCACTGAAGGGGAAAGTAACTTAGCCGTGCTTGAGTCGGCAACCTACGCGCTTTCTGGATTCGCTAAGGTGAATCCTATTTCCGATAAGGGCATTCCAATTGCTGCTTATAGTGCTGATAGTATGAAAACTAAGCAGGCTATAATACTCATCTCCTTCTATAACGATCTACCTGAAGAAGTGAAATCAACGATTCCGGCGAATGATCTGGATAGCAAGGCCTTAATTAAATTGGTCACCTTTGCGGGAAAACCGACCTTGGTAGTCACTTCAACGGATACCGCTTTACTGGTGAAAGCGGGACGATTCATAGGTAATCAGTCATTGCTGAGTCAATTGGACACCGATACCAAAGTAGTCGATGCCACAACAGAGGTAGAATCCCCTACAGTGAGTATTAGCCGTAACATGACGTTAACAGAAACAGGAGATAAGATTGTTGGTGATCGCCATCGCGAGAAGGCGTATTTCATTTCACTTCCAGGTAACCGTTCGATCGCCGACGCGAGCAAGCTGAGCGTTAAGTATCGTTACGCGAAAAATCTAGATTTCGATCGATCTATGGTTACGCTCCTTATCAATGATACACCGATTGGTAGCAAGCGCTTGTCTATGGAGCTCGCAGACAATGATCATATTGATATTGCTATCCCCAAAACACTGAATATTAGCGGGAATTTCACAGTAAAAGTAGCCTTCGATTTGGAACTCAAAAATGCAGGCTGTATTGAGAATCAAGATCAAATGCCATGGGCGTTTGTAGATAAGGATTCCATGTTACAGTTAAATACCAAAGATAAAGCGGATATGCTGTTTAACAATTACCCTTATCCATTTCTGAGAGATGGCAGCTATAATCAGTTGGCGGTCGTACTGCCTAAACAGCATGATACATATGTATATCAAACGATTTCGAACATTTTTAATTTATTAGGGCGTTATGCGCAGACCAATACAGGGGAAGTACTTTTTTATCAAGATAATGTCGCGGCTTCACAATTAAAAAACCGCGAGATCATCACCATTGGTAGTTACCAGAATAATCAAGTTATCCGTAATAATAACGACAAGTTATATTTTAAATATGATAAAAGTGGTACAGGCTTTGTCTCTAATGAAAAAATGAGTATTGAAGCAAATTATGGTACACGCATTGGTTCGTTGCAATTGATAGATTCACCTTATGGCAACGGCTTCGGGCTGCTAGCTGTCACAGGAAGCAGTTCGGAGTACGTTTATCTGGCCTCTAAACTTATCGGCTCGGAAGGTACATTGTGGAAAGTATTCGGCGATGGAGCTGTTACCGACATTGACGGGCAAATCAATGCTTTTCGTTTTAAGAAAATAACGACGACGGAGCCATCTACGGTATTGAGTGATGTCATGGATCGTAAAGATTTGCTGGGTTTCATGGTAGCCGTTGTTCTTGTTGCTTTATTGGTTATTCTCTCGCTTATCCTGCTCATTCGTAAATACCGAGAGAAGCGGAGGGATCGAGGATGAGGCGTTTACAAAGCAATATGGTTTCAGATGGCGCATTTATTTTCCTGATTATTGTCTGTTTTGTATGTATTGTATTTACCGCGGGAAATCCTAATCTCTATATCCAAAATATTATTTTCTTGAACCTCGCATTCTTAATTGCGATTGTGACCTACTTTACAAATGTGACAACGGGATTGATTTTGAATATCCTGTTCATCTTCGGTTATGGAACATTCACGTTGTATCAAACGGTGGTTGTCGGGGGAGTAGTTGGACCCCAGAACTATTTCTGGCTCATCATGACGCCACTGTTTACGATCTCAACATGGCTTCTTACTTATGGAAATCGCCAGCTTCAGTTGGAAAATGAACAATTGCAGAAGGCCAACAAATCTCTTGCAACGGTAGATGCCAAAACGAGTTTAAAGAATACTTTTTCATTTCAATCCGATGCTACCATCTTCATGGCGCTGTCGGTTCGCTATAACATCCCTTTAACACTTCTGGTTTTCAGCGTGAAATACTGGGATGAAATACGGCGTATTATCGGGGAAGAGCAACTGATGGAGGCCGTACTTGATCTATCACAGATGAGTCAAACTAGCATACGTACAAATGATTCCCTCTATTTGCTTAATAAGGAAAATCCCATGTGGGGCATGCTGTTATTCACAGATCGACCTGGGGCTTCTATCGTAATTGATCGATTGAGGAATAGCGTGGAGGAGCGTAATAGGAATGAGTACAGGGAGAAATACCGAGTTGAGCTTATTTTGAAGATGGGCGCGATTGAGTATTCTGCTAAGGAAGTTCCGAATCCGTTGGAGTTTATTACGTTGGCGAAGAAACAGTTGGAATTTGATGTCTAGCTATAAGGTACAGATCTCAGTTATTGAGGATCTGTACCTTTTTTTTATGATGATTAACAAGTGAGAAGTATGCAAATACTACTTGAGAACTATTAGCATAAATGGAAGGGAGGATACGAATTGTCTATCATGTCCAGCTTGAAATATCACTTTGAAGAAGACAGGGAGTATATTTCGCGCCAACTATGGATAAGTAGTGAGCCAATAACCTTACTAGGATTAAGGACGCTTGTTAATTTCCCGCAATCTCTTACTATGGTGCGCGAACAGCTACACACAAGTGATGACGTAGATCACACAACACAAGATAGGCTGAAAGGTATTGGTCACAATGTTTCCGATTGTACACTAGACGAGATCATCACTGAAATATTAGATGGCATGCTCTTAGCTATTCATGAGCCATCTGGCACTTATATTAGCATCATTCCGGTTGCACAGCCAATCAACCGTTCAGTAGCAGTGCCTTTAACAGAAAATGTTGTTAGAGGGTCAAGCAGCGCTTTTAACGAGGATATTGGGACCAATGTAGGCTTGCTTCGAAAGCATATCAATTCAAGCGATTTGCAGATTGCGACGTATCGATTTGGGGAAGTAACCAAGAATTGCGTGATTTTGTCCTATTTGCATACAACGATTGATCCTACACTCCTTAGATCTATCATCAATGCAATCGAGTCAAATTTACATAAGGATATTAGTAATGTGCAAGAACTATCCAGAATGTTTGGATTCTCAGACTTTACACTGGTTACCCGTTACAATACTACGGAACTGCCACAGAGCGCAGCCCGAGCTTTGAAAAATGGTAGAGCGGTACTTTTCATTGAGCGATTGCCCTTTGCATTGGTATTACCGAGCCTTGTTTCAGATTTGTTTGTGATAGCAGATGATTCCAATCATCCGCGAGTGTTTGCTGTGATGCTAAGCTTCATTCGCATTCTAGGTGCGCTAATAACCCTCATAATCCCTGGCTTGTACGTTGCATTAGTATCAGTTAATCCGGATGTGTTACGGTTTGAACTGGCACATTCCATCGCAAGAAGTCGTGTAGATGTACCCTATCCAGCCATCGTAGAGACCTTATTATTGTTGTTTGTATTGGAATTAATATTGGAGGCCATTATTCGCCTTCCCCCAAGTATTGGACCGACACTTACCATGGTAGGGGGGATTGTACTCGGACAAGCAGTTGTAGAGGCGAAACTCGTAAGCAGCTTACTCATCATTGTATTGGCGGCTACCACAATTTCAAACGCGACGGTCGTCGGATATCAAAATGCACTCACGATACGATTGTTTAAATATGTATTATTAATTCTTTCTGCCATTTTTGGCGTACTTGGACTTTTGTTCGGGATTGTCATAATATGCTCCTATTTAGCAGGCGTAAAATCGCTTGGTATTCCGTATTTGCAATTGAAATATCCAAAAGGTGAATGAGATGTTCAAAAACTTGCAGGTTGCCGTCGTTTATATCATTACGCATCTAGGGTTGATATTCTTTGTATATCCAACAGATATCATAGCAAGTACACAGGAAGCACATTGGGCACCTATTCTGGCAGGGTATATCATCCATGTCATCATCGTTTTTGTTTATCTGAAAGGACTAAGTTATTATGGCAACCTAAACATCCTTCAAATATTGATCAACAAGAGTAAAGTTATTGCTTGGATGACGCTATTTCCAGTTTTTCTATATTTGTCACTGGTTATTGTGATTACGATAAGGGCGTATGCGGAAATCATTTCGATTGTGATTCTTGCGGATACACCAATCTGGATCCTCATGTGTGTATTGTTGGGGATACCTGTATTTATGATTATGCATGGAGGAATCAAAGCGCTCTTGAGGGCGGGGATTCTATTAGGAATCTTATTTCTTCCGCCAATGCTTTTCGTCATGTTCTCTGCCTTCCAAAACGTTGATATGTATTATGCACTTCCACTTATCCCAAAAGATCCCACGAAGATATTTTCATTTCTAACCCGCTTGTCCTACTATAAAAGCTTATTTGCATTTGCAGGTGGATTTTTATTTTTGGGGTTTATTCCTTCCGCTTTGACGTTTAAGCCCAAAACCATCTATATCAGCAGCGTAGTAGTACTCCTATTCTTTCTAGTTTCCGTTTATATTCCGATTCTGACATTAGGTGAAGAGACCGCACGGCAACTCGTGTTCCCTTTCATTTTTACAATAGATACAATAGAGATAAACTGGCTGATGTTTGACCGGATAACGATATTTTTTCTATTGAGCCTTATTGCGTTTGTCATGCTTTTTATTGCGATAACCTTATGGCAAATTGCCAGCTTAATTAGGACTAAAGTACAACAAATACCGAATCCCTATTTGCTGCCTGCCATCGCAATTGTAGTGTTACTCATTTGCCTATGTATTCCGGAGTGGGAGGATGTTGAGAAGCTCCTGCAGTGGAATTCATTTCTTCGGTTATATGTTTCTCTTGTCATACCAACCATTGTTTTCATTTTAGGGTACCGACATCATAGACGAGTCAGAGAAAGTTGATGTGATGCTTATGTTGAAATGGATCGTTGCCACATTATTGCTTTTTATCCTTAGCGGATGTTGGGACAACAAGGATATTAATCATCGTTCTTTGCCGATTGCTATGGGTGTTTCATATAGTCAAGGCAAATATACCGTTTTTCTTGATATTCCAAAAGTAAGTGTGAAGGATGCCATCGAAGTTGTTTCGGAGAGTGGGGACACCATTAATGAAATTATTGATCATATTAGCATGAACATGGAAAGTGAAATCGATCTTCTCCATTTAAAAATCATTGTCGTCGATAAAGAATTTGCCAAACACGGTTTAAATGATGGTGTTGCTAGCCTCATCCGATCTAGACATGTTTCCCCGAAAACATTATTCGTGATCTGCGATGAATCGCCAGAACGTTTTTTTCGGAAAATGGATCAAACGTCAACTGATGGGACTATGATTTATGATTTTTTTCAAAGAAACTGTGGCTTAAGTCCTGAGATTGCCTACACACAAACGTGGAAAATATTTCGGAGCATCCATTCGTTTACGAATGATGTTGTTATCCCTATTATAAAATCAGGAAATACAACGGTTCTTGAAAGCACGGGATCGGCAATCATCAAGAATGGCAAAATGGTGGGGCGACTCACGAATGAAGAAACCTTACTTATCAATGTATTTAATGGGAAACAAACGCAGGGGAAAATCGAAGTGACGGGTAAGGCTACGGTTCAAATTGTAAGTAACAAGCTTAGCCATCGTAGTTCGTTCTTGCATAATGAACCTTTATTGACGAGTAAGCTAAAATTAAAGGTAATCATCCTCGATACAAGAGGGGGAATAACGCAAGTAATGATTAAAGATGAACTCAGTAAGCTGGTGGTTGAAAGATTTGAAAAGTTATTTGAGAAAATAAGGCTCGGAGGAGCAGATGTTCTTGGGGTAGGTCAATATTTCCGACATGAATTAACACGGCAGCAATTAGAGGATTGGCGATCTCAGTATTTTGCAAATCTGAAAATTGATTTGGAGGTTTCAACGTCGATTCGAAATACGGGGAACTTGAAAGGTACTTAAATTGATAACGGCGAATACATGGAGGCGGCGAAAATATTCGCTGCTTCTATTTTTGTATCCATTTCGTATGGTAAACTTGACCTACTAAACAAATTGTATACAAGTTCAATCCGAAATGATAATCCGAATTTAAGATAAACGGACAGAAATGAGATTACCTAGGATTTCTTTCTTGTCTCAACAAACATCTGATGATACGATGAATACAGTTTGGAAAGGAGAGATCACCAAATGACACAAGTGATTGAAATGAATAAAATAGGGTGGACTAGGGACAACAAGATCATTCTGGATGATATTAATTGGCTGGTTGCCAAAGGAGAGCATTGGGCCATACTTGGACTTAACGGTTCAGGTAAAACAACACTGCTCAATATGATTAATGGTTACATATGGCCAACGAAGGGGCAACTATCTGTCTTGGGGCATCCTTTTGGCAGCGTTGATATAAGGGAATTGCGCAAATCGATCGGTTGGGTCAGTTCCTCGTTGCAGGAAAAGTTGTATGCTTCAGATAAAACACAGCACGTAGTTATCAGTGGCAAACACGCGTCTATCGGGTTATACGATAAGCCCACTGAGGAAGATTTCGAACGTGCAAGAGGATTTATGCAGCGGTTGTCTTGTCTGCATTTGTATGATCGCACTTATCAATCCTGCTCGCAGGGAGAGAAGCAAAAACTGCTCATTGCCAGAGCATTAATGGCATCACCAAAGCTGCTTATTTTGGATGAAGCTACGAACGGTCTGGATTTCCTATCCAGAGAAGCCTTATTAGCCAGTATAAGCGAGCTGGCCGTGGGACCGGATGCTCCGACGTTGATATTTGTTACCCATCATATTGAGGAAATTCTTCCGGTGTTTGGTCAAACATTACTTATTCGTCGTGGCGGAGTGTTTGCACAAGGAGATACGCGCGAAGTGCTGACAAGTAACAGTCTGTCATCCTTCTTTGAGACTTCAGTAGAAGTGAAATGGCAGAATCAGCGTGCTTGGATTTCGATTCCGTAGGTGTGTAAGGAGAATGATCTCGACTGCTAGCGTATCATTTATTATCTTTCTTTTGTATGCTGAACAGAGCACATTAACATCCATATTTTTCAACAACGAAGGAGCTGTTATCCCATGACAACTCACAACAACCCCAATAGATTAGCCAAGGAAAAGTCTCCTTACTTGTTGCAACACGCATACAACCCTGTCGATTGGTTTCCATGGTCCGAGGAAGCTTTTGATAAAGCGAAACAGGAGAATAAGCCTGTGTTCTTATCTATCGGATATTCTACCTGTCATTGGTGCCATGTCATGTCACACGAATCGTTCGAAGATGCAATCATAGCCAATATGTTAAATAAAGATTTCATCTCGATCAAAGTAGACCGTGAAGAGCGCCCCGACATCGATCACATCTACATGGCGGTGTGTCAGGCGATGACCGGACAAGGTGGCTGGCCGCTGACGGTGTTTCTAACACCTGAGAAAAAGCCGTTTTTTGCAGGGACTTATTTTCCACGGAGCCGCAAATATAATCGAGCAGGTATGGTTGAGATCATTGCACAGCTTGCAGGAAAGTGGAAGGATGATCCGGAGCGAGTTCGCGAGCTTGGAGAGCAAGTGACTACGGAAACGAATCAGAGGTTACTAGAAAATCAAACTGGCGGCATGCTGTCAGAAGAAACGCTACATGAGGCATTTCACTTATATGCGTCCAATTATGATGCTGAACACGGTGGGTTTGGTTCGTTTCCAAAGTTTCCAACCGCCCATAATTTGTCGTTTCTATTAAGATACTACAAGAAAACGGGTAATGAGCAGGCACTGGAAATGGTTGAAAAAACGTTAGACGCAATGCATCGCGGGGGTATTTATGATCATGTTGGGTTTGGATTCGCCAGATATTCGGTTGATGCCGAGTGGTTAGTACCGCATTTTGAGAAAATGCTGTATGATAACGCACTACTGGTGATGACGTATATTGAGGCTTATCAGGTGACAGGGAAAGATCAGTATGCCGAGGTTGCTGAACACATTATTACCTATGTTCTTCGCGATATGACGGATGAAGGCGGCGCATTCTATTCTGCCGAAGATGCCGATTCGGAAGGCGAGGAAGGCAAGTTCTACGTCTGGACGATGGACGAAGTGGAGGACGTGTTAGGCATTGATGAGGGAGATCTCTATAGCGAGATCTACGGTTTGACGGAGTCGGGGAATTTTGAGGGTAAAAATATCCCGAATCTACGCGACACGACGCTGGCGTCTGTGGCAAGGCGGAAGCAAATTCCGCTGGATGAGCTGAAGCAGCGGTTGGAGGCTGCCCGCGTCAAGTTGTTCGCGCATCGCGAACAACGGATTCATCCGGGCAAGGATGATAAGATTCTGACCGCGTGGAACGGTCTGATGATTGCAGCGCTGTCCAAGGCGGCACGCGCCTTGGACAAGCCTGAATACGCGGCCGCCGCAACGAAGGCCGCGGACTTCCTGCTTCGCGAGCTGCGCCGCGAAGATGGGCGCTTGCTCGCTCGCTATCGCGATGGCGAAGCGGCGTTCCTGGGCTACGTGGACGACTACGCGTTCCTCGTATGGGGATTGATCGAGCTGTACGAGACCACGTTCGAGCTGCGCTTTCTCCGTGAAGCGGTCCAGCTGAACGCAGAGATGCTTCGTCTCTTCGGTGACGAAGAGAAGGGCGGGCTCTTCTTCTACGGCAGCGATGCCGAGCAGCTGCTCACCCGCCCCAAAGAGATCTACGACGGCGCGATGCCGTCGGGGAATGGAGCAGCCGCGCTCAACATGCTGCGGCTGTCCAAGCTGACCTACGACGCGAAGCTGTCGCAGGCAGCGGAAGAGCAGCTCCAGGCATTCGCCGGAGCTGTCAGCAAGTACCCGCCGGGCCATGCGCTAACGCTGGCCGCGCTTGATTTCGCTTATGGCGCAGCCAGCGAAATCGTGATCGCCGGCGACCCGGCGCAGCCCGAAACGCAGCACATGCTGCGCAAGGTGCAGCGGCAGTACCTGCCGAATGCGCTGGTGGTTCTTCACCCGCCGGGCACGGCAGGCGAAGAGGTGCGCCAGCTAATTCCGCTGGTTCAAGATAAGCTGCCGCTAGGTGGGCGAGCAACGGCGTATGTCTGTGAGAATTTTGCATGCCAAGCTCCAACACAAGATGTGGAGGAGCTTGAAAATCTCTCTACTCACTAACAGCTCTCTTCAATTGAAAATCTGTCCACTTGAAAATCTCTTCTCAAATGACTGATAATAATTATCATTATTGGTTACAATAGACGTAGAAACATAAAAAGAGGCCCGAAGGCCTCTTTTCAAACTCTCTTTTAGATTATCTTTTAAACTCAACTTGTAGTCTCAATGTGTATAAACAGATTTAAACCTTAGATTCGAATGTTTTACAATCTGTTTCTTCCGAATTGCGCGCTTGATTACTACCGTGGTGGCTCACGATTGAAATCGAGCTAGCTTTGCATTTGTTCTCAGTAGCCCAGAATTTGCAGGAGTTCACTTCACACATTACGTCTTTTGCCATGTCTCTTTCACCTCCCTTACGTCTTAGGGTGGGCGAAAGGGACCTCTTTTTATACATGGTGCTATTAATTACTTATTTGAAGGGAACGTTGTATCTGAGTCAATAGAGTGGACACAAAAAATGAGCTAAGAAATCAGTTTTGTTTGCTTGTAAAACTGCGATTCAAATTTGTCTGGAGACAAATAGCCGAGCTTGCTGTGTGTACGCTTCCGGTTGTAGAAAAACTCAATGTACCAATAAATTCGTTGATGTGCTTCTTGGCGGCTTTGAAATTTATACCTGTACACTAATTCCCGCTTGAGGATGCTGTGAAAAGCCTCTATACATGCATTATCGTAGCAGTTACCTTTACGGCTCATACTGCGAATCATATGGTATTCTTTCAGCTGTTTACGGTATTCAGTGGCTGCATACTGTGAACCGCGGTCTGAGTGATGGATAAGGCCTTTAGCTGGTTTTTTAGCTTCATAGGCCTGTCTTAAAGCATCCAGCGTTAGTTCCACAGTCATGCGATTGCCGAGTTGCCAGCCTACGATTTTACGCGTAAACAAATCAAGAACGCTTGCTAAATAAAGGTTTCCTTGACGTGTATGGATGTACGTGATGTCGGTTACCCATACTTGATTCGGTCTTGTGCACACATCAAAATGCTGATTCAGCCAATTAGGAGCAATCGGGTGACTATGATTGGAATCGGTTGTTTGTACTTTGAATTTCGCTACAGTTTGTGAGCGTAAACTCTTCTCTTTCATGATGCGTCCAACCGTTTTGACAGCAACTTTGAAGCCTTTCTT
>NZ_JABMKY010000040.1 GCF_013204845.1 Paenibacillus qinlingensis
CGTCTGTTGTTTAAATTCATCATTATACCTTTGCCGCTGTTCACCCAAAATGAACACCTCCTGATAAGATTATTATCCTCATCTCCTAACGAGGTGTCTACTTTTTATTCTAGTTTCATTTTTCCATTTATTCTCAATAAATAGGCCGAATTCGATGAAATAGCTGGATAGTATCCAGCTATTTCGCAACCTTGTACAAACTAGCTAGTTGCCCACCATCCATCCCGTCGCGCCAGCCCACCATAACTCCCGCAAGTCATCCACCATCCACCCGCCCAGCAGAACTCCCACAAGTCATCCAATCCCGTCCCGCCCACCAGAACTCCCACAAGTCATCCATCATCCACCCGCCCACCATAACTCCCGCAAGTCATCCACCCTTTCATCAGTCCCCATGAAAATAAAAAAAACAGCCACCCCAGGTATCTAACCCCCGAGATCGGCTGTTTTTAAACTTTTTACAATCCCAACAAAAACGGCACAACCATATCAGCAATCCGCCGATGCCCAGCCTCATTCGGATGCAAGCCATCCGATGTGAAGTGAGGCAGTGTCAGCTTGTTCAATCCACTTTCTGCATACAGATTAAGCACAGGCAGCCCATACAGCAAGCCAATCTGCTTGATAGCTTCAACGTAATCAATGAGGCGATGGCCAACTGCGTTCACATAGAAAATGTCATATTGATCTTTATCCCGCTGCAACGGTGTCCATAGGCTCAAGCGACACGTCGGATTTTTCGTCAAAATATTCTCGATTAATGTGGCATAGGCGCCATGAAACGTAAAGACATCCGTACTGCCCAGCTCCCCGATAGGCTTATCCAAACGAAAATCATTGACCCCGGCGAAGATGGTAACACAATCCAAAGATGTGTCGATCGTCCGACCTACATGAGTCGTCGCACCATAGTCACGGTCGCCCCCGGCTGTCATGGGGCAGCCGCTTTTGCCATAGTTGATCACGCTCGCGAAGCCCAATGCTTCCTGCACTAACGGCTGATACCCGCCTGCTTCGGTAATGCTATCTCCGAGGGTGCCCCAAGTTTTGCCCGCCCATTTGTTAAGCAAGTTTGTGAGTCTCCTTTCAATTAATTCTCTTCTTCATAATGAACAGAACCGACAGCGACTTCACGATCTGCATACGCCAGTCCTGGATTATCTCCCAGATATGCACCTTGTGCGATCAAGTTACGCTGTAATTCAGGGATGGACACTTCACGGAAACCGACACCATTAACGCTCGCCATTGAGGCAGCAACGCCTGCCGCTTCCCCCATCGCAAAGCAGTTCGGCATAACGCGAAGCGAGCCTTGTACAGGACGATCAGACGAAACAGAGCGTCCTGCGACGATGAGATTCGATTTGCCTTGCGGAAGCATACAGCGATAAGGTACGCCGTGGGATTTACCTTTTGGCAGATGCTTAATCGTCATTGTGGAACCGGCATTCGCCAAATGGATATCAATGAAGTAGGAATTACGGGCAATATCATCCTCGAAGGTACGCATCGTGAGGAAATCATCCACGACTAGGGTGTAGTCGCCTTGAATGCGGCGGGTTTCGCGAATACCGATTTGATCGCCGGAATGGACAAGGAAAATATTCTCAAAGCCAGGCACATATTTCTTCAAGAATCGGATTTGTGTATCAATTAACTGACGTCCTTCGATCGCGGCACGTGTTAAATCTTCCGCTTTTGTTCCGTCTATATTGAAGACGTGGCCGAAGTTAAAACCAACTACGGAGTTCGATATCCAAGCCATCCCTGAAATGCGTTTGCGTCCTTCAGGCAGTTCACCATTTTGCTGGGCTAAGGTTACCAGTTCTTCAAGTTGCGGATGCTGACCCGTTTCAGCGAGAAATTGACTGAAGCGATCCTTATCTGCACCAGTAACGACATAACACATCGTACCAGGCTGGAGCTCACCATTTTCGCCCCCAACTTGAAAAGGAACTCCAGCCAATGCTGCAAGATCCGCATCTCCAGAGGCATCAATGTACAGCTTCGCTTGCACGACGGAGCGGCCGGATTTATTGCTAATGACAAGACCGTTGATGCGATCCCCATCAAGCAGCACTTGATCAGCTACGGTATGGAATAGTACTTGTGCGCCGCTAGCAAGCACTTCAGCGTCATAGACGCGTTTGAGCGTTTCGACATCGATCGGAACCCAGTCCAATAATTGTTCATACCGGTTTAGGAAATCTTCTCCTGCTGCGTGCTTCATTTTCTCAAGCAAATCGAGACCGATACCACGAATAACAGGTTTTTCTCCATCGGTATATGGGCAAAATGCAGGTACAAGTGCAGCTGTTCCCATGCCGCCTAGGTAGCCTCGTTGCTCAATTAAGAGCGTGCTGGCACCATTACGTGCAGCAGCAATTGCAGCGGCAATACCTGTAGCGCCACCGCCAACAACAACGACATCGGGGGTGTGACTGACAGTAAGTTTTTGAGCAGGTATGGTTACGGTTGAGTTGTTAGTAGATGAGTTAGTCATTCGAATTTTCCTCCTAGTGGGTGGACGTAGGCGAGTCTAAGCGCCGCAATGTTCTCGCGTTTACGTGTTCAGAAAGCCTTTGTTTTCATTATAGATCGCTGTTGGAAAGGAACTAGTTTAATTTTTGTTTCATCTAAAAAGTAAGCATGATATAGTGGACATGGATAAGTCATATCAGTTATGTTTTTTAACTTTTGTCCGTTACAAACAACGTCTTGGAGGTACAATAACCCCATGCCAACCCGCAAAGCCGTCACCATGAAAACAATCGCCATCGAGCTTGGCTTAACGGTACAAACCGTCAATAAAGCACTGAAGGGCAAGCATGGTATGTCAGAAGCTACTCGCCAACTCATTGTTCATACTGCCGAGAAGCTCGGATATTACACGATGGATCAGATCCGTAGTTTAAGGTTGGATCATATTGCACCTTATCCGAATGAGCGTCTGCGTTTTTTGCTTGTTCAGACAGCAGAATCTGTGTCCTATAATCGTTTGCTGTTACAAGGTCTGCAAGATCGATTCTTCTCCTTCGGGCATCGCATAGAATTGCTTATGCTGCCGCAGCGCATAAAGCAAGAGAAGATGGCGGTGTGGCTAGAGGAGGCAGGAGTCCAATATGCGGACGGTATTTTCATTGCGCCGAGTATTCTGCCTCAGGAGTGGGAAGCTGCGCTATTTGACCTTCCCATTCCCCGAATTCTGCTAAGCTTTCCACCGTCGGGTGTTAAAATTGATAGTGTTATCTGGGATGTGTACGAAGCGACTTGCCAGGCAGTGGCCTATCTGCGTAGTCAAGGGCATGAGCGCATTATGTATGTAGGTGACATCCAAATGCAGCGCGGATCTATTCTGCGTTGGCAGGCTTTTGGCTACGCGATGCAAGCTTCTGGCATCACGATCGTGCCTTCCGAGCATTGTATCGGTCACCGCGACACCAACTTGGCGTGGCATAATGAACTCCTCAATCAAATTCAACAACAACAGCCAACTGCCATTATTTGCGGCATTGATCATGAAGTGTCAGTGGTCTATGACATTTGCAAGGCGCTTCAGTTTCGAGTACCAGACGATGTTTCCTTAGTTGGCTTCCTCAATGAGCAACCTGATGGTTTACCGGAATTTACACGTCCGCTTCTTCCAATCTCACAAACGGGATACCGCGCAGCGGATCGGATGCTGTGGCGAATTGCCAATCCGACATTGCCTTTTGAACATATTCGCATTCAGGGAGAATTTCATATCGGTCTTACCACCACAGGGATCACATCCTAATCCATCCCTCCAATTCTCACCTTAAGATCGCACCAGAAATCATAAGATCCTCCTATGTCTCCTGGCTTTGTCCAAGTTATAATGAAGAGAACTGCGATTAGGGAGGCCGACACCAGATGTATAAACTTGTCATTGTGGATGATGAACCGACAGTTCGTTTCGGGTTAAGTAATTATTTTGACTGGAAGGCACATGGGATTGAGGTTGTAGGCGAAGCAGACGATGGTGACGTAGCACTAGAGGTGATCGAGCGTGAGAAGCCGGATCTGGTCCTAACAGACGTGCGAATGCCTAATATGGATGGGATTCAGATGTCCAACCAGATAAGTGAACGGTTTCCTCATATCAAAATTGTGTTCGTCAGTGGTCACGATGATGCTGAGTATTTGAAATCTGCGCTGAAGGTTAAAGCGGTTGATTATATGTTTAAGCCTGTTAATTTAGGCGAGTTGGAGATTGTTATAGAACGCTTAGTAAGCTCTCTCCATGCCGAGCAGCAAGAGCGCAAGCTCATTGAAGATATGCAGGTCAAGCTCATACAGAGCATGCCTCTGCTGCAAGAGAAATTTCTGATGTCGCTGATTCGAGAAGGTGTTATTTACCCATCACGTGTGCAAGATCGTATTGATTTTCTCAATTTGAACTTGCCAATGGAGGGAGCCTATTGGGTCATAGCTATTCGTATCGATGATGCCACTGAGGTTGCGCAAACCCGGTCAGAGAGAGACCAACAGCTGCTGTCCTATTCGGTTCTGAATATTGTGCAGGAGCTGATTGAGCGAGATATTGGCGGCTATGTTTTTGAAAATCAGATCGGCGAATTCGTAGGCATTCTTCGTATGGCTGGGGAAGATGATCAGGAGAACCTGCTGTTCACCCTGGCAGAGGAAGTTCGCGAAAGCCTTCATAATTATTTGAAAATCAGTGTGACGATCGGGGTAGGTGAACGGATTTCTAGACTTGCCAGCCTGCCGCAATCCTATTCGCAAGCGAGGGAAGCGGCCGATCAACGATGGTTTTTAGGCAAAAACCAGATCATTTCGATGGACAATTTGGAGCAAGCCGAGGAGAGTGTGTATCGATTTGATGCCTCTCAGCAAGAGCGTATCGTTTCATCCTTAAAGTCTGCAGATACCTTGAAAGTGCAGGAGGAACTGCACGAGATGTACAATGCGCTGTCGCGTAACCGAACAGATGGTATTGCGTATGGACGTAACATCAGTCTTCAATTGTTGCTTTTAGCCAGTCGCATATTATTGGAACTGCACGTACAGAAGCAAGATCTCGCAAGCAAAGAAAACGAGCTTATGGCTAAAGTGTTCCAGCAAGAAACGTTAGGCGCTTTACATCGTCTTGTTGAAGTGTTTCTGGTCGAGGTATGTGAGCGCATTGGTGAGAAACGAAATGGCAAATCCAAAAATGTGATCGAACGCACGCGGGCGATTATTGATAAACGGTATGCGGAGAATTTGCAAGTAGGCGATATCGCGACCGAAGTATTCCTGTCTACGACGTATTTGTGTTTGCTTTTTAAACAAGAAACTGGGGAAACGATTAACGAGTATATGACCAAGGTTCGCGTGGAGCAAGCGAAAGCACTATTAAAGGATCCCGCTAATAAATTTTATGAAGTGTGTTATGCAGTGGGGTATTCGGATCCTAGTTATTTTAGCAAAATATTCAAAAAATATACGGGGTATACACCGAGCTCCTTCCGTGAGCAAGTCATGTAAAGAGAGTAGGGTTCATCGTGCATGTCAAGAACAGAGGCTGGACGTTTATTACGATGATTTTCAAAAGTGTTCTTGCAGCAAGGCTATGGCTGATCGCCTACGCGGTGTTGATTATCATACCTGCTTCCATTTTTCTATATGCCTATTCCCAGCGATATTCGCACATTCTGGAAGAAGAAGTGACGCGTTCGATGCTTCAAACGTTGAAACAGGCTGAAATTAATTTGGATCATCAGTTTGATAACTTGCGGGATACGTCGAATTCGTTGTTTACAAATCTGAAGCTAGTGGAGTATTTAAATAATTCGTCCTCCTACAGCGACCAAATTGATGCCTTAAAAGAAATGCGATTATTAATTGATAATATCCAGACCAATACGAATGTGTTTCGTGTTCGACTATATGTAGATGAGAAAAAGCTATTTTCTCATGAGAAAGTAAATTTTTTCACCATTGAAACACTCATGACACGTCCTTGGTATGAGAAAGTAAAAAATGCTAGCGGTCATCTCGTTTGGACAGGTGTTTATGAGGAAAATTTTATTGAGAATCCAGAGGATACCAAATTTATATTCTCTGGTATTCGCCTCCTAAGAGACCCAAATCATTTCGACAGTGTATCCGGATACTTATCCCTAGACGTAGAAGCGAAGACGCTTGAAAATATTGTCGCAGGCATCTCACTGAACAAAGACCAGAGTGTCTTTATCGTTGCTCCGGATGGCTCCATTGTGTTTCACAGCGATAAATCCTTATTAGGGACTAATTTAGAATCGAAATCGGTTCTACAGGCTATTGAAGCAAACAAGGAAGGTGTATCGCCCATTGTTGAGAATGATACGCAACAATATGTCGTTTACACCACAGTAGACGCCACAGGTTGGAAGCTTGTAGCTGAGGTTCCGAAGAAGGGTATCAACTCACGAGCTGCCTCGTTAAATCAATTTTCGAGTGTAGCTACGTTAACAGGGGTGACGATACTATTCTTGATCCTCGTTTTCATTTTATTAGCCTTTATCGTGCGAGGGATGAATCGCCGCGTCCAGACGGTTATTAGAGCCATTAAACGCGAAGGTGTGGCTGGCCTTGAGGAAAGGACGATCACATCGGATGGCGATTTTAATCTACTAGAAAAAAGTGTGGATCATCTTATTCATCGCGTGAAGGATTTAATGGAAGAAACCTACAGATCGAAGGTACAGGAGCGAGAGGCACAGTTGCGTGCCTTGCAAGCACAGATTAATCCCCATTTTCTCTACAATACATTGGATACGATAAATTGGATTGCCATTGGACATAAAGCGCACGACATTAGTCAAATGATCGACGGACTTGCTCGGTATTTCAGGCTCAGTTTGAATAAGGGGAGGGATGTCGTAACTGTTACGGATGAGCTTGAGCTTGCTAAGGTATACCTAGAAATACAACAGACGCGTTTTCCCAAAAGCTTCGAATTCTTCTTTGAGCTAGTAGGGAAGGATGAATCGGATGAAGCCTCTAAAGAAGGATATACATTAGAATCGTGCCTCATTCCCAAGCTCACTTTGCAGCCAATTGTAGAAAATGCTTTACTTCACGGCATACGTAAATCCAAAGGGAAAACAGGTAAAATCACGATTCGCGCCTTCATAGAAGATGATAACCTGCTGTTGTCCGTCACCGATGATGGTATTGGTATGGATCCTGGTTTTGCCCAAACTTTGCTAACTGAACCTAGACCGGCTATGCGAACAGATGGTTCTGGAAGTTCATATGGCTTATACAATGTGAATGAACGAATTCGTTTGTTCTCGGGTGAAGCCTATGGGCTAAGCATTCAATCTCAGCTTGGAGAAGGAACGACGATTACAGCAAGATTTCAATTGCAACGGCAAATAACAGAATCTAGCAGCTAGCAACAAGAGCATTCCTCATTCGATGATGAATGCTCTTTCGGTTAGTGATGTTCTGGGAGAAAGGAAGTAAATGTCTTGGCAGCCGAATCCATTCTAAATCAAGATGTAATACCACACATTAGATACGCTGATCAGTTGTATTTTAAACAGTGGAATACGCACGCGAGAATCATTACTGATTATTTGCTGCTTTACGTACAAGAAGGTTCAGCAGAATTATCTATTGATGCGAATAAACATAGCTTGAAGCCTGGGCAGTTCAGTTTTATTCAACCTGGTGTTCTGCATCAGATCGAATCGGAGTCGCCGCTGACGGTATTGGCGCTCCATTTTGATTTGTTCCCGTCTGGAGGTGGAGAGCGACTTCCTATGATTATGCCGGTGGAGCGTGGCAATCAACCTGAATTGGTCAATTTGCAACCAGATTTAACAACGTTTGCTGACATTGATGTGCCTGTTGTTTTTAAATCTACAAGGCATGAATGGATGGTGGATGTCCTCCTGCAAATTATCGAGCACTGGAACCGTCAACATGCACTGGCTAAGCTTCAAGCGCATGTGTATGCCGCAGAAATTATTCTGGAGCTATTAAAAGAATATACGTCTCATGAAAGCTCTGAACATAAAAATACAATTTCCTTAAACTGGGTGCCAGCTTATATGCAGTATCGTTTATCTGAACCGCTTTCTGTAGAGGAAATGGCCCGTAAAGCGTTTATGTCACGCTCCTATTTCTCCATGATATTCCGAAATCAGTTCGGTATTGCCCCTCATCAATATTTGTTGAAGCTTAGGCTTGATTATGCGACTGACCTGTTGCGTGGCACCTCAATGTCGCTGCAGAGCATCTCTGACAGTTGTGGATTCTCGAGTGTGCATCATTTTTCAAAAATGTATAAACTTCGATTTGGATGCCCGCCAAGTCAAACGAGACGTGAATAAGAAAAAAGACGTTTTGATAAATCAAAAGCGTGTTTTGATAAAGCCAAACGATGCTTTCTCCACCTATAATAGTGCCATACACCCTATACTTCAAACTCAGGGAGGCCAAGATGATCTCGTATGCAGGTATTTCAAATCCTTTTGGTACTGGCACTTACAGTGTAGAGAAGAACTCAAAGGTGTTGCGAAGATATAGGTATATCCATGAGCAGATGTTCCGCTTAGGAGCAGGGCAGCTTCCAGCAAGAGCCCACTGGCATCTGAAGGCAGCGCTGGGCAAGCATCTGTATGAGGACGCAGAGGCGGCAGGTTCACTCCGTCGGCGAATTCTAGAACTGAGAACTTCTCCCATGCTTTTGCAAAAAGATCCAAATGTGACACTGACCTTGCTTTTTGAGGAGTTAATTCATGCGGAGAGTGATCTGGAACTGCTTGTCGGTCTGTACAGGGTAATGAAACCGGCCTTACTAAAAGCATATACACAACATATGGCAGAGACTCAGCAGCTTGTCGATTATCCGACGGTGCGTCTGCTAAAGGCACTTTCTTCCGATTTGCGAGAACAGATCGAGTGGGGAGAGGGCATGATTGAGGCGTTACAGCGAGAAGGGGAATCCTTAGAGTTAGCCGCGGAATTCGAAAGCAGAATGATAAGCTATTTAGAGGCAGCGGGAGGTATTAGCGGCGAGCACGGCACTTCCACGCATGTTCCCGCTAGATGGCGATCGGGCAAGGTGTATGAAATGCCGAAACATGCCGTTCGGGATGCGAAAAGGATGGGATCGCCGGCCATGGGACGAACGGCCATACCGAACTTGCCGGATGATCCTGTGAAAATCCGTTTGATCGCGATGATGAAGGCCAGGCAAGAAGAAATGTCGGCAGTAGAGAATCTGGCGAGCGTCATTTATGACCTGAAGCTGATGCCTTGGGAGTTTTATCAGGATTTGGCTCGGCATCTGTGGGATGAAGTACGGCACGCGTTGTTTGGCCAGGCGGCGCTTGAGGCAGAAGGAATTGATTGGATGGCGTTGCGGCAATACGTAGGCGGTTATGATCCAATTATCGGAAAGCTTCCCGCCCAGCGATATGCGCTCTTGAGCATTGGTTTTGAGGAGAAGGCGATGAGGCGTCCTGGCAAAATTGCCGAGTACGAATTCTGCCGTGACGATGCCAAACACCCGTTGATGGAGCGATTCCAGGATTACGACTGGGCCGACGAAGTGACGCATGCTGCTTTCGGTCGCAAGTGGACGCCGGAAATGTTCGGTGAGGACTTGGATTATGTAAGGCAGGTTGCGGATGTAGAGATGGAAGAGCGAGAGAAGTTCTTTCAAATGTGGGCTAAACTTCAAGAGGCTGAAGGGTAATAATGTAGGGGCATTTTAAAATAACTTAACGTAATGAAAGAAGGATGACGATGAGCACCCAACCTACCCAAACTTATGATTTTCAAAGAAAGATCGAAACGTATGATTCAGCTGATGTCGTTGTTATTGGCGGCGGACCTGCTGGAACGGCAGCTGCCATTAGCGCAGCGAGATTAGGGAAGAAAGTCACTTTGTTGGAAAAATCGGGCCAATTAGGCGGTATGGGGACGCTCGGAAACGTCAGTATTTTTATGCCGATTGGTAATGTAACTGGTATTTACCGGGAGATGATTGCCGAAGCACTGGCCGACCATTTGCCTAAGGATCATGATGTTTCGATCGCCCCGCAATATTCGCCTTTCATACTGAGACAGTACTTAAATGAGAAAATGAAGAAGGAAGGCGTACACGTCATCTATCATGCTGAGTTTATCGGCACGGTGAAGGAAGACAGAAGCGTGAAGGCTGTCATCGTATCGACGCGGGAGGGGTTGAAAGCTTTCGAAGGCAAGCAGTTCATCGACTGTACGGGAGATGCAAGAGCTGCACTAGATGCGGGTGTACCTTACACGTCCGGACGAGATGAAGATGGCATGACCCAACCCATGACATTGATGTTTATGATGCAAAATACAGGTAAGCCAGTAGCACAAATTTTGCCTGAAGGCTGCTATCGATATGATGAAATATCGGATCTACCGCAAGGCCGCCGTTTATATTGGGAACGAAACAATGACGGAACATTGCTTGTGAATATGACACGTGTCAAAGGCAATGGTGCCAAAATCGAGGACGTCAATTACGCGGAAACAGAGGCATTGAGACAAGTGTTTTCCGTCGTCAACTACTTACAACGCAATGGATTTGAAACCTACGCGCTGTCACATATTGCGAATCAAGTGGGCGTTCGTGAAACTAACCAGATTCAAGGTCTATACACATTAACGGAGCAAGATGTTGTCAGCGGAACACGCTTTGCGGATGTGGTCGCACAAACGAATTACGAGATTGATATCCATAGTCCGGATGGTAAGAAAACGACAGATGAGCGTAAGGTCGATGGTTATGACATCCCTTACCGATGCATGGTGACAGAGCAGTTGGATAACATGCTAGTAGCGGGACGGTCGATTTCAGCTACGCATGTAGCGATGTCCTCCATGCGGGTGCAGGCTACGTGTTACGCACTAGGGCAAGCTGCAGGAATCGCAGCATCCATCGCTACGGATGACGCCTGTGCTGTCCAGGACGTTTCGATTGACACACTTCACAGCGCGCTAAGTAGTCAAAATGTTCTCTTTTATAAACAAGGGCAAGTGTCACATCACGCATAGTTAACTGGAATTAAACTAATAAATATCCATTTAAATACAAAAATACAGAGTTATGAGAAAAGCCGCCTCTTCGGTAAAGAGGTCGGCTTTTTTTGCGAAATATCATAAGATTGCACCAGAAACAGAAATATTACCATCTACAAGTCGACTCTGACCACCTATATAATTGACCTATAAGAACACGGAGGTGAGCCATACATGAGTGTAACACTTGCAGAGACTGAACGAAAAACAGCTCACGCCAAGCCCAAGACCCAAGGTAGCGGCCGTTGGAAGCTGATTGTCACTAATTATGATTTATACCTTTTATTAATCCCAGGGATCCTATTTTTGCTAATATTCAAATATGCCCCTATGTATGGGGTTGTCATCGCTTTTCAAGACTTTAATATTTTCGATGGTTTTACCGGAAGTAAATTTGTCGGTCTAGATCAATTCGAGAAGTTGCTTCATTCGGAAGAGTTTTATCAGGTTTTTGTAAATACCTTGGTAATCAGTGTATACAAAATCGTACTTCTTTTCCCAATACCGATCATCATTGCACTTTTTTTAAATGAGGTTCGAAAGGCTTTCTTCAAGAAGACGATTCAAACCATTATCTTTCTCCCGCATTTCTTGTCATGGGTTATTATTTCAGGATTGTTCATTAATATCCTCTCACCGTCAGGTGGTCTAGTGAACAATGTCATTGCGTGGTTCGGAGGGACGCCAATTTCTTTCTTCCTGGACAACCACTTTTTCCGAAGTGTAGTCGTTTTCACCGCAGGTTGGAAGGAATCAGGTTGGAACGCCATTATCTTTATCGCAGCCATTGCAGGTATCGAGCAGGAACAGTATGAAGCTGCTTCGATCGATGGAGCAGGCCGCATCAGACAAATGCTTCATATTACTTTGCCAGGAATTGTACCAACCATCGTTCTCATCTTAATTTTACGCATGGGGTACTTGCTTGAAGCGGGTACAGAGCAGATTCTAACGATGTACAACTCCGTCGTCTATGCATCTGGTGATGTAATCGGGACATTCGTTTATCGGCAGGGGCTCGGTCAACAGGATTATAGCTTTAGTACAGCGGTCGGATTATTCAACTCTCTTGTTGGGTTTATTCTAATCGTAGCCGGTAATGAACTCAGTAAAAAGCTGATTAAACGAAGCATATGGTAGGAGTGAGAGAGCATGCACAAAAAATCACTTGGTGATTGGACCTTTGATATATGTATTTATCTTGTTTTAATTCTTTGCGGCCTAGCTACTGTGCTGCCACTTGCGAATATTTTGTCCAAAGCAGTTAGTGAAGAAACAGCTGTAGTATCCGGAAAAGTTGGGATTATTCCAGTTGGTTTCCAGTTAGATACGATGAAGTATGTCGTGTCCTCCAGCCAATTTCTCCACTCGATTGGGATATCTTTACTAATTACGGTTGTAGGTACCGTGATTGCCATTGTGGTAACAGCATTAACAGCCTATCCATTGTCCAAAAGACATCTTCCCGGTATTTCCATTATTATGGTGCTATTTATTTTCACAATGATGTTTAATGGTGGAATTATTCCGAATTACTTGCTAATGAAGAAACTGCACTTAATCAATAGTTTATGGTCGCTGATGCTGCCAGCACTGATTAGTGTGTTCAATATGTTAGTTATCAAAAGTTATTATGAATCCTTGCCAGAGGCGCTTGAAGAATCCGCCAAAATGGATGGCGCTCGCAATTTCGCGATTCTTTGGAAAATTATTCTTCCGTTAAGTGTTCCTGTCATCGCAACGATTGCACTGTTCTATGCGGTTTATTTTTGGAACGACTATTTCCATCCGATGCTCTACATTAATGATGCTGGTCTTAAACCATTACAACTCTACTTGCGTGATATCGTCATGGATGCTGATAGCTCCAGTGCGATGAACAAAAGTGTTGATGATTTGATGAACGTATCTGCAGAAGGTATTAGAGCTGCAACCGTCATTGCTTCAATTATTCCGATGCTACTTGTCTATCCATATTTGCAGAAGCATTTTGTCAAAGGCGTACTTATTGGATCTGTAAAAGGGTGAATTTGCATTAAAACCCTTGATGATAACATCGAGGGTTTAATGATATATTAAACAGAAGACTAGGGAGGTTTACAACACATGTTAAAAAACAAAAAGAAAATGATGCTCCTAGCTGTAGCAGCAAGCTTATCTGTAACATCTCTTGTCGGTTGCGCTTCCAAAAGTACGGATACAGGAAGCAGCACACCAGCCCAAGCTGGTACAACTGCCGCAGCTACTGCTTCAGCTGGACCTAAGCCGGAATTGAAATCGCTTCAAATTTGGCAAAAGGACGACTATAATACGTATCCGGTTGCTAAATATTTGGAGCAAGCAACAGGTTATAAAGTGCAATACGATATGCTGCCACAGGATAAACCGGCGGACAAGTTGAATATCTTAATTGCTTCTGGGGAATCTTATGATGCAATTACAACAGGTGGATCAACAGACTTTAAAGCCCTATACGCAGATTATGCCAAAAAAGGTGCATTAACGGACTTAGGTCCGCTGATCGACAAGTTCGGTCCGAATATTAAAGCAGCCATTTCTCCTTCTGCTTTGGAAGCTGCCAAAATTGATGGAAAGTTATACGCGATCCCAACAACAACGCTCTCTTTTGCAGGCGAAAGCTTATATATTCGTCAAGATTGGCTTGATAAAGTAGGAATGAAAGCGCCAACAACATTGGATGAACTTACAGCTGTTCTGAAAGCCTTCAAAGAAAAAGATCCTGGTGGAAACGGGGACAAAAATATTCCTTTAACCGTTAAAGGTGAAGCTCCGATTATCCCTAACATTGCTGGTGCATTTGGTCTTGCGAACTTCTGGAATGATGTGAACGGCAAGCTAACACCTCGCGTACTAGACCCTGCTTATAAAGACTATGTCAATTATGTTGGTGATCTCTTTAAACAAGGCTTGCTCGACAAAGAATTCGCTGCTAATAAAGATGCAACTGCCAAAGAGAAATTCTCAAGCGGTAAAGCGGGAATCATTATGCTTCACTGGGCTGATGTTCCGGTCGTTACAGATGCTTTAGTCAAAAATATTCCTTCAGCAAAAGCTACCTATATTCCAACGCTAAAAGGAAAAGATGGGAAATCCGGTTTAAGCGCTTCAGCAGGCTTCGATCGTATTACTTACATTCCTAAAGCTTCCAAGCATGCGGAAGACGCGATTAAATGGATGAATGCGAAGCTTGAGAAAGATACATTCAGAACGATGGCAATTGGTGAAGAAAATAAACATTACACGTTGAAAGATGGCGCTTATACACCGATTCAACCGATTTTTACAGATGAGCGTAATCAAGCCAACAACTTCTTAACAGGTACGGACGACAGAATCTATCAAACTTATTGGCAGGCTCGTGTTCGTAAAGATATGCGTATATTCGACGCTTGGAACTTCATGAATGTTGTTCAACCAGCAACATCGAGATCGGCAGATCCGTTAGGCTATGCTCCTTTCATGCCTGAATTCTCCAAAAACTTCCAACAGTTGAACGTAATGGTTAGTGACTACACGACGAAGTTGATCTTTGGTGCTGAACCATTGACGGGTCTTGAAGCTTTCCAAACCAAATTCAAATCCTCAGGCGGAGACGCAAGTTACAAAGAGGTAAACGATTGGTACGCAACTGCTAAGAAATAATAAGTAAGAGTATATGTAATGAGCTAAGTAGAATGTGGCAATATTCCTTTATGTTATTGGAGTATTGCCATATTCTCTTTTTATTGTGTAAGCGCTTAATTACGAAGGGAGAGTGGACATTGTACTTCGAAAGAATGGTTAGTTATCAGCTAGATAACGAAGCGTAAGGAAAAGGAGATGGAATTAATGTTAAGTAGCAAAAAGATTTACAAGAAGGTTACCCTAATAGCCCAGCCCCAAGTAGATAAGTTTTGCTTCGGGCTGGCTAATTTCCCGAAAACTTTTCAACCTGTATGAACTAGCTACTCTCACCCATGCCATCATCTTCCATCATTATCCATTATTCTCTATCATCCTCCATCACCAATCATCCTCCACTACAGGCTCCCCCTCAACTATCTTCCACCTAAATTGGCACTTTCTTTTCCTTGGAATTCAGAATAAATGGAAAACCTCCAGTTAAAATTGACCATATCGGCGCTTTTTCAATTTTAACTGTAAAACATGTAGGTAATTTCAGTCGTATTCATCAAATCTGGAATAATGGAACGAATTAACTACATAATTTCCATCTATTTTCAATTTTCATCTAAAAAACGGTAAATTAATTGTATTTTTTACAGTTAATTGGGTATGAACTAGCTACGGAAGAGGATCTGAAATACCGTAAGAAGTATGCAACGCTTTGGCGTAAAGTATAAAGAGTAACGTGTCATTCTTTGGTAACCGCTGGGTAAAAGTACCAGCGGTTTTTCTCTATAATTTTCGAGAGAAATGATATGATTTTCGAGGCATCTGAACCTCCTGTAAGCTATAATACGTGTACGGGGGTGCAGGAATGTTCAAGAAGAAGCTATCGTTTAAACTCATTGCTTCGTTATCCGTTTTGATTTTGGTCATCTTCCTCATTTCTGGATATGCCACCTATACCGTTTATCTCAAGCTTTTTACGACGGAAATCAGCAAGCAGTTCGCTAAGGCCAATGAGCAGGCAACCGCACGTGTCGAGACGCAAATTCAGAATCTATATAAAGCAACCAATTATATCGTGTTCCATCCTTATATTGAAGATATTCTCAGGCGCTCAGCAGAGCGTGCTGATGATACTTTCTACAACCGCTTGCTTGATCAGGACGAGCTGACGAAGCTGCTGAATCAGATCTCGATTGATGAACCCAAGCTTTCCAGCATGTATGTGTACAATACGAAGGGCTCCGGCTACTTTTTTGAAAATAATGCAGGTACGGTCATCCCCCTCAGTGATGCCAACTACGCAGCGGTCCTTCGCTCCTTAGAGGGATCTAATGGTGAGCTGGTGTGGCAGCCTCTGAAAATATCGAGCATCGAAAGCTCCGGCTATCGCAATGTGATCTCTGCGGCACGCTATATGAAGAACAAGAAGCAGGAACTCTACGGCAACCTGATTTTATTTTACGATCAATCGATCTTTGGATCCATTCTTGATGAATTAGCGAAAGGCGAAAACGCGCAGGTGATCCTACTCGACAGCAACGACAAGGTCGTCTATACGAATGCTAAGCCAAATAGCGCATTTAAGCTGGAAGATCTGTTGCACGTATCAGACTCTCAAATTGTGAAGTCGAATGGGGAGTCGATCCTCGTTAGCCGCAATAAGACGAGAGACTCCGGGATGACACTCATCAGCACCTTGTCACTGAAATCCATTAATGAGAAGAGTCAGGTTATTTTCCAAATCGCCCTCTACTCGGGTCTCGTCAGTATTCTGCTAGCTTCTTTACTTATTTTCTTCACTGGAAAAAGATTGCTCAAACCACTTTACACGTTAGTTACCGGAATGAAAAAGCTCCGCAGTGGCCGCTTCGATACGCGCATTCGCATCTCCACTCAGGATGAGCTCGCTTTTCTAGGCCATAGTTTCAATGAGATGGCAGCGAATATTGAGTCACTCGTAGAGGAAGTGTATGAACGTAAGTTAAATGAGCGGGAAGCCGAGCTCACCGCGCTGCAAGCGCAATTAAATCCTCATTTCCTCTATAACACATTGGATACAATTCATATGAAGCTTTACCTAGGTGAGAATGACGAACAAGCAGCTCAGTTGGTGCTTTCCTTGTCTGGGCTGCTGCGCTATGCGCTGCAAAACCCAAATGCGCATACGACTGTAAAAGACGAGATCGAGCACATCACGAAATATATCAATATTCAAAGTGTACGGATTGGCGGCAGACTCGAGACGTTTATTCAAGTAGACGAGGAAGCGGAGCAGCTTCCAGTAATCCGGCTCATTTTGCAGCCCCTGGTGGAGAACGCTTTCGTGCACGCTTTTGCCCAAATGTCCAAAATTTGCATTCTGCGCATTAAGGTGTACATGGAGCAATCCTTATTATGTATCGAAATTAGTGATAATGGTCGAGGCATGACACAGGAGCAGGTGGATACAATCATGCAGTTGCAACATCGCAGGCTTGAGGAGCCAACCAGTACCACTGGTGGAATTGGTCTGAAAACCGTGATCAGACGTGTCAGTCTTATGTATGGTTCTCCGTATGGATTAGTTATCCACAGTGAACCTAATGCGGGCACGACGATGAAACTAATACTCCCCGTTCAAACCCAGATGGAAGGAAGTCGGCAGCGATGAAAGGGAAACTGTTACTTGTAGACGATGAGCATCTCATACGCAGGGGCTTGTCTAAAATGATAGAAGCAAGCCACGCTGGATGGACCGTCATCGGGGAGGCTGAGAACGGTGTTCAAGCCTTATCCCTTATTGAAGAGCTTGAGCCGGATCTAGTTATTACGGATATTCGCATGCCCGAAATGGACGGTGTTGAGCTTTGCAGACACATCTCCGAGTTGAACCGCTCGATTGATGTGATGGTGCTAACGGCGCATAAGGATTTTGAATTTGCGCAGGCAGCGCTTCGCTATGGGGCGATAGACTTCCTGTTGAAGCCCATCTCAGCACAAGAATTAGCGCACCCGCTGGAGAAAGCTTATCGTTTGTATGCGGATCGCCAAGAGCAGGAAGAACGCAGTCAATTGGAACGGAATCGTCTACTTGAACATCACATTCAGTCGTGGCTTTTGGGTCTTCCGATGGACGAAGATGCAGTGGCACGTTTGCAGACAACCTGTGAGGGCAGACAACTATTGGTATTTACAGTTGAGACCTACACGCCGTCATCCAAAAGCTATCGGCGCGAAGATGCGAGACTGCTGCAATTTGCTTTGCTGAACATGATGAAGGAATGGTTCGCCATCTCGCAGTTATCTGGCAATATTACGAATGCGAAGCACGATGTGTTCGCTGTGCTGACTGATAAAACTTACTCACTCGCCTCCTTCGAGCTTGGACTGGTGGCGACTGCGCAAAGCCTGCTTGGTTTAACACTCCGGTCAGAAGCCTATGAGAGCATGAACTCCTTATATGGACATTTCGCTTCCTATGAGGGGAACGGTAAAGCAGAGCTGCAGATCCCTGATCATGCCGCTCGGAGCAAAAGCATACAAACCGAAGTTATGTCATTCATCGTACAGGGAAAAACAGAGCAGCTGCGTGAATATTTGGAGATTCATCTCCGGCAAGTGACCGAGATGAATGTGAACGATGCCAAAATCGAGGGACTCAGCACGGCTTTGGCACTTGCAGCAGCAAGTAAGCGGGCTTTAGAAGGAGAAGACGCCGAGGAGAAAGGACTTGGGGAGTGGATTGAGGCGCTCCAGCCAATTCGATTATCCACCGAAGTCGCGGAGTGGCTATCCAAACAGATACAAGCCTTTATGTGGCAGTTAAATTCGTGGCTTGCCGGGAAAAATGTCAATTTACTGGATAAAGCTATTGCGTATATGGAGCGAAATTACGAGGGAGCTTGCTCCATTCATGATGTCGCCCAGCACGTGCATCTCAGTGTGAGCTACTTTAGCAACCTTTTCAAAAAAGAAACAGGCGAAAGCTACACCAACTACTTAACGAAGTTCCGTTTGGAGAAGGCGAAAATTCTATTAAGCAATACGAATATGAAAATATCCGAAATCGCCGAATCGGTCGGCTACGAGGATCCGAACTATTTCACTACGGTTTTCCGTACTTGGGTGCATTGCTCGCCGAGTGAATTTCGGAAGATGGGCTAGTTCAAATTGCAGTCAAAGGCATGTAGCGAATAAAGCTGCGTGCCTTTCTTTAAATATAAGAAGTTGAATAGATGGATTTTCTCCAGTTAATACAAATTTGTGAATCGCAATTCTCACCAACTCTACAAACTCCATCAAAACTGCCAGAGCGGCGAGATGCTTGTCCATCCCGATTGTCATACTAAGACCCAACAGACGTATTTCATATGATCTTCGTATAATTTTCGAGGTATTGCTTATCAGATTCAAGGTAGGTTTGAAATTTTCCTTCTATAATAAGTAGTAGAAAGGAGAGAGATACAATGAACCCAAATTCGGAGGTACATACCACAGTTATACCGAATCAACTGCGTAAAGTGAAAGCCAGATCAAGGCTTCGCTGGAAGGAAAGCTTCCCCCTTATTCTCATGTTGATTCCCGGCATATTGTTCTATGTGCTGTTTAAATATTTGCCGATGGGAGGGCTTGTCATTGCCTTCAAAGACTACAATTTCACGGATGGTATTCTTCACAGTCCTTGGGTCGGGATGAACAACTTTGAAACATTATTTAAACAAGACCAGACAGTGGACATCATCCGCAACACACTTGTATTGAGCGGTTTAACGATTATTTGTGGGTTTCCCATTCCGATCGCGCTTGCGATTATGTTGAATGAAGCACGTCGGATGTGGTTCAAACGGATCGTGCAGACCATTCTGTATATGCCTCACTTTTTCTCATGGGTCATTGTGGGGGGGTTAATTATTTCGATCCTGTCAATTGAATCAGGCACCGTGAACAACTGGATCAAGCTTTCGGGCGGTGAACCATTCGCATTCTTATACAACACGAAGAGTTGGATCGCTGTTTTTATCTCCTCAGGAGTATGGAAGGAAATGGGTTTTAACGCCATCATCTACTTGGCTGCATTGACGGCCATTGATCCCTCTCTGTATGAATCGGCTAACATCGATGGAGCGAACAAATGGCAGCAGATTCGTCATGTGACGATTCCGGGGATTAGCACAACGATCGTCCTTCTACTCATTTTACAATTAGGTAAGGTAATGGAGATTGGCTTTGATCATGTGTATGTGTTGCAAAATTCATTAAACGCCAGTGTCTCCGAGGTTATCTCGACCTATATGTATCGCGTGGGCCTTCAAGGTGGGCAGTTCAGCTTGACGGCAGCAATGGGGTTTTTCGAATCCGTTGTAGGCTTTGTACTTGTCTATTCTGCCAATGCATTGGCGCGTAAATTTGGCCATGGTTTATTTTAAAGTGGAGGTGACATGAGAACATGAGAACGTCCTTCGGAGACCGCCTCTTTTTCGGACTTAATTATGGTTTACTGGCGTTAATCGCCTTGACGTGCTTGCTGCCTTTGCTGCATATTGCCTCATTATCGCTCAGTCATACGCAGGACATTCTGTCAGGCAGGGTAACGTTCTGGCCGGTTGGATGGAATACAGATGCCTTTACGTCAATGATTGAAGGGACACGGATGCTATCCGCCTTTAGAAATAGTGTTGTGATCACCGTTGTTGGTGTCGCGTTAAGCATGCTGGTTACGATACTCACCGCTTACCCATTGTCACGTAAATTATTTCCCGGCAGACGCTATGTGACCTTGGCTTTGATTTTTACCATGATGTTTACCGGGGGGATGATTCCTACTTATCTCATTGTGAAAACATTTGGACTTGTGAATAGTTACTGGGCACTATGGATTCCCGCTCTCGTAAATACGTACAATATGCTCGTCATGAAGACATACTTCGAGAACATACCTGATGAACTGGAAGAAGCGGGTAAAATGGACGGATGCGGACAATGGCGTCAGTTGCTGCAAATTATTTTGCCATTATCTAAGCCCGTGCTGGCGACGATCACGCTATTTTATGCGGTAAGCTATTGGAACTCATTTTTCAATGTGATGCTCTATATCAATGAATCCGCGAAATATAATTTGGCGGTCCTTGTGCAAAATATGATTCAAAACCAACAGCTTCTGCAGGAGATCGTGTTAACAGGCGTCCAAGTCGAAGTTGTGCCAGAATCTTTGAAGGCGGCTAGTGTCATGATTATGATGCTGCCCATGATCGTGATCTACCCGTTCCTGCAAAAGTATTTCGTGAAGGGCGTTATGCTCGGTGCTGTAAAAGGCTAGTCTCATTCATGCTGGATTCACCATGCTTACCAAGCGTTTTATATATGAAAGGGGTATGTATACATGAGAAATATGAAAGTGAAGCTTGCTTTAGCGTCAACCGCCGTTTTGGCTCTTACCGTGATCGGCTGCTCCAAAGATGATGAAACAGCTTCTACAGCATCACCGGCTGCATCGTCATCGGTGTCATCCGTACCGACCAAAGCGCCGGAGGTTCGCAAGGACATTACCGTAACCGCTTATGACACGGGGCGTGTCTCCCAAGAAGAAGGAACGAACGAGTCTAATCGCTGGACCAAGTGGATCAACGAGAAAGGGCCTGAGAATGTGAAATTCACAGCGGTTTCTTTTGCCCAGATTAAAGAAAAAACGAATGTCATGTTCGCCTCTGGTTCTGCACCCGACCTCTTAATGGTGTTCGATCCAACGATCAGAAACCCCTTGTACGAGCAAAAACAGCTGCTGCCTCTCGATGATTTGATTGCCAAGAGCTCCACAGATTACAAGAAGCTGCTTGAGCAGAATCCGCTGCTCCGTAAAGCCGGCACCAAGCCAGACGGTAAGCTGTACGAAGTCGGGCATATTCAATGGGTCAATCCGCTGCGTGGTGTCATTATCCGTACAGACTGGTTGAAGAAGCTCGGTCTCGACATGCCGAAAACAACGGACGATTTATATAAGGTTGCGAAGGCTTTTGCTGAACAGGATCCAGACGGGAATGGTAAAAAGGATACGTTTGGTATCGCGTTGGCTGGCTCAATGGAATACACGATCAACCAAATGTTCTATGCAATTAAGCCTTGGGTTGTCAAAGACGGCAAGCTTATCTATAGCTGGGAAAACATTAAGGTTGCGACAGATTTTAAGAAAAAGCTGTACAGTGAAGGCATTGTAGATAAGGACTTTTTCAATGATAAAAATATGGCGAAGGCCAAACAAGACTTTATCACAGGAAAAGTTGGTATCATTTCACCGAATTTTAATACACCGCAGGATATCGTGTCACAGTTTCTAGATCCGCTTCAAAAGAACGTACCTACTGCAACGATGACGCTGATGCCGTTCCCAACAAGTCCATTCGGACGCTTTACGCCTTCGTTGGAAAATCCAGTGCAAATGACAGGTGCTGTTGCGGCTTCAACGAAAAATGCGGACGCTGTAATGAAATATATTGATTTCATGGCAAAGGATTCCACGGCTGATGTTCTCGATAATGGGACGGAAGGCGTTCATACGAAAACAGTTGATGGTTGTGCACAAATTATCGATGCCGACAAATTTAAGAAAGAAGTTAGTGATATCACGGTTTACATGAAAATGCTAACGAATACAGGCTTGCGCTTTAATAAATGTTCCACGGCAGCGGTTCAGTATAAGAGTGACCCGCGAGTGCAGGATTACTACCAATTGCTGCGTGACACGTACCTAACGTTCGATCTGCCTTACGCAGAATTGACGCACTCGGAGCATATGCCGCAGCTGCCGAAAGACCTCGCAACGATTGTGACGAACACAGACAAACAAGTGAATAGTATGGTTGGTGCTGGCAATGGGACGGTTTGGGCCAAATCCATCGTGGAAGGCGATAAATACTCCACAGATGATGCCATGAAGGAAGCCATCGCAATTTGGGAAAAAGCAGACGGCAAGAAAGTCGAAGAGTGGATGGCCAACTGGTACGCAACTCAGAAGGATAATGCTTTTCTTGCGAAAGACATGTATGAAATCGCGAAGCAGCAGGATCAGAAGTACAAACAAATCATGAGCGAAATTAAAAAATAATCCTTAGGAGGGCAGACGCATCAAAGCGATCTACCCAGTAAAGGGGTACCAGGATGGAAGATCAGAAGATTGTGAGTAAGATTACATGTGCCGATGCGAAGCCAGGTCGTACGTTTGAAGGCATCGGCGGCATTACAAGCAATGGGATGTCGAAGCTGCTTATGGATTATCCCGAGCAGCAACGCAATGAAATCATGGATTTATTATTCAAGCCGATGTATGGGGTTAGCTTGCAGCATTTGAAGGTGGAGCTGGGCTCCGATGTGAACACTTCGGCGGGTACCGAGCCGTCGCATATGCGGAGTCGAGCGGATTTTGACATTACACGAGGTTATGGACTACCCATTGCAAAGCTTGCTAAGGAGATCAACCCGGCGCTGCTGCTCGACGCGCTTCGCTGGGGGACGCCGCTTTGGATTCAGAACGACGAGGATAAACTGGCGTATTATTTGAATTTCTTGCGCGGAGCCAAGGACGAATACGGACTTGAATTCGACTTCCTCGGTCCGGATATCAATGAGGGCGCTTTCAGTCGCGATTGGACCGTAAACACGCTAGTCCCTGGCCTCAAGCGGGAAGGCTTCGGCCACATCAAGTTGGTCGCTGACGACAGCGACCATGGCTGGGATATCGCCGACCATGCGGCCGAGGATCCGGAGCTGTTCGAGGCGGTGCACGCCTATGGCGTGCATTATCGCCAGGACAGCACGGAGACGGCCAAGGTCAGCGGGAGATCGCTATGGCTGAGCGAGGACCTCGCGCCATTCCGCCACAGCTTTAGCCGAGGTGCGCTGCATATCGGCAAGCGCATTATCGACATGTATGTCGATGGCAAAATGGTGAAGTACGAGCTGCATCCTTTGCTTGAAGCCGAGTACGAGAACACACCATTTAACTACAAAGGCATCTTAGTTGCCACTTGGCCTTGGTCTGGGCATTACCGGATTGATCCTGGTTTCTGGGTAATTGCCCATTTTACGCAGTTCATGCAGCCTGGTTGGATCTATCTCGATGACGCATGTGGACAATCGGAGACGGGCGGCTATGTGACACTTACCGATCCCAACACGAAGGATATCTCCATCGTTGTGCTTAACAATGGACCAGCGTCATGCCGTTACCAATTCGATACGGGAAATACCGATCGGAAGCTGTATATCTGGAAGACAACCGAACATTCTCACTTTCAACTGGCTGCTACACATCTGGAGTCGGATGGCCCGTATCGATTCACAGCCGAGCCATTTGCCATCTATACAATTACAACGACAACAGGGCAGCGCAAAGGCGATGAAGAGCTAAGCATAACAGCGGAAACGACATTTCCACTTCCGTATCGTGATGACTTCACGGACGGTCGTCCCAGTGGGAATCCGAAGTATTTGTCCGATCAAGGCGGCGCTTTTGAACTTGAGCTGAATTCTGATGACGGTGGTCTAATTCTTCGTCAGCAAGTGAGGGAAGAGCAAATCCCGATCGACTGGACGTATCGCCGAACACCGGAACCCTATACGCTCTTCGGCAGCCTGGAATGGACCAACTATCGGTTGTCGGTAGAGGTCCAGCTGGAACAGCATTCAGGCTATATCGGATTAGGCGGCCGCATTAGCTATACATCCAAAAGCAATGAGCCGCCGGAAGGCTATTGGCTGCGCATGCGACACACGGGGAGGTATGAGCTGATGAAAGGGAAATACCCCCTTTTGCAGGGAGATACGACCGCTTTAAATCCCGAGGCATGGTACGCCTTGGAGCTGGCGTTTGAAGGCAAAACCATTAAAGCCTATTGGAACGGTGAGCAATTGTTTGAACATATCGATAGCGAGATTTCGAGTGGTCATGCGGCACTATTGAGCAGTTACCATCGACATGCGTTCCGTAGCCTGCGGGTCGAGCCTATCACGGAATCCGCACCAGTGGATTGCATCCGCTACCTCAATACCAATGCAGCACTGCACTACTCAGGTGATTGGGGTAGAGCCGATGGTGATTGGAATGTGTATGCACGAACGTTGGCTAAATCAGGAGTTGCTGGAGCAGAGATGTCATTCAGATTCAAGGGAGAAGCCGCAAGCATTGTTGGAAAGACATGTGCCGACGGTGGATTCTTTGATATTTATCTGAATGGCACTTATCAAGGTACGGTTGATACGTACAGACCGCAAACTGGATTCCGCAAATCGTTATACAGCGTGAATGGCCTAGATCCAGATGCAGAGACGGAAATTAAATTAGTTGTCAAAGGGATGAAGCACCCTGAATCCGCAGATACGAGTGTGTACCTGAATGCGGTGGAGGTTGTTGCAGGACAGTTGCTTACGTAAAGGAGGAGTTAACGTACAACGTGGCATAAGCATTGAGCTTGATGTTTGTGTCACGTTTTTTCGTGCTTTCATACATCCATAACGATAAGGGAGATGAGTTCATGTTTAAGTTCAAATCAAGGAAGAGCAGCGCTAACGCCGCACTTGCCCTATCCCTGCTGGCATCCAGTATCGGGGGAATGACTTTGCTTCCCGTTTCAGCTGCAGCAGCGCCAACCGTTGTCAACATCAATGGTACGAATGTAGGCAGCACATATGAAGGCGTTGGCGCCGTTTTTAGTAACGGCATGACGAAGCTGTTGATGGATTATCCGGCTAATCAACGGGATGATATTATGAAAATGTTGTTCAAGCCAAAGTTCGGTGCCTCCTTACAGCATGTCAAAGTGGAAATTGGCAGCGATGTCAATTCATCGTCAGGTACGGAGCCTAGCCATATGAGATCAAGTACCGATTTTGATATTACACGGGGAACGAACTTATGGGCTGCACAGCAAGCCAAAGCCTTGAATCCCTTGATTGAGCTGGAGGCACTGCGATGGGGTACGCCTGCTTGGATTGCGAATGATAACGACTTGTACACCTACTACAAGAAATTTCTGGACGGAGCGCAAGCTAGCTACGGATTAAGCTTTGACTATTTGGCTGCTGATAAAAATGAAAATACCAAAGCGTCCGATTGGAGCACAACCGGTGCTAGCCGCAACTTTGTGGTGAATACCCTTCGGCCGAACTTGAATCAAGACGGATATAGCAATGTCGGTCTTGTGGCGGCGGACAGCAACGTGGGCTGGTTTATCGCAGATAAAGCGGTAACCGATACAGCACTGAGGAATTCGCTGGAAGCGATGAACATCCACTATAATCAAACGAGCACTTCGAATGCGATTAGCACAGGGCTGAAGCTATGGGATGGTGAAGATTTGGCGCCTTCGCGCAGAGATTTTGTCACAGGTCCGTTGGATGTAGCCAATCGAATTATGAGAATGAATGCCGTCGGCAAATTAACGAAGTATGAGATGCACCCAGGAGTCGAAAGTGCTTATACGAGTACCCCTTTTACTTATAAAAGTATGCTGGTAGCGAACACACCTTGGACTGGACACTATGATGTCTTGCCGGGGTTGTGGACGATTGCTCATTTTACCCAATTCTCTGGGATTGGTTGGAAGTACATTGACAGTGGCAACCATGTGGATGATCGTGGCGGCTACATGATGTTGAAAGATCCGTCGAGCAGCAACTGGAGTCTCATCGTGCTGAATACAAGTGCTGTAGCTAAAGACTACACATTCAACCTGTCGGGAGGTCTTTCTACGGGAACCATCCGACCTTGGAAAACAACGGAGAGTACTCAGTTTATTCAACAAAGCAACATCACGCCTTCTGGTGGATCTTTTACCGTTACCATTGATCCGTTCTCTATCTATACCTTTACAACGACCACCGGTCAGCAAAAAGGAACAGCAGCTAATGCGAACCCCGCATCAGAGGCATTCTCGTTAACAACAGATTACACCGACAATTTCGATAGCTATAGCGTTGGCAAAGAGCCTCTCTATTTCTCCGATCAAGGAGGGGCTTTTGAAATCGCAAACGAAGGAAGCGGGAAAGCGTTAGCGCAAGTAATTACGTCAGCAAACAAACCGCTTGATTGGAAGTATCGCTCGACACCTGAGCCGTATTCGATTATGGGCAGCCTGGATTGGCGTAATTATGAGGTGCAATACGATGTGAAGCTGACGAGCTCAACGGGGTACGTGATGATTGGGGGGCGTGTAAATCATAATCGCAAAACGGTTGCTGCGGAAGGTACCGACGTTCCAGCCGACGGCTATCAACTACAGATGCATGACGGTGGAGCTTGGCAGCTAAGAGCAGGGACTCGTCTGCTTGCTTCTGGCACCTACAGCGGATTTGCTGTGAACACATGGTACACCCTGAAGCTTCGCTTTAACGGTACGAACATCAAAGCCCATATCAATCCCGTATCGAATCCCAGCTCTATGACTCAGTTAGCCAGCGTGACAGATACAGACTTTCCGAGTGGTCAGATCCAGCTCGGCAGCGGTTATAACACCGCACGCTTTGATAATTTGTCAATTCGTAAGCTTGATTCTACTACTCAGGTTGATGTGAAACGCTATGATAATGAAGATCCGAACTTGACCTTTGTCGGTGCCTGGGAATATGTCTCTGCAGATTATGAGAATTACTATCGATCACAGGTAGGTTCGAGGACAGCAAACGATAAACTGCAATTTAGTTTCAACGGGACAACAGCGATCCTTATCGGCACTCGTGATATTGATGGCGGTCAAGCGGATGTATACTTGGATGGTAGTGCGACGCCTTCTGAGACAATCGATCTATATGCACCAGAGAAAGAAGATCGCCGTGCAATATATACCGTATCCGGACTGACAGCAGGAAACCATACATTAAAGATAGTTCCCAAAGGTATGCATAGCACAGGCTCAATGGATGATTTTGTGCGAATTGATGCGGTAGAGATTATTGGCGGAACGAATACCATTTCCAAAATGGAGTACCAATTCATCAACGATACGTTTGGTACCGTTAGTCCAGGCCAGTTGCCTCCATTCTGGGCGATCACAGCGGATTCAGGTGTTACCGCGACAGTTGAATTGGATGGAGCAGCGCAAAAGCTGCGCTTGAACGACACCATTCAGACGAACAAAGCCTCTCTAGAGCGCAAAATTTCGCCAGCCAGCGGCACCGTAACATGGGAATTTGAGTATAAACGGACGACCTCGACGGGGAGTTGGAATCGTTTGTTATTGAGTAATAACAGCACGAACGGCATTGAGCTTTATGACACTGATGTATTTGGCTTTGCCTATGCGAAACCGGATGGCAGCAAGGTAACGCTGATGAATCTGACACCTGGCACCAACTACGCCATTAAGGTCGTTGCGAACACAGCAACACAGACCTTCGAGGTATGGATCGACGGGGTCAAAAAGTCCCCGACAACAGCCCCTGTCTTCACAAACACAGTGTCGCAATTCGATCGCATGCGTGTCCAAACCGCTAGTTCCAATACGGCGACTACGACAGCTTATCTAGATAATGTGAGTATTACAGCGCCAGGAGGCACAAGCCAAATGGTTATCAAAGATACGTTTACTGGTTATCCAAATGGAACCTTAGCAGGGGAGCCGCGTACCACAGCGGGTACTAGAAATATACAGGTATTGGACTGGACGGTAGAAGGCGCAGATACATCGCAAACATGTGCCGTAGATACCTCGCAACCAGGAAGTGGTGACAGCAGCTTCAAGTGCACCGATACCTTATCCACGGATCATGTGGAAGCAACACGTGATTTTACGCGCACAAATGCGGGTTCGGTTACCGTGGAATATAAATTTAAACAAGATGCAGTAGGCAAATGGACCAGGTTTTTCGTTGCTAACGGATTAGACAGCGCCATTGAAATCTATGATTCCACTACGGCAGGCGGCCTTGCATTTAAAGATACAGCTGGCAACGAAATCCTATTAGGAGCTATAGCGGCGAATACATGGTATACCGTCCGCTTCGTCATTGATGTCGATGATAAGAATTTCGATGCCTATCTGGATGGCGTACCGAAGCTGATGAATCAAGCTTTCACCAATGGCAGCTTTACCGGAATTGATCGTGCTTTGTTCAAGACAGCAGACAATGCGAGTGTGAACTTGTGGCTCGACAATGTAAAGATCACTTTGCAATAAAAGAAGAGAGCCAAGAGTAAATCTTGGCTCTCTTTCCGTTCGTCAGATAGCACTAGTACAAACACAAGCATCGGCACTAGCCACAGGGCATCTTCGCCAAGCAACTAACTGGAGTTTCTGCAGCTAATTCAAGCGAAATCTAGGCATTTCGCAAAATAACTGGATTTCCTCCCGTTATTTCAGGCCAATTTCGCCATACGGGACATTTCGAGCCAAATTAAATGTAGAATATCCAGTTATACTTCCTAATTACAAATTTTTCTTAGAAATAGATGTAGGAAATCCAGTTAATCCCCACAAGCTACCCAGCCTGGGCACTCACCATAATTCCAACGCAAGCATTGACACTTCCATGGACAAATAGCGCCCTAAAAGGTGCTATTTCAGTAATCACACCGCTCACAAATTTGTGCTATAGTAGTAGAAGTGATTTGTGAAAACGCTTTATATCAATAGGCTCTATATCTTCACGCTCTTATTTATTCACCCTACATCATCCCACCTTGCAAGGAGGTGTTCCACCTTACATGTTCAACATCCGAGCCAGAATGAGCACGATCTACTCACGAATTCTTTTGTTTAACATCTTGCTCGTAATCATCCTTTCATTAGCCCCGCAGCTCATTTATATCCACTATTTTTCTACTGCCTACAATCAGGAAATTAATAGGCAGAGTACACAAGATGTCAACAAGCTCAAATATGCCGTAGATGAAACGATTCTCGATCGCGTTATTCGGCTGGTGAATATTTATTTCTCAGATATTCCAAGCAATGAAGTACTGGCTTATCCGCTCACGCATGATATTAGCGGCAACGGCTTCAAAATCGCCGAGGTCAGCAACTTCCTAACCGATATTCCGTACAAGCTAAACTTTCTGCAATCCGTTGAGGTTTGGTATACGGCAGGGAATGTTTATATCAATGATAAATATAATTCCAATCTGGATTCTGCAGGCTCTTTCAAAAGTGTAGATGAAGCATGGATTAACGTCTTACGGACCATGAATACGCCAAATCGGTGGCTGCCGCCTCGCATAACCATGCCGATGAATACGTCAGTGATCACGTACATTTCGAATATTCCGCTGATCGACAGTCTGGCTAATCGGCAGGCTGTTGTTGCCATCAATATTAAAGAAAGTGCGATTCATAATCTCATTCAATCTTCTCCGACAGATGGCGAAGTTTTATTTGTTGTAGATGAGACAGGAAAAGTACTCGTCCACAGTGATAACCAACTCGTCGGTCAGAATTGGAATCAAAAAGATTACATGGCTACGTTGCTGCAGCAATCAGACACAGGAACCTTCGAAGCATCGGTTGACGGAGTTCAAAGTGTGGTTTCCTTCTCTAAGTCCAAATATAACAACTGGAAATACGTTTCTGTCATCTCAATCGATACGCTGTATCAAAAATCGCAGCAGCTCAAGCGCTATTTGCTGATCACTACAATCATTCTGCTCACAGTAAGCTTGCTCTTTTCCATTTATATGACCCATTGGGCCAATAAACCGCTGCGCAGCATTATTCAAACCATTCGCAATCTGGGAAGCTCCGATGGTCATGAGAAGCAAGCGAAGAACGAGTATACGATGCTCCATCAGGTGATCGATCGGGTATCCCATACCATCACTGATTTGAATCATCAAATGGAGACGAATAAGCCAATCATTCGCGATAAGTTCATCATGCGCTTGCTACAAGGTGATCTTGATCAGACGGATCCGCAAGTAGCTAATATGGAGGCTACGCTGAAACTTGATTTTGATCGGGAGAAAACGGCTTGTATGGCTCTCAAGGTTTTTGGCGCAGAAGGTATTGGCCTGAAGAATGAGATGATGATTCAGTACAGTATGCTGCAACATGTGGAAGAACTCGGTAACTATAGGCTATGTTCGACCATGGACAACGCAGGACATATCATTGTGATCTTCAATTATTCGCACACATTGGATAAAGGGAAGATTCATAGCAGCATCAGCCAGCAGATGAAAGGGAAATTCGTGCTTGGCTTCGGAAGCGAATATGACCACTCTTACGCCAACATCGCACAATCTTACACCGAAGCTTGCGAGTGCTTAAACTACGCCTTCATTATGCCAACGGAATCCTGTATTTCATATGAAGATCTTGCTATCGCGCAACGTAAAGAGCATGGAAGTGGATTACAGATTATCGAACAGCTTTCTGTTGCCTTGCGTAATCGGAATCAGGAGATGGTATCCTCGATTTTAGATATATTACGCAAAGCGCTCGTGTCAGGCAGGTACCACATTGATTATTGCCGGAACACTGTGTTTGATGCGATCTCGATCATTCGTACAACCGCGATTTCCATGGATATCGATCTAGAGCGATTCCTTGGTTATGACATAAGGGATTATGGCCGGAAAATGGATAATGTTGCCGATTTAACCGATTGGCTCACAGGGGTCGCGGTGCAAATCATGGAATACCACACCACCGATGTGACTGACGATGACCCAGGTACCGCGCTGGAACGTCAGATTCTTGCTTATATTGAACAAAACATCTACAACGAAATATCCCTGTCTTCCCTGAGTGAAGGTATTCATATGAACTCGAGCTATGTGAGTCGGATCTACAAATCGGTCATGGGATCGAATTTTTCTGAGCATTTGGCTGGCATCAAAATGAAACACGCCGAAAGTCTCCTTCGAGAAACGGATTTATCGATTAAAGAGATTGCAGCGAAGCTTGGGTATTCGAACCCCCGCTATTTTGCGAATGTGTTCAAAGAGAACTTCGGCTGTACCCCCAAAAGCTATCGAGACAGCCTCGAAAGCTAATCTCCCTACGAGAGCTGCGATGCACATATGCATGGCAGCTTTTTCTCACTCACCCCCAGAGCAAAAAAACAACACAGGTAAAAATAACTGTCATGCAACCGCCTAAATGGAGCATTTTCCCACGATTCTCAACAAAACGTAAAAAAAACAGCACTTCCGTAAAGTTATTGGGCGTTGTCGATCTCACCAGATAAGCCGTACGATAAGGGCATCAAATCGCACACAAGTTTTCGGAACAGGAGGCAAGGAATGGAAAGTAGCGCAATCATCGCAGCACGAGAAGTCAAGGAGCATGTGCAACCGCACCAAACGAAAGAGCGTGCCAGCAAGCTGTATTGGAAACAGAAATATTATTTCTTCATGTTAATGCCCGTCATAGCGTATTATCTCATTTTCCACTATGCCCCCTTATATGGGATTGTGATTGCCTTTCAGAATTACTATCCACTAAAGGGCGTTGCCGGCAGCGAATGGGTAGGGTTTGATCATTTTAAGGAGCTGTTCACAGGACTTTACTTTTTACCCGTTCTGAAGAACACCCTGATCATCTCCACGTATAAATTGATTTTTGGCTTCCCGGCGCCGATCATCCTCTGTCTCATTCTGAATGAGGTTCGCCTCGTCTTTTTTAAAAAAATGGTTCAGACGATCACCTACTTACCGCATTTCATTTCCTGGGTAATTCTCGGCGGGATTGTGATTGAATTTCTATCACCAACGCGAGGTTTGATCAATGCCATCATCATGGAATTTGGCTATAAACCGATCCTTTTCGTGACGAGTGAGACGTACTTTCGATCGATCCTGGTACTCTCCTCTATATGGAAGGAAGTCGGTTGGTCAACGATTATCTACCTAGCGGCGATTACAAGTGTGGATCCAGAGTTGTATGACGCAGCAGATATGGACGGAGCGGGGCGACTTCGGAAAATATGGAACATCACGCTGCCATCCATCATGCCAGTCGTAACCATCATGTTTATTTTCGCGGTAGGCGGCATTATCAATGATGATTTTGATCAAATTTATAACTTACTGAACGCTTCGGTTCTTTCGGTTGGTGATGTCATATCGACATATACGTATCAGATTGGACTTGTGAAAGGCGATTATAGCTTCGCAACGACGGTCGGTTTGTTCAAAAATATCATTGCCTTCTTCTTAATTCTCCTCACGAATTATGTAGCTAAGAAAACCAATGACTATTCCTTATGGTAGGTGATCCGCACATGGACATAGCAACAAAACGTAAGAAGAAACGAACCCTGGAAGATGTCTTCGTAGACACGATCGTCTATGTGACGCTCATCCTGTTAACCTTGCTGACCATCATCCCATTCATGCAAGTTGTCACGGTATCCATGAGCCCGCCAGAAGTCGTGAGCAGCTACGGCATACATTTGATTCCACTCAAATTCAATTGGGACGGTTATCGCAAAATTCTAGCTTATCAGCAGATCTGGACCGGGTATCAGAACACCATTGTCCGAGTCATTCTAGGCATTATCGTCTCGATGACACTGATGATCTTAGCGGCATATCCCTTATCAAAGAAAAATTTGGTGCACCGCAAATTCTGGACGATTTTCATGGTATTCACGATGTTTTTCAGTGGCGGTTTAATCCCGACCTACCTGATTGTCAAAGGCGTCGGTCTCTATAACAGTGTATGGGCGCTTGTGCTGCCTGTCGCCATCAATACGTTTACGATGCTGATCATTCGCAATTATTTCATGTCCCTACCCGAAGAAATTCAAGAATCAGCTCGCATTGATGGCGCGAATGAGTTTGTCATTTTGATGCGCATCATCCTACCGATATCAATACCGATACTGGCAACAGTAGGACTGTGGACATTGGTTTACCATTGGAATGAATGGTTCAACGCGATGATTTATCTCAAGGATTCGAAGAAAGCCGTCTTGCAGCTTGTTCTTCGCAAAATTATGTTCGAAGGTTCCGAACCGCAAGCGGTCGAGACTGTGAATACGATTTATGCCAACACCGACACGATGAAGATGGCTGCCCTGATGGTATCCTTGATTCCCTTGCTAGTTGTCTATCCGTTCATGCAAAAATACTTCGTCAAAGGCGTCATGATCGGCTCATTGAAAGGTTAACCCCAGCCCCCTCACAGGGGATGGTTCACTAACATACATGTCTAGGAGGGTCTAAAAAATGAAAAGAAACGTATTTCGTCATGTAGGCAGCTTGGTGAGCGCAGCATTGTTAGTAGGGAGTTTGGCTGCATGTAGCAGCGGTACAGAAAGCACGACAAGTACAGCAGCACCAGCAGCAACGGGGACAACAGCAACGGCAACCGCAGCAGCAAAGAATGAGGCACCGGTAACGATCGAATGGGCAGGCTATAACATCAACGATGTAGCCCCAGATCCGAACTCCGAAGTTTTGCAGGAAGTGTCCAAACGATTTAACGCGAAGCTCAATGTCTGGACTGCGGATTCACAGAAATACAGTGAAGTGTTCAACGTCCGCATGGCATCGGGAGAAATTCCGGACATTTTGAGGCTGAAAGGCTTTGAATTATCCAAGCTCGTGGACAGCGGGGTAGTAGCGGAAATTCCGGTGGATACGATTAAGCAGAAAGCACCTAACTACTACAAATTAATCATGGACAATGACACCGCAGGATCTGCCTTTCGTTCTAGCACGTATAAAGGCAAAAACTATGGGTTGTCTGCTTTTAATTTAGATGGCACCTACCCGACCAGCCTCGTATGGCGCATGGATTGGCTCAAAAACGTCGGCATCACCAAAGTACCTGAAACATTGTCTGAGTTTGAAGATGCCATTTACAAATTTACGAATAATGACCCTGATAAAAATGGCAAAAAAGACACCTATGGCTTGTCCAGTACAGCCATGCAAACTGTGCTGGGCGCATTTGGACCGATTCCGACAGACGTCATTAAAGGGACAACGCCTTACTCCGCACTCTGGTATACCGTCAAGGATAACAAAGTGACGATGGATGCGATCCAACCAGAGATGAAAGAAGGCCTGAAGCTGCTGGCCAAATGGTACAAAGACGGCGTGATCGATCCTGAGTTCGTTACGGGTGAGAATAAAGGCGGTTATTGGGCGACTTCCCATGCCTTCATTAACAACCGTGTCGGTGTGACGGGCAACGTGATGTATTATCACTGGACACCGCCGCTTACAGAAGGGGATAAAGGCGGCCCGGTTTATCAAGAATTCATGAAAGTGAAGCCGGATGCCAAATATGAGGAAACATGGTCATTCGGCAAAGCCATCAAAGGGCCTGATGGCAAAGCGTATGGTGCGAACATTTGGGGCTATAACAATGAATCACTTGTGATCACGAAGAATGCTGTGAAGGATCCTAGAAAGTTGGACACAATTTTAAAAATGCTGGATACGCTGGTCACTGATAAGGACTATTACATGTTGGCTAACTACGGTGTCAAAGACAAGGATTATGTCATTAACGCAGACGGCTCTGTCGCTTCTAAACTCAAAAATCCAAGTGAAACTGCACAACGCGCTGTGGGTACCTTTGGGATGGTTACGAACAATCCGGATGTGGTGAAGCAGTTGTTCAAAGCCAAATTTGCCGTTGCGGATAAAGTTAAAGGAACAGGTACACCGCCATCCTACCTGCCAAGTGTAGAGGCTTCCGGCAAATACACAGCGGATTTGCAGAAGCTAACAACAGAAAATTACATCAAGATTATTCTAGGCGAGCAACCCGTTGATTCCTTTGATGATTATGTCAAAAAGGCAAGGTCGGCCGGTGCAAACGAGATTGAGAAGCAGTACACCGAAGTCATTAAATAGCTTGCATATGAATTCATTTCTCTGAATTTGAAGACTGTCACATTCGTAGCCAAACTGCAAATGAGGCAGTCTTTTCTTTTCTAGACAAGGAGGACGCTAGCGGCATGAAGTTGACAGATTTCATCACGATAACCGATGTAGAAGCTCATATTATAGGCAAAAGCATGATGGGCCGCATTTTTCCTGCCTTAGAGGATCGGGAGGCTTGGGCCAACGTGCCCGAGGCCTTACAGCAAGCTTGGGTGACACAAGCAGAGTCTTACCTGAACTATGAATGGCCATCTTTACGTGCTACCGCATTTATGGCCTATTTCGAAGAGGGAAGTCGTAAGCCTTACGATTCCGTTGAGATAGAAAGACGAAGTGCTCTTTGCACACTTTTAATCGCAGAATGCATCGATGGCAAAGGCCGCTTCCTTCGGGAGATCACGAACCTCATCTGGCTCCTTTGTGAGGAGACGACGTGGTGCGCGCCGGCTCATCATTACTTATCCCTTCGACCGGGGGAGATACTCTCAGATGTAGAAGAACCTTTATTCGACCTATCGGCCGGTGAAACCGCTGCGTTACTTGCCTGGACGTCGCATTTACTGAAATCTCCGCTTGATGAGATCTCTCCCTTCATTAGAGAGCGCATCCGTGTTGAACTAGAACGCCGCATTATTACGCCCTACACCGATCGAAATGATTTTTGGTGGATGGGCTTTGGCGAACGAGAAGTTAACAACTGGAACCCTTGGTGCAATGCGAATATGTTGACCGTCTTGCTGCTCCAAGAGTTGGAGCCGGAATGGAAATTAAAACTTTTCGATAAAGTACTGCGCAGCTTGGATCGGTACATAGAGGTGCAGTTCGAGGATGGCGGCTGCGACGAAGGTTCAACGTACTGGGCTAGAGCGGCGGGGATGCTTTTGGTCAACCTTGAGCTGCTGTATCGAGCATCAGATGGGGCGCTGCAGGTTTACGATCAACCCTTGATTAGAAAGCTAGGACAATTCGTCTCCAACATGCATATTGACGACCATTACTATGTTAATTTCGCGGATGGCTCTGCGATCGCTTCACAGGATTACAGCATGATCCACTTGTATGGCTCGCGTATTCAGGATGATCAGCTTCGTGCATTGGGGCAGATTGGCTTCCGCAGCTATCAGGTATCTGATCGAAAAGGGAAGGGAATTTCCTTTTTCCAAGAAATGATCAGCTTGCATAGCTTCGCAAGTATTCATGCAGAGGCAGCGCTGGAGCCACCATTAGTCCAAGATGTATGGCTTCCGAATCTGCAAGTGATGGCAGCAAGGGAAATGGAAGGCTCGTCGCAAGGCCTATTTGTGGCCATCAAAGGCGGTCACAACGGTGAAAGCCATAACCATAATGACATTGGTCATTTTGTGGTTTATGTGAACGGGAAGCCGTTCTTGATTGATATCGGGGTGGAGACGTATACCCAGAAGACTTTCAGTCCACAGCGATATGAGATTTGGACGATGCAGTCTGGCTATCACAGTGTGCCGGTCATCCATGGTTATGAGCAAAAGGAAGGCCGTTCCTTCCGTGCGGAGGACGTTACCTATGCGCACATCGAAGCCGCTGTCCGTTTCGAGGTAGAGCTAGCCAGTGCTTATCCGGATGAAGCGGGCGTGCAGAGTTGGCATCGCAGTCTAACACTGCATAGAGGACTGAACCCATCTGTTGAGCTGCGGGAATCGTGTTTGTTTGTTGAGCCTACCGATCAAGTGCTTCTCCATATCATGTCAAGTCAACTCCCCCGGCATCATGAGCAGGGTCAGATACGTTTGCAAGATCATGCGAACAATCAGCTCATTCTTTTTTATGAGCATGAGCAATGGGAGGCCGTGTTTGAACACATCACGATAACAGACGAAAGTTTGGTACGGGTGTGGGGAGACAGCCTGCATCGCATTCAATTTAAACTTCGTCATGCCGTACAACAAGGCAGTTGGGTGTTTCGGATGTCGGAGCAGTAGGATCAACTCATCGCCAAGTGTTCATGAAGGAGGGGAATTATGAAGCTAAGCGTGATCATCTTATTTCTAGCTATTTTTGTGACGACAGGCTGCTCCGAGCGGCAAAATCATTCATTAGCGGGTTCCTTACCCGCAACTGTGGCTTATATCAATGATTCCGCGATAGATGAGCGAGAGTTTCAACTTTTTTTACATGATGTGAAGGCTCAGACTGCTGGCTACTTTAAGCAGACCTATAATGCGGATAACTCATCCTCCTTTTGGACTACAAGCTTTCAGGGCGAGGTGCCGATCGAGAAAGCAAAACAACTGGCACTAGACCGATTGAAAGAAGTCAAAGTTCAACAGTTTTTAGCCCAAGAATACGGCCTTGTGAATGACCTTAGCTATGCGGTCTTTCTCGAGAATTGGTTAACGGAAAATCAGCGTAGGGAAAAGGCAATCAAGAATAATCAAGTCATATACGGTCCTAAGCAGTATGACGAACGAGGCTATTACACCTATGTTTTTTCCAATTTAGTTTTGAAAGTGAAAGCGGTTTTTAAAGAACAGACGGCACCGAAGGGAGGTGACACGGACGCTAGCGGCTTAACGGATGATCAAAAGCAACGCGCGCTAGACGCCAGTTACACAGAGAAAGTGAAGCAATTGGCAGCCGCTGCACAAGTGAGGATTGTGGAGCACATCTATCAAGAAATAAGGCTGCAATAAGTCGTGTTCTTGATTAGACCTCAAATGAAAGCGCTTATATTTCGAGTTAAAGGAGAATGAATAATGAAAATATCCAAAGCATTTCGATTGTGCCTAACTGTCGGCCTAATTTTTACACTCCTAGTAACGGTCGTAGTATCCATGCCTGCATTTTCGACTACAACTTATGCGAACAATACAACCTACTATGTCGATTCGGCCGGAGGTAGTGATAGTAACAATGGTTTGAGCACTGGTGCACCATGGCAAACGTTAACCAAAGTCAACAGCACGACCTTTTTGCCAGGGGATAAAATCCTTTTTAAATCAGGCTCTGTCTGGACGGGACAATTGCATCCGCTAGGGTCCGGAGCTTCGGGATCCCCCATCATCATCGATAAATACGGCACAGGCAATAAACCGATTATTAATGGGAATGGATTAACCGGGGGCACGGTGTATTTTTACAATCAGCAGTATTGGGAACTCAATAATTTGGAAGTAACGAACACTTCCGCTTCGGCAGGTGATCGTTACGGGGTTAAGGTTGAGGCGCATGATGTGGGAACCTATAACCATTTTTACATCCGAAACATGTATGTTCACGACGTCACTGGAACGAATACTGATGCGCTAAAAGTAACCGGCGGTATCTTTGTGACCGTGTCGGGAACCGCTGTAAGAACAAAATGGAACGATGTTCTTATTGATGGCAATACGATTGAGCGCACAGATCGCACGGGAATTAGCAACGGCAGTTCATGGGGGAACAATGACGGGGCAGGCAACTTTGAGCCGTACACGAATCTTGTCATCAGCAACAACACGCTGAACGATATCGGCGGAGATGGCATTGTTATGAGAGCTTCTATTGATGGTTTGATTCAATATAACGTGGTGAATACAGCCCATGCGCGGGATACCCATTATAATGTGGCGATCTGGGCCATCAACAGCACGAATCCTGTCATGCAATATAACGAAGCCTACAATACCAAAACAACCAATGACGGCCAAGGCTTTGACTGCGACTTTAACTTGACGGGCTGTACCGTTCAGTACAATTATAGTCATGACAATGAGGGCGGCTTCCTTTTGATCATGGGGAGTGGATCGAAAAGAAATGATAATATGATTGTCCGTTATAATATTAGTCAGAATGATCGAGCGCGTATTTTCCAATTCGATAGCAGCTATACCCCATTGAATAGCCAAATTTATAATAATACGTTCTATATTGGTTCTGGTTTGAGCACAAATATCACAACAGGGATTGGAGGAAGTAATCCGCTCTCTTTTAAAAACAACATTGTCTACAACGCGGGCAGCGGCGGGTACGCCGTCAAAGCGAATGATGTGTATGATTACAATGTTTTCTATGGTAACCATCCTGCCAGTGAGCCAAGCGATGCTCATAAATTAACGACAGATCCGCTCCTTGCAGGGGCAGGCAGTGGTGGCATTGGTTTAAACACGGTGAATGGCTATAAGCTGGGAACAGGTTCCCCTGCTTTGTCCTCTGGGGTCCTAATCAGCAGCAATGGCGGCAAAGACTACTGGGGTAACACTGTCTCATCGTCGACTGCACCGAATCGCGGTGCGTACAATGGTGCTGGTGTCGTCCTGACTACCCCTAATACTTGGATAGCTGTAGATGATGCGAATGTGAGAGATGGCACTTACGCCACTACGAATCAAGCTGGAACAACGGCTGTTACGGTTGATACGAAGAACGACTTAACCAGCTACAAACGGGATGGTTATTTTAAATTCGATTTTAACAGTTATAGCGGTACCGTCGCTAATGCAACGATCACATTGAAGCCAATCACAGCAGCAATGAGCGGCATTCAAAATGAGGTCGCACTCGTTAGCGACAACACCTGGACAGAAGGCGCCATCACCTGGGATACGAAGCCTTCCTCCAGCACCGTGCTTGGCACGTATACGATCGTTGCTGGTACGCCGATTACCATTAATGTAACTTCTCAGGTACAAGCGGCGATGTCTACTGGCAAAAAGCTCTCCATTCGCGTATACAGCACGTCAGCAGTAAATTCAAATGGAAACGTCTCTTTCGCATCAAGTGAGAGCATCACCAGCACCGATCGACCTAAGTTAACGATAACACCATAATCACATAAGGGCTGAGTGCTTGAAACCGATGTCGACAGGAAGTGACGCGGTCTCGGTGCTCAGTTTTTACTTTTTAGGACTTGTCTTCCCTGTTTCAGCAAATGCTTGATCTCATTCGCAATAATGCGTACGCCCGTATCAATGCGATCCTCAGGTACCCGTGTGATGCTAAGATTCATTAAAGGCAGCGGTTCAAAACTTGGCAAGTAATTAGGCGTAAGGTTTTGAATTAATACCTGCTTCTTTTGCAATCTTTCCACCAAAAGCGGAATCGGCAAATGAGGAGGGAACATGATATGCGTGTATACACCAGATTGGCTTGGGGGAGCTACTAGATAGCTATCCTCCTTATAGGCATGCAGTGATCTATGCAACTGCTGTAACTGTCTCGAATACGCATCCCTGATGGCATATTTACGGCGTTCGAACATACCGCTCTGAATATAAATTTCCAAGGCTGCTTGGGAAAGCATGGGGCTATCAATGTCGGCTACCTTTTTATATGTGCGGAATACGTCATTCAGAGCTGGGGGGAGAACGGCAACGCCGACTCTTAACCCGGGGAACAGGATTTTAGCGTAGCTTTTTAAATAAATGACGTGAGAAGAATCATAGGCGTAAATTGGATCTGATTTCGAATCCATTTCTAGGTCTGCCAAATAATCATCTTCAACTATATACACGTCGTATCGTTTGGCTAGCTTGGCAATTGCTTTTTTTGTGCCCTCAGGGTAGGAGCAGCCAAGCGGGTTGTGAAAACGCGGCATCGTATAGAAGAACTTTATGTCCTCCGTACGGAAGAGATGCTCCAAGTGATTTAAGTCGATATCACCCTGTGGTGAACGACGAATACCGTGTACGGGCAGCTGGTAGCTTTCGACTAATTGGATAAACAAATGATAGCTAGGCTGCTCCATCAGAATTCCGCGCTTTTTGTTCGGAAAAGGCATCAATGCCAAGATAGAGAGGGCCTGCTGCACACCGGAAGTGATATGAATGTGATCGGGTTTCGTGAATACCTGGTAGTTAGCCAAATGCTTACATAGAAGCCGTAGTAATGAGGGCAATCCTTGCGGTGTCCCGTAAATAAACAATTCATTTTTGTACATATCAAAAGCTTTATCAACACAATGTTTAAAGTCCAAGTAAGGAAACAGCTCGGGATCTGGTGCAGCAGAGGAGAAGTCAAATACCATATTCTCAGGTAGCTGCTGACTTGCTCCTCGTTGTTGCACCGCGTAATAACCGCTTTGAGGGATCGAATAGATAAGATGGCGACTTTCCAGAAGGGTAAAAGCACGAATCACAGTGCTCTTGTTGCACGCATACTGAATGGAGAGATCTCTAATAGAAGGAAGCTTCTGTCCAGCTTTGAATTGCCCCTGTTCGAGTTGCTGTTCAATGTCATTCACAATAAGCAAATATTTATACATGAGCGTTGAACCTCCGTTCTTCATCTTAGAATTGTACCGGTACAGTTGCCGCGTAAAAGCATTGTTGTGCATAGCTCAAGGACTTATGCTGATATCAGAGAACGTTTCAGTCAGCCGATTGGCTAGACGTATTCTATTATGAGTAAGGAGTTGAAGAGATGACATCTCACAAAGAAAGAAAACTTGCCTATTTACTAGCTGTACTCAATGCAGTCATTATCGGTATTTCATTTTTATTTGCCAAAATAGCGCTGGACTACGCGCAACCCCTCGATACGCTGATGTATCGATTTGCCGTATCGTTTCTTGGATTATCGCTGCCAGTTGTTTTGGGAATCGTAAAATTGCGCTATCGCGGCAAGCCCATTGGCAAAGCACTTTTACTCTCATCTATGTATCCATTGGGCTTTTTCACCTTACAAGCGTATGGCTTACAGCACGCAACCGCCGCTGAGGCGGGGATCCTCTACGCATTTACACCTATCCTTACCATGTTGTGTGCATCGCTCTTTTTGAAAGAATCGACCAATCGGGCTCAGAAGCTTGCGATATGTTGCTCGGTGTTCGGTGTTGTATTTATCTTTCTAATGAAGGGAGCTGAGTTAGACATCTCTAATATAACAGGCATCTCCTTGCTAATTCTCACTAGTGTTTCATTTGCGGGATACAGCGTAATGGCACGCTCCTTATCCAAACAATTTAGTCCATCTGAAATCAGTTACTTGATGCTGAGCACCGGATTTGTAGTGTTTCTAATCTCCTCATTAATTACACATTGGAAAGTGGGATCTTTCGAGAACTTGATAATGCCTTTGTCTCATCCACTCTTTCTTGTGTCAATACTATTCTTAGGCCTGGTGTCTTCTCTAGTAACGGCTCTGGCGTCAACGTATGTGCTGTCCAAAATCGAAGCTTCCCAAATGAGTGTCTTCACGAATCTTTCCACACTGGTTACAATTGCTGCAGGCGCGTTATTCCTAGGAGAGGAAGTAACACGATATCATGTTATTGGCTCAGTATTAATCATTGCTGGCGTACTCGGTACCCAAAATTATAATGGACTTACCAAGGAAGTTCCCAAGTTGAACAGATCTGTTTGATTGCCAAACATTCGGAGAGATAACTGGTGGCGGCTGAAGCGATTAAATCATTTTGCAATTGGAAAAATAAAACATTGCCATGTGTTTACCATCCATGCTATATTATCACTTCGGCCGCAAGACAGACAGGCTGGCAACGAAAAAGAATGAAAAAAGAATTTCAAAAAAAGCTTGCAAATAAAAAATGAACATGGTATATTACTTTTCGCTGCTTCGGTAACACGGCAGCGAACGAAAGAAATTGATCTTTGAAAACTGAACAACGAGTGAGTAAGCACGAACGAGTAATCGTTCAAAAAGAGATTGCAAAATCTCGCTAGCTTCAAATGAGCACAAATCATCAAACCCTTAGGGGCCCCCGGAAAGTAATTGGAATTCTCTTCGGAGCTTTCACTTCACTTTATGGGGAAAACTTTATGGAGAGTTTGATCCTGGCTCAGGACGAACGCTGGCGGCGTGCCTAATACATGCAAGTCGAGCGGGTTTATCCTTCGGGATAAGCTAGCGGCGGACGGGTGAGTAACACGTAGGTA
>NZ_JABMKY010000041.1 GCF_013204845.1 Paenibacillus qinlingensis
CCGTCTGTTGTTTAAATTCATCATTATACCTTTGCCGCTGTTCACCCAAAATGAACACCTCCTGATAAGATTATTATCCTCATCTCCTAACGAGGTGTCTACTTTTTATTCTAGTTTCAAACCTACAGTTATTTTTCACAAAATATCCTGATTTCATTAACTAGATGGAAAAACTCCAGCTAATTCGGACAATTCAAACGTATCTTGCTAAAAGGAGGAGAACTAACTGTAGGAAATACAGTTAGTTCTTCAAACACGCCTAAAGCGAGGGAATTAGATGGAGTTTTTCTATTTAAATGGATAAAAAAGAAACATCCTTTTTAGTGAAAGCGCATACAAGTACAACCCTCGCAAGTTCAGCTATTAGATGCCTGCACCTTAGACCCCACACCCTAGACTCCCAGCGACACGATAAGCACTTCTCGCAATCCAAATTAAAAGGAGATATGTGACTTGAGGAAAAAGAATCGATTAATCGCTTTTATGATGGCTGTATGCATAGTGGCAGCGATGCTGCCGACTGCAGCTCTGGCTGCAGATCCACCAGCAGGGATGATCAACATTCCCAACACGAGTGCATGGAAGGGAAGCGTCTTTGGTGATATCGGTGGCAATCCGTCGACAGTAAATTTTGGGATTACGGAGAATGTGGATAAATCGGTTGCTATCACTAGTGCTAAAGTGGCTACTGGCAATAAGGGGAAAATCTCTAGCAGTAGTGAAGGAATGGCTTACTATTTTCGAGAAGTGGATGCAAATGATAATTTCGAGCTTTCCGCAACAGCCAAAGTGGATGCTTGGACATCTACTGCGGATGCACAACAATCATTTGGTATTATGCTGAGAAAAGATATTCTTATGAACGAAAACCAAGGAGCAACAACGCCTCCAGCATTAAAAGCATACACCGGAGAATATATTGCTGTTGGTGCTATTGACCAAAAAATGAAGGGTTTCTATAAAAACGGTAATCCTTTAACTCAAGTAAGAACAGGATATGAATTCAATACGGCGAGTGTCCCCAATGTAGGGGTGAGCTATGCACTGAGCCTTAAAAAGTCGGGGAATGTGTATCTACTGAAAATTGGTAATCAAACTCAGGTGATTGACAGAATTGCTGGGGGTTTTGCATATGCAGGACTTTATGTTGCGAGAAATACGGCGGTTACCTTCAGCGATGTAACCTTCACTAAGGACACAAGAGCCCCTATTAGTCTAAAAGTGGATGCTGATTCCATGAAAAAAGATTATTACGTAAGTGATGACCTTGATCTGACAGGATTGAAAGTCACGGCAGTATATGAGGGGAACGTTGAGAAAGAGTTATCGACGAGCGATTATATTGTCTCTGGATTTAATAATACGAAAGCGGAAGCGAGTTCGATTACTGTGAATTTCAATGGGAAGACGGCATCTATTCCGTTAACCTTTCAGCCTTTAATCGTAACCGGAATGGACATTAAATATCTCCCTGCCAAGACGGAATATTACCCTGGTGAAGTCTTTGACTCCCAAGGTCTAACCGTGTTAGGTCAATACAATTACGGTAGTCATTGGGTCGAATTGGCAAGTAGTCAATATGCATTCTCTATTTTTCCAGAAGCTGATGTAACCGTAACGAATGCAACCTATAAATTCGTAACAGCTGGCACAAAGATGGTAAAAGTGACATCGACAGTCACTTCATCTACCTATACTACGCTTAATGTTTCGGTTAACAATGCGCAATTGACAGGTCTAGAAGTTAGAGAGTTGCCACGAAAGACGGAATACTTTGTCGGCGACAAATTCGTTCAAGACGGCGTAGTTGTGTATGCAAAGTACAATGATAATAAGGAAGTTAAGCTTTTGAAAAGCGAATATGCCATTACACCTGCCGATATGAGTACAGCGGGTACGAAAACAGTACAGGTTTCTACGATTAAAGGAATGGCGACAGCTTCATTTCCGATTACTGTTTTGCCACAACAAATGATTGGCAGCCAAGTAACGAAATATCCCAGAACGACATATGCGATTGGTGAAGACTTTGATCGAGCAGGTATGGTTGTATCGGCGGTTTACAGCAGTAAGTTAGAGGAACTGCCAGATGCCCAGTATACGGTCGATACTAACGCTTTCGATAAAACGATGCCAGGTGTATACGATATCGCTATCGTTCCTAATAATGCGGCAATCCCTCAGACGATCCTTAAAGTAACCGTAGTTGAAAATAAAACGTATGCGTGGAAATCGATTCGTTTTGGACAATCCACATCGAATACGAATAATAAAGTAACGGTCAACGAAGATGGGTCGGTTAAGCTTGAGGCGCTGGAGGGTGGCGGTAAAGTGACCGGCGACCATGACGGCATCACTTTCTACTACACGGAGTTGGATGCAAGGAAGGATAACTTTGAATTGTCGGCAAATATCAAAGTTGAAGCCTATGCCAAGGAGCCGCAGGATGGTCAAGAATCTTTCGGGATTATGGCTAGAGATGCTATAGGTACGCAAGGTGATTCCACTGTTTTTGCATCCAATATTGCAGCGATTGGTGGTTACAGCGGTGGAACGACTTTGCCGAACGGTACGCAGTTGTTCGTGAGAACGGGTGTTACCACGCCAGATGGCGCAGGCAGTAAAGGCATTCAAAGCAGTATGCTTAGTTCGGTCAGACCTGCTGCGAGCAATACGGCAACGAATTACAAGCTCACGCTAATCAAAACGAACAGCGGATTCACAGGTAGATTAAATGACGGGACAAGTGCCGAAATTTATGCGCCGGATATCATGACAATTCAAGATGGCGATAACATGTATGTAGGCTTCTACACCGCTCGGCTTGCAACGATTACGATAAGTGGTATGGAGCTGAAAGTTACCTCTGCGAATACCGATACACCTATGCAAGCACCAGTTCCACAGCCTGTCGTGCCTGATGTTAACTTTGTAGGTCTAACACGCACTTCTGTAACTGCGTATACGTTAGGCTTGATGTCCAATGTGAACGGGAAAGTTACGATCAAACAAGGACCCAACATCTTCGAACAAGATGCAATTATGGAAGCGGGTAAGCTTGTAACTCTTAACAGAACGGTTACTGCGAATACCTATACGAACTTTACTGCAACTTTCGTGCCTGACGATACGCAGTATCTGACTACCTATACTAAAATTGTCAAAAATCAAACGGTCGATATGAAAACCTATGTGGATAACGGTGACATCTATGTATCCTCAACAGCGACTAGTGGGGGAAATGGTACCATCGATAGCCCGCTTGATTTGGACACCGCGATTGATTATGTCCGGGCCGGTCAGAAAATCATCCTGCAGGATGGTCGATATGTACGCAACGCCAAATTGGAAATCAAGAAAGGCAATGACGGCAGCGCTGATGCGATGAAATATTTGGTTGCGGCGCCAGGTGCTAAGCCAATTATTGATTTTGACAAAAGATCCGAAGGTGTTGTGCTAAGCGGCAATTACTGGCATGTGCAAGGTATTGATTTTACCCGTTCGGCAGCAAATACCAAGGGCTTTACGGTTGGTGGAAGCAACAACATCGTGGAAAGCAGCAGATTTTATGACAATGGAGATACGGGTCTCCAAATCAGCCGCACAGACTTAACAGAGTCTAACAAAGCGTTGTGGCCATCCAATAATCTCATTCTGAATTGTGAATCTTTTGATAATGTGGATCCCTCGAATAACAATGCGGATGGTTTCGCTGCCAAATTAACGTCGGGCACTGGCAACATTTTCAGAGGCGATATTGCCCATAACAATATTGATGATGGTTGGGATTTATACACGAAAGCAGGTACAGGTGCTATTGGCCCTGTTCTCATTGAAGACAGTATTGCGTATAACAATGGTACCTTAACGAATAACCGTGTAGGTGATGGTGATAAAAACGGATTTAAACTGGGTGGCGAAGGCATTCGTGTCAACCATGTCATCCGTAACAGCATGGCATTTGGCAACGGTGCGTATGGATTTACGAATAATAGCAACCCAGGGGTCATAGCTGAAAACAATATTGGCTTTAACAATGCAAGAGGGAACTTATACTTCCAACCGTATGCAGATAAACCTTCTTACTTCAGCATAAATGGATTTGTGTCGTATCAGAAGGATTATTTAACGAAAGATAGTTATCCAACAGAATTAAGAGCTGACAATAACTTTATGTTTAATGGGACAGTCTCAGCTAATAAATCAGGGGTATCCCTTTCAAATGCCAACTTCGTAAGTTTGACAGCCTCATTGCCATATCAAAGAAATGCAGAAGGTAACATAATCAGAGGAAGCTTCCTTCAATTTATTGCACCTCAAGCTTCGACTGGCAGCTCACCTGGGGGTTCTGGGGGTGCAGCACCAGTTGAACCGACAATTATAGATGGCGGCGTGCAAGTATCAATCAATCCGGTGAATCAGACGATTAACGGGAAAATCATTGCGGTCGTTACGGTGGATAGTGGTACATTAGGCAAAGCATTTGATGCACTTAAGTCCAATGGTTCGGATAAGCAGAAGATTTTGATTGATGTAAATAGCACAGAAGTGGCTGCTCAAGTTCAGGTTGATGCTAACGCCTTATCGTCGGGCCTGAAAGATGCAGCAGATACCGTGTTATCCATTAAAAGTAATGAGGTGACTTACGATCTCCCTGCCAAATCGTTGGATCTTGCGAATATTGCGGATGCGCTTGGTACTGATGTAAGTAACGTAAAAATTAACATCACGATCGAAAAAGTATCGGGCCCTACGGCCGAACTGATTAACGCTAAGGCGAAACAAGCGGGACTAACACTGCTTTCTGGTGCCGTTGATTTCACTATTACCGCGGAAGGTAATGGGAAGATTGTAAAGGTAGACAATTTTGGGAATACGTACGTGCCAAGAACGATGACCTTGGTTAAAACAGTAGATTCCAATCAACTAACTGCGGTATTGTTCAACCCGGAAACTGGGGAGATGTCTTTCGTTCCGGCGATTGTAACAACCGTAAATGGCAAAGCAGAAGTCACGATTAAGCGTAATGGTAATAGCATCTACGCGGTTGCTCAATCTTCGAAGACTTTCGATGACGTAAAAGGACACTGGGCGAAGAATGAGATCGAATTGTTGGCTTCCAAATTGGTGATCAAGGGTACTTCGGATACTGCTTTTGAACCTAACAATCACATTACACGTGCCGAATTTGCAGCCCTTCTGGTTCGATCGCTTGGCCTAAACGAAGAGGGGGCAACGCGTTTCACGGATGTACCTGCAAACAGTTGGTTTGCGGGGACGGCAGGTGCATCGGCTAAAGCTGGATTAATTGAGGGCTTTGAAGATGGCACCTTCAGGCCAAATGAGCGCATCACGAGAGAGCAGATGGCCGTCATGATTACGCGAGCGATGACATTTGTCGGTAAATCAGCTGTTGTTGACCTCAAGCAATTAGACAAATTTACGGATAGCAAGAGCTTGAGTGCATGGTCCAAAGACGCCGTAGCTGAGGCGGTAAGTGCTGGAATTGTTAATGGTGTAAGCGCAACGGAGTTTGTCCCGGCAGCGCCTGCGACAAGAGCGGAAGCTGCGGTCATGCTGAAGCGATTCTTACAATTTGTTGCATTTATTAATTAATAGGTTGTTGAAGGACGTCCTGCTCAGGGCGTCCTTTTTCCTGCTTCCACATAGATTTCCATAATTAAGGAAGCTCGTAAGTGACGAAATATGCTAAAATAAGCTTCATATACATGGGAGTTTACTAGAGATCATCAGGGGGAAACGTCTATGAAACGATTACTAGCTGTTAGCGATATCCACGGCTGTGCGGATGAATTTAAGGAATTACTAGATAAAGCAAAGTTTAACGCGGAAGAGGACCAACTTATTTTGCTAGGAGATTATGTAGACCGGGGACCGGCGAGTCGGGAGACTGTGGAGCATGTGATGTTCCTGGTGCGTGAGAAGGGTGCAATCGCACTCAAAGGGAATCATGATCAGCGCTTTTTGGAAGTGATGGCCGGGACCGACGACTTGACGGAAATGAAGTTTTTTGAGCATGGCGGCATACAGACGTTCCAAAGCTTTAGCGGAGTTAGGGACTTTGATTTGAAAACAGCAAAAGAGCGTATTCGGGCGAACTGCAGTGAGCATCTGGAATTTTTACGTGAGCTGCCGCTTTATTACGAGAATGACACGCATATTTTTGTACATGCCGGGCTGAATCCTGCTTATGTAGATTGGAAAACACAGCCGGAGCGGGACTTTATTTGGATTCGTGCGCCATTTGTGCAGCAGAAAACCGTTGTGAAGAAGATTGTTGTGTTCGGACATACGACGACGAAGGATATTCATGGGAAGGCAGAAGTGTGGTTTGATACGGATAAAATCGGAATCGATGGCGGTTGTGCCTACGGTCTGCAGCTGAATCTCCTTGAAATTAAGGGGAAGAATCAATACAAAACATATTCCGTTGCTTCCAAAGGAAGTTGGAAATAGGGAGCAAGAAATATCAAGAAGCGTAGTTCCGAATGGCGTAAACTGAGATTATGAAGTTGAAGGGGGCAGACGATGGATACCAACTATGAGACGCGGATTCAGATGACGCTGGATCATATTGAGGAGCATCTGTCGGGTCCGCTTTCTGTTGAATGCTTAGCCGAGGTCGCCTGTTTCTCCGCCTTTCATTTTCATCGCGTCTTTCAAACCATGGTGGGGGACGCGGTGATGGAATATGTTCGCAAGAGAAGATTGGCGAGAGCGGCATATCAAATCGCATATACCGAGCAGAAGTTGATCGATATTGCCCTCGACAATGGCTTTCAGTCCCCGGAAAATTTCACGCGGGCATTCAAAAAGGTGTTTGAACGTACCCCGCTTGCCTATCGCAAGCAAGGCATACGACCGCCTAACTATCCCAGAGTGAATGTGCTGGATCGGAAATTTAATCCCTATTTAGGAGGAATACGTATGAACTACGCTTTGAAAACGAAACCTAGTTTCAAATTAATTGGTTATGAATTGAAGACTTCTTGCAAAGAGGGACAGAATCACCGCGATATCCCGTTGTTCTGGCAGAAATATATGCAAGAAGGGTTAGGGCAACATATTCCGAATCGTGTTCACACAGGTGTACCCGTTGAAATTGGAGTTTGTGCGGATTTTGACTTGGAGAGCGGGGATTTGACCTACATTATCGGGATGGAGGCAACGAGCTTTGAGGACGTTCCGGCGAATATGGTATGCCGCGAGTTTCCGGAGGCGAATTACGCTGTATTCACGACACCGAAGGTGAAGCAGGAGCAGTTTGTGGCATCCATTCAAAGTACGTGGCAGACGATTTTCACGGAATGGTTTCCGCATTCAGGGTACGAGCACGCGGGGAGTGCCGAGTTTGAATATTATGATGAGCGCTGTCATTCGAACCTGCATGAGCTTGTGGAGATGGATATTTATATTCCGATCAAGGCGAAGTTGGCTGAATAAATAAACGAAGTGCAAGCTGTAATAATTAACGAATCAATTGTCACGCAAATGACATCTGAATTTCATGTCCTTTTAAGGTTCGGAACCTATAATGAAATTCGACCCCCTTTTAAATATATATATATGTAAGACCCGCAGCCCGTTGCTGTGGGTCTCTTTTTTTTGTATGAATCTTGGCTCGCACAACCAACCGAATGAGCTACCGCTTAACCCCATGACCGTTCTTGGCTGCGGGAGCTTCTGATAACGACGATTAGCGCCATCATGAGGAAGATCAAGGGCAGTACTGAAGTCCGCATCCCCTCGTGGGAGCGAATATGGGTCAGCATTGCGCTCGCCATAATCATGGCGATAACACCTCCGGAGAGCAGTGCAATCCGCGGGTGCCATAGGCCGAGGATCAGCCCTACACCAGCTGCAAGTTCGACGGCTCCGACGATGTACATGAACCCTACACTGTACCCGTAGGTTGATGTGAAGACTTCCATTTGCAGCTCATGGGTAGACAGTTTCAAAATCCCAAACATGACAAACGCTGCTGCCAATAAGATTTGAATGATGCGAGTCGTCCATGTCAATGCTTGAGCACCTCTGTTAGTTGAAATTGGTTATGTTAGCATGTGCAACATAACCAATTTCATGCGGCACGCTATCCACGCAGCGCCGATTAGAAAGAAACGGCCAAATAGCTCAGTGATCCCACCTCGTAGCTGCGGTGGATGATCTGGACTGGCCGCTCAGGATCACCGCTCCCCATCGCGATGTAGAGAGGAATGAAATGCTCAGGGCGCGGCACGGCCATCTTCGCATTTGGGGCTTCTGCGGCGTAGTTGAACAACGCCTCCAGGTTCTTAGCTTGCATATTCGCAGCAAGCCAATCATCAAAAGCGACCGCCCAAGCGTCCGGCTCGGTTGCGTCCCAGTTTAACGCGCGCAGGTTATGCACGGTTGCGCCGCTGCCAATGATCAGGATGTCTTCCTGATCCAGACCACGCAGGGCTTCGCCGATTCGGTACTGTTCGGCAGGAGGCAAATACGGATTCACTGAAATTTGAACGACGGGAACTTCAGGTGTAGGGAACATCCTCAGCAGCGGTACCCATGAGCCGTGGTCTAGACCGCGTGTGTGATCGAGCTGAACAGGAATACCCTTCGCTTGAAAGCGCTCCGCGATCGATTGTGCCAGGGTGGAATCCCCTTTGGCTGGGTATTTTAATTGAAAAAGCTCGTCAGGAAAGCCGCGGAAATCATAGATGGTTTCATATACATCATTCGTGGAGGAAATGGTAAGTACTTCGGTTTCCCAATGCGCGGTGAAAATAACGATGGCTTTGGGTGATAGCTTTTTACCGTACTCGAGTAGAAATTGCGTACAAGCGGTATCCTGCAATGCCATCATAGGTGAACCGTGGCCAACAAAAATCGGTGAAATCATGATAAACATCTCCTTATTTATAGTTAATATACTTAAGTATATTTAATTACTTTATGTAACTAATGATACGCCTTTGTTTTCTCTCCGTCAAGTAAGTTAATTACTTTTTGTAAGTTTATTTTGGTGGAGGTTTAAGGGAATAGGGGATAGGTGAAAGAGGGGGTTAGGTGAGGGAGGAGGAGTAGGATGAAAGTGAAGTGAAGTGAAGTGAAGTGGAGTGTAAGTGAAGTGAAGGTTATTAGTGTGGATAATAGTTAGGGCGAGAGTTGGGAAGTGAAGTGGGTGAGAAGTAGAGTAGAGTAGAGTAGATTGTGCGGGATCCCAACCCCGACCTCAAGTGAGATCCAGTAGAAGAAACGTTCGCCGAGTAAAGTTGAGTAAATAACTGGATTTTCTCCAGCTAATTTGTTGGGGAAATACCTTTTTTAATGAATAACTGGATTTCCTACAGCTAGTTCCTTCGATTTTTGGTCACTATCCCGAATTCCCCTGAATTAACTACATAAATTCCATCTATTTGGAGAATTAAGGTGAAAACACCCTAATTAAATGGAGTTTTTCCATCTATTTGATTCTCATGGTGCACCGTATTTCGGTGAGGGCGCCTCTCGATACATTGCAGCCTGTCGCCCCGGCCCATGGCAGTCAGCGCAGTCATCACAGCCCATCCCGCCCGGTCTGTCGTATCCGCCCACCGCAATCGGCCCATAGCCACCACTGCTCCTCGCAACCAATCACGCAGCCTATCGCAAATCTCCAGGCCCGCAACGCAAAAGAGCCTCCCGATATGGAAGACTCTTCGCGCAATTCATCTATTACTCTGGATCCACCACTTCAAGTGGGGTGAATTTGAGCTCGGCTGCATCATCATCCTGCTCAACGAAACGTTTGAGCACATTAAGTTTATTTTCCCAATAGCGCTCGTAGTAGGAAAGCCAGCGTTTGAGCTCCATCAGCGGCTCAGCCTCTAATCGGTAACGGGTCTCGCGGCCGACTTTACGTTCTTTTACTAAGCCGGCCTCGGCGAGAATACGAAGATGCTTCGATACCGCTGTACGGCTCATGGGGAAATGGCTTGAGATGACCGTGACAGGCATTTCCTGATCACCCAGAAGCTGCAACAGATGTCGTCGCGTGGGGTCGGCAATTGCCTGGAAGACGTCATGCTTTTGTGCGGGAATAGCCATCTTAAGCCTCGATGTAAGCAGAGAGCCTTTGGACGATGCCTGCCCAGCCTTGTGACATGGTATCGCGAACCGTATCATGCGGTTGACCGAATTCGGTAACTTTGTCGATATCCCAACCGCCATGGGTGAGGGTGAACTCCGTTTTACCTTCTAGATCGGACAGTTCAAAGGTCAGAAACCAGTCTTTCCCCCAAGAAAAGCTTAAACGATTCGGGGGATCTAATTCAGTAACTTTACAGGGGGATTTCCCGAAAGGGCCAGCTTCCAAATGAAATTCATAGCCGAGCTCCGGCATGAAATTGTTCGGCATGAACCATACGGCGATGCCTTCAGAAGTCGCTACCGCATTCCACACTTTTTGAATCGGTGCATTAAAAATAAGTGTTTGCTTAATATCGGGCAGGGTTTGCATTTTATTTTCCATAGTAATAGGCCTCCAATGGCAGTATTGTTATTTGCTTTTTACCTTACCTGTGGTTTAAAGCACATCAACCTAGTTTTCCCGCGAAATCACTTCTCCATCGGATACGCTAAAGCGAAACCATTTGGTTACATATACTATTATATGAAACCATTTGGTTTCGTGTCAAGATGCGCGACCTAGCGCAACTTTTGGGCAAAATGGAATATTTTAAGCGTAACTGCTCAGAATAATGGAAAGCTCTAGCTGGAGGGGATCGTGCATGGCCATATGGGATCGTTTATTGTTTTCCTTCCCGCGGCAAGTAGATAAAGAGCCTAAACGATTTGAGATACCTGCGTTAACTGAGCCTGCCAATGCGGATGAGTCTATATCATTAGCTCATATTCTGGAACAATTCGAGGATTGTATTGATGTGTTTCATCGAAACATACCTAGCATCCAAGTTGATATTATATATATTCCCCATATGATTGATCACACGCAATTGTCTCGGGAAGTTATGGATCCATTAGCGAATGTGCAAACTGATGATTTAAGCCATATTTTGGAACAGTCACAATTTGAACAATCAGATGATGCTAAGGAAATTGTCATTGGAATACTGTCTGGACAAGTGGCTATTTTTCATAATGAAAAAGTCTACCTATTTTTTGTTTATGGCCCAGAAGCCAGGAGTGTGCAGCAATCTGAAACCGAGACCGTTATTACAGGACCACATGATGCGTTCACTGAAACCGCGGGTACGAACCTTTCGTTAGTGCGAAGACGGGTGAAAAGCTCACATTTGAAGGTGGTCAAGCTAGAAGTCGGTGAAGTTACCAAAACCGCCGTTTTTGTCCTTTATATCAAAGGCATTGCGAATATGGAACTGGTTGATGAATTTGTTCGGCGTATTCGTGGAATTGAAATTGATGCGGTCTATGATGGTAACATGTTTTCTCAGTATATTGATGATTATCCGTACTCCTTATTCCCGCAATTCCTAATTACAGAGCGTCCGGACACGGCTGTTTCCAAATTGGTGGGAGGCCGCATTTTGGCAATTGTAGATGGAAGTCCGGCAGCGGTGAGCGCTCCGACGGCTTTCTTCGACTTCTTCTCTTCAGCGGATGACTATTATCAGAGATGGTCGATCGGGACCGCTACAAGGATGCTTCGGTTTATCGCTTTCTTGATAACCATTACGTTTACTGCCATCTATGTATCTGTGACTACGTATCATTATGAGATGATTCCTGAGGCGTTGATTTTAACGTTGAGAGAATCACGAAGTAAGGTGCCATTTCCTCCAGTCATCGAAGCGATGTTGATGGAGGTTACGATAGAACTACTGCGAGAAGCAGGGGCACGATTGCCGACCAAAATCGGACAAACCATCGGTATCGTTGGTGGTATTGTTATCGGTCAAGCAGCTGTTCAAGCAGGTCTGACGAGTAACATTCTCATTATTGCAGTGGCTTCATCGGCGATTTCCTCTTTTGTCATTCCGAGCTATGTGATGAGTGCCTCGATTCGTCTTATCCGTTTTGGTTTGATTTTGTTGGCGGGTGTATGGGGGAATTTCGGTCTGATGGCAGGTATCGGTTATATTGTCATCCATTTATGTGGATTAACCAGCTTGGGGACTTCCTATTTATCACCTTTTGCACCTACTAAATGGAGCGATTGGAAAGATGTTTTCATTCGGAGTCCTTTTTCCATGTTGACAGCGAGGCCAAATCAAGTGAAGACGACCAATTCGAAGAAGAATAAAATGAGAAAATAAGGATGATCCGTGCGTGAATGAGAAGTTGAACGGGTTCCAAATCTTCATTTTGATTCATATGATACAAGTCGGGGTGGGGATCTTTGCTTTACCCCGTATTGCAGCTGAATATTTTGGTTATAACGGTTGGCTCATGTTAGTTGTTGTCGCTGCAGTAGTTGCGTTCAATATATATCTAATTTGGATTGTATGGAAGATGGGAAACGGTGCTGATATATTCACTATTTTTGAAAGCTACCTGCCCAAGTGGATTGTGTATCCATTGTATGCCATTGTCGGGTTTACTTGGTCATTTACGGCTAGTTTGGTTGCTAAGGAATATGTTCTTATTTTTCAAGTTACGGCATTTCCAACAGCTAACCCGATGACTTTCATGTTTGTTATTAGCCTACTTGCGTATTTACTGCTCATTAAAGGTTTTTATACGATTGTGAAGGCGAGTACCGTATTTTTCTTTTTGATATTGTGGATGCTGCCATTGGAAATTCCATTTTTCAATGATTTGCAGTTATCGCGATATACATTCTATATATTTCAAGAGGGGAAGGAGCACTGGAAGGGGATTTTTAATCTATACGGTTCTTATTTGGGGTATGAGCTCTGTATGTTTTTGTTCCCGTATGTTCAGCAGAAAGTGCGATTTTTTACAAGCGTACAGCTAGCTAATGCAGTTAGCTTTCTAATTTATGTAAGTGTGTGCCTAGTTTGCTTCGGATTCTACAGCTTGCAACAGTTGAAATTAATTATGTTTCCTTGTATTGATTTACTTGCGTATATTAAATTTCCGTTTATCGAACGAGCGGAGAATATCCTGTTTAGCTTTCTTGTCTTTCGGGTTCTCATTACAATTGTTATGTATCATTGGGTAGCGAGTTTATGTATGCAGCGAATTTTCACCAAGAGTAAGTTTACACGGATCACGTTCTATCTGATGGTAATCACTTTTCTCCTTTCGTTCATTCCGAGTGTGTTGGATGAAGTTGGTAAATGGTTGTTTATTTGTACGTATTTTACGATCGCTTATTCCTTTGTCCTGCCGATTTGCTTAATTGGTATTCTTTCTATTCAAAGGTGGCGAAAACAGCTTGCATAAGACGCGGTTTCAATGGCTGATTACTGGTATGCTACTGATGACGATGACCGGCTGTGGGAATGATCAGCGGATCTTAGAGAAGATTGGACTAACCCATACCACAGCTTTTGATTTAATGCCTGGGGACATGCTCAAGGTGACGAATAGTATACCTCTAGCTGTGGACGAGGGCCGAAGGCCAAGAGAAGTCTTAACGACCATTTCCGATAGTAGCAAGGGTGCGAAAGTAGATCTCTCTAGGCAGACTCAATTGGTTTTAGTTAGTGGACAAATGCGTAATATTATGTTCGGAACGACACTAGCTCAGCGGGGATTTTGGGATGATATCGATACACTTGTGAGGGATCCTTCCGTTTCACCACGTGTCAAAGTGACCGTCGTAGATGGAAATGCCCATGACTTATTAGTCAAAAAGTACAGCAATTACTTACGAACAGCACAGTATATTGATCGAATGATGGAATCTGAAATGAGGTTCCAAAGCATTCCAAAGATTACTTTATATGAGTTCACTAGAGATTACTACGATGATGGCATAGACCCTGTTGCTCCGATCATTAAAGACATTGGAGACCATGTGAAGGTAAATGGTATTGCTTTATTTCAAGATGATCGTTATCTAATGAAGATTGATGACCAGGAAACGATTTTTTTCTCCATGTTAAGCAAAAATTTCAAATTGGGCTCATTACCCATGCGTCTAAGTGAAGAGGGAGAAAAGAAAGAGTTTGTGTTGTTCGATTCGTTGGTTAGCAAGCGACAGGTTCACGCGGCGCGCGCGGGAGAAAGCTCGTTCAAAGTTGATTTCGAGATATCAGTCAGCGGTGTTATTTTGGAGTACATGGGAGATTTGAAAATTAGTAAGGAAGAAGATCGGCATGCACTGGAGGCCAAAATAGGTGAGAAAATCACCTCGCACATGGAGACCATCGTGAAAGATATGCAGAAGCATAATGTGGATAGTCTCGGGCTGGGCAACGCGATTAAGCTTATCGTTCCTTATAAGGAATGGAAAGCGATGGACTGGCGTGAGGTGTACCCCGAGGTAGAGGTTCATTGTCAAGCGAAAGTAAAGATCAAGCATTACGGGAAGTTTCAGTGAGTTCAAAGTAGGTAGAAACGTAATGATAATTGAATTTGGAGGTTGAATTTGATAGGGTAGAGGTCAGAGAATATAGCTAGGATAAAGGAGTTATGGGGAAAATGATACGATTCGCAGTTATTGGTACGAACTGGATCACCGAGGAATTCATTCATGCAGCACTCGAAACAGGAGAGTTTGAACTGACTGCTGTTTACTCCCGCACGGAAGAAATGGCTGCAGAATTCGCAGCGAAATTTGATGTGGCCCATCAATTTACAGACTTAACGGCATTTGCGCAAAGCGACGCATTCGATGCTGTCTATATTGCGAGTCCTAACTCGTTGCACGCGGAGTATGCTGTTCATTGCATGAAGCATGGGAAGCATGTCATTTGCGAAAAGCCCGCGGCTTCCAATAGTGCGGAGCTTGCGGCGATGATTGAAACGGCACGCAGCCATCAGGTTGTGTTCATGGAAGCGTTGAAATCGACGCTGATGCCTAATTTTAAAGTCGTACAAGAGAATTTACATAAGCTTGGGAAAGTAAGACGTTATTTTGCGAGCTATTGCCAGTATTCATCCAGATATGACGCCTACAAGCAGGGGACTGTGCTGAATGCGTTCAATCCTGTATTTTCAAATGGATCGATGATGGATTTGGGTGTGTATTGTATTTATCCATTGGTTGTGTTGTTCGGTGCGCCTGAGCGGGTACAAGCGAGTGCGGTGATGCTGGAATCCGGCGTAGATGGCGAGGGTAGCTTGTTGCTAAGCTACAAAGAAATGGATGCTGTGATTCAGCACTCCAAAATCGCTAGCTCCTACCTGCCTGCTGAAATTCAGGGCGAACTGGCGACCATGGTTATCGATAAGATTAACCAACCAGAGAAAGTGCAAATTCGGTACCGCGACGGTTCGGTAGAGGATTTGACGCGTGAGCAGAGCGTAAGAACGATGCGCTACGAGGCGGAAGAGTTTAGCCGGCTGATTAAGGCGGGCGAGTTGGAGTCTCCGACGAATTCACATGCGAATTCCAGTGCAGCGATGGCGATTATGGATGAGGCGCGGAGACAGATCGGGTTAGTTTTCCCGGCGGATCGGAAGTAACTTGGTTAGGATGAACCAAGTGAAGCTGAGCCGAACCGAGCGAACTGAACCCAACCGAGCAGAGCGAGTTGGGCCAAACGGTGCCAAGCGAGCTGAGAGCGGAGCCAAGCGAAACGAAGCCAATTCAAGCCCAAATCGGCCTCTCTCACCAACTGGCTGGGCGCGGCGCGATTAACTGGAAAAACTACAGCTATTTCCATGATTTTCGACTGAAAATCAGAAATAGCTGGAAATAATGTAGTTAATTCCGCGCGTCAGGTCCATTTTGCGGGAAATACTCGGAATTAGCTGGAGGTTTTACAGTTAATGTTCGAAAGAGCTGAATATGTGGGGAAATAGCTGGAGTTTTTCCAGCTATTTTTTGCGTTGTGTTGCGGAGAGGCAGTGATTAGCTAGTTGGAGATGGGAATGGAGTTGAGAGGTAACGATGTGGGGGCGAGTTAGGGATGGAGGTAATAAGGTGGGAGTGAAGTAGACATGAGGGTAGGGATGGAGGTAATAAGGTGGAGTAGTGAAGTAGACAAGAAGGTAGAGTTAGAGGTTGAAACATGAAGCAATGAATTGTGCGATAAGGTTAAGTGGGGTGTAGTGTGAAGTAGTAGTGAACCCCTACATAAGAATAGAAGAACCTGATGAAATCCTCAGGTTCTTCTTGTTGTGCGTTAATTTAAGTGAGTAGACCGTGCAGCGCGCATGCTGACTGCGGTATCTTTGGTTTGAGCGGTACGCTTTTGAACGAGATGGTACACCACCCCAATCAATAGCCACGTTACGCCCATCCATAACGCGTCCTTATCCAACAATGATAGTAGATAGCCGATGAATCCGGCGCCTAGCAACGGAAGCGCCAGATACAAGATTGTTTGCTTCGGCGAGCGTTGGCGTTCTTTCAAATACTTTTGAGCAATGACAGATATATTGACGAAGAAGAAGGCGGTAAGGGCACCGAAATTGACGAATTTCACCGCGTTATCTAAGGAGATCACGAGTGCGAGCAACGAGACGACGCTAACGATCACAATGTTGAAAACCGGTGTGTTGAACTTCGGATGTAGAAACGCAAACACTCGCTTCGGCAGCACGTTATCTCGACCTAGCACGAACAGGAGGCGTGACACGCTTGTAACGGACGATAATCCTTGTGTGAAGATGGCAAGAATTAAAACAGTGAGGAATACGGAGCTCAATGCGGCGCCGCCTACCATTTTTACAATTTCAAAGCCTGCAGAATCCATATGAACAAAAGTTAAATGCGGATACACGAGTTGCGTTAGGAAAGAGGGCACTAAGTATAGAACGCTAGCTGTAATGATAATGATCATAATGGCACGCGGAATGGTCTTCTCGGAATTGACTGTTTCTTCGGCCATTGTTGTCACCGTATCAAAGCCTAAGAAAGAGAAGCATATAATGGAGGCACCGACGAGAATGGTGGAGAAAGGCACATCCGTTTGTAGAAAAGGCTGTAGTGGGTGAATCTCACCAACACCAGATAAGTTGCGGAATAGGAAGAAACAGAACACAGCGATAAAAATAATTTGAATCCAGACGAACAATTTACTGATATTTGCAGAGAATTTAATGCCAATGATATTGATGAAACCGAGGACGATGTTAAGTCCAATGATCCACACATATGCAGGAATGGATGGGAACTGCGCATGCAGATAGATGCCGAAGGTTAGGCAAGCGATGATAGGGGAGAAGAAATAGTCCAAGAGCAAGACCCAGCCTACGAGAAATCCTAGATAGGGATGGATGCTTTTTTTGGTGTAGGTGTAGGCGGAACCTGAAGTGGGAAATACCTTCGACATCACACCATAGCTGTACGCGGTGAAGAAAATAGCGATAAAGGCGAGCAGATAGGCTTGTGTTAACATGCCATGCGCATTCTCATAGGCGATCCCATAGATGGAGAAATAAATCATAGGGGTCATCCAAGCGAGTCCCATATAAACAACTTGGTACAAGCTTAGGGATTTACGTAGTGTGCCTTCAGTGGTCATAGCGATAACACTCCCTCATCAGTGATTAATGTGAACACAGAAGAGATTTGTATGCAAAAAAGCCAAGGCGATATCTAGGTTACAGATATCTCCCGGGCTTTTATCCCTCCGTGAACACAGTGTTTAGCTGTGCGTCTCCTCTTGGTCCAGTCCGGGAATTAGGTTGCCCGCGGAACCCTAGAAAACTTTGTATGTAATGTTTCGTGACTTTTATGTAAGGTGGTTAACCATTTTATTTATGATGTTAGATATTTGTCGTTTGTGTAAGTTAATATAACACATAATTAGGGTTGTGAGAAGTATTTTACGTATATTAACTAAAATAACTTGAAGTTATTGACATGAATCATCGTCGATGTTATGTTTAATAACACAAACGAATACGATTGTTTACTAGGGTTCCGCCGGTAACATGCCGGGCTGGTCCGAGAGTAAACCACTCTTGTGAAAGAGTGCCACGGAAGGATAAAAACCTGGGAGATATCACCAAGACAATGGGTCTTGTGATGTCTCCCTTTTTGTTTAAGCAAAAAGCGAAGGAGAGCGATAGCATGGGGAACATTTGGAGCAAGGACATCGGGCCAGGGGATAAGTGGTCAGGAACGATTGGCAAAGGGAAGTTGATTCGATTGACTGCACTGGAAGCAGGTGCGAATGTGTCAATCCAGTTCTACCACGCGAAAGATCTGACGGAGCGTTACAATATGCCGGACACGCTCAAAGCACAGCATACCGCTCATTTAACTCGCGGCAATGTGCTGATGAGTGATAACGGCCGTGCGATGGTGAGTATCGTGGAAGACAGCTTAGGGTGGCATGATCCACTTAGCGGATACACAAGCCGAGCGGCAACAGATGCCAAGTACGGAACGACGAATTATCAAGAGCTACGTAATGATTGGCTGCGGAGCGGTCAAGAGAATTTCGCGGTTGAGCTGGTTCGCAACGGCTTGAGTATGCGGGATATGATGCCGGTGGTGAATCTATTTTCCAAAGTGATTGTGAATGACAACGGGGATATGCGGCTCAGCTTAGAACACTGTCAAGCAGGGGCGACGGTCACTCTGAGAACAGAGTTAGATACTTTAGTCGTTCTGTCCAACACGCCGAACCCACTTGATCCAAGAGCGAGTTATCCATCTGTGCCTGTCAAAATCGAAGTGCTCGCAGCATCACCCGTCAATGAAGACGATTATTGCTTGAATTATCGCCCGGAGAATCGCCGAGCTTTTGAAAATACATGGGAATATCACACACTGTTAGGTTCTTAGTAGAAACGATTAACAGGAGGAGGAACGAAAATGGCCGTTTTTAATCGAGTAGAAAGCCCTCGTTTAGTGGAGGATGCGATATATAGTGAAGTGGTTCAAGCAGGGGATGGCTGGATGCGTGTCCTGAAGCCAGGACAAGTGATGCGGATCGTGGATCTGGAGGGCAATCAGGCTGCAGACACATTGTTCTATGATGCGGAGAATCCCGAGGATCACTACAGTGCAGTGGCGACGATCACAGGACAAAGCAATATCTACTTGAGCACAGGTTCCATCTTAAGAGCCGAGTCAGGCAAGGCATTGCTTACAATCGTAGCTGACACCTGCGGACGTCATGATACCGTCGGCGGGTCCTGCTCGGCACAAAGCAATACTGTGCGTTACTCGCACGATAAGCTGTCGATGCACAACTGTCGTGATACATTCATGCTCCAGCTAGCTGGGCAAGACGGTGTATATACGAAGCGCGATCTAGCGCCAAATATTAATTTCTTCATGAATGTACCCGTGACACCGGATGGCAGCTTGAAATTCGATGACGGCGTATCAGCCCCTGGCTGCTATGTCGAAATGCAGTCCATTGGCAGCACCATGGCACTGATCAGCAATTGTCCGCAGCTTAATAATCCATGTAATGCTTATAACCCGACACCGATACAGGTGCTTATCTGGGATAAATAACCGAAATAAACAGCTACCCCGTGCAATTAGGACGAGTGTGTTTATGGAGAAATATAGCCAATTTATGATGTGAAACATATACGTTCTACTATTTGAACATAAATGCGAAGGAGTGGTTACGATGTTTACGAAAGTGCTAATTGCGAACCGTGGAGCCATCGCTGTACGTATCGAGCGTACATTGCGCAAACTGGGAGTTCAATCGGTGGCTGTCTATACAGCGGCAGATCAAGATAGTTTACATGTAGATGGAGCCGATGAAGCTGTACTGATCGGTGAGGGGCCAGCGAAGTCGAGTTACTTGAATACAGAGCTGATTCTCCAAACAGCGCTCGAAACCGGTGCGCAAGCGATCCATCCCGGGTATGGCTTCTTGAGTGAGAATGCGGATTTCGCTCGTGCTTGTCGCGAGCATGGCATTGTATTCATCGGACCGACTCCGGAACAAATGGAGATGTTCGGACTCAAGCATTCCGCGCGTGAGATTGCTGAAAGAGCAGGTGTTCCGATGCTGCCAGGTACTCCGTTAATCACGGAGCTGGAGGAAGCATTAACAGAAGCAAAACGCATTGGCTATCCTGTTATTCTAAAAAGTACAGCAGGCGGCGGCGGTATCGGCATGCGCGTATGTGCAGATGAAGCCACGCTGAGCTCTGCCTACGATGGCGTACGCCATTTGGCCGAAACGAATTTCAAAAACGGAGGCATGTTCCTCGAGAAATATATTGCCCGTGCTCGTCACGTTGAAGTACAGATTTTCGGCAACTCCTTAGGCGAGGTCGTAACTCTAGGGGAACGTGATTGCTCCATCCAACGTCGTAATCAGAAGGTCATTGAAGAGAGCCCAGCTCCGAACCTGTCGGACGAAGTACGTGAGGCGATGTTCGCTTCGGCGAAACGTTTGGCAGCAGAAGTAGGTTACCGCAGTGCTGGAACCGTTGAGTATCTCTACGATCCAGAAACGTGTGAGTTTTACTTCTTGGAAGTGAACACTCGCCTTCAAGTGGAGCATGGTGTGACAGAAGAAGTACTCGGCATTGATCTCGTGGAGTGGATGGTGCGCGAAGCGGCACTTGAGTTGAACGATTTAGGGTCGCTGATCCGCAAACCCGAAGGCCATAGTATCCAAGCGCGGATTTACGCGGAGGATTGCCTTCAGCAGTTCCGTCCGAGTGCAGGGCAGTTGGATCGCGCTGTTTTCTCTAATGAAGCACGTAATGAGACATGGGTTCGCGATGGTCTAACTGTAACGACACTCTATGACCCGATGCTGGCTAAAATCATTGTCCATGGCAAAGACCGCTTAGACGCGATCCATAAATTAGTAGAAGCTCTCGCTGAAACGCGCATGTACGGATTAACGACAAATTTGCAGTATGTACGTGCGCTTCTGCAAGAAGAAGCTTGCCTCACGGGTAATGTTTACACGCAATTATTGAATACGTTTGAGCCTACAGAACGTGCTCTTGAAGTCGTCGATGGCGGTATTCAAACAACCGTGCAAGACTTCCCAGGCCGAATTCGCCATTGGGATGTCGGTGTACCGCCTTGTGGGCCAATGGATCCACTGTCGTTCCGTATCGGGAACAAGCTGCTTGGCAATGCCGACGATGCACCTGGTCTTGAAATGACCCTGCGTGGCGGCTCCTACAAGTTCCGCAGCGATATGTGGTTCTGCATAACTGGTGCGGATATGCAAGCTGAGCTCGATGGGGAAACGGTTGCTACGTATCGACCTGTCCATGCCACGCAAGGGCAAGTGCTGAGCTTTGGCGAAGCCAAAGAGGGCATGCGCACGTATTTATTGATCGGCGGCGGACTCGATATGCCGAAGCTTCTAGGCAGCTCGTCCACGTTTACGTTGGGCGGCTTCGGGGGGCACGGCGGACGTGCACTTCGTACGGGCGATGTGCTTGGGGTCAATGAAGGCGGAGAGAACCGTGTGCAAGACGTTTACGAATTAGCCCAGGATCATCGCCCTGGCATGACACGCGAGTGGACGATTGGGGTCGTTCCTGGACCGCATTGTACAGGTGAGTTTTTGCGGACGGAGTATCTGGATCAACTGACAGAAACGAGCTGGGAAGTGCATTTTAACTCCTCTCGAACGGGCGTTCGTTTGAAAGGGCCTGCTCCGCTATGGACACGTGAAGATGGCGGTGAAGCGGGACTTCACCCTTCGAATATTCATGATAATGCCTACGCGATCGGTACGCTGGATTTGACCGGTGATATGCCGATTCTGCTTGGACCAGATGGACCGAGTCTTGGCGGTTTCGTATGTCCGGTGACGACAGCGTCGGCTGAATTCTGGAAGCTAGGTCAGCTGCACCCTGGTGACTCGATCCGTTTTCACCTGCTGACGCTTCCTGAAGCCGAGGCACTGCGTGATCTGCAAGAGAGCAACTTGCGTGCGATTGGCGAGGGGCATTTTGACCAACTAGTACATGTGCAATTGCCTGTTGTGAATGAGGAGATTACGCCGGAATATCCGCGACTTTTTCATGAAGTAGAGAACCGTCGCTTCCCAATCACGATCCGCTGCTGTGGGGATCAAAACTTGCTCGTCGAATACGGTGAGCTTGAGCTGGATTTGCTGCTTCGCTTCCAAGTGCAGGCTTTGATGCAGGCGATTGTGGAAAGTGGTTCGATTCCCGTGTTGGATCTGACGCCGGGGATTCGCTCCTTGCAAATTCATATTGACCCGTCGCAAATCACAGTAACGGAGGCATGCCGTAAGGTCGTCGAGATTGATGCTGCTCTCCCTCCTTTGGAACAGTTCCGAGTGCCTTCCCGTATTGTGCGCTTGCCATTGTCATGGGATGATCCAGCAACGCAGCTTGCGATCGAACGGTATCAACAAGGGGTGCGCCCGGATGCGCCTTGGTGCCCGAGCAACTTAGAATTCATTCAACGAATTAATGGATTAGACACCATAGATGAAGTGAAGAAAATCGTATATGAAGCGAACTACCTCGTACTGGGGTTAGGGGATGTGTACTTAGGGGCTCCTGTGGCAACACCGGTTGATCCTCGTCATCGTCTCGTCACAACGAAATATAACCCTGCTCGTACATGGACACCAGAAAATGCCGTCGGTATCGGCGGTGCCTACATGTGTGTGTATGGGATGGAAGGCCCAGGTGGATATCAATTCGTAGGACGCACCATTCAAATGTGGAATCGTCTGCGCTCAACGGAGAGTTTTCAGGCGGGTAAGCCTTGGTTGTTGAGATTTTTTGATCAAATCCAGTTCTACGAAGTAAGTGCGGAAGAGCTGCTGCAATTGCGTGAGGACTTCCCTCGCGGCCGTTATGAGGCTGACATTCAAGAGACGACGTTTGATTTAGGTGAATATCTACAATTTTTAAGCTCTATAGAAGAAACAACGGATACGTTCCGTATCCAGCAGCGTGAAGCGTTCAATGAAGAACGCGAGAGTTGGAAAGCGAAAGGGTTAGCTGAATATGTCTCCGAGCAGGAGACAGGTGATGTTGCACCAGAAGATGAGTTGCCAGCAGGAACAGTTGCGGTTCGTGGTATTATGCCAGGAAGTGTTTGGAAAGTGTTGGTATCCCCAGGGGAACAAGTGAAGAAGGGCGACCAACTGGCGATCCTCGAAAGTATGAAAATGGAGTTCCCGCAGCACGCGCCTTGTGATGGTTATGTTTCCATGATTGGCGTTAAGCCGGGTGATCAGGTGCATGCCGGACAATTAATTCTAGGTATTGCACAATCTGCGTAAGGGAGAGGTGAAGGAGCTATGGGAGAGCGAATAGACGGAGAACGAATTAGTAGTGATGAGTTGGAAAAAGAATTGACCCTATCTTACTTGCGTGAAAAGTATGAAGCGGGCGCATTATCGCCGCAGGAAGTCATGGCGATCATTGTAGAGCGTTCCATCGCAGATGCTGACATGAACATTTGGATTACGCCGCCGACGATGGATGCGATTCAGCCGTATTTGGACCGGTTGACATCTCTCTCGCTGGCGGATGCACCGCTGTGGGGGATTCCCTTCGCGATCAAAGATAACATTGATCTCGCTGGTATTCCGACGACGGCAGCTTGCGCAGAATATGCGTTTACGCCGGATGAGGATGCGGGTGTCGTGGAGAGATTGATTGCGGCTGGCGCCATTCCTGTAGGCAAAACCAATCTCGATCAGTTCGCTACAGGCTTAGTTGGCGCTCGCAGTCCTTACGGGGACGCGCATAACGCCTTGCGTCCTGAACTGATCAGCGGCGGCTCCAGCTCCGGCTCGGCCGTTAGTGTAGCCCGTGGCCAAGTGGTTTTCTCACTTGGCACAGATACAGCGGGCTCCGGCCGTGTGCCGGCCGCGCTGAATCGCCTAGTCGGCTATAAGTCGAGTCTCGGCGCATGGCCGACCAAAGGGGTCGTGCCAGCCTGTGCGAGCCTCGACTGTGTCACGGTCTTCGCGCATTCTCTAGCGGATGCGCTTGTTGTAGACAGCGTGGTTCGAGGCGTCCACGCGGAAGATCCATGGTCCCGCAACGTGGTGCGCAAGCCGGCGGGACTGCCTTCTCGCGTGTTATTGCCAAGTGGCGAGCTTGGCTTCTATGGGCCTTACGCTGCGGAGTATCGTGCAGCGTGGCTGCAGGCTGTTGAGCAGGTGCGTGAGGTTAGTCTGCGTGAAGGTATTTTGATTGAAGAGGTAGATGTTGAATTATTCGCCCAAGCTGCGGCGATCTTATATGAAGGTCCTTGGGTGGCTGAACGTTGGGCAGATATTGGGCCGTTTATTGAAGCGAATCCTGGCGTAGCTTATCCCGTGACGGAGAAGATATTACGCTCGGGCGCAGCTGCTGAGTATGATGCGGCATCTGTATTTATTGCCATGCATAAGCTTCAACAGTATAAGCTGGAAGCTCGAAAGCTGCTTCAGGATGCTGTGCTTGTGATGCCAACCTGTGGTGGCACGTGGACGCGCGAGCAAGTTCTTGCCGACCCGATCAGCACGAATCGCGATATGGGTCGCTATACGAACCATTGCAACCTGCTGGATCTGTGCGCAGTGGCTGTGCCTGCGGGCGATGCAACACCGGAGACGCCTTTTGGGATTACCCTCTTCGCGGTGGCGGAAGAGGAGGGGCTGATTTGTGGGGCGGCGGAGTTGTTCATCGCTGGCGCTGAGCAAGATGTGGCGAAGGCGGAGGTTGCTGCGGGTGCAAGTGCAAGTGCAAGTACAAGTGAGGATAGCGCCACCGCTGCGCAAACGACGCTCGTTGCGGTTTGCGGGCTGCACATGCGTGGCTACCCGCTGGAGAAACAGATGCAAGGCTGCGGAGCGCGGTTCATCCGGGAGGATGAATCCGCGGCGAAGTACAGCCTTGTGAAGCTGCCGACATCCCCTGCGAAGCCGGGGATGATCAAGCAACAGCAGGGTGGCGCAGCCATCCTGCTGGAGATTTGGGAGATGCCGCTCGAGGCATTCGGGGGCTTTGCGGCAGCGATCCCGGCTCCGCTCGGGATCGGCAAGGTTGAGCTCCGGGACGGCACGGAAGTCCCGGGCTTCGTTTGTGAGGCTTACGCGGCTGAAGGCGCGGAAGATGTGACGGCGTTGCGTAGTTGGCGCAACGTGGTGCCTTTGTAGAGAGGGGGAGCGCAGCTCCCTCTTTTTTTGAGCACTTATCTGTTGCGGGGTAAGAGAAGCTTACCCTTCTTTCGTTGGAATAGGTATTAGTCCGATTTTCCCGAACTAAAACAAGAATTCCACCCGAAAAAGACCAATTAGTCAGATTCTGCCGAACTATTTAACCATTTTTCTTGGGTGGAGGGAGTTTGTGGCGGTTTAGTTCGGCGATTTCGGACTAATCCAGAATGGATGGCGCTGACGGTAAGTTTAGTTCGATGATTTCGAACTAACGCGCGCCGGTGGCCGTGCGTGGGGTAGTTGTTTGACCGCGCACAACTCTCTCTTCCATTTCCAGCTCCCCCTCTTTCAAAAATGCAAAAATACAACCTTTTCCACTGATTTATGGTCAAAATTGATAAATACGTGCAAATAAGCAACCTTTTCACGGTATTTTAGGAAAATCGCCTAAAATCACTCCAAATTGATGCCTATTTGCATCAATTTCTAAAAATCGAGGAGAAAACCATTCGAAAAGTGCTCTTTTGCATTTCTGTCAGGGTTAGAGTGCTTGAAGACGTGAGAATTCTCCAGAAAATCAACAATCTTACTCCAACAGGCACTACATCTGTCCCCTCTACTCCTTAGCTACTCACCACTCCACATTCCCCTAAGCCAGCACCCGACCCCGCATTCCCCTAAGCCAGCACCCCACTCCATATTCCCCTAAGCCAGCACCCGACTCCGCATTCCCCTACGCCAGCACCCCACTCCACATTCCCCTAAGCCATCACCCGACCCCGCATTCATCTAAGCCATCACCCCACTCCACATTCACCTAAGCCATCACGCTACTCGACACTCATCTACGCCATCACCTCGCTCCACATTCCCTTAAGCCATCCCCCACTCCACTGTTCTCACATTCTTCTCTTTATTCTCACAACTCCTTTTGGAGGGGAGGAGGGGGAGTGGATCGGGATGGCGAGGCAAAGAGCAATGTTTGTTGTCCGGTTAAGTCAGGTAAGCGGGTGGCATTGCGAGCGCCTCCTTCCCCCATCCCCTAAAACTACAATCTCGTACAAATCGCATGGAATGTAGTAGACTAAGATAAACTAAACTACGCAATGACGATTAGGGGGAGACCATGCAAAAGAAATGGTTTTACCGATTACTATTTTCATATGTACCTTTTTTCTTCTTTATCGTGTTGGTCTTGATGATGGTGTTCTATTACAAATGGAATGTCGAAACGAGAGAGCGCATTCAGAATACGAACGAGGTGTTCGCTTCGCATGTCATGAATGTCGTGGATTCCTCTTTTCAAACGATTGAGAACTTTGTTATCCAACAAATGCTCACCGATGAATGGATCAAAGACTACTTTAGCAGTAATGAACCAACGTCGCCGTATACCGCTTACGAAATTTCGCAGAGGCTAAATAATATCAAGACGTTGTTTCCATTTGCCGGCGATGTGTACATCTATAAGAAATCAAATAATGAAGTGATTACGGATAACTCCATTTTTAAAATCGACCAATTTGCTGATGCTTCCTTTGTGGAAGCTGCTTTTCGGGGTGAAGCGGGCGTTCAATGGACAACGCCTCGTTCGTATAATCAATTCATCGGGGAGGCACGTTCAGATCAGGTGCTTTCTCTTGTCAAAAAAGTGCCCATTACATCATCGGTTCCCAATGGCGTCGTAGTCATTAATATTAAACTGGGATCGCTGATTGGCATGCTGCAATCCATTAAAGCGAATGCTGCAGATTCCATTGAGATGATGAGCAGTGAGGATAAACCATTCAAAGAACCTGGAGTGGAATCGGATGTTGAACCGACTGCATGGGGAATTAGCACCATTGCGTCATCTTATACGGGTTGGAAACTCGCGGTTAAGGTACCTAAGCTGGAGCAAGGCAGTTTATTAGCTGTATTTTTTGGTGTATGGACACTGCCGATGTTTGGTGCGATCTTACTTAGCATTATGTTCTTAATGTATATTACCCATCGCAATTATAAGCCGATTGAAGAGATTATGATTCGGATTGATCGTTATGCGTTGAAACGGAGTCTGTCTATGGGGAAGAAGTCTGAACATGACGAGTTTCAGTTTATTACCTCAGCCCTGGATAATTTAGTTGAGAAATCCAATCAATATGAACTACGGCATCAAGAGGATCTATCCATCCGCAAAAAATATTGGTTTTATGAACTGTTAGAAGGTAATTTCTCTCTTAATCAAGCCGAGTGGGAGACTGAAGCAGCGCAATTAGAGCTACCTCAGAGTTTTCATTCCACGCTTGTGATGATTATTGAAATCGATAACTACCAAGAATTCCAAACCAAATACTCAAGCAGGGATCAGTCCCTATTTAAGTTTGTTATTCATGGTGTGCTGCAAGAAATTGCCCAGAGCCAGGAACTAACAGTATGGTTCGAATGGAAAGAGGCGGATCAATTATGCGCCATTCTCTATGTAAAGGCTGAACAAGACTACCCATCAATCGAGCCTCTAGCACAATTAATCAAAAATTGGGTTTCCACCAATTTGAAATTTACAATATCCATCTATGTGGGGACCAACGGGAATGATGCAGAGGAAATTAGCCATTCCTATCAAGATGCGCTGAAGGCAGGACAGTTCAGGACGCTTCGCGGCTATAACAACGTCTACTATGCGACAGAAACGCAATCACACCTACAGAGAGATATCTATCACCAACTGCAATCCGTTCGATCGTTAGTTAAAGCTGTACGAGCAGCAGAGGGGGAATGGCAGCGGATTTTTGAAGAACTGTTTCTGAGTATGAGAACAGAACTGCTTCCTCGGGAGAAGGTGCTGGATATCATTCACTATTTATTTTTTGCATTGGAAAAAGAAATGGAAGATCTGCCGCCAGAACTCGCCCGCAATTGGGTAGATCGGCTCAATGTTGAAGCGAGGACCACTTTGGTTGCAACGGATCTCATTGGAGATATCCAAGTAGGCTTACAAGATTTGCTGGGCTCCTTGGTCGAGTCCATCCAGGAATGGCAGCTAGCCAACGAGCACCATAACCGCATTGATGAAATTAAAGCGTATTTACTTCAAAATTATAGCAATCCAGATCTGTCCCTCAATTATTTGAGTGAGAAATTCGATCTTCCTTCACGGGTACTGAGCAAGCTATTTAAAGCGGAAACAGGTGAACGCTTCGTTGAATACCTGATCGATATTCGAATGACAGAAGCTAAGCGGTTGCTCATTCAGACGACCGAACCTGTGCAGTCGATTGGTGAACAAGTCGGTTATTTGCAGGTGATTTCCTTTATCCGTACCTTCAAAAAAGCCGAAGGCAGCACGCCAGGAGAGTACCGAAAGCAGCATTCTACCTAAGAATCCAGCGCATTTACCAAAATGTTAACTTGCGGAAATTGTTTATTCAGCTTCTCGCGAGACAAGCCGCCCCTTTGCAACTACTGGGGGCGGTTTTTGCATGTCCATTTACATAATTGTTTATGCTGCGAATAATGGAAATTGTGGCGATGGCGACCCTCCAAGTATAGTGAGGTTGTGTTCAGATCGAACCTGCAGGAGATTCTGACACAGACGCATCAAGGGGGTGAACCATATCGGCAGCGCAACTTGGAAACGCAACATTCCACTCTACCTCATGTTTACGCCGATTATCCTTTTCTTTATTGCTTTCAAATATGTACCGATGTTCGGTAGTATCATGGCGTTCAAACATTACAATTTCGGAGATGGTATTCTCCACAGTCCTTGGGTGGGACTTGAGAACTTCAAGGTTCTCTTTAGTACACCTGCTACGATTCAAATTATAAGGAATACACTTTTACTAAGTTTGATGTCAATTTTTATTGGGTTTCCTTTTCCGATTCTGCTAGCGATTATGTTAAATGAAGTTCGTTCCAAATGGTTTAAAAGTCTCGTGCAAACGCTCGTATTCCTACCCCATTTCTTCTCGTGGATCATTGTAGGCGGGATCATCGTTACTATTTTTTCGCAGCAAAGCGGTATGCTGAACAGTGTGTGGCAATATGTTTTCGGACACTCGTACGCGTTCTTGTATCATGAAGGCTCCTGGCTCTCTATTTTCGTAGGCTCTGGGATATGGAAAGAAGCTGGGTTCAGTGCCATTGTTTACTTAGCTGCATTAGGTAGTATTGATGGCAGTCTATATGAGGCTGCTGGATTAGATGGCGCTAGTAAATGGAAGCAGATCTGGCATGTAACCCTGCCTGGTATCAGCTCAACGGTGGTATTAATGTTTATACTGGCGATGGGGCGTGTCATGGAAGTAGGTTTCGATCAAATTTTTATGCTGCAAAACGCAACGGTTTCTAATGTATCCGAGGTCATTTCTACGTATGTTTACAAAATTGGCTTAATGGGCTCACAATTCAGTGTAACAGCAGCAATCGGGCTATTTGAGTCCTTGGTGAGCTTGATCCTCGTATTCATTACGAATCGAATTGCTCGTAAATTCGGCAATGGCCTGTGGTAGGGGGAGGACGACATGCAAACTTCATATGGTGAACGAACGTTAGTCGTCATTTTTTATGGCTTATTAACAATAGCAGCATTGGCGTGTTTATTTCCTTTGCTCCACATCATTTCGCTGTCGATTAGCGATACGCATGCGGTGGCCTCAGGCTGGGTAACCTTTTATCCAATTGGCTTCTCACTTGAATCCTATAAACAGCTGATGTCGGGCTCGCCAATTGTCAATTCATTTTTTAATAGTGTGCAAATCACAGGGGTTGGTGTTGTCTTGAGTATGGCTTTTACCATACTGGCGGCATATCCATTAACGCGTTCCTACTTTTACGGGAGAAAATGGTACTTGTTCGCGATCGTCTTTACAATGCTTTTCGGCGGCGGACTTATTCCAACTTATTTGACTCTAAAAGCATATGGACTCATGAACACCTATTGGGCTCTATGGCTGCCGGGGCTTGTCAGTACATTTAATCTTCTTGTACTCCGGTCTTTTATGGAGAACATACCGAGTGAGCTGGATGACGCTGCCCGGATGGACGGTTGTGGAGATTGGAAATACTTGACGCGGATTGTACTCCCGTTATCCTTGCCTGTACTTACGACACTTGCCTTATTTTACGGTGTGGGCTATTGGAACGCATTCTTCAATGTACTCATTTACATTAATGAAACGACGAAATATAACTTATCGGTTTTGGTTCAACAAATGATTCAAAGTCAAACGATGCTGGCGCAAATGAATAGCTCAGATGCGGCAGATCAAATTTTATTAACACCAGAAGAAGTCAACTCGGCTGCCATTATTGTCATGGTGCTTCCGATTATGATCATTTATCCACTGCTGCAAAGGCATTTTGTTAAGGGCGTCATGATTGGGGCTATTAAAGGATAAAACTCAGAAGAGGGGTAATGGAATATGAAAACTTGGAATCGGAAAATGGTAACACTCGTAACGTTAACAATGGCTTGTGGATGTTTATTGGTTGCCTGCTCGAAAGAAAGTGGCTCGGAATCGACTGCTGCACCAACGGGAACAACGACAGGAACCACTGCGCCTGCCAAAAAAGGCAACATCACTGTCACGCTCTATGATCGCGGCAATATTCCACAAGGCATGGGTACCATTGATAATAACAGATGGACCAAATGGGTAAGTGAAACAGGACCAACCGAAGCCAAGTTTGTGCCGATTCCTCGCGGAGAGTCCGTGCAGAAGTTGAACATTTTATTCGCATCTGGCAGCGCTCCTGACGTTATTCATGAATTCGATACCAATTTCAGAGACCAGCTTTATCAGCAGAAGCAGATCATGCCCGTTGACGATTTGATCCAGAAGTACAGCACAACGTATAAGGCGCTCTTGCAAAAGTACCCTGAACTGAAAAAAGCAGGCTCCAAATCAGATGGCAAGCAATACGAATTTGGCCGTGTGCAGAAGCTCGTTGGTTTCCAAGCGCTCTTTATTCGTGAAGATTGGTTGAAGAAGCTAGGCTTGAAAGCGCCTGAAACCGTGGAAGACCTATTCAAGGTCGCACAGGCGTTTGCGAATGATGATCCCGATGGCAACGGTAAAAAGGACACCTATGGCATCGCGCTAAGCGGAGAAACTGGCGGTGCGATCTCCACGATGTTCCAAGACGTGAGCTGGGTACTTCAGGATGGCAAGCTTGTTCATGATTGGGACAGAGCGAAAGCGGCAGTTACCTTTAAGAAGCAATTGTTTGACGCAGGCCTTACAGATAAGGATTTCTTAACGGATAAAAACGGTCAAAAAGCGGTTCAAGATTGGATTAACGGGAAGACGGGTATTTTCGTAGGACGTACCATTGACCCTGTGAATTACTCTACTTATTACGAGCCTTTGAAAAAGAATGTGCCGACCGCTGAGGTTTCGGCGATTAAGTTGCCGGCTTCAACTTATGGTCGTTTCGCAATAGGTGTCAATAACCCCGTTCAGATGACGACGGTTATTAATTCGAAAACGAAGGATCCACAGGCGGCAATGAAGTATATCGATTTCATGTCGGATAAAACGAGTGCTGAAATGCTTCGTTATGGAACACCTGAAGTGGATTCCGTCAAAAAAGCCAATGGCTGCTACGCGCCTAAGGACTTGCAGCTCTTTAACAAAGAGGTAGCTTGGAATACAGATTTCCAACTTCTGCTGCAGCAGATCGAGATCGAGCCTTGTGCAAGCGTAACAAGCCAGATGGATGCAAGTCAGCCGTTGCAGAAGGAATTCATCGAGCTGATTAAGCAAAATAATATCGCCAACTTGAGCGATGATGTAAAATATGCGCCAATTACGTATGGTGAACATATGCCAGCATTGCCGGAAGATCTCAAAATCGTGAATACGAATGTGAGCAAAATAACGGACTTCTACAACAAAGCTATTGTGTCAGGATCGACATACACGGTCGAGCAAGCATTTGCTGACGCCAAAGATTTGTGGACGAAGTCGGGTGGCACCAAATTAGAGGACTTTTATTTGAAATGGTACAACGAAAACAAAGATACCGCATTCCTGGCGAAGGACATGTGGAAATTCAAACAAAACTAATGCCCAAATCTGCGCCACTTTTCATTCACTCGTGAAAGGTGGTCAGCTTTATACAAAACGATGGGAGAGATCATCATGAAATTTGCTGACATGACAGCGGGAATACCCTATGCCAAGGACCCGGCCGTTGTTTCCTACAAGGGGAAATATTTCTTATATTACTCAAGAGGACCGTTCATAGATGGCCGTTGGGGAATTGGTGTAGCCGAGAGCACAGATTTAGATAATTGGACGAAGATTGGTGAAGTTCCGCTTGAGCAGCCTTGTGAAGCCAAAGGCATCTGTGCACCTGGCGCTATCGTACTAGAAGGCCGCGTGCACTTATTTTATCAAACGTATGGTAATTTTCCGAAGGATGCGATCTGTCATGCTGTATCGGAGGATGGGTTGACTTTCACCAAAAATGAGACGAACCCGATCTTCGCGCCGACAGGTGCGTGGAACAATGGCAGAGCGATTGACGCGGATGTGGTCGTTCACGACGAGAAGCTATTCCTCTACTTTGCGACAAGGGATCCGAAGGGTGAAATCCAAATGCAAGGTGTGGCAACAGCGCCGCTTCATTCGGATTACGGAAGGTCTGCATGGACGCAAGCTAGCACAGACACCATTCTGAAGCCAGAGCTAGCGTGGGAAGGTGCTTGCATTGAAGCTGCCGCCATGTGCAAACGTGAGGGCAAGCTCTATATGTTCTATGCAGGGGCTTATAATAATGCACCTCAGCAAATCGGGTGTGCGATCAGTGAGGACGGTATTCGATGGGAGCGACTATTTGCAGAGCCGCTATTGCCAAATGGGGAACCTGGCAGTTGGAATTCAAGCGAATCTGGACATCCTTTCCTTTTTGTAGATCAGGATGAGCGGACGTACTTATTTTATCAAGGGAACAATGACATGGGCAAAACGTGGTATCTCTCCAAGATAGAAATCGGTTGGGAGAATGGTTTGCCGTTTATTATTCAGCAGGAAAAAACGGGGGTTATGTAGTCATGCTGCAAACATTTGATTTAAAACGGGTTCGACTTACTGGTGGTCCATTGAAGGAAGCGATGGAGCTGAATCGCGCGTACTTACTTGAGCTCGAGCCGGATCGTATGCTTTCCAAGTTTCGAGAGTATGCAGGGCTGCCTACAAAAGCGCCGCATTACGAGGGATGGGAATCAAGAGGCATATCGGGCCACACCCTAGGGCATTACTTGTCTGCTTGTGCGATGATGGTTGCCGCTACGGGGGAGTCGACGTTTCAAGATCGCATAACTTATATTCTAAATGAGTTAAAAGCCTGTCAAGAAGCTCATGGCACTGGCTACGTATCGGGCATCCCGCGCGGTAAGGAGCTTTTCGAAGAGATCAAAGCCGGTGATATCCGCTCGCAAGGTTTTGATTTAAATGAGGGCTGGGTGCCGTTATATAATCTTCATAAATTGTTCGCAGGCTTGCGTGATGCCTATCGGTTGGCAGATCATGCACTAGCTTTGGAAATTGGCCAAGGTTTGGGGTATTGGTTGGCTCAGGTATTCGCAGGCTTAAATGAAGAACAGATGCAAGAAGTGTTGCGCTGCGAATTCGGGGGTATAGGTGAGGTGTTGGCTGATTTGGCAGTGGATTCAGGCGATGACGCTTTCTTGCTGCTATCTGAAAGGTTCCACCATAAGGAAATCCTAGATCCATTAGAAGAGGAAAAGGATGAGCTAATCGGCAAGCATGCGAACACGCAGATTCCGAAGATCGTTAGTGCTGCTAGACAATATGAACTCATTGGTAAGCAGAAATATCGTAAGATATCGGAATACTTTTGGCAACGCGTCGTTCATGACCATACGTATGTCATCGGTGGCAATAGCTTGCATGAGCATTTTGGTGAAGCGGGTCAACTAAGTAATCGTTTGGGTGCGTCAACCTGTGAAACCTGCAACTCCTACAATATGCTGAAACTCACGAAGCATTTATTTGGGTGGGAACCCCTGGCTGAACGAGCGGATTACTATGAACGCACACTGTATAACCATATCTTAGGTTCTCAGCATAAAGGTGACGGTAGCGTTTGCTACTATGTATCGCTCGAAATGGGCGGGCACAAAGATTTCCGTAATAAGTTCGATTTTTCCTGCTGTATCGGTTCGGGCATGGAGAACCATGCATCCTATGGCACCGGCATGTACTTCCACGAGGCGGATAATCTATATGTGGCTCAATATGCACCATCCATACTAGATTGGTCGGAAATGGGTGTTACGCTAGAGCAAGAAACGAATTTTCCGGAAGAGGGTATTATCCGTTTTCGCGTATCCTGTAAGCAATCCGTTTCTTTTACAATGAATCTTCGACAACCCGGTTGGGCAGAGGACGGAATGACGGTACGCATTAACAATGAGGTTGCTATAGAACATCATGTGCCATCAAGTTTTCTAGCCGTGTCCAGATTGTGGGAAGATGGCGATACGGTGGAACTAGTTCTTCCTATGAAGGTGAGAATGGAAGCGATGCCGGATAACTTGAATCGGGTAGCTTTTACGCACGGTCCTTTGGTATTAGCTGGAGACTTGGGACCATGGCCGTCAGATGAGGCTTCTGAGGAGCAAGGCTTGTTATATACCCCGGTATGGATTGGTGAACGGGATGAAATGGTATCTAAGCTTCAACCGGTAGGTGAGCAAGGGTTCCAAATGGTTGGCGTGGGTTATCCGCGTGATGTTAAGCTCTATCCATTTTATCAACTATATAATAGATGCTATAGCGTTTACTGGGACCTGTTCACAGAGGAAGAGTGGAAGCGGGAGGAAATTACTTATAAGCTCGAGCTGGAGAAGCTGCGGCTCCTTGAAGAACGTACGATAGATTTCGTCCAAACGGGAGAAATGCAACCAGAACGGGATCACGAATTTGCTGGCGAAGCGAGTCGGGTAGGCATGTTGGCTGGCCGAAAATACAGAGAAACATGGCTGGATGGGTGGTTCTCTTACCAAGTGTCTGTACAATCCGATACAGACGTGGATTTAGTTGTCATGTTCGACAAAGCGCAGGAGGCTGTTAATCGATACGACATCTTAGTCGGAGGGCATAAACTGCAAGAAGGAAGTATTGCCTCGGAAGAACGAAATACGTTTATTCAACGGAGTTATCGAATTCCTGCCGAGTGGAGTCATGGTCAGGAGAGTCTTACTGTCAAATTCGCAGCGCATAAAGCATGTAAGGTTTCTAAGGTATATGGAATACGAGTAGTGAAGCGCGTTTAGTTAAAGTGCTAGACCTGCAGCCCATGGCTGCAGGTCTTCTCATTATAGTAAGAATTTTGTGGGGTGTGTACATAGAAACAATTCAAAACAATCGCAATAGTGGGACTTTTTCAAAGGGGTTGTAATTGATTTCTAGACATGGTACATTAGTCCTCGTTGTTCTGAAGCAGGCAATCACAAGCGATACGAAGTGAACATGCTTTCTCGACAGACACCGATAGTAATGGAAAAAAAGAACTTGCAATGATGAAACGATCTGTGGTATATTACTTCTCGCTGCTTCGGTAACACGGTAGCGAACGAAAGAAATTGATCTTTGAAAACTGAACAACGAGTGAGTAAGCACAGTCGAGTAATCGACTATAAAAGAGATTGCAAAATCTCGCTAGCTTCAAATGAGCAAGTCATCTTTAAA
>NZ_JABMKY010000042.1 GCF_013204845.1 Paenibacillus qinlingensis
GTTTAAAAGTTTCATTATATCGTTGTCTTGATTCGCTCATGGATAGACACCTCTTAGTTCATAGTTAAGATTATTATTACTCCTACACTAAGAGACGTCCACTTTTAATTCTAAGTGCAAAAATCCATCTATATCACAACATGAGCAGGACTACCATTACTTCCACATACAGTTCCAACAATACAATCCGCGTCAGCTCGGCTATTCTCAAATTAAAAATCCTTAACTGCTAATTAGCAGCTAAGGATTCTATTTTCTTATGATCTCACTTGTAAGAATTGACGGAAAAGGAATACTGCCTTCAGCTTCAAGAGATCATTGACTTTTTTGAAATCAACTTGTAGAAGATCACTGATTTTCTCCAACCGATACGTAACCGTATTACGATGAATGAATAATTGCTTTGCCGCTTCGCTAACTTGACCATCATTCCGAATAAAAACTTCAAGTGTACGAATCATCTCTTGCGAGTACTCAGGATCCTTCTCTAAAAGAGGCCGCAAGATCTTGGCGCAGTAATCCTCCATCATCGGTGACGACAAGTGTTGGAAGAGATGAGCGAATTCAATCGTTTCATAATGAAGGACGCGATCCGGCAAACAGAGTTTCTCAGCCATTCGCCCCGTTTCACCACATTCGAGGTACGCTTCACGAAGCGCCGTTGGCTTCACCTTCAGCGCTGATGTATAGAACACCATGCCATCGAGATCGGACGCATGACCAGCGTCTCCCTCATATTTGCTTAACAATTGCGATAACTCTTCTTCTGGGAAGCCATCCGCTTGCGTCGTTGAGTAAATCGAGAACATGTGATCCCTCAGAACGAAATGATGTCCACGCAAATTGCTTGATTTCGAATGGGACTCCATATATTGCTTTAACTCTTTGAGCTTCTCGTTTGTAACATCTGGAATCAAAGACTCCTTCTTGCACTTCCCAATAACGCATTGGTAGCTACCTGCAAAGATGAATAATCCTCTGGACTCCGCTTGTTCCATAAACTCTTCAAGTGAGGTTCCTTTATCCAAATAACGAATCAAGTTATTCTGCAAATCTCGCTCCGCTGAAGCTTCCACATGGGATCTGAATGTATAACTCATATGAAAGGTCAAAATATCAGCCGCTTGTTGGAACAAACCTTCTTCAACGGTTGCCAGTAACATAACATCCGGAATAATTAACAAATGACCCAATGGTTCATCATCTTGTTGTTGCAATCCAATGCGATAGGCTCTATCTTTCCCTGCGTACACCCATCCAGATTTCCGCTTTTTCGGCCAATTCTGAGCAAGTTGATCTGAACTCCAGTTACTTGTATTATATAGAACTTGACCTCTCGCTCCAACGACTGCCATCGGATACCCCAAAATTTCACAGACGAGTTGAAACATAGAGAGCATATTGTCTTGCTTTAGTCCAAATTGCATCAGCTTCTTCTGCTTCTCTAAAACCGTTTGCAGCAGTTCTGTATTTCTACGGTATTCAGCATTAAAGAGTGCATTCATTTGATCCGAAAATGTAAATTGAAAGGGCATTTCAATAATTGGAAAATGTAATCGATCCGCTTCGTCCATAACGATTTGCGGCAGCTCCGTCCAAAATCTCCCGAGCTTAATCCCTAGACCTGCAGCTCCGCGGTCATTTAATTTGCGCAGGAGGTTCACGGTTTCTTGCGGGCTGTCTTTCATCGCGAAGGCTGTAGTAAACAACATTTCACCTGATTTTGTCCAATCTGCAATGTCAGGTGCGTCCATGACATTGACTGATTTCACTATTCGGGATTCCCCTTGTTTCCCGGCGACTAGCTTTGCTTCCGTTAATGGATAAATCGCCAACGCTTCACGAATGGTAAGATGCATCGTGCTTCCCCCCTATGCCTTTTCATCGATTATAGGATGACCGTATGTCATCAGTCAATGCGTTTGCGTAAGAAAACATGACATCAATAGAAATTTTATGAAATTTTCATGAAAATTATTAATTTTATGTAAGGTTATATAACATCGAATAAGGAAAAGAACCTTCACAACCACGATCTTCATGGTAATGAAGGCTCCTTTTGCTGAAGCTTTCGTCTAAATCACACGAAACGTCCCCGTCCCCATCGTTCCCAAATTACCCTCACTATCTTCAACTCGGCCTTGTGCTGTAATCATTTTACGCGATTGATGGACAAGCTCCGCTGTCACAAGCAGTCTCCCTGCATATAACGGAGATACAAAGTGTACATTCAAATTCGTCGTTACTACCTTCTCCTCTGGTCTAGCAATCATTGCAATAATCCCCATTGCGGTATCCAACAACGAGGACGTTACACCGCCATGAACCATGCCGATTGGATTCAGATGATGCGGCTTCGCATCCAAGGCAATCGTGATGACACCGTTCGTCATTCCAACAAATTCACAACCCAGAAAACCCCAGAAGGTGGGCTCCGCCGCTGCTGCGAGTTGCTGCAATTTGCGAATTATACGATCATTTCCATCATCCATTGGACTCCCTCCTTCTTTGTATGGGCTGCCCCTACGCATGACGAGAATACACTTACTGCTTTACTTCTTCTTCAAGTAATTGCCGCCGGAGCACTTTTCCAATCATCGTTTTCGGCAAAGATTGCCTGAATTCAACTTTACGCGGGACTTTATAGGCCGCCAATCGCTCTCTACACCAGATATCTAAATCCTTTTCCGAAAGCGTCATACCTTCCCTGAGCACGATAAAAGCTTTCACAGTTTCCCCACGGTATTCATCGGGAACACCAGCGACAGCTGCTTCAAGAATCGCTGGATGCTCGTAGAGCACTTCTTCAATATCACGCGGATAAATATTAAAGCCGCCGGCAATAATTAAATCCTTTTTCCGGTCAACGATCGAAAAGAAACCATCCTCATCCATACGTCCCATATCCCCGGTATATAACCAGCCATCTTTGATTGTCTTAGCCGTTTCCTGCTCCCGCTTCCAGTACCCCTTCATAATTTGAGGACCTTTAATTATAATTTCACCGATTTCTCCAATCGGCATTTCCTCCCCAGAGTCAGAATCCACAACTTTCGTTACTGTATCTGGAAAAGGCACACCGATGGACATGATTTTACGAAATCCCCAGATCGGATTGGCATGCGTAACAGGGGAAGCTTCTGTTAGCCCATACCCTTCAATTAATCTACCTCCGGTCAAAGCTTCAAATCGCTCTTGAACCTCCAAAGGCAGTGGCGCTGAACCGCTTACACAAACATTGATCGAAGAAATATCAACTTCTTTCACTCGTTTATGATTGATTAACGCGACATACATCGTAGGTGCACCTGGGAAAATAGTAGGCTTTAATTTATGAATCGTATCGAGAATCATATCAATATCGAATTTTGGAATCAGAATAAGCATACCTGCTCGATACATGGATTGATTCAGTAGAACCGTCAAACCAAAAACATGGAAACAAGGAATGGCGCCTAAGAAACGATCTCCGCCAGGCTGGACTTGATAACACCAATTGCTCGTCTGATACGTATTCGCAATTAAATTGGTATGCGTTAGCATCACACCTTTGGATAACCCTGTGGTTCCGCCCGTGTACTGAAGCAAGGCAATATCGTCATCTGCGTTAACATCCACACAGATAGGCGCAGCCGAAGCTGCTCGCAGTAATTTCTTAAATGCATAAACGCCATCACCATAGGTAACATCGAGCTTGGCGCCATCCTTTTTCATTTTAATCGGATATAAAAGATTCTTAGGAAACGGTAAATAGTCCTTAATCGAGGTCACGATCACATGTCGTATAAATGTCCGCGATTTCGCCTTCTGAACGCGATCAAATAGCAAATCCAACGTCACGATGACGACAGCTTCCGAATCAGAGAGCTGATGAATCAGCTCTCTTTCTACATAAAGTGGATTCGTCATCACGACAATTCCACCCATCATCAACGTGCCGAAGTACGCAATGATAGCCGAAGGACAATTCGGCAACATGATCGACACCCGTTCCCCTGGACGTACCCCAAGATCCATTAACACGTGAGCAAATTGATACGACGCATGAAGCAATTCACGATACGATAGCTTTTTCCCCAAGAAATACAAGGCAGGCCGTTCGGGAAATTGATGAGCTGAATCAACCAACAGACGTGCTAGATTATGTTTCGGGTACTCGTAAGTCGGCGCCACTTCCGATGGATAATGACGCAGCCAAGGCTTTGTCTCCCTCATACAAAACCATCCCCTTCAGGTTCTTGACATCGATACTCATCCGATGAATTTCTCACCCTGAATTACACGTGCGGCGATGTCGCGCTTCAACCCCACTGTATTAACACTGCTGCGTCTAGACAATTTCTTGAGAATAGAAAGCTGAGTCCGAAGCACATCTCCTTCTTCCATCGTACTGAGCGCTTCTTTCGCATATGCCTCAATTTTATCAAAAGCCTCATGAATAAATACCGTCGTGAGCTGAATGGCGTTTTTCGCCTTACTTTCGCCTTGTTTGTCAATGAGTTTTTGGGTACGGAGCAGCCCACTTTCCCCTGCAAAAATTTGAATCATAATATCCGCAAGGTTACTCAACACCTCTTGATTCTTCTCAAGTGCCATGCCATATTTTTGTACGGCAAGCCCGCCGACCATGAGGAACACCTTTTTGGCCATCCCCACCAAATGAGTTTCTTCAGCCAAAGTACCTTCAAACGTTTGGCCTGGCATGTAGGCAAGTAACTCGCCTTGTAATGCTTGCGCTTTTTGCAACAAAGGCAGTTCACCTTTCATTGCTTTCTTCACTAAGGTACCCGGGATGAGCAAGCGATTAATTTCATTCGTCCCTTCGAAAATACGATTAATCCGCGAGTCGCGATAGATCCGCTCTACTTTATATTCTTGAATAAAGCCGTATCCACCGTGAATTTGTAGTCCCTCATCCGCAACAAAGTCAAGAACTTCCGATGCGAAAACCTTATTAATTGAGCATTCCAGCGCATATTCCGATATGCCTTTCGCTGATATTTTGCCTGCATCAGCACTAGAATGGTCGATATCCTTGAGAATTGTATCAAATAGGCCAGTCGTCCGGTACACCATGCTCTCTAAGATATATGTCTGAATGTTCATCTCCGCAAGTTTTTTACCAATTAATGGAAATTTAGAGATTGGTGTCTGGAATTGCTGGCGTGTATTCGCATATTTCACTGCAAGCTCGATCGTCTCCTTGGAAGCACCTAGACAACCAACAGCTAGTTTATAGCGTCCGATGTTCAAAATATTAAAAGCGATGAGATGCCCTTTCCCGATTTCACCGAGCAGATTCTCTACAGGCACTTTCACGTCTTCAAAAAATAGCGGGCGCGTTGAGGAACCTTTGATTCCCATCTTTTTCTCTTCTGGCCCCATGGTAAAGCCAGGATCACCTTTTTCCACGATAAATGCGGTAAAGTCTGTGCCGTTGATTTTGGCATACACGATGAAGATATCCGCAAAACCAGCGTTAGTAATATATAGCTTGGATCCGTTTAAAAGGTAGTGCTTTCCGTCGTCGGAAAGGCGTGCCGTTGTTTTGGCACCAAGCGCATCGGACCCCGAAGTCGGCTCCGTTAAACAATAGGCGGCTATTTTGGCGCCTGTGGCGAGGTCTGGTAAATATTTCTTCTTCTGTTCTGTGGTTCCGAAGAAAACAATTGGCAGCGTTCCGATGCCCACATGCGCCCCAATGGATAAAGCAAAGGAGGATGCGCGCGCTAAATTTTCGCTGATGATTGTCGAGCTGACCTTATCCAAGCCAAGTCCACCGTAAATTTCCGGGACGTCAGCACCTAATAACCCAAGATCACCGGCGCTTCTCATGAGTTTTACCGTCAAATCATAATCTAGTTTCTCCAAATGCTCATCATTCGGCATAACTTCCCCGTTCACGTAGTCACGTGTTGTTTCTGCAATCATGCGATGTTCTTCCGTGAAATCCTCCGGAGTTACGATGGAATGAAAATCCAGATCCGATATAACAAAGCTTCCGCCAACGATTTTGTTCGTCATGAGTCAACTCTCCTTATGAATTAAGATAATGAGGAATGATTAATGAAGATGGATTAGATAGGATCGCGGTTATTCCGCTGGATGAACTAGAAAAACGCCTGCCGCTCCCATCCCGCCGCCGATACACATCGACACGACCCCGTACCCTCCACCCCGGCGCTGCAGCTCGTAAATCAAACTAGTTGAAAGCTTTGCACCCGTGCAGCCAAGTGGATGACCCAGCGCAATCGCTCCTCCATTTACATTGACTTTCTCTTCGTCAATTCCCAGCTCGCGAACGATATGAACGCACTGCGAAGCAAAAGCTTCATTTATCTCAAAGAGATCGACTTGATCTTGGGAAATACCAGCCATCTGGAGCGCCTTCGGAATCGCTTTGACGGGGCCAACGCCCATGATTTCCGGCTCTACACCGGAAAGTGCGAAGGACAGGAACGTCGCCATCGGCTTCAGCCCGAGCGCTTCCGCGCGCGCTCGGCTCATCAGCACGGCCGCCGCTGCGCCGTCCGACGTCTGTGACGCGTTGCCCGCCGTCACAGAGCCCCCCAAGCTGAACGCAGGCTTCAGCTTGGATAAGGTCTCCACGGATGTATCGGGGCGAACGCCCTCATCCGTGGCAAAGATATACGAGTGAACGAAGGCTTTGCCTCGTTCGTCCACGCCTTTCACGCTCGTGCTCACCGGCACGATCTCATCCGTGAAGCGGCCTGCTGCGATGGCCGCCGCTGCCTTCTGATGGCTGCGCGTCGCGAAGCCATCCTGCGCTTCGCGCGAGATGCCGAAGCGCGCAGCTACGGCTTCAGCCGTATGCCCCATGCCCATGTATACCTCGGGCATGGTCTCGACCAGCCGCGGATGCGGCGAGAGCTTGAAGCCCGTCATCGGGACGTGGCTCATGCTCTCAACGCCTCCGGCGATGATCACCTCGGCGTGGCCGAGCATAATGCGCTCCGCCGCATATGCGATGGCTTGCAAGCCAGAGGAACAGAAGCGATTGACCGTGATGGCCGGCACGGTCACGGGAAAGCCCGCATACAGCGACATCGTGCGGGCGAAGTTCAGCCCTTGCTCGCCTTCGGGCATCGCGCACCCGATGATGATGTCCTCGACATCACCCTTGTCGAGACCAGGCACTCGCCGTACGGCCTCTTCGAGTACGGCTTTGCCTAGATCTTCCGCGCGCGTTTGCGCGAAACTGCCTTTCTTTGCACGCCCTACGGCGGTACGTGTTATCGATACAATGACGGCTTCCTTCATCGAACTCACCTCATTAGGAATAGTTGGGTATCCTACTTCACAAATTGTGTTCTCATCTTTTTCGTTATACTTTTCTTTATCTTATTCATTAAATTTTCATTATCTTTTTCATTAACTTTTCGTTAACCTTTCGTTATCTTTCCGTCATCCTTTCCGTCATCCTTTTCGTTATCTTTTTCATTATCTTTTTGTTATCTTTTTGTTATCTTTTCGTTATCTTTTCGCTATCTTTTCGCTAACTTTTCATTTTCTTTCCGTCATCCTATTCGCTATCCTTTTCGTTATCCTCATCCTCAGCCCTATCCTCATCCTCATTCTCGCCATCGTATCCACCATCACCCTCATCCCCTGCACCTAAAGGGAACGAGAGTGCGCTATTTCAGCGAAATGAGCTCATTATGGCGCGAAAGGGAACGTAGGTGCACTATTTACCCATATTGACGACTATTAGCTCCCTTTTGGACTAAATAGCGCACTGTAGTTCCCCTTAGCTTCGGAATCAGGGTCAATACGTACAAATAGCGTCTGTACGTTCCCTTTCGGATTTCGGATTTCGGATTTAGGATTTAGGATTTAGGATTTAGCCAACGCCATTCTTAGTTCCTCAACGCCTTCCCCTTCGAGAGCATAAACTGCATCCGCTGCTGTGTCTTGATCTCACCACATAAGCTCAAAAACGCTTCGCGCTCCAAATCGAGCATATATTGCTCCGTCACCAATGTTCCTGCAGGCACATTCCCTCCAGCCAGCACATGTGCGAGCTTATTCGCAATTAGCTGGTCATGCGCACTGATATATCCGCCCTTAAGCATCGAATAGGCGCCGACCTGCATAACCGCCTTTCCGTTCTCGCCCACGACACGGATCTTCTCAATCGCAGGTGGTGTATAGCCTGCCGCATCCATCCGGAGCACGGCTTGCTTCGCTTCATAAATTCGATGATCCGAATTCACCACGACGGAATCTTGTGCTCGCATATAGCCAAGTCGTTTCGTATCATGGCCGCTCGTGGACACCTTCGCCATGGCTACCGTCTCAAAAGCTGCATTGATCCACGGCTGCAGGTCAACCTCCGGGTCTCTCACTTGTTGACTAGCTAGCAGCGCTAATTCTTTGCAGCCGCCTCCCGCAGGAATGAGCCCAACGCCAGTCTCAACGAGTCCGTAATACGTCTCCGCCGAGAAAATCGTTTGATCCGCCGGCATACACGCCTCTACGCCACCACCGAGCGTCATTTTATGCGGAGCAGCGACAACCGGTTTATCCAGTCTTTTCAGCTTCAGCATCGCGTTCTGGAATAACCGAATGATGCCATCTACTTCATCCCATTCGCCGTCCTGAGCTTCCATCAACAGAAGCATCAAATTAGCGCCAACGCAGAAGTTTTTACCTTCATTGGCCACAACCAGCCCTCGATAATTACTACGCACCTCATCCACACTTTGCTGAATCATCGTAAGAATATCCGCGCCTATGGCATTGTTCGGTGAGTTGAACTCCAAGCAAGCTACATCATCACCGATATCAATTAAACTCGCTCCGCTGTTCGAGCGGATGACTTTGTTTTGCTGCTTAAGAGACGCCAGTGCGATGATTTCTGGCCGCGACTCCACCTCGCGAAGTTCCTGGTTTAAGATCGCGAAGGTCCGTCCTTCTTTACGCTCATAGAAGCTGTCATGCCCCGCGTCAATCCACGCTTTTACCCATTCAGGCACTGTGCTGCCTTCTGCTTCCATACGTTCCACAGAACGTTTTAGTCCAATCGCGTCCCACGTTTCAAAAGGTCCCAACTCCCAGTTAAAGCCCCACTTGAGCGCATTATCGATGTCCACGTTTGTTTCCGCGATTTCATCACGTTTCTCAGCTGCGTACAGCAGAACTGGCTTCAAAATGTTCCACGCCAGATCCGAATACCGATCCTTCGCACCTAATAAGGCTTTCAGCTTCCCAACTGTCCCCTTTGCTTGTTTGGCAGCCTCCAAAGATGCTGAACTAATTTTGCGGCCTACCGCGTATTCCATCGTTTCTAAATTCAAAGCCTGAATTTCCTTACCCTCAGCTGTTTTCACCTTTTTATAAAAGCCTTGACCTTGTTTCTCGCCGATCCAGCCTTTGGCTACCATCTCTTTCAGAAGGGCGGGAGTATCGAAGATATCCTTCTCCACTGGATCCGTCACGAGATCAAACACATTGTTCGCCACATGTACAAACGTATCTAGACCAACAAGATCCAGTGTGCGGAATGTCGCACTTTTCGGCCGCCCCATCGCAGGTCCTGTTACCGCATCTACCTCTTCAACCGTATACCCGTTAGCCAGCATTTCTCGTAGAGTAATCAGCAAACCGTAAGTACCAATTCGATTACTTATAAAATTCGGTGTATCTTTCGCTTGCACAACTCCTTTACCAAGCTTTTTCTCACAAAAATCACTCATATAGGCGATAATGGCAGGATCGGTCTCCTCATTCGGAATGATTTCCAATAATTTCATGTAGCGCGGTGGATTAAAGAAATGAGTTCCTAGAAAATGCTTCTTGAATGCTGCCCCAGCGTTCTCCACCATGGCATTTATAGAAATCCCTGACGTATTCGATGAAACGATCGTACCTGGCTTCCACACCTTTTCAATCCGAGCGATTAGCTCTTGTTTAGCCTGCAAATTTTCGATAATAACTTCGACGATCCAGTCCACTTGGCTCAGCTTCGCCAAATCATCTTCAATATTTCCTGGCGTAATGCGTGATGCAAAAGCTTCACTATACAAAGGTGCCGGGTTTGTCTTAGCGAGCTTCTCCAAGGCACTTACCGCAAATCGATTCCGTACTTTGGGATGATCAAGCGTTAAACCTGTACCTTCTTCTTGCGGCGTTAACTGATCCGGCACACGATCAAGCAATAAGACAGGAATACCTACGTTAGCCAAATGCGCAGCAATACCGGAACCCATTACGCCCGAACCGATTACTGCTGCCGTACGAATAGTTGTCATGAGATCATCTCCTAAAAGTTTTTCGATAGAAAAACTAGCATCGTAAGCACTACTTAAGTTGCCTTTAGAAAACTAGCTTCGTTAGCACTACTTTAGTTTTTCGATAGACCAAACACCGATTGTGCCAAAATTTCTGCGATATCCCTAGCTTTTACCTGCTCCTCAACTTCTTTCAGCTTCGTGCCATCCTCCACCATCGTCAAACAATAAGGACACGCCGAGGAGATCACCGTTGGTTTGACACTTAGAAGCTGCTCCGTACGCGCCACATTCACACGAGTACCCGCTGTTTCCTCCATCCACATCATGCCTCCACCCGCTCCACAGCACATGCTGTTCTCACGAGAACGCGCTTGTTCCACAAGTTCCACGCCAGGAATCGCCCGCAACACATTACGTGGCTCTTCATACACCTCGTTATAACGGCCTAAGTAACAGGAATCGTGGTACGTTATGCGTTCATTGACCTCATATTGCGGAGTCAAGCGCCCTTCTTTCACCCATAGATCCAGCAATTCTGTATGATGAAAAACTTCTGCCGTTAAACCAAATTCGGGATACTCATTTTTGAATGTGTGGTACGTATGCGGGCAAGTCGTGACGATCTTCTTGACCTTATACTTTTGAAAAGTAGCAATATTGTCCGCACACAGCTGTTGGAACAAGAATTCATTCCCCATCCGACGCGGTGTGTCGCCAGAATTTTTCTCCTCATTTCCTAATATGGCAAAAGAGATACCAGCCTCCTTCATTAATTTCACGAATGCATGTGTAATTTTGCGACTGCGATTATCGTAAGCACCCATCGAGCCCAAAAAGAACAAATACTCGAAGGTTGGATTTTCCTTAACCGTTCGCACTTGAAGTTCGTCTTCTGGGTCAACCTCTTTGACCCATTTCACACGATCATTGCGGGAGATCCCCCACGGATTGCCTTGCCTTTCTATATTTTGAAGTGCGCGTTGCCCGTCATACGGCATACTGCCTTGCGTCAGCACTAGGTGCCTGCGCATATCAATGATTTTATCCACATGCTCATTCGCAACGGGACATTGATCTTCACAGTTTCGACAGGTTGTACAAGCCCACAGCTCTTCCTCGGTGATCACACCTCCGATGAGTTCCACTTCGAGTGCGTTCCCTTGCGATTCTGGCGCAAACACCATGGCTGGTACCCAAGGGGATTTCGAGGTAATGGCAGCACCTTTCTCCGTCAAATGATCGCGCAGTTTCGTAATGAGATGCATCGGTGACAGCAGCTTGCCTGTCGTATTAGCGGGACACACGCTCGTACACCGACCACATTCAACACAGGAGTAGAAGTCAAGCATTTGCTTTTGCGTAAAATCCTCAATCTTGCCAACACCGAATGTCTCGGCGTCTTCATCCTCCAAATTTAGGGATGCCAGCTTACCTGTCGGCTCCGTGCGTCGCAGCAAGATGTTTATCGGAGCGGTAATAATGTGAAAATGCTTGGACTGCGGCACATAGATAAGGAAAGATAACAGAATCAGCAGATGCATCCACCAGGCAGCATAGAAGCCCACCGTCGCCGCTGATGTAGACATCCCATCGAACATACCAGCCCAAACCGATGTCAACGGAGCGAAGCCTGAAGCCGGCAATCCCTCGCGCACTCGTTCAAAGCCACCGCTTATGACGACTGACAACATCAGAAACATGATAAAAAACACAACAATACTTGGCTTCCAGCCTCGCTTAAGGCGTTTAAGCTTCTCGACATAGCGTCGATAGGTCGCGTAGCCCATGGCCAGCACGATCAACCCGACCGTCACTTCCTGCATGAAGGTAAAGTAGTCATAACCTGGGACAGGTAACCCTCGGTCAATTAATCCTTTTAAAATAAGGTCCAAAGCGCCTAGCTGTAGAATAATGAAGCCATAAAAAATCACGATATGCATAATGCCGCTTTTTTTATCCTTCATTAATTTCGTCTGGCCAAAAACTTGAACCGCGAACCCCTTGAGCCTTATATTAGCTTCCTTCTTCAAATCCACCGATTTCCCCAACTGGATGTATAGGTATCGGTGATACACAACCCGGCCGAACCCGTAGAGTGCCAAACCCGTAACCGCCAGAAAGAGGAGAAACTGAATCAGCGTACCGGTCATGGAGGACCCTCCTTTTATTTAGTTTGTCAGCATTTTTGTTAACGCTTACATTCATGAATCGCAAAAAAGCAAATTCCTTGAATCTCATTTTTTAAAAATATAAGAACGTATACGTTTCACGTTATACAATGCTTATATTTCTCCATAAACACTGTGAGACGTCCTTGAAGGACGGCATAGCCCGTTTATTTTGAATAAGAGTAGAAACTTGCTTCCATGTGATGAGTATGCCGACAAACCTCCCTACTTGCTTGGTTAAGCGGAATAAGTCGTTGACAAGGCGTACTGCGTATTTTATGATGAAATTACAAAAATGAATGAGTATTCATTCACCGATATTTGTATTCTAACACCGAGGTGATCTCCTTGACAAGTGGCAAAAAACCAGACAAGTATTATGCAATTCTCGAAGGCGCGATGAAGGTATTTGCGGAAAATGGGTTTCACAAATCCCAAGTTTCGCGTATTGCCAAAGAAGCCGGCGTCGCAGATGGCACCATTTATCTTTACTTCAAGAAGAAGGAGGATATCTTAACTAGTCTTTTTCAAGAGAAATTAGGCGAGCTCGTTGAGAAGTTCAACCTTGCTGTCCGTGAAAGCACGAGCCCAAAAGATGCATTACGCAAAATCTGTGAGATCCATTTTAGCGAGCTGGAAAATAACATTCATATGGCTTACCTCACGCAAATTGAGCTTCGTCAAAGTGATTTGGAGCTTCGCAAAGAGATTGGTCTTGCCCTAAAGAGATATATTATCCTCATTGAAAATATATTAGAAAAAGGTAAGCTTGATGGCAGCTTTCGTGCGGATCTGGATGTGAAGCTGGTGAGACTCCTCATTTTTGGAGGTATGGATGAAGTCGTTACCTCTTGGCTGATTTCCGGGCAAAAGTATTCATTAACCGCACAAGTTGGTCCTACGCTTGATTTTTTCATTAAAGGAATTGAGACGTAATTTAAACGTTGGGCAAGCGAGTAATGATCTCTATTTCATGTATATTCAGGAGGGAGCCCTACTATGGACATTTTTGTATTATTGAAGCAAACGTTTGATACAGAGGAGAAAATCGTCTTGCAAAATGGTGTCGTGCAAGAGGATGGTGCGAAGTTCGTCATCAATCCGTACGACGAGTATGCGGTAGAGCAAGCTATTCAACTGCGCGATGAGCATGGCGGTAAAGTGACGCTTCTTTCAATAGGGCCAGACCGTACGGCGGAAGCGCTGCGAACTGCTCTCGCGATGGGTGCTGACGAGGCTGTACTGATTACCGATGATCGCATCATCGGGGATGAATTCGAAATTGCAGAAATCTTAGCCGCATATTTACGCAGCCAGTCTGTCGACCTCTTACTAGGAGGCAACTTCTCCGTTGATAATGGTGCAGGCCAAGTAGCTATTCGCCTTGCAAACCTACTTGGATTGCCACATGTCGCTTCGATTACGAAGCTCGAAATTACAGGAGAACAAGCGCTTGTTCACCGCGATGCTGAAGGCGATATCGAAGTCATCGAGGTACCGCTCCCTGCTCTTTTTACAGCGCAACAAGGCTTAAATGAACCTAGATATCCCTCACTTCCTGGCATCATGAAAGCGAAGAAAAAACCATTCCAGCACTTAACCCTAGATGACATTTCTGGCGGAGATGCTATTCTTGCCAAAACGACACGACTGGCTTTATCCCTCCCGCCCGAACGTCAAGCGGGTCGCATCCTCAAAGGCGAACTTGCCCACCAGGTAGCTGAGCTAGTTCAAGCACTACGTAATGAATCCAAAGTAATCTAAAAACCCCCTACAAAGTGAAGTATGACTTCGAAAAGTAATCCAAATTGCTTTGCGAGGACCCCGAAACCATAAATAACTTAGGAGGCTACAACGATGGCAAAACAATTTCTCGTAGTTGCAGAAGCTCGCAGTGGCAAGCTTCGTCAAGTATCCTTTGAGTCCTTACGTTCGGCGCAGCTCTCTGCTTCAGATGGAGATACATTTGCTGCAGTTCTGCTCGGTGGTGCTGGCACGAAAGCATTAGCTAGCGAACTTGCTACATACGGCGCAGACACCGTCTATGTCGTCGAAGATCCTCAGTTAGAGAGCTATAGCTCAGACGCGTATCTAAGTGCCCTATTGGCCGTGATCTCGGTCGCCGGGCCTCATGCCGTTTATTTCGGCCACACGGCTATTGGCCGTGACCTTGCTCCTTTGGCCGCCGCTTCGCTCGCAGCAGGCCAAATCTCAGACGTTACCGCCATCGAACGCAGCGGCGATAACGTCTTGTTCACCCGACCGCTTTACGCTGGCAAAGCGGTCGAAAAGAAAGCGTTTACCGACCCGGCTGCGCCATGGGTCGTCACGATTAGACCGAACAACATCGCAGCTGCACAGCCTGACACTTCGCGTCAAGCAGCGATCATCGATGTTGCCTATCCCGCTCCCTCCCTGCGCAGCATTATCCGGGAGGTCGTGAAAAAAACGTCCGGCGCCATCGACTTGGCAGAAGCCAAGATCGTTGTCTCCGGCGGACGGGGCGTGCGCAGCGCCGATGGGTTCCAGCCGCTCGAAGAGCTGGCTGCCGTCTTAGGCGGCGCTGTTGGGGCTTCCCGCGGAGCCTGCGACGCGGGGTACTGCGAGTACGCGATGCAGATCGGCCAAACCGGCAAGGTTGTGACGCCGGAAATATACATCGCGTGTGGGATTAGCGGCGCCATTCAACATTTGGCGGGGATGAGCTCTTCGCGCGTCATCATCGCGATCAACAAGGATGCGGAGGCGCCGATCTTTAAAGTCGCCGACTACGGTATCGTCGGCGATCTGTTCGAGGTCGTGCCGCTGCTGACCGAGGAGTTTAAGAAGCTGCTACAATAATAATATAACCTCGAAACGCTATAGCTTCGAATAAGCCCATGCCATTACGCATGGGCTTATTCGATTTCATTTTATCTGAGCTTGGTATTGTAATGCGAGCGAATGAAAAATGTAATAAATGGAAATATTACAAAAAAATCACCTTCAGGATAACGATCCATTCGTAACTGTTAAAGGGGAACACAATATGGATAAATCAACAGGGAAAATCGGAATGGTATCGATCATCATGGTCATGATGCTGTTCAATGGTTTAACCAGTCATGTTATTGCTAATCCCTTGGTGCTAGATGCATCGGGGAGAGATGCTTGGATATCGATCTTGATGACGAGCGTCCTTTATATACCATGGTGTGCCCTACTTGTTTATATTATGAAAAAAACAGGCCAACAGAAGCTGCGGACATGGCTGACGAACCAGACGAATCCACTTATCGCTTGGCTGATTCTAACACCAATCTGTATAGAGTTGTTCATGATCGGAAGTATGACCGTCATTCATACGGAGGTTTGGACGGTTACGAATTATTTACCTGCAACCCCTCCATCTGTACTGTTAATTGCTTTACTCTTGGTTTCCTATTATTCAGCCAAGCATGGCATTCAGACGATCGCGATCAATGCAGGCATCCTGCTTCCCGTCGTTGTTTTCTTGGGATATTTCGTATCCATTGCAAATACATCGGAGAAAGATTATGCGTTGCTTAAGCCTTTCCTTGAGTTTGGCTGGAAGCCTGCATTGGACGGGATGATCTATTCAGGAGGCGCTCTAGTAGAAATCATGTTTATGCTTATGCTCCAGCATCGGCTGAAATCGAAAATTCGTCTTTGGCAGATGATATTACTCGGAATTATTCTAGTGTATATCACATTAGGTCCAATTATCGGAGCGATCACGGAATTCGGCCCCAAAGAAGCAGCCAAACAGATGGTTTCTCCATATGAACAATGGCGTCTTGTCAAAATTGGCGCTTATTTCGAACATGTCGACTTTCTGTCGGTGTTCCAATGGTTGTCAGGCGCAACCGTGCGTATAAGCCTCTCTCTGTATATATTGGCTGATTTGTTTGCCTTTACTAATGCAAAACCGCGCAATCGGTTCATTCTGATTTTAACGCTTGGCTATCTTGCTTTTTCTTGGATTGTAACCAAATATACACCGTTTTATTTGTGGATGTATAAGATTTATTTCCCCGTATTTTTGATTACCAACTTAATCATAACGATCGTATTAGTTGTCATTGTATGGATGACCAAAACCAACAAGAAGGGAATGATTTGAACTTGAACGTTAAACATACTTTAACAAGCGATGTATCGAAGGAGCATATGTTGCGGCAATTATTCGCAAATTGCTCCGATGTGCAAATTCAAGTTCAGCTTTTTGCTGAGGATGATCCATCATCTACGATTATGATGATCTATGCAGAAGGATTATGCGATTGCGCTCAAATAGGTAAAGTCATCCTGCCGGAATTGAATACGATATATCGAGATAACGGCTTCGAATATTTGCAGAACGGCTATGTGCTCGGCGCATTACCACTCATTTCCTTTGATGGAGAAGCAACTGAGGAAGAAATCACGGACGCGGTCTTTCAAGGGGATCTTCTTCTTATCTTCTTATCATCGGATGCGATGTATAAGCTTAATATTTGCAATCGCCCCCAACGCACGCCAGAGGAATCCAGTATCGAAATTTCCATCAAAGGCCCAAAAGACGGGTTCGTTGAAGATCTGACTACAAATATCGCTCTGATTCGCAAACGAATTAGGAGTAATTCATTATGCTGCGAGACGTTCATTCTAGGTAGAAGAACAAGAACGAAAGTCGGACTCATGTATATTCAAGACATTCTTTCTCCAGACATTCTAATTGAAATTCGTTCTCGCTTGAATAAGATCGATGTGGATGGCATTTATAGTATCAGTCAGATCGAAGAAGCTATTGCCGATTCAAAGTATTCATTATTCCCATTAAATGATATGTCTGGCAGACCAGATTTCGCTGTTAGTTCCTTACTGGCTGGCAGATTTATCATTATCGTCGACGGGAATCCGTTAATTCTAATTGCACCTTCAACTTTTTCTTTGATTTTAAAATCACCTGAGGATATTCATTTCTCCTTTCAAGTAGTGTCGTTCGCGCGACTGATCCGTTTTATTAGTTTTTGGATTTCAATTGTGTTGCCTGGATTCTGGGTTGCCCTCACTGCCTTTCATCAAGATCAAATTCCGTTTCGCCTCATGTCAACCATATCGCTTGCACGCATTGGATTACCCTTTTCAGCTCAGATGGAAATGCTTACACTGTTATTCCTCATAGAGGTATTTCGAGAAGCTGGTGTTCGAATGCCCAACGCAATTGGGCAAACTTTAACAGTTATCGGCGGGTTGGTAATTGGTGACGCTTCGATACGTGCGGGGTTGGTTTCACCTTCTGTCGTTGTTGTTGGGGCCATTACCGCGATCATGGGGGCTACGCTTGTCAATCAGAACTTGGGCTCAGTTGTAAGTGTCATCAGATTGATTGTTTTTCTAGCATCAGCAATCATCGGGATGTACGGACTCATTCTGTGCATGATATTGTTGGGGTTCCATATGTCCAGACTCAGATCATTTGGCATCCCATTCTTAGCTCCGTTGTCTCCACCTGTTTACAAAGAGTTATTGAGCAGTTTTTTGAATTTACCTTGGAGTAAAATGAAATATCGCCCTCAAGAACTGAACCCGATTGATCCAGATCATCAAGGAAAAGACGCAGAATGAGGAAATTGGGGCTTCTTCTTATCATAGCAGTGCACCTATTTCTCCTTACCGGTTGTTGGAATTCGAAGGATATTCAAAATATGGCTTATGTCACTGCAGTTGGGCTAGATTTCGATAACGGGAAATTTATCACTTACGTACAAATACTCAATTTTGCTGGTTTGGCCAAAAGCGATTCAACCCAAGTAGGCAAAAATATTCCAGTATGGGTTGGAAAAGGGGAAGGAATCACGGTTACTGAAGCTTTTAACGAGATTTACGCCACTTCCCAGCTAAGAGTATTTTGGGGACATGTAAAGGCAATCGTGTGCACAGAAAGGTATCTTAAAAAAACTGAAAAGGTCAAAGAAGCTTACGATATGATAAACCGATATCGTGAAATCCGTTATAACGTACTGCTATATGGTACAAAAGAGTCAATCAATGATATATTTGTACAAAAGTCAATTTTGAATATGTCCCCCATCGACTCCTTGTTGGATTCTCCTTTCCAAGTCTATTCTCAGCGATCTTTTATTACGCCGCATGAGGGACTCCGAGTTATCTCAGAGATTAATGAGGCAGGGCAATCGGCTATGCTGCCTTCAATTTCCATTGATAAGCAAGCTTGGACCGAAGACAAAAACTCGAAATCGATGTTTAGAATCGACGGAGCGTTTTATTATAGCCATGAAATGCTATTAGGTTGGATGTCCGAAAAAGAGCTTGAAGGATTTCGATGGTTGCAAGAAAAACTGGATCGTTCATTTATCAATATTCCAGATACCAACAACCCTGTCGCATCAATCGTATTGGTTAAACCGAAATCGCGTATTATCCCCATCATTCAGGATGGGAATGTGTACTACACAATTAAATTAAATATTAATGCCTATGTTGATGAAATTATTAAGGACACCTCTATTCAAGAAATGGAGTCGATGGCAAATCAAGTCGTTGAGGATCAGATTAGAAAAACCTTTGCGGTTGGACTTAAGAAGAAAATAGATGTGCTGCAATTAGGAGAAAGGCTTTATAGAAACTATCCGAAAAAGTGGCATGAACTGGACAAGAATAGCGATTTCAATCTAGATGCCAATTCCCTCGATAAAGTACTCGTCAAGGTTAACTTGCAGCATACTGGAAAGTACAAAGAAAGAGCGAATTGAGAATACCCTTTTCTCTCTGCTATTTAAAGACTACGTTGAAGGAGATACTCCAATGTCATTATCACCATCAGAAGTGGTTCGTCAGTTTTTTAATCTCGTCCGTTCCGGTAAACAGCCTGACGACGCTAAAGATTACATGGCCGAACAGGTTCTAGCCCATCAAATGACAGCTGAAAATGAAAAAACCGTCCATCGGACGCCGACCAATTACGCTGATCATGTTAGAGAGATGCTTGAAGCTTACGGTACTTTTCAATTAGAGATTCAGGAGCTCCTCTCACAGGAAGATCGTGTCTATGTTCGCTGGAAGCAAACGGGTATACATGTTGGAGAAGTTGATGGCTACCCACCTACAGGGAAACCAATTATTGAAATTGCTAGCGCCGTTTATCGCGTTGAGCATGGCAAAATCGTAGAATATTGGATTCAAATCGATCGTGCAGGCATTCGTGTGCAACTCGAGCAGAATGCAAAGTAGCAACTTGCAAATTTACACTATGACATTTCAAACCGTCACCAAAAAAGCTGTTCCCCACAAGCCATCAGGCCGAAAAGGAACAGCTTATTTCACTTCGCGATCCAACGATCTAACCTTGCAACAATATCCCTCATTACCTCATCGCGGTTAATTTCATTCAACATCTCATGCCTGCCACCTGGATATAGCTTATAGCTGATATCTTGTATCCCTAACTTTTCATATGTCTTAATTAAACTGCGAACGCCCTTTCCTTGCCCACCAACTGGATCATCCTCACCTGAGAAAATATAAATTGGAATCTCCTTGCGAATACGAGCCAAATGAGGGGGAGTATGTATTTCCATTAATCCTTTGAAGAAATCCCTAAAGTATCCCGATGTAAAAATCCCGCCGCAATACGGATCATTGATGTATGCATCAACTTCATGTTCATCGCGACTCAACCAATCAAATGGTGTACGATTCGGCTTGAACTTCGTATTAAACGATCCGAAAGAAAGTGCGGTCAACAGGACACTCCTAAAATGATCTCCTCGAATTGCTGCTTCCAACGTTGCAATCCCAATTCCAATATGCAGAGCTGGACCTTCTTTTCCATTCGAGCCAGACAATAATATCCCTTGAACATGTGTCGGGTATCGCTCCATATAAGATCCCATATAATACTGCGTTAAAAATGACCCCATACTATGCCCTAACATAAATAACGGCAGTTCTGCATCTTCATAACGTGTACGAATTTCCGTTGTTATTTGCCCCATTGCATCAGCCATGGAATGAAAGCTATCTTTGCCAAACCTACCCACGGCCTCCAGGGAACCCGCCGTTTGGCCATGCCCCAAGTGATCATTTGCATAGACGGCGTATCCGTTCTTTGTCAAAACTTCAGCTAATCGTTCATATCTGGCGGCAGTTTCTGCCATCCCATGTGCGATCTGCACAATCCCTTTGAATCCCACGTCTTCCGAAGGCAGCCACTCGTACACATAGTGTTTGATTCCCTGCGCATCTTCTCGAATAAAGTGACCTTTACGCATAAGATTCTCCTTCCAAATCTCGCTTCTACTCCACATTAGTATACGTCTTCTGACGAATGAAAACAGCCCCCATTCCACAGGAATGAGGGCTGATGTATAAGTGCATGGATAAGGCTAAGCTTTACTCTTTTGTTTGCTCGTCGATTTCACCGCTTGTAATGTAGCTTGCGCTTGCGGAGCAGCCGTCGTTTCAAATCTTTTTCTTTCTGTTTTATCAATCTGTGTAATCTTACCATCATGAACCACAATTTGTACTGAACCATATTCGAGTCCATCTAAAATTTGCTTAATGCGCTCTACCCAAATTTCATCTAATTCCAGTGGTTTCGCCATCGTCATGCCTCCAAGTCATTTAAATTGTCCAATCGTTCCACTCTTTGTTTCGTTTGTACGTATAGTTCAGCCAATCTCCCGTTTTCTCCAGCAATTCAGTCGTTGATGGTGTCGTCGAGTACGTATGATTTGCTTGATAAACGAGCTCCAGGTCACATTGACCTTCTTTGCGCAGCCAGAACATCTTCTGATATAACGGCGCATAATCGACAGGTATGGTTTCGTCTGCTGTTCCATGAAGAACAAATACATCGCCAGTAAATTTACGTAATTGTTCAAACGGTTGATGCTGCGATAAAGATTCGAAGAATCGACTTGTTAGTTTATAGCCATGATGATCGATCGAGCCACCCAACGGCAGTTTCTCGTATTCGTTTTTTCCGACGATTCGCATAATATCGTTGTGTGGATGGGCAACAGCCGACCAAAGAACTAGCGTTTTTACACGATGATCCTTCGCTGCTGTTAACACTGCCGCGGCACCGCCTAAGCTATGTCCAAGCAGAATCACTCTACTCAGATCCACACAATCAATCGAAACACCATAATCAATAACTCGTCGGGTTTGTTCAATGAGTACATCTAGCCCACCTGCGCCATAATCCCCTGTACTCTCGCCACAGCCACCATAATCAAAACGAAGTACAAAAAAACCTTGTGCGCTGAAAGTACGAGCTGCCTTTACAAAAAGCCGGTCAACACCGATTCGACTCCCAATAAATCCGTGACAAATGATGATTAAGGGCCAACGTTGACAATCGGCTTGAACCGCTGTGGTTTGCTGTGTAGGGTAATGTAATGTTGCGGCTAATTCGACATCGTCGCTTTGAATCGTGATGGCATGCTCCATGCTGGTAACTCCCTTTCGTTACTCATATTAATCTTATCTTTTTACTCGGAATTAAAATGTAAACCAATCTTAGCATGGGATGCTACTTGTGTCAATGAATGTTTTACTTAATTAACCAAACATTTTTCATAAAAATTGTTAAAGATTTTTCCTACAATGTATGTTCCTATTTCGAAAATGACTTTCTACCATTATAGGAAAAATAAATACTTAACATCACCTGTTTACCCCAAAATTACTTATTGACAGAATAATCCTGACGCTGTTATAGTCATTTTAATAAAACCAAGTAAGTTGGTATGCTTTATGAGAATAGGTGGTGCTCCATGCGTAACAAGGTTTTTAAAGCGACGGTTCGATCCGTGCTTATAGGCTACTTAATTGTGCTTCTTCTTATCCCCATTGCCACCATCTACGTCAAAGGATTTTCACTCGGCTGGGAACCTTTTTGGAAAGAAGTCACAGGACCTTTAGCATGGAAGTCAATTGTATTAACAGTTAAGTTAAGTATTGTTGCAACGGTCATTCAAGCAGTGGTAGGAACGATAATCGCCTATGTCCTAGTCCGATATCGATTCCGGGGACAGAGCATTCTGAACAGCATGGTCGATCTGCCATTCTCACTACCTACTTCCGTTGCAGGCTTAATGTTCCTCACCCTACTAGGACCACAAAGTCCACTAGGAGCTTGGCTAGACTCGGTAGGAATCAAACTGCTTTACAATCAAACAGCAATTGTTATTGGTCTAGTCTTTGTCACTTTCCCATTCGTAGTACGTACGGTTCAACCACTATTGGAGCAGATTGATCCAGCAGAAGAACAAGCGAGTTTCACACTTGGTGCAAACAGATTCTATACGTTTTACCGCATCGTATTGCCAGCGCTATTACCTGGTACGATTGCTGGTAGTATGCTCGCTTTCTCCCGATCTCTTGCAGAATTTGGTGCCATCTCCCTCATCTCCGGTAATTTACCCGGAAAAACGATGGTCGCCTCCGTCTATATATATGGTGAAACACAGAACTACAATCCTGAAGGTGCAGCTGCTATCTCACTTGTCCTCCTGACACTCTCCGTACTGATTTTATGGGGAATCCATGTATGGACACGCGGAAAGGGGCGGCTAGCATGAGAAAGTTACTGATCGGCATTTCTTTTTTGGTCATATTCCTACTAATCATATTGCCATTCTTAGGCATTACTTTCGGAGCATTTGAAGATGGACCTGGCGCATTCTTTGATGCACTTGTTCGTCCAGAAGCTCTGCACGCATTGAAGATTTCATTCATTATCGTAAGTATCGTTACCGTACTTAATGCCCTTATTGGGGTTTATATTTCATTAGAAATTGTTAGAGGTTCATGGATTTCACGTTGGTTGAAACCGATCATCAATGCCCTGATCGACCTGCCATTTGCGGTATCACCTGTCATTGTCGGTTTAATGGTAATCTTGATTTTCGGACCCAACACGGCACTCGGTACATTCCTCGAAGATCATAATATGAAAATCGTTTATGCCATTCCCGGGATGGTTATTGCAACCATGTTTATTACCTTCCCCCTAATGGTTCGTGAAGTTGTTCCCTTATTAGAAGAGATTGGGACACAATCCGAAGAAGCTTCAGCAACCTTAGGTGCTGGACCCATACGTACATTCTTCCAAGTAACATGGCCGAGTATTCGTTGGGGCGTCGTGTATGGCCTGATTTTAACGATAGCTCGATCACTTGGTGAATTCGGATCCATTCTGGTTGTCTCAGGCAACATCATTAATCAAACACAAACAGCAACAACACTTGTCTATCAAGATGCTGAACAATTCCAGCTCGTAGCAGCCAATAGCGTGGCCTTCGTATTAGGTCTCATCTCCATTACGATTTTATTATCGCTAGAGTGGTTGAAACGAAGAAGCGAAGCAACGAGAAATCATGGAGGAGGATCCCCACATGCACATTGAAGTAACCAACCTGAATAAACATTTCGGCGATTTTCATGCGATCAAAGATGTTAATTTCAAAATAAAAGAAGGGAATCTTGTCGGGTTGATTGGACCGAGCGGCGGTGGTAAAACCTCCATCCTTCGGATGCTATCCGGACTCGAAAGCCCAACTAGCGGTGATATTTATTTCGATGGCAAGCTCGCCACTCACCTTCCGGTTCAAGAAAGAGGCATCGGCTTCGTTTTCCAAAGTTATGCGCTATTTAAACACATGACGGTGTTTGACAACGTCGCTTATGGGTTGAAGGTGCTCAAAAAATCGAAAGCTGAGATTCAAGATCGCGTAACGTACCTGGTTAACTTAATGGGACTCGCAGGCCATGAGCGAAAATATCCACACCAACTGTCTGGTGGACAACGCCAGCGGGTAGCTTTTGCTAGAGCACTTGCTCCTGAACCACGGCTCCTTCTACTCGACGAGCCTTTCGCCGCGATCGATGCCAAGATTCGTAAAGAGCTCCGTGTCTGGCTGCGAAATTTGATCAACGAGTTCAAAGTCACGACCCTTTTCGTAACGCATGATCAGGATGAGGCGATCGAGGTTGCCGATGAAATCATCTTGGTTCAAGGCGGTAAAATCGAACAACAAGGAAGCCCATGGGAAATTTATACGAAGCCTGCCTCATCGTTCGCAGCTTCTTTCATTGGTGAATCCAACGTCCTTCCCTCCTATTCACCACTTGTTGGATTCCCTACACTTGCAGATCTTCATCAAGATGGCAAATGGCTTCCTCATGTGAATGTACTTATACGTCCAGAGAACATCGAAGTTCGTCCGCACAATGTAAGTCATTTGGCTACTGCTGGTGAGAAAGGCAAAGTAACGCATGTTCACTTCCGCGGCGATTCCTGGTATCTAGAAGTGGATACAGGCCATATCAAGCTTTTCGCCTATCAGCCCGTGAAAGAACGCATTTATCAAGTTGGCGATGAAGTTAATATTCTTATCCATCAGATTTCTGTATTTACCCAAACAGGTACAACCTGGATTGATAATCAGGCCAAACAAGATCCACAGCCTGTCTTCATATAACCAATACCAAATAAGCTTTAGAAAAGAAGGGGAGTTGTTAACCATGAAAAATTTCAAAACGCTTGGCCTAGTTACTGCAGCTTTATTCACAGCAAGTATTGCTCTTACAGCTTGCGGATCCGGCTCAACGAAGACGGCTAGTACTAGTGCTCCATCTACTGCTCCAACAGCAGCTGCAACTACTGCCGCTAGCACAACACCGAAAGCTGATGGCGGGAAAGTGACGATTACAGTCGGTGCTTACTCCATTTTAAAAGAATCCTTTGATGTAATCCTACCAAAATTCAAAGAAGATTATAAAAAGAAAACCGGTACAACCGTTGAATTCCAAGAGTCCTATGTAGCTTCCGGCTCACAAGCTACAGCTATCATTCAAGGCTTTGAAGCCGATATCGCTCCACTCTCTCTTGAAGGTGATATTCAAAAAATCGTGGAAAAAGGTCTAATTACACATGACTGGAAAAAAACGCCACAAAAAGGTTTCGTAACAACTTCTATCGCCGCTATTGGTGTACGTGAAGGGAACCCGAAAGGCATTAAAGATTGGTCTGATCTAACGAAACCAGGCGTTGAAGTTCTCATTCCGAACCCAAGTACATCTGGTGGTGCTAAATGGGATATCAATGCTGTCTACGGTGCTGGACTCAAAATTTCCGAAGCTGCTGGTAAGCAAGACCCTGCTGTAGCCAAAGATCTCGTAGCTAAAATTTATAAAAACATTAAAGTTCTCGATAAGAGCGGCGCGGATTCCCTAGCGACCTTTGATAAAGGTGTAGGCGATGCGATCATTACGTATGAGAATGAACTTGTTGCTCGTATTCAAACGGGTAAGAAATATGTTGAAGTTATTCCACAATACACGACTTCCATTGAAAATCCAGTTGCTATTATTGATAAATATGTCGATAAACATGGTAATCGTGCAGCAGTTCAAGCTTTCTATGACTACTTGTTCTCTGTTGATGCTCAGAAAGTATTCGCTGACAAAGGCTTCCGTTCTGTTCTTCCAGAAGTCGCTAAGCAATATGAGAAAAACTACACAACGCCTCCAGGCCTTTTCAATATCGAATACCTAGGTGGTTGGGACAAAGTGAACAAAGATCTTTACGGTAAAGGCGCTATATGGGAAACTATCCTTGCCGAAGGCGGAGCTAAATAATCGAATTGCAAAAAGAACCCCCAGAGGCTACATTCTTCCGGGGGTTTTGCTATTTCACGCACCTTTCACTTGCTTTGGATATTTGATACGCTTCAATTCCGCGACGATGATGATCGTAATAATGACCAACATAAACCAAGAACTAATTTTACCCCAATGTACGATCCGCCAAGAAATTTCTTGATCTGGATAGCGCCAAGCGCCAAGAAAGGTTGAAATATTTTCAGCGAGCCAAATAAAAAAAGCAACTAACATGAAGGAAAGGATCGTGTGCATGCGATAGGTTTGGGTTGTAACTGTGAATCGAATATGAGACTTGTAAAACAAAATCACGATTAATGCAATGAGAATCCACCTGATATCATATGTAAAATGATGAGTGAAAAAATTGGCATAAATACCTATCGAAACCAAGATCGCCATGTACTTGCTAGGCCAGTTAATGAGATGCAAATCAAATCGTTTCCACGCCTGACACACATAACTGGAGACACTGGCGTACATAAAACCGCTGTATAGCGGGACTCCGGCTATTTTGGTCAAACCCTCTTCTGGATATGACCATGAGCCCATGTGTACTTTATACAACTCAAGGCAAAGACCGATGATGTGGAATACCGTAATAACCTTAAGTTCATCTACGCTCTCTATCCTCGTCCATACCAATAGCAATTGCGCAAGTATACACACAAGTAAAATGAAATCATAGCGATGCATGAATGGCAACGGCACTGCTTTGGACACAGCCAAAGTCATAAAGATGATAACAGGAAATATACAGCATAACGCTTGTTTCCAACCGAAAATGAGAAAATCCTTGACATATTCACTCTTCATTCGTTCTCCTGAGTTCCGTTAGATTTCATATACTTGACCTCTGCGTGATTCACGTTAACCAGTTCTTCAGCGACGATAGCATCATCCTTTTTATGTATTTGTTGCCGCCAAATTTCGTTACCTCTGTACCACTTGTTTGACGTTTGGTAGAACGAGTGATTCTTCTCTTTTACTCGGTAATCATAAGGCAATTCCGTATCGCAGCTGATCGCTCCTTCTAAATACGCTTCAGTGACCTCCAGATGAAATTGAAAGCGATTCGCGGTTGGATTATAAAATTGTAAATCTACGTAATTATAAAATACGCTCGTTCCCGTACCAAATGGGATTACCCTGCGGTCGTCTGGGAATAGATCAAAGCTGTGATGATGTCTTTCTTTAATCACAAGCGGCGTATGCAAAGCAAGCCAATATAACATATTCGCTAACTGACACAAACCACCTCCTGTACCTACACGAACTTCGCCGTGAGACAGCATGAGACCCTCGATATACCCCTTTTCTTTACTAGTCACACCTATTAGCTTCCAAAAAGAAAACGTCTCCCCGGGATGTATCACAATCCCATCTACATCTCTAATTGCGATCTTCAAATTCACGATCTTATTTTCTTGTAAAATAGGATCCGTATTTCCAAGCACCCGCCGCAAGATAGATTTGTGTTTCTTCACCGTGTAAGAAAATGGCTGAGCACTCTTACCGTAAGCATATTTAATTTTGGGATTTAAATTGATGATGCGTCGTTGTAACATCAGCTGCTGGACGCGAAGCCTATATAAGAAAGGAAATCGTTTGCCTATTCGTTGTTTCATGTCAACAAGTCCCACTGAATTTTCATCCTTATCTGTAAAATAAAATGGAGGCAGTCAATCCTCACTTCATTTGACTCCTAAACCATTCAAAAAGTTGTGAGATTGTCACTCTTCCCAAAGAAAAAAAGCAGTTCCCAAGTTGGGAACTGCTAACTGAAACAGGCAAATGGAAAACTTATAGTCGGGCTTCCTTACGAAGTTTTCGCGCTGTAAACCGCGCTTCCGCGGATTCGAACAGCTTTTTTTCTTCATCCGTCTCCGCAATAATGCCTGGAACTGGACAAGGTTGCCCCGCGTCATCTAAGGCAACAAACGTTAGGAACGACGTGGCTGTATGTTTTTTCTCACCAGTCAGAAGATTCTCCGACTCAATCTTCACATAAACTTCCATCGAACTCCGATGCGTCCACGTAACAAATGCTTCCAACTGAATCGCCTCACCAAGCTTAACCGGTGCGAAAAAATCCAAACTATCACTTGACGCTGTTACCACGCTCTTACGACAATGGCGCATGGAGGCAATCGTAGCAACTTTATCAATATATTGCATCACACGACCACCAAACACAGTGTTATGGTAGTTCGTGTCCGCTGGTAAAATAATTTCTGTCAACACGGTTCGAGACAGTCTTGCTGCTTTAGGTTCCATAGTGCTTGCCTCCAGATGATGACTTCAGACATTCTACAGCACTTCAGTCATTCAGTTTAGTTGTAATTCAAAGTAAGCTTACTAGCTGCCTCTTTAGCAAGACTGCGTGCTTCTTCCACAGTTTCACCTGAACTCAGGGCAACAGCCATACGTCGGCCTACTTTGGTTTCTGGCTTGCCAAATACCCGGACTTGCGTATTCGGTACGGATAATGCTTCATCAATGCCGCTAATCGTATATTCAACTTGTTCACGATCGGCTTTCAGTGTGTAACTGGCACCTGGCGTCAATAAGCGAACGCCAGTGATCGGGAAACCAAGAATTGCTCTTGCATGAAGCGCGAACTCACTGAGATCTTGCGTAGCCATCGTAACCATCCCTGTGTCATGCGGACGCGGGGACACTTCGCTGAAGTATACGCCATCTGCAGTTAGGAATAATTCAACACCATACAGACCGTGTCCACCAAGTGCGTCGGTAATCGTTTTAGCCATTTGCTGTGCATCTAAGATTTGCTGCTCTGACATCGTATGCGGCTGCCAGGATTCAATGTAATCACCGTCTTTTTGAATGTGACCAATTGGCTCACAGTACGTTGTTCCTGAAACTGAACGAACTGTCAGCAACGTAATTTCAGATTCAAAATGGATAAATTCTTCGACGATCACACGTGCGTTTTTGGCACGTCCGCCTTCCATTGCAATATTCCAAGAAGCTTCTACACCTTCTGGCGTACGGCAAACGCTTTGCCCTTTTCCAGATGAGCTCATAATTGGCTTGATTACACAAGGAGTCCCGATTACAGCAACAGCCGCATGCAATTCTTCCAGACTATTGGCAAACTCATATTTGGCAGTGCGTAAACCCAGTGTTTCGGAAGCCAGTCGTCGAATCCCTTCTCTATCCATCGTTAAACGGGACGCTGTCGCTGTCGGGATGACACGGTAGCCTTCTTTCTCTAGCTCAACAAGAACAGACGTCGCGATCGCTTCAATTTCGGGTACGATAAGATCCGGACGTTCTTTCTCGATTACCGCTCGAAGCTGCTCGCCATCCAACATCGAAATAACGTGACTGCGATGCGCAACTTGCATGGCAGGAGCGTTCGCATAACGATCCACGGCAATCGTCTCAATACCGAGTCGCTGTGCTTCAATAATAACTTCTTTTCCTAGCTCACCAGAGCCAAGCAGCATAATTTTCTTGGATTTGTTGGATAATGGTGCTCCGTACATGAGATGATATGCCCCCTAAATGAATAATGAGTACAAGCTATGAATGATTATTACGTATGTAGTTCATCCGATTATTGTCGGAGTTTGGCGAAATTTACCTAGAATGACCCTGATCTATTGTACTGGATTTTGAGGTCAAAAGATAGATGAGATCTTGGTAAAACATAGATAAGTTCATCGTAAAACTTAGATAAGTTCTTGGTGAACGTAGATAAGTTCTTGATAAAACGTAGATAAGTTCTCGGTGAACGTAGATAAGTTCTTGATAAAACGTAGATAAGTTCTTTGGTAAAACTTAGATAAGTTCTTGGTGAACGTAGATAAGTTCTTGATAAAACGTAGATAAGTTCATTATTTGGAGTGACAGGCAATTACGTATGCAGCAACTCGTATAAAACGCCTCAGATCTCCTTGCAACCGCTCGCGAATCCTAGGCGCGCGGTGTCGACGTTGCATGGCGGCGGTCAAACCCCACTGTTAATTAGGGATTAATGGAAAACATACATCTAATTTTTCGCTATTAGGTGTTTACAAGCGAATAGATGGATTTTCTCCAGTTAATATCAGAGTTTCGGGGAAAAATGTATCTGAGTCAATAGAGTGGACACAAAAAATGAGCTAAGAAATCAGTTTTGTTTGCTTGTAAAACTGCGATTCAAATTTGTCTGGAGACAAATAGCCGAGCTTGCTGTGTGTACGCTT
>NZ_JABMKY010000043.1 GCF_013204845.1 Paenibacillus qinlingensis
CTTTTATAGTCGATTACTCGACTGTGCTTACTCACTCGTTGTTCAGTTTTCAAAGATCAATTTCTTTCGTTCGCTACCGTGTTACCGAAGCAGCGAGAAGTAATATACCACAGATCGTTTCTCAATTGCAAGCACTTTTTTCTTGTCAATTTATGTCGGTGTCTGTCGGAACGTCATCTTACCATACCTCATTGCTTGAAAGCAAGTCCACTTCAATTTCGCTTGTCGTGGTTGTTTGCTTCAGAACAACGAGGACTAATGTACCATGCCTAGAAATCAATTACAACCCCTTTGGAAAAGTTCCACTATTGCAATTGTTTCGAATTGTTCCTACAAGTACTAAAACAAAAAAAAAGAATGCATCCCTGCACCCTTTTCCGCGTTTAGTATTCCATTGTAATAATTGGTGTTCCTATCGTTAAGCGCCAGAGGCCCGAAGTCGTATCTAGATGAAGTGCGATTTGAACGTTCACCTTTTGATTGCCGCTTCGTATAGAAGCTTCGAATTCAGATGATACCAATGATGCACTGAAGGTAGTACCATCTTCGTAACGCTCGACAACATTACCTTTATAAGCTTGGACTAACTCAGCTAGGAACTCCTTAGGGTCATTCGATAAGCTAAGGTCTTCAGCAGCACTTCCTTGTATCATTACATTCCACATACCCTGAATGCCTTGTCCAATCAATTGTGTGGTCATCTGCTCCTGCCATTTCAAAAGTTGATCTTGATCCGCGCTTCCCGGCGCATCCACTCGTAATACAGCATAACAAGCCGACTGTCCTAGTGGACTAGCGACGGTTAATGTCGCGACTGCACTTCCAGCAACTTCTGATTTCACTGTATAGATGCTGCTATTTAAAGAAAGCGGCTCATTCGTGTAAGATTGAAAGCCAAGCTTGTTGGACAAACGTTCACCCGCATCCATCACTTTGGCATTCACACCGTCACATGTGCCGAAATAACCTGTATATTTAAAGGTAATATGTTCATTGGATTGCATAAAAGGCTTCGCCACACGGAGTAATAGCTGTGCATCTTGTTCGGCCTTTGCATCCACATGACGAATCCACCCGAAGAATAATCCCAGTATCGTGATGCCAATCATCATTTGTACCCAACGCTTTGACATGAAAAAAGCACCTCTTTGCTAGAATCTATCACTCTAGTAAAAGGATGCCCGTATCTAGCAAATATTAAACCTATCCACGTGTCGATTGGAAGAATTCAATTCGCTCGCCATCTAGCCCGTTAAAGAAGAAATACTTAGAACCGTTAGGAAGTGTAGTAATTTCCGTATCCAGTTGTTCAACCTCTAATGCTTGAATTCTAGAGAATTCAGCATCGATATCATCTACAGTAAAAGCTAAGTGATGCACTTTGCCTTCCTGCGGCAAGTTCGCATTGTAACCTTCAACTAATTCAACTTCTGTTTCATTTGCACCTTCAAAGCCAAGAAAACCAAGTCGGATAACGCCATTCGTATGAAGCAGCGTTCCTTTGTGCTTAAGTCCGATTACAGTAACATAAAATGCTATAGACGCTTCCAAGTTCGCTACCATGACGCCTACATGTTCTAATTTCATAACAGTCATATGTATTTGCCTCCTTAATCTACCCCCTTCATTTTAGCTAAAAATAAAGGAAAGAGCTAGGCCGCGATTAATACATTGGAATTGTCTCCATCTCTCCATTTAATGAGAAGAGCGTTACTTCTGTATTCGTCGTATGAACTAAGCCCAGGTTATTAAATACTTCCCTGATCTGAGCATTATTTAAGTGCTTCGTTATCGTTTCAACGGCTCGGAATGAATATTCTTGGTATATGGATTCAAAAAAAATAAGAACTTCTTTTTCCCCAATGATCACTTTCGTGTGCAGCATTCGCAACACCCCCGGTTCAGATAGAACAATTGTATATTTTGGAAGCTAAGAAAGTATGAGGACTTCTTTAGGTTTATGTTAGGTTTGAAGACTTCGCCAAAGATGAGGTGTCCGTGTATAATAAAAACGAAACCGCGGACGGGAGGGACCAGAATGAGGTTGTTAAAGCTACTGCAAATCTATGAGGTGGATGGGATTACGCCAAAGCATCGGTCAGATCGATTCGATTTCGATGAGATTCAAGGGCAAACATTTCGTGAAGTGAACCCGACCGAGGTAGGATGTCCAATGACGTTATCAGGGGTTCGGCAACATACACCATTCAAAACAACACGTGTGCAAGCGATTGATCAAGACGGATCGGATTTCCGTGTATTGACGCGCAACACAATTTATCATTTCGAAGTATCTACAGAACGTAATGTCCATTAATACAAAAGACCTTTGACCACTTCCACGATCGGGAGGTAGTTAAAGGTCTTTCTGGTTTATTTACTCAACCAAACTTGCATAAGCGAGAGAAGCTGGTTGACATGCAGCGGCTTGCTAATATAGTCAGATGCACCAGCCTGCAAGCAGATTTCTCTATCCTGTTTCATGGCTTTGGCCGTAAGTGCGATGATCGGCACATCCGCGTAGTGATTATTTTTTCTAATGAGACGCATCGCTTCATAACCATCCATCACCGGCATCATGATATCCATGAGAATAAGCTCAATACTAGGATCCTTTGCCAATAGTTCTAGACATTCTTGTCCATTTTGAGCAACACTCACGATAATACCTTCTTGTTCAAATGCATTACAAAGTGCAAATACATTACGCACATCGTCATCTACAACCAGCACTTTTCGTCCTTTAAAACGATTGCTACTGGCATCCTCGAGCGCAGGAATGCTACCGTTGTCTCGAATAAAATATTCACCAAGCGTGCTAGCTGTTGCCACCGCTACTTCCTTATGCGAAGCGTTCATTCCCTCTAATAAAGGAGGCAGTGAAGGCACATATAACGTAAATGTACTTCCTTGCCCTTCCACGCTCTCCATCTGGATACAACCTCCAAGGAGTCTGGCTAATTCCCGACTGATTGATAACCCCAGCCCTGTCCCTCCATATTTGCGATTCGTTGTGCCATCGGCCTGAAGGAAAGCCTCGAAGATGACTTCTTGCTTGTCAGTTGGTATACCAATACCCGTATCCTTAACGGATACTGCCATAACCTGCATGTGCATAGCCGAAGGCAATAGTTCCACAATTTGTTCCACGCTACACATGCGAAATTCCACGTGAACAGAGCCTTCATGCGTGAATTTAAAAGCATTAGAAAGCAAATTTTTGATAATTTGACTGAGCCTTTGTTCATCTGTATAAAATATTTTGGGCACTTGAGCATCCATCTCGATCCGAAATGTAAGCTTTCGTTGTTCTGCGACCTTCTCGAACTGACTTAATAAGAGCTCAGGGAGCCAATCTGCACGCAACTCACCGATATGAATATCTAATTTACCAGCTTCAACTTTGGATAAATCCAAAATATCATTGATAAGGAGCAGTAAATCATTGCCCGAAGAATGAATAACACGAGCATACTCTTGCTCATCATGCGTTAAGGTCTTGCTGTTATTCTCCTGAAGCATCTGCGAAAGAATCAGTATACTATTAAGAGGCGTTCGCAACTCGTGTGACATGTTCGCCAAGAATTCGGATTTATACCGCGAACTCAGCTCCAGCTGAATGGCATGCTCTTCAAAGGAGACTTTCATGTGTTCGAGCTCCCTCGACCTTTCATCCGCGTAGCGATTCCTTTCCTCTAACTGCTCATTAGTCAGATGCAATTCTTCTTGTTGACTTTGAAGTTCTTCGGTCATAACCTGATACTCACGAAGAAGACGCTCAACCTCAACACGCGTTTGCACGCTGTGCACGATTGTTCCTAGCACCTCTAAGATATCATCCATCAGGCTCAACTGAAGCGACGTAAATTTATCAAAAGAAGCTAGCTCCATGATAGCGATGACTTCTTGATTATGGATGATCGGAACAATGAGAACACTTTGGGCACTCGCTGACCCCAGTCCTGATTTTAAAAGGATATACGTTTCGGGGACATGTGTGAGATGTACAATTCGCTTCTCAATCGCACATTGACCAATCAGACCTTCACCCAGATAAAAAAAAGGTTTACCAGCTTCAGCCCTTTCCTCCATCGCCGCATAGGTCGCCAATTTCATCATGCCAGCCTTTGCTTCATGCACGCTTCGAATATAGAAAACACCGAAGGAAGCTCCAAATAATTCCGCTGCTTTGCGAATAAACGATGTCCCTAGCGTTTCCAAATCAGAAATACCTTGCAGCATATGGACGACCTCTGTCAACTTCCGCTGCTGCCACTCAATTTCTTCCTGGCTCTCTAGCAACGCATTGGTTGCGTCGGCTAGATCCTTCACCTCATCATTCATCGTGACATGAATGCGCTTCGAACGATCCCGCTTCATAGTGCTCAGCTTAATGATGCTCTTGGTAACCTGCTTGATCGTCCCGACAATGGATCTCGAAATAAGTAGTGCCGCTAACAACGAAAAAATGAGCACCACTCCCAACATAACAAATAAGGAGTTGATCAACATTTCATTTTGTGCATCCAGATGTGCCGCTCGCTCCTTCACGAATCCCATTTCAAGGCTGCGAAATCGACTTAATTGCGAGCGAATATCTAGAATATTTTGATGCGTAATAAAGAAGGTGAAATTAAAATAACTCTCATTCTCAAGACCATTCCTCATCGTCGGTAAGGTCCCGCCAGTTTGTATAAGCCAATTTTCGATTGATTCCTTGAGCGCGATTAAATTTTTCTCTTGGACTGGCGTATCACTCGTCAACTCTCTCAGTTGATTAAAGGAATCTCTCCATTTGGTCTGCCCGGTCGTATAAGGCTCTAAATATTTAGCTTCCCCCGTGAGTAAATACCCTCTTTGCCCGTTTTCCATATCCATAACATATTTTTCAAGAAGATTCGACTCTCTATTGACGGCAAAATCATGCTCAATCACATAATTGCGATCTCGCTGCATGGCAGCTAACTGTTGAATAACAAGCACAAAAGAAAGGGTTAAGCAGAAAATGATGAACGCATATCCAATCATAATTTTGGCACGAATACCGAATCTCATTTTCCTCAATCCATTGCCACCCCTTCTACCAGACCAACACCTAATAATTGTATCATATACCAAACTACTACTAACTGATATGCAAATTTTTACTTTACTACTTTACCAAGTTAATGTATCATCTAAATAAAGCATTGTTACAAAAAGGAGTGTTGTACATGGAAGGTCCAGGTGTTGAAAATATCAATCCACGCAGCATTTTATCACGAATGAAGCCGTACACGCCCGGCAAACCCATTTGGGAAGTTCAACGTGAATTCGGGCTCACATCAGTTACTAAATTAGCATCTAATGAAAACCCATTAGGCCCCTCCCCTCTAGCTCTCGAGGCTATACAAGCTTATTTATCTGACATTCATCGCTATCCAGATGCAGAGACCGTCAGTCTTAGAGAAGCTATTGCGGAGAAACGCGGATTCTCGCCTGATCAAGTCCTTGTTACTAACGGCGGTGATGAACTGATTACGCTGCTCTCTGAAACTTACTTAGAGCCTGGCGATGAAGTCATCGTGCCCTCCCCCACATTTAGCGAGTACGAATTCGGAGCCAACTTACTGGGAGCCAGCATCATTCACGTACCGCTTGGGGAGAATTATCGCTATGAAGTAGAAGCGATTCTCTCGGCTGTCACAGAACGCACGAAAATGCTCTATATTTGTTCGCCGAATAATCCGACGGGCACTTATATGACCAAAACGGACCTGCATCGACTTGTAAAGAGCTTACCTTCACATGTGCTGGTCATCTTCGATGGTGCTTATAGCCATTTCGTTACGGCTGATGATTACTGCGATGGGCTTACGCTAGTAAGAGAAGGCTATCCTGTTGTTGTGCTGCAAACATTCTCGAAAATCTATGGCTTAGCAGGCATACGTGTGGGATATGGCATCGCAGATGCAGGTATTCTGCAACGGATTCGCCAGGTCAAAGAACCTTTCAATGTAAATACGCTCGCACAAGTTGGCGCCGTAGCTGCACTCAAGGATGATCAGCATCTTGAAGCAACACGTACGAATAATGTGAAGGTGCGGGAGGAGCTTTACACCGAATTGCTTGCGCTAGCCATCCCTTTTACACCAAGCATGAGTAATTTCGTACTTGTGGATCTAGGAACACAAGCTAAATCTATCTATGATAATTTGATGAGTCGCGGGGTTATCGTTCGGTATGGTGGAGGTTGGAATCTTCCTAATCATGTACGAATTTCGATTGGAACTTCCGAAGACAATGCGGTGCTTGTTCAGGCTTTGAAGGAAATTGTCGCCGTAAAAGCATAGATAAGTCGTAGATGAAGCACCCCTGCCTATAGATAAAATAACCTCCATAGCTAATGGAAGCATATTTGTTTGGTCTCTATTAACTATGGTACAATGCTATCTAATTATAGTCTCATGGGGGTATATCATGCTAAAAGAATTCAAAGATTTTGCATTCAAAGGAAACATGCTCGATCTTGCAGTCGGGGTTATTATCGGAGGGGCTTTCGGTAAAGTCATTACGTCCATTGTGAATGATTTGGTCATGCCGCTCGTTGGTTTGCTCATTGGCAAAGTGAATTTCAATGATTTGTATGTTGCGTTGGATGGGAAACATTATGAGACATTTGCAGATGCTGCCAAGAGCACCGCTGTCTTTCGATATGGTCAATTCCTATCAACATTCTTGGATTTCTTAATCGTGGCATTCGTTATCTTCATGGTTGTTCGTCAAATCGGCAAGTTCCGCAAGAAGGAAGCACCGAAGGAAAAAGCAGTTACAACCAAAGATTGTCCTCATTGCTTATCTGAAATTCCAGCGCAAGCATCACGCTGCAAGTTCTGCACCTCTGAGCTTTCATCTGGTGGTAGGGTTAGCGGCAGCATTCAATAGGTCAATGTGATAGAAAGAGCCCGTGTCGGATTACGACGCGGGCTCTTTCGTTCTCAAGTCGGCGATCTCGCCTTGTTCGAATGCATTTGCGTGCAGCAGGTGCAACAGCTGCTTGGCGGTTTCTTCAGGGGAGCGCAGCTCCCCCTGCTCTTGAAGCTGGACGAACCGGCCCACCTGCGGGAAGTCCTCTTCCGAGGCAGCGCGAATCTCCCGCTGCATATCGGTGTCCACCACACCCGGTGCCACGCTGCAAATCAGCACCGGGTGCGGCTGGTTCAACTGCTCGACGCCGACACAGCGCGTCAGCATGTCCAGCCCGGCTTTGGCGGTGCAGTAGGCACCCCAGCCGGGGTAGGGCTTGCGCCCCGCGCCCGAGGAGATGCCGACGACCCGCTTCACGATCGGCCACGCTTGCGTGAGCCGAATGAAGCTGTTCGTCAGCACCGCGGGTGCGACGAGATTGACCTGCAGGCTGCGCTGCAGGTCGTCTGGGGCTGCTCGGCCGATCGAGACCATCGGCTCGATCATGCCCGCATTATTGATGAGCGTGACCGACGCCACGCCAACTGGTTTCGCAAGGATTCGCTCCATGAGCGAATCGATGCCTTCGGTTTGCGCCAAGTCGTAAGCGTGGAAGGTCAGCCGACCTTCCATGCGCAGCGCCTCTTGGCGCAAGGTCTCGTTCTCGCTGCGGGAAATGCAGTGAACCGCAGCGCCTTGCTCGAGCAACTGCCGGATAATGGCAGCGCCAAGGCCTTTGGAACCGCCCGTAATGATATAAGTATCCATATGGTATGCAGGCCTCCCTTAATTTTTGAAAAGCTAGGCTTATAAATGGCGAGAACGGATACCGTATCCATTTTCTTTGCCATTAGCCCAATGAGACCCCTTTTTTATTTATTATTTTTTATACTACGATACTACCCTACCGGCTTCCATTCTGCCAATATTTCCTCTAACGGTTTTTCCACTTTCCGCTTATTGACTGTAATTCTTACCACGTCTAATTTACCTCTTACAAAAATCTCGAATTGATTGACTCTTCCTTCAACCATATAGTAATGGAGAATATCTTCTTTTGAAATGTAAGTATCGTTTACCTTAATGCCGTTATTTCCAAGATACGTACGATCCAGCAAGGCTGACAGGAGAATAAGGAGGAATAACACCCCATACTTCCCATTACTATCTAACGTGACAATAAAAGGTAAGAAAAACAAACTCAGCAGCGTAATGAATATTTTTTGGTAGTCGCTATACCCAACGAGCGTAACTGTCCCAACCTGTTTCTTAGCTATATTCGCTCTGTAACTTTTGAATAACATGTACAAAACATAGACAAGAACGATACCATACGATACCATCACGATGTTCGCCTCCTAGTGTTTTGAGCTACTTTGCAAATAAGCCTCTATGCTATCCCTATATACTTGCCCCAGCGCTTCCGGTAAATTGTGCAAATCAACGTATTGCAAATCTCGGGTTTCAGCCGTTTCCATGGCTAGCTCACCTGTAGCTTCACGCGCCATATATGCCGTAGTTACGGCATAAAATTCATCTCCATTGGAAAGCGTGTAATGATACTGAGCGCCAGAGAACACACCTACTAATGTTAAGGCCCCAATTGTTAAACCTGTTTCTTCATAAAATTCCCGTCGAGCAGTATCTTCTAATGACTCACCCAAATCCATAAGTCCTCCTGGCAGCCCCCAGGTCTCATTCGGCCTTTGTTGTAAGAGGACCTGCCCAAGATCATTAACCAAGATCACGACTGCTCCAGGCAAAATAATGGGACGATGCCCCACGAACTGTCTAAGTTGTTTATAGTACTCCATGACAATTGCACCTCCGACTTCAAGGATTTGAAAATATCCCTTATTTTAACATAAGCGATATCTCCTTGAACATAAACGTCTACGCCGTCTCTCTTGGAGCGTAGCGTTTCTCCAGAATTATAGCTAATTTACATGCTAAGCCCACGTAATATCGCTGCTACATCATTTATCAGCTTTTCAAATGGGTAAGGGACAGTATCAACTGCTTAGGCCGGGTAGCTTTTGGGCAATAAATGGATTTCCTACATCTAATTCTGGATAAAACTAGCCTATTGGGAGTTTAACTGGATTTCCTACATTTAAATTTGCTTGGAAAGCACTTTTTGGCGAAATAATCCTGAAATAACGGGAGGAAATCCAGTTAGTCTGCGAAAATGCGTGATCTGGCTGGAATTAGCTGTAGGGAATCCAGTTATTCACTTGGCTAGGATGCCTTGTGGGTAACGCCTAGGGTTGGGGTTGGGGTTGCGGTTGCGGTTGCGGTTGCGGTTGCGGTTGCGGTTGCGGTTGCGGTTGCGGTTGCGGTTGCGGTTGCGGTTGGGGTTGGGGTTGGGGTTGGGGTTGGGGTTGCGGTTGGGGTTGGGGTTGGGGTTGGGGTTGGGGTTGGGGTTGGGGTTGGGGTTGGGGTTGGGGTTGGGGTTGGGGTTGGGGTTGGGGTTGGGGTTGCGATGGTTGAGTTGGTTGAGTTGGTTGGGTTGGTTGAGTTGGTTGGGTTGGGAGCTGTCAAAAATGCAAAAGAGCAGTTTTGACAGTGGATTTCACTTGTTTTTTTTGGAAATTGATGCAAATAGGCATCAATTTCGTGTGTTTAGATGATATTTCCTTGAAATTCGAAAGAAAGGTTGCCTTTTTGCACGCATTTGCTAATTTGGAGGATAAATGGGGAGAAAAGGTTGCCTATTTGCATTTCCCAGAGAATATTCCCTAATAAACCAACAACCAATCCTGCGTGGTGGGGGTGGGGCTTTGCTTTTGATTTGGGATTGGGATTGGGGTTCGGGTTCGGGTTCGGGGTTCGGGGTTCGGGTTGGGGTTTGATTTTTGATTTTTGATTTTGACTTGGGCTTCGACTTTGACTTTGACTTTGACTTTGACTTTGACTTTGACTTTGTCTTTGACTTCCGCTTTGGCTTAGCCGTTAACTTTGCTTCGGCTTTGGCTTTGGCTTTGGCTTTGGCTTTGGCTTTAACTTCAACTTCGACTTCGATTTCAACTTCAACTTCCACTTCGACTTCGATTTCAACTTCGACTTCAACTTCAACTTCGATTTCGACTTCGGGCAAGCTTCGCTTTCCTCGTGTGCACAAAAAAAACTGCTGCGTAATCGCAACAGATCTCTTCTACCTTCATTTAATTATATACACCCAGGCTGATAAGCTCAGCTTCCATCTCTCCTCTGAAAATCCCTTTATCGTGTTCATCCATAAAAGCGGCCTCCACACCATTCATGATCAACTTCACTAGCTCTGGTGTTGTAAAAGCGAAGCGATCGGCAATTGTGCGATACTCTTTCGTAATATCGGTTCCCGAAACACTTGGATTATCGGTGTTGATGGTTACGATCAAACCTTGATCCAAGTACTCCCGGATCGGATACGCCTCCCACGAAGCCACAGCCTTTGTTTGTATATTGGAGATCGGACACATTTCCAATGGAATACGACGATCTTTGATCATCTCCAGAATAGCGGCATTCTCACGAAGTCTTACCCCATGCCCGATTCGTGATGCCCCTAGATGTGTGACCGCCTCGTAGACGTTAACCGCACCCGCTGCCTCCCCGGCATGAATGGTAACAGGAATGCCCAGCTTATGTGATCTAGCGAACACTTCTCGGAAAAATTCAGGCGGATAATTCGCTTCATCCCCAGCCAAATCAACAGCAACTACACCCTTCCCTACGAACTTGGCTGCTGCTTCAATGACTTCCAAATTATCTGCACAGGGGTGATTCCGCATACAAATGGCAATGACGCCGAATCTCGTTCCAAAATCGCGCCTCGCGCGCTTTAATCCTTGCGTGACGTAGTAGAATGTCTCTTCCAGCGTTAATCCCATATGGCGATGCAGTTGAGGCGCGAAGCGCACCTCCACGTAACGACAATTATGCTCCACGGATTGCTCAACAACTTCATAAGCCACACGCTCTAAAGCCGCACCTGTTTGTAGGAAGCGTGTCGTAAAATCGAATTTCCCTAAGTATTCAATCAGACTTCCGCAATTGTCCGTCACGCGCATATGCGGGATCAGCCCATCCTTGTCATAAACAGGAAGTGATATGCCTTGCTCGAGAGCGAGCTCCAAAATCGTCTCGGGCTTCACACTTCCATCCAAATGTAAATGAAGATCGACCTTCGGTAATCGTGCCAACAAATCATTCGTTCGCATGTGAGCCATCTCCCATCTCTCCCTTTGCCTCTCGTAGGCGCCAGCGCGCTAGAGAAGAATTTTAATTACTTTAAACTAATGTAATGTTTATGTCAATATATATAACAAATATTTATCATATTAATATATGCGTTATGTTACCTAACATTTCCTATATGGCAGATAAAATAAAAAAAATCCACAACAGGCTAACAAGCCTACTGTGGATTTCTATGTTTGTCTTCTTACGAAGATCTCGTTCGAACTAATAAGTACAGAAAGTATGGCGCTCCAATAACAGCGGCCACTATCCCCGTCGGAACCTCTGTTGGCTGAAACATTCCCCTAGAAATCGTATCCGCGACGATCAGCAGCAACCCTCCCGTGAGTGCCGAAGCTGGAATCAAGAATTGATGCTTGGGTCCAACTAACCTTCGTGCTAAGTGTGGCCCTATCAATCCTACGAAGCCAATGCCACCACCGACAGCGACACATGCGCCTGCCAGCGCAACAGCTGCTGCCAGCAATCCAAGTCGTTCCCGTTCCATTCTTATCCCAAGCCCAATGGACGTCATCTCTCCTAGATTCAGTACATTCAACACATTGGCTTTGTATATGACGTATGGAATAAGAATGACGATCCAAGGTAATAAAGCGACAACAAACTTCCAGTTAGTTCCCCAAATACTTCCCGCTAACCAGATCTGAACGAACTGAAAATCGGTCGGATCCAAGCGAATGCTAAGAACCATCATCAGGGAAGCAATACCTGCGGAAACCGCGATACCTACAAGGAGCAAACGGGATGATGAGATTCCTTTACCTTTGACATACGAAAGCGTATAGATTAAGAAAGCAGCCAAACCCGCGCCCAGCATAGCGATCATCGGCATGAAGAATAACGGTGCCCCAACATTATTGGGATAAAAGGATACGACCAGAATGATTGCCAGTCCCGCTCCTGCATTAATGCCCAGAATTCCTGGGTCAGCTAACATATTCCGCGAAATCCCTTGCAGGATCGCTCCAGATACCGCTAAGCCCGCTCCTACCAGGATCGAAATCACGATGCGTGGAAGTCGAAAATCCCATAGAATGATGCTTTGTTTCGCAGTACCGCCTCCAAAAAATGTTCGCAGCACTTCAAGCGGGCTCAAACGGATTACGCCAGTATTCATACTTATAATAAAAACAATAATAATGAGGACGATTAAAATTGACATCACCGCGATCGCTTTAGCCAATCTCGGCTTCTTGATGCTTCCTGGTTGCATAGATGCCACTTTCTAATCCCTCCCCTTTTTACGCGCTAGATAGAGGAAGAAGGGCACGCCAATTAGAGCAATAATGGAACCTATAGGTGTTTCAAATGGCGGATTGACCATGCGAGCTCCGATATCCGCCAGTACAACCAACAACCCGCCTAATACGGCAGAAGTCGGGATGATCCAACGATAATCAACACCTACGAGATAACGAACAACGTGCGGAATAATAAGACCAATGAATCCGATAGCTCCTACTGTTGCCACTGCTGCACCTGCGAGGACTAGAACCAGCACGAAAGCTGCTAACTTCACAAGTCCCGTGCGTAGACCGAGACCTGTTGCAACATCTTCTCCCATGCTTAACAGCGTAATCCAAGGTGAGATGAACATTGCACCTAATAAGGCAACGATAATCCAAGGTGCCATAATATCAACTTGCAACCACTTCGTACCCGCCACTCCTCCTGCAAACCAAAAAGCGAGATCCTGACCAATATGGTAGGTAATCGCAATCCCTTCGCTGAGTGCCACAAGTAAGGCACTGACAGCAGACCCCGCCAGAACGATTCGAACAGGTGTGACGCCACCCTTAGCCAACGCACTAATGCCATAGACAAGTCCCGTTCCTATTGCAGCACCGAGGAATGAGAATAGAATGACATAATGAAATGGCAGTTGCGGTAAAAAGGCAAAACACAGGGCAAGCATGAAGCCTGCACCTGCGTTGATACCGAGAATACCCGGGTCCGATAACGGATTGCGTGTAACACCTTGCATAATCGCCCCTGCCACAGCAAAAGCAGCCCCGACTAAAGCTCCAGCGATTGCTCGTGGAAGCCTTAATTGTTGAATGATCAAATGCTGAGTTGAATCCCCATTAAATTGAAAGATGGCTTGCCATACCTGCCCGAAAGAGATATCTGCTGCCCCAACCGAAATGGAGGCAATCAGGCTAATCAGCAACAAGGCCAGTCCACCAAAAATAATAGCTGATGCAGCAAGTGGACGTGATTTCAGAGGAGGATGGATTGCGGGAACTTGACTTTTTGACCCCGTCATACCCTAACCCCCAATTATTTAATAAGTTTAACGATATCGTCCATTACGCGCTCACCAGCGATTACACCGTTGTATAACCAGCTACTTGTTTTGTCTATTTCGAATACTTTGCCTGATTTAACTGCAGGAACGTTCTTCCATAGTGGATCTTCCAAGTTACCTGCTTGACCTTTATCGCTGTTAACCAAGAAAATATAATCCGCGTCTAATTGAGCAAGTTTTTCTAGTGAAATTGGTACCCAATTGGCTTTTGCTTCTGGTAGTACAGCCAAAATATTAGGCAATTTCAAACCAAGATCGCCGTAAGCAACCGCGCCGCTGGCAACTTTACCGTTAACGACATAAAAGTTTTTATTCGTTACCCATAGAATGGCAACCTTCTTATCGCCAATAATTGGAGCAAGCTTTGCTTTTGTATCTGTTACTTTTTGATCATATTTCTTCAGTGCTGCGTTCGCTGCATCTGTTTTATTAAGAATTTCGCCCATTTTCAAAAGCGTCTTACGGTAGTCCGCTATTACTTCGTTGCCAAGCACAAATGTCGGTACAACTTTGGAGTACTGCTCATATAGACCTTTCTCAACCGCTGACTCATTGCCAACGATCATGAAATCCGGGGTAACTTTCAATATGGATTCCACCGGAAGAGTGGACGCAATGGTAGGAACACCAGCTAGCTGCGTTTGCAAATAGTCTTGTACGGTTGTTTCTTTAACAGACCATTGAACAATCGGTTTAATACCTAGTGCAAGAAGCGGATCTTCCAAGTAGGACGCGATAACTGCTTTCGGGTTAGCTGGAACCTTAACATCGTGACCCATGCTATCTTTTAAAACTTTATCAACAGCAGGCGCAGGTGTTGCTGTCGCTGCTGCAGTAGCTGCCGGAGCAGTTGAAGTTGCTGGTGTTGTTGTGCTTGCTGCATCTTTGTTACTTCCGCAAGCTGTTGCGAGTAGAGCTGCCATGCACACTGAAAGGACTGTGAATGTAACTTTAGTAGTTTTGGTTGTGTTGAAACGTGGCACGGTGGACCCTCCTGAGTATCTATTTATGTATGATATTGATTCTCAACTAATAATAATGAAAATGATTCTCAATGTCAACAATTTCAACTAGATCCCAGTAATTGCTTATTTTTTGTGAATTACCTTCAGTGCCTCACGTACACTTAGGGGTGACAAATCATGGCTAGCAACAAACGATTGTACCGTTTCAGCATCCGTCTTGGAATACTCGCGTAGTGCCCATCCAATCGCTTTGCGAATGAAGAACTCCTTCGAGTCAGCCATCGTCGTGATACAGTGAAACAGCAGCGGTACATCGGTCTTCTTTTTATACTTCAACTGAAAAAGAATAGCGGTTCGTTGCAGCCACATATTATTGGAAGCTAACCATTTCTCTACATAAGCAGGAATCAGCTCGGGAAATCGTTGGAGATGAAAACCGATTAAGTGATCCGCAATCGTATCGACCGTGTCCCACCAGGATTGGGTTACGATGAAATGCTCCAGCAGGTCAATGTGCTCAGCGTTCACCGTTTTCCTAACTTGCAGTAGCATCATAATAGCCGTGTAGTGGAACTCCCGCTCTGGCAATGACCACAGCTCTTGGGCGACGCGAACAGCCTCCTCCCCTTTCGGAAAGCCATGCTCCTTCGTGAATTGTTTGGTCAGTGCAACGCGCTCCGGATTACGAATCCCGAGGAATGGAAAATGATTCTTCATATACGCTTCCATACTTGGTGCATTTTCCGCATTTGCATGCGCTCTAAGCCATTTTTCCAAGTCATTCGTGTAGGGGGATGTCATCGTGAAAGTGCCTCCTTTTAGCTAAAACCTATGTGCTTATTGTAGCAATTCGCTAACAATTCGGGTATGCTATTAGCAGAATTTTAATAGAGAAGATGAATAGGATCGGTGAGAAACATGACGTATAAATTAGTTGCTGCTGACTTGGATGATACGCTATTGCGTGATGATTTGACGATTTCACAAGAGACGGTTGAGGCTATGCATCAAGCTGTTGCCAAAGGGGTAACGGTCACCATCGCCACAGGAAGAAGCTTCCCTTCTGCTGCCAAAATTGCTAATCACATCGGACTCAACGTCCCCATCATTACGTATCAAGGGGCTTTAATTAAAAATTTACTAGACGAGAAAGTCCTGTACGAGCGCACTGTGCCTGTCGAAAGTGCACAATTCCTGCTTGATTACTGCGAGAAGAACAACTATCATCTTCAGCTTTACCATGGGGATGAGCTTTATGCAGCTGAGGATAACGATAAGATTAAAAAATATGTAAGCTTGTCCAAGACACCTTATATTATTGGTGATTTGCGTCAATGGATCCATATCCCTCAGCCCAAGCTGCTGATCGTAGATACACCGGAGGTTTGTGACCAAATCCGTGAGGAGCTCCTCCCTCTACTGGGTGATAAACTGCATATCACGAAATCCAAACCGCACTATTTGGAGTTCATGCATAAGGAAGGTACAAAAGGACACGCGATCACGTTCCTTGCTGAGCACATCGGATGCTCATTAGATGAAGTAATTGCACTTGGCGATGCATGGAACGATCGGGAAATGCTTGAAGTTGCTGGCCTTGGCGTTGCCATGGAGAATGCCCTGCCTGAGCTGAAAGCGTTGGCGAACTTCGTGACGAAGAGCAATAACGACGATGGTGTGAGGCATGTGCTGGAGAAGTTTGTTTTGGTGGATTAATGGTGGGGATTGATGGGGAGGTCGAATAAGACCTCCTCTTTTGGTACATTGCGGATAAAGATGGCTCTCAAAATGATTCACCCCTGCTAATAGCGTTACCCCCTCGCTTTATTCATTCTGGAGATTCCGGACTCCAGTAACAATGAAAAAGAGACCCCCAGCATCATCCTGAAGGTCTCCACTATAATGATCTTATAATTCCAACGTCATAAATGAACTGAGCGGGTCATCCGTGTAATTCGCGAACGGTTTGCAGTAGGAAAACCCGAAATTTTCATATAGCTTTCTAGCTGGTTCGAATGCTTCCATAGAGCCCGTTTCCAAGCTTAGTCGCGTATAGCCGCGTTGCTTCGCTTCATTAATAATGTGTTCAAGAATTCGCTTCGCGACTCCTTTTCTGTGATGCGCGGAGGATGTTCGCATTGATTTTAACTCGCCATGTTGACTGTCCAGCTCTTTCATCGCTCCGCAACCAACTAATTCTCCTTGTTCCCAACCACTCCAAAATGTCACATCCGGCTTTTTCAATCCATCCAAATTTAGCGCATGTGTACTCTCAGGCGGGGATAGTGATTGCATATGTAGAAGGTGCTCCATAATGAGCGCTCTTACTTCTGAACCGGATAAATCGTCTACTTTAATCTCCACTCTTGCCACTCCTCTGTCTCTAATTTTTATTGACTAGAATACAACATTACAAAGGTCAATTCAACTGTTCTTGGATTTCTGCACAACATAAAGTTAAGGGATTGTGCGCCGTGACAATGCGTCTATAGGTACTGGACAGCAAGGTTACTGGTGTGAGAACATGAGTTATCTGCATTAATGTAAGCGCTATCTGCAATATCAAAGACATAAAGATTTCATGAGATTAATAACCATACCCATGAGGTAAAATAAACGACTCCCCCGCCCCTCTAGGACTTCTCACCGTGTTTATGGAAAAGTATAGCCTACTTATTAAGTGCAGCATATACACTCTATATTTCAAATAGGAGCGTGAATCCAATGTTCGATGGCGCATTACTGCAAGATAAAGTCGTACTTATTACTGGCGGCGGCACGGGGCTTGGCCGCGCGATGGGTGAGAAATTCCTGTCGCTCGGCGCTAAGCTGGCTATCACGAGTAGACGAGAAGAAGTGCTGGCGAAAGCAGCGGCAGAAATGAGCACTGACGGTGGGGATGTGTTCTACCATCCCTGTGATGTCCGTGATCCGCAGCAGGTTGCTGCCATGATCACGGCCGTGGAACAGCACTTCGGTCGCATCGACGTGCTGATCAATAATGCGGCGGGCAACTTTGCCAGCCCGACCGAGAACTTATCACCGCGAGCCGTCGATGCGGTGCTGAACATTGTGCTCCACGGGACGTTCTACACCACGTTGGAGCTAGGTAAAAGGTGGATCGAGCAAGGTGTAGGCGGTACGATGCTGAACATCGTCACCTCCTACGCCTCCACCGGATCCGCCTTTGTCGTGCCATCCGCCGCCGCAAAGGCCGGCGTGCTTGCCCTTACCCGCTCACTCGCCGTCGAGTGGGCACGGTACGGGATCCGGCAAGTCGCGATCGCGCCGGGGCTGTTCCCGACCGACGGCGCGTGGAGCCGACTGGCTCCCACGCCCGAGCTGTCGCAGAAGCTCTTGCACCGCGTCCCGCTGGGGCGCGTTGGGGAAAAAGATGAGCTGGCGAACCTCGCCGCTTATCTGATTTCGGACTTCGCCGGGTATATTAACGGCGAAGTGATCACGATTGACGGCGGCGAGTGGCTGCAAGGCGCCGGGCAGTTCAACGATCTGCTCGAGGTGACCGATGAGCAGTGGGTTTCACTTGCAGAGATGACCCGCAAGGGGAAATCGTAGCGTTGGCTTGCTCTCCCATCGCCAATTAGACCGATTTCATCGAATTAATCTTGCTATCTGCGCCAACAAATCTTAGTTAGTCCGAAATAGCCTAACTAAAACGACCCAAGCAACTCCCGCACAAGGAAAATAGGTAAATAATTCGGCAGAATCGGACTAATTGACTTTTTTATAAAGAATTCCCTGTTTTAATTCGGAGATTTCGGACTAATGCTGATTGTTGCGAAGAATAACGTGTGTGCCTTTGATGAAGTGATAAAATATGCATGTAGAGATCGACTGACTGGGCACGGTTTGCATGTGATAATTCGACTCATTCGTTTGGACGATTAACTGGAAAAACTACATCTAATTTCGTGCATTTCAGCTTATAAAATGAAATAAATGGAAAATGTCCATCTAATTAAGACGATTGTTACGATTTCATTGAAAATGCCCAAAAATAGATGGAGAAAATCCAGTTATCTTCCTTTTTTGAGAGAATTAGGTAGATATAACTGGATATTTTCCATCTATTGCGCTGATCGGCGCATATATCTTGTTGTTGCTGGTCTACCGTTCTACCGTTCTACCTTCTACCTTCTACCTTCTACCTTCTACCTTTCCACTCTTACACTCCACCCTCCTGCTCTCTTTGACAGCCGACGTGTGACCGAGAGGCGCACGAGGTGAGAAACCTCTATGTTACTTTTCCTTTTTGCACACTTCTTCATAAAAATAGACTTACAGATACAAAACTCGCATCTGTAAGTCTATTTCACATCACTACAATTTATTCTGTTAGATAGGACTGCCGCCGGCCTGGCAATAGGTGCTGGTAGCACCTATCCCTTCACCGCACCAGCCGTCATACCCTTCATGATCTGCTCCTGGAACAGCAAGAACACGATAATCGTTGGAAGCACAGCAATCGCAAGCGCAGCCATCGTCAATTCGTAATCCGTCATGTAGCCTGTTGCAAAGGCGGATAAGCTAAGCGGTACGGTTTTGAGTGCAGGCTTACTAATGAAAACAAGAGCGAAAGCAAAGTCATTCCAGAATCGCAGAAAGCCCAGAATGGCAACGGTTGAAAGCGCAGGTACACTTAGCGGGAGCATCATGCGGAAGAAAATGCCCCAGTAGCCCGTACCATCAATAAGCGCGGCCTCTTCGATTTCTTTTGGAATACTGACTAAGTACGCAGCTACAATGAAGATCGCTAAAGGTAGTTCGAATGCAACATAGGGCAAAATAAGCGCGCCGTACGTGTTCAACAGCCCTATTTTTTTCATAATAATAAATAGAGGTACTAGTGTGCTGTGAATCGGAATGAGCATGCCTAGCAGGAACAGTCCTGTGAAGAATGCCTTCAATTTAAACTCAAACCGCGCGATCACAAAGGCCGCTAATGCGCCTAGAATCAGCGTAAGTACTAAGGAAGCCACCGTTACAACTGTGGAGTTCCATAAGGAGAGCCCCATTCCCGAAACTTTCCATGCACGGACCAGGTTATCCCACTTCCAGACGGTCGGCAGCAGAAAAGGCCGGGAATAAAACTCTTCATTTGATTTAACGGCACTAATAAATAACCATATTAATGGATACAACGTAACCAGTGCATATAAGGAAAGAACGGCATTGATGGCACCGCGCGTCCATACTTTACGTTGTTTAGCTCCAGCGGGAAAACCCGTCTGCATCGCTACAACCTGCTTCATAGATGTCCCTCCTACAAGAGATGAATGATAATGGTTCGATCTGCCTAACGATAGTCTCGCTTCATTAGATATTGACTGCCCACGATCAGCAGCAAGCTAAGAATAATAATCGCTGTGGATAACGCGCTACCGAAACCGAAACGGTACACATTGAACGTACTGTTATACATATAGGAAGCCAGCAATTCCGTGGAATGCGCTGGGCCGCCGCCTGTCATGACATAGATAAGATCGAACGCCTTCAAGGAGCCCGAAATACAAAGCACGATCGCTACCTTCACTGTATCCCAGATCATGGGCAGTGTGACCGCAAATAACTTACGAACCGGTCCGACACCATCCAACTGGGCAGCATCTTCAATTTCAGGAGAAATATTTTGTAAGGCAGCAATGAACATAATCATGTAAGGACCAATATAATTCCAGATGATCGGCACCATCAGTGCGAACATCGATACTTTCGGATCGGAGAGCCAAGCTTTCTTCCAGCTATCAAGGCCAACCCCATCAAGCAAGAAGTTCAGAATACCGATTTGCGGGTGATAGATGTATCCCCAGATAATCCCGACAACGACAGAGGACAAAACCATGGGCATAAAGACAGACGCTCGAATGATACGTTGAAAAGGTGTGCTGCGCATCAAGAGAAGCGCTAGGATCATCGCGATCGGAACCTGTCCGAAGACAGAAGCAGCAACGATAAGCATGTTGTTTTTAAAAGCTTTCCAAAAGATCGGATCTGTAAATACTTCGATATAGTTATCCATCCCAATAAACTTCGCTGCGCCAATGCCTTTCCAGTCAAAAAAGCCATAGTAGGCCGACCAGAACAGCGGAACGATAACAAAAAACAAATAGATGATTAAGGCTGGAAGGAGCCCTACGGTGATGAATCCTCTCATTCTTGCGGACACGTTCATGATGCCCCTCCTTGTAAGCTTTTTTTGGAAAAAAGGCTCCAGCCGAGCTGAGGCTGGAGTCCTTTGGGCCTAACCTTATTTACCGAGAGCTTTCGCTTGCGCATCTTGCACTTTCTTCGCAATATCCTCTGGTTTACCGCCCATCAGAAGTTCTTGAAGTCCGTTGTTCACGACATCTGCGCTTGATGAGCTAAGTCTGCCGTCATATACTGGCGTCATTTTGACGGTGCCCATCATTTTGTAAACCTCCGCGAAAAGGGAAGTTACTTTGCTTGTATCCAAAGCTACTTTGTAGCTAACTAGCTGATTGCCTTCCAAAATCGCTTTTTGTGCTTCTGGACCTGACAACGCATAGATCAACTCGTAAGCAGCTGCTTTTTGTGCGCCAGTTACTTTCTTGCTCATACCTAAACCTGTTCCAACAACACCAGATAATGTGTTCGGATCACCCTTACCATTCGGTACGGAAGGCAATACGGTAACTGCCATGTTCGCTAAAGCTTCTTTGGAAGCGCTCGCTGCTAGGTTCGGCAATGCCCAACCGCCATCGATCATCATCGCGGCTTTCCCTTGCGCAAACATTTGCTCCATTTGTGTGTTGTCAATGCTGTTGAAGCCTTCTTGGAAAGCACCGGCTTTGCCAAGTTGTTGTAGATACGTCAGAGATTGAACAAATTCTGGATCCGTAAACTTCGCGCCATTTTGATCAACAGCCTTCAAGAACCACTCAGTTCCTGTAACACGGTCAGCTAATGAACTTAAGATACTGGATTGTGCAACCCACGCCGCTTTGTTTCCAAGCGCAATTGGCGTTACATTGTTCTTTTTGAACGTATCCACCAGCTTCATCATGTCGTCCCATGTTTTCGGAGGTTGTACGTTATATTTGTTGAAGATTTCTTTGTTGTAATAAAGAATAGATGTTGGCGATAAGGCCATAGGCGCTGCATAGGTTTTGCCAGAAATCGTGAAATCATCGAAGGAGCCTGGCATAAAATTGCCCTTCCACTCTGCTTTACTATCCAGAAGCTCATTGATCGGTTGGATCAAATCCCCACCGACGAATTCCTTCGTCATTACGCCTGGCCACATGACGAACAGATCCGGCATTTCATTCGCTGCTGCTACGGTTTTCAGACGAGGACGGTACCCATCGGGTGGAATCCCCTGAATATCCAACTCCACGTTCGGATGATCCTTCTTGAATTTTTCCATATATTCACGCATCGTTTTGGCACGTGTATCTTCGCCTGTATAGTTGTGCCAGATGGAAAGTTTAACTTTCTCACCAGGTTTCGCTGTCTCTGTTTTAGCTGGTGCCGTGCTATCTTTTGCCCCATCTGTAGTTCCATTTGACCCACAACCTGCTATCAACGAAAGTGACATCGCAGCCGCCAGTGTAACGATAAATGACTTTTTCATTCGTTCGGACCTCCTAAAAGTTTCGTAGCAACTAGCTCCTTTACTTGCAAGCTCTCTTCGTTACTCCTTTAGTATAGGGGACATTTCTTGGTTAAGGTACGGGAGAGACTTCGGTGCGAAGGGGGACATATTTCAGTCTTTGCCCTCTTGTCTAAATTCGGACGGCGTTCTTCCGGTGTGCTTTTTGAACTGTTGCGTAAAGTATTTGATATCCTCATAACCCACGCGTCTAGCAATATCGCTCACTTTCATTTGCGTGCTCTGCACAATATCTGTGGCTAGCTTCATACGTTCCCGAGTTACAAACTCGATATACGTAAAGCCGGTCTCTCGCTTAAATACCTCACTGAAATGATTGGGATTGATATGAACGAAACCAGCAACTTGCTGGAGTGATATGGGCTGATGCAGATTATCCCGAATATACGCAATCGCTTTATGGATGTACGCATACTTATTCTGATCAAGCCCCTGATGGAAAATGTTCATGATTGCTGACAGTACTTTGAACACTTCCTCTTCAGGACGGCCTTCCCCTTCTAGCTTAGAGAGTGCGCTTAGTGCCGATAAATCTTGCTGTGTCGTACTTGCTCTCTCTAACCAACGATGTCCGGCTACCACCAACGACTGTATGTACCCTTGGACGGAAAGCGGTGTAGCCGCAGTATCCTCCAGCTGTGTCCGAACCTTATGATTGACCCAGTGTCTGAGATCTGTCGCGTTGTCATTCATGAGAATCGCGCCAAGCTCCGACTCCTCTTTCTCCGTGCACACCGTGCGGCTCCCGCTTCGATCACGAATATCTTGGGGAGTGTAAAGTCCAGTTGAGCCGAGCAACCCCTGGTAGGCGAAAACTTCCTTGGCAGCGCGATAGGACTCACGCAGTCCCTCATCATCATGCGCAACGGGTCCAAGCGCAGCGAAAACGGCGCATTTGAGTGTTTCGGTGACGCGCTGAAGTGCCTTAAGAAGCCCCGCGGCATCCGTTACACCAACTTCGTATCGAACGACAAGTATGAAATGATCCTTATTCATCAATGTCACACAAGGGAGAAGCTCGTATAACATATTCTCCGCGGCGCCTTGCAGCAGATTAGCGAAAGTCACCCAACCCGAACAGGATACGAGAAGCACCTGTCTGGCAATTCCCGCACCATCATCCGTGGAGCTGTCGACGCCATTTTTGCGAAACCATTGGTGCAGCTGTGTACGTGCTGCTTCATCATCGTGTAAACCACGATTCAAAGCCCTGTCCAACAATTGTGAGCGCAGCGCTGCCTGCTGAAGGTTATCCTGCTTAACCGACTCCCATTTATCCATGATGTTCTGCTTCGCTTTCAAAGCTGCTTTGATGATCTCCTCCGGACGGCTTGTTTTAAGCAAATAATCAGTCACACCGCCGCGTAAAGCCTGCTGCGCATAATTGAAATCATCATATCCCGTGAGAATAACGATCTCCGTATCCGGTAAAATTAGCTTGATTTCCCGGGCAAGTTCAATACCGTCCATCCCTGACATTCGAATATCGGTCAAAACAATATGCGGCTTCTCCTGCGGAATGCGCTCTAAAGCCTCCTCCGCTGATGAGGCTGCTGGCAGCAGTTCCAAACCAAGTTCTTTCCAATCGATCACCGTACATAGGCCCGTACGAATAATAACTTCGTCATCTACAATCAGAATTCTCATACTGTCGACTCTCCCCTCTCACGCGGAATTAGGAATGTAATTCGGGTACCTGTGCCCAGTGTACTCTCCAGAACAAGGCCCGCACCCGCTCCATAATGCAGCAGTAACCTGCGATGCACATTAATGAGTCCATAGCTAGTCACAACCTTCTTCCTCTCTTCATCCGCTTCACTTCGAATACCGAGCTTCTGATTGGCCAAAGCCAGCTGTCCATGAATATCTCTCAGTTTGGCTTCATCCATCCCAATTCCCGTATCCTCCACCACAAATTTCATATCATGCTCCCGCAGCTCGCCGTGCACATAAATGTGTCCTTTGGTTTTTTTCTTCTGAATGCCGTGAATCAGACTATTCTCAATCAATGGCTGAAGCAGCAGCTTCAACATCACACTTTGCGTCATTTCAGGCTCAATAAAGAATTCGATCTCAAACTGATCCGGGAATCGAATCGCTTGAATATACGCATAGTTCCGAGCATGGGAAACCTCCTGCTGAACGACACAGAACTCCTCCCCCTTATTTAAGCTAAAACGCAAGAAATCACTGAGTGCACCGACCATTTCGGCAATTTGTCGATCCTTATTCATCAAGGCAATCCAGTGGATAGACGACAAGGTGTTATATAAAAAGTGCGGATTGATCTGTGCTTGCAGCGCCATAATATCCGCCTCCTTCTTCATCGCTTCATTGAGCTGAACTTGATGCTTCAGACGGCTGATTCGGTCGCTAAGCTTATTGTAGCTGTGAACCAGAAGGCCTACCTCATCTACGCTTTTCACTTCAAACGTAGGAATCGTCTCATCTGGATTCAGATCTTTGAGATATTTGGTCAATTTCATGAGCGGGTTCGTGACCCATCGTAAGAAATAAATGACCAGTGCCATCGCCAGCAAAAGCGCAATGAGGATGGTGACAGCCGTTACGGTCAGGACGAAACCATTTTGCTTTTGATAAATTTCCGTCGGAATGAATCCAACTAATTTCCAACCTACACGTGGAAGTCCGTTATAGAGAACCGTATAGGGATGCATCCCTTGCAGCACATTCGACACGCCGCTTGTTTCCGTAAGTCCATGCAGGTTGGGGAATACTTCGGACATTTCCTTCATCAGCCACTTCCGATCGCCTCCAGCAATAATACGATTATTCGCGTCTACCAAGACGACAAACCCACTCGTTTCCCAGCCTGCATCCGTCAAATAATGCTCAATCTCTGATTGATCTAGGGAAAAGGATAAGGTGCCCAACGTTTTGAATAAGCTGAAATCCCGAATCGGTCTGACCAGTGAAATCACCTTGCGTAAACCATCTGAGGTTTGAATGTCATAGAGTGGTGACCACCATTTGGGAGCTGATTTATTCGTCGTTTCGTACTGTTGCAAAAGAGGTGCCAAACCCGAATTCGTAATCGTTGTTGTATATAACACCGGATTACTGTTTTTCGGCGTAATGGTAATATTGGCAATATACTTTTTGGAATAGGATAAGTTCCATAAGGTCCCGATAAGCTGTGAATACAGATTGATATCACTTTCTTCTTTGCCGAGGTAGGCCTGGACATCCCTCTGTCCGATCAAGAAGATCGACATGTTCTCCACGTCCTGAATAACAAAATCAAGCTTATCTGTCATCTGCCTCAGGGTATTCATCCCTGCTTCCTTCGCTTTATCCTCGGTGACCGAGGTTGCAATCCGATAGGAGACCGTTCCCATCGTAAGTAAAGGTAAGACAACTGCGAATAAAATTAGCAATGAGAGCTTGCGATTGAGCGATTTGGCAAACCACCGCTTCATGGGAAATCCTCCATTCATCTAGCAATCCATCTTCTGGCAACACTTAGCATTCCACATACCCTAATCTTTTTACCATAGTATCATGAGCGAACCTGGAAAATCATACTTTTTTTTAGTCTAACAAACTTTTTGTTTGACATTCAGAAAGTTTGTGTTACCATTTTGCTCAGAATAACCTACAACCTGTAAGGGGGGATAACCAGTATGGAGTCCATTCAGGATGAATTCGTATTTTTGACCGATATGGTGACTGGCCTTGCTGCTCAATTCGGTGAGAACTGTGAAGTCGTGCTTCACGATTTGACAGGGTCCTATGAGAGCACCATCGTCGCCATTGCCAACGGTCATATCACGGGACGCAAAGTCGGAGATCCTGGCACGAATCTAGGTCTTGAACTGCTGCGAGGCAATCATGTAAACGGCAACAAATTCAACTATTTGACCCAAACGAAGGACGGCCGCATTCTGCGATCCAGCTCGATTTATATGAAAAATAAAGCAGGCAAAATTATCGGTTCTCTCTGTATTAACACGGACATCACGGATCTCATGGTCGCCGAGAAAACATTGAAGAACCTCATCAATCCCGCTGGTGAGCAAACCGAGGTGAGGGAATCGTTCGTCACGAGTGTTAGCGATCTGTTAGATGCACTCATTCAAGAAGCACAGGAAATCATCGATAAACCTGTTGCTGTTATGACGAAAGAAGATAAGATGCGAATGATTCAGCTTCTCGATGCCAAGGGTGCTTTTCTGATCAAAAAAGGCGGCGAGAAAATCTGTACGTATCTCAACATATCCAAATACACCCTATACAGCCATCTGGAAGAGGGTAAAAGTAACGCGAAAGAGAGTGTGAGTGAATCCCTATGACGATCTCCTTAGAAACGCCTTGTCTCCTTATTGATACAGATATCTTGGGACGGAATATTGCAACCATGGCAGAACGTGTTAGGCACAATGGCGTGAAACTACGTCCGCATGCGAAAACGCATAAGCTTCCTTCTGTTGCTCAGCAACAAATTGACGCAGGTGCTGTTGGCATTACGGTGGCTAAAGTGTCAGAAGCCGAGGTGATGGCGGCGCATGGGATTTCCAATATCTTTATCGCGTATCCTTTGGTGACCGCGAGCAAGATCGAACGTGCGATTCGCATCAGCGAGCAGATTGAGCTCATCGTTGGTGTAGACAGCTTGGCCGGCGCCCAGCTGATGGAGCAGACCGCGGCCAAGCATGGGCATACGCTGCAGGTTCGATTAGAGATTGACACCGGGCTGCGCAGAACCGGTGTGCCGTATGAGGCAGCCGCCGCGCTGGCTACGGAGATTGCGGGTATGCCGCATCTGCGGCTGACCGGCATCTACACGTTCCGCGGCGCCTTGCTGGCCGGCAAACCCACGCTCGACGTGGCGGCCGCCGGTCTAGAAGAAGGTCAGCTGATGGTTGACCTCGCTGACCGACTTAGAGCCATCGGCATCGCCATCGCCGATGTCAGCGTAGGATCGACGCCGACGGCTTTGTATGCCGCGGCAGTTGAAGGCGTGACGGAGGTCCGTCCCGGCACCTACGTCTATCAAGATCGGATGCAGACGCAGCTTGGCGTCTGCGAGCTTGAGGACTGTGCCGGCAGCGTGCTCGTCACCGTCGTGAGCCGGCCTTCGGCGGATCTGGCGATCGTCGACGGCGGCAGCAAAACCTTCGCCACCGATGTGCAGCCAGGTACGCATCCCTTGCAGTTGCGCGGTTTCGGCCATATTCATGGCCTGGAAGATGCGCTTCTCGTGCGGATGACGGAGGAGCACGGCATGGTCGAGCTTGGCCCTCTGGCACAAGCAGCTGACCTGAAAGTCGGCGATCAGCTGCGCATTATTCCGAATCATATTTGCAGTACGGTTAACCTGCACAATCATGTTGTGATGCAACGCGGTGACACATTTGAACGCGTACCTGTGCTTGCACGAGGCATGCTGGAATAGCTGAAATTGGTGGAATACATTTGGGAGGTGCCCCATCATGTTGGATCTTATTTTGAAAAACGGACGTATCGTCGACGGCACTGGTAATCCTTGGTTTGCTGGCGATGTTGGCATCCAAGGCAACAAAATCGTCGCTGTTGGTCAGCTTCATGAGGATGCTTTGAAGGTCATCGATGTAAATAAGCAAGTCATATCACCTGGCTTTATTGATGGCCATTGCCATTCCGATCTGATGATCTTCGATTATCCGCATAGTGAAATCAAAATGCGTCAAGGCGTTACTGCGGAGGTCGTCGGCAACTGCGGGCTCGCTCCTGCTCCCTTCGTCCCTTCCCAAGCTGAACTTCTCCAAAGTTATGTTCAGCCGGTGTTAGGTCAAACCAAGTGGCAATGGCCATGGGAAACGGTTGCCGAATATATGGATGCCGTCGCCAATTCGCGTCCATCTGAGCATATGGCCACCTATGTGGCGCATGGCGCTTTGCGTATCGCGGTGATGGGCTTTGCCAATCGTCCAGCAACTGGTCCCGAAATCGCACAGATGAAGGTTATGCTCGAAGATGGCCTGCGGGCGGGTGCAATTGGCTTCTCCATCGGACTGCTCTACGCACCAGGCAGCTATACGAGCAAAGAAGAAATCGCTGAACTATGCTCCGTCTTGCCCAAGTATAACGGCCTTTTCTCTACGCATATTCGCGGTGAGGGTAACAATTTGTTGCCTTCCGTCAAGGAAGTCATCTGGATTGCGGAGAGGGCTGGCGTTTCCCTGCACATCTCTCATCTCAAAGCTGCTGGTAAGCGCAATTGGGGACAAATCAACGATGCGCTGGAGCTCATTGAAGATGCACGCTCTCGTGGCATGGACGTCACTTGTGATGTGTATCCATATAATGCAGGCTCCACCAGCTTAACCACCATTCTTCCTCCTTGGGTGCTAGAAGGCGGAATCGAGAGTGCGCTTGAAGTGCTGCGTGATCCTTCGCTTCGTGCCCGTGTTCGCGAAGAATTGAGCCACGAACAGACGACGTGGGACAACTTGGTTTGTTCCACAGGCTGGCAAAGCGTGTTCCTTTCCGCCATGCACACGGAGCGCAATCGCCACCTCGAAGGCAAGCACCTTGCCGAGATCAGCGAAATCCGCGGACAGGAGCCAGCGGAATGTATGATGGATCTCCTTTTGGAAGAAGAAGGCCGAATCTCCATCGTCTACTTCCATATGTCTGACGAAGATGTGAAGCAAGTTGTTGCTTATGATAAATCACTCATCGCGTCAGATAGTCTTACTTGTGATACCGGGAAGCCGCACCCTCGTTTGTATGGGACGTTCCCTCGCGTATTTGCGAAGTATGTCCGCGAGAATCGTATTTTGACTCTGGAGCAGGCGGTGCGCAAAGTGACATCGTTCCCTGTTCAGCGTTTCAAGTTGGGCAAGCGGGGGCTGATTGTTCCTGGCTACATCGCCGATGTAGCGGTGTTCAATCCGGATACCATTCAGGATCATGCGACATTCGAGAATCCGAGGCAGTATCCAGATGGCATCTCGCATGTTGTTGTGAATGGTGCGTTATCGTTGACCGGCGGTCAACACACGCATGCGCGAGAAGGCAGCTTCATTCGCGCACAGCATTGCTGCAAGCACTAAATTTTTCACTATAACCTAAACCTAACTTTGACTTGGAGGTCATTCATATGTCCGTTATCGAAAAACGATTGCAAGAGCTTGGTATCACGCTTCCCCCTTCCCCAGAGCCGCGTTTCACGTATATTCCATGTAATCAAACAGGGAACTTGATCTACTTGTCCGGCCAAGACTGCCGTATCAACGGTGAGCTTATGTATGAAGGTAAACTAGGCCGAGAAGTCACGATTGAGCAAGGCCAAGAGGCAGCTCGTCAAACAATCATTAACTGCCTTGCTGTAATGAAAGGGTATCTTGGGGATTTAGACCGTGTTGTCAAAATCGTCAAAATGCTCGGCTTCGTCAACAGTGAATCCGGCTTTGGCGACCAGCCGTATGTGATCAACGGTGCATCCAACCTGCTCGTTGAGATCTTTGGCGAAAACGGCAAGCATGCCCGCTCCGCGATCGGAACGAGCGATCTGCCTTTCCACACGCCTGTGGAAATTGAGTTGATTGTTGAGATTCGCGACTAAGGAACCTTTCACAAATAGTCGATAGCGATTAACTGGAAAATGTACAGGCCTGTTGATTAGCTAAATTCTGGAAGGGAAAATAATGTAGCTGCTTAAATACACCGTCCATTCAGGTGACAAAATCTTCAAAGTGAATCGTCTGTCAAATTCAACAAAAGTCAGTCTGGCTGTCACATGAACGGTTGCATTACCTTGATCAAAAAGAAATTTTAACAATACGTATACCAATAAAGCCGTGTACAACTGGCCATACACGGCATTTTGCGTCGTTCCAAATAACATTGGAATATTAAGATGCGTTTGATCCAACGAAAAAACACTTCAATCTGCCACCGTTGCTTGTAAATGTCAGCAATCTTTTCTGCAGAATGCCAGTGTAGATTGGTGCCAATAATGACTGGGTTTCCTTTTGGATCTTG
>NZ_JABMKY010000044.1 GCF_013204845.1 Paenibacillus qinlingensis
GTTGATAGTGAAGTAGACTTGTTCATGAGGCCGCCTCATTTCGGGTGTTTGTAGGGGTACAAATACCATACCGAATGAGCGGTCTTTTTGGCTACCTTTTTTTGGTTAATCAACAGGCCTGGAAAATGTACAGCTATTTCGCATAAAATCTCTAGGTTTTTTGATTTAAATGGAAAATAGGTAGTTAATTATCAACAATTTCGCTCAAAAGGTTAAACTCGCTATAATTAACTACAGGAAATACAGTTATTTGGCATATGAGCTGAAATTTTAACGAATTAACTACATGAAATCCAGTTATCTATCACCAACGCCGAACGACAAAAAAGGAACCTCAGACTTTAACAAGTCCAAGGTTCCTTTTCCTTATAACCCCACAGCCGCGCCTCTCTCCAGCCGCAGAATCTGCTTTTCTCCCGTTTCAGCCAGCTCACGGAACTGGGTAATCGTCTCGCGCATTTTCGGAAGCGCTTCTTGCTTATAGGTACTGATCGCCTGCAAGGCCTCAAAGCTGTCGGCGAATGCTTTTTTGAGTGAATCTGCTGAAATACTAGCCTCAATGGCGCCTTTGTGAATTTCCACACCTTGTTGCTTCAACATTTGTCCCGTATGTTCAATGAACGTATTGGTCGTAGTATATAAAGCATTCAGTTGTTTCAGCACAACTCGCTGATTAGCTAGCGCACTGGCCGCCGTAACCGCGACGCGCAGAGCTGCAACCGTTACTGTGCTTGCACGATCCACCCCACGAATAAGCTCCTTATTATTCCTTATAACGACTTCGAAGGTGATGAAGCCTTGTTGATTGACCGCTATCATCGCTTGCATATCGAGCGTCCTCTGACGAAGTGGAAAAAGTACCTCTTCTGTTATGAATTGGATCTTCTCCGGATCATCATTTCGGGCTTTGGCAAGCGCGATTTGAGCTTCAATGGATTCATCCATATAGGAAACTAGCTGGATCTCCTTACGGAGCTTTTTGGTAAGATCACGCAGGGCATGTTGTTCGAGAAGAAGTGTCGTATTATCATCCTTCAACCCTAATTTTCCTTTAGTCAGCGTTTCGATAATCTCAGCAATGACCATATCCGCCTTATCAAATTGATGGAAGTACGATCTCAGTGGGTTAAAAAATTTCCCCAGAAACCCGCGTTTAACGAAGTCGATCCCACTCGGATCGAGGTCCTTCATTTGGAGTTGCAGTTCCCCGAGTCCCTTGGCGACGATCCCCCCCTCATCACCTGCCCTCGAAAGCTGCCCTATCGTTGCTTGGAGCAAAGAATTTTTCTGTGAGGATGCTCGCATTGTCTCGATCCCGAAGTTTTCTACCGCTGCCAGAATATTTTTGCGTTTCTCCAGTGAGTCGAGATCGATCTCCATAATCGTCTGTACATTCTGTTCGGCTTGCGCTTTCAGTTTAACAACTTCCTCTGGAACAGGCTTCACTTGCTCCTCTACAACGGCTTTAAGCACTTCATCGCCAGCAATCTCCAACGAAAACGACATCCTATCTCCCCCTCAAAAGGTAAATTAACCCTACATCTGGACGTTAAGCAGATTACTTATTTTATAAACAACATCATCCGTGTCCGCATTAATGCTCGCCGCCTCATTAATACTCGAAATGCTCTGAAGTGCCGCAATATCGGCATTATAACCAATCGTATAGATGGGAATCTGCAATGTCTCGATCAGTCCTCGAATGTCCTTCAAGGAATGCCCTGCATTGGTTTCTCCATCACTCAATACGAAGATGATCGGTTTCACATTCGGATCCCCAGCCATATAGTCTTGCAGCATTTTCATCGCAACGGCAATGGCATCAAACGTCGCTGTTCCCCCTCCTGCTTGCAGCGTACCCACGGTACCCACAAACAGCGATTGCTGATTCGTATCGTACTTGGCAATAGGGAGATTGATCGTCACCCCATTCGAATAGGATACAAGACCAATTCTATTTTCTTTTCCCAGGTACTTCTGACCTTTGAGCAGCGATTCTTTCAATCGATTAATGGGTTTACCGTCCATGCTGCCAGACACATCTGTAACAAAAACAGCGGCAAGAGGCTTGCTGCCATTCTTCTTTTCTTTCCAAACCTTTTGAGCTGAAGAAAGTGTATTTCCATCTATCGCAGGGAGTTCACTCTTGTAATTTTCTAGCCCATTAAACCCTTTATCCTTGGCTGCTTGTTGATACTTCGCCTGTGTAACAAATTCAGCAAAACGCTTAATCACATCAAGTTTCACGATCGGCAGATCACCAAGCGCATAGAGTGGGCTATCGTGTCTATATCCAAAAGGCGTAAACACATAGTCATTCGTAAGCTCTGCCGCATTTTGGAATGTCTGGTATTCCAGCACGAAACCATCCAGCATCCCTGACTTCGCAGCATCTCGCATTTGAATGGTTGTCGATGCGATAAAGGGCACGTTCGTTTGGAATTTCTCGAATTCTAGAACCGCTTTCTCGCTAATTGGGTTTTTATTATCCCATGTGCTTAAAGCTGTTACAAGAAAATTGAGGCCAGTTGAACTCGCAAAAGGGTCCGTATAGCCCATAGCAAATTCATTATTTGAAATAGCTTGCGTTACTGTAGTTACATTGATGGAGCCGTATTTAGCAACCAAGGCATCATATTTCTTCTTTGAAATTACAATCCCAGGAACATTGCCTACCAGACTTTTGGTAACTAATTGTATTTTCGGACCACCAGATTTGATCATCTCTCCCCATAACTCATTCGAAGGAGTAAAAGCATCCGGCACATATTTGCCTGACTTGATATAGTCCGTCGCCGTCCCAGAAGCAATATTACGAATTTTCACAGAGGCCGTCTTCCCGTTAACCACAATCTGTGCTTTATTAAATTCGTTCGCTACATCCGTTAACCAACCATCCACACCACTGCCGGATTTCTCTGTCGAGGAGAAAATCTCTACGAAATAATCCGTCGTATTATTCACCGTAATTGGAAATTTCGAAATATCAGGCAGGGATGAAGCGACATCCGCTGGGTTAATATCAATCTGCCCTTTCACTGGTGTTCCGTTCACCACTGAGATTTTCTCGTACATCTTGTTCAATTGCTTTGCAGCACTCTCCGCTGTCACTTGAGTTTGGGATTTGCCCAAATTGGCCGTAAAGGAAACGCCAGCATAAACACCGATAAATACAATAATGACAATAAGAAGCGATATAAAGAAGAACTTCGTTTTATTCATGTTTTGAGCACCACCTCTACTGTTTGTAGAATTGTGTTTGCTTGATCAAAGCATCAATCTCTTGCATACCCGGCATTTGCCCGATATCACCAATTTCCAAGCTATCCAACCGAGAAATTTCTAACAGCAACTTATCCAATTTGAGCAAAATTTCTTCATTTATATGTAAGGAGGATTTAACAAACGACATATGTGCCTTATACACGGTTCTTTTTTCTTGCAAAAGCTCGGGAGACAACTGACTCGTATTCTGTTTAGAGATACTTTGAAACTCCTCTTCATCGAACACATGGAGACGGTTTATCATACTCCTAATATTGTGAAAAAATAACTTCTCCACCTCTCCCGTCGTAGAAGCAAATTTCTGAAAGCTAAGTCCGCTCGGTTCAAACCGCTGGATAAGAACACTTCGTATGGTCTCTTGTTTTTTGCGCATTCGCTCCAATTGGTGCAAGCCAAGCGCAATTTCCTGTGCAAGGGATTTGATACCTTTGAATTGTTTCAAAGCACCCTCCAAATCTTCAGGGCTCTTCATTTGTTTGACAGGGAGTCGGACATTTGGCTTCATGACTACACTATAAATGCCGAATAGCAATACTAGGGTGCTTCCGAGCAAAATAGATACGGTGAGTGCCGTTTGCAACGCACTGTGTCCGATGCCTATGCCTAGCAATCCCGGTGAGAGCATGACAATATCAAACAAGGCGACCCCACTCGTTAGCACAAATAATTTCATTATTTTACTTGCGGCTTCCATCAAAGGGGATAACTCCTCTCTTTGCAAATTCTAATCTGAACCGAACATGCTGATATTAGATTATATGCAGGACATACAGGACATATCTGCTTTCAATTGCTTAAAGTAAAAGGAAAGATGTCCCTGCACCATCATATTACCGCTAGAAATGACAAAGGGCTGTCCCTCGCAGTAGTGACTACTTCTCCAAAATAATCGGGGTGTCTCATCAGTCCTCCCAGTAAGAGGGAACGTAGGTGCTCTATTTGCAACAAATAGGTGAAATTATGATCCAAAGGGAACTATAGTATCTTATTTCTTTGTAAAACGTTATATCTTACCTAAATTGACGTAATAGTGCCTTTACGTTCCCCTTGGATCTCGTTTCATCCGATTTCGGCAAAATAAGGCACCTACGTTCCCTTTCGAGTCAACGAATTTCAGCAAATTGCGGACAGACAGATGGTAGTAATTGAATGCAAAAACCCCTGACCAGCAGCGTACAAACTACGCTTGCCTGTCAGGGGTGATCTCCACCGCCACTAAATTATTTCGATTATACTATAAATGTAAAAATATGGGTAATACTTGTGGTCGGACGGATCTCACACCCGAAACCGCCCAATCAACCCCTGCAGCTCCGCAGCCATGGAGCTCAGCACCGTCGCGGAGGAGACGATCTCCTCCATGCTCGCGTACTGGCCCTCGATGTTGGCGGAGACGTTCTTCGCCCCCGCAGCCGTCTGCCCCGCCACCTCGTCGATGGCGCGAATCACGCCAACTGCGACGAGCGTCTTCTCGGAGATAGCCTCCGAGCAGCCCGCCACTTCCTCGATCTGACGAGCGACCTCGTCCATCGCCGAACGAATACGCCGGAACGTCGCTCCCGCTTCGCCGACGACCTCAAGCCCCGTCTCCACCTCACGGCTGCCCGCCTCGGTGGAGCGCATAACCTCCCTCGTCTCCTCCTGGATACTCGTGACGAGAGAAGCCACATCCTCCGCCGCTGCGCCGGTCTGCATGGACAGCTTGCGGACTTCCTCCGCAACCACAGCAAACCCCTTGCCCGCGGCGCCTGCACGTGCCGCCTCAATCGAAGCATTGAGCGCCAGCATATTCGTCTGCCGTGCAATACCAGCGATCATCGCGTTCGCGTTGACGATTTTCTCCGAACGGCCGCTTAGCCGATCGACCGAAACGGCCAACTCATCCATCTTTCGATGAATAGCTTTCATTTGCAGCATCGCAGTCTCAATTGCCACAGTTCCTTCCCCAGCCTCCTGCTGCGCAAACAAAGACTGCTTATTCGCTGTCTGTGTGACACTAGCTATCTGCGTAACTGCCGCTGACATTTCCTCCATGATCGCAACACCTTGATGCACACTGCCTACCTGTGCATTCGTACCCTGTGAAATAATTTGAATCGTCCCTGTGATCCGTTCAGATAACTCACTAACCTGATTGGAATTCGCACTAAGCTCTTCCGAAGCCGCAGCAACCTGCTCGCTGCTACTGCCCACCTGACGAATCAAGCCTTGTAGATTGCCTTTCATCTGATTGAACGCAGCTGCCAAATCACTAAGCTCGTCGCGGTTTTTCACCCCAATATCGCCAACGGATAAATCACAATTCGCGATCTTCTCTGCCGCTCTCACCATGGAGCGTACCGGCACCACTATAGAACGTGATACTAAGAGACCTATAGCAAGCGCGAATACTAAGGCCGCTCCGCTCACCCAAATTAACGTCTTTATCGTCGCCGAGACAGTCTGATGATTTTGAGCAGAAGCCTCTGTCCGAATGACGGCTTCGAGCTCTTCTATTTTAGCCGCCGCTTGCGTCAATGTTTCCGTTGTGGGAATTGCCCACTGCATAGCTTCCGCCTTAGCTAAAGACGTATCTCCTTTTTCACCGTAAGCAACCACCTTCTGCACCAACCTAGCAAAAGTTTGATTCGCCTCCAGCATGGATCCAACAGCGTATTGCTCCTCCTCATTCCCGTCCGTATCTTGCATTTTTGTAATGATCGAGGAAAGCTTGCCATTCATATCTGTTAAAAGCTTTTCCCTATCTTTCGTCGGATCCAGCACATAACCAAACAATAAACTCGTTTGCATCTGTGTTTTTTCTTTTATTTCTGCAACGTCCTGGAGTAATCTCACATTCTTATCTAGCAATCCTGTGTAGGAGTTGTCCACTTTATTGATGTACATGTAAGATAAACCGCTCGTGATCCCCACCAGTAAAGAAACGAGAACAAAAGCTCCTACTAGCTTTGTTTGTAAAGAAATAAATAGAAGGTGTTTTTTCCAATCCGACCTATTATGATTTTCACTCATTTTTTATCCTCCTACTCATTCGTAAACGCTTACATAACTCTCGATTATAAAAGGCTGCCGAGAGTATCGACAGCCTCCATAACTTACTTCGAATTCATATATTTCCGCATATCAAACGCTACCGCAGCAACGATGATCACACCTTTGATAATTAACTGCCAGTAAGGGCTGATTCCAATAAACGTCAAACCATAGTTGATAACGCTGAAAATCAATACCCCTGCAAGAACACCTGGTACCGTACCGATACCACCTGAAGTGGATACGCCGCCGACAACACAAGCCGCGATTGCATCAAGCTCGTACATGTTACCGTAGTTATTCGTTGCTCCACCTGTTCTTGCTGCTTCCAATACCCCTGCAAGTCCGTAAAGTGCGCCAGCAATACCATAGATGTAGATTAAGTAACGGTTTACGTTAATCCCTGAAACGACAGCAGCATGAATGTTTCCGCCGATAGCGTACATGTATTTGCCAAGCTTTGTTTTATTAAATACAATCCACACAATGATCGATACAACAAGTGCAAAAATAACAATATAGGGTATCGAGTACGTTGCGCTTGAACCAATGGAACCTGTTCCTAAGTTACTGAAATCAGGACGAAGACCACCGATCGGTTGTGATTGATTCGGCTTCATATCGAAATATAAGGAGTTCGCACCGTACACAGCTACCATCGTTCCTAATGTTGCAATGAATGGCGGTACACGGAGCTTAGCAACGACAATCCCGTTAATAAGTCCAATCGCAAGACCCGCGATAATCGCGATGATGATTGGAATGGCTAAATTCAGATGCGGCAGGTCAGGGAAAAATCTTCTGCCATAATCCTGCGTTTGGAGCATTGATGCGGAGATAACCGCCGATAGACCAACAATTCGCCCTGCGGATAAATCCGTTCCGCCTGTGATAAGAATAAACGCTGCACCCAACGCGATAATCACACGAGTGGAAGATTGCAATAAGATATCACGCAGAATGCTTACGGATAGAAAGCGTGGATCATAAATCGCGATCCCAATCACTAGAACAACTAGTACGATGTAAATAGCGTATTTGGTAATGAACCCGCTAAAGTCTCTGGATTTCAATGTTTCTGTTTTTGTAGTCATGGTTCTAGGCCCCCTCCATTATGCCATATGCTGTGCAGCAAGGCGCATAATCTCTTCTTCTGTTGCTTTTTTTCCTTCCACAATGCCCGTAAGACGTCCCTCACACATAACCATAATTCGGTCTGACATCCCAAGAAGCTCGGGCATTTCAGAAGAGATCATGATAATACTTTTCCCCTGCTTCGCAAGGTCAGCAATGATGGAGTAAATCTCAAATTTCGCTCCTACGTCAATTCCCCGAGTTGGTTCATCGAGAAGGAGTACATCAGGTTCAGTTAACAGCCATCTGGCCAGCAAAACCTTTTGTTGATTACCACCGGACAAATTCTTAATCAGCGCATGCATATTTGGCGTTTTCACGCGTAGCATTTCGATACTTTGTTTCACTTCTTTTTTACGTTTTTCTTCTTGAATGAAGCCTAATGGATTCATGTATCGTCCCAAATTGGCAATGACCGTGTTCTCCAAAACCGATAGCACAGGGAAAATACCTGTTACGCGGCGCTCTTCAGTCAGCAGGGCAATCTTCTGCTTAATCGCATCCATCGGTGACTTCAGCTTCACTGGCTTCCCGTGAATAGAGATGCTTCCGGAAGCAATACCTCTCATCCCGAACAAGGATTCAATCAACTCGGTCCGTTGTGCCCCAACAAGGCCGCCAACACCGAGAATTTCACCCTTTTTCAGCTCAAAAGACACATTCTTGAATGATTTAGGAACGACCGAAGTCAGGTCCTCTACCTTCATCAATACGCCTTGGGGCACATTACTGCGCTCAGGGAAACGCTCTTTCAAATCACGTCCGACCATCTTCGAGATGATCATATCTGTCGTAAGTTCAGAAGATGCCCATGTCCCAATTTTGGTACCATCGCGCATAATCGTTACTTCGTCCGAAATTTCCAAAATCTCTTCCATTTTATGTGAAATATAGATGATCGAAACACCGCGGCTCTTCAGATCGCGAATGATGCGAAACAACTGCTCAACTTCATTACCCGTAAGGGAGGAAGTTGGCTCATCCATAACAATGACTTTCGAATTGAAAGAAACAGCCTTGGCGATTTCAATGGATTGCACTTTGGATACCGATAAGGTACCGACCAGTGTATCCGGTTTAATGTCCATTTGGAGTTGTTTAAACAAACTCTCTGTATCTGTACGCATTTTTTTGTGGTCCACTAATTTCAAAGGTCCGATACCTTTTAGCGGGAATCTACCTAACCAAATGTTCTCCATCACATTGCGATGTGGAACGGGGTGAAGCTCTTGATGAATCATGGAAATGCCATTCGCTAATGCATCTTTGGAGTTCGTAATTGAAGCGACTTCTCCATTCAGCTTAATTTCTCCACCATCGGGCTTGTAAATGCCGAATAAGCATTTCATGAGCGTCGATTTCCCTGCACCGTTCTCTCCCATCAGCGCATGTACGCTTCCCGGACGAACTTTGAGGGTGACATTATCCAGCGCTTTGACGCCGGGGAACTCTTTGGAGATTTGATTCATTTCCAATAAATAGTCATGTACAGTCATGGTAACTCCCCCTACAGCTCACGATAATCCCCACAAAGTGAAGCCTTTATTCGAAGCTTATTTCTCTTTATCCTTTGCATGGTTTCCAAAAAAGGAAGGCAAAAGCGCGATTGTTGCTCAGTTATCGCCTCTCTTGCCCATTCTCACAATTACTTCGCTTCGTTCATGTTAGCTTTTGTGATTTTTTTGTAGGAAATCCAAACGTATTTACCGTCAGTGATATCATAGCCAGTTGTTTCTTTGCTTGGAACTAAACCATTCGCAAGAGCTGTTGCTACGCTTGTTGTTGCAGCTCCTTGGTTTTTCGCATCGTTTAGAACTGTACCTAGAAGTGTTCCATCGCTTAGAGCTTGTAGAGCTGGGGCTGTTGCATCTACACCAACTACTGGAAGGAATTTGTTGTCTTTGAAATAGCCTTTTGCTTTCAAAGCTTCAATTGCACCAAGCGCCATGTCATCGTTGTTCGCAAGAACAGCTTCGATTTTGCTTTCGCTGGAAGCTAGGAATGCTGCCATTTTCTCTTGACCTTTAACGCGATCCCACATCGCTGTATCTTCAGCTACTTTCTCTACACCCATGCCGGAATCCGTGATGGCTTGGATAGAGAATTTCGTACGAAGCTCAGCATCTTGGTGTCCCGGCTCGCCTTTAAGCATAACGTATTGGATTTTACCGTCTTTGTTTTTGTCAGCTTCTGGGTGAGCTTTGAAGTAGTCAACCAATAGTTGGCCTTCCATTGTTCCGGATTGCTCAGCTTTAGCGCCTACGTAGTAAACTTTATCCCATTTCTTCATGTCCGTATCAAGTGGCTCACGGTTCAAGAAGACAACTGGAATGTTCGCTGTTTTTGCTTTATCGATGATAACGCCAGCTGCTGTACGGTCAACGGCGTTGATCGCAAGTGCATTTACTTTTTTCGTGATGAAAAGGTCAACTTTATCGTTTTGTGTTGGTTGGGAGTTTTGGCTGTCTACGATATCAACAGTCGCTTTATCTTTCGCCGCATCGGAAATTGCTGCACGAACACCAGACATGAACGTATCGTCAAATTTATAGATCGCTACACCGATTGTTGGTTTTTTACCAGCTGCTGGAGCTGTCGTTGCTGCCGCACCTGTGGAAGCTGCTGGAGCTGTTGATGCTGCTGGAGTTTCTGTTTTATTTCCACAACCTGCAACGGTTGCAACTAAAGCGCCTGCTACGGCAAGTGTAAGTAATTTTTTCAAGATAAGACCCTCCCTAAAAGGTATATTGTTTGTTTACATTCCTTACTATAATGGTTCAAGGGGCATAAACAAATGCAATATCCTCATGTCTTCTATCGAAATTCTCATCACTTTATAAATGGGAATAGCAATTTTTGATTGTCTGACCAGAACATATTACTCAAATCAATCGCCTTAATTCCTGTTTCCACACGCTTTGGCACCGTTTTTCCTTCAATAGCATCTACCGCGCTTTTCACGCCCAAATAACCGATACTAAACGGATTTTGAATAATCGTTGCTTGAATGACCCCCTCTTGGAGCAGCTCTAGCTCCTCAGAAGTACTGTCAAACGTGATGATTTTCACCTTATCATTCAAATTCCGGCTCTGCACCGCACTAGCAACACCAATGGATGAGATTTCGTTCAACGCCACAATCCCATCCAATTCTGGATGTTTATCGATGACATCATGCGTGAGTTGAGCGGAGAGCTCTCGATCCGTTAAGCTGTATACCGTATCGATCACCTGAACTTCGGGATACTTCGAAATTTCGTCCATAAGCCCTTTCTCCCTCAGCTCCGTGTTTCGCTCCCCTTTCCTAAAGCTCATAATGGCAATTTGCCCACTCGTTCCGATCAACTTAATCAGTTGTCGCCCTGCTAATTGACCTGCCTCATAATTATTCGCCCCAATAAAACTACGTACATTCTTCGTCTCTACCTCAGAGTCAACCGTAATGACAGGAATATGCGCTTTACCCGCTTCATCTACGATAGGAGAAAGCTCCTTATAGTCATTTGCCGCTAAGATAATCGCATCTGGTAGACTTGAAATGGACTGCTCCATCAGGGCTATCTGCCCCAACACATCGGCCTCATCGCCTGGTGCTCGGAAGTCCAACGTCACATCAAACTCCTTTGCCGCGACCTCTGCTCCCAATTTTACCGTCTTCCAATAGTCGCCTTCTTGACTGCGGAGAATAACCTCCAGATGCTTCTTCTGCTCTGTAGGCAAGGGTTCCACACGCTCTGTACAAGACGATAGCGAGAGAAGAGCGACAAGGACGGCAATCATAATCGGTTTCCATCTCATTCTTCACTCCCCCCTTCGTCAACTAGTATGGCTGGAATCGTAATTCGGACAGTTGTTCCTTCCTCCAGCTCGCTACTTACGTGGACCCCATAGTCCATGCCAAAATAAAGCTGAATCCGCTCATGTACATTTCGTAGTCCCACACCTGAGCCCTTTTCACTTTTCACCTGACCACTCATAATACTCTTCAATGTTTCCTCTGACATCCCGACCCCATTATCTCGAATCTCGAAGAGAATCTTCCCGCTATCCATGGTGACAATGAGCTCAATCAAACCTTCATCCACCATATACTCGATCCCGTGATAGAGCGCATTTTCCACAAAAGGTTGCAGAATCAGCTTGAGTGTTTTGTAAGGAAGCACCTCTTCCGAGACGTGGATCTCATATTCAAACTTGTCCTTATAACGCATCTTCTGGATAATCAAATAGTTGCGAATATGCTCGATCTCTTCCCCGATCGTAATAATAGTTTTACCTTTGCTGAGCGATATTCGGAAAAACTTCGACAGCGATGTGATCGTCGTCACAACCTCTTCCGTTCTCCCATTGCCAACCATTCGAACGACCGAATTGAGTGTATTGTATAAAAAATGCGGATTAATCTGCGATTGGAGAACCTCTAGCTCATTCTTCCGCTTAATCTCTTGCTCCTCAATACTCTGATCCATCAGCTCGCGAACCCTCGACACCATCAAATTGAAGCGCCGCGAAAGCTGCTCGACTTCATCAGCCCCACGCACATGAATATACGTGTCGAAATGTCCTTTCTCCACCATCTCCATCGACTTCTTCAGTCGTTTAATCGGCTGAGAAATACGAGCTGACATGAACGAAGAAATCAACAAAATGAAGAAAAGTACGATCACTAACAACCAAATCATGAACGTCGAAATTTCCTTGCGTGTCGTCATAATTTCATCGAGATAGGAGACACCAATAATTTTCCACCCGATGTTATTAACTGTCCGCACAACGTTTAACCGCGACTCTCCTTCGCTCTCGTCCATATATCGGCCATACGAAAATTTGAGTGCTTGCTCCACATTCTCATACTTGAGGCCAATATAAATAAGCTGCTGCTGCGGATGATACACAATGCTGCCTGCAGAATCGTCAATGATATAGACATAGCCCTTCTTACCGAGAGAAACCGTGCGAAACACATCGTCCAATGTTTTGAAATTAATGTCCACCAAAATAACCGCATCCACCAAGTTCCCATTCTGCTCGATCGTGACCCCTTTACTCATGGATACCACCCACTTGTAGGGATTCTTGAATAGGTTCTGGATATGCGGTAAGGAGAACGTTAGATGGTTCGGGTTATCGAGGGCAGACCGAAACCACGGCTGCTCGAGCAGCCGTGTATTTTTGCGCATCTCTGTCATGGGCACCCCTGTGACCAACCCGCCATCCGCGGTAAATAGATGAATAGACACAATGTCCTCACGCGTACTGGCGATTGTGTCTAGCTGTTCGAGCAGCTTGTCCGACGGGATGCCGCGGCTTTTGGCAATTTTGGCATCTACAACTTCGAACGTATCTGACATCCCCTTAATGTACTGCTCCAGGTTGAATTGCACCTGCTCAATCACCTGAGCCGTACTTAGAAATGCGCTCTCCTCTGCTGTTTTAGCAAATTTATTATAGAGCACCAAGGAGACAACGAGCATGACGGTTACGGTAATAAGAATGAATGACATCGTTATGGTAAATTGAATACTTTTTACCCGCATCGTATCGAGCATGACATTATATAAAGCCTTCAGCAGCGTACTCACTCTGCGTTTCAAAGCAACTCTCCCCCCTTCTAGTCCTACAGCCCTTTGGCGCTGTTATTGCGATATTCCTTCGGGGAAACACCAACATTTTTGCGAAAGGAGAAGGAGAAATAATTAGCATCCGCATAGCCCACCTTTTCAGCGATTTCCAGCGCCTTCATATCCGTAGAACGCAACAGCTCTTTCGCTGCTTCCATCCGAATGTGGTTCAAATAGTTCACGAAGGTCATTTTGGTTTCTTTTTTGAAAATGGAACTGAAATAACCCGCACTGATATGCAGATGTCCGCACACCTTATTGATCGTGATATCGCCTTCATGATAGTGACTCTTCGTATAATCCTTGGCTAGATCTACGAGGTTTTTATACGTATACTGACGATCCGTGGCAATATGACTCATCATGCTCGCACAGAGCTCGGCCAACCAGTGCTTCGCTTCCTCCAAGGAAGTGAACTTATTAATCTCCGTGAAAGGGATAAAACTCTCGCCAAATACCTCGTCAACATTCAGGTTCGAGTCCTTAGCTGCTTTGAGAATACAAGTAAGAATTTCAAGCAGATAAATCTGATAATCTTTTACCGACACACCGGCCTCGATACCTTGAAACAGCTCATCAATCGTCTCCCGAATCTCTTGCGATGTGCCTACCTTAATACAGCGGGTCAACGCATGTTCCTTCACATCATCGAATCGAATCTTATCCACGCTGCGCTTCTCCACATCATCAATGTAAATCATGCGGTTACTGCCCAGAATCAGTCTATAGTCGAGAGAAAGCACAGCATCTTCATATGAATAGCTGATTTTCGTGACGTCCTTCATTACACTGCCGATCCCAACAGTAAGAGTGAATTTCAAATATTTTTCCACACTCTGCCGAATTTCTTCCAGCACCCTCATCGTCTCCTGCAGCGCTGCTTCCTTGTCCCTATTCTCTCTCGCCGCTAGCAGCACAACCTGATCATCATGCATGAATACGAGACCGAGGCCACGCTTGCCCGCAATTTCTTCCGTAATATTTAAGAGGGCAAAATATTTCAACGCCTGATCCTCTGAGTATTTCAACGATATCGACTTCGACAGTTCTTCCCGATTCTCCAGATCTTCTTCTGAAATAAAGACCCCATCTATGCTCAAAACGGCAACCACATAGCTATTTCCACTCAGCTCAATCCCATAGTTCGCTGCCTTCTCAAATACCTCGTCCCGCGGGAGCTTCCGATTCATTAATGTCGCTAAGAAATTCTCCTTCAGCACCGGCATACTCTTACGGTAATGCTCCTTCAGCAGTTGCACATCCTTCCGATGCGCAACCTCCTCTTGGATGTGCCCTTTTACCTTCAAGAGGGCATTCACCAGCTCCTGTGCGGAAAATGGCTTCAGCACATATTCATCAATATGCAGCTTAATCGCCCGTTGGGCGTACTCAAATTCATCATGCCCTGTCAGAATGATAAGCTTAATTGTGGGAAAGCGCTCTCTAATTGCTTCAGCAAGCTGCAAGCCATTCATAAAAGGCATCTGAATATCCGTCACAACCACATCCGGCTGCAGACGCTCGACCATTTCCAGCGCTTCTTTCCCGTTCTCCGCCTTGTCGACAACTTCAAAGCCAATCGCTTCCCAATTTATTTCACGGACGACACCTTCGCGTACATCCTCTTCGTCATCCACTAATAGCAGCTTGTACATGCCTGACCTCCCAGGACTCCCATATTAGAAGCATCTACCTTAACGTTACTAATTATCACCATCATTGTACTCACTGCCCATCGAATATACAAATAGAATCGATTACCGCCCAAAGATAACTACCTATGGCATCGATACTTGTCCGAGGAAACATTGGTAAAAATCCCCTGCAAGATGTTAAAATAAACATGAAAGCATATGTAAATCTTGACACTCTACACTAGGTATTCTGACACCGAAAGGGGAACCCGCATACTTGTATGCCAATCCCGACTTCTCCGATAACGAAAGGGAACCTCGGTGCCAAAACCTAACCATTCTGACAACCCATGGAGAGCCTTGGTGCCAAAACCCACCACTCTGACAACCCACGGGGACATCGGTGCCAAACCCCACCATTCTGACAACCCACGGGGAACCGCGGTGCCAAAACCCCAACACTCTGACAACCCACGGGGAACCGCGGTGCCAAAACCTAACCACTCTGACAACCCATGGAGAACCTTGGTGCAAAACCCCACCATTCTGACAACCCAAGGGAACCTCAGTGCGCTATTTTCTTAAAATAGCCCATTTTCGCACCTAAGGGGAACGAGGCTCCGCTATTTTCTCGAAAATAGAGGTTTCCAACTGCTTTTCAGTGAAATAGTGGATCTACGTTCCCTTTCGAGTCTAAAGATCAGCACAATCGGCGAAATAGTGGAACGACGTTCCCCTTTTACTAACCTTGTCGCCACTACCTTTTCTTATTAACACCCTTACTGTTCCCCTGTCTCATTTCATTCGTATCATTCATTATTTAGGAGGTTAATCATTTGAATATCGCACCTATTGAACGCATCGCTTCCCGCATCAAAGAAAACGTTGGTCACGTTATTATAGGCAAGAACGATACCGTCGAGCTCCTAGTCATCGCATTGATTGCATCCGGTCACGTACTGCTCGAAGACGTGCCCGGCACAGGGAAAACCCAGCTCGCCAAAGCACTAGCTCGCTCCCTCGATGGCTCCATGAAGCGCATCCAGTTCACACCCGACTTGCTGCCGTCCGATGTAAGCGGCATCAATTTCTTCAACCAGAAACTAGGCGAATTCGAATTCCGCCCAGGTCCGCTTTTCGCGCACATCGTGCTCGCCGATGAGATTAACCGCGCGACGCCGCGCACACAGTCCAGCTTGCTGGAGAGCATGGAGGAGCGCCAGGTCAGCATCGATGGGGAAACGCGCAAGCTGGAAGCGCCGTTCCTCGTCATTGCCACGCAGAACCCTGTCGAGAATCAGGGGACTTTCCCCCTACCGGAAGCACAGCTCGACCGCTTCCTCATGAAGCTGTCTCTCGGCTATCCGACGGCAGCCGAGCAGGTCTTGATCTTGCAGCGCTACCAGCAGCAAGATCCGCTGGATGCGCTGCTGCCAGTCGTGAGCCGCGCGGAGCTGCTCGAAGCGCAGCGCCTGTTCACGCAGGTGCGCGTCAGCGACGAGCTGCTGCACTACATCGTGCAGCTCGCGGAAGCGACGCGCACGCATGCGGACTCCGCGCTCGGCGTCAGCCCGCGCGGCGTGCGCGCCTTAATGAAGGCAGCGCAAGTGTATGCGGCGCTGCGCGGCCGCGATTACGTGCTGCCGGACGACGTCAAGGCGCTGGTCGCGCCCGTCTGGGCGCATCGCGTTCTGCTGCGCACGCGCTCACGCCAGCAGGATCAGCAGGTGCATGCGCTGCTGACGAACATACTTGCCGCTACCCCCGTTCCTACGGAAGTGAAGATGGGGTAACGGACGGATGAGCATAAGCTGGATAGTCATTATCGCTACCGCTCTCTTCTTTCTCCAGTTTCAGTTTTTCGCCCGCTGGGGGTTTCGGGGACTTCGCATTGAACGAACCTTTAATACAACACATTGCCATGTCGGCGATGATATTCTCATGATTGAAACCATCGTGAATCGTAAGCTTGCGCCGATTCCCTGGCTCCGCTTAGAGTCAACGATTCATGCAGGACTCCACTTCACACAAATGAACAATCTAGAAGTGAGCAGCGGCTCCCTTTTTCAAAATCATCGCAGTCTATTCAGCCTCATGCCCTATACCCGTATCGTGCGGCGCCATGGTGTGCATGCTGCGAAACGCGGTTGGTACAAGTTGGAAACCATCGCTGCAACGATGGGTGATTTCGTCGGTTTACAAGCAGCCTCTACCACGCACCGCATACATGTAGAGCTTCTAGTTTACCCGCGACTGGTGAATCGCGATGACATTCCCCTCCTGTCTAGCCGTTGGCAAGGCGATGTAACGGTCCAGCGCTGGATCATGCCTGATCCATTTCTCGTTTCCGGAGCAAGGGAGTATCGCTATGGCGATACGATGAATAGCATTCATTGGAAAGCAACGGCGCGCAGCCAGCGGCTTCAGGTGTACAACCGAGAATTTACAGCTGATCCCCGATTACTTATCGTCGTTAACAGTCAAGTCACCGAAACGATGTGGGATGCCGTAACCGACCCTGAACTTGTGGAAAAAGCCCTCTCCTACGCGGCAACATTAGCCGAACATGCGATTAGCCGAGGTGTTCCTGTCGGTTTTGGCTACAACGGTTGGCTGCTGAATGAACCCGGTGCTCCCGTATATTGTGCGCCTGAAGGCGGCTGGGGACAGTTGGAACATCTTTTGCAAACCATGGCAAAGCTCGCGATCTCTTGTGCGCGTTCCTGTGAAGATTTTCTCGATTATGGCATCGAGGTGGAAGGTGAGGCACTCGATATCATCTTGCTGACCGCGTTCGTTTCTGAGGGAATGCAACGCAGCATCGAACGACTTGAAGCGTCTGGCCATTCCGTCTTCCTTGTCCCCTTGCAGCATAATCTTCTTGATCTTAGCGATAAGGAGGCGGCACCATCCAATGCTCAAGCCCTTGCTTAATCAAACGAATTCTTTACCGTCTCGTTTATCCTACTTTTTACGGGGATACGGACTTGCACTCTTATTCGGTTTCGTCGAACTGGTTATCTTCGCTCCATTAGTTACGTTATCTCAAGTTTATGTATTCGATAGCGCGCTTGGTTTGACATGTATCCAACTACTGCTCAGTTTCGTAATTGGCGCCTACTTGGGGCAGTTACGTTGGCTCTCTCGCAAAGGATACGAGTTCCTTATCTGTGTGGCCGCAGGTTACGGATTATCCTATGTCTGTCAAATGGAACCTTTGCATGTTGCTTTAGGTGCGGCAATTGGTGCACTCCTCGTCTATCGGGGGATACGGTATACCAAAGATGGATGGATCTCCCTTTATCCACCTGGCGTTTTCGTAATCTCTGGTGTGATGTACTTCATTGGCGTTCCCATTATGACCCGAGTGGAGCTTATGCATCCATACAAAATAGCCTTAAACGGGCTCGGATTCGCTACGCTGATCCTCTTCTTCTTTATTACGAATCGCTCGCAGCTTCTTGTCGCTACCTTAGCAGGGAATGATCGCGCTGCCGCCTCGTCGCTGTCTCAAACCGTGAAACGTTCCAGTCGTATTTGGTTAATCGGTTTTATTGCGGTTATTGCTGCCGTCGGTTACTTTCAGCAAGTCAAGCAGGCCCTTATGCGCCTTCTACATGGCACCTTAGCTTGGCTGCTTGGATTAATGTCATCCGAAGAACCACCTGCTGTTCCAGAAGCCAGCCCTTCAGCACCGCCACCTATGGAACTGCCGCCTGCAGAAGCCCATGAACCAGGTTGGTTTGGGATTCTCATGCAATATCTTGTGCAAATTGTCGGGTATGTGTTGGTCATTGCACTCATTCTCGGCTGCCTCTATCTGATCATGATGAAGCTTGCACCAGCGCTTCTCTCCTTCATTCGGCGCTTTTGGAAGCGATCGCTGCGTCGTGAACAAGGAGATGCAAGTGAAGGTTATACCGATGAGAAAGAAGCCCTGCTCGATTGGAGAGAGCTTCCTAACTTGTGGTGGCGCAAAGCAAGCTCGAAACTGTGGTCGACATCCAATCGCGAGCCGTCTTGGTCACAGCTACCGAACAATCAGGAACGTATCCGCTATCTGTACCGTGTATTGATTGGGCAGGCGAGCAAAAGTGGTTACACCTTCAAACGCACATTAACTCCCAACGAAACAGGCTGGGAGCTCATGCATCAAACACAACTAGCAGAAACTTCGGTTCACGCGCTTACCACGGCTTATAATCGAGTGCGATACGGGCGAGAGGCGGTTTCAGACGAAGAGCTTGCTCATGTGCTCCAAACCCTTGATCCGAGCATTCGAAATCAGTTGAAATGAGACAAGCCTAACCTAAATCACACCTCTTTATTTCCAAATGGTACAAAGAATAGGCACTGTCTAGGCTCATGAACAAGCTTTTTGAAAATACCCGTCACATATTTTCAAAACTTCGCATATACATAATTGTTTGAATACATGCGATTGAGGTGGTTTTGAGATGTTAGCATTAAAAACCGGATCAGAAAAAGAAGAAGTGCTTCACACGCTTTACGAAATGGGCTTGGATCAAATCGCCAGATGGATCCTCGTATTACCTGAAGACAGGTGGGAAAGCATGTTTCTCTCGACATGGCCAACACTTGCCAAAAAATGCGGCTTTCACAGATAGCTGCTTTTACATACAGAGAGGTGGTTTAAGGTAGGAGATTAATTATAAAACGCTCTACACCATCCAGGTGCAGAGCGTTATTTTTTTACCACAAAAGAAAGTATACGTTTTCAAGTCCCGAAAATTTTGCCAATAAAACTATTTATAGCAATCTATGGTCGGAGACCATAATATCTCCTCTTCATACGCGGTCGCTCATCTTTGAATGGCCTCGATAGAGGTTCTCACTTATTGGAAGACCATCTTTTTAATTTGGGAATATTCCTTGTGAATAATCCTGTCAGAAATTTCGGAAACCCAAACTCAACTAATTTCCCTTTAACTAATTCTCTCATCTGATCAACCGTAAGATCAGGCGATGTGAACGCACCGTTCTGGTAGCAATGACTGCAGTACATCTTACTCTTACTACCCGATTTCTCCGTACCACCGCCTTGCTCATCCCGAGCGATGGGCATCCCGCAGCTTTGACAGTTCTTATAGGTTTCTTCCATTTCTTTTTGATCCCCTTACCACTTTTTCTTTTTATCATACCAACTTAACCTGCAAAAGCAATGAAAAGCTGTACAAATCCTTGTAATACGCATCATTTAAAGGATTGTTCCTATAGGAAAGAGAATCTAGTAGAGAACGATCTCATGATCAACTCGAAGGAGGATCACACGTTTGAAGTCCGTCACTGTAAAAGATTTAGTTGAACGCTTTTCGCTCGAAATTCTCGCTGGCCATTCAGAGCTCCACCGTCCTATTACCAAAACAAAGGCACACCGCCCAGGGTTGGAATTTGTCGGCTATTTTGAATATTTCCCACAAGCGCATGTGCAGCTATTAGGTCGCAAAGAAATTACCTACCTGCATAAGCTCAGCGAAAATGAAAGAAATTTGCATATCGGCAATATCGTCAAATATCACCCGCCTTGTTTCGTCGTAACGAGAAACCAAGAAGGCTTGAAATACTTAAAGAAATACTGCGAAGAAGAGAAAATCCCCCTTCTCCGCACAAGCGCCCCTACGAGCAAATTCCAGGACTTGGTTGACTTATTTTTGAGTAAATCGCTTGCTCAGGAGATCGCTGTCCACGGGGTTTGCGTCAATGTTTCAGGAATCGGCATCCTGCTGCGCGGGAAGTCCGGGGTTGGCAAGAGCGAAACAGCCCACACGCTGATCCGCAGGGGGCATCGCCTTGTTGCCGATGATATCGTGGTGCTCAAGAAAATCAGCCCCGAGACGCTACTCGGCACGCATAATGGCAAAACGAAGGAATTCCTCGCGCTGCGCAGCGTTGGACTTATCAATGTCTCACGGCTTTATGGCCGCAAAGCTTTTCAAGATGAAACACGCATCGTGCTCGATATCGAGCTGACCAAATGGCAGGAACACGCTCTAAACAATGACTTAGAGTTAGAGCCTACTTTTACTGATTACATGGACATTTCAATTCCCCATATTGAAATCCAGTTACAGCCCGGACGTGATGTAGCCGGTCTTATTGAAGCCGCCGCCAATAGCTGGTATCTGCGCCAACAAGGGTATAGTGCCGCAGAAGAATTCATGCAGCGCCTGCAATCCGACACCGATTAAGCTGCTTACTTTCACTATCTAGTTTTACGCATACCGTCCTAAAACCTCCCTTCGGCTCGAAAGCTGTTAGCGGAGGTGTTTATAATGCACAATAGAAAGAGAATAACGATTATGGCTATTGTCATAGCTACTTTAATGCTCTGTGGTTGGACCGCGTATGCTGCAACTTCATCCAACGAGACAACGTCTACATCCATCCAAGGTAAGCTTACGGCACTGACGGCAGATTCGATTACTTTACATACGGGTACTGGTGATCAAACCGTCCCTTTAGCTTCATCCGTCTGGGTGTACATGAATGATGAGAAAGCTCAGTTAAGCGATTTACACATGGGGGATGAGATCGAAGTCATTCTGAATAACAAGAAACAGGCCGCCTATGTAAAAGGATCTTCAGAAACCGCGAACGCTACTGAATCCGCACAGCCCGTCTCTCCCGTTCCAAGCGAATCACCTGTACCCGTTCCAGTATCTGTTCCTGCTACAGTAGCTCCTAGCCCATCTGCAAGTCCAACCTCTTCTCCTACAAAGGTAGACAATAAGCCAGAAGCTTCCCCACCAGGTAAACGATCTGACCTGAAGGATGTGGATCTAAGTGTAGATGGGCAGCATTTCAACTTTCACTTGAAGCAATCCAAAGGGGCACATGGTTCTCAATATGATCTGAGCATCCAGTCTCCGCATGCCGGCAGAATTCATCTCACAGGATCGCAGGCTCAAGCTTGGATTTCCAAACTTCTGGGTTCTATTGACTTATCTGCCCCCAATGCGCGAGAGATCTTGGGCCAGCAGCTCGCCAAACAATATAATTTAGAAGCCGGCAAATTGAATGTTCATTTAAACGTACATGCTGACGACAAAGAAAAAGTCAAAGATAACGATAATGAAGATGACAAGAAAGTTGATAAGAAACCTCAAAGAGACAAAAACGATGATAAAAAGCCTGGTAACAACAATAAACACGACTAATCTTCCATGATTGTCAACCACGGTGAAAAACCAGTTAACATCCGATTTTGCGGATGCTAACTGGTTTTTTTTTGCAAGTGCATCCCTATCACCAGATGTGTAGTTTTGACTCAACCATTCTCTCAATCGTTGGTACAAGGTGAGCGCTCGGTTGGACGCACAGGATGCGTGAACGGAATCGGGATCGCCGCGCGCTGGCGTTACTGGTAGAGGATGTGCGTTTTGGGAGACAATTGCTCCGTACATTTGTAATAACTGGAAAACCTACATCTATTTACACGAAATTACCTCGAAATCTCGATTTAACTGTAAAACATGTAGTTAAAACTGCCTCTTTTTTTCAGATTGTTTAAAATGGATAAAATTAACTGTATGTTCTCCATCTATTCTGCATTTGAACGAAAAATCACGGAATTTAACTGCATAAAATCCATCTATTCGCCTCGAGCACAGCCGATGTACGAAACTCCCCATACATGCTACTCAACTCTTGCTCTTACTCTTACTCCTTACTCTTACTCTTACTCCTTACTCTTACTCCTTACTCTTACTCTTACTCTTACTCTTACTCTTACTCTTACTCCTACTCCTACTCCTACTCCTACTCCTACTCCTACTCCTACTCCTACTCCTACTCCTACTCCTACTCCTACTCCTACTCCTACTCCTACTCCTACTCCTACTCCCTCTCCACTAGCAACAGCTTGCCACACATCATCAGGCCCTACTACATTTATTTCTTTTTCTCTTTCCCAGGTCCATGTCCTGGTCCAGGTGGCTTGTGCGGCTCCTTCTCTGGCTTCCCTGGGGGCTCTGCGGGATGAGACTGAGCCGACTGAATTTCCTTCTCTGGTCGCTCGACACTCATCGGAATATCAAAAGCTACAACAGGTGCTTGAGCCAACGCACGACTGAGCATCTCTCGAAATAATACCGCAGGTACAGCCCCACCCGAGGTAGTTAAATAATGCTTCGCATCCGTTCGGTCATAACCAACCCATACCGCTGCTGTCAGCTCAGGCGTATAACCAACGAACCAAGCATCCTTGGCACTTCCGCTGCCTATTCCCTCAAACTCTTTCGTCCCCGGCAGCTGTGTCGTACCTGATTTCCCTGCTACGGGACGATTCATAGCCGCATTCTTCCCTGTCCCCTGCGCTACGGCCGTCTGCAGCATCGCCGTCATTGTAGTAGCCGTTTCAGCGCGCATCACCGACTGTCCATTAGCTTTCGCCTGAACAAGAAGGTGCCCATCCTTGGTCTCGATTTTGGAGATCAAATGTGCGGGGTTTAAGACACCCTTCGCTGCAAAAGCACTAAAAGCCTGCGCCATCTGCAGCGGAGAGACTCCCTCGGAAAGCCCGCCAAGTGCGATACCCAGTTGCCGATCTTGTGTCGGTAGACTTATCCCCAAAGACTTCGCAAACTTCAAGCCATTATCAATGCCTATCTCATGCAAAAGCCAGACTGCAGGGATATTCCAAGATGAAGTAATGGCGTCTTGCATCGATACTTGCCCTCTTGACTGGTGATCCCAATCTTGCGGCTGATAGCCTTCAATATTCAAAGGTCCATCAAACAACATGGTTGACGGCTGGTAGCCTAACTCCAGCGCAGGGCCATACACAGCGACTGGCTTAAAAGCTGATCCTGGCTGTCTTCTCAACTGGGTGGCACGGCTGAAGCCTCGAAATACTCCCTCTCCGCGCCCACCGGCTAGCGCTCTAACACCGCCTGTTTTCTGATCGACAACTGCAGCACCGCTCTGTATAAGCTGATCTGGCTTGCTTTCTGGGAACAGACTGTCATTGTTAAACACATCGATAACAGCTTTCTGCACCGTAGGATCAAGCTCTGTGGTGATCCGCAAGCCGCCAGTTAGCAGTTGTTCTTCCGTGAACCCGTAGAGAGTCACAGCCTCGTCCATCACAGCATCTACATAAGCCCGATTTCTCCCTTTCGCCTCATCCATATTGACCGTCTTCACGGCTCCAAGTGCTGAGGCATCGGCTTTCTCGTATTCCTGCTGAGTAATTTTACCTTCCTTTAGCATCAACTTGAGAACCGTATTCCTTCTTTCCAGCGCTTGTTCTTCATTTTGAAAAGGGGAGTAATGACTAGGTGCCTTCGGCAAAGCCGCTAACACCGCAGCTTCTGGCAAGGTAAGGTCAGTCACATTTTTGTTAAAATACGCTTTCGCAGCCCCCTGCACCCCCCAACTGCCTTCTCCAAAATAAATCTTGTTGAGATACATTTCCAGAATGGAATCCTTACTGTAGCTCATCTCTATTTTGATCGCATAAGCAGCTTCCCTTAATTTACGACCTACCGTTTTATCAGCAGTAAGGTAAAGATTACGAGCTAACTGCTGCGTAATAGTACTAGCACCCTCCGAATAGCTTCCTTTGAGCACATCCCGGGCTACAGCACGGAAAATGGACTTCAAGTCTACGCCCTTATGCTCATAGAAACGTCTATCCTCCACCGCGACAATAGCATCAACCAACACCTGCGGGATTTCTTTAAAACTCACAGCATCGATCTTTGACGCAGAAAGTTGCGACGCAACTTGACCATTCTTATCAAGCACAACCGAGGCCTCTGGAAGCGGCCGATCCAACAGAGATACATCAAGTCCTTTTATGTACAAGTAGCTCATGAACACCGCGCCTACACTCACGATTAGGACTATGCTAACACTAATTTGCCAAAAGCGTCGAGGTATCGCCTTTATTTTTAACATCCTCATTCCCCCTAACGTACCTCATAGCTATTCGTATGGCACCTCCAGTAAGTGTCGTATGCGCGCAAGAAGTCACAAAAAAGCCTTCAACCCACAATGATAGGGTGAAGGCTTATCAGATTAGGCTATCGACGTCGGCGCTCCAAAAACACTCGTATATCCGCTAATCCCACTCAGAATCCGTTCCATGTCTTCCTTGCTCATCGTACCATAGCGCTCTACGGCATCTACGATTTTGGGGAAAATATGCACATCCCCCGCACTCGCAAATCCGCATACACTTGGGAACGACAGCACGAAGTGCACACAAGCATCGATAATCTCCTGCTGATCAAATGGTTCATACCACGTCGCATATGGGCGCTCCGCTCCTTCTATCCAAGGTGCCTTCGCAACGGCTTTGATCACCCGTATAGCTGTCTGCTGCTTGTCCGCTTCCGCCATCAGAGCATCCACGTCCTCCCGATAGTCCGGTAAGCTATACATATAGTAATTTAAGGGGAAGAGTATGGTGGCAAAAGGGAACCTCTTGAGCGCTTCCAAATGAACCGCCGGTGCCTGATGCCCGTGACCTGTGATCCCGATGTCCTTCACAATGCCTTCGCTTTGCGCTTCTAATGCCGCTTCCAGCGATCCGCCCTTAGCCGTGCATTTGTCCAATTCCTCCATCGAACCCACTGCATGCAGTTGCAGTAAGTCTACCGACGACACCTTCATTCTCTCCAAGGAGCGATAGATCTCTTCCTTTGCTTCCTTTTTCGTTCTTTGCCCTGTTTTGGTAGCTAAAAAGATATCATCCCGCACCCGGCTAATCGTCGGGCCCATCCGTACTTCTGCGTCTCCATAACTCGCCGCTGTATCAAAATGATTCACGCCATGTGCCAGCGCGAAAGCAATCGAGGCATCTGCCTTCTCCTGTGTGACCTGTCCAAGACTAGCTGCACCAAACATCAACACCGAGGTTTCCCTATTCAATCGGCCTACTGTTCTCTTCAACATCCTTAGATTTGCTCCTTCTGTAATCGAGTATGTATATCTTTATTTACAAATCTAATCGAATTGAAACCTCATTCTGCAGATATCTGTTTCATTTGCTTCCTCATATTGAGCTGCAACACGCCGGCTGCTAGTAACAACGCACACCCTGTTAATAAAAATACAGAATGAATCCCTACTAAACCGCCTAGGAATCCGCCAATCAAAGGACCAATCATCATCCCCAACTGATTCGACGTTTGGTTAAGACTCATCGCCCTCCCCCGGAAGTCAGCATCGGAAGCTTTCACAATAAGCGCGCTCAAGGCCGGATAGACCGCAGCAAAGAATAAGCCATAACTGAAGCGAAGCACACCGAAACCGATTAGACTATGTACCGCTAATTGCAGCAGATTCCCAATACCACCACCGATTAAGCCTATCAGCAGCGTTTTGTCATAGCCGATTCGCTGCCCGATGATGCCCCATCTTGATCCCATGATGACAGTCGCCACACCGGCAGCGGAGAAAATAATACCCGAGCTCAGAGATGCCCCCTTCGCACTTCCACCGATTTGTACGACATAAATCGTTAAAAGTGGTTCTAGAATCATCACCGAGGTTGCTACCAATATGGTTAATCCAAAAATAGATAATAATTGTTTATTAGCGGCCGCCTGCTTAATGTCCTGAAACACACTTGGGCGCGCCCCTGCTTTCTTGTGATGGACTTCCTTCACTCCAACTACAGCGATCACCGCAGAAATGAGTACAACAAAACCAGATGCCAAGAAACATTCTCTTGTCCCTACCCAGTGGCTGAGCATGCCGCCGAACAATGGACCAAGGATGCTCCCAGCTGCCGTCGCCGTTGACATGACACTCAAGGCATAACCGACATGCTTCTCTGGTGTGTTCGTACTGACTAAAGCCATCGATGCGGGGATATAGCCCGCCATAAGTCCCTGCAGAACACGAACAACAATAAACGTATACGGATCATTTACGAAATAGTTAAGAAAATAGACCGCGCTTAAGCTTAGCCCTGAACGAAGTAGCATCGGTTTCCTACCATATTTGTCAGCTAAGGACCCCCAAAAAGGTGCGATAACCGCACTTGCGAGAAAGCTCACCGAGAACGTGATCCCCGACCATGCCTCTAAACCGCTATGTATACCCAAGTCCTCTTGTAAAAATATAGGGATGAACGGGATCGAGAGTGTGTACGCCATCGCGCAAAAAAATGCCCCAATCCATAAAATAAATAGATTCCGTCTCCAGCGTAGTTCCATCTTGTAGCCCTCCTTCTTGTCTACTATACACCAACACCAACTTGAATCCCAGTTATTAGTAGATGCGGATGCACAAAAAAAGCATAGACACAATCAGCGTGAAGCTGACAGTCTATGCTTTCTTTCTGGATCGGGACGACACGATTTGAACATGCGACCCCCTGCTCCCAAAGCAGGTGCTCTACCAAGCTGAGCTACGTCCCGATACAATTATGATAAAAATGGCGCGCCCTGAGAGATTCGAACTCCCGACCTTTTGATTCGTAGTCAAATACTCTATCCAGCTGAGCTAAGGGCGCATAAAACTTTGGAGCGGAAGACGGGGATCGAACCCGCGACCCTCGCCTTGGCAAGGCGATGCTCTACCGCTGAGCCACTTCCGCATAGGGATCCCCAAGCCGTAAGATACGACTTGGGGATGTTTGATGCGCGTAGAGGGACTTGAACCCCCACGGTCGCCCGCTAGATCCTAAGTCTAGTGCGTCTGCCAATTCCGCCATACGCGCATGCTGGTAAAAATCTGAGAGACTTTAGTCTTCGCCTAAAAATCCCTATAAATGAAATGGTGAGTCATGTAGGATTCGAACCTACGACACCCTGATTAAAAGTCAGGTGCTCTACCAACTGAGCTAATGACTCAAATCATTGGTTGCGGGGGCAGGATTTGAACCTGCGGCCTTCGGGTTATGAGCCCGACGAGCTACCGGGCTGCTCCACCCCGCGTCATAGATTTAAGCTCCCGTTAGGGAAACTGCTTGGCAACGTTCTACTCTCCCAGAACCCTGCGGTTCAAGTACCATCGACGCTGGAGGGCTTAACGGTCGTGTTCGAGATGGGAACGCGTGGGTCCCCTCCGCCATCATCACCAAACAGTCAAAGCGTTTGTTTGCGCCTTGAAAACTAGATACGAAACTGCGTAAAGTTTGAAATACTTAGGATTTTCTGGGCCCCAATCAAGTACTCGGAATTCGCTACAAAGCTTATCTTCACTTGGTTGGGATTGTTTTTGGTTAAGCCCTCGACCGATTAGTATT
>NZ_JABMKY010000045.1 GCF_013204845.1 Paenibacillus qinlingensis
GTGATGATGGCGGAAGGGATCCACGCGTTCCCATCTCGAACACGACCGTTAAGCCTTCCAGCGTCGATGGTACTTGAACCGCAGGGTTCTGGGAGAGTAGAACGTTGCCAAGCAGTTACCCCTTGGGGTATTTTTTTTGCCAGACCTCTGGCATCGAGTAAGGCCCGTTGGTCAAGTGGTTAAGACACCTCCCTTTCACGGAGGTAACAGGGGTTCGAGTCCCCTACGGGTCACCACCATTCCCCACAAAGTGACGTATTGCTGACGAAGCGTATTCTGATTACTTTGCGTGGGCCCAAATTTCAAGTATGAACGCTTAGCTCAGCTGGGAGAGCACTACCTTGACAGGGTAGGGGTCGGCGGTTCGATCCCGTCAGCGTTCACCATAATAGTCTTATAGCATGGAGCTGTGGTGTAGTGGCCTAACATGCCTGCCTGTCACGCAGGAGACCGCGGGTTCGAATCCCGTCAGCTCCGCCATTTTTCTTCAAAGAGTAAAGTTAAGCTTGTCATTCTTACCTGGCTTTGTAGCTCAGTCGGTAGAGCAGAGGACTGAAAATCCTCGTGTCGGCGGTTCGATTCCGTCCAAAGCCACCATTTTTAAATCGAATAAGCCGTTGTAGCTCAACTGGTAGAGCAACTGACTTGTAATCAGTAGGTTGGGGGTTCAAGTCCTCTCGACGGCACCATTTTTCCTAAGATTCTTTGGGGAAAAGAAGTTTTCTAATGTGGCGGTCGTGGCGAAGGGGTTAACGCACCGGTTTGTGGATCCGGCATTCGCGGGTTCAAGTCCCGTCGTCCGCCCATTAATTTTACAGTGGAGTCAGCTTCGGCTAGCAACTTCATCATTTGCCTGATTGACAACATGCGCGTATGGCGGAATTGGCAGACGCACTAGACTTAGGATCTAGCGGGTGACCGTGGGGGTTCAAGTCCCTCTACGCGCATTATATGCCGGCATGGCGGAATGGCAGACGCGCTCGACTCAAAATCGAGTCCGAAAGGGTGGAGGTTCGAGTCCTCTTGCCGGTATCAAAAGCAACACAAGGAAAAGCCTTACACTGTAAGGCTTTTTTTGTTGTTCATAAGTTATTCTTTGTTTTTCTGTGCTAATTGTTGAATGACCTGATCCACTTTTGCAATATGCTGAGACATCCTCTCGGCAGCAAGTTGCTCATCTTGAGCGGCAATGGCATCAACAATATCGCGATGTTCCTGTAGCAGCTGTTCGGCCGAAGCACGTTCTGCAAAAAACCACAGACGGCGCGAAGCTTTCATACTCTGTTGTAACCGCTCCGTCAAGGATTCCATCATTCCTATGAAGAGGGTATTCTGGGAGGCCTTGGCGATCTCCAAGTGAAAGCGAATGTCTGCATGTTCGCTTTTTTCCTCATTACCAAGTGAGGACTCCATATCACGAAGGATTTCTTTAAGTACTGTCAAATGCTGCTCAGTACGGCGACTAGCGGCTAAGGTTGCGCAGCCAGCCTCGATAAATCTACGAACTTCTTGTACTTCCTGAAGTGTCTCACTGTGGTCAAAAAGACTATTCGATTCCGTTGGTAATGACGTAACGACATAAGTGCCTCCGCCGTGTCGTATATCGACCCAGCCCATTGCTTTAAGCCCGCTGAGTGCTTCTCTGATCGTAGATCGGCCGACTTGGAAGCTGGCAGCAAGATCTACGACTGTAGGAAGCTTAGATCCAGGAGCATAAGTTCCTCCCTCAATTTGAGCTTTAATATGTTGAAGCACGATTTCCGAGCCCTTTTGTGGTCGGATTTGCTGAAAAACCATGTGTATCCCCCTGAAAATCGTAGATAAAGTTCTATACATCTATTACATCATAAGCTAAAATAGAAGGAAAGTCATCTGATCACATGATCACTTACAAAAAGCATCAAAAATTATTATTGAGTGTAGCATACTAAGTAAGCGCTAAAAGGGAGGATTCTTCATGCTGGATAATCAAGTTAGACAACAATTACAGGCCATAGTAGGCGAAGCCTTTTATAAAGATGATATGGAATCATTAGTTACCCACTCGTATGACGGGACACCTATGCTTCAGTCCTTACCTGACGGTGTAATTTATCCGAAAGATACTGCGCAGGTTTCAGGAATTATGAAGGTGTTGAATGAGCATCGCATTCCCTTAATCAGCAGGGGGTCAGGTACGAATTTGTGCGGAGGTACAGTACCTGTACAAGGCGGGATCGTCATGGTCATGCATCGCATGAACGCCATTCTAGATATTGATCTGCAGAATCTGACAGCTACTGTACAACCGGGAATCATTACGAAGCAATTCATCGAACATATTGAGGGATTGGGCTTATTTTATCCACCAGATCCAAGTTCGATGGCGATTTCCACCATTGGCGGCAATATTGCAGAGTGCTCAGGCGGACTTCGCGGTTTAAAATATGGCACAACTAAAGACTACGTGATCGGCCTTGAGTGTGTTCTTGCATCAGGAGAAATCATGCGTACCGGTGGCAAGCTGATGAAGGATGTAGCCGGGTATGATTTAACGAAGCTGCTGGTCGGCTCTGAGGGTACACTTGCAGTTATTACAGAAGCTACGCTGAAACTCATTCCGCCTCCAAAGGCGAAGAAAACGATGCTGGCGATGTACAAGGACTTATACGGCGCGGCGCGCACCGTTTCCAAAATCATCGAGAATCGCATCATTCCAGCAACCCTGGAATTTATGGATAACCCAACTATTCGCGTTGTCGATGATTTCGCTAACCTTGGACTTCCGTTGGATATGGCTGCTATTCTTCTCATTGAACAGGATGGCGAGCCCGAGATGGTTGAGCGTGACATTGCCCTCATCTCTGAGATTTGCAGGGAAGAGCAGGCAGATGAGGTCAGCATCGCGAGCACACAAGAGGAAGCGCTTAAGCTTCTAACAGCAAGACGTAGCGCCTTTACTGCGCTTGCTCGCTTACGTCCGACGACGATACTTGAGGATGCCACTGTACCTCGCTCTAAGATCGCAGAGATGGTTCTAGAAATCAATCGAATAGCTACCAAGCATAATGTTCAAATCTGCACATTCGGTCATGCAGGGGATGGCAATCTACACCCTACCGCAACAACCGACGCAAGAGATCATGATGAAGTCCACCGTGTCGAAGCGGCGTTTGAAGAGATTTTTGAAGCAGCAATTCAATTAGGCGGAACGATTACAGGTGAACATGGTGTTGGTTTAGTGAAAGCACCGTTCCTGGAATGGAAAGTAGGAAGCAGCGGGATTGCAGTGATGAAGGGGATTAAGGATGCTTTCGATCCGAACCATATTTTAAATCCAGGTAAAATGTTTGCCAAAGAATCCAGACGCAGGGTGGTGATTGATCGTGTCTAAGGGCCAAGGAGCAACACTTCAAGAAACGTTAATGCAGAAACTAGACTACGACCAATTAACGAATTGCATGCGTTGTGGGTTCTGTCTGCCAGCTTGTCCAACATTTAAAGAAACAGGGATCGAGGCGGAGTCTCCACGAGGCCGCATCTCATTGATGAAAGCAGCTGTAGATGGTCTCATGGAGCCAGGAATACGCTTCGAAGATCAGATGAACCACTGCTTAGGTTGCCGCGCGTGTGAGCCTGCCTGCCCAGCAGATGTGAAATATGGTCAATTAATTGAAGGGGCACGCGATGCCATTGAAGTGCATACGACCCAGCATAGATGGTGGGTAAAGGGTGTGCGTAAGCTCGTATTCAAAGAGCTATTTCCATCCCAACAGAGAATGCAACTGCTCGGGACAGGACTTCATTTTTATAAAATGTCAGGTATCCAAAAGCTAGTTAGAAAAACCGGTGTAGTTGGTCTATTCTCGAAGCATATGGCTACGATGGAGAAAATACTTCCTGATGCTTCTGGTAAAGGAATTGTGGAGCGGCTTGGTACTTTTATTCCGGCAAAAGGCAAGAAACTAGGTACTGTGGGAATGTTCCGTGGATGTTTGATGGACGTCCTGTTCACTGAAACGAATATTAGTACGGTGAAGCTTTTGACCGAAGCTGGTTTCGATGTCGTCATTCCTGAATCGCAAAACTGCTGCGGGGCTCTTCATGCCCATAGTGGAGAAACTGATCAAGCGAAGCAATTGGCTAAAAGTAATATCCGAGCTTTTCAGGAGGCAGGAGTCGATTACATCGTATCGAATGCAGGAGGCTGTGGAGCGATTCTTGTGGAGTACGATCACCTTCTTCATGATGAGGAAGAGTGGAAGGAATCCTCAACTTGGTTCGCCAAACGTGTGAAGGATATCAGCGCGATTCTGGTGGAGAAAGGTCGACCGCTTCGCTTTACAGAAACACTGTCACACCAAGCTCCAACACGGGTTACGTATCAGGAATCCTGCCATCTTCGCAACGTGATGAAGGGCAGCCAACCAACCAAGCAATTGCTGCAAAGGGTCAGTAACACTGCCTATATCGAAATGAAAGATTCTGGTTCATGCTGTGGTTCCGCAGGTATTTATAATATGACTCAGCCAGACATGGCCAATCAAATCCTAGAACATAAGATGGAAAATGTGAATGCAACAATAGCTTCCTACGTGGTCACAAGCAATCCAGGATGCTTACTGCAAATGAAGTTAGGTATTGATAAACATGGGCAGAATGGGCATATGGAAGCCGTTCATATTGCGGACTTCCTCTACGATCGATTAGTGAAACAATCTTAGAAAGAACGGAAGGACTTCCGAGCCGCCGCGGGGGTAATACCAAGCACTCTTTTGAACATCGCATGAAAATGAGGCAGACTCTCAAAGCCACACAGGTCCGCGATTGTGCCGACACTAGCATCACTTTCTTGAAGCAGCTGTTTAGCACGAATGATGCGCTTAGTTATGAGATAGGTACTGATATTCATACCAATGAATTGTTTAAATACCCTGCTGAAATGAGCGGGTGTGACGGAAGCTTGTTTGGAGAGTGTTTGGAGCCCAATATCTTCACAGAGATGCTGATCAATATAGAGGATTATTTCTCGCATCCAAATAGGGCCGACAAGGGTGTCCATTTTAGGCGTCTTAATGTCGGTAGTTATTTCGCGCTGGATAGTTAACAGCAATTGAAGTAAATGAAGAAGGATGGACTGACGTTGACCAATGGTTGGATGTTTAAATTCGTTCTCAATAGCTTCTAGAAGTAATTCTTGCTGCTGACTCTGTGGTAATCGAAGTTCGAACTTATAATTACGAAGTGTCGCGGCTTGCTCGAAGCACTGCAAATAGGAGAAGTCTTCTCCTAACGATGGCAACTGTACGATACTTGGAGAGAAGTAAATGGCAGTGGACGTCACAAGGGAGTCTTTATCTGGTGTCGCCCGATGAATTGTATTCCCTGGAATAAGAAAGAGGTCGCCTTGTTTCATCTCATAAAAGGTATGATCGATAAAAAAAGTGCCATGCCCCCGATAGACATAAACAATTTCATACCAGTCATGGAAATGGTCAGGAAGCTCGCTTAGCGAGCTTTTTGTGTTTTTATAGGCAAAAGACATAGGGAAGGCATCATGATTATCGAAAATTTTACGAATAGGATCCACAATAACCACTCCTTTCTTTTGCAAGATAGTTCAATAATATCAAAAAACCGTATAGTTATGCTAGATATCGATATTTCATATCGGAAAATTAATGATAAAATGAAAGAAAGCGATATCATATGAGATGTAAAGGATAAGGAGAATCGCCATGCGCATCGATGCACATCAGCATTATTGGAAGATCGACCGAGAGGATTACGGATGGATTACACCAGCGCTCCCTGTATTAAATCGTGATTATTTACCAATTGATTTGGTACCACATCTGGGGCAATTCAACGTAGATAAGACCATTGTAGTTCAAGCTGCTCCAACATTAGAAGAAACCGATTATTTACTAGCTTTAAGTGAAAGCACGGATTCGATTGCCGGTGTTGTTGGATGGCTCGATTTGAACGATCCTGATTATCTTATTCACTATAAAAAATGCATTCAGCATCCGAACTATGTAGGCTTTCGGGTCATGATTCAAGAGATGCAAGATGAACGTTCAATTCTTCAACCACATTTTGTGGACGCTTTGCGATACTTCGCTAAGGAAGATGTACCCGTTGATCTACTTGTCCTCTCCCATCAATTAGAAGCCGTCGTTGAGCTATTGGACCTAGTTCCAGGGTTGCGAGCTGTGATTGATCATATTGCGAAGCCGTCGATTTCCGAAGGTGTAATTGAACCTTGGAAAAGTCAAATGTCGGTGATAGCGAAGCACCCCAATCTATATTGTAAAGTTTCAGGTATGGTGACTGAAGCCAACCATACGGATTGGAAAGCGGAAGATTTCACGGCATATGTTCAGCATATTCTGGACGTATTCGGAACGGAGCGTGTGATGTTCGGAAGTGATTGGCCAGTCTGTCTACTCGCGGCTAATTATGAGGATGTTGTCGGAATCGTGACTCATTCCTTGCCAGATAGCTGGTCGGATAACGATAAGGCTCGCTTTTTCGGTCTAAATGCAATGGAGTTCTATAAATTATGAAATATCGCAAATTATCCCTAGATCTCGAAGCATCTGGGTTACCGATTTATACAGTGGGGGAGGAGGGCAAGCATGAAAGCAATTGTCTGTGAACAAATTGAGCATTTGAAGTATATCGAGGTAGAGGAACCTAGCGTAGGTGAAAGAGAAGCGCTTGTTCGCATTCAGCGAATTGGCATATGTGGGACGGATTTACATGCTTTCAAAGGGAATCAGCCATTCTTTAGCTATCCACGTATTCTTGGGCACGAGCTGGCAGGGTATGTGGAAGAGCTTGGCGAGGGAGTTACGGAGCTGTCAATTGGTGATCTTGTAAGCGTCGTTCCCTACATGCATTGTGGGCAATGTATTGCCTGTCGCCATGGCAAAACAAATTGCTGCACAGACATGAAAGTGCTTGGCGTACATAGGGATGGGGGCATGGTAGAGCGATTATCTCTCCCAGTGAGTCATCTGATCAAAGCTGATGGACTAACACTTGATCAAGCTGCCATGCTGGAACCACTTAGTATTGGTGCACATGCTGTGCGAAGATCAGAACTGCGTCCAGGGGAAACGGCGCTAGTGATAGGAGCCGGTCCGATTGGGCTTGGTGTGATGATTTTGGCGAAACAGCTTGGCGCTAATGTCATAGCCATGGATATTAACGAGGAGCGATTAGCATATTGCCAGGACTGGGCAGGCGTCGATCATACCGTAAATGCGCTTCAGCTTCCGAAGGAAAAACTTGCGGAGCTTACGAATGGCGAATTTCCTACCGTCGTCTTCGACGCAACAGGGAATGCCCGATCGATGACGGATGCATTCGGTCTTGTCGCTCATGGCGGCAAACTTGTCTATGTCGGACTCGTGAAGGCCGATATTGCCTTTCATGATCCCGATTTCCACAAGAGGGAGTTGACGTTATTGGGGAGCCGTAATGCAACCATGGAGGATTTTGATACGGTGCGAAATGCATTAAAGACGGGAAGCATTGATATAGAGCGCTATATCACGCACCGTGCCTCCTTCGAGGAAATGGTGGAACACTTTGAAACATGGCTGAAACCGGAGTCGAAGGTAATTAAGGCGATGGTTTGTTTGTAAAATATGGACACACTCAGTGGAAACTGAGTGTGTTTTTATGTACTAACCTACTCCTTCCGGATTCTCCAACTCAGCCACAAAGGCAGAAGCTGTAGTGGACAGCGGCATATTCTTCAACGTAATAATACCAATTTTCGTAGACGGAATCTTTGCCTCGAGTTTGACCTCAAATAAGCTGCCCTCCGCCAATTCTTTTGCAACAAATTCCTTCGTCACAAAGGAAACGCCAAAGCCAATCTTCGCAAATTCAATGAGCAAATCCACACTACCTAGCTCGATCTCCGGTTCCAGCAGCAAGCCGTTATCACTGAACAAACGGGTGACGAATTTTCTTGAAGAGCTGTTACTAGAAAATAAGATAATAGGATAGGCAAGTAACTCTGTCAATGTAGCCGTGCGCTCAGACAGTTCTCGGTACTTGGGACCAGTGACAAAGCAGTCCTGAATGGTGATACCTTCACGTACCTGCAACTGCTCATCATGAATAGGTGTTCTCACAATACCGATGTCGATTTTGCCTTCTTTTAAACTTTTTACAATCTCCGGTGTCGTCCCATGCACCAGATTAATCTGGATATGCGGATACTGGACGTGAAAAGATTCCAGAAAGGGGAGCAAATAGTGTTTGCACAAGGAATCACTGCCGCCGATTTTGATTTCTCCGCTAGAGAAATTTCGCAGCTCACTTAGCTTCTCTTCCGCTAGGGAAATGAAGTTATAGGCTTGTTCAATATAGGAGTAGAGGATGGCGCCTTCTTTGGTTAGATCAACTCCTTTAGAGGTACGAGCAAACAAAGCAAGCCCTAAACTTTCCTCCAATAATTTGATGGAGTGAGAGACACTTGGCTGCGTGATATACAGCTCTTTGGCAGCTTTGGACAGGCTTCCCGATTTGGCAGTTAAATAAAAGACTTTATACAACTCGAAATTAACCATATAGACACCTTCTATAGCGAGTATCGAAACTATCAATTATTTGAATGTACCATCTCCTCTTATAATAAAGAGATAAGGTAACAAAAACAACCATATAGATGGAGGCGTATCTCATTGAATGGAACAACGGTTGGAATTGAAGAATTAAGTATTAATGCGATTAGAACGCTTACAATTGATGCTGTCGAGAAAGCAGCAATGGGTCACCCAGGCATGCCGATGGGTGCAGCGCCAATGGCGTATGCACTCTGGACACGTCATTTAAGACACAATCCAGTTAGCCCGAAATGGGCGGATCGTGATCGTTTCGTTTTGTCTGCGGGACATGGTTCCATGTTGCTGTACAGCTTACTTCACTTAAGTGGCTATGATGTATCTTTGGACGATATCAAAGAATTCCGCCAATGGGGAAGCCGCACACCTGGTCATCCGGAGTACGGTCACACAGCTGGTGTAGAAGCGACGACGGGTCCACTTGGTCAAGGTGTTGCTATGGCAGTAGGTATGGCGATGGCTGAAGCGCATCAAGCTTCCGTATATAATAAACCGAATTTCCCAGTTGTTGACCATTTCACTTATGCGATATGTGGTGATGGCGACTTGATGGAAGGTGTTTCCTCTGAAGCGGCTTCTCTAGCTGGTCATCTCAAATTAGGTAAACTTGTTGTTCTCTATGATTCTAATGATATATCTCTCGACGGTGACTTGAACATGTCGTTCTCCGAGAACGTCAAGATGCGTTTCGAGTCCTACGGTTGGCAATACCTCCGCGTGGAAGAGCAGAACAACGTCGACGCCATCTCTGCGGCGATCGCAGAGGGCAAGGCCGATCTCAATCGCCCGACGCTGATTGAGATCAAAACAACGATTGGCTTCGGCTCGCCGAACAAAGCCGGCAAGGGCGGCCATGGCGGCACGCACGGCTCGCCGCTAGGCAAAGACGAGCTGCTTCTGACGAAGCAAGCTCTGGGCTGGCCCCTCGAGCCGGACTTCTACGTACCGGCTGAGGTTTACGCCCACTTCGCCCACCACAAGCAGGTGGGGGCTCAAACCGAAGCAGCCTGGGAGCAGCTGTGGAGCAGCTACAAGGCTGCCTACCCTGAGCTCGCGAAGCAATTCGAGCTCGCAAACAGCGGCGACCTTCCGGCGGATTGGAACGCCGATGTGCCGCGCTACACCCCAGAAAGCGGCGCAATCTCGACGCGCACTGCATCTGGCAAAGTGATTAATGGCTTGGCGAAGCGGGTACCTCATCTTGTAGGCGGCTCTGCCGACCTAGCGAGCTCCAACTTCACCATGATCGGCGATGCTGCGGCATTCAGCGCAGGGGATTACAGCGGACGCAACTTCTGGTTCGGCGTCCGGGAATTCGCCATGGGCGCAGCGCTGAACGGCATGCTGCTTCACGGCGGACTTCGCGCTTTCGGCGGCACGTTCCTCGTGTTCAGCGATTACTTGCGCGGTGCGATTCGCCTATCCGCGTTGATGAAGATCCCTGTTGCGTACGTATTCACGCACGACAGCATCGCTGTCGGCGAAGATGGTCCGACGCATCAGCCGATTGAACAGATTCCATCCCTGCGGATGATTCCGGATCTAACGTTGTTCCGTCCTGCGGACGCGAACGAGACAGCTGCTGCTTGGGAGTATGTTCTTCAAGCAAAAGAAGGCCCGTTCGTATTCGCCCTATCGCGTCAGAACTTGCCAGTACTTCCAGGCACGGACACGCTTGCTTTTGATCATATCCACCAAGGAGCCTATGTCCTGTCTGATGTTGCTCCTGGCGAAACGCCAGATATCCAACTCATTGCAACAGGCTCAGAGGTGAGCTTAGCACTTGACGTGAAGAAGCTGTTGGCGCAAGATGGAATTGGAGCTCGTGTTATTTCCATGCCAAGCCGTGAATTGTTCGAGGCGCAGCCAGAAGAGGTGCGGAATGCGATTATATTGCCTCACGTGCGTAAAAATGTCGTGATGGAAATGGCTTATCCGGCTGGATGGGAAGAAATTACGGGACAAGAAGGTTTCGTTGTCGGCATCCGCAAATTTGGAGCATCAGCGAAAGCAGATCGCGTCATTCGTGAATATGGCTTTACCGCAGAAGCAATCGTTGGGCAAATCAGACAGAAGTATTTCCAATAAGCACCCATAGCGGGAGAAAAGGTAGGGATACAGGATGAAATTGTTTATCGACACAGCCAATGTAGAAGAAATTCGTAAAGCGCACGCGTTAGGAGTAGTTGCTGGTGTAACTACTAACCCTTCATTGATTGCTAAAGAAGGAAGAGATTTTTTTGAAACAGTGAAAGAAATTATCTCTATCGTTGGGGATGTTCCGATCAGTGCTGAGGTTGTTTCCTTGAAAGCTGATGAAATGGTTGAGCAAGGTAAGAAACTTGCAGCATTAAGCCCTAATGTTGTTATTAAGCTGCCAATGACATTAGATGGTCTGCAAGCAACTAGCGTTTTTAGATCACTAGGCATTCCGACGAATGTAACGTTGATTTTCAGCTCAACTCAAGCCTTACTAGCTGCTCGTGCGGGTGCAACGTATGTATCTCCGTTTATCGGGCGTTTGGATGATATCAACCAGATTGGTATAAACTTAATCAAAGAAATCAGCCAGATTTTCCAAGTACACGGGATTAAATCCGAAATTATTTCTGCGAGTGTACGTCACTCTGCTCATGTTATTGAAGCAGCGCTTGCAGGATCACATATTGCGACAGTCCCTTATAAAGTGATAGAATCAATGAGTAAACACCCGCTGACAGATGCAGGGATTGAGAAGTTCCTTGCTGATTGGGAAGGCGCTAAACAAGAAAAGTTCTAAACAAGAGATGACTCGCCCGAAGGGGCGGGTCTTTTTAAAAGGAGAAATAGCGATGATTATCAGCGATGTGAAGCATTTTGAGCAAGAACGGCATTTATGGCCAGCAGCTGTAGCGCGAGGTATCGACTACATTTTGAATCGGAATTTGGGAGAGCTCGAGGTAGGACGGTATGATCTGGAGGGCGATAATGGGCACTTGATGTATGCCAATGTGCAGGAATCCGTGACGCGTCCAAGGGAAGAACAGATGCCGGAGTCGCACGTCGTGTATACGGATATTCAGTTTCTGGTGAGTGGGGAGGAGCGTTTATGCTTCTACAAGTTGACTGACGAGGCAATCATCGTGGATAACAAGTTTGAGACACATGATATCGCCTTCTACGAATCCCAACATGCGCTGCCCGAAACGGATATTTTCCTTAAACCTGGTATGTTTGCTGTATGCTTCCCATCCGATATTCATCGGCCTAATTGCTTCATTACGGAGTCAACAACGAATAAGAAAATTGTGATCAAGATCCATAAGGATTTGCTGCATCTCTAGTAAAAAGTCTGCTCAAGCCAATTTACTTGGCTAGGCAGACTTTTTGTTTAAGCTTTTGTTTAAGTTTTACTAGCCATCATTTTGGCTTGCTTCCATTTCCCGAAGCGGTAATAAAGCAGATTCAAAGTGGCGGCAACACTGAAGCTGACAGGAAAGCTCCACCAAATCACATCGAAACCGTACTTGTGCGATAGCACAGTGGCAAGTGGGATGCGAACGAGTAACAAAGCGATGAATGCGACGATAAGAGGGAACACCACAGATCCCGCTGATCGAACGACACCAGCAACGACATTGAAGACGCCGAAAATAATGAAAGACCATAGGGTAATGTTGTTAATATGAACGCCAATATCAATCGCCTTTCCTTCAGGTGGCAGGAAGAACGAGACGACTTCTCGATTGAACAGGTGCAAAACGGCTACAATTAATCCAGTCATCAAGATATTAACGCCGACGCCAGTCCAGGTAATCCGGTTGACACGATTCCATTTTCCAGCGCCGATATTTTGGGCTGCCATTGAGGTTACAGCTCCACCAATGGCCATCGCAGGCATTTGGACGTAACTTGATATTTGCATGGCCACCCCGAAAGCTGCGGTAGATTCGGAGCCATAGGCATTTACGAGATGGACCAACATCAAATTGCTCAGTGAAACAACGACCATATTTAGGCCCATTGGCAGGCCTTTTTGAATCAGCGTACGAATAATTGTCCAATTGATACGCAGCAAGGGAATATCCGCTTTGGTGATGCGCAGAAAGTATTTCTTCTTATACAAGTAAGCAATGAGAAGCACGAAGCTTATAAGCTGTGCGATAAAAGTCGCTACGGCAGAGCCGGCAATACCCATTTTAGGGAATGGTCCCATCCCTTGTATTAGCAAAGGATTGAGTGCGACATCGAGGATTGCCGATAAAAGCAAGAAGTAAAATGGGGTTTTCGCATCCCCCGAGCCACGCAAGATGGCCATGATTAAGTTATAGCCGAACATGAACGGAACACCTGCGAACATAATTCGCGTATATGTTACGGCAAACTCTTTGACATCTGGTGGCGTATTCATCCAATCCAGGATTGTGGAGGAAAAGATCCATCCCAGTAAGGCGACGATTATGGATAAAACGAGAAAGAAAACTGTGCTTGTCCCAACTACTTGTTTGGCCTCTTGAACTTTCTTAGCTCCGAGATTTTGACCGATAAGAATGACGGCAGCCATGGCAATTCCGAAGATGGAGCTAATTAAGAAAAACATGATAATATTCGCATTCGATGTTGCTGCAAGAGCGACTTCACCTAAATATTTCCCAATCCAAATGGTATTGATTGACCCGTTCAAGGATTGTAGAACGTTCCCCAATAGTATGGGGAGTGAGAATAAGATCAATGTCTTTGTAATGGGGCCCTCAGTTAAAGAAGGACGAGCTTTTTGAGATGATGATGACTCGGTCATGATTTCCTCCATAAATTCACATGTTCGATTACATAGTTTCCTCCTACTATATCAGTTTCATGCTTGTTACTGAAATTTTACGAAGCGATGCGTCTAGCGTCGGATCCAACGATCGAATAAGAACGGACCGAATGGAATAAATGCCGCAATGAAAGCTGCGAGTATGCGTCCAAAGGACCAACGATGTTGAAGGATAACCCAGGCAATCGATAGCAGATAGAGCGCAAATAGAAATCCATGAGCAAGCCCTACGATAAAAACAGCTTGCGGCAGATCGAATACGTATTTAAGTGGCATGGCGATACCAAGTAGAATGAGAAAAGAGGAACCCTCTGCCCAGCCGACATAGCGCAAGGCTTGTAAAGAACGTTGTGACATAGTAAGCAACTCCTTTTATGGATGAAAGTAAATTCATCCTAAGCTAGGAATATGAATGGAGTATGAACAAGTGATGTCAATTGGACACAATCTAGTTTTTTTAGTACGATAGGCAATAGAACGTATTTCATGCATTCATAGACTCATTTGAGAGTTATATATAGGTAGGGGGAAAGCAGATGCTTCGTCTTGGCGAGAAAATTATCTTCATTGCTGATCGTTTAGAACAGAATCTGCCTATTGGCGGATATGGCTATTTAATTGCGTATGACCGAAATAACGATAACATTTTCGATTATGTCGTACGTGTCCCTAAAGAGAACAAACATTACTATGTGACAGCAACGGATATTGAGCTTGAAGAAGTGCTTCTTCAGCAAGAAGCGGAGCAAGTTGAGAGAGAAGCTTTAATAGATTATGCTCTCGCAACAAACAACGAAGCCTTGTTCCGTAAAATTATGAATGGCGAGTCCGCCGTTGAGCCAGAGAAAGAAAGGGACAAGGAAGTACAGTCCCGTGAAGAATTTATCAAACAAATCGGGCTGAAAGCCTGGATTTAAAATAGTATGCGACGGTGGAAGCGTGCCGTCGTTTTTTTGTCTTTGTAAAATGGGCGCTACACACCGAATCTGGGCGTTACAACACCGGATCTGCGTAGCATCCTTTCTCGTAAGGCCCCAAAAGGTTCCTAACGGCCGCCCGCTCGCACTCGCCGTCGCGCATCTGCCTCCGTAACGCCCAAAATGGGCGTTACAACAGCGTATCTGCGCATCAGCCTTCCGCGTAAGGCCCCAAAAGGTCCTTACGGCCGCCCGCTCACCCATTCACCATCCGATTAGCTACAGTCGGATGCAGCCCATAGCGCTTAATTCGCTGTTGTCCATTTCCAACATGTACAAGAAGTTGCTTCGCTAGCATCTCTTGTAAAATCCATCTTGATTTTTTTGCCTCGAATCGAAATACGTTACTTACATCACGTGGGGAGATCGATTTGCCCGCAGTGAAAGTAAAGCGACAAATTTCTTTTTCTACATAACTTAACTCAACCAATCGATCCTGCTGTTCTCCGATATATTTTCCTAAAAACTGCAACAGAATCTGTTCACACATCCGTGGCCGGTTTTTCACATCATCATAGGAAAATCGTAAGATTTTCCAACCGTCAATAACCAAATGGTTCTGGCGTACTAACTGATCAGAAAACTGTGAGCGACTAATCCTATTGGCATGTGTGTTGTATCCATCAATTTCGATGGCAAGCTTCAGGGAGTGACGTAAGTAAGCGAAATCAATAAACCGAGTTCCATCACGGAAATCTTTAACTTCAAACTCGGGATGTAAATGTTTAAAATCCCCCAATGCTCTGAACCATACATGAAATAAGAACAAATGTTCTGAGTGGCCATAACCTTCTTTTAATCTACGTAACCGCTCGCCTTTTCTTTTACCATAATGCATATGTAGGAACTCCGCATAAGCTTTCTCGAATCCTTCTAACTTCTCGAATTCCTCGCCTTTCCCAGACCTATCTAATTTCTCTAACATACCCAACTTTTTAAGCATCCTCCCATACACCCTTTCTTCTCTGAAAATGAAAATGCCGCTCAGCCTGAACAGCAAGTGCTGAACAGAATAAGCGGCGTGTGCTTTACTACCATTTTAAGGAAATAATAACATGGGTTAGTATGGTGATTCAATACTTGTAATAGATTCAGTAGATTCATTTAACATATTTTATAGCTACTACTTCTGCCCCTAACAAGGTACATCCTTATTCTGGATTGAGTTCGCAAAATATCTGGGATATAATGAAAAGAATGACTAAATGCTGATACAAGGGGTGCAGAATACGTGAGCATAACGAAGAAAGATGTCGATCATGTCGCCAAGCTGGCTAGACTCGATCTCAATGATACCGAAAAAGATCTATTTACAGATCAACTTAATGCTATTTTAAAATATGCCGAGCAGCTCAATCAATTAAATACCGATGGTGTTGTGCCAACTAGCCATGCCATGCCATTAGTCAATGTGATGCGTGAGGATGTTGCAAAGCCGTCTTTACCAATTGAAAAAGTTATGCTGAACGCCCCAGACCATGAAGATGGGCAGTTCAAGGTTCCTGCAGTTTTAGAATAAGTTAGAGATGAAAGGGAGTGCCTGTCGTTGTCTTTGTTTGAATTAAACCTACAACAAATCCATGCGAAGCTGCAAAGCAAAGAACTCAAAGTTACGGATCTCGTGGATCAATCCTATACAAGAATTGGGCAAGTGGAGAGCAAGGTTCGCGCTTTTCTTACATTAGATGAAGAGAATGCACGTCAGACGGCTGCTAAGTTGGACGAGCAGCTGCTCAGCAACGCAACTCGCGGCGATTTATTCGGCCTACCGATCGGCATCAAAGATAACATGGTGACCGAAGGTCTAAAGACGACTTGCGCAAGCAAATTCTTATCCAATCATATTCCGATTTATGATGCGACAGTCGTGAGCAAGCTCAAGGAAGCACAAGCAGTTACCATCGGCAAGCTCAACATGGATGAGTTTGCGATGGGTGGCTCCAACGAGAACTCCGCGTTCCACCCAACCCATAATCCGTGGAACACGGATTATGTGCCAGGCGGCTCCAGCGGTGGTTCGGCAGCAGCAGTTGCTGCAGGCGAAGTGTACTTCGCGCTGGGCTCCGACACCGGTGGCTCGATTCGCCAACCGGCTGCTTACTGCGGTATCGTCGGTTTGAAGCCGACGTACGGACTCGTGTCCCGTTATGGTTTGGTCGCATTCGCGTCCTCCCTAGACCAAATCGGGCCGCTTACGAAGAACGTAGAAGATGCTGCGTACGCGATGCAAGCTATCGCAGGTTACGACCCCAAAGATTCCACTTCTGCGAATGTGGAAATTCCGAACTACCTCAGCGCATTGACGGGTGACGTCAAAGGACTGCGCATTGGGGTACCCAAAGAGTACATGGGTAAAGGGATCGACCCAGCAGTAAAAGAGAAAATTCTTGAAGCGCTCAAAGTACTTGAAGGTCTTGGCGCTGTATGGGAAGAAGTAACGCTTCCGCATTCCGAGTATGCCGTTGCAACTTATTACTTGCTGGCTTCCTCTGAGGCTTCTTCCAACTTGGCACGTTTTGACGGCATCCGTTATGGTGTTCGTTCAGATAATGCGCGCAACTTGTTGGATCTCTATAATCTATCCCGCAGTGAAGGCTTTGGTCCTGAGGTTAAACGTCGGATCATGCTTGGCACCTACGCACTAAGTTCAGGCTACTATGATGCGTATTACCTGAAAGCCCAACAAGTTCGCACGCTGATCAAGCAAGACTTTGATCAAGTGTTTAACAACTATGACATCATCATCGGGCCAACGGCACCAACGACAGCATTCAAAATCGGTGAGCAAAGCAGCGATCCACTCACGATGTATTTGAATGATATCATGACGATCCCGGTCAGTTTGGCAGGTATTCCTGCAATTAGCGTACCATGTGGATTCGTGAATGAACTCCCGGTTGGCTTGCAAATTATCGGCAAAGCATTGGATGAAGCTACCGTTTTGCGTGTAGCCCACGCTTTCGAACAGCATACAGACCACCACAAGCAGCGCCCGCAATTGTAAGTTATTAGTTCAAGAGTAACGAAGGAGGCATTCACTTTGTCGGCAACAGATACCCAATTTGAAACCGTAGTCGGTCTTGAAGTTCACGTAGAACTTCATACCGCTTCCAAAATATTTTGTAGTTGTGCAACCTCATTCGGAGCACCTCCGAATACGAATACATGTCCTGTATGTTTAGGCCATCCAGGCGTTCTGCCAGTTCTTAACCGCCAAGCGGTCGAGTATGCGATGAAAGCGGCAATGGCCCTCAATTGCACAATCGCAACGGACAGTAAATTTGATCGCAAAAATTACTTTTACCCTGACTCACCTGATGCTTATCAAACTTCGCAATATGATAAACCGATCGGCGAGCATGGCTGGGTTGATATCGAAGTTGGCGGAGTTACCAAACGTATCGGAGTCACACGTGTCCATTTGGAAGAGGATGCAGGCAAGCTGACCCATATAGATGGCGGCTATGCTTCCCTCGTTGACTTAAATCGTGCAGGAACCCCGTTGATCGAAATTGTTTCCGAACCTGATCTGCGCTCACCTGAGGAAGCTCGTGCTTACCTCGAGAAAATTAGAGCGATCATGATCTACTGTGATGTGTCCGATGTGAAAATGGAAGAAGGCTCGCTTCGTTGTGACGCGAACATTTCCATCCGCCCGTTTGGACAAGAGAAATTCGGCACACGTGCCGAGCTTAAGAACATGAACTCCTTCCGTGGGGTACAGCGTGGACTTGAGTATGAAGAATACCGCCAAGCGGAGATTCTCAGAAGCGGGGAAGAAGTCATTCAAGAAACTCGCCGTTGGGATGAAACGCAAGGTAGAACTCTAGCCATGCGCGGCAAAGAAGATGCGCACGATTATCGTTATTTCCCAGATCCGGATCTGGTTAGTCTTTACATCGATGATGCTTGGAAAGCACGTGTACAAGCTTCGATTCCTGAATTGCCAGATGCCCGTAAAGCAAGATACAGCAATGAATATGGCTTGCCTAGCTATGATGCAGCTGTTATTACTGCTTCCATGCAAATGGCCGACTTCTTTGAGGAAAGTTTGAAGTATACGCAAGATGCCAAAGCTGTCTCGAATTGGATCATGGGTGACTTGCTTGGTTATCTGAATGCCAATTCCCTTGAATTTACCGATGCCAAAGTCACAGGTAAAGGTCTAGGCGAAATGATTGGTTTAATTGAGAAAGGCACGATTTCCAATAAAATTGCCAAAACGGTGTTTAAAGAAATGATCGAAACCGGTAAAGAACCGCAGAAGATCGTTGAAGAGCAAGGTCTTGTTCAAATCAGTGACGAAGGTGCCATCAAAGCAGTTGTCGAGCAAGTCGTTGAGAACAGCCCGCAATCTGTTGCAGATTTCAAAGCTGGTAAGGAAAAAGCCGTAGGCTTCCTTGTTGGACAAGTCATGAAGGAAACCAAAGGTAAAGCGAATCCAGGACTCGTCAATAAATTAATTGTGGAGTGCCTGAATAGTAAATGATAAGTTAAAAGTGGTGATCCTCTTAGTAGGGCACCACTTTTTTAATTTCCGATATAGGAGTGATTCCACTGTCCATCGAGCAACTAGTTCTACAAACGAATGAAGAAATCTTGACACTGCTTGCGCTTCAAATCGATTCCTACCGTGTCGAGGCTGAATTGATCGGTTTTGATGATATTCCTCCTTTGAAGGATGGCATTCAGTCCATACGCGAAGCGAAGGAAACCTTCTATGGTTTCTTTGTCGATGATCATGAGGGACGATCACTCGCAGGAGCCATTTCATTTGAACGTGAGGGTTGTATTGTGACGATTTGCCGTATGATGGTTCATCCTAATTATTTTCGTAAGGGGATTGCTAGCTCCCTTTTACAGCATATAATGAAAGAACAAGAGCTAGCAGGAGCTGCTCGTTTTATAGTATCCACAGGAACCGAGAATTTACCGGCAATCCGTCTCTATGAGGGGTATGGTTTTATCCTAAAACGCGTCTTTACTGTTCCTCCTGGCGTTAGTCTAACAACATTCGAGCGTCCTGCTACAGGCCACTAGCGTCAAATCTAGTATCAAATCACATGCCACTTGATAATTTTTTTGACTTGAAGTAAAAAGGGAGCGTTTACATGGAGAATCCTTGGGTAATTGATCAGCTACATATCACAATTAGACTAGTATTAGCGCTTTTTCTTGGTGGCTTGATTGGATTTGAGCGAGAGGTAAGCTCTCATGCAGCAGGGCTTCGCACGCACATTCTGGTATGTGTCGGCTCAGCGCTCGTGATGCTGCTTTCAATGTACGGGTTTAGCGCGTTTGTGAATGAGGTCAATGTACGAATTGATCCATCTCGTTTAGCGGCTCAGGTCATCAGTGGAATTGGATTTCTAGGTGCGGGTACGATTATGTTCAATGGAAGATCGATTACGGGGCTTACGACAGCAGCATCACTATGGGTCGTTGCGGGAATTGGTCTTGCAATTGGAGCGGGTTTTTATTATCCGGCAGTCTTAGTTTGCTTCATGGTATTGATATCCTTATTCATTCTAAATAAAGTAGAGCATAAATATTTTAATGGAAAAAAAGTGCGCGTTCTTAAAATACAAGCGATCGATCAACCAGGTACCTTAGGTTTAATTACAACGATCCTAGGTAAACGTAAGATAGATATTAAGCAAATTAAACTAGAAGAATCAAAAGATGACAGTAAGGATAATCATGTTCAAATCACGTTTCATGTAACAATACCAAAGCCATCCGTTATTGGCTTAGTGCTCGAAGAAACCAATCAAATTCAAGGGGTAACTGGTGTGGCCATCGAAAATAGTAAAAATTAAAGTGGTTATCGTATAACCATCATTGACAAAAGTCGAAGAACACACGTACAATATAATGTAAGGTTTTAATGACTAATTCAGGTGGTGAGTACCATGGCAGCACATTTAGAACAGGCTTTAACAAAGTTGAAAACAACAGGTGTTCGGATGACGCCCCAGCGGTATGCGATTCTTTCCTTTTTGCTGGATTCCATGACTCATCCGACAGCGGATGATATTTACAAATCGTTAGAATCGAAATTTCCTAACATGAGCGTTGCGACTGTTTACAATAATCTTAAAGTATTTATAGAATCGGGACTTGTTCGGGAATTAACTTATGGGGATAGCTCGAGTCGTTTTGATGCGGATATGACAGATCATTATCATGCGGTTTGTGAGGTATGCGGGAAGATTTCTGATTTTGAATACCCTCCACTGTCAGACATCGAGACAACAGCAGCGTTGCATACAGGCTTCCAAGTTGGCGGTTATCGATTGGAGATTTATGGTGTGTGTCCGGATTGTACGGTTACTACCAAGCATTAACTATACGCAAAATTCCTCATTATGTAGTTTCCTGTTGTATAATGAAACGTGTTCGGCTCTTCTTTTGTGAGGAGCGGACACGTTTTTTCTCTTTTATCCATAACCAATTGCACATAAGGAAGTGAAGTGTTGAAATCATCCAAAAAAGTAATTCTGATTAGCGCATTGTGTTTAGGGATGTTCGCGGCAGGCGCGGGAACATTTCTGATCCAACAATTAGCACCCAATCGAGCACATGTTGAGCCAGATTTCCATGAGCTGACAAAGCCGATTTTTTATGAAGGAGATTATTTTAAATCGAGTGCAATTGGAGAGAAAGAAGGTCTGAAGCTTCCGCTAGATTTCGTTCAGAAGTGGATCGATCCGACCATTATATATGAAAAAAGCAGTGATTCAGTCATCATTACCACCAAAGATAAAGTGATGCGCATGAAGACGACGGAGCTTTCAGCACTCATGAACGAGAAACCAATCTCACTATCCTTCCCCGTTGAGAAGAAAGATGACACCATCTACTTGCCTGTTGAACCACTGAAGCAGCTGTATGCATTCGAAATAAGGGAATCAACAAAGTCAGGAGCAATCTTGCTCTTTAAACAAGGTGATGTTATCAAGTGGGGAAAGCATACCGGGAAGAAAGAGACGCAATTACGAACAGAAGCTACAATAAAAGCACCGATAATCGCGACGATTGCTGTGAACGAACAGGTCATGATTACGGGGATTGAAGAAAATTGGTACAAAGTGCAGCTAGAGAGCGGACCGATTGGCTTCGTACGAAAAAGTGAAATCACGAAGGATCATGAGGAAACCATACCACTGCAAGAGCAGTCAGTATCCACATATGTGCCTTGGAAACCTATAACCGGTAAGTTAAATATGACTTGGGAACATGTTATTTCGAAAAACCCAGATACCTCCAAGATTGGCGAGATGCCAGGTTTACAAGTGATAAGTCCGACTTGGTTCTCTGTCGCAGATAGTGAGGGGCGCATTAGCAACTTAGCAGATGCCTCTTATGTCAAATGGGCGCATGACCGCAATTACCAAGTATGGGCGTTGTTTAGTAATGGCTTCGATGCGGATCGCACGACTAAGGTACTAGCAAGCTATGATCTACGTATGAAAATGATTAAACAAATCCTCGGCTTTGCCCAGACCTATAAGCTGCAGGGTATTAATATCGATTTTGAAAATGTTTATCTCAAGGATAAGGAGAACCTGGTACAATTCGTGCGAGAATTAACTCCTTTTATGCATGAACAAGGTTTATCAGTTTCCATCGATGTAACACCCAAATCAACCAATGAAATGTGGTCTATGTTCTACGATCGCACAGCTCTAGCAGAGGTTGTCGATTATATGATGTTGATGGCCTATGACGAGTACTGGGCCACAAGTCCGAAGTCTGGGTCGGTATCTTCCTTGCCATGGGTAGAGAGGTCCATTACAGCGCTTCTGACGACGGATAAAATCCCGCCATCTAAGCTTGTCCTCGGCGTACCCTACTATACGAGACAATGGACTGAAGAAACGAAGAATGGCAAACTAACCGCAACATCCAAAACGTTAACCATGGAAGCAGCACAAACCATCATTAAGGACAAAAAGCTAACACCTACATTTTTAGCCGATACTGGTCAAAATTATGTGGAATACAAAGATGGAAGCAAGTTAATTCGTATTTGGCTGGAAGATGAAGTTTCAATTAGAGCTAGGTTGGCTTTGGTTGATAAATATAATCTAGCTGGTGTGGCCTCTTGGAGAAGAGGTTTTGAGAAACCTGCAATCTGGGAAGTAACGAGGGATAATTTGCCTAAAGTACAACCTTGATGTGATCCGCACTTATATAAAATAAGAAGAAAGCCGAACCCTGGAAGGGGCTCGGCTTTCTTTGCTATTAATGTGGCTTATGCTCATGCTCTCTACTTGGCTCAAAGTGAGCCGTTTGTGTAGCCGCCGTTTCATTTTCGCCAACTGGCTCATATTGTGGATCAATCGTTAGAATCGTTTTACAAAACATGCAACGATCTGTTTTACCCAGCATTTTCGTTCTTCTACCGCATTCCGGACAATCGATGACAGTTGCAGATGTTGAAAGCATGCCAGCCCAGAAATAAATCCCCATACTCACCAAGACACTGATCATACCAATAATCATGAAGATGACAGCAATCACTCGGCCAACTTGTCCCCAATCGAAAACGACGCCAGCTAGTCCTATAATCATAAGCAGCATCCCACCCATGGTCATGACCAATCCCCATAAGCGGAATTCATTTACTTTACTTGATCTAAATCGCACTGTGTATTCCTCCCCAATCCTTCTAGCACATGTTTTGTATGAATTGTCACAGAAATCAGCAGGAAACCCGTTCACCCTTGTAGAAATAAGAAAGAAACAATTTGGAGACAGGAGCTTTGGACACCCATGGGAATTAATAAGGAGCAGTTATTGCTTAAGTTCCGGAATGACCCTAGAATCATTAGCGTCATGGCGGTAGACAATCCTAAGCAACTTCCCTCACTGACAGATGGTTTTGATACGCTACTTTTAATAGTAACGAACGACCTGAGACTGAACAATCATACGACTAATTATATAAGAGACGATTCAAGGATACAAGAAAGATGGACTGATCAAACTTCAATAGAGCAATGGATTCGGCATGGTGTTAATCGCAACATTCTTCACTGGCTGTTAAAAGGGGAGATACTTCTGGATCAGAACACTTATTTAGAAGGCCTGCGCCATCGAATACTGGAGTTTCCCGGAGACTTGCGCGAGCATAAGCTGTTAATTGAATTTTCACATTTCCTGCGTAAGTACTTGCAAAGTAAGGAATACATTCTAGACGATCATATTCTAGATGCTTACAACAACATTCTCGAAGCGCTTCACCACTGGGCACGAATTGTTATTGTGGAAGATGGCTATCACCCCGAGATCACGGTTTGGAGACAGATTCGGGCGATTAATCCCGGAGTCTACAAACTTTATGAAGAGCTAACAATGAGTAAGGAGACTTTGAAGCAGCGGGTCCAACTTGTTCTACTTGCTTGTGAATTTTCGGTTATGTCCAAAATGGAGCATTGTTGTGAGGCGTTTATTCAAATCCTCAGGGACAGTGAGCATCCGCTAAGCTCGGATGAACTCCAGCAGCATGCGCAGTTAGTTGAAATCAAGTCAGAGCTTCCTCTTTTGCTCAATAAACTAGTCAAAAAAGGTTTGATCAAAGAAGTTGCTGTAATTATTGATGAGCAAACTTCCGAAATCGAGTTGAGATATACGAGTGTATAACACGTTAAAACCTTTAAGAATCAGGTGTTTTCCTGGTTCTTTTTTTATTCTCATTTTATTGCTTGACTTTGATTGCGATTCTATGATAAATTAACTCTCGCCGCTAAAAACGGTAACGCATTTGAAGCAAATGAGTTCTACGATGTAAAGCGAAGTTGAAAAAAAGAGAAATAAAAAAAGCTTGCATTGATTGGTTCGGATGTGATATATTATAAAAGTCGCCGATAAACGGATGGCGAAGAAAAATGAAAGAAATTGATCTTTGAAAACTGAACAACGAGTGAGTAAGCACAGTCGAGTAATCGACTATAAAAGAGATTGCAAAATCTCGCTAGCTTCAAATGAGCAATTAAGCTTTTTCAAATAGGACGAGCAATCGTCCACTATTATGGAGAGTTTGATCCTGGCTCAGGACGAACGCTGGCGGCGTGCCTAATACATGCAA
>NZ_JABMKY010000046.1 GCF_013204845.1 Paenibacillus qinlingensis
AGACTGACTTTTGTTGAATTTGACAGACGATTCACTTTGAAGATTTTGTCACCTGAATGGACGGTGTATTTAAGCAGCTACATTATTTTCCCTTCCAGAATTTAGCTAATCAACAGGCCTGGATTTTGTACATCTAATTTCGCTCAAAACGAGCTGAAATTGAATTTAGATGGATTTTATGTTGTTATATTCGGTCATTTTAGCAATATTAAAATAAATGGCATAAATTAACTGTACATTTTCCATCTAAATGAAATATTTGGTGTGATTCCGCCGAAATAGCTGTACAAAATCCAGTTAAAGTATAAAACGACGTTTGTAGCGGAGAATCGAGGTGCCAGAGGAGTCCAAGTTGAAGTTGGCCGAATTGGATACTGATTGGTGGTTGGTGATTGGTGGTTCATGGTTCATGCTTCGTGTTTGGAGATTGTTGGTTTGTGGTTTGTGGTTTGTGGTTTGTGGTTTGTGGTTTGTGGTTTGTGGTTTGTGGCTTGTGGCTTGTGGCTTGTGTTTGGTAGTTCGTGGCTGGTGGTTGATGGTTCATGGTTCATGCTTCGTGTTTGGTGGTTCATGGTTCATGGTTCATGGTTCATGCTTCGTGTTTGGTGGCTCGTGGCTCGTGGTTCATGCTTCGTGCTTCGTGTTTTGTGTTTTGTGTTTTGTGTTTCGTGCTTCGTAGTTCGCGCTTCGTGGTTCGTAGTTCGTGGTTCGTACTTGTTAAGCGCCTAAACGGGTTTCAATGGCGTAATGGTCTAATCAAACAAACACCCCAGTCGAATTCCAACTGGGGCGCTCTATGTCATTCCACTCGCTCAACCTTCACTGCGCATATCTTAAACTCCGGCATCCGACTCGTTGGATCCAAGGCGTCGTTCGTCAACACGTTGATCGAATGCTCGTCGCCCCAATGGAAAGGAACGAAGACGGTGCGAGGTTGAATCCCCTCGGTGACCTTGACTTGGAAAACAAGGGAGCCACGCCGGCTGGTGATCCGGATTTTTTGTTCCACGCTCAAGCCGATTCGCTTGGCCAAAGACGGATGAATTTCGGCAACCGGCACGGGTGCCTTCTTATTGAGAGCTTCGGTTCGGCGCGTCTGCGCACCGCTTAAGTAATGATTGGCCAGACGGCCCGTTGTGAGAACGAACGGAAAGTCGCTATCAATGGGCTCTGCAGGCATTTTCGGCTGTATGCCGAATAATAGGGCTTTTCCATCCGCATGATGAAAACGATCTTGGAATAATTGCGGTGTTCCCGGATGGTCGGCTGACCCACATGGCCAGAAGATCCCTTTCTCTTTTTGCAAACGTTCATAGGTGATGCCACTATAATCGGCTTTGCCACCTGCGGTGGCTGCGGCTAGTTCACGAAATACATCTTCAATACCCGCATATTGAAAGTAGGCGCCTCGTCCTAGTGCATCAGCCAGTTCGCTAATAATGTGATAATCGAGCTTGCTATTTCCCGGAAGCTCCATGGCTTTCCTGCGATGGAACACACGCCCCTCTAGGTTGGTCATGGTCCCCTCCGCTTCAGCAAAAGATGAACCAGGCAACAAATAATGGGCATATCGTGCCGTTTCGGTCTCGAACATGTCTACAACCACGAGTAAATCCAGCTTTTGTAAAGCTCGCTCTACCATTTTATTGTTCGGGCTAGAAACGAGTGGATTAGAGCCGAGCACGATCAATGCTTTTATTTCACTTTCATCAATTTTCTGCAACAGTTCATAGGCGGAAACACCTTTTCCTGGCAGCTCACTTGGATCGATGCCCCACACCTTCGCCACATGCTCACGCGCAGCCGGATCTTCGATCAAGCGGTAGCCTGGCAGCTGGTCGGCTTTTTGCCCATGCTCACGACCACCTTGGCCGTTCGCTTGACCGGTCACAGCGCCATATCCGCAGCCTGAACGCCCTATTTTACCCGTGAGCAGTGCCAGGTTAATGTAATTGAGTGTATTCTCTACCCCATTGACTTGCTGCTCCAAACCTCTTGCCGTTAGCACGATACCCGTCTCCGCCTTCGCGAAACCACGAGCGATTGTACGAACCACCGCTTCAAGGACACCTGTTAGATACTCTACACGAGCTGGTGTAAATGATTTGACCGCTTCTTTTACTTGTTCGAAACCAGACGTACGCGATTGAATAAACTTGTGATCGACAAGGTTCTCTTCAATCATGACATGAAGGAGACCATTGATGAACACGGAGTCGAAACCAGGTTGAAGTCTCACATGAATATCAGCTGTTTTGGAGGTCATCGTATTACGCGGATCAATGGTTACGATCACGGCGCCTTTTTTCTTTGCTTCTAATAGATAAGGCATCATCGTCGGCTGGCACTCCGCAATATTCGTACCCGCTAGAATGATATATTTCGCATTAGGAATTTCCGATAGGGGCATCGTCATCCCACGATCGATACCGAAAGCTTTATTACTCGCTGCCGCAGCGGATGACATGCAATAGCGACCGTTATAATCAATATATTTGGATCTGAGCGCCACACGTGTAAACTTCCCAAGTAAGTAACTTACTTCATTCGTCAACGATCCGCCGCCATAGACACCGATTGCATCACGCCCATGTTCCGCTTGCAAAGCCCCAATCCGCTGCGCAATATCCTCGTAAGCGGACTGCCAAGATACCTGCTGCCATTGTCCTACTCTTGCAATCTCCCTATGAAGCGGCTCCAGAATACGCTCGGAATGAACGACATGCTCCAAAGCATTCAAGCCTTTTTGACATAAACGGCCTGTTGCAACTGGGAAATTCGCGCTCGGCTTAATCGTTAAACCATCTGTCTTATCACTGGGTAGTATCTCCAATCCACACTGCATACTGCAAAAGCAACAATGGGAGGAGGGCTGTTCATCCGATAATGTGACCAGTGCTGTTCTCAACGCTCCCACCCCCGCAGATCAAGCTCTCTTTATAGGTATATAAGGTTTATAAGGCCTAACTAGCCATTTCATTGTTGATTGGAAATCCAATATAAACATCTCCAGCATCATCCACTTTGGTCAGGTACGTTTTCACACAGCCTGTATCCGGAGCTTGCACAAGACCAGTAGGCAAATGGATTTTGCGATCATGCATAGGACAGAACACGTGATCATCACAGACGATACCCTCAGCAAGGACACCCTCTTTATGCGGACAGCGATTCTGAATCGCTTGGAGCTTGCCACTCTTTAATTTGAACAAGGCAACCTCTTCTCCTTGATACCGAATCGTCTTCCCCGTATTAAAGGCTAAATCCTCATAGGAAACGGCTTGCACCCAAATCATTTGCTCATTTTGTGTTATCATCTTCTCTGCTCCTCCCTGTGTATCTCTCTATTGCTACTTCAGCTCAACAACTTCATAGAGGTCTCGTTGGATTTTCTTGCTATCAATAGCTTGCCTCCATGGATCTTGTGTCACGGATAGCGCCAAATCCATACGTTCACACAATTGCTTACGCTGTTCTTCATTTTGGACAACATCACGAATATGATCGATTCCTAGACGGTGCACCCACTCGCTCGTACGCTCTCCGTATTTCCCTGTTTCACGGTAGTATTGCAGATAAGCTTCTGTATATTCGATGATCTCAGCTTCGGTCTTAACCGTACTCATCAAGTCACCCACGCGAACTTTTACGCCGCCGTTTCCTCCGGCATATAATTCCCAGCCACCATCGACGGACACGATACCCAAATCTTTAATCCCTGATTCTGCGCAATTGCGTGGACATCCCGATACAGCAAGCTTCACTTTGGCTGGTGTATTCAATCGTTCAAAACGCTTCTCGAGCTCAATACCAACACCCATCGCATCACCTGTACCGAAACGGCAGAAGGTTTCGCCGACACATGTTTTTACTGTCCGCAAGGCTTTCCCGTAGGCATACCCAGATGGCATATCCAACGCTTCCCACATGGCGGTCAAATCTTCTTTTTTCACACCTAGCAAGTCGAGTCGTTGTCCGCCAGTAAATTTCACCGTCGGTACGTTGAATTGTTCAGCAACCTCTGCAATGCGCTTAAGCTCTGTCGGATTCGTAACACCGCCATAAATTCGTGGAACAACGGAGTACGTACCATCCTTTTGAATATTCGCATGCATACGCTCGTTCACGAATCGGGACGTACTGTCATCTTTATATGTCTCAGGGCTAATCATGCCCAAATAATAATTCAGTGCTGGGCGGCATTTGGAGCAGCCTTCTTCATTTTTCCATTCAAGAACGTTCATCACTTCGCGTACATGGGATAAACCTTTTTCCCGAATAGCCGTCACAACTTCATCCCGCGTGTGTGTTGTACAGCCACAGATTGTTTCTTTCGCTGCATTTTTATCATAAGAAGCCCCAAGAGTGAAAGCCAACAGATCACTGACTAATGGCTTACAGCCTCCGCAGGAACGCGATGCCGTTGTACAGTTCTTCACTTCATCTACAGTCGTTAAGCCCTGATCTTTAATGGCCGAACAGATCGTCCCTTTCGTTACACCGTTACAACCGCAGATAATCGCGTCATCTTTCATTTCTGCAACGCCGGAAGCCGCACCACCACTGCCACTCGAACCGTCCGTTAGAATCGCTGTTTTCCCCATACCGCTAATATCTGTTTCTTCTCGAATCATTTGCATTAGTCGCGTACCGTCAGCAGTATCACCAAAGAGTACGGCACCGATAATTTTATTGTCTTTAATAACGACTTTCTTATAGACTCCTGAGAATTCATCATGAATACGAATGGCTTTCGTTCCTTCTGCCTCAACGAATTGACCGCCCGAGAATACATCAACACCGGATACTTTGAGCTTCGTGTATAAAATAGAGCCTTCATACGGGCCCGTTTCTACGCCAGCCAAATGTTTCGCCAGAACGGCACCTTGCTCATAGAGTGGTGCTACTAGACCATAGGCGATGCCTCTGTGCATCGCACATTCACCAACGGCGTACACGTTCGGAACACTGGTTTGCAAGTAATCATTTACGATAATACCTGGATTACACTCCACACCAGCTTCTTTGGCAAGGGCTACATTAGGACGAATACCTACCGCCATCACAATTAGATCAGCTTCAGCTATCGTGCCATCCTTAAATTTAAGGCCGGTTACTCTTTTGTCTCCTACAATTTCTGCCGATTGCTTCTCTAATAGGAAGTTGATACCTTGTTCTTCAAGAGCGGCTTGCAGCATTTTGGAAGCTGTCCGATCCAGTTGACGCTCCATAATCGTATCAACGATATGAACGACATCGACTTTCATGCCCAGATTAAGGAAACCACGCGCTGCCTCTAAGCCTAACAAACCGCCGCCGATGACGATCGCTTTCTTGTACTTTTTAGCCGACTCAATCATGATTTCACAATCACGGATCGTTCTGTAGGCCATCACGCCTTCTTTGTCTGCACCAGGCATAGGAATCATGAATGGATTAGAGCCTGTTGCTAGAATTAATTTATCATAGGAAACAGTCAGGCCTTTATCACTTGTGACGGTTTGTGCCAGTGTGTCAACGCCTGTGATGGTTTGATTCGTATATAAGGTAATATTATTGTTCGTATACCATTCATAAGGGTGGATAACGATATCCTCCACTTTGGAATCGCCGGATAGCACATAGGACAACAAGATTCTATTGTAGTTCGGATGCGGTTCACTACCGAAAATCGTAACCTCATATTTATCTGGTGCGAGTTTTAGTAAATGTTCAACAGCATTAACACCCGCCATTCCGTTTCCGACCAGGACTAGCTTCTCTTTTTTGACTGTCATTGTGATCATCCTTCCATCCATTTACTATGGCATTCAATTGAATTTGAGTTGTTGTAGAAAAAGGGTCATTCAGGAGCAAGGCTCCCAAATGACAAATTTGGGAGCCTTGCTCCTGAATGACAAATTTGGGATATGGAGCTTGAGCAGTTCGATGGTTGAGTTGAACTGCAAAGACGCTAGTCGTAACGTCTTTGCCCATACAGCCTGATGTGCAGGCTGCATGAGCAAAAACTTTACTGGATGTGCCGCTGACCACGTAGAATCAGCGGCGTCCCCTGCCTATGTTAAGCTTGAACTGTATCCATGCTGGAAGGCGCTACTTTTACCTTGCCGCCTTCACCAATCCATGTACGTTTCCATTGCCCTTGAACAACCGCAATTATGACGATACAGCTGAGTGCAATTCCACTGAGAATCAGGAAGCCCGGTGTGAAAGAACCTGTGGATAATTTCAGGTTTCCAAGAATTTTAGGCAAGAAGTAACCGCCTAATCCTCCTGCTGCTCCAACAATGCCTGTCATAACACCGATTTCTGCCTTGAAACGCTGTGGCACAAGTTGGAATACCGAACCATTCCCCATTCCGAAAGCCATCATAGCAACGAAGAGCATCACTGTTGTCAATGAAAGTGCAGGAAGCGTCGAGATACCCGCCATCATTAAACCAACAACCCCGTAAAGAACCATTAACATACGAATTCCGCCAAGCTTATCTGCAAGCCATCCACCAACGGGACGGAAGAAGCTGCCGCCGATGACGCAAAGTGTTGTAAAATCTGCAGCACGTACAGGAGAAAGCCCATATTGCGTATTAAAGAAAATCGTAAGATAAGAGGCCATTCCTACAAAACCGCCGAAAGTAACACTATAGAAAATACAGAACAACCACGAATCCTTTTGCTTCAATACTTTACCGTACTCTTTAATCGTTTTGGGTGCTGGTTTATTCGGACTATCCTTGGCCAAAATACTAAATATGACCAGTGTTATCGCGATTGGAATCATGGCAATTCCGAAAACAACGTGCCAGTCTCCATAATGTTGTGCTAAACGATTCGCAAACAAGGTAGCGAAGATCGTCCCGCTATTTCCTGCCCCTGCAATCCCCATGGCTAATCCTTGATACTGCGGCGGGTACCAGCTGCTAGCAAGCGGTAGTGCTGCAGCAAAGCTTGCTCCTGCGATACCTAGCATCAGAGCTACGAAATACATATCTCCCATCGTGTTCGCGAACTGCCATCCCCAGAACAATGGAATTAAGGTAAGTGAAAGTCCAATCTGTCCTGTTAGTTTAGGACCAATTTTATCCGTCAGTACGCCAAGTACTAGTCGTAGGACCGCCCCCCCTAAAGTTGGTAAAGCAACCAAATTGGCTTTCTGTGCGGCATCCAACCCAAAATCTTTGGCAAGGATGACAGCTAGCGGTCCCAGAAGTACCCAAACCATGAAGCTCATGTCAAAATACAAGAATGAACTGAACAAAGACCCCTTGTGCCCCACTTGCATAAAACTTTTCCGATCTACCATGCAATCCCTCTCCTTTTGTGAGGCTTTTCGCCTTCTTTTTGTCCTATCCCTACCTTGTTTGATTATACATTGACAGAAAAGGCCGACAAACATCCCCTATCAAATCATAGGATGTTTATCGGCCTCATTGCCACTGCTGCCACTTCCTCGTGAACAGCATGATAGATGTAGTTTTTTCATTACAGTGAACATAAAAAGCCTATCCAGTTACGTATTTGTAAGGGGATAGGCACCGTTGCCTTCGTTAGCTGGCACATCATTGTGCCGATTTCTTAACTTGATTATACGACGCACTTAATTCTATGTCAATAAACATAACACAAAAATATTATTTTAGAGAATTCGTGTAGCATATCGACAAATTTCAGGTGCATATGCTATAGTATTGCCGTATAATAATACCAATAAAGATTAAAACCTAACATGTACTTATCATGAGTTAACGTTATTCAAGATGGAGGTATTCCCATGTTACAATCATTCATTCTGGTCGACGAGTTCATGTCAACTCGCTCAGCTACCTCCTCTGGGCCCTCACATGCTGTTCGAACGGAAGACATGCAAGGAAAAGAATTTTTACCTGATGAAATTATGAAAGATTTGGGGTTCCGCATTTATACTTCATCTAATATGAAAGAAATTTCCTTTATCATCCCTAAGGTTGATGCTGTATTATTATCAGTAGGTCCCGAACAAGTCACAGATTGGCGTATACGCTTGCTTGCACAGCGGAGCCTCCCCATATTCTGGTGGTGCAATACGCAAACTTTTCCTTCTAATGAATGTAAGATGGATGCGGGAATAGATGGCTTAATCGGTCCCACGATGAGCCCACTGGAAATTCATTGTGCGTTGATACTGGGTGTGAACCATTATTTCCAACGAACCGAGTGGCATCAGGAACGCGAACAACTGCTGTCTAAGCTCGAAGAACGCAAGTGGGTTGATCAGGCGAAGCGAATTTTATGCGAAATCAAAGGTATCTCGGAAGCTGAAGCTTATGATTTCCTCCGTAAACAAGCCATGAATGAACGTAAGCGTATGGTCGACGTCGCAACCTCCATCGTCAAGGTATATCAGATACTACAGGATCAGAACAAAGGGGGCCGCAAACGATGATATCCTTATTAAAAGAAGTAGGCCGCGGTAAACGCGGAGCCAGAGACCTTACCTATGAAGAAGCTGCTCAAGCAGCTGAACTCATACTAACCGGTGCAGCCACGCAAGCACAGATCGGTGCTTTTCTAGTAGCTGAGCGAATTAAAATGGAATCCCCTGATGAAATCAAAGCCTTTATTCATGCATTACGACAACGTATTAGCACTTATCCTATGGCAGGAAGTATGGACTGTGCCGGGCCTTATGATGGTCGCACTCGGTCATTTATCGCAACCTTACCGACCGCATTCGTACTCGCAGCATGCGGTTTGCCTACAACCTTGCACGGCAGCCCTAGCATGCCGCCTAAATGGGGCATCACTTTATCCGATGTGCTTACATCAATGGGTGTAAATGCCCTTGAAGCATCTCGTGAAGCATTAGTTTCTGCTGCGGCGCGAACAGGCTTCTTATTCACACCGACCGAAAGCTGGTGTGAGCCGCTTGGCGAGCTGCGCGAAATTCGCAAAGAGCTCGGATTGAGAACCGTGTTCAATACGGCGGAGAAACTGTTGCGCTTTACAGAAGCTCCTTATATGGCTGTTGGCGTGTTTCATGGCACTGTTTTTGAGAAGATCACGAATTTGCTCATTGAATTAGGAGTTTCTCGCGGTATTGTCGTGCAGGGTATGGAAGGCTCGGAGGATTTAGGTGTCGATAAACGTACACGAACTTACCTCATTCAAGACGGGGCAAGTGAGTTGTTCATTGTAGATCCTGAAATTTATGAGCTGATGGTTGAAGTTCCCGCCCTGGAATGGACGGCTGAACTGCAAGCAGAGACTACACTATCTGTTCTTCGTGGCGATGCAGCTCTCCCCTACTTAAATATGGTGCTGCTCAACAGTGCTGTCCGTTTGTGGGTTTCCCAGAAAGCCGGCTCCATTGAAGAAGGCATCTATATGGCTCGCCATGCGATTGAGCAAGGTGCTGCGCTTCAGAAATACACAGAATGGACCGATGCAATTAAACTTGTATCAACGACATAATTCATATATTCCTAAACGAGTGAGGGTATCCCAAAGTCAGGTGTGGCGGGGTGCTCTTTTTTTCGACTTAGAGGGCCAAGGGACGCATAGCGGGCGCGAGTAAATCGACTTTCATCACAAAAACAATGACTTACTGCGGATTCGACCTGCTCCGATTTCTCTAAGCTTGTTTTCCAATAGAGGTTCCCAAGTAGCTTGAAACTCCAATCACTCTCCCTTATCGGAGTATAATAAGCGCAGCCACGCGCAAAAATGCAAATGTGCAACATTTTGCTCTAAAATCGAGGATTTTTAGCAAATGCGTGCGAAAATACAACAATTTCTACCCCTATGGTCCTTTTTAAGCCCTCCGGACTCTAAAAGGTTGCCTTTTCGCACTTTTAACCTCATGTTAAGCCAATTCCCTCGAAAATAAGTGTATCTTTGCATCTTCCCCCCCGTGGTAGCTACAATGCACGAAACAAAGGAGCTAAGCGCAAAAAGCGCTAGCTCCTTTTGTATACCTCATGTCTATTTTCCAATAAACTGCTGGGTAAACATTTTACCGCATGGCCCGCCATCCACAATACCGATACCTATATGCGTGTAATCTTTACTAAGGATATTGGCTTTATGGCCTGGAGAATTCATGAGTGCTTCATGCGCTGCTTGAACGCTTTGGTTACAAGCAATATTCTCCCCTGCTGCATTATACGTAATACCGAATTTCTCCATCATATCGAATGGTGAACCGTATGTTGGTGAATCATGGGAGAAGTATTTGTTATCCACCATATCTTGGCTTTTTAGACGAGCTGTTTTGGTAAGCTCCAGATCCGCTGTAAGCGCTGCAAGACCAATTGCCGCTCGCTCTTTATTCACAAGATCCAGCATTTGCTGCTCTTCTACCGTTAATCCTGACGTTGAAGGAACCTGTGGAGCAGGTGTTGGACTCGGTGTCTCCAGCTTCGGTGCTGGTGTTGGTACTGGCGTTGGTGTCGCCTTCTTGGGAATCTTCAGATTACCATAAGCCCAAAGTATAGATTGTAAGGTTTGATCGTCAACATTTCCCGTCACTGCCAAACCATATCTGCTTTGAAACGCTTTAACCCCTGCTTGTGTTTGATTCCCATAATAACCCGTAATCGGTCCAGAGTAGTAGCCAAGAGATTTCAACATCCCTTGAACCGCATAGACATCAGGGCCTTTTGCACCTTTGCCATACGCAAATACAGTCGTTGTGGAAGCACTGAATAAGACCACACAGATGAGGACTATCCAGATTAACCTCTTTTTGCCTTGTAACATGCGTTACATTCACTTCCCGTCGTCTTCAGTATCTTCGTCACACGATGGACGATAAGGGTAGCATTTCCTTCAAGGTAATCTTTTATCCAATTCATGAAAATTCTATCTATCCCATCCCTCATTTACATATATCAATCAGAAGATGGAATTCTACACCTAAGGGATTTCTCCGACTCTAGACCGAGTTGAAACCAGCCCCCAGCCATATTCGCGTTAAGATTATTATTGCTATAGTTGTGACTAGAGAATGAATGAGATAGATTATTGAAAGGGAGCGAGTCGTGTGACATGGTTTACGAAATGGGCTTTTAGTAACAAAGCAGCAGTCATTTTTTTGGTGATATTAATTTTAGGCACAGGAATCGGTAGTTATTTTAAATTGCCGATGGAATTTTTGCCAAGTGCAGATTTTCCGCAAATAAGCGTTACGGTCGTCGGCCAAGGCTACGATGCCAAATCCATGCTTGATAGTGCAACTACACCTATAGAGAAAGCACTCTCCAGTGTGCCTGGTAAGAAAGAAGTATTCTCTACATCGTCCGACGGCTTCATGAAAATAGATATGACATTTGATTCGGATATTAAAATGAAGGATGCTCAAGCAAGTGTGCAAGAAGCACTCACCTCGATTGTTCTGCCTGCAGGCATGTCGAAGCCTTTCGTTATTCGATTAAATACCTCGATGATTCCACTTTCCTGGGTATCCCTTAACTTCAAAGATGGCATCACCAAGCAAAATGTTGAGTTAGCCCAAGAGAAAATTTTACCTGAGTTTCAGAAAATCAGAGGTCTTGCTAGCGTAGCACTTGGCGGCACATCCGTATCCCAAGTGATTATTCACCCTGACAAAGATAAGCTAGCCAATGCGAAATTGCCTGCTCAAGTGCTGATGGGCGTCCTTCAGGGGCAGAACGTAACTGTCAATGTCGGAGAAAGACCTATCGATGGCAAAACGAGCGCCATTAAGGTCGTTGGGAACCTGGACGATCTCAATACACTTAATCATTTAACTGTAGCACCAGGGGTCAAATTAAAAGATGTTGCGACTGTTGAAGTCGCTGCAAACAAAGATACACTAACCCGCATTAACGGCAAGGATTCGCTTACATTGGTAGTAACCAAAGATGCTAGCTCTAATGCGGTTGATATCTCTAAGGAAGTAGACAAAATCTCAGAAGAAATCGCGACAAAATACCCAGGTGCGACGGCAGAAGTGATTTATTCCACGGCTGAATCCGTTGTCACTTCCGTGAACAGTATGATGAGAGAAGTGTTGCTTGGCGCCTTATTTGCGACAATCGTGATTCTGATCTTCCTTAGAAATGTTCGTTCCACATTCATTACGATTGTTTCTATCCCTCTTTCACTTGGATTAACATTGTTCCTGCTTTCCCAATCGGGTGTGACACTGAATATTTTGACACTAGGCGGGGTCGCTGTTGCCGTAGGACGACTCGTAGATGATAGTATCGTTGTTATCGAAAATATTTTCCGAAGAACCCAGAAGGCGGAGTTCTCCAAGGAATTAATCCTTGATGCAACGCGAGAGGTTGCCAGAGCGATTACCGCTTCTACCCTAACAACCGTTGCCGTGTTCCTGCCGCTCGGACTTTTGAAAGGCTCATTGCAAGCGTTCCTGCTTCCTTTTGCCTTAACCGTTACATATTCCTTGCTGTCCTCCTTATTGGTTGCATTAACCGTCGTTCCTCTCATGAGCGCTTGGTTATTGCGCAGTACGAAATTAAAGGAGCATAAAGAATCGCAAGGTCTAAGAAGCATCTTATCCTGGAGCCTGAATCATAAATTCATCTCCATACTTGTTTCGCTGATTCTGTTTGGCGGTTCGATTGCCCTTTACTTCGTCATGCCGAAAGGAGCAGTTGCAGGTTCAACAGCAAGCCAGTTGAGCGTCACACTTTCCTACACACCAGAAACTCCGATTGCAACTGTACGCGACAAAGCAATAGAATTAGAGAAATTCATGCTCGAACAAAGTGAGCTTGATCATCTGATTCTGCAACAAGGGAATACCGAAGATAATGCCAAATGGGGTAGTGTAGCGCCTCCAACGATTGCAACATTCCAAGTATTCATGAAAAAAGATGTGGATACTCAGCATTTTATCGACCAAGTTCTCACCCAAAAATCCAAATATCCGGACGCTGATTTACAAGCAGGCGGGGGCGGATTCGATGGCAGCAGCGGTTCAGCCATTACCGTTGATTTAACAGGAGATTCCGCCAAAAGCTTAGATCAAGCTGCAGCAGATGTCATTGCGGCAATTAAAGGTATTGAAGGCGTCGAGAAAGTGACGAGCAATCAAAATGTAACGAAACCAGGCTACGCGATTACTGTTGATCCTGCACTCGCTAAACCAGAGGAAATTGCAGGTACGATCCGCTCCCTAATGAATCCAACACCGATTGGTTCCATGAAGCTGGAGAACAAAGAAATTCCAGTTGTGCTAGATGCTTTGATTAATCCTTCGACCGTTTCTGACCTATCGAATATTCAAATCATGACAGCAACGGGTCCAGCAGCCTTGACCTCTGTTGCGAAAATCGAAAAAACCAATGAGTCCAACACGATCCTTCATAAGAATAGTCAACAATTCTTGCGTGTGACGGCACTCGTAGACTCAACGAAACTATCCAAAATCAACACAGAGATCGTGAAAAACACCAAAGATCTCAAGCTTCCAACCCATGTTGCTTTAACCGTTGGCGGAGCATCGGCTGAGCAATCCAGCGATTTTGCCGACTTGTTCATGACCATGGGGATCTCCATTGGTATCGTGTTGCTCATCATGGTCATTACATTTAAATCGTTCCGAGCACCAATCGCGAGCATGGTATCCCTTCCTTTCGCGGCAGTTGGCGCGATCGTTGGGATGATGATCACCAAAACATCCTTCGACGTCACGTCGATCTTCGGATTCTTGATGCTGATCGGTATCGTCGTCACGAATGCCATCGTTTTGATTGACCGTGTGAAACAAAATGAAGAGCACATGACCATACGCGAGTCCTTACTGGAAGCCGCGGCTACACGGATGCGTCCGATTTTGATGACAGCCGTTGCTACCATTTGTGCGATGGTGCCGCTCGTCCTTGCCAAAGCCGAAGAAGGGAGCATCGTTTCCCGAGGCCTAGCAGTAGTAGTTATCGGCGGTTTGACTTCAGCAACGATCTTCACGCTGATTATGGTTCCAACGGTTTATGAACTGCTCCACGCTAGAAAAGCAAAGCGTCAAAGAAGACAGCTGGAATCGGCTCGATAATAAAGTTAAACAAAAAAGGCGAGCAAGCTGATATCCAGCTTACTCGCCTTACTTATTTTTAATTAGTAAACGTCGCGTTGGTAACGTCCTTGCTCTTGCAAGCCATTCAAGTAGGCTTCAGCATCTTCGCGGCTCAACTTGCCTTCTTTTTCAATAATGTCAATCAGCGTGTTGTGAACATCCTTCGCCATGTTTTGTTTATCGCCGCACACGTAGAAGTAAGCTCCGCGCTCTAACCAAGCAAATAGCTCTTGGCTATTTTCCTGCATTTTATTTTGCACATACACTTTCTGTGCTGTATCGCGGGAGAAAGCTACGTCTATTTTGGTCAGTGCGCCAGCCTGTTGATATTGCTCCAACTCTTCCTTGTACAGGTAATCTGTCGCGGAACGTTGATCGCCAAAGAACAGCCATGCTTTACCTGGCGCTTGGGTCACTGCGCGCTCTTGAATAAAGGAACGGAATGGTGCAATTCCTGTACCAGGACCTACCATGATGATATCCTGCTCCGAGGACTCTGGTAGGTTAAAATGTTTGTTCAGTTGAACAAATACTGGAACCGTGTCACCTTCGTTCAGACGCTCTGCACACATCACGGAACAAACGCCTTTGCGCTCGCGGCCGTGTGCCATGTAACGAACTGCACCGATCGTAAGATGAACTTCACCTGGATTAGCTGCAAAGCTGCTTGCAATGGAATATAAGCGTGGCGGCATTTTTCTTAATAAAGCGACAATTTCGTGCGGGGAAGCTTTCCATGGTCCGAATTCGCTCAGTAAGTCCAGCAAATCGCGGCCATCTGTATAAGCCTTCAACTGCTCCGTATCTGCCACAAGCTGCTTCAACGCTTCATTGTCGGAAAATTCAACGGCTTGCTGAACGATTTTTCTAGACAATAACGTAAGCTCGAAATGCTTCAAAAACGCTTCTTGTAACGGAAGTGTATCGTTTTGTTTATTAATGACAACCGCTGTGTCCCCATCCCACTTCATAACCTCAAGAATACCAGCGACCAACTCCGGATCGTTGTCAGGTACTACGCCTAAGCAATCGCCAGGCACATAGGAAAGGCCAGACCCTTCCAGCGAAAGTTCAATATGGCGTGTTTCTTTCGTGGAGCCTTCACCATTTAAATTAGTATTTTTCAACACTTTCGCTTGAAACGGATTGGTTCTAGAAAACAAGGATGGTACTTTTTCGACATCAGTAACTTGCATTTCTCTTCACTCCAGAAATTTTTTTATTATTTAGAATATCACAAGCTGCACAACTTAGATATGCTTATTAAATAATCCTATTATAAATTTTTAACTTTTTCAAAAAAATTAAACAATTTGTCATTTTCAAACAATAATCTCCTGATTTCCTATAATATCCCCCGTAAAACATTACCAATAAATATATTTTTCGCACAACTATTACCACATAAATATATACACAAAAAAGGCAGGGGATCCTGCCACAGCGTCTCCCTCACCTAATTCTATTTTGTAGATGTTATGAAATTATTGTTGATATTCTTTGGCATGGTAGGGGCCGCCCTCTTTCATTACCGTCCACAAAGGATCTGTATCCTCTTTCATGGAAAGCATCATGCCATCATGCCATTCATTAAGCAAATAAACTGCTTGCTTGCATATATCGCTTCTTTCTTCCGCCAGATTGTACTGTTCATAGGGATCATTATCCAGATCAAACAGCATGTCTCTCGGAAATCCATGGTATCCGTCATGATAGGTTCGAATATACAGCCATTGCTCGAATCTGACACTCCGCTGACAAACATGCGCGCACTGGGATACGACCAAATACGGTCTGCCTGTATCCGTTCCTTTTGTAATACTTTCGGCATAGCTTAATCCATCCCATGATTCCGGTTTAGACGTTTGTAGCAAACTAGCCAGTGTAGGAGCGAGATCTAATTGATAATGAAGCCCCTTATCTACGCTTCCTTGGAGACCACCTGGCCATCGGATGATCATAGGAATTCGACAGGTTCCCTGATCCGCTGTACCGTGTTCGGAATAAATCCCCAGTTCCCCCATGTTCTCTCCATGATCCGCACTAATAATAATGGCCGTTTCCTCTAGAACGCCTAGTCGATCAAGGGTCTGAATGACTTTTCCAATATGCTCATCCATATACTGAATGGCGCAATCGTAATTATCGATGAGGGTTCTTAAATCGTTGTGTTCCTCTATCATCTTGTCATGTCTCGGATGTTTATAATAATGCGATCGGGCAAGCTTATTCATATCTTGAATACTATGCTGCCCTTCTTTGCGCATATGGTTTTGAAAAACATTTTCCGTGATCCATGCAGGCATAGGTTCATTAGCAAAAGGATTACCAAACGCATCCGGCGCCCGATAGGGGGTATGTGGGTCCCAAAAATTCAAATGCAGGAACCAATCCTCTGCCTTTGCATTATCCTCTAACCATTTAAGAGCGACAGGCAGCACTTCTTCAGCCGATTCTCCGCCTTTGCCACCAACATTGAGTACTTCATTAAAACCTGCATTAAAGGTCCATACGGAATGTCTTTCGGCAAATGTGCTGATTGACGCTGTCTTCATACCTAGTTTTCGCAATACACCAGGAAGGCTTTCCGTGGCCAATCGGTCACCAAACCCTCGCTCTGCTCCTTCGCGCCTCATATCCGCAGCAGTTCCCCCATGTCCAACGACACCGGTATGAATCCCGAATCTTCCTGACATCAATGCGGTTCTAGATGGCATACAAGGCGCATCGGAACAGTAATAGTTGGTAAATCGCACGCTTTCTTCTGCGATACGATCAATATGGGGTGAAGTTGCTCGATGGTAACCGTAACAACCGAGATGATCGGGGCGTAAGGAATCTAAATCCAAATATAGTATTCTCATCGATTTGTATCCTACCTTTTGATGTCGTTTATAGTTTGTGTAGCGGAAATGTTAGCCTTTAACGGCTCCAGCAATCCCATCTACAAAGTAGCGCTGGAGGAATAGGAATATAACAATAATCGGAAGTATCGCGATCGTCCCACCTGCTGCTATGCCTGTCCAGTCAACCACGTTCTCCCCTCGTAATGCGTATAAACCAACGGCCAAAGGTCGGAGATTAGGTGAGCTAAGCGTTAGGATCAAAGGAATCATAAAAGAATTCCATGACCAGATGAACTGCATAATCATCACGCTGCCAACAATGGGTTTGGATAAAGGAAGCATAATGGTCGCAAAGGTCCGCATAAACCCACTGCCATCCATAATGGAGGCCTCTTCCAACTCCTTAGGAATCTGACTAAAGAAGGTGGAAAAGAGCAGAATAAAAATGATATGCGCCCCGCCAGCTTCAGCAAGAATAACACCTAGTAAATTGTTCATCAGTCCCAAATGTTTGATTAAATCATAGATCGGAATAATCGCGAATTCCATAGGGACAAACATGCTGGAGACCAATAGTCCCAATACAAACTTCTTCCCTCTAAATGCATACCTGCCAAGTACATATCCACAAGTAGCCGTTGCGACAAGAACAATTAAAATGGTACTGACGGAAAGGACCACGCTATTCAGAAAATAACGTTCAAAGTTCGCTTCGTTCCAAGCCCTAATGAGATTCCCCATTTGAAAGTTATTCGGCATCAGCTTCAGGCCATTAGCAAAAAATTCACTCTGTGTTTTGAAAGCTGCTGATACCATCCATAAGAATGGATAAATCCAAACTAGACAAAAAGAAGTCATCACGATGTGAAATAAGGATAGTCGAAAGATCTTCATGATTTTGCACGACCTTTTATTCGTTTAGTCAGCACAGATTGGATGATGGCTAGGAAAATGATCGTTACTGCGAAGAAAAGGCCCGCTGCCGAAGCATACCCTAATTGGGGCAGTCCCATTTCACTAGAGAAGGCGTAACGATAAATATATGTGGACACAACATCCGTGGCAAAGAAAGGGCCCCCGTTGGTCATTGTTTTAATCAAATCAAACACTTTCAGTGAATTGACGACATTTAGCAATAAAATGACAGCTCCAATGGGCACTAACAGAGGCACTGTTATATGAACAAATAATTTCATCCCCCGTGCTCCATCTACTTCGGCTGCCTCATAAATATCCTTAGGAATATTCTGTAGTCCAGCAAGCCAATAGATCATGTTAATCCCTAGATTTTTCCACACGGATATGATGATGACGGTAAACATCGACCATTTGGCATCACCTAACCAATTAATGGGTGTATCTAGCAAGCCTATTTTCAAAAGCGCATCATTGACGGCTCCATCGCTGCCCCATATGAAAACCATGATAATACCGATAATCGAAGTCGTTGTAACTACTGGCAAAAAAATTAACGTTCGATAGATGCTGGCTCCCCTTAACTTGGGACGATTCAAAATAATAGCAAGCACTAATGGCATCAACAGATGCAGTGGAACTACACCTAACATAAATTTAAAACTATTTTTATATGCGTTCCAGAAATAGGGATCCTTAGCCACATCATAAAAATTGTTCAGTCCGACAAAGGTTGAATCTGTCGTTAGACCTGACCAATCCAGCATCGCATAATACAAGCTGGCCGCAATGGGCCAGCCTTGAAACAGAACGAAAAGGACGCCAGTAGGAATTAGGAATATCCAACACCACATTTCAATTCTCCACTTGGTTTTCATGTTGCGTGAACTCCCTATCATTGAATTGACTTATAATCTTGGACGGTGTAGTTCTTGTCAGAACTCCAATTTGAGAAGATGAAATCGTTTTTGTCTACCTTGGCACCTTCCGATTTGGCTTTCGAAATCGCTGTATCCAAAGACTTATTAATATTATCGGATAACTGTTTAAGCGTTGCCGTAGGATCTTGAATTGCCCCGGATACGACAGCTTGCATAATATCGCCTACACCTGGTTGAACATCCTTGTAATTGCCGTATACACTTGCAAGCTCTGGATTCCTGATTTGCGGATTAGGCACGGATCTTGAAAACTTTTGAACAATGTCATAATACTGTTTAAACTGTGGAATCTCCGAGGAACTTTCATTTACTTCTTTTAAAATGGAGAAGCGATCTCCTGCTTTAACTAGCACGGCTTGGTAATCTTTACTGAAATACTCTTTTAAATATAGGGCAGCTTCTTTCGGGTGCTTCGTTGTTTTAGACATTCCGATCCACGGACTAAAGCTTGATCTAGGCAAGAAGCCTTGCTGACCGCCATCCGGAATAGGTGGCGCCATAACACCGAAGTCCAAGTTAGGGTTGTCGCGTTTCCATACGCCAATTGACCATTCGCCCTGTAAGATAAAACCTGCTTGCCCTTCCCCGAATAAAGCTCGAGCCTCAGGGGCAGATATGCTCATCGTCTTTGGATGGAAACTTCCGTCATCTTTCATTCCCTTGTACAAATTCATGACATCAACGACAGCCTTGCTGTCATAGCTCGCACTATGAGTAACCAAACTGATCGGTGATTGCTGATTTAAGCCGCTGCCGCCTAATGCGGACCAGTCCATTGCCGCTAGTTTCCATCGTCCAATTTGTTTCCCACCCTCGATAATACCGTAAGCTTTGCCTTTACCTGCATCGGTAATTTTCTTAGCCGCTTGGCGGAATTCCGTGTACGTCTTTGGCGGGTTTTCAGGGTCTAATCCAGCATCTCGGAAAAGCTGCTTATTATAAAACACAAGTGTACTCGGCACACTCGCAAGAGCAGGAATGGAGTAGATCTTCCCATTTAACATGGTCGCCCCTTCAACAAAAGCGCCGTCAACGAACTGGTTCTTAAAATCGTTATCAATATATGGATCTAAGGGTTGATACCATTCCCCTTTAACCGCCATACTCAAGGATACATTGTTGGGAATTGGGTATAAATCCGGTGCATCTCCCGATTTAATCGCAGTTGTAATTGTATTCTGAAATTGATCAACGCTCATTAGCGTATATTCAATTTTGATATTTGGGTATTTCGCTTCAAAATCTTTGATGAATTTCTCACGGAACGGTTTCTCACTATCTGCCCAGTCCATCACTCGCAAGGTAACCTTTTCTCCAGATGTCCCTGTGGCTGCAGGTGTCGCCGTGCTTGTAGAATCCGAATTTGAAGCCGAACAAGCTGTTATACTTTGTACAATACATACAGTTCCAATTAGTAAGGCAGCATATTTCAGTTTTTGTACCAATGGTATATCCCCCTTTGTTTTGAACAATATTGATAGATAACACTTGTTAACAATTAGCTCCAGTGAGAACCGCCACTAGAACCTCCTTCCCTTCACATTAACTATCATGTTATCCTACAACTTATCCTCAGACCATGTAGGCACGATTCCACTTTTTGTACTTTTGATACTTTTTCGAAAATTACTTGGGGACATCCCAAACGATTTCTGAAAAATACGGTTAAAATGCGATGCATCATAAAAGCCGCATTGCTGAGAAATAAGCTCAATGGTGTTCTCTGGGTTTTCCAACATTCTTTTTGCCTTGATGAGTCGCATTTTTTGAAGCATCTGCATCGGCGTTAGATCATAGACCTGTTTAAATGCACGGCTAAAATAAATGGGATTCATATGGTAAATTTCAGCTAATTCCTCGCGTGTAATATTGCGTTCTAGCCCCTTCTCAATATAATGAAGCGCATAATTGAACCGAGTAATCTCAAACGTCTCTCTAGACTTACGCTTTTCTCCTATTTTGGAGCTTTCCACAATTTCATGTAACAGAAAGAGCGCCAGGAAGGCAGACTGTACCGAGTAGTGATCCGCCTCTTTTTGCCCCCATAAATCTTGAAGTTCATCGAACTTTTTCTCATACAGAGCGGTATCCCTAACTTTGATAACTTTATCGAGAGGAAATGCTTGCAAGAAATCGATTCCCTCCCTGACATGTAATTTCAAACTTAAGAGATAATGAATACCTTCTTCCTGTGAAATCACATTAAAAGGGGTGTTGGGGCGATTAATCATCACATCTCCGGTTTTGGCTACATACTCTTTGCCATCGTCTGTTGTGATAACCTCCCCTTTTTTGATGTAAGATACCGTAAGGTAGGGATGACTAATATCAAACATGATCCGGGAATAGTATTGTACTTTTTTCACATCAAACAATGTTATGGAAAATAGATCGTTCACTTGAGTCGACATCGTTTCACTCCTTGCGTAACTATACGTAGCACACTAAATTCGACAATTTCCCCATACTTCCTCTGTGTTCACAGTATTCACGTTTTTATCTAAATTGGAAGTTTTGCGCATGGAATCGTCGAAATGACTATCATCATTGGAAATAGCAAAACAAAAAGAGGCTGTCTCAAAAGTCTATGTAGACTTATTGAAACGCCTCTTTTCGTTATTAACTGCTCTTCTGTCAAGAAAGTGGACGTCACTAAGTTATGCAACTTGCTGGTAGTATAGCTGCTCAAATTGCTCAGGTGACATGTAACCAATTGTGCTATTCGACCTTGTCCTGTTGTAAAAG
>NZ_JABMKY010000047.1 GCF_013204845.1 Paenibacillus qinlingensis
AGGTTCAAATCCTTGATCCCCAGCCATTTTTTTCATAACACATGAGTCATTAGCTCAGTTGGTAGAGCACCTGACTTTTAATCAGGGTGTCGTAGGTTCGAATCCTACATGACTCACCATTACATTTATAGGGATCTTTAGGCGAAGACTAAAGTCTCTCAGATTTTTATCAGCATGCGCGTATGGCGGAATTGGCAGACGCACTAGACTTAGGATCTAGCGGGTGACCGTGGGGGTTCAAGTCCCTCTACGCGCATTATCGTCCTCAGGTTGCATTATGCAGCCTTGGGGACCCCTATGCGGAAGTGGCTCAGCGGTAGAGCATCGCCTTGCCAAGGCGAGGGTCGCGGGTTCGATCCCCGTCTTCCGCTTTTTATCTTCGGGACGTAGCTCAGCTTGGTAGAGCACCTGCTTTGGGAGCAGGGGGTCGCATGTTCAAATCGTGTCGTCCCGATATCAACCACAGTTTTTCATCATTTGATGAAGGATTGTGGTTTTTTGTTTTGACCACTTGTTGCAAGGGTCACTAGTACAGCTAGGGTTACCCCTGGTTACTTAGTTACCTCGATGTAACTCATTTTCTAACCACGCCTGTTCGAGTATACTGGAATTGAAGAAATAGTAAGAATTCTAAGGAGGCTAAAGTAAGTGGGTACAAATGCGAAAATAGGTGGCGGTGGTTTCCATCACGTTGCACTCAGAGCGAATGATTTTGACGCGACAGTCAAGTTTTATACAGAAGGTTTAGGCTTTGTAGAGAAGAATAACTGGGGCGAAGGGAATAAGCGCGCGGTCCTGTTAGACTCTGGCGATGGGAATTATATGGAGGTTTTTGCGGGTGGAACAGGTGAGCAAATTCCAGAAGGCTATTTCTTTCATGTTGCTTTACGCAGTAATGATGTAGATGGAGCAGTTGAAGCAGCAGTTGCTGCGGGAGCTATTGTGACGGTAGAACCGAAAGACGTGATCCTAGGCGTGAACCCGCCAACACCTGTGCGTATTGCATTTATCAAAGGGCTAAATGGTGAAATCATTGAGTTTTTCCAAAGCACTGGGGAGAACCAACTATAACTTTTTTTAAGGGATGAGAGGGGAATGTAAAATGGCTTATACCTTTACTTTATCGCTCGGAGATGCAGCGCCTGATTTTTCATTACCAGCTACGGATGGACAAACTTACACGTTAAATGATTTCAGAGATGCGAAAACGCTCGTTATATTTTTCACCTGCAACCATTGCCCTTATGTGATCGGTTCTAATGAAGTAACACGCGAAACTGCCAATCGGTATAAAGATAAAGGTGTACAGTTCGTTGGTATCAACGCAAATAGCGTGAATACCAGGCCGGAAGATTCCTTTGATCATATGGTATCGCACATGGAGGAGCATCAATTTCCATGGACGTATCTGAGAGACGAAACCCAAGAAACGGCATTAGCCTATGGTGCACTAAGAACACCGCATTTTTATGTCTTTGATGAAAATCGCAGATTAGTTTACACGGGACGCGGCGTTGATAATCCTAAGGATGCGTCAAAAATTACAATCAATAATTTAGATATCGCGTTAGAAGAGCTTACTTCTGGTCAAGCGATTGCGTTACCGTTGACGAACCCACTTGGCTGTAATGTGAAATGGGACGGTAAGGATGCGCATTGGATGCCTGCTGATGCTTGTGACTTGGTATAGCACACTTTGGATAGCTTACATAACTCACATAATAGAAAGCGATGGGCCTCCACACTGTGGAGGTTCATTTTTTTGCAGTCTACCTATTCATGGCTAGCAATAAAGTTAATATATGGTAAAATAGTAGAGTTCACCAAATCTACTAATCGTAGATACTCCTCTTTAATCATACAATCCCATGCCAAAGGAGACCCATAATGTCCTTTACACAGCACTTAGTTCAGAAATATCAGCACGAATGGCGCCAAACTCAGCAGCATCCCTTTGTTCAAGAATTAGGCCGAGGAACCCTGGACCGTAATAAATTCAGGTTCTACTTAATTCAGGACTATCTATACTTAATTGATTATGCCAAATTGTTCGCCTTAGGAGCTATCAAGGCGCCAGATCTTACAACGATGAGTGAATTCTCAGCGTCACTAAGTAACATTTTACATGAAGAAATGGGCATTCATCGTTCATACGCAGCTCGCTTGGGGATCACCAAGGAAGAATTGGAACAGGCAGAACCTTCACCAATAACGCTCGCTTATTCGCATTATATGTTGCATGTATCACAGAATGGCGGATTAGCGGAGTTAACAGCAGCTTTGCTCCCTTGTATGTGGAGTTACTGGGAGATCGGCTGTATGCTGAAGGAGTACCCAGGTGCAGCGGATCATCCTGACTATGGTGAATGGGTGAGAGGATACAGTTCAGAGGAGTTCGGAAAACATGCACAATGGTGCATAAACTTAATGGATCGACTAGCCTTAGGGAAATCGGAAAGTGAATTAGCTCGGTTAGAAACTATTTTTTTGAATACGACTCGCTACGAAACGTTGTTCTGGGAAATGTCGTACCAACAACAGATGTGGCTGTAATTTCTGATATAAGTGCTAATGAAACGCATTCATAAGAGTCAATTGAACGAATATACATATACGGAAATCATCAAAAGTTGGTTATCAACTGGGAGGTGTTTCGTATGATTTATTGGATTTTGGCTGTGATTGTCGTGGTCGTTGGTGCGCTGGTCATTATGAGTGTAAGAAGAAGTAAATCCAAAGCTCCTGCTGAAGTGAAAACGCACAAGCCCTGCTCTTACTGCAACGAGGAAATCGCTATCGATGCGCCAGTGTGTAAGTATTGTAGGGGGGTTGTAGTGAGTTAAGTTCATACTAGGAATTTCGGCTAAAAAGGGGAAAACAAAAGCAACGAGTCATTCGCTATTTGCGAGCTGCTCGTTGCTTTTTTGTATGGCATTAGTCTTTCTTGCTTCGCCTGCTAGCTTCTTTAGCATCTAACGTTCCTAGGAAATCACTCGCCGTCCTGACAATATATTGAACTTCATCAAGCCCGCGTTCCATAAGCATGCTTTTGTGAATATCGATAATCAATTTCTTTTCATGGATGCCATCTACACCGTCAAGTTTTTGAAAATTAAACAACTCGCTCGGGTCTATGTCTAACGCATTCATTAGCGTTTCCAACGTGGTCAATGAAATGTTCCTTTGGCCTCGTTCAATATCTGATATGTGCGATTTGCTCATACCGACTTTGCCTGTTTTTTCAGCAAGCTGATCCTGTGTGTATCCCTTAAGCTTTCTAATCATACGCAATCGCTCACCAACGAGCCTTAGGAAATCGGACATCTCATTCACCTCAAGTTGAGGTTATTGAATTCGAACCTAAAAGGAGATACCTATATATGGTGATTTAATACTAAAAATCCTGTATAAATGGTACTTCCATAATCTAAACATATGAAAAAGTTGGCGCTCAGCCCCAAAAAAGTGTAACATCTAACACATATAGCCACAGAAGGAGCTTGAATCAGTTGAATATTGAATTACACAATGAGTTACCTACGGATTTTGAAGAGTTGAAAAAAGCAGCAAACCGCACGTCCAATTGGAGGGAGCGTCTTTCTGCTGTTGAAGCATTAGGTGAACATGGCGATCAACAATCGGTTCATATTCTTAAACGTTTAATGACCAATGATACCGTGTATGCGATACAGGAGACGGCTTACCGCAAACTCAAACTTTTAGGTGAGGATGTACAAATGCCCCCTCGCAAAAAAGGCGATTTAATTAAAGGTGTCGGTAAAATTTTACTTCGCATCAAGAAGAGCTTGCCAGAAGGTCATACGTATGAGGCTTTCAAGGAAAAGCTGCAGAAAATGAGAAGTGATGTTTATGACACGTACGAAGGTGACAAAGGCTCTGATTTCGATCAATGGCTAGAATCGACATGGTCGGGTTTATTAACTAATAAATAAGAAGCAACACGTATGGAGTGAGTTTATGGCTAAGGGTAAAGGTGGAACAGGTAGAGGTACTGACAGCAAAGGCTGGAACCGGTGGAAAGCAAGTGAGAACCGGGCTAAGAGTGCCCCGAAACCCTACAAGAGTAAAGGTCTGAAAGCCGCTGCAATCGCGGCCAAGGCTTCAGGTACTTCAAGTGCTTCTAGTAATGCGGGTTCCGCGAATAGCAAAAGCACTAAAGCTTAGCAAATTGCTAAGCAACGAACCACTTTCGGCATTTTGCTGAGGGTGGTTTGTTTGTTGATGAGGTTATTTTGCATCCATCACATGACCTGTGTAAGATAGATGTAGGATATTTTGAAATATAAGCCTTTATAAGTTTCACGCTATACATAAGCTTATATTTTTGGATAAACGCACTCGTCCTTGAAAGGACGGTGCAGCCGTTTATTTTAGATGAGGTGAGAGTCATGGTATTTGGGGCGCGCGTGTGGAAAACAGGCATCGCTGTTGCATTAGCTTTATACATAAGTGCTTGGCTCGAATTCACGCCACCAGTCATCGCGGCTGTTGCGGCAATCTTTGCGATGCAGCCCTCGATTTATCGCTCCTGGCGTTATTTCTTAGATCAGCTGCAGACAAACATTATTGGTGCGGCATTTGCCCTGTTGGCGGGGATGTTTTTTTCGCAAAACGTGATTGCTATTGGCATTGTATGTATTATTGTAATCATTCTAAGTTTACGTTTACGGATGGAAGAAACGATTGGTCTTACCTTAGTAACCGTTGTGGCCGTGATGGAGGCGTCGGGGGAGTGGCGTTTTGCCGTTAATCGTCTACTATTGAGCTTGATTGGGATTGGTTGTGCTTTTCTCGTGAATGTTCTTTTCTTCCCACCCAAACCTAAGGAACAATTCGCAGCGCAGATCGGATCTATTTTCAGCAAAATGTCATTGCTCCTTCGCACGGTAATTTCGAATGAAATCAAGGAAACGGTGTTTCGTGAAGAGAAGGAAAGTTTACGTAATAGCCTAAAGTCATTATCTGAGAAATATAGACTTATGGAAGAGGAAATCAAGAAGTTGAAGGGCGGCGGCTCTAAAAGGATCCGCGAACTAGTCGTGTACAAGCAGAAGCTGCTTGTCATGTCCAAGGGGCTTGAGGTATTGGAAGCGGTAGATGAGCATTATTTTCAGGCTTCCCCAAGTACGGAAACGGATGTATGTTTCGACGATCATATGGAGAAATTGATTAAGTACCACGAGCATGTACTATTGAAGTACGATGATAAGTTGAAGGATACGAGCTCGGATAGTTTGGAAATCGAAGCGGAAAACGAACAGTTTATGATCGATCTCCTTGCACGGTATTGTGAACAACCAAGCGGTATGCTTCGACTCTCCATTGTGGCAGCAGCCATGTATGACTATGGTCATCAGATCGCCCGTTTAGATAAGCTTGTGGAGCATGATCATCGAGGGGAGACTGAAGAGAGGGAGCCTCTTGAAATTTTGCTCAAAAGTATTCGACTGAAATAGTTCAGATTTAAGTTTGCATTACGAAATGGTTTGTGCTATATTATGTTTCTTGCTCCGAACAGGACAAGCAGGAACAAGCACAAACCATGGAGTCTGAACGTGTTGATTATCTTCACGAATTGATGAAATAAAATAAAGCTTGCAAATGAAAAATCAATATGGTATATTACTTCTCGCTGCTTCGGTAACACTGTAGCGAACGAAAGAAATTGATCTTTGAAAACTGAACAACGAGTGAGTAAGCACAGTCGAGTAATCGACTATAAAAGAGATTGCAAAATCTCGCTAGCTTCAAATGAGCAATTAAGCTTTTTCAAATAGG
>NZ_JABMKY010000048.1 GCF_013204845.1 Paenibacillus qinlingensis
CCGTTAGATTCCTGTAGATGGATAAATTTCAGCTTTGTAAAAAAAGGAGCGCCTCTGTACGATGGAAGTACGCTACGGGTCAAAAGCCCTTTAATTCCATCATCCAGGAGGACGCTCTACTATGAAGTTTAAATCACAAGATAAGCAAAATCAACTCATTGAAAACATTACCTTTAATCATATTGTGGTTGGTGTAGATATTGCTCAGGAGACCCATGTTGCCAGAGCGGTTAACTTTCGAGGTGTCGCTCTCGGTAATCCTTTAGTGTTTAGTAATGACGAGGATGGTTTCAAGTCACTCGACCGTTGGATTCGCGACTTGTTAGCTTCTTTTAAATTATCTCAAGTTATCGTTGGTATGGAACCCACTGGCCATTACTGGCTAAGCCTTGCCGGATGGCTCAAAAACAAAACCATTGAAGCCGTACTTGTTAATCCTCACTTAGTTAAAAAGAATAAAGAAAACCGCGACAATACACGCTCTAAAAGCGACAAAAAAGATGCATTAGTTATTGCCGACATGGTGAAAAACGGCTACTACTCCCCTGTCCGCTTCCATTCTTCCGAATACGAGGAGCTGCGAGTGCTCATGGCTAACCGAGAAACGGTCGTTAAACGACTCGTAAGTGCCGTTAACCAGATCCACCGCTGGGTCGACATCGTCTTTCCTGAACTGAGACAAGTCTTTAAAATCTTAACCTGCAAGGGTGCATTGTTAACCCTTCGGCTTTTTCCGCTCCCGGCTGAGCTATGTAAACTAAGTCCTGACGATGTCATTAAAGGATGGCAGAAATCAATGAAGCGGCATTCTGGTGTGCGTAGAGCTCATCTACTCATCGATCTTGCCAAGAAAACGGTTGGATCTAAGCAAGCAACACATGCCTACAAACTCCATCTAGAGCAGCTACTTGAGGAGCATGACTTAGCTACTAAACAACTGCAGAGGATAGAAAAAGAAGCCAAAGACGTTGTTGAACGTATCCCCTATTCAGGCAAAATCCTTGCCATTACTGGAATAAGTCCAATTGCTCTAGCTGGTGTTTTAGGAGAGTCTGGGGATCTTAGAGGTTATGCCCACGGGAATTCTCTACTCCGTCACGCAGGCCTCAATGTGACCGAAGCAAGCTCGGGTAAATGGAAGGGACAACTGAAGCTCAGTAAACGAGGCCGTCCTCGCCTGCGTCACTTTCTCTATTTAATTACAATGTGCATGGTCATGAGTAATCAAGAATTTAAAGCCATACACCACTACAATGTTCAGGTAAAAAAGCTTAAAAAGATGAAGTCTATCATGAAGTTATGCGGAAAGCTTGCTCGACTCTTAGTTGGAATGGCTCGTAGTGAAGAAGTCTATAACCCCGATAAAATCTTTGCATTAGCAGCTTAAAACAAACCTTTTTTCACGCAAGTTGGCGTATTCGCAGGATGACAAAGAAAGCACGGAGTATCGGGATACGTTCAACAAAAGGGCTCCGACCCGTTCCGTTAGAAAGACCGACCTCTACCCCTTAGATAGATGTGACGAAGGAATGATAGGGCATTTGACCCGTTGAGACATGGGAGTGAAAATCGCTAAGGGCATCATGGAGAATACGTGCAGCATTTGGAATGAATTGGGTGATTCAGCTTCACCTCTGTTCCCGCATGCCTTTTTAACGACACAACCAAATATATCTTGCTTTCTTTCAATCAACATTGAAATCTAAAGGATGAAATCCTGCGAATAGACGAGCTTGCGTGAGGAAATTAAATCATACCGAGGGAGTTGA
>NZ_JABMKY010000049.1 GCF_013204845.1 Paenibacillus qinlingensis
TGAACTGACCCCCAAAAGTTAGACATTTATGTTATGCAGCCTGTGAGGCATGAGTTCGGTACTGTACCGGGCTCATGCCTTTTAGTTTTTTCTTGATGCGCTCGTGATTGTAATAGTTCATGTACTCTTCTAGCTCCACTTTGAATTGTTCTATGCTTTCAAACTGCTGTACATATAAGAATTCTGATTTTAAGGTGCCAAAGAAACTTTCAATAACAGCATTATCATAACAATTTCCCTTACGTGACATGCTTTGTGTAACGCCATATTCTTTCAATGCTTGTTGATATTTGCTCATCTGGTAATGCCAGCCCTGATCGGAGTGGATGAGAAGCCTGTCATTGTCATGCAGCCTCTTAAATGCTTGATCTAGCATGCTAGATACAAGCGAATAAACTGGACGTGACTCCAAGGTGTACGTAATGATTTCCCCGTTATACAAATCCAATATAGGCGATAAATACAACTTCTCACCAAAGAGCTTAAATTCGGTAATGTCGGTTACCCATTTCTCGTTGGGTTTAGAAGCAGTGAAATCCCTTTCTAAGATGTTTGGCGCAATCTTTCCGACAGTTCCTTTATACGAACGGTATTTTTTCATGCGGACGATACACTGCAAGTGAAGTTCATGCATGATACGCTGCACTTTTTTATGATTCACAGTCTTTCCTTCATTACGCAATTCGTCTGTAATTCGACGATAACCGTAACGACCTTTATGTTTATGGTAGATGGCTGTAATACGAGCTTTGAGCTCATCATCCTTATCTGGCTGCTCTTTCGTACTCTGCCAGTAATAATAGCTACTGCGTGGTATCTGAGCCAATTGGAGTAATGAAGTAATTGGGTAGTCTAGCCTTAGTTCAAAGATTACTTGCGCTTTGATTTGCTTCGTAACTTTTCCTTGCTTTGCACTAAGGCATTCAACTTTTTTAAGTAGGCATTCTCCATCCGCAAACGCTCTATTTCCGCCTGTAGTGCCTCATTCGATCCTTCAGGTGGAGTTGGTTTATTATCTTTCTTCATGGATGGACGCCCCTTTTTCTTTGATTTCAGGGCGTCTCCACCTTTTGTCTTAAACTCTTTCTTCCAACGGGATAGTATAGAATGTGTTGGAATATTAAAGATTGCAGCTGCTTCGCGGAGAGACGTCCCATGTTCGGTTATATAGCTAAGTACCATCAGTTTATATTCCGTTGGATAAGCTGTATAGCCCTTTTTAAAAGAATCTTCTCCTTGAATTTGGTACTGACGTATCCACGTCTGAAGAATAGCTTTGGATATCCCAACACTTTGAGCTACGGTATCCTGACTTTCCTTTCCCTCAAGGTACCTTCTTGCAGCTTGTATTTTTTCTTGTGGTGTTAATTTGGACATATAGAAAAACTGCACC
>NZ_JABMKY010000004.1 GCF_013204845.1 Paenibacillus qinlingensis
TGACAAGAGTGACAAGAGTGACAAGAGTGACAAGAGTGACAAGAGTGACAAGAGTGACAAGAGTGACAAGAGTGACAAGAGTGACAAGAGTGACAAGAGTGACAAGAGTGACAAGAGTGACGAGACCGGCAAGACTGACAAGAGTGACAAGACCGGCAAGACTGACAAAAGTGACAAGACTGAAGTACCACGTATTACGATAAGGTTTCCCACTTCGCCCACATTTCCCTAGGGTTCAACTCGTAAACCTCACTCTCCCGAAACATGAACTGGTGCATAATCAACTCACGGCGCAAGGTTGCGAAATCCGGATGGTAGTTTTTGAGGTAGAGGTTAAGCTCTTTTTCGGCGTAGGAGCGGCCCTTTTCAAGTTCAACAACTAGATGCTCTAGGACAATTAGTTTTTTCTTGAGCTGGGCGGGGATATGTTTGAGCTTACCATCGAGCGTAAAAAAGTTCCGTAAAACAGACTTCTGAAGATTTGAATTTTTGTTGTCTTCCGTTTCCATGGATGAGGGTGCCTCCTTTTTGTTTTTGAAAATCAGGTCAGCGGTCGTCTGACCGTAGCTGCGAATGGAAGCGTCATTCAAGGTGAAATAAATCGTGTTTTTGTCACGACGCTCATGAATCAAGTTGGCTTCGCGAAGTTTTGAGGCATGGTGGGTAACGGTCGCGGGAGTTACGCTCAGCTTCTCAGCGAGTGTTTGGCCATTGGATTCGCCGTCCGCTAACAAAATAAGCATGCGAATACGCGTAGCATCGGACATCGCTTTGTGATAGGTGAGGATTTTATCCAATTGCATATAAGAACAACTCCTAAGAATCTAATTTAATGATAATCAAATTTTATTTATGTCTAATTAGATGATAATTAAATTAGATGATCGTGTCAAGCGCGAAAGTTTCCTTCTGGACAGGTGTCATGTAAAATACGAGTATAGAAGTCAAAGCTTAAAGGGGAAGAATGATGCGAATACTTGTCATGACAGCAGTCGCTCCCGAACGAGATGCTATACAGCGCGGTCTTGGTCAGGATAGCAGATTTGAATATGCTTTAGCTGGTGTAGGGCTTGCTGCTGCAGCAGTGAACGGTGCCCTTGTGCTTGCCAAGGTCGATTATGACTTACTGATTATCGCCGGTATTGCAGGCGGTTTCGTAGGTCAAGCGGACGTTGGGTCGCTTGTTGTTGCGAGCGAAATCATCGCCGCCGATCTTGGCGTTGAGCTGCTGGACGGCTTCAGCAGCTTGGACGAGCTGGGCTTCGGCACAACGCGCATCAGCGCGAACGCCGAACTGGCCCAGCGCGTGACGGCGGCGTTGCAAGCCGCCGGCCTGCAGGCGCAATCGGCGCCGGTGCTGACGGTGGCCACGGCCACCGGAACAGCGGCAACCGCCGCTGCGTTGGCAGCGCGCGTGCCTGGCGCTGCCGCCGAAGCCATGGAAGGCTTCGGCATAGCGACAGCTGCGCAGCAGCGCGGGGTACCCGTGCTGGAGATCCGCGCGATCTCCAACGCGGTCGGCCCGCGAGACCGAGACGCCTGGCGGATCGGCGATGCCTTGAAAGCTTTAGAAGCAGCAGGTTCAGTCTTAGCGGAGGTGCTTTAATAATGAAAATAGCGTTCTCACCTTGTCCAAACGATACTTTTGTTTTCCATGCCTGGGCGCATGGCTTAATCCCGGGCGCACCAGAGCTCGATGTCCTCTACGCGGACATCGATATTACGAACCGTCTGGCCGCCGAAGGCACCGGCCCCGACGTGCTCAAAATCTCCTACGCAGCACTCCCTTGGGTGCTGCAGGATTACGCCCTGCTGCCCTGCGGCGGCGCCTTGGGCAGAGGCTGCGGCCCGCTTGTGCTGACGCAGCCAAGCGGCAATGCCACCCCGGACCCGGCTGCCCTTAGCGGCCGCCGAGTTGCCGTGCCAAGCGAACGCTCGACGGCGTACTTACTGTTCCGCCTCTGGGCCGAACAGAACGTGCCTGGCGGCGTTGGCGAAATCGTGGTCATGCCGTTTCACGAGATCATGCCCGCTGTGCGGGACGGCCTCATCGATGCCGGCCTCGTCATTCATGAAGCGCGGTTCACGTACCCGTCGTACGGGTTAGCGCTTCTAACAGATTTGGGCAGCTGGTGGGAGCAAGACACCGGGCTGCCAATCCCACTGGGCGCCATCATTGCTCGGCGCACCATGGATGTGAAGGCGCTCGCGGGCTGGGCTCGCGCCTCCGTCGAATACGCGTGGGCGCATCCGGAAGCTTCGCGTGACTATGTCATGCAGCACGCGCAGGAGATGGACCCGCAGGTCGCACAGCAGCACATCGACCTGTACGTCAACGAGTTCACCGCCGATCTAGGCGATAGCGGATATGGCGCTGTATTAACCTTGCTCCAGCGTGCAGCGGAGACAGGTCTTGTGCCGCAGATGGATTATGCGGCTTTACTGAAATAGCACGGGTATAGAACAAGGCTGTCTTCCTCGTAGTTGAATCTACTTGGAAAGACAGCCTTTTTGTGTTTTTACCATCGCGTAGCCCCACACAACACTCCTAATCACCCTTCATTTACACACTCAAATATAAAGTAAAGTTAAAGTAGATTTGTCCCCATGGAGCAATCATAATTGGCGTAAGCAAGAATACTTGGGTTATGAGGTGGATGATTCAGAATGCCAACGAAGCTATTTCTATCCTTACGGGGCAAGTTCATTATTTTATTTGCTTTGCTCATTACGGTTCCCTTCTTTATCAGCGGATGGATTACCTACTATCAATATATCTCGAATGTTGAAGAGGATTCCCGCAAATATACGCGCCAAATTATTGAACAGGTCCAGATTAATCTGGATCGATATATGAAGGACATGGATCGCATTACGATGGCGCCCTATTATAACCAAAACGTAATGAATATTCTGAGAAAACACCCAAGGCAAAGTAACCCCGTATTTGTGACTTCCGATGAATACAGCAAGATGAATTTAATGATTTCTTCACTCACCTTTGATCGAAGTGAGATAAGGAGTATTTTAATTTTTGCGCTTGATGGGAACTTGTTTAGCAACCTGGAGACTACCGTTGATCGATACTGGGAAGCTTTAAGCAATCCGTGGATGGCAGATGTTCAGAAGGGGGACGGTTCAATTGTCATATTGCCGCCTCACGACGCAGGCTACTATTTGGATGGCACAGAAAAGGTTATTTCCATTGCACGTGTTGTTAGAGAAATTTCCACTAATGAATATTTGGGGATCGTGAAGGTTGATCTAACTGAGATGGGTTTCAAAAGCTTGTTAGATTCCACGAATTATAACGGCAAAAGTCAAATCTATATTTCAGATCGTAATGGTGATGTGATCTACCCGATTGATGGGGGGGATATGGATAGTTCATTGAGCTGGAAGGAAATTAACAACAGCAAAGAACAAATTTCAGCAAAGGTAAGCTCTGAATTTTCGGGTATGCAAGTGACGGGCTTTATTCCAAAGAGTGAGGTAACCGCGGGAGCTCGCAAGCTAGTGAGGTCTACGATGATCGTTTCGGTTATTTCGATGCTAGTTGCTTATCTCCTAGCCGTTGTAGCATCAAGCCGTTTAGTGAAGCCGATTCGACATCTTCAGAAGAAAATGAAAAAGGTGCAGATGGGTGATTTTGGGGAACGAGCTGAAGTTGCTTCTCACGATGAAATTGGCCATTTGACAGGCGGCTTTAACATGATGGTAACAGAAATCGAGCGCCTGATTAAAGAAGTGTATGAAAGCAAGCTTCGTGAGAAGGATGCCCAGCTATCGACGCTCGAGAGTCAAATTAATCCCCATTTCATCTACAATACGCTGGAATCGATCAACCTGATGGCTCTGGAATCGAATCATCCTAAGCTATCCAGTGTTGTCGTCAGTTTAGGCAGGCTGCTGCGATTTACGGTAGATAAGGATGAGCGCCTTGTCTATCTGAAGGACGAGCTGTTATTCGTGGAATCCTATATTCAGATTCAGTCGTATCGATTAGGTGGACAGCTTCAGATGGAGCTTGATGTTGACATGGGGCACGAGGAGTATCTCGTTCCCAAATTAATACTGCAGCCTTTGATCGAAAATGTCATTGAGCATGCGATGGAAGAGGACCCTGTCATCGTTCGAATCGCAACATATCTAGAAGAGGATCACTTTGTCATCACCGTTTCAGACGATGGTAAGGGAATTAGCGAGGAAAGAATGAGGGAGGTAGAAGCTCATATCTACAAGGAAAGCAATGAGCACGGCGCAAGGGATGGCTTCGGTTTCAAGAAGAAAGGCTTCGCACTGCGAAATGTTCACTGGCGAATCCGACTCTTGTTCGGACCGGAATATGGGCTGTTTTTGGATAAAACCGATAGGCAAGGTACTCATTTTATTGTGAAAATTCCATTGCAATGGGAAGGGGAATGACCAATGCTTCGCATTTTGTTAGTTGAGGATGAGATTAATCTTCGGAATGGTTTTCGTCATTTACTTGAGCATATCATAGGCGGCGTTCAGGTGGTGGGGGGAATGTCCAATGGTGTGGAAGCGATTGAATGGCTGAAAACAAATACGACAGATGCCGTCATTACGGATATTCGGATGAAGGAAATGAACGGGATTGAGATGATGCGGAGGCTTAGTGACCAATACCCTGATCTGCCAGTTGTCATCGTTAGCGGGTACAGCGATTTTGAATATGCACGGGATGCATTAAGGTATCATGCTGCGGATTATTTATTGAAGCCTGTAGACAAGGCTGAACTAGCCATAGTTATAGATCGATTAAAGAAGGAACTCCTCAAAAATAATCCTTTGCAAGCCGAAATGGCCTTTTCTGCCAAGGAAGGGCAAGAGGAGCGGCAAATCATAAGGAAGGTTAAGGAGCTTATCGACAGTCATCTAGATCAGAACATCTCACTGCAATACTTGGCGGATCAGGTTTTCTTAAACCATAGATATTTGTCCGCATTGTTCAAGTCGGAAACGGGACAGAACTTATCGGAATACTTGACTCAGCGCCGTATAGAGAAGGCCAAGCAGCTATTAAAAACGACACATATGAAGGTTCAAGACATTGGCAGAATGTCGGGATATCCCAATGGCAAGTATTTCATGTCTTTATTTAAGCAAGTTGTTGGGTTGACGCCATCCGAGTTTCGAGACCAATAGGAGTACGAATATGCATGCAGATTTTAAAACCAATATCGATACAATTCGAACCTATTCTGAACTTTAGGCCATAAAAGAGCGGGATTGTTTTCTTTATAATAAAGTTTGTAAACGTTTCACTGAAGCGGTTACATAATACAAATTAAAGGGGAACCCGAATATGAATAAAAAGTTTAGCTTACTTATGGGCACGCTGCTAGTCACAACGTCAGTCGTAACTGCCTGCGGTACCAAAACAGATGCGCCGGCAGCGACCGGAGCTGCAACAGCGCCAAGTTCATCAACAGAGGTGAAAGCTCAGAAGCCTGTCACCCTGAAATTCAGCATATGGGGCAACGACACCCACAAGAAAATGTATGAGGATATGATTGCCAAATATAAAGAGAGTAACCCGAACATCAGCGTGGAGATTACGATCATTCCTTTTGCTGACTACCAGCAGAAGCTATCCATCATGCAAGCATCGAATTCAGCTCCAGACGTCGCATGGCTCGCAGAACGTATGATTCCTCAATTCATTCAGGGCGGACAGCTTCTTGATGTTACTTCTTTGAAAGCGGATACGGCGTATAAATTTGATGAGGTGTATCCAACCACACTCGACTTGTTAACCAAAGACAGTAAAATCTACGGCATTCCATTCTCTACACCTACATCGATGATCTACTACAACAAAACGATGTTCAAAGCAAAAGGACTGGCAACGCCAACTGAGCTGTATAAACAAGGAAAATGGAACTATGAGGAGTTCCTCAAAGCGGCTAAGACATTAGCTGACCCTGGAAAGGGTGTGTATGGAACTAATTTTGTACGCAATGGTTGGACCAACTGGCCGGATGCCCTGCAAACGGTATTTAATTCATACGGCGCCGAACTGTTAAGTAAAGATGGTGCGAAGTTTACTTTGAACTCCAAAGAGGGCGAGCAGGCGCTTCAGTTGTATTCGGACATGATCTTCAAAGATAAAGTGCATCCGAAACCAGGGGATCAAACGACGTTCGACACGGGTAAAATTGCCATGCAAAAGGAATTGTTCAGCTATATGGGCAAAGCTAAGGCGATCAAAGACTTCGAATGGGATATCGCTCCATTGCCTCAAGGGCCTAAAGGTGCAGGCACTACAATGGGATATGCTGGCGTTGTCGTTATGAAGGACAGTAAATTCCCGAAAGAAGCAACGGACTTCTTAAAATATATTACGAATAATGAGAATATGAACATTACGAGCCAATATTTCGTGCCAAGCCGCAAGTCGATTTTGGAATCGGAGTCATTCCTGAAGCAAGGGCCATCACCTGAGAGTGTGAAGCTTGCCGTCATCGATCAAATGGTAGGCGCTACAACGTTGCCAGCTCACAAAAATTGGCAGCAAATTGATACGAAGATGCAAACGATTCTTGATTTGCTCTATGCGCAGTCGGGCACGGTGAAGGATGTATTGACCAAAGCCGAAAGTGAAGTAAGCCCGCTGCTTAAATAAAGAAACGCCACGGTAGTGGAGAAGTTTAGAGGAGAAGAAGGGTCTGACCGCGAGTGATGACCGGATTCTGACTAGATGCCTGAGCATGAGTCAGATCCCTTTTACTCGAAGCTTCTTGCACTGCTATGGATTTCGTGTGCTTTTTGATCGAATAACTTACAGAGAACGGAGAGAAACAACATGAATTCCGCAGGTGCGAAATTGACCCCATCCCTGCAGACAGGGCAACCCGTTTCCGTTCGGAAACGTGCCAAGAGCCGCCTTGCTTCAAGTGGGGCATGGTATGCATACTTATTTATTTCTCCGATGGTACTCGGATATATCATCTTCTTATTAGTTCCAATCGTGGCTGCATTCGGCATGAGCTTCACCAACTACTCTCTCCTTCACGATACAGCGTATGTAGGGTTGGATAACTACGAGAAAGCATTTCTGAACGACCCTTTATTTTGGAAGACGGTATGGAATACATTGTACTTTTCGGCGGGGCTCATTCCCTTAAATTTGATGCTCGCGCTTGGTTTAGCACTTCTGTTAAATAGAAAAATACCAGGAATCTCCCTGTTTCGAACTGCTATATTCACGCCGGTTGTGACTTCGATTGTCGTATGGGCGATTGTGTGGAAATACATTTTTGCGACGGATGCTGGCTTGGTCAATCAAATCCTGCAATTGTTTAACATTCAGGGACCCGCGTGGCTTTACAATTTTGGCTTGGCGATGCCAGTCGTTATCGTAGTCAGCGTATTGAAGAATGTAGGTCTGAATATGGTGATTTTCCTTGCTGCATTGCAGGAGGTTCCCAAAATGTACTACGAAGCTGCCAAGATTGACGGAGCCTCGCGCATGAGAACTTTCTGGAGCATCACTTTCCCGATGATCTCGCCAGCGTTTTTCCTGGCGCTTATCCTAACCTTAATCGGTTCATTGAAGGTATTCTCCCAAATCCAAGTCATGACGGATGGTGGTCCGGGGACTAGCACCTATGTGCTTGTGTACTATATTTATCAGCAGGCATTTAAGCAATTTGAATTCGGTTATGCATCTTCAATCGCTTTCATCTTGTTTTTCCTAGTACTGGTCTTGACCATCGTGCAATGGAATATGAGAAAAAGGTGGGTGCATCATGAACAATAACCAACGGGGCATACTTCGAAACCTGCCTATTTATACAGCGCTTTCCCTTATATCACTCGTTATCTTGTTTCCATTCCTGTGGATGATCACGACTTCACTTAAGGATCCGACTAAAATATTTCTGTTTCCGCCGCAATGGATTCCTGATCCTATTTCTTGGTCCAATTTTAAACAGGTTTTCGTTAAACAGCCTGAGTTTCCTCTTTACTTCTTCAATAGCGCTTATATAGCCATCGTGGTTACCATAGCGACTTGCTTGTTTGCGGCACTGGCTGGGTATGCGTTTGGCAAGATGAATTTTCGTTTCAAGAATATCATCTTCCTCATCCTGTTGACCGGCATGATGATTCCGACGGAAGTAACGGCAATTCCGATGTTCGTGTGGATGTCTAAGCTGCATCTGACCGACACACACTTCCCGTTAATTGTTCCTTCCGTATTAGGTGCAGGCGGCATATTCGGCGTATTTTTACTTCGCCAATTTTTCATCATGGTACCTGATGAGCTGGAGGAAGCGGCGAAAATTGATGGCTGCACACCATGGACAACATTCTGGCGTATCATGCTGCCGCTTTCTACGCCGGCGTTATCCACGCTCGCTATTTTTACATTTCTTCACAGCTGGGATAACTATTTCGATCCATTGATCTACATTAGCGATAATAAATTATTTACTTTACCTGTTGGACTCAAGTTATTTACGGATACGGCAGGGACAGATTGGCACTTATTGATGGCAGCCTCCGTAATGGCGACTGTTCCCCTATTGCTTGTGTTCTTTATCGCCCAGAAGCGATTTATCGAAGGTGTAGCTTTGACTGGTTTGAAATAAGTAGAGAAGACAATCTACCATTAAAAAGGAGCAAGACTGATGCTAAAAAAAGCGATAGCCAGTTTGATATGTTTTATCATGGTGCTGAGCATTGTAGTCGTTGTTAAACCTAAACCTGCGTCCGCTTTAGCGGGTTTTCCAATTTTCAAATATCAGGGGCAGGTCTTGGATCCACTGAAATTAAAGTATAATCCTACAGACGAGATTATATTTCCACAGGTTATTAACGCGAGGGAACATATCGCGAATCCGTTAGGCAATTATTATTTGTACTATGCTCCTCACGATGCGCCAGGAGGAATTAATCTGGCTTATTCCGATTCTTTGGACGGTCCCTGGACGGAATACGAGGCTAACCCGTTAATCGCCAATGTTTGGTCTCCTCATTACAGTGTGTCACATGTGTCCTCACCGTATATGATATGGAACGATGCAGCTCAGAAATTTTACATGTACTACCATGGGGAAAATACGACGACAAGGGTTGCCTCAACCTTAGACGGCATCAACTTTACGTATGAACAAAAAGCACTTGGCACTAGTGATTTTGTTGGCTTAATGGAAACCTCCTATGCCAAAGTGTTCAAGTATACGATTCCCTCCAAAAATAATACTTACATCATGCTGCTGATGGGGAATACCACAGCGAATAAAAGAAATATATATCTAGCATGGTCAAATGATGGTCTCAGCTGGACAACCCAAAAGAATCCATTGATTACCTCCAATGCATCTGAAGGAACAAACCTGTCCGGTCCTACTTATTTTCCATGGAATGGAAAGCATTATGTAGCTTACCATGCGTCTTCGGGCAATGTGCATATCACCGAGGTTGGTGCTAATTTTGACCTGGAGAACCATCTGGGCATACTGCATGACTCTGATGATGTGATTGACCGGGGACGAACGGCCTCGGCTAACTTTGTATATGACGGTGAAGATTTATACATGTTCTATGAGCAGGGCGACCGATTAGGCGGTGTGCTGGCCTATGCCAAGATGGATCCGAATGCAGTTGAGCCTATTGACGAGATACCCCCACTGCCGCCAGGCCCATTCAAATCTTTTAACGACGATATGAATAAGTATTCACGAGGCTGGTCCAAATTGGTCAATGGGCCTGGTTCCGTAACGCAAGATAGCGGGAATGTGAAAATTATAGACTCGAGCACCGCTTTTTCAACCTTTTTACTAAAAACCGATTTCACGCCTTTGGTGGGAGCCTTCACCGTAGAGTATAGAGCTAAGGTAAATACGGCAAACACCTTAAATGAATTTACAATCCGAAGCGGTAATTATCAGATCGGACTTTATTTAAAGTATGGCACACAAGGTACGGCGCAGAATAAAGCTAGCAGCCCAGTCAAGACTGCTACTTTGGATACAACCGTGTATCACGATTACAGAGTCGTTGTTCACGCTAATTATACGTATGACTTATACATTGACGGTCAACTGGCCTGGGCTGGAGCAGCTAGTTTAGGTACCGGCGGAAATGTGATGAAAATTGGTGGAGACACGTCTCCTATCGCTGATATTACATTGGACCATGTCAAAATGGGCAGTGGTGAAATCATTCCAGGAACAGCGGTTATTAATACGGTATCACCAGTTGACGTGAATACGTATGTCAACGTTGCTCCAACATTGCCTTCAACTGTGTCTGTTACGTATAGTGACGAGTCGGTTGAAACGCTGCCGGTTACGTGGGACAGCCTATCACCTGTTCAATATGCGGCAGAAGGTACCTTTACTATACAAGGAACTGTAGCGGGGACAGCCATACGAGCGGAGGCGCATATCACTGTAGGAGCTAGTCCGGCTGCTATCGTCAGCTTCGAGCCCAAGTTGGTTACGACCGCTGTAGGAGCAGCGCCAGTATTGCCTTCACATGTGACTGCTGTGTACGACGATCAGTCGCAAAAATCACACCCTGTCATCTGGGATACTGTGGCACCATCGCAATATGCGCAGGCAGGAAGCTTTGTTGTGTATGGTTCAGTAGAGGGGACAGATGTGAGAGCGGAGGCTCAAGTCACTGTCAATCCTAACCCGGCGATTGTTAGTATCAATCCGATTGGCGTGTTAACAAGTAAAGGTATAGCGCCAGTGCTTCCTACCGTAGTAACAGCCGTGTATGATGATCAATCGACTTCATCGCAGTCCGTTACATGGGATCTCGTGGATGCTTCTCAGTATGCTGCGGCAGGTTCGTTTGTGGTCCAAGGAGATGTTGCAGGCACAAGCATTCGCGCAGTAGCGAATATTACGGTAACGGAAATTCCAGCTGTTATTCTATCGATTGAGCCTGTAGCCGTAAGCACGACAACAGGGGTAGCGCCGATATTACCGACGGTTGTAACAGCCGTATATGATAATCAGCTAACCTCCCAGCTTCAGGTTGTTTGGGACAACATCGCTCCAACGCTTTATGCCCAAGCAGGTACCTTTGCCGTTCATGGATCAGTAGCCGGAACTGCGCTGCAAGCGACTGCGAATGTAACAGTGACAGCTAGTCCTAACCATGGAGAGGACCCGGATGATACGACGGACGATACGTCTAACGGATCGGGCAGCGGCGGCGGTGTCATCACTGTACCTGTTAAAGAAGAGCCCAAGGATCCGAATACATCCACAGTAATAATTCAAGATCTAGACATGGTTAAAGCCATTGAGGGAGCTGTTAACGGAACGATAAGCTTAAGTGTTTCAGCAGAGTCGACAACGAAGAAGCTTGTCATACAAGTTCCTGTTGCGTTGCTGAACAAAGCGGATGCGAACCAAGTGAAACAGATTGCATTCCATGCAGGCGACTCTAAGGTCATCCTACCTCTTCAAGCATTGAAGCAACAGGTGGGGACTGATGCGAAGAATATTCAGGTTGTCGTAACGAACGTTGAACAAGGAGCACTTTCCGAGCAGGTAAGACAATCCATTGGGAGCGGCAGTGTATTCCAATTTGACTTGCAAGTGGATGGAAAGTCGACGAAGAACTTGAGTACCGAGGGTGTCCGCATAGCCGTCAACTATACGCTGAAACCAGGAGAATCTCCAGAGAAAGTCATCGTAAGCTATGTGAACGCATCAGGGAAGTTAGAGGTAGTTGTGAACGGGGCTTACAATACAGCTACAGGACAAGTGGAGTTCACTACTGCAGAGCTTGGCAACTATGCTGTATTCTACAAGGATGTTACCTTCCAAGACATCAGTGATGTATCTTGGGCGCAAGCAAGTATTGACGCTTTGGCAGCGAGAGAAATAATCCGTGGCGTGAGTGAAGCGAGTTTTGCACCGAATAGCCCGGTTACAAGAGCAGAATTCGTGACACTGCTGATGAGAGCCTTCGGCTTCGATCAAGAACAAGCTACGTCAAACACCTTCTCAGACATTGATCAGAAAGATTGGTACTATAGCTCAACTGCGATAGCTAGGCAGCTTGGTATCATAAGTGGCCGAGAAGACGGAAGCTTTGGTGCAGGGGATGAGATATCTAGACAAGATATGGCGGTTATGGCTTATCGCACTTTACTGGCGCTAAAAGCAAGCATCCAGACGAATGCTGGCTCCAAGGAATTTAACGATGCGGCTGACATCTCGGATTATGCGGCAGAAGCAGTCAGCACCATGCAAAAAGCAGGTATCCTTGAAGGAAGCGACGGCAGCTTTATGCCAAGCGACAGCACGACAAGAGCGCAAGCGGCTGTAATCATATACCGTTTATTGAATAAGTTAAAATAATAGAACGATCGACAACTAAAAAGGACTGCCGCCAAAGCTTCGAATTCACGAACCTTGGCGGCAGTCCTTTATTGCTATCCGATCACATTCACCGGCAGACCCTCTACAAAACTCCGCGCATTACTGCTCGCAACGGCCATCAACCTAGCTCTCGCTTCTTTCGTTGCCCATGCGATATGCGGGGTAATAATCACGTTCTGCGCATGCAGCAAGGGATTATCCGTCTTTGGCGGTTCAACCGTCAGCACGTCAAGCCCCGCACCAGCGAGGCGGCCTTCGTTCAAAGCTTGCGCCACATCCGCTTCGTTAAGCAATCCACCTCTGGCTGTATTAATCAGAATGGCCGACGGTTTCATCCTAGCAATCCGTTCTGCATTGATCAGCTCATTCGTAGCTGGGGTCAGCGGACAATGCAAGCTTACAACATCAGCACGCTGCAGCAACTCCTCCAGCGATACCCATTCTATGCCTTCCACCGGTTGTGGCACACTTCGTCCGCTATTTGTCGCAATGACCTTCATGCCCATCGCCCCAGCAATGAGCGCCGTTTGTTTGCCAATTTGGCCAAGACCGATCAGTCCCATCGTTTGGCCACTTAGCTCAACAAGAGGGGAGACACTGTAGCTGAAATTAATCGATCCAGCCCAATCTCCTTGAAGCACACTGTCACTATGGCGCTGCACCCGATGGCAGAATTCTAATAGGAGTGCAAAAACCAACTGAGCAACCGAATGCGTACTATATGCGGGCACATTAGTAACAATAACCCCCTGAGCCTTCGCGGCTTGGATATCCACAATATTGTAGCCAGTCGCCAAAACACCGACATATCTTAGTTTAGGCAGTTGTCTCAGAGTGCCAGCGGAGAGAGGCGTTTTGTTCGTTAACACGATGTCAGCATGTACGGCGCGTTCTACAATCTCGGACTCAGATGTACGTTCATAGACCGTCAACTCGCCTAACGCTTGGAAACCACTCCAGTCCAGATCGCCTGGATTTAACGTATAGCCATCAAGTACAACAATGTTCATCACTTTGCTCCTTTTGTTGGTTTACCCAATCCTTTACAAACTTTACTTCTTAACACCAGGCTCTTTAAAAGGGTTCAAAAACACCTTCGGAATATGCGTCTCAAAACGCATTAACGTGCCTGTCGTCGGGTGCAAAAAGGCGAGCACACGCGCATGCAGACCCAGTCGATTGATCTCTTTTGATTTGGATCCGTACTTTTTATCCCCAGCAACGGGGTGCCCGATATCCTGCATATGAACGCGGATCTGGTTTTTGCGGCCGGTCTCCAAATTCACCTCAAGCAGAGAGAAGCTCTTGTTCGCTTGCAGCGTTTTGTAATGCGTGACCGCATGCTGTCCGTCGTTCGGATACGGTGTGGAGAACATTTTGAGCGATTTGGCGTGCTCCTTGAGCCAGGAAGAAATCGTTCCTTCAGGCTTACGCACCATGCCTTCCACTAGAGCAACATATGTCCGCTCCTTGACACTCTCTTGCCATGTGTTCTGTAGGTGCTGCTGTGCCTGTTCGTTTTTGGCAAACATCATCACACCTGATGTGTCCCGATCTAGGCGATGAACGACAAAAATCCGTGCCTTCGGGTCATGATTCCGCACATGCGCCGTAAGTTGGCGATAGGCCGTAATTTGATTTTCCTGCGTATCCGTTGCAATGGATAGAAGGCCAGCATCCTTTTGAATGACAATAACATCGTGATCTTCATGTAAAATCGTCATCCCGGCTAGCGGGATATCTTCCACAACTTTGTCTTTGTTGATCGTGACTATCATTTCCGGTTGCAAAGGGTGATTATAAGCCGTTACTGCTTTGCCATTCACGGCGACTTGTCCACGAGCGAGGATAGCTTTAACCGCATTTCGCCCTAGACTTGATAGCTTTTCCAACAAAAAGGGCAGAAGCTCAGTAGGTTCCTTCACTGTATACTGGCGAGTGCTCGACTCCTGACCACCTTTAGCAGTACCTGCTTGTGTTGATTGGATTTGTGCTTTATTCGTTCCAAATTTCGGTTTATGGCTGGGGCTTCCTTTTGGACGTGAACCTTGTTTCTTTTGCATATTAAAAATTCCTCCTAGTACGATGGCTTACCTTCCGGTCAGATCATTCGACCTCCAATATACCACGTTCATAAAAGCAAATGAAATGATCTACAGCTTCTGAATCGTACTCCCCGTGAAAAAATCCCCCTGCAGCCGCACATGCTCAAAAGGTAAATGCGGATTCGCAATCCGCCATAGCATGCGATCGGCTGCGCGATAACCGGTCTCACGAATCGGCAGCTGAGGGCGAGAACAGAGCGGCAGCGTATCGCTTTGCTCATTCAACAGCGCAACCAGCGAGCACTGCTGTGGCACGTTCACGCCTAATCGACGAAGTGTATGGTACACAGGCGCAGCTTCCTCATCGATGCCGCAAATCACAGCCGTTGGCTGACGCAGCTCATATTTCTGCTGGAAATCCTGCAACCACCCCTCCGACCCATCTCGCTCTATCGCGTGTTCACTAGGATCCACCATCACACCAGCCTCTTTCATCGCTTCGGTGAAAGCCTGCCACCGGATAACGAATCCGCGTTGATCCTTCGTATCACCTACATAAAGAATGTTCCTGTGGCCCATTCGAACTAACCTTCGCACCGCCTGATAAACCGCCTCGTACACATCCCAAATTACACTATCGACCTTGGACTCCGGCGGCGGAAAATTCAACAAAATCCGCGGGAGCTGCACCTCTAACAGTTTTTGCTCCAAGAGATCCCAATTCATCCGCGGTGCGATAAACACCCCCTCCGCATATAACAAACCTTCGTCCTCAGCCCAGTCTTCAAATTGTGATGGCTTTAATTTAGGCGGAATGAGAAGTGGTTGTACCGTGTGGCCAAACTCCATGAAACGTTCATGCAAGCCTTGCAGCAGCAAGCGGTTGAAGTTCAAAGATTGTTTATTCTGGACGAGCACGAACCTGCGCTGCACGACGGGATATGGTGAAATGAGATCTTGCTGAAGTGTTTGTTTCTGATCTTTGGTCATGTAGCCAAGCTCGCGCGCGAGCTTGAAGACTTCACTTCGTGTCTGCTCTGACATACCAGGCAGTCCGCGCAGCGCCTTGGACACCGTTTGTATCGTTAAACCGAGCTGAGCGGCTAAATCGTGGAGTGTAATTCTTTTTCGCATACGTCTGAGATGCCCCTTTTCTGACTGCCTTCTGTACCTCTAATTTTAAACTAAAGTTAAACTAAAAAGAAGGTTAATTTTAAACTACACTAAGAGAGAAGCAAGCAACTGAGAGACAAGTAAACTTACCAACAATGAAGCTAAGGGAGCGAAATCAGATGATCAAACAGATAGAAGCAGATGTGGTAGTAGTAGGTGGAGGTCCAGCGGGTGTCAATGCGGCGATTGCAGCAGGGAGAAGTGGGGCCAAAACCGTTTTGATCGAGAAATACGGCTTTATTGGCGGCATGTCGACGGCAGCGCTTGTGTATCCTTGGATGACGTTTCATACAACAGATGGCAAACAAGTCATTGCGGGGCTCGCGCAAGAAATTATTGACCGCCTTATGGCGATGAACGCATCCCCGGGACATCTTCGGGATACCGTTGGGTTCGTGAATACGATCACACCTTATCACCCTGAAATATACAAAGTTCTTGCTGTCGATATGCTCAAAGAAGCGGGTGTTAAGCTGCTTTTCCATAGTTTTGTCGATCATGTGGAGACCGTGGACAATCGCATTCAATCCGTTCAGTTGACATCCAAATCCGGCCGAATTGATGTAAGAGGCAAAGTATTCATCGACACAACAGGTGATGCTGATCTCGCGTATCTGTCTGGTGCGCCATGCCTCAAAGGGCGTGATGGGGATAAAGCCACACAGCCAATGACGATGAAATTCAGAATGCGCGGTGTGAATTTGCCTGCAGTGAAACAATACATGATTGACCATCCAGACGAGTTTTATAAAAAGACGCCTTTCTCCGAGCTCGCTGATCTCCCTCTTTCTGGAGTACTCGGCTATTTTAAACACTGGAAGGAAGCGAACCTTCCGATTAATCGTGATCAAGTACTGTTCTTCACAGGTCCTGAGGATGACGAAGTACTGGTCAATACTACGCGTGTGCAGGGGCTGGATGGCACCAATGTGGAGGATTTGACAGAGGCCGAGGAGCTTGGGCGCAAACAGGTGTTGATGGTTGCTGAATTTATGCGCAATAACTTGCCAGGCTTCGAAAAAGCCTCCATCTCCAACGTTGGCGCGCAAATTGGTATCCGTGAAACGCGCCGGATCGATGGCCAGTATGCGCTGCAAGTGGAGGATGTCGTGCAGGGGCGTCATTTTGATGACGTTATCGCACGCAGCGGCTATCCGATCGACATCCACGATCCGTCTGGCAAAGGCGTAACGGCAGCTTGGGTCGAAGGGGACGGTGCCTACGACATCCCGTACCGCTGCCTGCTGCCGCAAAAAATCGAAAACCTGCTCACCGCAGGTCGCTGCATCTCGACTACGCATGAAGCGCTCGCAACGACGCGCCTCACGCCTAGCTGCATGGCTACGGGCCAAGCTGCAGGCTCCGCTGCTGGACTCGCTGTGAAGCACGGCGTGCTGCCAGCTGAGATTAACGTCGCCGAGCTGCAAGCCGTCCTCGAGAAGGACGGAGCTTTGTTGAAGTAAGCATTGCTTGCGTGCTTTGACGCTCTAGCCCGTTCAAATTAGCATGAAAACATACAGTTAAACTCCTGCATTTTTGCCACATAATCATATTATATGGAAAACCTCCAGCTATTTTTCGGGTTCCTAGCGCTTTTGCGTAAAATCCCCGAAATTAACGGGAGTTTTTCCATTTATTTTCCATTCTCAAGCGAGAAATGTGAATTTAGCTGTAGATTTTCCAGTTAATCCAGTGTCAGGACGGTACGGAGGTTGGGCACTCGCATACACCCACGCAAATCAGGGAACACTAGCACGTACATATCCAACGTGAGAGGTGGTTTCCTATGCTTTTATACCAATTAACGCAATGGTTCGAAGAACGTACCACTCTACAACAAGCGCTGCAACGTGAACCGGCAGAATCCGCTGGCGAAATCAGCCAGAGAATCCAAGAAGTCGAGCAGCAACTTTATTCCCACGCCGAACGCTGGAAAAATGCCATTGAAGAAGCATCCTACCTGCAATTCCCGTATGAAGTCCCGCATTTGGACGACGACATGGTTCTTTAACAGTCTGTTATTTGTATAAATGCCACTAAAGTCGTCCCGCATGGGAGGGCTTTCCTTTGTATTTCAACCGTTTTCGTGTAGAATTAGTGGAGGTAGTTCAAAAAGTCCATTTTTGAACACGAATTAGAAGGCACGATAACCCAGAATAGAACGAGGTTTTTTTCATATGAACGTACTTTTATCCACACTGAACGCCAAATTCATTCATACCTCCTTGGCCTTACGCTATCTCAAAGCGTTCTGCGAGAAGGATTTTGATGTTGAAATAACCGAATATACAATTAAAGATCCCGTTATGAATGTGGTCTCTGACATTTATCAGAAGGCGCCAGACGTGCTGGGCTTTTCCTGCTACATATGGAACATCGAAGAGACGATCAACATTATCAAAATGATCAAAAAAATCCGTCCCGAGCTCATCATCGTCCTTGGTGGACCTGAGGTTTCTTACGACACGGACTACTGGATGGAGCGCATCCCTGAGGTTGATTTCATCGTCATGGGCGAAGGGGAAGAGACCTTCCACCAATTGCTGACAGAGATCTCGACAACACGCAAATACCACTTCGTCTACGGCGTTGCCTACCGCAAAGAGCAAGAAGTGATTCTGATGCCGGGCAGGCCGAAGCTGAAGCTGGATGATATCCCGTCACCGCATCGCTTCAAGGAAGATCTTCCGAGCCTAGCGAACCGTGTGGTCTACTTCGAGACGAGCCGCGGCTGTCCGTTCTCTTGCCAATTCTGCCTGTCGAGCATCGAGGTGGGTGTGCGGTATTTTGACATGGAGCGAACTAAGTCAGACCTGCTTTACCTTATCGACTCAGGAGCAAAGCTGATCAAATTCGTAGATCGTACGTTTAATATTAAACGGGATTATGCGATGGAAATCTTTGAATTCCTTATTCAAAATCACCGTGGCACCGTGTTCCAGTTCGAGATTACGGCGGACATTATGCGTCCTGAAGTGCTTGATTATTTGGCTGAAAATGCTCCTCCGGGTACGTTCCGTTTCGAGATCGGCGTGCAATCGACGAATGATACGACGAATGACCTCGTGCAGCGGAGACAGAACTTCTTCAAGCTGAGCCGCACCGTGTCTAAGGTGAAAAACAGTCTCAAAATCGATCAGCATCTCGATCTGATTGCCGGGTTGCCGGAAGAGGATTATAACTCGTTCCGTAAGACGTTTAATGACGTTTTCGAGCTAGGGCCGGAAGAGCTGCAACTTGGCTTCCTCAAAATGCTGCGCGGAACAGGCATGCGAAAAGATGCCGATAAATTCGGCTATATTTATATGGATCACGCCCCTTACGAGATTCTCGGCAACGACATCCTGCCGTTCACTGACTTGATTCGCATCAAGCGCGTGGAGGATGTGCTCGAGAAATATTGGAACGCTCACCGGATGGATCATACGGTGAAGCACTTGATCGCCAATGAATTCGCGTCGGCGTTCGACTTCTTCCAAGAGTTCGGCGACTTCTGGGAAGGCCGCGGCTGGCAGAAGATCGGGCATCAGCTCGAGGATTTGTTCACTCGCTTACGCGAGTTCCTGCTGCATCGCGGAACTACGAACATGCACATCATCGAAGGCTTGATGAAGCTAGACTACTTCCTCGGCCATAAATATAAGCCGCGCAAAATCTGGTGGGACTTCACCTTGGAGAAGTCCGAACAGAATGCGTACCTCAAGCTGGTTGCGGAGCAGCCTGAGCTCGTCAGCGGAGACTTCCAGAGCCTCCGTATCAATGAGAAAGACCTGCACAAGCATGCTATGCTTGAGGTCTTGCCGTTCGCTTTGCAGACGTACCTGCAAAGCGGCCACATCGACGAAAGCAGCAAGGAGCTGCTTGTCGTGCACTTCCCGCCGGACGCGCAGAAGCCGGCGTCCTACTATACGATGCCGCTGCAGCAGCTGGCAACGATCTAACCCCAAATCCCTTTCACGCCTAGCGTGAAGGGGATTTTTTCGCATGTACCGATTGAACACGCGCCCATATGGGTAATCTAGGGTAGGTCAAGCAGTTTGATACTGAGAGGAGAGCTAACTATGATCGAAACCCAAAAGACACAACTCGAAGAACAAATCATTGGCGTGCTGAACGCTAACCAGGTGTGCTCCTTTGCAACGATTGACGGTAACAAGCCTAAGGTGCGCTACATGGCCTTGTTTCACGAAGGGTTGGAAATCTATTTAACGACGAGTAAGAAAACAGATAAGGTTGAGGAACTCCAAGAAAATCCCCATGTGCACATTCTTGTGGGGTATGACGGCAAGTCTACGCCGAACATTTTGCAAATCCAAGCTACGGCTAAGATCTCTTCGGATAATGCCCTTCGCGAGAAGTTATGGAATGATGATATGAAAGAGTGGTTTGACGGGCCGCACGATCCTAACTATGTGGTTATGGACATTTCTCCGTCCTATATTGAATATTCGAGTAAGGGTTCTGAACCCCAAATTTGGAAGAAATAACGCCGTATCGTAGTCGACTGAACATTTCCCTAAAAAATCCATTGACCACAGGTAAGGTTCAGTGATAAGATTATAAAAATTTACCTATGGATCAATTAAAGGAGAGGCTTTGAGCTACACTCAAAGATCCCTATATTAGGAGGAAAATGTAAAGTGGCTACGTATTATATGGAACCATCGCGTACGTTTAGTGAGTTTCTGTTGATTCCTAATCTAACGACGAAGGATTGTACACCGGCAAATGTTAAGCTGAAGACCCCGCTAGTCAAGTTTAATAAGGGTGAGGAGCCAGCAATCTCCCTGAATATCCCGTTTTCTTCTGCTGTCATGCAAGCCGTATCCGATGATGGAATGGCTATTGCACTGGCGCGTAGTGGCGGGATTTCCTTTATTTTCGGCTCTCAGTCGATCGAAGAGCAAGCACAGATGGTGCGCAAGGTAAAAGGGTACAAGGCTGGTTTCGTCGTAAGCCGCTCCAACCTGAAACCTGAGCAGTCCCTTAGTGATGTGCTAGCTTTGAAAGAAGAAACAGGGCACTCTACTGTTGCGATCACCGATGATGGCACAGCGAACGGAAAATTGCTAGGGATCGTGACAGGCCGTGACTATCGCAGAAGCCGCGATCCGTTAGAGCGTACAATTTCGGAGTTCATGACACCTTTCGAGAAATTAATTTATGGTAAATCGGGTATTTCGCTTTCGGAAGCTAACAACCTAATCTGGGATCATAAGCTGAACTGCTTGCCAATTGTGGATGACAATGGGAATTTGGATACGCTCGTTTTCCGCAAAGATTACGATGAGCACAAAGAGAACCCGATGGAACTGCTTGATAAGAATAAGAGTTACATTGTCGGCGCTGGGATCAACACGAAGGATTATACGGAGAGAGTTCCTGCGCTTGTTGAGGCCGGCGTTGACATTCTCGTGATCGATTCCTCTGACGGTTACAGTGAATGGCAGCATGAGACAGTACAGTATGTGAAACAGAATTTTGATGTGAAAATTGGTGCAGGTAACGTTGTTGATCGCGAAGGTTTCCGCTACCTTGTTGAGTCGGGTGCTGACTTTATTAAAGTAGGGATCGGCGGCGGTTCCATCTGTATCACACGGGAACAAAAGGGTATTGGCCGCGGTCAAGCTTCCTCCGTGATGGAGGTTGTTGAAGCGAGAGATGAGTACTTCAGAGAAACGGGTACGTATATTCCGATCTGTTCCGATGGTGGTATCGTACACGACTACCATGTGACCCTTGCTTTGGCGATGGGTGCTGACTTCGTGATGTTGGGCAGATATTTTGCTCGTTTCGATGAGAGCCCAACTAGAAAGCTTAAAGTCGGTAACAATTTCGTGAAAGAATATTGGGGCGAAGGCTCGAACCGTGCCCGCAACTGGCAGCGTTATGACACTGGCGGCAAAAGCAAGCTTCTATTCGAAGAAGGCGTTGATTCCTACGTTCCTTATGCGGGAAGTTTGCAAGAAAACTTGGACAAGACGCTGGGTAAAATCAAATCCACGATGTGTAATTGTGGTTCATTGACCCTCGACGAGTTGAAACAGAATGCAAGAATTGCACTCGTATCCGCAACAAGCTTGGTCGAAGGCGGAGCGCATGACGTAATTCTTAAAGAAAGCAGCCTTTCGGAAGAAGGATAGCAGCGATAAATAAAAAGCTCTCTGACAGTGCCCATCAACCGCGGCTGCTATCAGAGAGCTTTTTTTATTATAATTAGTTTCTTCCTATGGCAAATAACTGCGAATCACTGTCATATTGCCCTCGAGTGAGTAGCTGCCCAAATCAGCTGGAAGCAAGAAACAGTCCCCTGGCTTCGTCGCGATTTGACCGTCAGCCCATTGCAGCGTCCCGTTGCCGTCTGCGATCACAAGGATCACGAAGCTATCCGGGGTAGTCGTAAGCTCCCATTGCGGCCCTACAAGACCCTTTTCAACGGTGAAAAAAGGAGAGGATGCGAGCGTCAGCCATGTGCCTGCTTCTGCTAAGTCTGTTTTCATGCGCGTGGATCCTGAACCTTCGTACGCAATCACATTGAGGGAATCCTCGATGTGCAATTCACGCAGTTTTCCGTCCAAACCTGGGCGGTTGTAATCATATAAACGATACGTTGTATCTGAGTTTTGTTGAATTTCTGCTACAAGTACACCCGCGCCAAGCGCGTGAACCGTACCTGCAGGTATGTAGAAAGAATCTCCGGCTTCGACAGGAACTTCTTGTAAGCAATCCATAATGCGGTTATCCGCAATCGCTTCTGCAAGGCTTTCCCGTGTTACGCCTTCTTTCATGCCGTATATAATTTTGGCGCCAGGCTTCGCATCAAGAATGTACCACATTTCTGTTTTGCCAAGTTCACCAGCCGCGAGGTTTTCATAGTGATCGTTAGGATGAACCTGAACAGATAGATCGTCTTCGCAATCTAGCAATTTTATTAAGAGTGGAAAACGGCCGTTTTTCTCGGAAAATCCTTTGGTACCGAACAATGTTTTGCCGTATTTCTCACGAATTTCGTCTAGTCCTAAGCCAGCTAATTCGCCGTTAATGACTTTCGTTGTTCCGTTCGGGTGATCGCCGATCATCCAGCCTTCACCGATTGCACCTTCCGGCAGCTCAAAGCCGAAACGTTCGAGGGTTCTGCCTCCCCAAACGCGTTCTTTCATTTCAGGTTGAAATTGTAACGGGTATGATTTCAAAACAATCCCTACTTTCCCCTAGTCTATTCTATCATTCTGTCTTTTATACCACTCTAGCATTATATCATGCGGCTATCTTTTTTCTAGAGCCAAGAGATACGGCGCGGAGGCGCTCCGATTGGCAAATTGATACCGCAGCACTTGAAACGCTGCGAGTGGCAAGCTCTCCGCCCAGCGTTCCACCGCTGCGGCTTCTTCGGAGCCACCATCGTGGCCGCTGTACAGCACGATGGTCACGATTCCGCCTTTGCGCAGCAGGCGGAGGGCGGCTTCAAGAGCAGGAATCGTCGATGCCTGCTCGGTAATTATGGTTGTATCGGCTCCTGGCAGGTAGCCGAGATTGAAAGTGACCGCTGCGACCTTGCCGTGGCGGTCTTGCGGCACAGCCGCTTCCATGAGCGCATGGCTGCATAAGCTCATGTGAACTTGGGCGTCTGGCAGCTCTTTCGCCAGACGCAGGCCGGTTTGATCCAGCGCCGCCTGCTGGATATCGAAGCCGTAGACGCAGCCGCGAGCGCCTACGAGCTTCGCCATGAACAAGGCGTCCACGCCTGTGCCGAGCGTAGCATCGATAACGGTATCGCCAGGCCCGACGCGTTGTCCGATGAGCTGGTGTACATAACTCAGAACTGAAACAAATCCCATGTGTAGAGTGCCTCCCATGATTGCTTGCTAATCCATTTCTCGACAATTTCCCAGGAAATATGGAATGAAACATGGAACGAGAGGACGTCATTTGTATAGAATCTTGGCTGATGCGAAAGGATTATTTAGCAGCAAGTAGCGGATCCATGTTCCATATCACTCGCTCTAGCCCCCGCCATAGCGTTTATTAGCTTTCTTTCCCCGCCCAATACTTCCCTTGCCATGTATTTCGCTCCGTCAGCAATTTATCAAAAGCGTTCAACACTTCCCATTTCTTGAGGCTCCACATTGGTCCGATTAGTAGATCCCGCGGGGCATCTCCAGTGAGTCGGTGAACGATCATCTCAGGTGGCAGTATCTCCAAAGTATCCACGATCAACTTGACGTACTCATCTTTCTCCAAGAACTGCAACAAACCAGCTTCATACTGTTTCACCATCGGCGTTTTGCGCATGAGATGAAGCAAATGAATTTTGATGCCTTGCACATCCATCTGTGCGACAGCTTTCCCTGTATCTAGCATCATCTCGTGCGTTTCTCCAGGTAAGCCATAAATAATGTGCGCACACACGCGAATATTATGTTTGCGCAACTTTGCTACTGCATCCAAATAACATTGCGTATCATGAGCACGATTGATCAGCACGGAAGTGGATTCATGCACGGTTTGCAGACCCATTTCCACCCATAAATAGGTACGCTGATTTAATTCAGCTAGATATTCAATGACATCATCTGGCAAGCAGTCTGGCCGCGTAGCGATAGATAAGCCGACCACGCCAGGCTGTTTTAAAATCTCTTCATAATACTCTCGCAGTTCTTCTACTGGCGCATAGGTGTTCGTGTATGCCTGAAAATAGCCAATGTAATTGGCTTCGGGCCATTTTTGATGCTGAAGATCGCGGATCTTATTAAATTGTGTGACAAGATCGTCGCGGCGACTTCCAGCGAAATCTCCTGATCCACGTGCACTGCAGAAGGTACATCCGCCTGTTGCAATCTTGCCGTCGCGATTAGGACATGTGAAACCAGCATCCAGCATGACTTTGAATACTTTACCGCCTAGATTCTCGCGCATTTCATAATTCCATGTATGGAAACGTTTATCTCCCCAAAGCTGAGGTGATTCCTGAATCATTGTAGACATAGGACATGTATCCTTTCTTTCTGTTGCTTCTCCATAAACACTGTGAGAAGTCCTTGGAAACCGTGTTGTCGATTATTTTGTTTCAACCTATATTGTAGCGAAATTTACTCATGAAAGCGACCCCTGCCTTTCCAACAAGTCCCCCAATAAAACCTCTCCTAAGCGAGCATGATAACCTTGCACCACAATTACGAGCTGAGAGGGGAAATGGACTACATGAAAAAGTTTCGTACGATAACTTTGGCGGTAGCACTGACAACAGCTTTAAGTATGGGGGCAGCAGGGGTTCAGGCAACGCATATGGATACAGGAAATGCGGGCGGAACGGGATCGGGATCACCAATTGGGACATTGGGGACTACGACATCAACGGGCTATACGGGAAGCAACTATGATGCTACTTCACCAGGAATGGGGCTTGGGACAGGCATCAGCTCACAAAATTTTAGTGGAAATGGAACGAACGGTATTTATAATGGGAATTTAACCACTCCCAATACGTATTCTGGTTATGGGACACCTGGGAGAGGCACTGGCGTAATGGACCATATGAACGGTTATGGGACGACGCCGGTTGAAAAAGGGGCTAACGCGCTTGAGAGAGGCGTAGAACGCGGAGCTAATGCGGTTGAACGAGGTGTCGATCGCAGTGCAAACATGGTGGATAGAATGAGTACGAAAAGCCTATCTACTACTTCACCAAGCACTAATGGTAATTCATATCGCGCTTATGCAACAACGGATACTAATAATAATGGCAGTAATTGGGGCTGGTTGGGTCTAGTAGGATTATTGGGCTTAGCGGGACTACGAAGCAATAATAGTAAAAGAGACGAAAGCTACAAATAAATATCTTCTAAGAGCGAAGCACCTTCCATTATGGAGGGTGTTTTCTTTCATTCTTCCATTCATCTACTAGAGGAAAGTTTTGATTTTTTTTATAGAATCGTCTATGATTTGTATTCGAAAGCATGTACGTGTAGGAGGCAAATGAATAATGCGTTTACGGGGCAGAAAAGGTATTAGAGAAGATATAGAACGTCAAAAAGAACTCGTTGTATTAAATGCCAAGGATTATAAGGGCAAATGGTCCGAGTTGTTCGGAAACAATAACCCGATTCATGCCGAGTTAGGGATGGGCAAAGGGCGCTTTATTAGTGAAATGAGCAAGAAATATCCGAACATCAACTTTATCGGTGTGGATATGTATGATGAATTGATTCGTAAGGCAAGTGAGAAAGCTAAGGTTGCACACGAAATTACCGTGGAGAATGAAGAAGATGCGGTGCTTAGTATTTCGAACTTAAGGTTGATGTTGTTCAATATCGAGCATATTGAAGAGGCGTTTGCTGAAGGTGAGCTAGAGCGCGTGTATTTGAATTTTAGTGATCCATGGCCGAAGAAGAAACATGCGCGTAGACGTCTAACGCATCCAGGTTTTGTTGCCAAATATCAACAAATTCTGAACGCCAAGGGTGAAATCCATTTAAAAACCGATTCGCAATCTTTATTCGAATTTTCATTGAATTCCTTTGCAGATATGGGTCTAAGAATGCGTAATATTTCGCTGAACCTTCACGTGGACGGCATTCATCCAGATCATGTGATGACAGAATACGAAACAAAATTCGCAGGACAAGGGATGAATATTCACCGTCTTGAAGTTGTAATTGGACAAGAAGCGCTGTCCACACATCAAGAGCAGTTGAAGCAAGCTGCTGCAACCGCATTAGCCGCTGAATCAAAAGAATCAGCCGAATAAGCTTCTAACAAAAACAGACTAATCCATGTTGCCAAATGAGCAGCAAGGATAGTCTGTTTTTTTTATCCTAACAGTTGGAGAATGACTTCTGAACCATCACCCGCAGGTAGGTGAGTTTTCTTATGCTGATTAGAAGCACGCTTGGCCTGCACATCTGCATAGCGGCTAGCCAGCATGGACAACCAATGAGAGATCGTGTCCGCGGACTGGATCGACTCTCCGAAACCATGTCTAGTAAAATAATGCACGTTTTCTTCCTCTTGGCCTGGAATGGGATCATAGAATAACATGGGAATCGATTTGGCCAGTCCTTCTGAACACGTCATTCCCCCAGGCTTCGTAACGAGCAGGTCGGAGACTTCCATCAACTTCCCAATCTCTTGTGTAAATCCGAGCAGGTGAATATGGGGATGCTGATATCGCGGATCTGCCGCCAGCTTCGAAATCGCCTTGTGGTTATGCCCTAAACAGAAAATAAACTGAATGCGGTCTCTCCACGTCAGTAAATGCTCGCTCAATGAATCGCCGCCGATGAGCCCCCAACCTCCCCCCATAACCAATACAGTAGGCCGCGAAGAGAGATTGAATTGCTGTCGAATCAAGGTCCGATCATGGACTTCTCTGAAGCTCGGATGTACGGGGATTCCCGTGATTTCGACATGCGCGGCCGCGATGCCATGTACGATGAGTTTATGTTTCACATCCTCGGAAGACACCATGTATTTATTCACCTCATGGCTGACCCATGTCCCATGAACATCGTAGTCAGTGATGACGGTGCATAGGGGAATATGCAGACCTGCCCTTTTCAGTCGAGAAACAACGACGCTGGGAAAAGGATGCGTACATACGATGGCTTGTGGTGCCCAATGGCTGATCATAGCTGCCGTTTGTGCATAGAAAATGCGATGAAGGGCCAGCTGCGTCAACGGATTCAGCGATTTCTGATATTGAGCACGGTACAAGCGGCCATACAATTTAGGCTGAACAGCAATGGTTTTCTTGTAAGCGCCGAGAATCCAGGGGGCTAACGTGGGGTGAAGGAAGGAACCGAGCTCCACAACACGGGTTTCAATTGTAGAGCAGCGCTGTTCTAAGCTGCTGGCCAGTGCAAATGCAGCTTGCGTATGGCCAGCGCCGAAGCCCTCCGATAGGATGAGCACTCTTCTTTTTCGCAATACATGTTCCATGATTTACCCCCAGAATGCGATTGTCACTACCGATACCGTCGTTCCAATCAAGCAACCAACGATACAATCCGATGGATAATGAAGTCCCAAGTAAATCCGCGACATACCGACAACAAAGGCAAGAGGGAGTAGTAGGAGTCCTAGCATGGGTAAAGCATACACGCAAGGAACGATAACCGAGAAAATAGCCGTAGTATGTCCAGAGGGGAAGGAGTGATCCGTCAGAGGGTTTTTATGTGTAATCGTTTGAGGATGAACAAGATAAGGACGAAGTCTAGGGTATCTCTTTTTCATAATGGCAACAGGAATATGGCTGATGGTTAAAGCCAGCAGTGCTTGAAGTCCAGCTACACGCAGCGAGCCTTGCCCAAAACAGGCCAAACATAATGAGACCATAATAGATGCTGTGGCACCGCCTAAATGGGTGATCTTCGTAAAAAATTGATCAAGGAAATGATGTTGGATCCGTTGATTGACGAAGTGGAATAGACGTGTTTCATGATCTTGAAGCCAATGGACAACTTTGCTGTTGCTCATGAGTAACCGCCTCCTTCTAACTTGGAAATGCTCTTTATCTTTATTGTACGGAAGGTTTATTAGTGGAGGATTAACTGGATGATAAATATTCATAAATTCCTTTTAATGTTGCACTAATCTGGCGTTAACATTTGTATGGTAGGATGGCAATTATCTGCGATCTGACTCAGGCTGGTTCATCGTATGTCTTGCTAGTGTTTCCGAATTTTGGAGCGGGTAACCTGCCGCAGCTATGGTTGATGATATGTCCTAATTGTGAACGACGGACTTTTACGGACTTTGTTATGCGAATGTTGTTATGGTGGTTAAAGCTATCCATTAACAGGGGATTTAAGCAAAAGTTGTCAGCGAATAGCTGGGTCCTTTATAATAAGGACGTCACCACATAGAAAAGGTAGTGTTCGTCTAAATGGTGAACTTTTGGTACACAATATATGAAAAACGATGAAAACAAGACATTTTCGACCCGATTTCAAGCGCATGCTCTATTCGGTGTGTGCGAACCTCCCAAATATCAAAGAACTGACGCTTTTTCGAAGTTTGCAGACTTTGACAAACAGGGGGAAAGAGAGGAAAATCAGAAACGATTGTTTCACCGTTAGTCTGTTAACATGAATGACCTGTACATAAAAGCACTAGGCATACAAAAAGATAGCTGACGTGCACACAAAAAGGGGGACTTTGCTTCATGCTAGACAAGATTATGCTTTCCGTTCAGGTCTTTTTGGCTTTGATCGGTGCGTATCAGTTGTTTTTAACGTTTTTTGGTTGGTATCGTCCCAAAAACAAAAAGATGTTTGCTCCACAGAAATCGTTTGCTGTATTGGTTGCTGCTCATAATGAGGAACAAGTTGTTGGGGCTTTGATCGAGAATCTAAAGACGTTAGATTATCCGAAAGAGCTCTATGATATCTTCGTAATTTGTGACAACTGTACAGATAATACGGCTGACATTGCCCGTCACCACGGGGTGTATGCGATGGAACGCCACAACCCGAACCTTAGAGGAAAAGGGTATGCGATCGAATGGATGCTCAAAGAGTTATGGAAGCGCGAGCGTCAGTACGATGGTATCGTGATGTTTGATGCGGATAACCTGGTTAGCCCAGATTATTTGATTCACATGAATAATGATCTGTGTTCAGGTTCCCGCGTGATCCAAGCTTATCTAGATACGAAAAATCCGAATGATTCATGGATCACAGGTTCGTTTGCGATCTCGTTCTTCTATGCGAACCGTTTTGTCCAAACGCCGCGTTCCAATTTAGGGCTTGCCAATTACCTTGGTGGGACGGGCATGTGCTTCGACTCCGCTTTGTTAAAGCAAGTAGGCTGGCGGGCAACAAGCTTGGTTGAGGATCTTGAGTTCTCCATGATGTGTGTGCAAATGGGGATTAAACCTACGTATAACTACGATACGCGTGTCTATGATGAAAAACCGTTAACGTTCAGTGCTTCTGCTAAGCAGCGTCTGCGTTGGATGCAAGGTCACTTTGAAGTGGCGAAGCGTTTCTTCTTCCCATTACTATGGCAAGGTATTAAGACAGGTAGCTGGGTGAAAATTGACGCGGCCATCTATTCGGCGAATGTATACAATTTCTTCTTCGGTGCCATTCTAACGGTTATGCTGTGGATTCAATCCATGACTTCTCACGGCACAGCTGATTCAGCACTGGTTCATGTCAACCCTGTGCTTATCAATTCAATCAGCTTGGCGATCTATGTGCTTCTTCCGATGGCGATGTTAGTTGAAAAGGCAAACAAGAAGACTTATAAGTACTTGCTGCTTTACCCGATTTTCATGCTGTCATGGTGGCCAATTACGTTCTATGCGTTCTTCACGCAAAACAACAAACAATGGAGTCACACAGAGCATACGCGTGTTATTCGGTTGGACGAAATGAAAAGTAAACAAGTGAGTTGACTTTTCTAGAATGAGATGATAATATGTTTCAAGTAAAGCAGAAGCGCCCGCTTCTCACCTGACTAACAAACGTTGGCTGGTTTGAATGAATCATCATGTATATTCAATAGGTTTGTCTTAAACCTGTTATTGATGAAGATGTGGGCCCACTGTGCCCGCATCTTTTTTATATTTGGAAGAGAGTTACATACTTTATGGAGGTGGAACACGATTAGCAAAGACCATATGATTAATGACGAGATTCGTGTGAAGGAAGTACGCCTTATTGGGGCGGATGGAGAACAACTTGGCATAACGCCAATTCGCGAAGCTCTTCAAATTGCACTTGACGCGAACCTTGATTTAGTAAACGTTGCACCGACGGCGAAGCCGCCTGTCTGCCGCATTATGGATTACGGCAAGTTCCGTTATGAAACGCAGAAGAAAGAAAAAGAAGCACGTAAGAATCAGAAGATTGTGGATATCAAAGAAATTCGCCTGAGTGCGACGATCGATGAACATGACTTCCAAACGAAGCTTCGTAATGCAGTTAAGTTTCTTGGTGAAGGCGATAAAGTCAAAGCTAGCGTTCGTTTCCGTGGTCGTGAAATTGCGCACTCGGAGATTGGTCGCAAAGTGCTTGAGCGCCTTGCTACAGAAACTGCTGAAATCTCCTCACAGGAGCGTGCTCCAAAGCTTGAGGGAAGAAGCATGATCATGATCTTAACGCCAAAAGCGACAACTTAGGCGAGTATACTAAATTAGGAGGAACAACAACATGCCGAAAATGAAAACACACAGCAGCCTGAAAGGCCGTTTCAAAATCACTGGCACAGGCAAAGTGATGAGATACAAACAAGGTAAGAACCACTTGCTTTCTGGTAAATCATCTAAGCAAAAACGCGTATTGTCCACGAACCCAACAATGGCTCCTGGCGATGTACGTCGTTTGCAACAACAACTGTCCCTTATCAAAGGTTAATTGTAACGTAGCATAATATTCGAACATCATTTATATATCCCAGGAGGTAGTTCACAATGGCAAGAGTCAAGGGCGGATTTATTCGCGCTCACCGTCGTAAGAAAATTTTGAAATTAGCAAAAGGTTATTTCGGTTCCAAACACCGTTTATTTAAAACAGCTAAAGAGCAAGTAATGAAGTCATTGGTATATGCATACCGTGACCGTCGTCAAACAAAACGTAACTTCCGTAGACTTTGGATTACTCGTATCAATGCAGGCGCTCGCCAAAACGGCTTGAGCTACAGCAAATTGATGCACGGCCTTAAATTGGCTGGTATCGAAGTTAACCGTAAAATCTTGGCTGACCTAGCTGTGAATGATTCCAAAGCGTTTAACGATTTGGCAACAGCTGCAAAAGCGAAAGTAAACGCGTAAGCGATGCACTTAAGAGCTTGTCCCCATCAGGGGGCAGGCTCTTTTTTCATCTTATGGAGAGTTTCGGCAGAACTCAGATTTCTGATGTTGTCTGTGGAGCTGGAAGCTTCCGAAAGCGAATTACGATAAACATAAGTAGAGGAATGATCACTTGAAAAAGCGGGTAAAGTTTCACACTAAACTTAAGCCCTAGCCAAACGTGTACCGTATAGTTGGGTTCAAAGAATGAAGAAATGAAGATAAGGCTGCCGACGATAACAAGCCAAGTAGCTTTTCGCAACGAGGGAAAGATGTGGGCGAAGGCATAAACAGCTCCCCAGAAGAAGGTTGTCATTTTGACAAACAGGCCAAGAAAGAGCAGTAGCGTGACGAGAACATCAAGGCGTTCAAATATATCGCCAACCTCAATGAGCTGGACAGTTTGCAGGAAGGGTAAGGTGCTGTTGGTAGCTAGTGTAGTGCCAAGTACGGCAATGTTGATGCTATTCATCACAATTAAGAAGAGGGAGACGATGGTGTAAGCCGTAAGACTTAGCTTTTTTACCTTCTTCTGTTCGGGCAGCATATGCCAAATCATAAAGAAAATAATGGTTTGCCCGAAAGGGAAAGAGACCATGTCTGGAAAGGCTGCAAGAAGAACGGGTTTAAAGCCATTTTCTAGGATGGGCAGCAAATTATCGAAATGAATTAAATGAGCGATGCTAATGAGGAAAATAAGCAGGCCGTAACTGATAGCGATGATAGGAAGCAGCGCTTCTGTCACCCGAAATAGGGTATCTACCCCCATCATGATAGCGTACGAGGCTAACAAGAGAATGATGAACATGGTGATGTATTTAGGCGTCGTGTTCAGTAACGTTAAATTCGAGATTTCTCCGAAGTCACGGACGTTTCTCATGGACTCATAAGCAAAATAGATCGCAAAGAAAACCCCAAGGACGCTTCCGGTGACTTTGCCGAAACAGATCCGAAGGAGTCCGATAATATCCTGTTCAGGAGCTCGTCGTTGAATGGATACAAACATGAGCAATAAGAAGAATCCGGCTGCTGCTGCAGCCAACATGGCAAGCCAAGAGTCCTGTTTCGCACTCCCTCCTAGCGCAAATAGCGGGGTGCTCCCGATTTCGAATAGAATGATCATAACAACGAGTTGAAAGTTCGTAATGCGATCTTCCATGTGTCCCTCGGACCCTCCTCCTATAACGGATTACTCCGCTGAATCTTTGGTCATTTCCGTGAAGGATTTGCCGCTCATGCCGATTCTTGCGATTTTCACCTTGACGTGAGATTCGAATTGAAGGTTTGCAAAGTGCTCATCCCAATCAGGTTTCACCTGTTTCCAGTACTTGGGATTATGCTTATGAACCGCGTCTGCGAAATGAAATACGTCTAGATTTTTCTTCACAGCTGCCTGAAAGGATTCGGTCATAAGGCGTGTGATTTCTGCGCTTGCGACTTGCTCGAAAGCCTGCAAATCCTTCGGTTGTGTGAGGTCATTCTGACAGGCATTTTCGTTGATGGTACCAACAGTTTCTACGTCGATATGCATAATCAAGTGCCCATCGCTAGTTAGAATAGGCTTCATTTTGCTTGTGTTATGATCGACCCTCAGGGCTGCTTTGACGTCTAAACTGCCTGGTGTACAGCCAAAATACAAAGTTGTTCGTTTGATTGTATTCCGAATCCAGCTGATCCCATATTCTTCATGGGGGGTAAACCATCCGGCTAGTTTATCTTTTTTGAAGACAGCACTTCTGCCCAGTCTAAGCTTATTGCTAAAGGAAGTTTTTTTGAGGTTGGTAATGGTATTGTTTTCGCCTTCGCCTGAGATGACAATTTCGGGCACTAACGTGTAGGGTGCATCACTAGCGATCCCCGTCATCAGTTGATAAATGGGAACTTGCTTGAAATTCGATCCATTCTTATCCTCGTTCTGGATCATGTTTTTAATGGCAGCACCTGGCACTTTCTCTAAAGGAACAATTTGCTCTAGAATTTTGCGTCCTTCACCGCTCGTAATCAATAAACCAACAGTCTCCCGGGAATCTGAATTGCGCAGATAGACATCTAAGAGCTGGGATATGCCTTCTTTAGCGGCGTTTTCTCCGATTACAATCACACGATTGTGGGCAAAAAAAAGAGATCTTGGCATCTCTAAGCTCGATTGCTGGACAGCTCCTCTGATCGAACCTCCGCTTGTAGAGAAAACCATGACGGGCGCTTGCGCCCCAGGGCTTCCACCTGTATTCGGATTGGCGATGGATTGGGGGATAACAACCTGATAAGACACAGTCCACACTTTCCCGTCCCAATCGATGGCTGTCGCAGAGGTAATCGCAAGTTGGTTCAGTTCTTTCCGATCCCAACAGCCTGTTAGCAGCAAACAGCATAAACTGAGGATCATCAGACATTGTGCGTAACGGTTGAATTTCTGATTCACGTCGATATCCTCCGAAAGCATGTCTTAGAAGCGATCTCTTCTAGGCGGAGATGGCTTATCGTAAGGTTTATTTCTGGTTGTGTTCGAGCGCGTAAACGGACGCAAGCCTACTAACCAACGCGGAACCCGGAACAAAGTATCCTTGAATGAACTAACTGCGAGTGGTGCGACGGGCGTTAAATACGGAACACCGAAGGAACGCAGCGAAGCCAGATGAATTAAGATGGCCATACACCCGGTCAAGATGCCGAATAAGCCAAAGGTGCCCGCCAGCAGCATCAGCCCGAAGCGAATTAATCTGGCGGCAACAGCCATATTCAGTGCGGGTGTCACGAAGTTGGAAATAGCCGTAAAGGAAACGATAATGACCATGGCGGCAGAAACTAATCCAGCTTGAACCGACGCCTGCCCAAGGACAAGCGCTCCAACGATCGAAATGGCGGATCCTATGACGCGTGGCATGCGTACACCAGCCTCGCGGAGTACCTCGAAGGTGACTTCCATGAGAAGCGCTTCAAGCAAGGCTGGGAAGGGGACGCCTTCACGTTGCGCGGCCAAAGAGATGAGCAAGGTCGTCGGCAGCATTTCTTGATGAAACGTCGTGATCGCGATATAGAAGGACGGAAGCAGCATCGAGATGAAAAAGGAAATATAGCGAATTGCTCGTATGAACGTTGCAATGTCAAAACGCTGATAGTAATCCTCACTCGATTTTAAAAAGCTAAAAAACGTGACAGGCGCTTGCAAAACGAAAGGCGTGCCGTCGACAAGGATCGCAATCTGGCCTTCGAGGATACCTGCGGCTATCGCATCAGGTCGTTCAGAATTCATGATCGTAGGAAACGGGGAGTAGGTGACATCCTCGATATATTCCTCAATAAATCCACTTTCTAGAATACTGTCGGTATCAATTCGCTCTAATCGCGATGTGGCTTCTGTGACGACCCGCTCATCGGCAATGCCCTCCAAGTAACAAATAATGACCTCTGTTTGGGTATACCGGCCAATGCGCAAGGAGATAAAACGAAGATCAGGGGATCTAATTTTTCTCCGTATTAAAGAGGTGTTCGTGCGAATATCCTCCGTAAAGCTTTCCTTTGGGCCACGGACTACGGTTTGTGTTTGAGGTTCTTCAATTGCTCTCTTGTCCCAGCCTGAGGTACCAGCGATGATCACTTCATCGTAGCCATCCGCAATAAGAATGGTGTTTCCACCTAGAAGGGCTGCGAGGACAGCGGTTCCTTCCTTACTCAAGTTTAGTTCACTGATCGTGATCGACTGGCACAACAAATCGTGGAAGCAAATATCCTGCTGCCAATAGGAGGCATTCTCATGAGCGGTGAGGAGAGGCTTTGTAACATGTTCATTTAAAATATCATTTTGGACAAGTCCATCGATGTAAAATAAAGCAACGCTATTCGTTTCGGGATATGCGCCGATTTCTAATTGCCGATAGTAGACATCGGAGCTTTTGCCTAATTGATCTTGAAGCCATTTGACATTGTCCTGTAGCGATGTTGTCATAGGGAAAGGGACTTGCAGAGACGTTTTCATTGTAAGCCTCCTCAGAACTTTCCAATAGAATTGGTATTATCTTCTCTCACTTCCCATTGTTTTATTCGATCTACCTATTGACTATTGGCTTTCAGATGCATATAATAATCTTTAATCATATTTGATATGGTGAAGCATACGAATGAATCGCTATGAAGAGGAAGAAGTAATAAGGGCACTTATGCGCAGAGAGCGTTGGACTTGCTGAAACCATCGCCTTAATCCCTTAGGTACGAAGTCACCTCGGAGCTGTTTTCCTGAAACATGTGGATCATCCGCACGTAGTAGGGAGAACCGGAAGAGCACACGTTATCGTGCTGAAGGCAATGTTCGTTCATGAACATTCCTGCTAAGGTTATGTGCTGTGAGGCATATAGCAAATTTGGGTGGTACCACGGAAGCTTAAACCCCTTTCGTCCCGTTGAACACGTTTTGTGCGTGTCCGGGATGATAGGGGTTTTTCTTATTTTCATGGCATGGAAGACGATAACACGAATTGACTTTTCGAGAGGAGGATCACAATGAATGTTCAAACTGAACCAAAACGCTCTAAAGAAGAACTAATTGAGAAGCTGACGCAGCCAGACCTGATTACAGGCTCCGAGATTTTGCTAAGAAGCTTATTGCTGGAGGGTGTGGACTGCGTCTTTGGATACCCAGGCGGCGCTGTATTGTACATCTATGATGCGATGCATGATTTTGATGATTTCAATCACTTATTGACTAGACATGAGCAAGGCGCTATTCACGCAGCTGACGGCTACGCTCGTTCAACTGGCAAAGTTGGCGTATGTATCGCAACTTCCGGACCGGGGGCTACGAATCTAGTCACAGGTATTGCTACAGCATATATGGATTCTGTTCCTCTAGTTGTTATTACAGGTAACGTTGCGACGAATTTCATCGGTACGGATGCTTTCCAAGAGGCTGACATTACAGGTATTACAATGCCGATTACGAAGCACAGCTACTTAGTAAGAGACGTAAATGACCTACCGCGTATCATTCACGAAGCATTCCATATTGCGAACTCAGGACGTAAGGGCCCGGTTCTCATTGACATACCAAAGGATGTCTCCGCTCATAAAACGATATTTAAACCTGCAAAGGATGTAAGCATTCGTGGTTACAACCCTACGGTACAACCGAATAAGCTGCAAGTTGATAAGCTGATCAAAGCCATCGAAGAGGCTGAACGTCCAGTAATCATTGCAGGGGGCGGCGTTGTTTATGCGGATGCTTCCAATGAATTGATCGAATTTGTTAATAAAACACAGATCCCAGTAGCCACGACTTTGCTTGGCTTAAGCGGCTTCCCAAGTGCACACGAGCTATGGCTCGGTATGCCGGGGATGCACGGAACGTTTACAGCGAATACAGCGATCCAGAATGCAGATCTATTGATTTCTATCGGTTCCCGATTCGATGATCGGGTGACGATGAATTTGAATGGTTTTGCTCCAAAGGTAAAAGTAATCGCTCATATCGACGTAGATCCAGCTGAAATCGGCAAAAACGTGAAGACGGATATCCCATGCGTTGGTGATGTGAAAGCCGTTCTGGAGTATGCGAATACGAAAGCGAAGCCTGCGAATAACGCAGCATGGATCGCTGAACTGCAAGAAAGCAAAGAGAAGTTCCCGTTGAAATACGGCGAAACCGAAACTGAACTTAAACCGCAATACGTTATTGAAATGATCAGCGAAACAACCAAAGGTGAAGCTATCATTACAACTGACGTTGGTCAGCATCAAATGTGGGCTGCGCAGTTCTATAAATTCAAAAACCCTCGTTCCCTGGTAACATCAGGTGGACTTGGCACGATGGGCTTCGGATTCCCTTCGGCAATCGGTGCTCAAATGGGGAACCCGGATAAACTGGTTGTTTCCATTAATGGAGACGGCGGCGTTCAGATGTGTGCGCAAGAGCTTGCGATCTGTGCGATCAACAACATTCCGGTTAAGGTTGTTATTATCAACAACCAAGTGCTTGGCATGGTTCGCCAATGGCAAGAAATCATTTATGATAATCGTTATAGTCACATTGACTTGGCAGGAAGCCCTGATTTCGTGAAGCTTGCAGAAGCTTACGGCGTGAAAGGCTTACGCGCGACGACGAAAGAAGAAGCGAGAAGAGTATGGCAGGAAGCCCTCGATACACCGGGGCCTGTCGTTATTGATTTCGTCGTACCGAAGGGCGAGAACGTGTTCCCGATGGTTAAAGCGGGCGATACAATTAGTGACATGTTAATGGGGGATTCGGAATGACAACTAAACATACAGTTTCCGTACTCGTAAACAATCAGCCTGGTGTCCTGCAACGTGTTTCTGGTTTGTTCGGACGCCGCGGCTTTAACATTGAGAGCATCACTGTAGGAGAGTCCGAGGAAAACGGACTTTCCCGGATGGTTATCGTAACCACAGGTGACGACAATACGTTGGAGCAAATCTCCAAACAATTGTACAAGTTGATTGACGTTATCAAAGTTATTGATTTGAGCTCCAATCCTATGGTAGCTAGAGAACTCGCACTTATTAAAGTAAATGCTGAACCGATTATGCGTCCAGAAATTCTTGGTATCGTTGAAACGTTCCGCGCGGCCGTTGTCGATATCGGTCCTGCTTCATTGATCGTGCAAGTTGTTGGAGATTCAGATAAAATAGATGCTATGGTCGAATTGCTTCGTCCTTATGGCATTCGTGAGCTTTCCCGTACGGGCGTTACTGCGATGATTCGCGGTTCGGTTAAATAAAGAGAAACACCTAGTTCCAAAGAGATGTAAACTCTCTTTGAGTGGGTGTTTCAGCGAAGTACCACGGTAAATCGTTGAAACACCCACTCAAGGGGTAGACAAAACGGATTCATTATATCAAAGGAGGATTTATTCGAATGGCAGTTACTACTTACTATGAAAAAGATGCAGACTTAGCGGTACTTAAAGGTAAAACGATTGCGGTTGTTGGTTATGGTTCCCAAGGGCACGCACAAGCACAAAACTTGCGTGACAGCGGGTTGAACGTTATTATCGGACTTCGTGAAGGCCGTTCATGGAACGCAGCTAAAAACGATGGTTTTGAAGTTGTATCTGTAGAAGAAGCAGCACGTCGCGCTGATGTTATCCAAATTTTGATGCCGGATGAAACACAAGCTCGCGTATACAAAGAGTCCATTCTACCGAACATGAAACAAGGCGCAGCTATCATGTTCTCCCACGGATTTAACATCCATTTCGGACAAATCGTTGCTCCTGAAGGTACAGATGTATTCTTGGTAGCTCCTAAATCCCCTGGTCACATGGTACGTCGTACGTACGTTGAAGGCTTTGGTGTACCTGGCTTGATCGCAATCGAGAAAGATGCGACTGGCAATGCAAAAGCAATCGGTCTTGCTTATGCAAAAGGTATCGGCTGTACACGTGCAGGCGTTATCGAGACTTCTTTCCGTGAAGAAACAGAAACTGATTTGTTCGGTGAGCAAGCTGTTCTTTGTGGTGGTGCTTCTGAGCTAGTTAAAGCTGGTTTCGAAACATTGGTTGAAGCTGGTTATGCACCAGAAATGGCTTACTTCGAGTGTTTGCACGAATTGAAATTGATCGTTGATATGATGTACGAAGGTGGACTTGCTTCCATGCGTAGTTCCATCTCCAACACAGCTGAGTACGGTGACTATGTAACTGGTCCTCGTATCATCACAGCTGAAACGAAAAAAGCGATGAAAGAAGTTCTTTCCGACATCCAACAAGGTAAATTCGCTCGCGACTTCATCTTGGAAAACCAATCCAACTTCGCATTCATGAACGCAACGCGTCGTAACGAAGCTCAACACCCAATCGAGGTTGTTGGTGGACAATTGCGCGAAATGATGCACTGGATCAAAAAATAATCTGCGTAATTATTGAATCTTATAGGCTGTACATTCCACAGGGAGTGATTGAGGAGAATTTCCCAATTGCTCCCTGTGAATACTATAACGACATGGAAAAAATATCTTTAGCAAGAGCTTACGAAGTAGGTTTTCTAAAGAAAACTCTTAGGAGGTGACATGGTGCGTAAAATTTACATTTTTGATACAACCCTTCGTGATGGCGAGCAGTCACCAGGTGTGAACTTGAACACACAAGAGAAGGTTGAGATTGCCTTGCAGCTGGAGAAGCTTGGTGTAGATCGTATGGAGGCTGGTTTTCCTGCGGCATCCCCAGGGGACTTGGCTGGTGTGAATGCGGTCGCTAGAGCGATTAAGAACGCTTCTGTTATCGGCTTGTCCCGTGCGAGAGAGAATGATATCGAGGCTGTGCGTGAAGCCCTTCAAGGTGCACAAGATCCATGCATCCATCTCTTCCTTGCTACGTCTCCAATTCACCGTCAGCATAAGCTGCGGATGGAGAAGCACCAAGTGCTGGAAACGGCTGAAGCAGCGATTAAATATGCGAAGAAGTATTTCAGCAAAATTGAGTTCTCACTCGAGGATGCTGGACGTACGGAGCTGGACTTTATCGCTGAAGTAACAAGCATGGCGATTCGCGCTGGCGCTTCTGTCGTGAATATTCCAGATACGGTCGGATATATGACACCATATGACTATGGTAATATTTTCAAAATGCTGAAAGAAACTGTTCCAGGCATTGAGAAAATTCAATTGAGCGCGCACTGTCATGACGACTTAGGCATGGCAACTGCGAACGCGCTCGCTGCTGTTCTGAACGGTGCCGATCAAATCGAAGGCACGATCAATGGGATTGGCGAGCGAGCAGGGAACACCTCGATCGAGGAAGTCGTCATGGCGCTGGAAACACGCCAAGACTTCTACCAAGCGAAAACATCGCTTGTGTTGAACGAGATCTACCGCACCAGCCGACTAGTCAGCAAGCTGACGGGCATGGTGGTTCCAGGCAACAAGGCGATTGTTGGCGCTAACGCCTTCGCGCATGAGTCCGGCATCCATCAGGATGGCATGCTCAAAGAGAAAACGACCTACGAGATTATGTCTCCTGAAACTATCGGCGTGAAGGAAAGTAAGCTCGTGATGGGCAAACATTCCGGACGCCATGCGTTCCGTGAGAAGCTCATTGATCTAGGCTACGAGCTCGGCGACGAGCAAGTGAACGTGGCTTTTGCCAAGTTCAAGGATTTGGCAGATCGCAAGAAGCAGGTAGAAGATGAAGATATTCGTGCTTTGATCGAAGAAAAATTGATCGAGACGCCGGAAATTTTCGCTTTAGGCACGCTTCAAGTAGCTTACGGCAACCAAATGACACCAACCGCAACCGTTCATGTTCGCTTCCAAGATGGCAGCGAAGTGGCTGAAAGCGCGGTAGGAAACGGTTCGGTTGACGCAATTTACAACGCGATCGATAAAGCGACGAAGGAAAACGTGGAGCTTGACGACTATTCCATCAAATCCGTTTCTCACGGGAAAGATGCGCTTGGTGAAGTTCACGTGGTTCTGAAACAAGACACCATTTCCGTTCAAGGGCGCGGTATTTCGACGGATATTCTGGAAGCTAGCGCGAAGGCTTACCTAGACGCTGTGAACAGACTGATTGAGAAACGCAAAAACCCAACAAGTAACAGAAGCAACGTTACGTTAATATAATCTCTTAGCTTACATGGCAACCCGGATAAGCACCTCACCTCCACGATTCGAGGAGGGGTGCTTTCTACAAATGCGAAAGGATGCGTCCCTGTATGAAATATCGATTTTCTAAATCGTTGGAAGGCTTCTCATCGTCAGCTGTAAGAGAAATTCTTAAGCTAACTCAAGGGAGCTCGATTATTTCCTTTGCTGGCGGATTGCCTGCTGAAGAGTTTTTCCCATTAGACGCGGTTAGCGAAGCGTTCACAAGAGTTGTTGGTGGCGGGAAGTCTGCGTTGCAATACGGGTTAACAGAGGGCTACAAGCCTTTGCGAGAGTCCTTGTGTAAGCGAATGGCAGCGAAGAACATGCTGGTTACACCAGACGAGATGCTGTTGACGACAGGGTCGCAGCAAGCGATTGACCTTTTGACACGTGTATATATTGATGAAGGCGATGTCATTCTCGTTGAAAGTCCGACATATTTGGCTGCGATTCAAGTGTTCCAAGCCAAAGGCGCGAAGATCTATTCCGTTGACAGCGATAGCGATGGCATGATTCTTGATGATTTGTCGGCCAAAATTGCGAAGCATAATCCGAAAATGGTTTACGTCATTCCAACCTTCTCGAACCCTGCAGGGCGTGCATGGAGCTTGGAACGTCGTCAAGGCTTGCTGGATATTTGCCGCGGTGCCGACGTGTTGATTCTGGAAGATGACCCGTATGGGGAAATCCAGTTTGACGAGAGCGAAAGCTACCCAACTGTTTACTCGCTTGGTGGCAAAGCTGAGGGTGGTAACGTCGTTTACACGAGCACCTTCTCCAAAACCGTAGCTCCTGCATTCCGTACAGGTTGGGTGATGGGGGACGAGTCGTTGATTCGTCAAGTTGCACGCTTCAAGCAATCCGCGGATCTGCATTCCAGCACGATTGATCAGCAAACGCTGTATCATTTGCTTGAGCATTTTGATCTGGACGCGCATATTTCTTTGATCCGTGAACAGTATTTGGATCGGATGAAGTTCATGTCAGGACTGCTCAAAGAGTTGAACTGGCCTGGTCTGAAATGGGAAGAACCAAAGGGCGGTATGTTCATTTGGGTTGAGCTTCCTGAGCAAATTAACGCAGCGGATTTGTTGAAAATCGCGGTCAAAGAAGGCGTTGCCTTTGTTCCCGGTGCTACGTTCTACGCGGAGAGTCCACAGTACAACACCATGCGCCTGAACTACACGCACACCGATAAAGAAACTACTGTTCTGGGCATGAAAAAGCTCGCAAAGGCAATGGAATCATATTTGCAAAATGCATAAAAGAGGTACAGCACCCAAAGCCGTTGGCTTTGGGTGTTTTTTTGTGGCGCGCAGCACAGCGGCTGCGGCGCCGATGGGCGCGGATAAGGCCAGAATTGAGCCTTAAAGTACAGCGCTCCGGTTACGCCGGGAGGGAAAGGAGGCAATAGCGCCTTTTTTGGGCGCTATTGCAGTGACTGCGGCGCCGATGGGCGCGGATAAGGCCCGAAATGGGCCTTAAAGTACAGCGCTCCTGTTACGCCGGGAGGGAAAGGAGGCAATAGCGCCTTTTTTGGGCGCTATTGCAGCGGCTGCGGCGCCGATGGGCGCGGATAAGGCCCGAAATGGGCCTTGAAGTATAGCACGCCGGATACGCCGGGAGGTAAAGGAGGCAATAGCGCCTTTTTTGGGCGCAATTGCAGTGACTGCGGCGCCGATTGGCGCGGATAAGGCCCGAAATGGGCCTTAAATTATAGCACGCCGGGTACAGTCACTACTCACCTAACCATCTGAGTAGCAACACTCGGATGCAATCGATAGCCTCTTATCCGTTGCTGTCCTTCAACCGAGGGGATGAGAAGCTGTTTCTCTTTCATCTGGTGGAGGAGGTTCCTTGACTTTTTAATTCCGAATTTAAAATGTTCAGATACATGACGAGGAGTGATCGCTTTTCCATGTGAGAGGGCAAGTAGACAAATTGTTTGTTCAATGATACGTAGCTCTCCGTAGTGTTTTTGTTCCCCGTGTTGTTCGCTGAAATATTTTCCAATAAATTGCAGGATAATTTGCTCGCACATACGAGGGCGATTCTTCACATCATCATAGGAAAAGCGCAAAACTTTCCATCCATCGATCATTAAATGGTTTTGACGGATAAGCCCATCCGAGAATTGTGTGCGGCTGATCTCGCCGGCATGTGTGGCGTACCCATCAATTTCGATAGCAAGTTTCAGCCCTTGTCGAATGTAGGCAAAATCGATATAACGAGTGCCATCGCGGAAATCCTTGACCTCAAACTCTGGATGCAAATGTAGAAATTCGCCTAATGCTCTCCACCATACTTGTTTGAGGAATAATCGCTCGGCATGCCCATGCCCATCTAGTAATCTTCGCAAGCGTTCCCCCTTACGTTTCCTAGCATGTTCCTGCATGAATGCTTCATATGATGTATCGAAAACTGACAAAATCCAATCTCGCCCCTTTTTCAGAAAATAAACAAGCCGCTCCCTAGCATCAGCAAAGGCTGAACTAGAAAAGCGGCGTGTGCTTCACTACCATTTTTTAACACTTTAACACAGGTACATCGGAGTGATCAAGCTACAGAAGGATTTTGGGTCCGTTGACTTGGAATTATTTTGAAATTAAGATGGAAATAGGTTGTGAGAATGGAGGCTTACCGTATGAGTAAACCCTTAAAACCGATCCACCGCAGTCGCGCTAGGATTTATCTAGGGATCAAGGCGTATCGTTTGAAACGATACTGTGCCTGGTTATTTGATGGCAAAAGATATGCCTCCCATAAACAGAGTGACAGGCTCCCTCAACTGGCTTTCACGCACCGTACACCGCTTCTAAGACAGTTGAAAGATGTGGATATGTGGCTTCAGCATAACAAAGTGATTAATTTGAATATGGCTGCAAAGCAGTTGAATGGCGTGATTATCCAGCCTGGTGAGACTTTTTCCTATTGGCGTTTAATTGGCAGCACAACCCGTAGAAAAGGGTATGTTGATGGCATGGTGCTTTTTCACGGAAAGGTGAAGACGGGGGTTGGAGGCGGTTTGTGCCAGCTTTCGAATTTGATCTATTGGATGACGCTGCATACACCGCTTACGGTAACGGAAAGGTATCGTCACAGCTATGATGTATTTCCAGATGCGGGGAGATCTCAGCCATTTGGGAGCGGGGCAACGTGTTATTATAATTATTTGGATTTGCAAATTCGGAACGAGACACTAGAACCGTATCAGTTGACGATCCATGTTTCGGATACCCATTTAGTTGGTGAATGGCGTGCGAGTAGTCCCAATTTACATAGCTACGAAATTTATGAGAAGAGCCACAGAATCACACGAGAATACTGGGGTGGTTATGTGCGGCATAATGAAATTCACCGAAGGGTGAAGAATCGAGAAGGTCAGCTCATAAGGGATGAATGGGTGACGGATAACCATGCGATTATGATGTACGAACCTTTGCTGACAGCTGGAGATAACAATAGCAATGGATGAAATTACATAAGATTTATGGTATGCGGCGATCTACGGTAGGTGTCATTGTATTCATTTTCATGCTCATCAAACCAAGCTAAAACGTGAATCCTTTTTTGTCAAAAACGAGGGGGGAGATTTTTCATGCATGTTTATAGGAATAAACTATCAAAGCGATAGCTTTTATATCTAAAGTAGCGTGTTATCTTATGGTACAATGAGGTCAGGATATAACGATAGGAATGCTAACAAACTAGGTTTGCTAAAATAAGGAGTGAATGATTGTCATGGCTGATGTTAAAAAAATTGCGGTAATCGCTGGGGACGGTATTGGTCCAGAAGTCGTTGCAGAAGCAGAAAAAGTATTGAAACGTACCGAAGAATTATTCGGCTATCAATTTGAAACGGAACACGCGCTTTTCGGCGGTATTGCAATCGATGAGAAAGGTACACCACTTCCGGAAGAAACATTGAAAGTTTGTCAATCCGCAGATGCTGTACTTCTTGGAGCAGTTGGTGGTCCGAAATGGGACAACAACTCCAAAGAACTTCGCCCTGAAACAGGTCTTCTAGGTATTCGTAAAGCGCTTGGCTTGTTCTCCAACATCCGCCCTGCATTCATTTTCGATTGCTTGAAAGAAGCTTCCACATTGAAACCAGAAGTTCTTGAAGGCACAGATTTGATCGTTGTTCGTGAGTTGACTGGCGGTATTTACTTCGGTGAGAAATTCCGTCGTGAAACAGCTAACGGTCAAGAAGCGGTTGACACTTGTGCATATAACGTTACTGAAATCGAGCGTATCGCGCGTCAAGCGTTTGAAATTGCGCAAACACGTCGTAAGAAGCTTGCTTCCGTTGACAAAGCAAACGTTCTTGAAACATCCCGCCTATGGCGTGAAACGGTTAACCGCATCGCGGCTGACTACCCAGATGTTGAGCTTGAGCACGTATTGGTTGATAACTGTGCGATGCAATTGCTTCGCCGTCCGTCCTCCTTCGATGTTATCGTAACAGAGAATATGTTCGGCGACATCTTGAGCGACGAAGCAGCAATGCTTACAGGCTCTATCGGGATGCTAGCATCCGCTTCCCTTGGCGAAGGCGCATTCGGTTTGTACGAGCCGGTACACGGTTCTGCACCTGATATCGCAGGTCAAGGTATCTCCAACCCAATCGCAACAATCCTTTCCGTTGCCTTGATGTTCCGTTTGACTTTCGGTTACCACGAAGCAGCGGATTCCATCGAGCGCGCAGTGAAAGAAGTCTTAGACGCTGGTCACCGTACAGGCGACATCGCAGTGGATAAGAGCACAGCGATCGGTACGCTGGCAATGGGTCAATTGATTGTTGACGCAATGCGCAAATAATCATACAAATAAGCTCGCACTTTCGAAGCAGATTGGCTTCGGGAATGCGGGCTTTTTTCATAGCAAGATGAGTGGGGATAATCAATTAACTATGCTTCAGAAGTTTATCTGCTAGGGATGGGGAGATCCGCTGGATCATGCGCAGCAGCTTTATTTTGCCAATCAGAATCTCGTAGCGGTCACGCTCAAAGCCCTGTACGAATTCGTGGGCGAGCTGTTCAGGTGAAATTTTACCTTTGCCCCGCCCTGCCGTCATTTCGGTGCTAACGAGTGGTGGAATAATTTCGAATACCTTAACATTCGTTGATTCCAATTGATAGCGCAGCCCCTTCGTGAAGAGATGGACAGCAGCTTTGGTCGCACAGTATACGGGGGCCGATTTCTTGGGAACAAGGCCAAGTCCAGAGGACACATTGACGATAGCGGCATTGGGCTTCGTGGTAAGGTGCGCTAAAAGATTGCTGCATAACTGAATCATAGACGTCAGATTAATCTGGATTTCACGATTGATTTTGCTCGAGGTATCGGGATCTTGAAGGAAATTATAGTTGAATTGAATACCGGCGTTGTTGATGAGAATATTCAGATCTGGGTGTGCAAGCAAAATTGTCCGCGTAAATTCATTGATCTCCGCTGGATTTTCCAAATTACAAGGATAGGCAATAAGTGCAGGGCAAGCTTGCAAGGCTTGGTCTAAGCGATTGACGTTGCTGCTGGCAATAATTACTTTATTGCCCTTTTCCACGAGGCGTTTGGCGAGCGAGAAGCCGATACCTGCAGAACCTCCTGTAATGAGTATACAATGACCGGTTAGTTTCATTTGAGCTACGTCCTTTCGAATGAAGATATCATTCAGCATAAAGGAGTCTGTAGCGAATCTCATTAACTTAGGTTAATCGAATCTGAACTTGGTCGTATATTACGCCACTGTGCGCGTATCCGACTAAGAGCGACTGGAGTAATGCCTAGATAGGAAGCGATATAGTACTGGGGAATATCCTTGTCCAATGTACCAAACTCCTCTAAGAAGCAGCGATAGCGATCCTCTGCGGATAAGGTGAGCAGCTGCATCTCGCGTCTTTCCTTTTTCATGTACAAACCTTCAACCATCCGTCTCGTTAAACGTTCCCAAATCGGATCTTCGGCGGTAAGAGCTAATAGATCAAGGTAGGAAAGTCGTAGCAGCTTGGCGGGCTGTAGCGCTTGAATAGAGAACTGGGCAGGTTCGCCTGTCAGCAAGGCGGTATAGGAAGTGATGAAGTCATTGGCTGCGCAAAAGGACTTGATGCGTTCCTTACCATCATAGGTACTGTAATAAAGGCGAAAACAGCCTGATAGGCAGAAATATAAATAAGAAAGTGAATCGCCAGCTCGAAGCAAATGTTCGCCTTTGGTTAGCGTCGTGGCCGTAAATAAGCTAGAGAAACGCATCTTTTGGTCCTCTGTGAGAGGGAGCAAAAGATCTAAAAACGTATGTAAAGGAATGAATGCGTTCACAACCGTTAAGCCTCCATGAATTAAAATAATTATTATCTAGTATACGATCTAATTATTGACTTTCAGGTAGGGGGATGATACCATTTTATACGGATAATATAGAATTTAGATAGATTTTGAGGAGGAATTATACCCATGGCAGAACGTTTAGTTGGTAAACAAGCTCCTGATTTTACAATGGAGACAGCTACAGGTGACGGTACAGGATTTGGTAAAGCATCTTTGTCTGATTACAAAGGAAAATGGTTAGTTCTTTTCTTCTACCCATTGGATTTCACATTCGTATGCCCAACAGAAATCACAGCAATTAGCTATGCTGCTGATCAATTCAAAGCATTGGACACTGAAATTCTTGGTGTTTCCATCGACAGCATCCACACGCACAAAGCATGGATCAACACACCGATTAACGATAATGGTCTTGGCAAATTGGCATTCCCACTTGCTGCTGACATTACAAAATCCGTAGCACGTGACTACGGCGTTCTAATCGAAGAAGAAGGTATCGCACTTCGCGGTCTATTCATCATCGATCCAGAAGGCGAATTGAAATACGAAGTTGTTAACCACAACGACGTAGGTCGCAGCGTAGATGAAACACTTCGTGTGCTTCAAGCGCTTCAATCCGGCGGATTGTGCCCAATGAACTGGAAACCAGGCGACAAAAACTTGGTTGTTAAATAAGTTTTAACTACATAGGAAGGCCCCTCGGTTAGCATGCGAATGCGGGCGGAGGGGTCTTTCTTTCTAAGGAGATCGTGTCATGGATGTTATAACAGAAGAGTTGTTTTGGATACGTCAAGAAGGCAATGAGGCGGTAATCGGGCTTACCGAGCATGCATTAGAAAAATGGGGCATGATTCTGTACGTCGAACTACCGGAAAAAGGTGTGCAATTAACGAAAGGTGCATTCATGAGTTCCCTCGAAACAGCGGTAGATGAGCACGATTTATTTGCTCCTGTAACGGGTGAAGTGATCGCTGTGAACATACTAATCGAGCGAGCAACGGGAATGCTTTATGAGTCACCGTATGAGAAAGGCTGGTTATTCCGAGTCCTATTGGGTGACTGATTAGTCGCCACCCCCACCCCCATCGCCACCGCCAGAATCTCCTCCGCCGCTATCCCCGCCGCTATCATGGGAATCGCCATGATTACCATGGTCATTATGCCCACCGTGATGGTGGTGGTTATGGTGATTATGATGACCCTTGTGAGAAGAGAAGTCCATGGTATCATAGGCGGCGTATCCACTAGAGTCGGAATTATCATGTCGGCCTTTGCGGCGATTTTTTTTGCGAGAACCGGGAAGTATACCAAGCACAATGAACAGAATAACAGGAGCAAATACGATAAGCGCGACAATACTACCCATGAATATACCTCCTACAGAAGATGAATGCGTCCAGACTACTTGTCTACAAACTATCGTACCATAAAATATTCCAATAAGAATAGACATCATCTAACGAAAAAACCGTCCTCCAAGGAGAACGGTTTGACTTGCCTATTTCGCGAGTTGCTTATATTTGTTGAGATACTTAACAACAGTGAGCACGTAGGTCGCATGCGACCAAGTAAGTGGAGCAACAGACACCGGCTCGCCAGAGAAAGGATCCAATTGCTCGGACAACACGCCGCTTTCCATGGCATGTTTGACGACCCACTCGAGCGTTTTGCGCGGAGCCTCAAGGTCGGCAACCGTTTTGGCATACTCGATTTCCCATTCTGCGATCCAGAGGGTACAAATGATCCAAGGATTGCCCGGCACTTTCTCAATATCGGTGGAGCGTTGGAAGTAATAATCATGATGATAACGGGCGGAGCCACCGACTTCGGTTTTGATCATGAGACCTTCTTTGTTAGCTAACATCGTACTTACGACACGTGGGTCGTCAGCAGGCAGTACGCCAAATTCAAAGATACCGTACACGGAGCTTTCCAACGTCATATCCTTAACCCACTGGCCGTCTTCCATATACAAACCGCGAACGAATCGTTGCTCACCTTCGTCCCACAGATGCTTCAGGATACCGGATTTAATTTTCTCTGCGGTATGCTTGTAGCGATTGCTGCGCTCCTCATCTCCAAACAAGTTGCTGAAGTTCGAAGCAGCAATCAATCCCCCGTACACAGCAGATGCCGTGAAGGTATAGATCCCGTAGCGTTCTTCCCATAGATCGTAGCTTGGCTTCGGTAGGTTCAGTTCTTGATCAATGTAAGTGGACATGAATCTCGCCGCTCTGCGAATGAGATTGCGGTACAAAGATTGAGCAAATTCCAAGCTTCCATTTTTCTGGAAATCCTGCCAAAGAGCAAATAAGACAAGCGCCGTTTCGTCTTCCTGAATTGGAAGCTGTACGCGCCCGGAATGAATGTAGGGATGCCAGCTGGAGCCTACAGTACCGTCCGGATTGTACTTGTGATGCAAGTAACCTTCTGGTGACAGCACATTCGCACAGAAATTAAAGAACGGAATAATCATGCCTTGGTAGCCAGCCATGGACATGGAATAAGCGATTAACGCACCATCACGCGGCCACATGTAGCTGTAATGATCTCGGTTGCTCTGCATGATGTCAGAATCATTCGCGGCAATAATTGCCCCGTTCACATCGGTTTGTGTGCGGACGAGCAACAGGCTTTGTTTGAAGAGGCGTTGCACTTCGGGTGTGAGATCGAAGTAGTCGCGATCGATTTTGTTCGCCCAACGCTGCCAGTACACCGTCACACGGTCCAGCAGCTTGCCTGGGTGGCTGTCTTTGACATAGGAGTCAAGCTTCTTAACTTCCTCCAGATTCTTGCCTGCGCCCATCCAGTAGTAGAGCGTTTGATTTCCGTTAGGTGGGACGAACAGTCGGAAAGAGATCGTACTATCGACTGACCCTTGGGCAATGGCATTGCCCATCAGATGGCCGTCTTCAGCATCCCGCCATGTGCCTTCGGCGTTATAGAACCTTTTGACACCGGTCGAATATTGAAATATTCCTTCCGTGCCCGTACTTCCGTTAAACATGAAGTAACGATCCTTTTTATAATGAAAGACGGTATTCGTAGAAGGATAGTAAGCGGCTGTATCGCCAACCTCTGTCTCATTAATGAGCAGATCTTGGTTGAAGAACATGCGTACTTCACGAACCGTATTCGTGTGATTGGTAATATGAATTCGTTTCAAATAAATATCCTCACGCTGGTGAACACCGTCATTCATAAGCAGAGTAACACCGAGGCCGGGATGTGTAGCTGTCACTTCTGTGACGAGGGAATCCTCCACATACGCAAGCTTGAATTGCCACTCAGGAGCATTCAGCCATGCGAAGTCGCCATCTACCCATACACCAACACGGCACTGATAACCGCCAATATGGTTAAGCTGGCCTACGAAAGGATAGTACAGATCTCGCATGTAGGAATGCTGATCGAGGTTAATAAGGAATTTTCCATTTCCGATGACCAGATGTCTTGGCAATACAATCACTTCCCCACTCTTTTGTTTGATCGCGCATTCAGATCAGGCCACGAGGACTGAACGATGGAGCACAAGTCTTGCCAATAGGTTACCTAATTCTGACAAAGGAATCAATGATTCTTTGAAAAAATTCTGAAAATTCTTACTGGTCACGCTTTCATTTGGTACGGATATCCAAATTACTTGATTATTTCCTTTTGATGCGGGGAATGACTGGTTGAAGCAGCTAGATTCGAAATCACTGCCTCGTAAACGTGAGTTGTCAAAGATCCAATTTTCTTCGAGTTATATTCACTGTGAACGGTACGTAAGGCGGTAGCAGCAAGCTTAGATGCATACTGCGGTTGTTCCATAAGTTGAATGATTCGTGCGGCTAACGCATCTCTGTCGCCTGGAGGACATGTACTTCCGTTAACCCCGTGGTTGACGATCTCGGCAAGGCCTCCCGTATCTGAAACGATGAGTGGCGTTCCGCTGGCCATCGCTTCCAATGCGACTAAACCGAAGGGTTCGTAGAGGCTTGGGAAAATACAAATTTCTGCTCTTTGTAAAAGCAATCGTTTGTCAGCCTCGTCGAGAAAGCCAGTGAAGCTTACTCGATCTCCAAGGCTATGAGCAAGTTCCTCTAAGCTATCTCGCTCAGGACCTGTTCCGGCGATGACGAGTTTGGCGTCAGGGAATTCAGTGAGTACTTGCGGCATCGCGGCCAAAAGAATGTCTACGCCTTTTTCATAAACAAGACGGCCTAGGAAAGCCAGAACACGCTGCGGCACATCGTTAGGAGAGATGGCGTTAGCAAGCAGTGGATTCATCGTGAATAACGCTGGATCCGGCTTACGAAAGGAAGACACACTGTTTGGAATTACGGTTATTTGGTGAATAGGAATATGAAAGAGCGCCTTAATTTCCTGCCCCATAGATAGACTGCAAACGATGAGATGATCGGCTGCTTCTGTTAATTTACCTTCTATGGTATGAATCCGCTTTTGAAGCGGTGACTCGAGCTTTCCAAGATTACGTCCTGTTTCCGTAGCGTGAATTGTTACTAGAAGCGGGAGGCGCACTTGATGCTTGGCAACATGTGCTGTGTAGTAAACAAGCCAGTCATGCGCATGCACCAGATCGAATACGAGGCCCTGCCGGATAATGCCCAACATGAGATCGGTAAATGCCATATTCATTTGGAATACCCGGTCTAGGAAGTGTAAGGAGTCTGTTGTAGGGATGACTTCCGCTCTATGAATATGGACCCCCTCTGAAACTTCATAAGGAAGACACCCTGGAGATTGACAGGTGATGACATGAACGGAATGTCCATCGGCAGCAAGCCCTCTGGATAAATCGCAAACTGCTCTCGCCAGACCGCCAATGACATGTGGCGGGTATTCCCAAGCGAGCATAAGGATGCGCAGCTTGGACGGATGGCTCTGTTGGGTAGCCTCCTTGTTCGAGGCAACGGCAACTTCGTTTAACGGTATGACGGTATCTACACGGGATGATGCGCGTAGAAGGGCATGTTTAGAGGAAGATGGCTGAAAAAGTCGATAATGAAGCTCGGGTAAGAAAGGGCTCTTTCGTTCCAAAGCGTGAACCAGCGTGGCTAGCTCTTTGTCAGATTCGGTCTTGTCTAATGTATTCATAAGGTTATGGAATTGGGATAAATGCGTTTCGATGCGCTTCGTCGCGTAGGCGGTGACCGTATCCGCATCTAGAATAAACGTCCAGTCACTGCTCTGCGCGAGCATCAGCTCCCGCGCGGCTTGATTCAGCGCCCGCAGTTGCACGCTGCTAAGCGCTGCCGGGTCCTGGTGCTTCTGCGCAGCCAGCACCATGCGATCCTCCGCCGCATGCAGCCGCGGCGTAACCCACTGGCTGCGCGGCTGCAGCCAGACCTCGGCGTAGCCGCCACGGCCCCAGCTCGACACGGGCAGCTCTGCTACCGTGGTCGGCGCATGGGCGGCGGCGTAGCCGCCAAGCGTAGTCGTCTGCACGACTACGCTTTCAACACTGCGCGCGGCAAGGCCGCGCAGGACGGCTTCAAGCCACTGGTGGCCTTCGTACCACCAGTGCCCAAGCAGTTCGGCATCGTAGGGGCATACGATGACATAGGGCTCTTGAGGCGCAGACGCAGCCTCTGCGCCTGTAACAGTGCGCCGCTCCGCGAGACGGTGCACCTGCGCCACCCGGCTAGCGATGAAATGCTCAGCATGGAGCTGAGCTTTCTGAGCGGCACGCGCCGGGTCGTAGGGCACTTTGGCGTCACCATCGCCGGTGACGCTGTAGTACTTGAAGCCCGTGTTGATGCGTGCGCCGTCCGGCAGCACATAGGGCTTCAAGTAGGCCCACTCGGCACCGCCCTCGTGGCCGAGGTCATGCCCGATATCGCAATAATATTCGCGATAGTCGGGGTCGCCGGGGTACCCAACCTCGGCGCTCCAGACATGAGCTCCGGCCTCGGGATCCCGGGCGAAAGCACAAGCGCCGCCTGGCGTGCGCAGCGGCAGACCTGCAATGTCCGTGTCAGAAGCGCCATCGCGGCGGGCTAAGGTGTGCGCATGGGTATCTACGATGAAGTAACGTAGATCTAACGCTTGCAGGTGTGGCTCAAGCGCAGGCGAATAGCCGCACTCTGGCAGCCAGATGCCTGCAGGCGCGACTCCGAAATGCCGGCGAAATTCCTGGACCGCCGACTCGAGCTGCGCGCGCAGCGTGCCATCGTTCTTTACCAGAGGTAAAAACGCATGTGTTGCTGCGCAAGTAATTAATTCTAAGCAGCCTGTGGAGCTGAGGCTGCGGAACTTGGCAATGAGATCGCCATGGAGGCGATCGTATAAGAGGCTGAGCCGGTGATACCGATCCGCGTACAGCTTAGCTAGCGGGCCGAAGGCTTCATCACCCCACAGACGAATGACTTCACGCTGCCCCAACTCACAAAGCGAGGAGAGGTGCTTGCGAAGTCGCAGATGCATGCGGGAATCTTCTAGCATGGCAAGCAGGGGCGGAGACAACGACAGCGTAAGGCGGAACGGCACTTTATCTTCCATAAGCTTTTCCATCATGTCAATGAGAGGCAGATACGTATCGACAACCGCTTCGAAAAACCAGCGCTCTTCTAATGTAATTTCAGATGCATTGTGGCGAACATAAGGGATATGGGCATGCAAGAGCAAAGCAACATAGCCTTGTACGTTAGTGCTCAATCAGTATCGCCTCCAGATTCCATATCTACAAGGTAAGTGTTCTTCGGGACATACACCGAATAGGCCGAGAAATACGAATGTTCATCGGGCGTTACTTGCGGTAACAGAAGAGACTTTGGCTGGTAAATGAAAGGATGAACAGTTTCGACTGGATGATGATCGCTAAGCAGGCTTATCGCTGGGATTTGAATGATATTGGAATGCAGAAGCGGAAGGAAATATCCTTGCTCATTCCGGATACCAAGTCTTGCGCAATACGATTGGCCGGAGGCTAACCCGCTGAGAAAGCAGGAGTCACCAGGAGGGAGCAAAAGCTCTAAGACCCGATCTGCGGGTTGCTGTAGCTTGCTGAAAGACGTGCTGGGAGATGGATCGACTACTTCGTGAAACCGTAGTGTAGGAGTTAAAGAGCGCCAGTCCTTCTCGAAATACGCTTGAAGGAGCATCTGCTTACTACATGAAAGCTGCCAATAAATAAACTGGACGGTAGGAGATTGTGCCAGTAAATAAAGTGTATCGTGATCAAGGGCAAAGGGGCGTGCTTGAGTAGAGATCAGACTCACCTTTTCTGCTTGCTTATGTTGTAAGAAGGAACAAATGTGTTAATCCTATGTTTTATTGTAGCATATGCGCCATATAAACCAAAAATCTCCACCCCATAAGAAAGGGGGGAGATTGCTTGTTTACCACTTACGGTTGCTCATCATGATTGGCCGAGGGTAAAGGTAATCTTGTGACTTACTTGGTAGAAATGTTTTCTTCCATGTACCTACTCTCCGTAAGTCTCATGAGAGAATCATATCGGTTCGCCGACGTGAAAATCAAGAGATACTCATCTTGTTTTACATTGGTGTAGGAGGCTCTGAATCCGGTATGATATTGAACTGTCATGCTGGAGGATTGATCGTCATACTGCACAAAGGCTATCTGTCTGGAAACACTCGGAATCATGTTCACGCCGCTCTCCCCTTCATCTTAAGAATTCGGAAAACACGTAATGGATCGATCATTACTATAATTATGCTTATTCAAACACATTTAGAATGATTTGACATAAGCTAGCTCTCTTATGAAAAAGGAATTTCACACATTTGTAACGAATATATTAAAGAAATCCGGGTTCGACGATTAGGAGGGAATTCCCATGAGTTTTTGCTGTGGAGCCAGTATGATTGGAACAAAAGGTACTTTGAAGCACATTCGTACACAAATTCACAATGTGCCCATCCTCTTCTGCCCGGTATGTCACCATATTGAGGTTCACTATTTGGTGGAGAACGAATATGAAATTCTCGCCGAATATGCCCATGGAGATGGCGCTGCTGAAGTCGATTTTATTGAATACGTAGATGGCAAAGATCATCTGTTACACGACAATTGTGTAAATCACGAAGGTGAGGAACCGCTCGATATTGTTCGCTGTCAAATTGATATGGCGTTAGATCTGCTAGGATTCGCCAAAACGATTGAGGATCAGGAATGGGAAGAGCAACTAATGAAGCGACTAAAAATGCTTAGCGCACGCCGCGACAAGCTGAAAAATAAAAAGACCTCTAAGAATTCTTAGAGGTGGGTCTGGAAAACCTCCCGTTAATTTTCTGGTTTTTGCTAATTTCGAAGCAAATGACAGAGAATAGCTGGAGGTTTTTTATTTGACTTCCTGCAGCAGCTTTGCAAATTCCTTTTGCAAATCACGGCTAAGGGGAATCTTAACGGAGGTGTGCCTCAAATGAATGACAAATCTCCGAGAAGTGGGGAACCCGCTTTCTTTCACGAACGAAACAACATGCCGCAGATTCACTAGATAGCCCTTGAAGGGACTGAACATATGGGGCGTGCTTTGAGCTAGAATGTCCGATAAATTCGAACTGGATTCCATTTGAGCACCGTTCACCAGATGAATTCTGGAGAGTCGCTTGTCTTCCTTTTCCACAAAGAGAATGGCATCTTCGGAGATAGGGAGCTGCGATTTTTGATTTTTAACGGTAATCCACGTTGCTGAACCAGGTTGTGGTTCTTCAGTGATTCGGCTTCGCTCCAATTGAATTTCTGCAATCGTTTTGCGAATGGCAGCTTGAAATTTCGGCAGCAAAACAGGTTTGGAAAGAAAGTAGACAGAATCAAGCTCATGAAAGGCGGTCAAGATATGTTCGGTATTCGTGGTTCCACTAACCATAACTACCTTCATTTGGTACCCTGAAAGGCGTAAGGCTTTCACAACGCTGATACCATCCATTTTACCTTCAAGCCCAATGTCCATGAGAAGTATATCAGGTTGCAGCTTATCGTAATCCCGTAGAAATTGTTCCCCGTCCGACACAATCGAAATGACCTGTAATCCACATTGCTGACAATAGTTTTCAAGTAATTGACCTACCCAGTAGTTATCTTCTACGATGGCGACTGTAAAGCCATGCTTCATGTACGGATCTCACTCCAATCCTCTCTAGACAAATGCTGAACTTTTGTCATCTTATACGCTATAACAGCCAACTTAGTCCACATTGAAGGCAAAAGTACGAATATCTTGTATACTTTTAATTGTAATCATAAAAATTGTCAAGTTGCTTATCGCATGATTTTGTCGCTTAGAAATGAGGGAAAGCGCAATTGTTCACATGGGTAAAATTGATACTAGCCATCATTCATTTTGTTCCCATGCTCTTATTCTCCTTGTTGCTATTTCGGATTCGAATAAAGCCATATTGGAAACAAATATCGCTCGCCGTGCTAGTAGGCTCACTGCTCTCATTAATTAATAATTCGCCTTTAATATCGGTTTGCATCATAAGTATCTTACTTATGTGTGTATGGAAATATCGGTTTGTACCTGCTTTACTTATAGCACTTTCGGGATACATTATGCCAGTTCTCATATCTACGACAGTCATAGTTTGCATCAGTTTAACCCAAGACGAAGTTTATAACGTGTTTAAAAATGATCTTACCCTTTTTTGTGTGACGCGATTCTTTATTTTGCTGGGGGTAATCGCATTTCTGATGACGTTACATAAGCGGAGATTAGGATTTACCTTTCTTTCGCATTATACGAGAATCCCGTTCAATCGAGAAAATGTCGGGGCTTATTTATACATGATCGTTGTTATTATTGGCATGATCTACCGTCATTCTCTAAGTGATAATGTATTCAGTGTCGTGATGCCTATTCAGCTATTGAGTATGGCAACGATTCTCTTCATCTATGTTATGCTAAGTAAAGAACTTGGCTTTCAACGATGAGGGACAGGGATTACCCATTGGATCCAAAGCGTGTCCATTATTAAATGCAACATAATCAAGAATAGTTTGATGATACTTCTTCTGTGGTATTGCTGCGGCAATGATGAAGGGTGCATTTTCATATGTATCAAAATAAAGTTTGCCTTCTGATGAGGCATACTTTTTTATTTTGTTTAGATTTACGAAAAGATGCATATCCATTTTCACAAAATGATGCTCTGTTAATGTTTCAATAAAATGCGTGAAGGCCACGAGAGATTCGACTTGTTCTTCCCGCATGCCGTCCTCTGAGTAGTAGATAATCGATTGGATACCGAATTCAACATACCAGATTGTATCCAGATTGGCTTGCCCTGGCTTCGACCATGTGGAAGTTTCCTCTAAATATCCTGCCTTTTTAAGTAAATCCGTATACGGGTATTGATAAGCTTGTGCCAACTTTCTCAAGGTTTCAGGAGAAGGTTTAATGACATCATTGGTCGTTCGATTACGACCCAGTTCCAAATCTCTAATATATGCATGAGATAGGCCGCTCTTATTAGCTGCTTTACGCAATGAAGCTTTGCCTCGTAACGTTTCAAGAAATTTACCGAAGTTATTGCTTGCTTCCATATGAGACACCTCCCCTGTCGTACCACCTCTATTCAACATTGCTCATCTGAGAGGGCATCGTGATAGAGGTTTTCTTAATATTATAAAGGATAGATAAAGCAATTGAAACCGTAATCAAGGGTTTATTTGCCAGTAGGTGCTCATTTAGAGATCTATGTTATAATGAATCAGCAAATTATTTATATATTTCATCCTACGTACCCCCCGAATTGTTATATATAAGGACGAAACTACTATACTGTGAGGTGGAAAGGTGCTACTGGTACTATTCAAAAAGTTTCTGGGAAAGAATGAGTCCCATGGAAAAAATGAACCGCAAGCCTCTTCACTCGAGGTAACTATACATCAGATTCAAGAGGGAGACCTACGACTAAGGAATCAATTTATTGCAGATTATCAGCCCTATATTGCGAAAGTAACGAGCAGGTTTTGCAAGAGATTCATTGATCCAGCAAGAGATGATGAATTTAGCATTGCCTTAGCAGCTTTTAATGAAGCTATTAATCAATACTCTTCGGTTATGGGAAGATCATTTCTTGGTTTCGCAGAGACAGTTATTAGGCGAAGGCTCATTGATTTTATTCGTAAAGAGCAACGCTTCAAAGGGCAAATCCCTTATAGCTCGTTTGATCAAGAAGATGATGAAGATAACTTAATGAATCCAATTGAGGTTCATCAAGCCATCGAAGCCTATGAGAAGCAGAAGGGTTTAGAAGAAAGGCGAAGTGAAATTATTGATTTTAATCGCTGCTTAAGTGATTTTGACATTAATTTCTCGGAATTAACGGATGCCTCCCCCAAGCATGACGACTCAAGGCAGATGCTGTTCGGTATCGGCCGCACACTTGCACAGGATTCAGAGCTTATGCGCACTCTGTTGACGAAACGACAGCTGCCAATTAAAGAGCTGCTCGAGCAAGTTCAAGTATCTAGAAAGACCTTGGAACGAAATCGTAAGTACATCATTGCCATTGCACTTATTTTTAACGGTCCATATCCATATTTACGGGATTACTTACATATTCGTGATGAAGAAAGTTGAATGAAAGGAAGAACAGCGCATGAACAAGGGGATCGTAATGGAATTAAGCGAGGGCTCCATTATTGTAATGAATTCAGAGGGGCGTTTTGATAAGTTACCAAGGGGGACGCGCAGCTGTGAGTTAGGTGAAGAGATTCTCTACTCACCCGTGAAGCGTCGGTTACAAGTACCGCAAATGGCGGTCGTTTCAGCATTAGCTGCTGCGATTGTTGTATGTTTCGTTCTGGTCTCAACCTTGTCTGGCGGCGTGCCAGGCAATAGCGTTGTTGCGTACGTAACGATTGATATTAATCCAAGTGTTGAGATTGGTATCGATAATAATGAGATTGTTCGTGACCTGCATGGACTGAATACCGACGGTGAGGATTTAATTCAAGCTTTAGTTTTTGAAGGTAAATCCTTAGAGGTTGTAACGTCTGATATTCTCGATAAAGCCGAACAAGGGGCATTGGCCAAAGGCGAAGGAGATATTATCATTTCCTCAACGGTTGTAGGAGCCAAAACAACGGTCAGCGACGAAGCCATTGCGACGAAGCTGAAAGCTCAGGTCAATAAACATATCGAAGACAGTCATCCAGATCAAGTAAAGAATTATGAAGTGCAAGCCTTCGCTGCGCCACAAGAAGTAAGGCAGGAAGCGAAAGCAAGTGGTGTATCCGCAGGTAAATATGCGATCTATCTCAATGCCATTGATAATGGTGCGAAAGTATCGCTGGATGACATCAAAACGACTTCCATTCATCAACTTGCGAAGGACAACGGTGGTATTCAAACATTTGTTAAACCGGATAAGCCGATTGATAAGTCTTCTTTGCAAAGATTACTTGCTGATGAGAAGTCAGGAAAGCTCAGTGAACGAGCAGGGCAAACTTCCGTTGCCAAATCCGGTGCAGGTAATTCACCTAATAAAGATGATAAAGACAGTAAAAATAACAACGGCAAGGGTAACAACGCAGGGAGTAATACCCCAGGCAAAGTGACTAAGAAACCGACGCCGACACCAACATCGAAGAATGATAGAGACAAGAATGACAATAACGGTAGAAATAATAACAACGATAATAATAACAATGGTAAGAACAACGGTAATGACAAGAACAACGGAAACGATAAGAACAATAACGATAATAAAGATGATCACAAACCAACCCCAAAGCCGGGTCGCAAGGATGATGACGACGATGGGAAGAAACCAACGGTAACGAAGAAACCTACAGCTACACCACAGGCAACGCCAACACCAAAAGCAACATCAACACCAAAGGCAACATCGACACCTAAGGTAACTGCGAAGCCTACAGTGAAACCAACAAGTTCAAGTAAACCCACGATAAACCCAAAATTCCCAGGTATTAATTGGGACTGGGGAAACAATGACCGGGACGACAATGGTAATCAAAATGAGGGAAGACGTTAAAGAAAGAGCACCTGAGGCATTTGTCTCAGGTGTTTTTGCATGTAAGCAACCTAGTGAACAGCATGGAAAGTAGAACTGACTTGTATTACAATATTGAAGTGAAGAAGGAAAGCTCTTGCGGGAGAGCATGAGGAAGAAGAGCAAGTTAATCTGGTAGTGAACCAGCAAACCTGAGGGGGAATAGGGCTTGAAATATTCAACATTTGGGAAGTCAGGTTATAAAGTGTCGTCATTAGGGTTTGGCGCCATGAATTTGCCTAGCGTACCCTTGGAACAAGCGAGAGAAGCGCTTAATTATGCTTTGGATCATGGCATTAATTACATAGATACTGCGGCAGCTTATAGGAATAGTGAAGAAATTATCGGAGAGTGTATCTCGCATCGAAGACAGGAATATTTCCTGGCAACGAAAACGGGGGCACGCGATTACGCTACTGCGAAAGCGGAAATTGAGCGAAGCTTGGTACGCATGAAGACCGATCATGTTGATTTATTACAAATTCACTATGTGAATAATGTAACGGAATACAAGAAAGCGATGGAAGTCGGTGGAGCCTACGAGGCTGCGTTAGAAGCTCAGCGAGAGGGTAAAGTGCGTTTTATCGGCATTTCGGGACATCGTCCAGATCTACTTGTTAAATGGATCGCGAATGAGCAATTCTCGCAAATATTATTTCATCTTAACTTGGCACAGCCTTTCGCCTTGGATGAGCTAATTCCCAAAGCGGCAGAGATGGACTTGATGCGGGTAGCGATGAAACCCTTGTCAGGTGGATTCATTCAACCCGTGGATCGGGCAATCCGCTATCCGTATAGCCAAGATGTGCATGTGACGATTTCTGGGATGGTCAGCGTTAAGGAAGTACAAGAGAATTTGGACGCGCAACAAAGGGAAGTAGGCCCAGAGGAGCGCCGTGAGCTAGAACAGCTTGCACTTGAATTAGGTGAGCACGATTGCAGACGGTGTAATTATTGCTCTTGTCCTTTGGAAATACCGATCCCTGACGTGATGATCGCGAGTAAGTTCAGGGAGAAATTCGGCTTGTTGCCGAAGGGGGATGGATTTTTCAAGCGGCATCAGGAAAAAATAACAAGCTGTGCAGACCATGATCCTTGTAAAGTGGTCCCACTATGTGAAGCGAAGTGTCCGTACCAACTTCCGATGTCGTCGGTGGTGCAGAAGGCTGCTTCGTTTTATTAGGGGAGAGGCTGCCAAAAAAGTAGGGACCGTTACTGTATGATGGGTTCGTGCACGGACAGGCGGGTCCAGTTAGTTGGTCAGTTTAGACGAATAACTGGAAAAAATACATCTAATTTTGACTAAAAACAGAGGTTTAGAGGAATAGATGGATTTTATGTAGTTAATATGGCTAGATTGGCTTGGAATCAGCAGATAGGCGGAGAATAACTGGAGGTTTTCCAGTTAAATGGAATTTTCGGCGTGAAGGGAAGAAATTAACTGGAGTTTTTCCAGTTAGTTGGTGGGGCAATCGGAGAGGGAAGCAAGACAGGGAAGCAATACAGGAAATAGGTATCGCCTTGAGTGACGAATAGTGGGAAGACCACAAGTAAGAATTGAAATACGGACGAGGGTAGGGATCATTTCCTATGTTTACAAAAATAACGAATGTTACAACAGAGGTTTACACCTCGTTGCTAGATAACACAATAGGGGCAGACGCGATTCTCGTCTGCCTCACGGAAGCGGAGCTGCGCCAGGACGGCGTCCTCGGCCAGCCGCAGCTCGACCAGGCCCTTGAGCGCTTGCGCGCAAAGGGCCTATTCACGGGCGCCTCAGGCGAGCTCGAGGCGCTGCCGACCCACGGGCTGCTGCCGTACGCGTACGTGCTGATTGCGGGGCTCGGCCCCGCAATCACGCGCGATACGCTGCGCGCAGCCGCGGTCTTTGCAGCGCGCAAGATGCTCGCGCTGCAGTTCGAACGCTTGGCGCTGAAGCTGCCAAGCGGGTTCGACACCCGGTCAGCCGCCTCGGCGCTGACCGAAGGGCTGCTCCTCGGTACGTACCGCATCGCGGCGTACCGCAAGAACGAGCCTGCGCGCGCAGAGCTGCGCCAGGCGGTGTTGCTCACAGAAGCGGCTGCGGATGCAGCGCTTCTGAAGCAAGCGATCGCAGCCGCTGAGGCGGTTGCGGAGGGCACGAACTATGCCCGGGATCTCACGAACCTCCCGGGCAACAAGCTTGTGCCGGCTTCCCTCGCAGAGGAATCCATCAAACTCGCCCAGCACTATGGCTTCGCCATAGAAGTGCTGGATGAGCACGAAATCGCCGCCCGCGGGATGGGCGGCCTCACGGCGGTGGGCGCGGGCAGCGTCCACCCGCCCCGCATGATCACCCTGCGTTACACGGGTGATCCGGGCAATGCCGACGTGCTGGGCCTCGTCGGCAAGGGCGTGACCTTCGATACCGGCGGTATCTCGATGAAAAAGCCCGACGGCATGGAAGAAATGATCAGTGATATGGGCGGAGCCGCCACTCTGCTCGGTGCTCTGCACGTCGTCGGTCAATTGAAGCCGAAGGTGAATCTGGTTGTGGTTATTCCCGCAGCGGAGAATATGACGTCAGGTACGGCATACCGTCCTGGTGACATCGTCACGATGCTCAGCGGGCATTCCGTGGAGGTGCTGAATACCGACGCGGAGGGTCGTATTATTTTGGCAGAGGGAATCACCTACGCGAAAGCGCAAGGGGCGAACCGCCTGATCGACGTAGCGACATTAACGGGCGCAATTTTGATCTCGTTTGCTGATATCGCAACAGGGGCTGTTACGAATGACGATGAATTCATAAAGCCATTTCTGCAAGCAGCAGGGGCTGCTGGTGAGAAAGTATGGCAGCTTCCGAACTATCCAGAATACCGTGCGATGTTGAAAAGTGACGTAGCGGATATCAAAAACGCGACCTCCTCTGACCGTTGGGCAGGCGCAATTACAGCGGGGCTGTTCATTGGATACTTCGCGGAAGAAACGCCGTGGATCCATCTGGATACCGGTGGCACAGCTTGGCTATGGTCGGCCAAAGGCATCGAGCCCAAAGGGGCAACCGGTGTTATGGTTCGTACGTTAGCGGCGTATTTGTGCGGGGAGCTCCTCACTTAATCTTTTCAAAAAAAATCACCCACGCTTGAAACCTCTCTGACCTACTTGTTATGTGTAGGCAGAGATCTCAAGCGTTGGGTGATTTTTATATTATGCGGCTATTAGGCCCCAACCTGTTGGCCCACTGAGGCGGCTTGTTTAAAGTTGGTTTGCAGCAATTCTTCAATATCCGAAGTACGAATAATTAGGCGATTTACTTCATTGGTTGTATAAGAGAGCTGTTCAGTGCGCTGCTCGAGCTGGGATAAGGAAATGCCGATCCAGTGTTTCTTGCGACGATGCTTGAACAGATCGTATTTGAGTACGGTAAGCGTTGCCGCAAATGGATCTGGCTTGACATACACATCTTTCATGTTATCTGCCAAATTGAAGAAAAGCTTGCCGCCATTCCATTTGACATAACCTGGTTCAAAAAGAATCACGAGAAAATCAGTATCTCCGCCGTCCTTGTTTTCCATCGAAATAAGGCGTACAGCGCCATTCCCTTTGGGCTTAATATATTGATTCACGCGGATATCAGGTAAAAAAGGCACGACAAGAATCGGGCAAACACTAGCGATATACAAATAAGTAGTTGACTCAAATTTCATAGAGAGTACAATGAAAATCAAAAAGAGCAACAATGTTGCCAGCAAACCCCAATATTTAGGTTTCATAAGTTTACGATGATCCCGCCTGACATGATAGATTAGGTAGTCTCTCCTATTTTAACATATGCAACCCATAGGTTGTAAACTATTAGATCCTGCAACCTTGCTAGACAGACAAAAGGAGTTTTATGCCTATGAAACTATTTGATCCAAACGCGCGCAAACCGAAGAAAAAAATGTCCACCTACCGTAAAAGTTTGCTCGTCGCGACATTTGAGGGCTTTCCTGCTGTTATTATTTTTCAACTGCTTGGCGGACCGTTCCTAACCGGTTACTTGATTTACTTGGGCGCAAGCTCCACCGAGATAGGACTTATTCTAGCGATCACGACAGTCGTGAATATCGTGCAAATTGCGATGGCGGTCGTCATGCAGAAATTCCGAAATCGGAAGCGCATGTTGATTATTTTTGGATCTACCCATCGTGTATTATGGGCTTGTGTAGGTTTAATTCCTTTTGTCTTACCGCAAGAGTATTGGGTGGTCACTTATATGATTCTGTACACTGCTGCGCATCTAGGGAATGCGGCTGGGGGAATTGTGTGGACCTCACTGATTAGTGATGCGGTACCTGGACCGATACGTGGACGTTATTTTGGACTACGCAATACGATTCTGGGTGGCGTGAGCTCGCTGGCGCTATTCGTGGGCGGTCAGATTCTCGATAAGTATCCAGGAGAGACGGGTTTCAATTACATTTTCATGATCGTAAGTGTCTGTGTGGTTCTTAACGTAATTGCTTACTTTTTATACCCGAATCCGCCTTTCGAGCCTTCAACAGCATCCAACCCAGTGGGTATGCTCCAGAAGCCATTAATGGATCGTGCATTTCTTAAAGCGATTATTTTTCTAGCTGCCTTCCTCTTCGTACAAGGATTGACCGTGCCTCTTTTCTCCTACGTCATGCTGAAGTTGATGAACATTTCCTATGGAACTGTTTCCTATATTACAGTGGTACATACCTTAGTCATGATGGCTAGCTATTATGTTTGGGGAAATTTGAATGCTCGATTCTCGGCGCAAACTTTGCTATTATGGTCGTTACCGATCATTGCGTTAGCTTGTTTACTATGGGGAGCTATCGCCTTCATTCCAGCTGTTGTCGTGCTGTTCTTGGTTCATATCGTGCTCGGCATTGGCTTGGGAGGCTTCAATCAAATGGTTTTTGCTTTTACAATTGGGGATACGCCAAAGAGTGAGCGTCCGATGTATATTGCCACCTACTCGGCGATTACAGGCTTTGCGGCTTTCTTGGGACCTGTTGCAGGCGGGAAGATTTACGCACTAATTGTGGATCAACCTGAGTGGGTGCAGGTGTATGGCGTATCCACGATAGTTGGCGCTATCTTGCTCATACTTGGCTTGTGGGTAGGACGTTATGTATTACGAACAGAGATAAGGAGTGGCGTTTAGCATGTCCAAAAAAAGGATTGGCCTCATCGGCCTAGGCGATATTGCGCAAAAAGTATACTTACCGCTGCTTTCCGTCAATGAACGGGTGGACCTTGTTGGCATTATGAGCTCTACGGCTGCGACCGTTGAACGTATGAAAATAAAGTATAGAGTACCTTTCGGAACGACACAATTGGATGAATTATTAGCGCTTGGGTTGGATGCTGTTTTCGTACATAGTCCGACGTCAACGCATTATGATATTGCTATGAAATGTATGTTGCATGGCGTTGCCGTATATGTAGATAAACCGCTTTCGTATACTTGGGCAGAATCGGTGGAGATGGCTTCCTATGCGGAGCGCAAAGGTGTGCTGCTAGCTGCGGGTTTTAACCGTCGCTATGCTCCTCTTTACATGGAGGCCAAGGCATGGTTACAGGAAGCGGGCGGATTTGATGTGGCTTCAGCCGTCAAACATCGTACCAAGCTGCAAGGACATAGCGCCAAAGAAACGTTGTATGATGATCTGATCCACATGCTGGACACGTTACTTTGGTTAGGAGAAAGCTCCTACGAAGTGAGGGCCTCCCATCAACAAATAGATGATAGCGGCAAGCTGCTGCATGCCTCTGGCACGCTAGGTTTTGGTTCGGCGACAGGTTCCTATAGTATGGTTAGACTCGCTGGCGTTGATTTGGAAAAGGTGGAGCTGCATGGCAGCGGAAGATCTGTCGAGGTGACGAATTTGGAGTCAGCGGTCTTTTATGATAGGAATGCCGCTCCGCGCCTGCGCACCTTCGGCAGCTGGGACACGGTGCTGGAGCGTAGAGGATTCGCTGGTGTCGTCCAGCATTTCTTGGATTCACTGGATAATCCGAATGCTTGCGGCATTCGGGGGGATCGGGTGCTGGCTTCGCATGAGCTGGTGGAGAAGCTGTCGGTGTAAGAGAGACTAACCCTACATCCAACCGACTGTGGACAATCTCTCATCCAACCTACTGACGACAGTTGTTGTGAGATTGTGGAAGTCGATTAGTTCGAATTTTCCTGCTTAAATAGGAGATTTGGAAGAGATTAGCAGCAGTAGTCCGATTTGGCCTACTTAAAATGCCCGATACCGGCGGTCACCTCGGAAATTGGTGAAATAGTTCGGTAAAATCGAACTAATCGATCATCGGGTGGGACTGGATGCCATTTAGTTCGATTATTTCGGACTAATGATTGCAAATGAGTGCAAATAGCCCGACGGACATAAAAAGGCTGATTCCAAAAGTAGCTATCTACTTCTGGAATCAGCCTTTTCACGCATTACGTGATTCAGATGTATGTGGTTTGTGATTACCCGCACGTACAGTTCAGAACTGGCTTCCGAGCGGCCAATGCCTCATCCATCCGACTGACGACCGTCGTGTAAGGGGCATTTTTAACCAACTCTGGCGTCTCTTCTGCTTCTTTGGCGATGGCGATCATCGTATCGATGAAGCTATCCAAGGTTTGCTTGCTTTCTGTTTCCGTTGGCTCGATCATAATACATTCTTCCACGCTGAGCGGGAAGTAGATCGTTGGCGGGTGGTAGCCGAAGTCGAGCAGTCTTTTGGCAATATCGAGTGTACGTACGCCCAGCTTCTTCTGGCGATTCCCAGATAGCACGAATTCGTGCTTGCAGAAGCGGGGATGCGGAACATCGAAATACGGCGTTAACCGAGCTAGCATATAGTTGGCGTTCAACACAGCGTATTCGGATACTTTGCGCAAGCCTTCCGGACCGAGCGTACGAATGTAGGTATAGGCACGCACGAGGATGCCGAAGTTGCCGTAGTAGCCTTTGACGCGACCGATGGACTGTGGATAGTTGTAGTCGAAATAGAAGCTGTTATCCTCCCGTTTGGCGACAAGTGGTGTTGGCAAAAAGGGAATTAGCCGCTCTTTGACGCCGACAGGGCCAGCGCCAGGGCCGCCGCCACCGTGCGGTGTGCTCATGGTTTTGTGCAGGTTGAGATGGACGACATCGAAGCCCATGTCCCCTGGTCGCGTGATGCCCATAATGGCATTCGCGTTCGCGCCATCATAGTAGAGCAGTCCGCCTGCGGCATGCACGATTTCGGCGATCTCGACGATTTGTTCTTCGAACAAACCGAGGGTGTTCGGGTTCGTCAACATGAGAGCGGCTGTATCGGAACCGACGGCACGGCGCAACTCGTCGAGATTCACGAGGCCGCGCTCATCAGATTTAATCGTCACCGTTTGGAATCCAGCAACTGTTGCACTGGCTGGATTCGTGCCATGCGCGGAATCCGGACAGATAACCTTGGTACGATGCTCGCCGCGGCTTTCGTGATAAGAGCGGATCATCATGAGTCCCGTCCATTCACCATGAGCCCCAGCCGCAGGCTGCAAGGTTACGCGATCCATTCCCGTGATCGCTTCGAGATCATGCTGGAGATTGTACAGCAGCTCCATGGCACCTTGTATCGATTCCTCTGGCTGATACGGGTGAATATGGGCGAAGCCGGGGAAGCGGGCGACGTCTTCGTTGATTTTGGGATTATATTTCATCGTACATGAGCCTAACGGATAGAAACCATTATCCACACCGAAGTTGCGACGAGAAAGCGCCGTGTAGTGGCGGATGACATCGACTTCATATACTTCGGGCAGGTCAGGTTCTAGCTGCCGGCGAAATTTGGCAGGAAGAAGTTCATCGATGTTCATGTCGGGAACATCCGATTCGGGTAAGGAATAGGCGACGCGTCCAGGATGGCTCATTTCGAAAATAAGTGCTTTTTCGTTGTTCATACGAGTTCCTCCAATGCGGCTGCGAAGGCATCAATGTCTTCGCGTGTTCGTTGCTCGGTGACGGCGATTAACATATGGCCGGCTAGCTCTGGATAGTCGCGGCCGAGATCGTAGCCGCCGATCATATTGCGCTGGAGGAGCTGGCGATTCAGCTCCTCGATATTCGTGCCGTCCGGCAGCTTGACGGCAAATTCATTAAAGTAGCTGCCTGCGAAGGGCAGCTCCAGCTTGGATGACGCGGTTAGGCGATTCGCCGCGTAATGGGCTTTGCGGACGTTAAGCGTGCCAACGTCCTGAATGCCTTGTTTGCCCATCGTGGACAAGTACACGGATGCGCAAAGCGCGAGAAGCGCTTGGTTGGAGCAGATATTCGACGTGGCTTTCTCACGTCGTATATGCTGCTCCCGCGCTTGCAGCGTAAGCACGAAACCGCGCTTGCCATCGCGGTCCACGGTTTGGCCCACGATGCGCCCCGGCATGCGGCGCATCCAGCTCTCCGCGACGGCGAAGTAGCCGCAGCTCGGTCCTCCCAGCGCAGCTGGGATGCCGAGCGGCTGGCAATCGCCGACGACGATGTCAGCGCCGAGCTTGCCCGGCGCTTCGAGCAGCCCGAGCGTGAGCGGATTCGCGCTCACGACGAGCAGTGCGCCCGCGCCGTGCGCGAGCGGCTCCACAGCCGCGAGATCCTCCAAGCAGCCGAAGAAATTCGGCGATTGGAGGATGACGGCGGCAGCGTCGCTCTCGAGCTTGGACGCGAGATCGTCCAGATCGGTTACACCTTCGGATGTAACCGCGATCTCGACGACGTCCAAGTTCAGCCCGCGGGCGGACGTGCGCAACACGGCGCGCGCTTCCGGGTGCACCGCGCGCGACACGAGCAGACGGCTGCGCTTCGTCGCGCCGCTGGCTAGTGCGCCAGCTTCGGCCAGCGCTGTGGCGCCATCGTACATCGAGGCGTTCGCCACGGCCATGCCGGTGAGCTCACAGATGTACGACTGAAACTCAAAAATAGCCTGCAATTCCCCCTGGCTAATTTCTGGTTGATAAGGCGTGTACGCTGTGTAGAATTCTGAGCGTGAGATGACATGATTGATCACCACCGGAAGGTGATGATCGTAGATGCCAGCGCCGAGAAAGCTGGCGTAGCGCTGGAAATCCGCATTGCGCCCCGCCAACTCGCGCATATATCGAAGTAATCCCTGCTCACTGAGGGCATTCCCCACTTGCAGTTCACCCTGAAACCGCACCCCCTGCGGGATATCGCTAAACATCTCTTCCATGGAGGAGATGCCGATGGTCTTTAGCATTTCCTTTTGATCCTGTTCCGTAATAGGCAAATAACGATGTTTCATAACCGAAGATGCTCCTTCCGACCCGGATTCGGGGATTATTTCTTTTTGTGAAAAGGGGTAGAGACGACTGAAGCTTTCACTTGCGTGCCTCTAATCTCTACAAACACTTCCGCACCTAGGGTGCTATACGCGGCATCAATCAGAGCTAAGCCGACATTCGTTTTGTACGTTGGAGATTGCGTCCCTGTTGTTACTTCACCGATCTGTTTACCTTCAGCGTAAACGGCATAATGAGGACGCGGAATGCCGCGTTCTTGCATTTCAATACCGACAAGCTTGCGGGGGATGCCGTTTGTTTTTTGCTCCAATAGGGCATCACGTCCGATGAAATCACCTTTACCCAGCTTTACAAAAAAGGAAAGCCCCGCCTCAAGCGGCGAAATCTCGGAGGATAGCTCCTGTCCGTAAAGGGGGAGTCGCGCTTCAAAGCGAAGCGTATCTCGAGCGCCTAAACCTGTTGGAAGGAGTCCATGCTCCTCGCCTGCTTCAAGCAGTTTCCGCCATAAGGGGATGGCATCCTTTTGATCGACATAAAGCTCGAAACCATCTTCACCTGTATACCCAGTACGGGAAAGCAGCACTTTCACATCTCCAACTTTTACATCAGGAAGGAAATGAAAGGTCTTTAAAGTCTGAAGTGGTGCGTCTGTCAATTTCGCTAAAATGGTAATTGCCTGAGGACCTTGTAGAGCCAGCAAGGCAGTATCATCAGAAATGTTGCTCAGCTCGACCTGACCTGTCAGGTGCTGCTGCAGCCAAGCGATGTCTTTCTCGATATTAGAGGCATTGATAACGAGCATGTAATCATTGTCACTGAACTTGTAAACGAGCAGATCATCAACTACACCACCACTCGGGTAGCATAGGAGGCTGTACTGGCACTGTCCTTCTACCAGTTTGGACACATCATTCGTCGTGACGTGTTGTACAAATGCGAAAGCATCCGGGCCTTGAACGCGTACTTCGCCCATATGCGACACATCAAAAAGGCCCGCCTGCCCCCTGACAGCATCATGCTCTTTTTGAATGCCAGTGAATTGTACGGGCAGCTCCCAGCCGCCAAAATCAATGATTCGCGCGCCATATTCTGCGTAAATCGGGAAGAGCGGTGTTCGTTTCAGCATGCAAATAACCTCACTTTTATTCGACTTATTTACCGTTGGTTATATTTCGAAAACACAAATAGGAGCAAAAAGTATGCAACACAAACATACCTTTTGCCCCTGTCCTTTATACCTGAGAGTTGCCTAGAACGGGAGAATCTATGCATCTCACCGTTAAGTTTCCCCTTGGGTGTCCGATTTCCCGTGATTAACGAGTGTTCGAAGCTCTCCAGAGTCGCGTCCGATACAGGTCCTTTTGCCTGAGAGATTCACCGCTCTGGGCTTACTCCTTCGGCGCTGCAACGTGCTCAGCAGTCTCTCCCTGTATCCTCATTCGCCAATATTTAATTAGCCTATTTAACTTTATTATGTGTCTAAATTGGTGTGAATTGTCAACAATAACTTTTGATTTGGATGGTCAGTGGAGGTTATACCCGTTCCTTTCACAGCTTCTAGGACAGCCGTCTTGACTTTGATGTTCACAGTAGATTAAGCTAAAAGCAAAATTTGTAAGTAAGTGAGGCGTGGACTGATGAGCAACGTACAAGCCAATTTGTTATACACCAAAGAGCACGAGTGGGTAGAGAAGCTATCGGATACGGTGGTTCGCATAGGGATTACCGATTTTGCACAAGATCAATTGGGTGATATTGTATTCGTAGAGCTCCCGAAAGTGGGCGCTTCTGTAACAGCGAATGAGAGTATTGGGAGTGTGGAGTCGGTCAAAACGGTTTCGGATATTTTCTGCCCGGTATCAGGCAAAGTAACGGCTGTGAACAGTACATTGGAAGGCTCGCCAGAACTGGTAAATACAGCATCTTTCGGTGAAGGCTGGATGGTTGAGGTAGAAATCTCAGGACCTGAAGCCTTGGAAGGCTTATTGAGCGCTGCGGAATACGGTTCTTATATCGGTAACGACTAAGTTTGTTTGATTTCGATGAAAGTAGAACGGATGGAGGTTTTTCCATGCAATTTGGGCAAAAGCTGCCGCAGGATCCGAACGATCGTGTTCCTCCTGGGCAAACGCTGACACAAGGCTGGCCTGTGCTGCACTATGGGTCCGTGCCCTACTACAACGACATGAGCAAATGGGATTTGCGTTTGTTCGGCTTGGTGGAAGAAGAGTTCACCATTTCGTATAAGGATTTTATGGCACTGCCACGCAAGGAATTTAAGAATGACATTCACTGTGTGACTACATGGTCCAAGTTGGACAATGTGTGGGAAGGTATTGCTGTGTCCGAGCTGATAAGCAAAGTGAAGCTGAAGCCAGAAGCAACGCATGTGATGCTGCATGCTGAGCATGGGTGGACGACAAATCTTCCACTGGAAGATTTCCTTTTGGAGACGTCTTTTCTAGGCATCCGCCATAATGGCGTGCTGCTAACACCTGACCACGGAGCACCTGTACGTATGGTGGTTCCGCATCTCTATTTCTGGAAAAGCGCCAAATGGCTGCGTGGTATTGAGTTTATGGCGAAGGATAAGCCAGGATTTTGGGAGCGGAATGGTTACCATATGTACGGAAATCCTTGGAACGAGGAACGCTACGATTTTGATTGACGAGACAAGCCCACTAAAGCGAATGTGCTGTAGTGGGCTTTTTTTTGCATTTTGCTGATGTGTGGCATGCTGGTTGCGAGTCGAGCTATTAGGGTGAAAGGAGAGAAGTAGAAGTATGTTTTCCTGAGTCATTAAAGTGAATCTATCGGATGGGAGTTTCGTAATTCTCCTGTGTGCCAAATAAATAGATGGATTTTCTGTAGTTAAATATTGCGATTTTCGAAACTAATGCAGGATAGATGGAAAATATGTAGGTAATTTCGACCATTTTACCCAATTTGATCAACAAAGGCTTTTATAACTACATGTTTTACAGTTAAATCAAATTTTCGAGGAAATTTCTCACAGATAGCTGTATATATTCCAGTTAATCAAATTAGTGAATCACGAGCCCCTCTCAATTGACAAACGCCACCAACAACGTCTCCGCGGCGAAATCCCGTGTCCACGTCTCGATCATTCATACCGAGCCCTCACGTCGTTTTCTCATTCAATAAATCTCAGTTCCACTCTCCAATTTCGCCTTCTCCCTGTAAGCTGTCGGCGAAATACCAATTGTTCGTTTAAACATGCGTGAGAACATGAGGGGGTCTTGGTAGCCCACGGATAGGGCAATTTCGGCGATGCTGAGAAGCTGCCTGCGGAGTAGACGGCAAGCTTTTCTCATCCGAACATCGGTCAAATATCGGTAAGGGGACATGGAAAGGCGCTGCTGGAAGAGACGGCACAAGTATTTGGTGTCTAGCCCTACATGCTCAGCGATTTCGTTTAGACTGATGCGATCGGCATAGCGGGTGTTCATATACGAAACGGCATTACGTACGTGGTGTCCGACATCAGCTCTAAGTGGTGGCGCATCGTCCGGTATGGCTAGCGTACCGAATATTTGGTACAGCAGAGCGGTCAGAAGGAGCTCTTTAGCAGGTTCCTTACGCAGCCTCATTAAATTGCCAAAAAGAGATTCAATAGGCAATGACGAGTCAGCTGTTCGGACAGGAGACAGGACAGTGAATCCGGCTAGTTCGACCAGACGGGGGGCAAACGTCCCGACAAAGCCGAACCAAGAGTAGCTCCAGGGCTCATGAGGATCGGCACAATACGAGTGGACGGTGTCTGGCATAACGAGGAACAATTCGCCAGGACCAATGGGTTCTGTTCGACCGCCCGTCGAGTAAGTTCCATACCCGCTGTGAATGTAATGAAGAATGTACATATCTCTTACGCTGGGCCCAAATGTCATGTCAGGTAGACAACTTTGCGTGCCGACCTCGAGCACAGCCAGATCAGTCAAACCGATCGGTTCGGTATAAATAAATTCCACGTGTTGCCCTCGCCTCTTCCTCAAATAGAGAAGATATGCCATAAGATGGGGAACTCTGGCTATTTTGATTATAAAGGATGAACACTACAATTTACAGTAGGAGGGATACAGAAATGGAGTATACTACATTCGGCCGAACAGGACTTCGCGTATCGAAACTCGGGCTCGGCGGCGCACCCCTTGGAGGGGTTTTTGGACCTGCGGATGAACAAGGCGTCGAGAAGATGATCCATGAGGCGTTGGATAGCGGCATCAATTTTATTGACACGGCACCGAGCTATGGCAGAGGGGAATCGGAGCGTCGAATTGGCAGGGCGCTGAACGGCGGCAGAAGAAACGAGGTCGTGTTAGCATCAAAGGCAGTAGGTCCGGGCGAATCGTTTGATTATGCGACGACGATTCGCTCCGTTGAGGATAGTTTGGAGCGGCTCCAAACCGAGTGGATCGATCTGCTTCAAATTCATGATGTGGAGCAGGTTCCTTATGAAACGATTATGAACGAGACGTTGCCGGCCCTGGAGAAGCTGCGGGATGATGGCAAGATTCGCTATATCGGGGTTTCGACAAGAATATTGTCACTTCTGGAGCGTTATGTTCGGCTAAATCGGTTTGACAGTATCCAGTTCTATACGCGATATATGCTGATTGATCATACGGCGAAAGACGAAGTGCTCCCGCTCGCAGCAGAGAAGGAGATTGGCGTTATTAACGGCAGTGTGCTCGGACTGGGTCTGCTTGCCGATACGCCGGCACCGTTTTTGAGGCCTAACCTTGTGTACGAAGCAACGAAGCGGATGGAGCAGCTCACGTTTTTGCGTAAAACAGAGCCATATGGTCTTGTCGAGCCAGCCATGCGCTTCAGTCTTTCGCATCCTGCCATTCACGTGACCTTGACTGGGGCTGCCACACCGGAAGTGCTGCGCACGAACTTAGCATTTTGCGATGGCCAGGGACTAGATCCAGAGGAACTGGCAAGTGTATACGCCTTATTTCAGGGCAAAAGTTTATTTCCGGCGGAGAAGGAGGAATCGAAGTGAATACACAAGGAAACACGCTGCCAAGGATTGTAGCGGAAGAACGAATGGCTCCACCAGAGTGGGCCCTGCAGGAACAGTGGTTATTTGCTACGCTGAATCAGGCGGCGAAGGAGTTTGTAGAGCGCTACACACAGCCGGATGGGAGTCTGATTTGGCAGAAGGAATGGCCAGGTATGGACGGTTCGGATGACCCCTATGAAGGGTTCATGAATCTAGCTTTGCTCTATGTATTAGGGGGCAGTCGCGAGCTTCATGAGGTATCCCGTAAGATTTGGGAAGGGATTACTTGGCAATGGACCGAGTATGGACAAATTTCCCGAGAATTCGATGCTTACTATGATTGGATGCATCATGGTGAAGGTTATTTATTTTTGTACTTTCTGGGACTTGCTGGTCCCGTTACAAACAAGGACAGGCAGAGAGCAGTACGATTTGCCAACATGTATACGGGAGACGACCCGGATGCTCCCAATTATGATAAAGAGCAGAAGCTTATCCGATCTCCCTTGAACGGAAGTAAAGGTCCGCGGTTCAAGGTGTCGGAAGAGGATTGGGTCACGCATCGCAGCATTCTCGACCACTATCCGGCACCGTATGAAGATATTCCTGGCGTCGATTTTGCGAGCGGCAAATGCCCTTGGTCCAACGATGAAGTCTATCAGAAGATGATTGCAATGATGAATGAGCGAATGAACCGGGGAGACGTTCCACTGAATTTGAATGCAACCGGATTGATTGCGCACGCCTTCATGCATACTGGAGACGCAACCCTCAGCGATTGGGTGGTGGATTATCTTGCAGCATGGGAAGAACGTACCCGTACTAACGGAGGAATTATTCCCGATAATGTCGGGTTGTCAGGTTTAATCGGCGAGTACAACGGGGGCAAATGGTGGGGAGGCTACTACGGATGGAGATGGCCACATGGCTTTATGACCATCATTGAGCCGCTGACGAATGCGTGTATGAACGCCGTTTTACTTACTGGAGATATGAACCAGCTTGAGTTAGCTCGTTCCCAGCTTGATGCCAATTGGGCGCTGCGGCGGGAAGAGAACGGCCAGGTACTCGTGCCGAATAAACACGGGGATAATGGCTGGTACGATTGGCGGAAGGCGCTGCCGAAATACCCAGTCTACTTGTGGACGATGTCCATGGCAGACGAGGATTTAGAGCGTCTAGAACGGATTCCAAAGGATCACGATTGGAATGAAATTACTGTGCCTGTTGTATCAGGAAGAGACAGCCGGACAGGAAGGGAAACGAAGCACTATATCGGCAACACAGAGCCTTGGTTCCAGTACATTCGGGGGTTCAACCCAGACTATCCGAAACGGATACTGGCCGCTAATATGGAGTTGGTCGGTCGGCAGTTGGAGAAAATGCGATCGGACCAAGGCGACCCGCATGGGTGGAAAAGCGATTTTGCTGACGGAGACTTTTCTAACATTCATATCTGGCAAGAAATGTGCCCGCTATATTTTGAGTCGCTTGTACAGCTGACAATGGGGGGACCGATGCATATTTCGCACGGCGGTCTGCAGCATGCCAGGGTACGCTACTTTGATTCCCAGGAGAGGCGGCCAGGTCTTCCCCAAGGCGTATCTGCGCTTGTGGAGGCGCTTACAACAGACAGCGTGACGCTGCAGCTCTGCAATACGAGCATGTTTGATGAACGCGAGGTCGTCATTCAAGCAGGAGGCTTTGGAGAACACGAATTCACCAGTGCTCAGCGAATCGACGCAAACGGGTGTCCGCAAGGCTCGCATATGGAGCTCCAAGGTAAATGGCTGGCGGTAAATCTTAAGCGAGGTTCCGGCATTAGGCTTAAGCTTGGCATGAACCGTTACGTCAACTCGCCGAATTATGATATGCCGTGGCCGAACCCTTATGCCGCTGATCTATTGGTTGGGCGTAGAGGAGAGGAAGGGGAAGCGGAATGTACATAGATTGCCACGTTCATTTTTGGAAGCCATCGCGTGGTGATTATGGTTGGTTGAAGCCTGAGAATGAGCTGCTCTTTAAAGACTACCTGCCAGAGCAGCTGCTTCCTGAGCTGGGCGCTTTCGGTGTTAATGGGCTTGTAGCCGTACAGGCTGCCGTTAGTGCGGAGGAGGCGGTATTCCTGCTGGAGCTAGCTCAGACCTGGCCGGTGATATCCGGTGTGTGCGGAGGGCTTGATCCGTTCGGGGATCTTTTTCACGAGCAGCTTGAGTTATTAAAAGCCAATCCGCGCTTTACCGGCATTCGATTAAGCGGCAGCGCATTTCGTTCTGAACGGTCCGAGGCCGAGCGGAACAAGCTGCGGTCGGCGTTCGCTGCGCTGATGCAGGCTGATCTCACGCTGGATCTGCTCGTACAGCCCGGAGACCTTTCAGCTGTAGCATCGTATTTGGAGGAGATGCCGCAGCTCAAGTCGGTAGTAAACCATCTGGGTTGTCCGGACATTCGGGAGCAGCGTCAGGAAACGTGGCTAATAGGTATGAAGCGGTTAGCCCAGCTTCCAGGCGTGGCGGTTAAGCTGTCCGGAATGATCACAATGGCAGGCGGATTTCATCCTGAGAGGCTTCGGCCTTACATCGATCCATTGGTTCAGTTGTTCGGCAGCGATCGACTGCTGTTTGGCAGTGATTGGCCTGTGGCCTTGCAGGCAGGAGGCTATAGGGACGTCATTGATCTGTTCGAGGCGGTGTTTCCTGATGACCTTGCAGAGGAGGAGAAGGGAAAGATTCGTGCGGGCAACGCTAGTCGATTCTACCCGATACTATCATGATGAGAAGGATGTATAGGGCTCAGGTGAAGGAAGGCTGCGAAGTGGACTTCACGTTCGCTTTAGCCGAAGCAGCAGCAAGCTGGCAGCACGAACTTCGGGGGCAGGGTATCGTGAGCTGCTCGATTTTTGCGAGGGGGAGCGGTGTATTTCTTTATTTTGAAATGACGAGCGAAAGCTGCGAATGGGAATGGCCAATGGCGTGCAAGCAGTTGCTGGAGACATGGCCGGGCGGTTTTGAAGGCGTGCAGCGGTATGCCGTTTCGATGATCGATATCTACCACGATGGTGAACCGGAGATGAGGGAAGATCGACTACATTCCGGCCGTGAGCGAGTCGGTATGCTTGCGCAATTGAAACCGTCGAAGTACAGCAGCTATATCTTCTATCATTACGCTATGCAGGAGGAGAAACCGAGCTGCTTTAATCCAACTTATCTCATCGGAGCACATGAGGAACTGATCTTCTCCTATCATGAACGTCCAGCGCCATCGTTCGAACATGGGGTGACGCGAATGACATGGCCAGCATCGATTACGCCAGAGAACTGGCACACGATCATGGAGCCGCATTTTATCCCCTGGTCGGAGAGCGAGCAGGGACCTGTCCTGTGGGATAATATGGACACGCTCCTGAGCTTTTAATCATGTATGGTTAAAATGAAGTGCCACCCTTTCCATCATTGATCGAATGGTCAATAACTTTGGATACAAGGGGAACCTAGATGTCTTATTCAGCTCAAATCAGCTGTAATCGAATCTGGGGGAACGTAGATGCGCTAACTGGCTTATTTTCGTAATTTATCGTGCTTTTCGGCGAAATAGGAAATTGTCGTTCCCCTCCGATGATAATTTCGCTTATGTATCCGTAATTAAGACATCCTCGTTCCCTCTCGAAGGAGGACGTAAGAGACAGCAAGGGCTGTCCGCTGAAGCCGCAGTGTACGAAAGCACTAGGAAATCGTCAGATTAAAGTTAGAATAATTGAGTCGGAGTCCGTTTTTGGTGATAGGAAGAACAACCGAGGTGTCCCAAAGGTTACTTTTGGGACAGCCTCTTCTTTGCATTGTCTCTCACTGTTCTTCCAGACCTCCCGCAGGAATCTGGTCCACCGTCTGCAGTAAGCGGTACTGTCCCGGCGTAGTCCCCATGCGGGATTTGAACAGTTTACTGAAGTAGCTGACGTTGGCATAGCCGATTTCACGGCAGATGTCCTCCAGCGAATATTTGGGCTGCCGCAGCAACTCACAAGCCCGTTTGATTCGAAGATGAATCAAATGGTCGTTAATCGTTGTACCTGTTGTTTCCTTGAAAATACGGCTCAAAAAGGACGTGCTACGCTGTACGTGCCCGGCAACCGTCTCAATCGTGATGTTGTTATTATAGTTCTTCTCCATAAATTCGGTAGCATGCTGCAGAGTTAGATCATTCAGCTTCAACCGCTTCTCCCGATTGTGCATAATGATTTGAGTGCACATCTCCATCAAACGTGCCTCCATATCGCGAAGTGTCTGGATACCAGACAGCACGAACGGCCGATCACCGAGTACGGTGGTCATATCTCCTCCGGTTTGCACCAGTGATTTTACAATCTCCCCACTTAGTTGAAAGAAGAGTTGCTGCACGTTGGCCTTTCCCAGTCGGCGGTTGGTCACTTCTCTCGTAATACGGCTGATTGTCTCCGCACACTCCTCCTCATTCAACTGGAGCAGCGCCTGAAGCAGCTTGGTCTCTAGCTCATAGGGGTAATAATACGTCTCTTCATCCTGCTTCCAGGAGCTGACGATGGCATAGGGCACGATTTCACCTTTGCCGACATACATTTTCAGGCTGAGCGCTTCGACCGATTCTTCATAGGCGGTTTGAGCCGAATGCACACCCGAGTGGATGCGGCTAAGGCCAATCGTGGCAGTGATCCTATAGCGGCTCTCCATATTACGTTGTAGTTTTCTGGCTAGTTCAATTGGAAAATCGTCTTGATTGGCTGGGACAGCAAGAATGATGATGATGCGTTCATCGTCCCTCGCGAAGATTTCGCCGTCGATTTCGGGTCCAAGCTCTTCAATTAAGCCATATTGAAATAGATGATAATGGAGATTGCCGGTCGAGTCATTCAGCAGTGATTGTTCCTCCAACTCAATCGTCAAGATGGCAAATCGGTCAAAATTCAACTTTAATCCCAAAAGCTCCGCTGCATCCTTCTCCTGCCCACTGCTTTGCTGTGAAATCACTCTCCCCTTAATAAGGTCGCTCAAATACTTTTCTTTAATAGCTGAACGGTTGTCGCCAAGCAACGTTTCTACCCGTTCCTTCTCGCTAAGGATCGTTTCCCGGCTATGACGAAGCCGTTCGAAAGCCTGCTGAATGAAGCTAGCTTCGTCGGCGGCAGGCAGGGGGGCTTCAGGGTTAGCTCTTTCACTGCCGCTAATATAGGCGAGAACGCTTTTGAGCGGCCGGTATAGTCTCTGTGAGATGTAGAACAGCAGCAAAATGGCAATAGTGACGTAAAGAGCAGAAACGGCGGCTACGATCAGTTTAATGCGGCCTAAGCCCTCAAGCAGGACAGATCGTTTGGTTAAATTGACGAACTTCCAGCCTGTCACACTAGAAGTGGTGTAGGTCACGATCCACCTTCGATCATCGACGTAGGAGCCGCTTCCCGGGGCGGATAGCACGCTAGAATCAAACTTCCCGATAAGGGCTGCTGCTTCTTCCGTTTCACTGTAGAGCGCTTCGCCTTGGGGCCCGAGGACAAGCGTCAGCCCTTTTTTATTATGATAATGACTCAAATATTCTTTAAAGAGCAGATCAAGCTTCAAATTGATGACAATGGCTCCATCTACCGGACCAATGAGCGGCATTTTCTGCATTAAACTGGTCGCAAGAAGTCCTTTGACCGCACTGCCAGGACGATTGGTAAGCCATACCGTTCGATTCGCGGTTTCTTCATTCATGACCGTCAGCCAAGAACGATCGGTGAAGGAAGATAACGGGGACATTTTCATATCGGAACGGGAGGTCAGTACGAGATCGAGTTTATTGTATACAAGATAAATGGAGTCAATATAAGGATTCAGTTTCTGCTGCTCCTCCAGAAATCGTGTCAAGTCAATGAGGGAAGACACACTCAGTTTATCGTTGATTTTATGATACAAGTAGGATTGGGTCATGACCATGCTCGAGGCGATATTCTGTATCGCAAGAAGTTCTTTATGAATCAGTTCTCGCTGCTGCTCCATAATGGATTGATTATATTCAATTGAATTCTGAATGCTGGTGTCGGCAGAAATCGTATAGGTAACCGAAGAAATAAGGATGACGGTAACAATGATGATCGCTGTCATAGATAACAGCAGCTTAACGAAGAGCGACCGGTTGCGAATCACTTGAAGACTAGGCATCCTGACCCTCCTTTCGTAGTGTTAGCGTTTTCAAGATGAGATGGATGACGTATTCGGCACGAAGAAAATTATAGCACAGAATGAAGTAGGAGGAAGCCAAGAGGCGAAAAACATACGAAAAATCGGATAACATAAAGCGATAAAAACAGCTTCAGAAAGGAAAAACATAATGAAAATCGAATGAGATCATTGTGTAGTTGTGTGCCACGGGATATCGTAAAGGATGTAACCGTTCCCAATTCCCGGCCGGGGTAGAACGCGTTAAGGAACGGAAATCATGATGTGAAGCAGGGGGAGATTATTGTGCCTATCTATAAAATGAAACCAGTCGCACTCACCGTATTAGCAGCTAGTATGGCCGCAAGTGTACTTAGCGGATGTTCCGCAGAAAAGAAAACAACTACCGCATCGAGTCAACCGAGTAGTACTGCTGCGGCAAAACCAATCGAAATTACGTGGGGCATTCAATTCCAAGCGCCGGCTGTCGTGGCCGATACGCCAGTACAGAAGTGGCTTGAACAGAAATTCAATATCAAAATCAAGCCAGTTAAAGTAACCGATGCTAGTATCGCTTCAGGTGACGTACCGGATGTGTTCATGTTGGGAGATCCATCCAATGTATCTGCCTACCAAGCGCAAGGTGTTCTAATGGACTTAGATCCTAATATGGTGAAAGACAAAATGCCAGAATACTATCAAGATGTGATGCAGTCGAAGGCGCTGTTCCAGACGGTAACGTTTAGCGACAAGCTCTGGGCAGTCCCGATGTTTATCGATTTGAAACCGTATGACCTTTCAATGTTATGGCGCAAAGACTGGCTTGACAAAGTAGGTATCACGAAGCTTCCAGAGACATTAGATGAATTCGAACAGGCGGCTTATGCGTTTGCGAAGAAAGACCCAGACGGCAACGGCAAGAACGATACCTACGGTTTGACCGGTACGGCGACGTCAACGTGGTCAACGGGCTTCTACTCGATATTTGGCGCATTTGGCGTACAACCAACCATGTGGCACGAGAAACAAGGACAGATTATGAACGGTTCCATTATGCCAGAGGCCAAGGCTGCTCTTGAGAAACTGCGCAAATGGTACGCAGACGGCGTGATCGATCCTGAATATATTACGGATACACAAGATTCGTACCGCAAGAAGCTGTATAACAGTCGGATCGGTGTGATTGAGGAACAAGTCGGCAAAGCAGCACTGGCTGATGGAGCGACAAATATAGCGATGAAAGACATCAATCCGAATGCCAAGCTTCAATTGGGTAAAAATCCGAAGGGACCTGGCGGCAGCGGCAGCTGGGATTGGGGAGTGAAAAGTAATTACATCGTGCTTGGCAACAAGGTGAAGAATGATCCAGCTAAGCTAAATAAAATTTTCGAAATATTGCGCGCAGAGAGCAGTGACGAAGAAACGATCAATATGACGACCTTGGGCGTTAAAGGGACGCAATGGGATTTTGCAGCGAGCGGAGCGACTTCGGGTGCAACGAAAATCTTAACGGGCTTCGAAAAGCAGGAACAACGTGATGCAGTTGGTATCCGGTTGTTCTCCCTTGGCAATATTACGACTCGGGCTTACCGGGATAAATATTCTAACCCGCAATTGAACGAAGCGGTTCGTACCTATTCTTCCGCACCCAATCAGACAGATGCGTTATTATTCGCTGCGCTTCCATCCGATGGCAAGTACAAGAAGGATTTGACAGCGCTGACGCAAAAATATTTCGCACAAATCATCAGTGGAGAAGTGCCGCTTAGCGATTTCGATAAGTATGTGGCGGAGTGGAAAGCCAAGGGTGGAGACGAACTGACTAAGGAAGCTAATGAGATGTACCAGAAACAGTTCAAAAAATAATCAGCTTGAGAAGCGAATCCATATCCTCGGCAGCAAGTCCTTAACTGCTGCCGAGGAGGCGTCGCAACTGGCCCTGAGGAAGTGCACAAGACATGAAGACGATAATGAAAAATAGGGAGCTGTTTGCGCTCTATTTGTTTGCCTTTGCCTTTTTTCTCGTATTCAAATATGGCCCGATCTACGGTGTACTGATCGCTTTCAAAGATTTTCGCGTCATCGATGGCATATGGGGCAGCCCATGGGTGGGCTTTAAGCATTTTGAGGCGCTCTTTCATTCATCAGATTTCTACCGATTACTGAGTAATACGCTGCTGCTAAATCTCTATTTGCTGCTGTTCGCCTTTCCCGCACCGATCGTACTGGCGCTTCTGCTTAATGAAATCAGATCCCGTTTTTTTCAACGCTTCGTACAGATGACGATGTATCTGCCGCATTTCGTTTCGTGGGTCATTATGTCAGGCCTTGTCATCTATTTCCTGTCGCCGACCACGGGCATTGTGGCTGAGATCGTGGGCTGGTTCGGTGGGAAACCGGTATTTTACATGGGCCATAAGGAATATTTTCGCTCCATTGTGGTGGGTTCGGCCATTTTGAAGGATATCGGCTGGGGCTCCATTATTTACTTTGCTGCACTGTCGGGCATTAATCCGGAACTGCATGAATCAGCAACTATGGATGGTGCAAATCGCTGGCAGCGTTTGTTTCATATTAATATTCCGTCAATTATGCCGACCATTGCAATTATGTTCATTCTGAGCCTAGGCGGCTTCTTGAGCGCAAACTTTGAACAAATTATCAACTTGCTCAATCCTGTCACCTTTGATACGGGAGATGTCATTGACACTTACGTCTATCGCGTTGGACTACAGCAATTTCAATACAGTTATACGGCTGCGATTGGCTTGTTCAAGTCTTTAGTAGGATTGCTGCTGATTCTGGGAGCTAACTTCACGGTGCGTAGACTAAGCAAGGGAGAGAGCGGCTTATGGTAGGAGGATTCGCAACATGAGAACTGGAAACTGGCAAGATCGATTAAGCGTTAGCCTCATTTATATTGTACTTGGCGTACTTGCCATTATTGTCGTCTACCCTTTTATTCACGTGTTGTCGGTATCGCTAAGTGGAAGGGGAGAGGCGCTCCGCAGCGGTTTTCACTGGATTCCGAAGGATCTGACCTTGACACCTTACAAGGAATTACTGACCTATCCGTTCATCTGGAAAGGGTACGGCAATACGTTGTTTCGGATGGTTGTTGGCACAGCACTTACGTTGATCGTTACCGTATGCGCAGCGTATCCGCTGTCTCGCAATGAAATGCCATGGAAGCGGGTATTGGTAATGCTCCTGCTCTTTACCATGATCTTTGATGGTGGAATCGTGCCGAACTATTTGCTAATCAAGGAGCTGCATCTGTTGAATACGCGGTGGGTCTACGTGCTGCCGCATGCGGCGAACGCGTTTCAAGTGCTAGTCATGATCTCGTTCTTCCGTTCGATTCCTGATGCGTTAATTGAAGCAGCACGGATTGACGGAGCACGTGATCTGCGAATTCTCATTCGCATTATTTTGCCGCTGTCTGTCCCCGTTTTAGTGACAATCGGACTATGGTCGCTTGTGTATCACATTAATGCATTTATGGACAATTTGCTGTATGTGACCGATCAATCCAAGTTCGTGCTGCAGCAGATCGTTCGGCAAATTCTGATCGAGAACAGGCTCGATCCGTTTACGACGGCTGTGAATGAGGTTCCGCCTGCGCCTGAGAGCTTGAAGATGGCAGCGGTCATTGTATCCGCCCTTCCTGTGCTGGTCATGTATCCATTCCTGCTTCGTTATTTCGAGAAAGGTACTATGATTGGTTCGGTGAAGGGGTAACGCAGTCCTGATCACTTCTCACTAGTGTCAAGTGAAATTTTATTTGCGAAGGGATGTAGAGATATGCTTAGAAAAAAAGCAATTATTCTCGCGATCACTGCAATTTTGTTGAACCTGTTTGTTTTACCAGCAATTCAGGCCGAATCCGGTTTACCGGAAACGGTCTTCTATGTGGCAACGAATGGAAGCGATTCCAATGCTGGCGGGATCGACGAGCCTTTTCAAACGATAGAAAAGGCTCGTGATGCAGTTCGTCAGTTGAAGAGCACTTCCGGCTTGCCAGCTGGAGGTGTAACCGTATATTTGCGTGGCGGCACATATAATCGAACAGCCAGCTTCCAGATCGAGCAGCAGGATTCTGGTACGGCTGATAGTCCGATCACGTACAAAGCCTATCCTAACGAGAGTGTAAGACTTTCCGGCGGCCAATCGCTTGACAAGAATTGGTTCACGCCAGTCACCGACCAGGCGATCCTGCAGCGGATCATTAGTGTCGATGCCCGTACCAAGGTGCTGAAGGTTGATCTGCGTAGTCACGGTATTTCAGATTACGGGGTGATGAGCCGACATGGTTACTACAAGGCCAATGATGTTAGTCAGGTTCCGCCTATGGAGCTGTATGTGGCAGGCGAGGGAATGACGCTTGCACGCTGGCCGAATAACGGCACGGTGCAAATGGGCGACATCATCGATCCTGGTCCGATTCGCAAGGATACGGATTTGCAGGATCGAGGAGGTACGTTTAGTTACACGTATGACCGGCCGCAATACTGGACGAATGCCGACGACATTTGGCTGGATGGGATTTTCGGATATAGCTGGGAATGGTCATACAACAAAGTAGCATCGATTGATACCCTGAATAAGCGAATAACATTGCGCTACGGCGAAATGAGCGGCTTGTTCAAGAACTGGTATCCGGATTTCCATTTCGCGCAAAATTTGCTCGAGGAGATCGATATGCCCGGCGAATATTACATTGACCGTGCACAGGGCGTCTTGTATTTCATGCCAACAGCATCGTTTGAAGTGCAGCATCCTGAGATTACCGTGACGATGTTGAAAACGCCGATGATTAATTCGGTCGGAGCTTCCTATGTTACATTCGAGGATCTCACTTTGGAGAATGGGCGCGATTCGGCTGTAGTCATTATGGGTGGCGATCATGTGCTGCTATCTCACTGCGAAATCCGCAACTTTACGAACGGCGGCGTGCAGATCAATACGCAGAGCCGGTGGTTATATAATGATTTTGCGACAGCAATGGGGGTGAATCACGGAATAACAAGCAGTCATATCCATCATATCGGTGGGACTGCGGTCACTTTAAATGGAGGAAGCCGTGTCACGCTTGCGCCTGGTAACAACTATGTGGAAAACTCTCATATTCACGATTTTGCTTATTATCACAAGGCGTACAATCCGAGCGTCATTTTGACAGGTGTGGGCAACAGGGTGTCTCACAACGAAATTCACGATGCGCCACATCCCGGTATTCTGATCTTCGGCAACGACCACTCCGTGGAATACAACAACATTTATGATGTATGTAAAATGTTCTCCGACCTCGGGGCCATCTATATGAACGCAGGCGAAACACCGCAGCAACGGGGGACCGTTATTAAGGGTAATTATTTCCATAACATTGGTGAATCCAAAGCTGGGGTAGAAGGCGTTTATCCAGATAATTTCACGATGGGGCTGACAATTGAAGATAATATTTTTTACAAAATGGGCAATTCCGCAGTTAAAAATAACGGTGGAGCACACATCAAAACTCGGAATAATCTGTTTATCGATAGTGAAGTACCTTATGATTATGCCGACATCTATCTAGGTGACGCACCAGATAAGCAGATCCCGAAGAACTACATGCCGAAATGGCAGACGTTGTTTGCTCAAAATAATAATTTTGTAGGGACGCCATATTTGGTCAAATATCCGGAGCTCGCGGACTTCTTTACGGAAAATCGGTATTATCCAACCACGAATACCTTAGAGAATAATGTGATCTATAACCCTACCAGGGCTCGCAGCAGCATCACTAACGCGCAAGGGGCATACGATAAGTTTAATTTGCTGCAGTATGCGAATAACTGGGTGACGAATAGTGATCCTGGCTTTGTGAATCTGGCGGCAGGTGATCTCAATCTGAAAAGCGACGCCGCTGTGTTCCAACAAATTCCCGGATTCCATCCGATTCCATTTAATGAAATGGGAATTATCGGGAAAGCAGGGCCGTATCTGGCACCAGATACCATTCCAGTGCAAGGTGTTCGAGCCTACGATACAAACGTAACGATTGGCATTGGCAAGGTATATGAGCTGCATACGGCTGTGTTACCGTGGGACGCGACGAATTCAAAGCTGCTATTTACGTCCAGCGATCCAAGTGTGGTCAAAGTGGACAGCAAAGGAACGCTTAAGGGGGCGGGCATCGGGCAAGCCGTCATCACAGTCACATCAGCAGAAAATCCGCTGCTTCAAGACGAAGTCTTGATTGACGTCGAGATCGGAGACGGTATTTACGAATATACCGATTTCGAGACAGGGCGGAATAGCTGGCCGGTGGATCCGAATCGGTCCGTCGTAGATATGAATGGCAATCATATGTATAAAGTACTGAAGGGAGCGACGGCGGTTTCACCGAATGAATATGCCAACTACGAACTAACATTCAAGATGAAGACTCCACCAACCATGCCGAGTCTAGGCACGATCTATTTCTTCGACAGGCTAGGTTCTAGCGGAGGGGGCCGTATTGGATACCGCAAGCTGGAAGACGGCACGTCCAAATGGCTTCTCTATAATAAGGCCTGGGGAACTGTTAAGGAAGTGAACTTGCCATACTCGGATTTGGCGCCAGATACCGAGTACAGCGTCAAGCTGCTTGTAAAAGGGGCTGACATCAGCCTCTACGTAGGTGGCGTGCTGAAGCTGAAGGCGACGGATGCGACGTACAATCCGTCCGGTACGGTCGGCTTTTATGCAGGCGGCTTCGACTACCTGCTGTTCGATGACATCAAGCTGTCGGTACCAACCACGAAGGTTGCCGGGCTGCTGTTGGATCGAACCAGCGCGAATATCGGGAATGATGAGCAGCTGAAGCTGCAGGTGAGCTTTGACCCTTCGGACAGTGTCAATCATGCTGTTTATTGGACATCGAGCAATCCGGGCGCAGCCGTTGTTGATGGAACCGGCTTGGTTACCGCCGTCGGCTCAGGTGAGACGGACATCACCGTGACATCGATCGAGACGCCCGAAGCGTCAGCGACTAGCCATATCATCGTGTCGGACGTTCTGCTGAAGACGGATTTTGAATCTGGCGGGGGTGGCTGGCCTGTAGATCCGAATCGGAGCATTATCACGGCGAACGGCAACCATGCGTATCGGCTTTTGAAAGGGGCGTCAGCCACATCTCCGCGTTCGTTCACGAATTATGATTTAACGTTCAAAATGAAGACACCGGCCACCATTCCGAGCGCAGCAACATTATATATCTTTGATCGCTTAGTTTCCGGCAGCGGAGACAGAATCGGGTACCGAAAGACGGTGGACGGAGCGTCACAATGGATTCTTTATAACGGTTCCTGGGCAACAGTGAAACAGGCTAGCCTGAACTATGAGGACTTGGTTCCGAATACGGAGTATACCTTTGAGCTGATCGTGAACGGCGCGGATATCTCCCTATTCGTCAATGGGGTGCTCAAGTTAAAAGCTTCCGATCCTGCGCACAATCTGACCGGAACGATTGGGTTCTATGCAGGCGGTTTCGATAATCTGCTCTTTGACGACATCGTGGTTACGCAGCTTCGTGAGCCGATAACGCAAGCATCCATTACACCTGCCCAGCCGGATGGAGCAAATAACTGGTACGTGCATCCAATTACAATTCAGTTAGGTAAGGGCGAACATTCTTCCACGTTGGCACAAACAAATTATAGGTTGGATGACGGGGCGACTTGGCAGCCTTATGTAACGCCGATTGTGATAGAGACAGACGGCATCCACACGGTTTCTTATCGATCTACGGATTATGTAGGGAAAGTGGAAGCCGTGCAAACGAAAACTGTTCAGCTCGATAGGACGGGGCCAAGTGTAACGATTTCCACGCCAAGCGTGAATCAGGCGTTGAAGAACAGCGAAGTGCTTACGCCCCAATTCATATTGGCGGATTTCTTGTCCGGCGTAGATCCGTCGAAGACGAAGGTATGGCTTGATGAGCAGCCAATCGTTGAGGGTGATCCGATTCCACTCTACACCCTCCCTCTCGGGATGCATGAGCTGATCGTGACGGGGGTTGATGCAGTGGGGAACCAAGGAAGTCACACGGTTACATTCCAAACTTATGCGGACACCGACTCGCTGCAAACGCTCATTAGTCAATTTACGGCGATGTCATGGATTACGAATAAGGGAATCGCCAACAGTCTGGTTGTCAAGCTGCAGCATAACAACTTGGAGGCCTTTCTTCATGAAGTGGAAGCACAAAAGGGTAAACATATCACATCCGCTGCTGCTCAGATACTCCTGAGGGATGCGAACAACTTGCAGATGACGATGAACCTGACGATGAACCAAAAAGGAGAATTCCATGATTCCGTTTCATCAATTAAGAGAGGCGATCATAGCCGTTCAACAAAGGCCGACAACCCTGACTTCCGGAGCTTTGACCCCGGCGCGAAGAAGGGCTCATCTTGAGGCGCCGCATCTCGCCCATTTAATGAAGGAAATACGAGAGGAAGCGGAGAGGGCCAGGCGTGAGCCTGTTCCTCTCCTGTCATTCTCGGATTTCCAGACATTTCATTCGTTAGGCACGCGTAAGGAATTCGAAAAGCCCTATTTTGAACGTAGAGGACGCTTACTTGCCCTTGCCTTGACGATGATACTAGATGATAGCAATGCTTATAAGGAGACGCTGGAGAATCTTATTTGGGAAATATGTAATGAGTATGCCTGGGCGGTACCGGCGCATCTGCCAGATTCGATAGACCAAGTTTTGACGGCGAATGTCCCTCCTAATCGCCATGTGGATTTGTTCGCCGCTGAAACGGCACATGCGTTGGCCGAAGTGCTGGATCTCGTAGGGAACCGTTTGAATGACTGGGTTACGCACCGGGTGAAGCAAGAAATCGAGCAACGTGTGTTTCAGCCTGTGTTCGAAAGTGCTCATCATTTCATGTGGACGTCAAAGATAAATAATTGGTCGGCCGTATGTGGTGGTGCCGTTGGGATGGCGGCGTTGTTGCTCATTGATGATCGGGAACGGCTGGCAGGCATGCAAGACCGGGTTGTCAGTGCGATGGATAGCTTTCTTGCTGGATATGGAGAGGATGGCTGCTGTCCTGAGGGCCTTGCATATTGGAGGTACGGTTTTGGGTATTTTGTTTATTGGGCTGAGATGCTTTACGAGTTTACCAGCGGATCGATCGATTTGTTAAAGCAGGACAAAATTAAGAGGATTGCCGAATTCCCGGCAGCCGTTGCACTCAGCGATTCCGCTTGCATCAATTACTCGGATTGTAGGCACACCTTTAGGCACGCTACTGGACTGATCAGCCGTTTGTGCAGCAGACTAAACATTGCTCCGCCGACAATGACAAGTGTACCTTCGTTTCATGAAGATCATTGTTACCGCTGGCCATTCGTCTTCCGCAACATCCTATGGACAGAACCCAAATGGTTGCATACGCAAGGCGCAGAGGGTACATTCTACTTCCACAGTACGGATTGGTTGGTGGATAAACGCGAAACTTCCACAGGTTTGCTTGCCTTTTCAGCTAAAGGAGGACACAACAACGAGCCTCACAATCATAACGACCTCGGACATTTTATTCTTCATATCGAGGGAGATACGTTGTTGGCGGATCTCGGGATGGGTGTATACACCCGCGAATATTTCGGGAAAGAACGCTATGACCACCTGCATGCATCATCTGGAGGGCACTCGGTTCCTATTATCAATGGTGAGCATCAGGCAGCCGGTGAAGCACACAGGGCAATCGTCACAAGATACGAAACGGATCAAGGCGCTGTCAGGTTTGAACTGGATTTGACGCATGCCTACAGACCAGAGGCGCGAATTCGCTCCTTCCGACGGTCCTTCGAGTGGAAAGTCCGCCAAGAGGAAGCGAGCTCGGAGCTCACGTTGACGGATCATTTCATTTTTGATGAGGAAATGATGGAGACAGAGCGTAACTTAACGGAGCATTTCATCAGTTTCCATAAACCAGTTCTCAGCGATGGCGAGGTAACTTGGTCGGGTGAGAAGGGAAATGTCCATTTACGATTTGAACCGTCTATGTTGTCGGCGTATGTAGAACCAGTAGTGATACCTAGTCGTGATCCCCAGCCATTGACAGTATACCGACTACATCTTCACGCCAAGCGGTTGGCTCAAACCTATACGTGCGGGTTAGTCATGACATGCTGTATACACTAAACCCGTTATGCAAGCTGGAATGTCAATAGATGGTTATCGTCGTCGATTCGGGATGAAACACGATAAGGGGAACAGGTTCATTCGAACCTGTTCTTCTTCATGTTCATACGGCTATCCTTCCAACAAGTGACCAATAGGCACCTGAACACATACAATGGTTAAGAGTTGGAAGGGAGTGGCCGGAGCATGCCTGCAATTATTAACGGTGGAATCAAAATCCTTAATGTCGCCCAGGGCTCCAATGTCCAGATTGGCGATACCTTGGCAATCAACCTTACTAGCAGCTCCAAAATTTTTGCGGGAGCCAACTCGTTTTCGCCGGGGGATAGCTTTGGAAGTGTGCAGAATGTGCTGAATGGGAGCGCAAATACGGTCGATCCCGATATCGTGGATACGCCGAATACTACGATATAATTGCCGTTTATTAATTTCCATAAATTGGACGAATTTTACGCCGTGGTTGACGGTCCTAAAGGGATAGGGTGCTGCGAAGGATATACGGAACGCGAATCCATTTTAGGGGATAGAGAAGCTTGTTAAAACGAAAAGTGATTCGGATATATATTGGAAATCTCATGTGGTTTCTTCCAGTCCTCATTTTGATCATGGGGGTCAATCCTTCTGTCGCAAGCAGTTTCTGGTGGAAGGCACTAGGTTTTCTACTCTTTGCTGGTATTGTTGTCGTATGCATCAGTTCCTGGCTTCAGGCACACCGTGAACAACGCGAACTTGATAAAAAGCGACTCGATTATGAATCTGTTGTATACCGTCAATTCTAATAAGACTGACTGACCGTCGATGCGATACGCATGGGCGGTTTTTCGTACACCTAAAGATCGTATCCGTTTTTCGATAATAAATAGATGTCAGCAGGTAAGGGGATGTATTACACTAGTAGGTATCATTAGAACGGTAAGATTTGGCACAATTCAGGAGGCCATTTGTAGATGAAGCATCGGCAAGTGCTACAGTACATTAATCAGCATTTTAAAGTGAAATTAATTATGACACTGTCGATTATCATCATTCTTTGTTCCCTCATTACTGGGTACGTTTCGTATCGTATTTATTTGAATTTGTTTGAGAGTGAGATCAGTAAGCAGTATTTAACGAGCAGTGAACAGACGATCGAGCAGATTGGTTTTAAAATTCAAGATATGTATCGGATTACCGATTTTATTATTTTTCATCCACGGGTTGAGCAAATTGTGCAAGGGATTCGTGCGGAGCCGCCAGAGGGCGAGACCAAAGCCTATCGCAGATTTATTTTGGAACGAGAAATGTCGGAAATTTTGTTGCCATTGAAAAATGAAACACCGCAAATACGTGCATTATATATCGTCGATTTGGAAGGGAATAATTACTATTTCAGTCATACGAACCCGTCTATGCAGATTACGTTTCCTGACTTTTACAATAAGGTGAGGACAGGTGCGAACCAGACTTCAGCGGAGATCGTATGGCAGCGAGTAAGCATTCCGGATTCCTCCGATCCTTCCGGGGAGAAAAGCAATCTGGTCGCAACCCGCCTGCTCAAATCGACGAAACAACAAACTGTTTACGGCACACTGGTTATGATTATTGATGAGTCTTTTCTGACAAGTCCCCTAGACAAGCTGATGGCTGGAAGGACGACGGGGGCGTATATTTTCGACCAATATAATAAATTGCTGTATAGTCGAGTGCCGCAGGGCCGGGCCGGAATTATTCCTGCATGGGAAAATCAGGAGCGGTCATTTATCGAGCGGAATGAAAATGAGGATTATTTGTTTGTGAAAAGCGCCTATGAAGCCCGATCTTTCAAGCTGGTTAGTGGGATTTCCTTAGCGGATATCGAGGAAAAAGGCAGGATGGTATATCAGGTTGCCGTCATTTCAGGGCTCGTCAGTGTTCTGCTGATGGCGGTCTGTGTCTCCATTTTCAGTGGCAGGATGTTGAAGCCTTTACACGGACTAGTGTCCGCCATGCATCAATTGCGCAGAGGTAATCTGGAGGTTGAAATTCCCAAAACGTCGAACGATGAGTTTGCTTTTCTGGCGGAAAGTTTCAATCGGATGGTCGAGAACATTCAATCGTTGATCAAAGAAGTGTACGTCAGTAAGCTGAGTGAACAGGAAGCTGAGCTTAAGGCACTGCAGGCGCAGTTAAATCCGCATTTTTTATACAACGCACTGAACTCGATATATTGGAAAATCATGCTCTTGTACGACGATGTGGAGACGGCTTCCTTGGTGACAAGTTTATCTGATTTATTGCGATATTCATTGGAATCGGTATCTACGCCAAGTACTTTGCAAGATGAGCTTACGCAAATTCGCAATTATATGACGATCCAAGAGGCACGGCACGGGGAAGGGCTGCATGTTTCCATTGAAGCAGAGGAAGATTTGTTGGCTTGTGGCATGCAGAGGCTGATCCTACAGCCGTTAGTTGAGAATGTCTTCGTTCACGCGTTTCGTGATCAGCCGGACAACAAGCGGTTATGGATTCGAGCTTTCCGCCAAGATACTGATTTACAGATTGAAATCGAGGATAATGGGAGCGGCATTGATGAGGAGACATTTGTTGGTCTGACGGAAGATCTTTCGGTATATGACCATCAGAGAGAACGGGAAAGTATTGGTGTACGCAATGTTGTCCGTCGTATTTACTTGGTCTATGGCGATCCCTATCGCTTAGAAATCGAACGCTTGCCACAGGGCACGCGGATGCGTTTGATTTTGCCGTGTGAACAGATGAAGTCATTCGAAGGGGGAATGGTACATGAACCACATCTTATTAGTTGAGGATGAGCCGTTATTTCGCAAAGGGCTTGCCAAAATGATAACCGGCTCTGAGACCAACTGGCATGTCTGCGGTGAAGCTGAGAACGGACAGGAGGCAGAGATCCTCATAGCTGAGAGACTGCCGGACCTCGTCATAACGGACATTCGGATGCCCTTGATGGATGGTTTAGAGCTGCTGAAACGGAGTAAGCTCAAGTTCCCGCATATTGAGTTCATCGTCATAACGGGATTTCAGGATTTCCAATATGCGCAAGCCGCATTGCGGTACGGGGCCATGGATTTGCTAATCAAACCATGCGGTAAGCAGGAGATTTATGATGCGTTAGATAAAGCTGAGGTTCGGGTATTGGAAAAGCAAGCGAATTTGCGCAAAACAGAAACGGAGCATGCCTTATTACTAGAGAACACGCTAAGAGGGCTCTTGTTGCGATTCCCCTATCGTACAGAATTAGCAGCAGAGTTAGAGATGAGTTTAGCTGACTGCAAACTGATCTTATTTCAGATCACGGACTTCATGCCGTCACACAAACAGTATACAAAGAGGGATATGCCTTTACTGCAGTTTGCGGTGTTAAATATGATCAGTGAATTGCTTGATATATATCACATGGATGGAAAGCTGTTACTGATCGAAAATGGGCAGATTGCCTTGCTTTGTCAGGATGCTTTTGAGGAGAAGCTTGTTTGTGAAGCGGCTTGTGAAACGGTGGAACGTTTACTTGGCTTACAGATGTCTTCTTATTGTGCTGGGGCAGCAACCGGGGCACAGGAAATTGCCGATCTATACGAGACGGGGCGCAAGATGTTGGGCACCACAATGGTTGAGGCACAGAACAAAAACGATGCACAGGTTGATAAACAGTTATCGACGAATCGTGCACAGCAGCAGCTCATTAGTATGCAGACCATTGCGTTTATTTTAGCTGGACAAATCGAGTCGATGAAGCTTTATCTAGCTCAATTGATGAAAGACATCTATGGATTGTCGGTGGAAAATGGGAAAGTGGAGGCTTTGTCGTTCGGCTTTGCTTTACAGGATACAGCGCGCAAGCAGTTTGAGATGACATATGACCCGCTGTTATTGACTGAGCGCATTGCGTTGCTGCACGCCTGTGGCACGAATGATGAGGTGTCCCATTGGACGGGCATAGAATTGGATCGTTTCATGAGCAGCTTTACGGCGTGGCAGGAGAAATATAGCGAGAATGTTGTGTGGAAGGCAGCGCGATACATGGAGGAGCATTATGCGGAGCAGCTGCCGCTTCAATTGGTGGCCTCGCAGGTGCATTTGAATGCAACGTACTTCAGTCATCTGTTCAAAAAAGAAACAGGACGCAGCTTTGTTGATTACTTAATTGAGCTGCGGATGGAGAAAGCCAAGAGCCTCCTGGCTAACACGGATATGAAAATCACCGAGGTGTCGGGTGTCGTCGGGTACGATTTGCCGAACTATTTTGCTAAACTATTCAAGCAAACCACGGGCCTTTCGCCGAAGGACTACCGCAAGATGGTTCGCCCTGAGCCCATTAGCAACCTGAGGAATTGAAGAATTTTCTGTTGTATACCGTCCCCTATTGTCTATCTGAGACGCTGGGGGATTTTTTGTGCGCGCTTAGACAAGTGGCGTATGGAAAGCTGCATTTCCAGTTAGAATCTAAAAATCGTATCTATTTTCCCATAAATCGTAGATGTTGCATGTGCCCAATTTTCTTACAATTAACTACATAATGGTATGATAAACACAATGACAACGAGAGGGGGAAGTACGCTGCGTAATTCATTCCAACGAGCTTGCCTTCCAAAACTGATGACCACTGTGGCGATCATATCCATTATGACGGGCTGCTCTACCCATACTAAGAATACACAAGAAACCAACGCGCAGAAGTCTGAGAAACGGGGCAAGATTACAGTCGCGATTTATGATCGTGGCAACATCCCTTCCGGCCAGGGAACGATTGAAAACAATCTGATGACGAAGTGGATTAACCAAGCGGGTCCTGTAGATGTCACCTTCATTCCTGTGCCACGGACACAGTCCGAGCAGAAGCTGAACACCTTATTCGCAGGTGGAGGCGCACCTGATTTAATTCTGGAGTATGCGCCGCAAATTAAGAATCCGTTGATCGATCAGGGACAGCTTCGTCCCATCGACGATATGATTGAGAGTTACAGCACGACGTACAAGGCACTCTTGGCGAAATTTCCAGCATTGCGCAAAGCAGGGAGGGGTAGGGATGGTAAGCTGTACCAATTTGGCCGCATTAACGAAACGATTCCTCAGCGCGGCGTTTTTATTCGCAAGGATTGGCTGGAGAAGCTGCATCTGAACATTCCACAAACGACCGAGGAGATGTATCAGGTTGCCAAAGCATTCACCGAGCAGGATCCCGATGGGAATGGGAAAAAGGATACCTATGGCCTCGCCCTAGCCTATAGCTCTGTCGCTATACTGAACGAAATGTTCGGTGTTACCTATCCGAATTTCGTTGTTCAGGGCAACGAGCTCATTCATGGATGGGACAATATCCAGGCCGTAACAGCTTTCAAGAAAAGACTGTACAATGAGGGATTGGTTGACAAGGAATTTTATATCGACAAGTACGGGGCTAAGGCCAAGCGAGATTTCTTAAATGGGAAAATCGGCATTTATATGGAGCAGTTCAATGTCCCGATCACCTTTTACAATGACTTTTATTTGGGTCTGAAAAAGAGTGTACCTGATGCCGAGCTGGCTATTATGCCCTATCCGACAACCCCTGTGGGACGGTTTAATCCAATTTTCGTGAATCCAGTTCAAATGACGGGTGTCGTAAATGCCGAAACGAAGGATCCTGAAGCGGTTATGAAATATGTGGATTTCGCAGCTTCGGAGACGTTTATGAAAACGATGTACTACGGATTCGAAGGTGTGCACAGTAATACACTTCCAGGTCAATGCCCGCAGGTGACGGACTTGAGTAAATGGCAGAAGGAATTCAACTATGCGTCTGGCGATTTCGGGATGTTAGCCTCACCAACACTTGCCGGTAAATGCTACTTCGGTGTGGAGAAAATGGATACGAAAGACCCCTTGCAGCAGGAAGTTAAGAAGATGTTTGAAGCGAACTCTGCCTTTATCGATTTTAATTTGCAGATGGCAGGACCCACGCATTCCGAGCAAATGCCGCAGCTGTCGAAAGATCTTCAGCAGATTCTCACAGACACGATGAAGCAAGTGGATGTAGGCGAAGGCGACATTTGGATGAAGGCCATTCTGACACCGAATTATTCGCCAGAGCAAGCGAAGAAGGATGCTATTGCGGTTTGGGAGAAGGCGGGAGGCGCACAAGTGGATGCTTGGTACAAAGCATTTTATGAGAAGGACAAGGATACCATTATTTTGAGCAAAGATATTTATGATATTTTCAAGCAACAACGTGCGCTTCAGAACAAATAAGAGGCGTACCTGACACTCAGTTAGGTGGTGACGAATCGGTATGGCATCCGAGATTGCTAGGAGTAAGACGCAGCTTGCATTGCGTTACATCAATAAGAAGAAATATTTGTACATCCTTTTGATTCCCGCTGTTGTGTACTTTCTCATTTTCAATTATGTGCCGATGTACGGCATTATCATTGCGTTTAAGGATTTTAATTTCGCCAAAGGGATTGTCGGAAGTCCCTGGATTGGCTTCGAGAACTTCCGATACATGTTTGGGCTCAGTGACTTCTACACGGTTTTTTGGAACTCGTTGTACTTAAGTTTTCTACGACTGGTGTTTGGGTTTCCATTCCCGATTCTACTGGCATTGCTGCTCAATGAGATGCGTAACCGTACCTATCAACGTATTACGCAAACGATTATCTATCTGCCGCATTTTATTTCTTGGGTGGTCATTGGGGGTATTCTGGTCAACTTCTTATCCCCGTCATGGGGCGTCGTGAATATTTTCTTGAAGCAGTTTGGCTTCGAGCCTGTGTTCTTCCTAGCGGATACGAATTACTTCCGACCTTTGGTGATCCTCAGCAGTATGTGGAAGGAATCGGGTTGGGAAAGCATCTTGTACTTAGCCGCAATGGTAGGGATCAATACCGAACTGTACGAGGCCGCTAGTATCGATGGCGCGAACCGCTTCCAAAGAATCCTATACGTCACGCTGCCAGGGATCAAATCGACGATTATTATCCTGCTGATTCTAAGGCTGGGTCATATTATGGGTAATGGTTTTGAACAGATTTTTGTCTTGCAGAATCCGTTGAACCTCAGTGTTTCCGAAGTGTTTGAGACCTATGTGTACCGCGTCGGTTTGATTGGCGGAAGGTTCTCTTTCGGTACAACTGTTGGGCTGTTCACCTCTGTGATTGGGTTAATATTCCTGCTAGCGAGCAATCAGATCGCAAAGTGGATGAAAGAAGATGGGATTTGGTAAGAGGAGGTTACAGTTGTGGGTATTCGATCGTTTGGCGATAAAGTTTTTGATGGTTTGAATTATGGCATTGTGACGCTGTTTGCAATCGTTTGCTTATTTCCATTCTTCTATGTGGCTGCATTCTCGATTACACCGTACTCCGAGTATTTGGCGAATCCCTTGAAGCTCATTCCTTATCACATTGAGCTGGCGGCGTATAAGCAGATTTTGCAGATGCCGCTCATGTGGACAGGGTATAAGAATACGCTGCTCATCACGATTATAGGTGTAGTTCTCAATATTTTCCTGCTCCTGATCTCAGCTTATCCGCTATCCAAAACGGACTTAAAGGGTAGAAATATCATTATGATTCTCATTACCTTCACGATGTTCTTCAATGGTGGCTTGATTCCTAACTTTTACTTAATCAAAACGTTGCATTTATACAACACTTTGTGGGCAATGATCTTACCGGGCGTCTTGGGCGCCTACAATTTGATCTTAATGAAGAACTTTGTAAGCGCTATACCGGCGAGCTTGGAGGAATCGGCTTTTATCGATGGGGCGAATGAAATCAAGGTTTTATATAAAATCATCGTGCCGCTTTCTAAACCGGCTATTGCGACCTTCGTTATTTTCCATGCGGTGACGCAGTGGAACACGTTCTTCTCGGCGATTATTTACACCTCCAAGCGAAGTTTGTGGCCATTGATGTTGATTCTGCGGGACATGGTCGTTGATGATGGCGGCATTGCCAAAGATGCCATGGATATGAACAACAGCGGTATTACGGTATTCACGATTAAAATGGCGATCATCATTTTTGCGACACTCCCGATTCTGCTCGTGTATCCTTTCCTACAAAAGTATTTCATGAAGGGTGTACTGGTTGGTTCGATTAAAGGGTAATTTCATCATTTCGTAAGGGTAAGCCTCGATTAAATCTGCCATTTCGCAGTTTAATAATAGCGATACATAAAGGAGATGTTGGTATTGAAAGGGTCAGTCAAAAGCATCGCAAGCAGTCTCATTTGCATCGGGTTATTGTCTTCCATCGTTATGGCTTGTAGTTCTACCACGGATACACCGGCTAGCACAACAGCTGCATCGGCGGCACCAGGTGCAAGCACAGCGACAGCAGCACCAGCCAAATCAGCGCCTGTCAGTATCAAAATGTTTAACCGGGTCAATGCGAACGTGGTCATTGATAACAATCCTGTCATTGCTGAGGCTGAAAAGCTGGCCAATGTGAAGCTATCTGTTGAGGCACCTCCAATTAACAATTATGTCGAGAAACTTCAGGTACTTATGGCATCCGGTGATCTGCCAGATCTCGTGTATAACTGGGGCGGGGCAGACGCGAATCTGGAGAAATGGTCCAAAGACGGTCTACTGACGCCGCTTGATGACAAGATTGCGAAATATCCGAATTTGACGAAAAACATTACGAAAGAAATGTGGGACGCTGTTAAATCCATCAACGATGGGAAAACGTACATTATTCCTAGAACGAATGTTGTGAATCACTGGGGGTACATGGTCAACCAGCAATGGCTGAATAAGTTGAATTTAAAAGCGCCTACAACGCTGGATGAGTTTACGAATGTGTGTAAAGCTTTTACCAATAATGACCCAGATGGCAATGGTAAAGCCGATACCTACTGTCTGAGCTTGTCCAATCCTAGCCTTGGCAGCAACACAGTGTGGAATTCAACCTTCTTCTTGGCCTCTGCCTTTAATCTTCCGATCATCAATGGCGTCAAAGATACCGATGGTGCTTATAAAATCAGAGAGAAAATGTCCGGCTATATTCCTTTCTTGACGTATTTGAAAGGCCTAAATGAACAAAAACTCATCGATCCTGAGTACCTGATTAACAAGATTTATGTGGATCAAGAGAAGCTGAATCAGAATCGCGTCGGTATCATTTATTCTCATCAGTACGCGGTTATGGCTAACTTAGCCAAGGATAAGGAATCTGACAAAAAGTACGCGTATCAACCAGTATTAAAAGATAGCAAGGGTGTAGCCATGGATCTCGTTACGCCGGCAGTGTGGGGCGGCTGGATGATTCCGAAATCGTCCAAAAATGTGGATGGCGTGTTGAAATTCCTAGATTGGGGCAATACAACGGAAGCGAACACATTGTTCCAATTAGGTACGAAAGGGTTAACGTTTGAAAGCTATGATCCTGCCACGAAAAATATTTCTCGTACAGCCGACCAAGCAACCAAACTTGCTTCCACAACGAGCACGTATATGACGCTTGCGAACGCGATTGATGGCAACCCAGCTATTATTGAGGGTGCAGATACGGTAGACAGACTGAATACGTACAAAGCGCAATTGGATGCGGCATTGAAGCAAATGACTTTAGTCAACGTACCTGCCGTTCGCTCCCCTAAAATCTTGAACCTGAATACAGCCATTCCGGATCTAGTGAAGAAAAAAGACGATCAAGAATTGAAATACTTGATGGGTACGCTGACTCTTCAACAGTTTAAGGATTTCTTGGAGAAAGAATGGTATCCAGCTACAGCGGATGCAGAGAAGGAATACGTGGATTACATGAATAAGCAAGGAAAATGAGAAAACGCGAAATAAGTACCCTGACAGACAGTTGTCAGGGTATTCCCTTTATAATAAGGGTATAACTGGAAATAGCAATTAAACCAATTGAAGGAGTGTATGTTGAATGACACAAACGGCTGAACGGATGTATGACTATCATGTATGGGCGAATCAAACGCTGATAAACAGGTTGAAGGAGCTTCCACAGGAGGTGTACCGACAAGAGATTCAGAGTGTATTTCCGACAATTTCGAAAGTGATTGCTCATATCTATCTGACAGATCGCACTTGGTTAGACATACTTGGAGGTAGGAGTATGAAGGCAGCTATGGAAGCTTCTTGGCCGATAACTGAAGCAACAGAGCGCAAAAGCTTGGAGGAACTAGAGGTCATGTATACCGAGTTATCACTGCGATTTAAGGCATTTCTGAAGGAACAGCCTGATTTGGAAAAGAAGATCACGGTCGATAACCCCTATGCAGGCATAAGGGAGACTAGTTTGGCTGAAATGGTTCTACAAGTTGTGAATCACGCAACGTATCATCGGGGAAATGTCACGGCTATGCTGCGCCAAATGGGTCATGCTTCCGTCATGACGGAATACGCGTTGTTCTGGTATGCAGGTGCTGAGCAGACTATTTAAACACGTTGAAGCTAAGGATTTGTTGCGCGGTTACTTGCTCCCGCGTTGTAACCAATTCAGGAGGCTTTAAAAACTTGCCTCACCTTCCAGAACTGTACAGCCATCGAAAGTTTGCTCCACCTTCCAGAACTGTACAGCCATTTAAAACTGGCCCCACTTTCCTGGACTGCTCAACCATCGAAAACTTGCCCCAGCTACGGGCACATCCCAGCGCCATTCGCATAATAGATGGATTTTATGATGTTAATTTGAGCGAAATCAGCTGAAAAATTGGATTAGATGGATTATATGTAGCTAATTTTGAGGATATCCGATGAGTTGGCGAAAATCGGGGATATTAACTGTAGTAAATCCATCTAAACAGCACATTTGCGCAAAATGTGCCGAAATAGATGGATTTTTTCCATTTAATCGCTTCGGTGACCAGTCGGTGAGTCGGCCGTGTGGCCAAAGCACCAGCCAGTCAGTCTGTCTGTCTGTCAGTGAGCGGTCGTGTGATCAGCAAGCGTTCTGTCACTCAGTTGGCTGCCAGCCCAACTCCAAACAAAACGGCCCTGTCGCAGTCATGCGAACAGGGCCATTGTCACGTTTAATTCATCGCTTCGCCTTCGGTGAACACCTGGAAGGTCACGCCGAACTTATCCTTCACTTGTCCGTAGGCTGGGCTGAAGAATGCTTCATGAAGGTCCATAATGACGGTGCCGCCTTCTTTGAGACCTTCGAAAAATTGCTTCGATTTGCTTGCATCCTTCGTTGTAATACAAATCGTCACCTGATCTCCCTGTTGAACGGGTTTACCTGGGTCGGAGTCCGAAAACATCAGTTGACTTTCGCCGATTTGAAGCATGGCATGGGAAATAAGTCCTTTTTGTTCATCAGCAAGCGGGTAATCTGGGCTGGCAGGCATTTCACCAAAGGTCTGTTTAAATAGGACTTGCGCATCCAGCGCTTTTTCATAAAAGGCAATAGCTTCGCCAGCAGTACCAGGTAAAACTAGATACGGAGTTAAACGAACGGACATCACTAAACAGCTCCTTAGATTTGAAGTAGTTGAAGAGGAAAAAGTCTACCTCTTATTATTACCACATTTACTAGGAAAAATAAAGAACATATGTTCTTTTTAATTTTCTGTATAACGAAATAACTGCCCTCGATCTCGAATTTCCCTCATGCCCTCGGAGAGTGACCTATACTATAATATAGTAGATAAAGACTATCTTCTTACATCCTAGAAAGGTGCTAATGTCGCCTATGAATAAGCTTGCTCTCTGGTCGTGGCTGTCTCGCCTGTTCCATTCCTTCTCACTCAAACAACGTATATGGTTTACTTTTGTCATATTAATTACCGCAGGTCTGGTGGCAACAGGGAGCATCGCCTACCTCATCGCGTCCAAAGAAATTCAGCGCAATGCGATGCAGTCGAGTCAGGATACCGTGAATCAATCTGCACAAATCGTGAATGAAAGACTGAAAAATATCGGGACCGCTGTGCGGGCACTCATGTTCAGCGATGCTTTCAAGCAGTTGATGAAAGATGTTCAGAACAAGGATAGCACGAGCTACTATAAGTCATTGACGGCTTTGCAGTACGTTTTCTCACAAGTAAAATTCAACGATTCCATGATCGAGAGTATACTCATTGCCACGCCGATTGGGGATTTTTATCCGACCTCAAGTGTACGTAATATTTCGAACTCGTTTTATGAATCGGACATGTTTAAGCAATTTAAGCTTTTGAAGCGCGGATTTTGGAGCACTGGGCATGTGGATCCGTTCTTTACGGGGAAACAGAGGGTCATCTCGCTTGTCGCAGAGGGTGTAAGTGAAGATTCGATCATGCTTAACGAACCAACCAATGTGTACGTAGTCATCAATGTGAAGGAAGATGATTTACGTGAACTATTTATGGATAATTTGTCGGACCCTAATAAGCAATACTACTTCGTAGATTCGCAAGGTGAAGATATTAACTACGCCGATCGTATTCAGGATAAAGCCTTCATTCAACGCCCCGATTTTGTGCATCAACTTAGCAATGATAGTAAAGGATCATTCTTTTTTAAGGATAAGGACAGGAATAACTACCTCGTTAACTATGCGCGTCTAGACGTCAAGGACGATTGGATGATTGTCAGTGTCCAAGCCAAAGATAAATTGTTAGCCAAATTGAATGGCATCAAACAAGCCACAACATATGTGACAATCGGCTTCATTCTGGTTTCTCTGTTTATCACAAACAATCTAACGCTCTTGCTGCTCAAGCCGCTGTTTCGACTGCAAAAACTGATGAAACGCGTAGAAGAGAATGATCTGGAAGTACGATTTGAAAGTGAATATAAGGATGAAGTTTCTCAGGTTGGATTCCGCTTCAACCGGATGTTGGACGAGATAAAACAGCTTATTGCGGATGTCACCAATCGGGAACGCGATAAACGAAGGGCAGAGATTAAGGCGTTGACGGCGCAAATGGATCCGCATTTTTTCTATAACACGCTCAATACGATCTACTGCAAATCAGTCCTGGGTGAAAACGAAGACGTGAATGAAATGATTTTGGCCTTATCGAATATGTTCCAATTGAGCTTAAGTGGGGGCAGGGATTTGATTCCTCTCGCAGATGAGCTCGATCATGTTCGTCAATATTTGGCGATTCAGCAAAGGTCGTATGAGAATTTATTCGTCTTCCAAATGGAGGTCGAGCCAGAGTTGCAAACTTGCCTTGTACCTAAAATTATCATTCAGCCATTGATTGAAAATAGCATTTTGCACGGCTTCAAGGATATGACCTCCGGTGGTGAAATTCAGCTCCGAGCTCGAGCCGAAGATGAGTGGCTGCATATCACGGTGGAGGATAACGGACATGGTCTCGTTCCCGAACGCCTTCTCCAAAGCATGATGCACAAGGTGGCCTCGAAACATGGCTATGCCCTGCGCAATATTTATACGCGTCTACAGCTGTACTATGGGAATGATCAACGGATGGAGATCGGGGCGAATGCATGTGGCGGAGCTCAAATCGACTTGTGGCTGCCACGTTATGAGAATGAGGAGGATTTCCATGGACCGACTAATTAAGCTATGCGTGGTGGATGATATTCGAAGTGTCGTGGATATGATTACGAAGAAAATTCCATGGGAAGATCATGGGATTGAAGTCGTTGGAAGTGGGACCAATGGCGAGGAAGGTTTTGCGGTAATTCGTGAAACACGGCCAGACCTGATTCTAACCGACATTCGTATGCCCAAAATGGATGGTCTAGAAATGACACGCAATATTATGGAGATCCTGCCTACGAGTAAAGTTATTATTTTAAGCGCGTATACCGACTTCGATTATGCCCAAAAAGCGATCCAATACGGCGCATTAGATTATGTGAAGAAGCCTTTTTCCATTGAACAGATTGTGAAAGCGGTCGTAAAAGCGAAGGAAGTTTGGGAGCAGGAGAACCTGAGCCGTACGCAATTGATCAGCCTTCAACAGAAAATTAAAGAAAGCATGCCAGCCCTCAGACAAGAGTATTTGTCGCTGTTGGTTTACCATCAGACGAATGAAGCGGAATTGGCGCGATTATCAGATTTTTTGGACATTAATGAGCTGAAGGCGCCGTTCGCGGTAATGACGATCCAAATTGATCAGTTTACCGATAAATATGGGGAAGTGCCGGTTAAAGAGTTAGAGCTAGTTCGTTTTTCCTTGCAAAATATTGTGGAAGAAACGATTGCCTTAGGCGGGCCAGCGTTTGTGTTCCGGGAGGGTTTCAATCGCTATATTTGTATTCTCCATGTGGCGAATCATGAAATGCCGATTGCAATTGCAGATCAATGCTGCGCGAACATTGCACGACATACGAAATTTACGATCTCCATTGGCATTGGAAATCGTGTGGAGACCGTGGAAGAGCTGCCGAAGAGTTATCAGCAGTCGCTTAGCGCGTTATCGTATCATTTTTATACGGGTGGGAATGGTGCATTTAGCTTTAATTCGGATGCCAAAGCGGTTCCAGTGGAGTGGATTTACACGGAGGATAGCGAGAATGAGTTTCTGTTCGCTTTTCGCTCGGGGAATCGAGATGCCTGCGTCGAATGGGCGACGACGATTTTCACGGAGATGGGAAAAGTGGCCGTTCTCCCTGAGCCTGGTGTCGTTGAGCGACTGCTGCAAGGCCTTGTCCTTCGCATGCTGCGGGTGCTGATGGAGAAATTCCCTCGCCATAGCTTAGCTGAATTTGAAGCGAAAAACGAGGAGATTAGAGATAGCGGTGCGGCTCTCCTAGAATATCGGGCTTGGTTCATTGAGCTGTGCGAATTAGGCTGTCGACTGATCCATCAAGAACGGGCGAGCGAGTCGCAGAAAATCATCCTTCGTTCAGCGGAGTACATCAAAGCGAATCTGGACATTGATTTGACCTTGGAGCACTGTGCAAAGCAGGTTAACTTAAGTTGGGGCTACTATTCAAATTTGTTCAAAAAAGTGACCGGTTCGACCTTCCAACAATTCGTTACGCAAGCCAAAATGGAGCGGGCGAAGTCGATGCTAATCGAGGATTATCAGGTGCAAGAAATCGCGCAACAACTGGGTTACGAGCATCGGCGTTATTTCAGCGAGGTATTTAAAAAGCAGACCGGCCTCACGCCGACGGAATTCAAAGAAATGTCGCTGGGCAAGCCCTCTAAGCCGTGAGGGCTTGCTTGTTTTATGAGCAGGCGGTGGGCAATATATAGAAATACCTGCCCTCATTCAAGAGTTGACCTCATTATCAGGACATCGTAATTCTTTTACTATTAGAAGTGTAAACAACAGATTTAAGGGAGGCTTACACATGATTAAGAAACTAGGGACGGTCACATTAACAGTCGCACTCGCAGGCAGCTTAGCAGCTTGCAGCTCCACCAAAACCGATACAGCAGCAAGCCCAGCGGCATCGGCGAAAGCGTCAACTGCGCCAGCGAGCGCGGCACCTGCCAAAGCCAAAACGAAGCTTTCTTATTGGACGGGTGACCGTCATGATATGGACTATATTAAGAGTGTTGTACAGAAATTTAACGAAACGAATGGCGAAAACATTGAAGTTGAAATGGTTGTAAAGACGGAAGACTTCAACCAAGCGATTGATTTGGCTTTTGCTTCCGGACAGGCGCCTGACATCATTCGTGTCAAAGAAAATACAATCCAGCCTTTTGCAGCGAAAGGGTATCTGAAACCGATTGATTCTTATGTAACGGATGCGATTAAGAAGAAATTCCCAGTCATTGATGATTTCAACCGCATTGGTGGCAAAATGTACAGCCTTCCAAACTACGGATCGACGATTCGTCTCGTTTATAACAAAGAGCTTTTCGCTAAAGCTGGCATCGCGGCACCTCCGAAAACATTGAAAGAAATGGTTGAGGATGCGAAGAAAATTACCGCAGTTGGTAAAGCGAATGGTTCCTACGGCTTCGCGCAGAACTTCAAGAGCCCAGACAGTGCCCTTGGTCGTTCAGCAAGAGTCATTGCAGAAGCTAGCGGCTACGGCGGCTTTGGGTATGATTTCAAAACAGCGAAGTTTGATTTCGCAGGGTACAAAGATATCATTCAATCCTTCAAGCAAATGGTGGACGATGGCAGCACATTACCAGGTATGGAATCCTTGGATATTGATCCGCTTCGTGCACAATTCGCGGAAGGGAAAATCGGTATGTACATCTCCTTCTCTTCGGAGCCAGGCGTCTACGCGAACCAATTCCCAGCCAAGATTGAATGGGCTGCAGCGCCTGTTCCAACCATTGATGGCACGATCAAAGGCGCAAGTTCATTCCTTGGCGGCCAATGGCTATCTATCAGCAACACAACCAAAAATGCCGATCAAGCTTGGAAGTTCATGCAATTCATGTATGAAGATGAAGTCTTGAAAACGTATCACGAAAAAGGCTTTGGCTTGTCGATGGTACCATCTGTATCCTCTGTTGCCAAAAAACCAGAGATCAAAGGTATTGAAGGCTTCTTACCTAGTGGAAATGACGGCACATGGCCGCTTCAACCAACCGTTACGGTTGAAGGTATGAAATTCAATGATGCTTTCTTCAAATATATGATCAGCGGAGGTAACTTGGATCAGATTATTCAAGATTTGAGCAAACGTTATAACGATGCGTTGGATAAAGCAGTCGCCAAAGGCGATGTCAAAGTAGCGCCGAATCCAAGCTTCGATCCAATGAAATTAATGATGAAATAGAGCTAACTGAAGAGGCATACAGCGAGGGTGGAGGTTAAACTCCACTCTCGCTCTCTACTTAGCGTGAAGGAGGAAGGAATGGATGAACAGAACACGCCAGATCGGGTTTTCCTACTTATTTTTGTTTCCAAGCTTTCTACTGACCATGGTGCTGGGCGTCTATCCGATTGCTTGGGCAATTCGATACATGTTTTATGAGTACAAAGGCTACGCGGCTCCTACGTTTATTGGATGGGATAACTTCAGTCGACTCTTCCGGGATACGGAGTACTGGCATTCTGTAGTAAATACATTCGTCTATGCAGGTGGGAAGCTCATTATAACTCTTCCGTTATGCTTATTACTTGCCGTTATATTGAACTCTAAACTGCGCGGACGCAACTGGTTAAGAGCCATCTATTTCATGCCTACGATCATTAGCTCAGCTGTCATGGCTGTCGTATTCTTTATCATTTTCAACTCGTACAACGGTATTCTTAATCAGTATTTATTAAAGTTTCATATCATCTCTGAAAGAATCGATTGGCTCGGACCCAAGCATGCGATGCTGACAACGATCCTCATTGCGGTGTGGGGGGCGGTAGGGAACTACATGCTGTTGTTTCTAGCTGGTCTTCAAAATATCCCGAATGATGTGTACGAAAGCTCATCCTTGGACGGCGCGAATAAATGGCAGCAGTTCTGGTATTTAACGATTCCAATGTTAGGTCCCGTGCTGCAAATTGTGATCATGCTCGCGATCATCAACTCTCTCAAAGGGTATGAGAGCATTATGGTTCTTACCGAAGGCGGACCGGTAGGGAAGACGGAAGTCATGTATCTTTACGTTTACAAGCTCTTTTTCCCAACACCATCAGGGGCTCTGACAGATCAACAATTTGGTTACGGCAGCGCTGTTGGCTTCATGACTGCTGTCATAGTCGGCATCATTACCCTTGTATATCATGGGATGTCGAAGCGTCTAAACAAACTTCAATAGGAAGGAGACCCCAGAATCATGGAAGTGACAAAATCGATACCTACTGTTCATATAAAGAAACCAACACAGTCGTTTTCAGTGGGGAAATGGGGCGGAAGAGCGCTGCTCTGGTTATTTTTACTGTTAACCGCCTTGCTCATCGTTTTCCCGGTCGTTGTGACTTTTTTAGGCTCCTTTATGTCAAATTTGGAGATTACTAAGGGGGGCAAGATATTCCCGTCTTCCTGGCATATTGAGAATTATAAGGAAGCCTGGGTACAGGCCAACTTTGCGAGATTTACATGGAATAGCTTGTTCTTGAGTGGAGCAACGACGATCGGCGTACTGACCGTAGCTTCCATGGCAGCTTATGTGGTTGACCGTATTAAATTTCCAGGAAAAACGATCTATGTGGCGATACAAGCGTCCACCATGTTTATCTCCATTGGCGCAGTCGTCATTCGACCGCAGTTTGAGCTGATGGTGAAGTTACACTTGAATACGAGTTTATGGGGCGTTGTTCTCATTCTAGTTAGCGGTCACGCGTATATCTTCTTTATTCTACTAAGCTTTCTGCAGGGTATTTCCCGGGAATTAGACGAAGCCGCGCGAATAGACGGCTGTTCCAATGCAGGCATTTTCTGGCGAATTATTTTGCCTTTGATGCGACCAGGACTCGGGGTTGGCGCCTTGTTTACCTTTTGCGGGGCGTGGAACGAGTACTTGCGTCCGTTAGTGTTCACGATGACGAATCCAAAGTTGCAAACGTTGACCGTTGGATTATCCTACCTGCGTTATGGCTCATCGGCAGCCGTTCAAACGCATTATATGCTGGCGGGAGCGTGCTTATCGATTCTTCCGTTGTTGTTGGTTTATATGATTGCGAATCGTTCATTTATGCAAATGACGGCGGGTTCATTGAAAGGCTAGGAGGACTTACGACCATGGACATGAAGCGTTTAGAGAGACTGCGTGGAAATGCAGATAAGCCAGAATTTCAAGCGGCGATGGCGCTATTACGACGGGATGCGGAAGAAGCGGCGAAGATTACCTTCGCCATTCGCTCCCATGAGCAAGGCGAATGGATGCACTATTATTATTGCGATGAAGATGGGACTCGGCTCACTTTCCAGTGGGACGAGCCCTTTCTTCATCTCTGTTCAACCTGTGGCAAGGAGAGGCGAAATGAACAGCTTGATAGGGGCTGGACGTCCATCGCTCATAGCCAGATTGGTCGAGCTGTCTATCACATTGCATTGTTGTATACGATAGAACCAGATGCAGGACGATTGGAATTTGTTAAATCCTATCTGATGGCGTATGCCAACCACTATGAAACGTACGCGATCCATGGTGATATTCCTTATAATGGGCCTGGGAAATTATTTGCTCAAACCTTGGATGAGGCGCATTGGATCACAGATCTGGCGCTTGGTTTTGACGTGATACAAGTGCATCTAACTCGAGATGAAATCACACATATACGCCATGGTTTGCTTGAGCCGTGTGTACGTTTCCTTATTGCACATAAGGAAGAACAGATCCATAATCATTCGGTGCTGATTACGTCTGCAATTGCCGCCCTGGGACTTTTACTCCATGATAGAGAAATTATAGATGCTGGCTTAGCAGGGGAATATGGCTTGCATGACCAGTTGCAGCGTGGAATCTTCGAAGATGGCCTGTGGTACGAAGGGAATGTACAGTACCACTTCTATGCGTTCCAATCTTTGCTGCACTATGCATTGATTGCTGAAGGAACAGAGTGGGACGTCTGGCAGAAGAAGGCGCTGAAAGCGATGTTTGATTTTCCTTTGCAGTTGATTTTGCCTAATGGCGTGATGCCGACGCTCAATGATGCAGGGCTTGGCCATCATATCGGCACGTATGCGCCATATTACGAGATTGCTTACGATATTTATGGGGAAGCCAAATATTGTTCGCTGTTGCAGACTGCCTATGGTATGGATGAGGCTGATCCGAGCATGCAAGGCGTGAACGTACCGAAACGAGATTCGGTCTATGCGTTGATGTTCGGGGGAGATTTGGCGGGCCAGCTTGTTGCGGCATCGGACTCCCTTGGGGTGGAGGTACGGCGAACACGCTCCTTGCCAGAGAGCGGGTTGACCAAATTAGTTAATAAAGACGGCTGGCATGTGATCGTGAAGCACAGTCGGTTCGGCGGCGAGCATGATCATATGGACCGACTTGGCTTGTCCATTATGCACGGCGATATTCCAGTGCTTGTTGATCCAGGCACCACGGCATACGGGATTCCAGTTCATTATGGATGGTTTAAGCATACGTATTCACATAATACAGTGAGTATCGATGGGGCAGACCAGCCTCCACAGGATGGGCGATGGATTCAGATGCGCGAAGAACCTTGGGGTGTATGGCTGGAAACGGCAGTGGATTGGCTGGATGAGGATTATGCGATGAAGAACCGCATTATTATGCCTGCTGAACTTAATCCATGGGATGCAGATGCCTACGAAGGTGTTCAAATTCGGAGAATTAACCTTCTTGCAGAGGATCATCTGTTAGATATCGTTCACGTCATCGTCCCAGTCCCCCGGGTGGTCCATGTGACCAATCATTTTAGCGGCAGGCTGCAAGGCAAGGAGGATGCTGCCAAATGGTCTGAGTCAGAAGACCAACTAAGCCGACTGGATCAGCAATGGTTCAACGAGAAACGGAAGCTGGTGCAGGACATGTCGGCTTTCGAATACCAAATGAAAGAAGGCACGCTGGAACAACACGTCTGGTGTTCACAGCCAACAACGACTTATACGGCACTAACCCCTGACAATCCGCCGAGCGGGCAACGAACGTCATTCATTACGACCGCTGCTGTGGAACAATGTGCGACTTTTGTGCAATTGCTGCATATTGATGGTAGCAGGGAAGCGAAGGCACAGGGTCATCTTGAGATTGTTGCGTTGCCGAATACCAGCCTGCAAGTCGTATGGAATCAACTAGAATCGCAGATTACATATGATGTGCAATTAAACGGTGAGAAAGCAGATTTGAGCAGGAGACATAGCTGAGATTGTTATGACAGGCAAATCCAATAGAAAGCTGCCCTTGATATGGAAGTTCCCGCATTACGGGGAGGAGGGCAGATTTTATATCATTATAATGTAAGCGCTTTACTATCTCGCAATAGCGAGAACATCTGAAGGAGGGAATTTATTTGCGCAAAATGAAGGTTTGGCTGATCGGATTATTTTCATTTATTTTTATTCTTGGGAGTCTAGGTGCTGTGCCAGTTCAAGTTCATGCGGCGACGATCTCGTCCTACGCATTACCTTCGATCTACACCGCATCCACGGTGTATGGCCTCAAGGTAGATGCTACAACGATTCCAGTAGTTAGTTACACAGGTGATTACGATTATGCCCATTTCTCCATGTCGGGCGCAGCAACCATTGAGATTACGGCATTAGGGCAAGCGAGCATTACGTCCTATTCGATCTCCCCGAAGAAGCTTAATTTGACAGGAACAACGAGTGGCAACAAGCTGACTTTTACAGTCAGTGGCGACGAATATCTGATAGTCAAAATCAACGGACAACGCGCGCTGGTCATCGCAGCCGACCCGGCGGAGACAAACAAACCCGCCTCTTCAGGGACGGGGATTTATAATGTGAAATCCTCACCATACAACGCGGATAGCACAGGTGCAGGAATGGCGACGACCGCCATTCAGAATGCCATTAATGATGCGGCCAACTATACAGGTGGACAAGGAATTGTCTATGTACCTGCGGGGATCTACAAGGCGGGGAACTTACAGCTGAAAAGCGACGTTGCTTTATATTTAGAAGGCGGAGCTGTGCTTCGTTTTACTGGGGTAGCGAGCGATTATACCGTGAATTGGCACAAGGATTCTCAGAATCGTGACGTTACTTGGTGGTTGTACACACCGACCGGCGCAGACAATGTGAAGATATACGGTCGAGGTACCATCGATGGCAATGGTAAATACGCGACAACAACGAACAATTTTGCCAGTAATATTATTGTGCCGATCGGAACTACCAATTTCACCTTCGATGGACCGCTGATTCGCGATTCCGGGTCGTGGGCTGTAACGCCAGCAAGGTCGAATGATCTTACATTCAAAAATATGAAGATTTTTAACCGTTTTGATATGGGAGAGAATGACGGCATTGATGTGAATGAATCCCAAAATGTACTCGTTCAACATGGTATCGGCATTGGCCTGGATGATCCTTACACGACGAAATCATGGGATCAAACGGTGGATATTAGTCTAAGCTGGCCGGGGAGTCCCGAACCTGTCAGTAATGTGGTGTTTGATGATCTCATTTCCTGGACGGTTTGCTTCGGCTATAAAGTAGGTCAAGGGATGAGACAAAATCAAAGTGATGTGACGTTCAAAAATAGTGTAGTTTATGATGCCTCTGTCGGTATCGGAGTCGATCATAAATACGGTGTGGGCGCGCTCACGAATATTACTTTTGATAATATCGATATTGAGCGAATAACGTATACGAACGATAGCACGCGTACTTGGGCCTTCTTTATCATTCGGAACGCAGATAGTTTTGGTGGTGGCACAATCAATACCTTGAATGTCACAAACATTCTAGTCCGCGATGCAGGAACGACTTTAGGAACATTGAAAGGCTACAGCAGCACGAAAGACATTAGCAATATTACGTTTAATAACATTGTTATGCCGGGCAGTGCGACCCCTGCGCAAAATCTAGCGCAAATGAACATCCTCAATCGAGCTTATCATACGCCAGTGACTATCTTGCCAACGCAAATTGCAGAACCTGTGCAACGACCAAATTTAGCTTTGAATAAACCAGCTACAGCCTCATCTTCTGCTGCTGCTCCGAGTCTTTCTTTTGATGGCAACTTTGGTACGAGATGGGGTTCCAGCTATACAGATGCCGAGTGGATCTATGTGGATCTAGGTTCCCCTGTGAATGTTGATGCCGTAAAGCTTTACTGGGAAGCTGCTTATGGCAAAAGCTATCAAATTCAAGTATCGAATGATGCGGTCAACTGGACAAATGTATTTAGCACGACGACTGGAGATGGCGGTGTCGATGAAATAAGCTTTACGCCTACTGTGGCTCGTTATGTGAAAATGAATGGCACCTTGCGAGGCTCCTCATACGGCTACTCCCTCTGGGAGTTTGAAGTGAACGGAACGGTAGGCAACTTAGCAATAAGAGCGAGTGTGTCGGCCACCAGCTCAGTTGAGAATACGAATTTCTCCACTGCGAAAATCAATGATGGGCAGCGCAATGCCGTAACAGGTTCTATGGGATGGACCAGTAACAACAGCTTAACAACGAATCATACAGAGTCAGTGACGCTTGATATGGGGGCTAGTAAGACCATTTCGAAGGTCGATTTGTATCCACGAAATGATACAGGGAATATCGGTCAGAACTTTCCGATTGATTTCACGATTAAGACATCTACCGATAATATGAATTGGTCGACGGTGGTTACACGTACGGGCTATGCGCAGCCGGGGAATGCTGTTCAAAGCTTTGCGTTCTCTGCGGTATCTGCAAGATATGTGAAAATCGAAGGGACGAATCTGCGACCGAACCCAAGCGATGCGAATCGGTATCGGATGGCTTTTCCAGAGGTAGAAATCTATGCGGCTAATTACGCAACTGGGGCCATCGTGTCAGCAAGCAGCTCATTAGAAAACAGCAATTACTCCACGAACAAAGTGAATGACGGCGGGCGTAATTCCATAACGGGTTCGATGGGTTGGACCAGCAATAATAGCTTAACTGCGAATCACACCGAATCCATAACTCTGGATATGGGGGCCAATCGCACTGTGACGAAGGTTGATCTATATCCGCGCAATGATACGGGAAATATCGGTCAGAATTTCCCGATTGATTTCACGATTCAGACGTCTACCGATAATGTGAATTGGTCGACGGCAGTAACACGTACGGGCTACGCGCAGCCGGGGAATGCTGTTCAGAGTTTTGCGTTTTCTGTGGTATCTGCAAGATATGTGAAAATGGAGGGGACGAATCTGCGCGCGAACCCGAGCGATGCAAATCGGTACCGGATGGCGTTTGCTGAGGTTGAGGTGTACTAATATGCATGGAGATAACCACATTAGCCTTGGGGCTGATGTGGTTGTTTTTCTCAGTAATGGCTTGTTGGCAATTGGATGCCATCCCGATATTGACTGGGTGAGATGCCATACATCTTCTTGAACATCCGACTAAGATGCAACTGATCCGTATACCCCACAGAGTATGCGATCTCCTTTATTGAAAGGGACGTACTCGTCAGCAACTCACATGCTTTGCTCAGCCGTATCTCGCCTAAGTAGTGCTGAGGAGGTGTACCGATGGCAGCTTTGAAAAGGCTTGTGATGTATTTACGGCTAAGCCCCAGCGTTTGCGCCATTTCCTCGATTGTAATCGATCGGGCATAGTTGTTTTTCATAAAAGAAATCGCCTGCGCCACGTACAAGTCTTTCATGGTTTTCTGCTGCAAGAACGGGGACTCATGTTGAGAGGACTCCAGCAATAAGGCTAGAAAGGCATATAGTGCCGAAGTCAGCTGCAACGGTTTGCTGTAATACTGCTGGTTCGCATCAAACAGTTTGTTGAAGCACTGCCTAATTTCTAACTCCCTATCGCATGAAATGACGGGATTGTCTGGGGTAAAGCCAGCTTGCCGCAAATAATCTTGGACAATGCCACCGCCGAAAGCGACCCACGAAAAGTTCCATGGTTGCTTCTCGTCCGCCTGAAAAAAGGAAACGACATAGGGAGATATCAGAAAAACATGTCCTTGAGATAAGTGATACGTCTCATCGCCGACACGATAAATACCTTTGCCACTGTGAATATAAAAGATTTTATAACTCTGTTTAATCGCAGGTCCCCAAGATTGGCCAGCGACACATTGTTCCGTGCCCGTGTAGTAGAATTGAATATCCTGTTGGGCTTCAATCGCGTACTGTGCAATTTTATGGTCGGCCATCCGTTGCTGCCCCCTATAAGAATTGAAAAAAAATATGTCTTTATGCTATATAGTACTTCCATTTTATTATAGCAGTGACTTCCAATATGGACTAGAATGAACTCAATTCACAACAATTTATTGTAAAGTGAGGCAAACCAACGTGACGAATATCGAACTATTCTCAAAAAATACGTCGGTTCTATCGATGCTCACTGAACAATCTCTTTGGGAGGGTACAGTCAAAAGATCTTAGAATCTCTCGAAGCAGATTTGTATGGAACTGCAGATGCCGTCATTTTGCTATAAACAATTGGTGAACTACCGTCCGTTGGGAGCAGCGAGTATGAAGGCTTAGTGAAGACTTTGCAAGGCTTACAACAGCCCGTAGACGGACTATTGTAATAAAATTGACCAAAAGAGGCGATCACGCACATGGAATATAATTATTTAGGCAGGTCTGGGCTTCGTGTAAGCAAACTTTGTTTGGGTACGATGAATTTTGGCGTCGATACGGAGCAGGCTGAAGCGTTCCGCATAATGGATGCCGCGTTGGATGCGGGCATTCAGTTCTTTGATACGGCTGATATTTACGGCTGGGGAGAAAACTCTGGTACCACAGAGACGATTATCGGTAACTGGTTCGCACAAGGTGGCAATCGCCGAGAACGTGTTGTTTTAGCGACCAAAGTATACGAGAAACTTCACAAGCCTCTATATGGACCCAACGATGAGAGAGGCTTGTCCTTATATAAAATCCGTCGCCATTTCGAAGATTCGCTTCGTCGTCTGCAAACGGATCATGTGGAGCTTTACCAGATGCATCACATAGATCGCCGCACGCCATGGGAGGAGATTTGGGGTGCATTTGAGGGACTGGTTAATCAGGGTAAAGTCGATTATATCGGCTCCAGTAATTTTGCAGGCTGGCACTTGATGAAGGCACAGGCAGCAGCCAAAGAGCGCCATTTCCTGGGGCTTGTGAGCGAGCAGCATAAATATCATTTGTTGAACCGCCTGCCAGAGTTGGAAGTGTTGCCGGCCGCTCAAGATTTGGGATTAGGTGTCGTTGTGTGGAGCCCGTTGGCGGGCGGATTGCTTGGCGGTAATGCGCTTTCTGCGGACAAAGGTACACGGAGAAGCAGACAAAGCGAAGCGCTTGTAGCTAAGCACCGCAATCAATTGGAAGCCTTTGCAAGTTTGTGCAGCGAGCTAGGTGAAAAACCCGCGAACGTGGCGCTAGCTTGGCTGCTCGCCAACCCGACCGTAACAGCACCAATTATTGGTCCGCGTACGGTAGAGCAGTTACTGGACACGCTCCGAGCAGTAGAAATTAAGCTGGATGAAGCGACATTAAAGGAGCTGGATCGCATTTTCCCAGGACCAGGTGGAGCTGCTCCTGAGGCATATGCTTGGTAAAGTAACCACTTCTTCTTACAAGTAAATGAAAGGAGCTGCGTCTATGAAGAACAATCGCTGGGCTTTAGTCACTGGAGCTGACCGAGGGCTAGGCCTTGCCTTGGCCAAAGGTCTGTTGGCACGAGGTTATGACGTATGGGCCGGGCAGTATGGGGAGGAATGTCAGGCGTTGCAAGAGTTGGAAGCAGCCTATGACAAACGGTTACGTCCTATTCGTTTGGACATCAGCGATGCGAAGAGCGTGGCGAAAGCTCTGCGTACGGTGGCTGCTGAAACGGAGAAGCTTGATCTGCTTATTAATAATGGTGCCATCCTGGGGAACATTTCTTCCACCATTCAGGATGAGCTGGATTTTGAAGATATCGAGCAGGTGTTCCGCGTCAACACACTTGGCGCTTTGCGTATGACGAATGGATTTATTGATCTTATTTTAAAAAGCACCGACAAGATCATCATGAACATCTCATCCGAAGCAGGCAGCGTTGGAGCCTGTAAGCGAACAGCTTGGTATGCTTACTGTATGTCTAAATCTGCGCTCAACATGCAATCTCAGCTCGTTCATAACCAAATTTCTCCGCAAGGCGGCAAAGTGTTCGTTGTGCATCCCGGGCATGTTCAGTCCTACATGAAGGGTGAGCTTGATGCCACTGCCAAGCTTTCGCCAGAGCAATCTGCTCAGCACATACTCGGCCTCCTCGAGCATCGACTCGGACCTGATTGGCCGGATCAGGAGTTGGCACTGACCGATTACCAAGGGGGACAATGGCCGTGGTAAGACATGGCGACATGAAATAAAAGGAGATGAAATCATATGACACGTATTCCTACCTTGCTTCTAGGCAATAACGACGACGCCCCGTACCATACGTTGCGTGCGGTACAGGATCTTATTATTGATAATCTAGGAGCCCCTTTTCAAGTGACAGCGGTAGAAGGGACCTCTCATCTGAAATTGGATGTCCTTCAGCCCTATCCATTGGTTGTTTCCTACTTAGATATTTGGGGGAAAGTACCTGAGGTTGAAGAAACAGCGGGCCTCCTCCAGTATGTTGCTGGTGGCGGGGGATTGCTCGTCATCCATAATGGTATCTCGATCCAGGGCAGCCCAGAGCTAAGTCAGTTAATTGGAGCTCGATTCACGGGGCACCCGGCTTACACCACACTCCCTTTCACGAAAATGGAGAGTAATCATCCGTTGACGAATGGGCTCGAGCCGTTCGAGATGGACGAAGAGCCATACCGCTTCGAACTAGACCCGTTAGCTCAGATCGAGCTTCTTCTGACGTATACACATGAAGGCAAAGAATGGCCAGCAGCTTGGACGCGCACATACGGGTTGGGCAGGGTTGTTTACCTGATGCCTGGCCATCATTTGCCATCCTTCCAATCGGCCGCCTATGGAAAATGGATCCGCTCTGCCGGGTTCTGGGCAGCTGGCTTGCCACTAACCTAAGCTGGCAATTGGCTCCATCTAGTTGAAGATGAACCAGCGTCTGTATTGGCGCTGGTTCATCTTCAATTCATTATGTTCGCACCAGACTTCGTCCCCGTATCCGCACTGAGCTTCAACCCGAGTCCGACCGCGAAGCTGATCCCAACCCAAAGCCGACCGTGAAGCTGACCCGACCCGAACTCGAAGCTGCCCCGACCCCGAACCCGAACCCGAACCCGAACCCGAACCCGAACCCAGATCCCGATCCCTCAAGCCGAATGTTGCGAGGTTAGGTTAGTGGGTGGCATTCCGGATGAGCTACTGCTGACGTGGAGGCGAGCAGGGGTTACAAGTTTTCCACTCCCATTACTCCGTCTACGCCAATTCTTCCATCTCCCCTTGCTCAAAAATGCAAAAATACAACCTTTCTTACTAATTTATGGTCGAAATTGACAAATGCGTGCAAAAAGGCAACAATTTCAGCGTATTTCATGAGAATCTTCTGAAATTGCTCCAAATTGATGCCTATTTGCATCAATTTCCAATAACGGTGGGGAAACCATTTGGAAAAGTGCTTTTTTGCACTTTTGACAGGGGGATAGGACTTGAGGAATTAGACTGAGGACTTGAGAGTTCTCAGAAGATCAACAACCATACTTGATCGGCATTACATTTATTGTCTTCATTCATTTGCTCCCTTGCTACATTACTCCACGGGCTCCTACTCCTCCACATTACTCCACTGTTCTCCATTCTTCTCATTAACCTCACTGCTTTCGCCTACACTTTTTGTCCTTACTACTCATAGTGGGAGTCGGGTCCTTGCACGACGTCCACAGGTACCCTCCAGCTAACGGACACAGGAGATGGTATTGTGAGTAATGGAGGTTAAACACTTCAAACGGACAGAGGGGATGTTATTTGTGAGTAATGGAAATTTTGGCACTTTTAACGGACACAGGAGTCTCTATTCGCCAGAAACCAGCCATCAAACAGCACTCTATGCCACATTAACGCCTGTGGTGTCCGTTAGCTCACCAAAAGAGGAACTCATCAAGGATTAACGTCCATGGTGTCCTTTAGCATAGCAATCCTTCGACTGGTGCCCCCAAAATGCCGCAGAATGGCGAACCAATGTCCAACATTAGGCGACTTAACGAAGGCCACATTTAAATACATAAATTTCTTTATATAGTCAATTTAAAGACTTGTCTTTTATATGTCCCCTTTCATACAATAGGAGAAGATAGTAAGTAACACCTTAGGATTGGAGCGCTGTGTGATGCGTTTTAAAGATGTGTTTTCCATCATCGGTCCCTCGATGATCGGTCCCTCCTCCTCGCATACCGCGGGTGCGATTCGTTTGGGACGCGTCGCCAGACAACTGCTAGGTGAGTTGCCGCTCAAAGCAGAGATCACGTTATACGGATCCTTCGCGGACACGTATCGGGGGCATGGCACGGATCTCGCGCTGGTTGGCGGGATTTTGGATTTTGAGACGGATGATCCACGTATTCCTCAAGCGGCAGATGAGGCAGAAGCGTTAGGCGTCGCTGTAGCTTTTCATATTAGTAAAGATAAGGCCGACCATCCGAACACGGTGGGGATCGTACTTACCTCAGAATCGCGGAAAGTCAGCATGAGAGGGGCCTCGATCGGTGGAGGTAATGTAGAAATAATTAACGTTGATCAATTTGACGTGAAATTCACAGCGAATTATCCCACATTGGTCATTTCACATCATGATCGGCCAGGAATGATTGCAGACATTACGACGCTCCTAGGCAGCAATTTAATCAATATTGGTTTTATGGATTTGGATCGAAAAGGGCGGAACCGAGAGGCGATGACGGTCATTGAGACGGATGCGTCGATTCCAGCTACTTTAGTCGAACAAATACTAAGCTTGAAAATGATCACCGACGTTAGAAAAGTGGACCTTGCAGAAAGGGGCGACGCATGAGATTCCGGACATTAAAGCAACTTGCTGAGGTATGCGCAGCGGAAGGCTTGACGATAGCAGAAGTGATGCTGGCTGATCAAAGTCAAGAATCAGGAAAACCGCCCGAATATGTGTTTGAGAAGATGCGAGCGTACTATCAAATTATGAAAGAGGCTGTGACCAAAGGCCTTACCGAGGATACGACCTCGCGAAGCGGGCTAACAGGGAAGGATGCGCAGCGTGTCGCCTCCTATCTTACGACAACGGAGGCATCGCTCGGCGAAGAGGCTTGCAAGGCGATGGCTTATGCTCTCGCCGTTTCGGAGGTTAATGCATCCATGGGCCGAATTATTGCGACGCCAACAGCGGGCTCATGCGGAATTATTCCAGGGGTATTTATCAGTTCTCAGCAGCGTTTTGGCTGGGATGATGATCACTTGGTCAAAGGGTTGCTCTGTGCGGGTGCAATTGGCTATGTGATCGCCAATAATTCGTTCGTTTCTGGCGCAGAAGGCGGATGCCAGGCCGAAGTTGGCTCGGCGATCGGGATGGCGGCTGGCGCACTCGTTGAGTTGCGCGGCGGAACGCCAGAACAAGCAATGCATGCGGTAGGGCTTGCGCTCAAGAATACACTCGGACTGATCTGCGATCCTGTCGGTGGACTGGTGGAAATCCCTTGCATCGTCCGCAACGGTTTTGGCGCGGTTAACGCCATGGCAGCAGCCGATATGGCTTTGGCCGGTGTCAGATCAGTGATCCCTTCCGATGAGGTTGTCCAAGTCATGTACGAAGTGGGCACAGCCATGCCGGAGAAACATCGCGAAACGGCCAAAGGCGGCCTAGCTCAGACACCGACTGGGCGGAAGATTATGAAGGAACTGAACCTAAATAGGAAACAATAGCAGGCGTACAAATAACCGCCCCCTCATGGCATTCCATACCTAGAGGGGGCGGTTATTATTTAAGAGGCATTGGGCTGCTTTTTGCGTGTAACGCTTTGTCGACCATCAATGCTAACAGGGATATCTCCATCTACAGTAACGCGGCGCACAATCCGATGCTGATCGCCATAATCATTAATCGCATAATGCTGCGTTGCCCGATTATCCCAAATTACGACATCGCCAGGGGACCAGCGCCACCGAACGGTATTTTCCAGCTTCGTGATATGGGATTGAAGCAGCGCAAGTAATTGCGCAGAATCAGCAGAGGAAAGGCCAATAATTTTTTTTGCAAAATGCCCAAGTACCAAGGTGCGCTCACCCGTTTCTGGATGCACACGAACGAGAGGATGTTCCGTTTCATACACGGTGGAGGCAAATACGTCCCGATGATGCTGCTTGGCGGAGTCTGATACTTGCGGACGATGTGCAGCATAGTCGTAATCATTACTATGCACTGCCCAGAGCCGATCAACCAGGTTGCGTAGCTCGGCAGGCAGGTGCTCATACGCAGCGGCCGTATTCGCCCAGACGGTATCTCCGCCTGAGAGCGGCACAACGACGGCACGGAGGACGGATGCTTGTGGATAAGCATCCACGAAGGTTACGTCTGTGTGCCAGGAATCAGCTCTTCCCCCATGATTGGAATCTAGCTCTAGCACATAGTCGGTACCCTGTTTAATAGGAACCGTAGGATGAGCGACAGGAGCACCTAACAAGCGGGCGAATGCTTCTTGTCCAGCATCATCCAGCTGGTGCTGTCCACGAAAGAAAAGCACTTTATGCTGCAATAAGGCTTCTCGGATCGCTGAAACTGATTGAGTCTCCAGTTCTGCATGAAGACTTACTCCTTTAATTTCCGCGCCAATTCTTCCTGCAATCGGCAATACCTCAATGTCCCCAGTTGTTTGCTTAACTTGCTCATTTGTGCTCATCGTCTTGGCCTCCAATATTATAGTTTTATGCGCCTTCTACGGCAACAGTCGCATACTGGTTAAGGGGTCTTGCGAGTCCCAAATGCCCCCGAAGCGTGGATCCGGAATACTCCGTTCGGAACAAACCTCTACGCTGTAGTTCCGGAATGACAAACTCGGCGAATTCTTCGATACCTGCTGGTAAATACGGCGGCATCACATTAAAGCCGTCACTGCCCCCATGTAAGAACCATTCTTCGAGTTGATCGGCGATTTGGATAGGGGTACCAGCGAATGTGCGATGCCCACGACCGCCAGCTAGGCGGTGAAGCAAGGCACGGATGGTTAAATTCTCGCGCCCTGCGAGGTCAACGACAAGCTGAAAGCGGCTTTTATTGCCGTTGATGTCGGACAAGCTAGGAAGCTCGGGTAACGGACCATCCAAGGGATAGGAGTGCAAATCGACGCCTAGCATATTTGACAGTTGATTGAGTCCATATTCAGGAACGGTTAATTCGTTTAATTGTTGCTCTTTCTCTTTGGCCTCAGATTCGGTCCTACCGATGATGGGGCAGATGCCAGGCAATATTTTTAACTGTTCAGGAGAGCGGCCATACTTCACTAATCTAGCTTTGACATCGGAGTAAAATTGCTGGGCTTCGACTAGGGTTTGCTGTGCGGTAAATATCGCCTCGGCGTACTGGGCAGCGAATTCTTTGCCATCCTCGGAAGAGCCAGCTTGAACGAGCACGGGATACCCCTGCGGAGATCTAGGAATATTCAAGGGACCACGAACTTTGAACGTGTCGCCGACATGATTGATCTCTCGGACTTTACTCCGATCTGCGAAGGTGCCAGACTCCCGGTCGATGATGAGAGCTTCATCTTCCCAGCTATCCCACAAGCTGGTTGTGACTTCTAAGAATTCTTTTGCCCGTTCATAGCGCTTGCTGTGCTCTAAATGGGTATCTTTGCTGAAATTGCTGGCTTCAAAGGAGCTGCCAGACGTAACAATATTCCAACCAGCGCGACCTTTGCTGATATGGTCCAGCGAAGCGAATTTACGGGCAACATGAAAAGGTTCGTTGTACGTCGTCGAGACGGTGCCAATCAGTCCAATATGCTCTGTAACAGCGGCTAATGCCGACAGTAAAGTAAACGGTTCGAGGCCGACAAACGCGCCATGCTTAATATTTTGACTTACGGCCAACCCATCAGCGAGAAAGAGAGAGTCGAACTTGGCTTTCTCGGCAATTTGAGCGATTCGTTGAAAATACCGAATATCGGTAATGTTCTCAGGTTCCGTATTCTGATGTCTCCATGAAGCCTCGTGATGTCCCGTGTTCATGAGAAAAACATTTAAATGCAGTTGTCTTTTGGATTGACTCATCGTCATTCACGCCACCTTTTTCGTTTATTCACTGTATGTTTGCTTCCAGCCGGTCAATCTTTTCTCAAGCGTAACAAGCAGAAAATTAATAATGACACCAATTACAGAAATCGAAATAATACCTGCGTACATGTTCGTAATCTGGAAGCTGAATTGCGTGTATTGAATTAAGTAACCCAGGCCAGATTTGGCTCCGACCATTTCAGCGGCGACAAGTACGAGAATTGAGCTTGCACCTGCCTGCCGAATGCCTACAAAAATCGTGGGAATTGCAGCAGGGATGATAACCTTGCGAAAGAGTTGGATCGAAGACAAGCCCATGGAACGAGCCGATTTAATTAAAAGGGGTTCCACATTTTTCACACCACTAATGGTGTTCAGTAGAAGTGGGAAAGCGCACGCATAGAGCACGATGGCGACTTTGGAGGTTTCACCTAGCCCTAATAAGAGGATGAATACAGGTAAAATAGCCAGTGCTGCGGTATTCCGAAGCAATTCAAGCAAAGGGTTGAGATACTCGGAGACGGGCTTCCACCAGCCTATCGCAAGTCCGAGGGGAATACTGAGCAATATGGCTAAGGCGAAACCGCCGAGAGAGCGCGATAAGCTTGCAGTCGTATTCTCAGCAAGATCACCGGAGAGCAGCAGTTGCCACCAGGCCGTAGCAATTTCGGAGATCGGTGGGAAGAAAGTGGCGTCGACGAGGCCGAGGCGCGGGGCAAATTCCCATAAGAGCAGCAAGGCAAGAATTACAATGGAGTTTTTAAAAGCTTTCCGCAGCTTTGTTACGATCCAACCGATGGCATCAAAGCTTTCCTTTCTACCTAAGACCAAGGCTTTACCTGCATTCACACTAGCCATTGATAACGCCTCCTTTAATCACTGATTTACTTGGCTCAAAGCTATCCAAGGTTTTACTTTTCTCTTGTTCTTGCGCTCTGCTTACTTCATCTTTGAGTAAATCCCATACTTCATGCCGCAGCTTGACGAAATCTGGGTTGGACCTCAAATCCTCTTCACTCCTCCTCGATTCAAAAGGAATATCAAGCACTGTCTTGATTCGTCCAGGACGCGAGGTCATGACAGCCACTCGTTGCCCCAAATAAACCGCTTCTTCGATACCGTGCGTGATAAAAATAATCGTTTTCTTCGTGGCTTCCCAGATGCGCAATAGCTCGCTTTGCAGTGTTTCTCGTGTTTGTGCATCAAGCGCTGCGAAAGGCTCATCCATCAGCAGCACTTCAGGGTCATAAGCTAAGCTTCTTGCAATTGCAACGCGCTGCTTCATGCCGCCGGAAATTTCGTGGGGGTATCTATTTTCGAAACCGGATAAGCCCACTAACTGAATGAACTCTAAGGCGATTTTACGTCGTTCCTTACGAGGCACGCCCTTGGCCTCCAAACCAAATTCCACATTGGCAAGTGTTGTTTTCCAAGGGAACAAGGCATACTGCTGGAACACAATCCCCCGATCAAGATTAGGCCCAGTGATGGGCTTCCCATCTAGTAGAATTTGCCCGCTGCTAGGCTTCGTTAACCCTGCGAGGAGGTCCAACAGTGTTGATTTACCGCAACCGCTGGGCCCAACAATGACCATGAATTCTCCCTGTTTGACGTCCAAATTAATATCCTGTAAGGCGGAGATGGGCTGAGAATCTTCTTTCAGGTGCCCCAAGTTTCGTTGAATACGAAATGATTTTTGCACATGCTGAATGCTAATTTTAGCTGTCATAGATTTGCCTCCTTCACGTTTTCTTCAGATGGTGTTTACTTTTTCTCATTGACAAAAGGGTTAAATTCATTCGTATATAAGCCTTTGACTTTTAACTGTCCCTCTTTGATCACGCCTTCGTCGACAAGCCAATGGATCCAGGTGTCGAATTCTTTGTCAGAAATGAGCCCCCCTTTTCCTGCGATGCCCGTACTTTTCCAGAACTTAACGGTAGAGGTGTCTTCTTTGCGATCGCGTGCGTTGATGATTTTCTCATAACGTGCCACAACTTCGCTCTGAGGTGTTGTACGCGCCCATTCAATGGCTTTGGCCGTCGCTTCAACGAATTTTTGAGAAGCATTGGGATTGTTCTTGATAAATTTGTCAGTCAGCACATAGCTTCCAGCACTAAAATTGCCAAATAAATCTTTATCTTTGAATAATGGCTGAATGCCGCCGCGTTCCAGCGCTTTATCACGAAGGGTGCCGCCAAGTGCGGCTACATCAATTTGTGCAGCACGCAATGTTTGCTCTGATGTCACTGGTGGAACGACAACCAAGGTGACTTGCTTAATTTCTTCAGATGTGAGACCGGCTCTGTGCAAATATTCTTTAATGACGAATTCGTGATGTGCACCTAACGTATTTACCGCAATTTTTTTGCCGATAAGATCCTTTGCTGTTTTAATCGGACTGCCATCTAGGACCTAATATCCAGTCCACGTATTATCATCGACACCATAGTAAGAAATAACGGGCTTAATCGGTGCCTTCGCAGCGATCAGTTTCACGATGGCACCATTGAAGGCACCCCCGAAATCTGTATCACCGGTTACAACGGCTTGAATATCTTGCGGGCCGGAGATGGTATTGCCGATAAATTTCAGCTTCAAGGGGGCGAGGTAGCCTAAATCTTCAGCCAATTCGGGGTAAGTAACAGAACCGACGCTGCCTTGATAGCGAAGCTCAGAAACTTCTGGCGTCTGGCCTTTCGCTGTAACGGTTTGATCTTTGTTACCACACGCGGATACGACTAGGGATGAGGCAAGGACGAAAGATAAGGCAGTCACATAACTTCTTTTCAATGGTATGGTCAACATAGTCCAATTCCCCCTTACGATAATTTCTGATTTTAAACTTATAATTCCTATAGACTTACTCTGTATTAGTTTCTATAATGAAATATACGATTGCACCCATTTTCTGTCAATAAATTGGCGACACATGAACAGGAATGACGATGAATGACCATTATGAACCAATCGAGGTGACTTTGATGCCCATGCAGCGATTCAATCTGATACCCTTGCAGGAAGCGATTGATTTACTCGGTGTTAGCCGTTCGACCTTTGACCGGTGGCGTAAATTAAAGCAACTTCCTTTTGTGAAAATTGGCAAAGAGATCTTAATTGATAAGATAGAATTAGAGCAATGGGTTCGTCTCCATGCGGTTAGTCTACAGAATCCTGTATTTACAGCAGGCGCATCATCTACCGTATCTACGCAAGAAAGCCCAACGTTAACGGTTGGTTATCAGAGTGGAACAGCTCATATGTGGACATCTCTCATCATGAAGGAGCTAGGTTGGTTGGAAGAAGAGCTTGCCGCAGCCAATCCAAGTCGTGTGGTTCAGGTGAAATGGTTCGACGGTGCTAACGGTGCGGTGCTTCTGCAAGGGATGATAGGCGGGAGCATTCAGATTGCGTCGTTGGGAGACTATCCGATTGTCCTTGGTGCTTCGCTGCGTCAGACGTTCCCCGCTTTTAATCCTGTTCTTATCGCTTTTGATGGCAAAACGTCCGGTGGACAAGGGATATCGCTCATTTTGCGCAAAGGACTGGAGCCTAGTGATATTTCTGAAATTTGCAGTTGGTCACTGACATCGGCCGCACAATCGAGTGCAGGTAGACGGTTATCCAAGCTGCTCCAATCATTAGGAGGCAACGAAAATCACATTATTCACAAAGAGATGGATGAGAGTATGGCGGGGATTGTAAAACGGAAGATCGCAGGATGTGCGATGTGGGAGCCTTATATCTCGTTGGTGAACTATCACGGAGTCGGCAGCGTGCTTTTTCAAGAAGGGATTGGGGAAGATTACCTGACGGGCGTCGTCGCAGACGAGAGGTGGGTTCATCATCATGAAGGAGATACCATCGCTTATTTGAAAGCACATCTCCGCGTACACGAATTTATTCGCAAGGATCCCGATGCAGCGGCAGAGCTGATTACCCGAATTAAAGGAATCCCGGTGGAGATTGCCGTTGCCATTATGACCAAAGTCAGATGGGACGCCTCATTTTATACCAAAGATATGAATTCGCTCGTACAGCTACATCAAGAGAATGATGCTGTTCACACGTCCACATTGTCCAAAATACAGGACATTCGTTGGAATGGCGACTATTTACAGCAAGCGATTAAGGCTTTAAAGCTACCTCAATTGGATTGTCATCCGTTAGAGGGAGATTGGTCAGCTGAACAATTGTACTAAAAGTGTTCGGTTTCACTTCCAATCCTTTTCGGTATATAGTAAAGAAATGATGGATGTGGAAGGGAGCTACGAAGAAGATCATGCGCATGACAATGACGACCACTATGACCGAAGAACAACAAGGTATCTTTCCAGCCGTCTGCCCTCTGGACTGTCCAGATCAGTGCGGTTTACTGCTTCATAAACAAGATGGGAAGATTGTTAAAATAGAAGGAGATCCCGATCACCCCGTGACACAGGGAGCTATTTGTAATAAAGTTCGCAACATGACGGCACGTATTTACGATGATAAAAGGCTGCAGTATCCCATGAAACGTGTCGGCCCCAAGGGGGAAGAGGCCTCTTTCCAGCGGATTACCTGGGATGAGGCATTGGACACCATCACGAGTCGCTGGAAAGAATTGATTGCCTCGGAAGGTCCAGAGTCCATATTGCCTTATAGTTTCTATGGCAATATGGGACGGATAGGGACAGAAGGCATGGATCGTCGCTTCTTCCATCGGATGGGAGCCAGCCGCCTGCTGTATTCGATTTGCGAATCAGCTGGCACCGAGGGTTATAAATATACGATGGGCGGCAGCTATGGGACGGATCCTGAGGATACGGTGCACGCGAAGCTGATCATCATGTGGGGCATCAATGCGGTCAGCACGAATATGCATCAGGTGATGCTGGCAGAGAAAGCTCGCAAAAACGGTGCGCAAATCATCGTCATTGATGCGCATAAGAACCAAACAGGCCGCTGGGCGGACTGGTTCATTCCTATTTTGCCGGGAACGGACGCGGCTCTGGCACTTGGCATGATGCACATTCTGTTCGCTGAGGGGATGACGGATGAGGCATTCCTGCGAGAGTACACGCTAGGGTATGAGGAGCTTAGAGCACACGTGCAGCAGTATGATCCGGCCAGCGTTTCTGAGATTACAGGTGTACCAGTAGAGGATATTTATCGTCTTGCTCGTTTATATGGTGAGACATCTCCTTCCTTTATTCGTATAGGAAATGGGATTCAGCACCACGATAACGGTGGCATGTGCGTACGGACGATTGCTTGCTTGCCAGCACTAACCGGACAGTGGCTGCATCAAGGCGGCGGCGCTATTAAAGGAAATGGCGCTTATTTGGAGCATAATTTACCGGCCTTGCAGCGACCGGATTTACGTACGAAGGAAGCACGCCAAATCAATATGAACCTGCTTGGCAGTGCCTTGCTCGAGCTAGATCCGCCCATCCATGCGCTGTATGTTTATAATTCCAACCCAGCGTTGGTCGCACCCCATGCAAATAAAGTGAAGGAAGGACTGGAGCGAGAGGATTTATTCACCGTCGTGCATGATCTGTTCCTAACGGAAACAGCTAAGTATGCGGATATTGTGCTGCCAGCGACGTCCTCTTTTGAAAATACAGACTTCTATCGCTCCTATTGGCATCACTATGTGCATCTTCAGCTGCCAGTGATTGCGCCTTATGGCGAGAGCAAAGCGAATGTAGACGTGTTCCGACTTCTTGCTTCGATGATGGGCTACGAGGATGAAGCGCTGCGGGACAGCGACGAGGACATGGTTCGTCAGGCTTTGAATCACCCTGGCAATCCAGCTTTAGCTGACATATCGTTCGATGCTTTGTTGGAGGGGGGATTCATGAAAGCAGCGACCATACCCTTATTTCCTGGAAAGCTTCGGACACCTAGTGGCAAAATCGAACTATACTCCGCCGACATGGCGAGTAATGGGTTCCCAGCGCTTCCAACGTATGTGCCGCTTGCTGAGACTAGTGATTTGCCATTTATGTTCATTCCGGCGCCGAATCATAACTTCTTGAATTCAACTTTTGCCCATAATGAGAAGCATGTCCGCATGGAGAAAATACCGAAGTTGCATATGCATGAAGACGATGCATCGGCTTTGGGCTTGTCCAGCGGGGATCTCGCACGGGTGTGGAACGAGCGCGGCGAGTGCGAGTTGGTCGTTATGGCTGGTCGCGATGTGCAGCGGGGGGTAGTTGTCAGTCAAGGGCTATGGGCTGATACGCCCGGCAGCAAAACGCGCGTGAATGTCCTGACACCAGATCGCGTGGCGGATATGGGCGGTGGAGCGACCTTTTTCTCGGGAAGGGTAGGCGTGGAAAAACGGAGTGGAGCTTGAACGTTTGGGCGCTTGGGGGCATACGCTACATCAGGAGATGATGACTTATGCCTATTCAACAAAAAGCTTATGCCTTAATCGGGAGGCCTGTTGGTATTTCCCTGATGGATGGTACCGGGGTATCCGGCATTCTGTGCAGTGTACAAGGCGGCTCGATCTACGTCATTGAGTATTTATACCATACGCAATTCGCGACGAAGCATTATACGTTTAATCAGGTGAGAGATATTTTGCCGTACCCGCAATGTCCGCAGCCGTATACGCCACAGCCTTTGTACTAAGTGGTAGAGAATATAACTGGACTTGAACACCTAACCGATCCTTTTGGATCGGTTTTTTTGTGCGCAAGGGCATTCCGCCGCCGGCGGTCGTACGCTAGCGCACAAAAATTGTGCGCAAGGGCAGTCCCGCCGCTGGCGGTCGCACGCTAGCGCACAAGAATTGTGCGCAAGGGCAATCCGCCGCCGGCAGCGGCACGCTAGCGCACAAAAATTGTGCGCAAGAGCAGTCCCGCGGCGGCGGTCGCACGCTAGCGCACAAAAATTGTGCGCAAGAGCAGTCCCGCGCCTGGCGGCCGCACGCTAGCGCACAATAATTGTGCGCAAGGGCAATCCACCGCTGGCGGTCGCACGCTAGCGCACAAAAATTGTGCGCAAGAGCAGTTCGCCGCTGGCAGCGGCACGCTAGCGCACAAAAATTGTGCGCAAGAGCAATCCACCGCCGGCAGTCGCACGCTAGCGCACAAAAATTGTGCGCAAGAGCAATCCGCCGCCGGTAGCGGCACGCTAGCGCACAATAATTGTGCGCAAGGGCAATCCACCCGCTGGCGGTCGTACGCTAGCGCACAAAAAATGTGCGCAAGAGCAATCCGCCGCCGGCAGTCGCACGCTAGCGCACAAAAATTGTGCGCAAGAGCAATCCACCGCTGGCAATCGCCTCGATAGAGGTTTTTTCCTGCGAAATCCTAATTTATCCACTCCCTCACCTAAATAAATGACAATTCAATTGTGGAGAAAGCGAGTATGATCAAATTTGTATACGCTTTCAATATGACGGATAAGGAGTTTTGCTGGAATGAAATTTCATCTTTTCAAAAGTAAGATAGCCATTATGTTGATTTTTTCAATGCTATTCTCAATGATATTGCTTCCTACGGCTGGTATGGCAGCTGTGGATCCTGAAGTGGTTGTGAGCACGTTGCCTCCTTCAGCAGATGGTGCGATCCATTGGAAGACACCGGATATCGAGGTGCCATCTGTATTAAATACGGTCTATGATAAAAAAAATGGATCAACAGATGGGCTATTCAGTGTCTCAACCAGCAGTACGCAAAAGAAACAAATGTACTTTAAGTTTGATGTATCGAATGCAGCAGATCTCAGCTATAAATACATCCTGCAGGTTTCTGCTAAATTAGGAAGCGGCCTGACCACAGCGGATTTGCAAGTCTTCGGATTAACCGATAATTCATGGCAGGAGAGCACGTTCACATGGAATAATGCGACAGCTCTACAAAAGGATCTATCACTAATGGAGCAGGTAGGTCAATTTACGATAACGACTCTTAATGGGGTTAAACCTATTTATCATGATATTGACGTCTCTGATTACGTAAGACGACATTTAGCGGATGGAGTGGTAAGTTTTGTAGTCGCAGATGCCTTGGTAACAGGCAAATCCGTTAATCTGTATTCCAAAGATAATACTTCAGTCTCTAATCCGGAAACGCAGCTTCTTGTGAAACGTGTTGTACAAAGCGACACCACCCCACCGCAATGGCCTAATGGGGCTGTCTTGAATTCGATCAATCTAGGGACAGACTTCGTCCAACTAGCTTGGCCAGCGGCAACAGATGATAGCGCAGTTTCGAATTATAAGATTTATCAAAACGACATGTTACTTCAAACCGTTGTTGGCAGTACCTACTACACAGCGCAAGGCTTAAGCCCTTCAACAAATGTTACCTATGCTGTCTACGCGGGAGATGTTGCTGGGAACTATACCACGCTGCCTCTAACCTACAGCACGACAACGTTAGCTGCTCCTGTGACTCCAATTCCTGTAGTCGAAGTGAATGCTAGCAGCAGTGATGGGAATGTGGAGAGCAACACATTAGATAACAACTTATACAGTCGCTGGTCAGCATCAGGTGATGGTCAGTATATTATGTTTGATTTAGGTCAATCCAAACGAATTGGCTATGTAGGTATCGCTTTTTATAAAGGTGATTTACGTTCTACACGGCTTGATATTGAGACCTCTAATGATGCATTAACATGGACAAATGTATTTAGTGGAAACAGTCGTATGATCACAGCGAATATGCAGGCTTTTGATATACCAGATACGGATGCTCGTTTCGTTCGAATTATTGGGCATGGAAACTCAGATGGCAGCACGTTTACCAGCTTAACAGATGTGATGATCTATGCACCCTATGTGACTGGTGATACACCGGTTGCTATCGTTCCGAATATTACACCTACTGCACCTCCAGGTGCGGTTCCTTTCACCAAAGCCGGTTTAACGAACCCAGATGGCACGGAACACGTGCTGCATACACCGAATCCTGTCACAGGTGCAACAATTAATGTAACTAGTTATGGGGCAGATCCTGCAGATAATGGGAATGATGATCGTGTTGCGATTCAAAATGCTATCAATGCTGCTTCCCCAGGGGACGAAGTTTACCTGCCAAACGGTGTGTATAACCTAATCACTTCGCCTGATGGATTTGTGAATTTGAAGCTGAAGTCCGGCGTGAATTTACGGGGACAAAGTGAAGAAGAAACCATACTGAAATCGAGTATCGATGATATTAAAAATAGTTCGGTTGTGAAGTCGTCAAGTCAACACGACATTTTGGTTTCTAACTTGACGATCTCTTCAACGTGGAATCGCTCGTTTTCACTTGAGCATGCTACAAATAACCCAGAGGCTGGGGGGCCGGATAGCAGCATTGCTATTGCCAACTACGGAGATACACCGTCCTATAACGTGACGATTGATCATGTTACTGTTGAGCGTTTTAGACGAATGGCTATCCGTATTGAGAACAGTCATGATGTTGTTGTTCGCCACAGCACCTTCCGTAATGCAACGGATCTAGGCGGAGGCGGAGCGGGGTACGGAACTTCCATACAAGGTATGCCGAAGGTGGATCGACTTGGTTTTGACAATGATACGTATTGGAATGTGGTTGAGGATTCTACTTTTGAAGGCCCTTATTTGCGACATGGTTCTCTGATTCAAAATGTTGCACACAACAATACGCTACGTAACAATCGTTACATCAGAACCAAACTAGATGCTATAGACCTTCACGGTGAGTTGGAGTACTTGAACGAAGTATATGGAAATACCATCGAGGATATTTGGACTGGCGGTGGAGTTGGCCTTGGGAATACAGGGGGAACGGCACCTACGAATCACAGCAAATCCGGCCCTAAGAATCATATCCATGACAACATCATTCGCAATTCGCGGGAAGGCATTGTTGTCACCATGGGCACACCAGAAACATTAATTGAGAACAATGTGATTGAAAATACGACATCCGTAGTGAATGCGGCAGGCATTAATATTCTGAATGGGCCGGGCACACGCATTATCAATAACACGATTCGCAATAATACGGCGACAGACTACTGGGGCATTTTGCTTGAACACGATAATGGTGACCTGAACGCTAATTATGTGGGAGCTGGAGACCCTCAGAACGTAGAAATTGTAGGGAATATCATTACTGGAAATTCAAATGGGATTCGATTGCAGGCAGGGACTAACATTCATGTGAGTAAAAATATCTTGAACAATCTGGGGACGAATTATGATAAGGCTGTTGGCGTAACGGCAACGGAAGTATGGCCTTCAACGGACAATACGTTAAGTGGCTTGGGAATCAGCGCAGGAACATTAAGTCCAACATTTGATGCGGCTACAACAGCTTATACATCAATTTTGCCAGATGGTATAAGTGAGATTCTTATTACGCCAACAACGAATAACAGCGGAGCTAAAGTGACTGTGAATGGGGCGACTATCGTAAGTGGCTCGACTTCCAATGCGATTCAACTTCAAGCAGGTGACAATGTTATTGAGATTGTAGTTGCCGCAGAAGATTTATCGACGAAAACCTATCAATTGACAGTTACACGTGTTTTATCAACAAATAATAATTTAAGCAACCTAGCCCTCAGCGCAGGAACATTAAGTCCCACATTCGATGCTGAGACAACGGAGTATACATCGAATGTATCAAACGGGGTAACTGAAATTCAAGTAACACCGACGGTAGCGAACAGTGCGACAGTGAGCGTGAATGGAAACGAGGTCGTAAGTGGCTCGGCTTCCACTGCGATTCAACTACAAGTAGGTGACAATGTCATTGCAATTGTAGTTACCTCAGAAAATCTTTTGACGAAGACATATCGTCTGAAAGTAACTAGAGATCATAGTTCATCAAGTTCATCATCAGCTGGCAGTAATCCGCCAAGTAACGCTTCAGATAGCCTGAAAGCCAAGACCACAGAGGTTGATGGCAAAACCGTGGCAACAGCAACATTAGATGAAAAGACGCTGGATACTATTTTAAAAGCACAAGGGGAAGGTTCGATTACGATTGTGGTGGATTCGCCAAGCGATGTAGGGCAGGTACAGCTAACGTTGAGTCATCAAGCTCTGCAAAAGCTGAGCGGCATCCCATCCGCGACGATTGAAACGGAAATTGGAAGCGTGAAACTCCCACTCAACCAATTGAATGTGTCTCAATTTGCTTCACAGCTAGGGGATAAACCAGAAAACGTTCAGATCCAAGTCAATATTAGTAAGAACGAGAACGCTTCGGCGCAGGCAAATGCTGCAGGATTCAAAGTCGTGTACGCGATCGATTTTAGCATGAAGGCAGTCGTAGGAGGTGGGAAATCAGCAACGATTTCCAGTTTCAGCTCCTATGTACCGTATACCGTACAGGTAGATCCAACAATCAAAGAACGCAATCTTGCAGCCGTTATAGTAGTCAAAGATGAGCAAGGGAATACGACCTATGAACCTGTGCCACTTACGATGAAATCCGGAGAGGTGACTCTGTATAGTCATTCGAATGAAACGTTCCTGTTGATTGAAAATAATATTTCGTTTAAGGATACGAATAAGCATTGGGCAAAAGATGGCATTGAGCGAATGGCGAATAAATGGCTCGTTCAAGGTGTTTCCAAAGAGGAATTCCGTCCAGATCAACCGATCACACGTGCAGAGCTGGCGACACTTCTTACGCGGACACTGGGCATTAAGTCATCGAATGGAACAACGACTTTTAAAGATTTGAGCCATAAGGATTGGTTTAATGATTTCGTCCACGCTGCAGTTGAGGGTGGCATCATCACGGGCTATGAAGATGGTACTTTCCGACCTAATCAGACGATTACACGTGAGGAAATGGCTGTCATGATCGATCGGGCGCTGCAGGCTGCTGGGTATGATGATCAACAAGCAACAGGCAATTTGCCTGCATTTACGGATCAGAAGCAAATTAAATCATGGTCGGCTGACGCGGTTCGACGTTTAGTTCAACTGCAGTTGATGCAGGGCATGAGCCCCACTTCGTTTGATCCAGAAAAAGAAGCAACGCGAGCACAAAGTGCAGTGCTGCTGCAACGCTTGTTGCAAATCCTGACGTTTACTAAGTAGGCTAAATGTGAAAAAAAGCTTGATCAAGCCCAGTTCATTACTGGGAATTGATCAAGCTTTTCTATTTCCGACGGTATCTTAGCGGTTATCAATTTTCTCTGGATATAAATCATGATTCATCATGCGATGGTCAGCCATGGCTTCGTACTTCGTACCTGGTTGCCCCCAGTTGCAGTAAGGATCGATGGAGATGCCGCCGCGAGGCGTGAACTTGCCCCATACCTCGATATAACGCGGATTCATCAATTCGATGAGATCATTCATAATAATATTGACACAATCCTCATGGAAATCACCGTGATTGCGGAAGCTGAATAGATAAAGTTTCAGGGACTTGCTCTCCACCATTTTGATCGTAGGAATGTACGAAATGTAGAGGGTAGCAAAATCCGGTTGTCCAGTTACAGGACAAAGGCTAGTGAACTCCGGGAAGTTAAATTTGACGAAATAAGCCCGATCCGGGTGTTTGTTATCAAATGCTTCTAAGAGTGTAGGGTCATAATTGAACACATACTTCGTGCCTTGATTGCCCAGAAGGGTAATCTCTTTTAAGTCTTCATTACTTCTTCCTGCCATGGGTAAATCCTCATTTCATAGTTTTTTAGAGAGGGAGTTTGCGAACCTCTTCTATAAGCAGATAGGTCAGTAGGTCCGCTCATAGAGGTGACTTCCTATTTCATGAAATGTATCATATTTTGCAGGAAAAAGCATCTTTCAACCGAGTGGCAATTATTACAGACTTGTGTAGATCGTCTAGCTCATGCCTACAGCAAAACCGGTTGTCCCAGTGCCACAGATTGGTAACCCGCTATGGCGACAACGGTTGAACGTAATCCATCTTCCCCCGTGATCGGCACTTGTTCGCCATTCAGCAGCGCTTGAACAAATGCTTTCACTAAGTAAGCATCCATGGAGTCACCCCAGAAATTCCATTGGCCTTTCCCATTTTCTAAGCTATATAGCTCGTTTTTTTGAGCAAAAGCATCGATGGATAGCGTTCCTTTCGTACCCACAATCGTCATCGTCACATCTCCCCAAGTTGGGAAAGCGGCATTCCGCGACCAGCTTGTGTCTAAGACGCCGACGACGCCATTCGCGAATTTAACATGGATCATCCCTGCATCATCGATTGCTAACTCTTCATTAAATAACGTTGCAGCATACGCGTAAACCTCTTTCACTTCGGATTGCGTCATCCAATTCATCAAATCCATGACGTGTACGGTATGGTCTAATAGGGCACCGCCGCCGGATAGCTCGGATTGGAGGAACCAGCCGGAAGGAAGTGAGCCGCGATTGGTTCCCTTGATGGCTACGATCTCCCCGATTTCGCCCTGCTCGATAGCCTCTTTGGCTTTAACCACCGAGGCCAAATAGCGGCATGGGAATGCCGTCATCAACTGAACGCCATTTTCTTTACACGCGGCAATCATCGCTTCCATTTCTGAGAGCGAAACGCCAAGCGGCTTTTCGCAAAGCACGTGCTTGCCAGCTTTTGCTGCTGCGATCGTAATTTCTGCATGATGCACGTTCTCGGAACAAATAACGACAGCATCCAAATCCGTGGCAAGTAAATCCTGATAATGTTCATAGTAGGGTAATTCATACTTAGCGATTACTTTTTCCACACGTCTGTGATTGTCATCTGCAATGCCCGTGACCTCCACCTGCGAGATCGCTCGCAGTGAATCCAAATAAGAGTGTGCATGGCCGTGCGCAAAGCTGATCATACCTACTTTTAATTTTTTCATACTGTTTCCTCCCCAGACGTTGAGCTTGGCTTCAAAAGGACAGATTTCCCTGTGCGAACCGATTCCAAGGCAGCCATCGTAATTTCTAGTGCTTGATAAGCATCGTTTGCCGTAACGATGGGCTCACTTCCATCTCGGATGCACTGAATGAAATGGGCAATCTCCAAATCATAGGGACTGGCGTATCCCGGACTTTGGGGAACTTCTGCGAAACGTCTGCCTTCTGAATCGGAAGGAGCTTTGCAGATGTGCAGGGAACTGCTTTTTTGGCTATCGCTGCGGACAATGCCTCTGCTGCCTGCAATTTCCACGGCTGTTTGGAACGGCCCTTGGTACCCCCAGAAGGCTTCCACGTTGGCAACGGCTCCATTTTCAAAAAGAAGGGTAACTAGCGCATAATCAATGTCATTGACGCGTTGGTTCAAGCCATACACGGACTTCACTTCCCCGACAGCCCAACGTAGAAAATCAATATCGTGAATCATGAGATCGGTAATGACGCCACCGCTTTTCTCGGAATCTTTGAACCATGGTCTGACATCACCGGGGTGTGAACCGATTCGTTTGGCATGAACGACGCCGACTCGTCCTAACTTGCCTTCATCGATGGCTTGCTTCATTTGTACATATTCGGGGAAGAAACGAACCACATGTCCGACAAACAAACGGACGCCGTAATGTTCGCAACCTTGGATCATAGCTGCTGCGTCTTCTAAGTTAAGAGCAAGTGGTTTTTCGCATATGACATGTTTGCCGGCTTGCGCGGCTTTTAACGTGTATTCCTTATGTAAGAAACTGGGCAGTGTCACACTGATGACATCGAAATCTGCCTCGTTCAGCATGGTTTCAAAAGATGTAAAAGCGGGCGCCCCTGTGGTAAGGGATAGTGCTTGTGCTAGCTCGAGATCCAGATCACATACGCCTGTTATCTCTATATCAGGCATGTTTGCATAGCTAAGGGCGTGCACGTTCCCCATTCCCCCGCAACCAACGATAGCAACTTTCATGCAAATTCACTCCTCACTTTATCGTATGAAAAATAGTAACTAAGTAATATGATATAGGTATTGCCCGATAGCGTATATGCGGACATTTATTCAGTTTATATCCAAATTTGTCATTAGTGGAAGCGTGGTGTTTGAAAGACATGGATATTTATAAAGAACCAATTCCCTACCAAAACCCATCATTATGCATGAAAGTATGGCGTTTCGCCCAATCGGGGGCAGAAGGTGAATATAATAATACCTGGCATTATCATAAAGAAATTGAATTCATTTTAGTTGAGCAGGGTATCCACGAAATTCAGACACCGAATCATATTTATACAATCAAAGCAGGAGATGTGCTGCTAATTGGCTCCTCCCAACTGCATAGAGGACGCAAAATAAGCGATAAGGACCTTGTCTATATCGTACTTCATATTGACCTCGAACCTTATTTCGATCGGGCTATGGTGAGGTATTACCGAGATTTTCTGGAGATATTTCATCCGTTAGAAGCGCTAAATTACATTTTTCAAGAAAACGAACATGTAAAGAAAGAAATTGCCAGGATTATTACGGATACCCATGATGAAGTGATGGGAACTGGGAAGGGTTATGAAATTGCAGTCAGCATGCATATCAAGCATCTGCTCTTAATGCTGCTTCGCCATGACAATCGGGGTTTGTTAACGACACATGGCAATGTGGATGGGGATGCGGATATCATTCGGTCACTTGTTGCGTATGTGGACGAGCATTTGACGGAGAAGATCGATATGGGGGCCGTTAGTCGAATTGCCGGCATGAGTTACTCGTATTTTTCGAAATATTTTAAGAAAAAGATGGGAGCCTCATTTATCGACTATGTTAACCAGAAACGTATTTCAAAAGCGGAGCGGCTGCTCGTTACCGAAAAACGCAGTGTGAACGAAATTGCAGAGACTGTTGGTATAGGGAATATGGCGCATTTCTATGAGTTGTTCAAACGATTCAATGGCTGTACACCTAAGCAATACCTGCACAAAATGAATGTAAGTAATAACAAATAGGCGTAGGATGATGCTTAAAAAAAGATTGACAATGGACTGGAATTAATCAATTATGGATTTGAAAACAAATCTGAAACAAACCAGAAGAGACTAAATTTAAGAGATTTGATTTCAAAATCAACTAGATAAAAATCAGTGCGGATAAGGATTGTGATTCCGTAAGCCGGGGAGGAGATTTCATGACCGAAATTCGTCGTGTGCGTGCAAACGAAATGGAGCAGGCGGTTCGTCTCTCGGATGAGACTTTTCGCGATGCAAGCCAGAAATCGATGTTGAAAGCGTTTCCTAATGCGTTTGATTCTCGCCTTAATCAGTCATTTGGCGCATTTGAAAATGGGGAACTTGTCGCTTTCATGGGACTTGTCCCTGCTGTTGTACATGTCTCGGCTGCTAAACTCAATGTACTGTCTCTAGGCTCTGTATGCACCCACCCGAACTATCGGGGACAGAAGATCGCTTCTAACATGCTACAAGTCGTACATACGCACGCCGAAAGTGTTGGTGCGAGTATGCTCCTGGTTTCGGGGGATGGTCCGCTATATATGCGAAGCGGTTGCCATTACTTTGGGCGGGTCACACGCTTCGAAATAACGAATGACCAGGAGACCTATCAACGATTCATTGCCAATCCCGGTATTGAGATCCGACGTGTTCATTCAGAGGATTGGTTTCGACTTCATGCTGCGGCTGAAAGCCGTGAAGTTCGCTATGCACAAGGAGTTAATGAGCTCCCGATTTTGATGGATAGCGAGGCTATCGCAAGCTGCTATCATATGCATCATGCAGTATACGCAGCGTTCGAATCTGACCGAGTCGCGGCGTATGCCATCGTCGCCATACCTACGCAGGGTAGAGTGGCGGAAGAGGAGGCTCCTTTTGTTGTAGAGTGGGGCGGCAGCTCGGAAGCGCTGGCGGCTATTCTACAGTTTGCGTTGCAAGAACAGGAGTTGGACGTATTAGAAATTCCAGTGATGTGGAATGAAACCAGGCTGCTCCAGGTGCTCTCGCATTTCCCTTCTAAGAGGATGCGGAACCATGGCACAGTGCATATCGTTAATCCGGAACGGCTGTTCAATGAGCTACTGCCCTATTTGTCGGAGAAAGCGCCTGCCGCAGCTTCTAGATTGCTGATTCGCCAAGCCTCTGAAGATGGGGCTGTTTTGTTATTGGATGGTATCGCAATGGCAAGCTTGACTGCGCAAGAGGTTGTTGATGTATGGTTTGATCCGGAAGCTGAGTTGAACGTTCCCAAACCACTGAAAGATGTGCTGAATCAACTGTTTCCCGTTCCGTTCCCGCATGCGGGAGGGTTAAATTTTGTTTGAGTTTGACACTGGCTTGGAAGGCAAAGTGAAGTAAACGGAGGCCATATCATGATCCAACTATCGAATCTGGAAGAGTTATTAGCGTTTCAAGTAGATACAATTAAAGATGGGCAGCTTGTCTATGTCGATGGGTATTATCAAAAGGGAGACGGTGGTTCCAAAGTTGTTCGTTGGATGAATGGGAGCGATCAAGCCGACAATGGCGGTACGATTCATGATCCCGGACATGGCGGGAGTGGCCGATGGAAGACTGTGCATAATGGGGTTGGCGATTATCGCTGGTTCGGCATTCTAGACTCATCAAGAAATGCAGATGACGCCTTGGATGCGATGGTGAACGATCCCTCTATTCATCGGATAGAATCGCATACAGATCTTAACTTTGTCAGACGTCATAAATATGACCGAAGTCATATCGAACTCGATTTTGGAGGGAACCGCGTCACAACGTTCGGGATCGAGCTAAATGCGAAGAGCAATCCTTTTGGCGCTGTTATTTTTTTTCAGGGGAAAGCAACGGGCGAAATACAGACACTTACACTCTCTACTGAGCTTCCGGAGCAATCCGATGTGTTGGAGGTGCTGGATACGAAGTCTTTTGAGGTGGAAGACTGGTGGGTCGTTAGAATTCAGAACCACCCTGAAGGCTATGCGCAGCGCGAGCTGGATTATATGTTACAAGTTACAGAAATCATGGATGATCGCCATATTCGTGTGAATTATAAGCTCGGATGGACGCTTGCTGCGGGTAGGGAAATCACGTTTAAGAAGATGCATCCTGTCTTACACAGCCACATTAGGAATATGAATTTCATTGGTGTTTCTGTGCCTGACAATGGATCGACGAGCGCAAAGCCATCTGAGGATTGGGATCAAATAGGATCACATCCCATTGCCTATGAATTCGCTGTAGCATGCAACGTTAGTGACATCACAGCCACCAAAGTTTTCTGGCCGGTCATCGAGCGGCGCTACTGCACTCATTTTGTGACGGAGCGTTGCAAGCTAATGAACCCAGAAGAAGTGATCTGGGGAGGAACCGGATACCTGACGCAGCAACTCAACGTGTTGTACGGTCATGTCCGAGATTGCCATACAAGCAACGCCCGTCACTTAAACGATTTCACATGTGGAGCCTACTGCATGGTGGAGAACTGCCATGGTGATGGTGATGAACATGGTTCTTTTGTCACACACGGTCAATACGAGCATGATCTCACGTTTATCGGGAATTCGGGTTTGTTGTCATTTGCCAATAGTGGCACAACTTGGGGGGATAGTGCGAAACGGATCACCGTGAAGAAACACGTTGCCTCGCGCGTTGTTGCGCACAAGCGAATTACGGATTTGACCCTGGAGGATGTCCATGCTGTCTGGAAAGAAGGATTGGTAGATTCCGGTACGATTTGGGCTAACGCCGATGGGCTGCAAATGCGAGGCTGTACGGCGGATACGATGCTTACACTTTCGCAGAGCTCATCACGTTCAAAGCGGAGTAATCTGGCAGACGGTTGTTCCTTTGGCTTGTCCAAGGGGGCTGAAATCGCTCGTAAACCCGGTAATACCCAAGTAGGTTTTCGCCCAGTTATGACGGATTTCACGATGCAGAACTGCCAATTTCACAACGTTGATGGTAATTCCTTTGGCAGTATTAACAAACTGGTTCTGATAAATACCTGGTTTAGAGGAGCTTCTCCAGAAGCAAAACCCCTTCAAGTTTGGTGTTCGGAAGTGGTCATGCAAGGTGGTGGTTGTGAGAACAGTGGCATGATAGTGATGGGCGCATTTGATGCAGATGTGACGAGGGTAAGTGATCAGTCCATCACGGTTGATGGCGGCGCTATGTTCAGTGGAATGAATGCCGAGAAGTCCTATTTTAAGCGTGAATTCATGTCAGGGACCATGACGTGGGTATTTGGTGATTACAATAGCAAGTCAATGGACGCCGAGACGTCGCATTTCAGCATACATACCGGCCCTAATAAAATGAGAGTGATAGGTTCTCGTTTCTATGGCGGTAAGTATGAAATTAAAGAGAATGCATTCAACCATGGCTCCTACTTGCTCATGATGGCATGTGTAGAAGAAGGAGTCGATAGATCATCTCTGCCAGTTGAATCGGATAGAGTGAAACATAAAGAGGGAAATATGATCATATTTGAATAATTGATGGAGCCTGTCTTTCCATAGGTAGGCTCTTTTTGTGTCATATTTATGTTACGTATAGACGAAAATGTTGTAATTAATGTCATATTAACTAACATTGTAAGCGATTCCAAATTAAAAAGTTGTTGACAACACATATGTTAGCTCCTTATAATAAAAAAAAACATCAGAAACAAACCACAATCAATAAAAATAGTTGTTGTGGTGTACTTTACAAATTAGAAATAAACCAGAAAAGAGGTAGGGTTATGAAAGCAGTAAAGGGCATCAATGGGTCAGCACAAGTGTTGGAGCTTCCGAACCCGGAAATGATTCCTCAATTTGTCAAAGTGAAAACGGAATATTCAGTCGTTAGCGTAGGCACCGAGCTGATGATGATAACCAATAATGGGGATGCCAATTTAGGTTATAGTGCTAGTGGCATTGTTATGGAGATAGGGGAAGGTGTTACACACGTCATCCCTGGACAACGAGTGGCTTGTTATGGGGTACCTGCCCATAGGGAACTCCTGCTTGTTCCCAAGCATTTGGTTGTACCCGTGCCAGAGGCTGTGACTCAGGAGGAAGCGGCATTTGTTGGCATTGGTGCGATTGCGATTCATGCCTTGCGTCAAGCCAAACTAAGCTTCGGGGAAACGATTATCGTCGCGGGGCTTGGCATACTTGGGCAAGTCATTGCCCGTATTGCGCATGCAGCGTCTTATAAAGTCATTGGTTTAGAGTTAATGGAGGAACGCTGCCAAACGCTTGAGGCTATTGGCGCAATTGCATGCCGCACTAAGGATGAGCTTCAGAAGGCTGTGGAATCTGATCCAGGATGTAAAGGTGCAGATGCGGTCATGCTTTGTGCGAGCAACCGGAAGTTTAGTATGATAGATGATGCAATTGGTTGGCTGCGCGACCGCGGTCGCGTTGTGATCGTCGGGGATACTGGAACGGAATTTGATCGGGATCTGCTTTTCATGAAAGAAGCGAGTGTTCATATTTCACGTGCGGGTGGTCCTGGTCGCTATGAAGAAACCTATGAGCAGCAAGGGGTCGATTACCCAATAGGCTATGTTCGTTGGACGGAAGGCAGGAATATGGGGGAGTTTTTACGTTTGATCGCACAGAAAAAGATTGATATTCAATCGCTGATTACCAATGAGTGCGCACTCGAAGAGTTACCCGCCATGTATCAAAACTGCTTTGAAAAGCCGCAGAAATCGATGGGTATTGTCGTGCGCTATGAACAACCCAATCCCGCCGGAGTAGCAGATTCCTTTAACAATTAATAAAGGAGGTGATGGGGTATGCGAGCAAGTGTGAAGTCGATTTCTGGTGAACCCGTAGGAAGAAGACGAATGACCACGCATATTTGGAAAACCTTTCTCCGATATAAGTGGTTGTACTTACTTATGGTTCCGGGGATTGCGTATTACATTATTTATCACTATGTACCGATGTTCGGACTCGTAATCGCGTTTAAGAAGTATAACCTCATGAAGGGGTTATGGGGCAGTGAATGGGTTGGCTTCGATAATTTTCGGACCATTTTCGCTTCGCCGGAGTTTCCTAGTCTAGTCCGAAATACGCTTCTGATCAGTGTGTATCGTATTTTGTTTAACATGCTTCCGGACGTCATGTTGGCACTTATTTTAAATGAAATTCGTGCTCCTTGGTTTAAAAGAATTGTACAAACGATCACCTATGGGCCTCATTTTTTATCATGGATAATTGTGTACGGTCTTGTGTTTTCATTCTTTGCGCCTGGTGCGGGGCTAGTTACGACGTTCTTTCGAGATATGGGTTGGGGAGAACTTGATGTGTTGACCAACTCAGACTATTTCCGTTCGTTATTAGTTACGTCAGATATTTGGAAGAGCACTGGTTTCGGAGCCATCATCTATTTGGCAGCACTGGCCTCGATCAACCATGAATTATATGAAGCAGCCGTAGTTGATGGCGCTGGTCGTTGGCGGCAATTGTGGCATATTACACTCCCAGGTATTCGTGAAGTGTTCATACTACTGTTGATCTTGCGAATCGGACATATTATGGATGCTGGTTTCGAACAAGTATACATATTCTTGAACGCACGCGTTTACGATGTGGGAGATATTCTTGACACCTGGATCTTCCGCCGAGGTATTGAACAAATGGAATTCAGTGTCCCAGCGGCTATGGGCGTATTCAAATCAGTAATCGGTCTAGTGCTCGTTATTGGAGCGAATAAACTGGCCAAAAAAGTCGGCGGGTCCGGCATCTGGTAAAGGAGGCATCGTCATGCCATTCATACTTAAGAAAACCAAATCAGACCGCATTGTAGATGCCGTTCTTTACACCGTACTCGGACTTTTCTGTTTAGCAACGCTGTTTCCCATCTACTTTGTCTTCATTATGTCCATCACACCCTATACGGAAGTGCTCAAGAACGGCGGGTTTGTCATCGTACCGCATGCAATCACATTCGAAGCATTCACAACGATTTTTTCAAGCAACACAGTACCCAAAGCTCTGCAAGTATCGATCTTCGTTACGGTCGTTGGAACAGCGTGTAATCTAGCCATTACGACGATGCTGGCCTATCCGTTATCGAAGAAATTTTTACCGGGGCGCAATATCGTTCTGATGGGCATCGTGTTTACCATGTTGTTCTCAGGTGGGATCATCCCTATGTACTTGACGGTGAAAGCCACGGGCTTGATGGATTCATTATGGGCACTTATCATTCCAGGTCTGGTATCGTCCTTTAATATTCTGATCATGAAGACCTTTTTCGAAGGCCTCCCTTATGAAATTGAAGAGGCGGCGAAAGTGGATGGCTGCAGCGATATTGGTACACTTATGCGAATTGTGCTGCCGCTCTCGATGCCGATTATGGCAACGCTTGGTTTGTTCTATGGTGTGAATCACTGGAATGCGTACTTCGGCGGGGTCATGTATTTGAATGATCGCAGTCTATATCCGATACAGGTTGTGCTGCGGAATATGATTGTGTCACCGGCCATTAGTCAGGAGCTTGCCATTTCTCAATCTTCCTTAAATACCATGCCGCCGGAAACCATTAAGATGGCAACTGTTGTGGTGGCAATCATACCCGTTCTTATCGTGTATCCGTTTCTACAAAAATATTTCGTCAAAGGCATGCTGTTAGGCGCTGTCAAAGGATAAGTCTAACAGCAGCTTTACTGCAATTGGCTGTAAGCCAGTTACGTATTAAGTACGAGGAGGTGGCAACGCGGAGTAGATCTGCAGTGGTTATTTCGCAAACGATTCGTATCCATGGATTTGACGGAAGTAAATGGCTTGAAAGTAGTTTCATACGCGTTCTTATTCTTCTAAAACGAACAGGGGGGTCTTTCATTTGAAAACGTTATCAAAAGTAACTACTGTATTGTTAGCATCTTCGCTCGTCCTTGCCGCATGCTCGAGTTCGAAAGAGGAGGCTTCTAGTTCCCCAGCCAACACGGCGACGACAACGTCGTCGAGCTCAGATGCCAAGAAGGAAAAACTAGACCTGAGTTGGATGGTTATTGCAGATGCAAGCGCCCAACTTCCTTCGGCCGATAAAGACTTCGTGAAGAAAGCGATTGAAGAGAAATTCAATGTCTCACTGAAAATGACCTACTTGCCATTTGGCCAGGACTATACCAATAAATTGAATACGATGATCGCTTCTGGTGACATTCCCGATGTTTTCTACGCGGACGGCGTACCTTCCAATAACTACATCCGAGATGGTGTTGCAAGAGATTTGACAGGGATTGTTACACCGGCTAAAATGCCAAACTACTTCAAAAATTGGGTGTCGGAAGCAACTTTGAAGTCGTATCAGGTACAAGGTGCGTTCAAGCGTGCACCCGTGCCATATGAAACAAGTTACTACCGTACCTTCTATATTCGGAAAGATTGGCTCGACAAGCTTAACTTGAAAATGCCGACGAACTACGATGAGCTTGTCAGTGTCATGAAAGCTTTTACCTTCAATGATCCAGACGGTAATGGCAAGAACGATACGTATGGTTTTACAGCGGCAGGCGGCGGTGCAAGCATATCGATGGACTTCCCAGAATTCCTGAAAAACGGCTTTGCGGGTGACACATATGTAGAAAATGATCAGTTCATTGACGTTCGTACCGATATCCGCATGCAAAATGTGCTTACTGACATCAAAGCACTACTGGACATGAAAGTTGTCGATCCGGACTGGTTTCTGAATAAATACGGTCAGCATTTTGATAAAGCTGCACAAGGTAAAGCAGGTATCGTGATCGGTCAAGGCAGAGACCTTGCCTTCGATAACAATCCGGCTGGATTGCAAATGAAAGCGAAGGCAGCAGGTCAAACAACAGCAGATTGGGAGCCGTTCCATCCGTGGGAAAAAACCGGTACTTGGGTTGAAACGATTCCACAAAATCCGTTCTTGCTCAGCTCCAAAAGCTCAGATGCCAAAGTACAGCGCTCCATTGAAATTCTGGATTGGCTGGCTGGAGAAGAAGGCTTCTTGCTGACACGTTACGGGAAAGAAAACGTGGATTACAAACGCAATGGGAAAGACATTGAAGTCAATCAAGACGCCTATAAAAAAGATGTTATCGACAATAACAACTTTATTGAAGTGTATGGTTGGTTTACACCACGTAAACCGGAAGTGTTCGGATTGAATATCATTGATCCTAAAGTAACCGAGCGAGATAAGAAAATCGTTGAAAAAATCAACTCTTACAAGATTCTTCCGTCGGTGGGTACGGCTCTTACTGTCAAAGAAGGCATGGATATCGGAGCTATGCGCAAACGTATGAATGAACTGCATGTTCAAATCTTGTATAAAGAGAAGGATGCTGCTAACTGGCCGCAATATCGCCAAGAAGTGATGACGAAATTCGGTGGCAAAGCGATCTTTGATAACTATGCTGAGCTTACTTCCACAGCGAAAGGCAAGACAATCAAGTTCAAATCGGATAACTAAATAGCAATTTGTATGAGGCTGATACCACTCAGACTGGCGGATGCACCTCCGTTTCGTCAGTCTGACTCAAGTGGTGTTCCTGCGATCTATAGAATGGAGGTTTTCCACGTGCGCTTGCAAGGGAAACGGGCATTGATTACAGGTAGTGCCAGAGGCATCGGTCAAGGCATTGCAGATAAATTCGTGCAAGAAGGAGCACATGTCGTATTGCTTGATTACAGGGCGGATCAGCTTGAAGCATCTGCTGACATAATTCGGAAGCAAGCGATAGAGAGGGGACAAACGGCTCATGTTGTAACCGTCGTCTGCGACTTGAGTGTGCCAGAGCAAGTGGACAAGGCTGCTGAACAAGCGTGGGCTTACTGGGATGGCATCGACATTTTGGTCAATAACGCTGGTATTGCAACACGCGAGTCTTTCATCGACATTCCTCTTTCTCGTTGGCAGCAGGTGATCAACATTAATTTGAATGCTGTGTTCCAATTGAGTCAATGGGTGGCGAAGGGGATGATCGCGAGTGGGATTCACGGTTCGATCGTCAACATGGCCTCGAAGAATGGCTTAGCTGGGAGTGCAGTTTTGGCTCATTACAATGCATCCAAAGGTGGGATTGTCTTGCTAACCCAGTCCATGGCTGTTGATTTGGCCAAGAATAACATTCGTGTCAATAGCGTTGCACCTGGCTTCATCGATACTCCGCTTGATCGCGAACTGAAAGAGAAGTCCGAAGTAACACTGACATTGACGGAACGAACCCCGATGCGCAGGCTCGGTACCATTGAGGAAGTGGCGAATGCATTTCTATTCTTGGCATCAGACGAAGCGTCCTATATAACGGGCACGACACTGGTTGTGGACGGAGGTCATCTCGCCAATGCTTGTGATTTGTAAACTTTTGTAACCATACATCAGGATTGCGTGCAAGGAGGACAGACTAACATGGCAGATGAGGACAACAAGCATGGGGTAATTGAGGAAGATAAACGTCGTGGTGAAAAATATTTTAACGACACGGGGCTTTGGGGGTTTATCCATCGTTCATTTACAAAATCCATGGGCTACACGGATGACGATTTGAAAAAGCCGGTCATCGGTATTTGCAACACATTCAGCGAGTTGAATAAATGCCACTCTCACTTTAGAGAATTGACGGACTATGTGAAGCGTGGTGTATGGCAAGCTGGTGGTCTGCCGATGGAATTTCCGACTATTTCTATAGGTGAACCATATGTTAAACCGACAACGATGCTGCTTCGGAATCTCATGGCGATGGACACGGAAGAAATGGTCAAAGCGCACCCGATTGACGGTGTCGTGCTCCTTGGCGGCTGTGATAAGACAGTGCCTGCGCAGCTGATGGCAGCTGTGAGTGCGAATATTCCAGCGATTGTCCTAACCGGCGGACCGATGCTGAACGGTAAATTAAACGGCCAGACGCTTGGCGCCTGCACCGATTGTTATCAGTTTACGCTTGAGCACAAAGCGGGCAACATCTCTGACGAGCAGCTCACCATCGCCGAGAATGCCATTTGCCGCAGCGATGGTCACTGCATGGTGATGGGGACGGCCAGTACAATGGCGGCAATCGCTGAGGGGCTAGGAATGGCACTTCCTGGTTGTGCAGCAATTCCTGCTCCAGACTCTAGGCGTCGGCACATGTCGGAGCAGACCGGGAAGCAAATCGTGGAACTCGTTCATCGAAACATCCGACCACGTGACATTATTACCCCAGAGTCACTGGACAATGCGATTCGAGTTACAATGGCATGCGCAGGATCAACCAACGCAATTATCCATTTGGTAGCGATTGCTGGACGACTTGGCTACCGGTTACCGCTTGAAAGGTTCGACGAAATTAGCGCGACGACGCCATTTATCTTGAACGTTCGCCCATCTGGCAAATATCAGATGGAAGAATTCTTTGAAGCAGGCGGCGTACCTGCACTGATGAAGGAAATTGAACCGCTGCTGAATGGCCATTGTTTGACCGTTACGGGTCAAACTGTTAGCGAGAACCTGCGAGGCGTGAAGGTAACTGACCGCGAGTTGATCTATCCGCTTGAACAGCCAATTGCTCCGCAAGGCGGTATTGCGGTGCTGCGCGGAAATCTCTCTCCGAACGGGGCGCTGATCAAGCAAACGGCGGTTTCAGCACATCTCAAAAAGCACCGTGGACGCGCTGTCGTCTTCGAATCGCCGGACGATCTGAATGCACGGATTGATGATCCAGATTTGGATGTCGATGAGAACAGTGTTCTCGTGTTGAAGAATGCTGGACCGAAAGGCGCACCAGCGATGCCGGAAATCGGGCAAATTCCGATTCCGAAGAAGCTGCTGCTGCAAGGCGTACGGGATATGGTACGAATTTCGGATGCTCGGATCAGCGGTACTTCATACGGTACGTTGATTGTGCACGTTGCTCCTGAAGCGGCCATTGGCGGACCTCTGGGTCTGGTGCAGGACGGCGATGAGATCGAGCTCGACATCGACATGCGCAAGCTGGAGTTGCATGTAGATGAAGAAACACTTCGTGAGCGTAAAGCGAAGTGGCAGGCACCTCCCCCAGCCTATGATCGCGGGTATGGCCTTCTGTTCCTAGAACGAGTACTGCAAGCGGATGAAGGCTGTGATTTCGACTTCCTACTGCCGCCAGAGCTTCGCAAGTAGCGAGTACAAGTACGTGTTTGTCTTACTATCCCCTTATGAAGAGGAGTTGTTCAACGATGTTCTTCCTGGATGGCAAAAAGGGAAAATCGAATGCGACAGACGTAAGCAACGAGGAGAATCCTACGAACGGTAAGTCGAATGAGGCTATCAGTAGACGTAAAGTTTTGGCAACGATAGGGCTTGGCGGCGTCATGTTGGCTGGAAGTGTCTTAGCCCCTCGACTCGCCTCGGCGGATAACGAGTCGTCGAATGACAAAGGTGGCAAAGACAGCAAAGACAATAAGGATGGGGATCGCGTACAGCAAGTCAACAATGTGGCTGAACTAAAGTCTCTCCCGCCAGGTCAGTTGAAGGATGGCCAGCATGTGTTTGTTGGCGGTTACAACAAGAGCGGTGACGGCGGTGGTAAGCTGGTTCGCTTTGTAGCGAATAGTACCAAAGTTGAAAATGGCGGTACCGTGCATAGGCCGATCAATGGTGGTAATGGACGCGAGTCGAACGATGCAGGCAAGGGAAACAAGCCGCCCAAAGGAGAAGGTTGCTTTGAAGTCGTACATCATGGTGTGGGCGATTTCCGGTGGTTTGGTATTTTCGATACGAGTCAAAATGCGGATAATGCGCTGGATGCGTTGGTTAACGATCTTTCAATCCACCGTGTCGAAGCGCACTCAGACCTTAATTTTGTGAAGCGCCATGTGTATCACCGCAGTGACATCGAAATTGATTTTCACGGCCACACCGTCACGACCGAGGGAATCGAACTGAACACGTTAGACAACCCGTTCGGAGCGGTCATGTTTTTCCAAGGCGTCGTAACTGGCGTGTCGCAAACGGTTACGCTGACGGAAGATATATCTGAATATTCAGATATATTAGAAGTGGCTGATTCATCCATCTTTGAGGTGGATAGCTGGTGGCACGCACAGATTAAGAATAATGCGGCTGGCGGTGCCCAGCGCGAGCTCGATTACCTCATCAAAGTAACGGAAGTATTCGATGCAACTCACGTCAGATTCAACTATAAGCTAGGCTGGCTCTTGGCCAAGGGACGTCCGATTACTTACAAAAAAATCAACCCAGCTTTCCGCTGCCATGTGCGCAATATGAGTTTTATCGGCATACCAGTGCCGCCTAACGGTACTAGTCTCAGACCATTTCCGACATGGGATCAGATTGGATCGAATCCGGTTGCTTATGAATTTGCTGTTGAATGCGATGCGTCGGGCATCAAAGCTAGCAAAGTGTTCTGGCCAGTTGTCATGCGGAGATACAATACGCATTATGTGACAGAACGCTGTCAATTGATGAATCCAGAAGAACGCGATTGGGGCGGCACTGGCTATTTGACGCAGCAGATCAACGTGTTGTACGGGCATGTCCGAGATTGCAATACGAGCAATGCACGTCACTTGAATGATTTTACCTGCGCAGCGTATTGTATGGTTGAGAATTGTCATGGTGATGGCGATGAGTACGGTCCGTTCGTCACGCACGGTCAATATGAACATGATCTGACTTACATCAACAACTCAGGTCTGTTATCTTTTGCAAACAGCGGTACGACTTGGGGGGATAGTGCGAAGCGTGTGACCGTCAAGAAGCATATTGCATCGCGGATTGTCGCGAGCAAGCGGTTAACTGACTTAACACTTGAGGATTGCCATGCCGTCGTTACTTACACCAAACCTGGCGTGAAAATGGCTAATTCAGGTTCATTCTGGGTAAATATGGACGGCTTGCAGATGAGAGGATGTACAGCGCAAGAGATGGTGACGATATCCAAAGGCTCCTCGCGTGCCAAAAGGAAAAACATCATTGATAGCTGCTCCTTCGGCATGCTGAAGGGCTACGAAATCGCTCGTCCGATCCGCAGTGGGACGACCCAAGTAGGGTACACGCCGAGCAATGGGGAACTGACGATCCTCAATAGCGAATTCTACAACATTGAAGAGGTCACGCTCGGAAGTATTAATAAACTTACACTCATTAATACGTGGTTCAAAGGCCTTCCTCAGGTAGGAGGAACTGTGAAGGTGGGTACGCGTGAAATCATCATGCAAGGTGGCGGTCTGGTGGATTGCTGTTTCTTGCTCACGGGTGCTTGGGATAAAGTAGGGGACGTCAACAATCCGAAGAATAAGCCTGATCAATGGATCACCATTGACGGCAGCGCGATGCTTAGTGGAGTAAATGGGGAGAAGGCGTTTCTGAAGAGCTTAGATTCAACGAATGTGGTTACTTGGAATTTTGGAAACTGTACGAGTGTTGCCTCGGATGCTAGTACAGCACATTTCTCCATTCAAGGTGGGATGAATAAATTGAAGGCGATCGGCTCCCAATTTATTGGAGGGAAGTATGACGCATCGGCTAACGCATTTGGCAGCGGTACCTACCTCATTATGACATCTTGTGTGGAAGAAGGCGTGAATCGGACTGCACTTCCAGCAGAAAGTGATACAGTGAAACATAGCGCAGGAAATTTTACCATTTTTTACTAATTGGCAATAGTCGTTGAAACCTTATGTACATTGACATGTGATGGTGGGTCGTTGCTATAATACTAATAACAATGCGGATACAGGAAGTGCCCATGTTTCCTGATCTTGTCAGTGTATCGGATGGAAATGAGGTTTATAGATGGAAAAACGGACAACTCGCAGCTCCTCTCGCTCGCGCCTAAGCGAACTCGTCAACACATTGAGAGAAGATATTTTGACAGGAAAGCGGTCGGTGGGGGAATATTTACCTTCCGAGAAGACGTTCGCCGCGGAATACAATTTAAGCAATCAATCGGTTCGTAAAGGGCTGGACATTCTTGTTGCCGAGGAATTAATCGAGAAAATCCCTCGTGTTGGTACCAAGGTTGTTGGTGCACCTGAAGGCGCTTTCGTAACAGTGAAGCTTGGCTTTCATAGTTCCGTTACCGATGAGGCGGATATTCACAGGTTGCTATCCAGTTTTCAAAAAGAAAACCCGCATATTCGGGTACAAGCTGTTCCTACCTCAAGCAATAATTACAGTTATATCAGCGAGTACTTATCCAGTGGGCTTCTCGACGTGGTCATGATGAACTTTAAGGATTTTCAGGAGTGCGTGGAAACTGGCGAAGAAGGAATGCTGGAGCCGACGGAACGGAATCCAGAGTTGTATTCATTTTTATCAGATGCCTTTGTGGCAGATGGTCGCCAACTCGTGCAGCCGTTTATTTTTTCCCCACTTATTCTATGTTACAACCGCGAACATTTCCATGAGGCGAACTTGCCTGAACCAGATAGCAGCTGGCAGTGGAAGGATCTGATCACGTATTCGTCAAAGCTGGCGATTCCGAATGAACGCCTCGGTTTTCACTGTGACTTGTATTCACCCAATCGATGGCCGCTGCTACTGTTGCAAACAGGCGGGAAGTTCGAGCGTCATGAAGATGGCAGACTTAAGCTTGCTGGTACAGCTATGATGGATGCGCTTCGCTATTGTGGCGAGATGAAGCATAGTATTCCTTCTTTGTCAGAAGGGATTACAACTGGTGAATCAGAGTTGCTCCTGGCCAAAGGCAAAGCCTCGATCATTATGACCAGTTACTTCTACTTAAATTACTTGCTGGGTGAGCGGCTGTCCTTTGACATCGCCCCTGTACCGCATTTTGGTACGCCAATGACGATGCTGCTTAACACGGGACTTGCTGTCAATCGGAAGTCACAGGTGAAGGACGCGGCAGTCAAGTTAGTCGAATATCTAACTAGCTATAAGGCACAACTTTTCGTTCGTCAGCATACATACAGTCTGCCCGCCAGAAAATCTGCCGCAGAGTGGGTAGGGGAAGAAAAACGCTATCTGCCGTCCCGATTTTCACTATTCCGTGAAACGATACCTGGTTTTCGCTATTTCACGGATTTAGCCATAAGTGCGAGAGAGCTGTCTGAAATAAACCAAGAACTCAAAATGTATTGGGCAGGCTTGGAAACGGAAGAGGTATTGTGTTCGCATATCGAAGAGCGTCTTACTGTTAGCTCGGTGTGAGCTTCCAATCAAGATCGATGTAGGTCAAAAGTCGTCTAACCAGAAGGAGTGAGTTATGTGCCGCATTTTAGTGCTTCAACTATTATGTTACTAATTATAACTGCGCTGGTATTGTTCGGTCCCAAGAAGCTGCCTGAATTAGGTCGTGCGTTTGGTAAGACCTTGAGGGAGTTTAAGAAGGGAACGAAGGGCTTCATGGAGGAAGAGGACTCATCCCCTTCACTGCAGTCACGTAAAGATGCTCACATGGATGAGGCCAATAAACGATAAATGATTCTCTGTAACATATAGCAATGAAACAGATCGACTCGATAGGGCTATTGCCGGATGGAGTACGGTCTCTTTCCGATGCCATAAAAACGCCATTAAACGCTTTCTGAAAGACTACTTTTTAGCTAAAAGGCGGTGCAATAGATGATCTTTGATTGTCATACGCATTTATTTCTTCCCGGTCAAACCAACGGCCCCTTCCTAGCTGCGGTCAAGCGCAGTTGGGGAGAGGATATGGATATCATCGCTACGCCAGAGATGCATGAAGAAAATATACGTGCTTTTGATGGAGCTATCGTGCTTGCTTTTGACGCTCCTGCTACCGGCATCCAAGTACCCAATCAGGTTGTTGCTGAGTATGTAGCTAAGCATCGTGGACGATTATTCGGCTTTGCAAGCATCGATCCGAACAGGCCGTCTGCGGCTCGATTACTTGAGGAGGCTATCAAAGAATATGGCCTTAGCGGACTTAAGCTAGGTCCGATCTATCAGAATTTTTATCCTGGAGAACAACGTCATTTTGAGTTGTATGCCAAAGCAGATGAATTGGGATTGCCCATTATGTGGCATCAAGGCACTTCCTTCGTACCCGAAGGTTACCTGGATGCTTCCAGGCCAGCAGCATTAGATCCGATAGCCCGTGCATTTCCTTCTCTGAAAATGGTTATTGCGCATATGGGGCACCCTTGGGTGGATGAGTGTATTGCCGTTGTTCGCAAAAATGCCAATATGTATATGGATTTGTCGGCATTAGGTTCACGACCGTGGCAGTTCTATAACGCACTCGTTTCCGCCATGGAGTATGGGGTCACGCATAAGATTTTATTCGGCTCCGATTATCCTTTCTTCTCCACACAACAAACCATCGACTCTTTACGAAATATTAACCACTTGGTTGAAGGTACGAAGATGCCGCACATTCCGGAGAAGATTATCGAAGACATCATTCACCGCAACACGCCAGAGATACTTGGTCTGAACGCATCCCTTTACTAAATCATTTTCAGGAGGTATGAGATATGTCAAAGAATATTGAGCTGCATGAAGAATCGAAATTGTACTCGCCAGGCGGGGTACATACGTCCATTCGTAATGTGAATCCCATGAAGGTTTTTACGAAAGGTGAGGGCGCTTATATTTACGATGCGGATGGCAAGAAGTACATCGACTATCAAGGAGCATTCGGGCCGATCATCTTGGGTCATAGCCACCATTATGTCAACCGCAAAGTGATTGAGGCCATTGAGCGAACCGATTTGTATGGCGTCGGATGTACGGATCTGGAAGTGGAATTGTCGCGCAAAATTTGTACACACGTCCCATCTTCGGAGCAGGTGCTCTTTTGCAATTCAGGATCTGAAGCCACCTATCATGCGATTCGCCTAACCCGTGCGATTACAGGTCGCAACAAGCTGATTAAATTTCAAGGCTGCTATCACGGCTGGCACGATTATGTCGCTCGCAATATGCTTAGTTCTTGGGACATGATTGGCAAAAGGGATCCGGGATCTGCCGGCATGTTAGATGAAGCGATCGACAATACCTTGGTCTGTACCTTCAACGATCTCGATGATGTGGAGAGAACCTTCCGTGAAAATAAAGGGCAAATCGCATCGTTGATTGTCGAACCGATTCCCCATAATATAGGGTGCGTGATGCCGCAGCCTGGCTTCTTGGAAGGGCTTCGTGAGCTTTGCACGGCACATGGTGCACTGCTTATCTTTGATGAAGTGATTACAGGCTTCCGCCATGATATTGGCGGTTATCAGAAGGTTGCAGGCGTTACTCCCGATTTGACAACGATGGGGAAAGCGATGGCGAACGGCTATCCGATTGCAGCTGTAGCGGGTAAGCGTGAATATATGCAGCGTTTCAATACGTACCCAGGCGGAGATGTGTGGTTTGCAGGCACCTATAATGGTCATTCTGTAGGCACGGCTGCCTCGATAGCAACACTTGAACTGATGGAGAACGAACCGGTACATGAGCATATTTTCCGTTTGGGGGAGAAGATGCGTTCCGGCATTCGTGGCATTCATGAACGACTTGGTATCGAGGCGTATGTGGCAGGCTTCGGTTCCGTATGGACAACATACTTCATGAATAGCGAACCGAAGAACTACTCGGATTTGCAGCAAAATGATGCAGAGCTTTACGTAGCCTATCGTAAGAAGCTGATCGAGAATGGAATTTTCAAAATGCCAATGAATATTAAACGCAATCATATTAGTTACTCTCATACCGACGAGGACGTTGACACAACACTTACAATCATCGAGTCCGTCTTGAAGGAACTTGTAAATAAATAATCTAAAGATAGGAGGATACGGCACATGAAATTTGTTTCGTTTCTTCATAAAGACAACTACCGATTAGGTGTCAAAATAGAGCAAGGTGTGGTCGATGTTGTGGCGGCACTCTCCGCAGTAACGGATGAGAACGCGATTCCGACAACCATCCATGAGGTTATTGAAGGTGGTGCCGAGGTTTTAAATCATCTTCTTTCATTTATAGAACGAGTTCTTGTTGCGGATACTGATCAAACCGCTTATCTATTGGATGAATCTACATTAACCCTTGGACCATGCGTCACGCATCCGAATAAAATCATATGCGTGGGCCTTAATTATCGCAGACATGCGGAGGAAACGAATGCAGGGATCCCGCAATTTCCTATTTTGTTCAACAAGTTCAATAACGCATTAGCCGGTCATGGCGAAGAGATTTCGTTACCCAAGGTTTCAGTGAAAGTTGATTATGAAGCGGAATTAGCCATTGTTATTGGTAAAAAAGCGAAATACATTTCGAAGGAACAAGCGCTTTCTCATGTCTTCGGGTACTGTAATGCCAATGATTTATCAGCCCGCGATTTACAAGTGAGGACCCCCCAATGGTTGTTGGGAAAATCGTGTGATCAATTTGCCCCTATCGGTCCTTATGTTGTGACGGCAGATGAAGTAGGCAACCCGAATGATCTTGCGATTACAACGATTGTAAATGGAGAGGTAAGGCAGCATTCGAATACATCGGATATGATATTCCATTGCGATGAAATCGTCAGCTACATTTCACAGCATATGACCTTATTGCCGGGAGATATTATTTTGACAGGGACACCTGAGGGTGTTGTGTTAGGATATCCGCCAGATAAGCAGGTATATCTGCAAGATGGGGATACCGTGACGATTGAGATTGAGAAGCTCGGAGCGTTAACCAATCGGTTGATTGCGGAGTAAAAGAGGATTTGAAAATAACGGGACTGTCCCACAAGTAGAGTAGCTACTTATGAGACGGCCCCGTTTCTTTTTGTCATGTATGTAGATTAGGCCAGTAATTTCAAGAACTCACGCATAAAACCAGGTAAATCCGGCCATGCATGACCGCTGACGAGTTTCCCATCGACATGAAGCGTATTTGTTGTATAGGTTGCGCCAAGCGCTTCTACATCTAAGCGACATGCGTTATATGCCGTTAACGTGCGACCCTCAAAGAGGGATCTGTCTTTCAGCGCGGCGAATACTTGTGCACCATGACAGATGGCGCCAATAGGCTTATCCGCTTCAAGGAAATGACGAAGGATGCGTGGCACATCTTCACTCGAACGAATGTATTCTGGAGCTCTGCCGCCAGGAATGATAAGCCCATCGAACTGGCTGGGATCGACATCGGCGAAAGCGACGTGGGAGGGGAGAAGATGTCCTGGTTTTTCGGTGTACGTTTCCCAATCTTCTACGAAATCGTGAACGACGGTACGAAGCACTTTCTTCACGGGAGATGCGATCACAGCCTCATATCCCTCCTCTAATACACGGTAATAGGGATAGTATACTTCCAATACTTCTACAGCATCACCAGTTAGAAATAAGATCCTTTTGGACATAAAATCACTCCTTGGCAATAGTTGGTAATCCATATTTAATTATGAACAAACCTGGTTTTCTTGTATACGGGTGGAATTTGAGAAAAATTGTCGAATGGGATATTCAATAATGATGTTCATTGCCCAGGATAATGTTTATAATAGATAAATAAATTATGATGAGAAGCTAATCTATGAGGTGAATAGTTGAATTATGAAAGCTTATTTAGAACTGCTTAAGGATGTCTTAGATCAAGGTGCTGAAAAGGGAGATCGCACAGGAACAGGAACGATTTCTGTTTTTGGGCGTCAGATGCGTATCAACTTGAGCGAAGGGTTCCCTCTTTTAACAACGAAGAAGCTGCACATCAAATCCATTGTTCATGAACTGCTGTGGTTCATAAGCGGCAGCACGAATGTCCAATATTTGCGCGAAAATGGTGTTTCGATCTGGGATGAGTGGGCGGATGAAGATGGAAATCTTGGCCGCGTATACGGTGCACAGTGGCGTACATGGCTAGCGCCAAATGGGCAAATTATCGATCAAATTGAGAAGCTGATTCACCAAATCAAGACGAATCCGGATTCGCGCAGACACTTGGTTAGCGCTTGGAACCCTGCGGAAGTGGATCACATGGCGTTACCGCCTTGCCACTATGCGTTTCAATTTTATGTAGCGAACGGTCGTTTATCGTGCATGTTCCAAATGAGGTCCGTCGACACGTTCTTAGGCCTGCCTTTTAACCTGGCGTCGTATGCGCTGTTAACCCATATGATTGCTCAGCAATGTGATCTCGAAGTAGGGGATCTGATCTGGAACGGCGGGGATGTACACATCTATCAGAATCATGTTGAACAAGTGAATAAACAACTAACGAGAGAGCCGCAAGAGCTGCCAACGCTTCATATCAAAAGAAAGCCAGCTTCCATCTTCGAATACCAATTCGATGATTTTGAATTTCTGAACTACACACCGCTGCCGGGCATCAAGGCGCCGATTGCGATCTAAGGAAGTAGTTGTAAGGAAAGGAGTGTTCGCTGTATGAGTATTTCATTTATTTTTGCTATGGATCGTAACCGAGCCATTGGCGTCAATAATAAGCTGCCTTGGCATCTGCCAGGCGATCTGAAATTTTTCAAAAACGTGACGATGGGGCATCCTATCCTGATGGGGCGCAAAACATACGAGTCCATCGGCAAGCCGCTTCCCGGAAGACGGAACGTCATTCTCACGCAAAATACGGCCTATCAAGCCGAGGGCTGCGAAGTTATTCACGCGGTAGACGAAGCGATTGATGCATTTCGTGACCAGGAGCTGTTTGTCATCGGCGGAGCAGAGATTTTCAAACTATTTGCCTCCCAGGTGAATCGGATGTACATCACTTACATCGAGGATGAGTTCGAAGCGGACACGTATATGTCGGACCTCAATTTGTCCACTTGGACGCTAGTATCGTCTGAGCAAGGTGAGCGTAATGAGAAGAATCCGTATGAGTATTATTTCCGGATTTACGAGAGATGACTTCTGGGGACTAGTCCCTAGGGGCAGTTGGACGAAGAGCTGAATGCGCTGTTAGATGGAAAAAGTACAGTTATTTTCAGCTGTTTCCTCGATTGGAGCCTACTAACTGGAAAACATACAGCTAATTCTAGGGAAATCAGCCTTTGAGGCGGATTTGATCGGAATTAACATCATATTTTCCATCTGTTTGGAATAATTTGTGTGAATGAGCTAGATTAGATGTACTTTTTACAGCTAAATTTGATAAGGTGCTGCGGCGCACGCGCAGTAGGAGCCGTGTGCATCATGTGCCGCCCCCAATCAAAGGGGCTGTCCAATAAGTCCCCAAAACAAAAAGGATGGGCGAGAAACCGTAAGGTTTTCCGTCCATCCTTTTTGTGTACCTGCTTTTGCAGGAGTGCAACGAGGCGGATGCCTTATTTCAGATACGAAAGACGAAGTATCCGAACTTTACAAGGTAATAAAGAAGCAACGGTGGTCGGTCGTCCGATGACCATTGAAACTAACATGCAGAACCGCCATGTCAAATTAATTATGCCTTTGAAAGACGTAGTTTTAACTCCGAATGAAATGAAAGATTTAGGCATCTATATCGAGCATAGCGACGGAACGAAAGAGTTGCTTCAAGGTGTTCTTGTACCTTATAACAATAAAGGTGAAATGGGACTTGAATTTACGGTTAACAAATTCAGTACATTTACACTCGTTCACATCGAGGGATTGGGCGAATTGAAACAGCATACAGCGTATATGAATGGTTATGAAGACAATACATTCAAGTCGGAGAATATGATCACTCGTGCTGAAATAGCAGCAATATTATCAAGAGTTATAACAAGAGCTACCGCAAAAGCGGACATTGGGTACAGTGATGTTGCATCCGCGCATTGGGCAAAGGACGCGATTTCGAATGTAACGAAAATGGGCTTGATGCAAGGTTATTCAGACGGTTCGTTTGCTCCGGAGAAATCCATTTCACGTGCTGAAATGGCAAGTCTTGCTTCCGCTTTACTAGGAGACACGCAACAATTAGGCACTGGCTTTACAGATATTACGAGCCACTGGGCTCAAGCCTATATCATAAAATCACAAGGCACGGGAATCATTAGTGGGTATGCTGATGGCACATTTAAACCAGAAAATTCACTGACACGCGCCGAAGCAGTTACTATCCTTAACAAGGTGCTAGGTAGAAGCACGCTTAATGGAGTTGCACAATCTTCGTGGAAAGACGTGTCGAATACACACTGGGCCCTTCGTGATATCGAAGAAGCTTCCGTAGACCACACTTTTAAGAAAACGACTGATGGTGGAGAACAATGGGTTCAAAAACCTTAACGAACTGAATGATTAGTCAACTTTTTCGGCATGAGTCTGGTAATCTACCAGGCCATGCCTTTTCATTAACTTTAATGGCGTTTTCCTCACATTTCCACTATTTTTAGTCGATATATATAATAGGACAAAGGAGGCGATGAACATGACAAAACCGGATATTTTCGTATTTACAGGGACGGCTGGTTCTGGCAGGAAAACGATGGCTCATCGATTAGGCATTGAGATCAATCTAATGCACGTTGTGTCTTGTACAACTCGTCTGCCTCGTGGTAAAGAAAGGCTAGATTTGGACTATCACTATATATCCAGAGATGAATTTGAAGAAATGCAGCGCAATGGCCACTTTGTTCAGTCCGTGGAAATTGACAACGAAAAGTATGGGATACGTACTCGGGACTTAGAGAATGCTTTACTAAGCGACAAGGCTGTATATTTGATTTTGAACCGTGAAGGTGCTTCGGTCATTAAACAATTATACGGAGATCGGGTTATCCGTCTATTCCTTTATGTAGATAAACCAACTGTCAGGGAACGGCTTGAAAGTAAGGGCACCGAACCAGAACTGATTGATCATATTTTGAATCATTACACTGAAGAAGTAGGTTACCGTAAATTGTGTGAGCACATCTTTCAGAATCTGGACATTGCCGAGACACGTAATCAAATTAAAGAAGTTATCCGTACGTATCGACCTGAAATATGCTAAGATGCAACGTTTCAACCCTTAATCTATCTTACATTCTTTGTACTCCCTCCAATACTGCACCAGCAATAACATTTCAAATAAACAAAGGGACTGTCCAATAAGTCCCCAAAATAAAAAGGATGGGCGAAAAACCGTAAGGTTTTCCGTCCATCCTTTTTGTGTACCTGCTTTTGCAGCAATGCAGCGAGGCGTAAGCCTGCTACTTTTAATAGGTTGTGGGCCAAAGCCACAATCCCAAACTCCATATGAATCTTGCCCAGCCCTCGCAAGGAAAAGTGACGGAAAGAACGATTGCCCTTGATGTGACCGAACACGCTCTCGACTTCGATTTTGCGCCGAGCATAGATCGCGGATTTCTCGTCATCCTCAAGGGTTTTTTTGGCCTTGCTTTTAGTTCTTCCCAGATTCGATTCAACAAAAAACGGGGCCTCCAGTAGTCAGTTTTCACTGACTTTCTGGACAGCCCCCTTTGAAACCATGGAAATTGTTCTTATTTACGTTTTCTAACTAACGATACGATCAACGCTAACGCACCAAGCACTACAGCAGCAATGGAAAGGTACAGCGATGTGTTCGACTCGGCATTATCCCCAGCAGCAGCTGCGCCAGCCGTTACATTTCCGTGACTATCCGTTGTCGCACCAGCGGCAGCTTTCGCTTTAACGGTAGTGACAGAAGCGGGTTTGTCGGAGCCATTCGCCCCAACCCATTCCACGACAGAGCCGTCCTTGTAAGTTTGGTAGGCTTTCCAGATGATTTGAGTAGCGGCATCAGCCACTTTACCTTGCATGCTGAAATCACCGAACTCAGTTGCTCCTAGACCATCGCCCGTTGCAGTCCAAGTAACGCCAGTGATTTTGCCAGCAGCATCCTTGGCAATGTCATATTTCCAACCTGCTTTAGGTTCAAAACGAGAAACAGCTACGGAATCAAGCGGGAATTTGACTTCTACTTTAACTGTCGCACTCTCCTTCTCAGAAGGTACACGTACGGTGAAAACTTCATAGCTGCCTTGCGTAGCTTCTTTCGGATATACAACGACATGAGCACTGGCGATCCCCACGAGAAGCATGGACGCGATCATCATCGAGCTTGCGGTTAACATGAACTTTTTAAACATGGAATATATTTCCCCTCTCAATATCAACTCTTACCATGTTGTCCATCTTACCTGATCGACAAGCATAAGAGTATGACTCGACTGGGCTATTTTTTCGACTAGTTTTGTCTAAATCGTAGCATTTAGGTGTTTCATGTCATAAGCGTGTGTATTGTTGGTGAATGGCGTGCTGTTGCGGGGCATGCTGGTTGCAGGTAGAAAAAGGAGTAGGAGTAGTGTGGCCAGTTGAGTAGCTGGATTTCCAAATAAATGTAAAAGGTACAGTTAATTCAGTCTATTCTCACGATATTGAGTAAATAGGTGGAAAAAATCCATCTAATTTTGAGAGGAAAAGGTAGTTTGGTGAATATTGAAAGAAATTAACTGTAGAAAATCCATCTATTGCTCACAAATAGAGAGAATCAACAAAAATAACAACATAAAATCCATTAAATTTGTTTGTGGCGAAGGAGGAAGGTTTGGCGGTAGGAGTAGAAGTAGAAGTAAAGCTGTGTAGAGCGCTAGCCCTCACGGATGGCGATTGGAAACAGCAGTAAAAAACCAGTTAGCATCCGCAAAATCGAATGTTAACTGGTTGATTTCATTTTCGTGTCAGCCCATGCTTAATGGCGAAAGCTGTGAGCTGTACGCGATTCTCTAAGGATAGCTTTACGAGTATATTTTTCATGTGATTTTTCACGGTATGCTCGGAGATGAGCAGTTTCTCGGCAATGACCCGATTATTATCCCCTTGTGCGACATAAGCCGTGATTTCTTGCTCACGCGATGTTAGCATGTGAGGGCTTGGGCCTTCCGTGTGTGCGCCAACCGGTGAACGGAAACGTCCGAATAGCTTGTCCGCCATGCCGCGCGCCACCTCTGAATTATCGTCAAGCAGGGCACGCAGATAGCTGAGCCATTCATCGGGATCCATGTTTTTGAGCAAATACCCTTGTGCGCCGAATTGCAAAGCTGTGAAAAGATCAGCAACATCATCTGAAACGGTGAGCATAACGATGCGTATCCCGCCATAGGCTTGTTTAATGTGCCGTGTAGCCTGTAATCCGTCCATAGGGGACATATGAATGTCCATTAATACAACATCTGGAGCAAGCTCACCGCAAAGTCGGATGGCATCTTCTCCTGTACTGGCTTCTCCAACGATGAAGAAATCTGTACAGGGTTCCAGCATGCTTCGTATCGCTTTGCGTGCTAAGGGATGATCATCAACAATAAGAACGCGAAAGGGCATTTGTTCCGTCATCAGCTGTTCACCGTTCTTTCGGCTTGCACGATCAGTTCCGTGCCAGCGTCTTTCTCACTCCGTATCTCAAGCGTAGCCCCGAGCTCGGAAGCTCGTTTTTGCATGAGATCAATGCCGTAAGTCGTGCTCTTAGCATTAGCTTTCGGATCGGGCTGTAGTCCGCATCCATTATCCGTGATGTGCATTCTCCAGTGATTGTTATCAGCTTCTAAATGGAAAGTAGCATCGGTTGCCATCGAATGCTTGCGGATGTTGGTGAAAGCCTCCTGCATAATGCCGAAAAGAAGGATTTCCTCATTCGGTGAGAAGCTGTTTTCAGTGATTTTCACGGTCTCGTGGAGTTCAATGCCAGTAACTAACCGCCAATTGTCTAGGTAGGTATGAATGCGTTGCCCAAAGGAAGTACCTTCCTCTGGCGGTGTTCTAAGATTGAAAATCGCCTGACGAAGTGAATTGTCGATCTCGGAAACAGCGGCTTTCGCTTCCTCGATGTCGCCTTGACGCAGCTTCACGTTCAAGAAGAAGAGGGTCTGCGCCAAATCGTCATGCAGCTCCCGAGCCAGACGTTCACGCTCTTCGAAGACCGCTCTACGGGCTTCACTGAGCAGGATTTTCTCGTTGCTGCGTTCCATGCTGGTAAACATCCAGGAAGCGAAAAGATACGATAGGAGCAACGTAATGACTGTAATCGTGAAATTGCCGGCTTCCATCGTCAAATAACGCAATAGGAATTCATGACGAATATATTCAAAGCCGCCAATAATAAAGACGGGGACTAGCACTGTAAAAAGCTTGTATTTACGCATAGACATGCAGAGGATCAGCTCCTTTTTAAAATAAAAGTATGAATATGTTCCCTGAGATAAAATAGCCGTAGGATTGGAACGGTTTCTATTATATCAGATCTGATTTAGATTTCTTCACAAAAAATAGATGCAGTACTTCTCAATTCCCGCACGCTTGTGCTACATTATTAGTAAATCGTAACACGGATGGGAAAGGTGTGGTTGAATTACTATGTGGAAATCTTTACTGCAGGAGAGGAAAAGCTGGGCTGGATACGTTGGCTTTATTATCCTCCTTCATGTAGTGGGGCTGATCGGTTTATACACCGTTGCCCAATCATCTCCTGCGTTCTGGGGGATTGGACTACTGGCTTACACGTTAGGAATGCGACATGCGTTCGATGTTGACCATATTGCGGCCATCGACAATACGGTGCGAAAGCTAGTACAACAGAAGAAAAATCCACTTGGCGTCGGTTTTTACTTTTCATTAGGGCATTCATCCGTCGTGTTTGTCATGGCGATTGTAACGGCCTTTTCCGTGCAATGGGCAGCTCGTGAGCTCCCGTGGATGCAGCGTTTTGGCGGCGTGATCGGCGCTTCTGTCTCTGGACTATTTCTCGTCATCATAGGTGTCATCAATCTGTTAATCCTTATTAGTCTTTATAAAATGTTTCTGAAGTTTCGCGGCGGCAAATACGATGACAACGAGTTTGAAGAGCTGTTAGAATCACGTGGGTTCATTGCGCGACTCATTAAACCGCTATTTTCGTTCATCACCAAAAGCTGGCATGTGTATCCGTTGGGCTTCCTTTTCGGTTTAGGATTTGATACGGCAAGTGAAATCGCCTTACTGGCTATATCCGCGCACGCTGCAAAGGATGCTATTCCGTTCATCGGTGTCATTTCGCTGCCGCTCTTGTTCGCAGCTGGGATGAGCCTATTCGATACGGCAGACGGTATGTTTATGACCAAAGCGTACAAATGGGCTTTTCATACGCCAGTGCGGAAGCTTTATTACAATTTGACTGTTACCGCACTTGCGGTTGTAGCCGCGTTAATTATTGGCGTGATCGAGCTCGGACAGGTGCTTTCCGAAGAATTTAGCATGGAAGGTATGTTCTGGACGTGGCTGCAAGAGATTGATTTCGGTACGTTAGGCTTTATTCTGGTTGGGATGTTCGTCATCGCGTGGATCGTTTCGATTGCCGTATGGAGAGGCATGAAGATTGAGGAGCGCTGGGGTGCAAAGTACAATCCATAGTAAAAGGGCCTCTGTGTTAGCCAAAGAGGCCCTTTTTTTGTGATGGTGAACAATGGAATATGAATTTTTTCTAAAGGTAATGATAGAAAAAAGGATTTTTCAATTATTCGTTGAAAGTAGTCTGTCTAGCACTTGAAATTGTGTAAAAGAAAGTAGGACGAATCATGATTGAGTTTAAACATCTTTCAAAAGTATATCCAAATGGTACTGTTGGCCTAAATGACATTAACCTTACCATACACCCAGGGGAGTTCGTTGTAATTGTAGGTTTATCAGGCGCTGGTAAATCCACGCTGCTTCGTTCGATTAATCGTCTGCATGAGACGACAAGCGGTGAGATTCTCATCGATGGGAAATCGATTACCAAAGCGAATGGCGCGCAGCTGCGTCGGATGCGTAGAGATATCGGGATGATTTTCCAAACCTTTAATCTAGTCAAAAGATCCACAGTCATTCGTAACGTTTTGTCCGGTCGCGTGGGCTACCATTCCACTCTTCGTACGATGTTTGGATTGTTCCCCAAAGCGGACCTTGAGCTTTCTCTCAAAGCACTGGAACGCGTTAATATTCGGGAAAAAGCTTATTCGCGCGCCGATGAATTGTCCGGCGGTCAACAGCAGCGTGTTTCCATTGCTAGAGCGCTCGCTCAGGAAGCGAAGATCATCTTGGCGGACGAGCCCGTTGCGTCACTAGATCCGCTCACGACACGTCAGGTTATGGATGACTTGAAAAGGATCAACAAGGACCTCGGCATTACAACCGTCGTCAACCTTCACTTTATCGATTTGGCTCGCGAGTACGCGACACGCATTATCGGACTTCGTGCAGGGAAGGTCGTGTACGATGGACCTGTAGCTGATGCGACGGATGATGTGTTCTCCGAGATCTACGGCCGCGCCATCAAGAAAGATGAGCTGCTGGGGGTGCAGGAGGAATGAGTGTAGCAACCGTCAAAAAGCCTCCGCGCACTAAGTTTTATATGATTATCGCGATCATGGTGCTATTCCTGATCGGCAGTATCTATCAGACAGATGCAACGCTAACAAGATTAGCTACAGGTACACCGGAGATTTTGAAATTCATCGCAGAAATGTTCCCGCCAGACTGGCTATTCTTCGCTGATATTTGGAAGCCGATGGCACAAACGATACAAATGTCCATCCTGGGCACGATTGTTGGAGCGCTATTCGCATTCCCAATGGCGTTGTTAGCTGCTCGTAACGTAACATCGTCGCCATGGTTGTCCTATCCTGCACGATTTATTATGAATTTCGTTCGTACCATTCCTGATTTGCTCTATGCAGCCTTATTTGCCGTATTAGTAGGCTTCGGGCCAACAGCAGGTACGTTAGCGCTAATCTTCTTTACCTTTGGTATTATTTCCAAGCTTTCTTATGAGTCAACGGAAGCCATCGACCCGGGTCCGCTTGAAGCGATGACAGCAGTTGGAGCTAATAAATTGAAGTTGATCCGCTTCGGGGTTCTGCCACAAGTTGCTCCTACCTACTTGGCGCATTTCCTGTACACGTTTGAAGTGAGCATTCGTGCATCTGCGATCCTCGGTCTTGTTGGCGCAGGAGGGATCGGTTTATTACTCAAAAACACACTTGATCTGTTCCGTTATGATCAGTCTTGTGCCATTGTTATTTATACATTGCTGATCGTCGTCATCATTGATTTGGTGAGCACACGATTCCGTACGTATCTGTTAAAAGGCAGTGCTAAACCATTATCGGAGACACGAGCTAATACGTATAAAATTATTGGCATAGTGGCGGTGATCGGACTTCTTATTTGGGCGCTAACGGGCTTGGAGTTAACAGGCTTCCAACCAACCACTTGGGTTCTTACAAAAGCGATGATCAGTGGGTTGTTCCACCCAGACTGGGCTTATGTCTACATCCCAGAAGGCGAAGATTTACTTCGTTCCTTGCTTGAAACGTTATCGATTTCCTATTTGGGTAACTTCGTATCGGCGATTGTTTGTCTTCCTTTTGCTTTCTGGGCCGCGGCGAACATGAGCAAATACCGTGCTGTTTCTGGTACAGGGAAACTATTCCTAAGCATCGTTCGTACAATTCCGGAAATCATTATGGCTTTGATCTTTATTAAAGCAGTTGGACCAAACGCCTACGCGGGCGTAATGGCTCTTGGCTTGCATTCTGTCGGGATGTTGGGCAAACTGTATGCCGAGGCCATTGAGAACATGGATATGGGGCCTACAGAGGCCATGACGGCTGTTGGAGCGAATTTCTGGCAGCGGATGTCATTCGCCGTCATTCCACAGGTCATACCGGATTTCATTTCGTATACCCTTTACCGTTTTGAAATTAATGTTCGTTCGGCGACCTTACTTGGCGTCATTGGTGCTGGAGGTATCGGAACACCGCTGATCTTCGCATTGAATGCAAGGCAGTGGCCGCGTGTAGGTATTATCTTGATTGGGATTATCGTCACTGTATCGATCATTGACTATATCTCGGGAACACTGCGAAAACGAATCGTATAAATGTTCGAACAAAAAAGGCAGTTCCTGAAGGTTATAACCTTCAAGGACTGCCTTTTTACTTCAAGAGCCATTTTTTACTTACTGCTGACCCCACCTTGCGCAACCAAGTGGAGGATACGAGGCTCACGTAGCCGATGTGAGGCTTGCGTGAGGGGTTCATCCGGCCCTATAATTTCAATTTGATCAATTAAGGTGATGGGGATCATAATGTTGTTTATTTTTAAAAGCTGGAATTCTGGGTAATACTGCGCAATAACGCCTCGAACTTCATCGGTGCCGCACCGAATAATAACTTCCGTTTTACGCATGATCAGCATTTCGTACATCCCTTTTTTCACCCCACAATGAGTTATGACACGACCGACTTAGTAAACGTTTGATAGATGAAAGTAAACGATGAGCTTGGACGGGCGTGCCACATTCATAATATGCAAGGAAAGTCTGGTATAGAATGTAAATTTTAGAAGCGAAAAACCACCGCGTCATGGATGTTAGACACATGCTGCGGTGGTTTGTTGTGTAGTGTGTAATTTGATTTTAAAGCATTTTGAAATTATTTCAAGCCCATTGCTTTGTTAGCTTCACGAACGATGTTGAATTTATCATCAGTCGTAGCAACATAACCTTGGTGCGTGTATACATCGATGATCACTTTTTTACCTTCTGGATCGTTACCGATCGCGATGAAAGCATCTTGAATTTTTTTCTTCCAAGCTGCATCCATATCGGAACGAACAGCGATTGTATCATTTGGAATTTTATCGGAGAAAGCAAGAACTTTCGTTTGTTTGAAAATATCTGGGTAATCTTTAATCATGTTAGTACGGATATCTTGGAACACGCCTACTGCATCAACTTGGCCGTTAAGAAGTGCGATAATCGCTTTATCGTGTCCTTGGAATTGAACGCCTGTTACATCTTTAACCGGATCTACACCAGCGGTTTTCAAAACAAGACCAGGGTAAATGTAACCAGCTGCGGAAGTAACACCTTGCCAGCCCATTTTCTTGCCTTTCAAATCAGCTACGGATTTAATTGGGGAATCGGCTTTGACAACAATCATCGATTTGTAGAAATCTACAAGATCTTTCGTTGGTTGACCCGTTGTATCATCAACACCAAAGCGTTGTGCTTGTACAAGAAGATCAGCAGCTTTACGGTTATCGTGAGCAACAACATAGTTACTTGGCGGCAAGAAACCAACATCTACTTGTTTGGAGGACATAGCTTCGATAACAACGTTGTAATCTGTGGAAACGGAAACTTTAACTGGGATTCCTAATTTATCTCCAAGCAATTTTTCAAGCGGCTTAGCTTTTGCTTCAAGTGTCTCTGCATTTTGGGAAGGTACGAATTGTACTTTCAATTCTTTCGGTACGAACCCTGCAGCTGCTGGAGTAGCTGTTGCTGCCGTTGTTGCTGCAGCAGTTGCTTTAGCAGTTGATGAAGCATCTGGAGTCTCGTCTTTTTTCGCGCAGCCTACAAGAGCACCTGCAGCTACAATCATGGACAAACTAAGTACGACTAATTTTTTCATGTTTTTTTGACCTCCGTTTAAATATTTACTTTTTATCTATGTTGTACTATAACATTATCATAAGAGATATGGAAGATAGTGTGAAGTATTTGTTAAACTGACAAATGATATGTAAAACTTTACAATAATTATGAACTGGAGTGAATCGCTTGACGCAGATTGGACAAGCACGAACAAGCCATATTACGATTTTAGAAACGAGCGACCTCCATGGGAATATGTTTCCCATTCATTATGCAAATAATCATCCCAATGATGTGGGATTGTCGAAAATTGCGACCCTAATCGCACAGGAACGCGCCAGGGAAGCACATGTCATCGTGTTGGATAATGGAGACCTAATTCAAGGTACGCCACTCGCCTATCACCATGCACGTTTGGATAATGAACCGATGAATCCCATGGTGTTAGGTCTGAACTATTTGAAATATGATGGAGCAGTACTTGGGAATCATGAATTCAATTATGGTACGAACGTGCTTCAGAAAGCAGTGCGGGAATCTAATTTCCCTTGGTTGTGTGCCAATATTGTGAATGAGGAAACGGGCGAGCCTTTCTTTGGTAAACCGTATCTTGTTAAGCAATTTGAGGATGGTGTGCGTGTAGGGATTCTTGGCTTAACAACTCCCTATATTCCGAACTGGGAAGACCCGAAGCATATTGTCGGGTTGCGCTTTGAAGATCCGATTGCTGCAGCTCGCACATGGATACAATTCCTCAAAGAGCAGGAACAGGTAGATGTCGTTGTTGTTTCCTACCACGGCGGTTTTGAAAGAGATATCGCAACTGGTGAGCCTACGGAACCGCTGACAGGCGAGAATCAAGGGTATCAACTGTGCATGGAAGTAGAAGGGATAGACGTTCTGCTCACAGGTCATCAGCATAGAAGCATTGCTGGGGTCCAAATTAACGGTGTAACCATCGTTCAACCTGGAACAGCGGGTGTAACACTTGGGAAGGTGAATATCGTGCTAGAACAGGTAGAAGGGAAATGGCGCATTTCTTCTAAACAATCGGAGCTTCTATCTGTTGCGAATGTGGAGCCAGACGCGGTGCTGCTCGAGCAGATCAGTTCTTACGAGGCGAAGACACAGCTATGGTTGGATCAACCCATCGGGAAGCTTACAGGGGACATGCTCGTGAAAGATCCTATGAAGATTCGTACAGAGGACAATGCGCTGATTGAGTTTATTAATAAGGTCCAAATGGAACTGTCAGGTGCCCCGATTTCAAACACGGCATTATTCGATAACGTTTCACCTGGATTCCCGTCGGATATTACCATGCGGGATATCGTTTCCAACTACATTTACCCGAACACGCTGAAGGTCATTCGAATCTCTGGTCAAGATATTAAGGATGCTTTGGAGCAGTCTGCGGAGTATTTTGAAATAGCGGAAAATGGGGAGCTGCAAGTAAGTAAGTCTTTCATGGAACCGAAGCCTGCCCATTACAACTACGATATGTGGGAGGGCATTTCTTATACGATTAATGCTTCTCGTCCAGTCGGAGACCGAGTTGTTCAGCTGGATTATGAAGGGGAACCGATCGGGCTCGACGCCTCATTCGACGTGGTCATGAACAATTACCGCGCCGCTGGCGGGGGCAACTATGCCATGTTTCAGAATAAGCCAGTTGTGAAAGACATTCCAACGGATGTAGCAGAGCTTCTGGCAGGTTACATTATGGAACGAGGTACCATCGAGGCGAGTGTAAACCATAACTGGAAAGTGATTTGGAAATAGTTCGTGCTGCATATCAAAAGCCTGACAAGAGCGTGAGAATCGTAAGATCCTCGGCTTTTGCCAGGCTTTTCGTTTCTGAGAAGTTACTTTTCACGAATATAAGCACGATCTCCCGTTCGAGGATTGTAGTAAACCCGATAGGTGAATCCGTCTTTTGGATCTATGAAAACCTCAGGTGTAGAAAGAAAGCCGTTTGGAGGCGATTGTGGTGTCGCGGCACCGTTTGTTTTGTAGCGTTTGTCGTAAACGAGATAACCTAGAAGAAGTAGAATAAGGAAGCCAACAATCCATAAGCCGTATATGAGCAAAATAGTGATATTTCCGCTCATAGCCTTCGCGTCCGAACGGCAGTGCCATACGCGACGATTTCGCTCATATTTTGACCAATATCCCCGCTGTCGAAACGCATCATGACAATTGCATCACCGCCCATGGCTGTTGCATTCTTGACCAGTCTATCCATGGCTTGCCTGCGGCCGTCTTCCACCATTTGCGTATACTGTGTGACTTCTCCTCCGATTAATCCTTTCAAAGAGGCCATAATATCTCCGCCAATGCCTCTAGCCCTTACTACGACACCAAAGGTACTGCCCAGAACTTCTGTAACCTCATAACCGGGAATGTTTTCTGTTGTAACTACAAGCATATCGAATCGCTCCTTTAGCGTTGAAATAGATGCTTTTCTACTTGGTACAGATTGGCTATTATTAACGTAGTACGTTAATCACATGAGGGGGTTTCACATTGAACACAGGGACAACGATTGAATTATGGCCAGGAGCTACACTAGATAGTCAAGGTGAGGAGAACCAAGGCTGCCCAAGCTTAACCTTATATCCAGCAGAGGGAGATGGCTTGCGTGGAGCAGTTATTGTATGCCCAGGTGGTGGTTACGGTAGACGTGCCCCTCATGAAGGCGAGCCTATTGCCAAGTGGCTGAATGGGTTAGGCATATCTGCTTACGTGTTGAACTATCGCGTAGCACCATATAAACATCCTATTCCTTTGCAAGATGCACAGCGGGCCATTCGAACCGTGAGACATCATGCCGAGGCATGGGGAGTCGATGCGAACCGCATTGGTATTCTTGGTTTTTCTGCAGGCGGACATTTGGCAGCAACAGCGGGTACGCACTACGATGCGGGAGATCAAACTTCCGTGGATCCAATTGAACATCATAGCTCTCGTCCCGATCTCATGGTCCTGTGTTACCCGGTTATTTCATTTGGGGTGGATGCACACCAAGGTTCACGAATTAATTTGATAGGCGCAGATGCTAGTGAAGAGTTAGTACAGAATTTAAGCAATGAACTTCAAGTAACGACAGATACGCCGCCAACTTTCTTGTGGCACACAGCAGATGATGCAGCGGTTCCGGTTGAAAATAGCTTGTTGTTTGCTAGTGCCCTTAGCCGCAATAAAATTCCATTTGACCTGCATGTCTTCGAGTCAGGACGTCACGGTATTGGAATTGCAGACGATCATCCAGAAGCGTATGTCTGGCCTAATGTTTGCGCGAATTGGTTGAAAAAGCAGCATTTCGCATGACCAAGCTTGCCTACGAATGCCATCCTCTTGGAGACTCAGCGATTGTGATTCGCTTAGGTGAGGACATATCGGTAACGAATCTACATAAGGTCAGGCAGGTAGTGAATTATTTAGAAAATAACTGGCGGGATGGCTTTATTGAGCTAGTCGCCGCTTATACAACCATTACAATTTATTATGATGCATTCCGCATTTATAACTATTCTTCTGACGTTGTGTTAAAAAGTGGGCGAATTTCTGGGAATGCTGATTGGCTTCCATATGACGACGTCCTGCAAAGCATTGAGCAGCTATTAGATGCTTATTTGTTGGAAGATCGTGAGGGATTAGCTGCGGAGTTAGGAGCTATCAGGGAGATTCCAGTCTGCTATGAGGCGGCATTTGGACCTGATCTGGCAGATGTAGCGAGTTATCATCACGTGAGCACGGAAGAAATCGTGTCTTGGCATACATCACGTGTGTATCCCGTTTATATGATTGGATTCGCACCTGGTTTTCCCTATCTGGGCGGGATGGATGAACGGCTTGCTACACCGCGTAAATCAGTGCCGCGCACACAGATTCCAGCAGGTTCTGTGGGGATCGGCGGAACACAGACGGGTATCTACCCTTTTGAAACACCTGGAGGCTGGCAGCTTATTGGTCGAACTCCAATCCGATTGTTTCGTCCGGACATCATTCCCCCATCCTTACTCCAGGTCGGTGACCAAGTGAGATTTGTGGCGATCACATCAGAGCAGTTTCATGCGTTAGAGGAAGGGAATGCGAAGTCATGAGCTTTGAGGTCATTAAACCTGGCCTATTGTCCGCCATTCAGGATGAGGGCCGCTATGGTTATCGAAAACATGGTGTCATTGTGTCTGGACCGATGGATCACTTTGCACACCGAGCAGCCAACCTGTTGGTTGGTAATGGCTCTGAAGCAGCTACCTTGGAAATGACCCTTCAGGGGCCAATTCTAATTGCACAGAGCGATATGCTCGTTGCCATTTGTGGAGCAGACATGGGGGCAAAAGTGGATGGAGACTCAGCGCCCATGTGGCAACCTTTCGTCCTTCATGCAGGAAGCGAGTTGTCTGTTGGATACGCTGTAGAGGGATGTAGATCATATTTGGCTGCGCATGGCGGATTCAAGTCTGATTACATACTCGGAAGTCGCAGCACCTATCAGAGAGCGGCTATTGGTGGATATGAGGGACGAACACTTCGTATCGGGGATGTATTGGAAGTAGAGAAGGGTGGACTGGCTTCTGACGTTGTGAATGAGGTTGAACTGCAGAGCAAGTTCGTGAGTTCAAAGATTCGCCCTGACTATCATGACAATCCGACAATCCGGATCGTGAGGGGGAGGGAAGCCTCCATATTTACACCTAACAGCTGGTCGAGATTGCTTTCTCAAAGCTTTTTTGTAACCTCACAATCGGATCGAATGGGCTATCGGTTAGCAAGTGAGTCTAAGCTTGAGCTCGAAGCTGGCTTATCCTACGAAATGATCTCAGAAGCCGTCGTTGCAGGCACGATCCAGGTCCCCTCTAGTGGACAACCCATTCTCCTGATGGCCGATTGCCAAACAACAGGTGGATATCCCCGCATTGGTCACGTAATCACAGCAGATTTACCGCTGGTGGCACAGGTGAAGCCAGGTGGGCAGCTGCGTTTTCAGGAAGTTACGCACCTTGAAGCACAGGAGCAGTTGTTGCTTCAGGCCATGGATCTTAATCTGCTGGGGGCGGGGGTAAGGGCTTGGTTAAGGGGTTTGGGATGAGTGGGATGTTGGGAAATAATATGATTTGACGAACAGAGGAACCTGAAGGACCAGAAGAACCTGATGGCCAGACGAACAGAGGAACTGAAGGACCAGAGGAACCTGATGGCCAGACGAACCGAACTGAACTAACTAGATGGAGCAGAGGAACCTAATGGCCAGACGAACAGAGGAACCTGAAGGACCAGAGGAACCTGAAGGACCAGAGGAACCTGATGGCCCAGACGAACAGAGGAACCTGAAGGACCAGACGAACTGAACTAACTAGATGAACCTGATGGACTGACAAATCAGACAAATGAGACGAACCAGACTAACTAAATGAACCTGATGAATTATACAAATGAGACGAACCAGACGAACTAGACGAACCAGACGAACTAGACGAGCTAGACGAACTAGACGAACTAGACGAGCTAGACGAACTAGACGAACTAGACGAGCTAGACGAACTAGACGAGCTAGACGAACTAGACGAACTAGACGAACTAGACGAACTAGACGAACTAGACTAATCCGGCTAACCCGACTAGCTTTAAGAGCCATGTGAAGTTTGACGAGCCCTAACTGCCTCCCCTCAGCAACTTAACTGGAAAAACTCCAGCTATTTTTGGCACTTTGGAATGTTTTTGGCATTTAAATGGAAAAACTCCAGTTAATTTCCCTTAAATCGCCCAATGGGAAGGAAATGGCTAAAATTAACTGGAGAAAATACAGTTAGATCGAAAATTTGCCCAAATGCTCTTTGAATAGATGGAGAAAATACAGTTATTTCGTAATTTTACTCAGATGATCTTCAATTATCTGAATGACTCCCGTGACATCTGCCGATATTACCCCCACGCGTTCTCCACTCCCACACTTCGAAGCATGAAAATAATGCACTTTGCAGTGGGTTGAGTAGGAAATGTGCTGAATGGGAGTGGGAAGAGTGGAGAATGAGTTGTGTGGGAGTAAGTTGAGTTAAGAATGCAATGAGTAATGAAAGAAATAAGTAATGAAAGAAATAAGTAATGAATGAACGATGATGAAATGGTATTCATCTTGAGTGGGGAGTGAAATCGTCATGCTGCGGATTGACTTGAATTGTGACATGGGCGAAGGCTTCGGCGCGTATCGCCTCGGCCGCGATGCGGAGCTGCTCGACTACGTCAGCTCCGCCAACATCGCCTGCGGGTTCCACGCAGGCGACCCCGCAACCATGCGCAGCACAGTTCAGCTGTGCCTGCGTAAGGGCGTTGCGATCGGGGCCCATCCGGGCCTCCCCGATCTGCAGGGCTTCGGCCGGCGCGAGATCGCGATCACGCCGGCAGAGGCTTACGAGCTGACGTTGTATCAGCTCGGGGCGCTGCAGGCTTTCGTCCACGCCGAAGGCGGACGCCTGCAGCACGTTAAGCCGCATGGCGCGCTCTACCACATGGCCGCGAAGCGCCATGAGTTAGCCGCCGCGATTGCGGCTGCAACGGCCAGCGTCAGCGCGGAGCTGACGCTGTATGGCCCGCCCGGCAGCGAGCTGCTGCGGGCGGGCGCCGCCGCGGGACTGCGGACCGCGAGCGAGGCTTTCGCGGACCGCAGCTACCAGCGGGACGGCTCTTTGACGCCCCGCGATCAAGCCGGGGCACTGCTTGAGAGCGCCGCCGAGGCTGCGGCGCAGGTGGAACGGCTTGTCCGCGAAGGGAAGGTTCTCTCCATCACGGGAGAGGACCTGAGTATGCTCGCGGACACGATCTGTATCCACGGCGATGGGTTGCACGCCGTGGAGTTCGCGCGCGATATCCGCGCGCTATTAGAGAGAGGCGGCATCGCAGTGATGCCGCTGGGGACCTAGTGAATTCGCTAGGTCTTTTTTTATTTATCCCCATAACTTTCCTCATCAACACAAGTAACTCGCCAAAGCAACTTTCCCTGTCAAGTCAATACATATCTACCAAAAATTCAAACTCCGCTATCAGTCAGTACTAATTACTTGTGCTAAGCCTGCCACTTTCGACGGCTCAGACAGAGTTTAGTACTGATAAGCTGCTGAGACAGCAATAATCGACGTCTCAAGAGTGAATCGTCTCATTACAGACTAGTTTGACTGCTAAGACTGCCACTTTCAACGGCTCAGAGTGAATTTGATGATGATAAGCTGCTGAGCCAGCAAAAATAGACGTCTCAAGAGGGGAATCGCGTCATTTTGACTAGTTTATTATCTGGGACTGCTAGTATCGATGTCTCACAGTGAAACTGGTACTGATGGCTACTGAGAATGCATTTATTCCCGTCTCAGTTGCGCGTTCGTCATTTAAACTAATTAGGATTGCTGAGCCTGCTACTATCGACGTCTCAAGAAAGAATCGCAACCATACACGCGGTGCTCGTTCCGTTGACACAGGGTTTCTCACTGGCCTTATCACTGCGCCACTCCCCTAAGATTAAAAGGGGACCTCCCCCCTCACAAGGAAAGAATCCCTATAACCATTCTTTCACTTGAGAACTGCTCGACAATATGAGTTAATAGGTATGTAGCCGGCCAGCTAATTCCTATGGAAAGGAGTGATCAAGGTGATTACAACGCAAACAGAGGTGATCTCTGCGTAAGCAGAGATCACTGTTCCAAGCGGGGGCCACTAGGCCCTCGCATAACTTTTACGAACGAGTAGACAGCGAGACGCTTTTTACATATAATGAGAAATGTGAACACGAAGTGAACACAACAATAAACTACGGTGAAGGGAGTGCTTTTTAATGAACACAATGACAATGACAGTAGCGATGAATGTTGCGGCCGCCGCAGAGGTACTCGTCTCCTAACTGAATATCATTCGTGGAATAACCGTTCACCTGAATTGTATAATTGCATATACAACCGACAGGCACGATTATGATCGTGTTTTTTTTATTCCATTTTTGAGAATGGTAGGAGGTTAAGGGGCGATGAAGATACTCTCTGCAAATCAGTCAAAGTTAAGCTTTGCGACAATTTGAGGAGGTTTTCATCCATGAGTTACAAGAACGGGAAAGATGTTCTTCCCCCTAACCTATTAAAACAATTACAAGAATATATCCAAGGCGAAATCGTCTATATCCCTAAGAAAGAGCAGAAACGCGCTGGCTGGGGAGAAAATAATGGCACTCGCATCATCATTGAGCGGAGAAATCGTGAGATTTTCCGTTTGTATCAAACGGGTTCGACGGTGTTGGAGCTAATCAAGGTGTTTCATTTGTCCGAAGACAGCATCCGCAAAATTATCGTCAAAACACGTGAATTAACAGCCAATCAGGCATAGCAGCAGCATCCATCGTGATGCTGCTTTTTTTTTGTAGGAAATGCTAGTTACCATGCCGAAATCATTCATATAACGGATGTGAATGTTTAGGAGGAATAGAGAAATGATATCTGTATTTGTGTATGGCACGTTACTGGTTGGAGAAAGCAATCATCATGTTGTCTCTCCGTATTTGTTGGAAGTGCAACCTGGCGCGATATTTGGACGTTTATATGATGTAGGACCTTACCCTGCGTTAGTACTTACAGACAATGAACATAAGGTTGAAGGGGAATGGATTGAGGTTACCGAAGAGGGACTGGCTGCTATGGACATTTTGGAAACGTATTACAGTCCAGGTCATGCTGACAATGAATACGAACGAATTTGGGTAAAAGATGCCATTTTGGAGAAGCAAGGTTGGGTGTATTGTTATCCAAATCCACGTGGACTTCCAGCTATTTCTGGCTCCTCTTGGAAATCTCACCTGCACAATAAGAAGGCGTGACTTTATTCGATGTATTCCGACATTTTCCTATCTTGGCCTCAGATATGATGCTATAATTAGTACTAATTTATGGACTCGAGGAGAGAGAACATGTCAGCTTACAAAATTTTGCTAGCCGATGATGAATTGGCACTTCGCTTTCTGCTGACGGAGACGTTGTCGGATGAAGGATACGTCATCACCGAGGTTGAGGATGGTCAACAAGCGATTGAGCAGCTGGGCAAGGAAGCCTATGATTTAATCATTCTAGACTACATGATGCCGGAACGCACGGGGGTAGAGGTTTGCTCCTGGTTGAGACAAAGTGATAATGTGAATAAAGACTTGCCAGTGATTCTGCTGACAGCCAAAGCGTTGGAGAAAGATAAAGAGAAAGCGAAAGCAGCGGGTGTCACCACGTACATTGTAAAGCCTTTCAGTCCACTTCAATTATTAGATACCATCGGGCAGCTATTACAGCGAGAGGTTGGATGAGGACTTTAGGATCAGTTCGATTAAGCTTATAAAGGGTGATGGTCATCTATGAGCCATAGAAATATAGAGAGATCCAAAGATTCAGCTTCTGAATCCGATCGTGATGCAAGAATTCTTAAACAAGGAAGAAAGCTGTTTATTCGTGAATATGACAAGCAGCTGCAGCAGTTGCAGTCCTTGCTGACAACGGTTCAGATGAAGCCAATCCTTGCGGATTTGCAACAGTGCTATCGGATTGCGCATACACTCAAAGGTAGTGCGCCAGTCTTTGGTTATTTGAGGATTGGTAAACTGGCAGAAGACTTGGTGCGGAAATGGGAATGGGCCCTAGCCATGGAGAAGCAGGATCATGAGTTGCTTCTTTCGACGAGCCCTGTAAATGAAAGCATTGAACGTACGGTTGAATTATTGCTTGAATTAAAAATGGAGCTCGATATCGGCTTAACGGAAATTCAGATGGATGAGGAGAAAGATCCTAATACAGGTTCCATGCTTCGAACTCTCAAAAGTCGCATTTTACTCGTTGATGATGACGATGCGCTTCGCTCTTATTTGACTAGACGATTGCAACTCGATGATTGTATTGTTGATGAAGCCGCTGATGTGGAGTCAGCCAAAAAATTACTGCGTGAGCATACCTATGATCTTGTTACGCTAGATCTGATGATGCACCCGCAGTCAGGCTATGAGCTATTTGATTTTCTCAAAGAAGATCCTACTCTGAAATGGCTGCCGCTTATCGTGTTATCCGGTCGTGATGATATCAGTGACAAAGTTCGTTGTTTCCACTTAGGGGCGGATGATTATGTGACGAAGCCATTCCAATATGAGGAATTGGCGGCGCGCATCTATGGACTCCTCAAGCGAACTCGGAATTTTGAACAGTTGGCTTTCCGCGACCCGCTGACAGGTGTGTTTAATCGCCGTTATTTTGATTTGCAGATTGGGTTAGAGTTGCAGCGTATCGAGCGCTACCCAGCGCCAATTTCCCTCGTGTTTATCGATATTGACAGTTTCAAAAACGTCAATGATACGTATGGACATCACGTAGGTGATTTGGTGCTCCAAGGCTTGGCTCACCTTATGCAGGTCAATTTGCGTTCGACCGATTTATTGGCTCGTTTTGGCGGTGAGGAGTTCGTCATCGCACTTCCGAATACGACGGTGGATCAAGCTAGGTCGATCATGCAAGATGTTTTAGATAAAGTTCGTGTGAAGCCTGTAGCGCAGAATGAAGGTCAAACGTTCTCGATTACGTTCTCAGCTGGCGTAGCCGAATGGCAAGTAGGGATGACGATTGCGGAGTGGGTAGCGAAAGCAGACGATGCGATGTATCAAGCGAAGCAGCAAGGCAAAAATCGCATCGTGCTGGCCGATTTAGAAGATGAGGGTGCACAATTCACGAAGTTGGTTGCTCATGCCAATGCCCAACTGCAGAAGAAAAAGCTCTTGATCGTTGACGATGATCCGATTCTCAGAGCGATACTGATTTCGCAGTTGGAGCACTTGCCGATTGTGATTACACAGGTTTCTGATGGTGAAGCGGCATGGCAGTTATTGAGTGATCAAGTTTTCGACGCTTGTATTTTGGATGGCATCTTGCCTGGGCTTGATGGTTTTACGATCTTAGAGAAAATCAAGACAGATACGCAAGCGCGCTCCAAGGATCTGAAGGTACTGATGCTTTCTGGTAAGAAGAAGGAAGCCGATGTGGCGAAAGGCCTGCAAATGGGAGCCGATGATTATATGACGAAGCCATTCTCACTCGTGGAGCTGGAGAATCGCGTCAAACAACTGATGAATCTTACTTAGGAAAGGAGGGGCGATGTCCTCTCCTTTTTTGTGTTTTTGCCATAAGAATTTTGTGGATGGCCCCAATAAATTTGCTTTTTCGCCATAAGATCGTTATCTATGGTTCAATTTCCCTTGACGGAGGTTTGCGACTCCAACACTTTCTGATACAGTAGAATGATAGATGAAGATACAGATGAAGGAGCAAGATGCATGTCGGATAAAGACAATCTGGTACGTTTTGGAATTTCGATGCCACAATCTCTAATCGAGCAATTCGACCGATTGATTGCCTTACAAGGGTATGATAATCGCTCGGAGGCGATTCGTGATCTGGCGCGCAAAGCGCTTTTGACCTCGAGCAGTATGCAGCCAACAGAAATGGTTGCGGGTACCATTGTCATGGTATATGACCATGATAGTCGTGATTTGCCGATCACCCTCATGGATCTTCAGCATGATTACCATCATGCCATCATTTCTACGATGCATATCCATTTAAACCATCAGCAATGCTTGGAAATACTCGTCGTTCGCGGTGAGGTGCAGAAACTTCGAGAGCTGCAGCAACGCATACAAGTGTTAAAAGGTGTTGCCTATGCGGAGCTGTCTGTTACACATGTGGACGAGCATAGTCAAGGTCATGGACACAGCCACCATCATGGGCATCATCACGTTCACGATAAGGCTGAAACAGAGTAGTGGAATTCGTAGTTCGTCTGTTTTTTTGCTAAAATAACGGATATGGAGGTGCGTTATGCCGGAAAAGAAATGGTTCTCTTTGGAAGAGGCTAATCATTTATTGCCATTTGTTGATCAGGAATTGAAGAAGATGCAAGCCTTGAAACGTGAATTTGAGGACAAATATATGGAGTTACGTCATAAGAAGAATGAATTTGCAGAGAAGCCTAGCTCGGAAAAGGATCCCTTTTTCGTTATGGAAGCTGCGCTTGAATTTCTTCAAATTGAAGCGCGCGGACTCATTCAAAGCTTTCAAAAGACGGGCATTGAGCTAAAGGATATCGATACGGGACTTGTTGATTTCCCTGCGGTCATGAACGGACAAGAAGTGTTGCTGTGTTGGAAGCAAGGAGAGGATGGGATTCGTTATTATCACGGGGAGCAAGATGGATTTGCTGGCCGTAGACCAATAACGGATTAGAGGGATACTTATGACGGGATTATTACAACAACGCACCAAAATGTGGTTCCTGCGACTGCCAGTAGGCTTGATTGCTCTGTTAGCGATCATGCTTATGAGTGCTGTCCTTGCGCCCCAATCAGTCTCTGCGCATGCTTCATTGGTTGAAGCGACACCAGAATCGGGAGCGAAGCTTGAGAGCTCACCAGCTGTAGTGTCCGTCACGTTCAATGAACAATTAGATAGCGGACTCTTTTATATTAAGGTTTATGATCATAGCGGTGCCGAAGTGACGAATCGCAAAGCGGTGATGAATAAGGATCAGATGGGTATCAAGCTGGATGTGCCGAAACTGGCAGAAGGCGTGTATTTGATTAGCTATCACGTCATCTCAGCAGATGGTCACCCTGTGGGGGGGAGCTATCCAATCACGGTCGGGAATCCGCCGCAGGAGGACTTGCTCGATGTGCCATCCGCGCATACGGGACATGATCACAGCGCAGGGCCGCTTACGACTAAAGGGTTGCTGCAATACGCCTCCCGCGGCTTATGGTTTCTAATGCTGTTGGCTTTGACAGGTTGGGCATTCTGGTTACGATTGGTGAAAACCCAAGGAGAAGAAGCGCAGAAATCGCTCGCTGCCTGGTCGCTCAATCTGCAACGCGGACACATTGTTGCTCTATTGCTGCTTATTTTCACTCATATTGAGGATCTGTTGGGCGGCGGCGGTGTAGATGAAATATGGCAGCTGCTAAGCGCGACCAATATCGGGATTTCTTGGGTGCTGCTTCTTGTGTTATCCTTCTTAGGCTTTGTATTGCTGGGTAGGGTGGCATGGTTGGATGTGTGTTGGGCCCTGGCTCTTCTTGCGGTTAAAAGCTTCAGCGGCCACGCAGCGTCCTTCTCGCCTCTGTGGGCGACGATTGGGCTCGATTTTATTCATCTCGTTGCTGCGGCTTGTTGGGTTGGCGGATTAATTCTGCTGTATGTGAAATGGCGCCATAACAAGACGGGGCTAGGCAGTTATATGCAGAAGTTTTCCAAATTTGCACTGATTTCGATTCTTGTTTTAACTGTTTCAGGGATTCTATCTGTTTTGTTATTCTTACCGAATCTGCGATACTTGACATACACAACGTGGGGAATTCTCCTGCTTGTGAAGGTAGGCGTGGTCGTGCTTGTCGCCGTGCTGGGATTCGTGATTCGACTCTTCCTTCGCAAAAAGCAAGTCAATCAATCAATTGTATGGGTAAAGCTAGATCTATCCCTTATGGTTATCATTGTAGTGCTTGTCGGACTGATTACCTATATGGCACCAATACCTGCTAATGCGCCTCTTCAGTGGCATCAGATGGGAGAGAAGGTCCATGCTTCGGTCGATATTACGCCCAAAATTCCAGGCAATAACAGCTTCGTCGCCAAAGTATGGCTGCCTGAAAAGTCAGGTCAACCTAAGCAGGTTCTCTTGATTTTGCATAATAAGGATGATGAAGAGATTGCACCGATTTCTATCCCTTTAACGATCTATACAGATAATAAGGAAGAGGAGTCCTACGGTTTTGCTAAATTTAGTTACAAATCGGAAGGGCCGTACCTACCGTTTAGAGGCAATTGGGAACTAGAAATGCGCGTCATGGATACCGAAGATAATGAGACGGTGTATACCAAAGACTTCATTGTGTATTAAGCCTGAAAAGGCGAAATGAATCGTGAGGAGGCTTTCCATGGCTTGGATTCAAATACTAGATAAAGACCATCTATCCGTTAAATTTGATGATAAAGATGATTCCGCTCTTCTTGAAGTCAATGACGGCGGTATTTCACCTAATTATGTGACGATTCGATTGAATGAGCATGAAGTGGATGAATTGATAGAAGCCCTCCAACGCATCAAACAGTCCATGCAATAAGGGTATACGCATAGGAAAGAACCTTCCCCAAGACTGAACGAAGTCAATAAGGAAGGTTCTTTTTTGTTAGCATGGAGGTAGTTGCGTTAAAACATGCTCCAGTCGAACTCCTTCGACAGAATACCAAGCAAGTGTACACCTGCTGTGCTGTTGCCTTTACGGTTCAGTGCCGGTCCGACGATGCCGATGCCGTATTGTCCCGGCACCATCGTCAGAATGCTGCCGGACACGCCGCTCTTCGCAGGCAGCCCGACATTCATGGCGAATTCGCCAGAAGCATTGTACATTCCACAGGTGAACATGAAAGTCTTAGCAATTTGCACGAAGCGCCGCGGGATGAGACGTTGCTTGCGGATCGGATCTACGCCGTTATGCGCGAGAACGAGCGCCATTCTGGCTAGATCCGTGCAATTCACCTCGATGGAGCAGTGACTGAAGTAGACACGAAGGACATCATCAACTTCCTTGTCTAAGACACCGTTATCCTTGAGGAAATAGGCTAAAGAACGATTGCGGTGAGCGGTATCTGACTCAGATTTGAACACATTTTGATTAATGGCGAGCGAAGGATTATCCGCAATATCCCTGAAGAAATGCAGGATACGATCGACCTGTTCATCTGTGTTATTTCCAGCGATTAGCGAAGAGATTGCAATCGCTCCGGCATTAATAAGCGGATTGAATGGGATGCCTGGCTCGATAAGCTCAAGCTTCAACATCGAGTTGAAGTCATCGCCAGTCGGCTCCATCCCCACTTTGGAGAATACAACGTCTTCGCCATTATCCATGAGTGCAAGAATGAGTGAAAAAACTTTCGAAATACTTTGCAAGGTGAAACGAAAGTCAGCATCTCCGGATAAGATGGTTTTCCCTTCGCTATCCATTAGACATATTCCAAGTAAATCCCCAGAAGCGTTAGCTAGCTCAGGGATGTAGGAAGCGACATGCCCCTCTGACGTATGCGTTTTGCTAACAGCAACCCATTCGTCGATGTGAGTGTGAAGTGCCTTCCAAGTTTCATCGTGCTGTTGGTGAGACATGGTGAAGTCAGTCCTTCCTCTTCTCTAGGCTTTCCAAGCTTGCGGATGATTGTCGCTGATCAGCTCTGTTGCTGCGGCATTCGCAATCACTTGCTCTGGGTTTTTGCAGCCTGGAATAACGGAAGTAACTGCATCATGCTTCAAGCACCAAGCCAATGCCCACTTGGCCATATCCATGCCTTCTGGGACTTCGTTTTGCTGGATGCGTTGAACTTCTTCGAGCTTCTGCTTAACGCTTTCTGCATCGTGACGATGACGAACGTCCGTGTTACTGAATACAGCACCTGGCTTGTATTTACCGCTTAGATAGCCACTGGCCAATGGTACACGTGCAAGTACGCCGAGGTCTTGATCGATACAAGATTGGAAAACTTGATCTTCCGGCGCACGATCCAGACGGTTGTAGACAACTTGAATCGCTTTGGAATTCACCTTCGTAGAAGCGGCAGTCTGATGAATATTGGCATTGCTGCCGATCGACGTGCCTAGGTGACGGATTTTGCCAGCCTGTACTTGTTTATCAAGGGTTGTCCATAGATCGTCATTATCGAATAAAGCATCAGGTCCGGAATGGAATTGGTATAAGTCAATATAATCCGTATGTAAAGCCTGTAAGGAAGCATCAAGCTGCTTGACAACAGATTCAGCACTAAATTCATCAGTTCGTGTAAATAAATCATGGAAATGATGACCGAATTTCGTCGCGACAACCCACTTATCACGATCGCGGTGGGATAAATAATTACCGATGAATGACTCGGAAAGGTGATCACCATAGCATTCTGCCGTATCAATTAAGTTGATACCAAGCTCAGCCGCTTGATCCAAAATCGCGTCAGCTTCCCCTTGGGTATAGTTTAATCCCCACTCACCGCCAAATTGCCAAGTGCCAACACCAACGATGGAAACTTTCAGATCTGTTTTACCAAGTCTACGATATTTCATGTGTAACACTCTCCTTATTTAAGGTATCCATATTCATTATACAACAACATTTTATTTTTCCACATTTTCGGTTTCCGAAAACGTCTTGCTAATTGGCGATATAAACAACCTCTCCCGGGGTCCCCGCAAAGTAATAGGACTTTGCTTCGAAGATTATCTTCACTTTGTGGGGTAGAATAGCGGTCGCTCATCCTCGAATGACTTCGGTACAAGTTTATCTCAATTTAATGTAAGCTTTTCAGAAATGGGTTACTGTGTAAATAAGAATAAGTGAAGGCGAAAGGATGTTGTTTCCATTGATCAAAAAATATGTGCTAAGCCTATTGAAAGAATGGGTGCCTACTATAGCATTTGCTATTATTATCGCACTTGTCGTCAATACGTATGTTGCGCAAGCAATGACGGTTCCAACAGGTTCCATGCTGCCGACTATTCAATTACAAGATGAGTTGATTGTTGAGAAAATGAAGCCATTAACCAACTTTGAATTTGGTGATATCGTTGTGTTTTGGCCGCCAATTGAGGGGAATGAGGATCGCTATGTGAAGCGTCTGATTGGCCTTCCTGGTGATACGATTGAGGTCAAGGATGGTGCTTTATACAGGAATGGAGCGAAGGTAGACGAGCCCTATATCCAAGCGCCTATGGCGTATACTTTTCATCAAGTGACTGTGCCGGAAGGGAAATATTTCTTCTTAGGCGATAATCGCAACGATAGCTATGATTCACATTTGTGGCCGGCACCCCCTTTTGTAGCTGAAAAGGATATTATCGGCAAAGCCGTATTTCGCATTTTTCCTCTCAGTCAAATAGGGACCATTGATTAATAGGAAAGAAGCTCCCAACCTCATGTAGAGGAAGGGAGCTTTTTTTTAGTGAGCAAGATGAGGGGAAACTTGGTTATCATCTTTTCCGTCTTCTTTTTTCTTCGATTTACGGTCAGAAAGCTTAATGTTCCCAACGAATAGCGTAAGGATCGCGCCGAGTAGTACGAATACCAATCCGTAGATAAACACTTGGTGAAGAGAGGAAACAAGCGCATCTTTAATGATGGGCAATCTCTCTACTAATTCTTTTGGCAATTTAGCCAACGCCTCTGGACTTAAGAGGGAGGAATAGAGAGTTTGTGGGTTCTTATGAATCATGTCAATTAACGGAGTGCCTACTTCCGCGGGGAACTGTTTCACTACTGGCTCTAAATTTTGTTCAAGCAAAATTGTTGATTTGTGATTCATAATAGTGCCGAGTATTGTCATCCCGAAGGTACCACCGATTTGACGGAAAAATTGGCTGGAAGACGTTACAACGCCTAGCTCTGATTTCGGGAAGCTTTCTTGTAAAGCGAGCGTTAGGATCGGCATGACGAGACCCATTCCTAAACCAAGCATAACCATGTAGCTGGATGCGATCAACTTCGTAGTAGAAATCCCCATTGTGCTAAGGAAAACAAAGCCAACAGCCATGACGATCATACCGATGAACATTTGTCTTCGAACACCAATTTTATCAATCAATTGGCCAGAAACGACGCTGGCTGCAATCATTGTAATCATGAGCGGCGTCATGACAGTTCCAGAAGCTGACGCGCTAATACCGACAATGCCTTGCATGAAAAGAGGAACGAACATAATAGCACCGAACATCCCAACCGCCATCAGGAAGCCTACTCCGTTAATGGTGGAGAAAGTTCTATTTTTAAACAAACGAACAGGAAGGATGGGCTCATCTGCTTTACTTTCAATGAATACGAAGGCAACTAAAGACACAACAGCTAGTGCGAACAGACCTATAATCTGCCAAGAGCCCCAAGCATACTCACTTCCGCCAAACGTAAGAGCAAGAAGTAAACTCACTACACCGACAATCATCGTGACGATACCCGGGACATCGAATTTAACTTTCCCTGTTGATTTATGCTTCGGTAAGGCAATTGAGATCAGAATAACAGCTAGAATACCAACAGGCAGGTTGATGTAAAACACCCAACGCCAGTCCCAAGCATCTACGATCCAGCCGCCAACTTGCGGCCCGATAACAGAGGATAAACCAAAGATCGCTCCGAAAACACCTTGCCATTTAGCACGCTGTTTACCAGTGAATAAATCCCCGATAATGATAATGGCCATTGGCATCATGATACCACCGCCAAGACCTTGCAGACCGCGGAACAAAATGAGTTCCGTCATGTTCTGGGACATTCCGCAAAGCGCTGAAGCAACGATGAAGATGATGAGTCCAGTTACATAAATGACGCGGCGGCCTATTAAGTCGGCCAGTTTACCCGCGATGGGTACGATAACCGTTGAAGTCAGCATATAAGCTGTCGTTAACCAAGTCATCAGTCCGAGCCCGCCGAATTCACCGACGATACGCGGCATTGCTGTTCCTACGATTGTACCGTCCAAAGCTCCGAAGAGCATGGCAATGATTAAGCCAGTGAGGAGAAGTCCCCTATTTTTGAGCTCTGGTGCAGCTTCTTCCGAGAGATCCTTTGGAGCTGCTTTTTGAATATTTGCCATCTGTATCACTCCTTTGATGTAATAAAATTAGTAAAATGAAGTAAATTTTTCGAATGCATTTACGAAAATATGAAGTTCCTCAGGAGAAAGCTGCGATAATCCGCGTGCAATTACTTTCTTTTGAATTTCAGTGGCCTCAGCAAGGATGGCGTCTCCTTTTGCTGTATTCTCAACGAGTACAATGCGGCGATCAGTCTCATGATGCATACGAATAACATGCCCACTTTGAACAAGACGATCTATCATGACCGTGATTGCACTTGGCTTTACGCCTAATTTCTCAGCAAGCTGAGATTGTTTCGGAGATTTCTCTTTAGATATCATCGCTAACATAAATAAATGCCGCGGGGTTATCTCGGAGTCTATTTCGGTAATTACTTCATGAGCTAATTTGCGATGCGCCATCTCAAATGCTGTACGGAAGCGATTGGTATAGTCAGTCAATTCATCTTCCAAGTCATAACCTCCTAATAAATTGTTAGAATTATCTAATAATTAAATTATATAATAATTAAATTAAATAATATTTAAATTGTTTAAGTGAAATATAAACCTGTCGAGGAATGAAGTCAATAGGTTATTTCTGAAAATTTCAGAAAACGTAGGCGTGATATACTTGCATATCCTTTCTATCTTGCATATAATAACTGGTACATATACGTGGAAATGCTTTGACGGAGAAGAGTATGCAGTGCTTCTTGACAGGGAGGGAAAGCCGATGATTGAGAGCTGGCCCCGAGAATCAGGCTGCGGAAGTTCGCTCCCGAGCAGTCCTTTGAACAGAAGCCGTAATCAGCTTCTCAGTAGAGGGAACCGGACACATCGTCCGTTATCTGGAATGAAGTGAGACTCGTTTATTTATTATTTGTACATAGACGAATCTAATTAGGGTGGTACCACGGCTTTTCGTCCCTTGCGAGGGAGCGGAAAGTCTTTTTTGTGTTTTCATAAAGGGCGATTCAGAGGCCTAATTCAGGAGGGATTTCAATGAAAGAGCGGTTAGAGGCTTTGAAGCAAGAAGCGCTGCAAGAGCTAAGCGGCGTAGGAAGTCAGCAGGAACTGAACGATTTAAGAGTTAAATATTTGGGCAAAAAAGGACCGTTAACTGAGGTGCTTCGCGGCATGGGCGCATTAAGTGCAGAAGAAAGACCGGTTATCGGGCAAGTAGCGAATGATGTTCGCGCAGCAATTGAGTCCGTTATTGAGGAGAAACAAGCCGCATACACGAAGCAAGAGACAGAAAACAGACTTCGTGCTGAGATGATCGACGTTACGTTGCCGGGACGTCCTTCACAGCAAGGTGCTGTGCATCCTTTGAGTAAAGTTATTCAAGAAATTGAAGACATTTTCATCGGGATGGGTTACACCGTAGCTGAAGGTCCAGAAGTTGAACAAGATTATTACAACTTCGAAGCGTTGAACCTGCCGAAGGATCACCCAGCTCGTGATATGCAGGATTCCTTCTATGTAACAGAAGAAATTTTGATGCGCACACAGACATCCCCTGTTCAAGTAAGAACAATGGAGAAGCGCAAAGGTGAAGTTCCGATCAAAATCATCTGTCCGGGGAAAGTATACCGCCGCGATGACGACGATGCGACTCACTCTCACATGTTCCAACAAATTGAAGGCCTCGTCATTGACCGCAATGTGCGGATGAGTGATCTCAAAGGGACGTTGCTTCAATTCGTACAAGAAATGTATGGCCCAGCGACCAAAATTCGCATGCGTCCAAGTTTCTTCCCGTTCACAGAGCCGAGCGTTGAAGTCGATGTGAGCTGCGCAATGTGTGGCGGCGAAGGCTGCCGTACGTGTAAGCAAACAGGTTGGTTGGAAATTCTCGGAGCGGGCATGGTTCATCCGCGAGTTCTTGAAATGGGTGGCTATGATCCGAAGGAATACACAGGCTTCGCATTCGGCATGGGTGTTGAGCGTATCGCTATGTTGAAATATGGTATCGAAGATATTCGCCATTTCTATACGAACGATTTGCGTTTCTTAAAGCAATTTTTACATGTGTAAGCATTAGGAAAAGGAGGGTATAAAGCATGAAAGTTTCTTATCAATGGTTATCGGAATATGTTGACGTAACAGGCTTCACAGCCGAAGAATTAGCTGAAAAATTAACCCGCAGCGGTATCGAAGTGGATATCGTCGAGGATCGTAATAAAGGTGTATCTAACGTTGTTGTTGGGTTCGTAAAATCCCGAGAAAAGCATCCTGATGCCGACAAACTAAGCGTTTGCGTGATCGATGCAGGGCAAGGGGAAGACTTGCAAATCGTGTGTGGTGCCAAAAACATTGATGCTGGACAAAAAGTTCCTGTCGCGATGATTGGCGCTGTTCTTCCGGGCGGACTGGAAATCAAACGCGCTAAGCTGCGCGGCGTGGAATCACAAGGCATGATCTGTTCTGCGAAAGAGCTAGGGCTTAACGACAAATTGCTTCCAAAAGAAATTCAAGAAGGTATCTTGGTATTGCCTGAGGATACGGAAATTGGCCAGTCCATTCTAGATGTATTGGCAATTAGCGATAAAGTCATGGATCTCGACTTGACACCGAACCGCTCCGATTGCTTGAGCATGCTCGGAGCTGCTTACGAGATCGCGGCGATCCTTGGCCGCGAGGTTAAGCTGCCTGATGCGGAAGCTGCTCTTCAAGCGGCAGGAACTGCCGGCGTGAAAGCTGCGGACCGCATCAGCGTAAAGATCACAGCGACTGAGCAGTGCACGCACTACGCGGCCCGCCTGATCGAAGGCGTGCGCGTGGGCACTTCTCCGCTGTGGATCCAGAACCGTTTGATGGCTGCGGGCATCCGCCCCATCAACAACATCGTCGACATCACGAACTTCGTGATGTTAGAGTACGGCCAGCCGCTTCACGCGTTTGACGCTGAGCAGCTGAATAACGGACACATCGACGTACGACTCGCTGAGGCTGGCGAGAAGCTCGTTACACTCGACGAAGTGGAACGTACTCTAGAGCCGCACATGCTTCTCGTGACGGACGGCACGAAGCCTGTGGCGATCGCTGGAGTTATGGGCGGCGCCAACTCCGAAGTGACCGATGGAACTTCGCGGATCCTGTTGGAATCCGCAAAGTTCGCTGGCAGCTCCGTGCGCCGTACATCGCGCCAGTTAGGTCTTCGCTCCGAAGCGAGCCTTCGCTTCGAGAAAGAAGTGAACCCGGAATCGGTGATTCCGGCGTTGAACCGTGCTGCTGCGCTGATTGCGCAATACGCAGGTGGTAAAGTCGCTGACGGCATCGTAGAAGCCGCTAGCGGAACGCACAAGTCCGTCAGCATCGAGCTTGGGGCTGACCGTGTGAACAACTATCTCGGCACAGCGCTTTCTCTGACCGAGATGGGGCAAATCCTGTCGCGCTTGCATTTCACATTCGAGCAAGCTGGCGAAGGCAAGCTGCTCGTGCATGTCCCGAGCCGCCGCGGAGACATTACGCGTGATGTCGATTTGATCGAAGAAGTAGCACGTCTCTTCGGCTACGATAACATCCCGACAACCTTGATGACCGGCGTTACGACGCCAGGGTCACTATCCAAAGAGCAATCCATCCGCCGGATTACACGGAATATTTTGACGCAAAGTGGATTGAATGAAGTGATTACGTATTCCTTCACAAACCCGCGTACACACGCTAGCGCAGGTACTGAAGCGAATCCACAAGCACAAGTAGATGCTATTCCTGGTCTATATCGGGCAGCGAAGCCAATTTCACTAGCGATGCCAATGAGCGAAGACCGCAGTCAGCTGCGCACTAGCCTAGTACCTCATTTGCTTGATGTTGTTAGCTATAATCGCAATCGTACAATGGATGATGTCGCCATTTTCGAAATTGGCAAAGCCTTCATTACGGACGAAGAGGCTCTTACGACTCTGCCGCAAGAAAAGCTGTTACTGTCTATCGTACTGACAGGCAAGCGACGCCAAGCTCACTGGGCACAGAAGTCAGAAGCTGTTGATTTTTACGATATCAAGGGGATTTTCGATCGTTTAGTTGAGTACCTTGGAATTAAGGGTCTGACATATACGTCAGCAGCGCCAGAAGGTTTTCACCCAGGTCGTACAGCTGAGATCTTACTTGCATCCGCTGAAGGTCCAAAAGTCATTGGTCGTGTAGGCCAACTGCATCCGACTGCACAACAACAGCGTGATCTGGACGACACGTATGTGCTTGAAGTTGAATTAGCACCTATCTTAGAAGCTGCGGGTGAGGAGATAGTTTATAAGCTGTTACCTCGTTATCCGTCTATCGGTCGTGATATTGCAGTCGTGGTGAATACAAGCGTTCCAGTTGGACTTATGGAGCAAGCAATTTCAGATGTTGCAGGGGAATTGTTGGAGTCAATCCAAGTGTTTGATATCTATACAGGAGAGCGCCTTGGTGCTAATCGTAAGAGCGTAGCAATCGCACTTGTATACCGTCATGCGGACAGAACTTTGCTGGATGAAGAAGTAACTGAACTCCATGCCAAAGTTGTGGCAACACTTGAACAACAATTTGAGGCAGAGTTAAGAAAATAGTGTAACTTTCCTTATAGGTTGCAGGAATATAGGCTGGTCTTATCGAAATTATTCTCGATAGGGCCAGCCTTTCATCTTAAGGGAGGATTTTAATTTGACTACTGAAGATAAAACAAGAATTACTGTTGATATATATGGACACCAATACAAGCTCAAAGCAGATACAAGCACGAACCATATGAAGGCCGTTGCAGAATATGTGAATGACCAAATGTTCCGTATTGCCAAAGGTTACCCCCGTTTGGATTCGCAGCGGATCGCTGTCTTGGCTGCAGTAAACATGGCTGATGAGTGCTTCCGCATGAATGTAATTTTAGAAGAGTTAAGCAAAGTACAGAAAGAGCAAGAAGCGACGAAGATCGCCTACGAGAAGCTTACAACACGGCATCACGAATTAAAGCAAGAAGATGACAAGAACCAAGCCTTACTCTCTGAGCTTAATGAGAAGTTGGGACAAATCCCAGAACTTGAAAAGCAACACAAGCAAGAAATAATAAAGATAAGACAAGAACAAGAACAATCGAATCAGCAAATGCTGCAAATGAAACAGAAGTATGAACTTAGTAATCAACAGTTAGACCAAGCCAAGCAACAACTTGAACAAGCGAAGCAACAGCAGGTTCAAGCCAAACAACAGATTGATCAAACGAAACAACAGCTAGACCAAGCCAAACAACAGATTGATCAAACGAAACAACAGCTAGACCAAGCCAAACAACAGAATGAACAAGCGAAACAACAGCTAGACCAAGTTAAACAACAAAATGATCAAGCAAAACAACAAATCGAACAAGCGAAACAACAGAATGATCAAGTGAAACAACAGAATGATCAAGTGAAACTACAACAAGAGCAAGTTAATAAACAAATTGATCAAATCAAGCAACAGCTTGATCAAGAGAAGCGCCAAAGCCTACAAGTCAAGCAGCAGCTTGATCAAGAAAAACAGCAGCACCAACAAAGCAAAAAGCAGCTTGAACAAGCGCAACAGCAAAAATCGCAACAGCTTGTGAAGTTAGCTGAACAGCATAAACTTGAGTTGGCTGCCATTGAAGACGCGCATCGCAAAGAAAATGAAAGTCTGAACCAACAGCTTCAAGAAGAGAAACAATCACTTATCCAGCTACATCTGCAAGACAAAGAAAACGCAGAACTTCAGCACCAAGAAGCATTGGAATTACTATCCAAGCAAAGCGGTTCTGATATCGACGTCATCCATAAGCAGTACCAAGCACAAATTAAATCTATAAGTGTGCAACATCAGGAAGTACAAGCTTCCATGGCTCGAGAACATCAATCCCAACTAGCGTCTTTGAGACAAGAACATCAGTCCGCTATCGGGACAATTACAGACGGGCATCAAGCTGCAATAGCGCTTTTGGCAGAGGAACATCAAATTGCAATCGCGATCTTGACTGAAGAACAGCAGGAAGCAATCGCAATTCTGACTGAAGAACAACAAGTGACAATCGCATCCATGACTGAAGAGCATCAAGCAGAATTAGTAGCTATTTCAGATAGTCACCTTAATGAAATTGAAACAATTTCAGAAGAATACCAATCGGAGTTAACCGCAATTACGGATAAGCTCCAAAGTGAATTAGCAACTCAAATTGATGAACACCATTTTGAGATTGCTTCTTTGACAGAAAATCATCAAAATGAAATTGCTTCTCTCACCAATCAACACCAAAATGAAATGAGTGCAATTTCTGAGAACCATCAAAATGAACTGCAGGCAATTTCGGAAATGCACCAATCGGAGTTGAGTTCAATTTCAGAAAAACATCACAATGAATTGGAATCGCTCTCTAAGCAGCACCGAGATGAATTAACTCTAAACAATACGAAAAATCATAACGAAATAGCAGCCATCGTGCGTGGTCACCATGCTGAGATTCATGTGATTAAACAGAAACATCAAGCTGAGCTAGAAGTAGCAGCAAGCGCTCATGAAGAGGACATCGACTCACTCGCGTTGTTATATCAGGAAGAAGAAGAGGCAAAAGCACAACGGTTTGAAGAGGCAAAGGGTGATTTGGAAGGTCACTATCAGAAACAACAAGCATTGTTCCAACAACAGCTTGAGGAACAGAAGGCAACGATCATTCAGCATTATCAAGGGAAAATTGAAGAATTACTTGCACAAATGCAGATAGAACGAGATACACGAGCTCAAGAATTTGAAGAACAGAAAGAACTTATTTGGAGTCAAGCTCAGCAGGAAAAAGAAGAACTTCTACAACTGAGTATGAACGACGAAGCTCAACAAGAAGAACTTCATGCAGTCAAAGAGGAATACCGGAAATTGCGTGAAGAGTATGCTAAGCTTCAAATTGAATATAACGAATGGATTGAGCTTGTAGAAGCTGATAGTCCAATTGGGTAGCCCTAAGTGACAGTGAACACATTGGATTACGTCTTAATGTCGGTCATTGCCTTAGGACTGTTGATTGGCTACTTTAGAGGATTTATCTCTCAAATCGTTTCTATTTCGGGTATGATTCTCGCTTATCTAGTTGCGTTTTATTTTTACAAGGATCTTGCTCCGTTCCTCAAGAGTGCGATCTCGTTACCAACCTATCAAAATTATCAAAAATATGAATTCATCGTAAAAGGACTCAATCTAGATACTTATATTCTAAATGCCATAGCCTTTGCGCTCCTGTTTTTTGGGGTTAAACTTGCACTTATGGTCATTGGCAGAGCCTTGAACGTTCTTGCCAAAACCCCAGGTCTAAGCACGATTAACCGCTGGAGCGGCGCATTACTGGGCTTAGCGGAAGCGCTGCTGATCATTGTAATTGCTGTAAATGTCATGACCATCATTCCGTCAGACGTCCCTCAGAAGCTTCTAGCAAGCTCATCTATAGCTCCTTATTTAATTAACGAGCTCCCACAAGTAGCGGGTAAACTCCATGACCTGTGGAAACAAGGAATCTCCCTATAGAAACTACTGCCTTTTTTTAAAAAAAGCGGTAGTTTCTATTTATTTTGCGGGGAGACACCTTATAATGCGAGAGGGATGAGGGATGAGAGCGAGGAGTTAAGTGGGTCTGCCAGGCGAAGAACTACCTCGCAAAACATTTTTTCTGAAGTATCTACAACTACAAAATTAGTCATATTCCGCAATGGGTAACACCTTCGCATTCTACTCAAATGACTCTAAAAACGTTGGATCTAATTTCAGAACACAATACACCCTCCAAGTAGGGCTCCCATCGCTGCCTGTCCCGAAATGATTCCTCTCACGCACAAATCAGATGAACAAATGAGTGTACCTAGTTGGTGAAGTAACGGCTCACCGAGGCGACGATGCGTAGCCGATCTGAGAGGGTGAACGGCCACACGGGGACTGAGACACGGCCCAGACTCCTACGGGAGGCAGCAGTAGGGAATCTTCTGCATTGGACGCAAGTCTGACGGAGTCACGCCCACTTCGTTCTTCCAGGGAGGATCTACCTCAATTCTAAGCTACTACAGTACTCCTCCCCTATATGAGCCACTCGAGTGTTGTAATGAAACATGTTTTTAATTGTGATTATATTGTATTGTAGGTACTTCAGAAAAGTTGGAAATCGGAAATGCTCCCGCGAAAAAACATTATTTTCTTTACATGGAAACAAATGTTCGATATAATAAATATAGGAACATAAGTTCTGTTGGAGGAGTGAATCTGATAATGGAAATGCATCTAATAGATTCGATGAATAATGCTTTCCAATCAGAGGAAGAGTGTGAGCAGTTCTTAATGAAAAGTCGCTGGGCGAATGGGTTTTCTTGTCCAAGATGTGATCATAATTCATTTTATAAAGTAAAGACACGCAGTTTACTCGAATGTAAGGAGTGCCGGACTCAAATATCTATTACTGCTGGTACTGTCATGCATAAATCGAAGTTACCTTTATTACTCTGGTTCAAAGCCATTCGAATATTGATCCAAGATGAGTTGACATACTCAATTCCAGCGTTTGCAAATTTACTTAGTGTGAACTATCGGACTGCTAAGTTGATACTTGAAAAAATTCAATTAGCCTTACACAAGCAATATGGCCGTATGGGGAAGCCTAAGACAGAAAGGCTAACTGAAGAGTCCATAGCAGGCAATAATGAGCAACCAAAGGGTGAAGAAAAAAGTAACAGAGTTCGCAAGAATACGAGTATTGTAGCAAGGTTCCTTTTTAGGACGTCTAGAAACGTTAAATATGCAGAAGAAGATCTGTTTAAAAAATGGATGCATGCGTGTTTATCTGTGTTTTTGTATCCGCATTTTTTAAGATATTTTCAAGGTAGATGAAAACAAAAAACCTCTTCACAGAATCGTGAAAAGGTTTATTAATAGACCAAGAAAACTAGTGATTATTCAACGATAAGAGTTGTTTTCATACTCGCATGGCCAGATCCGCACATGATGGAGCAAGTAATCGGGAATGAACCTGCTTTATCTGGTGTGAAAGTAACGGTTTTATTACCATTGTTGAGGTTGATGTTAAACTCTTTAATCGATGCTCCGTGAACACCTTGAGAATTGTCTAGTGTGATTGTGACAGACTCGCCTTTTTTGATGCGATATTCGGTTTTATCAAATTGAAAATTTGTAGCTTTTAATACAACTTCTTGTCCACCTGCTGCAGCTTTAGTAGTAGCGGCTGGTGAACCTGTGGCTGCCGTTGTTGCAGCTGGTGTTGTTGAAGATTCTGTTGCTGTTTTGGAGTCTTTGTTTCCACATGCTGTGATGGCAATAATTACTGCTAGTCCCATCATAAGAATTGTAAGTTTTTTCATGGGTACCCCTCCGTATACATATAATGATATCCCCATTATTGTACACGACCTATTTCCAAATTACAGTGACAAACTGGTGAAACCACAAAGAAAAGATCGGCCCGGCGAGTGAGAACGCTGCAGGCCGATCTTTTTTTTGGCTTTACTTTAGCTATCAGTTATGGAAACTGACAAGTTTATCGACGATCTTCTCTGCCTGTGAGCCCTTGCTCGAAAGGGGTTTTTACAGGAATGAATAGGTCGATGATCCCAATGACTAAAGCAGCTAAAATGGCACCTATCATGCTCGTAGACACATTGGTCACAATAAATTGAGCGGCCCAAATGACTAATGCGCTCACTATAAAACCTACGATACCTCTGCCAAAGGGAGTGATTTGTTTGCCGAAGATTCCTTCAATGATCCAAGCCGCGATTGCGATAACGAGCGCCAAGAAAAATGCACTCCAAAACCCGCCGACTGAAAATCCTGGAACTAACCAGCTTACAAACATTAAAACCAAAGCCGAAACAATAAACCTTACCAGATGTCCAAGAAGATGCATGTCGTGAACCTCCTTCTTTCTGTCATGGAATGTCACCATTGACAAGAAGCGATTTTTTGAGCAAAATGCTTTGATCGTGATGATTTGCATTCCTTTTGGCAGAGGATTAGATGCGTGGGCTTAGTGTAACCAATTCTGTAATAATTATGGCGGGCAGTATCTTCCATATAATCATTGTCTCCGTAGCTAATCAGGATCTATTTGGTTTATAATATAGGGTAGAGAAAAGAGGTTGGAACATTGAATCCGAAAATAATAAAAACATTAGAATATCAGAAGATTTTACATAAAGTAGCTCATCATGCTTCGACATCATTAGGCAAAGAGACAGCGGAGAAACTCGAGCCTAAGGGGGATTTCGAACTTGTAAAACTTCGCTTACAAGCTACTGATGAGGCTGTAAATGTAGAGAGGTTAAAAGGCAATGCACCTTTCGGAGGTATCCGAGATATTCGTGCGCCTCTGCATAGAGCTAGGATTGGCGGGATGCTAAATCCAACAGAGTTGTTGGAAATCTCAACTACGATGTTTGGATCGCGCAGATTGAAGCGATTTGTACTTGCTGCTCATGAGGAATATGCGATCCCAATGTTAAAGGCGCAAGTGGAGTTGCTGACAGAAAATAAACAACTAGAAGATAAAATCAATAGCTGCATCGATGAAAATGCGGTAGTTGTTGACGGGGCTAGCCCTGAATTAGGGCGAGTTCGAAGTGAGCTTCGCACAGGTGAAGGTAGAGTGCGCGAAAGATTGGAACAAATGATTCGTAATTCTTCTGTCCAGAAGATGCTTCAGGATGTGCTTATAACGATTCGGAATGACCGTTTCGTTATTCCAGTGAAATCAGAGTATCGTTCCAGTTTTGGGGGAATGATTCACGATCAGTCAGCTTCAGGTGCAACGCTATATATTGAACCAGATGCTATTGTGCAATTAAATAATAAAATTCGTGAACTTAAATTTAAAGAAGAAGCTGAGATCGAGAAAATTCTGCGGGCATTAACTGAGCTAGTTGCTGAACAAGTGGAAGTGCTTGTTTTGGATGTGGATCAGCTGGCAGAGCTTGATTTTACTTTTGCCAAAGCAGGCTTAGCTAGAGAATTAAAGGCTACCATGCCAAGATTGAATGATAGAGGTTTTATTAAGATTAAGAGAGGAAGACACCCGTTGATCGCGGCGGATGCGGTTGTGCCACTTGATCTGGAGTTGGGCAACGATTACTCACAAATTATCGTCACAGGCCCGAATACAGGCGGTAAGACGGTTTCTCTTAAAACCGTTGGACTTCTGAGTCTGATGGCGATGTCTGGACTGTTTGTACCTGCCGAAGAAGGCACGCAACTCTGCGTATTCGATGCCATTTATGCGGATATTGGGGATGAACAAAGTATTGAGCAAAATCTAAGTACATTTTCCAGTCATATGACGAATATTATAAGCATTTTACGTGACATGACACCGAAAAGCTTAGTATTGCTGGATGAGCTTGGCGCGGGTACTGACCCTGCTGAAGGATCCGCACTAGCGATTTCAATTTTGGACTATATTCATCAAATTGGCTGCCGTATCATTGCAACGACACATTATTCGGAATTGAAGGCGTATGCGTATCAAAAACAAGGTACAATTAACGCAAGCATGGAATTTGATATCCAAACGCTTAGTCCGACATATCGCTTGTTAGTGGGAGTTCCTGGTCGAAGTAATGCTTTTGCTATTGCTGAGCGACTTGGATTGTCTCGTCGCATTATTGAACATGCTCGCACACAAGTAGGAGAGGAAGATCAGCGCGTGGAGTCGATGATTGCGTCCCTCGAGGAGAATCGCCTGATCGCAGAATCTGAGCGTTATGCTGCGGAAGAGTTGCGTAAAGAAGCTGAAGCGATGCGCAAATCGCTGGAGGCTCAGCAGCTCAAATTCGATGAGCAACGTGATAAGTTGCTCGAAAAAGCGGAGCGCGATGCGCGCGAAGCCGTTATCAAAGCTCGCCGCGAAGCCGACGAGGTTATTGCGGACCTGCGTCGTATGGCAATGGAAGAAGCCGGTGGGGTCAAGGACCACAAGCTAGTTGAGGCGAAGAGACGTCTGGATCAAGCGACACCTGAACTACGTAGCAAACAAGTGCGTGCTTTGAAGAAGCGCCCTGAAACAATTGAAGCAGGGGATGAAGTCCGGGTCATTTCATTAGGACAAAAAGGGCACGTTGTAGAGCTTGTGGGAACAACCGAAGCCAATGTTCAATTGGGTATTATGAAAATGAAAGTTCAGCTATCTAACCTTGAGAAAACGGGCAACGCGCCTCAGTCGAAGCAACCGCAGAAGGTGGCAACCACACTAAAGCGAACTCGCGATGATAATGTCAAAATGGAATTAGATATGCGCGGTATGAATATGGAAGAAGCTTTGATTGAAGCAGACCGCTTCCTAGATGAATCTTTCTTGAGTAATTTTGGTCAAGTGTATTTGATTCATGGTAAAGGTACAGGTGTGCTTAGAACAGGGATGCAAGAATATTTGCGTCGACATCGTCATGTGAAAAGCTACCGGATGGGTAATTACAATGAAGGCGGAGCCGGTGTTACAGTTGTCGAATTGAAATAACTAATAAATTTTTGATCCTTTTTGAAACTCATTCTTCGGCAATGCGTATGAAATAGATATAAAAGAGTATTAAACCTTAGGAGGAATTTTAGATGGGAATTTTCAAAAGACTTCGCGATATGACAATGGCTTCAGTTAATGATTTATTGGATAAGGCAGAAGATCCTGTCAAAATGTTAAATCAGTTTTTACGCGATATGGAAGAAGATATTTTGGAAGCAGAAACTGCAGTTGCGAAACAAATTGCTATTGAAAAGAAATTTAAACTGCAATTTGAAGAGTCCGAAGAGATGGTTACGAAACGTACAGAGCAGGCTATGAAAGCCCTGGAAGCAGGGAATGAAGATTTGGCCCGCCGCGCACTGGAAGATAAGAAAGAGCACCAAGGTCGTTACGATGAATTGAAACGTCAATACGATCTAGCCAAAACAAATGCGGATCAGCTTCGTGGGCAGTTAGCGGAGATGAAAGATGAGTTTAACAAAATGAAAAACAAAAAAGATTTGTTAATTGCTCGCGCGGAAACAGCGAAAGCACAAAAACAAATCAACCAAGCAATGTCTGGGTTCGGTACAGACAATGCGGCTAAAGGCTTCGATCGTATGAGCGAAAAGGTTCTGCAAATGGAAGCTGAAGCACAAGCAAGCGGAGAACTTCGCTCCAAAAACCGCAGCTTAGATGATGAGTTTGCTGGTTTGGGTGGAAGCAGCAGTGAAATCAATGATGAATTAGCTGCAATGAAAGCTAAGCTTGCTGAAAAAAAACAATCCTAATGATATACTAGTTGTACCTGCGAGAGACTGAGTCATACTCAGTCTCTACTACCATATATAGGGAATAAGGGATTTCGTTAAAAGTCTCTCTACTTGTGTAAAGGAAGGCAGGAGATGATATGAACGAAGAGGTGGATATCTTGTTAAGTAACCCGTATTTAGCAACGCTTGCTTTTTTTGCTGTAGCAGTGGTCGCGCTTGTTGTTTTCCTTACCATCTTCGAAATGGTTACGAAGTATGATGATTGGGCTGAAATTAAAAAAGGCAATCTATCGGTCGCCATGGCTACTGGTGGGAAAATTTTTGGGATTTGCAACTTGTTCCGTTTCGCCATTTTAAACAATGACACCATGATACACTCTCTCGTTTGGGCCGGATATGGCTTCGTGCTTCTGTTGGTTGCCTACTTTATCTTTGAATTCCTAACGCCATATTTTAAAATTGATGAGGAAATAAAGAAGGATAACCGTGCGGTAGGTTTCTTATCCTTAACGTTATCAGTGTCCTTATCCTATGTGGTCGGAGCATGTGTAACCTAGTATCATACATAGTCTTGGAGGCTTGAACAATGAAATACCTGTGGGGAACCTTGTTTGCTATTGCGCTTGTATTTGTAGCGGCAGGGGTTTATTATGTATGGAAATATGCATAGATGCAATTAGCTGGAGGATTTCGCAATGAGTAGTAACGAAGAAGTCGTATGTCCATGGTGCCAAACGGAGATCGTCTGGGATCCCGAGATTGGGCCAGAGGAAGAGTGTCCACATTGTTTTAATGAATTGAATGATTACCGCAGCATTGATCTGAAGGTTAAGCAGACAGGGCAGAAGCTTCGTTTCAATGAGCAAGAATATGCCGAATCCGATGAGGATTTATCGTTGGCTTGGGATGATTCCGATGAGCCACTTGATAAGTACGGCGAGAAGGTCCAACAATTAACGGATGAGCAGGAAGAAGCACCAGAGTGCTCTAGTTGTCATGAATTCTTGCTACTAGCTGGAACTGAAGTGACAAGCGGAGCTTCTTTCACACCTAGCATTCCCAAAACGTTGGGGAGTGCGTTCTTAACAGGTCCTTTCACGACGGATGTTTATGTGTGTCCGTCCTGTTTCCGAGTTGAGAAAGTGCTTTCAGATACGGACCGATTACTGATGGTTGAACGCATCAAATCGGAATAAGATCGTTGGAAATGGAACCGAGTCCTCGTGGATTCGGTTTTTTTGCATGCATATGCCTCATATTTTCACTCCAAAGGGGAAGGTTAACAAAAGCCTATAATCGGTCTCAATTAGGAGGAGGAGTATGCAAAAGAATCAAACGAATGTGAAAAGTAAAGGGAAGCTGGATGCTCAAGCGATCCTTTTGCTCGTTGTTCATGCACTATTCGGCGGAGCCAATGCATTATCGGGTACTTTCGTCGGTGTTTATTTATGGAAAGCCAAAAATGACTTTACGTTAATCGGTTGGTTCACCTTAACGACCCATTTGACAATGGCTATAACCTTTTGGTTAGCCGGAAAGTGGGTGAAAGAACATAATAAAATGAATTGCTTGCGTATTGGTGTATCCATTTCAGCGTGTTTTTACATGCTGGTGCTCTGGATGGGGACTAGCAGTGTCCACTACTTCGTTTGGTTAGGTATGGTCCAAGGGATCTCTGTTGGCTTGTTTTGGATTGCCTTCAACGTTGTTTACTTTGAAGTGACTGATCCAGATAATCGAGATCGATTCAATGGTTGGGTCGGCCTTTTGGGTGCTGGGGCAGGGATTATCGCTCCGTGGATTTCCGGTTTACTCATTGTGACGTTAGGCGATGGAGCGGGGTATCGTCTTATCTTTTCCATCTCGTTAGGCATCTTCCTATTAGGCGTTGTGATCAGTTTTTTTCTGAAGAAGAGGAAATTGAGCGGCACGTACGAATGGTTCCTGCCGCTGCGAATCCTTAGGCAACCCAAAACGCCTTGGAAGCGCGTGAGTCTGGCTTTACTTTTTCAAGGTGTGCGTGAGGGTGTATTTGGATTTATGATTGGATTGCTCGTGTACATATCGACTTCAAGTGAAGCAAGTTTAGGTAATTTTGCTCTAATTACATCATCCGTCGCGTTAGTTAGCTTCTGGGCAGCAGGGCGCTTCATTCGTCCTTCTTTTCGTAAAATGAGTATGTTCATTGGCTCGGTGATGGTTGTTCTCGTAATTCTTCCATTTTTTTGGAAAATGTCATTCAGCACCTTGCTGATATTTGGGATTGGTTCTGCACTCTTTTTTCCCATGTACTCCATTCCGATGGTGTCCGTTGTGTTTGATTTAATTGGCTCGGATGATGAAAGTGCCAAACAAAGGGAAGAGTACATCGTCCTGCGTGAGTTATCGCTGAATGTGGGGCGCGTATGTGGCGTTCTTTTATTTATATGTGTCATTTCTTGGAGTAAGGAGCCACTGGTCATCAATGTGCTGTTACTTGTCATCGGAAGCTCAACATTCTTCTCATGGGTATTCATTAGAAACCAATTACCGGCAGCTAAATCTTGACAGCGGTAGGTTTCCGCATGAAAATGTGAGTAGCATGAGTAAGGGATGAGGAGGGGGCACCAATGCCGCCAAAAATGGTGAATAGCATCACAGAGCTGATCGGAGATACCCCCGCGGTGCGCGTAAATCGCTTATTGGAACCGGAAGCTGCTGAGTTGTATGTGAAATTGGAGTATTTCAATCCTAGCGGAAGCGTGAAGGACCGTGCTGCTTGGAATCTCATTGATCAGGCTGAAAAGTCAGGGCAGCTTCAGCCAGGTGCGACGATTATTGAGCCTACTAGTGGAAATACGGGGATCGGACTCGCGATGAACGCGGCGGCCAAGGGCTATAAGGCCATCTTGATTATGCCGGATAATATGAGCAAGGAACGCATTAATATCCTGAAAGCCTACGGCGCCGAAGTTGTTCTAACGCCAGCCGCCTTACGGATGCCAGGTGCAATTGCGAAAGCTGTGGAGTTGCGGGATCAAATCCCCGGCAGCTTCATTCCACAGCAGTTTGAGAATCCAGCGAATCCAAGTATTCATCGAGTAACGACTGCACCAGAAATTCTGCAGCAAATGGAGGGTAGGCTGGATGCTTTCGTTGCTACCTCAGGAACTGGAGGTACGATTACGGGGACTGGTGAAGTACTTCGAGAGCATTTGCCGAATATCCAGATATATGTGGTAGAGCCGAAGGGGTCGCCTGTACTTTCTGGTGGAAGCCCTGGGCCACATAAGCTGGTGGGGACAAGTCCTGGCTTTGTGCCAGCCATTTTGAATACAAGCGTCTATGATGAGATTGTGCAAGTAACAGATGAGGATGCCATCCAAACGATGAAGGATTTGGCGAGTAAGGAAGGCATTCTTGTCGGTCCTTCGGCTGGAGCCTCGGTATGGACGGGGATGCAGGTTGCAAGAAAGCTCGGGGCAGGAAAGCGAGTGCTTTGTATTGCACCAGATACAGGTGAGCGATATTTAAGCATGGATCTCTTTTAACCTTGTACGAGGTGAATTTGGCAGTATAGAGCCACTTGGATAGTTATCCAGTGGCTTTTTATATTGCCATTCAAAGTGGAATTTTCAAATATATATAAATATTCTGCCTTTCTTCCGCGATCAACAATTGAATTAGGACAGCAATTCATTGTAAGATGAATGGATGAACGAAACATATCTCAGAAAGGTAGGTTTAACCATGGATACTTTGAAGCTTAAAATTCTCGATTTACTAAAGGAAGACGCCCGCAGGAGCGCGGATCTGATCGCCACCATGTTAGGAACGGCGGAGGCCGAAGTTGCGCGAGCGATAAGCGAGATGGAAGCGGATAAGGTCATCGTCAAATACGCGACAGTCGTGAACTGGAGCAAAGTAGATGACGAAAAGGTTACCGCCCTAATTGAAGTGCAAATTACGCCGGAGCGCGGGCGCGGGTTTGATGCGATTGCGGAACGGATCTATTTATATCCGGAAGTCAAATCGGTTTATCTGATGTCTGGCGCGTATGATTTGCTCGTTGAAATTGAGGGGAGCTCGCTCAAACAGGTGGCTTCATTCGTTTCCAACAAGTTGTCGCCAATCGACCGTGTGCTTTCTACGAAAACGAATTTTATTTTGAAAAAATACAAACAAGACGGCATTATTTTCGAAGATCAGGAAGATGATCACCGAATGCTTGTTTCGCCGTAAGGGAGAGGTAGCGCTATGATCAAGGATGAGACTACGATTCAAACTAGCAAAAAATCAATGAAGGACTACCTCGCTCCTGCGGTACGTGAAATGAAGCCTTCTGGGATTCGGAAGTTTTTTGATCTTGTAAGCAATAGCAAAGAAGACATCATCTCACTGGGTGTGGGCGAACCTGACTTTTCAACACCTTGGCACGTTCGTGAAGCAGCTGTACATTCCTTGGAGCGCGGCAGAACGAAATATACGCCAAACTCCGGTATTCCTGAGCTCCGCGAAGCGATTGCGAACTATTTGTATACCTCTTTTAAAGTGAAATATGAGCCTTCGAATGAGGTGCTTGTAACGGTAGGCGGCAGTGAAGCTATTGATCTAGCACTGCGCTCCCTAATCACACCTGGGGATGAGATTCTGATTCCTGAGCCTTGTTATATTTCATACTCGCCAATCACTGCCATAAGTGGTGGTGTGCCAGTAGGTATCGAAACTTTTGCAAAGGACCAGTTTAAATTGACGGAAAAGGCGCTTCGCGATGCGATTACGCCCAAATCCAAAATATTAATTCTCTGCTATCCTAGTAATCCAACTGGCGGCATTATGACGTATGAAGATTGGCTGCCGATTGCCAAAGTTGTTGAAGAGCATGATTTGATTGTCATTTCCGATGAAATCTATGCGGAATTGACGTATGGCCAGAAACATGTGAGCTTCGCAGCAGTTCCAGGCATGCAGGATCGGACGATTCTCGTTAGCGGCTTCTCCAAGGCTTTCGCAATGACAGGCTGGCGGATGGGCTATGCTTGTGGTCACAGAGAGCTAATCTCGGCTATGACCAAGATTCACCAGTATACGGTCATGTGTGCACCTGTCATGGGGCAAGTAGCGGCTCATGAAGCGTTGACGAATGGATTAGAAGAGAAAGATCGTATGATTGAATCCTATAATCAACGTAGACGCTTGGTGGTCAAAGGCTTCCGTGAAGTCGGACTCCAGTGTCACGAACCACAGGGTGCATTCTATGCGTTCCCAAGCATTGTAGCAACTGGATTAACCTCGGACGAATTTGCACAACGGCTTTTGTATGAGTCTAAGGTGGCTGCAGTACCAGGTGATGTGTTTGGATTAGGAGGAGAAGGTTTTCTGCGATGCTCTTATGCCTATAGTGTTTCCCAACTGAATGAAGCGTTAGAGAGAATCGGTAATTTCTTGAGGAAATTATAATATTCTTTATAAATTCATATGTTCATAGGAGACGAAAACTGGTATTCTAAGAGTAAGGAGGGATGAGCATGGCTTTTATGGAATATCAGCTTACTAACTTTCAGAAGCAATTTCAAATTCGCGAGCAAGAGTTCGGACAGCGCTGGCTGACCAAAAATGCCAAGAAGCAAAATTCCCTAGTTTTACTTGAAGAAGAGATCAATACGTTGAGACGTAAAATGGAACAGATGGTCATGGAAGGTCGAGAAATGACATCTGATGCAGTTGTTGAATTAAGTACGATGCTGGATCAAAAAATAAATGAATATATGACATCTGGAAAGAAAAGTCGGTGAAAACCGACTTTTCTGGCGATTATCGATAAAGAGAGAGTAATTGACGGAGGGAATTACATACACATGAAAGCAAAATGGTTATTCGTTGTCATGCTAGGAATGATGTTAATGCTTACAGCTTGTGGTGGACCGAAGGCAGATGTATCGGTGTTTATGATGGGACCTAACGGGTTTCCAAGTGAAGCGGCGGAGAAGTTGGAAGTATCTTTGAAATCCAAGGTAGGCGAAATTCCTACTGTGAAGCTGAATACATCACCTATTTTTTCATTGGAAAAAATGATTGTTGAGCTAGCTGCTGGTGGTAACGGGATTTTCATCTTGGGGGAAGAGCAGTTCAAAGGCTTGAGCAACCAAGCGGGATTCGTTTCATTGGATAACATAATCAACCCTAAGGATTATCCAGATGGGGTTATCGAGATCAAAGAAGAAGGTAAGGCCGCGGAGAAGCATCTGTACGGCATACCACTTACTGGTAACAAATGGATGAAAGAGCAGGGCTTTGAAGGTAAAGGGTTATATGCGTTCATTCCTCAGAATGCTCCGAAAATGGACGAGGCGTTGAAAGTCATCCAAATTATTGCGCAAAAATAAGAGAACGTCTATAATCGACAAATAGCTTAATTTGCAACTATAGGTACTGGTAATGCTCCAAATGGAACATTATTAGTTAAGGGGAAGCCGGTTTGAATCCGGCACGGTCCCGCCACTGTAATTCAGGCTTGTGTAAGTCTGGAGAGTCAGGATACCTGCCTATGGTGCCGATACAACATCCTTCGAGGAAAAGGATCGCGTTAAATCAGGAAGCAGCGTACGTAAGTTCGTTGCCATATACCGCGATTTATCGTCTCCTTCGTTCCTAGTGAACAAGGGGACTTTTTCATGTTTGCCTATGGATTGAATATAAGGAAAAGAGGGTTTAAGTGATGAAACAGAGGAATTTCAAAAAGGGTCTTATTCTTACCTTAGCGGTTGCGACCGCGATCTCGTTAGCAGCTTGTGCGAAGAAGGAAACAGAAATTACAGATCCATCGAAACTAGGCGGTGCAGGGACGAAGGCGCCAATTTCTTCGGCAACTCCTGCCGTTACGAAGAAAACGTCGTATCCCTTGATAGTAAAAGATGCGACAGGTAAAGAATTTACGTTCGACAAAGCACCAGATCGAATCGCGTCCGTGTCGCCATCAGAGACAGAATCACTGTTTGCGATTGGATTAGAAGCGAATATTGTCGGTGTCTCGGATTTCGACGATTATCCGGATGCGGCAAAAGCGAAGCCGAAACTAGGCAGCATTACGAAGCCTAACATGGAGGCTGTTATTGCTACGAATGCGAATGTTGTTTTCACTGGTGTTTCCATGGATACGGCATCCGTTGAGAATCTGCGTAAGGTGAACATAAACGTATTTAAAGTAGATCCCAAAACGTTAGATGATGCCATGAACAATATTCTAACATTTGGACAAATTACCGATCATCAAGAACAAGCGGAGAAAGTTGTCTCCAAAATGAAAGCAGATCGTCAGAAGGTCGTCGATGCTGTAAAAGATGTGAAGCAAGAAAACAAGAAAAAAGTGTACATGGAGTTTGCTCCGGGCTGGACCGTAGGAAGCGGTGTGTTCATGGATGAGTTAATAAAAATTGCTGGTGGAATTAACGTAGCTGGAGACAAAGCAGGCTGGTATGAGATTAGTGAAGAGAAGATCATTCAGCAAAATCCGAACGTTATTTTATTTGCAAATGGGATCGTCGATTTCAAGAGCAAGAAGCCATTAGAAGAAATTATTCGTACGCGCGGTGGGTGGGATGCCATTGATGCCGTGAAAAATAAACGTGTGGTAGGTCTTGACCAGAACTCTGTGAGTCGCCCAGGTCCGAGATTGACGGATGGATTACTGGAAATGGCGAAAGGGATCTATCCTGAATTGGTGAAATAATGAAAAGAAAATTGATGCTTGGAGGAGGAGTAGGCGTTATACTCCTTCTTCTTTCTATTGTGGTGAGTTTATCCATTGGGTCGGCTCAACTGCCTCTTACACATATCGTGGGGATTCTAGCGAAGCACTTGCCTTGGATAGGAAGTCACATTGAGGTGAACTGGCCACAATCATCGGAACAAATTATTAATAAAGTAAGAGTCCCTCGCGTGTTATTGGGGATTCTTGTAGGGGCTGTGCTTTCCATCGCCGGTGCAGGTTTCCAAGGCGTTCTGCGCAATCCGCTCGCTGACCCTTACTCCCTTGGCGTATCTTCAGGAGCTTCTGTAGGGGCTGCTTTTCTTATTTATTTCGGACTGCAATTCGCCTTGTTTGGTCAATGGTCGATCCCAATTGTGGCTTTCCTAACAGGGCTAATTTCCCTGTTCTTGGTCTTGAAACTGGCCATGATTGAAGGAAAGCTAAAGATGGAGACGCTGATTTTGTCAGGCGTCGTCATGCAAGCATTTCTTGGCGCGTTTGTGTCTTTCTTGGTTGCCATTTCGAATCAAACAATTAATGAAATTATTTTCTGGCTCATGGGCAGTCTAGCGATGCGCGGATGGTCATATACGTATATGATCTTACCTTATCTACTAATCGGTCTGGTGATTCTGCTTAGCTATGCGAGATCATTAAATCTGCTGGCATTAGGTGAGCGTCAGGCTGCACATCTCGGTGTTCATGTTGAGCGTACGAAACTGATCGTACTGATCGCGTCCACGTTGATTACGGCAGCTGCTGTGTCTGTAGCAGGGGTGATTGGCTTTGTAGGGCTGATTGTACCGCACTTGGTGCGACTATTGGTTGGTCCGGATTATCGACTAATCATTCCTTTATCCGCGATCGGCGGTGGGATTTATGTGTTATGGGCAGACACCTTGGCTCGAACATTGCTTAGTCCTACGGAAATCCCGCTTGGGGTAATTACAGCGTTTTTGGGTGCACCGTTCTTTGCCTATCTGCTTCATAAAGATAAGAAAACGTTAAGAGGTTGATCACGATGATTCAAGTGGAGGGGCTCTTTCAGAGCTTTCGAGAACAACAAGTGTTGGATAATATGAGCTTTGAAGTCGGGCAAGGGGAGTTTTTTGGGATCATTGGACCCAACGGCAGCGGGAAATCTACCCTGCTTCGACTTCTATCGGGCATGGATCCGGTCATGCATGGCAATGTGCTTTTGAAAGGGAAAAAGGTATCATCGTATTCACGCAAAGAATTAGCCAAATGGCTAGCTGTTCTTCAGCAAGATGCTTTGCCTCCAGTGGGCTTCACAGTTCGTGAAGTTGTGGAGATGGGACGCTACCCTTTCCAGAATTGGCTAGGGGAAGATACGACTGAATCGGATGGACTCATTGACGCCATTATCACAAAGCTTGAGCTGGTAGGGCTAGTAGATCGCACGATTGAACGTCTGAGCGGTGGAGAGCGGCAGCGCGTTGCCTTAGCGAAAGTGATGGCCCAGCAGCCAAGCTTGCTCATGCTTGATGAGCCGACAACCTTTCTTGATATCGGTTATCAAATTCAGATGATGGATTATATTCGTTCTTGGCAGAAAGAGTCGGAACTAACGGTTATAGCTGTTCTGCATGATTTGAATTTGGCAGCGCAATATTGCACAAGATTGATGATCGTACATGAGGGGCGAGTAATCGCGACAGGAACGCCTGCAGAAATTATTACAAGTACGCAAATAGCTGAAGTATACGGAACAGAGCCAATTGTACTTAAGCATCCTGTTAGTGAAGTACCGCAGATTTTATTACAACCTGGGAAATAATGAAAGTCCGGAGGAAGACAATAATGAATCATTTACATAACTTGATTAACGCGATTGAACCTGTTCATCATGAGGTGGCTCATCAAGCCAATGACCATTTAAATCAATTGACGAAGCCGCAAGGAAGCTTGGGAAAACTGGAGGATATCGCACGCCAAGTTGCAGGGATAACAGGCGAAGTGATGCCGACTTTCGAGAAAAAAGCCGTTATCGTAATGGCGGGTGATCATGGTGTTTGTGAGGAAGGCATCAGCGCCTTCCCAGCGGCAGTGACGCCGCAAATGGTGCTCAATTTCCTGTATGGCGGGGCTGCTGTGAATGTCCTTGCTAGACATGCTGGGGCTGATGTGGTTTGTGTGGATATGGGGGTCAATGCGGATTTGGAGCATCCTAATTTGGTCTCTCGCAAAGTTAGAAAAGGCACGCGTAACATGGCGAAGGAAGCGGCTCTTACCCTAGATGAGACAATTGAAGCAATTGTAGCAGGTAGTGAGATCGTGGATGATTTGGTGGCAAAAGGCTACCGACTTTTCGCTACCGGTGAAATGGGGATTGGCAATACGACGGCGAGTGCGGCGATTTTGTGTGCGTTGACGGGCGTCGATACTGGCCTCGCCGTCGGTCGTGGAACGGGCATTGATGATGCGACTTGGCTGCATAAACAGTCGGTTGTGAATAGGGCGTTGCGCGTTAATGGGCTGCACGGGCGTGGGAAAGATGCGGCTACGGGTGTAGGTGAGAGTGCAAGTGCAAGTGCAAGTGCGAGTGCAAGTGCGAGTGCAAGTGCGAGTGCAAGTGCAAGTGCAAATGCAAGTGCAGGAGCAGGCTCAAGCGATGAGTATGCGCTTGAGGTGTTGAGCAAGGTCGGCGGATTGGAGATCGCCGGACTCGTTGGGGTGATCCTGGGCGCAGCGAAGCATCGCTGCCCGGTGGTTGTCGACGGCTTCATCTCGTCGACCGCAGCGCTCGTGGCGAGCCGATTAGCTCCGCTAAGCGCGTCCTACATGCTCGCCTCGCACTTATCTCAGGAGCAGGGACATAAGAAGGTGCTCGAGTCGGTTGGCCTCGCAGCGATGCTGCAAATGGATATGCGACTGGGCGAAGGCACAGGCGCAGTGCTCGTGTTCAACTTGATCGATGCCGCAGGTAAGATCATGAAGGAAATGGCGACCTTCGAAAGCGCAGGCGTTTCGAGGGAGTAACCAGCAGAGAGAAGGAGGCGAACACGATGGCGGTTCTGGTAACGGGCGGCGCGCGCAGCGGCAAGAGTTCCTTTGCGGAGAAGCTGGCGATGCAACGCTGCCAGCATGGAATTTACATTGCGACCTCCCACATCTACGATGAGGAAATGAGGGAGCGGGTAAGTCTGCACCAGCAGCAGAGGCTTCAGTCGGGTTTCCCTTGGGAAACCCGGGAGGAGCCGTATGCGCTGGGGGCTTGTCTTGAGCAGCTGCACGAGCGCAGCGAGGGTGCTGTGGTACTAGTGGACTGCCTGACACTGTGGCTGACGAACTGGCTGCTCTACTATGAGCAGGAGAGCGATGCAGTTCAACTCGTATCCAATCAAATTGACGAGCTTGTGAATGTCGTGTCCTCCTACAGTGGACAACTTATTTTAGTTACGAATGAAGTAGGCGACGGAATTGTGCCGGAATACCCGCTTGGCCGCCAATTTAGAGATTTGGCAGGGCGGATGAATCAGCGTGTGGCCGAAGTTTGTCAGCAGGTTTTTCTGGTTACGGTTGGTATCCCTATCGAATTAAAAAGTAGAGCTTATATGTAAAGGATTTATATGCTACACATAATAAGTTGGCAATATTTCTCTATATGATCTTCCGTCCTTGAAGGACGAGTAGCCGTTTATTTTGACATCTAAATTATAAGCTTGTGTGGTTCGGGATAAGTGGAAAGAAAGTAGTTGTAGGAGTAGACATAGAGGGATGGCATTGCTGAATCACATGAAAGAGGTTGTAGCTGGAAGTATCGTAAATATACGGTGGGCCAGAGGCAAATAGATGGATTTTATACAGTTATATTTGGGGATTTTTCGAGCGTATTATGAATAAATGGAAAAACGGCAGTTAATTTTCTACATTTACCCTATATGAACGAAAAAAGGTGAATTTAACGACACCTTTTACAGTTAAATCGAGTTTTCGAAGAAATTTCGCCTAAATAGCTGTATATTATCCATTTAATACAAATGTGCAGCCTATGCGACCCTCAAATCTATAAACAACACGAATACCGGCTGAAATTGTTAGGAGTCTTTGTGGAAAAATAAGGTGTGCGTTTCATGTGATTAGGCGGCTATATGTCCTTATAAACAATTTGAGACGTTTAAGAGGGCAGCGTAGCCGTTATTTTGTAGACAAGTAAGTACGGAATGGTGAAGCCCTTATGTGGATATATACTTGGCAGGAGCTCGTCTGGATGACGGTTGCTGCAATAGCGTTAGATTGGCTGATTGGTGATCCGAAGTGGCCTACGCATCCCGTCATCATTATTGGACGTTGGATTCGCTGGGTGGAGGACAGGCTGCATCCTAAAAAAGTGGTGATAACGACTATTCCGGTAGATCGGCATTCAAAGTGGCTGCACATGAAGGGCGTCCTGCTCACACTTTCGACAATCACACTGAGCTTTGCTGTGGTACTTGTGCTCGTCCATTTCGCAAACGATATTCATCCGTGGCTAGGGTATGCCGTGTCAACTTGGCTCATCTCCACGACGGTGGCGATCAAAGGCTTAAAAGATGCTGCGTATCTGGTCTACAATCCGCTGCGCACAGGCAATCTCGCGGATGCTCGCAAGTACACCGGCTACATCGTTGGCCGGGATACGGATGCACTCCACGAGGAAGAGCTTACGCGAGCCGTCGTGGAGACGGTCGCGGAGAACATCGTGGACGCGGTCATCGCGCCCTTGTTCTATGCGCTCATCGGCGGTGCGCCGCTGGCGATGCTCTACCGTGCATCGAATACGCTGGATTCGATGGTCGGTTACCGAAATGACAGATACCGTCATTTCGGCACCGCGTCGGCCCGCTGGGACGACGCCCTGAACTGGATCCCGGCGAGGCTCACCGGGATCCTGCTGATCCTCGTGGCCCTGGCGAAGCCGGGCCTCTCAGCTCCACGCGCGGCGGCGGCGATTCGCCGCTTCGCGCAGCTACACCCCAGCCCGAACAGCGGGATCCCGGAGTCGGCGGTGGCCGGTGCACTCGGGATCGAGCTCGGCGGGCTGAACGTCTATGGCGGCGCGGCGAGTGAGCGCGCCCGCCTGGGCTGGCCGCTGCGTCCGCGAACGCAGCGGGATATCGTGAACGCCGTGAGCATGCTGTACGGCGTCAGTTATCTAGTGATGGGAGGACTTCTGTGCGTCGTACTCATTTTTTAATGGACTGGCTGCGAGCCTGTGTAGCCGCTTTTCAATTCCTAACGCGTCTGCCGATTCCGGTGCAGATTGATTATACCGAGCGCGTGTTTCAGCGCAGCACTATTTTTTACCCGCTTGTGGGCTGCGTAATCGGACTGCTTCTCATGGTGTCAGGAGTTGGGCTTTCCTACATACTGCCAACGATGCCGGCAGCTGTCTTGCTCCTGGCGATCTGGGTCGTTCTCACAGGCGGACTGCATTTGGATGGCCTAATGGATACCGCAGATGGGATCCTCAGTCACCGTCCCCGCGAGCAAATGCTCGAGATTATGAAGGATAGTCGTGTCGGCGCGATGGGCGTTATAGTGTGTGTCTTACACCTATTACTAAAATTTTCCTTACTCTACACGATACTGGATGCTAATGAGGCAGGGGAACGAGGAAGCCTGCTTATCCTACTGGCCATCGTCCCGATCTGGAGTCGTTGGTTCATGGTTGCAGCCATTCGGATGTGGCCTTACGCAAGGCCGAATTCAGGGTTAGGCAGTCTGTTTCGTGGTGTTAACTGCAAGCATGTCACGGTATCTCTTTTAGTAGCCCTATTAACTACTACGCTATATATGTACACCAGCTATACAACTTCGTTACCGAGCTGGAGCGTCGTTCTAAGCTTTATGGCCGTCACCACGTTAGTTGGAAGCGGGATTGCAGCTTATATTAGCTCCAAGCTTGGCGGACTTACCGGAGATACGTATGGCGCTTTAAATGAGCTGCTGGAGAGTGTGCTTTTGTTAGCCGTCATCAGTATCCTTGGCATGTAGGACAGCATCTTTTCGTGAAAGGAATGACCATTATGTTAGAGCGTTATGGACACGGAGGTGATCTGTGGACTGCGGAGGAAGCATGGAATCTGCCTAGGGAACAGTTTCTGGATTACAGCTCAAATATGAACCCTCTTGGGCCTCCTGAGGTGGTCAAGGAGATTCTAGCAGCGAGTTGGCGCGATATCGTCAAATATCCAGATCCAGCGGTGCGTGAACTTCGCCGAAAGCTAGCTCAGAAATATGAGATTGATCCGGAGAGTATTTTGGTTGGAAATGGTGCCGCAGAGCTAATCGATTTGATCATCCGGGTGTTGAAGCCAAGCACGACAGGGCTTGCTAGGCCGTCTTTTAGCGAATATGAGGAAGCCGTTCACAAAATGGGTGGCCAGCTAACCAACATCCCCATATTCCCTGAGCATCAATTCGAACTACAATGGCGGGATGTGGAAGCAGCGTTGCCAGCTCTTGACTTGTTTTTCCTCGGTCATCCCAATAATCCGACAGGCAAGCTGATTCCTCGCAACGTGATAAGTAATCTGCTTCAAAGTGGGCGTAAGCTTGTGCTGGACGAGGCTTTTATGGATTTTGTTCCACAGGAGTCGGAGCATTCGCTGCTGAAACTTGCCTCAACAAGCCAAGACCTGATTGTGATCCGTTCGATGACGAAATTTTATTCGATCCCAGGCATTCGGTTAGGTTTTATGGTAGCCCACCCCGATCTTATCCAGCAGCTGCGACAGCAGCAGGTACAATGGAGTGTGAATTATCTTGCTCAACAGATGGGGGTTGCGGTGCTGGAAGATGAAGCATTTGAACAGTCCACGAGACAGTGGCTGAGCGTCGAGAAGCCTTGGCTTATCGAGCAGTTGCGCCATATCGGCTTGGAAGTAGTGCCAAGTGATGTGAATTTCTTGTTGTTTTCGTTTCCGGTGTCGAGCGGGATTAACGTAAAACAGGCTCAACAGCATATGGGACGCCAAGGGGTTTTGATTCGGGATGCTTCGTTATTCGAAGGGTTAAATGATCGTTACTGTCGCGTAGCCATTCGTCTTCGTGAGGATAATGAGCGTTTACTCCAAGCCTTGCGCAGGATGATGAACGATTTAACAAGGAGTGGAGGTACAGGTCATGCGTGAATCAAAGTCAGCGGTTCTCATGATTCAAGGCACAGCTTCCGATGTTGGCAAAAGTATTCTTACGGCTGCCTTATGCCGTATTTTTGTAGAGGATGGCTGGCAGACAGCGCCTTTTAAATCGCAAAATATGTCTCTCAACTCTTACATCACATTCGATGGCAAAGAAATAGGCAGAGCGCAAGGCGTGCAAGCAGATGCTTGCCGAATTGTCGCTACGACGGATATGAACCCGATTCTGCTCAAGCCTAAGCAAGATATGGTCGCTCAAGTTGTTGTTCATGGGAAGCCATATGCAGATTTGGAGGCAAGGGCGTATAGGGAGTCCTATTTGCCCAAAGCGGAAATTATCGTGAAAGATGCTTTAGAACGCTTGCGCAGCGAATATGACATTGTCGTTCTAGAAGGGGCGGGAAGTCCGGCGGAGGTCAATCTAAAAGACCGTGACATCGTCAATATGCGTCTAGCTGGTTGGGCAGATTCACCGGTGCTGCTGGTTGCTGATATTGATCGTGGCGGGGTGTTTGCTTCGATTGTGGGTACGCTTGAAATCTTGACTCCAGAAGAACGAGATCGGGTGAAAGGCTTTATTATTAATAAATTTCGCGGGGATGTCAGCTTGCTGAAGCCGGGCTTGGATTGGCTGGAAGAGCGAACAGGGAAGCCGGTGCTTGGTGTTATTCCTTATTTACAACAACTTGGCATTGAGGACGAAGACTCAGCATCACTCGATTCCAAACGTTCTCTAAGCAGAAGGTCTCCGAATCATGAAGGAAAAAAATCAGATCAATTGGACGTTGCTGTCATTCGTTTGCCACGTCTTTCGAACTTTACGGATTTTGATCCGCTGCAAGAAGAAACAGACATTCATTTCCGATATATCGATTCGTTAGCGGAGTGGGGAGAGCCGGACGTCGTTTTACTTCCAGGAAGCAAGAATACGATGGAAGACTTGCAGTATCTGAAGCAGTCGGGTCTGGCTGCGCGATTAATTTCTTTTGCACATGAGGAAAAAGGCTGGATCGTTGGTATTTGTGCGGGTTATCAGATGCTGGGTGTCACACTTTCGGATCCTGGCAGGTACGAGTCGGAGCATGCTGAGCTTGAAGGCTTAGGGCTGCTTGCAACAGAAACGGTGTTCACGCCGGATAAACGAACTGTAAGGGTGCAGGGTGTCAGCACGCTTTTCGCATCGAATTTTGTGATCGATGGCTATGAAATTCATATGGGACGAACGAAATATGTAGATGAAATCGAGCCTCCGTTCCAAATAACTCCTCAACTAAGCACGGGTTCTTCTGAACCATTTGGAACCTCCTTACATCATGATGGAGCAGCCTCACTAGATGGTCGTGTGTGGGGAACCTACATCCATGGTATTTTGCACAATGATGATTTCCGTAGAGCTTGGTTAAACCAGATTCGATTGCATAAGGGGTTATCCCCAATCTTACAAGGACTACGTTATAAAGAACGCCGAGAAGCTGCGTTCGATCGATTAGCTGACCATGTACGAGCTCACTTGGATATGAAGCGAGTTTATGAGATGATGGAAGTAACACATCCTACGAGGGCGGGAGGGTTCTAAGATGAAAATTTATACGCGTACGGGAGATGCTGGCCAAACCGGTGTGATTGGTGGTCGTGTGGACAAAGATGATGATCGCGTCGAGGCCTATGGAACGACGGATGAACTGAATAGCTTTCTAGGTCAAGCGATGAGCTTCATGGATCCGCAGAAATACCCGGATTTATTGCCTGATTTGCTTCAGGTTCAGCATGAGCTGTTTGATTGCGGTTCAGATCTTGCGCTGCTAAAGCAGGATTTGCGCCCCTATAAAGTAACGGCCGACATGGTGGATGCGTTAGAAGCTTGGATTGATAAATATGATGCTGAGACGCCAGATATCACTCGTTTTATTTTGCCTGGTGGCGGGACTGTATCCTCTACCTTGCATGTTTGTCGTACAGTTTGCCGCAGAGCCGAACGGCTTGTCGTTACCTTAGCCCGCACACAGGAAATTAATCCCGAGGTGCGCCGATATTTGAACCGATTGTCGGACTTTTTCTTCACGATTGCTCGCACAGCGAACTTCCGTGAGGGGATTGCAGATGTGGAATATATACGCAGTGCTGAGGTGTTTAAACGAAAATCATGAGCTATTATGAACCATTAGTATACGTTGTTCCGCCAGAGGAAGAAGGCTTCATTCTCAAAACGGTGCTGCAAAAAAGATTGATGGTCTCACGGAAATTGTTATCCCGCATCAAGCTTACCGAGCGTGGGATAACGGTTAACGGGGAAAGGCAATACATCAATATTAAAGTGAAGGCTGGCGACCGTGTAGAAATTCGGATGGAAGAAGAACAATCCGAGGATATTCTGCCTCAAGATCTTCCGCTGCACATTCTACATGAAGATGAGCATCTGTTAATTCTTGCGAAGGATGCTGGTATCATCGTCCATCCAACGCATGGTCATTATGTGAATACAATTGCCAATGGGGTTGTGTACCATTGGCAGCAAGCGGGGATTACGTGCCGTTTCCGCCCGGTGCATCGATTGGATCAAGAAACTTCGGGTGTCCTAGCCATTGCGAAAACACCGTATGTCCATCAGCAAATTTCCGAGCAAATGATTCAGCATCTCGTGAAAAAAGAGTACCTCGCATTCGTTTGGGGCACGGTAGCTTTACCTTCAGGGACGATTAACGAGCCTATTGATCGTGATCCAGAGCAGCCTCATGTACGGATCGTGCGGCCCGATGGCTACCATGCGGTAACGCATTATGAGGTCGTGAAACAATTCGAGAAGGCTGCACTCGTGCGGATATGGCTCGAAACGGGACGTACGCATCAAATTCGTGTGCATATGCGCTACTTAGGACATCCGCTGTTGGGGGATAAGATGTATACGCTGGAACATTACGGGGACGATGCAGCTGATCTTGAAGCCACTGATCGGTTACATCGTCAGGCACTGCATGCTTTTAAACTAGGCTTTGTGCACCCAGGTACAAGGGTATGGACCGAATTTAACGCGCCATTACCTGCCGATTTATCCGAACTTGAGCAATGGTTAGCCGATAAAAGGTAAAAAATCGAAAACCATGCCAATTTCTGGATGGTTTTTCTTTGCAATTACTTGACTTTCCTTGGCAATTAGCCCAAAATTTTAAGTAGTTCTATTTGATCATCATACGGCATAAAGGAGTTATTACAACGTGGGAGTTAAAGTGTATGGTTACGATAAATGTGGGACGTGCAGGAGTACTGTAAAGTGGCTGAAAGCACACGAAATTGACATTACAGATCAGGTAGCTTTATTTGAGACGCCGCCTTCAGCGAAGGAACTAGCGAATTTGCTTCAGCTAAGTGGTTTGGAGATCAAGAAGTTTTTCAATACATCGGGTGACGTTTACAAAGAGATGAATTTGAAAGACAAACTGCCAGGTATGTCGCAAGAACAAATGCTTGATTTGTTAGCTTCGAACGGGCGCTTAATTAAGCGGCCAATTGTAACGGATGGGCATAAAGTGACCGTAGGCTTCAAAGAAGATGTGTTTGAGGATGTTTGGGCGAAAGGATGATAAGAACGTGGGAGACAATCAGAAACCAACACGTAAGAAGTCACCACTAGCCATTGGCGGATTCATCGCTGTCCTCTTATCACAAGGCAAGCTGCTGCTTGCCGCTTTGAAGTTTGGGAAAGTTGGCGGCGCTATCATCTCGATGTTTATCACGATCTGGGCTTACGCTTACTTGGCCCCATTGCCATTTGCGATTGGTCTCGTACTTATGATTCTTATCCATGAGTTAGGTCATGTTCTTGCAGCGAAGATGAAGGGGTTACCCGTGTCGGCACCCGTCTTCATCCCATTCCTCGGTGCGTTGATCACGATGAAAAAGAATCCAACTGATGCTGCAACAGAAGCCTTTATAGGTATTGGAGGTCCTGTTCTGGGGACTCTCGGAGGCGTAGCCGCTTTTGGGGTAGGTGTTTATTTTGATTCAGCAGTGATTGTTTCCGTAGCTTACGCTGCTTTTTATTTGAATCTGATCAACTTGCTGCCTATACATCCCCTGGACGGCGGACGAATCTCAACAGCCGTAACACGCTGGCTATGGCTAGTTGGTTTAGTTGGCGGGCTCATTCTCATTGTGTATCTCGATAGCTACTTTTCGAGTAAGATTATTTTCTTGATCATCTGGGCAATGTTTGCATGGGATTTATACAAGAAATATGTGCGGTATCGCCATAAAGAAGAGCGCGTAACTGTCGCAACTCGATTCGAATTTCCAGCCAATCATCTGCTGCAACAAGGCTATATGATCCCGGGTGAGAGCCATACGCGTGATTTGGACTATATCACCTATTCGGAACTACAGGGGCCAGGCGCCGGCCGCCAAACTTTGAACATGTCATGGCATGCGATAGGCTTCGAAGGGCACGCATATTTGCCTGTACAAGCGATTGTTAAGCGAGTGCAATTAGTCAAAGCAGAACGTATGAATAAAGAGGATGGCTTGCACCTTGGTCTCCAGGTTCAAGTGGAATACTCCCCACTAGGGATGCAAGAAAGCTATTATGAAGTACCGGCTAAGACGCGTTGGAAGTTTGGTATCTCGTATTTGGTATTAATCTTGTTTTTGCTCTATATGATAAGACTTGTTCATCAGGTCGGCATCATTTCCTAACATCACATTTCACATAATGAGGAAGCTATCCATGACATTTAAAGGATCCAAACGGCTGCAGCAGCTAGGCTCGGCTATTTTTTCGGAAGTAGCTGAATGGAAGAGAGAGGTTATGAACCAAGGGGTAGACGTCATAGATTTAGGTATAGGAAGTCCTGACCAGCCTCCTTCCCATCGCATTTTGGCAGCAATGGCAGAGGCAGTTCGTAATCCTTCCTATTACGGTTACCCAACATCGGAAGGAAGTTTGGCCTTTCGCGAAGCAGTAGCCAAATGGTATAATTATCGATTCGGCGTCCAGCTCGATGCTGAAACGGAGATCTTAACTTTAATGGGCTCACAAGATGGGCTTGCTCACTTAGCGCTTTCTCTCTGTGATCCTGGGGATATGGCTATTGTCCCTGATCCAGGTTATCCCATATATTCGGCAAGTCTTGTCTTGGCAGGGGTTGAACCCTATTTATTACCGCTGCGTGCAGCAAATCAATTTTTACCCCAACTAGAGGACATTCCAGATGACGTGGCTGCTAAGGCGAAATTCATCTTGCTTAACTATCCAAGCAATCCGTTATCTGCTGTTGCAGATCGTGCCTTCTTTGAGCATTTGATTTCATATGCGAAGAATCATGATTTGCTTATAGTACATGATCTTGCCTATTCCGAAATGGCTTTTGATGGCTACAAGCCCATGAGTATTTTGGAGATTGAAGGTGCTAAGGAGGTTGCTATTGAATTCCATTCTTTATCGAAAAGCTTCAATATGGCAGGCTGTCGCATCGCTTTTCTAACCGGTCATGGGGATGCAGTTAAGGCGCTCAAGACACTGAAGTCGAATATTGATTACGGGGTATTTGGGGCTATTCAAGCAGCAGGTATTGCAGCATTAGAAGAAGACATGGAAAGCGATCATTCTGTCTCAAGTATGTATGAGAATAGACGAAATTCATTTATTTCGGCATTAAATGATGCGGGTTGGATCATTCCACCACCGAAAGCAACGATGTTTATTTGGGCCCCGATCCCCAAGGGTTGGACATCTCGACAAATTTCCCGGGAAATGTTGTTTCAGACAGGCGTTGTTGTCATTCCTGGCGATGCATTTGGCGCTGAAGGAGAAGGATTTGTCCGTATTGCTTTAGTGCAAGAAGAAGCTCGATTACTTGAGGCAGCAAGGCGAATAGGAGATTGGCTTCGGTCCTTAGAATGAAAGTTAGAGATTTTGGTAAAAATAGGAGAATGAGAGACATATTTAGGTATAAGATTGAGAAAATTTATACGTTGAAAGGGGTAAGTATATGGATGCCATTTCTTCACTATCAGAGCTGTTAGCTGAACAGAAGCCGTCATCGTACGTAGAGATTCCCGGAATTTTAGGACAGACGTTCGGTCAAGCGACAATCGCTGCTACATTACCTATTAGCAAACTATTTTCTATTTTTGAGGTGGATTTAGAAGTACAACGTGCGATCATTCCGCGGAACCTCTCTAAATTAATTGACTATGTGAATTTATATTTGGAAGATCGCCAGCCAATCTATTTCCCTGGCATCATTTTCTCAGCAAGAGGCGCTGGACATTATGATGAGGACCATCAAGCTCTTCGGTTACAGCCAATTGAGAAATTATATGTCGTAGATGGTCAGCATCGCTTGGCAGCTTTCCAACGGATTATGGAAACATTGCAAAGTCAGATGGCACGAGCGAAAGATCGTCGTGAGTATGACAAAATGGATGAGATTACGGAAAAGCTGCGCCGTTTATATGCGTTCCCAATCTCAACAATGACGTATCTAGACATTAATGCGCGTCAGGAACGTCAATTGTTCTCCGATATTAACAAGCTTCCGCGTAAACTTGGAGGCAACTTGGCTGTCCTTCGTGATCAACGCCGGTTCTATCATGTAGCAGCTACGGAGCTAGCAGCAAAAGCCCCTGCGATGCAGAAGCTAACGGTTGATATGTTCTCAGAGCGTGGCAAATCGCCGGAGTATTTATTCTCCTACCATTTGTTGATTGAAATTCTAGTGGGATTGTTTGAAGGGCGAATGAAATCGGCGGCTCGTAATAACAACTACCAATATGCGGATAAAGATCTACAGGAGCTTATTTCGTTAGCAGGCGGCTACTTTAACGGATTATTGACGCACCTGCCTTCACCAACCAAAGGTGAAATCGTATGGTCTGAGAATATCCAGATTGCGTTAGCCCTCTTCATGCATGAAGAAGCGACGAAAACAGGCAGCTTTAATCGTTATGCACTTGAGCATGCTTTGAAAATATTGCCGCATGTCAACTGGAATAGTATTTATGCTGGAGAAGAGAAGGATCGTCTACCAAGACGTACCCGTATTATGAAAGCATACAACCATATTAAGAGCTTCTATCAAGATCAGAATGCATTCCTAATCAGTGATGCAGAAGACTATAAAGCTAGTTTTGCGAATAAGGAGGACGTGAGCTAATGGAAGGATTACGCCTGAAAATGACTATCCATCCTTTCTGCGAAAGGTTCGGTCTCTCGACTGTGGCCTTGCGCGTTCAGGATCTGCTGAACTATACGATGATCGATCCCATGGTTCAACGGAAGCTGAGTAATATGCAGCGCCGGAAGATTTCGACTTATTTGCAAGAACGCGAATTGGATCATGTGTTCTTCGGTCCTGTAACCTTGTCGCTTCGCGAAGTGAACCAGCTCTCCAAGGGTGCGAAGGAATTCCTCTTGCGACATGGTTCTAAGCTTTCCATCCTTGATGGTCAGCATCGGATTCTAGCACTTGGGTATGTGAATGATCAGATGCAGAAAGAAGTACGTCGCTACGAGAAGAAGCTGGCTCTGCTCAAGATTAAGCAACGGAAGTTTAGTGACGATGCGGAGATAAAGCAAGAAGTTGAGGAAACAGAAGGTACAATCAATCAACTTGAGGGTAGACGTTTGGATCTGATGGAAACACAGCTTGCTGTGCAAATTTACATCGGTTTAACGGAAGAAGAAGAGCAGCAGTTATTTGGTGACATCAACTCCAAAGTGCAGTTGGTTAGTAAAGAACTCGGTCATTCCTTTGACTCCATTGATCCGCTTAATTTGGTTATTCAGCAGGTCGTCGACCACAATGTTTATTTGAAGGCAGCGGGTGTAGAGAGACGCAGTAACTTGACCTCATTTAACCGTAACTTTACATGCTTCAGCTGGTTGTATGCAACGGCGACGATGCTATTCTCAGGTAGAATGCAGCCTTCTTATGAACTGCAACGTAAAATTCGTCATGATCCATCAACGTATGTTGAAATCTTGCATCAATTCTTCAATACGATTCTACCGATGATGCCAGAACAGCCAGGTTTGGCTCAATATACGTCCGCAAACCGTGTGATTCAGGAAAGTATTGCTCTGTATGCGAATCGTTTCTTATTCCCAAATGGCGAATACAACGATGAGTGGACGCAGTCCTTACAATTGCTAGAGGGATTCGATTGGTCACATGACAATGAAGAGTTAATCTATGTATTTGGCTCGTTGGATAATGGCAAAATCAACCTCATTCACGAGAAATCGTTGAAAAAACATGCGAAGCTCGTACAATTCTTCCTCGAAGGCACAGATTCTGCTAGTGATTCCGAAGAAGTATCCTCTGCATAATTGGAAGCCTAAGAACCCTTTCGATCTCAATGGAAATTGAGATTGAAGGGGTTCTTTTTTTGTTCATATTCCCTTTGCTAGCATACTTATCTCAAAATATACGAATCCTAGTATTCATTTGTCTATACCAAAAATGAAGAACTAGCATACGATATCATATAAAGTTTGAAGGGAGGAAAACACAATGAGTTGCTCCGTATATGCTACTTTGGCTCATGTTGGACTTGGTACAGTTATTACTATTCATGCAGGTACTACACCTAATCATCAAGGCAGATTTCTTGGTATCCAAAATGGTAATGTTGTCATTGCAAATAATGCTGGTACTGTATTCTATTTCCCAATTGATAAAATTGCTGTCGTTCATATTCCTTAATGTTCGTACCCAATTGAAGGCAATAAAGAGCAAGAGAGTGGACGAGCTCTCTTGCTTTCTTCCTTTTCACATAAATTGCAATGACAGACAAATAGAGTAGGATACTGTTTCGAGTCTCCTTACTTTGTCCATACTGGTAATGAAAGCGACTCCACCCGGCAGGAGGGGAAGAACGATGTTAGCCGTTCATCAGCGTATGGCGGAATTATGGACATTACGCAGAGCCCGAGAGCTAACTCGAGGCGAACAAGAGGAATTAATGCTATGCATGGAAGCGAACGCGACTTATGTATGGAATCGATTAAAACTAGAAAATTTATCGCTCTGCGCCTCCCTGACAGGGGACTATGAGTGGTTGCATGACATTTGTGAACGCATTGAAAAGATTGAACCCAAGCACTGACTAACCGTCGGTGCTTTTTTCCTTTTCTGCAAGAGTGTGGACAGGTATAATGAGGATAGTTCAAAGCTAAGGAGATGTCGCATGGTTAGCTGGTTCAAGCAACGGGGAGTAGCTCCCTATACATTTTTTCTTCTAGGATTCATGCTTCTGATTGCCCTCATACTCAGACTGGTTTTGGCCCCCACATGGGTAGGTTATGATACGGACGTGCGAACGTTCATGGCGTGGGCAGATCGCGCTTATACGGTAGGATTAAAGGACTTATATACGAATGCTAAAGACTATTTCCTTGATTATCCGCCTGGCTACATGTATGTCCTATACGTTGTGGGATTTGTCCATCATAAGCTATCTATTCCTTGGGAAAGTGGAAGCTCTTTACTCATCCTGAAGCTGCCTGCAATTCTTGCAGATCTTGGAACTGTTTATCTGTTATTTCGACTAGCGCTCAACAAGCACGAAGGTGCACGTACCTGGAAGCAGGCGCTCTGGATTGCTGCGCTTTTTGCCTTCAACCCAGCCATTTGGGCGAATTCCGCGGTATGGGGACAGGTAGATTCTTTTTTCATGCTGTTTATTGTTGCTACATTGTTAATGCAGATGAAAGGCAAACTGCCTCAGGCTGCTTTCTTTATCGCACTAGCTCTGTTACTTAAACCTCAAGCGCTCCTGTTCGGTATCTTTCTATTGATAGATGTAATAAGAGCACGCAAGTTGATGGTTTGGCTGCTTAGCGTGTTGACAGGCGTAGCCACGATGGCTGTTCTTTCACTTCCGTTTGCAGTGGGCAGAGGTTATGGCTGGATGATCGAATTGTATTCAGGCACGTTAGCTTCCTATCCATATGCATCGCTTAACGCGTTTAATCTATTCGCACTTCTTGGCGGGAACTTCATAGACATCAATAGTGGATTCTGGCATCTGTCCTATAAATGGATTGGAATCGTCTTCATGGTTCTATCCATCGTATATGTCTGTCTACTGTATTGGCTCGGTAAGAAACGGCGCGGTGCTGTATTGTACATATCTTTCTTATTTATCACGGCTATGTTTATGTGCATGACCAAAATGCATGAGCGCTATTTGCACTATGGCTTATTGTTAGCGTTAACGAGCTTCATTTACATGAAGGATCGCCGAATTCTATGGCTGTTTATCGGCTTTAGTATCACGCATTTTATTAATATTGGTGATGTACTCTTGCGGAGCTTTCATCAGGACTATCACATTCCGCGATTCAATCCTTTGATGCTGACGGTTTCGGCAATCAATGTTATGATGTTTGTCTATGCTTGTATATTGGGATGGAGGCTTTTCGTGAAATCAGATGGGGACGAAACTGTGGAGGAGACTATACCTCTGGTTGACAACAAGGTCGAAGTGCTTCCAATGGAAGATGACCTGCAAGAGAAAGCAACGAATTTAAGAGAAACCTCACTCTGGAAGGCGCTTTTTCATAGGGGAGAGGATCATATAGAAAGAGGGAAAAGCGGGCGCTTTTTCTCACGTAAAGATGCCCTATATTTAGGCGTTCTTATGGTGGTTTATACGATCATTGCGCTATTCCATCTCGGCGGACATAAGGATCCCACGACGTTCTGGCAGCCATCACGTGGAGGAGAGACGGTCATTGCTGATCTCGGCAGCCAGCATCAGATTACACGAATCAACAGTTTTGCTGGCGTTGGGGAAGGTGCTTACTCCTACTGGTTTTCGAATGATGGTGAACAGTGGCAGGATGCTATGGCGGTTAAATCTGACCACACGAAGGTGTTCACCTGGCATACGGTAGAAGCGAATAAAGAAGCTCGCTATGTAAAAATTGTGATCGATACGCAAGAGAGTGCGAAGCTGCATCTTCATGAGATCGGGATTTTCGGCGATGGGGGAACTACGCCATTACCGATAGTTAGTCTGAAGGAAGTAGATGTTGACGCCTCCGATAATGGGAAAACAGCTCATTTATTTGATGAGGCAAGTGTCGTCCCTTATACACCTACATACATGAATGGCACTTATTTTGATGAGATTTATCATGCAAGAACGGCTTATGAGCACCTTCACAAAATTGAGCCTTATGAAAGCACACATCCGCCGCTGGGCAAAATATTCATTTCCATCGGTATTTACGTGTTCGGTTTAAATCCATTCGGCTGGCGTATTATCGGTACACTGTTCGGAGTGGGCATGATTCCTATTATGTATGTGTTCGCAAAGCGGATGTTTGGCCGTTCCAACTATGCCCTTATTGCTGCCTTTTTACTTAGTTTTGATTTCATGCATTTTGCCCAAACAAGAATTTCCACGATAGATGTGTACGGTGTCTTTTTCATTATGCTGATGTTCTATTTCATGTATCGGTATACAACGTTGAGCTTCTTCCGCGAAAAGCTGTGGACGACGCTAATCCCGCTGGGACTTTCAGGTTTGTTCTTCGGGATCGGTGCTGCTTCCAAATGGATCGTCATTTATGGCGGTGCTGGGTTGGCCGTCCTATTATTCATCTCGCTATGGGAGCGGTACAGAGAGTACCAATTTGCTAAGCGAGTATTGAGGGAGAACAGCCGGGATGAACCCGAAGTGGGAGAGAGCGAAGGCGTTTATGACGAGCTTCTCTCTGTAGAGGAATCTACGAATCTCCTGCGTGTACAAAAGCTCTTCGTACGAAACACACTGCTTACGATCCTGTGGTGCGTACTCATGTTTGTTATAGTCCCGTTAGGCGTCTACACACTATCCTATATCCCTTTCATGATGGTACCAGGTCCTGGGCATCAGTTGAAGGATGTTGTGACCTATCAGGTTCATATGTACAAATACCACAAGGATCTCGTCGCTACGCATCCGTTCTCCTCACCATGGTGGGAATGGCCGATGATGATACGCCCGATCTGGTATTATCAAGCGAAGCTGATGCCGCAAGGCATGCTTTCGAGCATCGTTTCATTCGGTAATCCACTAGTATGGTGGCCAGGCTTTATTGCGGTGCTGATGTCGTTCTATCTCGCGTTCAAACGCAAGGATAAATTGCTGCGCATGTTGCTCATTGCGTACTGCTCGCAGTATTTGCCATGGATGTTGGTACCGCGATTAACGTTTATTTATCACTATTTTGCTATGGTACCTTTCCTAGTTCTGATTTTGACCTACTATATCAAGGACTATTTGGAACAAGATCCGCTGCACCGAAAAAGATGGGTCTATGGTTACTTAGCCGCCGTCTTCGTGCTATTCGCACTGTTCTATCCGATTCTATCGGGGATGATTATACCTGCGAAATACTCCTTCTTTTTACGATGGATGCCGGGCTGGAATTTCTTTTGAGTTGATGGATTGACGTCTCTTAGAAGCCATGGTAATATAATTCCAAGTGAATTACTATGAATTGAATTAAGTCGACCGAACAGCAGGAGACTCCCACTATGTACCCAAAAACATGGAGGCGAGTCTCTTTTTTCACCCACAAATTGCTAATGGAGCGTGAATCAAATGGCTAAAGTAGTAATTATTTCTGGAAGTCCAACCCCAACCTCCCGATTACATGGTGTCATTGAAGTAGCTAAGAGCGAGCTTTTGCAAGCAGGTTTGGAAGTAGACTGGATCAAGGTTCGCGACCTGCCCCCTGAGGATTTGTTATATGCGAAGTTCGATAGTGAAGCTATTGTGGATGCAAGTAAGCGAGTGGCTGAAGCAGACGCTGTCTTCGTAGCTACGCCTGTCTACAAAGCTTCCTACACTGGCGTGTTGAAAGCATTCTTGGATCTACTGCCGCAAAAAGGACTTGAGCGTAAAATCGTGCTTCCATTAGCTGTTGGAGGAACCTATGCGCACTTGCTCGCGATTGATTATGCACTTAAACCAGTATTGTCTGTCCTAGGCGCACAGAACATTCTACAAGGCGTGTATGTTCTTGATAAACAAGTGACATGGGGAGAACAAGGACAAGCGATTCTTGATGATGAAATCACTTCACGTTTGAAGGAATCCGTAACGGAATTCATTCAGGAAATTAAATGGCATACGAGCCGCTAATTGCATAAGCTTGGTTTAACGAAATAGGAGCTGTCCCAGAGGTCATCATGACCGTGGGGCACTCCTTTTTTTCTGTTTTAGTTGATATAAAACGAGCGAAGAACCAATAATCGCTATTTTGTTGATTTTCACCATTTTGGGAATAGGGGTTTACGAGTGTTGAAAATCGGGATTTTAACGGAAATTGGCAATTGAACAGGGAGATTATTGACGATATATTGAGTCCAGAAAAAGATGAAAACGCTAACAAGAATAAACCGAAGGGGGAAGCCGAGGCATGCAGATGACATTTAGGAAATACATGTCGCACAAATATTTTTTCATTATGTTATTGCCAGTGTTACTTTATTATCTTATTTTTCACTATGCTCCTATTTATGGTGTGCTGATTGCTTTCCAGGATTTCAAAATTTTAAAAGGCATAACAGGAAGCAAATGGATAGGCTTTGATAACTTCAAAGACCTATTTACCTCTATGTACTTTCTACCCGTGCTAAGAAACACGCTGATTATTAATTTCTATAAGCTGATTTTTGGTTTTCCCGCCCCCATCATACTCGCACTGATGATTAATGAAGTGAGGTTTACCATTTTCAAAAGAGTCGTTCAAACGGTTAGTTATTTGCCATATTTCCTCTCGTGGGTCGTATTAGCTGGTATTATTATCGAATTTCTATCACCAAGTCGAGGCCCAATCAATGTTGCCTTATCGATGTTGGATTATAAGCCAATTTTCTTTATTGCCAGTGTGGATTGGTTCCGCTCTGTTCTGGTGAGCACTGAAATTTGGAAAACCATTGGATTTAATGCCATCATCTATCTAGCCGCCATGTCGGGAATTAATCCGGAGATGTATGAAGCTGCGGAAGTGGACGGTATTAACCGGATTCAAAAGATATGGTGGATTACACTACCTTCGATTGCACCTGTCGTGGTCATTCTGCTCATCCTTACCTCAGGTCAGATCATTAGCGATGACTTCGATCAAGTGTATAACCTGCTTAACGCCAAGGTCATGAGTGTCGGGGATGTGATCGGAACGTACACCTACAATGAAGGGATCTCCAAGATGAATTACAGCTATGCTGCTGCAGTAGGGTTATTCAAGAATGTGATCGCGTTAGCGGTAGTCTTGTTTACGAATACCTTAGCGAAGCGTTTCAGTGATGAAACGATTTTCTAGAAAGACAATGCACACAGAAAGGAGTCGCCTATGACTCGTACATCATTCCGATTATCAGATGCCATTTTCATGACCATCGTTTATGTGTCACTCATTCTGTTGACCATAATCACTTTACTTCCCTTTATGCAGGTCGTGACGTTATCCATGAGTCCAGCGCAAGTCATCAACAGCTATGGCTTTCATTTTATCCCTACCCAATTCGATTTCTCGGGCTACAAGCAAGTGATGAACAATTCCTTAATCTGGACGGCCTACGGGAACACAATCATGCGGACGATTTTGGCCACCGTGTTGACAGTGAGTTTGACGTTTCTGGGGGCGTATCCCTTATCCAAAAAAACACTGCCACACCGCACCTTCTGGACAGGATTTGTCGTGCTTACGATGTTTTTCTCAGGCGGTTTGATCCCCTCGTATATTCTAGTGAAAAATCTAGGACTCATGAACAGTATGTGGGCCTTAATTTTACCTGGAGCGGTGAGTACGTTTCTGCTGCTCATTGTGAGGAATTTCGTTCATGAGATTCCTGAAGCTCTGGAAGAGTCCGCTAAGATGGATGGCGCTAATGATGTGACGATTTTGATCAAAATCATATTGCCACTCTCGCTTCCTGTGCTCGCCACGGTTTCCTTATACACGGCGGTTTATCATTGGAACGCCTGGTTTGATAGCATGCTCTATATTCAAACGGAGAAGAAGCAAGTCCTCCAGTTAATCCTGAGGAAAATTATTCTTGATGGCGAACTTAGCGCCGCTGGAACAGAGTCAAGTCAGATGGTGGTCAATACGCAGACAATGAAGATGGCTACCTTGGTTGTTTCTATTCTCCCGATTCTTTGTGTGTATCCTTTCGTGCAGAAATATTTTGTGAGAGGGACGTTAATCGGCTCCATTAAAGGGTAGTGTCCGCTTGGTTATATCCCGCAGTTTGCGGGTTTAACGTATAATTACAATAGGGAGGGTTTATATGTCGAAGCAAATGCGTACAAGATTTTCTGTTATTCTGGCTACAACCGTACTGGTTGGCGTCATCGCAGGGTGTTCCAAAGAGACAACAACAGCAGTGGACACCAAACAACCAGAAGCGACAGCGAGTGCATCCAAAGAACCGGTTGTCATGGAATGGCTTGCGTACAACTCATTCTCCGAACCAGATCCGGATTCAAAGGTTGTGCAGATGGTTTCCGAGAAATTTAATGCCAAATTCAAGTTCTGGTTCGTCGATTCACAGAAATGGAATGATAATTTGAATGTGAAGCTGGCGGCCGGAGAAATGCCGGATGTCATGCAGGTTAGAAGCCCTGTGGGTACCTATGTGTCCAATGGTGTGCTTGCTCCGATTCCAGATGAAACCATTCGTAAATTTGCACCGAACTATGCCAAACTAATTGATAAATATAACTTATGGAATACGGTTAAGTACGAGGGTGAAATTTATGGTTTACCGAGTCTGAATGTCAATGGCGACTATCCGACTGTCTTGGTCTGGCGACAAGATTGGCTTACCAAGGTCGGTATTACCAAAACACCTGAAACGATACAAGAATTCGAAGATGCGCTAGTCAAAATTCGTAATAATGATCCTGATGGCAATGGGAAAAAGGATACGTACGGATTTTCAGATTTCGCCCTTCCTGCCATCCTTGGAGCATTTGGCTCTCCTGGTCTCACAGAGGTGAAAAGCGCGGCTGTTCAGAACAAAGAGAATCTGATCTACATGGAGAAAGACGGCAAGATCACCTTCGCTGCGATTCAACCGGAAATGAAGGAAGCGTTAACCCTATTAAGCAAATGGTACAAAATGGATCTGATTGATCCGGAGATGATCACATCGGAGAACACAGGGGGTTACGGCTTTGACTCCCAAGCCTTCTATAACAATCGCATTGGGCTCACAGGGAAAGGGATGTTCTATCACTGGCGAAATGTGATCGATCCTGCCAATCCGGAGGACAAGGGCGGCGGACAATATGTCAATCTTAAAAAGTCGCAGCCTAACGCAGAAATTGTTCTCGGTAAGGCGCCTGTTGGGCCTAAAGGGGCATCAGGAACACCGCAATGGGGTGTCAACTCAACGACACTAGGCATAACTGTAAAAGGAGCAAAGGACCCACGTAAAGTGGAAACGTTCTTGAAAATGATTGAAGCAAGCGCAACGGATATCGAATATTACAAAACTGTTTTCAGAGGCTGGAAAGGGGAAGCATGGAAGGAAGAGAACGGAAGGTTCATCAACTTAAGTGCTTCTGTACCGGCGGCTGAATTTATGAAAAAAGGCGGGCAAGTGTTTAATATTATCAACGTGCCGGAATTCGATAAAAGCATGGATAAATTTAATTATGATTTCGGGGATAAAGTTAAACCCAAAGGCTATTTGAATATGGCCGTTCCTTCGGTTGAATCGCATGTTAAATATGCGACCAATTTAACAAAGCTGACTGTTCAAACTTATTTCAAAATCATTTTAGGCGAAGCAAGCCCAGACATCTTCGATGACTACGTGAAAACGTTTAAAGCGAATGGCGGCGATGCGATTGAGAAAGAAGTGAACGAAGCTTATAAGAAAATGCTAGGTAAATAGAAAAGATTTATGCCACAGGAAGAGGCTGACAGATTAGGCAGCCTCTTCAATCCATAACCATTTCTTGCTATACTGAACTGAAAAACGGATAGAAGAAGTGTGGAGGGGCAATGAAACAAACTCTACTGATTCAGAAGAAGGTTTTCACCCGGTTATATTGGTCTAATATACTTACCGTTATACTGATTACGGTTGTGCCAGTCAGCATTTATTATCAATATTTTGCAAAGGCTTACACGGATGAATTAGAGAAATTTAACCAACAGACGGTTGTTCAGTTTCGGCAATCTATCGATCAACAATTTGTGAAGGAAAGTATCTCTACGTTAAATCGGAGCGCCGTTGATGGTGGACAAGACTCTATTTTGCTGTACCCCATGAGTCATACGATTCGGAATGATTCCTCTTCGATTATCGGCATCGTTTCCCAATTGGATTTTATTCAGAGAGATTTGAATTTTGTAAAATCCATTGATGTCTATTACAAAACGGACAATGTTTTATTTTATGATAGTAAATTTTGCTTTCTGAGTTCAAGTATGTGTGACATCGGCTCAAGGAGAGAGTGGTTGGATTGGTTTCAGCAGAATGATGTGCAAATTTCTTGGATGCCTCCTCGTCCCATACAAGGACAGGGCTCTGAGAGAGTGATTACGCATGTTCGCAGTGTTCCTTATTTTGCTGCCTTCGGGAATCGAAAAGCCATTGTGGCTATTAACATTTATGAGAGTGCGCTCAAAAAATCCTTACAGTCTGTTATGAACGCTTCGGATGGCGTGCTAATTATTATTGATGACCAAGGCAACTTCATAGCGGATAACCAAGAAACGAATGGGATCGAGGATATCCAGAAAGATCATGGTGGTTGGCTTCAGAAAGTGCTGGCTTCGGACCAAAGCAGCATGTTTATCAATCAAATCGCTGGCAAATCCATGATGGTTTCATCGGTTCACTCCGATTATAACAGTTGGCGCTATGTGGCTTTAGCTAATACAGATGTTTTTTACAAAAAGGCGAATGAATTAAGGAATTGGACACTTTCAATCGGTATCTTATTTCTGCTCGGGAGTATTTCATTCACGATTCTGCTTAGTCGCCGCGCGCATAGACCGATACGCAGTGTTTTAAGTGATTTACATCAGAAAGTAGAGAATAATAAGCCAATTATTAGACACAACCTCATTATGAGCCTGCTGCATGACGATCTCCCGATGAATCGTGAAGAGCTTGCAGATATGCTGGATACACAGCCTGGTTGGGAGCAGGTTTTCTGTTTTGTTGTAAAAGTACCTCAGAAGGAAGATTTTGAGAATGAACAGCTGCTCTCTTATCATCTCATTGATTTATTGCAGTTGGAACAGGATCTTGGCTTTCAAATCTGGGCGATTAAAGATTATGGTCGACGTATTATCGGTATAGTGAATTGCACGATGAATGAGAAGCACGCAGCGATAGATTATGTAGAAGAGAAAGTTCAAGCCGTGTATGAAAGTGATTTCGTGATCGCCTATGGCAATGAACATAGCAGAGATGCTCGTCCTGTTTCCGTTTCTTACCGGGAAGCTCTTGAGGCACTTTCCTATACCTTTATACTTCCGGAAGAGAAGATTATATCGTACGCCAAACTGGATATTACTGGTCGAAAGCGTACAGGGAGCTCGGTTGTCATTTTGGATGAAATAGAAGATTGCATTCGCGCATGTGATGGTAAAAAAGCCTATCAGCTGCTTAGCATGATGTCCGAAGATATCAGAAATGACCACTATTCGATCACTTATTGCAAAAACTTGCTATCCGATATCGTAACGACGATTCGTAAAGTTGTGAAGTCGATGGGGTTTAGTTCAACGCAACTATTCGGTTATGACATTCGAGAAAAGCTGGAGGAAGTTCCACATATTCATGAATTTACAGAATGGGCGAATGAATTAATTCAAACGGCTATAGCAACCATTGAAGATAGGAAGATGAGCATCGACCATAATCTTGAAATTAGGGTGAAAAGCTATATCGAAGAGCACTTGTTCGAAGATATAAGCTTGGAGATGGTTGCTGATCACATGAAAGTAAGTGCAAATTACTTAGGGAAGCTTTTTAAGAAAATTACAGGGGTTAAATTTACGGAATATATGACAGAGCGGAAGCTTACGGAAGCCGTTAAATTGTTAAGAGATAAGCAGCTTTCTGTGAATGAGATTGCAGGCAAGTTAGGCTATAGCTCCGCGAACCATTTTATTCGCATTTTTAAGGAGAAATACGGAGAAACACCGAAGCAATATCAGAAGTGGCTGTAAGTACAGGGATAGGTAAGAGCCATGCTCATAAGGAGAGATAAGTATGCCAAATACCGATTATTATCAAGTCGTTTTACAGAGCGGACTCCTTACTCGTATCCTTGATTTGTCAGAGACGGGGGTTGTTACTTCCCGTTTACTTGTAGATAGAACCGAGTGGCTGGACGCAGGGAAAGAGTTTAAGCTATCTCTCCGCTACCGGACATCGGATAAGCCACCAGCGGGGATGCAAGGCAGTGAGGATAGCATCATAGAAACGACAGCTACATTTGGTAAGACAGATGAATTGGCTGTATCCGATACAGGAGAATGGAAAGCGGATGATACGAATTGGAGTGATGCACTCCTTATCGATGGCAGCGCGGAGAGTCAACTATATCCTCGTTCTAAGAAGGTTACAACGGAGATTCAGGAGAATGGCATTGAACGTTGGAACGTGGAATTGACCGATTGGGAGGATCCTACGTTTAGTCAAGTTCGAATCATCCTTCGCTATGAATTGTTTCCACATCATTCCGCCATCCGCAAGAAGTTGATTGTGCACAATGAAAGTGCCAACTGGGTTAAGATAGATGAATTCATGATTGATCATCTACTTTTGGTCAATTGCCATCCTGCAACCGAATATACACCATCTGGCAGAGGTGCACAGTCCAGTATATTGGCTCTTGAGAACACGGACCATACGCAAGGTATCATTCTAGGTAGTGAGATTCCTTCGGCGCTTCGTTATGTAGATGGCACTGGGGCGATGGGCTATAATTCAGACTACTTTGAGTGGGTTCTTGGGCCAGGAGAACAATTTGAAAGCGAAGGAACGTTCTATTATGGATGTGCTGGAGAGACATGGGATACGGGAGCGGGATTGTCCAAGCCAGTTGATCGAGCCATAGAAAGAGAGTTTCAATCCTTCCTGCGGCATGAACTGCACTTGGCACGTGCTCCCATCGAACGAATCGCACCACTTTGGTGTACATGGTCAAATTTCGGGCCCAATATTGACCAGCCCATCATCTTGGAGTTAGCCGATTTGGCAGTCCAAGCAGGATTTCAAACCATGCAAATTGATGATGGTTGGCAGCGTGGGCGTCTAGGTACTGAACCTGACCTGGCGTTGTTTCCTGATTTTAAAGGCATGTGTGCGTCAATAAAGGCTTCTGGTCTAGAGCTGGGACTGTGGGTGTCCACATTCCGGGATGAACAATCGAAGGATTTAAGAGATATTCCTGACGGACTCAGCGTCCCGTGGCTCAAACGATTAGGTGGTTATGGGATGAGCTTTACAAGCCCGTGGCGAGACTATTATGCGGATGATCTTGTGAGTCTTTCCCAAGAATATGGCGTATCGTACTTCAAACAAGACTTCACCAACATTAAATTCGGCGATATCGGACAAGGCCATGAGAGCCGAACGCGGAAGGAATCCTTGCTTCGCGGACTTCGTGGCCTTCTAGCTGCGCAAGATCGCATTCGAGCAGGAAGCCCGGGTATTACGTTAGAAATAACCCATGAAATCTATTGGGGAACACCAGGTGTTCCTTGTGATCTTGCGGCACTTCAACATGCGGATACGTATCACATCCCTCCTAACGATTATTCCGGTGTAGGTCATTGGAAGGAACGCTATCGTGAGGATTGGGATTATGATCCGGAGCAGCTGAGCCAGCAATTGATTGCTGGTTGTTACCAGGCACGCGTTCAGTTGTATGCTCACCGCGGATTACCGCTGCAATGTATAGAATATTATGGTGCAGCAACCGTGAATGTGCGAGGCAGCTTGACTACGCAAATTCAAGATAGACAAATCTGCAGCTGGTTGATGGGAGCGCCGCAGCTATTCGCAGGGGATTTGGCCTCTCTGACTGAGGAGAATCTTAACCATTATAAACAGCGGTTTGACCTGTTAAGAAGGCTGCAAATGGAGTATGATATTTACCGCAACTTCCAGTGGAGCGGAGTTCCGGAGCCGACTGACAAGGATTGGCATTGGTGGGGGAAAATCAATGCCAATGGCGAAGGCGTCGTCGTTGCACTGCGGGGAGATGTGGAATCTGAATCGTGTGCTATTTATATCCCTTGGGTGAACCCTGAGTTCACCTATCAAGTGACACTGTTGTTCACCGACGGTGAAGTAGGAAGATTAACAGGACGTGAATTGCAAGCGGGGGCTTGTGTCTTATCGCTGCCGATCTATGGTCAGGAAATCATTGAACTTAAAATTTGTTAAGGGTTTTGAAAGATATATTTGAATAGATCCCTGTGTAACTCGTCATTGGTAACTTTTGCTGATGGCGGGTTTTTGCGTGTCGGGAATCGGTATGCCGTGCTATACTGATTGTAATGAATTCATATCTTCACAGGAATGGGAGCTATTATTAATGTCACAAAATTCATCTGAAACTGTGCTGCTCGTAGACGGCATGGCCTTATTATTTCGCGGTTATTATGCAACATCATCAAGCGGTTATATCATGAGAACGGATCATGGTGTGCCGATTAACGGTGTCTACGGATTTCTGAAATATTTGCTTGATGCAATCGGCACGTTCAAACCGACTCACGTCGTCTGTTGTTGGGATATGGGAAGCAAGACTTTCCGCACGGAGAAATTTGAAGCTTACAAAGCGAATCGTGGACCTGCTCCCGAAGAGTTAATCCCACAATTTGACCTAGTCAAAGAAGTGACAGCCAGCTTCAGTATTCCGAATGTCGGCGTACCTGGTTATGAAGCAGATGATTGCATCGGCACCTTGGCTCGTTTCTACAGCCCCCACACGAAAGTCCAGATTTTAACCGGGGATCATGATATGCTCCAGCTGGTGGATGAGAATACCGAAGTTATCATTATGAAAAAAGGGCAATCCAACTACATGGTGTACACGCTAGAAACGCTCATGGAGGAGAAAAGCCTAACCCCAGCTCAAATCATTGATCTGAAGGGGTTAACGGGGGATACCGCAGATAATTATCCAGGGGTCAAAGGGATTGGGGAGAAGACGGCAACCAAGTTGCTCAATGAATATGTGAACATTGCCGGTATTCTCGAGAACTTAGCTGCACTTCCAAAGGGTGTGCGTGCGAAGATCGAAGCGGAGCTGGATATGCTGCATCTTTCGCTGGATCTGGCAACGATTCGCTTGGATGCGCCGGTTGCTTGTGCGCTAGAAGATTGCGCGTGGGCGATGGATCGGGAGAAGGTCATTAGCAAATTCGATGAAATTGCGTATAAGGGATTAGCGAGATTAATCGGATAAGTGATCAAGTAAGGGACAGTGCCTGTAATCGGGTACTGTCTTTTTTTCTAGAAAAGCCAAGCCATGCCCCTTATTGAATAAGGTGTGATTTGTGGCATGCTGGTAGCGGGTTAGGTAGGAGTAGATAGAAGTAGATAGAAGTAGTGTGGTCAGTTGAATAGCTAGATTTCAAATTAATGTAAAAAATACAGTTAATTTTGCTGATTATTATTATTTCTAGTGAATAAATGGAAATTATACAGCTAATTTGAGAAGAATTGCTCGTTTGGTGGGTTTTAGCGGAAATTAGCTGTATGAAATCCATCTATTGCTCCGAAATGGCGCTAACCAGCAATAATAACCACATAAAATCCATTTATTTTGTTTGATGCGGTGGAGGAAGGTTTGGCTGTAGAAGTAGAATTTGAAGTAGAAGTAGAAGTAGAAGTAGAAGTAAAAGTAGAAGTAGAAGTAGAAGTAGAAGTAGAAGTAGAAGTAGAAGTAGAAGTAGAAGTAGAATTTGAATTTGAAGTTGAGATAAGGGCCGCTGGAATAAGGTTACTGAGTTCACACGTAGCGTAAACGGAAAATTGAACAAAGAAGACGGTTTTTTTAATTACCGAATGTTAATTTTTAGCAGATAATAGAAATGTAAGCGATTACGGTTTCCGAAATGTACGTACAAAGGGGAGAAAAACCATGAAAAAGGCAGTAGTTACATTCATGTCATTATCCATGATTTTCACAGCAACCGCTTGTTCTTCGGGTACTTCTAGTAACCAAAGTGGAGGAGCTACAACAGCGCCAACAACAACAACGACTCCTAGTGCAACTGTCAGTACAAGTAAGGATCCAGTAAAGCTCCGCATGGCCTGGTGGGGCGGTCAAGCGCGCCACGATTATACGCTGAAAGTTATCGAAATGTATGAGAAAGCACATCCGAATGTGAAAATTGAAGCTGAATATGCGGCTTTCGATGATTATTGGAAGAAACTAGCGCCTCAAGCAGCTGCGAATCAACTGCCAGATATTATACAAATGGACATCTCTTATTTGACACAATACGGTGGAAGAAACCAATTAGCGGATTTGACACCTTTTACGAAGAGTAAAATTCTTAACGTGGACGATGTAAGTCCAAATGCAGTTTCAGGCGGTCAAGTAGGCGGGAAGCTCGTTGCTATGAACTTAGGGGTTAATGCTTTAACCAGCATGATGGACTTCGAGATGTTGAAAAAGGCAGGTATTACGCCTCCTGAGAAGAACTGGACATGGAATGATTTGGATGAGATTACGGCTAAAGCCAAAGCAGCGGGCAAAATCACGGGCGGCTTCCGAGATGATGTATTCTTCCCCTATTACCTGCGTACACTTGGTCAAAAAATGTATAACGCAGAAGGGACTGCCCTTGGTTATACCGACGATAAGCTGTTTGTTGATTATTTCAATCGCTCTCAGAAATATTATGACGCTGGTAGCGTGCTGGCGCTTGATAAAGCTGCGCAAAAGAAAGGCACACCCGAAGATGACGAGTTGACATTGGGTAATTCCATTTCATCCAACGGGTGGTCTAATCAGTTCATTGGTCTAGCTACGGCATCTAAACGTGAGCTTGTCCTGCAGCCAATGCCAGGCCCGGATGCAAACAAAGGGTTATTCTTGAAACCAAGTATGTACTGGTCCATCTCAAGTAGTTCCAAAGCACAAGAAGAAGCCGCTAAATTTATTGATTTCTGGATTAATGATATTGAAGCAAATAAAATCATTAAAGGCGAGCGCGGAGTACCAGTAGCATCCAAAGTAAAAGAAGCTTTGAAACCGCTGTTAAGCCCAAATGAAATAAAAGTTTTTGACTACGTGGCGTGGGCTGAGAAAAACAGCGCGCCGATGGATCCTCCGAACCCAGTCGGTTCCATTGAGATCGAGAAGCTGCTTAAAGATACCGCTGAGAAAATCATGTACAAGAAAATAACGGTTCAAGAAGCGGCAACATCTTTCCGTAAAGAAGCTACTACGATTTTGGACAAAAATAAAAAGTAACTTGAGGTTTTAATAACAGGTACCCAGCGTCTAAACACGTACAAGAAGTGTTTAGACGCTGGGTACCTGTTTAACGTTTTTCATTACCAAAAATTTGAACATCAAGAATACAAAAAGTTGAATTGTAAGAAGCGGGATAGATGTTACAATGTGGTATAATCGATGGAATTTTATTTGGAGCAAAAGGGGAAGTTGGGATGGCATGATCAGATGGCTATTTATTAATCGGAGCATACGTACCAAAATTGTTTGGAGCAGTGTCCTGATTTCCTTGATCCCTATGCTGGTACTCTCCATGATTTTTTATAAATCAAGCACGCAGTCTTTGGAAAATTCGATGTTCCGAAGCTCAGACCAGAATGCGGAGTATTTATCGGGGTATCTAGATCAATATTTTAGCAATATATCTTCTTCTGCTCTGCAAATATATGGTTTTGAACGCATTCTAAATCTCATGGAGCATGGGGCTAATTATAATGATGCCGACATCATATTGCTCAGAGAATCCATTAAAAATTATAATTTGCTCATTCAAAATAAAAATAAAGACATTATTAAGATTATGATTTTTGGCAAAGAAAACAAGTTAGAAGATTCTTGGTCAAGAGCAGCTAGCTACGAGTCTGTCAAAATAGATCAGAGCATTCCTCATTACAAGGAGATGCTCGATTTGCCATTTCAGCAAGCGCTCATGTTTACGTATAAAGACGCAACCTTACAACAGGATTTCTTCGTGTATTCAATTCCAATTTATGATCCATTCTACCGAACGAAGTTCGGTACGCTCATTTTCTATATCCAGAGCAAGGAATTAGGCAAAATGATTGAAGCGAACAATCATTCACCGAATGTCATCGTATTGCAGAATGCCAGCGGCGAGCCCTTTTATCAGACCAATGGCCAATATGCTGAGATCGTACCGAAATACGAAAAACCGGAGTTCAACTCGCAAAATAATCCTAAGGACATCCAGTTTATGAAGAAGAAAGATTTACTTGTCGGTACATCCCACCTCAATTATGGCAATATTGCGCTTTCGATCATATATCCGAACCCTGAACTGGAACAGAACCGCAGGAACATTCTGCTTACGACTGTTGTGGCGTTTATTTTCGTAATGCTGAGTATTTCACTGCTTTCAATTCTCGCGCAGCATTTCATTACCCGACCCATCAAGCTGCTGGGAAAAGCGATGAAAGCTGTTCGCAAAGGCAATTTTCATGTCAGTCTTCAGCAGAATACCAATTATCGCGATGATATCTCGGAGCTAACGAGTAATTTTAACTTCATGACGGATAAAATCCGCGAGCTAATTGAATCCAAATACGAAATGCAGCTACGCAATAAAGAAGCGCAGATTCTTGCATTGCAAATGCAGATTAATCCGCATTTTTTATACAACACGCTTCAGACGATTGGTGGGAAGGCTGTACTGATAGACGAATATGAAATTCACGAAATGTGCCGTGCTTTAGGCGATATGTTCCGTTATAGCTTCTATGAAGGCAATGTTGCATCGACGATAGGTCAAGAGCTTGCGCACGTGAATAACTACTTGTACATCCAACAGCTTCGCTTTGAGGAGACGCTGCAGATTGAGTTCGACGTTGCGGCTGATCTGATGGACTGTGCCATTATTCGATTCGTCATGCAGCCAATTATAGAGAATGTCATTGTACACGCGTTTAGCAAGCGGGAGGAGGAGCAGTCTCTTCGGATTGGCTTGAGCGTGCGGCGGGAAGCGGATTCCGTTGTACTGACGGTCCAAGATAACGGACCTGGTATTGATACCGAAAAGCTGCTTGCGCTGCGGTCATCGTTTGAGAATAAATCGTCTGACGTCTTCTACGGTGTATCGATCGGGCTCAAGAACGTTCATGAACGAATAAGACTGGTTTATGGAGCACCTTTTGGCCTAGACATCGAGAGTGAGATGGGCATCGGGACGACGATTCGTATCCGAATTCCTTACAATCATAATGGAGGTGACAGCTTTGTACAAAGTAATGGTCGTGGATGATGAATCGTTGGGAAGGAAATCTGTTTGTAAAATGATTAGTGAGCTTGTTCTGGATGTGGAGGTTATTGCAGAAGCGCGGCATGGCGAAGAAGCGTTGGAGCTTATTCGGATTAGCAAGCCTCACATTATTGTAACGGATATGAACATGCCAGTCATGAACGGTCAACAGTTTCTCGAAGCTTTGTACACGAACTATGCTGAGATTAAGGTGATCGTCATTAGCGGCTATTCCCAATATGAATATATGAAAGCTGCAGTCACTTATCAGGCTTGCGAATATGTGCTGAAGCCGGTCTCCTTGTCGGATTTGAAGGGGGCTTTAGTGAAGGCCATGGAGGCCAGTCACAACCATTTGACACTGCAGCAGCAAAAGAAATTCACGCAAGACATGTGGCAACTCCGCAGAGAGGTGTTCCTGGGGCATGTGACCAGCCGGCGTATCACGAATGTGGCTGATATTCAGTCCCAAGCGGAAGAACTTTCACTTTCCTGCGTTAGAGGCAGTTTTAGATTAGTAGTCTGTATGTTTCGGAAATTCCATGACATTTCCACAATGAAATTTCATGGCAATGCAGATTTGTTAATGTACAGCATCGAAAATATCTTGCCCGAAGTCCTCACCTCAACCGGTCAGGACGTTGCTCCGTACATCTACAAATCAGACGACAGAATGAGTCTTTGTTTGTATGTACCTGATTCTGCCTACGATGAGTCACAGATCCAAGATTTGCTCACTTCCTTTCATAACGCGATAAATCAGATGCTGCAGCTAGATGTGGTCGCTGGTTTAAGCGGTCTGTTCAGTACGTTGGAGCGTTTGCCGGATGCTTTTGACACAGCCAATGAGCAACTGAGAAACAATGTGCTTCATGCGACCTGTTTCTCGCTGAGCTCTCCAGAACAAGCAACATCATCGACACCTGCTGGGTCGGAGTTGTTAACGGTATTTGAGCTGAAGACCCTGCAGCAAGCGCTTGCAGCAGGGAATGGGGGCGAGTGTCGCGAACTGCTGCGGAATTTTCTGCACAAAGCGGAAAAACGGAGTGGACTGACCATACGTGAGGGGCAGCGGACACTTAAAAAGCTAACAGAGATAGCCGCTGCTGAAATGACAGAAATGGCTCTTGCGTATCCGCAGCTTTTTGATGCTCGATCGGTTACTAGTGTCGTGGATGACAGTCAGTTCAACCACTTTCTGGCACAGTTCACGGATGCTATGGAGGAATATCATGCGAGCAAGGGTACGGCCCCGTCTGTTCATTCCATACACGAGATTGCTGCTTATTTGGATACGTATTATTTTGAAGACATCAGTCTGATCGACATTGCCACACGCTTTCATCTGGATCCAAGTTACCTGAGTAAGCAATTTAAATCCGTGACCTCTGAGAATTTTATCGAGTATGTGACGCGTAAGCGGATGGAAAAATCTTGTGAGCTGCTCCATGCGTCCGAATATAAAATTAACGAAATTTCCGAGCTTGTGGGTTATGAGAATCAACGTTACTTTAGTCAAGTATTCAAAAAGTTCACGGGACAAACGCCTTCGGAATACCGAGAGAAGTATACGGCGAAGACGTAATACCAAAATTTTGAACATCAGAACGACAATTTATTTTATTACGATTCCTTCTTTCTACGGGTAAGATAGGATTCAGAACGAGAGCTCACAGTTCTAAACCGAAAACGAGGAAGAGGGGTAAAGATATGAAAAAGATGGCAAGTGCAGGTGTTTCGGCAACGATGGTGGCCCTTTTATTATCAGCTTGCGGCAGCGACGGCACTGCGACAAGTACGGCAACGCCAGCTGCAAGCAGCGAGAATAAACCTGCTGCTACGGCAACGGCAAAAGTAGAGAAGCCTGTAACAATTTCCTTTATGCATTTCAAAAGTGATGTCACGGACGGTGTAGCCAAAATCGTCGAGCAGTTCGAAAAGCAAAACCCTAACATTAAGGTCGAGGTTCAGCCTGTTAAATATGATGATTACTACACGTTACTCAAAACGAAAATAGCTAGCGGCGACATCGTAGACGTATTTACGTTAAATGCAGGAAGCAATACAAAGCTGCTGCATGACGGCGGGTATCTCGAAGATTTGACGGGGAAAGATTTCATGTCCAACTTCGATCCGAGCATACTGAAAGCGCAAGCGACCGACGGCAAAAACTATATTATGCCAGTTAACGCTACACCGATTGCCGTATTTTATAACAAGAAAATATTCAGTGATCTCGGGCTCCAAGTTCCTAGAACGTACGATGCGATGATTGCTGCAGCCAAAAAAATAAAGGAAGCGGGCAAAACTCCTTTCGCCCTTGGCTGGAAGGACAACTGGACGTTAGCCATGTGGTTGAGCCGAGATCTGCCGAGTAACACGGTCTTGGTCGAGAAACAAGCGGACTTCTTCACCAAAGTGGAAAAGGGCACAGCGAAATTCGCTGACAACCCTGCGTCCAAAACGGTTATCGCACATGCACAAGAGTTGTTTGACCTTGGTAACAAGGATCAGCTTGGTGTCGATTATAACGGTGTTGTTGACCTCTTCTCCAAAGGCGACGTTGGTATGATGTACATGGGTACATGGCCATTAGCGGATATTCAGAAGAAAAATCCGGAATTGTATAAAACAGGCATTGGCTACTTCCCGTATCCGTTCAGCAATGATGAAAGCTTGAATAAGCTTGAATTCAACCCTGATGCCTCTCTTGCCGTGAACAGCAAATCAGCGAATAAAGAAGCAGCGTTGAAATTCCTTTCATTCATGGCCAGCAAAGAAGGCGGAGATGCCTGGGTGAAAAATATTAACTCGCTTAGCTTTGTCAAAGGCGCGTCAACAGACATCGCGCCAGCGGTTAATGATCTTAAGCCGTATTTTGATAAAGGATTAACCTATGATTCTCAATCCTTTATTACCTCGACAATTGATTGGAACTCACAATTTACACAATATGTTCAAAAGGTGTTTTTCAAGAAAGCAACGCCTGAACAAATCATTAAGGATCTCGATGACTGGGTTGCCAAAAACCACAAATAACGAAAGCGTTATAAAGGCATAGGCTTCTGCCTATGCCTTTATTCATGAGAAAGGGAATAACTTATGGGAAATATGAAACGAATGATCCGTGGTGAGTTCTGGTATGTTCTGTTCCTTATTCCGGGTATTCTGTTATTTACGTTAGCAGTTCTCATTCCATTTGTGATAGGCACGCGGTATTCCTTCACAAGTTGGGACGGTGTTTCACGTAAGCTGACGTATATTGGCTGGGAAAATTACGTGCATGCTTTTCAAGACTCGGATGTATGGGCCGCGCTTGGAAATACGTTTAAATATGCATTTATTTTAATGGTACTGGTGAATGTGCTATCTCTTCTACTGGCATTGCTTCTGGATTCTTATTTGAAGTTTAAGAACGTGTTTCGGACGATTTTCTTCCTGCCGAGCATTCTCTCTGTTGTATTATCTGCATTTATTTGGAAATACAATTTCAGCACAGGTTTTCCCAAATTGCTGGCCATATTCGGATTAGATGTGACCAGTCCACTTGGTAATCCGGATCATGCTTTGTTCGGATTGATTCTTGTAGCCCTGTGGCAGGGCGTGGGAGCACCTATGATTATCTATATCGCTGGTTTACAGGGAATTCCGAGCGAGCTTGTAGAGAGTGCGAAAATGGACGGGGCTGGAGTAGGCCGAGCATTCTGGCATGTGACATTACCGCTGCTTGCGCCCTCGATTACGATCAATCTGCTGCTCGTGTTGACGGGTTCACTCAAAGTGTTTGATCTCGTTTGGGTAACCACGCAGGGAGGGCCGGGCTTTGCTACGGAGGTCATTACAACGTTTGTCTATAAAACAGCGTTTAACTCCTTTAAAGCAGGTTATGGCATGGCGTTATCGATGATTTTCTTCGTCATTTTGGTCATCGTCACGATTGTGCAATTATCCATTTTCAGAAGACGGGAAGTGGAAATGTAATGAAAATAACGCGATACAGCACGTTCGCTGCGATTGCAATTCTAGCTATTCTGTTTGTGTTTCCGATGTATGTCGCATTACTGATGTCGCTCAAAACAGCGAAGCAAACCTTCGATTCCTTTTATTCGCTTCCGACAAGCTTGAATTTTGCGAATTACACGCATGCGTGGAGTACATCCAAGTATCCCGCAGCACTGTTAAACAGCTTAGCTGTAACGGCCATCTCCGTTACGCTGATTATCTTCGCTTCAGCACTGGCTGGGTATGCCATAGCGCGTAGAAATAAGCCGTTTTATAGCTTTATCTTTATTTTGTTCCTCTCGGGTATGATGGTCCCTTTTCAAGTCATTATGCTGCCATTGTATCAAATTGGAAAATCATTTCATCTTGTAAATTCACATTGGGGGCTAGCGCTGATCTACGGCGGTTTCGGTGTGCAGATGGGCGTACTGTTTTACACAGGTTTCGTGAAAGGAATTTCGCGTGAAATTGAGGAAGCCGCTAGGATAGATGGCTGTTCGACACCAGGTATTTTTATCCGCGTTGTGATGCCATTGCTCAAACCGGTTACAGCTACGGTTCTCGTACTTAATGTGTTGTACATTTGGAACGATTTCTTACTTCCACTACTCTACCTACAAGATAAAAATTACCGCACGATTCCACTGCAGCAGTACTTTTTCTTTGGTCAATACAGCAGTGACTTAAATCTGGCTTTTGCTTACGCGGTTATGGGAATGATTCCGATTATCATTTTTTTCTTGTTCATGCAGAGATTCATCATTAAAGGGATTGCCGCTGGCGCGATCAAAGGATAGTACAAGGAGGCAATTGAGGTGCCTATAACCTATTTGGAAAAAGAAAACATCTTCGAAATTCGCACCGCTCAATCATCGTATGTGTTTGGGATCAATGAGAAAGGTACGATTCAGCATTTGTATTGGGGAGACCATATTGAGGCTTCGGAGTGCGGATATCTACTGGTGGGCAGGTTACACAGCTCCTTCGACGCGGAAATCGATCGGGAGACGGAGGAGTATGGAGGATGGGGCGGATGCAATTATGCGGAGCCAGCGTTGAAAGTTTCGTTTGCAGACGGTGTACGGGACTTGAGGTTGGGGTATAAAAGTTACCGAATTGTAAGCGAAAATGAAATTGTAATTCGCATGGCAGATGCCTACTATCCGTTATTTGTAGATGTTCATTACAAGGTCTTGCCCGCTTATGATCTCATTGAGCGATATGTGCAAGTGCATAATGGGCTGAACGAGTCCGTTCGCATAGAGCAGATCATGGCGGCTGTTTGGACGGTACAGGCTCTGCCTGATTACCGCATGACGCATGTGACAGGTCGCTGGGCAGGTGAATATCAATTAAGATCGACAGTCTTATCCGAAGGGAAAAAGGTGCTGGAATCACGCAGAGGCTTCACGGGCCCACACGCTAATCCATGGTTCGCCATTGATAATGGACAAGCGGACGAAACATCGGGGCGCGTTTGGTTCGGAGCTCTTGGTTGGAGCGGAAACTGGAAAATCGTTGCCGAGAAAACGACATTCGGGCATGTGCGAATTGTTGGAGGCGTGAACGATTTTGACAGCTCCTTTGTGCTCGCACCGGGGGAAGTATATGCTTCTCCTGTATTTGTCGGCGGATTCACATCTGGTGGATTCGGTCAGATGAGCCGTAATCTGCACCAGTATCAGAATGATTATGTGCTGCCCACAAGTAAGCTGCGCAAAGTGCTGTACAATTCGTGGGAGGCGACGGAATTCGCTGTAACTGTGGAAGGGCAAAAGGAGCTGGCCCAGCAGGCAGCTCGTTTAGGTGTGGAGCGTTTTGTTGTCGACGACGGCTGGTTCGGCGAGCGCCATAGCGACCGAGCGGGCTTAGGCGACTGGTATGTCAATGCAGAGAAATTCCCCAACGGTCTTGAGGAGTTAATCGACCACGTAAAGGGACTAGGCATGGAATTCGGGTTATGGGTCGAGCCGGAGTCTGTCAATCCGGATAGCGACTTGTTCCGAGCACATCCGGAATGGGTGTATCAATTCCCGACACGCGAAGGTACGCAGCTGCGCAATCAATTATTGTTGAACTTGGGGCTGCCAGAAGTAAAACAATTTGTCCTCCATTTCATGACGACCTTACTTACAAAGTATGATATCCGGTTTATCAAATGGGATATGAACCGAACCGTGACAGAGCCAGGCACGATGGCCTCATGTCAGGATGCTGATGGCTCTATGTGGATCAAACATGTCCATCACTTGTATGACATTTGGTCTGAACTCAGGGGACGCTTCCCCCATGTGGAATTTGAGACTTGCGCGGGCGGCGGTGCGAGAATTGATCTAGGCATTCTCCGCTATGCCGATCAAGCATGGATTAGTGATAACACGGATGCCCGCGACCGTTTATCCATTCAGGAGGGGTTCTCCTACGCCTACAGTCCTTCTGTCATGATGTGTTGGGTGACGGAATCACCACATGGCTTTAACGGCAGGAGTCTTCCCCTATCCTATCGATTCCATAGCGCAATGATGGGCGGTTTAGGCATTGGGGCGAACATCAGCAAATGGTCGACGGAAGAATTGGATGAAGCGAAGAGATATGTGGAGCTATATAAGGAGATTAGGCCTGTTATTCTCAATGGTGATTTGTATCGGCTGTCATCATTGCGAGATTCAAATGTAGCGGCTTATCAGTATAACAGTACGGAACGGAATGAGAGCATTGTTTTTACATTCTTGCAATCGCAGCATTTTGGCTCTGAAGTGCGGCATTTGCTTCTACAGGACCTTGTGTCTCATGCCGCCTACGCGGTGACTATAGATGAAGGTGAACCCTTTGTCCGTCATGGCTCAACACTCATGAATCTCGGCCTTGCTGTAAGCTTGCGTGGTGATTATAAAAGTTTAATGATCCGTATTAAACGATTAGATTAGTTAGAAGAGAAGCCCGCATGATGCGGGCTTTTTTATGTTCTGCCTAGCTATGTCAAAACAGCTGACTGCCGATATCGCAGCGGGGTCATTTTTGTCATTTGACGGAACACACGTCCGAATTGCACGAGGGAACCGAAACCGACTTGCTCTGCGATCACGATGACTTTGAGCCTCGTCGTAGCCAGCAGCCTCTGAGCTTCTTGTACACGAACGAGATTCACATATTCAACCAATGAAAATCCTGTGATTTCCTTAAACATCCGGCTCAAATAAGCAGAGCTGATTTCGAATCGTTCTGCAAGCTCCTCAAGTCGCATCGGTTCAGCGAAATGGTCGTTTATAAACCGTACAATCGTGGATATTTTCCGGTGAAGGGGAGATACGTGCTCGGGTGAAGTGACGGGATGTATGCGAACGAAACGTGCCGTGAATAACAACAACTCGATTAAAAAGTGCGTTATGGCAAAAGTTTGCCCCATCGCAGGCTCCTTGGCCTCATGAATTAACTTGCCTAGCATCTCTTCAACAAGTCGCCGAGTAGGCAGATCGAGCCGCAATACAGGCGTATCATGCGTGAAAGCATCCAGTAAGAAAGGTGCTGCTTCTTTCGTGTTTTCCAATAGGCTGTCGCTAAAATTAATGACGACTCTCGCATGACCGAGTTTATCTGAATCGGAAGTGGCATGAAGTTCACGTCGATTGATGAGAACCAAATCTCCTGGAAGAATGAGATAGGAACGATCGCGTATGAAATACATGCGTTCTCCCTCGTATAAATAATAGAGTTCATACATATCATGCATGTGCTGAGTTCTCTCGAAAGGGCCAGTGCGATGAATATGCTGGATGTAGAAAGGGCCTTCATCTTCATTGCCGAAGGTGACGGTACGTGACATAGGCGCTGCTCCTTGTTTGGAAATGAGGTAACTGAAGTATATCATAAATACCAGTAAAAAATATGAATAGTTTTTGCGGAAAATAGGAATAGATGAAGAGAAAACGCTCCTAACTTGCGATAAAATGAAGGTATAGATGGAATCGCAAACGCTTGCACAAATAGGAGGAAATTGAACATGAACGCACTTATAGAAGCAGTACGCGCAGGAAAAGTAAATGAGTTCTCATCCGAAGTTATTAAAGTGTATGCGTCTTCCCTAACGCAAGTGGGAGATACAACATTGCTGATGGTACGCACAACAGAGGGGAAACGACTAATCATCGTGGGTTCTGGCGAATTGTTTGACCAGCTGCAAGGTGAAATCGTAGACGGCGAGAAAGTAGCTCCACTCACACATGAAAATCGCTTGATTATCAATCAATTTTTACCATACACAGCGCCACAAGCGTTCGGAACACAAGTAGCGACAATGGGTTTAGGCGATCGACTTGGTATCGCAAGTCCTGGTCATATCCAAACGATCCGCGGTAAAGATATTCGTCCTGTTTTGGCGCAACAAAGTATTCGTGAGCTTGCGTTGACAGGCCGTACCTATGAGGATGTATTGGATGCAGCGGCTTATGCGGTTCTGCAAGAAGGATACACCGACGGATACGGTGCTGACGGCGACCACTTGAAGAAAGAAGAGGACATCGAGTACGCGTTGCGTCTTGGTTTTACGATGTTGACACTAGATTGCTCCGAGAATATCGACAATACGATTGAATCCTTGAGCGAAGCAGAAATCGCAGCGAAATACGAGCAACTGCCAGCTAGCTTGCGCAGCCGCTATGAAGAGCGCTACCTGCAAACAGCAGCGAATGTACCGGGAGCTACTCTTGCCTATACAGCAGAAGCTTTGAAGAAAGATGTATTAATTTATGATGCAGCCATTAATTTCATGGAAGCGATCTATCGCAAGTATATCGTTACACTTGATCGTGCGGTTGATTTCGAAATTTCCATTGATGAAACAGCGACACCAACTTCCCCTGAGGCACATTACTTGGTAGCCAATGAATTGCGTGATCGTGGTGTTACAATCTTCAGCATGGCGCCACGTTTCTGTGGGGAGTTCCAAAAAGGGATCGACTACATCGGAGATATCGCGCAATTTGAGCGTGAGCTAGCTAGTCATGCAGCGATTGCTGTTCATTTTGAATATAAGCTAAGTATCCATTCCGGCAGTGATAAATTCAGTGTATTCCCATTGATTGGACAATACACGAATGGCCTATTCCACATCAAAACAGCCGGTACAAATTGGCTTGAAGCGGTACGTGTTGTAGCAAAAGTGAATCCTACGCTCTATCGCCGTATGCACCAATATGCCCTTGACCACTTCGTCGAGGCAACAGCGTACTACCACGTAACGACAGATATCAGCGCAATTGCTCCACTTAACGAAGTAACTGATGCGGGGCTGCCAGATTACATGGAAGAAAACAATGCGCGTCAATTGCTGCATATCACGTATGGACTGCTTCTTCAAGCGAAAAATGAAGAAGGAAGCCGCACATTTGCGGACGAATTCTTCCAAACATTGGCTGATCAAGAAGATACCTTCGCAGAAGGATTACGTCATCATATCGGCAGACACTTGGAACTGCTTGGTAAATAACGAAGTGAACAAAAAACGCCACGAACACCCGTCAAAGGGGTGTTCGTGGCGTTTCTCGTTTAGGACAAGCCCTCAGTAGACTCTCCGATTGCATCATCTGCTCCAGGATAGTCCCTTGTAATACCTTCGTGCAGCTCACGATTCTCATAAGCAAAACGGTTGGTAGGGCGTTGATCCTCTCGCCAAGGGGTGCTTTTTCCCAAGGATTCTGACATCATACTTGTGCCGTACGGCCCTTCGGGGAACTCCTCGGGGATCATATCGTTCCGTTGGGATTCTACGGTCTTGAGGTCTGTGTACGCGGCGAGGCGGTCCTCTGAGAGGAAGCCTAATCCTTCTACATGGTTACGCTGTGATGACTTTTTGGGCATGGATAAGCCTCCTTTTCAGGTTATGCTTTTTCCAGTGTCCCCCGCCAATCCCTTAAATATCCGTGAAATGTATGGAACCGATAATTTGGGATAAAAATTCGGTAAGCTCTTGAGCTTGTTCTTCGTTGATCTTAAAGACATGCTCGAGGTAGCCTTCTTCGTTCAAATCGTCCGGCCCAATCACAGCGCTGCGGCCCGATTGCAAATCGATGACCAGCTTCTTGCCATAATAACGGGTAGTGGTCATGATAGCGAGGTCAAAACGGTGTAAAGCATTGCCAACGAAACAGACAAAACGCGTTGTTGTTTCTTCTTGATGATCATATAAAAAGTCATAATCAGACATGAGGGCCCTCCATTCTCTTTCTAGTATGGGTCTATTATAACCGATAAGGGTCTGGTGGCAAAACGGTTCTTGCGCCTAACTGACAAACATGGTATGATTTGGATATTGGAAATGGGAAGCACCTTTTCTGCCTAACGGGCGGAAGAGGTGCTTTTTCGTTTTTCTCACACACATTTCATAAAAACGTCTGGAGGCATGGAAAGAGATGAACATTGTATTTTTGAACACGTTAGAGAAGAATTCGGGGGATGGGCAAGTGATTTCCGCACAGGTTTCTATTGTCGAGGAACAAGGAATTTGGAGCGTGTATTGGAGTGAACCTGACTTGGTTGGTAAGCTTGCGCAAGATGAATGGTTCCAAGGTATTAGCTGGGATGAGATGCTATTTGCGTTCCGGCAGGGCTTACGCGAGAAAATTCGAAGCGGCTTCCGGCCATTAGTTCACACGGAATTAGATCTTACGCAAGGTCTATCAGGTAAAGCGAAAATGACACAAATGCTAACGTATTACTGTGAGGAGAATCCGAATGAAGAGGTGTTTGAATCACTGCGTGCATGGCGCCGTGAGCAGGCTGCTCGGGAGAAGAAGGCACCATATATCCTCGCAACGAACCGTGTCCTACGGATGATTTCCGTGTTCTTGCCGCAATCGAAGGAAGAGCTTCAGCAAATTCCCGGGTTTGGTGAGCAGAAAACGGCGCAGTACGCTGATCAATTGCTGAGCCGGATTGGCGAATGCTCGTCCACGAACGGTTTTCCCTTGGATTGGGTTACCAACTATGTGGATACGGTGAAGTTTGAGGGTTGGCTACTCGCACAGAAGGAGCAGAAGCTGCGTATTGAGCTTGATCGTGAAGTCAGTAAACGCAAGCTGTTAGAAATCGTTGCTGGAGGCGGGAGCTTGGCCGATCTTCAGGCCAATCTGACGATGCCGCGCAGAGAATTACTGTTGTGGGTAGAAGATTTGGATCGTGAGGGCTACGATATGGATCCCCTCGTGGAAGCTGAACTTACTTCCATTCCTGAGGAAGAGCAGATTAAAGCGTGGAATGCGTATGAATCCGAAGGTGATCGCTATTTAAAACCTGTTCTCAAGAGTCTTATCGGAACGGAAGAACTGAAGGGGAAAGAGCTAGACCGTGCCTATGAGTGGCTGCGTCTGCTTCGCTTACGTTTTCGCAGAGAGAAGGAAAGAAATGCGATCCAAGCCGCTAGTTAATGTGCATTGACAAAGACCTGTGGGATATGATTAAATGGTCAATAATCTAATATCCGTCAAAGCGATGACGAACATGGGCGAAGCCCGAAGTAGGAGAAATGCCGCTGCTGCAGAGAGTCGGTGGAAGGTGCAAACCGATGCAAGCATATTGTCCGAATTACAGTTCTGAGTTGGTGGAGGGAACGTGCTCTTCCGAGCATTAGTAGCTTGCACCCGGCAAATAATTTGTCGTTAATTTTCTAAGTGAAAGAGAAGTGGCATGCCAGTAGGGCGTGCAACCAATCTCTTTAATTAGGGTGGTACCGCGAGACAACCTTCTCGTCCCTTTGTGGACGTTGAGGTTGTCTTTTTGTTTTCTTTTTAACCAATTGAATGGAGGGATCGTATGTTGTCATGGGATAAGCTTACTTCAGAACAGCAGCAACAAGTTGAGCATCAATTGCGTATTCTCAAACGCGGGGCAGCGGAAATCGTGCCGGAAGAAGCGCTGAAGATGAAGATTATGAAGGCGGTTGTGACAGGAACACCACTCAAAGTAAAGCTAGGACTAGACCCCTCTGCACCAGATATCCACATCGGACATACGGTCGTCCTGCACAAGCTTCGTCAGTTCCAAGATTTGGGGCATGAGGTGCAGCTTATTATCGGTGATTTCACGGGGCGCATAGGCGATCCGACAGGGAAATCGGAGACACGTAAACAGCTTTCAGAGGAAGATGTGAAGCATAACGCGCAGACGTACCAGACGCAGCTAGCCAAGGTATTGGATCTAAACAAAACATCCTTCTACTATAACTCGACTTGGTTAGGTGAACTGCGCTTTGATGATGTGCTAAGACTAGCTGGTAAAGTGACGGTTGCTCGCATGCTGGAACGAGATGACTTTGCCAAGCGGTATGCGGCGAATCAGCCGATACATGTGCACGAATTTTTCTACCCGCTTATGCAAGGCTACGACTCAGTTTCTTTAGAAAGCGATATTGAGCTGGGGGGAACCGATCAGACTTTTAATATTTTGATGGGGCGTACACTTCAAGGAGCCTATGAGCTCAAAGAAGGTCAGGTAGCGATCTTAATGCCGTTGCTCGAAGGGTTGGATGGCGTTCAGAAGATGAGTAAAAGCCTGCGCAACTACATCGGTATCGATGAGCATCCGAATGACATTTTCGGTAAAACCATGTCCATTCCCGATACCCTCATGCTCAAATATTTCGAGTTAACGACAGCCTTATCGAATGCGGAAATCGAAGAGCTGGAGCAAGGACTTGAAGCGGGTACGCTCCATCCTAGAGATGCTAAGCTACGGCTGGCGAAATTGTATGTGGAGATGTACCATGGTGTGGAAGCGGCCGAGGAGGCGGAGCAGCATTTTATTACTGTTTTTCAGAAACGCGCTTTGCCAGATGACATTGAGGAAGTAGAGCTAGACAGCAGCCATCTGGAAGCAGGAAGCTTGTCCATTATCAAGCTGTTAGTCAGCTTATCCTTGCAAGCATCGAATGGGGAAGCCAGACGGAGTGTGGAGCAAGGAGCTGTGAAACTTAACGAACAGAAGTTGACTGATATTCATGCGCAAATCGCACCGGTAGATGGCGATATCCTGCAAGTCGGTAAGCGGAAATTTGTCAAAATCAAGCTTACGTGAGCAAGATGCAAAAAAGGTGACCTCTCAGCATTTTGCTTGAAGTCACCCTGTATTTAATAACTCGAATGATCGCTTTATAGCCATTCTTTTTTACGGAAGAGGATATACATGGCAATGCCGAGTACACCCATGAAGGCAAGGACAATTTCATCCCCATGATTGGTTAAATGTAAGCCAAGAATATTATCGAAATTCATCCCGAAAACACCGGTGATGAAGGTCAATGGCATGAAGATCGTTGTCAACGCGGTAAACACGCGCATGATATCATTGGCGCGGTTCGCGAGGCTGGATTGATACGCTTCTCGTAAGTTCCCCATCAGATCGCGCAGCGTATCGAATGTATCGACGATTTTGACGGCATTCTCATAAATGTCGCCGAAATACTTCTGGAGCTGATGATCGATCAATCTGAGCTCTTTTTTACCGAGCGTCCCAATGACGTCACGTTGCGGCACGAGTACTTTTTTCAACCATAAAATTTCAGAACGAAGACCGATAATCTCATTCAAATGTGACTTCTTCGTCGCCATCAGAATATCTTCTTCCAGCTTCTCAATCTTGGCTTCAATTCGGTCACCGACCGCCACATAGTTATCGACGACGAGATCGACCAAATGATATAAGAAACGATCGGCACTGTTTACTTCTTCCTCCCAGAGGAAGGGCTTAAGTGCGCGGAGCTCATTAATTTTTTGCCGTGTTACAGTAATGATGACATGTTTGCTAAGAAATAAATTAAGTGCACGTAAGAAAATTTCTTCATCATCGAAACGAATACTATTAATAACAATAAAATAATGGGAATCATAAAATTCAATCTTAGGACGCTGTTCTTCCTCACTTAGACAATCTTCTACGGCCAAATCATGCAAATGGAATAGAGGTTGAAGTAATTCCAAATCCTCGATCCCCGCATCAATCCAGTAAAAGCCTTGGCTAGGCGGTGTCAGTGCAGCAGTAACATCATCAACTAACGTAAAAATACCATTTTGAACCAACCGTGTTTTCATCTGCCCACCCCTTTGAATGGAATCAGCCGGTTAGTACATCTAGAAGAGCAATGCTCTGGATGATGGATTAACCGACTTCATTCCTACACTTTGAAATTGATTATTCGCCTTGCAGGTACTACTCCTCGGTTCTCCGTCCAAGCGTATGCCCTCCTTTTTCGTCCGTGTCGAATACTTGTCTAGTATACCCGTTCATATATCCTGTTTCAAGCCAAAAAGTTTGATGAAATAAGGGGAATTGTCGTTAAGTTAGCTTATGGAGAATAGGCGAAGTCTGTGCCAAAAAAATAAACCGCCAAAACTTACTTGGCGGCATTTAAAATCTTATTTTTGACGTCGGTATACATTTGAATAATCTCAGGTCCACCGCGCTTCATCAGATCATCTTCGCTCTCAGCTCCATAAACGAGGTGAAGCTGTGAGACAGCGATTTGGGCTTGCTCTAGTGTAGGTTTGTCGGTTTCAATTAAGGCGAAATAACGATGTAAGGAGGCGAATGCAGAGAAATTATCCGATGTTTGGGTTGACATAGTAGCCCTCATTTCTTCAAAAATTCTTATTCGATTAGAAACATCTGCTATGAAAAGCTAATCCTTAGTAATAACCTTGCGTACCTAAACTTAAACAGCTTGCCACAATACAAATTGTATCATTTTTAAGGCGGGTTGGCTACATTTACTAATTTCTTACGATCATTGAAATCGTACAAGTTAACCATCTTGACATTCGTTTAATTTATAGTATGATAATGCTAATCGCATACGTTTTATTTTCTTATCAAGAGTAGGTGGAGGGACTAGCCCTATGACACCCGGCAACCGACAAACCTTTGCAAAAAGGGGAGCACGGTGCTAATTCTTGCGGAAACGCTATTTATAGCGAATCTGGGAGATAAGAGAAGGACATTGACTTTGATTTTTCATGGCCTTTCTCTGATTCCAGAGAGGGTCATTTTTGCATTTCTCATAGATTTTCGAAGAACTTAACCTAAATTAAAGAAGAGGAGTGAACAGGATGCCGATCAAGATTCCTGACAACCTGCCTGCCAAAGAAATTTTAAACCAAGAGAACATCTTCACCATGGACGAATCTGTCGCGTATCACCAGGATATACGTCCACTTCGCATTGCCCTGCTTAACTTAATGCCGACCAAAGAAACGACAGAGACGCAGCTGTTGCGCTTGATCGGGAACACGCCGCTGCAAGTGGAGTTCGTGTTGCTACATCCGAAAACGCACACTTCAAAAAATACGTCCCTCGAACATTTAGATATGTTTTACAAAACGTTTGATGATATTAAAGACGATAAGCTTGATGGTATGATTATTACCGGTGCGCCCGTGGAACAAATGGATTTCGAAGATGTGAATTACTGGGAAGAGCTAACGCAGATTCTTGAATGGAGCAAGCGCAATGTGACTTCCACCCTGCATATTTGCTGGGCCGCTCAAGCAGGCTTATACCATCATTTCGGCGTAAGAAAATATGCGCTTGAGAAGAAGACATTTGGTGTATTCCCACATACAGTGAGTGTTCCCAACACGAAGCTGTTGCGCGGCTTTGATGAAGTATTCAACGTACCGCAATCACGTCACACCGATATTAATCGTGAAGATATCGAGCGATGTCCGGATTTAGAAATTTTATCAGAATCCGATGAGTCAGGTGTATATATCGTCGCAACGCGCGATGGCAAGCATATTTTTGTAACAGGACATTCGGAATATGATGCTTGTTCCTTGAAATGGGAGTATGACCGCGATGTAGCCAAAGGGCTGCCGATCGATATCCCGAACAATTATTACCCGAATAACGATCCGAGCAGACTGCCTTACAACACTTGGAGAGCACATGCGAATTTGCTGTTCTCAAACTGGCTGAACTATTATGTATATCAAGAAACACCTTTTGAATTGACAGTCAACATTAATGAAAGCTGGGCAAGTTCGCAATTGTAAAAATAATCGCACCCACATCCTGAGGAGGAATTCCCTTGTTGAAAATCGAAAGTCGTCTCGCTCAAATTGGCTCTATTGAAGAACCTGTTACAGGTGCTGTTAGCTTTCCTATATATCAATCAACTGCGTTTCGCCACCCTAAGCTTGGGCAGAGCACTGGATTTGATTATGCGCGTACCAAAAGTCCAACGCGTAAAGTACTAGAAGACGCTATTGCTCAGCTAGAGTCCGGAGATGCAGGCTTTGCATGTTCCTCAGGCATGGCGGCATTGCAAACGATTTTCGCCTATTTCAGCCAAGGGGATCACTTGATTGTTTCCTTAGATTTATATGGGGGTACGTATCGTTTGCTTGAAAGAATTATGTCCCGTTTTGGTGTAACGGCTACTTATGTAGATACGAATGATTTGGATGCACTCGAAGGGGCGTATCAGTCCAATACGAAGGGTCTTGTTATTGAAACACCAACGAATCCTTTGATGATGATCACGGATCTTGAACTTGTATGTACGTGGGCCCGTAAAAAGGGCATCGTCTCCATCGTTGATAACACGTTGCTTACACCGTATCTACAACGCCCAATTGAGCTTGGGGCCGATATCGTTATCCATAGTGCGACCAAATATCTGGGTGGGCACAATGACGTACTAGCGGGTCTGATTGTTACAAAAGGGAAAGAGCTTACGGAGCAAATGGCTATTCTTCATAACTCCATCGGTGCTGTGCTTGGACCGCAAGACAGCTGGCTTCTGATGAGAGGAATGAAAACACTCGCTCTGCGTATGGAGCGTCATGAACAGAATGCTACAGCGATTGCCAATTTCTTGCTCCAGCACGAGTTGATCTCAAACGTGTACTATCCAGCGCTTGAATCACACCCAGGATATGAGATTCAGAACAAACAATCCAGCGGCAACACAGGGATATTCTCCTTCAAGGTGAAGGATGCGCGCTTAATTGAACCGATTCTTCGTCATATTAAGCTAATTGCCTTCGCAGAAAGCTTAGGCGGGGTCGAATCCTTGATGACCTACCCAGCTGTACAAACACATGCGGATATTCCGCTTGAAATTAGAGAGCAAATTGGTGTCGATGACCGCCTGCTTCGCTTCTCTGTTGGGATCGAGCATATTGATGATCTGATCGCGGATTTGTCCAATGCTCTAGATGCAGCGCAAGCCGAGTTGGAAGGAGCTTCACAATCATGAGCCATTCATCTTCGGACAAAGAAAAACGCAAAGCACATGGCAAATTTGCCACAAGACTGATCCATTTTGGCGCAGAAATTGATGAGGCGACAGGGGCATCCAGCGTGCCTCTGTATCAGGCTTCAACCTTTCATCAGGCTGATTTGGAAGCGAACCAAGAGTATGACTACACACGGTCTGGTAACCCGACGCGTCAAGCATTAGAGGATTACATCGCATTGCTAGAAGGCGGTACGCGTGGATTTGCTTTTGCCTCTGGGATGGCAGCAATCTCCTCTGCGTTGATGTTGTTGTCGCAGGGTGATCATGTCATTTGTACGGAAGACGTGTACGGCGGTACCTACCGTTTGCTGACTACGATTATGAACCGCATGGGCGTGGAATCTACGTTTGTAGATATGACGAACATCGCTGAGGTAAGAGCAGCTCTACGTTCCAATACGAGAGCCGTATTCATTGAGACGCCTTCGAATCCAACGCTTCGCATTACGGACATTGGGGAGATTGCAGCTTTTGCCAAAGAACATGACTTGCTGACGATGCTGGATAATACGTTCATGACACCTTATCATCAACGTCCCATTGAGCTAGGCATTGACATCGTGCTGCATAGTGCAACGAAATTCCTTGGCGGTCACAGTGATGTGTTAGCTGGACTAGCTGTTGTAGCAAATGACAGCCTCGGTCGTCGCATGAAGCAAATTCAAAATGGTATGGGGAACGTGCTCGGCATTCAAGATTCATGGCTGCTCATTCGCGGTATGAAGACGTTGCAAGCCCGTATGGAAATGTCCGAGAAAGGCGCTCGCAGATTAGCACAATGGCTGACTGAGCAGCCGGATATCGACGTGGTTTACTACCCAGGTCTGCCTAACCATCCAGGTAGAGAAATTCATGAGAAGCAATCGCTTGGTTATGGAGCTGTCGTCTCATTTGATGTCGGCTCTGGTGAGAAAGCGAAGAAGTTGCTAAGTAAAGTTAAAATCCCACTCGTAGCGGTGAGCTTGGGTGCTGTAGAGAGTATCTTGTCTTATCCGGCCATGATGTCACATGCTGCTATGCCGAAAGAAGTACGTTTATTGCGCGGCATTACAGATGGTCTCGTGAGATATTCGGTGGGGCTGGAAGATATCGAAGACATCATTGAAGATCTTGAACAAGCTTTACGCGGTTAAGTGCCGTGGTATTCAGAAATTATTCATATTTAGATAGGAATAACGACTGGAAAAAGCAGCCCTGTGCTGCTTTTTTGGCATGAGTATGGTACGATTAATGGATACGAGCCTTCAGAAAGTAAAGGAGTGAGTTGCAATGAAACCGATCGATCGCATTTTAAATAAAGCACAAGCAGGCGGACGAATTGATGTAGAAGAATGTATTACGCTGTTCGAATCCGATCAAATAGAGAAAATTGGTGACACGGCTAATCAGATTATGAAAAAATGGCACCCAGATCCGATCACGACCTTCGTGATTGGGCGGAATATCAATTACACGAACATTTGTGATGTGTATTGTCGATTCTGTGCTTTCTACAGACCACCTGGTTCCAAGGAAGGTTATGTATTGCCGGATGAAACAATCTTCCAAAAGATTCAGGAGACCTTAGATGTGGATGGAACGGAGATTCTTATGCAAGGCGGTACGAATCCGAATCTGCCATTCAGTTATTATACGAATATTTTACGCGAAATTAAGAAGCGTTTCGATATCACGATGCACTCCTTTTCACCTGCTGAAATTATGAAAATGAAAGATGTTTCCGACGGGCTATCGCTTCAGGAAATCGTTCGGCAATTGCATGAAGCGGGACTTGATTCCTTGCCAGGCGGCGGAGCAGAAATCCTGGATGACCGTACGCGTCGCAAGATTTCCAAGCTGAAAGGCTCTTGGCGCGATTGGATGGATGTCATGCAGACGGCGCACAAGCTTGGCATGCACACGACGGGTACGATGGTTATAGGCTTCGGCGAATCCATGGAAGAGCGTGCGCTACATATGCTGCGTATCCGCGATGCGCAAGACGATGTACTGCTGCAGAAGCTGAACACACCAGGCTTCCTGGCATTCATTCCGTGGACGTTCCAACCGGACAACACAAATATGAAGGCGGAGAAAGTTACGCCTGAAGAGTACTTGAAAACATTGGCAATCAGCCGCATTATGCTGGACAACGTGCCGAACTTCCAATCCTCATGGGTCACAATGGGACCAGAGGTTGGTAAGCAGACGCTGAGCTATGGCTGTAACGACTTCGGCAGCACCATGATCGAAGAGAACGTTGTGTCCGCGGCGGGCACCACGCACAAGGTCAACGTGTCCTCGACGCTGGACATCATCCGTCAAGCAGGCAAAATTCCTGCGCAGCGGAACACGAAGTATCAAATTCTACGCGTGTTTGATGACGAGAATGTGAAGATTGATCGTGATTTTGTGATGCAGAACTAAAATGTGCTAGGTATGATCGACAACGCTTATCTACTATGAAATCCACTCGTGGGATTTGTAGGGATAAGCGTTTTTTGTCGTCGGTGTCAACGACATGGAGGGGCGCTTAATCTGGAGTTAGTCGACAAAACCGACTAACTCGAGTGAATTCAAGGTCCTCCACCCCGAGTTAGTCGATCAAACCGACTAACTCGAGTGAACACGAGGTCCTCCACCCCGAGTTAGTCGACAAAACCGACTAACTCGAGTGAACACGAGGTCCTCCACCCTGAGTTAGTCGACAAAACCGACTAACTCGAGTGAACTCAAGGTCCTCCACCCCGAGTTAGTCGATAAAACCGACTAACTCGAGTGAACTCAACACAATGAAATTGCCCAAAATCATCAATGTTTTCACCAATTTCTTCATCATTTTAAGCGAAAATTAATCTATGCTTCAGGTAACCGCGGGTCAATAAGAGTACAATGGGGGGACACCACAAATTCGAGATTGAAGATCGGAGTGATTTTTGTGAAACTGCTAAAAAGCTTTGTACAAGGATTCCTTTTTGCTTTCATCTCTATTGGTGCTCTCCCATTCTTACTGGTTAAGACTCTGCTAGAGCAGTTGTAACACGCCACCTTATTTTTGAGAGGGGCAGCCAAGTGCTGCTCCTTTTTTGCATGCAGCCTTCTTCCGCAAATGGCAAATTGTTCGTTGTATATCTCCCTTGTATCGACCATATACTCTTAAGAGGAGGATGCATAGATGGAAGGAGTGAGCAACATGGAACTGTTTGCAATTGCCCTAATCAATGTCGAGGAATCCTATGTACGTTCGCTGAGCGCGCAGGTGAAGCAAGCGCTGCAGCATTTACATATCGCCCAGAATGGGTTAACGGCTACTTACACTTGGAGTGAAACACGTGCTTTTATTTATGTGGAAGTGGAAGCGGGAAGTGTGATCCACGATCCACATATACATGAAGCTGAAGTACGAGCTTGCCTAGCTGAAGTGTTGGCGAGCCACATTGTAGCGGACAAGGAATCCAGCATTGTACGTAACTTGATAACCAAGGATTTTAAATATGAAAAGCAGTCGGACATCGAGGCCATCGAAGGTTACTGTAAGCAATCCTTGATCCAAGAGAGTGAGCTGGAAGGGTTGCCGCTGATGAATAGCTCCCCAAGTCGGCTTCGTCGAATTCTGCTGCTCAAGGAACAGATTAACGCATTGCTCGAGGAGAATACGCAGATTAGCTTGGATGGTTTCCTGAAATTCCGAATTCAGGAGTATAGGGAAGAACTAAGAGAAATTGCCGAATATGCGATTGATGAGTTTATGATGGACCGCCAGTATCAGGAATTTATTTCGCTTCTCCAATATTTCGTCTATATTCAAGAGGCTAAAATACCTGCAGCGCATCTCATTCACAAAGGTGGCCATGAGTTCGTTATTCTGAATGATCGAATGGAACCCATTGATGCGAATGAGTTTGATTCCAGCTTTCGAATGGAAATGTTGGAAAAGGACATCAATTTCGAGGATATGATCGTGAGCACACTGATCACAGTCTCACCTGCCAATATTTACATTCATACACGGGATCCTGAATTAACGATTATTAAGACGATAGGGCAAATCTTCGAAGATCGTACCTCGGTGTGCAGTTATTGCCGCACGTGCGACCTTTATCTCGGAGAGGCTAAGAAGCAGGATCAACTATCCCCTTGACCTTGCCCCTCTCGCCATTTATAATAGTGATCGAAGGCGTTAGTATCAAAGACAAGAACTTTCTGTATGAACTGCTCAGAGAGAGGAGACCAGGCTGCAATCTCCTTCAGCGAATCGGATTGTTTACCCCTTTGTAGCCGTATTGTGGAATTCGACCTGACTTGCAGGTGCGATACTATACAGTACCGGAATCATTCCCGTTAACGAATGCTGATGAGGATTCGACTTTCCCTTTGGGTTAGAGCGAATCGAACTAGGGTGGAACCACGAGCTGAGCGCACTCGTCCCTTTATGGGATGAAGTGTGCTTTTTTGCGTTCAATTCACTATTCACTTACACAATTAGGAGGCAGGGAAGATGGTTGTACAAGTAAAATTACCAGATGGCGCAGTGAGAGAGTATGCAGTGGGGACGACTATTGAGCAAGTGGCGGAGTCCATTTCATCCGGTCTGAAGAAAAATGCAGTGGGTGGTAAAGTAAACGGGAAATCCGTGGATTTATCTTTCGCTTTGAACCATGATGCGGATGTTGAAATCTTAACGCTGGATAGCGAAGCAGGTCTAGAAATGTACCGTCATAGTACAGCGCATTTGATGGCACAAGCAATCAAGCGAATTTATGGCAATAAAGCAGTTAAGCTCGGAATCGGCCCTGTAATTGAGGACGGCTTCTATTACGATATCGATTTGGAAACACCGCTGAACCCTGAAGATTTGATCAAAATTGAGAAGGAAATGGAGCGCATCTCAAACGAAAATTTGGCGATTACACGCCGTGTTGTTTCCCGTGAGGAAGCGATTCGTATTTTCACCGAGATGGAAGATCCGTTCAAGCTTGAATTGATCCGTGATCTACCGGAAGATTCCGTTCTTACAATTTATGACCAAGGTGAATTCTTTGACCTGTGCCGCGGACCGCATTTGCCGTCAACAGGACGCATTAAAGCGTTCAAATTGTTGAGTGTTGCTGGTGCTTACTGGCGTGGAGATGCAAAAAACAAAATGCTGCAACGTATCTACGGGACTGCGTTCCCTAAGAAAGCGCAACTGGATGAGCATTTGCACTTGCTTGAAGAAGCGAAGAAACGTGACCACCGTAAACTTGGCCGTGAGCTCAAAATGTTCGCATTCTCACGTGAAGTTGGTCAAGGTCTACCGCTTTGGCTGCCAAACGGCGCGAAACTAAGACGCACAATGGAGCGCTATATCGTTGATTTGGAAGAGCGTCTAGGTTACCAACACGTATACACACCTGTGCTTGCTAACGTTGAGTTATACAAAACTTCCGGACACTGGGATCACTACAGTGAAGATATGTTCCCGAAAATGGTCATGGACAATGAAGAGCTTGTCCTTCGTCCGATGAACTGTCCTCACCATATGATGGTTTATAAGAGTGATATGCGCAGCTACCGTGATCTGCCGGTTCGGATCGCTGAGCTGGGCACGATGCACCGCTACGAAATGTCAGGCGCTTTGACTGGTTTACACCGCGTTCGTGCAATGACATTGAATGACGCGCACATCTTCTGCCGTTTGGATCAAATTAAAGAAGAGTTCTCGCGCGTTGTTACACTGATCCGTCAAGTATACGCTGACTTCGGAATTACTGATTATCGTTTCCGTCTTTCCTATCGGGATCCGAAGGATACAGAGAAATACTTCCAGGATGATGAAATGTGGGAAACTTCCCAACGGATGCTTCGCGAGGTTGTTGAAGAGCTTGGTTTGCCTTTCTTCGAAGCAGAAGGTGAAGCGGCATTCTATGGTCCTAAATTAGATGTTCAAATCAAGACAGCGTTGAAGAAGGAAGAAACACTTTCGACTGCGCAAATCGATTTCTTATTGCCTGAACGCTTCCAGCTTGAGTATACAGGGGAAGATGGTCAGAAGCACCGTCCTGTCGTGATTCATAGAGGAATCATCTCTACAATGGAGCGTATGACAGCTTTCTTACTAGAGAATTTCGCTGGCGCGTTGCCAACATGGTTGATGCCAACCCAAGCGAAAGTGATTCCTGTATCACCTGCTTTTGAGGAATTCTCCAATCAGGTGACAGACCGACTTAGAGAAGCTGGTATTCGCGTTGAAGCGGATAATCGGAATGAGAAGTTGGGTTACAAAATCAGAGAAGCACAGCTTGAAAAAATTCCTTTCATGCTCGTTGTCGGTGAAAACGAAGTGAAGAGTGACAGCCTGTCCATCCGTAAACGGGGGCAAGGCGATCTAGGTACACAACCGATTGATCAAGTCATCGCCATGATTCAAGAAGAAATCAAAAACAAACTGTAACTCCCGTTTGCTCCTATAAGAAGCAGAGAAGTGCTAGTCACTTCTCTGCTTTTTTGCGTTCTCGAAATCCTTTTAGATATCAATAAGTGGTTTAAAGATGTGAATAAGTGGTTAAAAGAAGGACATGTTATACAGTGAGTCTGTATGTGGAGGTTTAGTGATGAAAGGAAATGGAAAGCCTACATTAGTAGGGGGAGGCTTAAAACGATGAAAATAACCGATACTTCGAAGCAATCCAAGTGGATTTTGGCATGGATGGTGCTTACCGTTCTGGTCGTGCTTTTCGGAGAAGAGGCTAGTTATCAAGGGAACTATAGGGCGGCAAATACCGATACCCATATACGAGATCAACGGGACAATCAAGCAGGTACGGTCATGTCAGTTGCACGTCCTGTTGCGCAGGAGCATCAACAACAAGCGAGTTACCGCTTCATTCCCAATTTGGAAACAGATTTATCCAAGTACACGGCAGTTGAAGTAACAGCAACCGGGTATTCTGCGGGTAAGGAATCGACAGGAAAGACTCCGGACCATCCTACTTATGGCATCACGTATTCGGGTATTAAGGTCATGCGTGACGATAAGGCGTTATCGACAATTGCAGCAGACACGAGAGTGTTCCCGTTAGGTACCGTACTGTTTATTCCAGGTTACGGTTACGGGGTTGTTGCAGATACAGGAAGTGCGATTAAAGGGAAGAAAATTGATCTGTATTTCAACACGAAGGACCAGGTATATAAAGAATGGGGTAAAAAGACGGTCAAAGTGTTCGTGGTGAAAAAGGGGAATGGCAAAGTCACAGAGGTCATTTGGAAGCAGCTTAAGGATGAAATACTTGCTCCAGCCAAAGCGCTGTAAGGTTCGATTTTGTTAAAAAGAAATTCATAAAAAATCCTGTTTGGGAAAAGATACTCATACAGGAGGTGATTGACATGGCAAAGAACAAGAACAACAAGAAAGCATCGCAAGACGCGGAATTTGCTACTGAAGTAGCGGTACCTAATAAGCAGCAACAAAACAACACACAAAACCAAAATAAATAACAAATAGCTTTGTTGAAAAGACGGAGATCCGAAAGGGTCTCCGTTTTTAATTCTTTTCAAGGCCTCCTATATTCGATATAATGTAACAAAAACTAACATTTTGTTCCTTTTGGGAGGAGTTCCGGTTGCGCATGTGGACGGATTCAAAGCAGAGAGCTTGGTTCTACGGTTTTGTACTTATTGGTATGCTTGTAAATGTATTCGCTTTATTTTCTGCTTCGAAATGGGTTGCCGTAGTTAGTGTCGCTGTTTTTCTCTTAATGGGTTTAAGTGGATTACTGAGTTTAAGAGCATCTGGTAAAGAGCGAGAACAAGGGGCACTCCATCACGAAGAACAATTCCGTACGTTTATTCAAGAATCTCAGGTTGTTGCGGATCGACTAGCAGCGGCAGTAGAAGAAGTCAATCGTTCCATCGGACATCTTCTCCAAATTGCGGATGCTTCTATTCAAGGTGAAGAGGAATTGAAGGGGCGCAGTCAACATGCCGCAGGGCAGCTCCAGGAGGCATTTGCTGCGATTCAACAAGTGGCTGCAGCTGCTGATCAGATCTTAGATTCGTCGTTACATATGCATCGTGAAAGTGAACAAACCAAAGATACCGTAGTGGATGTTTGTCGATCCTTGAATGCAACAGATGAAGTCATGAACGATTTACACGTGAACAATGATACGATGCAGAAAAAAATTCAAGATTTAACCGAGCATACGTCGAAAATTGAAGAGATTAACACGTTTATTACGGAGGTCGTTGCTCAAACGTCATTGCTTGCCTTAAATGCATCTATTGAAGCGGCTAGAGCTGGCGAACATGGTAGAGGCTTTTCTGTGGTAGCGCAAGAGATTAAGAAGTTAGCTGCGCAAAGTCATGAAGCGGTTCAGAAGTCATCTGAGCTTCTTGCTGATATTGAAAGTGGTGTTGCGCAAGTAGTCGCTGCTGTGGCAGAAGAGAAAGCTTCAGTGACACATGGTATTGACGAGATGAAGGTGATGAAAGGCAAGATCGATACGATCTTTTCATTGATCTTGCATGTGAACAGTCTAGTGGCAAGTACGACTAGTTCAACGAAGCACCAATCCTCTCTCGTTACTGGAACGAGAACATCTTTAGGGGAAGTCGTCGATTTGATGAATGAGACGATGGCGAGTGTTGAACATACGCTGGATCAAATGAAGAAGCAGCGGCACGAGGTTTCGAGATTGCAACATATTAATCAGAATTTGGATCGTTCTTCCGCTGAGCTCATCACGGCCATACAAGCTGTTGGCATGAAGAGTAAGCAAGGAAGCATTCATGTCAACATTGAAGAAATGAAGCAATTATTGAATGCTCTTGTTCGTGTACCTGACATCAAATCCCTAATAGAAGATAAGCATGCCTCGCACCTACATGGAATTTTGAAGAAAACAGCAGGGATTGAAGCGATATGGTCGAATCGTGGGGATGGCACCTTCATCTACTCTCAGCCAGAGGCAGGCTTAGTGAATGCTAAGGGGAGAGAGTGGTGGAAGCGTGCAATGGCAGGTGAGCTCTTCATTTCGGACGAGTACGTGTCAGCTATTACAAAAAAACCATGCGTCACATTGTCAAAATCCGTTATAGATGACATGGGAACGCCTATTGGTGTCGTTGGAATTGATCTTGTGTTAAATTAATAGTTCTCAAACCACTCATTTTAGTGTAAAATAAGATTACTGTTATAAATCTTGACACGGAGAGATAGGTGATGGAACATGCTGCAAGCATTACGATCGGATGGTATGCCTTTAAGAACAACTAGGAAAGCTGCGGAGGTACTTCCCTTCTTGGAGGCTTTTATTACGCGGAAAGAGCAGCAAGCTCGGGAAATTGAGCAGGTTGTTGAGCGATATGAAGTGAAGAGAATGAAAGAAGAGCGGGCTTATCAAACCATGTCATCTTTTCGACGCATGTTAACCGGGAAGAAGCCTGATCATCATCTTGCTGTTGAATATATTCATTATGTGAAGAAACCTATGGAGCAAGTAAGAAAGCTCCGTGCCGAAATCGAGCAAGCTAGACAAATTATGAATGATTCTAAACCTGGTGACGATATTATGTTTCCAGAGGAATTTGAAGACATATTCTCATCATAAAATAAAGAAGAGGACACTGCGTGTGCGGTGTCCTCTTCTTCTTATTCATTGGTTATTCTTCAAATGTTGTAAGTCCAAGAATCCTTCTTCTTGGCTGTATGCTGGAACCCCATGTGATCCAACATCTAGGCCAATCAACTCTTCGTCGCGGCTCACACGTAAAGGAACGATAAGCTTTATGAGTTTCAAGAAAACCCAAGTGATGAAGAAGCCCCACGCACAGACAGTGACAAGACCGAGCGCTTGAACGCCCAGGAGGTGGAAGCCTCCGCCGTAGAATAATCCAGCTGTTCCTTCGCGGATCGCGTCCGGCTTCGCACATAAGCCAACAGCGAGGGTGCCGATGCTGCCGCTGATCCCATGTACAGGGAAAGCGCCAACGGGGTCATCGATCTGTCTAGCTTCCAGCATCTCCGTTGCGTAGACCATAGCAATTCCGCAGATTGCGCCAATGCAGATCGCTGCTGCATCACTAACGAATGCGCAGCCTGCTGTTATTCCGACGAGTCCGGCGAGTGCGCCATTAATCACCATGGGCGGATCCGCTTTGCGATAACGCATCATGGTAAATAGGATGCAGGCCGCACAACCGGCTGCGGCGGATAGCATTGTGGTGACTGCGATGTGCCCAATCGAAGTGTTGGTAGCGCTTAACGTACTCCCAGAGTTAAATCCAAACCAACCGAACCACAAGATAAATGCGCCTACAGAGGCAAGCGGTAAATTAGAGGGGGGGACAATGTTAGCTTTACCATCGGCAGAGAATTTACCAATTCGCGGACCGATAATCATAGCTGCGGCGAGTGCGGAGAAACCGCCAAGACCGTGGATGACAGCGGATCCAGCGAAATCAACCATGCCAAGCTTGCCGAGCCAACCGCCAACACTCCAAACCCAATGGCCAGCAATGGGATAGATTAATCCGGTCATGGCTATCGTATAAAGAATATAAGCGCGGAAATTGATGCGTTCTGCTACTGCTCCGGATACAATTGATATTACGGCGATAACAAAAGCACATTGGAATAACCAATAGGTATCATGTGAGATTGTCAACGCGATGTGGGATAAATCTCCGCCCATGAAAAAACCTGATGAACCTATGAAGCCCCCGATGTCTTTACCATACATAAGTGCAAAACCAAAAAAGTAAAAAATAAGCGCACCGAATGAGATATCGACAAATACTTTCATGATAATACTTACGGCATTCTTTTGTCTGACAAACCCTGCTTCTAGTAAGGCAAATCCGCCTTCCATTAATAAAATCATGGCAGCAGTTAATACGACCCAGATTGTGTCTAGGCCAGAAGTAAGTTGTTGGATAGGATCCATTCCTGTAATCTCTCCTTATAATACTTGCGTTCTCAGCCCAATTATACGGTTCTGATGATAACGATGTCAACGGAATACGTAAGAATACATAACATCTATAGTGAATTGTTCGTCTTATACGACAGCCATGTTAGGTTTTCTTGTGTAGGCTTTCGAAATATCGGTCTAGAGGCGGAGATCGCCTTCAATCTAACGTCTCTTTTCATTCCACCTTGTATCTTATAAACTAGAGTTATCTTAACAACGCTTTACACAAATGGAGGAAGAACGTATGAATCCGCATATGTTTCAAAGAATGATTTGGGGGCTTGTACTCGTATCCGCGGGCACACTCTTTTTACTAAATCAATTAGGAATTATTCAAATTGATATCGGCTATTTAGTATCAACGTATTGGCCTGCAATTCTGATTTTCTATGGGCTGATTGGCTTTGTCTCACAGCGAAAGTATCATTGGGGTGGATCCCTAGGCAGTTTGATGATGTGCGGCGTAGGAACTATATTTCTTTTGAAAAATCTAAATGTAACCGACCTTTCTATTGGAGAAATGTTTAAATTTCTTGCACCGGTTGCTTTAATACTTTTTGGTTTAAATGTGATTTTCAAACCGGGTAAGAAAGAGTCGCCTGAGTGGCCATCTATTAAGAAGGCGAAAGATGAAGAAAGACAAGCTCGACGAGAAGCGAATCGAGCACGACATGCCCAGCATAAGAAGCAATGGGAGTCCGGGAGTTGGAACATATCTGGCGATTTCTCTGCAAATGCCAAAGAACACATAGATCCTGCTTCAGTGAGTACTAGGAAACATGGCCTTACTGACGAAGAGAAGGAAGTATTGAAGGATATCCACGGCACGTATCCAAAGGACGAGGACCATGTTGAATGGAAGGAATCCAAACAGCAACAGCAACATAAATATGATGGCTTCGTTCGTAATTTTGATTCAGGCAATGTTCTACACCGTCATGGTTTTATTGGCGATGTTCACCTTGGGCAAGAGGCTTGGGAATTAAAGCCTGTTCAGATCTCGCACTTTATTGGCGATTCTGTTATCGATCTTACTCGTGCGTCCATTCCACGTGGTGAGACAACCATTCATGTTACGGCTTTCATTGGGGATGTGAAGATTTTCATCCCGAATGATATGGACGTTGAGGTTCGTGTCATGGCAAGCTCCTTCATTGGAGATATGAAAGTTCTTGATCGACGTGAAAGTGGCTTTCTGCGCAATATTAGAACGCAAACCTCTCATTATGAAGAGGCGGAACATAAAATTGTCGTGACTACAAGTATGTTTATAGGCGACATTACCATTAAAAAGATAGGTTAAGGATGGAGTATGTACAAATTGCGAATGTTCAATATGAAGTGGCAGCTGCTGAATTACTTTCTAATCTCGAGTGTAATAACGGTTTCAGGTATTTATATCGTACTTGAATATTATGAGAAGGAACTGAGTTCTTGGGAGTTCCGTTTGTGGTTCGCTTTCGCGATTCTTGTTGTGAGCTTATCCGTAGGTTTCATTGCAACTAGAAGATGGCAGCGCAAGGTAGATGAGCTTCATGTTGCGATGCTGGAATTGTCGAAAGGGAATTTCTCTGTTCGAATCGATATGGAGCCAGTAGAGCCCTTCCTATACTTATATGATGCTTTTAACAGCATGGCAACTTCGATTGAAGAACGCGTCCAACTGATGCAAAAGTTAGGGGAAGCCGAAGCAATACGAGATCAGGAGCTGACAGAGAGCGCTGTGATGGAAGAAAGACGCAGACTGGCGAGAGATCTCCATGATACAGTGAGCCAAGAGCTATTCGCGATCCATATGTCGGCTTCTTCTCTTCCCAAAATATTAGAAAGAAATCCAACGGCTGCACCAGCGCTAATGAATCAGCTCATTGAGATGTCCCATCATGCTCAGAAGCAGATGCGAGGCCTCATTTCACAACTAAGACCGATCGAATTAAAGGATATGAGCTTACAAGAAGCCTTGGAGAAATGGTTTCCGGAATATTGCCGGACCCATGAACTTCAGGGTCAACTTGATGTTTCGCTGCCTGAAATGATTTCGGAGGCGATAGAACATCAGTTTTTTCTTATAATCCAAGAAGGGCTTGCGAATGTCATTAAACATGCCTCGGCCAAACAAGTTCGATTGGCGATCTATGAAAGAGAGCATCAATATGTGCTGCAATTGCAGGATGATGGTCAAGGTTTTGAACGAAGAGACATTCCTTCTGCTTCCCACGGCCTGTCAACTATGAGAGAACGAGCACAAAAGCTAGGCGGAGAAGTGGAGATTGATAGCAAATTAGGCTCAGGAACTCGTGTGCGCGTTCGTATTCCGCGATTTTCAGGGCATTCAGGGGGAAAACAAGAATGAATCCGAACATTAAAGTAATGATTGTGGACGATCACGACATGGTACGAGTGGGACTGCGTACTTACATTTCATTGGAGCCTGGTTTAGAAGTAGTGGGGGAAGCGTCGAATGGGCAATCTGCCTTTGATCAGTTGAAGGAAGAAAGCCTAACATCACTGCCAGATGTCATTCTAATGGATTTAACGATGCCGGTATTGGATGGGATTGGTGCGACGAAGCTAATTTGTGAGAAGTTTCCACAGATAAAGGTTATTATGCTGACCTCTTTTCTGGAGGAAGCCAAGGTACTGGAAGCTGTTGAATCCGGAGCTATTAGTTATATGTTGAAGACTGTTTCTTCCGATCAGTTGATTCACGCGATTCAGAGTGCACACCGCGGTATGCCTGTCATGAATGCTGAAGTGTCGCAAGCTTTGACTAGAGGCATTAGACAGCGGAGTGAATTACCGGAACAGGAAGGCTTAACAGCTCGGGAACGTGAAGTACTTCTTTTGATTGCCGAAGGGAAAAGCAACAAGGATATTTCCGAGGAGCTTTTTATTAGTATCAAAACAGTGAAAACACACGTAAGCAACTTGTTGATGAAGTGTGAGCTTGATGATCGGACGCAATTAGCGATTTTCGCTCATCGCAAAGGATGGGTTTAACAGAACGAACAAATTGAGAGACTATCGCACATAAAAACGTCGATTTGGCACATTCTATGCGTAAGTAAAATAATATGAGCGCTTAAGGAGTGTAGAGTCGCTATGAAACCACTAACTTCCTCACTGGAGCAGGTACAGGAAACATTTGATAAGGTGCGTGCCCAGCTAGAACAATTTAATTTTAACTTGGGTGGCGGTTGGGATTATGACCATGGCTACTTTGATCGATCGCTGGATGAGGCGAATAAAGTTTGGCTGCGAATTCCCGTTCAAGTCATCACGGGCAGAATTGAAGGCGATGTGGAAGCGACGGATGCGGTCGTTGAGGTAGGTACTCCTTTTGTTCTGAAACATGTATATAATGAAGGATTAGATTCTGAAGCTGACATGGAAACAGCAGGCGCATTGGTGGATCAGTTCCAAGCACCACTGGATTCTGATGCTAGTATTGAGGAGAAATGGGTGAAAGAAGCCGCAAACGTATTAAAGACAGTTGAAAGTGCATGGATTCATTAATAAATGTCCTATTTTTACCTCCATTTTATTGTTTTTTAATATTCGTTTAAGGTTGTGAGTGCATGATAGACACATAGAGAACAACATGATCCTTCAAAGAGAACATGCACTTATAACTTTAATTATGGAGGTAAGACCCATGGATGAAAATAAAAAAGACTACAGTGACTTTTTTAAGCCGCAGAATAACGATAACAACGAGGATACTGCACGTGAGCAGTCTCGAGCGAATGAGGGGCAAGAGCCTAACAAAGAAAGACCTTCCTACTATTACTCCTATGGGCCTTACAAATCTGCTTTTAATGAAGAAAATGAAGGTCAATCCTTAACAACTTCTTCTACAAGCTCGGAAGGTACTTCAAATGTAGAAGTAACACCGCCTAAGACGCTGCGTCCCTTCAGCTTTGGTTCGGAGAATGCACCTCAAGGTCCAGCGGCGTGGGATCCTAATGCGAAGAAGCGTTCTTCGGTAAAAAGCATTTTTGCAGCATTCATGGCAGGAGCGCTCGTTGTAGGTGCGTTAATGTTTACAGCGGATAAAACGAACATGTTTTCAGGTAATCAACCACTAGCTTCTGGTTCAAGTTCAGCGACAACCGTAGCTAATAGCTCCAATAGCAATGGCGGTGAAGTAAAGAATGCTGCTCTTGATGTGGTTCGCCCAGGTAATATTGCTGCGATCGCTCAAAATGCAGGACCAGCCATTGTAAAAGTTGAATCACTCGTGAAGCCGAAGGCATCGAGTCGCAGCAATGGTGGAAACTCACTGTTCGATGATCCATTCTTCCGTCAGTTCTTTGGCGATAATGGTGGTGGTCAAACGACACCTAAGAGTGGTCAGAATGACGCAGGAAGCGGACAATTGCAACCAGCGGGTATGGGAACTGGCTTTATTTTCGAAAAAACAGGCTATATCTTAACGAATGAGCATGTAGTTGACGGCGCGGATGAAATTCAAATTACCGTAGAAGGCTATGATAAGCCTTTTAAAGCGAAATTGTTGGGTAACAGCTACGATTTGGATTTAGCCGTACTAAAAATTGAAGGAACGAAAGATTTCCCTATCCTTCCTCTTGGTAAAGCTGATGACGTAAACGTAGGTGATTGGGTTGTTGCAATCGGTAACCCTTACGGGTTCGACCACACAGTAACCGTAGGTGTACTTAGTGCCAAAGAACGTCCAATTAGTATCCCTGATGAGAAAGGGACGCGTGAGTATAAACATTTACTACAAACAGATGCTTCCATTAACCCTGGTAACTCAGGTGGTCCTCTCTTGAACCTTAACGGTGAAGTTATTGGGATCAATACAGCAGTAAGCTCACAAGCGCAAGGGATTGGTTTTGCAATTCCAACAAGCACGATTTCTTCTGTACTAGACAATTTGAAAAACAATGTAACTATTCCCAAAGAACCCGTTCCTTACCTCGGTGTTGGTCTGCAGGATATCGGTCAAGATTGGGTTAATGAATTGAAGCTTTCTAATACAGATGGCGCTTTGGTTGGTAGCGTTCAACGTAAGAGCCCAGCATTCACAGCAGGCTTGCGTCAATATGATGTGATCGTTGATTTGAATGGCACGAAAATCAAAAACTCTCAAGAGTTGATTACGAAGGTTCAAGGAACGAAGGTTGGCGATAAAGTAACGCTAGGCATTATTCGTGATGGTAAGCGTACGGAAGTCCCAGTTACGGTAGGAGATAAAAATACACTTGCTGAGACACCAGCTCAGTAAGCTCCAAGCATTTAATTGAAGGAAGTAGAGTCCGCGGCCTCAAGCTTGCAGGCTCTGCTTCTTTTTGCTAGGCGGTAATTTTGCTACAATAGAGGGTAGAATGGGGGCGGACCAATGAGAGAGAATATTATGGTTATTGATGATGATGAGAAAATCACATCCATGCTGAGACGTGGCCTGGCTTTTGAAGGCTATTTGGTTACGACAGCAGCTAATGGTTTAGAGGGTCTTAAGCAAATGTTGGTGACAGAACCGCAGCTTATTATTTTGGACGTCATGATGCCTCACATCGATGGATGGGAAGTCGTTCGTCGGATTCGTGAAAGTGGCAGCGAAGTGCCGATCCTCATGCTAACTGCGAAAGATGATATTAGCGATCGTGTCAAGGGTCTGGATTTGGGCGCAGATGATTATTTGGTCAAGCCATTTGCTTTGGAAGAATTGCTTGCGAGAGTGCGAGTATTACTTCGTCGGAGAACGGAAAGACCTGAACAGATGAACAATCGGCTCAGCTTTGAAGATGCGATTCTGGATTTAGATACCCGTGAGGTTTTCCGCGCAGAGAAGCTGATTGAATTAACAACGAAAGAGTTCGATTTATTGCATTTATTCATGCAGAATCCGAAGCGAGTTCTGTCGCGAGATATCATTATGGAGAAGATTTGGGGCTACGATTATAGCGGTGAGTCTAACGTCTTAGAGGTGTACATAGCTTTGTTGCGCCAGAAAACAGAAGAATTCGGCCACAAACGTTTGATTCAAACGGTCCGAGGAGCAGGCTATGTATTGAGAGGGGAAAATTAAGATGTCGCTTCGCCTGCGGCTTACGCTATGGTATTCAGGCATATTGGCCATCACGATGCTGCTTTTTGGCATTGTTCTCTATTTCTTCTTGAACTATTTCCTTTATGATCAAATTCGTCAAGATGTGAAAAGGGAGGCCGTCAATAGCTCCACTCGTATTCAAAAAAGTATCGCTCTTTCTCAGAAAGGGCTGGTTGTTGATCTCGAATTAGAAAGCAGAGATATTTATTCCACCAATACGTTTTTACAATTATATAATATCGCGCTAAAGAGTTATAACCGATCAGCAAATTTACTATATTATGATCAGACGCTGCCTATTAGCCAATCGACAATTGATAAACTGCAACGCCAAGTAGATAAAATGGAAGATGAGATTGGTTATTTTGAGAAGACGAAAATTGTAAATCAGGATTTTCTGATCTACCATCTAGGCATAACCGATAATAAATCCAAGCTCATTGGCATTCTGCAATCAGCTGTGCCGATCGGAAGCTATGAGAGAACGGCCGTCACGCTGCGCTATACGCTTATCATTTGGGCAATCTTAACGGTTATCGTCGCTGCTTCCTTAGGCTGGTTCCTGGCTCGTAAGGCGTTGAAACCTATTGAGCGAGTGATAGATGCCGCGAATCAAATCGAAAGCGGAGATGATCTAGAGAAGCGCATCCACTATGATGGACCTCTAGATGAAATAGGCCGGTTGACGAATACGATTAATGGTATGCTATCGCGTATTCAAATTACGTACGTGGAATTAGACGAAGCCTATCGTGCACAGCGACGATTCGTATCGGATGCATCGCATGAGCTTCGGACACCCCTAACAACGATTCGTGGGAACGTGGATCTGCTTGAGAAAATGTGGAAGCAAACGTCGGGAACCAAAGAACTAGCTACGCCAGACCAGGTTCAAATGTCCTTGGAAGCTATGCACGATATTGCTGGGGAAGCACAACGGATGAGCAGGTTAGTCAATGATTTGCTCGCGCTTGCGAGAGCTGATGCTGGTGTTCTAATGGAGAAACATCCGATTGAGTTCAAGCCGCTAGTTCACGAAGTCGTAAGAAGGGCGCAACTGCTCGAGCATACGGCTGAATGGCAAGTAGGGGATCTTGATGCGCTCGAAGATGCTATGGTTCAAGGAAACCGTGATTACCTGCAGCAATTGTTGTTCATCTTCATTGAAAATGCGTTCAAGTATACACCTACGGGCACTGTCGCCATTGAGGCGATACGCAGAAACAGTTTTATTGGCATACGAATCTCGGATACCGGCATAGGGATGGATAAAGAGGATATTCCACATATTTTCGATCGCTTCTATCGCGCGGATTTATCTAGAGGGGTTACGACGGGTACGGGGCTTGGTTTATCGATTGCCAAATGGATCATTGATGAGCATGACGGATCAGTGGAAGTCACCACTCGGAAGGACGAAGGAAGTACCTTTTTAATCTGGCTGCCGGCAAACTTCCCACATGCCATATAATCAGATATAATTAGAAGAAATACAATGGTTTAGGTAGGTGGAACAGATGGAAGTTGTTCGAATATCCCCCAGAGGTTACTGTTATGGGGTTGTTGATGCCATGGCTCTCGCCATGCAAACCGCTAAAAATTTAAATCTTCCCAGACCTATATATATCTTAGGCATGATTGTTCATAATGCGCATGTCACTGATTTCTTCAAAGAGGAAGGAGTCATTACGCTTGATGGCGAGAATCGCCTTGAGATTTTGCAGCAAGTAGAGACAGGGACTGTTATTTTCACAGCGCATGGGGTATCTCCTGAGGTAAGACGCTTGGCGCGTGATAAAGGACTTACTGTTGTGGATGCAACATGTCCGGATGTAACGAAGACACATGATTTGATTCGTGAAAAAGTAGCAGACGGTTATGACATTATTTATATCGGGAAAAAGGGTCATCCAGAGCCAGAAGGTGCGATTGGCGTAGCACCAGATCATGTTCACTTGATTGAGAAGCTGGAAGAGGCTGAACACCTCAATTTGACGTCGAATCGAGTTATCATTACGAATCAAACCACGATGAGCCAGTGGGATATTAAACATATTATGAATCGGCTGTTAACACTTTTCCCAAAAGCTGAAATTCATAATGAAATTTGCTTAGCAACGCAAGTTCGTCAAGAAGCTGTCGCGGAGCAAGCAAAGGAAGTTGACCTGGTTATTGTCGTTGGAGATCCGAAAAGCAACAATTCGAACCGTCTGGCTCAGGTTTCACAAGAGATCGCTGGCGTCATGGCATACCGAATTTCAGACGTTTCTGAATTGAATAGAGAATGGTTGGCGAATGTTCGTAAAGTAGGTGTAACATCAGGGGCTTCCACGCCCACACCGATCACCAAAGAGGTCATTACCTATTTGGAAAATTACGATGCGAAAGATGAAACCAGTTGGGAAATTAAACGTACTATTAATATGAAGAAACTAATTCCCCCTGTTAAATCAAAAGCAGCAAGTACCGTGTAATTCCTGCTTATTCCACTCGACGGGATTGAAACTAGCATGCAAAGTTCTCAGAAGGTGAAAATGATGAAAGCTCGCTACGATTGGAAAAGTACTAAACGTTGGTTCAAATTCAAATATTTACTTCTTTTACGTGCCAAGGGCGGTCCTTCCATGGTGGCAAGAGGCTTTTCGATTGGTTTATTCGTTGAGATGTTTACATTACCGACTGCAGGATTTGCGTTTGTTCTTATTTTTCCATTGGTTTATCTACTAAGAGCGAACCTGCCTGCGGCTTTAATTGGCTTTGTGTTCGGTAAAGTCATCTATATACCTTTTTCCATTCTCAATAAGCAAGTCGGGGAATATTTAGTGCCCAAGCATTTTAAGATCTATCTGATCCACCATTTACCGCATCTCCTCTCTAATATTATTCGTAGCGGTTTGGATTTAATTGTCGGTGGGATGGTCGTTGGTCTTTTTCTTGGTCTTATTGCTTATTTCCCGGTCGTGCTCCTGCTCAGGTACCACACGAATCGCCGTAAAGAAAAACGTAGAATACGTAAAGATCAGTTAGCTCCTGGGGAATCAAAAGAATAGGTAATAAATTAGCGCTTGACGAATTCTCGTCAAGCGTTGTATATTTACTTTAGCGGTTAAAAGCATAAAAGCGTAGAAGCGAACAAGCGTTGAAGCGTGTCAGCAAAATAATAAGCAATTATCCCATAATAAATAATTAGGAGCGTGGATCACATGATCGCAATTACATCAAACAAAACTTCGGATGAGCGTATTCAGGAAATCGTGCAATTTATCGAAAAGCAAGGGGTTCAGGCGCATGTTTCCAAAGGAGAGGATCGTACGGTAATTGGGATCATTGGTCAAGCGGATCCGAAATTAGCAGAACAGCTTCGCCAAATGTCAGGTGTTGAGCAAGTCGTGAAAATTTCGAAATCCTACAAGCTGGCTAGTCGTGATTTCCATCCAGCCGATACGGTTATTTCTATTAAAGGTGTGGAAATCGGTGGTGAACAACTTGTCGTCATGGGTGGACCGTGCGCAGTAGAAACACCAGAGCAGATCGATGAGATTGCTCGCTTAGTGAAAGCAGCTGGCGGACAGGTGCTCCGCGGCGGTGCGTTTAAACCAAGAACAGGTCCATACAGCTTCCAAGGTGTTGGTGTGGAAGGGCTGATCATGATGGCTGAGGCCGGCAAGAAACATGGCCTACTTACTATTACAGAAGTCATGACACCGGAGTACGTTGATGTATGTGCGGAATACGCGGACATTCTGCAAGTAGGTACGCGTAATATGCAAAACTTTGATCTCCTTCGCAAGTTAGGAACGATTCAAACACCAGTCTTGCTCAAACGTGGATTCAGTTCTACGTATGATGAATTCTTGAATGCTGCTGAGTACATTCTCGCTGGCGGCAATCCGAACGTTATGCTTTGTGAACGCGGAATCCGTACATTCGAGACCTACACACGAAATACGTTAGATTTATCAGCAATCCCAGTACTTAAATCGTTGAGTCACTTGCCGGTTATCTCAGATCCAAGTCATGGAACAGGACGCAGAGAATTGGTAGTTCCAATGACGAAGGCATCTGTAGCAGCTGGAGCGGATGGATTAATTATCGAGATGCATACAGATCCGGACAATTCAATGACAGGAGACGGTGTACAATCGTTGTTCCCAGATCAATTTGCCCATCTGTTATCTGACCTGGAGAAGCTTGCTCCATTACTTGGTAAGAAATTTGATACGAAGAAAGAGCCTATTTTGGCGTAATATATGGTTTTCGTTGGAAAGGTTTCTCCAGAAATGGGGAAACCTTTTTCCTGTTTTTGGATTTATGGCAATTGTGGGAAAATAGTGTAAGAATAGCTTACACTCCTTTAAAAAATACCTGACATAAGTATTGACTGTGTTAGAGGAATCGCTATATAATATGTGAAAGAAAACAAGCAAAAGTTGAACATTAATCATGCAAAGTACGTTGAATGTACGGAAATGGGAGGGTTTTTTAAATGTCAGTTCAAAACGTGTTGAACCTTATCAAGGAAAAAAATATTGAGTGGGTAGATTTTCGTTTCGTTGGTCTTTCCGGTAAAGCGCAACATATCTCTTTACCATCTACAGAAGTAGATGAAGAAACTTTCGTAAATGGCGTAGCTTTTGACGGTTCATCTATCCCAGGATTCCGTGGTATTGAACAATCTGACATGGTAATGATGCCAGATACGGAAACTGCTTATGTGGATCCTTTCACAGCACACCCAACACTAGTAATTATGAGCAACATCCATACACCTGAAGGCGACCGTTATGACCGTGATCCACGTAGCATCGCTCAAAAGGCTGAAGAATATTTGCAAACAACTGGCGTAGGTACTACTGCATACTTCGCTCCTGAATCCGAATTCTTCATCTTTGATGATGTTCGTTTCGAGAACGGTATGAACAAATCCTACTTCGAAGTTGATTCCGAAGAAGCTGGTTGGAACACGGGTCGTAAAGAAGAAGGCGGTAACCTTGCTTATAAAGTTCCAGTTAAAGGCGGTTACGTTCCTGTAGCTCCAATCGATTCCCAACAAGATATCCGTTCCGAAATGTGTAATAAGCTTGCTGACGCAGGTCTTCGCATTGAGCGTCATCACCATGAAGTGGCAACAGCTGGTCAAGCTGAAATCAACTTCCGTTTTGACACATTGACTAAAACGGCTGACAACCTTCTTAAATACAAGTATATCGTTGCTAACACAGCGAGAGAATATGGTAAAGTAGCTACATTCATGCCGAAACCGCTATTTGGCGACAACGGTAGCGGAATGCACGTTCATATGTCCATTTTCAACGAAGGTAACCCTTTGTTCTACGAAAAAGGTTCATATGCTAACTTGTCCGAAATGGCTATTAACTACATTGGTGGAATCCTGTATCACGCTCCAGCGTTGATCGCGATCACGAACCCAAGTACAAACTCCTTCAAACGTCTAGTTCCTGGTTACGAAGCTCCGGTAAACCTTGTATTCTCCAAAGGTAACCGTTCCGCTGCAGTTCGTATTCCAATCGCAGCTGTGACACCTAAAGGTTGTCGTATTGAGTTCCGTACACCTGACAGCACAGCTAACCCATACCTTGCTTTCGCAGCAATGTTGATGGCTGGTCTTGACGGTATCAAAAAGAAAATCGATCCACGTGCTCTTGGATACGGTCCTTTCGATACAAACATCTATGAAATGTCTGATAGCGAGAAAGCTGAAATCCGCAGCGTTCCTGGTACATTAGACGAAGCTTTGGATGCACTTGCTGCTGATTCCGACTTCTTGCTTGAAGGCGGCGTATTCACACAAGATTTCATCGATAACTACATCGACTTGAAACGCGGCGAAGCGAAACAAGTTGCAATCCGTATTCACCCACACGAGTACAACCTTTACTTCGATTGCTAATCTTTAGCACTCATACGATATGAACATAGAAACTGCCCCTTCATAGGACGCTATGGAGGAGCAGTTTTCTTTTGCATTTTTTCGATACTAATTATTGTTTTATAATAATTATAATTAATTATATACAAATTGGTAATCTCAGGTATAATTATCGTTAAATAATTAGTTAAGGAAGGAAGAATTAACGATGAAAATTACGATTGTTGCAGGAAGCAATCATGGAGCCGCTACGAGTACACGACTTGCCACATATATTCAGTATTTGGCAACACAAGATCAACATGAAGTAACGCTGATAGATCTGTTTCAGACGCCTCTACCTTTCTATACACCTGAAGATGAAGGCGACGATCACCAAGCACTAGGAGCGTTTAAACAGGCCATGTTATCCGCCGATGCCATTGTCTTGGCTACACCTGAGTATCATAGTGGAATGTCCGGTGTGTTAAAAAATGCGCTGGACCATGTTGGCCAGGATCATTTCCATAACAAAGCGGTATTGTCCGTCAGCTCCTCAGGTGGAGCAGTTGCTGTCAGCTCGCTGACTCAGATGCAGACGACAGTCCGCAATCTCCATGGAATTAACACACCTGAATGGATTTCAATTGGTGGCGATCAACGCAAGAGCTTCCGCGGTGACGTCCTCTTTGAAAACATTCATCCGGACGTCGATAAGCGAGTTCGACGGGTTGTTGGATCCTTCCTACAGCTTGCTGAGCAGCTCGCGGGATCAGCGAAATAGGAACGATTCAGTTCCAAGTGAATACGAATTCAGGCAACCAAGTCACTAGACTTGGTTGTTTGTGTTTCTACATACTTTTGACACATCTATATGGTACAGTATGGTAAAAAAATGAACGGTGGGAGATTCATGGGAGTCCAGTGGACCAGCAAAGAAGTTGTTCATCTATTACTGCGTGCGGGATTTGGTGTGGCGAAGGAAGATGTTACAGCTTGCTTGGCGCTAGGACGGGAAGAAACGGTTCGATGTTTAGTAAAAGGCGAATCGTTGATTGACAAGTCTCCGAAGCTAGCCTCCTTTGACCAGTTTCATGCGGATGGGAAGAATGCCTTGGATCCGCTGGTACTAGTAAATCAACAGATGTATTGGCTCTATCGGATGGTGAACTCGCCTGCGCCGCTCATCGAGAAGATGACATTGTTTTGGCATGGACATTTCGCGACGGCGAATTATAAGGTGAGGGATGCGTCGCTCATGGTGAAGCAAAATGAACTGTTCCGTCAATATGCCTTGGGGAATTTCAAAGAGCTTCTCACTGCAATTGGCCAAGACCCTGCCATGATGATTTGGCTGGATGTAAATCAGAATAAGAAAGGCAAGCCGAATGAGAATTATGCCCGTGAGGTGATGGAGCTATTCACACTTGGCATCGGTCACTACACCGAAATGGATGTGAAGGAAGCTGCACGCGCTTTTACGGGCTGGACGTACAATAAAAATGATCATAAGGTGAACTACAATGCCAAACAGCACGATAACGAATCTAAGACACTGCTAGGGGAAAGCGGCAAGCTAGATGCAGACGATGTGATTGATATCTTATTTCATCAAAAAGTATTACCAACGTTTCTAGCAACGAAGTTGTTGAACTTTTTTGCCACAGAGACACCTTCGGATCGTTGGATTCAGTCCCTAGCAGAATTAATCACACAGAAGAACACTGTGGGGGAAGTGCTTCAGGTATTATTCCTCTCCGATGAATTCTATGCGGATAGCAATCGGAGGGCACTTATAAAAACGCCAGCAGATTATGTGGCGGGTATCCTGAAATGTTGCAAGCTCTCCGTCGCCAAAGGGCATGCACAAGCGATGAGAAAGATGGGTCAGGAACTATTCGTCCCTCCCGATGTTGCAGGCTGGAGAGGGGGCGCCTCTTGGCTCACAACGAACTGTTTGTTGGCGAGATATCAGTTCGCTGAGGGTGTCGCGAAACAAATGAATGGACAACAGTTAAACTCGTCCGCGTTCCAACCCACTCAAGTGGAGTCACCTATCGAATGGGCGAAGCTTTTTGCAGAGCTTATGGGCATCTCGGGCTTATCCGAGCAAACGCAAGCGAGTTTACATGCCTATGCAGAGGATACTATTGTACACATAACCGAGGGCAAGAAAAAAATAACAGGTTTACGCGGTCTCTTGCAACTCGTTCTAATTAGTCCTGAAGCTCAAATGAAATAGGGGGAAAGCTGATGAAATTAACGAGAAGAGATTTTCTGATCAAAGGTACGGCGTTATTCGCAACCCTTGGGCTTGGTGGTGCACTTTTCATAGAAACGGGTAAATCTCTATGGGCTGGTAGCTCTGAATCTACTGTGGAGGACCCGGTGTTGGTTGTTGTGCAGTTAAGTGGTGGCAATGACGGGATCAATACATTGATTCCTTATGGGCAGGGCATTTATTATGATTCTAGGCCTACGCTTGCTTATGAACAGAAAGACATACTTGCGCTCGATGCTCACGTTGGCTTACATCCAAGTCTGACAGGATTGGCGGCGTTGTATAAGTTAGGTAAAATGGCTATCATACAAGGTGTTGGATATCCGGAGCCTAATCATTCTCACTTTCGCTCTATGGAAATTTGGCAAACCGCAGAACCGGCCAAAATGAGCCGCAGCGGTTGGTTGGCAAGGTATGCGGAAGCTTCCTTACAGAAGAATCCGAATCCGCTCAAAGTGATTCAAATTGGCGGTTCAGGCAGCAAAGCCTTCGCATCTGATCAATCAAGCTTTCCGGTGATTCAATCGCTGGAGTCTTATCATGTATTTGATCCTAAGACAGCGTTGATGGACAAGAATAGAATAACCAAAGCGTTCTTGGATATGTATGGGGCATCAAGTCCGTTGGAGCAGCTGCGTGTTGCATCAGTTAGAGGGTCAGAAGCCTATAAGAGCGTTGAAGCGATCCAATCGCTCGCTGCCACGTATACGAAGAAAATTGAATATCCCAATACGAATTTTGCTAGGGACTTACAGCTTGTAACGAAGCTGCTGGCAGGAAAGTCGGGGACCCGACTTTTTAATGTTGAAGTAGGTGGATTCGACGATCATGCGGATGAGAAGCTGCAGCATGCTCAAATGCTGACCCAGGTCGATGAAGGTCTGACTGCTTTCTATCAGGATTTGCAAGCACAGGGGCTGCAGGATCGTGTTGCTATCATGGTGTTCTCCGAGTTTGGACGTCGTGTTAAAGAGAACGGTAGCGGCGGTACAGACCACGGAACAGCGGCGCCGATGTTCGTTATTGGCGGTAAGGTGAAGGGTGGGTTATATGGCGCCTATCCAAGCTTGAGTAACTTAGACAACGGTGATTTAAAGTATGAAGTGGATTTCCGTTCTATATATAGTACGTTAATTGACTCGTGGTTACATGGGGATACAGCAACTGTGTTAGGTAAAACGTACGAGAATTTAAAGTTCATTTAATGAATAGGAGGTGCACGGTTGGAACTAACGGCAATTTCAGATCATATTGCGGAGGGGTTGCAAATTCTTTTCGTTGGCTATAATCCGAGTATTCGATCAGGGGAAACCGGGCATCATTATGCGAATCCAAGCAATCGATTTTATCGCATCTTGCTACAGGCGGGAATAACTCCCCGACTCTACAAGCCGCAAGAAGATGGGGATCTGCTTGACATCGGATATGGCTTCACGAATATCGTAGCTCGCCCTTCATTGACGGCAGCGGAAATTACGGCAGACGAGTATCGTGAGGGCAGACGTATTCTGAGGGCGAAAATTGAGACCTACCGGCCGAAGGTAGTTTGCTTCGTGGGGAAGGGTGTCTATGAGCAGTATAGCGGCCGAAGAGGCATCTCTTGGGGGAGTCAACCACAGCCAATGGTAGAAGGCGTTATTGATTATGTGTGTCCGTCTTCTAGCGGACTTGTGCGAATGAAGCTGGAAGATATGGTAGCGATTTATCGAGGAATTCTGACAAGTCTCGTATAGCCTGTTTGAGGTTTTACTTGATGCTTGCACAGAATATTGCTATCATAGCCATAATACAAAACGCAAAGGTGTGGTCACTCATGGGAAACAGGGCCTATAACTTTAACGCAGGGCCTGCGGCTTTACCTCTCGAAGTACTTCAGAGAGCACAAGAAGAGTTTGTTGATTTTAAAGGCATTGGCATGTCCATCATGGAAATTTCTCACCGTAGTTCGGAATATGAGCAAGTGCACAATGAAACACAAGCGTTGCTGAAGCGTATTTTTGGTATTCCGGATGGGTACCAAATTCTCTTTTTGACTGGTGGAGCAAGCTCACAGTTCTCCATGATCCCTATGAATTTCTTGAAGGCTGGCAAAGTTGGCAGCTATGTGCTGACAGGCGCTTGGGCCGAGAAGGCTGTGCAAGAAGCAGCACTATTCGGAGAAGTATCTCTTGCAGCTAGCTCGAAAGAACAGAAATTCATGAAAATTCCTGCATTGAGTGACATTAATCTAGATCCGAATTCAGCTTACCTGCATATCACGTCTAATGAGACGATTGAAGGTGCACAATTCCAGAGCTTCCCGGAAACAGGCAACATTCCTCTGATCGGTGACATGTCCAGTGATATCTTGAGCCGCCCAGTCGATGTTTCGAAGTTCAGCATGATCTATGCGGGAGCACAGAAGAACCTTGGACCATCTGGTGTGACAGTTGCGATAATTAAAGATGATTTACTAACGGATCTGCCAAAAACGATCCCAACCATGATGCGTTATGAAACGCATAGCAAAAACAATTCCTTGTACAATACGCCACCAGCTTATTCTATTTATATGGTGAATCTCGTATTGAAATGGATTGAAGAGCAAGGCGGATTAACGGTTATTGAGAAGAATAATGTAGAAAAATCGGGTCTTATTTATAACGCAATTGATAGCAGCAATGGCTTCTACCGTGGACCTGTAGATCTAGGAAGCCGTTCTGCAATGAATATTACGTTCCGCTTGCAAGATGAAGAGCTGGAGAAGAAGTTCATTAAAGAGACCGAGCAGCAAGGATTCGTTGGCTTGAAAGGTCATCGCAGTGTCGGTGGTTTACGTGCTTCCACGTATAATGCTGTACCTTACGTATCCTGTAAAGCACTCGCTGATTTTATGACGGATTTCCAACAACGCAATAGTTAGAAAATGAATGGAGCTATTCATGGCACCCTCGTGTGCGCGTGAATAGCTTTTTTTGTTCTGAGGCATATAGTTTCGATTGAAGGGTTTGGAAGCCTGTAGAGGGTCTCTGAGTAGGTTTAAAAGCGTTAATTGGAAGGTGAGATTGGACTAGATCTAGTAGAGGATATATGTCCTAGTCATTTCGACATATCCGAAAAAATCAAGTGAAAATCGAAAATATTTTTTCTAAACCCATCGAGCCACGCCCCGTCTAGGATTGCGTGTTTTGGAATTGTAAATAGGTCGTATTGCTCGTTGACAAACACAATATATTGATATAAATTTGAATCTATCAACTAGATGTCGTAATAAAAAGCGCATTGCGAGATTGCTAGCAGAAGGCTCAAATCGAGCCGGAAATAGAGCAAAACCGCAGGTTTCAAGCTTTTTTGACCGACTACGGAGTCGTAAAGCAATTGCAGATTCTGTCGATTAATGGGTAGATGAACTCGCGAATGACAGACGATAGAATTAGTATCTTTACTACATATAGGTTACCCTCAAGTGATGGCACAAGATAGAGAATTGACAATGATAGGAGACGGAAGCTATGTTGATTGCTTACGATTCGAAGACTGGAAATGTTCGCCGTTTTATTGCGAAGCTCCAGATGCCCGCGGTTCAAATAGAGGAAGCGATGACAATGGACGAGCCTTTCGTACTTGTGACGTATACAACTGGCTTTGGACAAATTCCTCCCAAGGTAGCTTCTTTCCTAGAATGTAATTCCTCTCGTCTTCAAGGCGTTGCAGCAAGCGGTAATCGCAACTGGGGAGACGGCTTCGCCAAAAGCGCAGATACGATCTCAGCACTTTATGATGTTCCCGTATTAACCAAATTCGAATTATCTGGCACCAAAAATGATGTAGAACGATTTGTTCAGGGGGTACAAGCAATTGCGGCACATTGAACTTAATAATGAATTAATGCAACGCGGTACGGATGGTTTTTTTCAATTAGAGAAGGATAAAGAAGCTGTTAAGGTTTTCATACAAGAAGTCCACAGCCGAAGCCTCACATTCCCCGATACCTCTTCGAAGGTTCGTTATATGATCGACAATAACTTCTATGAGAACGTTTATGACAACTACACCGAAGATGAAGTTAACAGCGTGTATCAAGTGGCACATGACAATCAATTCGAGTTCGCATCGTATATGGCAGCTTCGAAATTTTATACAGATTACGCTTTGCGCAGTGATGATAAGACGTTATACCTCGAGCATTTCCCTGATCGCGTAGCGATCGTAGCCCTGTACTTGGGTCGCGGAAACGCAGAGACAGCACGAGTGTTAGCCCTATCCATGATGGAGCAGCGCTTGCAGCCAGCGACACCTACGTTCTTGAACGCAGGCAAGAGTCGTCGTGGCGAATTAGTATCGTGCTTCTTATTAGAAATGGATGATTCCTTGAATTCCATTAACTATGTACTGGCAACATGTATGCAACTGTCCAAAATTGGCGGCGGTGTAGCCGTGAACTTATCGAAGCTTCGTGGACGCGGTGAAACGATCAAAGGTGTTGAAGGGGCAGCGAAAGGAATTATTCCTGTTCTTAAGCTGATGGAGGATGCGTTCTCTTATGCGGATCAAATGGGTCAACGCAAGGGCTCAGGCGCGGCGTATTACAACATTTTCGGCTGGGACGTTATGGAGTTTCTAGATAGTAAGAAAATTAACGCGGATGAGAAATCCCGTTTGAAAACTCTTTCGATTGGACTTATTGTACCGAATAAATTTTATAAGCTGGCTGAGGAGAATAAGCCTCTACATATTTTCGCTCCTTACACCGTTCTGCAAGCCTATGGCAAGCATATGGATGATCTGGATATGGATGAAATGTATGATGAACTTCTAGCGAACCCTAAAGTTAAGAAGAAAGCAATCATGAATGCACGTGATATGCTGACCAAAATTGCGACAACTCAACTGGAATCCGGTTATCCATATATGATGAATCGTACGAATGCGAATAAGGATCATGCCCTGAAGGGGATTGGGACGATCAAGATGTCCAATCTGTGTACAGAGATTTTCCAATTGCAAGAAACGTCCGAAATCAATGATTACGGTCAAGAAGACACCATTCTTCGCGATATCAGCTGTAACCTGGCTTCAATGAATATTGCTAACGTGATGGATCGTAAAAAGCTGCGCGAAACCGTGCACGAAGGCATGATCGCCCTTACTTCAGTGAGTGATATGACGACGATCCATAATGCGCCAGGCGTTGCCAAAGCGAACCGTGAGCTGCATTCTGTCGGTCTTGGCGTGATGAACTTACACGGCTATTTGTCCAAGAACAAAATTGCGTACGAGAGTGCCGAAGCGAGAGATTTCGCTCGCACCTTCTTCGCAGCGATGAATTTCTATTCCATTGAAAAAAGTATGGAGATTGCCAAAGAATCCGGCCAAACTTTCGAGGGCTTTGAGCTATCGGAATATGCGAATGGGAACTATTTTACCCGTTATATAGAAACAGATTACCGTCCGCTCTCGGATAAAGTGAAAGCATTATTCGAAGGCATGCCGATTCCGTCGCCTAGCGATTGGAAAGCCTTGCAAGCTAACGTTCAGAAGCACGGGCTTTACCATGCGTACCGTTTGGCTATAGCGCCAACGCAAAGCATCTCGTATATCCAAAATTCAACTTCCAGCGTTATGCCGATTGTTGAACCGATTGAGACGCGTACATATGCGAACTCGACAACATATTATCCAATGCCATTCATGGCGCGTGACAATTTCTTCTACTATAAATCCGCTTATCAAATGGATCAATTTAAGATTCTTGACCTCATCTCGGAGATTCAAACGCATGTGGATCAAGGGATCTCGACCATTTTACACGTAAACAGTGATGTTTCAACAAGACAACTTGCTAGATTATACCTGTATGCGGCACACAAAGGACTTAAATCGCTCTACTACACAAGAACCAACCAGCTATCCGTTGAGGAATGTGTAAGCTGCTCAGTATAAGTAGGAAGGGGACTACCATTGATGACAAGTGCACCAACGATCAATAAACCTATCGTCAAAAAAGCGGTGAATTGGAACCGGCCTGATGATGATTTTACAATTACATTCTGGAATCAAAATATTATGCAATTCTGGACAGATGAAGAAATTCCGTTGTCTGATGATAAAATGTCTTGGATTACACTTAGCAACGTTGAGCGTGAGCTATATATGAAGGTGCTTGGCGGTCTGACATTGCTGGATACGATGCAAGGCGGCGTCGGGATGCCGAAGATTCTTGAGCATGTGGATGGGTTGCAGCGCAAAGCTGTGCTTAGCTTCATGGGAATGATGGAGCAGATTCACGCGAAGTCTTACAGTTCGATTTTCACTACGCTGTCTACGACAGAAGAAATCAACGAGCTGTTCCAATGGGTGGAGCGCAATCCGCACTTGCAGTTTAAAGCAAATAAGATTTCACATTACTATGAAAATATTAATACGACCAAAGAGCTGTATCTAGCGATGGCATCATCTGTTCTGCTAGAAAGCTATTTGTTCTATAGCGGTTTCTACTATCCGTTGTACTTGGCTGGCCAAGGTAAAATGACGAGCAGCGGCGAGATCATTGACTTGATCTTGCGCGATGAGAGCATCCACGGGTTGTACATCGGCGTGCTGGCACAAGAGGTCTACGCGGAACTTAGCCCAGCTGAGCAAGATGAGGCATACGCGACATTGTGTGCGCTGTTGAAAGAACTTCATGCGAATGAAGAAGGTTACACGGATAGTCTGTATGGACCGCTGGGTCTTGCGGATGACGTGAAAGCATTCCTTCGCTACAACGCGAATAAGGCGTTTATGAACTTGGGTGTTGACCCGATGTTCCCTGAAGAGGATATTAACCCGATTGTATTGAACGGACTGAGTACGAAGACGAAGCAGCATGACTTTTTCTCCAAAAAAGGCAATGGTTACGTGCGCACAATTCACGTTGAGGCTCTAACGGACGATGATTTCGTATTTTAAGAAGCAAGGCATATAGATGAAGGACAAGCCACCTGGGATGACTGGGTGGTTTTTGTTTGTTCGAGGGTATGGTGCATGATGGGTGAGGTGCTGCTGGTTGGTGAGAAGCGTGTGATGGTTGTTGGAATAGAAGTAAGAGTAAGTGCAGGATTAGAAGTAGGAATAGAGAGTAGATAAATGTTTGCAGAGTAAGATTGGTTGGTCGGAGTTTTGTAAATATCGTGCGATCAGGCGAATAAATGGATTTTCTCCAGTTAATTTTTGGATATTTCCGCCCGAAGACAGAATAGATGGAAAACCTCAAGTTAATTTTAAACATTTTCCCTGACCTGAACAAAAGAGGCAGTTTTAACTACATATTTTACAGTTAAATCGAATTTCCGAGGGAATTTCACTCAAATAACTGTATATTTTCCAGCTAATACAAGTGTGCAGCCAGCTAGCCCCTCCAAATCTCCGCAACCCACCGCAAACCCACCGCAAAACCACCGCAAAACCACCGCGATCCTCCCGAAGCCACTGCAACTCACCGCAAAGCCACCGCGATCCTCCCCAAAGCCACCGCTTAGTACGAATAGAGAGTAAATGTTTGCAGAGTTAGTTAGATAGTTAGTTGGTATGTTTGTATGTTTTTTGTTGGTATGTTTGTTGTATCTAGTTCGGTTTGTTTTATCTAGCTCCTCCTCTAGCTCACCCTCCAGTTCAGTCTCAAGGCTGATTTACTGCGTAACAATGTTATGTTACATTGAAATGGCGAAGGAGGGATGTACGTTGGACGAAGATTTGATATCTAAAAAAGAGCTGCTCGAGCTAACAGGGATATCTTATGGTCAATTATACCGCTGGAAGCGCAAAAATTTAGTTCCTGAGGAATGGTTTATACGGAAATCTGCGTTTACAGGACAGGAAACGTTTTTTCCGAAGGGGCAAATGCTAGCGCGTATCGATAAAATTGTTAATATGAAAGACGATTTATCACTGGATGAATTAGCGGATGTGTTCTCTATCGTTCCTAGTGATATGAAAATAGACAAACTAGAACTTAGCAAACGCAACATTGTTTCATTGAAAACCATAGACTATGCATCGCCATTTTTGGGAGCGACCGCGGTATACAGCTTTGAAGAAACGTTGTTTCTATTCCTCTTAGAGGATTGCTTACAATCCGGCGAGATGAGCCTTGATGAAGGGAAATACTTGCTTCTGACGATGAAAGAGCAATATGCCAAGTTCGAAGGCAAGCCTTGTGATCTGATTTATATACGTAAGATGGGCTTAACCTTATTTCTACTCGTTACGACAGGCAGTGAATTATTCTTCGAGCAAGGCGTGAAAGTTGTGTTCCGCATGCAGGTGGCAAAGAAGATTGAAGAACTGAAGCTGAAAATAACAACAACGTGAGGAGGTGACACCTATGCATACAGCAGAATTGAAGCGTAAATTGATGATATCCGGAATAGGATCTTCTAATGGTGGGAGCTTCCGGACGGTTAAAATAGACGGCATAGGGCGTTTGGAGGGGGACGTTATATGCTCCGATTTTACGCTAAATGGGCGTGCAGAAGTGAATGGCAGTATTATTTCTGAAACGGCTGAATTGCATGGAACGCTAACGATTCAGGGAAATCTGAAGGCCAAGCGTACCCGAATTCATGGCAAAGTCAAGATTGAGGGCAATTATGCGGGCGAGAGCCTTGAAATTAATGGTGCTTCAATAATAACAGGCAACTGTGAGGCGGAAAAGTTTAATGCCAATGGTAAGCTGCAGGTGGGCGCACTAAATGCAGATACGATTCTTGTTACCTTGCATGGGCATTGTAAAATTTCAGAGATCGGCGGAGAACGAATCCAAATACGCAAGCAGCGGGGCATTGGTTTAGCAAGTTGGTTGAAGATTCTCCCCTTGGGCATCGGCAATCATTTGACGGTTCAAACCATTGAAGGCGACCATATTTACTTGGAATATACAACGGCAGATGTAGTAAGAGGAGCGGATATTACAATCGGACCTGGTTGCGAGATCGGACTCATCGAATATACGGCAAAGCTTGAGCAAGATAAGCAATCTAAGGTGAAACGCAGTGAAAAAGTGTAGCAAAGAGAGGAGGGTTTGAGGTACAATGGGATTAGATACAAACAAACGTTCGCAAATTAGTAATTTGAAAATTACGGGCAGCTCTACCGCGGCAGGGGGCCAGTATGATCGAGTGAAAATTGTTGGAGAAGGCATCATTGAAGGCGATACGAAATGCCGGTTTCTGAAATGTATCGGAACATTAGAGATGGAAGGTAATTTGCAGGCAGGCGAAGCCGGTATTGTGGGCACTTTTTCATTGACGGGAAATGTTCGAAGCGATACAATGAAAAATTCGGGGACGGTGAGTATCAGTGGTGATGCAGCAATTGGCACACTTACTGGTTCAGGGACGATTGAAGTGAAAGGCCAAATGCAAGGCACCAAGGTTGCACTTAAAGGGCATATCGCTGCAGGAGGGGATTGCGAAGTCGATGTGTTTAATCTAAAGGGAATGTTTGATATTGGGGGGCTACTGAACGCAGGAGAGGTCGACATCAGGCTCTTCCAAGATTCAACGGCGAAAGAGATTGGCGGAGAGAAAATTAGAATTCGCAAAGCGAGTTTGCTTCATCCGTTTAGCCTGTTCTTCAGACCCTCACCGCATGCCAAGGTTACGGTAGCGGTTATAGAAGGGGATGATATCTACGTGGAGCACACGAGAGCCAAGGTTGTTCGCGGCAATCAAGTTGTTATCGGTCCTGGTTGTGAAATTGATTTAGTAGAATACAAGGTACACTTAGAGAAGAAGAAGGGTGCCATTGTGAAAGAATCACGCAAGTTGTAATATGTCTGTATGTTCAGCGTGTAAGGCGAAAACAAATCGTAAAGGAATGTGTACGAATGACGAGTTCAAATAATAAAGTAGGCTTCGTCTTAGCAGGTCTACTCTTAGCCATGTTAATGGCGTCAATGGATAATACAATTGTTGCCACAGCGATGGGAACCATTGTAGGAGATCTTGGCGGACTAGATAAGTTCGTTTGGGTAACATCTGCCTATATGGTCGCTGAAATGGCGGGTATGCCGATTTTCGGGAAACTGTCCGATATGTTCGGGCGCAAACGATTTTTCATTTTTGGATTAATAGTCTTCTTAGCCGCCTCCATCTTGTGTGGTACGGCAGAAAGCATTGTGCAGCTTAGTATTTATCGAGCACTGCAAGGTATTGGTGGCGGAGCGCTGATTCCAATTGCATTCACAATCATGTTTGATACGGTACCTGTTGAACAACGCGGGAAGTTAGGCGGTTTGTTCGGTGCGGTATTCGGTTTGTCCAGTATTTTTGGACCGTTGCTAGGTGCCTATATAACGGATTATATTAACTGGCATTGGGTCTTCTATGTCAATATTCCTCTTGGTATTTTGGCTCTGATTTTTATTGCGATCTACTACAAAGAATCACCGATTCATACGAAGCAGAAGATCGACTGGTGGGGGGCCGTTACATTGGTTGGCGCCGTTGTCAGCATGATGTTTGCCCTTGAGCTTGGCGGAAATAAATATGCATGGGATTCCAGCTTAATTATCGGACTGTTTGCAGCATTCACTGTGCTAACGATTTGCTTTATCATCATTGAAAGAAAAGTAATCGAACCGATTATATCATTCCCAATGTTTAAGAACCGTTTGTTTACGACGAGTAACGCGCTTGGCTTATTAAGCGGGATGGGCTTTATCACAGCATCTGTGTATATTCCGATTTATATTCAAGGTGTACTTGGCGGAACAGCGACCAATTCAGGGCTCGTACTCTTGCCGATGATGGTAGGCTCTGTATTCTCAGCGGTGGGTGGCGGTTTCTTAATGAATAAGATGCCATACCGGAACATTATGATGGTCTTTGTAGTCATTCTTGCAGCAGGTATGTTCATGTTGACACGGCTTGAACCGGATACAAGCCGCTTGTATGTGACAATGTGCATGATCGTCGTTGGTGTTGGGATCGGTGCGAGCTTCTCTGTACTTTCCAATGCCGCGATTCATCACTTTGATCCGTCGCAGCGTGGTTCTGTGAATGCAACAGTCTCTTTCGTTCGTTCCTTAGGTATGACTTTAGGGATTACGCTATTCGGAATCATTCAACGGAATGATTTCACAGCGCAACTCAAGGAGATTTTTGCTGGAAGCGGGCAAGGGAACATGGCTGACAATCCAGCGTTTAGTGACCCTAGAGTATTGCTGGCACCTGAAATGCGTGCTCAAATCCCTACACCTGTACTTGATAAAATTACAGCAGGGTTATCATCCTCGATTTCCTATACATTCATGTGGGCGCTGATTCCAACAGCTTTGGCTGTCGTAGCGGCAGTTCTCATGAGTAAAGAGCGCTTGACCGAATCATTGGAACATAAGCAGGCGGAGCAAGCTGCAGCTGAACTGAAAGGTCAATAGAAAGAAGCCTCATCCAAGTAGGATTGCTACGTGGATGAGGCTTTTTTGCGTGCTATAAATCTGCTGTTTTAGAGGGAAGGGATCCTAGGTGCGCTATTTGTTTCGAAACGAGCGAATTAATTGAATAAGGGGAACGTGGGTATCTTATTTCTCCGAAAAACGCCAGAAACCGCCGAAATCAAATAAATAGCACACCTATGTTCCTCTCGACGATGAAACCCACGAAAATCTTACTAATAGCGCACCTACGTTCCTCTCACTCTGTCGTCGGCTACCATCTAACTTAAGCGTAAGACTCTTTAATAACAGGCTCAGTTAATTTATATCCGACGTTGCGGATGGTCATGATATATTCAGGGTGACGTGCATTTTGCTCTATTTTGTCACGGAGATGAGAGATATGGACGTCAACAATACGCGTATCCCCAAGGAAGTGATAGTCCCACACGCCGTGAAGCAGTTGTTGTCGGCTTAACACTTTCCCACGATGCTTGCAGAGGAAAAGAAGCAGTTCAAATTCTTTCGGTGTCAGCTCGATCGGTGTACCATTCATCGTCACCTCGCGTTGCTCGGCTTTGACGGAGATTTGGCCAATGGCAATCGGTGCTTCTTCCGTCGTAGAAGGCAAGGTCTGGATGCGGCGATGAATCGCTTGAATACGGGAGACGAGCTCGAGCGGTGAGAAGGGCTTCGTCATGTAATCGTCCGCACCATTGTCTAGACCGGCTATTTTATCCGTAAGATCTTGCATGGCCGTCAACATAATAATCGGTACGAGGTTATTCTGGCTTCTCAGCTTGCGGCATACCTGTAAGCCGTCCATTTTGGGCAGCATGAGATCAAGGACAATAAGGTCGGGGCGGAACGATTGAATTGCACTAAAGACTGCTTCGCCGTCGAATACGCAATGTACTTCGAAACCGGCAAGCTTCAGGTTGAATTCAATGAGCATGGAGATGGAAGGTTCGTCATCAACAATTAATATCTTTTTTTTCATTGTTAGCAAGGCTCCTTTTAATGAAGGATAACTCTAGTATGACGTACCACTATCATCGCGATATTAAGATAAAGTTAACCCAGTGTTAAATTGCAATCGGGCACAAGTTATAATAGGATAGATAATGAGGTGAATGAATAAAGATGGCTTTTCATATTGTATTAGTAGAACCCGAAATTCCTGCGAACACAGGCAATATTTCTCGCACATGTGCGGCAACAGGTGCTCATCTTCATTTGGTGAGACCCCTAGGCTTTGACACCGATGATAAGACACTGAAGCGCGCTGGCTTAGATTATTGGCATTCCGTGAAGATTCATTACCACGATTCTTTCGATGAAGTTATGGCAGCGTACGAAGGTCATAGATTCTTCTTTGCGTCAACGAAAGCAAGCAAACGTTATTCGGATTTTGCCTTCCAAGATGGCGATTTCTTCGTGTTTGGTAAAGAGACCAAAGGGCTGCCTGAGGAGCTGCTACGTCAACATCCGGATACCTTAATCCGGTTGCCAATGTCCGACGCAGTAAGATCTTTAAATCTTTCCAACTCTGCGGCTATTATTTTATATGAAGGATTACGCCAAACAGGGTTTATAGGTCTTGAGTAGGGAGACTCATGACCTATATTTTTGTCGCTCAACCGACATTTCTGACAATAAAAGAAAGTTTTTAGGGCTTTAGCAGAAGGAATTTCATGATTCACGGCGAATAGTATCCGTAGACTCGATATGGAAATGTTGGTCGATGTGAAATTGCCGGAAGTGTAGAAAACGTCTGGGAAAAGAGAGGTGAAGTCCTATGATGAAGCCAGCTGGAGTCGTACGTAAAGTCGATCAATTGGGACGAATCGTGTTACCTAAATCGTTAAGAAAGCGATACCAAATGAACGAGGGAGATCCTGTAGAAATTCTTGTACAGGGTGACCATATCATTCTCGAGAGATATCGTCCGAAATGTGTGTTCTGCGGTAGTATGGAAAGTGTCAGTGAATTCAAAGAACGTTATATTTGCGGCGTTTGCGTAACTGAAATGAACCTGCTTAAGGCGAGAGCCTAGTAGTTAAAAAAAAGAAAAGCATCGCGCTCTCCAACTGGAGAAAGCGATGCTTTTTTTCTTGGCTTAAAGGCCTTTTGTTTTGTCCTCGTTATAGGAAGCCGTCATCATAGCAACGATGAATAATAGGAAAACGGAATTAACGAGCCAAAATGTTGTGGATAAACCGAACATTGCTGCACCTCCTAAAAGTTTTCGGTAGAAATCTGACTTCGTAAGCATCCCCGATAGGGTTAAAGAACATTTGTGCAAAATATGAGCATTTTTATTTGTTTCACATAATAAGTCGGCTATATTTCTCCACAAACACACTCGTCCTTTTAGGACGGCGTAGCCGTTTATTTTGCATAGTTAAGGCTTATTATACCCAACCATCCCCAAAAAAGAAACGAATATTGTGTGAATAATTTGGGTCATTTGAAAAATAAGAAGTTCGTAGCAAGCGGTCGGAGTCTGCCATCCGAGGGGCGATTGATTACACTGCCACCCCAGACAAGCGTAGTCGAGCCACCGCCATCCAAGTTATAAGCATCTACGACGCCTAGTTGCTGCATTTTATCCTGCAGTTCAGCAAGTGTAGCGCCTGAATTACCGCTCTCATCGTAACCATCTGTGACCAGGAATAAGAGCTGGTCATGCTTATAGTTGGCCATCACGGTTCGAGCTGCTCGAGCTGGTGAGCTTTGCCATTGATACGGAATGGACGTCTTGCTGCCATTTTTCATCAGCACAGGGACGAACGTTGATCCCATCAACGGGTTCAGCTTATCGAGCTCCGATTGCGAGCTGAACTTGCCGCCGATCAACTTGCGATCTTTGTTCAAGCCGATGAAGGCTGTGTCATTGTTGGTAGGGAAGAAGCCGTTGACATATTTCCCATTCATCACTGTCGTGTCGAGGGGATAGCGTTTGCCACGGTTATCGTCCGCGAAGCCGCCAGCGTTAATGCCAACAACGGCGCCGTAGCGTGAAGCTGCGGCCAACGTCGTTTCACTGGAGCCAAGTTTATCATTCCCCAATACGAGCTTGATCGCTTTATCGCTTTTGAGGTTCACTTTAAGAGCATAACCTGAATAATGTTTTTCATTCAAAGCGAACAACTGAATATCGATATTGCCAGAAGTAGCCTGACGGATCGGACTGCCAAGCTTAGCAGTAATACGGGCATCATAGATAAGTCCGGGTTTGGCGATTTGGGAGGCTGCGCTTTGGAGCATTGCAGTAACTTCTGCCGTGCTCTTCTCGTACAGCTGGAAATACTGCTGAATAACGGTTTTCGTTTGGACTGCGTCACTGTTCGCCTGGGTCAACAAGCTGTTGAGAGCGGTCGTCTCTTGCGCAAGATTGATCGGTGTTGATTCAACCGGCGACTTCACGGGAATGGAAATATGAAGGGAGACGAATAACAGCCAAATCAGCATACCTAAAAAAGGAGCGCAAGCTAGCAACAGAACACGATTGATTTGCTGAATCGAACTCGCTGTCATTATTTCAACACATCCAGATTTTTGGTCAGCTCATCCAATTTCTTCTTGACGTCTGCGAGCTGTGTATACAGTTGATTACTATTATCGGTCTTGCTGTTAGCGCTATCTTTGGTGAAAGCCAGTAATTCATTCAATGAATCTACCTTGGCCTGCAAAGTCTTCATATCGGTGGACACACTATCCTTCAATTGAGAGACTTGCTTCTGATAATCTTGTTGAATGACTTGTAATTGCTGCTGGGTTTGCTGTGCGATATCGGTTGATATTTGTTGCCTCAGATGTTCTGTGTACATCATCGTAGCTGTTACTCCGACTGCGATCAGCATGACCCAACCCACGAATAGGAAGACATACGTTTTCTTCTTGACCCTGGTTGCTTTCGACGTGCGGGGAAAAGAATTCGCCGTTGCGCTCTCAATGGGCATACTCATGAAAATCACCTCTTACTCCTAGTATAGCATATTCCATTATTTTCTCGGAACTTTAGATAGAATTCGCTGTTTTTCGATATTCATTGGGGGTCATACCCGACATTTTTTTGAAAACTTTGCTGAAATACTTCTCATCCTGATAACCAACCATCTCAGCAACCTGGGAAATCCGAAGATTCGGATTGCAGAGCAGCACCTTGGCCTTGCTCATCCGGATTTGTCCTAAGTAATCCGAGAGATTGACAGTAAACTCCTGTTTGAACTTGCGGGAGATGTACTCGCGGCTCAGATAGAAGCGGCTGGCAATATCCGCAAGCGAAATATCCTCATGATAATACTTTTCTAGAAAGTTAGCGATTTCGAAAATCACATTGTTATCTTTGTGTTGACTCTCCAGATGAAGCTTGGAGACTTGAATGAGGCTGCGTGTCAGTTCTTGCTGCCAGAGGGAAAGAGACAGAATACCTTTCTCGTCAAGCGTAATGATTGAGGCAGCGTTATCCTCAAGAAGTAGCGGCTGTATGTCTTCTTCACGGCTATCCGGTATTAATTGCTGGATCCAGCGGCGCATCATCACCCGATATTCTCCCCACCAATGCTCAAGCTGAGCAGGCGTAATGACATCACAGCTCTTAATAGCGTCAATCCAGATCTGAACAATATCTTGGATCTGCTCAACATTTCCACTGCGCAGAGCTAGATGAATTTGCTCCTCAAATTGGTGAAAAGTCAACGTTTGCTGAGATCCCTTGCTTGGGAGCCAGTTCGTATGAATCCATGTTTCTTTGGTTGTCAGATTACGCTGACGCAGGGCGTCTCGCGCCTCCTGATAGGATAGCTTCAATTGACTAGGGAAATTGTGGCTGCTTCCAATCCCGAAATCTACACGAGCATGCAAGGCAGTGCGAATACCGTCATTAATCGATGCCAACAGTTCTTCTGCCAGGGATGGAGCCGACCATAAGAAGAGTACAATTTCGTTCGAATTATGCAAATGCCGAAAGGCGTAGCCGCGCTTATGCGGAACAAGAAATTCATTGCATATATTAATCAGCGAGAAGAGGAGCAGATCGATATTTTGACTGAATTTATTTTTAATACTAGCTTCCATCGTATCTAAGGACAGGATAGCAACACGGCAGGTTGCCACACTTCTGGCTAAATGAAGCTCACGCTCCAACTGGTCAGCTACCGGATCATAGGTACCAGGCTCGGCAATTAATGCGGAAAGCAGCTTATCCCAGTAAATAGGTTTAAATTGGTTTACCTCGATATTCAACTCGCGATTGGCATGCCTCTGCTCCTCATCCTTGAGCCAAGTTTGAATGGCTTTGTCCAATGCTTCGTTCAATTGATCCGGATCAATCGGCTTCAAAATATAATCCGTTCCGCCATACTTCACCGTGTGCCGTAGTAAAGAGAAGTCGTCGTGACCGCTGATGACGATGGTCTTGGCATCAGGTGCATGGCGATGCAGCCATTCCAGCAGCTTGACGCCGTTCATGATAGGCATCATCATGTCGGTCATAATAATCTCGGGATGTTCACTGCTAACCAAAGCAGTCGCAGCTTCTCCGTCGGATGCTTCTAGTATGGTATCAATCCCGTATTGCTTCCAATTCACAAGTAATCGAATGGCATCGCGCACGTGTTTCTCATCATCGACGAGTAGTACTTTCATATCAGGTAACTCCTTTTTTCATCGGAATATGGATAACAATCTGCACGCCTTGGGGATGGACGTGGTCAATCTCCAAAGTGGCATCATCATTGAAATAGAGCTGGATGCGCGTCAGGACGTTGCGTAAACCGATACAGGAATCATCTGCCACGGAGGGGGCTTTCAGCCGACTACGGACTTCAAGGATTCGTTGTTCGGACATCCCGATACCATTATCTGCCACGGTGAGCTTCAAGAAATCTCCTTCAGGTGTAGTCAGTGTCTCCGATTCGATGTGCAACAGACCGACGTCTTGCGAATGGCTAGGTTTAAAACCGTGCTTGAAATAATTTTCGACAAGCGGTTGAAGAATCATTTTAGGAATAGAAAGGGTCCGAGTTTCTTCTTCAATCGCATACACAATATCAAATTGGTGTTCAAAACGCTGCTTCTGCAGCTCCAAATACGCTTTGATATGATCAATTTCTTTGCGAAGAGGAACGACGGATTCGTTCGTGTTCATGCTGTAATGCATCATTTTAGCTAACGAGTTAATAAGTGTGTAAATCTTAGGCGCTTCATGCTGAAGAGCCAACGTTCCGATGGATTGCAAGGCATTATTCAAAAAATGCGGATTAATTTGCGCCTGGAGGGCCATAAGCTGATTCGATTTATTCGCTAGTTCTAACCGGTATTCACGCATAACCATTTGATTCAAATCCTGCATAAGCCCATGGAAGCGATTCGCCAGTATCCCCATCTCATCGGTCCTGGTCAACTCAATATCGCTTTGATGATCACCAAGTCCAGCTTGTCCCGTTTGAATGCGTGTAATGTAACGGATTAATTGCTTAATAGGAGCTGTAAAACGAATGCTTATATAGACTGTGCCAGCCATGACAATCAACATCGAAAAAGAAAGGATGAGGGCGTTAATGAAAGTCAATTGGCGAGCGTTCTTGGTGAGCTGTTCATACGGAAGACGCTTTACAATCGTCCAGTTCAGATAGTCTGTACGCATTTTCTCATACATATTAATCCTCGCAAAAGCACCTTTTGACCATTCATAACTGCCTTTGTCCAGGGTACTATGAACGGCTTCATCACCCCAATTACCGTCTAATTGCAGTCCCCATTTGCTTGGATCTGGACCGAATACGATACGTCCCGTTTCATCTAATATGTAGAGTTCCTCTTGATCATGGGTGAATAAGCCTTGCGAAATATCAGAAACGAGGTCCAAATTCAGATCAATAATAAGCTCACCAATAGATTGATTATTAGGCGAGTACATGATGTTACGGTGCATAGAAATAACGGGTGATGGGTTAGAATATGCAGAGAGTGACATGCCATACAAGTTGTTCTGATGCTTTATTTCGAAATACACAAGCTTGCCCGCAGGGAAGGGCTGCAGTCCCTCATATTTACCAGCCATGCTGACTTGAATGTCATTGTGGGTAAGAAAAGAACTGTTGCTAACGGAGGCATACAGGTAAATTTGTTTGATTTCTTTAACCGAATGTGACATGACCTGTAGACCGCTTTTGATCACTTTATCGCTCTGATAGTTGATCTCGCGCTGCGTTTGAATGATCTCATAAAATTGGCCGAGCTCAGCAATATTCCTGCCTGTATAAATGGTGGAGGAAGCTTGAACCACCCCATCCAGATAGTTCACGAGATTCGTTTTTCCTTGCGAGAGCAGGGCGGAATTGTTGGTCAGCGTATCTTCTGTCACCTTCTGTTTGGTGAAAAAATAGGAGACGCCAAGCGAGGTAAGGAAGGGCACGAGAGTGGCAATCAGCAGAAATAAGATCAGTTTATTGCGGATACTATGTCGAATCACACTTCATCAGCTCGGTTTCTATAATGGGATTTTCCCCTACATTGTAGCAGGAGAGGTCAACAAATTCCACCTAATGGGTCACGATCGTCTGTGTTTTGGGGTACTGAGGCACACTATACTTGGAGTATAGTAGCAGAATGGTAAGGGGGACTTCCCAGTGAAAACAAAAAGAATGCTTTCCGGATGGCTTCAGCAATGGGTATTTATCGGACCTGCGTTAGTCTTTTTTGGCATCGTGGTCTTGATTCCATTTCTGATGAGCATCTATTACTCATTTACCGAATGGAATGGCGTAACAACCAAAGTAACCTTTAATGGACTGGAGAATTTTAAACAAATCCTATTTCATGATAAGGATTATCGCAATGCCTTTAACTTTACTTCTCGATTGACCGTGACCAACGTGATTCTGACGAATCTTGTAGGCTTCTTATTGGCGTTATTGCTCACGCAATCGCTAAAAACGAGGAATGTATTACGTACAATCTTTTTTATGCCTAACGTGATCGGTGGTTTATTGCTTGGTTTTATCTGGCAGTTTATCTTTGTAAAAGGGTTTGCAACCCTAGGAGATCTTACGCATATCGGTTTCTTCGAACTGCCTTGGTTAGGTGATTCCCCGACAGCCTTCTGGGCGATTGTTATCGTCAGTGTGTGGCAGGGCGCAGGTTATCTGATGATCATTTACATTGCTGCGTTATCAAATGTACCTAAGGATATGCTCGAAGCAGCGTATATTGATGGTGCATCCCGCTTGCAAGTATTGCGAAGCATTATCGTGCCACTCATTATGCCAGCAGTAACCGTGTGTTTGTTCTTAACGATCTCGTGGTCATTCAAAATTTTCGACTTGAACTTCTCCTTAACCAAAGGCGGACCCTTCAATTCCACAGAGTCGGTTTCCATCAATATTTATCAAGAAGCTTTCCGTAACAATCGGTATGGTTTAGGTACGGCTAAAGCGCTCGTATTCTTCATCGTCGTTGCCATCATTTCAACCATCCAAGTGATGTACACCAAGCGCAAGGAGGTTGAGGTCTAATGGCTTCCGTCAAAAAATATACAGGCCGATTATTTGCTCTTGAAGTTCTTGGCATTCTAATTGCCTTACTGTTCTTGATCCCGTTCTACTTCGTCATTGCGAATTCCTTAAAAACATTTCCTGAATTAGCCGCAAATACGGCGAAACTGCCAAGCTCTCTCTATCTAGATAACTACACCAAAGTGTGGAGCATTATGAAGTTTCCAAAAGCGTTCTTCAACTCCCTATTCATTACCGTTTTGGCTAATGTAGGGCTCGTGATCATATCTTCTATGGCAGCGTATCGCATGGTGAGAAAGGCAAGTAAGTTTAATAATCTTGTTTTCTTAGCTTTCGTTGCTGCTATGGTGATTCCATTCCAGTCGATCATGATTCCGCTTGTTCGTGTAGCAAGCCAAGTAGGGTTTATGGATAGCAAGCTAGGATTGGTGGCGTGTTATTATGGATTTGGCGTTTCCTTAAATGTGTTCTTGTATCATGGTTTCATTAAATCCATTCCACTGGAAATTGAGGAATCAGCCAAAGTAGATGGCAGTTCAGCATACGGTGTGTTTTGGAAAATTGTTTTTCCACTACTTAAGCCAATGTCGATTACCATTATCATTTTGAACAGTTTATGGATATGGAATGACTATTTGCTTCCGTCTCTCGTACTGGGCAATCCTGAGCTACGGACCATTCCGCTTGCCACTTTCTCCTTCTTTGGACAATATACGAAACAATGGGATCTAGCTCTTGCTGGGTTGACACTAAGTGTATTGCCGATCGTCATTTTCTTCTTGTTCTTACAAAAGCACATCGTAGAAGGGATTACGGCAGGGTCAGTAAAAGGATGACAGAATTGCAAATATGTTCAAGATATTCCACCTTTATGTTCAATATACTCGGTGTTAAGCCTGGATGTAAGTGTTTACAATGAATCATGTAAGGAAGCAAGGCAAGAACAAGTAAGCGAGTTCAATTAAAGGAACAAGATAAAGGGAGGCAATACCTACATGAAAAAATTAACAATGGTTTCAGTGGCGGCAGTATTATCTTTATCCGTACTAGCAGCTGGTTGCGGGAAAAAAGACGAGACAGCAAGTCCAGCTCCAACTACGGGTGCATCAACAGCGACAACAACGCCTGCTGCTAGCGGCAAGCCAGTTACTATTAAAATCTTCCAATTCAAAGTTGAGATCGCAGATCAGCTTGGCAAAATGGTGCAAGAATATCAGAAGCTAAATCCGAATGTGAAAATTCAAGTTGACACAGTCGGCGGTGGAGCTGACTATGGTGCGGCGCTTCTTGCGAAGTTTAACGCAGGTGACAAACCGGATATCTTCAACAACGGTGGTTTCACAGACCTAGATAAATGGATCGATAACTTGGAAGATCTATCCGATCAACCATGGGTAAAAGATCTTGTAGACGTTGCGAAAGAGCCAATGACCAAGGGTGGTAAACTGTACGGTCAACCACTGAACCTTGAAGGTTATGGCTTCCAATACAATAAAGATCTTTTTGCCAAAGCCGGCATCACAGAGCTTCCAAAAACGTTCTCTCAATTAGAAGCTGCAGCTAAAAAATTGAAAGACGCGGGCATCACTCCTTTTGAAACAGGCTATGCGGAGTGGTGGGTACTTGGTAACCATTTCGTGAACCTTCCATTTGCTTATCAGAAGGATCCAAATGCGTTCATCGATGGCTTGAACAAAGGTACAGCGAAGATTACAGGTAACGAAGTGTTCAACCAATGGGCAAAATTATTCGACCTGCAATTGCAATATGGCAACAAAAACCCTCTGCAAACCGACTACAATACACAAGTAACGGATTTCGCAACGGGTAAAGCGGCTATGACGCAACAAGGTAACTGGACACAAGTTCAAATTACGAAAACAAACCCTGACATCAAAATTGGCTTCTTGCCAATGCCGATCAGCGATGATGCAACAGCGAACGACAAATTGTTCGTTGGTGTACCGAATAACTGGGTAGTCAACAAAAACTCAGCAGTTAAAGATGAAGCTAAGAAATTCCTGAACTGGATGGTTAGCTCCGATATCGGTAAGAAATATATCACAGATGAATTCAAGTTTATCCCTGCTTTCAAATCCATTCCTGCTGACGAGAAAGTACTTGGCCCATTAGCAGCAGATATTATTGCATACAGCAAAGCTGGCAAAACATTGAGCTGGAACTGGTTCAAATTCCCAGGTGGAGAAGCATCCAGTAAGAAATTCGGCGATATCATGCAAGGTTATGTTGCTAAGAAGTATACGAAGGATCAAATGTTGGAAGAATTCCAGAAAACATGGGATAGCCTTAAGAAGTAACCCGAATCTAGACGTACGTCAAGCCTCAGCGCCAATGCTGGGGCTTTTTGCTGTTTAACAGATGTTGCAATGGCTGTTACAATGAAGATGACTGGAGGTTTACCATGAATCTTACTATTAGAGCTTGGTTGCAGAGCAGAGGGAATACGCTTCCACATGAAAAAAGATTGTCACGCGAAGCGGTCATTTCGTTACTTATTCATTCCATTTTTCAATTCGGTGCTTCCATGTCAGGGGTGTTTCTCAATTTATATTTGTGGCGGTTAACGCATAGTGTTGTCGTGAATGGAACCTACAGCATGATCGTGTACATCTTAACACCGATTGGGTTCGCCATTGGCGGGTATATGATTAAGAAGAAAGATCGTATGGTCGCTTACCGGCTAGGTATTGTACTGATCGGTCTCTTCTATTTAAGTGTGAGTATTGCTGGGGAGCGGTTGGTCGATTATTATGTGCTTTTTGCCATATTTAATGGATTAGCTGGCGCTTTCTACTGGGTGGGTTATTTAACCTTGATGTATGATGTATCGACGGAGCAGAATCGGATTCGCTATCTCGCTTTCAATATGATGTTCTTCACAGCTGCTACGCTTGCAGGGCCAGCACTTGCTGGTTTCATCATTCGTTTGAGGGAAGGGTTAAGCGGATACACCATCGTCTTCTCCATTGCTTTCTTCATGTTTCTGTTGGCCGCGTTAATTTCTTTGAAAATTAAGGCGTCGAGCGGGCATCATCGTGTGTATTACTTGAAATATACAGGGCTCATTATGAAGAAAAAGCAAGAGTGGTCGAATGCGCTGCTTGGCTTCTTCGGCATGGGCTTGCTGCAGGGTACGATGTTGTTTCTACCGAACATTCTCCTATTCAAAGTACTGCCGCGGGAAGATTTGGTCGGCTATCTAGGTGTCCTCTATTCGAGTCTAAGTATCGTCATGGGGATCTTTATTTCGAAGTACGCGAACGCGGGCAGGGCAAGGATGTATCTGACCATATCGACAGTGGGATACCTAGTGGGCGTCTCATGTATTATAGGAAGTTTAAATGTGTGGTCTGTGGTTGGTTTCATGATTCTGTACTCCATTTTTGCACCGCTTCAAGGGAATACCATGACGGGGTTCTATTATAGCCTCATTGCGAGACTTCCTCTTAAGGGGGAATTAAAGGTAGAAAGCGTGGTCGTTCGGGAATTTTTCTTAAATGTGGGGCGGGTTATTTCCATTCTCGTGCTCATTACCTTTGGGAGTGATTTGGATGGCGGACTTATTCCATGGATTCTGCTGATAGCTGCTTTGACGCAGTTCGGCTTAATTTGGTCGATTAAGAATCGGTAAGGGAAGAGGGTAGAGGGGAGAGTTCCTTAAGCCCGGTAATCAGCACCGAGAAGATGGAAAGAAGATAGGAAATGAGGAGCGTAAGCTTATATATTTAGAGTTTTGTGGTCGCAACCACAGAGTATCTTGGCCAAGTGAATAACTGATTTTCTGCAGCTAATTCAAGCGATACTATCGTATTTTGTACAATAACTGGATTTTCTCCCGTTAGTTCAAACCAATTTCGTGAAACGGGACATTTTGAGTAAAATTAGATGTAGGAAATCCAGTTAAATCCGCAAAAGTTACTTAGTCTGAAATGCAAAAAATCCTACGTAGGCAGTTGCTAATGTCCTTTTCCCATTCAAATGGCTGGTATTAGGTGTAATAACAACATGCAGAGCAAAGTTAGAAGTAGATGTATTTCTTAAACAACCTCTAGAAGGATGATTGCCCCAAAATTCGGTTATCCTAGATGGTAGTGAATTGGAGAAGAGGGGAATTATGCACATGGAGAAAGTAGATATTCTGATTGTCGGAGGAGGCATTGCAGGGCTTCAAGCGGCGATTCAATTGGGCAGATATGAGCATAAAGTACTTGTGGTTGATGCAGGCTACGGCCGTTCTACTCTGTGCAAGAGCTATCATAATATTTTAGGTTGGCCAGATGGGGTATCGGGGGAAGAGCTGCGAAGTGTAGGCAGGCTGCAAGCTGAGCGATTAGGGGTAGCTTTTGTCCAAGATGAAATTGTCCAGGCTGTCGCCAAGGGAAGAATCGGTGATGGCTTCGAACTATGGGGAAAAAGTGGCCGAGGCTATGAAGCGAGGACGCTTCTGCTGGCAACAGGTTTAATGGATCGGATGCCTGAACTCCCGAACTTGAAGGAGTGCTTGGGGTTAACGGTATACGTGTGCCCCGATTGCGACGGATATGAGATCAAGGATCGAAATACGCTTGTCATGGGCTCTGGTGATGCAGGGGCAGCCATGGCGATTAAGCTCCGTCATCGAACCGAACAAATGACATATGTGAATCACCAGCATCGTGCTGTGAAAAGTGAGTATCTGATGGAAATGAAGAACAAAGGTATTACCTATTTGACGGAAGATCTTGCGGAAGTTGTTGTCGATTCACCGGGGCAGTTCAAGGGAGTGGTGCTTCGAGACGGCAGTCGCCTTTATGCGGATCGAGGTTTTATTGCCTTCGGCGGGAACGAAGTGAAATCGGATTTGGCACGTCAGCTTGGTGCAGAACGGATGGAGAATCGGCATGTGATGACCGATCCTCGCAGCAAAATGACGAGTGTTCCTTTCGTCTGGGCGGCTGGTGATGTCGGCGTTCATGCGGAGCAAGTGACGATAGCGATGGGTGAAGGCTCACAGGCGGCCATTTGGATCAACAAGGCGTTGCTAAGAATGAACGAAGAGGCGAATGTTCATCGAGTTGTGATTCGGTCTTAAAGACTAAAGGATGGTTATCGTTGGGAAAGCAGTTACTACATGCGCATACTCGACTAAGGCTTTTTCGCCGCCGGGGGTAAGATGATAGATGCCTCGGCTTTGTCGGACGAACCAACGATAGTAGTTTTGCTGCAGAAGTGAGCTCACGTTCATATTGCTAGTCATTTCACGCAGCTTGCGTGGACTGAGGGGTCCGTGCTGCTGCATCAGATAGGCGCAATGTAAGGACTTCTCACGGTACGCGGTCATTAGCTTCTGCTGAGAACTGCCGCCAACATTATAGTCACCACTGCGCTCATGGAACTCCGTCATTAACTTGCCGGAAGCCCTCTTGTTGGGGCGTAATGTATAGGGAGTAGGCTCACAGACGAGATCGACTGTGGGCTGTTTGCGTTTGTAGAATTGGACAGTCAAAACGCCAAGCCCCAGCATGCGACAAAGTCGACGAATATCCTCCCATTGTAAGCGGTGGGGGGCTTTTCCTTTGTTAGGCAGCTCGAAGGCGACATACACGTCTTGCGTGAGCTTCAATCGTTCAATGCCTTGAACGAGAAGGGGGATATTAAAGCCTTTTTTTAATTCAACAATAACAGGGGGCTCTTCGCCTCGGATTGCGACTAAATCACAGTGTTTAACTTCGCCACGGACGGTATAGCCACGCTGCTCGAAGAAATTTTTAATTGGTGCATACAGCTCCGTTTCGGTCTGGATCGGCATGAGGGTCTCTTTCTCCTCTTTTCGCAGAAAAAGTCTGATAGAATGGCTTTTATTATAGCATAGGTTGCGCTAGAATAGGTGGGAGAATAACTTGTACGTACAGGTTAGGAGATGAGAGATATGAGTGAGTTGTTAAATGAATGGTTAGGTAAAAGGTTTGCGTGCGCCTGCGGGCAAAAGCATGAGATTCCAATTCGCCGTATTGCCATAGAACGAGACGCTTTAGCTAATGTTGTGGATTATGTAAGGGAAGCAGGCTATGAGGAAGTGACGCTTGTCGCGGATGCGAATACGTATGCTGTAGCTGGTGACAAGCTGCGTGCTCTGCTAGAAGAAGGTCAAGTAAGAGTTGGCATAAGTGTGATTCGCGAGAACGGTATGGGGGAAGTGGCTGCTGATGAAGAAGCTATTGTCCAGTTGATGTTAGACACATCATTGACGTCAAAGGTGTTGATCGCTGTGGGATCAGGCACGCTCCATGACATTGTGCGTTTCGTGAGTCATCGTACGAGTCGGCCATTTCTTTCTGTACCGACAGCCCCTTCCGTTGACGGGTTTGCGTCTGTGGGGGCGCCACTCATCGTTCGCGGCTTCAAACAGACGATTCCCTGCTCAGCGCCAGAGGCGATCTTCGCCGATTTGGGGATACTCGCTGCGGCGCCACAGGCAATGATTGCTGCAGGCGTGGGCGATATGCTCGGCAAGCACACCTCGCTGGCGGACTGGGCACTCGGCCGCGTGCTGTTGGATGAGCACTACTGCGAGCTGAGTGCTCGCTTGACGCTGGAGGCGGTGGAGCTGACTACCGCGCATCTGGAAGAGATTGCGCAGCGCAGCGAGCTGGGCATGCGTCGATTAATGGAAGGCCTGATCCTATCCGGCCTTTCCATGCTCTTGGTCGGCCACTCCAGGCCGGCCTCCGGGGCTGAGCACCATCTCTCCCATTATTGGGAGATGGTGCTCCTGCAGCAGCGCCGCCGGGCGCTGCTGCACGGCGCCAAGGTCGGCGTCGCGACCGTGCTCATGGCGCAGCGCTATCAGGCGCTGCTTGCGCTAACGGCCGACGAGGCCGCTGCGCGCCTAGCGGCAGGGCAGGCCCCGAGTGCGCAGACGGATGCGGAACGCATCCGGGCGGCCTACGGGGCCATGGCCGAAGCCATCATCGCCGAGAATACGTCGGCGATGGGCGTTGATGCGCGTGCGCTGCAAGCGCGCATCGCTGCTACTTGGGGCGATGTGCTCAGCATCGCCCGGGCGGTTCCGCCGCCAGAGCAGCTTGCTGCGTGGCTCGCGGCGGTGCAAGGGCCGGTAGCGCCGGACCAGCTTGGCGTGGAGCCGGCGCTGGTGGAGGCGTCGCTGCAGGATGCGCTGTTCGTGCGCAACCGGTTTACGATTTTACGCTTACAGCGGCTGCTGTAAGCACAGAGTCAATGGGTTGAGGAGATGCATGACAAGGTTGAAGGGAACCTAGATGCGCTAATTCATCGGAATCGATCGAAAAAGACTCCAAGGGGGAACGTAGGTACTCTATTTGTTCGATTTTTATTTAATTGGCATTATATTAACAAAATAGTGCACTGTAGTTCCCTTACGCTGTTCATTTCCTATATTTTGCTGCAATAGCGCATCCACGTTCCCTTCGATCGTACCGATATTGCATCTTTCATCTAAACGTCAGTCCTCAAGTGAGGGCTGGCGTTTTTCAGTTTGTTACGTGAAAAGTGTAAAAAATCACAACCCCACTTAATTTTTGCCATCCTCTAAAATGGATTTGTTTTCTATACTGGTAGCTAATACTAGGTGGTTCTACATGATGGAGGAGGCGCAACATGAAATTTGCTCAGGAGAAAGTCAGCGATATTCAAATCGCTTATATTGGCGGCGGCTCGATGTATTGGGCTAAAAATCTAATTGCCGATTTGGCACTGGATGGTCAATTGTCGGGCACGATTCGCTTGTATGATCTGGACTATGGAAAAGCCAAAAATAATGAAAAACTGGGTAACTCGGTTTCTGATTATCCAGAGACGAAATCCAAATGGACATACAAAGCGTATCCATCTCTCCAAGAGGCTCTGCATGGATGCGATTTTGTGTTTATCTCGATACTTCCAGGCACTTTCGAGGAAATGGCGTCTGATGTTCATGCACCAGAGAAGTACGGCATTTATCAAGCAGTTGGTGATACGACAGGACCGGGAGGGTTACTTAGAGCACTACGTACCATTCCGATGTATGTGGAAATTGCCCAAGCGATCGAGCGATATTCACCAGATGCATGGGTGTTTAATTACACCAACCCGATGACACTCTGTACAAGAACACTTTACGAAGTATTTCCTAAAATTAAAGCGATTGGCTGCTGCCACGAGATTTTCGGTGTGCAAGGGCTGTTGATTCGCATGCTTCGCGATATGGAAGGAATTGAAGGTGTACATCGCGATCAAGTGAAAGTGAATGTGCTGGGGATTAATCATTTTACTTGGATTGATCAAGCGACGTATCACAATATAGATTTGCTTCCGATGTATCGCAAGTTTGTTGATACCTATTATGAATCCGGATTTGAACACAACAAAGATGCTTGGGTTACAAACACATATACGGCGGCCAACCGTGTGAAGTTTGATTTGTTTCGGCGGTATGGTGTCATTGCAGCAGCAGGTGACCGTCATTTGGCGGAATTCATGCCTCCTTGGTATTTGAAAGATCCGGAGACAGTTCGATCATGGAAGTTCGGCTTAACGACGGTCCAGAGTCGTGTCGAGAAGCATGCGGCAACCGAGCTTTTTTACGGAAAGCTGCTAAGTGGCGAGGAGAAGTTGCCGCTCAAGACATCTGGTGAAGAAGAAGTTAGACAGTTAAAGGGTCTAATCGGACTTGAGCAATTTGTAACGAATATTAACGTTCCTAACGTTGGTCAAATGAAGGGTATTCCGCTGGGAGCAGTCGTTGAAACGAATGCGGTGTTCTCTGCGAACAGCTTGCGTCCGGTTTATGCAGGAGAGCTTCCGATGGAAGTTAATAATCTGGTCTTGCAGCACGCGATGAATCAAGAGCTTATTCTGAAAGCTGCTCTTCAAAAGGACAAGGACTTGGCATTCAAAGCGTTTATCAACGACCCGCTAGTGACGATTGATATTCACGATGCGGAAGTATTATTCGATCAGATGCTGCACAATACAAAAGCTTACTTATCTGGATGGAACATCTAGTGGCAGGTCGGCGATGAGTGCAGATGCAGCGATATCCAGCGAATCCGCCTCAATAAATCCGCAGGATGATAAAGCTGTTCGCCGGATGATTTTCAAATTAGCTGGTCCATCTTTGACGGAAATGCTGCTCATGAATGCAACCCAAATGGTGATGATGATTCTAGTCGGACATCTCGGGGCTGTTGCCGTGGCGGCAGTTGGCTTAACAAGCCAACCCTATTCCTTATTGACCGTACTATTTGCAGCGCTGAATTCGGGTACAACCGTGATCGTTGCTCGTTCCACTGGAGCGGGGAAGATGGGAGACGCGAATTTAGCTGCGGGGCAATCGCTTATGCTAGGTACTATCCTATCTGTCCTTATTGTTTCGATTGGCGTCACCTTTGCGGAGAGTCTGCTACAGTTGATGGGCGCTAGTGATGAGGTCGTTCAGGTAGGACTAACCTATGCGAAAATCATGTTTTTCTCAATCGGTTTTTCCTCAATTTCATCTGCTTTATCTGCTATTCTGCGAGGCTCGGGCGACACCCGAACACCGATGATAATTAATGTGCTCGCAGGTTGCATGAATGTGACCCTCGGCTTCTTGCTGATTTATGGTCATCTGGATTTCCCGCAAATGGGCATTACGGGTGCGGCAATTGCTACGTTGGTGGTTCAGTTCGGAGCGATGATTTGCTTTGTCGTTGTCATGTTCAGCGGGAGGTTTACAGTTCGTATCGGATGGTCAGAGATCAGCCGTTTGGACCGAGATATGATCAGCCGAATGTTGAGGATTGGCATACCAAGTAGTCTAGAGCAGTTAATCATGCGATTAGGGATTATGACGTTTGTGAAAATTTGTGCGGGATTGGGGACTGTTGCCATCGCGGCTTCGCAAATTGTAACGAGCATCATTGGCATCTCGTTTATGCCAGGTGCTGCATTTGCGATAGCAGCTTCAACGTTAGTGGGTCAAACCCTAGGTGTAAGCAAACCCGATCTTGCCGAACGATATGTGTGGCAGGTCCGAAAGTACGGCATGATGGTGGCCGGCTTTATGGGGGCGCTTTTTATTTTGCTCGCACCGCATATCCTTAGGCTGTATACAAATGACGAGACGATTATTCGTGAAGGGGCCTGGGCTCTTCGAATCGTAGGTTTTATTCAAGTATCACAAATATCGCAATTTGTTCTTGGAGGCGCGTTGCGAGGGGCGGGCGATACCCGTTATCCGTTATATTCGACATTCATTGGCGTGTGGGGAATTAGGGTGGTACTGAGCTACTTGTTCGTGTATGTCTTCCATTGGGGCATGATCGGATTATGGACTGCGGTGGCAAGTGATCAATTTCTTAGATCTAATCTCATTTATTTAAGGTTTAAACGCGGGGCATGGAAGCATCTCAAGATTTAATACGCACAAAGGGGACGCGTCAAAATGGGGATTGTGTACGATTCGAATTCGCAAACCTTCCATCTTCAAGGGAAGTCATCGAGTTATATCATGCAGCTGATCAACTCCACCTATGTAGCCCATGTTCATTGGGGGCGCCAAGTGAGGGGAAGCAATCTGGGAGGATTGCTCGCTAGAAGGCGACGCTGCTCTTTCTCTCCATCCACAGATCCGGAAGATCTGACACTGTCTTTGGACACATTGCCGCAGGAATATCCGGGATATGGAGGAAGTGATTTTCGAGTTCCGGCCTATCAGGTTCAAATGGAAGACGGCACGACGGTCAGTGAACTCGTTTATGAGTCTCATCGGATTTACGCGGGAAAAGCTCCATTGGAGGGACTTCCTTCGACTTATACGGAAGAAGAGAATGAAGCAGAGAGTATCGATATTGTATTGAGTGATAAGTTGATCGGATTAAAGGCTATTCTCACGTATACCGTTTTTCGTGATGTAGATGCGATTACTCGGTCTGTTCGGTTCATAAATGAGAGTAATCAGTCCATCAAACTGCTGCGAGCATTGAGTTTCGGTATCGATATGTCTCACAGCGATTTCGATATGCTGCATTTATCTGGTACGTGGGCGCGCGAGCGTCATATCGAAAAACGCCCCCTTGCCACAGGCGGATCTGTGATGGAGAGCCGTCGTGGGGCAAGCAGCCATTCGCTTAACCCATTCATGGCGCTGCTTTCGAAGCAAGCAGATGAAGATCACGGGGATGTCTACGGATTCAGCCTTGTTTACAGCGGGAACTTTGTTGCTCAAGCCGAAGTGGACCCTTACGGAACGACCCGTGTCGTGATGGGGATCAATGCGTTTGATTTCTCTTGGCTCTTGGAACCTGGGCAAACCTTCCAAACGCCAGAGGCAGTTCTCGTTTATTCGGCGGAGGGCCTCGGCGGGATGTCGCGCACTTATCATAAGCTGTATCGCACACGTCTATGTCGTGGACAATTCCGAGATCGTCATAGACCGATTCTCATCAACAACTGGGAAGCAACCTATTTCAATTTCAACGCGGATAAAATTGAAGAGCTAGCTCGAGTGGGCAAGGATCTAGGCTTAGAACTACTCGTGCTGGATGATGGTTGGTTCGGCAAGCGTGACAATGATAAAAGCTCACTCGGCGATTGGTTCGTTGATCGCAGCAAGCTCCCACAAGGTATGCCGGATTTGGCAAGCCGTGTGAAACAACAAGGGCTAGAGTTTGGCCTATGGTTTGAGCCTGAGATGGTATCCCCAGACAGTGACTTGTATCGGGCTCATCCCGATTGGTGTCTTCATGTACCCGGCCGGCGGAGGACTGAAGCTCGACAGCAGCTGATCCTAGACTATTCGCGTCAAGATGTCAGAGATTATATCGTGAAGGTCATCACTGATATTCTTGCGAGCAGTCCTATCACGTATGTGAAGTGGGATATGAACCGCAATATGACGGAAATCGGATCGGCCCAGCTCCCGCCAGCGCGCCAGAGGGAAACGGCACACCGTTATATGCTTGGACTTTACGAAGTGATGGAGCGGATAACCTCAGCATTCCCGAATGTTTTGTTCGAAAGTTGTTCCGGCGGTGGGGGACGGTTCGATCCAGGGTTGCTCTACTATATGCCACAGACATGGACGAGCGATAATACGGACGCCGTTGAACGGCTGAAAATTCAGTATGGAACGAGTCTCGTGTATCCAATCAGCACGATGGGTGCACATGTTTCCGCTGTCCCTAATCATCAAGTACATCGGACGACGCCGCTTGATATGCGCGGGCATGTGGCGATGTCGGGGAACTTTGGCTACGAGCTTGATTTGACGGCATTCACGGAAGCAGACAAGGAAGCTGTGAAGGGGCAAGTCGCGTTGTATAAACAATTACGACCGCTGATCCAATTCGGTGAATTTTATCGACTGATCAGCCCTTTTGAACAAACTAGTGCGGCATGGATGTTCGTTTCCGAGGATAAGAAGGAAGCTTTGGTTGCTTTTTTTCAAGTGCTGTCAGAGCCGAATGCACCTCTCAGGAAAATGCGATTGAAAGGCCTTGCGCCGGAGAGGAATTATTTACTGTATGATGCGGGAAATCAGGATGAGTGTGTGGAAATATTTGGGGGAGACGAACTCATGCATGTAGGACTTAATTTACCGATCTGGAAGGGCGATTTCCGAAGTCGCCTTTACCGCATACAAATGGAGGAATAACAAGATGAAAAAGCTGCGTTTCAGCGATTTGCAGGATAAGAAGAACGGTCATATTTTGCAGGATGTATTACCAGGTGCTTATTTATCGTCAGGCGGTCTGTCTTTCTCGAAACGCGGCGATCGCAGCCATACGAATGATGGACCTGAAGGAAGAGACTATCATGTTCACAGTGATTGTGAAGCATTCCTGATTTTGCAAGGAACAGGAACGATGGAATTGAACGGGGAGTTTATTCCGGTAACTACCGGAGATATCGTGATTGTTGAGCCTGGAGAGGATCATCATCTCATTTCCAGCGAGGACGACCCAATTGTCACTGTGTGGTGCCATGCAGGTGCGAGTCGGCATAAGAATCAACTGCAGGAGGATGTCGTGTGAACAAAATCATAAATACGGATACCCATTCTTTCAATTTATCTAGCGAGGATCATGGGTTTGCCGTCACGTTGCAAACAACAAAGCTGCAGGATGGCGTCAATCTTATCACACTGCGACTGGAATCAGAGGAGGCGGCAACGCCTCCCGTCTTCACCCTTCGTTGGTCACATCCTGCTTGTGACATTCAAGGCAGCTGGCATCCCGCTCAGGACCGGAATAAGAGCTTTAAGGCCGATTGGATGCGCACATTGCGTTCCAATGCTGCTGCGTCGGCACCTGTTTATGCCTTGTTTAATAGCCTAGGTCGCAACAGATTGACTTTTGCTTATTCGGATGCCCTTAACACGGTGCACTATTCGGGTGGCATCAGTGAGGAAACGGCTGATTTTCATTGCTGCGTCCAAATGTTTACAGAGACGACGGCACCATTTCAATCGTATGAAGCGAAGCTTCTCGTAGATACGAGAGATGTCCCTTATTATGAAAGTCTCGATGGTGTCCAAGCATGGTGGAGCGAGATGCCAGAATATCAACCGGCATACGTGCCTGAGGCCGCCAAGGAGCCAATGTACTCCACTTGGTATAGCATGCATCAGAATGTTACAGACGCGCATATTGAAGAACAGTGCCGTATCGCTAAGAAATTGGGAATGGAAGCCGTCATTGTGGATGATGGCTGGCAGACGGCTGATAACCGCAGAGGATATGCCTATTGCGGGGATTGGGAGACGTATGATGGCAAATTCCCTGATATGAAGCGGCATGTGGATGCGGTGCATGCGTTAGGTATGAAATTTATCCTCTGGTACTCGGTACCTTTTATAGGAAAATATAGTCAGGCATGGAATCGATTCCATACTAAAATCCTTCGATTTAATGAAGGACACGGAGCAGCTGTGTTGGATCCAAGATATCCGGATGTTCGGGAATATATCATCAATACGTATGAGAAAGCGGTTAAGGAATGGGGCTTAGACGGCTTCAAACTAGATTTCATTGATACGTTTTATTCGCCTGAGCTGCAAATACCATCCACAGTGGATGGGAAGGATTATGAGTCTATACCTGCTGCGGTTGACCGTCTGCTGACGGACTCAATCGGTCGATTGAGAGAATTGAACCCTGCGATTATGATCGAGTTTCGGCAAATGTATATTGGTCCTGCGATGCGCAAATACGGCAACATGTTCCGTGCTTCCGATTGTCCGAACGACAGCATCCAGAATCGCGTGCGAACGCTGGATCTGAGGCTGATCTGTGGAAATACTGCAGCCCATGCCGATATGATCATGTGGCATCCGGAAGAGCCCGTGGAAAGCGCTGCTTTGCAGTTAATAAACTGTTTGTTCTCGGTGCCGCAGGTATCTGTTCTTTTGGATAAACTGCCTTCCGATCATTTGAAAATGCTGACCTACTGGCTCGCCTTCTGGAAAGAGAATCGCACATTGTTGCTGGACGGTCCAATTGAGCCGATGAATCCGGAATTGTTATATCCATTAGTCCGTGCGGTTCAAGAGGATCGCGGGATTATCGTCACCTATCAGGAGCAGATTGTGACTATTGATGCAGCAGCACCGGTGTCTCAATGGATCGTCGTAAACGGCAGAAGGCAGGACGGCCTTTATATAGAGGTTACGGGTGAGATTGGGATTGCGAACGTGTCAATTCGAAATTGCTGTGGAGACATGACAGAGGAGTCGTCTGTCGAATTGACAGCAGGTATGCATAAGCTTGCGATTCCGGCGTCAGGGCTTGCAACCATTTCCATTAAATAAGATTAGGAACACGGTAGTGTTTAATTTAGGGGGTCAACAACGCGATGAACTATGCAGCAAATGAAGGAAGATATATAGACATGCCGTACAACAGAAGCGGGAAGAGCGGATTAAAGCTGCCGCCGATTTCGTTTGGTTTGTGGCACAATTTTGGTGGCGTCGATCATTTCGAGAACAGCAGAGCATTAGCACGTCATGCCTTTGATCTGGGGATTACGCATTTCGATCTTGCGAATAATTATGGTCCACCGACGGGCTCAGCCGAAGAAGTGTTTGGGCAGATTTTGAAAAAGGATTTACTGCCGTATCGTGATGAGCTGATCATTGCTACAAAAGCTGGCTACCGCATGTGGGACGGCCCATACGGAGAGCGTGGCTCCCGCAAAAGCATGCTCGCCAGCCTTGATCAGAGCCTGAAACGACTAGGTATGGATTATGTGGATATTTATTATTCGCACCGTTTTGATGCGGAGACACCTTTGGAAGAAACGATGAGCGCTTTGGATCAGGCTGTACGCCAGGGGAAAGCGCTGTATGTCGGCGTGTCTAATTATAACGCGGAGCAGACGGAGCAAGCTGCGGCTATTTTGAAAGGCCTGGGAACTCCGTTTATCATCCATCAAGTACACTACTCGATGTTCGAAAGACGGTTGGAGCAGGGTCTGCAAGATATTTTGGCTAGAGAAGGTGTGGGATCGATCGCTTACAGTCCTCTTGCTAGGGGACTTCTGACAGATCGTTATTTGGAGCACATTCCAGCAGACTCACGTGCTGCAGGTGGCAGTGTGTTCCTTAGACCTGAAGATATTACGGAGGAAAAGATCGCAAAGTCACGTCTACTGAATGTGCTAGCCCAGGAGCGAGGGCAAAGTCTGGCCCAGATGGCTTTAGCATGGGTTCTTCGCAAGGGACTTGTGACTTCGGCTTTAATTGGCGCAAGTAAAGTGAGCCAGTTGGATGATAATGTGGCTGCTTTGAAGCAGCCTCATTTCACGCAAGAAGAATTAGATCTGATCGATAGCATACTAAGTAAATAAGCTAAGAGCACCGGGTGGACAGGGGATGTCCATTCGGTGTTTTTTTATTTTCAAACTCTATTGAAAGTATAGGAGAGGAGTTAGTCGATAAAATCGACTAACTCGCGGACATGAGGGGCAATGGGAGCGGAGTACAAGGTCAGAGGCGGTTTATCTTCTTTTTCAACGATCATAAAAAATCACAACCCTGTGGAAGTTATCCCATGTAACAGATGGGGCAATCCATGTACCATCAGGGTACACGGCATGTAGAAGGAGGAAGAGAAATGAATAAGCAGATGAAGCAGGGGAAGGAAGAGTTTGAGGCGCAGATTATGCAGCTGCCCGTTGTAGATACGCACACCCACCTAGTGGGGGATCGACTCTGTGCGAGCGACTTCTGGGAGATTGCCCACTATTTCTGGTTGTTTCGTGAACTGCAGGCTGCTGGTTACCCAGCGAATGCCATGGAGTTACCTGAGGACGAGCGGATCGCTGCTTTCTTGGAAGCTTACCATGGATCAAGAAATACGATGATGAATATGGCAATGACGCACATTTTTCGAGATTTGTACGGGATTGTCATTCGTGACGCCGCCTCAGTAAGGGAGGCTGACGCCGCCGTTAAACAGAGTGCTGGGCGTGCAACGTGGGCGCAAGAAGTGGCAGACCGATTGAACGTTAGCCGATTCGTCGTGAATATACCCGAACACGCAGAATTCCAAGGCATGCGTGAGAACGCCATTCTGATCCCACGAATTGATGGGAAGATAGGCGGGTGGGTCAAAGAAGTTGAGCTATCGCCTAACCCTGCTGGAGCATTTGCGCAAGTGCGTGAGAAACTGGCTCAGCTACTGGACACTTATAAAGATGCGGGTTACGCAGGCGTTATGACCACGTTACCGAGCTACGAAGCCAGCGCGAACCGCAAGGTTGTGGTCGGGCAAGGTAGCACCAAGGATGAGATCTTAATGATGTTGCTGCACGAATTAGGAGTCGCAGCTGAGCAACGGGGTCTTCTCATACAGCTGTTTCTTGGCGTGGAACGTTCTTGGTGTGGAACAGCTACGCCGGTTAATGACCCCGCTCGTATCCTAAAGCTTTCTGCATTGTTTGAAGCATATGCCTGCACCTTCGAGCTTGTGGTGGCCTCCGAACTTAACAATTTAGATATTGTGCAAGCGGCATGGAACTTTCCGAATGTTCATGTAGGTGGACATTGGTGGTTTAACTTCCGAGCGAGTACCTATCGCGATAGTATGCAGTACCGATTAGAGGCGCTTCCTGCCATCAAAAGCTCGCTCATTGTCTCCGATGCCAGATGTATGGAGTGGAGCTACGGCAAGATTGTGCTTGTCAAACGAATTGTAAGTGATTTCCTATGGGGACAGATCGAGGCAGGTTGGATTAATCACGATACAGCTATCTATGTGGCAGAGAATTGGCTGTACCACAGTGCAGCGAAGCGCTATGGGGTTGCGCCTTGATCGTGTTGTTAGTGTTCACAGCAGTCCCAGTGGTGTAATCGTAAAAAAACACAGTGCCCTATAAGTTTCACCATGTCTACCTTGGAACAACCCTAGTAAGATGAAGAAGTCAAATCGATGCAGCAAGCAAGAAGGGGAGGAAATCATGGCCAGCAAAATACAGCCATCCGATCATGCAATGTATAATTTCTCATCACAGAGTCAGAAATGGGCTTTTATACGAAAACATTGGCCAATTTATGTGATCTCATTACCGGGAATTATTTATTTCTTACTATTTAAATATATCCCATTATTCGGTTCCGTCATCGCGTTTCAAAACTACAACATTTTCAAGGGGATTAAAGGAAGCGACTGGGTAGGATTAGAACATTTCCAACGCATGTTCGCCTACACCGATTTCCTTCAAATTTTAAAAAATACGATATTAATCGGCATTTATGATATGTGTTTCGCTTTTCCGATTCCAATTGTCTTGGCTCTACTTATTAATGAAGTACGCATCATGGCTTATAAACGGATTGTACAAACCGTGGTTTATATGCCGCATTTCCTGTCGTGGGTCATCGTCGGTGGGATTGTTGTTGGGGTATTGTCTCCCTCCACGGGAATCGTCAATCATTTACTCTCTTTGTTTGGCGTCGAGCCGATTTATTTCTTAGGGGAAAATAGCTACATTCGAACCATTCTCATTAGTTCAGGGGTTTGGAAGGATAGCGGTTGGGGGACGATCATCTATTTGGCGGCGATTGCAGGCATTAATCCTGATCTGTACGAAGCTGCACAAATCGATGGAGCCAGTCGTATCCGTCAAGTATTTTCCATAACCATCCCAAGCATCTTACCAACCATCGTTATTTTATTTTTACTTCAAATTGGTAATTTCCTCGACTTCGGTTTCGAACGCGTCTTCGTATTTCTTAATCCGCTTAACAATGAGAATGGGGAGATTATTGATACGTTCGTGTACCGGGCAGGTCTTGTTGATAGGCAATACAGCTACACGACAGCTATTGGGTTGTTCAAGTCGGTCGTGGGTCTTATGTTGATTATGATCAGTAATATGTTTAGTAAAAAAATGACGGGCGAAGGCTTGTACTGATACGGAAGGAGACCGGAGGTGAATCGCTATGATTATGACAAGAGGCCATAAAATTTTTAATATATTCAACCTTGTATTGTTAGGTGCACTTGGCTTGAGCATGGTGCTGCCCCTTATTCACATTATTGCCCAGTCCTTAAGCAACAACACGGCCATTAATGCAGGGGATGTATCGTTTTGGCCTGTTGGCTTCACTTTAGGCAGCTATAAACTTATTTTGCAGGATCCGACGATTTGGATAGGGTTTCGGAATAGTGTCATTATTACGGTATTTGGTACGTTCATTAATTTGTTTATGACTACTACGCTTGCTTATCCTCTATCCAGACCTGAATATTTGTATCGTAAATCGATTCTGTTGCTGGTGTTGTTTACTTTAATTTTCAGCGCACCGTTAATTCCCAACTATTTATTGATCAAGCAATTAGGGATGTTGAATACCCTGTGGGCTTTAATGCTACCCATGGCGATTAGTGCTTTTAATTTGTTCGTGATGCGGTCGTTCTTCCTGAACCTCCCATCGGAGCTGCTGGATTCAGCGCGAATCGACGGTTGCGGCGAATTCCGTATACTTTGGAATATTGTTTTGCCGCTATCTAAGCCTGCGATGGCTACGATGGGCATTATGTATGCAGTCGGTCACTGGAACCGTTATGCCGAGGCCGTCTTCTATATTGACCATCGACAATGGATTCCGCTGCAAGTGCGGCTGAGGGAAATAGTATTTACCGATCAGATGGGGCAATCGGACGTATCTTCGGAACTCCTGCAACTCCTTTCACCAGAAGGTATAAAGATGGCGGTTATTGTTGTGGCTACGATTCCCATTCTGTGTGTCTATCCGTTCCTGCAGAAGCACTTTATCCAAGGAATGATGGTCGGTTCGGTTAAATCATAACAGGTATTCTTTTAGCTATAAAATAGTGACATCGGCCGCCCCATACGCGTAATTGGGGTGGTTTTTTTTGACTTAGCAGAAGACAGCTCATATCGTAAATAAATCAACCCCAATCGTAAATTTTTCCATCTATGGAAATAAGAATGTGATTTACAATCAGTCAAGTAGGGGAAGGAAGGAGATGAAGTTAACATTCGTTATGGAAGCGATTGCAATTGGGACGAAAACCCCTTCTTTCAAGTAGGTGCAACTGACTCTAAGGAGGCTTTAGAATGTTCAGTAAGAGGTTAAAGCAACAAGTACTTAAACGGGCAGTAAGCATAGTGCTTTCATTGGCACTTGTTCTTACGTTGATTAACATGAAGCCAATAGAAACGGTTTATGCAGCTCCGGAAGACAACTTGGGCATTTTGGACATACGCGTGAACAAGCCAGTAAGCGCAGAAGTTAATCTGAATCATGCAACTATTGATGTATCCTTGCCCTACGGCGCCCTATATCAAATGCTGAATGTCACAACCAACGGTGCAAACGCCGTTCTCTATCGAAGTGACGAAACAACGGTGATCCCTTTCGCTGCCAGCGGCATCAACCAAGGTGATGCGAAAATGGACCAATTTTCAGCAAGCGGAACCACGACGTATTATTTGGTAGTAAGTGATACCCAGAATAGCTCCAATAGCAAAAAATATACGATAACGGTTAAAGTAGATACGGCTGTGCCAGCTTTAACAGGTCCAATGGGGCCAAATGATAAATATTCGCCGCTTAACATTCAGGGGGGGGAATCTGCTTGGGATGTGATCGGATCCTCCAAAATTGGCAATGGCAGCGGTACAGGTTCCATTGAGGGACCTACGAGCCCTTCTTCCTACAGCGGGAAACCTTGGACGGAGTCTGTGTATGATCGTTCAGGGGACTATCCAGCTGCTTCGACTGTGAATGAATCCTGGTTGGGTGACAATATGTATTTGCAAACAATCGGGCGAAATGATTTGAATGCGCTTACGAAATATGGCATTGCAGGTGTGCCAGGTACTTCCAAGCTCAACTCGGACATTTTGCGCTTTCATGAATTTAAACCTTTTGTTACACCAGAAGGTGTAAGTCGAGACGACGGTGATCGTGGGGCTGTGGGCAGTGATCGGCAGCGTTTGGAGATTAAGACGAATACAAGCGCAGCCAACAGCGATGCGAATAGCGTAGGCGGCGATATTATGACCCACCACTGGAGACTCATGCTCCCGTCGGAAACGTTAAGGTTTCAACAAGATGTTGGCGATAAAAAAGCAGGCGATTTTATTGATCCCCACCGGTTCTGGCACATCTTCCAACTGAAAGAAGTAGTCGGCAACGCAGCGGGCCAACCTGTGACTACACTAACCTTGGTTTCCAGCGAAGGCAAAGGGCAGCTTGAATTCAGGAACAATCCCGATGGCAGCTATGCCGATCGCATTAAGCCATTGTTCACGATTCCTTTTGAAGAGGTCGCAGATCGCTGGCTTGATTTTGAAGTAACGATTTTAACAGCAGATAAAGGTTACTTATACGGAAAACTTGTCGATCTGGAATCAGGTGAAGTGTTGTTCCAAGGCGGGATGACAGCCGAAACATCTAGACGACCTGAAGTGAGCAATCCAACGACGGGCAGACTTGAACGAACGGATTTACCCGTTGAAGCGGGTCAACAAAACCGTTCCAAATGGGGATTGTACCGGGGGTTGTATAACGGCCCAGCTGATGCGGCTTATGCCGATGAATGGCAAGCAGCAACGATGTATCTGTCTGACGTACATGTCATCAAAAGGGATAAAGACAGCTATATTTTCCCGGATGGCTGGAATCCCAATGTGCAACCGAAGGATGTTGTTGCATGGGCAAGACCAGCAGCCATTTCAGCTTCCCAAGGGACGGCATTTGGCAGTTTACCATTACCATCCAAGCTGGATGTCACCTTGAGTACGGGGAAAACAGAGCAGGTGAATGTAACCTGGAGCTCGGCTGGCTATAACCCTGATCATACGGGGATTAATAAGATTATTGGTGAATTTAGCGGTCCAGGAATTACGAACTCGATGCATATTCAGCCCAATATTGAAGTGAATCTTTCCAGTTATAAGAACTGGGCGGTGGCTCCTGGGGCTACGATAAAGGTTGTGTCTAGCAGCAGCAACAGCAAGGGCAACTTTATTGATGATAATGCTACGACGGCTTGGCAGGCGAACAGCTCGCTAACCAAAACAGATGGATATCAGTACTGGGCAGCCGTACAACTGGAAAAGAAAATAGATGTAAGTAACGTTCAAATTGAATGGACGAGTAATAGTAAGTTTTTGAAAAACTATCAGGTATATTACACCAATGATGCAACAGCTTTCAATGAACTCAAAGAAGGGAATGCCCTATCGGCGACTTCAGAAGCAACGCGGAAACCGCTTGAGACGGCAAATGGTGCCCTATGGCAACCAATTCCTGGCGTGGGGAAAAGTACACAACTAGAAAATAACGAAAAAGCCAATCATACATTAGCCGTGCCGATTGCGGCGCAATATATATTGCTTGTCTCCGATGTCACATTGGATAACAGTGCTGGGGGAATCAAAGCAAATGTATTCAATATTTTCGGTGAACCTTCGGCAACGGATGTTCCAGTCACTCCGACAGGCTCTGTTAACCTGCTAGATCCATCCCGTTTTACACCACAAGCAGGTGTTAATTTCAAGGTAAGCTCGGAGGCCAATGATCATCCGGGTGTAGATGCTTTGAAATCAAGCGGCAGCGGATATTGGCGTAATGCCAACCCTAGTGTGTATAAGGGAGATTATTCACCGTCCTCACTCGCGTTAAGCCTTGACTTAGGCGCGCCAAAAACAATTGATAAATTGTACCTTGAAATACCAAACACCATTGCTAACCTTCAAAGCAATGCAACCAGATTTGAGGTCTATTACACGAATGATCCTGCATCATGGGCGAGTGCACCTACGGCTGCTGATGGGGTCCATATGTATGACTGGAAAGCAAACGGCTGGAAGCTAGCTGGCGGTACGGAGACCGAAGGTTTATGGTCTTACGTGACGTATAACGGTCAACAATGGGGCTATGATACGAAGACGTTTTTGTATCCGTTTACAGCTCGTTATGTCATGATAAACACCGTGCTAGTCGGGCCAAGCGATAAGCGTGCGAATGATACCAATTCCATGATGGGTTTATCTGCGTTGACGATTTACGGTAAAGATGCCGTAGTGAATGCAACTGTGTTAGTGCCGGCAAAGGATACTTACAGTACATGGGATCAGGTTACACCTATATCGACAACGATTAACCTAGGTGGGAAAGTGCTTACGAGTATTACGAAGGGTGACAATACGCTTCTACTAAATACGGATTACTCGTTATCCGGTAATAAGGTTACCTTTACCCATTCATACCTTGCTAAATTACCACTTGGCACGAATGAATTTACGTTTCACTTCAACAGCGGTGCCCCTTCGCTATTTGCGTTGGATGTCATAGCCCGAGGTTATGGCGCTAATGACAAGACAATCAAGATGAACGCAATCGAAGGCGTATCTCCTTACAATGTGTTAGGCGGGGCCATGGGAACCGACGAACCTGTCGAAGGTGTTACGAAAAGAATAAGAGATGCTTATCACGCATTCTACGGTAATCAACCTCGAGCGACAGCCGCTGATGATCATATCACGAGTGTTTGGGACAGCACATTACAAAAAAATGTGTTCAAAATCTTTGAATACGGCAGAGGTCTGAATAATGAGTTCTTGGATAAGACGCGAGATGGCGAGTACGGCCACAAAGGTGTATTTGATCCGAATGTCGGCTATGTTGTTGACGGCGCAGCTACAACGGATCGGCAACGAGTTGAAATTCGACCAAGTGAAGATTCAAATAACGATTTTGTAGCGTACGAAGGCGATTTGGTTTCCTATGAGTGGATGTGGAATATTCCAGACGGCATCCAGTGGAACCAGTCAAACTTCAGGCATATCTTCCAGTTGAAGGCTACGAATCGCCAAGCCCCTGATACTTTACCAGGCGGCAACAATGGCGGTGAGAACGGCGCCTATATTCTTGCGATGTCCATTTCTGGAACGACGAACCGAGATCTAGTTGTTAATCATAACCGTTATGATGGCGATAAGACGTTGATGCGAATTCCATTAAAAGAAATTGATGGGCACTGGATTAAAGTTGAGCTCAAAGCTCACATTTCGGACAGTGGCTGGCTGACCATTAAGATTACGGATCAAGTGACGGGCAAGGTATATACCTTTGACAGTCCCGATGTCTATCAAGTGTTCGGTAATCAAGGTACAGGTGATGGTGTGAAAGACTTATGGCGAAGACCGGAAAGAGCAGGTGGTTTTGAGACCGAGTATCCGGCTGCGTTTGATCAATATCTACGTCCAAAATGGGGGATATACCGCAGCTCTGCTAACGGTACTAACTCTGCCTATGACGCTGAGCTCGGGCTATCCGACATTACCATAAGTAAGGTGGCAACAGGGTTATCATCTGTCAATCTGGCGCTTAATAAGAAAGCCTACAATGTTGGAACGACAGTTGGTGCTAACCAGATACAGCTACAATCTGCTACGGCAAATGGATACGGAAATGCCAATAAATTGACCAATGGTGTATTGCAGGATCCGATCAAATGGGCGGTAACGAATATTACCAATATGGATCAAATCGGCAATTATTCGTGGCTGGGTACTGACGGTGAGCGTAAAGGCAGCTTTGTCATCGATCTTGGCCAGGCTATGGATTTTAGCCAAATTAGATTGTTTGCCAAATCTACAAGGTTAAAAGGCGCAACGGTGTCTGTATCAACTGATTATGGAGATCATTCATCGGCAGTTGATTTTAACAACATGGCCTTTCAACAAGTGGAGAAACAGACAGCCTTAGGGTATACGTATGAGACTGGCAATAAGGATGGCGGTACGGATTCAACAGATAGTTCGCACCCCATTAACCTAGGTAAGACTTACCATGCGAGATACATCAAAGTAACAGTAGAGAACGCTTCTGGTGGCAATGCAGGCACAGATCTTACTGGACCTCCACGCCTGACACAGGTACAAGTGTTTAATGCGCCGCTTCCTCCGCAGCATGTGAAGATTGAACCTAGCGGATCAAGCTCGGGTAATCTGCTGAAGTGGGACGCTAATGTATTAAGTGAAGGTTACACGGTGTACAATGAGACAACGGTATTGGCTGAGATCCCAGCAGGCATAACAAGCTACCTGTTGCCGAGCAACCTGACTGATTTCTCAAAAGTGAGTGTAAGAGCCAAAGGAACCGACCCGTATTCACGCAAGTTTATGATTTCGGCTCCGACCTTTCTTAACATAGCAACGGAGATCGTCGGTATTGCACCGATTAGCGTCACAACGAGCGTTGGCGTAGCCCCAGTGTTACCGACAGTAGTCACAGCGGTGTACAGTGACAACACGACAGGACAGCGATCGGTAGTTTGGGATCCTATTGCTCCTTCCCAATATGCTGCTGCAGGGAGTTTTAGCGTGCAAGGAACCGTAACCGGTGTAACTTATAAAGCTTTGGCCAATATTACAGTTACAGCTGTGGATATTCCTCTACCTGTAATTGTTAGTTATTCGCCAATCAACATAACGACAACAGCTGGAACAGCACCTGTATTACCAACGGTAGTTGCAGCGGTTTACAGCGACAATACAACTAAGCAGTTGGGGGTCGTATGGAGCAACATTGTGGCTTCGCAATACGCCTCGGCGGGTACTTTTAAAGTACTGGGAACAGTTGCAGGAACTTCTTTGAAGGCAGAAGCAACGATCACCGTTACAGCACGTACGACAGATTCGGGGTCAGGTACAGGATCTGGAACGGGTACTGGCACAGGTACAGGTACAGGAACTGGTTCTACTTCAGGAACAACGGGGATCGTCGATCTGAACAAAGATGCCAAAGTAACGAAAGAAACTACGGCGGATGGACAGACGGTCACCAAAGTCACCGTAGATGCGGATAAGTTGGAGAAAGCAGCATCAGCGATTCCCGTTGTTGTGATCGAAGTGAAGGACAGTACATCCATTGTAAAAGTGGAACTGTCTGGCCAAGCGATCCTGAACGCAATCAATAAGCAAGCTGGTGCGGTGATTCAGATTAAAGCGAATGGTGCGATATATGAGCTGCCAGTCCAATTGTTCAAAGATATAGCTAAGGATTCTACAATAAGCGTTGTGATTTCTAAAGTTTCCGGCAAAGTCGGAGACGATGTCAATGCAGCGGTGAATAAACGGAACGCAAAGCAAGTGGTTGCGAACCCGATCGATTTTACAATCATGGTGAATGGGAAAGAATTGAGTGATTTTGGCGGCGTGTATGTGAACCGCACCCTCAGCTTGGGTACATGGACAGGTGACCCTGGCAAGGTAACGGCGGTGTGGATCGATGCGAACAATGGGATCCATTTCGTACCAGCGTTAATTATGACGAAAAATGGGACAGCTGAAGCTACAATTCGCTCGCCGCACAACAGCATGTACACAGTTATTCAATCCAATCAAGCGTTTGCAGATTTAGCTGGACATTGGGCCAAAGCGGACGTTGAGCTATTGGCGAATAAATGGATTGTTAACGGAATAACGGATCAGAAGTTCGCACCAGAAGCGCAAGTGACGCGTGCTGAGTTTGCAGCGATGGTAGTTCGATCGCTTGGACTCTCCGAGAAGAAAGCAGATGCATTCCGTGATGTGCAGCCGAGCGACTGGTTCGCAGGAGCTGTTAGTACGGCCCATCAAGTTGGCTTGATCAACGGCTATGAGGATGGTACCTTTAGACCTAACGCAATCATCACTCGCGAACAAATGGTGGCAATGATGATGCGTGCGATGAAAGTTGGCGGTAAGGAAATTCAAGCCAGCACCGCTGTTTTAGATCGCTTCACCGACCGTTCGACGATCAGCGAATGGTCGAAGCCAGCCGTTGCACAGGCGCTGACAGCTGGCCTCATTCAAGGCGTGTCGAACAATGCTTTCGCACCGACGGAGCCTGCAACACGCGCACAAGCTGCAACAATGATGAAGCGTATGCTGCAATCCCTACAATTTATTAACTGATGGAGGCCCAGACCGCCATGCTGTTCGGCGGTCTTTCTTCCATCTAGGGTTGCACCAGATGGTAACCTTCTTCATGTGGTGACTTCCCTAGCTAATTCTTAGCTGTCGGCTAGTCATCTAAATGGATTTACTCCATCTATTCGTGGCAAATTTCCCGAATCTTAGGGAGTAGATGTATTTTATACATTTAATTTTCATGTAGGTGCTCGATATTCCGAAATGCAGATAAATTAGCTGTATATTTTCCATTTATTCGCGAAAACACAGCGAAATACTGAGTATTACCTGTATTTTTTCCATCTAAACACGGAGAGCCTACTTCGTTTGACTCAAACGAGATCGTGATGGCACTTTGGAATCGAAATTCAGGTCTTTCTTCAATCGTATAAAATCACATAGCGTCTTAAATTTATACATTCAGAAATCGCATTGTAATCGTTATGATAATCACAGATCGATGGAATCGCTTACAGTAAATGAAGAAAGAAGGGGTTTTCAATGAAAAAAACAATCAGCCTAAGTTTAGCCGTCATGATGGCAGCTGCCGCATTAACCGCGTGTTCTTCAGACGGAAAAGTTGCGGGTACGGCTTCACCACAGCCATCCGGTAACGTAAAGGCAGCGCCGGTCAAATTCTCATTGCTTTTTCCGACGACGGTCAGCACGGGCTATCACACCCGAATTCCTGATTTAAACAAGGACAAGTGGGTCTTGAAGCTGGAGGAATTAACGAATACGGATCTGGATGTTCGAGTTGTAGAGGATGCCAAATTCGGAGTTATGTTCGCAAGTAACGATATTCCCGATGTTGTCGGCAGTATCGGTGGTCCGGGCAGTAAGTCGATGTCTGGTTCGGTTGAGAACGGAGTGTTCATGCCGCTGGATGATCTGTTGAAGCAGTATGGACCTAATTTAATGAAAAATGTACCCAAAGCAGCGTGGGAGAGTGTTTCGTACAATGGCAAGATTTATGGCATTCCCGAATATTTGAGCAATCCTTCTCGCCGTGCCACGTACATTCGGACAGATTTGTTAGCTAAAACAGGGCTTCAGGCTCCGAAAACAGTAGAGGAGTTTCTGAATGTTCTACGGGCGTTCAAGAAGCTGGGCGTCGAGAGTCCTTATCAAATGAGGGAAAACTTCAAGTATGCTGACGTTCTTCTAGGAGCTTACGATGTATTGCCGTATAAGGATCAGTTTGAACTCGTGGACGGTCAAGTTGTTCCGAAGTTCTTCGATTCAGAGAATGTACAGAGAGCCCTTACTGCTTATAAAACGATGTATGATGAAGGCTTAATTCCGAAGGAATTCGCTACCATTTCAGCTACGGATTACAATAAGAGCTTAGATTCGGGTAAAGCTGGGATCTGGTCGCAGAATGCTTCCGGTTTACCTGGTTCCAAAACCAAGCTAAGAGCACTCAACCCGGACTTCAAAGCGGATATCATTCCTTCTCCGAAGGGGCAAGAGGGCAAAGGCGGTTATTTCCTTTACTCACCTGTCGTAAGAACGTTCTATATCAATAAAAATGTGAAGCAAGACACAGCTGCCGGCATCATCAAAATGTTTGATTGGATGATGACTTCCAAAGATGCTGAAACATTCTTTACCTTCGGGATTGAAGGCGATACCTATACGAAAGACAGCAGTGGAGCGATTAACTATAAATTCCCTGTAACCAAGGAAGATATTGATGAAGAAGGGTTCCGCAGTGGAACGCTTTGGGCGGTACATGACTCTACCTACAATAAACCAAGAATGCAGTTAAATGATGATGGTAAAACGACTTTGAAAGCTTTTGACGAAGTTCTTTCGAAGGAAGGTTTACCTGGGATCGGATTCTATCCAGATTTGAGCAGCTTTGCAAAATTCCCGGATCTTGCAGCTCCGCAACCTGACGTAGGTCCGAAAATCATCGTCGATCATATGATCAAAATGATTTATGGCAAAGAGCCCATCTCCGACTGGCCGAAGGTCATCGAAGAGTATAAAGCCAAAGGCGGAACTGAAATCATTAAAGAAGCAACAGATCGTTGGAACAAGAAGCAAGGCGCGATTATGATTGACATGAAATAAAGAAGCTTCTCAAAAGGCATCCCTCCCGCAGCGTAATTGGTGGAGGGATGTCTTTTCTGTCATGAAATCGTAAAAAAACACATGTGGTCGTAAGTTTGTACGTTTTTCTCCAGTGGATAATCTCCTATAATGAAGGCAACTAAAATTCCATGTAATCTTAAGGGGGTAATTGAATAGATGAAAGCGATATTGGTTGGTTTGGGTTCAGCCGGGTTCAGTTGGTATAAACGGTTAAGAGATCAAGGATTATTAGCTGCCGTTGTTGAGGTTGATATCACGATGAAAGAGAAGATGGGGGACGATCCGTTCCCCTTCTACACCTCATTAGAAGAAGCTTTGCAGAATGAACAGGCTGATTTTCTGGTCAATGTAACGTCACCTATGAGGCACACAGTAGTGAACCATGCGGCATTTGACCGTAAGTTGGCGGTCTTGTGCGAGAAACCGATTTCCTTTGACTATGAGGAATCCATCGAGATCGTAACACGAGCTACGGAGGAAAAGCTCCCATTTATGATTGCCGAGAATTACCGCAGGATGCCTTGTATTCGTAAAACGAAACAGCTTTTGGACGAAGGTGTCATTGGCCGTATTTCGTCTATAGAAATACAGTTCTACAGATACCACCATGTGGAGCGGAGATATACCGTGAGTATTCTAGATGACATAGGGGTGCATCACTTAGATATGATCCGCTATTTCACTGGCAGAGAAGGAAAGTCGGTTCAATCGAAGCTGTACAATCCAATTGGCGCTTGGCAAGAAGAAGGCGCGCTTATCAATGCGTATGCTTTCATTGAAATGGAAGGTGGCATCACAGCGGTTTACAACGCATCCATCTCAGCTAGGGGAACGGAGACGCCTTGGAGCGGCAACTGGCGAATCGAAGGAACGGAAGGCGCTATCGAAATCGTCGATAAACAAATTCGGCTCATTCGGGACGGCAAAGTTGAAGTTGTTGATGACATAAGTGGTGTCGACGAAACCGATACACTGGCTGAATTTCTGGCATCACTTATTGAAGGACGCGAAGCGGAAACAAGCGGCAGGGATTATTTGAAAACCCAAGCACTTGTTCATTATACGAAGCTGGCTAATGCGTCCGGCAGAACAATGTCCATTGAGGTTCCAACTCTATAGAGGAATGGGGAAATTAGCATGCAGACAACGAATTGGCAACAATCAGCACCAGGCGTATGGCGCGTTACGATAGGCGATCCGCAGGGCATGACACCACTCTCCTTAATGGGTGTTTTACCGAAATCAGAGGCACTAGAGCAGCTGCCGCAGGTGAATCCTCCCTTTTCAAGGGAAAGTATCGAAATCGAGGATTTAGGTGACTATCATATTCTATCTATACCCCTTAATCGTACAGAAAAGCTTTATGGGACAGGCCTGCAATTATTACGGATGAATCAACGCGGAAGAAATCGTTATTTGCGGGTAAATAGCGATCCCAAGCAAGATACAGGGGAGACCCATGCGCCTGTGCCTTTCTACATTAGCGATCTCGGGTATGGGGTATTAGTGGATACTTCACGAATCGTGACCATGTACTGTGGCTCAACCATGAGACAAGGGGAAACGTTAAGCGAGGATATTCGTGACCGCAACACGGATAAGGGGTGGAAAGCAACACTAGCGGCATCACGAGTGGAGATCAAACTACCTAGAGAAGGTGCCGATGTTTATCTGTTTGGTGGACCGACGCTTGCAGATGTAGTGGCTAGATATAATTTGTTTTGCGGTGGAGGTACATTGCCTCCGAAGTGGGGACTTGGCTTCTGGCATCGTGTTCCGACGCTGTATACGGATGAGCAGGTGCTAGAAGAAGCAGAGCAGTTCCGTCAGCACGATATGCCTTGTGATGTGATCGGACTCGAACCGGGTTGGCACAGCCATAGCTATCCTGTCAGTTATGAATGGGAAAAGAGCCGGTTCCCGGAACCGGAACAATTCGTGAAGGCGCTCAACCTTAAGGGCTTACGCGTGAACCTGTGGGAGCATCCTTTTGTATCTCCAAAGAGTGAGTTGTATGAGGAATTGAAGTTGCTATCGGGAAGCCATTCCGTATGGGGAGGCCTTGCTCCTGATTACTCCTTGCCTGAAGCTGTGACACTATATAAGAAACAGCATGAAGAGCAGCATGTTAATATCGGGGTATCCGGTTACAAACTGGATGAATGTGATGGCAGTGATTTGACCAACAATTCTTGGATGTTTCCAGCACATGCTCAGTTCCCATCCGGTCTAGATGGTGAGCAGATGAGACAAATGTATGGGTTAATGTTCCAAAAGATGACAACGGAGATATACCGCAGCCAAAATCGGCGAACGTACGGACTTGTTAGAGCCTCGAATACCGCGGCTTCTTCCATGCCGTATGTTTTGTATTCGGATCTTTATGATCACAAGCAATTCATTCGCGGCGTATGTAATGCCTCTTTCAGCGGGTTGCTGTGGACGCCGGAAGTACGAAGAGCTAGGAATGCCGAAGACTGGGTCAGACGGATGCAAACAGTCATCTTCTCGCCACTCGCGATGCTCAATGCTTGGGGAGATGGCACGAAACCGTGGTCCTTCCCAGAGGTTGAGGAAACAGTTCGCCACTATATCAAGCTGCGGATGAGACTGCTGCCTTACTTGTATACGGCTTTCGCAGCATATCGAGAGAAGGGGATTCCTCCCTTTCGTGCTATGCCATTCGTGATGTCACCAGCGGAAATTGCTACAGCCGAAGCCCTTGAAGCACAAGCTGCCGAGCAAACCTTGAACACGACAGATGGCGCTTATGGCAAGAAGAAAGTGAGAGAATGGGATGACCAGTACATGGTCGGCGATGCCCTGTTAGTTGCCCCGCTTGTCGAAGGAGAATCTGAGCGAGAAGTCCTGCTCCCTGAGGGAATCTGGTACGGTTTAGAGACTGGCGAGCGTTATGAAGGTGGAAGTATTATTCGTATTCAATGCGGCCTAGAACGCATACCTGTATTTGTTCGAAATGGTGCTGTCATTCCAATGATGCCTGCGCTGTCGCATGTTCCACCCATTGGGACACAAGTCCCTCTTGAGATTGTTCATTTCGGTGATGTGCCAGGTGAAGGGAATCTCTATGACGATGACGGGGAAACGTTCGACTATGAAGCGGGTGTATGCGGCTTGTGGACGGCAAAAGTTACTCGTGATGCAGATGGCACCTACAAAGGGCAACTTTTAGGGTCTACTGAGAAGCCGCAAGCCTATAGTGCTGTCACGTGGCGCTTCGCACAAATTCGTTTGTAATACCCTCCGTTGAAGAAGCTGTACCAGTGAGTTATCATAACAGGATATTGAATCTGAGACATAAGAAGGAGGTCTGGACATGCATGTATTGATTGTTGACGATGAGCCGGTCATTCGCAGAGGAATTGTAAAGATGGCGGAAATGTACCAACCCGCTTTCTCGAGAATTCAGACAGCCGAGAATGGCGTGGATGCGTTGGAACGCATTCGTGCTTGTGAGCCTGATCTTGTGTTGATGGATGTTCGTATGCCGAAAATGGATGGATTGGAACTCTGCCGAATCATTCATGAGGAGTTCCCTCAGATCAAGACGGTTGTGATATCCGGTTACAGTGACTTTGAATATGCACAAAAAAGTATGAACTATGGTGTTCGTCATTATCTGTTGAAACCAGTCACCACAGCGGATGTGCACGATATGTTGAATCAGTTAATTAAAGAGCCTTCGCGCGGCTATATGCCGCCTTCTCGTTATATTGCGTGGATCGACCAGATGGAGGAACATATATGGGCTTTGCAAATGGAGGAACTGGACAGTCTAATCATCCGTTGGCGTGAATATTGTATGTCGGTGAATCTTTCGTTGGCTGGAATGAAGGAACTGCTGGAGGATTGTAATGTACTGCTAATTAAACGCTTCCAAGCTCGTAACTACTCTCCCTCACTGATGCAATCGCACATGCAGGCAGAGAGTATGAAGGAAGTTTTAGATATATTTAGTAAAGGTTTGATTCAAATGGCGAAGGGGCTGCAAGCTGTTCGAAGTGGAAGTTTTAAAGATCCGATGGAAGAGGCCAAAAGCTATATTGACAGCAGATTATCAGAGGATATCACGTTGGATCAAGTTGCGGCCATGGTCGGATTAACACCGACATATTTCAGCTCACTTTTTAAAAAAGTTACCCAAGAGACCTTTGTTCAGTACCGCATTAACAAAAGAATGATGAAGGCGAAGGAAATGTTGGCCGTTCCTTACGTCCGAATCGTGGATGTCGCTGCAGATGTTGGGTACGACGATTACCCTCATTTCACCAAAACCTTCAAAAAAATTGTCGGCGTATCTCCTTCTGAATATCGTGCAGGGCTTGGTATCAAATGAAAATTAGAGGACTAACGAAGAAGATATTCGTTTATTTTTTGATCGTTATCATTCTCTCTCTGAGCAGTGTAGGCTTCTTCTCCTACATGACTTCTTCCGGTGAGTTAGCGGAAATGGTGGAGAACCAAATGAACCAAATCGTCGGAAATGCGGTTCATCACACGGATTTGTATTTGAAGGATTATGAGCGGTCGATTGTCTCCCTTTTGACAAACAGACAGGTTATGGAGTTTGTAGATTTGAAGGCAGACCGGGAGGAATATGACTATTATATTGCTCGGAAAACGATTCGCGAACTGAGTGTCGATCCGTTATTCATCCGTAATCCAAAGTTGTCATCCGTGTATGTGCTTAGCGATAAACTGAATGCCATCTATTACTATAATGGTGTAGGTGAGCAATCCTTCAACGCTGAGGATAAGCGGAAGCAGCGCGAATATTTTCTCGCCAATACAGCGGCTGACGGTAAATTAAGTATTTTGAACCATACGATCATTGAAGGTCAAGAGAATCAAATGCTTACGCTTGTTCGCCGTTTTCGAGGGTTCACCTCGCCTGAATTGAGTGGCATACTCGCCATTGAGATGCGATCGGCTGATCTGTCTGCCCTATGGAAAGGGATTGATTTGGGAAAATACGGGTACCTATTCATCATTGATAATAAAGGCCGTTATATCTATCATCCAGATGGGGATAAAGTCGGAACCGATGTCCCAAATGCATTTGTAGAAAAGATGGAAAAGGCAGGTACTGCTTCCTTCATTGACAGCAGTGAGGGAGATGAACGCATGTATGTGAGTCGGAGGTCCGATTATTCGGATTGGCAGCTTGTCGTATCCATGCCGCTGCGTGAACTGCGTAAACCATTGACTAACATTCGTTCGACAACCTTGATTGTCGGTTTATTTACATTGGTGTTGGCGATTGGACTTGCTTACAGATTCGGCAGGTCAATTACGAAGCCGATTCAAGTGTTGAAAAGTGGGATGAGAGAAACGGAGAAAGGGAACTGGGCGACGATTCCGTTACCTCCTCATAAGGATGAGATTGTTGAACTGATGGTGCGCTACAATTTGATGGTTAAGCGGCTATCCGAAGCCGTTGACCGTGTAGTACAGGTTGAAATCAGCAACTCTGAGATTCGCATGGAGCGTCAGCGAGCGGAGTTCCAATCCCTGCAGCTGCAGATCAATCCTCATTTTATGTATAACACACTCGAGACTATTGTTTGCTATGCCACGATTCAAGAATCAGAAGAGATATCGGAGATTGTAAAGGCGTTGGCCTATATGCTGCGCTACTCCGTTCAAACCAATCTTGAGGAAATTACCGTGGCTAACGAATTGAAGCATGTTTTGTATTATATTGTTGTTCTGAAGCACAGAATTGGCCGCGAATTCGAGATTGATGTGGCGATTAAGCCGGAGTATTTGCTTCATGTTATGGTTCGTTTGACCCTCCAGCCTTTAGTCGAAAATGTGTTTCAGCATGCCTTTCCTGACGGCTTGGAAGATTATCACTTCGTTCGCATTGACGGAGGTGTTGTTGACGGGATTTTCTGGATCAGCGTTGAGGATAATGGCTCAGGCATGACGGAGGCGAAGTTAACGCAGCTCCAAGAGAAATTGAGCGCCAACCGATTGGCAGATACGGAAACGGATGAAGCGGGTAAAAAAGGCGGCATTGGCGTGCTGAACGTTCATCGCCGTATTCAAATGGTCTATGGGGAGAGCTATGGCCTGAGGATTGAAAGTGTAGCTGAGCAGGGGACGAAAATGATTATGGTGATGCCAGCATCGCCTACACGGCGTGATAAGCCAAATGTTGGATAGGGGGCGTATTCTTGTACAATCGTGAAAAACTGTGGTACCTGGAACCTGCTAAGTTGTGGGTGGAGGCGCTTCCGATCGGGAACGGTCGGTTAGGTGGGATGATCTTCGGTCACGTACAGGAGGAGCGAATTCAGCTTAATGAAGATTCCATCTGGTACGGAGGTCCTAAGGATGGACTGAACCCTGATGGAGCGCAGTATTTGGAACAAATTAGGGGAATGTTGTTTGGCGGGAAGATAGAGGAGGCCACGCGATTAACGCGCATGGCCCTTTTTTCCACGCCTAAATACTATAATCCGTATCAGCCTTTGGGCGATCTGAGGCTTTATTTTCATGGTCAAAAGGGTGAAGTTGAAGGGTATCGCCGAGAATTGGATATCAAAAATGCCGTTGCTCGTACTAGCTATAAGGTGGGCGGAGTTACCTACCATCGAACGATGTATGCCAGCTATCCCGATCAAGTCATCGTCATGCGATTGACATGTGATCAGCCTGGACAGCTGAATTTCTCAGCGAATCTCAACCGCCGCCCCTACGAGGGGGAAACGGGTAGGTTATCGGCTGACAGCATCTGGATGAGCGGCGAATGCGGGAAGCACGGTGTCGAATATGCCTGTGTGTTGAATGCGAGAACCGAGGATGGTTCTGTGTCCGTTATTGGCGATTTCCTGTCTGTGGAAGGGGCAAGTTCTGTGACGCTTCTGCTTGCCGCAGCAAGCACATTTCGCGAGTCGGATCCACTAGCTGCATGCCAACAGCATATTACGGCCGCAGACCAGTTTCAAACGGATGTCTTAGAGAGCCGGCATATCCACGATTATCAAGCCTTGTACAATCGGGTGAGTCTGCAACTGACGGAGCTTGATCCGTTAGATAACTTGGCAACCCATGAGCGATTAAAGCTGCTGCAAGAATCACATTCGAATGTGGACGTTGGTTTGATGGAGCTTTACTTTCACTACGGTCGGTATTTGCTCATCGCCAGCTCCCGCCCTGGATGTTTGCCGGCAAATCTGCAGGGCATATGGAATGACAGCTTTACGCCACCTTGGGAGTCGAAATACACAATAAATATCAATACGCAAATGAACTATTGGCCAGCTGAGGTATGCGGATTGTCCGAGTGTCATGAACCTTTGTTTGATCATATTGAACGCATGCAAGTGAGCGGTCGACAAACCGCAAGGGAGCTGTATGGATGCTCCGGTTTTGTCGCTCATCACAACACGAATATATGGGGAGAAACACGACCAGAGGGCTTGTTTCCGACTTGTGTCATTTGGCCAATGGGAGCAGCATGGTTGAGCTTGCATCTGTGGGAGCAATTTCTGTTTACGGCAGATCAGGACTTCTTACGGGGGAGAGCCTATCCGATCTTGAAGGAAGCCGCGGCTTTTTTCGTGGATTATTTGGTGGAAGCACCGAATGGGCAGCTTGTAACAGGCCCATCTGTCTCACCCGAAAACGTCTACTTATTGGCGGATGGAACTAGAGGGGCATTGACCATGGGACCGGCTATGGATTCTCAGATCATCTACGCGTTGTTCACGGCATGTATCCAGAGCAGTGATCTGCTGCACGTGGATGCTGAGCTACGGGGACAGCTCGCAGCGCTGCTGGAGCGGCTGCCTAAGCCTCAGATCGGCAGGCATGGTCAGATCATGGAATGGTTGGAGGACTATGAGGAGGAGGATCCAGGCCATCGTCATATTTCTCAGTTGTTTGCCCTGCATCCTGGAACGCAAATAAGCCCGCACCGCACGCCGGAATTGGCTGCTGCCGCTGCTGCGACCCTTCAGCGCAGATTAGCAAACGGAGGCGGGCATACGGGCTGGAGCAGTGCGTGGATCGTCAATATGTACGCGAGGCTAGAGGACGGCGAACAGTCGTATGCGCATTTGAGTCACATGCTGCGGAAATCAACGTATCCCAACCTGTTCGATGCGCATCCTCCTTTCCAGATTGACGGCAATTTTGGGGCTGCTGCTGGTATCGTTGAGATGCTCCTGCAGTCACATGCGGGTGAGTTATCTTTGCTGCCGGCTCTACCATCTGCGTGGCAACAGGGGGCTGTGAGCGGCTTGAGAGGGCGCAATGGATATGTGATTGATCTCACATGGTCCGATGGCAAATTATCGAATGCGGTTATCCATGCTGGGGTCTCAGGCCAATGCCGAGTCCGTACACGCGAAGCCATTCTGGTGCGCTGTGGAGGAGAAGACATCCTGGTGGACAGCGCGTGTGAGGTTACCGAATTTAGAGTTGAAGAGGGCTGCAAGTATGAGATTTTCAGAAAATAGGGAACCCTGACTCGGATTCCTAGTCATTTCCATTTTCATAAAACGTTAGAGAGAAATCCGTGACAATTTAAAATTTCGGGCAAGTTATCCTTCATGGGTGCATAGGATTGTAGTACACAATTCACCATCACGAGCTGACCTATTGCTAGTAGAAGGCAGCAGTGAAAGGAGGTACCCATGGACATATTCAAAAGAATTTCAGAGCATCGTACGGAGAAGGATTCATTGAGCTGGACCGGTACGTTCGCGGAGTACATAGAATTGCTTCGCAGTAATCCTGGACTCGCGAGAACTGCGCATTCAAGGGTCTACGACATGATTGCTTCGCAAGGGATCAACGATCAAGTTGGCCACAAATCTTACAAATTTTTCAACCAAGAGATCTTTGGCCTGGATCGTGCCGTTGAGAAGCTAGTGGAAGAATATTTCCATTCCGCAGCCCGTCGATTGGATGTTCGTAAACGTATTTTGTTGCTAATGGGTCCTGTAAGCGGTGGGAAATCCACAATTGTGACCATGCTGAAACGCGGATTAGAGCAGTTTGCCAAAACGGATTTAGGGGCAGTCTATGCGATCAAAGGGTGTCCGATGCACGAAGAGCCGCTTCATTTGATTCCAATGGAGTTGCGACCAGAGATTGAGCGCGAGTTGAATGTGAAAATCGAAGGCAGCTTATGCCCATCGTGCCAAATGCGTTTGAAAACGGAGTACAACGGTTGCATTGAAGATGTGCATGTGGAGCGTGTTTTTGTCTCTGAAGAAGGTCGGGTAGGGATTGGTACATTCAGTCCTTCAGACCCCAAATCGCAGGATATCGCAGACTTAACGGGAAGCATTGACTTTTCAACGATTACGGAGTTTGGTTCAGAGTCGGACCCTCGGGCATATCGCTTCGATGGTGAGTTGAACAAGGCGAACAGGGGTATCATGGAGTTCCAGGAAATGCTGAAATGTGATGAGAAATTCCTCTGGAATCTACTCTCACTGACGCAAGAGGGGAATTTCAAAGCAGGTCGTTTCGCCCTGATCAGTGCAGATGAGTTGATCATTGCGCATACCAATGAAACGGAGTATAAGTCTTTTATCGCGAATAAGAAAAATGAGGCCCTACAGTCTCGTATGATTGTAATGCCGATCCCTTATAATTTGCGTGTATCAGATGAAGAGAAAATTTACTACAAGCTTATCGGACAGAGCGATATGTCACACATCCATATTGCACCGCACGCGCTTCGTGTGGCCGCGATCTTCTCGATTCTCACGCGTTTGAAGGAAACGAAGAAGCAAGGTATGGATTTGATCAAGAAAATGCGTATGTACGACGGTGAAGTTGTCGAGGGTTACAAAGAGGCAGATCTGAAGGAAATGCAAAATGAATATCAAGAAGAAGGCATGAGCGGAATTGATCCGCGTTATGTTATTAACCGTATCTCAAGTGCCTTGATCCGCCAGGATCTTCAATGCATTAACGCTTTAGACGTGCTGCGAGCTCTGAAAGACGGTCTGGATCAGCATCCGTCGATTACCAAGGATGAGCGGGAGCGCTTCTTGAACTTCATCTCGGTTGCCCGTAAGGAATACGATGATATTGCTAAGAAAGAAGTTCAGAAAGCGTTCGTCTACTCCTTCGAGGAGTCGGCTAGAACTATTTTCGACAACTACTTGGATAATATTGAGGCTTATTGCAATTGGGGTAAAATTAAGGATCCGTTGACGGGAGAGGAGATGGATCCAGATGAGCGCCTCATGCGTTCCATTGAAGAGCAGATTGGTATTTCGGAAAATGCGAAAAAAGCATTCCGCGAAGAAATTTTAATCCGTATCTCCTCATACTCACGCAAGGGCAGAAGGTTCGACTATAGCAGTCACGAGCGGCTGCGTGAGGCAATTGAGAAGAAACTATTCGCTGATCTGAAGGACATCGTGAAGATTACGACCTCCACGAAAACACCAGACGAGAAGCAGCTGAAGAAAATTAATGATGTGACGAAGCAGCTCATCGACGAGCATGGGTATTGCCCGGTTTGTGCCAATGAATTACTGCGGTATGTAGGAAGCTTATTGAATAGATAGGCATATGTGCTGAAGCCAAAGACCTGAGTGGGTGACGACCCCTTAGGTCTTTTTTTACATATAAGAAAGTATAAGTTTGAGGCTAGCCCCTTTCGAATCTGTCTAAGTATCTTTTATGTCATTGATAGAAACTAGAGTGTTAGTGTCACGTTTCTACAGTAAACGATAAAATTATCTAGATGATACTCATAGTCCATAGACTCAATTTGAAAATGTTGATTATCATATAAATATAATATATTGAAAGATGCGCTTCTATGATGTGAAACAAATCTACATAGATATATTGAATACAACATTGGTTTCATCCAAAATCACAAAAAAAATAGCAAGTGAAGGGAGCAATCTTCTCATTAGCGGTGGGAACTAGGTTAGTAATTGGGTCAAAGCTTATGTTCATGCAAGTGAATGACGGACAGTTTTCTCCTAAAGCACAGGTTACACGCCAAGAGATTGCCTTGTTAACCAATAACTTTGTTCATAGTGAACGATTTGAACAGTATAAAGAATCCATTGGTATTTTATTAGAAACAGGTAAAAAGGTCTCTAATAGTGACTCAACATTTTAATAGTAGCAACTTTTTGTAGATACCGTCATCGCACACATTGTTACCGCGATGACGGCTTTACTATATGGATAGAGGTATATTATGGAGATTTTCCTTACATGTTGTATTATTAGCCGCAATAGTGAAGCTACAATAGCTAATGCAATTGAAAGTGTGAAAGCACATGTAAATGAAGTCATCGTGCTTGATACAGGATCTACAGATGAAACGGTAAGGATTGCTCAAGAATTTGAAGCAATTGTCTTTCACTACTCATGGCTTGATGATTTTTCTAAAGCAAGAAATGTTTCCTTGCTACATGCTAAACATGGCAGTTGGATTTTGATTATTGATTCTGATGAAGTGTTTTCATGGGACAAATCGATAAGTTTGAAGGAATGGCTGGTAGGAAAAAATCCAGAAACTGTCTTCACTTTCACATGCAATCATTTCAAAGTGTCGGATAAACAATTACTCTCCATAACACATGTAGAGCGATTATTTGCAAGAGGTTATTATCACTATCAAAGATCAATACATGAAACATTAGTTTCAAATAGAGCCAATAACAAAATAATAGAGATCTGTCCTAGTGGTACTTTTCATCATTATGGTTATGATGAATCGGAACATAAGGATAAACATATTAGAAATGTTAGACTGCTACAAAAGGCAATTCAGTTAGATCCTAAGGATGGATTAAATTATCGCTACTTAGCAAACGAAGCTTTTAATACTGAACAGTACACGCAATGTCTCCATTATGTCAATAAAGCATTCGATCTACTTGCTGTTGAGGAAACCTACAGCCGTGCTCAAGTACATTACTATAAAATTATGGCACTTCTACAATTAAATCGAATCGGTGAAGCTGAGAAGGCTGTTAGATCATCTATCGAAGAGATTCCAGATTATATCGATTTGTATGCAATAGCAGGGGAGTTACACTTTGCTTTTAAGCAGTGGTCTGAGGCGGTCAGAAGCTATAAGGAATGGGAAATTCGCTTGGAGCAGCAAATACTGCTTCCAAATAACTGTATTACTCTAATGAAGACATTACGCATGCATAATTGGATTGCCATTCAAAAGTTAGTACGTCAATCAAATAGAAATGAGGCCCCAATTATGAAATTGGCACTGTTAGTTGTCCATCCACATCTCGAAATGGATTTAGAGGAACTAGTCAAGCATTTTGAAGAAAAATTTAGTAGCATACCCTTTGATATCGGATATTGGTCAAATTCGCACGATTTAAAAAACAGCCAATTGCATATTGGAAATTGTCAATTTCATCTTGTTGAAGCTAGTAATTCTATGGAAGCAGCGGAGAAGCTATCTACAGCCTGTGAATCGGATGTGACTTGGATATGGATGGCAAATGAGAGACTTGTTTCAGAAGTGAACGAGGATGTTATATATAGCGTTTTATCTAATAACGGCTGTATCTCTGTACGCTCTTATTCGGATCGTATTGGAAGTCGCTCATTGGAGAATCGACTTCATGTGGGCAAATTAATGACTGAAGACATACATATAATGGCAGGTGCCCAGTCAAATAACTCGAGAATGATAGCGAACGGTAATCCTTTCTCGGTTCCATCGCCACTCGTTGTTCAAAGACCATTTATTATCGCTCTAGATAAACAAGCTCTGTACATGGAAGCTGCTCGGAAAGAAACATCTCGTAACCAAGTACTTACTGCCTTTGGTTGTCAACGATATGAGGAAGTTCTGCAGATGGAAGAACCGGATGAAGGAGCGGGAGAATGGGTAACCTTCCGATTTTATCGGATACTTGCTTGTATTAATCTTGGTCAAATCGAACAGGCATCAGAGTACATTTACTATGCTTTGCTCGCTGACTTAGACGCTCAGGATCGATTAGAATTTATCTATTTATTCGGGAAACTATCTCAGAATGTGCAAATAAATGATATGAAATCGGAAGCTATTGATCTGATGGAGGAATCATTGCAATTACATCCAATGATCGAAACGAAGCATGTGCTTACAACCGAGACTGATTGGCTAGCTTTAATAGCGGAGCTTCAGTGGCAGCTGGGGAAACAACAGGAGGCTATCCGATCATGGCGCCATAGTCTTGAAAGTTCATCTTACCAAAATGAAGGATGTGCTTATCGTTTAGCGGAAGCCATCTATGAACATTATCAATTGGAGGGTTCCGACAAGGTAGCTCGTATGCTCTTTGAGATCTATAACCGAGATTCCCCGACAGCAAGATCATACCTACCCCCTCTTTTCCATTATTTGAATATACCTGAGTCGGCGCTGTTTTTCCAACGTAATTCAGATGAAATCAATAAAGGTACATTCCTAGATGATGATTGTCCGATGGTTAGTGTTATCTTACCCGTTCGTAATGATACAGAGTTTTTATTCGAAAGCATTCATAGCATTCTTTCACAAACTTATTTAAAGCTTGAATTAATTATTGTCGATGATGGCTCTGAAGAAGATATCTATTCAATCGCGAATCAGTTTAATCATGATAGTCGTCTTAGCTACTATAGGATTGAAAGCAATGGTGGCTTCCCGTACGCACTAAACTATGGTTTGTCAAAGGCTAAGGGCGAAATGATGACCTGGATCTCATCTGATAATAAAGCTCATCCAAGTTGGTTGGAGCGAATGGCTTTGAAACTATCAGCACATCCCAATGCTGCTGCTGTTTATTCGGATTACTATCATATAGATAAGAATGGCTTGGTCAATGAAACCATTCGAATGCCTACTTATAAGCTTAATGGAATGCAAAATGGAGGGCCATCTCTTGTATGGAGAGCATCCACTTTGCAGAGAACTGGGAACTTTGACACTTCGCTCTTTGGTATTGAAGACCGTGACTTTTCGGTGCGGATAGCCCTAGTAGGAACAATTATTTCACTTCAGGTGCCTCTCTATTATTATCGCATACATAGTAGCAGTTTCTCATCCAAGATTGATAATGGTTCTTTTGGCGGCTGGCTAGCTCTATATGAGAAGTTAAAACGCAAATGGTTGTTTTTAAATTTTGTATAATAGACCAGGATTTTAAATCATGACTGAAACTAGGTACCAAGCAGTTCAACTAGACGATATTGAACATATTCACCAACAACTGCAACTAGATTACAAGGATTTGTTACTGTCATAGGGATGACGATTGTTGCCTAACACGAAATCTATTAATCTCTCATATACTACTTTAGTTTCAAAATAGGGGAGGTGTAGAAGATCATGGCAGGGAACTCAATGAAAATTACAGGTGCTTATATTTTAATCGTACTAAGCTTTCTAGCTATCATTTTGACATGTGAGTCGAAGCTATTGTCACCATTGGGGGGGATTTTCATTGCAGGTGTAAGCTTCATAGGGGCTGTTCTTATGTGGCAGGATGCAGTCGAGTCATTGCAAGGAGTTAGCACGGAAAATATCAACCGTGCCAAAGTCAATCGCTGATAAACTAGAGGATAAAGACAACACCCCCCAGAAGTCGAAGTCTGAATCCGGGAAGTGGAGTGATTTATTTGGATTCGGCAAAATGATGGACAAACTCCCCCTTCATAAACTCTCAGCAAGAATGGCTTATTGCATGTTTTTCGATTTGGTTTTATTGTTTTTCGTTCTTATTCTACGTGCGACTGATACCAAAATGAATGAGTTTCCGAATGCTTGGGATTTTAGACTAATCGTACTCACAACCATCGTTGTCTTCTTCGTTGGGCTGTGCGATTTGATGAAATTAAAGAAATAAACGGGATGAAGTCCTGTTAAATGCCTCTTTTTAAAAAAATGAAGAGGCTTATTTTTTAATAGAATTGCCTTTTTTTTGGGGGGGAAACTGTAGTTTACAGAAAATTCAGCATTTTGAAATGCGGAGAATAATGTCGAATAATAAAGGTAGTTTGTAGAACTTTGTCGAATAAAATGGGAAAATAGGATATTATAGTCTTTTCTAGCAGTTCGTAAGAGAATCCGCATAATTTGCACATAAAATTCGGAACTATTACAAAGGTGAAAATTTGATTAATATTCCATGAAATTCGCGGATTTGGTACTTGTTACCTAGTCCACAAGGTAGGCAACACATCGTATATATGTTACACTTTCAATAAGAGATTTAGGAGAAAAATGGTTGAAATCCTGATTTTTTGTCGAAATTATATCATATGTTTACGTGATTGGGGTCTCCAATGATTGATATACATAGCCATATATTGCCACATTTAGATGACGGGGCATCAGATCTGGAGCAAGCCGTTCACATGGCAAGGGCAGCCGTGGAACAAGGGATACATACAGTAATTGCTACCCCCCATCATGAAAATGGTAGATTCACGAACGATGCAACTTTAGTTGTAGAGAAAGTGAAATTGTTTCAAGAGGAGCTCAATAACAGGAATATCCCTCTTCATATCCATACAGGTCAAGAAATTCGCGTCTATCGGGGATTAATTGACGATCTTGAAGCTGGGCGCACTGCCACGTTAGATGGCTCACGCTACTTGCTAATGGAATTCCCATCGGATCGAATACCTTCGGGAATAAATGAAGTCATGCACGAGCTGCTGCTACTAGATATTGTGCCAATTATCGCACATCCGGAGCGTAATCGTGAGATTGCCCAGGATCCTATGAAGTTGCTCCAATTAGTGCAGCTAGGTGCCTTGAGTCAAGTGACGGCTCATTCCCTGCTGGGTCACTTCGGTAAGTCCATTGAATCACTGTCACTTGATTTATGCAGGAATCACTTAGCTCATTTCATTTCTTCAGACGCGCACAACACGACTAATCGTAGGTTCGTACTTGCAGAAGGATATGAAGCTTTGCGTTTGGAGCTAGGGCAAGCCATTGTGAGTTCTTTTCAAAACAATGCCAACAGGATCATACATAACCTTGCAATTGAAACACAATCCCCTGTTTGGTCGAGACCGAAATGGTTTCAGTTTTGGAAATTCAAATAAAAGCAAGACAACTAATTTAAAGAGGTGAATTTTAGCATGACGATGAAAAAAAAATTAACTGTTACAACTTTGGCAGCAAGCATTATGTTTGCATCCATTGCTGGACTTCCACTAAGTGAGCAAGGTCTAGCTAATAAACTAGGGATTACGGTAGGGGTGGCTTCTGCTGCAACTCCTTCAATTCAGGATAAACTGAATGGATTGCGTGATGAGCTGGCAAGAGATACGCAAGGACTAGAAGCCGCAAGAGCGACTAGGGATTTTGTTGAACTTCATGAGTTTTCAGATGTAGAGATGGAAACCCTACTTGGACCTATTTGGACTAATTTGTCTCCAGCAGGAGTTGACGTTACTCCAGTTTTCGAACTATTTAATTCATTGGATCTGTTCTACGATGAGTCAAGTAATGCTATTGAACAATTACTTAGTGAGCCTGCAATTCGCGATGCTATTGATTTGTTATTTACTTATGAAGCAGATGGTTATGAAAGACTCCCTGGTATTGATGAATCTGGTGGTTTGAGCAAGCAAAGCGTGATTGATTTTCAAGAAACAGCACTCACTGCATTAAAAGATAACAAGATGAAATTGTTACTAATTATTAAAGATGCATTTGAAACTGGTGGTAGTTCTCAAGCTATTAAGGATGAGCTAAATGAGATCGTCTCGAATAATGTATTGAATCAACAAAATTTGATTATTAGCAAATTCTTGAACAAGTATGGAATCACGCTTAGTGATCTTAATCAGGTTCAAAACAACATTGCGAACTTTATTGGAGAAGATGCCAAATTAGCTAGAACTGCAATCGAATCTGCCGGCATTAGATACCTACTTAAGGATGAATTTACCTATGCACCAGTTGTAACTTCGAGTTCTGTAGAGCCGAAACTTACAATTTTTGGATATCCCCTCAATCCGTATTTAAATTGGGAATTGGTAAGCGGGAGTGGCGTGAAATTTGAAAGTGGTAAACTCCTACTTGATGGTGCAAACTCCGGTAGCGGTGTAATTCAAGCACGCGATTCCAAATTCAAACTACTGCTCTACATCTCACCTACGCTGACATTGACGAAAACAGACGATAGTAATACCACAGGTGGCGGTGGTTCTCCAGTTACTACAAACGATGAAACAACGAAAAAACTAAATGCACTTAAAGATCAACTTGCAAATGCATCAGAAGAAAAGAAACAAGAAATTTTCCGAAAAGCACAAGAAATAGTCGCAGATGCCATTCGTGAACTAGCTACACTTGATCTTCAATCACTCATTAAAGTTGAAAGCGACACTGCGAAACCGACTCTTAACGTAACTGAGCTAGCGAGCAAGATGAAAGAAATTGCTGCGCAAGCGAAAGATCTTAACTATCAATTGAAACAATTGAATCCGAATGCAGCCGTAGAGAAGATCCAACTTAAACTTGATTTCGGTTCAATTTCAGCTAAAACAACAGAAATTCCGTTAGGTAAAGCATTGCTGGATGCAGCAATTGCAAATGGTGTTGAAACTGTTGCCATTTCCATGAATGGCCTTACATTAGGCGTGAGTCCAACCGAGTTCGGTGCAGATGCAACGCTTAAAGTGACTAGTCAAGATACCAAAGTAGCAACAAGTGCAACACAACTGCCTGTAGCAGCTGGGGTATATGAATTTGAGTTTACATCAGGTGGAGCGAATATCAGTAACTTCAATACGCCAGTTGAAGTGACGATTCCAGTTCCGAACGGCAGCAAATTCGATACAGAGTTATTATCCCTAGCCAAAATCGTAGATGGCAAATTAGAATTCTACGGTGGTAGCTATGAGAATGGTGTGCTGAATGCACAGCGTACAGGATTCTCTACGTATACAGTAGTTGAGAATAAAGTTGAATTTGGTGACACGACTTCTGTTAAAGCTTGGGCTGGCAGACAGATTCAAGTTGCTGCTGCAAAAGGAATCTTAGAAGGTCGCGCTGATCAATTTTTCGTACCTAACGGTCTAGTCACACGTGCAGAATTCGCGAAAATGATCGTAAAAACCTTCTCTCTTGAAAATGTAACAGCAACTGAGAACTTTACAGATGTGAATGATTCTGACTGGTTCAAAGTATACGTGGCTTCGGCAGTTAAGAATGGCATCGTAAACGGGAAAGAAGCAAGCAAGTTTGATCCAAATGGTAATATTACACGTGCAGAAATGGCTGTGATGTCATCCAGAGCGCTCGCACTAAAAGGGATTTCCTTGAGCCCGGCTAAAGTAGACGAAGCACTCCAAGGATTCACCGATGTGAATGCGATTAACTCATCTTTGAAAGCTGGCGTTGCGCTTGCAGCAAGCGAAGGCATTGTTATTGGTGAGGAAGGCAATGTATTTAATCCAAATGCTAACTCTACTCGTGCTCAAGCTGCAGTTGTTATCTACCGATTGTTGAATAAATAGAAACCGTATATTTCAGGAGGAATCCTCATCTCTACCAGATAGAGGGGGGATTCCTTATCTTTTCTAATAAAAATATGATGAGACCAACGACCAAGGCGAGACATGACATCATGTAGACGGAGGGAATGGCATGGAACTGGATTTAAAAGATTACTTGAAGATTATCAAGAAAAGGGTGTGGATGATACTTTCAATTGTTGTGCTGGCTACAGTAGCAACGGGGATTATCAGCTATTTCTTTATGCAACCGATCTATCAGGCTTCAACCAAGTTAATTGTAAATAAATCAAATGATCAAGTAGGCCTATCACAAGTTGATATCAATACAGTTAATTTAAATATCAGACTCATTGACACGTACAAAGAAATTATTCGTACCCCAAGAATTATGGATAAGGTCGTTGCCGAATACCCACATTTGAAAATGACTGCTGAGCAGCTCGTGAATACGGTCAAAGTGAGCTCAGTTAACAATACACAAGTTATGACTCTCATTGTACAAGATCCTTCGTACGCTCGAGCAGCGAGTATTGCCAATGCCGTGTCAATCGTATTCCAAGATGAAATCCCTAAAATTATGAAAGTCGATAATATTTCCTTGCTGAATGAGGCCAAAGATATTGAGAATCCGGTGCCAGTGAAGCCAAATAAGAAGTTAAATGTAGCTATCGCTTTCGTAGTGTCATTAATGATTGCGCTAGGAGTTGCCTTCCTATTGGAATACTTGAATGATCAACTAACGACTGAAGAAGAAGTTGAACAATATTTAGGTTTGCCAACCTTAGCGATGATTACCAAGATGAGACCAGAAGATTTACAGAACAATCATAGCAAACAAACGAATGAACAAAGAGTGGGAGGACGTTCAGATGTCAAACTCAACCAATAAAAGACCGATTATCACACATCAGAATCCTAAATCTCCCATTTCGGAAGCGTATAGAGCTCTTCGTACCAATATCCAATTCTCATCAATCGATGAGGAGTTAAGGGTTATCATGGTAACTTCTGCTGGACCTGGTGAAGGGAAATCAACCACACTGATTAATTTAGCTGTAGCCTATGCACAAACAGATAAGAAAGTATTAGTTATCGATGGGGATCTCAGGAAACCAACGATGCACCACACACTGCGTGTATCCAATCGTTGGGGACTTACGAACCTGTTGACGAATCAACTAACCATTCGGGAAGTACTTCAAGACACATTTATACCTAACTTGCAGATTATTACTTCGGGACCTATCCCTCCTAACCCATCGGAAATATTGGCTTCCAAAAAAATGTTAAGTGTCCTTGAGGATCTTAAGCTCCAGTTCGATGTCATTTTGATTGATGCTCCTCCTGCGATCGCTGTAACCGATTCACAGATCATTGCTTCGCGTACAGATGGAGTTATCTTGGTCGTAAATTCGGATCGAACGAAGAGAGAAGCTGTACTCAAAGCGAAGCAAAACCTTGATAATGTGCGAGCAAGATTACTTGGCGTCGTGCTGAATAATGTGGATCGGAAAAATAAAGATGCTTACTATTACTATTATTATGGTGAAAGTCAATAAGATCACCTACGAGTGAGGGATTCCCGTGAAGTTAGGCAACAAACAGACAATACTTGTTACTCTCGATATGTGTCTAATTTGGCTAAGCATATTGATTGCCTATTTACTAAGGTTCGAATTACATATTCCTGCGTCCTATATGAGACAGTGGATGGAATATTCTGTGATATCTATGGTTGTGGGATCCGCTTGTTTAATCTACTTCAAGATGTATAGACGTGTATGGGAATATGCAAGCATAGGCGAAGTCATTTCAATTGTCAAAGCAGTCGTAGCTACCTGTACGCTGTCTTATTTCATTATGATTTTGTTACATGAGCCAAGAGTCCCATTCGCCGTATACGTCAGGGTAATGGAGAATATGATTCTTATCATTGGAGCAAGTCGTTTTGTCTGGAGAGTGGTTAGAGATAAATACTACAAGAAGAAATCTAACCAACGGAAAGCGTTAATTATTGGGGCAGGTGCCTGCGGAATCTTAATAGCCAAAGAATTGAAATATAATGCGAATTCCCCCGTTTATCCTGTTGCCTTCGTTGATGATGATCCTGCCAAGTTCAAGCATTTGATCATGGGTGTCCCCGTTATTGGTGACCGTAATGCGATCATCCAAATCGTGGAATCCAGTGAAATTGACGAAATTATTATTGCAATGCCATCTGTTTCCAAACTAGAAGTTTCTGAGATCATTGCGATCTGCAAACATACGAAAGCCAAAATGAAAATCATTCCTAGGATTAATGACTTGATCGAAGGCAAAGTCACGATTAATGCAATTCGTGATGTACAAGTAGAAGACCTACTTGGCCGTGACCCTATTAACGTTGATCTAGAGGGTATTGCCAATTATGTACAAGGTAAAGTCGTTCTAGTCACAGGAGCAGGGGGTTCTATTGGATCTGAATTATGCCGACAAATTGCACCTTTTCATCCAAAAAAGTTAATTCTGTTGGGCCATGGAGAGAACAGTATTTATCTCATCGAGAAAGAAATACATAGACTTTTTCCAACATTACACATAGAGCCAGTCATTGCAGACGTTCAGGATTTAGAACGAATGAAGGAAGTCTTCCAAACTTTTCAGCCAAAAGTTATTTTCCACGCAGCTGCCCATAAACACGTTCCCCTCATGGAACGCAATCCAGCAGAAGCTATTAAGAATAACGTTTTTGGAACCCGAAATGTTGCAGAATGTGCCCATCAATTTAACGCGGAGAGATTTGTTCTCATTTCAACGGATAAAGCCGTTAATCCCACAAGTATTATGGGAGCTACCAAGCGGATTGCCGAACAAATCATTCAAAGCATGGACCTTGTAAGTCAAACCAAATTCGTAGCCGTGCGCTTCGGTAATGTACTCGGTAGTCGTGGTAGTGTGATCCCGCATTTCAAAGAACAGATCGCCTTGGGCGGACCTGTGACCGTCACGCATCCAGAGATGGTGCGCTATTTCATGACCATTCCAGAAGCAGTTCAACTGGTTATCCAAGCAGGTGCATTTGCAAAAGGTGGAGAGATCTTCGTCCTAGATATGGGCGAACCGGTCAAGATCGTTGATCTAGCCATCGACCTTATTCGTCTATCTGGCTTCGAACCTGGAGTCGACATGGAGATTCAATTCTCTGGTATCCGTCCTGGGGAGAAGTTATATGAAGAGTTGCTTCTAAGTGAAGAAGGGCTTGGTAACACTACGCATGATCGTATCTTTGTCGGAAGTCCTTTGAAGATTAGTCAAAGTGAACTAGCGTTGAAGATTTTAAGATTAGAAAAAGTAATTGCTGATAAACATGGAACCGTCTATGAGGCTTTGAAGCATTTGGTGCCGAGTTTTAGTAATGTGGGTTAGAGGGATATTGGTAGTAAGTTTGATATTACATTGAAGGAATACAAAAGTAAGGTTAAATAGGATTAGTTGTTATGTAGTTGCTTGGGAAGAATGATACACCGATTTAGTACTAAACAGCTATAGAACTTAAGGAGTGTAGATTGTATGTATATAAAAATTAAAAGATTAATAGATATCGTACTTTCTTTAATCGGACTTATTGTAATGTCACCGTTATTCTTAATTTTAACAATAGCGATAAAGTTAAATTCTAGTGGTCCAGTTTTTTTTAAGCAAAGGCGCGTTGGAATTAATAAGACACATTTCAATATTTTGAAATTTCGTACTATGAGAATTGACTCTCCTAAAGACACTCCAACTCATTTATTAGAGAACCCAGAGCAGTACATTACCCAAATTGGTAAGTTCCTAAGAAAAACATCACTGGATGAACTACCTCAAATTTGGAATATATTTGTTGGTGAGATGAGTATTATTGGTCCTAGACCAGCTTTGTGGAATCAATTTGATTTAATTGCTGAGCGTGACAAGTACGGTGTAAATAATGTGCCACCTGGACTAACTGGGTGGGCGCAGATCAATGGTAGAGATGAGCTTCCAATTAAAGTTAAGGCAGAGTTAGATAGAGAGTATGTTGAGAAAATAAGCTTACGGATGGATGTTAAATGTTTCTGTGGAACAATCGTTAGTGTTTTGAAAAGTGATGGGGTTGTTGAAGGTGTGACTGGAACTACTGGAAAGAAAGAAGTTGCAAGTAGTAAGGAGTTTGCAACCAAATGAAAAAAATATTGATAACAGGTACAAGTAGCTATGTTGGTAATAACTTGAAGAAATGGCTTCTAAATGAACCAAATAAATATTCAGTAGATTCGATCAGCTTAAGAAACGATTCATTGAAGGGAATAGACTTTTCAGAGTATGATGTTGTGTTTCATGTGGCTGGAATTGCTCATATAAATGAAACAAAAGATAATGTAAAACTGTATTATGAAGTGAATCGTGATTTGGCATATGAAACTGCTAAAAAAGCAAAAAGAGATGGTGTTAATCAATTCATATTTTTAAGTTCGATGAGTGTTTATGGAATTGAAAGCGGGGTGATTACTAAAGACTCCCCACTCAAGCCCAAAAGCAACTATGGGAAGTCTAAGTTACAAGCAGAGGAATTAATTTCAACATTAGAAGACGAAGATTTTAAAATCGCAAAACTGCGCCCACCTATAATTTACGGTAAGGGTTGTAAGGGGAATTATCCTAAGTTGGCAAGTCTTATTCTTAAAACACCAATTTTTCCTGATATAGAAAATAAGCGAAGCATGATATACATAGATAATCTCTCTGAATTTGTAAAGTGGATAATTGATAATGGTGCCAGAGGTTTGTTTATTCCTCAAAACAAAGAGTATGTGAAAACAAGCAAAATGGTACAAATGATAGCTGAAGCTCATGGGAAGAGGATCCAAGTAACTAAGTTGTTTAATCCCTTATTAGTTTTAATGAAAAAGAACAGTACATTTAATAAAATATTTGGAGATTTAGTTTATGAAAAAAGCTTATCTAAATACGATACTCAATATAATTACTTTATTGATTTTAAGAACTCGATAAAGTTAACGGAGGACAAATTGAAAAAAATTGTAATTCTCTCAAATCATCATACATATACTTACAACTTTCGTAAAGAAATTATACAAAGACTTTTGGAAGAAAATTATAAAGTATATATCGTACTTCCTTATGGTGAGAAAGTTGAACTTTTAAAACAAATGGGATGTGAATTTATAGATCTACCTCTTGATAGGCGCGGGATGAATCCAATTAGTGATTTAAAGTTGTTAATTAAGTATTACAGAATTATTGAAAATATTAAACCCGATGCTGTTTTATCGTATACTATTAAGCCTAATATCTATGGAGGCCTAGTATGTAGGCTACAGAATATTCCGTATTTCCCAAATGTCACAGGACTTGGAACTGTAATGGAAAAAGAAAGCTTGCTACAAAAAGTACTGATTCAAATGTATCGATTAGCATATAAAAATGCTAGCTGTATATTTTTTCAAAATGAAGAGAATAAAAAGTTCTTTGAGAGACAGAAAATTACAATGAAAAAAAGCATGAATATACCAGGTTCAGGTGTTAATACGCAGCATTTCTCATTACTTCCTTATCCCTGTGATGATACTGTGGAATTTGTATTCATATCTAGAATTATGAAGGAAAAAGGAATAGATCAGTATTTGGAAGCAGCCGAGTTTATTGGAACGAAGTATCAAAATACAAAATTTCATGTACTTGGATTTTGTGAAGAAGACTATGAGGGTAAACTAAAAGAAATGCATGATAACGGATTTATTATATATCATGGAATGCAAAGTGATGTTAGAGAATTTCATAAATTTTCACACTGCACTGTTCATCCTACCTATTATCCAGAAGGAATGTCAAATGTACTTCTTGAAAGTGCTGCTTGTGGAAGGCCAATTATCACTACCAATCGTAGTGGTTGCCGCGAAGTAGTTGATGATGGTATTAATGGGTATGTTGTTGAACAGGAAAATAGTCTGGATTTGATAGACAAAATAGAAAGATTTCTAAAATTAGATTTTAATTCGAAAAAACAAATGGGTATTTCTGGAAGGTTGAAGGTTGAAAAAGAATTTGATAGAAATATTGTGGTAAAGGCTTACTATGAACAAGTTGAACTAGTAGTGGGGGATTAAAGTGGACTACAAAAAGTTAATACCAAACCGGCAATTAAGATTAAAAATATTAAAATTTACAGATTTTTTGCCAGATAAATATATTGTTAAACTTCAGTATAGAATTGCCACTGGAAGAAAATTGAACTTGAAAAATCCTGTGCGGTTTACAGAAAAATTACAATGGTATAAGCTAAACTATCGTGATCCTCTTATTACAAAATGTTCAGATAAGTATAGTGTTCGCGAATATGTTGCCTCAAAAGGATATGAAGATATACTAGTTCCGATGTATGGAATTTATGATCGAGCTGAAGATATTGACTTCAGTAAACTACCTGATAGATTTGTGCTTAAAACCACAAATGGTAGTCATTCAAATATTTTATGTGAAAAAAAATCAAATCTAGATGTTGAAAGTACAAGAGTAGGATTAAATCAATGGTTAAAAGCATGGAGTGGTAAAGTTGGTAGAGAGTGGGGTTATTATAACATAATTCCTCGAATTATCTGTGAAAAGTACTTAGACAAGGATGAAAATAATGATTTAATTGACTATAAATTCTTCTGTTTCAATGGTGAACCAGTCTGTCTGTACGTAATTGTTGAAAGATTTTTGGAAGATGGAATAAAGTTAGGTATATACAATATGGATTTTGAAAAAATGCCCTACAGAAGAGCTGATATACGCGAGTTAACTTCAAAAGCTGTTAAACCTAAGAATTTTGAGAAAATGGTTGAAATTGCAAAAGTACTTTCAAAAGATTTCCCTCATACGAGAGTAGATCTTTATAATATTGATGGTGAAATTTATTTTGGTGAATTGACTTTTTATAATGGTAGTGGTTATAAGGGGTACTTGCCCGATGAATTTGATTTTATTCAAGGAGAAAATTTTATTCTCCCGTCACTAATTAAGTCCTAAGAAGTATGGGAGGATCGAAAATGAAATTAGCTTTATTGGGTGATATAGCATTAATTGGAAAATATGATACAACTAAAAACTCAGATGTTAGAAAAAGGTTAAAACATTTGTCTTTAAAATTAGAGGAATATGATTTTGTAATTGGAAATTTAGAAACACCATTAACAAATGAAACTAAAACTTTAGTGTGTAAGTCAATGCACTTAAAGACAAGTACTATAAATGCTGAATTATTAAAATATCTCCATATAGATGCAGTTTCTCTAGCTAATAATCATGTGTATGATTACGGTAGAAAAGGGTTTGTTGATACTATTAATACTTTAAATAATAATAATATCGAATGGTTTGGCGCAAATCTGAAGTATCTGACTAAAGTAATTAATGGAGAAAAAGTATCCTTTAGTGGATATTGTTGTTATAGCACTAACGCATCTGGTTATATCGAAGGTAATAAACAAAAGGGTATCAATCTGCTTAATTATAATAACGTTATGAAGCAAATTGCGATAGACAAAGATAATGACTCTTTTAGCATTATGTCATTCCATTGGGGAGATGAACATACGAACTATCCAAAGTATGAACATAAAAAGTTTGCTGAACAAATTGCTGTTAATAATGATGTAGTGATTTGTGGGCATCACCCACATGTAATACAAGGAATTCAGAAGTTTAATAATTCACTAGTAGCGTATAGTCTAGGTAACTTCATATTTGATGACTGTACATCAATAACCGGGGGACTAGTATTAAAGCAGAATGAAAGCAATAAAAAATCTTTTATTCTAGAAATTGAAATAAAAGAAGGGCAAATTATTGATCACAAGTATCTTGGATTTAAAGAAGAAGGAGAACAGTTTGTTTTTTATGATATAGAAGATGAAATACAAGAGTTATCAAATACATTAAATAAAATAGAGTCTATTGATATATATGAAGAGAATAGAAGATTTCAAATAGATAATGTTAGGAAAGAGAAATTTGGAGATAGGAATCTAAATTGGCTGATAAGTAGAATGAATTATTATTCATTAGGCGCTTATATAACAGCAAAAGTTCGAAGGAAAAAATATTTGAAAGAAGTGCCAAGATTTTTAGATGGGAGTTAACTATCTATGAAAAAGACAGTTTTATATATAGGCAATTTTTCATTTCCGTTAGGAAATGCAGCTGGTAAAAGAGTGTATGCCAATGGTAAGTTACTCAAAGATATTGGATATGATGTAGTCTTTGTTGGAATGAGTAAAGAATTCATTTCACTTAAACCACTGGAGGAAACAAAAAAAAAGTTTGATGAATTTGCTTATTATGATTTCCCATATCCCAATAAGATTTTTGATTGGTTAAATTACGGGAAATTATTCAGTGAATTAACAAGGTTTCTGGCAAACGAAAAAATACTAGATGAAATAGGTCTAGTTATATATTATGGGAGTCCTTCACTTTCATTATTTATTACAAAGCTAATTAAGTTTTTTAGAAAACAAAATATTAAAGTTATAGCTGATTGCGTAGATTGGCTTACAACTAAGACAAATAATCCTTTATTCGATATAGTGAAATGGGCAGACAATACTTATCAAAAAGCATATGTTAATAAAAAAGCAAATGGAATTATTGCTATAAGTAGTTATCTCTCAGATTATTATGGAAAAAATGATTGTATGACAGTTATTATTCCGCCGCTGTCTCCTGTTGAATATTGCATTTTAGATCAAAAATCAATCAATAATAATGTCACAATACTATCATATGCAGGTCTACCTTTTAGGAAAGGACAATTAGTAAAAGATCTTAGTAAATTGAAAGATAGAATTGATAAAACAGTAATATTGCTGCATCAAGCAAAAATAGAGGGTTGCGAATTTATTTTTAATGTTTATGGTTTTACTAAAAGTGAATATTTGATAGCAATACCAAATCACAAAAAATATATAGATGAACTAGCTGATAATATTGTGTTTCATGGACACAAATCAAATGAAGAAGTGGTAAAAAATATTATTAAATCGGATTTCACTATTTTAATTAGAGATGTTAATAGAGATACTACCGCAGGCTTCCCAACAAAAATATCGGAGAGTATCAGTTGTGGTACACCTGTGATAACAACAAGAACTAGTGATTTAGGAGAATATATAATTGAAGGAGAAAATGGCTTTTTTATTAATAACACAGATGAAATGGAGTATGCTGTTTCAGATATTAAAAAAATTCTATGTATGAATCAAGTAGAAATAAAAGTAATGGAAAAAAAATGCCTAGACTCAAAAATTTTCTACTATAAAAACTATGTTAATAAATTGGCTGAATTTATAAGTAAAGTTTTGGAGGAAAGAGTTAGCTAGAGTTTGTGAAAAGTATCTCCTACTGACGTTATGTATTAAATATACAATATAAGCGATAATTGAGGGGAAAAGGTACGTAGAGATTTATCAATGATCATTCAGAGATTTTGCGAAGATTGACATAAGCACATTGAATAAATAAAAATTGATATTAATCTTATGGTAACAGCAATGAAAAAGCTGTGTGTTATAAAGATCAGTAGTTGCAATTTTGATAAAATAAATCTTTTATAGTGGAGGGAAATAGATTGCATTATTTTGACATTCCTATTGTTTTATTTTTCTTTAGGAGGAAAGATACTATATTAAAAATAATTGATAGAATATCTAAAGTTAAACCACGTAAGCTATACTTAATATCGGATGGGCCTAGAAACGACGCTGAAAGGGAAGAAGTAAAAGCCTGTCGGAGTGCTGTCGAACAGCACATTACTTGGGAGTGTGAAATAATTAGAAATTATTCGGATGTTAATAAAGGAATATATAATAGGATTGGACTTGGGGCAAAATGGGTGTTTGAAAGTGAAGAAAAAGCTATTTTTCTAGAAGATGATAACCTTCCTGAAATCACCTTTTTTGAATATTGTAAAGAAATGCTAGATTTATATAAAAACGATACTCGCGTATTGTGGATCTGTGGTACTAATTATTTAGAAAAATATGAACCTGAAAATCGTGCCAGTTATGTATTTACTCAGCATCTTCTACCATGTGGTTGGGCATCATGGTCCAAAAAATTCACTCAGTTTTATGATGGAGAAATGAGTTTATTTGAAGATAAATCTTTAGTTAAAAACTTAAAATACGAATACTCAAATAAAGCGTTATTTAGCCAACAGTATTATTCATTTCAGAGAACTAAGCATTTATTAGAAAACGATTTGCGTGCTTCCTCATGGGATTATCAAATAGCGTTTTCTATCCGTATCAATGGTTTGTATGGAATATCACCGATAAATAATCAAATTCAGAATATAGGTGTTGATGAATTTTCGGAACATGGAGGAACCTCGTTAAATAATGTAATGACTAGACGTTTTTGTGGAATAAAATCATATCCGCTAGAGTTTCCCTTAGTACATCCAAAAACTGTATTATCTGACCATACTTATGAAGAGAAGATTGGAAATATTATCTTGTATCCTTGGTATTTAAGAACTGGAAAATCTATTGTGAAACTACTAAAACCAATTTTAGGAATTGGGGAATATGAAAGTTTTAAAACATGGATGAAAAAATTTGGTAAAGGTATGTCTAACAAATGATCAGAACTATCGAACATCAGTTACCCCCAAAAAATGCACTTAATATATTCTTGATTGTTTTACTTGCTATTTCAATAGTATATAATAGCGGGTCAGCATTAATGACTGTCAATGTCACTATTGGACTAGAATTGCTATTTACTTCTTATATTATTCTTTTGGTAAAATACTCGAAATTTAGTCTGCGGATTAAATTCAACCTGTTCAATCTTTCATTTTTTCTTTTAATGGTAATGGTTATAAATTCGTTTCTATTTAATTTTGATCTGACTTACATAGCTAGTAATATTAGGTATGTGTTAATAATAAGTTTTGCGTTTATATTTGTAAAATCCATTGAATTTGAATTATTTGTTAAATATTATATCAAAACCATGAAGTTTATTGTTGTAATTTCATTAATACCTTATTATATAATAAACTATTTAAATATTAATTTTCTTCAAAGCTTGCCAATAATAGAGAATGTTAATGGTGTCCAATATTATAATGGGATATTATTTTACTACTTCACATATTCCCATTTAAGGAATATAGGCGTATTCTGGGAACCTTCGATTTTTTCAAGTTTAATTGTTATGGCAATGGTTTATGAGATATGCTTTAAAAAAGAAAAGACTTCTTATATAAATATAATGATATTTACAGTAGGGATAATTACTTCTCAATCAACTGGAGGTATTTTCTTAATTCCATTGGTTCTATTTTTATATCTATTTAAAAACGCTAATACACTCAAAAGTTTAATTTTACAAATAGGGCTTTTATTAACTTCTTTATTCGCATTTTTTAATTCGAATCAACTTATTTTGTTACTGGCAGAGATATTTCCTAGAGCATATTTACAACTTGACACGGCTCAAGACAATGTTTCTGTAGTCGATAGGTTGCAATCACCACTTGCTAATTTTGAATTATTCTTAGGAAAACCCTTTTTTGGGCTCGGTTTAGGTAATGTAGACACTGCTTATTCATTCTTGAACATAACACAGACATCCACTTCCACTTACTACTTGGCCACATTTGGAACTCTAGGAATTATTTACACTTTCTTGATTGTATATGGTGTAATGAAACAAAAATATCGCTCTTTAAATGAAAGATTTATTATTACAATTATAATATTAATTATTGTAAATAAAGAACCACATTTTTGGTTTGTTGGAACTTATATTATTTTATTCTATTTTATTAAACCGGAACTAAATGTAGAAATAAAGTAAACGAATATTATTTGCTATTACAATAATATTCAAATACAGACAATTATGAATTATTGTGAATCGTTAATATAATATAAAGATGATAGGTAATAATTAATGAAAAGAAATTATTTTTATTCAATAAAAAAAAATAAAAGCTTATTTTTAAATATTGTGGGTTCAATAGGAATAAAAGGTTTGTCTATGCTGGTTGGCCTACTGACACTCTCGGAGAGTATGAATTATTTCTCAGATCGACAAGTACTAGGTGTGTGGTTCGTATTAGTATCAATATTAACTTGGATCCTTACATTTGACTTTGGTATAGGCAATGGGTTAAGAAATTATCTTGTTGAAGCGTTTGTTGAAAAAGATACAGTTAAAGTGAAACGATATATTTCCTCAGCATATTTTACAATGGGAGTTCTATCTCTAACACTTATAATAGTAGGTTATATTTTTATAGGAATATTAGATTGGAATTCCCTTCTAAACATTGAAGATAACCTTATCAATAATAAATTTTTAATAATTGTGATTCGAATAATGTTTATTGGTATTGGACTTCAGTTTTTCTTGAAGCTTATATTGTCAGTATTATACGCAATGCAAAAAACTGCTTTATCGAATTTGATATCTTTGATATCGAATACTTTAATACTTATTTTTGTTATGCTTAATAAAACAATGGACATAAAATCTAGTCTTTTAAATCTATCAATTGTTTATATTTTGGCAATCAATATACCACTTATAGTTGTCACTATAGTATTGTTTATAAATCCGTTAAAGAAATCAAAGCCCAATCTTAAATATTTGTCAAAAGAATATGCTAATAAAGTATTAAAGTTAGGATATATGTTTTTCTGGGTACAACTTAGTTTATTAATAATCAACTTGACTAATGAATTTCTGATTGCTCGATTGTTTGGCCCTGAATATATTGTAGAATACCAAGTTTACAATAGATTTTTTATGCTTTTTTTGACTTTTTTTTCAATCTTAACAATACCGATTTGGTCAGAAATAACGAAAGCTTATAAGGAGAAGAGAATTGATTGGATTAGAAAAATGTATAAATATCTTAACTTTGCAGCCTTAGCTGTTTGTATTATCTGTTTTTCAATTTTACCAGTATTTCAATATATTGTTAACTTATGGATGGGGAGTAATGCATTAATAGTTGATATTCATACAGCGTTTTTATTTGCTACTTTCAATAGTTTAATGGTTTTTATTTACGCAGTTACATGTATTGCAAATGGGATAGGAAATTTAAAGACTCAGTTGATATGTAACACAATTGCAGCTGTAATTAAAATACCACTTACTATATTATTATCAAATTTATTAGATGCTTGGACAGTATTAATAGTGGTAAACATAATAATAATGCTTCCGAGTGCGGTGGTACAACCTCTGGTTATACGGAGACAATTAAACTTTGTATACAAATAGTATCATAATCTAAGTGTAGAATATAAGTTGAGGAGAAATTTAAATGTTTAACAATAAGACTTTATTAATTACAGGTGGCACAGGTTCTTTTGGTAATGCTGTTATGAAAAAATTCTTAGATTCAAATATTAAAGAAATTCGAATTTTTTCTCGTGATGAAAAAAAACAGGATGACATGAGAAAACTTTATAAAAATGAAAAGCTGAAGTTCTATATTGGTGATGTGAGAGATTTGGGGAGTTTAAAAAATGCAATGCATGGTGTCGATTACATTTTTCACGCAGCAGCACTAAAGCAAGTACCATCTTGCGAATTTTTCCCACTAGAAGCTGTTAAAACAAATGTGATAGGAACAGATAATGTGCTTTCAAGTGCTATTGAAAGTGGAGTAAATAAAGTGATTTGTTTGTCTACCGATAAAGCTGCCTATCCAATAAATGCAATGGGCATTTCTAAAGCAATGATGGAAAAGGTCTATGTTGCTAAAGCAAAGACAGTAGACTCAGATCGGACATTAATTTGTGGTACACGCTATGGAAATGTGATGGCTTCTAGAGGTTCTGTAATACCCTTATTTATTGAACAGATTAAGAATGGGGAACCATTAACAGTAACAGACCCCAACATGACTAGATTTCTTATGAGTTTGGAAGAGGCTGTTGAACTCGTAGTATTTGCATTTGAAAATGCTGTTGCAGGGGATATTATGGTACAAAAAGCACCTGCATCGACTATTGGGGATCTAGCACAAGCAATTAAAGAATTGTTCAATGCAGGCAATGAGATAAAAATTATTGGAACTCGGCATGGGGAAAAATTATATGAAACGCTATTAACTAAGGAAGAACATATAGTAGCTGAAGATTTAGGTGGTTTTTATAGGGTGCCAGCAGATAAAAGGGATCTTAATTATGATAAGTATTTTGTAGAAGGTGTTAAGAAATTATCTTCTGAAGATGAGTATAATTCTCACAATACAGATAGACTAAATATAGAACAGATTAAAGATAGGTTACTAATGCTTGATTATGTTCAAGAAGAATTGAAAGGTTGGAATAAATGATGAGGATACTGGTGACCGGTTCAAAGGGTTTTATCGGTAGAAATCTCATAGCAGAGCTTAAAAACCAAGATTTTACAGATATTTTTGAGTACAGTAGGGAAACAGATCCATCTTTACTAGATAAATATTGTAAAGAGGCAGATTTTGTGTTTCATCTTGCTGGTGTAAATCGTCCCAATGATGAGTCTGAATTCATGGAAGGTAACTATGATTTTACATCAACCCTACTAGATTCTTTGAAAAAGAACCAAAACAATTGTCCAGTAATGCTATCGTCTTCAATCCAGGCTGAACTAGATAACCCATATGGTATTAGCAAAAAAGCTGGTGAGGATTTACTCATTGATTACAGCAAAAAAACAGGGGCTAAAGTACTCATTTACCGTTTATTTAATGTGTTTGGGAAGTGGTGTAGACCTAATTATAACAGTGCAGTTGCGACATTCTGTCACAATATTGCTAATCAATTACCGATATCCGTAAATGATCCGAGCGTTGAAATGAAATTAGTTTATATCGATGATGTTGTAGAAGAATTGATCAGTTCATTGAAAGGTAATGAAAATTTAGTTGGTGATTTTTGTGAAATTCGGGAAGTTCACAAGATTACTCTTGAAGAATTAGTTACATTGATTAGTTCCTTCAAAATGAGTCGTGAGGAACGCTCTATTCCTAATATGACTAATAAATTTACGAAGAAATTATATAGTACTTATTTGAGCTACTTGCCAAAAGATCAATTCAATTATGACCTTAAGATGAATATAGATCAAAGAGGGTCTTTTACAGAGTTTATTAAAACTCCTGATAGAGGGCAAGTATCTGTGAATATATCTAAGCCTGGCATAACAAAAGGAAATCATTGGCATCATACAAAGAATGAGAAATTTCTTGTGGTAAGTGGCAAAGGAGTCATCCGATTAAGAAATATCCATTCAGATGAAATAATTGAGTATTTTGTATGTGGAGACAAATTGGAAGTAGTAGATATACCGATTGGCTATACACATAATATTGAAAACCTTGGAAATATCGATATGGTTACGATTATGTGGGCTAATGAATTCTTTGATCCTAAGAAGCCTGACACATACTATTTGGAGGTTTAGTACATGCAAAAATTAAAAGTCATGACAGTCGTTGGTACTAGACCAGAGATCATAAGACTGTCAGCAATAATTAATAAACTAGAAGAATCAAATGCAATAGAGCATACCTTGGTTCATACGGGACAAAATTATGATTATGAGTTAAATGATATTTTTTTTAATGACTTTAATTTAAAAAAACCGGATTATTTTCTCAACGCGGCTACAGGAACAGCGGTTGAAACTATAGGGAATATTTTCGTTAAAATTGATCCTATTATGGACAATGTTAATCCAGATGCAGTGTTAGTACTTGGTGATACCAATAGTTGTCTATGTGCTATTGCGGCAAAAAGAAAGCAAATTCCAATATTCCATATGGAAGCAGGAAATAGATGTTTTGACCAACGAGTACCAGAAGAAACCAATAGAAAAATAGTTGATCACATAGCAGATATCAACTTAACCTATAGCGACATTGCAAGAGAATATTTATTAAAAGAAGGTCTACCTGCAGATCGAATTATTAAAACTGGTAGTCCGATGTTCGAAGTTCTTGACTCGAGAAAAGATGACATTGAGAAATCAGATATATTAGCGAGATTGGAACTTAAAGAAGGAAAATACTTTCTAGTATCAGCTCATCGAGAAGAAAATATTAACTCAGAAACTAATTTCCTAGATTTAGTTGATAGTTTAAATTCGGTAGCAGAAAAATATAATGTACCTGTAATTGTAAGTGTACATCCTCGAACTAGAAATATGATTAACTCTAAAGGAATAAAGTTCAATTCATTGATAAATACGATGAAACCCCTAGGTTTTAATGACTATGTTAAGCTTCAAATCAAAGCAAAAGCAGTACTAAGTGATAGTGGAACTATAAGTGAAGAGGCTTCTATTCTTGGTTTTAGAGCACTTAATATTAGACAAGCTCATGAAAGACCAGAAGCAATGGAAGAGGCATCGGTTATGATGGTAGGATTAAAAAGAGAGAGAATAATGCAAGGATTAGAGATTTTAGAAAAGCAAGATAGAAATACTCTACGGTTTGTTGATGATTATAGTATGCCTAATGTATCAGATAAAGTCCTTAGAATTATACTTTCCTATACGGATTATGTGAACAGAGTTGTATGGGGAAAATAGGTTGATAAAGTAAATCTTACATGAGCCCCTCAAGAAAAGGCTAGAAATATTCAAGAAAAAGACTTTGTTTTATATTTATTGAAAAGTAGAGGATGGCGTAGCCATGACTAAGATTGCAGTAGCAGGAACAGGTTATGTCGGCTTAGTTGCAGGTGCGTGTTTCGCTGAAGTTGGCCACTATGTAACTTGTGTTGATATTGACGAAAATAAAGTGAACTTAATGAAATCAGGTGTCTCACCAATTTATGAAGATGGTTTGGAAGTGTTAATGCAGAAAAATTATGCTGCAGGAAGACTTGAATTTACTACTGATTACAAATCAGCCTATAAAGAAGCAGACGTAATTTTCATAGGAGTAGGAACACCTGAGCAGCCTGATGGTTCTGCTAATCTATCGTATATTGCAACTGTTGCAAGGCAAATTGCTGAAACGATAGTGAAAGATTGTCTTGTTGTAGTGAAATCTACAGTTCCAGTCGGAACAAATGATAAAGTGGAACAATTCATTAATGATTTCTTGGTGAATGATGTAAGAGTAGAAGTAGCATCAAACCCTGAGTTCCTGGCTCAAGGATCTGCAGTGCACGATACTCTCTACGCTGAAAGAATTATTATTGGAACTGAAAGCAACTGGGCTGAAGAACAACTGAAGGGGATATACGAACCTTTTCATTTACCAATTGTTTCAGTAAATAGAAGATCAGCAGAAATGATTAAATATGCAGCAAATGACTTCCTTGCTCTTAAGATTTCTTATATGAATGATATAGCCAACCTTTGTGAGCTTGTGGGAGCGGATATTCAAGATGTTGCAAAAGGCATGAGTTTTGATGAAAGAATTGGCAGTAAGTTCTTGAATGCAGGAATTGGTTATGGTGGTTCATGTTTTCCGAAGGATACTAAGGCGCTTGAATATATGGCAAAACAACATGGGTATGAACTAAGAACTGTGAAGGCTGCAATTGATGTGAACAATGACCAAAAAACGGTACTATTTAACAAAGCTAGTAAGAGACTAATTACTTTTAATGGACTAAAGGTCGCAATACTAGGTCTAACATTCAAGCCAGGCACAGATGATTTAAGAGAAGCTGCTTCACTTGAAAACGTGCCATTGTTGTTAGATCAGGGTGCAGATATCTATGCCTATGACCCTATAGGAAGCATGAACTTCAGTAGAGTATTTCCAGAAGGAACGATTAGTAGAGGAAGCATTACATATGTAGAGAAAATTGATGGTGCGTTAGAAGATGCAAATGTCTGCTTTATTTTCACTGAATGGGGAGATATCAAAGCAGTACATCCTGAGACTTTTGAAAAACTGATGAGAACACCACTAGTCTATGATGGAAGAAATATCTTTAATGTTACTGATATGAGAGACGCAGGGGTGGAATATCATTCTATTGGACGTTCATCAGCAACTAGAGAGGATATAAAGGAGTTGAGGAATCTTGGATTACAAAGCGTTAGATCCTAGTAAAGTGTATTTGATAACAGGATCGGCAGGATTTATCGGGTATTTCTTATCTAGGAAGCTTTTAGAACAAGGTTGTACTGTGATTGGTTTAGATAATCTAAATGACTATTACGATGTGAAACTTAAAAATACTCGTTTAGAGCTACTGAAACAGCATGAGAAATTTAATTTTATTAAAGTAGATATTTCAGAAAAGTCTACAATTACGCATATCTTTAAAGAGTACAAGCCGAATATAGTGGTAAATTTAGCAGCCCAAGCAGGAGTTCGGTATTCTATAGAAAACCCAGATGTGTATATTCAAAGTAATGTTATCGGTTTTTATAATATTCTTGAAGCATGTAGAGAATTTCCTGTGGAACACCTCGTGTATGCATCTTCCAGCTCTGTTTACGGTGCAAATAAGAAGGTGCCTTTTGAAGAAACAGATTTCGTGGATCATCCAGTTTCGCTATATGCGTCTACGAAAAAAACTAACGAATTAATGGCACACACGTATAGCCACTTATATAAGCTTCCTGCTACAGGACTTCGGTTCTTTACGGTTTATGGTCCTATGGGACGACCTGATATGGCTTATTTCGGATTCGCAGATAAGCATTTTGCTGGTGAGCCAATTAAGATTTATAATAATGGCGATTTTGAAAATGACCTCTACCGCGACTTTACATTCATTGATGACATCGTAACGGGAATCGAGCGATTACTTGCAAAACCTCCCACAGAGTCAGCTCTTCATAAAGTCTTTAATATAGGGAATAGTAGTCCAGAAAAGCTAATGGTATTTATAGAAACTTTGGAACGAACATTAAGTAACGCTTTGGATAAAGAAGTAGTATTTAAAAAGGTGTTTGAGCCTATCAAACCTGGGGATGTGCCAGCAACTTATGCATCTACAGAATTATTGGAGAAAGCAATTGGATTTAGGCCCAAGACATCAATAGAAGATGGATTGCAGAAATTCGCTGATTGGTACGTTGAGTATAATAAAATTAGGATATAGGATATCTACGTTAATTGTAAATAATGGCTACCTAGTACTTCCGCCCCTCCCTCCCTACAAATAATCACGACGAATAGATCATTGCTGCAAATTATGGATTTGCTACAATAGAAATAAGTCAATCGCATAAATCGGACGATAATGGCAAAGCTGATGAAAATCAGTGACGCAAAGCTATAGGGACTAAGCTGGTTATGCCAGTATGTCAGCCAGCTTCCGAATCATCGTGCCTCCCAGCGATTTATGTGAAATCGAGGAGGGAATTAGATGGATAAGTATTGGCACTCTTTTTGGTTGAGATTTAATGAGGTTATCTTGGATAGCTGCATATGTGATGTTGAACGAACGAAGATTTTTAACAAAATTAGTTATCATCGTACGAAACTCTATACATAGTGAAAGCACCCTGAGGGTGCTTTTTTTTGATATCGTTCTCATTGTTGCCGCGGGTACTGCTTTAAACAGAAAATAGGACTATTGACCATGACCTTGGTCCCTCTGTAAATGTCGAATTCTCAGGTATAATGAATTTATTCCCAACTTGTACAAACCGTTATTTTGGGCTGTCGGTGAAGCGTCTGCGTTTAAACCCCCAATATTTGATCCAAATAGCGCCTTCATCATCCTTGAAAAGCTTGATACCTATTAGTTTCAATGGAGTCCATACTTCTGAAAAGTAGTAATTAGGCAAGTGCATCGTCTCCTGTGTATGGTGTATATTACTAATTAATATAAATGCTATCAATTGAAAAGTATGTCGAAATTTGTCACCCGTCTTAGTGTGGTGATTATTTTTGCGTTCTAGTGCACTTCGTGGTGCGTTTTTTTGCGTTTTCTGCGACAATATGTGACTTCTGGGCTCAAAGAGTTTATAATATACATATCTAATATGTGACTTGGCTGGTGAAGATATGAAGAAAAAGAAGTGGAAGAAGCGACTAGTCTGGGTTGGAAGTAGTTCTATAATGCTACTTGTAATTGGGTACTTTGGCATGAATATAGCTATGTCTTATTTTCTGAATTCGATGATTCCCTCCATGCCTTTGGAAATCAGTCAAGCGGTTGACGAAGAGGATAGCTTAATAGTTTCTGATGTTAGTGATGTTAATAGTAAAACTAACGCGATAAAAGCAACGAAGGAGTCTACGATTCCCAATGTGCAGAAGCTAGATGATGCGACGCCTACGCTTAAACCGCAAGAGACGACGATTCCAATAGATACGTCTACTGAGAAACAAGCTACTGGTTCATCTACTCAGAAGACGAATGATTCTAAGAGTGTTGGTCAGATTTCTACACCATCTCCATCGTCAAAGAATGGGACAGGCTATGAGGCTCAAATTACGACAGAGAAAGCAAAAGAAGTCCAGGATGTGATTACGCTCAAAGAAAAGGCTTCTGTAACTTCGGTGCTTTTGAAGAAATTAAGTGCGTCGGATCTCCAACTCTTTGCAAAGATGGCTGGTAATGGCTTATCTGTTGATGAAAAGAAGAAAGCTAAGGATATTATTCTACAGAAGCTATCGGAAGACGAGTATAACCAATTGATTGGTATTGCAGCGAAGTATGGATTAAGCCAAGGGAAGAAATATGCAGATACGCAGCCAAAGTCAACAAAGTAATGTAAACAGAGTTGCTAACTACAGTAGGGGGTTGAGATGAGAAAAAGGTTCATACTGACTGTCATTGTGCTAGGTATGCTAGGCGTTGGCGGTTATACGGCTTATAGTTATGTGATGAATGTGATTGCAGACAAAATAGCTAATCAACTCGTCGTGGATAGTGGGACAAGTCAGGAATGGTTGAATTCCATGGATATGTCCGCTATTGCAAATACGATTGAAAGTCCTCCAACGGTTTCACCGAGTGTTGAGAAGCCGAAGACGGCAAATGAAGATAAGTCGAATCCTAAAAATTCGAATGAACAGGTCAACGCTGGGAATACCGTGAAGGAGCAAGAGCCAACAACGGGAAATGAACAAAAGAAGTCGACTGCAACGGAGAAGAAGGAAGCTGTTCAATTTGAGGATAAGCAGGAGGCTGTGAAGTTCGTGATGAGCCGATTCTCGGCATCTGAACTCAACAAGCTTAGGCAAATGGCTAGTGGTGGACTGACGCCTGAGAAGAAGGCGGAACTGAAGAAGATTGCGTATACGAAGTTTAATTCGGCAGAGATTGCAGCTGTACAGAAAGTAGTTTCATCCCAATAATACATAGAAGAGGTGTTCAGGAAGTGAAAGCAAGTCAACGTATGAAAGTAATAACAGGTTTATCGTTAGCGGTTCTGATTGGGATTTCTGCGCAAGCATCAGCAGCACAAGCGCCAGTAGATGTGGATGTGTATCAAGTTCCGATGCATTTTACATTTGATGGGAAGGAATATGCACCGCCAGAGGGTCAGCAGGGTTTTATTTATGAAGGCACAACCTATGTTCCTATTCGATTCATTTCTTACTCGCTGGATAAAGCGGTCAACTGGGACCCGAATACATACACGGTAACGATTGCAGAGCCGAAGGCAACAGATAAAATTAATATTAGTGAGTATAAATTAAATACGCAGGTTTTTTCGAAAAGTACGGAGAAATTCGATAAATCGAAGTTGGCTCCAAGTAATTTGAAGGTATATAAAGAGAAGATTAATTATGTTTTTGACGGTGTAAAGAAGAGTCCAGCCGATGAATTGCCAGGATATATTGTGAATGGTAGTTTGTTTGTTCCGATCCGTTTCTTCTCGGAGTCCGTTGGCAAGACGATCAATTGGGATTCGGAAACGTACACGGTGTCCGCGGTTACGAAGGAAGAGAAGAAGCCTGAGGTAAAATTGCCAGAAACGAAACCAGAAACGAAGCCTGTCGTTACTGGGCCTGTTGGCGGCGGTGGTGGAGGTGGATCCATTAATAAACCATCCGAAGCTTCTATTAAGGCTGATGCTGAAGCTAAAATGTCAGCTTTAGAGTCAAAGGCATCTGATGTATTGTTTGATCTATTAGCTAAGTACCTTGTCTCACATGATAAGAGTTTAATATCAGAAGCCAGAGCGTTCATCGCGGATACAGAGAGTAAATTTTATCAAATTTTGAATGACGCAGAATCGAAACTTTCAACGAATGGTTATAATACTGAGATTATTAATACTTATGAAGCAGCTTATTTGGAAAAGAAAGCGTATCAAGAGGAAATACTTAAATCCCAATAATCCGCCCATTTTTGGGCTTTCATTCACCGAGTAGGCTATCGCACACATACAGTATAGTATCTAATCAAACTATACAGAGGATTGTGAGTGATTCCGATATGACGAAGCGTGAAGATCAAGAATTTCGTCCACCGCTCGGTGGACATGGCGGCGGTTTAGGTGGTATAGGCGGTATAGGACACGGTCCAGGAGGCATTGGTGGACCCGGAGGGCCGGGGCACTTCCCAGGAGGACCTGGCGGTCCAGGACACTTTCCAGGAGGACCTGGCGGTCCAGGTCACTTCCCGGGTGGACCCGGAGGCCCAGGTCATTTCCCAGGAGGCCCCGGGCACTTTCCCCACCATGGCGGCGGCTTTAACAATGTGTTGCCTTGGGTAGTGGCTCCATTGCTATATGGTGCAGCGACACAACCGTACTACCAATACCCACCATATTACCCGTACCCATATCCATATCCGCCATACTATCAGCAATATCCACCATATCCGCCGTATCCCGTGATAAGGGATGATCAAGAATCATAGTAGTATAAGAATCAGAGCTGTCTAATAAGTAGGAACTTCCTGCTTGCTAGGCAGCTTTTTTCATTATTTAGTTTATTTAGAATTATTATAAATAAGGTTGACATTATCCTTATTTTATTTATAATAATTATTATCTGATATCGATTATCAATGAAAAATTAAGAAGCCGTATGGAAGGAGTGCATCACCGATGTATGATGTCATTATTGTTGGAGCTGGTCCTGCTGGAGCTTCTGCGGCGATTTATACAGCACGAGGGAATTTGAGAACGTTAGTTATCGATAAAGCACCGAATACAGGAGCTTTAGCCATTACGCACAAAATTGCGAATTATCCCGGTGTCATTGGGGAATTGTCAGGTAAGGATCTGTTGGATACGATGCGCGACCAAGCCAAAGGCTTCGGAGCTGAGTTCATCCAAACGACGATTACAGATGTGGATGTGGAAGGCGAAACGAAGTATGTGTTTACCGCTGATGGGATGTTTGAAGGTAAGTCGATCATCATTGCAACAGGTTCTAAGGGACGTAACCGGATGCTGCCTGGTGAGGAAAATCTGATGGGACGCGGCGTTAGTACGTGTGCGACGTGTGATGGTGCTTTTTTCGAAGGCAAAACGGTCGCAGTGATCGGGGATTCGGAAGAGGCGCTGGAAGAAGCCCAGGCGTTAAGCAAGTTCACTAAATCCATCCATTTCGTTGTACCTCGACCCGAGTTGCAAGGTGTACATCACGTTCCAGAGTTGAAAGGCACGAACATTCTTTACAAGACGAAGCCGCTCGAAGTTCTGGGCGAAGGGCAGGTGCAAGGTCTCAAAATTCGTACAAGCTCTGGCGCCGAGGAGGTGCTGGATGTGGATGGTGTCTTCGTTTTCCTATCTGGCAGTAAGCCAGGTACGGATTTCCTACAGGATCAAGTTCCTCTTGATGAGGATGGTTTTATGATCTTGGACAGCTCGATGCAGTCGCCGGTTGCGGGTGTATTCGGTGCAGGAGAAGTTAGACGTACCCCAGTGAAACAAGCGGTTGTTGCCGCTGCGGACGGTGCGATTGCCGCCATGGCAGTGGATAAATTCATTAATAAACGGGCTCAACTGATCCCGCAATACAAATAAATTAACCTTTAGGAGATGACCAACTATGTCTAATGTAATCGTATATTCCAGTACTAATTGCCCTTATTGTGTCCAACTGAAAAAATATTTAACAGATCAGCAAGTCGGTTTTGAAGAAAGAAACATCGATTTGAATGACCAATACGGACAAGAGCTGCACGATATGGGCCTCATGTCATTGCCTGTCACCGTCATCGGTGACCACAAAATTCTGGGTCTCAACGTTACCAAACTCAAAAAAGCACTAGCTGAAATCGCTAGCTAATCTAATTCATAAAACCAAAGGAGATATCAACCATGACACAACAACTAACCGTTCAATCACCTGCTACTTTTGCTAAAATAGGACTGCCAGCCCCGAGCTTCAACCTGCTCTCCACAAAAAATATGGAGACGCTCGAAGAAAAAATCTCGTTTGAGGATTACCGTGGCAGATGGCTCGTATTCTTCTTCTGGCCATTTGACTTTACGTTCGTATGCCCGACGGAAATTACCGCGTTCAGCGACTATTACGAGCAATTCCTTGACCTCGATTGTGACATCGTCGGTGCATCTGTAGACAGCGTCTACACGCATCGTGCATGGACACAAACGCCGCGCGATCAAAGCGGTATTGGTCCTGTTAAATTCCCATTGGTCAGTGATTTCTCCAAAGAAACAGCACGTGCCTATGGCGTCCTAGATGACGAGACAGGTGCTGCGCACCGCGGTTTGTTCATCATTGATCCGGATGGGGTGCTTCGCTATCAAGTGGTTACGGACATGAATGTCGGCCGCTCGGTAGATGAGACGCTTCGTGTGCTTCAAGCGCTGCAAGCTGGCGGTCTGTGCCCAGCGAACTGGAAGCCAGGCGATCGCACGCTGTAAGCCGATTGTTAAGGGAAGCAGCCCGGCCCGCCGAGGCGAGCTAGCGCACAAAAAATGTGCGCAAGGGACCCGCCGGGCCCGCCGAGGCGAGCTAGCGCACAAAAAATGTGCGCAAGGGAATGGGCCCGGCCCGCCGAGGCGAGTTAGTGCACAAAATTTGTGCGCAAGTGCAAATAACTATTGTAATTTTCTGTAACTTGAAGTAAATTATTTATGAAGATCAGGTCGTGAAGAACACGCCGCTTGTATGGGAACCCGGTTCCCGTGCAAGCGGCTATTTTATTTCTTCGAGGTGGAGAAGAAGATGGGGAAAATAAATGATGAGATGAGCTTACAGCTACGTGATGCGTACGAAAAGTGGATGGCATTACAAATCAAGTCGTCCACAGGAGATCGGCGGCTGAGGCTGCAAAAGGGTCTGAGTTTCTCATTAAAGAAATTCATTATCCATGTGCTCTGGTCTGCAGTCGGGAGTTTTGAGGGATGGTTTGCTGAGTACGAAGTGATGGATTATAAAGACGGATATAGATACCTTGATTTGGCAAAACCATCGACTGGTATCAAAATTTGTATCGAAGTCGACGATAAGGGAACACATGGTCACAACGCGGATTCCTATAAATTTTCAGATGACCGATTCCGCCAGAATGATCTTATCATCGACGACTGGAAAGTGCTGCGCTTTTCATTGCAAAGCATACTGGAGCAGCCTCGCCGTTGCCAACAACAGTTGATGCATGCGTTAGCGAAGTGGGGGAATGAATCCCAAATAGCACAGCCGCTTTTGTCACCAACCGAACTTGCTATTTTCAAGTTGATTGAAAATAAGACAAAGGCCTACTCCCCGATTTCGATAGCTCAAGCAGTTGGAATCCATAGACATACAGCAGTAAAATATCTGAAGTCTCTAGTTGAAAAAGGTAAAGTAATACCTGATGTCAAAACAGGCGGTCCAATCAGGAGATACCGCTGCAACAAGGGTTAATGAGACGGAAGTTTGAATTGTCGAAATGTGAAAATTATCAAGCTGGCATAGTTCGTATTCGTACCCCCAATTAAAGTATAATAGGTACATTACAGGTAGATAGTGAGGTCGAATGCAGCATGGCGTCCATTGCGGACAAGGTATTTATGGGTTCTTTAATTTTGATGATGATAGCTGTTGTCGTTAGCGGAATTGGCTTTCAATTCGTGAATTGGAAATCACAGGTGACCAATGAACTTGAGGGAGAAACACAAACGAGCAGCTCGCGGAAGAAATCCGTTATGGATCGACAAGATAAAAGTCTGAAACGCATAGGGCGTTCTTATTTATTTTGGATTGCTCTTGCGGGCATGCTAATTTCTATAGGTTTAAGTTATTTATCGAAATAGGGAAAAGCGTAGAGCTGCTCATGTAAATGATGAGTGTGCTGTACGCTTTTTGGTTAATTATCGGGGCGAAACGACGAAAATTTACATAGTATGATGGACAAGATTCTCCAACATTCGCATCAATTGTGCGTTATAAAGAATATATAGATTCTTTATAAGGAAGTGAAGGTTGATTTCTATGAAAACGGACACGCAATTGAAAATCGAGATTCAAATTATTTCTAATGAAATATCTTTGCTATATAAGAAACAAGATGAACTAAGCAAGCAATTACAGGAAGTTTGTCTCCACGAAGAGAGACTTACCCTCAACAATGTAGAATATTCGGGTATTTTACAAAGTATTGACTACTGTATGGATTGCAGAAAAACATTAACCCTCGATAGTTGCGCAACAAGTGTTTAAACCATCTTAGGTAGTGATATATGTCGTTATACAGAACAGTGAATAAACGCGCCGGTATTGGCGTGCTTACTCATTGTTTTTTAATTTAGCCAGAATCCCGCGCAATAAACCGAGCGGATAACACCACTTTCTCCACCTGTCTGCCCGGGTGCTGTAGTCGGTACAGCAGTGTTTCTACAGCGCGAATACCTAAAGCTTCCTTACCGAGCTCGATCGTGCTCAGAGTAGGAGTCGCATAAGCGGCTGTCTCAATATTGTCCAGCCCGATGACTTTAACTTGTGAAGGTACGTCGAGACCGTGTCGGCTTAAGATGGGCAGGAGTGCAAGGGCGAGATGATCATTGGCGCAAACAAAGCCGTCTGGCATGGTTTCCGGTGTTAATGCCGCAACTTTGCGCTCCAATTGGTGAAGCATGTGTGGGCCTGAGTAAGGGATTTGCCACTTCTTCAAATGGTAGTGCTCAACAGGTCCAGGTCCTGCTATGTCTTCGAGCGCCATGCGGCAGCCCCACCATCGCTCTTTGAAACTGACGGCGAATTGATCATCGCCTATGAAAATAACACGCTTCGCGCCCGCGGAGAGCAAGCGTTGGCAAGCCATTTTGCCAGCATCCAAATTGTTATTGAGCACACAATCGACTTCGATGAGCGGTTCATGATGGTCGATAAGGATAAGTGGAATGCCACTCTGCTTCAACGAAATGACGGACTGCGCAGGAAAGGTGCCTGCTAGCAGCTGCCCTATGCAATGCGACGGATCGAGATAGGAAGGCATCTGCAGTCCCAGTTGGTGATGAGGTGCGATGGGAACGATGAGATGCTCATAACCGAGCTCTTTGCTAGCTGAAGCAATGCCGGTGAGAACCTTTCCCCAGAAAGGGTTGTCCTCCAGATAGGTAGACTGAATCCAGACTAGGATATAAGGTGTAATTTCGGTTGTGGCAGCGGGTTTGGAATCGGTATCCCCATGCGAGATGTGGCTGGCAGTTTGATGAAGAGCTGCAGGGCGTTGCGGGTGTTTCTGCTTGAGTGTATAGCCCATCGCTTTGGCAGTCTCCTGAATACGAAGACGGTTCTCTTCACTGACGCCTGATTTGCCAGATAAAGCTTGAGAAACGGTATATTTGGACATACCTAGTCGGTCTGCAATTTGCTGCATGGATACTTTTGGGCTCATGAGTGACATCCTTCTATGTTATATATACGTTGATTTATTGGAATGAACCTAACAAATCTATTGTTCCTGATCAAGGGGATATTGTCAATGCGCGTTTATTTCATAGGTTTATGCAAAAAAAGATTGACCACAACTCAGAAAGTGAGTAAATTATGTTCATAATTACGAGTTGTTAGCCTAACAAAAATAACGAAATAACATGAAGTGACGATTGAACCCACACATCGATTTGGAGGATGAAAGCATGCTTACAACGATTATTTTTTACGATCCGACATTTCCATATGAAGGAATTCGGCCCGATGACAAGGCTGTTGCACAGCTTGGAGAAATAGGAAGAGTGGTTGGAGCGGAGGGGTTAGAAGAAGCTCTGCAGCAAGGGGCAGATAACTTCATTCATCTCCACGGACGTTACTTTCCGAAGTCAGCATGGCAAGCAATCCTGACTCATGCGCGTAAAGGCAAAGGATTCGTACATCTAGGCAGTGCTCCCTTCCGGGTACCGGCATACCTAGGCACAGAGGGTTGGGAGCTGGAAATTGAGCAAACGGCGTACCATCAACAGCTTCAAATTCATGAAATTCTGTCCGTTGACGATGCTCCTATCGTCAGCTATACCGCGAATGTTGAGTTACCATTGCTGGCAGGCAAGGAAAATCTGTTCGCCATTCAACCGACGGTTGGCTTCGCGCTGCATGTGACTCGTACCGACGATCATCCAGGTCAAATTGGTTCTAGTGGTCCGATGGACGCGCATTTCACGCCACTTCTGAAAGGGATTTCCAAGGAAGGACGCGAAGTGGCTGCACCGATCGTGCTTCTTGAGAACACGAAGGGGGCGTTTGCGGGAGGGCGGTGGATTTTCGCCAATGTGGTCACGGATGAAACCTTCTGGGGTAACGGTGGAGCAGCGCTTGTAAGTGAATTGGCAGCATTTACTCAGCGCGGTGTCACGGAAATATGGTTCAAGCCGAACTACGCTTGCTATGATCCGGGCGACCGTGCAGCGTTGACAGTTCAATTGCAGACGCTTGCGAATCGTACGGGGGCTGTCTCGGAGAATGAGTCTTGGACATTCCATGTCCAAGTATCCAAAGACGGTGCAACATCACCGATCTGGACGACGGAATTCTCGATGAGTGCGTCACGCGAGCTCTCTTTTAAAAAGGTAAACCTTCCTGTCGATATTGAAGCGGGTTACTATACAGCGGTTTGTAAAGCAGCAGCGAATACGGGGGAAACGCGCACCTTTAACCAAGGTTTCTGGGGATATGATGCCGAGTTGCTTCGCGAAGGGACGCCGATGTCCTGTGATCGCGACTACTTCTGGAAGGACGGACGTCCGCTTCCGATCGTTGGGATGACGTATATGACGAGCGATGTGGCGAGGAAGTTTTTGTTCTTGCCAAACGTTTCCGTGTGGGATCGCGATATTGCGCAAATGGTCAAAGCGGGTATCAACCTGCTGCGTACTGGGGTGTGGTCAGCTTGGCGTCAAATCATGTTCGTAGACGGACATCCGTATGAGGAAGTGCTGCGCAGCATCGATGCTTTTATTTTGACTTGCAAAAGACATGGGATCGAAGTCACGTTTAATTTCTTCTCTTTTACACCAGAGCTGTGGGAGGGCGTGAATCCGTATTTGGATCCGCGCAGCGTGGAGGCGCAGAAGCGGTTTATATCTTCGGTGGTGTCCAGACATAAGGAAACGACGAATGTGCATTGGGATCTGATCAATGAGCCGTCGATGTTCAATCCGAGTAAACCTTTTGCAGGGCCGCAGTCCGCACATGATGCTTTCGAGCACGAAGCGTATGTAGCTTGGCTGGAGGAGCGTCATGGGGATATTCGGAAGCTGCAAGAACGCTGGAATATGTCTCCTGCCAAACTGCCGAGCTTCGCTAGTGTCCGCTTGTTGGATTCTTCTGAGGTGAACATGAGCACGACAGAGACGCTGGAGAAAAAAGGTTCCCCATGGTTGGACTACACCCTGTTCACAATGGACATGCACAATCGCTGGGCGAAGGAATTGATCGCGACCATTCGCAGTATAAACCCCGCACAGTTGGCGACTGTGGGACAGGATGAGGGATTGGGCGCGCAGCGGCCATCGCCATTCTTTTACGCGGAGGCTGTGGACTATACGACGGTGCATACGTGGTGGTTAATGGATCAGTTAGTATGGGACGGGATTTTCTCCAAGGCGCCGACGAAGCCGAGTTTGATTCAAGAAACGGGCATTATGTATGTAGAGACGGCAGATGGGCGTGCGAAGCGTTCGGAGTATGAGTTGCGAAATATTTTGGAGCGTAAATACGCCTATGCGTTCTCGACGGGGGGAGCGGGTGCTGTTCAGTGGATTTGGAATATTAACTTCTATATGAACAACATTAATGAGTCGCATATTGGGGCGTTGCGGGCAGATGGGACAGAGAAGCCGGAGGCAGATGTTTCGTACGATTTCGGGGCATTCATGGGCGAGATTCGCGATCTTTTCGTTGGCCGTAAATTAGAGGACGTCGTAGCTGTGTTCCCGTATTCGAATGATTTTTCCACGCGCAAATTAGCCGGTGATGCAACAGCGAAGCTGACGCGCACTTTGGCTTATGGGATGAACGTACCGTTCCGCGGGTTGAGCGAGTATCATCTCGAGGCATTGGCTTCGGATCAGCCGAAGCTGATTATCGTGCCAAGTGCGCACAACTTCAGTGATGCCGCTTTGGAAAAATTGACGACGCATGTCCGTGAGAATGGCGGAACATTGCTGTTTACAGGTCCGCTTGGTTTGAATGAGTACTGGGCACCAGTTGCTCGGTTGACGGATATCGTAGGTGAAACGGTGCTGGGCAACATTGTCCGTGAAGAGGCGATGGTCTTGGACGGCGAAATGCTTCCTGTGTCCTTCGGTGGTGCGCGAATCGCTCAGCTGAATAAAGAAGTACCACTTTCCGATGATGGCAAATGGAATTCGCAGCATGGCGTCGTTCGCAGCTACGGGCTCGGCAAAGGACAGCTCATCTGGTGTCCACTCCCAGTGGAGCTTGGTGAGCGCGATGAAGTGTTGGAGAAACTTTACGCGTATGCGTTGAAAACGGCTGGCGTTGAGCGTGAGCTGACGTGGCTGAAAGGCGGGCAGTTGCCGGGCGTGTACGGGCGGAAGCTGAGCTTTGACAGCGGATCGTTATTCATCTTCGTCTCGGAGTTCGGGGTGGACACGGAGATCGAAGTGACCGATCCGGCAACGGGAAGGAGCTACGCGTTCGAACTGGAAGCCGAACGTACAGTGATGTTCGCTGCGAATTCTGCAGGCGAGTTGCTGGCGGTGTATCGACCTGAGCAGGTTCAGGTCAAGGTGAAGTAGGAAAGATGAAGCCCCCGGGTGAGAAGATGTTCTCATTTGGGGGCTTTTTGGCATTTGGAGATGAGTAGGAGTAAGAGTGGTAGTGGTGGTTGGAGATGTATATGGATGAGGAGGTGGAAGTGGAAGTGGAAGTAGAAGTAGAAGTAGAAGTAGAAGTAGAAGTAGAAGTAGAAGTAGAAGTAGAAGTAGAAGTAGAAGTAGAAGTTGAAGTGGAAGTAGAAGTAGAAGTAGAAGTAGAAGTGGAAAGGTGGAGTTAGGTAGCTAAATTTATTTCGATCGGCGGAGGGAGTGGATGAGAATGATGAGATAGGAGTAGAGAGAAGTAGATAGAATTAGAGAGGGGCAGTTATGTAGATATCTTTTAAATAAATGGAAAAAGTATATCTAAAATAGTCGTATTTCTCAGAATTTGCTGAATTGATGGAAAAAGTACAGCTAATATGAGCAGGATTGGCGGTATATAGGATTCTGAAGGATATTAACTGTATGAAATCCATCTATTGGATCTGAATGAAGCAAATCAGCAAAAATAGCTACATAAAATCCATTTAAATTTGTTTCGAGCGGCGGAGGGAGTGGAGGAAGTGGAGGAAGTGGAGGGAGTCAATGCGCAAAAAGCCCCTCAGGGTCATCCGAGGCCACTGAAAAAGTCTATTCATAGGAAAAGGTACAGACCTTCAAGAAAATTGAAGCGGCTGTACTTTTTTTTGCTCTATAATAGAGTCATCACAAAAAGTAGGTGAGAGCGGATGATTCGGCATCAACAGACCTTGATTTTAAGTCCTTACGCGGCACTGTATGACATCGTCGTGCCGAAGGATAACATACTTCGGCAAATTAATGAATTAGTGGATTTCACTTTCATATATGAGGAATTGGAAGCTAAATATTGTTTGGACAATGGTCGTAACGCCATTGATCCCATTCGTATGTTTAAATATTTACTGCTAAAAGCTATCTTCGAGCTATCTGATGCTGACATTGTCGAGCGATCTAAGTACGACATGTCATTCAAATACTTCCTCGGCATGGCACCGGAGGACACGGTAATCGATTCGAGCTCCTTGACGAAGTTCCGCAAGCTGCGGTTGAAAGACATTAACCTTTTAGACATGCTCATTGGCAAGACCGTAGAACTTGCCATCGAACGGAATATCTTAAGGAGCAACTCTATCATCGTTGACGCAACGCATACGAAAGCGCGCTATAACCAGAAATCGCCGCAAGAAATTCTGCAAGACCGTGCACGAAAGTTGCGAAAAGCCGTTTACGCCATGGATGACTCGACTAAAGCCAAGATGCCAGCAAAGAATACAGCCAACGTTCTTGAAAACGAAATCGAGTACTGCCAAAAGCTCGTCACCTTCATCGAATACCAATCTGGAATCGCTCTAGTGCCAAAGGTTCTAGAACCGCTTAACCTACTGAAAGAGACCATAAACGATGACATTGAGCAACTTCGTCTGGCGGCGGATCCGGATGCGCGAGTGGGACATAAGAGCGCAGACGATGCTTTCTTTGGTTACAAAACGCACCTAGCAATGACCGAGGAACGTATTGTTACAGCGGCTGTTATTACAACTGGCGAAAAGAACGACGGCAAACAATTGCAGACACTGATTGAGAAAAGTAAAGCAGCAGGTATGCAGGTCAAAACCGTTATTGGAGGCTTACTCCGAAAAAGATAACATTTTGTACACGAAGAGCAATGAGATTAAACTGGTAGCCAAACTCAATCCGCTCATTACACAAGGCGGCCGTAAGAGCGAGGACGAGTTTTTGTTCAACAAAGATGCTGGCATGTACGTTTGTCCCGCAGGTCACATGGCCATTCGTAAAGCGAGACAAGGAAAGAAAGGCGTCGGTAAAAACCAAGCCGACACCTATTTTTTTGATGTGGAGCTATGCAAGTATTGCCCATTGAAAGAAGGCTGCTACAAAGAAGGAGCTAAAAGCAAGACGTATTCGGTAACGATTAAATCCGATGAACACTCCGAACAAAAGGCATTTCAGGAAAGCGAGTATTTCAAGGAGAAATCTAAGGAACGCTACAAGATTGAAGCGAAGAACAGTGAACTCAAACACGGGCACGGGTATGATGTCGCCACATCCTCGGGTCTGCTTGCCATGCAATTGCAAGGTGCAATAACCATTTTCGCAGTAAATCTAAAGCGGATCTTAAAGTTAGCGGATTAAAAATACCGAATGAAACAGCGGTCTTAGGAGTAAAAAGAAGACATCCGAGCCCAAAGAGGGAACGGATGTCTTCTTTTTTGATACGTAAAGGCAATCAACGAAAAATGCGTAAGTTTTTCAGTGGCCTCGGGTCATCCCTGAAGGGCTTTTGTCCAGCCTTGATTGGACTGTTACGTAATCTCATCAATACAAGTGCCGCAAACAAGCTTTCCTTTGAAATAAGTCATATCCTCGAAATTACCACAAAACACACAAGCAGGCATATACTTCTTGAGCGTAATACGCTCAGGGTCCACATAGACCTCGATGGCGTCACCGATCTCAATATGGAGTGTACGACGCAACTCAATAGGTAAAACAATCCGTCCCAATTCGTCTACTTTTCTTACAATTCCCGTCGATTTCATACATATACCTCCTTTTTTCATGAACGAAGGAACTACTTTAACTAGTTACAAAGTCTCATATTCTGTATATACATCTATTCCACATATCCACTCAAATTCCTTTTATTTACTGACTGTGATTTTCAAGCAGAGACCAATATGCCACTGCTGAATGAAAGCGAAAAAAATGTAAACTTACTTCAATAGAAACGTCAACTTTGACCCAGACAATCTTGGTATAGTTAGGAAAATAACAAGCGAAGGTGGAGGTTATTCATTGATTTGGAATCGTTTAGGCGTATTGACGGATGAAGTATCTCCGGATTTTGAGAAAGCGTTGAATTGGGCTGCCGAGCAGGGGTTACAACATGTTGAAGTAAGAGTTGTGAATGGCGTCAATGTATCTGTATTGGCTGACGATCAGATCGCTGACATCCGCAAAATGGTTGAAGAGCGTGGGCTTTACGTCTCCGCCATTGCATCTCCTGTGTTTAAATGCGCGTTGGATCCCAAGCGAATGGTGGAATCGGGGGATACGTTCGGGCAGCAAGAACAGAGTGTGGAGGAGCATTTTAAGAAACTGGACAGGGTTATCGAAATTGCTAAAGGGCTGGGGACAACGCGCATCCGTATTTTCTCGTTCTGGCGAGAGTTGGAGCCGCAGCAGCATCGTGATGAGATTGTTCATCATTTAAAAAGGGCAGGCGACATCGCGGCGAGGGAAGGCGTGGTCCTGCTCCTAGAGAATGAGCCTTCCTGTAACGGAGGCTTTGCGGAGGAAGTAGCGGCACTTGTATCTGCCATCGATTCTCCAGCAGTTCGTGGTCTTTGGGATCCAGGCAATGAAGCGTATGGCGCCAGAGAGGCGTTCCCGAGCGGATACCAGTACATGAAGGATGCTTTGGCACATGTCCATTTGAAGGATGCCTACATTCGTCACGATGGAACTCCGAAATGTGTGCCTCTTGGTTCAGGGGATGCGGCAATAACGGCTCAAATTAAGGCGCTTGAAGCGGATGGGTATGAGGGATTGTATACGATTGAAACGCATTTTGTTCCAGAAGGCGGCAGCCAGCTGACAGGTACGCGAATGACACTGGATGCGCTTCGAGCTCTGCTTGAGGAGGTATAGGGTTGGCTAACTGGAGGTTCGGGATTATCGGCTGTGGATCGGTCGCTGATTTTCATATCGAGGCTATACGTCAAATCGAAGAGGCTAGTCTGGTCGTGGTATCTAGTCGAACAGAGGCGAAAGCGCAAGAGGTTGCTGATCGAGAAGGCTGCTCTTGGACGACGGATTATCGCGAGCTTTTGGCCAGATCTGATGTAGATATCGTCTGTGTCACGACTTCAAGCGGCAGCCATGCAGCCATCGGTTTGGAGGTTGTGAAAGCTGGCAAGCATCTGATTATAGAGAAGCCAATCAGCATGAATGTGAACGATGCGGAGCGGCTTGTGCAGGCGGCCAAAGCGAATCGTGTTACGCTCTCAGTCATCTCACAGCGGCGATTTGAAGCTCAGAATCAAGCGATTAAACGGGTGTTGGATGAGGGGGATCTCGGTAAGCTTCTGCTGGTTGAGGTGTCACTCCCCTTCCATCGATCCCAGTCTTATTACGATAGCGCGGAATGGCGCGGAACGATTGCTGAGGACGGCGGGGCTTTAATGAACCAAGGGATTCATTGCTTGGATCTGCTGCTGTGGTTCGCTGGAGACGTTCACACCGTCTTTGGGAAAGTGGCTACTCAGACGCACGATATGGAAGCCGAAGATATGGGATTAGCCATTTTACAATTTAAAAATGGGACTTTCGGTACAATCATGGCCTCGACCAGCATTGCCCCGGGATTTGCAGCGACGATCAATTTGTACGGGGAAAAGGGTTCGATCAAGCTGGAAGGCTCGACGATTGTCCATTGGACGGTGCCGGGACGAAGCGAACCAACTTGGGCGCAAGCAGGCGCCTACGGCGGGATTACCGATCCGCGCAGCATTGTATCGGATTTTCATCAAAGCCAGCTGTTGGACGTCATGGCTTCCATCGAAGCCGGGGATGAACCGCTCGTTACAGGTGAATCTGGATTGCGCGCGGTGCAGCTAGTTGAACAGATTTATAAGAGCGCTGCCGAAGGGCGGCAGCTGACTATATGATAAATGGAGGAACGGTCCTATGAGCGAGTCACAAGTACAGGTACAGCCAATCTGGCAGGCACGAATCGATGCGTTGCAGGTGAATGTGTATGAGAATCGGATCGCGTTGGGGCAAGCGGCTGGGCTAGATGCAGCCAACCAAATCAAGTCGCTGCTTGCTGAGAAAGCGGCTATCCGTATTATTTTCGCGGCAGCGCCCTCGCAAAATGAAATGCTCGAAACGCTGGCTCAAGATAAAGCCATCGACTGGTCGCGGATCACTGTGTTTCACATGGATGAATACATCGGGTTGAGAGAGGATGCGCCGCAGAGATTTGGGCGCTTTTTGAACGATCGATTGTTCGATCAGGTAAAGCCGGGCACCGTACATCTGATTAATAGTCTGAACCAGGCAGATGACGAGTGTAGACGATATAGCGCACTCCTTGAAGAAGCGCCGATTGACATTGTCTGCCTTGGCATTGGTGAGAATGGTCACATCGCCTTCAATGACCCTCCTGTTGCCGATTTCGCTGATCCGGCGTTGATTAAGCCTGTGGAGTTGGATGACGTTTGCCGGCAGCAGCAGGTGAATGATGGATGTTTTGACAGTTTCGCTGATGTGCCGACCCATGCATTAACCTTAACTATTCCAGCGCTGATATCGGGGGCACATTTGTTCTGTTCCGTACCTGGTGTAACGAAGCATGTGGCGGTGAAACGTACATTGAACGGAGACATCTCGACCGAGTGTCCGTCGACGATTCTCCGCGAGCATCCGGACTGTACGATGTATCTGGACCGCGATTCCTATGGCCGATAATACGAGCGTCATTCGTGCACGCCATTATGCCTCAGGATCACCTGTTGCGGTTACCGTCCGCGATGGACGAATTGATGAAGTGAGGCAGTTGGACGATTCCCTGCAAGAGGAATTGCCGATCGTCGCCCCTGGCTTGGTCGATCTGCAGATCAATGGCTATGCGGGATTAGACTTCAACCAGCTTCCGCTGCAAGCGGAAACGGTTAGTCAGATCATCCGCAAGCTATGGCGGGAAGGGGTCACCTCCAGTTACCCCACCGTCATTACGAACTCGCCAGAGCCGATCACTAGTGCGCTCGGCAGTATTGCGAGCGCCTGCGCAGCGGATGCGGCGACGGAGCAAGGCATTGCGGGCATTCATCTCGAAGGCCCGTTCATTTCACCGGATGACGGAGCGCGTGGCGCTCACCGCCTGGATGCCGTAAGGCCGCCGGATTGGGACCTCTTCTGCCGCTGGCAGGAAGCGGCGGGCGGCCGCATCAAGATCGTGACACTGTCGCCGGAATGGCCGGACAGTGCCACATTCATCAAGCGCTGCGTCGATAGTGGCGTGATCGTGTCCATCGGCCACACTGCGGCAGACGCTTCGCAGATTGAGGAAGCCGTTGCGGCAGGTGCACGGATGTCGACGCATCTGGGGAATGGCGCGCACCTGATGCTGCCGCGTCATCCTAATTACCTGTGGGAGCAATTGGCACAGGAGGCGTTGTGGAGCTGTGTCATCGCGGATGGGTTTCATTTGCCGGACCAAGTGCTGAAGGTTGTGCTGAAAGTAAAGGGCGAGCAAGCACTGCTAGTCAGTGATGCCGTTGCCATCAGCGGTCTTGAACCAGGCGTCTATAAGACGCACATCGGTGGAGATGTTGTACTTACCACAGAAGGCAAGCTTCACTTGGCTGCTGACCCCCGGCTTCTTGCAGGCTCGGCCCAGATGCTGCTGTGGGGTATTGCGCATCTGAACAGACGAGGCATCGCCGAGTTCTCATCCGCGTGGGAAATGGCCTCGACACGCCCGGCTCGCTTGATGGGGTTACCTGTCGCAGCGGGAATATCGGCAGGAGCCCCGGCTGATTTCGTGCTCTTGGGCAATGTGCGAGATGATGGCAGCATCCCCTTACGGCAGACTTACAAAGCCGGGAAGCTCGTTTATGTTGAGGGTAGTGAGATTTAATAGAAGCGCGGATTTGCTCGTCGCACGATAGGGTTGTTCTATTCGGCCAATTGGCATATGCTTGAAGGAAATATGGCTTCGGACAGGTGGTAATCGTATGAGCATGGGGAAGGGAATGTCCTATTTTCAAAGTAATTTAACGCTGAAAAAGGAATTTCCTTTTAAAATATTCAGCTACTCCAGCCTCTCGCTGAAGCAGCCCTTGCATATTCACGAATATACGCAGATTGCATACGTACTCAAGGGGGTATGCAACCATCAGCTGCGAGGCAAGTCGCTGAATGTCAGCAGAGGGGATATGTTTATCATCACCCCAGGGGTGGAGCACAGCTTGAGCGCTATCCAGGATCAGGAGTTCGAAGTGGTGCTGATTGATTTTCTCCCGTATTTGGTGAGGGAGCAGTTGAAGCCTTTCTCAGATACCCTGCAGCCTTTACTTCAAAATGCAGACGAACAACCCGAGATATCCTCCTTACCGCAGCCGTGGCTGCATATCTCCAAGTCGAAGCAGCTTCTCGTCGAGCAACTGCTTCAAGATATTCAGGATGAATTTGAGCATCGTGAAGCGGGTTACGAATTTGCTATTTGTACGAGTCTCGTCAAGCTGCTCATTATTATGGATCGCGAATACCGGCGTGCAAGGCGAAAGCAACGTGTGCAATCAACATCGATGAGTCAGCATCCAATTGAAGAAGTAAAACGATATATACACGATAATTACAGTCAGGATATTCCGTTGGAGCAAGGAGCTTTCCTAGCGAATATGGCGCCTGCGTACTTTAGTACGGTTTTTAAGAAAGAGACAGGGCAGAACTTCGTTGATTATGTGAATGAGGTACGCATTGAAAGAGCGATGGAGTTGATTCAGCGCAATATGCATACGATTACACAAATTGGCTTCCAGGTCGGATTTCATCATCTGAGCCATTTTATCCGAACATTCAAAAAACGAACAGGCATCACGCCTACTGAATATAAGAAAACGTTTGGCAAGACCCCCTAAACCTACGAAGAAAGAGGTAGTTGAGATGACCAAGAAAATTGTAAAGGTAGGTATTATCGGACAGGGACGCAGCGGGCGCGATATCCATGGGAATTTACTTGTTCAATTGCCTGAGCATTACCGAATTACAGCGGTTGCGGACTCCATTCCAGAGCGTCAAGAGCTGGCGAAACAAGAATACGGATGCCAAGCTTACGGGTCCTGGGAGGAGATGGTTGCTCAAGAGGAACTGGATTTGATTGTGAATGCTTCTCCGAGCCATCAGCATTTTCCGATTACGCTAGAGCTACTTAACCGCGGTCTACATGTGTTGTGCGAGAAGCCGTTGGCGAAATCAACGGAGGAAGTTGACCAGCTCATCGAGGCATCCGAGCGAAACGGCGCTATCTTGGCGGTATTCCAGCAATCCCGATATCAGCCTGCCTTCGTTCAGCTGCGTAAAGTGATTGAATCTGGCGTACTGGGGCGCATCGTGCAGATCGACTTCAGCTATAACGGATTTGCTCGCCGTTGGGATTGGCAAACGTTGCAAAGCAATAATGGCGGTAGCTTGATGAATACAGGACCACATCCACTGGATCAGGCGCTGCAGCTGTTCGGTGCGGACGCACAGCCGGAGGTCATGTGCATCATGGACAGAACGAATACGTTCGGTGATGCGGAGGACTATGTGAAGCTTTTGCTGCGTGGAAAAGGTAGGCCAACGATTGATTTGGAAATTTCATCCAGCTCCGCCTATCCTCACGAGCAGTTCAACATTCAAGGAACGAATGGTGGCCTGCATGGAACGGGGGATAAGCTGGAGTGGAAATATTTTAAACCTGAGGAAGCGCCTGAGCAGAAGCTAATCCGAGAGCCTTTATTTTCAGCAGATGGGAAGCCTGCCTATTGCAGTGAAAAGCTGCCTTGGCAAACGGAAAGCTGGGAGGTTGCGAATCCTGGTGGAAAATCAACTTTCGAGCATATGACGGAGAAGCTGTACCTGATGTTGTATGACACGCTGACCGAGGGGAAAGAGTTGGAAATTACACCTCAGCAGGTGCGCAGGCAGCTGTGGGTTATTGAGGAGTGTCAACGCCAGAATCCTCATATTTATGCGGAAAAGCAATAAGAAGCAATGCCCCGAACTCGCTTTTTTGGCGGAGGAGGGGCTTTTTGAGATCGATCGTGCTGAGAGGACGGCGGGAAAGCGTGATCTCGCACGCTTATTAAGGTTCGCGAGCGGCTCAGTTAAAAATAACTGGATTTCCTGTAGTTAATTTTGGACGGTTTCATCTTTTTTAAGGAATAAATGTATTTCATACAGCTAAATGAGCACGATTTGATGGGAATAGTGGAATGTGGCGATATTAACTGTATTTTTTACATTTAATTGGATTTTCTTGGGGGAATTCCGGGAAATAGATGTAGTTTATACAGTTAGTTGTCGGCGAGTGGTAAGTGAGTGTGTATGTGCGAGTGGCGAGCTAGTGGCTAGTGAAAGTGTATATGAGCGAGTGATGGGGCTAGTAGCTAGTGAGTGTATATGTGCGAGTGGCGGGCTAGTGGTTAGTGAGTGTATATGTGCGAGTGGCTGGCTAGTGGATAGTGAATGTATATGTGCAAGTGGCGGGCTAGTAGCTAGTGAGTGTATATGAGCAAGATGCGCTGCCCACCTAGTTAGCCTCATTTCATAGATGATTCTTATCATCTACCAATAAGTGAAAGATTTGCTTATATGCGAGATCGCCATGATGTCCTATATTTCTCAGTAAGGCTATGCCAATTGCTTTAAGTTACGTATGTGTGAACATGGGTACCCAGAGGAGGAGCAGCATGAACTGGATTTTTGAACGGATGGAAGCGTCGCATCTGAGTGATATGGTGGTGCTTTGGAATAAGGAGTTGTTGGCGTCGTTTCCGATGAGGCTGCGATTGCTGGAACAGAATGTGGTAGGAGACAGACTTTGGCTAAGGGAAGGATCTTGGGTAGCGCTAGAGGAGTCGTCAAGGCGTGTTGTTGGATTCGTTATTGCCAAAATGGCAAGTGATGTTACTACGCGTTTTGGCATTCGCGGGGATATGGGATGGATTCAGGCTCTGATGGTAGACCCGGAGTATAGAAACAAGGGAATCGGAAGTTCTTTACTTTACAAAGCTGAAGAGGCCCTGCAGAATGCAGGAGCACGACGGATCATGCTGGGTAATGATCTGCACGGCCGTCTGTTTCCAGGGATTCCGGATCAGCTCGAGGAAACGAAAGCGTGGTTTGAGAAGAGGACTTACTCCTTCTTGGAGAAATCTTTTGATCTGATGAATGCGTACCAAGAGGATCAGATCGTATCTTTGCCAGCTGTCCATGAGGCAACATTCCGAGTTGCCAATCCGCACGATCGAGAAGGTTTAACTGCGTTCATGAGCCGCTGCTTTCCTGGTACATGGGATTATCAGCATCGCGATTATTGGGAACGCGGGGGGACGGGCCGGGAATTCGTGCTACTAGAGAAAGAAGGCTCGATCATTGGTTTCTGTAGGATGAACGATGCACAGTCTCCCCTGTTAGCGCAGAACATTTACTGGTCGCCGCTCTTTGAAGGCGAATTAGGCGGCATTGGCCCTCTAGGCATTGATGAGAGCTTCCGTGGATATAAGTACGGTATCTCGATTGTACAAGCAGCAATTCATTACCTGTTGCAGCGTGATGTTCGCCACGTGGTCATTGATACGACACCTTTCGTAGATTTCTACGGAAAGTTGGGCTATCTTAGTTGGAAATGCTATGCGAGATATGCCAAGGATTTAAATTAAGGGAATTAAAGAGGGAGCAGATACACCATTCGGGTGTGTTTGCTCCCTTTTTTGAATTAATTCTTATTATTAAGCCTACGAAACTCACTAGGTGTAATCCCTGTATGTCGTTTGAAGACACGGTTAAAAGAAGCAGCTGTAAAGTAACCAACGAGCGAAGCGATTTCCTGTACTTTCAGGTCGGTATCTCGCAGCATTTCAATCGATTTATTCATTCGGACGGTGAAAATGTAGTCGCTGAAATTCGTTCCTGTCTTTTCTTTGAAGTAGGTCGATAGATATGGCCCGGTAATTCCCAGCTTAGCAGAGATAGCTTCCAGTGACAGGTCATCTCCAAAATTGGATTCGACATACTCCATGACGAACTTGGTCATGACGTCGGTTTCCGATTTCTTCTCCTTAATGGCGGCTGCGGAGCGGGATAGGAACCAGTGTAAGAATTCCTTGTACTGCTCTAAGGTATGGCATGCTTTCAAGAGATCGTAAGGTGAACCTCTGTCGGAGAGCGTATGGATAGAAATATTTTGGGCGTACATACTCTTCAATGCTTTGTTTACGATATCTTTGGTGAAGTCTTGGAACTGGTAGGCTAATGCGCCAGCCTTGGCAAGCTGATCAAGCAGCTTATCGGCTAGAGGTATTGTGACGGCGTCAGATCCAGCTTGTAGATTAGCTGTCAGCTCGTTCTCCTCGGAAGGTGTAGGAATCAGTAGCGCGGGCTGTGGGAGCCATTCTGTAATGATCTGAACATCTTCGCCTAGTCGTCTTTGTTTAATGAGGTCTAACGCGTTCTGATAGGTTTCCACAAAGTCAGATGAGTTCTTGTGAATAGGACTTGGTGCAATGGTGAAGTTGCAATATAACGAGTCGGTGTCCAGCATGCGCACAAGATGATCTAGATCATCTGGATGCCCATCATCTTCCTCATTTTCGATAAAAAGAATGGATAGGATCTGATCTTTCTCCAATTGGAAGGTTAATGAATCAGCGTATATACGCGAGAAATGAGTCTCGATGAGTTCCTTATACGTGTTGAAAATGCGCTGATGGCCGTTCGTAATTTCCGTGAGGAACTTATCTTTGAAGTCAATTTGAAAAAGGATGAGCTTGTACGGCTTGTTCGCGTCGATAGAGGTATGCAATTGTGAGCCTTTACCTTCCAGCTTCTTCAATCGTGTCATGTAGGCAAATTGCTGCAACAGGGTATTCTTAGAGCGAATGTCGTTATGAAATTCCTGATTCGATCGGGATAGATCGTGAAGTGTATTGTGAAGCAAGTTGAATTCCTTAATTCGACTATTCGTAATGCCTTGGAGACCTGCAGGATGATACGATTCCAGCGAACGAAGCATATTGGCAAGAGGATTATGAAATCTTCTAGCGATCAGATATGAAACGGCAAGTGAGATGAATAAAGAAAGCAAGATGAGCACTAGCATATTGAGATTAAGCCGGTGAATTTGTTTGGTTAACCCTTTGTCAGAGACGATCTCGATGTAAGTTAAGCCTGTATCCACACTAGTGCGATAGAAGTAATAGGTATTCTTAATTAATGCATAGCCGCTTCCGGTCTTCTCCTTAATTTCATCTGGTAGTTGAGTCACATCAGAGGAGAAAATTACATTGTGATTACCATCCATAATGAGGAGGCTGCTTTCAGGCTGCGACTGATGAAAGGCTTCGAAGACCTTAGAGCTCTTCATGAAGACGATAAAAGCGAAATTCGTATCATACGCACTCTTAATTAGGATGGGCATGAGGCTGCCGATTGGTTTATTTTCGAAGGCGGTAAGTGAGTTGAAGACGGCGGAAGGGTAGATTTTGAAGCTTTGTGAGCTTTCCAACTCCTTATTCCAGAAATCAACCGTATAGGAAGACTGGGCATAAAACTTACTGAACATGGTCTCGGCATTCCGGGTACCGTCTTTTTCAATGACAAACCGACTATCTTTGAAGTAATAGAGGATGTTGTCTAAATAGAGCAAGGAATTATTAAGTGAGTACTGTAAATTGGTTTGTGCTTTAACCACAATATCGTAGTGGGATAATGGATTACCATTCTTGAGGATTTCTGTGTCATTGCTGAACAGGTAGCCGACCATGATGCTTCGAATCAGCTTGATATGCTTCTCATAATTAGCGACAGTCGTATTCAAATTTAGACCGCTATTGAGAATAATCTCATCCTTAATCCGATCGCGGAAGAAAGAATAGGACCACGTATTAATCGATACGAGCAACAGAATAATCGCGATGAAGCTGAAGAACAAGGTGTAGAACAGTGATACTTGATTTTGGATTTTTGTCGAAAATCGTGCTATCCACTTCATCGTGTCATTCCTTTCCTTAGTAGGAGTTAACCATATTGAGTATAGCATGGAGCACTAGGAGCGGTTCAATACTCTGAGCTTTAAAAAGTTCTCTATTTTCATGATTCATGACGCAAAGAACGTGGAAAGGGTGCAAAATAGTGACAGATCGTGGATGCTCATGCGTAATTTTCCAATCTACCAATAATCGTGAATATTGACTTTCCTTAAGAACCTATGTCGATTTCGGGAATGTAGAAAATAGTGAGGAATCGAAAGTATGCCTCATTGCCCGGATGATTGCGTTACTTTAAAGTTTGATGCATAGACAGGATATTCAGACTGGAGGTCAAGGCATGGGGCAATTCCAAAAGAGATGGCAGAACAGCAAGTATTTAATGCTCTTGTTTTTGCCGGCGCTTATTTACTACTTATTATTTAAGTATGTGCCAATGTTCGGGATTTTGATTTCGTTTAAGGACTACAACACCTTCAAAGGTGTGTGGGCAAGTGAATGGGTCGGTTTGAAATTCTATTCACTATTCTTTCATAGTCCCGATTTTCTGAAGCTGCTGAAAAACACAGTGCTTCTAGGGATTTATAAAGTAGTTTTCGGATTTCCAGCACCTATTATTTTAGCTCTCTTATTAAATGAAGTGCGCAGGGCTACATTAAAGCGTTTTGTACAATCGATCAGTTATTTGCCTCACTTTATTTCCAATGTTGTTGTTGTAAGTATGATGTTCTTATTTCTCTCCCCAACGAGTGGACTAGTCAATAAAGTGATCCAGTGGTTTGGGTATGATGCCATGAACTTCATGCAGAATGAAAGCTATTTCCGGACGATTTATATTTTGTCAGAAATTTGGCAGCATGTCGGCTGGGAAACGATTATTTATCTAGCAGCGCTAAGTGCGATCGATCCTCAATTATATGAGGCGGCGAAAGTGGATGGTGCAAATCGCAGACTCCAATTGCTGCATATTACAATACCGGGCATTCGGCCGGCAATTATTATTCTGTTTATTTTGAACATCGGACATGTCTTGGATATCGGTTTCGAAAAAGTGCTTCTGATGCTGAATCCTTCCATTTATGCAACCGCCGACGTGCTATCTACCTATGTGTATCGGACGGGTATACAGTCATTGAACTACAGTTATGGTACAGCGATCGATTTATTCAGCAGTGTCATTAACCTCATCTTCATTCTGACTGCCAATTGGATTAGCCGCAGAACGAGCGAGACAAGCTTATGGTAGGGAAGGGAGTACGTGTATGAAAAGAAAATTTGGTCTCTTTGATATTGTTTTATTCGTGAGTTTGCTGGGAGTTGTCGTATCGGCACTGTATCCCTTCGTTTATATGATAGCGGTTTCGTTCAGTGGAGTCGTTCCCGTCTTAAAGGGGCAAGTATTCCTGTGGCCAAAAGAATTTAATCTGAACACCTATGCATCCGTTTTTGAAAAACCAGAAATTGGAAGGGCTTACCTCAATACGATCTTCTATACCATACTCGGTACGACGCTTTCTTTGTTAGTTAGTGCAGCAGGTGCTTATGCCCTTTCGAAGAAACATATGCTGTTTCACCGTGGCTTCATGATCATGATTGTGATTACACTATTTTTCAGTGGTGGCTTGATACCAACATTCCTAGTCGTCAAAAGCTACCATCTTATTGATACGATTTGGGCGATGATTTTACCAACTTTGGTCAACTCCTGGAACCTGATTGTCATGCGTACGTTCTTTGCTGGCATGCCCCAGGAGGTTGAGGAATCTGGCAAAATGGATGGGCTTACGGACATCGGCATCTTCTTTCGGCTCGTTTTACCGCTATCCAAAGCCATTCTGGCGACCATTGGTTTATTCTACGGCGTTGCAATCTGGAACAACTTCTTCTCCGCGCTCTTATATTTGCGAGATGCCGACTTGTTCCCTCTACAAATTATTGTTCGCAACATGGTGCTGCAAGGTCAAGGCACGGGTGCTGGCAATATAGGCGGCGATACGATGATCGTAGACGAATCCATTAAATACGCAACCATTATTATTACAACGGTTCCCATCCTGATGATCTACCCGTTCCTGCAGAAGTATTTTGCAAAAGGAGCACTAATTGGGTCGATCAAAGGTTAATATAGAGGTACAAGAACAATGGGAAGCAAGAAACGCAAGACAAGTGAGACATGGATAGTCGGATCAGTAGAACAGCATGAGGCTATTTCGCACATGGGAAAGCAAATTCAAAGAAATTAGGGAGAGTGGGGCAACGTATGAAGAAGAAGTCGGTCGTTATGTTAGCAACAATTATGAGCATGAGTTTCGTTGTGGGTGCATGTTCCAAAGAAAACAGTGTGGCAACACCATCCGCAGCATCGACAGCAGCAGCCTCATCATCAGCGTCATCAGCACCGAAAGCACAAACCTTCAAGTTTCTAGACTACAGTAACCCAAGCTGGCCTTATGATGCGAATTGGAAAGTATGGGGATATTTGACGGAGAAAACAGGTGTAAAGCTTGATATTCAATTGCCGCCAGGAAATCTGCTTGAAGATGCACTTAGCATAACTGTTGCTTCTGGTGATATGCCAGATTTGATGTGGACACAAACGAAAGCAACCGCTGATAAATTCGGGCAGCAAGGTGCCTTGGTCAACATTCTTGATTATGTGAAGGACATGCCGAACTTGAAGGCTTGGATGGAGAAATATCCAACAGAAGCGCAGAACGTATTATCGTCTAATGGCAAAATGTATGTGTTCCCTAACCAAGGTTTAGGAGAATCTAACCGTCGTACCTGGATGTATCGGGAAGATGTATTCAAGAAGCTTGGTTTAGCCGCACCAACGAACTGGGATGAACTCTATGAGACTTTGAAGAAGCTCAAAACGGCATATCCAGACAGCTATCCGTTGACGTTCCGTAATGGCTTGCGCTATTTGTACGATTTCGGAGCGGGATTCAATGTACCTGCAGAAGTAGAAAAGCGTAAAGCATCTGTTTTCTTTGACAGCGCATCCAAAGAATGGAAATATGCGCCGATCCAGAACGAATACAAGACGATGTTGACGTATATGAACAAGTTCTATAAAGAAAGCTTGATCCCGAAAGATTTCTTAACGATTGATACGAAAATGTGGCAGGATATCGTTTCCACGAATCGCGCATTCGTGACACTTGACTACATGGGACGTATTGACTTCTATAACAGTGCATTACGTAAAGACAACCCGCAGTTCACTATGAATTATATGGCTCCTCCAGCAGGTTGGGCAGGTGGACCGCGTAAGACTGCCTTTACAGCAGTGACAGAGGAAGGCTTCATGGTTTCTTCCAAGTCGACCAAAATCAAAGATGTCATGAAATACATGGATTTCTTCTACTCGGAGGAAGGTAAGAAACTTGTTAGTTGGGGGAAAGAAGGAGATACGGCTAGCGGAAATTCCTTCACAACGAAATATGCGGACATCGCAGATTTGAGAAAGAAAACCGGTTTGTCCACAGATGGTGCTTATACTTGGTTTGATTTCAATGCACATATTTCCGTTTCTTCACCAGAGTTGCAAGCTGCCTACAAAGAAGCCCCTAAATATGATGGCGAGAAAAATAGTACACTTGCTTTCACGCTGGAAGAACAACAAATTTTGGATACGAAGGGTGACTCCTTGAACGCTAATCGTGATGAGAATTTCTCCAAATTCATCATGGGTGCACGCAACTTCAGCGAGTGGGATAAATTCGCTGAAGAGCAGAAGAAGCTTGGCTACGAGGAAATCGTTAATATTTACAAGAATGCCGACAAACGCGCAAAAGATGCAGTGAAAAAGTAAGGTTTAGAGGAAACACTTGACTGATTGCAGCCCCGCCTGAGATAGCGGGGCTTTGTATTACCCCAGAGGAGAGGAATGAAGATTATGGTTCTTCGTCAGTTTATGAAAAGGCTGTCAGCTTTACATGCAGGATTGCTACTCTTCAGCCTGCTGCAAGTGTTCCTTCCGCTTCAAACCGCGCGTGCGGCGGTTCAGGAGTTTCCGATTTCCTTACAGTTGAACAATATGGATTCGACGACGAATCTAACTGGTGACATTAAAGGCACAGCCGATCTTGCTGTCGTAAATAATTCCGATCCTCAGTATATCAAAGAAGGTACGGGATCCAAGAAGTGGTTATTGGCCTTTAATAATGGCGCGGATGTTGCAGGTTCGGCGCTTATTTATCCCAAATTAGCGCCGAACGTTGATTTGAACGGATATAGCACAATGAAAATATGGGCTTATTCAATAAAAGCAAGAACCGGCGATCAAGCTGATAAGCCAATTCAACTTCGATTTTATATGAAAGGTGACACTAGTAATTACTATTACTACAGAGTCCTATTGGATTGGACAGGATGGAAGGAAATTGAGGTTCCCCTCAACGTGGTAAAAACACAGAAGAGCATTGCAACATTAAATAATTGGGGTTCGTTAGATTACGTGCGTTTCGATCAAGCCGCTATCGCCAATACGACGCTAGACTTAGGCTTGCAAATTTACTTAGATGATTTTCGATTAACCAATACGGCATCTATTCAACCTGTTACGGCAGATAAAGCCTCTGGCGAATATGCAAATAAAGTAACGGTTAGTTTATCCAGCTTATCGACGCCAGCTATACTCACGAAGATATACTATAAACGAGTCGGTATTGATAGTACATTCCAACTTTACACAACGCCACTCACGCTCACATCAAACGGTGAACAGACAGCCAATGTAACACTGGTTACGAAATCATCAATTAACAATATGGAAAGTGAAGAAACGAGCTATCAGTACGCCATTATTTTTCGAGACTATGTAGAAACGGTTAATGTGAACCCGCCAGCGGGATTATATGCGGAAACGAAGTCGGTTACCTTATCCTCACCGACAGTCGGGGCGGCGGTCTATTATAAAATTGAAGGTGTAGATAACACTTATAAGCTGTATACAACACCACTTGTAGTTGATCACTCACAGACAGTAACGACGAAAGCTGAATTCGAAGGCAAGGTCAGTGAAGTGAAGAGTTACACATATAACATTGATTTGTCTGGAAGTTCCAGTACACCAATTGGTAGTATGGAAACTTTTGCAGGTTGGACGAACACGACAGCAACCTCTGAAATACCAGCCGTTCTTGGTACGAAATCGGGGAAATGGACAGATCCAACAACGGCCATTAACGTAACAGGGATGACTGGACCTTGGAAGCAAAATGACCAAATCGAATTCTGGATGTATTCAGAGAAAGCATCGAATAAAAAGGTGTATTTCATTCTTGAGTGTAACGTTCCAACGCCAGGGTTCGATTATTTCATGTCTACGTTTTATGTGGATTGGGTAGGATGGAAGAAAGTTGAAGTGCCCTTCAACAAAATGCTGAATTCAACGGGATTAGCTGATTTAGCGAATTTTAACCAAGTCATCATACATCCTAATTGGTACAATTTAGATGTATCCGATCCGACGGAAAAGCTGTATTTTGATGGTTTTGCACTTGCTAAGAATGCGGTAGAATCATCCATTAAACAAATTGATAAGAGTACATTACCAGATAGCACGCTGAACTATACATTTTCGCTCAAAAATATCAGTGATGTCGATACCGCTTATCAAATTACGCCTAAAACACCATTTGGAGCTGGTTACGATGTAACCGTATCTCCGACAACCGCTGTCGTTGCGAAAGGTGAGGAAACGGATGTAAATCTTCAGGTCAAGGTGCCAGCCTCTGCCCAAGCGGGTGATGTGCAGAAGGCGATTTATACTGTGAAGCCTTTACAAGGTGGTAAAGAAATCACAATTGAATTGAATGTGAAGGTCGGGGCTCCAAGGGTCGCGACGAAGCAACATCCTTACATTATGACATCTCAAACGCAACTGAACGAGGCGAAAGCTAAGATTCAGAGCTATGGTTGGGCTGAAGATTACTTAGATGCGATAAAAGTGAAAGCAGACAGCTGGTTGAACAAAACGGTCTACTATCCATCCAAACCAGCAGGAGAGAGTGGTAAATTCGTATGCGGGGATACACCACTCGTTTTCAATTATGATTCGCCTCATGCGCATCTCTGTCCGACAAACAACCAAGTATACACGGGTTCCGATGTGGATGCTGGGTGGCGGTTTACCGCACATACGGTTAATATCGAAGCCGTACGCAATCTTGCACTAACGTATGCATTAAGTGGAGAAGTTAAGTATGCGCAGAAAGCCAAAGAAATGCTGCTGAATTATGCGGAATTATATCCAAGCTACGCCATGCAAGCGCTAAATGGTAGGCTGTATTATCAGTCGTTGGATGAAGCAGTTCAAATGATTCAACTTGTTCAGGCCTACGACTTGATTGAACCAAGCGGTCTATTGAATGCCGCTGATAAATACAATGTGGAGCAGAATTTGTTTGCCCCATCGGCTAAAACTTTACAAGGTTATGACGTAGGGAAGTCTAACTGGCAAACGTGGCACAATGCAGCGATTGGTGCTGTTGGCGCAGCGTTGGAAGATAAAACGCTAATGGATTTCTCTGTTACCGGGAAGAGCGGATTTAACTTCCAAATGGCGAACAGTGTTCTATCGGATGGATTCTGGTACGAGGGTGCGATTGGTTACCATTTCTACGCACAGTCTGCCCTGTTCTTCCATGCACAAGCCTTGAAGAATATGGGATATGATCTATTTGCTAGTCCGAATTTCAAGAAAACATTCGATGTTACGATTCAGTATGCTTTCCCTGATCTCGGCATTATTAACAGTAATGATTCTGGTAAATATCCTACCAATTTAGGAGCGCCAGGAAGAGTCGTGCCGATGGATTACGAAGGCGTATACGCACAATACAATGATGCTGTATACAGTACACTGCTAAGTACGCTTTATAATGACAAAGAGCGGGCAAGAGGCGGCTTTATTGTACCAGGCAATGCAAGCTCAGGTATTGTTGGGGAGCAAGCAGTGTTTTACGGGAAGTCTGTGATTCCTACTGGAGGCACATTACCGTCAGAAAGTATGAATTTCACAGGACTTGGCCATTCTGTATTACGAGCTGGTACTGGAAATGAACAACTGTATGCACTCGTTGATTACGGTGTACACGGCGGTTATCACGGTCATCCTGATAAACTTCATTTAGAGGTATTCGGGAAAGGTGAGCGGTTAGCCCCGGATCTGGGTATTCCTCCTTACAGTAATTCCATGTACACGTCATATTACAAAACGACATTCTCACATAACACCGTTATGGTTGACGGCGATACACAGGCGATTCCAACTGTGAACAATGTGGAAGTATATGAACCCACGAAGTTATTCATGCAATCTGAACCTTTTAATATTATGACGAACACCTCAAGTAAAGCATACACGGGCATGGGACGCTATGAGCGAACAGTGGCTGTGACGAAGGATTACATGATCGATCTGTTTACGCTAGAGTCGGCAACAAGACGTCAGTATGATTGGTTATTGCATGGCATTGGTTCCTTCACGCCTGGCACAACAATGGATACTTTCGCAGGTCCACTGGGTACGAAGGACTCGACGCCTTTCTTCCGAAATGGTACATCCAAGGAGCTTTCCGGTAAATGGGAAGGTGCATGGAATACCGCCAATGGAAAGGGATTAAAGTTATTTAGTTTAACTAGCTCTCCGAGTGCGACTTCTACGATGATCGTAGGTGAAGCACCAGGACCTGGCAATGATACAGCTGCTTATACACCAACCGTGGTTAATCGTGTATATGGCAACAATGCGCAATTCGTTAGCGTACTTGAACCGTATTCAGGAACAAGTAAAATCGAGAACGTGCGCAGAACCGATTCCACACACATCGTGGTGGATATGAAAGATGGTCGCAAGCAATTATTCTATTCGAATAGCGAGAAAGAAACAGCTGGACAGTTGCAATACTATTTCGTAGATGGTACGCAACAAACAGCGGAGAATGTGGTCATCGCAACTAGTGTGAATTCGAATGAATTACAGCTGACTGTTGGCGAGTTGTCGGGCGTTAGCAGTGTGACAACGGTGACTTACGCGCCATCCACAACGAAGGTGATATGGAATGGTAGTGAAGTACCATTCACCAAGGATAATGGTTTTGTAATGGTAAGCGTGAAGTCAGCATCTGCACCTACATTATCAGCAGATGTGACAGCGAATGATACTCTGAGCGCCATCGACATTACGTTCCCAGAGGATGCCGCATGGAGAGCGGCCATCTCGTCAGTGAAGGATGGCGCAACGAGGTTGTCACCTGCGGATTACGTGATCCAAGCAGGGAAGATCACGATACGTGCTGGTGTGCTTAGTGAGGGGAACCATTCAATAACGGTAAAAGCAGCGAATTATGACGATGCTGTTGTTACACAGATTATCCTGCTGGGTGTTCCAGTCGTGATAAGTAACGATGCATTGCTGTCGGACTTAGGTGTAAATCAAGGCTCGATAACGTTCGATCCTGCTCAACTGTCCTATAGCGTGGATGTACCAAATAGCGTAACCAGTCTTATTTTGACGGTAAGTAAAGCTCATGTGAATCAAACGCTGACAGTTAGCGGAGCAACGTATAGCTCAGTAACGGGGAATGTGTATACCTACACGGTGAACGATTTACAAGTGGGAGCTAATTCCATCGCTATTAAGGTGACAGCGGAAGATGGCATTGCCTTCAATCCATATCAGCTTAGTGTGAATCGAGCGGCAGAAGTGCCAGTAGTTAGCAGTAATGCTGACTTGAGTGGGCTAATGTTGTCTACTGGCGTGATATCTCCTGTTTTTGCAACGGACACAACGTCCTATAGCTTGCAGGTATCTAATTCAGTTTCGCGTATATCGGTTACGGCGAGTGTGTACGAAAGTCATGCGACAATGACCGTGAATGGCGTTTCAACGATTAGTGGCCAAGCGAGTGAGCTGGTTAATTTACAAGTAGGTACGAATGCCATCAAGGTCGTAGTGACTGCACAGAACGGCAACAGTAAGACTTACACGGTAACCGTGACACGTGCAGCAGATACCAGTAGCTCTTCATCATCACCTTCAACATCAAACAACTTACCCGTTGTTTCTACAAATGGTACGTTGACATTGCCGCAAGGTAAAACAGGCGAAGTTAGTTTGAACAATGAGGTGAAGATTACAATCCCGGCAGATGCTTCGGGCAAAGAACTGAAACTCACGATAGACAAAGTACTCGATACGCAAAAACTGATCACAAGTAGAGAGGTTCTTGCTAGTCCGATTTTTGAGATTTTGAAAAATTTCTCAGAGAACTTCAGTAAGCCTATTACGCTAACGTTTGCTTTTGACAAAACGAGCTTGAAGGCTGACCAGAAAGCAGTCGTTTTCTATTATGACGAGGTTAAAAAAGTTTGGGTGGAAGTCCCTGGTGGTAAGGTAAATGGGGATCAAATCACCGTTGATGTCAACCATTTGACGAAGTATGCAGTATTCGCTGTTAATCAAACGACGGTTATACCTGGGAAACCAACCGTAGATCCAATATCAAATCTGAGTGATATCGCAGGACATTGGGCAGAGGCAGATATTCGATCAGCGTTGAAAACGGGCATCGTGCATGGCTATGAGGATGGCTCATTTAAGCCGAATCAGTTCGTGTCGCGTGCGGAATTCATCGTCATGCTGATGAACGCGTTGCATCCGAACGCTGGGGCAGAGAATCTGCCGAATTACAGCGATAGCGATGTGATCGGCGACTGGGCGAAGCAAGCAATTGCGCTCGCAGCCAAATCGAACCTTATTCAAGGCTACGAGGACGGCACATTCCGTCCTGGCAATCCATTGACAAGAGCACAACTGGCTGTTGTGCTGGCGAACGTGAACGGATCTGGCTCCTCAGCGGCAAAAGCCGTGGCATTCGCGGATGTCTCCGACATTCCTGCGTGGGCCTTAGACGCTGTAGGCATCGTACAAGAAGAGGGGCTGATGCAAGGATACGCAGAGAACCGCTTCGGACCTCTTGCCACAGTTACACGTGCAGAGGCGATCACGGTGATTACTCGATTGCTGCCAAAGCAAACTAACAAGTAAATAAACAAAACCAGGAAGGCACACGCTTGCATGCAAGTGTGTGTCTTTCGGTTTTTATTTGTGTAGTCTGTATCTCTAACAGAAGCCTGTATCTCCAAGAGTACCTTGTATCTTCAAGAGTAACCCCTGTCTCCAAGAGTAGCCCTTATCTCCAAAAGTAGCCTCTTTCTCCAACCTTAGCCCCCAACAACTGCTGCCAATTTGAGAGTAGTGAAAAGTTAGGACAGTAATCAGGGGGGATGAGTGTAATGGACTATAATGAGCATAATTGTCGTGAGGATAAAGAAAAGAATGTGGGAAAAGTGGAGTAATGTGAAGTAGAAGGACGATGTGGAGTAAGAAGTAACAAGGGAGTGGATGTAATCGACATAGTGACCTCAAATTCCCTCTCCCCGTCAAAAATGCAAAAGAGCACTTTTCGTAGGGGGTTCGCCTAGAAAATTGGAAATTGATGCAAATAGGCATCAATTTAGAGCGATTTCATGAGATTCTCCTAAAAAACCTTAAAAAGGTTGCCTATTTGCACGCATTCCCTAATATCGTCATTCAAATAGTAGCAAAGGTTGTATTTTTGCATTTTTGAGGATGAGGAGAGAAGGGAAAGATTACAACCTTCTAATCACACCACCATTAGTCCGATTTTACCGAACTAATCTCACTGTCAGCACCAGCAAATCCTAATTAGTCCGACAAAGCCCAACTAATTCGCCTCAAACGCCCCTCACACTAAGAAAACAAGTTAATAGTTCGGCAGAATCGGACTAATTGACTATTTTAGAGTAGAATGTTCGGTTTAGTTCGGCAGAATCGGACTATTGCGGATGTCGGGAGTACGCTGAGGAGATTAGCAGTGAGGAAGTGAGAAAGAAAAGTAAATGTGGAAGGGATGATCAGCAGCAGCTTAGAAGTGCAGTGAAAGTGAGTGCTCCTAAAGCAAACAAAAAGAATAAGCCAATTACAACAGCAATTGGCTTATCCCTTTCTTCACTTCAAATTAATAGAGTTTGGTGATTTTCCACCAATTGATATCAAAACCGCCGGTCACCGCATAGAGGCCGAATTGATGTGTGCCTGCTGGAATCTGAACCTCATGAGAAACAGTGCGATAAGTCGACCAGCTGCCGGTATTCGGGATATCGATTTGACCTAACACGGTTCCGCCAGAGTTGATGTCCAGCGAGATCTTCCCGTTATTATTCGGGGTCGCAATCCGATATTCGACCAAATACGTTCCAGCTGTGGGGATATTCACATTGCTAAAAGCAATCCAATCTTGGTTGTCAATCGCGCCAACATTTTGGCCGCCGCCTGTATCTGGAGTGGTTTCGGTGATGACGCCGTTCATAGAATTGTAGCTTTCGGCTTGGAACGTGCGGTTATAACAGCCCCCAACGGCGAGTTCGCAGATTTCTGCTTTATTGGTGGAAACCTTGAGGTCGTCGTACCAGATATAAGAGTCATTCTGAGGTGCGAATGCTGAGGTAGCTCCGCCGAAGAACGAAGAGAAGTAGGCTTTATCAACTTTATCGGTGTTGCGAACGAAGCGTAATCCTGTAATGTTGGCTGCCGAAGTGCCGTTATACCAAATTTGGATCTCACCATCTGGATTGGCATTTCCGTTCGTAACGGTGTTAACCTTGAGGCGCTGAACGATGTTCACCCATGATCCTTTCGGGTAATAGATGTCGGCACCGTTGTTTTTCAAAACAGCATAGTCCCCATATTGCCCAGCATTGCCCATGTGATAGTAATAAATAGCGGCTTGCCCGCCTGAACGCCATATCATCCGAGAGCTAAAGCCATTATAGCCCGTACACTCCTGCCCGCCTGAACAAGCGGCACCACCGGCTAATCCTAGCCCGAGTTTACCTGCATTTTCGGTCGATCCCCAACTGAAATCGCTGCTAAATCGCACCCAATAAGATAAATAATATTCTTGCCCAGGTGTTACGGTAAAAGGTGCTTGAGCCCCGGAATTTTGCGGATCAATTTGGCCTTGAGGGTAGAATACACGAAGTGACTGACCACCAGAGTGGTTAAAATTATAGCCATCAATCCATGTGCGTGTGCTCATGCCAAGGTCCCAGGGGGCACTCCAACCGTCGATACCCCATTGCGAAAGACTGTAAGCGCTTCCGCGCGTAGGCCGTTCAAAGGTGTTCACTTTTGGTGTTGCATAGGCAACAACCGATCCCATCATCATGAAGAAAACAAGCACTAACAGCAATACTTTCTTTTTCATAAAAAACCTCCTGTTAAAAATAATACATGCCTTGTTTCGGAATGACTAACAAGCTGCTGCGAAATTCATGCTGATCGTTGGCCGTTCGTGCCTTGCGACGTTAAACCATCACCTTCTTCCTTCGTCTGGGGAATTCTCTCCACTACGCAAAATTACGAACTCTTGTTGACTCTCAGACTCGATAGATATCTGCGCTTCTTCATTGTATTAGCGTATGAGCTGGCGAACTATCGTCAGATTTTCGGAAAATAGCCCTAAATACGTCTTTGAGCGTGTGCAGAGTTATCACTTTTTAAGATAATTGATCAGAATGGTGGTGTGTGGATTGTAATCAATTTTACATGTTAAAATAGAAGAAAATGGACAACTAGGAGGCACTATGGATCCCATCAGATTGTTGAAAAAGGAAGATTTACAAGACAGTCTTGCCTTGTCGGAGTTTGCTTTTCAATTTACGGTTTTGCCGGAGGAACGAGATAAACGGCTGGCAGAGATGGCATCCCAACAGACTCTTGGATATTTTGCCCAAGAGCAGTTAGCAGCCAAACTAACAATTCTGGAGCTGGAAACATGGATAAACGGCAAAGCTTTTCAAATGGGTGGCATTGCCGGTGTAGCGACATGGCCAGAATATCGTCGACAGGGAATGGTCGGCCAACTGTTGTCTGCATCATTACAAACGATGAAAGAATCCGGTAAGACTGTATCTTTCTTAGCACCGTTTTCTTTTGCCTTCTATCGCAAATATGGGTGGGAGGCTTATATCGAATATATGCGATATGAAATAGCTACCCACCAGCTACCAAAGCCAGAGGTGGCAGCGGGCAGCACGCTCCAACGCATTGAAGCGGAACCGGCGGTGCTGAATCCGATCTACGAGGCTTATGCAAAACGCTTTAACGGCATGCTTGTTCGGACAGAAGAGTGGTGGCATAGGATGCTTTCCAAGAGGAAGAAAGGTATCGTAACTATATATCGGAATGCTGCTGGGGAGCCAGAAGGGTACATCATTTACCAAGTGAAGGAAAGTGTGTTCACTGTGCTTGAACTAATTGCACTAACAGAGGATGCTAATCGTGGACTATGGCGATTAATCTCCAATCATGACTCGATGATTGACAAAGTGGTATGCCAGACGCCGATTGGCGACCCGCTGCCATTTGTATTGGCGGATCCTCGAATTAAGCAAGAGGTCGTTCCTTATTTTATGGCGCGAATTGTTGATGCTGCTGCGTTTCTGAGGGAGTATCCTTTTAATGTGGTTGTGGAAGGTGGAAGCGAGGGTAAGCCATTGTATCTTCAGCTTCGAGATGGACACGCCGAGTGGAATAATGGAATATTCCGAATTCAGCCATCAGAAGGTGATGGGAATGCTGTTATTAAACTAAGTGAGGAACAAATGTTCGTGAATGAGCAAGGCGGCGATAAAAAGGAAGAGCGGCATGTCATCTCATGTGATATCCAAACCTTGTCCGCGCTGCTCATGGGGTACAAACGAGCATCGTTGCTGCATCGTATTGGCCGTCTGCAAGGTGACACGGTTGAGATCTCCAGGTGGGAACGATTCATTCCGGAGCGCACAACGTATCTGACGGATTTCTTTTAAAAGAGTGAAAGGCACGGATCTCGGATCCGTGCCTTTTTTCAAAATAAGAAAGTATAAAATTCAAAGAGCAGGATTCCCTTCTAAGTGTGGTGATTTTGCAGATCACACGCTAGCGCACAAATAATGTGCGCAAGAAGATGCAGCCCGGCTGCCACGGCACGCTAGCGCACAAATAATGTGCGCAAGAAGATGCAGCCCGGCTGCCACGGTATGCTAGCGCACAAATAATGTGCGCAAGAAGATGCAGCCCGGCTGCCACGGCACTCTAGCGCACAAATAATGTGCGCAAGAAGATGCAGCCCGGCTGCCACGGCATGCTAGCGCACAAATAATGTGCGCAAGAAGATGCAGCCCGGCTGCCACGGCACGCTAGCGCACAAATAATGTGCGCAAGAAGATGCAGCCCGGCTGCCACGGCGCACTAGCGCACAAATAATGTGCGCAAGAAGATGCAGCCCGGCTGCCACGGCACTTTAGCGCACAAATAATGTGCGCAAGAAGATGCAGCTCTTCGGCCATCGCATGCCGCCTATTTCTCAATGGGGTCTGCCCAGTCTGTGTACGTTGAGTAATGATTTGTGAAATACTGGATGTAAGTAGAGTAGATGTAATTGTAGAAGTAAGTAGAAGTAGAAGTAGAAGTAGAAGTAGGTTTAGAAACAGGAGTAATTGTAGGAGTAGATAGAGATGAAGTTATAATATATGAATGTATGAGTTTGGAGTGCGGAGTCAGAATAGTGTGTTGGTCGGATTGAATTCTCGTAATTCTCCTTTGCGTCAGGCGAATAAATGGATTTGATACAGTTAAATTCTTGGAATTTCCGATCAAACACAGAATAGATGGAAAACCTACAGTTAAATTTAACTATTTATACCCGTTTGAACAAAAGAAGCAGTTTTAACTACATATTTTACATTAAAATCGAGTTTAGGAGGAAATTTCACATAATTAGCTGTACTTTTTCCAGTTAATGCAAATATAAAGAGCACAAACACTTCCAGATCTATAAACTCCACCAATTTCGTCCGAGGACTTTGACGCACCAGCAAAAAACCAGTTAGCATCGCACCATCTGATGCTAACTGGTTTTAGTAATGCGACTTGTAGCGGGCAAGTCTATTCCACTAACTTAACATCCACAATAACTTCCAAGTCCTGCGTGCCTGAGCCGCGATAGACGCCTTTGACAGGGACGATATCATTATAGTCTCGTCCATGCCCAAGCTTGATGTAGCGCCAGTTCACTTCGCAATTGTTCGTTGGGTCATACCCAAACCAGCCAGATCCCGGGATGAGACATTCCACCCAAGCATGGGAGGCTTGTGTGAAATCCGCACTGCCTCCTTGCAAATCACCGACGAAGTGGTAGCCACTCACATATCGGGCTGGAATGCCTTTCTCACGGCAGATGGTGATCATGAAATGAGAGTAGTCCTGACAAACACCACGCCTCAGCTTCAGCATCTCGCCAACCGTGGTTTGCACGGAGGTTGCGGAAACATCATAGGTGAAATCGTGATTGATGGTGGTATAGATGGTTTGGAGTAGATCATATAGAGGTACTCCATCATCGACTATGGCGTCGGAGTAAGCTTTCAACTCTGGTGTTAGCCCTGTATAGCTAGTAGGTAATAAATACTCAGCATATTCATTCTGAAAGTCATCTCTGTATCTCGAAGCTTTCTCTTCATAAGCCGATCGATGGGATACAGGGTTGTTATCATTCTCGTGGGTAACGACGGTGGAGACCATTTTGATCGTGAGTTCACGATGAAGCTTATTGACCGTAAAGGCGTGTACCCTGTTGTGAAAATAGTCTGAATAGGTGAAGAATGCCGAAACGGGCTCAGTTGTGATCGCATGATGATAACACGATTGCCGACTGTCTGTTAAGGGAGTTAGCCGAATTTCATTGACACTGTCCTGTGCGGAATCGGTGTAGGAATAGCGAGTAATGTGCGTAATTTCCAGCTTCTTCATGCGATAACCTCCTCCCGAGAGGGAAAAAAGACTTTGGACATCCGTACCCCCATCCCATTGCAGGAGTCGAGGAGTGTTTGCAATGTCGTTTCTAATTTACCTGATCTCAAATCATCATCATCCATGCAGGCTAAATTCGCTTTCACTTTCCCAGCTAATTTAGCTAGCTTATGAACTGCGTTGGTGAGCTCAGGATCATCCAAATGAATGCCCTTGAACGAGCGCTCCAACGATTGAATGGAGAAGGCGACCGAACGTGGGAAGGTCTCATTCAATAGCAGAAATTTGATGATACTATTCAAATTGACCGTGTCCGCATATTCTTTTCGATACGATTCGTATCCACTGACGGATTTCAAAACTGCGAGCATAAGCGGATAAGAAGAAAAGTCCTCTTTGGCATATTCCGAGCAGAGAGATTGAATTAATCGCAGCAGATTCTCAGCACGCTCTAAATAGCGCCCAGCTTCAACGAAGTGCCATTCGTTCTGACGAGGCATGACAGAAGTCGCCGCGCCTTGAAACATGGATAGCGTATCCCGGATAAAGCGATAAAACAGATGAGGCGAATCATTCGTAATATCGCGGACTTCTTTTTCTTTGAGCCATAAATAGAGTCCATTTAAAATGTCCCAAAGCTCGGAAGGCATTTTCTCCCGAATATTTCGCAGGTTGGCACGTGCGTGGTTCGTACAGGCAAGCAGGGAGTTAGAATTATTTTTATCTAGCGTAATGTACTGAAGTACGTGTTGTTCGGTGAAGCTGCCGTACTGTTCTATGAAAACAGCACGGTCCCCAATTGTATCGATGAGCCGGCTCCAGGATTGCTTGCTGCTGCCTTCCATGTCCTCACGGATATGATAATACACATCGATCAGCCTAGCGTGATTCTCTGTTCTTTCCGAATATCTACCGATCCAGAATAAAGCTTCCGCTGTTCGTCCCATCATGACCATATCCCTTGGCCTCCATTCGAATTGTAGGTTGCGTTTAGCGAACAACCCACGTATCTTTACATCCCCCGCCTTGCGAAGAATTCACAACGAGGGAGCCTTCTTTCAAAGCAACACGCGTAAGTCCGCCAGGAATCACTTGAATGTCTTCACCCGCGATGACAAAAGCTCGCAAATCAATGTGCCTTGCCGCCATTTGACCATCGATCATGACTGGTGCTCTCGATAGTTGTATCGTTGGTTGCGCGATGTAGCGATCAGGGTTGGCTAGGATTTTGAGCCGGAAATCAGCAATTTCACTCTCAGAAGCCGTTGGCCCAATCAGCATGCCATAACCGCCAGATAGCGAAGTTTCCTTCACAACCATTTCATGCAAATTCTCCAAAACATGCGCTCGCTCATCGGGCCGCGAAAGAATGTACGTCGGTACATTGTTCAAAATAGGCTCTTCATTCAAGTAATACCGAATCATATCTGGCACATAGGCATAAATGGCCTTATCATCAGCTACGCCAGTACCTGGTGCGTTCACAATGTTGATATTGCCTGCGCGATAGGCGTTCATAATGCCAGAGACACCTAGCATCGAGCTCGGATCGAAAGCGAGCGGGTCTAAGAAATCATCATCGATCCGGCGATAGAGAACATCAATTTGACGAAGTCCTTTGATACCGCGAATGTACACTTTGTGATCAATGACGACGAGATCGTGTCCTTCAACTAACTCTAATCCCATTTGTTGCGCGAGGAACGTGTGCTCGAAATAAGCGGAGTTATAGCAGCCTGGTGTCAAAAGTCCAATAACAGGATCAGATTTACCGGAAGGACTTAGCTTGCGCAGCGCGGTCAGAAATACATTTAAGCTATGCTCAATATCTTGAATGGAATGACTGAACACGAGTTCAGGGAATAAGTGCGTCATGATTGATCTGCTTTTATATAGGTAAGAGAAGCCAGAAGGGGAACGGAGATTATCCTCGAGAACGAAATATTCACCCTGCTCATCTCGAATTAAATCAATCCCAGAAGCCGTAACATACACATCGTTAGGAATGGAAAGACGCATCATTTCTGGTCGGAAATAACAATTGGAAAGCACCATTTTTCTGGGAATAATCCCATCCTTCAGAATGGACTGCTCATGGTAAATATCTTTGAGGAACATATTGAGTGCCTTTACTCGCTGTTTGAGTCCACGTTCGAGCTTCATCCACTCTTCCTGCGGGATAATCCGAGGGATAGGATCGAAGGGGAGTGTGCGCTCTAGCGCCTCCGTCTGATCGGGACTATAGAGGGTGAAAGTGATCCCTTCTTCCATCATCCGTTTCATCGTAGCGGTCTGGCGTTTGTTTAAGTTACCTGTCTTCATCGACATGAATTGAAGGAAGGTACTTTGATAATGAGGGCGAACCGAGTAGGCGTTCATAAACATCTCATCAAAAAAAGGTCGAGGATCATAAGGGGTAGTGACCAGATTCTCAGGTTTGGACATCGCAGCTCCCTGGTTTCATCGATATGCATTCGGAAGCTACATGTTGCTAAGGGCCCGAAGCAGAAACCAGGCCTCCTTTCTGATCTAAGTTCTTTATTTGTTAATTTACATAACATGAGTAGTGGTGTGATGTGGATTTATTCTATTGTAGATTTTTCAGAAAATTATGTCAATATAGAAAATGAGCTAAAACACTGACGTTTTTTATAAAAATTTTCTTAATGTTCGGAAAAAACATGAAAATTCCAGTTATATGTCTTGATTTGCATGAAAATTCACTATAAAATTGTCGAATAAGACAAATGTAAAAGAAAGTCACATTAAATGTGATAAAAGGGGTGTTGGGTATGTTTGATTGGCTGGGGTTTAGAAAAGGTCTGCCTTTATGGTGGTCCTACCGCCTGAATCGTCATATCAAGGAAGATGTTGAGCATATTTTCGAAGGAATTGCGCACACAAGAACAGAAATTTTACGAGACTGGGCTCTCGCCTACTGGTCCAATTTGGACCGATTGTTTGAACAGTTATCGGGAACTGAAGTGTGGAAGGAGTCTGCTTCGAAGGATGTATCGGTCGTTGGAAAGCTCCTAACAGCCGCAATGAAGAGTGGAGCTGATTTCTCTGAAGTATTCATTTTGAATGAAAAGGCTTCTGTCGTATACTCCACACACAACGCTCATGTGGGAAGATCTTATGCGGCTGGAGGCGTGCTGGGGAAAGGGCTGGAAGAAACGCGCAAAGGCGTGAAATGCTTATTCGGACCATTCTCGGATCCGCTTACGCTCCAAATTGGCCCAAGCACTTCGCCATTTCATGATGCGATGACGATCGCTTTCATTTCACCTATTATGGTAGGTGGGCAATGGAAAGGAGCCGTTTGTGGACGCGTGCCGAACGATGTGCTCGGGGATTTGATCCAGCGCGAGTCAGGGCATGTATATCCCGATTCTGGTGATAACTACTTATTTATGGCCAAGCCTGGGTTAAATAAGCAAATCGTTCCTGGCACAGCATTATCGCGAAGCCGATTCGAAGATTTGACTTTTACCCATGGCGATAATTTAAAAGACGGCGTTCGCACCGATTACGGTATCGTTGGCGTTAAGGAGCATACGGAGTTGGAGCTTATTTTCACGGATCCGGCGACGGGACAGCTGCATCCAGGCGTAGCGGGAACCATTGCTAAGGGAAATAATTTATTCGTGGAATACCCAGGATATTCCGATTATCGTCATATTTCGGTTATTGGGAAAGGTGTAACCTTCCAGCTGCCGCATTGTCCTGATGTGTGGGGAATGATGTGTGAGGGCGATTTGGAAGAGGTCTATCGCATTCGTTCGATCGATTGGAAGATGTTTAGTCTGCAAATAAGGTTTATAGTTCTCATGCTGCTAGTTTCCGCGAGTAGCTTCTGGCTCCTAAATGGACATGTTTCCAATGGCGTCGGCGCTGCAATTATGATGGGTGTCAATCTTCTCTTCGGCGGAGTTGGTGCAAGTTTAATTAGACGCCAAGGAAGTAAGCCAATTGCTAGACAACTTGCTCAAATCAATAAATTTATTCGAATTAATGCTGAAGGTAAAGGGGATTTGACACAGCGTCTGAAGGTTGACGAGTTCGCTGGCGATGAGACGCGGGATTTGGCCAAATGGATCAATAATATGATCGATTCCTTGGAGGGCATTATGCTACAGGTGAAGCAAGCGGCTGCTGAGGTGCAAGTGAGCCAAGAACGGATGAATGACTCAACAGGGTCGACAGAGCAATCTACAGGTCGGATGAGTACCAAAATCCATGATATGATTCGCTCACTGCGTGGTCAACTGAAGGATATTGATGTCGCGAAGGACGTTACGCAAAATATGAGCGGAACTTTACGTGAACTGGAGCAGAAGGCTTCAGGGCAGATTGCCGTAGCGCAGGATGAAGTTGAACGTATTGGTCAGAAGATGACGGATATCTCGGCAAAGGTGGAAGAGACGAATCAAACGATCCAAACCTTCTTGCATACGACACAAGAAATTCCGAAGCTGCTTAAAGTCATTGAAGAAATCTCAGCGCAGACGAATCTATTGTCACTGAACGCCTCCATAGAGGCAGCACGCGTAGGTGAGCACGGCAAAGGTTTTGCCGTTGTTGCTGGGGAAATTCGCAAGTTAGCGGATTTGACCAAGAAATCAACGACAGAAATCAATGAGACGATCGAGCAGATCGAACGACATGCGAATGAAGCCTTCATCTCCATGGAAGAAGGTACGAAGGTCGTTTTAGAAGGAACGCAGATTGTTGCTGCAGCATCTGAGATTCTGAGTACGGCGAACGCTCACGACACTATGAAAACGCAGGTTGTAGAGGAAGTCGTTGCGCTTATGGAGAAGATTGCAGCAGTAAGCAAAGAGAACCGTCAGATCTCAGCGGAGGTTGAGCTTACTGTGAAAGAGCTCCTGCAGGACATGCATCATGTACGTCAAACGACAGGTGATGTAGGGGCAATAACACACTCTATGCTGTTGCTTGTGAATCAGTTTCATTTGACGGAGAGCCGTATTCGTTAAAAGGTGATTATTAGACTTTCTTTCGCATGTTAACAACCCCATCCCGCATACAATGATAATGCGGTATGGGGTATTTATGTTCACATGACCTACCTGATACGTATGGTTACATACGAGGCAAGTTTCTAAAGAAACTTTAAGGAGGATGTCAAATGAGTGACCGTTTGAGCATTCAAACGAATCGGGCAGATAATGTGAATCCTAGTGAATTTAGAATGCTAGCCCAGCGTTTGAAGGAGGAGCATGTGCAAATGCGTGAGCAGCTCTCCGACATTCGAACGCTAGCTGCAGCTTTGTACACCCTTGATGATTGCTCAATTGGGATGTGTCGTCTGATCGAACTTCAGGACGGCATTCTATCCTTGGTGGAGGAATTGGAGCAGCATTCGGAATGGGAAGAACAAGTTTTATTCCCGGGTCTGCAATCATATTTACATCCGACAATGGCTATTTCTGTTTCCCGGTCCATGCATGTGTTGGAGCAGGATCATGATTTGGCCAAAAGAGTCGTACAGTCATACGTCAACGGTGTTAATGCCATGAGCGTGCCGGTCGACATGGACTTTGTCCATGTGATGGCCTCCGAGCTGCTGACCGCTTGCCTCATTCTGCTCAAGCACTTCACGTTGGAGGAGGAGCTTGTATATCCTCTAATTGATCGGATTATGGACCAGATCGAGGAGCAGATTAGTTAGGTAGGGTGCCAACGGAGTAAGCATGAGAAGGCGCGCTGGTCTGGTGTAATAGGAGTAGTTAGAGTAGCAAACTGGGTAAGAGTAGAAGGAGTAGTAAGCGTTACAAATGCAGCTGAAATTGTTGGAGTAGTCATGAGGAAGTGAAGTTTGAGTAGTAGGATTGGTGAAAGTAGCAAGTGAAGAGTGTAGAGAGTGTCAGGGTGAAATTCGCTAGAATAGTTGAAAGTGGAAAAGTGGAAAAGTGACAAGTCGTAAGCGGCAAAGTAGTAAAGTGGAAAGTGGAAAGTGGAAAGTGGCAAGTCGCAAGTTGCAAAGTGACAAAGTGGCAAAGTAGTAAAGTAGCTAGAGTAGTTGAAGTGACAAAATAACAGGTGTGTTAATTAGGGTCAAGTGTCGCGTGAGTAGTAGGAGTTTGAAGTAGCTAGAATTTGACAGTAGCAAAGAGGCCCTGCCGCGCCGCCGCAATAACTGGAAAACCTCCATTTAAATCAGGCCAATTGGCCTGATTCCAGAGAATAACTGCAAAAACTCCAGCTATTTTCAACCATTTGCTCGCTTTTCGCGACAAAGGTGAAATTTAACTGGAGTTTTTCCATTTAAATGGAAGAATCAGCCGGATCGAGCGAATTTAGATGTAGTTTTGCATCTAATTACCGCCGGGGCTGCGCAAGGAGGGGGAAAGGTTCCCCCGACAGCCCTCCACACCTTACATGCTCGGCAAGAGCCACTTCAGCGCAGTGAATTTCCGCAGCTTCTAGGCTCCGCAAGCGCCGCGCCGCTGCAATAACTGGAAAACCTCCATCTAAATCAGGCCAATTGGCCCGATTTCAGAGAATAACTGCAAAAACTCCAGCTATTTTCAGCCAATTGCTCGCTTTTTGCGACAAAGGTGAAATTTAACTGGAGTTTTTACATCTAAATGGAAGAATCAGCCGGATCGAGCGAATTTAGATGTAGTTTTTCCATCTAATTACCGCCGGGGCTGCGATAGGAGTGGGAATCGATCTGCGGAAAGTGGCGAGGCGCCGACATTTCCGCGAAAAGAATCGATTCCCAAAAGAGTCGACAGTTCGATTCGCGAAAGAAGGGGCATGCCCCCCTCTTAAGCCTCCAACGTGCTCAACGTTTTCTCTTCGCACTCCTTGGAACAGAAGCTATCATGCTCCTCTTCACAAGCCTCGCAGCAAATGTGCTTCAAGTGGCATAGATCATTCGCGCAATTAATATAGCGATCCTCTGCGGTTCCGCAGTGGTAACATTTGCCTACAACGATATCTTCATCTGTGCGGTTAATCGGTACGGAGATGCGCTCATCGAACACATAGCATTTCCCGTCGAATAAACGACCTTGCACCTCTTCGTCTTTGCCGTAGGTGACGATCCCACCGTCCAGCTGATACACGTCGGTGAAGCCTTCGTTAATCAAGAAACCGGATAATTTCTCACAACGGATGCCTCCCGTGCAGTAAGTGAGAATTGGTTTGTTTTTAAACTCATGCAGATTGTTGCGAATCCACTCAGGGAATTCCTTGGTCGTTTCGACCTCAGGGCGAATGGCGCCACGGAAATGTCCGATATCATACTCATAGTGATTACGGCCATCGAGCACGATGACATCTTCATTTTTGAGCTTCTCATAAAATTCCTTCGGCTTCAAATGCGTTCCCGTAAGCTCATTCGGGTTCACGTCTTCTTCAAGACGGAAGGTGACGAGCTCTTTTTTCGGACGGACAAACAGCTTCTTGAAGGCATGTCCTTCATGATCATCGATCTTGTAAACCATATCTTTAAACAATGGCATGAGATTCATCATCGCCATGTAGGCTTCCGTTTGCTCTACGGTCCCAGAAAGGGTGCCGTTAATACCCTCAGGAGCAATCAGAATGCGTCCTTTGACACCGAGCTTTTTGCAATAAGCCAAATGTTCTCGCGCCAATGCTTCGTGATCAGCAACAGCAACGAATTTATAATACAACAAGATGCGGTATGGAGCGCCATGTTCAGTCATAACAATAACCACCTATACGTATAAAATGACACACTCCATCAAGATGGAGTATACGCATATAGTGACATAAATTCATGTTTTTTTCAATCAAGCAGTAATTTTTGGATAGTTTGATACACAAACTGCAGCTCGAACTCTAACGCCTGAAGCAAAGGGAACGCGCTATATAAATCCCGATCTGTTGCTTGCAGCTTCTTTTGCTCATTCACAAAATCCTCCAATTCACTTGCCGCGGCAAACACGCGATTAGCCGAAAGATTGCTGGAAGAGCCGCGTATACCATGAAGCAAACGAAGAATCTCCTCGAAGTTGCCTTCGTCGATGTTTGCTTTCAACTGCGCTATCAGCGGGTCGGTTTGATCTTGAAATTTACGGAGCATCTCACGATAAATGTCCGTTTTTCCGCCCATGCGTTGGACTGCCTCCGCAATATCGAGTCCAGCAATTTTATGATTTTCCACCTGCAGACGAAGTGTGGTTTCAATAGCAGTTCTTAGCCGTTCGGGTATGATAGGCTTGGAGATCATGTCACTCATCCCCGCCTCCATACAGGCCAGACGGTTGTCGAGCGTTGAATCCGCAGTTAAGGCAATAATCGGAATATGTGCCCATTTCGGCTCAAGACGAATACGTTTGGTCGTTTCGATCCCATCGAGCTCGGGCAAGTGGATATCCATCAGGATCAAATCATACGTATGATTCTCCAAGTCATGCAGGGCCTCGAATCCATTCCCAGCCACTTGAATGCGGCAGTTCATCATACTTTCCAGCAGGGAGCGAGCCACCGTTTGGTTAATTTCATTGTCCTCCACAATCAGTATGCGGAGTGGAGCCTTACTCAGGCCATTTAAAGGGGAGAGTGCAAAGTCTTTCTCCCAATCGGTCGCCAAGGGATCTGTCGAATGGGTATGTACGATTTCGCTTTCAGCTTGCAGCGAAGCTAGCGTCCTGTACAAGAGACTACGAGAGATCGGCTTGACTAGGATAGCATCGGGCGAGGCTTCTGTGGGTAGCTGTTCAAGTGCATCTCGTCCCGATAACGATGTGTAAATAATCGTTCTAATCCCTTGTTGTTGGCAAGCAGCCAACATGGTAAGCCACACATCTTCCCCATACATATCATCGGCTTCCATATCGAGCAGAAGGTAATCAAGGGGGATATGATCAATAACTTGGAGGGCTTCTTTCCACGTATACACCCCCGCAGCATCGTTGCACATAGATTGCAGGTTTTGGACAAGCACCCTATTAAGTGTAGGGTGATCTTCTACGACGAGCATAGCGAGTGGCAAGGGAATGAACGGCTTTGTGCTTGGCAAATAGAGTGTGAAGGTGAGAAGGACCAGAAATTCACTCCCAGCACCTTGCGTGCTCGAGACCGAGATCGAACCGCCCATATTTTCGATAATATTTTTGGAAATAACAAGTCCTAGTCCCGTTCCTCCATATTTACGGCTGGTTACCTCGTCACCTTGGATAAAGGGTTGGAATAAATTGGCCAACTGTTTCTCTTCCATGCCAATCCCCGTATCCGTAACGCTGAATCGAAGCGTAACCTCATTCTCATGCGTTTGATCTACGCCAACACGAAGTATGACAGTTCCTTGTTCCGTGAATTTAATTGCATTGCTGGATAGATTCAGAAGTACCTGATAGAGCCGTAAAGAATCGCCGATCAATCCAATAGGCACTTGGTCGGATATATCACAAATAAAATCCACTGGCTTATGACCTATCAGCACACTTAGCGTTTCACACACACGATCGATGGTCTCATCTAGATAAAAAGGATGATGTTCGATCACAAGCTTATCTACTTCCAGCTTCGAAAAGTCCAGAATATCATTGATGATATGCGAAAGAGATTGGGAGGAACGAGATATTTTGCGTATATAATCCATTTGTAATTCGGTCATCGCGGTTCGCTCAAGCAGGTGGGAAAGTCCTACGATCCCATTCAGAGGCGTACGTATTTCGTGGCTCATGCGAGCAAGGAAAACACCTTTGGCCAAATTGGCATCATCCGCCTCCTGCTTAGCTAGGATCAACTGCTCCTTGGCATGGACCTGATCTGTAATATCTCTCGTAATTGCCGAGAAATAAAGCTCGCCATTATCGAGAGGAAAGTGAGGCACGATGATAAGCGATGCAATGATGCGTTGTTGTTTCTTGGTCATGACTTCTGCTTCGATTTCCCAGAAGCCATCTTGGATAGCCGTTTGAAGACCTTCGTCGAAATTAATGTCATTCAGAATTTCTACAAACTCATGAAAATGTGTGCGTTCATAATCGGTTCCAGCTAATCCCATCGAGTGAATACCGGCAGGATTAATATAGAAGATATAACCGTCTTGATCGAAGGTGAGAATGGCATCCCGCGCGCTTTCAACAATCGTGAACAGCCGTTCCTTCGTCTCATTACTTTCTTTAATATCACTGATATCGCGTGCAATTAAGACGTAACCTTTTAATTCGCCATTCGGATGCGTGATACAGCTAACACTCGCTTGCACATAGATGCGGGTGCCGTTTTTATGATACCAGGTCCACTCTAAATCCTCTTTCAAATGGCGCAAGGAACGAATGACGAGTGCTGTACAATCTGCGGGAATCGTCTCGCCTAGTTCCGCAGAATATTGTGCGGCTCTTTCATTCAGCTGTTTTTGATCTAACCAAATTAAGGGAGAGGCGATTTTATGTACGTCTGCAATAGAATACCCAAGCATCTGCGTAGCTCTGCCGTTGAGATGATTAATCATAAAGTTTGGATCCATCACGATCATGGCGTATTGATTATGACGAATAAAAGCTTCGAACGGCTCGAAAAGCTCGCGGATATTCTCCATCATGCCATTGACAGATAAGGCAAGGGCACCTAATTCATCTTTGCTTTTGAACACGATGGGCTTCATGTGGAAATCACCAGCTGCAACCGCCTCGGTTACTTGGAGGATTTGTTTAATCCTTTTGATAATCAGATGGTTCGTTGTGAGGTAAATAAGGAAGAAAATAATTAGCGCTGCCATGACGATTAATCCTACTGTTGACCATAGTAGTGGACTTGCAGGGGCTTCAATGGCAGTGACTGGCATGGAATAAGCGAGATACCAATTTAATTGAGGGATGCGTGCATAGAACCATCGTGTCTTCGTTCCAGTGAGAAAGGGCTCGTCAATATAACCATGCCCAGCTCGTAAGGCTTGTTGAAACGCAGGTTCTAATTCGGGATATTCCGTGAAAATGTTCATCTTAAGAATGGTAGAGGGGTTTGTATCATACAAGACAAGTCCCTCCCGATTCACAATCAGCTGCTCTCCGTGATCGAGTGGAGCTAGTAAATGTTCTTGAAAAACAGGTGCTGCCTCCATAGAAACATCGATGATACTAACGACCTTATGTTGATCATCAAAGATGGGCGCTGTAATCGAGATGACGTATATGCCCTTCATTTTGCTTAGATGAGGGTCGGAAATAAAGGTTTTCCCTTTCAGAGCTTGCTGGAAGCGAACCTCACCTGAGATGGAGAAAGTCAAACCAGAGGTAAATTGCAGGGTTCCATCCAAATCAGAAATAGCCATGGCGTGATAGCGATTCCCATCCGATTGCAATTCATGCGTCAGAAATTGTAGACGTTGTGCTTGCGTACCATTTTTCATAATGCTGACCCGGCTTATAAGCTCAACTTCTGCCAGACGAATAGACAAGAAATCATATAAGTTTCGTGCGGAATTCGATACAGCGGTTATGGACTGCTCATTCATTTGCTGCAGTAACTTACTTCTCGAGAGCTTATAATTGGTAAATCCAACGACGGCAAGGGAGATGGATGTGATGAGAACAAGCCAGGCGACGATTTTAAATCGTAAGGATGATGACATTTTTTTCCTCCGAAAGCCATGTAATTGTTAGAAAACCTCATAGTTTTATCATGATTAGAACAGAACAAATTTAATGATTTCAATCTATGATATATCCAACAGATCAATTACGTATACACACTAGTTCAAAAATGGGTCAAAGAAATAGGGGGATTTAGGTATGCAGATGACAGTAAGAACGAAATTTATTGCGGTATTTGCAATCATCTTCTTGATGGTTGTAGGAATGAGCTGGACAGCTATGGATCGGATGGGTGCGTTAAAAGACATGAACAATAGTCTTGCCAACAACTGGATGATGGGGATTCAAGATATTGAGGAAGTACATTTTCATTCGGAACATTTGCTAACTTTGTACTATCAGAAGAAATTAGAGCCAGACGTGAAAAAGCATGAACCTATCGACAATGGTATGGCAGCAACGATTACACAAATCGACAAATTGTTAGGAAAATATAAGGATTCTGTGTCGAGTGAAGATGAAGGGGTACGTTTGCAAGAGCTTATCAAGAACTGGGATGGATTTAAAACATCATTTGTAGCAAACAAACAGTTATCAGGTGATCCAAGTAAAGTGAAGGAAGCGGCAGAGAGCTTGCAAGTGATGTCAGCGGCCTTCAGCAAAGCACAGAAATCCATGGCCGATATGGTTACCTACAACCAAGAAGGCGGTCAGCAAGGTGTAGTAAACAGTGTTAATGAATACAAACGAAGTGTAGTAATTGCTTTTATTGCCTTGGGTGTGATGCTTGTATTTATGATTGCAGCTTGTTATTTCCTCGTAAGCAACATTTCTAATCCTGTTCGCAAAGCATCACAAGCTTTAAATCGGATCTCCAAAGGTGATCTAACTGTTCCAACGATTGTTGTCAAAAATAAAGACGAAATCGGCCAACTTATCGGAGACGTGAACCAAATGGTGAGCCATCTTCGCCATTCCGTAGAACAAATGCTGCAAGCATCGACAAGTGTTGCCGCTTCCTCTCAGCAGCTGTTTGCCAGCTCGGAGCAGAATACCTCAGCGTCACAGCATGTTGCGGTATCGGTGCAGGATTTTGCTAATGGAGCGGATACGCAAGCTCAAAGCTCTGTGGAGTGTGGGAGAGCCATGGAAGAAATGGCAGCAGGAATTTCCCGTATCGCCGAAACAACAGCTGATGTATCAGAACTATCCATGACGGCTACGAACATTGCGGAGCAAGGCACACATGCCATGGAACGCGTCGTGAATAAAATACAAGCAGTCAGCACATCCGTAGATGCAGCGAATCAGGTGATTCAAGAACTTGAGAAGCATTCCCAAAGTATCGGCCAGATTTCCACGTTAATCGGGAATATTGCTTCGCAAACGAACTTGCTTGCGCTGAATGCAGCGATTGAAGCTGCACGTGCCGGCGAAAGCGGCAAGGGCTTTGCTGTAGTAGCTGGTGAGGTGCGTAAGTTGTCTTCCCAAACAGATGATTCCGTTCGTGAGATTTCTGAGCTTATTACGTCGATACAACGAGACTCTGCTCGTGCTGTTGGGGTTATGAACAATGGAAGAACAGAAGTGCAGGAAGGTCTACAAGAGGTCAGTGTTGCTGAGAAAGCATTTGGTCAAATCGTACAAGCCTCGCAAGAAGTAGCGAGTAAAATTCAAGAAACAGCGGCGGCAGCACAACAAATGGCAGCAAGTTCGGAAGAAGTGGCGGCTACTGTTGCACAAGTAGGTTTCGTTGCCCAGCAAACTTCAGGCACAGCGCAATCCGTTGCTGCAGTTACTGAGGAACAGTTGGCATCAGCCGAAGAAATCACAGCATCAGCCAAAAACCTTGCCGGAATTGCAACGGATTTGAATCAAGTGGTGGGTACTTTCCGACTTTCGTAAATTATTTTCAAAAAAAGTGGTGGAGAATCAGACTTTTCCGAAAGCTGGTGCGTCTAGTTATCGTGAGGGTAAAAAGCGACAAAAAACGATAACTCAGAAGGAGTGAATAGGAAATGAAAAAGAATCCATGGAATATGTTGAAAATGGGTGTTGTTGGTTGTGCAGTACTAGTAGGTGTGAGTGCTTCGGTACTTCCTGTTGCGAGTATGGCTTCAGCAGATACGGTTGTTGCTACATCGGCAACTAAAGCTGCTCCAGTTGTCATTAAAGAAGTAGTGCTTACGTCCAAAAGCACATACCTAACAACCAACATCAAAGTACCCCAGTTGACAGGTATGTTGGATACGAAATATCAAGACGAACTGAATGATATTATTCTATCGCATGCCAACAAAGATTTAGCTAGTTGGGAAAAAGATGCTGCCGATGCTGCTGCAGCAGCCAAAGATAAGGGATATACGTACCGTCCATATGGTCTTACGATTGTCTACACATTGAAATCGGACGGCTCAGGTCAACCTTCAGGTGTTGTTTCTCTTACCGTAACTACATACGGTGAAACGGGTGGCACAGGAATGCCTAGAGTGGATACGTATAATGTGCTGAATGCGGCAGCGGCGCAGCGTGTAACGCTGCAGGATCTGCTTGGTGCGGATTACAAAGCAACTGTTGATGCAGGTGTCATTGCCAAAATGAAAGAGGAACCGCAATATTTCTTTCCAGATCAATTTAAAGGAATTGATTCAGAGCAAGGTTTTTATGTAGAAAAAGGGGCAGCGGTTGTTGTGTTCCCGAAATATGCCATTGCAGCGGGTGTTGCTGGAAGTCCAGAATTCCGCTTCAACTTGCCTAACAATGTGATCATTAAACCGAATCCTACTCCGCAGCCTGGTACCGACAAAGTGAAAGTGGAATTGTCGACTGGCGATGTCGAACAGAATGCGGATGGCGTTTCACTTGTTCCTTTCCGTAAAGTAGCAGAAGGTTTGGGTTACACCGTGAAATGGAATCAAGATACGTATGCGGCAGAGTTGTCGAAAGGTGCGCAGTGGACGAGTGTGAGTGTGGGGAAAGACAGTTATTTCTATGCCAAAATGGCACCAGTTGCTCTAGGAGCGGCTCCGGTCATTCTAAACGATACGCTTTATGTGCCTACTAAATTTGTGACAGACATGCTAAAAGCGGAAGTGACAATTGATTCGCAAGGGATTCATATCGTACAATAATGGAGTGAAAAACAGGAATAATGAATAAAAATAAGCCTTCAGTTGCCGATTCAGGTGATTGAAGGCTTTTAACTAACACGTTACTGTAAGCGTTTGCATATACTAGAACATCCCGCATGTAGGAGGTGATCGGTATGTATCTCAAAAATAGTTTGTCAGCACTCATGGGGCTTTGGTTTCTGATGACGCCTTGGGTGTTTGGATTTGGGGATGTAACCAATGCGCTCTTCACCTGTGCACTGTTCGGAAGTCTGCAATTCGTAAGTTCGATGCTAGCTTTAGGAAAAACAGGGAAGCATATGTGGCAGAACTGGGTTTGTGTCGGCAGTGGTGTCGTTTTTATCGTATTCCCAAATGTGTATCACCTATCTTTCATAGCATTCTTCTCCTTCGTTGCACTTGGCTTTATGACGATTCTGATTAATTACGCCAATTTGTACCCGGACTCACAATAAATTCTTTAAGCGCCTATTGAATTTAGAAATCAATTATGTCATAATGAATTTATCGAATTGACAATATGAAGGATGCAAAGATCAAGTGCCTTAGCTGTCGTTCTACAGTTAGGCTTCTCTTTTTGCTAATCGATAAAGTCGTTATAATAATATTAGATATACAATATAAGGAGTGGTGAACATGAAAGCTTTCGTTCTGATTGATTATACGGTGGATTTCGTAGTGGGCAAGCTACCTTGCGGGGATCCTGCTATTGCGATAGAAACTCGGCTGTGCGAGTTAACCGAAAGTTTTGTTACCGAGAAGGATTATGTCGTGATGGCTGTTGATGTGCATATAGAAGGAGATCCGTTCCATCCTGAAACGGCATTGTTTCCACCCCATAATATACGTGATACGGATGGCAGGGAGCTCTACGGTTGTCTAAGAGAAGTACATGAAGTTCACAGAGCTGCGATCTATTGGATGGACAAAACGAGATACAGCGCATTCTGCGGGACGGATCTTGAACTGCAGCTTAGAGCTAGAGGTATTCAGGAGCTTCATCTAGCTGGTGTGTGTACAGATATCTGTGTCTTACATACAGCAGTGGATGCGTATAATAAAGGTTTCTCCCTCGTCATTCATGAGGATGCGGTTGCCAGCTTTGATGCGGAAGGGCATGTATGGGCATTGCGGCATTTTGAAAAGACGTTAGGGGCTAAAGTTGTTCGTGATTGGAAAAATTAAGTAAAATGATAAGATGGATGATGAATGGATGAAAGATGGGGAGGATGAAAGCGATGAATTGGCAAACCATGGATGCGATGACAAACTTAACGCTGCATACGGATAAATATCAAATAAACATGATGTACGCCCATTGGTTACAGGGGACACATACGGAGAGAGCTGTCTTTGAGGTGTACTTCCGCAAGCTGCCTTTTGATGGGGGGTATGCGGTCTTCGCAGGGTTGGAGCGGGTGATTCATTATGTGCAAAATCTGCATTTCGGCGAGGAAGAGATTGCTTATTTGCGTGAGCAAGAGGAGAACTATAAAGAAGAGTTCCTTGATGCGCTTCGTGCCTTTACATTCAAAGGCGATATCCAAGCCGTCCCCGAGGGAACGCTTGTCTTCCCAAATGTGCCGCTTGTTCGGGTGATCGGAAGCATATTCGAAGCGCAATTGGTCGAGACGACGATCCTCAACTTCGTGAACTTCCAGACGCTCATCGCGACGAAAGCCTCACGCATGAAAGGCGTTGCTCCGCACGATGTGCTGATGGAGTTCGGCACACGCCGTGCCCAGGAGGCTGACGCCGCCATCTGGGGCGCAAGAGCCGCTTATATCGCGGGGTTCCACGCGACATCGAACCTGAGAGCCGGGATGCTGTTCGGCATCCCGACCAAAGGCACGCACGCGCACGCGTGGGTGCAGGCCCACGACACGGAAGCGGACGCTTTCCGTGCGTACGCCGAGGCCCTGCCCGAGCAGGTCACGCTGCTCGTGGACACCTACGACACGCTGCGCAGCGGCGTGCCGAATGCGATTGCAACGGCGCGGCAGCTCGCGAGCCGCGGCAAGCGCTTGAACGCCATTCGCCTCGACAGCGGCGATTTGGCGTATCTGTCCCAGCAGGCGCGGCGCATGCTGGATGAGGCGGGCTTTCCGGAGGTGAAGATTGTGGCATCCAATGACTTGGATGAGCACATCATCGCCGGGCTGAAAGCCCAAGGGGCTAAGATCGACAGCTGGGGCATCGGGACCCAGCTGATTACGGCGGCCGACCAGCCGGCGCTGGGCGGGGTGTATAAGCTTGTTGCCCGTGAGAAGGACGGCACGCTCGTGCCAGTCATTAAGATTTCGGGCAACCCGGAGAAGGTGACGAATCCGGGCTTCAAGGAAGCCTATCGGATTATGAATAAAGCGACGGGCAAAGCAGAAGCGGACTATTTGGCTTTGCAGGACGAGATGGATATTCGGGAAGGACAGCGAATTAAGCTATTCGACCCCATCCATCCGTATTTGTTCAAATATATCGAGAATTATGAGGCGGTTCCGCTGTTGAAACCGATTTTTGAAGCGGGTGAGTTAGTCTATGAATTGCCTACCTTGGAAAACATTCGCGACTACCATGCCGAGCAAATGCAGACCGTCTGGCCGCAATACTTGCGGATGCTGAATCCTGAGGTGTATCGTGTTAATTTGAGCGCTGCCTTGTGGCAGCTGAAAATGGATTTGATTCATGCACATCAAGACTAGCCGGTCTTGATGTCAGCAATCGCAGGATTTTGGAATATCCGACTTCAGTGGTATGATTAATAGGAGCTACACGGTAAAGATGCGCTCTCATATTCTAATCTTATTCCGATGGAGGTTATTAACGATGTCTACGAAAGCGAATCAAGCATTGACAACTGGGGTTACGCTCAACAATGGCGTACATATGCCTTGGCTGGGTCTCGGCGTTTATAAAAGCAAGGAAGGTCAAGAGGTTATCGGAGCAGTTCAAACCGCTTTGGAGTTAGGTTATAGAAGTATTGATACGGCTGCGGTCTATCGCAATGAAGAAGGTGTTGGTCAAGGGCTGCGCCAAAGCGGCGTCCCGCGTGACGAAATTTTCGTAACCACGAAAGTGTGGAACGCGGATCAAGGTTACGAGTCTACGCTGCAAGCGTTTGATGCAAGCCGCAAACGACTTGGTTTGGAGACGATTGATCTGTACTTGGTGCACTGGGCCGTCTCTGCCACGTATCGCGAAACGTGGAAAGCGCTGGTCCACCTGTACAAAGAAGGGCATGTTCGTGCGATTGGCGTGAGCAATTTCCAAATCTCTCATTTGGAGCATGTCATTGAGGATACTGGTGTTGTGCCTGCGGTTAATCAAGTCGAATATCATCCAGAGTTGTCACAAAAGGAACTGCTCACGTTTACTCGTGAACATGGTATTCAATTGGAAGCGTGGAGTCCGCTTATGCAGGGCAAGCTGAACCAGCCTGAATTGGCACAGCTTGCAGCTAAATACGGTAAATCAGCAGCACAAATTGTACTGCGTTGGGATATCCAGCATGGTGTCGTGACGATTCCGAAGTCTGTGACGGAGCATCGTATTCGTGAGAATGCGGACATTTTCGATTTTGAGCTGAGTGCTGAGGATATGGCTCTGGTGGATGCTCTGAATATTAACAAGCGTATCGGTCCAGATCCGGATCATGTAACGTTCTAGTATGTTATTAATTGGCAAGAGGAAACGCCCGTTTGTGCGGGGTTTCCTCTTTTTTGTTTAATGATGAGTATCGATGTCGGAATTGGCTAGATGTGCTCATAGAGTCTCTCTTACAGTAGCTGGATTTCAGTCTATTCGGTTTCTTGGACCCTTGGTTCAAGAAAAAACCAAATAACGGGAAATTCTACAGTTATTATTGCTTAAATGACCTCAGATTTTCTAATAACTGTAAAAAATACAGTTGATTACGAGTTGAACCGTTGAAAAGGGCAAATAGCTGCGAATTAGATGGATATTTTCCATCTAATTATACAATTTGGTATAAATCAATAGAAATAGATGGATATTTTACAGTTATTGAAGGTCTGACTCGTCTAGAGTGCTCGTTTTCGCCAGTTGATGTCAGTTGTCCGGTGTCCGGTGTCCGGTGTCGGGTGTCGGGTGTCGGGTGTAAGGTATAAGGTATCAGATGTCAGGTATCAGGTGTAAGGTGTCAGGTATCAGGTATCAGGTATCAGGTTTCCGGTATCAGGTTTCAGGTTTCAGCTCTTCGCTGTACCCTAGCCAGTACCTTTTATCCAATTTCCCACCAATCGCGCCGACCTCCCTCCGCTCATTTCAACAAAGCTATCATCTGATACACCTCGCGGTGGTCACCGGGCAGTAAGAAATTCGCGACCTTCAGCTGAGAGGAACCATCGCCGTCAAGGAAAAGCCCATCGACTAGTTGTTTCTCCCCTACCTGCTCTTGTACCGCTGTACGGAACTCTTCACCCGTGCAAGGGGTAGGCGCAACTACCAGATACACGTTGTTCATTCGATCATACACAATACCAGAGCGCATGCGCTTCTCGTTAATGACAGGCATTTCTTCCGAAATGGCTTGCTCGGCCCAGCCCGTTGGATTCGTAAGCCCCATGCTTACGCCTCCCTGCGCCCAATATCGGGTGCGATCCAGCACCTGTAGCTCGCTAGCATTTTCGACAACTTGGACGGTAAAGGTTTGCGCCTTCTCATCCCACACAAGTGTTCCTCGTTTCCGATCCGTGTTGTACCAGCCCGAGCCGTAATCACCAGGTTGCCCCTTCACAGGCTGATCATTGGTTACGGCGATACTTAGCAAATACCCCTGCCAGAAGAATCCGCCATTAATCCCATTGTCCTGCCGATCAGTCACATTTGCCGTGATGGCTTTGAGTCCAATATTTTGAGGCGAAGTTTCAATAACGTGAAGAAGAACGCCGTTCGTTGCGGGTTTAATGCTATACGCGGCACTTGCTTTTGGGAGCGGTTGTGAAGTTGTGGTGTGAAGCCCCCAAATTAAGGTCCATACGAAACTGATGATTGCGATAAGTAGATAGATTAGTAGCTGAGCAGCACGCGCTTTGAAAAGGCGAATAAGGTCCATAGATTTCTCCATCCCAGCTGTAGTAGTCTCTTCCTTTCTATTAGTCTATGAAAAGAGCAGGAGAGATATGCCCATTTATCTACGAATAAATCTACGAAAAAAAACGCTTACGAAGGAATCTACCATTCGTAAGCGTTGGTCACGAAACACAACTATGTAACGATAAAAATTAAAAAATCGGTATGCGTGCCTTATTCCCATCTTTGGCATATAAAATCGCTTCTGAGCTGAATAGATCTACTCGCTCTAACGAATTAACTAAATTCATGGTGGTGAATTTGTTATGGCGAAGTGCGTTGATCAAAGAGGGAATTAACTTATGGTCCGTGCCGACGAAATTAACGGATATCGGCTTCTTATTAAATAAAATATTCATTCTCACTTCAACACATCTCCTTCTGATTTTGTTTCTAAGTAGATATTAAGATTATCATACCTTTCTCAATAAGTTCGTCGATTGGCGTTGTCGGAATTCCACTAGTTCTGTCAGTAGATATATGTTTCATCTAATAAGTTGGCTCTATTGCTCCGTAAACGCTCCAGCCCTTTGATAGACGGCGTAACCTTTTATTTTGTATGATAGGGTGAGTTACGTAAAATTTGGAAGCGGAGGGGGCTAGCTTTATGGAGTCTTCACATATTGTTATCGAAGCGGATGGCTTAATTAAAAATTATGGGTCCTTCCAAGCTGTAAGAGGCGTTAATTTCCAGGTCTATCAAGGCGAGGTATTTGGCTTGCTTGGTCCGAATGGTGCTGGGAAAACGACAACGATGGAAATGATCGAAGGGCTGCGGAAGCCTGACGGTGGACGCGCTATTGTGGCTGGATTTGATACACAGAAGGATTTGGGTAAGGTTAAGGAAGTCATCGGTGTTCAATTGCAGTCGACTTCGTTATTCGAGTTGTTGACCGTAGAGGAAATTATGAGGATGTATGCCAGCTTCTATCCGAGTTCAGTTCCGATTGGCCCGCTATTAGAAGATATGACGTTGGTTGATAAAAGAAACGGTCGTGTCAAGCATCTATCCGGTGGGCAAAAGCAGCGGCTTGCCATTGGTCTTGCGCTTTTGAATGATCCCAAGGTCATCTTCTTGGATGAGCCTACGACAGGGTTAGACCCGACAGCAAGACGAACGCTGTGGGAGATTATTTTGAAGCTGAAAGAGCGAGGCAAAACGATTGTGCTGTCCACGCATTATATGGAGGAAGCGCACGTGCTTTGTGATCGTATTTGTTTGATGGATCAAGGGAAAGTCGTCGCTTTGGATACGCCGCGTAATCTTGTGAGCAGCTTACAGTCGGATAGCGCGATTGAGTTTAGACTACAAGACTTGGCGGAAGCGGACAAGGCATCGGTTGTAGAGGAGCTTCGCGATATTCGTGAAGTCAAGGGCATTGACGTGCGTAAGGATGTGTTCGTCCTATATACGGATAAGTTGCAGGAGTCGCTTATTGATCTCGCCCAGAAAAGCGCTGGCGGCAGATGGCAATTGGCTGATTTGCAGACACGAACGGCTACGCTGGAAGATGTGTTTATCTCCATGACCGGAAGGAGCTTGAAAGCAGAATGAATGCTTATATTCAATTGACGTTAAGCCAGCTTCGGTTTTTTGTTCGTAATCGACAAGTGCTCGTATTCACCTTGTTCATGCCGCTTTTCTTCATGATTATGCTCGGTTCCTTTCTAGGAAAAGGAAATGATATCATCGTCGATGGCGTTATCATTGATCAGGATCAAAGTGCAGAATCCAGAGTCATGGTGGAGGCGCTGCAAACGAATAGTATTTTGAAACTTAAGTCATCAGATGATGTGGATAAGTCGCTAGAGCAGCTGAAACATGGCGATCAGAAGTTAGTTGTCGTTATTCAGAAAAATTACGGGCAAGCGGTAGGGTTGAAAGGAGCAGACAGTTCTAAAGCCAGCTTCCTTCAAGTTTACTATGACCAAACGAACCAGCAGAGTGCGCAGATCGGTTTGCAGACGATAGGGCAGGTGGCGGATGGCGTTTCCAAGCAAATGTCCAACTATATTCCGATTGTTAAAATTGAACCGGTTGGCGTGCAAGCCCTGCAGCTTCGCTACATCGATTTCCTTGTACCGGGTATTCTGGCCATGATGATCATGACCAACAACTTAAATGGCGTTTCGGGACAAATTGCTTCGTGGCGTGAGCGAGGTGTGCTGCGACGCATGCAGAGTACGCCGCTGAAGGCATCGACGTTCATTGCCGCGCAGATTACAGCACGACTTGTGATGAACACAGCGCAAGCCTTGATTGTACTGCTTGTTGGTGCTTTGATATTTGGCACACAGGTGAACGGCTCGTGGTTACTGCTCCTGGTGTTTATCGTCATGGGCATATTGACGTTCATGTCCATCGGTTTCATCATCGCCGGCGTGGCCAAAACCCCAGAGAGCGCCGGGCCGATTTCCGGACTGATCTCGTTTCCGCTCATGTTCTTGGGCGGCGTGTTCTTCTCGGTGTCCAGCATGCCGGAGTTCTTGCAACCGATCGTGAAATCGATCCCGATTACCCAGCTCAGCACTGCCCTTCGGCAGATTATGAATGTAGGCGCGGGCATCGGGGATCTGTGGCAGGAAGGGCTGATGCTGGCCATTTGGCTGGTCGTGTCGTTCATTGTGGCTACGTTTACGTTTAAGTGGGAGTAGGCGGTTGGGCTTGTCTTTGAAACCTGGCGATTGACTGCCATTGAGTAGTCTTAATAAGGGATCTATGTTGCCGAAAGGGAATGTAGATCCCTTATTTCTACTCGAACAGCTGCTTTGGCAGCTGAAGGGGAACGATAGTGCGCTATTTCTCGAAGCAGCGACGTTTTTACACCGAGTTTGCCTTAATAGCGCACCTACGTTCCGTTTCATCGCTATAATACCTGATTTCATGCAAATAGCGAACTTATGTTCCCTCGAATGGCCGCTGTTACCATTGTTAAGGGATCTGAGAGCTAACGGAAAGCCAAATCTCTCCGAGATTGGCTTTTTTCTTTTTAGAAGGGCGTTATGGCGTACCGCGGGTACTCTGCTCACAGTTAATAAATCCACAAACGATAAGCCATACTGTAATGGTGTAATGGTAAATTACCTACAATTAGGAGGACTTGAATGAGTAAACAACATTGGCAAATCCCGGCTACAGAGGGTCTCGGTCTCCAGCTCAATAAGGGCCAAGTGATTCGAGTTACCGATGTAGAGGGAGAACAAGTTGCCGACTTTGTGGCCTATCGTAAGGATGATAGTAGCGAGCGGCTTGACCCCAGCGTTACGATGGACGCTTTACATGCGATGAAAGTGAAACCCGGCGATACCATCTACTCCAATAAATATACCCCAATGCTCACGATTGTTAGGGATACGGTAGGACAGCACGATTGGATCAACTCGGCCTGTCGGCCTGAAATGTATGAGCTGCTTTATAATAAGCGAGACCACACCAGCTGTTATATGAATTTAAATGAGGCTCTGGCACCATTTGAGATTCCTGCCCCAGATCAGCATTATCCCTTTAATATATTTATGAACACCATCATTCAGCCATCTGGACAAATTCGTGTTGAGAAGCCTCTATCTAAAGCCGGAGATTATATCGAGCTTCGTGCAGAAATGGATATGGTTGTGGCTATATCTGCTTGTCCCTGCTCAGAAAGTCTCTGCAATGGATACAAATGTACACCTATTCGCGTTGACATCATTTGATCTTCTAATGGACTAGCGCCTCTCATACAATAACTTGTACAAGTTATTTGCTATTCAGGGGGCGAAGTCTATGGACGCTTTTATCACTTATGTGTTTCTTGGCATTTCGTTATCGGCGCCAATCGGTCCAATTAACGCTGCTCAACTCGACAAGGGAGCCAGATTTGGCTTTACGCAGGCGTGGTTGATCGGATTGGGCGCGATGTGTGCCGATTTGTTGTATATGCTGCTGATTTATTTTGGTTTAGCCCATTTCTTGACTACCCCGTTTATGAAAACATTTCTATGGTTGTTCGGCTGTTTTGTGCTTATCTACACGGGTATTGATACATTAAGAAACGTGAAGGTAACGCAAGAAGCTAACCCTCGTGATGCCCAATCCAGTGGTGTAAGCTCCTTCCGTTCTGGATTTATTATGGCACTTACCAATCCGCTAAATATCTTATTTTGGCTCGGCATTTATGGCTCCATTTTAGCCGAAAGTGTACAGAATTATGGACTTACCCAGGTGCTTTGGCATACCTCCGGTATCTTTGCAGGCATCCTTCTATGGGATGTTGCTATGGCTACGCTTGCCAGTTCCTTTCACAAATTCGGGAATCGCACTACCTTGCAAATCATTTCTATCATAGCTGGCCTTTCTCTCATTGGCTTCGGGATGTACTTTGGCTATCAAGCCTATAAACAGCTACTGGGTTAGTCAGCGGTTTTGTAAGTCGAATTGTAGCTCCTACCGGGATACTCACCCATCTAATCACCTTCGCATAGTATGCTTCGTACTTACGAAGGAGGTTATTACGACATGGCTGATTTATATGCCAAAGATTGGCTTGATACACATATCACCACCCTTGCCGCATGGCAGCAGGATGCCTTTCGTCAATTTGGAAATATGATCGCAGATCCAGATAATACGTACCCTTGTATACCCGGCCGCCAAGGATTCCTCACGAACAACCTGCGCTTTGGCTTTGCGGCAGATCCTAGAACAGAGCAAGCGGCCCTTGACGCAGTGGAGCTCTTGCAAGCATATGGTCGATGCTCACGGGAAACAGGGAAATTTGCCTCACTCGTTATATTTTTCCATACACCTGTAGACATGCTGAATAGCTTCTCTGTAGAAGACTATGAGGAGCTCTTTTGGTCTGTTCTAAGTGGGGTCAGCGCCAAAGATGAGGCGCCCTGGCCTGAACATATTTCGAAGGATCCTTCGCACCATTCTTGGGAATTTTGCTGTGATGGGGAGCCGTATTTCTCTTTTTGCGGAACACCTGCCCACCTGGTTAGAAAGAGCCGAATGTTCCCGCATTTCCTCGTTGCCTTCCAACCGCGATGGGTGTTTGAAGAAATCAACGATTCTACCCCTTTTGGACGCAATATGAAAAAACGTATTCGGCAAAAATTAGAGGCGTACGACAGCATCCCCGCACATCCTTCTCTGAAGTGGTACGGGCAAGAAGATAACCAAGAATGGAAGCAATACTTCTTGCGTGATGACGAAAGCGTCCCTTCTAAATGTCCTTACACGTATATGAAAAATAAACTAAAAGCCGTGGGCGTGCTATTTCATAAATAGGATATCGTTACGCAGGCTTTGTTCGTTCCGATTTATGCTTCATCCACCAAGTAATTAGGATAATCACCATGACGATGAGCAGGCTAGTCCAGAACCCAGGTCTTCCTGTTTTCTCCAAGAGTGAACCCGTTACTGCTGCGATGATAAGAAGGATAGCTGTCCAAGATTTCAGTTGTCCGCTAAGGCTTGGTCGAAGTTGTTTCAGATACGATGCGACGATTAGCGACCACGTATATAAGAGCACCAAGCCTCCAGCTGTGGTTATATGTTCAAAGATTTGGCTAGGCATCACCAGTGCTAGGACGATAGAAACACATAGGCCGATCATATTCACACCTAGAGCATATAGTGGTAGCTGCTTTTTGCCTTTCCTATTGGCCAGCCACGGCGGGGCATCACCGCCTTCCGCTAAAGCAACGAGCATCGTAGATACGCCATATAGCGAGGCAACGAGGATAGAAAATCCTGCAATAATTAGAACGCCATTCATTAAGTGCACGAGAATAGGCAATCCCATGATGCTCAGAGAGAGAAGCAGGGGGCTTTTATCAGGTGTTAACTGGTCTTTGGTAATAAAAAGAAGCGCTAAACTTAGAGATAACACATAGAGTACCGTGATCGTAAGGAGCATAAGTCTTCCAGCTTTAGAGGCTTCTTTGGGATTTTGCAAATGGATAGCCATAAAACCCATGACCTCTATACCACTAAACGCATAAAACGCATACAGGAGTCCCTTCCATGCGCCGGTCCAACCTGAACTAAACCAATGGGTCGTGCTGCCTTGAATAGTGTTTATGCCATGGCTTCCTTTAAAGAAAACGACGCCTGCAATGGCGATGAATAGGAATACGGCTCCCATTTTGACGATAGCGCATATATTTTCAGTTTTGTTAATTCCTTTCGAGCCTAGGATAACAACGAGGAGGGCAAGGAGCGAATAGATAGCGGTCAACAACCAGAGTGGTAGGTTAGGAAACCAGAATTGTGTGAAAATTCCTATTGCCGTTAAGGAACTTCCGAGAATGAGCATTTCTGAGGACCAATATAACCATCCCACACCAAATCCTGCCCAGCGGCCATATGCTTCCCTCACATAATTTCGAAATGACCCCTTTTCAGGGTTGGCCTCTGTCATCTGTGCTAAGGCATCATATACAAATAAGGTGGCTAGTGCTGCCAATAAAAATATGACGACAACCAGATACCCACTCTTATGGATGGCGATGCCAGAACCTAGGAAGAAACCTGTTCCAATCGTGCAGCCAATTCCGAATAATGTTAACTGCCACCAGGATAACTTGTCCGCGTTGTTATCGCTGTACGTATGCCGCAAAGTCACCATAAATGATTCACCACCTCCAAATCTCTGGCTAAAAATATGAGAAAGCCCATACAGCGGCCTTTGGGCCGATGCTGGGCTTCACAAGCTGCTAGCTAATGCACAGACGCTGCCCCTCTGTTATTCGGCGGCATTTGTGGAGCCCCGCTTGCGGGGACGAATGCTGTTAGCATGCTTTGCATATCAGAAGCTTCTAGTTGTGGCACCTGATAGTAGGCAAGTCTATTTTGATAAAGGAAGATTTCATAAGCCATTTCTATGAAATTTTGTACCTGAGAGGCTAATACACGCCGAACAACGGGATTCGTCACTTCTACGGCTGTCATGGTTAGCAACGACGCATGCGTTTTGATTAGACCGAGCATATGCCCGCTTATTCCCGCATCCTTCACATCAGCGAGTGATTGGTTAGGCTTTTTCGGGGCAGTTGGCTTAATGCCGTAGATCGGCTCCGATAATTGCCTAATCATATACGTGGACGTTTCTTGGCTCGGCTTTTGACCGGTTGTGAAACACTCAGCGGTTAAATTGTACTGGGCAAGTGTGAATTGGTATTGACGATCCAAAATGTCCAGCAGCTCGCTGTCTTGTACAAACTGTCTAAACATCATGAATTGATCCAGCACATTAATGGTACAGGCTAACACCTCATGTAAATCGAAAAGCTCATGACCGCCGTGGTTTGTACGCGGCGTAGTTTGCGTTGGATAATTGGGTTGTATTTGCTGTTGCATAACGAAGTCTCCTTTGGCGTTGAGGTAAAGTAACTTCGTTAATGTTGGTTTTAGTTCGTTGGTTTATACATGGCTATAACATCTATTGAAATTGCTCACTTATAAGGGAGCCGCGTGTGTAAAAGTTGGCAACGACTTACTTGATCGTGCTACAATTAGTAAATATCAAAGTAAAATCAGAAGGAGGCCCAACATCGTGTCAAATCCAGATGAGAAGAAAATCCACACCTATCAAGATTGGCTGACATGGGACGGGACATGGGAGTTAATTAATGGTAAAGCCTATAATATGTCACCAGCTCCGACATCATTGCATCAATATATTGTAGGAGAGCTTTATTTTGCTCTAAGGACTTTTTTACAGAATCGGAATTGCTTTGTTTTTGTGGCTCCATTTGATGTGTTTTTTAGCGAAAGTGAAGAATATGAGTCGCCTGATCATGTTACCCAACCCGATCTTTCCGTGGTTTGCTCGAAGGATCAGATTTCAAAAAGTGGCTGTCAAGGTGCTCCAACAATAATCATTGAAGTGCTTTCCCCTTCAACTGCATTGAAAGACTTTAATGAGAAGTTTAATTTATATCAGAAATATGGGGTACAGGAGTATTGGATTGTCGATCCAGGAAACCGAACGGTTCACGTGTATTCGCTGCAGGATGGCAACTACCAAGTTCGTCAACTGTATACGGAACAAGATACGATCCAGTCTTTCATTTTCAAAGATTTACAGGTGCCGTTAAATAAGTTATTTAGCCTAGAATAAGAGGAGAAGCTCTTGCAGCTCAGACTAAGAGCTCCGGATGGCGGAGGGGAATAAGGGATCTACGTTGCCGAGGAGGAACGTAGATCCCTTATTTGCTTTTAAATCGTGATTTTTGGGGAGTTGCGGAACGACAGTTCCCTATTTCTCACAGCAGGGGCATTTTTAAGCCGAATCTGCCTAAATAGCGTACCTACGTTCCGTTACCTCGCGAAAATGACTGATTTCATTAGAATAGCGCACTGACGTTCCGCAATATGTGGCTGCCCCGTCTAAGAGAAGTGGATTTAAACACTTATATCAAGATTTCCGCCTAAGTTCGGCTGCACACTGCGTTCAATCAATTGGACTACTTGCTGGCCTTGTTCGGTCATTTGCTCTTTCGCCATTTTCAAAACGCTTATTCCAACCGCTTGGGAAAAGTTGTTTTGGGCTGATATCATTGACATAGCTGCAATATCCATGGTGTTCCTCCTTTATTGCTGAGTATCTAACCATTTCTATATCGGAATATTAGCCTGCAATTTTTAGCGAAATAAGTACACAACGAAAAGCCCAACCCTTGAAGGGTTGGGCTTTCTCTTACAAAAACCTCCGATGATGCTTCTTCCCATCAAAACTAAACAACACCGGCTTATCCTCCACCATCGTATGCATATGAATGGTCTTACCCCACAGCTTGTAAATATACGGCAGCGTCCGTTCAACATATTTCAAATCCAGCTCCACGCCTTCAAAAGCGTGCTTCAAATACAGCTCCCCGTTGCGCTGATAGTCGCCATCCTCAACAACGATGTAAGGGAAGCCACCATTCACTCTGGAGTAAATGAGTTGATCGCGGGTATTTTCCCATGTCTTGTCTGTGATTTTCCACTCAGGGCCTTTCTTCTCAAACACGTACAGATCTAACTCTTCAACCAGTGGTTTATTCAAATAGTTGCGGATAAACGAGGTATCAGATTCATATTCGCGAACTTCGAAGATTTTCTTCCTGCCTTGACCAGGAACGCGTCCGAATCTGCGGATTTCTTCATCCGTCGGGGCATCCCAGTGTTTCTCGATGTCCTCAAATATTTTGACACCCAGATAATATGGATTTAAGGAATGACGGGAGGGAACGACGACAGAGGAGTTCAGCTTGGAGTACTCGATCGTTTCTTCCTCGGTCAAATCCATCTCACGCAGGATATGTTGATGCCAGTACGAAGCCCAGCCTTCGTTCATGATTTTGGTTTCGAGCTGCGGCCAGAAGTAGAGCATCTCATCGCGCAGCATGGTCAGGATATCCCGTTGCCATTCTTCCATGTAAGGGGCATTTTCCTCTATAAAAAGAAGGAGATCCTTCTCCGGTTTTGGCGGAAAACGCTTCGTATCTTCTTTATCCAATGAAACCAAAGGTTTATTGCGGCTATCTAAGTCCCATAAATCCTCATATCCGTAGGTGGCTTCGCCTCGAACGCTTGGTGTAGCTGCTTTGTTATTTTCTTGGCGTTTGCGAGTCTGGCCATATGTTAGTGTTAGTACAGGGTCAATGTGCTCTTGGATGGCGAGAACGGCATCTATGAATTGTTCGACCTCGTCGATGCCATGCTCAATTTCATATTGGCGGATGCGTTCAGCCGTAGCGGACATGCTTTCGACCATGTTGCGATTTGTTTTGGAGAAGCGTGCGTTATTTTTGAAAAAGTCGCAGTGGGCGAGCACGTGCGCGACGATGAGTTTATTTTGGATCAGCGAGTTTCCGTCTAAAAGGAAGGCATAGCACGGGTCCGAATTGATGACCAATTCGTAAATTTTACTAAGTCCAAAATCGTACTGCGTTTTCATACGATGAAAATTTTTACCAAAGCTCCAGTGACTATAGCGTGTCGGCATTCCGTAAGCACCGAAGGTGTAGATAATTTCTGCCGGACAGATTTCATACCGCATGGGAAAGAAGTCGAGCCCAAAGCCTTTCGCGATCTCGGTGATTTCATCAATGGCATATTCCAGCTTCTGGATTTCGGATTTACTCACTGTGCAGGCACTCCTTCCTGTTTGGTAAAAAAGGTTTTCAACGCTTTATACACTTCACCTTTTTCACGGATGACATAATGCAAGAATTTGGGATTATTGATATGGCGGAAAGCGGACATCAGCGTCGAGCTGCGATTATATTGATTCACTTCCCCATAGCCAAACATGTTCGAACGCTCCATTAATTGCGTAATCAGCTTCACACAGCGCTCGTTATCTGATGTTAAATTATCGCCGTCCGAGAAATGGAAGGGATAAATATTAAACTGAGAAGGGGGATACCTTTTATCAATAATATCAATGGCAGTTTGATAAGCTGAGGAGCAGATCGTCCCGCCGCTCTCGCCTTTCGTGAAAAACTCTTCCTCTGTCACCTCTTTGGCCTCGGTATGATGCGCGATGAACACAATCTCAACGTTCTCGTATTTCGTGCGCAAGAAGCGGGTCATCCAGAAAAAGAAGCTGCGCGCTATGTACTTCTCGAAGGAGCCCATGGAACCAGAGGTATCCATCATGGCAATAATAAGCGCATTGGAGTGCGGTTTTTCGATCTCTTCCCATGTTTTGAAACGCAAATCATCTGGTGAAATATGATGGATACCCGGCGAGCTGCCTCGCGAATTACGACGCATATTTTCGAGAATCGTCCGCTTCTTATCGATGTTGGACATGATCCCTTTTTTGCGTATATCGTTGAAAATAACTTCAGTGGACGTCATATTCCGCTTCTCTTTTTGCTGCAAATTGGGCAACTCAAGCTCAGAGAACAGCATCGCTTGCAGCTCTTCCATACTTACTTCGGCTTCGTAATAATCATCGCCGGCTTGATCGCCCGCGCCTTCGCCTTTACCTGGACCTTGCGCAGGCTGCGGGTCTGTTCCCAGCACATCGCCAACCTGCGAATCGCCGTCGCCTTGACCGACATGTTTGCCTTTGTTGAAGTTGTAGCGGAAGCGGTATTCGTCTAAGCTTTTTATCGGTACCTTCACGACTTGTTTTCCATTGGACATGACAATGCTTTCGTCTGTAACGAGATCAGGAAGGTTCTGTTTAATGGCATCTTTGACCTTCTCTTGATGTCTGGTTTGATCTTGGTATCCTTTGCGGTGGAGTGACCAATCCTCTTTGGAAACAATAAATAAGGGCTCTGTCATGGGGACACCTCCTTGGCGTTTATGATAAGCGGCAGCGCTAATCAGACATAGGGAAATAAAGCTTGTTATTAAATATATTCAAGTGTGCGGGGGATATGTGGTGAATTATAGTTCGAATTTATCTAAAAAAGGAGGTAATATTTTCAGTAGCCTCGATTGAACTGTTTGGAAGTTAATTTCTGATATAATAGAATCATCTGACTTTAATAGGAGCATGAATTCTACTATTTGGCATGTCTAGCAATGGCAGTTATTTTCCCCAAGAAATATTATCAACACAAGAGCTTTGCAAGATTTGGAGGCACACAGCATGGATTACGTAGAAATTGGTCAGGTGATTTCCGGATTTCGGGAACGGATGACCAAGCTGGCACTTTTTGACCCGCTCTTTGAGCTTCAGAGAAAGCGGCAAACGGATCGACAAAACAAACCGATTGATTTTATGGAACTTGGGCTGCTCTCGCTGCTTTATTTTTTTGAGCAGAAGTTGATGCGAAACAACAAGGCAGGTGTCAAAGACTTAGCTGAGTTTCTTCAAAAGGTGACAGGGATTTTCGTTGATATGGACGACGCCGGATTCGAGGATCTGGCTAGGCAGATCACACAAGTGTTTCGCCCGACGACAGGGAAGAAACGGGATTTTACGTTTATGAACTGGGAATCTGGGGTGACGGAGCATATTTACATATCGATTCTGAAAGCGAATGCCTTCGATTTAAGAACGAATACGCAGTACTACACGCTCGACGAGGATGGGTTGGAGCTTATTTTTGCGACCAAAGAATTTTACACTGAATTTCAATTGTCGATTCATCAGTTGGTATTGCGCAAACAGTTGGAGAAGGGCGAGTTCGAAGGCGCTTTGCGGCAAATTAACGAAATGCGGATTGACGTGGAAGCACTGCAGGAACGGATGATTAAGCTTGAGCATGAGTTGAAAAGAAACATTGTGTCGGAGGAAACGTTTGGTCGTTATAAAAGTCTGTTAGAAGATATTTATTTGCGATTGCAAATGGAGAATGAGGAGTTTGAAGAATTACGACAATTCGTCAAAGAGACCAAGGATCGCGTTCAAGCACAGACCGTTAGACAGGCAGATCAACGCCCTTATGAGTTAATTTTGCGGATATCCAATGAGTTGGAGAAAGTGCATGGCGAGCATTCTGTTCTTTTTCACCAGAGTATGGTGTTAAAATCGCATGCCTTAGGCGCTGCGCAAGAATCCTTATATTATACGGGACTGGACTCCTTTAATTGGGATCAGGATATTGCTTCTCTAATCTTTAGTACGCCGCTGCCTTTGGAGACGATGAAAGGTGTCATTGCCCCGTTCCTACCTGTGCAAGAGACGAAAATGTGGTCATTGTTGACTGTTTGGTCTGAGCAAAATTTGCTGGAAGACAGCACTGGACAGGAGCGGGATGATACGTTTCTGGAAATTGGCGGAGACAGTGACGAATATCGGTACCAGACGATGCAGAAAAAGTTGTATAAGCATCTGATGGAGCTCCTTCTTCACGTGATGGAAGAGCAGGGGCAAGTTGAAGTGAAACTTTTCATCGAACAGTTCGAAAACCATGAAAATGCAAGTTTACTAGGCGAGAGAGCCTTCTATGATTTTTGGATTTATCTGCATCAGAGAAGCCCTTTACGGGCAGTGGATTTGGATACGCAGCAGAATGATGAGCAGGGAACGTTGCTGGAAGACATGTACGCACTTCTCGGTAATCGTTGTCTGGCCGTTATTGAACAACAGGACATCATTCAGGTAAATGACAGGTTTAGCATACAGAATATGTTGATTTCGTGGGGAGAACAGGATGACAATCGGACTTGAAAATGGAACAGTAATGAAAGCTTTTCGGATCTACACGTTGCTCGCGCGTGATAACGAAGTGGGGAAAGAATGGGTGCAAGCCTACATGGCGGATGACGCGGTACGTGGACTTGTGGATCAATTTGCGCGAGAAGTGGATTGCGTAACGATTATTGCCGGCGAACAGCTGTATATGATTCCGGAGACAAGGCTATCGCCTTTTCATATGAATAATGAAGTGATTAAACGCACTTATCTGCGGACGAACGCGGTGAATGCGGATCTTTATCTGATGTATGTCAGTATTATTGTGTTGATTGGCGCCTTCTATGATAGTTATCAAACGATGGAGCCTACGAGAAGTTTTATCGGGATTGAAGAGTGGACAGAGCTTGTGAATGAGCGAATTGCCTTATTAAAGACTCATCCAGAAGCGGAATTAAAAGAGATGGAGAAGGAATTCTCCTATAACTGGTCAGCCTTGATCGAAAAATGGGGTGCCATGGACGATATCAAGGAGACGGCCGTGAGGCAAAGCGGGAATACGATCAGCCGGGTCAGTTTTATGGATTCTGTCCGCAAGTTTCTCGTGGCGCAAGAACTGGTAATCGATATTGGCAATCAAGAAATTACGTTGACCGAAAAGGCGAAAGTGGTTGTGCAGCGTTATTTTATGGAACTAGAGTATAACCGCGGTATTTTGGAGTTTTTGTATCAAAGCCATGCGTTTGAGGGGGAGGGAAGCGAACATGCCAGCGATCTCTAGAATTCGGTTTACCAATGTCGTCTACGAAGATGGAAATAAGCGTTACAACGACGAATTGTTTCATTTCGATGGGCATAACGGCGCGATCCTGTTGGAAAATGGGGGAGGCAAGACGGTTTTCATCCAGTCGGCCATTCAAGCCATTCTGCCGCACGAGGAGCTGGCTGGACGTAAAATTAAAGATACATTAAGCCTTGAAAATGGGCCTGCACATATCGCGATTGAGTGGATTCTATGCGAACGGCCTCGAAGATATGTCGTGACCTGCATCAGCTTGTTTTTGACAGCAACAGGAATTGATTCGTATCGGTATGTATATGACTATCCGGTGCTGGATCCCGACGCGATTGATCGAATTCCTTTTGTGAAGGGGAGTGCGGGCCATATTCGAGCAGCGGATAAAGGCGAAATTCATGATTACTACCACGGGATGACGGTAAAAAGAATGAATGCGAAGATGCCATCCACGATGAAAGAATATAAGAATATACTGGAAAATGATTACCATATCATCGCCTCAGAGTGGGAACGGATTGCGAAGATCAATAGCTCAGAGGGCGGGGTAGAGAGCTTTTTTGATGAATGCAAAACGACTGGACAGTTGTTTGATCGTTTGTTGATTCCGACAGTAGAAGACGCCATGGCTGGCTATGAACAAGGCGAGTTTGCGAATAATTTTGAAATGCATAGGGACAGCTTCAAAAAGTATAAAGAGTTAAAAGAAAAGATCGAAGAAAACAAAAAAATCCTCGTGGAATTGGACCAGTATGTGCTGCGCTATGCCACAATGGATACGAAGCAAGTAGCGTATGCAGCTGCGCAAGCTGAAACGAAAGCCTATTGGCTGCTTGTCAATGAGCAGAAAAATGAGGAATCCGCTAAGCTCTCGGGGTGGCATCAGCAAATGGCGGTATGCGACCAACAGTTGAGAGTATTGGCTCAAAAGAAGGACTCGCTGCATATTGCAAAGGAAAAGCAGGAGCAGTCTGTTTTGGAAACGAAGCTCAAATTGGTCGAGGACGACGTTGAGTTCAAAGAAAAACTTGTACGGGGTGCGAAAGAGGGCTACTATTCGTTGCGTTTGGCCGATTACAGGCAGCAGTGGACCTCTGCCGAGGAGCGCATGAACTATGTGCAGCGCGAACTTGAACATTTCGGTCATACCCAAGAAGAGGATGCTCTGCGGAACGCGTGGATCGAGAATGGCGGTCAAATTCGCAGTATCTACAGCAAGATGGAGCAGGAGTGGCAGGTTGAAGAAGTGAAGCTCAGTCAGGAAGTAGCTGCTCATGCGAATAGGTTGAGCCTAGAGGAAACGATTCTGAATGAGCTTTCAAGTGAACTAGAAGCCTTGAACAAGCAACTCATTGCGCATAGATCGATTGTGCAAGCCCGGGAGAAAGATAAAGAAGAGCTGAGAGAGAATGTTCTGGCCAATCCGGCTGTGGAGAGCATGGAAGGCAGCATGGCAGACTGGATTGAGCGTTATCAGAAGTTGGATGAGAGCAATGTGCTGTTGGTGCAGATGAATAAGGATTTGGCATTCGGTAAAAAGGAAAGCGAGAGTCAACTAGCAGGCGTTAGTGAAAGCCTCAAGATCGCCTACGTCGAACGTGCCAGTGCAGAGCAAAATCTAGAAGCATTTAAAAAAGCGCATCAATCCATACTTGAAGACATTGCTTCTTACAGGTCTTCATGGGGGAGGCTTTCCTCCGTGTATGAGAAGCAAAGTTCGATAGAAGAGCGGCTTAGCGAGGTTACGGAAAAGCTGCTGCTGGAGAAGGAAGCTTACTTGTTGAAAGAACGTCTCGCATTCCGCTATATTGATGATTACAACGGCCAACCTACATTTTTTGCGGATCTCTACGTACAAGGCTTGGTGGAAAAATGGAGAAATCAGTTCTCCTTATTGGAGACAGGTATTCAATATTTACAGAGTTTAGAGTTAACCGAACGAGCAATGACTCACCCCCTCTGGTCTGTAACGTTGATTACAACTGAAGATGAGGTTGGGGGAGTAGTTAGCAAACTGAGGCAGTATGCAGAGGATATGCAGTTCCCGATCCAAGTGATCTCTTCTCAGGAAGCGGCTCGTCTGGCGAATAGTGAAACACCGATAGTGGTGGAAGATAGGGCGTGGGTTGAACCGCAGCATTGGCGTGATAATGCGGAGGATGCGGAATTCGTCATTTGGAAGCAAACGATCTCCTTGAAAGGAGAAGAAGTTCGAACAGCGCGTAAAGAAAAGGAAAGCGAGCTGCAGCGCGCTTCAGATCTTCAAGCTGCTTTTAGTCGATTCCTAGTGGTATACCCGCTCGAGGTCGTACAAGAAATGGAACGGTGTGTAGGGATTACACGTGAAGCTGTGCGTGAGCTAGAGGGTCAAGAGGATATCATTAAGAAATCCATACGGCTAGTAGAGCAGACGATGCTACAGCATAATGCGGTTTTGGATGAGCAAAAGGAAGAAATGGTTCAGCTTCAAGGTTGGATTGAAAAAGGGCGGAAATACGCCGAGTTGGGCAAAGAAATCGTTACGTTGAACAGTGCCATCGACCAGCTTGCCCAGCTCTCTGACGATCAGCAAAATAAGCTGGAGGGCAGGCGGCGCTCGATGGAGCAAGCAAAGCTGCAGAGTGAATCCGTGAAGAGCAGATTGAATGTTTTAAAAACAGAGAAAGCGAGTCTTCAAGGTCAAGAACTGTATATGGAATTAAGAGATGTGCAGCCCATTGCAGCAAAGCAAAGCATGGATTGGTTGAAAACAGAAAGAAAAGATTTGCATCTCAAGCTCAATCATATCTCCCAAGGTCGCCAGCAACTCGAAGCGGAGTTAAAGCATGCTCAGGCTAGTAGAACAACGTTGGAACGTGAGATGAACAAGCTTCGCTTGGAACAAGCGGACTTGAATTTGAACGAGGATCTCGCCTTCTCTGTGACGGGTGAAGATCAGATGTCGCAGCTATTGTCAGAACTCAAAGAATACGAATTAAGATTGAAGCGGGATAAGGAAGAATTTGCTCGCGTCGACAAGCAATTTAATGAACTGACTGCAAGAATTAAGTTACTGGTTGAGCAGTATAGTGGTTCACATGAGGGTGAACAGCCACTGACCTTTACGGAGTCGCTGAGCGCTGTGGATGTTCACGTTCAAAGTGAGGATACTCGTCTACAGCGGATGAGATCTGGCTTACAGCAGCAGTCTACGCATATTCAGGCGCAATTAAGTAAAATCGGTGACGTGATCGATTACTTAAATCAATATAAAATTTTACACGGGTTTGAAAATCCACTCGTTCAAGCCGCTTTTATGACTCAGGAACAGAAAGTGGATTTCCTGAATGACCGTATGAAAACGGTGCGGAAATCTGTGGCGTCGCTAACCGCCTGGATGAAAGAACTAGAAACAGAAGAGTCGACGGTGAAAAAGGCTAGACTGCATTTTATTGATTTTTGCCGGAAACAAATCAAGGACGTCAAGATGAGAGATATGGCCGAGCAAGGCGTCGAGAAAAAGGACAACTATCAGGAGCTGACGCAATTTCAGCACAAAATGCACAGCCGTATTGAACGCGTCAACCATGTTGCGGAAGAGACGATGCGCACGCACAATCAACAGCTCGAACAGTATATCATTCATGTGCACAGCCATGTGAAGCTGATCGCGTCTGAACTTCGAGATATTCCGAATAAAACGAGAGTTAAAGTCGATGACCAGTGGAAGCATATTTTCTCCTTTCTCATTCCTGAGTGGGATGAACTGGAGGCGAAGGATCATCTGCGCAAGCATCTGGAATGGGTTTTGACCGAACTAGAAAAAGGACATTACCGCGATGATAACGATCAAGAAGTGAAATCAACGGTTCGCAAGGAACTTGAAAAATGGCTGGATACCAAGCAGCTTCTGCAGATTGTTCTGCAAGAAAAAGTGATGAAAGTCTCCTGCCGTAAAGTAACCAATGAGAATAATGTGACGAAAGCCTCGTTCTCATGGGAACAGTCTAATAATTGGTCTGGTGGGGAAAAATGGAGCAAAAATATGACGTTATTCTTAGGACTACTCAACTATGTCGCGGAGAAACGGCAGCATATTCAAGCGAACATGAAGCGACATCGCACTGTGATCCTCGATAATCCCTTCGGGAAGGCATCGAGTGACCATGTGTTGAGTCCAGTATTTTTTATTGCGGAGCAGCTTGGGTTTCAGATTATCGCACTAACTGCGCATGCGGAAGGCAAATTCCTCAAAGATTATTTCCCAGTCGTCTTTAGCTGTAGGCTGAGACAGGCAGCGAATGGAAGCAAGCTGGTCATGACCAAGGAGAAGGAAATTAATCAAGCTTATTTCCGTGATCATGCGCCGATTTCGCTGGAAAGATTAGGGGACGTGAAGCAGATGGAATTGTTTATTTAGGAGGGCTTTACTTCCTGAAGTAAGCGAGAGTATCTGCTGTATTACGTACCTTCCTCGTGTAACGGACTCATTTCATTACAAAAAGTCTGCTTAATCTCCTGTAGCTACGCTTCGGAGAGCATGCAGACTTTTTTAGTTATTTCAAAGATGGAAGGAAATGTTATACTAGTTCCAAAGAGGTTTCTAGCGGGTGAAATACGCTAACGACAAGGAGAGAGAAATATGAGCACATCGGTTCTGGCTTATATAGCGGATAATTACGGAGTTACGACGGAGTCCCATCCGGACCCGATTCTCACAATGGCAGGGCAGCTTCTTTTAACGGAGGAAGGGATGCAAGAGTTCCTAATTGCTTACTCGCCGCTGATGAAAGCGCTGGAACCTGCTGCTGCTGGTGCCTATTTGATCAGCCGTCTTGGGAGTCTGAATGCGGCGATGCAATATATGGTTACACATGATGAATTATTTGATTTGTCTCCGGAGCTGTGGGAGCTGCAATTGTATCGAAGTGAGAAGGGCTTCATTGAATTCCGTATTGTGCTCCAAGAACTAAAGGAGCTTAACGGTCCACAGTGCGGACTTCGAAATGAATGGCGCGAAGAACACCTATCCCGTTGGTATGCTGGGACTATCCGGCCAATTGTCGAAGCGATCGCCGTCGCCTCAGATATGGACATTCATCATTTGTGGAAAATCGTACCGATGCGCCTTCGGTTTATTTTTGGACAATGGAAAGAAGCGAATACATCAGAAGAATGGCAAGCTCGTTATGAGGAGGACCATCTATTCGTTACGAAAGAGTTGAAAGGTGAAGTATTCGGCCAACTTCGGAATCCCTTGTATACCAAGGTTGTGACTGTGGATTACCCTGGGTATCCTGGCGAGCTCGACACGAAAATTAAACTGAAGACAGCCTGTTGCATGTACTACCGAACGGAAGGCGGATACTATTGCTATACGTGTCCCCGTATGAAACCACAAGAGCGCGAGGAGCGCAAAGAACAATTACGAGTTCAATTTGCCGAATCAGCCGCTGCCAAGATTGTTGCGAAATAATGCACTTATACGCGTGTATCGTAATAATTACAAAAGTTTTACGAAAGTCTGCCACTAATCTCCCGAGGATGCGCTATGGAGATTAGGCAGGGCTTTTTAGTTGCTTTTACTGGATTATTATACTTAATTAGCCCGTTACAAATAAATAACCATTGGTAAATCATTTATTAAACAGTCATCTCCTTTCAGTGTGAAATCGGGTGGCCTTTTTATGCTCATTTTCCTGTTGGTTTTTTTCTGTATTATGCATACAATAAGGGAAAGCACTTATTTGATGCAGCAGGGTGATGAACTTTTTGAAAAATTGGCTAACTAGTAATGTGAAATCGACATGGATTTTCAGCATTCTCGTACTTACTACGATAGCTTGCGGAGTATTAGGCTACTTCGGGCTGCTCCGAGACAGTGATGGAGGATTTACCTTACATACGCATTCGACCTTTCAACCTGATGTGGTTGTCATGGGAACAGAACTAGAAGGCATGTATCTAGCTCAAAAGGCGAAGAAGGAAGGTCTTGACGTATTAATCCTCGAAACGAAAGAGCGACTAGGCGGACAACTCATTCAGGGAGAGATGCTCTATCTCGATGGAACCTATGATGATGAAGGCACTCTGCTTATGCAAGGTGGTATGAAGGAGCTATTCCAACAGTACACACAAGGAAGTATCCGCACGAAAACGGATTTTGCCCATTATTTTCACAAGCTTATTGAAGGTATCCCCGTTGAGAAAAACATCGTGCTTGAAGACTTGAAAGTGACAGGTAATAAGGTTATTTCTCTCGCCTACCAAGACGGTGATGGGAAAAAGCGAATGGTGAAGCCTTCTTATCTTGTTGATAATTCGGATGACGCTGCTTTGATTCGTAAGCTTGATGTACAGCCGCTACCTGGGTTGGAAGCGCTTTATGGGAGCAAAGAACGCGAATATATGAGTGGCACATACATGATGAAATTTAAGGGAGTCGATTGGGACAAGTTTCAAACTCAGTTTTGGAAAATGACGAAGATCGAGCGTGCTCATACATTCGGACCTGAAAGCTACGTGAATTCACACATCGCATATGGGTTTCCGCCAATCGTATCGGCCTATGAATTGCACAACAAGAACGAACTTAATCTCCGAGGATTGAACATTCTTAATCAAGGTAACGGGGAAATTATTATTAACGCGCTTCAGGTATACGGCATCGATCCAAGCAGGGAGGAAACGGTCGAACGAGGGATGAAGCTCGCCAAAGAAGAAATGCCTTTCATACGCGATCATCTTCGCAAACATATGGCTGGCTTCGAGAAGTTGGAACTAAGTGGAGAGCCGAATGATCTGTACGTTCGTGAGTTCAACCATTATCCAACGGAATATGTGCTGCAGGCATCGGATTTAATGAGTGGACGGATGTTCTGGGATAACGTGAGTGTCGGCGGGTATTTCATGGATATTCAAGGGTCACGCTCGAATCGGGAGGGTTTGGCAATTGGGCGTCCGGATAAATATGGGATGCCTCTACGAAGTTATTTGCTTCATGATTATGACAACGTTGTCACCGCTGGGAAGCTGGTTGGTGCAACCGCTGTGGCTTACGGAAGCGCAAGAATTCAGCCGAACGGGGCAATGGCTGGGGAGTCGATTGGCGTATTGATGGCTCAGATGCAGGGAAGAAGCCTGAAATCGACGACTCCAGAGGAGATCGCTCGTCTTCATAAGCGAATGGAGCAGACTTATCAGATCAAGTTGCATAACCAGGTAGCAAAGAATAAAATTGCTCATCTCTCAGAAGGGGAGCGGGCAGAGCTGGACAATGGAAGGATTACATTGCTGAAAGGCAATAAAATCGCGCATCATTTACCTTTTATCCGAATTAGATTTGAAGGTCAAGCTATCACTTACGACGGGATCAAGCCCATTGTCATTGGAGGCGTCCCTTGGGTGCCACTCAGTCAAACGTTCGAGAAGCTAGGCCAAGGCGATGCTACATATGATGAAGAAAATAGAAGCATTCAATACACGTTTATGGGAAGGAATGGAACAATTTCTTCGGCAGACGTGCAAGTGCTGAACAATTTCGTGCTCGTAAGCTGGGGGAAACTTGCGGAAGAACTAGGCTACCATTGGGATTGGAATGAGTCTCGTGACGAGGTAATTGTGAGGCGTTTATGAGCGTGTTTGAAAGTCTGCCTGAGCATAAGCTCAAGCAGGCTTTTTTTGTTTCGGCCTAAGCCCACACCATCGCCCACCACAAGTAATAGTCTACTCTATATGGTGATTGGGAGTGTGACAGATGAATAGATACGGAACGAGTAAGCGACTGGTCAAAATCAAAAGAAAAGCTAGCTTGCACGTGGCAAAACCAATCCAACAACGCGTGTATGCCATTCGTAAAGTCGCTACGGTTATGTTGCCTTTCTATCGTAAGTTGGCGAGCAGCCGTTCGTTCTCCATCCAATGGGCGAAGGCCGTGCGGGAGGCCGATATTGCGCGCATGAATAAGCTGCTGCGCTCCGTTATCGGTTCAGAGCCACTTTCGGCATTGGCGTCGAATGGCGTGGGGTGGTTCGTCGATTTTCCGCTGCCGAAACCACTGCTTGTGATTACGAATGGAACGACGATTCGTCCAGGCCAAGTGCAGTTCACGTTCAGTTCCGCGATAAATCGTGCGATCGCAAAGGCGGTCCTTCCTCTTTATCGGGAAATTATTTGCAATCGGAGTTACGCGGCACTGATCGTGAAGGCAATCAATACGCAGAATGAGACCTTGTTAAATCATCTGATACGAAGTACAGTAACGAGTCGGAGACTGGTATCTGTTCAGATTGATTTCTCTGGTTTTTTTCTCGGATTCAAATATCCAAGTAGCAAATACGTGTATTTAAATGAGGTTTTTCGTGAGTATGTTATGTAAAAGGTTAGGTATAAACATAAATTTCTAGGTGGACCACTAATCAATTGGGGGCATTTCGTAGTATAATGTTCCTATTGATTATTGGAGGCACACACATGACATTGATTAAACATTTACAAGCACCAGATGAATTTACAGGTTTCTATTTAATTAAAGAGCTGGAAGTCAAACAGACGAATACAACACCTGCCAAAGATTTCATGGATATTGTACTCTGTGATGCGAGTGGACAAGTATCTGCCAAAATGTGGGACGTTAGCGCTGCGGATAAAGAGACCTTCTTCCCAATGACCTTAGTGAAGGTACAGGGACTTGTTCAATTGTACCGCGAACGCTTGCAAGTGAAGGTAGGGAAGATTCGCAAAGCACTGCCGGAAGATGGTGTGCAAATCACTGATTTTATTCGTTCCGCACCGATCAGTCCAGCTGATCTGATTCATACGATTAATGGCGTGTTGTCGAGTATTACGAATCCAACGATTCAGTCTATCGTTTCGTTTTGTGTGGCGAAGGTCGGGGATAAGCTGGACCATTATCCAGCGGCTAAGACGCATCACCATGCGTATTTTGCAGGGCTTGCCTATCATATCGTTCGTATGCTGGAGCTTGGTGAGTTTATTTGCAAACAGCGGCCATTTCTCAATGCTGACTTGATTAAAGCTGGTATTATTCTTCATGATATCGCGAAGCCAGAAGAAATGATCGCACAGCTCGGCATCGTTTCCGACTATAGCGTGCAAGGGAAGCTGCTGGGTCACATCTCCATGGCATCCAACTGGATTACAGAGGCAGCTCTGCATCTTGGGCTAGATCTTCAATCCGATCTCGTTATTGGATTGCAACATATTGTCCTTTCTCACCACAACTTGCCAGAGTGGGGAAGTCCCGTACTACCGCAGCTACCGGAAGCAATCGCTCTCCATTACATCGACTCGATGGATGCGAAGCTGCAAATGGTCGAGGACACATTGCTCGTCACTCCGGAGTCCGAGTCATGGACGCCAATGATTCGCGGGTTAGAAAACAAAGCGATGTATCGCTTGAAGCTGTAGCATGGGGAAGCTGTTTCCAAGTGGAGGGATCTACTTGGAAACAGCTTTTTGTGTTTGGTGAAGGGCTTGTGCAAAGTGCTGCAACGCCACCTCCAATAGTGCCCGCACTTGTACCGAACCCGAACCTGAACCTGAACCTGAACCTGAACCTGAACCTGAACCTGAACCTGAACCTGAACCTGAACCTGAACCTGAACCTGAACCTGAACCTGAACCTGAACCTGAACCTGAACCCGAACCCGAACCCGAACCCAAACCCCAACCCCAACCCGAACCCGAACCCGAACCCGAACCTGAACCTCAATCCCAACCCCAACCCGAACCCGAACCCGAACCCCAATCCCAACCTCAATCCAATCCCAACCCTAGGTGCTCCACTGAAAGTAAATAGATGGATAATATGTAGTTAATTTCGTGTTATCCTTCGTTTTATTAGAAATAACTGTAAAAAGTACAGCTATTTTCAGCCAAAAGCGTCGAAATCAACAGAAGCGAGGGAATTAGATGTACTTTTTCCATCTAATCTATAAATTTCAACTTAAACTGACGAAATAGCTGGAGTTTTTCCAGTTAATTGGGTTTTAGAGGTTTTAGGGGGTTATAGGGGTTATAGAGGTTTAAGAGGTTTAAGAGGTTTTAGGGGTTTGGAAGGTTTTAGAAGTTTTAGAAGTTTGAGCGACAAAGAGGTCTTAAAGGACCCAATGATGCAACTTAACACCCAAACCTGCCACAATTCTCATATTCAGCAGCATTACTATCAAGCCTTCACCTCACCAACTAGCCTATATCCATAACCATCAACAGTACCGCACCCACAAGCTCCCTTATAGTAGCCAATATTTTCTCTTCTTTCTTCCTCGACTCAACATCTGGAAGTCATGCTAGTAGTTTTCCGGTTAATTGGGTTTGAGGGATCTAAGCCTTCTCGCCTGCCGAGTCGAAGGCAAACAACCTCATATAACTAGTCGCATCCGATAGTCCAAATCAAAGCTCCAAACCCGTTCCCTGTTTGAACCTTTTAATCACCATTTGGGTGTTCACGCGCACAACGCCGTTCAATTTGTAGATATTTTTATAGAGGAATGCCTCCAACGCAGCATCATCCTTCAATAAGGCATGCATATGCAGGGAGCTGGTTCCTGTCATTTGGTAGATCGACACCACATTCGGGTCGGCTGAAAGTGTGTTTCCAACTTCCTCCGCGTAGCGCGGCTCCACTTCCACTTCGAAGAAAGCACTAACCACCTTCCCTAACTTTGTTGCATTCAAGCGTATCGTAAAATTCTCGATAATTTCATTGTCGATTAGGTTTTCAACACGTTTTTGAATCGCGACACGCGATAGACTTAGAATCTCACCGATTTTCGCATAGGACATTCTACTGTTCTCGTGCAGCAATTTAATAATTTCTTGATCGACAGGGTCCAGATCATGCAAATCTAACATAAACCTCACTCCATTTCGTAGTCTGGAAATATATACAATTGCTCAGTATTCCTTACTCTTTTCATAATATGTCGCTAAAATCAACGAATTTGCAACGAATGTTAATCTAAAATTGCCAAATTTCTAAATAAACGAAACTATTTTTACGCTGTACATTTACACATGGTGTTGACCACATTACAAAGTCTGCATATAATCGTGTCAATTAATATAACACAAAATTATTAAAGTGAGTTAAATGTTAGACAATATAACGCGAGGAGCTGTCAAATGTCCAAAAAACTCATCTACAACGGAACCGTCCTGACGATGAATGCTACGAATCAAATGTTCAAGCCAGGCTATGTGTACATGGAACACGATGTCATCTGTGAAGTTGGCGAATGGAAGTCAGATGGCAGCTTAGATCATCTTCTCCAAGAGGCTTCATATCGGTACAACGCTGAGGGAAAAGTAGTGATCCCCGGCATCGTGAATGGCCATACACATCTGTTCCAAACGTTTATGCGTGGCGTATCGGACCACTCTCCCTTAGCCCAATGGCTGAAAGAGATTATTTGGCCGATGAGTCTCGCAATGGAGCCGGAGGATTTCTATCTGGCTGCACTGATCGGGTGTATTGAAAATCTGAAATCAGGGGCTACGTATATGATGGATCATCACTACATCCACACGTACCCAGAGAATGATGCGAGCGTGCTAAGGGCAATGGTCGATTCGGGGATTCGTGGACATTTGGCACGAGGAGGCTCCGACTTAGCTGGGGAAGTTCGCCTGCGAGAGACTGGTGAGCAGATTTTCAATGCTACTGATGCATTACTTGATCAGTGGGAAGGTGCAGCGAACGGTCGCATCCGAATAGCGCTAGGACCACTCAACTTATATGGTTGTTCCCGAGAGTACCTCGAACGAGCAGCTGTGTTCAGTCGAGATCGCAAGCTCATTTCTCATGTACATGTCGCAGAAACGAGTGAACAAATCGATACAACGATGGCGCGATATGGACTTAGAAATTTGGAGCTGCTTAACGAAGTAGGCTTACTCGGCGATCAGACGCAGGTTGTTCATGGTGTTTGGCTGGATGACGGGGAGCTCGAGCTAATTAAAGATAAACAAGCATCCGTTATCCATTGTCCCGTTTCGAATATGTATCTAGCTTCCGGAGTTGCTCGGGTGCCTGAGATGTTGCGGATGGGCATCAATGTAGCCCTGGGAACAGATGGCCCTGGCAGCAACAACTGCCAAGATAATCTCGAAGTATTGAAGTTTACTGCGTGCTTACACAAAGTGAATGAGTTGGATGCCACATTGCTGCCCCCAATGGATGTGCTGCGAATGGCAACGGTGAATGGCGCAAAGGCAGTAGGCCGAAGCCAAGATCTGGGCAGCCTAGAACCAGGAAAGAAAGCAGATCTAGTCACAGTAGATATGATGAAAGCCCATATTAGCCCCGTGCATCGCGCATCTTCGGCACTTGTCTATAACGCCAACGGGAATGACGTTGATTTGGTGATGGTAGGCGGGCAAGTCGTTGTGGAACATGGGAAGAGCACATGGATCGATGAGCAGGAAATTTTAAGGAGAGCACAAGCCAGAGTAGATGTACTTCGCAACAAGTTGGCGGGACAATATCCTATTTTTGCAAATCACATGTAGGTCCAATAAGAGGAGGATGGTTTTTATGGCATTACAACGACTACACGATCCCGTTCTAGAAAATGATTGGCATGCGGTATTCCTTGCGTCCGATCTGAAGGACCAGCCTGTGGGTGTCATTATTTTAGGAGAAAGAGTAGCGCTTTACCGCTCCAGTAGAGGCGTTCACGCCATGCAAGATCTATGCGTCCATCGCGGAGCCATGTTATCCAAAGGGTGGGTCAAGGATGATGTGCTGGTTTGTCCGTATCATGGCTGGCAGTACGACTCCTCTGGACAATGCGTTTGTATTCCTGCACAGCCTAAAGGGGAGAAAATTCCACTTCGGGCGAAAGCTGTTACGTATTCATGTGAAGAGAAATATGGCTTCATCTGGGTGTGTATCGGTGAAACAGCAGCTCCTATTCCACATTTTGAGGAGTTTGCGAATCCGGAGTACCACCCACTTCCTTGTGGACCGTATAAGGTTGCCGCAGCTGGAACACGTGTGATTGAAAATTTCACAGACTTCGCTCACTTAATGTTCGTGCATCAGGATTTACTAGGTCACCCAGACTATGCAGAGCTTCCTGATTTCCAGGTTGTGAAGGAAGAGGATCGCATCTATATCGAAAATATTCCGATTTTCCAGCCTGTTGCGCATTCCGGTTCAGATAAAAGCGAAGGCACCACTTATGTCTATAGGAAGGAAGTGTATCGGCCACTGTCTGCTAGGTTATCGAAGGCGGATCCAAGTAATGGTCAAACGTTATGGATTATGCTCACCGTACTGCCTGTAGCTGCTGAAGAATGCGTCGTCTTCATGATGGTTTCTCGTAACTACGCGTATGATGTTGATGATGCAAACTTCATTAAATTCCAAGACATCGTGTTTGAACAGGATGCTAGGGTCATTGAGACGCAGAAGCCTGAGCTGCTGCCTCTAGATCTTCAAGTCGAACTGAATCATAAAGTGGATCGCTTCTCAATTGCGTATCGCCGTTGGTTAAAAGAATTAGGTGTGGTAGTTGGGACGATATAGTTCGGAGCTTAATGTTCGGTTTTAATCAATAATATTCACTTTACAATAATCATATAGTTGGAAAAGTAATGAAAAGGCGTACTTTTATTGTGAAAAAATACAAAACGTCAGTCTATTCGTTGACGGAGACAAGCCGTGAAACGTATATTTGACTCAAGGTTAAACAAGATTTGTAGACATAGAAAACCAAATATGGAGGGGAAGTTAACCATGAAACGATTTCAACGTACACTGGCACTTGCAACGAAACGCCCAGGAGCTGTATCCCTAAGTTTAGTGATGATTTCTAGTTTGCTAGCCGCATGTGGAAGTTCCAGTACTCCCGTTTCCTCGTCAGCGCCAACAGCAGCACCAACGGCGGCGGCGGCTTCTCCTGCAGCATCAGCGGCACCAGCCGCCAAACCGATTGTTCCAGCAACGGTGGTGTTGAACTGGTTCGCCGAGCCTGAGCACGGTGGGAATTTCGCAGCACTATCGAAAGGGTATTACAAGGATGCAGGTTTCGATATGACCTTGATGCCAGGTGGTCCTTCCGTATCCTCGACACAGATCGTTGCTTCCGGTAAAGCCCAATTCGGCATGGCGAATGGTGATGACATTTTGGTAGCGAGACAAGAGGGAATACCTGTAGTAGCGATTGCAACCTCGATGCAGAAGAGTCCACAAGCCCTGTTTTATCATAAAGATTCCGGTGTGAAAGATTTCGGAGATTTAAATACGCACAAAGTGTACGTAGCATCAACGGCGAGCTTCTGGCAATTCATCAAAAACAAATACAAATTAACAAACGCACAAGAAATGAAATATACAGGACAGTTAGTGAATTTTGTGAGTGACAAAACGGCACTAACGCAAGGCTATGTGACCTCAGAGCCATTCACAATGGATCAACAAAAGATTGACTACGGTACGCTGCTCGTTGCCGATTCTGGTTATAAAATCTATGCTGGCGTATACTTCACAACGGAGAAAATGATTGCAGAGCATCCCGATCAAGTTAAGGCCTTCGTTGAAGCGACAGTGAAGGGCTGGGATTACTACAAAGATCATTCCGATGAGATTAATCCAGCCATTCAAACGAAGAACCCAGACATGGGCCTCGATATGATGAAGTACAGTGCAGCGAAAGAAATGGACTTTGTATTCGGTGGCGATGCAGCGACCAAAGGAACGGGCATTATGACCAAAGAGAGATGGGAAGAAGTGCAGAAGCAATTGGTTGAAGTTGGTGTTCTGAAGACGGCTGAGAATATTGATAAAGTGTTCACGACACAATTCTTGCCTAAGAAATAAACAATACGCAACATAAAACTTCAGGAGGTGGCGGCATTGGTTTCTAACAGCAACATCGATCTATGTAATGTCCGATTGCCATTATTAGATGAAAGGGAATTATTTTGTCTCTCGATTCGTGATGGAAGTTGGACGCATATTCGGAAACAAGAAGCGGATGCCGCTGCTTCCATTTCAACCATGCTCGAGTTATGGAAGCCTGATCAAAAGCTAGAAACGTCCAAAGTCATAACGCTTGATCTTCAGGGTAAAATGCTACTGCCAGGCTTTGTAGATTCGCATATGCATCTCGACAAAGCATTCTCGTTAACAACAGTTGAGAATATCAGCGGTACGTTGGAAGAGGCTGTTAGAAACTATTCAGCGGCATCGCCTACGTTCTCGAAAGACGAGATCAAAGCAAGAATGATGCGATCTGCGCTGCAGGCTCTGTCTTTTGGGACCACGCATATTCGCACTCATCTGGATTTCAATCTTCGCTTTTCACGTGACATCGCATTACGCACAATTGAAGCCGCACTGGAAGCCAAAGCAGCCTTAGCACCTTACATGACTTTGCAGCTTTTCCCAATGTGTCCCTACAATTTCATGTCTCTGGATAATGAAGCTATTGAGGAAGCCTTACGAATGGGTGTGGATGGCATCGGTGGTGCTCCCCATTTATCGTTAACACCGAAGGAAGATATTGATTTTATTTTCAAAATGGCAGAGAAATACGATGTACCGATTGATCTACACTGTGACGAAACTGATAATCCCCAGATGCGAACTGTTGAATATGTGGCAGCGCGCACGAAAGAAACAGGCTACGAGGGCAGAGTGACCGTTGATCACTTATGTGCACTAGCCTCGATGACTGATGAGGATGCAGGCGGCATCATTGACAAAATGGCAGAAGCCAAGCTTAAGGCAGTTTCCTTGCCTGCGGTTAACTTGTATTTGCAAGGCAGACATGATTCATTCCCTGTGAGAAGAGGCGTAACTCGCTTGAAGCAAATTCATGAGAGTGGTATTCCAATTGCGGTTGCGTCGGACAACATACATGATCCTTTTCACCCCTTCGGGCGAGGGGATTTACTTCAAATAGCACTGATCTCTTCCTATGCTGCGCATATGGGCAGACCCGCGGATCTTCGCACATTGCTGCGGATGATCACGGAAGCGCCTGCTAATGTTCTTGGACTTACGGCCTATGGGATCGCTGAAGGTCGTCCAGCCAACTTCGTTGTCGTCGATGGTCATTCAATTGAAGAGATATTTACCATGCTTCCTGAACGCAGATGGGTGTACAGCCAAGGACGCTTCGTCAGATCACCTGGCACGAAAGCTGGTTGGAACAACATTGCGTTAGCCAAGTTCTGGCAAGAGGCAAGTGAAGCTGTATCGTTCCAAAAGCCCGAATTCGCGAAAGGGTGAACCGTTAAGATGGCTAATCTGTTGGTCATTTATTACAGCGCTTTTGGTCACGTATATCAGATGGCGCAAGCCGTTGCAGATGGTGCCAGCCAATCTGGTGCGCATCCTGTAAGAATTGTACGTATACCGGAAATGGCTGCAGATGTAAACCGTGTGATCCAATCTGATAAAGACAGACGTCCTGCCATGGAAGAGAAAACATCTAACTCAACTACATTATCTAAGCAATTTCGTTTAACGGATCGTTATTCGAAGTATGAAGCTACACTAGCGTTGCAAAAAGAAATTCCAATCGCAACAAATGATGATCTGCGCTGGGCTGATGGCATCCTCTGGGGGTTCCCGACGTATTACGGCTCAATGCCGGCGCAAGTTAAATTGTTCCTTGAGATGGCTGGAGATCTTTGCATCGAGGGTGCCCTTGAGGGCAAACCGACCGGCATATTTAATAGTACAGCATCCATCCATACGGGGCATGAAGCAGCGATATTAACCGCAATGGTACCTTTATTTCATTTCGGTATGATCTTTGTAGGGTTGCCGTATTCGGAAAATCCAGAGTATTTAACCGCCGATGCGATTGGCTGCTCGCCTTATGGGGCATCCACTTTAGCGGGACCGGACAGTTCCCTTTCGCCAGATCCTAGGGAGTTGCTGATGGCAGCACGATTAGGTGAGCGAGTAGCGGACATTGCGGCGGCTATCAAGCAGTTTCAAATCAAGAAGAGCTAGGGTGCGTAACCCTTTAAATTCGAAAGTAGAAAGAACCCCTCTAGGAAGAGTTTGGTTCTTTTTTCGCAAATAGATGATCCATCTTACAGGAGGTGCTCAGCATGACATTCAATCGCTATCAAGGGAAAGCCTGGGATCAATGCTTCTTCCCAAGCCTTAGTAAACTTCAAGTAGCTGAGATTCCCAAGGAAAATGCTTTAATCGTGCTGCCAGTCGGGGCTGTTGAGCAACACGGTCCACATATGCCGGTGTTTACCGACACATTAATCTCTGAAGTGCTGTTGACAGAAGCTTTCGAGCAGCTTCCTGACCATTCGAACATATGGCTGCTTCCAGCGATACCCTACGGGAAGAGCACAGAGCATCTAGGTCATGCAGGTACGATCACCTTATCGGCAACAACGTTAATGGCTGTCGTGATGGATATTGCTAAAAGCCTTCGGCGTAGCGGCTTTCAAAAGCTCGTTCTCGTTAACTCGCATGGCGGGAATACCGATCTGTTGAACATGATGGGGAGGGAGATTCGCATCGAAACAGGTTTAGCTGTGTTTCGTTTAGATCCCGGTGGGCTCGGCGGCGCAGATGAATGGATAACACCGATAGAGAAACAGGCTGGCATTCATGCAGGTGATATGGAGACATCCATCGTCATGGCGGCGATGCCGCATTGGGTGGACATGGATGTGGCGCCAACGGAGTATCCGAATTACCCCGAATCTCGGTATCTGGCACTACGGAATCGTGCCTTCGCTTGGGTGATGGATGATCTTTCTCATACCGGCGTTTCTGGAGATGCAACAGCGGCAACAATGGCCAAAGGCAAGGCGATGACGGATAAGTATGGGACTTATATCGCAGAGGCACTGCTTGAATTTCAAGCTTTCGATATGCAATCCCTCAAAATCAGCAAGTAGATCTGGTAAGCCACTAACACGTATAGGAGATGACAAGCATGTCGAAACATTCTTCTCTAATAGATACAGCTAGCCCCCAAGCCGCAGGTTCTACTTTCGTGAGCATGACGAATCTTTCTAAGACTTATCCGAACGGAACGATTGCCTTGCAGGATGTCAATCTGACTATTCAAGAAGGTGAATTTTTATGCTTTGTAGGTCCATCGGGATGCGGGAAATCGACGATTTTTAAAATCATCACAGGCTTATCCAAACCGAGCAAAGGCTCGTTGGATGTCTTTGGAACAACACCGAAGGAAGCGCGCAAGCAAAGTGACATCGCTTTTGTGTTTCAAGATCATACGCTCTTACCCTGGTCGACGGTTGAAGCGAATGTGAAGCTGCCGCTGGAATTACGCGGAGTGGATAAGAAGACCCAACAACAAGAAGCGGAGCGAGTGCTCGAGCTTGTTGGATTGAAGGATTACATGAAAGTGCTGCCTAGGCAGCTTTCAGGTGGTATGAAAATGCGTGTATCCATCGCGCGAGCGCTCATTTCGAGGCCGAAGCTGCTGCTGATGGATGAGCCGTTCGGTGCATTGGACGAAATCACGCGTCAAACGCTGCAAATGGAGCTGCTTAATATTTGGCAGCAGGATAAATCAATGACCGTGTTGTTCGTAACACATAATGTGTTCGAATCGGTGTTCTTATCGACAAGTGTGGTTGTTATGACACCAAGGCCAGGTAAAATCTCAGCACGTATTGATATACCCGTTCCATTTCCAAGAGATGAATCGTACCGAACAACAACACAATTCAGCGATTTAGTGCGCATTGTGAATGACGCCTTGGACCATTAAGACGAGAGGGTGATGACAGCATGTCCACGGAAGCGGAAGTTACCTGGGTTCATGAGATCGAAGAGCAGCTAGGGAAAGAAATCGTATCCATCGATCAAGAAACAAGAGATAAGCTTTCTAAAGACTATTACTGGTATTCACCAGTCCTTAATCGTCAGCTGCAGGGGATCGCATCCGCTGATGTTGTGGTGTCACCCCGTAATGAAGATGAGGTATCGGATGTGTTGGCTTTTGGATATCGCCATGGCATTCCCGTAACGGTACGCGGTGCTGGGACTGGCAACTACGGTCAGGCCGTTCCCTTACAGAAAGGGATCGTTCTGGATCTTAGCCGCATGGATGAAATCCTAGAGATTGGACTGGGCTTTGCCCGCCTGCAATGCGGAGTTCGTCTAGGTGTGATTGATAAGAAAGCACGTGAAGTTGGGCAAGAAATTCGCATCTACCCTAGTACGTATGTGAAAGCGACGGTTGGAGGCTTCGTGAGCGGTGGTTCTGGTGGTATTGGTTCAATCATGCATGGCAATCTGTGGGATGGCAACGTCGACGAGGCTGTGATTTATACGATGGAGGAAATACCACAGCGCCTCGTTGTTACAGGTTCTGAATTGTTTAACTATATTCACAATTACGGGACTACGGGCATTTTAACTGAGGTTACCATTCCACTTTCACCGCGGACCGAATGGGCACAAGCAATTGCCCAATTCCCTACATTTGAGCAGGCGATGCAGTTTGGTGAGGCACTCGCTCGTGAAGAAGCGATTCCCAAACGTCTCATCGCACCGATGGAGTGGCCGATTCCTTCGTATTTTATACCATTTAGCAAAGTGATTATACCAGAAATGGCTGCTGTTATGTTGGAATTTGCGGAAGATGCATTGCGGTTAGTGGATGCACTTGCGAAGCAATTTGGCGGGAATATCGGTCATGTGATCGAGGCGAAAAACTACCGTAAAACCATAGGAGTATCCGACTTTACATGGAATCACACGACTTTGTGGGCAATGAAAACAGACGCGTCGATGACGTATCTGCAAGCGGGCTTTAAGACAGATAGCTACTTGGAGCAGATCAAGCAAATCAAATCCCAGTTTGGCGATGAAGTGTATCTGCATGTCGAGTGGGTGCGTAGTGGCGGGGCTGTGACGCCATCGGCACTTCCTGTTGTCAGGTTTACAACGGAAGAACGTCTATATGAAATCATCGACTTTTTCGAATCTGTTGGTGTCAAAATATTCGATCCCCATACCTGGGTGCTCGACCAAGGTGGTCGTGGCGAAGTAGGCAGTATGGAACGCAAGAAACGGGAGAATGATCCGAAGGGACTTCTCAATCCTGGCAAAATCATTTGTAAGTCATAAAGAAGGGGGATATGTGCTATGGCTGTCGATTCGAAGTATCTACAAATACTACCTGATGAAATATTTCCCGCTCGTGAGCGTGCAGCTTGGATGAGCCGCATGGAGGAGGGCGTGTCATTTAGTCGCCGCTTGCTGATGCTGCTCAAACAGCTTGTGCCGCCATTAGTTGCTTTCGTCGTCTTTATTGGCGGATGGGAGCTGATCGCAGCCTTGACGCATGCGCCCGTATATCTCGTACCTAAACCATCGGATATCGTGAAAGCCGCCATTGAGAACAAGAGCGGGCTTTGGGTATCCGTGCGAACGACAACCTTTGAAGCTGTGCTTGGTTTTATTCTCAGTATTATCCTAGGAATAGCGGGAGCTATTCTGCTTGCCAGCTCGAAATGGATTGAGAAAAGCGTGTATCCATACGCAATTATCTTACAAACCATTCCCATTGTTGCGATTGCACCATTGATCGTGATCTGGTTTGATGCAGGTATGAATGCGATCGTAATCATTACGTTCTTAATCGGATTCTTCCCCATGCTATCCAATACTTTAATTGGACTCAATTCGACGGATCAAAATATGAGCAATTTATTCTATCTCTATAATGCCAATGGCTTTCAAACGATGTGGAAGCTTCGTATTCCGGCCGCACTTCCTTATATTGTAGCGGGGTTAAAAATTTCTTGTACCTTGTCTGTTGTCGGTGCCATTGTCGGGGAATATATTGCCGGGATTGGCGGCGGGCAAGGTGGATTAGGCTATGCTATCACGTATGCAGCTGCACGATTAAAAACGCCTTACTTGTTCGCATGTGGGTTATCTGCTTCCGCGCTGGGGATTGTTTTCTTCCTGTTGGTGAATGCCTTTGCGAAATGGCTTTTGAGCTCCTGGCATGAGTCAGAAATGAAACGTGATAATTAATCGCGTAGCGATAGTTAAGAGGTGATTGATTTGCTTGATATGGTCTATCGTCAAGTGCGTTTACTCGGTGATCACACCTTCCAAGGGCCAATAGACATCGGAGTGGCGAATGGTAAAATCGTCGCGATGGGTGAAGTTGCCGATCACGGTGAGCGAGAGGTTGACGGGACGGGGCACTTGCTGTTGCCGCCTTTCGTGGAGTCACACATTCATTTAGATACCGTGTTAACAGCAGGGCAGCCTACTTGGAATGAGAGTGGTACGCTGTTCGAAGGGATTGGCCTTTGGCAGAAACGGAAACTGACACTAACGTATGATGACGTCATGACGCGTGCAGAGAAGGTGCTTCGGATGCAAATCTCATCGGGCGTCCTTCATGTACGGTCGATGGTGGATATTTCAGATCCAAGCTTGACTGCATTAAGAGCGATACTAGCACTTCGAGAGCGTGTGAAGCCTTACATGCATGTGCAGGTTATCGCCTTTCCGCAGGATGGGATTCGTGCCTGTCCCGATAACGAACGACGGCTCGAACTTGCCTTGGAGCTAGGTGCAGACGGCATAAGTGCAGTCCCGCATCTGGAGCCTACGCGATCGGAAGGCGAAGCCTCCTTGGAAATCTGCTTCCGAATAGCGGAGAAGTACGGATGCTTCGTTCATGTATTCTGTGATGAAATGGATGATCCTCACTCCACATTCTTAGAAAATGTTGCTCATTTGGCCCTTCGTTCGGGCTTGAGAGAACGAGTCACTGCCGCACATGTGAATGCGACAGCTTACTATAGCGAAGCGTATTTTCAGAAAGTACTGGGCATCGTGGCCAGGTCGGGGATTCATATCGTATGCTGTCCGCTAATCAATAGTGCCATGCAAGGGCGATTCGATAGTAGTCCCAAAGGTCGCGGTATTGCTCGCATCAAGGAGATGTGGCTGGCCGGCATCAATGTCAGCATCGCTCATGATGATATTCGGACGCCTTTCTACCCTCTGGGTACGGGGAATATGCTACAAGCAGCACATATGGCTGCACATTTAGCCCATATGACGGGGCGCGAGGAACTAGCTGAGCTCGTTCGGATGATTACTATACGAGCTGCCCAAACATTACAACTTAAGGATTACGGTATTGCATTAGGTCTACCTGCTAGTTTCATTATGCTTTCTGGTGAGACGGCAACTGATCTTATTCGCGGGCAATCTACGTGCCGCAATGTCGTTAGTCAAGGTCAACTTATTACCGAAACCTTGCCAGCCAAAACGTTTTGGTTCACTGACAATTAAGGAGCGCTCGCCTGTTGGAATGGGGCGAGCGTTTCATTTTGTTTGTAGAATGTTTACTTTGTTAAGAAGGAAAGCACATAACCCCGTCGAATTCATTTAATGTAAATTACTGACAGTCATCGGGGGAAGGTGATTACATGCAACAATGGCTTCAAAAACATCATTTGCGATGGAAAATAGGGTTGGTTATCATGTTTGGCTTATTATTTATGGCGAATCATGGTTTTGCGGAGCAGCTCGATGATGTGAAAACGATCCCAAAATGGGAGATGAAGTGGGGGGGGCCCGATGATACAATTCAAAATATCATAACTTCTTCAGATAAAGATCAATGGATGACGTTCGAGAGCGGAGCAGAAATGCCGGATAAACCCAAAGATGTATCTATTGCTTGGGTACGTATCCAACTGCCGGAAAAGCTTCCCAAGGACTTTGGCTTGTATATCGATGGTATCTATGCTCAACAGGTATCGGTTTACATAGGCGATAGATTACTTAATGAAGTGAAATTTGACTTTCCTTACGACGAACAACGGAGTTTGCTGCCTATAAGCGCGGAGGACGGTGGGGGGAGTGTATACTTAAAGCTTCAGACAAGCATGGAGCGGTTGGGCATACATTCCGATATCCGATTGGATCATTATACCTCCTTGACACATACATTTATATTTCGCGATTTGCAGAATATCATTCTTGGGTTTGCTTTTCTATTCATTGCTGTTATTATGCTGATTTGTTCCCTCTTTCTCAAACAGAAACAACGGGCAAGCTGGATTTCACTTAGTTTAATTATTCTTACATTAGGTACGATTTTTCTTACCTACTCCCCTTTTCTTTATGCTAATTTCACACCTTTTGGTGCTTTGATTCTGAATACTTTTGATGTTTCTTTAGCCATATTTTTGCCATCACTTATTTACTTTTTCGAGAAAATATTCGATAATGGCAAGTTTAAATGGATTCGTATTTTCCGAAAATTTCAGATTGGCTATTCAGCTTTCTGTATTATTTTGATGTTATTTAATCAGCTCAATCAATTTCAGTTTATCGAAACGTATTTATTTTTCACACTGACCATGCTAAGTGTGATTATGATTTTTGAGTTTATTTTAATTATTAGTCTGTCCATTGTTTTTGTTATTCGAGGAAACAGAGAGGCTGTTATTTTCTCTTCAGGTTTCGCTATATTTGCATTGATGGGGATCTTTGATCTTATTCTTTACTATAGTAATAATCAAAAGTATCAGTTCTTCCTATGGAAATTTGGTGTGGTTGGATTTATTATTGCACTCATCGTGATATTGGGTAGGCGTTTTGCAATCAATCAGGAGCAGATGTCGAACTATTCAAAGGAATTGGAATTTTATAATCATCAGCTGCAGCTATCAGAGAAGATGGAGATGATTAGTTCCTTAGCGGCATCGGTGGCACATGAAGTCAGGAATCCCTTACAAGTTACAAGAGGGTTTTTGCAGCTTGTTGCGGCTCGAACGGATGATAAGAACAAGGAATATATGACGATAGCGATCGAAGAACTAGATCGGGCTTCGGTGATTATCACAGACTTTCTTACATTTGCGAAGCCACAGCTGGATGAAATCGTCGAATTGAATGTCAGCAAGGAAATTGGCCAAATAGAAGGAATCATTGTTCCATTAGCAACATTGAATGGCGGTCGAATTATCGTCAATGTTCCTTCTGATTTACATATTTTTGGGAATTCTTCGAAGCTAAAGCAAATTTTGATTAACATTATCAAGAATAGTATCGAAGCGTTTCAAGCGGATGGGCAAATACATATTTGGGCTTATGAGAAGAATGAAGAGGTATTCATACATATCAAGGATAATGGTGAGGGAATTGAGCCCATGCAGCTGAGGAAATTAGGCGAGCCTTACTATTCCACGAAGACGAAGGGGACGGGACTAGGGTTAATGGTGACGTTTCGGTTGATCGAGATTATGAAGGGGCATATTGAGTTTAAAAGTCAAAGATTCTTAGGTACCGAAGTAATTATACGTTTTCCAAATGTGACAATAAATTAAGAAAAGGTGTTCCGCCAATGGCGGGACACCTTTATTATATTTTACCAAACTGCTGCTTCGGCATTAGATGTAACAAGAATCTTAGCTGGATTTGTAGGGATTACTAGAACGAAATCTGTCGATGTTTCCTCAACAGCTTTAACCTTAATGTCGTCAGGAAGTGTAATGTTAAATGCTTGTTTCAGCGCTGCTTTCGGGTTGGCTAGAAGTTGTTGTTTAAAGGCTTCATCTTCCCAAGCCTTTTGAATAATTTTGGCTTTTACGCTATCATTTGTGGACATTTGTAATCACTCCTAGTCATTTGGGTAATTTTTCCTACAAAAAAATTATAACACGATCTTCTCTATTAATCTATCAAAATCTATCAGAATTAGACAAAAAATAGTAGAACCCACCAGAGACTAAAGTCGCCCTTCGTTCTTTGATTTCTTGGGCTGCTCGATGGATATTCTGTACGAGAAAATCATGGAAGGCAAGCAGTTGCTCCATACCTACAGCCAAGGATAGCAGATGCTCGTGATGAGAGTCAGCAGTCTTTCCGTAGTCGGCGAAGAAGTCATGGACATAGAGTTGCTGCTTAATCATTTCAGGGGTTAGCGTATCTATTGTCGAAAGCTGCAATTGCTTGCGGATAGATGCGATTAAGCAATTATATGATCCATCTACGAGATCCTCTTCCCAGTCGGACCAGTCATCTAACATTTGAAGTGTAACCAAGGTTTGTTCAACGGCATTGGTAACTACAGGGATGAGATGCGATTGGTTAGCAAGCAGTAGTGCTCCTGTGCTGGCATTTTTAACAGGACTAGCTTTCTTGGCAATTTGAAATTTGTCCTCGTGGAAGTAATCGGATTGTCGTTCATTCGTGACACTTTTCGACCATTCTAGGATGTAGGTCTCGTAATAGTCCCAGAAAGGGGAATTTGAAGGAAATAGGTCTCGATAAATGGTCAGAAATTGGACATGAAACAAATTTGCGAGCGGCAGCTTGCTTGCGTGTTCGCCTTTGACAGCGTCCATAATATCGTCTTGGATGAAGTAATACAGCATGACGAATACATTCGCAAGAGAAAGCTTGTTAAACGACTCCACAGGTAGCTTGCAGATGTCTTTCATCCAATAGGGAAGAAGATAACAAATATAATTCTTGCTGCTTCCTTCATGGCTTGGGTCAAACTTAGCTATATAGGCAAGGCCTAGCTGATCTAATGGCGAAGGGAACTGGTGTACAGCATCCTTAGCTTCAGTAAAAATTTGATTTAATTGATTCTTATGATCGCTTAACCAATTCATCACTCTTCAATCCCTTTCTGTTGAAGCGTATTTTCGTATTTGAGCTGTTTGCGGAAATCGTTCGGTGTGATGCCATTATACTTTTTAAATAAGCGATAGAAGTAAGAGTCGCTCGTGAAGCCTGTCTTCTCTGCGATTTCAGCAACGGATAGCGATGAGTTTAAAAGCAGATCTTTGGATTTGTTCATCCGGACATCTTGAATGACATCGGTAATGGCGACCATCGTGTGCTGTTTGTACAAACGGCTAATATAAATGGAAGACATGGCGAGCTCATCTGCAATTGAGTTAAGGGACAAGTTCTGATTCGCATAATCCCGATCAATGATGTCGTTCATCTTCTTGATTAGCTCCACATGCTTAGAGCTTCGCTTCTCATCTAACTTTTTTTGAAGCTGCTTGAATACGTCGATGAACTGGGCGTTTATTTCTTCAATGGTCTCGACGTGGGTTAGAGAAGCAACGGCAGCATCCAGGTAGAGGGGGAAGGCTAGCGCATTATTCTTGTTGATCGTCGTCAGTACATTATTAACGGTTAAGGTTAGATGTGAAATGGCTAAATGGACGACCGTGTAAGGATATAGCGATGTTTCATTCACGATGTCGGTATAGAGCAGCTCGGCTTCTTCGGAATCGCCTGTCATGAGGCAATCGACGAGTTGCTTTTCCTTCTGAGATGGAAACTTGTACTCCTTGGTGCGATACGCAATGATTTCGTCCGACCAAATGATACAGCCATGTCCTCTAAATAAACGATGATAAGAGGCCTCCAACAGCTGTTTATAGAGTTGAAAACATGATATCGCTTCGTCCTGCAGCGGGCTTACAGTAATTGAGACTGATAATTTAATGAAGGAAGAAATAGATGCTTGCATGTTTTGAAGCAACGCAGTGAAGTTAACAGGTTCGCATTTGAAATCCGATTCCTTCGCAGAGAGAAGCAAGAGAATATGATCATCTCCCATATCGATACCTTCCGCGTGAAAGGTGGAGGAGCTGATTTCGGTACCGATATTCATGATTGCATAGCGTAATAAGGTAAGTTGATCTTTGTACGTTCGAATGTTTTCTTCATATTTATCAATTTTCACCATCAGAAGCAAAGAAGGATGATCAATGGTGATTTTGGAACCGAAATAGGTTAATTTCGATTTCAGGGCTTGAGGGTGATAGGCGTCTCTGCCCAGCATAATATTTCTCAGGAAATTTTGTCGTAAAATTTGAAGGTTATCGCGTTTTTCGATTTCTAACGTTTTTAAGCTTCGAATGACCTTATCAATAGGACCGAATAATCGTTTGGACATGAAGAACGAAATAAGCAGCCCGACTAGAAGAATACTAAGCGAGATATAAATCGTTTTGAGACGCATGTCTCGGATCTCTTTTGTAATAATGGTGTAAGGGGTTGTTCGGACGTAACGCCATCCTAGGGAATCAGGGGCTGTATACGAAATTAAAGATGGATTGTCATTGACGTTATCGACCAAATAACCTGGTGAAGAAGCATTGGCGATAATTTTCTGGATGTAGCTCTTATCTGCATAATTGGAGAGTACAGGATTTGATCCATCGGTGGAGATCAGAACGCCTTCTTTATTAATAATAAATTCGTTGCTTGCCCGGTTGTTGGCGATTTTTTTCAATGATTTATTGAAGAACGATTCTGAGATATTGACGACAACAGCTGAATTCAAGGAATTATTCAAATTGATGGCATCATAGCACAAATAGGAATAAATCCCGACAGTCGTGGTTTGGAGTGAACTTACATTCGTTGACTTGAAGGTTCGTGGAATCGGTAGAAAAGGAATATAGTCCTGAAAATGATTGAGGATATCGACCATGCCAGGGTCGCCAAGATTGGCTTTTGTTTGGATGCCGCTCTGAAAGTTGTTCGAGCTGACGTAGAAAAGTTCTGAGGTTCCGTTATACACATAGATGGAATCGATAAATGGCATGGCTAGCCGATATAAATTCAATTGAGCCATGCTGCCTTGGACATCGTAAATATCTGGTTTGTCATAAAACAACAATTTACTAATCACAAAATCACGATAAATTTGAAAAGACAGGGAGGTTGCGGTCTCTGTAATGGTTCGAATTTCTTGGCTCGTTTGAAGCAAGGAGTTGGAGTCGGATTCATACACTTGTTTCAGCGCAATATTATCGAAGTTGACATAAAGAATTGTAGAGGAGACAAGCAAGGTAATGACAATGGATAAAACAATACTGAGAAGTATGTTGCGATACATAAATTTGCTCTCTTGATTTCGAAGTATCAAGCTATCCGTCCCCCCCTTTGGTAAAAAAAGTATATCCCAACTTTATTCGGCTTGCAATGGAATCGGAGGGCCTTGGGGCTGAAAAAGCACTAGAAACGCCGAATTTTCCATGAAAGTTTACATTGTGCATATGCCGTTTAGGCTGTTTTGGGTGGGTTCGTTCATAAATGTTAGCAGATATTCAGTATCCTAGTCGGAACGGTTCTGTCTATAATTCGAGTATGGCAACCGACAAGATAAACAGGACATATTAACGCAGGGAGGTTTACCAGCATGATCCGAAAGAAAGGATTTCTCTATGAGTTAAACAAAAATAAATTGTTGTTTCTCATGATAGCGCCAACATTAATTTTCTTCTTTATTAATTCGTACGTACCGATGGTTGGCATCTACTTTGCATTTACCCGGTTTGATTTTAATGGGGGACTTTTTGGAAGTCCATTTGTCGGACTAGAGAATTTTGAATTCTTATGGAAATCAGGTGTGTTATGGACGCTTACGCGGAATACAGTAGCTTACAATCTGGCATTTATCGTGTTCTTGAATGCGACAGCCATCTTTTGCGCGATCCTTTTAAGTGAAATGACTGGGAAGTTTTTCAAGAAACTTACGCAATCCGTGATGTTCTTACCTTATTTTATTTCATTTGTTCTCTTGAATGCAATCGCTTACAACATGTTCAACTATGATACTGGATTTGTAAATACGACGCTTAAATCATGGGACTCTAACCCCGTGGACATTTATAACACACCTTCTTCATGGGTTTTTCTGCTGATTATGTTCTATGTATGGAAGAATGTGGGATACACCATGGTAATCTATCTTGCCACGATAACTGGTATTAGTGATGAGTATTACGAAGCGGCTACGATTGATGGGGCGAACATCTTCCAGCGGATTTGGTACATAACAATCCCAATGCTGAAGCCAACCTTCATTATATTGCTGCTATTCGCACTGGGCAGTATTATGAAAGGTCAATTTGATCTGTTCTACCAATTAATTGGAAATAACGGCATCCTGTACAATGCGACGGACATTTTGGATACTTACGTTTTCCGCTCTTTGAAAGTTACATTTGACATCGGGATGGCGACTTCAGCTGGGTTGTTCCAGTCGATCTTCGGTTTTGTACTCATTATGACGGTGAATTATCTGATTAAAAAATCAAATGATGAATATGCACTTTTCTAGGAGGTGACCGCACTTGCGTACCAGAGGAATTGATTCCGTTACATTTAACATTATTGCCTATGTTGTCATTATCGCTTTTTCTGTGATTTGTTTGTTTCCCTTCCTTCTCATCATTTCTGGTTCCTTAACAGATAATGAATCCATTATACGAGATGGGTATCACCTCATACCGAGTGTCTTTTCATTGACAGCCTACAAGGCGGTTCTAACGTTCCCTGAAAAAGTATTAACAGCTTACGGGGTTACGATTTTTGTGACGGTGGTTGGGACCGCGCTAGGATTGTTCATGATGACGATGGCTGGCTACGTGCTGCAAAGGAAAGATTTTAAGTACCGCAATAAGCTTTCCTTCTATATTTATTTTACTACGCTTTTCGGTGGTGGCCTTGTCCCTTGGTACATCATGATGACGAAATATCTGCAGTTAACAGATACGTACGCAGCACTAATTTTCCCTGGACTCATGTCTCCTTTCCTTATTATATTAATGCGCAGTTTCATTAAGTCATCTATTCCAGAAGAGTTAACAGAGTCTTCAAAGATTGATGGAGCGAATGACTTCACGATTTATTATCGAGTCGTTCTTCCACTGGCTATGCCTGGGATTGCCACTGTTGGATTATTCCTTGCCCTACATTATTGGAACAGCTGGTTTTCGACATCGCTCTTCATTAATGATCAGAACAAATACGAGCTGCAGTATTTCTTGTATAACATCATTAACACGGCTGCTGCGGTTTCACAGTTGGGTGTCTCTACGGGAGTGACGATGAGTCAGGACATTCCATCCGAGTCTACCAAACTAGCCATGGCTATTATTGTTACCGGGCCAATTCTATTTCTGTATCCATTCGTTCAACGGTTTTTCGTTAAAGGCCTAACCATAGGCGCTGTAAAAGGTTAGAACTGTAACGGAGTTATTCCGTCAGCTAACATAGATGTTTAAACTTTTAAATTATGCACAAATAAAGGGAGGATTTACATGAAAAGTAATGCGAAAAAAATGTACAGTGTGTCAATGGCATTAGCGCTTGCCGGCTCCGTTGTTGCAGGGTGTAGCAGTTCCACATCCACAAGTTCGCCAAGTCCTTCTGCAGCCCCAGCAACAAAAGCGCCAGAAGCTTCAGTAGCAGCGGCTACAGCTAAGCCAGCAGGCATAGACACATCGAAGAAAGTTGAGTTGCAATTCTATATGTTAGGACCTGCACCGAAAGATCTTCCGGTCATTGAAGAAGAAATTAACAAACTGGCCTTAAAGGATCTGAACGCAACGGTTAAATTCAATTTCACAACGTGGACGGATTGGGATCAGAAATATAAGTTACTACTATCTTCCGGTCAAGCGGTGGATTTGATCTTCACAGCAGAGTGGACACAATATCAATCCTACGCCAAAAAAGGAGCTTTCTTAGCACTCGATGAGTTACTTCCGAAAGCAGCACCTAAATTGAATAGCTTCGTACCGAAGGACATGTGGGAAGCTGTCAAAATTGATGGCAAAATCTACACCGTTCCTGCCACATATAAAGAGTATGTAACGACAGGCTTCATCTGGCGTGAGGATCTCAGAGAGAAATTCAATTTACCGAAACCAGATTCTCTTGCAAATTTTGAAGCGTATTTAGCTGGAATTAAGAAAAATGTGCCTGATATGGTTCCTTTAGCGGCAAATAGCGATGTGAAAGGCAGTCTTTCTGATCAATACAAAAACTTAACCATCGATCCCATCGGAGCCGTTCCTTATGGCTTGAACATTGGTTATAAAACGCCTTCGGAAGTTAGCTTGTACTGGGGCTCCACAGAGCACCTGAATGAGTTGAAAGCGATGAAAAAATGGCAAGATGCTGGTTACATTACGAAAAACGTTCTGAATACGAAAGATGCTATGACGGATTTGATTACAAGTGGTAAAGCAGCAGCGAACCTAGGTGATAATCCTAGCCGCTTCAATGATCAAAAGCTGAAAATTGCTTCTACGCACCCAGATTGGAAGCTTGAGTACTACCCAGCGCCAATGATTAAAGGCCATGCAGAACCAGTTCACCCGATTCACAATGGCTTCGCGATTCCAAAAAGCAGTAAAAATGCGGAGCGTGCACTTGCTTTCTACGAAAAAATGGTAACAGACAAAACTTACAATCAATTGACCGAGTATGGTATTTTAGGCAAAAACTACACCGTTGATAATGGTTACTATACCATGATCGGTGACACGAACAGCAATGGTTTCCCTAGAGAAGCTATGCAGGGTTGGGCTTGGAGAAATCCTGAGTTTATGCTATTTGATAAAGGCTACGATGGCGTCAAAAAGATCTTCGCTGATCTGGATAAAATTGCAACTCCTGATAAATACACAGGCTTTGCAGAAGATTACACAAGTTATCAAGCTGAAAGAGCTGCATTAGAGCAAGTGGAGAAACAATATCTGTATCCTCTTGAAGCGGGTCTCGTTGCGGATGTTGAAGGCGGACTGAAAACATTTATGGAAAAAGCCAAAGTAGCAGGGCTTGATAAAATCCAAGCTGAATACAAGAAACAATGGTTGGAGTATGTGAAAAGCCAAAATATTAAATAAGTAAATTTGAAAAACGCGGATGAGCGCCCGATCGATGGGAGCCCATCCGTGTTTTGTATTGACAGTTGGGCTCTTTTTGTTTAAATTGGAAGCAAAACGATTGTTCACAATATGACGGAAGGAAAGGAAACGACGATGAGCAGCAGTGAATTTTTGAAGCTAGAGAATCAGCTTTGTTTCAGCCTATATGCGAGCTCCAGAGCGATCACTCGGATGTATCGTCCTTTTCTCGAAGAGCTTGGTATCACCTATCCGCAATACTTGGTTCTGCTTGTTCTCTGGGAGCAAAAGGAGAGCACGGTGAAGGAACTTAGTGAGAAGCTTGACTTGGATTCCGGAACATTGACTCCGATGCTCAAAAGAATGGAAGCGCAGAAATTGCTCGTTCGGAACCGTTCACAGGAAGATGAGCGGGTAGTCCTCATTCGCATCACAGATGCCGGGCTAGCCTTATATGATCAGGCGCTATGCATTCCGCAGACACTATTCGCTTCGAGTGGTTTATCACCGGAAGAAATTACGAATTTCAATGCGCAATTGAAACGGATTATCACAAGCGTTAATGCCTCCATGTGAGGAGCATCATGGGGATTCTCGACGAATTGAGGCTATGTAATGAACTATTTCGTGTATATTCTAATCAATAATATTGTTCCGATTTGTATTATGATCGCGATTGGCGTGAGCATGTATCGCGCCTTTCAAATTGATATTCGTACACTCTCGAAGCTGAATTTCTATGTATTCTCGCCAGCGCTTGTTTTTGTAAAGCTGTATGAATCCGAAATGAGTCTTTCGATCCTCATGCAGGTGCTCTTATTTTTTGTCATATTCTTTAGCCTTTTATTTGCGATTATTGAAGTGATTATCCGCATTCAGAAGATGCAGCGCGGCATGCGGATTGCCATGCGCAATAGCGTTATTTTCTACAATAGCGCTAACTATGCGTTGCCACTCAATCAAACCGTATTCGGCGGCAACGCCTATACACTAGCTATCCAGATCGTTATTATGATTATGCAGACGCTCATCCCTAATACATACGGGATTTACACGTTAAATGCACATAAGGCTACTTGGAAAGCAACTATGAAAACGATTCTCTCGTTACCTGTCATTTATGCTATTCCAATAGCACTCTTACTGCGTTATTATCATGTGCCAGTGCCAGCCTCGATCAACCTTCCATTGAACTACATCGCAAATGCCTTTATGGCCACAGCGCTGTTGACATTAGGCGTACAGCTTGGCGCAATGAAATGGACGTTTCAATTCTCGAATGTATTGTTATCGAATATGCTGCGTTTGGCGATAGGTCCGTTGTTAGGCTTTCTTGTCGTGTGGATGTTAGGGATCGAAGGCTTGACCGCAAAGGCGTTAATTCTGTCCTGCGCAGTTCCTACTTCATTAAGTAGTGTACTCCTTGCCATTGAGTATGAGAATGAAGCCGAGTTTTCTTCGCAGGCGGTCTTTACATCGACACTTTTCAGCATGTTTACGATACCAATTGTCATCTATTTGTTGGATTTTATTTGAACATTGTGGGGAATCATGAAACTAGCAGGAATATCGACAATTTTCGGCGAATGGGTATATATACCTAAATACATCCAATTCGAGGAGGATTTTTAACGATGAGATACCAATTTTGCCAGTACGTCACGATTGTCGATATGAATGATGAGATTATGTCCGAGGTCATATTTGAACATGGGGAATTTGAATCCAATGCGGTCTCGATAGGTTCTTCCGTTCTGATTCATCAGCTAGGTTTGAAACAGTTTGACGTTGTCTATGACAAGCGTGAAGGAAAGACGATTCGTTATAAAATTGAAGATATTGAAGTGAATTTAATCGAGCAGCCTACCGTTACGCGTGTTTTCTTAGAGCCTGTTCGTTTAATTGTAGGTCAACATGATATTGGTGAAGTCGAGTAGTTCATCACAGCAAGGAAAGGAAATGTAGTCTTATGATGAAATTGTTTTTGATTCTTGGAAGCTTGAATGCTTTCCTGTCTGTCGCTTTAGGTGCGTTCGGTGCCCATATTCTAAAAGCGAAAATTCCCGATAAGATCGATGTGTTTCAAACAGGCGTTCATTATCACATGATCCACGCGATTGCTCTACTCGTGATCGCACTGCTCTCGGATAAGCTAGGAAACACTTCGTTGGTGAATGCCTCAGGATGGGCAATCTTCATCGGTATTATCTTGTTCTCTGGCAGTTTGTATGGATTAAGCTTGACTGGCATTAAAGCATTTGGACCTATAACTCCGCTAGGTGGATTAAGCTTCCTTGTTGGTTGGACCCTGTTAGCCATTGCAGCGTTTAAATTAAATTAGTCCAAAGAGCCGGAGAAATCTGGCTCTTTTTCGCATTTCATGTCATGTTAGCAGGAAATGGCACAACCTTTGTAGAAAGTAAACAAGGAATGGAAATATGCGCGTGATTACTTTATATCAATTGGGAGCTAGGATCGGACATCTACGAAAAGCTACCCAATCGAACATAGCACGATAGAAGGAGGCGAGTTCGTGAACAATCGGCTCTTTATTGGCGTATATGTCGTCGGAGCCATATGCGTTAGCATTTTCGTGAAGCCGTACGCCCCATGGATTTGTCTCTTGGGTGCACTCGCATTGCTTTACGTATTGCATGCTAAGAAATCGCTGCGACAACCGCAGATCCCCAAAGAACTCCCGAGAGATCATGCGTATCTAAGTGTACTGGATTCGCTATTTGAACATAATCCCAATGCAATCGGGATTTTTAATGATGAAGGCAAATTCATTCGAATGAATCAAGCCGTAGAATCGATTCTAGGATACTCGGTCACAGACCTGATACATCAACCTTTTACGGACATAGTAACGGAAGAACAGTTGGAGCAAACCGAGTGGCAACTGCAGCAAAGTCGCAACGGAATTCCATATACCTTTGATACGTCGGTGCTTCATCAGCGCGGTTATCGCGTGGATTTGCACGTAACAGCGGTTCCGGTCGATATCCATCACCATTCCAAAGGTAATATTCTGATTTGTCAGGATGTTACGGAACGTAAACGTGGGGATGAGCAAGTCCGATATATGGCCTATTACGATGATATGACAGGTCTTCCGAATCGCCGGTTATTTAAAGATCATCTGAACGAACGACTTCGTCTATGCAAAGAAGATGGACATAAGGTCGCTGTGTTTTATTTGGATATTGATCGCTTCAAACTGGTGAATGATGGATTTGGACATGACTATGGCAACATGCTGCTGCTTCAGCTCGCAGAGCGATTCACACGCTGTTTGACCCCTGAAGATTTCCTTGCGCGTACGGAAGGCGATGAATTTGCCTTTTTCTATTCCAATGTAGAAAATGTAAACGATGTGATGACCGTCATTGCCGAAATCATTCGTGTCTTGGAGAAGCCCTTCCTCCTTGAACAATATGAGCTGCATGTCACGGCAAGCATTGGTGTTGCCATTTCCTCGGAAGATACAGATGAGGCTGACCTATTGATGAAATATGCGGATATTGCATTAGCCAGGGCCAAAGAGAAGGGGCGCAACGATTTTCAGATTTTTAATTCGGATATGAAATCTGTTTCGATAAATCGTTTGAGGCTGGAGAATGAACTTCGCAGAGCGTTAGTTAATGAAGAATTCGTACTGTACTACCAACCTCAAGTGGATATTGGATCGGGGCGAATTGTTGGTGTAGAAGCTTTAATTCGGTGGAATCACCCCGACAAGGGAATGGTTATGCCCAGTTATTTTATTCCATTAGCTGAAGAAAGTGGATTAATCGTACCGATTGGCGAGTGGGTGCTCCGCGCAGCTTGTAAGCAGAATAAAACATGGCAGTCTGACGGGTTTGCCCCTATTCCGATCTCCGTGAATTTATCGATGAGACAGTTTTTTCAGCATAATCTGAAAGGCAAAATAAGACATGTTCTTGAGCAGACTGAGCTGGATCCGCAATATTTGGAGTTGGAAATTACGGAAAGTATGACGATGGATGTGGATCATGCCATTCAATCGCTACTTGAATTGAAAGAGCTTGGTGTGAATGTGAGTATCGACGATTTCGGTACTGGTTATAGCTCTCTTTATTATTTGAAGAAATTTCCGATTGATAAGCTGAAGATTGACCGCTCTTTCGTACGCGATATCATGGTTGATCCGAATGATGCAGCCATTGTTGCGACCATTATAGCCATGACGCACCATTTGAATCTGAAGGTTATTGCGGAGGGTGTAGAGACAGAAGATCAATTGAAATTCTTATATCAGAATCGATGCAATGAAGTCCAAGGCTATTGGTTTAGTCCTCCTGTTGATCGTTTAGAGCTGGAGCATATGCTCAGACATGGAATTTCTGTTGCAGCAGCGACAAGTGAATAGAAAAAAGGTACCCTCGCGATCGTTCGCAAAGGTACCTTTATTCAATTTGTTGCCACGTAGTCATCAATTTCATTTAACTTGAACAGGTAAACCTTCTTCTCATCAACATGATAGACCGTCACATTCTGGCTGCTTGGGTCAAAATTAAGGATTCGACAAGGGAGGTTCAGTTTAATTCCTTGCGCTTTAATCACCGTCAAACGAATCAAGGTATTGTTCGTCTTGAAACTCTCTAACTGCTCAACGATGTGCTTCGCAGCTTCAGTTGAGTTCGTTCTGCTAGCCGTTGTTGGCGCAGGTATGACAGGTTTTTTATTTGTATGTAAGGAAGCGGGACTTCCTTGTTTCGTGTTCAATTCAATAAGTTGACCGAGCTGGATACCTTTAAGGATTTGATAATCTTTAATGGTGTCTACATTTAACAAATGAAGGAGCTTTTCCATTGCTAGGCCATTGGTTTGATCTTCAATTAAAATCTCTACGGTGAATAAATGTCCATTCTTCGGACTTGTGTTTGAATCCCGTTGGTTCATCATAGCCTCCTAACTGCACTGAAATCGCACTCATCTTAACTATATCATGATATCATTAGCAAATGTAGCCTCGTTTTCAAGCAGAAAAAATAAATCATTGTTTGGGAGTACCACATTGGATGATAATACAGCGAGAGAAGATTTAAGATTAAAATTGATGGAGGCAGAAGCCATTCTCAAAGAAGCAGAAGAGGAATATGCTTTATTTGTAAGGCAATTACAGGTGTATGAAGATGTTATTAAACAACAGAAAGAAAAAATTCGCCTGATTAAAGCAACATCCCAGTTCCATCTTCAGTAAACCGGTAAGAATACCGCATGAAGGAAGGTTGCGCTATGAAATGGATCGTGCTTGTTATCATCCTATTGAGTGTGCTTCTTTTTGTTTATAGACTTACGTTTAAATTTAGAGACAAGGTAGAGACGACGAAGATTATACAAATGTCCTTATATGGGAAGCGAGTATCCAAAGTGAACAAGCAAATGTGTTCGTTTTGTCGTAAAAAAGATAGGAAACTGAGCTTTTATTCAGACGAGCAAGGAAGAGTTGTTGGCGTTTGTCCCCTATGTAGACCTCAAGCCGAGAGGCGAGCTTTAATGAGGTTATGAATAGAAAAACACACAGAATCTTTACAGTGACCTCACACCGTACTAGCCGCAGGCGCATATACTACCGTAAGACTGCGAAGAGGAGCTGTGCAGAGCATGATGCGCGTAGAACCCATTCTTCTTGAAGGACATACAGCAATCGCGATAGAGGTTAAATTGCCGAAAACGACCTTGCTAGTGGTGACAACGGATAAAGGTTATATTATGTGTGGCGCCCTCGATGTGGCGCTGCTCAACGAGCGACTAAGTGACAGGAATATTGTAGCGGCGCGAGCTACCGGGGTTCGAACGATCGAGGAGCTTTTGGAAGCACCGCTTGAATCAGTAACCTATACGGCGGAAGACCTGGGCATTGTAGCCGGGATGACAGGACGAGAAGCGATACTTAAAATGATGTAAGACAGTTTACGGCAAGCTCGAGCGCTTGGGTCTCTAAGACCTAAGCGCTTTTTGCATCATGCAAAATGACAAAAGAAAGCAGGTCAACTGTGCACAGGAATGAAAATGCATAAAAACGCAGACTTCCTGCAATTTCCTTGCCCTTTTTGTGCATAAAGGTGTTGTTATTTTATTGACCAAGTGTTAATATATGATTCGTCCATTACATAGAACGGGGGAAAAATAATGAAAAAATTAATGATTTCTGTGGTAGCAGCAGCTTTAGTATTAACAATGGCAGGTTGTGGCTCGAAAGATAGCGGTGGCACCAAAGTTAAATTTGCAACAGATGCAGCGTATGCACCGATGGAATATATGGATAAAGACAAGGTAGCTGGTTTTGATATTGACTTCCTTGCTGAAGTTATGAAAGAAGCAGGTCTATCTTATAGCGTTACTAACACGGGTTGGGACACAATGTTGACGAGCGTTCAACAAGGTAAAGAGTATCAAGCGGGTATTTCCAGCGTATCTATTACAGATGAACGTAAACAAACGTATGATTATACAGCTCCTTACTTCGAGTCGACGAACATGATTCTTGTTAAAGAAGGCAGCCCGATCAAAAGTGCAGTTGATTTGAAAGATAAAAAAGTAGCGGTTCAAATTTCGACTACGGCGGATACGCTTATGACGAAAATCATGGGTGGCGATAACAAGTCTCTGAAACGTATGGATAATAACACGCTTGCTCTAATGGAACTTGAGAGTAACGGTGTTGACGCGGTTGTTGCGGATATTGCTATTATTCGTGAGTATGTTAAAAATAATCCAAACAAAAAATTCGTTTCGATCGCTGACGCGAAAAACTTCGAATCCGAGTACTATGGTATCTTGCTTCCAAAAGGCAGCGACCTGAAAGCGAAGCTGGATCCAGCGATTAAAAAAGTAATCGAGAACGGCAAGTATGCGACTGTGTACAAAAAATGGTTCGGTCAAGAACCGGATACGAAGAAATTGCTCGATCAAAAATAAAAAGTTCAAAAGCATGCGTGACTTAACCTAACGCATGCTTTTCTTCTGTAAGTAGCAGAATAATTAAAGGAAAGGAAGTGTGGAATGGATTTTCGTTTTGATATCATTCTTGATTATGTCCCCTTGCTGCTAAAAGGTACGCTGTGGACAATTGGTATTTCCATTCTCTCCATCTGTTTCGGGTCTGTACTGGGGCTGGCAGTTGGTTTAGGAAAAATGTCACACCGCGGCTATTTGAGATGGCCGACAAGTATATATGTTAACTTCTTCCGCGGCACACCGTTGCTGGTTCAAATATTGCTTGTTCACTTTGGCGTAGTGCCCTTATTCTTAGGGTCCACCAACCCAATCATCGCATCGATTGTTGCCCTATCATTGAATTCAGCGGGGTATATGGCGGAGATTTTCCGAGCAGGTATTCAATCCATTGATAAAGGCCAGACCGAAGCCGCACATTCTCTGGGCATGACGCATTTCCAAACGATGAAATCGGTCATTTTACCGCAAGCAATCAAACGGATGATTCCGCCTTTCGGGAATGAATTTATCGTCCTCATCAAGGATTCCTCGTTGTTCGCCATTATCGCGGCGCCTGAGTTAATGTATTGGTCGAATGCGATGCGCAGCCAATATTTCAAAGTGTGGGAGCCGTATTTGACAGCTGCACTCATTTATTTCATTCTTACTTACTCTCTTAGCAAGCTTCTTGGCTATATCGAAAGGAGAGTATAATATGACGGCTTTAATTGAAGTAAAGAACTTGAAAAAAGCGTTCGGAGATAACGTTGTTCTTCGCGACATCAGTACACAAATTAAGCACCAGGAGGTGCTGGTTGTGATTGGCCCTTCCGGTTCAGGAAAATCTACGTTCTTGAGATGCTTGAACTTACTGGAACAGCCTAATGGTGGAACGATCACGATTGATGGTCGTAATCTCATGGACCCTGCAAACAAAATTAATGAAATCCGCATGGAATTAGGTATGGTTTTTCAACGGTTTCACTTATTCCCGCATATGAAGGTTATTGATAATATTATGCTTGCGCCAATTCAGGTACGGAAATGGCCGGAGGATCAAGCACGGAAGAAAGCCTTGGAGCTCTTGGCTAAGGTTGGACTCGCAGACAAAGCTAACGCGCTTCCGGATTCTTTATCCGGCGGTCAAGCGCAGCGTGTTGCGATTGCACGTGCACTTGCGATGGAGCCGAAGATTATGTTGTTCGATGAACCGACTTCTGCATTGGATCCCGAAATGGTTGGTGAAGTACTCAACGTTATGAAACAGTTGGCCAAAGAAGGCATGACGATGGTTGTCGTGACGCATGAAATGGGCTTCGCGCGTGAAGTTGGCGATCGTGTCATGTTCATGGAGCAGGGTGTTATTGTCGAGGAAGGCAGCCCGAAACAAATTTTCGAGGCGCCGACACAGGAGCGTACGAAATCGTTTTTGTCCAAAGTACTATAGGGTTATATACAAGGAGGCTCGCGCTTAGCGCGGGCTTTTTTTGCTAATTGGCGATATATAAACAACCATTAGTATGTGGTAGCGGGGGAATGGAACTCTGTGTGGGGATCGCTCTCACACGCATCCCTCTCGCACGCTTCCCTGCCATACTCATCGCCCTCAATAGTGTGCGTGATGCTGGGCGGGGGATTCTGTGTTTCCAGCAAATAAATGGATTTTCTGTAGTTAATTTTATGAATTTTTCGATAAAACAGAGAATAGATGGAAAATCTGTAGTTAATTTTGACCATTTTACTCGATCTGAGCAAAAGAGGCGGTATTACCTACATTTTTACAGTTAAATCGAATTTGCAGGGGATTTTCTCGATAATAACTGTATAATTTCCAGTTAATGTAACTGTGGGGCACATAGAGCCCCCGAAGCCCCAAGCCCCAAGCCCCGAACCCCGAACCCCGAACCCCGAACCCCGAACCCCGAACCCCCAGCCTCTCCCAAACAGTATCGTTCATCAACAACATCAGCGCCAAGTAACCAGACATCATTTTGAAAAGCGCTATCATTTGTGGGACACAGTCTAATATCAATTTGAGCAAAAAATGAAACTGCAAAAATTTCCAATATGCTATGATAGAAATTAAGTTCATTCAGATATCTATCCACTTGAAAATGAAAGGTGACATATGCCATCGTTGTTCTCTCACCTCACGAATAGAGTCCAATTTCGTGTGTTTCTCTATGTATTTCTGGCGATTTCCTTGCCATTAGGGCTTGTGCTGTATGTGGGCTATCAGCAGTTCTCCTCTTATTTGGATAGAACGGTCATGCATGCCGTTGATGTACAACATGATCAAATGATCACGGGATTACAACAGGAATTACGTTATTCAGCGGAAATGACACATCGACATGCAACGGATTATGCGCTTATTGCTTTTGCTAAACTCAAAGATTCAACTTCACAGGATGCCAAAGAACTGAATTCCTATGTGAATAACTTGCTATCCGAGCAGACTGTGCACTCTCGTTACATCGAGCAGGTTTGTCTGACGGTTCAGTCAACCAACAGAACACTATGCGCTCATACGGGGGAAACAAATGGCGCACTCGTTACACAAGTGAAACGTACAAACAAACGATTTGAGCCGTTAGGAGAAGAATCTAGTCGATATAACGCCTATCTAATGACCTATTCAGAGTCCATAATGGACAGTTCAAGTACGCAAGAGCTTGGTAAGCTTACCATTTGGCTGAATATGAATAAGGTTTGGAAGGAGTTTACTGTTAAGAGCCCAACACATACCTATATATTGATGGATCCAGAACAACGGGTGCTGTATCGAGAAGGTGTTTACACAGGTGATTTACATGGAGCAGGTCAGCAAGTTGGCAACGTGAATAGGGATGGGGCCATGATTCATTCGGTGAAACAAATGGAGGTTATCGGAAATATTTCGTGGCAATCGTATTATGAAGCGCCTTTGCCCGTAGATCGTCTAGATGTATTTGCTAATTACCGTACTTGGCTCGTTGTCCTGATTGTTTTCGTTATCGCACTTAGTGTAGGGGGAGTACTCCTCTTTATCAACGCTGTGACGAAGCCGCTTTATGTTCTGAAAGCATTAATGAACCGTGCAGAGCGAGGCGATCTGAGGGCCTATTGGACGTTCAAAAGCTCTGATGACTGGACGCAAGTAGGCGAAAGCTATAATCAGATGTTGAATCGATTGGAAGATTTAATTAAGCAGGTGAAGCGGGAGGAATCCCTGAAAAAAGAAGCCGAAATGGAAGCACTTCATTATCAATTGAACCCCCACTTCCTCTACAATACATTGAATACGATCAAATGGGTGGCCAAAATTCATAAGACACCTCAGATCTCAGAGGTGGTTAGTGCGTTAGTTCGCCTTTTGCAAGCTAGCTTAGGTAAAAAAGGAGATTTTATCACCTTGCGTGATGAAATCGGCCTGACGCATGATTACATGGAAATTCAGAGGTTTCGTTATGGGGATCGCATTGGGATTGACATGCAAGTAGATGACATCACATTAGGTTGTTTAGTTCCCAGAATGCTCTTGCAACCATTGGTGGAGAATGCGATTATTCACGGTATTGGTCCAACCAAGCGTGAGGGTACCATTACGATTCGGACATGGTTAGATCGCGATCTATTATTTTGCCAAGTGGAAGATAATGGGGTTGGGATGCAGGTCGGCGAGGGCGCCTCAGCTTGGGAGGCGATGGTTGCAACTGGAACTGGAGATGCGCAGGCTAATCGTATGCTGAAGGAGCGCATGAGCGGTGTGGGGATTTCGCATATTCGAGAGAAAATAAAGCTGATTTATGGACCCGAGTACAAAATGCATATTAGCAGTAAACCCGGTGAAGGAACCACGGTTCGCATGTTTCTTCCCATTCATCAAGGTGAGGAGTGAAGCGTACATGAATGTGCTTGTGGTGGATGATGAACCTATCATTCGGCAAGGTTTGCGTGAGTTGGTAGATTGGGAACAGTATGGCTTTACTTATGCAGGTGATGCTGAGGATGGTTTAGAGGCATATGAGCTCATTGATACCTTGCAGATCGACATCGTCATCACAGATCTTATTATGCCACGCATGGATGGTTTAGCGTTAATTCGAAAGCTCAAAGAATGCGCAAGACCGATAAGTGCTGTGGTCCTGAGCTGTATGGATGACTTCACTTATGTCAAAGAAGCGATGAAGCTGGGAGCCAAAGATTATATTCTGAAACCAACGATGGAGCCCGAATCGTTAATGGACATCATGGTAGGTGTTAAGCGCGATCTGGAAATACAACGGAATGAGCGAAGGGAGCAGGGGATGCGAGAGCTGGAGCTCGCCTCTAGCCTGCAGATGCAGCTTTCGAGCCGACTGCAGGCGTATCTGCAGTCGGGGGTTGGCGAAGCGGAGCTGCAGGCTGAGCTATTTGGCGCGGCACCAGGCCGCTCGAGGGCAGACGCAGCGGCGACCAGCCTAGTCAGCCTGCTGCTGCACACCGGCGCAGGCGCAGGCGCCACGGCTGCCGCAGGCTGGCGCTGGACCGGCTGCCTCGCGGCGCTGCCGCTGGCCGCGGACAGCGTGCTGCTGCTCATGCCGGCAGCAGCCGCAGCCACAGCCGGCGATGCCCTCGCCGCTGCCGCAGCGCTCGAGCGCGCTGCGCAGGTCCGGCTCGCAACCGCGCCGGACTGGTTCATTGGAGCCGGCGTCGTCATACGCCGGCTCGAGGAGGTGCAGCCAGCTGCGGCGCTCCACGCGCAGCAGCTGCATGAGCGATTCTACGGCATGAGCCGGAATCGCCGAATGGTGCTTGCGCCGGAGGCCGCAAGCAAGCCAACCGCAGCGTTGCCGTACGACATACGCAGCGATCTGCTGCGCTGTATCGTGCACGATAACAGCGAGGGGTATCTGCATCACGCGGACGTTCTCTGCGCGAGACTGAGAGAGCAGCGCCCCGAGAAGGATAAGGTGCTGCCATTTATCCAAGAACTGCTGGCGTTGGCCGCGGGATATGCCCGCGAACGCGGCTATGCGGATATTGATCGCTATGAAGAGCTGTTCGTGCATAACAAAGTGACGAGCTATTGTGTCAGCTTCGAACAGGTGAGCGAGCTTGTGCGGCAAGCGATGAGCATGCTCATGGCGAACAAATTGGCTGCTCTAGGGAACGATCAGAAGCATCGCTCCACCAATCCGTTTATTCGAAAGGTGCTGGCCTATATGCAAGAGCAGTATGCTTCGCCGATCAGTACATCGGACATGGCTGATCATGTCAGGCTCAGCCGCAGCTATTTAAGTGATTTATATAGTAAAGAAATGGGAGAATCGCTGAGTGAAACGCTGACTCGAATCCGTATAGAAGAAGCGAAGCGAAAGCTGCGAACAGGCGAAATGAAAGTATATGAAGTAGCAGATGCCGTAGGCTTTCCTGATGCCAAAACATTCGCCAAGACGTTTAAGCGTGTTGTCGGTTGTTCACCGAAAGAGTTCGAGAAGCCGAATTAAGCCGGTACAGTATTTTCCCTAAGTTAGTATGGACTCGCAAAAAAGAACAAACAGACACCTTTTCGAACAAAGGCAGTCTGTTTATTTGTTATGTAAAGGTTTACATTTAAAGGGAAGATGTAGGATTAGCATAAAGATGAGGTGTTCACTTTGACGATGCAGGACTATCAAGGGCCCATGGTGCAAGCCATTGGGGTCACACGTGTATTTGGGAAGGGAGCAGGTGCGGTTCATGCCCTGCGCGGCGCGAATCTCTCGATCCCCAGAGGCAGGCTTGTGGCTTTGCGCGGAAGATCGGGCTCGGGGAAAACTACCTTATTGAACATAATAGGAGCCTTGGATCATCCCTCGGAAGGTGCCGTATATTTGGAGGGGTTGGAGATCAGTACACTCTCCGAATCCAAGCGAAATGAACTCAGGCGGAAGCAGATTGGCCTTATTTTCCAATCGTTTGCTTTAGTGCCGTATATGTCCGCTTACGAAAATGTGGAATTTGGTTTGCGCATATCGGGCGTACCTGCCAATCAATATAAGACTCTTGCCGAAGAGGCTCTGCATTTCGTGGGGTTAAAGGCGAGGATGAAACATCGACCCTATGAACTTTCGGGCGGAGAACAACAGCGAGTTGCCATTGCAAGAGCGATTGCTCATAAGCCAAAGTTGATTCTGGCAGATGAGCCTACGGCAGAGTTAGATAGCCGAATGGGACTTCAGATTCTCAAACTATTCAAGGATTTGGTGAAGGAAGGGATGACCATAATTTTGACTACGCATGATCTGGCGATTATGGAAATTGTAGATGAAGTCTATGCATTGGAGGATGGTTCCATTGTCGATGAAGGTTAATAAAATGGCTTCGAAACTTGTACTACTAACAGGTGCCCTTTTCATACTAGCTGGTTGCGCGTTGCTGCCCAAAGAAGAAGAAGCATTGAAGCCGCCTTTGGTGAAGCCAGTCAAAGAAAACTTTGAGTTATATGAAGTGAAGAAAGGTTCCATCACGAGGAAAGTCAGTGCGATGGCGACTTTAAGATCGAGCAAAACGACGAATTATTTTTTTAAAGAATCGGGTCACCGATTGGCTGGATTACGTGTCAAATCGGGGGATATCGTGAAGCAGGGTGACGTGCTTGCGGAACTAGAGCATGGTGATTTAGATACGAAAATTGCCTTGCAAAAGTTGAATCTAGAGAAGGCTCAGATCGCTTATACGCAAGTTAAGATGTCCTCGTCTTCGTCTGATCAAGCGTTGTCTATACGTCTTAAAGCCATCGATGTGGAAGCAGCACAACTGCAGTTAGCTAATCTGCAAACTGAATTGGCCAAAACCAAATTAACGGCTGAAACTGGAGGCATAGTTACCTTCGTGACGGATGCTCAACAAGGCAATATCGTGGATGCGTACAGCACGCTAGTCGTTGTGTCAGATCCGAGCAAGCTGCAGCTATTCTATGAATCGTCAGATAGCGGGGCACTGGCGGGAATTGAAGTAGGGATGAATGTAGAAGTGAAGTTCGGGTCCAAAGGGAATGTGGTGCCAGGTAAAGTGCTGCAAACACCATCAAGCGCTCCTCGATCTGATAATAAACAGCAAGCAGAGCGGAATGCCAAAACGATCATTGTAGGGATTCCAGAAGGAACAGCTGGCGCAGAGATCGGAGCCTCTGGTGATATGACGATTATCGTGGAGAAACGAGACGATGTGCTAATTATTCCAAGAACGGGACTTCGTTCCTATCTGGGGCGAGATTATGTGCAAGTGCTGAATGGTGAAAGCCGCAAAGAAATTGATGTTGAGAAGGGGCTTGTCACCGCTACGGAAGTAGAAGTTCGAACGGGGCTAACGGAAGGCCAGAGCGTCATTTTAAATAATTAGCACGCTTTAAATCTATGTTTACGATGCTAGTTTTGCTAAAGCAAAACGCTTAGGAGGATTACAATGGCTTTATTACTGATGATTCTCCGCAAAATGGCAAAGAACCGTTGGTTAGAGCTAAGTTTATTACTTGGGTTAATTATATCAGTCGCCCTTGCGAGCTCCATGCCGATCTACACGCATGCCATTTTGCAACGTATGTTGATCAAAGATTTGGAAGTTCAACAAACGAATACACAGAAGTATCCAGGACTTGTAAATAACCAAGCTTACTTTGCCAAAGCCAAAGAAGGGGATAAACGCTTAGCGCAAACGGACGCTCTCATGACCGATATGAGCAAGCGCTTTGACTTGCCCATTCAGCTCTCCACGATAATTCGAGCCACGAAGACGTTTAAACTTACACCTAGCGATCCAAGTAAATTAGATCCTAAAGTGGATAGGTATGGCGAAATCACAGCGATGACCGATTTGGAAAAGCATATTCGTCTTGTTGATGGCGTGATGCCTTCTACAAAGCTCGTGAACGGTGTTTATGAGGCTTGGGTGTTTTCAGAGTTGTTGACGAAGCAGAAAATCGTATTAGGCAATGAAGTCACTGTCGTGGATAGTGATTATCAAAATATTCGAATTAAGCCGGTTGCCGTGATCGATCGTGCAGATTTCACCGATATGTATTGGACGAATATGGATAAAGATTTGAATTCAAGATTTTTCATTCCATCAGCTTTATTTGAACAAGAGTTTACGAAAAGCAATAATTTTATCGATTTGTTTTCATACTGGAATATCCTCTTGGATTATCATCAATTGAAGTTAGAGGGTATCGACACCTTTATTGCGACCTTCAAGGAGATGGATGAATATTTTAGCCGGTATTTAGAAACGTATACATCTAGTAATACAACGGTGCTCACCTTGCAATCCTATGGGGAGAAAGAGAAGAAGCTCCGGATCTTGCTATGGTCATTGAATGTGCCTGTCTGTATTTTACTTGCTTTCTACTTATTTATGGTTGCGAACTTGATTACCGATCGGCAGAAAACAGAAATCGCCGTGCTGCGAAGCCGAGGTGCAAGCCGAGCTCAGATTATGATTGGGTATGTGATCGAGGGTATTCTACTTGGTGGAATTGCACTGTTAATCGGCCCGTTTGTAGGGTTGCAATTAACGAAAGTCTTGGGTGCTTCAAACGGTTTTCTATCCTTCGTCCAGCGTGCGTCGATTGAAGTAAAGCTTGGTCAGGAGGCTTACCAATACGGGATGATTGCCGTAATCGCTTCGGTTGGTATGGTGCTCATCCCCGCCGTACTCGCAACACGAGTGAGCATAGTGGGCCATAAACAAACACTCGCGAGGAGGAATAAGCTTTCTTTTGTCCATAAAATATACCTAGATGTGGTCTTATTAGCTGTTTCCATGTATCTCTTGCAAAGCTTTAAGCGACGGATGGATGATTTGGTTGCGCTAGGGTTAGATTCTCTGGATATGAAGGTTGATCCTCTGTTATTCGTCGTACCCGCCTTTTTCATATTCGCTATGGGGCTTTTTCTGCTCAGGATCTACCCTTGGGTCATTAAACTGATCTATGCAGTCGGTCGCAAATGGTGGCCGCCGTACTTATACTCCACGTTGCTGCAAGTGGGGAGATCAACCACCCAATATCAATTCATCATGTTATTTATTATTATGACATTGGCAACAGGCATCTTCAGCGCAAGCGCCGCAAGAACGATGAATAAGAATGTGGAAGAGAAAATTCAGTACAAGAACGGATCTGATATTGTGTTGCAAACCACATGGGATAGTGATGCGCCTCCTCCACAGTCAGGTCCGCCAGGGATGGAGACGGGAGCGAAACCTCAAGGCAGCGAAGGCGGGGGGAAGAAACGCGTTCAATACGTAGAGCCGCCGTTCATGCCATTCACACAATTGACAGGTGTGGCGTCAGCAGCAAGGGTATTTAAGAAAGAAGATGCCTATGTATCGATTGGTAAAGATACGAAGAAAACGACACTCATGGGCATTGATACCGATGATTTCGGTCGAACAGCGTGGTTCCGTGATCATTTGTTAGATCATCATTTCTACGACTATTTGAATGTGTTAGCAACAGATTCCAAAGCCGTACTGATCTCAAGGTCCATCGCGGAGGAAACTGGAGCCAAAGTTGGAGACGTCATTCGAATCGGTTGGAATGATGTGGAAGGTGCTACATCGGTGATCTATGGCATCATTGATTATTGGCCGAGTTGGAATCCGAATCCGATCTTAACAGCTTCATCGAGTTCAGCAAGCAAAACGAATGCACCCAAGCTAGTTATTGGACATCTTTCTTATATCCAAAATAATTTAGCTGTTGAGCCTTATGATGTATGGTTAAAACTGAAGCCCGGAATGACGAGTCAAGCCTTATATGAAGCGTTGGAGCAGAAGCGATTGTCGGTTACTAAACTAATCGATACCAATATGATGGTAATTCGGTCGAAGAACGATCCGTTCCAACTGGCAGTGAATGGTGTTATGACGCTTGGATTCCTAATCGCGATTGGCATCAGCTTCATTGGATTTCTCCTATACTGGTTGCTCTCGTTATATGGCCAGATCCTACAATTCGGTGTGTTTCGCGCCATGGGAATCTCGTATAGGCAGTTAATCGGAATGCTAGTCACCGAACAGCTTCTAACGTCGGGAGCCGGCGTGTTGATAGGTATGATTACGGGAAACACGGCTAGTCGCTTGTTCGTTCCTTTATTCCAAATAACGTTCGATTCCTCCAGCCAAGTACCGCCTTTTCAAGTCAGCTTTGATCCAAAAGATCAGTTTCATTTGTATATAATCGTTACGATCATGATCGGACTGGGATTGCTGCTGCTCGGCACGATGCTCTCCAGAATTAAGATTCATCAAGCTGTTAAGCTTGGGGAGGATTAAGTATGATACATTGTGAGAATTTAGTTAAAATTTATAAAGCGGCTGATCTTGAAGTTGTTGCGCTGCAAGGTCTTGACCTTCATATTCAAGAAGGCGAATTGATGGCGATTATCGGCAATAGTGGGAGCGGGAAATCGACGTTGCTTAATATGCTGGGAGGGCTGGATCGACCTTCGGCTGGTAATCTGATTGTGGATGGGAAAGATTTATTGAAGTTTAAAGAGTCTGATTTGGTCAAATATAAGCGGGAAACTGTCGGCTTCGTATGGCAAAATAATGCCCGTAACCTGATTCCTTATTTGACAGCATTGGAAAATGTGGAATTGCCTATTCTGCTGCAGGGACGGCGCAAGCGCTATCGTGCGATGGATTTATTGGATGCTGTAGGCTTGAGCCATCGGAGAAATAACAAGCTTAATGAGCTTTCTGGCGGAGAGCAGCAGCGCGTGGCGATCGCGATTGCACTAGCTAATCAGCCTAGGCTTTTGCTGGCGGACGAACCGACCGGATCTGTGGATACGAAGATGGCGAATCAGATCCTTGATCTGTTCCGAGAGTTAAATCGCAACTTCGGTCTGACCGTTGTGATCGTTACGCACGATCCTCATCTAGCGAAGAAAGTGGACCGTGTTGTTGCGATTCGTGATGGCAAAACCTCATCTGAAATACTGCGGCGCAAATCCTATCAAGAAGAATTGCTGGAGCTAGAGCAGGGGATCATTTCGTCAGAAGAAGACTCTCATGTTGAATATGCGGTCGTCGACAAGGCAGGCAGGCTGCAAATTCCAGCCAACTATCTGGAATCCATAGGTGCTGCTGGAACGAATAAGATGCGGGTAGAAATGGAAAATGGACGCATTATATTACTCCCACAGGACAAATCATAAGGAATGCCCGTAATCGAAGTTGGTTTCGATTGCGGGCTTTCACATGTTCGAAATTCTTATGTTGACTTTAGGTAGATTATTCCATTAAACTTATATCATACTATTTTAGTAGGAATTAAATGTGTTACAATTACTTTGATTGATCTTACAATGATTCATTATCCTAGGAGGCATGTTCATGTCAAATTCTGAACGTAAACATCTACCAGAAACACTAGCGATTCACGCAGGTCAAAAGGTTGACCCTACGACAAATTCACGAGCGGTTCCTATTTATCAAACGACGTCCTATGTGTTCAACGACACCGAGCATGCGGCTAATTTATTTGCACTTAAAGAGTTTGGCAATATCTATACACGAATTATGAATCCGACGACAGATGTATTTGAACAGCGTATTGCCGCACTGGAAGGGGCACCTGCTGCGCTTGCTGTGGCATCCGGACAAGCAGCTATTACGTTTTCGATTTTGAACATTGCCGAAGTTGGTGATGAAATCGTATCGGCTTCCGCTTTATATGGTGGTACATACAATTTATTTGCAAATACATTGCCTAAATTAGGGATCAAAGTAAAATTCGTAGATGCTAGTAATCCTGATAATTTCCGAGCTGCGATTACGGATAAAACAAAAGCCATCTATGCGGAATCCATTGGCAATCCCAAAGGGGATGTCTTGGACATTGAAGCCGTAGCGGCGATTGCGCACGAAAATGGCATCCCGCTTATCGTAGATAATACGTTCCCAAGTCCTTATTTGCTTAGACCGATCGAGCATGGCGCCGATATTGTAGTGCACTCTGCGACTAAGTTTATCGGAGGTCACGGTACAACCATCGGTGGGGTCATTGTAGACGGAGGGAAGTTCGATTGGGCAGCAAGTGGCAAATTCCCTGGTTTGACGACGCCAGACCCGAGTTATAATGGTGTTGTTTACACAGACGCAGTTGGTCCGATTGCCTATATTATTAAAGCACGTGTGCAATTATTGCGTGACTTGGGCGCATCGCTGTCCCCGAATAGTTCATTCCTATTATTACAAGGTTTAGAAACGCTGCATCTTCGTCTGGAGCGCCACAGCTCCAACGCGTTGAAAGTTGCTCAATATTTAGAAGCACATGAGTCCGTGGAGTGGGTAAGCTATGCTGGTTTAGAGAGCCACCCGTCGTATTCACTGGCTAAGAAATATTTACCGAAAGGTCAAGGCGCCATATTGAGCTTTGGTATTAAGGGCGGCATTGAAGCGGGCAAAAAGCTGATACATGCTGTAGAGCTATTCTCTCATTTGGCCAATGTGGGAGATTCCAAATCCTTAATTATTCATCCTGCAAGTACTACGCATTCGCAATTGAATGAGCAGGAACAAACATCAGCTGGTGTATCTCCTGGACTTATCCGTTTATCCGTTGGAACAGAAGCGATCGAGGATATTATTTATGATTTGGAACAAGCCATCATCGCTAGTCAGAAGTAAACTTGAAACATTAACCCGTTCCGCATAAAATATGAGAAGGCTGCGATTTAGGAGCTCAACCTAAATGCAGCCTTTTTTGTTTAGCTAAAATAGTACCGAGAATGAAACTTTTTCAACCAAATCGCGGTCTATTACTTTGAAAAGCTTTTTCAACCTCTAGGAGGCATGACGACACGAAATGAAAGGAATAATGAAAACCAACATGAAAATTAAAATGAACGTATCTATTGCCATACTCTTGGCATTAACTATCGTGGCAGGTTGTGGGAGTAAGAACGAAGGAGCCTCTACGATTTCGCCTAGTCCAACACCTTCTGCTAGTGTGACAACAAGCCCTACGGCTACCCCAAGTGCAGGAACGACACCAGCAACGACTTCACCGGCGGCTACGGCTACAGGGAAACCATCGTCGAATCCTGTGACTTCACCGGCAGCAAGCTCTACGCCAACTAAGAATGGCGCCGTTCAAGTGATTGCCAAACCTGAAAGTATTACGGCTCTGGTCAATAAGATGAACTCACTGCCATCGAGCTATGAACCGACAGATCTTGTGTATCCGAACATTGCCTTTACATTTTCCGAAAAAATCGATAAACGCAAAATGCGCCAAGTCGCAGCAACGGCCATAGAGAAGCTATTCGCTGGAGCGGCAAAAGATGGTGTTCCGTTAGCAGGTGTTTCTGCGTATCGTTCGTATGCAACACAGAAATCCCTTTTTGAAGCTTATGTGAAAAAAGACGGGGAAGAAAAGGCCAAAACGTATAGCGCGGTACCAGGAACAAGCGAGCATGAGACGGGGCTTGCCATTGATGTAGCGGGTAGTAATGGCAAATGCGCAGCGTCAGATTGCTTTGGCGGAACGAAGGAAGCCATTTGGTTAGAGAAGCATGCAAGTGAGTACGGTTTTATTATCCGTTACCCACAAGGAAAGGCTGCGATTACGGGTTATCAATATGAGCCTTGGCATTTGCGATATGTAGGAACCGACATCGCCAAGGAAATTCAGTCGAAGAACGTAACGATGGAAGAATATTATCACACTGTTCCAGTTTCGAAATAACGGTATAGCAAATAACCCCACTAGGATCCTGAAAAATCCATGTGGGGTTGTTTTTGTTTACCAGCCTCTTTGGTAAGGCGTTGGAGGCGCGAGTTCGACGCGTAAGTCACGGGCAGCTGTTCTCGCCCAATAAGGATCACGCAACAGCACTCTACCTAGAAAAATAAGATCAGCACGCTGATTCTGAAGAATCTCCTCCGCTTGCTGCGGTTCTGTGATCAGTCCGACAGCACCGACAGGGAGGGCCACTTTGGTACGAATTTCTTCGGCGAATGGTACTTGGTAGCCTGGGAAAAAGTGTGGAACGATTGGTGCATTGCCGCCAGAGCTTACATCGATTAGATGGACGCCAAGCTCTTTGAGCTGTGTAGCAAAATAGACATGATCTTGCGGCGTAAGTCCTCCTTCCACATACTCATGGGCCGAAATACGGACAAATAGGGGACCATCCCAACGGGTTTGAATAGCCTGAACCGTTTCACGTAAGAAGCGGAATCGTCCCTCTTGATCACCACCGTATGCATCTTGACGATGATTCGAATAGGGGGATAGGAATTCATTGATGAGATAGCCGTGCGCCGCATGTATTTCAATAACGTCAAATCCTGCTTGCTTGGCACGGTCAGCCGCATCAGCGAATGCTTGAACTGTCTCTTGAATGTTTGACAGTGTAGCTTCATCAGGTGTTTTGAACGTATCTGAGAACGGGATGGGGGATGGGGCAATGATAGGTGTGTCGAGGACTGCTTTTCTGCCTGCGTGTGCAAGCTGAATGCCGACATGGGCGCCATGTCCATGGATGGAAGTGACAATGCGCTTCAAGCCATCGATATGTGCGTCCTCCCAGATGCCCAAATCCCGTGTTGAAATCCGACCTTGCTCAGTGACTGCAGTTGCTTCTAGTAGGACGAGTCCGACTTGACCAACGGCCCGTGTAGCGTAGTGAGTATGGTGCCAATCCTTGACTTCACCGGATTCATCTGAAGAATACATACACATAGGTGACATGACGATCCGATTTTTGAGAGTAACGCCCGCAATGGTATAGGGGGTAAATAACATAGGAATGAACTCCTTTCAGGGTATGTGAGGGGGATATGAAATAATTCCTTAATTGTATACTAAACACATAGGAATTATCAATTTTAAGATTATTACTGAAAAAGCTTGACGTTCCAGTCATTCTATCATAATCTTCGTGTAAGATAATCAATGCGAGTATGTCGTAATTTTGCACCTTCATCTGTCACGAATTCGAAATTTATCCGCTTTCAAGCCCGTGATACAATGAACCCAAGTCACTTATTTGGAGGTCATTCAGGATGAAAGTAGCAATGTTGAGTTTCTGGCATGTACATGCAAAGGATTATGCGAAACAGGTAAACGAGCACCCGGATACAGAGATCGTTGCGATTTGGGACGAAATTGCAGAAAGAGGGCAGCAAGAAGCCGAAACACGAGGTGTGGCTTTCTATGCAAGTCTTGAAGAGTTACTAGCCAATCCAGAAATCGAAGCCGTTGTTGTAGATACACCAACCAACATTCACCGAGATGTCATCATCGCTGCTGCACGGGCAGGTAAACATATTTTTACAGAGAAAGTCATAGCTCCTACGCTTCACGAAGTGAATGAGATCCTTGCAGCTGTTGAGGAAGCAGGCGTAACCTTAACAGTCTCCCTACCGCGTTTAAATTCACCATCTACATTGGCTATTCAAGATATCGTTGCTAAGGAGTTACTAGGTCAAATCACGCTTGTGCGTACGCGACTCTCGCATAATGGCGGAATTTCGACTACGGCGAATCCGAATGGCTGGTTGCCGCAGCATTTCTATAATGCCGAGCAATGTGGTGGCGGAGCACTCATCGATCTTGGTTGCCATCCGATGTATCTCAACCGTCTATTACTAGGCCTGCCTGTCGCTGTAAGCGCTTCTTATGGCTATGTGACGGGAAGAGAAGTTGAAGATAATGCCGTTTCGGTGCTCCAATATGAGAATGGTGCGGTAGGCATCGTTGAAGCAGGGTTTGTGAATGCTTTCTCACCATTCGTTATAGAAGTACATGGCACGGCAGGCAGTGTACTATACTCAGAGCATGATGGCCGCATCTTGTTGCGCACGAACAAGCTGGAAGAAGCGACAGGACAATGGGTGGCTTATGAATCTATACCGGAAGCGAAACCAACTGCGTTTGATCAATGGGTAGCACATATTCAAAATGGTACGAAAGCTACCGAAAATATCGGATTGGCTGTAGACTTAACGAAGCTAATGGAAGCTTCAAATCTATCCGTAGCTAGCAAAAGTCAAGTTCGATTGGATTCCCTGGCAAACTAATCTGCACAATCTAGAAAGGAAGCGGTGTTTCCCCTATGAGTCAACCCTTTTACTTCGAACCTATGTTAGAAAATCCGATGGCGTTAGATCGCCTGGAATTAAGCTTCCGTTGGGGAGCTTACGGAATTCGAGTATTGCGTTGTCATCTGACTTCCTTTCTGGCAGGAGCAATCGTCAATTATCATCAGCATTCCGAATACGAGATTCACTATATCCCTTGCGGCAAAGGGAGAGTTATTCTAGATGGGATTACACATCCACTCCATGAAGGGCTGCTCTACGTCACAGCACCTGGTGTCATTCATCGGCAAGAAGCGGATGAGCATGAAGCGATGGGCGAACTATGTCTCCATGTGGATATTGTGAAACTCTCGGATAAGGAAGAAGCAGGAGCTTCTGCGATGTCCTCCTCTGGTTGGGGAGAGGAATGGGAGATAGCAGAAGCTGAAGCGTGCATTGGACAGCTTAGTGAGCTGCCGCATTCGCCAGCAGTGGATCGCCATGAAGCGATGAAATGCTTCCTCGTCGCATACGAAGCATGGAGGAACAACCAGTTAGGACAATATACAGTCATTAAACAGTCCATCATCCAGATGCTGTTAAGAACTGTTAGTGCGTATAAACCAGAACAGCAGGGCGTTAATCTGCCGGCCCGTGATATGAAGAACTATCGCTATCAAATGGCCGTTCAATTCATTACGGATAATTTCCGTCGTCCCTTAACCTTAGAGGGAGTTGCAGAACGCGTGCAAATTAGTTCTAGGCAGCTTCAACGGATTTTTAAGGAGAAGGCCAATGTTTCCTTCAGCGAATACTTGGAGCAAATTCGCCTCAAATTCGTATGCAGCGAGCTGCAGCAGACCACGCTGACGCTGGAGAAAATTGCAGAGCGCAGCGGCTTCACATCCAGCAATTACTTGCACTACGTATTCAAGAAGGCGCATGGCACAACGCCTAATGCCTATCGTGAAAATACATTGCTCCAACATGCGAGCACGATGTAAACAACAAAACAGAGCTGTCCGTAAGTAGAGAATCTACTGCTGGACAGCTCTGTTTCGCAATCTAGCAATGCACGCTGCACACTAGCAAACTAGTAAGCATCTAGCAACTGAACAGCATCCGAACACCTAGCTACTCCAACCACCATAAATCTGCTACCAGCCTCCACGACCCACCAACCAGAACCTGAATCCCATCCGAACACCTAGCTACTCCAACCGCCACAAATCTGCCACCAGCTTCCGCGACCCACATACCAGAACCTGAATCCCATCTGAAACTTAGCTACTCCAACCGCCACAAATCTGCCACCAGCCTCCGTAATCCACCAACCAGCCGCACGCTAGTCCTCTACTAACTGGAAAACATACAGCTATTTCACGCCAATTTCTCACTTTGAGCCGAATAACTGGAAAAACTCCAGCTATTTTCCGGCTTTATCCTTAAAAGGAGCAGAAAGCCGGAATTTAACTGGAGTTTTTCCATCTAAACTTAAAATTTAGCAGAAGTTGATGAATTTAACTGGAGTTTTTCCAGTTAAACGCAACCCATTGGACCCAATGAAGATTTATTCAAAAAGCTTACGCAGATTTTCGCCATAAGGAGCCTGAACGATACCTTTTTCCGTGATAATCGCGGTTACATACTCATTCGGCGTCACATCGAACGCCGGATTGAACACTTTCACGCCAACAGGCGCTGTGCGCTTGCCAAAACCTTGCGTGATCTCGTCCTCATGGCGTTCCTCGATCGGAATATCGCCGCCAGTCGGCGTGTTCAAGTCGATCGTCGACAGTGGACTTGCCACATAGAACGGGATGCCATGCGCCTTCGCCAGCACAGCTACGCTGTATGTGCCGATTTTGTTGGCGACATCGCCGTTCGCCGCAACGCGGTCCGTTCCGACAATGACCGCTTGAATCCAGCCCTTCGCCATGACCGCGCCGGCCATGTTGTCACAGATCAGCGTGACGTCTACGCCAGCCTGCTGCAGTTCAAAAGCCGTGAGCCGCGCGCCTTGCAGCACCGGCCGTGTTTCATCGGCGAACACTTTGATGTTCAGCCCTTGTTCCTTCGCCAAGTAGAACGGCGCTAGCGCCGTGCCGTACTTGGCGGTAGCCAAACCACCGGCGTTACAGTGCGTCAGCACGCCGAACCCATCCTCGAACAGCGTGAGCGCATGTTCGCCGATACGGCGGTTGGTGTCTTCGTCCTCCGCTTGAATGACTTGCGCTTCTGCAAGAAGCGCATCTTTGAACGCATCCGGGCTCATGCCCTCGGATGCCAAAGCTCCCGCTCTTGCACGCATGCGATCGAGCGCCCAGAACAAGTTCACCGCTGTTGGACGCGACGTCGCCAGGTAGTCCGCTTGCTTCTGGACTTCCGCCAGAAGCCCATCAACTGCGGCATCCACGCCGCGGATGCCGAGATATACCCCATACGCGGCGGCGATCCCGATCGCAGGTGCGCCGCGAACTTTCAAGTGCCGAATCGCTTCCCACACCTCAATGGGTGTCTCCAGCGCCAAATACACAATCTCTTCCGGCAGCAGTCGTTGATCCAGCAAATCCAACTGCTGGCCGTTCCAGCGCAAGGATTGTAGGGCGCCTTGTACTTCATTTTGTGCGTTGTTTGTCCCTGCAGTTTCATCTTTTACATTGTTCGTCATAGTACAAAACCTCTTTCTGCTGCTCGTGTTGCGATTGCGATTAGTTCATCAATCGTTGTTATCTGACGGTTAGCTCGAATGCTGGCTGTGCCGATCGTTAAAGCCATGCGCTGTGCGCGTTCTCTTGCGGCAGCATCTTCGATTTTATCTATGTCGGCGACGTGGGCAAGACCCACTACGCGACGGACCATTTTGGCACCAGTGAATCCAACCGTATCACGCAGCAAGTGTAACAAGAAGTAATCTTGGTATCCTGGAGCGCTAAATACACGGTCAACGCCTTGTTCATTCCATAGGGCACGGAAGTTTTCTTCAAAGTGTGTCCATACATCCTTAATGGTTTGTGTTAAATATGCGCGGTATGCAGAACGGCTTTCTTCATCCTTACTCCAACCTTCTTGTGCAGCAAAGTTAAGTAGGAGATTGGCAAGCACAGCACCAATATCAAAGCCCATTGGCCCATAGTAAGCAAATTCAGGGTCAATTACTTTCGTGGAATCGGATTTGATGAAAATGCTGCCCGTATGCAAATCGCCATGAAGCAGGGCTTGTGCCGAAGTGAGGAACTTATTGCGCAGAATCGCAACTTCGAGGTGAAGTTCACTATCTGCCCAAAGCTGCTCCGCTGCATCGCGGATCACTGCTTCAATATTATTCGTTTCCGCATCACGATAAGGATCATCGAAGATCAAATCTTCCGTAATTTTGCACAGTTCTGGATTAATGAAACGACCTGATTGAATCTTTTTCTCTTGTTGATTTTTCCCTAAGTCGGATGTAAAAAACAACGTATTGGCTAGAAAACGTCCGATGTGTTCAGCAAAAAGCGGATATTGATTACCTTCGATTAAACCACGACGCATAATCACATGATCGCTCAAATCTTCCATGACTGTCAGCGCAAGGTCTGCATCATAGGCGTACACATGAGGGACTAGGTCTGGCACGAGCCCTTCTTCTATAATCAAAGCTTCGCTCTCAATGCGCGCACGATCAAGCGTTAGCGGCCAGGATTCCCCAACAACTTTGGCATAAGGAAGTGCTTGCTTTAAAATAATACTTTTTCCTGTAGCTCCCTCTGATATACGAAATACGAGGTTTAAATTCCCATCCCCGATTTCTTGGCTGGTCAGATCAGAACCTGGTTGAAATAATTGCGGAATAAGGCGAGCGTATTCAATGGCTTGCGCTTCCGATAACGGATGATAAGTGGACATGAATGAACCTCCTAAAAGTTTTCGTCAGAAAACTGACTTCGTATGCATCATTTTAAGTGATTGGAATTAATTCCAACTAAGTTACTGAGTATTATTTGTCTTTACCTAGTATAAGACAAATTGTTTCCGCATGAAATACACTTTTCAGAAATGTCGTTTATTTTACATAAAATACGCGTAATAGACGTAAATTAGCGTGTACAAGGACTATTTTTAGCCAAAATGAAGGAGGATTTGAATGACGAGCGCAACATTAGTTTCAACGCAATCAATTCAAACGGTGCTTAATAAGCAAATTGCCGACTGGAATTTACTGTTCGTTAAGCTTCATAATTTTCATTGGTATGTAAAAGGAAATCAATTTTTTACGCTGCATGTTAAATTTGAGGAGCTTTACAATGAAGCTGCGCTTCATGTGGATGAGTTGGCAGAACGATTATTGGCGATTGGCGGTCAACCAGCAGCCACGATGAAAGCTTACTTAGACATATCTTCATTAAAAGAAGCCTCTGGCTCAGAAACAGCTACCAAGATGGTTGAAGCGATTGTTGAAGATTTCACAATCCTTACGCAAGAGCTGAAGGCGGGTATGCAGATCTGTGAGGAAGCGAGTGATGATACAACGTCAGATATGTTGTTAGCCATCCAAACTTCATTGGAAAAGCATCGCTGGATGCTGCAATCTTTTCTAGGTTAAGGAGACATTTACACAATCTTTAACTAATTCAAACATTCGCAAAATGAAATTCAACTATCCTTGAGACAAATGGATTCGAGGGATGTGAAATGGATGAAAGTCCTGAATGTCATATTTGCCATTGCTGCTGTAAGCACCATTTTACTACTTCTTGCGTACCATGCCGACGCACCTGACATTACGCAAGATCCGAATCCGATGAAACATAATCAAGAGCAGTTTGCCCGAATGGGGCTAACGAATAACCTACAATCAGTGAAATAAGATCAAGGAATGGCCGAAATTCGGGGGCTGTTCCTTTTTATTTTTCCCGAAAAATGTCAATGTGATTTGTTTTGCGTACAAAGATTATTTATAATAGGTAGATTAATGAGGAGAACGAGGGGTTGGCATTTATGGGGTATGGAAAGGCTTTAAAGGAATGGGCATCAGCGGTTAAAGCGTTAGAGGCTGGCTCGCAAATTTTTATTATGCGCAAGGGAGGTATTGTCGAAGAAACAAGAGATTTCCAGGTGGAATCGAATGATTTCTTTCTCTATCCAACATATGAGCATCAGAGAAAAGAATTATTGAAAGAGCAATATCGCGGGATTATCGATGAAACGTTGGTCAACTGGAGCGCGCAAGATACACACGTAACAATCAATTCCTTTGCCCGTATGGTGGAAGATATCGAAGTCAGCGACCAAGAAAAGCTCAATCAGCTATTACCTTTTCATATTTGGACAGAAAATTTCACAGAAGAGCGTTTGAAGTGGAAACGTAAAAACCCGCTGCATATAATGATTTTAAGGGTCTATACCCTGAACCAACCCATCCACATTGAGATCGAACAGGCCTACATTGGCTGCAAATCATGGATACAACTACAGGCCTTGGTACCGGATGATTCCGGCATGACTCCCGTGTTGAATGAGGAAGAATTTACCGCACAAGTTGCTGAAATAAAACGTACTTTGGCGTAAAATTCACGTAGCATTTCACAAAACGCTCGCCTTTTTCATGGAATTGCCCTTTCTTGATTTGTTACAGTAAGTTATAATAGAATTATTCTAATGAGAATCAGTGATAATCATTTCATTTGATTGTCATCTATCTAGTACACTCAAACATTATGGAGGCTTAAAGAAAATGGCAAATTCATCAACATTTACAATAGAGGGTCTGAAAGCGACCATCGAAGGAAAGGAAATTTTGAAAGGTCTTAGCCTAGAAATCAAAGGCGGCGAAATTCACGCGATCATGGGGCCGAATGGTACGGGTAAAAGTACATTGGCATCCGCGCTAATGGGTCACCCGAAATATGAAGTAACAGAGGGTTCTGTTACGTTAGATGGCGAAGATGTTCTTGAGATGGCTGTTGACGAGAGAGCACGCGCTGGCTTGTTCTTGGCTATGCAATACCCAAGCGAAATTACTGGCGTAACGAATGCTGACTTCTTGCGCAGTGCCATGAATGTTCGCCGCGGTGAAGGCAACGAAATTTCTTTGATCAAATTTATCCGTCAAATGGAAGCGAAAATGAAGCAACTGGAAATGAACCCTGAGTTCATGCACCGTTACTTGAACGAAGGCTTCTCCGGCGGTGAGAAAAAGCGTAACGAAATTCTTCAAATGCTTTTGCTTGAGCCTAAATTCGTTATCCTCGATGAAATCGACTCCGGTCTAGATATCGATGCTTTGCGCATTGTTGCTGAAGGTGTTAATGCCATGCGCAGTGAAGAGCGCGGATTCTTGATCATTACGCATTACCAACGTTTGCTCAACTACGTTAAACCTGATTTTGTACATGTTATGATGCAAGGTCGCATCGTAAAATCCGGTGGTCCTGAGCTCGCTGAGCGTTTGGAAGCGGACGGTTACGATTGGATCAAAGAAGAACTTGGCATTGTTGATGAAACGGTTGGTCAAGATGAGGAAGAATTCAAAATTCCTATGAACACACCAGGGCCGAAGTACTAGGAGATGAGAGACTTTGATCTTAGGGTCAAAGATACTTATAAATGGAGGAAATCATGAGCACTAAAACAACACTTTCCATCGATACTAATGCTGTTACTGAGCTCTCCCGCAGCAAGCAAGAGCCGGAGTGGATGACAGCCCTTCGTACTGAAGGGGTAGCATTAGCGAATTCGTTGGAATTACCTATACTAGAAAAAACAAGAATCGACCGTTGGAGCATTTCCGCCTACGGTTCCTATAAAGAGCAAGCAGCTTTGAGCTCACTAGATGCGTTGCCTGAAGTGACGAAGGGCTTGACGAAATCTGACAACCTGATCGTACAACGCAACTCCGGTATCGTGTTCAATCAAGTGTCCGAAGAATTAAAGAAGCAAGGCGTTATTTTCACTGATCTTGAAACGGCTGTTCGTGAACATGGAGATTTGGTTAAGCCTTACTTCATGAAGGCTGTTCAAGCGAATGAAAATCAACTTACAGCTTTGCATGCAGCATTGTGGAATGGCGGTATTTTCATCTACGTTCCGAAAAACGTAGTTGTTGATATCCCACTTCAAGCGTTGTTTGTTGCAGATGATGCAGAAGCTACGTTTGCACCGCATGTTCTGATTGTTGCTGAACAATTCAGCTCTGTAACATATGTAGATAACTTTGTGTCTTCCGTTGGCGGCGCAGATCTTGTACAGAACGGGATTGTTGAAGTGTTCGCAAAACCAGGTTCACGCGTTAGCTATTCCTCCATTCACAGCCTGGAAGCATCCGTAACAGATCTCACGTATCGTCGTGCGATCCTTGAAGATGATTCCCGTATCGGCTGGGTTGTTGGTGAATTGAACTACGGGAACTCGATGTCCGATACGACATCCATTCTCAAAGGGAAAGGCTCCGACTCCGATGCGAAAGTAATCTGTGTGGGCACGCATGAGCAGAAACTTAACTTGACGACTCGCGCTGTTCATTGGGGCAAAGCGTCTACAAGTGATATGATTACACGTGCGGTTATGCGTGATAGCTCTACAGCGATTATCAATGGAATCACGAAGATCGAAAAAGGCGCACAAGGCTGTAACGGTCAACAAACCGAGAAAGTCTTAATGCTTAGCCCGAAAGCTCGCGGAGACGCGAACCCGATTCTTCTAATTGATGAAGATGATGTTAAAGCAGGTCATGCTGCGAGTGTTGGGCAAGTGAATGCAGAACAAGTTCATTACCTAATGTCCCGTGGGATTACAAAAGAAGAAGCTCAACGCTTAATTATTTACGGATTCTTGGCACCAGTCGTTTCCGTAATTCCAGTTAAGAGCGTTGAAGAACAGCTGCAAAGCTTAGTGGAGAGGAAGCTAGGACAATGATAACTGCCGAGATACGTGAACTTTTTCCCATTCTGAAGCAAGAAGTGAACGGTCATCCTCTGGTTTACTTGGATAGTGCTGCTACTTCCCAGAAGCCTATTCAGGTGATTGAGGCACTGAAGCATTACTACGAGTGGGATAATGCGAACGTTCATCGCGGGGTTCATACCCTAGGTTCCCGAGCAACAGATGCGTATGAAGGAGCTAGAGCCAAAGTGGCGAAGTTCATCGGCGCAGCCAGTGAGCAGGAAATTATTTTCACTAGAGGCACAACAACCGCTATCAATATTGTGGCAGCTAGTTTTGCGGAATCGGTACTTCGTGAGGGCGATGAAATCGTCCTTACACCGATGGAGCATCACAGTAACCTGATCCCTTGGCAGCAAGCTGCTAAGAAATCAGGCGCTACTTTAAAATATATTCCGCTTCAACCAGACGGATCCATATCCCTAGCAGATGTCGAGAATACCATTACCGATCGTACCAAAATTGTTTCGGTTGTGTATGTGTCCAACGTGCTCGGCGTTATTAACCCGATCAAAGAGATTGCCGCTATTGCCCACAAGCATGGTGCCAAAATCATGGTCGATGGTGCCCAAAGCACGCCTCATATGAAAGTGGATGTGCAAGATTTGGATTGTGACTTCTATGCATTATCCGGTCATAAGATGTGTGGCCCTACCGGAATCGGGGCATTGTATGGGAAGAAGTCTTTGCTGAATAACATGGAACCTGTTGAGTTTGGCGGAGAAATGATCGATCATGTCGATCTTTATGAGTCGACTTGGAAAGAACTTCCGTGGAAATTCGAAGGCGGAACGCCTATGATTGCAGGAGCAGTTGGGCTTGGCGCGGCCATCGACTTCTTAACCGAAGTTGGGATGGATAACATATTTAAACATGATGTTCAGCTTACGAATTATGCGTTGGACCGGATGATGCAAATTCCAGATTTAGCTGTTTATGGGCCTACAACGAATCGTGCAGGACTTGTAACGTTCAATCTTGGAGATGTTCATCCTCATGACGTAGCTACCGTGTTGGATTCCATGGGTATTGCAGTGCGTGCGGGTCACCACTGTTGCCAGCCACTTATGAGATGGTTAGAACAAAGCAGCACAGCTCGTGCAAGCTTTTATCTATATAATACGGAAGATGATGTAGACCGTCTGGTGACGGCTTTACTGAAAACAAAGGAGTACTTCGGCGATGCAATTGGATGATTTATACCGTAGAGTAATTATGGATCACTATAAAACTCCTCGCAACCGTGGAAAATTTGAGTCCGGCGACTCCGTTACGATTGATCTTAACAACCCAACCTGTGGGGATAAAATTTCCCTACAGATGCAAGTTGAAGAGGGAATCGTGAAATTGGCGAAATTCACAGGTGAAGGCTGCTCGATTAGCTTATCCTCTGCATCCATGATGACGGATGCAGTCAAAGGGAAAACAATCGAAGAAGCACTGAAGATGGCTGATGATTTCTCTGGCTTGATGAAGGGCGAATCCGTTGAATTTGAGTACGAAGACATTGAGGCTCTGTCGGGCGTTAATAAATTCCCAGCGAGGATCAAATGCGCAACTCTGGCGTGGAATGCACTACGCAAAGGGATTGAACATTCTCATAAGACCGATAACTAACGCATTTGCGGTTGGAATAGGTTAAAGATATGGAACAAAGAGAACGTTAAGGAGGAATCAACCATGGCTAAACAAATGCCAGATTTAGAGGATTACAAATATGGTTTTAGAGATGAGCACAAGTCCATTTTCCAATCCGGTAAAGGCTTAACTCGTGAAATCGTTGAAGAAATCTCAAGAATTAAAGGTGAACCAGAATGGATGTTGGAATTCCGTCTGAAATCCCTTGAGCAATTCTTCAAAATGCCTATGCCACGTTGGGGCGGAAACATGGATGACTTGGATTTCGATGATATCCAGTACTATGTTCGTCCATCCGAGAAGCAAGGTAAAACGTGGGAAGAAGTTCCTACGGAAATTAAAGAAACATTCGACAAACTTGGTATCCCTGAAGCAGAACAAAAGTTCCTTGCTGGTGTATCTGCTCAGTATGAGTCCGAGGTTGTTTACCACAGCATGCAAAAAGAGCTTGAAGATCAAGGTGTTATCTTCACAGATACAGACACAGCTCTTCGTGAATATCCAGAGTTGTTCAGACAATATTTCGGAACGATCATTCCACCAGCTGACAACAAATTTGCTGCATTGAACAGCGCAGTATGGTCAGGTGGATCTTTCATTTACGTACCAAAAGGCGTTAAATGTGAAGTGCCTTTGCAGGCATACTTCCGTATTAACTCCGAGAACATGGGCCAATTCGAGCGTACTCTGATTATCACCGACGAAGATAGCTTCGTGCACTACGTTGAGGGCTGTACAGCTCCAATCTATAGCACGAACTCCCTTCATAGTGCGGTTGTTGAGATCGTATGTCTGAAGAACTCCCGTGCTCGTTACACAACAATCCAAAACTGGGCACCTAACATCTACAACCTCGTTACCAAACGTGCAGTTGCAGAAGAAGGAGCTACAATGGAGTGGGTTGATGGTAACATCGGTTCCAAATTGACAATGAAGTACCCAGCAGTTGTTCTTAAAGGTCGCGGCGCTAAAGGGATGGTTCTTTCCATCGCTGTTGCAGGCAAAGGACAACATCAAGATGCGGGCGCGAAAATGACGCATTTGGCACCAGATACAACTTCAACAATTGTTTCCAAGTCGATCTCCAAGCATGGCGGTAAAGTAACGTACCGTGGTCTAGCTTCCTTCGGACGTAACTCCCAAGGATCCAAAGCTAACATCAAGTGCGATACGTTGATCTTGGATAACGAGTCAACTTCGGATACAATTCCTTACAATGAAATCCTGAACGATAACATTACGCTAGAGCATGAAGCGACTGTATCCAAGGTATCTGAGGATCAATTGTTCTACCTCATGAGCCGCGGACTTACAGAAGCTGAAGCGACGCAAATGATCGTTATGGGCTTCATCGAGCCATTCACCAAAGAACTTCCGATGGAATATGCCGTGGAAATGAACCGTCTCATCAAGTTTGAGATGGAAGGATCTATCGGTTAATATCATGATAAATAAAGAGGCTGTCTCTTAGGTCAATTTAGACCTTTGAGATAGCCTCTTTTCGTTTTTGTTTATGACCAATGAGTAATCAATCTGCCTCGCTCAATTAACTGGATTTCCTCCATCTATTTGAAGCGAATTTCGCGAATTCGAAAGATTAACTGTATTTCCTGTGGTTAAATTTCACCAATTTACTCGATTCTTCAATTCTCATACTAAATAAATGTACTATTTCCATCTAATCACGTAAATACGTCAGATTCGAGCAAATTAGATGTAGTTTATACATCTAAACATGAATCGGCCGTCACTTGCATTCGCAAGCTAAAGCTAAAAACCAACAACCTCAAACCGATCACAAACCTAAGCCTCAGGTCAATATGCGCCAATCCGCAGCCATTTTCGCATGTTATCCGTTAATCCGCTTACGATTCTGTGTCGCTGCCGATTGAAGGGCCACATATAACGACTGGATATTGAATTTTTTCTTGAATTCAAAGCGATAAGCTGCTGTTGTAATGTTATTCGCTTTGTAATAAGGGGAAGTTATGTAATGAATAATGAGCTCGCTATCATCAAACCCTGTACCGCCAGATTCCATTGACACCTCATAGATGGCATCGAGATCAATCGTAGAGACCTTCGTTTTCTTGCCAGTGACACCTTGATGATCAATCAGAATAATGCGCTCGTCGGTGATTACGAATGAATCCCGCACAAGTTTAAACCCTGTAGAGATGACTTCATTTGGCATGAGATAAGCACCATACTGTCTCGTAAGCTCCTCAACAGAAACTTCTGATAAATTTCCTAGTAATCCACTAAAAATACCCACTATCATCACTCCTCCTTGAACAAATATATGTATCAATTCCATATTTATACGATGTTCTCCTCTTCCAGATTTCGTTGCTTCCAACAAACGCCAAGTCGGTTTGAACGAACGGGTTGCATATTTGCAGGCCACTTGTCTCACTCTATAAAGGATAATAATGTGTCCCTGAAGGAGAGAGAATTTCATGTGGAATAAGCTAAAGATACCAGCAATAGGAAGTGTAATTGTCATGCTGGCGATTTCGACTGCTTGTGGGAAGGATAATGCGAGCCCACGAAGTGTAACACCGTCGCAAAGCCCGTCAGGTTTAACAGGCTCTGGCAATTCGGTTACTAAGAGTATGTCGCAAGCTGGTAAAGATATCATTGCGCTAGCAAGCAATGATGCAATCCTACCGATGAAACAAATAGGAAATGTCAATTATGTATCTGCACAAGATCTCATTAGAACACTCAAATTCCAATCCGAATGGGAAGATTCAGAAGGAAAACTCATATTAGGGGACAATGATGCTAATTTTGAGTTGATCATGAACTCGAATAAAGCCATGAAGGATGGGGCGGATATTCAATTAAGCCAGCCAGTGGTGAAAGAGGGCGGAACGGCTTATTTACCTGTCTCGGACTTAGCGGATTTATTTCAAGATGATATGTCGTACGAAGTTAGACAAGGGGATGTCGTTGTTCATGCTTCGCCCATTGCGATCATCGAACATGAAGATGACCCCGCAGGTGCGAATGACAACTCACCAGAGTTGAATTTCGGGGATGATCCTACCGATCCATTCAAAGACGATGGAGCAGGTGCAAATCCTGCAGGGATGCCAAGTCGCACTCACGATGATCTACAAGTGTGGTCTCCAAGCAATCAGAATGAAGATTTGCCAGTACTCAAAAATATTGATATCAATGCCATGATTAACAAAGGGAAAAATTATATGGGTGTCAAATATAAATTTGGTACAGGCTCATATCCCAAAACAGGCCGATTCGATTGTTCAACATTTACCCAATATATTTACGGGAAATATAATATAAAACTGCCGCGGGTAGCGCGCCAACAAGGCACTAAAGGAAGTTTAGTATCACGCAAATCGCTGCGCAAAGGCGATCTGATGTTTTTTTACGTGCCAGGGCGTTTCAAATCGAACAAAACGGTTGGCCATGTTGGGATTTACATCGGAAATATGAAGATGCTGCATGCATCCCCAGAGCCGAAGAATGGGGTACAAATCACAGATATTAATAAAGCATATTGGAAAAAAACATTTCTAAAGGCGAAGAGAATTGCCTATTAATAGGAGTAATGGAAAGTCTATCCGCTGGATAGGCTTTTTATTTTTGGCTATTTTGAAACAATTGAATCCCTTGTGCGTTTAAATGTGTAGAAAGTTTTTTTGTGAAGGAGGGCTATCAGAATGAGAATTGTGCTTTATGAAAAGTTACCCGAGGGGCAACTGCTCCATCTTGGTGAACGTGCCTGGGATGATCAACTTATTCAAGCCTTAAATGTGGCTAATTTTATTCTCGTTGGCGGGAAGGAATACGAAATGATTGAGGGCCGTTTGAATTTGGATCTCCATGTGTTTGAGTTGTTGCTCGTTAAAGCTGGCGCAGAAGGGGGAGGGAGCAAGGAGTGAAACGACCGCTTAAAGTACTATCCACTTCACTGAGTTTGATCTTGTTAGGTCAGATGTTGCTAGGAACGGCACAAGCCGCGGAGACACCTAATGCCAATGCAGGAGCATCTAAATTGGTGGAATGGTCGAATGAGGATGTTAAGGCCTATTACGATCCGCAAGTGGATTGGAGCTTACCTATACCTCCTGATAAAGGCTTGGCTGCACCATCACCTACGCCAACACCTAGCACGACAGGCGGGAGTACAGCTCCGATTATTGTGAATCAAGTGTCAGGCGGTGGCTTTGGATGGGATGATCTGCTGCTATATCATCTTATTTTCAATACCGTAAGCCCATATTCGTCTAGCAGCTGGGGGAACAATCATCGCTCATATTATTATCGATCCAATACGCCCTATGTTAATAAAACGTATCAACCAAGCTCATTTACGAATCGTTCCACGACAAAGACACCAACAACATCAAGCGGTAGTGGGACCTTTACTTCGAATTCGAATAAATCGTCAACTACAAAATCTGGCACAACTGGTTCCACCGTTAACAGCTCCAACACAAGTGGCAGCACATCATCCAGCGGCTCCAAGTCAACATCAACATCAACAGGCAGCATAGGCGGTAAATCAAGCGGTTTTAGCTCCTCCTCCAGCTCAAGCTCTGGGGGTTAAAGGCATGGTATTTGAAGTGATCGGGAATCCAGCCCCTGACAGAAATTCTCGTGTACAGCAACTAGCTGAACTTGGATTTACGTGGGCTAATTTGGAAAACGAACAGTACTGGATTGATCAGCTTGTCGTTATGCCGAATGAGGTTTATCAAGATCTTATTCATGCTGCAACTGGGCTTTGGTTGGTGTTTGATAAAGGTGCTCGTTACGTTTTGGGCAAAAGGGAGCTTTATGCAGACTTATCGATACCGGAAGTGCTATGGGATGGGCTGGATCGACTTGAGCCGAATGGCCAAGGTTTTATAAGCCGTTATGCGAGATTTGATTTTACTGTCGATCAGGCAGGCAACATTAAGTTGCTAGAACTAAACGCAGATACCCCTACGGGTTATGTCGAAGCCTCCATTGCAACTCCGTGGCTTTGTGAGCAGTACGGGTTGGAATCACCGAATCTTAGGATGAAGGAGCTTCTAAGGGCGGCCTGGGAGATCGAGGCACCTGATTACGCAGCCTGTATCGCCTACGGAGAACATGCAGAAGACACGGGTACGATAGATGCACTTGTGGCACATAGTGGAAGAACAATGACATGCGTGGACTGTTTGGATTTATGGATCGATGAGGGCGTTGTCAAGGTTGGTACAGACCAGACCATTGGGCGTATGTTTGCCTTATATCCGAAGGAGTGGATGGGGGTTGACGATGGGGGAGAAGCACTGTCATATGCAATTGAGGAGCAATTCGTTCATTTGTTTAATCCCCTGCATGCTGTAATTTTACAATCCAAAGGTCTGCAAGCATTCATATGGGATCTTCATATCAGACAGTCAGACCTATTTTCGGATGAGGAACATGACATCATTGAGACCTATATGCTGCAAACGTACATGAATCCTATCCTCGAAAGCAACTATGTATCCAAATCAATGTTTGGCCGCGAAGGCGGCTCAGTCGAGCTGTATAACGAATATGGAGAGTTAGAATTTAAGGATGAAGCGGGATTTGATACGAGTGTATTTTTTAAACGTGTGTATCAGGAACGAGCAGACTTGCCGCGGCTAAGCTTCCAGCATGGTCAAGGCCATTTATTAACGGGTTTATTCGTATTGAACGGCACGCCATGCGGGCTTTTAGGTAGAGCGGGCGGCATCATAACAGGGAATGCAAGTCAATTTGTGGCGATTGGAGTGAAACCGTCTTGAAACAAGGAAGATTTATTGGATTGGCCCTAGGACTGATCGGCATCATCGTCATCATTTGGATCATCTCAGCAGCATTTGATAAGAAGCCATCTGTACTAAGCCAAACAACATCAGGCAACGTAGCCACGTCGAATTATGCGCCTGGTGATGTGCCGTGGGACTATCAAGTTCAGCAAGTCAAGGTTGGAGACCTTATTGATGGTGATATGGTGCTGTTGCCGAACAATGACCGAATGTCCAACGATCAGAGTTTTGCAACTGGAGACAGTATTTGGGTATTGAGTTTCATGCAAGCCACGATGAAAGCGGATAGTCAAGGGAAGAACAATGTTACTTTGTCGCAATGGAAACCAATCAAATCCTTCAAGACAAAGGAGGAAGCAGACAAAGATCTCGTGGAGTTGAAAGTGGAAATAAAGACCGATGTGAAATTGATTGGTGTTTATAAAACAGAGTTGGATAGCCAATTTAGATACTTTGCAGTGGTCGAACTGCCAACTGGGCAGAAGGTTAAGCAGCCGATACCAGAAGAGAGATACCAATCGTTCAAGGATAAAAAAGAAGTAAGCGTAATTCTAGAAGAAGTACATGATTATACTGATTTTGATCAATCGATGGCTAAATTTCGGGGGTGGGCAGAGTGATCGCTGTGGATCTTATTATAAGTTTATTCGTTATTGTCTTGTTACAGTTTGCAGGGATGTACATCTTTAGTTTAATGACCCCCTATCGGGATATGGAAGAAATCAATAATGGTAATGTGGCTGTAGGGATTACCATGGGAGGCAAGTTCGTAGCTACGGCTATCATTCTAGGCATAGCTGCCTATACGAACTCCTCCATCTGGCATATGAGCTTATGGTTTGCGGTAGGGTACGCATGCCTAATAGCTTCATATTGGGTGTTCGATTGGCTAACCCCAGGTATGAAGCTATCAGATCAGCTTAAGGGAGGAAATGTAGCTGTAGGTACCCTTCTTGCTGCGGTGTATATTGGTATTGCAATTTCAATAAGTAGTCTAATTATTTAACATTCCTATGTATTATATCGCAATTTTCGTTATTTCTACATTTGCGAGCTGCGATAAATCCAAGAACTGATTGTCGATGTTGATGAGCGGTCGGAAGAAATCAGTAGGGTTCGTCATAATGATGGTGCCTTCACGTCCGTCGCTCAGAGACACTTTTTTACCGATAAAGTTAGGAATCATGTTGCGTATGAACACTTGGGTGATCTTAGGATCCAACTCACCGAAGCTCATGCGATGAAGCTCTTTAAGAACGTGCAGAAGATCACGTCGCTGTTGATATACTCTGCTGGATATCATCGCGCTATAAACGTCTGCGACCGCGACTATGCGCGAGTAAGAATGAATGTCTGTACCGACTTTACGTAGGGGATAACCTGTACCATCCATACGCTCGTGATGCTGAAGGGCAACGAGTGCGAGCGTTTCATCTTTTAATGATTTGCGAATGATATCATACCCATGAATCGTGTGCTTCTGAACTTCCTCGAATTCTTCCTTCGTCAGCTTACCTGGCTTATTCAGAATATCTGGATGTATTCGACATTTCCCGATATCGTGCAAATAGCCTGCTTTCCCAATAACTAAAGCATCCTTCTCGGATTTATTCATCCATTTGGCTATGTAATAAGATAGCATTCCAACTTGAACACTATGCTGAAGGGTATAGTCATCTTTGCTATGCAAGGATAGAAGCAGGGAAACAACGTCCTTCTCTTCTTGAATGCTGTCTATCAGTGGATTGAAAGCGGATTCTACAGCGTCGTTGCGAAGAGATCCACCGTCTTGCAAAGCTTCAAACATTTCTTTAATACCCTGAGTCGCGCTATTAAAAGAGGTAACCTGTAGGATATTAGCGTGTCTAGTTGGTGCTTCCTCGACGACGTTCTCGATTTCACTGTTTCTTGGAGCTATATCAACATAATCCACACTGTGGCGATTGAGCATCGAAATGTCTCCAGCATCGAGAACGGTGCCCGAGGATAGAAGATGAAGGCCTACTGCATTGTAGGAATCGGAAATTAATTTGTCACCAACGATAAGTTGAAGCACATGTACACGCATAGAAGCTCCTCTCCAAGTCCTAGTATCTGGTAGGTATATTGTAATACTACATCCCAATATAACGACTGTAAAGACTTTTGGCTTGAATTAAATCCTCAGTCCCTTGAATGAGAACACGACCGCCAGGGAATAGAATAATTTGTATATCCTCAGATGCGTGAAACTTTAAAAGAAAACGGTTTTTCTCAACTAGACCAAGCGGTTGTAGTCGTTCCTCCCAGTATTCCAGTGGTTGCGTGCTGGGAATAATCGGATGGATTTGCACCGAGTTGCGCCCACATAAGGATTGAATGGTATCACTTTCAAGATGGGCATCTAAGTACTCATATTGCTTTTGGGCACATGCAGGACAATCCGACTTCTTAGCTCCAGAGACCCGTATTGCGGAGTTCTGATTGAACCATAAGTCCCATTGCTGCATGCTAAGATTGAGCTGCTCCGTGGCGCCGACGAGCAACTTAAGAGCCTCTGTGGCTTGAAAAGAAGCAACAACATGGATAATCCCACCAATGACACCAGCAGTGTCACAAGTATCCGTGGTACCCGCAGCGGGCGCTTGCGGGAAGAGGCAGCGCAAACAAGGTGTTCGATCAGGGATAATCGTCAGTGAGACACCTCGCGAAGCCACAGCACCGCCATAGATCCATGGAATCCCTAATTTCATGCTGACATCGTTGAGCAGGAAACGAACGGCAAAGTTATCGGTTCCATCCAGAATCACATCGACATCATGAAGCAATTGTTCGGCATTCGTAGCATTAAGATCACAGACATGAGGATCAATAACGACATTGGAATTCACTAGCTGCAGACGTTTCGCAGCGGCGATTGATTTGGGAATCGTGGCAGCAGCGTCCTCTTCATCGTACAGCATTTGTCTTTGCAGATTGCTTTTATCAACAAAATCACGGTCAATGATCCGAACATATCCAACGCCTGCTCTCACCATATGATTGGCAAGAACGGTGCCTAAAGCACCCATACCAACAATAGCAACACGACCAAGGCCAAGTTTGCGTTGACCTTCCATACCAATTGGGGGGAAAAGAATTTGTCTCGAATAACGCGGGTCAACATCTGACGCAGTTTCTGTATGTAAATGCGGGTCCAAGTAAAGTCATCTCCGTTTCAAATCAGTTATCAGCTTGCGGTGCTTGTAGCGGGTTCCAGGGTCCTGTTTGATTGCCTTTCCATTCGGCCCCATCCTCCCATATTTCTTTTTTCCAAATGGGTACGATTTGTTTCAAACGCTCAATGGCATATCGACTAGCGTCATAGCAATCAGCGCGGTGAGGAGAAGATACAGCGATCACGACACTCGCTTCTGCAATTGCAACCTTACCCAATCGATGGGTGATGGCACATAAGGTGCCAGGCCACTTCGCATCGATTTCTTCGCCGATGCTTGCCATCGTTTTCAAGGCCATAGGAACATAAGCCTCATACTCCAATAGGACAGTTCGCTGTCCGTACGTCATTTCTCGCGTCGTGCCGATGAAGGCAAGTGATGCGCCATGGTTGGGGTGATTTACTTTAGAAGTCACGGAAACGACATCAATCGTTGAATCGGTGATTTCGTAAAGAGAAGGCTGTCCTCCAGAAACAGGTGGGATAAGCGCAAGCTCGTCAGAAGCGGAAATCGTGTCCTGATCACCGGCATATTCTTGATTTTTGGCGAAAAAGCATATAGGGAGCTGCGCAGAGGCAGCAGGATAATCGGTGATAATTTTATCCTTCAATTGTGCAATGGTAATCGAATCTTGTTCGACTGAAATCGTTAGAACCGAAGTACCGAATAGGTCTACAAGACCTGCGAAGAGTTGGATGTGTAAGTTCAATTTGTTTCTCCTTGCGATAGATGTTAGAATCCCTTACAGCATATCATATTTTGCCCTGAAAATGGTATAATGGAGTGATCCTTTGGCAGGAGATGGAATTTGAATTAACGGAGGAGATTTAAGTATGGAAACCAATTCACGCATAGAAGTGTCTGACTTACATAAGAACAAAGAAACCTTTACCGTTGATGAAATGGTGGCCTTAGCGGATCTGCGGTTGAATATTCAAGATCGCGTTCCGTCGGTGGTGGGGGAGGCATTTGATCTTAAATCGTGGTACCGAAACTGGCACAACAAAGGGCAGAATCGTACAAGTGAAGAGCCTACTCATGTGAGGGTGGAAGCAGTTGATGAGTTCCAAGCGCTAATTCCATGGGGGCAAGCGGATCTTGCTTTATTCCTATATGCACAAGAGGGACAAGCACTGAAGAAAGGATACCCCATTCGACTATACGTGCCTGATGGAAGCAGTGAGTGTCTTAATGTAAAGAGTATTGTAAAGGTATGGTTTCTGAACGATCCAGCTTTAGGTGAAGAAGCAACTTATGGGTTTAAGAACAAAGTTACCCCGGATGAGCTCAAATTCAAGAAATGAGGAAGGGGATACTTGCATAATATAGAGACATGCTAGGATCTACTTGTCATGAAGAGAGGTGAACGGGATGTCAGCCCCCTTGCAACGGCTAGTCATATTACATACGAATGACATTCATAGTCATTTTGAACAAATGCCCAAAATAAGTGCCTACTTTGATCGTGTCCGCCGCCTCTGGCCATCAGATCAAGTATTGACACTTGATATTGGCGACCATATGGATCGGATGTTTCCAGAAACAGAAGGAACGAATGCGATCGCCAATTTAGAAATCATGAATGCAACGGGCTACGAAGCCATGGTTCTAGGTAATAATGAAGGACTCACCTTCACACCGGATTGGCTCAGAGCTGTTGTGCTGGAGCATGCGAAATTTCCAATTATCGGAAGCAATATTACGGATGTTAACACGAAAGAAACGCCGGATTGGATGCTGCCGTCACTTACGCTTGTGAAATCTGGTCTTCGTATTGGTTTGATTGGGGTTACGGCTGCCTATCAAGATTACTATGAGTTGCTTGGTTGGGATGTAAGTGATCCTATGAAGGCTGTAAGCGCCCATGTGAGCCTATTGCGTCCTGAGGTGGATATTATAATCGTTATGTCGCATTTGGGCCTGAGAACGGATCAGCGGATGGCTGAGGAGTTGGATGGCATCGACATCATCCTTGGCGGTCACACCCATCATTTACTCGAAGAGCCGCTCCTACTCAGCGGCACTTATATTGGTGCGGCCGGCAAGTTCGGGCAGTATGCCGGCCATATTGAACTTGCCTACGACCCGGCGCAGCGCCGGATCGTAGAGCTGAACGGCCGCGTCGTCCCGATGACCGACGCGAGCGAAGAGGACAGCAGCGTGATGACGCTGCTGGAGCACTACCGCATCGCCAGCAGCACCTCGCTGGCGGTGGAAGTGGCGCAGCTGCGGCAGCCGCTGCGCCTGGATTGGTACGGCGAATCCCCGCTCGGCAACTTGCTTGCCGCGGGGATTCGCCGCTGGACCAGCGCCGAGATCGGGCTGGTCAATAGCGGGCAGCTCCTTCAGGGACTGAAGGAGGGGGGCTTGACCCGGGGCCGGCTGCTGGAAATCTGCCCCGGCCCGATCAATCCGTGCCGCATGCAGCTCAGCGGCGCGGATATTCGTCAAGCGCTCGAAGAGTCGCTGCTTGACGAGTTCATGGAGAAGCCGATACGCGGGTACGGCTTCCGCGGGGAGGTGCTAGGCGTCCTCTGTGTGGACGGGATAACCGTCCACGTGGATGCTACGCGCCCTCCCTACGAGCGTATCGTCGCCGTGTATGTCGGCGAAGAATTACTAGATCCAGAACGTTCCTACCTCGTGGGTACGATCGATATGTTTACGTTCGGCTCAGGCTATTTATCGCTGAGCCGAGGCAAGCAGATCGTTTACATGCTGCCGGAATTTATCCGTGACGTGCTAGCTGATCAACTGCAAGATGAGGCTGCGATTGCAAACAGCCACAACCTTCGATTCATAGATGTTGTCAGACCTAGTCCTAAACAGGTAGAATAAGTACCGGAGCAAGATTCCTGATAAATGTTGTCAAAAAGTCAATCGGACTTTTTGAACACGCAATGAATCAGAATATAGGGGGCAATTATGCATACAATTTTTGAGGCGATCATTATTGGGATCGTTGAAGGTTTGACTGAGTTTTTACCCGTATCCTCAACAGGGCATATGATTTTAACTGAAAGCTTGTTACACATTGATATGGAGAATGACCCAGTCATGAATACGTTCAATTTTGTCATTCAATTGGGCGCTATTCTGGCCGTTGTACTTATCTATTGGAAACGGATCCTTTCCTTATTTGGACTTGTGAATCGGAAAAGCGAAAGTAAAACAGGGAAAAAGCTGAATTTAATACACATTTTAATTGGTATCATTCCTGCTGGTGTGATCGGTGTTTTATTTAATGATCTTGTGGATGAAAAGCTATTCAATACAACAACCGTCTTAGTTGGACTCGTGCTCGGCGGTATTCTATTAATCATTGCCGAGAAGAAAAAGGAACAACCCAAAACGACCGTCCTTGATGATTTGACGTATCGACAAGCTTTCGCTATTGGATTGTGGCAGCTCGTATCGATTTGGCCTGGATTTTCGCGATCGGGTTCCACGATTGCCGGTGGTATGCTTTCTGGCGTAAGCCGTGCAGCTTCAGCGGATTTCACCTTCATTATGGCGATTCCAATTATGTTTGGAGCTTCAGGTGTCTACTTTTTGAAAAATTATGATGCACTGTCATCCGATGATTTGACTTTCTTTGTGGTAGGATTTCTAGTGGCTTTCGTTGTGGCCTTACTGGCTGTCGTAACCTTCATTAAACTTGTACAAAAAATGAAGCTCACTTACTTTGCGTATTATCGTTTTGCCGTCGCGATAATTTTCGCGCTTTATATGTTTTTAAAGTAAAATATTTATGGAACAATAGCGAATCGCGTCGAAAGACGCGGTTTTTTGTATTGAACTTTTCATTAAAATCTATTACATTTAAATAGAACGTAATGCTCACCTATGCGGGGGTTCTGAAATGCTGTTTATGCCGATCAACATGTGTCAACCTGGGATGAGGCTGGCTAAGAATATATACAACGATGATGGTATGGTCCTTCTGGCCGTTAATGTTGAGCTTACACAGAGACTCCTTGATCGCTTGTTTAGTTATGGGATTGATTATATTTACATAGAAGATGCTAGAACGAATGATATTATTCAAGAGGATGTCATTCAGGATGAAACAAGAAGCAAAGCGGTTATCGAAATTCGTAATACGTTTAAGAAGGTCATGGAAGATTCGAATAAACGCGGGGCAGTGAACTATTACGACATCGGTCGTAATTTTCGTGATGTCATGAAGATGATTATTGATGATCTGAGTGCTCATGAGGGTGCAATGGTCATGCTTAATAATATGAATGTGAAAGATAATTACTTATTTCAGCATTCAGTTAACGTGAGTATATATGCGATCATGCTTGGGATCAGTTATGGGTATAGTCGAGATAAGCTCGAGACTCTTGGTTTGGGTGCTTTACTGCATGATATTGGGAAAACAAAAGTGCCATTAGGTATTCTTCGCAAGCCTTCTCAGTTAACTCCGCAAGAGTTCAACGAGATGAAAAATCATACGACCTATGGCTTCAATCTATTGAAGGATGAGCCGAATATTCCACTTCTTTCCGCTCACTGTGCCTTGCAGCATCATGAGCGGATTAATGGCAGCGGATACCCACGGGGAATTCAAGGGGGCGAAATAAATGAGTTCGCCAGATGGATTGGACTTGTTGATTCCTATGATGCCATGACGACGACACGCGTGTATCGCAGACCATTATTGCCACATGAAGCCATGGAGCAGTTATTCGCGGGATCTGGTACGATGTATGATCAAAGTCAAATTGCCTTGTTTCGAGACAAAATTGCTATATACCCACTAGGAATTACAGTACGATTGAATACTGGCGAATATGGGCTCGTATCGAAATTGAACATGTCTGTTCCGCACAGACCGACTATCCGTGTGCTTCAAGATGAAGCAGGAACTGTACTTAAGGAACCTTACGAAATTGATCTTTCCAGCAAGCTATCGATATTAATTTCCGAAATTGGGGAAATTAAAGTAAATGATTCGATATTAGATGCAAGTATGCCTACAATTTTATAGAATAGATACAGCACATATGAGATAAAGAACCTGGGAAACCAGGTTCTTTTTGTAGATTAAGGAGGAAATACGATGCGGGAGTCCATGGATAAAGGTGTGTTTTGGAAATGGGGGCACGCCATGTTTCGGTTCCGATGGTTAGTGCTAACGATTGGGATTAGCTTGATGCTGATCTTTGCTATTTTCGCTCAAAAAGCGCCAGAGATGCTGAAAGACAACGGGTTTACTCCGAAAGGGAGCGAATCGGATCTCGGGTTGATTCAAATGAGAGATGAGCTTGGTGTACCTCGAACACAGCTGAATTTGGTATATTCGGGGCATAATGGGCTTGATATCTCCGTGAAAGATCAACAAGAGGCGATTATGGCCTCACTTACGAAACTGAAAGAACTGCCCTATGTGGAAGATGTGAAATTCGTAACTACGCCTCGTAATGAGGGACATCTAGATATTCAGGCTGTAAGTGTATCGCTCACGTTGGATACAGATCCCGCGCTAGAGGTATACCCAGAGCTTAAGTCGCTCGTACATCCGCCAGCAGGTATGGACGTGTATGTAACGGGGGGGCCTGCGATTCTATATGACATGCAAGTAGCCAGTAAACATGATATTGCCAAGTCGGAAGCGATTGGTTTACCAATTGCACTTCTCGTGTTGTTAATTGTTTTCGGTACATTGGTCGCAGCATTCCTACCCATGGTCGTGGGATTGATGAGTGTGACGCTCACTCTGGGAGTTACCTATTTTATCGCACAGCATCAATCATTATCGAATTTTTTGCCGAATATGGTTACGATGCTGGGGCTTGCTGTCGGGATTGACTACGCGCTCTTTCTGGTCAGCCGGTTTCGTGAGGAGCTCAAAGTACAGAGTAATGTTGCTGCTGCCGTGGCCATGACATGTCAAACCGCAGGAAGATCAATTTTCTTCTCGGGTATCGCTGTTCTCATTGGTTTGTTGGGGATGCTGTTTGTGGATTTGACCTTCTTCCGGTCTCTCTGTCTTGGGGGAGTTATCGTTGTTTCAATTTCCGTTATTGTGGCTAATACAGTGCTGTTAGCGCTTCTAGGTATTTTAGGTCATCGGATTAACTCCTTACAGGTCGTTCCGAAACGATTCCGCAAGCAAGAAACATCGAAATTTTGGGAGAAAATCGCTTATACGGTGATGAAACGTCCAGTCGTTTTAGTTGTGGTAGTAGGTGGTGTATTGATCTACAGTATGACGCCGATCTGGCATATGAAATTAGGTGTACCGAATGCGGAGGTCCTCCCTCCGAGCTATGAATCCCGTTATGGAGCGGAACTGCTCAAAACCGCCTATGACCCTCGCATGACAGGACCGATTCAGATTGTGATACATACGAAAGAAGAGATCTGGTCAGCAGGTTCGATTGGTGAAATTCAAGCCTACGGAGAACAGGTCAAAGCTGTCGCTGGTGTAAAAGAAGTGCAGAGCTATCTAACCGTCTTAGGGCAGCATTCGAATGCTGAGCTTGCGGGTATGTTTACAAAGTCTGATGTTCAAAAGCAGTTAGAGGAATCGCAATTAGCGAAAGGGCATACGGCTTTGATGGTTGTTATCCCTGAGAAGGACACGGATGATCCTGCGACGGATCAGTTAGTTCGCGAGCTCCGCAAGTTGAATAAAGAAGGATTAGAGACTGCCGTTACAGGCGGACCAGCCTATCGATTGGACATCATTGATCGCATTCAAAAGGAAATTCCTGAAGTTCTCATTTTCGTAATGGGAATTACCTATCTCGTTCTCTTATTGGCATTTCGCTCCGTCCTGCTGCCGCTTAAAGCTGTGCTGATGAATATGCTTAGTTTAGGCGCTAGTTTAGGTATCGTCGTTGTAGTATTCCAACATGGATATATGGCAGATATGCTGCACATTACGTCAATCGGATATGTGAGTGCAACGCTGCCAGTCATTATCTTCTGCGTCGTTTTTGGGATCTCCATGGATTACGAAGTGTTCCTCATTTCACGTATCATGGAAGAGTATGAGGCAAGTGGAGACAATGATCAGAGCACAGCGGAAGGTTTGAAAAAAACAGGAAGCTTAATTACAAGCGCAGCTTTCATTCTTGTTGTTGTGGTTGGCTCCTTTATTTTCACGGATATAGAAATTATGAAAGCATTGGGACTTGGCCTCGGACTCGCTGTATTGATTGATGCCACTATCGTACGGGTTATGCTTGTTCCTGCGCTTATGAAACTGCTCGGTGACGCAAATTGGTGGGCACCAAGGTGGCTGCGTGTGAAGCCTCAAGCAAAAGTGGAGAAGCGGTAGCGCCATCTGAAGTTCCTGTCTCTGTTTCCTTTTTTGTGAATCATAAGTTACAATAAAGGGCATAGGTATAGGCATAATAGGTAGTAACATGTTCTTGAATAGGAAATGATAGGTCAGGTGTAAACAGCATGAATAGGAATGTAACACACTCCATCTTACCGGAGTTAACTCCCCATTATGATCCTTGGGACCCCATTCGGTCGTATCGGAAATACGGGAAACATGTTTTAACCAGTATAGAGCTTACCATCACCAATCTGTGTAATATGCGTTGTGAGCATTGTGCAGTTGGGGATTCACTTACGATGTCAGAAGGACCCCGTATTCCATTGCCAGTCATTTTACAAAAGTTGGATGAGATTGAACATTTGGAAACGATCAGTTTAACAGGCGGCGAGCCCTCCTATCACATTAAGATTGTGAAGGACTATATGCTGCCCATTCTGAAGTATGCGCGGGAGCGGGGAATTCGCACTCAAATCAACTCGAATTTAACGTTAGATTTGGAGCGTTACGAGCTGCTTGCACCCTATCTTGATGTGATGCATATTTCGTTTAATTATTTGAATGCGGATGATTTCCATCAAGTAGGATTTGTTAATTCGCAGCGTCCTGTAGGTAAAACCACGGCTGCAGGGATGTATGAACGAATGGTGAATAATACGATTGCGCTAAGCAAGGGTGGTTTGTACGTTTCTGCGGAATCGATGATTAATACGCGAACCCATTTGAAATTGCCTGAGATTCATCAGCTAATTAACGAAATGGGGTGCAAGCGTCACGAGGTACATCCGATGTATGCAAGCTCTTTCGCCTCACACCTTCCGATGGTTACGCTAGACGAATTGCGCGCGAGTATCCATCGCTTGTTAGACCACCGCAATCCGGACATGTGGATGCTGTTCGGAACGCTGCCGTTCTTCGCATGTAATGAACTGGAAGCGGACCGTAAGTTAGTTAAGCGTCTACGTGAGGAGCCTAATGTGACAGTTCGTAACGACCCAGATGGGCGTAATCGATTGAACGTGAGTACGTTTACTGGCGAGGTTTTCGTCACCGATTTTGCTAATGAGCCTCCGCTTGGAAATATACACGATGATGGGCTTGATGATATCTTTGCACGTTGGGAGAACAATCCGCTGAACCAGCGGGTGAATTGTTTCTGTAGTGCTGCATCCTGTTGCGGACCCAATCTGCTTGTAGCTGACTCGTACTATCGCACTGTGGATTTCAAAAGCCGCAAAGCTATTATCTAATCATTTTTCTGAAGGAGAAATACATATTGCCACATACGTCGTTTGATTTCGGTTCCATCGCACTCAATCTTTTCCTGGTTATCTTACTCGTCCTGTTAAATGGATTTTTCGTAGCAGCTGAGTTTGCCCTTGTGAAGGTTCGACATTCTCGCATTCAGCAGCTTGTCAATGAAGGCAGTGGAAAAGCCAAATATGCGAGTATCGTAACGTCACAACTGGATAGGTATTTATCAGCCACACAGCTTGGCATTACACTTGCCTCCTTGGGACTGGGTTGGATTGGTGAACCTGCGATTCATGATCTGATTATGGAGCCTCTATTTCATACATTTGGTTTAGGGGAATCCGTGTATACAACGACTTTGTCTTTTGTTATTGCTTTCGGATTTATTACGTTTATGCACATTGTGCTGGGGGAATTGGCTCCTAAATCGTTTGCGATCCAAAAACCTGAATTGACCTCTTTGTGGCTCTCAGCTCCTTTATTGTTTTTTTACAAATTATTTCGTCCGATTATTTGGGTGTTGAATGGCGCAGCGAACAAATTTCTTGCGATGATCGGCGTAGAGCCAGCCAGTGAGAATGAAGCAGCACATACCGAGGAAGAAATTCGAATCCTGATGGATGAGAGCGTCAAAAGCGGTCATATCAATGAAGACGAGATGACGCTTTTCGATAACATTTTTGAATTCTCCGATCTCATTGCTCGTGAAGTGATGCTGCCGCGGACAGATATGGATTGTCTGTTTCTGGAAACAAGCTTTATCGATAATTTGCGATTCGTTCACGAAACCAAGCACACACGCTATCCTGTAGCTGATGGGCATAAAGATAACATTGTAGGTTTTGTACATATTGCTGACTTACTTACGGCGGATCCTGATATTGAGCAGGAGCTTAAGACGTTCATACGTCCTATTTTAAATGTGCCGGAGTCGATGGAAGTTAGCCGCGTACTTAAGCTCATGCAGAAAAAGCATTCCCAACTCGCGATCGTTGTTGATGAGTATGGAGGCACTGCGGGGTTATTGGCTTTAGAAGATATCATCGAGGAAATCGTGGGCGAATTACATGACGAATTCGATGTGAATGAACGACCTGGCGTGGAAGTGAAAGACAAATACACATCGGTCGATGGTCGTGTTTTACTGGAAGATCTGAACGACATGCTGGACCTCCAAATTGAAGACGATGACGTGGATTCGATTGGTGGTTGGCTGTTTAAGAAGGTGGAAGGCGCGCCTGTCAAAGGGAAGAAAGTGCCTTATGCTAATCATGTTTTCGAAGTGACCGAGGTAGATCGATTACGTATTGTTCGTATACATATAACGAATATCGACACTGTTAAACCGGGAAATGAATAATCGGAGGAGTCTCTATGTCACCCAGGACAGCTATAATCATGGCGATAGGAATACTGGTGTTATACGGGTTGTTCACCGTAGGGCTGCCATTTCTCTTAGCGTTGGTGACTGCTATTTTTTTAGACCCACTCACAACTCTTTTGATGCGTGTCGCGAAAATGAAACGTTTTGTCGCCGCAACAATTGTTAGTACGGCATTTACTTTTCTGATGTTGGCATTAGTCTATTTTATTGGGATGAATGTCGTTACTGAGTTAATCGATCTTGGTCGTAAAGCGCCTAATTACATGGAGGATGTCAATAATTACGTGGATCAAGCTGTGGTGCGAACCCAAGTATTCTACGATTCTTTATCCCCAGAGATGGCAGCGCAAGTACAGACTTGGGTAGAACGGGGTACAGAGACGTTAACCGGAGCATTGACGAGTATTTTGAGTGGTATTTCAGGCTTTTTCCTCAATATGGCTGGGAAAATCCCCAATTTATTCATGCTGTTGATCATCTATGTGATTACCCTGTATTTGTGCATGTACAACTTGCCTAGTTTGAAAGTTGCTTTTCTCTCGATGTTTGAAACGAAAACGAAGGATAAAATGGAGCATGTGCTGACTTATTTGCGCGAGGCTATCTTTGGCTTCATTCGCGCACAGTTGATCATGGCGATCTTTACGTATTTGTTGACTTTCATCGGGCTGCTCGTCCTTCGGGCAGAATACCCACTCGCAATTTCACTGTTAGTCATGGTGATGGAATTCGTGCCCGTGATCGGGACTGGAATTATCTTCATCCCATGGATCATTTATCAGCTGCTTGTAGGCTATACGGGTATGGGGATTGGCTTGTTCGTGCTCTTCTTGGTACTGATCATCCTCCGCCGGATTGTAGAGCCCAAAGTGCTTAGCGATGCGGTTGGGATCAACTCGTTAGCGGCGTTAATTTCCTTGTACATTGGCTTTGAGTGGCTAGGCTTTGCTGGCTTGTTCCTTGGCCCTCTGGTTGTTATTATTTATCAAGCGTTGCGCAAAGCGGGCGTGCTGAATTTGAATATTAAATTAGATTAAGAATGTATGGAAAAAGGAATCCTTTTTCGAATTGCGCGGTTGCAATCGGAGAGGGATTTTTTGCGTTTGGTGGGGGAAGAGTTAGGGCAACACTGCTGAAAAGTTTTTCTCATCGAAAAATATGGGGAATCGGTGATTTTGGTCAAGTTATAGCGCATATAACGAGTCATATAGGCTCTGAAAAGGAGGAGACGTATGTACACACAATTTAAAAGTTGGTACCCGTATATCGGACCGTGTGACCCTTGTCCACCGATTCGAGTGAAATGGTATAATACGCCGCCGCAATTATATATGAATTTTCAACCACCAGGATTACCACAGTTTAGCCCTTATGATGCTTTGAAAATGGGGACGCTCTGGCCAGCACTTTATGGGCCCTATCCGAATCCGTTACAGGAGACAAGAGGCGATGAAGGAGGATCTACATGAGCGAGCGAGTGCTGCCCGAAGCCTATTACACGCAACTTCGTGATTTGCAAGCCGTGGATTTTGTATTGGTGGAGTTGACCCTGTATTTGGATACGCACCCTGACGATCTGAGCGTGCTCCAGCAGTATAACCAATTTGCCCATAAGCGCATGCATATGGCTCAGCAGTTCGAAATGGAGTTTGGCCCCTTGATGCCCTTTGGACATAGCTTCACGAAAGCGCCATGGCAGTGGGTGGAGACTCCCTGGCCGTGGCAAGTTTAAGAAGGAGGATAGCCAATGTGGATATATGAGAAAAAGTTGCAATACCCGGTCAAGGTAAGCAAATGTGATCCGCGGATGGCCAAACTGCTTCTTGAGCAGTATGGAGGAGCAGATGGGGAACTCGCTGCAGCACTGCGCTATTTGAACCAGCGTTATTCGATTCCGGATAAGGTTGTGGGTTTGTTGACGGACATAGGCACGGAAGAATTTGCTCATCTCGAAATGATCGCTACAATGGTCTATAAGCTGACGAAGGACGCGACGCTAGAGCAAATGAAGGCGGCAGGATTGGATGATCACTACGTAGCCCATGATCGTGGGCTCTTCTATCAGAGCGCCGGAGGTATCCCCTGGACAGCAGCTTACATACAAGCCAAAGGAGATCCGATCGCTGATCTTTACGAGGATATAGCCGCAGAGGAAAAAGCGAGAGCGACTTACCAATGGTTAATTGATTTGACCGACGATGTGGATTTGCAGGATAGTTTGAAGTTCCTGCGGGAACGAGAGATTGTGCATTCCTTGCGGTTTAGAGAGGCAGTCGAGATACTGAAGGCGGATCGGGTGGAGAAGAAGATTTATTAAGGAGCGGCGGTACATGTACCGCATCCATAGAAAGAGGGCCACCTCAAAGTAGTTATCGCTACTTTGAGGTGGCCCTCTACTGCGTTAGTCAGATTTCTCCGAACTAAAACGAGGATTACGTATAGGAATGGACAAATAGTCCGAAATTACCGAACTATTTACCTATTTTTCTTGAAGCAGGGTTCTTTGTGGCGATTCAGTTAGGAAATTTCGGACTAAATATGACTGAATGATGTGGCTAATGAGATTAATTCGGCAAATTCGGACTAATCGGGTTGTCGTAAGTGTAAGGAGTCACAAACGAAGCAGACAACCACGATTAAGCTTCTTTTATCGCCACGCCGTGCACCCAAACCTGCTCGAGCTCAAGCTCTGAGCTGATCAGCAACAAGTCGGCGTGCTTGCCTTCGGCAATCGAGCCGTGCGTCGCTTCAAGGCCGAGCAGTCTCGCCGGATTGCCGCTCCCGTAGCGGCTCGCGTCTGCGACGCTGGCACCGACCTCACGCACCATAAACCGGAGCGCATCGATCATCGTCAGCGTACTGCCGGCGAGCGCGCCGCCCTCCGTCAGCCGGGCAACGCCCGCCTGAACGGTCACGGCTTGGCCGCCAAGGTCGTACTGCCCGTCGCCGAGCCCGGCGGCGGACATGGCGTCCGTGATCAGCAGCAAGCCATGCGGCTGCTTCACCATCGTCAGCAGCTTAATCGCTGCTGGATGCACGTGGATCCCATCGGCGATCACCTCGCCGCTGATGCGTGCGTCGGTGAGCACAGCACCGACGGTCCCTGGCTCGCGATGATGCAGCGGCTTCATCGCGTTGAAGGTGTGCACCGCATGCGAGAGCCCCACCGCCACTGCCGACTGAATGTCGGCGTAAGAGGCGTCCGTGTGGCCGCATGCGGCAACGATACCTTGATCGCGCAGCCACGCGATCATCTCATGGCCTCCCTCGCGCTCGGGGGCCAACGTCAACTGCTGCATGAGCTGAGGGAACCGCTCATGCCAATCTTTCAGCCAATCAAGCTGTGGCGTGACCATGAGGTTCGGATCTTGAGCGCCCGCCCACTTCGGCGAAATGAACGGACCTTCCAAATGCACACCAAGCAGCTGAGCATAAGGCATGCCCTGTTCCATATAGTTGTGCACTTCAACGAGCACACGATCTATGGCCTCACGCGTTGCTGTCATCGTCGTAGCCAGCATGCCCGTTGTGCCATGCGCAGCATGATAACGCGTAATCGTATCCAATGTTTCCGAATTGGCATCCATGAAATCAGCGCCGTATCCACCATGCACATGAACGTCAATGAAACCAGGCAGCAACCATTTACCATCTGCTTCTATGCGAACCACATTTGGACTAGCAGTGTCCTGCCAACCAGATGCTTCACCTACGTAAGCTAATTTGCCATCAACCACATGAACCAATCCATTTTCAATTATGCCTTGTTCCGTGACAACCTTGGCACCTGAGATGAGAAGTTCGCTCATTCGAACAACCTCCCAGCCTCAGCGTCAAGCAGAACAACTAGGTGAGGATGTGTCTGCAGTAGTGTGGCAGGAATTTCAGTAGTAATAGGTCCCGTTAGAGCACGATGTACGATTTCGGCTTTATCAGCGCCACGTACGATTAAGAGAATTGTTTTGGCTTTCAGAATGGTACCAACGCCCATCGTCAAGGCATGTGTAGGCACATCTTGAATGGAATCGAAGTATCGCGCATTGGCTTCACGTGTTTCTTCTTTTAATTCAACACGGTGTGTTCCACTAATTAAGGAATCGTCAGGCTCATTAAAGCCGATATGACCATTGTGGCCTAGGCCTAGAATTTGTAAATCAATTTGCTTCGCATCGTCGAGAAGTTGATTGAATCGCTCACACTCAGCTTCCAAATCAGATGCATTACCATTTGGGATATGAGCGGCTTCCGCAGGAAGATCAATATGAGCAAATAAATGCTGTTGCATGTATGCATGATAACTTTCAGAATGATCCTCAGGTAAGCCAACGTATTCATCCAGATTAAAAGTCGTAACTTGTTTAAAACTAACGCGGCCCTTCTCGTAGGCTTTCACGAGTTCTTCGTAAATACCAACCGGTGTGCCGCCTGTGGCTAAACCGAGAACAGCTTTGGGCTGCATTTGAACCAGGGAAGTTATAATACCTGCACCTGCTTCGTTAAGTTCTTGTTGATTCTGGAAAATATGAAGGTTCATATTCATTATTCCTCGCTTTCATGGATGTAAGTAGTTAAAGTGATAAGTAAGGTACAAGTGACTATTTACAAATAGTTCATTTTATTTTGCATGAAAATTACATTTTTTGATCAAATTATTCTCATTTCAATCATAACTGAAATTATTAAGATCGGCAATAACCATTTTTCCATCATTCTACATTGACTTACATGGGTATGTTTGCCATTCTTAACATAGATCATTACAACTATTTTATACATATAAAGGAGTAAGAACATGACCACTCGGGGACAACTGCCAGATGCGATGCTTTTTGATTTGGATGGGACGTTATTTCAAACAGAAACTTTACTATTACCAGCATACCATGCGACTTTCGACGAGCTTCGAGCCAAAGGAATATATGAAGGGGAGACACCGCCTGAAGAGCGAATTCTGGGTGCGTTAGGCATGCTCCTTGAACAAATTTGGATGCGTGTTATGCCAGAGTCAACTGTTGCTGTACATCAGGAAGCTGATAAGTTATTGATCAAATACCAGGTAGAGGGACTTCAAGAGGGCCGAGGCGTATTATACGAGGGTGTGGCAGAAACCTTGCAGACCTTGCATACCAAGGGCGTTCGTCTATTTGTAGCCAGTAATGGGTTAGAAGATTATGTCAAACAAGTCATCACGGAGATGGGGCTAGCTCATCTGTTCGAAGGCTTATACAGTGCAGGAGAGTACCAAACGCGATCCAAGGTTGATTTAGTCCAAATTTTGCTCGAAAAACACGGCATTCAGTCCGCTTGGATGGTTGGAGATCGCTCGTCAGACGTAGAAGCGGGACTTCGCAATAATCTTACAGTTGTGGCATGCGACTATGCTGGCTTTCGAGAAGCTGGTGAGCTTGAAGGTGCACATATCCGAATTGGACGATTTGCTGAGCTGCTGGACTACATTTCCTAATTCTCGCTGGCCTGTCGCAAAGCGAGACCCTTGGGCATACACTGTAGCACATTGAGAGATAAAGGTGCTGATCAGAATGCCTTCTTTTGTAGGGATATTCAATATTATAAGGAATGAAGGAAACCTGATTAACGGTGACACGTGTATCATTGCTCCGACGAGTGCCTCCAAAACATACACAGGTGCTGGCGGAGGAATCACTGGCGACTTCTCGATTTCTGGGACTGTATTCAGTGCGACAATAACAGTAGACCCTGACGTGATTGAAGCAGGGGCGAATAAGACAGCAACGGGGACCTAAGCGAGTCTAGTTGCACATGGAAATGGCCGATTCAATCTCACCATACGTGGAGAGATGAATCGGTCTTTTCTTTTTGGAGAAGCCTATTGACACTGGCAAGCATACTTATTTATTATTAACATATGAGCAATCATTCATATATAAATGTGAGTATCGAGTGTGCAACTGGGGAGGGAATGCCATGCATCAGCATGATTCGAAAAAGGAACACGCATGTGGACATGACCATGGGGAAGAGAAAGGTCATGAGCATCATGACCATGAGGACCACGCTCAGCATGAAGCTGGGCATCACGGACATCGCCACGACCATGATCATGGCCACGGGCATCACCATGGCCATCATCATGGGCATTCGGGCAATAAGCAAGGGTTGCTGATCGCACTGGGTATAACGGCAAGTATCATGGTGCTTGAACTGGTTGGCGGACTCTGGACGAATAGTTTGGCACTGCTATCGGACTCTGGTCACATGCTAAGCGATGCGGGTGCGTTAGCATTGAGCCTCTTAGCGCTATGGTTTACAGCGAAGCCTAGCTCAGCTCGTTTATCTTTTGGATTTCACCGTATTGAAATATTAGCAGCACTTTTTAACGCGGTGACGTTATTCGTCATTGCCGGACTTATTATATGGGAAGCGATTGAACGATTCCTCCATCCTGCTGCCGTTGCTAGCGGGTCCATGATGCTGATCGCGTGCATTGGACTTATCGCCAATTTGTTAAGTGCTTGGTCACTCATGCGTAAGGGCGATGTACATGGTAATCTGAATTTACGCAGTGCTTATCTGCATATCTTAGGCGATGCGTTAGGTTCTGTAGGCGCGATTATAGCGGGTGCTGTGATGCTGCTGTTTGGCTGGTATGTAGCAGATCCAATTATTAGCATCGTCGTGTCTCTACTTATTTTAAGAGGCGCCTGGGGCGTCCTGAAATCTACTCTTCATATCTTGATGGAAGGAACGCCAAGTTCTGTTTCGATGGACTCTGTTAAACAAGTTTTAGAAGGAATTGAGGGTGTTATTGACGTTCATGACTTGCATGTGTGGACGATTACTTCGGGTATAGAAGCCATGAGTTGTCATCTGCTGATTAAGGACGATCGAGATAGCCAAGATATTCTGCAGCAAGGAATTACCGTTATTGAGAAACAGTTTGGCATTACACACGCGACCATACAAATCGAGAAATCAACGATTAACCATCAAACTCTACCGGTATAAAATAGGTGAAATAGAGGATGAGCACATTGAGCAAATTTTTGTACAAACGATGGGGTATCTAGGGCAAGAATAAAGCGAAGTAAACCCAAAAAACAAGCGTTCACCCAGCAAGGTGATTCGCTTGTTTTTTCTTGATGATTTATTATTCAGGCTTATCATCGGGAACTTTTTTTTGCCGCAGCATCCATAGCGCATATTCTAGAGGCCGTGTTACGGCCTTCTGGTAGGTGGCGTGCTGACCGATCCTGCGAAATACTTCCCGTGAAGGCTTCGGATTCACTTCGAGAAGCCAGACATTGCCTTTGGGATCTACGGCGATGTCCATCCCCAATTCACACAGCTTGCCGAATTTGACCTCCAAATAGTCGGCTAGCTTATAGGCAAAATCGTTCATCTCATCTTTGATATTTGCAATTTTCTCTTGAGAGGAGAAGCGATATCCTAATAAGCGATCCTGCGTTACAGCCGTGCCGCCACCGTGAAGATTGGAGGTAATACTGCGATGAGGGCCAATTCTCCCTGCGCACCCCGTCACTTCCCATGCGCCTTGACCATTTTTCTGAATAAGCAGCCGATAGTCATGAACACGACCATCATTCAGTGTCAGATGGATCCCTTGCTGAACGACATAGTCGGGGCTCAAATTCAGCGTATGCAGCTTGATGGCCAACTGTTTTTCATTTGCTCTGAAGGGGGCTATGATTGAACGAAATTGATTTCTGCCTTGTAATAAATAGAGATCAGGTGAAATTTGTTCAATTCGAAGAATTCCTCTTCCTCCAGTGCCATTCTTCGGTTTCACATAGATGAGCTTATGTTTCTTTAGAAACCTCATCAGCTCGTGGATGGTGCTGTAGCGAACGGTTGATGGGAGATAAGGGCGAATGGCACTGCTTTGGGAGAGAGTCTGATGCATTGACCATTTATTAGCCAGCGGTTTGCTCAAATAAATGAGCTTGGCATGGCGGTTGCGGAAAGCTTGAAGCATATGATAATTCGCCGCGGCTCTATAGCGGCAGCGATCATAGATAATGGGAGGTAACGTTGTATACTTCCGAAGCCATCTTCCGCGACTGGAATCAAATGTGAGAGTTCGCACGGCATTTCCCTGTACATCCGCCGGAGTAAACACCTCGACTTGAACGCCTAGCCGTTGGCCTTCCTTGCTAAGCCTCTTGAAATAAGCCAGTTCCTCAAGTCGTGAGTTGTTTAAATAAATAGCGAGTACGCCTAGTCGTTCTTGAGCCAAGCATAATCACCTTCTTCTCCGAGTATTGATCAAATGCAGACTGTATTGAATAATCCGTTGGAGTGATTTCTGGCGGATTCGAGGTTCATCAAATTTCATTGGTTTCGAATTCGCTTCGAAAAACCAGATATGTCCTGACGTGTCAACTCCGATATCCATGGACATTTCACCAAGCGGATTTCCAGATGATTTCTCTATTTGTGTAGCTAATGTCACGACCGCTTGACGAACCCGTTTTAGAATATTTTTGGCTTCATTGGGCCCAAAAACATAGGCAAGCAACTTCCTTGGTTCGTCAATTGAGCCTCCGCGCGGAACGTGTGTAGTTATGCTGGCTTTACCAGCTACTCGGGCGCCAATCCCAGAGACACTCCATTCTCCTCTGGCAGTTTTCTGGACTAATGCGCGCAGATCGTAAGCACGTTCTTTGAATCTGGTTAGCGCTATCCCTTGTTGGACGATATAATCTTGGCCACCGCTATGACGCTCCCATTCCTGCCAGATGTCCTCCGAGCCGTTATGATAACTGTAGACCATTTTCTTGTCATGAAGGCGACTAAGACGGTATTGTCCATTGCTTCCCTTGGTACTAACACGATCTATACGCATAATGCCCATTCCGGCTTTACCTTTAACTGGCTTCAAATAGAGAACAGGGTGCTTCTGTAATAATTGGGTGAGATCAGATACCTCATTCATTTGCAGGGTGTCCGGCATGAACGCCTTACTTTCTTTGGCACTATTTAACCAACTGAATAATGTCCATTTGTTAAAAAAGGAAGGATTGAATAAATGAATGCTGGTGCTGCGTTTACAAGCCTGAATGGTTTGCTGGACTTCAGGTCTCATTTCCATTTTTCGGTAAGGGATGCGGTTGTAAACAACTTGCGGAGAGGGAACGAGTTCCCTGCTCCATTTGTTAGCACTTGGACGAAAGCGATATCCGTACATTTCAGAATTTGAAATGCTAAAGTCCTTGGTAGTCACGACATAAACGTCCAGACCATAGCGCTCACCTGTTTTAATCAGGTCTAGAAAGTTATCTAAATTTCCGCGAAATACACGGGAACTGTCTTTCACTGTAAGGATAGCGAGTGTTGGTTTAGGAGCTCTCTCATGAAGGGTAAAACCCATTAGTTTTCCCTCCTTGAGCGAAAACGGCTCAAATAAAGACAATGCTCATACACGCTTTGAAGGGTGGCCGTGTCTCCTTCTTTCAGCGAAGGATGCTTGAAAATAGATCGACCAGGCTTCGCATTAGCTTCAAACATCCACACTTTTTCATTTTGATCAATTCCAATATCGAAGCCTAACTCTCCGAGCAAATGATTATAATTATTTTCAATGCCTTGTGCGAGTTTAATCGCCGTTTCCTTGGCATTATCAAGAATTTGTTCCCCGCGTGACCCATAAACTAGTCGAAGAACCTGTTCAGGTGTCATGAGCTGCCCACCGTTTCGGATATGCGTTGTGACACTGCCTTTACCCGATTTCTTAGCCCCGATCGCTGCAACAACCCATTGGTTATTGCCGTTTTTCGTTAAGTGGAAGCGGAAGTCAATCGGACAATTATCAATTTCGATGAGTCGAATTCCTTGTTGGGCGACATAGCTTGCTAAACGACCGCGTCCTGTTCCCAGCATTTGCATCAAGCCTTCGAATTTGGAATAACGAATCAGGACATTTTTATTCCCTTTTCGGAAGCGGACGAAATAACCACGCTTCGGATTATAGGTAACACGATATATGCCAATACCTAGGCTGCCTGCTGTTGGTTTTAAGTAAATAAATTTATGTTTATCTAGCATTTCTTTAATTTGTTCGGCAGTGGGATTTATTCGGGATTCAGGTACGAAGCGAAAGGCTTCGTCACCATCTAACATTTTGTAAACATCCCATTTATCAAAGAAGCTCCAGTTAAAAATCGGAATGCCTCGTTGCACGAAGCGATTTTTAAATCCCTCCATGCCTGCGGATTTCTCAGCTTTACGGCTGGAAAGTCGATTGTAAATCACATCTGGAAGCGGGAAGGTTTTACGCATCCAACCGCCACCTTCTTTGGGAATAATGCCAGAAACGGTCTCTTGTATCCAATTGACACTCTTAGGGCTGAAAGCGAAGCTGAAAGAGCGTTGTGAGCCCGTGTTGATGACTTGACGTATGAAACCTGTTTTGGAACCGAATGGCGATGTACCGCTTTCCACATTGGTTAATACACCAATAAGTGGACCGATGCGAAGCTCTTTATTGTTGGTATTCACGACTAACACATTCCCAGTGCGAGGAATACGCAAGGAGGCCATTAGGGAAAGTGGGATGTACATATGCTGACCACTTTTTTTGATCAAACGGACCGGTAACGAAGTACCTTTACTCCCAACCTTTACAGTAATGGATTTAGTTCCGGTTAACCGTAAAGCTTTGGCGAGATCACTCGTTAAGTAGACCGATCTATCTGTTCGTTGTACGGCGTGGAGCATACACGATGTCAAACTCATTAGGTTACCCTCCTAAACTTGTTGCCCTACGGGGCTTTCCGTGTCAAAACAAGCAGATATGACGTTCTGCCCCCATGAGCACGTTCAAACAAAGCTTAGCTACTTTCAGCTCAGCTGTTTGTTCAACAAAAATCCAGCATAGTGGATTGGATTTGCAATTGATTTTGAACGAGCACGCTCGTTATGCAAACGGGTGAAAATCGTTCGACCCGGCTTTGAATTCACTTCAAGAATCCATACGCGTCCGCTGCTATCAATGCCGAAATCAATACCTAGCTCTGCTAGTCGACCATGATAGGACTCGAGGACAGTCGGAATACGTTTAGAGAGCTTGGCTATGGTGTCTATCAGCTGATCGGACTTCATCTCTCCAAATTCGCGAGTTAGATACGCATTGACATCTTCGGCAGTGCCTCCGCCATGCAGATTGGAAGTGATGCTTCCAGGCTTTCCGACGCGTACGGCCATGCCCGTATGTTCCCAGTTTCCTCGACCGTTTTTCTGGACAAGAGACCGTATGTCATAGGACATCCCGTTCATGGAATAGAGTTGTAAATACTGTTGAAGGAGGTATGGGCGGGAACCTATTCCTTGCTTCAGCCATTGCCAGCAAGCTGACCACTCCTGAAACTCTCCTGAAATGGGATGATTCCGTCCATCCCGTCCTTGTAGTTGATACAGGGAACCCTCTTTGTGAATGTGAATCGCACCTTTGCCTTGACTCCCGCCTTGAGGCTTTAAGAATGCGTCAGAATGGTTCTGCAACCAACTTTCAAGTTGATGTCCGCTTCGGAGTCGATTGGTCTCTGGCAAGTAGGGCAGTAAGGCAGGATCCTTCTGCAGAATCAGCCCCACTTCCCACTTTCCGCCAAGACCGTAGCCAAGGAAACGAATCGTAGGGATCTCACGCAGCTTGCGTACATGATATTGATAGGTGAGATAACTATGTTTATTGCTGAAGAAGCAGCGATCATAGATGAGAGAGGGAAGGGGGAACAGCTTGGTAATCCATGCTAACTGTACCCGATCATACATATAGCCTCTTACCATCTCTTGCATCCAATCGATGCGATTTGGTGAGAAAACAAACACATCGATCCCTTGGCTAGCGCCATGTGTCGTCAGATTCTGATAAAAACTCGAGCTTGCAAAGGGAAGATCTCGGTTCAGTTCGGTAACCATGATGCCTAGCAAGGGTCGCTGTGTTCGCAATCTCATATTTCACCTCAATCTCAATACTTCGCTAAATACCGAGCGTATTTAACTAAAGTTCTTACAGAAGGTCTAATTTTATTTTTATTGTTGTCAGTATTAAGTGCTGTATTATCATCCTTAGAGGGCTTGGAGTTAACTTCGAGCAGCCATACTCTACCTGATCGATCAACAGCAAGATCAATCCCTAATTCACCGAAATGACTTTGGATTTGGGTCTCGATCCCTTTGGCAATATCTAATGAGGATTTGCGTAGTTTCCGAATAATTGTGGCGCGCGTAGGAGAGGAGAAGCCAGCTTTGGCTAATGCTTCAGGAACCGTTGAGAGGGTTCCACCGCGTGCAAGGTTAGAGACAAAGTGCTGACTGCCTGCAATCCGACCTACAATCGATGTGATCTCCCATTCCCCTTTTTCTCCGCGTTGAACAAGTGCTCGGAAATCAATTGGATTTCCCTCAGCAGTAATCAGATCAAGTCCTTGCTGGATTTGATAACGTTGTGTCTTGAGTTTCCCGGAAATGGACTGAAAAACGGCAAGAAGAGAAGGGAACGTTTGTCTGCGGACTCCTGCAAGGCTAGTTGAATGAGCCGTATACGCTTCGCCAAGGCCTTCTTTGCGGATACGAATAATGCCATTGCCCAGACTTCCTGTAATTGGTTTAAGAAATAGCGCATTATGGCGTGCTGCCATAGATTTCAGCATTTGAAAGTTTTTGAAAAGATGAGACTCAGGCAAGTAGCTATGCAGCGTGCTATCTTTCCGTAAAGCATCGAAAACCTCTGTTTTATTCAAATATTTCTCGTTAAAAATTTCAGTGCCATATCGCGACTTGACATCCTTCATGAACTGTTGAACATTGGGCATGTTCTCGTACTTGCGTGAGGTGAGACGATTGTAGATGACATTTGGAATCGGGAACGTTTTTTTACTCCAAGTACCATTGGCATAAGAATAAGCAGAAAGTGATTGTGGGTTGGCATGCATTTCTTTGGGTGGAAAGAAACACACACTCGCTCCTACATGAACACAAGCATCGGTCAATTCTTTACAAAAAGTGGTGATAGGACCAAAAGGACGACTAGGGGAACTCGCGTTCACGCGGCTAATCATAACTCCAATTAAGGGTCCAATCGACATTGTATTCGAAGTTGGCTTATAGTTGATGGTAAGCCGAGCCCCTTGATGAAGACCGATCTTAGATGCAAGCGCAGGGTCGACACGGAGGCTATTCGGTACAGCAGCTGTGACCACTTTAACATCCTGCTGATAGGAGCCGAATCGCATGTTAATCATTTGATTGGATGGAACTTTCCATTTTCTTGCAATGGCTTCACTTAGAACAACGGTCCGATCATCCAAAAAGATGCTGGTGCTTTGAATGGTTACGCCAACTTTCGATCTGGTCAATAGTGAACACTCCTTCCAGCATGAGAAAATCCCTATCGAGGCCATTCAAGGACGATCGACCGCTATTCTCCCCTACAAAGTGACGAGAATCTTCGAAGCAAAGTCAGTCCGCACCGAGTGTGAGATCTCGGTCGGATTCAGCTTCTTCGATGAGAGTTATGCATTACTTTGTGGGGGCCCCGGGAAAGGAGAGATTTTGGCCTTGGACCAAAGATCCCTATATCTGGTAGATTTTATTTCCAACAAGAAAGCAGCTTCGTTAACCGAAAGCGAATACTTTCTTATCTGGTCACAACAGTATTGCTGTTTATGCAAAGTAAACTACTCCATCATATGAGGACATATTTCCCTTTGTGCCTAGGCTTCGGGAGGAAAGCGCCCATTCTTCAAACATAACTTCATGGAGTTTTCAGCTAATTTTTAGGGCTTACTCAGGAATTTAGGTCCTTAACCGCGTATAATGAGCTTAGATTCTTATTCATAGAGATAGGATGGGTTAGGTATGAAAGCATCCTCAAAATGGACCAAATGGCAGATTGGACTAGTTAGTGCGATGATTGTTGTCTATTTGTTTCAGGAAGTTAAAGAGAGCCCTGAATTTCTTACGGCTGTGCGAGAAGCATCGAATGCCAAGTTAAATACGACACCTGTGATTGCGCAGAAAAAGCAAGAGTTACAATCGTCAGATACGTTTAGTCGAAATTCAAATAATAGGACGGAGCGCAGTGAAAGCAGCCGAGACCAGATTAGTCGCACGGATGACTCTTCCTCGCAATCACTTCCACAATCGCAACAGCAGAATCAGACCAAGACCCACACGAGAAGTCACGCATCCTAGCGCGAGTCTGGACAGGAGAGGTTGGCTATATGTTACGTGATTTTGCATTTCGTGCGATGAATTCATACATACAAGTCTTACTGGAATCAGAAACACCATCTGCTGAGCTTGAAATCCCAGTGTTGGATGGATTTGCAATTGCGGAGCAACAGTTTAGTCGATTTCTTCCGGCAAGTGAGTGCTCATATCTCAATGCGAGAAGCGGGCAGCTAAGTTTTGTATCTGACAGCATGCTGGAAGTGCTTGAACTAGCAAGGCATTATCAGGAACAAACGGATGGTGCTTTCGATATTTGTGTTGGACAAGCGATGGAACGGGCTGGATATCGACAATCCTTTGAGAGCATACAGGAACGAATAATGGAGCTTGAGCAACCGGATCTTCCCCCACACGGAAGGTTGGCGTTGCAAGTGGATCCTTGGATGAAATCAATTCGCATTTTAGCTGGTCACAAAGTGGATTTTGGTGGAATTGTGAAAAGCTGGACGGCACAGCATGTTGCGAATCGTCTGCAAACAGATTGGCTAGTACGTAGAGGCTTCATTAATGCTGGTGGAGATGTTCGGGTATGGGGAGGGGCTGCAGAGAATGAGCCTTGGTGTATTGGGATTGCCAATCCCTTCGAAACGGATCCAACCAAGGAAGTTACACTTCAATTACGAACAGGTGCTGTAGCTACTTCCAGCATATTGCGTAGACGTTGGCTAACGAACGCAGGAGAAATGCATCACCTTATCGATACACGTACGATGCGGCCAAGCCTGTCATCCGTTGTGCAGTGCACAGTTGTTGGCCAAGACTTGGTAGCCTGTGAAGTGTGGGCCAAAGTGTTGTGCGTGCTCGGGATGGAGGAAGGAATCCCCCTCTTTCAACGTAGATCACAAGGCCTGGAAGCACTGATATATACCTCCGTTGGTGATGTGTTTCAAGTAAAGCCGCTACTCGGCAGCCTGGAGCATTCCTGGACAGGTTTGAAAGGAGAAGGAAGCTTATGATTCATTTCTTAATTGAACTGCCTACCTGGATGCTCATTCGAACGTTTGGTATTCTTTCTTACCTAACCTTGTTCATGGGTATGGCGGTCGGTATCACCTATAGCTATCCTCAGATCAAAGGGCACAAGAAAGGCCAACTGCTCCGCTGGCATACCTATGCGAATGTAACGGGAATGTGCTTCGCCCTCTTGCACACGGTTCTTCTCATTATAGATACTTTCATGCCTTTCGACTGGGCGGAACTGTTAATCCCTTTTTCAGCTAAAAATAATCCAGTACTGAACGGCTTGGGTACAATTGCCATGTATGGTCTACTCCTTGTACTATTTACAACAGATATTCGACATAAGTTGAAAAGAAAGCTATGGCTCGCCCTTCACATGTTGTCGTATCCCATATTTGCATTGTCCTTGCTGCATGGGATCTTCTTAGGGACAGATAGTAAACAAGGCTGGGCTGCCACGATGTACATCGCAACCGCGATCATTTTAGTCGGTTTAACGTTGGTTAGATTTCAATTGTTGTCACGTAAACGTCAAGTTAAGGTAAGGCAAACCAAACAGATGTAACACAGAGTTCCAATTCCATGCGATTGGGGCTCTTTTGCGTATTCCCATGTTGCGAAACATGTCGAAAATGTCTATAGTTAAAATGCGTGTTCAAAAAGTCTAGCTCTCAGCATTGAGAAGATTGAAAGAAGATTTTGAATAACCTCTTATATGGTATTTATGATGAAATGAGGATAGTAAACTCACATGGCAAAAGCAAAGATTACGGAGCTTGATATTGTCAGGGCCATTTCCATCTTGGCTGTAGTTCTGATTCATGTAACGGCAGACTGGACAGTGGATCCAGCTTTGAAAGGCAGCAGCACGCAGCTGTTTATTTTATTTCTGAACAAAATAAGTTATTTTGCTGTTCCCGTCTTTATTTTTTTGAGCGGCATCGTGCTGTTCTATATTTATGCAGATAATTGGAGCGCTAAGCAAGCAGGTATATTCTATTGGAAACGTGTTCGACAAGTGCTCGTCCCCTATATCGTTTGGTCCTTTTTCTACTATATATATAATCCATGGTTATGGACGCCTGGGCATCCAATTAAAGTAGATCTGAAGGTATTTCTCGAGCAGTTAAAATGGGCGGATTCCGGCTATCATTTATATTTTATGATCATTATTGTGCAGTTCTACCTGCTGTTTCCTTTGCTCGTATGGGCTGTTAGGAATGCAGCATGGTTTCGTAAAACACTGGCGTTGTGGGGGTTAGCGGTTCAGTTTGGTGTTTATATCTATAGTCACTGGATTGGTCCTATCAGTCATAAACCTGAGCTGTGTATTACCTATTTCGGTTACTTCCTTATTGGTGGAGCCATCGGGATGAATTACGGCAATTTCCGCGCTTGGCTAGATCGCAACAAAGGGTGGGTGATTCCATCCTCAATCTTGAGTGGTTTGGTGTACACGGGGCTATATTTGTTAGCTTCTAGAGGCTACTCCTTTGAAAATACGTGGTATGAGATCGCTTGGCTGTTGTATAACCTTGGCATCGGCGTGAGCATGATCTGGATGGCTAAGGAACTCTTAATGAGGTTGAAGCGCGTGGCGAAGTTTTTCGTCTCGCTGGGGTTGGTTTCCTTCGGCGTGTACCTCATGCATCCCGCCTTACTTTCCTTATGGAAATATAAAGTTCACATGCCGGGATCCATTCTACTATTTAATGTCTATAATGGCATCGTGTTTGTCTTGATTGTGGCGATACCTTGGATCTTAACTTTGCTGTATCGGAAGGGAAGAAAGATACTGTTGAAGTGAGGTAGGAGTAACTCTGAGCACCTGCTCCTATGAGCAAAACCTTGCAACAGCATTAGGAAACTAACCCGGCAAAATGGCTCCCGCTAAACTGCGTAAAATGCAGCTATGGTGGGAGTTTTTTCGTGGTAAGGGGAGAGGCGTGCTAGAACTGGCATCAGGAGCATTAGGAGCATTAGGAGCATTAGGAGCATTAGGAGCATTAGGAACTGGCAGAGGTTCTGGGCTGCGCAGAATCCGTTGAGCACGCGAGGGAGTATCATTAGTGGGGACCAATTGCCGAGCCTCCCGGACGAGTACCATGAACTAGCATAGCTTCCACGTCGCGAATTACCGCCGAGCGCTGACTTCACGAAACTGCACCTGCTTCAGGTTTCACAAATAAACAAGCAAAATTGCGAAAAGGCATCTTTGATAAGTGTTTTTCCTTGGCAATAGGAGATAAGTGCAAATAGGCACTTATTTTTGGTTATCTCGTAAAAAAATCATGTTTTTATGCGAAAAGGATGCTTATTTGCAACAATTTACTAGTTTTGAGCAGGAATGCGCTGAAAAGGTTGCTCTATTGCATTTTTGGTCTGCATTTTATCTATTTCTTCAGCCTCCCCGCGCCAATCCAGGCCCGTAATATTAGATACAGCCTCGCATCCCAACAATCTCGAACACTAGCTACATGCCCGCATCCCAACAATCTCGAACACTAGCTACATGCCCGCATCCCAACAATCTCCAACATTAGCTACATCCTCGTATCCCAAGAATCTCAAACACTAGCTAAAGCCCAGCACCACAACAATCCCAAGCACTAGCTAAAGCCCAGCACCACAACAATCCCAAACACTAGCTAAAGCCCAGCACCACAACAATTCCGAACACTAGCTAAAGCCCGGCACCACAACAATCCCAAGCACTAGCTAGATGCCCCGCATCCCAACAATCTCAAGCACTAGCTAAAGCCCAGCACCACAACAATCCCGAACTTCCGAACACTAGCTATATGCCCCGCATCTCAACAATCTCGAAACACTAGCTAAAGCCCAGCACCACAACAATCCCGAGCACTAGCTACATGTCTGCATCCCAACAATCCCGAACACTAGCTACATGCCCGCACTACAATAATCCCGAACACAAGCCCCAGCCCCATTAGTTACAAGCCAATGTCTACATGAGCATCCTCCTCCTCACCCGACCTCAGTTTCTGCTACCACCCCAACGCCAGCCTCAGCTTCTGAAAGCCAAAACTGATTAGCAATTGAATATCACGCCATTTTCAAGGATACTAAGAGAAAATAGATAGAGGAGTGGACACCATTCATGAATGCAATCATTAATCTACTAAAAAGTCATCGTTCCATTCGTAAATTTACGAATGAGCCCGTAAGTGTCGAGCAACGCGAGGCGATTATTCAGGCTGCTCAAGCTGCCTCCACTTCGAGCAATATGCAAGCTTACAGCATCATCCATGTAACGGATGCTGACCTCAAGAGCCAGCTAGCCGAGCTAGCTGGCAATCAAGCTTACGTCAGCGAGTGCCCGCTGTTCCTCGTGTGGTGCGCAGACCTGCACCGCTACGCGGAGGCGGTCCACCAACACGTGGACACGCCAATCACTGGCAATGCTGAGAATCTCATCATTGCCACGGTCGAGGCTGCATTAGCTGCGCAAAATGCAGCGATCGCCGCCGAGTCTCTCGGCCTCGGCGTCTGCTACATCGGCGGGCTGCGCAATAAGCCCGCGGAAGTATCCGAGCTGCTGGGCCTGCCCCAGCTCGTGTACCCGATCTTCGGCATGTGCATTGGCATGCCGGATCAAGAGCCGCTGCTACGCCCGCGGCTCCCGCTTGAAGCCGTGTACCACGAGAATCGGTACACGCTCAACCAAGCCGCGGTCGAGGCCTACGACGAGACGCTCCGCGACTACATGAACGTGCGTACTGACGGCAAAGTCGATACGACTTGGTCCAAGGAAATGGTTGCGAAAGCACAGCGTCCAAGGAAGCATATGAAAGCCTTTCTGAGCAGCCAAGGATACGAAGTCGAATAAACTTGGCCGTACGGCGTCCACGCATTCATAACTCGACGACTTGTCTCATACAATGGAAGCAGGTAGAGGTAGGTTCGAGGTTATTTTGAATGAAAGGCGTGTGATTCCGTTGAAAGGTTTCAAAAATGTGGTGTACATGAGTTTGGCAGTCGGCATGTTATTTTATTCCATTCCCCAATTAAATTTTCGTGAAGTGGGCTCCTTACCGATGATTTTTAGTGTCATCTGGCTTGTCATGGCCTTGCTCATCATTGCCTCACATTTGCATCAAATCCTTGGTGTAGACGAAGAGAAACGCAAGCAACAAATCCGAATCAACCGGATGAAGAAATGGCAGATGGAACAGCTTGTACAAGGCAGACGCAAGCTTCTTCAATTCCGCAAGTAAGCGAAGAATGAGCTAAACTTTGACTTCGAACATATGTTTGGTATAATGACTATGAAGCATCCAATCCAATAGGGTTGGATGCTTTTCCATCTTCCAAACCCTCATTGTCCTTACCCAGTAGAACGATTATACTAGTAGTACAGACTAATACAGGATCTAATAATGAGGTGTAACAGTTGGATACACAATCCGTCGATACATTAACGAAGCATGAGCAGATTTTGCGGCATATTGAGGACTTGAAGCTAGGAAGTCGGATTTCCGTACGCAAAATTGCCAAAAATATGGAAGTCAGCGAAGGCACAGCATACCGCGCCATTAAAGAGGCCGAGAATCAGGGACTCGTTTCAACGAAAGAACGGATCGGAACCGTTCGTGTGGAAAAGAAGCTTCGCCAGAACATTGATAAGCTGACTTTTGCCGAGGTTGTGAACATGGTGGATGGCCAGGTGCTAGGCGGAGCGAAGGGGCTGCATAAGACGCTGCATAAGTTCGTCATCGGCGCTATGGAGCAAGACGCCATGATGCGCTACATTGAGGCAGGCAGCTTACTTATTGTAGGTAACCGTAATAAAGCTCATTTGTGTGCGCTGGAGCAAGGTGCTGGCGTTCTCATTACAGGTGGATTTAACACGAGCCCAGAGGTCAAGGTTCTGGCGGATGAACTGGAACTGCCGATTATTTCAAGCAGCTATGATACTTTTACTGTCGCATCTATGATTAACCGGGCCATCTACGATCGTTTGATCAAAAAGAAAATCATGCTCGTGGAAGATATTCTCGCGTCTGGTGCAGCGCTCTTCGCCTTGAAGGCGAACAGTACATTGAAAGATTGGCAGCGCATGTCCGAGGATACGGGCTACAGCCGCTTTCCTGTTGTCGATGAGTGGAATCGGATTATCGGTGTTGTCACGTCCAAAGATATGGTTGGCGCGAGCATCCAGCAATCTGTTGATAAATTGATGACGCGCAATCCTTTAACCGTTTCGCCGCAGACATCGGTCGCATCGGCCGCCCACATGATGGTGTGGGAAGGCATTGAGCTTTTACCAGTTGTGGATACGAACCGCAAAATCGTCGGCGTGCTCAACCGCAGCGATATCTTGAAAGCTATGCAATCGATTCAGAAACAGCCGCAGAACGGTGAAACCTTTGAAGATTTGATCTGGTCAGGAATGGAAGAAGTCAGAGATGAGAAGGGCAAGCTGCAATTCCATGGGGTAATCACACCGCAGATGACGAATCATTTAGGAACAGTCTCGGAAGGGGTCCTTACGACACTTATGACGCAGGCGGCTTACCGTATCGTGCAGGAGCATAAGAAGGGGGATCTCGTCATGGATAACATGTCGACCTATTTTCTGAAGCCGCTTCAGATTGATTCCAAAATAGAAATACGACCCACCATCATTGAGGTGAGCCGTAAATTTGGCAAGATCGATGTAGAGATTTATCATGCAGGAGCGCTGGTTTCCAAGGCGATGCTAACCGCACAAGTAATTTAGCGAAGTAGACGATCAAAGTGACCATGATTGCGGATGCCAACGAAAACATTGAACACGCCGATTAATACGAGCACAGTACCGAAAATGCGTCGGAAGCTGGATTCGCTGAAGAAGAAGATCTGCGTAACCGCAATGAGTACGAGCATCAAGCCCATGCAAATGTTCATGCGTGCAGTATACAAACCCCTTTTAGCAGCATCTGGTTCACGACGTGAGCGAATGCTATAAAACAAAGTAAGCCCGAGGAATAGGCAAATAAGAATGAATAACGTCAATTGTATGGCGTACATAACGACAATCCGTCCCTTTTCGTTGAATTTACAATTAACTTTAGCGATTTTAAGAGGGGATTGCAAGATACGAGTCTATTTCATGCTATGTTTTTTTCTCTTGTGCTGTAATCCAGAGGGTTAGTTCCGTTTGAATGAGAACGATGGATTTGACCTCGACGACATATTTTTTATCATGCAGAAAGTACGTTCTTTGTGTGATGAGACGTTCGTAGAGGGGTTGAGAGTCCCGCACGAAGGTTGCCTTTTGACCGATGACGAGCTTGAGCTCCGCTTTCACATCGCCTTCGATTTCCTTTTGAATATCTTCACTGATCAGATCATCTTCATTTTTGGGCAGCCGATGAACATTGATAACATTAACTAAGGTTTGATTATTTTTGGTCTTATTCAAGCTGGCGATATCATCTTGGAGATTATCATTCTCCTCCAAAACTTTATGCAATTGCACATATAACTCGTTATAGGTGTGTTGATGAATACTCATGTACACGGCACTCCCAATGATCGCTCCCGACAACAATAATCCGAAGCTCGCAAGCAGTCTTTGGTATCGGGCAAAAGGAGGGATTCTCAAGGCTGATGCCCACCTTTGCAGATCATTTGAATAAGCGCAGTCCCGAATTGTGCCCCTGTAAATGCAACGACGATATAGACAATCTGCTTGATTGCCGGATTGAGATGGCCGATGGCCACATGACTTTCAATATAACGGATAGGATCAATGGTTCCGCCCACCGCAGCGACCATCGCCCAAATCTTGATATTTTCCGAAATGGTCAGCATTTTCTCTGTTGGAGATTGCAAGGTCAAAACGGCTGCGATGCCGCTCAACATACTGCCTCCGAATACAACCCCAAACGCAATACAGAAATACATGATAATACTTGCCCAAAAGCCAGCCATGTGCCAATCGCTTCCTTTCTACTGAGTTGGAGGACAAACTCTCTCTACTACTGTATGGGACTGGCTAGCTCCAATATGATAAAATGTAAGGAATAAATCACGAAAGAAGGGGGGAACCAGCGATGAGTTCGTTTGTACATCTGCATGTGCATAGTGAATATAGCTTATTAGACGGTGCAGCACGGATGGAGGAGCTTGTTACACAAGCGGCCAATCTGGGTATGACATCTTTAGCGTTGACAGATCATGGCGTCATGTACGGGGTGATCGCATTCTACAAAGCTTGCAAACAGCGGGGCATCAAACCAATTATTGGCTGTGAGGTTTACTTCACTTCGAGTTCCATTCGTGAAAAAGGATCGCGGCAGGAACAGCCGATTTATCACCTTATTTTGCTTGCCAAAAATTTCAAAGGTTATCAAAACTTAATGAAGCTCACGTCGATTGCACATCTACAGGGCTTTCACTATAAACCACGAATTGATTTAGAGCATTTATCCCAACACTCGGAAGGGTTGATTTGCCTCAGTTCCTGTTTAGGAAGTGAAGTTTCCCAGCATTTGCTGCATAACCGATATGACGAGGCTCGCAAAGCGGCAGAGCGTTATCGCGACATATTCGGTGACGATTTCTTTCTAGAGATTCAAGATCACGGCATGATTGAGCAGAAAAAAGTGATGGTCTCCATGCTTGAATTGAGCAAAGAGACCGGGATTCCTCTGATCGCAACGAATGATGTGCATTATGTAACAGAGCCAGATCACGTGATGCAGGACATTCTTATTTGTATAGGTACTGGCAAAACGGTAGAGGATACCGATCGGCTAAAGATGGGTACGAGTCAGATGTATTTGAAAAGTGAAGAGGAAATGCGACGCTTATTCGTCCATGTCCCAGAAGCGCTTACGAATACAGCTGTGGTCGCTTCGCGCTGTGAATTAGAACTGACATTCGGTAAGTCGATTTTACCGAGCTTCCGTCCGATCCCAGAGCAACTAACAGCTGGGGCTTATTTGGAAGAGCTGTGCAGACAAGGGCTGGAACAGCGTTACAGCAGCAAGCCAGAATGGCATGATGCAAGCCATCCGATGAAAAAACAGGCCGAGGACCGACTCGCTTACGAGCTTGGTGTCATTGCGAACATGGGCTTCTCCGATTATTTCTTAATCGTATGGGACTTTATTCGGTTCGCTCATGAGAAGCGGATTATGACAGGACCAGGCCGTGGATCCTCCGCAGGAAGCTTAGTTGCGTATGTGCTGCGTATTACGAATGTTGATCCGCTGCAATACAAGCTGCTATTCGAACGGTTTTTGAACCCCGAACGGATATCTATGCCCGATATTGATATTGATTTTAGCGATGAACGCAGGGATGAAGTTATTGATTATGTCGTTGCCAAATATGGACATGAACACGTTGCGCAGATTATTACCTTCGGAACGATGGCAGCGAAGGCTGCTGTTCGAGATGTAGGGCGAGTCCTCAATGTGCCTTATGGAGATGTGGATCGGGCGGCGAAAGCCATTCCGAATCAGCTTGGGATGACACTGAAGGAAGCACTTCAGGTTAGCTCCGATTTGAAAGGGATGGTAGCTAGACAGCCGAAGACCGCAGAATTGCTAGAGATGGCTATGCGGGTTGAGGGTATGCCGCGCCATGCTTCTACGCACGCTGCTGGTGTCGTCATTTCTCGAGAGCCACTGACGCATTACGTGCCATTGCAAGAAGGGACAACACAGACGGCGCTTACCCAATATACGATGGAGCATTTAGAGGCGATCGGGCTCCTCAAGATGGATTTCTTGGGTCTACGAACGCTTTCCATTATTGAACGAACAGTCGATTGGCTTTCTCAAATGGAAGAGGTTCAGATTAACTTCGATCTCCTTGATATGGATTCGGATGATATTACTTATGAGATGCTCAGCAGAGGGGAAACAACAGGCGTATTCCAATTGGAGTCAACAGGCTGTCGCAAGGTTCTCAAGGACTTGAAGCCTTCTGAATTCGAAGATATTATTTCCGTCTTAGCCTTGTATCGTCCGGGCCCGATGGAGTTTATTCCCAAATATATCGCAGGTAAGCACGGACAAGTGGACGTTGTTTATCCGCATCCAACGCTCGAACCCATTCTACGAGATACTTACGGCATTATCGTGTACCAAGAGCAAATCATGCAAATTGCCTCGTCAATGGCAGGTTTTAGCTTAGGAGAAGCGGATCTATTACGTAGGGCTGTTTCCAAAAAGAAGCGGGAAGTCCTCGATGAAGAACGGACACATTTCGTTTCGGGAAGTTTACGTCAAGGCTTTAACGCGGATGAGGCGAACCATGTATATGATATGATCGTACGTTTTGCCGATTACGGCTTTCCGCGTGCGCATGCAACAGCCTATGGCGTCCTTGCTTTCCAAACAGCGTATCTTAAAGCACATTATCCGATTTATTTCATGGCTTCGATGCTAACCGCCGTCATGGGGAATCATCGCAAGGTTGCTGAGTATGTGGACGAATGCAGACGAGTGAAGTTAGCTGTCTTGCCACCAGATGTGAACGGCAGTGGAACGGTGTTTACGCCGGATTCGAAAGCTGGAGCTATCCGTTTTGGATTAGCTGCTATCAAAAATGTAGGAACACAAGCCATAGATGCCATTCTTAGCGAGAGAAAGAAAGCTCCGTTTGAGAGTTTGCTTGATTTCTGTCGCAGGGTCGACCTTCGCGTAGTTAATAAAAGAGTCGTTGAATCGCTTATTCAAGGTGGAGCCTTCGATTCGCTTGGTGGTCACCGCGCCCAACATCTAGCAATTCTCGACGAAACCATCGCTTCCGCTACGAAATGGCGCAAGGAACGGGACGATCTGCAACTTCACCTTTTCGGATTCGTTGAAGAACCGAACTGGGAAGTGGAGGTGCCGAATATCCCTCCGATGCCGCAATCCAAGCAACTTGAGCTCGAGAAAGAGCTGCTCGGCATGTACATCTCTGGTCATCCTCTGGATGCCTATACGGAACAGCTGGCAGAGCTGGATGCCGTGATGCTGCATCAGTTAGCAGAGCTTCCAGATAACAGCGATGTCTTAGTAGCTGGGATGATCCTCTCGAACAAGACGATCGTCACCAAAAAAGGTGATCCGATGGCGTTCATGGAGCTCGAGGATCGTATTGATAAGGTTGAGGTGGTCTTGTTCCCCGAGACCTGGAAGAAATCGGCTCCGCTCGTGCAAAAGGGCAGACTCGTCCTCGTCCGTGCGAAGCTGCAGCTTCAGGACGAGGACCCGCCCAAGCTGCTCGCGGAGCAGCTAGCCGCGCTGGACGACCCAGAGGCCGTCCAGCGACTGCGCAGGCAGCCTGCGGCGCCAAGACGATCCCCAGACGACGTTAGGGATCGTGCCCCGCGCCCGGCTGCCCCGCAGAGCGGCGCGCGTAGCGCCGCTCCAGCACCGCAAGCGGCCCCTGCAGCGGGCCGCCCACAATCCGTCGCTGCGGAGGCGAAGCCGCAGCGCGTGTTCGTCAAGATCACGGCTGACTGTGAGCAGCCGGATAAGCTCTTGCAGCTGAAGGCGCTGCTGAAGCTGCATAAGGGCCAGCTCGCGGTTGCGCTTTTCTATGAAAGCAGCAACAAGCTCTTGGCCTTGAGCGACCAGTACCGGGTCGATCCGACCAAGGATCTTACACGGATGATCGAGACGATTATGGGCAAAGACTCTGTTCGAGTGAAATGAGAAAGTCTCAATCGAGGCCTTTCAACCACTTTGAAAAATATGAAAATATGCAATCCCCCATTTAGCTGGTGGGGTACTGCCCTAGTGCACAACTGTTGTGCGCAAGCGAGCGCAATCCGACGTGAGCACTGCCTAGCGCACAATTCTTGTGTGCAAGCGAGCGCTGCCCGACGGTGGAACTGCCCTAGCGCACAATTGTTGTGCGCAAGCGAGCGCTGCCCGACGGTGGCACTGCCCTAGCGCACAATTGTTGTGCGCAAGCGAGCGCTGCCCGACGGTGGCACTGCCCCAGCGCACAATTGTTGTGCGCAAGCGAGTGGTAAACATGACTTCCTCTGCATATGAATAGGAACCCGGCTTTTCTAATTCATATAGGCATCCCATTGCTAGGAGGAGGATTTATGACCGAACAACACATGATCCAGCTACTCCAGAAACGCGGCGTGTCCGTGGATCAAGTCTCAGAAATCGTATACAAGCTGCAGAAGCCGTATAATGATCAACTCACGATTGAAGAATGTGCAGACAGTGTTATGGCAGTACTTTCCAAACGCGAAGTGCAATATACCCTCTATACAGGGATTGCACTGGATGAATTAGCCGAGAAGAAAATGCTGCCAGAGCCGCTGCAATCGATTCTTGAGGTAGATGAACCGCTCTACGGGGTAGACGAGACGTTAGCTCTAGGGATTGTTCATGTATATGGGATGATTGGTTTAACCAGCTTCGGCTACTTAGATAAGGAAAAAATAGGAATTATTCGCGCTTTGAACGATGATCGCAACGCTGTACATGTGTTTTTAGATGATTTAATATGCGGATTAGCGGCCGCAGCCTCAGCCAGAATCGCTCACCAAAATGAGCATGCGCCTGATTATAGCTCTAAACTCCGTCTGGACTAAGCCCAAATAGTTCAGGCTTTACTTTTTTCAAGAATGTGCTCTGTTGCGGGCAAAAGTGGAATTATGCTATCATTATTGCATTGTGTGTTCCTATGCGTATAAAGGATGTTGTTATCGTCATTGCTTAGTTGCCTTAGTGGTTGTAGTTGCACGTCATAGGAGGTTTATTCATGTGGACGGTGATCTATATAGCTCCTACTGCGAAAATTGCAGAGCGGATTAAACAGAGGCTGACGGAAGAAGGTTTTCTGGTTCAGGTACGAGGCATCTCTTTATCCAAGAATCAGTTTGAAATTGTTGTTCCCGAAGGGGAGCTAGAAGAAGTACAAGAAGTGCTCAATTCTATTTTACATAGATAGTTAAAGTAGAACTAAGAAACGTGGCTTATCAGGGAATATAGATCATAGCCAAGTAGAGGTGGAAATGTGCTAAAGGATTTATTTCAAAAGCGAAAATATGCAACGATTCCTTCCGAGAGAACGAAAAGGGAGATTCCTGAGGGTTTAATGAATAAATGTCCGAAGTGTGGCACGATTCAGACGAGCAAAGAGCTTGAGAAGAATCTAAAAGTGTGTACGTCTTGCGGTTATCATTATCGTTTAAGCGCATCCGAACGAATCCAACTTACGCTCGATGAAGGTCAATTTGTAGAATTTGATGCGGATATGATCTCCGAAGATCCATTGCAGTTTCCTGATTATGTCGAGAAATTGGACAAAGCCAAGAACACAACGAAACTTCAGGACGCCATTATGACGGGTCAAGGAACAATTGGCGGATATCCGGTTATCGTTGCTGCGATGAGCTTCGATTTTATGGGAGGCTCGCTAGGTTCCGTTGTCGGTGAGAAAATGACGAGAGCCGTCGAAATTGCGATTGAGAAAAAGCTTCCGATTCTCATTTATTCCACATCTGGTGGCGCACGTATGCAAGAAAGTATTCTTAGCCTTATGCAAATGGCCAAAACAAGTGCAGCATTGTCCAAGCTCAGCGAAGATGGCGGATTATTCATATCTATTATTACAGATCCGACATTCGGCGGGGTTTCGGCGAGCTTTGCAATGCTTGGCGATATTATTATTGCAGAGCCGGCTGCTTCGTTTGGTTTTACGGGCCGTCGTGTTATCGAGCAAACGATTAAGCAAAAGCTTCCAGATAATTTCCAAACATCTGAATTCAATCTCGAGCATGGTCAGCTCGACAAGGTCGTCTGCCGTAAGGATATGAGACCGACCTTAATTAAGCTGCTCGACATGCACGGTACGAAGGAGGAGGCGACTTATGGCGGGTGAAATGCCGTTTGAACAGCCACTGGCGGAACTAAAAAGCAAAATTGCCGAACTGCGTAAATTTGGGGCAGAGAAGCAAATCGACTTTTCAGAGGAGATTCGCCGTTTGGAAGAAAGATATGCGCAATTAGAGGATGAATTGTATACAACGATGACGTCTGCGGAGAAAATGCAATTAGCACGTCATCCGCAAAGACCGACGACGATCGATTATATTCATACGATTTTTACGGATTTCATTGAGTTTCATGGTGACCGTTTATATGGTGATGATCTAGCCATCGTTGGTGGACTGGCGAAGCTGAACGGGGTACCCGTGACGGTTGTTGGTCACCAAAAAGGGAAAGATACGAAAGATAATATCGCGCGTAATTTCGGATGTCCACACCCAGAAGGGTTCCGCAAAGCGCTTCGTTTGATGCGTCAAGCTAATAAATTTAAGCGTCCCATTGTAACATTTATTGATACCAAAGGGGCATTCCCAGGGAATGCTGCGGAAGAACGCGGTCAAGGAGAAGCGATTGCCAGAAATCTACTGGAAATGGCCTCTTTTCGTGTCCCGATCATCTGTATCGTTATCGGAGAGGGCGGCAGTGGCGGCGCTCTTGCATTAGGTTTAGGCAATAAGGTGTTAATGTTGGAGAACGCGATCTATTCGGTTATTAGTCCCGAAGGCGCGGCTTCGATTCTTTATAAAGATGCTTCTAAAGCATTACACGCGGCAGAAGCTATGAAAATTACGGCTGATCACATCCTTGAACTCGGTGTCATCGATGGGATCATACCGGAGCCCAAGGGCGGCGCTCACCGGGATTTAGCAACACAAGCCGAACATATTAAATCAGCGATCTGGGAACAGCTTCAGCAACTGCTAAGTTTGAACGAACAGGAGCTGCTCGAGGACCGTTACCGGAAATTTAGAGATATCGGTCGGTTCACATTCACTCAGGAGGGTAACAGTAACCATGCGTAAAACGAAAATTGTCTGTACGATTGGACCAGCAAGCGAATCACAAGAAAATCTTAAAAAGCTTCTAGAAGCGGGCATGAACGTAGCTCGTCTTAATTTCTCCCATGGAGATTTTGAAGAGCACGGTGCACGTATCCGCAACCTTCGCGCTGCATCCGCCGAGACTGGTAAAATAGCTGCTATCTTGCTAGATACCAAAGGACCGGAAATCCGTACAGGTAAGCTAAAAGAAGAGCCAATTGAGCTTGTGCAGGACAAGCATATTATTTTGACAACAGAAGAAATTCTAGGGGACACAGACCGTATCTCCGTTACGTATTCAGATCTGCCGCGTGACGTTAAAGTGGGGTCCACAATTCTGATCGATGATGGCTTGATTGGTCTTACAGTTGTTGATATTCGTGGAACAGAGATCGAGTGCCGTATCGTCAATGGCGGAACGATTAAAAGTAAAAAAGGTGTTAACGTACCAGGCGTGAAAATCAGCCTTCCAGGTATCACAGAAAAAGATGCGAATGATATCGTGTTCGGTATCGAACAAGGTGTAGATTTCATCGCAGCTTCTTTCGTGCGTAAAGCAAGTGATGTCATGGAAATTCGTGAGTTGCTGGAGCGTCACAACGCTTCGCATATCCAAATCATCTCCAAAATCGAAAACCAAGAAGGCGTTGACAACCTTGACGAAATTCTTGAAGTTTCCGACGGTTTGATGGTTGCTCGTGGAGATCTTGGTGTTGAGATTCCAGCTGAAGACGTACCAGTTGTTCAAAAGCAAATGATCAAAAAGTGTAACATCGTTGGTAAACCCGTTATTACGGCTACAATGATGCTCGATTCCATGCAACGTAACCCGCGTCCTACACGTGCTGAAGCAAGTGACGTAGCGAATGCGGTATTCGATGGAACGGATGCAGTGATGTTGTCCGGTGAGACAGCAGCTGGGAAATACCCAGTTGAATCCGTTGAAACGATGGCTCGTATTGCTGAGCGTGCAGAAGCGGCTTTGGAATATAAAGAAATTTTCCTTCGTCAAGCACAAGCGCAACAAGTAACGGTCACAGAAGCGATCTCACAAGCAGTAGCGAACTCCGCGCTAGAGCTTGGTGCAAAAGCGATTCTGACGGCAACAGAAAGTGGTTACACAGCGCGTATGGTATCCAAATACCGTCCGAAATCTCCAATTATCGCGGTTACGCCAAGTGAGCAAGTGATTCGTCGTTTATCCCTCGTTTGGGGTGTTATTCCAGTGTTGGGTACACAAGCGAAAACAACGGATGAGCTATTTAACCTAGCGGTAGACAGCTCCATCAAAACAGGTATCGTTTCCCTTGGCGATATCGTTGTCATCACAGCAGGTGTGCCAGTTGGGCGCTCTGGAACAACGAACCTAATCAAGGTTCATCACGTTGGAGAGATGATTGCCAAAGGAACAGGCATCGGGATGCAAACTGCTACAGGTACTGTTGTAACGGCACGTACACCTGAAGAAGCTCTAGCGAAGATGGTAGATGGAGCTGTGCTTGTTACAGTTTCAACAGACAAAGAGTACATGCCGGCTGTTCAAAGAGCAGCTGCCTTGATTACCGAAGTGGGCGGCATCACGTCTCACGCGGCAGTCGTTGCACTTAGCCTTGGGATTCCAGTCATCGTAGGTGTGGAAAATGCAGTAGAACTTATTAAAGACGGTACAGAAGTTTCCATTTACCCAGAAGTAGGCGTTATCTACTCAGGTCAAGCGAGCGTTCTGTAAGTGAATTAATAACGAAGAGTGAAGCGAGAGTACGACCTTGCTTCACTCTTTTTTTGCGTCTGCAGCGCCAAATTTAAAGCTGTGCACGACCTATGATATAATGAAGGTACAAATGGTTATCAGGAGGAACAGCATGACTCAGGAACGGTGGCATCAACAACAGCTGCGTGTGCGATATCAAGAGACGGACCAAATGGGGGTTGTGTACCATGCCAATTATTTGACTTGGTTCGAAATCGGCCGTACAGAGCTTATACGATCCTTAGGTTATCCCTATCGTAAAATTGAGGAAATGGGCCTCTTGCTCCCCGTTACAGAAGCGGATCTCAAGTTCAAAAAGCCAGCGAGATACGATGATCTCGTGGGAATTTACACACGAGTGTCACAAACAAGCAGCGTAAGGCTACAATTCACGTATGAAATTCGTAGAATAAACGACAATTCCACCGAAGAATTACTGGTAACTGGCACATCTGGTCATGTTTGGGTGAATCCTTCTTGGAGGCCAGTACGTATAGAGAAGGAAGCTCCAGAATTGTGGCAGCTTATTGCGAAGTATACTGATGACGGAGGCTAAACTTATGTTTCGATGGATTATTGCTATTCTTATTCTTGTACCTGCCGTAGAAATAACGATGTTGATTATGCTTGGACATCTGGTCGGAGGTTGGATGACCTTCCTGTTAATCATAGCGAGTGGTTTCTTAGGTGCTTATTTTGCGAAACGCGAGGGACGCAAGGTGATGGAGTATGCGAAGTTCGAGTGGTCGCAGGGGCAGCTGCCAGCGCAGCAAATCCTCGATGGAATATGTATTTTCCTAGGAGGAGTTTTGCTCATTACACCTGGATTCATTACGGATATTCTAGGTTTCCTACTCGTCTTTCCGTACACAAGACCGATTTTCAAGGTGCTATTGCTGGCCATTATTCGCAAACAAATCGGCAAAGGCAACATGCACATTATCAATCGCAGATAAGCAAAAAGTAGACGAAAGGCTCGGTCATCCTCCTATTCAGGAGGTGCCGAGCCTTTGTGTATGTATGCTGCGATATCATGGAAAATTCGTGCCCGATAGAAGGCGGTAATTAGAATAAGGGATACAGGTCCAACGATGAGTCCCAGTAGCCCGAATAGTTTTAACCCTACGAACATGGCAATCAATGTAGCAAGTGGATCTAGGCCTACTGAGGAGGCTAATACCTTAGGCTCCATAATTTGCCGCGCGATCACGATAACGCCATACAGGACACTGAGACCAATACCAAGCATGATATTACCTTGAGCGAAGAAAACGTAGAGGATCCATGGCACCATCACTGCGCCTGTTCCCAGATAGGGCATCAGGTCAGCTAAACCTGTTAATAAGCCGATGGTAATTGCATAATCAACTCGGAGAATTAGCAAGCCGATAATCACGACAAGTGCAGTAAGTGAAACGAGAATCAACTGAGCCCTCATATAACCGAACAAGGCTTTCTGTAGATCCGTTCGGATCAATTTAGTCGTTTTAACAATCACGTCAGAGAAGATGCCCTTATAGCGTTTGATGAGACCGTACCAGTCTTTACTGATGAAAAAAGTGGCTAACATGACGATAATCGTGATCGTCGCGATATTAGGTAGTGATGTCAGGAAAGCTTTGAGTGCGGCAAACGTATAGGTGATGACCAATTTACTAACGTCGGCAATAGAACCGGCAGTCGAGGAGAGATTGGTGTTAACAGTCTCCTGATATTTTGGATTATTCTCAAAAAACTCATTCACGCGTTCAATCCATTGCTGGAAAGTGACTGAATTAATGAATACATTAAATTCTTCGACCCACCGGTTGATTTGAAGTTGAATCGTATCCGCGAGGGAGCCAAGTTCCACGACAATATTGGCGACAAGCAAGGTGATGATCGTCACCATCGCACCTAAGAATAGGAGCATGGATAACGAAACGGAGAGCCACCTCGGCAGCTTTAATTTGAATTGAAAGAAATTAACTAACGGATTAAGCATAAGCGCGATAATCCAGCCAAAAATAAAAGGGTAAATGAGTGGAATGATATAGTAAAAGGCAATGGCTACTACAAAGAGAATTATGGCCACCCATATGCCTCTGAAAATTTGGTGAACCAGTCGCGGATTTAGGATACCCATGGTAGGAAACACTCCTTGTTTCAAGTCAATTATATTGTAACATGAACATGGATAAATACGGAAATATCATGATCTTTACAAAATCTTAATATATTGAAATGCGGGGAATTGGATTGTCGCCTCCCTAATACGCATAGTACAATGAAGATATTAGATCACTAAAAATGGAAAAATACTGGAGGATTTATGAGTATTGCGCGCGAACCAGAACTGAAAGATGTTAAAGAACTCAAGGAACTCAAAGAAGTCAAAGAAGTCAAAGAGATTTCAACCAAGTACTTAAATCGTGATTTGAGCTGGATCGAGTTCAATTGGCGTGTGCTTGAGGAAGCGCAGGATGCGAGTACACCACTGCTAGAGCGTGTGAAATTTCTGTCGATCGTATCGAGCAACCTCGATGAATTCATGAGTGTTCGTGTCGCAGGACTCAAGGATCAGATTAAGGCTGGCTATACCAAAAAAGATTTCACCGGCTACACACCGGCAGGACTCATCAAACGCATTATGAAGCGCACGGCGAAAATGGTGACAGAGCAGTATAAAACATATCGAGAAGTGACGCGGCTTTTGATGAAGGAAGGCATTGTATTTACCGAGTATGAGGATCTAAACACGTCTCAGAAAAAAGCTATGGATGCCTACTATCATGACATTATATTCCCTGTATTGACGCCGATGGCAGTCGATCAGAGCCGTCCTTTTCCACTTGTACATAATCAGTCTTTATACTTGGCCGTTCTACTAGTGCGTGAGGGAGAAGACTTGGATGAGGAGCCTTATTTCGCAATCGTACAAATTCCTAGTAACTTAGCTCGCTGCATACCTGTTCCAACCCGTTCCAATAGTAAAAAGACAGAATTTATTCTGCTGGAGGAACTAATTGAGCATCACATTCAGTCGCTATTCAGCGGGTATACTCCGATTTCTGTGCATGGCTTCCGTGTCACGCGAAATGCGGATCTAACGCTTAACGAAGAAGGCGCGGAGGATTTGCTGGAAGAGATCGAAAAGGAGCTTAGACGCAGACGCTGGGGCTCTCCTGTGAGGTTAGAGGTACAAGAGGGAATTCATCCCTACGCGCTTGCCCAATTGCAGGATGAGTTTGAGATTGAAGAGCAAATTTTTGAAATCGACGGTCCTTTAGATATTACTTATTTTATGAAGCTCGCAAGTTCGTTGAATGGCTTTGAAAATCTGCGTTACCCGCGCGTGGTGGCCAAATACCCGATTGAGTTTGAGGATGAAACTGACTTTTTCAGCATTCTCAAAATGAAAGATGTCCTCGTTCACCATCCGTACGAGACCTTTGATGCTGTGACAGACTTTATCGTCCATGCCGCTTATGATCCGCACGTATTAGCCATCAAGATGACCTTGTACAGGGCGAGTGGTAAATCGCCGATTATTCAGGCATTGGCTAGAGCGGCTGAATCCGGTAAACAGGTGACGGTAGTTGTCGAACTGAAAGCAAGATTCGATGAAGAACGAAATATTGCTTGGGCTAGAATGCTGGAGAAATCGGGTTGCCACGTTGTTTACGGGCTAGTCGGACTCAAAACGCATGCCAAAATCACACTTGTCGTTCGACAGGAAGAGCATACGCTTCGTCGTTATGTTCATGTCGGAACAGGTAACTACAATGACAGTACGGCGCGGCTCTATACGGATGTAGGCTTGTTCACGTCCAACAGTGTGATTGGAGAAGATGCTTCTGCGCTTTTCAACGAAATTACGGGCTATTCTGCCCCTCATGATTGGCAATCCTTCGCTGTCGCTCCAACGGACTTGAAAGATAAATTGTTTGAGCTCATCGCACGTGAATCGGAGCATGCCAGAGCTGGTCGTCCAGCTCGGATTATTGCCAAAATGAACTCGCTATCGAATCAAGAAATGGTGGATGCGTTATACGCGGCGTCACAAGCTGGCGTGAAGATCGAACTCATCATTCGAGGTGTCTGTTGCTTGAGGCCAGGTGTGCCTGGTCTAAGTGAGAATATTACCGTTCGGAGTATTGTAGACCGATTCCTGGAACATTCGCGGATTTATTATTTCGAAAATGGGGGACATGTCGATGTCTATCTGTCTTCGGCAGATTGGATGACGCGTAATTTAACTCGGCGAATTGAGTTGATGTGCCCGGTTTTGGACCGAGATATGAAGAAAATGATGATTCAAATTCTAAACGTGACACTTCATGATAATGTCAAAGCGAGAGAGCTCATGCCCAATGGGATGTATACGCGCATAAAAAATGAACTGACCCCTTATCGGAGCCAGTTCGAGGCGATGCGGATTACTTCATGGAAAAAACTTCGGTTTGAATCTTAAGTTTAATGCCCCAGATTTTATCGAAATCTTTGGTGAATGTGTTCAGCTCCTTGAGTTCCAAAAAAGGGTTGTGCGCACAAAGCAGATTAAGATTCATTGACGAATCATTGAGCTGGATACGGATGTCCGTTTGAATGGGCTGTGTTTCGCTGGCATCCATGGCCATGGCCAGCTTAAGGATGGCACCTAGCTTGATGATTAAAGTAACATCGGATTCCAGTAATAGGTCCTTGTAAACAAGTGCCTGCTGCTGGGTCCGATTTTTTGTTTTAAATGTGGCGATAAGAGAAGCGATGACAATCTCCCGATGACTGAGGCCGTCAATATGTGCTTCTTGAATCATATATTCGGTGTGCTTCAAGTACTGGTAATAATGGACGCTCACACCAATTCGGTACAAAAGAGCAGCTGTGTGCAGCAACAGTCTGCCGCGTGCTTCTAAATCTGTCGATGGCGCTAGCGAATCGTAAAGTTGCATGGCTAAGTTATCAACATGCCGAACATGTGCGACAGCTGCATTTGGGTGGAGTGTCAGTATATTCTGAATGCTGGCTTCCAAAACGTTTGCTTTCACCGGTTGCTTCGGATTATAAGTTGCAAAGAAAAGTCCGTCGCGTAAGCCAGATCCACTGATGAAACAAGATGAGGATTTCGCGGCTTCGAAGATCGTCTCTAGAATAAGCAGGCCAGGCACAATAATATCGACTCGTTCTTTGGCGAGGCCATCGATTTTTTTCCTTTTTTCAATAGTTAATGTGGATAAAAGTATCGAAAATTCTTGAAGCTCACCGGGCTTCATGACGTAATTGTGAGCCAGTTGGAGCGGGTAATTATTTCGCTTTCGGCTCATTTTGCCAAGTGTACGGATGGTCCCACCTAGTCCAACCATAGGAAGATTGGGGGATTGCATAATCCATGGCTGAGAAGCGATGGCCTCATGTACCATTTTGCGTATATCAGCCATCTCTTGATCTGTTAAATTAGTGCCCTTCATAAATTGACGAGTGGTATTCACCGCTCCGAAAGGAAAAGAAACACTTTGGACTAACTCCCGATCCCTTACTAAAGAGACTTCCGTGCTTCCGCCACCAATGTCAATAATCATGCCATTGCGGATATCCATGGAGTTAATGACCCCTAAATAACCGTAACGAGCCTCCTCATAGCCGCTAAGAACCTCGATCGTGAGCCCTGTTTGTTCCTCTAGAATACGTACGATTTCTGACGTGTTGACAGCGTTTCGAACTGCGGCAGTAGCAACGGCTCGAACGGTCGTAACAAATTGAGACTGGCATAACCTGGCATAGTGGGTTAAGATAGGAACGATTGAAATAATATCTTTGTTATGTAAGATGCCATCAGGACCCATTCGTTCGCTAAGTCTTGCGGAATCTTTATGTTCACTTACGACCCGATAAGCTCCATGGGCATTTATTTCATAAATGACAAGTCGGATGGAGTTGGATCCGATATCGATGATGCCAATCCTAGTTGCAAGGTTGCTCATTGTGTCGCTCCTTTTTAACTTAATTCACGGATTCATTCCTTACATTGTATCAATCTCGCACAAGGTCTACAAATTTTTCCGCGCACACTGCATAATTCGAGGAAATTAACAAAAACTTGTATCGTGCGTTTGGAAATAGTGTACGAAAAATGGTGTGAAAATTCCGCCAAAAAGAATTTCTATGGTAGTGATAATTTACTTCTATGACCTCTTTTGTTCACTTACCAAGTAAAATACTTTATTATTAAGAGTAGAAAACAGCAATATTATGCTAATAGAGTAGCTAAGGAGAGATTCCCATGTCTGCAACCAAAGGTTTAGAAGGAATTGTAGCCACAACCTCGTCGATCAGCTCCATTGTAGATGGTGTGCTTACGTATCGCGGGATTGATATTGATGACCTCGCAGAAAATGCGACTTTTGAAGAAGTTATTTACTTACTTTGGTTCGGTAAATTGCCTACTCAAGCTGAACTTGAGAAATTGCAAAGCGACCTGAACGCATACAGCAAAGTACCAGACGCGGTAATTGATCTTATTCGTGCATTCCCGAAAGATGTGAATTCCATGGCTGCGCTTCGTACAGCAGTTTCTGCACTTGCCCTGTACGATGCCGAAGCAAATGATTCAAGTTCGGAATCCAATGTGCGTAAAGCTATCAAATTGCAAGCACAAATTCCTGCTATTATCGCGGCATTCGCACGCATTCGTGAAGGCAAAGAGCCAGTAGCTTCCCCAGGATATTCTTCTGTAGCTGCTAACTTCTTGTTCCAATTGACGGGTAACGAGCCAGATAAAGTTGCAATCGAAGCGTTGGACAAAGCATTAGTACTGCATGCTGACCACGAGTTGAATGCATCGACATTTGCTGCGCGTGTAACTGTTGCAACGCTGACAGATATCTACTCGGGTATTACTTCCGCAATCGGCACACTCAAAGGACCTCTTCACGGTGGTGCTAACGAAGCGGTAATGGTAATGCTAGAAGAGATCGGTACTGTTGAGAACGTTGTTCCTTACATTAACGGTAAATTAGAGCGCAAGGACAAAATCATGGGCTTCGGTCACCGCGTATACAAAAACGGCGATCCTCGTGCAAAGCACTTGCAAAAAATGTCTTATGAGCTTGGCAAATTGACAGGTAACCTGAAATGGTACGAAATGTCCATTAAAGCAGACGAGTTGGTAACAGGTCTTAAAGGTTTGAAACCAAACGTTGACTTCTACTCGGCATCCGTATACACGACGCTAGAAATCCCGCGTGACTTGTTTACGCCGATCTTCGCGATCTCCCGTACATCCGGTTGGGCAGCTCATATTCTTGAGCAGTACGAAAACAACCGCTTGATCCGCCCTCGCGCAGAGTACACAGGTCCAGTTAACCAAAAATATATCCCAATTGGCCAACGCTAATTGTTAGTTCATTAAGCTCAAGGTGCGGGCGTTTGGTACTGAGCCCCAGTTAATTGGGGGAGTACTGTAACTCCCGTCACTTTTTGTGTGCCTAGCTATGCACAGCATATAGAAAAGAAATCATTTTCATACAAATTTGAGGAGGAACTATTAATCATGCCACAATTCGAAAACTACGAGCTACCAACAGAAGGACAAAAAATCACGATCGAAAACGGTGTACTTCAAGTCCCTAACAACCCAATTATCCCTTTCATCGAGGGTGACGGTACAGGTCCTGACATCTGGGCAGCTTCCGTACGCGTTCTAGATGCTGCTGTTGAGAAAGCATACAAAGGCGAAAAGAAAATCGCTTGGTACGAAGTATACGCTGGTGAGAAAGCATTCAACAAATTCAACAGCTGGTTGCCTAACGATACGTTAACAGCTATGAAAGAATATATCGTGTCCATCAAAGGACCTCTAACTACACCAATCGGTGGCGGTATCCGTTCCCTGAACGTGGCACTTCGTCAAGAGCTTGATCTTTACGTATGTTCCCGTCCAGTTCGTTACTTCGATGGCGTTCCATCCCCAGTTAAACGTCCTGAGCTGGTTGACATGGTTATTTTCCGTGAAAACACAGAAGATATCTACGCAGGTATCGAGTGGGAAGCTGGTTCTGAAGCAGTTAAGAAAGTAATCTCCTTCTTGCAAAACGAAATGGGCGTTAACAAAATCCGTTTCCCAGAAACTTCAGGTATCGGTGTTAAACCAGTATCCTCCGAAGGTACAGAGCGTTTGGTTCGCGCAGCTATCGAGTACGCAATCAAACATGGCCGCAAAACGTTAACATTGGTTCACAAAGGTAACATCATGAAGTTCACAGAAGGCGCGTTCAAAAACTGGGGTTATGAGTTGGCAGAGCGTGAATATGCTGATAAAACATTTACATGGGCACAATATGACCGTATCAAAGAAGCAGAAGGCGCAGAAGCTGCAAACAAAGCACAAAAAGACGCTGAAGCTGCTGGCAAAATCATCGTAAAAGATGCGATCGCTGACATCGCGCTTCAACAAGTATTGACTCGTCCTACTGATTTCGACGTAATCGCTACATTGAACTTGAACGGTGACTACCTGTCTGATGCACTAGCTGCACAAGTTGGTGGTATCGGTATCGCTCCAGGAGCTAACATCAACTACTTGACTGGTCATGCAATCTTCGAAGCAACTCACGGTACAGCTCCTAAGTACGCTGGTCTTGATGTTGTTAACCCAGGTTCCGTAATCCTTTCCGGCGTTATGTTGCTTGAGCACCTTGGTTGGTTGGAAGCAGCTGAGCTGATCTACAAAGGCTTGGAAACATCCATCAATAACAAAACAGTTACTTATGACTTCGCACGTTTGATGGAAGGCGCGAAAGAAATTAAGTGCTCCGAGTTCGCAAACGAAATCATCAAAAACATGGCTTAATTCGTAATTCGTACCTATCGTTGAGTTAGACAAAAGATTATGAGGAGGTACATTTTAAATGGCTATTCGTCGTAATAAAATTACCGTTGTTGGCGCGGGTTTCACAGGTGCTACTACTGCTCTAATGCTAGCTCAAAAAGAACTTGGTGACGTTGTTCTACTCGATATTCCGCAATTAGAAAACCCTACAAAGGGGAAAGCACTTGATATGCTTGAAGCAGGTCCTGTGCAAGGCTTTGACGCTCAAATCACAGGTACATCCAATTATGCGGATGCAGCGGGTTCTGACATTGTTATCATCACGGCAGGGATTGCTCGAAAACCGGGGATGAGCCGCGACGATCTTGTTAACACAAATGCGGGTATCGTGAAATCCGTTTGTGAGAACGTGAAGGAAGTTGCGCCTGATTCCATCGTAATCATTTTGAGTAACCCTGTTGATGCGATGACTTACGTCGCTTACCAGGCGCTTGGTTTCCCGAAAAATCGCGTTATCGGTCAATCCGGTGTACTTGATACAGCCCGTTATCTAACGTTCATCTCGCAAGAGTTAAACGTATCCGTTGAGGATGTCAAAGGGGTTGTTATCGGTGGGCACGGTGATGACATGGTACCACTCGTACGTTACACTTACGCTGGCGGCGTACCAATTGAGAAGCTGATATCAGCTGATCGCATCGAAGCCATCGTTCAGCGTACACGTACTGGCGGCGGCGAAATCGTTAACCTGCTTGGTAACGGTAGTGCATACTACGCACCAGCGGCTTCCCTTGTGCAAATGACGGAAGCTATCTTGAAAGATAAAAAGCGAATCATTCCAACAATCGCACTACTTGAAGGTGAGTACGGCTACAATAATCTGTTCATGGGTGTTCTGACGGTTCTCGGTGCTAACGGCATCGAGAAAATTATGGACATCGAATTGACAGAAGCTGAGCGATCAGCTTTGGACAAAACAGCAGAATCCGTACGCAATGTCATTAAAGTAGTCGCCGGTTAATAAATGAATGGCCAGTCTCCTAGGTTTTAGGGGCTGGTCGTTTTTTTATGTTTTGGGTCTAGTCGGGGACACTGATATTGGTGAAAGGGAACCACGTTCCACTATTCGCGGAGATCAGGGGTTGTTTTCTACTTATTTAGTCACAGTTTTATGGAGATATGGTGAATTTGTAGGAATTTTGACATCGCTTTCTTGTTACCCACATTCCGATTCTGTATACTAAAAGAGAACGATTCTAATTAAAATTGCGGAGGTCGACTCAATGCCCGAATCAGTACAACATGTTATGCTTTTTTTACACGTAATTAGTGCTTTATTGCTTGGATCTTATGTTGTTTTCCCTTTCATTGTAGGACGAGCTGCTAGCTTATCCGGTGCAGGACAAGAAAGCTTCATGGGATTATTGTCCACGCTCAATCGAATTGGTCAGTTTTCTTTGATCGTTACCTTCATCTCTGGAGGAGCAATGGTCAGCGAAGGCAGTTTCTCAGGTTTATGGATGGCACTCGCTATCATTTTACTTGTAATTGTGGGGGCAGTTACAGGAATGATCGGTGGTCGCATCAAGAAATTGAGAGCGAACAGTGCAGCAGGTAAAAGTACAGCAGGAGATGCTGCGAAAATTAAAACATTCAGCTGGATCGCTGCTATCGCGGTTATCCTGGCAATTGTGATTATGACAAATCCTCAGATTTTGGCATAGGTATAGAGATGTAGAGAACCTCCTTTCCAAGTGGAAAGGAGGTTCTTTTGCGTTGGTTCGATGGAGTTTCAGGCCAGCTAGTTGCTGGGTATGAACTGAATGTGAATAGGTGGATTATATCCAGCTAATTGTATTGAATTGGATGAGTTTATTGGAATAGATGGATTTTGTACAGCTAAACTCAGGCTAATCGTCTTAACTGGCGAAAAAAGCCTAAATTAGCTTCATGAAATCCATCTATTTTGAAAATTGAGGTGAATAAGGCTGAAATAGCTGTAGTTTTTCCAGTTAGTCAGATTCGGGACGGAATGTGGAGCGTCGTATTGGAACCATGACAGGATGGACGATGAATGGGAATGAAATAAGGTGAGATTAGTTCGGATCCGCGATATCCAAGGTAATCTCATCTAATGTTTTCTCGAAGGAGGCGCTCATATGCTCCAAGAAGTAATCGACTTCCGGCATGTTCATCTTCTTCAAACTATCGAGCACTTGCTGCTTAGCAACGACAAACTCACGGTTGCCGGTTGAGAGTTCGGTTAAGCATTTGATATATGCTTCAATCAGATCAGCAGCCTTCACCCAGCGGTAGAGCTCAGGGTCAGGATCTTGAATGAGTCCGCGGTAGATGTTGCTAAGCGCAGGTGGTATTGTGCCGATAAGTCGTTCTACGGCGACGTCTTCGATCTCGCGGAAATTCCGCAGAATTTGCTCGTTGTTGTGTTTCACGGGCTGCGGGATGTCACCCGTTAGCACTTCTGAAGCGTCGTGAAACAAAGCGATAGAGACGACGCGGTCGGTCGGAACATTCCCACCATAGACTTCGTTGGAGATGGTGCACAGCATATGCGCAATCGAAGCTACGTAGAAGGAATGCTCAGCTACATTCTCACGGCGCATGTTCCACATGAGGCTCCAGCGGTCGATATATTTGAGACGATATAAGTAGGCAAAAAAGTGATGATTCATATGTTCCTCCTGAAGACGGACCGTAAACATTCCGCAATTTATGGTACCTAACAGGTATATCATTTCGTCTATTTGAAGTCAACAAATCAAAGGGCAAATTCGAGGGCGAGACCTTCCATTAGCTTCCTAACTGAAGGGTGCACATGCCAATTTCTAAGTGAAAGGTAATCGTTGTGTTGCGCTAGCATCGATCGTCATGTTATACCCCTTTTTACAACGGTATCTAGTGAATGGGTTATATCTGTAAGGGAAGTGTAGGGATGATGATTGGATAATGAATAGAAGGGACTGTTCCGACAAATCTCATATGAGGGGAACGAGGATTCCTTATTTGCGGTTGAATAGCTGAAAGCCGAGTTGAAGGGGAACTATAGTGTCTTATTTGGCCGAATATCGCTATTAATTACGAGAATCAACCCAATAGAGCACCTACGTTCCTCTCGCATGCTAGTTTCAATCAGTTTCAACCCAATAAGGTACCTACGTTCCCTCTGAGACCTGTCTTAAAAGCTAAAAGATGACACAAATAAAAATGCTGTCCTAAAGTAGAAGAATCTACTTAAGTGACAGCATCTATTTGTGTTTAGGGCTGCTTCACGCTCGGCGCCACCCGTACAGCCACCTTACCGGTGGCTGGGGTGTAGACGAGCGGCTGCCCGATCAGCGCTTGCAGATCGTCAAGCGCGATCGTGATCTGCCCGTGCTCGCGCAGCACGGGCTGCTGCAGCCGGACGCGCGCGCCATCGCCGCGCGTCGCGGACTTGGCATTCACCTCCAGGGTGAATGCCGCATCACCCAGGCGGAGGCGAAGCTCTCCGCCATCAGCACTGGCGCTGCCGCCAAGCTGCGCGGCGGCAGCGGCCGCATCCAGGCGCAGCGGCGAGCTGCCCGGCTGCGCCTCGGCCCGGCGCTGGATCGAGCGCAGCAGCAGCTCCGGTGTGATGTTCGGGCTGCCCGCGTTGATCCGCGGGATCAGCATGTGATCGGCGCTGCGCGTCGCCATCTCGGGCGAGATCGTGAAGGCGTAGCGGATGCCCGCCTTCTTTACTTGCTCCGTCGCAGCAGGCGACGTGATGCCGTATGGGTACGCCATCGCGTCGAGCGGCTTATCCGTCAGCGGAGCAAGCTTGCCGATGCAGGCCCCCGCATCTGTGAACACGCGCTGCTGATAAGCAGCGCTATCCTCGCCGTCAAGCTTGCCCACAAGCGCGGCTTCTCCACTTGGGAGCTTGTGGTGAAGGTTGTCTGTGTGGCAGCCGATGTCGATGAAATTCGTAGCATGCGTCATTTCACTAATCTGATCCTTGGACATCGACGGAATGTACGATGCTAACGGATCTGCTAAATCTGTCGTGATGACGAAGTTGACAGCGGGTATGCGCAAGCTTTTGAGAACCGGATATGCTCCTGTAAAAAAGCTTTGATACCCATCATCAAAAGTGACTAGCACCGCGTTGGAGGGAACCGATGCGCCTGCCAAGTACATTTTAAACTCATCTAAAGAAATAAAATGATAGCCTTTGCTGAGCAGGGTTGTTAGCTGATTCTGAAACAGGGCACTTGTGATCGTGCTTGAGCTTGTATCTGTGTCATGGATGTGATGATACATCAGAACGGCAACCTGATCTTGATAGTAAATGGTCTCGGAACGTTCAGCCTGCAAGGGGGTTAGCAAAAGCGTAAGCCCCAAGAGGCTAACAAGAATCGAAATTGCAATCCTTTTATACATGTCAGCGAATCTCCTTGTTTTGCTCACAAGAACCGTCGAACTGTTCCTATGAGGTATGGTATAATGGTAGATATTCTTTAAGATTATGCGGGTAATTGAGAGGAGCTAGAAAGCGTTATGCAACATTTTTATCAAAGTGTGTATGATTTAATTGTAGAAACATCCACGAATCTTCCCGGTGATGTTCGTCGTGCCGTACAAGCTGCGCAAATCAAAGAGGATAATGGTACGCGTTCTGCGTTATCACTTTCTCGAATTGCCGATAACATTCATATGGCGGAAACGAATGTGTCCCCGATTTGTCAGGATACAGGAATGCCAACGTTTATTATACACTGTCCAGTTGGGGCAAACCAAATTGTAATGAAGAAACATATTCTTGAAGCTGTTGCGAACGCAACGAAAGCTTCTAAACTTCGGACGAATTCCGTAGATTCGCTTACGGGTGCTAATAGCGGGGATAACCTCGGACCAGGAACACCAGTGATTCATTTTGAGCAATGGGAACAGGGCGATGTAGAGGTGAAGCTCATTCTCAAAGGCGGCGGCTGCGAAAACAAAAATATTCAATACAGCCTTCCAGCTGATCTGGAGGGTGTAGGTAAAGCAGGTCGTGACCTCGACGGGATTCGCAAGTGCGTTATGCACGCGGTATATCAAGCACAAGGTCAAGGTTGCAGCGCAGGCTTTATCGGTGTTGGCATCGGCGGTGATCGGACAAGCGGCTATGAGCTGGCGAAGCATCAATTGTTCCGTCATGTTGACGATGTAAATCCACATCCGGACCTTCGTAAGGTCGAGGAGTACGTGATGGAGCACGCGAATACGCTCGGGATTGGGACGATGGGCTTTGGCGGACAAGTAACTTTGCTGGGATGTAAAGTGGGCGTGATGAACCGTTTGCCAGCTAGTTTCTTCGTATCTGTGGCGTATAACTGTTGGGCGTTCCGTCGTCAAGGCGTAATTCTTAATGCTGAAACGGGCGAAATCAATGGTTGGTCTTATCCGAGAGGTGTTGAGGTTTCCTTCCAAGAGGCTTTCGAAGCCAGTGCGGAAGAAGCTAGAAACACGCCGCAAGAAGAACGTCGCGAGATCGTATTGACGACGCCAATTTCGGAAGAGCAAATTCGCAGCTTGAAGGTCGGTGATGTCGTCGTTATTAATGGAACGATGCACACTGGACGCGATGCCTTACACAAATATTTGATGGATCACGATGCACCAATCGATCTGAACGGCGCAGCTATTTATCATTGCGGTCCGGTTATGGCCAAGGATGATGAAGGTGAGTGGCACGTGAAGGCGGCAGGACCGACAACGAGTATTCGTGAGGAGCCTTACCAAGGCGATATTATTAAAAAATTCGGTATTCGCGCTGTAATTGGTAAAGGCGGCATGGGGCCCAAAACGTTGGCAGCTTTGAAAGATCACGGCGGTGTGTATTTGAATGCCATCGGTGGTGCTGCACAGTACTACGCACAATGCTTCAAAAAGGTTGAAGGCGTTGACTATCTGGAATTCGGTATTCCTGAAGCGATGTGGCATTTGGAGACAGAAGGCTTCGCGGCGATTGTGACGATGGATTCGCACGGAAACAGTCTGCATGCAGATGTGGAAAAGAACTCTTTAGAAAAATTGGCTGCTCTGAAAGAGCCAGTATTTAAATAAAAGATCCTCGGGATTACCTTTACAAAAAAAATACTGGATTAGCAATAGAAATTAGGGTTACTATTTAGAGTAGCCCTTTTTCTATATGGTATAGACTACATCGGCACACAACCCTGTTGGAGGTTCATGCATCCATGACCAAATTTCGTGCAAAACTAACCCTGATTTTAATCTTATTAATTGGATGCTCGATGTTGGTTGCCGGCATTTTCATGGCAAAGGTTCTCGAGAGTTCGCATGTGAATTCATTACAAGAAAATATGGAGCGAGAGCTTCATGTGATTGCTTCCAGTGGTGTATGGGATTATAAAGGGACGGACGCTGAGTTGTATACGTATTATACGGCGCAAGCCCACCGGCTCAAAGACGCGACAACCGAACGATTGACTTATGTACGTGCGGACGGCAAGGTTCTAGGTGACTCTGATCAAATGCCAGAGCAGATGGACAATCATTTGACAAGGCCGGAAATCGAGGCTGCAGCTAAAGATGGTATCGGTTATACGACACGGTATAGTGACACATTGAAGGAGAACATGTTGTATGCCGCTATTCCAGTTAAAAATGAAGCCAAGGTAACAATCGGGTATTTACGCATTTCATTGAGCTTAGCTCAAGTGGATAAATCCATTCGCAGTCTATGGTATTTTCTTATTTCAGGACTCGCGATCCTCTTTGTTATTGCAGGTATTGTCAGTTATCGCATTGCCAAAGGGATTACACGCCCGATTGAGCGAATGACCAAGGTTGCACAGCAAATCACAAATTTGAATTATGAATCTCGTGTCCCTGCTTATCGGAATGATGAGGTGGGTCAGCTTGGGCAAGCGATTAATCGCATGTCCGAAAGTTTGCAAGGGCAAATGGCGCGGATACAAGAAAATGAACGTAGGCTGCAAGGCGTCATGGAAAATATGATGAGCGGGATCATGATGATTGATCGCGAAGAGCGAATTATACTGCTCAATCCTTCGGCTGAAGCGATTCTGGGCTTCTCATCCCAAGAATTATTAGGAAAGAAATATAATGAAGCGAAGCAACAATATGATTTTACTAAGATGATTCAAGAATGCATTGAGCTTCAGGAACCAATTTCGGATGAGATGATGTTCTATTATCCAGCCGAGCGTATTCTGGATATTCATTTGAGTCCTATTGCACATGAGGATGAAGAATGGTCAGGGGTGCTTATTGTCCTGCATGATATCACAGCGGTACGCAGATTAGAGCGGATGCGCAGTGAGTTCGTGGCGAACGTCTCCCATGAGCTGAAAACGCCGATTGCTGCAGTAAAGGGCTTTGCAGAGACACTGCTGGCAGGCGCGTTGAATGATAAGGAAACGGCGGTGTCGTTTCTGCAAATCATTTTTGATGAGAGTGAACGGTTAAACCGTTTAATTGGGGATATTCTGGAGCTTTCCAAGATTGAATCGAAGCGGATTCCGATGAATTTCTCTCCTGTGTATTTGCCTGAATTTGTAGATAGATCGCTTAGCGTATTGCGGAAAGAAGCCGAGAAGAAGCACATTGAGCTCAGTATGACGGTTGAAGATGATATGTATATTGAAGCGGATGAGGATCGGTTGCGACAAATCATCATTAATTTACTGTCCAATGGTATTGCTTATACGCAAGAGGGCGGGAAAGTCAGGCTTCGTGTAGAACCCCTAGAGACCAACGCTGACGGGGATTATGAGCGACTGCGAATCATTGTTTCGGATACGGGGATGGGAATACCGAAGAAGGATTTGCCGCGTATTTTTGAACGGTTTTATCGGGTAGATAAAGCGAGATCCCGAAGCTCAGGCGGTACAGGACTAGGGTTATCCATCGTTAAGCATTTAGTGGAATTGCATAAAGGAACGATTCGCGTTGAAAGCGAAGTTGGTGTAGGCACGAAATTTATTATTGAGTTGCCTGTGATTCATTAAAATAAGGCAATAATAAGTAGTGGATTTACACCGCGATGACGAAGGTTTTACAATGCCTTTACATTTGTGTGATACACTGGGGTTGTGCAATGTTAATAAACTGTAAATGCGGGGGATCCCATGGCACAAAAGATACTAGTAATTGAAGATGAGCCAACATTGGCTCGGTTGTTATCTTATAATCTTTCGCAGGAAGCCTATGATACGAAGGTGATTGATCATGGTGGAGATGGCCTGCAGGAGGCACTTCAGCAGTCGTATGATTTGATCATTTTGGATATTATGCTACCAGGGCTTAGTGGATTTGAGGTATTGGCTAAGCTCAGGCAAAAAGGAAATCGAACACCTGTCATTATCCTGACAGCTCGTAACGCAGAAGATGAAGTCGTACAGGGCTTGAAGCATGGGGCAGATGATTATATCACGAAGCCATTTGGGGTGGCCGAGTTGCTTGCGCGTGTGGCTGCTGTCTTGCGGCGTACCCAATCGGATGAAGCGGCTGCGGATATAGCCAAATCGAATGAAAAAGTGATTCAAGCTGGTGAGCTTCGTATCTATCCTGAAAAATATGAAGTTGTACTAAATGGCGAGTCGATTCCGTTGCGTCCGAAAGAGTTTGAGGTTCTGCTGTATCTGGTTCAGCGACCAGGTGTGGTAGTGACGCGAGATGATCTTATGAATATCGTCTGGGGCTTCGACTATATCGGGGGACAGCGTACAGTTGATGTGCATGTGAGTTCTTTGCGCAAGAAGCTGGAAATGAATCAGCAATCGGTACAGATTGACTCGATACGAGGCGTGGGGTACAAGCTTGTAGCCACGATGATTAAAAAGTAAGTAGCATGGATGCTGATTAGTCAGTGGCCGTGCTTTTTTTCTGTTTTATGGGGGATGGGATAGTTAATGGTGTAGCTGGCAGTTGCAGTCGCAGTGGCAGTAGCGTTGGCGCTGATGCTGGGGGGGACATGTAAACAAATAGATGGGTTTTCTACAGTTAATTCTTGGATATTTCGACTGAAATGAAGATTAAATGGATTTCATACAGCTAATGTCAGTCGATTATACTCAATGGAAGAAAAAGTCGAAAATTACCTACATGTTTTCCATTTAAATTGATTTTTGGAGGCTTTTTAATTGAAATAGCTGTAGTTTTTCCAGTTAAGTGCTGTGGAAGGTTGGGGAGACAGTTTGTTAATTAGCATGATAACACAATTGCATACAATATTCGCAAAATCGGGAATTTTATTAACGGCGGTATTGGGTATAATTAGTGTATACATACGAGTACTGTCATTATAAGAATTTGCAGGAACATAATAGAGGAGGAACATCATGTCAACGACGTATCGGATCGCGATTATTGGGTGTGGAGGGATTGCCAATGGCAAGCACATGCCTAGTTTAAGCAAATTGGACAATGTAGAAATGGTAGCGTTCTGCGATATCGTTTCGGAGAAAGCGCAGGAAGCTGCTGCGAAGTTCGGCAAGGGAGAAGCTCGTGTTTATGAAGATTACCGTGAGGTATTGAAAGATAGCTCCATCGATATCGTTCATGTGTGTACGCCGAATGATTCCCATGCGGAAATTACGATTGCTGCTTTGGAAGCTGGCAAGCATGTTATGTCTGAGAAGCCAATGGCGAAAACTGCTGTGGACGCAAGACGCATGGTTGAAGCAGCTAAACGTACTGGCAAAAAGTTAACAGTTGGTTATAACAATCGTTTCCGTGGCGATAGCCAACATTTACATAAGCTTTGTTCCGAAGGTGAGCTTGGTGACATTTATTTCGCTAAGGCCCATGCGATTCGTCGCCGCGCTGTACCTACATGGGGTGTATTCCTCGATGAAGAGAAACAAGGCGGAGGCCCGTTGATCGATATCGGTACGCATGCTTTAGATTTGACGTTGTGGATGATGAACAACTATGAGCCAGCGGTTGTTTTGGGAACTTCGTATCACAAGCTGTCCCAGCGTGAGAACGCGGCGAATGCTTGGGGACCTTGGGATCCAGCTAAGTTCACCGTGGAAGATTCCGCTTTTGGTATGATTACGATGAAAAATGGTGCCACGATTATTCTTGAATCGAGCTGGGCGCTAAATACGCTTGAAGTAGATGAAGCGAAATGTACCCTATCCGGAACGGAAGGCGGCGCTGATATGAAAGGCGGCCTTCGCATCAACGGTGAGAAGCACAGTCGTTTATTTACGACAGAAGTGGAATTGCAGGCGGGCGGCGTTGCTTTTTATGATGGAAAGGCAGAAGTTGCCTCAGATCTGGAAATGAGATTATGGATTCAAGCGATAGAGAACGACACCGATCCCGTTGTTACACCAGAGCAAGCTTGTGTGGTATCTGAGATTTTGGAAGCCATTTATGAGTCTGCGAAAACAGGTAAAGCTGTATATTTCGACTAGTCTGATAACATCCTATTTCCTGGGAAATAGTTAATGACATGAAAAATCCCTTCTTCCGATGGACTTATCGGTTGGAGGGATTTTTTGTTGATTTTCGATGCTCGCCGGGTGTAGTGCCTGTGCGTTGTTTGAATATTTTAGAAAAATGATGCAAATCTGCAAACCCACAATAATCGGAGATGGACTGGAGACTGAGCTCTGTATTCGTAAGCAATTCCTTCGCATGATGAATGCGCATCTGCAATAAGTATTGATGCGGTGAAGTGCCGTAACGTTGCTTGAAGAGGAAACTGAACCTAGAAATGGATAGATTAGCGCGTCCCGCCATGTCCTGGACTGTGATGGGATCACTTAAATGATGCGAGAAATAGGAGGTAATCCAGTTTAGGGTTGGAGCTGGTGAAGGTGCCTCGCGTTGATAGGACTCCACAATAGACAGGATGATTTCTAGCAATAACTGCTGTGTTCTCAGTTGGGTAAGTGGATTAGGCACATGGACAAGCTCAATGGTTTGCAGCAGTTTTTCCTTGATAAGAATAGGATCCTTCGGCTGGACGTGTACGGGAACTCGAATTTTGAACAGGTCTTGAAGGGTTGGCTGCATCAGATGCCTGTAGGCAGATAGATCAATTTGCCCTGGTCGCGTGGGAAAACTGTTTTCTCGTTCGGGATTATAGGCGATATCAAAATGAAGAAAAGGTGTGATCGTGTTCGTTAGTCCCTCTAAGGATAGCAGACTGCCAGGTTGGACGAGGCAGAATTGGCCTGGATAGAACATATACTTCTGATCATCGACCCAGAAACAGCAAGTACCCTCTTGGATGTAAACCAATAAATAGTCAAGGAGTCTTCGCTCTGGATAGTTCCATGGTTTGCGAACAGCAAAATCACATTCTCTGATGTAAGGGACAATGGGGGGAGAATCCAGTAATTGTTGCTGCATGGAGTAGCCTCTCTTCCTATTTAGTGCAAGTCTATTTCGGACATATGTTGCTTGTACATTACTCTTATTCTAGTGCAGGAGGATAACTAAAATCCAGTTGTTTTTGACAAATCAATAACCTTGTTTGACAAAGATTATAAGGCATCTGGATCGTATAATAAAGCTATAAATAGACAAATTGAGGTGCATAGCGCATGAGTAATCTTGAAGCTGATCCAATCAATGTCAATGAGTTGCCGCTAGTAGAGGAGTGTTATACACTTTCGAAAGAGCAGCAAGAAAGCTATCAACGTGATGGTCATATTGCTCTACGAGGTGTAGCGACTGAATCCGAGATTCATGTATATGAGCCAATCATATCGGATCTTGTGAAAACGTTGAATCGTCAAGACAAACCATTAGATCAACGTGATACGTATGGGAAGGCCTTTATCCAAATTTCGAATTTATGGGAACAAAGTGAGGCAATTCGACGCTTCGTTTTTGCAAAACGTTTTGCCAAAATTGCCGCTGACTTAATGGGCGTTGACGGTGTTCGCATGTATCATGATCAGGCATTGTATAAGGAACCGCATGGCGGTCATACGCCTTGGCATCAAGATCAAATTTATTGGCCGCTGGATACCGATAAGACGATTACGATGTGGATGCCGCTTGTACCCATTTCTGAAGCGGTGGGTTCGATGACTTTTGCATCACAATCCCATCTCATGGGTTATATCAATAAGATGGTTATTTCCGATGAATCTCATCGTACGTTGGCAGGTTACATTGAGGGGAAGGGCTTTGAGACAAAGTCTCATGGTGCGATGGCAGCCGGGGATGCTACGTTTCATGCTGGATGGACGCTGCACAGTGCGCCAGGCAATCCGACAGATACGATGCGTAAAGTCATGACGGTTATTTATTATGCGGATGGCTTGCGAATTGCTGAACCAGATAGTAAAGCGCGTGAAAGTGATTTGAAAAGATGGTTTCCTGGCTTGCAGCCGGGGGAGTTAGCGGCTTCTGAGCTGAATCCCTTGTTATATAATCGTAAATAATAAAAAGATCGCTTGCCCACTATAGAAGTGAGGAAGCGATCTTTTTAGTTTGTGTGTGGTGGCGGGCTACCACTGACTTCCATGAGGGGAAGGGCAGCGTGCGCTGCTAAGTTTGGCTTTAATGCCCATTAAGCAGCCGCAGTGACGGCAAGTTGTGCCGTATTGATAATCGCTGCAGCTCGTGCAGACCGCGATGCGGCGATCATATTCGGCCTCCGTAGTCAGCTTTAGGTTACGCACACGTAATGTTTCACCGAAAAGCTTGGCGATTTCTTCCGGTGTCACGTGAACAGAGGTCGAACACCCTTTACAATCCGAACCAACATTTGAACTTGTTCTAGCTGAGACTGAGATATCCATTTCACAGATCTCCTACTGTAGACAAAGTGTGACCACGGAGCGGGCAGGAAGGGTAACGAGCAGTACGTCATTTTCGACCCGATAATCCGTAAAAGGTTGTGAGTTCACTGCATGGGGTTCCTCGAACGTATTGTGGGCATCCATCGAATCCGAGGTGATAACCAAACCGGAGATGGTTCTACCCAAATGTCCCTTGATGTCGCACTCGACTTCAAGCAATTCAGCATGGTGCAAATTACAAAGGGAAATATGTAGTTGGTTGTCTGCATTTAATGAAGCAGAAGCACTTAATTGGTCGATTTTTTTACCATCCATTTCATAGGAAGCGCTCACCGCATCTGTAGCAATATAGCTCGCATCTTGATGCACCTTATACATATCGAACACATGATAAGTCGGTGTAAGCAGCATATCTGCACCCTCTGTAAGGATGACCGATTGCAAGACATTGACGACTTGCGCAATATTGGCCATGCGTACACGATCACTGTGGTGATGGAAAAGGTTTAAATTAATGCCAGCGACGAGGGCATCGCGAATCGTATTCTGCTGATAGAGAAAGCCAGGATTCGTACCAGGCTCTACATTGTACCAAGTGCCCCATTCATCTACGATTAAGGCGACTCTTTTGTCAGGATCATAGGTGTTCATAATGGCCGAATGACGGGTAATAAGTTCATCCATGTATAACGTTTTCTCTAAGGTACTGAACCATTCTTGCTCATTAAAATCGGTTGCGGATCCTTTATCCTTCCAGACTCCCGTAGGGAGGGTATAGTAATGAAGGGAGATGCCATCCATGTATTTCGTCGCTTCACGCATCAGAACTTCGGTCCAGTTGTAATCAGCACTATTGGCGCCACAAGCGATTTTGAAAATTTTATTATCTCCGTAGTTCCTTACATAGCAAGCGTATCTACGATACAAATCAGCGTAGTATTCCGGACGCATATCCCCACCGCAACCCCAATTCTCGTTCCCTACGCCAAAATAAGTGAGTTTCCATGGCTTCTCACGGCCATTTTCTTGACGCCAGTTCGCCATTGGGGACTCACCGTCAAAGGTCATATATTCGACCCACTCCGACATTTCCGCCACGGTACCGCTTCCAACATTACCGCTAATATAAGGCTCAGCGCCAATCAATTCGCATAAACGGAGGAACTCGTGCGTGCCGAAATGGTTATTTTCCAGGACACCGCCCCAGTGCGTATTGATCATACGTTTGCGCTTCTCGGCTGGGCCGACACCATCTTTCCAATGGTACTCATCAGCAAAGCAGCCGCCTGGCCAACGAAGAACGGGTATTTGCAGTTTTTTTAGCGCGTCAAGCACATCGTTCCGCATACCTTCCGTATTCGGAATGGGAGAGTCGAGTCCAACCCAGATACCCTCATAGATACAGCGTCCTAGATGCTCAGAGAAATGACCGTAAATATTTCGATTAATCGTTTGCAGCGGTGAATCCGCGTGAATCGTCAGCTTAGCCATGAAAGGTATCTACTCCTTCGTGTTTCAAATTGATATTGGAAACCGACTCCCGACTGATCATTGCAGCCGAAAGTATGATTTGTTCCTGTGTAACAGACGTTTGCGCATGGTAGCGGTGAATAGCTGAAAGCAGTTCCTCGACGAGATGCTTGGCATCCAAGCTAAATGTCGTCAGTCTTGGTGATATTTGAGCAGCCAGGGGAATATCATCACACCCAATGATGGATACATCGTCCGGAATGGCGCGGCCATTCTCTCGAAGGCCCTGCATGCAACCGGCAGCCATCCAATCATTCACGGCGAAAATCGCATTCGGCAGCTCGGTTGTAAGCAAGAGCTCGGCAGCTCGGCGGCCGCCTTCCCAGTTCATTTTCTCGGTAATGACTTGGACATGCGCGTCTTTCGACTGGCAAAAGGCAAGGAAGCCTTGCTTACGAAGCCGAGAGGAATCGTACTTATCTGGTCCTGCCAGCAGGGTAAACGAGCGATGTCCTGCATCGTATAATGTTTTGGCCGCTTTGCTGCCAATCCGATAATCATCGAAATAAATTTGGATGATATCCTCACGATGGGCATAGCGCTGAATAGAGAAAAGCTGGCCAGCCGACGTCTTGAGCCGATCTAATTGGTCGTCATCCATCTGCCCGATGAGAATGAGCGGACTCGTAGGTACAGCTTCGCGTGGCAGATCAGGGTGTACCATGGAAATCTTGATGGCTTGCTTAGCAGCCAAATTCGTAATTTCCACGAGGAAATTCGTGTAGTAGGGGTCATTTCCTTTGATATCGGATGAGCAAATGACATATAACGTATCCAAGAGAACAGCCGGAACGATGTAAGTTCCTTTGCCTATTAATTGCACGAGAAGGCCTTCTTGGACCAAGGTCTTGATTGCTGCGCGCACACTTACGCGGCTTGCTTCGAAGCTTTCGGCTAAATTCCGTTCAGATGGAATTTTGACGAGTTGATCTTTTTGCAAGGAGCGAATTTGTACACGAAGTTGTTCGATAAGTCTTTCTTTGATAAGTGGAGATTTCTCCATGGGACCAAACCACCATTCTGGGTAATACCATTGTGAAACTATATAATACCAATAAGATACCACGTGGGGTGTGGGGGAGTCTAGAGTTTTTTTTTTGTGGTGTGGTGGTTGTTTGTTAATCTTCTGTTGATGAAGTACTGGACTCTCGATCGGCACGAACCAAGCTCCAGCTCTCCTGTGGTAACGTCTTCATTTCATTGGACCATTGATGCTTATCATTCTCCATGATTCCTTAACATTCCCGAAGGAGTTGGGCGTTGTACAGAGCATGACCAAGCGAAAAGGGGGCTTGTTGAAAGTAGGGCCAACAGAAATCATGAACCAGGATCTAATTTGTAACCGCTTTCGAAAAAAATACAAATGATCTATTATCCATCCATGGAGTTAAATATAAGGTTTGTATATCATATTAACAAAAGTCAATACAGAGTGGCAGAGAATAGAAGATAGTAGTCTACACCGTCGGTGACAAACAGCTGAGCTGCACTCAACTGTTGAGGTAAAAATCTGCCAACCAACATTAGAGGGAGGTGTTTATATTGATTGTCAAGCCACGTGCGACGTAACTCAAGGGACAAGTACTTAGGAAGAAACAGAGGCATATTTGATGGTCAATTCATAAAAAAAATCAAAATCTTAAAACAAACATTTTATCAGTAAAATTGTAAAAAAATTTAATATTGGGCTGCGCTAAAACGAGATTTTAGAGGTTGCCTTAAGAAAAGGAGTAAAACGAAGATGAACCGTGAAAAACCCTTAATCAACGTCTCCCGCATCCTCGTAGTCATCATGCTTTTCTCCTTATTCGCGTTTGCCCCCGTCCCGGCTACTGCGGCCGGAGATGAACTGACATATGAACTGAACGACCTCATTGCACAAGCCGAAGCTTTAAAAGCCGGCAACGTGGAATTTCCGCTCCAGATTACCCACACTAACGACGGATCCGATGTGAACAAAGCTTTCCCCTGGGTGTACGCCGACGAACTCAAAGATCTTGATAACGCGCTTGAGTTCGCACGCAATGCGCTCACTCCCGCTGGCGAAGCCATAGCCAGTCTTGAAAACGCTATAGTAAGTTTCACAAGAAAGATCAAAGCGGACAGTTCAGATCCTTATTTCCGTCTTGATCCGGGTGCTGGTAAAATTCCTATAAAAATTACAGCACCAACCAATGTTTGGACCTCAAGAACCCCGCTTGACAACCGTGTCCCTGCCGACTTTGCTGGTGGTACATACAAAATGATTCCGTATCCTTTCGCAGATTCCCAAGTCAAAGCTGATGTGCTCCAGATTAATTACGTCCATAACGGAAAAACTAACTTCGGAGGTATGACCCTTCAATCTCCGTTGTCCCCGAGTGTAGATGTTCCCGCAGGCTCAAATATTGAGTTTGATGTGTACTATCCTAAGAGCGCGCAGGGAAAATTCATGAGGTGGAGAATCAGAAATGCCGGTTCTGACATCGATACCTACCTTAGGGAATACGAGTACAACAACCTTAATCCCGACTGGATTGGCAGCTATAACGGTGAAACCTGGTTGATGAAGCACACCAGCATTACCGCCACAACTGGCACTTCCTCGAACTTCATTCTTGAGCTCCATGGCGAGAACGGCCGTCCCGCAGAAACCGGCATGCTTCTTGTCGCCAACATCAAAATAACCGCACCGGACCCTAACGGCGTTGCGCTTCCTAACGTTGTCAACAAGGAAAACCAGAGTGTTGTAACTCCTTTAAAGAATGTTTACAACAAGCAAAATGACACGTTCATGGTCGGTACGATCGGAACCGGAGCAGTAACCGGAACTAGAGCCAATCACTATGAAATCTTTGTCGACGGCAACAATCTCAAGGCCGAGGGAACGCATCCCCGCGGTCCGAGCTGGTTGAAAAGCGTTACTAGCGAGGCTTTGAGCGGCGCAACTACCACCCCTGGTATAGGTGAATACAGTTTCCCGACCAGCTCTTATCAAGCGATCAGGGATTCCGGAACTCCCGGACAGTATAAGTCTCACGCCCACGTTTTGGCATGGTACAACCAGGCCCCTGCATGGATGAGACAGATGATTCCAGCTACCCTTCCCTTGGGATATAATGGAACAACCAATTACTACGGATTGGGCAACGGCGTTACAACCACGGTTAAGGTAGACAAAGAAATGGCCAGAAGAGTACAGTTTAACCACACAATGTATGTGATGCGGCACTTCCTGACCACAGATACGAAGTATGGCTCGAGTGTATCTCGCGGAGTAATCCCATTCAATTCATGGGACGTACTCAACGAAGAGGTCCACGAAAGCCGCCACAGCGAAACCATTCCCGCAGATCCGAACAGTTGGAGACAGACACTTAAAAACACCAACTGGCTTTCTGCCATGTCGGATGATCTAATTGGCGGCGACATCTCCGAGCATTACATTTACTTGCTCTTCAAAAACGCGCACATCGCGGCCCCCAACGCCAAGATAGCGGCGGCTTACAAAGCCAATTACGCTAATCTTCCAGAGTACATGAAGCTCGACGGACACGACAACGTTGGCAGCATTGACGCGTATATCGTTAACGATCCTCCGAAATTGACATATAACGATTACGACATTTCTAATCGCACCAAAGCGAGGACTGTATACAACATGGTTCGCGCACTGAACACCGCATGGCTCTCTGATCCGCTATATGACGGAAGACCCCTAATTGAAGACATCGGTATTCAGGGACACGATTCGATTGGAAAATCCCTTGCAAGCGATAACCAATATGCCATGGCTCTCTATGCTTCTCTTATTGACGAAGGCCTTCTCTCCGGTATTGCATACTCGGAACTTGACCTTAAGATGCCGACTACCACCCCAGGCGGTGGCGGGGTTGCTCCCGCAGTGCTCAATGTCAGACAGTCTGATGCCCTTGGTTATCAGTACGCATTGATGTACAAACTGTTCAAGAAGTTCGCGCCTTACACCGATCACATCATCAGCTGGGGCGTAGCTGGTTCGGGATGGCAGGGAAGTTATGTGTTGTTTGACAGTCAGAGCAATGCCAATGCCGGCTACTATGGCGCCGTGAATCCGGACAGATTCATACTTGGACATTCATATCTGGATGATTTCTTTGCAGGCGAATACGAGAAACTCAAGAACAGTTATGCAATCGACCTTGGCGATCTTGGAATTTATACACCCGGTAATGGAGAAGCCAAATCGCTTGCAGCAACAATCGCAGCTAACGACAATGTTACACCTGGAACTACTTTCACAACAGTTGTTAGCCTAGATAGCGTGACACAAAGCGTGTACGCACAGGATATCACGCTAAGCTATGATTCCAGCTTATTCGATTATGTCAGTACAGCAGGTGCAACCAGTAGCATTCAGGTTCTGAGAGAAGATAATGCTACCCCTGGAAAAGTGAGAATCATTTCCGTTAATATCGGAGGGGTAGCTGGAACCAGCACACCCGTTTTGAATATAACTTTTAAGGTAAAGTCCGGTGTTCAGAATGCAACTGGAACCATTGCAGTCTCTCAAGCGAAGATTGGCGGTCCTGATGGAACCGTAACCACTGCGGCACTGAGCAGCAAGACGATATCCGTTGGTGCTATTCAACTGGATAAAACTGCTTTGAATGCGGCAATTACGAGTGCACAAACCCTGTACAATGCAGCTATAGTAGGTACTCAACCTGGCGAATATCCGCGAGCGGCTAAAGACGCACTCCTAGAAGCAATTAACACCGCAATTGCCGTAAGAGACAATGCAAGCGCAACTCAAGCTCAAGTGGACAGTGCCCTCGCAGCACTCAAAACTTCCATTGATACCTTTAAAGCAACAGCTAATAAGTCTGCAGACCTAAACGGAGATGGAGACAACAACGTAGGTGACCTCGCGATTGTAGCTTCTCACTATGGCAAGAACTCGACCAGCGCAGATTGGGCAAAAGCTAAGGTTGCTGATATGAACGACGATAACAAAATTGATATCCGGGATCTTGCATATGTCGCAACTAGCATCAATTAATTTCGATAGTTATACCCTATCCGTAAAATAGCAAACCCAATTACAAAAAAACTGCCGCAATGATGGTAATATCCCCTTTAAGTAGATACTCAGAAAAAAACCTTATGGTACCATAAGGAACGAGTGAAACTTGGAGGGGATTTTTTATGGATAAAAAAGGACGGGACTCACGCTATATGTTGGAGAGTTCCTTGAATGTATGAATATATCATATTATAATATTTGCAATGAGTAGGTATTGGGTTATTTGTAAAATTTTATAATTAGAAAGGATAATTTCTATGGAATATGTTGAAATTAATCCTCAAATTGAATTATTCATCAATAGACACTCCACACCCACTTGGATTATTGAAGATGCAACAACAGATTTTATTGATCTAACTTATATTTTCAAGGGAAGGGCTCACTACTCTATTAATGGTACTGTGTATGAAGTCAATCAAGGAGATCTCCTATGTATCCCTAAAGGCAGCCGCCGAAGCGCAATTACTGACGCCGCAAATCTAATGACGAGTTATGCACTGAATATCCATATCTATGATTTGGAAGGCAAGGATGTAAATCTACCGTTTCCATTAATTTCGCATATTGGTGAGCCAGAAGAATTACATTCCATGTACAATGAATTGACATTTGAATGGCTAAAGAAAAATAAAGGTCATGAATTGAAAGCCCGTGCTTTGCTTCTTATGATCCTTCATTATTATTTCAGGTGTTTGTATTATAAAGAGAACCATGTAAATATAGATAAACGAATCCAGAGATCTATTAGATATATTTTAAGTAACTTGCAGAATCAAATAGAAGTAGAAGAGCTAGCATCCATTGCTGGTTTGACTACAGCATATTTTGGGACGCTTTTTAAAAAATACATGGGTGTATCTGTTAAAGAGTATATTAATAGAATGAAAATTAATGATGCTGAGAATATTCTCCTTAGCGGTGAGTTTACCGTTCAAGAAGCTGCTTATAAATGCGGTTTTGAAGACATTTATTATTTCAGTAAACTATTTAAAAAAATAAAAGGGTTTCCACCCTCTAGAATCTTAATAGAAAATAGTAAATCAGATCGGCAGGAATTTGTAACCTCAAGCTGATTTTTGAAATTTGATTTCGGACTTTACCGTAGATGTTGCGGTAGGTCCTTTTTTTATACATATTTGCTTGTTCGATTGAATTGGCATATAGATGTAGAAAATCGTTCTTTTAGTAAAGATGGAGAAATATTTTATACCGTATTCCTTGATAAAGAGATAAGGAAACGTTAGAATTATTATTTATTGCACAATATGGACAAGCAACGAAAGTGGTGAATAGATCATGCACGCCATGACGGCGAGTGTACTTCAGATGATTAGGAGGGCAAAGTCCCCGCTGTCAAAAGTTGAAATAGCGGAGGAACTTGGCGTATCGTTGTCCGCCATTTCTGTACATGTGGAACGATTACTCAAAGAAAATCTGATAGAGATGTCAAGGATTGGGGTTTCGTCAGGTGGCAGGAAGCCCAAAGAATATGCTTTGAATAAAGACTTTGGCTTAATTGTATCGATTGAACTGGAAACTACGCTTGTTCACATAGCCCTCACTAACTTTAATTGTGAAGTACTGTGTCTAACTAGCTCTGATATTGAAATTACGGATGGACCCGATATCGTATTGACGCGAATTCATAAGCATGTTGAACAGATGCTTTTAGATAATGATATCGATAAAGCTTCAATTAAAGGCATCGGAATTGGCATTCCCGGACCCGTAGATTTTTCAATGGGTTTACCGATTTCTCCTCCAATTATGCCGGGGTGGGACCAGTATCCTATCAGGGAATTCTGGGCAAAGTATTTTGATTGTCCTTGTTATGTTGATAACGATGTGAATATTATGGCGCTAGGTGAACATGCCAAAGGCTTAAAGTTTGAAGTCAACAATGTCATTTTTATTAAAATCGGGAGCGGTATTGGCTCTGGAATTATTTATGATGGTGTGTTGTACAGAGGATCCACTGGAAGTGCAGGAGATATTGGTCATTTTGATATCGGATCGGATGTCGTATGTTGGTGTGGAAATAAAGGTTGCCTGGAGGCTTCGGCAGGTGGCAAAGCCCTCATTTCAAAAGGAAAAGAGCGGGCGCTCTTCAATAATAGTGGTTATTTGTTGGATATTCTTAATAGCCGCGGAGAACTGTCAATTGAGGATATAGGTGCAGGACTTCTTCAACTCGATTCATCTTGTGTAGAGTTGGTTCGTGAAAGTGGTGCCTTAATCGGAAAGGTCATAGCATCCATTGTTAATTTTGCCAATCCCGATCTGATCGTGATTGGAGGGAGGATTGCTGAGTTCGGGGACATATTCCTTGCAGCAATACGACAAAGTGTTTACCAAAGATCACTGCCACTTGCTACCCGGAATTTAATTATTAATAAATCTTCACTTGGAAATATGGCTGGACTCATTGGCGGTGCATTTATGACGATCGATCAAATCATTACACAGGCTACTGACAACCAGGTTGACACTTATCTTTAAATAATGCGAAGAAACACACCCTTTACATCAAAGAGGTGTGTTTTTTTGTTTTGTTTTTGTTTTAACATTAACACTCATACTTTTAACATTGACTGTTAAAAGTATGAGTGTTAATGTTGTAAGTGAGGAGGGGTACCATGAAGAAAATAAAGACGGCCATCATTGGAGCGGGTTTTATTGGTAAAGCACATCTCGAAGCAATAAGAAGATTGGGATATGTAGAAGTTGTGGCTATCGGGCAAAGTAATGAAAAGCATGCCGAAGCGTATGCAAAGTCTCTAAATATTCCTAAAGCTTACGGCAATTATATGGATTTGCTGCAAGATGATGAAATTGAGGTTGTTCACAACTGTACGCCTAATCATCTTCATTATGAAATAAACAAACAAACGCTTCTCCATGGAAAGCATCTTCTATCTGAGAAGCCACTAACTCTTACGAGTAGCGAAGCAAAAGAACTTTATGAGCTAGCCCTTGAGAAAAGGCTAATTACTGGCATTAATTTTAATTATAGGCAGTTTCCAATGGTACAACAGTTAAAGAATATGGTGAATGATAATGATCTTGGAGAGATTCGAATTATTCGTGGGAGTTACTTACAAGATTGGCTTCTTTATGATACCGACTACAATTGGCGAATGGAGCCTGAATTTGGTGGGGAGACGCGTGCGTTAAGTGATATCGGCTCCCATCTTTTCGATCTCGTGCAATATGTAACTGATCTTAGTATCACTGAGGTTCTTGCGGATCTATCCATCGTTCATCCGATTCGCTATAAATCAAGTAAAAGCGGAGCATTTTCTGATACAAATGATAGCTTGAAACAAGTGGATATTAAAACGGAAGACTATTGTTCGGTTTTGGTGAGGTTTAGTAACGGGGCTCGAGGGGTTTTCACAGTATCACAAGTATCTGCCGGTAAGAAAAATGCACTAGAGATTAATTTGGATGGTTTAACTTCTTCAGGAACTTGGAAACAAGAGGAGCCTTTCAAATTACAAATGGGCTATCGGGATAAACCAAGTGAAACGATTTTAAGAGACCCCGCTTTACTTAAAAAGAAAGCACTACCCTATCTGCACTATCCCAGTGGTCATGAGGAAGGTTGGACAGATAGTCTTAAGAATACGATGCAGCACTTTTATGATGCAGTATTCAATAACTATGAAACGCCTGCTGATTCAGTTGCTACACTCAAAGATGGATATCAAGCAATGCTTATTAATGATGCTGTCATTAGAAGTGTTAAGTCAGGGACATGGGAAGCTGTTGTATCCGTTTAGTTCAAATACCTTCTATACAAGAAGAAAGCCGAAAACAGGTTTAAGATCCTGTTTCTGGCTTTTTTTATTGGCGATACATGACAGAAAGTAAATCTACGAAGTAGCTCCATGTCATCAGTAAACGTAAGCAATCGGCAATCGAGATACTTTCACATTCTTATGTCATGTTCTATATTCGGAAGCTAATTTTTAATCACTTTTTTTCGGTATAAGCCTGGGGTAACGCCAGTAAACTTCTTAAACAACTTATGAAAATAGGGTAAACTCTCATAACCGCAATTGTGAGCGATCGTATCAATACCTAAGTCGGTAGTTAAAAGCAGCTCCTTTGCAGTTGAAATTCGCTTGGCATTCACATAGTCGGTAATGTTCATCCCGGTTAATTGTTTAAACGCTCTAGATAAATGAGCGGCTGATACTGAAGTGTGCTTAGCCAAATAGGAAAGTCCAGCGGTTTGGTCAGTGTGAAACTGATCTAAGTGTTGAAGTATGTTTCGTAACCAGGAAGGTCCGACATCGGACGTTGCCAGTTGATGATGGGATTCTTTTAATATCAAACGATTAATGATGATCAAAAGGCTATTTAAATTCAGTTGAACAGCATATCTAAAGCCAGCTTCGTGTTGTTCCAATTCATCATGCATTTGTTTGAGTTTTTCTTCAAGCAGTGGGCGTATGGTAGCTGGGACAACCAGCTTATAGCTCTTGTTTTTTCGGGCTAGGTCAAAAACTTGCATATTCGTAAACGAATCAGCTGATGAATAATGTGCAATCAGTTGCGGATCAAAAAAGACAGCAGTGGCTGTAACTGGAGATTCAGAATCTGGCAATGCCTGATGGATGGTATTTCCAGGAATGATGAAGAGGTCTCCTTCATTCATCTCATAGAGCATTTGATTTAAGAAAAATGTACCTATTCCACTATAAACATAAACTAATTCAAAGCGATCATGAAAATGCTCTGGTAGTTCACGATTTGGTGTCTTTTTGTCCTTGAATACGATGTCAAATGGTAATAGGGGGTCGTTAATAAAGTTTTTCATTAGCGGTTTTTGCATTTTGCGAACCTCCCCAGATCGTCTCATTTTTTTAAATTGTATTATTTATAGAATATCAAAATAGAGTATGTTTTTGCAAAGGTAAAGAATTAACAAATGCCGTAATCTTGGTACAATAAGAGGTATGCACACCGAAATAAAGGAGGCTATGTATCCTGAAAAATTGTTGCCATTAAATTTTTGGCGTATATAGCGTTATTGATACAGTACTAACTTGGAAGAAACTGGAATTATTCTATTATAGGCCGACGTTGTATTTGGATTGTTCGGAAAATCTCATCAAAGGAGCCAGTCATCGATGAACGTCGTTTACCAATTTGAAGAAGTAGCGAGGCTTCCCTTACCCGGAGATAACTGCGCCGTTGCGATTCAGCAACTGAACGCTGGTACCGCCATTCAGTATGAAGGTCAAATCCTTACCTTGGATTACACGGTTATGGAAGGCCATCGATTTGCAGTGAAAGCGATTGCTTCTGGCGAAGATATGCTTTCGTGGCAATTGCCTTTCGGCGTGGCGACGAAGCCGATTCAACCCGGTCACTATGTGATCAACGAAACAGTACGGAAAGCGCTCAGTGTGCGCCAGTTGACATTCGCGGTGCCCGCGGAGTCCAATTTCGCGGATCAAGTTTCTCCTTATATTCTTGACGAGAAGAACTTCCGGCCGGCTGAGGCGTCGCCAGCTTTTACGGATACCCGCACTTTCATGGGATATCGCCGCCATAAAGATCGCGGGGTTGGTACCCGGAACTATATCGTACTTCTCGGCACCACCTCACAGACGGGGAGCTACGTGAATGAGCTTGCTGCTCGTCTACAAAGCGAATGGAAGAACGATTCGAATATAGACGGGATCGTTCCCGTCGCTCACACGGAGGGCGGCACAGAGAAGCCGAATAATGTGGACTTGCTGCTGCGGACGCTCGCAGGTTTCATGGTCAACCCGAACGTCGGAGCGGTATTGGTTGTCGATTATGGCAATGAATCGGTCACGAACAAGATGGTCGAGGCTTATGCACGCGAGCATAGCTATCCGATCGATGAAGTCCTGCATAAGTTCGTGTCGCTAACAGGAAGCTTCGAAGAGGAGCTAGTTAATGGTGAAGCGTTAGTACGCGAATGGCTACCAGCGGTCAACACGATGCAGCGAACGCCAGAATCCATCAGCAACTTGCGAATCGGCTTGCAATGCGGCGGTTCGGACGCTTTTTCCGGAGTATCGGCAAATCCACTGCTTGGCTGGGTTTCGGAACAATTGGTGCGTTACGGCGGTGGGGCTAGTTTAGCCGAAACGGATGAGTTGATCGGCGCGGAACCCTATGTCCTCTCTAAAGTACGCAATGTGGAAACCGCGCGCAAATTTTTGGAACTTGTGAATCGATTTAAGGAGCGTACGTCGTGGCACGGTACCAGTGCAGAAGGTAACCCGTCAGGTGGCAACATGTATCGCGGCTTGTATAACATCTATCTCAAATCTATTGGCGCCGCTATGAAGAAAGACCCGACAACACGGATTGATTATGTAACCGAGTACGGAGAGCTAATGAAGGATGGCGGCTATTATTTCATGGATAGCCCTGGCAATGACCTGGAGAGCATCGCCGGACAGATAGCCGCAGGCTGCAACATGATCTTCTTTACAACGGGAAATGGTTCCATCACCAACTTTCCATATGCGCCTACGATTAAGGTGGTAACAACAACTCGCCGTTTCCAATTGCTTTCGGACGATATGGATGTGAACGCGGGACAGTATCTAGAAGGCAAGTCGATGGATGAGCTGGGGCAAGAGGTATTCGATTTGGCGCTCCAAATTGCTTCAGGTCAGCGAAGTGTCGGTGAGAAGGCGGGCCATGCCCAAGTACAAATTTGGCGCAACTGGCAGCAGACCGATGCGAGTCAACTGGAGACGCTGCTTCACGCTCCTGTACCGACAGGAGTTCCGATCGCAATTGAAGAAGATGCTATAACGAAGGTTAACCCGATCCAATTTGCATTTACTCGACATCGCAATCGGCAGTCTAGTGACAATATCGGCTTAATCGTGCCGACCAGTCTTTGTGCCGGACAGGTAGCGGGTATGATCACAAAGCGCCTAAACGAGCAAGGAGTAGGACAGCCTGAGCTCTCGCGTTTTGTCACATTGGCGCACACGGAAGGCTGCGGCACCTCGGGGGGACCTGCTGAATCGCTGTTTGCCCGTACGATGATTGGCTATATTACGCATCCGATGGTGGAGCATTGTTTGCTGCTGGAGCATGGCTGCGAGAAAACACATAACGACTACATGCGCCATCAGATGGATGTGATGGGTGTTGATGCGAGCCAGCTGGGTTATGCCAGCATCCAGCTCGACGGCGGAATTACCAAGGTCAGCGAGAAGGTTGAGGCCTGGTTCGCCGATCGATTGGTTGCGGCTAATACGGCAGAGAAGGTGACGGTCGGTTTGGAAGGGCTGCGCATCGGGATCGTAAGTGTAGGTGACATTAACAAAGATGCCGGCAAGCAGTTGGGAGTACTTACCAAGTTGATTGTCGGAGCTGGAGGCTTGGTCGTCGTTCCCGAGAACAGCGGATTGCTTGCCGAGGATGCGTTCAGTCAGGATCTATTTAGCGCTTCTCAAGTTGTGCCGTCTATCTCCTATGGTGAACACGTCCGCCACAATGGATTCCATATTATGGAGACGCCAACAAAGCATGGGGTGGAGACGATCACAGGACTTGCCGCCACAGGTGTCGAATTAATAATCGCGCTGATCGGTGATCGTCCGATGCAGACACATCCATTCGTCCCGATGCTGCAAGTGACGTCGGAACAGGCTGTCCTGGATAAGCATAAGCAAGATGTCGATTTGGTACTCGAAGGTAACGCGAGCTTATGGGTAGATCATATACTCGAGCGCAGCAAAGAAATTTTGGAACATTCTTATGTACCGCGTCTCTATCAGCAAGGTAATATCGATTTTCAAATGACACGGGGCCTATTCGGTGTGTCGTTATAATACAGACAATAACAGAAAGCGAGGAACACGCCATGACTAACGCATTATTATCTCTACGGCCGCTTGGCAATACTGGCCTGCTCATATCACCGCTATGCATGGGAGCCGCTCCACTTGGAGATATGCCAGAGACTTTTCAATATAGCACGTCGGAAGAACAGGCGTTAGTGACGTTGCGCACTGCCTTCGAAAGCCCAATCAACTTTATTGATACGGCTGCGGCATATGGCGAAGGCGAGAGCGAACGTCGAATCGGTAAGGCCATTCATGCAAATGGTGGTCTTCCCGCAGGTTATGTGTTGGCTACCAAAGCCGATCGCGACTTTAGCAACGGCGACTTCAGCGGCGAACAGATCAGACGTTCCATTGAAGGAAGTCTGGAACGCTTAGGACTTGATCATCTCCAATACGTTTACATCCACGATCCTGAACATACCACTTTCGAAAATGTTATGGGACGCGGCGGACCTTTGGAAGTACTTCAAAAGTTTCAAGAGCAAGGAGTCATTGGACACATCGGTATCTCCGGCGGACCGATTGATATGCTCATTCGTTATGTCGAAACGAGAGCGTTCAGTGCGGTTGAAACCCACAATCGATATACGCTGCTCAATCGGGCTGCCGAACCATTGCTTGATGTCGCGAGTCATTTGGGCGTGGCGGTCATTAACGCCGCTCCTTATGGCAGCGGCATATTAGCTAAAGGTCCGGAAGCATACGCTCGGTATGCCTATAGCGACGCTTCGCCAAGTGTAGTGGAACGAGCGCGAATGTTCGCGAAAGTTTGCCAGGCATACAATGTGCCACTAGCTGCCGCTGCGCTTCAATTTTCGCTTCGCGACCCGCGGATCACCAGCACGGTCGTCGGCATGAGCAAACCGGAAAGGGTAGCCCAGACGTTGGAACTCGCGAATTACCCGATTGACCCTGAGCTATGGCCTGCTCTTGATGAATTTGGCTATGATACGGAAGATCCCGAAGAGAATCGATTTGCTTAGTGGGTAGGGTATATCCAAATCATCTAGATCGATTCGTGACCTAGCTGCCCGGGTAATTCATGATTTGGAACAATATTCTCGTCCCTAAGTATAACAATTAGATGTATTCAGGTGTCGAGTGACAAGAAAATTATCTCATTAAAAGCCGCGTATATCGCGGCTTTTTTATACGTAAAATTTATAAGTTTTGGGTATTGAGGTAAACGAAGCTAACCCGAGGCCATAGCTGAAGCTAACCCAAACCCAACCCCACCCCCAAACCCAAGCCCAAGCCCAACCCCAAGCCCAAGCCCAAGCCCAAGCCCAAGCCCAAGCCCAAGCCCAACCCCAACCCCAACCCCAAACCTAAACCTAAACCCAAGCCCAAGCCCAAGCCCAACCCCAAACCCCAAGCCCAAGCCCAAGCCCAAGCCCAACCCCAAGCCCAAGCCCAAGCCCAACCCCACCCCCAAACCCAAGCCCAAGCCCAAACCCGAACCCCAAGCCCAACCCCAACCCCAACCCCAACCCCAACCCCAACCCCAACCCCAACCCCAACCCCAACCCCAACCCCAACCCCAACCCCAACCCCAAC
>NZ_JABMKY010000050.1 GCF_013204845.1 Paenibacillus qinlingensis
TGAAACTAGAATAAAAAGTAGACACCTCGTTAGGAGATGAGGATAATAATCTTATCAGGAGGTGTTCATTTTGGGTGAACAGCGGCAAAGGTATAATGATGAATTTAAACAACAGACGGTGAAATTTATTCAAGAACAAACGAAGTCGGTCACACAGATCGCCGAGGAATTGAACATTCCGGCAGGAACCCTGCACCAATGGGTAGCGAAATATCGACAGTTTGAAAGTGAATCCATTGCAACACCAGAAAGACTCCGCCAGTTAGAACAGCTTTTGAAAGAGAAAGACCGTCAACTTGCAGATAAAGATCGCCTCATTGCAGATGCTCAAGAAGAACTTGCGATCGTAAAAAAGGCCGTGCACATCTTCAGCAAACCAAAGAACTAAGGTTCCAGTTCATTGAAAAGCATCGTTCCGAATTTTCAATGGAGAAGATGTGTCAGACGCTTGAGGTTTCCCGGAGCGGTTACTATAAATGGTTACTTGGAAAAGAGGCAGTGAATAGCTACCAGAAGCGCAGAGCTGCGCTCTTAGCTCGAATCTCGTTCATTTTTCATGACCATTTTGGTAGGTATGGCAGCCCTAAAATCACAGAGACACTCGTACGTGAAGGCTGGACGGTATCTGAGCGACTAGTTGGTTCACTAATGAAAGCCAATGGGCTTCGTTCCTGCGTTTCCAAGAAGTTTCGAGTGAACACGACGGATTCAAATCATGATTCACCAATTGCGCCTAACTTGCTAAATCAAAATTTTCAAACAACCGCACCTAACAAAGTCTGGGTCACTGATATTACCTATATTCCGTGCAATGAAGGCCGGTTGTATTTAGCTAGTGTTTTAGATCTTTACACGCGCAAAATTGTAGGTTGGCAGCTTGGAGACCGCATGACGAAAGAGTTAGTCCTGGCTGCACTAGACCAAGCTTATGTGGCGCAACAACCTCCAGAAGGGCTTGTGCACCACTCAGATCGAGGCTCGCAATATGCCTCGGAAGATTACCGCGAAAGACTTGAAACCTACAAAATGAAAGCAAGTATGAGCCGAAAAGGTAACTGCTACGATAATGCCTGCATCGAATCCTTCCACAGTGTATTAAAGAAGGAGTTTGTTTACTGTACGAAATTTTGGACAAAGGCACAGGCTCAACAGGACATGTTCGAGTACATTGAACTCTTTTACAACCGTAAAAGAATCCATGGTTCTTTGGGCTATGTCTCGCCGGATCGATTTGAAGAACTTTACTACAAAAGCGTTAGTTAACTTCTCTTATTAGGTGTCTACTTTCTTGACAGAGGTCCA
>NZ_JABMKY010000051.1 GCF_013204845.1 Paenibacillus qinlingensis
TCGGGCCTCCAGTGAGTGTTACCTCACCTTCACCCTGGACAGGGGTAGATCACACGGTTTCGGGTCTACGTCCACGTACTAAAGCGCCCTATTCAGACTCGCTTTCGCTGCGGCTCCGTCTCTTCAACTTAACCTCGCACGGGAACGTAACTCGCCGGTTCATTCTACAAAAGGCACGCCATCACCCATATAGAGGGCTCTGACTTTTTGTAAGCACACGGTTTCAGGTTCTTTTTCACTCCGCTTCCGCGGTGCTTTTCACCTTTCCCTCACGGTACTGCTTCACTATCGGTCACTAGGGAGTATTTAGCCTTGGCAGATGGTCCTGCCGGATTCCGACGGGGTTTCACGTGACCCGCCGTACTCAGGATACCTCTAGGGGATTCGTTCAGTTTGGGCTACAGGGCTTTTACCTTCTATGCCGGACCTTTCCAGATCACTTCGCCTACCAAACTAACCCCATATCGAGGTCCTACAACCCCAAGGAGCAAGCTCCTTGGTTTGGGCTATTCCGCTTTCGCTCGCCGCTACTGACGGAATCACTTTTGTTTTCTTTTCCTCCAGGTACTTAGATGTTTCAGTTCCCTGGGTCTGCCTCCAATGTAGCTATGTATTCACTACATGGTAACTGCGCATTACCACAGCTGGGTTCCCCCATTCGGACATCCCCGGATCAAAGCCTGCTTACGGCTCCCCGAGGCATTTCGTCGTTCGCCACGTCCTTCTTCGGCTCCTAGTGCCTAGGCATCCTCCGTGTGCTCTTTCTAGCTTAACCTAGAAAAAACTAATAAAGATTTTTGTGTAACCCGAAGGTCAACACAACCTAAGTTCTTACTTTACGTTTTTGTTTCGTTATCTAGTTTTCAAGGAACAAGATTGTTGAAAGATTGCTCTTTCAAAACTGAACACGAGTGAGTAAGCGATTTGTGTGCTAAGCACACTTGACTGGATCTATCAGATCCGAGTCTCCATAGAAAGGAGGTGATCCAGCCGCACCTTCCGATACGGCTACCTTGTTACGACTTCACCCCAATCATCTACCCCACCTTCGGCGGCTGGCTCCCTTGCGGGTTACCCCACCGACTTCGGGTGTTGTAAACTCTCGTGGTGTGACGGGCGGTGTGTACAAGACCCGGGAACGTATTCACCGCGGCATGCTGATCCGCGATTACTAGCAATTCCGACTTC
>NZ_JABMKY010000052.1 GCF_013204845.1 Paenibacillus qinlingensis
GTTTGATCCAACGAAAAAACACTTCAATCTGCCACCGTTGCTTGTAAATGTCAGCAATCTTTTCTGCAGAATGCCAGTGTAGATTGGTGCCAATAATGACTGGGTTTCCTTTTGGATCTTGGAGAATGACAACCCGAAAACGATTCTTGCTGAGTGCCTTCTTTTTGCCTAATTGACAAGTGAAGTCTTGGTGGATGGTTCCTTCAAAATCTCGTTTACGCTCTCTTTGAATAGGCTCATGAAACGTCGTATTGTCACGAAGTCGTATTACAAAGTACTGCCGCTCTTGTTGTTCCTGGTACTCATCAAAGCGTGCGTGCTTCCCATATGCCCGGTCTGCAACCAAGATTCGCTGGCTATCCTGAACGGCAGGGCAAGATTTCATATCTGGCTCAGTACCTGTCGTTTCGGTAACCTTATACAATTCTCCACGATCCGCTAAAAGTGCTACATGTAACTTAACACTAGCTTTTTCACCTTTCAGAGGAGCCCATGGCATGCGCCCAAGGCCAGTTGTAATTTGGGTGGAGTCAACAACAAGGAGTTCCTTTGGAATGCCCAAGGCACGTCGTGTTTTCCGATTACATAATTCAATCATAAAGTGCAGCAATCGTTTAAACAGTTCAAAGGGCACTGACTTTGCTTTCTTTGAAAGTGTAGAGTAATTCGCGGAACGCAGTCCAGATTGAGCCATTCGCTGCTCACCGTCTCGGTATCCACGCCACTGCTGAAAAGCTGCTTCGCTAAGAAAAAGAAATAAATCGTAGATAGTGAATTTTCGAGCGACATCGATTACATCCAACTCGCCCATAAAGGAAAGCACCGTTTCTTTCGAGATAACACGTTGCAGAATCGTTGATAGTGAAGTAGACTTGTTCATGAGGCCGCCTCATTTCGGGTGTTTGTAGGGGTACAAATACCATACCGAATGAGCGGTCTTTTTGGCTACCTTTTTTTGGTTAATCAACAGGCCTG
>NZ_JABMKY010000053.1 GCF_013204845.1 Paenibacillus qinlingensis
TGCTCTTCTGTCAAGAAAGTGGACGTCACTAAGTTATGCAACTTGCTGGTAGTATAGCTGCTCAAATTGCTCAGGTGACATGTAACCAATTGTGCTATTCGACCTTGTCCTGTTGTAAAAGAACTCAAGATACCGATACAGCTTCTGCTGAGCTTCTTGTTTGGTCTTGAATTTTGGGTTGCTGTAGATGAATTCTCGCTTCAAAATGCTATGAAATGCCTCAATACAGGCGTTGTCATAACAGTTTCCTTTACGACTCATACTTGACGTTATACCGTAGCTTTCAAGCTGACTGCGGTACTCCTTGGAGGCATATTGAGAACCTCGGTCAGAATGGTGAATCAGGCCTACTCCAGGCTTCTTTACGCTATGAGCCTGCTTCAGTGCATCTAAGACGAGATCTGTTGTCATTCGGTCACTTAGTTTCCATCCAACAATTTGCTTCGTATAGAGGTCCAGAATGCTTGCAAGGTAGAGCTTTCCTTGACGGCATGGAATGTAAGTAATATCAGCTACCCATTTTTCATTTGGCTTTGTTGCTGCAAAATCTTGCTGAAGGAGATTGGGAGCAATCGGCTGATCGTGGTTCGAATCTGTTGTTTGAACTCTAAATTTCCGTGCCATACAAGAGCGTAGACCTTGTTCACGCATAATGAGGCCGACCGTCCGTTCCGATACACACAAGCCTTCTTTCAAAAGTTCTTTGTGTATGCGTGGGCTGCCATAGATTTCATGCTTGAGTTGAAAGTGATATTTAATACGATCTGTTATTTCTTCTTTGCGTTTGCACTGCTCAGAGACTCCAGCTGCTCGCCATTTGTAATATCCGCTCTTGGAGACCTTTAACACTTTGCACATCTTCTCCAATCGAAACTCGGAGCGGTGATCTTCAATGAACTTAAA
>NZ_JABMKY010000054.1 GCF_013204845.1 Paenibacillus qinlingensis
CCATTCGGACATCCCCGGATCAAAGCCTGCTTACGGCTCCCCGAGGCATTTCGTCGTTCGCCACGTCCTTCTTCGGCTCCTAGTGCCTAGGCATCCTCCGTGTGCTCTTTCTAGCTTAACCTAGAAAAAACTTTAAAGATTTTTGTGTAACCCGAAGGTTAACACAACCTAAGTTCTTACTTTACGTTTTTGTTTCGTTATCTAGTTTTCAAGGAACAACTTGTGATTCCATTACCTTTGCCCTATTTCAGCGGCGAAAGTTATCTTATCACATCTTATTACTGCATTTCAAGTCGAAATTTCTTGGAAATTTCTGTCTTAAAATGTGTTTTGGTGGAGCCAAGCGGGATCGAACCGCTGACCTCCTGCTTGCAAGGCAGGCGCTCTCCCAGCTGAGCTATGGCCCCAAAATGATATTAAGTTTAATGGTGGGCCCTAGTGGACTCGAACCACCGACCTCACCCTTATCAGGGGTGCGCTCTAACCAGCTGAGCTAAGGGCCCTCAAAGATTTGCTTCAGCAAAACTTACTGCGTAAGCATCACTTATTAGGGAAATTCTTCAAAATAAAAACCCACCTACAAGCTTTCGAAGCTTTCTCCGAAAGCTTGCCATGGGTATCGCTTGGCAACGTTCTACTCTCCCAGAACCCTGCGGTTCAAGTACCATCGACGCTGGAAGGCTTAACGGTCGTGTTCGAGATGGGAACGCGTGGATCCCTTCCGCCATCATCACCAAACGGTTGCAACATGGT
>NZ_JABMKY010000055.1 GCF_013204845.1 Paenibacillus qinlingensis
CGGTGGGGTAACCCGCAAGGGAGCCAGCCGCCGAAGGTGGGGTAGATGATTGGGGTGAAGTCGTAACAAGGTAGCCGTATCGGAAGGTGCGGCTGGATCACCTCCTTTCTATGGAGACTCGTGTCTGATAGACACAGTCAAGTATCTTCGGATATAAATCGCTTAACTCACTCGTGTTCAGTTTTGAAAGAGCAATCTTTCAAAATAGCCGATATTTCTGAAATAAGTGGAAAACCTCCAGTTAATTTCGAGAGATTAAGGTGTTTAAGTGAATTAACATGAAAATATGTAGTTAATTTCATCACTTTTGGTCTGATTCAGACTTTAAGCGTGAAATAACTGTAGAATTTCCAGTTAAATGCTTAATTCTTCCGAAATCGACGAAATTAACAACAAGAAATCCAGTTAATTTCGAAGTATTGCACAACGGTTGACAACCAACATCGCTTCGCGAATGTAATGGTTGCAACATTGTTCCTTGAAAACTAGATAACGAAACAAAAACGTAAAGTAAGAACTTAAGTTGCTTGATCTTCGGATCATGCAAAAATCTTTAAACTCTTTCAATTAGGAGAGACTTTGGCTTAGGCCAAAGATCCCTATAAATGGTTAAGCTAGAAAGAGCACACGGAGGATGCCTAGGCACTAGGAGCCGAAGAAGGACGTGGCGAACGACGAAATGCCTCGGGGAGCCGTAAGCAGGCTTTGATCCGGGGATGTCCGAATGG
>NZ_JABMKY010000059.1 GCF_013204845.1 Paenibacillus qinlingensis
GTACCGTGATCCGGTATGGGGACAGTGTCAGGTGGGCAGTTTGACTGGGGCGGTCGCCTCCTAAAATGTAACGGAGGCGTTTAAAGGTTCCCTCAGAATGGTTGGAAATCATTCGCAGAGTGCAAAGGCATAAGGGAGCTTGACTGCGAGACCTACAAGTCGAGCAGGGACGAAAGTCGGACTTAGTGATCCGGTGGTACCGAATGGAAGGGCCATCGCTCAACGGATAAAAGCTACCCTGGGGATAACAGGCTTATCTCCCCCAAGAGTCCACATCGACGGGGAGGTTTGGCACCTCGATGTCGGCTCATCGCATCCTGGGGCTGAAGTAGGTCCCAAGGGTTGGGCTGTTCGCCCATTAAAGCGGTACGCGAGCTGGGTTCAGAACGTCGTGAGACAGTTCGGTCCCTATCTGTCGCGGGCGTAGGAAATTTGAGAGGAGCTGTCCTTAGTACGAGAGGACCGGGATGGACGTACCGCTGGTGTACCAGTTGTCTCGCCAGAGGCATCGCTGGGTAGCTATGTACGGAGGGGATAAGCGCTGAAAGCATCTAAGCGCGAAGCCCCCCTCAAGATGAGATTTCCCAGTATGTAAGACCCCTTGTAGACGACGAGGTTGATAGGTTCGAGGTGGAAGTGCGGCAACGTATGCAGCTGACGAATACTAATCGGTCGAGGGCTTAACCA
>NZ_JABMKY010000060.1 GCF_013204845.1 Paenibacillus qinlingensis
AAGGCTCCCACCTATCCTGTACAGATCGTACCAAAGTCCAATATCAAGCTGCAGTAAAGCTCCATGGGGTCTTTCCGTCTTGTCGCGGGTAACCTGCATCTTCACAGGTATTAAAATTTCACCGGATCTCTCGTTGAGACAGCGCCCAAGTCGTTACGCCATTCGTGCGGGTCAGAATTTACCTGACAAGGAATTTCGCTACCTTAGGACCGTTATAGTTACGGCCGCCGTTTACTGGGGCTTCAATTCATAGCTTCGGGTTGCCCCTAACCACTCCTCTTAACCTTCCAGCACCGGGCAGGCGTCAGCCCGTATACTTCGCCTTGCGGCTTCGCACAGACCTGTGTTTTTGCTAAACAGTCGCTTGGGCCTTTTCACTGCGGCCCCCTCGGGCTATTCACCCTACCGAGGCACCCCTTCTCCCGAAGTTACGGGGTCATTTTGCCGAGTTCCTTAACGAGAGTTCTTCCGCGCGCCTTAGAATTCTCTTCTCACCCACCTGTGTCGGTTTGCGGTACGGGCACCTTCGCCTGGCTAGAAGCTTTTCTTGGCAGTGTGAACTCATGACCTTCGGTACTTAAATTTCCCTCCCCATCACAGCCCAGCCTTACG
>NZ_JABMKY010000056.1 GCF_013204845.1 Paenibacillus qinlingensis
TCACCCACCTGTGTCGGTTTGCGGTACGGGCACCTTCGCCTGGCTAGAAGCTTTTCTTGGCAGTGTGAACTCATGACCTTCGGTACTTAAATTTCCCTCCCCATCACAGCCCAGCCTTACGGTTAGCGGATTTGCCTACTAACCAGCCTCACTGCTTGGACGAGCATCCATCAGCTCGCGTCACTATCCTTCTGCGTCACTCCATTGCTCATAACGGCTACGGTGGTACAGGAATTTCCACCTGTTGTCCATCGACTACGCCTTTCGGCCTCGCCTTAGGTCCCGACTTACCCTGAGCGGACGAGCCTTCCTCAGGAACCCTTAGGTTTTCGGCGGATCAGATTCTCACTGATCTTTTCGTTACTTATACCGGCATTCTCACTTGTATGCGCTCCACCTGTCCTTACGGTCAGAATTCAACGTACATACAACGCTCCCCTACCCATGCACATCGTGCAAGCCATAGCTTCGGTGGCGTGTTTAGCCCCGTTACATTTTCGGCGCAGAGTCACTCGACCAGTGAGCTATTACGCACTCTTTCAATGGTGGCTGCTTCTAAGCCAACATCCTGGTT
>NZ_JABMKY010000005.1 GCF_013204845.1 Paenibacillus qinlingensis
AGTAGAGCGTCCTCCTGGATGATGGAATTAAAGGGCTTTTGACCCGTAGCGTACTTCCATCGTACAGAGGCGCTCCTTTTTTTACAAAGCTGAAATTTATCCATCTACAGGAATCTAACGGAGAGTAACGTGGTATTCCTATTGGAAATCGTGGACTACAATGTTCATTGCCCTAACACGAGAAGGTGATCACTAATATTGTTCATATAGTTGTTGAATAACCGACGAAGGCTGCAGGTCAAGCTCTTGAAGCAGCAATTGCTTGTAGTGCTCGTAATGGTTATGTAGGGACTGATGATCTCCTGTTGCTCCGTAGATATGCAACAGAAGAAGATTGGACTCTTCTTCAAATTCATTATGAGCTACAAGTTTTCTCGCAATTTGCGCCGCTTCCCTAAATTGCTGCCGAGTCAGTAACCAATTGGCGAGACGTTTGGCAAAGGAATCGTACATGATGGCCAACCGCTCATGTTCCACTGTTGCCCACACAAAGGAATTATTCTCGAACAGCTGCCCTGTAAACTGTTTCTCCAGATCGATGGCTGCTGTTATATTCCCTGCGTTGATATCAGATAGTTCCTTCACGTCCTGCTCAAATTGAATAAAATCAACATCTGCTTGATCCAAGTCTATACGATACTGCTCTTGAGCTGAAATGACCATTTCCTTGAACCCGTGCGGTGACAACGCCTTCCTAAGTTGATAAACTACCGTATTGAGGTAAGTTTCTGCATTCTTAAGTGGCCTCTCCGGGAAAATATCCTCCAAAATCCGGATTTTGGTTACGCTTCGCCCCCGGTTAACGAGCAAATAGGCGAATAATTCCATGCTTTTTTTGGAAATCCATTTCACAGCACCCATTTGCTTCGTACTGGCCTCGAGGCAACCCATCCCCCGAACCGTCAGTCGAGGAAGTAAGAGATCGGCAGCATCATCATCCGAAGAAGCACTCTGTCTGCTCGTTGCTTGTGCAATTGTCTGGGCCAGTCGGTTTCTAGAAATCGGCTTAACCATGTAGTCTAATGGATAGACATCGTAGGCATGAAGCGCAAACTCTGAATGTGAAGTAATAAACACGATGTCAAGTTCGGCACGAAGCGATCGCAAGCGGCGGGCTAGCTCTAATCCGTTATCCTCAGCAATCTTAATGTCTAGAAATGCTAGATCCACATCCCCGTTCCGCACGAAGTCTAGTACTTCCTCTGCATGCTGGAAGCTGCCAACGAGCTCCACGCCTTCTATCGTTGCTAACATTCGCTTCATTACGAACAACATGGCAGGCTCATCGTCAACTATGAGAACTTTCATCACGTTGTGCCCCTCTCATGGTGAAGTAAACGGTACTTCCTTGTCCTAATTGGCTCTCCACCCACATATTCCCGCCACTTCGCTGTACAAACTGTCGGCTTACGAGAAGTCCAAGTCCTGCGCCTTTTTCTCCCATTGTGCCGGGTATTGAATGAATCTGCTTGTAGCTAAATAGCTGACGAGTCTGTTCCTCTTTCATACCCATCCCATTATCGCGGACAGAAATGATTACCATGTTTCCCGATATCTCATCTTGTATATGGATAGAACCGCCTAAACCAGTAAATTTAATCGCGTTGGACAATAAATTGCGAATAATTAATCCAAGTGCTTCCCGATCCGCATACACCCGAGTGCCTAAGGTGATGTTATTATGCACCATAATCTGTTTGGCACCGCTTCTAATATGCAGTACATGGTAGCATTCCTCGACGACTTCAGATAATTCTAAGGACTGCGGACGAAGCGCCATGTCTTCCCGCTGGCTGCGAAACCATTCTAACAAGTTAGCAGTCATACCGAGTGTATTACGAATCTGGTCTCCCAGCATCTCAACGATCTCCCGGTGTTCTGTACCGAAACTGTCTCGATCATCTTCCAGCAATTCAACAAGTTGAAATTGCAAGGCCAGCGGACCCCGAATATCGTGCGACACGATCGTAAATAATTGATCTTTCAACAGGTTGAGCTGGGCAATCTGCTCCAGATTGCGCTGCTTCTCCGTAATATCAAAGATAAGCGAAATACTGCCTTCTCCCTGCCTGCGTAGTGTATGTAGTGGGTATACATTCACACTGTAGATTCTTCTTTCTCCGCCCAGCCAAGCATCAATCTCTATATTGCCTTGTTGCATAGATTGGCATAACGTAGCCCAATCGGGCCAAGATGACAATAGCTCCGAGATATTGCGACCGGAAATCGTTGCATAACCCAGCTCTGCAAACCAATGGGAAGCCTGTTTATTGTTATCAATAATCTTACCGGAAACATTCGCAATCAGAATACTCTCCTGCAGTGTATCAAGGACAATATTTCTGGCAAAAGGAGTGAGAGAAAAGAACTTGTACCGCAGTATAATGATTAGGACTAGCATGCCTAAGAAACCACAGTAGACCGACAATGGAAGTAACCATGACGACCATTCCGATTTAAATAATTTCACAATCTCGATGATAAACGTGAATGAGATCAGAAACAGAACCCACATCCCTGGGCTACGCAAATCTTTACGGGTATTCCGTATATACTGAAACAGAAAATAAAAACATACAGCCAAGATACTATAACAAATCATCGCGTAAGTAATAGAATAGATGGTTTTCGTTGTTAATAAATGACCATTAAAGAGTTCAATTTTACGATAGATTATATGAAGGTCTGCATCTAGCCACATCAGCATGGACCAAGTTGCGAATAACACGAACATCACAATCTTCCCTCGTGCGCGTAATAACTTATCATAGGCGACCAATTCAAGTACGAACAAGACAAAAAAAGGGACCATTAAATTTAACGCTGTTTGATGAATATTGCGGAAGAAAAGTTTCCCCATTAAGCTATAACTGTTACCCTCGCAAATCACACCACTTGCATAAATAATCCGGCATCCGATTACACCGATCAGATAGTTGATACCGCGCTCTTTTCTAAACCCATACACAAAGAAAAAGATGATACACATCATAATCACGGAAGCAATCATAAAAATATGTTGAATAGTTGTAGTCATTGAATAGATTCCTTATGTTTGACTTAAAGAGATTCATCTACCAGCTCACCAGCGCTCTCTTTCTATATATCGACCGTAAAGGTAGTTTCCATAAGGCTTTGAATGGCGATATAGTTGGCTTACTAGTTGCCAGGCACTATTCCTCTTCGTTTCTTTCATAATTCTTTCAGAGCGTGCTGTTACTATGAATTGAAACTGATTGAAGATGATTGTTCAATAATGTCGGATGAAGGAGAGAGTACATAGTGTTAACGTTGAATGTAAACTGGAGAAGAATCGTGTATCTTGTTTTGAGCTTGGTAGTGTTGTTCAGCACTATTGTTCCATTCGGTGTGCAATCAGTCTCCGCTTCACAAGATGGGATGAGAAGTTTGGCAGGTATACAGGTCTCAGCAGGAGAAAAGCACTCTCTTGCATTAAAAGCAGATGGCACGGTCGTCGCGTGGGGTAACAACACGAAAGGCCAAACAACCGTGCCAGTGGGCATGAGTGGTGTGATGTCGATTGCCGCAGGATGGCAATATTCGCTGGCGTTGAAATCGGACGGTACAGTTGTCGGATGGGGAGATAATACGGAAGGCCAAAGAACAGTCCCGGGTGGCCTGAGCGGTGTGATAGCGATTGCCGCAGGATGGCAACATTCGCTGGCGTTGAAATCAGATGGTACTGTCGTTGGATGGGGAAATAATGATGAGGGTCAAGCCAGTGTACCGAGTGGTCTGACCGATGTGGTAGCGATATCCGCAGGACGGCTGCATTCGCTAGCGCTGAAATCAGATGGTACCGTCGTCGCGTGGGGAAATAATGATGAGGGTCAAGTCAGCGTGTTAGTGGGTCTGAACAATGTGGTGGCGATTGCAGCGGGGGCGTTTCATTCGCTCGCACTGAAATCGAATGGCACGGTCGTCGCTTGGGGATTAGATAATCATAATCAATCGAGTGTGCCGGCAGGCTTGGAGGATGTGGTGTCAGTAGCTGCAGGAGAAAAACATTCGCTTGCACTGAAATCGGATGGTACCATCATCGGATGGGGAGACAATACGGAAGGCCAATTGACCGTGACGGTAGGCCTGAGCGACGCAATAGCAATCTCCGCAGGGGGGAAGCATTCACTTGCGTTCAAATCGGACGGCACAGTCGTTGCTTGGGGAGACGGCAGTGACAGTAAGACAACTGTTCCGGTGGGGCTATCTTCGCCAATCAAAGGAAATGGCATCTCGGCAGGGTTAAATTCTTCGCTAGCGCTGAAATCAGATGGCACCGTCGCTGGTTGGGGGCTCAATATTGGTGGTCAAGCAACCGTACCGAATGGACTGAACAACGTAGTGGACATCTCTGCTGGTGGCTACCATTCACTTGCCCTGAAGTCGGATGGCACCGTCGTCGTCTGGGGAAGTAATATTGATGGTCAAAAAAGCGTGCCTGGCGGATTGAGCAGCGTCGTGGCAATCTCCGCGGGAGCGAGACATTCGCTAGCGCTGAAATCAGACGGTACCGTTGTCGCCTGGGGGGGGAATACTGACGGTCAAAGCACCGTGCCGGTTGGTCTGAAAGATGTGGTGGCGATTGCCGCAGGAGGTACGCCATCGAGTTCTTTTGAGGTGAGTCATTCGTTGGCTTTGAAATCGGATGGCACCGTCGTCGCATGGGGAAGCAACTTTCCTAGTAACCAAAGTATCGTGCCAGTCGGTCTGAGCGGAGTGGTGGCGATCGCTGCAGGGGACTCCCATTCGCTAGCGCTGAAATCAGACGGTACAATTGTTGCCTGGGGGCACAATACGCTTGGTCAAATAACTGTGCCTAGCGGACTGAACGGCGTGGTGGCGATCGCTGCAGGAGACTCCCATTCGCTAGCACTGAAATCAGACGGTACCGTCGTTGCTTGGGGAAACAGCGCTTCTGGTCTAAGCAGTATACCTAGCGGACTGAACGGCGTGGTGGCGATCGCAGCGGGAGCATACCATTCACTTGCAATAAAAGCAGATGGCACGATCGTCGGATGGGGGCGTGACAATTTTAGTCAACGGACCGCTCCAGGAGATGCCAAGCTGAGCGGCTTAACTTTGCAGGAAGGGAACTTTACAGAAGCCTTTAACCCCACCGTCACGGCTTACACGTATTATTATGACGGTCACTCGCAGCCTAGTGTCCATGTAACACCGATCCTTGCGGACACGGGTCAAACAGTCATGTACGTGAACAATGAGCTGTTGCCAAGTGGCGGCACGAAGACGATTAACCTAGCAGGAGTAACCACGGACACGGTTATCCCAGTGCGTGTCGAGCCCTATTTGCTGCCCAGTCAAACGTATACAATTACACTAGAGATTGATGAAACGCCTCCGAGTGTGCAGTTTGGTACGAATGGACGTATAGACGCGGCGAAAACGGCAGCAACCGTGGTAACGGTTAGCGATACGCAAAGTGGTGTAGATACTACCTCACTGACTTATGCGTGGACACAAGGATTAGCGGCTCCGACAAGTGGCTGGTCGACCTTCAGCAATTTGGATACGTTTAGCCAGACAAGCGGGGATGGCAACTGGTACTTGCATATTCGTGCAACAGACAATGTGGGCAATGTGAAGGATGCTGTTTCAAGCCCATTTGTACTGGATAATACGGCACCAACAACAACACTATCCAGTTCAGCAAGCGGTACTGTAAACGCCGCCTTTCTGGTAACGATTACCTTTAGCGAAGGCGTTAATGGCTTGGCTGAGAATGAGCTTGTCGTCGGAAATGGCACAGCATCAGATTTAGTTTCTGTAAGTGCGGCTACCTACACAGCGAGTATTACGCCAATGACGAGTGGTCAGGTTGTGACAGTAGCGGTTGGAGCTGCGGCAGCAGCCGATGCGGTAGGGAATGACAATACAGCGTCTAATACGTTGAGCTTACTGTACGATACGACGCAGCCTGTTGTTGCTTTTGGCGGCTTCACAGATCAACAACAATTTGCTACACCCCCAGATGAAGTATCCGTTTCAGTCAGCGAGGCCGTATACTGGATCGCTGGAGGAGCCCAGCTCACAGCGGCAAATGCGCTTTCGCTGATCAGTATGAAGAAGGACGGGAGCAGCTTCTCCACTTTTACGCCAAGCTATGACGAGCCTTCTCGAACATTTACTCTAAGCTTTAATGGCATGCTGGATGATGGTGTATACGAGGTTATTGTTGCTGGGAATGTGGTTAAGAACGTCATTCACAATACGCTTGACGCAGCCAATGCCAGCTTCATCGTTGCTGTGCCTGCGGTGATAAGTATATCTGCCAATACGGTAAGCTTACCGAGTGCCGGAGGCAGTACAACGGTTACAGTGACAGGCACCAACCTAATCGGGCAGACGCTCAAGGTCTACGTTGACGGCGTTGAAGCAGAGGCGGCAACAGTCAGTAGTAATACGAACGCAGAAGCAACCATTACTCTTCCTTACAATGGGACTCAGTCTGTTAGAAATCATAGTTTAACTGTTTATCTGAACGGCGTAGAAGTTACAGGCCAAGAAGTTGGGGTTACAGTAAGTGCAGCGCCGTCTCAGGAAATATCTCTATCCAGCAATGCTGAGTTGGCTAAATTAACCGTGGATATCTCAGGCAAGCCACTGGGCCTATCGCCTGCATTCACACCCGGGACTAGAATGTATACAGCAGAGACAGATGCTGAACAGGTCGAGCTGCACTTAGCTTCATCTGACTCCAGCGCAATTATTAAATTGCTGGGTGAACGTGTAGGCGAGACAAGTACCGTTCCATTAGTAATAGGATCCAATGTTCTGAAGATTGCGGTTCAAGCTGAGGATGGAACTGTGGCAAACTATACGCTAACAATTAATCGTATGGCTCCATCAGTTCCATCGACGCCATCGGCCTCAGGGTGTCCGTTTACGGATATTGGGAAGCATTGGGCTAAGCTGGAGATTTGTGAGGCGGCAGAGCTGGGAATTGTGGTTGGCGTGAGTGCTGACACTTTCGTGCCTGATGGTTATGTAACGCGGACGGAATTTGCCGCCATGCTGCTTAGAGCTCTTCGAATTGACAAGAGCAACGACGAGGGCGATCTTCCTTTCAGCGATAAGAACAGCATTCCGGAATGGGCGCGCACGACGATCTGGACAGCAGTAGACAAAGGGATTCTCGATGGGTATTCAGACGGGACATTAAAGCCGAATCAGACAGTAAATCGGACAGAGATGGCTGCGATGGTCGCTAAAGTGATGAATTGGAACGCTAGTAATGAGAAAAGCCTAGCCTTCGCTGATGAGGCAAGCATTCCAGCTTGGGCCAAGGCTCATGTTGAAACAATCCGTGAACGAGGGATTCTGGTCGGACGGGCAGGGAATCAATTCGTGCCAAATGGCGTTGCAACAAGAGCGGAAGCTGCCGTCATGCTTTTACGGTTTTGGAAATTTCTTAAGTAATACGATAGCACGTAAGTAGAAGCTGTCCCAGTCTGTCTACGTAATGACATTACGGGTAGCCCCGCCTTAGAATCATACAAAAAAACGTAGAATTGGCATTGGTAGATTGCCGAGCATCCCTGTAAACTTAGAAGCAAAGGGGGATTGTCTATGTTTTTGGATAGTAAGCTTGTCGTTGAACATCCAGCTTTGATTTCGTTTTGGGACTTTCAAGGAGAAGATGATCTCGCAGCCCAAGGGCCATATGCGTACAGACTTGAGGAGATGACGGAAGACATAGCTCGTCCTACAGATGGCGTGTTTGGCCCGAAATCGCTATCGATTGAGCTTGGTCAATGGCTTCGGATCCCGCGCGCGGAATGTCCAGCACTGAACTTTCACGGTTATGGCGTGAAGATGACGATCATAGCGTGGATTAAACGGAAGTCTATTGAATCCGGTCATTGCCAAGCGGTTGCTGGCATGTGGAATGAAACGCAGAGGCAGAGACAGTATTGTCTATTCTTGAATCTGAGGATTTGGGACAGTGCAGAGCAAGTTTGTGGTCACGTTTCCTGTAGCGGAGGTCCCACACCGGGTCATCCATACTGCATGACTTCGGCGATCGGAGCAACTCCGGTACGGACTGACGAGTGGGTCCAGGTGGCATTTACCTATGACGGTTGTTTCTCCAAGGTGTATCTCGATGGAACGCTTGACGCTAGGCTTGCGTTTAACCCGTTTCCCTACTTCCATGGGATCTACGATGGTGGAGAGAACGGATCCGATTTCACGGTTGGCGCTGTCCACCGGTCTGGCGAGATGGGCAATTTCTTCGCTGGTTCGCTTGGAGGTTTGGCTGTGTATGGGGACGTACTCAGCGAAAAGGATTTGTTGGCACTGGTGCCGTAGTGATCTGTTTTAAGCTAAATCTATAGCGACCACACTGCTTTGGACCTGCCCGACATGTAGTCGGGCAGGTTTTTCAATTGTTGTAACAATTCTCCTTTAATCTAGACAGGTTTCGGATTAGAATGATGAAAAAAGGAGGTAGGCCAATGTGCTTCTTCGCCAGAAATTTCAAAAATCAATTCAGTTTAAATTAACGACGCTGTTTCTTCTCATCCTGCTCCCGTTAGTGTCGGTCAGTTTGTTCGGCAATCAGATGTCCCAATCCATCCTAAAAAGGCAGATCGGCGATCGGGTACACGCTTCTATTTTAACCTCTGTCGGATACTTGGATTTAATCGTGCAAAATGTGGGACAGATGTCTTTCCTTATTAGCACAGATAAGAATGTCAATGAGGTTCTCAGTAGAATTACGAAGGAAATCTCCAGTGAAAGCTTGTATGAGCTTAGAAAAGTTCAGCAACAATTCTCAGCGATTATTAATGTGAATCCAATGGTACAGGAGATGTCGGTTCTACATGGCAGCACGGGGAATGCCCTATCCTACGAAACGGGAATTGTGCATGTTGATCACGTGTACGAACAGCCGTGGTACCAGGAAGCGGTACGGGCCAACGGAGCTATGATTATTTATGTGCCAGATCCGCAAGTAAGAAGAATCCAACCCTATTGGAAAGAGGATCGCATCTATTTTATTCGCATCATGGATCCCTATAATTTGGAATCGCAGGAGAAGGATCTCGTCATCACAGCTATTGCGAAGTCGGCTTTAATGGATATTGTCGAACCGCTTATTCCATCCAATAAGACAGAGCTGAGTTTATCTTATAAAGGCAAGCCAGTTATTGTTCAATCTGCGAGTGAGCAGTCGGATGAGTCTAAGTTGTTTTCCCATTCATCTGGACAAATGGCGTCTGGGTGGGAACTAACGATTAAACAGCAAGAGCAGGAAATTTTGAAATCCAATTATCAAATTCGTGATTTTACATATGTGATTATGCTAGTAAGCATTTTGCTGGCTTTTTCCATTTCGATTTTCGTTTACAGTGGGATTTCGAAGCCGTTATTTCGCCTATCTTCCCAAATGAAACAAGTCAGTATCGGAAATTTAAATGCCTTCGTACAGCATCAACGGCAAGATGAGCTTGGGTATGTCATGAATACTTTCAATACGATGGTTAGCACCCAAAAGCAGTTAATTGAAGATGGATATGAAAAGGAATTGCACCTGGCCAAGTCACAGTTTAGGCTGCTTCAGTCCCAAATCAATCCCCATTTTCTGTATAACACACTCGATTGTATTTACACGGTTTCGGAAGAGCATGATGTGCATGAGGTCAGCGAAATGGTGATGAATTTAGCCAACTTTTTCAGGGTCAGCCTCGGCAAAGGACGTGAGACCTTTACAGTGGAGGAAACGCTTGAGCACCTTATGTATTATATTCGCATTCAACAAATACGACTGCTGGATCGATTTACGGTTAACGTAACGGTACAGCCAGAAGCGAGGAAAGTTCCCCTGCTCAGACTGTTGCTTCAGCCATTAATCGAGAATGCGATCGTACATGGCTTGGAAAAGGTTGCAGGAAAAGGGGCTCTCACGCTCACGATTACCCTTGAGGAGCAGCGCCTTCATATTGTCATTCAGGATACGGGCATAGGGCTGAAGGAAGATGCGCTCGATGCATTACAAGAAGAACTAGCCAAAATTGGCGAGGGTCAAGCGAATATGCTCGTAAGAGAAGAGCAATCCACTTCGGTGCAATTTTTTGCTTTGAAAAATGTGAAATCCCGATTAAAGCTATTTTATGGGGAACAAGCTGATCTAGGCATTGAGAGTATAGCTGGCGAAGGAACGAATGTGACGGTCATGCTGCCGGTTAATAGTAATTCCGCTGAGAAGGCTCAAATTCAAATACATGAAAGCGAGGCATAAAGATGAAGCTGCTTATTGTGGAAGATGAAGTCAGATTGCGAGATCGGATTGCCGAAGGCATTGCGTGGGAACAGAATGGTATAGAACTGATTGGAGCCGTGGGGACTGGTGAGGAAGCTCTGCGATTGGTGGAGAAAATAGGAGCGGACATTGTTCTGACGGATATCCAAATGCCCGTGATGAGCGGATTAGAGTTGGCTCGTGTGTTGCAGCAGCAACATCGGCATATCAAATTGATCGTGCTGACTGGACATGATGAGTTCGATTACGCGAGAGAAAGCATCGAATACGGGGTGAGCAAATATGTGCTCAAGCCAGCAAGCAACGATAGTATTTTGGTGACCGTTCTTGATGCAGCCAGCAAGAGAAGGATGGAGTTAGAAGAGCAGCATCAGTATGATCTGCTGAAGGAAAGGTGGAAGACGCATCTCCCTCGTCTGCATGAAGCCTTTTATCGGAATTGGCTAACAGGCAGTTATGCGAGCTGGGAGCTGGATAAGCGGGGCGAAGAGGTGCATCTGAAACTGCCGGAACAGCTGTATATTCCCGTTATTTTGGATATCGATCCACTCAATGAGGACGATACACGTTTTCTGCCATCAGACCGATCGCTGCTGTTATTTTCGTTAAACACGATAGCGAAGGAACGTCTAGTTGAAGCATCAGCGTTCATTTTTCAGGATACAAATGGGACTACTGTCGTCTTGTTTATGGGAAGTGTGGACGACAATCGAATGGACTTCTATCAATGTGTTAATCATGCGGTTACCGATGTATTGACGATGACAAAAGATAGCTTGAAAATTACCGCGAGCGCAGGAATCGGTCCAATTGTTGCTGCTAAGGAGCTGCTGCCTGATGCTTATTTAAAAGCAAAAATGGCCCTACAGACACGGATCGTTTACGGGCATAACATTGCGATTACGTTTCATGAAGATCAAGCTGCTGCGAATAAATGGACTTCTTTAGCAGATATGGAGAAGCAACTGGAAACTTCGTTTGAGCTGGGGGATGAGCATCAGGCCAAAGAGGTGGCGGGCCAGATGATTCGTTCGGCTTTTGCGACGGGCAGCGTGAATGAAGTGCGAGAATTTCTAATTCACATCAGCGGTATGCTTTCAAGGTTTATTCATGCTAGACAGTGGCTGCTAGCGGAGGTGACGGGTGACGATTATCCGTTTTTCGAGAGTCTAAATCAACTGCTTACGAGAGAACAAATCCAGGAATGGATTATTCGCGTCATTGGCCGAATCTGTCTTTTTGTGAATGAAAGCCGAAAAAGCAGCACCAAACAATCCGTCACGGATATTCTGAAATTTATCGACGCCAGATTGCATGAAGATATTAGCTTATACCAAATATCAGAAATTTTATTTATGAATTCATCTTATTTGAGCCGCTTGTTCAAAGAAGAGATGGGGATGTCGTTCACAGATTATGTCCTCGAACGCAAAATGGAGCGGGCCAAAGCCTTACTGGTTCAAGGCGCAAAGGTGTATGAAGCAGCGGAACAAGTGGGCTTTCGGCATGTTAATTATTTTTCTAAGGCGTTCCAGAAGTATTGGGGAATGAAACCAGGAGACCTGAACAAGTAGGCTATCCTATCAATGTTTTGGAAGATGGAAGTCATGAAAGTTGCATAGGATGTCATGCCAGTAGCATTGGAAACGTATTCAGCCCTCTGTAAGATAAGAGTATCGAAAGCAGCACGATCACTTATCTGACAGAGGAGGGGCACCATGAACACCAACATTTCATCAACGCGAACCGTTCAGCCAACACGCGTTAAAACCAACTTGTGGAAAACCGTGGCCAAGCATTGGGACTTATACTTGATGTCCATTCCGGGACTCATCTTTCTAATTATTTTCCGGTACACACCGATGTATGGAGTCGTCATTGCCTTCAAGGACTACAATATTATTCAAGGCGTGATGGACAGTCCATGGATCGGTTTAGAGCATTTTCGAACGTTATTCGCCTATGACGAGTTTCCCAAGGTCATTCGAAATACGTTAGTAATCAGTTTAATGAAGCTGGTATTCGGCTTTCCAGCCCCGATTGTCCTAGCTATTTTAGTCAATGAAATGAGACATGTTTTCCTTAAAAGGACGATCCAAACGATCACTTACATCCCTCATTTCATCTCTTGGGTCGTGGTCGGTGGTATCGCGATTGATCTTTTATCGCCAAGCTCAGGCATCGTAAACTCGCTTATTAAAGCGTTCGGCGTCGAACCGATCTTTTTCATGGCGGATCCTGGTAAATTCCGTTGGGTTCTGGTGTTAACCGAAATCTGGAAGGAAAGCGGATGGGCAGCGATCATCTATTTGGCAGCCATACTTGGAATTAATACAGAGCTCTATCAAGCCTCCATTATGGATGGTGCCAATCGCTTTAAACAAATTTGGCATATCATGATCCCTGGCATGCGTTCTACAATCATTGTGATCCTTCTGCTTAGAATCGGCCATCTCTTGGACGCTGGTCTGGAGCAGGTGCTGATTATGTACAATCCTGCGGTCTACGATGTATCTGATATTATTGACACCTACGTCTTCCGGGAAGCTTTTGGCAAAATGGAATTTGGTCTTACGTCGGCAGCCGGCCTTTTTAAATCCGTGATCGGTTGTATCCTGCTGGTTTGTGCCAACTGGTTTGCTAGGAGAATGGGTGAAGAAGGTGTCTATTAATCAGATGAAGGAAGGAGATCGCTCCAATGATTTATTCAAAAGGTGAGAAATTTTTCGGGTGGCTGAATTATATGTGCCTATCGCTGCTTGGCTTATCTATGCTGCTGCCATTTATACATTTATTAGCAAAAGCGCTAAGTGATGAATCCTATGTACTGGCTCATGAGATCACATTTTGGCCTAAAGAAATGCACTTCGATTCATTTGCTTATGTGCTGAATAACCAACAATTTATTAAGACATTTGGCAATTCCGTCTTTATTACGCTCGTAGGTACATTACTGAGTCTGCTCATTACGTTGCTAGCAGCGTATCCCTTATCCAAGGTTGGCTTTCCAGGACGTCGATTCATTCTATTTTTATATGTGCTAACGATGTTTTTCAGTGGCGGTATCATTCCAACGTATCTGGTCGTGAAAGGAATCGGCATGACGAATACGATCTGGTCCATGATCATTCCGACACTCGTTGCGCCTTTTAATTTGATCTTAATGCGAAGTTTCTTTATGGGTATTCCAGATGCTTTAGATGAGTCTGCTAAAATAGATGGTGCTTCGAACACGCGTATCTTATTTTCGATTTATGTGCCTTTGTCGATGTCTTCAATCGCCACGATCTCGATGTTCTATGCAGTCGGCTATTGGAACAACTTCTTCAGTGCCATGTTGTACATCACAGACCGCAATCTCATGCCATTGCAAGTCTATTTGATGTCCATCATTCAAGATGAGAACAATATCAGTATGAGTAATGTAGAGGCCTTGATGAATTCCGCACCAGAATCCATCCGAGCAGCGACGATCATCGCAGCGGTTGTGCCTATTCTGCTGATCTATCCGTTCCTGCAGAAATATTTTGTAAAGGGTGCTTTAGTAGGAGCTGTTAAGGAGTAAGGACGCAGTTGTGGGTTCAAGGGGACGCCCTTCATATAGAACCAGGATCTACTTATAAATAAGGAGGTTGCAAGATGAAGAGAGAAAGAAAAAAAGTATTCGTTTCATTAATTGCCCTATCCATGTTAGCTGTAGGTTGTTCGTCCAATGGAGGCGATAACGCGCAGCCATCATCTTCTGCGGGATCAACAACTGCCACAACAGCATCAGCCTCACCCAAGAATAAAAATGTTAAAATTGTGACGGTTTACAATGCGGCAGCGGAAACATTTAAAAGTGGGATGGAGCTCAATAATAATCCGATTTTTGCCTTGCATCAACAGAAATCGGGTTATAATCCGACGTTTGAATTGTTGCCCAAAGATGATTCCAAACAAAAGATTTCTTTGATCTTAGCTTCTGGCGATGTGCCAGATTGGCTGCCGATCGGAAGTAAGGAAGATTTCTACAAGCTTGCTCGTCAAGGCGCCTTCATGCCTTTGGATGATTTGATCAAGAAAGCACCTAATTACCAAAAACTGCTCTCTAAGGAAGAGTTGGATGTAGGGCGAGTGGATGGCAAACTATACGCTTTTCCTTACCCGAATACGACTTCATTGGCTAAAGGATTACTACTTCGAACTGATTTGCTAACAGAGCTGAATCTCAAACAGCCAACGACGCTCGATGAGTATTATCAAGTTTTCAAAACAATCAAAGAGAAAAAAGGGATGATTCCGTTTACCTTTGCTGCAGGAGGTCCAGAAGACATTGATACCTCATTAGGATCCATTGCAGGTGCCTTCGGAGTCAGTTCCAGAACCGTTGTGAAGAACGGCAAGCTGGAGTTTGCGTATACACAGCCGGAATATAAAGAATTTCTGACTTTTATGAAAAAGCTCTATGATGAAGGGCTCGTTGATCGGGAGTTTGCCGTTACCAAAATTTCCAACGTTAAAGACAAGATCATTGGCGGGCAAGCAGCATCAGCCGATATCGCCTGGTGGGAAGCAAAAACGATTGCTGACACATTAGCTACTAAAATACCGACAGCCAAAACGCAATACACAACGTTACCTGTTGGTGCATCCGGCAAATCGGGCATTATTCAAGAGGCGGTAACCAATCGCTTCTCAACGATTCCGAAAGGAGCCAAAAATCCGGAAGGCATGGTGGAATTCCTCAATTACTTCTCGTCACCTGAGGCGCTAAAACTCCAGGATTACGGTATAGAAGGCACGGATTATAAAGTGGAGAATGGTAAGGTAAATCAAACGGTTGAACAAAGCACAGCTATTGGCTGGAGAATTCTGTATCAAATTATGGATACGAAAGAGAATTTCCAGAATCGACTAGCGGCTAAAGGCTTCGTTCCTTACTATGAACCGTTAACCAAAAATGCACAGGTAAAAGAAGAGACATTCTATGCTCCTTCCATTGATGCTTATGATAAAAAGCTTACCGATCTAACTACGTTCAAAAATGAGAATGTTGTCAAGTTTATTATGGGTGCTCGGAATTTAAATGAATTCGACACATTTGTTAAGGAATTTAACTCCCGTGGAGGCACGGCAGCTATTGACGCGATGAATGAATGGTATACGAAAAAATAATGATTATCCTTATGAAATCCCGGCCTAGGTTCAGCCTAAGGCTGGGAGGGAACAGGGCTGTTCGGTACTAACATTAATTTACTGAATATTCAGACTAAATTATTTGTTCTGCGGACAGCTTTATTTTCTGATGCAAGAAATAGCGCTTACAAAGAAAGATGCAGCCAAATGATGTACCCAAAAGGAGGCAAATGATTTGTTAATCAAACAGATTCGCAAAGAGATCGTTCTCTTCTTGTTTCTGTGTGTTGGATTACTCAGTGTGCTGTCACTGTCGGATGTGACTTATGCTGCCGGAGCAACTTATTATGTGGATGCCTCAGCAGGAAATAACAGCAATGACGGTACTTCGTCAGCAACGGCTTGGCAAACGATTACGAAGGTAAATGGCGTATCGTTGCAGCCTGGAGACCAAGTCTTGTTTAAACGCGGCGAGATTTGGCAAGGCAGTACACTTCGGCCATCTAGCTCTGGCGTAGACGAAAATCCAATTCGATATGGATCTTATGGAGATCCAACGCTGGGCAAGCCCATCATCAGTGGTGGGACACGAATAGACACGTGGATCGGCCCAGATGTGAATGGTGAATACAAGAAAACCGGGCTGACGGGCGATGGCCTAAGGTTCACCGTGCTTGAGGATGGAAAAAGGCTGAAAGGCAATCATGCCGATGCCCGATTGCCGGGACCGACAATCGGTTCTTTGACACCTGGCTCCTTTGTTGCAGATTCCGTAACTGGAAGCGTTTATTACAAACCGTCCACGGGTGTTGCCAATGATCATGTCATTGAAATAGCGAGTAAAAACAGCAACTTTGCCTTCTCATCAAATGGCAAAAATTATCTCCTCCTTGATGGAATAGACTTCCGTGGTGGGTACGACTTTGCCGTATTTATTGGTACAGGAAGTCATCATGTTACGGTTCAGAATTCTGCTATTCATGGTGCCGACAGAGCGGGGGTACGCATTAGCGGAGCCAGCTATAATCAACTTCTTAATAACCAAATCTACGATATGAATTACTTCGGGATTGCGCTAGAAGGAGGGGCATCCAATAATGTCATAAGCGGCAATCATGTACATGACATTGGTTTGCTTGATACAGACGATGGCGATACGGTCGGGATTCAAATCGTTGGGGGCGCGGCTGGATTAAATTCAAAGCAGAATACGATAGAGAAGAATGAAATCGAAGGGATTGGCCGTGATATTTACAAAGGCAAAGGAGGTACAACCGCACGGGGTAACTTGTATCACGCAGGTATTCTTGTGGATTCTTCCACCGATACGTCGATTGTGCAAAACCACATCCATGACCTGTATCGTTCAGGAATTCTCATCTTTACCGCTACGGGAGATGCCACGAATACAGCTATCCGCAATAATGTCATCGACCATGTGGGCAAAGTTACGTCTGTCGATTTTTTCAATTCGGCTATTTATTTAAATACGAGATCGGGTTACATTGATGGCACAACCGTGTATAACAACACGATTGCCAATTCACGTTTCAAAGCGGATACAGTGAACAGGGAAGCGGCGGTGTTCATTCGTGTTCAGGGGCAATCGGTTGCAGGAGCTAAAGGTACGATGAAGGACGTAAGTATCATGAACAATCTGATTGCTGGCAATGAAGGGAACTATATGCTGTCCTTTCATGCGGATAATGAAGCGACGATCAGTGGGCTAACGATCGATCACAATTTATACACGCGACCGAATTCGAGTGACGGCGGCGTGTACTGGAACCAAGGCGGCGTAGAGAAAATCTACAAGGCTAATCAAATGTTTGGGGCTAGCAGCTATTCAGTGGAAAAAAATCAGGATCATCATGCCATTGTAGGTGACCCGCTTTTCATGGATGCAAGTCAGGCCAATTATGCTTTGCAAACTAGCTCGCCTGCCATTGATGCGGGAGCGAGTGTCGGCCTTGCCGTTGATTTTCTAGGGAATCCTAGACCCGTAGGGGATGGGCCCGATATAGGTGCTTATGAAGAGCAGCATCCGTTCATCGCACCACCCGTTATTACAGGAGTAGTCAATGGGCAGGTTTATACCAGCGTTGTTTCAGCCACCTATGACCGTGGGGTAGCTTGGCTCACTCGGAATAGTGAGGCACCTGTCTCTTATCTGTCAGGCACGTCGATTACACAAGCTGGTAATTATGTCCTAAGCGTGACGTATATGTCGCAAACAACCACGGTTAGCTTCACGATCGACACGTCAGCACCAGTAATTACGGGAGTTATCGAAGGTGAACGGTATACCGGTTCTGTCACCCCTGAATTTAACAAAGGCAGAGGGATGCTGTATCGCATGTCTAAGATTGAGGGGGAACGTCAGGTTGAGGCAAGAACCTACGAGATTGTGTCACAGGTTGAAGCTCCAGACGGCATAATCGACAAGGAAATTAGCGAATGGGTGAAAGATTATTTCTTGTCTAGTGTCACAATGGAGACGGAGATTTTGGTGAATGCCAACTTCTTGTCAGGGACAGTGATCCACGAACCAGGTTCTTATCGTTTGACCGTAACGGATGCTGTCTATAACGTTGCGCAGGTTTCTTTTCAAATTCAGGATCATCCCGTGACAGAACCGGAACCTGAACCAGAAACAAATCCGAGCGTAGTCGTAACAGGGCCTACGAATGTTCACTCAGGTGCGGAAATGGTTGTAACGGTAGGACTTAAGAATGCGGCGAACGCATCTGCCATGCAATTTACAGTTGTGTATGATCCGGAACGCTTCACCTACGTAAGTTCCCAAAGCATGCGAAGCGGTATTGGCATTGTTCAGGAGCAGCATGATGCCGTACAGGGTAAGATTCATTTCATTCTGGCTAGTTTGGGCAGCAGCAATGTGATAACAGGAGCAGCGAGCATAGTGGAAATGAATTTCGTAGCCAAAGAAACGGTTACTTCGCAAGCATCAAGTTTGGTAGTTAGGCAAGTGAAGATTGCCAACGGGCAAGGTGTTGAAACGAATGTGGCAGATGGCAGTTATACAATTCAAATTCTCGGTAATGTAAACAAAGAGCTGCTGATTGCTAAGATCGCTGAGGGAGAAGCTCTCCTGCAAGGGGCCGTCGAGGGCAATGCCATCGGCAACTACTTCCCTGGTTCTATTGCGCTACGCGGTCCAGCACTTGCGGCAGCGATTCTTGCTGCGAAGTCAGTTGTGCAATCAGATACAGTTACACAAGCTGAAGTGGATGCTGCTCGTCAAGCAGTAGAGACAGCGATTAGCCATTTTGAATTGGGAAGAATTCTGACCGAAACGGGTAATCTCAATAACCAACCAGGTATTACGGTCGGAGATTTAGGCATTGTCGCTTATTACTATGGCAGTACGTCTTCAAGCCCCAATTGGTCAGAAGCTCAAATCGCTGATATTGATGATGATGGCGTCGTTGGCTTGAGTGATATGACGTTTATTGTATCGAGGATGAATAATGAATGAACATAAATACTCGATTCATAGGATTGTCAGTGATATCTTACTTCTATCCCGTTGTTGGGAATAATCACCATTTTGTACAATTAGACAGGGAGGTAAAAGGGATGAACATGAGTAACAGGCGCAGAGGGATGACAGCCCTGATATGGTTAATGATTTCAGTTCTAGTACTTTCCATACTACCGTTGATGCCCACTGTTGGGAACGCGGCCACTACGAATGCACAGAATACCTATTATTACCAAAACGATACGCAATTTAAGCATTATACGAGAGGCATTCTTCGGCCTGATCAAGGCACAATTGAAATGACGATGCATCCGACTAAGCCTGCGGCGGAATCGGGAAATGATTATGAATTCGCGTTTGCTGTTTCGCCAACACGGAATTTAGGCAACGGCAGCAATACATTGCTGGGTATTTATATTCCGCCAGTTGAAGAGAACGCGCAATTAAAATTTGTTTATCGTATTAATGGCAGTGAATCATTCAGTGGCGCTCTCACTTCCTTTCCTTATACCCCTGGAGAACGGGTCAACGTGGCTCTAACCTGGAATTATACGTCTGAGAATGTCAGTCGCATCCGCTTATATCTAAATGGCGTTCAACAGCAGCTCTCGACGAAAAATGACATTGTTAATGAAGTGATGATTACAGGGCCACTCAATGAAGATTTGTTTTCGCATGTGTTGCAAGTAGAGAAATCGGAGCCTTTTCATGTAGAACAATTAAAGATCTCGACGAAGGAGTTATCTGCATCGGAACTGCTAAGCCTGCCCGACAGTAAATTTCAAGCGGACAGCGATACAAGTCTGCTTGTCAAGAATGACATGACAACGGTAGAGCGGTATAGAACGAACTGGCATAGAGCGACAAACTACCATGCCTTCGCTCCGGCTTGGCGCGCGGAAACGCAGCAATTTGTTGTGGGAGAAAACGTTATATATCCTATGCTCTCACTAAATTATAGTGGTAATGTCCAGAATTACTCTGTTCAGATTGTAGCGAAAGATCCTTACGATCGTACAGTTCTGACTAAAAGCATACCCATTCAAGTGCAAAACGATGGGAAGTACGCCATTCACGAATTGGCTTTGCCTGAACTGAATGGGCAAGGATATTATAAATTGAAAACAACGGTAACTTCAGCCGGTAATCCTATCGTCAGCTACGATAGTGCAATTGCCGTCCTCCCTGCTAACAATACGTCTGTAACAGACGGGGTATATGCCGATTTCTACGGATTCCATACCAAATATGATTGGGAGCCCAAGATCTGGACGGATGTGAATGCTAGCATCACTCGAACGTGGGCGGATGGTAAAGTATTTTTGTGGAATGTTGTTGAGCCAACAAAAGGGGCCTTTAATTGGGAGAAAACAGATCAATATGTGGCTAGAAACCGAGCTGCAGGTCTTGAAGTTCTAGGCGTGCTAGGGTATCCATCGCGTTGGGCAGCAACGCAACCTTCAGATGCAATTATGCAGACGAATACGTTGGCACATCGCCCAGAGCGTTGGGTACCGAGAGATCCTGAAGGTGAGTGGGCTAATTACATTTATCAAACGGTCAGTCGTTATAAAGGGGAAGTGAAGTATTGGGAAATTTACAATGAAGTGAATTTCAATGCAGAGCCAGGCTCCGGAAATGCGGCTACGTTCGCAGGAACAAACGCTCAGTATTTAGAGTTGCTCAAAATTGCCTATCGAGAGGCGAAGCGCGCAGACCCGAATGCACAGATTTTAACTAGCGGCTTTTCGGATGAGGCCAATAATGTAAGTCTGCCGACAGCATTTTTTGACCAGGAAAATCTGTATCAGAACGGGACTGATTATTTCGATATCTATAATGTGCATGGCTATAGAGGCGTTGGTGATGATTCTAGAACGACACCATGGATAAACAAACTGAAGACTGCTCGTCCAAGCACGGAGTATTGGATGACGGAGCAGATGTTTCATAATACAGCTGTTCCCGTGGATTCTAGGTTATACAGCTCTGTGGAATGGCTCGTGAACTACTTGAAAATGGGCTACAGCAAATTTATCAATATGGGGACGTTTGAAGTGTTTTTCAACCGAAACACCCTTTCTCCTGAACCATTTTATTACGTACAAGGCGTTTTTAATAACAAATTTCGTAAAGTGAGTTCCGTTAAACCATTGTTAACGTGGTCTGGAATCTCAACAATTACATTTAAAGTCAGACATTCTTTTGGTTTGACTAATGGAAAGACGCTTTCTGTCATTGGAACGGATTTCGTCAATGATGGGCCTTACGAAATTAAATTTAACGGGAATATCGAGTCTGCTTTCGATATGTACGACCAACCGATTCCGATAACAACGGATACAAATGGGAATAAAGTGATGCAAGTTCCGAATATTGCCTATATTGAAAGTTCGGGGCCGATTACTGTAGTAAGTGCAGTCGCGTTGGAGGCGAGACCTCTGTTAAAGAACAATGATTTTATAGATTTGCCAGGTGATTATTCGATGAACTTGTGCAAAGCGGTTCCGAAATTCTGGGAATATTTATTCAATCCTTCCAATGGCAGCATTTGTACCGTACAAGGAGAGCAGGCGGGCAACTACGCGGTTCAAATGACGGCAAGTGGCCCGGAGCGAGTTACGATCCGACAAGCGGGCATCGCAGTTAAAGAATCAGGCTCGTATAAATTGTCAGCGAGAATAAAAAAAGTAGCTGATAATCCAAATGTTTATTTATGGTATCAAGGTGCTAAATATGACAGTAAGCAAATGTCTAACATGGGGTCTGATTATGTCACGATTACATTAGATAAGATTCCTGTGACTGCGCCGATGAGTTTGACTGTAGGAATTGGGATAACTGCCGGCCAACGCGGATCCATCGTCGTTGAGTCTGTTGATTTAGTTAAGGTGGAAACTCCGTAATTGCGCCTTAGCAAAACACAACGTACAAAGAACGAAAGAGCCGCCTTTAAAGCGGCTCTTCATTAAGGAGTATGATGCATGCCAAGAAAAGTAAATGTCATTAGCACCTGCTTTAACGAAGAACTCATTCAAGGCTCTACACAAGAAGACAATTTGCAAAGAGCTATGAATATGCTAGATGCATTCACAGAGCTGAAGCCCGATCTTATCTGTTTCCCTGAAGTGTTTCTCGTAACCGGTGGTGATCATCACCATGAAACTTCAGAGGAATTGACGCAGCAAACGTACCATGCCCTCTCCAAACAAGCCGAGCGACTCAACAGTTACATCATCGCAAGTGTTCACGAATGGATCGGTGGCAACAAATATGTCGCTGCTTGGTTATTTGACCGAGAAGGCAATCTGGCCGGGAGATATCTCAAATATTATCCGACCGATGGTGAGATGAAGCTTGATGGCATAACACCCGGTACTGAAATACCTGTGTTTGAGACGGATTTCGGTAAAGTCGGCATTGCCATTTGTTTTGATATCGGTTATCCGGATCTATGGCATTCGCTGAAATTAAAGGGCGCTGAACTTGTTGTATGGCCTTCCGCCTATGATGGCGGCTTTCCGCTTGAGGCACATGCCTGGTTCAATTCGTACTATGTCGTCTCCTCGGTAAGAACGAATCATTCCAAAATTATTGATAAGACAGGCAAAATTCTTGCGTCGACTTCCAAGTGGGGAGGATGGACGGCAAAGACAATCGATCTGGAGAAACAAATCTTTCATATCGACAATCAGTATGACAAGCTTCTAGAAATTCAAGGCAGACTGGGAAGCAAAGTGACCATCGAAAGTTTTTCTCAAGAAAATATATTCACCATGGAGTCCAATGATCAAGAGTGGCCCCTAGCGAGGATACAGGAAGTATTCCAACTTGAAACATATAAGGAATACCACAAGAGGTCTGAGAACATTCAGCATGGCAAAAGGAAAGCAGATGTTTAACTCAAAAAAGGAGTGTTACAAATGACGCAGTCACCTGTACAATTTTCTGTTTTTACCAAACCGTGGAGAACGACTCCTGTGCAAGAATTAGTCAAGTTCGTGAAAGAGAGCGGCTTTGACGGTGTAGAGTTTCCCTTACGAGAAGGATTCCAACTGGAGCCCGCTGATGCGGAAAAAGGTTTGGCGAAGCTCGCTTCTTATTTTGCCGATCATGGTTTGCGTATTTTTAGCGTAGCTAGTCAAACGGATGAACGCATTTTTTCGGCCTGCGCAGAGGCAGGGATTCCTAGCATTCGAATTATGCCGGCCATTTCACATGAAGAAGGCTATCTCCAATCGGTCGCTAAGCTGCGTAAGCACTTAGAAGACGTATCTCATCTTTGTGAGCAGTACGGGGTTAAAGTTAGCGTTCAGCAGCATTACGGTGACTTTATTCCGGATTCTTCGGGGCTGATGCACTTGCTGCAAGATCTCAATCCTAATTATGTAGGAGCTGTCTGGGATTGCTCACATGATGCTTTGGCTGGTCAACAGCCTGAATTTGGGTTAGATATTGTGTGGTCACATCTGCATATGGTCAATCTCAAAAATGTCTTTTATACACGGAGCAACGGACCGGAAGCAGAGCAAGCTCAATGGGAGCGGCATTTTACATCCGGACGTCAAGGCATGGCTTCTTGGGAACGTGTTGCGGCTTACCTAACCAAACGTAAATATGAAGGGGTTATCTGTTTGACGGCAGAGTATACGGCAGAGTCGGAAGTTGATCGACTAATTCGGGATGACATCCGTTATGCCAGAACACTCTTTTAATCTAACTAATGTGCAAGGAAGGGGGCAAGTATATGGCGGATAAAATACGCTTAGGTGTTGTTGGTTTGGGCAGGGTATCTAGCTCCCATTTGCCAGCGATTGAAGAGCTGAGAGATAAAGTCACTTTACAGGCCATTGTTTCCCGTGACCCGGATAAAGCGGATCGGGCGGCGGCAGGTTGGGTTGGAGTAAGCCTATACACTTCCTTTGATGATGCCCTTGGGGATCCAGCAATTGATGCCTTTCTGCTCCTGCTGCCGCATGATTTGCATGCGCCTTACGCCATTAAAGCGATGGCGGCAGGCAAGCATGTACTAATTGAAAAGCCAATGGCACTCAACTATTCCGAAGGCAAGCAAATGGTCGAAACCGCCGAGCAGAACGGAGTAACCTTAATGGTCGGACAGAGTCGAAGATTTTTCGGTCCTGTGATGAAGTCGATTGACAAAATCCATAGGGGAGAGATTGGCGATTTATTCACTATTCATGCCATGCTGTTAGCATATATCGATAAACCGGCTGCGGAGTGGTGGAAGGATGTTAAGCACATTGGAGGTTTTATCATTCCTCTGTGGGGCAGTCATATCCTGGATTATATCGTTTGGGCTTATGGTGAACTGCCGGAAACCGTCTATGCACAAGGCTACTCCCATAATCCAAATTGGGAAGGGGAGGACGAAGTTACCATCTCGTTGAAATTTTCGCGCAATCGGATGGCCAACGTCATGATGTCCTTTAATGCCGGAAGAGTTCCGGGCGATGAGGAAGGTCTTGGCGGTAAAAGGATCTGGAGCACGCAAGACAGCGTATACCTCCGTTACATGACAGGGACCAAAGGAGTACTGCATCTGAAGGATGAGCATGAGCTTTGGGATAATGGCGAGAAACTAGTATGTTCGGGCAAGCATACTTCCAACTTTACATGGCAGCTAGAGGAATTTGTTGATTCGCTATTGGAGAAACGAAAGCCTTTGGCAGCAGGAGATGAAGTGCTAGGAGTTATGCGTGTGATGGATGCCATTTTTGCGTCCATTGCGACGAATTCGGTGATTCAGCTAGATGAGGTAGGACAAGAGAAAAGGGAGAGAGACTGTGACTAGGAAAATTGTGGTGCAAATACAGCGGAATGAGCTATCTGCTTTCTTGGAGCCGGATGTATTGGAAAGACTAAAACAGCTAGGCGAGCTTGTAGTAAATCCGTTGGACCGTCCATTCACACCAGATGAACTGAAAAGTCATCTTAGAGATGCTTCCACTTGTATTTCAACGTGGGGGAGTTCGCCCATTACAGGGGATATGCTTGACTCAGCTCCTAAGCTCGAGTTAGTTGCTCATATGGCAGGTTCGGTGAAACATGTCGTAGCGGCTGAAGCTTTTGATAGAGGCATAACGGTATTATCAGGAGGTCACGCGATTGCCGAATCGGTTGCGGAATCCATAATGGCTCTAATATTTGCTGTGGGTCATCGGATTAAGCTTGTGGATGAGTCGATGAGATCGGGCGTCAGCTGGAAATCTCTCGCGATGGAGGCGGATGAGCTGCGAGGGAAAACGGTAGGTTTTGTCGCGCTTGGCATGGTGGCTCAGGAGGTCATTCGCTTAATGAAGCCGTTCCAGGTGCAATTTATCGCTTATGATCCGTATATGAAACCGGAAAGGGCTGCAGAGCTTGGTGTGGAGTTGCTGCCTTTGCATGACGTACTGAGGCGTGCACAGTTAGTTTCTCTCCATCTGCCTATGATTCCCGAGACCGACCACATGATCGGACGAGAGGAACTTCGCTTGCTTCAGGACAATTGCCTGCTGATTAATACTTCTCGAGGAAGCGTTATTCAAGAGCAAGCGTTGATTGAGGAACTGCGAACGAATCGTATTTTTGCTGCGCTAGACGTATTTGAACAGGAGCCGTTGCCGCTGAACAGTGAGTTGCGCCGGTTGCCGAATGTGCTAGTCAGACCGCATATTGCTGGGGTGAACCCTTCATCTCGGAAAAGAATCGGAAGATCTATCGTCGAGGATATGTATCGATATTTTAACGGAGAATCTGTCCAGCACGGCGTAAGCAAAGCTCGCTTAGCGCTGATGACTTAATTGTTTCTTACTTGTAGATCGTAACACTGAATTTCGTAGCTAAGAGAGGTGTGCATGTATGGTTAGGAAAATGTCTGTTCCTCCAATGGAACTAGTTGATGATAAAGGACCGCATACGCAAGTTTGTGCCGTCATGGATGGAATTGGAAAGGTCAGTAATCGCAGAGCTTTGATACCAGAGCCGAACGAAGGTGAAGTACGTGTCAAAGTGAAATGGGTTGGGATTTGCGGGAGTGATGTCGAAGTGTTCAGGGGGGCACGCGAACCCGAATTTATTTCGTATCCGACCCGCCTTGGCCATGAGGTCGCAGGTATTATTGATAAAGTCGGCAAGAATGTAACGGGAATTAAACAAGGTGATCATGTTGCATTGCGCTATGTGTGGGGGGCATTTGCGGAATATGTCTGCTGCGAGCCGTTCTCAGTGAAAGTACTTCCTAAGGATTTGCCACTCATTGAAGGCTCCTTAATTGAAGTGTTGCCAGGCATCATCCATGCTGCCGAGCTGGCTGAAATCTCACCGAATAAGAATGTGTTGATAACAGGCCAAGGGGTAAGTGGGCTTATTATGACGCAAGTGGTCCGTTTGTACAGTCCGCGCAACCTGGTCGTGACCGATTTATTCGACGAGAAGCTTGCACTTGCTCGTAAATACGGCGCAACGCATACGTATAAAATTCCTCATGAGCATGCGGATACCATGGAAATACTAAAGCATGATTTTCCGGATGGTTTTGACGTCGTCATTCCTTGTCTTCTGGAAGGCGAAGGTATGGTAGACGCAATCAATGCTACTGCCCAAAATGGAAAGATAGTGATGTACGGTTGCATCGGCACATGCCGTAAACCCGTTGATTTTTTCAAGATCCATAAGAAAAGATTGGATATTCTGTCGACGGAGCCGAAACGAGATATCGACAATCGTCGCTATTTCGATGAAGGGCTCCGGCTTGTTCAGGATGGATTGGTAAATACAGAAGAAATGATCACGCATATTGTTCCGCTCACTGAGGTGGATCGTGCCTTTCAATTACGAAACGAACATAAAGGCGATACGATTCATGTGATGGTTGATTGTGAAATAAAAGAGTAAAATGAGACGATCATCAATGAATTTGTGGAATGCGTAATCGCAGCAAATAGGTATCTAATAGGGGGAATATTGTACTCGGGAGGCAGCCACTGGCTGCCTCTTTGTTTACCGCTTAAACAATTAATGTTACCCAAAATGAATGAATGTTTGTTCGACATGACATCCTAACAATATATGTAAAATAGGAGAGGGGCAGGGCCAGTGGATAATTACATATTTCTTGTATTGCTATTTGCCCTCTACATCGGCTTGTATAAATACGATTGGCAACAGATGGAACGAAAGTCGTTCATATGGGGCATCGTGCTTGGGTCTCCATCGCTTTATTTAATCATCCTGTTCTTGTACCATCCAGCATGGCCGAGCCCCGGTGATTGTTTGGAATGGATATATGGGTCCCCTTCCGATGCCATCGTTGCATTTTTCGCTTCCATTAGCGGCTCTTAAAGAATGGAGAACACATATGAACAACCGCCGATCCATCTTGACGACAGGACAGATGTCTAGCCTGTTAATCGCAGTAACAATGGGTTCTGCCATTATTTATATACCCACGCCACTTGTTGGATTCTCAGGAAATGCTGCGTGGCTCTCCCTCATCGGTGCATTTGGTTTTGGTGCGCTCGTACTGGCTTGTACGCTGTATCTGCATCACCGTCATGGTGGTATTGGTTTAATAGATTATTGCGGCAAACTTATTGGCAGAATTCCGACCATCGTTGTCATGCTCCCGATTGTCCTGATGCTTCTTTTTGCAACTTCTGCGATTGTAACCGGTATAGGAGACTTTTTTACGAGCAGTATGATGCCGAAGACGCCTTCTTATATCTTCTGTTCAATAAGCTTACTCGTGTCTGCGCTAACGGCGAGAGCGGGAATTGTCATCGCAGCGCGCGTGTTCGTGCTGCTTGTTCCGGTTATGTTTGTATTTACGCTAGCTATTCTGATTATTGCCTATCCGATATATGATTGGGGAAGGTTGCTGCCCCTACCAGATAAAGGGATTGGGGATCTCCTTCATGGCTTCTATGTAGGAGCAGGGTTCCCGTTTGGAGAGGTATGTCTGTTTCCAATTTTTCTTTCTTTCGCTTCCAAAGATCAGACGAACGTACTCTATCGCAAATTGTTCTTGGCCTTCTCGCTTACAGGCGTAACGATAGTAATCGCCACCATATGTACGATCGTAGCTTTCGGCCCAGCTTCGGCCCACCTCAGCTACTCCCTCTATCAACTCGCGAGCAATATCCAAGTGAATGGAAGCAATGTGCGGATCGAGGCAATTGTCGGCATCGCTATTATCGTTGGTTCTTACATGAAAGCGACGCTATACTTATTTGCGCTAAATAAATTATTGGTCCGCTTAACCAGTGTGAACAATACTTCAGCCTACGTATACCCTGCGTCTTTATTATGTACGATGCTGTCGCTGACGTTATTCTCGGGGCCGGCGGATTTTCAATACCAAGTCTATACTGTCTGGCCATTCACGGTTATTTTTGTGGGATGCACATTAATTTTTGCTCTGACCGTGCTGACTTGGTTGAAAGGCAGCGTCTCTAATCGTCAAAAGGAGAACGAGACATGACTATCTCAGGGAATCATCCAACAATGCTCCAAACGAACCTTCAGTTCAACAAGGAAAATTTAGAACGGGCGTTCTTAAATTGTCAAGATGTTGTGTTCGAATTGCGCAAATATGGAAGTGAGCTTACTTATTCGGTGTTGGTCGGGTACTGCAACTCACTAATTACAGAGGATAGTGACAGTTATTTAATAAGAATGCTTAGTGACCTCGCGAATGTACAATCAGCAGATCTCGCTACGATTGATCCCGATGCCATTGCTTACTTTTTCGATCATTTTGGGGCGACATCCTTAGGATTATCCATCGTTTCAGATGTGGAAACAGCTGTAGATTTAGTCCTGCAGGGGTATATCGTCATGCTTTTTGACGGTTGGAATTGTGCGGTGGCTTATAAATCTGCCACATTTGATAAACGGCAGGTGGATGAACCGGTAAGTGAGCCGGTAGTTCAAGGACCTAGAGAAGGTACGGTCGAGTCGCTCGGGATCAACCTAGGGATGATTCGCCAGCGAATTCAGTCGCCCCAGCTAAAGATTGAGTTTATTACAGCTGGGGAAAAGTCTAAGACGACCATCGCCTTTTGCTACCTAGAAGGGGTTATTCTTCCAGAGATTTTGGAGGAATTTCGTAATCGAATGGACGGAATTGAGCAGTATGATGTGCCAGAGACTTCTTATATTCAGGACTGGGTACAGGACTCTTCCTATACGCCTTTTCCTCAATATCGCAATACGGAACGGACGGATGTAGCCGCAGCTGCTTTAATGGACGGGAAAATGGCGATATTGGTAGACAATTCGCCGATGGTGATGATTGCTCCGGCTTTCCTGGTTGATTTTATAAGTACAGGTGAAGATTACTATGTTCGTACGATCTTTGCTTCGATGATTCGGCTGGTGCGACTTCTGGCATTCTTCATAGCACTTACGCTACCGAGCATTTATATCGCTTTGTCTACATTCCATCCCGAATTAATACCGTCCGTCTTGTTGCTCGCGATTTTAGATACGCGGGAAGGCATACCGTTTCCGGCTTTCCTCGAAGCCTTAATTATGGAAGTGTCGTTCGAGTTGCTGCGAGAAGCGGGTATCCGGCTTCCAAGGCCAGTCGGCTCCGCTGTCAGTATTGTGGGTGCGCTAGTGATTGGGCAAGCTGCGATTACAGCGAAAATTGCCTCGCCTATCATGGTTATCGTCGTCGCTTTGACGGGTATTGCTTCGTTTGCAATTCCTCATTACGACATTGCAATCGCGATTCGTATTCTCCGTTTTCCGTTTATGGTAGCCGCGTCGCTCCTCGGCGGATTTGGTCTGATGATCATGTTTCTACTCACGCTACTGCACTTGGCTTGTCTTCACACATTGGGACAGCCCTATTTATCTTCGCTCGCGCCTTTCAAGGCGAGGGATTTGAGAGATATTGTAGTACGTGCTCCCCTTCGAAAATTTTTGGAATCTCCCCGAAATCGTCGTTTGCTTGATTCAACAGCTCCTCGAAGAAAGAAGTGAGAATAGGGATGACGAAGCGAAGTGTACGTTTAGGGATACGTATACTAGGGTGTGGCATTGTCGTAATACTGTTGGGGGGCTGCTGGGATAAGAATGAGCTGACACAGTGGGGATTTGTTCAGGCTGTGGCGATTGATCAGACAGATCAAGGGGAATACCGTGTCACTACGCAAATTTATCGTCCGGGATCATCAGAATCGAGAAATAATAAGGCGACGAAGGGCATTTCATACCTGACCATCTCGAGCGAAGCTTCGACGATCTCGCAAGCCGCGGCGCATATTTCGGGAAAGCTGGGGAGGAAGTTGCAGTGGAGTCACATGCGAGCGCTCCTCATCAGTGAAAAGATGGCTGCGAACCGAAATATAGGTAATATTTTGGACTACTTCTCGCGATCTCAAGGTCCGAGAGGTGCTGTGGCGGTTATGACGACGGATGGAGAGGCGGGTAACTATCTGCTTGTTGATCCATTAATTGAGAATACAATTGGCCAGCAAATGAAGACGGTAGAAGGGATGTCCAATAGACTTACTGGCATGGCCTCCAAAGTTTCTATCCTTGATCTGGATATCCTTGCGCAATCGCCTAGTTCGGTGACGTTACTGCCTCATCTTCGCATGCTTCGTCAAGAACATCCTCTCTTTATCATTGATGGAATGAACTTATTGCGTTTTCCATCCGGTACAATCGATCAGGGCTTTATTCCCGCCGCAATCACAGATAGCATTCTGATGGTTCGTGATGAATTTAATGAGGGACTTGCCACAATACCTTGCGAGAAGGAAAATGAAAAGCAGCAGATGCTAAATGGTGGTGATTCCTATTGGATTTACAAGGAGCAGACAACGCTTCAAGTATCTTCAATTGAAGATAGGCCATTCATAGAAATTCATCTTGAAGTCGACGGTAAGGTTGGGGAGATGAGCTGCTCGAGTATTCTCACCAAAGAGGAGCATCGTCGATTCATCAATCGAATTGAGCAGACGATCAAAAAAGACACGATGGAAGCTGTCCAAAAAGTGCAGAAAATGAAGGCAGACATCCTGCTGGTGGGGCAGCATGTCCAGCGGAGAGACCCTCGGCTATGGAAGAGGTGGTCAGAGGACTGGGATGATCGGTTTTCTCAGGCGAAAGTTTCTGTCAAGGTGAAAGCAAGATTGACAGATACTGGGATGAATGCCGGCAGTCCGATGGCCATTCCCCCTGAATAAGTAAGCTTTACTTTCACCCAATTGTTGTTGTCACCAGTAATCTCTATAGCGTTCAAATGACGGTAAGGTAGTCATTTGAACGCTTTTTGTATTTTATCGCATATATCGGCATGAATCGAAGACCATTCGACCGGCAAGAAAGTCATTTTTCCAAGTTCAAGACAATTTTCATAATATACATTCTGGACTCAATTATCTACAGTGAAGATATCACAAACGCAATCATCACAGGCATTCCAGCAAGAAGGGGCAGGTACATGAAAACATTTAAAAAAAATTTCAGTTTGACCTTATTGGCGTTACCAGGCATTGCGCTTTTGTTCATTTTTGATTATGTGCCACTCTACGGATTATTGCTTCCTTTCAAGGATTACAAATATGATCTGGGGATCTGGAACAGCCCGTGGGTAGGCTTGGACAATTTTCAGTTTCTATTTAAGGGCGATGTTTTACAACGCGTGCTAAGGAACACACTGCTCTACAATTTGGCGTTCATTACGTTAGGCACCATGATTTCAGTCACATTTGCACTGATGCTTCGTGAGGTCAGTAAGCGGTTTGTGAAGGTGTATCAGACCGTTTTGTTCATTCCTTATTTCATCTCATGGGTAGTCGCTGGTTTTGCCTTCCGAGCCCTCTTGGATATGGATTACGGTGTTTTCAATAAGGGATTGGAGATGCTCGGTATTGCGCCTGTTATGTGGTATAACGAGCCGAAGTATTGGCCATTTATTCTTATTATTGGAGCGGTATGGAAGGGACTTGGGTACGGTGCGGTCATCTATTATGCGGCACTGATGAGTGTGGATGCGGAGTATTATGAGGCGGCTAAAATAGATGGGGCAGGCAAGCTGCGGCAGGCGATTTCGATCTCGATTCCCATGATTAAACCGATTATTATCATGATGGTCATCCTGCAAATAGGTAAAATTTTCTATAGCGACTTCGGATTATTTTATAACGTAACCCTGAATTCTTCCTCTCTGTATAGAACAACGGATGTCATCGATACCTTCGTGTATCGTTCACTAGTCGATATGGGGGATATCGGAATGGCTGGAGCAGCAGGCTTCTTCCAATCTACGGTTGGTTTCACTTTGGTCATTTTGACGAATTTTATCGTAAAGAGAATTAATCGTGAAAATTCATTATTCTAAGGAGAATGTCACATGATGACACCACGGATTTCTAGCACCCGTTCACCATTTATGCTCAGTACATGGATTATTCATGCCATTTTTATTCTTGTCTGTATCGCTTGCCTGTATCCTTTTCTAGTAATAATAGGCACCTCCTTTCAGAACGAAAGTGATATTCTGAAGTACGGATATTCTATCCTGCCAAAGAAGATCGATTTAACTGCGTATCGTGTGATTCTCCATGATCCTGCTGTCTTGCTAAATGCGTATATGGTGACCATTTATACAACGCTGATTGGGACTGTGGCAGGGATATGGATTACAACAAGCTTCGCTTACACGATTTCAAGGAAAGATTATGCTTATCGGAAGGGGCTTTCGTTCTATGTATTTTTTACTATGCTGTTCCAGGGTGGGCTGGTTCCATCTTACATATTGATGGTAAGTTGGCTGGATTTGAAAAATAACCTCTTGGCACTGATTCTTCCATTCCTCATCACAGGTTGGCATGTGTTGTTAATGAGAGGCTTCTTACAAACCCTGCCTGACGCTTTATTTGAATCCGCCAAGATCGATGGAGCAAGCGAGCTTACCATTTTCACACGTATCGTCATTCCTCTTAGTAAACCGGCGTTGGCGACACTTGGCTTATTCCTGGTCTTGCAGTATTGGAATGACTGGTGGCTGACCCTGTTGTACATCGACCACGAAAATAAGATGAAGCTGCAGTATTTACTCATTCGCGTACTGCGCAACATGGAGTTCCTCAATAGCGCCGAAGCGATGCAATATGGCCTGGTTAAGCCAGGACAACAAGTACCAAGTTTAGCTGCGCGGATGGCGATGTGTATTCTTGCAGCAGGCCCGATGCTGGTCATATTCCCATTCTTTCAACGATATTTCGTACAAGGTTTGACGGTTGGATCTGTAAAAGGGTAGCTCATAAAAGTAAGTCCAGCGCATGGAAATTATGTCATGTGTCTGTTATATATAAATGAACATCATATTCTTAGGGAGGTATGTTTGTGAGCAGGGGAAATAAAAAGACAAAGCAAGTGGTAGGCGGCGTGGTGTCGATGGGGTTATTGGTTTCCGTGGTACTTAGCGGGTGCAGTACAGATAAGAAAGAAGAGCCTAATGCCACGGGCAGCAGTTCAGCAGTTCCCAAAACGACAACAGCAGTCGAGCCAACCAAAGAGTTGGTGAACATCAGCTGGTATATGCGTAAACCGATTGATACGATGAAAGATCAAGAGGCGATTGAAGCGGAAGCGAATAAAACGATTAAAAGCGGTGTAAACGCGAATTTGCATTTTAACTTTATTGACGCAGCAAGCTGGGAAGACAAAATGAAGCTAATGTCAGCCTCCGGTGAACCGTACGACCTTGTATTTACCTCGAACTGGACGAATGCGATTGATTCCAATGTGCAAAAAGGTGCATTCCTGCCACTGGACGATCTTCTGAAGAAATACGGGCAGGATATTCTCGCGAAAGTGGATAAACGTGCTTGGAAGTCTGTTACGTATAATGGCAAGATTATGGCGATTCCAGGTCAGGGACCTTTTACCACGCCGAATGGCATTGTGTTCAAAAAAGATTTGGTGACGAAGTACAATCTGGATTATAAGAAAATAAAGAATTTACAAGATCTTGAGCCATATTTAGAAACGATTAAGAAGAATGAGCCTACGATAACGCCATTACTGGTCACGAAAACAGTTTCTGCACCAGGGGACTTTATTTCAGACCATACCAATGTAACCAAAGGGATCCGATATGATGAAAAGGCGAACCAATTCGTATTGGAAACAGACATTCCCCAATTCGTCAACAATTATCGCACTATGCACGACTATTATGTGAAAGGGTATGTAGCCAAAGATGCGGCAATCAAAACGGATTTCACGGCTGAAGCCAAGTCGGGGAAATATGCGATCATGCGTGATTCTGGGGGATATACGGAGGATGGTTCGAAGTCGACAGCGTTGTTTGGGTTTCCAACCGTGGAATCGCTTGCATTTTATCCCATTATAGCAACAAGTAATATGGTAGGGGCGGCAACCGCCATCTCCAAAACATCGAAAAATCCAGAAAGAGCAATGGAACTGCTTAATTTGGTTTGGAAAGATAAGAAACTGTCCAACACACTAGCTTATGGGCTAGAAGGAAAGAACTATACGGTTAAATCCGGTGCTGGCACAGACGCCATGTCTGTAGATGCGAAGAGCGGAGCAGAACAAACCTGGGCAATCTGGCATAACTGGCTGGGGCCGCTATGGGATCAATGGGATTCAGGCTGGAACTCGAAGGCATCCCTAGAGCAAATGCAAAAAAATAATAATGAAGCCAAAACATCATCCATCCTAGGATTTCTTTTTAATGGGGAAGTCGTGAAATCCGAAATAGCTCAAGTTAATGCTGTTTATGCGGAACTGCAACCCATTTTATATTCAGGTGCGATGCCTGATTATGATAAGTTCTTGGGTGAAATGAAGCAGCGATTGAAAGATGCTGGCTTGGAGAAAATTAAAGCCGAAGCTCAGAAGCAGCTCGACGCTTGGAAAGCGCAAAATAAGTAATTGAAAGTTGGAACCGGGTTCTTCTTCACTCGGTTCCAATTTTAGATGAAAAGCAACAGATATAGGGGGAAATAGTGAATAGGATTTGGAAGCGTATTCAATACGACTTATAAGGGAGTGTGATCATTGATGGACAAGAGAAGATGGGCCGCTGGTGCGATCATCTGTGCTTGTATGCTAATGGTACTTGTATTCATTCTACAATCAACTACCGCGAAAGCGGAGGATGTCCCGATTCAGAGAGGTTATCTGGTTGACGAGAGTTTCTCCTTTCCCAATAACAACACGATGGATGTCTTGCCTTCTAGTTGGGATGTCCGCAAGGCAGGGGGCAGTCTATCCTCTTCCTATCTGAACTGGTTCAAAATGAGTGATACGAATACAACCTTGCCGGTCTCTATCCGCAGGGAGTTCATCCAACAAAATGAAGGTGTTATTACACTGGAGTATCGTTTTAAGCTATCTGCGATGATGGATGGGGTCAAATGGCAGCTCAGTAGTAATGACACAGAGGCTGTTAGTATGGTGACCCGCAATGGAGAGCTTAGTTTAGAGACGTCCGGCGGGGTTATACAGACATTGCAATCCTATACGGTAAATACGGAGTATGGTGTTAAAGTCATTGCGAATATAAGTACAAATTCCACGGATGTGTTTATTAATGGTGTCCTTAAAGCTTCCAATGCAAGCTTTAAGAATGCCGTAACCAGTCTCGACCATGTGCAAATTCAGACTGGTGCGGCTTCCAAAGGGGATATCTTCCTCGCCCCCGTTAAAATCCACAAGGGATATGCGGTCAATGAAAGATTCATTTCCCTGATGCCAGGATTTCTGCCTGAAGATTGGCAGATCGCTACTGCAGGCGGAACTGTAGCGGTCGAGGAAATGAAAAGCGCAGTGCGTCCCGATGTATTTAGTCTCAAACTGAATACCGCAGGGGCTAGTGGTGAGATGAGCCTGAAGAAAAACATACCTATCACTTCGGCCAATACTGTGTTTGCTTACAAGATGCTCATCCCAGAAAAACAGGATGGATATTCTGCAGAAGTCTTGCGTGGTAATACGACTGTGATGAAGCTGTTAACCGCGAATGGTAAGCTCTCCTACATCAATCAGGTAGGTCAGCCCGTCCCTTTTTATGATTATATGGCTAATCTATGGTATGAAGTCAAAGTGGTGCTAGATATGTCGAATGCCACGGCGGATATTTATGTAAATGGAAAGCGGCAGGCACAAGGAGTGCCATTCGACACTTCCTCCACAAGTTTAGACGGCATTGCATTTACGGCATCGGCAACAGCGCAAGGTGTGATATGGCTGGACGATATTCTGGTATATGAAGATGTGTCGCTTCCAGCGGATTATGTGCCTGCTCCGACCCCTGCGATCTCTGCAGATCAGGCAATCGGTATTCAAAGCTGTCCCATTTGGAGGGAAGGCAATCATCTCGGTTGGGATACGATTACGCCTTACTCGGAGCGGCAACCCTATTTGGGTTACTATGACGAGGGGAACCCAGAGACGGCCGATTGGGAGAGCAAGTGGATGGCTGAGCACGGCATTGATTACCAAATCTCATGTTGGTTTAGACCCTCATATGGGGAAGGCTTTCCAGTAAAAGAGCCTTATCTGCATAACTCGCTGCATGATGGGTATTTCGACGCCAAATATAGCGATCAAACGAAGTTCGCTATTATGTGGGAGAATGGGGCATCCAAAGCGAAAGATAGCCAGGATTTCCGCTCGAATATCGTGCCTTACTGGATCGAGTATTATTTCAAGGACCCACGTTATATGGTGATTGATAATAAACCAGTTCTCTCCATCTATAGCCTTACCGCTCTCAAACGCGATTTCGGAGGTACTTTGGAAGGCGTCAAGGCGGAGATGGATTATTTGAGAAACGCAGTCAAAACTCTAGGGTTTGATGACATGATTCTCTTGACGACTACTTCAGCATCGGACGCACAGTCCATGAGTGACCGAAAATTGGCTGGTTTCGACGCCGTCTATGCCTATTCCTGGGGCAGCGTAGGTGGGCATGAAGACGTTCAGAAATCGTACATGACGGCTCAACGCGATGCAGGCATCATCGATGCCCTGCCGATGATCAGTATGGGAAGAGATGATTTGGCTTGGGGAGGCAATTCAGGTTATTACACCACGCCTTCGGAGTTCCAATCTGTTGCACAGTGGACCAAGGATACCTTACAGCCATCGATGCCGACGGGCAGCTTAGGTAAGAAAATGGTGATGTTGGATAATTGGAACGAGTTAGGGGAAGGTCATTTTATTATGCCTGCAGGTTTAGCGGGTTTTGGCTACCTCGACGCAATCCGACATGTATTTACCAGTGCTACAGCGCATTCCGATGTACAGCCAACGCAAGCTCAGAAGGAAAGGATAAATATCTTGCATCCGCCGGGTCGCGTATTGCCGTTAAAGACGCCGACGCCGCCAGCTGTGACGGACCAGTACGGGTTGTTCTGGGGATTCAATACCAACGGCGATTCCGAGGGTTGGCGTGTGGAGAAACAGGTCAGCAATAGTGTGGTGAATAATGGCGCCTACTCAGGAACAGCGACGAATATTGATCCCGGCCTTATGTCGGCGGACCACTTAGATATTCAGGCTTCAGCGCATCCCTATTTGAAAATCAGAATGAAGAGCAATAAGAGTTCCTCAGGTCAGGTGTTCTTTATTACGAATGAGGATACGACCTGGAACGAAGTCAAATCCGTTAGCTTTTATGTAGAACGCAATGAAACTGGCTATACCGATTATGTGGTTGATATGTGGAAGCTTGCCAAATGGGAAGGGGTTATTCGGCAGATCCGATTTGATCCTTTAACAGTTCCTGGAGATTTCAGCATAGATGCCATTGGGGTTGTTTACTCGCCTGATGCAGGTATCAATGTGAAAGTCGACAGCAAGAAAGCCCAATTCTATGAAAAGCCAGCAGTAGTTGATCAAACGGTCATGGTTCCGGCAGGGGAGATGTTGAAGTTGATCGGTGCCAGCACAGAGTGGGAGGCATCGACGCAAACGTTAATTGGCGTGAAAGACAATCGGGTATACAGACTCAAGGTCGGTGAACAGACAGCGTATAAAGACAGCCAGAGTATCCTGCTGGAGCATGCTCCTGAACTGCGGCCATCGGGCGAGCTGTTAATCCCAGCTACTTTCTTCAATCAAGCTTTTGGATATGTTGTGAATTGGGATTCGAGTGCTCAGACTGTCGATTTGTATACCACAGCCAAGGTTTGGGACTTTATCACTTTTGAGGGTTGGACGACGAACAATCAAGTAACGGGAGGTCAGACAGCAGGCGGAATCTATCAAGCAACCTCAACAGGGAGCGGGCCTGAGCTGATTTCACCAGACAACATCAATTTCGCTGCTTCCTCCATTAAGAGGGTTAAGATAACACTTAGGAATGACACAAGCGGTACTGAAGCTCAGGTATATTTCAGGACGTCTACATCCTCTGAATGGCATTCACTAAATAAGCTGACGACATTCGTGCTGCCTAATGATCCAAACTTCAGGGAGTATGTATGGGATCCGAGTAATCATGCAGGATGGACCGGCACAATTAAACAAATCAAAGTGGTTCCGACGAATGCACAAGGGGATTTTGGTGTTGATGCCATCACGCTGGATACGGCGTCAAGCGTAGCTGTAAATGGAGATAACCTGATTTCTAATCCGGGTATGGAAGCGGATTTTGTTCCAAACGGATGGGAAACGATCAGGGAGCGGAATACGGAGCAGTATCATAGCGGGCACCAATCTTTGCAAGTTACGAAGACGAACCAACACGGCAGTATTCAGTTTCCAGTGAATATTGAGAAAGGGAGGGAATACGAATATTCCGCATGGGTGAAGCTTCAATCGAATCCGACACCTGGCAAAGTACTAAGGCTCGGTCTCTCTTATAACTTAGATGGTGTCGTGAAGCAGCAAATTCTAAACTCCAGCCCTGTTCTGAGCAGTACGGAGTGGAAACAGGTTAAGGGCAAGAATACCATTAACGAGACAGGAAACGTTACGAATGTCACGATGTATGTATTTACAGACTTGCCGGCTGAGAATGACGTATATTATTTGGATGATGTAGCAGTAAGGCCAGTCACCTATAAGGAAACACCTGCCTGGGTATATGTGACAGATATGAGCCTGAATCAAAGCTCCACGTCCATTATGGAAGGTAAAACGAAAACGTTGCTGCCTGTCATTTTGCCTGCCGATGCATTTAATAAAGAGGTTGTCTGGCATTCAGATCATCCGGAAGTGGCCACCGTGGATGTGAATGGCGCCGTTTATGGACGAAGTCTAGGCGTCGCACAAATCACGGGGATCACCGTTGATAGCGGTAAAAGCGCTACGAGTACAGTAACCGTCATCGAAAGAACGAACGAAACGGTAACCTTAACGGTAAAGCCCGATGGAACAGGTGATTATGTGTCACCAAAGTTGGCGAATGACAGCATTAAGGATAGCAGCGCTGAGAAACAGTATGTGATTGAGATATATCCTGGCGTGTACACAGAGAAGAATTGGGTGGTAAAACCCTATGTGACGCTCCGAGGCACAGACAGGGATCTTGTTTGGCTAAAGGGAGAGAATAGCCCATCGGCTACGAATAGTGAAATCACCGAACAATCGACCTTGTGGTTGCAAGGAACGGCTAATCTAGAGAATCTGAAGATTACGGGCAAAAACATGAGATATCCACTTCACAGCGAGGCTAGCGGTAAAAATAAAGATGCCGTCCATATTATCAAAAATGTCTACATTGAGCATTATGGCAACCTGGAAGCGGTCGACTACCGGAAGAACTGGATAGCAGCGCATCCTGGTGTGACGCCTCCGGCGGATTTAGATCCCGCACAGGTGTGGGGAGGAAGTAGCGGTAATGGTTCCCATGCTTGGGGGTATGGTTCAGCGAGTGGTGTAGTAGAAACATTCTATGATAGCACCTTTGTTTCCAAGGCTAACGGTTGGTATGTGCATAATCGAGAAGATTTTACGAAACCTCAAATCAATATCATCAATAACAGCAAGGTTGTTTCAACAGTACTGTCAAACCCCATTGTTATACAATCTTTGGGAAGCGGAACACAGGATGAAGTGATCTTTAACAACAGTGAATTCGTAGGCACCTATATGCTTCAAAATGATTCGCCTTGGATCACGCAAAAACCGGAAAACCAATATGCGAATCACGCGGACTATAACGTTACGTTCAATCACAGTACACCCATCGGTTATTTGGACGGTCACAGAGGAAGAGCGCTGGCGCTATTCAGTTCATCCACGGGAAGCAGCTCCACTGTGAAGGTTAGTGGGAGTGCTGTGTCGGATATTCTGGGAACGTATATCACCCGCGATGGCGGCGGAGGTCTGAAGGGTTACTTGTACGGTTACTGGGATATCTCAGGGATTAAGGTAGGGTTGAGTTCCAATATCCAAGTGAATAATACGCTCGGAAGAAGGCTAGGAGATGGTACAGTCAATCCCAAAACCTTGCAGGTACTTTTTGAGAATGGGACGACCAAGACGATCCTGTTTAATGAAGATTATACGGAACAGACCAACGCTTATATCATCAATGTCATAAATAGCGTATTGGGCACTTCAGGCTATGCGGTAGAATATAACGTAACCGGGAACGAATATTATCCGCAATTTCCCGATAAACAAATGACGCTGGAGAACCATACGCAAGTTGGCATTCCGCGATTTGCCGCTGTATCTTTTGATACCGATAAAACGACATTGCGCCTCATGACACCTGGTGATTCGGCGGAGAGCTTCATAGGGATTACATTGGAGCCCATTGCACCAGGACAGTCGGGCAGAGTATTGACGGAAGGCATCATGAGAAGGGATCAATTATTTGGATTTGCTGGCAGCATCAGCGTAGGAACCAAGATCTCTATTGGAAGTCAAGCGGGCAGCTTGCTTGTGAATGCGAACAAACCTGCACTTCTAACAGGTGTTTTGACGGATTGGGCTTCTTTTAAAGGAAATACGAGTTGGATTGAAGTCACTGGGGTAAACCTGAACAAATCTTCTCTGAGCTTGACCTTGGGGCAGTCAGAGGCACTTGTCGTGACGGTGCTGCCAACCGATGCAAGCAAAGCCGTAACTTGGAGCTCTGATCATCCCAATGTGGCAACGGTGGATGCGACGGGAACTGTGCATGCGATTAGTTCCGGTACAGCCACGATTACAGTGACAGCTGCAAAAGGCGGTAAATCAGCAACGGCTGTCGTGACGGTGCTTGCTCCTAGCGTAGGCAGCAACTTGATTAGCGATCCAGGTATGGAGGGGGCAACTCCACTTTATTCCGGGTGGGAAATTGTGAGGACGATGAGTACGCTCCAAGCGCATAGCGGAAGCCAGTCATTAAAGATCACCAAGACGAATGCCTTTGGAAGCCTTAACTTTCCTGCTAATATTCTAAAAGGAAATGAGTACTATTATTCGGCTTGGGCCAAATTGGCACCAGAATCCACAGCGGGTGTAGTACTGCGGTTAGGATTGACTTACAAGGTAGATGGTGTTACAAAGCAAAAAATTATCTTAACAAGTCAACCTTTAAGTGCCTCGTCTTGGACGCATTTAGAAGGTATGTATACCCTTCAAGAGACAGGTACTGTAACGAATATGTCCATGTATATGTTCACGGATTTACCCGCAGGATTGGATTCCTATTACCTAGACGATGTGGAAGTTCGACCGGTTGTTACGGATCCGATGCCACCGGTAACGACATCGCCGTTAGTGGTGCAGCTTCAAGACAGTTTCGGCAATCCGCTGAGCGGAGGCATCGTGACATACTATGATGGGGGCTGGAAGGAGTTTGGTGTAACGGGCACCGATGGCAAAGTAAGCAAAAACCTCCCCGCCAACAGCTATACGTTTAGCATGACCTATGGGGGAACGTATAAAGAACAAGTACAGCATACAGGAACGAATGGCTTGGTTGCCTTTCAGACGGTTAAGGTGAAGGCACAGCTGAAGGATAGCCAAGGCCATCTCATGGAAGGTGGCACCGTGAGCTACTATGCGGGAGGCTGGCTGACGATGGGCAGTACGGTTGGCGGCGAAGTGAGCAAGGAGCTGTTGCCTGGTTCCTATACCTTTGGCATAACCTATGCAGGGACGTATAAGGAACAAGTACAGAACGTAGGCATTGATTCAGTGGTTGCCTTCCAGACGGTTAAGGTGAAAGCACAGCTGAAGGATAGTCAGGGCAATCTGATCGACAGCGGCAGTGTAAGTTACTATGCGGGTAGCTGGCAGACGATGGGAAGCACAATTGGCGGGGAAGTCAGCAAGGAGCTGCTGTCTGGTTTCTATACCTTTAGCATGACCTATGAGGGGACCTATAAGGAGCATGCACAGCAAGTAAGCGCTGACCCCGTGATAGCATTCCAAACGGTCAAGGTGAAGGTACAACTGAAGGATAATCAAGGCCATCTGCTGGACGGCGGCACCGTGAGCTACTATGCGGGGGGCTGGCTAACCGTGGGAACTACAACGGGTGGTGAGATCAGCAAGGAATTATTGCCTGGTACGTATACGTTTGGGGTGACCTATGGAGGCGTGTACAAAGAAATTGTAGCTTCTATTACAACCAATCCAACGATTGTATTTGAGATGTAACCTTGTGAGGATGACAAAACGAGGGTCTACGGATCTTCGTTTTGTTTATCTATTTACGGATTAATAATGGAGGCAGGTAGAGATGACGACGATTCATGCCATCGTATTTGAAAGTGCTAACAAAGTGGGCTTCGGTACATTTACATTACCAGAAATGACAGAGAATCAAATGCTTGTAAAAACACGATATACCTTCGTTTCAAGCGGTACGGAAACACGCGTCTTGGGTGGTCACTATGGTGCAGCTGATAAATTCCCATTAATTCCTGGGTATGCGGCTGTTGGTGAGGTGGTCGCAATAGGCGGGAATGTAAAGGGTTATCGTGTGGGTGACCTTCTCAGCTACAATCCACAATCGGGTCCGAAGGACATCAATTCGCAATGGGGAGGGCAGGCGAGTATGCATCATGTTGGGGTAGAAGATAAGCCTATTCTACTGCCAGCAGGGTCCGATCCCTTGGACTATGTTGTTAGTCAGGTAGCGGCGATCAGCTTGCGTGGAGTCATGGCGGCGCAGCCACAGCGTGATGAATGTGCGGTGGTCATCGGGCAGGGAGTCATTGGGGCTTTCTCTGCGGGACTTCTAGTCAACCAAGGATGTCGGGTAATTGCTGTAGATCTTGCGGAATCCAGACTTGAACGTTCCTTACGTTATGGTGTTCACGCTTGTGTTCAGGCCACTGACCCAGATGCTGTGGAACGCATACTTGCCTATTGTGATGGCGGTGCCAATATCGTTATTGAAGCTTCAGGTTCCACGCAGGGGGCAACGCTTGCTCATAAGCTGATTCGCCGGACACCGCATGTGTATCGGGATCTGAATACGTATTATGTAAATCCAATTTCAGGAATTGTCGGTCATTGGCCGCGTATCGTCTATCAAGGCACGTACATAAATAAACTAAGCCTTGATCCAAGGGTTGATTTGAATTCGGAAGGTGTTCTTCTTCTCATGCCCGGTGACCGTGGGAATGAAGACCGATTGAATGCTGTTGAAGCCATTCGGAGAAAAGTCATTGATCCCCGACTTTATATTGATCGCATTGTTCCTTATACGGAAGCGCCATCAGCTTATGAACAATTGTGTTTGCATCCTAATGACGTCTTCTCCGTCGTATTCGATTGGGCTCAATAACGTTTAAAGAGAAAGGCCGACCAAGTAACAGTTTAAGCTGTTAACTTGGTCGGCCTTTTGTATACATTAATCGTGGGCAATCAGGTTTCTATTCATCGGCATTTTGCCTGTAATCGCCTGTAACAGATACTCGGCTGTACAGTCGATATCTCCATACGTATTCACGATGGTGTCGATGGAAGCCTCATATTCCTTATGAACGAAAGGATGGAAGTGGGAAACGAAGATAATCGGCGTATCAAATTTCGTCCACCCGCCCATCATGTTTCTCGCTATTTCGTCATGCAGTCGAACAACATTCAAGCCGTAGCTAAGGCGGCTGCCGATTGAGCAGATGATGACGTCGTACACATTTCCGGCAACAGCGTGGAATAAGGCATCAGGACCGGGATCGACCCATTGATCGACAGAATGGGAGTATTGTCCGATTTCTCGCTTCATTCTTTCCAGCAGTGCCTCATAACGGTCGTAATTATTCATAATAACAACATGTAGAACCTTGGTCTCAGGTAAGAGTGGATAGGGTAGCAATCCTTCTCGATCTCTGACCAACGTAATGCTTTGTTTGACAACGCTTTCGGCTAATGCTGCATGTGCTGTTTTATCTGGTATCACTTTGTTAGAAGCAAACAGCGTTTCTTCGAAAAGACCAAATTGCTCTTTGAGCGACACAATTCTGCCAGCTCGATCTCGGAGTGTTTCCAGTGATAACGTACCGCTATTGAATCTACGTTCCATCTCCGTGTAGAATCGTTCGTCCATTCTTGGAAATAGCAGCATATCGCAGCCGTTCGTCAAAGCCGCAGCACAAGCATCGTAGTAGTTCATATAGCCGACAACTCCGCCCATCTCAATAGCGTCCGACACGACCAATCCTTCGAATCCCATCTCATGTCGCAGCAAATCAATCAGCAGCTTTTTCGATACCGTTGCAGGTGGATAGAGTCCGCGCTCATCCGGTTCGTCAAAAGCGGGGAAGGCAATATGCCCTGGCATTATCGTCATTGCTCCCTGATCGATCAGGCTTTGGAAGACGCGTCCCGGCCCGTTTCTCCATGCGGCTGCATCCAGTGGAAGGCGCGGTGTCGTCAAATGTTGATCCCAAGAGGAATAACCATCACCGGGAAAATGCTTAATTGTAGCCATCATGCCATGATCTTGCAGCCCGCTCATATAAGCCCTAGCAATCTTAATGGCCTGATCGGGATTCTTGCCTGCGCTGCGCATGCTAACAACAGGACTATCAGGATCAACGGATAAATCGGCCACTGGCGAGAATGTCCAATTATAGCCAAGATCTCCTGCTTCGATTGCAGTGCTTCTCCCCACTTCATAAGCGAGTTCTGCCGAGTTGGCCTGACTTAACCCCATCATGTAAGGGAACTTCGTTGCGCCTAGGATCATATTGCCAGGACCGCATTCGAGATCACTAACAATAAAAGGAGGGATGCTGCAATTCTGTTTGAAACCTTGGATAACGTGCTGTAATTCTGTCCGTTCCATTGGATGAAAGAACATGGCTCCGAATTCTTCTACGCGCTCCTTGCTAACCATACCATAAGTTGGGCAGCATACTTGATTCAATAACTGTCGGAATGAAAGTGACTCAATTAAGCTCTTGGCACGTTCCGTTTGAATGATCTTATATTTCATTGATAGGCCTCTTTCGTTTGTTGTTGGTTCTCGGTATGCAGGGATGTAGGGAAGTAGGGATGTAGGGATGTAGGGATGTAGGGATGTAGGGATGTAGGCTACGTTTCTAACTCCGTGTTTTGAGTTTTTAATTGTTTGACATTGCTTTTTAAGGCGTATTCTTTAGGGGTTATGCCAAAATGCTTTTTAAATAAACTAAAGAAATACGTTTCGTTTACTACGCCTACTTTTTCTACAATTTCACGTACGCTGATTTCATTCTGGGTTAAGTACTCGGCTGCTTTGGCCAGCCTTGTTTCATTAATAAAGTCGGCAACGGAAACATGCATGGCCTCCTTAAAGAGATTGCCCAGACGTCTTTGAGATATTTTCATAATAGAAGCAATGGATGCTAAACAGAGGGAGGGGTCTTGGAAATGTGTCTCGATGTACTCCGATACCGTTTCTACGACATAATGATTTACTTTAGGGGTTGTTCCTCCTGGCTCTGTTTGCATAGATTCTCGAATTGCACCAATGATCGTTTCGTAGATACTGTTTAAAGTCTCTTTCTCCATAAGCTGAAGCGAAAAGCTAGAGAGATCAATCATAAGCGAAGGAGTTTCCGGGTCTGAACTGAATTCTAACGTTTTCTTTGTCGTTTCTAATAGCCGGAATGTTGAAGCAAGAGCATTATAATAATTGAGTTGACCAATACTGTCGAATAGTCGTCTCATAGCTTCCTCAATATGGGCTAAGTTGCGTTTACGAAGGGCATCCTGCAAATTAGTTTCTAGATTCTTGGCGTATCCTGTTTTAGGATTATTCTCGTTAAGAAGCAAGGCTCTGGCATCGAGAATAGCATTATGGCCATAGTTAAAGCGATAGACAGTTTGATCCAAGGCTTTATTATAGAGGCTATGTAAGGAATCGATGGTTCCAGAGATAGGACTGAGGGACACTGTAAACGTAATTTTGTAAAACTGCTGGACATACTGTTGCGCTTCTTGAATCAATAATGTCACAGAGCTTTCAAAATCGTCATGCTTATCTGGAAGGCTAAGAATTAAAACAACGTGATCATCCTTTAAGTCAAGACCTTCATTAATATAGGTTCGTGAAATCCATTCTGAGGTGATGTTAATCATCGCATAGCGTATTGTTTCCTTATCTTTGGAAGAAAAGCTGCGCTGAAAATCCTTGTAATTGTCTATTTTCAGAAGTAAAACGGCATAAGATTTGTCTAGTGGCAAAGCTATCTTCATTTCATGGAAAATACGTTCCAGCTCAGGTGTATCCATTTTCAAATTCTCCGTAAGTATGCGGTTTAACCAGTAGTGCTTCATCACATCCCCGTATTGGTAGATTTGTTTGTCGTAGAGCTTCAATGTTTCCATGGACTGCTTATAGACATAATCCAAATAGGATATTTCATCGCCCTTGCTTCTTTGTTCGAATTTATGAATTCGTCCAGATGAAATCGTTTGCACGAGATTGCCGATAGGACCATAGATTTTACGGGAAATGCTGATGGAAATAATAATAGCCATCACAACGAAAATGAGTGTAATGAAGATAATACTCGTCTTAAAGCCTTGAATATACCCATATACCTCTAGCGTGGGCTGAATCTTCAATAACGTCATGTTAATACTATCCAGATACAGGTAGGTTATTAAATACTGCGTATCCATATATTTACTTTTGAACGAACTTTCAGTTTCTGAAGATGAAGATAAAGGTTCTTTGGTGTGACTTTCAACCTCGTCTTTTAACCATTTCAATTTAAGCGGATCTTCTCGATTATCATCTTCATTCATATAGTCCCCGTGCTGATCAAGGATATAAATGTTATTTCCTTGTTGCCGGTCAACCTTATTAATTTGCTTAATGTTGCCAAGCAGCCATTCGGGTTTCACATTAATAACCACAGCACCGTTCGGTTTGTCAGCGTTCATGTCCGTCTCATACATAAAATAGGAGAGAACACGTTCACTTTTGTTATCACTATTCACTACTTTGTGAATATCCCGAAAAATGGGCTTTAATTTGGGAAGTATTTGATTCGAATCAAATAACGCTAACAACTGAGGATCATCGAAAAAAATCGGTGAGCCGGCATTATAAAATTGATCGAGATTGCGGTTATATACACTGATCGAGTGAATGTAGGGATAAGAGGAAGTTAGTGAATTAACGACGTTATTAATACGTTTGATGACATCAACCATATTCTCCTGCTCGGCGTACATAATGGAAGTAATATCATTATTTAAATAGAGGGACTGCGTAAGTCGACTTATGGTTTCATTCATAATATTCGTATTGTAATTGACTTGGAGCAGGATTTTTTTACTGTTGTCGGATTCCTTGCTGATCATTAAGCTCTGTGCATTCCAATAAATGATGACAGACAGAATACCAACAATGAGCAGAACGGATGCGCTAATCCACAAGACGATCTTTAAAAGAAAGCTTTTGGAGGCAAATAAGATGTTTAATTTCATTAATTATCTTGGCTCCTTCCATGCCTTGTAGAAGTGAGAATAGCTTATATAAAAGTAAAAGTAAATATAATCTGCAAAACTTAAAGTAACCAACATAAATCATATAGCTCCTAAACAGGGCTCTATGCTCGTATTTGGACCTATTTCTAACGGAATGCAACCTCTTCGCTACAATTATCGGAAGTTTCGACGTAATTTACAGTATACATGCAAGCCTCTGTTAGCTACGTTTAAACTAGGGATTGGGCTGCATCTCAGGGGCTCACCACAATTGAAAATCACATGGAGATGAATGCAAAATGGAGACCATACAGGTTCGCAATCGATTAACACATGTCCGCAGTAAACTGCAAAAAGGAAAATTAACGTTGGGTTTCATCGGTGGATCTATTACAGGTGACAGCAGAGTGATGGCGAATTGGCCGGAACCAGTCGCGCGCTGGTTTGTAGAAACGTTTCCTCACGCACGTATCACTGTGGAGAATGCGGCAATTGGTGCGACAGGCAGCGATTTGGCTGTTTTCCGAGCACAGCGGGACTTAATCAACCATCAATGTGATCTGATTTTCATTGAATTTGCCGTCAATGACTACAATACACCTACTGAACAGCGGATGAGAGCAAGAGAGGGATTAATACGCAAGCTATTGGCAGATGGACGCAGTGAGCTCGTTTTTATCTATACCTACTCGCAGAGAATGTATGAGGACATGTCTCAGGGTAAGGTTCCTCCCAGCATCGCTGAATTCGAAGAATTAGCGGAACATTATGACATCAGCACGGTTTGGGTTGGACAGCATGCCTGGCAGGAAGTGAAGAGAGGCCGGATGACCTGGGACGAGTGGTTGCCAGATGGACTGCATCCTAAGCATCGAGGCAGTCTAAGTTATGGGCAGTGTGTGATTGCCTATTTAGAAAAAGAATTGCTAACAGCGCTCGATGAGGCGAGTGACGTAATCGATAAACCGCTCCCAACGCCGCTTAATCGTCATCATTGGGGGCAAGCGGATACGCTCTCATTCGATGAGGTTCAGCTGGAAGGTCCATGGATGACTAGACGCGCTGCGCCCCAGATGCCTTGGGTTGATCAGATATTAAGCACATCAGCAATTGGGGCTAAGCTTTCTTTTTCTTTTACAGGCAAGGGAGTAGCCCTAGCTTTCGACTTTGGCAAAAAGTCAGCTGAATTCACCTATCAGCTGGACGGGGGCCCTGCGATCACGACTTGTCGCGATCGTCCCGATTGGTGCGAGGACGGGGGTTGGTTCCGTATCTACTGGATCGCGGATGATCTCGAAGAAGGACTGCATCAGATAGAGCTGGAGGTTGTTCACGGCAATCGAGAGGATTGCGCAGGGACGAATTTTCATGTGGCTCTTATCGGAATTCTGAAGTAAGAGGTATGAAAACAGCTTAAGATTTCCATACCTGAACTTTCTCTTTCATATAGGTTGAAGGTAGGGTTCCGGTACATTTCTTAAACACTTTATTAAAATAGGATTGCTCGCAGAATCCGAGAAAATCGGAGATTTCTCCTACGTTCATTTGTGAGTTGGTTAACAGGTCGCAGGCGGCGGCAATGCGGATCTGCTGGATGTAGTCGATGACGGATAGTCCAGTAACTTGTTTGAAAATGGTACTGACATAATTCGGTGTACGATCTGCGTATTCAGCTAGTTCCGTCAAAGTAATCGTTCTGTGATAGTGATCGAGAATGTAGGCTTGTAGCAACATAACGATGCTATACGATTTGCCTTGTGTGGATTGCGACTCGATTTCTTCATTCATAACAGCAAGGATTTCAAGCAGGATGCTATGGCAAATTGTATGCGAATAGACGGATTTACGCAGCCAATGCTGAGTTAAAAGCGAAAATCTTTGCTTCATATAGTCAAAGTTAAAAGGTCTGGTTATGCAACGATTAGGTGTGATGAGCAGGGGAAGTCCATCCCCATCTCCTTGATAGTGAAAGTGCGCGACATACATATCATGCGGTTCTTTAGTTGGATTCATCGCGCTGCGCCAAACACCTTGAGGGACAAATAGAAGGTCGCCCTTCTGCATCGAAAAGATTTGGTCCTCAATTGTATAGCGGATGTTTCCATTCGTCATTAGGATGACAATATGATTGTTAGTCATACCCTTCGGTACATGCCAATTGGGTTCGCAATTCTCAAAATAGACGGCAACTGGTTGGATCATAATAGTCTCCTTTTATCTGTCTTTGTCAGGTTTGTAATCGTTCTCTTATTATAAACGAAATCGTAGAATTGTTGAAATAATTATTGTATTCTTCATTGTTTCAATAGACTGATTTTACTAAGCTTAAAGAAGAAAATGAAGTAAGGGAGATGAAGGGAAATGAGTAGTTTATTCCAAAAAGCAAAAGCACGCGTCGGCGTGATAACAGTGGGGCATGAGCCGTATTGGGCGCAATTTCCAGGATTGAAAGAGGAGCTTGAGGGCTACGGCCGTGAATTTGAGGAGATGCTTCGGAGGCAAGACGTTGAGGTGGTGTCGGCAGGCTTTGTCGATACGGTAGATAAGTCATTTACCGCATCCTCCTATTTGAAAAGCCAAGATGTGGATTTCCTATTTTGCTTCTTAAGCACATATGTGACGTCTTCGACGGCGGCTACCCCGATCCTGAACTTGTCTGTTCCAACGGTACTTGTTGCCTTGCAGCCAAGAAAGCGTCTTGATTATCGTAATACGACGACCTATATGCAGTTAGTTAACGATAATATCTGTTCACTCCCTGAAATAGGCGGTGTACTGGTGCGAGCGGGAAAACCTGCGGCTGGGATGATCGTAGGAACGCTCTATGATGATGAGCGTGCGATGAAGGAATTACAAGGATGGTGCCAAGTCGCTAATACGCGCAGAGCATTCAAATATGCCAAAATCGGCTATATGGGGCATACCTACGAGGGTATGTATGATATGAACTCCGATCCGACAGCGTTTACAGCTGCCTTTGGTTCGCATGTGCAAATGCTGGAGATGTGCGATTTAGCCAAGTTGGTCAATGGTGTAACGGCTAAGGAAGCGGCGGATAAACTGGATGAAATTAAAAGTGTTTTCAAAATATCCGATCCCTTTATCGATCCGGTAACAAGACCGATCAAGCAAGAGGATCTCGATTGGTCAGCTAAAGTTGCGGTCGGGCTGGATAAGCTGATTGTGGAAAATGGGCTAACAGGCCTTGCTTATTATTACCGGGGTCTCGACAATAACGAATATGAACGAATCGGATCGAATATGGTACTCGGCAACTCGCTGTTGACAGGCAAAGGAGTTCCGCTTGCCGGAGAAGCCGATTTGAAGACCTGCGCAGCGATGTTAATTATGGATCGTCTGGACGCAGGGGGATCATTTGCAGAGCTGCATCCTTGTGATTTCGTCGATGATATTGTGCTAGTCGGGCATGATGGTCCACATAATATTAAGATCAGCGACGGACAGCCAATTATTCGTGGATTAGATCTGTTCCATGGCAAAAGCGGTTCTGGTATCGGTGTCGAATTCAGTATCAAATCAGGTCCTGTTACTTTGCTCAGTATTTCACAAACAGCTGCAGGCAAATATAAAATGATTGCTACGGAAGGCGAATCAATTAAAGGAGAAATTCCGCAAACCGGAAATACCAATACACGCTGTAAATTTAATTACGGTGTTGCTGAATTCGTAGAAAGATGGTGTTCGGCGGGACCTACACATCACTTCGCGCTTGGGGTGGGTCATGTGGGTTCGAAGATTCGCAATGTTGCCAAGGTGCTGGGCATTGAGGTGGAAGTCATATGACAACCACCAGTAAACCAAAGCATTCCTTGCAGAGAGTTACACTGGAAATGAGCCTCAAGCCTTTCAAGAGTATGGCACCTGAGGCGATCGAAGCCGTATGTACGGAGGCAATCCGTCAATGGCTTCCTCTGATCGGCATGGCGGACAGCTGTTCCATGCTGTTGTGGGTCGCTGATGGAAGTGAGATTCTCGTCTGGGACGGCGATATGCACCGCGAGATCGAATGGGCTCGTTATGTGGGATACGCGAATGAGCAATTCTTCGGCCACCTTACAGAGGGCACTGATCCGCGAATCGCCCAGCCTTACATTAGCGAAACAGCAAAAATCACCTACGGTGATTTGCAATTCATAGTCGCTTCCTTTAAAAGAATTGCAGCCGAGCGTTATGGCATTCGCATGGAGGTAGGAGCTACTTTTGACGCTGGACCTGAATTTGCCTACTCCGATTTCAAATATAAGCTGCACCCGGAAATCAATCGCGCTGAAGTTGGCGGGCAATTCATCTCGCTGAAGGCGGACTATACCGTCGTGTGTGGATGGTCGAAGCTGAAAGAAGATAATGTTGCTTATGCAGCTTATCCTGATGGCATTCCCGAAGGCACAGCATTTGGTGAGTTTCTGGGGCGGCAGTGTGCAAGCTTTTTACCTGCATTAGGTTTTGATTATATTTGGTTTTCCAATGGATTTGCCTTGTCGTACTTTCCCTGGACGTATCTAGGAGCTAATTACGATGGTAAGCAGCTTGCCATGGCAGAGTACGAAGAATTATCGACCAAGATGCTGTCGTTCTGGGAAATATTCAAACAAGAATGCCCGAATTATCGAACAGAGATTAGAGGAACCAATTACGGTACAGGCATGGACCTAGCCAAGGACTGTATTCCATTACTTGATCTGTATGAGAGAAATTATGTTGAATTCCCACCGCCAAACTCACCATGGGGAGCGCTTAACTATGATTTCGGTTTGGAGTTAACAGGATATATGTCACGTATTGCTGTGCTGCCGAGTCAGACCTACCTATTCCGCTTCTATGCCAATGATCCTTGGTTCTGGCAAAATCCGTGGTGGGACCTCTATGATCGGGAACCGCATGATATTTATTGCCCGCTCACCGTCGCTCGAATTAATACGGAGGGGGAACTAGAGAGCCCGGGTGTCGTTCAAATTTTAACTATCGATTCGGAAAAAGGCGAGCTGGATGCAGATATCCCGATGGAAGTTATTCCTCATATTAAGAAGGCCTTCAAAGATGCACCCGACCAGCCGGGGATTTTAACTTGGTTGTACCCTTTTCGTGAACTGCACGAAGCAATGGCGGAATCTGGCGAGCATTCAAGCGAAGTGTTTTTCCATGATTGGTTTGTGCGCAATGCCATTAACCAAGGCTTGCCGCTGAATACGGTTCTTAGCACAGATGATTTTTTTGCAATGAAGGACAATACCTTGCTTAAGCTTCAAGATACGGTCTTGTTTACATCTGCCTCGTGGATTAAAGGAGCGAAAGTACAGCGAATCGTCGATTACGTCCGTCGTGGAGGCAAGATCATTTTCTATGGCAATGTCGAAGATCCTGCGCTACGGCAACTGTTAAATGTAAGAAGTGAGGAGGCGCTTGAAGGTACTTTTTCCGTTAACTTATCATTGCCAGAGGATACGATTAAGCATACAGAACACCTAAGTAGTAAGGGAACTCATCAACTGCACCATCACTCGCATATTTCAGGTGGAGGGTTAAGTGAAGTAGTCGACAACCTGGCTGACGGGTCTACGCAAGTGCATGCAAGTGTGAATCAGACGGGCACAGAACGTGTATTTAGTCTAACTAGAGCTTTACCGGAATGGGATGGAGGCAAAGTGGGTTGGGTACGCGGTTCGCTGCCATTCCAAACTGCGGGTATCACGCATTTGCCAGTCATGCAGGACAAGGAATTTGTGGATTCCTCCCTTTTCGTACGCTATCTCCTGCAGCAATTCGGTTATTCCTTCTACCAATTGAAGGAGGAGATCGCTTCTGAATCGGCGCTTATGTTCATAACACGGCATGATAACGCATTCATCCTTACCGGCTGTAAGCAGGATACTTCTGTTGGGCTTCAGCTACGTTTCCCTGATGGCGCCCCGGTGATCATCGGACATTCTGTGATGATTGGAGAAGGAGCGGCTACTTATGCACTAGATCGAACTTTCCATGATGAATGCCGAATTTTTGTTAATCAGAAGCAAACATCTCGCATCACGTGCAGAGAAAATCAGCCCTATCCAACCGTGAAGAAGCAAATCAGCACAATACGCAATCTTAGTGTTTACAATCTTATTGAGGCAGATGTTACCATTTACCCACCTCTTGCGCAGCTACAAGACGGCGTCGTTGAAGTGAAGAATGGCGAACACTTTTTGGATGTATCCGGCAAGATTGTTGGGAATTGCATAAGACTATCGAAGATTAGCGGGAACATTGATATTTCATGGTAGGTTCTAATCGTTTAGGACGGTGAAAATAGATGAATGTATCAAGGAAGAATGAGATAGAGAATCTGGATCGAAATATGAAAATAGATGTGGCTATCAACAGCGACTGGGAATGGCACTCTCCTAGCAGCGAACCATTTCGAATAACAGGTTTGCCGTGGTTTGAACAAGATGGGGTATATCGAAGACTGCCGCTCCAACCAAGTCATCCGATTCGATCAGAGGTAGATCGACTTGCGAATTATACAGCTGGCGTGCAAATTCGGTTCCAGTCCGATTCACCGAAACTTTCTGTGAGGGTCGTTTTGGCGGACAAGGCAACTATGTACCAGATGCCTGCCACTGGTCAATGTGGTGTTGATTGCTACATCGGTGCAACGGGAAATCAACGGTATATAAATACCACTCGCTTTGATCAGTCGAAAGAGGAATACGAATCCATCCTCTTTGAATCCCTGTCGTGGGAAATGAGGGATATCACGCTTAATCTTCCGCTATATCAAGGGGTGAAGGAGATTTGGATAGGTCTTGATCCTTCCTCATCGGTTGCTGGATTTCCTGGCTTCTCTAGCGGCAAGAAGGTTCTTATTTACGGAACCTCCATCACCCATGGGGCTTGTGCCTCTAGGCCTGGTATGGCCTACCCCAACATTTTAAGCCGAAAATTACCGATTGAAATTGTGAATCTCGGTTTCTCCGGGAATGCACAAGGGGAGCCGGAGCTTGCCCATTTGATCAGCCAAATTGATGATCCCGCGTTGCTTGTTCTGGACTATGAAGGTAATGCGCCAAGTCTAGAACGGTTTCAGGAGTCTTTGCCTGAATTTATTGGAATTTATCGTTCCCGTCATCCTGAAGTTCCCATTCTCGTTATCTCGCAGATTCGATTTGCGAAGGAAGCCTTTGATGACAAGATGTTTCGAAGTCGTGAAGATCGCAAAGGGCTTCAAATGGCCATCATTGAGCGATTGCAGCAGGAAGGGGATGCTAATCTTCACTTCTTTGACGGGGCAGAGTTGTTAGGTGCGGATTACCAGGAATGCACCACAGATGGTATTCACCCTTCCGATTTAGGGTATTATCATATAGCGGAAACACTTAGTCCTATTTTTCGTAAACTGATTTTCTAACAGCGTTAGTAAGGAACTATTAACGTAAAAAGTGGCTGAGCCAGGATCAACATCCTGCTTAGCCACTTTTTCTATGTAGTCATAAGCGGCCTCTATTTGCTATTTTTCCTGAATTGATTAGGTGAAATGCCATAAACTTTTTTGAATGTCCTAATAAAATGCGTGTTATTTTCAAAGCCAATAGATTCACTTATATTTTGAACTTTTAAATCAGAAGAGGTAAGTAGTTCAATGGCTTTATTTAATTTTATTGTTTTGATGATATCTAGAAAAGTTTGGCCAGAGGTAGCTCTAATGAGCTTGCTTAAGTACGATTCGGTGAAATGAAAAGTACTCGATAATTCTCCTAAGGTTACTGTTTTATAGTGATCTTGCACATAGGCTAAGATCGAAAGCAACTTATCATTCTTCGTTACACTTTTGGGTAATTCGACTTGACTTTCATAATCCCGTAGCAAATAGCTGAAAAAAAGCATGAGCAAGTTAAATAGGATATTCGCGGTATATTTTTTGTTGTTATGTTGTTCAACATATAACTTGGAAAGGATTTCTTTGAGATTGGGATCTCGATTTGTTCGAAAAATGATGTAATTATTGTATTCCTCTGTATACAGGACTTTGATAAAGAATGCGGAGAGAACGGTTTCATGTTTAAGCATTTCTAGAAATGTTTCATTGAACGTACTTCTCTTTATCAATACATTTAGGATAATGCTATCATCAAATACCTCAATTGTATGTTCCACCTTGGGTGGGATGATACATAAATCACATTCACTTAGCTGAATAACTTCGCCATTAATCTCCTGGACGCAATGCCCCGCATATACGTAAATCAATTCGAAGAACTCATGCCGATGTTTGAAAAGGGGTGTAAATCTTTTGTGTTTTAGAATGATAATGTCTGTACGACCGCCCGAAGAAAAATAGTCTCCTTCTGTAAGTTCCTTGATAAGTTCCATGTCAGTGTTATCCATAAAAACTTGAAGCGCATTGCGATCCTTTTTGGCATCGTAATACTTACGATATACTAGCTCTTCTTCCGAATATGCTTTAAGCATGATGTCCAATTCAACTAGGTTCATTGTACGTAGCCTCCAAGAAGGTCATCTGTTAAGAAAAGGCTTTCAAAAGAATAACTATACCATATAAAAAAGTGCATAAAATGTAAACTTTTTAAGGTGAATGAGGTTAATGATTTTATTCATGGATTTCATTATCATGTAAATTAACTACAATGCATAGGGAGCAAATAGCATATGACGGGTTACCTGATTTCTGAAATTACGGTCATGAATGAAATTGAGCCTATGGGTTTAGATGAGAAAGAACCGGTGTTTGCCTGGACATTTATTTCAAATGAGAAGAACATGAAGCAAACGGCTGTAAGGATTACTGTGGGGGGGAAACCAACGGGTCTGGATATGTGGGACAGTGGTTGGATGGATACGGACTGTTCGATCGGAACTCCATATGCTGGAAGGGCGCTGCAGCCATGTACGGAATATTTTGTTACGGTAATAACAATGAACCAAACATCGGAAATCGCCGTTGCCTCGACCAAATTTGAAACTGGCTTGATGAATCCGACATTAGATGCCTGGAACGGGGCGAAGTGGATCGGTGCACCGGAATATTACGTTTGCAGCGATTCCATGGGCATTTTCTCTTTGAGAAGTACGATTACTATCGCAACAGGTGGAACTAGGGCAGGAATTGTATTTGGTGCTAATGATGCCAGACTGTTAAACAGGGAAAGAAATGAATCCTTCTTAGAAGGTGAAAACTATATTTCGTATGAAATCAACATCAGCAATCAGCCAGCAACGTTGGATATTTATCGGGTAGGCTATCACAGAGATGATAACAAACATGTTCCTTTTGCTTCAGTACCCATCGTTAACTTTGAAGGGGAAGAGAAAGGTCCGCTGATTACGGAAGCCAATCAATACGATCCTCATGAAATCAAGATCGATGTTGTGGGTAATGGGGCTTACGCGTATGTAGATGGCGTACTCATTGATGCCGTATTAAATCCTAGCTCCATAGGAACGAGAGTCATGGGGAGACAATTAAATCCGCTCGGGAATAACGACATCACAACCTTTCCGCGACTCAATGAAATTGGTTATTGGGTTGGTGCGGGAACAAGTGCGCACTTTGATGGTATTCGCTTAAGCTATTTGCGACACCCGTCTAATCAGTTTTTTGAAATGGATACCGACTGCGGAATTGATTTGGATGGAGATGGAACGGACTTAAGAGTGACCAAAAGTCCGGATTGCCATGCACTCCCCATGCTGCGCAGGGATTTTTCAGTCAAAGGACCGCTTAAGCAAGCGAGACTTTATGCGACAGCTAGGGGGATTTATGATTGCAGAATCAATGGCAGGGCGATTAGCGATCAGTATTTTGCGCCAGGTTCCAGCCAATTTGACAAACATTTGATATATCAAACTTATGATGTTATGGACTTGTTGTCTGAAGGTGAGAATGGAATTGGTTTCACTTTGTCTTCGGGCTGGTGGAACGGTTCTCAGACTTTCGTCCTGCAGAACTATAACTATTGGGGCGATAAAGAAAGCCTACTGGCACAATTGGTGCTGACTTACGAAGATGGAACATCGGATGTTTACGTAACAAATGAACACGAATGGCAGTATTACGGGGAAGGTCCTTACCGTTTCGCGGGCTTTTTCCAAGGGGAGCATTTCGATGCCAATTTGGCCTTCATTTATGAGAATTATTCCCAAGCGGGATTTGTCATAGATGGCATGAAAACGCCGGAGATAATAGAAGCTGTTCCTATCGGCGAATTCGATTCTAGACCTGAATTGTTCTTGCCTTGGCCAGCAGTTAATGAAAGCGAGCCAGAGCTCATTGGCCATTATCAAGCCCCGATCAGAAATGTAGAAACTTTTATAGCTAAAAGCATGACTGAGCCTGCTCCAGGTATATATATCTATGATTTGGAGCAAGAGATAGCAGGAGTTCCCGTACTTACATTCAGAGGTAAAAAAGGAACTGAAGTGCGAATTCGATATGGGGAAATGCTCTATCCGAATCTCGAAGCGTATGGAGAACTTTATGGGAGAATGCTACAGGTGAACCTGAGGGACGCTTCGAGCACCGATATTTATATGCTTCGGGGCGATGCAGATGGAGAAACGTATATACCGAAATTCACCTTTCATGGCTACCGCTATATTGAAATCACAGGCCTAGATGACGCGCCTGAATTAGAAGACGTTCAGAGCTACCTGCTTTCCAGTCTTTCCACGATGCGTGGTAAGGTGGAAGTAGATCATGAACTGGTAAACAGGCTAGTATCCAATGTGAAGTACAGCCAGTTGGGGAACTTCATCAGTGTGCCTACAGATTGCCCGCAGCGAAATGAACGAATGGGCTGGATTGGTGACGCACATGTATTCTTCCGTACCTCATCATACCAAGGGGATGTTCGAACTTTTTATTTGCGCTATCTCCAATCAGTCCGAGATGTGCAGTTGCCAGACGGAAATATCCCCAATATTGCACCTGTAGGAGGCGGATTCGGTGGCATCACTTATGGCAGTGGCGTTCACTTGATTGTTTGGGATATGTACCAACAATATGGGGATAAGCGTGTTATCGCAGATAACTATGAGGCTATGAAACGCTACACCACTTATTTGGAGAATAAAGGGATGCCGGGAGAGGTCTTTATGGGACCTATCGATGACTGGCTGGCTCCACAGAAAACGGATAGTCACCTGGTATGGAATGCTTTCTATGGTAGAGATGTTTATCTCATGTCGGTTTATGCTGAGTTATTAGGAGAACAGGACGACGCATCTTACTATAGGTTGAAGGCTGATGAGGCGAAGCTTTACTGGAATCAGACTTTTGTAGATGCGGCAACAGGACAAACTTTGAATTTGGACGGTACCGTGAATGATACGCAAGGCGGATATGCTATTGGGCTGAACTACAATATGTTTGACGAGACCGTTAAGCAGAAGGCTTTTGATAATCTGGCAAGAAAAACAAAGGAAATGGGATGCACCGTATCCACTGGTTTTTTCGGGACGGGTCCACTCAATCCGATGTTGAGTGAAGGCGGTTATTCGGAACTAGCTTATGCCATGATTACCCAAACCGCATACCCAAGCTGGCTGTATCCAGTAACGCAAGGAGCGACGACCATTTGGGAGCATTGGGATAGTTATACCGCCCAAAAGGGTTTTGGCAGACGCAATGCGATGAATAGTTTTAACCATTACTCCTTAGGAGCTGTGGTGGGCTGGCTTTATGAGTATGTACTTGGCATTCAGAGGGATGAGAGGCATCCAGGCTATGGTCATTTCACTTTGAGGCCTGATTTGACAGGATTTAGAAAAATGAATGGCGGATTTGACACTCCGTATGGCCGGATTGAAAGTAGTTATAACGTGGAAGAAGACAAAGCCACCTATCGTTGTGCGGTACCCGCTAATACCACAGCCACAGTGGTTCTCCCTGGTATCACAGAGGAAATAGGAAGCGGAAGCTATACATTTTACCTGTAACAGGAATGTTATCATGCTAAAGCCAAGCTGATTACTCAGTTTGGCCTTTTCAGATTGAACCCCCAAAAAAACTTTAACACATTTATCATTGAAATTATGAACTAAATCGTATACAACTATGGAAAGAAGTTATTATCGGTCGGGAGCTGTGAGTCCTCATGATAAAAAGGAAAGCGTTATCAATTAATGCGAAGCTCGTATGCATTATTTTATTTTTCCTATGCGTTCCCTTACTCGCTTTTGGCACCGTGTGGTATTCAAGCTCAACCGAGAGTATTGAGAAGAATGCGATAGGCTATAGTGATCAACTGGTTCGGCAAATTAATGGGCAGCTTGATTCTTATTTTGGGGATTTGCAGCGTGTGACCTATCCGTTGCTGCTGCATCCTCAAATTCAAACGTTCATGAAGCTGGATCCTAATGATCAATATGCACGTTTTGTTAATAATAAACAAATATCCGATGAGTTGTTTCCTACGATCGTGTTTGGTCGCACGGATATTTATGGATTATCCATCGTATCTAAGAACGGGATGGTGACAACCAATAATAATGCGATTGCTGCCAAGGCTAGCTATGATCTGTACAAGGATATGCTGACAGGCGACCAGAATTACAAGATTACGGGTTTGTCAGTGACGGAGTCTACAACGGTGCTGACCATTATCCGAAAATTTGTGGATACAATTTCTTATCAGTCGACAGGCATGCTGGTTGTACATGTAAGATTGAACGAGATTATTAAAATATGCGATAAAATTAAACTCGGAAGAAGTGGTTTTGTATGGATTATGGACCAAGACGGTAAGGTCGTGTATCACCCCGATAAGGAAAAGTGGGGAAAGGCCGTCAACCTGCAGAACATACCGTTGACGCAGAATGAGCCAAATGGGTACTCTGTCGTCATGATTAACGGCATCAAAAAGCTGATCCTTGCCGACCGTTCTCCTTTGACCGGGTGGACACTTGTTTCGGAAGTGCCGCTGAATGAACTGAATGGCGATCTTGTTCGCTGGCGTAATGTAACGGTTTGGGTGGGGTTGTTGCTGGTTAGCTTGGCCTTATTTTTGGTGGGAGGCTTCTCTGTGTATCTTACGCAATCGCTGTCGCATTTGCGGCGGTTGATGCGCCGAGCGGAAGAAGGGGACTTACATGTCCGTGCGCCAGAGAAACGGAACGATGAAATAGGGGGCTTAAATCGAAGCTTTAATCGGATGGTTGAAGAAATCCAAAGATTGATTGGTGAGATCCAACATTCTCGGCAAAAAGAGATTGAGATGGAGCTGCGGCAACGAGAATCGGCACTTCTCGTCATGCAATCCCAGATCAATCCACATTTTCTATACAATACGTTGGAAATCATAAATTCGTATGCCATTATTGAGGGAGTTAAACCGATTAGTCGAATGGCAACTTCCTTAGCCGATATTTTCCGCTATAGTATCGGTCATCCACAGCAATCAGTAACACTGAAGGAGGAGCTTCGTTATATTAGCACCTACCTTGAAATTCAGCAGGAGAGATTTAAATCGCTACGCGTAGAACTAAAGATACATGATGAGGATATCCACAGCGTATTAGCGCTTCGGCTCATGATTCAACCTCTTGTAGAAAATGCCTTCAAGCATGGTTATGAACGTCATCGAATCAAGCCTACCTATATTGGCATTATAGGAGAACATTCAGAGGAAGGTTATTTGCTTCGGATTGTGGATGAGGGCAGAGGCATGGACAATGAGCTGAAAAATGAGTATAATCAAGCGTTTAATAGCAATGAGATTAATTCTCATAAAGATTCGGACGTACGAACAGATGGCTCTTCGGAGTCGATCGGACTTTGGAATGTGCATCAGCGAATTCGCCTCTCCTTCGGATCGCCTTGTGGTCTTTATATTGCCAAGTCGAATGAGACGGGAACCATCATAGAACTGATGCTTAAATACACTACTGACAACAAATAAGGAGGCCGAACATGTATAAGGTGCTCATTGTAGACGATGAGATTATGATTAAACGCAGTTTAGCTAAGCTCATCGCCGAAAGTCCCTATGGCTTTGAAGTCATCGGTGAAGCTGATGATGGTATGGAAGCGCTAGCACTATGTGAGAAGCTGCGTCCTGATCTGCTGATTACCGATATCTCGATGCCAGTCATGGATGGGTTGGAGCTGATTCGAGAGGTACGTAGAAGGAAATGGGACATGGATACCATTATCATTTCCGGGTATGATGACTTTGCTTATGCGCAACAGGCGCTTCGGCAAGACGTTACCGACTACTTGCTCAAGCCGCTTAAAGAGGACCAGCTATACGAACTTCTTGCAAGCATCGATGGCAAATTCAAGGAAAAATATAAATTAGCTACAGGTAGAAGCCAATGGGTAAAGCAATCCAAAGCGCGAAGCGAGGCCGTATCGGAGCAACTATGGGGGTTAAACGAAGAAGAGGCACTGCGGCTTATGGGCGATATGGTTCAAAAGCTTAGGGAAGAGGGTGCTTCCAATGAGGTCGCTCGAAGTTGTACGGAAGATCTGTTGACCATGGTCGAGGTGGAACTCCAGCATCGCTCAGGCGGTGGCATGTCCGAGTTGAGCAAGCCGTTTCTGACAGGGGGGAATGACATGCCGATGGAGGGATGGCTCGCTCAAGCAAGAGGCTGCGTGCAAGCCTTGGCGGATATGGTTAGATCCTCCAGAAATTGGGGTCAGCGTCAATCGATTGCGAAGGCGATTGAATTTATTGTTCAGAATTATGCCAATGAGGATATCTCCTTGCAGAAAGCTGCGGAGAAGTCAGGGATGTCACTGTCTTATTTCAGTCGCTGTTTTAAAGATGAACTAGGACTAAGCTTCACTGATTTCGTTATTAAGCTGCGTATGGAGAAAGTGAAGGAGTTGCTGAAGGCTCCAGGTATAAGAACCTCAGACGCCGCTCTGGCGGTTGGTTACGAGGATTATCCGCATTTTGCGAAAACATTCAAGAAGTATTCTGGCTTGTCACCCAATGAATACAAAAAAAGAGAGATTAGCTCCTAGCTAATTGTTAACTAAGCGAACCATAGGGGACCGTTCTTAACTGAATGGTCCTTTTCATTTGAAAACGCAACCAATTACAATATTAAAACACAACTTTCGCAAGAGATCACATGGTCTTAGCACCTTGTAACCGTATACAATAAAGTTGTAATTAAGGCAAAATAAAAAGCCTACAGAGGGGCTAACACAAGAATACGGAGAGGAGAAATGAAGCAATGAATGTCAGTGAAGAGAGAATTGGGGCAGAAGCAGCTGGGCTAACGGCACGGCCGTCAGTGAAACCCAAGCTGTATGTCGTTAAATATTGGCAGATCTATACGATGGTACTCCCTGGACTTATTTTCTTTATTTTATTTAAATACGTACCTTTAGCGGGCATCATCATTGCCTTTCAGGATTATAGCGTGTTCACAGGGATTTTGGGCAGCAAATTCGTCGGAATGAAACATTTTATCAATTTGTTTACGTATCCGGAGTTTCTGAGGGTGATAAAGAATACATTCTTAATTAGCATCTATCAACTTGTCATCGGATTTCCAGCTCCAATCATTCTGGCACTTCTCATGAATGAAGTAAGAAAGATCTTTTTCAAAAAAATCATACAAACCGTGTTGTACCTGCCTCACTTCTTATCATGGGTCATTATTGGGGGGCTTGTCATAAACTTCCTGTCACCGACCTCAGGCATGCTGAACGATGTGCTTCACATGATGGGCAGGGAACCGATCTTCTTCATGCAAGAGCCTAACTATTTTCGCACAATTGTCGTGACCTCAGGGATTTGGAAAGAAGTAGGCTGGGGCACAATTATTTATCTGGCCGCACTAGCAGGCATTAACCCAGAGTTATATGAATCTGCCGAGGTGGATGGCGCGAGCAAGTGGGTGCAAGTGATCAGTATTACACTACCTTCACTACTGCCTACGATCATGGTGCTGCTCTTGCTTAGGATTGGTAACATTCTCGATCTTGGCTTTGAGCAGGTTTACATGCTGATGAATCCGCTTGTCACTTCTACAGGTGAGATTATTGATACCTATATTTATCGTATCGGCTTACTTGGTGGCCAATATAGCTATACAACGGCAATCGGGCTGTTCAAATCCGTCATAGGTTTCATTTTAGTTGTAGGAGCGAATCAGCTCAGTAAAAAAACAACCGGCAATTCGATTTATTAAAGGAAGGAGGCTCTTCAATGACAAAAAAACCAACTTTCTCGCGAGAGGTTTTCGCTTTCCTTAACTATACGATACTTATCCTAACAAGCTGCGCCATGCTTCTTCCATTTCTACATATCGTAGCTGGATCCTTAAGCTCAGGAACTGCGCTCTCACAAGGAAAGGTTACGATATTCCCTGTAGATTTTACATGGATTAACTATATTGGGGTTCTTAAAAATATGGCGATTTGGAAATCCTTCGGCGTCACGACGTTGCTGACGGTCGGAGGCACTGCCTTCAATTTGTTATTAACTTCGTTAATGGCTTACGCCTTAGCCAAAAACGAGCTTAAAGGTCGCTCCTTTATCTTGCTTCTTGTTGTTTTTACGATGATTTTTCAAGTGCCTATTATACCAGGATATCTGCTTGTAAAATCATTAGGCATGCTCAATTCGCTATGGGCACTCATTATCCCGGGGACGATCAGTGCGTTTAATTTGATCATCATGGTTTCGTTTTTTCGCCAAATTCCCGAGAGTTTGGTGGATGCCGCCAAAATCGATGGAGCCGGCGAATATCGGACTTGGTGGAGTGTGGTGCTGCCCTTATCCATGTCTTCCCTTAGCACGGTTGGGTTATTTTACGCAGTCGGACACTGGAATGGTTACTTTAGTGCCATCATCTACATCCGGGACCCTGGGCTGTATCCCTTGCAAGTGAAATTAAGGCAGTTATTAGTCGAAGGCGATACGCAAGGCGTCGCCCAAAGCGTCAGTCTAACTTTGCAATCAGCGGAGGGCATCAAAATGGCTACCATCATGGTCGCCACGCTTCCAATATTGTTTGTCTACCCTTTCGTCCAGAAGCATTTTATAAAAGGTGCGATGCTTGGTTCGGTGAAAGGTTAATCATAGAAACAAAGACAAAAATACAAATAAAAGGAGAAGGTCAAATGAACAAAAAATGGACAACGGCAGCACTAGCAGTAACAGTTGCAGGTACGCTTGTGGGCTGCTCTTCTAACGACAGTGCAACATCAACACAAAGTCCACCGAAGAGTACAAGTGTACCAACCAAGAGTGCGACTGTTCCAGCGAAGTTTAAAGTAGGAATTGGTACCGAAGGCTTGCAGTACATCCAGGGATCTCCGAACATCAACGAGGATGAATATACGAAGAAACTTCGTGAAATTTCCAAAACAGATGTAACACTCGAACTTATTCCACACGCTGAATTTGATCAGAAGTTAACGTTGCTCTTTGCGGGCGGAGACTTGCCGGATCTCTTGCAAACCCACGGTATTAATAAACCGGAAGTAGCACCCGCTGTAGATACGGGAGTCATTATTCCGCTTAACGACCTGATCGACAAATATGGTCCGAACCTGAAAAAAAACATTTCAAAAGAAGCTTGGGAATTCGCAAGTGTAAGTAAAGACGGTAAAATCTACGGGATCCCTTCTGTCAACGCGACGCCAAACGGCCTCGTCATGATGGTCCGCAAGGATTGGCTGGATAAGCTGGGATTAAAGGCACCAAAAACGATAGACGAATACTTGGATATGTTGCGGGCATTCCGTGATAAGGATCCTAACGGTAATGGTAAAAAAGACGAAATTCCTTTCACCGGGCGTGAGAAGCTAGCGTTTACAGAAGCGTTCTTTGGAGCCTATGACGCAATCCCAAGCGATTGGAAGCTGGAGAATGGTCAATTAATACCTAATCTCATTCGTCCACAGATGAAGCAGGCACTGGCAACTTACCGGAAGCTGTACGAAGAAAAGCTTTTAGATAACGAGGTGTTTGTACAAAAAGGGGCTGTATGGGATGCTAAAATCAAAGCACAAGGTATCGGGGGGTTATGGATACATGCTCCGCGTCTTGCTGACAAGTGGTCAAACGAGATCAAGGCAGGATCGGCCAGTGCTCAACTTGAGATCATTCCATCCCCAATCGGTCCAGACGGCAAAGGCGGTCATAGTATTGGATCGACTGTAGGAAATAACGTATGGGTTATTCCTAAAACGACTAAAAATCCAGAAAATATCATCAAGTTTTTGGATTGGTTCTATAGTGACGAAGCACAGAAATTCCTTACTTATGGCATTGAAGGCAAGGACTATACGATGGATGGCGGCAAAATTAAGTACAACTATCCGGCGAAGCAAGAAGACATTTACCGTGAAGAAATGCATCTAACTTGGTTACGTATGGTAGGTCCTCTTCATTTGTCGGATACAGAGTTTATGAAAAATCGTCCTGCTGGGGATTTGGTGCTTAAAGCCATAGATCTTGCTTCCAAAGAAGGCCGTAAAAATGATTCACTGGGCATGCCTTCATTACCAACCCTGCAAACGCATCCTGAACTTGGAAGAGATGGCTTGTGGTTAGAAACGGCTGCGAAAATCATTACGGGCAAGGATCCTGTAGATTCCTTCGATAAATTCGTTGAAGATTGGAAGAAGCGAGGCGGAGACCAAGCGATTAAGGAAGCAACAGATTGGTACAATAAGACTCATAAATAATGAGGAAATAAGCGTTTCATAGAAGCTGTTGTTCAATCAACGGCTTCTATGAAATTAGATAAATAACGGAACTGAATAAGCTCCGGATCTGATGGGAGGACGTACTGTTTCATACCAAATAAATGTGGGAAAGGAAGGTCATATGATGACTGAAAATGGCATGCAAGTAAAAACGGGGGTCAGAAATTATATTTCAATAATCTTAATGGTTTCAATGATGCTTAGTGTAATTGGTGTCGGGGTAACAGGAGTCAGCGAGCCTGTCTACGCGGCTACAACAACAGCAAGTGTTGACGTAAATGCGAATGTTACGGGTAACAAAGTCTCGCCGCTTTTGATAGGTGCATTCGTTGAAGACCTCCATAACGAAGTTGATGGGGGATTATACGCAGAGAAGGTTATTAACCGCTCATTTGAATTTAATTCTGGAGACGGGGGGACCTATAATCATCCCTTAGGAGGATGGACACAGCTTTACCGGGATGGCGGTGCTGGAACCATTACAGTGGAAAATGCCAGCCCCCTGAACTTTGTAAATACACATTATGCGCATTTTAATGTTACTGCAGCAGGAAATGGCGTGGGATTATCCAATGGCGGGTGGTACGGAATTAGTGTAACATCGGGAGCTACTTATAATTATTCACTTTATGCCAAAAGAGGATCCAATTACAACTCATCAATAACGGTAGGATTCGCTAATCAATCAGGTGCAGATTATGGTACGGCTACCATAAATTCTATTACTACGGATTGGGTTAAGTATACAGGCAGCATTACGGTTAATGCCACGGATCCAAATGCCAAATTGGTCGTATTGGCGAAAGGGACGGGTGATGTCTATCTGGACTTTATTTCGGTATTTCCAAGTGTAACTTATAAAAATCGCCCGAATGGCGTTAGAGCAGACCTGGGAGCTGCGCTTGAGGAATTGCATCCTAGTTTTCTGCGCTTTCCAGGTGGGTGCATCATCCATAGTTCTTATTACCAATATAACTGGAAGGATCAAATAGGTCCTATTGAAGGGCGTAAGGAGTACAACAACTCGCAATGGAATATGTATGAGACGACAGACCATATAACCAATGGTTTTGGCATGTATGAGTATCTGCAGCTAAGTGAAGATATCGGAATGGTTGCCGTACCTGTCCTTCCAGTTGGTGTCACACACCTTGCCGGTGCGCTAGACCCTAATAGTCCAGAAATGGCGCAGCTTACACAAGATGCACTGGACTTTGTAGAGTTTGCCAACGGCAGCGCTACTTCAACATGGGGGGCCAAACGTGCCGCTATGGGACATCCGGCACCGTTTAACATTCAGTACCTCAATCTGGGAAATGAGGAGCATGACAGCACGAATGCAAGAGCTGATATTACCAAAATATATAATGCTGTTCACGCAGCGTATCCTGCCCTCAAACTGATTGTAACGGCAAGTGACTCTCACTCCCTCTATAACTTTAGCACGAATTTAGGAGCGTGGGGTGTGGATGACCACTATTATTTTACTCAAGGTAGTCTTGGATGGATCGAGTTCATTAATGGCTATGACCGTTCCAGACCACAGGTTATGTTAGGTGAATATGGATCCAATATCAGGGATGGTAAAATAATTGATGCTCTTGATGCAGCGAAAGATAAAGCCGTATTCGAGAAAAATGGCGATATTCTAAACATGTCCGCCTTTACAGGGTTAAGGAAAGTAATGGATTTCGATAATGCGAATGTGTTTAAAACGAATTATTATCATGCTGAGAAGATGTGGAACACAAATTTGGCCGACTATAATGTGAATTTCAGACAATCAGGAGATGCCAATCTTGTGGTTGTAGCAGGCAAAGATACAGAAACCGGAGATTTAATTCTAAAGCTTATTAATAATAGCGCCAACGTTATCAACAGTACGGTTTCAATCAATGGCATGACGAATATTTCTCCTACTGCAAATGTGACTTACTTAAAACCAAAAATTGCAGGGAATAAGGACGCTAGAGATAGTAGGTACCTAAATGGGCTTGATTACGGACTGAGTACAGATTTAAATGAAGTTGATACAGGAACAACCACGACGAGCATAAGCGGTAATCTCATCAATTATTCATCTGAAGCTTATTCCATGTCAATTATTAGAGTTCATGGTACGATTTCTTCTGACGGCAGTACGATCTATGAAACAGAAAACTTTAACGGTGGAGCTAACATCACTGCGGGTCGTACATTAACAGCTGTAGCTGAGCTCACTGGTCCAAGTAATGATCACTGGAGTAGTGCTGAGTTACAAGCAGTGAATGAATATGTGCAATATAATAACGTGAACATTGCCACTGCTGGTACCTATAACATTAAGATTGGCGTTAAAAAAGGTCCTTCCCGAGGAATTACCAAATTAACCATTGATGGTATCCCCAAAGGTTCACTGATTGACGCGTATAGCTCGACATTGTCCTATCAAGAGGTAGATTTGGGTACAATGACGTTAAGTGCTGGCATGCATAGCTTTAGGTTTACAGTAACGGATAAGAATTCAGCATCTACAAATTATGCGACTGCTGTCGACTATTTCAAACTTGATAAAGTGAGTACCCAATATATCGATGATGAGTTTAACAGCACGACCACAGGCAATCCGCCTTCGGGATGGGTCTTAGACACAACTGTAGGTACAGTAACAGTACAGAATGTGCCGGATTCTTCGGATAAAAGTGTATCGATAAGTAAATCTGATACGACCCTTGGTAAAAAGACGTCCATGTATAAGACGTTTGGTCCAGTCAGTGGTACGGTTTCAGTAGAAGCAAGAGTCAGAAGAGATGCTACCACGAATTGGTGGTGTATGCCTTATATCACTAGCAGTAATGGAATTGGGGCAGAAACGCTTGCATTTGATAATGGCAATATTAAGGTGAACATCAATGGAACATGGCAAACGGTACAAACGTTTACAGCAGGAACGTGGTATGCTCTTAAATTAGTCATCAATACGGATACAGATAAATTTGATTTGTATATCAATGGTGTTCAGAAGCTTAGTCAGGTTGCACTTAGAAGCGCTGTTACAGATATAAGCAAAATAGAATTCTATGCAGCGGATGCAAACACAGGTACTACAAATGTGGATAATGTAAAGATTTATAAGTAGTAAATAATGTTCAGCAGGTAAGATTTATGCCTAGGCACTAGCCTAGGTTTTTTTCTTTTTATAGGAGAGAACAATCTCTATGTGTTTAATCGGAATAATTATTGTCAAATTTTTGGAATGATGATATTATCTAATAGTGATAATTAATTATCTAAATACGATACAAATTAAGGAGGTTTTACAATGAGTAGTTCATCAACTGAGGAGCAATCTTGCCAAACATTAGACACTTCTAAGAAGAACATTAAAGTAGAGTTGAATCCACGATGGGTTCGTATCCGAGTTGGTGGTGAAACAATTGCAGACAGCAAAGGTGTACTGACGCTACATGAGCGAGGCCATCTTCCCGTCTATTATTTCCCTGAATCGGATGTTCGTAAGGATTTGCTAATACCAAGTTTACACAGCACCCATTGTCCGTTAAAAGGGGATGCTTCTTATTGGAGTATTCAGGTGGGGGAGCGAGTCATTGAGAATGCTGTCTGGAGCTATTTGAATCCGATTCCTGAGTCTAAAGCGATTCAAGGGTATTATGCGTTTTATTGGAACAAAGTAGATCAATGGTTTGAGGAAGAAGAAGAAATCTTCGTACATCCACGTGATCCTTATAAACGTGTGGATGCAATTGCTAGTTCACGCCATATACAGATTCAATTGAACGGTGTTATTGTCGCTGATAGCAAACGACCGGTTATCGTGTTTGAGACGGGTGTTCCTGTTCGCTATTATCTACCGAAGGAAGATATTCGTGAGGACGTATTGACGGCATCGTCACTGCTTACAAGCTGCCCCTATAAAGGTACGGCTTCTTATTTGAACGCTACGGTTGAGGGGCAATTATACGAGAATATCGTGTGGAGTTATCTCAATCCGATTCCAGAAATTCCAAAAATCGCGGGCTTATATTCATTTTACAATGAGCGAGTTGATGCAGTTTTTGTAGATGGGGAAAAAGAGCCGGAGCCTCAATGGTACCGCTCTGCGCTTGACTTTTTTAATGCAAGTGAAGTCGTCTAATTTGTTCTTATATGTCTTTCAATAGCTAAATAATAGGGATGATGAAGGCTGACCTGGTCACAGGAAGTCTTTTTTTGTTTTAATTCAATTAATTCCGATTGGATTACTTGAAATAATGATTGACAAAGGGGAGATAGTCATAATAATATTGAATTACAGTTATTTGTTATCACATGTTAATAATGTTTACAAGGGATCAACCATGCGGTTGGAGGTCTCATTTTCCTGAAAAGGAAAGTGAGGCCTTTTATTTTTTATGAAAGGATGGAGCAATATGAGTGGTATCGCTTTGGAATTCAAGCAAGTAAGCAAAAATTACGGTGCGGGAATTGTCCTGGAGAACTTTAATCTAACGGTTCCCAAGGAACGAATCGTAACAATTATTGGTCCTTCTGGATGTGGGAAAACGACGATTCTCAAGATGATCAATCGTTTGATCGAACCCGAGGCGGGGCAAATTTTACTAGAGGGGAAGGATATTGGAGCGCTCGATCCGGTTGAACTAAGAAGGAATATCGGATACGTGATTCAGCAGATTGGCCTTTTTCCGCACATGACCATTGAGGAGAATATTTCCATCGTTCCCAGGTTGAAAGGTGAGTCGAAAAAACAACTTGTTGCTCGTACGGAAGAGCTTCTTGAACTTATTGGACTAGACCCTACTTTGTTTCGCAAAAGATACCCGCATGAATTAAGTGGAGGACAGCAGCAACGAATTGGTGTTGCTAGGGCACTTGCAGCAAATCCATCCATCATTTTGATGGATGAGCCTTTTAGCGCACTAGATCCGATAAGTCGTCTCCAATTGCAGAAGGAACTGATACATCTTAATAAACATGTGAAAAAGACGATTGTTTTCGTTACGCATGACATCGATGAAGCGCTGAAGATCGCTGATCAAATTATCGTGCTCAAAGAAGGCAAAGTCGTTCAGGCTGCAACGCCAGAGGAGTTATTAAAACAACCTGCATCAGCATTTGTTCGTGAATTCGTAGGGCAAGAGAAATTCCAACCCGTGGTAGCTGAACGGACTGTCGTCAGTGTTATGAATAATAGGGAGAATATTCTCTCTGTAAGACCAGATGTAGGCATCTCAGAAGCATTGCGTCAACTTCAAGATAACCAGGTGAGAGACATCATCGTAACCTGTTCGGAGAATAAATTCCTTGGTGTTGTGGGCATTGATGATCTCAGTCAGGGAGTCGTTAGTGAGGCGAACAGTTCCATAACAAGAGTTGCTGATATTATGCGAACGGACGTACCTAGTATTGGCGAACATTCACCGATAGCGCAAGTATTCAGCCTTTTGAACAACTATCACATTGTGCCAGTTGTGGATGAAGCGCAGCGTTTGCTTGGAGCCATAACACAAACAAGCTTTATTAAAGCGATAGCCCATTCAGCTGAAAGAAAAGAGGTGATTGCATGAATCAATTTTGGAATACGGTGCAGGCCGATTGGCCTAAGATTGTGCAGAAGACAGGTGAGCACATCGAATTGTCCCTTATTTCAGTCATCATTGCTTGCCTCATTGCTATTCCCTTTGGCATCTATCTTACGGCACACAAGCGATTAGCAAATGGGGTAATCACGGTTGTGTCAGTAATACAAACGATTCCAAGTTTAGCGTTATTCGGATTTATGATCCCGTTAGTTGGCATTGGTACGAAGCCGGCGATAATAGCTTTAACCTTATACGCTTTGCTCCCTATTTTACAAAACACCTATGTAGGAGTATCGAGTGTGACACCATCTTTAATTGAAGCGGGTACAGGGATGGGGATGACTCGGTGGCAAATTCTGTGGATGGTTCAATTACCTATCGCGCGAAGCTTCATCATGGCAGGCGTTCGTTTAGTAGCCGTACAAACCATCAGCTTAGCTACAATTGCAACCTATATAGCCGCAGGAGGTTTAGGGGACATCATTACACGTGGGATTGCCATGATCAACACAAACACCATCTTGGAAGGTGCCATTCCGGTATCGTTGCTAGTCATTATCGTTAACTTATCACTTCTGGGATTAAATCGTTTATTAACGCCGAAAGGCTTGCGTCATCAAACCAAAATATAACAGGTACAGCGAAAGGGGAACATTTCAATGAAATTCTTAGAACAACAATCAGGCAAAAAGCAAGGGTATTGGTTGCACAAAGTGGTAACGATCGGGGTAGCCATCGTTTTAACAGCGGCTCTTGCCGGATGCTCCAAATCAGCCTCGAGCTCTTCGGATACGATTAAAATCGCCACCAAAGGTTTTGCGGAGTCTGACATTTTGGCAAATGCGCTTAAACTATTAATTGAAAATGACACCAAACTTAAAACAGATGTCACCAAACTTGATAACTCACTTTTATGGAGTGCAGTGAAAGAAAACAAAGTGGATACGTACGTGGAATATACAGGGACAGCACTGATCAACATTCTTAAAGCTGAAGCAGAATTTGATCCACAGAAAGCTTATGACAAAGTCAAAAAGGACTTGAAAGAAAAAAATCAGATCACAGTTCTTGATCCAATTGGTTTTAATAATACTTACGCTTTCGGGTTACGTAAAGAACAAGCGGAGAAATTTGGCATTAAAACAACCTCACAGCTTGCTGCAAAATCAGGTGAACTCACCTTCGGAGCAAGTGAAGAATTCATCAACCGCCCCGATGCATGGCCGCCAATTCTAAAAACGTACAATCCCAAGTTCAAAGAGATTAAAACGATTCAGAATCCGGGCCTTGCTTACCAAGCGATCGATCAAAAGTTAATTGACTCTATGATTCTATACACGACAGATAGCCAAATTACGGTGAAACCTATTGTTGTACTGGAAGATGATAAACACGTGTTCTTACCCTACTATGCGGTTCCATTAGTACGTGATGCTGTCCTGAAAGATCACCCTGAACTGACAACTGTCTTGAATAAGCTTGCTGGCAAAATTACAGATGCGGAGATGCAGAAATTAAATAGTGAAGTTGAATTGAAACAAAGACCTGCGCTGGATGTAGCCAAAGAATGGTTGCTCTCCAAAGATTTAATCAAAAAATAAACGAAATTCCAATAAAAGGAGCGTAACGAAAATGAGCAAAGTAAAACGGCAAATGGCGCTTGGCGCGATGATGTACTTTCCTGCTGGAGAACATATCTCTAGTTGGCGACACCCGAAAGCTGAAGCAGAAGGACTGCTTGATTTTAATTATTATAAACGGATTGTGCAGACGGCAGAGCGTGGAAAGTTTGATATGTTCTTTTATGCCGACGAGCTGTATGTCTGGGATCGGTTTGAATCAGGTATCAGCCATTCTAACAGTATCCGTCCGGAGCCGTTTTCACTCTTATCTGCGTTGTCTGTTGTGACGGAACATATCGGTTTGGCCGCTACAATTTCTACTACATATAACGAGCCATATCACATTGCAAGAAAGTTAGCTACACTGGATTATTTGAGTAATGGTCGAGCCGCATGGAATATTGTAACTTCCCAGACGGATGAAGAGGCTAGAAATTTTGGTAAAGAGAAGCATTTGCAGCATGCTTTGCGATACGAACGAGCCAGTGAGTTTGTCGATGTGACCCAAGGCTTGTGGGATAGCTGGGAAGACGATGCTTTACTTTTTGACAAAGCTAGCGGGTATTTCGCAGATAAAGATAAGCTGCATAATCTTGACTATAAAGGAAAAGACTTTTCGGTTCGTGGTCCATTAAACGTTACAAGACCGCCCCAAGGACACCCCGTTCTGATTCAAGCAGGTGCGTCGGAGGCAGGGAAGGAGCTTGCTGCAGCCAAAGCGGAGGTCGTTTTCGCGCCGGGTTCAACTTTTGCTCCCGGTGGTTTGCTTCAAGATGGTCAGCGGTTATATGAAGATATAAAAGGAAGAATGGTCAAATACAATAGGCACAGAGATGAATTGAAGATTCTGCCTGGTGTCATGCCTATTATCGGGAGAACAGAGTCAGAAGCCAAAGAACAGTTAGCGATTATTGAGGAGCTAACCCCTCAGCAGTTAGGGCTGGATTTGCTATCACACTATCTAGGTCAGGATATTTCGTCTTACCCATTAGACGAACCATTGCCATTCTTGCCAGAGATTGATGGCTTCAATCAAAGTAAGAGCGGTCTCGAGCGTATTCGCGAGATTCTTAAGCAAGAAACGTTAACACTTCGTCAATTGTACCAGCGAATTACGAACAAACGAGGTATTGCCGGAACGCCGGAACAAATTGCCGATCATCTGGAAGAGTGGTTTATTCATGGAGCGGCTGACGGTTTTAATATCGCGTTTCCACATTTACCAGGAAGTCTCGATGACTTTGTAGATTTGGTTATTCCAGAACTGCAGCGCAGAGGGTTGTTCCGTACCGAATACACCGGAAGAACGCTGCGAGATCATTTATATTTACAACGGCCTGCTAATCGATTTCAATCAGTACGAGTTTAAGGAGAGGGAAATAAATGTCACATGTTGATCCGCAGTGGTCTTTAAGAGACGGTAACCGCACAGGATGGCAGATTCGCGCAGAGGTTAGTCCGAGATGGATCCGGGTGATCTTCAGAGGCGTAACGGTTGCTGATAGCAAGCAAGTACTCGTTGTTACGGAAACAGGGAAGCTGCCGGTTTATTACTTCCCTCGTTCCGATGTTCGTACTGAACTTCTGACAGTAGCGGTGCATAGCGAAGAACACGTAAATAAAGGAAAAGCCGCTTACTGGGATATCCAAATTGGTGACCAAACGATTGAACGGGCTGCTTGGAGTTACTCAGATCCAAGCTCTGAAAGCAGCTTCCTCAAGGACTATGTTTCCTTCGTTTGGAAGAAGGCTGATGCTTGGTTCGAGGAGGAAGAAGAGATATTCGTGCATGCACGAGATCCCTATTCTCGAATCGATGCAATCCAAAGCTCTCGACACATTCAGGTGATTGTGGGAGGAGAGGTTGTGGCTGATAGTCATCGTCCCGTTATCCTCTACGAAACTGGACTTACACCACGGTATTATTTGCCGAAGGAAGAGATAAGACTTGAGCTATTTACCGCTTCGGATAGCGTGACTCGCTGCCCTTACAAGGGAATTGCTTCCTATTGGTCGGCAACGCTTGGCGGGAGAACGTTCAAAGATGTGGCTTGGAGTTACGCGGAAGCTCTTCCTGAGGTTCATGAAATAGCGGGCTTACTTAGCTTCTATAACGAAGAGGTGGATGCGCTGCTCGTGGATGGTAAGAAGTGGTCCCTTGAAGAAAATGACCGACTTCCTTATAAGCAAATTGCCCCTCAATTATGATCGTTTTTGAGAACTCACAGAGTAGGAGTGCAAGTGATGTCCGAGCATAAATCTGCAATCGCAGGGTTGTTCGCTGTAGCCATAATTTGGGGTGTTACTTATGTATTAAGCGCTTATTTGCTTCGTGCTTTCTCACCCGTATTGTTGTCTTTCTTACGAATTTGTGTAACAGGTGTTTTGTTATTGGCTGTATCTCGGACTCAAGTTATCCAGCAACCGACAAGGAGGGAATGGCTGTTGTTGCTTGGGTCTGCCGTCTTTTTTACATTGATCCAGCAGCCATTGTATTTTATCGGCCTTCAATTTTCTACAGCTGCTAATGCGTCTTTGATTTATGCAGTGGCGCCCATAGCAACACTTTTCTTAGAAGCTATTTTTCTGAGAACACGATTTAGTTGGTTGAAGGTTGCTGGAGCTTTACTTGGCTTTTTGGGTGTCATGGTAATTGTTACTTTCAATGGACAGTCGTTGAAAGTTTCCATAGGTGACGTGTATCTGCTTATTGCAATGCTTGGTTTTTCGATCAGTGTGTTGTTTACACCTCATTTATCCAAAAGAATGTCACCTTTTTCAATCTCGTTGTATTCCACGTTGGTTGGAGGTGTGCTAATGATGCCTCTTGTCGCAGGTGAAAGTCTGATTGGACAACTCAAGATACATGGAGATCCATTCATGTGGTCATTGCTAGCTGCAGGCGGGCTTCTAAATGTCCTGGCAGGATTGTGGTGAATTCGAGGCGTAGCCATCGTGGGACCAGGAACGGCGTCCTTATTTAATAATTTACCACCATTCATTGCCATATTAACTGGTTTTTTATTTCTCGGCGATGACGTTCATTGGACGCAGATAAGCGGTGGTATTTGCATCTTACTGGGTGTGTTTATATCTAATAAATCGTTGGTCAAGCGAAATCGGCTGAAGCCCGAATTTCAAGGGAATTCAGACAGCATATAATCGAAATATCTACTCCACATGGAAGAGGTTATGGCATGATGCTTGATTTAATTATAAGAGGCAATATCGTTATGGAAAATGAAGTTTTATATGGAGAAATTGGTGTCAAAGAAGGCAAAATTGACAGGATTGCCGCAGTCGGTCAGCTGCAAGCACGAAGTGTACAAGATTTTGGTCAATGTCTCATCTTTCCGGGTATGATCGATGCGCATGTGCACTGTTTCAGCAATCCGCAGGAAGGATTTACGACGACTTCGGCCTCGGCTGCAGTTGGTGGGTTAACGACGATTCTAGATATGCCTTATGATCTGCCAGAGCCGATTCACAGCGTCGTTCAGTTTCAGAAAAAAGTTCAAAGGTTAGAGCAAGAAGCGCTGATCGATATTGGATTATGGGCAACCATTGCGAAAACGGAAGGGACTCCGCAGATTGGTCCATTAGCTGAAGCGGGAGCCATAGCCTTTAAAATGTCTACGTTCGAGACCGATCCCTATCGGTTTCCTCTCATACCGGATTCAGAAATAATGAAGGCAATGACGTTAATACGACAAACTGGCCTTAGAGCTGCATTTCATGCAGAAAACGATGACATCATAAAAAGTCTTACTGAAGCTTACCAGCAAGAGGGACGTGTGGATCCCAGAGCGCATATGGAAACAAGACCTCCGGTTACGGAAACAAGTGCCGTGCTGAAGCTCATGGAGTTTGCCTATTGGACGGGGGTTAAGCTGCATATTGTCCATGTCAGTCATCCAAGGACAATTGATCTCATTCAGATATTTAAGGGGATGCTAGTCGATGTGACATCCGAAACGTGCTATCCCTATTTACTTCTCGATGTTCATGATTTGGAGAAATTTGGACCCAAAGCCAAAAATAATCCTCCGCTTCGGCTCCCTGAAGATGCGGCAGGAATGCGGGAGCATCAGCTCCTAGGAAATATTGATCTTATTACTTCTGATCATGCGCCTTGGGGGGCAGATAAGAAAAATAATGGCAGTCAGAACATCTTTCACGCGGCATCTGGTATGCCTGGGGTGGAAATCATCGTTCCCTTATTGTTTGAATGGGCCGTGATGAATAGGGGGATTTCACCTGTTGTGTTTGCCAAATGGTTGTCACAGCATCCTGCTGAAATTTTTCAAATTCATGGGAAGGGTAAAATCGCAGGCGGCTATGATGCGGATTTTACCGTGATTGATCCTAACCAGACGTGGACGATTGATGAGCATGCTTTTAGATCCCATTCGAAGTTATCGCCTTTTCATCAACGCGAGGTTCAAGGGAGAGTGGTGCAAACCATTGTTCGTGGAACAACGGTTTATGATGGGCATGAAATAAAAGTAAAGCCTGGTTTTGGTCGGTTTATCGCTGGCTCTGCCGTGAAGAAGGAGGTTTTCCTATGATAGAGCTGCACCCTACACAACCCAGCAAAGAACGAATTACGGATGATATTCAACAACTCGCCGCTTTCGTTGATTCTAGCAAACCAGGATGGACGCGCAGACCCTTTACTTCTTGGTATGAACAAGGAAGAGAGTGGTTGAAACAGCAGATGCAGAACTTAGGCATGGATGTGAGGTATGATGCGGCATCCAACTTAATTGGCACATTACCGGGTAGCGATAATTCGCTTAAGCCGATTCTCATTGGGTCTCATACCGATACAGTGACCGGCGGAGGTCGATTTGATGGCATAATCGGTGTCGTAGCCGGTTTGGAGCTAGTTCGAGTTCTGCAAAAGGTGGGAATCCAATTAAGGCATCCATTAGAAGTGGTTGATTTCACGGCCGAGGAGCCTAGCGAATTTGGTATTTCAACAATAGGAAGCAGAGGCATGGTAAATAATTTATCCGAGGAAATGCTGCTGAGACAAGATCCTAACGGATTGGTACTCAAGGAAGCCATTCATCGGGCAGGCGGCCAGCCTGAACGTCTATCTCAGTTTGCTCGTAAATCTGGCGATGTTGCTTTATACCTGGAGCTGCACATTGAACAAGGACCTGTTCTGGAACAATCCGATAAGAAATTAGGCGTTGTTACTGGCATTGTAGGCATTCATCGTTATCGAGTTACCGTAGAGGGCATTTCAAATCACGCAGGAACGACACCAATGACAATGAGATGGGATGCGTTGACTGGCGCTTCGGAGCTCATTTTAGAACTGGAGTCGATAGCGAGAGCAACGTATTCGGAGCCAGTTGTAGGAACAATCGGAAAACTATATGTGGAACCCAATGCCTCCAATGTCATTCCGGGCAGGGTTGTTTTTGAGTTGGAAATAAGATCGCTTAACGTTGAAATTCTAGAACAAATGGTTGTTGTTTATAGGGAAAAAGCAAATCGAATTGCAGAAGAACGAGGGGTTCATATCAGCTTTGACAGTTTGTCGAAATCAGAACCAATTCGTGTCGATACCGAAGTACAGCAGGTTATTCACGAAGCTTGTTCCGTTACAGCGTCAACGATCAGATTACCAAGTGGAGCAGGGCATGATGGCAATCAATTATCCCGTATTGCTCCCATTGGGATGATTTTCGTGCCGAGCAGAGACGGACGCAGTCATTGCCCCGAAGAATGGACGGACTATGAAGACGTTACGCTCGGTGTTCACGCGTTGATCCAATCTGTATTGGTATTTGACCAAAAGCTAAATAGCTAATGCTCGTTACGTAATCGTGTGAAGGAAAGGAAGATGATCGTGGAACGAATTACAGCAGCAAGAGGCCTTAAACTCCGTTGTAAGGGTTGGCGTCAGGAAGCATTGCTCCGAATGCTAGAGAATGTGCTAGAAAACGGTGAGAACCAAAAAGAGCTCATCGTATATGCGGCACTAGCTAAGGCAGCAAGAAATTGGCCCTCTTACCACGCTATCGTAAGTACGCTTAAGGAATTGGAAGAGGACGAAACCTTAGTTATTCAATCCGGCAAACCGATTGGTATTTTTAAAACGCATAAATTTGCCCCTCTTATTGTCATGGCGAATTGTAACTTGGTCGGACGCTGGGCTACAAGCGAGAACTTCTATCATTTGCAGGAAAAAGGACTGCTGATTTGGGGGGGCTTAACTGCAGCTGCTTGGCAATATATTGGCTCACAAGGCGTCATCCAAGGAACTTATGAAATCTTCCAAAGCATTGCTAGATTGCACTTCAATGGAAGTCTCGCAGGGAAATTCATATTAACGGCAGGCTTAGGCGGTATGGGAGGTGCTCAGCCTCTAGCCGGTACTTTGGCCGGAGCTGCCATTTTATGCGTCGAGGTGTCCGAAGAACGTGTAGATCGTCGCTTGCAATCGAACTATTTGCAGCGTAAAACCAGAAGCTTGGATGAGGCATTATCGTGGATTGAAGAAGCTGTTCAAAACCTACAGCCGGTTTCTGTAGGGTTAATCGGCAATGCTGCTGACATTTATCCAGAGTTTGTACGTCGCGGGATCACACCGGATATTGTGACAGACCAGACGTCTGCGCACGATCTTGTGTATGGCTATGTGCCGTCTGGGTATCTAGTGGAAGAGCTTGAGGAAGCTAGGAAGAATGATCCAGAGCAGCTGCAGCGCGATGCAGGTGCATCAATAGCTGTAGAAATAAAAGCTATGCTGGAGCTGAAAAGGCGAGGTTCAATCGTTTTTGACAACGGGAACAATATTCGCTCACAGGCCAAGGAGTACGGTGTCGAGAACGCTTTCGACATCGACATTTTCACCGAAGCCTTCCTTCGGCCATTATTTGCAAGGGCGATTGGACCCTTTCGTTGGGTAGCCCTTAGTGGAGAACTTAGCGATATTCAAGCGATTGATGCTTTTATTTTGGAAGCTTTCTCCGACAACGAAGTCATTGCGAATTGGATCCGTTTAGCGCGTGAGCATGTTCCCGTGGAAGGATTGCCAGCTCGAATCGGTTGGTTCGGTCATGGAGATCGCACCAAGCTTGCCTTAGCTGTGAATCAAATGGTACGAGAAGGTAAGCTTCAAGGACCTGTTGCATTCTCACGCGATCATCTAGATGCAGCTTCCATGACACACCCGAACATTATGACAGAACGCATGAAGGATGGAAGCGATGCGATTGCAGATTGGCCGCTTTTGAATGCGATGCTGAATTGCTCCTCTATGGCCGACTTAGTAACAATCCATTCGGGAGGAGGCGGTTATGCAGGTTATATGACAAGCGCTGGTGTAACCTTGGTAGCGGACGGAACGACTGAAAGTGACATTCGTTTGGAAACAACATTGAATAATGATACGGGATTAGGGGTTCTACGGTATGCGGATGCCGGTTATGAAGAATCGGCAGACGAAGTGCGCCTCAAAGATATTCGCTGGATTCAAACGAATTAACGAGATGTAGTCAATACGTTTATATAACTTATAGGAGGAATAGACATGCGTATATTAACAGAAGAAGATGTGTGGGCGGCTGTAAGAGGAGGGTCCGTTTTCGCTTGTGGCGGCGGTGGATGGGTCGATCATGGATTACAAATTGGACATGCAGCTGTAAACATCGGTCAGCCCAAGCTGGTTTCAGTTGATGAACTTCCGGATGATGCCATCATTATAACAGCAACAGCTATAGGAGCCCCGGCTGGTACAGAGTGGCAGATGCTGGGGACGGACTATATTAAAGCCGTGAAGTTGCTGCAAGAGAACTATGAAGGCAAAGTTGTTGGTGTGATGACGCCACAAAATGGGATGTCAAGCACCATTAATGGTTGGCTTCCAGCAGCGTTACTTGATCTAGTGGTTGTGGATGCTACTGGCGATATTCGGGCTCATCCTACAGGTAAAATGGGTTCGATGGGTCTTGCTGCGCTGCAGGATTATGAAACGATTCAAGTCGTCGTCGGAGGCAAGCGTGAAACGGGTTCCTATCTGGAACTCGTCGTCAAAGGCTCTCCTTCGAAGACTTCCAATATTTTGCGTACAGCGGCTGATCAAGCTGGAGGCTTTATCGCATCGGCGCGTCATCCACTGCCTGCTTCGTATATTAAGAAGCATGCTGCAATTGGCGGCATTTCTATTGCCATTGAATTAGGCAAAGCCATAATCGCTGCACAACCTAAGGGTGCTGATCATGTTATTGATACCATTGTAGGTAAGACAAAAGGAACTATTCTTGGGAAAGGCATCGTTGTTAAACGCAATGTTCATTATTCCGGTGCTTTTGATATTGGGACAATCGAAGTTGAAGTACCAGGTGACACGTTAACCCTACATGTTATGAACGAATATATGGCGGTCGACGGCAAGGATGGTAAACGCTTAACTACCTATCCAGATGTAATCACAACATTATCTGCTGAAACAGGTCTGCCTGTTAGCGTGGGGCATGTCGAGGTAGGGGCCGAGCTCGTTGTTTTATCTATCAACAAACAATATGTCCCTTTAAGCTCCAGTGTAAAAGATCCAACGGTTTATCCAGAAGTTGAAAAGGCACTCGGCATCGAGTTGGCAGCGTATGCCTTAGATAGCATTCCTGTTTAACAGAGACAGGACAGCCTAGCAGCAGGGAGGAATCGAGAAGATGGTGGATCAACTGGATGATATACTTATTTTGGATGGACAAAGACTAACTATCGAAGATATACAAGCCGTCGCTGTCCATAACGTAAAGGTGCGAATTGATGAGTCTGCCTTGGAACTGCTCGAAAAATCGCGCCGATTTGTTCTAAAGAAGGCTGAAGAGGACGAACCTGTTTATGGGTTCAATCGCGGTGTTGGACTCAATAAAGATCGAATTATCGAAGCGCAAGCCTTTGAAACGTATAACCGAAACCTTTTGTACGCGCACGCTGCAGGCATAGAGCCGTATGCGTCCGAAGAACAGGTTCGTGCCGTTCTGTTGGCAAGGCTCAATTCCCTGCTCGTCGGACGGACGGGAGTAGCACCGGCGATTGCTAAGCAATATGCCGATTTCTTAAATGCCGGCATACATCCGTTGCTGCCGCTTCGAGGCTCTGTCGGCGCGGGCGACATCACGCTGCTGTCGCATCTTGGTCTTGCCTTCATCGGAGAAGGCGATGTCATGTACGCCGGTGCTCGCACTTCCGCTGCCGCAGCGCTAGAACACGCAGGGCTAGCGCCGGTTAGCCTCGGAGCCAAAGACGGCTTGGCGATCGTCTCTTCGAATGCGGTCGCCGCAGGCACGGGAGCGCTTGTGCTCTATGCATGCGAGCAGCTCCTTGAACTCGCTGATTTGGTTTACGCGCTCTCCCTTGAAGGGCTTCAAGGGCATGTCTCACCGCTGGACCCAAGCGTCCAGCGGTTCCGCCCTTATGCAGGCCAAGGCAGCAGCGCGGAGCGGGTTCGCGGCTTTTTAACGGATAGCGGACTTTGGCATAAGGAGTCTGCTAGTCTTCAGGATCCGCTTAGCTTCCGCAGCGCCTGCCATATTCACGGCGCAGCTTTAGATGCGCTGCAGGTTGTGAAAGCCGCGCTGCATATTCATTTGAATGCATCCGATGACAACCCCTGCGTGCTGGAAGAGGAGGATCGCATCGTATCCTGCGCAAACTTCGAGCCGCTGACATGGGTGCTCGGTTTTGAAATGCTGGGCATCGCCCTCAGCCACGTATCCAAGGTTGCGTGCTTCCGCACGATCAAACTCAGCACGTCCTCGTTTACAGGCTTAAGCCGCTTTTTATCTCCCGATGAGAGCACACTAGCATTCAGCACGATTCAGAAAACGTTTACCGCACTCGATGCGGAGATCCGCCACTTATCTAATCCATCTTCAGCCGATTACTATTCACTGGCCGGTGATATGGAAGATCATAGCAGCAATGCTCCTTTTGTCGTTAGTAAGGTGGGTGAAATCATAGATCGGCTGTATTATATCGTAGCCATTGAAGCCATACACGCAGTGCAAGCTATTGACTTGCGAGCGGGAGTTAAACTTGGCCAAGGTACACAAGCAGCTTATGATGAAATTCGTTCTGTTGTACCTTTTCTAGCAAAGGATCGTCCTTTAACAGCGGATATTCAATCCGCCTATACACTATTGAAAAGCGGGAGAATAGCAACGGGCGTTAGGAAATCATAGGGTTTGTAAGTTAAAGTAATTCCGCATTAAAGGAATTCGGTTAGAGCAGACGAATATAAAGGAGGTGAATATGAGTACGAACTACGAGGTGCGAACTATGAATGGAACCCAAACATTAAATCGAGCACTTGATATTTTATTTGCACTTGCAGAAGCCGATGGCTCCCTTTCCGTTAGTGATATTGCCCAAAAGGTATCTATTCCGGAAAGCTCTACATACCGATTTCTACAGACTTTGGAACAAAACGGAATTGTTGAACGCAGGAGCAAAGGACAGATCGGACTAGGCATGCGAATTCTGGATCTTGCTAGAAGCTTGAGTCAGCAGGTACATAGAGAACTTGTGCCACTTTCTCTCCCGATTATGGAGGAATTGACAGCGGACACGAATGAAACCTCTCTGCTATTTATACGTTCAGGAACGAATGCCATCTGTATACAAAATATTAAAAGTAAAGCACTTATTCAATATTCCACCGAAAACGGAAGGATACTTCCCTTACATTTAGGAGCTTCGAGCAAAGCGATTTTAGCTTATGAAAGTGAAAAAGTTATTCAAACTGTGTTGGGAAAACTGCCAGTTGAAGTTGATCATAAGCTGTTACTTGAGGAAATGAAAACAATACGCGAGCAGGGCTACACGTTAAGTCAAGGTGAGGCGGATCCAGACGTTTTTGCTGTAGGAGCACCGATTTTTGACTCCCGAGGTACGTTAGTTGCCAGTCTGTCGATTGCCGGTCCAAAGTATCGCTTTAATGAGGCGCTTAAAAAGAAGGCGATTAAGGCTGTAATGGCTTCGGCAGAATTAGTTTCACGTAAGCTGGGGAGTACGGAAGAATAGCAATTCAATTAAACGCGATGTCCCCAAAGCTGCTCCTCTTCTTAAAGGAACAGCTTTTTGGGCTATTAAATGCTTGTATGGTTAGTATTTTGTGTAATATCTCCTGAATTAATTCCGAGTAAACCTATTGACATTATTGTATAATGAGTTAGGATATTTATAACAGATTGCGGAAGAGTTAAATCAAGATGCTAATAGAATGGAGGAATCGATCATGAAGACAGTTGCAATAATTGGCGGAAGTCAAACAAATACTTTTAAAAAACTGGGTGAAAAGCGAGGATTAATTGTAGAGCACCATAGTGGTAAAACGGGAGGTGGCCCGATAGAGCACTACTTTCAACGAATTATCAATCATGCAGATGTAGTTATTATTTTAAAAGGTGCCATTAAACATTCTTCGATGTGGGCTGTGAGAGAGCTTGCAGAAAAAAAGGGGAAGAAACTTGATTACCATGATGGCTTTGGGGCAACGGGAGCGCTCGAAAAGGCTTTACTATTATAATTATCATTAGTTCTAGTAGGTGAATTAGGTTTAAATATGTAAAACCCGTGCGACATGCACGGGTTTATTTGTAATGTGTACATGCATGGCCATCATTAGTAGAAAAATAGATAATATAGTCAGTCACATCAGACTAGAAATAGTAGGATTCCCCCTGTAGCATGTTCCCAAAAACTCTTATAATAGAGGGTACTGTAATTAAATTACCTTAGATGCACAAATGGATTCGCGCTCGCCGTAGAGGAACAGCGAAAGCTGTTTGTGTATTTTTATTCAAGATCGTTCCGTCAATTTCTAATAAGGAGACAGAAATTATGTATAAACTGGTCATTGTCGACGATGAGCCTGCTGTTCGAGGAGGGCTCAGCAAATTCGTCGAGTGGAGCAACTACGGGATTGTTCTCGCGGGAACAGCGGACGATGGAGACACTGGACTTGAGCTGATCGAGCGAGTGAAGCCCGATATCGTACTGACAGATGTCATGATGCCAGTCATGGACGGCATCCAAATGTCAAGGGAGATTCGAGAGCGGCTCCCGGAGACGAAAATCGTATTTATCAGCGGCCACAATGAAGCGAACCTTTTGCGTTCGGCATTGCAGGTTCATGCTGCCGATTATATTTTCAAACCGGTTAAACGGACTGAGCTCCAAAAGGTCATCGAAGGTGTCGTGCGGGACTTACGCAGGGAAGATAAGGAGCGGCAACGGCTTAAAGACATGGAGGTAAAATTGACGCAGAGTATGCCCCTGCTTAGGGAGAAGTTTCTGATGGCGCTGATCCAAGATGGGGACGCAAAGCCGGAGGCGCTGCGGGAAAGAGCAGCATTTCTGAATCTAGAGCTGCCGCTCGAAATGACATATCTCGTACTCGTCATAACCATTGACGATTCCAAGGAAGTGCTCGGCAGCCGTTCAGAGAGAGACAAACAGTTGTTGTCTTATTCGCTCTTGAACGTCGTTCAAGAACTCATCGATCAGTACCTGCATGGGTATGCCTTCGAGAACAGAGCTGCTGAATACGTTGGACTATTGGTGCTTGACGATCAAATGAAAGACCCAGAGGCAACTTTACTTATGCTGGCTGAGGCGGTCCGCGACAATCTGCGGCGCTGGCTGCAGATCAGTGTCACGATAGGGGTAGGCGAACGCGCTGAAAGTATCCATATGCTCCCGGTGTCCTTTCGGCATGCCCGCGACGCTGCGGACCAAAAGTGGTATATGGGCAAGAACCAAGTTATTACGATGGATAGTCTAGAAATTGGAGTTGCCAACCCGATCCGGTTCGATGCCAGCCAGAGTGAGCGACTGGTGTCCGTGCTGAAATCAGGTGAGAAGAAACGATTAGAGCTGGAAATGGAGAGCATCCTCGAACCGCTGGCGCAAATCCGTAAGGACGGCTTCAAATATGGTCGGCAGGTAGGGCTGCAAATGATCGCGCTCGCCGGCAGGTTGCTGCTTGACCTTAATCTGCTTACTCACGAAAAGGAAGAGCAGGAAGCTTGGATGCTGGATCGACTCCTGAAGTTGGAAACGATGGTAGAACTGAAAAACATTGTAAGCGATTACCTTTATGACGTTTGCAGCTGGATTCAGGAAAAGCGGAGCGGACGATCAAGTAATGTGATTGAACACATTCAGAAATTTATATCAGAGAATTATGCTAAGAATCTTGCAATTGCGGAGATTGCGGCTAGCGTTTACCTCAGCCAAACTTACGTCAGTTTGCTGTTCAAGCAGGAGACTGGCGAGACGATTTATGAATATTTGATGAAGGTACGTATCGCGAAAGCGAAGGAACTGCTGCGAGATCCCCACATCAAGTTCTACGAAGTGTGCGAGCTGGTTGGCTATACAGATCCAAGCTATTTCAGCAAGCTGTTCAAGAAGATGACCGGACTTACGCCAAGCACGTACCGAGACCAGCAATAGGAGAAGAAACGTTGCCATCCAAAAGGAGTTGATTCAGTGAAAACGGTCTTGCGAAAAAGAAGAAGCCGTGCTTCCAATTTGTGGGAAGGTGTTGTGGCAGCCAGGAGGTGGATGCTCGTCTACGGACTGCTGATTTTCCTGCCGGCATGCATCATGCTGTTCGTCTATTATGAACAATCCTCCCGAATTTTGCAGGAGGAAGTGACCCAGACCATGCAGCAGACGTTGAAACAGGCGGGTATTAATTTAAACTCGCGGCTTAACTATGTTCAGAACTCATCCAATACGATATTTATGAACAATAAGCTGTATGAGAATTTGGACCCCGCTAATCCAATCATCGAGCGCATCGCCCAGTCGAAGGAGCTGCGCAATTTGCTCGAATCGGTTCAATCAGCGCCCGATATTGTCAGGGCACGTGTTTTTACCGATCCAGCGAATCTATACGGCTTCGATTTATTGAATCTTTTTCCGCTAGATAAGTTGAAAGAAAGCCCTTGGCACGAAGAGGTCTTGAATGCGGGCGGCAGCATCGTGTGGACGGGCATCTACGAAGAAAACTATCTGGACTCGGGGCCGGCACGGATTCTTTCTTGTGCCCGCATACTGAGACACCCGCGAAATTTTGAACAAACGCTTGGCGTGCTTATGCTGGATGTCCCTGAGAGTCTGGTTACAGACATCATTTCTGAGCTTGATTTTCCGGCTCAAAGCAGAGTCTATATGGTGGATCGCAGCGGAACTATCATTTACAGCGCGGAGCAATTCTTGATCGGCACAAAAGCAAAGCTCGCGAGCGAATCCGATGCTGAGGGAATTCGTGAACGGTCTGAAAGCGGCGTGGACTTATTTGAGATGCGTGCCCCCATCAAAGCTGCGGATTGGCGGCTCGTGCTGGAAGTGCCCAAGACTGGCCTGACACACCGTGCGACCACGTTAAGTCAGTGGTCAAGCATCGCGACGATCGCTGGTATGACGATTATGTTTCTAATTCTCGTGTTTATGTTAATGGCTTTTATTATTAATGGAATGAACCGCCGGATCCAATCGGTCTTCAAGACGATCCGCACGGAGGGCGTAGAAGGGCTGGAAGAATCACGTTCAGATAAGGGCAGCGATTTTTATTTACTGGAACAAGTCGTCGATCACTTGGTGAATCGAGTGAAAGATTTAATGGAAGAAGCCTACCGATCGAAAATGATGGAGCGGGAAGCTGAGCTTCGTGCACTGCAGGCACAGATCAATCCGCACTTTCTCTACAATACGCTGGACACGATCAACTGGTTGGCGATCTCACGTGATGCCGATGATATCAGCCATATGATCGAAAGTCTATCCGACTATTTTCGGCTCAGCCTTAATAAGGGTAAGGATCATGTCTGCGTAGCAGATGAACTGGAGCTAGCGAGAGTCTATTTGGAGATTCAGCAGAACCGTTTCCCCTCTACATTCGAGTTCGTGATTGAAGCGGATCAAGAGGCGAGTCGGTGCGTCATTCCGAAGCTAACGCTTCAACCCATCGTTGAGAATGCGCTGTTACACGGTATCCGCAAGAACAAGCGCAAAGCTGGGACCATCTCCATTCGTGCGGAGCAGCGTGGCGACGAACTGGAGATATCGGTCAAAGACGATGGTATCGGGATGGAGGAGCAACTGGCCTCCAGCCTCTTGTCCTCATCGCGACCTTTGCTTCATGCCGAAGGAAGTGGCAGTTCGTACGGACTTTATAATGTGAACGAGCGAATCAAGCTGCTGGCCGGCTACGAATATGGGCTATCTGTCCGTTCCCGTCTAGGCGAAGGCACTGTTGTGATCGTCCGTCTCAAGGCAATGAAAGAGGATAAAATTAAGTAGGATACACCTAGAAAGTGTTGGATTGCCCCCTACATGACGCACCATCCTGCAGGTACAATGAAGCCATAAGTGCAGGAGGTGCAATCACAATATGAGCGAGCTTATCACACAATGGAATGGAAAGGCAGGGGAGGTCAAGGTTTCCCGCAAGCGTGAAGGCAGGTGGCGACAGGTATGGCGGAACAGGGATACCTACTTGCTGCTGCTGCCAGGGCTGCTGTTACTGGTGCTGTTCAAATACACGCCAATGTATGGAGTGGTGATTGCGTTTCAGGAATATAACATTTTTGACGGGATCGTAGGAAGCAAGTGGGTCGGACTCGAGCAGTTTCGCAAGCTAATAGAATCGACAGAATTCATGCAAGTGTTCATGAATACGCTGCTCATTAGTGTATACAAGATCGTGCTGCTGTTCCCGATACCAATCCTGATCGCCCTGCTCTTGAACGAGATTCGGTTCCGAGCGTTCAAACGGACCATCCAGACGATTATCTACATGCCTCACTTTTTGTCTTGGGTCATCATTTCCGGCTTGTTCATGACGATCTTGTCTCCTTCCGACGGACTTGTCAATGCCGTCATCCAATGGCTCGGCGGCAAACCGATCCCATTTTTTATGGACAACCACGTATTTCGAAGCGTCGTCGTGTTCACGGCAGGCTGGAAGGAGATCGGCTGGAATGCGATCATCTTCATCGCCGCTCTCGCGAGTGTCGAGCAGGAGCAATATGAGGCGGCTTCGATCGATGGAGCGAGTCGACTACAGCAGATGTGGCATATTTCGCTTCCAGGCATTGTGCCGACGATCATCCTCATGCTCATTCTCCGTCTTGGCATGGTACTGGATGCGGGAACAGAACAAATACTCACGATGTATAACCCTACTGTCTACGCATCCGGGGATGTTATCGGAACCTTCGTCTACCGGACGGGTCTCGGCAAGATGGATTACAGCTTCAGCACAGCGGTCGGCCTGTTCAATTCGGTCGTCGGTTTCATACTCGTTATATCCGGCAACTGGCTCAGCAAAAGACTGCTGAACCGTGGCATCTGGTAAGGGAGGCTTAACATGCATATCCGTAAAAGAACGTTCAGCGACTGGTCATTAGACATTTTCGTCTACGGCTTCATGATTGTGTTAGGACTGATTACCTTACTGCCTATGATCCACGTGTTCTCCAAATCCGTCAGTTCGGATTGGGCGCTTATATCAGGACGGGTGAGTCTGCTGCCAGTCGGTTTCCAGCTCGATACGTTGATAAACGTCGCCACTTCTTACACATTCGGCAGGGCTTTCGTCATATCGGCCATCGTGACAGTAGTTGGGACACTACTGAGCATTTTGGTGACGGCCATAACGGCCTATCCACTGTCTAAGCGGCATTTGCCTGGCATCTCGGGAATCATGCTATTATTCGTCTTCACGATGCTATTTAATGGAGGACTCATTCCGAATTACCTGTTGATCAGGGAACTGCACCTGCTGAACAACCTATGGTCTCTCATTTTGCCAGCAATGATAAGTGTGTTCAATATGCTGGTGATCAAGAGCTATTACGAAGGGCTTCCCGAAGCGCTGGAAGAATCGGCGCGGATTGACGGTGCGAAAACATATGTAATACTGTTCCGCATCATTCTTCCGCTCAGCATGCCCGTGCTCGCTGCGATCGCCTTGTTCTATGCGGTCGGCTTCTGGAACGACTACTTCAGCCCGATGCTCTACATTAGCGATCCGTTGCTCAAAACGCTGCAATTGCATCTGCGCGATATCGTGATGGAAAACGATACGGCAAACGCGCTCAACAAGTCGGCCGACGATCTGATGAATATGTCACCAGAAAGTATCCGGGCTGCTACAGTAGTGGCATCTACCGTGCCCATCCTGCTCGTATATCCGTTCCTTCAGAAGTATTTTATTAAGGGTGTATTGATCGGTTCCGTCAAAGGTTAATGGTGCATTAACGCCGGCGGAATCCATTCCGCTGCTTAATGATAAATCGTACTACCTATATAGGAGGGTTTAAAAGATGAAGAAAATGATGAAATGGGCTGCGCTCCCTGTAGCCGTAAGTTTGATGCTTCTTACCGCTTGTGGTTCGAGCAGCGAAGGTGGGAAGGACACTCCTGCACCATCCGCACAGCCCGCAACTGCCGGTCCCAAGCCTGAACTGAAAGCGCTTATGCGTTTGGGTCCAAACTTTGCTAAAGACCCGATCGCCATGATGCTGGAAGAGAAGACGGGGTACAAAGTTAATTACGAAGCGCTTCCGGTTGATAAGCCAGAGGACAAACTCAATTTACTGATTGCTTCCTCCGAGCCTTACGACATCGTCTCGACAGGTGGGGACAGCAGCTCTAAAGCGATCTATGCTGATTATGCCAAAAAAGGCGCGCTGGTCGATCTAACTCCGCTCATTGAGAAGTACGGCAAAAACATCAAAGCATCCTTGTCCAAAGAGTCCCTGGAAATGGCCAAAGTCGACGGTAAAATCTATGCGATTCCGACACGAACCCTCGAGTCGGTCGGCACGAGCCTGATGATCCGCAAGGATTGGTTGGATAAGCTGGGGCTGAAAGTACCGACCACGCTTGATGAGCTATTGGTTGTCCTCAAGGCGTTCAAGGAGAAGGATCCTGGTGGTAACGGAGCCAAAAATATTCCGATGTCTATTAAGGGAGACAATCCATTAGTCGACAACCTCGTCGGCGCCTTTGGTATGGTGAATGATTGGAACGATGTGAGCGGTAAGCTGATACCTCGTGCGATGAATCCTGCGTTTAAGGAGTATCTGACTTATATGTCCGATCTTTACAAACAAGGACTGCTCGATCAAGAGTTCGCGATTAACAAGGACGCAACCGTGAAGGAGAAGTTTACGAATGGTAAGGCGGGTGCCATCGTGTTGCATTGGGCCGACATTCCGGCGATTGACGATGCACTCAAGAAAAACATTCCAGGAGCTACGTACGCGTACATTCCAGCACTGGCAGGCAAGACCGGTCAAGCAGGTCTGGCGCAGTCTTCCGGATTTGATAGGCTGACCTTTATTCCGAAAGCTTCCAAACATCCGGAAGATGCGATCAAATGGATCGACGCCAAGCTAGAACCGGATACGTTCAAAAACATTGCAATCGGCGTAGAGGGCACGCACCATACGCTCAAAGACGGAAATTATTACCCGATATTACCGATTTTCAATGATGATCGCGGTTCTGCCAGCAACTATTTGACGGGTATTGATGAAACCAAATATCCGATCTATTGGCAGGCTCGCGTCCGCAAAGATGATCGGCTATACAAGGGCTGGGAATTTCTGAACAAGCTGCAGAAGCCAGAAGTGTTCAAGCAGAATCCACTGGGCTTGGCGCCTTACTTCCCGAATTACTCCAAGGAAAACGCGCAGCTCAACCAGATGGTCAATGATTATGCGGTCAAAATCATCGTCGGCGGAGAGCCGTTAACAGGATTCGATGCCTTCACGGAAAAATTCAAAAAAGCCGGTGGCCAAACGAGCTACGACGAAATTAACGCATGGTACGCAACAGCACGTAAATAAAACAATGCGGCAGGCTGACGAATTCGCTTAGGCGGTGCAGGCTGCCGCATCTGCTGTGCCTTTTCAGCAAAGTATCAGTACGTAAAGGGGGATGATTGCTGCAAGTTAAGCAAGATGAACACCATTATGGGAGGGAAAAGGGATGATTGCTTTGGAATTTTCGAAAAGGTGGAAATGGCTCGGTTTCATGATGTTCTTCTTACTGATTGGTATGTTGCTAGGATCCGCTTCTTCCGTCAATGCCGCTCAACAAGAGCCTTACAATTGGCAAAATGTAAGTATCGGAGGCGGCGGATTTGTAACCGGGATCGCCATACATCCAACAGAGCCGGATCTCGTCTATATTCGAACCGACGTTGGTGGAGCCTTACGATGGGACCCGGTTAATCAGAAGTGGATTCCATTATTGAATGCGCTTCCAAGAGAGAAATACAATCTGTACGGCATTGACAGCATCGCCCTTGATCCAGCGGATCCGAATGTGGTTTACGTGGCAGCGGGCAAGTTCGATTATGTCGGAGCTCCTTCGGATATTCTGAAATCAACTGATCGGGGAACAACATGGACGTCAACCGGTTTCGCTCCCAGGCATTATGGAAACGGCTCAGGACGAGATTTGGGTGAACGGCTTGGGGTAGACCCGAACAACAGTCAAATCATTTACATGGGAACTCGTTATGATGGGCTGTGGAAAAGTACATCCGGCGCCAGCGCTGGCTCATGGGAGCAGGTTACTAGCTTTCCAACCCTTGGAGCGGCACCGACTGGACTCAGTTTTGTTTTATTTGATAAAAGCACAGGATCTCCGGGAATATCAACTCAAACCATCTATGTAGGGGTTAAAGGCACCGGCATTTACCAGAGTGTGAACGGAGGGACGACATGGACGCTGATGAATGGAAGCCCGCTAAATCCTCGTCGAGTCGTACTGTCCGGTGATGGCACTTTATATGTAACTTATGATACCGGCGTTACCAAGTTTGTTGGCGGCGTATGGACCGACATTTCGCCACCAGCGACGGGAAGATACAACGGCATTACGGTAGATCCTACCAACCCAAACATCGTGATGACGGCGATTGAAGATGGTTCGAACACGCCAGCACCGATTTACCGGTCGACCAATGGAGGCTTGAATTGGTCGCAAATCACCTTCGTGAAACATCCGAATGTTCCTTGGTGGACGAGTAACTGGTTTGCTGCCAATACATCAACCTTGACCATTGATCCGCATTTTCCTAAACGGGTGTGGTTAACCGACTTCTACGGCACATGGCGGACAGATGATATTACGGCAAGTCCGTCCCACTGGTATACGTACGAACAGGGGCATGAGGAAGTGGTGACGTTCGCCCTGCGCAGTACACCGATCGGAGCACCGCTATTGAGCGGGCATGCGGACGTCGACGGCTTGCGTCATACGTCGCTTACGACGTATCCAAGCGGCAAGTTCGGCAGTCCGTCTCTGGGCGATACAGTTTCGATCGACTTTCAAGAGAGTAATCCGAACTTCATCGCTCGGGTAGGTTCCACCCGTTATGCCGGCTCAGGGGGCGGCGGCTACAGCACCAACAACGGAGCAACTTGGACGGCATTTCCTAATCCGCCCGGAATCGCAGGCCGCATCGCCGTATCTGCTGGCAGCGAAACGATGGTCTGGGTCCCGCAGCACGGAAGCCCGTTATTTTCAACCGACCGGGGACAATCATGGACACCGGGAACAGGGGCACCATCCGGAACCGTTCACGATTTCTGGGTCTGGTATCAACCGCTGGCGTCCGATCGCGTCAATACCAATACGTTCTATCTGTTGGAACGTAACACGTGGAAATTATTCCGAAGTATAGACGGAGGAGCGTCTTGGACGGTTGCGTCTACGTTGCCGATCATACCTGCGAAAACTCCTGCGTATTTCAGCGTCAAGGCAGCTCCAGGTAAGGCGGGCGAAGTATGGGTCAGCTTGGATGGGGGAGGTCTCTGGCGTTCCAGTAACGCTGGCGATTCTTGGACACAGCTGCCGAATGTGCAGCAGGCGACATTGTTTGCATTTGGTAAAAATAAACTCGGCTCTCCGAATCCCACAGTTTTCGTATATGGCAAGGTGGACAATGCCGTGGGTATTTTCCGCTCAGACGATTTCGGAGCTACCTGGGTGAAAATCGACGTAGCTGATCCGGCGATCGGCGCTGAAGCCAATACGATGGAAGGCGACCGTCAGACATGGGGTCGTGTCTATATCGGAACGAACGGAACCGGTGTTTTTTACGGCGACACCTTGATGAGCGAAGGAACGGATACGGAGTCGCCGACAGCACCTGCGAACCTCTCATCTCCGTCGCATACGTCCACGAGCGTTAACCTGTCATGGACGGCTTCGACCGATAATACCGGTGTGGCGGGGTACAACATTTACAACGCAGGTGTATATGTCGGAGCTACTACAACTTTTTCGAGTACAAACTATACGGTAAACGGCTTAACGCCAAGCACAACCTATTCGTTTACAGTGAAAGCCAAAGATGGAGCGGGCAATCTCTCGGCTGTGAGCAATTCGCTGAGTGTGACGACGGCACCTCCGCCGGCGCCGCCGACGAATCTGACAACAACATCGGCGACGCTCACGAGCCTCAGCCTGAGTTGGAGTCCGCCTTCCAATCTCTCAGGCGTAGTCGGATATACCATTTACGTCGGATCCAAACAGGTGGCTGCTACCTCAGGCACGACGTATACACTCACGAACTTATTGCCTGACCGAACGTACACGGTTACGGTTCGTTCAGTAGATGTCGCAGGCAGCACGTCGGCAGCTAGCAATACGCTTGCTGCGACGACTGCCGCAGGTCCGGGCACGCTTGCCTTCATCGACGATTTTCAGGATGGGGTCGCGGATGGTTGGACGGCTGCAAACGGTACCTGGTCTGTCGTAACATCAGGCGGGTCCAAGGTTTACAAGCAAGCTTCTTGGCTGTCGACGAATGCGTTCAGCACGGTGGATACCAGCTCATATGCCAACTATAGCGTGGAAACAAATATCAAACTTACCCAGAATGATATTGACCTGGCAGCCGGTATTACGGCTCGCTATCTCGATTCGAACAATTTTTACTATTTCCGAATCAAAGCTGGCAAGCTCCAAATTGGCAAATCGGTGAACGGAACCGTCACGATCCTGACTCAGAAAAATTATCCGATGACGACGAATGAAGTTTACTCGTTCACTGCGGTATTAAACAACAGCACACTCGAATTATATGTGAATGGTTTCAAGGAATTAACTGTTACGGATACAAGTCATGCCTCAGGAAAAATAGGTCTATATGCCTTCAAAACGAGTGTTGAATTTGACAATGTGAAAGTCGTTCATGATCGCGATTTCATACCGCCGACGGCTCCTGGAAATTTGCGCTTAGTATCCAAAAATGAGACCACGGCAGATTTAACTTGGGACACATCCACGGACAATACCGGCGTAACCCAATACGAGGTGTATCATGGTTCAACTTTGATAGGAACCGTAACGTCCAACACATATTCCGCGACCAATCTTACAGCGAATACTAACTACACATTCAGTGTAAAGGCAAGGGATGCAGCAGGCAACGTGTCTGGAGCGAGCGCTCTGCTCAGCGTTACGACTGACCCGTATCTCGTTCAAGCGAAGAAAACAATCGCCGCCATTTCGGTTGATGGATCCCTTAACGAACAAGGTTGGTCCACGTTTAAGCAGGTAAAGAAAGGGATTGTCGGAACTCCGAACAATACGACCCAATTCAGTACGTTGTGGGACAATAATTATTTATATGTAGGCGTCAAAGTCATCGATGGTAATCTGTATAATACATCGGTTCAACCTTATTATGATGACTCCATCGAGATTTATATCGACAGCAACAATAATAAGGGTACGACGTATGACAGTTATGACCAGCAGTATGTCAAGGGCTGGAATGACAGCACGCTATGGCTGCAGAGAGTAATGCCAAACGGTGTTCTGCATGGATGGGCCCCGATTTCAGGCGGCTACAGCGTGGAACTGGCGATTCCGTGGAGCACGCTCGGTCTAACACCAACCGCTGGTATGACCATTGGCTTCGACGTGGCGAACAATGATACGGACGACGGGAATGGCCGGCAAAGCCAGTTGATGTGGGCCGGTACGAACGATAACTGGACGAATACGTCAGGTTTTGGGACCCTGCAGCTATCCTCCGTCTCCATCGGGGATACGCAGCCGCCTACAGCCCCGACGAATTTGACATCGCCTTCGCACACGGACAGGACCGCAGTATTGTCTTGGACGGCATCTACGGATAATGTCGGTGTTACCGGATACGAAATTTATCAAGGCGGCAATGTAGTTGCAACGGTAACTTCGACGACTTATACAGTCACAGGGCTAACGCCGGGAACTAGCTACAATTTTACGGTGAAAGCCAAAGATGGGGAAAACAATGTCTCGGCAGCGAGCAACACGGTCAGTGTCACGATGGACGCTTCCTATACGCTGATCCCAGTGACCAAAACAAATGCTGCCATCCTAGTCGATGGTTTGCTGAACGAAACGGTATGGGGGATAACGAATCAAGCGAACAAAAACGTACTCGCTACCTCTAACAATACAACACAATTTGGTGTAATATGGGATAATACGTACTTATATGTCGGGGTCACCGTCTCCGACGGAAATTTGTACAACAATTCGCCCGAGCCTTACTCCGATGATTCTGTCGAGATTTATATCGACGGAGATCATAACCAGGGCGCGACCTATGACAGCTTTGATCGGCAGTACATCAAAGGTTGGAACGACAATTCCCTATTCGAGGCGCGGAGCCTTACGAATGGGGTGCAACATGCATGGGCTGTGACGGCGGCTGGATACAGTGTAGAAATGGCGATTCCATGGAGTTCCCTCGGTATTACGCCATCCGCTGGGATGTTGATCGGCTTCGACATAGCGAACAATGATGAGGACGATGGAAACGGTCGACATAGCCAGACGGTATGGGCAGGAACATCCAATAACTGGTCGAGCACGTCTGCATTCGGAGAGTTGAAGCTGGTATTACCATAACTGCGACTGCATGAATCGAGCAACTTTGTCGTCGAGCGAAATTCAGAGATCACAATGATAGGGGGCTAAACGCATGAAGATCATTCAACAAGTTTCAACAACACAGAAAGCTGTTGCTTTTACATTTGATGATGGCCCTAACCCTGAGTATACGCCTCAATTGCTAGATATTTTCGATGAGGTTTCCGGTCGTGCTACTTTTTTTATGATGGGAAAACAAATCGAACTTTATCCCGAGACCGCGCTTGATGTGCATACCAGGCAACATGAAATTGGCAACCATACTTACTCTCATCCTTTTATGACCCAAATCAGCTTAGAGGAATGTGAGCGAGAACTTCTTGTTACCGACGAATTAATTACACAAGTAACAGGAAGTAAGCCAGTTGTCATGCGCCCACCGTACTTGGATTTCAACGAGGAAGTTCAGGAAATTACTGACAAAATGGGTTATCCTGTCATTGGATCCAATAACGGAGGCACAAGGGATTGGGAGATGCCGGGCGTAGACCACATTCTTGAGGTAACCCGAGAACAAGTCGGATGCGGGAGCATCTTACTCTTTCATGATGGCTTTGGAGATCGATCTCAAACGATAGAGGCTGTTCGAATTTTGGCAAAGGAATTAACAGAACAAGGTTATCAACTTGTAACGGTTAGTGAGCTTTTGCAAATGACAGAGTCCTAGTAAGAAGAAGCAATCTGGGGAAAACAGAAACTGAAGATGATAGCCCTGCGAGAAATCGTAGGGTTATTTGCTTTTGTGCCACGCATGGTAAGGGAAATTAATGCGCTCTTGGTCAGAAGCTGTTCGTCATGGACAAAACATAGACTTTGCCTAGGTAAGAACTATCATTCGTTCATGTTAGCGCTGCTGCTCTCGTTGTTATACTCAATGTAGCAAGCAGGAACCCATAGGGAGGAACAAACAGAATGAAACTAAGTCTACAGTCATACAGATCGAAATTGATGGGATGTTGGATTGGCAAAAATATTGGTGGCACCTTAGGCGCGCCATTTGAGTGCAAACGCGGCGTATTTGATTACGATTTCTATACACAACCTTTAAATGGGGAGCCGCTGCCGAATGATGATTTGGATTTGCAACTAGTATGGCTGAATGTGGCTGAGAAATATGGCCGTAATGTCACGGCTCAACTTTTAGGTGAATATTGGCTTTCCTATATTGTTCCGAACTGGGGCGAATACGGTGCTGGGAAAAATAATATGCGGCAAGGTATTGTTCCTCCACTTTCGGGTTATGTCAATAATGTGTTCCGCGATAGTAATGGCGCCTTTATTCGTTCTGAAATTTGGGCGTGTCTTGCGCCAGGCAACCCAGATGTAGCGGTTAAATATGCCTATGAAGATGCCATCGTTGATCATAGTCATGAAGGTGTATATGCGGAAGTATTCTTCGCAGCTATTGAAAGTGCTGCCTTTGTTGAAAGTAACCGAGATACACTCATCGATATTGGACTATCCTATATTCCGCAAGATTCCGGTGTTGCCAAAGGTGTTGCTTCCGCAAGAGACGCCTATGCAAGAGGGTTGTCCTGGCAGGAGGCGCGCATTCAAGTGCTCAATGACGTGCCGGGAAGCTTCGGCATTCTAGCCATGCGACCAGAAGATCTGCCGACCGATGTGCCTGTTGGTAAGATGGGCTATGACGCGCCAAGTAACGTTGGGATAACCATTATAGGCTGGCTGTATGGCGAGGGCGATTTTGGAAACAGTATTTGCATTGCCAATAACTGTGGCGAAGACACGGACTGCACGGCGGCTACATTAGGCTCTATTCTCGGTATTATCGGCGGCGCGGAACAGATTCCAAGCAAATGGACGGATCCAATCGGGGATTCGATCAAGACCGTATGTTTGAATTTGGGTGATCAAGGCCTGATCATTCCCAAAACGGTAACTGAATTGACGGAGCGTATTATTCGATTAACACCGTCCTTCTTGGGTAGTCAGCTTGTTGATGTAGTGACACCGACAGACGGATATACGATTGAAGTCAAAGAGACGACGCAATTGTTTAGTCAGCCGAAGCAAATTAATGCTTGGATGCAACAAAGTTTTGCAGATAAGTTATCACAAAGTCCGTTTCAGGTCGCCTATGATTTCGTCATTTTCTCAGCAGTCGTGGATTATCAAGAGGCGCCATTCATTCAAGAAGGCACCCCGAAGTCTGTCAAAATTCGTATTGATAATGGACTATTTATGCAGCAATGGCTGCAATTCAAATGGCATTTGCCGACGGGATGGACCATTACGCCAGGCCCGCAGGTGGCATCTTCGCTAGAACAATATCACTGCAATATCGGCCGGACTGAGCTGGAATTTACGTTCACACCGAACGGGCTGCAAGATGCAAGATATGATCTCGTTGTTGAAATTACTTCGCAAGGTCGCCCAACTAAAGGGCTGATCCCACTTGTTTTCATCAATGGCGTTCCTAGTGTTTAAGTAAACTTGTCCGTAATTCCATGCATATGGGAATCTCGAAATTGCTGGGGGCTGATGCCTTCCAGCTTTTTGAATATCCGGGAGAAATAAAAAGGATCTTGAAATCCGACCTCTTCGGCAATGGTTCGAATAATGCTGGTGGTGCTTGAGAGCAGATGCTTAGCTTTCTGAATCTGCAATTGATGGATATAGGAACCAATCGTAATACCAGCGTGTCGTTTGAAGAGTTGGCTTAAATAGTCATAACTATGATGGAGCGATTGTTCCAATTCTTTGCTGGAGGGGTTGGACGTATAGGATTCATCCAGGATATTCACCAGGCGCCTGTACAACAAAAAAGTGGAAGAGACTTCGGGTTTTACTTGCCTCTGATCGACTAAATCCTGTGCAACCAGTTCCAATATATGGCCAAGCCATAGGGAGGCCCGGTAACGGAAATACCCTTTGGGGGCACTGAACTGTTGATGGATTTTCTCGAAAATACCCAAAATCTCATAGCGATTGAAAGGCTTGCTGCGACGAGGCAGCAATAGAAAGTCAGTAAGACTTTCTGCGGTGGAAGTTCTCAAGTCTTGATTCGCGGAAAGTTTGAATGGCACTCCCTCCTCAAGCTCCTCCTTATGTAAACGCAACCCTGGATCAGCGGCAAATTGAACCCAATAGAACCCGCTTTGATTTGCGATGGGTTTCCAACTGCCATGCTTCTCCCATGGCATCAGCAGGAAGGTTTCCCCACTTTGAAGTTCTAATTTTTCCTCGCCTACTTGCAAATAGATGGGACCTTCAGTCACCATAATTAGTTCGAAAAATGGGTTGGACTTTTGCAATCCAAAGCCATCATTTCCCTGTAATTCGGAGACCCATTTCACGTCTAATCGGGTTAATCGTGATAACAGCAAATATTCCATATAGGCACCTTCAAGTTCAATAGAATGACATGATATATTCCAGTCACATTATAACATACCTTCGTTTATCATCGTGGTAAGTTCACTTTTACCCTATTTTCCTGCCTATTGCAATCTGTTTTCTCTCTCGGACATGTCATGGATGCCTTGCGAGCCCTAGAGTTGGATCTAGGCGCTCGCTTTTTTTTTACCACAGAAAAAGAGCTAGACGTATGTTATAAAATAACTTATTATTATGTTATAAACGAACTTTTAAATGTTATTTTAAAACAAATGTAAAGGGTGATAGACATGTCTGTTCAACCAAGATTAAATCGCATGTTTAGTGAGCAAGGGAAATGCTTTGATGTCGCTATTGATCATGGCTTCTTTAATGAGGCTCAGTTTCTAACCGGTATCGAAAATATGAAGGAAGCCGTTGAAACCATCGTTCATGCAGGTCCTAACTGTATTCAGCTTAGCATTGGTCAAGCGAACCATCTGCAAGCCATACCGGGCAGCAACAAGCCAGGGCTTGTGCTTCGTACCGATGTTGCCAATATTTATGGGCAGGTGCTTCCTGCGTTTCTTTTCAGCGAACTGATTGACAACGCCATTGAGCAAGCGGTTCTGATGGACGCGGTGGCTGTATGCGTGAATCTGTTGCAATTACCGAATCAACCACAACTCCATTATCAATGTGTGAAAAATGTTTCGCTGCTCAAAACTGCATGCGAGAAGTATGGCATGCCGCTCATGGTGGAGCCTTTAGTTATGCTGGCCAATGAAGTGAAAGGCGGTTATATGGTCGATGGTGATATTAACAAAATTATGCCGCTCGTCAGGCAGGCAGTTGAACTTGGAGCAAATGTTATTAAAGCCGACCCTTGTGATCATGTGGAAGAATATCATCGTGTCATTGGGATTGCATCGGGTATTCCCGTCCTTGTCCGCGGCGGAGGGCGAGCAAGCGATGAGGAGATCATGAGCCGTACGGTGGAGCTGATGAAGCAAGGCGCATCGGGTATTGTGTATGGCCGCAATGTCATTCAGCATCCAAATCCAGCGGGCATGACCAGAGCTTTAATGTCGATTGTTCATCACGAGGCTTCAGAAGAGCAGGCACTTGCGTTATTGCGTCAATAACTTAACGTACCAGAAGGAGGGTATCTGATTTTGAATAGGACAATTATTCGTTTTGGCGTTATTGGCTGCGGCTTAATGGGCAAGGAATTTGCAAGTGCCGCAGCAAGATGGTGCCATCTTACACAGATCGACAGTGAACCTAGAATCATAGCCGTATGTGATGCCAACCCTGCAGCGACACAGTGGTTCCAAGACAACTTATCCAGTGTGGAAGCCACCTATACAGATTATAGGGAGATGCTTGCTAACCCCAATATAGACGCGATTTACTGTGCGGTTCCCCACAATCTTCATGCTCAAATCTATATGGATATTATTGAATCAGGGAAACATTTGCTAGGTGAAAAGCCATTCGGTATCGATCAGGCAGCCAATAAGTTGATTATGGAAGCTATTGAACGAAATCCGAATGTCATCGTCCGTTGCTCATCTGAATTTCCATTTTTCCCAGGTGTTCAACAAATTGTTCAGTGGGTGGCTGAGAATAAATTCGGGAAGATCATTGAAGTTGAGGCTGGATTCTGGCATTCAAGTGATTTGGATCCCACAAAACCAATCAATTGGAAAAGGCGTAACGCTACGAATGGCGAATATGGTTGTATGGGCGATCTAGGGATGCACGTTCTTCACTTGCCCCTGCGTTTTGGATGGAAACCGAATACCGTAAGAGCGCTGCTTTCCCAAATTGTGTCGGAACGTCCTGATGGTAAAGGTGATAGGGTTCCTTGCGAAACGTGGGATAATGCCATTTTGGCTTGTGAGGTTGACACCGGTGATCAGCAATTTCCGATGGTCTTATCGACCAAGCGTATTGCCCCAGGGCATGCTAATACGTGGTTCATTCGAATTATGGGGACGGAATTCTCTGCGGAATTTACAACCAAGAACCCAAAGCAAGTGAGTTCATTACCATACAACCCTGGCGGGGTACAGTCTTGGCATCAAACAGATGCTCCTTATAAATCAGCGTACGGCACCATTACAGGAGCAATCTTTGAGTTCGGTTTCTCGGATTCGATCTTGCAGATGTGGGCTGCATTCTGTGATGAGATAACAAACCTTAAGGAGATGGCACAGCCTTTTTATTGCGCTACACCAGAAGAAGCGGCGTCCAGTCATCAGGTGTTTACAGCCGCGTTAGAGTCCAATCGAACTAGTCAAACCATAGCGCTACATTGGGAGGAATAAATGTGAGCGGCAAAGAGGAAGTCATCGTGGCTGGGCATATTTGCTTGGATATTATTCCAACTATGGATGAGAATCAATCAAGCTTGGCTGCCTTGCTATCACCTGGGAAGCTTGTGAATATCGGCCCTGCCGTTATTTCGACAGGAGGTGCAGTTTCGAATACTGGCATTGCGCTTCACCGTCTAGGAAGTAAGGTGAAATTAATGGGGAAGATAGGAGCGGACCCCTTCGGTGAAGTCATACTTACCCTGCTGAGGCAGCAGGAGCCTTCCTTAGTGGAGGGGATGATTGTATCGCCAGAGGCAAATAGTTCCTATTCCATTGTCATTAGTCCACCGAATATGGATAGGATGTTTCTTCACTCAACGGGAGCTAATGATACGTATGCGGCTTCTGATTTGATGCACGAACAATTGCAAGGAGCAAAGCTGTTTCATTTCGGTTATCCACCTCTTATGAAGAGAATGTTCGAGAATGAGGGTGCAGAACTTGTATCCTTACTAAAGAAAGTCAAGGAGAGTGGATTGACGGTTTCGCTTGATTTGGCTAAACCTGATCCAGCATCAGAAGCTGGAAGGGCTAACTGGCGAGCCATTCTGACGCAATCACTTCCGTTTGTCGATGTGTTTTTACCTAGCTTCGAGGAAATTATGTATATGCTTCACCGAGAGCGCTACGATCTTAAGGAAAAAGCGGCTCCAAATGGCGACTTACTATCAAGTGCAGATGGAGAATTACTAGCGCAACTATCGGCTGAACTCATCCAGATGGGTGTGGCGATTGTGGTCATTAAACTAGGTGAGCACGGTGTATATGTTCGAACAACTTCAGATGAGCAGAGATTGGCACAGATGGGATTAAGTTCCCCCAAGACAGCACTGCTCGATGATTGGTTAAACTGCGAGATGATATCCTCTTGCTATGAAGTCGATGTTGTAGGTACGACAGGTGCAGGAGATTGCACAATTGCAGGATTCCTATTCGGACTGACAAGAGGGTTAACATTGAAGGAGTCATTGCAGAGCGCAGTTGGCGTAGGTGCGTTCAATGTTGAACAAGCGGATGCTACTAGCGGCATACCCGAATGGACAGCTGTCCGAGACCGAATGGACAAAGGATGGAAGAAGCGGGCGACGAAGTTGGAGCTGGTCAATTGGGATTTGCACGAAGATCAGATCTGGATAGGACCCCATCATAAGTCTCCGAAAGAGAGCGTGAGAAGCGAATGAAGCGAAGTGAGATTGGGCAAGCTCAGCAGCGGGCTGAACACATGTTGATATCATCCCACATTCAATTAACTCAGGAAGAGATTGCGCGCATTGAAGTTGCAGACTTTGGACTGGGACAGCTTGAGGTACAAGGGCTGGAGCTCATTACTTATATCAATACCGACCGTTATTGTGCCAAAGACTTAGTTCTTTTTCCACGACAAACTTGTCCCGAGCATCTTCATCCACAGATCGCGAATGTACCTGGTAAAATGGAAACCTTTCGCTGCCGTGTAGGGGTCGTCTATTTATATGTAGAGGGAGAGCCTACGCCAGAGATATCGGCGATTATACCTTCAGGAAGTGAAGATTGCTACACCGTCATGAACGAAATCGTTCTCCATCCTGGCGAGCAATATACCATTGAACCTGGGATTAAGCATTGGTTTCAAGCTGGCGAACAGGGAGCTATCATTTCTGAATTTTCAAGCACAAGTCGGGACGAGTTCGATATCTTTACGGATCTGCGCATTCAACGCATGCCCACTATTCGTGAAGATGAGTAGGTAGAATCCTATGAACCTTTATGGAAAAGCATGGTCGCGTCGAGACATAGAGGCGAGAGTGGGCAAGATGGATCAAATAGCGGGAATCAAACGTTTCGTTGCCGTTGAAGGTAAAGAAGCAGGTGTGGCGTACATTCAGGTGCGGACAGGTGCAGGCTTAAGTTATAACGTGACGCCATCCAAGGGTTTAGATATCTCTTTGGCCGAGTATCATGGTGTACCGATTAGCTGGCAATCGCCGAATGGAGATGCTCATCCATCTTATTATGAAGCGGAAGGCAATCATTGGCTTCGGACAGCATCTGGTGGGTTACTCATGACTTGTGGTCTCATGCAAGTAGGGGCTAATTGTGAGGACAAGGGGGAGCGTCTTGGACTTCATGGACGTTACCATCATACACCAGCAGAACAAGTATGCGCTCGAACCACATGGCAAGAAGATGAAATGGACATGTGTATTTCAGGGCTCATCAACGAGACATCCATATTTGGTGGAAGGCTTCAATTAGCTAGAGAAATCAGTAGTCGCGTTGGTGACAATACAATTCTGATTAAGGACGAAGTTCGTAACATGGGTTTCGAGTCGTGCCCACATATGATCTTATACCATTTTAACTTTGGTTTCCCATTACTTATGGAAGAGACACGCATTCAATTCTATGGTGATCAAGTGAGCCCGCGTGATCAAGATACTTCTGTCCATGCCTATGGTGAGTGGCAGTCTCCTGATGCTGCTTATCAAGAACGTGTGTATTATCATGAGTCTCCCAATAAACCGCTGGTGCACATTAGTAATCCTCATTTTCCTCTTCATGGTGGGACAACGCAGGTTCAAGCGACACTTCAATGGTCTGCACAAACACTGCCCAACCTCGTCCAATGGAAAATGCCTGGTGCTGGGACGCATGTGCTTGGTATCGAGCCTGCCAATTGTCATGTGGGAGGTCGTAAAGAAGAGCGCGAGCGAGGAAATTTGGTATTTCTGGAGCCAGGTGAAACGGTAAAATATGAAATCAGGTTGAACCTCAGTTAAATGATTGGGATAATAAGGTGAAAAGAAACATTGACGGGGGTTCTCCATGATAACAAATCAAATAAATGGTCGGCAGCAACAAATTTTAGATCGGATGGCACTCGATGGCGAGATTCGAATTGCTGAGTTAAAAGAAATGTTTGATGTCACTGAAATGACGATACGTCGTGATATAGAGAAGCTTGAGACCATGGGACTGCTCAGACGAACCTTTGGAGGCGCTATACTCATAGGCAAGGATATTGCCCTGCAGGATCGTACAGGTGTCATGATGGAAGAAAAAATGAAAATGGGCCTCCGCGCAGCACAGCTAATTAATGAAGGGGAATCCATCTTTCTGGATGGAGGTTCAACTACCCTTCAAGTTGCCAAGTATCTAACACCGAATATGCCGATTACTGTGGTTACCAATGCACTGAATATCGCTGCTGAGCTGCAAGCCAAGCAGATTCCAACCATTGTCGTGGGAGGTATGCTGCTGGATAAAACATCGACACTCGTTGGGCCTATCGCTGCCGTCGCTATTGCCAAGATGGCTTTTGATCGCGTATTTATTGGAACAACGGGTCTCACCATCAAACACGGATTCAGCAATTCCAATATGCATGAAGCCGAAATCAAAAGGCTGGTTATCGAACAAGCGTCTGAAGTGAATGTGATGATGGATCACACGAAGTATGGCGTTCGGGATCTGTTTTCATTTGCCGAGATTGGTGCTGTGCATCGCATTATTTCAGACGGGTACCCAGAAGGTGAACTTCATGCGACTTTAAAGGAAAGCGGAGTTCAATTGCTTGTATGTTCTTAGGATGATTATGCGTGCATTTATATAGGTGAACAAACAAAGGAGCTAAGCGGATACAAGCCGCTTAGCTCCTTTGTTTGTTGATTGATTATTTATCTTCCGCAAGAATTGTGAGAATATGTAATCGAAGATGCACTACGTATGATGAACGTTGTCTGCATCTTTGCAATAAGCGATGCATCTATGTAAGGGAAGAGAATCATAGAATCATCCTTCTATTATTATCAGGGCTATACTGAATGAGTGTGCGAGTGATACAGTAGAAGGAAGAGTACATTACGAGAGGCAATTGGAACGGATTCGTTCCATGGATCGGACTCGTCCATTGACCTTTGCATCCCAGCATCGCGATCACTGTCCTGCGAAAGTGAAAGGTTCGGAGGAACGCCAAGCGGATATTATCGAGCAAAATCTAGCATCATATACCTCCCGTGCTTATCTCTCCGGCATGTTTATCTGGCAATTTTGCGATTGCAGAGTAGTAGAAGCATTAGGTTGGTTAATGACGAGGTCAGGCACCAAGAATAGCAAAGGCATTGTGGACGAATATCGTCGTCCTAAGCTAGCGTACTCGGTTGTGCAAAAATATTATAAGAACAAGTGAGGTAGACGATGTTACGAATCGGTCTTATCGGTACGGGTGGCTTTAGTAAGATGCATGCAAAAATTTTATCTGAGATGAATGACGTTCAGATGGTGGCGGTATGTGGGACGAGTCTAGCAAAGGCAGAAGCATTTGCTGCGGCATGTGGTATTCCATCCAGCTATGAAAGCTTAGATGAGATGTTGGACGGCGAACCCTTGGATGCTGTATACATTTTAGTACCACCCATGTCACATGGTGAATACGAAATGAAGCTCATTGAGAGAGGTATTCCTTTCTTTGTGGAGAAGCCGCTGGGTCTGAATACAGATCAGCCAGAGCAGATTCGAAATGAGATAGGGAAGAAATCCCTGATTACCTCTGTAGGCTATCATTTCCGTTATACAGATACGGTAGTTCTGATGAAACAACTGTTGAAAGAACAGTCAATCGGGATGATGACAGGCTATTGGATGGGGAGCATGCCTCAGGTTGCTTGGTGGCGAGATCAAAGTAGATCAGGTGGTCAATTTATTGAGCAAAGTACACATTTGGTTGATATTATGCGTTATTGCGTAGGGGAAATAGATGAAGTCTACGCGATGTACGGCCATCAAGTGATGCATAAGCAATTTGAAGGTGTAACCGTGCCTGACGTGGGGACTGTTACTCTTAAATTTAAGAGCGGAGTTATTGCGAATATTTCGAATACATGCGTACTGCCTAGTGGTGTGGGCAAGACAGGGATTACCTGCTATACACAACAAGGTATACTGGAGTGGGATTCGGAAAGATTGACAAGGATTGAAGCGCATGAAACCACGATTAAGAATAAGAAGGTTAACCCGTATCTTGCAGAGAATGAAGCCTTTATTTATGCGCTGAAAACAGGGGATACGGGACTTATTCTTTCAGATTACGCGGATGCCTTTAAGACACAACGGGTGACGGTTGCTGCTTTGGAATCGGCGAAATCGGGATTGCCTATTCGTCTTAATTAAAGTATAAATGGCTGGTCTTGGATTAACATCCTTGGTCAGCTATTTTTTTTGAAATTTAAGCGATTTACACCTAGATACCGTAAAATAGTGCAAGTATAAATGTCTTTCATTTGTTAGTATTGAAATGGTAGATATAGAGATTGGGGAAAGCTATTTTAAACAAATAGGAATAGAAGGGCTGTGTGGTAAAAATGGAAGCACAAAAGACGAAGCGTTTGTATGCTGGTAATACTTCTCATTTATATGAGGTGCAATCGGATTGGCTTCAAGTTCCATCTAACGTTGAGCTTGGCTATACCCACGGCATTGTGACGGACAAAAATGACCGTGTCTTTATATTCCATACTGGCAAGCCCAGTGTCTTAGTTTTTGAGTCAAATGGCAGCTTTGTTACGGCATGGGGAGAGGATTTCGCGGGCGGAGCTCACGGTTTCTATTTACATCAGGAGTCAAATGGCGAATTTCTCTATGTGACAGATACAAAGCAGGGTGTTGTTGTGAAGACGACACTGACAGGGGAGAAGTTACTGACGATTGGCGCTCCAGATCGACCTGATATTTATGATGCCGAACGCAAATATGTGCCAACTGACGTGGCAGTCGCACCAAATGGTGATATCTATGTCTCAGACGGCTATGGGCAAAGTTGGGTACATCAATTTACAGCTGATGGCGAATATTTGCGTTCGTGGGGAGGCAAAGGTTCAGAGCTCGGTCAATTCAAGTGTCCGCACGGCATTTCGATCGATTTGCGCAGAAGCGAGCCTGAAATCTATGTCGCTGATCGAGGCAACCATCGCATTCAGGTTTTCACCCTAGATGGTTTATTTATACGGAGTTTGGATGATGATTTGGATATGCCTTGCTCCTTTTTCTTTCATGGTGAGGAAATGTACATTCCTGATTTGCACTCACGTGTTAGCATATTTGATGGCCATGACAGACTCGTTGCACACCTTGGCGAGGATCGTCAAGCTAAGCAGCAAGAGGGCTGGCCTAACATTAGCAAATCCTATTATCGTTCCAATAAATTGAGTTCGCCGCACGGGGTTTGTGTTGATTCGCAAAGCAATGTTTACATAGCGGAGTGGGTAATTGATGGACGGATTACGAAGTTGGTACGGGTACAAAACAATTGAATGGCATAGTTATAATTACTAAAACCGCGCGGTTGCGCGGTTTTTAATTTTACGAAATCTGACTTTCGTGTAGATTGCTCAGCCGTTTCTTCCCCGTCGAAAAACTGATGAATGCAGACACTAGTGCTAACATGACAACAAAACTTGCCATCCATGGATTATACAGAACGGTGGAATTGGCGCTTATCATTGCTCCGCCCGCCCCTGAACCTGTCGCTATGCCTAAATGAATGATCGATGTATTCAAGCTAAGAACGAGATTGGAAGATTGGGGAGCTTGTTGAATAAAATACGTTTGAGTCGCTGGACCGGCCATGAACAGAGAGATCATCATGAGTGAAATCAGTAATAAACCGATGAGAGTCGCCCCAGCAAATAGAGGCAGAAGGAGCAGAATAATAAAGAGCATGATCGTGCTGAAGGCTAGGATGCGCGCAGCTCCCCAACGATCGATTCCGTAGCCCCCTAAGCGGGTACCGACTGCGCCAAATATACCAAAAACAAGCATGACGATGCTGATATTGGACGCTTTAAGTTGTAGGATGTCTTGCATAAAAGGGGTTAAATACGTAAACAACACCGAATTTCCTGATTCCCTAAAGAAGGTAAGAAACAAACCGCTCACGATTACGGCACTTCCCAGCACTTTGAATTGTTGTCGGAATGACATTGGTGCATCCCCCTCAATTTCTGGTAGCAAGCGGAAAATGACGAAGGTAATGAACAGGCTTGTGAGTCCTAAAAGCAAGAAAATTGCTTGCCAGTTCAACCAGTTCGTAATGGCTATACCGATGGGCACACCCAAAATCATCGCGCTGCTGAAGCCGAGAACGATCGTGCTAATTGCACTGCCTATTTTCTCGGGAGGAACGATTTTGGCGGCCGCACCAAATGCTGCGACAATATAAACGCCTGAACTTACACCCAAAATAATGCGGGATACAATCAAGGTTGAAATATCCGAACTCCAGAAGGAGAGCAAGCACCCCATGATGAAAGCTGCCAATGCACCTAAGAGCACTTTTCTGCGTCCCATACGGGATGTCAGTGATACCAAGAGAGGCGTTCCAATGGCAAAGGCTAGCGAGTAGGCAGTAATTAATTGCCCCGCGAAGGCGATTGAAATGTTTAAGTCTTTTGCGAGTATACGTAGGATTCCGGCGACTACCAACTCTGAAGTAGCTGTTAAGAATACCCCTAGAGCAAGTATGTAAATCGTCCATTTATTCATTCCTTTCATTCCCTTCCATTTGAGTTATTGTCAGTATAGAAGGGTTGCGATAATATTGTAAGAAGGCAAAGTAATAGGATATAATCCATCTATTTTGACTAACTTACTTTTTGTTAGGGGGAAGCCGGATGACTGAGCAAGGTAATTCCGAATCATGTTTGGTTACGGGGAGTTCTGACATCTGCGAAGTATTGCAAATTCTTGGAGCCAAGTGGGCATTTCTTGTACTTAACGAGTTGCTTCGCGGGCCACAGCGATTTAATCAGCTGCAAAGGAATGTAGCTATTATTAAGACGCAGTCCCTTACGGATACCCTCCGCCATTTGGAACATAATGGTCTTGTCCTGCGCCAAGTCTTTCCTACTGTACCTGTGACTGTGGAATATTCATTAACAGAAAAGGGTTGCGACTTCCAAACTGCCCTGAACGAAATGAATAAGTGGGTGAAAAAGTGGGGAAAGCCACTGCAAGTAAACAGGGAAACTGGCACTTCTTCTTAAGAAGAGCATTTCCTTGCTGGCATAAAGTACGGAATGAGAAACGATTGAAACTCCTGTGCAATTAAAACTGGATGGATCTAATGGCGTTCACTCTCTGGGTGAGCGCCTATTTTACTTTGCTCGTGTCCGTTGATTGATAGTGTACTATTGAAAAACAGAGTGCACCGAAGTCAATGACCTCGGTACACCCTGTCAACTACAAGCGGATTTGCTTTTCTTCGGCCAATCGCTAACCCATCAGGATATGACCGTAATCCGATGGATGAATAAGATAGCCAGCCAAAGCACTAAAATCTGTTAATATCGTATCTCCTTCCAGCAATCTAACTGGATTTTCTCCATCTATTTGAAGCAGATTTTTTGAATTTGAAAGATTAACTGTATTTCCTGTAGGTAAATTCCTTCGATTTGCTCGGTTCTTCAATTTTCATACAAATTAAATGTACTTTTTCCATCTAGTTACGGAAAAACGTCAGATTCGACCCAATTAGCTGTAGTTTATACATCTAAACACGAATCGGCAGTCACCTTGCGTTCGCAAGCCCAAACCAACCACAATCTTACGCCGTATGCTACCCCTGCCTAGAATGTTAGTACAACGCCATGGTCATCTCATGCGGGAGATGACCATGGCATTTTTTATTCTAGCTCTAATTAATAGTGAGAACTATTCTCAATTGTGCTATGATAGTATCAATAGTTGGAAAGAAAGGAATGACCGATATATGAAAATTAACGACCATCTCGTGTTGTGGAATCATGTTCTCATCCGAGTGATGGACGTTCGCCGCATGCTGCTGGAACCTGGTGAAGTGATGCGCGGTTATCGCGTCCCAACGAGTGCTTTCCTATATGTCACTGAAGGCAGTGCCCGACTTCATATAGACGGAATCGAAAGCCGCATGCAACGATTCCATGTTCTGCACGTTGGGAAGGGGCTTAGATTAGACATTGCAGCGGCCGAGCAGCTGGAGTATTTTATGGTGCTGTACAAGGCAATATTGCCGCTTCCGAGCCGATATGAGCTGGTCCATCTCATGGAGCGCGAGAATCCATTCCAGCTGCGCTATAGTTTGTCGCCTAAGTATCCGATCTCTTGGTTGCAGAAGCTGGAGCATATGCATCAAATTTGGCAGGCACCCAGTCCGCTTGATAAATTTAAGGTGAAGACGTTATTCTATCAATTGCTTTACGAGTTGGTAGAACAGTTACATGAACAAGGTGTGGAGATCATCCAGCCCGATCTTGTGAGTCAAGCCGTTTATTATATGGAGGAACATTATCAGGAAGCGTTGTCGCTGGAAGAACTGGCTGACACGCTGGAATGTACGTCCAGACAATTGCTCCGTTTATTCAAAAGTCAGATGGGTACAAGTCCAATCGAGTATTTGATCCAGCTGCGGGTGAACAAGGCGAAGGAGCTTCTCATCTATACCGACAGAACGCTGAAAGAGATTTCGGAGAGTGTCGGCTACGCGGATAGTTATTATTTCAGTCGGATTTTCAAAAAGCAGGAAGGTGTATCTCCCAAAAGGTTTAAAGAGTCGAATGACCGTGAATTACGTCGTTATAATCCATTCCCGACGTCGACATATTCCATTGTGGCAAGCGGACTTAGACGCTATAGTAGTAATGGTTATGAGAATCATTATCACTATATGAAAGAGGGAAATGCACAGATGTATAAAAAATCAAGAGCCTGGGTGACAACGATGGTCGTCATCTGTTTCGCATTAATGCTCAGCGCTTGTTCAACGGGATCAACGGTAACACCAGCCCCAACCAATGGAGTGACACAGGCCCCAGCTACGAGCAGTTCTCCAACGGCCGCAGTAAATAAGGAAGCCGATACTACGCGCGTCATTAAACATGCGATGGGGGAAACGACAATTAAAGGTACACCATCCCGCGTCGTTATTTTGACCAATGAGGGGACGGAAGCGTTGCTTGCGGTTGGCGTGAAGCCGATTGGAGCTGTGATGTCTTGGCTTGGCGAACCGTGGTATGACCATATTAAGAATGATATGCAGAATGTAACGGTAGTCGGAGATGAATTGCAGCCGAATCTTGAATTGATCGCTAGCTTGAAACCGGATTTGATTATCGGAAACAAAGTGAGACAGGAGAAAATTTACGATCAGCTGAAGCAAATTGCTCCTACAGTGTTCGCTGCGGACTTAGTTGGAGATTGGAAAGTCAATTTCAAACTTTACTCAGAAGCGGTAAACAAGAAGGATGAAGGCGAGAAAGCGATGGCTGCTTTCGATAAACGTGTAGCAGAAGTGAAAGCGAAGCTTGGCACGAAAGCGGCAACGAAAGTTTCGCTGGTGCGTTTCTCGGCATCGCAGGTGCGTATTTATCAGAAACAGACATTTGCCGGCGTACTGCTTGGCCAACTGGGCATTGCACGTCCCGAGTCACAGGACAAGGACTCTTTCATTGAAGTCTTGAATAAAGAAAATATCGCCAAAATGGACGGAGATGTTCTGTTCTACTTCGTCACGGAAGCGAAAGGGAAGACAGATGCTGCGAATGTGGTGAAGGAATGGCAGAATGATCCGTTATTTAAAAACTTGAACGCAGCGAAAATAGGTAAAGTCATTCAAGTCGATGAAGGAATATGGAACTCTGCAGGTGGATACAAAGCGGCTAACTTGCTGTTGGATGAATTGATCAAGTATTTCGATGTCAAATAATTCGGCCTCTTTGCTCCATAAGCGCCAAAGCAAGATCATTGGATTGACGGCAGGAGCTGTGTTTCTGCTCGTACTAGCAACAGCTAGCGTGTTACTTGGCGCGCAAATGTTCGGGTTTAGCAATTTGTGGGAGAGTTACAGGCATTTCGACGGCTCGAACGAGCATCTGATTCTTAGAACGACCCGGGTGCCCCGGGTTCTGGTCGCAGCTGCCGTTGGCGCATGCCTCGCGGTAGCCGGCGCCGTTATGCAAGTGTTAACTCGAAACCCGTTGGCTTCACCTTCCGTATTCGGCATTAATGCTGGAGCTTCCCTATTTATCGTCATCGGGCTGGTCCTGTATGGATCGTCACTGACGATGAATTCGATGATTTGGATCGCTTTTGCCGGTGCCATGTTCGTCGCGGTTTGCGTCTACGCAATGGCTATGCGGGGCAGTTGGTTCGAGCCGGTCAAGTTGACGCTGGCTGGTGCGGCTATGGGGGCTTTTGCCTCGTCCATTACGTCTGGATTAATTCTGATTAATAAACAGTCGCTGGATACGGCCTTGTTCTGGATGATCGGCTCCGTATCGGGGAGGAAATTGGAGCATTTGTTTGCGGTAGCTCCCTACATGGCAATTGGTATTGGCCTCGCGCTGCTTTTATCCAATTCTCTTAACATTATCATGTTAGGCGAGGATAGTGCTCGGGGGCTGGGTCAAAGGGTGACACTTGTGCGGCTGCTGTCCTCTCTTGCGGTTGTCTTGCTTGCCGGGAGCTCAGTGTCAGCCGCCGGTCCAATCGCGTTCGTCGGACTGATCGTCCCACATCTGTGCCGGTCGCTGATTGGCCAAGATCATCGTTGGCTGCTGCCTTGCTGCGCCATATACGGAGCCGTGCTGCTTGTGGCGGCGGATCTTGCTGCGCGTTTCGTCCTGATGCCAAAGGAGGTTCCCGTCGGAATTGCGACGGCGATGCTCGGTGTTCCTTTTCTGGTACATGCAGCAAGGAGGAAGGAACATGACTAACACACGATCTAGAAGATCCGTTCTAATCATTATTAGTTTACTTCTCGGGATGATCGTGCTTTCGATGTTCTGCCTCTCTGTCGGTAGTGTAAATATCCCGATGAGGGATGTCTTTCGCACGTTAACCGGGCAAAACATGGGAAGCTCAGAACTGATTCTCCTTAAATTCCGTCTACCGCGAATTCTTGCCGCAATCTTAATCGGTGCGGCACTTGCTGTATCCGGCGCTCTGCTGCAGGGTGTGATTCGGAATCCACTCGCTTCACCGGACATTCTCGGCGTTACCGGTGGCGCATCGGCAGCAACTGTTGCCTTCCTCACACTGTTCTCTGGTTACAGCGTACATTGGGTACCAGTCGTTGCGGTGATCGGGGCGCTGCTTGCGGTCTTGATCAATTATACCCTTGCCTGGAAGCGAGGCGTATCGACCTACAGGCTTGTGCTCATTGGCCTTGGCCTCTCGACCGCTTTGGGAGCGCTGACCATGTTTTTGCTCATCAGTGGGCCGGCCTATTTAGCGGCCCAGGTGTTGAACTGGATGACGGGCAGCATCTACGGGATAAGCTGGAAGTATGTGGGAGTCATCTCTCCTTGGATTATTGTCTTTATCCCGCTTTCCTTTGTGTATGCCAAAGAACTGACGATTCAGTCCCTAGGCGATGCATTGGCTACGGGGCTTGGCAGCCGGCTCCAGATTACCCGCATCATGGTGCTGCTCTACAGTGTAGCACTCGCAGGTGCGGCTGTCGGGGTGGCAGGGATGATTTCATTCCTTGGCCTCATGTCCCCACATATCGCTCGCAGGCTCGTAGGCAATTCGTATTCGCTAGTGATTCCTGTTTCTGCTTTAGTCGGCGCGATTCTTCTTCTGTTGGCTGATTTGGCCGGACGTATGCTGTTCATGCCGCTAGACATACCAGCAGGGGTATTCACAGCGGGGATCGGCGCCCCGTTCTTCTTGTACTTATTATTCAAACGTAAGCCGATTCATTGATAAAAAGGCAGACATTGGTCGCCGGGCGTTAGCTGCCCGGCGGCCTTTTTTTTCTATAATAACCAGGACTAATATTCATGATAGATTTAAACGTTTTGGAGAAATGATGAACGTCCGTAAAGCCGCAGTAGTCGCTCACTTTCTGAATAGAGACGCCTTCGTTTATTAACTCCCGCGCATGCTCGATGCGTAAATGCAACAAATATTGGTAAGGCGTCGTGCCAAAATGCTGTTTGAAGAGTACATTAAATCTAGAAGGTGAAAGCCCGGCTCTCCTTGCCATATCGATGACGTTAATGGGTTCGGAAATGTGGAAAGCAAAGTAAGACGTTATCCAGTTCAAAAAAGGCTGAGGCGATAACGATGCCGTTTGTGGTTTCATGTAGATTTTGAATACAGACGTCAGCCATTCGTGGGCAAGCTGATTGGCTTCCATGACACCTATATACGTTTGTGACTGCCAGCACGCGATCATCTTCAGCACCAGATCTCTCATTTTACTCGAGTGGGCTGTCTCCAGCTTAAAGGGAATCCGGAGATCCTGGCAATCATGCATCCTAGGTTGCATATAAGAGGTGTAGGGAGTCATGTCCAATTGCCCGGGTAGAGTTACAAAGCTGCTTTCTCTCAAAGGATTATAGAAAAAATCAAGATGAATATACGGATTAATCGTAGGGGTAATCCCCTTAATGGTGTGCACATCACCAGGCTGAAACAGGCAAAGGTCGCCTTCGTTCAATAGATGTATGTCATTGCCCAGACGAATCTCAAACTGACCTTCTTGCACATAAAAGAGGATGTAATCCAGCAAGTTACGTTCTCCTAAAACAAACGGAGGCCGGATGGCATAACCCGCGATACGAATGAACGGAGCAATCGCATAATTTTCTAAAATCACAAGCAGTACACCTCATCCTGGAAGCTAATGCAGTTGTTTTTTACATAAAAAAAGCGTCTTATCCACAAAGAATTCAATCTACTTTTCCATTATGATAAAGGGAGTTGATGACTTCAGTATATCATTTTACCAAGGGAGTAAATACATGAAAAACGCATATAAAGGCATAAAAACAAGAGAAATCAGTTTTCCTTTAGGTGGAATAGGAAGCGGATGTATTGGCTTGTCGGGGAATGGAAGATTAGTGGACTGGGAAATTTTTAATCGCCCGAGCAAAAAAAGTTTCAACGGTTTTAGTCACTTTGCTGTAAAGGCAGAGCGACATGGGAAAGTGGTGGATGCACGTGTGTTAAACGGAGATTTACAAACGTCTTACGTTGGTGAATATGTTCGAAAAGCCCCCTTACATAGCGGATATGGCTTCGGACCAGAGAGCGAAACGATGGCAGGCATGCCGCATTTCGAAGAAGTCGAGTTCAGGGGAGAATTCCCTTTGGCCGAAATGTCGTTCACGGATTCGAAGTTCCCAGGTCGGATTGAATTAGTAGCATGGAACCCGTTCATTCCCCTTCAAGAGGACGATTCGAGTATACCGGCTGCTTTCTTCGAGTGGGAACTGGAGAATATAGGGGATGAACCGCTCACCTATACGCTATGTCTCTCTGCTGGTAATCCGATACCGACCGATAAGATTGTACACCAATATAGCGAAAGCGATGGCATTCATTCGCTTAAGTTAGGATCAAACCAGTTTGACCCCGGAGATCCGTTCTATGGGGATATAACGGTTGCTACAGATGCGGCACATATTAGCTACCAAGAATATTGGTATCGTGGCGGATGGTGCGATAATTTGGAGATGTTCTGGCATGACTTCACGCAGTTTGGGCACTTGTGCAACAGACTGTATCGCGAGGATGAGTCTCCCATGCGTAGGAAAGATACGGCCTCGCTAGCTGCGCATACGGAGCTGATGCCTGGCGAGAAGACAAAGATCAGATTCACAATTAGTTGGAATTTCCCGAATGTGAACAATTATTGGAATCCCAATCTGAATGGTCCTAACGTTTGGCGAAATTACTATGCAACTCTGTTTGAGGATTCTCGGGCAAGTGCGCAGTATGCTCTCAGGCATTGGAATGATTTATACGAAGCAACAATTACATTTAAAGAAGCTCTGTTTTCTTCGACGGTGCCTGATGTTGTGAAAGATGCGGTTTCCGCGAATTTATCGGTTCTCAAGTCGGCGACGAGCTTACGTCTGACCGATGGTTCCTTTTACGGATTTGAGGGCGTCATCGAGGATACTGGGTGCTGCGAAGGATCCTGTACACATGTGTGGAACTATGCATACGCGTTGCCATTTTTGTTCCCCAAACTGGAACGCAGCATGAGAAATCTTGATTTCACGTACAACCAACGCGAGGATGGCAGAATGTCGTTCCGCTTGATGCTCCCGCTAGGACGCGAGAGGATGGACTTCCGTGCTTGTGCGGACGGACAATTCGGCGGAGTCATGAAAGCTTATCGAGATTGGAAAATCTCAGGAGATACGGCGTGGTTGCGTTCTGTCTGGCCCGCAATCAAGCAATCAATTACTTACGCGTGGTCAGATTCCAATGAGGACAAATGGGATACCGAAAAGAGAGGAGTCCTTGTGGGCAGACAACACCATACATTGGATATGGAGCTTTATGGTCCCAACTCTTGGTTGAGCGGGTTTTATTTGGCTGCACTCAAAGCGGGAGCTGAGATGGCGGAATTCTTAGGTGATCAAGCGATATCAGAGGAGTTCAGTAACTTATTTCATACCGGTAAAAAGTGGGTCGACGAGCACTTATTTAATGGTCAGTACTACGTTCAACAAGTGGATTTATCGGATAAATCCTTGCTAGATCAATTCGACGTCGAAACGGTTCGTCAATATTGGAATGAGGAATTGGGTGAAATCAAATATCAGGTTGCCGAAGGCTGTGTTATCGACCAGGTCATTGCACAGTGGCATGCAAATTTATCTGGGCTAGGAGAAATTTTTGATAGGGGTCAAACACGGACTGCGTTGCAATCGCTTTATCGTAATAATTTTAAAGTCAGTATGAGACAAGAGGCTAATACGTGGAGACTGTTCTCGCTGGGTGACGAGGGGGGACTCGTGATCTGCACATGGCCCGAAGGCATATATAAACCCGCGATTCCATTGACGTACAACACGGAAACCATGACGGGCTTTGAATATCAAGCAGCCTCGCACATGATTCAGGAAGGATTCATCGAAGAGGGGATATCCATCGTGGAAGCTATTCGTAATCGTTATGATGGCGAAAAGCGCAATCCGTGGAACGAAATAGAGTGTGGCAGTAATTACGCCAGATCGATGGCCAGCTACTCCTTGCTGCAGGCTTTCAGCGGATTTGAGTACAATATGGTTGAAGGTATGATTGGTTTTACCCCCGTGCAATCAGAAGAGGAGATATTCCGCGCATTCTGGTCGCTCGATGCAGGCTGGGGGACCTTCGAGAAGAATTCGGAGGAAATGCTCCTACACATTTTAGGTGGGCAACTTGACTTAAAGGTATTTAAATTTCCTATGGAGCAACTCGTTGGAATTAAACAAATTCAAAGGAATGGCGCTAGCTTGGCGTACACAATAGAAGGAATTGAGATACGTTTTACTGGTGGGCTCAGGCTGGATGCGACGCATCCGCTTGTAATTAAGTTCTGCTCTTAAGCTGTCTAGGCTAGTAATTACATGATGATGAATCAGAACTTTGCATCACAAACAGTTCATCAACGCTTTTCGCTGTCCATTGAATTCGTGAGAAGCATTAAAAATGCCTATTTTCTTCGAAAGAAAAGTCAACTTTAAGAAAAGCATTGTTGATATAGTAGGAGACAGAATCAGAAGTTGCTTGGGAACGTGTTATTAAGCCAAATAAACTTCATCCGTAGGAGGAGATATCATTGAAATTTGCAGCATTTAGTGGTGTTTTTATAGCACACAGTATTCAAGAAGCTATGAAGTTAACCAAAAAGTTGGGCATGGATGGGATTGAAATTGCTGCTCGCGAGCCACATCTTTCCCCGACAACCAGTACTCCGAGAATCCAGGAAATCAAGGCGCTAGCAGCGGATCTGGGACTGGAAATTCCGGTGCTTGCCGGATATATGGGCGGCTTCTCGACGGCTAGCGATCAAGAGTGTAAGCAAGCATTTGGCGATTTTAATCGTTTGTTGGACATTGGCGGAGAGCTGGGATCTTCCATGATTCGGGTATCCCCTGGAGGGCCCAATGCTTTCATGGCAGACGACTACCACTATGCCAAAGCGGCTCACTGGCTGAATAAATGTGCTGAGGCGGCTCAGAAACTTGACATGAAAATTGTGCTTGAAATTCATAATGAATCGCTAGTAGAAACCGTTGATAGCAGCTTGAAGCTATTGAATTTGATTGAACATGACAATGTTGGGATGATTCATGACGCTGGTAATATGTATATTACGGAAACGGATTATGGCAGGGATTCAATAGTGAATCTGGACAAGCATTTGTTCCATGTTCATGTTAAAGATGAAATTCGCGTGACGGAGGTTGGTGCACCAGGCACTTTCCTTAACTTGACGCATCGCGGAGAAGAAGCGTTTCTGCAAAGTCGCTTGGGCGAGGGGGAAGCTGACCATCAACCTGTGTTCGATGCGCTCAAAGAAGTCGGTTATAACGGCTGGATCACCTTGGAATGCCATGCGCCATTTCCTGCCTACGAGCGGTTAATGTATGATTTGCAAGTAGTCAAGAACATGTTGTCTAGGGGACATGCTTGACCTATTCCGGCTGTAACACAAAAGCATCTTTTCTGATAACTCGGATATAGTGGCTATGAAAGGACTCTCTGTGCAAGATGGAGAGTCCTTTTTGCATTAAAAAAGGAAAACTTTTGACCAGTCGCCATACTTTCACCATGTTCGTTCTTACGGAAATAAGAGATGATAGCTGTGGATGTAAGTACGGATGACTTTACCTAGGCTAGGATTTCAAATAGTCCGGCAGTGCTCACACATCTCTATGTGTTTGTATCCTGTATTGTCATTTCGGCGTACATTCCCCAAATGCAGGGGTTCGAATCCCCTATCGTGTGGAACGATTAGCTCAGTGGTAGAGCACTCGACTTTTAATCGAGCAAACGAATATTCTATTTGATCGTGTACTGGAGTCTTCTGTGGCATTCAAATTGCACACTGCGCTACGGCTCTGCAATCTGCGGATACCGATTGTAAGAATGTGTAAAACCATTTGTAAATAACGGAAGAGAGACGGTTTGCTAGTGAAAAACCTAACTTTTTCAACTACTTGCAAATAGCATTACGCTGTACTTGCATACTTAAGCAGAATTCCGCCTTCATCGCAGGAGGACTCCAACTACGTGATCTAACATTCAAGGAGGTTTATTATGTTTAAAAAAGTGACGATACACAATGACGAACGAGGACTGCTTTTTCGTAAAGGCAGTTATTATAAAAGTTTACAACCAGGCACGTATCGGTTGTCACCATTTGCAGATGATCATGTAGAGACACTAAATATCATGAACTCTTTTCATGTAAAAGGAAAAGATCTTCCGTTGTTTATGCATGACGAAATACTCATCAAAGAGCTGGATACTATTCAGGTTCAAGACAATGAGTATGTGCTGCATTATGAAGATGGCAAATTCGTGGGATTGTTGACAGCTGGAAGATATGCTTTTTGGAATGTCCTGAAAGAGCATACTTATCTTCGTGCAGATATACGAAATCCTGAATTACCCACTGACATTGATTCAGTTATCATTCCAAAGCTAATCGGTTACTATCAAACATTTGATGTGGCTAGTCACGAAAGTGGCGCATTATTTTATAATCATGTCATGCAGAAGGAGCTAGCTCCTGGCAAATACTATTTCTGGAAGGGACCCATAGGCGTCACTGTGAAAACCGTGGACCTGCGTCAACAGCAAATGGATATGACAGGGCAAGAAATGATGACGGAGGATAAGGTAACCCTGCGACTTAACTTTGTGTGCCAATATCGCATTGTGAATCCACTTCGGGCGCTTGAAATCAAATCATTTGAAGAACAAATGTACATTCAATTGCAACTTGTCTTACGTGAGTATGTGGGTACTTTGAAATTAGATGATTTGCTGAAAATGAAACAGGAAATCACCAGCTACGTATTGTCACGCTTGAATGAGAAAAGTCTAGATTATGGCGTACAATTCTTGTCGGCTGGAGTCAAAGATATTATTTTGCCAGGTGAGATAAAAGACATCCTGAATACAGTCTTGTTGGCTGAGAAGAAAGCTCAAGCCAATCTCATCACGCGGCGTGAGGAGACTGCTTCTACGAGAAGCTTGTTGAATACAGCTAAACTTATGGATGAGAACCAAACCCTGTTCCGGTTGAAGGAGCTTGAATTCCTAGAGAAGATTTGCGAGAAAATCGGGACGATTTCTTTTAATGGTGGAGGCAATTTACTAGAGCAGTTGAACTCTTTCGTTGGAGATAGAAATCTTTCTAAGAACTGATAGATGTTATTAATTGACATGAAAAAGCCGTAGACGATGTTGGTCTATGGCTTTTTGGCGTCCACATAATCAGAAAATGCCTTCCTCTCCTATCCATTTTGACTAAATATCCTACGAAAGTCGCTTGGTCTTACGCTGGTTTTACTATGGAACAGGTTCGAAAAATAATGCGGATCCTCATATCCCAGCTTATAACCAATATCACTAATGGTTAGTCGTGTGTCGAGGAGCATCAGTTTAGCGGATTCTATTTTTTTAGTAATGACATAGTTATAGATGGTTGTTCCGATTTCTCGTTTAAATAAGCGATTCATTTGTTTCATGGATAGGCCAATATGGGAGGAGAGCCCGCGCGAGTCGAAAGGATGAAGGATGCTGTTATCCAGAAATTGCTTGATAGCTTGTACGCTTGATGTTAAGGCATTACCTCTTTTACGCAACTTTTCAGAGAGGCCTACGATCATTCGCATGAGGATAATTTGAAGCTCGGTTTGCATGTCCTCGACGGATTTGCGCTGTGCAGCTTCAATAGCCTCATTAAACAAATGCGCTAGCCCGCTGTCCTTAGTCACGATATGGGAGAGTAATTGATAAGCTTCGAGCATCTTTATCAGCCAGTTCCCACTAATATTCAGCCAGATGTAACTCCATTGCTCCTCGTGATTGATGTCCGATGTAACCTCATGGTAGCAACTTGCTGGGAGGATAAATAGGTCCCCCTGACAAGCTGTATAGGATTGGGTACCGACTCTAACAACACCTTGACCTGATAATACAAAACCGAAAACAGTAATCGTAGCAAGCGTACGGATGTTCCTGTAATCCTTCTCGCAATAATTAATTCCTAGAAACTGCACACTCAGTGGAGGGGAATCCCCTACTACTGGCAGGTGATAGATAGGCCCGGACTTGCTAGGTTTATTTAACATTACGGATATGAGGAATTCCTTTCTTCATCTGGGGTGAGGATTCGTTTATAACGATTCTTCTTGCGGTAATTCTACCAAGAACCCACGATTCAGATCAACACCTATATTCGTTTATCGATGTCCCTTTTCCTCACCACACACACCTCTTTCTCTATTAAGCGTTTGCACAAAGGGCGGTATACTTATCCTACAAACACAACCAGATAGATGAAAGGAATCATCGAAATGAAGAACGATTTTATTAAGCAGCCCCCGCATCCAGAGACGGAATGGTCAGCGTGTACAGGATATTCGGAATCTGCCTTACCCATAGAACGAATCCTAGATGTCTCGTTAAGTGATGCGAGTATTTGTAAGGGACCTGATTATATGTACTATTTGACTGGAACTACGGATGGCTCAAATATACAGGTGTGGACCTCCCCCGACTTCAAGTCATGGAGCGAACCGAATACCGTATGGAGTTTGGAGAAAGACGGCACGTGGCAGAAGGCAAGTGAAGGATCAAACGGCATTTGCTCTCCGGAAATCCACTATGTAAAAGGCGCGTTCTGGATTACCTACGGATTAAAGGAAGGCGGCACGGGATTGCTTCGAAGCTTGTCTGCTTCTGTTCAAGGTCCATTTCGAGATATGGGGAAAATAACGGATGACGGGCAGGATGCTTCGCTGTTCGAGGATGAAGATGGAGCCGTTTATTGGGTTTATGGCAATGGCAACATCGCTCGAATGACGGAGGATCTGACAGGTCTAGTGGAATCCCCTCGAATGGCAGAGGTTCAGCCTTGGAAGGTTGCGGGGCGGGAAGATCATCCCTCGTTTAGTCAGCATGTACAGGTAGGAACGTATGGGGCCTTTTTATACAAAAGGGACGGGTATTACTACATGTTCTGCGCAGATGCCCTTGCTAGGATGGGGAGCGATGCTGTAGATACCTTCGTCGCGGTGAGCGAGTCGATTTATGGTCCCTATAGTCGGCGATATTTGGCACTTCCTCATGGCGGTCAAATCTCGATATTTACAGATATAGACAATCAATTGTATGCCTCTTTTTCGGGATGTGGCAGCTATTCACTAGTCGAGCATTATCCTTCCTTATTACCAATGTGCGTGGTAAATCCAGGCTTTATTCGACCAAGTGAGGACGTATTACTTGAAAAAGGTGGGGTAGGAACTCTAAAGCCCATCGCTGACTTTCCGATTCGTGATCCGCATATTAGCACAGGGCCAGATGGCACTTATTATTTGACGGGGACGTCGGATAAGCCGCATCACAATTTTTGGGACCGAAATAACCAGCTTCATGTGTGGCGTTCACAAGATTTGAAGGAATGGCACCATGTAGCGAAGGTATGGGATTTGTTCGAGAATGGCACTTGGGAGAACAATATTTATGAGAACCCGTGTCTGTGGGCACCAGAGATGATATTTGTGTATGATACATTTTGGATTACGTATTCACTTCAAGGCGGTGGTACGGGGATGATTAAAAGTATTACTGGACAAGCAGAGGGACCCTATATCGATATGGGACGCATGACGAATACGGATATTGACTCCAGCCTGTTCCAAGATGAGGACGGTCAAGTCTATTTTATTTGGCAGGACGGTAAAATTGCCAGGATGAAGACGAACATGACAGGCTTTGCGGAAGACCCTCGTAAACTAATATGCTCCGACGGGCAGCGCGTAGGTTACGAAGGTGCCTTCATCGTGAAATATAAAAGCAAGTATATTCTGGGGGCAGCAGAATGGAATGGTGATAAACGCGTCGACGGTACCTACGATTTGATGTATGCGGTAGCGGATGAGCTGTACGGACCGTACACCCCAAGGCGATTGGCAGTTCCGCATGGCGGCCACGGAACGATGTTTATTGCTCATGACGGCAGACTTATGTCAACATTTTTTGGCAACGATCGCACTGCGCCATTCCGAACGCGTCCAGGAATTGTTCTGCTTGGGGTCGCAGAGGATGAAGAAGGGCTATGCATTGTGCCTTGTAGTGAGTAATATAAGAACATGAATCAAGCTCTGGATTGGGCTGGGTTCATGTTTTTTCTTTTGTTAGACGAAAAGGAAGGGGCCGCCAGCTCATGAAGTTGTTCTCCATTAGAAAGTTGATTTCTCCGACAGGAAGCATCCAAGGGAAAATCTTTGTGGCATTTAGTCTGGTTACGCTAATTGGGATCGTTGCTGTGACAAGTATTGTTTATTTATATATGAGAGAAACTGTGAAGAACAACGCTATTACTTCTGTAAACGAAAGTATACGTCAGGCTGATGAATCATTAAATCTCCGTCTGGAGGAGGTTAGTCGATTAAATACGGTCGTGGCTACGAATAAAACAGTCCTGGATACGTTGCTGAGCAAAACTGAGGAACCAAGCTACGAATGGTTTCAAGAGCAGAAGCGGATCGAGGAATTTTTGTCCGCATTGATTGCTTATAAATCTTACATTTCACGTGTGGCCGTCATAGGCTTGAACCAAAAGGTGTTTTTCGTTGGATCGCCGTGGCTTGATAAGAATGTGTTGTTCTCACCGATGATGGACGCATTACTTCAAAATGGGTCAGGTCATGCCTATTTTCATCAAACAGGTTTCAATAACTCCATCGTTACCGGACGCGAACTCCGTTATAATCGTAATTTAATCGGTATGGTGATGTTCGATCTCAATGACGATTTCATTAAGAAAATCTATGATGTCAAACCGACATCAGATAGTATGCTGTACGTGGTAGATAGGAAAAATGAATTCATATATGAGCCCAAATCGAGTGTTTTTAATAAAGAAACCTTCATTCAATTCAATCAGCAGATGGCCGGAACGGACGGTTCGGTTGAAAGAGTTATTAACCAGCAATCTTACCTCGTAATCACTCGGAAATCCGACTATACAGGATGGTCCACAGTGGCACTCGTTCCAATGAAGTCTCTATTGACGGAAACGACCCATATTCGGAATGTACTAGCAACCGTGGCTATCATTGTTTTTGTAATCATTGTCATTGGGACGCTGCAAGTTTCCTCCAGAATAACAAGGAATATCCGAAGACTACGATCCATGATGATGCATGTTATGGAAGGCAATATGACGCTTCCACCCGTTGAAATTCATTCCAAGGATGAAATAGGGCAGCTATATCAAGTTTTTAAGGGCATGGTTGAAGAACTAAAACGTTTACTTGAAGGAATCGTAACGACCGAGAAAGAGAAGCGTGAAGCAGAACTGGCCGTTTTACAAGCTCAAATACGTCCGCATTTCCTCTATAACACGCTGAACACGGTCAAGTATTTGGCCAAGATTAACGGGGTGCCGAATATTGTAGAGGTATCAGAATCCTTAATAGAGCTGATGCGCGGCGTTCTCGGGAATACGAATGAATTTCTTACGCTGCAAGAAGAATTGCAGTACGTCCGCAGTTACGTAACCATTGAAAAATATAAATATGTAGAACCCCTCAATTTGAATATAGAAGTGGAAAAAGAAGAGCTTTTACAGCTCAATGTTCTGAAGTTAATGCTGCAACCACTTGTAGAGAATGCCATTCTTCATGGACTAACCGCTTCAGAATTTGAGGGTGTGGTGTTGATTCGGATATATGAAGAAAACAAAGAGCTGAGAATTGAAGTCAGAGATAACGGTAAAGGGATGTCTCAGGAACAGATAAAAGCGCTGTTTGAAGTGAATAAAGTTCAGACAAATACGCGCTTCAGTGGTATGGGAATTCGAAACGTTCATGAACGCATCGTGCGATTGTTCGGAGAACCCTTTGGCGTGTTTGTGTATAGTGAACCAAATTCGCATACGACTGTGCAGATTAGATTTCCGTTGCTGCCGGTTAAGAATCACTTGCTTGAGGAGGGATGAATGATGTTTCAAGTATTATTAGTTGATGATGAGGCGTTGGCACGTCATGACGTGAAAAGTATGTTGGATTGGGAAAAGCATGGGTTCACAATATGTGGTGAGGCGTACAACGGGTCTATGGCACTTGCCATGATGGAACAGATGACGCCGCATATCGCGATCTTGGATGTGAGCATGCCGATCATGAATGGGGTAGAGCTAAGTCAGGAGATCAAGGGAAAATATCCAAAGGTTAAAATGATCATGCTGAGCAGCTTTGACGACTATGATTATGTTCGGACTTGTCTGATGAATGGGGCTATTGATTACTTGCTCAAACATCGCTTACATGCGTCAGCACTTCTGACTCTGCTCGATAAAGCCGTCCAAGAACTGCAGACTGAAGAAGCTCGAAACGCGCAGAGCAAAATGATTGAACACCTAAGTCCGGTTATTCTTCGCGAGCATGTAGCCAATTTGGCTAGAGATGTTGGCGATGCTAGTGAAGCGCTGCAGTACTATGCACGTGACAATCAACTCTATATGAATTCAATTAACTATGGATCTGCTGCTGTACAGATCGTGCCCTTCCTGTTATTGACGGAGTCTTTAACCGATGTACAAAAGAATCGCTTAGTGCATCAAGCGATCGAAGTTATGCAGATGGCGATTGGTGATGTTCAGAAACGAACGGTGGGCTACGTAGGGGAAGGACGATTTATCATTTTGTTTTCCTCAGAGGAGCGAAGTGAACATGCGGTTACGACGCAAATAAATCAAGCGATGAGCGCACTATCCCATTCCCTCGAGAAATTTCTTAATTTAAAATGCGTTTATGTCATAGGACCACTATGTGGCAACTTGAGACTAATTGGTTCTAGCTATACCAAAGCGAACCAAGAGTTGAACGTCCAACACAATCAAGGTCTGAACGCATCCAACTTAAAAGATTCCTTGTTTATGAGGGAACAGAAGCAGTTGCTGCTATATCTGGAGCAATTGGATGGCGAAAGAGTGAGCCAATTCATTATGTCTATATTTGCTGAACTTCGCAGCCAGCCTGTGTATGGGATGACTGTTCAAATCATAGTCGGTGAAATGCTTCATATTGTTGAAATGGCGTGGAAGCGGCATAATCCGCAGACTGTTATAGAAGATACCGAGCATATCCCCACAAGGGCAGAACTTGGACGTATTGGAAGTGTCACTGAGCTTGAGATTTGGATGGTAAACTACTATGCACGCCTTGTTGAGGCTATTAAAAAACAGCGTGTAGCAGGATCTTACTCGCGCCATATTTCGAAGGCACTGCAGTTTATAGCAGAGAACTACGCTTCTAATATTTCTTTGGATATGATGGCGAGTTCTCTTAATCTAAATGCATCCTACTTAAGCAGACTGTTCAAAGAAGAAATGCAAATGACATTTACTGAGTATTTGAACCGAGTTCGCATTCAAACCAGCTGCATGCTCATGCAGTCAGGTACATATGCGTTGAAACAGATCAGCAGTGAGGTCGGTTTTTTAAGTTACACGTATTTTTTCAAAGTATTTAAAAGTATGACAGGTATGACGCCTCAGGTGTATATGGATCAACTAAAACAGTCAAAAAAGTAGAATGAAAAGTCATAAGAGTTGAATCGCTGAAAAGTGATTATTCCTTATACTGAGATCAACCCTTAGAAAACGCTTTCTTGATAGGGGAGAAAACAACTTGATCGGAGGAACAAAAGCATGAAAAGAAATTGGGGGACCGTACTTTTATCAACGTTAGTCATTTCCAGTATGACACTTTCCGCTTGCAGTTCGGACACATCTAGTAAAGAGAATGAGGGTAAAACCCCAACAGATGGGACGAAAGGTGTGGCTGCAGCAGGTTTTCCTATCGTTAAAGAGCCTCTGAAGTTGAAAATGTTTACACGAATTGCACCAACCAATGGGCCGTTCAAAGATATGCCGGTGTTCCAGGACTACGAAAAAATGAGCAATGTTCAAGTTGAATTTATTGAAGCACCAACGGATGGATTTAATGAGAAGAAGAACTTGCTGTTTGCCTCGAATGAACTCCCTGATGTGATGTACCGCTCAGGTCTTACACAATTAGAAGCAATTCGTTATGGTACTGGTGGTCAATTAATCCCACTAGAGAAGCTGATAGAAGCTTACGCACCTAACTTGAAAAAATTAATGGAAACGTATCCAGAGATTCGTTCCGCTATTACAACACCTGAAGGTCACATTTATGCCCTACCAGGTATTGTGAGTGTTAACTCGGCCAGAACCGATAAAAAATGGATAAATCAAGCATGGCTGAAGAAGTTGAATTTGAAGGAACCAGAAACGACGGATGAGCTGTATGAGGTGTTGAAAGCTTTCAGGGACAAAGATCCCAATGGCAACGGCAAGCAGGACGAGCTTCCAATGACGGCGCGTAATGGCCTCAGCATCGTACCGATCATGGCGGGCTCATTCGGTCTGGATTTCCAATTAGGTTATAACATTAACCTAGAGAATGACAAAGTTAATATTTGGATGGGAAGCGATCGGAATAAAGAATTACTGATGTATTTGAATAAGTTGTATGCAGAAAAGCTGCTAGATCCAGAGCTATTTACGCAAAAGGAAGCGCAATATCTGACGAAGCAAGGGACAGGAAATACGGGGTTCTTCTTCGATCAGACGAACAATCCCATGTTGGATGGGAAGGTTCAAGATCAATATATCGGGATAGCACCACCTAAGGGACCGCATGGAGATAGATTGCAGTTAGCCTCACCGGTACCGAGAGATTTTGGCGCATTTGCGATCACATCGGTAAACAAGAACCCGGAAGCAACGATGCGTTGGGTTGATTACTTCTTCAGTGACGAGGGATCCACCATGCTGCGCTTCGGTCGTCAGGGTGAGAATTATGAGTTGAAAAATGGAATTCCTTATTACACGGATGCTTTCTTGGCTACAGGCAATCAATCCAAAATTACCCCTTATGCTGGGGGCGGAGCACCGCATCTCATCAGTGAAAAGGTTGCTTCTTACATTAATCCACCGCAGGTTCAAGAAGCACAGAAGAAGCTTGATCCGTTCATGCCGAAGATTCGCTATGCAGCGCCGATGTTCGATGAGCAAACAGCGCAACAGATTAATATCCTTCGCAACGACATTGATAAATATTACGAAGAGCAGAGCACGAAATTTATTGCTGGCGCCCTTAGCTTTGATAAGTGGGCAGAGTTTCAGAATACATTAAAGAAAATGAAAATCGATGAACTGCAGAAGCTGTATCAGGTTGCCTATGATAACCTCAAAGGGCAAAAATAAGCACGACTGGCGGCTGGAGGGCTACAGATGAACAATACAGCAAAAACAGCAGGCGTTGCGTCTCGAACCAAATTGAGGCGCTCCAGCCTCTTTAAAGCGATAAGTACTCGCTATGATCTCTACTTGATGCTCCTCATTCCCCTTGTATGGTACCTAGTATTCCATTATGGCCCCTTATATGGTTTGCAAATTGCTTTCAAAAACTTCAGTCCGGCGAAAGGGATTAGCGGAAGCGCATGGGTAGGTCTCGATCATTTCCAGCGATTCGTAGAATCGTATTATTTCTGGCGGTTGTTATGGAACACGATCTCAATTAACTTGTTCTCTTTATTATTTGCTTTTCCAATCCCTATTCTTCTTGCCTTAATCGTTACCGAAATTCGTAATAAGTCATTCAGTAAAATTGTGCAAAACATTACGTATATCCCACATTTCATCTCCATCGTCGTCATGGTAGGGATGCTAATGTTGTTCTTATCTCCGCGTGGTGGTCCTTTGAATGCCATTATTGAGGCGTTGGGCGGAGATCCAGTTCGATTTCTCGATTCGGCAGCGTGGTTCAAGCCGATCTTCATTAGCTCGAATATATGGCAAAATATGGGGTGGCAATCCATTATCTATATTGCAGCGCTTGCCGGAGTCAATCCGCAGCTGTATGAAGCGGCTAAGATGGATGGAGCCAGCCGGATGCGGCGCATTTGGCATGTATCGATACCCGGCATTCTTCCAGTCATCGTCATTTTGCTTATTTTGGATGTCGGTCATTTCATGAATGTAGGTTTTGAGAAAATTTTGCTGATGCAAAATAATTTGAACTTAGATTCCAGTGATGTGATTTCCACTTTCGTGTACTCAACAGGTATTTTAAAAGGCGAATACAGCTATACGGCAGCTATTGGCTTGTTTAACTCTGTCATTAACTTGGTATTATTATTACTCGTGAATCGCTTTGCCCGTAAAAAGGCGGAGACTAGTCTTTGGTGAGGAGGGACCTGTGATGCAGGAACAAATGCTTAAGAAAAGGAAGTCGGATGAGAAAGTATTCGATGCCGTAGTTAACGGATTAGCCTTCCTTATCGTCGTGGTGGTCCTGTACCCGCTCCTATTTATCGTGAGTGCCTCCTTCAGTGACCCTTCGTTGGTCCTGAATGGGGATGTGATTTTGCTGCCGAAACAGATCACCCTAGAGGCATATCGGAACGTCTTTCAAAACGAGCAAATATGGAACGGATACGGAAATACCATTTTGTACACGGCAGTAGGGACGATTATCAATTTGATTATGACGACATTAGCGGCCTATCCGCTGTCGAGACCTGACCTTCCTGGGCGGGGAATATTCATGGTATTTATCACGCTAACGATGTTTTTCAGTGGGGGACTGATCCCGTCTTATCTCCTCGTGAAAAATTTAGGCATGGTGGATACGATGTGGGCGCTAGTCATCCCCGGAGCGATTGCCACCTATAATTTGATTGTCATGAGAACCTATTTTCAATCGAACATCCCGTGGGAGATCCAAGAAGCGGCCCATATGGACGGTTGTTCGAACTGGAAATTGTTAACTCATGTGATATTACCGTTATCGAAGCCGATTATGGCGGTAATGGTCCTATTTTATGCGGTCGGTCACTGGAACTCGTTCTTTAATGCTTTGATTTATATTCGCAGCAAAGATTTATACCCGTTACAACTAGTGTTGCGTGAAGTGCTGATGGTCAGTCAGGCGGATGTTGTGGACAGCAGTGTAGGTCTTGAATCCAAAATTCTATTGGCTGAAAGCATCAAATATGTCGTCATTATTATTTCCAGCCTACCCGTATTACTGATGTATCCTTTTGTACAAAAGCATTTTGTGAAAGGCGTTATGATTGGTTCACTAAAAGGATAAGAATGGAAGGAAGCGTTATGTTCATGGGAGCAAAAGCGAAGATTCAAGTGAATACGAATCATGTCGGTAAAGACAGAATTAATCCGTATGTATTCGGCCATTTTGTGGAAGATATTCGTGATCATATGGATGCGATGTTGGCGTATCCGCTGTCGGATATGGACTTTGAAAGCAACGATGTATTGTATAGGGGGCTGTCTGGAAACTGGCGACCATTCACGAATGGGAAAAGCACGGTATTTGCGCTCGAACCTGCTGCTACCTATCACTCCGGGCATAGCCAACTGATACGTATATATAGCGATGACGAGGCCTACGCAGGCATCCGTCAAGCGATTGCTGTAAAAGAAGATCGGCAAGGCTACGAATTAGTTCTATATGCTAGAGCTTCTATTGAAATTAAGTTCCTTACCGCAGAGATCGTGGACGCATCAAGTGGAGAAGTGCTGGGGTCTAGCGGCATCGAGATTGAAAGTCATAACTGGAAGCAATATGCATCTCGTATCAAAGTCAGTCGAATTTGTGAGCAAGCAGAGTTCAGGATTTATGTTTCTGCGGAGCATGAACGCTGGAGGGATCATGTGTCTACAGGGATGCTTTGGCTGGATCATATTTCGCTGCTTCCATCTGACAGTATTGGCAATGTTCGCAAGGAAGTTGTGGAGATGACGAGGGACTTGAACGCGGGTATGATGCGGCTTGCAGGGAATTATATTAGTGCTTATCACTGGCAGCAGGCGATTGGTCCTGTATACGAGCGTCCTTGTGTGATTAACGAAGCATGGGGAGGTTGGACGAATAAGTATTTTGGTACAGACGAGTTTATCGAGTTTTGCCGTGACTTGCAAGTGGAACCGCTGATTTGTGTGAATGATGGTTCCGGTACACCTGAAGAAGCAGCCGAATGGGTGGAGTATTGTAATGGCGGTTTGGATACACCGATGGGAAAACTGCGGGCTGCGAATGGGCACGCTGAACCGTATGGTGTGAAGTACTGGGAGATTGGCAACGAAGTCTGGGGACCTTGGCAAGTTGGGCATTGCAGTGCAGAGCAATTCGCAGATCGTTACGTGCGATTCGCCCAAGCGATGAAGGCCATCGATCCTGAGATTAAGCTGCTTGCTTGTGGTGATGACAAGCAAGATTGGAACCAGATCCTGCTAGCGCGCGCTGCAGAGCATATGGATTATTTAACATTGCATTTGTATCACGGCTACAACCGATTTGGGATGAATGATCGTACGCCGAAAGAAGAGCGGTATAAAGCGATCCTTTCCTATCCAGAATGGACACGGGAATCTGTACGACAAGTGAGAGAGTTAATTAACTCCGATTCGCGCTATACGCATCTAAAATTGGCGATCACGGAATATAACACGATGTACTATCCGAATACGATCCGCAAGGGGCTTCCGAATGAACACACCCTTGAAGCAGCTGCGGCGAATGCAGCGAATTTGAATGAATTTATTCGAAATTGCGATCTCCTCGAGATCGGCAGCTTCTCCGATTTAGTCAATGGCTGGCTTGGCGGGTGTATTCGAGTAGGAGATTTCTACGCGGATCAGTTTCGAGGTAAGTCCTCAGGAAGAACGGAGAACGCTTTAACCGTATATGGCACGCCAACCTATTATGTCATGAAGATGTACGCAAACAGAGATTTGGGCTATGTCGTTCAGAGTCATATCGAATGCGGCAGCTTTAGCGTGAATAGCCTTGTACCTACATCACCTAAGCTAGTGGATCTACCGAATTTGGACGTTGTAGCCTGCAAAAGTATTGACGGAGATAAACTAACGACTTTTATTGTTAATCGAAGTCTCGATGATATAGTAACGGACGTACATCTGGATGGATTTGTAACGTCGGGCACAGCTCGTCTAATAGCATTAACAGGGGAACATGCGGAGGCTTTCAATGATGTGCACCACCCGGAGGCAGTGGTCTGTGAAGCATGGAACGTTGCTATTGTGAACGCCCAAGTGAACTGTGTGTTGAAGGCAACGTCTGTTTACGTACTGGAAATCACTCGCTAAAAGGGATAATCGGATGATACAAGTTAAGAACGCATGGAGATGGATTATCGTTGTTTGTGTGCTACTTTCGGCGATTGTGACGATTACGATTATGCCTCAGCTCTGGGGAAAGAAAGGGACGGAGAGGATGGGTATATCCTTAAGTCAGACGTACCAGAATCCGTTCGTATTGGACCAGGAATGGGAGGATTACGGGATCGGAGATCCTTATGTTCTTCGTTTTGACGGCAAATATTATTTGTATTGCAGCACGAAGGATCGAAGAGTCGGCGTGAAAGCATGGAGCTCGGACGATCTTGTGAACTGGCGCTATGAAGGCTTGGTAACCGAGGAGGCGATCAGTGAAGGTGCGTATGCACCCGAGGTCGTTTATTGGAACGGTGCGTTCTATATGTACACTTCACCTGCGGGCAAGGGACATTACGTCCTGCAAAGTGATAAGCCGACTGGTCCGTTCGTACAGAAGACGGAGAATCTTGGCCTAACAATCGATGGCTCTGTATTTATTGACGACGATGAGAAATGGTATTTCACGCACGCCAAGTTGAACGGTATTATGGCAAGCTTGATGACGGATCCCTATACGATTGAAGAGGGTCAGCAGTTGAACGCCACACTCGGGCATTGGACCGAAGGTTCGATGATCATCAAGCGAGCTGGACGATATTTTATCACATACACAGGCAATCATGTTTTTAGCAAAGGCTACCGTGTCAACTATGGGGTCAATCATACATCCCCGATTGGTACCTATACAATCCCTGAGAATAATCCGATTCTAATTTCCACAGCCAATGATTTCAATGGTCTTGGACACAGTGCGACAGTCATGGGTCCTGATCTAGATTCGTATTATATGGTCTACCATAACCTAGTCGGACGTTCTGCAGAAGGACCGCCTGTTCGTAAACTAAACCTGGATCGGCTCGTGTTCAACGGTGACAAGATGTCTGTCCTCGGTCCGACAAACGGCTCCCCACAGGAAGCACCAAGAATGCCGGTGTTTCACGACGTTCCGGGTGCTGCGCCAGCTGCTGACAAATGGGAGCAGATGAGCCAAGCAGGAGGTACGGAGACTTTGTTGACAAGAGCAGCTACAGGCAGTCCGTACACGGCCGAATACAATTTCAAATGGAATGAAGCGGAAAGTGATGGACTGAATTCTTCGCTGGATGCCATATTCGCTTATAAGGATGCGGGAAATTTCCGAAGGGCACGTATCAACAAAACGACTTTGGAGCTTGCCCTAATTGACCGAGTGAATAGCGTCGAAACGGTTGTTGCGACGAAGCCGCTGCCGAAAGGGACGGATTTAACAAAGGTTCATACGATCCGGATTGAGTCAAGCAGATCGAGTACGATGCTCTATTGGGACGGACTTTTGAAGATCGAGCATGCCGCAATGGCTAGCAAAGCTGGCCGAATTGGCTATGCGTGGCCGCAAGGGGCCAAGCCTGATCTGCACTACACAGCCTTCTCGAATGAAGCGAATGGGAGCAGTGATACGCATGGGATCAAACCCTTGCCCGGTACGTTGGAAGCTGTTCATGCTGAAGTGGAAGGCAGTCCAGTTATCCAATCGGGCTTAACGCCTGATGGCAGTGATGTTGTCGTCCTTTCAAAAAAGGAAGATGGTCTCAACTTTCCGATCAACGTTCGCGAGGGTGGCAGCTATTTGTTTTCCGTTAACGCAGCGAAATCCTCGTCGGGCTCAACGTTGAGGTTCATCGTAAATGGCACGACCAAGTCTATCAAGCTGGACGCGTCTTTATTCGCAGACGATGCGGCGTGGACAAAGATACCGCTTGGTGAGTTCGAGCTGAGGGCGGGAACACAATGGCTGTCACTGCGCGGGGCGAAGGGAGAAGTCACGCTTCGATACATCGAAGCTAGTCGAGCGGTAGCTGTGCCAGAGCAGACGGTCATTAAGCCGACGGCCGTTGGCCTTGTCAATCGATTCGGAGGTGAACCCGGTTGGATGGATTATACCGTAAGCTTCGATGTGACGCTCAAAGCAACAACGTCTGATGAAGCAGGTGTCCTGCTACGGACGACGAACGAGTCAGATTTTAAGGATCAGGTCAAGGATGCTTTCATGGGCTATACGCTTGCTTTTCGGAGTGACAAATTACTGCTGCGGCGTGTGAACTATGAAAATACCGTGGAAGCGATATCCAGCGCTCATGCTTTTAAACCCGGACAAACACACCACATCTCAGTGAAACTAAAAGGGCCAACCATTGAAGTTTTCTCCGATGATAGTCCGAAACCTATCTTAACTTGGAAGGATCCGAATGCGTTTCTACTAGGTCGTGTCGGAATGCGTGGCGTATCGACAGCGTGGACGATCTCAGCGCTAACGGTAGCCAACAAGTAGCAATGATTTGCGAGAAAATCGGGACGATTTCTTTTAATGGTGGAGGTAACTTACAAGAGCAGTTGAACACTTCGTTGGAGATAGAAAGATATCTAACTAGTAGATATAATAAAGCCATAGACGATGTTGGTCTATGGCTTTTTGGCGTCTACATGATTTCGTTTGAGGTCTTGGACGTTGAATAAAAGGATTTTTCCAAAAGGAGACGAATAAAAGCTAAATCATATTTATTAGGGGACGTTCGCACATGAGACTGAAAGAATACTTAATAGATTCCTTAATGAACTTAACTTCCGATGGTATTGTAATTGTTGATGTAAATGGTGCTGTGTTAGAGGTGAATAAGAAATTTGAAGAGTTACATGGCTGGACGAGGGATGAAGTTATCGGGACCATATTGCCGATGGTGCTAGAGCAGGATAGAGCAGATGCGCTTCAACTCTATCAATCATTAATAAACGGCGAGCCAATCAAGAATTTCGAAGCGATAAAACTTAGAAAAGATGGATCTACCTTTTATGCGAGTGTTACCGTTTCACCTGTGAAAAATAACGATGGTTTAGTTATTGGATTTGTCGGTGTGGAAAGGGACATTAGTGAAAGGAAAAAAGCAGAAGAGGAGCTTTTTGAAAGGGAAAAACAGTTTAGAAAGTTGCTCAAACTTAACCCAGAACCCATTGCGCTACACAAGGACGGGTTCATTCAGTTTGTGAATGATGCTTGCAGTAAACTTTTTGGCGGTGCTTCATCAGACGATTTCAAAGGGAAATCCATCTATGATTTTTTCTGCGCAGCGGATAAAAACCTCATTGCTGCGCGGCTTCAGCAGGTAATGCAGATGGATCAGGATAACTATAGTGAATTTTTTGAGAGAAAGATGCGCAAGTTAGACGGCACTATCTTTGATGCAGAAATGTCCTCCATATATATCTATAAAGATATGGGAAATCCGGTTGTACAGAGCGTAATTCGTGATCTCACGGAGCGTAAAAAGTCCGAAGAAGCGATTATAAGATCAGAGAAACTATCGCTCATTGGTCAATTGGCTGCTGGTATCGCCCATGATATTCGGAATCCTTTGACTTCCTTGAAGGGATTCGTACAATTATTAAAAACTAGAAATACAGACTACGTTGATGTGATGATGGAAGAGCTTGAACATATTAATTATGTCGTCAATGAATTTATGACCCTAGCAAAGCCACATCTGAATTACTACATAGAGAGTAAGGTTCTAGAGCTTGTTCAAAGTGTCATTGGTTTTTTACAACCGCATGCTCATTTGTATAACGTTCAAATTCAATTGGAATTGGATCAAGAAATCCCGGTCATCTATTGTAATCCGGATCAAATCAAACAAGTGTTAATAAATGTGTTGAAGAATGCGATTGAGTCGATGGATAGTGGGGGAGTGATTCACATCTCATTCAGAATTTCTTCCCAACAGTCTTTGGTTATTAGTGTCAAAGATCAAGGAATAGGGATTTCTGAGGAACGATTAACGCAGTTAGGGGAGCCGTTTTACACCACAAAGGCTAATGGAACCGGTTTAGGATTAATGGTTTGCAAGCGAATTGTTGAAGGGCATGGAGGCAAATTGACGATTCTAAGCAAAATAAAGCAGGGGACTACGGTTGAAATAGAACTTCCTTTAGCTTCAATGGACAATAGCATGGAAATAAAAAAATGATTTTACCCCGTATGAATCATCCATTTACCCATCACGTCTAAAGGCAGTTATCCCTTAAAATATTCATAACCTGGATTGAAGGGAGTATTGTGATGTTTTGGACAGTGGAGAAGTTGCAAGCGCGAATTCATGAATTAGAACCTTATCGCTATCGTGGTGAAAAGGTTATAGATACGTTTCGGATCAAACTTGATGCCGATGGCGTCATTGGAGCCTATCCTTCCGAAGACGGCGAGTGGGATTCAATTCGAATCGGAGACCGTTGGAAAGGCCGGGATGTGTACTATTGGTTAGCTGCGGATCTGTTTATTCCTGCCGAGTGGAAAAGAAAGAAGGTGCTCGGTCGGTTTAAGCTTGGACAGACTGGTGAAGGAACGAACAGCGGTTTCGAATCGCTTCTTTTTTTGAACGGGGAGCCGTATCAGGGCGTTGACTCGAATCATGACGAAGTGTTTTTCCCAGAAGCATCGATTGGTTCCGAGGTGAAGCTTCGCTTCCGCTTGTGGTCTGGATTAGGAGGTTATCAGAGCTTACGTGAGATGGAAAGCAAGCTAGAATTGGCGACTGTAGGTTGGCTGGATGAAGCTTGCGATGATCTGTACTACACAGCCAAGGCATTGCTGGAAACGATTCGGATTTTGGATGAACGCCGTCTGGAACGGCACGAACTGCTGACTATGTTGGATCAAGCTTTCCTCCTGCTCGATTGGTCGAGGCCAGGGAGCGATGCTTTCTACAACTCCGTGGCGAGTGCTCAGGCACAATTGCAAATGGCACTGACATCAATGCCGAAGTTGCATGCTGTTGTTGTTCAATGCATAGGACACACGCATATCGACGTCGCTTGGCTCTGGCAGTTGAAGCATACGAGGGAAAAAGCAGCGAGATCCTTTTCAACTGTGCTCCGTTTAATGGAACAGTACCCGGAGTACATTTTCTTACAAACACAGCCACAGCTGTATGAGTATATCAAGTCGGATTATCCGGATATTTATGAGCAAATCAAGGAACGTGTCAAAGAAGGACGATGGGAAGCTGGAGGTGCGATGTGGCTCGAGGCGGACTGCAACCTAGCGTCTGGCGAATCGCTTGTGCGGCAGCTATTATACGGCACCCGATTTTTCCGCGAGGAATTTGGTGTGGAATGCAAGTATTTGTGGTTGCCTGATGTGTTTGGTTATAGCTGGGCGTTGCCGCAAATTTTGCGGAAGTCCGGCATTGAATCTTTCATGACGACGAAAATCAGCTGGAATCAATATAATCGGATGCCTCACGACACATTTATGTGGAGAGGGATTGATGGAACGGAAGTACTGACTCATTTCATTACGACGCCGGATCCCGGCTCCAGTGAAGGAGCTTTCTACTATACGTACAACGGGAAAGTTACGCCATCTTCGGTGCAAGGTATTTGGGACGCCTATCGGGATAAGGCGCTTAACTCGAATTTACTGCTGGCATATGGCTTTGGCGATGGCGGAGGCGGTGTCAATCGGGAAATGCTGGAGATGAGACGCAGGCTGGATCAAATACCTGGCATTCCCGCGGTGAAGACGGGGCGCGCTGACACCTATTTTGACAAATTGCAGCAAGAGGTCTCAAATTCAAAGTCCTACGTACACACTTGGGATGGTGAATTGTATCTGGAGTTACACCGTGGTACCTATACAAGTCAAGCTTATAATAAGCTTATGAATCGTAAGTTAGAGCTGCTATATAGAGAAACGGAATGGCTGCAAGTCATGAGCAGTTTATTGAATGCCAGCGCACAGGCAGCGAACGGCGAAAGTTCACGTCTTCTCTATGAAGGCTGGAAAATTATTTTGCGAAACCAGTTCCATGACATTATCCCAGGTTCGTCGATTCGTGAAGTCTATGAGGACAGCAGGGTTGAATACAGCGAAGCGCATGCTATTGGAGATAACGTGTGGAAACAATCCGCATCGTATTTGACAGATGGCAAGCAGGGAAGTGGAATGTTGGTGTTCAACAGTTCGCCGTGGGAGCAGACGGATATCGTATGCTTGCCCCAAAGTGAAGCCGGTATTGAAGAACTGTGGTTGGATGCTCAAAATTGTCCGTTGGAGACACAGCTAGTCGAGGGTAGCCAGTTGGTTAAGGTGGAGAAGATTCCATCGATGGGATACACGGTGATTCGTCAAGCCGATCAAGCGGATACGTTTATGCAAAAGGTAAAAGAAAATCCATTCATGAAGTTGCCTCAGGGGATAATAACCCCTTTCTACGAAATTGAATGGAATGCCAGTGGACAGATTGAACGACTCTACGATCGGACTGAGAAGCGGGAAGTTATCTCTGAGGGTCAGACCGGCAACCGATTCGAAGTGTTTGAAGATAAGCCGAAAGGTCGGCACGAGGCTTGGGATATTGACATTTTTTATACGGAGAAAAAGCAGGAAGTTTCCTGCGTGACCCGCATGGAAGTGACAGACACGGGTGCCTTGGCGGCGATTGTCCGCTTTGAGTGGTCTTATATGGACTCTACTGTTGTGCAAGATATGGTGCTCTATGCGCATAATCGCAGAATCGATTTCAAGACACAGGTCAATTGGCACGAGCCGCGTAAACTGTTAAAAGTAGCATTTCCCGTGCGAATTCGGGCCACGGAAGCGACATACGATATCCAATTCGGCAACGTGAAACGTCCTACGCATTGGAATACGAGCTGGGACTATGCACGCTTTGAGTCTGTTGGTCATCAGTGGGCTGATTTGTCGGAACGAGGATATGGCGTCAGCCTTCTGAACGATTGCAAATATGGGTATGACATCAAGGACAATGTGATGAGATTAACGCTAATCAAGTCTGCGATGGTTCCGGACCCTACGGCGGATATTGGTGAGCATCACTTTACGTATTCGCTGCTACCGCATGCTGGAGATTGGTATGACGGCAAAACGATGCAATCCGCCTACGCGCTGAATAATCCACTTACGTATGCGTCTGGAACGCCTGAGAAAGCTTCATTCAGTATGTTCCGTCTATCCTGTGAGCATGTCATGATTGACGCGGTTAAAGCAGCAGAGGATCAGGACGCCGTCATTTTGCGTATTCATGAGTTCGCGGGCATATGCGGACCGTTGGAGATTACAAGCGACGTCAGGATCGTGTCCTGGCAGGAGTGTGACCTGCTCGAACGACCTGAAGGAGAGCAGCGGTATGACGATCTCATAAGTGTTCAGATGAAACCTTATGAGATCAAGACATTTATGATCCATTTCAACTAAATTTACATGCCGACAAGGCCCCAAATCACTTTGGGGCCAATTTGCATTTCATCCGTATCTCCTCGTGCATCCTCCTATGAGGAAGATAGTTGATTTGTCATACGGACACAGTTGAATTACCACTCCCGCCTTGAAGCGCGGTTGTACTATGCTTAAACCACAATTTCAGTTTAAGGAGAAGATGACACATGCGCAAAAGGAATTCCCTCTTCAATTCCTATGTTTTTATTTTTCCAAGTCTATTCTTAACTCTGGCGCTAGGCATATATCCGCTTATTTGGGCGCTTCGTTATATGTTTTACGACTATCAGGGGTATGGGGAAGAGAAATTCATCGGTATTGATAACTTTACAAGATTGCTGCGGGATACAGAGTATTGGCACTCCGTGTACAACACGTTCATTTATGCGGGTGGCAAGCTAATTATTGTTCTGCCGCTTTCACTTATCCTTGCTGTTATTCTCAATCGGGGAATCAAAGGAAGAGTGCTGCTAAGAGCCGTGTATTTCATGCCGACGATTATAAGCACATCCGTCATGGCTATCGTCTTTTTCACTATTTTCAATTCGTATAACGGACTTCTCAATCAATTCTTGCTCAAATATGGCCTAATCTCCAAATCGATCGATTGGCTGGGGCCGGATTATGCCATGATAACCGTTATTATAATGGCGATATGGGGAGCGATCGGTAACTATATGCTTCTGTTCATAGCCGGATTGCAAGGAATTCCAGATGATCTATACGAAAGTGCATCCATAGATGGAGCGAATGTGGTTCAAAAGTTTTGGTACATTACGATCCCGATGCTCGGACCTGTCCTGCAGATGATCGTTATGCTCGCTATTATTAACTCTCTTAAAGGGTATGAAAGTATTATGGTTATGACCGAGGGTGGACCTTTCGGCAAAACTGATGTCATGTATCTGTATGTGTACAAGCTGTTTTTCCCAGTCTCAGCAACTTCCCCGACGGTACAGCAGATTGGTTACGGTAGCGCTGCTGGTTTCGTAACAGCACTCATTGTCGGACTAATTACGATTGCATATTTCAGGATGTCCAAACGATTGAATCAGGATTAACAAAGGAGGGTATACAAGGATGACAAGTATGAAATCAGGTGGCTTCCTGGGCAACCGAATTATTGGGCATAGTATCAAATGGATATTTTTGATAGCAATTGCCTTTTTTACGATATTCCCCATTATTATGGCGATGTTGGGCTCTGTCAAAACGAATGCAGAGTTAACAACTGGAGCTACGTTATTACCTTCCGTTTGGAAGTTCTCCAACTACGCAACGGCCTGGAAGCAGGCTAACTTTGCCCAGTTTACGTGGAATAGCCTCTTTATCAGCATCATCGTAACGATCGGAACGCTGCTCGTTGCAACGATGTCCGCTTATGCGGTGGACAGAACGAAATTCCCTGGGAAGCGCTTGTATGTGTCTTTACAAGCGAGTACAATGTTTATTTCCATTGGTGCTGTTGTTTTAATGCCGCAGTTTAATCTCATGGTTAAGCTTGGTTTAAACAAATCACTTTGGGGTGTCATCATCATCCTCATTAGCTCGCATGCGGTGATTTATTTTATGCTGATCGGCTTTTTCAAGGCGATTCCTAAGGATCTTGACGAGGCTGCCTATATCGATGGCTGTAATTTCTTTACGGTTTACTGGCGGATTATTCTACCGTTATTGCGTCCTGCACTAGGGGTTACTGCCTTGTTCACGTTCCGAGGGGCGTGGAATGAATATATATTGCCATTGGTTTTCACCATGACGAATCCGAAACTACAAACACTGACCGTTGGTCTTGCTAATTTGCGCTACGGTATTGGCGCCGCTGCAGAGGCTCATCTCATGATGGCTGGCGCGTGCTTGTCATTCCTTCCAATCCTAGTCGTGTATATCTTAGCGAATAAGTCGTTCATCCAAGTAACGGCTGGGAGCGTAAAAGGATAGCCCTACCGAAGCATACAACAGAGTTATTTTCCCCCACCTTGAAAGTTGATTTGTCATTCACGGTTCCGGTTGATATGCGGTTATCATGAAAACAGTTACATGAAACATGCATCCAACTACAGGAAGAGAAAACAGGAGGGTTTAACGACATGAGTAAAAAGATAGTAATGAGTACGCTGCTTGGCGCAACAATGGTAGCTTCACTTGCAGCATGCGGTGGACAAACGGATCAGCCTACGAACACGAGTGCTAGTGCAACTTCTTCATCTGCAGTAAGCGGTCCGAAGACGAAGCTTACTTACTGGACGATTGACCGTCATGACGCGGATTATATGAAGGAAGTTATTAAGAAATTTAATGAAACGAACAAAGACAACATTGAAGTTGAGATGACGGTTATGGCTGATAACTTCAATCAGTCGGTCGATATTGCTTTTGCAAGTAAACAATCACCTGATATTTTTCGGACCAACGATTTCGCCGGATTTGTGAAGAAAGGCTATCTATTGCCGCTGAATGATTTGATGACCGATGAGATGAAAAAACGGTATGGCAATTTACTTGTCGAAGAGAGCAATATGGTCGACGGAAAAGTGTATTCGCTTCCGAATACAGGGCAATATTGGAGATTAATCTATAACGTAGATCTATTCAAAAAAGCTGGAATCACAGAACCGCCAAGAACGGTTCAGGAAATGGTTGAAGATGCCAAGAAAATTACCGAAGCTGGCAAAGATATCGGAGCATACGGTTTTGCCGAGAACTTCAAAAATCCAAGCTCTGCTTTCACACGGATTGCCAACCCGATCGGAACATTTAGCGGAACGTCCGTATTAGATGGCTACAATTACAAAACGGGTCAGTACGATTTTGCTGCTTACAAGCCGATTGTTGAAGCGCTTCGACAAATGAAACAGGACGGCAGCATGTTGCCAGGTGTTGAATCTCTCGATATTGATCCGCTTCGTGCCCAATTCGCGGCTGGAAAAATCGGTATGTATTTTAACCACTCTGGTGAACCTGCCGTGTACCAAAGTCAATTCCCGACAAAAGTTAACTGGAGCGCGGCATTGCCTCCAACAGTTGACGGGAAACAAACAGGATCTGTTGCCGTTTACAATACGGGGAATTATATTGGTATAAACAAAGAAACGCCGAACAAAGATAAAGCTTGGAAGTTTTTAGAATACATCTATAATCTGGACTTCCAGAAGTCATATCAAGAAAAAGGTTTTGGGATCTCGATTGTACCGGATGTGAATGCTGTTGCGCAAAAGCCAGCTATGCCAGGTATTGAAGGTTTCTTGCCAACGAAATTCGACGCGTTATATGCAACTTCTCCGACTGGCGTGGCAGAAACGAAGGTTGAAGGACTGAAATTTGGGAATGTCATTATTAAATATATGCTTGAAGGCGGAGATGTGGACAAGCTTATGAATGATTTGAGCACTCGCTATAATACGGCATTGGAGAAAGCGCGTGCCGCGGGAGAAACGAAGTTGAAGGCGGATCCGAACTTTGATCCAGGTAAAATGCAAGGAAGCCTTGCCAAATAGGCAGAAGGCTTAATGGATACAATAGGAAGGGGGCGCGCGGCATAAAAGCAGCGCGTCTCTTCCTTATTATTTGCGGGAGAAGGGGGAGTCAGCTTGAATCAATGGTTTTATCGGCTATCGCTCCGCCGGCGATTAAGAATCTCAGTATTGATGCTGACCGTCGCCTCCATTGCCCTGACGGGCATCATGTCCTATTGGATTGCTTTTCGATCCACAGAAAGTGAAGCGTTCATTTCCAGCCAAAATACATTAAATAAATCTGCGCGTGTGCTTGATGAAAAGTTCAGGCATATCATTATCTCGACCTCCTCGATGATGCTGAGTGATCCATTCAAGAACGCCATGGAGGATGTCTTTGCGAATAATTCGGCCTCTTATTATACACGGTTATCCTCTTTGCAAACGCCACTAGCGCAAATGAAACTTATTGAGCCCTCCATTCAATCCGTATTAATCTACACGCCTGTTGGCGATATGTATGCGACGAATGATCTTCGTAATGGACAGGTTCGGTTCAAGGATACGATATTCTCCGAGTATCTGAACACAACAGAACGTGTAGTATGGCTGAAAGATCATGAGGATCCGCTTTTTTTAGGTAAAGCGAGAGTTATTTCGTTGATCATGAAGCCAGTCACGGAAGCGGATGTTCGTGATGTCTATGTTGTCGTTAATGTGAAAGAAGATGCCATTAGCAGTGTTGTTACGGATGGTCTGTTGGATAAGTCTACAAACTACTATCTCATATCAAGCAACGGTGAAACGGTACTTCCGTTAAGCAGCCAGACACCTCCCTTTCAAAGTGACTCTTCTTTCATAGCGCAGTTGCAGAATCATGATCGTGGGTTTTTCAAACATGACATTGCAGGTAAGAAGCATTTAGTCAATTATTCAAGGCTCACGATGGCGGACGATTGGATGATGGTCAGTGTACAAACACAGTCGGATTTGCTTCATCAAGTGAATCGGATCAAAACAATTACACTCTGGATTATGCTGTGCTGTGCCGTTTTGGCATTCGTGCTATCCAATGTCATATCGAGTTTTCTACTGAAGCCTCTGCACAAACTTCAAGGGTTAATGAAAAAAGTCGAACAGAATCAACTGGATGTGCGTTTCACCAGCAAGTACGAAGATGAGGTGACGCAGGTCGGGTTGAAATTTAACCGTATGCTGGAGGAAATTTCTTCACTCATTGAGGATGTTAAGGAAGCCGAGTACGAGAAACGCAAGATGGAGGTAAAAGCCCTTCAAGCGCAAATTGATCCACATTTTCTGTATAACACGCTGAACACGATCATTTGGAAGTCGGAAACGTCTCAAAATCGGGATGTCACGGAGATGATTACGTCGCTGTCTCTCTTGTTCCAGTTTGGTCTGAATGGCGGGAACGAGATGACTACGTTAGCCAAGGAGATTGATCACGTAAGGCAATATTTAATCCTGCAGCAGAAATGTTATGAAGATTTATTTGAATATTCGATTGAGTTAGAGGATGAGTCCTTGCAAGATATTCCCGTTTTGAAAATTATTTTGCAGCCCTTAGTGGAAAATTCCATCTTGCATGGGTTTCAAAGTATGGATGGTAAGGGGAAAATTCAGATATCCATTTCAAGTTCTGAGGATCATCTGGTCCTTCAAGTGGAGGATAACGGAGAAGGCATGGACGTCCCTTCTGTTGACAGCGATATGCGCAGGGAGCAATCAGCTGCCAAAAGCTACGCGCTCCGTAATGTGTATGGGCGCCTGCGACTTTACTACGGCAATCAAGCAGATATTTGTCTGAGCAGCAAGCCTTTTGTCTCCACCACGGTGAAACTAACTATCCCATTGACAGGCGAGTGATCAAACAATGACGACTGAACTTAGAATGTGTGTAATCGACGATATCAGAACCGTTGTGCAGGGCATTGCCAACCAAATCGATTGGGCGTCATACGGTATTGGCATCGCAGGTACAGCCAGCAATGGTGAGCAGGGTATAGAACTGATCAAACAAACGGAGCCACATATTGTTCTGACCGATATCCGAATGCCCAAAATAGACGGCTTGGAGATGACGAGACAGATTCTGGCATGGTTTCCACGAACGAAAATCGTCTTTTTAAGCGGCTATACCGATTTTGAATACGCCCAAGAGGCGCTTCGATTAGGTGCGTTCGATTATATTGTAAAACCGTATACTCCGCAAAAAATTATCGACGTCGTTTTAAAAGCGAAGCAGTCGATCGATGAGGAAATGCATGAAACGCAGCGTTACCGTGAGATGGAAAGAAAGCTTCGGGAAAGTTTGCCATTCCTGAGGCAGGAATATTTTCAGCTGCTGCTTCAGTTCCGAACAACGCCTGAACAAGCGCAAAAACGTTGGGATTTTTTAAATATTGGACTTGAGCGTGAGCGTTTTGTTGTTATGCTGACAGAAATCGATCAATTCACGGAGCAAACCGATACACTGCCTGTACAGGAGGTAGAACTCATCCGGTTTACCGTTCACAATATTTTGGAGGAAAGCTTGCGGGAGCATACCAAAGGTTTTGTTTTCCGGGATCATACGAATCGGTACGTGGCGATATTCAATCCTTCGGATTCCTTCCATGCAGAAGCTATTGCGGAAAGATGCCGTGAGAATGTCAATAAATATTCCCGATATACCATTTCCATTGGGCTTGGGGAAGAAGTGCAGGAGATTCATCAGATCTCATACTCCTATTCTCAGGCGTTCGCTGCCATCTCCTATAATTTTTATACAGGCGGCAATACCGTTTACAATTACCGAGATTTGAGCCCAGTTCATCAAACTTTGCCTCGCTACTCCCCTGAAAAGGAGAAAGAGCTTTTTTACTGCTTAAGGTCGGGAAACTTGCCGAAAGCGTGCAGCATTGTGGACGAGCTGTTTGAGGAAACCGTCCATGCATCAACCCCTCCGGCTCCAGAAGTAGTCAAAGGAATGTGTGATGAGCTGGCCTTTCTGATCAACCGCGTCTTCTCTGAAAAGCTAACGCGTGACGAGATGGAAGGGATTGAGCGTTATCAGTATCACATTAAGAATCTATCAACGTATAAGTTAAAGGAACTTCAAGAGAACATTAAGGAATTATGCAGGTTGGGTTGTGAGTTCATACAAAAACGCCATGTTGAAGATGTCAATCAAGTTGTCGAGCAAGTCATTGCGCATATCCGGCAGAATGTGTCTTCCAACATGACGGTGAACGATTATGCCAAATTGGTTTATTTGAGCGGCAGTTATTTTGCCAATCTGTTCAAGAAAGTTACAGGGATGACCGTTACCCAATTTGTAACAACAGAACGGATGGAGCAGACGAAGGCGATGCTGCTGGAAGGCAAGCAGGTGCAAGAGATCGCTCAGGCGCTTGGATACGAAGACAGACGGCATTTCAGTGAATTGTTTAAGAAGCATACAGGTATGACACCGTCTGATTTTAAACAGCTATATACAAAGTGAAAATCTAACAATTGAGGTGCATGAAATGCGTCAAAAATATACCCATACACAACCGAAGAACGGTTATCCCGAGTGGAACAATAATCCAGAAATTTTTCAGTTAAACCGAATGAACGCTCATGCCACTTTAATGCCATACGGGTCAATAGAAGAAGCGCTCAATGGGGATAGAAGCGCATCCGCATATACAGTTTCATTGAATGGCATGTGGAAATTCAGCTTTGCTGAGACGCCGGATAAGCGGAGTGCGAACTTCTACGAGATGAGCTACGATATCAGCAGCTGGGATCAGATCCAAGTTCCATCGCATTGGCAGCTTCAAGGCTACGATTATCCGCAGTACACGAACGTCCGATATCCGTGGGAAGGCAAAGAGGATATCAAGCCCCCATTTGCGCCGACAGCATACAATCCAGTTGGCTCCTATGTGCGAACATTTACTGTTCCCAATAACTGGAAGGATCTTCCTGTCTATATAAGTTTCCAAGGTGTGGAATCGGCGTTTTACGTCTGGGTGAACGGTGATCTAGTGGGGTACAGCGAAGATTCGTTTACGCCTGCTGAATTTGACTTGACGCCTTATTTGCAAGAGGGAGAAAACAAACTGGCTGTAGAGGTCTATCGCTGGTGCGATGCGAGTTGGTTGGAGGATCAGGATTTTTGGCGGATGAGCGGGATTTTCCGCGATGTGTATTTATACAGCACACCGAAAGCTCATATATACGATTTCAGTGTTGTCGCCGATTTGGATGAGGAGTACCTGAACGGCTTCTTGCAAATAAAAGCAACGGTGACAAATCCATTCGGTGAGCAGTTAGGCAGGCATACGTTAGAGGCTAGCCTTTATGACAAGGATGGTCGTCTTGTTCAAGCTCCATTGACCGCGGACGTTGTTCTTAACGGTGAGAATGAGCACGAGTTGCAACTTCACACAGGGCTAGAGAACCCAATGAAGTGGACAGCTGAGACCCCTTACCTGTACCAGTTGGTTCTATCGCTGAAGGATGGTTCTGGGGATCTAATAGAGGCCGTGAGTTGCCGCATTGGGTTCCGAAGGTTTGAATTGAAGGATGGCCTGATGAAAATTAATGGCAAACGCATCTTGTTCAAAGGTGTGAATCGTCACGAGTTTAACTGTGATACGGGGCGTACCATTTCATATGAGGATATGGTTCGCGATATTCAGCTGATGAAAGCTTATAACATCAATGCAGTTCGCACCTCGCATTATCCGAACCATCCGCTTTGGTATGATTTGTGTGATGAATATGGTCTGTATGTCATTGACGAAACGAATCTTGAAACACACGGCAGTTGGTCCAATTTCCAAGAGGAGGAAGGATGGACAGTCCCTGCGAGTAAACCGGAATGGACGGCAAACGTACTAGACCGCGCTAATTCCATGCTGCAGCGAGACAAAAATCATCCGTCTATCATTATTTGGTCATTAGGCAATGAATCATGGGGCGGAGATAATTTTGTTCTAATGCATGACTTTTTCCGATCCAATGACCCGACTCGCTTAGTTCATTATGAGGGTGTCACACGCTGCCGCAAATCCGATGCAGCTTCGGATATGGAAAGCCAAATGTATACACTGCCGCACAAAGTCGAAGAGTATGCACGCTCTAATCCTAAGAAGCCGTTTATTTTATGTGAGTACAGTCATGCGATGGGGAATTCGAATGGGAATCTCTTTAAATATTGCGAGTTGTTTGACAAGTATCCCATTCTACAAGGTGGTTTTATCTGGGACTGGATCGACCAAGCCATTCGCACCAAAACTTCAGATGGGATCCCCTATCTGGCCTACGGCGGGGACTTCGGCGATACTCCCAATGATGGCACCTTTTGCGGGAATGGTCTCATTTTCGCGGATCGCAGTGTAACTCCGAAGTTATATGAAGTGAAGAAATGCTATCAGAATGTGAAGTTCGAAGAAGTGGATCTGAAGCAAGGTCATATCCGTGTAACGAACAACTATCTATTTACGAACTTATCTGATTATCATCTTAAGTGGGAAATGGCGAGGAACGGCATGTTAGTTGGGCAAGGAATCGCATCACTGGCTGTGGAAGCGGGGGCCACGGAAGTCATTACTCTTTCCTATCAGCTGCCTACTGACTTGTTCGATGGAGAAGAGTGCACATTGACTGTTCGACTGGTGGAGAAGACAGATCAGGCATGGGCGCCTGCTGGTCATGAGGTGGCGTTTGAACAGTTTTTGTTGCCAGTTGTGACGCATGCGGTGCAAGCTCGAGATGTTATGCCATTGCATACGAAAGAGTCAGACACGTCTTTCACGGCATTTAGTTCAGCGTTCAGTGCCACTTTCAGCAAGGGGACAGGTGATTTAACCTCCTATGTTTATAAAGGAGTCGAGCTCATGAAAGAGGCTCCAAAGCCTAACTTCTGGCGTGCTAGTATCGATAACGATAAAGGTAATAAGCTGCCAGAGCGCAGTGCGACGTGGAAAAAAGCGGGTCAGGAGCGCAAGCTGCATGCCATGAATATTCGTTCGTTTGAGGATAAAGTAGAAATTGCCGTCACATATAACTTACCCACGATACGCAGTTCAATCTGCAACCTGAATTATGTCGTGACTGGGGATGGCAGGATTCGGATTCGTGAGGAACTGCTGCCCGGGCATAACCTGCCGGAAATCCCGGAGATTGGTATGATGTTCCAGCTGGATGCAAGCTTCGAGAACTTGAAGTGGTACGGCAAGGGACCGCATGAAAATCATTGGGACCGTGCTGAAAGTGCAAGGCTGGGTATTTATCAGGGGAAAGTAGTGGACCAATATGTTCCGTATCTGCGCCCTCAGGAATGCGGAAACAAAACGGAAGTTCGCTGGGCAGAGCTGACCCGTGTCGATGGTATTGGATTACGTATTGAAGGTGCTAATGCCGTGGAGCTGAACGCACTGCCATATACGCCGTCTGAACTAGAAGCGCACGATCATATGTACAAGCTGCCTACTAGCGATAAGGTCGCGCTGCGAGTCAACTACCGCCAGATGGGAGTTGGCGGCGACGATAGTTGGATGTCGAAGACGCATCCCGAGTTTACGCTTTATGCAAACCGCAGTTATGCTTACAGTTTTTCGTTTAAAGGAATTAGTCATTAATTCAAGGTGTGAATTAAAAAAAGGTCAGTCGACGAATTGTCGATTGACCTTTTTTAATTGTATTTATAAGTTTCACCTAAATTAAGAAGGCTATATTTCTTCGTAACACGGTGAGTAGTCATCGAAGGACGGTTTAGATATCGAATAACTGGATTTTCTCCAGCTAATTCAAGCGAATTGCGGTGATTTCCCAAACTAACTGGATTTACTCCCGTTATTAAAAGGGAATTTCGCCAAATGGGTGAATTTGAGCATAAATAGATGTAGGAAATCCAGTTAAACTCCCCATAAGCTAGTTTTCCTCGAAACTAGATGTAGGAAATCCAGCTAATGAAGGACGGTACGTAGCTTTTGAGTAAGCCGCAGCAAATGTAGAAGAGTTAGTTTCTGTAAGAGATTAACTAGCCCATTGTGCATGCATGTTTATTCAGTTTCAATCAATATGGCAAGCCTGCCGGCGTCCAACTGCATGTGGCATTGACCGTTGGGGTCTGGGTTATAGGATGTTTGGTCCAGTAGATTCAAAAGTGACGAATCGGCTTGGAACGCGAAAGTTTGTAAGTGATCAGCCCCGTTCACCAGCAAGAGGAACAAAGTTTGTTCCTCTTGCAGTACCCTGTACATCCGAAGTTCGGGGGAATCGGAATCAACTGACAAAGTTCGAACGGTTAGCCCAGACAATTCCCCATTATTCGGAAAGAGTAGGGTCAGATAATCACTGCCGTAATCACCAGTAATTTGAAAGTGTTCTTGTACAGCTAATGGATAAGCTCCGGATACAGCCCCGTTAGCCGTTGATGTTGAGATCCTGCTTGGCTCTAAGAAAGTAACTTCCAGTTTCATTTCATTTAAGCAGTGTGCCGTCAACCGGTTCTCCTCAATATCAGAGGAGGTGCTCATGGTATGCAGATTCCAGATACTGTTCCTCTGACTTCGAATATGATCCCAAACCACATAAACGTCAGCGCAGGCCTTCACATACGCGAAGTGACGATGGTAGGCTTCGGCATGGACATCAGGAATGCAACTTCGGACATAATCGAGTTGGTCCGAGAAGTAAACTTCCTCGCAGATGCTCTTTAGCGGGCCATTCTGTACAATACCTGCCTCGTCCATAAATTGAACTACGTTATGCGCATGTCCGTTTACGTACCAGTGTCGGTCTCCGTTGTAGTACCCACCCGTTCCAGGGTCAAGGGTCAGAGGGGTAGCATTTGCCCATATGGAGAAGTGGCCTTCGTCATGGTGGGCATGATAGGTTAGCGGCGATGACTCAAAGATCGCATAGTTTTCCTGTCCCCATTGTCCGAAATGCTGTCGAAAAATAACATACCCAATGCCAGCATAGTGAACGGAAGTCAGTTCTGGGGCTTCCTGTGGAAGATCCAGCTGCGGGTAAAGAAGGGCCAGCAGGGTACATGGGCTAGCTCCTGTATCCCGAACTACGCCGCCTCCGTGCTTCCAGGCCCACATCATTTCCCTGCTTAGCTGGGGATCTGTCTTTGCATAAAAGGGGGCAGCATAGGCGAACAAACGGAACCAATGGTCATCAACGGTTGAGTCACCAACAGCTGGCGAGAGCAATTTAGGTTGTGAATCCGGTCCACCCTGAACGCAATCCTTCGGAGTCACGGTACCAATTAAGTAGCGATACATCTTTTTTACCTTGTCGCGGGACAAGTAATCAATGCCCCTAAGCCGCTGCAGCAGTGTGAAGAACAGAAAGTACCTATGCAGCACGGCACCATGGTAACGAATATTTTCAGGCCACGCGCCATCCTGATCTACGACATGCTCTAACTGCCAATCCACGACAGCACAGGCATGCTCCAAATAGTGTTCAGCAAGTTCCTCTTCGGGGAAGATGAGTGCATAGATACCGAGACCGGTGGCGCGGTCCGCGTTCCAGTTACTCCGTTTGCCTCCCTTCTCATCCGGAAACTGTTCCAGATCAAATTGGTAATAGTTGGTGTCCATCATCATGCCAGCAATATAGCGGAAATGTGTTTGGATGGCCGCGTCCTCATCTGGCGAAATAACATCGGAGTCGGCAATTTGGTCGTAGATGACCGATGTCACAGCCATACCACGTCCAATATGGACGGCTCCGTAAGTATCATCCACATGCCAGCCAGTTGCCCTGAAAATATCCATACCTTGGCACATGTCTGCCAACATGTACAAGATCTTCCGCTTAGCGCGCTCTGCGTAGACCGCATTCCCCGTCACCATGTAAGCGTTCGCATCTGCACCAGCAATCTCCAGCAAGGTAGCCCATGTGGTCGGCGTTTTGCGGTTAAAAGTTGGGGACGTATATACCACGTCCATAGGTTGTCCGACCGCATTGAGGAAGCTGACCTCGAGGTATATGCCCTCGTCTGTGAAGAGTTCGTCCAATCGAAGGGTTGTCTGAATGCTGTAATGCTCTTCGGCACATACGGGAATCGTAGTTACCATTGCCAAAAGCGTCATGTCGTCCTCTGACCAATTCTTCACATGCAAACACGGCCCGAGCCAGGGGTCTTCAACGGGTTCAAGGATGGTGACCGAGCTGGAAGCGGAGCTTGACGTAATCTTCCATCCAATTAATCCCTGATCGAAACTCCCGTTTTCGATAGGGATCGGTAATCCTTTTTCCGAGTGGGTAAGCTGCACCTGTCTGATCCAAACTTCACCTTTTCCCCGGATGTAAAAAGTTATCTTCATATAGGCAGCGTTCGCTGGCGTCCGGAACACAAATGGATTCGTTCGGAAAGCGGAACTGCGTTGAATGGGCACAGTGGTTTCCACTTCTGCAAAGGCATCAGATAATGTTAACTGTCGCTTGTATTCTTCCCCCAGCTCAGTTTGCATGGAGATTCGGGAACGAATGCCCTCCAATTGCCCTGCATCATAGCAAGCGAAAGGACGTTTAGGTATCACTCGTTGTAAGTCGTTTCTCATCTCAAGTACCTCCTGATCAAGTTGTAGAGAGTCACACCTACACTTTCTACTATAGCATCAGCTTTAGTCGTGAGAGTGGGACAATCCAAGCAAGGAGGAGGGGGAAATCAACTGAATTTCGATGATGCGATCTTCCTGATAGATGTGAAATTTATCGTTTGCTGTGTTTCATTTTGTACATGGCCTCATCCGCTTTTTTCATTAATTGAGTGATATCCGTCGCATCTCTGGGGTAGAGACTGACGCCAGAACTAAATGAAATGTCAATATGAATATCCTCATATTGAAAAGGGAGTTTGTATAAAAGAGATAATTTTTCACTGATAAACGTGTCTAATTCAATGTATTCAGGCATGGATGAAAGGACCCACACAAATTCGTCTCCACCGATACGCCCAATAATATCACCGGGTTGAACGCAGGTTTCCAAAATTTGTGCAAAATGCTTCAGATATAGATCTCCAACGTAATGACCATATCCATCGTTAATCGGTTTGAAACGATCCAAGTCGATTAAGATTAAGGCGAACGATTCATGAATCCTAAACTTGTGCAACAACTGCTCTTGAAGGGCAGCTCGATTATAAAGATTTGTAAGCGAATCATGGTGCGCTAAATATTTGTAGTTTTGCTCTGATTTAAATAATTTACGTTCCGTATCCTTCAACGAAGTAACGTCAGTTAGGTGCATGACAAATAGTTTCTCATTGGTTTCCTCGATCAATTCTAGGCCTATTATAAAGTCCAGATCACCTTTAGGTGAATTGACGATCTGGGCCTCCCACTGCACTTCGTTCTCTCGTTGAACCCGCGCCATTCTAGCTGGGAGACTCAACCTGTCATCAAACTGAAAATGGCTCATGATGTCAGAGTCAGCAATACCCGAAAGCCATTGTTTCGCCCTGGGGTTCATTTCTTTGATTTCTCCCTTTTCGTCCAGTAGCAAAATGCCTGTAGGTGCCGATTGGAAAAGATTATGAAAGAGCTTTCGGTAATCTGGCATAATGTCATATTTACCAATTAAGTGACGAAGGGCAATCGCCCAGAACAAATAGCCGATAAAAAATAAAATCATGGCATTCCGAGTAGTTACTATTTTAAATTGTAAGAGAGAGGTGACCATGACAAACCAGGCAAAAAGTAAGAATAAACTGAGAAGCATGGAACGAAGAGACTTCTTATGCTTTAATTCACGAGTTCGATACCAAGAGATAGAGAGAATCACAACCGAAATCAGAATATACCCTGCAACGAAGAGAACGGTAAGAAGCAGAAAAAGCGGATCAAGCGGACTTCGTCCATCAGTCACATTCATATTGTATAAGACGCGATGATCTCTGGTACTTAGAAAATACAGCCATAATACGTAGGGGGCCGCGTAAAAAAGTGGCAAGTATCGCTTCAAGTGCGATGTAGTTGGACTTCCAAAGAGTATACTAAGGTGCACCAAACAGCATATGACTAACAGAAGCATAGGGCTATTGCCATAAAGAACAATTTGCATTTGATATTGTGGCAGTAAGGACGTTTTAATATATTCTCCTAAGAAATATAGCTGAAAAGCAAGCATGAGAATAGCCGCAATTCGGTTCATCATACTATTCATATTTCGGTGAATTAACGTGATTGCCATGTAAAAGAAGAAAAAAGTAGGGAGTAAAATCGTTAGGAAGTCTAAAAAAAGTTCATTCATTTGAGATATTCCTTATCGTCGTTATGTAGTGGAATATGGTGTGTTTCATTCTCACATTAGCATGAATTTTACTAAAGAAGCAATGTAGAAAAACAACGGGGTTTGGATGACAGCAACGTTTTCAATTAACAGGCCAGATCCTTATAATTAATCTTTCCGCCGCGAACGGATTGACAGTTATTGGGTTCGACTCGTATGATGTTTGTAAATGAATGGAAAGGAGGCCGACGATATGATTCGCAAACAAATTTCTATGAATAAACCGACAACTGAAAAGCAAGTCATACCATCGGTCTCAACCGGACTTGTGACGAATACGTAGGTGCTCTTGGAGTACGCCTAGTTTAAATTTGACATGAAAAAGCCGTAGACGATGTAGGTCTACGGCTTTTTTGCGTCCAGATAACAAGAAAAGAGGATAAAAGAATGATAGAAAATTATTATCAAGAGGTCCAGCTGCCAGCGGGAGTTGTTCATGTATACGCAGGACCTGAGTTATTTAAAGCTTTAGATTATCAAGTATTTCAGATGGCCAACAACAATTTGCAGATACCTAATCAAGTCTATATGAGCTATACGCCTGACGTACATGTCGGTGTGGGTACTTGTATAGGTACGACAGCGGTATGGAATACCCATAACGGATTTGTATCACCATCTATTGTCGGTAGCGATATAGGGTGTGGCATGCGCGTGCATATGACGAATTTGCATAAGGATGAACTGAAAGATGTGAAGCTGCGCCGCAAACTGGTGAAGACCATCGAGAAGTATTTACCCGTTGAAGACCATGCGCGCGGCCATTTCTCGGATATCCGGTTGGAGAGCATCGTCACCAAAGGACTGCACGGTTTACCGAAGAAGTATATGCCCGACGGCTATACGCCTCGCAAGGCAACATCGCTTACGCATGTGGAGAGCAGTAAATTTACGTTGGATGAAAATGCATTGAATCGATTTCCAGACCATGTTTGGCATCGCTCGCATCGTCAGCTTGGGACGCTGGGGAATGGGAACCATTTTGCCGAAATTCAGTCGGTAGAGATTGCGGAAGAGAACCGGGAGGTGGCTGAAGCTTGGGGGCTTTTCGATGGTCAAGTGGTCATCATGATTCACACAGGCTCCCGTGCATGGGGTGGATCTGTAAGTCAGTATTGCAGTAGTGATATGTTAAAGGTGATGAAGATGAATGGATTAGGAACAGCTGATCCTAAGCTGTTATTTGCACCTTTAGAACATCCAGCAGCCGAGACCTATGTCAATCTCATGTATTCAGCACTCAATTATGCGGTTGTCAATCGCCATCTGATTGCCTATGCCATACGAGAGGCTGGTAAAGATGTATTCGGCTCAAAGTTTGAAATGACCACGTTGTACGATCTTATGCATAACTATGCATGGGAGGAAAAGCATGATGGGCAGTCCTACTTTGTTCATCGCAAAGGGGCGACGAGGTCGCTTCCTGCAGGGCATCCTGATAACCCACAGCCTTATCAAACCACAGGTCACCCTGCGCTGATTCCCGGTTCCATGGGGACCTCCTCCTACATTATGGTGGGAGCACCAGGCGGTAAAGCCAACTTCCACTCCATTTGTCATGGAGCAGGGCGAATTCGCTCTCGCAGTGCGACGAAAAGGTTGATAACACTGAATGAATTTGCCTCTTCCATGCGAGTGGGGACGGATGAGGAAATTGTCGTCAACCAAAGATCATTAGAGTCGATCCTAGATGAATCGCCGCAAGCTTATAAAGATGTTGATCAAATTATTGAAAGTGTCGTCGGAGCGGGATTGGCTGAAGTTGTAGCTAAATGTAAGCCCATGGCGACAGTAAAAGGTGCTAAATGAGACATGAACAAAGTGTAAAAGTGAATGAAGTATCAGCGGCAGTAACAGCTCCGATTAGGTCGGAAGGCAACTCGCCTAAAGCCTATGGGGACTATGTGTATGTATTAGAACGAATTCAAGGTGTGCTGGAGAAGAAGTATGGTCATGACTTTGTAACCTATTTGAGTGAAGATAGGAAAGAGGAGTATTGGGAGCTGCTTGAACAAGATGTGAAGGCAGGGTCAACGGATGTGCAATTTGTCACTAGAATCTACGACCGAATGGAGTCACGTGCGTTCGGAATGGACGGGGAAAATGATGCTGCGGCATATCGAACGTATCCTACTCTGCGGAACAACGTTTTTGCTTACCCGTCCTGGGGAATTGCATTAGCTAGAGTACCTATCTTTCGCTTGAATGGCGTTGGAGCAGAGGATTTTGTTTTCGCCGTGGATGATGCGAGTCTACTGCGTTTTCTAGAACACGCAAGGCAGCGGCGCAGGGAATTAGACCGTAGACAAGTGACCGTTTTCACGGATGGACCTCATGGCATGGAAAAAGAACTGGCGCCAATCACACGCATGGTTGAGCGTTCAGATGTCATCATGAAGAGCGAAGTGAAAACAGATATTTATCGCGCCATTGATCAGTTTTTTTCGGAAGATCGTGCTTTCTTCAAAGCATATGAGCTTCCTTACAAAAGAGGCATCCTGCTCTATGGGAAGCCCGGAAATGGAAAGACAACGCTCGTCAAATCGATTGCCGGCAGCGTCAAAGCTCCTGTTGCTTATTGGCAAATAACCGAGAATACGGGGAGTGAATCTATTCAAGAGGCATTTGAAGCTGCGGCTAAAATGGCACCGATGATTCTTGTCATCGAAGACATCGATGCGATGCCGCATCGGGCACGGTCGTACTTTTTAAATATTTTAGATGGCGCGACTTCAAAAGAAGGGATATTCCTCATTGGGACAACGAACTATCCGGAGCAAATTGATCCAGCACTTATGAACCGGGCAGGGAGATTTGACCGTGCTTACGAAATTAAGCTTCCAGACTTAGATCTGAGACAGACATATTTGGAGCAAAAGGGGATCGGGAAGCTTTTGAATGAAGAGTTGATCCGCGTAACGGCGAAGCAAACAGAAGGGTTTACTTTTGCCCAGTTAAATGAATTGTATGTATCTGCTGCGCTTCAGTGGCACTACGAGCAAACGGTGGATATCGAGAAACTGGTGAAATCGATGAAATCGGATCTGCATAAAGGGCAGACGATGTCATGGATGAAAGAGGAGTCGGATGTGAGGGTTGGATTTTTGGTTAGTTGAGTAAATAGTTATTGAAAATGAATATAAATTTTAGGACGTGATTCAGATGTTACAGGATAACATGCAAACAAAATTAAGTAAGTTTATGAGTAAAATACTGCGGCATTCGCCAGAAGAATTCGGGCTGAGCCTAGATCCTACGGATGGTTCCTGTACGGTTGCCGAATTAATGGAAGTTTTTCGTGTACAGACAAAGTGGTCGAAAATTAGCGAAAGTGACGTTAAAGAAGTTGTTGCGCGGTGTGAAAAGCAACGCTTTGAGATTATCGGCGATCGAATCCGAGCTCGTTATGGGCATAGCCATGATAAAGTTAGCTATCCAGCGGCAATACCGCCAAACGTGCTCTATCACGGTACCAATGTGCAGGCTGCTCCTACAATTTTAGAACAAGGATTACGTTCCATGCATCGTCAATATGTTCATTTGTCTGAAGGACTTCATTTTGCAACACTTGCTGGTAAACGAAGAGGGGAATTAATTATTGTAGCCATTGATACGGAGAAAGCTTCCCAAGCAGGAGTGGTCTTCTATTATGCAGGGAATGAAGTATGGCTGGCAGACGCCGTTCCGGCCGAGTTCTGCCGCGTCAATGACAATTCAGAGGTGGTGCAGTACCATGAGTAATCAACTTATCGACATTGGTGTTAACTTAATGCATCGCTCGTTTGATCAGGACCGCGAAGAAGTGGTTACCAGAGCGCTTGAAGCAGGAGTAACCCCACTTTTATTGACTGGCACGAGCCTAAGAAGCAGCGATGAAGCGTCGCGATTTGCAGGTGAATTTCCTGGGAAATTATTTGCAACGGCAGGGATACATCCACACGACACGCGCAATTGCAAAGAGCATACGATTACTAAGTTGCGTCAGTTGGCGAAGAAGCCGCAAGTGGTTGCCATTGGTGAATGTGGACTGGATTATAACCGCGATTTCTCACCTCGCGATGTTCAGCGGAAATGGTTTGAGGAACAGATTAAGCTGGCCTGCGAGCTGCAAATGCCGCTTTTCCTACATGAACGAGAAGCACATTATGATTTTGTTCGCATACTGAAGCCGTATGTCGGTTCAATCAATAAGGCTGTTGTCCATTGTTTTACAGGATCACTGCAAGAGCTTCAGGTATATTTGCAGTTAGGATTTTATATCGGAATCACAGGCTGGATTTGCGATGAACGTAGAGGCAAGCACCTGCGTGATCTTGTGAAGCAGGTACCTCTTGACCGTTTGATGCTAGAAACAGATGCCCCTTTTCTTACACCTCGGGATTTGCCCGTTAAGCCGCAGGATGGCCGGAATGAGCCGGCATTTCTTCCGCATATCGCTGCGACAGTTGCTGCATGCCTTGGTCTAACTCCCAAGGAAGTTGCGGATTCAACTGCACAAACGACAAGGGATTTTTTTGGAAGGATGCATATATGAGGTCGATATGTGGACATCTACGTCTCCCTTCGAGTCAAATATTTACAAAATTAACAAATAAACTTGTAATTAGATTTAATACTCGCTATCTATCATTAACGAAGTGATGGCATCACATCCAATTTTGATAGAGAGTAGGAGAGAAATTATGAAACTAGTACTGATGGGAGATCTACATTATCACCAGATTGATGAAGCAATTCCAGGATGGTTAGAAGCGCGCAATGATTTCTATCAAACATTTCTGGAACGATTTTTGGAACTTGAAGGAGATGCTCATATTTCGGTAGGGGATCTTACCAATTATGGACATTCGTCGGAGCTGCAAGAAGTTTATGAGATCATACGAAAAGGTGGAAGAACATTTTATCATGCTTTGGGAAATCACGATCTGTACGCACAAACAAGGAGAGAAGTACTTGAAATAAGCGGACAATCTCGCTATCACGCAGTAACCACGGAGCAAGCCATTCTTGTATTTCTAGATACGGCGAAAGAGATGGATTTTGAGGATTGGGGAGGATGGGTTGACGAAGAGCAATTGACATGGTTTGAAGAAGTCATTGAGGCATCCGGGACAACACCAGTACTCGTATTTGCTCATCATCCTGTACATAATACGACAACCAATTCGGATAAAGAAAAAGGATCTATTCATCCTCATATTGACATGTGGAAGATTTTAAGCAAGAAAGAAGGCATTGGCTTGTATGTCAACGGTCATACGCATATTGATTCCATTGTTAAGCAGAATAACTGGACGTTTGTACAACTATCGGCATGTCTGGATCAGCACGGGTTACGGATTGTGAAGATTGAGCAAGACGAAATACGTATATCAGCTGTTGACCTATCAGACTCCGCTTTAACAGAGAATGTAGCGATGTTGTACAACAATATGAAGCATTTTAGTCATAATCCTAACGCGCGTGGAACAGATTCGGATCGAGAATGCAGGATCTCTTTACGGATAGCTGCAGAGCAGAATAGGTAGTTGTTCTGAAAGCAACCAGCAATTTAGGAGGTGTTGATGCTTGAAGAAGCATTTGCATGATGAAAGTGGTCTATTTTTTGAAAGATTACGCTCTCACCGGATGGTTGCTTCCATCAAGGAACCGAAACAAATCGAAATTGCCTTATCCCTCAGAAACCAATTAAGCGGCGTTTTTCTGCTAACAGGGCATATTGGGGTCATCAAAGGGTATGTGGATGTATTCAAAAGTCATCAGTTACCGGTATTTCTGCATATGGAAAAGATAGGCGGTTTAAGTACCGATTTTTATGGGATGGATTACTTGGCCAAAGTGATTAAACCAACAGGGATCATTACTACGAAAACGAATGTCGTAAAAACGGCGAAAAAAATGGGGTTATTCACCATTCAACGCTTTTTCTTAGTGGATACCGAAGGGATAGAGAATTTATCCAAGAGTCTTACCCAAATTGAACCCGATATCATTGAGCTGATGCCAGCGCGAATTCCAGAAATGATCGGGAAAATTAAGAAGTTTACCACCCTCCCGATTATTACCGGAGGGCTGTTGTTTGATCGAAGTCATGTCATGGAAGTTTTCAAGTATGGCGCAACAGCAGTATCTTCTTCGCAATCGGTACTATGGCATGAAACGTATTCGGAAGAGGAAGAGAAGCTTCGAATTATTGTGTGAGACAGCCCAGCAGATACTAGCTTTGAATTTTCAAAACATTCACATTGAATTGACACTTGGTTAATACTGGTCGATTATGATGAACATGACAAGTAAATAGCAGTAGGTTGGAGTAATGGAGAAGCCTAATTAGCGGTCGACGATAAGTCGGCGGTTGATTTAGGCTTCTTTCTTTTTGGATTGATATCAAAAATTAGGAGGAAAATGAAAATGATGAAGACGAAATGGGTATCTATTCTTACGCTTAGCTCCATATTCATGCTAACCGCATGTGGCACAGGTGGCACTGACAACAAGACCGCATCGGGTTCAGCCACTAACTCCGCCTCTTCCGAAGGCAAAGTCGTCATTAAATACTGGACAGCTAACGGTGGGAAAATTGAGGAAGCGAAACAAAACCTCGTCAAAAAATTTAATGAGTCGCAGAGCAAAATTGAAGTGCAGCAAGCGAACCAAGGCACTTATGATGATCTTAATGCCAAAGTGCAAGCAGCATTTGCGGCAGGGAATGCCCCTGCCGTGTTCGATCTTGAAATTTCTTCTACCGGTATTTTTTCTCGCTCAGGCATGCTTGCAGATCTAACTCCTCTTGCAACAAGGGATGAGGCACAAGTCAATATTAAGGATTTTAATCCGGGCCTTATGGGGAATGCCTATGTGGATGGCAAGCTATATGGGATTCCTTTTATGCGAAGTACGCCAATCTTTTACAAGAATGTCACGATGCTTAAAGATGCTGGCTTAGATCCTGCTGGTCCAAAAAGTTGGGCGGAGTTGGAGCAATATGGTCGCGTATTGAAAGCGAAAGGGAAGACTCCCTTGACGATGGCCGTCGGCGTCTGGGAATACGAGGCACTTGTTGCTCAAAGTGGTGGCAAGGTGATAAGCGACGACGGAAAGAAAGCAACGTTTAACTCGCCTGAAGGTGTCGCGCCGGTTGAGTTTTGGAAGAAAATGTCCGATGAAGGTTTAATTAAGTTTACTGTAGGAAAAACAGCAGGTGCTGATGCCGAAAAGGATTGGACCAATCAGCTTTCCGCATTTAAAATCGGATCCACCGCAGGCGTCTCTGCAAGCATTGAGGTGGCAAAGGGAAATAATTTTGAAATGATGACCAGCTTTATGCCTGCGAATAAATCGTATGGTGTGCCAACCGGAGGATGTCATTTGTCCATCACATCGAAGCTAAGCAACGCAGAAAAAGAAGCAACTTGGGAGTTTATTAAGTTCATGACGACCAAGGAAAATACGATTTATCAGCATAAGTATGTTGGATATTTGCCAAGCCGTCTATCTGCATTACAAAGTGAAGAGGTACAAGCCTATTATAAAGAGTTTCCGCAATACAAAGTTGCTTCGGATCAATTGCAGTATGCGGTACTTCGTCCTAGCGCCAATGCTTATGCAGAAATCTCCAAAACAATTATCGATGCCATGACCAAAGCCATTCTTGAAAAGGATGTCAAACCGCAGGAGGCGATGAACGAAGCTGCGGAAAAAGCAAATAAATTGTTGAGCAAGTAAAGGAGATGAACATATGGCAAGGATCCAATTAATCAATATCGGTAAAAAGTATAAAGACGAAACGATTATCAGCGGTTTAAATCTTACGATTAAAGAGGGGTCATTTACAGTGCTCGTCGGCCCTTCTGGCTGCGGTAAATCAACTACTTTGCGTATGATTGCAGGTCTTGAGAAACAGAGCGAAGGACAAATATGGATTGGCGATAAATGCGTAAATGATATGCAGCCAGGACTTCGGGATGTCGCCATGGTCTTCCAAAACTATGCGTTATATCCGACAATGACCGTGCGCGAAAATATTGAATTTGGACTGAAAAACAGAAAGGTACCCAAAAAAGAACGAGAAGCCTTGATCCATGATATTTGTGAAATCGTCGCGTTAACGCCATATCTAGATAAGAAGCCGCAAAATTTATCAGGTGGGCAGCGTCAAAGGGTTGCGCTTGCCCGCGCCATGGTCAAGAATCCAAAAGTATTTATTTTGGATGAGCCGCTCTCCAATCTGGATGCCAAGCTGCGCAATCAAATGAGAACAGAGTTAATCCAGCTGCACAAAAGGCTGGGCACGACCTTTGTCTATGTTACCCATGATCAAGTCGAAGCCATGTCAATGGGCGATGAGATCGTTCTTATGAACAAAGGGATTATTCAACAGTCGGATTCACCTTTGAAACTGTATAATGATCCGGATAATGTGTTTACAGCACAGTTTATAGGGACACCGGCTATGAATATTTTTCATTTTGCAAACGTACAAGGGTTACAGGTAGGGACAGGTTCGAAGATTGGTTATATTGGTTTCCGGGCAGAGCATGTGGTAATGTCTCCAAATAATCTTTCAAATGGTTTTGTTGTTAACGGAGAGATCCTAACTCGCGAGAGCCTTGGCTCAGAAAATATTTATCAGATTAAATCTGAGATGGGCATATTTTTCGTGAAAACCTTCCTGTCTTCCTTGCAAACAGACAATCATATCCAAATTATGATTCCCTATGATAAGCTTTACTATTTTGATCCGGACGGCCAAAGAATTCGTAATATAGGAGAAACAACCCATCAAGCACGTCAGGAAAAAATTCTTGTGACTAGCGGTGGTGTGTAAGATGACAATGTGGGAAAAACTGCGTCCGTACGCCATGGTAGCACCTGCGATTACTGTGTTTTCATTGTTTTTTATATATCCGATCATTTATATGATGTACTTAAGTATGTATGATTGGAATTTTATTAGCCCTACGAAGAACTTTGTTGGTTTGCAAAACTTTACGGATCTCCTTACTGAAAAAGAATTTTTACAAGTCATATCCAACTCAACGATTTACACGGTGTTGACCGTTACATGTATCATTATCTTCTCCTTATTGCTAGCCCTTTGGTTGAATAAAGCCAGTGTGTTTCAAAGTTTTGTCCAGGGCGCGATCTTCAGTCCGCATATTGTTTCTTGGGTATCCATTTCCATGATTTGGGTCTGGGTGATGGATCCGCAGTATGGCTTATTGAACTGGTTCATCGGTTTGTTTGGCTTCGGAAAACTAGCATGGCTGTCCTCCACGAGTACATCTCTGATTTCTTTAGTCATCGTCGCTGTCTGGAAAGGACTAGGCTATAATACGCTGGTATTTATCGCCGGATTGCAAAGTATTCCTAGAGACATCTATGAAGCGGCAGCCCTGGATCGATCCAAGCCTTGGACGACCTTTTACAGATTAATACTCCCAATGCTTTCGCCAACAATCTTCTTCCTAGTCATCATTAACATGATTGGATCGTTTCAGGTATTCGAAACCATCGCAATTATGACGCAGGGAGGACCGGTTAACTCAACGAATACGCTCGTGTATTATATCTATGAATATGGGTTCCGATTCTTCAAAATCGGCAGCGCTTCTGCGGCAGGTGTCATTTTACTAGTTATCGTTGGGATATTAACAATCATCTACTTTAAAATGATGTCTAAGCGTGTTCATTATCAATAGAAAGAAGGGAAATCATTGAAAGCCGAGCATACAATGAATGCGGAACGACCTGTGATATATGTAAAAAGCAAAGAAGAAATCATTTCCAAAACATTACATTACATCATGAAGTTCGTAAGTGTAATGGGCATGATTGCGTTGGTACTTGTTTTTGCCATGCCATTTGTATGGATGCTTTCGACCTCTCTGAAGACACTGCCTGAAACCATGATATTTCCGCCTAATTGGATTCCTAAACATATCATGTGGAGCAATTATTCAAAAGCCTGGGGCTCAGGTCCGTTTTTACATTATATTTCGAACAGTATTATAATCTCGTTAGGTATTCTCGCTTTGCAGATGCTTACCATTATTCCGGCGGCCTATGCTTTTGCGCGTTATACGTTTAAGGGATCAGGCATATTGTTCGGCATGGTTATGGTGACCTTAATGATTCCATCTCAATTAATTTTCTTGCCTGTTTATTTACAGTTGAGTGCATGGAAGCTGCTTAACACACACTTAGCTCTTATACTTCCATTTGCCTCCAGCGCATTTGGCATTTTCCTCTTGAGGCAATCATTCAAACAAGTTCAGGAGGAACTGATTGAAGCAGCACGGTTGGATAGTGCCAAAGAGTGGCAAATTATTATTAAGCTAATGGTGCCAATGGCAAAACCGGTATTGGCGACCTTTGCCCTCTTCAGCTTTATAGCGCATTGGAATGATTACTTCTGGCCATTGGTCATGACGACAGATGATGTCGCGAGAACTTTGCCTTTGGGGATTGCTAAGATTCGTGAAGAAGAAGGAGTAGCGAATTGGAATGTGCTAATGGCTGGGAACATGATGCTGGTAACGCCCATTCTGATTGCTTTCTTTTTTGCACAGAGGCATATCATTCGCGCATTTGTGTATACAGGGGTTAAGTAGTCGAGTTGAAGCGTATCGGCCCTATAAAAGCATCATTCACCTTACAAGGCGAATGATGTTTTTTTTATTGCGAAATACGCTTCCGAAGATGGACGTTGATTCAATCTTGTTAAAGTGTACAATAAAACATAAAATGTGACAGAGATCGATACATCGTTCCATCTAAAAGTGGGAAGCTAGGTATAAGCCATAAAGGAGTAAGACATGGAGACGTTATGCAAGGTATTAATTGTTGATGATGAGATGCTGGTGCGTCAAGGAATTAGACATCTTCTCGATTGGGAAAGCGAAGGCTTCCACATCGTTGGCGAGGCTGCCAACGGTAAGGATGCGCTTGATATGGTTAAAGAGTTCCAACCCAACATGATTCTGACAGACATTGTTATGCCGGTTATGAATGGGGAGGAATTGGTCAGGGTTGTGAAAGGTCTATATCCGGAGATTGAAATCGTGGTGCTCAGCTCCTACGGTGAGTTTGAGTATGTCCGTTCAACGTTTCAGAACGGTGTAGCGGATTATTTATTAAAACCGAAATTAGATGCGAATTCACTTTTAGCTGTATTAAAAAAGACGGTTCAGCATATGCCGGCCTTCAGGCACATGGATTTTACGAATGACAAAGGTCAGTCCGTGGATTATGTGTTGGACAAGTTGATTTCCGGCTATGCCATGGATGTTGACGGTGAGGAAATCAGCACCTATTTCCCATATCCTTGCTTTATCCTACTAGTTGCGGATATACAAGATAGCCCATCCTCTCTGAAACGGAATGAGGAATGGATCGAATCATTTCTGAAAGGTAGGGTTCAGGGTGCCCAGCAACCTGTTGTCATACATCATCTTTCACATCAAGACAGCCATATCCGGTTTCTGTTGAATACAGAGGATACTGGCAGAGCGGATGCCATCCATTTGGCCGAACAATTGGTGGAATCTGGCGTGAGCGGAGGATTATCCTTCTATGTCGCACTCAGCAAGAATTTCTCGAAAATCGAAGAACTTCATGACGTCTATTCGAATGATAGTTTAAAAGTGCTGGATCACCGTTTCTTTCTATCGGATGTACAACTGTTCTTCGCAAATGAACTTGTGGATGATGAAGGGAACAAAGATACATTTGATTCCGAGGCGTTTACCGCTGAACTGAACCATCAAGAATTTCAGCTAGCGTTTGAACGTCTCAACCGATATGTCGATTCCATGCCTGGCAGGCTAGATATCGATATGTTCGAGTTTAAATCGTTTCTGGGGCACAGTCTGTTCAATATCATTGTCAGCTTGCTACATTTTCACTATGAGGCCAGCACGCTGGATGAAGCGAAATATGAGTATTTCCGTGCCATTCATGAAGCCAAGCATATTGGGGAAGTGCGATCACTTTTAGCCAAGTTTCTGATTGAGGCGGCCGACTGTGTGACAGGGAATAAAACCAATTCTCCGGGGATACAAAAGATTTTAATGTATCTGGATGAGCATTTTGCTGAACCGCTTACCCTGACGGATGTAGCCAAACAGTTTCATTTCAACCCTTCATACTTGTCCAATTATTTCACTGTTCATAATAAAGAAGGTTTTAATGAGTATTTGAATCGGATTCGAATCGAACGTGCATGTGAATTATTAAGAGGTAGTGCGCATTTGTCAATTTCAGAAATTAGTAGTCTTGTTGGGTACTCCGATCATAGTTACTTCACAAAAGTGTTTCGGAAGTTGATGGGGACTTCACCTAGCCACTATCGCAAAAAATGAAGACGAAGGGAATCATCGAACTTATGGGGGCTTGGCTAAGAAGGATCGCCGATCAAAGTTTATTTCGCAAATTGTTTCTCGTGATGGTGCTCAGCATGATCACGGTCACGGTGGCGACTTCTTGGGTTACGGTGCAAATGTCGCAAAAGCTGTTTGTGAAGACATTCAGTATCACGAATTCAAAAATTATCGAGCAAATTAAAAGCGGTTTGGAATCCATTCATTATACCAATGTAAATATTGCCATTAATGCTGCGCAAAGTGGAGCGATTAAGAGTTTTCTGACTGCGGCAGATAGCGATTCGTTAACCAATTCCATGGTGACCTTTGGCATGAGTGAACAGATGAAGCGAATCCAGTCCGGTATTGGAGCCAAGAACATTGGCATGATCATTTCGGGTATCAATGGCAAAAGCTATACGAGCGACCGTACCTATTGGTCAGGTTCCTCGGAGGATTTAGGGCGAAATCCAATTACACAAGAGTCGCAGAGGCAGTCTGGGCGATTGATGTACAGTTATTTGGACGAAGGAACTCCGGGATCTGGGGACCAAGGATTGGTTGCCGCCAAGGCTCTAATTGAACCCCTCAGTAAAGAATGGTATGGGACACTGTATATCATTATGAAAGAAAGCGATGTTCGATCCATTTATACGAGCTTCACAAGTGATGGGAATGATGTGATGATATTGGATCGTCAAGGTCGGATTGTTTCCAGCAATCGCCATGGGCTGATTGGAACCACATCGAAAGAGCTCTTAGACAGTGCCCAGAGGATTCAGCAACTTGGTCTGGCTGAGGTAGAAATGAACATGTCTCACAAAGATGTCATTGTCGTGGCTAAGGATTTGCCGTTATACGACTTTTACATCGTCAACGTCATTGATAAGGATACAGCACTTGGTCAAATGCTCAACAGGAAAGCGATTTTCTTCCTTGTTGCAGGAATTGTCATTGTGACTGTTCTTATTGTGTATGTCATCACGCGGCGACTGACACTCTCGTTAAGAAAGCTAGTTAAGAAAATGTCTACGGTGACGAAAGAGAATTTTCACAATTATATGGCGGTGACCGGGACCTATGAGACAAGGGAGCTTAGTCGATCTTTCAATTTTATGCTAGATGAGTTGAACGACTATATCTCTCAGCTTGTTGATACGCAGAAGGAGCAGCGCAAGGCAGAGTTAGCCGCGCTACAGCAGCAAATCAATCCGCATTTTCTTTACAATACGCTGGCTTCAGTTAACATTCTCGTTCAACGAGGTAGTCAAGAGACGGCCACACAAACGATTCATGCCCTCATTTCTCTCCTGCAGAATACGATCAGTAATGTCCAAGAAACGATTCCCGTTGTGCAAGAGATGGTGAATTTAAAGCATTATGTGTTCATTAATCAGATTCGTTATGGCCAAGGGATTAAAGTGGATTACTTTGTTTCACCGGACTGCTTGCCTGCACAAGTGCCGAAGTTGATGCTGCAACCTTTCATCGAAAATGCTTTTTTTCACGCTTTTAATAAGAAAGGTACCGGATATATTTATGTCATCATCACGAAAGAGAGAGATACGCTGCTCTGTGAAGTAGTTGACAATGGGGATGGCATGGAAATTTCGAACAACACGGATGAGATGCCGAATGCCACAAGTGCACGGCAATTGTTTACAGGGATTGGTATTGGTAATGTTCATGATCGCCTGGTTCTATTGTACGGAGAAGAGTATGGGGTTACGATATCAAGTTCCGTGGGACAAGGAACGAAAATTTCCATTAAACTTCCATGGAGCACAGAACAGTACAAGTAGAAGTATAAAAATCTAAAATAAATACAAAATATAAAAATAATACAAATGAGTGGTGGAGGAAGGAATATCAGACACAATAAAAACGCTAATTTCAGTAAATTTAGTTCTAACAAGACGATTTGCCCGAATGATATTATTTATTAGTAAGCACTTACAATATCAAATCATCAAGGGGGATCACATGAAGAAGAAAATTTCTACGGTTTTACTTGCAAGTTTTTTGCTTTTGACGGCATGTTCAAGTAATTCGTCCGACTCAACATCAACTACTACGCCTAGCGGAGGCGCTTCGAGTACTAGTAAGGAGATTACGGTTTGGGCATGGGATAAGAACTTTAATATCGCAGCAATGAACCTAGCGAAAGATGCTTATGCGAAGGATCATCCTGATGTGAAAATCAACGTAATTGAATATGCGCAAGATGACATTATTCAAAAGTTGAACACGGGGCTAAACTCCGGTTCAAAGTCAGGTCTGCCGAATGTTGTATTGATTGAAGATTACCGTGCACAAAGCTTCTTGAAAACATATCCAGACTCATTTGCGGATTTGTCCGCATCCATTAAGGCTTCGGATTTCGCCGATTATAAGTTAGGTCCAACAAGCTTGAACGGCAAACAATACGGTGTGCCATTTGATTCCGGCGTAACAGGCTTATATGTACGCAGAGATTACTTGGAACAAGCAGGCTATAAAGTCGACGATCTGAAGAATATGGATTGGCAGAAATTCATTGAAGTTGGTAAAGCAGTCAAAGCAAAAACAGGTAAAGAATTGCTGACACAGGATCCAAATGATCTTGGCTTAGTTCGTATGATGATTCAATCAGCAGGCGCTTGGTATCTGAAAAGTGACGGTACGACGCCAGATCTGAAAGACAACGCTGTGTTGAAAGAAGCTTTCGAGACGTATAAAGAAATCATGAGCGCTAATATTGTTAAAATCAACTCGGATTGGAACTCCTTCCTAGCTGGTTTCAATAGCGGAGCTGTAGCTTCTGTTCCGACAGGTAACTGGATTACACCATCGATTAAATCACAAGCTGATCAATCCGGTAAATGGGCTGTTGTTCCTTTTCCTAAGTTGAAAAACACAGCTAGTTCGGTTAACGCATCTAACCTTGGGGGAAGCTCCTGGTATGTGTTGAACAGTACGGGTAAAGATACGGCTGCTGATTTCCTAGGGAAAACACTTGGTTCTGATGTGAATTTGTATCAGAAATTAGTTACAGACGTAGGGGTTATCGGTACATATAAACCTGCTACGCAAGGTGAAGCTTACACGAAAGCCGACGATTTCTTCGGAGGTCAAAAAGTAATTTCTGATTTCGCAACATGGACGGCTCAAATTCCTAAAGTCAACTATGGTCTGCATACGTATGCGATTGAAGATATTCTCAAAGTTGAGATGCAAAATTACCTGAAGGGCAAAGACATTGCGAAAGTATTCAGTGATGCTCAGTCCCAAGCAGAGTCCCAACTTAAGTAAGTTTCTCTTCCCATTAACCTATGGAACGCTGACCTCTGTATTGCGAAATATGCAAAGCAGGGGACAGCGTTTCGATTTTTCATCGTAAATGATAGGAAGGATTTGACTAATGAACTTCTCGATTCGTAGCCGTGCAAAGCTTACGGGATGGCTGTTTATCGCTATCGCTGTATTAATGATATGTTTGTTTTACTTTTATCCTATGATTCAGGCATTGCTGCTTTCCTTTAAGACAGGCGCGGGTGCTAATTTACATTTCAACGGGATAAGCAACTATAAGCGGCTCTTTAGTGATAAGACATTTATCACGGCCGTTAAGAATACGTTTATCTATTTGATTATCCAAGTACCGGTTATGATCGTGCTGTCGATGATGATTTCCGTTTTGTTGAATGATAGCAAGCTTCGTTTCAAGGGATTTTTCCGTACCGCGATATTCTTGCCTTGCGTAACCTCACTTGTTGCTTACTCGGTTGTTTTCAAATATTTGTTCGGCAATGATGGTTTGATCAATATGGCTTTAATCAAAATTCACTTAATTTCTCAGCCCATCGCTTGGATTTCCGATCCGTTCTGGGCGAAAATTACGATTATTCTTGCCATTACATGGCGCTGGACAGGATATAATATGATTTTTTTCCTTTCCTCTTTGCAAAATATTGATAGCTCTATTTATGAAGCAGCTCGTATTGACGGAGCTTCTCCGATCAAACAATTTTTCTTCATCACGTTCCCAATGCTGAAGCCAATTGTTCTCTTCACGTCCATTACCTCGACGATTGGTACGCTGCAATTGTTCGATGAGATTATGAATATTACGAAGGGTGGCCCAGGTAATTCTACCCTCTCTATATCTCAATACATCTACAATCTTTCCTTTAAATACACACCTGATTTTGGCTATGCAGCAACAGTTTCCTATTCGGTTGTAGCTATGATCATTGTGTTATCTGTCCTTCAAATCAAATTGGCAGGTGATAAAAAATGATAGTCTTAAGACGTACAATCGTCTATGTCTTCCTTTTTGCTGTGGCTGTTATATCCATATTTCCATTCCTGTGGATGGTGATTAGTTCCACGAATCTGTCTGTGGATGTTACGCAGGGCAGAATGTTGCCAGGCACACATTTCATGGATAACTTCCATAAATTAACAGATTCAATTAATCTTGCACCTGCACTTTGGAATTCCTTGAAGATCTCGTTAACTACAACCATTTTAGCCTTATTGGTTGCTTCACTGGCTGGATATGCCTTTGAAATTTATCAGAGCAAAGCCAAGGATATCGTGTTCAATTTACTGCTTGTTTCCATGATGATTCCGTTCGCCGCGTTGATGGTACCCCTTTACCAAATGTTTTCCAGCCTATCGCGTACGGTTCCACTTATCGGGATCAACACAATGAACGCGGTCGTCCTTCCGACATTTACGACGGCGTTTCTCATTTTCTTCTTCCGTCAAAGCACGAAAATGTTCGCGAAGGAGCTTCTGGAAGCTGGACGTATTGATGGATTAACGGAGTTAGGATTGTTTTTCCGTGTGTATATGCCGACAATGAAAACGACGTATTCAGCAGCGGCAATCATTACCTTTATGTCAAGCTGGAACAATTACTTGTGGCCGCTTATCGTCTTGCAAACACCAGAGAAACGAACAATTCCTTTGTTGATTTCCAATTTGGGTTCTAGTTACTCGCCGGATTTCGGGGTGATCATGACCGCCATTGTCATTTCAACACTGCCGACAGCGCTCGTATTTTTCTTGATGCAAAAACAATTCGTTGCAGGTATGGTTGGTTCTGTAAAATAGTAGGTAAAACAAGACCCCTTCGTGGGTCTTATTTCTCGGGAGGCATAGATAAATGAAACATTCTGTACCAAGCCTTGATTGGCTTCAAGATGTGAGGGTATTCAAAGTGAACCGACTGGAAGCACATTCGGATCATCGTTATTATCATTCAATGGCTTCTGCGGAGGCAGGCGCATCAATGGATATGCGGCATAGTTTGAATGGGCGCTGGCAATTCAACTATGCGGTTAACCCTGCAAGTCGTGTGCAGTCCTTTTATCAAATGGATTACAACTGCAGTAGCTGGGAACATATCCAAGTACCCGGTCATATCCAACTCCAAGGCTGGGGCCAGCCGCAATATGTCAACACAATGTATCCGTGGGATGGCGTAGAGGCGCTTCGTCCTCCACATATTTCGCAAGAGCATAATCCAGTGGGCTCCTATGTGAAACATTTTGAACTGCCGAATACGATGATTGGTAAGCCCGTCTATATTTCCTTCCAAGGTGTTGAATCGGCTTTCTATGTCTGGCTTAACGGCGAATTTATCGGTTACAGCGAAGATAGCTTTACGCCTGCCGAGTTTGACTTAACGCCACATATTCGTGAAGGTGAGAATAAATTGGCAGTTGAAGTGTATCAGCGGAGCACAGGAAGTTGGCTGGAAGATCAGGATTTCTGGCGGATGTCGGGTATTTTCCGCGAGGTGTATTTGTACACTGTACCTAACGTGCATGTGTGGGATATGCGCGTAAAGGCAGATTTGGATGATGCGTATGAGCAAGGGTTGCTTGAGATTGAGCTCAAGCTTCGCAATGAGCATAAGGAATCCGTTCGTGCTAAGCTCGAATTAAAAGATGCGGAAGGGCAGATTTGTCTCACCGAAGAAGGTGAATTCCGCGGTGGCAACTTATCGTTCAAGCTTTCAGCAGGAACTGTACAGCCGTGGAGTGCGGAAAGCCCGTATTTATATAACGCATGTATCTCGATTTACGATGAGAGCGGACATGTAGTTGAAGCCATCGTGCAGAAGACGGGGTTCCGTCGTTTTGAAATGAAGGACAAGCTGATGTGCATCAATGGGAAACGTATAGTTTTCAAAGGTGTCAACCGACATGAATTTAACAGCCGCAGTGGGCGTGCGATTACGAAGCAGGATATGCTGTGGGATATTCAAACCCTGAAGCGCAGCAACATTAATTCAGTCCGCACGTCGCACTATCCCAACCAGACGCTATGGTATGAGCTTTGTGATGAGTACGGTGTCTATGTCATAGATGAGATGAATTTAGAGACACACGGTTCATGGCAAAAGATGGGCGCTATCGAACCTTCTTGGAATATCCCAGGTAACGATATGCAGTGGCAAGATATCGTCATGGATCGTGCAATTTCGATGGTGGAGCGGGATAAGAATCATCCGTCGATTCTCATTTGGTCTTGTGGGAATGAGTCGTATGCGGGGCAAGTTATTCTCAATGTGTCTAACTATTTCCGCGAAACCGACCCTACGCGATTGGTTCACTACGAAGGAGTTTTCTACGATCGTAATTATGGAGCGACTAGCGATATGGAAAGCCGCATGTACGCGAAGCCAGCGGATATTGAGGCATACCTCAATAGTCAACCGGATAAACCGTACTTAAGCTGCGAATATATGCACGCGATGGGGAATTCTGTCGGAGGTCTTCATAAATATACCGAGCTTGAGAACAAATATCCGATGTATCAAGGTGGCTTTATTTGGGATTATATTGATCAGGCGATTGTAAAAAAAGACCGAAATGGCCGCGAATTTTTGGCGTATGGCGGGGATTTCAAAGATCGTCCGACCGATTACAGTTTCTGCGGCAATGGACTCGTGTTTGCTGATCGTCAAATCACACCTAAAATGCAGGAAGTGAAATTCCTATATCAGAATATCAAATTGGAACCAACTCGAACTCATATTAACATCGTGAATGGGAATTTATTTGCAAATACAGATGATCTAGTGCTAGTGTACCGTTTGTTCCATGAGGGAAAAGAAATTGGTGCGGGGCAAGCAAATATCGAGGTCGAGGCACAGACTGAATTCAGTCTCCCGATCGAGCTGCCAAATATAGAAGGAGCACCAGGGGAGTACTGCATTCAGGCATCTTTGGTTCTGAGAGAAGCTACGTTATGGGCGGATGCAGGATTTGAAACGACGTTCGGTCAAAAGACGTTTGTCATACAAGCAAGCCGTCAGATTGAGAAGCCTACTGGTGACGTTGTCGTCGTTGAGGGCGATGTCAATATGAGTGTGACAGGTAAAGGATTTATCGCGATATTCTCGAAACAAGTAGGTTCACTCGTTTCACTTCAATACGAGGGTCGCGAAATGATCGCTATGCCGCCTGCACCTTTATTCTGGCGTGCTACCACGGATAATGACAAAGGTACTGCAATGAGCTTTACGGCCGGGGCTTGGTATGCTGCCAGTCTGGCGCGCAAATGCGTCAATTGGGAAATACGGCAAGAAAAGGGTTCTGCGACAGTCATTTTTGATTACAAATTCAGCATTAGCACGGAAGTTACTGTTCGGATCGCGTATACGGTATTAGCGAATGGAACGATTCGTGTGAAAACGCAATACAAGGGTGCCGCGGGTCTGCCGAATTTGCCGATACTTGCTGTATCGTTTAAGATGTCTGCCGATTATAATCAATCCGAATGGTATGCGATGGGACCTGAAGAAAATTATATCGACCGTAATTTCGGTGCTCGTTTGGGCGTATTTAGCCGCCAAGTGAACCAATTGCCTACGCCTTATCTGGTTCCACAGGAATCTGGCAACCGAACTGGCGTCCGCCGTGTGAATGTGACGGATGTGTCTGGTATTGGTCTCTCGATTCAGTCCGATCCACTAGCACCTGTAGAGTGCAACTTGTCCCCGTATACGGCATTTGAACTAGAGCATGCGGATCATGCCTTTGAACTGCCAGATGTTCATTATACGGTTGTTACGGTTGCCGGCAAACAAATGGGTGTTGGCGGAGATGATAGTTGGGGAGCACCTGTCCATGAGGAATATCAGATTCCAGCGGATCAAGAGATGGAGTTTGAATTCTTCTTGTCTAGTCATAACGTGCCTTCATAAGGATTTCGGCAACAATCAAAATCATACAAAAGGGGCTGCCAGTAGGCAGCCCCTTTTGTGTACGGCAATAGTACGTTATTTATTTAGATCGTATCGATCGGCATTCATTACCTTGACCCAACCAGCTATGAAGTCACGCACGAACTTTTCTTTATTATCGTCTTGCGCATAAACTTCTGCTATGGCCCGAAGAATGGAATTGGAGCCGAAGACGAGGTCAACTGTCGTTGCTGAGCGAACGACTTTACCTGTCTTGCGATCGCGTCCTTCAAATACATCATCACCAATAGGGTTCCAGTGTATGCCCATATCGAGCAAGTTAACAAAGAAGTCGTTTGTGAGTGTACCTACACGATCGGTGAATACACCATGTTTGGTGCCGCCGAAGTTCGTACCAAGAACACGCATGCCGCCAACAAGAGCTGTCATTTCCGGAGCAGTCAGGTTAAGCAGGTGTGCCTTATCGACTAGAAGCTCCGCTGAGCTTACCCGATATTGCTTCTTCTGATAATTGCGGAAACCATCAGCAATTGGCTCCAGAACGGCGAAGCTTTCTGCATCAGTTTGTTCTTCGGTTGCATCACCGCGACCAGGAGTAAATGGAACATTTACTTGGAAGCCTGCATCACGCGCCGCTTTTTCCACCGCAGCGCTGCCACCAAGTACGATCAAATCAGCGAGACTCACCTCGACATCTAAGTCTTCTTGAATACCTTCAAGAATGGTAAGCACTCTTGTCAGTTGATCTGGTTGATTCACTTCCCATTCATTCTGTGGCGTAAGCCGAATGCGAGCACCGTTGGCGCCGCCACGCATATCCGTACCACGGAAGGTGCTGGCTGAAGCCCAAGCTGTAGATACGAGTTCACTGACTGTAAGGCCAGATGCTAGAATCTTTGTTTTAATATCTTCAACATTTGCGTCTGTTAATGCGTAGGCAACAGCTGGCACTGCGTCTTGCCAGATCAGAACTTCTTCGGGAACTTCCGGTCCTAGATATCTGGCAAGTGGCCCCATATCCCGGTGGGTGAGCTTAAACCATGCACGAGCAAACGCATCTGCAAATTCTTCAGGATTTTCATAATAACGACGAGATATTTTCTCATAAGCGGGATCCACACGCAAAGCCATGTCCGCAGTAGTCATGATTGTCTTTACACGAATAGATGCATCTTCAGCGTCTGGTGCGAGATGCTCTTCAGCAGGACTGGTTGGCGTCCACTGATGTGCACCTGCAGGGCTCTTCGTCAGTGTCCATTCATATCCGAAAAGGAGTTCGAAGAAACCATTATCCCACTGTGTCGGATTCGCTGTCCAAGCTCCTTCAATACCACTTGTAATGGTATCTCGACCTTTACCAGAACCATGCGTGCTGATCCAACCTAAGCCTAAAGTTTCAATTGCAGCGGCTTCAGGTTCTGCACCTACATGCGCTGCATCTCCAGCACCGTGCGCTTTGCCGAATGTGTGTCCACCTGCAACGAGGGCAACTGTTTCTTCATCGTTCATGCCCATGCGTTTAAACGTATCACGAATGTCTCGAGCACTGGCAAGAGGATCTGGCTTGCCGTTCGGACCTTCTGGATTCACATAGATAAGTCCCATCTGAACTGCAGCGAGCGGATTCTCAAGCTCGCGATCGCCTGTATAACGCTTATCTCCTAGCCACTCTGTTTCTACACCCCAATAGATATCTTCTTCGGGGTGCCAAACGTCCGCACGGCCGCCGCCGAAACCAAATGTTTTGCCGCCCATCGATTCAATAGCAACATTACCGGTTAGAATGAACAAGTCCGCCCATGAGATTTTGTTACCATATTTTTGCTTAATCGGCCACAGGAGTCGACGAGCTTTATCTAGGTTGCCGTTATCGGGCCAGCTGTTCAGTGGAGCAAAGCGCTGTGTGCCTGTACCAGCTCCTCCGCGCCCATCGCCTGTTCGATAAGTCCCGGCTGAGTGCCAAGCCATTCGAATAAAGAAAGGACCATAATGTCCGAAGTCGGCTGGCCACCAATCTTGGCTGTTCGTCATGAGATCACGAAGATCCTGTTTAAGTGCGGGGTAGTCTAATTTTCCGAATTCTTCAGCATAGTCAAAATCGTCGCCAAGAGGGTTTGATTTGCGGTCATGTTGATGGAGAATGTTCAAATTCAACTGATTCGGCCACCAGTTTTTATTCGTCGTACCACTAGATTTGTGACTAGTAGCGCTTCCATTTCCATGAGGGAACGGGCATTTTCCTGAGTTAGCAGTATCCATTGGGTTCATTTCTACCTCTCCAATCAAATTAAATTAATTTCTTAATAATAATTATTATAATTAATATACAATGAACTTTGGGCAAAAATCAACGATTTTTTGTACAAACCCAAGTCATTTATGTATTAATAATGGTTGTCTTACTTCATTATATTGCTCTAGTTGAAAATGAATTCCTTATTATTCGGCTATTCGAATTTCGGACGCCAGTTGTATAGTAGGGTTACGAGATTATGAAGACGTGTCTAATCGAGCATCGCCGCGGCGCCCCTAACAGGCTCGATGACTTGAAATCTCACTCCTTCTTCGAAAGAGGATGATTGTGTGGCTGCAACCCTAATTTATAAACAGTTGGGGTAACGCCTACATGTTTTTCGAACTTGCCACTGAAATAGGTAGGATCGTTATAGCCAACTTTTTTGGCAACCTCAGCAATTTTCAAATCGGTTCGGCGCAGCAGACCTTTAGCCTCCTCGATGCGAACTTGATGGAGGTACTCATTGAAGTGAATTTCCTTCTTTCTACGGAAGAGCTGTCCTAAATAAGCGTGATTCATATAAAATTTGGCCGCCACGTCCTTTAGTGTCATATTCTCGTGGAAATGGCTATTCACATATTGCTCAATTTGATCAATAATCCCGAAATTCTGTTGTACCCGGAGGAAAGCTATTTCCAAGCCTATTTGCCGGCAGGTCTCCAGAAACGTCTTCCTCTGAATACGGATCGGGGTGGTTGTGCAGGTGAGGTCAATGTGATTGGCGGCTTTGATAATAGGCTGAATATCGCCGTTCATTTCGGCTACATATTTCTCGATCTCGAGTAAAAAACGATATAAGTGTACCTTGATGGTATCGGGAGAAATAAATTGTTCCACGAAGAAATCAAATATGTCCAAGACGATTCTTTCCATATCTTGTGGACTATTATTTTCAATCGACTCTTTCAATAGTTGAAAGGAAGCGAGATATTCATATTGGCTCTTGAACGGTGAAAGAAGCTTGATATCTTCATAGGCAAGAACAGTTGGCCGGTCCAGATATAAGGAATAAATACTAGCGGAGCAAGCTGCTTGAAACGAATCGGCTAGCAGCTCTGGTGAGTGTACGAGGGGACCAACGGAAAGGAATGCTTCCTGATCGAGGGTGTCGTGAATCGCATGAAGCATGGCAAAGGCAAGCTGTTTTTCCTCTGTTTTACTTAGGTGAGCAGACTCCGGTTGGATTACAAGCGCAATAAACCCATCTGCATCAATGTAAATGCGTACAGATGCTTCGGATAAGCGAAAGGCTTCCCATACCGGCAGCAGAAGTTGGTGGATTAGGGGGAATGTCGTTTGGGTATGTTTCTGCAGCGTGATAACCATAAGTAAAACAGGATAGTGAGCTTTTAAGGTTTGACATAGATGAATTTTGTTGTCATGACTGGTGGTGCTGCGAAGCAATAATTTAATGGCATTCCCGGATTGGCTGTCGACCGGTAAAGCATTATCGATTCTTAGGCTGGCACGAATACGAGTCAGTGCGGCAATCAGTTCTTCTTTGTCCACAGGTTTAAGTAAATAATCCCGGACTTGATAGCGGATGGCTTGACGAGCATAATCAAACTCATTAAAACCGGTTAATATGATAACCGGCGTCTGTAGGTTGCGTTCTTCCCTCACAGCTTGAATCAATTGTAGGCCATCCATCTTCGGCATGCGGATGTCGGTAACGATCAAATCTGGCGTATCCTCCAGCATGAGCTGCAAGGCCTGTTCACCGTTTTTGGCTTTGGCAACAATGGTGAAACCGTATTTCTCCCAATGGATAAGTTGGGCTAAGCCCGCGCGAATAACGGGTTCATCGTCTACAAGGAGAACTTTCAGCATGTTCGTACAGCTCCTTTATTTGTTATCAAAGCCATCTGTTGGATGCTTCCGGCAAAGGGGGATTTTCAGCTCAATGGATGTAAATTCATGTTCTTTGCTGTTGATGTTAAATTCAAATTGGTCATGAAAGAAAAAGGTGATCCGACGAAATACATTTTGCATGCCGATCCGGTTAAGTTGTGGTTCTTTGGCTCGAACTTCCTCCAGTAATTGACCCAGCTTCTCTGGTTTGATTCCAATGCCATTGTCTTCAATATAGAAGACCAGAAAATCCTTTTCCTCATACACGCGTATGGACACGAGTCCTTTCTCATCTAATCCCTGTATGCCGTGCTTAAACGCATTCTCCACAAAGGGCTGGAAGACCATGGAGGGAATGAATAAGGGGAGCGTGTTCTTCTCGACTTCAAGCGAATACTCGATTTCATCTTCAAACCGGTACTTTTGGATGGACAGAAATTCTTGAATCATAGCCAGTTCTTCCTCTACGGTTACCCATTCCCGACTGGAAGTGAGGAACCTTCTGTATGACTTTGACATGTAGCTTATAATATCGGCTGTTTCCAACTCTCCTTTGATCACAGATTTCATCCGAATGGTTTCCAGCACGTTGAATAGGTAATGGGGATTGACCTGACTTTGCAGAGCTGTTAGCTCCGCTTGTCTACTTTCCAGTTCATAATTTTTCTGCCGAAGTTCTGCCTCATAGACATCGTTAATTAGTTGTTTGACCTTCCGAATCATGCGATTAAAACTGTGGAACAAGAGACCGATCTCATCTTTTCCAACATGCGGATACTCAATTAACGTGAAATGCTGGTTATCCACTTTATCCATATGACGGGAGAGCAATCGGGTTCGGAAATATAAAGATCTGGAAATCAAAAGAATAAGGATGGTTGCAAACAACAGCGTAGCTAACGCTATGAGCAAAACGTATTTCTTAGGCTGCTCTAACGCCTTATGGAAGACGGATTCCTCGTAAACCCCAATAATTCGATACCCTGTCATGGAATCAAACGTAGTGAGATTCTTGGTCATTGTAAATTGTTTATCTGGAACAGTAGCTGCATTAAAGGGGGCTAAGTATTGTTGCTGCGGCAAACTTGAATAAATAACTCTGTTATTGTCGTCGACAAGAGAAAACTTACCTAAGGTACCTTCACTATTAAAAATGTCTGCGAGGACATTGTATCGGATATCAACTTTTAGTATTTTTTGATATTGGGCATAAGACGTATAGTAGTTCATTTTCCGAATGACGCTGAACAGTCGCTCTCCATCGCCAGTCACTTCCTGTCCAAAATAGAACATGTCCCGATGGCTGTTATTGGTATTGAAAGATTGTGTATACCAAGGGCTGTTTTCTATGGATGGCGAAATTCTGAGAACGCTTCCAGCATTCAGAACGGTCGGATTATCTGTATAGAAATTAATGGTGAAATGATATTGGAAATAAGGGGTGACTCCCATAAGGGGAGTGCGGAAATAGCTCCCATAATTGAGGGTATAGTCTAGATTGTCTTGATAGGTTGTATCCAAACCCTCGTAGAAACTCCGGGAAAAATAAATATTATTGCTTAACGCTGCGGCTTCCTTGAAGGAACGAGTCAGTTGATTATATAGACGCTCAAGGGAAAGCTCGATATTTCGTTGCTCTTCCTTTTTCACGCTTTGGGTTATTTTGGCGTAGAACAAATAGTTACTCAGTGTGATCGGCAGGAATACACAGAAAATGTAGATGAGCAGCAGTTTCTTATGGATTTTCATGTTATTTAATCTGGCTAAGCCAAAGAATGCGGGCATCGGTAATCCTCCATCATGTATTGATTCCTTCATTATAAAGAGGGAACCATGCCAAGGGAAGGTCTCTGCGGGCTTACAAATGAAATGCTATATTATTTCGAACGAATTCTATATTCTGTCATATAGGAATGGTAAGATATTCCTACTTATAATAGGTTTAGGTTAATGACCTGCAAGATAAAACCACAAGGAGTGAGTCCTAATGAAGGTTTTCAGAAAAGCGGCTTCCGTAACGTTAGTCGCTGCATTAGCCCTGACTGCTGCAGCATGCAGCAGCGGGGAATCGAAACCAAGCACAAGCAGTACGGATTCAGGGGGCAATACGAAAGCGGAACCAAAAGAATTTAGTGTATTTATTAATCGTTCCTTACCTGATTATCCAGGGTCTACTCGCGTAGGTGACATGATTGACAAAGAGACAAATGTCAAGCTAAAGCGGGAATATCTAGTGGGTGATTTGGATACCAAAATTGGCGTCATGATCGCTTCCGGCCATTATCCGGATCTCATGGATGGAGGGCCATCAACCTCCAAGTTGCTTAGCGCCGGCGCGTACATTCCACTTGATGAGTTAGTGGATAAATACGCTCCGAATTTAAAAAAATTATACAATGCGCGCTGGAATAAGCTGAAACAGCCGGATGGTAAGGTCTATTTCCTCCCAGGATGGGTGCCATATGAAGAGGGAGATAAAGCACCGTTGCTGGGAACACCTCAAACTGGCTTTTGGATTCAGAAAGCTGTATTGAAGGAGTTTAACTACCCGAAGATTAAGACGCTTGATGAATATTTTGATGTGATTGAAAAGTATGCCAAGAAGTATCCGGAAATTGAAGGCGGCAAAACGATTGGCTTTGAAGGAATCATGGAGGGCTCACGTAAACATGATTTGGTTAATCCGTCGTTCTTCCTCGCAGGTTATCCGAATGACGGTGCCGGGATTGCCGACAAAGTAGATGGCGGCTTTAAGGTTGATACTTTCCAAGATAAAGACATGTCGAAGCGTTATTATCAAAAATTGAATGAGATCAACGCCAAGAAATTGTTGGATCAAGAGATGTTCATCATGAACTACGACCAATACATTGCGAAGCTTACTTCTGGTAGAGTACTTGGTTTACACGATCAGCGTTTCCAGATCGGCAAAGCCATTGATATTCTGGACAAGGAGAAACCAGAGCGTTCTTTCGTACCGTTGCCACTTGTCTACGATAGCAGCATCAAAGAGCAATATACCCCACCACTAGGTATGTCAACATCAGCCGGCATGGGTATTTCGAAGGATGCCAAAGATCCTGTTGCCATTATCAAGTATTTGGATTACCTAGCGAAACAAGATACGCAGAATTTGATTTCTTGGGGCGTGAAGGACGTTGATTATAAAGTTAACGAGAAGGGCCGATTCTATAGAACTCCTGAGATGATCGCAAACTTTAAGAATCCCGAGTACAAAAAGCAGTGGGGCGGGGATTATTTCCTAGGGCTGCCAATTTCGGTCGGATACTGGGCAGACGGAAATGCAGCACGCGCCGACAATCAAGCAGAACTGCTAACGGCCACTTATAATGACATCGATAAAGAAATCATAAAGGCATATGGCATTTCGTCTTACAATGATTTATTTGCAAAACCAGAAGTACGCAAGTATTTCCCGCTGTTTGATATTGTGTTGGAAAAGGGTGGAAAAGGAGAGCTGACCAAGCAGAAGATCGATGATCTATTGACTTCCTACATTCCGAAACTAGTTCTGTCGAATCCAGCTGACTACAACAAAGTGTGGGAAGAGTATACAGGGAAGTTTAAGGCTTTGGATACGAAATCGTATATCGACGAACTTCAGAAATCGGTTGATTTCCGCATGAAGAACTGGTAAAAATTTGGCGGTGAAGGGGGACTCCAGAAGAGTTATCCTCACCTTCATGCCAGCTGGCTTTTTATAGATAAAGAGAAAGTAATGAACAAGCGGATGGGAGAGGTTCATCATACTGCAAAAAACATTTACTCAGCGACTATGGCAGCAAAGAGTCTTGGTGCTTATGTCTGTCCCGCTTTTGATCCATCTATTCATTTTTAAGTATATGCCCTTATGGGGATGGTCGATGGCTTTCCAAGAGTATGTGCCAGGCAAGAGCTTTTTACATCAAAAGTGGGTTGGACTTGAGCAATTTAAACGTATTTTTACAGATGAGTTGTTCTATCATGTTCTTCGCAATACGCTTGCCATGAGCGCCATCAATATTACGTTTAGCTTCATTACGGCAATCGGGTTGGCGATTTTATTAAATGAAGTGAGAGTGACTTGGTTTAAGAGAACGGTACAGACGATCTCCTATTTGCCTTATTTTATCTCATGGGTAGTTGCTGCCAATATCATTATGGTTATGCTCTCCTCTGACAATGGGATCGTTAATATTCTGTTGCTAAAGCTGGGAGTCATCGATTCTTCTCAAATGTGGCTGGGGAAACCGGACCTGTTTTGGTGGATTATCGGGATCGCGAATGTGTGGAAAAATGTAGGGTGGAACGCCATCATCTATCTGGCGGCAATCTCCGCTATCGAGCCACATCTCTATGAGTCGGCGGATATCGATGGAGCCAACCGGTTGCAAAAGATCCGTCATATCACCCTTCCAGGTATAAAACCAACGATCGTGATTTTGCTCATCATGAGTATTGGTCACGTGATGCAGGCTGGTTTTGAACAGCAGTACTTGCTAGGCAACAGTTTAGTTAAGGATAAATCGATGGTCTTCGATATCTTTGTATTGGAGTACGGTATACGCCTATCACGCTATTCCTTTGCAGCAGCAGCAGGTATATTCAACAGTGTCGTCAGTATCGCCATGCTATTAATGGCCAACTACATTGCGGGTAAAATGGGTGAAGAAAGAATTATATAAGGTGGGGACTGGGCATGTACCGTACAAAACAGCTATTAACAGGCAGTAATCTGTTTGACATCATGAATACGATTCTATTGAGCTTATTGTTAGTATTTACGTTATACCCTTTTCTCAATGTAATAGCGCTTTCACTTAATGATGCAACGGACAGTATGAAGGGTGGCATTTATCTGTTGCCCAGAAAGTTTACGTTATTTAATTATCAGGATTTGATTCGAGATTCCCATATTTGGCATGCGGGTATGATTTCTCTCCTCCGTACAGTGATTGCCGTTGTTTCAGGTGTGTTTCTAACGGCGATGGTGGCGTACACAATCAGTCGGAAGGATTATGTGTTGCGAAGTTTCATTACGATGGCTTATGTATTCACCATGTATATTGATGGCGGACTCATTCCCACTTACTTTCTAATCCGGGATGTTGGATTGGTCAATAACTTTGCGGTTTATGTGCTTCCTGGTATCGTAACAGCCTTTAATCTGTTAGTAATCAGGACGTATATTCATTCCTTGCCGGAGAGTTTGAATGAATCGGCCAAAATAGATGGAGCTGGTGACTTTCGCATCTTTGTACAAATCATATTTCCATTGTGTATGCCTGTACTTGCTACCATCGCGCTATTCATTGCCGTTTCGCAATGGAACGCATGGTTCGATACGTTCCTGTACGCATCTAATAATTCGAATTTAAGCACGCTTCAATATGAGCTCATGAAGATTTTACAATCAGCGAATCAACAAGTGACGGGAACCATGGAGCAAGCCTTACAGGATGCATCTGCTGGGCAAACCGAACATGCGGTTACACCAGGATCTATCCGTGCAACGATGACCGTTGTATCCAGTTTGCCAATCATTCTCGTGTATCCTTTCTTACAGCGCTATTTTGTCAAAGGCTTAACGCTTGGCGGTGTGAAAGGATAGATTTCTTGCTTTTTTGACTAGGAATAAAGGAGGGATAATAATGTTTTCAGTAAAAATGAAAGGTTTCCAGCTCATCTTGTTTATTACATTCATGATGGTGTTGTCGCTTCTACATCCTTTGACTGGAAATGCGGCGATAGATTCAACGGTGCCTTCCGGGCAGATTGCGTCTAACCTGTTTGCAAACCCTGACTTCGAGACAGGAACAGTGAATGGCTGGACAGCGCGTGGTAACTCAACACTTACGGTCAATAGTGATGCTCATACGGGTGCATACAGCATGAAGGTAGTACGTACAGCCGCATTTCGCGGTGTGCAGCAGTCCGTTTACGGCAAGATGAAGGTAGGCAGTGAATATGACATTAGTTTATGGGTCAAGGTGGATGCAGCTGGTGCCGGGAAGGAGATCCGTCTTACGCTGGATAAGAGTATCGATGGGGGAACGAAGCCCAGCGTGTTCAAGGGTGTTGGATCTGCCAAGAATTTGGTAGCCGGACAATGGACCCAAATTCAAGCAACGTACAAAGTAACAGAGGAAACTTCAGGAGCGATTACGAACTTGACTCTATATTTGGAATCCGCTACAGATGCCTTCGATATCTATGTGGATGATGCAGTTCTGCTGGAGAAACCAAATGAACTAGTCAGTAATTCGGGTATGGAGCTGGGAGTCAGTCCTTGGCAAATCCGAGGCAGCGGAGTCGTACTCCAAGCCGTCTATGCGCCACAGCCTGTATATAATGGAACCAAAAGCTTGTTGGTTTCAGGACGCAGCGCGAACTGGAAAGGCGTCATGCAGCCGATGATAACTAAGTTAGTGAAGGGAAAGACCTACATCGTATCGGCTTGGGTAAGACTTCCGGAGGGGAAGGAAGAAAAGGTTAGTTTAAGTCTCCAGAAGGTCATAGGTGGCGTAACCTCTTATCAGGGTGTTGCTTCAGTCACTGCAAATGGGCAGGAATGGAAGCAGATCTCGGGTGCATTTACGTTGGAATATACAGGTACATTGACATCGTTGGATCTTTATTTCGAGACGGCAAGCACAGGAACCGATTTTTACTTGGATGATGTCAGTGTGGTGGAGAAGGTGATTCCTACGAAGGTTGTCCAAACCGATATCCCTTCGTTGAAGGATGTTTTCGCCGCTGATTTCCCCATCGGGGTTGCATTGCCGCCCGATTATTTGAATGGGGATGTGCACAGTGATCTAGTTAAGAAGCATTTTAATAGCATCACGGCCGAGAATTCCATGAAGCCGTCTTATCTGCAGCCAACGGAAGGTGTATTCACTTTTGATACGGCCGATGCCTATGTGAATTTCGCCCAAGCGAACGGGATGAAAGTACGTGGTCATACGTTGGTCTGGCATCAAGGCGTAGGCAATTGGATGTTTGTGAATGCACAAGGTCAACCAGCGACCAAAGAATTGCTGTATGCGCGATTGGAAAACCATATCAAAACGATCGTTGAGCGGTATAAAGGCAAGATTTATGCCTGGGATGTCGTCAACGAAGCGATTGATGCCAGTCAATCGGATGGCTTCCGTAGAACCAATTGGTACAGTATAGCGGGGCCGGAGTTTATAGAAAAAGCGTTCCAATATGCGCATGAAGCAGATCCGGATGCGAAGCTTTTCTACAATGAATTCGGCATATTCGAATCAACTGCCAAGCTGGACTTCACCATTAGCATGATTCAGAACCTCCTTGCCAAGGGAGTACCTATTCATGGAATCGGCGTGCAAACGCACAATACGATCTATATTCCGGATAAAGATACGGTGGATCGTACGATGGCGAAGCTAGCGGCACTTGGCATCGATATTCAGATTACGGAGATGGATATGTCCATCTACAAAAATGCCACTGAAAAGTATGACGCCATTGCCGATAAGCAAATTGTGGACTCTCTGTTAGTTCAGCAAGCTTATCAATTTAAAGACATGTTCGAAGTTTTCAATAAGTATAAAGCCAATATTACAGGCGTTACGTTTTGGGGATTGGCGGATGATCGCACATGGCTAGACAGCACACCGGGCGGTAGAAAGGATCTTCCCCTACTTTTTGATGAATCATTAAAGGCTAAGTCTGCTTATTGGGCGTTGGTAGACCCAAGTAAGCTTCCAGTGCTTATTCAAACGATACATGCTGAACAGAGTGGGGATTTGACGATGGATGCTGCCGGATTAGAGAATCCTGTGTGGGATTATATGACCCCAGTAACGGTTGCAGGCAGCACATACACGAACGCTTCCTTCAAGACGCTATGGCATGACAACGCCTTGTATGTCAAAGTAGAAGTGGTTGATAGCACCTTGGACGCCACGGACGCAGTAAAGTTGTTTGTGGATGGAAATAACCGCAGAACGACGGTTTATGATCAGGACGATCATGCGTATACGTATAGCAGATTGCAGGTTCAAGGGAGTGCCAGCAGCTATTTGCAGGATGGAGCGAACGGTTATAAAGGCATTTTCCGTTTGCCGTTAGATAGTACCCTAACAGCTGTAGGTAAAAACATAGGATTTGATGTTAGCATAACGAATGGGGCAGAAACGATTCATTGGAATGATACGTCTGGCCAGCAAGCTGTCACGATGGCTAATGTGGGTTTGTTGAAATTTACCCCGGCCTCCTTGTATGCGGAAGCAAGAAGAGGCACACCTATCATTGACGGAGAGATAGACGCAAGCTGGGATGAAAGCAGTATCCATACGACCGAGCGGTACTCAACAACATCAACAGCGCAAGGGGCCAAAGGGAAATTCCGCACCCAGTGGGATGACCAGTATTTATACGTCTTGGTTGAAGTGGATGACCCGTTATTGAGCGCAACGAATGCCCAGACCCACTTGCAGGATTCCGTCGAATTATTTATGGATGAGAATAATCATAAAAGTAGTCTGTATGAGAACGATGATGCACAAATTCGCTTCAATTACTTGAATCAAATCAGTTCTCGAGGAACATTCCTCAGGGATCAGCTGCAATCGGTTACCAAGACGGTATACGGGGCAAACAATAGCGTCCTTGGTTATCGGGTGGAAGCTGCGATCCGCTGGAATAAGATTACCCCTGTGCCAGGTCATGTTATGGGATTTGACGTTCAAGTCAATGATGATCCTGGGATTGGAACAAGAAATAGTGTGGCTATGTGGAACAACTTAACGGATTCCGGTTGGGTGGACACTTCTGGCTTTGGCGTAATCCGACTAGTTGACGGTGCAGTCCTTGCTGGGACAGAAGTTGCTCTGACAGGTGACGAGCAGGTGAAGATTGGCGAAACATATACGCTTGACTATGGTTTAAAAGCAGCACGCAATGTCTCAGCGCAGGATGTTACACTGACTTATGATAGTCAGGTATTCGAGTTAATTGGCGCGCAGCCACTTGCAGCCAATACCGTAATTTTGAACCAGACTTCGAGCAACCCTGCGGGTACTGAGAGATTCGTGTTGGCGACAACCGACGCAAGTCACGCACTCAACGGCGATGTACCTGTGCTTCGATTTACTTTCACAGCGAAGAAAACGACGAGTGGTTCGATACTTGGGGTTGGTCCTGTTCTATTAGCGGATGGCAGCGGGAACGAACTACATGCAGCAGCTGTAGAAAAAGCAGTCATTGTTGCGGCCATACTTAATAAGACGGTGCTGCAGGCTGCTTTGCAGCATGCTCAAAGTTTGTTTGCTGGAGCTGTGGAGGGTTACGCCAACGGCCAGTATATGACGGGAGCGAAAGCAGCGTTGCAAGCGGTGATTGGAGTTGCAGGGGCAACTTTCGTCAAAGCGGATGTTACACAGGAGGAATTGGATCAAGCCGTGGTGCAAGTCAATCAGGCTGTTGCCCTGTTCACAAGTAAGCTAATCACGGCTAGCACGGGAGATATTGCGGGAGCAGGCGGACTGCCTGACGGTAAAATCAGCGTCGCTGATTTGGGATTTGTGGCTTATCATTTTGGTACATCTTCGACAAACGCCAACTGGGCGGAGGTAAGTAAAGCCGATATTGATAAGAACGGCGTTATTGATATGTACGATCTGACGTTTATTGCCAAAAGAGTAGTGTAATTAGTTCCGAGATAGGGCCTTATGAGAAATCGTAGGGCTATTTTTTATAAACATAGGAAAGCCGGATACTAAAATTTAGAATTGTCGCAAAAACTAAAAAAAGATAGAATGAAAAATATGGTAATTTCAATGTAAAACATCCCTAGGAGGTCATAGTAATATGAACCCAAGTAAGCGACTTAATGAACGGTTGACGCCACTTCTTCAAAGTATGATTGAAAAGGGACCTGCGGGCTGTGCCTGTACCGTTGTGCAGCGAGGAGAAGTCATTTATAAGGAAACCCTGGGTTATGCGGATTTGGAGATGAAGAAGGAGATTACACCAGATACCATCTACCGGATCTATTCAATGACGAAGGTCATTACTTGCGTAGCGGCACTGATGCTGTATGAGAAAGGACTTTATCTGCTTAACGATCCATTGGAGGAATACTTGCCCGCGTTCAAGAATCAACAGACATTCCGAGATAACGAAAATGGTACAAAGTATTTATCTCCCGTTAACAGTCCGATCCTGATCAAGGATTTGTTCACGATGACCTCTGGTCTTACCTACGCTGGTGAAGGCACGGAAACCGAAAGACAAACCCGTACAATGTTGGAGAATGTTAAAAGAGAAACGTTGGACATGCAGGCGTTATCTAACGGATTGGCGACCATTCCGCTGGAATTCGATCCCGGTACGCGCTGGAAATATGGATTCAGCCACGATGTTCTGACCGCGTTGATCGAAGTGCTGACGGGACAAACATTTGGAGCATTTCTCCAGAAGGAAATTTTCGATCCGTTAGGAATGATCGACACCTCATTCCGGATAACGGAAGACAAACGGGATCGTCTTTGCACCATCTACGATCGACCAGAAGGGGGCCTGCTGACACCTAATACTAAAACGGACGCCAGTTATCAACCTAAAAGTCGCTATGAAAGCGGCGGAGCTGGGTTGCTCTCGACGATTGGGGATTACAGCCAGTTTGCACAGCTGCTCGCGAAAGGTGGGGAGCATGAAGGGGGGCGGCTTCTTAGTTCGAAGAGGATTCAATTGATGGCGACCAATCATTTGAATCCGCAACAGCTCAAGGACTTCAATTGGCAACAATTGCGGGGTTATGGCTATGGATTAGGCGTTCGTGTCATGATGGATCCAACTGCCGGTGGCATTAACAGCTCTATCGGTGAATTTGGTTGGGCTGGTTTAGCCGGGTCGTACATGTTGATCGATCCGAAGGAAGAGCTGTCCGTCGTGTACATGCAGCAGATGCTGCCGAGCCAGGAGCCCTTCATACATCCGCGACTGCGGAATGCCATTTATGGGGCATTGAGCTAAGGCGAAAATTTTTGTAATCGTTTAAAAATGACCCAGCCGTTGGCTGGGTCATTTTTAGATTAAACGTAATAACGGGAGAACATACAGCTAATTTTGAGAGACTCCTTTTATTTTTAATAATAAATGGAAATTATACATTTAATTTCTAAGTATTGCCCCAAATACAGCAGGAATGCTTAAATTACCTACGTATTTTCCAGTTAATCATCAAAATCCAAACTAAATTAGGAAAATAACTGGAGGTTTTCCAGTTAGTGATGAGTTTGGCATCGATATTCCTTTCGGATGTAAGTAAGAGGAAGAGGCAGTCCTACTTTTTCCAAATCTGAAGCGAAATAGGAAGATACTCTTTACAGCCGCTCGGAGTTAGCTTAGGATGTAGAGAATAGTGAAATGATAGCGGTTACTTGGAAGTAACATCCAGCAGGGGAGGGATTCAGGGGATGTTAAGAACGGCAGATGTGCAAAAAAAGAAGTTTTTCACCAAAGTGTATCTGGTCTGCATCTTGATTGTGTTTTTATATGCCAGTATTGCTGTTGGCTTCCTGATCTATAAGAATATGGAGTCCCTCAACCAGAAGTGGGATGCCAATGCCACAAGATCCGTGGAACAAATGCGGGAACAGATGGATATTCGGCTGCAAGTAGCTTTTAATTTGGTGTACCAATTGAAGCGAACGGAGTATTTTCTGAATTATAGCAATGATGCAACGCGCAATTATGCCAACATTACGTTGGTGCTGGAACAGTTAAAGAAAAATAGGGAAGCTTTCGAGAACTATGGCTACCGGATCGATGTGATGAAACCCGATGACAATTTGGTCATTACGACTTTTGGGACCATTGATAAGGACAAGTACTATAAGGAAATGGCGTTGAAAGCCACAGACATTGAGCAGATCGACGGGTATATCAAAGATTCGAAGTACTCCAATGTCGTGCTGGTACAACAACGATTGTCCGAAACGGAGAATTACGGGTACGATACGATCTCTTTTGTAAAGAAAGAGCTTACGGGCAGGAATGATCTCATGTTCGTTATCTCCTTTTTCAAGGGTGGGTTTTACCCGGACTTACTCAAATTAGATACCCAGGTGAACCGTATCGGTGTACTATCTGGTGATCAATTGGTGGATGTCAAAGAAGATCTCAAAGAAAATGAAGCCAACAGTGGAATTCCAGATGAGGTGCTGGCTCAGATGAAGGAGCGAAGAGCTCCTTATGTGGAACAATATGGCGATGATCAGGCGCATCTCGTGAGTTCTTCTGTGCTGCCGAATGTCAGATATCTGTTTATGCTGTCGGGGTACGCTTGGCAGCCGCAGTTGTCTGGCTTGTTGTTTCATTCGTTATTGTTGTTTGGGTTGCTGCTTGTGATCGGTGCTGGGGTCGCTTTCCTGGCTTCACGGAATATTTACCGGCCTATTCATAATGTACTGACGATTTTCAAGGGATTGGATCAAGGCAGGAGAGGTGTCGGGGATGAAGCGCTGGAGAGCACCGATGATATGTCCTTTATTACGGCAACTGCTGTTAACATCTCCCGCATGAATGACAGCCTGAAGGAAACGATCCAGAACAATCGGTTGTCTCTGCGTGATCATTTTTTACGCAACATGCTTTATGGGATAACCGGCGAGGCAGAAGTCAAGAACAATGCGGATAAATATGGACTAGAGCACGTGCAGCATGACGTTACCGTTGTCGTGATGGAGCTCGTGGACGCGCAAGACTTGGAGGCGCAGTTCCCGGTTGAGACCGTGGTAGAGATCAAAGCGAGGATATTCCGGATGATTCTGGAGGCTGTGAAGAAAGAATTTGATTACGAACAGGTAGAACTGGAGCACAAGCGGCATGTTCTTATCGTCAAAGAGCAGCAGATCGATCGGATGAAACGGATTTTTACCCATATTCTATCCGGCATTGAAGCCGACACGGAGATTCGCGTAGTCGCTGCCATCGGTCGTCCGGTGGTTTCCTTAAGCCACAGCGCCGAGTCATACCAGGATGCAGTACGTTTATTGGAGCGACGGTTTGCGCTGGAAAAGAATACGGTTATCACCGTGAATGATGTCGTGCTGCAAAGTTCAGATATGTACACCTATCCACTAGAACTCGAGCGTGAACTGATTACCTTTGTCCTACAAGGGAAGACAGACCAGGTACAAGCGATTCTATCTCGTATTCTGGATGAGAACTTGGAGGAACGGTATACCGGCGGGGAGAAGCTAGCCCGCTTGGTGCTTGCTGTCGATGTAACGGTGCATCGTATTCTGAACCAGATGAACAAGAGTTATAGGGAGCTATTTGGCCAAGACTCACTCTATGACGAGCTGAAGCAGGCTGGGAACCGCAAACGGGTACGGGAAAGAATCTATGACGTGTTCGCCGTCATTATGGCGAGTATGGCGAATCGCAGTGAGAAGCAAGACCATACCGTAGCAGAGCAGCTTCTAGCGCACATTCATGCGCATTTCAATGAGGATATCTCGCTGTCTGACATTGCGGAGCAATTCAACCTATCATTGGGCTACATCAGTCTGTTGTTCAAAAAGTTCACAGGGGAGAATTTTAAGGAATATTTAAACCAATACCGAGTAACCAAGGCGAAGGAATATCTGAATGCTGACGAAGTATACAGCATCAATGATGTAGCAGGAAAAGTAGGCTGCAACAACGTCAATACGTTCATCCGCATTTTCAAAAAATACGAAGGTGTATCTCCTGGCCAGTATGCCAAGCGAAATGAATGAACCTAATTGGAAAAAATTATGGAAGCAAAGCCCCGGCACATGCCGTGGGCTTTTGTATTATTAACACTTGGACGCTCATTGTTATGTAAGCGTTAACAATATAATCGAGACCATTAAAATAATCAAGATTTCGCACCAATCAAAATTATCGAGATGTAGTAAAATAATGAGGATTTACGGATATTGGAAGCCGATGCTACACTTCAACCGTGAGAACCAAGCAGCGAGAGTAAGAGAAGGAGTGGGAATTGTCTATGAGTATGAAAACGGCTATATGGGAACCAGGCGCACATGCAAGAGCGAGCACACGGCACAGGATTTTGCACAATTTAAAAAGAGACCGCTTTCTTTACTTGCTTATTGTTCCATTTATCGCCTGGTACCTTATCTTCCAGTATTATCCGATGCTGGGGTTGCAAATGGCTTTCAAAAAATACAGTATATACAAGGGACTATCTGGAAGTCCTTGGGTAGGGTTTGATAATTTTGTAACTTTTTTCAAAGGTCCCTACTTCTTAAGAACGTTGAAAAATACGATCTTGATCAGCGTATATAGCCTAATTTTTGCTTTTCCGGCGCCGATTATATTGGCTTTACTGCTGAATGAAGTGAAGAACATGCTGTTCAAACGAACCGTTCAGACACTCACCTACTTGCCGCATTTTATATCCATTGTCATCGTAGCGGGGTTTGTTACTAACTTCTTATCTCCAACGAATGGCATTATCAACTTGCTGTTAGCAAAGTTGGGTCTTGAAAAACTGTATTTTCTGGTGGTCCCGGAATATTTTCGAACCATCTTCATCTCCATGAATATATGGCGGGAAGTCGGGTTCGGATCCATTATTTTCATTGCTGCTCTCTCCGCCATTCATCCTGAACTTCATGAAGCCGCTGTCATTGACGGGGCGAACAAATGGAAGCGAGTGCTGCACGTAACCCTGCCAGGGATCATGCCTACGATTATGATTATGTTGATTCTAAAAATAGGCAACCTGTTGGATGTCGGATATGAGGCCATCATTTTATTGTATCAGCCTTCTACGTATGAGGTTTCTGATGTGATCAGCACGTATGTGTACCGGACGGGACTACAAGATGGTCGTTATGATATCGGCACCGCCGTAGGATTGTTCAATTCTGTTGTCGGTCTTGTGTTGGTGATATGTGCCAACAAATTAAGCAAAAAATATACCGAAAGCGGTTTATGGTAGGAGATGACCTATGAAATTCCTGACACCTGGAGAAAAGATTTTTACATGGTGCAACTATCTATTTCTTGCCCTTTTGGCTGCAGCGACTTTGTATCCATTCCTGTATGTCGTCTCAGCTTCCTTAAGTTCCTCGAATGCCGTTTTATCCGGAGATGTGGTGCTGTTTCCTAAAGAATTGACGCTGCAGGCATTCCGGCAAGTATTGACGGAGGCTGGCATTTGGCGGGCCTATGGGAATACCGTATTCTACACGATAGCTGCAACCTGTCTGCAGATCGTCTTCACCATTATGGGAGCGTATCCGTTATCCAAGAAAAGATTCATGGGTAGAACCCCAATCAGTTTCTTTATCGCATTTACGATGCTATTCAATGCAGGTATGATTCCTTTCTATTTGACAATCAAAGAGCTTGGCATGTTGAACACCAGATGGGCGTTATTGATTCCTTTTGCTGTAACCACTTTTCTGGTCATCCTGCTCCGCACGAACTTCCAGTCCATACCGGAAGAGATGGAAGAGGCCGCCAAGGTGGACGGTGCGTCAGACTTTCAAATTCTGACCCGTATCTATTTACCGGTATCCAAACCTGCGCTGGCCACCATTTCACTGTTCTATGCCGTGGGCACTTGGAATTCCTATTTTTGGGCCATGGTGCTGATTCAAGATGAGAGTAAGGTTCCTTTGCAAGTGCTTTTACGCAGACTAGTCGTATCTATGAATCCTACGGAAGGCATGATGGCAACGACGGATTCAACCGTGCTGTTCTCTCAGGAAACCGTTATTTACGCAACGATTGTTATCGCGATTATTCCAGTGATTGTGGTCTACCCTTTTATTCAAAAATATTTTACCGCCGGTGCTATGGTGGGCTCCGTTAAGGGGTGAAAAGAAGGCAATTTGCATCTTAAGGGAGGTGGTGCCTCCTCGATAGGCACTATAAGTAGAGAAAATGAATCACTATCATTTTGCACATACCTAGGGAGGTTGCATGTCAATGAAACGCAAAGCATGGAAGACCGCAGCTGCAGCTGCTGCATTATCTGTCAGTATGATCACAGGTTGCTCATCGGATAAAGAACAGACCACAGCTTCTCCATCTGCACAGGCTTCGCCGCAATCCGCTTCAGCTGCCCCGGCAAGTCCACAATCCTCACAAGCCAGCTCCAAACCGATTACGTTAAGTATTCATATGCACTACGGAAATGGGGGTGGCGGGGATAAAGTATTCAATGACGAATGGCCCGTCTTCAAAAAGGCAGCTGAGCTAACCAATGTGACTTTAAAGGGTACTGCTTCCAAAACGCTGACTAATAGCGCTGAAGCATACAATTTGATGCTGGCGTCAGGGACTTTATCCGATATTATTCATTTCGGCAAGAAGGAAGATGCCAACAAGCTAGGAGGCGAGGGAGGCCTCGTTGCGCTAAACGATTTAATTGATAAAAATGCGCCCAATATTAAGAAGTTTTTAGACAGCCGCCCGGACGTACGCAAGTATTTGACTTCCGCAGATGGCAAAATCTATTATGTCTCCTTTGTTCCAGATGGAGCTGCCTCCACGGGATGGTTTATACGCCAGGATTGGCTCGATAAACTGGGACTCAAAAAGCCAACGACGGCGGATGAGTATTACAGTGTCTTGAAGGCTTTCCGGGACAACGATCCGAATGGAAACGGCAAGAAAGATGAGATCCCTTATTTTAACCGTCAATCCTTCGGGGTCTACTCGCTGCTTAACCTATGGGATGCCGGTACGGGCTATAAAGTAGATCCGAAAACAGACACCGTTGTCTACGATCCGATCAATCCTACCTACAAAACGGGGATGACGAACCTAGCCAAGTGGTATGGAGAAGGGCTGATCGACAAAGAAATTTTCACCCGCAAAGGTGACACTAGGCTGGTTATGCTATCGGATAACCTCGGCGGCTCCACGCATGACTGGTTCGCTAGTACGTATGGCTACAATGTGAAAGCCAAAGATAAAGTGCCGAATGTGAATCTGGCGCCAATCCCACCTGTGGCCAGCATGACAGGAGATACCTCGTGGTTCGATTACCGTGCCACTGTGAGTCCATCCGGCTGGGGTATTGCCAGCTCTAACAAGAATCAAGTCGAAACAATCAAATACATGGATTTCTGGTTCAGCGATGAAGGGCGTCGACTTGCCAACTACGGTTTGGAAGGTCAAACCTATGACATGGTAAGCGGCAAACCGGTCTTCAAGAAGTCGCTGCTGGATACGGGCAACGTGCTGCTCAATTTGCAGAAGATGGGCGCGCAACAAGAGATCGGCTTCTATCAGAATTTTGATTATGAGAAGCAATTTACGCCAGAGGGTGTATTGGCTTCCATCGATGAGTATAACGCTAAGTATATTAAGAAAGTCAGCGTGCCGAATCTGAACTTTACGGTGAAAGAGCAAGAGCGCTTGAAAGAGTTGGAAGGGCAGATTGAAACGTACCGCGTGGAGACAGGGCAGAAGTGGTTGTTAGGTGCAGAATCCGTTGAAGCCAAATACGACGATTTCGTCAAACAACTGAAAACACTAGGCATTGATGAAGTGTTGAAGATTAAGAACGAGGCTTATGCGCGTTATAAGAAAGGCTGATCTACTTTACATGTTTCCGGGCTGTGCATCTTGCGACAGCCCGGCTTGTATGAGGATCGCCACCAAAAATAAGCATGGGGGGGAAATGAGGATGAGAAGGACACTTGGAATGGGCCTTGTATGGGTTATGATACTTGGATTGCTTTCACCTGGGCTCGAGTTCATATCGTATGCTGCAAGCGCTGGCGATGTTAATCCGAACAGCAGTATCCTTACTAGCGTAAATGAAAGCGTGTACAAAGAAGTGGTAGTGAAACCCTCAGCTGACGCCTATACTTTGAACTCTAGGGCAGACACCAATTACGGTTCGTGGGATGTACTTGTTCTGAAGAGGGATAACAGCAGTAATACAACTCGGAAAGTTTATACGAGGTTCGCGTTGGCAGACATGGGTATTCGTGATCCTCAGAAGGTTGTCAGCGTCACACTCCAAGTTTATCGAACCGATACTTCCGGCACAACGGGAGGCGTAGGGGTGTACCCGGTTAATGACAATGCCTGGCAGGAATTGGGCATTACTTGGAATAACGCGCCCGCCAATGTCGCAGATCCGCTAGCCGTCGTCACGGTAGGACCGGCAACCAAGTTCTACGAATTCGATGTGACAGACTATGTGTTGTCCCATTGGCAGGATGAAGCCTTGTCCTTTGCCCTCTTAGGACAGGTGCATAATCAGCAGATTACCTTTGCCTCCAAGGAGCAGAATGCGGCAGGAGTGGGAAGAGAGCCTCGACTCGTACTGAGGACTACTCAGACGCCTCTAACCTCCATCGAAGTCGTCAATCCGCCGCTGAAGACTGTCTATTATCCAGGCGATAAGCTGGATCTGACGGGTCTGCTCGTCAATGGTCATTATGAAGATGGCTCAGTGACGCCATTGACGGCTTACTCAGTGAGTGGCTTTGACAGCAGCACGCCAGCCGCAGTGCAGACGATTACCATATCCGTCGAAGGTCAAACAACCCATTTCCACGTGGAGGTTCGTCCGCCATCTGGGGTGAATGTTCCTACGTGGCCGGTCGGGAGTACGCTGACGGCAACCGGCACATCCAAGACGAAGACAATTCTGGCTTGGCCTCAAGCGTTGGATAATGAAGATGTTACAGGCTACCGATTGTTTAACGGGGAGAACCTCATGCGTACATTAAGCAGTGATACTTTCTCGCTCCCGCTCACAGGATTAACACCATCGACATCGTATCACTTCCGTATTGAAGCTGGTGATAGCGAGGGCAATTGGACGCCAGGTCCGGAGTTGGACGTACTGACTGTATTGAGTCCGCCGGTGTTGCCGCAAGTAACTGCGATTGCGAGCGGTACATTTGATCTGGCTGCTTGGACGGTGGCTGTGAATTCCGACGGCAAAGGGGTATGGGAAGCGCCAAGCGGCAATCTCGCTTTAACGACCTATGCGAGCGCAGGGTCTGATCCGCTTCGCAACGTGATTGTTCATCAGACACCGTATATTGGTGATTTTGTCTGGACCGGCAAGGTGATGGTGACACCGCGAAGCGATTGGGACGATCTAGCTGTCGTGTTCAACTATGTGGATGAGAAGAACTACTGCTTTGTTTCTTTGAATAAAAGCAATGACGATGCGACCAACGGTATTTTCCGTGTCGTGAACAATTCGCTTGTTCAACTCAAGGATTTCGACATTGGCCTGCTGAAGCCTGGCACGGCGCAGGAGCTGAGAATTGACCGACTAGGGTCGATTATCCGTGTGTATCTGGACGGTGATTATATCGGTGAGGCGGAGGAATCTCAGTATGCAATTGGTCGTGTAGGTTTCGCGAGCGCGAACGATCGGGTCACGCTTTCCGAAATGAACGTATACGGAACAGAGTTGATTGATCTGCTGCCGCCAGAATTGCCGCGACAGTTTACAGCGGAGGCACAATCCTCCAAAGCTATTCGATTATCGTGGACAGCTTCCACGGACGATTCGGGCATTAAGCTATATTCCGTCTATCGGGATGGCGAGCTGCTCGGCACGACGAACCTCACGGCTTATGTAGATGAGGGACTGACACCGCTGACCGCATACCGCTATTATGTGACGGCAACCGATGTAGCCAATAAAGTTTCGGAGCCAAACACAATCGTGACGGCAACCACCCTGGGGCAGGATCTGCATCCCTTCCCGTTCAGTCACAGCTTGATCGACAGCGCGCTCCGCGAGCCCTTGCTGCAATATCAGCTAAGTCTGGAGTGGACGTCGCACAGCTTGCGAAGCGGCACGGTGTTGATGTATCTGACGACAGCAGCTTTGTATGACCCTTCGTATAAGGGCAGCGACGGTACGATGATTAAAAGCCGGATTCTGGCGCATATTCGCAATATGCTAGTACCCGGAAGTAAGCGGGAGCCTGGTGCCTCTGGTTCATTGGATACTTCGGCGACATCTCTCGCAATCCAAGCACTTGATCTCGCATCGACGATTCCTGCCGTCTGGAATGAGCTAACTCCGGAGGAGAAAGCCAAAATAACCCTCATTATGCAAGCGCATTTGGTAACTGCGCATTGGGGACATGACGATGACAACAATTTTTCGACGGGAATCGATCAGTTGGGTAATTTCAACAAAGGCTGGAATCCCAATTATGTGGAAGGCGCTATTGCCAGTGCGCTAGCTACGGTCCGCTATCTCGGGGGTGCCGATAAGGCTAATGCCTTCCTGATCAGTTTTGACTATGACAGCTTTATGAGCAAGCTTCAAGCAGCGGGGCTTTCCAGTATTGCCTGGACCTTCCGTCAAACCGGCAAGTCCGCGCTCGAGGCAGCGGTGAAGAATGAATTTACGTTTAGAGGTCACACGTTGGCTCAGCCATTCGAATGGATGAAAGACCGCGCGTTGATTATGTACAACAAAACGGTGAAAGCTCAGCTATACAGCAACGATACGCTGCGGGCATTTGTCATTAACCCGGAAGGATTACCGAATGTCGGCATGATGGGAATGGCTCAAGAATTCGATTCGGTGGATGCGAATGGCATTCGAAGTGATCTCGATTATGTGACAAGGGGGTGGAATAACAGCATTCTTAGTTTGCTGGAGGCCTATTATTATGGTGTTGCGACATCGGGTTCTCCAGAGGATCTGGCGTTGATCCAATCGCGATATGCAATTGGCAGTACAGATCTCATCTATAAAGCGGTCAATGGGTATTCCGGTTATGCGAAAGGGAAGTCGCTTGGCATTCGGGATGAATTCACCGCAGATGCTAATGTGGGTTACGATTGGCTGAAGGAGCTTTGGGAGAATGTGATTAGCCAGCCTGCCCGGATTCCGGTGCGGAATGTGGAGCCTGTACTTCCTGTCTTAGCCGTTGGTAAACCTGGTTCGGTCGTACTATCAGACGACAATGGGCAGGATACGGGTCTGCTGGATGGTCATTACAAAGTTACCATGCATATGTGGTATGGCGATAACGGCACACGTTACAAACTCTATGAGAATGATGTGTTAATTGATACACAGGTTCTTACGGACCAATCGCCTAACGCGCAATCTGCGGTAACTTCGATTACCAATAAACGGAATGGTACCTATAAGTACCACGCGGAGCTTTCGAATACGTTTGGTACGAGCAAAAGCCAAGATTTAACCGTGATCGTCAAACAGGCAACTCCTGCTAAACCCGTTCTTGCTAACGATAATTGGGATGGTGACGGAAATTTCAATGTTAACATGAACATGTGGTGGGGAACCAATGGTACGACCTATAATCTGTATGAAAATGGCGTACTTATTTATTCGCAAGCATTGGCTGTGAATACGCCAAATGCTCAATCCGTTGTGGCAAATATAACAAATAAAGTAAAAGGTACGTATGAGTATCGTGGTGAACTTGTGAATTATGCGGGTGCGACATCCAGTGATACGATGACTGTCAAAGTAACGAAGTGAAGGAACTGAAGAGCACTGAAGGCTATGTCATAATCATCTATTAGGATAAACACGCTAGTCCGTAAAGGACGGCGTATGAGGAGATGACTTGATGAAGAAGAATATGTCTATGTTCGCTTTCTGTCTGGTTGTTCTGTTTACACTGGCTTGTTTACTTCCAGGATGGGAAACACCTGCTTATGCGTCCAGTAACTTGGCTCTAGGTAAAACCGCTGTCGCGAGTTCGGTGAAGAATAGTGCCTTAGCCGCCAGTAAAGCTACAGACGGTGACAGCACCACTACCCGCTGGGGCTCAAACTACACAAGCAGCGAATGGATGTATGTGGATCTGGGATCGTCGCAAAATGTAGGCAGCGTGACGATCCAGTGGGGAGTCGCCTATGCAACAGCTTATAAGATCCAGCTTTCCAGTAATGCCTCCACTTGGACGGATGTGTATGCAACTACGAGTGGTGATGGCGGCGTTGACGCCATTACGCTTGCAGCAGCAGCCACAGCCAGATATGTGCGCGTACAGGGGATCACCCCTGCAACGACGTATGGCTATTCCATCTATGAATTAGAGGTGTATGCACCGTCGGGAACGACGGATCCTGGTCCAGACCCAGGAGATGAGCCTGATCGCGATGCTTCATTTGGACCTAACGGTACGCACTGGCCGTCGCTGATTCCTACGCCATTTATGTACGACACCAACGTTGCCAACATTATCGAAGTGAGCAACTCCTGGTCGGCGATCAACACGGCGATCGCCGGCGTGACGTCTGCACAGGCAGAAGCAGGTGTGTTGATTCGGGTTGCGCCCGGCACCCTGACGGGCAACGGGGCTGGTTCAGGTAATACGCCGGTGCTGCAAAATTTAGGGTCTTCCTCGTGGACGAAGCGAATTACAGTGGCTCCTCGTGATGGTTATGGAACGGTGGTCATTACAGGAGGAGCTTTGATCAAGAATGTGCGTGGCGTCGCTTTCGCGGGACTGATCGCTGACCAGATCAAGCTGGAAGGCTGCGACCGCTCAGCCTTGGCTTGGACCAAAGTGACCCGATGGTTGGCAGGCTACGGTATCGCAAATCAGACAACATCCATGGTAGAATTCAGCGAAGTTGTCATGCCGGATTCTCAAGTGGTCGACGGTGATGCCTCAGATTTCTATTCCGTGTCGTCTGGCCCTATTGACGGGTGGCGCTTCGATGGCATCTATCTTGCACCGCACTTCTTTAATCCTGCTACCACACCGAAGCCGCATACGGATACGATGCAATTCGCTGGTTCGGGTGCATATTCCAATATGACAATCCGCGATTCCGCGATCTTCTCCAGTAATAATTGTTCAATTCAGACAGGCAGCTTGAACGGGCTGGTGCTCGAGCATAGTTATCTTGCAGCGGGGAGCGTAGCCCGAAGCCGCTATCCTTTCCTTGCCGGAGGATCTACGGAAGCCGGGACAGCAGCATTTAATGGCAACGGCACGAACTTTGTAGCGCTGGACTCCGTTATCATCGGTGGAATGGGCTCGGCATCTTGGACATCGGCAAGCAACACGAAAACCAGCTATGCCTATCAGGCATCCCAGCAGCCGGCCAGCGGTTCATGGACAGTGGATACGACCTTGTCCGCCACCAATCCGACCATGCCGCCTATGCCAACGGATACGTATTTAAACTCGATTTGGGGGAACTGAGAGAGGAAAGAAAGAAGACCTAGCTGCTAGGTCTTCTTTTTTGTTATTTGATGATCTTCTTTACTTCTGGAAAATAAATGGATTTTCTACAGTTAAATCTTTCGATTTCCTGAGCAATCGCAGGATAGATGGATAACCTACAGTTATTTTTAACCATATTAGCCCATCTGAACAAAAGAGGCGGGAATAACTACATATTTACCATCTAAATCGACTTTTTTAGGGAAAATCTAGTAAATAGATGCACTTTTTCCATTTAATGCAATGTCCGACACGATCGACAATCCGCTGTTAGCGGTTTACTCTCATAGAAAGCGCCTCAAGCCGCTCCGTTCACCTAAAGCTTTTTCATAACCTCAAAAATGCGCAAATCGTTAATCGTTTGAATCACCATCGCCGAATCGGGCATTTGGAATTTCTTCAGAATGGAATTGATCTGCTTCTTGATCGTTTCATACTCGACGCAGCGTTCTTCGGCGATTTGCTTTCGTTTCTTTCCTTCGCACAGCAGTCTTAGCACCTGCAATTCGCTGGGTGTAAGCTCTGAAATAATTTGAATAATATTCAGCAGGGAGCTTTCTGCTCGTTTCACGCGTGCAAATTCTTCGCGTATCTTCTCCGCAATCATCGGGCGGATAGGCGATGCATTCACGAAGGCGGAGCGTACCGCTTCCATGATCTCGACATCAGCAGCATTTTTAAGCAAATAATCAGTGATGCCTGTCTGGAAAGCTGCAAAAATGAAGTTCTCATCCTTGTGAACGGTCAGTACGATGATTTTCATCTGCGGGTATTTCTCGTTAATTACTTTGGCCGCTTGAATACCTGCAAACTGGGATTCCATCTCAATATCCATAAGAATGACATCCGGTTGATGCAGCGCTGCTTGAATAACGGCATCGTGACCCGATGAAGCACGCGCCACACAAGCAAAATCATCATGTTTGGCAAATGTCCGTTCCAGCCTTCTGAGGTGGGCTTCCATGTCATCGGCGATGAGAATACGGATAGGTTGTTGTGTCATTTTGCAGAATCCCCTTTCGTCGGCTGTCCAACGCTTTAAATAATCGGCAGGAACACCGTAAAGGTCGTTCCAACGTCTTCCTTGCTTTCTACGACAATCTTGCCATCATGGCCTAAGATGATTTTATGACAGTAGGACAAGCCGATCCCCCAGTTGTTTACCGAAGCTTTTGTGGTGAAAAAAGGATCGAAAATCGCCTCCAAATGCTCCTCAGGAACGCCAGGTCCATTATCGGCAATCCGAATGAGCGCCCAACCGTTCTGCTGACTCCGTTCAACCACAATGCGGCCGTCCTCTCGGAACTGCAGGGACTCGCTGGCATTGAGAAGCAGGTTATAGATGGCTTCGGTCAAATGACCGGAATCAATATAGCTGGTAGCGGGCAATGTGCCAGGCGAATAGTCGATTTGGCAGCTAATAACTTGTTCGCTTAACCGAGCAATAGCCTGTCCCACGGGAATATCGACGGACATCGGCTGAAGATTCAAGTTCATATTTTTAAGCTTATCTGCGGCTTCGTTAATACTGGTGAGTGCCGACTGCGACGATTGTAAAATGAGGTCAAGACTATACAAGGATTCGCTGTCCGCTTGGTGGCGCTCTTTCAGATAGGTCGCTTCGGATTGTATGCCGATCAAATGGTTTTTGAGGGCATGTGTAAAAGCTCGCGTTCCGAGCGTAGCCGTGTCAATGCTTTTATTGATTTGAATATCGCGGTTTTTGCGGTAATTCTCAATGGAGTTAAATTTGTACACGAGATAAATCATTAAGATAAGCGTTAAATAAATGGCAAATGGAAATACAGGAAGTAAGATCGACTGATAGCCAAGGGGTGGCTGAAGATAGTTGAAATATCCTTTCAAATACGTTTCTTTGACCAATACTTTCGGGGCCCATGAGAAAATGAACAGATGGATCACGACGAGTGGAATAAAGAGCAGAACATGATACAGGGTTAAATTTTTGATAAACCTAATTTTCGGATAATTCAAATAATAGTTGATGAGCACGCCAAAAGCAACAAAAAGTATGAGATAGCGAAGACTCATTAAGGCAATTTCGATCGTGTTCAGGAACAGCAGGTTGTTAATCCAATTACTTAGCACAATGTGAAAAGCGGGATCATAGTAAGCCGTTTCGATAATAAAAAAGAGGGAGATACCGCCATAAACGAATCGTTGCTTTGAAAGGCTAAGAGAACGAGTAAAGGCAATGGCAAAGCCGAGCAGCGAGCAGTAGAACAATCCAACGCCGACGTTCAACATCCGAATAAGCCAATTAGGGTTAAACTTGGTAAGAACCAAGTAATTCCATGTGCCAGGGCTAAAATCAAAGAAGCTGTGAATGACATTGAAGTAATAATTGAATTTACTCAGGTATAACGTGAACGATACGAAAGAAAGCACCCAGCCGATGATGATGCCGTACATGAAGCGGGTTGACGCATGATTTAGCTTTTTGTATGTGAATAGAATGGTAAAAATAAGCAGGACTAACGTAACGAACAGCATCGGATCACATCCTTCTCTTCTGCCAAAAGGGGGAATAAAACATTCATCTGTCAGACTCCTTGGCATCTACGTATAATTCAAATTAAGAAAACGCAAACAAATCATATCAAAAAAAGGGTGAGTGTCCAATGAAAAAAAGTTTGAAGCTTAGCGTGACAGGCACATTGTTATTGGGATTGCTAGCAGGATGCGGCTCCGCTGGGACAACGACGGGAGATAAAAATACGACTTCCCCGGATGCCAAAGCGGCACAAGTCAATTTGAAAGCAACGGTACTTCCGGATGATTTGGAAACGTTTAAAACGGCTTATGCCGAATTTAGCAAAGAGAACCCGAATATTGGGGTGCAATTTGATACCATTCCACAAGCGCAGTATTACGAGAAGCTTCGCATGCAGCTGTCCTCAGGTGAGGATATGGATTTGTTCGGTGGGACGATGGAACTGTTCTTGGATACTGGTATCTTAGAGCCCTTAGATGATTATGTCAAAAAAGCGAACGTAGATGTATCTGGTTTCGGTCCTTTATACGATTCGTTAAAAGTAAACGATAAAGTGTTCGGACTTCCCTATCGGAAATCCAATTGGATGTTGTTCTACAACAAAACATTGTTCGACCAAGCGGGTGTTGCTTACCCGAAAGCCGATATGACATGGAACGATTTCCGTGAACTAGCGAAGAAGATGACAAAAGGCGATGGCACGAATAAGGTTTATGGGGCATTCGTCCATCCATGGGCACAAACGTGGTATATGCAAGGCGTTCAAGCTGGTGCTTCGATCATTGATAAAGATTTATCCGCGTTCAAAAAGGGGCTTCAATTCCGAATGGACATGGAAAAAGACGGCTCCATCATGGGCTGGGCTGAACAAATCACAACGTCCGCTCATTACAACGCCGCTTTCCAAAAGGGGAATATCGCGATGAACCTTATCGGAGATTGGCATGTGGCACAGCTCAGACAAGCAGAAACAGAGAAGAAAATTAGCTTCGATTGGGACGTTGTGCCGGTTCCGCATCCAGATGGCGTAGCTGCTAACACAAGCTTGGCGACTCCGGTATCTTTGATGGTCAGTAAAAACTCCAAGCACAAAGAAGAAGCGTTCAAAGTGGTTGAATTCATGACGGGTGTGAAGGGCGCAAAGCAATTTGCAGCCAAAGGCTTCCTCACAGGCTATATCAACGATGATATTCGTAAGACTTATATTGGCGATGGCAGCTTGAAACCTAAAAACATCCATTATTTCGTGGAACAAAAGGAATATCCAGAATATCCGTTGCTCCCTGGTGTGAAAAACATTTTAGTGAACAGCGTCTACAAACAAGAAGGCGAAATGGCGCTAACAGGTGCTCAAACCGTCGATCAAGCGATTCAAAAGATCGGTCAACGTGTAGCATCTGAATGGGCAGATAAATATGCGAAGGATTTCAAAGCAGGCAAGAAATAAGTTATAGAACAGAAACAGTCGGGCTTCGCTGAATGAAGGTGGAGCTCGATTGCTTCAATAGGGGTGGAGTATATGAAGGTCACAAGCAAAGCATTACGACGTAATCGGTTGACAGGGTATACATTTTTGCTTCCCAATATACTTGGATTTTTAATTTTCATTTGCTTGCCGGTTTGTGCTTCCTTCCTTATGAGCTTTACAGAATGGAATGGATTTGGCGAAATTAAGTGGGCTGGAATATCGAATTATACGCACTTATGGCAGGATGAAACGTTCCGTATCTCACTGCTTAACAGTTTAATTATGACAGCTGTTTCCGTACCGGTGACATTGTTCCTTGCAATTTTGGCAGCAGTCGCCCTCAATAAAGGTTTGAGAGGCGTTAAAATATTCCGAACGGCGATTTTTCTGCCGCATATTACGGCAACGATTGCTGTAGCCGTCGTGTGGCAGCTGCTTTATAACCCGACCATGGGTCCCATTAACGGAATACTCAGAAGCATCGGAATCGATAATCCGCCTATGTGGCTGGCTTCGACACAATGGGCACTTGCCTCGGTCATTATCGTCAGTATCTGGCATTCCATCGGTTACTACATGGTTCTTTACTTAGCAGGGTTGCAGGGGATTCCTAAAGATCTATATGAAGCAGCTGAAATCGATGGTGCAGGTAAAGTCGCACAATTCCGCAAAATTACGATACCGATGCTGTCTCCTGTCATTTTCTTTACGGTAATTATGGGCATCATCAATTCATTCAAAGTATTCGATCTGGTGTTCGTCTTGACCAAAGGAGGACCGGGTCGTTCAACGCACATGTTGGTTTACGACATTTATTACACGGCTTTCCAACGTTTTGAATATGGCTATGCCTCAGCAATGGCTTACGTGCTATTCACGATTATTCTCATTATTACATTGATTCAATTTAGAGGACAAAAACGTTGGGTGAACTATTCCTAACGAGCGGATTGCTTGAGAGAAAGGAGAAGCCAGCATGAGTATGCAATTAGAATCAAGTCAGTTCACCATGAGGCTGTCGAAGCGTCCACAGCTTGGCGCAGTAGTGAGAAAAGCAGTGTTATATCTCGTCGTTACTGCTGTTGCCTTGTCCATGGTTGTTCCTTTCCTTTGGATGCTATCCGCATCCGTGAAGTCCGAGGCAGAAATATTCAGCTTCCCGATTCAGTGGATACCGAGTCACTTTTACTGGTCGAATTATAGCAAGGTATGGACGGAGCTTCCATTTTTCACCTATTACTTAAATACGATCAAAATTGCCGTACTTACCACGCTGCTGCAAATTATTACGTGTTCCACGGCAGCTTACGCATTTGCTAAAGTGAAATTTCCTGAACGGGATAAATTGTTCTTCTTATATGTGGCGACGATGATGGTACCTTACCAAGTGATGATGATTCCCCAGTTCATGTTAATGAAGAAAATTGGGCTCATGGATTCACACTGGGCGTTGATTCTTCTTGGAGCATTTAGTCCATTTGGAGTGTTCTTGTTCAGACAGTTCTTTATGGCCATTCCGGAAGAACTTTCAGAAGCAGCGAGAATTGACGGACTGAGCGAGTTCGGTATTTATTCGCGGGTTATTCTTCCCTTGATGCGCCCGGCGATTGCCAGCTTAACGATTTTTACTTTCATGCATGCGTGGAACGATTTCCTCGGGCCTTTAATCTACTTGAATTCGGATAGCTTGTTTACGCTCCAGCTCGGCATGCAGCATTTCCAATCAGAGCATGCGACGGAGTATGGGCCTTTGATGGCAGCTGCGGTATGCGCCATTATTCCAACGATTCTGATTTACTTTATGGCCCAAGACCATTTCGTCGAAGGGATTTCCGCAGGCGCGGTAAAAGGGTGAGCCTGACATGAAGCCTAATATCATTTATATTTTTGCAGATCAATGGCGAAAGCAAGCTGTTGGGTTTACCGGCGAAGATCCGGTTATCACCCCGAATATCGATCAATTCGCACAGGAGAGTCTGGTATTTAACCATGCGCTCTCTTGTACGCCACTATGCTCGCCGCACCGGGCAGCGCTCATGACAGGTAAATATCCGCAGTCGACGGGGGTCTATACGAACTGTAAAATCGGTGCGGACGTTATGCTGAGTCCCGACGAGGTAGGTATCGGAGATGCGTTGAAGGGTGCGGGGTATCAAACGGGTTATATCGGTAAATGGCATTTGGATTTACCTGAGCAGAATGTGTGTCCAGAGCCTGTATCCGGTGCGCGTGAGTGGGATGCGTATACACCGCCAGGTCCGAAGCGGCACGGCTTTGATTTCTGGTATTCCTACGGTGCGTATGATCATCATCTGAAGCCTCATTATTGGAAAGACACACCGGAAATGATTCAAGTGGATCAATGGTCATTGGAGCATGAGACGGATGTGGCACTGGACTTTATTCGGGCAAAAGGGAAAGCGCAAACGGGGGAACCCTTTGCTTTATTTGTCTCTTGGAATCCGCCGCACAGCCCCTTCGAGCTTGTACCTGAACGCTACAAGGAGCTCTATCGTGGTCGGGAGCTGAGCTTGCGTCCCAATGTGAACGCGGAGCAGTTGGCTGCGCATACAGGGGAGCCATTTGAGAGCGGAGATGAGGCCCTGCTCCGGTACACGCGGGATTATTTCGCAGCGGTATCAGGCATGGATGAGCAGTTCGGTCGAATCTGGCGGGAAGTTCAGGAGCTTGGACTTGCAGAAAATACGCTGATCGTGCTCACGTCGGATCATGGAGAGCTCATGGGCTCGCACGGCCTCATGGCGAAGCATTCCTGGCACGAGGAATCCATCGCGATTCCTTGTGTGATGAGCTGGAGAGGGACAATTGAGCAGGGGAGCACGGATGTGCTTTTTAACAGTGTGGATATTATGCCTACGCTGCTCGGACTAGTCGGTGTGCCCGTGCCTGTGTCCGTTGAAGGACTTGACCTGTCCGGCGATTTTCTCGGAAGGAGTCATACGGATGTTGTTTCTGCCTTCATTTGTGCCTTCCCTGGAAGGAAGGATGCAATGGAACTCTTCGCCGCTGCTGGGTTAGACAATCGGAGATTTGGCTGGCGGGGGATTCGCACAAGTCAGTACACCTATGTCGTCCATAAAGGTTATGCGCCTGGCGCAGAAGTGCAGCGATTATTATATGAACATGAAAAGGACCCTTATCAGCTCAACCCTATTGTGTTTAGCGAGCGGCCACATACGGATCTTCTGATGTCATTAGAGGAAGAGCTGCAAAGCTGGTTAATTCGTACAAATGATAAGTTTGAACTGGCGTGAGGATTGAAATACCGAAGATGAAACGGAAAAACAGGGAGGATGACAGCGATGTGGCGTGGAGCAATTGAAGATGCCATCGGCAAAATTCGCCGGAACTTGGAGGGACATCCAGGGACTTTTCCACATATCACCAATGAAAATCGATATGCTTGGTCTGCGAATGAGGAGTGGATCGAAGGGTTTCATACAGGGCTTACTTGGCTAAGCTATGAGTATAGTCAAGAGACATTTTTTCGAGATCAAGCGAAGCAGCAAATTGCAGATTTTAAACAGCGGTTGGCGGCGAAAGTATGCTTAGAACATCACGACATCGGCTTCCTGTATGGATTATCGGCATTAGCAGGATGGATCGTAGAAAAGGACGAAAGTACTCGTGATCTCGCGCTGCAAGCGGCGGATCATTTGTTAGGCAGATGGCGGGAGCAAGGTGGCTACTTGCAAGCATGGGGTTCGGAACATGATGAGAAGAATGGTGGTCGGATTATTATCGACTGCTTGCTGAATTTGCCCTTGCTGTATTGGGCTTCGGAAATAACAGGACTTTCGAAATATGCCGAAGTCGCCTACAAACAGGCTGAGCTGTCCAGACGGTATCTGGTACGGGGCGATGATTCTTCGTATCATACGTTTTATTTTAATAAGGAGACAGGAGATCCACTTGGTGGCGGTACACATCAAGGCTATACGGATGGCTCCACTTGGACGCGTGGTCAGGCGTGGGGCATTTACGGCTTTGCACTTTCGTACCGCTACACGAAGGATCCTGCCTTCCTGCAAACGGCAAAACGGTTGTTACGTTATTTCATTGATCATTTACCAGAAGATCATGTTGCTTATTGGGATTTCAACGTGCCGATTGAAGCGAATACAAGTCGCGACAGCTCGGCATCGGCTATTACGGCCTGCGGAATGCTGGAGTTGTTGGATCTCCTGCCAGAAGAGGATGGAGATCGAGGCTGGATCCAGCAGGGATTGGATCACACGATGCATTCCCTTGTAAACAAGTATGCAACGATTGGTGAAGAAGCGGAAGGCTTGCTGAAACACGGTTCCTATCATGTAAGAGGCAATAATGGCCTGGACGACTATATGATTTGGGGCGACTATTACTATCTGGAAGCCTTAATGCGGTTGGAGCGTGGCATTCCAGGTTACTGGTATGAACGGAAGGCGAAGTAAGATAGTTAAATGTGTGAATTCCTGGTTGGTAGAAGTGGTGGGGGAGTTGGAGTAGGAGTAGTGCTCAATTGAGTAGATAGCTTTCAAATAGATGTAAAAAGTACAGCTAATCTAGCCATTTAGACGGGAATTTAGTAATTAAATGGAAAAAGCACATCTAATTTAAGATAGAATGGCGAATTGGTGGTTTGTAGACGGAATTAACTGTAGAAAATCCATCTAATGCTCCAAAAGGGCGAAAATCAGCAGAAATAACAACATGAAATCCATCTAATTTGTTTGTGGTGGTGGAGGAAGGTTAGTGTGTAGAAGTAAGAGGTAGAAGTAGAAGTAAAGGTAAAGGTAAAGGTAAAGGTAAAGGTAAAGTAGTCTGCATATTTCCAGTTAGTATAGCTTGACCCAACTCCCTATGTGGCAATGGGATCTACCAGCCCCCTTAAAAAAACAGTTAGCATCCGCAAAATCGGATCCTAACTGTTTTTTCATCCTGTACAGGGGTATAAAACATTCACCTATTGGATTCTGGTGAAACTAGGCATAATGATAAGCATAAGTTGATGTCACAGCCCAAAGGATGAACGTTAGCAATGGTGATGAACTTTACGAGATATAGACGCAGGGTTATGACGGTTTTTAACCGTTATTTGTTTTCTTTTACTTTGCTTCTTCTGTTGCCTATGCTATTTTTGGGAATTACAGGGTATTTTCAATTATCAACGATTGTGGGGGACGAAGTTGAGAGAAACAATCAGTCGCTTTTGAATAGCCTCCAGCGCGAAGTTGATAACAAACTCATTCTGATGAATAAAATTGCCAATCAGATTACGGAAGCTCCGGAGCTGTCACCTTATTTACTTGCACAGGAGGACATGTTTAGTGCCTATCAAGGAAAAAAGATATTAGAAAGTAAGATTCTCGATGACAGTATACGTGAAATTGTTCTCCATATCCGCGGATCTGAGAAGTTATACACTTCGTTAAGTACCTATAAAGTTAATGATTTTGCCAGTAAATTTTATCAGTTTACCGAATGGAGCGAAGATCAGTTTAAGGCTGATTTAAATCATGTGAACACCACCATACTTCGGCCTGCAGAGGACGTTAGGATGGAGGGGTTACCTCTTCAACGTTTAATTACGTATCTCGTACCGATTCCAATAAGGAACCAAAAACCGTATGGTACCGTATTGTTTGAATTAAAAGAAGATACCTTACTGAAAGGACTTAATCCCGATCAGCTGTTGCCGAATGGGAATGCGATCGTTTTCGATCAATTAGGCAGGGTAATATCCGCGTATAAACAAGAGGATTTCTTGAAATCTGTCGACTTTTATAAGCAAATTGTGAATGGGGTGGACAAACGGCATATTCAAGAGTTTCAACATCAAAAGTTTGTTGTTTCCTTGCAGAAATCAACGCAAAGTGGTCTGACCTACGTCATTATGCTGCCTTATGCATCCGTTGTTGCACCCGTAAATCAAGCTATCTTGAAGTGGATTAGCTACTTGCTAGTCATTTTAATCATTGGCGGGGCATTCGTTTACGTTGTTATGGTATTGAATTACAACCCGGTTAAAAAGTTAGCTGTTCTCGTAGAAACAATTCGAGGTCAATCGATTCACAAATCGAACGTATTTGAAGCAATTGGCGCTATGATCAACGATATTGCCGATTCTAATCGAACCTTAGGCCGCAAGTTGGAAGAAAATCGCTCAGCGGTTAGAGACCATTTTCTTGGCAGTCTTCTGAAGGGAGAATTTCAAACACTGGACGATGTGAATGAACGGGGTGAAGAGGTTGGTGTTACGTTCCCTTTTCCAGATATCACGGTGATGATCCTAGAGCTCCCCTTTTCCCAATTGTTCTACAGGGAGCAATTGATTGCAGAAGTGGAGCGGCAGTTCGGGGGATATGCCATCGGACATGGAAAGATCAGCTTAGAAGAACGAAGAGCTATTTTTATTGTGTCTTGGGGAGGCAGTCCAGCGGAACGAAAGCTGTGGATGAACGATTTACATGATCATTTGAGTATGACGTTTGATATCCCGATTACACTGGGGATCGGAAACGGATATCGGGAACTTTCGCAAGTGGGACGTTCCTATTTGGAGGCATCAACCGCGATTGATTATAAGATGATCAAAGGCAACCAGCGCGTGATCTTCTTCGATGACCTTATGGCACATGATCATGCCGAATTATTAAATCCCAGACGTGTTCTGGACGAATTGGAGATCGTGCTGCAGAGTGGTGAAGCAGCTCGGATTACCATGTGCGTCCAACAAATCACCTTGAAAATGAAACAAAGCGGAATGACGCTGTTTATCGCCAAAGAACTTTGTTATGACATGATTCATAAATTTAGTACCTGCATGGAGAAGCGCAGACCAGGAAGCGCAATGGATAGCTTACCAGACATTTTAGCATTGACCGATTATACGACATTCGATGAAATTGCTGATGTACTCACAACCGCTTGCACAACATTATGTCATTTCCTTGACCTGCCCAAGTCGGCATCCCCTGCCGTAATGATTGACCAAATAAACCAATATATGCGGCAAAACTATCGTGAATATGATTTCTCTGTACAAAAGATTGCCGAACACTTTGCTCTCTCCCTATCCTATTTGAGCCGTTATTACAAAGAACAGACCGGTCGAACGGTCATGGAATATTTGAAAGAGATAAGGATCGAACAGGCCAAACAGTTGCTTCGAGACCCTAACATGTCTGTTAAGGAGATTGTGCAACAGATTGGTTACTACGATGCGTCTAGCTTTATCCGTACGTTCAAAGGGCAAGTGGGTCTAACGCCTGGCGAATACCGAAAGCAAGTTAAATAGGTGGAGAAACGCTATAAACAGCACATATACGGTTCATATTTGGCATATCAGATTGAAATTCATGGGGATCATAAATCTCGCATAGGTGGATTGGCGATCTCACTTATTTACCCGATGTCGTGTAGATGGTTAGATTACAACTATGAAGGCGGATTCAATACGAGGAAATGCTTCAATAACAAATAAGATCCAGTGGAGGTGAAAACAAAATGTCATTCACGATTAAAAGAATCATTCGTAACTATGATTTGTACTTGCTTCTACTGCCGACGCTTGCCTATTTTATTATTTTTCATTATGTCCCGATGTATGGTGTGCAGATTGCTTTTAAAAATTTCAATCCGATTAAAGGGATCATGGGTAGTCCGTGGGTGGGCTTCGATAATTTTGAACGGTTCTTTCAATCTTATCAACTAGGAACCATTATTAGAAATACGCTGGGGATCAGTATATTTGAGCTTCTCGTGGCATTCCCTGCTCCAATCCTCTTAGCGCTTATGATTAACCAACTGACCAATGAGCGTTTTAAGCGACTTGTGCAAACGATTACATACGCGCCGCATTTCATCTCCACGGTTGTTGTCGTCGGGATTGTGTACTTACTTTTGTCTCCCAAAACAGGTGCTGTAAACAGCCTATTGGGTGTATTCAACATCGAGCCTATCTTCTTTATGGGCAGTGCAGACTGGTTCAAGACTGTGTTTGTCTTCTCCGGCATTTGGCAAAATATAGGTTGGGGAACGATCATCTATCTGGCAGCACTGACGTCTGTGAATCCAGAGTATCATGAGGCAGCGGTTGTCGATGGAGCAACGAAACTGCAGCGTGTCTTTCACATCGATATCCCAGCGATCCTGCCGACTGTTATCATTATGCTGATCATGAATATGGGTCATATGATGAGTGTAAGCTTCGAGAAGGTATATTTGATGCAAAATCAACTCAATATTGATTCATCCGAGACGATTCAAACTTACGTGTATAAAGCAGGACTTGTACAAGCACAGTACAGCTATTCTTCTGCGATTGGGTTGTTTAATACCGTCATTAACTTCATTTTATTAATAAGTGTGAACCAAATTGCCAAATCGTTAAAACAAACGAGCTTATGGTAAAAGGGTGGAGGGAAATGTATGAAGCTGGCTAAAAATAGGACGGACATGACCTTCGATGTTATCAACTATTCGTTGATTGTCGTGCTGCTCCTACTTGTTCTCTATCCGCTTTATTTTGTTGTTACCGCTTCTGTGACAAATCCAGATTTAGTTTACTCTGGAAAACTGTTATTTTTTCCTCAAGAAGTGACATGGGATGGTTATAAAAGGCTGTTTTCCGATGCGACCATTTGGGTTGGTTTTAAAAATTCATTATGGTACACGGTTACCGGAACAACGTTAAATGTCGTGCTGACAGTTATGGCCGGCTACGCGCTCTCTAGGACAGACCTTGTTGGAAGAAATGCTTTCATGTTCCTGCTTGTATTTACAATGTTTTTTGGTGGCGGGCTGATTCCAACCTACTTGCTAGTCAAAGATCTCGGCATTTTAAATACAACATGGGCGATGATCCTTCCGAATGCGGTTTCGGTCTTTAATGTCATCATTGTTCGCACATTTTTTCAGTCCAACGTGCCAACGGAGGTGCTCGAATCGGCCATGATTGATGGATGCTCGAACATTAAGTTTTTTGTGAAAATCGCAATTCCGTTGGCGATGCCGATTGTCGCGGTGATGGTGCTCTTTTATGCCGTAGGGCATTGGAATTCCTATTTCCAAGCGTTGATTTATTTGAAAAGCAACGGCTTGCAGCCGCTGCAAATTATACTGCGGAACATCCTCATTATGAACGAAGGTTCTGACCTGCAGAATTTAATGGACGGCTCACAAGAGCAGCAAAAAAAGCTCGAGTTGATGAAATACGCGATTATTATCGTTTCCAGTCTACCAATGATGATCTTGTACCCGTTTCTTCAGAGATACTTTGTTAAAGGCGCGTTAGTTGGTTCATTAAAAGGGTAGTCACGGATTTCATGTTTGATCATGCAAGATAATAACTATTCGGAAGGTATGGTGCTGGCATATGAATCATAAATGGGGATTAGGTACAGTTGCACTCACATTAAGTATGGCTGTTGGACTTGCAGGTTGCGGAGATAAGCAGGCTGCAACCGTAGACGACCAAAAAACGACGACAGCGCAAGTACCGAGCAATCTTAACGTAACCGATTTTCCAATTGCCAAAGAAAAGCTGACGTTAAACATTGCTGCTTTCAAACCGCCATCAGGCAAAGATTTGAACGATTATAAGTTTTTTCAAGATATCGAAACGAAAACAAACATCCATATCAATTGGAACCTGACACCGGGAAGCAGTTGGCAGGAAAAGAAAAACCTGCTGTTTGCCGGCGGCGAGCTGCCGGACGCCTTCTATGCGCATGGTATTTTGAGTGAAGATACGGATGTAGTGAAATATGGTTCTCAGGGCATTCTTATTCCATTGGAAGGCTATATCGATACCTACGCACCAAATGTAAAGAAGTTGCTGCAGGATAATCCCGTGTACAAAAAGCAGTTAACGGCACCGGACGGACATATCTATTCACTGCCGACTATTGATGAAACGTATTCTAGAACGAAATCAACGATGTTTATCAACAAGAAATGGTTAGATGAGCTGAAGCTGCCTATGCCGACGACAACCGATGAATTGTATCAAACCTTGAAAGCTTTCAAAGAAAACGATCTTGGAGGTAATAACAAGAAGGATCAGATTCCTATGTCTTTTTTTCAAAATTGGAATAATGATGTGAACTCCTTGTTCGGTGCTTTCGGTCGTATCGATCGTGATGTTCACAAAGCAGGTAACAATCACCTGTCCGTTGAGAATAACAAAGTAATTTATACGGCTGTTCAACCGGAGTACAAGGCAGCTATCCAATATGTCAACAAGTTGATTTCGGAAGGCTTGGTCGATCAGGAAAGCTTTACGCAGGATGCCAAGGTGTTCAATGCCAAAACCGCTAAAGGGATTGTAGGCGTAGCATTTGACTGGAACCCGGCTAATCAAGATTACGTTTCGCTTCCGCCACTGAAAGGGCCAGCTGGACAGAAGCCAGTGTGGGCGGAGTACCCAGCGGGAATTCTACTGAGAGGTTCATTCGCGATTACGAATGTGAATAAGAATCCCGAAGCAACCATTCGTTGGATTGATAACATGTATGACGCGAAAAATTCTATGCAGCTTAGCAAAGGCGTAATTGGTGGCCAGAGCTTGAAAGAACGCTCCGATGGCAAGTACGAAGTTGTGAATCTTCCAACAGGGGCTAATGAGGATGATTTCAAACAAGTACCTCCAACTGCTTATTCCGTTTGGGCAACCACTAAGGCGGCAAGTGACATGGCTGTAGCTGCTTCTTCAGGAAAACGGACCAAAATCGACATTGATGCCGTGTACGCGCCATTTCTTGTGAATGATTCTTTCCCGAAAGCCTATTTTACTGCCGAAGAAAACGATCAGATTTCACGTTATTTGACGGATGTAGATGCCTATGTTAGCAAGATGTATGCGAAATGGATGATGTCTGGCGGCATTGACAAAGAGTGGGACGACTATGTGAAGAAGTTGAACGAAATGGGTCTGGATAAAATGATGAAGATTTATCAAACGGTGTATGACCGCTATCAGGCAACGAAATAACGGTACGGTGATAGGGGAGTAGTAAGCATGAAGATATTTTCTTTTGACAATGAAATCCCATCGCAATTTGGTTGTGATAACAACGCACGCTTAGAAATAACCGACCAGTATTACAAATACGGAAGGCATAGTCTGCAATGGGATTACAGCGCGGATTCCTATCTGAAAGTGAATGAACCTATTTGCTATCGTCCCTATCAAGAGGGCTCGAGCAGTCAGGAACGCGATTCATTCGTAGTATGGATCTATAACGGTGAGCCAATATCCGATGTACTTACCTTTCAATTTGGACGGAACGATAAGGCGGATTGCCGGTTTGAGTTTCACCTCAATTTCCGCGGGTGGCGTACGGCTTGGGTTGCTTATGAGCGAGATATGCAAGGGAATCCTCACCCGGAAATGGACACGCTGACGATTCACGCACCGAGGTCAATCGCCACGGGGACGTTGTACATCAATCAGTTAATGCTGAACACGCGCATCGATCCTCGATTTCACACACGCGACAAACAAGTACCGTTCGTTAATCTGGAGGCAGATCAGAAAGCGAATGCTCATTGGCTTAGTTTGCTTGCTTTTGATGAACTGAAGGGGAGACAGCCAGCGCCTAAGGTTGTATCCTCCGAACAGCAAAGGGCGCATGGAATTATCCATAAGCGGTTTGAGCAATTGGTCTTTCAAGAACGTGATGTGACGCAAGAAGATGTGATGCGAATAAAGGAAGTTTTCTCCAGCTTCGGAATTTCACACAAGGGGGATGTAATTTCAGGAAGGTCGATTGACCTTCCTTTCTTCGACCATTTTCCAAAGGAAGAGAAAGAACGATGGAAGGAACTTGCGAACTGTGTACAGCTATCTGCGTATACAGATTTCATGTTGGACATCGCCGTCTGCTTTCGGTCCACAGAACATGTGAGTTGGAAGCAAGATTTGTGCGCAATGTTTGTCGATACACTGGACCATATGGATGAGCAAGGCTGGACGTATGGCAGCTCCCAAGGGACTGTCCATCATTTCGGTTACAATTATCGAAATTATTATCCGGCTGTATATCTGATGCGGGAGGAATTGGCGCAAGCAGGGCGGCTTGAACGAACACAGCAAACGATGTATTGGTTTAGCGGCGCAGGGCGCATTCACTCATCGTTTGAAGACATTGAAGGGAATATCGATATTTTCAACACGACTCTTCATGGCATATTGGCAAGCCTGTTGATTATGCCCGATTCCCCAACGAAAGTACATGAGCTGATTTCGTTCAGTGAATGGCTCAGTCAATCACTACTACCAGCACCAGGACTAAGATCGGCCTACAAATTAGACGGTTCTGCCTACCATCATGTTAACCATTACCCCGCATACGCAATAGGCGGCTTCCTCGGCGTTACGCCTGTCATCTATCTGCTAAGTGGTACTCCGTACCGAGTGGCTGAACAAGCTCAAGCCTCTGTTCGCAAAGCGCTTCTAGCCATGCGATTGTACACCAATAAATACGAGTGGCTGGTAAGTCTGTCATCACGACATCCTACGGGGAAAGGGAAATTGGAGGTTGAGCCGTTCAAATATATGGCGTTAGCTGGAACTCCTGATGGGTTACAGTCGGTTGATAAAGAGGTGGCTGCTGCTTATTTACGGCTGCATCATCACGAGGAGAAATCAGAAGTCGCTGAACGGTTTTTAGAGATGGGGATGAGACCAGAAGAGGACCCCAATGGACATTGGACGATGAATTTTGCAGCGTTAGCGATACATCGCAGAGGCTCGTGGCTAGTAGGCGCAAGAGGTCATAGTCGCTATTTGTGGGCGAACGAATCGTATGTCAGCGCCAACCTCTATGGTCGCTACATATCGCATGGCCATGTGCAGATCATGAGTCAAGGCCAGCCGATCAATAATGAGGCTAGCGGCTATCATCATGACGGTTGGGATTGGAACCGTTGGCCAGGGACAACGACTGTGCACAAACCGATCCCAGAATTGCGTTCGGATGTACGAAACGTGGATACGTTCAGCGGATTCGAAGAGATGCTGCTTTCAGACGAAACATATGCTGGAGGATTGAATTTGGAAGGACGGAACGGTATGTTTGCGATGAAGCTGCACGAGCATCCGAAATATGAAGGCAGTCACCGTGCTCGCAAATCGGTCTTCTTCTTCGATAATCGGATCATTTGTCTAGGCTCCGATATCGTGAACACGAATACGACCTGTCCAACTGAAACGACACTGTTTCAGAATCATCTCGCTGATCAGGAGAGTCCAATCTGGGTGAATAACCATAGCCCGATTAGTGAGTTTCCATATGCGTATGAGCATGTTCTGGAGGAATCCATATGGCTTATGGATCATTTGGAGAATGGTTATTACATTCCAGCAGGTCAAAGTGTGTCGGTGTCCAGAAGCGTGCAGTATTCCAAACATCAAGCTACCGATGCGGATACACAGGGGAGTTTTGCTGCCGCTTGGTTGGCGCATGGCTGTGCACCTCAACAAGGCAGCTACGAATATACGATACTTGTGAAAACGGATCGGGATGATCTCGAAGCCTTTTGCAATAGCATGCAAAGAGTCGCATCAGCGGCGTATAGCGTGCTGCGCAAAGATCGCAACGCACACATCGTTAAGGATCATGCGAACGAAACCACGGCTTATGCGTTATTTGAAGCAAATACAGGCATTGACGAGGGATGGCTTCGTGATATCGACACACCGGCGATGGTTATGATTCGGGAGTCAGGCGATGAACTGATCATAAGCGCAGTCGATCCTGATTTACGTTTATATGAGGGCAACGAATCTGATCAATATGATGAAGAGGGTAACCGAATAGAAGTTAGCGTCTATTCTCGACAATGGGTTCGTGCTGAAAGCATTCCGTCCACGATGCGGCTCATTCTAAGAGGGAATTGGATTATGAAAGGTGAGTATCTGGGTTGTCGACTCGCCGCAAGAAATGGAGATGAGCATACGACAGTAATCGAAATTGCGTGTAAGGACGCAATGCCACGGGAGTTTGTTTTGCAGATGAAATGATAAAAAATGGGGGCGTAGTATGAGACTTTCGGGCAAAAAATGTATGGCTAGTATACTGGTTCTTGTGATCTCCTTCTCATTGTGGATAAATCCGGGGCTTGGCGGATTGCCACCCGCAAAAGCGGCAACAACCGTACATGTTAGCGTGAATTATGACGAAAGTGCAACACCTAAGAACACGAAGATTTACAATGGGACCACCTACACGGGTACGATTGGAGGCGCCTGGGGTACTTATAATTCGGCAGCAAATACAGATTATGTCATGATGGCACAAGCCCCCTTGCGTAATAATTACAGTCTCAAGATGGTCTCCAATACAACAAACCTGAATACGGGTAGAAACAATTTAGGTGGAGCCATTGCTGGAAATTCAGGAATTTCGGGCAATCTCGTGTTCGAAGCTAACGTCTATATGAACAGTACCCAGCATCGCAGGGACATTCAGTTCAGGAGCTTGAACGCACCTGTTCCCGCTACGACAACTACGAATGTGTCTGTCCTTACATTTGATAACACAGGAAAAATAAGGGATGCGAGTAATGTTGCATTGGCCAATTATGAGGCGAATACGTGGTATCGTTTGAAACTATTCGTGGATAACGCTGCCAGGAAGGTAAGCTATTTTGCCAATGATCAATTTCTAGGAGAAGCCTCTCTTCCAGCAGCGTGGTTGAATATCAGACACATTTATTTATATCAATATTTTAAAAGTGGGGTTGAGGGGGAGTGGTATGTGGATGATCTCAAACTCTCGGATTATGTACCCGTGACAGGTCTATCTACCTCACTTGATGCACTTGAACTATCAGAGACGACCAGTTCCACCATTACGGCAACTACCCTACCCGCAGATGCGTCAGATCAACGTTTCTTATGGCACGTGGATGATCCAACAGTGGCTACCGTCACTTATGGCTTCATTAGCGCGATAAAAGAGGGCAACACGACCGTTACTGTGAGCACCTATGAGGGTGCGTTCATGAAAACGATTCCGATAACGGTCAGTAAACCGATACTATTGACCAACATTGCCTTACCCAACCAGGCCTCCTTGGTTGAAGGAAAAACACATCCATTACAGGTCGTATTTCAACCTGATAACGCAACGAACAAGAAACTGATCTGGCAGTCATCCGATTCGAGTGTTGCATCGGTTGATACGAATGGGGTAGTCACTGGAATTGCTGCAGGAAATGCAACGATTACAGCTACATCAGAATTAAATAGTGCTATTACAAGCCATACTTCAGTAACCGTAACGCCGTTCATTCCCCTTGTAAGTGTAAGTTTTACGAATGCGCCCTTACAAATAACCAACTATGATACCTTTCAATTGGAAACCGTTGTTGCGCCAGTAAACGCGACCGATAGGCTGCTGACATGGCAATCAAATAATCCCAGTATGATTCGTGTTGATGAGAATGGGCATATAAGGGCATTGAAAGTAGGCACAGCCACCATAACGGCAACTTCGTCCAATGGTAAACAAGCAATTGCGACGATTGAAGTAAAAGCTCCCGTGCTGAAGGATCCGCAAGAGTACGATAAACTTAGAATTCGCTGGAAAGAAACGATTACGGGGAAAGACTCTTTAGACGTGACGAACAGTGAGATCAAAAGCAGAATTGATGATAATGCAGCGAAAGCCCAATTGTATTGGGATAGCTTACAATTAAACGGGGCAAGTACAACACTTTGGACAGATGTAGTACCATCCACTTCGGATTCAACGTTTGTCCTCGATCACTATACACGATTGAAAACGATGGCACAGTCATATGCAACGAAAGGAGCACTGCTTACTAACAACCCTGCGTTAAAGTCAGACATTCTTCAAGCTATGGATTGGATGTTAGATCATTTATATACGAACACAGGCGTGGAGTTTGGTAATTGGTGGAACTGGGATATCGGTATACCCACTCGGTTAGCGGATATTCTCATTCTCATGTATGACGATTTGACGCCAGAGCAGATTGCTAGGAACACAGCAAGTATCGATCATTACATTGGCGATGTTAGTTTACCTACGTTTACGCAGGTGGGGGCTAATCGTTCGGATATTATGTTGATTGAAACGAGAATGGGTCTTGTTGAGAAAAATTATGATCGTCTTATTCAGGCACGTGATGGATTGACGCCTCTTTTTGATTATGTGACAACGGGCGATGGTTTCTATGAGGATGGTTCATTTATTCAGCATAGCAAGGTCGCGTATACAGGCAGTTATGGTGAAGTGTTGATTAGTGGCATGGGGAATTTACTGCTGTTATTGAATGGGAGTACTTGGCAGCCCGTAGTTCCTGAGATAGAGCATGTGTATCGATGGATCCGAGAAGGATATGCTCCAGTTATGTACAAAGGACAGATTCTGGATATGACACGTGGACGCGCGATCGTTAGGGAAGGCTTAGATGCCTATGGATCGGCCAAAAATATATTGCTTGGTATGTCCCGGATCGCACAAACGGCTTCAGAGGAGAGGGCCGCCTATTTAAAAAGTTTCATTAAATATCATTTCCAGTTTCTTTTGGCTAGAGGGCTGACTTACAGTCAACTTCCTCTAGATTTGGCTGATACGATCAAAGAGTGGATCGAAGACCCGGCTATTCAACCCATCGTTGAACTACCCGAACATTTTGAAATGAATGCGATGGCTCGCAGCGTACATGTGGGCAATGGCTATCTTTTCGGAGTGAGTAAGAGTTCTAAGCGAATCGTGACTTATGAGTTGACGAATGGTGAAAATGCGAAAGGCTGGTATACCGGTGATGGCATGACCTATTTGTACAACAATGATTTATCGCAGTATACGAATCATTATTGGGCAACCCTTAATTGGTATCGCCTACCAGGTACGACTGTCGTTGTGAGACCTAGAACGTCAGACCAGTACCAATATGGCGATGGGGAATCATCTCCTGCGAACTCTTGGGCTGGTGGCGCGGTATTAGGCGGATATGGGGTTACTGGCATGAATCTAATCCAGAATGGCACACAGTTGAAGGCGAATAAGTCGTGGTTTACTTTTGACAATGAAATTATTGCCTTAGGCTCAGATATTTCAAGTACAGATAATAAGAGCGTAGAAACGATTGTCGAACAGCGTAAGCTGTCTTCAACGAATACGAATGAACTCTATGTCAATGGGGAGCCAAAGAATGGATTCTTTGGAGAAGAAACGTTGGAGCATCCGGAATGGGTTCATTTGCAAGGCAACGTAGCTGGTGCTGATATTGGCTATGTCTTTCCGGGTACGCAATCACTTAAACTGATGCGTGCGGAACAAGAAGGCCGATATTCCGATACGAGCCTGAGCAATCCGCCTGAAGCAACGATACCTACGGAGCTCTTAAAAAATAATTATTTGACCATGTGGTTTGATCACGGTTCGAATCCAACTCATGATAGCTATCAATATGCTATTCTGCCTAATGCTAGCAAGAACGAAACCTCAGCGTATGCTTCGTCGCCGGATTATACGGTTTTGGCCAATTCACAAGACGTGCAAGCGGTTCGTGAGAATAAGCTGGGGATGACTGGCTTCAATTTCTGGAAGGATAAAGTAACTTCTGTTGGTGGTATAACCTCAAATAGCCAAGCATCGGTTATGCTGAAAGGGAATACACATACAGGGGAATATGAGATTGCTGTTGCTGATCCAACGCTAGAGAATAATGGGTTCATTGAAATTGAGCTTGATAAGCCTGTTCAACATGTGATTAGCAAAGATAATCGAATTGAGATTCAACAACTGAGTCCTACGCTGAAATTCAAAGTGAATGTAAAGGATACGATGGGGAAATCGCAGCATGTCTCCTTGCAACTGGTACCTGAACCTGAAGAAGAAACAGGAACAGGCACAACAGATCCAGAACCAACAGATCCAGAACCAACAGATCCTGAATCGACCGAGCCTAATGGACCAACAGTACGGCCAGATATCGTCATAGTAAAAGATGACAAAGCTATGGTAGAAATGGGATCTGATAAGGATACAGTCTCCGTGCCAACTAAGCAGATTCCGAATGTTCTGCTAAAAGTTCTTGGAGTGACAGCTCAGATGACTGTTCAGCCCGAAATTTTAAAGGCACTCAAGGACAAAATAGTTGGCGATGAAAGTCAAACTACACTGGATATCATGGCGCGGCCCGTTATGGAGTCTTCTATTTTGCAAGCAGGTGTAACGGATCCTACCGTTCGTGTCAATTTAGCAGGTCAAGCTATTGAATTTGCACTAAGCATACGATCTGAGGCTGGTACAACGTGGTCAGCGAATGAGCTCCAATCCGGTGTTGAAATTGTGCTGCCGTTTGATTCTACAGGCAAGGATACTGCGCTACTAGGCGTCTATAGTTATAATAAAACCAGCGGGAAATGGGAATATGTCGGTGGTACTATTGATGTAGCGGCTAAAAAAGCTATATTCTCGCCGGATCAACCGGGCATTTACGCTGTACTGGCGTATGATAAGAAGTTTGATGATATGCCTGAATCACATTGGGCCTCACGAGCTGTGCAGGTATTGTCTGCGAAACATATCATTGAAGGTATGACTTCGGGTGAATTTAATCCTAATGGGAAAACGACGAGAGCACAGTTTACTGCGTTGTTGGTTCGCTCCTTACATTTGAAGAAGCAATCAACATTGACTTCGGACTTCGAAGATGTTCAGGAGAATGCCTGGTATGCCCAAGATGTTGTTGCAGCAAGTCGAGCCGGGTTGGTCTCGGGTGTTACGGAACGGACATTTGATCCGAAAGCGGAAATGACACGAGAACAGATGGCGATCCTATTAGTTAGAGCTTATGAATATTTGAATGGCAGCTATTCGCTAATTAATCGTAAACTGGATGGCTTTACAGATCAAAGCGAAATTTCCACATGGGCAGTAGAAGATGTGAATAAGGCTATCGAATTAGGCATTCTTTCAGGCATCTCGAACGAGCTTTTCTCTCCCTCTTCCACGGCTTTACGAATGGAAACGGCTCAAGCGTTATACAATTTACTTGGAAATAAATAGGCTATATACCTGGATTATGAAAGAGAAATATGCTTCATTTTTCGATACTGGCTGGGCGTAATCCCAGTCTTTTTTTTGAACACACGGTAGAAATGCGTCATATGGTTAAAGCCAGCACGAAAAGCGATTTGCTCCATACTCTCGCTAGTTTCAAGAAGTAGTCGGAGCGCTTCATTCAAACGCAAATCAGTCACATATTCCACGAAGGAACGTCCTGTAAGCAGTTTAAACATGGTTGAGAAATAATTAACCGCCATGGTAGCTTCTGCGGCTGCATCGCTAAGCTTGATGTCCCGGTGATAGTTCATTTCAATGAATGCAATTGCCCTATCAAAATGACTACGGTTAGCCTGCACATGCCGTTTATCTTCCCGATGTGCCATGAAGGCCGCATACTCACGCCCTGCGACAACGAGTAGTTTCTGAATAAGGGATTTGATGATGAGTGCAAAGCCTTCCTGACGTCCTTGCCATTCAGTTTGCATCTCACGGATGAGTGCCTCGATGATTTGCTGACCTTGAAAAGAGAGATTCAACTTTGGAAGCAGAGAGTCATTCAATTGCACAAAAGGGTGAATGAAAGCGAATTTCACGAAGCTCTCCATATCGCTAAGACCTAGTAAGGAGCTATCGAGCAAATAAGGCATGAAATCGATGTGGACAAGCTCAATATCTTTATCCGCAAATAGCTCAAAGTCGTGTTCATAATGTGGCGGAATCGAAAAGAGGTCACCCTTTACAAGGGTGGCTTTTTGATTTTCAACAACATGTATACAGCTGCCCATCTGGACATAACAGATTTGGAAGTAATCGTGGGCATGCAGCCCGACTTGCAGTAACTGCGATTTATTTTTCACGGTTAGGTTAAAGGGGAAATCGGGGCTCATATTTTGTTCCAATGTGAAATAGCGCATGGGGCGGGCTCACTTTCCTTTAAGTTGCTATTATCATCAGCCAAAAACGGAAGAAAGTCTACTTTTTTCTGAAAAATCGGGATAGGGGAAGCCGGGCGGTTGGCGTATAGTTAGGATGATTAACAGATATGAAGACAACCTAGGAGGGACATAATAAGATGTCTAAATTTTCATATGGCACGGTGTTGAAGATACAAAGGGAATTTACACTTGAGGATATCCGCCATTCGCTTGAGAGTATGAAAGAAATGGGTATGAATACAGTTGTCATATGGCCAGCGATTTATTGGTGGGAGGATCGCATGCTGCCGCATTATCCTTTCCATACGGGACGTAAAATTCTAGAAATAGCGGAAGATCTGGATATGAAGATTATCATGGAGCTGGAAGGACAGGTTACGTTCCTCGAATATATGCCGGATTTCGTGATGCGGCCTGAGTATTTCGCAGTGGATCCTGATGGTCATTTCACGAATAAAGGGCCAAACTATGGTGTTGTCAATTATAGCCATCCCGAAGTACGGATGCTGATTCACAAGACATTTTCAGAAGCGGCCGCCAACTATAAAGATTACTCTTCGTTATATGGCTACGACATTTACAATGAAACAAGGTTTGAGTCCTATGATAGCTTCACGCTGCAGGCTTTCCGGGAATGGTTGAAGGAGAAATACGGCACAATTGGAAAGCTGAATGATATTTGGGAGAAAACGTACTACGACTGGTCCCAAATTCAGTTCTCGAATTGGATGTGGGCAAGCGTCATGCCCGTTGTGGACTATAATCAGTTTAAAAAGGCATACATGGGCATGATTCTAAAAGATTGGGCTGCCGTGGTCAAAGCGGTCGATCCACATCACCCGACCATCGCGGATAATGTGTATGCGTCCGTTTCGAAGGATGAACACTATTCACTCCCGCAGGATGATTGGAACGTCGCAGAAAGTGTGGATGAATTCGGCATATCCTTGTATCCGAAGAATGATGCAGTCGGACTGTCACCATCACAGCGTTGGCAAACGCTCTCGGGTGTACATTCAGCTTCTCGTGAGGGGAGATTCTGGATTTCGGAGCTGCAAAGCCATAATGTTGCGATGTTTAATCCATTCTCTGTCGTTCACCCGCATCATCTGCGGTGGTGGTGCTGGGAGGCGATATCCCACGGAGCCAAAGGGATCATCTATTGGAAATGGGACCCTTTCACCAAGGGAGTGCAGACAATGGGACGCGGCCTTGTAGACACGCGAGGGAACTACACCGTTCGGGCACTTGAAGCGGGTTCAATTGCTAAGGTCATACATAATCACGAGAGGGAATTTACTACGTATGACCGTGAACTTCCTAAAGTAGCGATCCTGTACGATAAGCTCAATCATGATTTCACCAAAGCCTACTCGCGCAACCATGGTCAGAAACTGTCGGATTCCATCTATCTAGATTCATTGGCTGGGATGTATGATGTATTATGGGAGGAAGGTATTCCAGCGGACTATGTCATTCCAGAAGAGATCATCGATGGCACGGTGAACATGTATAAAGCATTGTTTATTTCTAGTCAAGTGAACGTAAGCCATGAATTAGCTGCAGCGATTCAGACGTATGCGGAACAGGGCGGAATTGTCGTGTGCGATGGACGTTTCGGAGCTGTGGACAATACAGGCATGGTACATCGCGTTATGCCATTTGGGCAGATGAATGAGGTGTTGGGTTATACATTTGAGGATATCGACCCTGAAGGACTGGATATACATTATGGTGAGAGGGACAACTATCTCCACGGCTATTATGAAAGACAGATTCTACAGGTTTATGATGAGGCTGTTGAAGTAGTTGGCACTTTTACAAACGGAGACCCGGCAATACTCCGTACGCCACGTGGTAAGGGTCAGATTGTTACGATTGCCACATTCCTGTGGTACGGGTACTTCATGGAGAAGCAAGACAGCGTTAGAGCTTTCGTGAGGGAGCTTGTGAGCGAGCATGGGCTAAGGCTTCATCGTACCGATACATTTGGACTGAAGATTTCAACATTGCGGGGAGAAGATGGCCTATTGGTATTCATAATGAATTATGGCGCAGAGGCTTTGTCTTCCGAAGTAAGATTGGTAGAAATTCCAGATGGAAATTGTGAGATTACGGATTTGTATGCGGTCACCACATGCCGAGTAGCTGCCAAGCATGGTGATTTAATGTTTCCTGTCACGGTAGGAAGTCATGATGTGAGTGTCTTTAAGGTTCGATTTGAGTAGGTGCAGGAAGGAGCTTTAATGGAGCGATGGGACTAGATAACCGAAAGGCGTTACACGATAGGGTGCTTAAGCTATTCTCTTCCAGAGTGTGGAGGACGTATCTCGGAGGTAAAGAGCTGGAGAGTTGGCAGGGCAAAAGCGATCCACAAGATGGTGAGCTTCCAGAAGATTGGATCGCCTCTACGGTCAAGGCGCGTAACCCAGGACGTGAGTCCATCATGGACGAAGGTCTTAGTTATATACAGTTAGATAACGAAGAACCTATGCTGTTGAGGGATTTAATAGCAAGTGACCCAGCTTTGTATCTTGGAGAGGGGCATGCAGCGAAATTTGGCAATCAAACCGGCGTTCTAGTCAAAATGATTGATTCGCTCAGCCGCCTGACGATTCAAGTACATCCGGATAAACAATTCGCTAAAGATATCCTAGACTCCGATTTTGGCAAAACCGAATCGTGGTATATCCTAGGCGGCCGCACGGTAGATGGGGATCCGCCGCATGTGTTCTTCGGCTTTAAGCCAGGCGTGACGAGGGAGCATTGGGAAAGGCTGTTTTATGAGCAGAACATCACAGGTATGCTGGAGGCGCTTCACAAAATCGAAGTACAACCAGGTGATGTGTTTTTCATTGAAGGAGGTGTTCCGCATGCGATTGGGGCGGGATGTTTCTTGATCGAGGTACAGGAACCTACGGATTACACGCTGCGTACGGAGCGGACAACACCTGAAGGGCGTGTCATACCAGATTTGCTTATTCATCAAGGTGCAGGGTTTGACGCGCTTTTTGATTGCTTTCATTATGATGATTACTCGGAGGAGGACATGCTTCGCCAATGGCGTAAGGAACCTCAGCTCATTCATGCGAGTGTGGATGCAGAGGAATCTATTCTAATTGGCGAAGATGCTACAAGACTTTTCGGGATGAATCGACTACGCGTACGAACCACCTATTCACCTAAGGAGCATAAGACTTTTATCATCGCAATCGTTGTCTCTGGGGCAGGGGTTATAACGACTGGAGATGACGGGAACGTAGGAAAAGAGTGTCGTGTGCAGTCGATTGCCCAAGGAGATTTCTTATTTATTCCGGCATCGGTGGGGAAAGTAACATGGACTGCCTTAGTGGATTCAGAACTAGAAGTCGTGCTCTGTTTCCCGCCATTGTCCAATTAATAAATAAATGACAATTTCCGGTACTCTCGTGGTGAAATGCCTTCCCATTTATGAAAGATCCGACTGAAATAATGAAGGTCGTCGTAGCCAACGATCTGTCCAATGTATTCGACTGTATAATCGGATTCACGGAGAAGACGTTTGGCTTCGCGATGACGAAGCATTTGAACATATTTATTGGGAGAAGTGCCTGTGACGGCTTTGAATTGTTTGGCCAAGTAATCTTCATTTAGATTCACGCGGGCAGCAAGAGACGAATTAGAGCAATTTTCCCCATAGTGAATGGATAGCCACTTGGTTAACTCTATGATACTTTCCCCGTACAACGTATGGGCAGCTTGTGTCATATTGAACTGGGCTCGAAAAAGTGCAACGATGATTTGCCCCATGAGTCCTTTGCAAATAACGTCATAACCTGGATTACGTTCGTTAAACTCATCAACGATGACTTCCATGAGTTCGATCATCTGTGGGGATGGCACAATAACAGGCTGAAGGCTGAGAGGTTCAAAACCTTGAATTAGTGGTTCCTTACAGAAGAGTTGAGGATCTACGGTTTCGTTATCAACGATAATATCCTGATCGATCAAAATTTCAAGCTCGTCAAAAAAATCAAAATGAATGCCCAAAAACTCAGCTTCTGGCTGGGTTTCTACTTGGATATAATGCGAAATACCAGATGAGATAAACAGCATCTGACCTTTCTTTAACGGATAACGATGTTTGCCAAGATAAGCGACGATGCTTCCTGTTTTGACATAAAGGAGTTCAAAATCATAGATCCGTCGCTCGGCATACTCATAGCCATTGCGTGTAGTATGAAGTTTGGCCCAATGGACACTAGATGAGATATCTTTAAACTCAGCATGGAGTTGGAGTGGGAATATCATATCGGAAAAGTCCAAAAAGAAAACTCCTTTCTGCAAATCAATTGTGATTACTCCATGATATCATTGGTTTATTGGATGTTCAAATGAATAAATGGAGTGAGTGAGAATGAGCGAAAAAGTTCAAGTGAGTGATGAGTTCTTAGCATGTTATACCCTTGCGGAGGATGTAATCGAATCCTATACGAGAGAGGGGCATACCTTGATTCGGGGCTTAGCAAGCCCGAGTATGATTAATGAAATTCGCCCTAAGATTCAGGAAGTTGTGAAGAGACTGAACCGGGAGTCTCGTCCTCTTGGGGAAAGAGACACGTATGGAAAAGCTTTTCTTCAGATACAAAATATATGGGAACAGGATGAAATGATTCGTCGATTTGTATTTGGTCGGCGTTTTGCCAAAGTTGCTGCTGAGTTGATGGGGGTTAATGGCGTTCGCATGTACCATGATCAAGCCCTTTTCAAGGAGCCCGGAGGCGGTCATACACCTTGGCATCAAGATCAGATCTACTGGCCAGTGGATACGGACAAAACAATCACACTCTGGATGCCATTAGTGGACATTCCGCAGGATGTTGGATCCATGACATTTGCTTCTGGATCTCAGGAAAGAGGCTATATAAGCCGATTAGAAATTTCAGATCAATCCCATAAGACATTAAGTGATTACATTGAAAGTGAAGAACTGTTACAAGTCAATTATGGTGCGATGTCGGCAGGGGATGCGACATTTCATGCTGGATGGACGTTGCATAGTGCTCCTGGTAACCCAACGGCACTCACTCGAGAGGTTATGACGATCATTTATGTAGCGGATGGGGCGTGTGTTCTCGAACCAGATACGAATGCGCGCAAAACAGATCTGCATAAATGGATGCCTGGATTGAAGGTTGGCGATCCCATTGCCAGTAATCTTAATCCAGTGATGTATCGGAACGAAAGTAGTTAATTAGTGGTGAAATCTCCAAACTAGGCAACAAGCTGGCGCTTATGATTATCTCATGCCAGCTTGTTTGCTTTGTCATAGGTTACCTTGTCGATTCCCTAGGAAGGGAAGAATCGTTGTCTCGAAATTCAGTAGGCGAGCAGCCGACGATACGTTTGAACAATCGATTGAAATGGCGATAGTTAGGAAAACCAACATCTTGAGCAATTTCAAATGTCTTTCGATCCGAGGTAAGGAGGAGCAGCTTGGCACGTTCTATCCGTTGATGCGTAACGAACGACGTTAGCGACTCGCCCGTTATTTTTTTGAAAACCTGACCAAAGTAATTTGCGCTATAGTTAATACTCTCCGCCAGTTCATCTAAGAGATAGTTATGTTCGGGATGCTCCTTAATGGTTTGAACAATGGTTGCAACCGTTCGATCGATGGAGGGGCCCGATCCCATCCTATCGGTAAACGAGTTTGTATATGACGAGCATGTCTGATACAAGGAGCGAAGTGTTTGACGATCTTTCAGAGCCTCTATGAGTAAGGTGTCGGACTCTCCACTATGATGGGGAGGAAGCTCTTTCATACGAGTAAATGTCCGAAGATCAGCCATTACTTCAGCGAATAAATCTCGAACTTGGTGAGGGGACCATTTATGCGCTGCAGCTACTTGAAAGAAGCGTGCAGCGGGGCTGTCGCTAGTCGAGGATGATGCTCCACGAAGTAACCCTTCAAGCAATTTGTCCTTCCAGAGTGTGCGGGTTTCGGTTGGCAATTGTGTAAAGTGAAATAAGGAATCAATGGAGGAGAAGGAAGTCATGGCAACTCGCTGCTCCTCATAGAAATACAAATCGCGCTCCCGGTACGTTCGTTTGATCCACGGTAATAGGCTGATCAGTTCAGACGGCTTTGACGTATGCAAATGAAGTACATAACTTCCCATCTTAAGAAAGCGATTCAGGATGTCGGAGATTTGTTGGCCGGCGTCGGCTTCCAAACTTCGCTCGCCACAGCACATCACGAGAAAGCGCCCCTTATCGAATGCGATAATTCGGTTGGGGCCCCATAGGCTAACAAATTCTCTCAACACATTTACAGCGGCGAATTGCCACAGCTTAAGCTCCTCTGACATGTGCAAGGAGAATCGAAGTGAGCTGCGATCGAATTCAATCCAGAAGAGAGAATGTGGGCCAGCTTGCGTCTCATAACCAGATCTCTCAAGATGATGAAGCCACTCCTGCTCATGTCCAAGCAGCATGTCTAGAAAATGGTTTCGCTCAATATCCAACTCGTGTATACGCAACCTTTTTTCCATTTCTGCTCTAGCCGCTCGCGCTTCTGTTTCGTTCAATATGGCAGGGATCACATTCTCCATGGTACGTGTCAGCAAATCTTCATCGAGGAGGCAGCGTTCCTTGAGGAGATAGGAGGATGCCCCCAGTTCAATCGCTTGCTGTGCATAATGAAAATCCTCGTGACACGTTAGAATAATGGCATAGGGTGGACTTACGAGTGAGCGGTTCACTTCACGAAGCATCTCTAATCCGTCTTTCACTGGCATTGTAATATCCGTAACAAGAAGGGCAGGACGCTTATCTTGGATAAGCAGATAACCTTCTTCACCATTTTCAGCTTCCCCGACGAGTTCAAATAGATCGCTGCGCTTCTGAATCATTTGCCGGAAAACTTGACGGGCTGGCGGTTCATCTTCTATTAAGACGACGCTGATTTTGGACATAGGGGTATCCTCCTTCAAGTTTTGTATGGAAATTGGAAGCGAAATAAAGTTCCTTCCCCTGGAGAACTCTCGATATGGTAAGACGTTGGATGACCGTAAACGAGTCCGATACGTTCCCACACATTGCGAAGTCCAATATTCTCGACACCCTGTTCGTTGGTTAGTAGTAATCGAAGTTGGTTAACACTACCTTCGTCCATGCCTTTGCCATTGTCGGAAACTTCGAGGATAACAGCTTCGCGATCTTCAGTCGCATAGACACGGATACATAAGAGACCAAGAATATGCTTCAATGGAAGTACGCCATGAAACAAGGCATTTTCAATTAAAGGCTGAAGAAGCAATTTAGGAGTGGGCATATCCATCAAACCTTCCCCAATTTGCGTTTGTAAGGTAAGTGGTCGCTCATAACGAAGTTCAAGCATATGCATGTAATCCCGTATGTACTCAATTTCTTTCGATAAGGGGACGAGCCCTTCAAAATTTTCCATCGAATAACGCAACAGCGAAATTAAGCTGCCCATGAGGGACTTAATTTTCCCATTCTCGCCTAGATGTGCAAACATCAGAATTGTGTTTAAGCTATTGTAAAGGAAGTGGGGATTAATTTGCGATTGCAGCGCTTTTATTTCAGTCCGCCTCTTCAAGTCAGCTGTTTCTTTTAACTCTTCAACAAGCGTTTGCAACCTAGATGACATCGTATTGAGGACATGACTGAGCTCACCGATTTCATTCGAGGTGGGAATCGTAGTGACGATTCGGAAATCACCTTGCTTAATACGATCAATATGGCGACGCACCGCATAAAGCGGGCGGTATAAATAATAAGCGAAACCAAGTACAAAGATGAAACCTATCACCCCAAGCAGAATGACTAAATAGCGGACATATTGCCTGATCCGGTCTGTATCCTCTGTCAAAGCACCCTGTGGAATTTCAGAAATGAGCAGGGTAGCATCATAATCGTTTGACTGTTGGATGGAGTACAGGGATTGATGGAACTGAAACTGTGCAGGTTTGTTCCTAGTCGCCCACTCGAACAATACTAAGGCAGTTTGTGCAGCGATATCATCTTGTGAGCCTAGCCGTGTTGAAGCAAGAACGGCCCCATGGCTGGTAGCAATCGTGAAGAAGCCTTTATTGTCCTTCTCTACATTTTCGATTAAACGATGAAATAAGTCTTTCTTAATAGAGATGAGCAGACTGCCCTTCGCGTCCAGCCAAGTATCGAAAGGAATACGTCGTTGGTAATAGACATGCTCTTCATCGGCGTCTTGATATATCCAAGATGTATTGCTTTGTAGGAATGTTTTGGCAGTATCGTGAAATAGCAGCTTGTTCTCATATTCGACATTCTGAGATGTCGTGATGAGTTTGTCGTTCCACTGGCTGTAAAGCGCAAGATCATTATTACTTCGCAGCAGGGAAGCTGCAATATCCAGGGTTGCACTGGCATCATTGACACGAATCGCATCGCTGGATAGGCTGCCTGTCGATGTTAATGCGGCAAGCACGGATGGTGTTGATCCGTATTGATTGCCTACAGTTTGAATTTGGGACATGGTTATTTCGATTCGCTCCATGATCTGCCTAACGACTTGGTCATTAATGCGGTTAACCTGCTTTCGAATGGCGGCATCAGCTTCCTTTTGCGTACTTCCAGCCAGAATCAGCAAGGGGATTAATAACACGGCAATCATGAGCAAGAGGACACGAACGAAGAAGCTTCTTTGGACAAAGGTTAGAAAACGCAAGCTGTTGCACCTCTTTAGAGTATTCGTTAGAAAAATAGTTTCGTAAGCATCTGGCTATTTTCATTATAACCTACTTACTAGCAGAAATCGGCGTTGTTTAACAGGATTCACAAATCGGGTACACAGTTCGATGATTACGCCATGTTAGAAGCAATTCCATACCAACTATACTAATGAGGCAAGTTCAATTGAATAGACGAGAGGGGATCACGACATGATTATTAAAAAAGGAATGACAATCCTGGCAGCAACGATGCTGCTTGGCAGTATAGCTGCAGGTTGTTCATCGTCAAGCAGTACACCGAGCGCTACGCCAGGGGGAGCGACAGCTTCCAATACAACCGCAGCACCTACTACGCTGAAGGTACTTGCTATTATTTTCGGGCAACTGCCGAACTCAGAGAACAATGCTGCAAAGGCTGACATTGAGAAGCGTGGTAACGTCAAACTGGATATTGATTTCGTTCCTTCGGATGCCTATTCCGATAAGCTTAGTGTCGCACTTACTTCAGGTGCAAAGTATGACCTCGTGCTTTTCACGGATCCCTTTGACAAATATCAAAGCTTTGTCAAAAGCGGCGCATTTCAGGATTTGAGTTCTTTCATCAAAGGAAAAAAGAACCTCGAGTTCATTCCTGAACAAACGTGGAAGAATATGGAGTCAGGCGGCAAGCGTTTCGGAATTCCAAGACCTCGTGGCTTGTATGGAGGCGGGGAAGCGAATGTCATTATGCGTAAGGACTGGTTGGATAAGTACAATCTGCCTGTTCCCCAAACCTTGGATGAATTGACGAATGCACTTAAAGTGTTTAAGGAAAAGGATCCAGCAGGCAGTGGTAAAACGATCCCGATGGTCGTCAACAATCAGCCGGATGCTTATACGCAAATTCCACCTTTTGGCATGATTAACCCTATAGCATTCGCTTTCGGCATTCCGAATAGCTTTAAGGTGGATGGCACGAAAGCTATTGCGAGCTTTCAAGACCCGCAATACAAAAGCTATCTGGATTGGCTTAGAACCGCATACGCAGATAAGTTAATCGATAAAGATGCGCCAGTACAAAAGGCGACTCCGGCACAAGATAAGTTTTATGCAGGCGTAGCTGGAGCCTATGTAGGTCAAGTTCAACATATCGACCCAGCAGGTATCAACGTTAATAAGCTAGTGAAAACTGATCCTGGAGCCAAAATCGTAGCCATCCCGTCCATCACAGGACCAAATGGCAAAAAAGGTGCAGCGGTTGTGTCCGGTTATTACGGTATTTGGGTGGTTCCACAAGGCGTGGCCAAAGATAAGGTATCCAAAATTGTTGATTTCTTGGATTTCACAGCTTCTGAAGAAAACGACGTGTTCTTCCAAACTGGAGTTGTTGGAGTTCATTCAAGTGGCCTTAAAAATGGGATTACGGAGCGTACACCGGAGCAGACTAAAGCTTTCGCGAGTGACCGTATTGATTTGTTCGTGATGGAAAATCGCTATGATCCTTATTACTACGCCAAAACGATCATCGATCCTGATGTGCTCAAAGCAAGTAGAGCGACGCTAGAAGCTATTTCCAAAATTGGTATTGCTAACCCGTTCCTTCCTTATGTCTCGACAACGGCTGGTAAAAATCCAGATCATAGCAAGCCACTAGCAGCCGCAGCCACAAAATACGTACTTGGTGAAGGTGACTATAGCCTAGTTCAGAAGGAAATCGATGCATGGGCTGCGGGGACTGGCGGAGCTATTCTCAAAGAATACATGGAACAGTACACCAAAGATCATCCCTAAGTTGGTTAGATAATTAGACAGATAGGTGGAATTCGGATGGGAAATGCGATGAAACGATCGTTGCCGTTGTATGCGTTCGCGCTGCCTGGCATGCTGTATTTTCTAGTTTTCAAATATTTTCCGGTATGGGGGCTGTTACTTGCTTTTCAGGATTACAGCCCTTTCCGGGGTTTTTTCGAAAGTGAATGGGTAGGTCTTGCTAACTTTAAGGAACTGTTCGCTAAAGCGGATTTTCTAATCCTCCTTCGTAATACATTGCTGCTTAGCTTGTATAATCTCGTATTTTATTTTCCCTTCGTGATCGTGCTGGCACTATTACTGAATGATTTACGGTTTAAGCTATATAAAAAGCTGGTGCAATCTGTTCTCTACTTGCCCCATTTTGTGTCGTGGGTCATTATTGCAGGCATCACGTTGATTTTCTTTAGTCCTTCCGGTGTCATCAATCATGCCCTTAATCAATGGGGCGGTAACGATATTCCTTTTCTGCTTTCCGAACACTGGTTTCGGCCGATGATGGTGCTGCAGCATATATGGCGTGATATGGGTTGGGGAACTATCATTTTGCTCGCCGCACTGGCTGGTATCAATCCTGAATTGTACGATGCAGCGGATGTTGATGGCGCTGGCAAACTTCGCAGTATGTGGAATGTGACGCTGCCGGGTATACGGAGCACTATCGTGGTGCTTGTACTTCTTCAATTAGGCACAGCGCTGGATTCCAATTTCCATCAAATATTCTTGGCGGATAACCCGCTGGTTCATAATGTTGCCAATGTCTTTGATCTATACGTCTATCAAGTAGGTCTAGTGCAAGGGAATTTCTCCATGGCGACAACGGTCGGACTCTTCAAATCGGTTGTTAGTCTCATTCTCGTCGTAGGGGCCAATTATCTGGCTAAGCTACTCGGCGAGGATGGCATTTTCTAAGAGGAGGCGGAACATGAAATCACTCAAACTTTACGATCTTGCGCTTTCCGCTTTACTTTTTATTTTCTGCTCCTTTGTCATTATCCCATTTCTGTATATGCTGGCCGTTTCATTTAGTTTTTCTACGGATTCGGAGAGCGGTGCCTTTTTCTTACTTCCACCGAGATGGACGCTTGATGCCTACAAATATTTATTCTCCACACCTGTCTTCATGAAGTCGGTTGGTAATACAGTCCTGATTACGTTTGTAGGAACACTTCTTGGTGTAGCGGTCTCCATCTTATTGGCGTATGCCTTATCCAAGAAAGAGCTCAAAGGACGCGGTATCATGATGTCGCTCATCTTCTTAACCTTGGTGTTCCAAGTCGGCATTATTCCCAATTATCTTGTAGTCAAATCACTCGGACTGTTGGAGTCATATTGGGCTGTCATGCTGCCGGTACTAACGAATGCGTTCACCATTCTCATTATGAAAACCTTCTTTCAAGGGCTGCCGCCGAGCTTGGATGAAGCGGCACGGATGGATGGTGCTGGAGAGACCCGTATTCTTTGGTCAGTTGTCATTCCCCTCTCGACACCTATTATCGCGACGTTTACCATCTTTTTCATGGTGGATAGATGGAATGAATTTTTCCATGCTATCATTTATCTGAAATCAGACAAATGGCCGCTGCAGGCGCTACTAAGGCAAATGGTTGTCGTCGGCTCTTCGCAGACAGGATCAGATGCTTCGACAGAAGCGATGTCTCAGAATTTAGGGCTCAATGTGAAAATGGCTGCGATTTTGCTGGCTATGTTCCCACTTGTGGCTTCATACCCCTTTTTCCAGAAGTTCTTTGAGAAGGGCGCAACGCTTGGTTCTGTGAAGGAATAAGCGAGGTTCACAAATAAGTTAATTTTATGGGGTGCTATGGCTATTAAAGTCAATAGGACCCCTTTTATTGCTGCGGAATATCCAGAATAAATAAGAGCGGCCATGTACAGGAATATCTTTTCATTGTTGGCGAACATAGATATCTAGCTACATGTCTTATAGAATTGTTATGAGCCGTTCAAGCTATTATGAAAGCGCATACTTTATGGGTGAGGAGATGAGAATCAAATGAAGATTAGGGTAACGAACGGGGGAATTACAACATGGAGGTTGCTGTTCTTCTTTATTAGTTTGTTATGCCTGCTCATGACATCTTGCGGAAATTCTTCTCAGTCATCCACAGTGGCTTGGGTAGACGGCATTCCGATTGAGAAAGGGGAGATGTTGAGGGTAATGAACCAAAATCGAAGTTACGTATTTAATTATTTTCATGACAAATACGGAGCGGAGAACAGTCCAAGTTTCTGGGAAGGAAGAATTGGTGGAGAGGTTCCGAAGGAGCTATTGAAGAAAAAAGCGCTGGATACGCTCATACGTATTAAAGTTGAAGATAAGCTTGCCAATGATGAACATCTAAACAATACCTTGGACTATAAAAGCTTCCTAACGGCGTGGTTACTCGAAAATAAGCGCAGGAAAGAGACGGTCGCCAAGGGTGGGGTCATTTATGGACCGGCACAATTTGACGAAGGGCAATATTTCGAATATAGCCATTCCAAAATGAAGATTGAATTGAAAGATGCTTGGGCCAATACCAAGCAGATCAAAGAGGAGCTGCTGCGAGAAGAATATGAGGCAACGAAGGAGGCGCGATATCGAGAGCCGGATCATTTTCGCTTGGAAATTATATCGCTTCCTTACAACGAAAGTAATAGAGATTCGTCCTTGTATCAATTAGAACAAGTAGTGAATTCGCTCAAGAATTGTAGTGAGTTCTCATTAATGCTGTCCAATCAATCTCAAGCTCATTATGAAGAGATCACGTATACCCAAGGACAGGATTCCGCTGAATCGAAGTATCCTTCCATTTGGAATGCCATCAAAGAGTTAAAGGTGGGTGAGACCAGCAAGATAGTGGATGAACGGTCTACTTGGGTGCTGTTCCATGTTAAGGAACGACAGCCAGGTCAATATCTGGATTATAACAAGGTGAGGAATGCTGTCAGAAATCAATACATTGAGCAGCAACTGGGTTTACTGATTCGAGAAAGAGTGGAGCAAGCTCAGATAATAATAAATCAAAAAATCTACAAGTCATTATCCGTTTGAGGCTTGAAAAAGCTTGAAAATACAACAAGGAAAGAGAAGTGACGTATATGGTGAAAGGAATGAAGATACTTGTTATTTGTTGTTGTAGTTTTATGCTGAGCTGTTGCTTGTTTGTTTTATTGACGACAGATACCACTTATGCAGCAGGAACGAACTATTATGTCGATGATATTAACGGTAATAACACCTACGAGGGTACAAGTGAGCAAACGGCTTGGAAAACGTTAGCTAAGGTCAACGGGACGACGTTCCAGCCAGGTGATCACATTTTGTTTAAATCCGGAGGTTCATGGTCAGGACAATTGCATCCATTAGGTTCTGGTACTGATGGAAGTCCAATTATTATTGATCAGTACGGGACGGGGAATAAACCAATTATCAATGGAGGAGGTATTTTGAATACGGGTGCTGTGTTTTTATATAACCAACAATATTGGGAAATTAACAACCTAGAAATTACGAACAAAGGCACCGCCTCTGGTCAAAAGATGGGGATTTCCATTGAGGCTAAAGATATTGGCACTCTGAATCATATTTATATGAAAAACTTGGTCATACATGACGTAAATGGTCTTCAAACCGATAAGCAAAATGGTGGCATTTGGGTTCACACCTACGGCAATCAGGTCCAGTCTAAATTCAATGACATCCAAATTATGAATAATACGGTGTATGATACGGACCGTGCAGGCATCGTAGTCACCTCGGACTGGTGGTGTAATCCAGATCTTGTCACATGCGGTACTACCCGACCGGCTTATTATCCCTCCACGAAAGTTGTAGTAAGCAATAATTATGTATACAGCGTTGGGGGAGATGGCATCAGCATTCGGGATACGGCATCCCCAATCGTCGAATATAATGTGGTGCATGATGCCAATGCTCGTTCAGGTGACTACAATAACGCAATATGGACGTATAACGCTACGAACGCCAAGATTCAATACAATGAAGCTTATTTAACTAGAACAACCAAGGATGGCCTTGGGTTAGGCGTGGATTACTTACAGGATGGCGCCATTCTTCAGTATAATTACACACATGACAATGAAGGCGGTGCAGTAGGCATATACACGGATGGAACGTGGGCGCCGCAATCCAACCGTAATTTCAAGATTCGGTATAATATAAGTCAAAATGATGGTGCGGCCATTTATAATTTCTTTGGTTCAGCAGTAAATGGCGAAATTTACAACAATACCGTGTATGTCAAAGGGGATTCCAGCCCGGCTATTTATAAGTTTAATAATTGGGGTGGATATGCCTCAAACATCTCCTCTAAGAACAATCTTTTCTACAATTTAGGTAATGGGAATTATGAGTGGGGCCAAAGTTCAAATCTTACTTGGGATCATAATATATTCTATGGTTTTCACCCTGCTAACGAGCCCACAGATGCTAACAAAATAACGAGTGATCCGCTGCTAGTGAACCCAGGAAGTGGGGCGAATGGGATCCACACGGTCGATGGTTACAAGCTGTTGTATGGCTCACCTGCGCTAGCAGGAGGTACAGTTGTTGCAAATCATGGAGGTCAAGATTACTGGGGGAATCTTGTCTCGACGACTACGTCACCCAATATCGGCGCATACAACGGAGCGGGTGTGTCATTGTCAGGGGTTGATTTACAGGTTTCAGCACTAAGCGTGCAAGAAGCGAGCTTCTCTACGGGAGATCCGATTCATTTTCAACTAACCGTTCGTAATAATGGAACCATTGCAACTGGAAGTCAAACGATTACAAACCAATTTATGGTGGATGGACAACTTGTGAAAAATGAGTCATTTTCTATTGATTTGGGCCCTGGGCAGTCTGTAACATGGACTTCGTCTGCTTGGAACGCAACCAAATCAGGTTTTTTATTGAAGGCTGTGACAGATGCGTCAAATCAGATTGCTGAGGTTCAAGAAAACAATAATACCATATCTCAATATATCAACCTCATTGTTGGCAAAGATCTAGTACCAGTGTCGCTCAGCGTCCAGGAACCAAATTGGGGGATTGGATCCACCATACATTTTGTTATGAATGTGAAGAATCAAGGCAATGTCCCCATCAATAATGAATGGTTCGGTGCCCGGTTCTACATAGACGGCGCAGCCGTTGAGGCAGACTGGGCTGGTACACCGGATGCATTTACGCTAAATCCTGGAGAAACAATCACATTAATAGCCAAAAAAGGATGGGTGGTCGACCGCAATCAACTGTCATTGCGTGGCGTAGCTGATACATGGGGCGCAGTCCATGAGGTGAACGAGTCTAATAATGAAAGTACCGTTTCTTTAACATCGCCAGGCGGATTTATTCCAACGTATGATTTGGTGATCACTAAATTGGAAGTCGCGGAGAGAGATTTCAAAGAGGGTGAAAAGATTCATTTTGTAGCTACAGTCAAAAATCAGGGATCGACGCAAACGCCTACGCAGTGGCTAGGTACAAATTTAAAAATAAACGGGACTCGTGTAGATTGGGCAGGTAGTACAACACAGATGGCTGCTGGGGAGACTAGAACTTTTACCTCGCAGGGATGGATAGCGGATTCCGAGCAGTTGACGGTTACAGGATTCGTTGATAATCAAAATTTGATCAGTGAGTCCGATGAAACGAACAATGAACGTACGGATACCTTGAACGCTATCACGAATATGATTGCAAACCCTGGTTTTGAGGAGTCATCTAGCACGGCATGGACAGCATGGGGAGGTGGAAGTTTGTCCGCTACCGGTGGGAACATAGCACCAAGTGCAGGCAAGACGGGATGGCTCGGTGGGGTGAGTCAGTATGTAGCTGGACTGAAATCCGGAGAAGAATATGAATTGAATGCTTGGGTGAAAACAACGTCAGGCAACAGTGTAACCATTGGCGCTAAGGACTTTGGTGGAACTACGGTTAAACAGAACGTGTATGATACGAATTATACGCTGAAGACCCTTCGTTTTACACCTTTAAACGGTTGGACTGGTGCCAGTATTTATCTATATGCCGATACAACCGCGACAAGTTATATGGATGATGTGCAATTGGTACGTATACCCAAATATCCAAATCTGGCGGTCAACTCAGGCTTTGAGAATGGAACCAATGGCTGGTCAGGTTGGGGAAGTTATCAGATTGTAGCCACCAACGCAATAGGTGGTACGCATTCTTGTAAAATTAGTTGGACTGGCGCATGTGAGCAAACCATTACTGGCCTCAAGCCGAATACGATGTATACGTTGACTGGCTGGGGCAAAGTCACGTCAGGAGATATGGGCTATATAGGTGTCAAGAATTATGGGGGCGTTGAAAAGAAGGCTGCCGTCACGGGTAATACGTATACGGGACAAACCATTTCCTTCACAACAGGCTCTAGTAACACGAGTGCCCTCATCTATATCTACAATAATGCGGGCACTACGTATGGTGAAGATTTTTACGTATCAGAGTTTCACTAAGGATAGAGAAGCTGTATCTACGGTAGTTGCGTAGGTACAGCTTTTTGTGCACTACAAGCGAAAGCATAGTTTACAGCTGCCCATAAACACTCCCGTCACGGCGTTTCGCATTTTAACTGGATTTCCTCACGTTATTTCAGGTGAATTTCACAAAACGGGACATTTCGAGCGAAATTAGATGTAGGAAATCCAGTTAAACTCCCAAAGGAGGAGTTTTGCTTCGGAATAAATGTAGAAAATCCAGTTAATCCTCAAAATCTCCCCAGTCCATTTCATAGCTCCAAAAATGAAGAACTTTAAGATACAACGTCTATTCTCATTCCCGATTTTTCGTATATGTTATCGTTGGCGGGGAACATATTTTCACAAATTGACTGGGGATATAATGAAAATAACAAAAGGAGTTAGGAGAGAACATGATGCAGACAGAGTTGCAAGCCGCAACAAATAAAAAAACGTACCATGCCTCAAAAACAAAAAGTAAAGGCTGGTTCCAATCCTTCATTGCTCAAATAGATTTGCAAGTAATGGTGCTCCCAGGTGTACTATTGGTTCTCATTTTCAGTTATGTGCCGATGTGGGGCGTCTTGATTGGGTTCCAAAATTATAATTTATTTTCGGGATTTTTTCATAGTGATTGGGTGGGACTTAAGCATTTTGAAATGTTCATACACTCACCTGATTTTTATCGCATCATGCGCAATACGCTTGCGATTTCCCTGCTAAAGCTGGTTTTCGGCTTTCCAGCACCTATTGCACTGGCATTAATTCTCAATGAAGTCAAAAGCCTCGGTTTTAAACGATTTGTTCAAACGGTTTCTTATCTGCCCCATTTCATGTCATGGGTTATCGTATCGAGCTTTGTCATTTCCATGCTTTCCATCGACAATGGAAGTATTAATATCGCTTTAGGGCAGATGGGAATCATCAAGGAACCCATAAACTGGCTGTCGCAATCCGAGTATTTCTGGGGAATCTTGGTTTCAACCGGGGTGTGGAAGGATATTGGTTTTGGGGCTATTATTTATCTCGCTGCCATAGCGGGAATTGATCCCCATCTGTACGAAGCATCTGCCATGGATGGAGCGGGAAGACTTCGCCAGATTATGTATATTACACTCCCGGGTATTACACCTGTGATTATGATTTTCTTGATTTTGAATATTGGAGGCATTCTGAACGCTGGTTTTGATGATATTCTGAATCTGACCAACAATGGGGGCAATACCTTATTGCGACCTGTGGCGGACGTTATTGACACTTATGTTTACCGAGTCGGGATATTGGGACAGCGGTACTCCTACGCAACTGCTGTGGGATTGTTTAAATCAGTGATCAGTGTTGTGCTGCTTGTACTTGCAAACTTCTTGGCGCGTCGTATGGGGCGTGCAAGCTTATGGTAGGAGGTGCTTTTGTTGAAATTACTAGATAAATCTTATGATACGGCTGTGATCGTCATCCTTGTTCTTCTTTCTTTCCTAACATTGTATCCATTCTGGAACAGCCTAGTGATCTCTTTCAATGTTGGAACGGACACGGCACTAGGTGGTATTACGTTCTGGCCGCGAGCTTTTACTTGGGAGAACTATCAAGTTGTGTTTAAAGACGATCGGCTCGTTCAGGCTTTCGGGGTTTCCATTCTCCGGACAACGGTAGGGACATGCTTATCTATTTTCTTTACTTCAATGTTCGCATACGGGTTGACTAAGAAATACCTGATTGGCCGCAAACTTTTTATGATTATGTGCATTGTCACCTTGTTTTTTAGTGGCGGATTAATTCCATCGTATATCTTGATAAGAAGTTTGCACATGATTGATACATTTTGGGTGCTTGTAGTACCGGGAATCATCGTGGTTTGGAATGTGATTATTTTCCGCACATTCTTTATGGAACTACCCGCAGGGCTGGAGGAATCGGCGAAGATGGATGGTTGCAACCATATGCGCACATTCTTCTCCATTATCCTTCCCATTTCGGGTCCCGTCATCGCGACGTTGTCTCTATTTACAGCGGTTGGGCTGTGGAATGATTGGTTTACAGCATCTATTTATATTAATAATCCCAAGTTAATTCCCATACAGACCTTGCTGAATCAAATTATCAATTCCAATGCCTTGTCTGAACAGCTGTCTTCAGCAGGGGGAGCTGCGAGTGAGTTTGTACGTCAATTGCAAGGGGTTTCTACCAAATCGCTTGTGATGGCGACTATGATTGTGACAACGTTACCGATTATCATGGTGTATCCGTTCCTGCAGCGTTTTTTTGTAAAAGGTGTTTTGATCGGTTCGTTAAAAGAATAGACCACGAAAACTTAGCATTTTCTATGTGGTCAACAAAGGCTATGCCTTTTTCATATATAATTGAGAGTGAGATTGAGAGGGGACAATTAGAAATGAGAAGATTGAATCGTAAGTATCTTTTACCAGCGGTAGCATTAACGGCAATTAGTCTAGTGGCGGCGACAGGCTGCAGCAAGTCAAGTCAAACAGAGCAACCCGCCGCTACGGCCACCAATGTGGTTAATACGACATCATCTCCTGCCGTAGATTTTAAGGGTTTGAATTTTAGCTGGTATATTCATTATGATTGGGCAGTTTCGAGTCCATGGGGGCAGGATCCGCCGACACAGTGGATTAAGGATCAAAAAGGGGTTAATGTCACCTTCATTCAATCTGGAGGAGCAGCAACTCAGAAGTTTAATTCGATGATCGTATCGAACGAACTGCCAGATTTAATTACATTAGACCGAGCCGCTGATTTGGAGAAATTAGTACAGGCTGGACAATTGGCGCCTATTGATGCCTACATTAACAAGTATCCGAACTTAAAGAAATGGGCTGGAGATAAAACGTTAGGCATGTTGAAATCCTCAGATGGTAAATTGTACGGCTTTCCAGATTATTATGGGGGAGAAAACGGCAATACGGGCTGGGCTGTAAATAAGGAAATTTACAAGGCGTTGGGTTCACCGAAGCTAGAGACATTTGAAGATCTTGAAGCTTACTTGAGGAAAGTGAAAGAAGCCTATCCGAATGTCATTCCAATGGAAACTGGGGAGCTTTCTGGCGGAGGCGTCCTTCAGGCAGGTAATCTTATTTATTCCGGATATAGCGAAGACAGGAACATTTATTTCCTCGACGTCTTAAAAGCTTATCCTGACAAAAATCAATTCCAATCCATTTTCAAAGATCCTGCATTGTTGAAATCGGTCGTAGAGAGCAATAAATTGTTTAACGAGAAATTGATCACACAGGATGCTTTTACCCAAAAAAGTGATCAGCTTAAAGAAAAGCTAAAAACAGGCCGAGTGGCTGTTGTTGGATTGAATAACATCTTTCAGGTAGAGGAAGGGCATCGTATTTTAGCTGAGAAAAATAATGAGAATGGCTACATGGTTATTCCCCCCATTCATGATAAAGGGTTGAACGCATCCAAAATCAAACCGGCTAATTTCTCTACATTGGGTTGGAATGTCAATGTCATTACGAAGAAAGCGAAAGATCCCGAGAAACTATTCGCTTACATGGATTGGGCTACTGGACTGGAAGGACAACAGTTGTTGACCTTCGGACCGAAAGGTTTGCTGTGGGATGAAGTCGATAAAGATGGCGTACCGATTCCCAATGATAAAGCCAAGACCATACCAAAGGCTGACAAAGATAAATTGAAGATTGGTGGAGGCAACTATTTTGCCAACTCGAATTTACGTCAAAATCTAATCAATCTGAACGAAGAACGCTATGGAGATAAAAAGCCTGATCAATTTGATGGTGCGTCTGCTGTCAAGATTCTGAAAGCAAGCTCAACGGATACAACTGAATTCGAAGGCATTCAACCTTTGCCAGATTCGGACCTTGGTATCATCTATGTTCAAGTGAAAGATCTAATGAAAGAGGCATATGCGCGTGCTGTTTTTGCGAAAAATAGTGACGAGGCGCTTCAAATTATCAATAAAGCGCAAAGCAATGCAGAAGCAGCTGGGTATGATAAAGTATTAAAATACATGACGGACAAATGGCAGGAAAACCTTAAGAAAATGAAAGGATAAGTAAGTTTTTTTGTGCAAATGGCAAAATAGGAGGGTATACTTGGTATATCCTCCATTTGAATTGGATGAGATATTTCGATAGGGTGATGTAAAATGCTGAATGTCTTAATCGTCGATGATCAACCATTAGAAATTATTGGAATACGCACGTTTATCCCATGGGATAAACTGAATTTAAAGCTAGCAGCTGAGGCAAATGATGGGTTTACCGCGTTGGATTATATAAATGAACTCCCTCTAGATATTGTAATTACAGATATTAAGATGCCTATTATGTCAGGCTTAGAATTGGTTAGGCGAGCGAAACTGATTAAACCCTCGATTATTTTTATTCTCATTAGTGGTTATGAGGATTTTGAATATGCCAAGAAGGCTATCCAGTTTGGCGTGGAAGGATATATTCTTAAACCAATTGATTATAACGAGCTGCTGGAGGCCATAGGGAACGCTGTTCAACGAATTGAACAAGCACGAGATTTTAAACAATTAAAGTCGCAATGGAGTACATCTGAACATATTGTCAAAAATAATGCCGTGAAACAGCTTCTCCATGGCAATTCCGATGAGAGTTTTAGAAATGACATGATAACTCACTTTCCAAACCAAGAGGCCATGTGTTGGCGAAGTGCAGTTCTGGAGCTGGATGATGTCGATCGAAGTCTCACGATGCTGGACTCGGAAGTGCATCAGCAGCGGATCAAAAATGCTTTATCCTATCTGACAGCAAGGCTTCTGAAGGACAATTATTTATTTGCGGAACTTGAAAACAAGAGACTGGGCATAGTCATTCCGGAGAAATCCTACGGGGAAACGCTGGAATGGCTGGAGAATCTGATTCAAGACGTTACTCAGCATTCTTCCTTTACCATTACCATTGGATTGGGCAACCCGGTTATCGATATAGATGTCATCTATAAATCATTTGAAGAGGCCACGCAAGCACTGGGACAGAAAATGTTCAATGGAAAAGGAAGAGTTTTACCTTATGCCACAGCCCAGTTGAATCTTGAATCCTCTCAACAAATTCTAAGCGACGCAGATGGGCTGCTATCACAGCTTTTTGGCGCGATACAGAACTACCAGTTGGTTGATATTTACGACATTATGGAGCAATTGGGTACCCTCATTCTAAAATTAGAGAGCCGAAATTCGGTCTACCATTTCACGATCTATGTTGTAGGTAAAGCGAACGATTTCTTGCACGAGAAGAATGAAGATGTCTATGATCTGCTGCAGTGGGATTTCCACCATCTTGATATCATTTATCAATTTGAAACAGTGCAGGATCTTCGGGATTGGCTGCGGAAAAAGATGTTTGAAATATCCGAATTGCTCCAGAACAAATTGGCCAAACGAAATAAAAAGTTGATCGAAAAAGTAGAGTTGTATATCCTTGAACATTTAGAGGAAGGGATCACACTCAAAGATTTAGCTAAACACTTCTTGTATTCGCCCAATCACTTAGGACAATTATTCAAGGAAGAAACCTCAATTCACTTTTCAGACTATATGTTGAATCAGAGGTTAGATAAGGTTAAATTGCTATTAGATGACCCTACAATGAAAATTTATGAGGCAGCGGACCGATTAGGGTTTAAGAATATGACTCATTTCTATCGGTTATTCAAAAAAAGGTTTAATATCTCGCCAGGGGACTATCGAAAGAAGGGGTAAAATGTGAGCTTCCGCAATAAACTAATCTTCGCCTTTTCTACCCTTGTCTTAATTTCTATCTTGGCGATCGGTAATTTCTCCTATCGTGTATCGCTGAATAGTTTGACCAAGCAAACAGAAGAAAACACGGGACTCGTCATCGAACAACTGCGGAGTAACCTTGAATTTCGAATAGCCGATATTAAGAGGGTTTCTGATTTCCTATTCTGGGATGCAAGAACACAACAGTTGCTTCATACGAAACAGTCTCCGCTGACGGGATGGGAGGAATATACGAAGTATTTGCAGCCCAAACTAGCATCCGCCTTGCAGCTATCCACACATACGATTCAAATTGCTCTATATATAAATAATGAAACGTTGCCTGAAGTCTATTCCACAACCAGACCTTTAGGTTTAGGTGCCAAAGAATACAGCATCTATTATAGTTCAAGAGTTAAGGACAAACCTTGGTATAACCAGCTCAACCTATCCCAGGATCAATCGCAGTGGGGACAGGTTTTTGATGATTCAGAGTACCATACCTTTTCTGTCGTTCGTCCACTTTTGAACATCACCAGAATTCCGCTTGAAAACTTAGGTGTGCTCCGTATTCAAATTCCGATTGATGAGTTATTCGATACGGCGAATATAGAGAAGCCGGGCAATAAGAGTGTGATGCTCATTCTTGACCGTACAGGGAATATCGTCTACAAAAGCGAACCGGCGGGCGAGGGAACCCTCTCGTTAGATAACCTGCAGAATGATCATTCCTATTTGAAAGTTGAAAAGGAGCTTCCGGAAATACAAGGGAAGATGGTTTTATATGTGCCCATGCATGAAATGCAAGCGGAAGCGAGAAAGTTAAAGGTTGCTACACTCGTGGCTTGCTTAATTAGCATGGTTGTTTTACTTATTCTTGGGGCGTTCATTTCGCAATATTTTTCGAGAAGGGTCACGAAGATCGTGAATGCGCTGGACAGCTTCCATCAGGGCCATTATTTAGAGCAAATTCACGTTACCGACAAAGATGAATTCGGCAAAATCTCACATTCATTTAACAAGATGGCTGGAACCATTAATCATTTAATTCAAGAGGTGTACGAGACGAAGCTTAGAAGTGCCTCGGCCGAATTATCCGCGCTGCAGGCTCAGATTAATCCCCATTTCCTCTATAACACTTTATCAGCAATTAGTACACTCGGAAAGTTAGGACAAACCGATCGCATGCATCAAATGATTATCCAATTGAGCCAGTTCTACCGGTTGACGCTAAATAACGGTAAATCATTAATTACGATAGCCAAAGAATTAGAGCAAGTTCACTTATATATCGAGATTCAAAAAATAAAATACGATGCGAAGCTAAGTTTTAGCTATGAGGTAGATCCCATTCTATTGCCCATGCAGACCGTCAAATTAATTCTTCAGCCGTTTGTTGAGAACGCACTAGAGCATGCTTGGTACAAAAATAATAACTTAAATGTGCGAATTACAGGGAGTCTAACGAACGATATCATTGAGTTTAAGGTTATTGATGATGGAATTGGAATGGATAAACACACCACCGAACAATTATCTAATTTGGGAGAAGAAGCGCTAGGTTACGGCATCCGCAATGTGGACGAACGAATTAAACTTCAGTATGGTTCAAAGTATGGCGTTCATGTTCATAGTTATTTAGGGATGGGAACTACGATTCTAATACGGTTTCCTGTTGACAATACGATAAAACAGTGATATTTTAAAACTTATAAAACACATTGAATTAATCGGAATTAAAAAGCTGACTGGTCATCCGGAAGCATGGATTATTGAATCCATGCTATTTTTTTATTTTATTTTATAAAAAGGAGTGAGTATGTAATGGGCGTATTATTGGATTCTTTAAAACTTACAAGCTTAAATAAAGTGGATCGTTGGGGTGATTATCATAAAACCAATATTTTATTTAATCAAGAAACGGTAAATGTGAATTTAATCGGTACGGATCATAAACACATCCCCTCGTTGCTCCAAGCACTGAAGACGAATAAACTCACGTTAGGGAACATTCAAACTCCTCTGAAGGAAGTTGATTTATATAGCTCAGAAGCTATTCTCTATTCAGAAAAAGGGGATAAATACAGGGTGCCGTTGTTTTGATCCTGCTGAAGAGAAGGGAATGTAGACCTTGAAATTTGCCTTATTTAGTCTAATGATGAATATACCGAATGCGGTAAGCGGAGAAACCCTAACAACCTACCAGAAATTCGAGAATGTGCTGAAACAAGCTGTCCTTGCTGAAGAACTGGGCTTTGATGCTTATGGTGTGGGGGAGCGGCATGGCGCACCGTTTATCTCGTCTTCGCCACCCGTTGTTCTAACCGCAATTGCTGCTAGAACCTCACGTATACGATTGTTAACAACGGTTACTGTACTCAGTGTCCTCGATCCGATACGTGTTGCTGAGGACTATGCGACACTCGATCATCTCTCAGGGGGAAGAATTGAGCTGATCATTGGCAAAGGGAATGACCCTCGCCACTACCCGCTTTTCGGCATTACGGAAGAGGAACAGTGGGAATCCCTTGCGGAGCGATATGCACTCCTGAAACGCTTGTGGAATGAAGAAAACGTTACTTGGCAGGGCCGTTATCGTTCACCATTGGATAATGTGACGACACAGCCGAGACCCTTTCAACCTGCCATCCCCGTATGGCATGGCAGCGCTTCAAGTACATTGTCAACGGAGTTGGCTGCGAAATATGGGGAACCGATTTTCTCTTCGAATACGTTCCATCCACAGGCTAAATATAAGGCGTTAATCGATCACTATCGCGAACGATTGGCTTATTATGGCCATGATCCGCAACAAGCTATTGTTGGTTCTGGTTTTGGTAGTTTGTATTTGGCGAACACCACGGAAGAAGCGATTGGGCGCTTTCGGCCCTATTACGATGCGTTCCATGCAACAGCAGCCTCTCAGGTCAACAATTCGCCATTCAAAGATCTGGAGGACAATGTGAAGAATGGGCCCGTCCTGATTGGCAGTCCAGATCAAGTCATCGAGAAGATCCTGAATTATTATGAAGCCTACGGGCATCAAGTGGTCAGTATCAGTGTAGATGGCTTGACCGAAACGGAGCAGCGCGAACAGATTGAGCGATTTGCCACCGAGGTTGCACCTGTTTTGCGACGAGAGATTCCAAGTACAGTATGGAACCATTCACCGGTGGGATTAACGGTATGAAAACCATTTCTGGAGGGATGTCACAATGAGCATTCAGAAAGCAGAAGGGATTTCGAAGGAAAGAAGGGAGAAGGCCTTCCAAGAGGCCTTAACTTATGAGCAATTCGTTAGCGGCGCCAAAGTAAATGTGGAGAGGTTGCATGAGAATTTCGCACGTTATGAATTGACCGGGCAGGAATTGGCTTATTTTGAAGGGCTTACCGAGCACATAGATGTTCTGGTACTTGCGCATGACTGGTGTGGAGATGTTGTGGCGAATTTACCGCTATTCGGCAAAATCGAACATGTGACAGGTAAATTGAAATTGCATATTTTACCACGTGACCCAGACAATCAAGATATTGCTGCCGCTTACCTGCACGCAGATGGGCGTAATCATATTCCAACCTATGTGTTTTTCAACGGTGCGGGCGAGGAATTAGGGTTCTTCTCTGAACGTCCCGACCAAATTACGTATTTAAACCGGGATTGGATCGATGAGTTTTGGGAATCCCACCCCGAGTGGGAAGGCGAAGGTAAGGCTCTTTCCGAGGTCGATGAGGACGTGAGGAAAGCATTATTTGATTATTTGAAGGAACAGCGCCCTCAAGCGCGTGAGTTGGAAAAGACGGCCATCATCCAAGTTGTCCGTTCCATACTAGGCTAGTGAGTTAAGCATAGCTACCCAATCTCCTTACAGCATCTGCTGTGAGGTTCTTTTCATGCTTGGAAGTTACATAAGGGGTGACAAATGGAACGCTATTGGAAACGCAATCTACATATTCTATGGCTGGGTTTATTTATTAGCCATATCGCATATACCCTATCTGTACCTTTTTTTCCAATCTTCTTGCAAAATGATTTAGGTATTCAGAATAGGCTTGAAATGTGGTCAGGTATTTCCATTTCTATTAGTTTCTTGATTAGTGGGTTGTGTGCGCCATTTTGGGGATCGCTAGCGGATAAGTTTGGGAAGAAACCGATGTTAATTCGTTCAGGGATTGGCTTAGCCTTGGCTCATTTTGCCAATTATTTTGTAGTTGATTTGTTCACCTTCATTCTTGTTCGAATATTTCAGGGACTTATGGCAGGCTTTGGTCCTGCTTCCATCGCTTTGGTTGGCACGAATACACCGGAGAAGCACGTCGGATACGCGCTCGGTGTGATATCAACATCAACGGCAGCCGGAGGAATTATTGGACCGCTTGTCGGAGGTGTGTTAAGTCATTGGATGGGACTGCGAGCATGCTTCGTTGCATCGGGCGTTATTACGTTGATTTCTGCTTTGATCGTACTTGTGGGTGTGAAAGAAGTTCATAGGCAACAAGATGAAACTCGTATAAGTGTCTTCAAGGATCTTAAACTTGCGGCTCGTAACACCAAACTGATGGGGATATTTGGGCTAACTTTGCTAGTCTCTACTTCCGTTATGATTATGGAGCCGCTGCTGACACTCTATGTCGTTCAAATCGGCGGAAGTGTCGATAAAGCGACTCTGAGCTCGGGAATTGTTTTCTCAGCAGTGGGCGTAGCCACGGTCATTATGGGTCCTCGGTGGGGAATCATTGGCGGGAGAATCGGTTATGAGAAGGTATTATTCATTGGGTTGATAGGCGGTGGAATTGGCAATCTGCTGCAGCTTGGTGTTCATAACCTTATTGGCTTTGGCATTCTTCGCTTTAGTTATGGCTTGTTTTTTGCTGCTGTGTTTCCAGCGCTCAATGTGCTTATCGTTAAATATACTGATGCGGATTTCCGCGGAAGAGCCGTGAGCCTGAACCAATCGTCAAGTCAATTCGGAATTGTCGTTGGCCCCTTACTAGGTGGGTTTATGGGGGGATGGCTGGGCATTCAATTCGTATTCCTCCTGACAGGTGTAACGCTTCTTGGAGCTGCATGGAAGAGGAAGGTGGGGTATGCTAAGCATAAGGACCAGAAGTTGTTTGGATGAGCGTCATGTTCATCAAAGAAAACTTGAAAATTTATGATGTCAACCGTTGACAAAAGGTTGTCTGAGTTACTATAATTTAAATACAAGTAAATTAATCGGAATTATCGGAATCAACCAGATAACTGGAGATGCTTCATCCTAACTAACGGGGATGATTGTGTCTCTTTTTTTTGAATACTAGCTTAGAGGAGGAGTTCTTATGAAAATAGATTGGACATTTACGTTGGATCAACCTTGGACTCTGGATCGCGTTCTGAATTTTGTGACCGTGGCGAATCAATATACGAGTCAAATTTATTTAGGCGCACAAGGGGAAAAGTTGAATGCGAAAGGCCTATTAGGCATCGTATCCTGGAGTATGTCACTTCGCGAACAATCAACCATTGCCCTTCAACTTGATGGTGTCGATGCACAGGAAGCGTTCGAGGGTGTATCTACCTACTTACAAAATCAAGAAGAGGCTTTACATACAACGTACTCTCGAAGTTCTTGATGAGGGGGAAGTCGGAGAGGAAGTCATGATCATATGAATATTGAAAATATCGAAGCTTTCGTCTACGTGATTCATTATAACAGTTTTAATAAAGCTGCGGATGCTTTGTTCTTGTCACAGCCTTCCGTAACGGCCCGAATCCAATCGTTGGAGCGTGATTTGAACACTTTACTCTTCGAGAGAGAGGGTAGAAATTTCACACTGACAGATAAAGGAAAGCAGTTTCTTCCCTTCGCAGGGCAAATACTCCAAAGTTATAAAAAGGGGAAGCAACAGCTTCAACATGTCAATAAGGATTATAATGAGCTCAGAGTCGGTTGTACCGTATCTGTTTCCAATTATATGATCCCCGAAATTCTTCCATGGATTAAGAATAAGCATACTCATCTTCAAATTAAAGTGACGACGGCACCGACCGAGGTTATTCTGGAAATGCTTCTGAATAAAGAAATCGATATTGGCTTTGTCCGAAATGTGACGCATCCCCATATCGATATTCTGGGTTTTTACGAGGATCCAATTCGCCTTTTCGTCCATCCTAACCATCCTTTTGTAAGTAAGAAACCTTTGACGATTCAGGATATAGGCCGCGAATCACTAGTCTTTTTTGAGTGCGGGTCACTGGATTGGGTGAAGATTCATCGGCTTTTTGCAACACTGGATCATCCTCCACAAATCGAGTACCAAATCGATAACCTGGAAACAGCCAAGAAGCTTGTGGTTAAAGGCTTGGGTATTTCCTTTCTGCCGGAGCTATGTGTACGTCAAGAAGTAAAAGAAGGGCTGCTTGTGCCCATTGATATTCAGGCATTGGGAGGTCTCTCTTTACGTACAATTCTCATTACATTAAAAGAATCCAGCCTCGATTTTTCCAATTTATTTCTGGATGCATTGAAAGAGTTTGACTGGAAAAAAGCCACTATATAGAAGAATTCTATTCATCAATAGAACATCTTTATCTACGATTGACCGTCCCTTTTGGCGGTGATACAGTAAGTAGAAAGCTAAAACCAATTAAACCAATAGGAATTATTGTTGATTGAAAAGGGAGGATTTAGGATGCCAAAACAAAAACAACTAAAACTTGGGGCTATCATTCATGGAGTTGGTGGCAATATGTCATCATGGAAACATCCAGATGCGATTGTTGATGCCAGTGTGAATTTCAAGTATTACAAAGAGCAAGCACAGAAAGCGGAAGCTGGTAAATTCGACTTACTATTTATCGCTGATGGACTATTCATTAATGAGAAGTCGATCCCCCATTTCTTGAATCGGTTTGAGCCGATTACTATTCTTTCCGCGCTCGCTTCCGTAACTTCCAAGATCGGTCTGGTAGGAACGCTATCTACGTCTTACAGCGAACCCTTCACGGTGTCGAGACAATTCTCCTCACTCGATCATATCAGTGATGGCAGAGCAGGTTGGAATGTGGTCACTTCCCCGCTGGAGGGATCAGCACTGAACTACAATAAGAAGTTGGAGGATCATCCAGATCATCCTAAGCGATATCGAATTGCATCTGAATATCTACAGGTGTCCAAAGGATTATGGGATTCATGGGAAGATGATGCATTTACAAGGGATAAACAATCAGGGCAATTCTTCGATCCCGATAAACTCCACCGTTTAGATCATAAGGGCGAATTTTTCTCCATACAGGGACCACTGAATATCGGAAGATCGAAGCAAGGACGGCCAGTTATTTTCCAAGCAGGATCATCGGAGGATGGGAAAAATTTAGCCGCCAGAGAGGCGGATGCGATCTTTACAGGTCAACCGACTGTGGAGGATGCAAGGCGGTTTTATGAAGATGTAAAAGGAAGAGCTGCACATTTCGGTAGAAATCCCGATGAGATTGTCGTTATGCCTGGTATTGGTCCGATCATTGGTGTTACAGAAGAAGAAGCTGAGCGGAAATATCAGGATGTTGCCAATTTGGTGACAATTGGGGAAGCACTTGCGTATCTAGGCCGTTTCTTCGAACATCATGACTTTACACAATACGACTTGGATGCCCCATTCCCAGACTTAGGTGAGTTGGGTAAAAACAGCTTCCAAAGCACGACGGATCGCATTAAACAAAATGCCCAGGAAGAAGGGCTCACTCTTCGTCAAGTTGCTCTTCAATCCGCTACACCAAGACCGTTATTTATAGGTACTCCGGTACAAGTTGCAGATCGCATTCAAGAATGGTACGAGAGCGGTGCAGCAGACGGATTTATAGTTGGATCAGGTGTTCCAAATGGTTTGAGCGATTTTGTAGATCTGGTCATTCCTATTCTACAGGAACGCGGCATTTATCGAACGGAATATGAGTCCGATACGCTTAGAGGGAATTTGGGGCTACCTTTTCCAGCCAATCGCTATGTGAAAGAGACAGTGAATAACTAATCTGATTTACGAATCAAGGGGGAGCGTTACAAATGAATAGATCAAAAGGTTGGATCAAGTTTAGTGCATTATCTTTAGCCATTGCCCTCGTGTTGACAGGGTGCGGTTCAAAAGACAATGGAAGTTCGGATGCCTCGCAATCTGCGAGTCCTAAGCAAGAGGCCAAACAAACGGCGGTAGTGGGTGGAGAGCTTACTTATGCGTTGGCAACGTCTCCTGATTCCCTAGATCCGCATCGCAGCGGCCTTGCCGTAGCAGTAAGAGTCCTTCGCACCATTTATGATAGTCTGGTTGTTCAATTACCTGATGGTTCGATTAAACCGTGGTTGGCAACGGAATGGACAGTTTCTCCTGATGGGCTTAGTTACACGTTCAAATTACGTAAAGACGTCAAGTTCCAAGATGGGACGCCATTTAATGCAGAAGCTGTAAAATTCAATTATGATCGGATTCTCGATCCGGCAACGAAAGCGGCCAATTCCGTAGCGTTGCTTAAACCCTATAAATCTGCGGAAGTCATTGATGAGTTCACTGTGAAAATCAATTTAGAGACACCTTCCAGAGCGTTCTTAGGTAACCTGAGTCAAGCGTTACTGGGGATTGTTTCACCAACAGCAGCCAAGAAATATGGAGATCAATTTGGTAAAAATCCAGTCGGATCAGGTCCATTTTCATTTGTGAAATGGGAAGAGAATGCGTCCATTCAAGTTAAGCGCAGCCCTGATTATAACTGGGCGCCGGAGATTGTTGAAAACAAAGGGAAGTCCTACTTGGATCAAATTACCTTTAGCATTGTTCCGGAAGAAGCGACTCGGATCGGAAGTGTTCAAAGTAAGCAAGTTCTTGCGGGTGAGACGATTCCCCCACAAAATATTGTTTCGTTGAAGTCGGATTCCAGCGTTCAAGTTCACCAAGTCAATACGAATGGATTGCCGTATACGTTATTTATTAATCAACGCAAAGCGCCTTGGGGCGAGGTCAAAGCCAGACAAGCGCTTCAAGCAGCGATTGATGTAGATGCAATTGTCAAAACACTTTATTTGGGTACGTATCCACGCGCTTGGTCACCTTTATCTCCTGGAGTATTCGGTTATGATGCCTCCCTAGAAAATGGGGTTAAGCCTGATCTGGCTAAAGCGAACAAATTATTGGATGAACTTGGCTGGCTCAAAGGAGCAGATGGCATTCGTGTAAAAGATGGCAAGAAGCTTACTCTGCATTATGTTGATGGATCACCTAACCGTGAGAAACGAAATGATATTGCCGTCATTATTCAGCAGCAATTGAAACAAGTTGGAATTGTTGTTGAAGTCGAAATTACGAAGGATACAGCCAATGTTGTTTATACCAAAGGTGACTATGATTTCTATGGGAACAGTCAAGTGAACTCGGATCCCAATGCGCTGTATGCTTTCTATCATACAAGCGATCCTAAAGCACGACCAAGTCTTCCAGGGCTTGCAGATCCACAAGTAGATAAATGGTTGGAAGAAGGGGCTATCGAACCCGATGATAAGAAGCGGGCAGAACTGTATAAGCAAGTGCAGAAATCCATTATCGATAATGCAGTCATCATTCCTATTTATGTGTTCCCTTATACGGTAGCCGCTTCGAAGACCGTGAAAGGGTTAAAATTTGACCCGTTAGGTTACCCACTCTTTAATGATACGTTTATTCAAAAATAATGTTATAGGGAGCTAATTGATATGAGCAGGATATTAACGGAACGGCTACTAGTTTCATTGCTGGTCATTCTTGGTTCCTTAATCCTTGTTTTCTGTATTTTATATGTGCTGCCGGGAGATCCTGTGCTTTCCATGATTGATCCTTCTTCCATGTCACCGGAGGCAATTGCAAATTTAAGGCATCAACTTGGCCTGAATGAACCCTTCTATGTCCAGTTTGGACACTATTTCATGGCTATGATTCATGGAGATTTCGGTAAATCATTACTAAACAGTGAACCAGTGTTGTCCAAAATTCTTAAACATCTCCCAGCAACTTTGGCACTTACTTTAGCGAGTACACTCATTTCCACGATTATCGGTGTAGGGCTCGGTGTTCTTTCGGCCGTACACCGCAATCGGTGGATCGATGTAGTAGCTCGTATAGTCGGGTTGTTCGGAATATCCATGCCGACGTTCTGGTCGGGAATCCTGTTGATTCTTATCTTTTCCGTATCTTTGGGCTGGTTTCCAGCTATGGGATCAAAGGGATTTATCACACTTGTCCTTCCTTCACTCACACTCGGATTCGTCGGAGCAGGATTTATCGTTCGGATGGTGCGAAACTCGATGCTCGAAGTCATCAATGAGCACTTCATTGTGACACTGCGTGCCAAAGGATTATCTGAACGATTAGTGATGTATCGACATGCGTTTCGCAACGCTTTAATTCCGGCAATCACGATTATTGGCATTCATATTGGGGATTTGATGGCGGGGACCGTAGTCATTGAAACTGTCTTCTCCAGACAAGGGATTGGCCGAATTCTCGCGGATGCTATTATGTCCAAAGACTTGCCTGTTGTGCAAGGTGTCGTATTTTTCTCAGCAATCATATATGTCATTGTTAATTTACTAGTTGATATTTCGTATGTATTTATTGACCCACGGGTTCGTCGAACTCAATAATTCGGATATGTAAGCATGGTGGAGAGGAGAAAGGTGACGATGAAAGATGTTCTTTCTGCGAGAACGATTGGGCTAAGGCATAAGTGGCCTCTTCGAATTACAAAGATACCCGGCACTTGGAATGTTTCAGAGATTCTTGTTTATCTAGCTGCAATCATGGCGTTGTTTATTATTGGCTGCGCGCTTTTCCCGCAATGGATTGCTCCTTATGCACCTACAGAGATGCTCGGTGATCAAATTATGCATGCGCCAAGTACATCTCATTTGTTTGGAACGGACTATTTTGGCAGAGATGTGTTCAGTCTTGTCGTGTATGGCAGTCGTGATTCTCTCATTATTGGTTTCTCCTCTGTACTTGCAGGAGGCATCATTGGAGGAAGTATTGGAGCGCTGTCTGGATACATTGGGGGCGTTATTGACACGATCTTCATGCGTATTATTGATGTGTTAATGACGATTCCAGGCATTCTATTGGCACTAGCCATCGCTGCTGCTCTTGGCCCTCATTTATTTAATCTGATTTTTGCAGTTGCAGCTGCCTCCATTCCACAATATGCAAGGGTCATGCGAGGTCAGATTCTGAGCATAAAGAATCGCTCCTTCATTACTGCATCTAGGTCAATAGGCGCTTCTAAATTCCGTATATTTTTTCGCCATGTCTTAACGAATGCTTGGTCGCCACTCTTGGTTATGTCCACGATCGGTTTAGGTGCATCCATTCTGGTTAGTAGCGGGCTAAGCTTCCTTGGATTAGGTGTGCTCAAAGAGATTCCTGACTGGGGATCGCTTCTCTCGCAGGGACGAGGTTACCTGACAGTGGCTTGGTGGATCTGTACATTTCCAGGCCTCGCGATCACGTTATTCGTCATATCCGTTAATTTAATCGGAGATAAACTACGTGACTCGCTAGATCCAAAGCAAAGAAGGGCATAGCTAGGAGGCGGCGCAAGTTGAAGCAACTGCTTGAAATTGACAACTTAAGTGTACAATTCACAACGAACAAGGGGTCGTTCACGGCCATTCAAGACGTTTCTTTGACAATTGGCGTAGGTGAAACTATCTGTCTAGTCGGAGAATCAGGCAGTGGTAAATCGGTTACATCGAAATCCGTCATGCGCTTAATCGATTATGAAAATGGTCATATATCTGGTGGTCAAATCGTACTCGATGGCGATGATTTAACGACGTTGTCACAGAAAGATCTTCGGGCATTACGAGGGAAAAAGATGGCTATGGTCTTTCAAGAACCCATGGCTGCTTTCGATCCGGTTTTTACCATAGGCAGTCAAATTACCGAAGTCATTATCCAGCATAAACAGGGTAATCGGGAACAAGCCTGGGAGCGAGCTGTTTATTTATTAAAGCGGGTCGGCATTCCAGAACCAGAAATTCGTATGAACCAATATCCTGGCGAGCTTTCTGGCGGGATGCTGCAACGAGCGATGATTGCCATGGCGCTAACTTGCAGTCCTCAACTGCTTATTGCAGATGAACCAACAACTGCGCTTGATGTAACGATTCAGGCGCAGATCCTTCATTTGCTGCAGGAGCTTAAAGAAGAATTCAATATGTCCATCCTGCTTATTACACATGATTTGGGGATTGCTGCTGAGATGGCAGACAAAATCATCGTGATGTATGCGGGACAAATCGTTGAGCAAGCAAGTGTCAGGCAATTGTTCGCTAAGCCCCATCATCCGTATACGAGAGGGTTACTTCGATCCATTACGACGATGGATAGCAATCGTTCATCCCGATTGTTCTCTATCGAGGGGACGATTCCCCATCTATCGGATCTGCCATCGGGTTGCCGATTTCATCCAAGGTGCCCTTTTGCGACCGAACGCTGTGTGAAGGATAGTCCTTCTTTACGGTTAGTGAATGAACGTCTTACGGCTTGTTGGTACTCAGAGGAATTAGTTGAGCGTGCAGACTGGCAGCAATTTGCAGGCGCTGTTGATACAAAGATAGATTCGAAGATAGATACGAGGTTAGATACAAAGATAGATCACGGATCTTCTGATGTTGTTGGCGAACAAGGTTTAACTAGCGAGACGCTCTTCGAGGTGAAAGGGTTAAGTAAATTTTACCCCATAGGGAAAGGAACATTCAGTCGTTCGAAGTCTTATATTCGCGCGGTTGAAGATGTATCCTTTTCGATTAAGAAGGGCGAGACTTTTGGTTTAGTTGGGGAGTCTGGCAGCGGCAAGTCTACCTTAGGTCGGGTGTTGCTGCAGTTGGAGAAGGCAACTGCGGGAGAGGTTCTGTTCGAAGGAGAAGATTTGTCTAAAATTTCGAGCAAAGGTCTGCAGGACGTACGCCGAGACATGCAGGTCATTTTCCAAGATCCATACGGTTCGGTGAACCCGCGTTGGAAGGTTGGCGATATTATTGGCGAACCTTTTGATATCCATGAATCGTTAAGTAAGGCAGAGAAACGGGCCAAAGTAGAGGACTTATTGGAATTAGTAGGGCTGAATCGTTCTGTGTATGATCGGTTCCCTCACGAGTTTTCGGGCGGGCAACGACAGCGCATTGGTATTGCTAGAGCCATCGCACTCAATCCTAAGTTTATCCTTGCTGATGAGGCTGTATCTGCATTGGACGTGTCCGTACAGGCTCAGATCGTAAATTTAATGCAGGATCTGCAGAAAAAACTGGGATTAACCTATTTATTTATCGCCCATGGCTTAAACATTGTACGCCATCTATCTGATCGTATCGGAGTTATGTATTTAGGGAAATTGGTTGAAATTGCACCTAGTGAAGAGTTGTTTCTCCATCCTTCCCATCCCTACACGAAGGGATTACTTTCTTCTATACCATCGACGGATCCCTCACAAAAAAGAGCGTGGATCGAGATCGAAGGGGAGATCCCTTCTCCTGCGAATCCACCGTCTGGCTGCAGATTCCATACGCGCTGCCCAGCGGCAACCGCTAAGTGCAAAGAAGAGCAGCCTGCCTTATTGCCAATCAGGGAAGGGCACTGGACGGCCTGCCATTACCCATTGTAAATCGTAGAAGTAAAGCTGCATAAGAAGGAGATATGATGTCAGAGAAACAAGCAAAGAACGATGCGGGATGGAACTTCGACAACAGCTATTCGCGGTTGCCTCATTTCTTTTATACCAAGATCAATCCAACTCCTGTGAGCTCTCCGAAGTTAATCCTATTGAATACTCCATTGGCAGCATCCTTAGGTTTGAATGAAGGTGCGTTGCGAAGTCGTGATAGCTTAGCGATATTCGCAGGAAACCAGATACCTGATGGCGGGCTGTCCATTGCGCAAGCTTATGCTGGTCATCAATTTGGACAGTTTAATAGGTTAGGGGATGGAAGAGCACACCTCCTTGGTGAGCAGTTAACTCCCTATGGAGAACGAGTGGATATTCAGCTGAAGGGATCAGGTAAGACGCCGTACTCTCGCTATTTGGACGGAAGAGCGGGACTTGGACCGATGCTGCGCGAGTATATCATTAGTGAAGCTATGTATGCGCTAGGAATTCCAACTACCCGAAGTTTAACTGTCGTTTCAACAGGTGAAACTTTCCTTCGCGAAACGGAACAATCTGGAGCCATTCTAACCCGTATCGCCGCCAGTCATATTCGTTTTGCAACTTTTCAATATGCTTCGGAATTTGGCACGGTAGATGAGCTTCGAGCGTTAGCTGATTACACAATACGAAGACATTTTCCTGAGGCTTTGGGTGCTGAGAACCGCTATCTAGCGTTACTTGAAGAAGTGATTCAGCGGCAAGCGCAATTAATTGCCAAATGGCAGCTTGTGGGGTTTGTTCATGGCGTGATGAATACGGATAACATAGCAGTCAGTGGAGAAACCATTGATTATGGTCCTTGTGCCTTTTTGGATGTCTATGATCCAGAGACGGTATTTAGCACCAGAGACACGGAGGGCCGCTATGCCTTTGGTAAACAGCCGGAAATAGCTGCATGGAATCTCGCTAGATTTGCCGAAGCACTCCTACCCTTACTGCATGACGATGAAAAGCAGGGTGCCCAACTGATCGCGAATGCGATCGCACACTTTTCCAAGCAGTATCATGCTAATTGGCTAGCCGGTATGAGGTCCAAACTGGGGATATGGAAGGAAGAATCAGAGGATGAATCACTGATTCAAGGGCTACTCCATTTGATGCATACGTATCGAGCGGATTATACGAATACGTTTCGGGCGTTAACGTTGGATAAGCCTGAGGATACGTTGATGTATGACAAATTGGATTTCAGGCAGTGGTATGAACGATGGCAGGCTAGATTAAGTAGGCAGCAAGAAACCAAAGCGGATTCGCAACAATTAATGAGGAGTCATAACCCAGCAATCATTCCCCGTAACCATCGGGTAGAGGAAGCTTTAGCATCTGCAGTCAACCAAGAAGACTATACGGTGATGGAGCGGCTGCTCGAGGTACTTTCCACCCCCTTCGCATATTCTCCTGAACAGGTTGATTATGTCAGTCCAGCTGATCTAACAGCATGTGCCTATCGTACCTTTTGCGGTACTTGATAGTAGAAAAGCCTTACGATTAATCGTAAGGCTTTTTAACATGAAAAAACCCAAAATAAGAAACCTTGATAAGTAAATTAAACATTTTCCCTGCTTAAATGGTCCACACCATTCTCTATTATTTTGCATCTCCTATAGTAGAAAGAACTACTAGAGTTATAGGAGGAGATAGCAAATGGCAACGGTTTCCGTAGTTAGCATTTTTACTAGAGGAGCAAGATCTAGCGATACGCCTGAGATGCGTCGAGCTAGAGTGCAAGGGGATCTTACTCGTGCAACCGAAGCATGGGGGAGTGGTTTTTTTCCTGGTGTCCGCGGTAATATTAATTTTGTTTCCTTGAGAGAGTATTACATTTCAGATGTGACGATTATTGCGAATACGGTTTCTAATGTGAATGATGCGAGAGTTCAATCGCTAATTATGCAAGCTCGGACGGTTAACAACAATGCGACAGCGATCTATGTCGTTTATTTAAGTGGGCCATCCCTAACCTCAGGTGCAGTTGGAAATGGTGGACCACAGACTACGTTTTTTAATAGCACGACTGATTATGGTGTTTTTGGACAAGTTGTTCTGACAGATAATGCGGCTGATTCTTATTTGTTGGCGCATGAAGCTGGACACGTGTTATTCGGCCGTTTTACAAGCAATAGCTCCAATAGTTTCACAATCAACGATCCTTCCAACCCTGGGAATGATCATAATGACAATCCACAGAATCTCATGAACGGTTTTGTTCCGTCGAGCAATCCCTTCATTAATGAAGCGCAGGGGAATGTAGCTAATCAGAGCAAATTAATTCTGGAGAACAATTTCAGCGGTGCAATGGCAACGGTAAGTCTAAGCGCATCTGGTTCATTGGCTGGTGGCAGTGGCAGAACATATCCTTCGTGTGAAAAAGTACCAGCTTGCCCATGCTGTGACAGACCAGTTCCTCCGTATGAGTCTGAGAAAGTTAAAAAAATTAATAAAGAAATAACGAAACTGATTAAGGAAATTGGTCCTGACAATTTAAATCTTAAGTTTAAGCCAATACCTGATCCATATCGCCATTGCAAATGCAAATGCAAAGATCACGATCACTAATCCTAGCTATGTTCGGTCTAAAATGATTGAGAGAGGGTGCGCCAAAGATGGCGTGCCTTTTTTTCACATGCAGATGGGTGATCTTCTATGCTTCCGGGGCAGATAGATGGATTTTATACAAATAACTACATCATTTCCATTTAGATCGAGTTTTTGAGGGAAATTCACGTAAATAGCTGTATATTTTCCAGTTGAAATAGGTAGTGTAGCGCGCAAGTGATTTTCAAATCTATAAACTCTCCGATGAATGTCCCTCCGCACGAAGAGGAAAGTTTAGATCCCGACCGAGCTATCACTCGATGCGGATGGCATTAGCTTTGAAGGCTATCGTCACTTTATAGGCGGAGGATGGTCTTGCACGGACCGATTCCCTAATTTGCACGTTCATTCTACATATTGATCAGTATCATTCCAGTTTTTGATGATGAGTTTGGGTTTTGACGATTTCCTAATTGTAAGGGTTTCCATATGATGAGTGTAATTGCTTGTACGCTAGTCAGCGGTGTTGCTGAAGAGCGCAATCATTATGAAGAGGTGATGTTGAATTGAAGAAGGGAAATGCGAAACGGATCATCAGCTTGCTGCTTGCAAGCGCTTTAACTTTAGCGGGACTGCCTGCAGGATTCTCCAAAGCCCATGCCGATAGTGCAGTGGCAGGAACGCCAGGGGGCGTAGATGAGAGTTTGCTCAAATTATGGTTAAAAGCCGATCCGGCCAGTATGACCGTGAATGGGAGCGGAGAAGTGACCGTTTGGAAGGACAGCAGTCCGAATGGGAATGATTTTATTAATGATGGGACCGTAGGAACTTCTAGTCCGCGGACGAAGCCCAAATATGTGGCATCAAATCCTTCCCTGAATTTCCAACCTGCTGTGCAATTTATTCGCGCAGGCACTGGCAGTATCTTAGTAGATGGGGACGGGCTGTTCGCACAAGATGAAGTCGTAGATCGTGCAAATGTGTATGTGACGGCTGGCGGATTGTCGGAAACGAATAAGTCTTCACAAATTTTTTATGAAACATTACAAGGAAAAGGGAGATTCGGGGCGTACATTCCTTTTTACTCTAGTCCTAACTCCCAAATTCTTTGGGATTCGGGGGATGTCGCTTCCGGCAATCCACGTCTTACAACCGGGTATAGCGTCCCACTTCGTCAATATAACAGTTGGGGATTTCAATTCGATTCGCAGCCAGTGACAGGCAACGTCTACCAATCCGTTACTCTCGACGGTCAATCGTATGCGACTTCAACAGCATCACGTCTTCCTATGAAAGGAATCGGGAGCAATCCGATGTCACTAGGTTCTGCAATCAGCGGAGGCTCTGGATACGACGGACAACTGGGCGAATTAATTGTATTCAACGATGCACTGACCGCGACGCAGCACAATCAAGTACAAACATACATGGCTCTCAAATTCGGGACGCCGTTGAAAGGGAAGGATTACATCTCAGCAGGGGGATCTTCGCAAGTGGTGTGGCCGTCTACGATTAACGCGGCATTCAATAATAATGTAGCAGGCATTGCTAAGGATGAGGAAGGTGCGTTGGCGCTGGACACGAGCCGAAGCAGTGAAGGTCCTGCATCTTCACAAGTTATCATAAGCACCAAACAAACGATGGCCGATAAACAGTATTTACTCTGGGGAGATAACGGCAGCACCGCTCCTTCGACACCATACGGGTCGGGCTTCAAGCGCTTGTCGCGAACTTGGAAGGCTCAGAACAGTGGTCATGTTGGCGCTGTGCAGGTCGCATTTCCGCAAGGGCTGCTTCCGTCAGGCGGACTGTTGTTAACGAGCAGCAGCGGTGATTTCAACGATGCCGTGTCTCTGCCTTTAACCCAAGTTAACCTGCATGGGGAGACTTACTATGCAGCGGATGCAACGCTTGCCAATGGTTCGTATTTTACTTTTGCAGAGAAATTGCCGGACATTCAGCTTTCCGCTTTGGACGTTTTAGCGGGTAATCAGCATCTGGCTATAACGCCATCTTTCTTGCCAGCCAAGCTAGACGCCTATGAGGTGACGGTCCCTGCAGATGCGGACACGATCCGTTTAGATTGGCAGGCGGACGCAGGTATTTCAGTGGATGCTACGCTGACAAACAACGCAGTGGCGAACCAGCCAGTTAGCGATATGAACCAGATTGCCATGACACCTGGGATTAACAAACTGAAGGTGAACGCATCCAGCGGCAGCTCGATGAATACATATGCCTTGCAAGCGTATCGGTTGTCGGCTAAAGGAACGAACGGCCGCATTCCGATGAACGCTACTACGGTGACCGCCAGTTCGTACCAACCGAACACAACGAATATTCCGGCCAATGTCGTGGACGGAATCTGGGATAACGATGTGCGTTGGTCAGCTTCCGGACAAGGGGAGTGGCTGCAATTTGATCTCGGGCAGCCGGAGACAGTATCGTATTTGAACATTGCTTTTTTGAATGCGGTCGATCGTCAGTCTTCCTTTGAAATTATAGGGTCGAATCAGGCGGATTTCCAGCAATCGACGGTTCTGTTGCCCAAGCGACTTAGCCGGTCACTGCGAGCAGGCGACAGCATTTTACAGCCTTATGTATGGAATCAACCAGCAGCTTATCGCTACATACGGTTGGTTGGGTATGGCAACACTGCGTCAGGGAGCTCAAGCAGTTGGAATAGTATTACCGAAGTTGAGCTGTATACGGGAACACCACCAGAAGTGACTGAGCCGACAGGGCCAACTGGTCCGCCGCAAGCGGGGGATAAACCGGTAGAACCGCTGCCACCAGTTCAAGTTGTCCGTGTCCATACAGCAAGCGAGTTGCAGACAGCACTCGATCAAGCTACGCCAGGAACGACAATTGAATTGCAAAATGGCACCTATGAGCAGCAAGGGGCATTCATCATCAAAGACAAGAAAGGAACGGCTGCGCAACCGATTCGGGTGATAGCAGCGGAGCAAGGAAAGGCGATTATCGCTGGGGACAGCTATATGTATATTCACAATGCCAGCTACGTCAGCGTGGAAGGACTTACGTTCCATTCCGGCGGCGGGTCGGCGAATAGCGAAGATTCGTTGAAAAGTCGAGGTATTGTTGACACTAATTTTTTAGACACTTTGACAGGGTTGCACCCTGGTGTAGAACTGTATGACACCAACAATGTCTCCATTCTGCGTAACACGTTTGCCTTAGATGAAACGGGGCAGAAATACAGGTTCAAAAAAGATGAGCAGATCATCTGGTGCGTCATCGGCGTAGAAAATAGCTGCCGTTATGGCAGTACCTATGAGCCTAATGGCCCCGTCTATACTGGGGAAACGTCGCATACACCAGGCTCTACGCTGCAAACGGATGGTGGGACGGATCGGCACTATATCCGAGTAGAGGGCAACGGCAGTCATAACCGGATTGCTTACAACGATATTGGACCGAAAACCGGCTTTGGCGCTGCAATTACGTACGATGGCAAAGATATGGTTTCGCAATACGATGTGATTGAGTACAATTATTTTCACGATATGGGTCCACGGGTCTCCAATGGGATGGAAGCTATTCGTCTCGGACTTTCAGGATTGTCTCTGGTGCCCGGCCATGTGACCGTGCAATACAACCTGTTCGATGGCTTGAACGGCGAAGATGAGATTGTGTCGGTGAAAAGCAGCGATAATACGATTCGGTACAACACGATTCTAAATTCCTTCGGAGGCATGGTGGCTCGTCATGGTCATCGTAACAGCTTCTATGGTAACTTTATTATTGCAGACGGGAAAAAAGAAGGCACTAGTGGCTTCCGTATTTATGGGAATGATCATCAAATCTATAACAATTACATGGAAGGCTTGACCGACGATGCCATTACAGTTGATGGCGGCACGGAGGATGCGGGACCGGATGGCAGCGCGAATCCAATGATCCACTGGGGGACCGGCGTGAATGAAGTTGCTCCGCTGCGGAGCTTGTCAGAGGTAAGACAGACGGAATTGCTGCGCGGGCATTGGCGGCAATATAATGTACAAATTTTTAACAATACGATCGTTAATTTAGCTAGCAAAGCCTCGGCAATCAAAATGGCTAAACGGACGTTTGAGCCAACAGGTACGCAAGTGTATAACAACGTGATCTTTAGCAATGCGGGAACGATATTTAATGAAAAAGATATTACTGATGGCAGACCTAATTATGTCGGCAACATGGCCGATGGCCTTGCAGCTGTGTCAGCGACTGCGAGTGTTGTAAACGCCACGTACAAAGGTGACTTGAAGCTAGTTCGCGGCATCGACGGATTAATCCGGTTATCACCGTTAAGCCCAGCGGTCGATGCAGCACAAGGCCCGTACCTGCCGGCAGATGATATGGACGGCCAAAGACGGACGAATACAGTTGACGTCGGAGCAGATGAATATGTGCCTGCGAGCGTGCTGACGCAACGGCCGCTAACATCGGCCGATGTTGGGCCAACTGCAGGACGGAATGTGCCGGTTGAAGAGGAGAAGCCTGCCTTAAGCAGCCTTCAAATCGGCTCGAATCTGACAATCACACCGGCATTCAGTTCGGAAATCACTTACTACACGGTGACGGTCCCAACGGGAATTAACAGCTTGACATTGACGCCAACTTCAATCGGTCAGGGGGCTGCAATTCAAGTGAGCGTAGACGGTGGTGCGCAGCAAACTGTTCTCAGTGGCAGCGAGAGCAGACCGCTCGCCATTGCCGCTAGCGGCAGTGTGATTCTACTGGATGTGACAATGCCTTCCGGTGTACATAAAACGTACACGATACGGGCACAGCGTCCAGCGGCAAGTGGTTCGTCTTCATCGGATTCGTCATCGGGTTATACTCCAGCTCCTGTACCAACGCCAACGCCGAAGCCGACACCGGATCCAAGCAAACCACCTGTCGTACCGACAGATCCGTCCACATCTGTACCGCCGCAGAGATCATTCGCCGATGTGCCGAATCATTGGGCGTCCGATGTTATCTCTCGCGCCACTGCCAAAGGCATCGTGAACGGTTACGGGGATGGCAGTTTTAAACCTGACGAGCCTATGACAAGAATCCAATTTGCAGCTATGCTGGTTCGAGCTCTTGGTTTGAAGGCTGAAACGTCAACGACGAAGTTTGCCGATGGAGCAGATATTCCTGCTTGGGCTGTCGGCGAATTGGGGGCAGCGCTGAAAGCGGGTATTCTTCAAGGTTATGAAGACGATTCCTTGCGGCCCAATAAATCGATTAACCGCACAGAAATGGTTGCTATGCTAATTAGGGCTTATTCCCAACAAGGGGGAGCTTCTTCCCAAGTCGCATTTAGCGACAGTTCCCAAATTCCAGCTTGGGCATTGCCAGCCATTTCGCAAGCTGTTTCCTTAGGGCTAGTAACCGGACGTGAGCAAAACACGTTCGAGCCATTAGCTGAGGCAACGAGGGCGGAAGCAGTAACGATTATTATGCGGTTATTGGATCGATAGCATCATTTCCCACGACTATGCAGCAGGCTTAGCATCCCGTTTTTTTCGGGATCTGGCCTGCTGCATTTAGTGCTTTGTTTACACATTTGTTTGCATATTTGTTTGTATCTATGTTTGCATAATTGAAGGGAGAGTAACCATATGAATCATGTTAACCCTCTAAATAAAGATCAATGGAGCTTATATGTCGATCTGACTGCGATAATCCAACAGGCGGATGCCTACCTAACAACACTTCCTGTTCAAATAACGGATGAAATAGCCCCGCAGAGCCCGGGCAATGCTCATGATTACTACTCGAATGGTGATTATTGGTGGCCAAATCCCGATACGTTGAATGGACTGCCCTATGTGCGCCGTGATGGCGAGAGTAATCCAGGTAACTTCCATGCACATCGGATACTACTTCGCCGAATGCGATCTCGGGTCGCTTGTCTGACTGCCGCACACCGTATAACAGGTGAGCAACAATATGCCTCCCATGCAGTTCGGCTGCTAGACGCATTTTTTGTCAATGAGCACACACGAATGAACCCGCATTTGCTCTATGCGCAGGCAGTGCCTGGTGTATGTGAGGGGCGGGGGATCGGTATTATTGATACCCTGCATTTAATTGATGTGGCTGCAGCTGTTCAGATACTACAGGGCAGTCACATGTCCCAAGCAGATTCGATCGTTCTACAGCGTGTTTCCGCATGGTTCGCGGATTACTTGCAATGGATGAATGAGCACCCACAAGGCGTGGAAGAAAGAAACGAACCGAACAATCATGGGGTGTGTTGGTATGTGCAGGCGGCCGCATTCGCGCGGTTGACCGGCCAACAGGCGATGCTGGATTGGTGCAGAGAACAATACAAAACCAAACTACTGGTAGAACAGATGGCCATAGATGGCAGCTTTCCGCGGGAGCTGTCCCGTACGAAGCCCTATGCGTATTCCCTTTTTACACTCGATAATTTCGTTACGCTTACGCATCTTCTTACCACCCCCGACGATAACTTATGGGAATTTGAACTGTCAGATGGCAGAGGTATTGAGAAAGGGATATCATTCTTGCTTCCCTACATAGAAAATAAGAAATCTTGGCCTTATGGCCGAGATGTCGAATATGATGCGCAATGGCCAGTAGCTATGTCATTCTTACTGCTTGCAGGCTTGTCTTATCATTCTGAAAGGCTGCTTACTTTATGGCACAAATTAGATCACAAGCCGAAAGAAGATGAACTGCGACGGAATATGGCCATTAGGCAGCCGTTGCTTTGGATATAATGGACTTAAATCCGAGACGGTTTCCTCTAATTTCGTTATAATATATGAAAGCAGTTACAAATGGCGATAAGGGGTTAGTGCTAATGAAGTTTAATCGGATCCGATTTAATAAACGCAGCGTAATGTTTACTTGGTTTACTTCTTATATCTCCGTGCTGCTCGTCCCGATCATCATTAGTGGAATTCTATATGCGGCTTCTTGGCATGTGGTCGAATCGGAAGTCAATCGTGCCAACACGAATGCACTGAAGCAGATGGAATTGGCCATCGACAACAGTTTGGGAGGCATTGAGCGGTTAAGTCTAGAAATTTCCCTGAATAAACAAGTGAATGCATTTATCAACACCGCACAGCCGCTTACGGATAACGATTATTACGATTTAGTCAGCATTTCGAATGATTTGCGGGTGTATCAGACGGCGAATGAGTTCATAGAACAAATTTATCTATATTATAAAAATAGCGATACCGTCATATCCACACGTAATCGGACAGACAGCCGCCAATTGTTTCAGATGTTGGACGGACAAACGCTGAAAGGCAATGATGCGTGGAAGTCGTTTCTGGATAATCGCTATGTCCATTCCTATATGCCAGTGACGATGAAAGAGGCTGACAATTCGTACAAAGCTGTTTTATTTGCCAAATCCGTTTCTTTGGCGAATCGCGATCAGCCAGGAGCAGTGCTCCTGTTTGTGATAAAAGATACGAAACTGCTTGCCAATCTTCCGCCATCCGAAGCGACATCTGTTGCGTTGCTGGATAATGAAAACAGACTAGTCGCTTCTAGTGGTCTAGAGCAAAGGCCGCAATTTCTGACATATGACAAGTTTACTGGTGAAAATGGACTCTTTTATGGAGATGTAGCTGGGGAGCAGGTCGCTGTATCCTATACCACTTCAGGCAGGACAGGCTGGAAATACATGTCGATGATTCCTGCCGAGCGTTTTGATGACAAGATGAAGTACATGAAAAGGCTCGTGTATGCTAGTATTTTGCTCAGCCTTCTGCTAGGCGGGGTGGTCACTTTCCTATTCCTTCGCAAAAATTACAATCCGATTAATCTCCTCATTCGTAGCTTCTCGACAAAAGCAGGGATTTCATTTGCCGAGGGAACGAATGAGTATGGCTTCCTGCAAGATGCGCTGAACAATACATTCGCGGAGAAAGAGCAGGTTGATCGCCGTTTGCATCAGCACCGCGATGCCATTCGCTCGCATTTTCTGCAAGGGCTGCTTAAGGGAAATCTGGAGCAGGACATTCCTGTCCATGAATCACTCTCAGCGCATGATATACGCCTGTCCTCGTCTCATTTTGCTGTACTCTTGTTCCATATCGATCATTTTGGCAAATTCCAGGATGATGTCACGGTAGATCCGCAGAAGGTGAAGTTGATGCAGTTTATCCTGATGAATGTGGTGGAAGAAGTGATCGGCAGTCAGCATCGGGGCTTCGTAACGGAAATGGATGATATGCAGGCATGTATTTTTAATTTCGGCACGGGGCAGGACCCAGAGGAGCTGCAGCAAGTTGCTGATCAGGTAAAATTGTTTCTGCTTGACCATTTCCATGTCCATTTGACGGTGTCGATCAGCGGGATTCATACCGAGTTGTTCGGAATTGCCGGGGCTTATCAAGAAGCGTTATCTGCAATGGCCTATCGTCTTGTAGTAGGGGGCGGGGCAATCATCCGATACGACCAATTACCGAGTTCCGAGGCTGCTCATCAGGCCGGGAATTACTATTATCCTTTGCATGTAGAGCAGCAATTGATTAATTTTGTTAAAACAGGCGATTATGAGAAGTCGAGCTCAATTATTGAGCAGATTATAGAAACGAACGCCTCCAATGCGGTTTTATCCGTACCTCTCGGCAAGTGTCTCATGTTTGACCTAGCCAGTACGATGTTGAAAACGATGAATGAAATCGGCTCGCAAGGCAATAAAACGTCCTTAACTGAACAGTTTCATCCTGTTGAACGACTATTCGGATGTGAAACGATGAAAGAAATGAAAGGGGAGATTCTCTCGATTCTTGAGCAGGTCTGCCAATCGATCCAAGCTGAGCGCAAACAGGAGCACAGTCCACTTGGAGAACTTGTAAGTTCATTTGTGAAAGCCAACTATGCGGAAGATAATTTGAACATTTCCATGATCGGAGAGAAGTTCGGAATCACGCCATCCTATTTATCCAAACAATTTAAGGCGCAAACCGGCGATGCACTGCTTGATTTTATCAGTCGAACACGGTTGGAAGAGGCCAAAAAGCTGCTAAGTGAACAATCGCTCTCCATTATGGAGATTGCGCGTAAGGTTGGATATGCGGATATCAATACGTTCAATCGGACTTTTAAGAAGTTTGAAGGCATTACGCCAGGGAAATACAAAGAATTAAAGTGATTCAGTACCGGGTATTTTGGAGTCGTACAAGCTTGCTTGCGCGACTTTTCATTTTTTGCACAGTGATTTTGGATTCTGATGATTGCTTTCTATGGATTTTAAATAGGGATTTGCAGTTTTGACGATATTCAAAAGAGTGCTTAACCATCCATACTGAAGCTACAGTGCTGCAACGAAAACAATCGCACTAATCGATATGAGGGGGATTCACATGAGCAGTCGTTCAAAAAGAAAATCCATTAGCCTGGCACTAAGCGTTGTGGTAGCTTCCAGTATGTTCGCCGCATGTTCCAAAGAGGCAACGAAGTCTCCAAGTGAAACAGGAAGTGCTTCAACAACAGCGCCAACTGCCGCAGCAGGCAAATATCCAATTGCTACGCAAGAAACACTAACCTCTTGGGAGCAGATTAATCCGAACTTGACAACGGTGTTTCCAAATATAGGCGATTCCCCTTTTGGCAAGCAGTTGGAGATCGATACCGGTGTTAAAGTCAAGTATACGCATCCTGCAGACGGTCAATCAAAAGAACAATTCAACTTGCTAATCGCTTCGAACAATCTGCCGGATGTGATTGAATACAATTGGGGCGGCGGTGGAACGGCTGCGTATCCAGGTGGTCCAGAGAAAGCGATTGCTGACAAGGTGATTCTTCCTCTCAACGACTTGATCGATAAAAATGCGCCTAATTTAAAGAAACTGCTTCAGCAGGATAAAGAGCTGGACAAAATGATTAAAACGGACAACGGCACCTACTATGCGTTTCCAATGATTCGTCCGGACAATGGCTTGGTATTCCGCGGACCGATGCTTCGCAAAGATTGGCTGGATGAACTGAACCTCCCAGTGCCAACGACAATTGATGAATGGTACACCGTTTTGAAAGCATTCAAAGAGAAAAAAGGTGCATCCGCAGCTTTGACCGCTCAGTATAGCAATGAATTGAATATTCAAGATGCATTCATTGGCGCTTATCAAACAGCTAACCGTTTCTATGTTGACAATCAAGGTAAAGTGAAATACGGGCCGATTGATCCGCAATTCAAAGATGCACTGACGTTGCTTCACAAATGGTATGCAGAAGGATTGCTAGATAAGGATTTCGCATTGAATACGGATTCCAAATCACAGGATACGAGATTACTAAGCGATGAATCCGGTGCGACAGTCGGCTTACTTAGCGCTGTAGGCAAATGGATGGATACGGGTAAGAAGAAAAATCCAAAATTCCAGCTTGTACCTGCACCATACCCAACGTTGAAGAAAGGCGAACGCGCTTTCATCGGTCAACGTGACTTTAAATACAACCCAGCCGTAAGTAAAGCAGTTGCAGGTGATTCCAAACATGCGGAACTTGCTGTTAAATGGATGGATTATGCGTTTGGCGAGAAGGGCAGCATGCTCTTCAACTTCGGAATTGTTGGCGAAAGCTACACGTTAGACAATGGCGTGCCTAAGTTTACAGATAAAATCACCAAAGATCCGAAATTGAGCCTGCAGCAAATGATTTCCCAATATACCAAGCCGAACGGTCCATTCCTAGGCGACAGCCGGAAGAGTTTCAATACGTACAAAGAGCAGGACGATGCTGTCGGGATTTGGGAACAAACAGACGCTATCAAACACGTAATGCCGCCTTTCTTGACGCCGACAACGGAAGAAAGCAAAGAGTTGGCTAAATTGAGTACAGCAATTACGAGTTATAAAGAAGAAATGTTCGTTAAGTTTGTTATGGGCAAAGAGCCAATCGACAAATTCGATGACTATGTCAAACGAATTAATGAAATGGGCATCGACAAGGTGACTCAAATCTATCAAAAAGCGCTGGATCGTTACAATAAGCGATAATTAGTTTACGGCATATCTTGCGGAGGAGGAACGAACCGTTCCTTTCCTTCCGCAAGAATATGGCCGTGGCAGGAGAAGGTGATGCGATGAACACCATGATTTCCAAAACGAAGCCAGTTTCAGCCGTTGAAGACAAACGGAAAGTATTCCGTTTCGGGCTATTGCTGGATATACGTAAAAACAAACTGCTATATGTGATGTTGCTGCCTGTTCTGCTGTATTATGTCGTCTTCCATTATGCGCCAATGTATGGCGCCCTGATCGCTTTCAAGGATTACTCACCAAGAATCGGTATTTGGGGGAGTGATTGGGTCGGATTCGAGCATTTTGCTAATTTCTTCAACGGAGCCTATTTCTGGCGAACGATTAAGAATACGGTTCTGATCAGCTTCTACCAGTTGTTGTTCGGGTTCCCGGCACCTATTATTTTGGCCCTATTACTGAACGAATTAAGACATGCTATGTTTAAAAGATTGGTACAGACCGTAACTTACATGCCGCATTTTATTTCATTGATTGTTATTTGCGGTATACTGAAAGATTTTACAACCAGCGATGGCGTCATCAATGATATCATTGCCTTTTTCGGAGGGGAACGCTCGACGTTCTTGCTAGAACCAAGTCTGTTCCGTTCTGTCTATGTGTCTTCTGGGATCTGGCAAAATATCGGATGGGGAACGATTATTTTCTTGGCGGCTTTAACCGGAATTGATCAAGAACAGTACGAGGCAGCTCGAATCGATGGCGCTGGCCGCTGGAAACAGATGACGCACGTCACGTTGCCAGGGATTATGCCCATCATCATTATTTTGCTTATTCTCGACATTGGCAAAATGATGAATGTCGGTTTTGAGAAAATCATTTTGCTGTATAACCCGGGTACTTATGAAACGGCAGATGTCATTTCTTCCTATGTGTACCGCGTTGGTCTGCAGGATTTCAATTATAGTTACAGTTCAGCGGTGGGCTTGTTTAACTCGGTCATCAACTTTGCCTTGCTCATTTCCTCCAACTGGTTGAGCCGCAAATTCAACGATACAAGCTTGTGGTAAAGGAGTGTGCATGAGGATGGTAAACAAGAGGAGCTTTTCAGAAATATGTTTTGATACGATTAATGTTTTTCTGCTGATTTTAATGATGCTGCTTACTGTATATCCACTTATTTATGTGCTGTTTGCTTCTGTTAGTGACGCAGGAAGCCTAATGGGCTACAAGGGCATGTTATGGCGTCCTCTCGGTTTCTCGCTTGATGCTTATACGAATGTATTCCGCAATCCGATGATTGTGAAAGGTTACGGCAATACACTGTTTGTCGTATTGATGGGCCTAGTGCTGAACATTACGCTCACTGCGTTCGGAGCTTACGCTCTTTCGCGCAAGAGCTTGCTCTATCGCAAGCCGCTTATGTTATTTATTATTTTCACCATGTTCTTTAGCGGTGGGTTGATCCCCCTTTACTTGACGGTCAAAGGTGTGGGATTAATCGATTCCCTATGGTCGCTTATTATTCCGACTGCCATTAATACGTTTAATCTGATTCTGATGAAGACGGCATTCGAAGCGATCCCAGATGCGCTAGAGGAATCGGCCAAAATAGATGGAGCAAACGACTTCGTCATTCTATTTCGGATTGTGCTTCCACTCTCGATGCCCGTTGTCGCTGTTATGCTGTTGTATTACGGCGTAGGTCATTGGAATTCTTGGTTTAATGCGATGATTTTCTTGCAGGAGCGTTCGCTTTATCCGTTGCAACTCGTGTTGCGGGGAATTTTGCTCCAAGGAGAGGCTAGTAGCAATTCAGGCGCTTCCGACGAAGATGCTGCCATGCTTGCCGCCACCTTGAAATATGCGACGATTATCGTCGCTACGGTTCCCATTTTGTTCGTATATCCGTTTTTGCAAAAATATTTCGTCAAGGGCGCACTGATCGGAGCCGTCAAAGGCTAAAGGAGGAAGTTAGCCGTGAAAGAAAGCAGCAACTCGGCTGTGCAAGTAGTTGTCGATTGGGAACGTTATATGGCTGACAACGATATGGAATGGGTCGTCAAGCCGGTTAGCTGGGATGAAGGAGCCTTCCTCGGCAATGGCTTGCTAGGCACGATGGTTTACGGTGAAGAGCATGCGAGTAAGCGGCATGTCCTTCGTATGGTAACTGGGCGCACGGATGTGACGGCAGTCCGAATGGATAAGCCAGGATTCCCACCTCGTGTTCAGCTTGGCGAACTAGATCTGGAACTGGAAGGGAAGATTTATCATCCCACGCAGATGCGAATCAGTCTGTGGAACGCCGAATTACAAGCTACGCTGACGACAACAAGCGGAGAGGTGAAGCTTCGCTCAATCGTTCATAGTCTCGATCCGGTGATCGCCGTAGAGATTGAGACGACAGAGGGTGAAAGTGGCGCACGCTTTGCGTGGTATCCTTTCCCGGACGTCGATCCAGTACTGAAAAACGCAGACGGCGTGAATTTAAATCAATATGTGCCTCAGACGGAAGTCGTTTATTCGGAAGATGAGGATGGCATTCGGGTGTGTACACAGCGGTATTCGGGCGAAGATGGCTGCGTAACTGCTTGGAAAGACGTGCAGGTTTCGCCGAATCGCCGAATCTGCTGGCTGTCCATTGCTAGGGGACATTGTGAAACGGCAAAGGCTGAGGCAGTGGAGGCGGTAGCGCAGGCTTCGGCAACGAATTTCGAAGTGTGGGTGCAAGCTCACCGAGCATGGTGGCACCGTTATTACCAGCAAAGCTTCGTATCGTTGCCGGATGGCCGTTTGGAAAGCTTTTACTGGATACAGATGTATAAACTGGCGTCCGCTACAAGAGTAGACAAACCTTTGATCGATAATCAAGGTCCTTGGCTTACATCGACACCATGGCCAGGTGTCTGGTTCAACATGAATGTACAGATGAGTTATTCTCCGGTTTATACGGCCAATCGTTTGGAGATGGGAGAATCACTTATTCGGTCCTTGCATGCAAATAGGCAGCAACTGATTCGTAATGTGCCTGAACCCTTCCAACACGATTCAGCTGGTTTAGGACGCAGCTGCAGCTTCGATTTGCAGGCGAGTGTAGACGACGAAGTTGGCAATTTAACGTGGATCTGTCATAACGTGTGGCGTCACTACCGCTATACCATGGATGATGGGATGTTGGAGGAAGTGTTATTTCCTATTCTCAAACGGAGTGTGAATTATTACATCCATCTGCTTGAGGAGGGAGAGGACGGCTGCTTGCATCTGCCTCCGACGATATCTCCGGAGTATGGCTCGTTCATGCGAACAACGGTACCGGATTGCCATTATGATCTTTCCTTGTTGCGCTGGGGCTGTGAGACGCTGCTTGCGATAGGCAACAGGCTGAACGTTAGCGATCCGCTAAGTTCGAAGTGGCAGGACATTCTAACCAGATTGGTTCCGCTGCCGGTCGATGAGACTGGCTTTATGGTTGGTCGCGACATGCCGCTTGCTTATGGGCATCGTCACTTTAGTCACTTGCTGGCGATTTTCCCGCTCCATCTGATTAGCGGTGAAACGGAGGAAGAGCGGGCCTTAATCGCAACTTCTCTGCGACATTGGCTGGCCAAAGAAGGCGACCTGCGCGGTTTCAGTATGACTGGAGCAGCGTCTATTGCCGCTGTTCTAGGACAGGGGGATGAGGCGCTTCGACTCCTGCAATCGCTGCTGCTCATCATCAAACCGAATACGATGTACAAGGAAGCGGGACCGGTGATCGAAACGCCGCTAGCCGGTGCGGAATCGATACAGGATATGCTGCTCCAGAGCTGGGGCGGCAAACTGCGGGTGTTTCCAGCTGTGCCCGAAGCATGGACAGAGCTAGCCTTCCATGACTTGCGTGGGGAAGGCGCCTTCTTAGTCAGCGCAGTCCGCAAGGATGCCGCTACACAGTGGATAAGGGTGAAGAGTTTAGCAGGAGAACCTTGTCTAATTAAGACGGGCTGGCAGGGAAACACTCGTTGGGACATCATTGGCGTGGACGGCGCGGTGCGAGTGTCTGGAGAAACGGTTATTAAGGATGAACTATCATTGGCGTTGGAGAAAGGTGAAGAGGCTGTACTTTATCCAAGTAATGAGGTTCCTGATTTCTGTGTACGTCCGGTCGGAGAAAAGGACAAGGTTGTACGATACTATGGCGGACACAAACCTTGGCGGTTGTACGGGTTTCAGTCAGACAAGTAGGGTGAGTAAATATCGTTACAAACAAAACGTAGACCCTCAAGCATAGAGCTGTGGGTCTACGTTTTGTTTGTTTATATGTAAAAATAAGGAATAAATGGAATGAGTGAAACTAACTTGCGGTAACAGAAGCATCGTCTAACTGAATGGGTTGACGTACGATTTTAACCTCATGGAAGGAAATTTTGTTCGATAGGATGTAATCAGGCTTTTCTCGATGGGAATGTGATTCCCGGAAAGCGTCGCTTGTTGTCCACCCTGTGAAATCCTCTTTGGAACGCCAACGAGTCACGACGCTTACTTCGTCATATTCCTTGAGATTTTCGGTCAAATGGACTTCAAGGCCAAGAAAGCCAGCCATATATTCGACCTTTCCTACTTTGTCAAAGCGCTCAATTAATTTGTGGGCCTCACCTTTGGTAATTTGTGAAGTGTTGGTTACGATAATCATGGATAATTCCTCCTTGGATGGTGGTTTAGGTTTTATAGGAATAATGACAGGGTAGTCGTCTTCAAATGTAACTTTGGCGTGGATGTCGTAGACGTCTTGTAAAAAACGGCTGGACAACAAAGACCTGGGTTCACCCCGATGTACAACCTTGCCGAGTTTCATAGCAATCATATAATGACAGTAAGCGGCTGCTTGCTGAAGATCATGAAGTACCATCACAATCGTAAGCTTGTATGTTTCATTAATCTTTTGCAGCATCTCCATAACATCGAGCTGATGGGCGATATCCAAGAAAGTTGTCGGTTCATCCAGCAGTAGAATCTTTGTTTTTTGGGCCAAAGCCATGGCAATCCGTACTTTCTGCTGCTCCCCTCCAGATAACGTATGAAACATACGATGTTCATTTCGCTGCGTACCAGTGATCTCTAAGGCCCAGTTGACGATATCGTGATCTTCCGAATTCATCCGATCAAACATCCGTTTGTGCGGTGAGCGACCATATGCAACAAGTTCTTTGACGGTAAGCTCGGGGACCTGTTCCTTCGCTTGGGTAAGCATGGCTGCCGTTTGGGCAAACTGCAAATTACTGTAAGATTTAAGAGGATGACCGTAGATTTCAACGTTGCCGCTATCGGGATGCTGTAAGCGGGTGATCACTTTCAACAATGTCGACTTTCCAGACCCATTAGGGCCAATGATAGCTGTCATTTTACCGTAAGGGATGGTGACCGACAGATCTTGCAGTCCGAAGGGGCCGAAAGCCAAATGAATATTCTTCGTTTCAATTGCATTCAACCTGTCATTCCCCGTTTCTTTAATAAATATAGAAAGAATGGCGCTCCTATTACGGCAAGCAGAATCCCGACTGGTAACTCAATGGGGTCAAAAACTGTTCGAGCAACTGTATCTGCGAACACTACCAAGACTGCGCCACCTACGATGGATAAGGGAAGCATAAAGCGATAGTCGCCTCCGACGAGCAGTCTTACAGCGTGAGGTACAACCAGCCCAACAAAGCCGACCAAGCCAGCCACACTAACGGCTGCTCCTGCCAGAAGGGAAGAGAGCAGTATCAGAAAGAAACGTTGCACTTCTACTTTCTGGCCAAGTAGTTTGGAAGCATCGTCCCCTAGAAGCAGCAGGTTGGCAGGCTTAATAGCGAAGAGAGATAACACTAATCCGACGATGGCATAAGGTGCCATGAAGGATAAGTGATGCCAGCTTTTACCGCTAAGCCCACCGGCTAACCAAGGAAGAACAGCTTGAACTCGATCGCTATAAATAACCATGAAGCCATTGGTAATGGCTCCTATTAACGCGTTAATCGCGACGCCTGCCAGCACAATCTTGATGGGGGAGGAGCCTTTACTCCACGCTATGGCATAAATGAATACTGAAGCAGCGAGCGCGCCAGCAAAAGCGAGCACAGGAAGCAGATAGCTCAACTGCGGAAACACAATCATCGCCATAATGGCAGCTAAGCCTCCGCCTGCGGAAACGCCGATGATACCCGGATCGGCAAGTGGATTTTTCATAACGCCTTGTAGTAAGGCGCCGGATGCTGCTAAGCAGGCGCCAACCAGCAACCCGATGAGGACACGAGGAAGACGTAGATTCATAATTATTTTGTAAGCGAGAGGTTCACCGTTTGAAGTAAACACCTCCCAGATGTCTCTAAGTGAGATGGGAACTGAACCGTAGGTCAATCCATAGAAAGTTACTGCAAGCAATAATAGAGGAGCGAGAAGAAGTCCCCATTTACGACGAAAACTACGCTGGTTTACATTCATGGATTTGTAACCTTACGCAGAAGTAGGTTCATCATATCCAGCGATTCGATAACGCGTGTACCTGGGTTTGAGCCGAAGAGGTCTGCAGGAAGCACCTCAACCTGATTGTCTTGGACAGCATCAAGAGAGCTCCAAGCGGCATTCTGCGACATTTCCTTCAGGAATCCCTCTTTAACTTGATCAGGATTAGTATGACTCATCAACAAAATAAGCTGTGGATTGGATTTGATGATTTTCTCCGTATTCAACTGTGCGTATTGCGGATAGCTCTCTAATCGGGGGTAATCTGCTGCAATATTGATTCCGCCAGCCTTCGTCAGAATATCGCCACTGAGTGAGTTGTTGAGTGCTGCCATATAAGTGCCAGGTGCACCATAAACAAGCAAGACCCTAGGTTTGGGAGCATCTGTTTTGGTACCAAAGGCCTGCAGTTTCTGCTCAATGACTTGGATGAGTTCTTTTGCTTTTGGTTCTTTCTGCATTAACTCGCCAATCAGCGATAGCTGTTTTTTTATATCATCGATGGAGTTCGCAGACGAGAGCACCAATTTGGAACCTAGGGCTTCTATAGATGGAATATCCTTTTGGTTCATTGGATTGTTTCCAAGTACTACATCGGGGCTTAGCAATGCAATTTTCTCCAGATCAATACCGTGTGCAGATCCGATTTGCTGGGCTTTCTCTGCTTCTTTTATCCAGGCAGGCGTGGTAGAGGTAGGTCTACCTACGACTTCGCCTCCCAACGCGTATACAAGATCTAATTCACCATTGCTGAGCGCAGCAATCGTGCGTGGCACTTGCTTAAAGGAGATATTTCTTCCAGCAAAATCCTTGACGGATACAACTGGAGAGGCGTCGGCTGAAGTTGAATTGACCTCATTTAGTGGGGGATTACAGCCTGCGAGCAACGTAAGGATAGCAAACGGAACGAGCAGGAAAGTTTTTCTCATTTATGTAGATCCTCCTGTGATAATGGTTCTCAATTACAATGGTAGTTGAGAACTGTTATCACTGTCAATACATTTTTTTGGTATAATCCCCCAGTCAACAGTTTACATAATACGAAGACGGAATGGAGGGGGTCATCCTAAATGTTGGGAAAAAATAAAGTTGACATGACCTAATATGTGAGCTATTATCAACGCAATGACATTCAATTGAGAATGATAATCATTTACGTTTAGGGTTTGAATAGGAGGAAGAACCTGAGTATGAAGAAGAGAGTGAGTACAACAGTTTGTGTTCTGATGCTGATATGGATCATACAATCCGCAATCTCATCCATCGCCTTGGCGGCGTCGAATGTGTCGGATGGCACCTACAGCATTGATTATGTGATTACCAAAGCGGAGAATGATTCTGCGTCTATGGCGAATGATTACTTTGAAAAACCAGCCATATTGAAAGTGAAAAATGGTGAAATAACAGCACAGATTCAAATGAATCATAGCAAGTGGATTACGGTGTTCAAAACGGCGAAGGGAACTGATTTTCCTAGTGCGGAAGTCATTAAGAGTAATCAGGTTGAAGATACGCGAGTCGTTCAATTTGCCATTGAGGATATCAGCAAACCGCTGCTTTCCAAAATCCATGTTACGGTAAAGGATATCGATTATGACCATGATTATACGATTCGGTTCCTGTTTGACACCAACACGCTGAAACTTACGGAATCTGCCGCCAAAGTAGATACGACGAGTAAAGCGCTTGTTAGTAGCAGTACTAGTGTTTCTAGCAAGATTGGCGTAGCGCAACAAGAGAAGATTGTTGTTAATCCGCAGACAGGAGACGACACACCAATGAAGCTGTTAGTTGGCGTCCTGATTGTATCAGGGGCGAGTATTGCTGCGCTACTAATATCTAAACGTCGTAGGGTCCAATAATCATACGTAAGTAAAGGAAGTGAAGACGTTGAAAAGACGTTTAACCAATGTTATATCAGCATCAGCGTTTATTCTAACGTTGTTGGTCGCTGTGCATAGTCCAGTAGCTCATGCTATTCAGCCTGCTGCAACTGAGAATCCTATGAATGCATCCAATGTTGTACAGGCAAACCCTAACGGTATTTCGGATGGAAATTATCTCCTTGCGTTCAAATTTCATAAGTTCAATACAGATCAAGTATCTGTCATGCAGGATTATGTGGAGAAGCCAGGCCGATTACTCATTAAGGATGGGAAAGCGTTGGTTCAGATTACTCTGAAACAGAGTAATGAAATCAAGCAATTCAAGCTAAACGTCGCAGGAAGCCTGGTGTCTCCAGAAATTGTGGCGACAGACGAGCAGAATAATACGCGAACCGTTCAGTTTGAAGTGAAGGACCTTACGGCTAAAGTTACGGGATGGGTGAAAATCTATTGGCAGGTCAACGATTCATTTCTCTATGATCACGAATATGATATTGATTTGACCTTCGATAAATTAACCATCAAGCAAGAACCTGCAATACCCATCACACCGCCAGTTCAGGAGGTTAAACTCAGCGGGCACATGCCTGATGTTGATCATCACTGGGCTCGAGATGCTATCAAGCAGGCTGTGCAAGTGAAAATTGCAAATGGGTATGAAGATGGTTCTTTTCACCCTGACGATGAGATTAATCGTGCCGAGTTTACGGTGCTGCTTAACCGGGCTTTGAAGCTCGAGCCTGGCAAGGAAGCTATTACTTTTACGGACGGGGATGAAATACCTGAATGGGTAAAGCCGCATCTAGCATCGGTAGTCGGGTCAGGAATTATTGGCGGTTACGAAGACGGGACGTTTCGAGCTGATCGGAAGATAAGTCGAGCGGAGCTCGCAGTCATGATCGTCAGAGCGTTACATCTGAAAGTAGATCCCGATGCATCGCCAACATTTGCAGATTCAGCAACTATTCCTAAGTGGGCGAGCGCAGAAGTAGCTGCTGCTTCGAAAGCTGGTCTTATCAGCGGGCGGGATAACGATTTATTTGCTCCACATGCCAGTGCAACGAGGGCAGAAGCTGTAAGTTTGATTATGGCCCTGCGAAAGGAGAAATAGCCTGCTGATGCGTAAGGATATATGGATGCGTATTTCTCTAATGATTTTCACTGCTTTGCTGGTAACCGGATGCACCGATGCTGCAAACGAAGAAGTTCTTACTCCCTCAATCACGCCAACAGTTGAACAATCGAACGCTGTTTCACATCGACTTGTTTCAACAACCGTTGCTGCTACCCAGTTCACTGATGTACTGGATTTAGATTTGGTTGGCGTACCGACAAGTTCAAAAGTGCTGCCCAAGCGGTATGACGGGGTGACGAAGGTTGGGAATCCGATGACACCGAATATGGAAATTGTCAAATCGTTAGAACCAACAGAGGTCTTGTCCGTGACTACGTTGGAATACGATCTTGCACCTGTATTCAAGAATGCGGATTTGCAAGCCAATTTCTTGGACTTCACCAGTCTGGAGCGCATGAATAAAGCGATTCTGGATATCGGGCAGCGATATGGACGGGAGAATCAAGCTAACGCTCTAGTCGAGGGTTATGCAGCTAAAGTCGAGCAGATTCAGAAACAGATTGAAGGGAAGCCGAAGCCGAAAGTTCTCATCCTGCTTGGCGTGCCTGGCAGTTATCTCGTCGCCACCGAGAATTCGTATATTGGTGACTTGGTTAGGTTAGCCGGTGGCAAGAATATCGTGGAAGATTCCAAAGTGGAGTATCTGGCTTCGAATACCGAGTACTTACAGAAATCGAATCCGGATGTTATCTTACGTGCAGCACATGGGATGCCGGAAGAGGTTATCAAGATGTTTGAGAAAGAATTCAAGAAAAACGATATTTGGAAGCACTTTGCTGCGGTGGAAAATAACCGAGTGTATGATTTGCCAGAGGAGCTGTTTGCGACTACGGGAAATTTGGCCGTGAGTGAAGCATTGGATGCAACAGTTAAGATGCTCTTTCCATAATGACATGCGCACATGTATGACAACATTTAATGAGGAAACTAAGGATGAATAAAATAGTATGGAGTTTATTAAGTGTAAGTGTGCTCTTTCTTGCTGTCTTCGTCTACTCGGCTTGTACGGGCAGTATTAAGGTAGGCTGGCTGGAGTTGATCCAGGGATTATTCACCGGAACCAATAAGCAAGTTGAAGTGATTCGGGATTTAAGATTGCCACGCATCATTATATCGTCATTAGTGGGGGCAACGTTAGCCGTTTCCGGTGTTCTGCTGCAAGCGGTCATGCGCAGTTCATTGGCAGATGCGGGAGTAATCGGCATTTCTTCAGGAGCAGGTTTCGTTTCCATTCTGACCGTATCGATTTTTCCCAACCTGTTTTTTTGGATGCCTCTTTTTGCATGTCTTGGCGGGGCTTTAGCTTGTTTTCTCGTCTACACATTCGCATGGAAATCCGGGTTAAATCCGATTCGCATCATTCTTGTAGGTATCGCGATCAATGCCACCTTCAGCGGGCTTGGACAGTCCTTTAACTACCGAGGCAGTTACGCAGTTACGAGTATTAATCAGGCAGTAACCTCCATTTTCACGATGAAAAATTGGGGGGATGTCCGTATTATGCTGCTCTACGGGTTACTTGGCCTAGTATTGGCTTGGATGGTGAGTCCATGGTGCAACTTATTGGCGCTCCAAGATAAATCAGCCAAAAGTGTAGGCCTCCATGTATCCAGGGTTCGTCTGTGGATTTCAGCGATTGCGGTGTTACTTGCAGCTGTGGCGACGGCTATTGGAGGTTTAATCGTCTTTGTTGGTCTGTTGATTCCGCACATTGCCCGCCTGCTTGTAGGTTCGGATCATCGTGTTCTAATCCCCTTCTCGGCGTTGGCAGGTGCGCTTCTGATTCTGGGGGCAGACACGCTGGGCCGTACGGTATTAGCGCCGGCGGAAATTCCGGCTTCTATTATTATGACCGTTATAGGGGGGCCATTTTTAATATTTATGCTTAGGAAGAGTGAGCGTGTATATGGACGTTAATCAACTGAGTTTTTCCTATGAGCCTAAGCGGGGAAAGTTGCAACTGCAAGAGATTAATTGCTGCTTTCCGCAGGGCAAAATTACGGCCATCATTGGTCCCAACGGGTGTGGGAAATCGACACTGCTTGGCGTCATGTCTCAAAACTACAGACCGCAGAGCGGAGAAGTTGTGTTGGACGGCAAATCAATCGCTGCGTATAAGCCGAAAGAATTAGCCCGCAAGTTGGCTGTCGTACATCAACAGAACGAGGCTCCGGTCGATCTGACCGTGGAAAGGCTTGTTACATTTGGCCGGAATGCGCATAAGGGATTATTCGCTATGCAACGTGAAGAAGATGAGAATGCCGTAGATTGGGCTTTGCGCTGCACAAATTTGCTTGAGAGGAGGGAGACCACGTTAGATCAGCTGTCAGGTGGGGAGAAACAGCGCGTATGGATTGCTATGGCACTTGCCCAGCGGACGCCTATTTTATTTCTGGATGAGCCTACCACGTTTCTGGATATTTTCTATCAGATTGAGCTTCTAGAGCTTATTCGTAATTTAAATGTGACCTATGGTCTGACCATTATTATGGTGCTGCATGATATTAACCATGCAATTCGATACAGTGATGAGATTGTGGTTATGAAGGAGGGCAAAGTCTGCCTTCAAGGTGCTCCCCGAGATATTATTACGGTGGAGACAATTCATGCTGTTTATGGGGTTAGGTCTGTCATCCGAGAAGATGAGGAAGCTGGTCTAAGCGTGCTTCCAATCGGAATTTAAGGGAGAAGTCTGCACTAAATTGGTTGTAAAAATAGTAAAAAAAAGAGGTTGACAAATTTTTGAATGAATGGATAAGATAGGTTTGTCGATAGGTGGTGCACACATCTTCGACGCTTCGACCGTGAAGAGACATCGATTATTGGCCTGATTGGCATGTCTCAGCCTAGAAGTTTTTTTTTACACCATGATTGATAATGATTATCATTATCTCTACATAGCGGACCGTTCGTGGCATTCACGAGACACAACGTAGGAAGGGGGCACAGCCGCAGCATCCCTGCTAGACCGAAATATTTCAACTAGCAAGACCATCGTAAAAACAGTAGAAAAATTAAAAAAACTAAAAATGAAGGAGTGTTACCTCACTATGAAATTATTATCCAAAAAATCCGTTGTTTCCATGTTCCTATTCTCTGCACTTACGCTAGCTACGGCTATTCCTGCTCTTGCTGCTGATCAAAATTATCAACTTTGGAATCCAGCTACTAGCGCTGTATCCCATGCTTCGTCATCGATTGAAGGTCCTGCTGTTGTTACAGGTTCAGCAGGTAACTACACGGTAACAATCAAGTTGAAAAACTCCGGCACTTACATGGGAATTACACTTCCTGCCAGCTATTCATTCTTAAATGCTGATTTGGATAGCGCACCGACAGGTGATGGCACTTATGAAGTAACGGCAACCAAAACGGTATCCGGTGGTTACACGTACTTCGCGTTCAGCGGTTTGTCTGACAATACGTTTAATGTGCCAATTGAGCTTCAAACATCTGTACTTGGCATCCATAACTCAACCAGCGAATTGATTATCGACTGGAACTAAGTATTTACGGAAACGAAGAGTGTCTGAGACTGCACTCTTCGTTTTTCTTCTAATAGATTGCATGGATCATTATGATCATGATAGGGAGTGAGTTACAAGTGATTTTGGGCGGAAGTTCATTGATAAAAAAAATGACGATCCTCATGTTAATTGTTGGTTTAATCTTTTCACCGCTAGGCTTGCATGCAAGTACGGCTCATGCAGCGGCTGCTGCAACTACTGCACCAGATGGTGTCTATACGGTTGATTATTTATACTTAGTGAATGAGCTTGATTCTGTATCTGTTGCTAATACATATTTAAAATCACCTGGTCAAAAGGGAACACTACGCATTCAGAATGGTAAAGCTGTGTTTGAACATGAAGTATCTGAAACGAACTATTCGTACTTTCCATACTTGGGCTATCGCCTGGATGGGAAAGATAAGGCTGTCATTAGTACCGATCCTGCAACGCACAATGAAGTTGCCCTAGGAATTGAAGGCTATCAAGGTGTTACTGCTGTACGTGGGAACGGAGAGCATGCGAACTACCTTGTTACATACAATGTGTCAGATATTACGAAAAAACAGGATATTCTCATGCATGTGAATATACCTGATTTTAATTATAATCACTGGTACAATGTACAGTTGAAGATTGATCTAACTACGGTACCTGGCTTACCGTCCGATGAAGAGGAAGAAACACCAGGCAACGGCACTGTAACGACAGCGACCTATGCGCAAGTATTTGAACGTATAACTGTTGCTCAATCTGTTTATAGCGTAGCTATGGAAGGAACCAATTACGGAGATTACCCAACAGGCAGCAAGTCCACGCTGTACGCCATTATAGTTTCTAGCCAAATGATGCTGGATATGACGACGCAGGGGGATGCAGCAGCGTATGGTCAGATTTATAATACGGTGAATGGTGCCCTGTCCTTTTTTGAATCTAGACGTATCTTGGCAGATCGTTCAGACATTGAGCCGATTATCAAAGTCGTTCAGTCATTCCTGAATCGAGCGAAGCGGCATGGAACAGCTGAAGGCGCTCCTGGCTCAGCTGCGGCAGCCATTCAGGCTGGGGAATATTATGCTTCTGCGATTAACCTGCTTAACAGTTCATTGACAACTGCTAAAAATGCTGTGGCTAATCCGAAAAGCACGCCGTTAGTATTAAGCAATGCCAAGAAAGCGATGGAGAATCGCTACAAGACAGCTGAGGAAAATGAGTACGTAGAATCCAAACCATACAAAATTTATGCCTTGGATACGGATCAGCCGACAACAACGCTTTCTCCCTATGCTAATGAGATCGGTGACACAGTAACGACCATTGTGCAAAAAGTGGATTTTGTTAAAATGATTAATTTCTTAGCTAATGTGACATTGAAAGTGGCTCCAGATGATAATCAATTATTACAATCGGCAGCGACGGAAGAGGGGCCATTCTATGCGTACACGTTCCCAGCTGGCCAAGTGTCTGCCCTTTCAAATGCTTCGCAAAAGGTGTACCAACTTGCTCCAGTAAGTTATGTAGAGCCTGATGGGACGTGGCTAGGAATCAGCATGGTGAAATATACGGTAGAAGGCGTAACAAGAACGGTCTACATCAGCTATAACAAGGAAAAATTAGAGCTGCTTCAAACGCTGGTAGCCCAAGCAGAGCAACTGATTGCTGCTCCACGTTCGGTGGGTACGAGCCAAGAAGAGTTCGATATCGTCAAGCTGGCCTTGCAAGCTTCCCTTGATGCAGCCAAACCCGTTGCAAGTAATTTGGCTTCCAAACGGCCAGATATCCGCACAGCTCATACGGCTTTGCAAGCAGCCGTCGATTCGTTTCGAGCTGTTCAAGGCTACGAACGACAATTCAGTACCGTGCATGCAACGAAAGCTGCATTCTCTTCAGCTGACAGTTACTTAGGTAAACCAGCTATTATTACTAGCGAGAACGGTTCAACGTACGCGGCAGTTACGCTAAAAGACAACACGGTTATTAAATCTTTCCAAGTTAAAACGGGTAATGATTATGTTGATGCGCAAGTCGTAAGTGAGAACCTAGAAGCGAATACGCGCGTTGTGAAGTTTAAGATCGACAGCCTCTCCACGTTGGCTGATGCCAAAATGCGAGTTGTCATTCCAGCGCAAAATTACGATCAAACGCATACGATTCGTTTGAATTTTAATGATGTGAACAATGCTGAATTAGCACAAATATCTACGGAAGCAAGTACGCTATTACGGACAGCCGTTGTAGGAACAGAAGTTGGTCAATATCCAGCAACTGCCAAAACAACACTGCAAGCAGCCATCGATACGGCAGGAGGTGAAGCAGTTCGCACAGATGGTACGAATGAACAGTCCGTTGCTGCACTACAAACACTGAAGGGAGCAATCGTGACCTTTAAGGCTTCTGCTGTTGGTACAAATCCTGGTACAGGTGGCAGCCAACTGGATGATGGGGAATACGCGATTCCTTTCCATATTTACAAAAAAGGTTCTAACGAATCATCCGTCATGTATGACTATGTGGATACGAACAGCGGAAAGTTGATCGTGGAGAATGGTCAATCCTTCATTTCGTTTACTTTGAAACAACATGCAGAAATATTGTCTTTCAAAACGGAACGCAATGGCTCCTTGGTTGAAACGGATAAAGTGAGTGAGAATACGGCAGCCAATACGCGTGTTGTTCGTTTCCCAGTCAAAGATCTAAGTGCTCGCTTGAATGGATGGGTGAAAATCTATTGGATGCTTCCTCCGCCAATCAATTTATACGATCACGAATATGAAGTGGAATTAGGGTTCGATCAACCGGTTATCCCTGAAGTACAACAAGACCTGAGCTTTAGCGTCCTTCATGCAACGAAAGATGAAGCTTCTTCCATGGATCGCTATTTCGTGAAACCAGGCAAATACAGTATGGTCAACGGAAAAGCGAGAGTCACATTGACGTTGAAGGATAGTACCACTGTACCGAGCTTTAAAGTTGAGAAAAACGGTGTATTAACAGAAACGACGGTTCTCAGTACGGATACGGCTGCGAATACACGCGTTATACAATTCGAAACTGCGGATCTTACTACACTACTCAATGCACAAGTGCATGTTTCGACGAGCTATAATGGCCAGCCGTATGAAATGGATCATAACATTCGTTTGAAATTGTATGCGACAGATAAAACAAGCTTGAACGCATTGGTTACACAGGCTCAAAGTAAATATGATGGAGCAGTTGAAGGAACGGATGCAGGGAAGTACCCAGCAATTGCGAAAGCAGCGATGCTAGCAGCGATTAATACGGGTAAAGCTGTAGCAGCTAACGCAGCTGCATCCCAACAAACCGCAGATGCGGCTGTTGTGGCTTTGCAAAAAGCACTTCATGTTTTCCAAGCTTCCATTATTTTGGCAGATGCCAATTACACAGTTACCTTACCAACGTCCATTACGGACGGCTCTGGGACACCGATTAATAACTATGTAACTAGTGAAGCTAAATTGGAAGTAAGTAACGGTAAACAAGTGATGACATTGCAACTTCAAACAGGTGTTACCCTGAAAAAAGTGCAAAAGAAAAAGGCAGATGGCACACTGGAAGATGTTCTTCCACAAGTGGTTGCCGCTGCTAAAAGAGTGAATGAAGTAGCTATACTGAGTACATCAGGAAGTTCACCTTCGTTTAGCTTTGAAGTAGATCGCACAGCGAATTATGTTGTAACATTGGTTGGCGCGGATCAGACAGAACGGGCATTTGAGATTCCTTTCTCGCAATTGGAGCCTGCCAAAGTGACGCCAGGAACGAGTGGACCAGGATCAGGTACAGGTCCAGTCGGCCCCGTGAATGTACATGGAATTTCTGACGGCACATACAGCATTGCGTATAAGTTTCTTAAATACAATGAATCATCAACTTCGGTTATGCAGGATTATGTGGTAACGCCAGGTAAGCTTACTGTGAGCGGTAGTTGGATGTACTTCGAATTTGTATTGAAAAATAGCAAAGAAATTCCCGATTTCCAAATTGATAATGGCAATGGTTTGTCTGCTCCAGATGTATCTGCGACAGATGAGGCCAAAAACACAAGGACTTATAAATTCAAAGTGAATAATTTGGATGAAAAGCTCCACGGTTGGGTTGATGTCAATTGGCCGGCCATGAACTATGTGCATAATTATGATGTTCATTTGGCATTAAACAGATCGTCCTTACAAGCGATCGCTTCTGGCTCGAACCCTGCACTTTCTGGAGGAGAAAAGCCGTTCATTGATTTGTACACCCCGGGTGAGTATGAAATGGCTTATGCGCTTAATGTAAGAGGTACTTCAAATAAGGCCGAAGTAGACGCCTATGTGAAGCACCCGGCTAAATTAGTCGTGAAGGACGGCAAAACATACGTCCAACTAACCGTATCCAATCAAGAAGTGAAATCGTTGAAGGTTGAGCAAAATAGTACTCTCACCGATGTTGAAATTATTTCAACGAATGAGAAAGACAACGAGAAGACCGTACAATTTGCCATTTCGGATGCAAAGACCAAAGTTATGGCATTGTTTACCGTACAAGGTAAATACACGGGTGAATATGCTGTGGAGTTCGTATGGGATGGCTCGAGCGTGAAACCTTACAAAGAACCAGTTAAGGATGTCGTTCCGGTTAAACCACCGACCACCACAGCAAGCAGTTTTAAAGATGTAGAGAAACATTGGGCTAAAGCTCAGATTGATCGCGCGATTCAGTTAGGTCTAACGAATGGGTATGGGGATAACACGTTCCGCCCTGATAACTTAATCACACGGGCAGAGTTCGCCGCACTGCTAGGGCGAGTGTTGAAATTGGTCCCTAGCACGGATGAGCTGAGTTTCAGCGACGCTACCGACATTCCGACATGGGTGAAGCCTCAGCTTGGGTCGATTGTGAAAGCGGGTATTCTGAACGGTTACGAGGATGGCACATTCCGTGCTGATCGACAAATAACTAGAGCAGAGCTGGCAGTCATCATAGCGCGAGCACTTCACTTGCAGGTAGACGAGAAGGCACAGTCAAGCTTTGCAGATGTGGAGAGCATACCTTCATGGGCACAGGCTGAAGTTGCGGCTGTCCAAAAACAAGGTATCATTCAAGGTCGTGGTGATAATCTATTCGCCCCTAACGACAATGCAACGCGTGCGGAAGCTATTTCATTGATTCTTGCCCTGTACAGTGAAGCTAAATAAGCGAAGTATTTACTTTGAGAGCTTGTGTTTAACCATTGCTATATTCCTATATGCTGCATGCCGATTAATCCTGATCGGCTGGGGATATTATGAGAATCATCAGGTATTGGCTGAGGCAAGTGACATATTTAGAGAAGCGCAATCGCAAGAATTGAAAACTGAACCTAGGCAACCTATCACCTCATCTGTGGAATTTGCTGAACGGACGCAACAGGAATCCGTTCAGCAAGCGCGAGGCGTGTTTCAACCATTACTTGAACGTAATCCTGATATCGTAGGTTGGATACAACTAGATGGCAGTCGCATCAACAATCCTGTTATGCAGGGACCAGACAATGAATGGTATTTATACCGTAATTTCAAGGGTGAATATGCGAAAGCTGGCAGTATCTTTATGGATTATCGGAATGAGCGATGGGAACCTCAGAGGAACCTTGTCCTATATGGACATAGGATGAAAGACGGCACGATGTTTGGTGACTTGAAGAACTTCCTGAATCCCGATTACTATGACGCTCATCGCCAATTTCGATTGGATACCTTGGACGCCTCTTATCTCGCTGAAATTTTCTCCGTGTATGATACAACTGTTGATTTTAATTATATTGAGACGGAATTTGTTGACGCAGAGGCATTTCAAAGTTATCTAACGAGCATCGAACAGAAATCATTGTATAGGCCAGATATTGAAGTTACTTCAAGTGATCAAATCGTAACATTATCAACCTGTGATTATAGACTTGATCCCGTGAATGGACGTTTCGTCGTTCATGCCCGATTGAAGCGTGTGAGCTGAAGTGATTACCTAGAGACTGTCTCAAGAAGTAGATATTACCTTGGGACGGTCTCTTTGTATGTAGGATGTTCTTTACGCTATATGATGGATGAACCGAAGAAAATTATTGAACTGAACAAAGGAAAGTAAGGGGAAGTAAGGGAAGTAGTTACGTAAAACACTATTTCGAGGGACGCGTGAGACAGTGTGTTACTTTAACTAAGATGAGGTGGCTGCATGTTTGCACAGTATGAAGACTCCGAACGGTTAGATAAAATAGAAGGACTGGAAGAATCGTATTCACCCTATCAAGATTTCCGTTTGTATCCTTCTTCCGTTACACCAAGGATTCAACTTGGAATGAATGTCATCAAACCGGCCAAACCGGGACTACTGCTTATTCAATTGCACGGTTGGCATATGAGTATGCCGAAGCCGCAACGACGGGATACGCCAAATGAAAGCTCGTATTTGATTGTACAAGTGGACATGCGTGGTCGTGCCTTCTCCCAAGGCAGCGCAGATTGTAACGGACTTGAACTGATGGATATCTATGATGCTGTTCAATTCGCTCGGCGAGAGTACAAGGACTGGCTGCTCGCAGAGGAGCCTGCGTATTTGGAAGGTGGAAGTGGTGGAGGCGGTAATGTTCTAGCTACTGTAGCCAAATTTCCTGATCTATTTGCGGCTGCTTCAGCGTTGTACGGCATGTCAGATTACGCTGCTTGGTATGAACAAGATCAAACAGGAGAATTTCGTGATGAGATGGATGTCTGGATTGGCTGCACACCGCAAGAGGATATGGAGCGTTATCAGGCACGAAGTGGTTTGCACTTGGCCTTGAATGTGCACACGCCGCTCTATATCACGCATGGCGATGGGGATATTCGCGTGCCTGTTACTCACTCGCGTTCTTATATAGATGAGATGCAACAGCTAAACAAAGGGCAGCTCGTTCGATATGATGAGCTTGCAGGTGTCGGAGATCGCGGACATTTAGCCCATATTCGACCCGAACAGTCACTCCGCGTGGAAGTGGAATCGGAGCGTAATCGGAGCGACCACCAAGCGCCTATTCAGCTTCCGTTACAGGGTAAGCTTCTTGTAGGCGGATATGTGTACACGAAGTACTTCAAGCTGCAACTAGACTCTGTGAATCATCTAGCGGAACTGCTGTATGACGTTGAGGAACGCAGTGTTCAACTAACAGCTTCAGCTGACTATCCGTATTATGTAGAATGGGCGGATGGGACTGTTGTGAGCGGTTGTTGTATGCAAGTGAAGTGACAACGGAAACTAAGAGGTTAGATGTATTCGACGGTGCAACAATCCCTGCTTCATGTAGCAGGGATTGTTTTTTATTTTTTTATGGGATATGAGGCACGATCGTCTTTTTATAATTATTTGTTTCATTAAACAGTTGAATAAACAATTAGCGTGTGATAAATTGATACAGAAAGTACTTTCATAAGCTCTTCATAACTTACCTATCAGGAGGAAATATGAAACCACAATTTCGTTATTTGGATAAGCCAGTACTTGAACCTGTTCCGGGGTGCGATTGGGCGGATAAAATGGTCTTAAACCCTGCGATTGTCAAAGATCCTGAATCTAATCGCATACATATGTTATTTAGATCTACTGGACCGTGGCCGCAAAAAAGAAGAGAAGGATGTCATGATCCCTATCCCATTTTCCTTGGCTATGCAACGAGTGATGACTTAGGGGAAACGTGGGATGCAGACTTCTCAAGACCTGCGTTGGCGCCTGTCATTGGTTATGAGGAGCATGAACTTTATACGATGGATATCAAGGGGAATCGGGTAAGGAACTATGCGAATGGTTGCATAGAGGACCCGAGAATTTTTACAGTGGAAGATGAGTTGTATGTGACAGTAGCCTGTCGTTCATTTTCACCAGGGCCGTATTGGTTATTAGATCAAGATCCGCCAATTCAAACGAGATATGAGTATGTTCCTGATTGGATTCATAGTGCGAGCGATGAGGAGCCGTTTGTCAAAGCGGCGCGTGCCAACGAGACGGTGACTGTGTTATATAAGTTAAACTTGGATAAGCTTAAGAATAGGTTGTATGAGGAAGCATTTGACTATATTGGGCCTCTAACAGAAGGACATGTTAGCGATAATCGTGATGTTTTCCTTTTTCCGAATAAGATGAAGATCGATGGCAAAATGCAATATGTGATGCTGCATAGACCCATGAACGTATTACCTTTTGACCAAGGAGAAACGGTTAAGAAGCCCTCCATCTATGTAGCAGCGGCAGAGGCAATTGAAGATTTCGCTACTCCCAAAGCTACACATCGCTTATTGGCTACAAGTATTTTCGATTGGGAAGAGAATCGGGTGGGAGCTAGTTGGCCGCCACTCCAGATAAGTGAACAGGATTGGTTAGTTTCCTACCATGGGAAGAAGGATATTTACTTTGGATATACACAGTCTTTCATGATTGTTCGAGAGCAAGAAAATGATTTTCCTCTTGTACTGAATCGTTGTTCCGAACGTTTGATGTATGCAGAAAGAGAGTGGGAGATGCCATCGGATTATCCTACGCCATGTTTGTTTACAACGGGTGGAATTGTAATCAATGGTGAGTTAATCATGTCCTACGGAGCTGCAGACCAAAAAATAGGCATGTCCTGGGTCAATTTAGAGGAATTGATCGCATATGTACGTACGTTTGATGAACACGGAAACAAGATTAACTAGCAAATATGTATACAAGTGAGAATTGCTTTAGGTGTCCCCTGCAATTAAGATAAGAATAACGATATGAACTGGGGGACACGGGTAGTGAAGAAGATAACGCTTCAAATGATTGCTGAAACAGTTGGGGTATCCAAAGCATTAGTTTCTAAAGCGCTGTCGAATGACCCTGCTGTTAAAAATGAAACGAAAGAGCTTATTTGGCAAACAGCTACAGAAATGGGATATCGGTTTGATAATCTTCGCAAATCGATTAGTTACAGCAAGACGGGGAATATCGCCGTGCTGATGCCACAGGCGTATTTGGATGATATTGAGTATTGGGGAAAAATTATCCGTGGAATCGATCGGGAATTGGCGATAAATGAGTTGAGTATGATGCTATCCGGTGTTGATATTTCAATGGATCCTGAAGAGGGGTTGCCTCGAAGTATCCATGAAGGGAAAGTGGATGGCGCCTTGCTTTTGGGCCATATTCCCGAAGCTTTTATGGAAGCATTGGAAGCAAAGGAACTTCCCTTTGTCTTGGTCGACTCGAATATTCAAAATGGCAAGTATGATCATATACTCGCGAATAATTTTCTAGGGGCCTATGAAGCGACGAACTACCTTTTGCATGCTGGTCATCATCATATAGCATTCGTGGGGGATAGCGAAACTGCTTTGAGCTTTAGAGAGAGAGAACGTGGGTTTGAAGAAGCTGTAAAGAACTTTAAGATGCAAACTGTGCAAAAGGTCGAGAGCTCTTGGGTTCGGGGTGTTGGGGTTAGTGGAAGAGGGAATTATGTACATACCGCATTTCCAGACATATTGCGAGAGACGATTACCGTGAAGAAAGTGACGGGCTTCTTCTGTGCTAATGATCGGTTGGCGATCGAGACGCTCCGATTATTGAATGATTGGCATTTAAAATGTCCAGAAGACTTTTCCATTGTTGGATTTGATGACATCTCCTTATCCGAATTTGTCACTCCCATGCTGACGACCGTACGCGTACCAAAAGAAAGTATGGGCTCGCGAGCCGTCCAGTGTCTTCAAAAACGAATTCAGAATAACCAACCCGTTACGGAACAGGTGCTGCTGACGACGGAATTAGTTGAGCGTGATTCTGTCAGAACGAAAAGCGAAATCAGAACCCACGGTTAAGGCCGTAGGATCGGATTTCGTTTTTCTTTTTAAACGGCAGTTTTTTCATTAGTTCATCACGCATAATGCCGTTCGATTCCGTTTCTGGTCGTTAAATAATCGATTGGCGGGGGACGCTTTTTTAGTGACAGAAGAAAGCGCTCATTGTTTAGATGAAGTGAGGCTCATGGGAAGTCATGCTTTGCAATTTGCTTGCCGGTGACATGCTTACCACTGTGAAACATGCAAAAGTGCAAGCGTGCAACCTTTTTCCGAGCACCTAGAAAATGCGATATCTATGGAAGAAGAATTGACCCAGCACCCCATTAAAATATCAATCAGAGGTCATGAAGCTGGATTTATGAAGCTTTTTTTGGCTTTAGAAAAGAGCTTTCCAAAATTTGATAACACGTGATAATATGGGATTAGCAGGAGGGTGATTTTGGTGAAAAGAGTTACTAGCATTGATGTCGCTCGGAAAGCAGGCGTGTCTAGAGGCGTTGTATCCGCTGTTCTTAATCATACCGCTGGCATTCGTGTCAGTGAGGAGAAGCGGGCTCTCGTTTTACAAGCGATTGAAGAATTGGGCTATCGCGTCGACGTGCAGGCAAGGGGGATGCGTCTGGGGCGGAGTCAGTGCTTCGCGGCTTTTGGCGATATGGATAATCCGCTGTTTCTCCAGATGCTGCAAGGTTTTCAGAAAATGTGCACAACCTCTGGCTATCATGTCTTGCTCTATGGGAGTAATGGCAATGAATCCACCCGGTATGAGCTGTTGGAAATGTTTCGAGAACGACGAATTGACGGTATTGTCTCGAAAGATCCTACACAATATGCAGATGCAGCCTGGGCGCAAGCCATTCATGACAATCAAGTACCTTATGTGAGTGTTGATGGATATTCAGAGAACGAGTCTGTCTGTTCCGTGCTCACGGATTATAAGGGGAGTATTCAAGTAGCGCTGAATACCATTTGGCAGAGAACCCAAACAACACCCGTATATGTAGAAGTGCACCACGGTGCTTCAGACACCTTGAACTGGGGAGATCTACAGCGGAGGGCTGGATATGTGGAATGGATCGAAGCAAAGAGGCTTACGCCGCAGATCATAAGTATGCCAAGACATAACAATGAATCTCAACGTGACGCATGGGTACATGTTTTGGAAAAGGTAGAGAGACCTGCTTCACTCGTAACGAACTGGTCATATGGTGCTAGACAAGTTTATGAAGCCTGTTATCATTTGAATTTACGAATTGGCACAGATGTTCATATCATGGCTGCTGATAATACCGAACAAGTCAATGCCTATATGATACCTCCGCTAAGCGCAGTCGAAGTGCCCTATCGGGAGATGGGAAATCTCGCGGCAGAGCGACTACTTCAATATGTGGAAGGCAACCGCAAGCTGCAGGATACGACGACGATCATGGTGCCATGTCAGTTAGTCCTGCGAAACAGCATCTAATAATACAGAATGAAGAGGATTACAGTCCCTCTTGCGCTTTGATAACACGTTATATCACTGGGAAAACGGAGGTCTCCACATGCTATGGACGTATGAGAAAATCGCTAAGCGAGTAGACGAGATTAAAGAATTTAGGTATCGAGATGCTATAGCACTGAATGAATTCGATTTTCGTTTGGATCAAGAGGGCAACATTGGAGCGTATCCTTCCGTGGAAGGGGACTGGGGGAAGATAAGGCTTGGTGATACGTGGCAAGGGTATGACCAGTATGCCTGGCTAATGTTCAATGTCACTATTCCACCAACTTGGATCGGGAAGAAGGTCGTGGGTCGCTTTGATTTTGGGCAGACGGGAGGTGGGAATAATAGTGGCTTTGAATCGCTGCTATTCGTGGACGGCCAGCCATATCAAGGCGTGGATAGTAATCATCAAGAGGTGTTCTTGGAAGAGGGATGGATTGGAAACAGCGTCCAATTAAGCTTTCGGTTATGGTCAGGACTAAGGGGCTATGATCCCAATCCGGCGTCTATCCAGCATCGGCTGCAACTCGCGGAACTCTGCTGGCTTGATGAAGCAGCGGATGACTTGTATTTTACGGGGAAAGCAATCATTGAAACGGTCAAAATACTGCTGGAGCATCAGCCTGAGAAGCATATCCTATTGTCGCTTGTGGATAAAGCTTTCCTCCAAATTGATTGGTCAAGACCAGGTTCGGATGGTTTCTACGATTCCATTCGATTAGCTAGAAACTTGCTCGTTGAGGGGCTTGAACAGCACCCAAAAACGAGCGAAATCATCGTTCAATGTATCGGTCATACGCATATCGATGTGGCTTGGCTGTGGCGGCTTGCTCATACGAGGGAGAAAACAGCGCGATCCTTCTCTACGGTGCTGAGACTAATGGAGCAATTTCCTGACTATATCTTTTTGCAAACACAACCGCAACTATACGAATACATCAAGCAGGATTATCCTGAGATTTACGATAAAATGAAAACGCGCATTGGAGAGGGCAGATGGGAAGCGGGCGGTGCGATGTGGCTCGAGGCTGACTGCAACTTATCTTCTGGCGAATCTCTCGTGCGCCAAATCTTATATGGTACTCATTTTCTGCAAAAAGAGTTTGGCGTAGCCTGCAGCTATCTGTGGTTGCCGGATGTGTTTGGATATAGTTGGGCTCTGCCACAGATTCTAAAGAAGAGCGGCATTACCATGTTTATGACGACCAAAATTAGCTGGAATCAATATAATCGCATGCCGCATGATACGTTTCGTTGGCGCGGGATTGATGGTTCGGAGGTACTGACACATTGTATAACAACACCTGAATTAGGGGCTACGGAAGGGTCGTTCTATTATACGTATAATGGCGGGATTACCCCTTACTCCGTTAACGGCATCTGGGAAGCGTATCAGGATAAGAGCTTGAATCGCAAGCTGCTGCTGTCTTATGGATACGGGGATGGTGGCGGTGGCGTCAATCGGGAGATGCTGGAGATGAGGCGCCGATTAGCGAAAATGCCAGGGTTACCGCAGGTGACAACGGGCAGAGCGGATTCCTTTTTCCAAGAGCTAGAGAGGGAAGTAGCTTCATCTGACAACTATGTGCATACATGGGATGGCGAACTGTATTTAGAGCTTCATCGCGGTACGTACACGAGTCAAGCCTATAATAAACGGATGAATCGCAAGCTCGAACTGCTGTATTGGGAGACAGAATGGCTGGATGTATTCGCTAGGCTCGAGGCAGGGGAACAAGGGGGGAAAGCACCGGAAACCAAGCTGCAAGAAGGATGGAAAATCATCCTGCGTAATCAGTTCCATGACATTATCCCAGGCTCTTCGATACGTGAAGTATATGAAGACAGTCGAGTAGAGTATATGCAGGCTGAACAGTTTGCTTCGGAAGTTTGGACGGCAGCAGGGAAATTAATAATGGCCTCTCCAGCGAAAGAGGGATATACGGTTATCAATGGTTCATCCTGGCAACGAACAGATCTGATTGAGGTTCCGGATCGTGCGGAGGGGGAGGGCATACAGCAGTGGGCAACGGCTGCTGGAGCACTTTGTAGAAGGCAAAAGACGAGCGGAGGTTGGCTTGTCGAGGTACCGGATATGCCTGCTATGGGTTATCTAACACTTACACCGATCCAAGGACAGTCAAGTCAGGAACGGGATGCTTCGAGTTTTCATTGTCAGGGGAATAGCTTAGTAACGCCGCATTATCGACTTAGCTGGGATGAGAGCGGTAGATTGACTCGTTTGTTTGACATTCAAGCGCAGCGTGAAGTACTTGCAGCAGGTGAACTGGGCAATGTTCTGCAGGTATTCGAGGATAAACCGAAGGGGCGGCACGAGGCGTGGGACATCGATATTTTCTATACCGAGAAACAGAAGAATGTTGAGGAATGCACGAATATTAGTGTGATCGAATTAGGCCCTTTGCGTGCTACGGTGGCATTCTCTTGGGTATATGGGGATTCAACCATCGTTCAACACATGAAGCTCTACGCACATAGTCGACGCATTGATTTCGAAACGAGAATTGACTGGCATGAGCAGCGTCAATTGTTAAAGGTTGCTTTTCCAGTGGGAATCCGAGCGACCGAAGCGACCTATGATATCCAATTCGGCAATGTTAGACGCCCGACGCACTGGAATACGAGCTGGGACTATGCTCGTTTCGAGACAGTGGGACATCAATGGGCTGACTTGTCGGAGCGGGATTATGGCGTGAGTCTCTTGAATGATTGCAAGTATGGTTACGACATCAAGGATCATGTTATGCGGCTTACGCTCATTAAGTCGGCTATGGTGCCTGATCCCACGGCTGACCAAGGTGAGCATGTGTTCACTTATGCCTTATTGCCGCATAGCGGCGATTGGTTCGAAGGTAGAACAGTGCAAGAAGCATGGTCGCTAAACAACCCAACTGCTGTCATCCAAGGCGTATCAGCGTTTGGGGATTTGCGATCGCTTCTTACCCTATCAGCAGCTCATGTGATGGTCGACGCCGTGAAGTGGTCAGAGAACGGTACGGGGATTATTGTACGTGTACATGAGTTTGCTGGAGCACGAGGACGACTCACAATAGAGACGGGATTTAACGTAACAACGTGGCAGGAAACGGATCTGATGGAACGACCAACAGGTGACGAGATGACAGGCGGGATTAGCTGCGAAATCTTGCCTTATGAAATCAAAACATGGCTCATTAAATAAGAGGGTTACCTTATCAGATGCGGGTGCGACGGAAAAATAACTATCTTTCCGTCGTCATCCGAAATTGTGAAGGTGTGAGCCCTGTGCTTTCTTTAAAATGTCTGGAGAAATAGTGGACACTCCCGTAACCTAGCGCTTCCGCAATGTCAGCATGTTTGGCGCCGGAAAGCAGCAGTTGTTTGGCCTTAAGCGTACGTGCTTGTAATAAGTAGACCTTAGGCGCTTGTCCAGTCAGTTCTCGGAAGAGATCGGCAAAGTAAGTCGGATTGTACCCGCATAAGTGGGCTAATTCCTGGACCGTCCAGCTTTGTTGTGGACTAGCGGAAATGGCCTCCAGTGCAGGTGCAATTTTTTTGCGTTCCATTTGCGTTTGTTGAACGATCTGTGAGCGGGCAAGGGTCGTTAACAAGACGATGAGGTGTGCGCGCAGCAGCAACGAGTAACCTGGTTGTTGTTCCCTATATTCATCGACGATCGGCACGAACAAGGGACCTAATGAAGGGAGCCGGAATACCGGAGGGAAATGGATCACATTGGAATCCCATAGGTCTAGTGTGTATGTAGTTGGTTCTTGAAGAGCATGCTCAAGTGAGATCTCACGAATGCCATGAGCAGGGTGAAGCGGATCGACTGAATCCCCATGCCACTGAAAATGAACGCTATAGAAAGAGGTGTTTGCTGTTAAGGTTGCTAGCTGATGTGGGCTATGAGGTCCATACAGGCAGCTGTCACCAGCTTGCAAGACGTACCGATGTGAGCCTAATCGCAGTTCTATTTTACCCTCAATGACAAAAAGTACTTGGTAATCTGGTATGGTTCGGGGTCCCCAAGAAGCGAGACTTACTTGATTTAATTGCTCGGCATAATTAACCGTCGGTTGTAAGTTGACGAGGTCACCAAGCGCATGCAAATTAGGATGTTGACGTGTGCCCATCGTGGTTCATCTCCTTGACTCTCATTATAAAACAAAAAATCTGTGAAAAGTACAAACGCCTAGCGGCAAAAGGATAAATACACCGGAAAAGAGCTTTGCTAAGATAACAGTGTAAATAAGGTTATCAAGGAGCGTGTAACGAATGCAAATAGATAAAGTAGAAGACCTAAAGACTTATTTTAATACGCCGTCCAATGACTACCGCCCTGCGCCACTGTGGGTTTGGAACGATAAGATGGAACCGGATCGCATACGTGCTCAACTTCGGGAGATGGCTGATCGCGGATTTGGCGGGGCCTTCGTGCATCCGCGACCTGGACTGGTGACGGAATATTTATCGGAGGAGTGGTTCGAACTTTGGGGGATTGCCCTCGAAGAAGCCGAGCTCCTAGGTTTGAAGCTCTATATCTATGATGAGAATTCCTATCCATCAGGGTTTGCCGGTGGACATGTTCCCTCTGAACTTCCGGATTGCTTAGCCAATTGCGTGTTATTTAATGAATACAGTCGGGATGATTTATCCGCACTCCATCATTTAACGTCACCGATGCTTAATCGTCCGGGTAAGCCTATGCGTGTTTTTGCTATGAGAGAACGCGGTGCAACGGGGGAGTGGGAGATTATCAAGGATGTGACTCTGCTTCCGATCCAAGATTGGGAATTACATGGTGACAAGTTTTGGGTATTTGAGCTTGGAACGCCGGAGACGAATAGTTGGTTAGGTGGTTTCGCATACGTTGACCTGTTGCGTCCCGAAGTGACGGAGCGCTTCCTTCAGACGACGCATGAGCAATATCGAGCGCGATTTGGAGACAGGTTCGGCAATGTGATACCTGCATTGTTCACGGATGAACCTGAAATATCACCAGGTAACCTATTCCAACATGGAGATCGCTTCTTGCCATTCAGCTACTGGTTTTCTGCCGAATTTGAAAAAAGAAATCACTATGATCTGCTGGATTACTTGCCCTTCCTGTTCCGAGATGTTACGTGGCCATCACAAACTAGGGATGCCGAGCAGGTTCGGTACGACTATTATGCAACGATGCATGCGTTATGGACGGTCAATTCCGTTCAGCCGATCTCCGAATGGTGTGAACGTCATCATATTGCCTACACAGGACATTATTTAGAGCATAACTGGCCTCATCCCTTTCATCGTTCTTCACCTTCCGTCATGTCGATGTACGAATACATGCATTGGCCTGCGATTGATATGTTGATGACATATTTGCATAAAGCGAACAGCAAAGAGTCCAATTCATCATTCCTTCATAATACGAAACAACTGATGATCGGCATTCGTGAAGCACACAGTGTCGCCAACCAATTCGATCGCCCGCGGGTTCTTTGCGAGGCATTCGGAGCGGGAGGCTGGGATTCTACTTTTGAAGATTATAAGCGCATAGGAGATTGGTTGTATGTTCATGGCATTAACTTCTTAAACCCGCATTTAACGTATTCGACGATTGTCGGAGCTCGTAAACGTGATCATCCACAATCCTTCGATTGGCGCCAACCGTGGTGGGAGGAGCTTGGTGATCTTAATGATTATTTCGGGCGCTTGTCTTCGGTACTTTCCAGAGGAAAGACCGAGAATCGCATTCTCGTACTGAATCCAACGACATCATCATACTTGATGAATCCGAAAGATTTGGAGGATCATGACGCGTATCGGTTAGGCATTGAACGTACATTGGAGTTAGCCCAGCGCCTATCGGATTGCGGATGGGATTATGATTGGGGCGATGAGTATATTCTGGAGCGTCATGGATCGGTGTTTGGCAATCGCGTTACGGTAGCCAATCGGACGTATGATGTCATTATCGTTCCACCAGCCATGTCGAATTTGAAAGGGAGTACGGTTCTACTTTTACAGCAATACGCGGCTGGACAGGGAACGGTTATTGCAATGAATGAGCACATTCAACGGCAAGAAGGTTTGCTAATTTCTTCAGCGGACCTACGTTTATTGACAGAAAGCTGGATAAAAGTAACGGATTATGCAACCGCCGATGCGGCGATTCGTCAGGTCTTACAGCCTAGAATTTCTTGGAAATCAGGCGTGACAGAACGAAGTTCTGTCGCACAGTTGATTAGGGAAATGGAAGATGGAAGTACACTGTATTTTATCGTAAATAGTTCAGCAGTCATTATGGAGGACATCCTGCAGGTGCAAGGCACGCATGGAGAGATCTGGGATCCGCTTACTGGGCAAATGGAGGAAGGAGTTGGTCATGTTGTGAACGGTAGGTTAGAAATGCCTATATGTTTACAGGGATCGGGTAGTCGATTGCTCCGTGTCATGAAAGGATCAGTACGTGTGGAAGAGTCTGAACGCTTAGCGGAAGTTGCAGAGGGGGGTTCGTGCATTGATCTCGTTCCTGTTCTTCTGGATGTGACTGCGGAGAGAGAGAATATGTTACCGATCTTCTATTGTGATTTGAAAATAGGATCGAAATCCTATTCCGATATCTATACGGCACAAGCTTCTAGGTTGGCGTATGAACATCATGGTTTTCCGATGAACCCCTGGGATAATAGTATCCAGTTCAAGCGAAGATTACTGGATCGCGAAGGTGCTTTCGAGGCACAATCCGGCTTTACGGCAGTCTATAAATTCCACGTCTGTGAGGATGACATACCGAGCTTTATCGGCTTGATCGTAGAGCGACCAGAATTATATAAGATCAGCGTAAACGATGTGCTCATTTCACTGCATGCTGGAACGTGTTGGCTCGATCACCACATGGGGCAAGGCTCCATACGTGAAGCGATCCGCCCAGGAGACAACATGATCCGTTTGGAAGCCAAACCGTTCTCCATTTTCATGGAAATTGAAGCCGTCTATCTGACGGGGGATTTCACAGTGATCGAACATGAGGGGAAATGGGCAATTGGGGCCAATCGGAAGCTGGCTGTTGGTTCCTGGAAAGATCAAGGCTATCCATTCTATGGATCGGCCGTAACGTATCGGTACTCGGTGCATGTTCCTTCGAAAGGTAGAGCAACCAGATTGAAACTGCCAGAGTGGCAGGGGACCATTGCGAGTGTGCAGGTAAATGGAGCGAAAGCCGGCTTGATCGGGTTTGACCAAAATAACATACTGGATATTACGCCATACCTTGCGCCAGACCAAGAGAATGAAGTCCTGATCCGGGTAAACGGTTCGTTTAAAAACTTGCTCGGTCCCCATTTTGACCCAGAGAAACCAAGGAATAAAGCTTGGCCTGGCAATTGGAAAAACGCGCCGATATTCGGGCAGCCACTGGCTACCGAATATGATCTTCTTGATTATGGCTTGTTGAAAGATGGCGAGTTCGAAACGGAGGAATAGCAAGTCGTACTGGAAAATCACATGTGATTCCTCCGGCGATACGTAGCCGGTGTTACACCCGTCTTTTCTTTAAACAAACGGTAGAACCTTTTCGGATCCTGAATTCCAACGGCTGCGGCGATATCGGCAATAGAGAGGTCGCGATTGGAAGAGTCAGCCAATAGCCGGCAGCTTTGGTTGATCCGTTCTTGTGACAGCAGTTCCGAAAAGGACTCACTAGTATGTTCCGTAATAATACGTTGTAATTGCCTTGTACCAATTCCCACCTCTTTAGCTAAGCTAGCTAAGGTAATCTTGTCAGCTAATCGGCTTCGAATCGACCGTAAGACAGCCTCCATTCTGTCTTGATTGGGAGAGGATGAAGCTTCTTTGTGCTCAATAGCGCGTTCCATGACGATGAGCAGCTGGAGTAAAAGTCCGCACATCATGGTTTCATAGCCAGTTCGCTTCTGTTGGAACTCAATGAATAGAGAGGACATCACTTGTTCGAACTCGCGCGATTGTTCTCTCATTTGCAGCCATTGACCGCCATGCGAAACCAGATCGTTGAATCTGTACATGTGGTACTGCTCTGGTAATATGGAGGTAAGAAAATGAAAAAGCGATGCATCGAAGATGCAGTTGCCTATTCGCAACGGCTTATTTGGGTTGGGAGAGGAGGGGCGGAAAATATGGGAGATGCCAATTGGAATGAAAAATAAATCGCCTTTGCTAACGCGGATCGTCTGTTCTCCGATATAGTGGAAACCGCTTCCCTCCCACACATAGCTAATTTCATAGAAATCATGCGCATGCTCGGGAAGAAAGAAATGTTCGTAAACCTTATTGACGTAGATCGAAAATCCGTTCTCAAAAAACTCTTCGCCTTTCTCAACGTGCATATCAGGTCTGCGCATAAGAACTCCCCCACTTGTTTTAGATTAATGTCATCATATACCTAGTGGATGTCGTTATCAACCAATAACATTGCTCTTTACTTTTTTTATAATGGGAGAAGAGATAGGATCGTAAGGAGGACGCTAACGCGATGACAATGACGAAATGGCAAGCCCAATGGATTTGGGGAGATGGAGAAGAAAGTCCGCGGAATGAGTGGAGATGTTTTCGCAAAGAGTTTGAAGTTCCGCACAGCGAGGGGGGAAGTAATCCTACTGCTTCACTAAGAATTACAGCGGATTCAAGATATGTTCTCATGGTAAATGGTACTCAGGTAGGGAGAGGCCCAGTTCGCTCTTGGCCTTTTGAATTAGCCTACGATACGTATGAAATCGGTCATTTACTCCAACCAGGTGAAAGGAACACCGTAGCTGTTCTCGTGATGCATTTCGGTGTATCTACATTTTACTATTTAAGAGGGCGCGGTGGTTTGCTAGCGGAATTGAACGATTCCGAGGGAAATGTGCTCGCAGCGACAGATGCAACATGGTTAACATCTGGGCATGCAGGACATCATCCACGTGCTTCGAGAGCATCGTGTCAGCACGCTTTTGCCGAATACATAGATGCAAGTCTCTGGGATTCATCATGGATGCAGAGGGAGTACACGCCAGTAGATTGGATGCAATCGGTCGTGCTTGGGCCTGTCGGCATAGAACCATGGACGGTGGTAAAACCGCGCGACATCCCTCTCTTGACAGAAGAAATTATTACGCCGGTTCGGGTTGAATCCCTCGCCAAGATCAAGACGTTTCAAGTCACAGCAACGTTGGATATCCGCAACGGATGGATTGACGGAAGTGAGGTTCACGCGAATCGGATTCACTTCATCGGCTATGCAGTGACATCGCTTGTGACCAGCAAAGCTGGGAAAGTGACGATTGGATTCCTTCAAGACAGGGAGTGTTTGCAAGCCCTATCAGTAAATGGCGAATGGATCGAGAAGCATCGGATATACGGTACAGCACCAGAGCGGTATGTGGATGTTGATCTTCAGGCTGGAGAGAATTTGCTCCTGCTTGATGTGTCGAGTCATATACATACTGGCAAGTTGCAGATTGGCGTATATGCAGAGGAAGATCTTGTTGTATCCTTTCAGGCGCCAGCACATTATCGAGAACATGCAGAGTCAGCTTGGCTCAGAATCGGACCTTTCGATGCTGTTGAGTTAATCGATCACCAACGTGTTCGTGCCTTGGAGTCGGAACATCCGGACTACTTAGCATTGCACGACAATGTGAGATCTGTGGATGATTTGGCCATGTTCAAAGATTGGATTCAGTCCGTAAATCCGAAGTATGTATCAGAGGTAGATGTTTTTGCCCTAAGTGTGTGGAGAAAAGAAAACATTCGCTATGCAGTCCCTCCCCAACTGCAAAATGCCATTATTCCAAATGCGGAAGGGGCTAGTGTGCCTGTATTCGAAGGATACGATACGGAAGTGCTGTTTGATTTAGGGAAGGAATATTCCGGTTATTTGGCCTTCGAGGTGGAAGCAAATGAGGGTGATATCCTGGATTGGTATGGCTTCGAGTATATGTCAGGCGAGTATAGACAAGACATGTTTGGACTTGACCATACACTCCGTTATGTGTGCAAGGCCGGCCGTCAGCGCTATGAAACACCGATTCGGCGAGGTTTCCGATATGTTTCCATGACTGTACGAGGTGCTAAGCAGCCAATCAAACTCTACAACGTCACTATGATTCAGAGCAATTATCCCGTTGCAGAAGTCGGGCAATTCACGTGTTCGGACGAACTCTTGAATGACATTTGGGAAATATCCCGCCACACAACGAAGGTGTGCATGGAGGATACGTTCGTAGATTGTCCTGCTTTTGAGCAGGTATTCTGGGTAGGGGACAGCCGGAATGAAGCATTGGTAAGCAACTATGTATATGGCGTTCAAGATATTATCAAACGCTGCTTAAGACTTGTTCCAGGTTCTAAGCACCAAACCCCGTTATTCGCGGACCAAGTGCCTAGCGGGTGGAGTAGTGTGATCCCTAATTGGACGTTCTTCTGGGCGATTGCCTGTGCAGAGTACTACGATCAGACGGCAGATGAAGCATTTGCTTCGGAGATGTATGAAAATATCCGTTTCACACTCGAACATTATTTGACGAACATCAATGATCAAGGTCTCTTTGCGATTAAAGGCTGGAATTTACTCGACTGGTCACCGATTGATCAACCGAATGATGGCATCGTCACGCACCAGAATATGTTTTTAGTGCATACGTTACGAGTTGGCGCACGAATGGCGCTCATTTCGGGCGATCAAGAGGGAGTTGCTTTATTCGAAGATGCGGCAGTGCAACTGGAAACAGCTATCAACAACCATTTATGGCATGCAGATGCCATGGCATATATAGATTGCATTCATGTGGACGGAAGACGATCAGACGTGTTGAGTATGCAAACACAGGTCGTTGCCTCCTTAACTGGCGTAGCGAACGGTGAACGGAAAAAGACAATCGACAGCTACCTCGTGAATCCTCCATCACATTTTGTGCAAATTGGTAGTCCGTTCATGTCGTTCTTCTATTACGAAGCGCTTGCGAAATTGGGGGAAGTTGATCTTGTGCTAGCGGATATTCGTCATAACTATGGGATGATGATTCGCAATGGAGCGACAACATGTTGGGAACAGTATCCGAATTTCTTTGAAAATCGTTCGAATCCAGACATGCTTACACGCAGTCACTGTCATGCCTGGTCGTCCGCTCCCGCGTATTTCTTGGGTAGGGAAGTACTCGGTGTGAAAAGTCTTGCGCCAGGATGGGCAGAGATTGAGGTTGCACCTGCACCAAGTGGATTGACATGGGCGAAAGGAAGCGTACCGCATCCAGCGGGGGGAAGAATCGACGTGGCCTGGACGGTGAATGAAGCTAGCAAAACGATGGAATTATCCATTAGTTATCCAGCAAGTGTATCTGTTCAAGTTCGTATCCCAGAAGGATATACAGGCAATGTGAAAGAATTAAAACTGCAGCTTCTTGAATAGGGAAAAGGTTTGCCAGCTATGTTGAAGGACATAGTGGGCAAACCTTTTGTGCTGTTCTGTCGGTTGACAAGCATATCGTCTACATTAATACCGCGGGATACGCTATATTCGCTTTCGCTTTCGTACTAGGGTTAGAAAAACTAATAGGATGGGAATAATCGCAGTCGGAAGTAGGGAAGAAACCAGCGCAATTGTAGTGTTATACAGATAAAGGTCGCTCATACGGATAAAGCTTTTTTGTGCCATCGCAAAAAATAAAAGCCCAACTGGGAGAATAACAATTCGCGTATTTTTTAGTTGCAGTGTATGAGCGAACAATTTGATGAAAATATGTTGGAGAACGACAATTTCGAATAATGTAAATATGGTCCAAATAGCGATGATGACGATCTCAATTCTTTCCAGATATTCTCCGAATTTAACCATTTGAATAGTCGAGAAAAAGGGGAACATAATTGTTCCTGCCAAATCTAGTCCAAGCGAACCTAATGTTAAATAAGTCGCTAGTAATAAATAGAGAAATGAGAGAACTAAGGCACTTAAGCTAATTGTGAATATCTTATCCAAATTCTTTACACGATAGAGGATAAAAATAAATACGATAGATTTTCCAAACGGAAAATAGAAGGAAAGCCACCCACCGTAGACAAGTTCCCGAATACTATGTTGAAACTGGGGCAGGAAAGGATTGGTTTCCAGTTCTCTTATAATAAATAAACAAATGATTGTAATGCCCGCTAAAAAGAAAGGCATAATCACTTGTGTGGACCGAACTATCGTACCAAGACCTAGAAATGTGGCATATGTGGTACATAAGATAATAAATAGCATGATTTGGTTAGATGGTAAATTTGGAAGAACAACCGTCGTATAAAAGAACGATAAAGCCCGACAGGCTGCCGTCTGAATTTCAAGAATGTAGAGCAGATAAATACATATTAATAATTTGGCCAGCTTGCTTCCCACTAGGTTGTCAAAAATCTCAACCATTTTTAAGTTAGGGTACTGCTTCTGTATATAGCACATCAACTGCATCATAATAATGGCAAGGGTAGTCCCCAAGGTATAGGAAATCCAAACATCTTGTTTTAAGAACTTAGCTTCGTTCAAAAACAGCGTGGAGAAGCCAGATAAATAGCTGAATAATAAAAACCCAAACTGGACATAAGTTATTTTAACTGACTTCATGACGACTCCTAACTTACTTTTAATTGTCCTAACATATAATCAGAGACTGATTTAAACAATTTGGTGTACAGGGACTCCACTGTTGGCAGTGTGTAGTGTCCGATCGGAATACAGTAACCTACAATTACAGCGGAGAGCAGAAGCATTGCTATAGCATCGTGATTATTTGTTTGCTTTCGTAAATATAGGAATTGTTTGATGCCATAACCTATAGACAGTACACAGATGATACTATTCAACATATCCATTTTCTCCTAGATTTTGAATCAATCCTATTTTTTCAATGGCAACATGAACATTTGTCTGTATGGGAATTGTTGGATAAATCTCATTCCAGTTATTTTTTATCCGATTCCATTCGTGGGGGTGATGTTGTTTAAATAGCTCGGAGAACCCTAAAACGTCTACTTTCAGCTCTTTTTGTAGGTGGTTCAAGCTTTTCTGGATCATCTGTTCCATGACCTTGGAAGCCTCTTGCTCTAATTGATCGATTGTATCCGGATTAGCAAACGGTAGAGGTTCGGTTATTTCTCCTATTGTTGAAATGAAATCTAGATGAATATCTATGCTGGGTTTACCGTTAACGAAATTGCTTTGGATGAATTTCTTTTTAACTTTAAAAAATAATGTCACTTTATTAGATTTAAAAGGAATCGTTTCGTTGAAAATTAGGCTGTTCCATTTCTTTTTCTCTGCCAATAAGTGAACAACTAGAACATCGGATCCCTTCAACCAATCCGTCATTTTATCCTTGTTTATGACTGCAGCACCGTTAAAATATAGAACGTCTCTAGATTTACTTTGCTTCGAAGTACTCAACCTTCCTACTACATAGCCTCTGTATGGATTAATACTCCAATTGGCAACATCTTGTATGATCTGACTAATACTTTTTCCCCACTCTTTTTCATTTCGAACTTTTCCCTGCAAATCGTTGAAAAGTAAATCTCCAGTTTCCGATTTTAAGTTTAATACGTCTGCAGCATTGCCATCATTAATGAAAAGATAACTGGTAAGCCGGACTTGCCGATTCCTTGTTATGAAATCCAGTATTTCATACAAAGAATGACGTGCTGCATTTTCGCCAACGAGAATAAATTTATTGTGCTGCCATGTTAATGTTTTGCCTGCGCGGCTTCGTAAATTTTTGGCGGATTCCAAAATAGAGCTGCCGGTTGCACTTGCAACCCACTCAGAAAGCCCACTCGTTTTATCGGTACTTTTTGCTGATGGAAGCAAGCAATAGGCCGTAAATACATACTTATTCTTATCGAGATCATAATCTATCCCCGTTGCTGTAACTAAAGCTATATCGCTAATTTCTATCCTATCCTGTGTACATCCCACTAGGAATAAGGAGATAGAACACAAAATCACATATAGGTTAGTCCTTTTCATAGTTCTGCTCAACATCCTCCAAAAGTAGTCCTTCCTTGTTGTGAGAAGCACCTGCCATTTTGTTTTCCCCCTTCCTATTAGATCTGTACCTGACTGGAAGGAGAACATACTTCATCACATTACTTCTTAAGCTGCTACCATCATTCGTGACCGCTAAAAAAGGGACGCCAAATGATTGTAAAGAACATAGATGCAGGATAAGTATGAACAAGGACAACGAAAGTCCAAACACACCACAATAAGCTGTAAAAAGCATGACAGGGAAACGGAGCATACGTAACGCGATAGCCGTGCTAAAGGATGGAATAGCAAAAGAGGCAATTCCTGTCATTGCAACTACAATCACCATTGGACGGGATACGATACCAGACTGTACAGCAGCTTCCCCTATAATAAGTGCGCCGACAATGCTAACGGATTGCCCAACAGCACGGGGAAGGCGAAGACTGGCTTCTCGCAGGAGCTCGAAGGATGTTTCCATGAGGAGAGCTTCCACAAACGTAGGGAATGGAATACCTGCTTTTGAGGAGATAAAAGTCATCATTAATGGGGTGGGAATCATCTCGAGATGAAAGGTCGTCAAGGCGATATATAAGGAAGGTCCAAACAAGGATAGAAACAGACTGATCAAACGAATGATCCGCAAAAAGTTTGCGAAATAGAACCTTTCATAAAGATCTTCACTGGGGTGCAGCATTTCAAAAAAAGTGGATGGCGTAAGTAAAACAATGGGTGTACCATCCGTTATAATTCCTATTTTCCCCCTAGACAGAGCTGTAGCCACTCTATCTGGTCTTTCTGTCGTGACAAGCTGAGGAAAGGGGGAGAACGTACTCCCCTGAATCAACTCCTCAATTTGCGTGTTAGCAATTAAAAAATCCAATTGAATGGATTCAAGTTTATGCTGTAAAGCAGTAAGAATATCTAAATCAACAAGGTTTTCAAGATATAGAATCATGACTTTTGTGTTGCTTTTCTGCCCAAGGACGTACAATTTTGATTTTAGGTCTGGCGTCTTAAGCTTCCTGTACACCATACTCAAATTTTTATGTAGATCTTCAGTAAAGCTCTCTCTTGGACCACGCACATTGATCTCGATTTTCGGCTCTTCGATAGGACGAGTCTCATATCCTGGAAGTAACATGCCATAAGCTTCAGTATGGTCTTCAATTAATACTACAAAACCAGCATCTGTAATTAAACTTACGATATGTTCAATGTCTGTTATTACATGAATAGTTCCAAGTGAGTAAATTGTTTCTAGTATGGATTCACAAGTTAGTTTCGACATGTGACGCATGTCTTCGTTAATTTTACGAATGATATGTTGATTCAAACTTTTTTCATCGATAAGGACATCTAAGTAGATGATGCAAGCGTGTATAGTTCCTTGTTCTCCTGTGAATTTACGTATGACTAAAGAATCACTGTTTGAGAAAATGTGTTGGATTTTTTGCAAATTAATGAGAATGGAAGAATTAATGTTATCTATCGTCAGTTTCATAAACAAGCCCTCCGTAAACCCTAAGGAACTATTTGAATGAAACGAATAAGATAAGAAGCAACCGTTTCTCATTAATTATCCTCTTGCGGCACCCAAATTATACCTTCTGTTTAGTAAAAATGCTCAGCATGATGGCTGATTTACGAATTCAGAGATGCTTCTCTTGGTGATGATTCCAAGCGTCTCCGATTCAAGAATAGTAGACACATGGCAATGACTGTAAGAATAATCCCGAGTATTCGTAAACCACCCGCGCTGAATGTATCGCCCATTACAATGCTGATTAATAAAGAAGAGAGAATGGTGCCCAGATATCTGGATGTATTGAACAAACCGGAAGCTACCCCAATGATTTCTTTCGGTGAGCTTTGGAACAAAACAGCTTGCATCCCGACATTATTCAAGCCGTTGCTGATTCCGAACGCGGCTAAAGCCAAACATATACTGAGCATCGGAGACGTTGGCTGCCAGGTTACGATCCATATAGACCCAAGTGTCATTAAAATTGCGGATAGCCGCAAGGCTGGTCGAGGTCCTGATCGATCAATCCATCGTCCTGCCAGAGGAGATACGACGAGTGAACATAAGCCTAGGCTTAACATAAGAAGTCCTGTGTGGAACTCACTGACATGGCGTACCATTTGCAAATAAGACGGAAGCCCGAAAAAAAGTGAGTAAAATAGTACGTTTACGAGCATGAATTCAATATTGACCCTCGTCATTGCCGGATACTTGGCGAATGTGCGCAAAGGAATAAAGGGAGTTGCCGTTCTTAGCTCATGCCGTACGAAAGCCCCTAGTGAAATGAGGCCAACCAATCCCACGCTGACATGCTTAATGGAAATGTGTCCAACTGATTTGGCAGACAGTACGCCAACGAGTAGCCCAACTAGGCCCACTGTGAAAAGTAGAATCCCAGACGCATCGATGAACGCCAACCATTTTCGCAAAGATAGCTTGGCTGTGAGGGATGTTGGCTGTTGGTCATTGGGAATGAATCTTCTCGCGAGTAGATAGCTCGCCACAACGAACGGAATATTGACGAAGAAGATCGCCTGCCAGTCCCACCAGTGAATCAAAGTTCCGCCAATGAAAGGGCCAAGTGCTGCAGCTCCCGATAGAAATATGGACATGACGGATAGCGCAGTCGCTTGTTTCTCCGTAATATGAACCCGCACAATGGCCATGCCGACGGCAACCATCATGCTTGTTCCTATCGCTTGTATAATGCGAAATACAAGGAGCACCGCGAAGTAAGGTGATAGCGGAGCTAGTAAGGAAGCAATGAAGGAGATAACCAGCCCAGCAAGAAATATTTTCTTGCGACCGAATAAGTCACTGGCTTTACCCATGACAGGCTGCGCAACAGCACTCGCCAAGTAGAAAACAAATATGATCCAGGACACCTCTGTGAATGCAAGTTGGTACACATGTTGCAACCTTGCCATAGCAACAGCAATCATCGATGAATTCAAAGGGTTTAGCAGCACCCCCAATCCAACTGAAATTAACAACCATTTATTGCGATCATTCATGTCTGACACCCCCTGTTTACTGATGTCATCGTAATTGAATTTCATTATTTATTCCAATGACTTTTATGTTATGATTTCATTGATTATAAGGAATGAGTCGGAGGCGGCGATGCATTATGGAACTACTACAATTACAATATTTCATCACGGTTGCTCGATTGGAACATATGACTGAGGCTGCACAAAGCCTACATGTTACCCAATCATCCCTTAGTAAAACCATTCAACGTTTGGAAGAGGATCTTGGCGTGCCCTTATTCGATCGTATTGGAAGGAAGCTGCGATTAAATGAGTTCGGCAGTAAATTTCTTCTGCGCGCTGAGAGGGCATTGTTTGAATTGGAACAAGGGAAGCAGGAGCTTAGTGATTTATCCAGTCCAGACCATGGCGCGCTCGAATTGGCAGTTACTGCCGCAAGCACCTTGCCCCAAATCCTTCGAGCATTCAGGCAAAAGCGTCCTCATCTTCAATTTCATGTACAAATGCTAACCACACAAGAAATGGTTACACTTCTTCATCGAGGAGAGGTTGATTTTTGCTTGTCGTCGCCACCCGTTCAAGGGGATGATATTGTATGTCAAATCGTGTGTATGGATCCAATTCTATTAGCTGTTCCTTTGGGGCATCGACTAGCATGTAGAACCAGCGTTTCTTTAAGCGAGCTAAGGAATGAATCGTTTGTTGGTGTAAAGAAAGGCTATGGTACCCGAGATTTAGTAGACTCGGTATGCCATTCAGTTGGATTCGAACCAAAGTATGTATATGAGGGAAATGAACCTGCAAGATTAAGCTCGCTTGTGGAAGCTGAAATCGGCCTTGCCTTCCTACCGAGCTCAGCAAGGAACTCGCGTGAACAGATTACCTATCTACACGTAGAAGACCATGAATTAGTGCGGGAAATTGCTTTATTATGGCATAAGAGCCGGTACATCTCCAAGGCTGCAGAGGAATTCCGTGAAGTCGTGGTGGCTTATTTTCAGGAGTAGAGCTAGCATGAAATATGTAAATGCGGAAACTATCTTTCCACAAGAATTAATTGAAGAAATACAGAAGTATACACAGGGAGGAATCATCTATATCCCAAACCCCAAAAGATCACATAAGAAATGGGGCGAAAACTCGGGGAGCAGGGAATATTTGAATAATCGGAATGAAGAGATTCGTGTGAAATTTGCAACTGGCGTTTCTATCGCTCAACTTTCTGATCTTTTCTGCCTTTCCAGTTATAGTATTAAAAAAATCATTTATTCAAAAAAATAAAGATTCATGGGGTCACATCGGAGTATTCTGGTGTGACTTTTTATATAATATTTATTTTCTAGTTGATTAGTACACTCTATAAATCTACCTTCCTTGTTATACTTAGTTATAACGAGATATGGGGGGAACCAAATGAATAAGGATGCTGCAATAATTAAGAATAGTTGGAACGAATGGTCTGAAACTTGGTATCAAAGATATAGAGGTGATGATGCTATTTCAAAAATAATCAAGGCTCCTGCATCAGCATTTCATCATAAAACTTTTTCGATGATCCAACATGCATTGCAGAATTTGCAAGACAAGCGCATATGTGTTCCTTCAAGTGGCGATAACCATGCCGTATTCGCTTTTCATTTATTGGGAGCACAAGTAACCTCATGTGATATTTCTGAAAAACAAATGGAGAACAGTTCTTATATCGCTCGTAAACATGGTTGGAATATTGAATTTATTTGTGATGATACAATGAGTTTAAGCAAAATTAATAGTAATGAATATGATTTTGTATATACTTCAAATGGTGTCCATGTTTGGATCAATGATTTAAAGGCTATGTACACAAATATCCATAGAATACTCAAACCCAGTGGTTCCTATATCATGTTTGATATTCACCCATTCTTACGTCCATTTGGTATCAAAGCAGCAAAGGACATAAAAGCAGTAAAACCTTACGATTCAACAGGTCCTTTCGGAGATGTTCCAACCTTTAAATGGCGTATGCAAGACATATTGAATGCAATGATGTCATCAGGGTTATGCATTAACCATATGGAAGAAATGTATGCTGAAGACGGTTCGTTTTGGGTTGACGATTCCAAAGAAGACGTAGATGCAATGACACAACAAGAGCTTGATGAATTATCGAATTGGAAATCAAATACATTGGCTGCTCTTCCGCAATGGTTATCGATACAGGCTACTAAATAAAGGGATTGTAGAAAGTGATATAAACTTTAGTAGATACTCTTTACAAACGAACGTACATTCCGTATTGTAAATATGGGTGGATTTCCCATCCTTTTGAAACAGAGTATGATTGGGGAAGTTGGAAGGATTTTTCGATTCAAGATTTAGATGACTATGCAATCGGTTTCGGTTCGGGTAATAAACAATTCGAGGGAGAGAAATAACTATGTCCTTTTTTAAGAAAATGATGGCAAAAGTAGGGATTGGGAACATTGATTTCGATACGCAGTTCCACACGGAGGCTTTCGTTCCAGGAGAGCTGGTAGAAGGTGTTATTATCGCCAAAGGCGGCAGTGTAGAACAAAAAGTGGACAAAATTTATTTTAAAATTATGACACAATACCGCAAGCCCTCGCCCTCTGAGAGCGATCCGAATCGTATGTTGACAGAATCGGTTGAGATCGCCAATATCCTGTTGGGAGAAAGTTTGGAGTTTGCACCAGGACAAACGATCGAAATTCCCTTTTATTTCGTGCTGCCGCATGAGACACCCATCTCAATTGGGGTAAGCCCGATCTGGATTCGTACAGGAATGGATATTGACAACGCTATTGATCCATCCGATCGAGATGATATTGAAGTATTGGCTCATCCGCACACTTCTGTTATTTTCGAAGCGTTGGAGGAATTGGGCTTTCATTTACATAAAGCAGAAAACGAATACTTTCCGCAAGCTAATTATTACCTGCCATTTATTCAAAACTTTGAATTTGTGCCCTATAAAAATAGCGAATATGGCCGCTCGGTTGAAGAGCTGGAGCTTGTATTTTACCCGGATAAAAACGGGGTTAAAATTCTCTTGGAATTTGACCGTAAAGCGCGCGGTTTTAAAGGACTTTTAGCAGAAATGCTGGATATGGATGAGTCCCATCACCGTTATTATTTCAGTGCCGGAGAGTTGGAGGAAGGCGTTGAATCAGTAGCTGATCAGTTCCGAGGCATTTTTGACCAATTGCTGGATGTGTAACGAGTTTCACTGGTGATAAGCACATAACAAAGTGAGAAGGCAGCCGACCTCATTGGATCGGTTGCCTTTTTGAAATGGCGGGATTGAAAAAGCATCGAGTCTAGATTCGATGCTCCAATGCAACTTGAATTATCCTAATTGAAGAATTTGGACCCGTCAGTAAACCAGCATCATTATCGACTGTTATTATGACAAATCCCATTTGATTTTATATTTAATTTCGTTGTAGAGCTCAATCTTAAACTCCTCTAGAAACTTCCATTTGATGCTGTCTAACCATTCCTCTAGCAATTCTTCTCGTTCTTCTTCATTCTGGGATTCATTAAATGATAATTTTTCTTCATCTCCATTTGGATACTGCGCTTTGAGCTTCTCAATCTCTTCAATATCAAGTAGAGACAATACACTTTCGACTAGTGATCTCTTTGACAAAATAAACACCTCCTAAAATATGGATATACAATCTATATAGTATATGGAAGTTTTTAGTGAATTCTTGTACATGGATACTAGTAATTAGTGGATTTTTTAAATAGTTTTAAGAGATCAATTAGAGATAATAAATTAAGGTGATAAGCCATTACTTACATGTAATTTAGCTCGAACAACCAAGGCAACGCTTAGATTATTTTGGTGTTGTGAATGAGCAGATCGTGTATAATTATAACCGTAAAGATGGGCTCAACTCATAAAGGGGATAATAATGGACGAAGAGGATATCAAGCAACGCATTAAAGATTACCAGCAGGCAGACGGAGTTCGTCATCTTACTTGCGGGAACAACAGTAAACACGAGAAACTATACCCTAAAGTTCTTGAACAAGGTTTGGTTCTTCTTTGCCCTAATTGCAAGTATACTCAGACTTACATCCCTGATCTCTTTTTTGATGATGGTTTTTATGAGTGGCTGAGGGGCATGAAGAGCTTGATTTAGGGAGCAGAATTAGAGTTGAAATAGGGAGAGATTTATTAAGGGAAAAGGATGCCGGTTAAGATACGGCATCCTTTTTATTGTTATTCATCAGTGGTTATTGTAGGGCACCATCCCTGACAACAATATGGCAAGAAGAAACTGGGATTTTTTGATACAATTGATTTAATCTACTATTGCATACAGGGAGAGAGTGGTTTGAAAATTCAGAGACTGCTTGGTATTACAATGCTTCTACTAAGTCAGCGGCGGGTTAACGCCCAAACCTTTGCCGATAAGTTTGAGGTGTCCCTTCGGACGATTTATCGTGATTTGGAGACGATTAATACCGCAGGTATCCCTATCGTATCGTTCACTGGATACGATGGAGGTTATGAGATTATGGAGCAGTTCCGAATTGATCGGCAAATCGTGACGTTTGACGATTTGCAGTCGATTCTGGTTGCACTAAAAGGTGTTCAAGCATCTCTTGACGATAAGGAGATGGATGATTTACTGACCAAAATCAAAGCGCTTGTAGTGAGATCTGAACAAAACCAAATGGAAGATTCAGGTGAAACACTTATTTTCGATACGAACCTTTGGCATGGCGGAAGATTGAAGGATAAATCCATGTTAGTCTTACTGCGTCAAGCCTCTAAGAACAGAAAGGTTGTATCATTTTTATATACCAATTCGGATGGTGTCGGGGAACAGAGGGAGGTCGAACCCATTGGGATTGCCTGGAAAGGTTATGCATGGTACTTGTACGCATATTGCAGGCTACGCAATGATTACCGGACGTTCCGACTCTCAAGAGTAAGCGGCTTACGGATCCATTTGGAGCATTTCGCAACCAAGGGTGTTGGAATGAGTGAGCTAGACGCGCGATGGGGAAATCAGGAGACTGGCCCATCTGTTCCGTTATTGCTACATTTTCGAGCACGGTTAAGAGTAAGGGTGGAGGAAGCCTTCGGTCTGGACAATATAGAAATTCAGGAAGATGGCTCCCTGGTTGTCAGAACCAGCTACCCTAATAATCATTGGATGTACGGAATGATCCTTAGCTATGGACCGGATGTTCGCGTACTTGAACCCGCCTTTGTGGCTGAGAAGATTAGAATTCAAGGAGAGCAGATCGCTAATAATTATAACTGAGAGCCTCACAGCAGCGAATAACACCCTATAAATGAAGAGTTAGAAGCTGCTTACAAAATGCGGAGGTATTTCAAGGCCTCCAACGTGACCGTCTTTGCGGTTGTCCCGCTGCTATCTACGTTAGTAGCGAATATCCAGTCGGTTTTACCACGCTCCACATAGCCCACATACCAACCGAGGCCCATGTCGGATAACCGCGTGCCGGTCTTGCCATGCACCGTGTAGTTGTCCTGGTCATTATCAATCATGATGCGCTTGACGGTTTTCATAGTCTGTTCTTGGAAGGGCAGTGTCTCCTCCACTAATTCTTCCATGAAGTTGATCTGCTCTTCTGCCGAGATCTTCAGCGAGTTATTTAGCCAAAAGGTATCGATGCCTCCGCTAATATCCATATTACCGTATTGAATACGCTCTATATTGCTCTTCATCCGCTCGGCTCCAATGTCCCGTGCCATCGCTTGGTAATACCAGATTGCGGATGCTCGCATTGCTGAAGCCAGTGTATGGTCTCGGTTCCATACCTCGAACGGCCGAACGATGCCATCCCATCTCTTTACGTCATATTCGTCACGCACCGATCCCACCTCGAGACCGATAAGCGCGTTTGGCACCTTGAACGTTGACTCTGGCGTGAAGCGCTGTCGGCTCCTTTCGGGATAACAGACGTATATGCGGTCTGTCTTTAAGTTTTTGATGATCAATGTTCCCTGAGCGTCATGGAACATCTCCTCGCAAGGGAGTTTTGTATCTTTCGGGGAGGCATTCACGGAAAGTACTGCACTGTCCGTTGTTGCTGCGAAAAGCAGGGTTGCAGACGTTAGGGCGATTTGGTATTTCTTTGTCCAGGTAAACAAATTGCATTCCTCCTTAGGCGTATTCATAATGGGTAACAGAAAAGCTCGTGCCGACAACACTGAGTATAGTTGAATTTGCGACTTGACTATAGTGCCGTTTACGGCGATTGTACCCGTACAGTTGGCATGAAGGAGTGAATAAGACGATGCTGTATGAAAAGATTGTGGAACAGCTCCTGCAGGAGATGAAAGACGGGAGGCGGAGGCCGGGGGATAAGCTGCCGTCAATCCGGGAAGGTGCGGAAGTGTTCGGTTGTAGCCGGAATACGGTGATTCGGGCGTATGCGGAGCTTGAGCAAAAGCACCGAATCTATGTTATGCCGCAGAGCGGCTATTATGTTGCGCATCGTCGCCAAGGCAAGGAGGAAGCAAGAGGTTCGGAAGAAGTTCGGGACATCATCGATTTCGTATGGGCGGGCCCAGACCGGAGCGCAATGCCGTACCGTGACTTTCAACACTGCATGAACGAGGCTATCGAGCGGTACCGTGAGGACATGTTCACATATTCAGAGGCGCAGGGTCTCGCTTCGTTACAGTTCCAACTGGCCAGGCATCTAAGGGACTTGCAGGTGTTCACGGTACCCGAACGAATCTATGTGGTGACTGGCTCCCAGCAAGCACTGCATTTGCTAGTGGGGCTGCCTTTTCCTAACGGCAAGAGGAACATCGTCGTTGAACAGCCGGTACATGCCGGCATGATCGAATCTCTGCGGGGATATGGGGGCGAAGTGCACGGAATCTGGTATGAGGAAGGCGGAGTGGATCTGGAGCGGTTGGAGGCATTGTTTCGAGACGGGGACATCAAGTTTTTCTACACTGTCTCGAGGTTACACAACCCAACCGGCTACAGTCACACGAACGAAGCCCGCAAGCGTATAGTGGAGTTGGCGCAGCGGTATGACGTGTATATTATCGAGGATGATTATTTAGGCGACTTGGACGGCGATACGAGGAACGACCCGATGTTCGCATACGATCCATCCGGCCGGGTCATTTATGTAAAAAGTTTCTCCAAAGTCATGCTTCCCGGTTTGCGCCTTGGACTGGCAGTGCTACCGGACGGGCTGCGGGAGGAGTTCCTGCGCGCGAAGGCTGCAGCCGACGTGCATTCGCCACTGCTAACGCAGGGGGCGCTCGAAGTGTTTCTAGAGAGCGGTATGTTCGCCGCTCACATTGGCAGGATGCGGGAGATCTACCGCCGCAAGGCGGTACTGCTGCAGGAAGCGTATCGAAAGTATCTGCCACCGGGAACAGCATACACCGTATCTTATTCTGGCTTCTATACCACGCTAGGACTGCCGGCTCCGCTGCGAGCGCAAGCGGTGGCTGACTACCTGGTGCAGCGAGGCGTGCTAGTCGATTCAATCCAGCACATGTACCTGCCGGAATTCAGGCAGGATGGTGTCCTCCGGCTGAGCGTCTCTCAGGTCGATGAAGGACTAATCGAGCCTGGCATTCGGGCCATCGGTGACGGAATTAGGGAACTGCTTAGGCAGCGCACGGAAGTGAGGTTTGTGGAGCGGGGGGTCATACAGGAATGAGATAATTTGGAATAAAAGCTTGGGATGAGCGGGATTCGTGATGAAACAAATCGAGTTTTCACACGGTGAAATGCTTAAATCGCTCAAAACAAGTTTGGAATCGGAACAAGAACGTCCTTCACAATGGCGGGCTTAAAAACGAAGAGCAATTGTTCAACAAACAGCAAAGAAACGGTAGCTAGTAAACGGCTGCCGTTTTTTTAGTGGAAGACTGTGTTGAAAAAATTACAGGAATTCAAGAACGCTGCTGTGAAACAAATCTGGATATTCGAAATTGATTAAGTGGCCGGATTTTGGGATGGTTTTTAGAATGGCATGCTCTATCTTTTCCGTCAGCAGAAGTGAATCTTCAAGATGAGCTAACCGATCCATTTCTCCAGAGATAATTAAAGTAGGGGTTTTGATCTCATGAAGCCGGGAAACGACATTGAACGACTGCTGTGCCAAGTATTGATTCTTCCATGCATAGAAGGGCTGCTGGTCAGGGTCATTCTCGTCATAGACAAGATAAGCAGCATTATCGGGTTCGTTTAAAAATGACGCAGAAAACAGCCAAGGGGCAATTAAATCAAACATTTGCTTGGTCGTGGCGCCTCCTTCATAGACGGATAGAACGGCATCCAAAAACAGTCTGGCCTGCTGGTTCATTACCGCAAAAGATGCTGCCAAAATTAGTTTTTCTACTCTCTCAGGATATGTAAGCACAAAGGTCTGTGCAATATTTCCGCCCACTCCAGAATAAGCGATCTCCCCCAAGCCCGCTTATCAAGACAAACGGCGGGCCTTCTCCATAAGTTTCGTAGTAAAGTGAAATATTGTTGCAGGTAATCGTTGGCATATTCGTAATCCTTTCATTTATGCATATTCGCAATCCCTCCTTGATTATTTACCTCATTGACGGGATATTCAAGCAACAGTATACTTTTAGCGAGAGTAAAATAATACCAATTGGAGGGATTTAAAGTATGAATCAGGAAGTTACGGCCTACATAGAAAATCTGCCGAAATGGCAAGCAGATATCAGTTCGACCCTGCGGAGCATGGTACTTGAGACTATTCCGGAAGCCCAAGAGCGTATTCAGTATAAGAAACCACACTTTCTGAAGAATGGACATTATGCAGCCGTCATTTCACCTTCCAAAGACGCGATTGCCTTTATGATCATGAATGCAAATGGAATTGATTTTCCCAAAGAATTCGAAGGTCCCGCTGAACGAAAGTGGATTAAATTAAAGGAAGGGAGCACGCCAGATCTCGCCACGTTGTCCGGGCTATTGAAGCAAGCCTCCGTCATGTTATAAATTCGACCGAGAGGGATATCGTTATGAATGACATTGCGCATTCTTACTGTCTATCCCATGACAGCATTAAGAAAATTGTTTATAAAACAAAGGCATAACAAAGGCTCATGTTGGATAAAACCAATATGAGCCTTTTGTTGTTATGTAAGAAATGAATAAAGGAATACTCTGCCTATAAATGATGCAATATTCACTAGCACATAGAATTCTAGGGCTTTATCCCGCACAAAGAGAGTTAGTCATTAAGGGTTACGAGAGCATAAGGAAACTAGATGATAATTGGCTTACAGAGTTGGAAGGGTTTGCGGTGATGGTAATGATTGAAAATTATTGTCACCATGCCCCCGATCCTAGGGAAACCGAGGGACTGATAGCAGAACAACCATACGCACAAGCTATAATGAAAAATTACTTAAATGGTGAGCCATTTCTATTTCATGTTATTGAAGTTAACGATGGTATATAGTATCTAATAACTATCAAGGGTTGACCAGAATATATCACTATGTCGGCAAACAGCTAATGAGGCAAACCGCCTGAGCACTCAAACATATCGGAGTGCATAAGACTGCGAAGATGCCGCATGCAGACCGGCAAGCGTTTGCAATACGATAACATCTTGCATTGCATTCGGGATCAGCAGTCGCACCTTTGCCTCTCTTTGGAGTCAGCTTTTGTATCACACGCTCAAGTTTAGTAAATAGTCGTTTAAGGGCAAATTGGAGCGATTTATCGATGCTAATCTTTAAAGTTGTACCGTCTTTGAATCTTATTTTTTTTGTGCGTGTGCAAGAGCACCCACATTGACAGCCGCTTTCAAGTCTAACGGGAACGATTGCTTTCTTATTAATGAATCCTCTAGCAGTGATTTTGTCGTTCTTATCATGGAGAATAATGTTGGCACTGGAGACGCCATTCACTTGTTTACCAAAGGATGCAGTGAGTCTGCTGCTTGTACGATTCAGAGATTGTATTTTGAATGTTACTAAGTTACTTGCATTCTGCGTGATGTTTAGGAAGATGTCAGAGACACCTCGACTGGCGTTTAAAACTAATTCTATGTTTGCACTTAAGATGCCTTCTTGCTTGGATTTTATGCTTGCTGTTGCAAAAAGGGTGGTCGTTCCGTTGACTGTGCGTAGCAGTCCGGGCATAGCTATCACTCCTTCAATTCGATTGGTATACTCTCACAACATATGTGGAGCCAAAAGAGTCGGTGTGTGTGAATAACTAGAGCCCATCTCCCTTAGAAAGAGAACTATTTTAGGATGTAAATATTGGGGAATATGAAGTGATAACCTAGCGAAAATGAATGACAATCTACTATATGTACTTTGGAAATAAAATGATTAAATTTTTATTTAGCGTTAATTCCTCCCATTTGACGGATGCTCGAAAACCCAGTTATATTGTGTGGCAAGCGAACGGGACAACCTCGGTTCACTTAAATTCAGCAATATGAGGGAGCTTATTTTTATGAATCCGAACAACGAAACAAAGCAAGCGGCAATCATGCATGGTAAAGATTTAGAATGGTTTACTACTATGCCAGGGGAGCAAATGGCTATACGAATTCATAGCAGCCAAGTTGGCGGCGCCGTGACAATCATGGAAGCACGAGTACCATCCTTAAGCGGACCACCTAAGCATTTTCATAAAGATCGGGAAGAGATTTTTGAAGTACTAGAAGGCATATTCCGCTTTCATTGCGGCGACGAAGAGTTCGATGTCACTCCAGGAACTAGTGTTGTGGTTCCTCGCGGACTTCCTCACACATGGGCAAACATTGGATCAGAAACGGCACGCATCTTATTTACCTTTGCACCTGGTGGGATAGATGAGTTCTTCACCAAAATTGGGCTTACGCCGCCTGAAGGTTGGCAGGAATTATCTGAAAGCTATGACACATGGATCATTGGTCCTCCATTGCTTGCTGGTAAAAACTAAACATCTGATGACAGACTAGAGAATGATAGAACGGAGAACCTTAGGATGAGTAGAATTATATTGAGAACGATCGGTGCAAAATAATTCTTTACCGATCGTTCTCAATATGCTAAGATACTCTTCAGAAGGAGGAGGCGTTGGAATGGCCAGAAGCAAAGAGTTTGATGAAGATGCTGTTTTGCTTAAAGCCATGCGGTTATTTTGGGAGCAGGGTTATGAGAAAACATCCATGATGGACCTTGTCACACAAATGGGCGTTCACAAAAGAAGCATGTATGACACCTATGGTGATAAACATTCCTTATATATCAAAGCGTTAAAACGCTACAATGAAATGATAGAGCAATCCGTTAGAAACCTAGTCAATGGCGCATCTTCAGCCGAAGAAGGCATTCGTTTATTATTAGAAATGGCTGTTAATCAGGATAAAAATGAACTTCCTAAAGGCTGCTTAATGGTAAATACGGCCGTAGAGATGGCAACTCATGATCCTGAGTCAAAATTATGGGTTACACAGAACTTCACAAGCTCAGAGCAATTGATGCGTGAGTTAATTGAAGCGGGTCAGCAGAGCGGTGAATTGGATAAATCACTAGATGCTGAAATGTTGTCCTTTTATTTTAACAATGCGTATACCGGGCTATTAGTAATGTCGAAGACTACAGATGACAAAGAGAAACTATATAAAATTATTGAAACGACAATGTCCATGATAAAGAAGCAATAATTTTTTTTTGATAATTTGAGAATGATCATTCTCAAATAAAACACTGTTTTTATATAAGGGAGAAATTAATCATGACGAATCAACCTAACAACATTCAACATAAAAATGACTTGCTGGAACTAGTGCTCGAGGCATCAGGTGGACTTAAAAGGTGGTCGAATATTCAAACACTTACGACAAAGCTGGCTGCAAGCGGCCCATTCTGGGAACTCAAAGGCTACAAAGACGCTTTCCTGGAAGAGACTTTGCAAATCGACATCCAACGTCAGCACACTATCTTTACACCATGGGGCGAGTCCGACCAGCAAATAATCTTTGACGGTGAAGCAGATCGAGTTACCTTGCAATACACCGACGGTCAGACTGTAGAAAGCCGTACGAATCCACGTGCTTCATTCGCAGGCTACGACATGTTCACGCCTTGGGACAAATTACAAGTGGGCTATTTCCTTAGCTATGCGATGTGGAATTACCTTACTACACCATACTTGTTCACTTTCCCAGGAGTAGAGACACGTGAGATCGAGCCTTGGGAGGAAGAGGGTCAAACATGGCGCAGACTGCATGTAACTTTCCCTAAATCCATCGCCACACATACGGCAGAACAGACTTTTTATTATGACAGCGAAGGTAAGCTTAAACGTATGGACTACACAGTGGACGTAAACGGTGAAGCCGTTATCGCTCACTACATGGAGGCATACAAAACCTTCGACGGAATGGTATTTCCAACCCGACGCCTTGTTTACCCGCGTAATCCAGACGGTACTGTAGACCGCAGTTTTATTCCGATTATCATCGATATCCACGATATTACGATCGCTTAACTCGCTTAATTTTTGGCATTGCCTATAATCGAATTCAAAATAAAGGAGACTACATCCATGTCCCAATATACAGCTCCAACATTAACGGTTACATCTAATAACCAAACTACCTATGCGTATCGCCGTTTTGGCAAAGTTGGCACGACTCCTGTCGTGTTCCTGCAGCATTTTCGTGGCAATATTGACAACTGGGACCCGGCGCTAGTCGATGACATTGCCGCAGAGCGTGAAGTCATTCTCTTTGATAACAGCGGGGTAGGACGTTCTACAGGAACGGCGCCGCGAACGATAACCGAAATGGCCCGCGGCGGATTAGGCTTTATTGATGCTCTTGGATTGACAACAATTGACCTGTTCGGCTTCTCATTGGGAGGTTTTATCGCGCAAGAAGTTGCACTTCTACGTCCTCATCTTGTCCGCCGTTTGATTCTAGCCGGAACTGGCCCAGAAGGCGGTAGAGACATGCATGGTTGGAAGGATGACATTCGCAGTCATGCAATGAAAGATGTGCAAGGCGCTGAAGACATCTACTACCTCTTCTTTACTCAAACGCAGAACAGTCAAGCCAAAGGGCAAGAATTCGTGGGACGTATCTTTACTCGGTCAGAAGATCGAGATGAGACGCCATCATTGGCAACGCGTGATGCTCAGGATGAGGCTATTATTCGCTGGGGTATTCCTAATATGGGCAAGTTAGCACGCCTTATGGGAATCACACAACCGACTCTCGTTGCTAATGGCAACAACGACATTATGGTTCCGACCGTGAACTCCTATTTGCTGGCGGGTCATCTCCCTAACGCTGAGTTGATCATCTATCCAGATGCAAATCATGGCTTCCTGTTTCAATATCCACACGAATTTGCTAGAGAAGTAAATCGTTTCTTGAATAAAGCGGAATGATGTTAGACAGAAAGGGCAGGCCAACAGAAACTGGTCTGCTTTTTTTCATCATTTAAATGAACCATACATCACCAACTAGGGTTTACATAAAAATTTATTTGATACCATTGGCGATAGGTAATTCTTAGATAATGGATCCTCCCAATGAATAATTATTTCAAAAGAAGGAACTGGGCATAAGTGTAATGAAATGGTTTATAACTGAGGGATATCTGTTTTAAGAATCAGATAAAAGGGGAACAGGAATCCGTGATCGAATTCATAAGAATAGACTGGAAAGAAATATTGACTAAGTACAGTTTAAGAATAACTGGAAATCGATGGGACGCGGAGGATTTAACGCAAGATGCTATTGTAAAAGTGATTGAGGCAGTTCGAAAGAACCCGGAAAGACCAATTACGAAAGCCTATATGTACCGTATAGCGAAGAATACATGGATTGATAGTCAACGAGCACTCAAAATCCAAACGATACCGTTCGAACAAAATCATGAAACAGTGGCGCCTGATTCGTTGTTAACTAGTCGAGAGCTATTAGAGCAGTTAGCGGAACGACTTTCACCGTTGATGTGCGTCATATTGCTCTTAATGGATGTATTTAATTTTACGGCAAAAGAGACCGCAGTGTTCGTAAAGATGAAAGAAGCAACAGTACAAGTTTCCTTAGGACGGGCCAGAGTTAAGCTGAAAAAGTTAGCTCAAGAGTCAAATGATGCTAAGAAGAAAAGAGTCGTTCAACTAAGGAAGGAAACTGATGTTGATTTTGATGCGTTAGTTGACGCTTTCCAAAGACGCGATCCAAAAGCTATATATCGCGCTTACATCGGACTAGCGCAAGAGGGTATACTTCTGGCACAGCTTAAAACATTAAACGGGCAGATGCACTTTACGTTCAGAGATCCTGACGGTAATCTATTCAACGTCATCTCTAAATAAATATTTTTGGACTGTTTGGTTTTTGCTTCTTTCAACGTTTCTTGAATGGAGACACATTAACAATGAGGAGATGAGCGGGATGTCGGGAATTCTAAGAAATGCGTTGAAAGCCGTGTGTTCAATTTACGTCCCCGTTAGAAACCCTCTAAAGTCAGCGAAATGGTGGCAGCAGAATTTCGGGCTAGCGTATGCAGTTCCGTATAATGAAGCGGAGGCTCAAGTCATCTTAAAGTTGTCAGACGGACAATGGCTGCATTTGGTAGAGACTGAATGTCCAATTAATAATCAATTTCCGAATAAAGCCGGATATGAAATGTTCAGGATGACCTTTGAAGTGAGGCAGATCGAAGTGCTGTATGACCATTTAAAAACAACAGACGTACAAATTGACGGGCTAGAGGATCGTGGGAGTTGTGGCATTAATTTTGTGTTTTATGATCTAGATGGCAATAAATTTGATGTGAATGAATGTGTAAACGTTCATCGGACTCCTGAAGAAGTGGATAAAGTTAAAGTTCATTTATTCGACATGCTTAAGTGTTAAGTGTGAAGAGGATACTGTTATCTGGATAGTAAAAAAAATGAGGTCAGACAGGAGTTAGATACAATGATCCTAGGTTTCGGAGGAATTTTTTGGAGAACGAAGAATCTTGAAGCTATAAAAAAATGGTACAGCGAAGTGTTGAAGCTTGAAATAGAAAATTGGAATGGGACTGTGATAAAACCTCATTCGGGAAATGAAACTATTTTTTCTTTTTTTACCGAGAATGACAGTTATTTTCCAACAGATCAACAAGTGATGTTAAATTTTCAAGTAGATAATCTTGACGAGACAATTAAACATCTTGAGCAAATTGGTGTACCACTTGCAAAGAATAAAGAGAGTAGTGATTATGGAAAGTTTATTTGGATTGAGGATCCTGAAGGTCGTTTGATTGAGCTTTGGGAGAAATAACGAGTTGTCATTCATTTGCTGTTTAGTTAACGAGAAATGATAGTTGAGGAGCCTGCTTCACTGCAGCGCTCCTTTTCTGTTTCATAAAGTAATGGGCAGCCAAGACAAGATGAACGGTTTTTTCATCATAGTTGGTTCTTAGCAAATTTAATGTGCGTGATACTAAACGTATTTCTTGATATCGTCCTCCGTAGTTAATTCAACACCATTAGCAGCAATTGGTTGAGCAATGTTGCTGTCTTCGTTTACTGGTAATTGCTGTTGAATGTCTTCGTTACTATGTTTAATCGTATGCTCCAAATTTCTAACTACTTTCTGGGATGTATCAATCATTTTGCCGTCTAAATCAAGTGCTTTTCTTTTTAACCTTTCGGAGCGAGCGGGGTCGCTTGCCCAATTTAAAGATTCACTTTCAAGCGTCAATTGAGCCATTTTAACGCTTTTGACTTGTTTAACTTCGCTGGTTGAAGATATTAATGTCTTCATCGTGTCCGATGTAAGTTGCATAGTAGAAGTATATTGGGAGTTTGATGAATCGATATTCTTGACGCTTTTGTCTACGTTGGCATTATGTTCTTTGAGGTTTTTATCACCTAAACCAGTTGCTTTGAGGAGCTCATCTTGCTGCAATTGTTGTATTTGCTTATCTATATCTTGAATTTGTTTATCAATCTGTTCAAGTCCTATTTTCATTTCTTCCGGACTAGCTCCACCTTCTAAGCCGCTTGATAGGTAGTCATTTCGTCGATCCATAATATTTTGTTTATGTTCCATTAAACTTTCAAGTATCGATTTCTTCCAACCATTTTTACTGAACAAATTCTGAGCTTGTGGACTTATCGTTATATTGTCATTATTATGATCTCGCTTATGTTTGTCAGTTGTTTTATGATGATCACTCGGTTTATTGGTAGTTGGGATCTCTAACTTTCCAGGTGTGCGTTCGTGGTTTAGATTTATCGAAATGTTCATGCATACTCTCCTTCATTATGTAGTAATTAAATATGTACTATTATTATTTTTCCTAAAATTAGTCAATCGTTTAGATGTATCATAAACGCAATTATTCAATAAATCAATAAATTAATATTTGGTCTCTGCTACGAGCTTCTGCATATTCAAATCGTCTGCTGCCGCGTTCATCCAAATATTCTCCTTCACAATAAATATATATGATTACGACTCTCCTCTAACATAATGAGCTTATATTGGTAAACAGACGTTAGCAGAGGTTTGTAATGCAGCAGATCAGGAGGGTAAGAAGATGGTTAAAAAGTGGTTTGTTTTTTTGGCAGTAACGTTAGTACTATTCGCTTTATGTGTTCCTGTTACATTTGCTCATGATGGTGACAGCCTAGCCTATTCGGATATTTCAATAAAGGATGGCGTCATTACATACAAATTGCAGCTTGATATGTACGATATGCGTGCAGGCGCAACACAAGATGATCCGGACAGACAATTCACAACGCCTGAAGAGTTAAATCGATTCGTTAGTAATTCCCGTGATGAAGTAGAAGCTTTTTTGCTCTCCCAAATCAAATTGTATGGGGATAATTTGCAGCTTGATGGAAAGCTGACACAGCTTAACTATGTAGAAAAGGATAATCAGCCGTTTGCAGAAGCGATTTTGGAGTATCCAGTGAGAAATAATCCTCAGCATTTTGTATTGGACTATGACTTGGTTTTTAATATGGATGAATGGCATGTCAATTATGTAACGTTAGAGCTGGGTAAGCTTAAGCAGAATGCCGTATTAGTTAATGATCTCCGCGAGTTTCAAGTAGGTCAAATGAGCTTTGGGCATGCAATCAGCACATATTTTCAGCTTGGTTTAGAGAGTTTTTCGTTTGGTTTTAATCATATTTTGTTTCTATTGGCTCTTCTAATAGGTGCAAGATCTAAGAAACAGCTCCTAATGTATATAGGTTCTTTTGCCGTTGCTCATTCGCTGACTTTGATTATAGTCAGCCTGCATATCCTGACGCTTCCACACAAGTTTGTAGAATCTGGCATTGCTCTTAGTATCCTATATATCGCATTGAACAATCTGTTAAACAAGAACAAAGAACAAAATATATGGTTAGTTTCCTGCTTTAGCTTGATTCATGGATTTGGGTTTGCTGAAATATGTAGTGGAATGAGCAACAAAGGAGGACACGTTGCACCCGCATTAATTGCTTATAATGTGGGTATTGTTGTCAGTTTAGTTGTGATTGTCCTGATTCTGTATCCGCTCATCCATTATATCCGCAGACTAAATTGGGCGATTTCTGCAATTTTAATAGTACTCTCATTGCTCGGAATTTTTGGTTTAATTGGCGTCTATCTAGCGTAGCTGCACTAAACGCAAGAATTACTAGGTGTTACCATGAACTGTACTTTTTTTGTTTACAATTATAACATGGGAAGATCCAATTTTTTTTACAATTCTAGATTAAGCTTGGTTAGTACCTTCTTATATTAACCGCGCGGTGGGGGGGTGCTAACATCTTTGAGGAGTGGTCCATGTTGTTTATCTTATTTAGTCCAAAAAGACGCTTTACCACAATTACTGTACTAGTCTTAGCTATTCTACTAGTCATTTCTCTGCTACCTTCTGGATTTGCAGGTAAGTTAAAGCTGAACACAGTCGCAAGTGCAGATGCGAGTACTTACGCTATTTCAGACATATTGCTCAACCCGGGGAAGAATGAATCCGAGTTGAATGTAACGTATTATACGAACGTTAATCCTGTTGCTACCCAAGTCCAAGTCACTTATAAAGCCTACGTTGTAGGCGGTGTATTCCCTGGCTCTTCCGCATCAGTTACCTTTACAGGAACGTCTTCCGAAGCAGCGACGGTTTCATCGAATGTTTATTATTCTAACAAAGCAACGATTACAACTCTTGCACCTAATCAAGACTATGCGTACCGAGTAGGAGACGGCACCAACTGGAGTCCGGTTTACTACTATTCAACGCAAGATCCATACAACTATAGCGTCATGTTCGTAGGGGATCCGCAAATCGGTTCATCTGGTAGTGTAACCAACGATACATACGGTTGGACTAACACGTTGAACAAAGCAGTTGCTAAGTTCCCTAAATTAAGTTTTATTATGTCTGCTGGCGATCAGGTGGAAACGAATAACAGTGAAGCTCAGTATGATGCCTTTCTAAGTCCTAGCTTGCTTAGAAACTTGCCTGTAGCAACAGTTGTTGGGAACCACGATGGCAGTGCGAATTATGCTTATCATTTTAATCAGCCGAATCAGTCTACTCTAGGTGCTACGACGGTTAGCCCAGGAGACTATTATTACACCAAAGGCGATTCATTGTTTATGGTATTGAATACAAACAATAGCAGCGCAGCGGCACACGTACAGTTTATGAAAGAAACAGTTGCTGCAGTTCCAAATGCTAAATGGAAGTTCGTCACTTTCCACCATGATATTTATGGAGCGGGAACTCACTCGATACAGTCTGATATTACTAATTTAAGAGCAGGCCTTTTCCCAACATTTGACGAGTTGAATATCGACATGATCTTCATGGGGCATGATCACTCGTATGTTAGAACGTTTGTAATGAAAGGCGACAAACCGCAAAAAAACCAACTTGTTGATAGTCAAGGAAGAGATGTTAACCCTACAGGCTCTACTTACATCACAGCCAACTCATCAAGCGGTAGTAAGTATTATTCCTTACAGACAACTCCGGAAGTATATTCAGCAGTTAGAAGCCAGCTTCGTGTTCCGACCTTCTCTACGATTGACGTAACTCCAACCAGCGTTACGGTCAAAACGTTTAGAACCGATACAATGGAAGAAGTTGATTCCTATGGGTTGGTTAAAGATACGGAAGCAAAAGTATATTCTAAACAAACGCAAGATGTTCATCCATCTACCTTTGAATATTACTATGCACTTACTAATGGTAATAATGTAAACACCGTAGATGCCACTTTCGGCTTTGACAGCACAAGAATCAAATTTAAGAAAGCTGAGTTAGTATCTCCTAACGCTGGAGTAATTGACAGCAAAGTAGAAGGGAATTCAGTTAGGGTTGTGGCCGGCTTAACAACAGCGATCTCAACAATTGCAACCACAGATGTTGTTAAACTTACCTTTGAGCTTGTTCCAGGACCACAGAAAGTGGCGTCAGCAGATTTAAATCTTCTTAGCTCATTTACTTCTTCCACTGGGTTAAATAAGGACACTAAATCTACGATTACTGGGAAGACAGGCTCCGTTATCAGTTATTACGATTTTAATAATGACGGTCTATTAACACCTGCCGATTTGTCAAAAGCATTAGAATATTACAGAGCTACGTCAACAGATGCAAACTGGAATATTGCTAAGTTTGCAGATGTCGTTGCAGATAATGTTGTAGATATAACCGACTTCACTTTAATTTTAAAACAGATTCTTGACTAACAATTGATATCCTGATTATGAACGGAGTTACCTTCAACAGGAAAAGGCTCTAGAGCCTTTTCCTGAATCTCAAACATAGAGGTGCACCATAGAGCATGAAAATGAAATTAATGACGATCTTCGTTCTTATATGCATACTATCCTTGCAAATAACTGCATTTGCCGCTACTCCTATAAACCTGCAAAATGTAGAATTTTCACAGCAAAGTGTTACTGTTGGTACAAATGCAAACGAGTTTTCAGTGGGCATCATTGTTACGAACAATGCCATGTTTAGCGGCGCAGAATTTGGTTTAGGCCTAGAAGGTAATATAAACATTAAATCAGTAGAGTACACAAGTACCGTTACAAGTACTAACAAAGTGTTCAAAGAAAAGGATGGCGTTAATTATTTCGGCTTCTTTGATAACAAAAATATTTATAATGGCAAAGTAACCATCTGCAATGTGATATTTACTTATAGCGGAAATGATCCTGCAAAAATAACGATGAAAGAAACCAATGTAACAACAAGTACCGAAAATGGTGGGGCGACAAAGGAAAGTATAACTCCTGGTCTTGTTCTAAATGTAAAAAGGGAAAGTGCGGGAAACCCGTCTAACACTTCACCTAGCTTTCCGTCAGGTTCTTCTACATCCGTACCATCAGCTGTCCCTGCAACGACAATTGACCCGCAAATGCTAGCTTTAATTACTCAAAATGCTGGCCAAAAGCTGGATGAGCTATTAGCAAACAAAAACAATGGGGGCAATGCACAAACGGCGCTTAAACAGGCAATTGATGTAGTTGAGAAGGCTATTGAACAGCAATCAACATTAAATATTTCTGGTTCGGTGAAAGTTGAAGGCGAGACTGCTAAGGTTGTATTGGACGCCAATGCATTTCCTGATTTGTTTAAAACAATTAAAAATAATGCAGCAATAATGAATGATAAATTAAAAGCATTCGATCCAAATGCGAAAGCTAACGTGACCGCAACACTTGATCTTGGGGCACAAAATGTGAATAATGCAGAGATTCCAATTATTGCCGATCTAGTGACACAAGCCAAAGAAGCCGGAATTGATGCGATCTCGATTAAAGTAAATGGCGTTTCATTAGCTGTTGAAGTAGATCAATTTATCGGGAATATGACACTAACTATTAAAAAACAACCAACAGCAAGCTTAGTTACAAACTTGAAAATAGCATCAGATACTTACAATTTTGAGTTTCTGAATAGTTCAGGCACAAATGCGACATTTACGAAACCTGTACTAGTTAAATTACCGATTACGGTGCAAGGATTGAATTCCGATTTATTCTCTCTAGCCAAAATAATCGACGGTAAATTAGAATTTTATGGTGGTCGTTATGATGCGGAAGGCAATTACGCTGAAGGCGAACGTAAATCGTTTTCCACGTATGCCATCTTTGAGAACAAAGTGGATTTTACTGATATCGCTGACGTTCAAGCATGGGCAGGTAAATCGATTGGAATCGCAGCTGCCCAAGGAATCGTTCAGGGCCGCAGTGAAGGACAATTTGTGCCTAATGCTGAAGTGACACGCGCCGAATTTGCTGCGATGATTGTAAAAGCTTTTCATCTGGAAGATGACTCCGCTACCGAATCCTTCAGTGATGTAAACGACAAAGATTGGTTTAAGTCCGTAGTTGCTTCCGCTGCAAAGGCAGGAATCATCCATGGCCGTTCGGTTGAACAATTTGCACCAAATGAAACAATTAGCAGAGCGGAAATGGCAACAATTGCTTCAAATGCGCTCGTGGCTGTCAAAGGCTATAAGAATGAAACAGATATGAATGCAATATTAAGTAAATTTAAAGATAGTGCTTCGATACATTCATCTCTTGCAGCTGGCGTTGCATTGGCCGCAAGTCAAGACATCGTTGTTGGTTACAATGATAACTTTGAACCAAATGACTCCTCTACACGTGCTCAAGCAGCTGTTGTGATTGAGAGACTTCTAAACAAATAAGCAGAAACGGAATGACAGAATCCTCCTCTAATTGCAGATAGGGGAGGGTTTTTGTCTTTATTATGAAAATTCTAGGGGGAATAAATATGATCATGAGGAATGCTTCTGTTTTGCGTTCGATACTGTGTTCATTGGCGTTAGTGGCTGCACTTGTTTTTCCTTTCAAGCAAGCAGCGTATGCCCATGCTTATAGTGCTGGGTATACGACGCTGAAACTAACCCAATCACAAACAGAGATGATCTACTCGCTGGACGAATTATCTGTCATAGAGCTATTGAACGGTGACGCCAATTCGGATAACAAGCTGGATCAAGAAGAGTTCGACGCGGTGAAAGAGAAGATGGAAGTTAAATTAAAGGAGAATCTAACCCTTAATATTAACGGGGAACCGAAGGCTTGGACTCAAGTAGAGAGCTTAGGGCTTGAACAGCAAGGAGACGTAACAAAGCTCGTATTGAAAGCCATTTATCCTCCGGTGTCGCCTTCAATGACAATAACCTTTATTGATAATCTATATACGAATGATGCGAAAACGAATTACGTCAACCTGTTAACCATTCAACATGGTGATCAGAAAAGCACAGAAGCGCTATCCGGTAATTTCCGTACATGGAATATGACAGTAACGGAGAAGGATTTTGAATCGGAGCATACAAATGTGATAGACGGCTGGTTTTCTTTTTTGAAACTTGGCATGAGCCATATATGGGGTGGTTATGACCACTTGCTCTTCTTGTTTTCACTGCTGATTGCACGCCAAACACTTAAACAGTATGCGACTATGATTACAGCTTTTACGATTGCTCATAGCTGCACCCTAACTTTAACGGTTCTCGGAATAATTAATGTACCTCCTATGATTGTTGAGCCTGCTATCGCGCTTAGCATTTGTTATGTCGCATTTGACAATATTAGGCGTCCCTCGGTTAGCCATCGCTGGGTGCTGACCTTTTTGTTCGGCCTTATTCATGGCATGGGGTTTGCCGACATATTGAAGGAAATGAATATTCCGAGAAGTGAGTTAGCAGTTGATTTGATCAGCTTTAACCTGGGAATTGAAACGGTTCAGATCATAATTGTCGGGTTGCTTGTGCCGCTACTCTATGTCATGCACCGTTATAAATATGCAAGACGTATCGTTGTTGCCAGTTCAAGTGTAGCGCTTATTTTAGGAGCTATTTGGCTGTTGAAACGGGTGAGTAGTATCTAGTGAAGGAAAGCCTCTGAAAACAAACATTTTGCCGAATCGGCTGACTATGACAGATCTACTAATTTGGAGGTTTCACATGCATAAATCTAAGAAAGTAAGAGTTGTTCTTTTCGTACTGTTTTTGTTGATCATCAGTCTATTTATGTACTTCTTTAGTCTCAGTCCCGAAGATAAGTATAATAAGCATGGTGATACCTCCTATACAAAATATGAAAAAGCAAAGGTATTGAAAGTCATTAGCGAGGAGTTGGAAAAGGATTCAACAAGAGGAGATTTGTATTCGGGGTCTCAGGAACTCGAGGTGAAAATTCTTTCCGGGGAGCATAAAGGTACCGTTCATACCATTACCAACAACGTGAGCATATATTTGAACGTTATTGCAAAAGCAGGGCAAACGCTTATCGTTAGCGTCGATACTGCGGATGCTCAAAACTACTTGGTCAGTGTGTACAGCTATTATCGAGCTCCGCTCTTATTCTCTTTGATTTTGCTCTTTTTTGCTACTTTGTGGTGGCTTGGTGGAAAAAGAGGCTTGATGTCAGTAGTAGGTATCGTTTTTACTTTTGCTTGTATTATCTATTTGTTTATACCTATGTTATATAGGGGATATTCTCCAATACTTGCTTCTGTACTGATGGTTGTCCTGACAACCTGTGTTACCTTGTTATTATTGAACGGTTGGAGCTCAAAATCCGTCGCAGCCATAATAGGAACGACTGTTGGGATGATTATTACGGGATTGATTGCATATATATCCGGTAATTTAGCCCATATTTCAGGGTATAGTACACCAGAAGTCGAAATTTTAATCGTTGTTGCTGATCAAACCGGCATGCAGCTAAAAGGGCTGCTGTTCGCTGGTATTTTACTTTCTTCGCTTGGCGCCATAATTGACGTAGGTATTGCTATTTCTTCATCCGTTTATGAAGTTTATTTAACAAATCCTAATCTTAGCAAGAAGGAACTGTTTTTCTCTGGCCTTAATGTTGGACGCGATATGATGGGTACCATGGCCAATACCCTGATCCTTGCCTTTACAGGAACTTCACTTGCTTCGCTAATGATCATTTATGTTTCTCAGGTATCCAGTAATCAATTAATTAACATGAATATGATAACGATTGAAGCGATTCAGGGGATAACCGGATGTTTTGGGGTTGTTCTTACTGTACCGATTGTCGCTTTTATTTCCTCGCGGATTATTCCTGATTTTGAGAAAAAGAATAATCTTGCGAACCGTTTCCAAGAATAATAACTCAACGATAATAAAAACCTCCAACCCTTTTACATAGGATTGGAGGTTTTTATAGGTTCAATGTAGATAGCAATCACTTATTTCGTATTTCGATTAACCAATTGGCGGGGATTGATGTTGTTCTGAATGTCCAACTTTGGAGAAGCGCCGCCTGCGATCTGCTCCCAACCAACAATCTTGAAATTCTGATTGATCTTCTTGCCGTTCTCTAGGTTAGCGTCATCCTGTGAAACGAAGATTCCGCTAGGATAGTTAGCTCCGAGCCCGAAACTCATTACATCAATACCATCTGTCTCGCTTGTTCCGTCGATTGTATTGCCATCGGCAATGTTGAAAGTCGTCACGAACGGATTATTGCCTTCACGCTTATAAATGGCATAGCTGTTACTACCTTGACTTGAAGCGATGAGATAACCCGCGCCATCCTTACCGTAATAGAGTGTCAGACCCTCTATATCGTCTTGTAAGCGGCGTCCATCGGCAATATCTACAGTCGCTAGCGGTTCTTTGGCGCCATCAGGCTCAGCGCTGTATTTCCAAATCGCGAAGTCTTCTTCTGCGATATACATCGTACCGTATTCATCATCGGCTACAAGTCCTTCCGATTGCGTAGCGAGATGAAGTTCACGAACGAGTTTGCCGGCAATTTTGCCATGCCCATTATCCGACAACTCATATTGTTCAAATTCACCTTTTTTTCCGAGCACAAGTGCGTAAAATTTACCTGTTTTCAAGCTGTGGTATAAGCTGAATCCGTAAACCTCGCTCATGCTCGATTTAATCGGTTCGGCAACGATATTCGTCAACTCACCGGTTTCTCCAGAGATTACAAATACGTCAATCGTATTCGTTGTACGGTTGGACGCAGCGACGATGTCAACCTTTTTGTCACCTAACGGGAAGTCATAACGCAGGTCGATATTGTTCATTTTACCAACTTTGTAGGATTGCAATTGCTTGCCGTTCAAGTCATACACAAGCAAGCCTCCTGCTTTATTCGTAGCCACCAACTTACTCTTAGCTGGATCCTTCGGATCTACCCAAATCGATGGATCGTCGGCTGCATCTTCCCCCGAGTCAACCGCTTCTGTTTCTCCCTGTGCTTTCACAGAGAAAGTAGGAATTACATCTTTTGAATCCTGGTATTTAGCATTTTCTGCAAGAATACTTTGTAGCAACGATGCTGGAATAACCGTTTTTTCATCAACTAACTTCACTGGCGTGGACAATTTAGCCTCTTTCCCAGCTAAGCGGTACTTCGCATCATCGATAGTTACAATTCCTGCAATGCCGTTCTTCAGTTTGAATGTGACTGTTCGATCTTTCATATCCCAAATAATCTTCGATCCGATTTTCTCTAATTGTTCACGTAACGGTACATAATCAGCCTCAGCAGCGTTCAGGTGCAGCGTTGGTAAAATCATCCCCGCGATCATTGTCGTTGCAATCAGCATATGACGTTTTTTCATATTGGTTAGTCTCCTTATATTTCGTGATAGTCTCGTTATCTTTTAAAGGATAACAAACCAATATAAAAACGTAGTACAAGTTATGTAAACGAATTGTAATAAATGGAAGCATTTATCAAGACTATGTAAAAATAGCAAGACATCGTTATGTATTTTTTTCAAGATTGGAATGAAAATGAATAATTTCGAAAAAAAATAATTTTCTTGATTTAATGGTTGACCTCTTATGAAATAGATGGTAAATTGATATCACTAAGATAAATCAAAAAAAATTGATTAATTGGTTTGGAGGAAGGTGAGACAATGATCAAAGAAATACCGATAACATCCGTAAATGAGCCAAGTGTATCCTTTAAAGAGTATGAATCGAAATTCAAAGCACTTGCTGATGAGAAGCGATTACAAATCATGTATGAACTTACTCAGCGCGGTAACACCTGTGTGTGTGATCTTACTGACATTGTAGATATGCCTCAATCTAAACTATCTTATCATTTGAAAATTCTGTTGGATGCGGGAATGATTACAAAGGAAACACGTGGTACTTGGAGTTACTACGAAATAAATCAAACTGAAGTAAGTCGAATCCTTTCTGAGCAATTGTGCTGTGTTTTTAAACCTGCTCGCAATGACAGCAGCGATTGTTGCTGAATTTTTTTTGAGCTTTAAATCAAATTTTCTTGATTAATACTAGGGAGAAACAATGAAGAAGAGGTTAATTGCTGAATTTATTGGTACTTATTTCTTGGTCTTTGCTGGTCCAGGCGCGATGATCATTGACGAAATGACCAAAAGTATTACGCATGTTGGAGTTGCTCTCACATTCGGGCTCGTAGTTATGGCTCTCATCTATACTTTTGGACATATTTCCGGTGCACATTTCAATCCCGCAGTTACCATCGGCTTTTTGGTACGAGGAGACATGACTTCAAGAGAAAGCCTTTACTATATCGTTATACAGTTTGTTGCAGCGACTGCCGCGAGCTGCACGCTATATGTACTATTTGGGAATATGGCAGATCTAGGGGCAACTATTCCAATTTCATCGGTAGGGCAATCATTTGTTCTTGAATTTATTTTAACGTTTGTCCTCATGTTAGTCATTTTGGGATCTGCCGTCCATGGTAAAGCCATTAAAAATTTTGCGGGAATCGCAGTTGGGGGTACTGTTGGGCTTATGGCCATGTTTGCAGGCCCTATAAGCGGCGCTTCCATGAACCCAGCACGCTCATTTGGTCCAGCAATCGTTTCAGGTGCAACGCAACATTTATGGTTATATTTAGTGGCGACGATCCTTGGATCTACAACTGCCACACTGGTATATAAACTTTTAGATGAAGAAGGAGAGATTAAGGAATATGGATAAAAAGCTCGTGTATTTTCTTTGTACAGGTAACTCTTGCAGAAGCCAAATGGCGGATGGATTTCTAAGAGCATTAGGTAGTGATAAATATGAGGTCAAAAGTGCTGGATTAGAAGCGCATGGACTTAATCCACGTGCCGTGATTGTAATGAAAGAGGCTGGCGTCGACATTTCTGAGCACACCTCGGATGTAATCGATCCAGAGATTCTGCAGCAAGCTGATTACATCATTACTCTATGCGGTCATGCAAACGATAACTGTCCTGTGGTACGTAACGATAAAGCAGAGCGTTGGCACTGGGGTTTTGATGATCCAGCAAAAGCAACTGGGACAGAGACAGAAATTATTGCTGAGTTTCGTGAGGTCAGGGATTCGATTAAAAACCGTATTGAGCGGTTTGTGAAAGAAGGTAAATGATATGATAAAACGAATGCACGTAGCGGTAAACTGCAGCAACCTCCAAAAATCACTCGATTTTTATAAAGCCTTTTTCGGAGAAGAGCCTACCAAACTAAAAGATAATTATGCCAAGTTTGAACTAACTGACCCAGCTCTTCATTTTTCATTAAATGTTCGACCATTTGAGAAAAAGGGAGTGCTTAATCATCTTGGATTCCAAGTGAATGGCACTGAAGAAGTACTAGCAATTGGTGATCGCCTCCGCCAAGTTGGACTCCTTTTAACTGATGAGATGGACACAACTTGCTGTTATGCAGTTCAGGATAAAGTCTGGGTATATGACCCTGATGGCAATGCGTGGGAAATTTTTTATACGAAACAAGACTCGGAATTTGAAAGTGTCGGTGAACCACAAGACATATCCCTTTGTTGTACTCCGAGCCTGCACAAATCAGCCATCTAATATTTGACAATATCTCAGTGGTCATGTGAAAATGAAGTCATATAATTCAATATAACTTTGCAATGATGAAGAGAGTAAACATAACGAATATGTCAGAGAGCTGATGGTTGGTGTGAATCAGTATAGGGATTATGTTGAAGTGGGCTTCTGAGCATCCAAACCGAAAATTCGTTGAGTAGGCTTTGGCGAAAGTCTCATCGTTACAAGAGACGCGTATTCAAACATCTTGCATGTTTCGATACGTTAGAGTGAGTCCGAGTATGAATTCGGGCTAATTAAGGTGGTATCACGGGGTATTCTCGTCCTTTCAAGGATGGAGAATGCCCCTTTTTTGTCTATCAGAAGGAGGGGAAACAACATGTCAACGGAAATTGTTTTAACAGGAATTAAACCTACGGGGAGAGTTCATTTAGGGAATTACATTGCGGCCATTAAACCGGCACTACAAATCGCCAAAGATAGTGATTGCACGGCACTCTATTTCATTGCTGACTATCATGCATTAACATTCATTCAGAACAGAGACGAGTTTAATGAGCTATCTTATGGGATTGCGGCAACATGGTTGGCACTGGGGCTTGATCCAGATCGAGTGATTTTTTATCGTCAGTCAGATGTCCCAGAAATATTTGAACTTAGCTGGATCCTTTCTTGTCTGACATCCAAGGGATTAATGAATCGTGCTCACGCATATAAGGCTATGATCGATACGAATGAGCAATTGGGAGTGGATACGGACACTGGAGTTAATATGGGGTTATTTACATACCCGATTTTAATGGCAGCGGATATACTGTTATTCCAGTCTGATAAAGTTCCAGTAGGTAAGGATCAGATTCAACATGTTGAGATAGCAAGAGATATTGCCGATGGATTCAATAGGAATTATGGAGAAACCTTCAAATTACCTAATTATGTTGTAGATGAGAACACCTCTGTCGTTCCTGGACTTGATGGGAGGAAAATGAGTAAGAGTTATAGCAATACGATACCTCTTTTTGAAACTGCTGACGAATTAAAGAAGCTTATTAATAAAATTAAAACAGATTCTACGCCTCCAAATGAGCCTAAGGATCCTCATACATCTAATGTGTTTCTATTGTATAAAGAATTCGCTACGCCTAGCCAGACTCAAGTTTTTAGGGATAAATTGGTAAAAGGAATTAGTTGGGGCGAAGCCAAGCAAGAACTGTTTCAGGTTATGAATAATTATTTGGAAAAACCTCGAAACAAGTATAATGATTTGATGGCATCACGAGAACAAATTGACCGTATCTTGTTTGAAGGAGCGAAGAAGGCAAGAGCCTTGGCTGCACCGATGCTAGAGAAAGTGAAATCAAAGATTGGACGGTAAAAACAAAATAGTATAGTTGAATATAAGTCCAAGTAAAGTAATTTGCTTGGGCTTTTTTTGCATTTGTGAAGCAATTGTTTCCAAATTAACAAGTTCTTCATATCAGGATGACAATCCGATAATGGTCGATGTTTATATTGGAGATACAAACGAGCAACAACGAACAAAGTTATGCGCATAATGTTCATTATTGCGCAGTATCGAACTTCATAGTGTGGAGGAAGTGTCAGGATGCAACTTCAGGATGTAAACGGATTTGTTATTGATTTGGATGGAACTGTCTATAGAGGCGGCGAAGTTATTGAGGGAGTGACTCAAACGATTGAGAAGCTCCGAAGTTTGGGAAAGCGAATTGTTTTCTTGAGTAATAGAGGCAATATTTCTAAGAAAATGTGCTATAACCAGTTGGCTCGAATGGGGCTTGGTGTACAGCTTGATGAGATCATTCTTTCTTCGACGGTGTCAGCGGCTTACATCAAAGAACATTATGAAGAGGCAGCAGTGTGGGTACTGGGAGATGAGGGGCTTCGCGATGAACTGCGTGAAGTAGGTGTTACATTGGCCGAATATCCTGAATGCGCGGATTGGCTGCTAATTACGCTGCATGAATCGCTGACGTATAAGGATTTGAATGAGGCGTTTCGGGCGGCATATCATGGCGCAAGAATCATGGCAACGAATGCGGACAAAATGTTTCCATCCGCAGAGGGATTATCCATTGACGTAGCAGGGATGATCGGTGCTATTGTCGCTGCGACAGGAAGAGAGGTTGAACTTGTCATCGGTAAGCCATCTCAGCTCATGGCTGATGCTGCCATCGGTGCACTCGGGATTCCAGTAGAACAATGCCTAATAATAGGGGATAGCTTGGAATCGGATATTCAACTGGGTAAGAAGGCGGGGATGATGACGGCATTAGTATTAACGGGGAATTTGACTCGTGAGGCAGCTGAACTTAGCGAGTTGAAACCCGATTGGGTGTGGGATTCCCTTGCCGCTCTACAAAAGATATTGGCCACTAACGAAGAAGCGGAAGGAAGAGAAGCTGATGGAAGTAAGCAATAACAGCGCAAAAGATATTCTGAGCCTAATCAAACAAAACGCGGAAGCTCTCCATCCTACTACCAAAGGAAATATCGATATAGATGAGATCCGAATTGAGGCTGGCGCTTTGTACAAGGCAGCGCAGTACGTAGCACAGAAAGCATACGGCTGTGTCATCGTGGTTGTGGATACGACCACTTACGAATCAGCGGGAAATCAACTATACACTCATTTGGTGACGGCGGGCGTTAATGCCAATGTGACAATGATTATACCGAATCGTACCGGCGATGTTTTGGCGGACGAGGCGTCAGTAATCCAACTCTTGTTGGATGTACAGAAGGCAAGTGCCAGGCTTGTCATTGCCGTAGGCGGTGGGACCCTTCATGATATCACGAGATATTGCGCGTATACCGCGTCTATCCCGTTCATCTCGGTTCCGACAGCCCCTTCCGTAGATGGGTTCAACTCTAAGGGGGCACCGATTATCACGCGCGGCGTGAAGGTTACAATCCCTGCGATCGGGCCGGATGCGATTTTCGCTGATCTGGATGTACTCGTGCAAGCTCCCCCTACGTTGATTGCGGCGGGCTTCGGGGATATGTTGGGCAAATACACATCACTATTTGATTGGAGTTTTGGGGCGCAGATTGCTGATGAACCCTATCTGCTTGCCTCAGCTGAAATCACGCAGAGAGCCTTGGCACGCTGTGTTCATCAAGTAGACCAGATTGCCAAGAGAGATGTGGAAGGCATATATACCTTGATGACTTCTCTTATCGAATCGGGCCTTGCGATGCTGTTGTTCGGACAGTCGCATCCGGCTTCCGGCAGCGAGCATCATTTATCCCATTATTGGGAAATGGCCTATATCCGACAGGGAAAGCGCCAACTTCTTCACGGAGCCAAGGTAGGCGTTGCGTGTATTGAAATCAGTAAATTGTACCACAGACTTGCTGCTGAGGGACCGCAACGATGGGTTTACACGCCGCATATTAGGGATCATTGGTCGACAATTACGAAGCAAATTATGCGAATTCCCGATGCTCAGAAGTTGGGAGAACTGTTAAAGCAGGTTGGCGGTCCTATAACAATTGAACAACTTGGTGTCGACCCTCAATTGCTTGAACGAAGCTTAAATGAAGGGCATCTTGTTCGGCCATCCCGCTACACGCTGCTTAGAGCTTACAACGAATTGAACCTTGCACACAGAATTACATGATCTTCATTTCGAGTTAACATTCGCATAATGTTTCATATTTACAATCAAAATGAGCTTATATGAACATTGATGTGCACAGAATTGAGCGTTAATTGAATGGTTATGTGTGAAATGGAGGATATAGACTTGCTGGCAGCAGAGAGAAAACTTCGAATTGTAGAATATGTAAGGCAGTATAATACGGCGACCGTCAATGCGTTGGCGCGTGAATTCAAGGTGCATGAGGCGACGATTCGCCGAGATTTGATGGAGATCGAGCAGGAGGGCACGCTGAAACGAACGCATGGCGGTGTCATCGTGGAACAATGGACGCATGATGAACCTTCGTTCAGCGAAAGATCAACACATAATCTCGAGCAGAAGATGCGCATCGGTAAGATGGCGGCTAGTCTCGTGGAGGATGGCGATCATATCATCATCGATTCGGGAACGACTACGCTCCACATTGCTAGAAATCTCGTACACCGCTCCGATATCACTGTGATTACCAATGATATGAATGTAGCTGCTGAACTGCGGGACGCGCCTAGAATTAAGGTGATTCTGACCGGTGGAGAGCTATATCCGCACAGTTATATGCTCAATGGGATGTTCACAGACCATGTCCTGCGTTCGCTGCATACGTTAAAAGCGTTTATCGGAACGCCTGCACTGCACCCGCAGCATGGTCTCATGCACCCGGAAGCACAGCTGGTGCCTGCTAAGCAGGGAATGATTCGCGCAGCTAGGGAGATTATCGTTGTCACCGATGATACCAAGATTGGTAAGGTATCACTCCATACAGTCGCGCCTAATAGCGCAATTCATACACTTATTACCGGTAAGGAAGCTGCTGAAGAAGAGCTTAAGCCATTCAGAGATAGCGGAATGACCATTTATACGGTGTAAGCCAACTGGGGTGGGCATTCATTGTAAGGAAGAGGAGGACTCATAATGGCTTCGATTGAGTTTGTGAATGTTTCAAAATCGTTTGAGAAGAATGTGGTAATCCGTGGACTGAATTTGCAAATCGAAGATGGTTCATTCACTGTTCTAGTGGGTCCGTCAGGCTGCGGCAAAACGACGCTGTTGCGTATGATCGCTGGTATCGATCAGCAAACGTCTGGATCGGTGCTGATTAATGGCAAAGATGTCACGCGTATCCCATCAGGGCAGCGAGGCGTAGCGATGGTCTTTCAGAACTATGCCCTCTATCCGACGATGTCGGTGAGGGAAAATATCGAATTTGGCTTAAAAAACAACAAAGTTGGCAAAGCAGAAAGAACAGAACTTATCGAATCGATTAGCGCGACGGTAGGATTACAGCCGTATTTGGACCGCAAACCTTCCACATTATCAGGCGGCCAACGGCAACGCGTAGCTCTAGCAAGAGCGATGGTGAAGAAACCGTCGGTGTTCTTGATGGATGAGCCTTTGTCTAATCTCGATGCCAAGCTGCGTGCACAGATGCGAATTGAGTTAATCGAGCTCCATAAGAAGCTAGGTACCACCTTTGTGTATGTTACGCACGATCAGGTGGAGGCGATGTCTATGGCTGACACGATCGTCCTAATGAATCAAGGTGTGATTCAACAGGAAGCAGCACCGGATGTGATGTACCGTAAGCCTGAAAATCTATTCACGGCTCAATTCATAGGCGTACCACCAATGAACGTGCATGACTTGGGCTTGGACGGAGTTCGTTTCGGATTTCGCCCAGAAAGTGCGATGCTATCGAGTGTGCCCGCATCATCGCATTTCTCATTCAAAGGTATCATTGCAACACGTGAAATGCTGGGATCGGAAACCTTGTATCAGATCAAGGGTTCAGGGTATTCGTTCATGGTCAAATGTGTGGAAGACAACTTTACTGTTGATCAAGAGGTTCATTTAAGTGTTGAAACTCATCGCATCTACTTCTTTGATAAGGACGGCAATCGGATTCAGGAAAGCGATGCGCGTTATCACGCATACATGGAGGCGCTTAGAGGATACACGTATGCATAAATTAACGATTTGGGAACGAATTCGCCCTTATGTGCTTGTAGCACCTGCAATGACAGGCATCATCCTTTTCGTCATTTATCCAATCCTACATTTGATCTACCTGAGTTTCTTCAAATATAACTTGATTAACAAAGCAAAAAGTAAATTCATTGGTTGGGATAATTATCACCAAATCTTTACGAGGGAAGATTTCTATAAGGCTTTGACGAATACTGTGGTCTACACAGTTAGCGTCGTGGTGGTGACGATGGTCCTGGCGCTACTTATGGCTTTATGGCTCCATCGCAAAAGTCGTTGGAATGCCATTGTACAAGCGGGCATTTTTACACCTCATATTGTGTCGATTGTTTCCATCTCCCTAGTCTGGATGTGGATGATGGAGCCCAATGTAGGCTTCCTTAACTATCTGTTGAAGGCGTTCCACTTGCCTACCTCAGCCTGGATTCAGAGCTCACATTCGGCGTTAATGTCAGTGATCATCGTATCCGTATGGCAAGCGATCGGTTATTACACGCTAATTATTTCAGCAGCTCTGCAAAGTGTACCGGCCAGCATCTACGAAGCAGCGGCATTGGATAATGCCAGTCGGAGCAAGGTATTCTTCAAAATTACGCTCCCTATGATCTCGCCGCAATTGTTCTTCATTTTAGTCATCATGACAATTGGTTCCTTTAAGGTGTTCGATACGGTTCAAATCATGACCGGAGGCGGGCCTAACGGAGCGACTAGCACTCTTGTCTATTATATTTATAGCTTTAGAACGACGAATATCGGTTATGCGTCAGCATCGGGCGTGGTTTTGATGGCGATTATCGGCCTGTTAACTTTCGTTTACTTCCGACTGCTGTCCACAAAGGTGCATTATCAATAGTGGCCTACATGACCATGAAAAAGGGGATTTCGCCTTGCGAACAATGGAACTCAAATCACTAATCGGGACATTGAGTACAGCAGCAAAAGCGCTCATATTACTTGTTTTCGTTTTTCCATTCTTATGGATGCTCTCGACGTCACTGCAAACGTTCAAAGAAACCTTGGCGTTCCCGCCGGTCTGGATTCCGGCTTCACCACAATGGGACAATTTCGTACAAGCAATGACAGCCGGTCCGTTCCTCACGTATACGCGCAATTCGATTGTCATCACGATCGCAATTCTCGTTTTACAATTTGTTGTTATGATTCCTGCAGCTTATGCATTTGCCAAGTACACATTTAGAGGAAGTTCAATCCTCTTTGGCATGGTGCTGCTGGCCTTTATGATGCCAACGCAGGTTACGTTTATCCCCGTGTACTTGATGCTGGCGGATTGGGGGCTCATTAAGACGATATGGCCGCAAATCATTCCGTTCATGTCTAATGCTTTCGGTATTTTTTTACTAAGACAATATTTTAAGCAAATTCCGCAAGAAATCATTGAATCTGCCCGGTTGGATAATGCCAATGAATTCAAAGTGATATGGAACATCATGACCCCTATGTCGAGGCCTGCACTGGCCACAATTGCGTTATTCAGCTTTGTGGCGCATTGGAATGACTATTTCTGGCCACTGGTGATGACGGATACGACACTCGTACGTCCTCTTACTTTAGGTATTGCAACACTTCGGGAAACCGAGGGTATTAGCAATTGGCATATTATTATGGCAGGCAATGTCGTTCTCGTTATTCCTATTCTCATCGTCTACATCCTTTGTTCCAAACAAATTGTCAAAGCTTTTGTTTATTCAGGGATTAAATGACGATTTAATCCCTTTCAAATAAACGTACAATGACCAACCAATAATGGAGGGAATTTTATCGTGAAAAAGAAATTAAGCCTTATACTTGCTACAACAGTTATGGTCGGTTTACTTGCAGGCTGCGGCCAAGCCGAACCTTCATCCAATTCTGCTGGATCCGCTGCGCCGGATTCCGTCAAAGCGGAGCCAACTAAAGCTGGCACAACGACAATCAACATCTGGCATTCACTTAGCGGTAAAAATGGTGAGTACATGGATGCTTTGCTAAAACGCTTTAATGATTCCCATCCCAATATCCAAGTTGTAGGTACGTTTCAAGGAACCTATGACGAAACAGTTACCAAATTGCAGCAATCGATTGCTGCGAAGACAGCACCAGATGTAACGATGCTAGAGCGTGCATATGTTGAGCTTTTTGCTGATGCAGACGCATTGGAAGACTTGACACCCATGATGAAAGCTTCTAATCTCAGCAAAGATGAATTCATTGCAGGTCTTATGGGCCATTCTACTTTTAATAATAAGCTAGTGACGCTGCCCTTAAATCGTTCTACACCTATTTTGCATATTAACAAAACGTTGTTGGATGCCAAAGGCTTGGCTGTGCCGAAGACATGGGATGACCTTAAAAAGGTTGCGAATGCCATGGTTATCAAAGAAGGAAGCGAAATTAAGCAATATGGTTTGACCATGCCTTATGATACTTGGTATCCAATCGCCATGATCACGCAAGCCGGAGGGACGTTCTTCAGCGAAAATAAGAAATCAATTGGGTTCTATGACAATGGTGTTGGACAAAAAGTATTCGGTTTCTTGAAGGATATGCAAAGTTCTGGCGCATTATTTTATCCACCAGCGAAAGATTCAGGCAATATTGCTAACCAACTGTTCACTAGTGGCAAGGTTGCGATGATGTATCAATCAACAGGTAGCATTGGCGGGCTTGCCAGTACTGCAAAGTTTGATTATACGACAGCGTACCTACCGATGGACAAAGCTTATGGTACGCCAACTGGTGGAGCAAATGTCGCACTGATGGCTGGTTCCAAGAATAAAACGGCTGCATGGGAATTCGTGCGTTGGATGGAAACAGATCCGCAAGGAGCTTTGCCGTTCATTTTACAATCCGGTTACTTGCCTTTCACGAAATCAATGGCCGCCTCTAAAGAATTAACTGACCTATGGGCGAAAGAACCGAACCGTAAAGTAGCCTTTGATCAGTTGCAATATGCCGTTGATACGAACAAATCTGTAGCATGGCCGGAAGTTATGGGTGAATTCAACAAGATGATTGAAGCGACTATGTACGATAATAAAGACATTAAAACTTCACTGGATACGTTTAAAAAGCAAGCTGAGCAAATTCTCACCAAATAATGAGTTTGACATGGGAAAGGATATGACCGCCGTGATTAATAGACTAACGAATACTTCATCTTTCATTGTGGCCGGACACCGGGGCTTCAAAACCTGCTATCCTGAAAATACACTTCTTGCGTTTCGCGAAGCGTTGGACCTTGGTGTAGCTATGTTGGAGTTTGATCTGCGCATGTCCAAGGATAATGTGGTGGTTGTCCTGCATGATGAGACTGTGGACCGTACCACGAATGGTTCGGGCCCTGTGAACAGTTTCACCTTAGCCGAATTGAAGCAGTTAGATGCTGGAGGCTGGTTAGGTAAGGAGTTCCAAGGACTGCAAATTCCGACCTTGGAGGAACTATGCGAGATGTTGAAGGATTATCCTGAGCTGCTGCTGAATGTGGAAATCAAACCAAGTCAACAGGCAAGAGAAGTGGCAGATCAAGCTATCGCGCTATTGAAAACGTATGACTACTTATCACGCTGTGTGTTCACTTGTTTTGACGCCGCGATTCTCGCTTATCTTCATGATGAATTTCAGCTGAGGACCCAAGGATTCGAGGGTGAAATGATGTCGAACTTCGAAGCTGGCGAGCAGGGTACCTATTCGAAAATGTGGGCGATTGCCTTCCCGATGAGCAAACTAACCAAAGAAAAAGTGCAGACCTATCAAGCTCAGGGACTGCTAGCCTGGTGTTACTGCCCAGATACGGAAGAGCAGGTGGCTTACGCGCTGGAGTGCGGGACTACGCTATTGACGAGCAATGATCCGCGTCCTGCATTGAATCTATTGCAACATCGAGTAGAGTTATAAGAACCTAAAGCATGACGCCCCTCACGTTAAAGTGAAGGGGCGTTGTCGGTTTAATCGATGCCAAGCTATCCTTCCGACCAAACTAAGCCATTTCCTCTCGGCTCACCAACACTTTCTTCTCCCAAGCTCTGCTCCGCCAGCGCAATAATAACAGAAGTCCCCTCACCGCTTCGTCCATGATGAACACGCACCACATGCCTACCAATCCGTATCCCAGATGGACACCAACCCAATAAGTTAGCGGGACACACAACCCCAACATGACACATGAGCCGATTAGGAGAATAAATCTCGCGTCACCGGTAGCTCGAAGGGCTTCTCCAATTACGATATTCAAACAGCGAACAGGTTCTAGGAGGAAACCGTAAGTCAATAAAAAAGCCCCTAATGCTATGATTTCAATGTTGTCCGTGAACATGCCGATCAATTGTTTTCTGAACAAAACGGTCAACGTAACCGCGGCAAGTGAGAGCAATAAACTAAGGAGTAAACTACGAAACAACTGCCTATAAGCTTCTTCCTTTTCACCTGCACCGACCAGTCGACCAATGATGATTTGCGTCCCACGTCCCAAGGCTATGGCCAGCACCATGATGAATGTCATAATATTTTGTGTGTAAATTCGTGTGGAGAGCATCTCTGCACCTAACTGTGTGATAAAATATGTCGTCATCAGTTGACTGATGGAATAAATGAGTTGGCTCCCGGCAGTGGGAATACCGATGGTTAATATTTTTTTTATTTCTGCAAATCTCGCTTTGTAAAAGTCGCTGAAGGATAAGTTCAACCGAACGATTTTAGTTAAAATCATGCTATATACAACGAGTCCGAGAACTTGGCTGACTACGGCCGATATGGCGACGCCAGGGACTCCCAGCTTTGGAAAGCCGAAAGGACCGAAAATAAATAAAATGCTGCCAGTCAAATTTACGAGATTGATTCCCAAGCTGACCGCCATGGTATATCTGGTATAACCGTGTACTTGCGTTATTGCTGCGATGGTCATATTAATGGCTTGAATAAATAAGGCACAGCCAACGATAGATAGAAATATACGGGCCTGCTCCAGTGTGTCTGGTTCCAACCCGAATGGCTGAAGCAACTGTTTGCTAAAGCAAACAATACACAGACTTATGATGAAGCCGAATAGGAAATTAAGCGAGATGGCTCCAGCAGCAAATTTCTTGACATCTTTCGTTTTATTCGCGCCCAAATATTGAGAAATGACGATAGCTGAACCGGTTGAAACCACTTGGAGCAGCAAGAATAAAAAAATAATGAGCTGATTGCTGACGCCAACCGCGGCAACAGCTTGATCCGACACATGACTCACGATGAACGTATCAGAAGTTCGCATAAATACGAGTAGCGAGGATTCAATAAATAAAGGCCATGTAATAGCAAACAAACTTAGCTTCTTCGGATTCGTCATGGGGTAGGAACTCCTTTGATACTCTTCGATATGGATCTCTTCTTTATCATGGGGTAAAACGAAACCGTTTTCATTGCGAAATTTGTACAAATGATTGCTTAAATTGATGAAATTAAAACATAGTTATATTCACTGCATAAGCGTTACACGTAAACTCTTAATTTACAGGCCTGTTAATCAAACGAAGAATAGTTAATTGTTCATGTTAATCATTATAAAAAATGTATATTGCGGGTTCGGCTAATTGGAATTAAGGTTGTCTAGGTAACAGGAGGCATTCTAATTAAACGTGCAATCAGGGAGGTAAATGATGAGAAGAAAGCGTTTACGTAAAACGGGAATATGGGCGATGGTACTGCTAATGTGCTTTATGCTAGTTCCTAATAATTCCATGGCAGCTGAGTCAGATGAGTTCGATGTCCTGAGATTGAGACTATTCGATATGATCACTGGCGGATCAACATTTGATCCTGATGATGTAGATATTCGGCCCAAAATTGAGATCATCACATCAAACGCACAAAACGCTTGGAGTACGATGGCTAAGCAAACAGACCGAACTTATTTATGGAGTGATTTAAGTTCTTCTAAAGATACTGTTGATGATCCGAATACGGCTGAAATTGAGAAGCCTGTTTCTGCGCACGTATCGGGCAGCTTTCAACGACTTGAAAGCATGGCTATCGCCTACAGTACGAAGGGGTCTACTCTTCAAGGGAACGCCGACCTATTAGCAGATATTCAAAGCGGACTTCAATGGATGTACGTCAACCGATACAACGAAAGCTTTCCAACGCGAACACAGCGGTATGATAACTGGTTTGACTGGGAAATCGCTTCACCAACAAGCTTAGACAACATAGGCGTTCTGCTCTATGATGCGCTTTCGCCTGAGGTACTTGCTATTATTCTGAAGCAAGTAAAGTTTATGCTGCCTGATTTGAACAATCCGGCTTCTACCGGTGCTAATCAGCTCTCATTCTGTAATATTACGATGATTCATGGCGTGATCAGTAAAAATTCCACGGTGCTTTTCGCTGCTAGAAATGGTGTTAGCAGGGTGCTGGCGGATGTAAAGACTGACGATGGCTTTTACTCGGACGGTTCCTTTATCCAGCATCACACGTATGCGTATAACGGCGGTTACGGAACCAGCATGCTCGATAATTTATCGAGGATGATCTATATACTTAGCCAATCTACATGGGAGATCGTTGACCCGAACTTAGCCATTTTTTATAAACACGTGTCTGACGGCTTCGAGCCTTTTGTTTATGACGGCGAAATGATGGACATGGTAAGAGGCAGATATATATCCAGAGGAAATGGGCACGCAGGACATAGCGTCATCGGGTCTCTGGTAAGATTAGCTCTTCTTGCTCCTGCTGAAGAAGCGGCAACGTATAAAAGCATGGTGAAATATTGGGTTGAGCAAGATACGTATGATGATATTTATCCGACGTTGTCTTCCATTTCCCTCATAATTGAACTTAAGAAACTCATGCAGGACAACACGGTTAAACCTAGAGGCGAACTCATTGCCCATAAACAGTACCCTAGTATGGATCGTACCGTGCATCTGGGGAACGGCTATGGATTTGGTATCAGTATGTTTTCGAGCCGTATTGCGAATTACGAATCGATTAATGGTGAAAATTTGAAGGGGTGGCATACCGGTGATGGCATGACTTATCTATACAACGCGGATGCCAGTCAATATGATGATGATTTCTGGCCGACAGTGAATAGCTACCGTCTGCCGGGAACAACGGTAAATGTTAACTCTGAAAATGCATCAGGTCAGTTAAGTCCCTATAATTGGGTAGGAGGCACTGAAATCTCCGGACTTTATGGCGTTTCTGGCATGCAGTTTAGAAGCCCAGGGGCAACACTGCAAGCCAAGAAGTCTTGGTTTATGTTCGATGATGAAATCGTTGCGCTCGGTGCGGGTATTTCATCAAACGACAATAAGGATGTCGAGACGATCATTGAGAATCGCAAATTGAATAATAACGGAGACAATGTGCTTACGGTTAACGGTCAACTACATCCAGAGAATCTGGGTGAGACTGAAATGCTGCCGAATGTGAGTTGGGCTCACTTGCAAGGTAAAGTGCCGGGCTCAGATGTTGGCTACTACTTCCCAGTTGCGGGATCTGTGAAAGCATTGCGTGAAAGCCGTACGGATCAATGGATCAGTACGAATGTAGGTGGAAGTGAAAGTAATTCCACTCGTTCCTATATGAATTTATGGTTTGATCATGGTACGAATCCGAATAATGAGACTTACTCCTATGTGCTCTTGCCGGGTAAATCAAGCGAGGAGGTAGGAAATTATTCTACGCATCCGGATATTGAGGTCATTGAGAATTCCTCACAAGCTCAAGCAGTCAAAGAAACGAAATTAGGAATTACAGGGATTAATTTCTGGAATGATGGATTGACGACTGTGAATCAGGTGACGAGTAACAAAAAAGCTTCGGTCATGATCAAGCAGACAGAAGAGGATATGGAGATATCCGTTTCCGATCCTACCATGGCCAATACAGGGACAATTGATCTTGTTTTAGATACGGATTTCGGCGATATCGTTTCAATTGATCCGGGCGTTTCTTTGAATCATTCCGACGATAAGGCCAAAATTTCCGTTAATGTCAAGGATGCGAGAGGAATGACATTTCATGTTAAATTCCGCTTGCCTGGTAAAAAGCAGGCACTTGCTGCTCCAACTGGTCTTATAGCCACCCAAAATGGTGCCAACGGTGTTCAATTATCTTGGCAAGCCGTAGACAAGGCAGATGCTCTGCTAGCAGCTCCTGCTAATCTAACAATAAGCGGAAATACAGTGAATAGCCTGACCGTTAATTGGGAGGCAGTTGAAGGTGCAGCGGACTACAGACTTTACCGGTCTACCTCGGTAGATGGAGATTACTACTCTATTCTTAATCTACAACCAGGAGCCACGACTTATACGGATACCAAACTGGGCAGTGGTACTCAGTACTTTTATAAAGTGATGGCTGTAAATACGAAAGGGATTTCTGCCTATTCAGAGATCAACTCTGCTTGGACTGTCCCAGTTGCGCCAACCGGACTGCACGTCGTAACCAACATGGGCACTACGCTTTCCCTAGCTTGGAATGAAGTACCAGGCACTACAGAATATAAGCTCTACCGGTCAACCTCGTTGACAGGTAATTTCGAGTTGGTGACAAGTTTAGGTACGATGATCACATCAACCAGCTATACCGATTCTGGTTTGGAAGAAGGAATGAATTATTATTATAAAATTACATCGGTTAATCTAGGAGGCGAGTCTGCTGCTACTGCCCCTCTTTCAACCATTTTTAATGTGCCGGCGAATGTCATTGACGATAATTTCGATGACTTTAATCGAGGCGAGTTGAACGGCCAACGAAATTGGGTGACAACTATCCCAACGGGGACAGAGGCGACGGTTGAGGAAGAGACGCCGAATAGTGCTTACGTTTATATAAAGAAAAATAGCAATTATCAAGGAGATCCTTCTATTAGCCACACGCTGAGCATACCTGCCGGTGCCATTGTGACGGCGGAAGTCACGGTGAAAGCGGATGACATCCAGTATAAGACGGTGCTTGATCTTCGAGATAGTGCTACAAACAAACGTGCTGTTAACATCATTATGCAGAGCAACAAGATATGGGGGTACAGCGGTTCTTCCAAGGTTGATCTTTTGAATCCGATGGATTTAAACAAGTCTTATAAGTTGAAAGCCATTGTTAATATGGCAACTAAGAAGTTTGACATGTACGTGGATGATCAGCTTGTCGGTAACCAGTGGTCATTCCGGGAAAGCCCGGTTAATAAAATCGATACCGTTATATTTGCTTTGGGAGGTACTGCCAGTTCCATGAAGCTGGATCAAGTCAAGATTTCGTTTGTTCCGCTTATTCCGACAAATGTAACAGCAAGCGAACAAACAGGTTCTGGTCTAAAATTATCATGGACGCCGGTTACTGGAGCTACCGGTTATCGAATTTATCGTTCCCTATCGGCGAATACCGGCTTTAAACTGGCGGCAGAGGTGCCTTCCGGAAGCTCCTATACAGACAGCGGTTTAGTTGCCAAAACAACCTATTATTATAAAATGGTGGCATTAAGCGGTAGTGCGATTTCGGCAGAATCCAGTCTGCTGACAACTACAACCAAAAATGCATCAGGGTTGAGTATACCTACCACGCCGGATGCTTTGTTTGCAAGCGATAACACGGGGACTTCAATCAAGCTAAGCTGGAAGGCAAGCAAGGATGCTGCAAGCTACTCCGTGTATAGATCCACGGCAAGTGGTGATCAGTTTGAACTTGCAGGTACGACGAATAGTCCATTCTTCCTGGATACGGGACTTGATGGAATCACAAGTTATTCGTACAAGGTCGTTGCCGTTAACGAAGAGGGAGACTCACCGGATTCCAACATCGTATCTTCTTCGTTCAATGTTGTGCAAACACTGATCAGCGACAATTTTGATAGCGATGCGCTCGGTGCGGATCCAGCAGGCTGGACGATAGTGGAAGATACTGGAAGGCCAGTGACAGTTGTAAATGCAACTTATGCAGCAGCACCTGGTCACGCAGTTAGACTTACTGGCGGTAATGCTCTTGAGACAAGTGCAGTAAGAACCTTTGGCGACGCCCAAGGCGTTCAAGGAATTGTTACGGTAGAAACAGATGTATTGCCGACAAATGCAAATTGGAAAAACATACCCGTTATTATTAATCCTGCTGGTGCTGCAGCCGTGCACGCCTATTTTAGTGCCAGCCAAATTTTTGCCTATAAGTCGTCCAGCAGCAGCTCGAAAACAGCGATCTTCTCTCCTGTCGTCTTTGATGGAACATGGTATAGAACTAAAATTGTTCTGAATACCAGCACGAATAAATTCGACTTATTTGTTAATGATTCATCAGCAGCATCTGCGAGTCAGTTTGGCTTTAGAACAGTTTCATCCTCTGTTTACGGCGTGAAGGTAGCTGTAGATAATGTTAGCAGCTTGGATTTTGACAATGTCAAAGCGTATTTCAAGCCGTTAGCACCAACGTCTCTGACAGCAAGCGCAAATACAGCTTCAAGCATTAAATTGACTTGGGGAGCTGCTACGGGAGCTGCCAGCTACAAACTTTATCGGTCCCTGAGTCCAGAACAAGGTTACAAGCAAGTGTACGCGGGGACTGAACTGACCTTTACCGATAATGGGCTTACTAGCGGAACAACCTACTACTATAAAGTCGCTGCGGTAAAAGCCGGTGCTGCATCCGACGCGTCCAATCGGGTGACTGCTTCTACAACCAGTACGCCAGTAGCGGTAATGGAATATGACAATTCGAAAAGCCTGAAGAATGAAGTTCGCATTCTCTCAGCACGGACAGATGCAGATCCCGGACAAGTGGGTTACATCATTTATCGGGACGGTGTGGATGTCGGTAGAACTTTTACTACCGCATTTGTCGAAAGTGAGCTTGAAGCTGGCAAAACCTATCAATATGCGATTGTGGCCTATGATAACTTGGGTCACCTATCGACAGCGAGTGAGGCAGTAGCGTATACGGTGCCAACGAACACAACGACATTGCCGGACGATATTGACGATGATAGTCCGGGGAATTCACCCGGTCCTGGTACAACAACAGGAACATCGCCAAGTGATTCAATCCTTCAGAAGCCGATCCTTGACACGAAGACCGGTGAGGCGAAGGTAACAGTGGAGCCGAGTGCCATTCTTACTAAATTGGAACAGCTAAAGGCAGATACGACGGGGATTAATCGTATCTCGATCGATGTGCCGAAGGTGAAAGGTGCAACGGCTTATTCCATTGTTCTTCCGACAGCGGCTCTCACAGAAGACAAATCAACTCAGAAACTTGAGTTAAGGACAGACGCGGCCAATGTGGTAGTTCCTACCAACATGTTTGCGAATATCAACGCGGATAATGTGAAGGAAATCGGTGTGACGATTGGCTTTGCAGATCCTGGTACACTACCTGATGCTGTGAAGGCACAGACAGGAAACAGACCAGTTATTGAGCTTCATGCTACAGCAGATGGAAAACCAATTGCATTCAATAATCCTGATGCAGCGGTTGAGGTATCCATTCCTTACACGCCTACGGCCGAAGAATTGAAACATCCTGAGCATCTCGTGATCTGGTACATAGACGGTGCTGGGAAAGTGGTCGCTGTTCCAAATAGTCGGTACAACGCAGTAACAGGAACAATCAGCTTTACTACGACGCATTTTAGCATATATGCCGTAGCGTATGTATTCAAAAACTTTGATGATCTCGGCCGATATGATTGGGCCAAAGATGCCATTGAAGTAATGGCGGCCAAAGGGATCATTAACGGAACAAGCGAGAAGTCATTTGAGCCAGCTGCCAACATAACTCGGGCAGACTTCTTGTTACTCTTGGTAAAATCGTTAGGCTTGACGGCGAATACCGATGTTAATTTTGAGGATGTCAACAAGGCTTCATATTATTATGAAGCTGTTGCAATTGCCAAAAAACTTGGCATTACACAGGGCAGCGGAGCTAACCAATTTAGCCCGAATACGGCTATTTCCAGACAGGATATGATGGTTATTGCGGCTAGAGCGATGCGAACAGCGAAGAAACTGAATACGAATACGGTCGGCACAAGCGTGGACCTCAATGTGTTTACAGATAAGTCCGATGTATCCGCATATGCCATTGAAGATCTAGCAGCAATGAGCAAGGAAGGCATCATTCAAGGAAACGGAAGTTTGTTGAATCCACTTGGTCATGCAACAAGAGCCGAAGCAGCCTTAATCATCTATCGAATCTATAATAAATGAGTTTGGTAAGTTGAACTTTGTACTGAGTAATGTTTAACCATGGTCCATACTTCGGTATGGACTTTTTGTTTCGAAAAGGCGAGTTTGTGGTCGAAGGGGAACGTAGATTCACTATTTTTAAAAAAAGTACCGATCTGAGGCTTCAGGGGAACGAGGATACGCTATTCATGCATGTGGCATTGGTTTTGAGCTATTTTAGAGCAATTAGGACATCTACGTTCCCTTGCTGAGGGAAATGGGATCATTTGAGACGAAATAGCGGCGCTACGTTCCCCTTTAAGTTATCAGGATGTATGATTACGGGGAGTCGTGCGAACAGATGGAAGGAATTAGAAGCTGCTAGAGAGAATTAAGGAATATTAACTTTTACTTAAGTGGGGTGCTCCATCTGAACGTGAATATTCCGAAGAAAATACATATTATAGGCTCAGTTGGAAGCGGTAAAACCACCCTTGCTAGAAATTTATCACGAAAATACAGCATACCCTATTATGAATTAGATAACGTAGTTTGGAAAAGACATAAAGGTGAAGATATAAGAAGATCTGATGAAGAAAGAGATGCTCTATTAGACAAAATAATGTCTTCTGACCGTTGGATCATTGAAGGTGCTCACCATCATGATTGGGTTTCTCAATGTTTCCAGAATGCCGAATTAATCATTTTCTTGGACACACCGTATCTGGTAAGAATAAGTAGGATTATTAGGAGATTTATTTTGCAAAAACTAGGGATCGAAAAAGCAAATTATACACCAACATTTAAAATTTTCATGAAGATGTTTAAATGGAATGCTGGATTCGAAAAGAAAAGTAAACCGAAGATTTTGGATATGTTCCGTCAGGATAAGATGAAGTCTTTGATAATAAAGGATAATCATAAGCTTGAGCAATTTGTTAGTGAAGTCTAACAATGAGGTTTTATCACGGAGGAAAATGCGAAATGAAATTTCCGAAATTCATTGGTTTACTCGCTTCAACTGGTTCAATGATACTTTGGATCATATTTGCTTTGTTCAATCCATACACCCATGAGCGTGTAGACAATGACGTTTTAATAAATACATTAGTTACGCTTTTTATTCCAGCTTGTGTAGCGCTGCTAGGGGTCGTTATTAGAAGGCCTTCGCTTATGTTTCTTGCATTTGTTTGGTCACTTCCTATAAGTCTATACACCGCAATGACCCCAAGTATGTTTAAAATGTTTGGTATTACTTCGTTTATGTATCTGATCTCGGGTATTTGGATGATTAGGGAAAATAGGTCTCGACAAAGGTGAGAGATCTACAGGTAGGGTCAATGATGATAATTTCATTATACGAAATTCATAGGAGGACACAAAGATGATGCCAAAGCATTTTCTTTCTGCAGCAGCCATTGTACTTAATGAGCGTAACGAAATTTTATTAATAAAAGGCCCTGATCGAGGTTGGGAAATGCCTGGTGGCGTGGTTGAAGAAGGCGAATCGTTGATACATGCAGCGATCAGAGAAACGAAGGAAGAGAGCGGTATTGATATTGAGGTGACCAAATTTTGTGGTGTATTCCAGAATGTCACTCAGTCCATTTGTAATACGTTGTTTTTAGGTAAACCAGTCGGAGGAGAGTTAACAACGAGTTCGGAGTCTCTCGAAGTAGGCTTTTTCCCAATTGAAAAAGCATTAGAGATGGTGACTTTTCTAAATTTCAGGCAGCGACTAGCGTTTTGTTTACATGAAGAAAATCATCCATTTTGTGTGGAATTTTTAGAGGAAATGAGTTGATTTCTTGAGATTCCTAATAGAAAAGATGATATATAGCATTTGCTAGGTATTGGTAAAAACAGTAAAAACGGAGAACCTATGAACCAGATTCTCCGTGTTGCCTGTCTATTAGGATTCAGCTGGTTGAATGGAGATCGCCGCACGTGGCAAGCAGTCAGTTATAATCAACGCCAATCCTCCGCTGGTTTGAAGCGAGCTTTGTACGGTACAACCCGTGCCAACAACTATATACGGTACTCCCTCAGTTAGATTGACCAGCATGCTAAATGCTTGTGCAGCTTCCCCGGCATAGTGAAATTCCGCACGGTATTCCGTAAATTCTTCATTGAAGTGTTGTTGCAGCATCCACACGTTGAAGCCGGTAGAAACTTTACCTAATTGATAATAGGAAGCAAACCAATTGATGACAGGGGCCGATAAACCGCCGAAATGATGCCATCCAGCGCCACGCCCTGTCTGTACGATAAAATGCTCGTAACAATTGTAGGTAGCCTCGGTCTCGCGTTTCCATAATTCTAGTGCGGTATTGGCTATGCGAAAAGCATGATCAGGGAAACCCAAGTCGAGCATTGTTTTCCAGAAAAACCACTGATGCGGCATCCAGACCGCACCGTTCCAATAACCATCCGCTCGATAATAAGGTGCGCTTTGGTCAACGGTTGATAAGCCAATTGATGTCCATAAGCGGTTTTCATCAAACAATGCGGTAATTAAACGGTTTGCACGATCGCTATCACAGACACCGGCAACCAGCGGGTAGAGGCCATCCATTCCCATGTTGTAATTGGCACCAGAGGCATGACGCAAATGGCCCACAGATTCACCCTGCTGATTATGTACAACATAACCGTAGTAGCCGGCTTTTTCATCCCATGCATGGGCTTCCAACGCTTCGCTCCATAGCCGAATATCCTCTTCGTATCCCCGAATATCCATTTGCCACTCATCAGACATTGCCGCTGCCATCTTAAGTATCTTGGCGATTCGAATCGCTTGGCTCGTTGTAATGACGGGAGCAACGGTAGATTTCAAATCATGCTCATGCACGTATTTCTGTGGTGGATAGTCGTCCCACCCCCCTGAGTTATAGAAATAATCCCATGTTTTCAGTAGGCCGGTACGTAGTGTATCGGTCGTTGAACTGCTGGTTTTGCCAGCGAAGAACAAGTAATATTGCCGCAATCGCGGGTAAAAATGTTGCAGGAAGTCAGGAGATTGTCCGTGATTCCACAACTCTTGGAATACATAATGCTGCACAGGTACGGGGCTGCCGTGATGAATGAAGGCTGCTTGAGGGTCACCTGGCTCCGTCATATATGCATTCAAGCAATCGATTGCTCGCCGAGCATCGATATCGGAGAAGCCGAGTCCGATAAACCCCGAATCCCACGTATATAGCGAATCCCACCATCGGCCAGGCGTGCTGTGTCTTATATATGTTCGTTTCGTATAGACGGGATAGACGGTATTCGTTAGCAAAGTAGCACGCATGAGCTGCTGGCTGAATGAATAGCGATCACCGGATGGATAGGAAGAAGGCGGATTCAGCTTGGTACGTTCAGCTTGGTAGATGGACTCGCATTTCTCATAGTCAAGTGTGAAGTTGGCCATAGACCCAAGGACTTCTTCGTAAGTCCCAGAGCAAACCATGCCGTGAAGTATCATGGTTGAATCCGGGTGAAGATGAATAGGGCGCATAAACACATTGGTGTAGTGACCCTTTCCATTTCCCTGTATAATGTCATCGACATGATTATGCACGGTATGGCGGGCAAAGCGATCTAATTCGTCATTTCTGATCTGACGAATCTGGGCATTTGCATAATTCCACAGGAGGCCATAATGGCAGGGACTATCCGGATATCGAAGAATGAGACTTCCTGGAACGGGACCTGGTAGTAATTCAGGCTCAATATGCCATGGACGATCACTGAAAGCGACATCTTTGCATGAGCTGCGCTCAAGAAGTGTGAATCCGTCAATAATCATTGGACTAGAGCCCAACGTGTTGTGCAAGCTAAGAGTAACCTTGCCAGCAGAAAGTTCCCCCACGGGAAGCTCTGCAACGATTAATGTGTCTGAAGGCTCCAAGAGAAGACTATGTCTCTCCATTCCAAGTTCAATCTCAAGCTCTCCGCCTTTCGCCGCTTGATAGCGTAACAGAAGCACACCATCCTGTAAGGGGGTAGTGACTTTTACTTCATATCGGAGCATGTCACCAACATTCCCTCCGAATTGGCATCCGATTGCCGATCCGCCTGTAAAATGCTGTCCGCGAATCTCTCCACGTGCAAATCCGTCATAGACCAATCCATCGGATGGTCGCGGTTGTGCGAATGTCAATTCGCTGTAATCTAACGCATCCACCCACGCTACACCCTCAGGAAGCTGTGCCTCCGCGTATACATGAACTTCACCGTGTCCTGGAAGCCGAGGCGGCTGAAGGGAAGCCATCCAGTGCAGCACAAGATTCTGCGGATGCTCCGTGTGATTCGCCAAAGCAGCACGGATGAGACGGCTATGATCGTCAATCCGACTGAACGAAATATCCGCGTAGACACGATCTTTCCACTCTAGCTCATGGCGGTGGGAAAAGAAGCTGTAATCCGGTGTTGCTTCCCAAGGATGATAGCCGGATTCCCACAAGACACTTGGTATATCTATTTTTCTTCGATAGAATCCCGGCATGAAGCTCAGATCAAATCGTAATCCTCTTGCAGGATCACAAATATGGGAGATGCCCATATATTGTTTGGTGTAAGGTCCCCAAGCAGGCAGTCTAAGGTCATGGTCAGTGGTGAGGTTGTCACATTCATGCATGAAGTATCGCTCCTTTAACAGATGGCATATTCTCTTTATTTTAAAATAATTGAAGGTTAAATGCCTCTTGATAGCGGATCAATTTATCTTGAAAACGGACATTCGTGATATGATAGTAGGAGAACTTGAAAGAAAGGACAATAACAAAATGGCAGTAAATTTGACCGCTTACGATAATGAACAAGTCGATTATGCAGACCCGAATTTTCGGATTAAAATATGGACCATTAGTCATCCCATTCAAGCGTCCATTCAATATGGTCCCTGGCATTACCATGAAGAAGTAGAGTGGATCACGGTTCTGAAGGGGACGATGACCATTGAGACGACACAGCAAACCTACACGTTGCAAGCCGGCGATGTGGTGATGTTAGGATCGAACGAGCTTCATCGGTCTCACAAATACGGACAATCTCATCTGATGTACATCGTTTGCCATGTCGATATGTCCGCTTTCATGGACCCATCGTTGCTGTCCTATCTGGCCGCTTTTACCGGTAGATCAGCTAATTTAACACGGCTGAATGACGCGTTGAGGAAATATCCGTTAAGCATTCAACTCATTCATGAGCTCCTTAAACAGATGCTTCGAGAAATAACGGCTAGAGGGAGAGGCTACGAGTTTGCCGTAAATGCTAGTTTGAAAAAGCTCTTGTACACACTGGTTCAAATGGACGATGAGCAAATTATTGAACCGATGGATCATCATCTAGCCGTAAAATTGCGCCCTGCGTTAGCCTATATTGAACAGCAGTTAGAATCACCTTGCCAGATTACAGACATCAGCTCTAAGTTGAACTACAATAGCAGTTATTTTGCCAAGTTGTTTAAGAAAGGAATGGGGATGACGTTTACGTCCTATGTACAAATGCGCAGAATGAAACGAGCGGAACAGCTCCTGTTGACAGAGACGTGTTCGGTAACAGAAATAAGTGGTAGAGTCGGCTTTACAAGCCCTGCCCAGTTCTATCAATTATTTAAAAGGCATTTCGGCTGCAGTCCGAGACAGTTTGTTGAGAAAAGAAATATCCAAAAAATGTAAATAATCCATTTCGATATATAACAGCTCCTATCATGACAATGTGGTGGGGGCTGTTTGATATTTCTTTTTATAAAAATTCAAAAGTTAAATTATTACAAAATTAATTTAAATTAATACATTTTATTAAAAATTCTGGCGAGTATAATTTTTTACATGAGATATCCTGATTTGTAGCGCAAATTGCTGGAGAAAACAACTTTGTAGTGGGAGGGATGATATAGTTGAAAGCGGTTTTAGGAAGATATCAGGACAACATTAGGCCAAGAAGAAAGAACAGTATCGTATATTATTTGAAAAGAGATTTTCTACTATATTTGCTCTTACTGTTACCAATGGCTTACCTATTCATTTTTAGATATGCGCCAATTTACGGTGTAGTGATGGCATTTCAGGACTATAACATTTTTGAAGGCATTAGCGGGAGCGAGTGGGTTGGGCTCGACGTATTCAAATTCATTTTTGAACAAAGCAGTTTTTACCGTGCGCTTAAGAACACACTAGTTTTAAACTTTCTGGATTTGATAGCAGGTTTCCCAGCGCCTATTATATTGGCCATTTTGTTGAATGAAGTTCGGCATGTACGATTTAAAAAAGTGACTCAAACCATTCTATATTTACCTCATTTTTTATCCTGGGTTATTATTGGCGGGATGGTTTACCTGATGTTTTCTTCAGGAGGCATGGCGAATAGCGTCTTGTCTAGCCTTGGTATTGGTCACATGGAGTTTCTTTCGCAAAAAAACAACTGGCTCATCATGTATCTAGCGGTTGGTGTTTGGCAAAGTGCAGGATGGGGGACCATCATCTACTTAGCATCCATCATTGGCATCAATAAGGAGTTATATGAGGCTGCAGATATGGATGGGTGCAGCAGACTTCGTAAAATATGGCATATTACTTTGCCTGGTATAAAGCCTACCATCATTATTTTGCTTATTTTGCAAATTGGAAGAATGCTCTCGATTGGGTTTGATCGGCCATTTGTTATGGGGAATTCATTGGTAAGTGAATATTCCGATGTGATCAGCACATTCGTATATCGTATAGGAATTGGGTCTGGGGATTTCTCGCAAGCAACAGCAGTTGGATTGTTTCAATCGGTAGTAGGGTTAGTGTTTTTAGTGACAGCAAATTATATTGCCAAAAAAATCGGTGAGCAGGGAATTTGGTAGGGAGTGTGAGTTAGTTGAGCAAGAAGATGAGATTTAATTGGGTTGATATGGGTATTATCGTATTCATCGTAGCTGTATCCATTACATGCCTTGTACCATTTTTGTATATGATTGCGCTTTCTCTAAGTTCGAATAGTGCCATTATTTCACAGAAGGTTACCCTTTGGCCGGTAGAATTCACACTGGAGACCTATAAAACGATCTTAAGCGATGTAGAGATGATCTATACGCTGGGGTACTCCATTGTGCTTACCATTGGATATACACTTATTTGTATGTTTTTAACGATATGTGCTGCGTATCCGCTTACAAAGAAGAGATTAAAGGGAAGAAGTTTTTTTCTAACAATTTTGGTCATTACTATGTACTTTAGCGGTGGATTAATACCAAGTTATATGTTGGTGAAAAATTTAGGCATGATGAATTCCATATGGAGCTTACTTTTACCTGGTGCGATGAGTGTGTTCAATTTGATAATTCTAAAAACATTTTTCTCATCACTGCCAGAAAGCTTGGAAGAATCGGCGTCTATTGATGGTTGTAACGAATTAGGGATCCTTGTTCGAATTGTTCTTCCGCTTTCCTTGCCGTCTATCGCAACGTTAAGCCTCTTCTACGCGGTAGACAGATGGAATGGGTTTCAGGATGCACTCTTTTATATAACCGATAAGAATTTGTATCCCATGCAATTAAAGTTGTACCAAATCATTACGGCCAATCAACAGTTAGATACGCAGCAAGGTGAAGGTAGTGTTGGTGCTTATATTGTCCCGGAATCATTGAAAGCTGCAAGCGTCATGTTTGCCACAGTCCCTATCTTAGTTGTTTACCCTAAACTCCAGAAATATTTTGTTGAAGGTGTCATGACGGGGGCCATTAAAGGCTGAGAAATAAGTTGTGCAAGCAAGTGGATTTTGATAAGCATGAAAGGTGGTGATTCTGTTACCGATCGGCTAGGATTAGATCATTATGTAAACGCGATACGAAAAGACTATGAGATAAAGGTGAGGTTGAACAATGAAAATACAAAAAATGTTGGTTATATTACCAGTATTGACACTCCTAACAAGTGCATTGGCTGGATGTAGCAGCGATACTAAAAATGAAAGTAAAGCAACGTCAGCGGCGACTGCAACAGAAGCGGCATCTGCAAAACCTTCAGGACCACCGACTACACTAACGGTTGAAATTTTTGATAGAGGCATTCAGGGGCAGCCTGATTTGAACAATAATACGTGGACAAGGTACATCAATGATAATTTTGGCAAGCAAAATAATGCGATTGTTAAATTTATTCCAGTTCCCAGGTCACAGGAAATTGATAAGCTCAATGTATTGATGGCAGCGGGTGAGGCGCCGGATATTTCATTTACTTATGACAGCCCGACCATCTCCAGATATTCGAAAGTAAATGGCATCCTTCAATTAGATGATTTGTTGGCCAAACATGGTAAGGAATTAACGAATTATTTAGGTAAGACCGTGCTTTCGTATGGACTTTTTAATGGGAAACAGATGGCGATCCCAGCTAAAAGAACTTCACTAGCATGGGGCGGTATGTTTATTAGAAAGGATTGGCTAGATAAATTAGGAATGCCGATTCCTACTACGAGGGATGAATTATACAATACGTTAATTGCGTTTCGAGATAAAAATCCAGGCGGCGTGAATGGTGTCATTCCATGGGGATTGGCAGCAACAGGGTTTAATTATAACACTGGAAACTTAACTGAATCCTACTGGGGGAAACAGACAGAGGAAGAATTCGTTACAGCTCCGGGTTGGTTAAAACCTGGAAATAAGGATGCGCTAAAGTTTCTCAACAAGCTCTATAATGAAAAACTAATCAGTCCTGATTTTGCGTTAGACAAAACAGCTAAGCAAGCGGATGCAGATGTTACGAACGGTAAAGTCGGATTCTTCAGTGCTAACTGGGATTATCCATTACGTCAAAATATCAGTGTACCTTTAAAAACAAATGTGCCTAGCGCAAACTTTGTACCTGTTGATGTTTTCAAGAATTATGAAGGGAAATACAAGAAAATTGCGTACAATGAAAATGGCGTGAATGTGTTTATCCCTAAGAGCTCCAAAAATGCAGAGTTGGCCATTAAATATCTAAACTGGATGTCCGATCCTAAAGTCCTCTTCTTCTTGCAATACGGTCTTGAAGGGGTCAATCATAAGATGGTTGATGGTATTCCACAAGTTATCAATCAAACAGGTGACAATATGCAAACCAGCTATTTAAATCTTGATCTTACATTAGTTGTAAATGGTGTGGAGCTTGGTGATCAGCAGAAGAATATTAAAGCGCTAGCTGCATCGGCGCCGGGTCTCGAAGCTGTTGCGGAACAATCCTACAAAATAAATACGACGGACACGTACACGGGTTACTTCTATGATACGCCTAGTGAATCCAATATTAAGTTTGGTAAAACACTAGGGGATATGAACAAGCAAATGACAGATAAGCTAATCGTCTGTAAGCCAGCAGAATTCGATAGTTTGTACGATAAGCTGGTTGCTGAGTATATGGCAGCAGGCGGGCAAGCCGTTATGGACGAGAATGTGAAAATTTACAAGGCCATGCAAGCAAATAAGAAGTAATCATTTAGCTTATAGCGTACAAAGCCTATGGACATAACGGCGTTATTTCCATAGGCTCTTATCATGGAAAGTCTTTAGGAGTCAACTTGTTATCTCGCTGGCAAAGAGTTAAAATTTGATAACTATTAATTAAGCTGACACAGGGGGTACTTATGAATCGTGTTATTATTGTAGATGACGAACCGTGGGCGATAAAAGGAATACGGAATGCCTTTGACTGGGCGAAATACGGGTTCGAAATTACAGGCCAATTTACCAGCGTCCATAAAGCATTTGATTTTATTTGTGAATACAGTCCTGATCTGGTGTTTACAGACATAAGAATGCCTGAAATTTCTGGCCTTGAACTTATGAAAAAGACGAAAGAAAAGGGATTGGATGTTGAATTCGTTGTTGTAAGCGGTTTCGCGGAATTTGCTTATGCGCAGGAGGCTCTTAGGTATGGTGCGTTGGATTATTGCCTAAAACCATTAGATATTGAGATGGCTGATCCCTTAATAGAGAAGTTGGCATTGCATTTTTCTTCGAAGAGAAATTTGAAAAATAACCAGATCTTAGAGGCACTAACTTCAGCGGATAAAAGTGAATTGAATCGTTTAACTCGTTTATTTGATCAATCAACGGACTGCTACTTTCGTGTCTATATCATGTATTCAAAAGGTGAGAAAAAGCATGATCCTGACATAAGTGCTTTCAATTTTACACCTACATTGACAGTTAATTTAGGATCAAGAAAGACCTTATATATTCTCAAAAGTGACAACCGAACGGATTTGGGTGTTCGTTTTGATGCAGCCGTTTTCAATGATTTAGATATAAAAGCGATAGGAATCAGCAGTATTTCGAATCACAATGAGCATATGGCAAAACTTATTAAAGAAGCAGATATAGCAGCTTCAACCGTATTTTTAAAAGTGACTGACGGTATCTTTGAGTATGAACAAAAGCTTAATCTGGTTAAGCCGTATATAGATGGTATTTGTTCTATTATTCAAGAGAAAAAGTTTGAAGATATGGATGACATCATGGATGGACTCATGCATTTCTTTCATCACAATCATCTAGGAATGGGTGAGGTGGTGTACTTATGGAATCAAGTAGTGAGCAGCTTGGTTGGGAGCTATTACGAAGAGCTGCAAGACATGGAACTTGATTTCCTTAATTACTCTGAATTGAAAGAGCGTTTTGAAACCTTTGAATCCTTGTGCAGTTTTTTATATGACATCTTGACATACATAAAGCTACTGAACTATCAATCAGCCAATGAGGGGGATAAAAACTCCTATTTTGCCCAAATGGTGAAATACATCGACACTAATTTTCAGAGCGAGCTTTACCTCAAAGATTTATCTGTGAAGTTTTTAATTAATCAAGTCTACTGTTGCCAACTATTCAAGAAAAATTTGGGCAAAACCTTTTCAGAATATGTCACGGATTTGAGGATTAAAAAAGCTTGTGAGCTTTTGAAACATACCGAATTGTCCATTGATGAAATAGCTGCAAAAGTAGGCTACATGGATTACTATTATTTCAACAAAGTATTTAAGAAACATAGTGGGATCACTCCTACGAAGTTCAGAAAGAGTTGAGGGTCGGGGTGGGGAATTTGCAGATCAGTAGACTGAAATTAAAGCATCAGATATTACTGATTTTTTTATTTTCGGTAATTATATTTACAATAATGGAATTTTATTCCTATTACAGCTTCTATAATCTGACGCAGAACAGAGCTGCAAATTATGGGAACAAGATTATTGAACAAACAAGTCAAAAAATCAATTCCGTTTTTTACGATATAAAAGTCAGTACTCAGATAGCTGTTGATAATAAAAAAATACAAGAATTTACGATTGCTGATGATGATTATAAACGAAGTTTTGATATAGGTACCTATGTAATTGAACTAATGGAATATATGAGGTCCTTTAACTCTTATGTTAATGGCATAGTAATTACAGACAATAATGGACGACGCGTTCATAGTAATGGAAACAATGATATTTTTTATTCAAATCAATACGAAGCGTTTATCCATACATATAAAAATAATTTGGATGCTGTTAAAAAAGGACAGTTTACAAGCCTATTAAAAGACGAAAAAACAGGAAGTGACTATTTCTTTTATATAGCACCCATTATTGAATCACTTGGCGGGGTTCAATTTTCTCAAAAGACAGGCTATTGTTCCATTATGGTGAACACGGAAAAGTTGAAGGAACTTGTTCAGAATACAGAACTAACGCCTAACTCTACGTTGTACATTTTAAACAGCCAAAATGAGGTCATTGTTTCAAATAATGCGAATTTCCGCGGTACCTTGTATGAGGAAATCCTTTCCGTAGATCGAAGCCGTTTAACTAATGGGGTAAAAACCACCATTAATGATGAAGAAGTCATTGTCCAGGAAAAAGATTTGGTGCAGGCAGACGGCTGGCGTATTGTAAGTATTATTCCTGTGCAAGAGTTGACAACGGATATGTATGCGATTAAAAACATTAGCATCATAGCTGGTATTGGTATCATTCTGAGTATGCTTATTCTGGGGTATTTTTTCTTGAATAATCTGACACGTCCTGTCATGGGACTCATCGCAGATATGAAAAAAATTGGTAAGCGAGATGTAGGCTTTCGAGTGAAGGTCCGTTCTACCAATGAAGTCGGCGTGTTGGCCTATGATATCAATAGCATGATTGATAAAATGGAAGAGATGACAAGCAATATTTTTCATACACAGGCAAGACTGTTTGAGTCTGAGCTTAGCAAAAAACAGGCAGAATTCGCTGCCTTACAAAGTCAAATAAATCCGCATTTTCTTTATAATACATTAAACTGCATAAGCAGTATCGGACTTGAATACGGCAGCAAGGAAATAGCGCTGATCACTTCATCGATGTCAAAGATATTTCGATATAGCATTAAAAAAGACGATCTTGTGATGATCAGTGAAGAAATTCAATGTATTCAAGCCTATCTAAAAATTATTTCTATTCGCTATGAAAACAAGTTTGATATGGAGATCAATGTGGATGAACAGATACTAGAAATGAAAACTCCCAAAATGATCTTGCAGCCCATTGTTGAAAATTCCGTCTATCATGGACTTGAAAGTATGGACGCCGGAGGACAACTTCGTGTGAGCGGTCATCTAGATGAGAATGGCGATGTCATCTTTCAAATATCGGATTCTGGAAGAGGGATAGGTAAAGATCAACTTGAGACCATGAAAGCGAAACTGAATATGGCCTATTCGGAGCGAGTGGAGAATAGCTTTGTTGGGAATAGTATCGGGATTTCCAATATTAATAACAGGATACAACTGCTGTTTGGAGAAGGTTATGGGGTAGGGATCGAAAGTGAGAGTGGTCAGGGGACTACGGTGATCGTTAAGATTCCAAAAATGTGAAGGGTAAGCTTGAACCTTTTTCCACGTTCTGGCGTCTTTTAGATGCTTGAATGTTGTGAACTTGAGAATTGGAGTGATCTCTATTGCCTTGGCCTATGGTGCATTTTAGCATTGCGGAAAAATGTTTTGATCATGATCCATCGCCAGAATTTTTGCTAGGAAGTATCGCGCCAGATGCCATTCATATGAGAGCGAATACGACTAGGCAAGATAAAGGAAGAACACATCTGTGTGCGGACGACGGCACAATGCCTAATCTTCAAACTTTTCATGATTTCTGTAAAAAATATATTACACAAAATGACCCTGATAATAATCAATTTATACTTGGATATGTCTCACACCTGTATACTGACTTAAGATGGACGGAGACCGTCTGGGGTGACTATGTGGGGAAAATTAATCTTGTGATAGACGAACAGAAGGAATCTATTAAAAGTCGCTACAATATAGAAGTTTGTCAAATTGATTATAATTTGTATCGGAATGAAGGGTGGTCAAATAGGATTTTCGATTCTTTGCTACATGCTAGCGAATACGCAGTTCTTGACCTACTCACTAGCAAAGAAATTACGCAGTATCGTGAGCACATCATACAGAATCTTAGAAATGAAGAAAAAGAACCTTGCATTGTACCCATATATATCACGGATGACATTGTGAAGTTGTTTATCAACGACACCGTAGATGAGCTGAAAAGCCTAATAAAAACGTGGATGAATTGTTAGCCAAATAACGGTCCGCGTTGCTGAATATGTGAACGGAATTACTATCTGAATGACAATCGGTTATAATTGTTTAGGTAGCAATTGTTTAATTTGAAAGGAGTACAAGAATGGAATTTTTGTTATTAAAGAAAGACGTGACAGAGCAGTACTGCCGGAAAATTGTGATGCCCGAAGGCGCAACCGAAATCTTGATGAATATCGTAGATCAACTAAATAATGATCCAAAACTTTTGGATATTTACATGGAATTTTACAAGAAAAATATTGAAAGTGGCTATTGGACGACTGTGTGGGAACCGCTGGCTATAGATACTTATGTGGAAGAAGTACTCGGGAATTCGGCTTCCTTGTTGTATCTGCATGCAGCATTGCAAAGATTGCCTCTTGCCGAAAAGACGTATGCCGAAAGAGGACTGAGTGAAGAGTTATTTGTAGAAACCTTAAGGGATATCGGCGTATGGGTTCAAAATGCCTACAATTTAGTCGGATATTATGCCATTAGAAATTTCAGTTGGATTTGGAGGCATCTAGAAGCCCGAATGTTTCGGATTGGTGGCATGCAGTTTATTGCAACGAATTTTTCTGGGGTCATTAAAGGCTTTCACAACGCGAAAGAAGATCGTTTGTTGCTTCTGTGCAGTGCAGGGATGGAGCTGCGAGCAAATGGTGATAAGCAAGGCGTGTGTAATAAAGAAAAGACAACCGATGGTTTTGTGACGGAATATGAGGAAACGGAAGATTACTTCATAGGAAATCCAATTACGCCAGAGGGCAAAGGATTAAGCGAACCTGTAAAGATTAAGAGGGATGAATGGACAAAAGTGTTGGACAAGGATGATACTTTGCTTGAGATACATATCCCGAGAGATACGGTTTTTGATATGGAACAAATCAAACAAACCTACATTCAGGCCAAAGAATTTTATGCAACCTATTTTCCGGAAGTTCAATATAAAGGAATGGCCTGCCATACGTGGCTTTTTACGCCACAACTCAGGGAAATGTTGCCGCCTACCAGTAATATCGTCAGATTCCAAGAGCAGTTCTATCTCTATCCGACGGCGGGATCGGTGCGGTTTTTATGGAATTTTGTATTCAATGAATTGACCGAGGTAAAGGATGCGAAACCGGATACATCGTTAAGGAGAAAGGTCCTTGCTTATTTAGAAGAAGATAAAGAGATCTTTGATATGAATGGTGTATTTCTTGATGTAAGTGGTGATTTCGGAACGGTAACTTATCAAAAGGAAGTCAAAACTGTTTAGTTTAGGGACGTTATCGCGTAACGACCGTGGAGGAGCTTGCCTTGTGGCAATTGCTCCTTTTTGCTGTTCGCCAGCCCATTTTTAATTACAAATTTATCTGAGCGGAGGGATTTGACGGTGGCAAACCTGAATGAAACGATCTCTGTTTTAAAAGCTTCCCAGGCTCCCCGTCCAGTCTTGTGGGCAAATCGAATGCGACTTTTCCCCGGTACTATTGTCCTTCACTCGGGTTTTCCGATCATCTTATTTCAGGTAAGCTAACTATTGTAAGCACTTTCTTATTAAGTGCGGTTAGAGAAAGATAGGAGGAGAGTAAGATGGAGTTGGTGACCGCTAGGATCGCCGAGACTAAGAAGACGATGCTTAGGAAGCGGCTAAAGCGGATTTTAAAATTCAAATTGTTATATATCTTGCTGCTTCCCGCTTTTGGATGGGTATTCATTTTTGATTATCTCCCTCTTTACGGGATCAGCATTGCGTTTATGGATTATAACGTTATTCAAGGATTCTCAGGCAGCGAGTGGGTCGGGCTGAAATATTTTCGATTGCTTTTCGAATCCGAGATGTTCCGCAATGCTTTCAAGAACACGCTGCTTATCAGTCTGTATAAAATGATCAGCGGCTTCCTTTGTCCCATCCTGTTAGCGCTTGCACTGAACGAAATCCAGGCTGCCTGGTTCAAGAAGACGCTTCAAACCGCGGTCTATTTGCCGAGGTTCGTGTCCTGGGTCGTATACGGAGGAATCATCACGCTGCTGCTCTCGCCGGAAACAGGCGTCATCAATAAGATCATCGAGTTTTTCGGTGGCAAATCGGTTTATCTGCTTGTTGAACCCGCTTACTTCCGAACGATCCTCGTCGTCACCGATGCGATGAAGGAAATGGGCTGGGCCGCTATCATCTACATTGCAGCCATCGCCGGGCTCAACCCGGAGGTTTACGAAGCAGCCACTATGGATGGAGCTACGCGGTTTAGTCGGATCTTTCATATCACCTTGCCAGGAATTACGGGGACCATCATTGTCATCTTCATCCTGAAAGTTGGATACATCATGAGCGCAGGACTAGATCAGGTCATCAACTTGTACAATCCGATGGTATTCGAGATGGGAGATATTCTGGATACCTACATTTACCGGATAGGTATCGAACAGTTCAACCTCAGCCTTGCTGCAGCTGCTGACTTCATCAAGGGTGTTATCGGGCTAGCGATGGTGCTGCTTGCCAACCAAATCGCCAAGCGGATCAATGATTCCGGTATTTTCTGACATGGGGGAAACGTAGCTATGAAACTCACGAGAGGCGAGACCGCCTTTGTCACCACCAATTATATCGTTCTCACTGTATTAACAATAGTGATTGTCATTCCATTTTGGTACGTCATTTCCGTATCTGTTACGCCTTATCATATTTTCAGCGAGAAGAATGGGATGATTCTATTTCCGACCTCTTTCAGTTTTCAATATTATGAATATCTGCTGAAGAAAGGTTCGCTGATCTATACCTCATACGGAAACACGATCCGCAACACGGCGGGGGGCGTCATACTTGCTTTGTTTCTTACCGTTACGGCTGCTTACGCATTAGCGGAGAAGAAATTGCCCGGCAGGCGGGTCATCATGCTTTACTTTGTCTTTACAATGCTGTTCAAAGGCGGGATGATCCCTACCTACATCACCATCAAGCAGTTGGGTCTGCTGGACACCAACTACGTTCTCATCTTGGTAATGGCATACAGCGCTTTCAACATGATTATTATGAAATCATTCTTTGAAGGCATCCCCGAGAGCTTGAGGGAATCAGCCTCTATGGACGGAGCTTCCGAGTTCAGGATCTTGTGGCAGATTGTGCTTCCTCTGTCCATGCCTGTTATAGCAACCATCGGTCTCCTCTACTTGGTTGTATATTGGAACGATTTCTTTAATGCTATGCTGTATGTGACCGACTGGCACAAAGCACCCGTACAGCTGGTTCTCCGAACCATTATCGCTAGCTCCAGCCTTCCGCCGGAGCTGCTAGAAGCAGCTGGTTCGTCACCGCCGCCTGCGATAGGCATCCAAATGGCTGCTATCGTGATCGTAGCCTTGCCTATGCTGATCATCTACCCATTCATCCAAAAATATTTTGAGCAGGGTATGCTGGTAGGTTCAGTAAAAGGTTAAGTAACGGAGTCGTTTCCAAACGGTTTATCCCCATTAGGGTAAATATGTATCTGAGTCAATAGAGTGGACACAAAAAATGAGCTAAGAAATCAGTTTTGTTTGCTTGTAAAACTGCGATTCAAATTTGTCTGGAGACAAATAGCCGAGCTTGCTGTGTGTACGCTTC
>NZ_JABMKY010000061.1 GCF_013204845.1 Paenibacillus qinlingensis
GTGCAAGCCATAGCTTCGGTGGCGTGTTTAGCCCCGTTACATTTTCGGCGCAGAGTCACTCGACCAGTGAGCTATTACGCACTCTTTCAATGGTGGCTGCTTCTAAGCCAACATCCTGGTTGTCTGTGCAACTCCACATCCTTTCCCACTTAACACACACTTGGGGACCTTAGCTGATGGTCTGGGCTGTTTCCCTTTTGACAATGGATCTTAGCACTCACTGTCTGACTCCCGGACTTAAGTTTGTGGCATTCAGAGTTTGACTGGACTTGGTAACCCTTGGCGGGCCCCGCACCCAATCAGTGCTTTACCTCCACAACTCAACATCCGAGGCTAGCCCTAAAGCTATTTCGGGGAGAACCAGCTATCTCCGAGTTCGATTGGAATTTCTCCGCTACCCCCACCTCATCCCCGAATTTTTCAACATTCGTGGGTTCGGGCCTCCAGTGAGTGTTACCTCACCTTCACCCTGGACAGGGGTAGATCACACGGTTTCGGGTCTACGTCCACGTACTAAAGCGCCCTATTCAGACTCGCTTTCGCTGCGGCTCCGTCT
>NZ_JABMKY010000057.1 GCF_013204845.1 Paenibacillus qinlingensis
AGATGATTGGGGTGAAGTCGTAACAAGGTAGCCGTATCGGAAGGTGCGGCTGGATCACCTCCTTTCTATGGAGACTCGGATCTGATAGATCCAGTCAAGTGTGCTTAGCACACAAATCGCTGATAACTCATTTCATTTGTTCAGTTTTGATGGAGTTTGCACACTTCTTAATGAAGTGGTTCATCAAACATGGGGCCATAGCTCAGCTGGGAGAGCGCCTGCCTTGCAAGCAGGAGGTCAGCGGTTCGATCCCGCTTGGCTCCACCAATTAACTTATTGCTTACTTCCGCCGCCGATAAGGCGGTGTTGTTGACACTAAGGCAAACATTTTGTTCCTTGAAAACTAGATAACGAAACAAAAACGTAAAGTAAGAACTTAGGTTGTGTTAACCTTCGGGTTACACAAAAATCTTTAAATGTTTTTTCTAGGTTAAGCTAGAAAGAGCACACGGAGGATGCCTAGGCACTAGGAGCCGAAGAAGGACGTGGCGAACGACGAAATGCCTCGGGGAGCCGTAAGCAGGCTTTGATCCGGGGAT
>NZ_JABMKY010000006.1 GCF_013204845.1 Paenibacillus qinlingensis
AGCTTTGGATATCCCAACACTTTGAGCTACGGTATCCTGACTTTCCTTTCCCTCAAGGTACCTTCTTGCAGCTTGTATTTTTTCTTGTGGTGTTAATTTGGACATATAGAAAAACTGCACCTCCAATTGTTAGATTGTGTCTAACAATTGGGGTGCAGTTCAGAAAGTTACATCCTGACGGTCTTTGCTTTTAAGAGAATTTAACTACCTTGTTCTTTCCGGTCGTTTTGGCACGATACATCGCTTCATCCGCTTGTTTGATGAGTTCTTCGGCACTTAGTCCGTTCTTGTACTTGCTATATCCGATGCTAGCGGTAACGATCGTTTCTTTTTCAATGCGACTGCGAATACGTTCAGCAAAGGTTTCCATTTTCACACTCGGATCAGAGACGAGCACAACCATTTCTTCACCGCCGTAGCGACCGGCAATCCCGCATTCTTCCGCTTCATCTTTCATAATTTGAGCAACCTGTTTAAGTACATTGTCGCCCATTTGATGCCCTTGTGTATCATTCAGCTTCTTGAAGTTATCAATGTCGCTAAACAACACATAGATAGGCAAATGACGCTGTACATGTTGGGTAACACGATTGTAAAAAAATTTACGATTATAAAGGCGAGTTAAGCCGTCTGTAATAGATGAATTGTAGATGGCTTGCATGAGCTCAACGACACGTTCAAAGAGAATCAAAAATAAGAGAAAGTAATAGATGATGGGCAGGATATTGACAGCTAAGATAAGCACCGGCTGCGCATCATTATACACATATGTATTTAGAAGCTGTGACGTCTGGAACAAAAAGTAAATCGTCAAAGCCAGTTGATATTTCATTTGCTGACCTATGTAGGGTGGAATCATATAGAAACAGAGAAAGATGAGCACGAATACATATAACTCAAGTCCAATATCCTGCAAAAGACGAACTTGATGCTCCGTCCCGTTGTATAGATTTGGAACGATATAGTGAAGTGTAGAAACGACGAATCCCATCACGATTAAGCCGTAGAAAAATATATATTGCTTGCGATTTGTGCGATTATATAATTGGTAAATCCCCATATTTATAAGTACAAATGAAATAATTTTGAGCATGATCTGGGAGTAAGCAGTGACGCTCGTGTTGCTGCCGCTTAGCATGAAATACATTTGAAGCAAATAATGGATGCCGACGAATATAAGCGATATCGTCATGGACATATACGCTTTTTTGCGTCGGTCTAAAAACAAACGCAGTGAGATCACAATCATGAGCGCAATGATGACAACGATCATGGCATGTGATAGAAACGAAGCTAATTCACCGAATAGTAAATCCATGATGTCCATGAGTTCCTCCAAGTTGGTCTATTTTTCCACAGAAGTAGACTCTATTATAAAGGAAAAAGCGGAGCAGGGATAGAACATTTGTGCTGTTGAGTTTGTGTTCTCTTTTCTATTCGCCAGGCACAGGTTACAATAGGAAGTGGTAAGCTCAAGGATTTGGGAGAGGGGCTCATGCAATGAACATATTGCAAGCATTATTTTTCCCCCCGGAACAACCGGGTGGGGTATCATCCATGGTTCCCTATATTTTGGAACGATTTAATAAAAAAGGTTGGGAAATGGAACTGTTCTCGCTACCTAAGCGTATTCGCGGCAAGGGATCCGAGGATGTGTCATTCGCTACGTTTGATTGGCGGAAGTATGCCGGCAACCCAATTATCGATAAATACATTCAAACCTATAAAGACTATGTATGGTGGACAAAGCTCAGAATTTCTAAGAAATTTGATATTATACATGCTCATCACCCGATTGCTGCACTGGTTATGAAACAAATTTATCCAGATACACCTGTTATTTTGACAATTCACTCTAGTTTCGAGAGAGAGCTTATTCTAAATGGGCGAATTGCTGAGAATGGCGTGGAACATCAATTCTTAACCCAGATCTATGGGGAGTTAGAGGCGAAGGTAGATCAGATTATTACGGTTTCAAATTCGTTTAAGCAATACATGGCTGATTACGTGCAAGACAGTGAACGCATTGGCGTCATTCCAAATGGCTTTGATGAGAAGCGATTCCGCCCGATTTCACATGAAAATCAAGTCACGCAATTTATTACGGTTTGTCGTTTAGTTCCGGCGAAGGGCTTGGATACATTGCTGATTGCATGTGGCGAGCTGAAAAAACGCGGACATCCATTTGTTTTACATATTATTGGGGATGGTCCCAGTCGTGAGGAACTTGAGAAATTAGCCGTCGAGCATAATATTTATGAAGATACGATTTTTTATGGGTATATGCTTCATCCGGAAGAGTTCATGCCATTCTTCGATGTGTTTGTTCTGCCATCTCGTGCCGAGGCCTTCGGGTCTGTATTCGCAGAAGCAGCGCTGTGCTGGTTAGCTTTGATTGGTACGAATGTTGGCGGAATCGCTGAGCAAATTGAGCATGGCCACAATGGATTGCTTGTACCTGTTGGTGATGCGATGGCTTTGAGCCATGCTTTGGAGAAAGTCGTCATAGACCCTAGCTTCCGCTACAATTTAGCGCGAGCTGCATGGGAAAAGGCGAAAAAAACCTACTCATTAAATCGTGTACTTCGTCAATTAAAAAGTGTGTATGAACGCTATCAAGTCACGGAGCCAACAAGTCCAGAAGAAGCAGGTCAACAGGAATAAAGTTCATAAAGGAAGGCGTTTGAGCCATGAAACGACTGCGGTTTATACATGCTGCCGATTTGCACTTAGATAGCCCATTTAAAGGCATGTCGGCGCTTCCTGAACGGGTTCGAGAGCGAGTTCGAGAATCGACGTTCGAAGCGTTGAAGGAGCTTGTGGCGCTTGCGATACAAGAAAAGGTGGATTTTGTACTAATTAGCGGGGATGTCTATGATGTATCGGATCGTTCACTGCGGGCACAAATTCGCTTTCAAAAAGCAGTGGAACTTTTAGCGTCTGAAGGCATTCCTGCTTATATTATACATGGTAATCATGACCCCGAGGATGGACGTGCCGCAAAGTTGGTTTGGCCGGCAGACGTTCATTTTTTTGCGTCTGATCATGTGGAGACTTTACAGGTCGTGAAGCAAGATCGGGGCATTATCGCCGAAATTCATGGGATATCCTATGGGAGCTCAGCAGTAACAGAGAATCTTGCTTTGAAATTTAAAAGAGGGCTTAGTCAAGTGTGTCAGATTGGACTCTTGCACACAAATGTTGATGGCGATCCTCATCATGATAATTATTCCCCTTGCAGTAAGCAGGATTTAATCGATGCAGGCATGCACTACTGGGCACTTGGACATGTACATACGAGACAAGTAATGAACCTTCAGCCAGCGATTGTGTATCCAGGTAATATCCAAGGCCGAAGTATTCGGGAAACCGGTCCTCGCGGCTGTTATCTCGTAGATATCGACGATACTGGGCGGGCAGAGCTTATTTTTCATGCCTTAGACACGGTTCGTTGGTATCAAGAAACATTGTCTGTGATCTCAATTCCATCGGAGCAAGTGTTGAAAGATCGCTTAGGCGAGTTATTAGACCGGCTTCATCAAGAGGCTAACGGCCGAGATGGGATTGTCCGCATTGTATTGGAAGGTCGCAGTGAAATCCATGAGCGGCTGCGCAAAGGCCGTCCCTTGCAAGAATTGATGGATGAGTTCAGAGATGACGAAATGGAGCGCAGCAGTTTCGTGTGGATTGAATCCATCGAGGATCGGACAGCCAGTGAGCTTGATCTGGCAGCCGTTCTGGAAGAGAAGAGCTTCCTAGGAGATCTATTAAGGTATGCATCGGTGCTGCAAAGTGACGAATCAGCCTTGGAAAGTTTCGCTGAAGAAGCGCTGGCAGCGCTCCAGGGGATGCCTATATCTGCTAGGAATCCAGCGGCAGCAACGCCTGAACAGCTGCGCGATTGGCTGCGTTCCGCGGAAGTGCTTGTTGCTGATCTGCTAACCACGGATGGAGGGGGACCTGGATGAGAATTATTGCCATCCAAGTCGATGGATTTGGCAGCTTGCGTGATCGTCAGCTGCATACGGACAGCAATTTGGCTGTGTTTTACGGCGCCAACGAAGCGGGCAAGAGCACGCTCATGGGCTTCGTCCGAGCGGTGCTGTTCGGTTTCCCGACGCGAACGAATCGTTCGGAGCGTTATGAGCCTTTGGGCGGCGGTGCCCACGGAGGTGCCCTAACCCTGCTCGATGAGCAGGGTCAGCGCATCCGCGTTGAGCGCTACGATGCGCCCGCCACAGGCGGCAAACGAGCCTCTGCGGGGCTCGTTAAGGTCACACTCGCCGATGGTACCACCTGCGGAGAAGAGGAGCTGAACACGCTGCTGGGCGGCCTCTCGGCCGACCTCTATCGCAGCTTGTTCGCTTTTGGCTTAACCGAGCTGCAGGAGCTTCGCTCCCTGCAGACGGACGAGCTCAGCGGCTATCTGTATAGCGCTGGGCTTGGTGTAAGCGGCTCGGCCATCATGGAGGCCGAGCGCAAGCTGACGGCGCAGGCGGACGGCCTGTACAGACCCCGCGGACGCAATCAGGAGATGAACCGTCTCCTGAAGGAGCTCGAGGGTCTGGAGCAGTCGCTGCGCCGCAGCCGTGATGGAGCAGCCGACTACGATCGGCTGCAGGAAGAGCGCCGCGCCGCGGAGGCGCGCGCTGCTGCCCTGGAGGGGCAGCAGGAGGCGCTGCGCGCGGAGCTGCACAAGCTCGGCTTGGCCGGCAAGGCGCGCAGCGGCTGGCTCCGCTTGCGGCAGATCGGCCGCGAACTGGAGGGCCTGCCGGTACGGCCGGGCTTCCCGGAGCAGGCCACGGCAAGGCTGGAGGCGCTCGAGGCCGAGCAGGAGCGCCTCCAAGCGGAGTGCGACAAGCTGCTGCTGCGCGTGCAGAGCTTGCGTGGAGAGATGGCTGCGCTCCAGTTGGAGCCCAAAGTGCTCGCCAATGGGATTGAGCTGAATCACTTGCTAGAGCAAGCGGCTGGCTATGAGGAGCATAAGCGCCAAATTGAGCAGCTTGGGGTTGAGGTAGCACACCAACGTGCTCAAGTGGATAGACTCCTAGCCAATTTGGATGTGCAGTGGGATGAGACCGATGTCACTTCATTCGCTGTGACGATTTCACTTCGTGAACAAGTGCGTACGTATAAAGAGCAATTCCGCAATCGCTCCGAACTTGAACTGCGCATTGGAGCAGAATTGGACAGTTTACATACACAAGTTAATCGTGGACAAGATCAGGTAAGTCATCTTGAAGCGACATGCAAAGGCATACAAGCAAACGCAGAGATGATGGTCTCTGATCCATTTATTTTATTACAGAAGTTGGCTGCGGATTATGCGCGTTGGCAGCTAGTCACAAGTCAATTTACACATCAGCAAGAACGCCAAGCTGAGCAAAATCACTACTTGCAGAGTCTCGAAGATGCGACAAAAGCTGGTAAAGATGCAACGCGTGCATTTCGTCAACGTATGATGATAGGGGCAGGCATTCTTGCGCTTGGCACTCCGTTATTTATCGGATGGCAGGGAAATTGGCTTGCAGCCTCATTTGTTTTCCTTATTTTCGCAGGGGTGACCGGCTATATTTGGCTTATGGGTCGTCGAGTGGAAGGGAGCAGGGCATCTCGTGCCATGCCCGCCACCATTGTCCAAGATCATCGTTTGGAGCAGGAGCTGGGGCAGCTGGAACGTAGTATTCAGGAGCAACTGCGCCATTTTGAACAAGTGCACGATCTACAATCTAATCTTCAAGAAGCGGCTGCTGCAACAGAATTTACCCAACATGGTCACTATCGTAATGCTAGTGTGTCGATTCAAGACCTTCAGCCACATCTGGATGCTTGGTTCCGAGAAGTAGATAAAGGTAAACATGCACATAGTGAACAGCTCCGTAAGCTTGAGAAATTAAGGGATGCGCGTGAAAATTTACAACTGCTTCGGCAACAAGTTGAGCAGCGTATTCGTTATGCAGAAGAAATCAAAAAAGAAACGCTGCAAATACATGCCTCATGGGAGCAATGGTTGCACAAGCTGGGGGTAGGGGCGCATCTATCGACGGATGCCTTGCTAGAAACGATTGGAGTCATCGAGTTGGCACAGGATGGGTTGCGCCAACTTCACAAATTGAGTTCCAAAAGAGACATGTTAACCGAAAACGTTCATACCTATGAAGAAACGGTTCGCAAATTACTGGAATTGCCTCCCTCCAACCAAGATTATTTGTTTGCTTTGAAGCGATGGAAAGAAGATGAGCAGCGTCAGCACGTACATATCGCGGAACAAAGGCAATTTGAACAGTTAATCGTTGAGACGGAACAGGCGCTTCTGCTAGTTCAACAACATATGGACCGGACACAAGCGCGTCTTCATCAACTCTTACAGGAAGCCACTGCACGAGATGGCGAACACCTGCGGATTATGGAACGGGAACAGCTGGAACGCAACAAACTTGAAGACGAAAGTCGCGTACTCCAAGCCTCCTTTGAATCGTTAGTAAGCCGTTCATTAATGGGGAGCTTTATGGAGCTAATGGAATCACAAGGAGAAGAAGATCTGGCTCTTCTAGCTACTTCGCTGCAACAGAAGTTGTCGGAGACGATCACGCAAGCGAATGAGCTCAGAGAGGTCATTGGCAAGCTCTCGGGGCAGATTGAGAAGCTAGAGCAGGGGGCGGAAGCGGCAAATCTGCGACTGCAGGCGGAAGGGATTCGAGCGACGATATCTCAGCAAGTAAATCAATATGCGGTGGCTTCGTTTGCTGCGCTCCTATTGAAAAAGGCCCGTGATATGTACGAAAAGGATCGTCAACCAGGCGTGCTTCTGCGGGCTTCTACGTATTTCGCAATGATGACGAATGGTGCATTCGAAGCTGTGAAGGCCCCATTTGGCGAACAACGCTTACTGGCGGTAAGAGCAAATGGACAACAGGTGGATACGAATCAACTGAGTCGTGGCACAGCTGAGCAATTGTATTTATCCATGCGATTTGCACTTGTAGAAGAGTATGGCGGCAAAGCTATATTACCGCTGGTTTTGGACGATATTCTCGTGAATTTCGATGAGGAACGGATGGAAAGTTGTTTGCGTGTCTTAGCTGATTTGAGCCAGCGTCATCAAGTGCTGTTATTTACTTGCCATGGCCATGTGCGCGATGCAGCTGCAAATGTAATTCCTGATCACCTGTATATTCAATTATAGGGGTTGTCCGAACTGGACTTTTTAGATCACGCAATTATTGAAACATGGGACTGGAGGTCTCGAACGTGGAAGGAAACGATAAGCGGAAAGATCATCGAGAAATTTCCTATCAAGTCGGATGGAAAAAAGGCAAGATTCAGTGGAATGAGGGAGCGAGTGACGCTCTCCGAGTTCATAAGGGAAATCAAGAGGACGGGGAGCTGGAAAAGAAACAACTGCAGTTGCTGTGGTTTCCTGCGATAAAGCTTCCTCACGTGATGATCTTACCCTTGCTCTATGCGCTACCAGTCATTAGTTTCGGCTGCACATTATTGCTCATTTATGGCTTGCGCCAGCACTAGCTCAAGGTCAAATGAAAGGAGGGTCATGAATGAATTTGTTTTTAGCTATTCTAGGTGCGGTGGTCGGTCTATTTGTGACAGGTGCCGGCTTCTATACCGCATGGACGGTGCATCAGCTATGGAGGCAGCAAGCTGCCTCGCCAAGAGCCGTCGGCCAAGCCCAGATTGCAGTCACCTATCTCTCAAGATGGACGATCATGGATTACTCTGTCGTTGGTTTATTTATCATAGGAATTTTACTCATGATCGCAATGCTAGTGGCTGTCGGTCGAGATCACACAGAAATCGCAAATTTCCATTGGGCATACTTACTTACTGGTATTATCTTTTCTGCGATGGGGATGCTGCTATTGATCATACGGTTGATTATCGTACTCAGTTTCCCGCTAGGGAATGCCCTACAACGTACTTCGACGGTTACGCCAGATCATCAACACGAGCCAAACGACACTCACCACGCCAAATAGCGGGTATAAAGCGGTTAACAGCGTTTTAAAACCAATGTGACTGATGGCATAGCTGAGAAGTAAAATACCGATGAGCAGCAATTTGGGAGGTATCTTGATTCGTTGCTGGAGTTGCATGGATAACCCATAGGCATCCCCGATAAAGGTCGTGAATATTTCGCCGTAAATAACGAGCAGATAGGCGACTTGCGGGAAATAACCTAGTTTTGTCATAATATTTCCCATCGGAATTTCAAATTGTGCGATGCCCGGCATTTGTGCAGAAAGGGCATAATGTGCGGCAAGTAGAAGTAATCCAATGCCAGCACCTCCAAGCAATCCGCCCCAGTAGAGGACAGAGCGATCGCGGATCGCGCCTCCCATCGGAACGAGTACAGCTTGTGCCATGGCCAAATTAAATGCTGTATATAGAAATGGTGCAAACCAAATGCGTACAAGAGAATCATCGCTGGAGATATGCAGCCAGTTGCCGGACGTTGGCGAATGCCAAGTATACACAACAATGACGAAGCTGAAGAGCAGCATGATGGGGACAACAATGGAGTTTACGGTCATGATGGCTTTGATCCCGCGTGTTAGAATGACATAAGAAAGTACAAGCGTGATTAGAAGTCCTGTGGTGTACGAGAGGTGGAGCTGTTCCTCAAAAACTGTTCCTGCACCTGCTAACATGACGGTTGTAATGCCAAAAAGAACAACCATCATAAACAAGCTGATCCACTTTCCGATTTTTTCGCCAAAAAGAACTTTATTCAAATCCTCATAGGATTCTGCTTTTAAGTCATGCGCCATAAGCATAAGTTGTATCCCAATCCAAATAAACAACACGGTAGATAAAGCGATCGTTAATGTAGCGAGCGAGCCATAGCGAGTGAAAAATTGAAGAATTTCTTGCCCGGAAGCAAACCCAGCCCCAACGACGGTTCCGATGTAGGTGAAGGCGACACGGACAATCTGTGCACGATTTCGCATATATTGCCTCGCTTTCTTTCGTTTGATATAGTACAAGGTATGTTTGTACATAAGCTTGCATGACTGTTACATAGGACGAGATTTGTTTAAGTCCCTTTGACAGCTAAGAGGCAGTTGAAGTTAAACTCGGGAGAGTGTAGGTCGTGAAGGAATTCCTGTTTGATTTTATTAGCCAATATGGCTATGTTGCCTTATATCTTTTGTTGTCCGCTGGGATGATTGGCGTTCCAATTCCTGATGAGACCTTGATGGTCTTTATCGGTTCTTTGACCGCTTGGGGAGGTCCTTTTGACTTCGGTCCCACACTAGCTGTTATTTATGCAGGGACTATGACGGGCATGACGGTTAGTTATTTCATTGGTCATCGCGTAGGTAAACCATTTCTCAATCGGTATGGCAAATGGGTGAAGCTGACGCCGAGCCGAATCGAGAGAGCGGAAGGCTGGTTTAAGAAATACGGTCTGTGGACGGTTTTCTTCGGTTATTTTGTGCCTGGCGTACGTCATTTCACTTGTTATTTGTCTGGCGTTAGCGGTGTGAAGTTTTATAAGTATATTTTGTATGCGGGAACCGGGGCGCTGCTCTGGTGTACAACCTTTGTGACGCTGGGCCGATTTATCGGCAATAATTTCGAGAGTTTCTTACATTTGTTTCATACCTATATGGGGATTTCATTATTCATATTGGTCATACTAGCTGCTATTGGCGTATTGATCTACCTGCGCTTTCGCAACCATCACGTTGTTGTACTGAAACGAAAGCCGAAAAAAAGACCATGAAATTCAACCTTTAAGGCTGAATTCATGGTCTTTTGTTTAATAAATGTGTACGAATTTAAGAATTTGCAAAAAGTTTAATGGATTGGATCGTGTTGTCATGCGGGTCGATATCGATTTTAAGCAAAGTGCCTTGTGCTTTATAAGACAGGACATAGGTGGAGTTCGTATCAGGCTTGCCTAGGATGGCAATCGCATCTTGTTGACTTTGCCCTAAACGCAAGCCATGTAACCCTGGATCAATGTCAATCGAGTGCACGTCTACGAATTCAAGCGTTCCTTTGCTATTGAAACCAACCGAAAAGTCGTTGAAATCATAAACCTCGATGTCGTCTTCTTCCATCAGGAATTGCTTCTTCACTTTACCAAAACGCTCCAAGACTGAAGCTTTCGGAGTGCCCAACTTTAAGCCCATCAAGGTCGGCTTTTCTTGCTGATAGGCGTCCTCAGCTTTAATCTTCGGCTTAGCAGTGGGCTTCGGACTTGCAAAAATTTGCGATGGGACATCATCTTGATCCACTTTGGTAATACCAGCCACTTGTGCCTCATGCTTGATGCTTTCGTCTACCACAGGTGTCGACGTCGGAGATACAACGATAGTCGGAGGCGTGGATTCCTGGTTTACCTGTGAAGGTATATACGTTGTTGTTGCGTCTATGGTAGCCTTTGGAGCAGGAGCAGATGATTCTTGGCATCCAGTCACCAAGAATGATGCAATTGCAACAGGCATACAGCCTACAAGGATGGGTTTAATTAGGTTGTTCATTGCCATCTATCCTTTCCTCCGAAAAGTAGTTGAAGTGTGTAATTGAAGTGAAAAATATTAGTAAGATTAATGATACTGTTTTATCGAAGGTTTTCAATGCATCTTCGTGCCCAAATGTGAGCAATTCTAGAACGAATTCCAATTGAATGAAATCCTCATATATATATAGACACCACAGAAGCCCAAAAAGTTTCAGTGTTTTTTGTTATTTTCTAAATGGACTTGAAAGAGGCGGGAGCAATATGGTAACTTACTCATAATAGACAGCTATAGGGGGCCGATTTCATGGAGTTATTAAAACAGCGGATCTTAGAGGTCGGCGTCGTTGCTTCTGATCAAGTACTTAAACTTGATGCTATTCTGAATCACCAGGTAGATCCTGTTCTCATCATGGAGATGGGGAAAGAATTTGCAAGATTGTTTAGAGAGACCAAGCCAGACAAAGTGTTAACTGTGGAATCATCCGGTATTCCTATTGCGTATACGACGGCTTTGCAACTTGGTGTCCCGATGGTATTCGCTCGTCGCAAGAAGACGTTGACGATGGATCAAGATACGTATAGTGAACGTGTTCCTTCTTTTACCAAAGGCATTGTTACTGATATTATGGTGTCCTCGCATTTGCTTGGTAAAGGGGAGCGTATCCTGTTGATTGATGATTTCATTGCTAACGGGGATGCTGCACGCGGCTTAATTCGCATTGTGGAAAAAGCAGAAGCAGAACTTGTCGGTGTTGGGATTGTTGTCGAGAAATCCTTTCAAAATGGCGGAAAATCCATTCGTGAACGCGGTATCCGCGTAGAGTCACTCGCTCGAATTGCTTCACTTGCCAACGGGCAGATCACTTTTGACTGATTTTACATGACGAGAATGACTTCCCTGAAACCGATTTATCCTTTATAATGATTACAAGGTAAGAGAGGAGGCTGACATCTATGGGTATCGAAAATGGTTCCATTGACTATTTTATGACAAAGCTAGGGGAAGCAAAGACTCACTTTGAACGTGCGCTTGATTGTAAACATACAGAGTTTGATGACCTGTATCCGTATATGATTGAACACCCTCAATTTTTCTGGTATAAACGCTATGTAGCCTGGTCCGAGTTGTTAACAATCGTGAAGCTTTGTACGGAGCTAACAATCGAGTGGGAGCAGCAGTTCTCTGTTGCACAATCGGATTATATTAAGAAACGTGTGATGTCAAGCAAAGTCCTTGATTTCTGGTTTGAAACGAACGATTCGAAAGAGCATGTAAGTTAAATAAACCATATATGACAAAAAGGCCAATGAATTCCATAGGGATTCTTGGCCTTTTAATGTTTGGCAAATTCAAGGCTAGATGCCATTTTCTAACACGTTCATGGTTTCAATATGCCTTTTGGTTTGCTCAGAACCAAGTCGGTGCAGCGTACGATATACTTCGGTTAAATAGTAATCATATTCCTGATTCGTTTCATTGGAGTAATATACTTTCCAGGGGAGCCAGGAAGTCGCATAGCTGCCTTGAGATGAATTGTCAGTTTCCTCAAAAAGCTCCTGCAGCTTGGCGACATCATCTTCCGTTGCAGATATTTCAAATTCATAATCAAGTGCTGTGCTATCTTCGAGTACTTCTCCCGTGCCAACATTGATGTAGTACGTTCTCTTCTCCATTGGAATGTCCCCCTTACGGTAGCCATGAGTTAGCCTGTGCCTTATCGCGTGCCTCGTCCTCGTTAAGTTAACCGAAGATCAACGGATTTATGTAAAGTTTCACCGAATGGCAATTTGGTGTATGCTAAGGAAGAACGGTTTGATTATAACCATGCCTAAAATGGAGGTGCTATATAGATGATTTCGGAAGACCAATTGGATCAATATCGCGTAGATAGCACATTGCTGCGAGTAATACGAGATGTAAGCCCGACGAACGATGTTCGAGGCATTGTTGTGGCTTGGGATGATGAGACGGTTCTTATTCGCAAAAAAAACCGAAGAGTCGTCAAGCTGGCCCGCGGATACGTATATCAGCCTTATGAGAATGAAAGGCCGCCAGCGTTCATGTTGCCTCAGGAAACGATAACGCCGGATGATTTATCCGATGATGCAGAGTGAGGGAGAGCGAACTTCAGCTAGAAGTTTAATAGCTGGTGTTGAGATGAAGCAAGTGATATCGTCGCATGGTCGGTATATGGCGATATCAAGTGAGAATCTACTGCGAACATTGAATTCCTCACCGTGGGGCGGTGGTTTTGGCCACCATCGGGTGTTGATGAATCGACAAGTGGACAAGACGTATAACGAGACCGACCCGTTGGTAGAGATGGAGGCTTTTATTGGCCGAGAAGGGCTGGAACCTTCTGATACGGCAGGGATGCTCACCGCGGCGTGGGTAAAGGATGTTGGATTCAAGGAGTTAGCTTGGCCACCTGAGGAAGAATGTAGTGTTCAACGTGAAGATGAGCTAAACGAGGTAAAGGAAGACGAATCACTTCGTGTTGCTGCATGGGTGACTGTCGGACTGGGGAATAAAGCGCGAGCTGGTGCCGTATTGCCAGCAGCTTCGCTCTATCCGGGCACGATTAATACGATTGTGGTCATCGAAGGTAGTTTGACGGATGCGGCCATGGTGAATGCAGTTATTACCGCGACGGAAGCCAAAGCTGCCGCTCTGCAGGCATTGAACATCACCGTGGATGGTCAAATCGCAACAGGAACAACGACAGATGCCGTGTTAATTGCTGCAACAGGCAGAGGAACGACATACCGCTATGCAGGTACAGCGACGACGCTGGGGTACTTGATTGGCAGAACGGTTCATGAAGCTATTCTAGCTTCTAGAGAGTTATATGAGCTTGAAATGAGCAGGCGCGTTGGGGGGCACTCGCAGGGATAACGTGGATGTCAGCGGTGAAATGGAAGAGAATCGCCAGCTCATGGTGCTGTAACGGTGGAAAACACGCTTACAGCGGCGAAATGGAAGAGAATCGCCAGCCCGTGGCGCTGCAACGGTGAAAAACACGCTTACAGCGGCGAAATGGAAGAGGATCGCCAGCCCGTGGCGCTGCAACGGTGAAAAACACGCTTCACCTCCGCACTCTACTGGTGATCACTTTTTGCACTTATTTTAAATCGATAGGCTGTTCCGATAAAAAAGGTTGCTTTTTTGCACTTTTGCTAGGCATCGCAGCAGTGTTCATGAACAGAGTGGTTTGGAGCATTGGTTTCAAGGTAGATCGCAGCGAACTCCCATGCCCCCGAACCACATTACAAAAAGAGGGCCCCCTCCACAATAGTGGCTTAGGAACCCTCCTCGTTTGTGCAGTTGGATTAGCTACGTTCTGCGGAACACGCCAAAGCCGAGGCCTGCCGCAAGCGCGTCGATATCAGAGATATCGTCATCTTCATTCTCGTTTTTGAAATTCGGATCGTGAACGATCCCCTCTGCTTCACCCTCGGTTAAATGACGCTGATTGCCTGTATATTTCGGCTCTAATGCTTTGATTTCTTCTTCATCCATAGATCATACCTCCTTTGGGATTAGGGTTAGGAAGTGGCCATGGAATTATGCATTGTTGTCAAAAGTTTCATTGACGAGCTTTTGGGTCACATGGTATATTAATTTTGTAAACGCGATCATGGCGGAATTGGCAGACGCGCACGGTTCAGGTCCGTGTGGGCTTACCCCCGTGGAGGTTCGAGTCCTCTTGATCGCATCAATGAAACACCCTTCTCTGACATATTAGAGAAGGGTGTTTTCATGTCCAACCGCCACCCTGTAGCGATTTTCATGAATGTCAGGTATAATACATAGGATAGATTGTACATTTCTTTATATCTAAAGGAGCTGAATTTCATGGATAGAACAGTTACGATCACACAATCCGGCAGCTTTGCACACGTGCTTCAAACGTTTGCCATTTCCCTATTAGTTTCATTTCTTGGAACATTGATCGGTGCGATGGTTGTACCGCCATCCATGGTTATGCTTTTCGTCATTGCAGAGGTCGCGATGCTCGTAGCCGCTATCGTGATTCGAATTCGCGGCAAAAATATTGGCTACGGTTTTCTATACGCATTTACAGCCATTTCAGGCGTGACGCTATATCCGGTCATCATGGCTTACGGTGGTCAGCTAGGGGCTAGCGTGGTGTCGGGTGCCTTCTTTGCAACGGCAGCGATTTTCGGCTCTTTGGCCTTCTATGCTCACCGTTCCCAACGTGATTTCAGCTTCTTAGGCGGATTCTTGTTTGCAGGAACAATTGGTCTTGTTCTCATGAGTGTGCTCGGTATGTTCTTACATTTTGGATCCATGATGAACTTGGTATGGTCCATGGTGGGGATTCTGATCTTTAGCGGCTGGGTTCTCTACGATGTGGCTCAATATCGTAACGGTGTTGCAGCGGAAGCTGTTCCACTTGCTGCATTGAATATTTATCTGGATTTTATTAACTTGTTCCTTTATATTCTGCGTTTCATTGCTTCAATCGCGGGAATCAACAGAAACTAACATCAGTTTTACACACCACGATGATATAAAAAGCACGATGGCTCCGAACCACAGGAAGTGGGGGAGTGCATCGTGCTTTTTTGCTGCTGGGCTAGGCTTTGCCTGGCAGCTTTTTCGTATGAAAAAAAGGAACATCTCCTCGAAAGCTGCGATTGATTTCCAGCAGGGTATAGATTAACTGGGTCAAATCTGTATGGTTCATACGAATTGTTAAAGGTACTAAATCCCGATCTGACTTTATTCGGATCTCGAGTCTAAGATTAACTTCATCCATATAAATCTCAAGCTGCTCGGTTGCAAGCATTAGTTCCCACATTCAAACCAACACCTCTTTCTCTCTCTAGTTACTCTAGCTTATGTTTGTTGGACGAGATTAGAAGCAAATGCAACGATCCGGCGATAGGCTTTTTGGGGAAATAAGCACGATTTCAGCTCTTGCCTCATACAATTTAATGATCCTATTTGAAAGAGGTGAGAAAACCTATGGCAACTTGTAGCACATGGATGTATAAAGGGATTTCGCCTTCCGTATTCAGAGCACTGCAGCAGGTCGGTAGGAGGCAAGGGTTTGCTATTCCTAACACAGCATCAGGCAAATTCACGATTTCAGTCGTCAGCATGAATGTTGGCTTCCAATATGCCTGGGATACGAGCGCTCAGACCTTGCTGTTGCAATGTGACAATAAGCCAATGCTGTTAGGCTGCGGCACGATTAAATCGTTTGCTGATAAAATTATTGCGGAGAGCGGCGGAAAACCAGCGTGAATGGCAATAAGTAAGCGGCCTGCCACCTGTCTTCGTGTAGTTTAAAGCCTTGTTGCTCTGGTTACAATAAGGGTAAAGGCAGGTGGGCGTATGGCAAAAAGCGATGATCTTGTGAAGTACATAACCCAACAAGTCGTTACCTATATCGACACGCCGAAGGAAGTTCGTCAACAAGCCAAAGCGTCGATGAAGGAACAACGTGAGGGTTGGCAAACGCGTTGGTTTGGGATGCTGCCATTAGCGACACGGATGCTGTTCGGGCGGACGAAGTCGAGAAAATGAGCGGGGTATAATGTGCAAAAAAGTGGCTGTCACCTTGTAGAATCTTCTACATGTGATCAGCCACTTTTTGTTATGAACAGATAACAGTTTGATTAAATGGTGTCAAGTATGCCATCAGAGATCACACGTTATGCGAATCATAAATGATGAAGGGATCGTAGGTGTGCTATTCACATTAAAATCGAATCATTTTAGCAAGAAGGGGAACGAGAGTGCTCTATTTATCCGATTTTGCCAGTTTCCTGCGATTTTCGGCTAGATAAGTCACTGACGTTCCCCTTCGGAACCTATTTGGCGCAAAACTACAAAATAGCGTATCCTAGTTCCCTCTGACTACGGATAAATCTTCCCAAGCCCAAGCGAAGCATCCAGTAGCACATATCGCGGGCCATCATGCTCGAGTATGAGATAGTTATCCCCATATATCCATTGTTGATAACCTAATACCGTTAACGGCATCGTCACCTGATCATCATACAACTCCGTGACGTAGGTCAGATCACCTTGCTGCTCAAGAGCAATCTGGAGCTCAGGCAAAGTTGACACTTGCAACGGTGTGCCTTTAATCCATGGCATCCGCTCATAAGGATCAAATGGGGGGCGAATCAGGCTTTGAGCAGTACCATGCGACAAATCAGATGAGTGACTAAGATCATACACCATACGTGGTGTTGGATCCTCCGTGAGCGGAAGCAATTCTCCTGATTTGGCATCGAGATAATAGGTCTCGCCACCCTGCTCGATTTTCCAAACAGAAGTAAGGGTATCCATATATAAGCGGTCTTCGATGATCTTTTCATTTTGCACAAAATCGTTGTATAAAGTTGTAGAAGGGATGAGTTCTTGTTGTATCAGAGAGCGATACAACGTAGCTAAACTAAATAGCGGAGATTGGCCTGTCCCATATTCGGTCAAACGGAACCCGCCAGAGTCAGTGGCATGCACAATCATGTAGCCCACTTCATGACCTTGGTCGGTGAGGATGACGACCCAGCCATGGGTCCCAGGTCCAAGCGGATAGCTGTTCCAGCGTGCGTTCATCCAGCCTGCAAAACCTTCTTCCTTCGCAAGCGTAGACTGCCACTTCTTGATCGTTGAATCGAATGATGATGCGCTCGTCAAGTCCGGGGTTGAGGCTACTGCTTTATTAGGTTCTTTCACTTGCGCCTGAGTAGGGCTTGTCCCGCCTATGTTGTCAACAGCTGAAGTGTGTAGGGGCATGAAGCCAATACTGCACAAAATCATACAAGTGGCTGTCCAAGTGGTCCACGACTTCATCTTCGTTCACCTGCCTCTCGCTAACCTCTTAGTGTATGTGACTATTGTAATGTTTATGCTTTAAAAAGAATGTTAGAACCTGTTGCGGGTTATTTGCGAGGTTTTAGCGACTAGCGTCAGTTTCTGGATGCGTTTCGGCTCGCATTTAAGTGAAATAGTCCGCCATTGATGACGGAGACAGCGATCCGCGGCTTATGCTGCCAATCGATCTCTTCCAAGCGATTCCGACATTGAATTTCGATTTCGTCTCTTTTGTCAGGTTCTGCTGCAAGCAATAGGCCGTTGTAGTAGCCCTCCACACGATCGATTTCACTGCGATGCCGGGCATTCGCCTCATCGGCCCAGCGGTGATCGTAGGTGCTGACTTTGCGCTCGAGCATCATCTCTAAGGCATTGATTGCCTTCGGGATGGAAATCGTGTCTGGCAAGATGTGACTATTCGCCGGGAGCTTTGGGGACAAACTTTTCGTAAGCATTTGCTTATGAAAATGCTCGCGTATTTCACCAGTACCCAGCTGGATCGCAAGGGAATGAATTTCTGTCCGCTTCCGGTCACAGAGAAGCTCAACCTTGTAGTTCACACAGAGCCACGTATTGTAGACGAGAGAAGCATGATACGTAGCCCCCGTCGGAAAGGGCTCTTCGAATAAGTGAATGAATCGACCGCGTTCGCGAACGATACCGAAGATTTGATCGAGTCGCCGACTGCCGAAGGTGACATCATCTTGTGGAATTCGCGCAGTGATGGTCGTCGGAACGAAGCCGAAATAACGCCCGAGTATGCTGTCGGGCGCACTGCCTGCAGGAGCACCAACACCGCCTGTGCCCGAAGGCCCATAACCGGTGGACGGAGGGCTTTGGACAGCGGTCACGGCCGCGGGTTTCGGTTTCGTTTCCAGCTTCATTTGCTCCGGATCGATTACGAATTTATACGTCATCGTTTCGGCAGCAGCGCCTGTTCGCTCAATGAAGCTCCAATAGTAGGGGCGGCCCGTCATTTCCCGATCTGCCTCGGGAGAGAGTTTAACCGTCACGGAGGCAGGTGTTTTCTCTAAAATCGTACAGTCGTAAGCCTCGAGAAAACGCATCACGAACGAGTGGATGTTTCGTTTATTCATGGGCCCACCTCCATACCTTGGGAACCACCGACAGCATCAAGGATGTCTTGGAACTTGGCGCCATATTGCGGATTTTGTTCAATTTCTTCTCTTACTTCGCTGATGGAATGTCCGAGTTCATCGATTTTACGGCGGATTTCCTCGCCGGAACCGGCTTCCATCACCATGCGGAACAGGGATGTTTCAAGCGAACCACGTTTCTCGATTTTCTCTAGAATCGTATCCAGTTGGCCAATAACTAACTCAAACATATTGATCTTCTCGTGCAAGAGCGAGAGGATATGTTCTTCGATCGTATTCCTTGTGGATAAGTTATAAATGTTTACGTCATGTGTTTGCCCAAGGCGATGAACCCGACCGATCCGTTGTTCCACGCGCATAGGGTTCCACGGCAGATCGAAGTTGATCATGTTGTGGCAAAATTGCAGATTAATCCCCTCGCCGCCGGCCTCGGTGGCTATAAGAACTTGTACCCGATTTCGGAATAAATCCATCATCCAGTCTTTTTTGCCGCGATTCATGCCGCCGCGATAGGGGACTGCCGTTATTTTATGTTCCTTAAGATAGTTCAACAAATACTCTTGCGACGCCCGATACTCCGTGAAAATAATAACTTTATCATTGATGTCTTGAATGAGTCGCATCGTGGTTTCCGCTTTGCTATTGGACTTAATGCTGCGAATAAGCTCGACCAGCTCCCAAATTTTGGGGCGTACTGGCGAGTCCTCGGCTGTCTTTTTGAATAAATTGACCAATGTAATAAACACAGCGTCTCGCGAGCTGCACACTTCACGTTGCAGTGTGATCATAGACAGCATGGAGCTAAGATCGCCGCCACTTTCGGAATAGCGTGTTCGCACGAAATTCGTAACCCCATCATAGAGCGCTTGCTCATCATCCGAGAGCGTGAGCGGGATATTACGCACTATCCGCTTCGTATAGTGAACCCCTCCGTCTCCCCGACGGTTGCGGATCATGACTTTAGAAAGCTCTTGCTGCAGCTGAATCTCATTCTTCGGTGTACGTTTGCCGACAACGAAGTTGCTCTTGAAGCTGTTCTGCCCGCCAAGCTGACCTGGCTTCAGCAGCGTAATCAGGTTGTAGAGCTCTTTGAGATCGTTCTGCACAGGCGTAGCTGTGAGGAGTAAGCAGTATTTTTTGCGCAGCTCGTTGACGAAGGTGTAGTTGGTTGTTTTTTTATTCTTCAACTTGTGCGCTTCATCGACGATGAGCATGTCGTATTCAAGGCCCATCACAATCTCGCGATGCGGGTCCCTTTTGGCCGTATCCATAGAGGCTACGATAATGTCGGCTTGCTGCCACATGTAGGCTTTCTTATGCGCAACGGCAGGGATGCCGAATTTGGTATTCAATTCCCGAACCCATTGCAGCACAAGGGAAGCGGGTACAAGGATGAGCGTTTTGCGGACAAGCCCGCGAATCATGTATTCTTTTAAAATTAAACCAGCTTCGATGGTCTTCCCAAGTCCAACCTCATCGGCCAAAATGGCTCGTCCACGCATCTCGTTGAGCACTCGTTTCGCTGTATCAATCTGATGCGCCATAGGTTCTAGGGTCCCTAAGTGCGCAAGGCATTGCATATCATCAAACGTAGAAATAAGCCCCGATTCTTCTGATTCGTAGGCAAGCTGATATAAGGTCCAGTCATCCCAAGGACCTCCTCCACGTACACGATTGTCCAGCTCGGTAAACCAGTCCCTCTCAAAATGCATATCCAGCTGTTTATGAATGGGGCGAATGTTCTCTTGCTGATCATGTTGACGCATGGCTGTGCCCTCCTAAAAGTTTTGCGTAGCAAAACTAGCCTCGTAAGCATATGCTACGTTCTCATACTGCGCCTACCCTCGCAAACGTCGCATACTTGTTAGTATGTCCAGAGAAGAATCTTTCATAACTTTTTCCATGTAAGAGTTTTACTTAGGGGTGTGGTCTCGGAGGTCGAATGCGGAACTTGAATATGCTATGATAGATGTTAGTTTTCGAGAAAGAGTGAAGTTCTACACGAAAGGAAGTTGAATGAGATGACAGCTTGGCGATTTATACATACAGGAGATCGTTCTCCTGCTGAAAATATGGCTTTAGATGAAGCAATACTTACCGCTCATAGTGAAGGCAAGGTTCCACCAACGGTTCGTTTCTATGGATGGAATCCAGCGACGTTATCGATTGGTTATTTTCAAAAAGCAGCAGAAGTGGATCAGGAAGCTGTAGCGAGCGAGGGAATTGGCTTCGTAAGACGGCCTACTGGCGGACGAGCTGTGCTGCACGATAAAGAACTGACGTATAGTATCATCGTGGCTGAGGATTATCCAGGCATTCCCCGCAATGTAACGGAAGCTTATCGGGTTTTGAGTGAAGGGCTGTTGCAAGGTTTTCGCGCGCTAGGCCTTGCAGCAGAAATGGTGCAGCTGGCGAGTGATGAGGAAAAAGAGAAATATGCTTCCGCTGGTTCTGCGGCATGCTTCGATTCACCTTCGTGGTACGAGTTGGTTGTAGAAGGTCGCAAAGTCGCTGGCAGTGCGCAGGTTCGTCAGAAAAATGTGGTTTTGCAGCATGGCTCGATCCTGCTGGATATGGATACGGATCAATTATTTCGGATGCTGCGCTTCTCGAATGAGAAGGTGGCCGATCGCATGAAACAAAGCTTTCTGAAGAAAGCGGTGGCGATTAATGAATTGCTGCGTGCGCAAGGGAAAAAGGAAGTGACGATTGGTGAAGTCGAAGAAGCGTTTCGACGTGAAATCGCCCTTGGACTGGGCGTCGATCTCGTCGAGTCGTCATTGACGGACTATGAGGTAGAACTTACGAATCGTCTGGTTGCCGAAAAATATGGCACGGATGAGTGGAATTTACGGCGCTAACAGGATGTGGGTTGGTCAGGTAGAAATGCCTTGCCAACCTATTTTTTGTTTCGATGGCAAGCGCTTACCTACCATCATCTCTCTGCTAATTGGCTTTAGTCCGATATCTCCGAACTAAAACGAGGATTCCCCGGTGCAAAGAAGTAATAGTCAGATTCTGCCGAACTAATCCTGTCATTTTATCCTGCGAGGCAAGTTTTATGTAATTTAGTTAGGCCATTTAGGACTATTCAGGATTTTTTAGCGCGAAGGGTGAGATTAGTTCGGTAATTTCGGACTACTCGGTGCGTTAGTGAGGCTCATCCATCTCTTACCCGCATATACCCGAATCGTGTGTATTGAATGAACTTTCCTCACACTTTAAAGTGTAACCATACCCTAAGAAGTGGATGGAGGAGTCCAATGAGAGCATCACCTGGAGAGAAAGTATTTTATGCAATGAATTATATGGTGCTAACCATCATCGGGATATCGTGTGTGTTACCGTTGATCCATTTGTTGGCCATATCATTTAGTGATCAGCCAGCTGTCATTTCGGGACATGTTGGCTTATGGCCGGTAGGCTGGAATGTGGAATCGTACCGATTATTAATTAAGGGAACGCAAGTTTTACCAGCTTTTGGGAACAGTGTCAAGATCATGGTAGTCGGGACCCTATTAAGTATCTTGTTCACGATTTTCGCGGCGTACCCGCTGTCCAAGCGGTATTTCTATGCTAGAAGATCTTTCACGCTGATGATGATCTTCACCATGCTGTTTAGTGCCGGATTAATTCCCAATTACTTGTTAGTTAAACAGCTAGGCATGGTGAATACGTATTGGTCGCTTTGGCTGCCTGGGCTTATTAGTGTGTATAATACGTTGGTTTTAAAAGCTTTCTTCGAGAATATTCCTGCGGAGTTGGATGAAGCAGCAAGAATGGATGGCTGTAATGAATGGCGGCTAATCGCCAAGATTTATTTGCCGCTCGCGATGCCTGCTATCGCAACACTGATCTTGTTCTACGCGGTAGGTTACTGGAACATGTTCCAGAATGTCCTCATCTATATTAACTCACCGCTGAAACAGAATTTAACGGTTATCGTCCAACAAATGATTATGAACAGTATGATCTCTGTTGATCAGTATCTGCGGCCAGAAGAAGCGATTCAAGTGACACCAGAATCTATCAAGTCATCAGGTGTCATCGTCATGATTCTCCCCATGTTGATTGTGTATCCATTTGTTCAGAAGCACTTCGTGAAAGGCGTCATGATAGGCTCGGTCAAAGGGTAAAGAAACCCGAAATAGGCATATCGCTGAAAAAGGTATATCCCCTAGAACGAGGCTATACAGAGATTCTTGTATATTGCTGATAAGGTTCTTGCAGGGCTACATTGAGGGCAAGCGAACCGCATCGGTGATCCCGATGATCACATGGTCGTATATTCTCGAGGAGGTCATAAGAATGAAAAAGAGATTACTCGTTGTTTCCACTGTAGCTGTTGCGTTAGCGTCCATAAGTTTACTTGCTGCGTGCAGTAAGAGTGAGGATGGTACAAGCACGGCAACATCCACAGGCGCGGCAAGCACACAGGCTACTAAAGCTCCTGAGAAGAGGGGCAAGATCACGACCTCGATTTACGATCGGGGAAATATGGTGCCAGAAGAAGGTACGCTGGACAAAAACCGTTGGACAGATTGGATTAATAAGAATAGCCCTGTCGATGTGACATTCATCCCGATTCCACGTTCCAAACCAGAGGATAAACTGAATGTTATGTTTGCTTCCGGAGAGGCCCCTGATTTAATTCAAGATTATGATGGTAAAAATCGCAGTTCTTGGTATGAATCCAAGCAATTATTGCCTTTGGATGATTTAATTGAGAAGAATAGCGTAGAGTTCAAAGCGTTGCTGGCTAAAAATCCACTTCTGAAGAAATTTGGCACACGTTCAGACGGGAAGCTCTATGATATCGCGGTCCTTGCGAAGCTGGATGTGAACTGGGTGTATTTGGTTCGTACGGATTGGCTGAAGAAGTTGGGCTTGGAAGCTCCCAAAACGACGGATGATCTCTTTGCCGTTGCGAAAGCTTTTACGGAGAAAGATCCGGACGGCAATGGCAAGAACGATACGTACGGTATTTCGCTTGGCGGCGGCTATAACAACAAGGTTATTGACTTCATGTTCGGCGTGCCCGTATTCTCCAATTACAATTTGAAAGACGGGAATTTGCAATATGCTTGGGAGAATCAGCTAGCAGGCCTCACATTTAAGAAGAAGTTATTCCAAGAAAATATCATTGATAAAGATTTCGCTGCGGATACCACGGGGGACAAGGCGAAGCGGGATTTCTTAAACGGAAAACTTGGCTTCTATGTGGGGGCATTGCCGAGTACAATCGAGATGGAAACGTTGATGAAAAATGATCCCAATGCGACGTTGTCCCCAATCGTGCTTCCGAAGAGTTCGTTCGGGCAATTCAGTCCTCCACTTACTTCACCTGTGCAAAATGCCGCTGTAGTGAATGCGAAAGCCAAAGATCCAGTCGCTGTTATTAAATATCTCGATTTCTTAACCAGAGAAAATTCGGTTAAAGCTTTGAAATGGGGTATTGAAGGGGAGCACTACAAGCTGGATGCGAAGGGCTGCCCGCAAGTAATTGACCCTGACAAGAACAAGAAGGAACGCAGCTATGCAGGGGATTACGGTATGATCATGTCATCGCTTCCAGGCCTGCCAAGTTGCGATACTAGAATTGATCAATTAAGCGACAGTAAACCAGCAGAAAAAGAGATTAAACGTATTCTGACAGAAGCGCGTCAGTTGTATCTCGCTCCTGAGCGCCCTCAATCCGGCTTCTTCCTGGATGTACCTTCCAGTCCCAAAGATTTGGATATGATTGTACAAAGCGTGCCTAACACACAAATTGCTGCCGCGAAAATTGGTACGCCGGATGAGTTTGTCAAAGCGATCGTAACACCAGCTATTTCTGCCGAACAAGCGATCAAAACTTCGCAGGATATTTGGAATAAAGCAGGTGGCACCAAAGTTGATGAATGGTTCCAAAATTGGTATAAAACGAATAAAGAGAAAGCCATTCTAGTTACGGATATCTATAACTTGAAATAATCCATATTTCATTGAAGATCGGACAGAGAATAACGCTCTGTTCCGGTCTTTTTGTCATGCTGCAGGAAAATTGTATATCGCTGAAAATAGCGTATGGGCAAGCCGATTAGATCAAGGTACAATGAATGCTACCAGCCCTACATCGAAGGAGTAGTGTGTCATGCAGACAAAGAAGAACTGGTTTAATCGGCTACTCATTTCGTATATTCCTGTGTTCGTAATCATCGTCTTCCTGTTATCTGGATTGTTCTTCGTGTTCACCAATTATATGACGCAAAGCCAATCGAACAAGACCAACGACATCTTCATGCAGCAAGCGCTTGGTAATCTGGATCGCACGCTAAAGCAAATTGATCAAGGGGTATTGCGAGAACTCAATTATAACGATGGATTGAATGGATTTTATTTTGCAGCAGAAGGGGAACGTTATAACGGTTTAGCGCTTCCTGCGTCCAAGCTGGAGCAGTTGCTTTCGGGTTATCCCGAAATTGACTCTGCCTATTTATATCGTAACACGGATGGTAAAGTCCTAAGCCGAAGTCTGATCGTTCCCTCTGAGCTGTTTGGAGATGCCGAATTTATTCAACGCATGGCGAAAAGTGGTGCGCCAGCGGAATGGCTTCCCGTGCGCAGTTACACGGAATATACAGGCGAGAGCCCGCGAAACGTTATCAGCCTTGTACGAAGAGCACCTCTCCTAACGGGAGATAAAGGATTTATTGTCATCAACGTAAATGTGGAGTATATCGGCAAAATGATTGATGCCATGGCGTATTCCCAGTACAGTTTTATTCAAGTGTTGGATGCCAATGGTGTTGCGTTTAATCGTGCAGGCAAATTGTTGGGGACTGCAACTTCGTTACAGTCAGGCGTTATGACATCTCCCTATACGGGATGGGTTATGCAAATTGGCTTGAAAGAAGGCGGATTTACGTATCTGTTCTCCAGCTTATATATTTTATGGGTATTAATTACGATCGTGATGTTGGTCGTTGGTGTATGGTGGATCATCCGTGTATCGAAGCATCATTACAGGCCAGTAGAATCCATTTTGCAACAAGTGAGGACGGGAGCCCTTCAAAAAGGTACGGACAAACATTCAAAAGGACAGGATGAGTTTCATTTTATCCAAAATGCCATTACCGAACTCATTGATCAATCTAATGAATTTAGGCAGAAGCACAGACAAGATATGGTGTATCGAAAGCAGGTTTTATTTACAGATTTGCTCCAAGGCAGTAAATCCTACACACCGGAAGCTTGGCAGGAGCAGTTAGCCGCCTACAGAATACCCACTCCATATATGGGAATGCAGATGGCTGTCATTGAAGTGGATAAATTTCAGCAGTTTTGCGAGATGTACAATCAGCGTGACCAAATCTTGCTTAAATTTGCACTCAAAAGTGTCACAGGTGAGATTGCGGAAAAGCATGGGTTGGCTGCTTGGGGAGAATGGATTGATAACGATCGTCTAGGTGTCCTCTTGTTTCTAAGGGAAACAGCGGATGGACATGCGACCAAAGTGGTGTTGGAAGAGATGCATCAATGGGTGAATGATCATTTGCATTTTACTGTAACAACGGGCTTAAGTTCGCTTGCTGGACAGTCGGAGGATGTCCCATTGGCTTATGAAGAAGCGGTTACATCGTTAAAATATAAGACAGTTCTAGGGTTAAGCCGCGTCATTTACTTCCCAGATGTGAGAACGAAGATTGATAGTGACGTGTATAATCGCTTGCAGAATGTACGTGGCATTGTCATTATGTTCAAGCAAGGAAACGGGGAATGGCGTACGGCTTTCCATAGTCTGATTGCTAATTTACGGGATGAACATGCCGTGAAGGACGATATTGTCATTACGATGGAATACTTCAACTATCAATTGAATCAATCCATGAAGGAACTGAATGCGGCCTATAAGGGGCATTGGGAGACGGAAGCTTATCCAGCTTTGTTATTGATTTTGGATCATTATGAGTTGTTGGATGAACTAGCAGATCATTACCTGAAGCTTCTGGATCAAGAATACAGTCATCTTACCCACATTCATGAAAGCAGCTCAAATCGGTCGTTGATTCGGCAAATCCAGAAATTTATTGATGAGCATCTCGTCAATCCGGATTTATCGTTGAATATGATCGGAGAAGCATTCGATATGAATGATAAACAAGTCAGCCAATTAATTAAGCAAGAGCTGGGCGAGAAGTTCGTTGATTACTTGGCGCGCCTGCGCATTCAATTCGCGAAGCGTTTGTTGGAAGACACCGATGAGTCCATTCAATCCATCTCGTTAAAAGTGGGCTATATCCATTCGTTGTCTTTCATTCGTATGTTTAAGAAGATGATGCAGATGACACCTGGTGATTACCGCAAGTTGAATCGGTCGTCCTAATACTCGTAAAAGCTTATAAAGCTAAAAGCATTCACCTATGGGAGGTGGGTGCTTTTTTCATGTAACTACGCACGCATATACTGGATTCTTGTGTATTGTGAATAGGCCAGAGCACCCGTAAAGTAGGGGGAGTTGATGAGCGATTTTGCATGAGTGAAAGGAGTAATTGAAGATGAAACATTCGGCTATGTACACAAGGAAAAAACTTTGGGTGTTAAACGGGCCACTCCTGATGATGTTCGTTCCCGTTCTATTGTATTTTATTATTTTCAAGTATGTGCCGATTGGCGGCTTAGTTATTGCTTTCAAAAGCTATAACTTCACAGATGGAATATGGGGAAGTCCTTGGGCGGGCTTGGACAATTTCAAGCTGCTGTATAGCAATCCTAATATGTTCAGCATTATTAGAAACACGTTGACGATTAGTCTATTAAGCACGTTTATTGGTTTTCCGTTTCCGATTCTGCTAGCTATTCTGCTGAACGAAGTGCGTAAGTCATTTTTCAAAAAAGCCGTTCAGACGCTGGTGTATTTCCCCCACTTTCTAAATTGGGTCATTATTGGATCCTTTGTTGTCCTTATTTTTGCCCAAGAACATGGGATTATGGCTTCTATTTCTAAAGGAATAACGGGGGAAAGTTTTCCTTTCCTGTATGAAAAAAGTTCCTGGCTAGCTATCTTCTTGGGATCTGGGATATGGAAAGAAGCGGGCTTCTCAGCCATTATTTACTTGGCAGCTTTGAACTCCATCGACCCTAGTTTGTACGAAGCGGCAAGCATGGATGGTGCGAATAAGTTGAAGCAAATGTGGAATGTCACGCTGCCGGGTATAGCACCGGTCATCGCATTAATGCTGATTTTATCTATGGATCGCGTTATGAATGTTGGTTTTGAACAAATTTATGTCCTTGGCAATCCGGTCGTATCCGACCTTGCAAATGTGATTAGCGTATGGAGCTACAATGTTGGTCTTCGAAACGCTCAATTCAGTTTGTCGACTGCACTTGGTTTATTTGAGTCCTTGGTTGGATTAACGCTAGTTCTTATTGCGAATGGGATTGCACGTAGGTTTGGTCAGAGTATGTGGTAAAAAGAGTAGAATACCTGTGGTCAGACATCGTGGTAAGTAATCCTTTTATTCTTCAAATATGTCCCAGAATGAGCAAATTAGATACAGGAAATCCATCTATTTCGCCTGAGATATTACTTCAACTAGAGGATCTACGCCTCCCAGAACCAAGCGCCCATCCTACTATCTCAGCTCTAACAGAATGGCAACGTCAATCGTATGATGAACAGAAATAGAGGTTATAAAAGGCAAGGGGGAACGGTCTGGCCCTCTTTTCTTTTCATAATAGAAGTGTTAGAAAGGAGGATCTGAAGACGTTCTACGTTGCACCGAGGCAAGTGTACACTTACTTACAAACTAATGGATGAGGTGAATGAAAGAATGAAGGTTAGAACGAAATTAGGGTTGAAAAGTATGTTCATGTCCTTGGCTCTGATGGTTGCTGCTCCTTTCTCGGTTTTGGCATTTGATTATGGCGATTTACCTAGCACGATTTTCCCATCAGCTGGGTATACGAATACCGTATGGGGAGATCCAGGTGGATGGACGACGCTCAACGTAACTTCGTATAGCGTTCCTGTCAACAATCCAAGTGTAGATGCTTCTGTCGCAGTTCAGAATATGATTAACAGCACTTCAGGTCGTCGGATCTTGTATTTCCCAGATGGCGCTTATTATTTTAAAACCCCGCTCAGTATCACAACAGGCAATATCATTATTCGCGGAAATGGGTTGACGAACACAACGTTCTTGATCGGTGATTCAGCGAATGTGAATACGGAGCTCCGTTTTGATGGAAGCCTCACGGGGAGTCCAGTACCTGTCACAGGCTCACCTGCTCCTGGCAGTCAGACCATAACTGTGGATGACGCCAGCACGCTGAATGTGAATGATAACATTCTGCTTTATCTCTCCGGGGGCAAGCTTGCATGGAGTTTCTACACGGAATCTCAAATTTTTACAATCACTGGAAAAACAGGGAATACCCTGACGCTGGGTAAGTCGATTGGGCTAGATTATCCAGCTGCTAAACAGCCGATGGTCCAAAAGCTCAATTTGCTGCCGAATATCGGCGTGGAGAAGGTTAAACTCGTGCGTACGGTTCAGCCAACGATCGAGAATATCAATAATCTCTCTTTAAATCGGACAGTGAACAGCTACGTGAAAGACATTGAATCTGTGCTCAGCGGTCGGGGACATATTTCCATAGATAACAGCAAGGATGTCGTGGTAGAACGGAATTATGTTCATGACGCTTTTATCAAAAATGTTGGTGGCTACGCGTATGGGATCGTAAATAATGGTTCCACAAGCGTTCGGATTACGGATAATAAAACGTGGGATCTGCGACATCATATCCTGCTTCAGTTGGGAGCCAACCACTCCGTTGTTAGCTATAATTCGTTAGAATCACCCTATACCGATTATAACGATTTGGCGTTTCATTCAAATTATGCCTATATGAACTTGATTGAAGGTAACAGCTTCAGAGAAGGATATGCGGATAATTCCAAATCAGGTGATCCTGTTATGACAGCTACGGGTCCTCGCAATACATGGTTTCGGAATAAAGCTACTGGCAAAATTGGAACGGATAATACGTCTACGGTTAATCAAAATATGATTGGCAATTATATCGGCAGTATGTCTACTTCGGGGTCTGGTCACTATCTGGGCGCTAATAAATTAACGAGTGGTACGATTAATTGGGGATCCCTCAGTGCTGTCTCAAACATCCCAGCATCCTTATATCTGACAGCTCAGCCATCATTCTTAAGCGGGAAGCCATGGCCATTATACGGTCCTAATGTAGGAACGGATTGGGGAGCTAGCAACACGAATCCAGCCAAAGATAGAGCGATTCCTGTAAGCGGTAACACGATAGTCGATGATTTGAACGATTGGAGCAAAACATACAGCCACACGGCTAACCTTGGTTTTGATATGTTGAATACGGCTAAATTCGAAAGCGATACTTCCCGTGCGAAGCGAACAACCAAGACGAATGAAGAGATCGTGTGGAATCAAGCGGGAATGAAATCCTTTAGCGCGGTTACGTTCTTCTGGCCATCCGAAGGCGTATCGGCTTTCACACTTTATACGTCACCAGATGGTTCGACGTGGACGGTGGCGTCACCTGCGATATCAGGTGGATCAGGGGATTGGAAGAAGTATACGTATACGCTAACAGGCATGGTAGGTGTGAATTACGTGAAGATGCGATGGAACAATACAGCAGGTTCCGTGTGGAATCCGCAAATTAGTAAAGTAACGATGACGACGTATTAATGTTGCCCGTGATGTGTTGAAAGGCAAGCATCGACTCCACAAACAAAGGAGCTAAGCGATCAATCCGCTTAGCTCCTTTTCAGCATAATAAATGGATTTCATGTAGCTAAATTAGAGGAAATGGCCGACTTTATAGGAATAAATGGATTATATACAGGTAATCTCAGCCATTCTCGGCATTTTGGTCAGAAATTGCTGAATTAGCTGTAGAATTTACAGTTATTCAAGTAATTGAACGAAAATGTTCTGAAATAACTGGAGTTTTTCCAGTTAGCTGATTCTGAAGGAATTTAGCACTTATTAGGAGGAATACGAGATAGAGGGTGAGGAATGCAGAGAAAGGCAGTGAATGTAGAGAAAGACAGGGAAAGGCATAGAAAGGAAGCGAAAGAGAAAGGGAAAGGGAAAGGGAAAGAAAAAGAAAAAGAAAGGGCGGCCCCTCACCATGTAGTGAAGGACTGCCCTTCTTCTATTAGCCAAGTACGACGCGGTCATCGGCTAGCTTATTACCGCTGATGTGCTCAAACTCACCGAGCAGCTGCGCTACCGTGAGATTCTTCTTGCGTTCCTCGTTCACATCAAGAATGATGCGACCTTTATCCATCATGATTAGCCGATTGCCGAGACGGATCGCTTGCTCCATATTGTGCGTGACCATGAGTGTGGTCAGCTTCATTTCGCGCACGATTTCCTCGGTCAATCGTGTGATGAGTTCAGCCCGCGCGGGATCGAGCGCGGCAGTGTGCTCATCCAGCAGCAGAATCTGCGGCTGGGTGAACGTCGCCATCAGCAAGCTGAGGGCTTGACGCTCGCCGCCGGAGAGCAGACCGACTTTCGCGCGCAGACGGCTTTCCAGGCCGATGCCGAGGCGCTGCAGCTGTTCAAGGAACAGCGCGCGCTTCCGCGCATTGGTGCCGAAACTGAGCCCGCGCTTCTTGCCGCGGGCATAAGCCATGGCGAGATTCTCCTCGATGGTCATTCGAGGAGCGGTCCCCGCCATGGGGTCTTGAAAGACGCGGCCGATCCAGCGGCTGCGTTCGTATTCCGGCAGATGGTGAATGACTTCACCATCGATTAGTACTTCTCCGGCGTCTGGCGTCATGACGCCGGAGATGATGTTCATCAGCGTCGATTTGCCTGCGCCATTACTGCCGATGACCGTGACGAAGTCACCGGGCTTCAGGGTTAGGTTAATGCCGATAAGCGCAATTTTCTCATCGGCGGAACCAGGATTAAAGAGCTTGGAAACGTTCGAGAGCTGCAGCATTAACGCTCACCTCCTTTGTTCATTTGCAGCGCGAGCTCGAGGAGCTCGGCAGAGCGCTTCTTCGCATTCGCTTTTTGTTTTACCGCTCGCTGCACAGAGGGCAGAACGAGCGCGATAATGACGATAATCGCGGTAATTAACTTCAAGTCGGACGCTTTCAGCCACTCGACTCGAAGTGCTAACGCGACAACAATCCGGTACACGATGGAACCGAGTACAGCAGCAAGTGTCGCTTGGAAAACGGAGCGAGCCCCAAAAATCGCTTCCCCAATAATAACAGAAGCTAGTCCGACTACAATCATTCCGATTCCCATGGAGATGTCGGCAAAGCCGGATTGCTGAGCAATGAGTGCACCGGATAAAGCGACTAACCCATTTGATAAGCTCAGGCCAAGAATCGTTGTTCGATCCGTATTGGCACCGAAGCTGCGAATCATTCGTGCGTTGTCACCTGTTGCACGGAGGGCAAGACCCAGATCGGTATGCAGGAACGGCATCAAGTAACAATTTGAATACAATCACAATAATCAGTACAACGGTAATTGGCGACATGGAAGTGAACAACGTATCTACACCAAGAAGTGAAATGTTCGGCTTGCCCATGCTGCGCATATTAATTGAATACAGGGCAATCGAGAATCCCGGACAGAAGCCCATTAATTTTTCCCTTCGTATGAAGCAGTCCTGTACAAGCGCCAGCAATAAGTCCACCAGCAAAAGCGGCTAAACAAACAAGAATCGGTGAGTAGCCATTTGCGATTAGAATTGCAGCAATGGCTCCGCCTGTTGTAAAACTCCCGTCTACGGTTAGATCGGGGAAATCAAGAATACGAAACGTAATATAAACACCTAGCGCCATCAACGCATAGAGCAGGCCTAGCTCGACGGCACCAATCATTGAATCCATCATCCTTATTCCTCCTTACTTTGAAAAAAAAGAGATGAACGAAAGTGACGTTCACCCCTTTAGTGTCTTTCAATCTTACTGAATAATATTTTTCTCTTTATCTTTTACTGCGGCTTTCATAGCATCCGTTACTTCGATGCCCTGTGCTTTAGCTGCTTTTAGGTTTAGGATGAGATCCATTTTGTCAGGTACGGTAACTTTCATGTCTGCAGGTTTCTTCCCATTTTTGAGAATATCGACAGCCATTTGGCCTACTTGGTAGCCATGATCGTAGTATTTGAAGCCAACGGTTGCGAAAGCTCCTTTTTCAACGGTATCACGGTCACTGGAGAAGAACGGGATTTTCTTGTCGTTCGCGATTTGAATGATACCATCCACACCACTAACGACTGTGTTATCAAGCGTAATCAAGAATGCGTCTACACGGCCAACTAGGGATTGTGCAGCTTGTTTTACTTCTGATGTGTTGGTAACAGGTGCTTTAATTAACTTGATGCCATGCTTACTCAAAGATTGTTCAGCATTTTTGGCCATAATGACAGCGTTGGGTTCTCCTTCATTCAGGACAAGACCAACTGTCTTAATCTTCGGCATGTTAGCTGCTACGAAATCCATTAATTGGGCGATGGCCATTGGATTCGTATCGGAAGCACCTGAGACATTGCCGCCTGGCTTATCCACATTGGTTACGATTTTGGCTGCAAGAGGGTCCGTAACAGCTGCGAAAAGAATCGGAGCTTTCTTCACTTGTTGTACAACTGCCTGTGCCGAAGGTGTTGCAATACCAAGTACAAGATCGTTGTCGGCAGAAGCTATTTTTTGAGCGATGGATAAGTTATTGGGTTGATCACCTTGGGCGTTATTGAAATCAACTTTCAAGTTCGTGCCTTCTACGATGCCTGCATCCTTAAGTGCTGCTAGGAAACCCTGACGTGTGGCATCCAAGGATGGATGTTCCACAATTTGCGAAATCGCGATTTTGTACGTTTTGGATGCGGCTGCTGTAGCTGCCGGCGTAGTTGAGGCAGAGATCGGAGGGTTTCCGTCAATTGTTTTATCCGTAATTGTGATTTTTCTGTGAAAATTTGGCGGGAAATGGAAGAAGTACATTTGGGGAGAGATATGTTGGTAAAGAAGAGAGCAACCTTAGAGGTCATTTGAGATGACTAGGGTTGCCCTTGAATGTAGTGAAGTCTGCGACTTCTATTGGAGAAAGGTTCTTTCAAATTCAGCTTGAAGTCTCTGGGTAATTGGACCAGGTGTACCCGTACCGATGACTTGTCCATCGATTAGTAGAATTGATGTAATCTCAACTGTCGTCCCAGTTATGAAAACTTCATCCGCTTGCAAAAGCTGCTCGGTCGTAAAGGGTTCTTCTTTAACTTGTACTTGTAAAGCATGCGCTAATCTAAGTACCACTGCACGCGTAATACCATGCAGAATCAGGTGATTCGCAGGATGGGTGTAGAGCAAATGATCTTTGACCATCATCAGATTCGATGCGCTGCATTCGGTGACTGTTCCTTCTCGATGCAAGATGACTTCTTGTACGCCATGATCTAGCGCAGCTTGTTTTGCAAGTACATTAGGAAGCAAGTTCAAGGTTTTGAGATCACAACGTAGCCAGCGAATATCGGGTTGAGTGATGGCTTTTATACCATTTTGAATTGTAGATAACGGACGTTTCACTTCAGAACAGTAGGCCAGTAAAATCGGCTCTGCCTGTGCCGGGAAAGGATGCGCGCGAGGGGCCTCTCCGCGAGTGATTTGCAAATAAACCGTACCTTCGATGAGGTTGTTATGATGTATAAGCTTGTTGATAATGTCGATGATTTCTTCATTGTTGTAAGGTAATTGCAGACGTACCTCGCTTGCTGTGCGTTCGAGCCGCTGCATATGTGCTTCGCCTTCATAAATCTGCCCATTGTATACGCGAAACACTTCGTAAATCCCATCTCCGAAATAATAACCGCGATCATCAGGTGAAATCTGAATGTCTTTTTTATGAATGAATTCGTTTTTATAAAAATACATGTGGGTGCGCTCCTTTGTATGAAAATATTTATGGAACATATGTTCTAAAATATATCCTGATGTGGTATCCTACTTATAGGTTAACAAAGGAAGAGAGACGCGTCAAAGCTAGTAAATTCGTGACTAGAGTGAATTTGGTTCTTTTGCCAATGGTACATCCATATCTTGTGTAGTATAATGATTTAGCACTACCATATATTGAGATTTATTGGCTATCGACTCTTGTAGTGATTATCTTAATTGCAGCTGAATTTGCACTTTATTGGGAGGCTTATGTTCATGGGGAATGTGTATGAGAGTAAGAAGCTAACGGGATTGAGTGAGAAAATATTTCTGGATCGCTATGCACTTAAGAATGCGGACACGAGTCATGCGAAGGTAGGGGATACCGTCCTCGTATTGACCAAAGATGATCCCAAATTCCCAGCCAAAGAGGTTGGTGAAATTATTAGTCGTGAAGGAAATACCGTGAAGGTTCGAACGCGCAGTGGAGAAACCGTTGAATCTGCAGTAGAGAAACTTACGTTAAATATGGAAAAAACACCGGAAGAAATGTGGGATCGTTTAGCAGGAGCAATGGCTTCGGTTGAGAAGACAGCGGAGAAACGTCAGGAATGGACGGAAAAATTCAGATATATTCTAAACGATTGGAAGCTTGTACCCGGGGGCCGTATTGCAGCAGGAGCGGATGCGAGCGATGAATTAACTTTGTTCAATTGCTATGTCATTCCTTCGCCGAAGGATAGCCGTGGCGGGATTATGAATACCTTGACCGAAATGACGGAAATAATGTCACGCGGTGGTGGTGTTGGGATTAATCTGTCATCGCTTCGTCCGAGACGTTCTGTAGTGAAAGGTGTTAATGGTTCTTCCAGTGGCGCAGTCTCTTGGGGCGGATTATTTAGCTATACGACAGGCTTAATCGAGCAAGGAGGAAGCCGTCGCGGTGCGCTAATGCTGATGATAAACGATTGGCATCCGGATTTGGAGGATTTCATTACGGTTAAATCTACAATGGGGCAGATTACGAACGCGAACTTATCTGTATGTGTAAGTAATGGTTTTATGAAAGCTGTTAAGGAGGATCTAGAGTGGGAACTGGTGTTCCCGGATACGACAGATCCAGAGTACAATGAGTTGTGGGACGGTAATTTAGACGCGTGGAAGAAATTAGGCAAGGCTGTTAAGCCTTATCGCACGGTTCGCGCGCGTGATGTTTGGCATTCGATCATTGAGTCGGCTTGGAAATCGGCTGAACCGGGTGTAGTGTTCTTGGAATATTACAATCAGATGTCCAACAGCTGGTACTTTAATCCAATCATTTGTACGAATCCATGTGGAGAACAGGGGCTTCCTGCTTGGGGTGTTTGTAATTTATCAGCGATCAATCTGTCGAAGTTCTATGATGCTGAGAAGCATGATGTTGATTGGGAAGAGCTTGGTACCGTCGTGCGTTATTCAACGCGTTTTCTTGATAATGTCATTGACAAAACACCGTATCATTTTGAAGAAAATCGGGTGAATCAGCAAAATGAACGTAGGGTAGGTCTAGGTACGATGGGCTTGGCGGAGCTTATGATTCTTTTGAAAATACGGTACGGCAGCCCGGAATCACTCAAGTTCTTGGACAAGATTTATGGGTTCATGGCGAGAGAAGCGTATCTGGCTTCATCTGAGATCGCAGGCGAGAAGGGATCCTTCCAAGCTTTTATCGAAGATAAATTCATGGAAAGCGGCTTTATGCGCAAAATGACAGAGGTATATCCTGAGGTTGGTGAGGCCATTCATCAGAATGGTATGCGTAACGTGACGGTCATTACCCAAGCACCAACAGGAAGTACGGGGACAATGGTTGGCACATCAACTGGGATTGAGCCTTACTTCGCATTTGAGTACTATCGTCAAAGTCGCCTAGGCTTTGATAAGCAGTATGTGCCGATTGCGCAGAATTGGAAAGACGCGAATCCAGATCAGGAACTGCCTGATTACTTCGTCACCTCGATGAGCTTGTCCGCTGAGGATCATATCCGCGCACAAGCAGCGATTCAGACGTGGGTAGATAGCTCGATTTCGAAGACGGCTAATTGCCCTGCTGATTTTACTGTTGAAGAAACCAAACGACTTTATGAATTGGCATATGATTTGGGTTGTAAAGGCGTGACAATCTACCGCGATGGCAGTCGTGATGTTCAGGTATTGAGCACCAGCTCGGATAAGAAAGAAGAAGTGAAAGTGGAGGCACAGCCGGAAGTAGCTCCAGTAGCTGTCGCGGCAGAGGCAGTTGTGGATGAGGAAAGCTTATCGCGTCTGTCTGGAAAGCTTGCGGTTAATGTGGATGCGAAGACGGAGCAGGTCTTCGATAAGCAATACAAGCGTCGTCCGCAAATTTTACGTGGCGCGACTTATAAAGTGAATACCCCATTCGGGATGGCGTATATCACGATTAACGATATGAACGGAACGCCAAGCGAGATTTTCCTTAACGTAGGGAAAGCAGGGTCTGACGTGTTCGCGATGTCCGAGGCACTCGGCCGTGTATGCTCCTTGTTCTTGCGTTATGGCGATCACGGTGACAAAGTGAAGCTGCTCGTGAAGCACTTGAAAGGCATTGGCGGCTCTGGCGCCATTGGATTCGGCAACAACCGCGTCGAGTCGATCGCAGATGCGGTTGCTAAAGCGCTCGAGCAGCACGACGAAGTGATGAGCGAGCCTGACGACGCGCGGAACTACGTGACCGCCACGAGTGAGGTGCTTGAGGCAGCGCCGATTGCGGCTGCCCAGAACGGGCACATAGCTCCGAGCGCGACGAATGTCGCGGCGATGGACCTGTGCACGTCGTGCGGTTCCGCTTCGCTGGTGAACAGCGAAGGGTGTAAGAATTGTGTCAACTGCGGGTATAGCAGATGTAATTGATGAAAAATCCAGGGCGGGGCCCTGGATTTTTTATAATATTTTTTTTATTTCATAATTAACTGTAAATATGTTTCGAAAATTGTTGTAGTTTTTGTTTCAAACAATGCGTCATACAATGAAATGCATAAATATACAGTGTAGATCATTTAATTAATGAGGAGGCTTTTGTTCTTCACAATGTTTAAACAAAAAGTTATCAGAACTATTAGATGTATAAATAAGCACAAAGTAAGCCGATTCTTATTATCATCAGACGTAGTTAATGCTTTTAGTATTTTTAAAAATAAAAGGAAGTAGATAACAATTGAAAAAAATATTAAATAGAAAAGCAATACTCGAATATGATGAAAGTCTTAAAGGCATCATTTCATTGGGTTAGTGAAAATAAAAAACTAGGCGAAGTAATGTGGATTTACGATATAGTTAAACTGAAATCATACAAAAAGCCAACTGAAATTCATTACCAAGAAGCGGATCTTTCACTATTGTCAGATCTATTAAGTTTGGAAGTTGAGACACTATTATCGTTAACATTTATACCTGACTTACAAATGTGCGATCCAATTGTTCGAAATACAATAATTCATTATGGTATCGGAACTTATAAAACTAAAGTTTGTCAGCTTTGTATAGAAGAAGGTTGGATAAGGAAAATGTGGCACATTAATTTACTTGCAACTTGTCCTAATCACTGTATTAGACATATTGAAGTGTGTCCAAGTTGTAACAAAGACATTTCTCCATATTCAAATAAATTCAATGTTTGTAAATGTGGTTTTAATTATCAAAACAGTCCCCCAAATTAAGAGTGCCGAACAGGAGATTGAGTTCAGTAGATTAATTCATCAAAAATTATTTGTTTAAAGTCCGTTTAAAGTTGCAAGAAACAATCCTCTCTATTTGTTAGAGTTCAATCAGATAAATAAATCAAATCTAAGGAATCAACGGAATGAAATTGTTCTTAGAACATACCAAATCTTCAGTAATTTTCCAAGTGGTTTTCATGAATTCTTGGATGAATTAGCTCTTATATCTAAATCTTCTAAAAATAAGAGCTATAATGGCATACATCAACTTTTTGGGAATTTTCACTCGGCGGTGATAGATAAATTTCTATCACCAGAATACCGTTTTTTATTGATAAATTAATTAATGAGCCTCAAAGAATGACGAATGGAAAGCTGAAAATGAAATTAGTTGATAATCAGAGCGTCACATTAAGAAGATTTTTATTTCCTGAAAAATATAATAACCAGAACTTATCCAAGAAAAAAGAGTGCAAAATCAATGTCTTGTACGTGATGAAGTCTGTGAGATACTAGGTATTGGTGAAGATAAAGTGACGGCTTTGATAAAATCTAATTTAGTAAGTATTGTTAGAGGTCCAGATATCAATGGCAACAATAAATGGGTAATTGAAGAAAACAGTGTAAATGATTTACTATATAAATTCAGTGGAAAATCGAGAATTCTTGATGAAAATGATGAAAGCTTTTAGTTGAACTTCCTTCAAGCGCAAGGCAAAAAGATATTGCTTCGAAAATTTTGGGGGATCTGTTCTTCGATAAAGGGACGGAGAAAACAAAGAGAGTTAGAATAGTTGACTACATTGAAAGCAAGGGCGTTGAACTACTCATTTTAGATGAATTTAATCATCTCCTTGATAGCGATACAAAATGTGTACTTCAAAAAGTTGCTGATTGGATAAAGGGATTAGCAAATACGATAAAAAATCCAATTATCTTATCTGGTGTTCCCGATGCTGAGAAAATATTCAAAGTTAATATTTAATTGGATACTTTTGAAGGAATCCATCTCTCTGCTAGACCACACACTGTAAATCCATTTAATAATGCTACTTTTAATTTCAAAGTAGCTATTGCAGAAGAGAAGAAGAAACAGGACGATGAGGTTAGTTGAATTTGGAATTTATTGAGAAATGGATGCTGGAAGGGAAGAGTCTACTTTCGGCTACTCCATTTATACATTAGAATAAGTCAACTTCGAAGAGACTGCCAAAGATTTGGAAGATTTGATCTCAATTGTCACAATAGGACTGATCAAAGTGATTGAAAATTTCTCACTGAATAAGGGCACGAATCTGTCGACTTTTGCAGCGCGTTGTATTGAGAATGAGATTCTGATGCATCTGCGTTCCTCGTAGAAATCACGCAAAGAAGTATCACTGCATGATGATCCCATCGGAACGGATAAAGAAGGGAACGAGATTACACTCATCAACATCCTCGGCAGCTAGGCGGACAATGTGGTAGATGCTGTGCAGATGAGCATCGAGAAGTCAAAAATTTATCGAAATTTGGAAATTTTCGAGGAAGCAGCGAGAACCACTGGTGCTACAAGCGCTGGAAGCGGTTGATTTACTGGATCGCTGGCGTCGGAGCTGTCAGGTGGGTAGCAGCAACGTGTGGCAAATGCACGGACGTTGGCTGCGACCGCCGATTATTTTGGCGGATGAGCCAACGGGAGCACTGGATTCGAAGACGGGCGCGGAAATAATGGATATTATCAGAAGGTTGAATGAGCAAAGACTGACGATTATTGTGATTACCAATGATCAGCAGGTTACGGAGAAGGCGAAATAGGTGGTACATTTTCGGGATGGGCAGTTGTAAGAGAGTGCTTGGTTAAAGGGGCAGGCCAAATTGAAAATTTTTATGCCCCTAATAACGTTTAACTTCTCTATCAGATATTCGGTAGGAGGTCTTTAACAATGTTTTAATTTCATGATAAATATTGTTTTACTTATTTCAAGCACTAGAGGCCTTCTGATGTTAGGTTCTACGGTTAGGGGAAATATCCACGATCGACTGCATGTTCGACCAATACGGCTACTAATGCTCTAAAGCTTGGCAAGGGAGTTAAGGAACTAGCATTCTGAATGGAGTTCTCGCAGCTATAAAGGTACGGTGAAGATCTAACTCCGTCGCCTTCCAATAGTGGAATGGCTAATTGAACGGCTTCCGTACTGATGTTGTTGCCTACTTTGATGACCCATCTTTCAAACTCTTTCTGCGGTAATAAGTCAATAGCATATCCTAGTTCTCTCAGCGCTTCAATAAATGCATCATAATGTACTTGAACCGGATTGCAAATGTGGTAGATTTCACCGAATGTCCGCTGCTTCATTAAGGAAACCATAAAGCTGCTTGCAAAGTCTATGGGGGAGATATCCATATATGCGTCTACGATGGGCGCTTTACCTAGAAGCAAGAATGCCTTGATCATCCGATAGAAATAGTTTTCATGTATATTTTTTTGAAAGCGGCCGGTCACACTGTGGCATGACAAATTGCCTGCTCGATATATCGAACATGGCAGTCCTGCCATAATGGCTTCAACGACAGATTTTTCTGCTAAAAGCTTACTGTTTGTATATACATTTTCCAATTCTACGTTATAAAAATCCTGAGAATTTTGCGATACCGATTCCCAATTTCCGGATGATGCCATATCTTCCGGTATTCCTATTGTAGAAATGAAGTGGAAGGGGACAGTCGGCCTATCGTATACCAATTTCAGCAGGTTTTGAGTGCCTATCACATTGGTTGCATGAAAATCATCTATACTGCCAAAATGTCTAACATCCGCACCAGCATGAATAATTGAAGTGATTTTAGTAGAAACAAACTTACGGTCCTCGGCGCCCAAGCCTAAGTCAGCATTCGCCAAATCACCCTCGAGTACGAAAATTCTATTGGTATACTTGGCAAAAAAAGTTTGCCCCCAATAGGAGTCCAAGGTTTCCCATACCCGTGCAATCCCGTTATGACCCAATTTGGGGCGAACCAGCAGGTGGAGGTTGGCATCAGTGGTTGTCAACAGCTCATATATCAAATGTGAACCCAAATATCCAGTTGCCCCGGTTAGAAAAATGTCCAAACCTAAACCATCTTGTCCCTTAATATGCACTTTTGGAAGTATTGGCAGCTCCCTCAGTGTCCTGTACTCAGCGAAAGTCGGTTCTTCAACTTCGTCAGTATTACTGGATAAAGTAGACATATATGCAGCCAAATCTTTCACGGTTGGATGTTCATACAAATCATTCATCCGCAAGTTGAGGTAATCATATTTTAAACTTGATAAAACCGCCATAACACCTAGAGAGTCTCCACCAATCTCGAAGAAACTTTCGTTGCGACCGACTTGCGCAAGTCCTAGAGTTTTAGCCCAAACCGATGCAATGTCATGCTCTAATTCACTAGTGGGCTCTTCATATGGTGTATTCGTCTCTGCAAGATTGATGTTATCCATGGTGAGTAGCTTTTTCCTGTCTACTTTGCCTGTTGGCGATAGTGGTATTTCCTGTAGGCAATAAAAAAAGCTAGGAATCATATAATAGGGGACGTATGATTTTAAATGCTCACGCAGCTCAGTGCTGGATATAAGCGACTTGGTAGAGTAAAAACAAGAAAGATGCTTTACCGTATTGTTCTCTTGGACAGCGACTACGGCTGCATCGAGAACGGAAGGGTGCTTGGACAAAGAGTTCTCAATTTCGCCAATTTCAATACGGAAGCCACGTAGTTTTAATTGCCCGTCTTTACGGTATTGAAATTCGAGATTGCCATCTGATAGCACTTTGACGATATCACCCGATTTATAAACCTTGGAGTTAGGAGCGCTGCTGAACGGGTTAGGAATGAAAACTTCGTTCGTTTTGTCAGGGAGATTCAAATATCCTTTGGCGAGGGCAAAGGTTTCAATGAAAAGCTCTCCTTCTTCGCCGACTTCCGCAAGCGTCCCATCAGCTTTAACTACATAAATCTTGTAATTGCCGATAGGGGATCCGATAGGGACCGTTATCGATTTACTGTTCCAATAGTCAGTTATCTGGAAGGTCGTTGTAACTACCGTGCACTCTGTTGGTCCATAAGCGTTGAAAATGACGGTATCCATGCCAAACTTGTCTTGGAACTTACGTACATGGTCGGAGAGCAGTGCTTCCCCGCCTACAGTAATGTTTCTTACAGTCTGCCACATAGATTTGGGGTTAGAAATTGTTGTTTCAGATAGCCGATTAAAAACAGATGTGGGAATACAACCAATGATAGTAATTTTTTTTCTTTCAAGAAGTGACGAAAAAAGATCGGGCATCAATTGCTCTTCCTTAGTTAAAATAGCAAGCGTTGCACCGTTGAGCAAGCAGTTGAACGTATCTAAAATGGAGGCGTCAAAACTAAATGTAGAAAACTGAGTGAGCACGTCTGCGCTTGAAATCTCCAATTTGTTGGTAAACGTATTCGAAAGATTCACAACACCTCTGTGAGCAATCAGCGTACCTTTGGGATTGCCGGTGGAGCCGGATGTGTAAATCACATAAGCCAAATCGTCCGGTGTGATGTTCGCATCCTCGAAGCTGGTTTCGCCGTTCGAAAAACAGGTTTCTATTGAAATCGGGGTATCGACACCTAAGGCAAGACATAACTCTGAAGCGGTTTCAAAGTGGCTCTTCTTGATGATCAATTGTTTGCAACTAGCGTTTTGTACAATATACCGATTGCGTTCAATAGGATGCTCCGGGTCAATAGGGACATAAATACCGCCCATACGCAATACCCCAAGAATGGAAATAACGGTTTCGGGGCTGCGTTCCATATAAATACCAACAAAATCGCCTTTACGGCAGCCCTCATTGGTCAATGCGTTAGCAACTTGAGAGCTTTTTGTGAACAAATCGGCGTAAAGAATTTCAATGTCACCATGAGAGATTGCTGCTTTATTTGCATACATCGTTGCTACGCGCCGAAAGATGGAAGATATCGTTTCCGTTTCTGGATAGGCTTCGTCCGTATGGTTGATTTCACTGTAGATGGACGGTTTTTTTTTGACGAGATTCAGCATGGTCTCTCTCCTCTATACATGAGATATCTTATTAGAACGGATTACAGGGCGACAACCGCCTTGTAATCCGGAATTCCTAACCGTTTATTTCATCTCTATATCAAACTTGCCTACCATATCCCTCAATTCCTCAGCAACCGTTGAGAGCTTACTGGCGAAAGTTGAAATGCTTTGTAAGGATGATTCCTGAGTCAGAACCGATTCCATGATTTTGTTAGTACTGTGCGCCGTTTTTCTGGATATTCCTCCCAGTTCACCCATCATGGCAGTCACTTGCTCTGTACTTGCAGACATTTCTTGTGTAGCGGATGAAATATCTATAACTTGATTCGATACGACCTGCGATGCATCCAAAATATTTGTAAAGGATTCTCCTGTGCTTTTGGCAATTTCCAATCCTTTTTTGGTTTCATTTGTACCTTGCGTCACGAATGTAGCTGTATTGTGAGTCTCTGATTGAATGTCGGCAACAAGCGTTTCAATCTGGCTTGTCGAATTTTTCGATTGATCGGCAAGCTTACGAACCTCAGCAGCTACAACTGCGAACCCTCTGCCATGTTCGCCAGCTCGAGCAGCTTCAATACTTGCGTTTAAAGCAAGTAGATTGGTCTGAGCAGTTAAGTCCTTAATGAGGTTGAGAATACTACCAATCTCTTCTGATTTCGATTCAAGGAGCTTGATTGTGCCTGCGGTGGAAATCGAGTTCGTATTGATGCGTCCCATTTGATCCGATATCGTTTGAGCGGCCATATTGCCTTCTTCGGATAGATTTTTCATAGCATGAGAAGCATTGGCAACTTCGGTCGCGTTTTGAGCAATAACTTGCAAAGAAGCTGCAATTTCTTCAACTGATCGTCCGCATTCTTCTGTAGAATTTTTTTGCTGGTCGACATGCGTATTCATGTCTCTGATTTCTGTTGTGATCAGCTCAATGCTGTGACGATTGTCTTCAGTGATGCTGAACAGTTCGTTGGAAGCTTCGGATACACTTGAAGCTGTTTGTTTAATACTTGATAATATTTCGCGAATACTAGAAAGCATCATATTGAATTTTTGATTTAATTCGCCGAAACCGCCGTTTTCCTCCAATGTGAAATTGAATTTTCCTTTAGAGGCTTGTTCGATTCCGCGCATTAATTGGTTGATCGGCATAAGCGTTCTTCTTGCCACCCAATATTGCGCCCCGTTGCAAATCACCAAGGCGATTAAGAGTAGAATGATCGAACTCAGGAGGAACGATTTTTGAGCATCGGGAATCACTTTAGCGTCTACATCCACGCCAAAGTAAGCTGCAACATTGCCACTATCGTCAATAATGGGGTAAAGAACGCTGACCCATGTGCCGTAATCATCTTTATAGTAAGAAGTGAAGGTCTCGGTTTTAGTTTTCAACATGGTTTTCAAACCCTTGACGATCCCTTTCGGTTGCTCATACATATCTCCAATGTTCAGACCTGCCTCTTTAAAAGCTGTAACAACGTGACTTGGAAACGAAATCAACGATGTTTTATTCCCATCCGCTAACTCAACCCCAAATATGTAAGCTTGCGCTACATTGGCATTGAAGGCAGTGTAACTATCAAATTGCTTGGTTAATCGTTGTTGCTCACTTGCTTCATAGCTTTTATCATTTAGTGCACCTTGGACGTCTTTATAGGTTATACCTTGTGCCCATACGGATGTCATATTATGGGTCTGCTGTCTCAATGTATCTGTTAAAATTTGGTTCTGAAAATAAGCGCTGATAGAAATAAGCACTACCCCGATGACTAGCAAATTCAACATCGAGAATAAAAGATTTTTGCCGAAATAGTTCTTGGTCTTCAATGTAACTACACTCCTTAGATGCTATTTGAGTTGACGTGAAACGCTATAATCTGTGAGTATCCCCCATTCTTCGACATTTTTTGAATATGCAGTAGGGATAGAGGCATAAAAAAAGCCTACCCAAAATTGTTCGGGATAGGCTTACTATCACAAACTGGCGGTTTGGCAGCCATAGCTTCGAAGCTTTAGGCCCATAACTTTGCGCCCTTACCTTTCGATAAGTTTGCCTTTTACAGTTGCTTGCTTATTTACAAATTATGACTATTATAAATTAACAATACATATATGTAAATATAATTTACATATATGTATTGTTAACATAATATGAAATATGCGACTTTCAGGTCGTACTTAAGTATTGTGATATGTCTTGTTTCATAGGTAAATTGAATCAGTCACTTCAAATGTAGAAGGGGCACTCGCCAGCGTCGTCCGCTGAGGTTACAGGCTTTATAAGGGCCGCAGTGATGTCTGAACAGAAAAGATCAATCGAAATTCAGACTATTCATCACATAAGTAAAACATTTACGTTGGTTATTCAAAAGCGGGGAGAACCACAACAGACTGGTTCCTGGCAAACCGAATTTTATAGATGGCGTAGTTACTATTTGACAAAGATACAGTAACAACGCTGTTAATAGACTCATTACCTTTAGTATCCTGTTTACGTAGCGCCTATGATAAAAATACTTTAGGGATATCCGTTCTATCTTTAAAAACCTGTTTAAAGATAGAGATAATCTTTTCCAGAATGTCGGATTTAATTGTTCTTTGTTCCTTTTGTAGTATCGTTATCTCTATCAATTCAATATAATTACTTTTGTCATCAATCTTTATGCGCCATAAACTGTCCGCGTTTTAATAGTTCTTTTTTCGCCTGCGTATTTTACAACTGGTAAGAGAATGTAGACTTTGAATATGCTGGGTGCTAGGGCTATAAGATTCATCGGGCTTTTATTCTCAAGACCTTTTATTTTCGGTTTTTCTGACTAAAAGCATCATTACCCACATGAACTAGGGTTTGTTAAGTTTCTTCTTATTACCCATTCCAAAATCCTCTTCATTTTTCCAACGTACTTTTCCAGTTATTTGATATTAAAAGCCGCACCTGGGCTAGATCGCCAGCACATACTGCCGTTTGTATTTCATATATTCGGTAATAACGCTGTCTATCATGGATTGATACAAGGGCAAGCTGCCCTAATACAAATAGCTGCCCTTCGGTCTTATCAGCTGTTAACAGTCCCATTAGGTGATTCACTACAGCCAATTTAGTATATTTGTCGATAAACTGTTGCGTTGCTCGCTTATTCATTCTCGGCCACCTTCTCACCACACATTAATGCCTCTGTTGTGGACTTCATCACTTCTTTACTATTTTATTATATTTATATTAATGCTTTAGGATGAAAATTTCTACGATACTTATAGTCCACATGAACTATTTTAACGGCACGCATAGTTAACGAGATCTATTTTAAAGCAATTCAGAACTTAATTTTCATCAATTTATTCACCGATTAGACACCTTTTGAGGTTATACATGTGTATTTGAGTAAGTTCTTGTTAATCTAATATGTCATCAACTCTCCTCCAAGGAGTGGTCATTAAAATGCTGCAAACCATTGTGTCCGATCATATGCACAGTCTGGAATCCATACTAAGATACATAAAATGGAATGCCCGGCCGATGAAGCACTAACTCGCCGAGTCGAAGAATAGCTGGGCTTTCTTCTTCTCGACGATCTCCGTTCTCTTTATCTCCTGCATAATGGCAAGCTTACGAAGAGCCTCGGATTGATCTTAGGGATAGAATTCATGCCTTTAGAGGAATTGTTACGGCAATAGAAGACCTGGAAAGAGATCGAGGAGAAGTATCAGGATGAATTCGACCATTATACAGTTCCCTTCGGTTCGATAAAGGAGCAGTATATCAACCTGCGTTGGTTACCTATTGCCCATAATGGTAGTGTTAATCATTTGGGAGTGATCTAGATCCTGATTGGAGTGGGAGCGTTGGACAAATCATTAGCTTTGGCCGTGATGAATAGTACAAGTATGACGTTGCAGCGTCGCCCCCTAATTTTCTACGTATCATGCTGCAGTCTCTCCATAATGGCGAATATACGATCCACTACGAGGATCATTTTACATGGTAACGGTGTTCTTAAGACAATTTCAAGTAGTAATTTCCCAGGGAAAGAAGTTATTAATGTTGTGAGTTGAGGTTGTTTGCAATTTACTATCTTTTTACTTGTATACTTCTTCAAGAAGCAAAGAGTTTCCTAAATCAATCAAAAACAAAGAACCATTTATAGTTTTATGAACATCAACCGATATAAGGTATTAAATATGGTCTTTTTCGTTCCACAATATAGGGCCCTAGATTGAATTTAGTTGAGCTATAACCTAACAAATAGAGATTCGGGAAGGTGATTATCATAACAGCTTTTATAGTCAACGGAGACAACCTATTTAAGTTAGCGCAAAGAAGATATGGTGATTCGGTCGAAAATTTTAATAATGTTATTTCATTAATTGACCAGCAAATTTCGGAATCTGCTATTCAATTTAGCAATGTACTACAAGCCCAATTGGATGCAAGTAACGCCTTCACAGAGGTAAAGAGTGAAGCAAGGCATATTCAGATCCCACCTACCGATACAAAGTTATCCTCCGAGAGTTTATCAATCCCATTTAAGGGTAAGAGCACAACCTCCATGCCAGTCTTTAGTCCAAGCAGTTCAAATACTGGTATTGTTGCTCAGTCGAACTATACACCTACCTCTGCTTCCGTCACAGAAGATTCCAAAACTCAGAAAACGGACCTTAAAGATAAGTTAACAGTTGAAACAAAAACAGATACCCGTGCAAAAGATGCTGATTCTACTGTAAACAATCTTTATTCTTTCCTTACGGGGAAAAAGACCCCGAGCAAGGAGGACAGGGATAAAGTCGACTCGATACTGAACATCTTACAAGATGGGTCGCTCTATATGCAACCCAATGTGCTTTCAAGTCTTCAAGGTACAGCAAACAGTAAGGCTGCGAGTGGAAAGTCGCCATCCACATCTGATCTCTTAAATAGAGGATCGTACTTACAGACTCTTCTTTCAACAATGTATGGGAATTCCGCAGTAACCGACCAAAGAACATTTGATGTAGATCTTAAACGCTAATTCTGTATTTTAAAGTTCAGAAATCTTAATTGTTGGTATTGAGACCGAAAGAAGCATGTCATTAGTGATTACATCCTACGTCAATCATTTATAAATGGATGTGCGCTTAGCTAGAAATCTAGTAGAAAACACCTATTTTATGAAAAGGCATGTGTGGGTTAGCACTTGTCCCATGCCTTTTTCAAAGTGGCAAGTCTAAAAATTGGGGAGGAGCTCGATGAGGATCTGGTAGAAAGGATGGTCCCAAGAAACAAAAATATAAGTGAGTATTATTGTTTTACTAACTGACGCGCAATGGACAGCACTTGAAAAAGAAGCAGAAGTAGAGAATAGCAAAATGGCGTCAGTTATGACTAAGCAAATAGAAATATTGACAAATGAAATAATAGTGAAACATAGGTTTAATGAACCGAAAAACTAAGACCATATAGATGATAAAAGCGAGTAGACCTTCAGGTTTACTCGCTTTTATTTTCAGAATCAAGTGATGAGAATGAATTCTTTTCAGCAGGAACGTTTTTACTGAAGATCAGCTTAATGTGATGGAATGTACAGTTGATACAGAAAATATGAGTTCTGTTATTGCCTACAACTATTAAAAATTTCTTGAAGCTGCGTCAAGTAATTCAGTGAATATGAAAATTAGAGTTTGCAGCGGATTTCCCACTCGGATCGTCTAATAAGGTGAAGGTGGTGATTACGTGAAGCAGGCCGGCAGTCGACATAAGGAGGAATGGATGCGCATCTAGGCTACCAGAAGCATGATATGCTGGGTAAGCAGACCACCAATAGCCGTTATGTACTATTATTTCTCTGCATCGTTGTGTCTCTGGGGTGTAATGTTGGTGGTTTTGTGCTTTATCTGATGACACAAATTCCTATCAATCTCTCACTCATTTAAAACCCATCACGGGTCTTCTTAACTGTGCGCCCAGCATGGTTCTTACTACCGAAGGCATACGAGAGTAAATGGAGCAGTTAGATGGAGAGGAAGATAGCATTCTTACCTGAGGAGATCTGTACGGAACGTAAAGTTTACTTTGTGAAATTGTTGTAATTTGGCTTTTTCACCTTAAATCACCACTTTAATACAATTATTGGGCAAAACGATATCAAACACTTTACAGCAACATAATATGTTTCCACTTTCTTATTTAGTTGGAAAAACTCCGTTACTATACTTGCAGGAGATTTAGTTAAAAGTAGCCCGATAGAATATTCTAAAACGCTTATAACTAAGTAGGGAGGAGAGAAGACAATGAAGACGATTCATCGTGGTGATCACTCGTTCATTTTCAGAAGCGGGGAAGCTTGGAATGAAATAAAGAACTGTCGAAAATCTTAACAGTGACAACAACTTTTTAATGACATCTTTCGTCAAATATATACAAAATCTTTTCAGCTAAACTGACGAAGGAAGGTCCTTACAATGATTGTTCGATTTGCAATGGAAAGAAAGCAATATTTACTGCTTGGTATTGTTTTCTCAGGTGTGGTTGGTATGACATTTCTTAATTATACAGTGACCGGCCAAGTGCTTCCAATCCCGCTCATGGCCAAAACGATAATGCCCGAGGCGGGCACGCCTCAAATCCAGCAAGAGACCAAACCCGCAAGTCAAGAACAAGGCAAGCATCAGGAAAGGAATCCATTGCCCTCTCCGAAAGTAGAGTCTGCCGAACACACTGAGCAGCTTTCTTCGGCAGCAGCGAAACTTGGTCTAGGTTCCCAATCAAGCACTAGTCAGACAAAGAGCACGGTAGGCCGCAAAAAAATTGCCTTATCCTTCGACGACGGACCCGATCATAAGTATACGCCTCAAGTTTTAGATATTCTAAAAAAGAGCGGTATAAAAGCGACTTTTTTTGTTGTCGGTGATCAGGTTAGAAAATACCCTGACGTGCTTCGCCGCATCTATGCAGAGGGTCATGCGATAGGGAACCATACGTGGGATCACGCAGACTTAAGCAAACTCTCTATCCATCGGGTTAATGAGGAAATTAAACGAACTGACGATTACGTCAAGCAAATTCTCGGTGTTCCGCCCAGCATGGTCAGAGCTCCTTATGGTGCCGTGACATCTGCGATTAAAAGAGAGGTCGAATTGACCGGACGCCCCTTAGTAAGCTGGGATGTTGATCCCAAGGACTGGGCGGGAACTTCGTCCTCTAATATCCTGCAAAATATCCAAATGAATGCCAAAGCAGGCAGTATCATTCTCTTACATAGCTTTGGGGGGAAACAAGGCAAACTAGACAATACAATTGAAGCACTTCCAAAAATTATTACGTTTCTGCAAAAGAATGACTTTCAGCTCATGACGGTCCCTGAGATGAATTTCGGAGTGAAGGGGACACCATGATCAGCAATGGATTTAGAATAGGAGGCTTTACACCAGAAAATATATATGAAAATACTTTTAACGTTATGGCTGGTATGTAAGCTTGATGGTGGTTATTGGTTCATACCTAGAAGTAATCTCTATATATTTTGAATCAAATTCTGTCTGAACATTTACAGTGAAATATTATACTTTAAGTATTGAGTCGTAAATTAGAACATCATAACCGCCACGTCTAGCGCATTCTTTACTTTATATTTGGCGGTTATTTAACGTGGAATTATTGAGTGTGTCAGGTCCATATCTGAAAGTTATAGTCCTAGAGTCTCTCTATTTTCTAGTGTAATCTTGATGATCTATCATCGCTATGATGCTAATATGAGTAATTAATGAAAATGATACTCATAGTCCGTCGACTCTGTGTAGCGTGTAGCATATGATTGATGTATACCGTTTGACCAGAAGGACATTTCTAAAAAACTACAACTTTGATTAAATATGTCACAAGAAACACTTTATTTTTAGTTGGTGATCAATTTTGGGGTTACTTCCCAATTAAGTAATAAAGATGTGTCGTTTCGATTTTAGGGGGATATCGTTTCTTATCCATAATTGCAAGATGATAACAAAGGACATCCCATTAGGTTCCAGCATGAAGTTATAGCGGTAGTGGAGCGTTTAAACTGTGGTTTCTGCCGAATTGCGAGCAAGTCATCGTGCTTTATAATTCAATTGTAATTTCAGAAGCGCTGTTATATTGAGGATAGCTGTTGTCGACTGAAGTCGTGGATGATTTAATACATTTACTCAAACAGTATCTAACATACAACAAATAACTTGTTAGTGCATACTGTGTCTGGCAAGTTCTTAATTTATTGTGAGGAGGAATTGAATATGTCTGTTGAAGTTCACGGATCGGCTGTTAAAAGTGTTATTGAGGGTTGTGGTGTATTTCAGAAAAGGGTTAGGACACTTCTTGCAGAAAAAGGAATAGCTGAATTGGATGTACAAGCATGGTACTCACTTGACGATGTGATTACTGTAATTACAGATCTTTCTGCTTCTGTGGGGAGCAACTTACTGCTTGAAATTGGTAAATATATTCCTAAAAACTCGGTTTTTCCTCCGGAAATTGATAGTTTCGAGAAAGCGGTTGTCCTGTTGGATATAGCTTACAAAATGAATCATCGTAACGGAAACTATGGTGAATACAAATGTATTCAAGAAGATCCACAAACCCTTCGGTTTATTTGTAATGTTCCTTACCCTGCTATGGTTAATTTGGGCATTTTGCGTGGTTTCGCTCGTAAATTCCAATCGTTGGCTATCATCGAGGAAGTCAATATGAATGGCGGCGGTGAGTTTGTTGTTAAACTGTAGCTTAAAACTAAGACAGGGGACTGAATAGAAGTGAACGAAAAAATAAAAGCCTTAAATTTTCTAAAAGCTCTTAAGAGAAGTTGCCTATTCTTAATAGGAAAACGGCATATCGATGATTTGAACAATGTGTCTCCCAAAAACGATGCTATTCTGTCCTCACAAACTGAAACAACAGCTGATGCCTCTGAACATTTAGATCGTGCACATCGCTTAGCGATTATGGAACTAGTTGATTCAACAGATCAAATCGCTTCTTACTCTGACGAGCTCTCGGCAACAACTACCGAGAGTACACGAGGTATGTCAGCTATAAAAGTCAGCACCGAGCAAATTTCTCAAGGAAGTATGCAAATTGCTACATTTAGTGAGGAAAGTACACGTTCTATGGAAGAAATGGCTCAAGGAATTTCCAGAATAGCCGAAGCTTCTGCTATTGTTTATGAAGCGTCCTTGCAATCTGCTGAAGAAGCGGAAAAAGGCAACATCTCTTTGCAAAGCGTGATGATTCAAATGGATTTCATTACTGAATCAGTAAATGAATCCGATAAGCTCATTCAATCTTTGGGCGAGAGTTCGAACAAGATACGTGAAATTATTGAGTTTATTTCTGGGATTGCATCGCAAACAAACTTGCTTTCCCTGAATGCTGCTATTGAGGCTGCACGAGCTGGCGAACATGGTAGAGGATTTGCTGTAGTTGCTGGAGAAGTCAAGAAGCTCGCAGAACAGTCATCGAAGGCTGCTAAACAAATCAATCATATTCTTGAAGACATTCGAAATAAAAATGAGCAGTCTATAAGAGCCATGATGGATGTTCGTAAAGAAGTAAGCACAGGTGTGCAAAAGGTAACTGAAACGAGCGACGCCTTCGAAAAAATTCTTTTCAGCGCCAGACATGTCACCGAACAAATCCACGATGTTTCTGCAGTCGCGGAGGAGCTATCTGCAAGTTCAGAAGAAATCGCCGCATCTGTCGCAGAGATGAATCATGTCTCCCAAACAACAGCTCATAATGTTGGAACCGTTTTAAACTCAACAGAAGAGCAGCTTGGTTCAATTGAAGAGATTGCCGCTCTAGGAGAGTATTTGAACCAATTAAATCAAGATTTACGCGAAAAGCTGTCAAAATTTTTGAAATAGGATAAAGGGGCCGTCCCATAAATAGATAATCTACTTGGGGGACAGCACGTGTTTACAATGCCTAACTTTAGCTCGACCTCATAGCAAAAATCTACGAAATCCTCGTTTTTTAGATCCCCTAACAAGCTCGCGACCTTGATCATACGTTAAATTGAAAGTGCAAAAATTTCGTCGTTTCTGAATACTCATATGTATGATGTTTGAATTTACTTGAAAACGCTTTAATAAGGTGGTGGCACTATCAATTCTCTGGGTTTGGATTTGTTTGAGATAGAATATGTATTCGTGTTTTTGGGTAAGTTTCTCGGAATTTGATGAAAAACTGTTCATTTAGCTGATAATGTGATGCAAGGTAAAGATTCGGCTTATTTAAATCTATCAATAATGTTTGTTTTTATCCTAGTGTAAAAAAATAAGTATGAATTATAGCTATATATTTAGATGTATATTTGAATTGTAGGTGAATGTTTTGCAGATATATAATGTAGTAAAAGCTTGGGAATTGATAGCTTTAAGCAAATTCTCTATATTGCAACTCAAGCCATTTAAGAAGAAATATTGAGATCAGTGAGAATACAGGAGAACCAATTACTCTAGAGTGGGAGATATCAATGAAATTAAAAGTGCAAGTATATAATGAAAAAAAGGAAATGACATTTTGTAAAATCAATTTATGCAAGCTTCAAAACAATAGTGATAATACTGTAGAAAGCAATAAGGTATCAGTCTATTGCAATGGAGAATATGAATTTGAACTGGTATCCGGAGAGTATGATATTGAATTTTATAAGGGGAATTTATTTATACCTGTAAAAGAAAAGGTTGGGATTTATGGGGATGTTATTATAGAGGTATGTTTAAAGGAATTGATTGACACTAAAAGCCTCGGCCTATACTCCTTTGATGCGCATTCCCACGTTTCAAGGAATAAGAAATCAACAATAGGGAACCTTGAACATGCCTCTACTATCATGCAAGGGGAAGATTTCAATTTCCTGTTTGCAGGATCGCCATATGATCGGGAGACCCATATTCAAGATACGGATAACAGTTCTGTGGAAATGGTTCCATACAGGGTAAAGTATTCTGATATTATTCAAGCGGTAAACAATAACAGTTTTATTCTGGATATTGGTAACGAAATTGTAAAATGCCGCTATGGGCATATGTTTTTAATGAATTATGATCAGATGCCTCCTTATAGCCAATATTATGATCGAGCATGGGACCCATGGCTTTTTACCAAAGTTGGAGAAGAACCGGAATACGACATTGCATACCCCTATGAAGCACTTGGAAAGGAAAGAGGCCCAAACTCTGTTGCTGTGGCTGCCCATCCGACTAGTTGGTGGCATCATAACGGGGAATTTATATCCAATATTGCAGCAACTTTAGGGTTTGAAATCCTGGCAGAATCGATTGATGCAATGGTGATCATGGGGTATGACAGTGACCATACATCATACCAACAACTTTGGTATGATGTTTTAAACAAGGGTTATTTTATGCCAGGGGTAGCTGAATCGGATCACACTTTCGACACGACTTTAATGAAACACCTTAAGTTTAAAACCTACACCTATGTAGACAGTATTAGCATTGACTCCTTATGTACATCGGTAAAAGCAGGAAGAAATACGGTTTCCTCAGGCCCCATAATCCTATTTCATGTTAACGATCATAAGCAGGGAGCAGTCTTGAGCTATGAAGAAGAGGACGAATTTAATATTGAGATAGAAGCATTCCAATGTTACCAGGCGCTTCTTAGTAAAATCCAAATCATTGTTAACGGTAAAGTTTGGATAGAACATGGAATAAACGATAGTAGGTATGTTATGAAGGAAAAACTAAAATTTAACCAGGACAGCTATGTACTTGCAAAGTGTTATGATTTTGCTGGAAATGTTGCCATCACGAATCCCGTTTATATAAGAAACACTCCCTTTGAGAACAGGAATTTTAAATCAGATTTGACATTAAGGGTCCTTAAGGATGGAAAACCTGCAAACGGACTTTTCTGGATTGATGATAACCTGAATAAGTCTAATTTTTCAAAGGAAATCAATTGTATGATCAAAGTTGCTTCTGAAGTGAATATTGAGGTTGCTGGGATAGTAAAGAAAGTGAAACTGTTTGAAATGGACGAATTACAACAAATATTTAAGAATTTGTATTTTGGTTATTTTAATCAAGACAAACAGTATGCTCCCGGAGAAGTACCTGCATCATACTTTGAACTTGCCCGCATGAAAAAAATATTAAGCAAGGTTGATCTTCAGATCAGCTTCTAGGACGGTTCTTCCCATACAAATACTGGTATGTTAAACTATTTTATATCCATATTATGTCTCTATTGTAGTGGTGCATGATCCTGAAATTACAAAGGAATAGGTATATGATCCATGACTAAACTACTCATTGTTGAAGATAACGATTTTGAAAGAAATGCTTTACAAAATTACATGAACTGGGATATTTTGGGTATTCGGCAGGTGGAAACTGCGTTTAACGGTTTGGATGGACTGGAAAAAGCGAAAACACTTATGCCCGATATCATCATCAGTGATGTGAAAATGCCGGGTATGAGCGGGATTGAGATGGCCAAAAATATTATAAGGTTTTGCCCTGATGTCAAATTCATTTTCTCAAGCGGACATGAAGATGTTAGCCTACTTCAGGAAGCGATGGAAGTAAGGGCGTTAAGTTATTTGATCAAGCCTTTAAAACAAGAAGAATTGATAGCGGTTATTAAGAAGACTACATCTATTCTAGTAGATGAAAAACTTACGAGTCTTGAGAATACTAAGATTGTTGAACAATTTAAAAATAATCTTCACTATTTGCAAACCAAGTTTCTTGAGGAATTAATCACATCGGGAAAAAGCTCCAGCGATACCAAATCTTTGTTTGTTCAGGCAAATGATCTTAAGCTGAGAATGATTGGGATGTATAAGTTGGCTTTGATCGAGTTTGAGTTTGGTGTGGATACGGATATTTTTCAAAATTCCGACTTGCTCAACGTAGTTCTATACAAACTTGAAAGTATTTGCAACAATAAGAATGTCATTTTGATCAAGTATTCAGGCAAAGGAATCATTGTCCTGCTCCATACGCTAGTTCGAGGGAATGAGGAAGGATCCTGGATCTTAAACGATATTGAAAAAGAAATTGAAAACTTATCCCAGGAAAATAATTATAATTATATCATTGGCGTTAGTGATGTATTTGCGAATATTGAGGAGCTGCACATCGCATATAAACAATCCAGATTTGCTACAAGCCGCAAAATAGCGTTAGGGTATGGACATATTGTTTTTTATGCGGAGGGTAATGAAGCTCATTCTGTTTCTTTGGAAACGGAACAGCAAGATATTAAAGCTACAATTTCACAAATAATTGACATGGCATGTGAGGGTGAGAGTTGTGAGGAGGCAATAAGCAAGCTGGTACATTTAATACTTGTTGACCCGAACCACAAAATGGATAGTATTCAAAGCTTATTTATTTTTTTGTTTTCTAACTTATCCATGCAAATGGCAGGCAGGGGTGAAAATTTCGGAAAAATTGCCGAACAAGAAGTAGACATTTTTAAGGAAATTATTAATTCCAAGACAATCCCCGATATTATCCTGTATACCAGTAAGATCTTAAAATCCATATCTTCGTATATGGGAAGGAAAAAACTAAATAAAGATGATTATATCATCAATGAAATATTACATATCTTAAATCACGAATATCAGAAGCCTATTACCCTTACCTATCTTTCAGATCGGGTATACTTGAGTCCCAACTACCTAAGGATCATATTCAAGCAAAAAATGAAGATAAGCATACAGGAATATTTGACGAATTTACGTATGTGCAAGGCCAAGGAGTTATTAACCCAGACCAGGTATAAGGTTCATGAAATAGGCGAGAGGGTAGGATATGAAAACAGCACTTATTTTAATATCGTGTTCAAAAACTATATTAAGATGACACCAGGGGATTATCGTAACAAGTTCATGAACTAGAATATAAAAAGACTTATGGTAATGGGGCGTACAAGGTAATGAGAGAAAATGGCATTTATATCAAAAAAAATGATTACAAATTCTTTCACATCATACTTACCTTTAATATCTTTATTGTGCTCATTTGTTCCGTTACCATTAGCTCAATCATATACGGCAGATTAAACCAGACTCTTAACAAGCAAAATGAAGAGTTTATGCACTATGCCACTTCCCAAGCTCTCAATGGCGTAGAAAACATCATGAAGAACAGTGAGTTGACGGCCAGAAGCATATATTCAGATAGTACAATAACGAGTTTTTTCCTTGGTAAGAATGCCGGGAATGTCGATTATGTTCTTTTTAACCAGTTTATGAGCATTAATAATATGTTTGAAAACTATATAACAACGAACAATGATATCAAAAGTATTACCATTTATAGAATGGATCCTGAACTTATTACGGATGGTAAAAATATTAAAAGTATGGAGAGCTTTAAAAGACAGGATCTGATGAAAAAGGCGATAGATGCACGCGGGAAGGATGTTTGGGTAACCTATGAGGAGGAAGGCGAGGGGACTAAGATCCTTTTGCTTAAGTACATCAATATTAACCTGCCTGGTGGAATTCTAGCTATCGAAATGAATCAAGAAAGATTAAGCAATTTGTATAAAGTTGAAGAGGATGCTAAATACCTGCTATATATATTGAGTGAAGGAAATATTGTTTTCAGGTCCAATCAGAAGGTTCAGATCGGAAAGGGAACACTGGACAACGTGGAAAAAAACGTTGAAAGGGATAAAGTCTATTCAAAGCTAAAGCAGGGTAATTACTTCTACTATTCCTATTATGGGGAAGTCAATAACGGATTAAATGTTGTTATCCTTTATGACGCTTATGAGTTAGAGAAGGAAAAGCGATCCATAGCCAGGTATGTCATGATTTGTACAGGCTTTTTTGTGCTGATTGGCGTTTTGCTGGCCATCCTGTTTTCTACAAAATTTGCTCAAAACATCGAAAAACTGGTGAAAAAAATGAGAGCAATTGAAAAAGGTCATTTAAAACTTGTACCAGATCGAAGCAGCATCCGTGAAATTTCTGCCCTAGATCACACGCTATGCAATATGGCGCTGACGATAGAAGAACTTACTGACAATATCGCAAAGACCGAACGTCAGAAGGTGGAAAGTGAATTTAAGTACTTACAGAAGCAGATGAATCCCCATTTCCTGTATAACTTACTTTCGGCAGTGAGATGGATTGCTTTCCATAAAAATGAAAATAAAATTGTCACGATCGTCGACCTATTAAGTGATTTCTATAAGATTGTGCTCAGCCAAGGGCGAGACATCATTCCGATTAAATCCGAAATCAAACTGATCGAAAAATATGTTGCGCTTCAAAATTTATGTTATAGTGATCAGATCAAGCTGACAGTTCGTGTAGATAAAGAATACGAGGACCTGTTGATTAGTAAAATGACCATACAGCCATTTGTAGAAAATAGTATTATTCATGGCAGGGTTCATGGGAAAATCATCAATATCATTGTGGATATTCGCAAAAAAGAAAATAGTTTTGTAATTTCGATCACGGATAACGGTATGGGGGTAAATGAAGGCTTTATCTCCTACATTAAGGGTCTGAATAAAGGAGAAGTTTCAGACTATAAGGTGGGTTATGGTGTCACGAATACATTTATGCGTCTCAAAATATTCTACAGCAATGCCAGTATTCATGTGTACCAGAGAAACCCGGGTACCACTGTAGAGATATCATTTTCCATTGAGAACAAACAGGAGTTAAATGTTTAACACGCATTAATCAGTAGCAGCAGGGTACTTTTTGGGGTTCTGTAATCCCAAGGAATATCCTGCTTTTTTGTTGCCCGTTAGAAGCCATCTTGGGTTTTGTTATTTATTGAAAATGTTTATATCTATATGTTTATAACATAAAAATTGATACGGTTAGCTATATCATTCGATGGATACTTGAATTGAAAATAAAGGTAGGCACCTTCATAATTAAAGATGTCAGTGAGTTATTTAGATAAGTCAGATGCAGAATTACATGTGGGATTGGGGAGGAATTCGTTGAGATTATCAAGTATTTCGAGTGTTAAACAAGGTATGAAAGCCAGTTATAGAAAAAATGCCCTAATTAAAAAAATAAAAAGGCAGAAAGTTCATCTTCTTTTATTAATACCGTTTATCACTTTTATCATGATTTTTAAATATGTTCCGATGTTTGGCGCCTTGCTTGCTTTCAGAGAGTTTTCCTTTCGAACACCATTTGGTGGGAAATGGGTTGGTTTCACTTATTTTGAATCATTTTTTAGTAGTCCTGATTTTACCATCGTCATGCGGAACACGATCGTAATCTCCTCATTAAATCTTGTGTTTTCAACCATTGCAGCCATCCTATTTGCCATACTGATTTGCGAAGTTAGAAACCTTGTGTTTAAAAAGTTGGTACAAACTGTTTCTTATTTACCACACTTTATCTCATGGGTAGTGGTAGCAGGAATGGCGATGACGATATTCTCCATTGATGAACTTGCACCGGTCAATTCTGTTTTACTTCATATGAATATACTTGATAAGCCGATTAACTTTCTAGGGGAAGAGCAAAACTTCTGGCCTTTGGTTACAGGGCTTAATGTGTGGAAAAACGTTGGATGGAATTCGATCATCTATATAGCTGCAATCACATCAATTGATAAACAAATGTATGAATCCGCTATGATGGATGGAGCAAGTAAATTTAAACAAATCACCAGTATTACATTACCTACCATTTTGCCTACCATCGTCCTCCTTTTTACTTTTGGTTTAGGCTACATATTGAACGCCGGATTAGACCAGCAGCTTTTTCTGCAAAATCCGATGAATATCAGGCATTCAGAGGTGTTGGACACTTATGTACTGAAATATGGCTTACAACAGGCAGCTTACTCTTATGGAGCTGCTGTGGGTTTGTTTAAAAGTGTGGCCGGATTGGTGTTGATTGTACTATGCAATTATTTTTGCAGGAAATTTCTGAAAATGGGTATATTCTAGAGGAGGGAGTCAAATGAAAATAACACTGGGAGAACGGTTGTTTTATGTATGCAATTATGTTTTTCTGTTGTTGATTGCATTTTTAGCAGCATTTCCTTTCTGGAACATATTGGTTGTGTCCTTGAATGAGGGAAGAGATGCCATGAGAGGAAGTATTTATTTCTGGCCTAGAAAATTCTCATTAGAAGCATACGCAGCTATTTTCAATGAAAGCAGCTTAATGCATGCGACCTATATCAGTATTGCGAGGACTGTATTAGGAACACTACTTGGACTAATAAGTACGGCGATCCTTGCTTATCTGTTAGCTAACCGAGAGTTGATATTTAGAAGAGCTTTCCTATTTTTCTTTATCTTCACTATGTATTTTTCAGGGGGCTTGATCCCGGAATTTATGCTCTTTAAAAATTTACACTTGTATAATAACTTTCTTGTTTATATTATTCCCGGTGCCATTAGTGTTTGGAACGTGATGGTCATGAGGCAGTTTTTCGAAGATCTCCCACCATCCTTGGCCGAATCTGCTAGAATCGATGGGGCATCTGAATTAAAGACTTTGAGAAGTATTATACTTCCCATGTCGACTCCCGTATTGGCAACTATCGCCTTAATGATTGGCGTCGCGCAGTGGACAACATGGTTCGATACCTTCATGTTTACTTCAGGTTCGAAGGAGTTGGCGACCCTGCAAGGGGTTCTTGTAAACATACTAATGGAGACACAGATTCAGTCAACAGACCCTGCGCAAGCGGCCAGACTAGAACAATCAGGTTCCATTCTCACGCCTGAAATCATCAAGATGGCGACCATAACCATCACTACGATTCCTATTGTCATGGTGTATCCATTTCTACAAAAATATTTTGTTGGCGGACTTACGGTAGGTGCAGTTAAGGGATGATCATGTTTCAGGTTAGCGAAAAGCCTAGCAGAAACTATTCATAATAATAAATAGGGAGTGTCAGATGTAATGAGAACGAATTCAAAAATGGTAAGCTCGATCGTTGTTACAGCTTTATGTATCTCCGTTCTAAGCGCATGTAGTTCGAACACGGCAACCAACACCGCTACACCTGTTGCCAGCAGCCAAACGAGCGCAGTGAAAGAACCGCCGACCGTGTTAACGATTGTTAATTCTGCTGGCGGTACACCGAATTTTCCTACAGGAGATCCATTCTGGGAAAGTAACCCTGTCGCCAAAGCAATTGAGGAAAAACTGAACATTAAGTTGAAATGGGATGTCTATTCAGGAAATGGAAAAGATAAATTGAATGTTGTTCTCGCCAGTGGAGAATATCCTGATTTAATTATGTTATCTGATCCTACGAAGGTAATTGCCGATAAAATAGCTATTCCTCTTAATAATTTGATTGATAAGTTTGGTCCGGATCTAAAAAAGAAATACGGCTCAGCGCTTAACATGCTCAAACAAAGCGACGGTAACATTTATCACTTAACCAACACCTATTTGCCAGAAGGAGCTACTCCACCAGGATATGGGTATAGCTTACAGATAAGGACGGATATCTATGAAGCACTTGGTTCTCCAAAGCTGGAAACATCTGATGACGTGTACAACTATTTGAAGCTCGTAAAGGAGAAATATCCAAAGACATCTGATGGACAAACGATGTACCCTTTGAGCGGATTCAATCGTAACTGGGGATCTCCATACTTTGGCATGCTCGCAATGGCGGGTTCACCAGCAGATTCAAAACTATATATGGGAGCGGATGATTCTGTTAAATTCTGGCCAAAGGCACCTTGGGCTCAAGACGTTCTTAAATTTTACAACAAACTGTATCGTGAAGGATTAATTGATCCGGAAGCATTTACACAAGACTATGCGACATGGCAGAAATCCAAGCTTAGTACGGCAAGAGTTGCAGCTCATATCGGCGGTTGGAACCAAACCTTTGACGTTTTGAAGACCTACACGGACGCGAAATTGCCAAACGCAGAAAAAATGTATTTCCAAAACGTTGTATTCAAATTCCCTACCGCGGATAAACCAACCTTAAATTCTGTAAGCAAAAAAGGTACAGGGGCGCTTATCATCACCGACAAAGCGAGAAATCCGGAAGCTGCAATGAAATTACTCAATTACTTGACAACTGAAGAAGGAAACTTCTTGGCCATGAATGGACCAAAAGGGATTCAATGGGACATGGTTGACGGTAAGCCGACATTGGTAAAGACTTATCTGGATAGATGGCTTGCCGGTGAAAAACAAGCAAATATTGAAAAAGAATCTGGTATGAGTCAATATTCTAGACTTGTAGGATCAGACCTTGGTAAAACAAGCTGGGGGACTTACTGGATATTGAAAGATGACCCTGTTGCAACAAACAATACACGGGCACAACAAAGAGACAAGGCATTAAGTCCATACTGGTACGATTCAACCACCATTGGCGAGCTAATGGCTGGAGCGGATACAGATACAATCGCTAAACAGCAGGCTGTTGATAAGAGGCTGTACGACAATGCTTTCGGAGTCATATTGGCCAAATCAGAGGCGGAGGCAGAAGCAGAGTTTGCGAAGTATGTGAAAGATCTTGATACTGCCGGTGCTGCTCAGGTCGAAGCGTATATGACAAAGATGCATAAACAGTACGTGAAACAGTTAGCAGGGAAGTAATAAAATCAGAAATGGTTGAGTAGTGGAAAATGGCAATGGGTGGAGACATTAGACTTCATTCATTGCCTTTATTATGAATGAAGGAGAGAAACATGAGACTAACTTTCATAAGGCATGGACAAATAGCAGGAGATCCGTTTATATGTCCTGAGCGTCCAGTTCATGGGTGTCTATCCGCGAGTGGAATTCAGCAGGCTGAGGCAACTGCAGTGGCTTTAGAAAAAGAAAAATATGATTATGCATTTTCCTCTCCCTACGGTAGGGCGTTACAAACTGCGGAGATTGTCCTGGCTGGAAGGGAAATGGATATAAGGATATTGCCATTTATATATGAGTGGATGCCGAATCGGAACCTGGAAGAAGTGCCTAGTACTGTGTTTGAGGAAATCCAACGACAAACTGGAGATGCCTATGCGGAGGAAACCTGGAAAACGGAATTAGGTGAGGGATATTATGATTTGTGTGCAAGAATAATTCCACCTTTTTTAAAGTTGATGAGTGAGATTGGCATACATAGCCGTATGGGCGGTTATGTTCCTAAAGAACATGCTAAAGAGCTTTCCATTGTCGTGTTTGCTCATGGGGGTTCTCTTGGCGTATTGTTGAACTTTTTACTCGGAGTTAGGCCTTTTCCAATTGGAAGCTTTTCTTTGGAGCATACAGGGGTAGCTGTTGTTGATTTTGTAGAACAAAAAGGAATCTATTATCCTAAATTACTCATTCCAGCGCTTCATCAGATAGGCAAATAGACAGCTGAATAGAGGATAAAACATATTGGTGGAGGCTCAGAATTGAACATTATTGAAGAAGCATATAGACAATCCATTCATGTAGTAGAGCAGTGCATGCATGCAATAGGTGCAAAGGCATCTGCATTATCTGAGGGGTATAACCAGGTATTTGCAAGGGATAGTATTATTACTTTTTTAGGCGCATCCTTAGTGGAAAATGAGGTGTTTAAAAATTCCTTTAGGAACACGCTAGACACGCTTTCTAAGTATCAATCTAGGCTTGGCATGATCCCATTATCTGTTGACGTCAATAAGCCGGGGATTGAGTCGTCCCAAGGAGCTGTAGACAGTAACCCATGGTATGTCATAGGGCATGGAGTCTACTACAAGCGATATAAGGATATGGATTTTCTTAGAAGGAATCTGGAATCCATAAAGAAAGCAATGCTCTGGCTTGAATATCAGGACAGCAACAATTGCGGTTTGCTCGAGGTCCAAGAAGCTGCGGACTGGGGAGACTTGTATGCAAACAGAGGGAATGTCCTTTATGATAATGTCTTATATGTTAAAGCACTCGTAGAATATTCCAACATACTGGAGCTGAGTGGGGAAAGCGGCGAGGAAAGTCTGTCTAAAGCAGAAGATGTTAAAACAAAGCTGAATCTTTTGCTTTGGCCTGGAGATGTGGAAGAAAAAACAAAAATCGTTAACGAAAATGGTTACTGTCAAGAGTGGCTAAGGATTATTAGGATGAGCAGTGAATTGTATTGGTTTGGTAAGTTCTATTTGCCTTATGCATCTTTCAGGGATTTTGGACACCACTGTGATGCTCTTGGCAACAGCCTGGCTATCCTTTTTGACATTGCAGATGATGTAAAAGCAAATACAATTATAGACCATTTTACACAAACGGGTATGAACAAGCCATATCCCATCATGGCTAATTACCCACCTATCATGCCGGGTGATAAGGACTGGCGTGAGTATTACAGAAATGCACATTTAAACCTGCAATACCAATATCATAACGGCGGCATCTGGCCTTTTGTTGGAGGATTTTATGTTGCAGCACTGATGAAAGCAGGAAAAAAAGAATTTGCAATTGAGGAACTGGAAAACCTGGCAAAAGCGAACCAGATTGGAAGACGGTTTGATTGGGAGTTCAACGAATGGTTAAACGGGAGAAGCGGAATGCCTTCCGGAATGGCCTATCAGGCATGGTCTGCCGGGATGTATATCTTTGCTTATAAGTGTGTTATGGATGACGAGATGATAAGGAAGATTTGATAAGTGAGGTAAGATGCTATGGAACATATAAAAGCTACTGAACATAGAGGGATAATTACTAAGCTTAGATGTGAATATTTTATAACGCCTCTGGGAATTGACAAACCACAACCAAAATTGAGCTGGGAAATGGAGAGTACCGGGGCAGAGTTTAAACAAACGGCATATAGAATCATCGTAGCTTCCGATAAACCCAATATTGACAATCATATAGGGGATATGTGGGATAGCCATAAGGTTACCTCTAATATTCAAAATGCAGTTATTTACAATGGCAGCAATCTGGCTTCAAAAAGCCGATATTGGTGGAAGCTAAAGATATGGGACCAACATGGAAATGAATCGCCATGGAGTGAGGAAACTTACTTCGAAACCGGAATGTTCAAGCCCGAAGACTGGCAATGCAGATGGTTTAACTCCGAATATCCGAACAGTCCTACTGCCATTTATTACGAGCGAAGGGAATTTGTAACGAATTCAAATGCCCGTATATCAGCAGCAAGGGCTTATATTGGCGCTACTGGTAGCAAGGCGAATGCTTATGAATTGCGGATGAATGGTTTCAAAGTAGGTGAAGACCTGATAAGTCCGGGCCAGACACATTTTAAAAGGGGCATGTATCGGACGTATGATGTAACAGATTTTCTCAATTCCGGACCCAATGTCTTAGGGATCATGCACACAAGAAAGGTGATTTTCCACCTCGATATCCGGTATACCGATGGTACATCCGAAATTATTACTAGTGACCATTCGTGGAAGAGACTAAAAAAAGGTCCCTATGTAGCTTTGCGTTATGCAGGAGGCAGCATATCCGAGGGAAAAGGGGAAACATATGATGCAAATCTAGAACCTGATGGATGGGATATGACTGGCTATGATGATTCGTTATGGGGAAGGCCAATTCCTGAAAGCGGCCCCATGCTACTGACCGCGCAGTTACAGCCGATAAAGTGTATCAATGAATTAAAGCCTGTATCCATATCCAACGATCAAGAGGATACATATGTTGTTGATTTTGGTCAAAATATGTTCGGGACCTTATGTTTGACCGTTAAAGGCACAGCAGGCACCAAAGTCACCCTCCGTTATGCAGAAAACATTAATCCGGATGGAAGCATAAATCCAGGCAGCATTGAAGCGGGTTGGCTTGCAGAAACGCAACCCCAGTATGATGAATATGTTCTTAAAGGTATCGGCGAAGAATTGTATCAGCCTAAATTTTCATGCCATGGCTTCAGGTATGTTGAGGTTTCCGGCTATCCGGGAAATCTGACCGCCGATAGGATAACTGCGAAGGTTGTACATAATGATATTCTGAATGGTTCGGAATTCAATAGTTCCAATGTTCTGTTTACAAGTCTGCAGCATAGTGCAGTATGGTCATTCCGGACCAATCTCGTGTCGGTTCCGCTCGATTGCCCTTCAAGAGAAAGACAAGGATGGCTTGGGGATGCGCACTGCCATTCAGAGGCGGATTGCCTCAATTTTGATATGGCAGCCTTCTTTGACAAATGGTTCGATGATATATCTGATTGTCAATTAGAGAACGGCATGGTCCCTCTTATATGCCCTAGTGAGGGTCATGAGTATTCCCTTGATATGCCATGGGTTTCCGCGGTTATTTTTATTCCTTGGGACTATTACTTGGCGTATGGTGACAAGGCGTTTATATTGAAAAATTATTCACTGATGACAAGGTGCTTGAGTTCCTTCAGAAACCATCTAGACAGTAGTTATCTGCTGCAAAACAGTCTCATGTTCGGAGATTGGTTTGGAAGCATTAAAGACATCTCTAAACCCTTCCTTGCTACGGCATACTACTACAGGTGTCTGGTATTATTATCAAAAATGGCGGGAGAATTGGGATATATAGACGATATGGCTTTATATTTAGGGCTGGCTATCCAAGTTAAAGAAGGGATCAATAGAGCTTTCCTGAAGGAAGACAGGTATTATGACACAAATTCTCAAACAGCAAATGCACTTGCACTTTACCTGGGATTTGCCCCGGATGCCTGTAAAGCTAATGTGTTAGACAGCCTGGTGGAGGATATTTTGACTAGAGAGACCATGACGGTGGGTTGTCTTGGCGCAGAGGCTATATTAGCAGCACTGGCGGAGAACGGGAGAAATGATATAGCATACAACCTCGCTAACAATACCAATAAAGGATGTTGGGGGTACTGGATTAAGGAATATGCATCAACAACGGCACTTGAAAGCTTTGCTGATAATAGGTCTTCCAATAACCATGCATTCCTTATAGGAGGACTAAGTGCCTGGTTTTATAAGCACATTGCTGGAATTTCCCCTACAAAACCAGGGTACGAGAAAATAAGGATTAAGCCTTATATCCCTAATGATATGAATAGCGCAAGTGCACAAATTCAAACAATCAGAGGAATGGTGAAATCAAGCTGGCAGAAAAGCAGCACGCATCTTGAATTCAAAATTACCATCCCCCCTAATTCAATAGCAGATGTATATGTACCATCCGATGATTTGGAAAGCATTAAATATGAAAACGGTATTTTTTCATGCGATTTTAGTAAGGAAGGAAGCGTGAGGCGTGAAGGGAATTTTACTATTTATGCTGTAGGTTCAGGAGATCACTACTTTAAAGTGAGAAACCTCAATTAAATAGAGCGTGTTGAAAAGGGGGTGGTTAGTCATGTAATAGTAAACTCTGGGGTAGTTCAATTCATCGGCGAACGTCATGATAATATTATTTAGGAGGAAATTCGAGATGGTGAAAACTAACACGCGAAGGATACTGACATTTTTGATAATCACGATTGCATGTATACTTTTTAGTACTTCAGGCAGTACAGCGTTTGCGTTGAAGGAGCGTGCGCCCATAGCGCCCGAACCCAAGGTATCTTATGCAAGCGTTATCAATTCGCAATGGATGGAAATATGCCTCGTTGACAATCCTTACTCTGATGCTCATGTAACGAATACAGATTATTACACAATCACCAGCAATGATGATCCAAATTTTTCCGGTGGGGTAACACCTATATTGGTCAATTATAGGTATTTCCCCGAGCAGGCTCCCTATAGCCCGACATTAACGGGAAATATTGGAAAAATTCAAGTGTTTTATAGATCATATCTCAAAATACCTTCTACTGTCAAATTCAAAGAAGGTAAAACCTACACCATATCCATAAATTCAGCGGTTGCCAATGCAGGACCTCTTACATTCAAGTTTGACGATACCAAACCCAATCTGGTTATACACTCCAACCAGGTCGGATACCTGTCGGAAGGGTCAAAGATATCTTACCTGTCCCTCTGGACCGGGCAAGGGAGTATAGATTTCAGCGACTACAAGAAGTTTTATGTGATAGATGAGAATACAGGAAAAAGCGTGTATACAGGCGATATCATTCTTCATCTCGCTAATGACAGATGGACAAAAAGTGATATATATGCCATGGACTTCAGCCAATTGAAGGCAGAAGGAAGGTACCACCTGTATATACCGGGTATTGGAATATCCTATCCATTTGATATTAGTAGCTCGATTTATAAGGAAGATATAGGTTATACCATAACACGTGCCTTGTTTGCACAGCGCGACGGAAATCACGGACTTGATAACCCTGCCTATACCCATTGGAACCGACCGCCTGCGCATTTGGATGACGGGATAGACCAGGCGTTATACATGGATAATGGCAATAATCTTCAGGCTGCGCGTGTTGATCTTGTCGGAGGACACATGGATGCAGGGGATCGGGGCAAGTATCCCTATAATTCAGCTTATGTCGGCATCGATATGCTGATGGGCGCCAAATACTTCTCAAGCCAGATTAAGGCTCAAGGGGAATCACTTGAAATTCCCGAGTCGGGAAACGGAAAACCCGATTATCTGGATGAGCTTGTATACGAGCTCGACTGGTTGAACAAAGCTATTATGAATACATCTACAGACGGGGCTCTTACGAATTACCTAAGGCCGCAGTCCAATGACCCTACAACCGGTACGTATGAAACCAACGTGCCTTTGGTCGGAGCACTAAACAGAATGTTTTACAACAGGACCCAGGGGCCGAATAAGGCAGAGACCTTGTTTGCTGCGGGTGTAATGGCTCAAGCCTACAATACGCCGCTCATGCAGGAGTACTATCCTGAAAAAAGTAAGCAATACCTAAAGGCTGCTCTAAGAGCCTATAACGGATTCAAGCTTCATTACCAAGATCCAGATTATCTGAAAGAAGGAACCTATTACGATGTAAGCAAGGAAGGAACTCCGCATTCATGGTCTAACGAAATGCTGCTGGCTGCCAGTGCATTGATGGTAGCTACGGGAGATGTAGAAGAATTCATGCCCTGGATAAACAGCGAGATGGCGACAAACTTAATCAATTACAATTCAATCAAGCATTGGAATTGGGTGTTGGATCGCGTATGGTTAGGAACATTTGTTTCCATGTATGAGAACCCGTATATTTCTCAAACACTCAGACAGTGGGCCTATGGAGGTATCATCAATTATGCAGAATCAGAAATGAACCATCAGACACCGTTCGGAGCTTCTGCACAAGATGAAGGATTCCCGAATTTGATTGGGTGGAGATTTACAAGTGCAAACCTGATGCCAGTAGTTGTTGGTTATGGAGTTACACAAAACCCGTTATACTTGGAACGTATACAAAAGACATGGGACTATACATTGGGGAGCAATGCAGTAAGCAGATCGTTTATTACGGGACTTGGAGACCCGCAGAGATCACCAAGGTGGTTTGTCAATGAGATCAACCAATACCAATGGGTTCAGCATGCGCAAGGAAATGGCGGCTGGATTGAACCTCCGCCGGGATTCCCGGGTTCGGATATTCAGAGCGCCCCGTATCCTTCATGGTTTAATGATGCAGGAAATACGATAGCGAAAACAAAGGTATTTCCAAGTTACAATGAACATGCTGTCATGTACCGGTATACGGACTCATGGAACACTCAAAATGAATATTCAGTAAACATTTTGTCGGCAAACGCTGTAAGCATGCTGCCGTTAATTCCCGTGAATACTTATGACCTGACGGTTAATTCTGTAGAGGGAGATGTGTTCCCTGTGGGAGGATCCTACAGTCAGGGCATGCAGCTTACGCTTACTGCCAAAGGGAAGCCTGGATATAAGTTCGACCATTGGAGCGGGGACGTCTCAGGCACACAGAGCCCAGTAACCGTTACAATGGATACGTATAAAAATGTAACGGCTAATTACGTTACGGCAGCTGTGTATGCAATCACTGTCAATGCGGAGAATGGCAAAGTTACACAGGATAACCCGGACGGAAACTATAGTGATGGTGATATGGTTACCCTTACAGTGGAAGCTGATTATGGTTATAAATTCGTAGGCTGGAGTGGTGATGTAACGGGTACAGAAGCGTCTATACAAGTTACAATGAACGCCAATAAAAACATAACTGCCCAGTTTGTGCCGCTTTCTCAGTATTCGCTTTCGATCACTTCACAAAATGGGATTGTAAAGATTAACCCAATGAAAGCGCTTTATATGGAGGGCGAAGACGTTATTCTTACAGCCGTTAAGAATTTCGGGTATAAATTCAGCGGCTGGAGCGGTGATTTTACTGGACTTACAAATCCCGCAATTGTCAATATGGATGGGAACCAACAGATTACTGCCAACTTCACGGCGGTACCGACCTATCCACTTGCTATTAATGCGACCGAAGGCGGAAATGTCGCTACAGCGATAGACAGCCCCGCAAATGTATCGGGTGGTCTTTATGAAGAAGGAGCCCTCGTAACATTGACTGCAACGGCTAAACCAGGATTTCTGTTTACCGGCTGGAGTGGTGATCTCTTAAGCAGTTCGAACCCGATGAAGTTCTCGGTTGATGGAAGCAAAACGCTAACAGCCAATTTCAAACCTACTAGCGGACTGATCAGCGTGGATGTAACGCCGACAGGGACGTCAGGTGCGACGCAGGTAAACAACGGGGTATATACACTAACCAGCAGTGGAAATAAATTTGGGGTTGCGCCTGACAGCTTTAGGTATCTACTTCGTGCGGGACTGAAAGGAGATGCAGTTTTTTCTGCAAAGCTCGATGCTTTGACTACCGACAATCCTACTGAGGCAGTGGCTGGCATACAAATAAGGACCAATTTGGCGGATGACTCCACTTACGCCGCTATTATGGTTAAGAACGGCAAGCTCGTTGTGCAGATCCGAAAGGGCGGCGCATACTTCGATACGTATCCTCTAGCACCAGTCGATACTACCTTGCCGGTTTGGCTGCAAATAACAAGAAACATCAACAGAGATATTATTCTATCTTGGTCAAGTGATGGCGTTAACTGGAACATCTACAACACAAGCACGTTCTGGGGATGGAACGATCCTAATGTGGAGCTGACCGTTGGGTTATTTACTTCCGCAGTTCGAGCAGGTAAGTCAGCAACAGCACAATTCAGCCAGGTAATTTGGCCGAGTATGCAGAACCTTACTATAAATTCCGGTCCAGGGGGAACGGCGGCGCCAGAGTCCGGACTTTACGTAGCAAACTCGCAGGTTAAACTAACTGCAACGCCGGATGAGGGGTATGCTTTTGCAGGTTGGTCAGATGGTCTATCAGGCAAAGCCAATCCTGCATATATAACTATGAATGGAAATAAGACAGTAACAGCCAACTTTAGCCTAATGCCAGCCATCTGTATCCTAACAGTGCCGACAATCAGCGGAGGAACTCTTGTGTTTGATCCGCCTGGTGGCGCATATGCTCCGAATACGATAGTCAAGGTCACAGCCATACCGGACAGCGGGAACAGCTTTGTTTATTGGGAAGGAGATTTGGTTGGATCAGAGAACCCCGTTTACTTAAAAATGGATGGACATAAGACGATATCGGCCAAATTTGTGTCCTACGAAAGTACAGATATTACAACGACTTATGTAGGGAATACAATCGAGGATGGAAACGGTACAACGATTAATGCATCAGGACTTATACTTTGGGGTGAAAACGATAGCTTCAGGTACGTATACGAGGATAATCAAACCGGTGATACTGCGATTATTGCCAAGGTTACGGAATTTAACGCGATATCCGGGAATGCAAGAGCAGGAATCATGGTACGTCAAGGAACATCGGTACAAAGCAACTACCAAGGGATATTTATTACCCATGATAAAAAAATTAGAAGTCAATTTAGAAATGGTAATAAATGGACCATTGCTGAATATACGGGGACTGAGGCCGTCACCCTTCCTATCTGGCTTAAAGTGGAGAAACAGGGGACGAAATTAACGACTTACTCCTCTGTTGATGGGCAGATTTGGGTACAGAGAGGTTCACAAACGATTGCCACATTTACGAATCCCTTCACAGTAGGGTTAGCCGTTACAGCAGGACAGGACGGTAAATTCGTGACTGCTAAATTCAGTGACATTAACTGGCAAGCAGAGCCGTCAACTGACTATGCGCTATTAGCAAACGCTGTCCATGGAACCATATCCACTAATCCTTCGGGTATTACGCATGCACCAGGCACATTGGTGACTGTGACAGCTACGGCTAGTGCGGGCTACACGTTCAATGGTTGGAGCGGTGACCTGAATGGTACTACGAATCCAGCAACAATCACCATGGATTCCAATAAAACAATTACGGCAAACTTTGTGGAATCAACCACCCAATTTACACTGACAACCCAGACAGAACATGGGACAATAACCCTAGATCCTGCAAGTGGTTCCTATAACGTAGGAACTCTGGTCACATTGACTGCAGTACCGAGTGCAGGCTATGTATTTAGTGGATGGAGCGGTGACTTAAGCGGTGCAGCCAACCCGGCAACCCTCGTCATGAATGCCAATAAAACGGTAACGGCAACCTATGTTCCGGCCATACCACAGCAGAAGTATACGAGTGTGGATATAGGCACTACTTACACAGGGACTACTTCGCAACTGGGGGGCCTATTAACGGTCAAAGGATCCGGTGCCAATATCTGGGGTCAGAGTGATAATTTCCGATATGTACATCAGGATAATTTAACCGGAGACGCTACGATCATTGCCAAAATTAATGGAATGTCAGTATTAGGCACCAATGCAAACTCGAATACAAAGATTGGCGTCATGATACGCCAAAATACGGATGCAAACAGTGTTCATCAAGGCATATTCATCGACGGTACCAAAAAGATTAAAAGCATATACCGGGATTCTGTCAATGGATGGGCAGGTAAGAATTACGACGGAACAGCCCTAGAAACATTGCCAATATGGTTGAAGATTGAAAAGATAGGAAATACGGTTAAAACATACTCGTCTACAGATGGAGTCCTATGGACAGAGAGGAGTTCACGTATCTTATCATTTACTGGACGATTTACAGTAGGATTAGCCGTATCCTCAGGTACTGACAGTAAATTCGCGGAAGCAACCTTAAGTAATGTTACGGTGCACAGCTTTAATAGTGCGGATATAGGTACTACTTACACAGGCACAACTTCGCAAGCGGGATCAACTGTAACGGTCAAAGGTTCCGGCACCAACATCTGGGGACAGAGTGACAATTTACGATATGTGTACCGGGACAATTTAACCGGGGATGCTACAATTGTTGCCAAAATTGCGGGAATGACTATGATAGGTGCTTCCGCAAACTCGAACACAAAAATAGGTATTATGCTGCGCCAAAGCTCAGCAGCAAACAGTGCCCATCATGGTATCTTCATCGATGGCGCCATTAAGGTTAAGAGCATATACCGTGAATATACCAATGGATGGGCAGGCAAAAATTATGACGGTACAACTGTAGAAACGTTGCCAATATGGTTAAAGGTTGAAAAGATAGGGAATACGATTAAAACGTACACGTCTGCAGAAGGAACCATATGGACATTGAGAAGTTCACGTAACATCACATTTACGGGGCCATTTACAGCAGGATTGGCTGTATCTTCAGGTACAGACAGTAAATTTGCCGAAGTAACCTTTGATAACGTTATGTGGCCGTAAGAAAGAATAAGTTGCTTAACTCAACTTTCGCACCTGAGATCAGCCATTAGAGACTTGATATAGTTGGGCAAATCGACAATACAAGTCCAAAAAGAAGCCACTATTATTGTGAAATGCACCCCCAATTGTTAGTCAAATTTAACAATTGGAGGTGCATTTTTTTAGTGACCATGGAAGGGTATTCCCTTCTCCGGAGGTTCGTTATTATTCTAACCGCGGTAGAGATTATTTGAAAAAACAGGAATCCCAAGAGAAAACCAATTTTATAAGAATTCTAATAGTCCGAAAATAAAAGGAAAATTGCTACAAGAATTAATGATCCGCCCATGACCCAATTAAATACCTTCATCCCATTCTTCACTTTTATTAGAAACTGTAGTTTTGATCCTATAAGAGCCCATGTACTGAGTGAAAGATAACAAATGACAAAATAAATACTAACAAAGGCAAGAAGCATCGAATAGGAAGTATTCAAACCGAACACTGAAACGCCGGTAAGACAAGCAATCCAAGCTTTGGGATTGAGCCACTGCATAAGAACACCTTGATGAAAACGCGGCAGTTGTTCTTCTTTTAACTCGATTTCTGTACGTGAAACCATAATTTTGTACCCAATATAACTCATATATCCTGTCCCAATATACTTTAGAAATATATAGAATACAGGGACTTGCGCTACGAGATTGAATATCCCTAACCCAACAGCAGTTAACAAGATTGTAAACCCGACAGTTGAACCAGATACAAAAGGTAATGAGCGCTTAAATCCATAATTGACTCCAGAAGAAAGAATTGTTATGTTAACTGGGCCAGGAGAAATTGACATGGATAATGAAAAGAAACACATTGCTAAGAAAATAGACATGCTTGTACACTCCTAATAGTTTTTCTGAGATTACTATATCCCATCTAAATTAAAACCGTCCAATTTGAAGTTCTGATTGGACCCATTGCGAAAACGGAATGCTTCGTACATATACTTCTTAGGGGGTGTCGGATAGTTGGAGCTCTACCAATTGAAAACCTTTATTGAAATTGCCCGAACTGGCAACTTGACCGAAGCGGCAGCGCATCTAAACACAAGTCAGCCGGCTGCAAGTGCACATATTAAGGCCTTGGAGAAAGAAGTGGGTTTTTCTCTCTTTTTTCGAACATCCAAAGGAATGACTATTACAGAAAAGGGCTCAAAGTTGTTGTTGGAAGCACAGAAAATTCTCGGCACTCTTGAGAATTTCTATCTTAAAGCGAGTGATTTGAAGGTAGATTCAATGGAGACTATTCGAATCGGGCTAAATACAGACGGGCAGCTCCTTCGAATTGAGAAATTGATCGAGTCTATTTCGGGATGCTTGCCGCAGGTGGAATTGCATTTTATTGATGTTAAAAGTGAAGATTTCACCCAGGATTTGACTAATTCAAAGATAAACGCGGGTTTTTACTATGGAAACGTTGCGCACACAGCCGTTCACTCCATCAAACTCTATTCCTTCAAAATGGTGGTGGTCTATCCCAAGAGCTGGGATGTATCACCAAAGAAGGTGCTCAACCTGGAGTATTTCGCAGCGAAACCGTGGATTTGGACAACACAAGGTTGTCCCTTCTATAAACAATCTATCGATTACTTCCTGCAACAGGATATAGTTCCCCAAAAAATCATGTATGTCGATGACGAAGCTTTGATTGGGAAATTGGTTCAAGGAGAAATTGGTTGTTCATTGTTAGCCGAGCCAATAGCCATTCAGTTTGCTAATGAAAATATGCTACAGATATGGGAAGGTATCGATCTCTATATTGACCTGCATTTTGGTTTTCTAAAGGATAAAAAAAGTGATCCTGTGCTATTTGAAATAGGTTCAATAGTAGATAGGATGTGGAATGAGGATGGCATCTCGATTTAACGGAGGTTGCCAACTGATTCTTCTTCGAGATAGTTATTTTGACCTTGCGACTAACCATCGCAAGGTCTTTTTTTAAAAATAATTAAGTATAACAATTGAAAGGTGACAATTAATGTCACTGTTCATAGGTATAATAGCAATAATGGGAAAATTCATTGCCTACAGTCAAACAATAATTATTAATGGAGAGAGTGAGAATATGAAAGTAAACAAGATTATGCATTTTGCCCTTACGTTTCCGTTGACTATAAGTCTTGTAACAGGATGCAGCCTGGGAAGTAGCAGTAACGAGAAAATGAATGAACACGTGAAGCTTCGCATAATGCACGAAAGCGAGGAGGGTTTCTACCAACAATATGGCATGTTGTTTTCTGCTCTATATCCCGACATTGAGTTAGAAGTCGTTTCTGCTGGAAATCTGAAAGCGGAACAAGGGCAAACTTATCAAGAGTTAATAAGTACTTTCGTCAATAGGAATAACCCGGACATACTCTTGCTTGATTCCACACAATACGCCAAGATGTCTGCTGAAGGTCGATTGATGGACCTCGAGTTGCTTACAAAGAAAGATAAGTTCGACGAGGATCAGCTCATCCCTGGTGTTATGGATTACTTAAGGGAAAAGGGTGGTGGAAAATTGAATGGTTTGCCTACAGAATTTTACAGCACCGCGGTCTACTACAACAAAGATTTGTTCGATAAGTACGGTATTTCGTATCCTAAGAACAAGATGAGTTGGGATGAATTGATCTTGTTGGCCTCACGTTTCCCAACTGACGAGAAAGACAAGCGGATGTATGGTCTGAAAATGGGGGAGGGGCAAGAAAACCTCTTTCAACTGGGCGATACCATCGGCCGCACAAGGGGGCTCAGTTACGTTAATTCCTTGACGAAACAAATCACAATCAACACTGAATCATGGAACGAAGTATATGAGACGGCTTTGAAAGCATTCAAATCAAATGCTATTTACCATGAAGATCCTCCTACGACGAACGGCCCCGTAACTATGGAGGAATTCCTTCTGAGGGATCCTTTCATAGCTGGAAAAGTAGCTATGACCATAGATGGTTCAACTCTTATGGAAACGATAAAGCAAGCTCAGAGGACAGCTCCTGATAAAGCTGTTAGTCATTGGGATATGGTAACCATGCCTGTTAATCCGCAGGAACCAGATTATGGTGTTACAGCGTTTTATCCAATATTGGCTATAAACTCCAAATCTTCAAATGTAGAGGCAGCCAAGACATTTATCAACTATATCCATAGTAAGGACTATGTAAGAGTATTGGCGAAGGCCAAAAGAGGAGGTGGTTTGCCAATTCGTAAAGAATTCATTAAAGATGACCAAGGCCATCACATGGAAGCCTTCTATGAATTGAAACCATCGTTAGCTGAGAACGATACTTATAAGGATTTCGATAAGTTACCTGAAGATTTCATTGAGCAGTTTAATGTATTAGCAGACAGGGAGCTGCAGGCATCTTCAGAAGGTAAAGTTTCTATTCACGAAGCGCTAGACAGCCTGCAATCCAAAACTCAAGCTGCACTTGAGGAAAGCGCAGAAGCAAATGTGGAATAATAGTAAATAATTAATAAGACAAAAATTGCTTAATACCATCCAAGAACATGGGAGCATTTGTTTACAATCTAAAATGTTCTTAGATGGTAATTTCTATTCTAGCGCGTTGCTTAATTTTTAATAATTGTTTGTTCGTTTTTTCATCCTAACAGCCATTATGAAAAAAAAGACGATAAATATCTCCAAAACTAGCATGATACTTCCGCCCAAATTATTGTTTTTTAAATAAAAATAATTATATGTCATCACATTCTTAAACAAAATTAGTTTCAGGATGCCTATTCCGATTGGTGCAAGAAAAGTCATGCTCTTACTTTTTTTTATATTGAGCATAACATTGAAACATCGGTACAAAACATAAACTTCAAGAGACATCTTAGAAAACACGGTGGGAATCCAGAAGAAAAAAAGCACCAAGCCGAGTCGATCAATAGAATTTGTGATTTTCATTTCCCTGTCCATAGAGATTGTAGGGTGACTTTGATTTTTCATCAAGTCTTCCCCGAAAATCGCAAGTTCGGAGAAAATGATGAGATATAGTAAGAAAAGACCAAGCATTGTTCCAGAAATTATGGCGATTTTTATATTTTTAAGAGGCGTCATTTGTCCTAAAAGTGCTAACAAAATAATTGTTTCAGTAGCCCATGGAAGTGCGTTAAATACGGCTTGCAATAAAGATGGAAAAGTTCCCACGTTAATAATTGGTACAACGTTTGTTAAGTCCATCTTGTTTAATAGCAGGATTGGAGCGAGCAACATAGAAAATAAAAGAGCTGGAAAAATTAATTCATTAAAGTTGGCGATGCTTCCTAGGCCTAATCGCGCAACATAAATTAACACCAATATTGTAATAAGTGTTGTTACGGTAAGCGGTGTCTTGGGTAAGAGAGCTACTTGCATTGAATCAACAAATGCTTGTAAATCATGTAGAAGAAGTATAGATACAAATAAAACAAAGAGGAGGGCTAGTATCTTCTCAGTCCTAAGGTTTTTTCCGTTTTTTTTAGAAAGGACATCCCACATCGATATTTTGCTTAATCCCATAAAACTAACGATAGTTAAAAGGACAATGAATGGAACCAAAAAGAAAAAAACTAGCCAAGAGTTTCCTCCAGCAATTATTACTTGAGACAAAGGAAAATGTATGAGTGATACTGTCAATATAACATTCGCACATAGCATTACTACTTGTGAGTGTGTTACGTTATCCTTCATCCAAGTAATTCCTCCTTTGTACTAATAAATAAAAGCAGAATCTTATTGTTTCGAAGTATGGATACTCAATCCTGTATTTTCAATAACGAAATTGACGTCAACATCTATTTTGATATTGGGAAGCATTTGATCCCACTGATCTTTCCATTCATTTTCCCATTGCACATTTTTGTACACATATAAGTAATGTCCTAAACTAAAGGTATCGATACTGTTTTCTAAGGTGCTTTTTAAGAGATCTTGAACTTGCTGTTTGATCGTGGATTCCAAAGTTGATTCTATTTGTTTAATGATTTTTGTATCCTCCATGTTAAATGCTTCCACGCTCTCGCTAATAAAACCTTTTCCCGATATTTTGATATGAAATTCAGGGGTGTTACTGGTAACAACAGGTTTTATCTTGAATTTTTGACCGCTTACCGAAACGCTCACAAATTTGCCGTTGTTGCTGGGGAAAGTTATTGATTTTCCCACCATTGCTTTGTGTTTCATCCATAGGATCCCCAGACTTTGGGTGTCGTTGGAAATAAATTTCATTTTGTCCTTTTTGAAGATTGCTATCCGATTGACTTCCAGTTTACCTTTTTCAATATCGACTATGGGGGCAATCGGATCAGTTCCCTCTTTATACAAGTTTCCTAGAAATTCACGAGTTGTGATTCCTAAACCCATTAATCTACCTATCCCCTTAACAGCTTCAGCGGAAACTCCACCTGAATTGGGAGGGGTATTTAAGATATCGAAAGATTTTTTTTTGGAGATATAAATATAAGTCGTTAGTCTGGTTTCTCTATCACGGTTAACAAAATCGAGTACTTCACTAATGTTTTTTTTGGCAATTTCCTCATGAATGATGATAATTTGTTGGTGAGAAAATCTTAGAATATGAGATGTTTGGTGTTGTATTTTTTGAAGGGCTTCCTGTATACTGCGACCTGTATTGGATTCCAAGTAATACGCTTTTTTCTTCCCTTCTTCAACTCCTTGTCCTACAGTAATTGGAATTTGAACAGTCACTTTAAATTCATCATTCGACTTGTCAATACCCGTAGCCAATACCAAAGCCACATCGTTTATTTCCCTCTGATCAGTACATCCTGTTAACGTTAGAGTAGAAGAGAAAGCCAACACACTGAAGAGAAAATAAAAGCTCCGTTTCATCTGTTACTTCTCCTTCTTTTGAATAAACGATAAGGCGACGCGTCCTTATTTTGCGGTTGGCGCATAAACCACCATGGAACTCTTGCCAAAACATCTTTTTGTTGCCGAATGGATAAGGGGGCAAAGGGAGTCATAAATGGCGTCTTGAAGGATTTTAAACTACATAAATGAGAGCCTAAAAGTACCATTCCAATGGAAATACCGAATAGTCCCAAAAAACCGGCTAAAACCATCAATGGAAAACGAAGTAATCTCAGCGTATCCGCAATATTTGCCTTTGGTATTATGGATGCTGCTATCCCAGTTAATGACGTAACAATAACCATAGGTGCCGAAACAATTCCAGCTTGAACAGCGGCTGTGCCGATGACGATTGCACCTAAAATGCTTACGGTTTGACCGACTAATCTAGGAAGCCGAACACCGGCTTCTCTTAGAGCTTCAAACGTGACTTCCATCGTGATGGCTTCAAGGAGTGCTGGTAAAGGTACTTTTTCATGGCTAGCCATCAAAGTGAGAAGCATATCTGTAGGTATCAATTCAATTTGATAGGTTGATAGCGCAATGTACATGGCGGGAAGAAGTAAAGTAATTAACACGGAGAAATATCGAATTATTCTTATAAAGGTAGAAAAATAAAAACGATGATAATAATCCTCGCTGCTCTGTAACAATTGCCAAAATGTTGTCGGCACAATTAGTACGGATGGTACTCCATCTAACAAAATAGTGATTCGGCCTTCCAGCAAGCTGGCAACACTTGTATCAGGGCGCTCCGTATTTTGAATTTGAGGAAACGGACTTAGAGGACTATCTTCTATAAATTCCTCTACGTATTCACTTTCAAGAATTCCATCAATATCAATCAGATCTAACCTCTTCTGGAGTTCTTTTAAAATTTCTTGGTTTACCAAGTGGTCCAAATAAACTAACGCCACTGATGTTTGTGTTTGTGTTCCTAACTTTTTTTGTATAATCTTTAATCGAGGAGAACGTATTTTTTGTCGTATTAAAACGATGTTGGTTGAAATGTTCTCTATAAAACCGTCCTTGGATCCACGAATAACAGACTCAGATGACGGCTCTGAAACCTGTCTATAAGCGCCGCCCTTCGTTTTAAAAATTAATGCTTTGTCTCTTTCGTCAATTAGTACAACTGAATGTCCATTCAATACTTCACTGACGACTTTGTTCATTTCATTAGTTTCGTTGATTGGTGTTGTGTACATCCTCTCTTCAAGGTGACTTAGGTCGTATTGTTCCATAAAGTCTTTTGATAGCAATTTTTTAATGACTTGAAGTGGTATGCTTTCATCATTAACGAAACCATTAAGGTATATAAGGCAAGTACTTGTACTTTCCACAACGTAAGGCTTGAAAACAACATCGGGGCAATTCTGGAACAAAGATTGCAGATAAGATAAATTATTCGTAAGGCTGGCATATACAAACGGTGAAGACTCATTTTCACCGGATAAATTGTTTTCCGAAATGGTTTGATTTTTGATTGGAGATTTTGACCCTGACATTGGCTTTCCTCCAATTTTACGTACATTCTCTGAACAATGAAACTATTGTTGGCAAAATAATGAATTATTATGCAAGGAATTTTGGGATCGCATCGTGTTACAAATAATCGATGCGCACGGTTCATAAGAATAAAAGCTACCCAATAATGCAATTGGGCAGCTTCTTGAAGTTGATAAAGAAATTATAACTTCCTCACTATAATGTCCAGTTGCACAATATTAGAATATCAATCATTTTACTTAAAATAATGATCTCAGGGTGCTGTAAATTGGAATTGTGAGATTGCACTTTATAATCCAGCATTTTCTTATATATATCTATCTGCTTATTTATATAAGGTTTTAAGTCCATGGATTTCCTACATTCGAAGATTAACTCATCGTAACTAATATCACTTCCACTTTTAGTCATTGACAGGTGCTGAGAAAGTAATTGGACCTCAAGTAATATACCATTAACTTTGAGCTGTGTTCGGTATATATCTAAGTTACCATTGCGGCGAATACGTTGATAATGTGTGCTACAAAGTCCCTTCGATCTTATTGTATTATTACATTTGAGAACGGAACAAACGGGTGGATAATGCATTAGTTTGGGTCTACCAGGTGTTGGGGCCATCGTTATCACCTACCTTTAGGAAGTAGCGTATGCTCAGTTCAAATTAATGGGTGCTCCACACATCGACATAAAATGATACGTTTCGTCATTATTTTAAGTATACCAAGGAATGGTGACAGTAGTTGTCACTCTTCATTGGTATACTTAATTTTGTAGTTAATTCCATGCTGCACCATAAGGAGGAAAGAAATAGGTATAGGACTACGCTTACATTTCAAGCATGTAGAACTGTAAGGAATTTATTACATCACTTAGGAGGAACAGAAACCATGAAGGTTAAACTTTTAAAAAAGAAGCTGGCTGTTAGCATTGTAGCGCTAACCTTACTGACGAGTCCTTTTACATCTTTTACACCCATTCAGTCTGCGGCGGCGGCAACTGCATCTGTAGCTACTACCGTAAAAGCAGGTACATCATCTGTTCAAGCGGGACAACCAATCGACTTTACACTTACATCCACTGCCGCTGTAAACAAAAAACTGATATTCCAGTTTCAAGTAATTGGAAGTAACGGAGTGAAGGTTTATGAACAAATTTTGAAAGATCAAGTTTTGCCCGCAGGAACACCGACCTCCTATCCAGTTCAGTGGAAAACTCCTGTTAGCTTGCCGGCTGGCAAGTATACAATCAGCTTGGGTGTATTTGGAGCAGGTTACTCCGAATCCATTTCCTGGAACTGGGGGCTTGCGCCATTTGAAGTCAAAAGCTCCTCCGGTGGCAATGATGCTCCAGACAGCGCTCCTGTATTCACTTCTATGGCGACAGTTCCCGCTACGATACCTGCTGGAACGCCAGCTGCATTATCAGCTACTTTCACAAGTGACAAAAAAGCGACGGCGAATTTGAATCTTGCTGTATTTAACGTTAACAATCAAAAAGTGTATGAAGAAAACTTTACTAATGTTACTTACGAACCAGGCGTAGCCAAAGCACAACCTTTGAAATGGGACGTTCCAGCGGACACAGCCTCTGGTTCTTATACACTCCAAGCTACGCTGACAGGTGTTGATGGTGCCGTTTACCATAAAAATACTAAACTCGGTACTTTTACAATAAAAGGCGATAATCCTGCGGCTACGGCTGTATATACGACCCTGGCAGTTGTAGATGGAACTTCAACAAAAGCAGGAAATACAGCTAGTTTTACTGCCAAAGTAACTTCCAGCAAAACAGCTGCTGCATTAGTTAACGTAGTTATTGTCGATCCTTACACAGGCAGTCCTATTTTTCAAAAAGTGTTTGATAAACAAGCGTTGACTGAGAATATAGCCAAGGAAATTCCTATATCATGGGAAGTCCCTGCTAATCTTGCTACAGGCACATACCCGATTTCCATTGGTATTTTTGGAATCGGTTGGGAAAAACAATACGCTTGGAATGCAAAGGCGGGAGTCATCAACGTAAATGACGGGAGTGTGCCAGAAGCACAGTTCACGGCCTTGTCACAAGTGACCCCTGGTTCTGTGGAGGTAGGCAGCAAAGCTAAGATTCAAGTTGCAGCTACGAGTGACATTAATATTTCAGGTACTGTGCAAGCTAAAATTATCGATCCTAAAGGAACGACAGTATTCGCAAAAGAATTTTCAAATGAGACTTTCTATAAACAAATAGCTAAAACATTGGCAACAGAATGGACGCCTTCCAATAAAGCAGAAATTGGTACGTACAAGCTGGAACTGGGTATTTATAACACAGAGCACACACAAACTTACTACTTGAATGCTGTGGCTGCACAATTTAATGTCATTCCGGCACCTGTAGTAGAGCCAACTCCAACACCCTCACCAACGCCAGGTGGTGAAAGTCCAGACAATGGATCGATAGCAAAATGGACGCTGAAAGCAGCAGTTGATCCTGTTCTGGAAGCTGGTTACACAGCGACAATTATGGCGGAGGTAGGCAGCGATGTAGATGCTAAAGCACTTGTTGATGTTGAGGTTTATAAAGGAAACACGAAAGTTTATCAATATTTTGTGGATAACCAAATATTTAAAGCGGGTGTCACCAGACAATATCCGGTAACTTGGAATATTCCTGTCTCCCAAGAGCGCGGAGACTATACAATTCGAGTAGCTGCCTTTGCACCAGGCTGGGGATCAAACTGGCCATCAAGCTGGAATGGAAATGCGACTTCTTTTAAAATTTCCTGGGGCATCATTCCTGATATCATCATGAAAAGCACGAAAAAAGCAGATATTATAAGACCGAGTGAAAAGCAAGTAATCGATACACAATTAACAAGCTCAGAAACAGCATTAGCTACTGTCATTACAGAATTATACGATCAGGTTGGAAATCTGGTTGACAGACAAGAACAAAAAGATGTGCAATTTACTAAAGACGTGCCCAACACGTATGTAACGGAGTGGACAGCGTCAAGTAGTGCCGTCAATGGTACTTATACGTTGAAAGTTTCTGTAGCGAAGCCAGACGGCGTGCGTGTCTATTACACGAATCCGGAAGCTGTGAAGTTCGAAGTTACAGGTGGTATTACAATGGAATACATCCTGACCGCGACAACTGTACAACCGGAGGTCAGTGCAGGTAAGACGCTGAATGTAATTGCAAAGGTAGGAAGCACAGTTCCTTCTATAGTTTCTATCAAAGTGAATTTCGTCGATGTTCTGACAGGTAAAACAGTACACTCCGAGGAGCTTAGAAATCAAACGATTTCTTCCGATAAGCCAGCAACACTCAATATGAACTGGACGTTGCCAAAATGGATCAAGATGAACCCAAGTTCCATTAAAACAAAAGAAGACGTCATTCAGTACGTGCTTGATGGAACTTACAAAGTTAATGTAGAGTTGTATAACCCGGATATGACGCATAAAATCAAATCGGCTGAAGGAGCGACCAGCTTTAAAGTTGTATCTTCTGTCGATGCTTCTGCTCCAAAACCGGCAAAAAAGCCAGAACTTGCTAAAACGATGAAGCTTGGCGTGTTTGCAACAAATAACGATGCAAATGGTATTACGGGTTGGATGCCGCAAACCGGAGCTCCATGGGATCTTGCTTACCGTTACTTAAATGGCGGTGTTAATAGTGCGGACGGTTGGAGATACTGGGATCAAGGCAATGTAGGAAAATGGGAAGGCGCATATGTATATGACTATGCAAAAAAAGCAACAGAACGTGGGTATACACCTGTATTTACTTTCTATCAAATGCTTCAAACCATTTCAGCAGATTGCCTGAAATGCGGAGAAGTTCAGGACGATCTCATGACTTTGAATGATCCATATGCGATGCGTTCTTATTTTGAAGAATTTAAGTTAATGATGCAATTAATTGGAACAGGCGATTATAATGGAAGACAAGGTATCGGGAAAACGGCAGTTGTCCATATTGACCCTGATTTGGCTGGTTATGCGCAACAAGCAGTTCTTGATAATAAGCGTTGTCACAATCAATGTACGGGTCAAGGCAATAACCCTGCGTTCCTGAATGCAGCTGTATCTAGTACAAGGATGCCTGAATTGGAAGGTTTACCAGATACATATCAAGGTTATAATTATGCTTTACTTCGACTGCGTGATTTGTATGCGCCCAATGTTTTGATGGCTCCTCATGTAAACAGCTGGGGAACTTTGACGGATGTAACCAAGAATACAGATCCTAATTTAGACGTGCTGGGCTTGGCCAAAAAAGCTGGGGAGTTTGCTGTGCAAAATGGATTTAAGGATCTTCCTTATGGAATTCAACCTTATGATTACGTGCTGCTGGATATTGACGATAATGATTCAGGTGCACAATCCGGTCCCCAATTAGGAAATTGGTTGGATCGTACCAACTTGACGCTGCCTAACTTTCACAGATGGGAAAAGTTCGTTAAAGGAGTTTCAGATACGATAGGAAAGAAAATCATGGTATGGCAAATTCCTGTAGGTAACCAAGTGTATCGTACGATGAATAACACGCCAGGCCATTGGCAAGATAACAAAGTTGAGTACTTCTTCTCTCACTTGCAAGAATTGGCTGACTCTGGCATTGAAGGACTGATGTTTGGAGCAGGTCAACCGACTTCAACTGCACATTATAATAAGTTTAAAGATGCAGGGGAAGATGAGAATGGTGTGTTTAACCCTGCTCCACTTACAAATATCACTGCAGGTTGGGGAGATGGCTCCAAGCATACGAATGACAAGGTTGCGAATTATAGCGACGATGATGGTGGACTTTTGAGAGAGAAAGCCATTGAGTATTACAAAAACCCACTTCCTCTCCCAGTGAATAAATAGCTGATAATGGAATAAGCCTTGCTGACGTTGCTGTCAGCAAGGCTTTAATTTGGTTGGAGGAACATATCCATTTATCCCCTACAAATAAACACAAATATACCTTTCATTCCGGAAGGTTTATTTGTGTTTATTTCCTGAGGACATTTTTCCCACCTTATCATTTCTGTAGCATTACAAAATTAAAATATTGAGGTATCTCAGTATTTTCATCGGTGATACTTATAGTCCGTCGACTCTAAGTGATCACATAGATTAACATGTGAATATGTCAGTAGTAAAGCAGATCAATTTCTGACATTAGATCTAGGCAATCCAAATAAGCAATAAGGGAGTACTTATAATATGATATTTTATGATATAAATCCACAGCTCATGTATGTAGAACGGCTAATTAATCAAGATAGATTAGTAAAAGAATCTGCCAGTCTAGAACTAAAAAAAGTGGAAAGGTGTTTAGTGAAGCTCGTAAACATATTGCACGCTAATAAGAAATAGAGTTGGTTTTGCATGTTTGCGAATTGTCATTATGTAGGTTAGTCGGTATTTTAGTTTAAGGGGGTTGCAATGAACAAGTCACAGAGGCTTATTTCACTCCTGATGACCTTGAACTCAAAGAGGAAATTCACTCTTAAGCAGCTCTCTGAGCAGTTTGAAGTTTCGAAGAGAACGATATTACGTGATTTTCAAGACTTGGAGCAATTAGGATTACCTATATTTACTGAGTATGGTGTTAACGGAGGTTACCAGATTTTAAAGGAAAGAGCATTACCACCACTATGGTTTACGGAAAATGAGGCAATTGGGCTTTTTTTTGCTTGTCAGTCACTGGAGTACTTCGGTTCTCTTCCATTTGATGCAGAGATTAAGACCACACTTGATAAACTTTTTTTTTCATTTCCAGATGACATCAAACATAGAATAGAACGGCTCAAGAAAAGACTTCGTATTTGGACCCCTACTGTAGAACAGCCGTATCTGCATTTATTATTAAAAGCTGCGTTGGAAAGGACCAATGTTGAAGCGGTATTTAATTCGTATAGCGGCGAAAATAAGAGTACGTTGCTGCCATTAGGTCTGTATGCAATGAACGGTCTTTGGTACTGTCCAGCCATGGATATCAAAACTGGTCAAGTACATGTAATTCGCACTGATCAATTTGCTTCCGTTAAGCCAATTATAAGTGAAGCAACGGATATAAAGACGATATCGAACTTCCTAGTAGATTCTGATGCGGCTATAGATCGATGGCTTGGAGTTCAAGTAGTAGAGACTGAATTGGAACTTGAAGTAAGATTAACTGAGCGTGGAGTTGCTCGTTGCCAAGTGGATGTGTGGTTGGTTAACGGATTACAAGTAAACGATGACGGAACAGGTATTATTGCTCGGAATATGAGTTCATCCTATATAATGTGGGCTGTTTCTTTTTTTATCTCGTTAGGTTCAGAGGCTGAAGTTATAAGTCCTATAGAAGTACGGGAACGTATTCAGGAGCAGCTTGTGGAACTTGCACACATCTATAATGAACAATAATGTGGAGTCTATCATCCAGAAGACGGATAGTTGGATACTGGAGTGCGGATAGTAAAGAAGGAAAGCCATTCGGTAGATAAACCTTCTTCGGATATCAAATGGAGGAAGAAAACGTCTATGAAGCAGAAGTATTATGAGTTAATTCTATATAAATTGTTGTCTAATTCAGATTTTGAGGCATATAAAGCGTCAGTAGACATGTTGAACGCATTCTTGGAAGAAATTCCCGGTTTTGTGAAGAGCAATGTGTTTTATCAAGCGGAAATGAAACTCTGGATTGAACTAACAGTCTGGGATAGTAAGGAAGCAGCCAAAAGATCGGATGAAGCGTTGATGTTACATGTAGCAAGTAAACAAAGATTCACATGCATAGAAATAGAAAAAATGCCATTAACATCTCCTTGGCCACTTGATTCTCTTTCTCCATGTATCATATAGTAAATTATTTTAAGACTATGGCTATCAAGAATCGCTTGGTTTCATTGTCATTTTTATTCAAGTAGAATAATATCGAGTTAATTCACAATGCCCAAGAGGTGTTCCATTATGTCTATTGATTCAATCCTAACTGTTATTAACCGACTACAAAAAGATATCGCCCACATACAAAAGAAAATGAGAGAGGAAGATAAAAATGAAGCACAGAAATTATCAAGAATTGTACAAATCGAAAGAAGCATTACTAAAAGCACATCAGTAAGCACATATAGTAGTAAAATGAATGAAATTTCCAAGTTACAAAAGGATATCACCAAAATTAGCAGTAAGCGTACGGAATTATCTAAAAAGCTTGTGAGTAAAACAGTAGAACTCAAAAATAACCAAAAACTACTCTCGAAAGAGCAAGAACTAGAGCGGTTGAAACGATTTGAACAACAGATACGACTGGAAAGAGAGCAACTTGCTCATGATAAAACATTTGATTTGTTTATTTCTCATGCAAGCGAGGATAAAGAAGAATTTGTAAGTCCGTTAGTCATGGAGTTAGAGTGGTTAGGTATTAGAGTTTGTTACGATGAATTTACTCTAAAAGTCGGGGATATTATTAGGGGATCAATAGAAAAAGGATTGATTCAATCTACATTTGGGATTGTTGTTTTTTCTAGCTCAATCTTCAAAAAATACTGGAGCCAGCACGAGCATGATGGACTATTCATGCAAGCAATGACAACGGGAACACAAAGAATTTGGCCAATATGGCACAAAGTTTCAAGAGACGAAGTTATGTATCATGCTCCTTCATTAGTTGATAATGTCATATTAAACTCTAGCAGTATGACTACTAATGAGATTGCCAAAAAATTATCTCTTATGGTTCAAGTTCCAAAGTCCATAGGCTGATGCTTTGAGAAACTCAATTGCCAGCCAATAAATATAATTTGATTGATCATCCACGCCAGCTTTGCTAGCTTTCTGCCAATCCAGTTTAATCATCTTATTCGCTACATTACTGTCGAGCACTGCTTGTTGTTAAATCACCATTCCCACTCTCGACCATCCTGCATTAATGTTGATGCGAATCCCGTTTTCGGTACGCCAAGGTAATGTGGCCTATATGGTTGAAGGTTAAAAAAGTGGGGAGTATCGTGAAAACCTACTCGTCGATCGACGGTGCCGAATGGACCGAGCGAAGCTCGCATACTCTTGCCTTTACCGAGCCATATACAATGGGATTGGTATTATCCGCAGGTGTGGACGGTCAATTTGTCGAGGCTACCTTTAGCAACATTATGTGGCCGGTGTTACCTTTGGGAACTAATCAAACGGAATAAAGATATGAGGCCAATTTCGTTGCAATACAGGCTTATCTCACTGCATTCGTCGTGAATGTGAGGAGAATGCTGAAGTTAATAGAGAGAAAGCAGCCCACCTTCTGACGAGGGCCGGTCTGCTTTTTTTATCTCATACTTTTTCCATTTCGAGGTTTGATTTTATTCAAAAGTCAGGCTTGCATGGTCTCGTTTCAGAAGATTTTATATTTGTTTCCTGAGGGACATTTCCTTCTTACCTTAACATTTTGTGGATATTTAAAATTTTCAAAAAAAGATACTCATAGTCCGTCGACTCCGAGCAATCAATTAATTTAAGATGTCCATATGTCAGTAGTAGAGAAGACCAATTTTTGTTTTTAGATCTAGGCAATCCCAATAAAGGAGTTGCCTGATCCTCTTCTCCATGTATCCACATAGCAGGACCGACACATTATAACTTATGAAAAGACTAGGGGGATGCAGAATGGCTTGGTTTCATTGTCATTTTTATTCAGAGGTGCTAGGCTTGTCAACATCCATGTATGTGCTTTTGCCCCAACGGTTTGGACTTCCGATTGGGAGTGAGCTTCGCAGCAATCCTGTTAAGCATCCAGTGCTCTACTTACTGCATGGATTGTCTGACGATCATACAGCATGGATGCGTTATTCCTTGATCGAAAGGTATGCTGCCGAGATTGGTTTAGCTGTTGTGATGCCAGCCGTAAATCGCAGTTATTATACAGATATGCTGCATGGCGGAAAATATTGGACCTACATTAGCGAGGAGTTGCCACAGTTGGCCAGGTCCTTCTTTCCTTTATCAGCTGAACGTGAGCAAAATTTTGTAGCTGGCTTATCTATGGGAGGGTATGGTGCGCTAAAACTGGCAATTTGTTGTCCAGATCGTTTTGCCGCAGGGGCTAGCATGTCTGGTGCGCTTGATCTGGAAGATGGTTATCGTCAAGGAATAGCTGATTTTCCGCTAATCTTCGGTCGTGCAGAAATGATACAGGGATCCAAGCATGATCTGTTTGCAAATGCTGCTCGGCTGGTGGAAACCAATGGCTTAAAGCCGCTATTATACGCTTGCTGCGGAACTGAGGACACAATGTACGGACAGACGATTCGCTTCCGCGATCATTGCAAGGGGTTAGGGCTGCCGTTGACTTATTCAGAGGGACCTGGTGCTCACAATTGGGAGTATTGGAACCAGAGTATTCAGGAGGTACTGTCATGGCTTCCACTTCATAATCAATTGGGCACTACTGATTCCTCATTTGGAGAAGTTTAATATGTTGCAAGTTTTGGCTCGATTTTTAAATTCAATTACGATTTATAACAAACTGCTGTTATCCTATTTTGTCGTAGTAGCGATTCCTGTTCTGCTTGTTGGCATCATGCTAACGCAATCTCTCAGAGAGATGGCATTGGACAATGCGATTAGAATGTCGATGGAAAGTGTTGAGAAGATCAGGAATCGCACGAACGAGATTATGAAGACTCCGATTAACATCTCTAACGAAATTTTGCTGGATAAAACGTTAAGGACGATTGTTAATACAGATTATGAATTCACCTATGAGGTTGTGAAGGCTTACTCTGAGTATACCGATTTTAAGGATTATATGCGTTTGAACAAGGTGATTTCGGGCATCCAGTTTTATACGAAAAATGCAACTATGCTCAACAATTGGGAATTTTTTTATGAGGATGAGCAGACTTCTTCCAAGGCTTGGTTTCAAGAAGCATTGAATGCCAAAGGCCGTATCGAATGGCGCTACCTGAAAAATGAAACATTTGGTGGCGGCTATATGATCAGTCTGATACGTAAGATCGGGTTCTATGGTGATAGCAACTATGGAATGCTGGTGATTGGCATAGATCCTGCTGTATTCCAATCTATGCTGAGCCAAGAACCCTTTGAGACGATGTTAATTACAGCCGATGGATTCGTTGCAGCATCAAAGAACACGGATTTAGTCGGCGAAACGGTGGCAGAACTGCATTTAAATGTTATGGAGGCGGAGCGGCAGGGAAAAAGTGTACTTGAGTATGAAACCGTTTACAAGGGTGAACCATCTAAGGTAATTGTGAACAATTATTTGCCGGATGCTAGCCAGAGCGGTTTCAAAATTGTTTCCATTATTCCCGTTCAAACGATTGTTCATGAGGCCAATCGGATTCGATTGTTTAGCTTTACGATTACCAGTATAAGTATGTTAATCGCAGTTATCCTCATCCTTGTATTCTCCAATACGTTAGGAAGACGATTGAAGAGATTGAGTAAGGAAATTAAGAAGGTTGCTCTGGGTAATCTCTCGGCATTTTCAGAGATGGAAGGCAAAGATGAGATTGGGCAACTGTCTCGACAGTTTAATTCCATGGTCAGCAGCATTCGGGATTTGATGGAGGAAGTATCCACAGCAAACCTACAGAAGAATCAACTGATCGTTAAGCAGAAGGAAATCAAGTTGAAAATGTTGGCGAGTCAGATCAATCCACACTTTCTATTCAACACGCTGGAAACGATTCGAATGAAAGCCCATATTCGTAGGGAATTGGAGATTGCACATGTGGTCATGCTACTTGGCAAATTAATGCGAAAAAATTTGGAGTTCGGCAATGACAAGATTCCTTTAGCCGAAGAACTTGAAAACGTAAATGGCTATCTTGCAATCCAGAAATTCCGATACGGTGACCGACTTAACTTCCACATGGATGTTCATGAAGGGGCTATGTCATTCAAAATTTTCCCGCTGATCCTACAGCCTTTAGTGGAGAATGCGGTTATTCATGGTCTTGAATGCAAGGAGGATCCCGGCACAATTCGTATACACGTAAACTTTGTAGACTGGCAGCTGGAAATTTCAGTAGTTGATGATGGTATCGGCATGGAACCTGAACAACTGGACCATGTGGTTCATACTCTAAATGAACCAGAAGAGGGGTCACAGACGCATATCGGTCTTAGGAACGTACATCAGAGAATTCGATTGTCCGATGGCGAAGAATATGGACTTGGGATTGAAAGCGTATCTGGAAAGGGGACAAGGGTTACTTTACGTTTGAAAATGGAGGGGGAGGAATATGTTTAAAGTGATGCTTGTAGACGACGAGCCGTCCATCCGCGAAGGGCTGAGGACGCTTATCAATTGGGAGCGATCTGGTTTCTGGATTGCTGGGGATGCCTCTAATGGCAAACAAGGTTTGGAACAATGGGCGAAGCTGCAACCAGATCTCATCTTAACTGACATTCGGATGGCTGGGATGGATGGGCTAGCCATGATTGAGGAAATTAGGAATCAAGACATGAAGTGCCAATTTATCCTCTTAACGGGCTACTCCGATTTTCAATATGCTCAGAGAGCAATCAAATATGGTGTCGATAGCTATTTGCTCAAGCCAATTGATCCGGATGAACTGCAGAATCGGTTGGGATGCGTGTACAATTTACTGTCTGAAGAACGAACAGCTCAGAAACAGAAGTCCAGTATGTTTCAGCTATATCAGGAAGAACTGCTCCAAAAGATAGTTGTGGGCAACGAGGGGGAGGAAGGGCATTCAGCTGTTGTACGGGAACTTGCTTTGGAATGGAAGAGTTACCGAGTCCTATTGGTTCAGTTAGAACCATCGCTCTCCGGCTCAACGGAAGTTACTGAAAAGGCAAAGAGAGCGGCGAAACTGCAGTTGCAGAAAGGCATTCAAATGAAGGGACTCGGTTATGTATTCACGCTGGAAGGCTTCACAGCTATTTTGCTGAAGGAGGTTTTAACTGCATTCATTAGACCAATGCTCGAGGAGACAAGAAATCTCCTAGCTGCCGAATATGAAACGCAAATGACTGTATTCATCGGACATGAAGTGAAGCGGAAGAAGGATCTGCATGATTCATATCGAACGGCTATGAAGCTTGCAGTCCATGCATTCATTTATCGCAGCGGAGACGAGATGATGATTGCGGATTATGACCACGCAGGTAATATCTCTCAGCTGTTTTCTGATCCTTATGAAGCAGTAGAGGGTGATTCCTTTCATGCAGATCAAGCTGTTGAGAAACTGATGTTCGCCGTAGAGGCGGCTAACCGGATGCTCATCGGCAAAATACTCGGCGATTTGGCCCGTCAGCTTATATGGGAAGAATGTACGGAATCTAGAATCAAATCGAACTTTGCACTCGTATATACGAAGATTATTTACGGCTTGACTCAGACAAGCGCAGTGCTAAGGGAGAGCATGCACCCATATGAGACGTTTCAGTACAAGATAGATGATTACCGTTGTTTCGCGACCTTGCTCACAGATCTGGAGAATTGGTTATGTGAGATAGCGGATGTGGTAAATGTGAAGGGAACGGATCAAGCTTTTGGCCGAATGCTAATTTTTATCCGGCGTCATTACGATAAAGATTTGAAGCTTGAGACGTTGGCCGAAATGTTTCATTATAACAGTAGTTACTTAGGAAAGTTATTCAAACAACAAACAGGTCAATATTTCAATACATATTTGGACAGCCTGAGAATCGAGAGAGCAAAGGAATTGTTACTACAAGGGCTAAAGGTTCATCAAGTTGCGAAGCAGGTAGGTTATGCTAATGTTGATTATTTCCATGGCAAGTTTAAAAAATATGTCGGGCAATCTCCCTCTGGATATAGGGATGAGTCAAAGCTATAACATGGAGGTGTGCATGTGGGATGCACACCTCTAATTTTCATATGAAAATTGAGCGAATATTTCGGGTATTGTGACTATATTAAATTTGTTACGCTATTAAGGTAAGAAGAAAACGTTTACAAAGGAGAGGTGAAATGGAGGTAATAGCGAAGAGAGGGGCTCTCGCAAAAGTGAAGAGAAAAAGTTTATGGCAGCAAATATCAGAGCAGCGATACTTGATGTTGATGTCATTTCCCTTCATCCTGTGGGTGTTTGTATTCAATTACATCCCCGTTTGGGGATGGACAATGGCTTTTCAGAATTATCGACCAGGTAAGTCGTTCTCGATGCAGAATTGGGTTGGTTTCGAGCAATTTGTAGAGCTATTCTCGGATGAAAGGTTTTATATGGTTATGAGAAATACACTTGCAATGAGTTTCCTAAGCCTGATTATTGGGTATACCGTGCCAATTGTATTCGCTATCCTACTGAATGAGATTCGCAGAGCAAATTTCAAAAAGGTTATTCAAACGATTACCTATTTGCCTCATTTCGTTTCTTGGGTGATTGTGGCCGGCTTGATTTACAAAATGCTTTCGATCGATAGTGGGATTGTCAATGAAATGCTGCTTTTCCTTCATCTGATTGATGAGCCGGTGCAATTCATGGCTCAACCCAAATCTTTCTGGCTAATCGTCACGCTTTCCGACATGTGGAAGGAGACGGGCTGGAACTCTATTATTTTTCTGGCTGCGATTGTAAGCATTGATCCCGAACTTTATGAGGCGGCAACGATCGATGGAGCGGGGCGCTTCCGACGTATCTGGCATATCACACTGCCAGGTATCAAGACAACCATCATGGTGATGCTGATCCTGTCAATCGGTTGGCTGACCAGTATCGGCTTTGAGAAGCAATATCTGTTAGGCAACCCGCTAGTGAAGGATTACGCTGAAGTACTGGATTTGTACGTACTTAATTATGGCATCAATCTAGGCCGATATTCATACGGCACAGCTATCGGCATCTTCAACTCGGTGGTAAGCATTATTTTGCTGTTGACAGCTAATGGCATATTTAAGCGAATCACTAAGGAAAGTGTTATTTAATGGAAGGGAGGAAGGGATCTGCCTGTGGAAATGCTTCTAGGAAAACGCTCAAAATGGGCGGACAGAGTATTTGGATGTTTCTTGTATATTTTTATGATTGGAATGGGAATCTTGACGGTTTATCCTTTTCTGAATGTGCTAGCGATCTCGCTCAATGATTCGACGGATTCCGTGCGAGGAGGTATTTATATATGGCCTCGGAAGTTCACTCTGGAAAACTATCGAACGATCTTCCAATATAATCAGTTGTTCACAGCTTTCCAGAATTCCGTTTTGCGCACGGTCTTGGGAACCATTCTAGGGATCATCAGTGCTTCAATGCTTGCGTACACGCTTAGTAGGAAGGATTATTTTGCGCGTAGATTCGTCTCTTTTGTACTGGTACTGACGCTTTATTTTTCCGGGGGAATGGTGCCGGTATACATGTTGATGCGGGATCTGCATTTACTGAATTCGTTTTGGGTGTATGTACTGCCTGGACTCGTGAATGCCTGGAATGTGTTCGTTCTGAGATCTTATATGGATGGCTTGCCATATAGTCTTCAAGAATCCGCTAAACTGGATGGAGCGAGTGATTGGACGATTTACTGGCGGATCATTCTGCCGCTATGCAAGCCAGTGTTGGCGACGATTGCGCTGTTCATAGCCGTAGCACAGTGGAACGCATGGTTCGATACTTTCTTGTATAACAGTGGCAAAGAAGGCCTTACGACGCTGCAATACGAGCTTATGAAAATATTGCAAAACACTGCTAATAGCGGTGGGGGCCAAAGCCAACTGCATAATCAAGACGGTGCGCAATCGATGCAAGTATCACCAGAATCGATCCGCATGGCCATTACGATTGTCGCAACAGCTCCGATTCTCGTCGTATACCCGTTCTTACAGAAATTTTTTGTCAAAGGGCTAACACTAGGTGCAGTTAAAAGCTAAATTATTCTATTAAAAATAGGGAGAGGGTTTATCGATGAAAAGAAAATTAGGCAACTTACTTTTGTTGTGTACGACCGTGTGTCTGGTTGCTGTCTCGGCGACAGGCTGCCAAATCAATGATGTGTCAGATTCAAAAACTACTGTAACGCCTGCTGTGGATAGAAAATCAGGGGACAACCTAACTCCAATCACCTTCTCCATGTATGGTGCGACGTCGAATCCGAATTTTGAAAATATGGAAAGTCCGATAGGCAAGATGATTACAGAGAAAACAGGTGTAAAGCTGAAGATGGAATATGCTGTCGGTGAAGAAAAGCAAAAAATATCACTAATGGCTGCGAGCGGCGATTATCCGGATCTGATTTTTGCTCATGGGAACGAGAATATTTTAGTCGATGCAGGAGCCTATATCGATCTAACTGAGCTGATAGACAAACACGCTCCGAATATCAAAAAGTTGTACGGTGACTATTTTAAGCGTCTGCGTTGGAGCACGACAGATAAATCGATCTACACTTTGGGTGCTCTCGGGGTTAATGAACAGAAATGGGAGCCAGCGACAGGCTTTCAACTGCAGCATGAGGTCGTCAAGGAATTAGGCTATCCTAAGCTTAAGACTCTTCAGGACTTTGAAAAGGCGATTCAAACCTATAAAGATAAATATCCGAAGATTGATGGACAGCCGACAATTGGACTCTCGGTTCTGGCTGACGACTGGAGATATAAAATTTCAGTTACCAATCCGGCACTATTCGCTACGGGAGGCCCTGATGATGGCGAGTTCTATGTGAATCCCGATTCGAAAAAAACAGTTTATCATTACACGAGACCAGAGGAAAAGGAATATTTCCGCTGGCTCAACCATATGAACGATGTGGGCCTACTCGATCCTGAAAGTTTTGTGCAAAAATATGATCAATATGTGGCTAAGATTTCGGCAGGCCGTGTGCTGGGGCTTAGCGATGCTAAATGGGAATACAGAAATGCAGAGCAGGCGCTTAGACAAGCAGGTAAGCTAGGACGTATGTATGGAACTTATCCGTTAACCCTCAACGAATCTTACAAATATGCCGATTTCCAAACAGGCGGATATTCTGGGGGAACTGGTATTGGTATTTCCAAAAATTGCAAGGATCCAGTAAGAGCAATCAAGTTCCTCGATTGGTTGGCTTCTGAAGAGGCTCAAATTTTGAACAACTGGGGAATTGAAGGCGTAAATTACAAGATCGAGAATGGTAAACGTGTCATTCCGCAGGAAGAAATGACAAAGCGATTAAATGATCCTCAATATAGCAAGAAAACGGGAATCGGTGTTTATCTGTATCCCTTCCCTGAGTATGGCAATGGTGTTCTGGATTCTACGGGTCAGACGATAACAATTCGTTCTAAAGATCAAATTAAGGCGAGTTATACCGATATTGAGAAAGAAGTATTATCTAAATATAACGCAAGTATGTGGATGGATCTTTATCCGCCAACTTCTGATTTTCCAGTGAAGCAGTGGGGGGACGCTTGGCAAATAAGCATTCCTCAGAGCCCTGCGTATGTTATTTCCCGAAAGACAGAGGATATTGTCAAGAAAAGAGTGCCGGAAGCGGTTCTGGCAAAACCTGAAAAGTTTGATCAGATCTGGGAAGTGTTCATGAAGGATTTGGAAACTGTTGGTGTTCACGAGATGGAAGAGGAGTTTAACAAGCTGTTGAAGGATCGTATTGAGCTGTGGAAATAAGTTCAATCCAGATAAAAGTTCTTGGTTTTAGGTAGTGAACAGCGAATCCTGTGTATATTTATACAGGATTCGTGAAAGGGGGTGTGGCTGGGAAAGCACATCAGGTCAGACATGATGACTGGAAAATTCTGAAGGAAATCAGAAGAATTGAAAGGAGAACATGTTGATGCCATTAACCATGAACAAAGCCTCATTCCGTTTCATCGTCGTCGTACTTGTTTCTGTATTAATCTTACAGGCTATGCTTACATTTGGTGCATCTGGTAGGGCACAGGCAGCAGCTGCATTTACAGTTACAGCTCAGGCTACCCCCTCTAACGCGGCGCCAGGCTCCAGTGTGTCATTGAACGTGAACGTTGCTTCATCACAAGCTGTAGCTGTACTGGTAGATGTTGAAATCTTTAATGCTTCCTTGACGAGAGTTAAACAGCTGGTCGTCGATAATGTTCAAATTGCAGCAAGTGGTAGCACAAACGTGCCTTTTCTATGGGATGTCCCAGCTAATTTGCCTGAAGGAACATACACAGTAAGTGTAGGCATTTTTGGGGCTGGTTGGAGTTCCGGTATGAGTAAATGGGTTGCTGGCGCTGCTCATGTGACAGTTAGCGGCGGAACGCAGACCCTTAACTTCACGAGCAGTGCAGCGGTCAATCCCGGAACAATCATTCCTGGTGGAGCATTAAGTGTCAGTGCTGCCATTACAGCTAGTCAAGATACAAGTGCTTTAGTCGAACTAAGGATAGTGCAGCCAGATGGCACCAACGTTAAGACAGAAACGTATACGGAGGCATTTGTTGCCTCACTAACCAAATCTTTCGTAACCAATTGGAATGTGCCCTTAAATGCTCAGCTTGGAGCTTACAAAGTTGAGCTAGGGGTATACAACGCAGACCGTTCCCAGACTTATCATGCTAACACCCAGGCCGGTCAATTCAACGTAACTTCACCTACGCAGCCGTCGTTAGGCACTCCGACTAACCTGCAGGCAGTTCCTACACAAACTACTGTTGGCCTCTCTTGGAATGCTGTAACTAGCGCAACCTACTATGATTTAGAGGTGGATGGAACGATTGTAAATAGTCTTGGAACCACTTCTTATACGCATACTGGATTGCAATCTGCTACTTCACATACTTACAGAGTGAGAGCCAAAAACGTGCAGTTGACAGGAGAATGGAGCGCTGTGATCACGGCGAATACGTTGTCCGCGCCTGTGTCAGGGACGATCAAGGTGCAAACCAAAACCTCCGGAGATTCCACCTCACAACAATTGTCGCCCGGGTTTGAAATTACGAATATGGGCAGCCAGCCGATATCGCTTAGCGATATCCGCGTCCGTTACTTTTTTACGATCGATACATTGAAGGCGATGTCTGTAAATTTCTGGACGACAGTCAACAGCAAGAGCAACGTGCTCACCGAGATTGTCTCCATGCCGATGACGACAGGTACGGCCGATCATTTTCTGGAAATCGGTTTCACCGCTGATGCCGGCTTGTTGCAGCCCGGTGCTAAGAAGGGTGTTTACACATGGATGAATAAAAGTGATTGGTCTTCTTTTAACCAGTCCAACGATTACTCATATAGAAGTAACTCGTCCAGCTATATGGATAATGATAAGGTCGTGGGCTTGATTGCCGGCGAACTAAAGTGGGGATCTTCTCCAATTCCGTTCGACTTACCAGCTTTCCCTGAACAAATTGCTGCAACTCCGACTTCGCCGACTACCATAGTCGTTACCTGGGAACCCGTAAATGGAGCAACAAGCTACGATATCGATGCAGACGGTACCGTGACAACTAATCTGACGTCTCCACAGTTCACCGACCAATGGTTGAATCCCAATATGCCTCATACCTATAAAGTAAGAACACATCAAGATTCGAAATTTGGTTATTGGAGTGAGCCGATTACCGTTCGTATGACGAATGCGTCAATCTTGCCTGCGCCAGTTAACATCAAGGCGTCCAAGACCAGTAATTCGATAAGCTTGACATGGGATATTCTGAAAGAATCCGTTACAGAATACGAAGTTGAAACGGACGGATTCGCTCAGAGCGCAGGGAGTGCAAACTCTTTTGCTCATAACGCTTTGACACCTGGTTCGTTGCATACTTACAGAGTTAGAGCAAAGAATGGGTTAGTTATCGGAGACTGGAGCCCTGTGATCAAACTGAACACACTGAGCACGACGACAGGCACCTTTACGGTTGACTTTACGGTAGATCCAACAGCCGAGAGAGCCCCCATAAGCCCTTACATCTATGGAACGAATGAGAACATGACCGGAACTGAGAATTTCAAGTCGAGGAGAATGGGCGGCAATCGATTGACTACTTACAACTGGGAGACGAATGCGTCCAATGCCGGTAAGGATACGACTGGTCAGCCAAACGACAATTACGTTCCCTTTTACTACGGTGAAGTGCCATCGACCCAATACAATGTTCCGGGGATAGCGGTTACAGCCTTCCATGAGAAATCGTTGGCACAGGGTGCCTTGTCGTTGGTTACTCTTCAAGCCGCAGGTTATGTAGCTAATGACAAAAATGGAAGTGTGAGCGCAAGTCAGACGGCGCCTTCGGCCAGATGGGCAGAAGTAAAAGCGACGAAAAACGCGCCATTCACGCTTGTGCCAAATGTAACGGACCAGGTTGTATATATGGACGAATTCGTAAATTTCCTTGTGAATCGTTTCGGTAATGCAAGTACGTCAAACGGAATCAAAGCGTATCTTATTGATAACGAGGCTGGTCTGTGGTCAGAAACTCATCCCTATATGCATCCGGCACCTGCGGGAAGTGCCGAAGTACTGAATAAATCGATTGAATTGGCCAAGGCGGTCAAGAATATCGATCCTCATGCGCAAATCTTCGGTTTGGGGGCATATGGATTTAGCGAATTCTATAATATGCAGCAGGCGGCAGACTGGAGCCAGCTTAAAGGCAACTATGACTGGTATATGGATTACTATCTGGATAAAATGCGCAGGGAATCGGCCAAAGAAGGAAAGCGGTTGCTCGATGTGCTCGATGTTCACTGGTATCCGGAGGCAACAGGAGGTGGCGTAAGAGTTACACGAAGCGATACGAATAATAATATAGAGGCTAATAAAGCGCGTATTCAGGCCACAAGAACGCTATGGGATCCTAGCTACAAAGAATCAAGCTGGATTACTGGAAACTCAAGCTTCCTTCCCTTTTTACCACTTATACCCAGACTTCAACAGTCGATTGATCTCTACAACGAGGATACCAAGATTGGATTCTCGGAGTACAATTATGGTGGAGAAAATCATATTTCCGGTGGTATTGCAACAACAGATGTGTTAGGTATATTCGGTAAGACAGGTGTGTATTCGGCGCAATATTGGAAAACCGCAAGACAAGTTAGCGATGCTCCTTATTCTTCGGCTGCTTTCAGAATATTTAATAATTATGATGGCAACAAGTCCGAATACGGGAATGTGAAGGTTCAGGCTGAAACAAACAATATTGAGAATAGTGCCATCTATGGATCTGTATTCGCCGATAGCGATAACAATCTTCACCTCATTGCGATTAATAAAAACTATGATCATGATATGAATGCTGTCTTCCATATCGGCGGAGAGACGTATAAGGCTGCACGCGTGTGGGCATTTGACAGCAATAGTTCGGTCATTACGGAGCGTCAGCCTATTACACAAATTAATGGATCATCTTTCTCTTACACCATTCCTAAACTTACTGTGTGTCATATTGTTCTAACGAAGACGCTTGTGGGGCAATAAGTTTCAACAAGAGAGAAATCGGTATAGCCGATTTCTCTTTGTTGAGATTTTTTGTCTGACCAGGTTTCTTTTATGTTATTGATAGAAACTAGAGTGTTATTGTCACGTTTCTACAATAAACGACAAAATTTCGCGTATGATACTCATAGTCCATAGACTAAATTTAAAAATGTAGATTAACATATAAATATTATTAATAGAAGGGTGTTCTTCTACAACGTGAAACAAATCTACATAGATATTAAGAATACACCATTGGTTTCTGTCAGAATCACAAAAAAATAGCAGGGAAGTTCATCATGAGTGAAAAAGTGAAAACAGTATCGAAATACGTAGTAACGTCTGCAATGCTGGTAAATTCATTAGCAGCTCCGACTGCCATACTTGCTGCGGATACTAAATTGGAGAGCCGTCTGTGGTGCAAATCCGCGGTGAAGGAATTGCTGATTTATTAAGAAAGGTAACAGGTAACATTTCCAGCATTAAATTCAATGGCTTGGAGTTGTCGCCAAATTTACGCATTATTAATATGGTTGTATTCGATATTATTCACCTTGCACTCCTATCTGCATACAGAGTTGATACCTTTGTCACTAACTATGATGATTCAGCCATTTATAGCGCATCCTTGGAGGCAGAAGCAAATGAAACTTAATATCAACGACATGTCATTGATGGAGAAAGAAAGCCTAATGCTTGCTTTACCCTCTCATGAAACATCCAAGTTTAATAAGCGTGAATGGAAAACTTTCATGGCGCATTCCTCAAAAATATATCGGCAGTATGGCATAACGATACAAACTTTTGAGAGCGTTAATCTCTCAAATAATAATAAAATCATATATTTTAAGAGTAGTAATTATATCCCCTATTTTAGACAACACAAATATCAGGTCAGTGTTGAAAAAGGCATGCATTTTATAGATTTTTTAAGAAATATGAAGCCGTCTTCTTACGTTGTTATATCCGTTAAGGATGACGGAAGTCAACAGTTAACCAATGAAATTGTCAATGAACTAACGGACTTTGGCATTAATTTGAATAGTCAACATCTCCAGTATAGTTATATATTCGTCGCACATAAAATGGGTCCAGCCTCCTTTGAGGTTATCCATGAGAAATTTGCACTTGAGGATATTGAGTGGGAAGGTGTTCTGGGCGGAAGAGAAGCAGTCATTCGAAGTGGTGGGGCTTTGGGCAGCAATTCCAGCAGTATAAGCTTGGATGAAGAAGAGTGGAGTCTTAATCAGAGGGGGATCAATCTTGTAACGATTGATCCCTCTTCGGTAAAAGAGATTGAAACGATAAACTTTGATACATTCACAACATTATTTGCTCAGGGAAGTTTGTTTAAGGCAACGCCTCCAATTGTGAATGACACTCCTATTCACTCTTCAGCTGAGGGTCAAGTAGGCTGGGAATTACACGGCGTTATTTATGCAGACTGTACGGGAGCGATGGAAAATAGCTATTCTAAAAGAGGACATATAGCCTTTGAAGTGGAACTTGAGTTAAACTCGGACGATGAACTGGTTGCTCGACATGATTGGGATTTCTATTTATATATGGTTTTAGGTCAAAATCCTCCAAAAGGCATCGAAAAAGATAAACCGCTCTCCTATGAGCAGTTCAGAATCTTGAAAATATTAGGCCGATTTTCACCAATTTCAATGGTAGATCTTTTCCAGTTCCTTGCTGATCACCCGGATGTTTTTTTGGTTACCGATACGAAGCATACTGAGCTTGATATCGTAAGGAAACAATTCAGCAAGTTGGTTGAGGCAGCAGCCTCTTTTAACTACAGCGTATTGATGAGAGTAATTCCGCAATTGTACAGTGCTGAGATGTACCCGGTTATTGAGGATATATTTCCTTTCACTAAATATGTGTACGCGCTCTATCAGACTACGGACAGTGATGAACAGGTACTAGATTTCGTGAAAAAAAATAAGATTCAAAATGTCACAACGTATCCCGAACGATACAGTTGTACTTTTGGGGCAGAATTAAAGAAATACGGTGCGAGGTTATTTATCCTTACCCTTAACGAAACAGCAACCGCACGGAAATATATAAGAATGAATTAGGATGACTTTTATACGGAAAGCCTGCAAAGATATCCATACTTGCATCAATATAAAATTACTTAATGATACGAAAGGTCTGTGTACTACACACAAACCCGAATATTAATTTGATAAAATTAAGAAATTGGGAGAGTCACTGTTCATATGAACAGATGCTTCTGGGAGATACGAAATGTATCTGAAGTGAGTTGAGGATTAATTATGCGATATAACGGGGGGCTGTGGACACGAATATGGAGGGAATAAGGCAACTAATTCACCTAGTTCCCAAGTTCGCCTTTACTTACTGACAAGAATGAACCGCGGGTACAATGCCTACTTAGTGACTACGAATGACCCACTGATTATAAAGTTTAGCTAAGATGCAAAATATTACTTGAGCATAGTGCAAGAAAATAACTTTAAATATGAGGGCCTAATAGAGCAGTTTCTATTGGCCCGTTTTTCATGATAAATTAAGGACATACGTCCTTCCCAACCTGTGATCATTTATTATTTATTTGGGAATGATACTTATAGTCCGTCGACTCTTTGCGGCATGTAGCTTAGGATTGATTTATACCCTTAAACCAGAAGGATGCTTACCTATGAATATTATGCAAGATTTTGGACTACGTCTTAAAGAATTACGACTACGATCAAGTATGTCTCAAGACACGCTTGCCTCTCTGTCTGGACTGGACAGAACTTATATTGGGGGAGTGGAACGTGGTGAGCGCAATGTTTCACTGAAAAATATTGAAATTTTATGTAATACACTTGATGTAGATATCAGTTATTTTTTTGCCGATGAACGATTCACTTTACATACGGCTTTCTTGAAAAGTGAATTGAGTAAGCCTCTGGAAGAGCGTTTTAGATATACCGTACAGAATGAGGAGAATATCATCGCTTGGCAAGTGACTGGGGCTTTACATCTCAATGAAGTAAAGAAGATCTGCCTGGATTTAAAGAGCGCCTGCCGGCAACTTGCCTCAGGTAAAGTGAAACTGCTTATCGATAATAGTAAAATGATGACCAAAGATCAGCCCATTGCCTTTCAACATGAAGTTACAGCGATTTGGGAAGAGCTTCAACGATGGTTTCTGCCTCATTGTGAACATGTCATCGTACTTTGTAATTCGAGATTCATGCAGAATCAGATGAATCGGCTAGCGAAACGGAGTGGGATTATTAAAGTTCAGAAAAGTCTCTTTGTTGAAAATGGGCAGTGGTTGGCGGATGGTGAGGATGATTTACTGCATGTGATAAAGGAGTACTTAAACACAAGATAACCTGAGAATGCGCATGTTGAAAGAATGACTTTAATTGGATTATTGGTATGTCAGGATGAGAGTTGCCAAAAGTAGGAGGTTATTCAGTGGACAGAAACCTAGCGTTTATACATCGAGTTAATATCATGCTCACATGGTTTTTCATGGTCTCGTGTGCACTGAGTACAGTGTTTTATATGGCAGTGGGTCGATGGGAGTTAGGCATAAATTCAGCAATCAGCCTACTGCCTGGGGGAATCATTACTTATTTTGTTTACAAAAAAATTGGAATTAAAATAATTCCTTATGTGTATTCCGCTATTATTTTATTAGGGACGATTTCTTTGGCTATACAAAAAGCGGATTTGCTTATTTTTGTCATGTTGATAATCTCTCTGGCTATTAATGCTATTTATTTGAATTTAAGATATATATTTGTGAATAGTATCATCACAATTATTTTGGCACTGACTTTCATGTTTAAAACACCAGATGTGTACAAGTCTGATGGTTCTCAATCCATGATGATCACCTTGATTTTTATCTTGTTTTTCATAGCTGGCATGCTCTGTTTGCAAGCTCATCTTGGTACGAAACTCAGAAGAGACATTGAAAAGAGCTGGACAGAATCTGTGGCGGCACAACACGAATCAGATCGACTGCTTGTAAAGATTCGTCAATCCATTGAAGTGCTCACTTCTTTCAATCAAAGCTTAAGCACAAATGTGGGCTCTACAGGAATAATTTTTCACGAACTGTCCACTGCTTTTTCTGAAGTCGCAAAAGGTGTGGAAACACAGGCAAGCAGTGTTGCGGATATTAATGAATCCATTAAAACCGTTGATATGTCCATCTTGAGGACATTCAATAATTCTGCGCAAATTGATAGATTGATTCAATCCACAGCATTAAAGACGCAAGAAGGAAGTAAGAAAATTGAGAATCTAACGAAGGAAATTCAAATATTGGCAGATATTGTAACAATGACTGTTACTTCAATGAATGAATTAAATTTGAAAAGTGAGCATATTGGGAACATTGTTACAGCGATTAGCGATATTTCAAGTCAAACGAATTTGCTCGCACTCAATGCGGCAATCGAAGCAGCACGTGCAGGCGAGCATGGAAGAGGCTTTGCAGTGGTTTCTTCAGAAGTACGTAAATTGGCTGAGAATTCTCAATATTCTACTAAGCAAATTGTGGATATACTAAGTGAAATAAAGAATAAGACTCAAACGATAACCAATCAGGTAACCATGGGTCAGCGTGCTATTTTTGCTGGTAAAGAGGTTGCTATCGATGCGGAGAGAACGTTCCGAGACATTAGTACAACCATGCAAATTGTAGTGGAGCAAGTAGCTGAATCTCAAGATATGGTGACTGAACTGAAAAATTCTTCTCAAATAATCGCTTCTGAACTTGCAAATGTATCTAGCATTACTGAGCAATCGAGTGCTTCCGTTGAGGAGATTTCAGCGAGTATTGATCAGCAAAATAGTACTGTTCAGACGATGGTAAGCAGCTTTAAGCAGCTTGAGGAGCTTATTTTGGAATTACAGCGTTCAACAAAAGGAAAATAGTTAAATACATATAAGCTCGATCATCTGCTCTCATCCTTAAAACTATGGGGGCTATTTGATATTAGGAGAGATTAAGAATGAGAAAAATGTTTATAGTTGGAGTTATGAGTATCTCACTAGTACTGATTTCGGAAAATTATGCAATCAAAATTGAGGCTGCATGTGGGATATACTGCCCGGCATTTGTAACAACGTTAGAGGAAACAGCTTTGTATGACTTACCTAGAGAAGACTCAGCAATCGTTGGCTTGTTATCCCCGCAAACCCTACAAGAAGTGAGCCATATAGAAACTGTTGAGAAGGGTTGGATTCAGGTACATACATGGCTGGGTGAAAAATGGATTCATCCCAATGAATTTGTTGAAGGGGAAGTAAGAAAATATGATCAACCTAAGACAATGCTTATTGAAACGGAACAGGTCTTTTATGACTTTCCTCTTGGGCATGGCCGTAAACCACAGTCAATAGGGGTACTTGCTCCTCAAGTCGTAGTGGCAACAGGAGATTTCTTTGGAGAAGGGACATCACTCGTAAGCATTGAGACTTGGTTAGGCAAGAAATGGATACGTCCGGGACACTTTGTTGAGCCGAATAGCGGAACGATCAAGTTTAACAATGCTTTTGATATTTATGACGACACGTTTAGCCACCAAGCTACTGGGAGACTTGATCCACAAAACGTTGATGTAATAGCCAAGGATGACTTTTGGTACTACGTGAAAACAGATATAGGAATGAAATGGGTTGTCCCGACGGAACCTATTGAGAAGGAGATCAAGTTGCAGTTTAAAACCCCGCTGTTTCGAACGATTTTTCATCGTTCCGGAGAAGAGATAGGAGAGCTCACTCCACAGACTGTACATGCTTTTGAGAAATTAAAAGGCTCAAATGTTCACTATCGGATTAAGAGTGATTGGCTTGGTGATGCATGGATTGTTGTCTCTGACAAGTGACTTATGCTAGACATGAGCGATGCAAAGCAACTTTCAGTTACTTTGCATCGCTTGTCAGAAACCAAACAATTGCTTTGATAAACTCATTTGGAAGCTCATAAACCTTTAGATACTTTTTCATTTCATGGGTAATCCGTACATGATCGTCGCCAAACGCTTCCACATATCGAGCCAATTGCACATAACGTTTAATGTCTTCATGGAAATCATCTGCAGTAGCAGGCCGTGAATGAGATTCAACGTATGTTTGAACATCATACCTATTAACTTGCTCCATTAGTCTCAGAAAGTTTGCACTGGTATATCGATAAGGACCACCGTAGATGGCTGGTCCGAGTGCGTCACCAAGAAATAAGGTTTTATCTTCCTTCACGTAGAGAAGACAAGAATCCTCTGCATGATCGCCGCCAACGTGTTCCAACTCACAGAGTACTCCTCCAAGATCGATAGTTAGCCTATCATGGAATATTACATCAGGTTCAATGATGTGTAAATCACGATTATTTCCGTATTCTAACTGGATATGTCTGGCACTGGCCTCATTAATAATTCCCCCACGAATAAGTTCATTGAGAGTCTCATCTGTCCAAATGAGGCCTTTAAGTTGACCTAGCCGCGTCGCTGTCTGATGATTCGCGATCGCGGGAAGTTTCCATTCAGACATGCCAAATGTATGATCCCAATGCCAATGTGTCAACACAAGCAGATCGGGCAAGCGAATGTTGTGCCGAGTGAGTTCCTCGCGAAATTGCGCAGCGTGGGCTGGAGAATTTCCAGCATCGAGTAACAGTGTTCTTTTATCACCGACAATCGCAGCAAGTATTGGACGGTCCGTTTTATGATCCGCATGCTGGATCCATATGTGCTTACTTATACGTTCAATCTGGGACATAATGAACTCCTATTCCTCAAGAATGCTATTAGATATCATAAGGGGAAATTGTAATTTTAACAACGATACTTATAGTCCGTCGACTCTACTCGAGCATTTAGCTTAACATGACTATATACTCATTACTCAAGAAGGGTGCTTAATTATGGATATTTTGCTGGATTTCGGATTACGCCTCAAAGAATTACGGCTGCAATCAAGTATATCTCAGGATATGCTTGCCTCTCTCTCTGGGCTGAATAGAACATATATTGGAGGTGTGGAACGTGGTGAGCGCAATGTATCGTTGAAAAATATTGAAATTCTGTGTCACACACTTAGCGTAGATATTAGTTATTATTTTGCAGATGAACGATTTTCTATGCGCTTAAAGCATAAAAGTTTAAAGCTTCAAGGAGATAAAAGAAGTAATTGATTACAAGCGTGTGCATTCGGAGGGAAATGATGATGACAAACAAGGGAAATTTGTTTCGAATGTCGCTAAAAAGTAAGTTGATCTTATCTTTTTCTGCTATTTTATTAATTCCATGTTTGACCATAGGTTGGTTTTCATATCAGAGTTCCAAAGAAAAAGTAGAGCAGCATATTATGGTGGCTGCTCAGGAAAACGTGAATTATTTTAATAGACTGATTAATGACTATATGGAACCAATCCGCAGAGATGTCGATTATTTGGCGCAAAGCTTGCCCAACAAGCTTGAAAGTTCCAATCTTTCAGAGCCTACCGTAAAAAACTTAATTGCCAAATTCCAATCCCTTCACTCCGAGCTGGATGCGACTTATGTTGGTGCCTCAGACGGTAAGATGGTTCTTTATCCAGAGGTGGCTATGCCTGATGGTTATGATCCGCGCAAAAGACCTTGGTACGAAAATGCCATAAAGGCCAAGGGTCAAACCATTATGACTGATCCGTACGTTAATGCGACGAATGGTGAGATTGTCGTTACATTTGCCAGCGCGACTGAGGATGGTTCCAAAGTCATTGCTGTCGATTTGAATATGACAAGGTTCGCTGCAGAAGTCAAGAAGGTGAAGATTGGGAAGCAAGGTTATTTGTCTATTATGGATAAGTCGAAGGCTTATCTGGTTCATCCTTCCTTGAAGCCAGGTACTCCGGTTCCAGCTGAACTTGCATCCTTCATTGGAGATGGTCAACGTGTCATCTTTTCTTCTAAACAAGAGGGTCAAGCCATTAGGTCAGTTGTTGAGCAGAATGATTTAACCGGCTGGAAAGTTATGGGGTCGCTCTCCCTCCAAGAGATTAATGACGAAGCAGCCGTAGTATTGAGAACAACCTTGTTTGTCATTCTAGTTGCTATGATCATAGGTGCGGCAATAATATATTTCATCATCCGCTCCATCATAGTTCCTGTCAGAAAACTAATTGATGTGTCTCAGCAAATCAGTGAAGGTGATTTGACAGTTCAAGTGGAAGAAACACTGGCTAGAGATGAAATTGCACAGCTCGGCCAAAGCTTTAACAAGATGATCCATTCTTTAAGAACGATTCTGATGGAAGTGAGCGAAACCTCCAGTCTACTTGCAGCATCGTCGGAGGAGCTAACGGCAAGCTCGGAGCAGACTTCGAATGCTACGCAGTTCATTGCCGAGAATATCCAACAGCTGGCAGAAGGTGCAGAGACGCAGGTGGGCAGCGTTAAAATTGGGTCGCGAATTGTTATAGAAATGTCAAAGGATGTACAAGGAATTGCAGCTAGCTCGCAAGCAGTTTCTGAGAAAGCGGTGCAGGCTACCCAAATTTCAAAGGAAGGTAATCTGACCATTCAAACCGCGGTCACGCAAATGAGCTCGATCCAAAGTACTGTTGAAAATCTATCGCTAGTCATTAAAAATTTAACCAATCAATCGAATGAAATTGGTAATATTGTTTCTCTAATTAGTGAAATTTCAGCACAAACCAACTTGTTGTCATTGAATGCTTCCATTGAAGCGGCGCGAGCGGGAGAACACGGACGCGGGTTTGCAGTCGTTGCTCAGGAAGTTAAGAAACTATCCGAGCAAACGGCAGATTCCTCCAAACAAATCATCAGCATGATTAAGACAATACAGACCGAGGCGCAACAAGCTGTTCTTTCGATGGACGTAACATTCTCAGAAGTAACTGGGGGCATTCAAGTTATGAATAAAGCCGGTGAGTTGTTCAGTCAAATTCAGCTTTCGATAGAGGATGTGGAGAAGCAAATTCAGGAAGTATCTATCGCTTCTAAGCAAGTATTGAACGGTGTTGATCAAGCTGCCCAAGCGATGGAGACTATATCAGCCATTGTGGAAGAAAGTGCAACGGCTACACATAATGTATCCTCAGCAGCGGAGGAACAACTCGCATCTATGGAAGAAATTGCGGCTTCTTCCGAGGCACTATCGAAGATGGCCATTGAGCTGCAAGAAATGAATGAAAAATTTAAAATGTGATGTCTAGAAACTGGATTCGCCGGTTCTCATTGGAGATGATATCACGCTTAAATCCATTTGTTTCGTTAGTGAAGCTTGAAAAGAAGGTGTTTATGCAATATTGGGATAATCGTAAAATTCAAATTGAAAGAAGAGGTTACTAATGAGTTATCGTATGAAGAAAAGCAAATTTGCCTTCATTCTAACGATTTTATTGCTGGTTCAATCTTTACAGCCAACAGGAAGTATGAAAATTACGGCGGCAGAGGTTGGCGAGAATCCTCCAACTGCACAAGAGGAGAAAATACCGCCATGGGCACAGCAGGCTGTTGCCAATTTAACTCGCCAAAAGGTCATTCAGGGATATGAAAATGGCACGTTTAAACCGGATCAAATTGTAACACGTGCTGAATTAGCTGTATTTGTGTACCGTATGGCAAGCTTGACCGGAATAAAGCATTCAGATAGAGATATCTCGGGTTTCTCAGATGTAAAAAAGGAATGGTTCGCAGAGGATGTACTAGCCGCATCGAAACTTGGTTTTATCCAAGGTTATGAGGACGGTACTTTCCGCCCAAACGAGCATGTTACACGTGAGGAAACAGCAGTTTTGCTGAATCGCTTATATCCAAGAAAAACGCTATCTGTTTCAAGGTTTACAGATAAAGGCGCTATTGCGCCATGGGCGATTGAGGCCGTTGAATCATTATCTGATGCTCAGGTTCTACAGGGCTATGAGGATGGCGCCTTTCATGGAAAAAGGAATTTAACGCGAGCCGAACTAGCAGTTGCACTGGATCGTTTATGGAAGCTGACAAATAGTCAGACGCCAACATCTGATTTAACGCTATCTGTTACTGTTCAAACACCGGATAATAACTTGATGGTTGATGCACAAGTATTTGTACATGCTCAGGGAAAAAAGATGTTCTTGGCGGAGGGGAAGACCGATGCAAAGGGGAACGTTAAGTTCTCTTTGCCATCCGGCTCTTATGAATTATATTCGATTGGTCAAGAATCTGTTGCTTATAAGAAAGTTGAAGTTGACAGTGAACATACGGCGTTTCAATTAAAGACTGAATCAGCCGCTTCTTTCACTGGTAAGATAGTCGCAAAGAATGGGAGCCCATCGGCCGGAATTGTGGTTAGCCTTACGACAAATCCTACATTCTTTGCTGTAACGAAGTCAGACGGAACATTCAATGCCGTTGTTCTTCCTGAAAAGGACTATACGGTTAACTTATTGGAAGATCCTCGAATTCAGAGATATGCAGCTCAGATTGATAGACCCGAGGGTGTATTCGAAGCTGGGATCGATGTGTTACAGGGGCTTAATTGGCTGGATTCGGATCAAGTCTCAATGCCTGGCTGTGCGTGCAGCAAAGTTGCTTTAACGGGGACCTATCGTTCGCCTAAAGCAGGTGAACACAAGGAACTCGGCCAATTGGTTTTCTCTTCTTCACAAGAAGCACCATCAGGGGGGGCGTCTGGCAATTCCTCGGGTAATCCCACTGGAGGAGGTAGTGACGCAGACCGAACACCCCCTTCAATTCCGACTAGACTGGTCGCTACCTCTGGCGATAAGGAAGCGGATTTGAGCTGGACAGCCAATAATGACAATGACTTGGCAGGGTATAAGGTATACATGTCTATTGACGGCGGTGTTACTTGGACGTTAAGTACAGACAATGGTCTAAAGACCTCATACAAAGCGAAAAGTCTTACAAATGGGATTTCCTATCAATTCGCAGTTACAGCCTACGATAAGTTGGGCAACGAATCGCTACGCTCAATAAAAGTTGAAGTTATTCCTTCTGGACCACCTCCACTGGAAGACCATCAGTCACCAATCATTCCCTCCGGTCTGAACGGTAATGCTGGTGACAGCAAGGTGACGCTTGCTTGGGAGGCCAACAGCGAAGCTGATCTGGCAGGATACAATGTTTATGTATCAGCTGATTCTGCAACATGGAACACAGCTGTTGATGTGGGAACGGCTGTAAATTATACGGCTCTCAATCTAACCAACGGTATCCCTTATCGCTTTGCTGTTACTGCTTATGATCAAAGCGGCAATGAATCGGATAAATCACCAACGATTACAGTAACTCCAGTCTCCGGCAATGGCGGCAACAGCTTGCCTCCAGACCCTATCGGGGCAGCCAACCCGCTAACTACAACTAGCATACTAAGCTTTTCGGAGATGACAGAATTCTTATATACCGGAAGTCAGCCGATACAAACTGGTGTAGCACCGGGATCGATTGACGAACACCTTTCAGCTGTGCTTAGGGGCAAAGTGCTGGATAAATCAGGTGGGCTCCTCTCGGGGGTGAAAATCACACTATTGGATCACAGTGAGTGGGGGCAGACATTAAGCCGGGCCGACGGTATGTTCGATATGGCTGTGAACGGCGGTGGTAACGTCACGGTTCAATATGAAAAGAACGGTTATATGACGGTGCAGCGGAAGTGGAACGTCATTTCCGGTGATTACGCTGCCATTCCAGATGTCGTGATGACTGCTTATGATACGAAAGTTACAGTAGTAGATCTGATGGAAGCCGAGCAGGTTCAGAGTGCACAAGGCAGTACGGTTAGCGACTCAGCGGGACAACGTACACCAACGGTTATTATTCCGAAAGGCGTGACAGGTTCCATGCGTCTGCCGGACGGAACGATGCAGCAATTAACCGAAATTCATTTGCGGGCGACTGAATATACGGTTGGTGAGCAGGGGATGAAGGCTATGCCCGGAGATCTGCCTTCCTATGTTGGTTATACGCATGCCGTAGAATTATCGGCAGATGAGGCAGTCGCGACCCAAGCTTCTAAAGTTCTGTTTAATCAGCCCTTGTATTATTATGTGGAAAATTATCTTGAATTTCCCATAGGTGAAATCGTACCGACTGGTTATTTCGATCGGTTATTAGGAATTTGGGTCGCCTCTAATAATGGGAAAGTGCTTCGAATAGTGTCAATCGATAATGGAGTAGCTCAAATCGATACGGACGGGGACGGAAGTGAAGACAGTGAGGAGCGACTACTCGAACTTGGTTTCACGGAGGAAGAGAGAGTGAAACTGGCAGAGCTGTACCTGCCAGGCCAAAGTTTGTGGCGAACGCCGATTGAGCATTTTACACCTTGGGACACCAATTGGCCATATGGACCGCCGCTAGATGCGATCAGCCCTCCGGATAAGAGCCCTAATTTTAATCAGATTGATATCAAAGACCCTTGTGAACAGAGTGGTTCTATCATTGGCTGTCAAAACCAAACTTTAGGGGAGATCATTCCCATTCCGGGAACTGGATTGGCACTCACTTACAACAGTGAAAGGACCGAGGGCTTTTTACCTAAATCCAGACTTGAAATACCAGTCAGCGGTGCGACACCGATGCCTGCATCGCTCAAGTACATGACTGTACAGATTGATATTGGTGGTATTACTTACTCGAAACAATTTGCCGCTTTGTCCAATCAACAATGGACGTTTGATTGGAATGGAATGGATGCTTACCAGCGATCTTTGACAGGCGCGCATCCATATACGGTAACTGTCGCTTATCATTACGCGGCTCGTTACTACCGTTCTGCAGCAGAGTTTAACCAAAGCTTCGGACGAGTAACGGCTACAGGTGTAGCTATTGGAAGAGCAGATGCGCAGCGTGAGGTAACCACATCACGGACGTGGAACGGACAGTTGGAGAGTCCCGTTAACCGTTACGAGGAATCAGGTATTGCCGGTTGGAGTCTGGATGTGCACCATATCTACGATCCAACGCAGAAAATGCTGCATACCGGTAATCATCAACAATTAGAGAGAAGTGCTTCGTTATATAATGAATTCATTATTACCGGTGATCCCGATAATTCGGTTAATAAGACGACGCTGGAACAGGACTTCGACTTCGACAGATCGATTTTGGTCGCAGGTAAGGAACGAGAATATTACACAACCGCTTACGCGAAAGAGGAAGATAACTACCTATTAATTCGCAAAGATTACGATGGGACATTTCATCGAGCTGGCGAATTTGGTCCCGATTTTAAACCATCAATTGTTAGAGTTGAAGCGTCAGGTGCAATTTATGTGTACTCGTATGAGGCTTCCTCAATAATCAGAAAAAAAAGAACAGAAACACAGTGGATAGCTGTAGCTGGTAAGGGAACGAGAGGCAACGGCAGCACGCCGATTGCGGAAGGTTCAATGGCCAATCAGGCAGAGTTGGCTGAAGTAATTGATTTGGAAATAAGTCCTGACGGAAGTGTTTATTTTCTTCAAGTTGAGGCAAGTAACAAAGTAAGATTGTACCGAATTGGTACAGATGGGCGCATAGCACAAATGAATGATCCTAGCGTTGTTGAAAGCCTTGAGACGGGCCCTGCAACCAAGGAGGCTGTCGGACTTGTGCACGGTATCATGATAGGTCCTGATGGTAGCTTGTACTTGAAGGATACCAATACCGATTATTATGGCGGGATGAAAACTCGTTATCGAAAGATTAGTCCAGATGGAACACTTTCTCGATATGCAGGCGAGTATGGTTATAACGTATATGGCACGAGCTTAGAGAACGGTGCAGTTGCCATTGGCACACGATTCAATGCGAACGATCAAGATATGATGGATGCAAAAGGGCGACTTTATTTTCAGGATAAGTTCCGCAATGAGATATACCGAATTGATGAGAAAGGTGATCTTGAGCTGGTTCAATCGGCATTGTTGAAGAAAATGAAGGATGAGCTTCATGGTACGCGGTTATTTCTGCAAGCTGTAGAATCAGATGGCAGTCTGGTAGTTGCAGATGGTAATAATTGGTTTCTGAAAAAACATTACCGAATTAAACAAAATGAGACGATGGATGTACCGGATGAGAGTGGAATGAAAATCTACCAATTTGACGGTGGGAATGGAAGACTTATAAAAACAGTCCATGCACTCACAGGCGCTCTGATTAATGAGCTGAGCTATGATGACTCCGGGCATCTTATCGCCATCCATGATGAAGAGGGCAATCAGGTATCTATTGAACGCGATGCCAGCGGTGTGCCTTTAGCAATCATTGAACCGGGTGGAGTGAGGACGAAACTTGAGGTGGATGCTAATGGCGAGCTCGTTGCGGTTACGGATAACGCGGGTCGCTCATACAAGATGGTGTACGATGCCCAGGGACTGCTTACACGGTTTATTGATCCTAATCAAGCTGTCAGTAAGTATGAGTATGATAGCAAGGGGCTGTTAGTTCGTGCAGAGAATGCATTGGATGGCGTTAAAACACTGCAAAGGACAGATACAGCGGTCGGATATACGGTTGTTTTTACTGATCCGGAAGCTCGTTCTACTGTTTATAAAGTAGAAAAATCCAATGGGAAATTGATTCGCACCTCGATTGACCCGGCTGGGGGACAAACGATTTTGACCGTTCAGGGCGATTACAACCAGCAGTTGGATTTGCCGAATGGTACGACCGTCAACAAAACGTTCTCCCCCGATCCGCGCTGGGGCATGAATGTCCCTGTGCTGCAAGAGATGACAGCCATAAATGCAGATGGTCGCCAAGTGCAATTCTCGGAATCTCGTTTGGCCGTTGTACCAAACGGTACTCTGAAATCCTACACCGTGCAGTACAACATCAATGGAGCAATATCCAAGGTGCAATATGAGGCAGCAACACGTAAATACACGGAGACAAGTGCAGAAGGAGCCATCCTATATACGTACTTGGATGGGAAGGGAAGGGTTAGCAGAATTGCGACTGCAGATACCTCGCTATCTGGAACTTCCTATCACTATGATGAACGAGGTCGTCTTGAGCGAATTGAACGTAGTGATCAAGCCCTCAATTATGTCTATGATGAGAAAAATCGGTTGAAATCGGTCATTGATGCTTATGGAAGCGTGAAAAACTACGGCTACGACGACACGGGACGGGTGACCAGTATTGAGACACCTGGAGGTAAAACGTATCGTAAAGATTACGATGATTCCGGTAATCCAACCAAGATTACGATGCCTGACGGTACTGATTACACGCAGCATTTTAACTCATTAAATCAGTTTGCAGGATTCAACCCAGACGGCTTAGAGCCTTGGATCTCACTGGAGCATAGCAGTAGCGGAAAGTTAGAACGATCGAAGCTGAGAAGTGGCAGAGAAACCAACTATCTGTATGAACAAAGCGGTGGTAAGCGAATGACAGCGATGAATGACCCCGATATTCTTCGCACATTCACTTATGCAGATGCCACGGAACGTGTTCAAAAGATTCAAAGCGAGCAAGCAGGAAGCTTACAAGAGATTGCTTACACTTATGATGGAGAAGATGTTAGTCGCATGATCTGGTCTGGCGCAGCTGAAGGCAGATTCGACTACACATATGATGCTTTGTCAAATGTGATAGGGTTCCAAACATCAGTTACAAGACAAGTTTATGGCGCTCTAACGAATACAACAGTCAATACGCCGATTAGCTTCGATCATGATAATCGGATGACTCGATTTGGCGCGTTTGAATTCAATCGCAGTGGCCCTGGCAGAACCATCGGATTCATTAGTGATGGAAAATTAAAAATCAACATAGGCTATGATGAAATTGGCAGGAGGGTAAACCAAACCACTGAACTTGATGGTGATGAAGTACATCGGATTGAATATGAGTATGATAAGAGAGGAATGGTTACAGATAGAACCGTTACTTCTGCAGAAGGCCAAGCAAAGGAACACTATGAATTCGATAGGGACGGCCAATTAATTTCTACCGAACGATACGGTGCGGATGGAAAGTTGGATATTGAAACCTATGAATATGACGAGAACAAGAACAGGATAAGTCGGGAGTTTAACGGTGCTAAGGAAGTAAGCGTGTATGATAAGTTCGATCAGCTAAAGAATGTTGGCGCAACCGCTTATTTATTCGATGATGACGGATTCTTAAAGCAGCGAGGTAATGATTCGTTTCGTTATGGCCTCCGTGGAGAATTGCTTGTGGCCACGGTTACCGATGTAACTTATAAGTACACCTATGATGCAATTGGGAGAAGGACTGCTCGGGAGGATGAGTCCGGTGGAAAGTTTCAGTACCTGTATGGTCACCCGCACTCCTTGCAGATGCTGACTACATCCATCGATCCTAATGGTGTTATGACTCAGTATGATTATGATGAGAATGGACTGTTGCTAGGACTGGAGCGGGCAGGAGTACGATACTACGTAATTACTGACGGTGTAGGAACTCCTCAATTGGTGCTCGATACCGACGGGAAAGTCGTCAAAAAGCTTAGGTACGACAGCTATGGCGTGCTGCTGAATGATTCGAATCCAGCATTCGAACTCGTGATTGGCTTTGCCGGGGGGATTGAGGATGGTGCGACAGGATTGACTCGGTTCGGAGCACGCGATTATGATGCCTTTAGTGGGCGGTGGACGGCTCGTGATCCGATTCTGCATGAAAGCGGGCAGGCAAATTTGTACGCTTACGTGAACAATAACCCCGTACTATTGCGTGATCCTTGCGGTCTGTTCTGTATCGGAGGTTCTTTATATGAAGGGATTGGCGGAGGTGGAAAAGTTTGCGCAACCGATGAAGGATTCTCAGCCTGTGTAGAGTTCGGATTTGGCGCAGGTGGCGGTTTGGATGTGAATCCTTTTGAGGACTTATCCAAGGATGCTATTGGGGTTGAAGTGACGGGCAAGCTATCATATGGACCTGCGTCGTTAACTTTAGGAATGAAGGTCGAAGATAGCTGGGATGGAGGGTGCCCCTCATTGGGTGGTGTCGCCGAAGCCGAGTTTGGTCCGGCAAAAATTGATATAATGGATCTATCGAATTCCGGGGTAAAAGGGGAAGATAGCCAAATGCATGAAGATGTCCGAGATTTAATGAAAAATAAGGACTACACTCCCGGTGGCTCTATCACAGTTAAAGCAGAAGCAGCAATAAAGGCAAAACTCTGCAAGCAACTCCGTTGGTAAATACAAAGCTGAGCGATCCGATTTGGAGTAACTAACAAGTAAAATAAGGGCTGTCCTTCAAGGTCGTTCGACCTTGAGGACAGCCCTTATTGTCATGCAATATCAACTCATATAATTTGACCATTAATCATTGTCCATTGTACTTGGAATTGTTCATCTAACAAGACAAGATCAGCATCAAAACCCGCCGAGATCCTGCCTATAGTATCAAGGCCGAGTATGCGTGCAGGAGTTGTTGCTGCCATTTGAACCGCGTCTGTCAATGAAATACCAGTTTCAACGGTTAAACGAAGTGCCTCATTCATCGTAACTGTACTGGAGGCTAAAGTCCCATCCTCTAGACGTGCCACACCTTCGGTAACCGTAACATGATGGCCGCCGAACACATAATTTCCATCCCCTAGACCCATGGCTTGCAAAGCATCTGTGATAAGTACCATGCCATCTGGTCCTTTGAGACGATGCATCATTCGAACGATCGCAGGATGCAAATGAATGCCATCTACAATAGCTTGGAGGCTGACATGTTCTTCTTCAAAAGCGGCTACAACTAGGCCGGGATCCCGATGATGAATCGGACGCATGCCATTAAAACAATGCGTAACATGACTAGCTCCTGCTGCAAAGGCTTGCTTGGCCTCCTCGTATGAGGCATCCGAGTGCGCGACAGCGATAACCACGCCCATTTCCTTCAGAAAAGAGATGAGTTCCATTCCACCAGGTAATTCGGGAGCTATGGTAACCATTTTAATCAGTCCATCGGCTTCGTTAAAAATATCTTGCATTTCACTCAGATTCGGATGACGTAAATATCGTTCATTTTGCATACCTTTACGTTTAGGATTCAGGTAAGGCCCCTCTAGATGAAGCCCGGCAATTTTGGCCCCGACTTCATGCCCGATGACACGTTTCACGCTTCGAATCATGGCTAATAATTCTTCGATTGTAGAGCTGACAGAGGTGACCAAGAATGAGGTGCACCCTGTTTCAGCACAAGCCCTTGAAACCTCCTGAATGCTTGTCTCACTGCCATCCATCATATTGTATCCGTTGGCACCGTGAATATGCACATCGATCATGCCAGGTACTAATAAATGTCCTTGACCATCTATGAATTCATATTCGCCCTCTGGAAGAGAAGAGAGACCACTTTCTATTTTTTCAATCCTTCCGTTTCGTATCCAAAGTGTGGCAGATAGATCAGGGGCATCTTGTTGAATCACGTTTACATTGTGCAAAATTTTAAGAGTCATAGTTGTTTTCCTCCTCATAGTTGTCTTGTTCCTCACATTGAATAATCGTTATATTTTTATGATGAAGAACTTCGCGTATTTCGATAGGTACCTCTTGGTCAGTAATTAAAATATCTACAAAGTCAAAATCTAAACGATAAACTGAATTGGTTGAGAACTTCGTGAAATCGGCCACAGCAATGAGCTGGTCCGATCGGCGGGCCATCTCCTTTTTTACAGTAACATCATCTTCGTAAGGAAAATAAAGACCATCGGCACGTATAGCTGTAGCTCCAATAAATGCCTTATCAGCTCTTAATTCTCTTAGTTTATCAATGACAGATGGGCCATATAATAACCGATTTTTGGTGTGTAAATAGCCGCCGAGCACATAAACTTGGAGATCTTCCCGACCTGACAGAATTCCTAATATATCTATGGAGTGTGTGATCGCTGTAATGTTTTTGGCGGTAATTTGTTCGGCTACAGACTGTACCGTAGTTGATACGTCAAAAATGACTGTCTCCCGATCTTGAACTAGATTAGCTGCTAACTGCCCGATTTTCCTTTTACTGTCCGTTTCGTCAATTAAACGTTCTTGATAGCTAGCTATTTCCTTCTGCAACTGAGGTAGAGCGACACCTCCATGTGTACGAATAACAACCCCTTCTTGTACTAATTTAACAATATCTCTTCGGGCTGTATCTCTAGATACATCTAGAAGAGAGCAGATATCCATAACACTCATCACGTTGTTTTTATTAACATAGTCGAGTATTTTTAGTAATCGTTCTTCCTGATACATCAATATCACCCCATATAAGTAATTCTATCATACTTTTTAAGTATTTAAAAGTAATTTTTAAGTAAGTTTAAGTGATATGGATTTGAGCTCACTTGTTCAGATTATACCAATTTTACTATTTATGATAAAATTGATTTAGTTTGATGAGCTAAATTAATCCTGTATTATCGGAGGGGTTTCCTTGAATTTATTCTATATTCTTATGTTCCTATCATTATGGACAATGGGAGTCGTTCTTATAATATATAGTCTTAGAATGAACTTTTGGATCGGCATTACGTTGATTTTCGGGGGAATGGCGAGTTTTACTTTTTCCATTCATTTGGTGATCATGCCATTTATTTTACCCCTAGGATGGTTAACACCTTCCATAAGCTCACTGATATATCAACTCAGTGTCGTTGCTATGAGTATCTATTTCTACCTTTTTCCTTTTGCCGCTTGTATGGGAGCGTTATGGATCGGTGCTATTGAATCCTTTAAAAAGAGGCTGCTGGTATCGCTTCTACTTTCGATACCTGCTATTGTGGTACTATTTTCTGATAATCTAAGTACTACACCTTGGGGGAGCTTCGATATCAGCACATTCCGGTGGTGGGCCGGCTTTTATCTCCTACTAAGCTATGTATTCTACTATGTCGCCTTCAGACGAGCCACGGAGTATCACGAAAAGAGAAATAAAAAGCGGGTGGGCATCCTTTTCACTATTGGTACATTGTGTGCATTCGTATTTGATTTTGTGGGGTTTCGATCGTTGACATTGAGAGAGTGGAATTTTCAACTGGAGAGTAATGGGGCGTGGAAATTTAATGTAGTGGTTATTCTTGGTCTTGTAGCTATCATTATTTTCTACTCCGTGAAGTATGGATTTCTTGGCATTAAACTAAGAATAGAACGCGATAAATTGGATTATTCGATGAGGGCACTGACAATGGGGGTCTCTATTCTTAATCATTCCATCAAAAACGAGATTCAAAAAATCAACTATTTAACGGAGAAAACGGAGGGTTTCATTCACGCTGGCCAGACAGAAAAGTCCTTGCAGGCAATCGAACAAATTCATTCAGTCTCCGCTCATCTGTTAAGTATGGTTGGGAGAATTAAGGATAAGGCGGAAGACATCTTATTAAGTGAATCCCAAATAGAAGTGAAGAAGCTATTGGCAGAAGTTATTTTGCCGATGCAACCGCTTCTAGAAAGCCGCTCCGTCGAGATTATATGGAAGCAGGTGGAAGCAGGTGATTTGATTTGCGATACGATACATATGAAGGAGACTCTGTCCAATCTCATTCATAATGCCATGGATGCGCTGGGATCAAGGGGGGGCATCATTACACTGCAAGCTCTAAAAGCCAAGCGTTATTTCATCATCGAGGTGAAGGATAATGGGGTAGGCATACCAAAGGATCAATTGACCAAGATCTTCGAACCTTTCTACACAACGAAGAAAAATTCCCATAATTATGGTCTAGGATTACCTTATTGTCTGTCGGTCATGAGGAAGCACGGAGGTAAGTTGGACATTGCAGAAACAGAAATGGGGAAGGGGACGACAGTCATTCTGCAATTTCCAATTCAACGATATGTTGATTAGTTATTTTAATTTCCTTTAAAATAAGTCAACTTATCCTTGATACTCTTCAATTGTGATTTGATCGTGTTCGTTGATTTATGAAGCCTATCTGATATTTGCTGTTTGCTAAGCCCTTCCTTTCTAAGGTCAAATACTTCTCTCTCCATAGGAGACAGATCCATGAGCTGGATTTCACTGCGCATAATACGAGCGGCGTCCGCATGGATGGTTGAACGATCCACATATGCTTCTCTTATAGCACGTACGATATCCTTATAGCTTACTTTTGTGATGTAATTAAGCGCACCAAGTTGGAAAGATTTCATAATGACATCCCGCTCAGTTAAAGAAGTAAGCATGATCACTTTAATCCCATGTTCATAGAGCTTCGACAAGATTTCCTTCATAGCCTCCAACCCATCCAGGTTGTTTCCGGTTAAATTAATGTCCATCAAAATAATATCTAATGGATATCGAAAAGCCGCATCAACAGCTTCTTCCTTCGTGCCAGCAACAACAACGACCTCGATATCTTCTTCCTCAGCCAAATCTGAACTTATGTTCTGCTGCCAAAAGAGATCATCTTCCACAAGCATGACACGTATGCGATCCATCTATTTCCCTCCACCTATAAACATCTATGAATTATTCCTAGTATAACAAAGTAAACCCCAGAGCTGGTAGGGTGATTTTTTTTCACCCTTGTTCACTAAAGGGTGAAAAAAGTTCATCCTCCTCAAGCGTTCTGTTGCGCTGTATACTACGAAATGTGCCCAGTGAGGATTACTGCCTTATGGTGTAAATATAGATAATATGAAATGAGGAGAAATTTAATATGAATGCAACAATGGAGAAGTTACAGCCCCCCCAGGGACCAAAAGGATCTTTGCTTGGCGGGAATTTGATGGCATACCGGAATGATCCGCTCGGATTCTTAACAGGATTGCAAAAGGATTACGGAGGAGTGGCTAAAATAAGATTTGGTCCACAGACAATGTACGTTATTTATGACCCGGCGCTTCTAAAAGAGGTCCTAATAACAAAACAAGAGAATTTTATTAAGTTAAAGGGTTTTCAAGAGGCGCGTCTTTTTGTTGGAGACGGGCTAGCGACCAGTGAGGGTGAGAAGCATAAGCGGATGAGACGTACCATGCAACCGCATTTTACGAGAGCTCATATTCAGACTTATGCTAAGCAAATGGCACAGATTGTTCGAAGTGAATTAGATACTTGGAAATTAGATCAAGAACGCATGATCACGGATGATATATCGAACATCACTTTTTCAATTATTGCTAAAACACTTTTCAGTTTAGACGGAAATGATCATTCTCGTGCAATCAGGGAGCCGTATGAGTTAATTAATCGGATGTGTTCTGAACGGATGCGTTCGCTTATGGCGGTACCTCTGTTCATTTCAACCGCGAAAAACCGAGCCTACAAAGATGCGCTTCAAGCACTCGATTCTGCAGTGTATTCGATCATTCAGCAAAGAAGATTGAATCCTGAACAAGGAAATGGCGATCTTCTTTCTGTGCTACTTACGGCCAAAGATGAAAATGGAGCCGGTATGAGTGATAGGGAGCTGCGTGACGAGTTGATGATTATGTTTATCGCGGGGCATGAAACTTCGGCAAACGCGTTATCATGGGCTTTTTCATATATCTTGCAACAGCCAGAGGTTGAGTTAAAACTTTATGAAGAGTGGGATCGTGTACTTAGAGGAAAAGATCCCTCTGATGCGGATTATATGCAGCTTACTTATACGCAAAACGTGCTATGGGAGGCGATGCGATTGCGATCACCAAGCTTTTTTACGGGACGTTCTGCAACAGCGGATGTTGAGATCGGGCATTTTACAGTAAAGAAGGGGCAGTCCATTCTGTTTAGTCCTTACGCGATGCATCAGAATCCTGAATATTTTCCGGATCCGTTATCCTTTATTCCGGAACGGTTCGAGAATGATTTCGTGAAACGGATACCGCAGTTTGCTTATATTCCTTTCGGCGGTGGGCCGCGTGGTTGTATAGGTAGTCATTTTGCGATGCTAGAGATGGTAATTACTTTGTGCATGATTGGGGAGCGTTATCGGCTCCGCTTAGTTCCAGGTCAGTTACCAATCGAAATGGAGCCGTTAATGACATTACGTCCTAAGAATGGCATTAAGGTGATTTTGAGAGAACATTAAGTGGAAGAGAAGAGCTATAGAGCTACATATCGTCTAAAAATAAACTAGGTAAGGAGAATTACTTATATGGATATTCAAGCTGAATTTGGATTTCGCTGCAAACAACTCCGAGCTCGATCCGGCATGTCACAGGAAATCTTGGCATTTAGAGCAGGACTTGATCGTACCTATATAAGTAGTGTGGAACGGGGTGAACGTAATGTGAGCCTTGTAAGTATGGAGAAAATTGCTTCCGCGTTCCATGTATCTCTTGGTTATATGTTCTCTATAGAACGATTCTCCGATACTCCTGCCTATCAACGGCAAGATTTCATAATTCCTCTCTCAGAACGATTTAAATACCATGTTGATTTTGAAAATAGAATATTATCTTTTCAGATCAGTGGATTGTTGAATGGGGAGCATGCTGAATACATGTCGAAAACTTGGTTTAAATTAATTGCTTTATTTGGGGATGAAGACGTAAGTGTGTTTTTCGACTATCGAGGTATGAAGGCTTCTGATGGTGATCCTGCGGTCTTCTTACCAGAGGTTGCAGAAAAGGCCGGTTTGTTCCAAAAGAAACTAACTTCAAATATAAATCGCATGGTAACACTATGTAATTCTGAATACATGATGCAACAATTAAATCATGTTTCGGCGATGAGCAATATTTTGGATAAATCACTAAACATATTTGGACACAATAATCAAATGATTGAAAATGCTTATGATCTCTTAGGTATAAACGATAACAAACTTATAAAAATTGTAGTGTAATCCACTCCAACTAATTAGAGAAGAAGCACGATGTGTGCACATATTATATATGCAAAGATAATAATAACTAAATAAAGGGGCAGCTTTCCGCTGGTGCGGTAAGTTGGTTCTTTTAGTTATTGAAATTTATGTTAGTATGCTCGATCAGTTTCAGATCCCGTTTGTACCCTAAGGTGATTGGAGAAAAGTTATGAAACCTAAATTTATCGTATTGGATCTAGATGGCACCCTTCTAAATTCAAAAAAGCAAGTATCTCAAAGAAATTTGTTCGCTTTGCAGAAGGTGAAAACTGAGGATATTCATATTATTTTTGCAACAGCCCGTCCTCCAAGGAATGTGAAATATGAAGATATAAATTTGTTTTCTTTTGGAACGGTGGTTTTTTATAATGGTGGATTATTTCAATGCAATGTGACAAATCGGGAGATTCATTATTCAATATCTAAAAAATTAGTTGCTTCTATTTTCGATTATTGCCTATCGGTAGACCCTGAATCCAATATGAGTGTTGAAGTCAAAGATGAATGGTTCACCTATAAATCGTTGGATTATCGAGAAATGATGAAGATTACAAAGAACCCAACAATTATTAGTATAGAAAAACTAAAAACCTTTGATTGTACGAAAATTCTTATAACGGATTGTCATGATTCTGAACATATCATGAATAAGTTTGGAGACCAGGTAAATATTATAAGTACAGATGATGGGAAGTTAATTCAAATAATGTCTTTAGAAGCGTCAAAAGAAAATGCTGTTAAGTATTTAATTGAATCGCTAGGTTATAAAATGAGTGATGTCATGTGTTTTGGAGATGACTTCAATGATTTAGGATTGTTTCAATCCTGTGGCAGTTCAATAGCGATGGGGAATGCAATTAAAGAATTAAAAGAAATTGCATCAGAAATAACAGAAACGAATGATAATGATGGAGTTGCTTTAATATTAGAAAGAATCCTGGGTATCTCGCAAATGCAGGGTAGCTTGAGCTAACACCTACTTACGCTGCAGGTCATTCCGCTGCTATGTTTGAATATGATTACATCCATTGAAATTATCTATCTACGGGTTGAATAGGCTGGTGCAGCAAATAAATTAGGAATAATCTACCATGAACGGACTGAGAACTAACCGTTGAAACTGATGATCACGAAATCATTGTTGCTAATGGAGCCACTCATATGGCTCCATTTTTCTTGAAGAATCTAGTTTGCTCCCTGTTTATTATTTGAAGTCTCCCCGGAAAGTCGGAGAATTAACAAGTAAGGGGCAGATTAGTTTAAGGATGATATGCCGAGCCTTATTTTCGGTAGTGGTAAGGAGTAATTCAGATAAAGAAATGACCGGGCTGCTCACCTGGTCATTTTTTGTTCTCATGCACGCTGAATCAATCGATGAAAAATCCTCCTTTATCCATTTTGCATATCATTTCGCATGTTCCTTCCAAGTTCGTATCCGAATGTTTGAACACAAATTGAGTGAGAAAATACTGTGATTTGTTGACATTTGTAATAATCATAATTATAATCAAATTAAAGAATGAATCGTCATTCTATACTTGAAAAGAGGTTGATCATTGTGTATAAGACTTCAAAAGAGACTCAAGACCGTAAGGATGCCAAACGCCAATTAATATTGGATACAGCTGCAAAAGTCTTTGCTAATAGGGGGTATCATAATACGACAGTAAAAGACATTGTTGAAGAGGCGAGTATTTCTGTGGGAAGCTTCTATTTTTATTTTAAAGGAAAGGAGGAACTGTTTGCCGAGCTCTACCTCAATATTGTAAAGGCTTTTCAAGATACTGCTCAGAAGGTTTTAGATATAGAAAACTATAATCTTGCAAAGAACTTTACACGTGTGATTTCAGCTAATCTTTGGATGTATCAAAGCAACCGGGAATTGGCAAGGATTATGTTGGTTGAAGCTGTAGGCCTTAATCCTGAATTTGAGAAAAAAAGGTCTGATAGCGTAAGAGAGTCTTGTAGGACAATGGAAGAATGGTTTAAGAGGTTTAAAGTTCATAACCCGGTAAATATTCCGGACGAAAGAATAGCAGCACTTGCTTTTGAAAGTTCTTTTTACTATCTGATCCTTGATTGGTTAGAAGGTGACGAAGCAGTAGAACTTACAGATTCGTCCTACGGATTGTCAATATATAATCTGCAAGCATTGAAGGTAACTTTTGAAGATGAAGATATCAAAATGTATGTCAAGGAAGTATTGGATGAATTAAAATGGGTTCAAAATCCCTAAAATGCACAGAAACGAGGAATTATTTTGAATACTCAGTTTGGAAAAGATTTAACCACAGGCAGCATACCGAAACACCTGATTCAATTTGCATTGCCTATACTCATCGGCAATCTGGTATCTACCGGCTACAGCGTCATCAATACCATTTGGGTAGGGAAACTGCTTGGCAAAGACGCTGTAGCTGCAATTGCAGTGAGCTTCCCGATTTTTCTTGCGATGGTTGCACTCTGCTCTGGCGCGACCCTTGCAACCTCCATATTGGTTTCCAAAGCATATGGAGCGAAAGACAATGCTATGATTCAAAAAACCGTAAATAACTCATGGGCAATTGCTATTGTGATGATTCTGATCGTTACTTTAGGTGGGCTGCTGCTATCCGAAACCATGCTCAGAATGATCGGGACACCTGAAGATATCCTGCAGCTTGCAACAGGATACTTGAAAATAAGTTTTTTGAGTTTTGCAGGACTCTATATATCCTACTTAATTTCTTCAGTTTTAAGGGGAATCGGGGATACGGTAATCCCTTTAATATTTATTATCGTATCTACAGTTATAAATGCAGTGCTTGACCCTCTCCTTATTATGGGTGTTGGATCAATACCAAGATTGGGGCTTAATGGTGCAGCTCTTGCCTCATTCATATCCTCCGGGGCAGCTACGATTATGGGATTCATCTATGTAAAGTATAAATATAAGAAAGAACCGATAAATCCTTCAAGGTTTTTATTTGAGAGAAAAACAATTATGGAAATACTAAAGATAGGATTACCTTCATTTATACAGCAAATGCTGGTTTCTATGGGGTATGCGTTTATGACTATTTTTGTAATCCGTTTTAGTGCAGCTTCTATTGCGGCTTTTGGGGTTGCCAGCAGGATAGATTCGATTGTTGCAATGCCTGCGATAGCGATGATGATGGCAGCCTCCACGTTAACCGCTCAAAACATTGGAGCAGGGAAGTCAGAACGAATCAAGGACATATTTAAGTGGGGAATCATTATTAATATACCGGTGATTGCTGCAATTTCCGTATTATGTGTCAGCTTTCCCGGAACGATCATGCGCATATTTGTAGATGAGGCGGATGTCATACAAACAGGGATAGAGTATTTGAGGATTGTAGGAGTAGGATATCTATTCATGATCATATTCTATGTATCCAATGGAGTCATAACCGGAGCAGGTAAGGCTATTTCAATAATGGTCATTTCGTTTATCTCACTTTGTGTAGTAAGGATTCCGCTTGCAGGTTTGCTATCGCATACGAGTATGGGGATACACGGTATTTGGTTCGCCATCGTTATCAGTTTTGCTGTAACTACGATAAATAGTCTTTGGTATTATTTTTCAGGAAGATGGAAAAAAGATGTTTTTATAAGTAAAAAGCTTAACTAGCAGGTTTTATGAGTTCTGCTTGGCAAATACAATGTGTATCTATCATTTATTCATTAAATTAGTAAATAACTAAATAACTAAATATAAGATGGAAAGTGTGGGGAAAATGAAAATACCAATAACTTTAAAACACAAGCCGGTTGTGGTATCGGAAAATTATGAGCAGGTTGACGGCCGATACGCCCGGAACTCAGATGCAAAAGGCCTGTCCCTGGGATTGGCCCAGTGGAATGATAGGGGAAAGGTCGATATCTCAGCAAAAGTATGGAGATACACAGGGGAAAAATGGTCAAGGCAGTCGGAGGAGCTACCTATTCACCGTGTTCTTGACCTAGCCATTTTGATTTGCAGAGGCAGCTTATTTTTTCAAGATGCCTATCGGTTCCCTAAACTATATGATCCCGATAACACCACGATTGACCGTATTGGGCTGCAAGGGGATGCCTTGAGTGTATCCGTTTGTGCAGAAAATCCCATGATTGATAATGATATTAAGCTGTTCGCTCAAGCACTTAGTGATGATGGCGAAATGATTGGAGAACGACTTCGTGTATTATCCCGGCTATTAGAAGAAATGGGGTATTAAAATGTTTGAAGAGAGGAAATGTTATGAAGAACTATGAAGAATGTATGTTGACTCCTACAAGAAAACTAACTGATGTAGAAAAAGAACTTGTTTGGAAAAAACCAATATCTCATAAAGTCAGCGAAGAAGAACTGCGAATTTGTAAAGAAATAAAGCGCAACTGGAATAGTGGGGAATTGAAAATCGCCAACATTCTGTTAGAGGGTGACGCCGGTTCTGGTAAAACACAACTTGCAAAAGCATTGTCGGCTAATTTTAGGCTGCCCTATACGAAAGTGACTTGTTTTGCCGATATGGACAAATCGGATATTATTGGCGCTATTTTGCCGGTTATTTCATCTGAACGTTTAGAAAAGATGGAACCTTTAGAGCAAAACGTTTTAAAAGTACTATATGAAAGCGATGGTTTTCAAAGTGCAACTGAGATATTGATGAACGAACTGGGGGATACACAGGAGCAGGCTTCCTTAAAGATGAAGCAATTACTTAAGATAGTTCCGCAAAATACCGAGGACGAAGTGATTGAGTATCGATTTTACCCTTCCGAAATCGTAAGAGCTTATCAAAAAGGCTATCTTCTGGAAATTCAAGAGCCAACCGTTATCCGAGATGCCGCGGTGCTTATGGCACTCAACTCTGCCTTAGAGCTGGATGGCAGCATTAATCTTCCCACAGAGATCATACGCAGACATCCAGATTTTATAGCGGTTATCACAACCAACCGCAGTTATGCAGGAACCAGACCGTTAAATGAAGCACTGCGTGACAGGGTTCAGCACACGGAAAAGATGGACCTGCCAACAAAAGAAATAATGATTGAACGGGCAATTTCCAAAACCGGTTATGAGGATGAAAAGGTGTTGGATGTTTTAGCAGATATCATTATTGTTTTGGACAAAACTGCCCGGGTCAATGCGATTAAAGGTGTTGCTGGAATGCGTTCCTATTTCTACTGGGCGGATGCGGTTGCGGGAGGTGCTTCAGCAAAAGAATCCCTTTATCATAAAGTCATCTACAAGATAACTACGGATTCCGAGGAAATCAAATTATTGGAAGATGCGCTGAAAAGCCGTGGTTTATTAGCTGGTTTAGATAAAGTTGAGATTGAATTAAAAAAAAAAGAATATTTGATGAGGTAGAGATTAGAACATGGGGAAATATCGAAGACACTGATAATAGCCACGTCAAGAAGGAAGAGGAGCAGGGAATTGCATTAAAAAAATCTGCGGATAGTGAGGAAAGTACATCCAGTGTTTCTGATGATGCCGCCGATATGGAAAGTTCAGATTTGGGAGAGGAGGGTACTCCCAAATATCATCAGGCAAATCCTGAAACATTTTCAGACGATGCGAAACAAAAAGCTCGGGATTTCCGTAAAAAGCTGAATCGCGACGCAAGGGAGGTTGTGTCCGATTCTATTCATAAAAGTGTGAAGCTCATTGTTCATCGTCCGGATTACGGTTTTGAATCCCAAGAGGAATATAACAGTATATGTAAGGAAATTATGCCAGTCGTACGGGAGATTGCCAGAAAAACCCTTCCGCTGTTGGAACATGAAACTTCTTTTGAATTTGCTAGGAATCAATATTATGGCAGCAAATTTCAAGCGGATAGCGTTGCGTATCAGGATTATAGGTATTTTGCCAAGAAACTTCCTCCAACAGAATCTCCTTCCCTTGTGGTCGGTATTAGGGTAGATGAGTCAGCATCTATGGCTGCTTTTGGGAGATTAGAAGCTGCAAAACGTGCGGTGATAGCCGTTTATGAATTTTGTCAAATTTGTCATATTCCCATATTAATCTACGGGGATACGGCTGATGCTTCCAAATTGGAGCAAATGTCGATTTATGCCTATACCGATTTGGATCAAAGTGATGCTAATGATCGATTCAGACTTATGGGGATTCGAGCCAGAAGTAATAACCGAGACGGGATGGCTCTTAGAATTATGGCAGACCGTTTAGCCGGATCACCTAGGCAGACAAAATTATTGATCAGCATAAGTGATGGGCAACCGAAGGCCATGGATGATTATACCGGAAATTATGCAATTAAAGACATGCAGATGACCATAGCTGAATATGAACGGAAAGGAATTACATTTCTTGCAGCCGCAATTGGCCAGGACAAAGATGTGATTAATCAAATTTATGGGAACGAGAGATTTTTGGATATTACAAATCTAACAGATTTGCCCGCAAAGTTGGTTCGGATCATCTCCCGGTATTTGTGATTACTGCAAACTTTTATAGAACCTGAAAGGAGAGACATTCATGGATAAGAGTAAGCGCAAGGAACTGCAGGAAGAATTCAAGCAAATTAAGACCTATATGGGTGTCATACAAATATTAAATAAGGTCAACGGCAAAATTTACATTAGTAGTCATTCCAACATAAAAAACAAATGGATGACCATACAAATGCAACTGGACAATGGAAGGTTCGCAAATTCCCAATTGCAAAAAGATTGGAAGGAATTGGGTGCTGATTCTTTTACCTTTGAGGTGCTGGAGGAGAAAGAAACGGGTGACGTTTCAGACATAAAGTGGGAACTTAAGCAGATGGAAAAGCTGTGGCTGGAAGATTTGCTGCCTTACGGAGACAGAGGATATAATAAGCCGCCTACGAATAAATAGCTAGAATAAGGAGATAAAGACCCTGTATTACTCTAGCGCCTATACAACTGTCGAATGATTTCAGTGAGGCAGGAGAAGCATTCTTGGCAAATACAATGTGTATCTTCTTCTACTAAAATAATGTTTAATCAGGGGGTATCTATGAATAACTATCATCTACTTGAGATCGAGTTCGAGAATAATGGACAAAAACAGTTCATCACTCCGACCATTATTCGAAATGACTGCGATACGATTCTCATCGACTGCGGTTATCCGAATTTTATCCCTCTCCTTGAAGAAGCCGCTAACTGGCATAATATCACGTTAGATTCGATTACCAAATTGATCGTGACGCATCATGATATGGACCACATCGGTTCACTCGCAGCGCTGAAGCGGAATTACCCACACATCGACATTATCGCACACGAACTTGATGCACCATACATTGAAGGGGAAAAAAAGTCGTTGCGGCTTGAACAGGCGGAATCAACCTTTGGCACTTTACCGGATGAAGCTAAACCGCAAGCGGAACAGTTTATTCGCTTTATACAGTCGATTGAGTCGGTTCCTGTTGATCGGACTGTTTCCAATGATGAGCGGCTTCCTTGGTGCGGTGGCATCGACATTGTTCACACGCCCGGTCATATGCCTGGCCATATTTCGTTGTTTCTTCCTGCCTGCAAAACGCTGATCGCGGGGGATGCCGTCGTCATCGAACAGGGGAAGCTCAATATCGCAAATCCCCAATTCACATTAGATTTGGATGAGGCCGTACGCTCTGTCCAGCGATTGCTTAATTATGACATCGAACAGTTAATTTGTTATCATGGTGGTTTATTCAATGGCGATGTAAAGCAAGCGCTGCGACAACTTATTCATAGATATACGTCAGGCCAGCTATACGCCAAATCGGATTAAATGGTTAGCTACGCTAATGCAAAACGATAGCACAATAAACAGGGAGCAGATTGCCGCGGCAGCTGCTCCCTGTTTTCAGGCTGTAATGTTTGCTTAATATCATAAAAGTGCAGGGCAGTTTCATTCATTAGCCGCAAATCATTTATCTCGAAACGTTAACTTCTACCTTAATTCCCGATATCGTTACCGTTCTGTAATCTTCATCTTTCAAACACATATAGTTTTCCGTTTTCTGGATAAGAAAATCCGGGGCCGTTGAACCCTCTTTTTCGCAGTTCTTTGCGCATTTCCCTCATAAGAGAGCCATGGCTTACAATTAATATTGATTTGTGTCTGCCGGTAGCGATTTGATCCAAAATTTCGCTGATTCTCTGCTGTGCATTTTTAATTTGCTCCCGGCTTTCATGATTTGTAAGTTGTTTGAGTTTTACGGCGACGGCCCACCATATAAAAGGCATTTTGAGATTTGTAGTAAATGTAGGCAATGGTATCTCCCTTAATTTGCTGGACTCTATCACTTCTCCTCTGTAAGTTTCCTTTGCCGTTAGGATCGCTCTTAGCATGTCGCTAGAGTAACATATTTCCCAATCAATATCACTCAAATCCACGTCTTTTACAACAACATCGGCTTTATCATAATCTGCGAACCATTTAGTCACCACATCTTTCGACACGAACCTTTGATTCGGGTATGCTAGTTTGACTTCAAAGTGTCGAAGAATTCCAATTTTCATATAAAAAACCTCCGTTTATGACTTTTTTAGTTTGTATAGTCATATAAAACCAAAAAAAATTGCTGCATAAAGCAGCCATTTCCTTTTCTTTTATACTTTGTTATTATGATTATAAACGATTTTGTGACTAAATGTCCATATTAGGTCATATATAATCAAAGGAAGGCTGGCCTATCTTATGCCAAAATTCACGGAACAAGAAAAAGAACACATTCGTCATTCACTCTTATCAAACGGCAAGGCTTTATTCGCTGCACAAGGTTTATCCAAAACCAGTATAGATGAGATCGTGTTAGCATGCGGAATTGCAAAAGGTTCTTTTTACAAGTTCTTTGCGACAAAGGAAGAGTTGTATTGGGATATCCTAATGAACGAAGAAACGATTCGAAACCAACTTCTACAGGAACTCTCCAAGCAAGATCGTTCCCCTAAAGAATTGGTAGTTGGCTTGCTCAAGCGTGCCTTTGAGATGGCTGACAAGAACCAATTTCTGCAGCCGATCTTCGAGAAGGGTGAGTACGAACGTCTCCTTCGTAAACTGCCTGAACATATTCGAGTGCGTGCCTCCGAAACGAATCGATCTACTGGTGCTGCGGTCATAAGAAATCTCATAAATCGGGACCAGCTCTCCGAGGAAGATCCTCAAGTCATTTCGGGGATTCTTCATGCGGTAATGCTACTTCGGCTGCATAAGGAACAATTGGGTGCTGACTTGTTTCCGTTAATTATCGATCGAATAATCGATTACGTGGCGGAAGGACTAACAAACGGAAATAGTGACAATATCATTATAGACCCACATCAATGAGATGTGGGTCTATTTTGGTTCTGGACACCCTCAAAAAAATGTGGTTTTAGAACGGATGTCCAATTGGTTCCCTTTTGGGGGGAGCGAACTTTGAATTAGTTGAAGCGCGACTCCTGTCTAAGCAAGCACTGGGATTTCATCGAGAGCTCGGTATACCCTTTTCCCATTGGCCTCTGCAGTACTTACCATTTCATCGGCACCCTTGGATGGTCCTCCTATTCGAAGAACGGCGTCGCAATGGGATAACAGCCGAACGGACGATGGGTGAAACATTCGTTCAAATATCTCATCTCCGATTCGGCGCGAACCGGCTGTTTCCATTAGAGGCAGAGCGTACCATTCGCCGAGGACGGGCATATGCCCCATCTCATAAACGCGCAGGGCCGTTTCATTCATTAGCCGCATATTGGCTTCGATTAACGCCTTGTCGTCTCCCGTGTTGGAACGATAAGGCCCGGCTATTAAGATATGTTGAGGCTTGCTTATAGATGGAAGCAACCCGTGAAGCTGGGCATATTGCAGTAGCATAATCGTTTTCGCATCCCGGATTTCACCGTTCTCCACCTTCTGCAAGGCTTGATTGAAGGGCAGTTCCAGCACTTCAATCTCTTCTTGTTCTTTTTCTACGCCTCCGCCAAGGCCAGTATGCATATGCGGTGTATATTCGGCCACGAAAAAATATAATATTTCCGTAACCGATCCTGGGGACATATAAGCCTCCCCAACCTTGTGAATATTTGAAACTCGGTATCCTGTTTCCTCTTCTGTTTCACGGCGAATACACTCTTCTGGCGAGTCCTTGTCCAATAGCCCGGCGCATGCCTCGATAAGGATTCCCGTTTCATTTCCGTTTAGATAAGTAGGCATTCGAAATTGTCGGGTCAGAATGACGGTTTGCATATCCCGGTTATACAGCAGAATGACCGCGCCATTGCCGCGGTCATATGCTTCTCTAGCTTGCGTTTCCCAGCTGCCATCTCGCTTTTGATAGTTGAAGGTCATTTTTTTTAATACGTACCAATTGTTCGATAAAATCTCTTCTTTCACCATTTCAATTTTCGGTCTCATACGTATTTCTCCTTATCTTTCTAATTTTTTCTGGCCAAAAAGAAGCCTGAGTCCTTCGTGATGTAGAGACTTCCTTTTTCCTCTATCTTTTCCTGTAAATAAGTTGTGAATTGGTCGAGCTTAGCTCCGACAAGAACCTTCCGCGCATTCATTGGCGTTGATGTAATGTACTGGATGAGCGGCTGCACATCGTCTATCTGCATGTGATCCTCGAACCGGATCAATTCGATCTCCGTAAATGAGGTCTGCAGCTTGTCTTTCCCGTTATCAAGCTGGAAACGTTCCATTACTGGATCAAGTACTTGAATGTGCGGATCGAAAGATCGGGTCAACTGCTCGATCTCTTGTAAATGACTTTGGCTCATTGTTGAGGCGTACAAGCAGCCCCGAGGCTTGAGCACCCGGTGCATCTCTGAAATGGCCAGATTCATATCAATCACATGATAAAGCATGTGATTGGCAATCACGATATCGAACTCGTTTTCGTGGAAAGGAATTGACTGTGCGTCGGCAAGAAGGAATTTGAACTGCCTGCTGTGCGCACCCAAACTAATTTTTGCTTCCTCAAGCATCCCTGCTGACAGATCGGTAAGCGTTATGCTCCAGGTTTTTGGAACAAGGTTCGCATTCCTTCTCCATAAAGCTGCATCACCACAGCCAAGCTCCAGTATCTTTAGATGGGGGAGGGTGCCCAAATGCTCAAAAAACCACCGGTGCCATCCGACCTTGTTCCAGCTAAAATGGTCGTATAACCGTATTCTCGCCTGCAGCCGAACCGCATTATGGTACTGTTCACTCCAGTCCTTTTCCTTTTGAATCGCTTGGATTATGTCCGCTAAATCTTCCCAATCTACTTCATGAGTCTGTTCATCCGGAATACCCAATGCTTCTTCAATCGCTTTGGATACGTATTTCATATGGGAAATTTTGTGTTGGATTATTTCCTTTTGCATCTTCAAAGAACTTCCCAAATCTTGTTCAGGGGCGGTGTCATTTATGATCAATTCTTTGATCTCGGCAAGGGACAACCCGATGTACTTTAGCATTTGGATTTTTTGCAGCCGGGCCACATCGTCTTTACTGTAGAGTCGGACGGAAGCATGATTGTATTGTGTCGGTTTTAGTAAACCGATCTTGTCGTAGTAGCGAAGCGCTCTCAGGGTCATCCCGGTTCGCTGCGCGAGTTGGCCCGTTGTCAAGTACTGGTACTCCTCCAGATTCAAGCATTCTTCCTCCTCTCGTGATTCTATTATATCCGGTGACGCTACGTCACCTTCAAGGTTTATTTATGAGCCTTGAATAATGGACAGATTTCCGTTGATCTGTTATAAATATACGTTCTCAGTTACATATGATCCATAATATTTCCCCTCTTTCGAATTGAGTCCCTTCTCCCTAATGCCAATGCTCCCGAAAATAGAACCTTTTTTCGGAGGTTGCTACTTATAGTCGATTGGAAATAGTACATTCGTACAATATAGTTGGAATATTGTGTATGAAGTTAACAAGAGGAGTCATTCTATGTGTTGAAGTGGAGAAAACAAAATTCAACGTTAGTAGTAAGTATAGTCTTATTAACATTATTACCATTTGGAGGGACTGCAGCACAACCTTATTCGCAAAAATTGGTAATACCTATTTATTTCAGAAGAACTAAGTTCTAAAGAAAACACTGATAGCTTAAAAGCATTAGAATTGCCTAGTGCCATCAAGAATGTAAATACTATTGAACAAAACACAGTTGTAACATGGACGTATAATGACATGAGATCTAATGGGCTAAATGTTGGAAGTGTGAATGCTAATACGTAACCTTCAAAAATGCATGGAATAGCACAGATTTACAATATCAAATATTATTGAGGTGGGTGTAAAGCAAGAGGGGAACAGATTATTTATTGAAATGATGTTGGATGATAAGGCATTGCAATATCCTATTATAATTGACCCAACGATTTGCGGCCGCGGCTGCGTATTTATTTAGACTGATGATTAAGTCAATACCAGCAGGTAAAAAGTCAGCACCTGCATTTTGAATTGAGGAGGTGATTTGATTTATGCATATTGTTTGGGATAACATTGAAGAAATATATTATCCGATTCAAGGCGAGTTGAAAAACGGAAGTCACGTTTTACTAGCTATTGAGTGCGATAGTGAAATCGACGAACTCAATAGAAAACTGTTAAGTCCTTTTATTGATTCTTGGACATATCCACACAATGGAAAGTATATTGAACCATTTTATCTGAATAGTTTAACGTTTAATAAGGAAAAGACTTTTGAAGCTTGTATAATATTAAAGAAGAAAAACAGAGAAAAAGATGAATTTCGACTATTTTGTCAGGATCTTATTCTGTATTTGAATACGGATAATATTCATGTAAAATCATGGAAGCTGCTTCTTAAAGAAAAATAGTATAATTTTGAGTCCCAAGCAGAGGTATTCAACTCACTGGGGACTTTTTTTATCCGCCGCTGTATCGCTAACAATACAAGTAAATGATAGAACGATACTAGCCGCTAAACTTTCAATTAAGACGACGAGTTTTATTATGTCGAAAATTACAGCATCTTGCAACAGAGATACACTTGACTATGCTGCCCGTTTAGAGCTCGTCTGCGACGTTTGTATACGTAGCTGTTAATTTGCAAATTTCAGCAAGCATCTTTTTGCTCATACGAAAGTGAGATATATCGCTGCCTTTCAGTTAAGCAGTTTCTTTTTCTTCGAGCATAGGCGTAATAAATGATTCATCGAACTCAGATCTCATTTTAGGCTCACCATCCAGAGATTCAGATATTTTTGCGATGTTTTCAAGTGAAATATTACCTTACCATATGTAACTCCACCGATTATAGGAGAATTGAAAATTCCATTTTCCCCTTGAATCTCACATATGTTTCGATCTAATCAATAAAAATATCCCAATAACTTTAATTTTGTCGGAACTATAATGATACTTATAGTCCGTCGCATTTTTTGAGGCAATAACATAACATGAAATCTATAATCCTTACCATAAGAGGACCTCATGGTTCTAGCAAAATAATGATTATCACAAATTGAAAAAGGAGAGGACGAACAATGCTTTCATTTACAAAGACCGCTTCACTATCCATACTACTTGCACTGACTCTAACAACTGCTTCAGGTTGCGGACTTGGGGAAAAAGCTTCTGAAAAGGCTGCTGAAAAATTGATTGAACAATCCACCGGTCTTAAGGTCAATCAAGAAGGTGATGGGGTAACAATAAGTTCAGAAAAGGGTGAAGTGAAGTTGAATGGGGAAGCCAAGGAACTTCCAAAGGGATTTCCATTATCCGCATTTCCAGGTTCACAGATTGAAAGTTCGATGGTAACCAATACGAATGAGGGCAAAAATTATATAGTAGCACTAACTAGTTCTAAGTCGATAAATGAACTAGCTACTTATTATGAAAATGCGCTTAAAGAAAAAGGTATAAAACCCGAGCGTACGGACCTCAAGGAAGATGAGGGAGACGCCTTAAACTCTGTATTCCTTAACGGTAAATCAGATTCCCTGAATATTACCGTGCAAATAGTTAAAAATGAGAAAGAAAAGAACAAGGAAAGTAATCAGTTGAATCTTATGGTGACACAACTAAAATAGCAAATGAAACTATCTGGGTTTAACTTCGTGACGCGTACCAACCGTCTGAAAATGAAACCCGTTCATCCAAACCGTCATCGCATACTATATACCTGCGATGACGGTTTTACTATGTAGACATAGATTAACGATGGATAATTTTCATGCAAGAATAAGGAGAACTTTCAACATGGAGCTAAGAAGCATCAAAGCTAAAACACAATTTCTCATTTTGTCGCTACTCCTTGTCATAGTTGTTGCTATCACTTCGATCGTCTCTGAACCCAATCTATATAGTAATAAGACGAAGTATGTTTCGACGAATGCATACCTTAATGAGAATCAAATTACTATTACTCATGACTATAGTGATCCTAAGTACGGTACATATAAAGATAACAAGGCTACAGCCCTTTCCAATTTAGTGAACACCATTATGAGCGAAGAAAAAGGTACTTCCACCTATACCGCTTCCCAAGGACTCATCATTGTCTACTATTCAAAGTTAGAACAGAACGACTGGGTTTTGGCAGTAGCAGTTCCCAGACAAGAGCTAAATACAAAAATAAATGTATTAAGGCTGAAAACTATAGTTGTGCTTTTAATAGGAATGATACTCATAGTTTGGGTAATTCTACTTTACACGCGCAACCGAACGGCTCATACGACCCGTGTTAACAGGATGGCCGGGCATTTGGTTCAGAGTGACTTTATATATTCCATTAAGGTGAAGTCGAAAAACGAGTTTGGTACAACGGCTGAAAATTCAAATCATAGTAGACATGTTCTGAGCAAAATGTTGGTTAAAGTATCAGAACATTCATCCCATGTTGTGTTCAATTCTGAAAAAATGACGGCGAATACTGAGCAGACAAGTACGGTTGCTGAAAAAGGGTGAAAAAAGTTCATCCTCCTCAATCCCAATGCATGCCTGTATACTACGAGATGTAATAGGAGGGTCTCAAGGATTATTATACCTTGGGTTAATTCCAACGTCATAGAAGTTAAATTAATCCATAATTAGGAGGTGATTGTTTTCGTGAACAATTAGCTGAATCTGGGTTAGCTGCATACCAGTAGTGTTCAAAAGGATTACTACTAAATTTCTAACAGAAAGAAGGAGAAAAAGAGTGAGATGGACTAAACTGGAAAAAAAGAAAGCGAGATGGATAGCGACATTATTGGCTTGGATTGTGTTTTTAGCAGGTCTAATCCCTGCGTCTCCGGAAATTGTTCAGGCAGCAGAAAATTATGTTACTAGTGTGGTAGCTTCTCCGGGACAGGTGAAACCCGGTGACACTGTTTCTTTGCAGGCTTCGGTGAAATCTCCAGAGAACAGATCGATTTTGGTGGATGTTGAAGTGTTTAACGAAACAGGTAAGAAGGTGTTTCAGAAATTTATAGATAAACAGACGATTGCTGCGGGAGAAACGAGGACGTTTCCCTTCGAATGGAATGTTCCGACGAACCTAGAATCTGGAAAATATACGGTTAGTCTCGGCATCTATAAGGCCGGTTGGGGAGGCATGTACAAATGGCATGCGGGCGCAGCTTATGTGACTGTAGGTAAAGAGGTGGATAACGGCTTTACCATTGCAGCAACAGCAATGCCGAATCCAGTTAAGGCCGGAGAAACTGTCAACGTAGAGACGATTGTGTCTGCACTGAAGACACAGGAAGCAGTCGGGGAGATGACTATTGTAAGCCCAACAGGTTCCATTGTCGCTTCTAGTTTTTATGATTTGACGACTTTCGTATCCGGGCAGAAGCAGAAGTTTCCATTTTCCTGGAGCATTCCTGCAACTGTTCCTTCGGGCGAATATCGCGTATCCTTCACTTTGAAGAGCTCAGACCACAAAAAAGTGTATGCGAGTCAGCAGTCTGCTGCAGTGATCGAGGTGAAGCCTCCTGCGATAGAACCAGATGAAGACCATTCTGCTAAATACGTTATTACTGCTCATACGAAACGGGAGAAGGTGGGGCCCGGCGAAATTGTCAATATTGCAGCGCGGGTAAAAAGCTCTGAGGATACGACAGTACTTGTGGATGTTGAAGTGTATAGTCCGTCCAAAAAAAAGGTACACCAAGGGTTTTATGACTATCAAGCCCTGGTCGCCAATAAGCAGCATTCTTTTGGAATCGATTGGCAAATTCCAGCTGGCTCAGAGCAAGGTGTATACACGGTTTGGGTTGGTGTCTTCAAACCAGGCTGGGGACAGTTGTATGCTTGGGAGTCCATTGCTAGCAAGTTTCAGGTAACGAATACGCCGCCGCCAGTGGATAGAACACCTCCTTCCATTCCTTCTAAATTAATTGCGAATGCTGGAGAAGGAAAGGTGACGTTGCAGTGGTCGCCGGTCCAAGAATCGGATCTAGGATCATACAATGTTTATGTTTCTAAAGACAATGGTGGGACTTGGGACTCCGTCTTTGATGTCGGCCTGACCAACGATTACACGGTTAATGGCTTGAATAATGGAACCACTTATTCGTTTGCGATTACAGCCAAAGATCTATCAGGAAATGAATCAGCCAAATCTGTTCTCGTGCAAGCCACTCCTTATGACAATGTACCGACGGATACGACACCGCCTTCCGTTCCAGTGAATGTGTCTGCGAATGCAGGCGATGGAACGGTCACGTTGCAGTGGTCTCCCGTAACAGAATCGGATCTAGGAACGTACATGGTTTATGTTTCTAAGGATAATGGTACGACGTGGGAACCAGTAATTAATGTAGGGAATGCTACTAGTTACAAGGTTGAAAACTTGACGAATGGAACTAATTATTCCTTCACGGTTACGGCCAAAGATTTGACAGGTAATGAATCGGCCAAATCCGCAATCGTGGAAGCTACACCTTCAAATGCAAATGATGGTGCCCCAAGAATTCCGCAAGGATTTGAAGCGGAAGCAGGGGATGGATCGGTTACGTTCCATTGGCAAGCCAATACGGAGGCGGACTTGTTGGGCTACAGGCTTTATACATCATTGGATAGCGGTGCTACTTGGGATGATGGCTATTATGTCGAAAAAAGTCCTTTTACAAAAGATGAATTAGAGAATGGGAAACCATATACTTTTGCAGTTACTGCTTTGAATTATAACGATGTTGAATCTGCAAAGTCCAAGACAGTCACGGCAACACCTGTCAAAGGCCCCCCTCCAGTTCCTGGGAATTTAATTTCTATTCCCGAAGATAAATCGGTTGCGTTGTACTGGGACCGGGTGTTGATCGAAGATTTAAAAAATTATAACGTGTATGTTACAGACGATAACGGAGTTAACTTTGTGTTAGACGCGGGCACACAATCGTCATATACTGTGCCAGGTTTAATCAATGGGGTCGAATATACCTTTCAGGTTACTGCCGTTAACCAAGCGGATAAAGAATCACGGAAGTCGGCAGTAAGTAAAGCGACTCCTGTCAATGCGGACATAACGCCTCCCGCTGTCCCAAGCGGTTTGCAGATTGCGGAGGTAAAGAACGGAGAGCTTGCTCTTCAATGGCAACCAGTGACAGATACGGATTGGTCAGGATATCGCATCTATAAGTCTATGGATCACGGAGTAACTTGGGGAGAGCCAATAGTAGCTTATTCTACTGATTATCTAGCAAACGGCTTGACGAATGGCACAATCTATACATTTGCCATCACGGCCTATGATGTTTCTGGTAATGAATCTGAGAAATCAGAGGCTGTTTCTGGAACACCAACTTTGTACACTGTACCCTCAGGTCTTAAGGCTGCTGGTGGGGATGGTCAAGTGAAGCTTTCATGGGATGTTTTGAATGCCGCTGATCTGGGAGAGTACAAAGTATATACCTCACTGGATAATGGCACAACATGGCAAGAGGGAGTCAGCGCAGGGAAGGCAACGGTCTATACAGCCAAACCACTTGAAAATGGTAAGGTTTATACGTTTGCCATTACTGCTGTTCGTTCAACCGATCAAGGGGAATCCAATAAATCGGCGTCTGTTTTCGCCAAACCGGATGCATTAATTATTCCCCCAGATCCAGTTTCAGTTGCGCCTCCTTTGCCGGCAACTAATAATGTCACGTTCGAAGATACAGTATCCTTCCTTTATGAGGGTCAATCTCCGATACAATCGGGTGTAACGCCTGGAACGTTCGAGGAGGAGTCGATGAGTGTCATAACAGGCAGGGTACTGGATGCAGAAGGCAACGCGCTCCCAGGTGTCAAAATTGAGGTCATGCAACAGGAAAACTACGGGCACACTGGATCTCGTTTGGACGGAGCTTATGATCTGGTTGTCAACGGAGGCAGCACCGTTACTTTGAATTATGAAAAAACGGGATATATGACCGTTCAAAGGAAAGCACCAACAGGTTGGAATCAATTTTATGAGCTGCCTGATGTTCGCATGACTCCTTACGATACGAAAGTGACAACAGTTGACTTGTCAAAGCCTGACATGCAAGTCGCGCAAGGAAATACTGTGACAGATGAGGACGGGACTCGTAAAGCGACCATGTTGTTCCAGCCAGGCACGCAGGCGACGATCAAGTTGGCTGACGGCACGGAGAAAATGCTAGACACGTTGAACGTTCGTGCCACGGAATATACGGTCGGCGAGCATGGACGCGAAGCTATGCCAGGGGAAGTTCCGCCTAATGTTGCTTATACATATGCCGTAGAACTGTCGGCGGATGAAGCGGTTGCTGCAGGAGCGACTGACGTATCTTTTGACAAAACTGTGTATGTATATGTTGACAACTTTCTCGAGTTGCGCACAGGAAGCATCATCCCGAATGGCTACTACAACTTGAAAACAGGGGCATGGGAAGCGGAAACCGACGGGGTGGTTGTCAAAATTGTAGATATTGTAGATGGCCTGGCCCGAATAGATATGAATGGCGACGGCATCGCTGAGACGGATGAAGTATTGGCGCAAGTCGGCTGGACGGAACAAGAGAAGGCCAAATTGGCTTCGCTATATGCTTCAGGTACAACTTTATGGAGAATGCCTGTTACACATTTCTCACCTCATGACTATAATCCTTGCCGTATTGTTGATGAGAGACTTTTACCGCCGAAAGCAAGTCCAATGCAGAAGATCCCTTCTGAAGGAGACAGCGAGTGTAACCAATGGGGTTCCATAATTGGCTGTGAAAGTCAGACACTAGGACAACAAGTTCCAATTGAAGGAACACCTTTCTTGCTTGATTATAATAGCAGAAGGACACCGGGCTTTAAGGAGAAAAATGCGATCTATGTGCCTGTTACCGACGATAGACCACTTGTATCAAGTATTTTGTATGCAGAGGCAACTTTTGAAGTTGCAGGGCAAACCATAGTTAAGCGCTATCCGACAAGTGAGCTGCATGAAAATCTTGAAGATTCTTTTGCTTGGGATGGACTTGATAAATATGGACGGAAAATGGTTGGCCAGCACAAATATACAATGGATGTAGCGTATGGATATCCTGAAATGATGAATATTATGGTACTTCCATATGAAATTCCGAATTATGGATATCTTTTCGGGGAAAGCTTCGGTAAATTAGCAGTGGGGCCAGCGGCAGATGAACAAATTGCTGCTTACACTACGGAAGGCCGAGACGACATAGCGGCACATCGCATATACGAAGGATTAATTGAAAGCCCGAACAATCTTTATGATGGAATGGGAATTGCAGGCTGGAAACTGGACGTGCAAACTCAACTTAGTAACCTCGATAATATCGTTATTGATGAAATGGAAGCAAAAGATAAGGATGTAATTATTCGGCCATCGCTGTATGACCGTGGAAATGTGGTCGGATCGGATGGAAGCTTTTATACCACAAAAGGTTTGGACATCTTTAAGATTAAAAGCAACGACAAAGGCTCGGAAAAGGTAGCCTCGCTGCCTTCTGATAAAGATTTGTTACTTGGGGTTGGTCCTACGGGTACCTTATTTACTCGTAATACCGAGACATGGAATATTTCCCGAAAGCAGCCAAAGGAAAACAAGTGGACCAATTTTGCCGGGAATGGAACGGCCCGATCCACGTGGATGTATTATAAGGATGGAACCGATGCCAGAGGCGTTAGCCTAAGCAATTTTGAAGATTACGAAGTAGGGCCGGATGAAAGTTTGTATTTTGTGGATAAAGGTGCCCTTTATCGTATAAGTCCAGATAGTGAAATGTATAGCTACACGGTAGGGGATAGAGCGATCTTGGACGATAGGTATAAGGGAACCGGCAGTAATTCAGGAGAAGCTACAAAAATGAATGTTGGGGCTGCCGAGAGCGTTGAAGTTGCCCCTGATGGAACCATCTATATTATGCAGAATCATTTTATAACGACATGCAATTCAGGCTGCCCAGGAATCATTGTAAATAGGATTAAAGCCATTGATCCTAGTGGATCCATTCGGATTGTTGCAGGTAAACCATTTGCATCGGATCTTGAATCCGAGTATAAGAATGTGACTTACAATATTGCTGATGGTGCTGATGCCGCAGAGACTTTCTTCGTTACGGCTGATTTCCACTTAGACGGTGAAGGAAATATGTATTTCCTCAATTACGATCCAAATAAAGTGAAAGTGATTTATAAGATTGACAAAGAAGGAATTATACATGAATTTGATCCGCACGTGCTTGAGATGATCACGCTTAAAGCGGTTGTTAGAGTTGAACCGCCTAGGCCAATCACAAGTGTACGTTTGCTTCAAGCAGGTCCTGATGGAAACGTGTACTTTAGTGTGCAGACAATTGATAATACTTATCGAGTTTTTCGTTACGGTGTTGGAAAGAGCGGAGCTATCCAGGAAAAAATTGAACCGGATGACAATGGCATTTATGCGCAAGTTTTTGACATGCAGACAGGGCGGCAGTTGAAAACTGTAAGTAGCCTTACTGGAAAAACACATTTTGATTACAAGTATGATGCGGAAGGGCGATTAATCAGCTTAGTTGATTACAAAGGCGATAAAGTTACTATTCATCGAGATACTGCGGGAGTGCCTGTGGAAATCGAAAGCGCATATGGTCAAGTGACTAAGCTCAGGGTAGAGGATGGACAGTTGCTAGAAATAACGAGTCCAGCGGGAGAAGTGTACCGCATGACTTATGATGAGTCCGGTTTGATGACCCAAATGACGGATCCAGAGAACAACGTTAAGAAGTATGGGTTTGGAGAAAGAGGAAGACTCATACGTGCGCAAACACCACGAGAGGGTGTGAAAACATTGCAACGTGCAGATAAACCAAACGGATATACAGTAACATTTACAGATCCGGATAATAAAGTTACGAAGCATGAAACCACCCTAGCGCCGGGTTCACGGACGAGAACGGTAATTGACCCACTAGGCTTTAAGACGACCGTAGAGGTGAAATCCACTACTCGAACCACGAAATATTCGGATGGAACCACAGATACAGAGCTTTTAGTGTCCGACGAGCAATGGGGCGAAGAATTCAAGAGAGTTGCGTTCGCCACTCATCGCTCTAAAACGAATGAGATAACTGAAATAAAATACGATAAGTTTGTTGAATTGGAAAACCTGAATAACCCGTTAAGTCTCAAGTCACTGAAAACGGTCCAAACGATCGACGGAATGGCCACGACCAGCGAATACTTTCCTCTGGAGCGAAAAGTTGTCGTTACTTCGTCGGGCGGCCAAGTAAATGCCACATATATGGACGAATGGGATCGTACTGTGAAAACAGAAGAGCCTGGTACAGGTATCGCACCTGTATTGGTTACTTATGATGAGCATGGACGGGTGAAAATGGTTTCGAAAGGCGAACAATATCTCATCTATTCCTACAACGACAAAGGATTGGTTGCAACGGTTACGGATGCCGATAATCATGTGAAAACCTATACTTATGATGATGCTAACCGTGTTGAAACTCTTCTTACACCTGGGGGAAGACAATATCGGAATGGATATGATAAGAATGGAAATTTAACTGAATTTACGATGCCTAATGGAGAAAAGGTGCAACAGAAATATAGTGCCGATAATGAATTTGAGGGGATTTCGTTCGGCGATGAACAAACAGGGCTGAATGTTAAGAGAACCTTAGGGAATGCCAAGGACCTTTCGACACTTCCTAGCGGTCGTACAATTGATTATATTATGGAGAACAATCAAATGGTTCAAACAAATGATAATGATCTCTTGCGATCCTTCTCCTACGTTGCCGGCAATGGACTAGACCTCTTTGACAAAATAACGAGTGTGACCAAGAATGTATACGCGGACACGCAAACGGTTGATTTTGGTTACGATGAGAATTTTAATATCAACTCTGCCGTCTTTCATGGAGACGCTAACGGCCAGTTTCAATATGAATACAACAAACTGGGATTGATGACGGGTATGACTTCCACTGTTGTATCCGCGACATACGGTCAATTAAACGTTCCAACAGTGTTTGACTGGGACTCTAATTTCCGAATGACCCGAAGCGGTGATTTTAATTACAAATATGAGGGACCTAATGGCAGATTGAGTGCGATGAATGATTCAAAGCTTCAAACAGACATTGCCTATGACGATATGGGACGTTTGAATAAGCTTGTGTACAAACTCAAGGGCGTCGAGGTTTACAAGGTTTTCCTCACATATAATAAAGCTAATTTACTTGAGAGCAAACAGGTCATATCGAATGGGAAAACGTCTATCTACGAGTATACCTATGATGAGGATGCTCAGCTCAAAGCCGTAACCCGAAAAGGTGAAGCAGGAGAGATCTACAACGAAGCTTATGAATATGATGTGAATAAAAATCTCACGAACCGAGAACTTTTAAACGGTAGTAAAATAAGAAGTCAGTATGGACCGCTGGATGAACTTCAGCAAGTTGGAGATGTATCTTACAAATTTAATGTGGACGGACAATTAACTCAGAGGGGCGAGGATACGTTCCATTACGGAGCAAAGGACGAACTGCTCGAAGCAATTGTTGATGGTAATGGCATCCACTACACGTATGATGCTGTCGGTAGATTGGTTGCTAGAGAAAACGCTCAAGGCAAGACACAATATTTGTACGGCAATATCACGATGGCGAAGACGGTGACAGCGACGATTGATTCAAATGGCGTCATCACTCTCTATAATTACGACGTGAATGGATTGCTCATTAGTTTGGAACGAAATGGTCAAACTTATTACGTAGTGTCCGACAATATCGGGACACCGCAGCTTGTTCTTGATGAGTCGGGCAATATTGTGAAGGAGTTGTTTTATGACAGCTTTGGTCTATTGCAATCTGACTCGAACGCAGCATTCCGGTTAGATATCGGTTTCGCAGGAGGAATCGCGGATGAAGATACTGGATTTGTACGATTCGGTTCTCGTGACTATGATCCAGTATCTGCCCGATGGACTGCCAAAGACTCCATCTTCCTGGACAGCAAGCAAGCGAATATGTACGCTTATGTCGGCAATAATCCGATTATGCTTAGAGATCCTTGTGGTCAAGCATGTGTAGGAGGCTCCTTTTATAATTTAGTTGGAGGGGGAGCTAAAATTTGCATTGATGACGAAGGCATGGCTTTCTGCGGCGAAATTGGCGTAGGAGTGGGTGGAGGGGTTGAACTCAATCTTTTTGAGGAAGTTCCGTTAACCAGTGTGGGAGCTGAGGCGGCAGTGAAGATTAAGTATGGTCCAGTAGGCATAAATATGGGTATAGAAGGAAAGCTAATTAAAGGGAATCCTTGCTTTCAAATAAAACCCAAGTTAACAGCAGGAGCTGGCCCATTAGAGATCGATCTAATTGACCTGTCCAAAAGCAAGAAGAAAGCCAAAATGGATGAACTTGGAAAAAAACCAACAGAGGTGTTGGAAAAGGCAATAGACAAAGCAAGGGGTGCACGAGAACAAGATATATCTTTGAAAAACAACATAGAAGCTTCAGCCAAGTTAAAAGGCTGCATTAGTTCTAAAAAGTAATACGATTAGGCTGTCCTCATGGTGAACACACGAGGGCAGCCTAGTTTTGTAATTAGGAATGCTTGGAGGTGAATTACCACTTTATATAGGGTATAGGGGTATGGTGTATTGTTGGTGTGAGGAGGAGATAAAATTGGTAAAACATGATATCCAAGAATTAAATGAGGGCTGCTCTCATTCAAACAGTGATCGAATAAGTCATCATTCAGATAAAACAAAAACTAATCCGATTTCTAGGCTTAATCGCATCGAAGGACAAATTCGCGGTGTGAAAGGTCTTATTGAGAAAGATACGTATTGTGACGATGTGTTAAATCAAATCGCCGCGATTCAATCAGCTTTAAACGGTGTTGGGAAACTACTTTTTGAGCATCATCTAAACAGTTGTGTAATTGAGCGCATTCAAGAAGGGGATAATGAGGTTATCAAAGAACTCATGATTACCATGAATAAATTATTGAAATAAAAGGGAGAGATTAGATATGTCAACTTAGTTGGCAATGGACTTTTTTAATCAATGTTCAGGTTGGCATAATTGCTTTGTTCGTAGCACCTAAACTTCTTACAAAAAGTATCCGAAGAAAAGGCAGCATTGACGTTGTAGGTTCTGCACTTGTTACTGCATCTTTATTTCTACTCGTTTAGGGTATTGTTACAGCAGAGATCAATGGATGGGGCTCAACGTCGACTGTTCTCACGCTTATTTTAGTAGCTGCAATGTTTATCCTTTTCCTTGTTATTCAAGCTGTGAAGAAAGAACCTCTTGTACCATTACGTATCTTTAAAGTACCAAATCTGGCTGCAGGTAATATTGCACTTATCATGCTATCAGGTGGTTGGATCCCATTATGGTATTTCCTCAATCTTTACTTGCAGCAAATATTGAAGTTTTCTGCTTTTACTGGCGGAATTAGTTTGCTTCCGACGACGATTATAGTTGCCGTCTTTATGATGTTCGTTACAGGTAAATTGATTGGAAAGTTTGGCATAAAAGCAAGCCTGGTCATTGGGTTAATTATACTTGGAGGTTTGATGCTCCTCTTGTTCTCTGCAAGCACGCCAGTAAATGGAAGCTTTGTGGCTCATGTGTTGCCTGCTTCTCTATTAGGTGGTCTAGGCATGGCACTGGCCTATATCCCTGCTACAATGGCAGCTATGTCGGGAGCTAAACCTGAGGAGGCGGGACTCGCATCAGGAATTGCAAATACAAGTTATCAGATTGGATCTGCAATCAGTCTGGCCATTATGGTCGCGATTGCAGCATCGACGACGGCTTCCTACTCTGGTAGCGACCCTATAGCAGCTCTGAATATGGGGTTCCATCAAGCGTTCTTATGGTCTGGTATCATAACTTTTGTAGGAGCGTTGTTGGCATTTATGTTTATTCGTACCCCTAAACAGGGGAACCAATGAGACTTACAGCTATGTAACTGGGTTTTAGTCTCCAGTTAGGCTATGTGCATGATTAGGCGAGCTGTACTGGCATTTCAAGTCGATGGTGTATGTATGGACAGATTATTTTAATATGCACCGTAAAGAAAGGCCGAATTTCCGGCCTTTCTTTTTTGATTATTCTATGATTGGGAAACTACTTAGAGACTGCATCATGGCCTATTTCAGAGACTAATTGAATCAATAATTCCAAACGATTGGGAATATGGCTAGAAATATTCATGACACTAGATAGGAGAAGTATGCAGATGAATTAATATATAGCATTCCGTTTAGAGTAAACAACACTAAATGGAAGTATATAGAATAAATTGCGATGCTATGTGGGACGGCTCTTTCCCATGCACCTTTTTAAGTATTCCCCCGTGAATCCGCCATTAATAACTAAATATTGACAAACTATTTGCTGGAATTGTTGAGCGCTGCTACGTTAGTCAAATAGTTTATTATCTCAGTCAACAACTCTATTTTCCAGTCTAACACTATTTTTCACCGAAATTATTATCACTCTCTATTAAAAAAAACAAGCAATAATATCAATAGAATTTTAATGTTATCAACATAATTTTTTCATATTAAGATTATGTTAAAGCGCAAATATATATGTATATGATTTTATGTTTTTATATCTATCATAAATTGATAAGTGTGATTGACAATTGATAATGTTAGATTCTATTCTAGGCATGTAACGGATATGGGCTTTATGATACGAACAAGGCTTTACTCAGCTTGGAAAGTTCAGCTTGGTGAGCCAATCACTGGGCACGATTTGACATGGCGGCCTACGATAACATATGGTTTGACGATTTCGTCGACTGCCAATTGGAGAACGGCATTGTCCGCTCATGTGCCCTAGTGAAGGCAATGAGTACTCGCTGGAGTGCCATGGGTTCCAGCCGTATCTTCATTCCGTGGAACTACTACATGGCTTATGGCCACTTGGCATAGATAATGGCGAGTAGACCTTTAGGTTTACAAGCTTATTTATATGGATGAGTTAAGTGTTGTCATACTAATAACAATTAATTTTTCTGTTGCATTGGTATATGCTCCTTCTTTTACGTAAGAAATCAGTAACTAAACGCCGTGAGATACCGGTATTTAAAATATATAAGGCAGGATAATTTCGGAATTTTGAGCGTAGCAAGACAAAGGAGATGTAATTATGGCTTTGACTCAGAATCAAGTGAAGAGAATGAATTCTTTTCAGCAGGAACGTTTTACAGAAGATCAGCTTGACACATGAAATTTTAAACATACGTAAATCCTTAATCGCTTCAGACGGCTTCTTCAACTGCGATAAATCATACTGCTTCGGAATGCTTCGGCGGTAGAACAAGTAAAGCACGAGAAGGCTGGCCGCAACGGAGAACAAGGTTGGAACGATCGTCCGACTGGCATATTCGACAAAGCCTACGCCAAAGATGTCGAAAAAGAGGATGTTTACAAGGTTGCTGACCACAAGCAGAAGTGAAGCCGTGTCGGAGATAAAGCCACTTGCCAAGATGAACATGATACTTATAGTGCGTAGACTTTTACGTACAATGCTCGTTACCATAAAAGTGCGAATTATAGGGATCGGCATGGCGCAGACGGAAAGGAGGTGATCCCATTCTTGGAAATAAGAATGGATTCTGTAATTGACTAACGGATTGTCCCTTTGTTTTCCGAGTAGTCAGAATATTCTTTACATTATCTTAACAATTATTACATTCTCTTAACAAAAACGGTGAGGAAACTCAGATGGTGACCAATTACGCGCGGAAGGTCATTGCCTTCCTGGTCGTAACGATAGGATAGAGCGTTCCCCGATGTCATGTTGAATCATAAAGGAGGTGATCTCATTATTGGAAATAAGAATGGATTCTGTAATTGACTAACGGATAGTCCCTTTGTTTTCCGAATAGTCAGAATATTTTTTACATTATCTTAACCATTATTACATTCTCTTAACAAAAACGAGGAGGAAACTCAGGATGTTGACCAATTACGCGCGGAAGGTCCTTGCCTTCCTGGTCGTCACGATTGGATTTGGTTTTATTTTTTTCGCCACGTCGGGCAGCACCGCGTCCGCCTTGAAAGAGCGTCCCCCAATCGCGCCGGAAGTGAAGGAGTCTTATGCCGGGGTAATCAATGCAGAATGGATGGAGTTTTGCCTAGTAGATACTCCGTATTCCGATGAGAACGTAACGGACACCGACAATTATACGATTACGAGCACGGACGATCCGGATTTCTCCGGCGGCGTGACGCCGATTCTGGTTCAATACCGGTATTTCCCCGAGCAGGCTCCGTACAATCCGTCCCACAAGGAGAATAAGGGCAAGATTCAGGTCTTCTATCGTGCTTATCTCAAATTGCCTTCCTCTGTGAAGTTCAAGGAGGGGAACACGTATTCAATCGCCATTAAACCTGCGGTTGCTCAGGTAGAAGCGTTCCCCTTCAAATTTGACTTGACCAAACCGAATCTTGTGATCCATTCCAATCAGGTAGGCTACCTGTCGGAAGGGAAGAAGATCGCCTATCTGTCTCTCTGGACTGGTCAGGGAAGCATTGAGTTCGGCGCCTACAAGAAGTTCCATGTGGTGGACAAGACGACTGGAAAAACAGTCTACACTGGATCGGTCACCGCGCCGTATCCTTTCGTTCTGGAAAGATGGAGCAAAAGCTACATTTACACGCTGGACTTCAGCGCCTTGCAGGCGGAAGGGAACTATGAGCTGTACATTCCCGGCGTCGGCACATCGTACCCCTTCAAGATCAGCAGCCGGATCTACAAGGACAACATCGCCTACACGGTCACGCGTGCCCTGTTCCATCAGCGCGACGGCGATCACGGACTCGATAATCCTGCAAATACCCACTGGAACCGCCCGCCTGCGCATCTCGACGATGCGATCGACCAGGCCCTGTACCTCGCAAACGGTAATGACGCAAAGAAGGCTAAAGTCGACCTGACCGGCGGACATATGGACGCGGGAGACCGGGGCAAGTACCCCTATAACTCGGCTTATCTCGGCATCGATATGCTGATGGGTGCCAAGTATTACCCGCAGCAGGTGGAGGCGCTCGGCGAGTCGCTGGAAATTCCGGAATCGAAAAACGGAGCGCCAGATTTCCTGGATGAGCTTGTCTACGAGCTCGACTGGCTGTATAAAGCGATCACGAAAACCACTACCAACGGCATGCTGGCGAATTATCTCCGGCCGCAGGGCAGCGATCCTAATGTGGGGTCATACGAGATCGGTCAGCCGCTGACAGGCGCTACGAACCGGATGTTCTACAATGCCACGCAGGGACCGAACAGGGCCGAGACCCTGTTTGCCGCAGGTGTAATGGCGCAGGCGTACAATACGCCGCTCATGCAGAAGTATTATCCGGATAAGGCCAATGTCTATCTAACTGCCGCCGAAAAAGCCTTCAATGGATTCGTCCAGTTTGGTGATACGGATGAACACGGCACCTATTACGACCAGACAGATAAGGGAGCGAAAAAATCCTGGTCCAATGAAGTGGTTTTGGCAGCAAGTGCGCTTATGGTTGCGACGGGCAAACACGAGACCTACATGCCGTATCTCATGGAGCATATGCCGACCAACCTGAAGGACGATACGTACAAGAACATCAAGCTCTGGGATTGGGTGCTGGACCGGGCGTGGCTCGGGACCTTCGTGTCGCTGTACGAGAATCCATATGTCACGGAGGAGATCAGACAGTGGGCTAAAAGCGGCATCATTAATTTCGCGGAATCGGAATTGAAGAACGAGTCGCCGTTCGGCGCTTCCACGCAGGATGACGGATTCAAAGGGGATCAGATCGGCTGGCGGTTCACCAGCTCGAACCTGATGCCGCTCGTCGTAGGCTATAAGGTCTCCGCCGATCCGGAGAGGAAAGCGGTCTATATGGATCGTATCCGTAGGACGTGGGACTACGAGCTGGGCGGCAATGCCGTCAGCCGGTCGTTCATTACAGGACTGGGCGATCCGCAGAGGTCGCCGCGCTGGTTCGTCCACGAGATCAGCCAGTATCAATGGGTAGCTCATAAACAAGCAGAGGCAAATAACGAACAAGGAGGCTGGGTGGAACCGCCGCCAGGGTATCCGAACTCAGATCTGCAGAGTACGCCTTATCCGTATTGGTTCGACGACCCTTGGAATATGGTCGCGAAGACGAGGATTTTCCCGAACTATAAGGATCATGCCAAGATGTACCGCTACACGGATTCGTGGAATGTAATCAATGAGTTCTCAGTCAATATTCTGTCCGCGAACGCCACGTCCATGCTGCCGTTGATTCCGGTGAAGACCCATGCGCTTACCGTGAACCCTGGAGGGGGCGAGGTGCTTCCGGCGGGCGGCACTTACAGTGAAGGCATGGAACTGAAACTTACGGCGAAGGAGAAAGCCGGACTCAAGTTTTCCGGGTGGAGCGGGAGCGTAACGGGGGGCAGCAGAACCGTCACCCTTACGATGGATGGGGATAAGAACGTTACCGCCAATTATACGGAGTTACCGGTGAAGACCCTCACGGTCGACGCGGCTAACGGTACCGTTGCGCAGGAGAACGCAGACGGCAAGTACAGCCAGAACGACGTTGTCACGCTTACCGCGGAGCCGGCGTACGGATACAAATTCAAAGAATGGACTGGAGCGGCAACGGGTACCAATCTGACAGTAGACGTCATCATGAACACCGACAAATCCGTCACTGCCCACTTCGATCCGGTGCCCGAGTACACTCTTTCGGCTGGAGTCTCGGATTCGTTGAAGGGAACGATCAAGGTCAATCCGATCAAAGAGACCTACCTGGAAGGCGACGAGGTCATTCTCACAGCCGTCAAAAAATTCGGGTATCGGTTCACCGGCTGGACCGGCCTTGACGGGAACGACAATCCCGCCTTGGTTAAGATGAACGGACACAAAGAGATCACGGCGAACTTCACGGCCGTGCCCACCTACCCGATTACGTTCATGGCAACGGAGGGCGGCAGTGTCACGTCCGTTGTCGACAAACCGGCGAATGTGCAAGATGGAAAATACGAAGAAGGGACACAAGTAACGCTGAAAGTGTCAGCTAAACCAGGCTATCTGTTCACCGGCTGGAGTGGCGATGTCGTCAGTAGCGCGAATCCTCTCATCTTCACCGTTACCGGCAGCAAAGCGGTTGCGGCCAACTTCAAGCTGGCATACGGACTGATGAGCGTGGATGTCACGCCGGTCGCCGGGCAACCGGGGGGCACGACGGTAGCGGACAATGTCTATACGCTAACCAGCCACGGCACGAAATTCGGCGTTGCGCCCGACAGCTTCCGGTATCTGCTGCGTGCGGGGCAGAAAGGTGACACGGTCTTCACCGCCCGACTGGATTCCTTCACCACCGACAATACGGCTGGAGCCGTAGCCGGCATCCAGATGCGCTCGAGTCTGGCGGATGATGCCAATTACGCTGCGATTCTGGTGAAGAACGGCAAACTCATCGTCCAGATGAGAAAAGGCGGTCCGTGGTTCGATGTGTTGCCGAAACCGCCGTTTGTTTACATCGATGCGGCGCAGCCGATCTGGCTGCAGATCAAGCGGACGCTCAACCGGGATATTGAGCTGAGCTGGTCGAGTGACGGTTTGAACTGGAACTCCTATTACAAGGACACCATCTGGGGATGGGACGGCGCTAACACGGAACTGACGATGGGCCTGTTTACTTCCGCTGGCGAGAACAATACGGGAACCGTAAAGACGGCGACCGCACAGTTCAGCCAAGTCAACTGGCCGGGCATGCATCATCTTACGGTGAATGCCGGTTCGGGGGGAATGGTGGAAGGTGAATCCGGTCTCTATAACGCAGGTTCAGAGGTTAAGTTGAGGGCGGTACCGAATGCTGGGTATGCCTTTACCGGCTGGGAAGGAGCTCTGACGGGCAAGGCCAATCCTAATGTTGTGAAAATGGACGGAAATAAGACCGTCACGGCCACCTTCAGCAAGATGCCTGATATCTGTGAGCTGATTGTGGAGAACGTCACAGGTGGCACCATCGTGCTTGACCCTCCCGGCGGCAGATACGCACCGAATACAGTGGTCAAGTTGAAGGCGATACCCGACGAAGGGTACAGCTTCGTATCCTGGAGTGGGGATCTGATAGGCACGACAGATTCCATCGATCTTCTGATGGATGGACATAAGATGATCTCAGCGAAGTTCGTCCCTTACAAGAACGCTGATATTCTGACCACCCATGACGGTAGCACGTCCGAGGACGACAGTGGGATCACGATTCGGGCATCCGGAAACGCCTTGTGGGGAGAAAACGACAGCTTCCGGTATACCTACAAGGACAACCTAAGCGGCGATGCCGTTATTGTCGCCAAGGTGACCGAGTTCAACGGAACGGCGAACAATGCGCGGGCAGGCATTATGATCAGGCAGGTAACCGACCTGCCGAACGATTACCAGGGCATTTTCATCACCAACGAGAAGAAAATACGCAGTCAGTTCCGAATCAACAACAAATGGACGGTTGTCGATTACCCGGCTAACGGGCAGGTTGCCGACGCCTTGGAACTTCCGGTATGGCTGAAGGTGGAGAAGATCGGCACGCGGCTGACCACATACTCCTCGATGGATGGCGAGAACTGGGTCCAGAGGGGCTCACAGACGATCGCGTCCATCCAGGGTTCGTTCACCGCGGGTCTGGCCGTTACCGCAGGTCAGGACGGGAAATTCGTCACGGCCAAGTTCGGTCATGTGGAGTGGCCTACCGTGCCGGCATTTGCGTTAAAGACCGAAGCCGTCAACGGAATTATTTCTGTCAGCCCGTCGGATGCTGCACATCCGTCAGGCACCGAGGTAACGATGACCGCAATCGCGGATACCGACTACGTCTTCACCGGCTGGAGCGGCGACCTGAGCGGCTTGACCAACCCGGCTACGATTACGATGAATGCCGACAAGCTCATTAAGGCCAACTTCAGGAAGAAAACGGACACGTACACCCTGAGCACCATCGCGGAGCATGGCGTCATTACACGGAGCTCTGAGCAGGAAACGTACAGTCCGGGGACACAAGTCACCTTGACCGTTACACCGCACGAGAATTATGTTTTTATGGGATGGAGCGGCGACTTCGTCAGCACGTCTAACCCTCTAACTGTCATTATGGACGGCAACAAGACAATCACCGCAAATTTTGCTTTTGTGCTGAAGCCGGGACAGTATGAGAATGCGGATGTCGGTGGCGCGGCCGCCGGGGCTACGGTTCATGAGGGAGCGTCCATGAAGGTGACGGGCTCAGGAACGAACGTCTGGGGAATGGGCGACAAGTTCAGGTATGTTTATCAGAACGTTAAGACCGGTGATGCCACGATCGTCGCCAGAGTCGACGGGATGACCTATTCGGGCAGCGCGCCGCACTCGGACATCAAGATCGGCGTCATGGTCCGTCAGAGCGAGGCGGCGAATAGTGCCCACCAAGGCATATTTGTTAGCGGAAGAGGCGAGCTTGTAAGCATCAAGCGTGATTTTGCCGGATCATGGTCCCAGACCATTCCACCCAATGCACCTACCGTTAAGGTTTCAGGCCCCATCTGGTTGAAGGTTGGAAAAGTGGGGAATCATGTGAAAACCTATTCGTCGATCGACGGCGCCGAATGGACCGAGCGAAGCTCGCACACCCTAACCTTCACAGTGCCATTTACAATGGGATTGGTCGTATCCGCAGGTGTGGACGGTCAATTTGTCGAGGGTACCTTTAGCAACATTATGTGGCCGGTTTTACCTACGGAGCTGGATCAACCATAATAACGATACGAGCGAGATTGCTTATATCCTGGAACAAGCTGCAGGTAGATAAATCGGCGTCTGCAATGGCTCATCGTCAAGTTATCGACACTTGATCCACCGGCTCTGGGAGTCGGTGGGAACGTACAAGGGGCGGGTAATCGGTTCCGCCCGGAATGATAAGAAGAACCATGATCCATCGAGGCCACTGAAGAACTGGCAAATTTAGATTAAATAATTGCTCGCGTACAAAAAGAAGACATCGACCACTTCGGTAGATGTCTTCTTTTTATAAATGAACCCCATTTAAACGAAAAGGCTAGTTCTTCAGTGGCCTCCTGCTCTCCCATACTCTTTTTCCTAAGACGATCAACAATTAAAGCAATACTTTTTTTCCGTTATCAAGACCAAAACTTATGAAAATTAAATAAAATAAAGGGTTCTACATATTTTGCAAGACCAATACGTGAACCCTTTATGTAGTAAACGACCTAAGAACCTCGATCCTTTATTGAAATATTGATCCTGTTGAATCTCTTATCGACGTCCTCGGAAGGTGCGGCGCAAATCCTCAACCCACTTGTCCGGAATTTCCCAGGGGATGAAGTGTCCACCATGTTCGTGGGCTGTGATGTTGACATGTTTATACCAAGGAGCCCGATCGCTGTCGAGAAAATTTGGTACGCGATTTTGGGTCGTGATACCCGGCGGATTTTCGTAGCCTACGAAGGTTATACCGGTTGGTGCCTCAATGACAGGTGAACGGCTATGATCCGGTGTCCATGGATAGCGGTTAGCGTTCGCATAGACGCGCATTGAGGTTTCGATAGCGTTGTTGACCCAGAAGATTGTTGCGTGTGTAAGGATGTCGTCCTTTGTAAAGACATTCTCGACGTTGCCCTTATTGTCACTCCATCTAGCCCATCGTTCCAAGATCCATGCGAGCATTCCAACTGGGGAGTCGCTCAGTCCGTAGGCGAGTGTGCTGGGATCAAGAACATGAACGGCGAGATGCGATGCGAAACGGCGGTCAAACTCCAAAATCTGTGATCGAATTTTCTCAGGGATGTTGTCGGGAATGGGACGACCTCCGGAGAGATCCCAAGCGCGATCTCCATTAAACAGGCTCAGTTTTTGAGCAGACCCAATATGTATTGCGTAGAGCTCGTCACTATATTTGTGTCCCAGTTGACCGGTCACGAGAGCGCCTACATCGCATCCCCCTGCCGCGTATTTCGCATAGCCCAGAGTATCGGTCATGAGTGTATGCCAGAGATCGGCGATTTTCCAAAAATTCATGTCCGGATTGTTTGGCAGTGGCGTCGAGAATCCAAAGCCAGGAAGTGAGGGCACGATAACGTCGAATGCTTCAGCCGGATCGCCCCCGAATGCGCCAGGGTCCGCTAGTGGATCAATGACCTTGGACCAATGCCAGAACGTCCAAGGCCAGCCATGGGACAGGATCAATGGTACAGGTTTGGGCCCAACGCCAGGTTTACGCATAAAGTGCACAGAAACTCCATCAACATCTACTTTATAGTGCTCGTAGGCGTTGATAGCCTTCTCGGATTTGCGCCAGTCAAACTCGTTAATCCAATAGTCGACGAGTTCCTCAAGGTAGTTCCGACTAACACCGTAAAACCAGTCATCATTACCGGCATCGAGAGGCCATCTGGTTGACTTTAAACGATTTTGGAGATCAGCAAGTAACTCATCCGACACGTAGATCGGACTCGGTTCAAGCGCAAAAGGAGCTGTTGTCATAAGTGTTCCTCCTTGTAAGATGGAATGTACTTCCTTGTATTCGTTTGTTTTGTCCCTCATTCGGGTATGAATTACGGAAATGTAATCGTGACTGAGACTACGAATCGGTTCCCAGTTCGACCAGACGTCTCATGGCGGGAATTGCGGAAGTAATTGCCCGTTTTTCCTCCAGAGTGAGCCCTTCACTGAACTTCGAGAGCTGTGTCATGCGGTCCAAACGACGCGAGTCAATAACATTTACCCCCAGTGCAGTAATATGCACTTGAACGACTCGGCCATCATTTGGATCTGGTCGGCGCTCGACGAGTCCGTCTCGTTCAAGTCGGGTCACCAACTGTGTGATTGCCGACTGCGTAATTTGCTCATTAGCTGTTAACTCAGTAAGCCGCATGGGACTCTTGCGAGACAACGTATGCAAGACGGAAAGTGTAGTGAAGCTTAATTTTTCAATTGAAGGCAACCGAATGAAAATCCTCGTTAAATCTTCGAACACCATAGCGAAGTCGCTAACGTTCAACTCAGTCAGGTTATTTTTAGTTTCCATAAAAAAACTATATCACAAACTTATATAAGTGTCTAATGTAAATGGTTGACTAAAACTCCAACCCAACTTAAAGACGTTGGGTTCACGCCTCGATTTCAACGAAATCATGTTCTCTACTCGTTTCGCTAACCTGCGTTAACTCAATGAAGTTCAACTAAATATTTTTGTGAATCGGAGTATAAATCTTTTTCAATTATTATCGTAATTCTTTGTTCACGTTCTCCAGTGCTTTGTTTTTGCGTTTTAACGTTTCGATGAGTTCATTCTTATTCGCATCATCCATGTCACACTTAACTTGCTTTGAAGAAGGTACTTGTGATTGTTGAAGGCATTTTTTTGATTTTTTGTGAAATTGCCTCTAATATCTAACTGTTTTTTGTTTTTCAATCCCAGGGATTTGATTTTATATTATTGCCTCTGTTACCTATCTTTTATCACGCGTGGGGAAAAGATTATCCGTTCAACCTCTTAAAAGATCTCGTAGCGCTATGCACGAATAGAAAAGCTAATAAAAAGGCTTGATATAGGGGAACAGGTACAGTCACTAAAGGCAAACCGGAGCTTACAGACGTTCAAATTGAAAACATGAATGAAGAAGATACAATTCTTAGACTAATCGGCACTGCTGAAAAACAATCAGAGCACCCTCTTGCTGAGGCGATTGTAGCTGGAATTCTTGCTAAAGGTATTCAACTTACCACCACGGAGCAGTTCGAAGCAATTCCCGGCTATGGAATACGAGCCATCGTAGAGGGCAAGGAAGTACTTGTTAGAACCCGTAAGCTTCTACAGCGTGAAGCAATTAACTTCGGTAAAGCAGAAACTGCTATGGAAAAGCTCGAATCTGACGGTAAAACAGCGATGCTCGTAGCGGTGGATAGCAAGTACGCTGGTATGGTAGCCGTAGCGGATACGATCAAAGACACATCGAAAGAAGCCGTCTCTCGTTTAAAACAGATGGGCATCGATGTCATCATGATGACAGGTGACAACAAACGAACAGCACATGCAATAGCTCAGCAAGTTGGTATCAATCACGTTCTCGCGGAAGTTCTTCCGGAAGGCAAAGCTGAAGAAGTGAAGAGGGTAGGAGATGCAGATGATGAAGTTTGCTGTTACCCCAGTGAAGCATTAAACAAGTCGATCTCAGGGATCGAAACGCCAACACCTTTGGAAATTGGATATGCGGGGTGTGCTCTCGGAACAAGCGACCCCTTGTTGAAAGATATCGGTGTAGTCAAAATGAGAGATACGTTTGATATTTATATCGGTGGCGAGCCCAAATCATTAAAACCATCTTTTGCGGTCTTGCTAATGTCGAACGTTCAAGAAGACAGATTGATTCAGATGGTTCAAAGGCTCATTCAATATTTTCAACAACATGGAAAAATGAAAGAAAAGTTTTCCAAATTTATCAATCGAATAACAATCGAGGCATTGCACGAGGCAATTACAGAGTGAGCGTAACGGGGATTTGTTCGATGTAGGAAGACAGTTCTAATCTTGGATGATAAAGAAAAGATTTGTGAGATTGTTGCATAATGAGGAGAGACTTTGATCTCTGATTCAAGATTCCTATATTAGGAGGAAATCATGAAAAAAGTAGCAATTTCGATCTTACTTATGGCTGTGTGGTTATCGGCATGCGGAAAATCAGGCAGTTCGACTGAGCATTCTTCGCATAGCGGGACGGCAGGATCAACGGATAATGGCGCATGGCGGTACAGACGGAATGGATCATAGTGGTATGGCAAAAGAAGCTGCTGCCACTCAAGCTGGAAATGTCCAAGCACAGTTTAAGCTTTCTAGTGAGAAGACAATGCCGAACCAAGAATCAACGATTAAGATTAAAATTCAGGATAAAGACGGCAAATCGATTGATAAATTTGATACTGTACATGAAAAGCAGATGCATTTTATCATTGTCAGCAAAGATTTATCTTTCTTTAACCACATTCACCCCGATTACGAAGGAAACGGTGAGTTTACTATTACCACACAATTTCCAACTTCAGATGAGTTTAAGATGATAGCAGATATTACTCCAACAGGTATGGGGGCAATGAGTAAGAGCCAATGGATTACGGTTCAAGGAGAACAGTCTGCTCAAAAATCAATTGATCCTGACACATCATTAACTAAATTAGTGGACGGTAAGGAAGTAACGCTTTCGATTGATCACCTTATGGCAGGTACGGAGCTAAACTTGAACTTCAATATTAAAGACTCGCAGTCGAAGCAACCTGTAAAAGACCTGCAACCTTACTTAGGAGCTGTTGGACACGTCGTAATCTTAACCCAAGATGCAGAGAATTATCTTCATGTGCATCCGACAGATGAGAAGGCGTCAGGACCGGATGCTAAATTTATGACGACCTTTCCACATTACGCGTATATAAGATTTGGGGACAATTCCAGCAGAATGGTAAAGTATTTACTGTACCTTTTGTAATAAAAGTACCGGAATGATGGAATGAGGCTGTCTTAGAAGTAACAATAATAGTGTATGGGGATAACCCAGTACATGATTTTAAGGTTAATGTTGACGGAAACGAGATTCACCAGTTTGGTAATGAATCACATATAGAAGACGGAAATTTCATCATATGCAGTAAAAGAGGTACAAGCTATGCAAAAAGCCTCTTTGATTAACTGATTGAGTATAGGTAACTAACTTTGAACCCAAAACAAGGCGAGCGCAGGCTCAAGCGGCACAAATAATTAAACAGGATGGCTGCCGCTAATTGGTTTCGGCATTCTTGCTTTGTTGGATCCTCTAAAGTACTTGTCAATAAGGAACCACACAAGAAGGAAGATTAAGAATAAAAGACGGTTGGCGTGACTTGGTACAGTTCGGCGTCGTAGAGGATGAATTTTGCTTTCCACAGTTGACTTTGTATATAGTATTTAAGAGGAAGTATAGTATCAGGAGATTAATATTTCATCAAGTTAGTCATATGGAGGTTGAGTAATGCTAAACAAAATTGTCCCATATCAAGAAAACTATCATGATAAATTAGTGGATATTTGGTACCAGGCTGTGCGTCATACCCACACATTTTTGACGGATACGGATATTGAATTTTATCATCAGATGCTTCAAAATGGAGCATTAAAGGAAGTTGAGATTTGGGTGGAGTTGAATGAAAACAAAGAGCCGGCAGGGTTTATTGGGCTTGACGGAACAAAGATAGAGATGCTATTCGTTGACCCCAAATACCACGGAAAGGGTAAAGGCAGTCGATTAATAAAACATGCTGAAAAAGTAAAAGGCAGCAATCTCCAAGTTGATGTCAATGAGCAAAACGATGGAGCATACATTTTCTACAAACGGTATGGTTTTGTCAAGAAAGGACGATCGGAACTAGACAGTTCAGGACGACCTTTCCCCATACTTCATCTAGTATTAAAAAGGTAAACTACCACGAGAAAAACCATTCTCAGATGATTAAACCAATCCACCTATCCTTGTTAAGCGCTAATGAACTAGAATTATAGCTCAATTAACAAGAGGATATTATGGGTCTTTGGAGGTGTGATTTATGCCCATCATCCGTATCGCCATGCAAATTAATGCGCCAGTTCAGGTATGCTTTAACTTAGCGCGAAGTATCGATATCCATATGGAGTCAACTTCACAAACAAAGGAAGTTGCAATTAATGGGCGTACAAGCGGCTTAATTGAGTATGGAGAAACCGTTACGTGGGAGGCAACCCACTTCTTTGTTCGTCAACAATTAACGTCAAAGATAACAGAGTTTGAACCGCCTTATAGGTTTGTGGACGAGATGGTTAGTGGTATCTTTCAGGGATTTAGGCACGATCATATCTTTGAATCAAATGATAATGGTACTTTGATGTCGGATGTTTTCGAATACACGTCTCCCTTTGGAAAACTTGGAAAAGTCGCAGATTTGTTATTCTTAAGGTCTTATATGGAACGCTTACTTTTGAAGCGGAATAAATACATTAAAATTAAGGCCGAGCAGGGGCTAAAGTTGTTATGCTAGCGGCGAACGATAAGAACTGAAGTTAAAATGGCACAGCATTTATTGGTAAATTCTGTTTGACCAAAAACTTCATGAAGCATGGCTCCAGGTAAAGGAGAACAAGGGTGGAGGTGGAATTGACGGTGAAACCTTGGAGAGTTATGAAAAACAGCTGGATGAAAATTTAAGTAGACCTTTGCGAAACTTCGGAGATAAAACCTACTTGCCCTCTCCTGTACGTAGGAGATACATCCCAAAGAAAAATGGGGAAATGCGTCCACTGGGGATACCCAACATTGAACATTAGATTGTGCAACAAGCGATTGTAAACGTGTTACAGCCAAAATGTGAAGAAAACATTTTTCATCGTTACTTGCACAACAGCTAGGTTGTGGATAGTCCCTGTTTTCGAACGTGGTGCCAGAAGTGCTCTTACAGAGCACTTCAGGAAAAAGAGTATGGTGCACTGGCTTCCAAGTCGATGTACCTCATGCCTTTCAAGCTTGTTCGCGCTGTAATTCGCTTTTTAATGTTTGGCCTACGTATCCCAAACTTCATTTTATTTATTCCCCCTTGCTTAACTGCTGGGGCTTTTTTGTTACATGGAAAGCACCAGAAAGTGAATACAGGTCGGAAATATTTATGTGTGAAACATTTTTTTATGATTTTCCAAATACTCCGCGCTTTTACAATTAATTGCAAAACTTACCATAACACCAAGTTCATATCCTTTAGTTTGTTCATCAAATGCTCTCATATAGGCTTCAACTAACCTATAGTGGGATGAATTTACATCAGCATCAACGGCAGCATAAATGACAGTTCCTTCAGGTTATCCAACTTCTTTGGCATATTGGAGTGTTGATTCAACGAGTGCCTTAAGCGCGTAATTCTTCAATAGTTGATTTTTGTGGATTGGATACATAAGGGCGGTGTTTTATTAATCGGAAAATTAAATATGTCTAATCAGTCAAGTTAATAATAAAAAATAGATCCTAGAATGCATTTAAATAGATCTTTTAGACTATAAATATATCGAGAAACAGTTCATGTAGACTATGGGTATCGTAGAAATTTTTATCCTATAGCATTAATATAAAGAGATAAAAAAAGAAAAGAAAAGAAAAGAAAAGAAAAGAAAAGAAGTTAAAAAGTCCAGAACGGATGCATTAAATGAATGTATTAATGTGTGGTGAAAGCTGGTCGAGTAGGAACAAACGAGCAACGCAGCAATTTATCGACAAATATACAAAATTGGTTGAAGAGAATCACCTAATGGGACTGTTTACAGCAGATAAGACCGAGGGGAGCTACTTGTATTAGGGCAGCTTGCCCTAGTATCAATCCATGATAAACAGCGTCATCATCGAATATGTGAAATACAAAAGGCAGTAAGTGCTGGCTATATAGCCCAGGTACAGCTTTTAATATCAAATAACTGGAAAAGTACGTTGGAGATATGAGGAGGAATTTGGGAATGGTTAATAAGAAGAAATTTTACAAAACTACCTGGTTTCTATGGGTAATGATGTTTGTAGTTTCTCCGGTAGGAATTATCTTACTTTGGCTGAAGAGACAATATAAGCCACAAACATTGGGCATTTTATCAGCAGTATTTGGTGTTTATTTTATTGTTATGATTGTTATTCTAAATCAGGATACCAATAAAAAACCAGTGGTAAAAGAAGTTAAGGATACCCCTGCTGTTGTTGTTTCTTCAGTTTCTACGGGTAAGCCTAAAGAAGAATCTAAACCCGAAATAGGAGCAAAAACTACAGAGAAACCGAAAATAAAGTCCCCAGAAATAAAGGCACCAGAAGTAAAAGCCCCAGAAGTGAAAGTCCCAGAAGTAAAGGTCCCAGAAGTAAAAGTCCCGGAAGTAAAGGTCCCAGAAGTAAAAGTCCCGGAAGTAAAGACACCGGAAGTAAAGGTACCAGAAATAAAAGTTCCGGAAATAAAGACACCAGTGAAGCCTATAGCCCCAGCACCCAGCGTATTAAAAGACTACATTCCCTGGGCAGTTGAAAACTACGCAGGCGAAAAAAGTAATATAAAAAATGCGGACAGAATACGACGCATAGAGATTGATGACAAAAGTATTTTTATTGAGTTGAACGCAGATGACGATATTACAAAAGAAAGAATTAAATCCGACATTCTGAAAAAGAGTACCGCTATCTTTAAACAAGTTTTTAAAGATAGAACGGATGTCCCTAATGTATCTTTATCATGGGGGCTACCCCATCAGGACACTAAAGGTAATGAGATTATTAACAGCGTTGTTGCTGTGTCTTTATCCAGCGATGCAGCGAAGACAATTGATTGGGACAAGTTTACATATTCGAATCTACCGAAAGCAGCTACTAGCTATACCGAACATGAGATACTTAGGAGGTAATCCAATAAGCTAATAAAAAAAATAAAGGAAATGAAGAGTTAATTGAAACGATGGGGACGTAGCTTAAATTTTTGTTTTAAAGTTCAAGAAAACGTTGAATGTATCTTTTAACAGCATGTACTTGCATGTCTTTCCAATTGTTAAATTGTGTGTTTGTTGAGCTACATGAGCATCGAACAGATCATTTGATAGGTTTCTGAAGTCCATTTGGTTTTGAAATTCATATCCTCCTGATTTTAAAAATTCTTCAAACGAGTGAAATCTTGTGAAGTTATCCATGAAATTTGAATTTAACAGTTCTCTCAAGAAAATACTTGATGATTGAGAAAAAGATTCAAGGTCTTTCTGAAGTTGTTTCAGTCTCTTCTCATTAATAGTGACAGGCATATTCTAGACCGCCTGTACTACGCCCCAATGTTATTAAATAACAAAAATGCCGATAGTGTAAGATACTCATAGTCGGCATTAAGGTTATCCATGTATTCCTTGGTATTTTTTATCTAAAATTAGCAAACAGTCTAATTTATCAACCAGATTTCACGTAATCTCTGCTTGACAACCTCTAGTTTTATTCTTTTTAGATCCTCAGCAACGTAATGAACTATTTCAGTTTTTTCAGATACTCTGTGAAATGAGTGAAATGACAAAAATTGATACATTTATTGTAGTTTTCATGTATACAGCACTTCATCCGTTGAACCATATAATGATAAAAGAAACAAGAGAAAGAGGTGATAGAAAAACAACGGACATAACTTTTTTTAAAAGCGAAAATCGTACCAAAAACGGAAGGGAGAGATGTTTCGTCTTCATATGTAAGCGCTTACTAATGTGTGTGTATGCTGCCATTGAAAATGGATATAAAGATGTTCAAATGTACTTCGACTAGAAAAGGAGCGTAGATGATGTTGACAATTAGCATGGAAAAAAGAGCTTCATTCGTCTTTTCTGTCATTTTTACAACATTGCTTGGGCTGATTGCTGCTGGAATCGTTAGTCTGACTGAGGTTAAGGCTGCAGCTACAACCTATTATGTTGCCACGACAGGTAATAATTCATATCCAGGCACATCGAGTCAGCCCTTTGCTACAATTCAAAAGGGAATCGACATGGCAGGAGCTGCCGGCCCGGGATCTACTGTTATTGTAAGGGGAGGGACATACAATATTACATCACCGATTACGATCACGACCTCAGGTACAAGCGGCAGCCCAATCACGCTAATGGCATATCCAGGGGAAACGCCGGTCATTTCCGGCCAGAATACGTACCCGAATCACCCTCTTAGTCTTGAAACAATGACTTATACGGGGCCGGCAGTTACTAATGATGGAGTGACGTATAGTACGGGGCAGCAATTCACTTTTTCCTGGAATGCTTTGTTGAGAATTACAGCAAATTATATCGACATTGACGGACTTGAAATAAAGGAGTCCTATGGCGAGGGGATTTATGCTGGCAGTTCAAGTAGCCCCAGATATCAACATATCAACATCACAAATAGTAAGGTTCATAATAACCGTAATTTGGCTGTGTTAGTAGAAAACGTTGATAATTTTACCTTGGATGGCAATGAATTGTGGGAAAATGCCAATTATGGGCGTTTCAGCAGGTTATCAAGCCAAATGGATTGGCCTTTAATTCTCATGATCAAGAATAGCTCGCATGGCACAATCAAGAACAGCAAAGTATATAACAATTGGGGGGAGGGCGTTGGCTTCTGGAATGACACCCATGATGTTGTGTTAGAGGATAGCGCTATCTATGATAATTATGCGGTGGAGGTCTATGTAGACAAAGCTTATGATATAACCATCCAGCGGAATATGATCTATCATACGGGGAATCCCATTTATTTCAGAGGTACCGGCCCTTCCATGGGGATTGCCATAGCAGATGAGCCTTATCTAAGTTATCCAGCGGGACACGATAGGAAAATTATTAATAATTTCCTTTACGGGAACGGTCAGAATTTTGCTTACTGGAATACTGGATTAGCAACAGGGACTTCTTTGAATAATGATCTTATTGCAGGCAATACGTTTATTGATGCAACGAATACGAATATATCGATTACCGGCGGTGCAAACCATGTCAACACGAGGATAGAAAATAATATATTCAAATCAATTGCGGGTACATTACAAAATGTAGATCAGAAACCGGGATTGGTCTTCTCCAATAACTGTTGGTCTAGCGCTGTCACTGGAGTTGCCTCGCATGTGAATGATGTCATTGGGAATCCTTTGCTTGTCGGCGGCACATTTGGACCCGACTATTTCAAGCTGCAAACCCATTCTCCGTGTATAGCGAAGGGCAAGAATAATTTAACAGATGTCACAGAAGATTATTTTATGAATGCAAGGCACAATCCGCCAAGCATAGGTGCCTATGAGCATCCTGCCGTTATCCTCGATAACAGTGATTCATCTAGCGTAACCAAGACAGGAACCTGGACGATCAGTTCTTTTAGCACCCAAAGGTATGGCGCTGACTATCTGCATGATGGAAATACAGGGAAGGGGGCTTTGAGCGTCAAATTTGCACCTAATCTATTGACTACAAATACTTATGACGTCTATATGTGGTGGAATGCTGATACGAACAGAGCAAACAATGTGCCGGTCACTGTCAACGATGTTGGCGGAACGCACAGTACAACTGTTAACCAGCAGGTGAACGGAGGACAGTGGAACTTCATAGGGAGCTACACATTCAATGCTGGGGCAACGGGGAATGTAATAATCAGCAATACGGGGACAACCGGATTCGTTATTGCAGATGCTATTAAATTTGTTCCACATTAATTCAGAAGAGGGTGAATGAGCGACAGCTTGTTCACCCTCTTCTTCATGCAGAACAAGAATTGGTACATTTATCGTATCTTTTGTGTATACCGAAGTTCAATTCTTGGGTGATAAAATTAATAAATAATGAAAACGATTTCAATCGTTGAAGAGGGTGATTTATTTTTGGAGTAAGGAATTATAGACCGAGGGGATCGGAAATTTTATTAGGAGGTTGTATAAATGAGCAAGTTTACATTGAGAGCAGTATCAGGGTTCATGATCTTTATATTCGCTGTAAATGCGATGTTATTCAGCAGTGCACAACCTGCAAGGGCGGAGGTGGCCCCCAGTGGAAGTGTGTATTACGTTGATGCTACGCTTGGAAATGATAGCAATAACGGACTGAAAACGGAAACGCCATGGCGCACGATGAACCGGGTGAATAGTCAAATTCTGGCGCCGGGTGATAAGGTACTGTTCAAAAGAGGAGAGAGTTGGTATGGCTCGACATTGAAACCTGCAAGCTCAGGCACGAACGCAAGTCATATTATTTTTGATGCATACGGTTCTTCCACGCTTCCTAAACCGAAAATTTCTGGAGCAACGCCAGTAGCGGTGTGGATTGGACCTGATGCCAAGGGGGAGTATTATGCTTCTCTGCCGGGGGCAGGTGCTTCCAAAACCATCCTTTTGGAAAATGGTAAGCGATTAAAAGGTAAAATGCAGGATTCACTACTACCAGGCCCTGTGAAAGGATCTCTCGTAAACGGTTCATGGGCACTGGATATAGCAAACAATTATATCTACTATAAACCGTCAAAAGGAACTTCCAGCGAGAATATGACGGAACTTGCGACTGGATCAGCGAGAGCATTTGATTCCAATGGCCAAAGTTATGTGGAGGTCAACAACCTTGAATTAACAGGAGGCATGGATGAGGTAGGTTACATTGCACCCGGCAGTGCAAATGTGATTGTGAAAGGAAACGATATTCATGGAGCCGTTGGAGCGGGCATTAGAGTAAACGGTTCAGCCAGCATAACGATAAGTTACAATTATGTCTACGATATCAATTCAAGAGGCATCTGGATTGAAAGCGGTTCCACAGGCAGCGTTATTACTTACAATAGAGTCAGTGCTATCGGAAAGTTAAGCACGGATGACGGGGAACTTACCGGAATTGAGGTTGGGGGGACCCCTACCCTTTTGAAACCTTCTGCTAATATCATTGATTATAATACGGTGACCGACATTGGCAGGGACTTCTATAAAGGGAAGAATGGCACCAATGCTAGAGGCAGTATGAGCAGTACAGGGATTGCAATCAATTCCTCCAGTATGAACATCATTAGGTATAATAAACTATCCAGTATTTGGCGGACGGGCATACACCTCAAGACGGATTATGGCGATGCCACGACAAATCAGATCTATAGCAACCTAATTTTCGATACCGGGAAAATGTATACGCTTGATTCAGGAAGCCATGGCATTATGCTGGAAAACAAAAACGGCAGTATTGGCGGATCGAAAATCATGAATAATACGATCGCCAATTCCAAATTTACCAGCAGTATGGGGAAAGAAGCTGCGCTTGGGCTCAAGGTCGTTGGTGGTGTCACACTCGATAACTTACAGGTGAAGAACAATATCATTGCATTAAATTCGGCAGATTATGCCGTTGCAATCGATCTAGACAGTGGGTCTGCACTTACCAACTACGTGTCTGATTACAACCTTATTTACCATTCTTCAGGAAATGCGATGTATTGGAATCAAAGCGGAGCTTCCCACGTCTATGATTTCGGACATATTGTGGGTAGTGGTGCGGGGTATTATTCTTTTGACAAGTCGCAAGAAAGCCATTCTATAGCCAGTGATCCCCATTTTGTTTCGGTGGAGAAATCGGATTTTCATTTGCTTGCCTCGTCCCCGGCTGTGAATGCAGGGATCGATGTGGGTTTGAATAAAGATTTGGATAGTCTTCCGATGCCGAATAACGGTGGATTTGACATGGGGAGTTACGAAAGTGCATGGAGTAAAGTGGATACAACGGCAGCTATCGTACCTGGAAGTGCGCTAGACCTATCAGGCATGAATGATGGCCCAGCAGGTCAATACGGCTTTATCCAAATGGATGCGGAGGGAGAACTGCACTTTGAAGGGAAGCCGGAAGAACCCGTTCGCTTCTTCGGACCCAATGTCAATTGGAACATGTCTTTTCCAACGCCTGCTGAAGCCGTAATTATTGCGGACAGACTGGCTGGGATGGGATATAACATTGTAAGAATTCATGGACAGGATTCCATGGAAACGTGGGCACCGGGTATGTTTAAGACACCAACTTCAGGGGCAGTTGAGCTTGATATGGAGAAGGTCAAACTGCTTGACAACTTTATTTTTGAATTGAAGAGGAGAGGCATTTATCTACAGCTTGACGTTTTCCATCTGTATGATTTCAAAAACGTGCCTGGGCTTGGCAACTATGCGGAAGGACAGAGCTCTAAGTATCTTCTTCCGTTTTTTCCGCAAGCTTACGATATGTGGAAGCAGGCAGTCGACTTGTGGTTATCCCATGTGAATGAAAAAACGGGACTAGCGCTCAAGGATGATCCTGCTGTGATCGGCATAAGTCCATGGAATGAGCAACTTCTGACCAACCTAGTTCCGTCCAAACCGGATTTTAAAAAGTTCTTACTGGATGACTTCAATGCCTTCCTGCAATCGAAGGGCCAACTGCCTATAACCAGTTATCCTGCATCCTTCTGGAACACCTTCGGACCGATCAAGGGCTATATGATGGACTACTATACGGGTAAAACATTAGCCTCCTTCAATGACATGAAGGATTATCTTAAAAATACCCTCGGCGTGAAGGCTGTTATCGGCGGAATGAATCATATTATGAATCCGATGGTGGATTACTGGAGAAGCGAGGCGTCTGATGTTCATGAGACGCATATGTACTATCAGCCTTTATTTAGCGGGTACCAATATGATCCGTCGTCAATGAGGAGATTAAGCAAAGCATTTGACGTGATTGATGGCAGTTTTGAAAACTACTATCCTGCATTATCTTTGAAACAGCTATATGCCAAGCCTGTCTTTCTAACTGAATATCAGGACAACTATCCGATGAAGGGCAGAGATGAAACGGATATATTCACTGGAGCGGTCGGTGCATATCAGGGCTGGGACATGCTGAATAGATTTGACTTTGGGTATAACCCGGCACATGCCATCGACAATCTTGGGATTGGGGAATTAGGGAGTTTCGAGATCCTCGGCGACCCTCTTCAAATCATGTCTGAATATGCAGGAACGTTGTTATTCCGAAATGGCTTCATTGAAAAAGCAGATCCGCGATTTATATTCGTAAGAGATAAAACATATAGCACCACGGATGAGAAGGGCGCACAGCCGCAAATTGGGCTTGAGAACCTCTACTATATTTCTCATTTATATAATACACAGACGGTTTATGCCGACAAACCAGGAGAACCGCTTACCATCTATAAGGTTACCCCTGATCTGACGCCAGCCCAGATCGCAAGCGGGAATATTCCATCTCAAAATAAGTTGAACATCACGTCCTCGATGACGTTGAAAGAAGCAGCTCAGGTTTTCATCCGCTCACTCGGAAACGAAGATATGGACATTAAAAATAGGCAGCTTGCCTATTTAGAGCAGGATAAGCTGATTTCCGATACTGGCGAGTTGGTTTTTGACATAGGAACGGATGTATATACCGTGAATACACCTTATTTGGTTGCAGCTGCCGGTACGCTCAACAATCACATTTTTACGTTTGATAAAGCGTCAGCCTCCTTCCAAGGCAGTGTGGACAAGGGCACGTTTATGGCATCATCGCTTGAAAGTAAACATTTAGATCAGAGCAGTAGAATTTTAATTACGCATACGACAAACGCGGCAAGTACGGGGGAAAGCCTTGTCCAATTAACGAATGGAGAAGTGCAATTCAGCAAAGGGAGCAGGCCCACGTTAACCAAATATGGTACAGCCGAATTCGGTATGACAACAACGCTGGATCCAACGCAGTTTAAGGCTTACAAGTTGGCGACGAACGGTGCAAGACTGGAAGAAATGCCTGTCCATGTGAGCGGTCAGCATATCTCCATTAATCTGGATACGGCGAAGGGGTTTGCTTTTGAACTTGTTGCGTATCCGATTGATCTTCCGATTGTTGTACCTCCAACAACGCAGCCTCCGGTTGTTCCGCCTGCGCCTGTGAAGCCGGCAACGGAGATCACCGTCGATAATGGAAGTGCGGAATTTACGGGAACCTGGAGCACAGCCTCGATCAATGCCAACAAATATGGCGCGGATTATGCCATTGTGGCCGGAGGCGGAGCAGGTGCCAATAAGATGAGATGGAGGCCGAATATTCAGGCATCCGGCGAATATGAGGCGTACTACTGGCTGCCTGATGGCAATAACAGTATGGCGAAAAACGTTGCGTTTACGGTTTATAATGGCTTGGCGAGCAAAGCCATAACGGTAGACGAGAGTAAACCTGGTGGACAGTGGGTTTCGCTTGGCACGTATACATTTACGCGCGGCACCACAGGGTATGTTGAAATTGCTGACAACGTGACAGGCAACATCGTTGGTGACGCTGTCAAATTCGTCATGCGAAGTATGATCATGGATGATAGCGATGCGCTGGCCACAGGGAAATGGACACAATCCAGCTTTAACCCCAACTATTTTTCGAGTAGTTATATGAATGCCACGAACGGAGCTGGAGCTAACAAATTAACCTGGAGACCGTATATACCGGTAAGCGGCAATTACGACGTCTACTACTGGCTCCCTGACGGCAGCAGCAACAGAGCGAATGCGGCACCTTTTACGATTAATTACAGTGGTGACAACCAAGTGTTCTATGTCGATCAAACTGTCCCAGGGGGCAAGTGGGTTGAATTCGGCAGCTTCTTCTTTGATGAAGGAACGAGTGGCTATGTGGAGCTTAATGATAATGCAAGCGGTTATGTGATTGGCGATGCTATCAAATTTGCTCTTCCTAACAGTACACCACCCGTGATACCAGAGATACCGACGACTCCGCCTGTAACACAACCGATAGAAATCATCATCGATAATACTGGAGCGGCCACTGTAGGAACGTGGACTTATGGAACAGCCCAACCTAACAAATACGGTGCCAACTATAGTACCATTGCGGGGGATGGTACTGGCACACACAAATTCAAATGGACACCAACGATCGCTACAGAAGGCGATTATGACGTGTATTACTGGCTTCCTGATGGCAACAGCAATCGTCCGAGTGCAGCCCAATTTACGGTTTTCTATAGCGGAGGCAGCAAGCTCTACACGGTTGATGAAAGGGTTGTTCCAGGAGGCAACTGGATCTTGCTTGGCAAGCATCATTTCGTTCCGGGTACTTCAGGGTATGTGGAGTTAACCGATAAAGCAAGCTATGGGAATATCATTGCCGATGCGATTCGATTCTATTTGCCGGCAACCCCGCAAGGAGACATGCAGCCGCCGTCATGGCCGGCAGGAGGCAATATAACCGTCAGCAATGCGACCTACAATAGCGTTACTTTAAACTGGCTGCCAGCAACCGATCTTGTTGGTGTAACCAATTATAGAATCTATCAAGATGGGGCCTTGCTGCAAACCGTTGGAGGAAATGTATATCAACTTGATGTAACGGGTCTTTCAACGAACACGTCCTACAAATTTAAGGTTACAGCTGGAGACGCAGCCGGCAATTGGTCAACGGACAGCGTGACCACGACAACGAAGTTGAATGTGAACACGACGAATTCACTCTATACCTCTTTTGACAATAAAGCCAAGATTATGGAAGCAGGGGAAGAAACCACAGTCGTTCTGATGGCATCGACAGCTGTATGGGGCGGCAATATTAGCATCTCCTACGATAGTAGCTTGTTCGACGTTGGGACAGCGGACATTGTGCTGAGCGACCAGTTGGCTAATCTTGGTGTAACAGCGTCTGTCTATTCAAACGTCTATCGTGCGGACGGGATTCTTAACATTAAATTGAATCTTAACAATCAGATCAATCCGCAGATTGGCAGCAGCGTGGAGCTTTTGAAAGTTAAATTCAAGGGCAAACAGCTAACAGGCAAAGCCCTATTTAAAATTCGCAAGGAAAGCGCGATCGCGAAGAAAGACGGCAGCTTTACATTCGCTCAAAGCGATTATCTGGATAATTTCATATTGGCAAATGCAAATGTAGACGGAGATGCCATCATTAACGAACAAACCTATATTAAGGTGCTAACCAATATCGCCAATCAATTGCGATTGACAAGCAGCGATAGTCATTTTGATCCACGACTAGACATGAATATGGACGGAAAGATCGACATCGTGGATATGGTTTATGTGTATAAAAAACTTATCCTGCTGAGAAGTCCAAGGTAAACCGTATAGAATGGCAATTACAAAAGGGGAGGTAGCACAATGCGGAAGAGAGTGGCCATGTTGCTGGCGCTGATGTTTTTAATCGGTACGGCAGTTGTGATGAATACATCGAAAGTCCATGCGCTGAATACGACGTCAATTGTAGCAACGACCGACAAAACAAGCTATTCTGTAGGTGATACCGTAAAGGTCACCATAACGGGACAGAATATGCTCGACCTGAATGGGGTTGGATTTACGCTGAAATATGATACGAGCCTATTAAATTTGCAAGGAAATGGGATTGTACTGTCTCCGACGTACGAAACCTTTGGAGGAGCAATCGTAGATACAACCAATGGTGTCTTGACCTATGCCTTATTAAATAAGGCCCCTGTTCAAGTAACAAAAACCGAAGTCATCGGACAAATCAATTTTAACGTGTTGAAGAGTGGAATTGGCACGCTACAGCTAAGTGGAATTACAGCGATAGATGGTAATCTGTCGCAAGTTCAGGCCAGTACACAGGCGCAGACTGCATTTAGCGCCAGTGCTCAACAGCCACCAACGACGCCGACAACTCCAACAACACCGTCGACGCCTACGTCGACACCTGCAACAACATCAGAACCAACGTCGACTCAACTTGTTTCCCAAAATGATTTGCCAGCTGCAACTAAGGGGACGATAGCCCTTCAAATTCAAGACGGCAAACATACCGTGAAGCTGCCAAGCCGTCTTGCTGACCTCGTTGGCGTTAACAGTCTTCAATTGATAGGGAAAGATTTTACAATCGAATTCTCCAACGAAGCGCTCAAAAATATCGAGGCAACGTTTACGGGCAAGCAAGCTGATGGTGCCCAAATCAGCTTCTCGGCGACAGTTGCTTCGAAAGATGTGGCAACAAATCTCACGAACCATCACGTAATAAACAGTTCTGTCCGTGTAGACCCGGCAAGTGCTGTATATAACTTCAACGTACATGTTGTTGCTACAGATGGAACTCAAGTACCTGTAACAACGCTTAAGGAGCCATTGATGCTCTCATTTAAAGTGAATCCGAGTGCAAATTGGGATTTACTAGGCGTGTATGAGATAGCGTCTGATGGAACCATTCGCTATGTAGGGGGTACTTTCGTTCAAGGCATGATCACCGTTCAAATAACAGAGCTCAGTCAATATGCTGTGCTTGAATTTAACAAAACATTTTCCGATGTAGCTTCGTCCTTCTGGGCGAACGATGTGATTAAGAAAATGGCGGCAAAGCATCTCATTGATGGCGTAACGGATACGAATTTTAACCCTGAGGGCAATGTGACTCGGGCACAATTTGCCGCCATGCTTGCACGAACGATGGGATTGAAAGCGGCAGGCAGCGCTTCATTTAAAGATGTGAACCCGGGGGCATGGTATGCAGAGGTGGTGGCTCAGGTTAGCGAAGCGGGGATCGTGCTTGGACGCAGTTCAGATACGTTTGCACCAGACGAACCCATTACGCGAGAAGAAATGGCGGTTATGAGTATGCGAGCTTATGAACATCTGAAAGGCAAGCAAGTAACGGTGACGAACACTGCCTCGTTTCATGATCATGCACAAATTCAGGCGTGGGCACAAAATGCAGTAAGTGCTGCCCAATCCGTGGGTTTGATTCAAGGACGCAGCACGAATCAATTTGCACCGCAAGCGCTGATGACACGTGCTGAAAGCGCTCAAGTGATTTCCAATCTATTGTCCAAATATCAGAATTTATAAGTTTTACTTAATAATTATGCTGAATTTCTAGATAAACGCTCCTGTCCTTCAAAGGACGGCGTAGCCGTTTATTTCGGGTATACAGAAATGATCTTCGTCATTGCACCGATCGTAGGCAGGTTCTATAATTAAATAATAACCATTTTAGTGAGAAAGCCCCAAAATCTTTTGGGGCTTTCTCCAATCAACACGCTGAATGGAGACACATACATGGATGATCATGTTTTAAGCGTACTTATTGTGGATGATGAAATTCTCATTCGCCAAGAACTGCAAATGTTTGATTGGGAATCTCGCGGATCCGTACTTGTAGGCGAAGCTAGCAATGGTGAAGAGGCACTTGCCTTTTGCAGGAAGTATGTACCCGATGTGATTATAACGGACATTACGATGCCAGTTATGAATGGGCTGGCTTTAATTCGAACCTTGAAAAAGGAATTTCCTCAGATTCAGGTTGTGATCCTTAGTTGCCACAGTGACTTCGAGTACGCAAGAGAGGCTCTAAAGTTAGGGGCTATTGGATATGTCGTTAAAGTCATGATGGATGATAGCGAATTAGAACAAGCACTTGTAGAAGCTAGAAGATCGATTGAAAAAGAAAAATCGTACAGTACCAAAAAAAAGGAAGAGGACAGGTGGAACCAATCCAAGCTGCTCGGACAACTGCTGAATCACAATGATTCCACGATGCTCCTATATACAAGTTTGGCGGATAATGGGCTTCCGATTGTTTTTCCTCTCCAGATCGTACGGTTTTATGTGGAAGCCAAACATGGTGATTGGCTATTTGTTGACCGTGAGGTTCGGCACGTATTGGGGAGCTATGACCAAGATTTTGCTTGGGTGCCGGTAGATATCGGGGAGCATTTTGTATACTTTGGTCATCAAAGTAAGGATCGCATGCCCATCATGCAAACGATTGAAGCGGTCATTTCTGATATGCATCACAGATTGAAAAGTATACATTTGCATAAGCCTGAATGTATTCATATCTATGCATCCATCAGTGATGATGTGGAAAAGCCCGAGCAATTCAATCAAGCTTTCCAAGAAATGAACTTGTGGAAAAATGATTATTTTTACAACAGCAGCAATCGCGTGTTTCTGGGAAAACCAGAAGGCACACATGCCATTGAACCAAAGGCCCTTGCAGTGATTGAAGAGAAGATGAAAAAGGTGATCTGGAATCAGGCTGGGTTATCGACTTTCATAGAAGGAGATTTTCTCAATTGGGCGAGGGAACATCGCATTATGCCGAATGAGCTCAAAAAATTGGTCCATAAATGGCACGTCTTATGGAATGAAGAGCTTGGGGATTCGAATGATGATGTCATATTGTCTCAGCACACCTATCAGACTGTAACCCTTGACGAAATGATTGCAGCGTTGATTCATGATATCTACATCAATTTCGGTAAAGAAAATAAGTATCGACCGGAGATTCGCCTTGTCATGAAGATCATACGAGAGAAGATCAGCCAGCCGCTCAGTCTATCCTCTGTAGCTGAACAAGTCGGCTTCAGCTCCCCTTATCTAAGTCGTTTATTTAGCGAAGAAGTCGGAGAATCATTTAATGATTATGTGACTCGGCTTCGCATGGAAAAAGCAGCATTCCTCCTGAAAAATATGAATCTAAAAGTATATGAAGTAGCTGAACAGGTTGGAATTCCAAGCTATAGATATTTCTCGATCGTCTTCCGTAACTGGATGGGAGTTACGCCATTGGAGTTTAAAAAGGGATGATACAAATGAAGAACAAGGTTTTTGTGAAAAGCTATAGAAACTATGGCATTGCAACCAAACAGTTTTTATTGCTTTTTGTGCTGACCGTCACGATATTTATGACAATTTCTTGGAATAACATCGGGATATCCAAAAAAAGCTTTGAAAACAAGATGATTGAGGACTCCAAGCTGACGGTGTTACGGACAAATACTTTTTTGAATATGTATCTGGAAAACATTACGAATATTTTGCTGCCTATTTCTGCACAAAAAGATCTGATTGAAAACGGAACAACCGATGAGTCACAAAATATTTTACAGCATTATGGAGAAATGAACAGCCATCTTATCAAAACACTTTATTTGGTGCGATCAGATGGCATGGTTTGGAGCAGCAAGCAAGTCCTATATGAGATCTATGGCAATCAAATGCTGCCCAAATTAAATGAAATGGGTAGTCAAGGCGTTGAAGGATTAAGGTGGAGTGAACCCTATGAAACGGCCTTATCGGATCGTACAGTTGCTTTTATTTTTCCAATAAGGAGTAAGACTAACAAGTATTTAGGATCAGCAATCGCCGAGATTAGCCTAGAGTATTTGAATCAGAAAATCATTCCGATGATTTCAAGCAGTGAACAGTCGATCATATTGAGTTCATTAGCAAACGAGCCGATTGTTTTTGACCCACAGAGCGAATTGCTGCCTTATGAAAAAGGGGTTTTTCCTCCCGTGATTACGAGTGATTTTATGAAAGGCATCGGGCAGTTGATCGATGGTGTAGACAGTACTGAATTAGGAACACAGCATTATATTGTTGCGAACTCGAAAGGAAATAATTTGGGCTGGCGTGTGTCCTTGCTCACGAATGAAAAAATATTGAATGAAAACGTTTCAAAGCTATACAACAATTTTGCCTTTACCGCCTTGCTTTGGATTATCGTTTTTTTAATCGGCTCTTTTCTGATCTCCTATTATTTTACGAATCCCATACGGAAGCTTGTCCTCATCATGAATACGGTCACCAAATATGGGCGATTATCCACGATTGAAATGAAGCGTGAAGACGAAATTGGACAGCTTGCCATGAGTTACAACTCCATGATGGACCGGATTAATGGCTTAATTCGCGAGATCAGAGAAGTTGAGGTGCAGAAACAAGCATATGAATTAAAAATGCTGCAAAGCCAGATAGGCCCGCATTTTTTATATAACACATTAGCTGGGATAGGAAGCTTGGCGAAACAGGGGCGGAATACGGAAGTCCGGGATACGATTCGTTCACTTGTCAATCTGTTGTCGTACAGCTTTGACAAAAGGTATGAGTACATTGCGCTCGAAGAAGAAATAGAAGCTTTGAACAGCTATATCTATATTCAAAAAACAAGATATGGCGATATATTCACCTGTCATTTTGATATTAGTCCGGAATTAATGAGATGCAAGGTGCTTAAGCTTACTCTGCAGCCTATCGTGGAAAATGCTATTTTTCACGGCTTGCTTTCAAAGAAAAGCTCCGGCAGAATTGAAATACGCGGTAGGCTGGTCAAAAATACAATGAGAATATACGTTATAGATAACGGAGTCGGCATGGAAAAGGAGCAGTACAGCAAGCTGTTGATTTCCAGCAGTGAAAGGAAGCTGAGAGATGGGTTTAACAGTATCGGCATCATGAATGTGCATGAACGGATTCAGATTTACTTTGGCAACCAATACGGCCTGCATATTGTAAGCCGTATACATCGAGGGACGATTGTCCGTATCGATCTGCCCATCATGAATGATGATCACGAGGTTGAAATGTCGGGAATACGCAACAGATAAAGGGACCATCAGAGCAATTATGCCTGATGGTCTTTTCTTTCTAATCTAGACAAAATCCATTACATAATTGAACTTTTTATGTATATCTGTCTGCATGATAGGGGCGATATAATGAGTGTAGAAAGTGAATGAAAGCGGTTTATAAGGGAATCTGAGGCTTGAAAGTCCTCACATGGAGGGAACGCGAGATGCAGGAAGACTTGGCAATACAACGGGCTAAGGTGGTTCGTCGGAAGTTTGTAGGGAGTAAATTATTGCGCAATATATGGAGATATAGAACTTTATATCTCATGCTTGCCCCTGGCATCATCTATTACTTGATATTTAAGTACATGCCCATGTTCGGGATCATCATTGCCTTCAAAGAGTATAACATTACGAAAGGCATTCTAAAGAGCCCTTGGGCAGATCCCTGGTATAAGTATTTTGAAGTTTTCGTAAGCTCGCCTTATTTTTCGCAACTGCTGACGAATACGCTTTTAATTAGTTTTTATAAGCTCATATTCGGCATGATTCCGCCCATTATTTTGGCGATACTGCTCAACGAATGCAGAGTTTCGTGGTTCAAGAGACTGATACAAACCTTGAGCTATATGCCGCACTTTTTATCGTGGGTCATTATCTATGGCATTTTAATCGCTTTATTATCACAAGATAGCGGCCTATTCAATCGATGGATTGTTGAAGCTGGCGGCAAAGCCATTCCATTCTTGACATCAGAGAGTTGGTTCAGAAGCCTGTTGGTGAGTTCGGACATTTGGCAGAACATGGGGTGGGGAGCAATTATTTATCTGGCAGCAATCGCAGGCATCGATCCCTCACAGTATGAAGCAGCAACAATGGATGGGTGCAAACGGATTCGCCTCATTTGGCATGTGACGCTGCCTAATTTACGCTCTATCATCACAATTCTATTAATCTTAAGACTAGGTAGTATTATGGATGCAGGATTTGAACAAATCTATGTCTTGTATAATAGTTATGTGTATTCCGTAGGAGATATCATTGATACATGGGTGTTCCGAACAGGTCTTGAACAGTTGAATTTTAGTTTGGCAGCATCAGTTGGCTTGTTTAAATCTATCATTGGCTGTGTGCTAGTCTTACTTTCCAATAGAATCGCTAAGAAATGGGGTGATGGCATATGGTAAGGGGGAAAGGGGATAAAATTTTTGACGGCTTCGTGTTTATGTTTCTGTTAGCAGTTGGCATTGTGGCTCTATTCCCTCTACTGTATGTGTTATCGGTTTCACTCACCCCGTTTTCAGAGCTTTTGAAAAATGGCGGATTTGTCATTATACCGAAATCGATTACTTTCTTAGCGTACAAGGAACTTTTTTCGATGCCGCGCATCCCGGATGCGTTTCGAGTTACACTTTTTATCACCGTCGTAGGCACGATTGTTAATATGATTCTAACGGTGCTGCTTGCTTACCCACTGAGTAGAAAAAAGCTTCCTGGCCGTAGTTTTTTCTTGTTGATGATTGTGTTCACGATGTTGTTTAGTGGCGGGATCATTCCCTCTTACTTGACCGTTAAATATTTGGGTTTGCTGAATAGTGTATGGGCTATGATCATCCCAGGAGCGATCTGGAGCTTTAATGTGTTAATTGTAAAAAGCTTTGTTGAAAGCTTGCCTGAGGAGCTAATAGAGTCGGCCCATATAGATGGCGCTAAAGAGCTAAAGATCTTAATGAAGATTATTGTTCCCTTGTCCATGCCTGTCATCATGACTGTGAGCCTCTTTTATATGGTCGGGCATTGGAATGAGTTTTTCCAGGCGATTTTGTATGTGACGCCGATTAAGCTGCAACCGCTCCAGATTGTTGTAAGGTCTATTTTATTGCAGTCTAATCAGGCATTTGAAAATCCTGAAGTAACGCTCCCTTCTGCTACGCTGCAGATGGCGGTGGTCATTTTCGCGAGTGCACCGATAATTATGGTGTATCCGTTTATTCAGAAATATTTTACAAAAGGCATGATGCTTGGCGCGATTAAGGGTTGATATTTTGACGAGGCAGTTGAGTTTTCGAAGAGCTGCTTGTCAAATTCAATAAATAAGAAAAATAGAAGGGTTGATCACGATGAAGAAATTAAGGGGCTTAACAACATTTCTAGCTATGACGATTCCTGTTACTGTCATGATGGCAGGATGTTCTAACGGGACAGAAACCAACCAAACAGCTGCAACGAATGCACCAACAACGAGCAAGGCGCCAGCAGCTCCGGTAAAAATTGAATGGATGCAAGTAGGGTGGGGGACGAATGTACCTACTAATGATGACTTCGTCAAGACGGAATTGGATAAAAAATTAGGAACAAATCTAATTTTAACGTCTCCGGCTACAAATGAAGACTATCAGAACCAATTGAACGTGCGTTTGGCAGGCGGGACGCCTCCAGATGTTTATCAAATTTTGAACAGGGACAGCTTGCTTAAAAGCGTCAGTACAGATAGTTTGTTAGACATAACTCCCTATTTGAAAACCAAGTTGAAACCATTTGCTGACTTTGTTGGCGAGGAAACCCTGAATAACGATAAGGTAGACGGTAAACTTTACACCATAACCAAGAAACCAGGGAATGTTAGTTCCAACAGTTATTGGCTTCGCAAAGATTGGTTGGATAATTTGAAATTGCAAGCACCTGTTACGTTGGATGATTTGTATGCGGTTGCGAAAGCCTTTACAAATGATGATCCTGATAAAAATGGCAAAAAGGATACCTATGCGATCACGGGAGCAGGATTCGATGCTTTCTCTGTTATATATGGAGCGTTTGGCGTGGGGTCACCAATTCCGAACAACGGATTGCCGGAAATCTATGTAAAAGACAATAAGATGGTAAGCGCTCTGTATGATCCCAATATGAAAAACGCACTTGCATTCATTAAAAAAATGATAGATGAAGGACTCGTCGATCCTGAATTACTTGCGTCCACGGGTCAACAATTTGTTCAGAAAGCCATTCAGGGCAAGGCAGGTATGGGCAATTTTTCATGGACGGATCTAGCGAAGGATGCGCCTGCGAAGCAAATCAAGGAAGTCAACCCTAAGGCAGAGTGGATGCAGATTGCTCCTCCTAAAGGGCCAGGTGGACAGTATGATCTATCTACAGGTAAAGGAACATCCTTCACTATGTTCGGAATACCCAAGGCATTAGAGAAGGATACGGCTAAACTAGATAAAATTTTTGAATACATTAATTACATATCGACCAAAGAGGGCAATCGTTTGGTCAGTTATGGCTTGGAAGGGCGTCATTATACATTAAATGGTGAAAAAGTAATTCCTACAGATTTAATGGCGAAAGAAGGGGCGTACACATGGCTCTACCAAGTGACAGGTCGTCCTGAAGCGGAGTACTTGCAAACGAAATTTGCTGCTCAAGCCCCGTTAATCGACTTTGTGCAGAAACAGCCGAGACTGACAGCTTACAATGGTCTTCTAAACCCGCCGGCGGACTTTATGTCTGCTGATGCCACAAGATTTATTAAAGAAGAATTGTCTAGATTTATTTACGGTAAAACGTCGTTGGATAAATACGATGAATTCTTGAAGAATCTAGAAACAAAATTCAAATATAATCTGTACTTGGATGGGGCACAAAAACGCTTGAAAGAACTTGGTTATACAAACTAATCGATAAGTCGCCAAACGGAGGGGAGAAACTTGTTTCTTCTCTCCGTACTTGTTAAAGGTACACAGAAATTGGAGTTTGAAACAATAAAAACGGAGCGCCGCAAACCTGCGGGCTCCGTTTTCTAATTTATACTGGATTATCAGACTTGTAGCCGATTGTCTCATGAAATAATAACATTCTCCTATATTCAAAACAGCTGCAATGAACTTACAATTTGAAGTAATTGAAATCGTCAAGCGGCAGCTTTCTGACGGAGAATGCAAAGGAAATGATCGTGTTTCAGACTATTCCATATACAGGGTGGAAGTCAATTATTCGAGTTCCTTATCCCGAAATTGCCAGCGGCATCTATCGCATGCGGAATGTTACAGTGTTAATTGCTATCGTTAGTGTTGCTATTTCAATCTTGCTCATCCTTTTCATCTCTTCATCCTTTACGAAAGGACTGCAAAGTCTTCGTCGCACGACTCTGTCAACGCAAGTGGGTAATGCAGTCGCAAATTCTTTCGCACTTTCTATTTAATGCGCTAGAATCCATTAACGCGATGGCTAATTTAATTAATCACGAGCCCATCGAACGGACAGCTATTTCTTTATCCAAAATTCATGTTAAGTTTTCATAGAATCAACTCACGAAGTGCTTCAGCAAATCTGGATATCCCCAATGCAATCTCATCTGACTTCGCCCTAGCGAATGTAAACCGCACGAATCCCGAATCGGAACCATAAACACTCCCGGGTACCATTACGATACCTTTCTTTATGGATTCTTCCAACAATATACCGTCTGGAATACTCGGAATTAATTTGCACCAAAAATGAATGCCACCTACGGGAACCACGTACTCAATCAGACCTGAAAGTTCCTTTTCTAAAGATTCGATGAGTAAATCACGTTTAAATTGAAGCTGAATTCGCAAACGCTCCAAATGAGGAGCAAAATAAGCTGACTGTAAAAATTGTCCCGCAACTTGCTGCGGAATGATGCTTAATCCAAAATCCATCTGTTGCCTAGCATCGGCTAGCCGTTCCACGATAGAACGAGGAGCTACCATCCATCCTATCCGTAAGCCAGAAGCTGCGATCTTGGAGAATGAACCAATATATAGAACCGATCCTGTCGTATCCATGGATTTGAGTGACAAAGGAGGAACACCGTCATACGAGGTTAAGCTATATGGATCATCTTCTACTACAGGAAGTCCTAGTTCACTAATGATATCAAGAAGACGTCTGCGTCTTTCTTCACTTAGTACCGCTCCAGTTGGATTCTGATAATTCGGATTCAAAAACACCATTTTAATACGGTGTTTTTTGTATAAAGTGCGAATATCCTCTGGCTGTACGCCATGATTATCGACTGGAAGACGGTACAAGCGAAGGCCAGCCGATTGAAACATGGGCAGCGAATAGCAGTAGGAAGGATCTTCTATGGCAACTGCGTCACCTGGAGACAGAAGACATTGCGTAATTAAAAACAACGATTGTTGAGAGCCCGATGTGATAAGAATGGAGGATTCTGTTGTCCGGATTCCTCGATAATTAGCTAGATATTCAACCAAAGCTTCTCTTAATGGAGTTGAACCTTGAGGGTTAACGTAACCCAAGTAGGACGTGTATGCATGATTACTCATGAGTGCAGCGATTTCGTCTGTTGGAGCTAGATCAGCAGAGAGCTCACCACTCGCAAAATCGATTAATGATGGATTATGAGCTAACGCTTCGCGAATCCTCCGTAAAAAAGGCAGGTTAGGAAGAAAACTTCCTCCTTCGGCAAACCGACTCCAGTTTGGGGTATGTTTCGGAGTTGCCCCCCATTTGGTAGTACTTACCCGAGTTCCGCTGCCAATGCGGCTCTCGATTATCCCCATAGATCGCAGTTCCGCGAATGCCGAAATGACAGTGCTGCGGTTCACATCAAATTGTTCAGCAAGTTTTCGTTCGGGGGGCAGCAAACTCCCTGGAGGAAACTCCCCATATGAAATTCTTTGCTCGAGATAGTCGGCAATTTGCTCATATAGAGCTTTTTTACTATTGCGATCAGGTTTCCACATCTTAAAAATCCCCTTGAATAATAGATCAAACCAGATCAATTTTACATTTATAATACCACTTCTTATGAAAAATATCCGATCTTTTCTTCTATAGCATTCTGTAAACAGGGATGAGAGCAAATTTTGGATGGCATAAAAACTGAAAAATTGGTTGGTTACATTCATCCCCTTCAAATTTATGATAGTTATTAATAACGCTTGGTGTTACTAACTGTGGGGAGGAGATGGAACAATGACAGCTTTGATATCTTTCATTTTGCTTTGTACTGCGCTTGTATCAAGTCCTTTGCTCATCGCTATAGGAGGTGCTCGTCTCATCCGTGAAGATGATCGTGAAATTGAATGTAATAAGGCGAGAAACAATATAGCCATTTCATAAAAAAAGGAGAGAATAAGAATGAATAATTCACATAGAAACGATTATGAACAGAGATTGGATGGACTTCTCCCATTAACAATTATATTTTTTCTTTCCATTTTTTCAGGGTTCTTTTTCTTTCTAATAACCCATTTTTTATAGAAGTAATGCTTTTGTTTCAACTATAAAAAGAAAAAAACCTTAGTACAGTGATTTACTGAACTAAGGTTTTTTTGTCATTTGACAATATAAATGATTAAAGCTAACAATCCTAGAGGGATAATAACCGCATAATAGAGAGTAAGATTAACGAATATGCTTTTTGTTTGGCGATCATAACCCGGATTACCTTCTTTATTTGCATTAGAGTGTCCAATCGCTACTGTTGCTACTCCACCGGTAATTAAGATAGCAGCAAATATCATATAATAAAGATATAACGACATATTTCTTCACTCCTCTAAGTTATTGAAAACGATACTATCAGAATCATAGTATCAGTTCATCCGCGTCATGTAACCATCCAATTCGCATTCGAAATATCCATCCAATTATGATCTGCAGAGTGTTATCCGTGTCACCGTATCATTCGTGATCTCCCCATGGTTGTCGAATCGACACTACTGTCTCCCCAGTTCTAATAGCCTGCTCTATCAACATGCCAATATAGTGGTCCTGAGAAGCTTCCGGTAGACCATAAAACCCAGGTCCTCCCTTGGCATAAACCGCCATTTTCTGCAAACAGGCTGCAATAGCAATTTCATCATCATATAATCTAGCAGGTATGTAGGGGTTTTCATAAACCCATTGATCTCCCGCCATAATTCCTTTAAGGAAGTAGCCTTCCGCGTTTTCATACTCACCTTTATTGATGCGCCTTAATTCCATTTGAATCTGTCGGCAAGAAGGATCTTGAATGCTAATCCGATTATCAAATATTTCCCCACGTTCTCCCCGAATACATAGGTGATTTGAACGGGTCCATGAACGATGCTGATCCTTGGTGAAATCGTATATCCCCAGTTTTCCGCCAAAATCCAACCAAGCGATATCTCTTTCAGATTTGATTAATTTATCTTCGGTTGGCGGACCACTTCGGTTTGGCCCAGCGACCCAATCGGATTCAAATCTCATTCCTTTAATTGTGACCTCTTCAAACCGCACACCTAACATTTTCCGAATTAAACTTACAGCATGATAGTATTGAGATATAGATACAGTCACTTGATTAACGTTGCCTAACTGTCCTGACGTAATAATCTGATGTCGGGCTTCTTGTATTGGATGAAATTGATACTGTTCCGCAACTTGAATTCGCGCGCCTTGTCGAGTCAGTTTGTCGTGTATTTGAAGTAAACCTTCTAAATTAGGTGCAGGAGGTGTCTCAGTAAGTACGGGGATTCCTCGTTCCGCCAACTGCAGCATATAATCGACTGCAGCCGAGACATTGATAGATAGTACAATAAAGTCCGGTTGTTCATGTAGTAAGAGTTGATCCAGTGTTCGATAAGTGGTTACTCGCCATAAGTCTTCCATTTCCTTACCCTTGATTTCGTCACGAATGACCATCCCGCTGACACAAAATTGCTCTGGAAGAGCTTGTGCAATTCTTAGAAAATACTGTGCGCGAAAGCCTCCGCCGCCTATAATGCTGAATCTAATTGGTTTCCCCATCCATTACACCGCCTTCTTCAGTCGTAGCTTCGTTTTATCAAATATATATCTTATAGTCAAGCAGGATTAGTTTTCTAATAAAATGTGAACCATCACAATTACTATTATTTTTTTTGAAGATAGTTCCTCAAAATTGTTGAGAAATCTATCATTATGAATTAACATACAGGAAGTAGTTCATAACGATGGAAGCCCTTCTCATGAAGGGCTTTTGCTTTTGATGAGAACGCAAAGTAAATGCAGATCATCCGTTACAAATCGTAAGGCTAATTCACTTCGTAGGAGTTGACTGTCGGGTCATGATAAAGAAAGAAATCGCGCATATTCGCAAGCACTTTAGACTGGATAACGAAATGCTTAAAATCTTTGATATTTTTAACGTGTATATCATGAAGGAAAGCAACGAGATCTACCATTACGAGCGTCAACCGTTCGCTTTAGTGGATAGGGAGAAGCAGGAGCTATATATGGCCAATTTCAAAAAACTGCTGACCGGCGAATTAGATCACAAGATGTACGAGTTGAAGTTTCAGGAGGAAGCGGAGCAACCTTCACAGGTGCTTCTCCATCAAGCATTGGTGACCGGTAATGCGGAAGAATGGCAAGATCTGATGCTCTTGATGGTAGAGAAAATGTTGGTGGATACCAAATACGAACAGGACACGGTGGTTACTTTCGTTCGCGGACAGTATTCGCGGCCCACCAAGAGCAGGAATGAAGATGCCATGGAGAGCGAAAAGAACGAGATGTTCGCGAATCTGTTCATTTTGTGCAGCGTGAACTCCACGGAACAACAGAAGAAAACACTCATGTTCGACTTTGTTGAGCGGGAGTTTAAGTATAATGTCTTCGTAGATCCTATCGTCAAATTGAACACGCCGGAACAAGGCTTTTTCTACCCAAGTGTGACGGACAACTATTCCGACGTGAATCGCATCCTGTATTGCTCGGGGAGAGCGAATGAACCGAATTGGCACTTTATCGACCAAGTCTTAAATGCTGAGAAGACCGTGACGGCGTTAGAAGAGAGAGCCATCTTTGAAGACATCGTGAAGGAAGTGGCTGGCGATCAACTGGATGCCGCTACAATCGCTCAGGTGTACGAGGAAATTCATCGTGTCATTGAGTCCAATGAGGAGGAAGAGCCTCCTAGGTTGGATTTTAAAGATGTTGAACGCATGCTGTCGGTAAGTGGCGTGGAAAACGTAACGAGTGAAAAGGTAGAACGAGCTTTCCAAAACGTCATCGACGATAGAAACTATGAAATCAAGGCGAGCAGTGTCCTCCCGAAATTCACGTCGAAATCGATTAAGATTGATACGAAGGTAGCTACGATTACGGTCTCTCCACAAGATTTAAAGTACGTGAGACAGGTGAATTACCAAGGAAAACGATGTATCTTGATCGAGGTTGACGAAGACGTCATGATCGAAGGTTTTACGCTCAATACGGAGACGTTGTAGAGCCCTGAACATCCAAGTAGACTGCGCATTTAGCGTGCTAAGGGATGACTCACTCTTTAAGTACTTATATATAGGGATTATTAGTGTAAAAGCCAGGACGATGATTTAATCGCCCTGGCTTTATTTGTTTTGGGAACCCCATATATTTTCAGGTTGACAGCATGAAGAAATCGTATTATATTTCATATTGTTAGAATAAATAATTTTAGGATAAATAATTCTAGCGTAAAATATAAGAAGGAGTGGTTGTTGCATGCATATTTTATCAGTTGTACTACAGAGTATTTTGGGAATTGGGTTTCTGCTATTCGGTCTCATGAAATTTGGCGGCAAACAGATGGTCGATGAATTTAAGCGGTACAGGCTGTCATCATCGGCGAGAGTATTTACAGGCTTGGTTGAAGTCATCTCTGCCGCTATCATTATTATTGGTATATGGATTGATCCTTATGCTGAGCTAGGCGGGTTGTTGATTGCGGTAACGATGATTGGTGCAATTTTTACCCATTTGGTTCGTGTTAAAGATCCAGCGTCAAAGGTAATGATGCCTTTCATTCTGTTGATACTTGCCATAGCTGTCATCAGCTTGAACTGGAACACGCTATAAAGAGGTGAGAGTCGAATGATTGAACGCGATGCTGAAGGGAAAGCTCTTGACTTAAGGTTTTCGCGCGTATTGAAGAACATGGTGAAGGCTCTGTTTGGGAGCTTAGAACGCGATATAGAGAACTATGGGCTGGATAAGGAAACCTTTCAAATCCTTGAGTTTCTTTACAATAAAGGTCCGCATCCGATCCAGAAAATAAGTGAAACCTTCTCCATTCCAAGTGGGAGCATCACCTATGTGGTCGATAAGTTGGAGAAGAAGGGACTCGTAGAACGGCTTTCTATCCCGGGCGACAGGCGCAAAACAAATGTAGCCTTAACGGGGGAAGGACGAAGCTACTTCGATAACATTTTTCCAAAGCATGCGCAATTGATCTCTGATAATTTGTCCTTCGCGACAGACGAGGAGAAACTCGAACTTATACAAGTGCTAAAGAAGATTGGGTACGGGATTAAGAATCGTGAAGGCATAGCCAACAATGAGAATTCTATATAAATAAGAAGTTAATTTTAACTAGGTACAAGGGGGAAATGAAAATGGAAATTGGTGTAGATACTTTTGTTGAAACAACGCCGGATATTCATACAGGTGAGACAATAAGCCATGCGCAGCGATTACGTGAGGTTGTGGAGGAGATCGTCCTCGCTGATCAGGTCGGATTAGATGTATTTGGAGTCGGCGAGCATCATCGGAAGGAGTTCGGGGATTCGGCTACTGCTGTTATATTGGCGGCAGGAGCATCCTTGACGAAAAGAATTCGGTTAACGAGCTCGGTAACGGTGCTATCTGCTGTTGATCCTGTTCGTTTGTTCCAGCAATTTGCCACACTCGATGGGATTTCTAACGGCCGTGCCGAAATTATCGCAGGCAGAGGCTCGATGGTGGATGCATTCCCTTTGTTTGGGTATGATTTGAAAGACTACGAAGAGCTGTTCGAGGAGAAACTTGAACTGTTATTAAAATTGAGGGATTCGGAGAAAGTGTCTTGGCGAGGAGGGCATCGTCCAGCCTTTACGAATCTCGGTGTGTACCCACGTCCGGTACAGGATCCTTTACCGATTTGGCTAGGCAGCGGCGGGAATACAGAGTCTGTTATACGAGCTGGCGTACTTGGATTACCCCTTGTTTTGGCGATTATTGGCGGTAGTCCCTTACAGTTTGCACCACTTGTTCCCATCTATAAAAAAGCGGCTGCTCGAGCAGGACACGATGTATCGAAATTAAAAATAGCTGTACACTCACTGGGATTCGTTGCCGATAGTACATCGATTGCGGTAGATCAGTATTTCCCTCCCACACAGGCATCGTTTAATTACTTTGCCAGGGAGCGCGGCTGGGCTCAGTATACCCGTTCAGGCTTTGATGCCTCACGCACTTTGGAAGGTGCGCTGTACGTCGGCGATTCTGAAACGGTGGCTAACAAAATTATTTACATGCGCCAGCATCTTGGTTTCTCCCGATTCTTCTTGCATTTACCTGTCGGTACCATGCCGCATGAGCAAGTGATGAGAGCCATTGAACTGTTGGGGACGGAAGTCGCCCCACGCGTTCGGGAAGAGGTAGCAAGATTGGAAGCAGAGGAACAAAATACAAAATAATAACGATGACCGATAGTCATCTGAGATTGTACAACGAAGGAGGAAATCATCATGGGAATACTCGACAATAAAGTCGTATTGGTAACAGGCACTGGTGGCGGATTGGGACGCGCGGCAGCGCTGACCTTTGCTCGAGAGGGTGCAAAGGTTGTAGGATCTGACATTAATGTGAATGCCAACAACGAGACCGTTGAACTTGTACGTCAAGCCGGCGGTGAGATGACAGCAGTCGCACCAATTGACCTTACTGACCCTGAACAAGCGCGGAAGATGGTTGAGGAAGCGGTCGCTGCCTATGGCGGGCTCGACGTTGTATACAACAACGCGGCGATTCAATACTTCGGACCGATGCCTGATTTCTCTGTGGAAGACTGGCGGAAAACGATAGCAGGTGAACTTGATATTCCTTTCTTCGTTTCGAAATTTGCTTGGCCGCATCTGGTTCAGCGCGGTGGCGGTGTCATTATCAATGTCGCCTCCATATCAGGTGTGATTGCCGGAGAAATTCCTCCGATGGTGGGGCACAGCGCAGCGAAAGCTGGTGTCATTGCGATGACTCGACAATTGGCACTTGAAGGTGCACGCCATGGAATTCGTGCGGTGACGATCAGTCCGGGACCCTTCCTAACCCCAGCCAGCGATCGCGACCTCGGCGACAACCAAGAGGCTCGAGATGCGATAACGAAGAAGACGCTTCTCAAACGTTTCGGTCAACCGGAGGAGCTCGTAGAGCTTGCGGTATTCCTTGCTTCTGACCGTGCGTCTTATATCACAGGCGCGAATTACGTTGTCGACGGCGGCGCGACCGCTTGGTAAAAAACAATAAAAACGGAGCGCCGCGAGTTTGCGGGCTCCGTTTTTTATTGTACGGATGAAAGAATTAACTATAACAACGAATTTCATAAATAGAAGCAGCGGGATCCCCATTCGTCGCCTTAACCGTCATGCGAATACGATCACTCTGAACGGCTTGATCCAATGTATGTTTCACTAAACGTTGGTAGTTCCCTTCAACAGTTACAATAGTAACCCATTGTTCTTGAACATACGCTTCGATTGTATAGTCTTTAGGACATTGAGGATCACGGTAGAATGGCTCATAGCGATGGTACTCTTGAAGCAGATGCCCAGGGAATGTCGCATGAATTTCGCGAATAGATTGTGAATTCGTCCATTGCAACTGCACATATTGTGGCAGTGGTTGCATGGGATCAGACATCCACATATTCGTAAATTGATGAGGACGCGTTACACCGCTTGTAACATGGACGGCTCCATAACTTTGTTGAGCTGGTGCTATGCGGTAGCTGAGTGTACCGCCATCATTTAGATAACGTCGCATTTTTCCGCTGCCCATGTCGTAAGCAGAAATGTGACCTGGCAGGATACGGTTAGCTGAATGCCATTCAACCGATGGATTAACTCCCAGTTGGAGTTGGATGTAACGGCTGCCAACTGAAGCATCATGCCAATTCAGCGGCCATTCCACCCAAACATGTTGCCCAACTGGAACTGTCAAAGTCGTTTCTGCATAAACGATACCCGTGTCTGTTCGATAATCCCAAATGTGGTCTACCGGGATTATTTTCGCTGGCAGCTGCTGGGGACGATCCGTGTTGTTGCTCAAGCAGACAGAGATGGTATCTATGCGGCCTTTTTCAATGGCAATCCATTGCCCGCGTGTGAACGTAAGCGGCTCCGCTTGTTGCTTTCTCGCTTCTTGCGCTTCCTTGGAACGGAAGCCGAATGTGAAATCGTGACTTTCAGGTCCAACGCCATGAATTGTTGCCGTACTGCTGGCACTAATCGCCGCCTGTTTTGCAAGATCCAACGCATCCTCATTCTTATAGTTAGGAAGGAAGCATCCGTCGCGAAGCAGCGATTGCTGTACATTCACAATGTGTTCACCAGACATGTCAGATAGGTTCACTTGGTTACTCAACGCGTAAGCAGCACCTGTACCTGCTGCTTGCCCCATCAGGGCTGTTGTTGACATAACTCGAACGGTACCAAGTGCAGCGTGGGTAACGCTGACGTTACGTCCCACCATCATTAAGTTGCTAATATCTTTGCTAATCATGATGCGGAATGGAATGCCGTAAGGTCCGCAGTAGCTTTTTTGGGCATATTCGCTAGTTTCGTTATAGCCTTCGGCGCTAGCGGGTTCTGCTGTTGGAGCCAAGAGTCCTCCAGGCGTGTGAAGATCAACGAACCAACCGCCATAAGCGATTTCGTCCTCGAAGACGGTTCGGTTTTGAATATCATGCTCAGTCATGAAGTAGCGGCCGATAATGCGGCGGCTCTCACGTTTGCCTGGAACTTGACCGATCCAATCTAGTGCAAGGTTGGCTGTTTGTTCCTTCAGAAGCGGGTCGTGATTTTTCATCCAATCCCAAATGCCAAGGGTATGTCTGGTCAGCTCGTGACGAATGTTTTCATTATCGTAAATCGTGTTATAAGGGACGCCAATCTCAATCCACCAAAACCCAGATTCCGTGTCGTAGAAAGTTCGTCCTTGCTTATAGAAGTAGTCAGCATCTTCGTGATGGATAGCCCAGTCAGGTGCTTTAAAAGGAACAGGGCGTCCCATATCTTTGGCTCGGAAATGGATGGAGTTACCCATGGTATCAGAGCTGGCAACAAGTGGAGCATGAGGTTCGTTGAACTCATCACGCCCCTCGGATCCCCAACGCCATTCGCAGCCAGCCATATCAGCGAGGATGCCGTCTCCAGTACAGTCGATGAAGATATTACTTGTAATTTCAAGCTCAGTCTCTGCATTTGCGATCACGGCCTTAATCGAGGTGAGTTTACCGTCTGTCACTTGTGCACTGTTGACTGAGGTATTCAAATGGAAACTCAGATTTGGCGTTTTGACAGCCATGTCGTACATAACCATATCCCACACACTATTCGTCCAACCATTTTCACGAATTTTCTCATGATTGACAGCTCGTTCTTCAATAAGCAGCTCCGAGATAATACCTGTTTCTCTTCCATAGGCATGAAAGGCAGCGGCACCGTGTGGTGTTACGCGAATTTCAGAAGAACTATTGCCTCCAAATACAGGTCTATCTTGAATAAGACAAGTCTTCGCACCATTTCTTGCAGAGGCTACAGCGGCACAAAAGCCAGCGAGTCCACCACCGCACACGACGACATCAAACGCTTGTTGAATCGATTTCATATGCATATCCCCCTAAAATTTACTCGAGTAAATAACATTTCATGAGCACATTGTAGCATCACTTTTATGGCTTGCCAAGTGTTTTCTGATTAGAATTTACACGAGTAGATGATTAGGAGATGTGGACGGCTAGTCGTTAAGAAGTAGCGGAACTTGCTGAATTCAGGGAGCTTTTTTTATATTTATTTTTCAAGGGAATAATAGGATAGGGGAGAAAGTCAAGATACACAGAAATTCACTCGAAACGAGTGGAATATCACATGTTGTGAAGTACGATTTCGTGCTATAACTATACAGTTAAGGTAAACAAAATTATTCCTTGTTTGAGGTGGAGAAATTTGGCCGGGCAAATCAAACGTTTCCGTTCTATTCGCAGCAAATTGCTAGGGGCTTTTATTCTCGTCGTTGCACTCCCTACCCTCATCGTCTTCTATCAATACGCGACTAATTCATCCAAATTGTTGGAGCATGAGGTGTATACGGCCAATCAGGTACTGGTGGATCAATCGGTAAGCAACATGAATCAGAACGCCGAAAAAATGGTGAAAATGACCTATATGCTGGACTCTCAATTGTTTACGACGTTTCAAAACAAAGCTAAGCGCTGGAATCCAGACCAGATAGAGGATATGTTACTATTTATCCAAACTCAGAGGAAGATGCTGAGCTTGCGGGATATCCTGCTCGATAACTTTGCTTTCATTGGTGTCGTAGATTTCAAGGGCGATGTGGTGACGACGTTGACGGATTTTCACAGAGACGCTGTTCAAAACATCAGCAGCGAACCCTGGTATGGCATGGGAATTAAGCGTAAGGGATACCCTTATTGGATGCAGGCTTATAAAATTCCAACAGCATGGGGTTATGTAGAAGGTGTGCCTAACAAGGACTTTGTTCTCGTCTCCAGAGTGCTTAATGGCGTTGGGAACGTTGATGATTACGGGGTAGTTGTCATTGGCATGGCTATTGATAAATTTTATGGTTCGCAGCCCACAAATACTGAGGATTCTACCCAATTTCTAATTTGGGATGGCAGTGAGCGGTTGAATGATTTGAGCGGCAAACTAACCATTTCGTTAACATCCGAACAAATCAGTGAGTTGAACAAGGATGCCAAGTCAATTAAAAAGATTACAATTGATCATAAAGATTATTTAGTGAATGTGGCTAAAATACCGCAAGTAGGCGTTTCCGTTGCTGCGCTATTGCCTATGGATCAGTTCCATCTGCAGATGGATAAAAGTAAGAACCGATCTCTTGCCATCATCTTATTCTTCTATATTATCGGTCTGTCCATCTTTGTTTACTTATTGCTTCGCTTTACGAAGCCCCTATATTCCCTGTTGAAATCCATTATTTTAGTGGGAAAAGGTGATTTCAAGCAAAAGGTTCCCGTTGTGGGAAATGATGAAGCCTCTGTGCTTGGGAGTAATTTCAATAGTATGGTAGCCAGGCTGGATGAGCTTGTCCACAATGTGTCAGAAGAGCAGCGAAAGAAGGAAGAAGCACACTTCCAAGCACTTCAAGCTCAAATCAATCCGCATTTTCTGTTTAATACCTTGAATTCCATTAAGTTAATGGCGATGCTCTCGAATACCAACCGTGATGTGAGTGATATGATTACCGCGCTTGGTAAATTGATGGAATTCTCCATGAAACAAAATACCATCTTTGTAACGTTACAACAGGAAATTCAGTATCTAGAACTGTATATGATGCTTCAGAAAATCCGATACCACGATGATATTAATATTACGACGCAAGTGCCAGATCAGCTTCTCGATTGTACAGTATTAAAATTTACGCTGCAGCCGCTTGTAGAAAATAGCATCATTCATGGCTCTAGGCTGCCTTTGCATATTTGGATTGAGGCTGTGGAATCTGGCGATGATATTCAGATTTATGTGCGTGATAACGGAAAGGGAGTATCCCCGGATAAGATGCAGACGATTCAGAATCAATTAATTCAGGATCACGCCAAATATAGCGGTATCGGCATGCTGAATGTAGATAGACGAATCAAGCTTCACTTCGGCAGTCAGTATGGGCTTGAAGTCGTTACGCCTGAAACGGGCGGCATGCAAATTGTCATCACGATTCCTAATCGAAAGGAGTTGATGGAATGAGTACACGAATACTCGTCGTAGATGATGAAATTTTGGTGCGTATCTCCCTCAAAACGTTGATTCCATGGGAGGAATCTGGTTTTGAAATCATAGGTGAGGCCATGAACGGTGTGGAAGCGCTGACGTTGCTCGAGGAACAACCTTGCCATATTGTACTGACAGATATTCGTATGCCAGAAATGGACGGCTTGGAGCTTCTCAATCATATTCGTGTGAAATGGCCAAGAATCAAATGTGTGATTTTATCTAACCATAACGACTTTGAATATGTCCAAAAAGCGCTCCGTCTAGGAGCTGTTGACTTTATTTTGAAACTAGCATGGACGCCGGAAGAATTGCTGGATAAATGCAAACGAATACGGCATGTATTGCTCGAAGAACAGAAGGAACAGCTAGAAAAGGAGAAGCAGTCTTACCGAATGGAACTATTGAACCGGCAATCGACAGAAGTACTGCTTAGAAATTTACTAGGCAAGCAAGCCTCTAAGCCGGAAATTGATACACAGATTAGGGGGAATCTGCTTCCTTTATTTCTAAAGGAAACCTATCGTATCGTAGTTGTGTCTATTGACCAAAGCGGTCAAGTGATGGAAGAGAATCGCTTTAAAAGCGAGCAGCTATTGATCTATACGGTAGCGAATATTATCAATGAGATTCTGAGGAAATACGGCAGCAGCGAGTTGGTTGATATGCATAGCGGCAAGTTAGCATTTCTTCATGTTTCAATTACCGATGAGATGCTGCTGGAAATCCGCTCTGCCGTCAGCAGATTTGCTCAGGTTAGTGTGAGCTTCGGTGTTTCTCATATACACACTGGTGAATATGAACTTCATCAAGGTTTTCTTGAAGCGGAGAAATCACTGCAAAGACGGTTCATGAAGGATAAAGAGTTTATTTTCTATCCTTCCCAAGAGAAGGAGGAGTCCTTATCGCGCTTAAATCCGCTGCCCATCGACAAATGGTGGAGATTGATAGAGACGGGCGAAGTGCCAACTCTACAGCAGGAATTTGTCCTATGGCAAGAATCCTTATTGCAAAAACAACAACTTGGTGATTCATGGGTACGGGAACAATGGCTGCAGCTGATGCATTATATTAGTCAGAAGCTTGAAGAGGAAGGAAAGGACATTCATGCGCTTCAAGACTATGGGGGCAGGTTTCCTTTCGATGTGATACGGAATGCAGAAACACTTCAGGAGATCGGGGACTGGTTCTTCAATTGGCTTCCCAACGCGATGGCATATATCCGCCAGCCGATTCGCCCGATCTATCGTGAGGAAGTACTGGCGGTTATACAAATCATGCAGGACGATTACGGTAGTTCGCTGAAAGTTTCCGATTTGGCTCGAAAAGTTGGATTTGCTGAAAACTATTTAAGCGTCCTGTTTAAAAAAGAAACAGGTGTGAAGATCGTTGATTTTTTAACGCAAATTCGTATGCAGAAGGCCAGAGAGCTTTTGCGAAACCCTTCATTGAAAGTTTATGAGATTTCAGAGATGGTAGGCTACACAGATGCAAACCACTTCAGTAAGTATTTTAAAAAGATAGAGGGCTTATTTCCATTAGAGTATCGTAAACTTGTGACTGGCCGAGGAGAAGTGAACATAGAATTTCCCCCGAACCCCAAAGAATAATCCATTCGTTATAGCTGGTTGATTTGTTATAACTAGATTGTAAAACTTCTAAGGGGGATGAAGGAATGAAACGTACTTTAAAAGTAAGTCTATCGGTCATGTTGATGGCGTCGGTCCTATTAACCGCGTGCGGTAAGAAAGAAGAAACAGTTGCAGGCTCGTCTGCGGCTCCAAGTGCAGCAACAGGCAAGGTTGTTAAATTAAAATGGTGGGGCGGCGTTCCTGAAGAAAACGGTCCTAAGGCTGTTGTCGATGCATGGAATGCAGCGAATAAAGATATTCAAGTGGAATATGTTCGTTTCGTGAATGATGATTCGGGTAACACCAAATTAGATACAGCTTTGTTATCTACTTCTGATGCGCCTGATCTCTTCGTTTCCTATGGTGACTTCTTGTTGGATCGCCGTGTAAAAGGTGACATGGTTGAGCCGTTGGAAGATCTAATTAAGAAAACCAATTTCGATCTTGAAGGTACGATTGGTTCTGAGAATTTGCTGAAAATTAACAACAAGATCTACCAATTGCCAGGAAGCAAGGATATGAGATTCTTCGCTTTTAACAAAGCATCCTTGGATGCGGCTGGTGAAAAAGTGCCTACTGCAGACTGGACATGGAGCGATTACGCGGCACTTGGTAAGAAGCTGACAAAATCAGGTCAATACGGTACGTTCCTTCTTCCTACGTGGGAGCCAATCGCGTTTGACGTAATTGGGTCAGATAAGCCCAATGATCCTTATTACAAAGCAGATGGTACAACAAACTTTGATGCGCCATCGTTCAAAATGGGTCTAGAGCTTCAAAAAGGTCTCCTGGATGCAAAAGCAATGATGCCATATCAAGAAGCTCTTGCTAATAAGTCCCAACCACAGGACGAGTTGTTGAAAGGGAAAGCTGCAACAGTCTACTCTTCCTTGTATTTCATTCGATACATCAAAGATGACAAAGCTTACCCAGGTCGTGATTTCAAAGTTGCCTTTGCCCCTACACCACAAATGGAAAAAGGTAAAAATGTGAACAACGCCAAGCTTAGCGATTACACGAGCATCAACTCTAAAAGTACCCACAAAGAAGAAGCTATGAAATTCTTAAGCTGGTACTTGAAAGAAGGGAACTTGAACATGGTTCCTGGCGGTCGTATTCCATCCAACAAAAATGTTGATGTGGATAAACTTGCAGATTTGATTATGGGAGATAAATCTCAGTATTTTGACAAGGATTCTTTCGTTAGCATGCTGAAAGGCAAATACACCCCTACTACTTCCGTAAATACAACTGCAAGCACACAAATTCGTCAAATCTTCATGGAAGAAGCGGAAAAATATTTCATGAACGCTCAACCGATTGATAAAACCGTTGGGGCGATCAAATCCCGCTCTGACGAAGCTGTTAAAAGCGCAAAGAAATAAACAGGTAACGTTTATTAGGAAGCCGTACTCCTTGATAGGAGTGCGGCTTTTTCATATAGATAGCGGCATCGCCTGAAACTAAGAAATTCCCTCTATAGAACTTAGGAATTCCCTCAATCTTCGAAGTTTATGACATTCAGATCATCGTTCAGTACAGCTATAGTAAGAGTACGAGAGGAGAGGTGTAGACAGGATGAAAGAGAAAACGAAAGAGAGTTTCGCGGGGTATTTGTTTATTCTACCGAATTTACTTGGGTTTATTACGTTTATTTTATTCCCGATGGTATTTAGTTTTATTCTCGTTTTTACAGAATGGGACTATATGAAGGGATTGAAGGGACTGGACTTTATCGGTCTTGAAAATATAACTAAATTGCTAGGGGATCATTATGTATGGAAAGCACTTCAGCATAATGTCGTGTTCTCCTTAGTGAGTGTTCCGATGGCAATGTTGATCGGACTACTGTTTGCTGCGATGCTGAATCAATTCGTGTTTATGAAAACAGCGATTCGGACCATGGTGTTCCTGCCTTATATGAGCAGCTTGGTGGCGATGGCTGTTGTTTGGCGGGTTATGTACAATCCGACGGAAGGTCCAATCAACGGCTTCCTTCATCAAATCGGAATCGCTAACCCGCCAGGCTGGTTGTCGAGCCCAGATTGGTCATTATTCGCCGTTATCATGATGACGATATGGACGTATGTCGGATATGCCATGATTATTTATATGGCCGGTATTCAAGGAATTTCTAAGGATATCTACGAAGCAGCGGATATTGACGGCGCAGGTAAACTTAGAAAATTCTTATCCATGACGGTACCACTTCTAAGACCGACGACATTCGTTATTGCGATTACGTTAGTCATTTCTTCCTTCCAAGTATTCGCCTCTGTACAGGTTATGAATAACGGAGGTCCAATGAAATCCTCTTCTGTATTGGCACTCTACATCTATCAACAAGCCTTTGAATTGCATGATATGAGCTATGCCGCCACCGTTTCTTGGTTGCTCTTTGCCTTCATCTTCCTTATTACGATGATCCAATGGCGGACACAGAAAAAATGGCAGGATCAATATTAAAGGAGCGGAACAACATGGAGCCTATAATCGTGAATAGCAAAGCGAACGCCAACCGTGTAGCACAGCGAAGAAACAAGGCTGGCACCATCGGCAAAATAATAGCAACCCTTCTCTTTTTTGCGCTCGGAATTGGGATGATTATGCCATTTATCTGGATGTTCTCAGCATCCTTCAAGAACAGTGCGGATTTGTTTGAGTATCCCATCCGATGGATTCCAAAAACATGGGATTTAAGCAATTATGAGAAGGTTTGGAACGGATCCATCACATTTTCTACCTTTTACTTCAACTCCATTAAGATTACAGCTTTCCAAGTCGTTGGTTCATTAATTACGAGCTCGCTGGCAGGGTATGCCTTTGCCAAACTGCGGTTCCCTGGAAAGAATACAATTTTCCTTCTCTATTTGGCCACTATGATTATTCCAGCACAAGTATTCTTCGTGCCGCGGTTCATTATGTTTGACAAACTGGGTCTGGTGAACACGCATCTCGCCATTATTTTACCAGGGATGTTCACGGTGCTCGGTACCTTTATCATGCGTCAGTTTTTCGGTACATTGCCATCCGAACTCATGGAAGCCGCGAAAGTGGACGGAGCCGGGTATTGGCGAACGTATTGGCAGATTGCGCTGCCACTTACCAAATCGGCCCTTGTAACCTTGTTGATTCTTACCTTTACATGGCATTGGAATGAATATGAGAATCCGCTTATCTTGCTAAGAAGTCGAGATTTATTTACGATTCCATTAGGCTTGACCAGCTTCTCTGATGAAAATGGAACCGATTATCCTGCGATTATGGCAGCGTCGGTATCGGCAATGATTCCGTTGGTAATCGTCGTAACGGTTTTCCAGAGATGGTTTGTACAAGGGATTGCGAATACGGGTCTTAAAGGGTAATAAGTTTGGCCTGTTAACATATCCGGCAAACATTATCAATCTGAGTGACATAGAAAAAGTACCGCAATCACTGTGGTACTTTTTCTATGGCTATTAGGAAGAGACTCTTGCAGGCTTAACTCCCTTAATGTGCTCTTTTCTTCAGTCCCTTCACATAAGTGATACTCCAGAATACCGCCACTCCAATAATGATAATGGTAACAATCGGGGCTATCACCAAGAATCGATCTGTCGGCAGGAAGAAAATAAAAAATATTTTCAAGGAAACCTCAAGCAGTAGAACGAAACCCCATACGGCAGTTAATTTAACGAACGTTCCGCGGACAGCTTTATTTGTTGTGTATCGTTGCTCTAAAGTAGGATCGTTCATAAATCGTTTCGCAAAATAGTAGAACAATGGTTTTTGAAATATAAGGGAAACGATGATATTCACTCCTGAAATATCCTAAGAATACATAAGAGTGTTATATTATAGTCAGACAAGCGAATAAATGCCGTTTGACATGAGAGGAGAAGGACAATTGGATTCACTTTGGTTAGAGTATGCATGGGCTTTACTAGTACTTATCGGATTGGAAGGTTTATTATCCGCGGATAATGCTCTTGTTTTGGCTGTAATCGCGAAGCATTTACCGGAAGAAGAGAAGAAGAAAGCCATCAACTATGGGATCATTATGGCGTTTGTTTTCCGCTTCGCTGCTTTGTTTGCGATTTCATTTATTGCGAACGTCTGGCAAATACAGGCGATTGGTGCTGCTTACCTCCTATATCTGGGGTTAAAGCACATCATCAAAGCGCGTTTCTTTAAGGAAAATGAGAACAATCGCGAGGACATGAAAAAAAATGCTGCTGGAAAAAGTTTTTGGCCAACCGTGGGGAAAATTGCTCTTGCGGATCTCGCATTTGCGATTGATTCCATTCTTGCCGCAGTAGCACTGGCACTTGGTCTCCCAGATTCACCGCTTGATGATTTCGGCGGTCTGGACGGAGGGAAATTCCTAGTCGTTGTGCTTGGCGGAATCGCAGGGCTCGTCCTGATTAAATTCGCAGCCACATGGTTTGTGAAGCTGCTTGCTGAGCGACCAGCGCTCGAGACCACGGCTTATGCGATTGTAGCCTGGGTCGGCGTGAAGCTGGCTGTAATAACCCTAGCCCATGAAGATATTGCTGTATTAAATCATCAGTTCCCGCATAGCACAGTTTGGACCCTTATCTTCTATGGTGTCTTGCTTGCGATAGCCATATTAGGGTGGTTTGCACCAGCAAGTAAAAAACATTCACAAGCGGATCAACTTTAGATGTTATATCAAAGCCATAATAGAGTTTACCAAGTGGAACGGAAACGGACTTGGTGAACTCTATTTTTTTGTGCATTTCATTTAGAGTTGAAGTGTAGCATATGTCATTTTAGGTTAGGTTAAAGAAGAATTGAATAATAAGGTAGTGGGTGATGCGAATTGAAAATAATCGGTGTGTTTTTGGTCGTGCTAACATGTAGTATTTTTTTTGTGATTCTTATGGATGTAGCCCTAGGTTTTAGCATCCATCGCTCGCTGAATAACATAGTGGAGCGGTTTCGGTTCTTTTCGCCGATTGAATACGGGCTTTTAATCATTTTGTTCTTGTTCTTGTTTGGCATTCCGATCAAAATGTTTACGAATAATGGCGATACATAGAATCAAAAAAGGAATCCCCGTTTGCATAGGGAATTGAAAATATTTCGTTACCACTTGCATGCCTTCTTCAATATGCTCGATATAGTTGGTCGCCATCATCACGGAGGATAAAAGGATGATGATACCGATGGGCAAAGCTAACTTCCCATAATTTTTTACATGAAATAATTCGGATGCTGCAAGGATTGCAGCAAGAAAAAAAGTGCCTATCTTGAAGAAACTAGTAACCACGAGCAGCAACACGACAAGAGAATCCAAACGCTGCATGAATTCGCCGATATTGATTTCGCCAATCGTTTCAATTAGCGGGAACACAGCGGTTTGTGTTTGAAAGACACCGAGTGTTGCTACGTTGAGAAGAGCAATAATGCTCAATAAAATTCCTGAGCATAGTATACTCACTAGCCCGACTTTAACAACGGCTTTGGCATTTTGCAAGAATGGTAAAAACATCGTAAAAGCAATCATTTCAGCGAATGGAAACGTATACACGAAAGGCACAGCTTGGATAATCGGTTGTATTCCATCATCAAAAACAGGTCTAAGATTATCTCTATCCATTTGTCCAGAAACGATTAATAGAAGGAATCCTAAGATGAAAACGAACATAAATAACCCAAAAAAGATTTCAGCAGCTCGTACATAAACTTCTACACCTTTACGGAGGCCATAGACAAGAGCAATGATCATAATGCCATTAATCATGAAGACAGGGGTTTGATCAAAGGAGATCGTAGAAGTTAATGTCCCGAAATCTAGCAAGTCTCTACCCGAAATATAAGTAAAGTAAATGAGATAAAAAAGACCAAGTGGCCAGCCGATGTACTTTCCAAGTATGATTTGCGTGTATTTTGTAAACGTGTGATTGGGGTATAAGCGAAACAACGGGAAGTAGATTAAAGCAAATGTACCTACTCCTGCAATCATAGCGATAAGAATGGCTAACCAGGCAGTTTGTTTGGCCTCTTCTCCAAGGTTCATGATAATGGCGTTACCGAGCTCAAATAACATGATCCATGCAAACAGTTGTCCATTATTGATTCTTTCTTTGAGCATTGGACTCCCCTTCTGGAAATATGGTTTCTTGTTTTAATTATTGCCCAAATAGTGAATTGTAAAAGCTGGTCTTTAAAAAGTCTAAAACCATCGAATGTGGTGATAATGAGAAATAAGTATGTTAATGAAATGAGAGGATGTCATGATGGACTTCTTTAAGAAACTAACGAAGAGCAGTTTTCGTCGTACTTCTTCCCAACAGATCATTTCGGGCATCGATTCTTCTTTAAACTTATTACACGTGAATCTGCAAGATAATATTCAAGAGGTTAAGAAAAAACTTGGCAACAGTTCAGATATCATTCTTAGAGAATTCACACTAGGCAGTGAAGAGAAGTTTAAAGTGTGCATTTTATTCACGGATGGGCTGACCGATACGATATCCGTCCAAAACTTCATCATGGATTCGTTATTACCAGAAATTCATCTAGAGCGAGGTACGACGTCACCCCCTCATGAAATTTGGTTAGAAAAGTTTAAAAATCAAATCCTTGCCGTAAGCGAAATCGAAGAAGTGGCTGATTTTAATTCCTTATTCAATTTATTATTATCTGGCGATGTCATTCTCTTGGTTGATGGCTATTCACAAGGTTTTGCTATCGGAATGCGTGGTTGGGTTGAACGGGGTGTAACGGAATCTAATAATGAAACGGTTATGCGAGGACCAAGAGAAGGGTTTTCGGAGAACCTTAGAACGAACACAGCGTTACTTCGCCGAAAAATCAAAGATCCTAATCTATGGTTGGAATCGAGAAAGATTGGGAGAGTTACACAAACGAATGTGGCCATCATGTATATCAAAGGAATTACAGATGATCATATTGTGGAAGAAGTCCGAAAACGGTTAGATGATATTGACATCGACAGTATTCTGGAAAGTGGATATATCGAAGAGTTGATTGAGGATAAAACGTTCACTCCTTTTCCTACTATTTATAGCTCAGAACGTCCTGATGTTATAGCTGCTGAAATGTTGGAAGGGAAAGTGGCTATTCTGGTAGATGGCACGCCTGTAGCCCTCGTCGTCCCTGCCTTATTTGCTTCCTTCTTACAAGCTGCGGAAGATTACTATCAGCGTTGGGATATCAGTACCTTACTTCGAATTTTACGTTACACGTCCTTTCTTATCGCGTTATTGGGCCCGTCTTTATACATTGCCATAACGACATTTCATCAGGAAATGCTACCCACTCAGCTTCTAGTTAGTTTAGCTGCTCAACGGGAGGGAGTTCCCTTTCCCGCATTTATCGAAGCTCTGATGATGGAATTGACATTCGAAGTCGTTCGTGAGGGCAGTTTGCGTATGCCCAAAGCTATTGTAAGTTCACTCACGATCGTAGGTTCGCTAGTTATGGGGACAGCAGCTGTAGAAGCTGGCATTGTATCGGCGGCGATGGTTATCGTGGTGTCGATCACTGCGATTGCAGGCTTCGTTGTTCCTGCCTTCACGCTTTCCACGTCAATTCGGATGCTTCGTTTCCCAATGATGGCTTTGGCTGCATCTTTTGGGTTATATGGGATTATCATTGGGGTTATTATTTTGGTGCTTCACTTGTGCAGCTTACGCTCATTTGGGGTGCCTTATATGAGCCCATTTGCGCCTTTTAATCTAAAGGGAAACAAGGATACGATCATGCGCGTACCTTTATGGGCACTTTTTTCTCGTCCACGTATCATAAATAAGTTAAACGTCGTGCGTGAACAGACGAACGCTCCTGCTCCACCGAAAAGGAATGAAACGGAGGGGTGACCTATGGTGAAGAGGATAGTCATACCCCTCTTTTTTATGGGTATATTTATGATGCTTACAGGCTGCTGGAATCGCAATGAACTAACGGATTTGGCTATTGTAGCGGGTATGTCCATTGATAAAAGCGGAGACCAACTCGAGGTGTCCATACAGGTCATTGAGCCCCAACAAGTGAATGCGAAAGGTACATCATCTCGAATTCCTGCCACGACTTATGTGAGTAAGGCGAATTCTATTTCAGAAGCGCTCAGAAAAATGACAACGATCTCCCCTAGAAAGCCATATATGTCTCATTTACGTATTTTATCAATCGGAGAGCCATTAGCACGAGAGGGAATCGCTGAAGCGTTAGATTATATATCTCGGAATCATGGGTTTAGGAATGATTTTTCGATTGTTATTGCCAAAGGAGGCAAAGGAGCAGATATCTTATCGATCTTGACAGCTCTGGAGCCGCTTCCAGCCAACAGTCTATTTGATACGTTGAAAGTATCCTCTAAAGAGTGGGCGCCAACAACCAGTATAGCGTTGGATAAGCTCATTACGGATATGGTTAGTGAAGGCAAGAATCCAGTCCTTTCTGGCGTGCAAACGATCGGTGATGAAGAGGATGGGAGGTCATTGAAAAACTTGGAGACGACAACCCCTCATGATATTGTCTTTTATAAGGGACTGGCCGTATTCAACAAAGATAAACTGATTGGGTGGTTAGACGAACAAGACAGCAAGGGATTCAACTATATTGTGGGTAATGTGAAGCGTACGATTGGGATTATCGGTTGTCCAAAAGGGGGATCTATCTCGTTTGAAGTCTTGCAAACCAAATCTAACGTGAAGGGCATCGTGGAAAACGGGAAGCCGCATATCGATATTAAACTGCTCGTCGAACAAAATATCGCAGAGGTCAAATGCCAAATTGACTTGACTCAATTACAAACGATCGATGAACTCCAGAAGATGTCGAGCGAGAAGTTAAAGGAGCTTTTGGAACATGCGATCCATGAGGTTCAAACAAGGTATAAATCGGATATTTTCGGGTTTGGTGAAGCTATTCACCGTGATGATCCGAAGGCGTGGAGGAACATAAAAAAAGATTGGCATGTGTTATTTCCCGAACTAACAGTAAATGTACAGGTTGATGCGAGAATACGACTAACTGGAACGATTTCCAATTCCCTTCTCGAAGAAATGAAGAAAAAGGAGTAATCTTCCATTGATTGTTGTAGCAGGAATCCTTATTGTTGTCACAATGATCATCGTAATAGATGCTGTTCCTTTGTGGAAGAGGAAAATGAACAGGGAGCTAGTCCTATTCTTCTTTCTACTCTTGGTGGGAACAGGGTTAAATTTGGCTCAAACCTTGCATATGGAAATTCCAAACCCAGTCGATTGGATAAAAGCATTTTACTTACCTGCTAGCGATTTCCTCATGCGTTTATTTAAGTAAATGCGCTACTGTTCTCATTTTTTAATGGGTTAGGAAGGGTAAAATGGATCCTACTTTCGTACAAATCAGTTCACGGCAGTTTATGGTTTTAGTCATATTTTATACAATGGGCTCTGCAATCGTCCTCATGCCAGGCGTGATTTCGCATGGAGCTGATCAAGATGCGTGGATTGCGGCCTTGATTGGGATGATCGCAGGAATCGTGCCTATCTGGATATATCTCTCACTTGGGGGCAGATTTCCTGGATTGACAATCGTGGAATACAACGAGCTTCTTTTGGGTAAATGGTTAGGGAAAACAGTATCCTTATTGTTCCTTGCCTTTTATCTCCTGTTTTCAGCTATTTTACTGCGGGAAATTGGAGATTTTGTTTCAACACAGACGTTAACGGAAACACCAATCATGGTCATTCACGCGATGTTTATGATCATGATCGTTACAGCTGCAAGACTAGGCATTGAGACTTTGGGACGTGCTGGGGAAGTCATGTTCCCTTTTGTTATGGTATTATTGCTCATTTTTTTTGGTTTTTTATTACCAGAAATTAAAGTTCAAAATATTCAACCTATCATGGCAACGGAAGCGAAACCCATCATTGAAAGTGCGATTCTCTTTGTGGTGGATCCATTTCTAGAATTAAGTGTCTTTCTGATGATTTTCCCTTATGTAAAGACGAAGAAATGGAAGAAGTCTTTTATATGGGGGGCATTGATTGGATCAGTAGTGCTCACAAGCATGATCTTATTTTCTATTTTGGTTCTTGGTGCCTATATCACTGTCATTCAGTTGTACCCAAGTTACGCACTAGCTAGGTACATTAGATTTGGCGGTTTTATTCAACGGATAGAAGAAGTTGTGTCGGGAATCTGGTATATTTCAATGTTCTTTAAGCTTACGCTTACGTTCTGTGCATCCACGCTTCTCATCAAACAGACCTTTCAATTAAGGGAATCCAAATTTCTGGTTTTTCCCTTAGCTGTTGTAATAGTCCCGCTTGCTCAGATCGTTAGTCCAAATCGGTCCTACTCACTAGATTTCGCTGAGGAATCGTGGACATTATTCACAGCGACGTTTGCGCTAGTCATTCCTGTTGTTTTGCTTCTATTAGCGAGTTGGAGGAAAGTTAGATTGCGAAGAAAGGCAAGTCATTAAAAAAGAAGAGTATCCCTTAGTGAGCCTCGTAAGAAATTGTAACTTAGAAAGAGAGCTTCAGCACTCTAAAGCAGTGTTGATAGCTCTCTTTTTCTCATATCAAGCCTATCAGCGAATTGTTTTGCGGTAATCTCCTGGGGTTAGCCCCTCATAGCGCTTAAAGAACCGAATGAAGCTGTTGACGTTGTTATAGCCGACATTCGTCGCAATTTCAAGAATCGTTTGCTCGGTTTCCTTCAGAAACACCTTGCTGACCTCGAGACGCTTCAGCGTTAGATATTCCAGCATGGTTTTGCCAACTTCCTGCTTAAACATGCGGCTGACGTAGGCATGATTCAAATTCACTTGCTCGGCGATCATTTCGACCGAGAGGTCTTGATTGTAATTCGCATCCATATAGGCGATGACGGTTTCGATGTGTGTATTCTTTTTGGGCTGTTGCTGCTCTAGTGCGTGATACATTTTTTGCACCATGCCGCAAATCCATTCATGGATTGCCTGTATCGTCTCTTTGGAGGCTAGTTCACGAAAAAGGTTATGGTTTTTGCCGAAAATCGTTTCGGTCTGCACGTTAAATTCCTGCATATTGCGTAAAATATCTTCCACGATCAAATTATACGTCCGGAAAATGACTTCCTCGCTCAACTTCGTGCGCGCCTTCATCTGTTGATACAATTCTTCAAGACTGCCAAGTGCCTCACTCAGCTGCCCGGCTTTTAAGAAGTTGTACATGTGATTGGTAAAATGCGGCGGCAAATAGAACTCGTCATCCACTTCCTTAATCAAATCCTCATAGGTGAGTACGGTATTGGTACCGACCATAATCTTGGAGCGAATGACCTCACACGCTTCTTTGTAGGAATAATGGGCGTCCAAAAGCTGTGGATAAGGACGTCCGATACCAATGGTAACGGAGATTTTCAGCAATTGGTAAATTACGTTCTTAATTTGCTCGCCTAGCGCTGCAAGCTCGTGTTTCATATGATCGGAGTCACCGCCAATATTGACCAGCAGTGCGAGCTGGTTCTCATCCGCTTCAGCAGCTAAAGCGATATGGCTGACGGTCGCAATTTCTTCGGCAATGTTCATCATGGCGTATTTATACAAGTTTTGGTCTGTAACGGAGTAACTGCCGACGAGCAGGCTGTAATCATCGATCTCAATTAGGAAAACGACGTACTGCGGATACGGAAATTGCAGATGCAGAAATTCCAATTTACCATTCATTTCGTGAATACTGCTGTATTTATGATTGATAAGGGCAAGCAGGAATCGTTCTCGTAATACAGGCAAATTCATATGAAACTGCTGCTCCCAAGCCTCATTTTTACGGAATACATGATCCAGAATATGAGAGATCGCTTCCAGTTCGTTCTTCTGCGGTCGAAGCGGATCTTTTGCTTCATTGCCGCTTTTATTATAAGGAAGCGTCTTTTTAATTAATAATTGAATCGGACTGATCATCTTTCTGGATATGAAATAGGATAGAATAAGTCCCATAGCAACTAAAATGATAAAAGCGGCCCAAGCGACAGTCCGAATATAGGACAGTTTGGAGAGTAAATACTGTAAGGGCGTTTCGGTGACAATGCTCCACTGATTATGCAGTGTTTTGACATATGTAATGAGATTTCGATCGCCATCTTGTTTCAAAATGCGGTACCCGATGCTGGCAGGAGCCTTGCTGCTCTCTTGGAATAAGGCTTGGACATGTTCCGGATTCAATGAAGCTGCAGCGGAGGTGGAGATGACGTTGCCCAGATGGTCCATAATGTAAGTAATGGTGTGCGGATTGCCTTCCATTTTCTGAAGCAGACTGCTTAGGACAGATTCATGAATATGCACTGCCAAGAGACCTTGAAATTCATTTCGTTGTACGGGCACCTTGACGACATAAGTCACAATTTTATCTAGATCAATACCGTTGCCGTGACGAGAGCTTAGCCAAAAACCCATTTCGTTCTTACCGAGATCCCCATCGATCCAAGTATCTTGTGTTGAATTCGTATATGTGCGCGTATAGCCGTCAGAGGCAATAATCAGATTAGCTTCTTTGGCATAAAAGTCGATCGACTGTATGGCTTGGTTAGCGGAAGCGGCGGTTTTTAGAATATCGCGAGTCTCATTCAAAAGGAACGGATTCGTCGAGTCGTTCAGAAAGCTGGTGATCCGACCGTCTAGTCCGATTCTAATGGCGATCGATTGGATTTCAGATATCGTATTCTCGATGGAAGCATTTTTTTGTTTGGACGCGTAGATGGTTGCCTGACTCAATTCGTTCTCCAGCGTGGATACAGTGAAATTATAGGATGCATAACTCAGTGCAATAAGTGGTAAGAGAATGACAATCAAGTAGGAAATGAAATATGTCCAGAACAGCTTCGGCAATTCTTGGAGCGACCTTTGTAGGTTTACGATAGAAACCAGAACAATCACCTGCTTCATAATAAGTACTCATATTATGCCATAAACGAGAGCCTTGAAGTCAAAAACAAACTGAATAACAGACCAAATGTCATGAATTTATGAGAGATGTCAAGACTTGATGATGCGCAAAGTCATGATTTATGTGTGTTTCTCTCGCATTGGAGATATACGGTCTACATGGGGACATCGATAATAAAGGTGTGAAGTTCACACAACAAATAAAGCTTCAACCAAAAGGGAGGAACTACAAGATGAAGATGAAAAAAGCGGCGTACTTAACATTATCGGCAGCTTTGCTGACCAGCGCACTTACTGCATGCGGCTCGAACACAGATACACCTAAAGAGGCAGGAGCAACAGCGAGTATAGGGAAGAGCAGCGAACCGTTTAAATTGACGTTTGCATCCTGGAGTATTAGTGAGGCGGCAACTAAAGGCGCATTAGAAGAAATGGTGAAAAATTACGAAGTGAGTAATCCGAACGTCAAAATTGAGTTTGTCGGCATTCCTTTTGCGGATATTAAACAGCAAACGTTCGTCATGGCTTCAACGGGGAATGCACCGGATATTATTCAAACGTTCCCAGCTTGGTTCGGTTCTTATGCAGCCTCGGATATTATTACGCCATTGGATGATCTCATGGGCAAATCATATGTAGATGATTTAATGCCAAGCTTTAAGGAAGATTTCTCTTATAATGGCAAACTGATGGGAGTACCTTGGGCGCCGACGCCATACATTCTCTACTATAATAAAGAGCTGTTCAAGAAAGCAGGCTTGCCGGATAAAGCACCTGCAACGGTGGACGAAATGCTGAAGGCGGCAAAGGCGATTTCAAATTTGAAAACAGACAGTGGTCAGAAGATTTATGGCTTCGGCGAGCCATCCGACAAGCTGGCGATTAACGGCGAGATCGCGATGCGGAACTTATACGGCTTTGGCGGATCTATTTTGGATACAAATGGCAAAGTAAACGCGAATACGCCAGAAATGGTGAGTACATTGAACTATTATAAAAGCTTGGTGAAAGACGGCATCGGTCCGTCTGGCGCGAAGCTGAAGGATCTTCGAAACCTTTTCTCCATCGGCCAATTAGGCATGTATGTTGACGGGAACTACGGAAAAGCGGTGTTCCGCAATTTGAGCGGTAAAGGCGCAGAGTTTGACAAAGTGTGGGGAGCGGCTCCGATTCCGGCAGGTGCAACAGGCAAGAGTGTGTCGATCGGAGAAGCGCACGGCCTTGTCATCTCGGCCGATTCCAAGCATAAACAAGCCGCTGCCGACTTCATTAAATATTTGACCGATAAAGAAGCGATCTCGATTTATCATACAAAGAATGACGTGATCTCCGCTCGCAAATCGCTCAGTTCGATGTTCACGGAAAGCGAATTCGATAAAGTACTGATGCAGCAAATGACTAACATTCAACCGCTGCCTAAGAATCACCCTGGTATGGAGCAAGCGTACATCGACATTGCCGATGCGCTGTTGAAAGTGTCGACGGATACCGCTACACCGGAGAAAGCTGCGCAAGAGCTTGACGCGAAGCTGAAAACATCCCTGAAATAACAACCATCATCTGGCAGGAGAGTTCCGCCCGGAACTCTCCCTTTAGAAGCGGATAGGAGTGAATCATACATGAGAGGAACAAGACTTTCCGAGCTGGCGAAGGACCGCCTTTTTTTACTCGCGCTGATTTTACCAGCACTGGCCATGCTGCTCTTTACGATTGGCATACCGATCGTAAAGTCCATTACAATGAGCTTTTTTAAAGTTTCATTGCTAAGCATGAAAAGTCAGCCGTGGAACAACTTTGCAAATTATAAGGAAATTTTGCAGGACGGTGAATTTTTCACTGCGCTTCGCGTCACCTTAACCTATGTCTTTTGTATCGTAGGTGTCCAGTTTGTACTAGGCATGGCATTGGCCCTGATCCTAAACAGCTCGATTCGCTTCAAGAAATTTTTTCGTACGATCATACTCATTCCTTGGATAGTACCGACCATTGTTTCCGCGCTGCTTTGGATGTGGCTGTTCCAGCCGCAATACGGCTTAATTAACTACGTACTTCAGCAGCTCCACATCATCGACAAGCCACAGGAATGGTTAACGAATATGGATCTCGCGCTTCCAGCGGTGATCGTGACGGCACTCTGGCGCCAGCTGCCATTCATGAGTACGATGCTGCTTGCAGGGATGCAAGGCATCTCCGAAGATATGTATGAGGCAGCGCGTATCGACGGCGCGAACCGCTGGCAGATTTTGACCAACATCACCCTTCCATTGCTCAAGAACAACATCAAGACGATTACGCTGATTTCGATAATTGAGAACTTCAAAATGTTCCCGCTCTTCTGGATCATGACAGGCGGCGGACCGCTAGACAAAACGACGACGTTGGCGATTTACAGTTATAAAGCGGCGTTTGTCCAGATGAACTTAGGAAAAGGTGCTGCAATTGGGGCATTATGGCTCATCATCATGGTCCTTATTTCAAGTCTTTATAACAAGCTCTTCGCTTTGGGAGAAGACACACCGGCATCTAGAAAGGAGAAGAGGCATGCAAAGATCGGCTCCGTCAAGCAAAAGCAAGCTACCTAATCTTGGGCAATATGCGGGTTTGCTCGTATTCATTCTCTTTCTCATCTTTCCGTTGTACTGGATGTTCGTCACTTCATTCAAAGATAATTCCGTGCTGTTTCAGATACCGCCGGAATGGATTCCGAAGAAGCCTGTTCTTGCGCATTATGTCAAGCTGTTCGCCGACAATTACTTTGTGATTTATTATCGTAATAGTTTGTTTGTCAGCGGCTGTACAACATTGATTACGTTGCTTGTGGCGATGTTTGCCGGATACGGCTTTTCCAGATTCCATTTTAAATTCAAAAACTTTCTGATGTTCGCTATTCTGTCGACGCAGATGCTGCCGGTCGTTTCACTGCTGATTGCGCTTTATGCCATGTACAAATCATACGGTCTGCTGAACACACATGCAGGCTTGGTCATTGCACTTACGACGGCATCCTTGCCATTCTCTATCTGGATGATCAAAGTGTTCTTCGACAACATCCCGCATTCGCTCGAAGAAGCCGCCAAAATCGACGGCTGCAGCCGGTTCGGTATTCTGTTTCGCATTATTTTTCCGCTTTCAAAGCCGGGGATCTTTTCCGTTGGGATTTATACGTTCATTCTTTCATGGGATGATTTGTTGTACTCCTTAACCCTCATTAATAAGGATAATTTGCGGACGCTGAACCCCGGCATTTCCATTCGGTACATGGGTGAAGTGGCGTATGACTGGGCAAATATTATGACGGTCTGTGTGACGGCAACGATTCCAATTGTCATTCTGTTTCTATTTTTCCAGAAGTATATGGTGGCTGGTTTAACAGCCGGTGCTGTAAAAGAATAGGAAGGCGTATAAAAGCAAGTTCAAACCCTTAAGTGAAGGTGGTTTGAACTTGTTTTTTTTAGTTTATTTAATGGATTTATGCTATAAATCTCACGATTGTTCTTTCGCTTAAATTACGTTAACATTAGTAAAAAGTGTAAGGAATTCATGCAATCTTACTCTTAGCACACTTCGAATTATCTCCTCCATCCTCTCACTCCTTTACAGAGATCGCTTATTCAGTTGGTTATTGGCTTAGAAGTCGTATGTATATTATCTGTCGTGAGGGGGACATGTTGTGTTCAGTAAAATTACGATTAGAAATCAGCTCTTTTTTCTCGCTGCTTCGACGTTTGTTCTATTAGTGGTCATCTTTTTAGTTTTTTACTCGCAAAACAAACATATCATTAAACAAAAAAATGATGAGTATACCTTAAACATGATCTCACAATTACAACACGATATATCATCGTATAAGAATAGTATGGATAATCTTTTAATGAACATAGCTTATAATCCGGACATGCAAGAATTTATGCTAGAAAAAGACTATGGGAAAAAATATGAAATTAGTAAAAAAATCGGCAGTGTATTAAATAATGCTAGACTCATGAAAGATGGCATTGTAGACGTCATTGTAGTAGGAAATTCAGGGAATTTCTACAGTACGTTTGGCGGTAATGAATATGTAACCAAGTATCAGCAGCTTTTTAGCGCTACCCCTTTTATTACAGGGCTTAAAGAAGTGAAATATGGATCCAATATTGCTGGATCTCATTTTTTCATTGCAGGATTATCTATTTTTGCAGCTTATGACCCAGAATTTATTGGCAAACAAATCGGCTATTGTTATTTGGTTATTGATGCCAAAGAAATAGCTCCTATTTCTGTTCCTAAAATTGATGGCGAAGAGATGAAGTTTTATTTGATAGATCGTGATCATCAGCTTTTTTCCTCCAATGACATGGCTTCTGGTAAAGAAATAACTGATTTCCTACATACAGCTGAAAATTTAGAAGGACAATCGGCTACGCTTATGTTGAATGGCGAGAGAAACATTGTGCATACGGAACGAATTCCAGAACTAGGCGGTACGATTATAAGCGCGGTTTCTGAAAAAGCGTTATATGCAGAAATAAGGGAACTCAGGTTAAATGTTTTCTATCTGCTGCTCACTGCCATGTTCATTCTCTCACTGCCATTTACCTTGATTATGAATAACCTAATGAAACCGATTCGTCAATTGGCTAATTTTATTAAAGGTATCCGTACACAGCAATCCGTCGCGCCCAAGGAGAATATTCATCTAGAGGGTTATTTCGAAATGACGATTCTTTCTTCCAAATTGAATACGATGTTCAATGAGATCGATTCCTTAACGCAAAACTTGATCCAAACGAATGTGCAGTTGTATAAAGTAGAGATCGAGAAGAAGCAAGCGGAATTAGCTTTCTTGCAGAGCCAGATTAATCCTCATTTTTTATATAACACGTTCGAAATGATTAAAGGCATGGCTTCGATTAAAGGCGTACCCGAAATCAAAGAGTTGGTTCAAGATTTAAGTCGCATTTTCCGCTATAGTATCAAAGGCGCTGAGGAAGTGTTGCTGCAAGAGGAGTTGGACATGATCAGCGCCTATCTAAGAATACAGAAAGCAAGGTTCAAAGAAAGATTTGACATTCAATTGGACATTTCGTCCGATGCGCTAAAGTGCCTGGTTCCAAGAATGATTCTCCAACCCATAGTCGAGAACGCGATCATTCATGGGCTTGAGCCTTTAACGATGAAAGGTCTTCTGCTTATTACAGCGGAGATCGATCCATTCCATAGACTTATTATTCGCGTTACAGATAACGGTGTCGGCATGCACGACGACGTTGTCGCTTCCATGAATGCTAGTCGAGATCGGGGGCAGCATATTGGCATCCATAACGTCGCTAATCGAATTAAGTTTATGTGTGGCGATGAGTTCGGTATAACGATACTAAGCGTGGAGAATCAAGGTACAGAAGTCGTCATGCAATTGCCGTTCAAGGGGGAAGATTATGTTCAAAGTCCTGCTAGTTGATGATGAAGATTGGGTTATACAGAGTTTGAGATCGAGTATCGTGTGGGAAGATTATGGCTTTCAAATCGTGGGTGAAGCCAATAACGCGGATGAAGCATTGAAGTTTATCGAAGAAAACAAGCCGAATTTGGTATTTACGGATATAAAAATGCCTGGCATGAACGGTCTTGAGTTAATGAAACGCGCTGCAAGCAAAGTAGAGGACATTCAATTTGTCGTGGCGAGTGGACATGCCGAGTTTGTATATGCACAGAAAGCCATGCAATATGGCGCTATAGGCTATTGCCTGAAGCCATTCGAAGAAAATGAGATTAGAGATTGTCTTGTGAAAACGAAGCGAAAACTCGAAGCGAGTAAAAAGAACGATCATACAGCGTTGATCGACGTGATTTTTGGGCAAAGTGAGTCGGACTATCGAGAAGTTAATCGACTTCTGTACCAAGCAGGTGTTCATCTTGAACAAAATGGACTGGCCATCATTCAAATCGTTGGTCAGTTCCTTTCCCCATTGGAGCCAGCCATTCCGTACTGTTCGTTGAAGACTGGCCCAAGCAAACGTGTATTTCTGATTAATCAAACCGATTTCCATTTGTTTATTCCCTATATAGAATCGCTTAACGATGTAAGCTTTGGTTATGTGACAAACATAACTCACCTACAGGATATCAGAGAAGGATTAAAAGCCGCGCATGTGTCTGCGTTTCACTTTTTCATAACAGGAAGAAAAGACGGATACGAGAAACGTCCAATGTCAGATGATGTCAGAAGTCAATTGAGCGTAATTGCAGCAGCGATTGGTAAACGTGATCTGAAATTGATAGATAGTTCCTTTCAAGAGATGACGAATTGTTTGCAGACGATGCAAGTTACGATTAAAGACGCTTATATGGTGTATACCCAAATCATATTTCTTATGAATGACAGGCTTTCTTTATATGTAGACTACGGGATTGAACACTTTGAACAGCTTGCCTATGTGTTTTCACATGTGGGCCCTATGTTAGATGAGCTCAGAACGCAAATGAAACAGCACCTAATTTCACTTTCAACGATATCTTACGAGGAAATCGGTCATCAAACGATTCGCGGAGTTGCGAAATTCGTTGCAGAAAACTTTTATAAGGATATCAATGTAAATGAAATTTCCAAGTTATTTTATGTGACCCCGAATTATGTCAGTTATTTATTTAAAAAGGAAATGGGGATCAATTTGACAGAGTATATCACCAAACTGCGAATTGATTATGCAGGAAACTTGCTCCTTAGTTCCGACATGACCATTCAGGAAATTAGCGAGAAATCGGGCTTTAATGATTATTTCTATTTCACGAAAATATTCAAGAAAATGATAGGGCTCACACCATCCGACTATCGCAAAAGAAGTAAATAAGGTTGTACCGCCATACAGCATAGAGACGTTTCTTCGAGATGTGTACGATTTCAAGATTTTATATGTAAAATTCTACGATAACTTATATGCGCAATATCTAGAAAACGGAAAGATTCAATAATTCTGCCTAGATATGTCTATACGTCGTAGCCAAACATTCATATAAAATTAACATTAAGAAATCAACAACATCTTAGGGGAGGGTTCAAATGGCGACCACAACGAAACTAGTTCTGAATACGCCAGTTCAGGAACGATCCAGCTTGTGGAGAAGAATTGTGTTCCACAAGTATTTTTATATTATGTTAGTTCCAATACTTACATGGTATGTCATATTTTGCTATATACCCATGTATGGTTTGACGTTAGCGTTTAAAACATACCACTTCGGCAAAGGTATTGGAGGCAGTCCATGGGCTGGACTTCAAAACTTTACAGATATTCTGAATGACAGCCAGTATATCGTTTCATTAAAAAATACAGTTATTATTTCACTAGGTAAGCTTGTTTTTCATTTTCCGATTCCCATTATTCTAGCCCTCCTCTTAAATCAAATCGTTGGACAACGAATTAAAAAACTATATCAAACAGTACTCACCTTTCCTCATTTCATCTCTTGGGTCGTCTTGGGCGGAATTATTACAAATATTTTAGGCTCGCAAGGCGTTTACAACCAGATTACAGGCTTATTCGGGTGGGATCCATCATCTCCTCTCACGAACCCAGAGATATTTCGACCACTCGTCTACGTCACGCATATCTGGAAAGAAGTAGGATGGGATTCCATCATTTATCTGGCCGCACTTGCCGGTATTAATCCTGAATTGTACGAAGCCGCTGACATGGATGGGGCTGGTTCATTCAAGAAAATGATACATGTCTCATGGCCAGGCATTAAATCCACCGTAGCTATCTTATTCATTCTGAACGTAGGACTTATGATGAATGTTAGTTTCGATCAGATTTACAATCTGTACAGTGCCCCAGTATATGAGGTGGCGGATACGGTAGACACGTATATCTTAAGAACGACGATGTCGGTTGGAAGTAATTTCGGGCTACTGGCTGCAGCAGGTTTTATCAAGTCCGTACTCAGTATGATGTTACTACTGATGGCCAACTATGTCGTGAAGCGGTTTGGGGAGCAAGGTCTGTTCTAGAGAGGGGGAGAAAGAGTGAAAGTTTCAGCAGGATCAAGAAACCGAGTATCCGTATCAAGCTTCGCGAGGCATATGTTTTTAGCGGTATTTGCACTGATTTCGGTGTTTCCATTCTATACCGTCATCCTATCTTCATTTGCCTCTTTTGATGCGATTACCAAAAAGAAAGTGTATTTATTCCCTACTTCATTTGTACTCACGAACTACACAACGATACTGAGTGAAGATCAGTTCTTTCATTCCTTAACAGTTACGCTATTTATAACGGTGGTCGGCGTTGCTATCAATATGTTTCTTTCCGTAACAGGCGCTTATGCACTTTCCAAAAAGAACTTGCCAGGTCGGAATTTATTTTTAACTTTGATTATTTTCACGATGTTTTTCAACGGCGGCTTAATTCCTTGGTATTTACTTGTGAAAGATTTAGGTTTAATCGATAACGTATTTTCAATGATCTTGCCGGTAGCCATCAATACGTTCTATCTCATTATAATGAAAAATTATTTCAACACGCTCCCTGAGGGTTTGGAAGAATCAGCCAAAATGGACGGAGCCAATGATCTCTACATATTAGTCAAAATCATTTTACCGATCTCGGCACCATTCATGGCGACTTTCGCTTTGTTCTACGCTGTTGAACGGTGGAATGAGTGGTATAACTCCTTACTGTTCATCCATTCTCCTTCTAAAGCGCCACTGCAAATTCTGCTTCGTGAATTACTGATTAACTTCAATACGGATATCGGCTCCATAGGTGCGGCCATTCGTGACAGCAAAAGCATCTATGTACAAGGTGTACAGATGGCCTCCGTTGTTGTAACCAGCTTACCGATCATTATTATGTATCCATTTCTTCAGAAACATTTTGCCAGTGGGATTATGGTGGGCTCGTTGAAAGAGTAGGCAGTTACACATTGTTTGGTGTCAAAGAATAATGGGATAGGGGCATTGTTCTTTCATATAAAAAATAAGTACTCAGGGAGGTCAAGTATGAAAATGTTGAAAAAGAGTCTTACGTTCTCCATGCTTGCAGTGGTTTTCGCTACATCTTTATCTGCTTGCAGCAGTAAGAGTGCTGACACAGGAGTAGCTAGTACGACACCAACGAATGAAGTTGTGACAACTTCGCCTAATGCTGAGGCAAGCAAGTATAAGGATCCGATCGAGATTTCCCTTGCTTTATGGGATGTCGAATCTGGCTTGGCTAAATCCAAAGACGATGCTATTTATCAACTCCTCTCTAAAAAGTTTAACGTTACGTTCAAGCCTGTTGGCATCACGTGGGATGACTATGCGCAAAAGATTAATCTCTGGGCAGCTTCTGATTCACTACCGGATATATTCTCGATCGACGCGATTGGAACACCAACATTCTATAATTGGGTGAATCAAGGCGTTGTCAAACCGCTTCCGAAAGACCTTTCCAAATATCAAAATTTATCTAAGTACCTAGATGTGAATGATATTCAAGCAACGAAAATCAACGGACAATTCTACGGTGTTCCAAGACGAACGTATCCATCACTGGATTATAACGCTAACGATCGTGTTATTTTCTATCGCTGGGATTGGGCACAGGCTGCAGGCGTGACGAAAGAACCGAATACGTACGATGAATTCAAAGATATGATGGTCAAAATTGTGAACGCTAATCCCGAAGGAAAGAAACCGGTTGGTTTAACAGGACTACCGAAAACAGCTCCGGATGTTTTGTGGACGTATAGCAATCCATTAGCTACATCCGATGGCAGCGGTGCTGACTCCAAGTGGGTGAAGGAAGAGGGCAAATATATTCCAGCCATTTTCAGCAAAAATTCCATTCCTACATTGAAGTTAGCTCGCGATTGGTTCTCGTCAGGAATCGTGGATAAAGATTTGCCCCTATTAAAAGGTGAACAACATTATGAGAAATTCGCCTCTGGTAAAGCAGCAGCGATTGTAGTTAGTGGTGGTTACATCAATGGCTATAAGAATATAAGAAAATTGAGAAAGATCGATTTAACAAGGTGTATCCGGACAAGAAATTTACGGAAGCTGTGAAATCGTTGAAACCTTTGGTTAGTACAGATGGCAATAGGTACCACCCTGTATTCAAAACCTACTGGTCAGAAAGCTATTTTAATGCCAAAATCAACGACAAAAAGATGGAACGCATCTTGGATTTCTACGATTACTTGCTAAGTAACGAAGGAAAACGTCTCGTGAACTATGGGATCGAAAATGTCGATTACAAGCTAGATGGCGCTAAAATTGTTCCGATTGATCCAAAAACTGTGATTGGTGAGAAATATCCAAGTACACTCGTGTTCAATACATTAGCCACTTGGGAAACTTTGTATCCCGTGGATGATGCAAATGATCAAAGCTGGATGAATAAGGATCTGCAGAAAGACGCGATTGATTATATGAAATTTATTAAAAGTAATACCAAAGTTCCGAGCTTCTCACCTGAATTGACGCTAGTATCAACGCCAGCTAAAGACAAATTCTCCGTCATTAACTCGGATTTACTAATCAAAATCATGGTAGGTACAGATGATGTTGAGAAAATGTTTACGAAGGAAGTAGAGGCTTATAAAGGAAAGGGCTTGGATAAAGTCATTCAAGAAGTGAATGAGAAGTCACAGCAAATGGGAATCAAGTAAGTGATATTCACCCTGGTCGATTTCGGAGATCGGCTGGGGTGATCTTTTATCGAGGAGTGATGCTTCATGACCAACGAAAACTGGACGTTTTTTCCTGAAGTTAAACAGGTTGAATGCTGCAATGGTTCCTTTGGTGATTGGCGGATTGGCCGGATTTAGCTGTTCGTGGGCATCATTTGGACTTCAAAGGAAGTGTTCCCTTGATGTCTTATGTGAAAGAAACCATTGAGCGGCTGGCACATTTACGAATAAATACACTTTTAATTGAATATGAAGATCAGTTTCCTTATCAGAATCTGCCATATATCCATCATCCAAATGGGTTTACCCAACAAGATATCCGTGAAATGCTTGCAACGGCAGAACAATTTGGGATGGAAGTTATCCCCTTTATTCAAAGTTTAGGACATGTCGACTTCGTACTAAAACACGATGCCTATGGGATTTATGTGAAGATGGATTGACCTTTCAATATTGCCCATGCCATCCGGGAGCTCTGCAATTATTCAAGGACATGGTGGATTTACATGCAGCATATGGCGTACAGGCGATCCAACGTATGGCTACGTGTATGTGTATGACGGCGCTCAGATCATTGCGCAAGATTTCACGAATACAACGAAATCAATTAATCTTGCTTTTACGCCGACAAGTAATCAGCTTCGTATTGTGTTGCAAGCGTACAAACAGCAAACGGGCGTATTTCATTTTGATAATCTGAACCTTACGACACCTTAATCATGAAACGAAGGAGTTAAGCATTTATCATGCTTAGCTCCTTATTCATATTTAAAATATTGTTTGGGCGTCTGGCCATACGTTCGTTTGAAAATTCGGATGAAATAGCTAGTCTCCATACCCAGTTGCTGAGCCACTTTCTCAACAGTCATCGAAGGGTTCTCTTCAAATAGTTGGACAGAACGACGCATTCGGATCTGTTGGATATACAACATGGGGGAAATGCCATAAATGCCAACGAACAAACGGTGGAAATGTTGAACAGAGTATCCGACAGCTCTAGCTAAGTTGGATAAATGCAAACGTTCATTATAGTGATCATGTATGAGTTTGATCGCTTCTTGAAGAGCAGGATTGGATTGCCCGACTGGTTTCATTCGCTGCTTTATTTCTTGATTAGACTGTCCTTCAAGGACAGATAACAGGAAATCATACATTTTCCTAGATGCTTCCCAATAACCGCTTTCGCCATTCAAATTGATTAGTTGCCATAAGGATTCAAGCTTATTCCAATACGCATGGAATTGCGTTTTCTTTAATAGCGTCGGTTTTTGGTTACCTAGGTGCTCGAGAACGGCACTTGCAGTAGAGCCGCTAAAAGCCACGAAGCCTAGCTCCCATGCATCTTCACTATCATCAGGAAAATATTCATGGGGTACACCGGCGGGAAGGATGAGCATGGTACCAGGCGTCATCACCATATCGCGATTACCTTCTATGCGAAATATTCCTTTCCCGCTTCGACTTAAGAAGAGTTGGTGGGTGGGATACCCATCGGGTCTTAGAAGATGCTTCTGCTCATGACTGCCAACACAATACACATAGAGAGGCAACTTGTTCTCGAGCAAAGCAAATTCAGCTAGAAGAAATGGCATCATACGATCTGTCACCACCAATGTTCATATTGTACGATTTTTAATATCGTAAGTTCTATTAGTTTATCAACTTTTTCTCCTATAATCAAAATTAATAAGTGAATACGACGATTACTACTGACGTTTACTAATGAGGAGAGATGATTTGAATATGACTCACAAATTTCAACCAATTAGCCCTAAACTGCCCGTCATGATGCACGGCGCTGATTATAATCCAGACCAATGGCTTCACGACCCACAGGTGTTGGAAGAAGATATTCGCCTGATGAAGCTGGCTGGCTGCAATGTGATGGCTATTGGTATTTTTGCATGGACTGCACTAGAGCCTGCTGAGGGAACGTTTACTTTCGAGTGGATGGATCAGATTTTGAATAGGTTTGCTGAGAATGGCATCTATGCATGGCTCTCAACACCTAGTGGAGCGCGTCCTGCGTGGATGTCAGATCGCTATCCAGAAGTGAGAAGGGTAGGAGCCAACCGCGTACGCAATTTGCATGGCATCAGACATAATCATTGCTTCACCAGCCCCATCTATCGAGAGAAGACAGGAATTATTAATAACAAACTTGCTGAACGGTATGGTCAGCATCCAGCGGTTATTGGCTGGCACATTTCCAATGAATTTGGCGGAGATTGCCATTGTGCGTATTGCCAGGATGCTTTCCGTGCGTGGCTGCAAAAGAAATATGGCACGCTGGAAGCATTAAATGCGGCATGGTGGACTTCCTTCTGGGCGCATACGTATACGGATTGGCAGCAAGTTGAATCTCCAGCTCCACATGGTGAAAATATGTTACACGGGCATAACTTGGATTGGCGTCGATTCGTTACGGACCAAACAATCGATTTCTGCAAGCATGAGATTGATGCGGTTCGGGGAGCTAATCCTGCACTCCCGGTTACAACGAATATGCATTTAATTGAAGGGCTAGACTATCGCAAGTTTGCTGATCTGTTGGACGTTATTTCGTGGGATGCCTATCCAACTTGGCATGAACAGAAGAGCGACAGCCAATTAGCTGCTTACATTGCCTTCTACCACGACCTGTTCCGCTCACTGAAGCAGATGCCGTTCTTGCTGATGGAAAGCACACCTAGTCTTACGAATTGGCAGTCGGTCAGCAAGCTGAAACAACCTGGTATGCACCGATTGTCCTCTCTTCAAGCTGTAGCGCATGGCTCAGATTCCGTACAATATTTCCAATGGCGTAAAAGCAGAGGATCCAGTGAGAAATTTCATGGAGCCGTCGTTGACCATTGCGGACATGAACATACACGCGTGTTTAAGGATGTAGCAGAGCTGGGTGAGACCTTATCCAATATTATCGAAGTAGTAGGCACTACGACGCCTTCGGAAACAGCTATTCTGTTCGATTGGGATAACCGGTGGGCAGTTAAAGACGCTCAAGGACCGCGCAATATGGGTATTCATTATGAGGAAACCATTTTTGCCCATCATCAAGCATTCTGGGAACAAGGTGTACCGGTTGATGTTATTGGCTCGGAGGATGACCTATCTGCATACAAGCTAGTCGTTGCGCCAATGTTGTATCTTTGCCGCGAAGAAACGGGACGCAAACTCCAAAGGTTCGTTGAGCAAGGCGGAACGCTGGTAACAACGTATTGGTCTGGTATTGTGAACGAGCATGATTTGTGTCATCTGGGCGGATTCCCGGGACCGCTTCGGAAAACGCTCGGCATATGGGCAGAAGAGATTGAAGGCCTATACGACCACGATCGCAATGGCTTATCGATGTCAATAGATAATCAACTTGGACTAACGGGCACTTTCGAGTCGCATGAGATCTGTGAACTGATCCATACCGAAGGCGCAGAGGTGCTAGGAGTTTATACAGATAGCTTTTATGCAGGGCAACCCGCACTTACGCTAAATCGGTTGGGAGAAGGGAAAGCCTATCACATGGCCACACGGCTAAAGGCAGATTTTCTCCAAGCATTTTACGCGAAACTGGTTGAGCAAACTGGCGTTACAAGAGCGATGAATACGTACCTCCCTCAGGGAGTAACCGTTCAGGTGCGAACGGACGGAGTGGCGGATTATGTATTTATCATGAATTTCAGTGGTCAAAACGAACAAATTGCGCTTGATGATAGAGCCTACACGTATTTGGAGTCAAATGAAGCGGTAGAAGGTGTAGTCGATCTGCCGATTAATGGGATTGTGCTACTTAAACGCAGCAAATGAAAGACTGAATAAACATATGAACCGACTGCTGAAATGAGAAGCAGTCGGTTTTGCGTTTTATTGAGATCCTATGGCCATTCTCGGTCTCTAAATAGTTGAAAACGTTTAGTTTTCGTTGATTGAATCGCTGTTCAGGGATTCACGCAGTGGGCTAAACTGAGCGTGTGATGAAAGCGTTTCATCAAATCTAAGGATAGAGGAGGCTTATGATGTAAGGCACTACAAGAATGAAAGTGTTGTACGCTTTGAAGTTATCTGTTCGACAAATTTCAATTGCGATCACTAACCGCAATAGCAGCAAAGTGATTGGAACGGTAGGCGAGGCGACAGTAGCAGGTACAAATATTGAACAGCGTCCCTATTCGGGTGCGGCAAGCCAGTCCTGGAAGTTTAGAGAAATACATGTAAATCTGTAGATAATTTGACCGAACCACCTGGGATTCAGGCAGACGAAAATTTCCTTACAATTACACCAAGGAGAGGTGCATTCCCTTATGAAGATGAATCAACAGTCATTTGTTTCGAAAAAAATCGTTACGTTTCTGTTAGCTGTACTGATCGCAGTGACTAGCTTTGTATATGCACATCCTGCGCATGCAGCCTCGACGCCAATTGTAAACGCTGTAAATAAGTATGCAACGAATGGTGATCCGATCTGGTCCCAAGGCGGCTGGATGATGAAAGAAGGAGATACTTACTATTGGTACGGCTTGGACGCGTCAGAGCCCATGAAGTTAGCAGACAATACGCTAAATCCAAATTGGAAAAAGAAAGTGAGTGCATACTCGTCGACAGATCTCGTAAATTGGACGGCACATCGGGAAATAGTTAACTTCCCTTCCATTGATGCCAAGCTTGGCGCTGACACTTTCAGTCTTAATCAATGGTTCGGCAGGCCCTTAGTTCAATATAACAACGAGCTCGGTAAATATGTGATGTACTTGGAATGGGGCTGCTGTGATTACCGTGTCTCCATTTCAATCTGGTATAGCGATTCACCAGTAGGTCCGTTTGAATTCCAGAAAGTCATTGCAAATCCAGGCGGTTTATATGGAAATGGAGATCTAGGGTCCATTTATACCGACATGGATGGCACCACTTACATTACGCAAACCGTTGATCGGAGACTAACGTCCAAATTGAAACCAGATGGCAGCCTTCAACCTGATTACAATTCCGGCATTTATATCGGCAGAGTGGATACACAGATGAATGGAAGTAATGAATATGAGATTACGATTACGCCAGTGAAACTATTTGAATCAATAGCTCCGTATAAAGAAGCAACAACGTTGTTCAAAGTAGGTTCGACGTACTATATGCTGGCATCCGAGACCAACGGTTGGAAATCTAGTCCAACGTATTACTATACCGCATCAAGTGTAACGGGTGCATGGAGTTCAGCTACGAAGGTGGGGACAACCTCATGGAATGGCTCCACGTATACGGGAAGTAGTCCTACGGGTACCAATTCGTTCGATACTCAATTTGATCAAGTCTTTGCCATTCAAGGAACTGCAGGTACGACCTATCTGTTCATTGGCGACCGTTGGAACAATATGAAGAATAGTGACGGTACGCCTGGAAGCTATGGTCCTGGTCGAAACCAGTGGTATCCTCTGACCTTTGATAGTGCTGGCAAGCCTATTCTTAACGGGTATCAACAATGGTATATGGACTTGGCTGCGGGTACATGGAGCCCAACAGCTCCTGCATTTGCTGTAGATACGCAGTTAACCTATGCGATCGTGAACGGCAACTCGAGCAAGGCACTTGGCATAACGAGCAATCTGACGACAGATGGCGCAACACTCGAGCAGCGTCCTTATACCGGAACAGCTAGTCAGTCATGGAAATTTGTTGAGGCAGGTTCCGGTTATTACAAAATCCAAAATACGAACAGTGGCAAATACATGGATATTCAAAGCGCATCAACGACGGATGGCGGACAGAGCATTCAATGGACGGCTAGCAGCGCAAATAGTCAGCAATGGCAGCTTATCGACGCAGGTGGCGGCAACTATAAAATTAAAAACCGCAACAGTGGCAAGGTGTTAGGCATTAGTGGTGGTTCAACGGGAGACGGTGCTCCTGTTATCCAGTGGGCAGAAACTGGTTCAGCGAACCAAACGTGGCGCCTCGACGCCGTTGCACCGATTGATTTGACGAAGACATATGCGATTGCAAACCGTAATAGTACTAAGTCACTTGGTACAGTCGGGAACGCAATCGCAGCAGGTACGAATATCGAGCAACGTACTTTTGCAGGCGCGATAAGCCAGTCTTGGCAATTCGAATATGCGAATGGCTCCTATAAAATTAAAAACGTAAACAGTGGCACTTACATGGATATTGCCAGTTCTTCCACAGCCAATGGCGCGAGTAGCGTCATTAACACAGCTAGCAGCTCCAATAGCCAACTATGGCAGCTTGTTGATGTAGGTGGCGGCTACTACAAGCTCAAAAATGTAAATAGTGGAAAAATGCTTGGTTTTTCCGGTGGGAGTACGGCCGATGGGGCAATTAATATGCAGTGGGCAGAATCGAGCTCTCTGAACCAGAACTGGAGCTTTACGGTTCTTAATCCTTAATTTGAAAGTGACCGGGGACATAACACGTCTCCGGTTTTTCATTTTCTGATACAATAGTTGATAATATACGCTTTTTCGTTGTTTTCCTGTATATTCTAGGCATGCGCGTATACGCTAAACTGAAAGACAACGTTCTAAAGTTTAACCGTATCTCTGACCGTAATTCACTCGTAGAAGGGTTGACTTTAATATGGCTCGATTGTTCTTCAAAAGCAAATACATGCCATTTACGTATAAAATGATGATTCCGTATCTCTTGCTCGTACTGATTACTGACGCAGCGATAGGCTATGCCTCGTATACCATGCTTGTAAAGTCACGTACGGAAGTAGCGCAGACGGGTATTCGGGCAGCACTTGAGCAGACCCGCAATAATGCCAATTACCGCATGGCAGAAATTCAGCGAATCTCTGATCTGTTGTTTGGCAATTTACCGTTCCAACGCGCCCTTATAAAGCATGACGACAGGCGCAGCATGTACTTAACAGTCATGGATGAAGTGATTCCGCTGCTTCAAGCTCCGCTTGAATTGTTCGGAAGCCCGATCTGGCTAACGCTCTACCCAGTCAACCCGGATATTGGTGAATCCATGGGCTCATCGGACACGAATCCGATTACTAGAAGTGATTATTTTATTCAGTCATTTTCATCGTTGGAGGGCAGTGCATGGTTTCAAAAACTGCAGGCGGAAGGCGCAGATAATCTCTGGTTTCAAACGGATATAGACCAGGAGCGAGGCAATGTATCCCTTTTCCGCAAGCTCGTCTTATTTACGGACTATAGCAACGTCATTGGATATATTAAAATAACCGTTAATCTAAACAGCTTGCTTGACAACATAGCCAAATATCCAGAGCAGGGTCTTGGCTTACGTTTCTACGACCAGCGGACTGGCCATACGTTATTCGAGCGTAATCCTGGGGAGAGTGGCGAGAAGTTTCTGAATTTGCGGGAAGACATTGAAGGCAATTCGTTTACGATTGAAGTTCGCGTTCCACTCGATTATTTGAACAAGGATGCGAAGCGGTTGCAGGTGACGATCGGGCTGATCTGTGCAGTAAGTTTTCTTGTGATGGGGCTAATCGGATTTGTCGTAGCGACATTGTCTGGACGAAGAATGAAACGAATTGTCTTGTTCATTCGATCCTTTCAGGAGGGCAAACTCGATCGACGGCTTTCTGTGAGTGGCAACGACGAGTTTGAACTCATCGCCCATTCCTTCAATCGCATGGCAAGCAGTATTCAGCAACTCATTCAAGATGTGTACAATCAAGGGGTTCAAAAAAAGCAGGCAGAACTTGAGGCCCTGCAAGCACAAATTAATCCTCATTTTCTATACAATACCTTGTCGACAATCAGCTCCTTAAGCAATCTGGGCAAGACACGCGAAGTGACAGAGATGGTAAAGCTGCTCTCTCGCTTCTATCGATTGACGCTAAACGAAGGGCAAGTTCTTATTCCGCTGCAAAAAGAATTAGATCAGGTTGAGGCGTATCTTGACATCCAAAAGGTTAAATATGCGTCTGCGTTTCAAGTGTTTATTGACATGGACCCGGAAGTCAAAGATGTGCAAATCATTAAATTGCTGGTGCAGCCATTCGTTGAAAATGTGTTTAAACATGCTTGGTTCGGTGAAACCATCGCGATTCGTATAACGGCGAAGCGTGTAGAGGAGCGGTTGGAGTTGAAGGTTATTGATAACGGCATCGGCATGCGGCCAGATACCGTAGACAAGTTGCTTCGCGGCGGGGCACAATCCAACGCATATGGATTGAAGAACGTGAATGAAAGAATAAAACTCCGATATGGCGCTGATTATGGCGTGCAAATTGCCAGTATTTTCGGCGGCGGGACAACCGTTCAGATTTTGTTGCCTTTTCATATAAACGCGTTTCCAGAGGTCGACATAACGAGTTTCTCTCTAAATCCTACAGGAAGGGGTGGCGATCAAACGTGAACATTCACATACTGCTTGTCGATGACGAAGCGATTGATTTGGAATGGCTGCGGGTAAGGGTAGAGGCAACTCATCCTCAAGGACTGCGAGTTGTAGGTACGGCGAAGAGTGGTTTTGCCGCACTTGCTTTAATGAAGGAAGAAAGAGTGGATATCATCCTGTCTGATATCCGCATGCCGATTATGTCGGGGTTCGAATTCGCGCGCAAAGCGAGAGACATTAACCCGGAGGTCCGGATTGCTTTTATAAGCGGACATGAAGACTTCAGCTATGCGAAGGAAGCCATGCAACTAGAAGCCTATGACTACTTGTTGAAACCCGTCGATGACGGTGAGCTGGCTAAGATGATTACAGGTCTTTGTGCGAAGGTAGAGGAGGATCGTCGTCATCGCTCCACGCTAATTGAGGCATTGCCCTATGTACAGCGGGAATTGCTGCTTCGCTGGTTCCAAGAAGCGTCTTCGGCTGCAGCTGAAGAGCGATTGAACGAGTTTGTGGCGCCTTTTATTGAAAAGGGTACCGCGGTGGCTTTAATTGAGGCTGATGACTTTGAAAGACATTCGAAAGAACTGACCGTAGAAGAGCGGCGCGAATTATGGACAAGCGTAGAGCAATATCTGATGGATACGGTTAAGAAGAATGGATTGGGAAGTCTAATGAACGGTTTCGCAAATCGATTCGTTCTTTTGTCAACGGGAGGCGTCGAAACAGAGCTAGAAGATTTGATACGTGTTTTCCGGGAGGCTTTTCCGTTCACCATAACCATTGGCCTTGGTGTTCGCGCGCATAGCCAAGATGAGCTTCATAATTCGTATCGTCAAGCAGAGGTGGCGCTCAGCATCAAGTGGATGCTGGGTAAAAATAGAGTGATCCGCGAAATGACATCCCAACAACTTATGAGAACGGGAACTGTTCAAGTTGAACAGATTTTTGATGAGTTACTGCAAGCCATACTCGACTATGATTTGGTGAAAATTGATGATTGCTTAATGGCTATATTCCGTCCCGACTTTGCGCCACATCGCAAGAGTGAGGCCTATGATCTGATTATCCGTATGACATCCAAATTACATGGGGATATACAACAATTACAGGAGAATTTGTATGAGCTTCTCAACTGGGAATCCCATCAACCCGATATTCTGTTCGAATTCGAAACGATGAATGATATTGTATCCTGGCTGCGCAGAAGACTATTCGAGTTGTCTGAGCTGCTGTTTATGAAGAGGCGGAAACAGGACCGCAAATTGATTGCGGATATGATGAACTATGTGGAAGGATTAATAGAGAACAAAGTGACGCTGAAGGAAGTTGCCGCGAAATTCGACTTTACGCCCAACTATTTGGGTCATTTGTTTAAAGCGGAGACGGGGATGGGCTTCAGTGACTTTATGAATAACGTCCGCATGAAGCGTGCTTGTGAGCTGCTTGATGATCCACGGATGAAAGTGTACGAAATCGCAGACAAAATTGGTTACAAAAATGTTATTTATTTTAATCGCTCCTTCAAGCAGGCAACAGGTATGACGCCAAGAGATTATCGTAAAAAGAACAAAATTTAAAATGGCTTAGATTTTGTATTAATCTTAGTTGTTCTGCTAACTAATATCTTATTATCTATCCCTCTATACCCATTTAAAGGTCGAAGTAGGCGGAGATATTTTTTCCACAAAGGAACAGAGCCAACCCACGCGAGAACGAGGGAGGAGCTTGCCAATCCCAATATGCGTCGCGGATACGAGCTTTGGTTAATGCGCGAAGCGAAGAAGCGGAATCCGAAGATTAAACTTGATATTTTGCAATGGGGAGCCCCTGGTTGGATTAACGATTTACGACAACATTGTAATTACAGGAAAAGCAGTAGAGGAATGATCCTCTGCTGCTTTTTACTGTTCAAGTATAAACTTATAAGTTTGGCATAATTGAGGGTTCGTAGTCGAAGGGGAACGGTGGTGCGCTAATTGAAGCAAAAGTACCGTTTCGTTTGTCGCAGGGGAATGAGGATGCGCTATTGATGCAGGTAGCAGTGGTTTTAAGCTGTTTCGGAGGAAATAGAACATCTAAGTTCCCTTCCCAAGGGAACATAGATCATTGGAGATAAAATAGCGGCGCTACGTTCCCTTCAAGTTACCAGAAGAATATATCCTGAGACATGATTCGTAAAATTGTTTCACAAGAACAATTTTATATATTCGTAGATTTAGTATTAATTTTAGTTGTTCTGCTGAATGATATCGAATTATGGATCCCTCTATAATAAGAAACAGAGAGAGGAGTAGAGATATGATAAAGAGACAACAAAGATTCTGGCATGAACTAGTAAAGAATAGAACCTTGCTTCTTATGATAATGCCAACTGTGCTTCTATGTTTACTGTTTTCATATATCCCAATGGCTGGGATCGTAATTGCTTTCAAGAAATACAACTACACTGGGGGTATTTTTGGAAGCCCGTGGGCAGGGTTAGATAATTTCAAATTTTTCTTCCAATCCGGCAACGCTTGGCTGGTGACGCGGAATACGGCGCTGTATAACCTAGGCTTTATTATTATCGGCAATGTATTGCAAATCTCAGCGGCGATTCTGCTATTTGAAGTCGGCGGCAAATGGTTTCGTAAAATCATCCAATCAGCGATGTTCCTGCCTTATTTCATCTCTTGGGTGGTCGTCGGCTCGATTGCTTACAGTTTCTTCAGCTACGACATTGGCACAATCAACAATTTATTGACATCGCTTGGCATGGAGAAGATCGATATTTACAATACGCCGGGGTATTGGCCGTACATCTTGTTATTCTTCAATATCTGGAAGTCTCTCGGTTATGGCACAGTGATGTATCTAGCGGCTATTACAAGTATTGACACCGAAATGTACGAAGCAGCTGAAATTGACGGAGCGAACGTGTTCCAGCGTATATGGCATGTGACTGTTCCCAACTTAATACCGACACTGACGATTCTAGTGTTGCTATCTGTTGGCCATATCTTCCGCGGCGACTTCGGTATGTTCTACAATTTGGTTGGCAACAACGGCATGCTGTTCTCGTCAACGGACGTGATTGATACTTTTGTCTTCCGCTTACTGATGACCACCAATGAGATCGGCATGTCCGCCGCTGCGGGTGTCTATCAATCAGTGCTCGGCTTTGTGACAATTCTATTGGTCAACTATGCGGTACGTAAATACGATAAAGATCGTGCTTTATTCTAAAAGAGGGGGACAAATCATATGCACGCGACAGCCGTTAAACGCGGCCTACAGAAGGATAGGTTCTTTCTCTCCATCATCGGGTACATCACGCTAATTAGTATGGCTCTAATAAGCATCATACCCTTTTGGATCGTTCTGGCCTCGTCGTTCAACGATGAGAACGCAATCCGTATAGATGGATATAGTATGTTTCCGAAAATATTTGCGACTGAAGCCTATCGCTTGATCTTCGAATTTCCAGATGCGATTCTTAGGGCATACGGCGTAACCATTACGGTTACCGTCGTCAGCACCGTGCTCGGCTTGTTCCTGACAGCAATGACCGCATATGTGCTATGCCGCAAAGATTTCAAGTGGCGTAATCATTTCGCCTTTTACTTCTTTTTTACCACGCTGTTCAGCGGAGGGCTTGTTCCGTGGTACTTGCTAATCGTCAACTATTTGGACATGAAAGATAAATTGATCGTACTTATTTTGCCGACGCTGGTGAATGTGTTCAACATTCTTGTCATGAGAGCGTTCATGAGCGGTATTCCTGATGCGATCTCGGAGTCAGCCAAAATAGATGGCGCTGGCGATTTTCGAATCTTCCTTAATCTGATTCTTCCGCTTTCCAAGCCCGCGCTGGCGACCATCGGTCTCTTCATCGCACTCAGTCATTGGAACGATTGGTATATGGCCTTGCTGTTTGTTTCCGACGAAAATCTGATGCCGCTGCAATACTACTTGTATAAGATGCTAGGCAACCTGGAGGGTATGCGTGATGCTATGGCAGGATCTGGGTCGAGCGTGACGGTCACGATTCCGGGGGAAAGCTTGAAAATGGCCATGACCGTCGTTGCCACGGGTCCAATCATCCTTGCCTATCCGTTCATCCAAAAGTATTTCGTAAAAGGATTAACAATCGGTGCTGTTAAGGGGTAATCCCAGGGAAACCTGGTTATCAATATAAATACGTGAAGTGGAATCGAAAGGGGCTTGCAATAATAATGAGTACAAAAAAATCACTAGGGATCGTGTTAACAAGTCTTTTGGCAGCATCTATGATGCTTAGCGCATGCGGAAATAGTGACAAAACGAACACCGCTGCGAATAATGCCCAGAGCACAGCTACGGCAAATCCGAAAGATGGGGCTATTGATACTTCCAAAGCCGTTACTTTGAAGATGATCTTGCTCGGACCGAAACCAGCCGATTACGATCTGGTATTCGGAGAAATCAATAAAGTCTTGAAACAAAAAGTAAACGCTACCCTTGAAACAGAGTTCTTGGATTGGTCCGACTGGAAGCAGAAATATCCGCTGAAATTCGCGGCTAATGAAGATTTCGACCTCGTCTTTACGGCCAACTGGGCGAATTACGCTGACCAAGCCAATAAAGGCGGCTTCCTTGAACTAACGGATGCAAACCTTGCCAAGTATGCGCCGCTAACCTGGAAAGCCATGGATAAAGTAAAGTGGGATCAAGCACGAGTTAAAAGCAAGGTTTACATGGTTCCTTACAATATCGCGAACGAATATAAGGAGAAGCTCGTCATTTATCGTGAAGATTTGCGCGAGAAGTATAACTTGCCACCTATTACAGACGCGGCTTCATTCGCGAAATTTACGGATGCGATTGTGAAAAATGAAAAAGGTGTAACGCCATTTGGCCCTACGCTTATGAGTATGAATGCGCTCGACACGCCGTTGTTGGTACAGAAAAACAATTGGAAGCAGATTGATGGTACACCGTTCGCATTCAATATTGGAGATGCAACGGGCAAAGTGTTTAATGTCTACGATACGCCAGAATTCAAAGACCTGCTCCCTTACTACAAAAATCTCGCTGACAATGGCGCATGGATGAGAGATGTGCTGACTTACAAAGGAAGCCAGTCAGAAGACTTTAAATCAGGTAAAATTGCGTCCTATTCCCATACGTTATCTTCAGGTGCTTCATCTGTTTCTGCTGTTAAAAGTGTACACCCGGATTGGAAAATCGGCATAGCGGATATCGCTCCAGACAGCAAGAAAACAACGGCAATTTCGACGCAAAACGGTATGGCTATCCATGCGACATCCAAATCCCCAGAACGCTCGCTCATGGTGCTCGACTTGTTCCAAAATGACAAGCAACTTCATGATCTAATGATGTACGGAATCGAAGGCACGCACTATACGGCTGTCGGCAACGATCAATTTACGAAAACGGATAAATTCGGAAGTTTCAACACGTTCACGAATTGGAGCTTCCAATCTCCGATGAATCGCATTGAGACGACTTATCCGCAAGCGGCGAAAGACATCGAGGGCAAATGGAAAAACCAAGTTACGCATTTCAAACTAGAAACGTTCGTGTTTGATAACTCCAAAGTTGTGAATGAAGTTTCGAATGTTAGTAATGTGATGACTCGCTATGGACTGCCACTCGAATACGGTCTTGTAAAAGAAACGGACAAGGGATTGGCTGACCTACAAGCGCAACTGAAGGCAGCAGGCGTAGAGAAAATTCAAGCTGAACTTCAAAATCAAATTAACACGTTCCTTGCAGAAAATAAATAAATAGGCCATGCAGTAAAAGGCATGGGTCCCACGAAGTAAACCGTAACCCGAGAGTAGAAACCTTTAACGGAGGTGTCTATCTGTCGGGTTACTGTTTGGTTACGCACTTCTTGCTTACAAAAGACGAAGGTTATCGATGATGAAACAAAAATTTAAACATACGCCACCGGCAAACGGATACCCCGAATGGAATAACAATCCAGAAACCTTTGAACTTAATCGCATGAAAGCACACGCAACCCTGATGCCTTTCGTATCCGTGGAAGAGGCGCTGCAGAATGACCGTACAGCATCGCGCAGTTATTTATCGCTTAACGGTACATGGAAATTTGCTTTCGCAGAGTCCCCGTCCACGCGCATTAGGAATTTTTATGAGGACAGTTTTGCTCACACTGGATGGGATGACATTCAGGTGCCTGGACATTGGCAACTTCAGGGTTACGATTACCCGCAATATTCGAATGTTCGCTACCCGTGGGAGGCATCAGAGCCCGAACTGGTTCCCCCCTTCGCGCCAACCTTGTACAATCCTGTAGGTTCGTATTTCCGTACGTTTACGGTGCCAGATCAATGGCGGGGTCAACCCATTTTTATTAGTTTCGCAGGCGTAGAGTCCGCATTCTACGTGTGGGTCAATGGCGAACTCGTGGGGTACAGCGAGGATACGTTTACTCCAGCTGAATTCGACCTCACGCCATATGTAAGAGCTGGTGAGAATAAGCTTGCGGTTGAAGTTTATCGCTGGTGCGATGCAAGTTGGTTGGAGGATCAAGATTTCTGGCGGCTGAGCGGTATTTTTCGTGATGTCTACTTGTACACGGTACCTAAAGCGCATGTGTATGATTTCTTCGTAACAACGGAGCTTGATGAGGCGTACAAAGATGCAGAGCTGAAAGTGAAAGCGACGCTGATGAACTATTGGGCAGATGATTTGGGTTCAGTTACGCTAGAAGCACAATTATTTGATGCTCAGCGTAACGCTTTGTTTACAGAGCCGATGACGGTAAGTACAACACTTGGCAGCAGTCATGCGGAGGTTCAAGTGGAGGTTTCGGCTCATGTTGCCAATCCGCTGAAATGGAGCGCAGAGCAGCCGAACCTGTACATGCTCGTTATCAGCTTGAAGGATAAGAATGGGGAACTGCTTGAAACACTCAGCACGCAGACAGGGTTTCGTAAATTCGAGATTAAAGATGGACTCATGCTTATTAATGGGCAGCGCATCGTATTCAAAGGCGTCAATCGCCATGAGTTTGGCGCTAAAGCTGGCCGCGTGATGACGCTGGAAGATATGTTGACCGACATTACCCTTATGAAGGCGTACAATATCAATGCTGTGCGTACTTCACACTATCCGAACAATCCGCTCTGGTACGAGTTATGTAACGAATATGGCTTATACGTGATTGACGAAACCAATCTGGAGACACACGGCACTTGGAGTGGCGGTCAGACGGAACTGCTGCCAACGACGGTGCCTGGCAGCAATCCAGCGTGGACGGCGAATGTTATCGACCGCGCGAATTCGATGATGCAGAGGGACAAAAATCACCCTTCCATCATCATGTGGTCGCTAGGCAATGAAGCGTTCGGCGGTGATAATTTCATATTGATGCATGACTTTCTGCGCGAGGCGGACCCGACCCGACTTGTACATTATGAAGGTGTTGTGAATTGGAAGGAGTCCGCCGCTGCAACGGATGTTGAAAGTTACATGTATACGAGACCTGATGGCTTGATTCATTATGCGAAAAAGGCAGGGCCGAAAAAACCGTATATGCTGTGTGAGTACAGCCATGCAATGGGGAATTCCCTTGGCGGTTTGCATATCTATACCGAGTTGTTTGATCGATATCCGGTACTGCAGGGTGGATTTATTTGGGACTGGGTTGACCAAAGTTTGTGGAAGACAGAAGCAGACGGCACGAAGTATATGGCTTACGGTGGAGATTTTGGCGAATCGGTACACGCCGGTAATTTCTGTGGTAACGGACTTCTGCTTGCTGATCGTTCCATTACACCAAAGTTGATTGAAGCCAAGAAATGCTATGAAAATATAGACATTACCGAAGTGGATGGGGCAGAGGGCATCTATCGTTTTACGAATAAAAACCTGTTTACGAATTTGGATGCGTATCTACTTCAGTGGACGATTGCGGTAAACGGCGATGTATGTGCAGAAGGTAATCTGACCGTATCGGTTGTACCTCTTGACAGCAAGGAGATAAAACTAGCGTTACCGAAGCGCGAACAAATCGGAGAAGCCGTGCTTACGATCAGTTTTGTAACGAAGAAAGCGGAGCAATGGGCAGATGCCGGTCATGAAGTGGCATTCGAGCAATTCGTGCTTCCGGCTTTGAAGCCAGTAAGAGCTATTATTGAACCTGTGAAGAGCTACAGTCCGGTTCATGTTTCGTTGCAAACCGATAGGTTGATTGTAAGCGGTGAGGGCTTCACTGCTGGATTCGATACAGGGAGCGGCAGCTTGTTTTCCTATAAAGTCGACGATATTGAACTTCTAATGGGGGAGCTCGTGCCGAACTTCTGGCGCGCCTATACGGATAACGACCGCGGTAATAAACAGCATGAGCGCTGCGCTACATGGCGAAGTGCAGGCGAAGAACGTATTCTCCAATCATTGCGTTGGGAGCCGCTGACCGATCGTGTCATCGTACATGCTGTTTATGTGCTGCCTACAACATCAGAATCGGTTTACTCGATGACGTATACCGTACTTGGCAGCGGAGCGATCCACGTGCAGCAGCAGTTAATTCCAGGTAGCAACCTGCCGGAAATACCTGAAATTGGCATCATGTTTAGACTGGAGGCCTCCTTTACGGATCTGGCTTGGTACGGCAAAGGGCCGCATGAATCGTACTGGGATCGTCAGTTAAGCGCAAAACTCGGACTTTACCACGGGAAAGTTGCCGATCAATTCGTGCCTTATCTAAGACCGCAGGAGTGCGGCAACAAGATGGAAGTCCGCCGTGCTGCGATCTCGAATCCAAGCGGCGGTGCACTGCACATCACAGGCGAACCTACCTTCGAGCTAAACGTTCTGCCTTATACACCAAGTGAGTTAGAGGCCAATGATCATGTCTATAAACTGCCGGCAACTCACAAAACGGTTGTTCGTATCAATTATCGTCAGATGGGGGTTGGCGGTGATGATAGTTGGGGTTCCAAGCCTCATCCGCAATACTTACTGTTGGCTGACAAGAGCTATTCATTCAGTTTTACGTTGCAGGGTAGAATAGACTAAGTATATCAAATTAAAAGCCTCGGCTAGCAGCCGGGGCTTTATTGTCCATTTGGATATCATTTTTTTGGAAGACTAAGCATCCACGCTGGTTTCGGAAATGAAACGTTGACTGGACTATATTGAGGGGTATTGATGTTGTCGTTTACCTGTCCGAAATTATTAGCTCCCCATGCCCAAAGTGTTCCATCTTGCCGTGTGGCTGTATTAAAGCCTAAGCCTGAGCTAATCGCAATGATGTGGTCCAATCCCTTTACTTGCACAGGTGTGGTAAGACGTTTAAAATCATCAATGCCATTAATAGTTAAATATCCCCACTCCCAGACCGACCCATCTTTTTTGAGTGCAAGACTATGCGTATATCCGGATGTTAACGAGATAATATCAGAGAGCCCTGGCACCTTTATGGCTTCTACCGGTACAGCCTCCCCGTGTTTGCCAGTCAATTGACCATAATAGTTTTCGCCCCATGCCATGACTGTCCGATCTTTTTTCAAAGCTAGCAGGTGCCTCGTATTCGTTCCTTTTCCTAATTCAATAATATCCGATAAGCCTGGAATTTGCTTTGTTGTAATGTCATAGGTTGTATTTTCATTAATCTGTAGATTCCAATTTGCTGAGAAATTGTAGGTGTAATCTTCAAATCCAGAGGAACTAAATACGGTCCCGTCTTCTTGTAGAGCAATAACCTTATCGTTAAAAACGGTAATATCTTTTACCTTTTTCAGCCCAGGAATCGGCACAGGTGCTTTTTCTTCTCTTTTCTCCAAGCTGTGTTTAGAGTTCCAGACCCAAACAGTACCCTCTTTATCCAAAGCTGCATTTAAATGTTGAGCATTTTCAGCTACCTTAACAATATTTTTTAATTGTGGAATTTGGACCGGAGATGAAACTGGAAAATACCAGGTTGTATCCTCAGGTGAATTATACTGATAGGACCATTCCCACACCGTCCCATCTTCCAGAGCAGCTAACCCCCGGTCATTGAAAGTAAAATCAGAAACTTTCTCCAGCCCTTTTACTTTTGTAGGGACACGCTTGCCCATTATCCAAATATGTCCCTCATTGTCAAGGATGCTGTACGATTCCAAACCAGCAGATAACTTTACTGGTTGCGGAGAAGTAGAAGATTCCGTAGCAGCTTGTGCGGACGATACGATAATCGGACTTGTACTTAACAGTCCAACAGCAGCACTAATTAACAAAAGCTTCTTGAGATGCATGGTATGAATGTGCGTTTTCATGGTTCAACCTCGTTTCTTTGGTATAAATGGATAATAATTGAAATCAATTCTTTATACTGTAAAATATAGGAAAAGTTTCGGTGGACATCGATTGAGTTTGGATGACGCGAAGCATGGGTATAGTAATTTTAGTAGGAAGTTAAACCAAGAGGAAATTCATGCCGTCTACCAATACAGGTGAGGAGTGAACAAAAACCGTGCAAACAGGACAGAAATCTAGGATGGTACTACCAGATTTAAAAGACAGGGTTGCATTGATTACCGGCGCAGGTTCCGGTATTGGAAGGGCTGCTGCCGTACTGCTAGCGCAGCAAGGGATGAAAGTGTGCCTTGTAGATCTGAAGGACGATCGGCTAGAACAGACGAAACAAGAGATCGAAACAGCAGGTGGCCAGGCTATAACGGTCGACATCGATATTTCCGATCCGAAACAAGTTGAACAGGCGTTTGAGCATACGGCACATACGTGGGGGCGGATCCACTTTGTTTTTGCCAATGCTGGTATCAACGGGGTGTTGGCGCCAATCGAAGACATGAAGTCTGAGGATTGGGATCGCACGCTGGCGGTCAATCTAAAAGGGACTTTCCTATGTGTCAAACATGCCATACCTCATATGAAAGAAAATGGTGGCAGTATTGTTATCACGAGTTCCATTAACGGAAGTCGCACCTTCTCGGGGTTCGGTATGACCGCTTATAGCTCATCCAAGGCTGGTCAAGTTGCATTTGCAAAAATGGCCGCGTTAGAATTAGCCCAGTACCAAATACGCGTCAATGCCATCTGCCCAGGCTCCATTAAGACACATATTGGTGAGAATACGCAGCCGACGCCAGAGCTTGAGAAGATTAAAATTCCAATCAAGTACCCAGAGGGGAACCAGCCCTTGGAACATGCGCCTGGAGAGCCTGAGCAAGTTGCGAATCTGGTAGCTTTTCTTGCTTCAGATGCTTCTCATCATATTACGGGCACTGAACTGTTCATTGACGGGGCCGAATCATTGTTAAGATGATATGAAATAATGTACTAAGTAAAAAAAAGAAGGGAGAGCACGCTTACGTGCTCTCCCTCTTTTTCTTATTCATAACTTCGAACCATGATTGAGCTTTCGATAATCTGATGGAGTCATGCTGAGCCGCGCTCTGAATACGCGCGAGAATGTAGCATACGAGGTAAATCCGACTTCGAAGCAAACGGAGGTCACGGGTTCATTGCTGGAAATGAGCAAACTGCAAGCATGCGATATGCGTATTTTTTCTAGAAAATTATGGAAGTTATCCCCGATCATTGATTTGAAGGAAGAACTGATATGTGGAACGCTTAAATAAAAGCGCTCTGCCAACGATTCTAATTTAATGTCGTCGCGGAAATGTTGGTAGACATAGAGAATGATCTCCCACATTTTCCCCTTCTTATTAGGGGTTCTATAGGTATCCATGTCTTTATTGGCAAAACAGCCCCGCTCCAATAAGATCAATGCTTCCGTTAATTTGGTTATGAACATGAGCTGGCTCAAGGGTCTACTGCTCAGGATTTCCTGATGCATACATTTGAAAATAGGAAGAAGCTGCCCGGAAAGTTCATCCTCCAACTGGTAGGAAGGATCTCCTTCCGTACCCGCACGAAGCAAGATGTCGCTAAAAGAGGCAGCACCCTCATCGGAACCATAGATAGCTTGCAGCCCAATGGCTCCAATATATAAATGCAACTCTTGTCCTCGGTCTATTCGAATTTGATGGACTTGATGTGGAAGTAAGAGGGTAAAGGTGCCTGGCCCAATTGGACGCTCAATGCCATTAATAATTTCAGTGCCGCTTCCGTAATAGGCGTAGGTGTATTCAAGAAAATTATGTGTATGCGGAGGGACATCGGCGGTTAATTTATGGATTTTGAATGTATATGGAAATGAATTGTGCAGCTCCTGGTCGCCAGGCAAGTTGAAAGGAATCATGGAATCACGCGCCTTAGAAGAGAATCGGTTATCCCTATCATAATCTAAAATCTTAAAAAATGAGATACTTTTCATAATTTTGATAAGAAGTAAAATGACCTACTGCTTACAATGTAAGAAAAGAAAGTCCGAAGGGAAGGTTGTTACAGTCATGAATGTTTTGCATTATGTGAATCCTTTGCAGGGGACAGCTTCTACATTTCGATTCTCCAATGGAAATACACTGCCTCTCGTTGCACGACCATTCGGTATGGCGGCATGGAGTCCTCAAACGGATGAAGCAGGTAAAGGCTGGTTCTTTCATCCATCCCATCGCCATTTTGAAGGTATTCGGCTGACGCACCAACCAAGTCCATGGATTGAAGATTATGGGCATCTAACCATTCTGCCGCAAACGGGCCCACTTATCGTATCCGCCGCAAAACGGTCATCCTCATTCCGTAGCGAGGATATGTCCATCAAGCCCGATTATTTCCGTGTAAAGCTGCAGCGTTATAACACGTTATTGGAACTAAGCCCGACAGAACGTTGTGCAAGTATGCGAATGACTTTTGGGGCTACACAAAAAGCGAGAGTTTTGGTGGCGCCATTTGCTGGAGAATCGTCCATAACCATAGACCCTCAGAGAAGAAGGTTGACGGGGTATACCCGTGCGAATTCGGGTGGTGTTCCTGAGAATTTTGCGATGTATTATGTGATTGAATTTGACTGTGATTTGGATGTGCAGGCGAGTGGTACTTGGGATCAGGATGGTAAGGCATCCATACACTTACATGAAGCAGGGAATCGTACAGGTGCATTTATTGGACTGAATATCCCAGATTCAGGTGAGGTTAATCTTCGAATAGGAACTTCTTTTATAAGTATAGAGCAAGCGATAAGCAATCTTACACAGGAAATTGGTTCAAAGTCATTCGATTTGGTAAGGGCGGAAGCAGCCCAAGCGTGGGAAGCGACACTGAATCGCATACAGGTGGAAGATCCGGATGAGGACCAATTAAACACTTTTTATACCTGCTTGTACCGAGTCTGCCTGTTTCCTAGGATGTGGCATGAGTTTACTGACAAGGGGGAAAAGGTGCATTACAGTCCCTATAATGGTCAAATCGTTCAAGGACCGATGTACTGTGATAATGGATTTTGGGATACGTATCGCACCTCTTATCCTTTGTTCAGTCTGCTATGTCCATCTCGTTTAGGCGAAATCTTAGAATCTTACGTCAACGCCTATAAGGAAGGCGGTTGGATGCCAAAGTGGTCATCACCTGGAGAACGAAGTGCTATGCCAGGTACGTTAATTGATGCTGTTTTTGCAGATGCTTTTGTAAAAGGGATAGAGGGGTATGACGCGCAGTCGGCTTATGAAGGCTTGCTTAAGCATGCCTCACAAGCGGCGGAAGATGCTCATTTTGGCAGGAAAGGCGTTCGTGCTTACCAAGCGCATGGATATTTGCCAGCGGATCAGTTTCACGAGAGTGTCAGCAATACGTTGGATTATGTATATGGCGATTTCTGTATTGCTCAGTTAGCCCGAAGTCTCGGAAAAGATGAGGAGTACACGCTGTTAATGGATAGGGCTAGGAATTACGCCAAATTATTGGACCCTTCTGTAGGATTTATGAGAGGGAAAAGAGCAGATGGCAGTTGGGATGAACCCTTCGACCCGATCGAGTGGGGAGGTGCTTATTGCGAAGGCGGCGCCTGGCAGTGCAGTTGGGCAGTTCAGCACGATATTGTTGGATTAGCTGAGTCATTGGGAGGAAAAGATGTTTTCTTAGCCCGCATGCATGAGTTAATGTCGACTGCCCCCTCGTTTAAAGTAGGCAGTTACGGTTTAGAAATCCATGAAATGTCAGAAATGGCTTCAATTAATTTCGGGCAATTTGCCATCAGCAATCAACCGAGTTTTCATATCCCGTACCTTTTTGCGGCAGCAGGATCGCCTGCTGGAACGCAGTACTGGGTCAGAAAAACAGCAAAGGAGCTGTTTAGTTCTGCCCCTGACGGTTTGCCCGGTGATGAAGACAACGGGAGCTTATGCGCCTGGTACATTTTTGCCAGCATGGGGATGTATCCGTTATGTCCCGGTGTGCCTGAATATGTGATCGGAAGTCCGATGTTTGATCGGATGACACTTCACTTAGAGAACGGTAAACAGATTGTGATAGAAGCTGCTAATAACGCGGCAAGTCATTGTTATGTGCAGAGTGTACAAGTGAACAATGAGCCACATCAGCCTTTGTTTATGACGCACGATCAGCTAATCGATGGTGCATTCATTCAATTCGCTATGACGGACACGCCGCAAGTTACACATGTTGAGGATAAGAATTTACCTTATTCGATGTCACTCCGAATTCAATCAGAAGGGAAATGAAACATGACTACAAAACGTGAGCCTATCGTAAAACCAGGTTTTTTTGCTACGGCTGCTGCAGCGGATAGCCGCAGAGGTGAATTTGATTTAGGTAACGAGGTTTTGATTGCGCACAAAGTGCCCGTTGATTTTGTGTTTATTGGCGATTCGATCACGCATATGTGGGAGCTGAATGCTTATTTTGGTCGCGACGGTCGTTTTATTGTAAATCGTGGGATTGGCGGGGATATTAGCAGCCATGTGTTAAGAAGATTTGATGCTGATGTGATTCAATTGAAACCAAAGGTGGTGGTGATCAAAATTGGCGTGAACAATTTCTGGGCGTTAGATGGCGCAATAACCGAGCATAGAAAAGGAGCGGAGCAAATCATACCTGCACTTGTTGAGGATATTCAGAAAATGGTAGTAAAGGCGAAAGAACACGGGATTATACCAGTGATCTGTTCTATTCTGCCAACGAATATGCCACATTCGGGAAACAATACGATACGCAACTCGAGTATTTGCCAAGTCAACGAGCAACTACAACAAGTTGCTATCGAACGAGAGGCTATATATGTCGATTACCATTCGCGAATGATTGCGGCAGAAGGCAATGCGTTGCGCGATGGACTTGCAGATGATGGGCTTCATCCACATGTGGTAGGGTACGATATCATGGCGAATGCTTTGCGTGAAGAATTAGCACGTAAAGGAATAGAAATCTAAGCATACAAGATGTATAAACTGTGGACTCGTACCTGTTGGGTACGAGTCTTTCTCATTTTCCATTAATGAAAGTTCATGATCTTTAGAAGTGATCATATCCATTGATGAGCCGCTGGTGAAATAATGATGGGGAAACGAAGCTGTTTCAATACGAGGAAAGATGGTGGTGAAATAATGATGGTAAGGCGAAGTGGATGGCAAGTGATCTCGATCGTGATATTAGCAGTAATCCTAACATTGGTAGGACTGTTAGGCACAACACGAGTACAGGCGGCTGGCGATGATTATGACACGATGCGAATCAGGTGGATGAACTATTTGACAGGAGGAGCAGCATTAGATACATCTGACCCAGACATAGCATCTAAGCTGAGCTCTATAAGCCAAACGAGTGCAGCTACGATGAGTACAACATCAGCGTACTTATGGAGCGATTTAGCCGCAACGGGGGATACTGCTACGATTACTGCGAATTACGAACGCATTAAGAGAATGGCACTGGCTTACAAGACGGTTGATTCCGGTGTTTATGGTGATCTCGATCTAAAGGCGAAAATTATTTTTGCGATGGATTGGATGTATACGAACCGTTATAATGAATCAACTGTACCGATTGAAAATTGGTGGGATTTAGAGATCGGAACTCCTCTAATTATTAATGATATTGTCGTTCTTATGTATGATGACCTCATTGCAACACCAGGAAAAATAACAAATTACATGAATGCGATTGAGACATTTTCTCCAGATCCGAGCAAAGCCAATAAGGGAGCAGTTGCGGCAACAGGAGCGAACTTGGTATGGAAATGCCAGATCGTTGCTTTACGGGGCGTGATTCTAAAGTCAGCTGCGAAGCTGACTTTAGCCAGAGATGCTTTGAATCCAGTGTATGATTATGTGACAACGGGGGATGGCTTTTACCGGGATGGATCGTTTATACAACATGAGATTTACCCTTATAACGGTAGCTATGCTGTAAGTTTATTGCAAGAATTGTCGTATCTGCTTCTGCTGCTGAACGATTCGCCTTGGCAGCCAACAAATAGTGGCGCAGAGAATGTTTACAATTGGATTTACCATTCTTATGAACCGCTTATCTATAACGGTGCCATGATGGATATGACTAGAGGGAGAGCAATTTCTCGCAGCGACTACCAAGATCATACCACTGGACATAGTGTCATGTCCTCTATTATTCGCCTAGCGCAGCACGCTCCTGCGGCCGATGCACAGCGAATGAAAGCGATGGTGAAAGCGTGGATTATCGCTGATAGCCAGTTTAATTTCTATAAGGATATTAATTTAAGTACGCTTGTCCTGGCCAAGGCAATTATGAATGACAGCAGTGTAATACCAAGAGAAGAGAAGGTACTTTCCAAAGTTTATGCTGGCATGGATCAAGTCGTACATCTTCGGCCTGGATTTGGTTTTGGCGTTAGTATGTCGTCGCATCGTATAGGGACATACGAGTATGATGAAAAATATAATGAAAATCCTAAAGGCTGGTACACAGGTGTTGGTATGACCTATCTATATAACAAGGATCCGTTCCAATTTACCGATTATTGGGCAACTGTCAATAAATATCGGCTTCCTGGAACAACTGTCGATACAATGCCGAGGGAAGATGCGGAAGGCGCTGGGTATCGGAGTCCGACAACTTGGGCAGGAGGTACAGAGCTTCAAGGACAGTATGCCACAGCTGGTATGGATTTGAAGGGATATGGAAGCACGTTAAAAGCGAAGAAATCCTGGTTTATGTTTGATGATGAAGTCGTTGCGCTAGGGACAGGCATTGCAAGTACAGACAACCGTACGATTGAAACAACGGTTGAGAATCGCATGCTTACAACAGCAAGAGTCACACACGGGATTGATTTGGATTCACCTCCTTCTTCACCAATTGGCAGTGAACCATTACGTCACAAAGTCTACGCCGTAAAGGATAGCGGGAATGATGGGAATGTGCCTGAGAATACATTTGATAATAATCTTGGATCTAGATGGTCGGCGTCAGGTGATGGACAATGGATTCAATATGATCTTGGAAAGATACAAGCCGTCGGGTATGTAGGAATTAACTTCTATCTTCAATCTGCAAGAACGACTGATTTCGAAATACTGACTTCAGAGGATGGCGTAGTATGGAATCAAGAGTATAGGGGGATTTCCAGTCTGGTTAGTGACACGCAGCTTCAAGTCATCGATTTCCCAGATACGCAAGCTAGTTTTGTAAAATTATAGGTCATATGAACTCGACGGGACCTTGGAACAGCATCACGGAAGTTCAACTCTATGCGCCATGTACAGCAGGAAATCTTCTCATCCTGCCATCAGTGACTCCACTGTATGTAAACGGTGTGACGGATAGCACAGGATCTAGTCAATCTGCGAAGGTGAAGGACAATGACATTCGAACCGTCTGGTCAACGACTGGCGATGGACAGTGGCTGAAGTATGACTTAGGCAGCTCTCAGGAAATCGGGCATGTAGGGATCAGCTTTCCGAATGGCAAGGATAAAACTTCTGCCTTCGATATTCAAACATCTGTCGATGGGACCACATGGACGCCTGTGTTCAGCGGTCACAACACCGTGCTTTCCGCAGAGGTAGAAGCCTATGATGTCGTGGATACGACGGCCAGATTCATCAAATTCATTTTCCACGGCAATGATAGCGATTTGTCCAATGATGTTTCTGAAATTCAAGTTTACGCCCCGCAGGCGGTTGGTCCTGTGTTAGATCCTCTGCATGTTTCGAAAAGGGTCAAAGGGGATGAACAGCTTGTTGTGAACGGGGTAACGAAGTCCGCTGGATTAGGATGGACAGAGGCAATGAGCAATGTATCTTATGCGTATTTGGAAGGAACAGGCGGGTACTACTTCCCGCAACCGACAGCCTTAAAGGGAAAAAGAGATGTTTCTCAGGGCAGTTGGTCACAGATTAATAATGGCGGCGCTTCGACGATATTAAGTAAGAATTATTTGACGCTTTGGCTGGACCATGGAACAAATCCGTTCTATCAAGATTACACTTACGTCTTGCTGCCGAATAAATCAGCAGAAGAAACAGCGAGTTACAGCCTTAATCCGAACATTGAAATCTTGGTGAATAATACGAATGTGCAAGCTGTGAAGGAGAAAACACAAGGTATTCTGGGGGCGAATTTCTGGGTACCAAGTACGTTTGGCTATCTCACGGCATCGAATCCTTCCTCCATCCTGTTGCAGGATCAGGGCAGTATGCTGGATGTCGCGGTTTCGGATCCTACGCATCTGCAAGCTAAGGTAACTTACGAAATTCATAAAGCCGGATTATCGGTGATTGCCAAAGACCCGAGCATTACGATCTTACAGCTCACACCTACGATTAAATTTGAGGTCGATACGCAAGCGGGGGATGGGCTATCGCACAAACTAAAACTGCAATTGAACACAGCTGTGTCGACGCCTTTACCGGCGCCGACAGCACCTCCAATTCATGTCGTTGACCCGATTCCAGATACGATTGTCGATGTGTTGGATGACCTATCCCTTACGTATGCGCATAGTAGTAATCTTAAATTTGACAGAGGAGAGCCAGGTAAATTTAGTGGGGATACCTCTCGGTTAATCCGAAAAACAATAACGAATGAGTATATCATTTATAAAGCGCAGCCGAATAAGGATATTACCGGATTTACAGCGAAGGCATGGTTCCGGCCACAAGATGGCGTAACCGACTTTGCTTTCTATACCTCCACAGATAATGTGACTTATACAGCTTTTACACCAGCCAAAACAGGTGGAATTGAAAACTACAAAGAAATAAATTACAGCGGCATGCTGCCGACGGGGACACAGTATCTGAAAATCGTTTACATGATGAATGGTGCCTATAATTGGAACCCGCAGCTTGGTGAAGTCACGTTGACGAGTATTGTTCCTCCGCCGACAAGTATTACAGTCGTTGACAACGTTTACAACGATGCCAAGATGTTCGAGCGAAGTCCGAACTTGAGCATTAGTGGATCTAATCCATCGGCATTCGGTGATGATACGTCGCGATTAGTAAGACTTACGAATACAGATGAGTATATTGTGTACAAAGCTGAACCGGATAAGGAGCTGCGGAGTTTCAGCGCAGATACATGGTTCTGGCCTTACGAGGCGTCCACAGACTTCCAATTCGCGATATCTCCGGATAATGTGAACTATTCCTCCTATTCGCCGACAATTGCTACAACGTCAAGCGCTGGTGCTTGGAATAAGGTGACTTACAGCGGAACGATTCCAAGAGGAACACAGTATATCAAAATCATTTACAAACAGCACTCGTCCAATACGTGGAATGCCCAAATCGGTAAGGTGACACTAACGAGTAAAGTGCCAACGCCGTCAAGCGCTACGGTGACAGATGATGTGTATAATTTTAGCAAAATGTATGAGAATTCCGGTAAGTTGAGCTTCGACACCGCCAATGTTACGAGGTTCGGAGGGGATACTTCCAGGTTAAAGCGAAATGGGAATACGGACGAATGGATTGTATATAAAGCGGCTCCAGACATGGACATGAAGAATTATCAAGTGGAGACGTGGTTCTGGCCCTTCGAGACTTCTGTTGACTTCGAACTCTACAGTTCGCCGGGGAATGGGATTTACACGATTCTTTCACCTGTGAAAGCCGTGTCAGCAACTGATTGGAAGAAAGTTACGTATAGCGGTAATGTTCCTGCAGGTACTCAATTCCTGAAAATCGTGTATAAACAGAATACAGGTAATTATTGGCATCCACAGATCGGGAAAGTCGTCATTCATAGCGAAGCGATTGATTAACGAAAGTTCATGATCTTAAATCCCGATCATTTCAATCCTTTTTACCGGGTGCCATAATAAAAGAGTAAGATATGTAGTTTACAAGGGGGCAAACAAATAACATGAAGCGTAAGTTCACATCAAAAAAAGCAATAGTAAGCATCTTACTTGGTATGAGCGTTTTGGCAGGCTGCACGAATGCAGAGGATAGTCCGGCAGTCTCACCGTCTGCAAGTCCGGCGGCGACGAAGAGCGTGACAACTGTAGCGAAGGAGAATGATCGAACGAAGTTTGATCCACCGGTTACGATCACGGCAGCGATTGCTCTCAAACCGTCCGATAAGCTTCGCAATGGCGACACGCCTGAGAATAATCCAATCTCCCGTTGGTTTAAAGACACGCTGGGTATTGTGACGAAATATCAATGGGTGGTTACGGATGCGAGTGCACTGGAAACGAAAGTTCGTTTAGCATTAACCAGTGGCGAAGCATTGCCGGACGTTCTCAGTGCATCTGGTACCGTGTTTGAAGATCTTGTTGCCTCCAAGAAAATTCAATCCATTGACGAGGCCTTTGAGAAGTATGCAACGCCTAGGGTGAAGGAGTCCTATCAAAAAAATCCGGAAGTATGGAATTTGGTCAAACGAAACGGAAAACTGTATGGTCTGCCTACCTTGTCGAATGGCATTGTAGGGAATACCGTAATGTGGATCCGTGAGGATTGGCTCAAGAAGCTAAACCTCAAAGCACCAACGAATGTGCAAGAATATGAAGCTGTCATGGATGCGTTTACAAACAATGATCCTGATGGCAATGGGAAAAAAGATACGTACGGCATGGCCTTTGGGGCAAACACGGGCTACCATAAACCAACGATGAACTTCATGTCGGATGCTTCGTTTATTTTTGGTCAAGATCAGCCTTACCAATGGTTGAAAGGGACAGACGGTAAACTGCAATACGGATCAACGAAGCCAAGTGTGAAGGATGCTTTAGGCAAATTACAAGAATGGTTCAGTAAGGGGTATATCAGCCCTGACTTCGGTACACAAGACGCAGCGAAAGCCATGGCAGACTTTACTTCGGGTAAAGCTGGAATCGCTTTTGCGCCAGGCTGGGCTGGCGGCTGGCCAGTAGGTACGGCAGTGACTGAAGCCAAAACCAAAAATCTAGCCTTGGATTTCAAACCATATCCAATTCCAGCGGGAATTAAAGGAGAGGTAGGAAGACAGGCATCACCGCCTTCCTATGGGAATTATGTTTTCCGTGAAGGATTTAAGAATATGGAAGCCATCTTTAAATATTGGGATACGATGTATGGTTGCTCGGTTGAGGATGCCCAGTGTCCATTTGCTAACGGTAAGGGAGAAGGCTATGACTATGTCATGAAAGAGGGCAAGCCGGATTGGAAGAACATTCCTGAAGGTACGCTCAGTCTGAATGCTTACTTGTTGATGTCGCCAGGATCAGGAACAGCGCCTACGAATGTCATGCCTGGACCTAACATTTACCAACGTGTCGCAGCAGGGAAGAAAGATAATGTTTTTGAACAGAAACTAGCTGCCGAGAATGGTCAATTAACGATTGATGGGTTTGCTGTAGCATTTCAACAGCTGAACAAAGATGTGCAAAGTGGATTCTTTGGGGCAAATACACCGACCATGAAAGAGAAATGGGAGCAACTCATTGCCTTGGAAGAGCAAACCTTCCTGCAAATCATTTACGGCAAACAAAAACCGGATTATTTTGATACCTTTGTCAAGCAATGGAACGAGCAAGGCGGCGCACAAATTACCAAAGAAGTGAACGAGTATACAGCTAGCGTTAAGTAATTGTCCCATCCTTTGATAAAGAAATGCGGAGCGCTAGCATAACTTGGGTTCTCCGCATTTTCTTTTTATAGAGAAGTCCTGACGATCGATAGGAGACGAATCGGATGAAATCGGAAACGATAAAATACGCTTTGCAAGAGAGGGCAATCCCCCTTAAAAAACGAAAAGGCTTCTTCAATCTAAGACAAACGTGGCCACTGCATGTGTTCCTATTGCCTTCCGTTGTGTTATTGCTTATTTTCAGCTATACGCCGATGGTCGGATTTGCGATTGGCTTCCAAGACTTCAAACCATGGTTAGGTCTTTTTGGTTCACCTTTCGTAGGATTAAAGCATTTTAGATTTATGTTTCATGATCCAACGGCTTTGCAAGTCATTTGGAATACACTTATCATTGCTGTTCTCAAAATTATAGCAGGCTCCTTGGCACCTTTCATTTTCGCTTTATTGCTGAATGAAGTTCGTGTAGTCATCTTCAAGCGAGTTATTCAATCGCTGGTGTACCTGCCACATTTTATCTCGTGGGTCATTCTCGGTGGGATTCTTACAGATCTATTGTCTACCAATGGGATGATCAATCAGCTTCTCGTAGGGATTGGCTTGGATAAGATCTTTTTCTTGGGAAGTGGAAACTGGTATCGCTTTACCTTAGTTGTCAGTGATGTGTGGAAGGATTTTGGATTCGGCACGATTATTTATTTGGCTGCCATGGCTGGTATTAACCCGAATATGTATGAAGCAGCAGATATTGATGGTGCAAATAATTGGCAGAAAACGATTCACATCACGATTCCAGCTGTGATTCCTATAGCTATTGTTATTGTTACCTTATCATTAGGCAACATTTTGAATGCTGGATTTGATCAAGTATTTAACACCTATAATCCACTTGTTTATCCGAAAGGCGATATCATTGACACCTATGTCTACCGTATTGGTTTACAGCAAGGGTCATACAGTTTTGCAACAGCGGTTGGATTTTTCAAGTCCATCATTGGATTTATACTCATTGCTACGACTTATAAATTAGCATCCAAATATGCAAATTACAGGATTTTCTGAGGGGATATAGCCATGATTAAATTATCGTTCTCCACGAAGATGTTTCAATTCTCAAACTATATTTTCCTATCACTTGCCGCTTTTCTCTGTATTCTTCCCATGGTTCATGTCCTGGCAGTATCGTTTAGTTCAGACTATGCGACGACAGCTTACTTAGTTAAATTTTGGCCAATCGACTTTAATTTCACGGCATACGAAAAGGCGTTGAACAGTAACAACTTTATCATCGCTTTTAGAGTAAGTGTGATCAGGACAGTGCTGGGTACGGCGCTTACGATGTTTCTAACGATGCTGGCCGCCTATTCCATGTCGAAAGATGATCTATACTTCAAAGGAAGAACCTTCTATGCTTGGTTTTTTGTCTTCACGATGCTGTTCCATGGCGGACTTATTCCAACGTATCTGGTCGTTCAGAAAATAGGATTAACGAATTCCCTTCTAGCGTTGATCTTGCCTTCCGCCGTTAATGTCTTCAATGTCGTCCTGATGATGAATTTTTTCCGAGGAATTCCCAAAGAACTCCAAGAAGCAGCGATGATGGACGGGGCAGGACATTTCCGAATCCTGTTCACGATATTCATGCCAATTTCGTTACCATCCATTGCCACATTGTCTCTATTTACCATGGTATTCCATTGGAATGCTTGGTTTGACGGCATGATTTATATGAACAAAGCTGAGCTTTTTCCATTAGCCACCTTTCTGCAAGCCTTAATTGCCAGCTTCGATTTTACGAAAATTGGTCTCAATCCAGAGGACTTGGCTAAATTATCAGAACGTTCCCTGAAATCCGCACTAATCTTTATTGGTACAGTCCCGATCTTGCTCGTGTATCCTTTTCTGCAAAAGTACTTCGTACAAGGGATGACATTGGGTTCAGTAAAAGAATAAATAGGAATGAAATGGCTGTTAGGGCAATCCTAGGAGCTGTTTTCATTGTATGATTTTAACAATAATAGGCGTTCAATTGGTATAATAGAGCAAACGGAAGATAGGGAGCACCGGCTTATGAATCTAATCAAGAGAGTAATCCTTCTTATCGTGATGAGTTTAGTTGTCATTCTTGCCCTGTACGCCTATTCCTATAAACAGAGTATAAAAGTCATCGAGAATCAAATTAATACTAGAAATGAAGAGAAGCTATCGTACTTTCTCAACCGAATTGAAAGTCTATTGGATCAAAATATGATCTACGCCACGCTCGTCACCAAAGATCCGGAAATCAAAAAGGTAGCCTATGGTGAATTGCCACCTGCCAGTTATGATCGCGTAAGTGTGGTTCAATCCATTGAGAGCAAGTTGAATCTATTCAGTATGACGAATCAAATCATGAACATTATTACGCTATATTTCCCGAAAATTAATCTCGCCTTGTCTACGGTACCTTCAACAGGACTGAATCAAGAGGAGATCTTAAGGGATTACACTGCTAATTGGAAATTAACAAAAGTTGATATAAGCGGTGTCAAAACGGATGCTTTTTCACGTTTCTTCGTTTCTCCTTATCACGCAGAACCGGCAGATATCATGAAATCGGATTTCATTATACGTGTGGATTTCTTTACAAAAAATATCGCGAATTTGTTAGACGAGTTTAAGTTAGCTGGTAATGGCGATGCCTTTTTCTATGGCAGATCGGATCAAATCGTCTATAACAGCACGGCGAATATGACACTCATTCAGCAACTCATGCAAGAGTATCCCTTCAAGGATGCTAGTGAAATGACGAAACGTTCAACAATCGTAGAGCTGAGTGGCAAGAAATACATTCTTTATGTCCTTCCTTCCGAAAAGCTTAACTGGAGCTTGGTTGATATTGAACCCTTGGAGGAGATCCTAAACCCGGTCAATCACAGTCGGAATTTATTTTACATTATTCTGTTTTTACTTCTCTTACTCGGTATGGTAGCTGCTTATTTCTTATACTTCTATATCCAAGTCCCTATCCGCATTCTGATTCGCAGTTCGGAACACATAAAGAACAAAAATTTTGCCTATCGCATACAAAGCTTACGCAAGGACGAATTTAGGCAATTGTTTGATTCGTTTAACGATATGGCAAAAGAAATAGATGAATTGATTAAACGTGTATATGCAGAAGAAATTCGTTCCAGAGAAGCTGTTATGAAACAACTGCAATCGCAGATTAATCCTCATTTCCTCTACAATTGCCTAGCCTATATCGTAAATATGGCTAAAATGAACAAAAACCAATCGGTGATTGCCATGGCGCACAATTTGGGAGATTACTATAAATATACGACCCGCAATGAGACGTTGGAGACAACGCTCGGGACGGAGCTAGAGCTGGCTGTCAACTATATGAATATTATGAATCAGCAGTTGGATAAATTTCGGTACATCATTTCCGTGCCCGAGACGATGAAAGCGATGAAGATTCCTAAGCTGATGATTCAGCCGCTCATTGAAAACGCCATTGTACATGGGCTCGAGGAGATTTCGATGAACGGGATTATCACCATTGTCGGGCTCGATGACGGTCCGCTCTACCGGCTGATCATTGAAGATAACGGGCCAGGTCTATCGGAGGAAGCTTTGACGAAGCTGAGGCTTAAGACGGAAGATGAGCACAATGATTCCCCGCAGAAAGGGGTTTGGAACGTCTATCATCGCTTCCACTATTATTTTGGACAGCATTCGCGTATGCGATTGGACAATTCAGCTCTAGGCGGTTTACGTATTGAGTTAAGTTGGGAGAAAGCAGCAAGGGAGTGAGTGATACCATGTTTTCATTGCTGATTGTGGATGATCATAAGCATCAAGTAGAAACGTTAGCAGCAACTTTACCATGGGAAGAACTAGGGATATCCACGATTCATAAAGCGTATGAAGGCCAAGGAGCGCTTGCGATTATGGAGATGCACCCCATTGATATCATCATCACAGATATCCGCATGCCAGGCATGAGTGGCCTCGATTTATTAGAACAAATCCATGAATCGAATCGGAAAATTGATGCTATTCTGTTGACTGGCTATGCGGAATTCGAGTATGCGAAGAAGGCAATTGAACTCCATGCCGTTGAGTATTTGATTAAACCCGTGCGTGATCAATTGCTCATAGATGCTGTAAGCCGCGTCATTTCAAAGCGTCAGAATGATTTGCAGCATTCGCAAGCCTTTAAACAGGCCAATGCGATCCTCCATCAGAATTTACCCCTTCTCAAAGAAAATGTATTGAATGATCTTTTGCAAGGAGCGGAAATCTCACATAAGCAGCTGACAGAAAAACTCGAGATGTATCAAATTCCCTTTACATTTGGAGATTGCATTCGATTCATGGTCATTCAATTCGATCCTCATTTCTATGAATCGTACACAGCTTCCGATATGAAATTATTTGAATATGCCGTTATGAATATGGCGGAGGAATTGCTTCAAGGTCATTTTAGTCTGTGGACAAGGAAAGCGCCGCAAGACCATGTCACCTTGATGCTCAAGCCGATTCATTCGGGACGTACGGTTTGGAGTGAGGAGGGACTGGTTTCGATTGCCAATCTCTTATTGGAACAGGTTCATCGTTATTTAAAAGGCACCGTTGCCATCTATCTGTCTACGCCAGCACAGTTTCCGGAAGAAGTTCATGCCAACTATTCTTCAGTTGTCTCATCCGTTTTTAGCGCATCAGAACGCCAAGGCGTATTTAACTTGAACAAGCATGACGTGTCTAGCCGTGGATTGGAACCTTTGCGTTCCTTATATCAAGCACCAATGCTGATACAACTGATGGAGAGTAATAATCTCGACAAAATGAATGAGAAACTTCATGCGATTTTTCAAGAATTGGAGCAAAAACAGGCGGACTCACGTGCTCATCTTCGAGAAGCCTACTTACATATCCTAAGCTGTTTCACATTTTTGGCTCACAAAAAAGGCAAGGTCTTGGAAGATATTATTGGTATCGGCTCCGTACATAAAGAACACAGTGTCATTCATTCGGCGAAGCAATTAAAAGCATGGTGCATCCTTATTCTCGAAGCCCTGATTGAGGGAGCTCCCACCGTCGATGATGAGAATCACCAACAGCTAGTTCATAAAATCCAAACGTATATTCATCAGAATCTATCAAAGGATGTTACCTTACAATCGATTAGTGAGCATGTCTATTTGCATGCTGTTTATTTATCCAAAATCTATAAAGAGATTACAGGGTTAAATCTGAGTGAATACATTTTACATGCGCGAATGGAAGAAGCGAAGAGGCTGCTTGAAAAAACATCCTTTAAAATTTATGAAATCACTGAAAAAGTAGGATACCAAAGCCCGCAGCATTTTATTCGGAGATTCAAAAAATATTACGGCGTGACGCCGGACATTTTCCGTAAGCAATAATAGGTATTAGAAGGGGAGTCAAACATGGACAACGTATGGTTAGAGAAGGCTTGGGAACAAGTTGTTGATAAAATTGAACAAACAAGTCATACCTTTGGAGCAGCATTTCCGAATGGAACCGAGCACGGTCGCTTTGTGATGACTTCGGCCCATGACTGGGTAGCGGGTTTTTGGCCAGGACTGTTATGGTTGGTTTATAGCGAAACGAAGAATGAACGTCTGCAAACATTGGCTGTTGCGTGCGAAGAGCAAATCAGTCAAACCTTATGGGAATTTGAGCATTTACATCATGATGTTGGCTTTATGTTCGGACTTAGCAGTATCAAACAATATGAGCATTTGGAAGATGAAGCTGCCAAGCGGCATGCACTCATGGCGGCAAGTTTACTTGCAGGAAGGTTTAATCCTGCGGGATCCTTTATTCGCGCGTGGCCGAATTGGGGTAATGAAGATCACAGTGGTTGGGCAATCATTGATTGTATGATGAATTTGCCACTGTTGTACTGGGCTTCAGAAGTAATTGCTGATCCGCGGTACCGACATATTGCGGAGCTTCATGCGGATATGGTGCTCAAAGAATTTATGCAAGGGGATGGATCGGTCCATCATATCGTCGCTTTCGACCCAGAGACAGGCGCTCGTGTGGAAGCGCTGGCTGGTCAAGGTTATGCGGCCGATTCTGCTTGGTCAAGAGGAGCGGCTTGGGCGCTGTATGGATTTGCTCTCAGCTACAAATATACCGGCAAAGAGACTTACTTAGAGGCAGCGAAGCAAGTAGCACAATTCTTTCTTGCTAATTTGCCTGCGGATAAGGTGCCCTATTGGGATTTTCGCTTGCCTAAAGATTCGGATGACATGCCTCGCGACTCTTCGGCAGCAGCAATTGCCGCTTCGGGACTTTTAGAAATAGCTTCTCTTGTGGGAACGGATGAGGGATTACGCTATAAGCAGGCTGCCGAAGAGATCTTGTTTTCCTTGTTCCATAATTACACGGAAGGGCAGGAAGAATCACAGGGATTACTGCTGCATGGGACCGGATATTTCATGAAAGATATTCATGTAGATGCTTCACTCATTTATGGTGATTATTATTATGTTGAGGCATTATTGAAACTTAAGTATGCCTAGATTTTGATATGGAAAATGAAAAGAAAAATATTTTTTGAGCTGATGTATAATATTTTGCAAACTCCACATGATAATATCACACCAAGAAAAGGAGTGTATAACATTATGGCTAACAACACATTGGCAGTTCCACAAGCAAAAGCAGCATTGGATCAACTGAAGTATGAGGTTGCACAAGAGTTAGGGATTCAGCTTCAAGCATACAATGGAAATCTGACATCACGCGATGCTGGCTCCATTGGTGGCACGATTACGAAGCGGTTAGTGCAAATCGCAGAACAACAACTTTCTGGATCCGCAGGAAACTTCAGACGCTAAGTTGATCGTATTTGCAGGTAAACTCAAAAGACTACAAGCACCTATTCCTCCTTGGGTGAATGCAGTCTTTTTTTTATTTTATCTTGTTATTGCGCAACATAAATAAAATCGAAAAATTGAATAACTGGAAAATATACAGCTAATAGGAAGCAGACCACCTGTTTTAAGTGAATAACTGGAAAAACTCCAGCTGTTTTTGGCTATTTGCTCGGATTGAGCGAAATAGTTGGAATTTAGCAGGAGTTTTTCCATCTAAATGGACTAAAACGCAAAATCATGCGAAATTAACGGCATGATTTCCATTTAATTGAAGCTTTCAACAGAAAGATCGAGTTCTTTCTTTTTAGAAACAAGCTAAGTGATCATCTTATTCTGCAGCTTTGCTGCGATTGAGGATGCCGACTCCAGTCCTGCCCAATACAACCCCATTTCAGCCTCCATCTCCTCCAGTATAGTCCAATCCGTAAATACCTCATGCTGAAAATAGCTGTTTTCGATCGAGTCATGAACGATGTTTAGAGACTCAAGCGTGTCCTTATCCCAAAGTTTTTCGTTGACGGACGTTAGAACAGATAAGAATGGGGAGGTTCGACTGATCGTTTCCTGTACATCAAGGTCGCATGCAATTTGAAGAAATTGGGTAGCAAGCTCTAAATCATTGCAGGTGGTTGGCACCATAAAGGCATTGGCTAATAGGAGCGTTGCTTTCTGTTCCCCAAAGGGGAGAGCCGCTACTTGCGGTTCAAAGCCTAGATTTTCGTTTTTCCAACCTGCAAGCTCGATCGATGTAGTTAGAACCATACCTGCTTTCTCATGGATAAATGCTTCTGAGCTCGAAGGGTACTTCGAGGATAAAGTAGCAATTCGGAAGCGATACAATAGATCATGGATAAAGTTCAACGTTTTCACAAGGGGTTCTTTATGCGCCGAACGGTTAAAATGGACACCGTTTTGCAAGGCGAATACAGGCCAACGGCTGGAAGATGAATGAAGGGACATTCCATATTGATCTACGATGCCATCGCCATCTGTATCGACGGTTAGCTTCTGCGCAGCGCGGATGAAATCTTTTTGAGTCCAATTTGGATCCGGTCGTGGAACGCAGTAGGTATCAAATAAATTAGGGTTATACGCCAGATACACGGTGGAAAAAGTAACCGGCACAGCGATCACGGCGTCTTCACGACGAAAAGCAGATACCATTCTTGGATACATGGCTGGCAGACATTCTTTTAGCGGATTACGTAAATCAACAAAGGTGACAGCCTGATCTTCCATTTCCATAACCTGTCGGTCAGTTACAAAGATAAGGTCTGGGTTCAGTCCCATTTCACTGCTCGTCCGTATGGATGACCAAAAATCATGAGAAGGGAAGCTCAACAGTTTTACATCAACATTAGGGTGGTCCTCTTGAAACCTATCAATAATAAACGGTATGGCGTTATCAGCAAAATGGGATGGAGAGATGGCAACGATGCGCAGTGTTTTTCGCTGTTTCACGGGAATGACCAGATCAGGCGAAACAATCGTGCCTTGTCCTGGCTTTTTGACAATTAAATTTTCTTTCAGTAATTCATCTAATGATTTGCGGACGGACGTTCTGCTCAACTGATAGTGTTTGCACAATTCATTCTCAGACAGAAGATATTGACCCGGCTTCAAATAACCGGAAAGTATTTGTTCGCGTAAAATGGTAGCCAGCTGGGAGTATCTGAATTTGATTTCTCGTCTCATCATATCGTTCTTCCATTCGTATTTGGTTATTTTCATTATAACGTAAAAAGAAATAACATTTTCACTAGTATTTTAATCGAGATTGAAATACGATACAAGTATGATACATGTGTTTTATTTGATCTGTATTGTGGAGGCGAGGGAATGAATAGTTCACGATTAAAGAACGCATTTGGCGAACCCTATTTAGTTTTCGACGTGGAAGATATCAATGAGGTTCTATCACCAGAGGAATTTTGGAACAAGCTGCCTGAACTCCAATTACAACCATCTCCTCATAATTTATGGACGATTCCATTGTTTCGTTCGTTTTTCTTTGGTTTGACGGAGATGGAAGAAAAGCTTGTGACGTTCCAAGTGGTACATGACGCGCTTCAAAGGGAAGCGGAAACGCCAGTCGTCTCGAATGTCATAGGAACGACTGTCCAAGAACGTTTAGTCAAGGATGAAGCTATGCCCTATAAGCCATTCATGACAGGTCACGATAGGCAAACCCTCACCTACAGCAACCGTTACTATCCAAGACGCATGCATGATTTTGTTTTGCAGGAATATTTGCCTGCTTACGTATTAACCGAGGATCAACAGTTTTGGCGCCGTAGTGAAGAACTACTCGCCTTTCTCCGATATACGCGTTGGAAAGAAGATGGAACGAATGAATTTGTGGAGCAGTTCTATCCGAATGAGTTCCACCCACGTCCCGAGTGGGCTGGAGGGTGGGATTATGTGTTCGATTGGGAGTGGTTGGACGGGTACGGCTACAATTGGCATCTTCATGAGCCCGATCACCACGTTTGTGCAGCTATTGCCTCCCTCCACATCAATATGTATGAGCGAACAGGGATACGACATTATCTGGAGGACGCAAGATCGTTTGTCATAAACCAAATTCCCCGATACGGGTTTCACAAAGGGATTTGGAATGGCCGCGTTTATTATTGGACCGAGTATAATCCTACGGGTAGTTCGGAAGGGAATCCAGTTGTAGACGCTACGGATAACGTTGTTGCTTTAGTCGCTATGGCTGTCGCCAAAACGGGTTACTACGAATCTGATCCCGTGATAAAAGGCCAATTGTTAGAGTACGCACGCGGCTTGTTATGGTATATGATTCGGGAGTGGGAGACGGATGGCAGATGGTTTTATGATGGGGCGGAAAATCCAATGAATGAACGGAGATATCAATCCCATGATATCGTCTGTATCGTTTGCAGCATGATTGCTCTGGTGTATCTGTACAAAGCAGGTGCGGACATCACGCCATTCTTGCGTAGTTTGTCTGAAATGGAGGTCAAATACGCCGCCATGTCGGGGATTTTCCAGCGCAAAGCGTATTTAAAAATGGCTAAAGTGTATGACGGTGAGCCTGCAGCAGGAAATCAATTGATGTTCAGTACTTTCTTCCATGTAATGGGCCCTTCCTTGCAGAATGTTCAATTCAGGGATAGTCTCGCAGAGGGCTTCTCCGTTCCGGACCAATTCCCTATTCGGGTAAGCCGATTGTTGCCTCCGGATGATCTTGTTTCCGATTGGAGGCCTGATCCTGAGAAGGACCGAACGTTGCTGATTAAGAGGGAGCAGATGGAAGAGGGCATCGGATTGCCATTCGAGTTGCAAACTGGCCAAACCTATCGAATCTGCTATTGGGCCAATTGCGATCAGACTTTTGACCGGAATGAGTCGGTGAATCCAGATAGTGAACTGGCTAGCTGGCATCATGTAAAAGGTGAAGCTGTCTATGTTCGAACAACAACAGGAAGCTATGGCGATCGTCCTCATAGTTATGCTTTGCCTTTTTCATTGCGCTCGCAGTTGAATAGCATTAATTTTCTTTCTTTTGGAGCCAGACTGCTGTTTCCATTTCCAGAAGATATAGCTGCGAAAGTCGTAGAGCGTTCTTGGCCTGAGGCGGAATCCTACGTGCAAGAAGCAAAGTACGATACGGAATCTTCCTTGTATTTGTATGAGGTTCAAAGTTTATTCCCTTGGCATACAGGGGGACTTCCATTCGAGCCAGAGCAACATATTGGTAAAGGTCGGGTTTGTAAAGCTTCTGCGGCGGGGCAATTTGTTGAAATGGTTTTCCATTGGCCTAACAACACAGGTAAGGTTAAACTGTTTGCGGATTATACAATGGGAAGGGATAGGGGAATCGTTCAAGTGTATATAGACGGTATGGCTATTGGCGATCCAGTTAACCAATATTGTGATACAGAGTATGCGATACCCGTTAAGCGAATTTCCCTTGCTCAATTATCACTAAATAAAGGTAAACATACACTTATCTTTGAGGTAGTCGGCAAAGATTTGGCTTCATCCGGATATGGCATTGGCTTGCACCATGCGCTACGTATTGAGCGTGTGGCAGAAGGCGAATTGGAGTTGACGTGTTGAAGCGGGCAGACGGATTGCTCTTATGTTGTGTAACCCTTTGGGGAAGTAATTTTGTGTTCGCTTCCATGCTTTCTAAGGAGTTTTCTCCTTTGTTGCTGGCCGCGTTACGATTGACATTATCCATTATCGTTTTACTGATTTACGGGCTGGTAACAAGGAAATTAGTCCGGGTCAACCTGAAGGATTGGAAACAATTATTGCCGTTAGGGATCACAGCCGTACTTATCCATCATAGTACCTTTTTTATCGGATTAAGAGAAACAGATGCGACTACTGCTGCTTTAATCATCGCGTTAGTCCCTATTACTACCGCTATTCTAGCGGCTTTTTTTCTGAAAGAAGCGCTCACCGTGCGAGTAGCCGCAGGCTCTATCCTAGCGTTAATCGGTGTTTATTTGGTGATTGGCTTTGGGAAAGGCATTCATTTGAACATGGAAATAGGTTTGATTTTCATATCGATGATTGCCTTTAGCATCTCTATCATCCAAACCAGAAGAATAGCGGAGAGGCTAGATCCTTTTGTAATTACGGTATATAGCACATTGCTCGGGACCTGCTTGCTGTATCCTGTCGTTATGGTGTATGAACCTATCTTTCATGTTAGTGGGCAAGTCTGGGCTTGGGGATTACTCTTAATCTCAGCGGTGGTCATACAGGCGATATGTTCGCTGATTTGGGCTTACCAGGTGAAGGTCGTTGGGGCAAGCCGGGCAGCTAACTATATTAATTTAGAACCATTCATCGCTATGCTTGTTGGATTTTTGTTAGTGGGAACTAGAGTTAACTTGGCTCAAATGATCGGTTCCGCCATCCTCGTTATTGGTGTGTCACTGGTAACCTCGATGAAAATGAGAACATCCATGCGTAATAATTAACTGTTGTCAGAAACAATACAGTTATGTTATGGTGTAACCAAATACAGAGAAAAGTTCCGAATATGGAATGGGAGTATAGGAGAAACTCATATTATGACAAACAAGAACAATCAGCATGCCGTCAGACTAGCACTGCTGCTCGGTTTATTTTCGACACTTGGCCCTTTTACCATCGATATGTATTTACCAGCCTTTCCTCAGATTGTGGAGAAATTCGGTACAACAGCTTCCCTTGTCCAGCTCAGCCTAACCGCGTGTTTGCTTGGACTGGGTGTCGGCCAAGTGGTTATGGGGTCACTCAGCGATGTCTACGGCAGGCGTAAACCGCTGCTTATTTCCATGGCTCTTTATGTTGTAGCATCCATAGCTTGCGCGATCGCGCCGAGCATCTGGCTGTTGATTTTTGCTCGACTCGTGCAGGGGTTTGTTGCGTCAGCGGGTATTGTCATTTCCCGGGCAATTGCGCGTGACATGTTTAGCGGCCACGAGCTTACCAAATTTTTCTCGTTACTCTTGCTTGTTGGGAACTTGGGCCCACTTGTGGCGCCCGTGGCAGGAAGCGGTGTTCTATCACTATCGAGCTGGATTGGCGTCTTTATTGCTTTGGCGTTGTTGGGGATGTTCCTCCTTGCCATGACCAAATGGAGTCTCAAAGAAACGCTGCCTGTCGAGCGCCGTAGTCCTAGCAATTTTGTCCAGCAACTTCGCAACTATGGATCGCTTTTGCGCGATCGCTCATTTACGGGCTATATGCTCGCACAAGGGGTCATGATTGCGGGGGTATTCGCTTACGTGTCGGGTACACCTTTTATCTATCAAAATATTTATGGGGTTTCGCCTACGGTATTTGCCCTGTTGTTCGGATCCAATGGTATCACCTTGATTATCGGTTCACAGTTGGTCGGTCGAATGGCTCACCGAGTGTCGGAGCAATTCTTCTTGCTGCTCGGTCTATGGCTCGCGGGTGCTGCGAGCATTGCCGTCTTATTGGTGGCCATTTTTCATGGGCCGCTGTATGCACTCGTGATTCCGCTCGTTTTCTTCGTAGCATCCATCGGTATTACATCCACGGCAGCTTTTCCGCTTGCGATGGAGAGCCAAGGACATATGGCTGGCAGCGCAGCTGCGTTGATGGGGGTCATTCCCTTTTTGCTCGGAGCGGTCGTTTCTCCGCTAGTCGGTATTGCCGGTGAACACACGGCTGTGCCATTAGGGGTTATTATTTTAACCACGAGTGCTGCCGCGATGCTGTCTTACTTCCTCTTAGTGAAAAAAGGGTCGAAACAGCCAGTTGAGGGAAATAAGATTTAATAAAATGTATAATATTTCCATTTGTAATGCAGATATTTTTGCAATAATAAAGACGGAGCGCCGCGAGTTTGCGGGCTCCGTCTTTATTTCATATAAAACTACTTGTAAAACGTAGTCTGTTCTCCTCGAAGTACTTTGATAGAAATTTCTTCATTAGTAAGTTGTGTAATTTAACTCAACGGTAGAAAGCCCGCAGAAGCCCGGAAAGTTTTTGGCAATTTTCTTGGCTTCTTCTGGGGAAGCAGCTGCACCTAGTTGTTCAATCCTGCGCAAACGAGAGCGTTCAGACATTTCGGCAGCTGTTATTAAATCGTTGATTTGCTTATACAACTCTGGCCCCCAGATCTTGCCAAAGTCGACATGCATGCGTTCGTCCGCCATATCAAATTCACATTGAATGGCGGATAACGCATCACCGAATTTCCAGAATTGTTCCGCGCTCTTGCGTTTCTTAATAAACGAGCATGGCTCGGCAACCATGGTCAAACCAGCATACATATCGGGGAACCACTCCGCTGCAAGATCGGTTAATCCCTTCCCAGGTGAGCCTTTGAAATATTTGAATTGCGACGTCTTGTAGCCCATTTGCTCCAACCGACGAACACCCATTTGGCAGTGGCGGATTTCATCCCAAAGATGTCGGGCAAGATCAAAAAAGAATGGCTTAGGCATATGCTGAACGCCATAGTACAAATAACATAAGGACTCAGCTGCGCCCATTTCGGTGGCATTAATGTAATGCATTTGTTTAATACTGTCGTGAAGTGGCGACATGCTTGGATCTGCATAAGTTGTCTTATATTTGCTATCGAAAACGTGGATCGGGAATCTCTCTTCATTCCAGGCAGAATCCGTAGGGACAGGCCCTGCCGCTTCGTAAGCAGGAGGAACGGGCCAGTTCAGTGAGGCAGTTTCGTTCTGAGTGGCGTAAACATATATCTGCAAGACTTGATTGACATAGTGCCGCCATTCTGATGTTTGGTGTGTAAGCTGAGCATGATCACTCCCTGCAAAGTAGATGTGATCATGTGCCCATTTGAACAAATCTTGACGATCAAGCATACAAACTCGCAAGATATCTAAGGTTGGAGCATCGAGAATGGGATCCAGTTGATACTGTAATTTCTCATATTCGTTATAGAGATGTTGTAAAAGAATAAGATACCCAGTCACAAAGGATTGTTCGGATGGAGCAAGCGTGACTCTCTCCAAAGCTTCTCGTACGAGGCTAGGGCAGTTTTGTTTCTCTATTGAGGGACCTGGTAACTCTGATATCCGATGAAAGAGATACTTGGCATGTTGATTATGCAAATAGCCAAAACGGCCTAGCTGCGACTTGGACTCAAATTCTTTGACAGCAGGCAACCAGCCAAATACAGCGCGGGAAAGCTCGAACTCTAACCAGAATAGCGCAACTAAGGCATGTGCTGTATCCTTCGGCCGATAGTATCTGCCTTCCTGGTGAGAGCTTACTTTCATAACGAAATCGGTGTCCATCACATTAACGTCACGATGTTCATTCATATACCTTACCTCCCATAGTGTGAATCTATATGTTCATTGTAAGGAAAATGAAGGTAATAAAGTTTCCCGTATTTATGATAAAATATCGATATATTGCTTTTTTTGAGATAGAAGGTGCCGAGTGAAACTGATTGATAATGTGCTATGTCATAACTCGTTTCTGTTCACACATCGAAATATTACCATGGATGAGAATGGCTATGCGATGTTCCATGCCCATCAAGGATTGGAATTTCTCTATGTTGAGCAAGGAGATGGCCATATTATTATGGATAACAAGCTTATTCCCTTGTCCTCGCGAACGTTATATTGTTTTCAGCCTTATCAATTACATCGGATTCATGCTAATGTGCGCAGTAATGAGCCCTATATTCGAACTATCATGGTGATTGAACCCTTAGTATTCCAACCGTATTTGGCTGTTTTTCCTGAACTGCACACGTTATTCTTACGGTTATGGAAAGACGTTCTCCCCGTGCAATCGTTCGAGGTTAGTGAGATCGAGCAAGAATTTGCGTTTTTGCAACATGATTTGTATGAAAATGTAACAAAAAACCAAATAGAAGCGGTTGCTCTAACGTTTATTACCATACTCCGTAAACTACGAGTCATTATGGAGAAGAATATACAGGATCGGGCGAAGGGGACATCTCGCAAAATTGCTTTAGTGGAAGAAGCGATGGCATGGTTAGACAAGAATTATCGTGAGAGTTTCCGGCTGGGGGATCTTGCTGCTGACTTGCACATTTCATCGTATTATTTGTCCCATTTGTTTAAACGAAATACGGGGAGTACGTTGTCGGATTACGTGACGGTCAAACGCTTGAGAGAAGCGTGTTTACTACTTCAGAATACCGATTATTCGATGGAATTTATTGCTTTGCAGGTAGGAATGACTACGTCATCGCATTTTATTTATACCTTTAAGAAACATATGGGCATTACTCCTTACCAATTTAGATTGCAAGTATTAGAATCGTAATAGCGCCTGTTAATCCTGTAAAAATAAAAACGTAGTTTCTGCCTGTGCAGAGCTGCGCTTTTTGCTATGTATTCATAATGTCTCGCGCTATATGTCACTCTATACCTCAAAAAGAGTAAAAAACACAATGAAATAGTGTAGCCTGCAAATTGTGAAGGGGGGCCAATTGTTAGATGATTGCATTGTAAGAATACTTACTAACAAGGGAGCGAATAAAGCATGTTAACTCAAGAACAGCTGCAACAATACCAAGAAAAAGGGTTTATCATTTTCGAAAATTTATTCTCAAATGAAGAAATGGATCGCGTACGCACCATCATTGATGGTTTGGATGAGGAATCCGAGCGTCGTCTAAGTGAAGCTGGACAAGGGTTTAACAACATACCGAATCAGATCAATTTTACTAGTGGATTAAACTTTATGAGGCCTGAACTACAGCAGTTTACGGCTGATGATCGTTTCGTAGATATTACTACGTCAATTCTTGGACCAGACATTCGTTTGTATTGGGATCAATCGGTTTATAAACGACCAGAAGCCAAACGAGATTTTCCATGGCACCAGGATAATGGCTATGCACCAATTGAGCCGATGCATTATGTAACCTGTTGGCTTGCACTTGAAGACGCGACGCTTGAGAATGGTTGCATTTGGATCCAAGAGGGCTCGCATCATAAGGGCTTTGTGGAACATGTGAAAACGGACATCGGTTGGTTGTGTTACTATGGGGACGTTCAGGGGACACCAGTACCTTTGAAAAAGGGAAGTATGGTCGTATTCCACTCGTTGTTGTTCCACCGGAGTACGCCGAACCGAAGTAAGGATACACGCAAAGCTTATGTGATTCAATATTCAGTAGAAGGCTCTACAGACCCAAAATCCGGCGCTGAGTATAAGAATGGACCGATCATTTCACAGAATGGGAAAGCAGTCTATGAGCGCTTTCTATCCAAAGAGGAGGTCTAGTCCTATGAAATATAGTATCTTCCCGGCTACGGGGGATTCCATCTCTAGGCTTGGTTTTGGCGCGATGGGCCTCGGAGGCGCTTTCGGTGCTCATGATGAGAACGAGTTAATTCATGCCGTGTTGCACAGTTTGGACAAAGGTGTGAATTTCATCGATACGGCTCGCGGCTATGGGGCATCAGAAGAGCTTATCGGCAAGTCATTAAAGCAATGGAAGGGCGATCGCCCTTTCATCGCTTCGAAAATACGCCCTCGTGGACCTGGTTATTCTTGGGGGATGCCTACTCCTGTGGAGGAATGCTTCCCCAAGGGGTGCATTACCTCTGATATTGAGGAGTCACTGCGAACATTAGGTGTAGAAACGATTGATTACATGCAAATGCATCAGTATTGGGCTGGTTGGGAGAAAGCCGACTATTGGATGGAAGAACTGATTCGGGCCAAAGAGGCTGGCAAGATTCGAACAATTGGCATATCCATCACCGATCATAGGCATGATACAGCGTTAGCGTTGGTGGCGAGTGGAGCTATCGATTCGATACAAACCATTCTCAATATCTTTGATCCGCTTGCATTGGACTGTTTATTACCCCTTTGTGAACAACACGGTGTTGCTTTCTTCGCAAGATGTGTACTTGATGAAGGCGGTTTAACAGGTTTTTTAACAGAATCAACCGTATTTGCAGATCATGACTTTCGTAAAACATTTTTTGAAAATGTGCCACGATCCCAATATATGGCGAAAGTGGATCGACTTCGTCCGTATTTGGATGAAGAAACAAGGACACTTGCTCAACTTGCGATTAAGTTTGTGCTGCACTCGCCTGCCGTTACTTCGGCTTTGGTATCTATGCATATCCCAGCGCATGCTGACGATAATTTTCAGGTGCTTCAGACAGAGCCCCTTTCCGACGAGATATTCCATACACTCCGCACGAAGCATCGCTGGATTCGCAATTTTTACGACACCAAGTATTGGTAGAACTAGAACGTCCTTATGATAAGAGAGGGGGATATAATCATGGGAAAGCAGGTCCTATGCTGTATTAGAAATTTTCAGCAGTTTGAATACGGCCACGTCTTACGAGAATTGGTGGAGCAAGCTCACGAGGTTCGTTTAGAGCGGTGTCAAAGCCAATGCATCGGTTGTCGGCAGCAACCTGCAGCCATCATCGAAGGGAAATGGATGGGGTTTGATAATTCCGAACAAATACGGCAATATGTAAGTGAGAAGCTTTCATAAAAGCAAAGCTTGAAAGTGATGGTTAGGAGTGAGCTAGGTGAAGGATCCCAAAGGATTGATGGACGAATACTGGCATATTCGCTTATACCAAGTGGAGGAAGCCTTCTATAAGGCCATCGATATACAGAACCTAATATATCCGTACTGGGTTGTCAGCTTTATCGTGGAAGGACAAGTGGACGTAGAAGACGGCAGCAAGTCGCAAACGGCGAGGGCTGGACAGGTCATGCTGCACGCCCCAGGAATGCCTTTCGCTGAGAAATCAGCTACGCCCGGTCTTCACCTTTGGATGTTAATCGATGTGAGAAACAGCTATCAGGTTGATTTGTTCCGTTTATATCCCTTAACGGAAGTCATGACAATGATAGATCCAGCGGCATACTCCGCCATTTTTTACAAACTTTTGGCAGCTTGGCAGAAGAAGGACTCTCCCTTCCGGGAAATAGAAATATCAGCTATTGGCATGCAAGTTGTGCATTTATTATTGGAGAGCTGGGATCAGAACGGTCGTGTTCATCGCAATGTCCAGGCAGGCAGAAACGGTGAACGTTTAGAGAAGGTCATCTCTTATATTCATACGTCTTTTCATGAGAAAGTGACGAGAAAAACATTAGCCCATCTCTTGCATTTAAATACGAACTATTTGGATAAAATTTTCATGGAAGAATATCAGATGAACCCGATGCAGATGATACGTGAGCTTCGACTTAAGAAAGCCAAGGGAATGCTAGAGAACGGCAACGATAGTCTGACAGATATCGCTTCTGCATGCGGGCTGGGGGATGCTTCTTACCTGAGCCACCAATTCGTCAAGAGGTTTGGCGTCAATCCTGGCAAGTACAGAGAGCAGGTACGTCAAACAAGACAGTCGTATTATCACACACAGGAGAATGAAGTTTAACTTTTCTGCATGAGAGTTCTACGATCATAAAAGGAAGCCAGCAAACGGAAGAGTTTGCTGGCTTCTTGCACATCAGGTTGTCAATATGTCTATTTATATTGGAGCAGCATGACACCATAGGGGGCAATCGTAGTTTCCCCTTGAAACGATTGTCCGCTTAGCCTGTCAGTGCCCGTCTCATGAATGTCTAACGTCTGCGTCTCACTCGTATAGTTCAAGATGAAATCAAGTGGCTGACCTCCGTGTCCTCTGCGTGAAACGATTTCAAGCTCTTTGGGAGCTGTCACACGCTGCTTGCTCTTAGGAGCTGAAGCTACATGCTGCATAATGGCTTGCACGAGTTCAATGGTGAATAGGCTGCCGCAATAAATGACACTGCCTGTACCGACAGGTACACGGATGATAGCAGGCTTATCTTTGTAATAATCTTCAGTATACGTTGCCAATACTTCAGCTTGCGGATGTTCGGGTTTAAGAATCTCGTTAAATACGGGCGCTTCCATCCTCTCGCTAGACTGCTTTTCTCCTGTATCCACGAAACGGACGTAAGAAGGTTTCTCGCTGGAAACCATAGTGTATTCGGACACTTCAAGACCGCACAGTTCCCTTACGATGCCTGGAAAAGGCAGCATATAAGCACGGTTGGAACGATCCTTGTACCCGCTGCGTGGACCAAGTACTACAGTCCCGCCTTGTTCTGCGTACGCTTGCAACTGCTGCACATCTTTCGGTTCCAATAATTGAGCGTTTGGATAGAAGACAACATCATACCGTTGGACGCTTTCTTCGGTATGTAGATGACGGACAGATAAGCTATCTACGGTCCAGTGCTTCTCTGTCAAACCACGAAATATAGCGCCTACATGACTTCCTTGAGAATTACCGATGTAGCGGTCGATATGGTTGTTGCTGTCATTGTCATAGTCGGAAAGAATCGCGATTTGCGCATCTACACAGCTCTCAAGGATCGCTTCCTCGGCGAGTCTAATTTCTCTTCCGATTTGCTCAGCTTCCTTCAAGCGACGATTCGGCTGATTGCCGTAATCATTCAACCCATGCCAAAGCGTTTCTGAACCGTACGGACAGGTGCGCCAACGGAAATATAGAATGCCATCAGCACCATGTGCTATGGATTGGTAGGTCCACAAGCGCATTTGGCCTGGCTTTGGTGTGAACTGGAGATAATCCATGCCCCCAAGCAGAACAGATCCAGATTGACCACCTGGCCCTGATTGCTGCTCAAGAACCAAGAACTTGGATGACATGCCACGGACACGGCCAAGACTTTGGCTCCACCACCGGTCGCGGAAATGGCTAGGCTCTTTCGTGTTAGCCAAGGCGAAGGAAGGATAGGAATCATAAGACATGAAATCTAGCGCCGTTTCTGTCAACTTCTGATTATCGATATTAGAGAAGAGACCATTATGCGTGACGAATTGCCCCGGCGCCTTATCTTTCAGAATACGGGATTGAAGCTCGGCGAAGGCAATGGTGGAGTCGGACGTAAACCGATAGAAATCAAGCAAATGCCCAGGATTATGATAGGTAGCGGTCGGCCGTGGGAGATACACTTGCTGCCAGTCCGTGTAAGTCTGTGCCCAGAATGCTGTCCCCCATGCATCATTTAAGGTATCAAGTGATACATAACGTTCCTGACACCACTGGCGGAAAGCGATATGATCAGCTTCAGCAAAGGAAACACTCATATGACAGTTGAGTTCATTGTCGATTTGCCACCCGATAATATAAGGGTTGCTTCCATAATGCTCAGCCATCTCGGTTACGATTTTGCTGCATAGATCCAAATATTTTGGCGATGTATAGTTGTAATGTCTCCGTGAGCCGTGCTGCATCAATTGACCGTTGAAATCGGCGCGGAGCACCTCAGGATAGGCAGAAGTTAGCCAAGCAGGTGGCGCATAGGTAGGTGTTCCCATAATAACTTTCAGATCATGCTTCGCACATAATTGGATAGCCTCGTCAAACATATCAAAGCTGTAGCGACCTTCTTCGGGTTCGAAAATATTCCAAGCCGTTTCACCCATACGAACCACATTGAAGCCGAGCTCCTTCATTCTGCGAAAATCATCGTCCCATAGAGAGCGCTCCCAATGCTCCGGATAATAGCAAACGCCATATTGGAACTGGTGAGTTTTGTAACTTTTATCCTTATTTAACATCGAACATACCCGCTTTCTTCATTTAAAATAATACCTTATTGCTATTTTATGCAATTATTATTAAATTGAATATAATGAAATATTGCTTCTCATAATACAATATTGCTATTTTAGGGGGAACTATGCGAAGACAGATGTTCATTGCCCAATTGCCGAATAATCCTTATTTCTGCTTTCCGGAATCTTGTGGTTGGTATAATGAAGATCCCAATCATAGTGCAATTCGTCTCAAGGGCGAGTTGATGTATTTTAACCTCCATATCATCCTATCTGGACAAGGGACCGTAACGCTCCAAGATCAGGTTTATGAAGTTAAGGCAGGGGATTGCTTCCTATTTTTTCCTGGAGAAGAACAGAAATATGAGAGCAGTGGATCGGATCCTTGGGAGGTACGGTGGATGCATATCTATGGAGAAGGACTTCTGACGTATATGACGGAAAAAGGCTTTCATCGTACGCCATTATGGTCGTTCAGTGGTTCGATGCATGAACTAAGCGATGCGATGCATCGTGTATTGGAAGCTTTGGAAGGCCCATGGCTTCAGAATAAAAATCAGGTCTCAGCCCTGACCTATCTAGCCATCACGGAGTGGATGATGGGGGCGGTTCCATTTACTTCACGGAAATCCTATGAACGGATGGATCGCATTAAGGGAATCTTGGGTGAAATGCAGCAAAAGGCAGCGCAGCCCTTTGTTCTCGAGGAATGGGCAGATCGGGCTAAAACAAGCGCTTTTTATTTTTGTAGGCTTTTCCATCAAATAACGGGTATGACCCCGCTTACGTATATGACCGTATGCCGTATTCAGAACGCGAAGCAGTTGTTGCTTTCGAATCCAGAGCGCACCGTGAAATCGATTGGGGAAGAAATTGGCTATATACAGACAAGCTATTTCAATAGAAGGTTCCTTCAGCAGGAAGGTGTGACGCCAACCGAATACCGGAAACTGCATCTCGGCAAGTGATGATCAGGTTTCGCCCAACCACAGCATGAAATGGTTGGGCTTTTTTTGCGAATTGTCGGAAAAGTATAAAGGAATGCCAAATAATCTAAATACATGAAAGTGTTCATCAGTCAAAATAAGGATAAGCATGAATGACATTGTTGATTGTAGAGGGAGGAAATCGGTTGAAACGTGTAATGGCTTTTCATCGCAAACAGATTCGACAAGCTTGGGCGTATATGCTGCTGTTATGTATGACAATTACGTTATTGCCTGCTGCATCCGTATCAGCAGCAACGGGGGATCCATTGCCTGTGTTTAGGGAGGATTTCAATGATGGAAATGCAGGCGGATGGACAACCTATGGGTCCGATAATGCAGGGAACAGAGGGTCTTGGACAGTCAATGCCGCGAATCAGTATAGAACGACTGGTTCCCCAGGCTCTAAAACGGTATTTCAGACTACTAATTTCAAAGATCTCGTGTATGAAGCAGACCTCCAAGTCTCCGGCATTAATTCAGATCAATCGGGGTTATTATTTCGCGTCACTTCGCCGGCTGGTGACGTGGCGGATGGGTATAATGGTTATTTCGCTGCACTGCGTGTAGACAAAAAACTTATGCTCTCCAGGGTTGTTGGTGCTGGCGGCAACGAATATAAGGAATTGACGAGTGTCTCCTATCCTTATAGCAGCGGTCATATGAAAGTTGTCGCGGTGGGCAATCACATTCAAGTGTTTGTCGATGATATGATAACGCCGAAGATTGACTTTGTTGATAATGACGGCAAACAAATTACTTCCGCTGGCTCTATTGGTCTTCGAACATGGTGGGGGACAACGAACTTTGATAATCTCGAGGTCAAAGAGTATGCGGCTTCGGAGACAGCTGTTCCGGTGTTTGGTACATCCTCAGGCGTTTACAACAGCGAACAGCATGTTTCGCTCACAACGCCAACCGCAGGGGCAACCATCCGATATACGCTGGATGGCACACTGCCGAATGCTTCTTCCGCCATCTATACCTCACCAATCGTGGTGACATCGGATGTAATCATCAAAGCTTATGCAGAAAAAGCAGGCGAAATGGTCTCGAATGTGGTGACGTCTTCCTATGTTATTGCGGATAGTACACCAGCATTTACGGATGATTTTAACGATGGTAATGCGGAGGGCTGGACGAATTATTTGGGCCAACCGGTCCAAACCTCATGGTCCGTAACGCAAAGTGTTTATAACTATGTGGCTGTTAATCCAAGAGGGGCCAAGTCCGTCGTGGAGGGTGTTTACCAAGATTTTGTTTTTGAAGTCGATATGAACCCACAGGAAGCCGTGTCTTCCAATAGCGGGGTGGTTTTCCGAGCAACGGCACCGGCGGATGGTGTGGATAAAATGAATGCTTATTACGCCGGTATGAATGCTGCCGGGAAGCTTCAAATCGGAAAGATGAGCGCAACGGGAGCGACGGGCGCATGGTCAGAAATAGCTTCAGTAGTGGTAAGCGGCGTCAAGTCGAATGACTACAATCACTTGAAAGTGATTGCACTTGGAACGCATTTTTACATCTACGTAAATGACGTGTTGGCCTACGATTTTACAGATGCAACGTATGCGGTGGGGACAGTTGGGCTGAGAGCATGGAATGAGAATCTACAGGTTTCTTATGACAATGTTTCATTGAAGCAATTAACTCCTGTTGTACTGCCTGTGGCAGCACCGGTTATTAATCCGAATTCGGGTACATTCCCTAGTTCGCAAATCGTCACCATATCGACTCCGACTGTCGGTGCCGACATTCACTACACAACCGATAACAGCACGCCTACATCGGCATCACCTGTTTATGACGGTCCAATCACGTTGACAGCAACAACGACGGTGAAAGCTATGGCAACTAAAAATGGCATGCTCGACTCCTCGGTTCAGAGTGCGACCTTCACGCTAGTCAGTCATACATTCTCAGATGATTTTAACGATGACAATGCGAATGGCTGGGCGAATTATGAAGGAACATGGAATGTTGCGAACAAGGCTTATCAAATAACGGATAAAGGTCCAGGTTTTAAATCCGTTGCTGCGGGTACTTCTTTCGACAACTTTGAATATGAGGCCGACATTACGTTGAAAAACGGTGTGAATAATGATAATGCAGGCTTAATTTTCCGAGTTACGAATCCGAGCAATGGCGGAGATAACATGAAAGGTTATTATGCGGGACTTACCTCAAATGGGCGTGTGCAGTTGGGGAGACTGAATAATAACTGGAAAGAGCTCGCATCGATTATTTACCCAGTTTCGCAAAATGTCGTCTATCGCATGAAGGTTAAAGCGGTCGGCAGCCATATTGATATTTATATCAATAACGAGCTTATCGTAAGTGCGGTTGATACAACCTATACAACTGGGGCGATTGGTGTTAGAGCACATTACGTTGCAACAAGCTATGACAATATTAATGTCAAAGATTTAGGTGAAGTTCAGATGCCTACGTACGACTGGTCTTGGGTGCAAGGCGCAGTTTTCGTACCAACGAACGTTGTGAATCAGATTCAGCAATGGAACGAATATGATCACGATATTAACGATCGCGAATTAGGCTATGCGGAATTGTACGGCATCAACTTTGTGCGGGTATTCGTACATAACTTGTTGTGGGAAAACGATAGTGTGAGATTGTTAGCCAATCTGGAAGATTTCTTGCAACTAGCCGACAAACACGGTATCAAAGTAGAACTTGCCTTTTTCGATGATTGTTGGAATGACAATCCGGTCATGGGGCCACAATTAGCTCCACTTTACGGTGCGCATAACAGTCGTTGGGTAGAAGGTCCAGGGGATGCAGTTAAATCCAACTATGCAGCGAATAAAGCCGCATTGAAAGCGTATGTGCAAGGAATTGTCGGTGCACATAAGAATGATTCACGTATTGCTTTCTGGAACATTTATAATGAGCCGAGCAATGGCGAGAGTGGACTTATGGATCAAATTACGAAGCAGATTATGAACGATGCACGTATTTGGATCAAAGAAATCGATACCAATCATCCTGTATCCTCAACAGGTGGCCAATTTAGCGGTGATCCTACGTCAGACTTCATTACTTGGCATCCGTATGAGTCCGATTATCCGACACCTTACGGAGTCAGCAAGGGAATTCTTGCGGATGAAGCAATGAACAGATCGACACAAACGGTAACAGGTATTGTGGAACACTATGGTCAAAAAGATATCGGTTTCGTTATGTGGGAATTCGGTATCGGTCGAGATAACACTCGCTTTCCTTGGGGATCGGATACGAATCCATTGACGTCTGAGCCGACGATGCCATTCCACGGGATCACTTATCCAGACGGGCACCCGTGGGATGTGAACGACATTAAGGCATTAACAGGAACAGCTTTCAATACGCTGCCCGTGTTTAACGTGAGCTATTTTAAGGATGAGAATTTTACAACATTAGCTAAAACATCTTTCACACCGAAGATTGATTTCGATCTTGGAAATGAGAAGGGCACAGGTTCGCCAGACCCAACCGTAGGCATTGGTGAGGATCATTTCTCCACGCGCTGGGTGGGAACCGTGCAGCCGACGAATTCTGGGACGCATACGATTTATGTGGATAGCGATAATGTGGCTAGAGTGTGGATCGGCGACACGTTGGTCGTTAACAAAACAAGCAGCACCAAAGAGGAAATAAGCAGTACGATTGCCCTAACAGCTGGAGAAAAGTATCCGGTTAAAGTCGAGTATGTTCACGCAAGCGGTAATGCTAGTTTACATGTTAAATGGTCACATACCCAGCTAACCAAACAAGCAGTAACAGCTATTTATGCTGGGAAAAGTGTAACGTCCGTTTCCTTAGATGCTTCAGCATTAACGCTGAAAGTAGATGAAACGAAAAAGCTGACAGCAACCATCTCACCTGGAGATGCTTCCAACCAACTGCTTACGTGGAGTTCCAGTCACACAGGCACTGTACAAGTGGATACGAGCGGTAATGTGAAAGGGATCAACAAAGGAACTGCGACGATTACAGTCACGGCAGCTGGTGGGAAAACAGCCTCATCTATCATTACGGTGACGGATAGCGGCACGTTCAAGAACCCCATCGTACCTGTCTCAAGCGGTGCTGGTTCGGCGGATCCGAGCGTAGTTTTCAAAGATGGCTACTATTATTATGTGAAATCGGAAAATGATGCTGCGATTCAAGTCGTGAAAGCGAAACGTCTGCAAGATATTGGCATCGAGCCTCGTGTTACGGTCTATACTCCGCCTAGTGGACTCATGTATTCCAAAGGGTTATGGGCGCCTGAGATTCAGAACATCAATGGCAAATGGTACATCTATTTTGCAGCAGATGACGGTAACAATAATAATCACCGCATGTATGTGCTCGAAAGCGATACGAATGATGCTCAAGGCAGCTATACGATGAAAGGTAAGATAGCCGATGCCACAGACAAATGGGCTATTGATGGCACTGTCTTAGTGAAAAGCGACAATTCTATGTACTTCGTATGGTCTGGTTGGGAAGGCGATACGAATGTGAGTCAAAAGATTTATATCGCACCGATGAGCAATCCCTGGACGATCAGCGGACCTCGCGTGTTGCTATCTTCACCTGATCAAGCTTGGGAGCTTGATGGCACACCAACGATTAATGAAGCTCCGGAAGTTCTGATCAAGGAAGATAAAATCTTTATTGTGTATTCGGCAAGCGGCAGTTGGACAGATAATTACAATTTAGGCATGCTGACCAATACGGATGGAAATGTCCTTAATCCAGCTTCGTGGATGAAGTCAGGTTCCGTATTCAGCAAATCCGCGGGAGCATTCGGTCCTGGACATAACTCATTTACGAAGTCGCCGGATGGTTTAGAAGATTGGATTGTCTATCACGCGGATCTTAAATCGGGCGGAAGCTGGGCGAATCGTTCCGTTCGTGCTCAGAAGTTCACTTGGAATCTGGATGGCACGCCAAATTTCGGCACGCCGGTTGCTTATGGGGCTTTGATTCAGGAGCCATCTGGTACACCGTCAATCCCCATGTACAACTATGAAGCGGAAGATGCGATTCTTGGAGGTACGGTGAGAATTAACAATTCCGACGAAGCTTCTGGCGGCAAGGTGGCTGGTCATGTGGACACGGCTGGAAGCGACTATATCTTATTTCAAGTAAATGTTGAGAAAGCAGGCGCTTATCAAATGACGGTTATGGCTGCCAATGGAACCGGAGGTACGGTTATCGCTCAACAAGATGTTTCCGTTAATGATGGAGCCAATCAAGTCATTGATTACAAACAATTCGGATGGGGGCGTTATAATCCATCTGCGATCACGATCACGTTGAATCAAGGTTTGAACACGATTAAGTTAACCAAGAAGACAAATTTTGCTGAGATCGACAGACTTATTCTTGAGCTTTTACAGCCATCGGGTCCACCTGTCTATCATACGGACATCAACGGAAGTGCTGGTGTTACAATCGGTGATTTAGCGATGGTAGCGGCTTCTTATGGTAAACAGCAAGGCGATGCCGATTGGGATGCAGATGCTATGAAAGCAGATATTAATAAGGATAACAAAGTAGATATCGAAGATCTTTCCATTGTTGCTAGTGAAATCATGCAATAAGGATAACTGTAAGGGAGGATGTATATCGACATGAAATTTCATAAATGGTTTGTAGGTTGTCTAATGCTAATTACTACGACAAGTGCTGTACTTCCTAGTGCATTTGCGGCAACAGAAACGACAACGCCTTCTTACACACTTACACTTTCAAACCCAAATCCTTCCAAGGGAGAGAAAGTCGAAGTGCTCATCAAAGGACACGAGTTGAATGATCTTTACGCGTATGAATTGAATGTGGATTTTGACCCATCACTACTTACTTTGAAAACCGCTACGACGCAAATTTCAGGCTTTTCCGTTCCTTATGTCGTGAAGGATAACCACATTCAGCTGGCTCATACGCGGGTCGGGAAAGTGGCTGGAGATAGTGGCGATCAAACGTTGTACACATTGGTGTTCGAGGCGATTGGTCAAGGAAAAGCTGAAATGTCACTAAGCAAAGTGAAATCCGTCGATTCACACCTTGCTAGTACCAATCAGCAACCAGATGCCAAGGCTGAATTCCACATCGACAGCTCGCAGCCGTTTGATGATTTAAGTGACTTCAGCTGGGCGGAAGATGCGATAGCCTACTTAGCGGGCAAAGGTGTTGTAAACGGTACTGGCGATCGCGTATTTAGCCCAGAACTTCCTGTTTCGCGTGCAGACTATGTTGTTCTATTGATGAGAGCGCTGAATCTGAAGGGATCTGCGGGAGCACGCTTTGCGGATGTGGAGCAAGGGAAATACTACGAGGAAGCTATTAACACAGCCAGAGATTTGGGGATCGTAGAAGGAGATGAGAGCAATTTCTTCCATCCACAATCTTCTGTAACCAGAGAAGACATGATGGTACTTACTGAGCGGGCTTTGGCTAAAGTTACGAAACTAGCTAGTCAACAAGACGCAGCTGCTTTACAACCGTTCAACGATGTCGCGGATATCTCAGACTATGCGCTAAACAGCGTATCCAGTTTGGTCAAATTGGGTCTGGTTCACGGATACGGGGATGGGATCCACCCGAAAGATTCAACAAATCGTGCGCAAGCAGCGATGCTGATGTATAACATTTTGAAGACGCCAGACTTATTGCCAAAGAAGTAGTACAGAGAAGGCCTTCAGGGTACGAACCCTGGAGGCCTTTTTTCGTCGTATGCGAAGCTCATTTCAAACTTAGCATGGCGTGATGGTGGGAGATGTATGGGTTGTGAGCAGCTAGTTTTCGATGAAATGTAAAATATACAGTTAATTCTTCTGATTTACCTTTGATTTAGTGAATAGATGGAAAAAGCACATCTAATTTCACCCAGATTTGCCATAAGGTAGAATTTAGCAGAAATTAACTGTATGAAATCCATCTATTGCTTTCAAATCGAGAGAATCAGCAAAAATAGCCACATAAAATCCATCTAATTTGTTTGAGGCGGGGCGGCGGGGGGAGGTTGTTTGCTAGAGGTAGAGGTAGAGGTAGAGGTAGAGGTAGATAGAGGAAGAGGAAGAGGAAGAGGAAGAGGAAGAGGAAGAGGAAGAGGAAGAGGGTGAGGTAGAGTTGGAGTTGGAGTTGGAGATAGAGATAGAGATATAGATAGAGATAGAGATAGAGATAGAGATAGAGATAGAGATAGAGATAGAGATAGAGATAGAAGTAGAGGCTGTGGCTGAATTAAAGGAAGAAATTTGAACAAAAGAGCGGGATATTACAAATCTAAATTTGGATAAATATGCTAAGTTTAAAGCAGATGTTAAGTATGGATGAAGGAGGAACAAGGTAGGCAAGTTTAGCAATCCAATCAGATGTTTCATTAGTATGTATCCATAGAAATGAATACGAGAACGTAGGAGGAGCAACAAATGAAAAAAGCAATCATCGGCATACTCATGGCCTGCATCCTTGTCACCGGCACAGTAAACGTACCTTTGAACGTTCGTGCAGCAGATCCAACTTCGGATGGTCATGGATTAATGGGAGATTTCTACAAATGTGAGAAAAATCCAAATGATCGACAAGATATAACGGTGTTTAATTTCGATAACTTTCGTGGAGAACGAGCTGTTGCTAATCTAAATGGGGATTCATTTACAAGTATTTTTAACCAACTGTCGGGAACCCCCGATTATAATACAGCGCGATTTACTGGAACCATTGTCCCCCAATTTACAGAAGACTACACGTTCCATATGGTAGGCGATGATGGTTTCCGATTATGGATTAACGGCGAGAAGATTATTGACTTCTGGCAACAAACATGGGATGTCCCGCAGGACAGTGTTGCCATTTCGTTAGAAGCAGGCAAGCATTATGATATCAAAGTTGAATATCTGCAAGGCTGGGGCGGATCCTGGCTGCGCATGGAGTGGGAAAGCGCAAGTCAACGCAGAGAAGTCGTACCCGAATCAGCGCTGTATCTGCCTTCTGATCATATCCTCCCCTCCAAGAAAGATGATTTGACAGCAGAAATACAAAAGATTGATTATTTGACGGGCAACTTTGCAGGCGAAGTAACCCCTGGTGCTTTAAATGACCTTCGAGCAACAAAGGTTACTGCCGAGACAACGCTAAACACGATTGATTCCCAAGCTATGACTGATGATGAAAAGGTAGCGCTGCTCTCGCAAGCGATCCAAAACGTATCCGTTGCCAGATCCGCTTTTATGAAAGAAATGGGCGTCACAAGCAAGACGGTATTTAACAAGTTTAACAACCCGCTTTATCAAGGGCAGGATCCTTTCGTCACGTATCATGACGGTTATTATTATTTCGTATCTTCGAGCAACTTGGACTCCAACAATAAAGTGTATGTATCCAAATCGCGCACACTGACTGATCAAGGTGAAAAGGTACTTGTATTTGATTCACTCGGGTCACAAACGCGTATTTTCGCACCCGAAATCTTTTTCTTTAATGGCAAATGGTACATCTACTATTGTGCAGATCGTCAGGATTACGGCTATCAGCATATGGCTACGGTTTTGGAATCGACCACTTCGGATCCGCAAAGCCCATTCATAGATAAAGGGGCGATTTATGCCGGTGAGAATGGTGTTAATAAGCAGGCGAATGACTTTACAGTCTTTGAGCATCAAGGGCAATTGTACGCCGTGTGGGGAACGTTAGGTGCAGGTGAACCGATTGGACCCGCTATCGCACCCATGGATAATCCGTATACGATTTCAGTAGATCGCTCCTTCTTACCAGGCGGAGGCGGGGAAGGTCCACGTGTGTTACAAAAAGACGGCAAAGTATTTATCACCATGTCAGAAGGTGATTACGCGTCCAATGGCTATCGGTTGTCCTATTTTATGAACACCGATGGGAATATATTGAATGCGAGTTCATGGTCGCGCACGAATGATGTTTTCGTAGCAACGAGTGAAGTATCGGGTCCTGCTAGAGCAGGATTTGTGAAGTCTGCTGACGGCACGGAAGATTGGATGATCTATCATTCACGCGTGTACAAAGATACAGGACGCAATTGGTGGCGTGAAGTGAATATCAAGAAATTCGATTGGCATCCAGATGGAACACCTAACTTTGGCCAGCCCGTTTCACCTAATGAATGGCAAGACCTACCTTCTGGAGATCCTGGTCAAGGAGATATGTATCAAGCTGAAAATGCGATTCGTTACGGTGATATTACTTCGGACACTACACATGCCAACTATCAAGGTACAGGATATATTCATTTGCCGACAACATCTGGAGCTGAAGCTAGTTTCGTCGTACAGGCACAGGAAACCGGTGATTATATCGTTGGTACACGTTATGCCTATGGGGTTCAAGTGAATGGGGAATCTAACAATAATCCGACAACGCAATTGCCTGGCAGAGCCAAAGTGAATGTCTATGTTAACGGCAAATATGTAAAATCAATTGCACCCGATAAAACAGCGATAAGCTGGGATGAATGGTTTACCGATTCGCAACGATTGAGCTTGCAACAAGGGAAAAACGTCATCAGTTATCGCATTGATAATAGTTCAATTGGTAATGTGAATATGGACTATCTAACGATGTACAAGGCAGATGTGCCGAATGTTATCGAAACGAACGAAGTAGCGGGGGAATTGTCGGGTGCGACGGCCATTCAAGTTGGTCAACAATTCGAGATGACGTATGGCTTGACTCATGTACCGAGTAGAGCAGAAGACGCGATTTACGCTCAGGACCTGCTCATTAACTATGATGCGGATAAACTTGACCTTGAATCGGCGGTTTCTAAGAAGGAAGGTCTTGCTGTTCTTGGATTTAAAAAGGTAGCTCCAGGGCAAGCACATATCCTGCTGGCTAGTCTTGGCGCAGCGAATACAGTAATCACTGATGGGGATTTGTTAACGCTGCATTGGAAAGCACTTAAAGCGACAGACAATACAAGCTTATCTATTTCTCCAGTGCGAATTGCCAATTCAAAAGGTGTAGAGACCTTATTGGCACCTATCGCGTTTAACGTACAAGTAACAGGAGGCGGAACGCCAAACTCGCCGGATGTTAATGCTGATGGCAAAGTAAGTATTGGCGATCTTGCTATTCTAGCCTTCAGCTATGGCCTCTCCGCATCCAGTCCGAATTGGGGGCAAATACAGAAGTTAGATTTGAACCATGATGGTGTCATTGATATTGTCGATCTAGCGGCACTAGCAAGAGCTATTATTCAATAACATAGACTAGGTTCAGCGCGTTACAGAGAGGGGCAGATCCATGAGATCTGCCCCTTTTTACATCTATGCCTCACTTTTCAGTGGGTATGACGGAATAGTGCAAAAAATGACTTTTGCGTGTAAAGACGCTTACACCGCATAAAGCTACAATAACATTGTAAGCATTTAATTAGAGGAGGAAACACAAATGGTGCAAAAAAAGAGATTCATGGGGGCCCTAGTGGCAGCAACGGTTTTGGCTACATTGGTATCCGGATGCGGGACTAAAACAGAAACAACTTCGGCAACGAAAGCGCCTGATACGGCAAAAACATCGGAAGCGCCAGCGAAAGCAGCAGACAGCAAGCTTGTTATCGGTTTCTCGCAAATCGGTGCTGAAAGCGGCTGGCGCGGTGCTGAAACACAATCCATTCAAGATACTGCTAAGGCTGATCCGACGATTGATTTGAAGTTCTCCGATGCCCAACAGAAGCAAGAGAATCAAATCAAAGCAATTCGTTCATTTATCGCCCAAAAGGTTGATGTTATTGCCATGGCCCCTGTTGTTGAAACAGGTTGGGAAGCGGTTCTAAAAGAAGCAAAAGATGCGAAAATTCCAGTTATTCTAGTTGATCGTGGTATCGATAAGAAAAACGAAGATTTATACACAAGCTTCATCGGTTCTGACTTTATCACGGAAGGTCAGAATGCAGCTAAAGCGTTGGCCGAGCACATGGGTGACAAAGGGAACGTAGTTGAGCTTGAAGGAACAGTTGGCGCGAGTGCAGCGAATGATCGTAAAAAAGGTTTCGATGATGAAATGAAAAAACATCCAAACATTAAAATCGTCAAATCCCAAAGTGGTGATTTCAATCGTGCAACAGGTAAACAAGTGATGGAAGCGATTCTGAAATCGCCAGAGGGTAAAGACATTCAAGGCGTTTACGCACATAACGATGACATGGCTCTAGGCGCGATTCAAGCGATTGAAGAAGCAGGTAAAAAGCCAGGTACAGATGTGAAAATCGTATCCATCGACGGGATTAAAGAAGCTTTCGAAGCAATTAAAGCTGGCAAATTGAATACGGTAGTAGAATGTAACCCGCTGTTAGGGCCACAATTATATCAAGCTGCGAAAGATTTGAAAGCAGGTAAAACTGTACCGAAATGGATCAAATCCAATGAAGACGTGTTCTCTGGCCAAAAAGCAATCGATGCGCTTCCTAATCGTAAATACTAATTGAATTGGTTGACAAGATACAGGAGTCATAGAGAGAAAACGAAATCAAGAGCGGCTTCGATGCTCTTGATTTCGTTTCATAAATCGATAGAGGAGCGAGTGCCATATGCAAGAACATCCCTTATTAGTGATGAGTGGAGTCAGTAAGTTTTTTCCTGGTGTCAAAGCTTTAACGAATGTGGATTTTCAGCTTCGTAGAGGAGAAATTCATGCATTGATGGGACAAAATGGCGCAGGAAAATCCACCTTGATTAAAGTTTTGACAGGTGTCTATGAGATGGATAAAGGCACAGTCATCCTTAACGGCCAGAACGTACGCATTAAGTCACCGAAGGATGCGCAAGCACTGGGGATTAGCACGGTTTATCAAGAAGTGAATCTATGTCTCAACATCTCCGTCGCGGAGAACTTGTTTATTGGTCGGCAGCCACGCAAGCAAGGCGGGATGATTGATTGGGGCGTCATGAATCGCAAATCGGAGGAACTGTTGGCACGACTTAGCATTCAAATCGATGTCACGAAGCCGTTGGCCGAATTCTCCATCGCACTTCAACAAATGATCGCAATTGCACGTGCGGTTGATATTTCATCCGGATTGCTTATTCTAGATGAACCGACGTCGAGTCTTGATCAACAGGAGGTCAAAGAGCTATTTCGCATTATGCGCAAATTGAAAGAGGAAGGCATGGCGATCGTCTTCGTGACACACTTTATGGATCAAGTGTATGAAGTGTCGGATCGAATTACTGTGCTTCGAAATGGTGAACTTGTTGGGGAGTATCCAACAGAAGAACTTCCTAGAATGCAGTTGATTTCCAAAATGATTGGCCGAGAGTGGAAAGAAGAAGAGAAGAAGAGCAAAGTAGTTGGCATGAAGAAAAGTGAAGTGTGGGTTTCAGCGAATCAACTGGGCCGCAAAGGCTCTATTAATCCGTTCGATTTAACGCTGCACAAAGGTGAGATTTTGGGACTCGCTGGGCTGCTTGGTTCAGGGCGCACAGAGATGGCGAAGTTGATTTTTGGTATTGATAAGGCCGATGAGGGAGCATTATCGATTGGCAGTGAACAGATGAGAGCCATGTTTCCTATGAAAGCGATTGAACATGGGTTTGCCTTTTGCCCAGAGGAACGTAAGGTTGAAGGGATTGTCGGTGAGTTGACGGTTCGAGAAAATATTGTTCTCGCTTTGCAAGCGAAACGTGGATTGTTCAAACCGCTATCCCTACGCAAACAGCAGGAGATTGCCAACCATTATACAGATCTACTGCACATTAAAGCGTCCAGTATGGAGCAGCGCATTGATCAGCTGAGTGGGGGGAATCAACAGAAAGCCATTTTGGCTCGTTGGTTGGCTACGAATCCGAAGCTCCTTATCTTGGATGAACCGACACGGGGCATCGATATCGGCTCCAAAGCGGAAATTCGCAAATTAATTATGTCACTCGCAGCAGAGGGCATGACGATTCTGATGATCACCTCGGAATGGGAAGAGATTATAGGGTGCTGTGATCGTGTCATGGTACTGCGAGATCGCGACATTATTGGCGAGCTGACGGGTGAAGAGATTACGGAGCAACGGATTATGCATATGATCGCAGAAGGAGGGAGCAGAGATGAAGCCATTTAACACCCTATATGAGAATTTGGCACAAAAGAAGTTATTATGGCCCTCTGTTGGTATTATTTTAATCTTGATCTTTAATGCATTTTTTACACCAGGGTTTTTCAATATTCGCATGCAGGATGGTCATTTATTCGGGAGTCTCATTGATATTCTGAATCGTGGAACACCAATTTTAATTATTGCGCTGGGGATGACGCTAGTCATTGCGATGGAAGGTATTGATATTTCGGTAGGCTCTGTACTGGCGATTTCGGCTTCCTTGGCTGCTTTTCTTATGCAAAAGCACGTTCCGTTCGTTTTCGCTTTAGGAGCAGGTTTAGCGATTGGTGCCCTATGCGGCTTCTGGAACGGCATACTGGTTGCTAAATTGAAGATCCAACCGATGATTGCCACACTGATTCTGTTGACGGTTGGACGTGGTATCGCGCAGCTTATCTCAGGAGGTCAAATTATTACGATCTCCAACAAAGCCTATCGGTTTGTAGGCGGTGGGTATTTGCTAGGCATTCCTTTCTCAGTTGTTATAGCAGCCTTTGTTTTCCTTGCTCTCTATTTCATCACACGGAAGACTGCATTTGGTTTGTTCCTGGAATCGGTTGGCTCCAATCGTGTATCCAGTGAGTTTACGGGGATCCATGCGAGCCGAATCATGTTGACGGTATATATTATTTGTGGGTTTTGCGCCGGGCTTGCCGGTATTATCGTATCCTCTAATATTACGGGAGCCGACTCCAACAATGCGGGGCTATGGTTCGAGCTAGATGCCATTCTAGCTGTCGTCATTGGGGGAACCTCGATGCGTGGAGGTCGTTTCTATTTAGGCGGTACTGTCTTAGGGGCACTCTTCATTCAGACAATGACGACAACCATCTATACTCTCGGCGTTCCCTCTGAATCTGTTATGGTCGTAAAGGCTGTCGTGATTATTCTAGTAAGCTTGGTTCAATCTGAAGTGTTAACGTTGAAACTAAACAGTCTATTCCATAGAAAAAGTGAAAAGAAGGTGCTTGTTAATGAAACTACGATTTAGAATTACATCGGCTAACATCACCATTCTAGCGACGATTGTCTTATTCCTCTCGCTGTACGCTGGGGGTTCAGCGATGTTTGATAGCTTTTTCTCCATGCAAGTCTTTCTGAATTTATTTGTAGATAACGCCTTTCTGATCATTGTAGCAACGGGCATGGCTTTCGTTATTATTACGGGTGGAATTGATTTATCGGTTGCCTCCTTAATTGCTTTAATCAGTGTTATTTCTGCGGTGATGCTGCGAGCAGGTATTCATCCGTTTGTCGTGATGCCATCTGTGCTGGTGCTTGGAACAGGATTTGGCTATGTACAAGGATATCTGATTTGCCGATTTAACATCCATCCATGGATCGTTACGTTAGGCGGTATGTTTTTGGCAAGAGGTACGTGTTTTCTGATAAGTCCAGAAAGTATTGTGATCGACAATCCGATCTATAGCGCAATTTCAAACTACCGAATTCCAATGCCAGGCAACGGCACCATCTCGGTTGGTGTTGTTATCGCCTTAATTACAGTAGCAGCAGCCATCTACGTGTCCAAATTCACAGCGTTCGGCCGCAATGTGTATGCGATTGGCGGGAATGAACGGTCCGCTGAATTAATGGGTCTGCCTGTGTATGCTACGAAAATGGCTGTGTACACGATTAGTGGCTTTTGCTCTGCCATAAGTGGTATCGTGTTCACCTTCTATATGCTTTCTGGTTATGGCTTGCATTTGATGGGCGGAGAGATGGATGCGATTGCGGCTTGCGTCATTGGCGGCATTCTGCTAACCGGCGGTTTCGGATATTTAGTTGGCCCTATGCTTGGTGTATTAAGCGCAGGCGTTATTCAAACGATCATTATGTTCCAAGGCTCGCTAAGTTCGTGGTGGACGAAGATCGTGATCGGTTTTCTACTGTTTGCTTTTATCGCGTTACAGCGTGTCATTGTGGCTAGAAGGGAAAGGAACCGTAATCCAGCCACGAGCAAGAAGTTGAAAAAGCGAATCCAAAATACCGTTGAGATATGATAGTATAAGAGGAACTGGAAAGAGAGGAAGATACGACAGAGGAGGATCGGGGTGAGTGTACTCATTCGTTACTGGCAGGATCGCAGCATCCGATTTAAGCTGAATAGTATCTTTCTAATTATTATTCTTATTTCGATTCTTGCGTTAAGTTTATGGGGGAGCAAGGCCTACAGCACCTTTTCTGAAAATCAGGCAGATGCGAATACGCTGCAAATGATTCATCAGGTTGAAAGTAATGTCGATCTTTATATCCGTCACCTAGAAGATGTACTCTCTTATATTAGTGAGGATGCATCTTCCAGTCAGTTTTTGAGAATGGCTACGGTGCCAGGACCGTCAACGGGAGACAATACACAGATTACGAAGATGATGACGATGTATGCGATGAGAAACAAGGAAGTAACTGGCATCATGCTCGTCAATCAGAAGGGGTCCTACGTCTCCTATGAAATGAATCGGATCACGCGAGATTCGCTAACGGAAGAAGACTGGTACCAAGACGCGATTAAAGCCCCAGGCGAAACATTGATTATTAGTAATCCTATTGGACGTAATGTTGCGACCTCACAGAACTACAGTTCCTACGATGTCTTATCGTTAGTACACGCTGTGCAGGATCCGCAATCTCAGGAAATCATCGGTGTCGTTCTTATGGATCTGCGCATGGATATGCTGAAATCGATATTTGAGAATCTTAAACTAGGCAAGTCTGGATTTATGTACATTCTCGATTACAAAGACCAAATTCTGTATGCGCCAACGAACAATATTGTGTATCGGATTCAGAGCGAAATGCTGCATAATGGTCAGCAAGGAAGCTTTACGCAAACGATTAAAGATCAACGTTATCGCATTCTGTATAATGACTCTACTACGAATAATTGGAAGTTTATCGGTGTCATTCCGAATGATGATTATGAGAAGGTTGTTAAGGATATTCAACTATACACACTGATTGTCACCATTATTACCTTGACGCTGGCTGTCTTCCTATCAACGTATTTTACGGGGACGCTCATTCGACCTATACGCAAGTTGATGAGTTTGATGACCAATGTTAAGAACGGGGAATTAAATCAGCGTTTCGTTCCTAAAAGTAAAGACGAGATTGGCCAATTAGGAAACAGCTTCAATCATATGCTGGAAGAAATTAACAATTTAATCAATTTGGTTTATGTAGAACAGAAGAAGAAGAGGGAAGCAGAGCTTCAAGTGCTGCAAGCGCAAATTAAACCGCATTTCCTCTACAATACGCTGGATACGATACAATGGATGGCGCAAGAATACGAAGCTGACGATATTATTGAAATTATTGGGGCGCTAACGAATTTATTCCGAATTGGCTTGAATAAAGGATATGAGTGGATTCCGATTCGAGACGAAGTGAAGCACGCGGAAAGCTATATGATTATTCAGATGTCACGTTATATGGATAAGCTGGACATTCAGTTTGATATTTCGGAAGAGCTGTACCGATACTTTGTGCTGAAGCTTATTCTGCAGCCCTTGATTGAAAATGCGATCTATCACGGAATCAAAGCGCGAACAGGGAAAGGTACAATTAGTATCAGTGCAGAGCGGCATATGGATATGATCTATTTCCGTATCCAAGATGATGGGGCGGGTATTCCGCCAGAGAAACTGGAGGAGTTAAATCAGATTTTACGCGGTGAAAAGCAACGTTCGGATCAGTATGGCATCGGTTTGTTCAACGTGAATGAGCGGATACAGCTCACCTACGGGATGACCTATGGCCTTCAAATTTTTAGTGAACTTGGCAAAGGGACAACCATTGAAGTGAGGCATCCTTTGATACATGTTGTTAAAAAAACAGGATGAGGTGACAACGAATGTTGAAACTGATGATTGCAGATGATGAGCCTCGCATTCGCAATGGTCTATGTAAAGCGCTGCCATGGGGAGATATGGGCATACAGGTTGTGGCTGAAGCTGAGAATGGCCGGCAGGCTCTTGAAGTAGCCCTTACCGTACGCCCTGATCTCATGTTTGTCGATATTAATATGCCTATCTTGGGAGGACTCGAGCTTATTGAACTTTTGCAAATTGAGGTTCCTGGATGCCTAGTCATTGTGATATCGGGGCATGATGAATTTTCATATGCCCAACAGGCGGTTAGACTGAATGTCTTTGATTACTTGCTGAAACCTGTTCAGAAATCAGAACTTCAAGCCGTTGTAAGCAAAGCAGCTGAGGTATTAAACAAGGATCGCATTCAACAAAGATACACCCAGTGGATGAATCATAAATTTGAAGACAAAGCCGTGACCATGCGGGAAGATTTCTTGCGCAGTTGGATTACAGAACGACTGACCCAGGATCAGTTTGAAGAGGACCATGCGTTCTATCAACTGCATTTTCAAGGACCTGTCAGTCTGCTTCTTGTGAAGTCTCTGGGCAAAATGACGATCAATGCGCCTGCGAAGACATGGGATCCGCAGTTGCTTGAGTTTGCAATCAAAAATATACTAACCGAAATGCTGCCTCAAGTCCCGATATCTGCTGTTCTCAGCGTCGAACATGGATTTATTGCAGCGATTTCGCAAGTGTCCGACCTGACTGCACTTCATGGGAAGTATGAAGAGTTTGAACATTCGGTGCAGCAATATTTGGGTGTCAGTATGCTCCTTACCCATGTCGTCACCGAGCAGCTAGAGGAAGTTCCTTCGCTTTATCATGAATTGAAGAACAGCCTCAGCAAGGAGAATACATTAACGCCGATTGTGATGATGACGAAGAAATATTTGGAAACCTACTATTACAGAGAAGATCTATCCCTGTCTGAGGTTGCCGAACAGATGAATGTGAATGCGACGTATTTAAGCAAATTGTTAAAAAGAGATCTGGGCAAGTCATTTATTGACTGCCTAACCGATATTCGAATCAAAAAAGCTATTCAGTATTTGAATGACCCCACATCTAAAATGTATGAGATTTCTAGGCGAGTGGGTTATCAATCACAGCATTATTTCAGTCATACGTTTAAAAAAGTGATGGGTGTATCGCCATTGGAATATAGAAAACGTGGGGAATAGACATATGAATGTGAACGCACCGAGGCGTTTATTCGGATATGGATTACTTGGAGTGATGGTGCTGACTGCCATCATTCTAGCCATTTTTGGCGTTGTTAGCTTAAAGTCGGATAAGGCCGACACGGAGTTCCTCATTGGAATTAGCCAGCCGAACTTGAATGAATCCAGGCAAATCGCGATGTACAATGAAATTCGCAATGAGGCCGAGAAGCATAAAAATGTCAGACTCATTTTTACGGATGCTGCTGAAAATAGTGAAAAACAAATCAATGATGTGCAGAAGCTTTTGCACTATGGGATTGATCTTCTCATTATCTCGTTAAATGATTCGGAGAAGCTAACCCCTATTGTCAAAGAGGCCTATAAGGATATGCCGGTTATCGTTCTTGGCCGAGGCGTCACGGGATATGATTATTCGATGTTCATTGGCTCAGATAATTTAGCCATAGGGAAGAAGTCGGGCAAGTTGACTGCTGATTTATTAGGAAGTAAGTACTCAAAAATTGTAGAGATCAAAGGAGCGATAGGCTCCTCTTCCGTAGAGGAAACAAGTCTCGGTTTTCGTGCTTATTTGGAGCGGACCCCGTCGCTGCATATTACCAAAGTCATTGATGGCAATTGGCGGCGCGATCAGGCGGAAGATGAATTGAAACGTACACTTACTGCGGAGCCAGATATCAAGCTCGTATTTGCTCACAGTGATGCCATGGCGCTTGGGGCGTATCGTGCTGTCGAATCACTAGGATTACATGATGTGAAAATCATTGGCATTGATGGTCTCGAGACGATGAACGGTGGTTACGATCTGGTCAAGCAAGGCACACTTAGCGGCACAGTAACAAGTCCAACGGGTGGGAAAGAATCGATTCAGTATGCCCTCGATATTTTGAATCAAGAAAAGGTCATTCCGAAGAAGATTATTTTACGCAGTCATGTGATTACAAATGATAACGCTTACCCTGGCAATGAGGATGTTGCCCATGCGGAGTCCTTATCCAAAGTCCTTACGGGGAGTGCACTCACAAGGAAGATCAAGCTTGGCGTCGCCGTTGTTGGCTCGGAAAGCAGTTGGCGTGCAGCCAACACGGAATCGATTATGACCACTGCGGGGAAAGATCCTGCCATTGATTTGCTCATCCAGAATGCAGAAGGAAATCAAGAAAGACAAATAGCCATCATTCGCAACTTTATTAAGTCAAAAGTGGATGTAATCGCATTTACGCCGTTCGTTGAGTCAGGTTGGGATGAGGTTTTGGCTGAGGCCAAAGCTGCGGGCATTCCGATCATTTTGACAGATCGCAAGGTAAAAGTGGAGGATGATTCCTTATGGACTACGTTCATAGGGTCTGACTTTGTTGAAGAAGGACGCCGCGCTGCGCGTTGGCTTGTCGAGAATAAGAAAAATGTAAGCGGGGTCACGACAATTGCAGAATTGCAAGGGACTTCGGGGTCAGCCCCAGCGATTGAAAGGAGAGAAGGCTTTGAGGAAGTACTTTCTCAGCAAGCCAGCTTCCGCATCATCGCCTCGAAAGTTGGCGATTTTACGTATGCAAGCGGTCAACAATTGATGTCGAAGATCATTGCTGATGGCCAAGTACCTGACTATGTGTTTGCTCACAATGATGATATGGCGTTGGGTGCAATTAAGGCCATTGAGCAGGCGGGGATGAAGCCTGGCAAAGATATTGGCGTCATATCCGTGGATGCCACGAAGCTTGCTTTTCAAGCTATGACTGCTGGGAAGCTGAACATGTCAGTGGAGTGCAACCCGCTATTGGGACCACAAATTATTAAAGCCGCTAAGGAGCTTGCTGCAGGGAAAGAAATCCCGGTCAATATTATTACAGCCGAAGGGATATTTGCGCAAGACACAGCCAAACGCGATGTTACGACACGCAAATATTAAAGAAATCAGGAAGACAAGTCTAGTAAAGGGTGCACGATTAGGCCCATTGCTAGACTTGTTTTTTAATTTGTACGCAACGCTTACCCCATATTTATTCAGGAAAGGAGTGCAAGACACCGGGAGTTACGTTAGTCCGATATTTCCGAACTAAATCGGGGACTTTGAGCGGAAAAGAATGAATAGCCCGATTCTACCGAACTAAATGCTGAGCTTTCGCAGAGAGAGGTCATTTGGAGCGATTTAGTTCGGCTAATTCGAATTAATCGAGGATTGTTGGTGTCGACAGTGGGATTAACTCGGTAAATTCGGACTATTTAATAAATTTGGGTAGTGTCTTAGCTTAAGCAGGGGCCTTCTTATAAGGACAGCGTAAACATTTATCAGAATCACGTACATTATATCTGTATTGTGTAAAGACGGTTATTTTTGAGATTACTATAATGTTAGTAACGGAAGGGGAGCTGTACATGAAAAAAAATTACATACTGATTTGCGGCATTATTCTACTAAGTTGTCTGCCTTTATATTTACTGTTCTCTCATAAGAGCACGGATCCCATCGTGAGTGAGGGAGAGCGGCTGGATGTCCATAAACTGGAAAGTATCGTAAATTTGGCAAGTTCACGCGGAAAAGCTGGAGCTAACGATGTTAAGGCACCAACCTTTACGCTGAAAACGTTAGACGGTTCCTATGCTACGATTGGCGGCAAGCGGGATAAACCACTCGTTGTTCATTTCTGGGCGAGCTGGTGCGAAGCATGCTCTGTCGAAGTGCCTACGTTAAGGAAGCTCTATGAGCAATACAAGAATCAAGTTGATTTTGTAGGGATAAATGTTGCGACAGAAGAGAAGTTGGAAAATATCCAAAAGTTTGTGCTGACGAATCATATTTCTTATCCGGTACTCCTAGATGAGCATAAGCATGCAGCAGATCTCTATGAACTCCATGCGTTGCCAACTGTTTTTCTAATAGATACGAATGGATATATTATGGATACCTTTCATATGGTTGACCCGCTTGAGCTAGAAGAGAAAGTTGAACGTTTAGCCAAGCGTTAAATAACAAATATGGTGAACCTGATACCCCGTGCAGGAGGAGTGATAAGGATAAATAAGCCTAGCAAACATCAGGAATAGCGAAAAATTTTTAACCATTTTATTAAGGAAAAGAGGTGTCACGGAGATGAAAATAAAGACGTTTATCGTCCAATTACTAGTTATTGCCTTGTATATGACCGTTATTTCGCCATACCCGCCTGCCAAAGCAGCGGAGGTAGAACCCCTGCCAAGCTACTTTGCTGATCATTTCGATAAAGTGACGATTGATGGCAAATGGAATGTGATCGAAGGGCCTTGGGCAATTGATGCAGGAAAACTGACTGTCGCCAAAGGGCAAGGATTTAAGGCCATTACGAGTGAAGAACAGTCATTTGGTGATGTGACCGTCGAGAGTGATATCAGCTTGGGAGACAGATCCGGTGATGCAGGCGTATTGTTCCGAACCATCAGCGCCACGCCAGGTGCCGATAATGTAAAGGGCTACTATGCAGGGATTAGTGCAAACGGAACAGGTGTCGTGACGCTTGGACGCATGAATAATAGCTGGACGGAGCTCAAACGAGCTTCTATTACAATTAATCCGAATACGAGTTACCATCTGAAAGTATCTGCTGTTGGCGATCTAATCAACGTCTATGTAAACGATGTTTTAGTTTTGACGCAGTCCGACAGTACGTACACATCAGGGAACATCGGTGTAAGGATGTACAATTCGCTGCCAACTTACGATAATCTCGTGGTCAAATCTACGGAGGGAAGCACGTTATTCGAAGACACCTTCGAAACGCAAGCGGAGCAAAGTCTTGGTCAGTGGAATCAAATTGATGGCAGCTGGAAGCTGCAAGCGGGTACGATTACAGTGAATAGCGGCGATGGCTATAAAGCGCTTGTCAAAGATACGGAATTTGTGGATATGACGCTCGAAACCGATATTAAGCAACCTAGCGGTAATGGAACTGGTGATGCGGGCGTGCTGTTCAAAACGCAAAGTGCTGCACCTGGCGCGGATAATGTCCGAGGTTATTATGCCGGTTTAAGCAATAATGGTACTGTTATTCTAGGGAGAATGAACAACGACTGGACTGCATTGAAGACGGTGAAAGCGCTGCCGAACATTGATGCGAACAGGTCTTACCACTTGAAGGTGGTTACTTATCAGAATCGAATCAAAGTGTATGTCAATGATACGCAAAAGCCAATTATCGACTATACCGATGATAGCACGGATAAGTACACCAAGGGTGGCATTGGTTTGAGAAGCTATCGTTCGGTTCCGCAGTTCGATAACTATATTGCGAGTGAATATGTGGTGCCTGAGCACTCCTTCGCAGCACCTGTAGCGAATAAAAGTCCGCTAGTACAAACGCCATTCACTCCGCTTCCATTAGGTTCCATAGAGGCGAAAGGCTGGCTGCTCAAGCAACTTGAACTTCAGCGTGACAATGCTACGGGCTACTCAGAAGATTTGTATAGTGAGCTTGGTACCAATGCGGCTTGGCTTGGCGGTACAGCGCCAGATTCCGATTGGGAGCGCCCGGTTTACTATTTGAAAGGGCTTGTTCCTTTGGCCTACACGTTAAAAGATAAAGACCTTATCGCGAAATCCCAGAAATGGATTGAAGCGATTCTGGCCAGTCAGCATGCGGATGGTTCCTTCGGGCCTGCGAGCAGTGATGATTGGTGGCCCCGCATGGTCGCACTTTATGTTATGAAAGATTATTATGAAGCGACCAATGATGGGCGTGTCCTTCCGTTCATGACGAAATATTTTCATTATCAAGTGGCTCAATTGCCTGATCGACCGCTAAGAGATTGGGGTAAAATTCGTGTAGGCGATAATATTGACACGGTTCTCTGGTTATATAACCGAACGGAAGATGCCTTTCTGCTCCAATTAGCAGATACATTAGCTGATCAAGGTTATCCGATTTCCGATATTTATGCCAAAGATGAATTCCAAAATTTCGGTAATGATTTCCAACCTACGCATGCCGTTAATGTGAATGAAGCAATCAAGATGCCAACTATCTACTATCAAAGATCGCATGATGAACAAGATCGTAATGCTTTCCAACAAGGCGTAAGCAATTTGGCAAAGCATGAACAGATCACCGGGATGCAATCCGGCACCGAAATGTTGGCAGGCATTGGAGCTACACAAGGTGTAGAGCTCTGTGCCATTACAGAACGGATGCAAAGTAACGAAGAAGCAGCGATGATTCTCGGTGATCCGCATATAGGCGATGCACTTGAGAAGATTGCCTTCAATTCCTTGCCTGGCGCTATGGATAAAGAGTTGAAGAACCATCAGTATTATTCCTTACCGAATCAGGTCGAGAGCAACATTGCGGATCATGGTTATAAACAGAATTATGAGAATGGGACGATGCCGTCTCCGACATCGGGTTTTCCATGCTGCCGATTTAATATGCATATGGGCTGGCCGTATTTTGTGAAAAATATGTGGGGCGCCACACCGGATGGTGGTCTCGGTATTATTGCGTATGGACCTAACCGCGTGTCCACCAAAATCAAAAATGTAAACGTCACGATTGATGAAACGACGAATTATCCATTCGAAGAGCAAATCGGATTCGACGTGACAACGTCGGAAGCAGTAAGCTTCCCGCTTAAGTTAAGAATTCCTGCATGGTCGAACCAACCGACCGTAACGGTCAATGGACAAGCGCAGCAAGGCGTTATTGCTGGTGAATATATGACGATCGACAGAACTTGGACGACAGGCGACCGTGTTGTGCTAACGGTGCCAATGAAATTGAAAACAACAACTTGGGTGAACAATTCGGTTGGGATTGAACGCGGACCGCTTGTGTTCTCCCTGCAAATCCAAGAAAATTGGCAGGTTCAATCTAATCCGATTGGCGCCATTCCAGGCTTTGATGCAGGAGCACTTGGCTACAACCAATATCATGTATCATCGAGCAGTCCGTGGAACTATGGATTAGTGATTGACCGTGAACATCCAGAGGAGTCTATTGAAGTTGTGAAAGGGGATATGCCTGAGAATCCTTTCATTCAATCAACGAGTCCGGTTAAATTAATTGCGAAAGCAAAGAAAATTCCAACTTGGGGGAAATCGGCTAATAACGTCGAAGCGACAGAACCTCCTGTAGGGCCGTTGTTTTCAACAGAGCCGACGGAGAATATCACTTTAGTTCCTTATGGCGCAGAGAATTTGAGGGTTACGTATTTTCCAGAAGTGACGGAACAAGCAGAAGCGGCTGTGACGATGAAATATGAAGCTGAACAAGCTGAAATTGGGCATGCGAAAATTAATACAAATAATAATCGTGCGTCGGGTGGCAGCTATGTTGGAGAGATCGATTATCCTGACAGTTATGTTCTTTTCAACTCGATCGAAGCTCCTGCTGCTGGCACATACAACATGGATATTTGGTTTGCTAATGGCGGCGATTATACAGCAGCTACAGGGAAGGTTCTCGTTAACGGCGAGGAGCAGTTGGTTAAGCTTCAAGGTACACAAAACTGGGGGCGCTTCATGGCTATTCCACTAACAGTGAATCTCCAGGAGGGAACGAACACGATCAAGTTTATGAGGAGCGAAGGCTTCTATGAACTGGACTATGTGGTTGTCAGGCCGCTGGAAGTGAAAGCACCTGAGCCTACGTTGCCAGCTGTCGCTAGCTTGTCAGGACCCGATGCCGTTCAAGTGAACCAAACCTTCGATCTAAAGATGGGTATAGCGAACGTTACCCAAAGTGTGTATGCACAAGATGTCACGGTGACTTATGATCCAAGCCAAGTGGAATACATGGGTGCTGAGACTTTGACAGAAGGGTTTGCATTAGTTGGTGAATCGAAGTTGACAGGTCAAGTGCGTTTGCTAATGGCGAAAGTAGGTAAAGTAGACCTGGATGGTTCATTACTTAAGCTGAAATGGAAAGCAAAGTCGATTCCTAGCACAGCGAACACGGTCATTTCCTTAGCGAATGTTATCATCGCTGATCAACATGGGGTAGAAACAACGCTAGATACCGCCCAACACACGATAAAACTTACAGTTCCAATAGTCAATGTGGATCCAACAGACGACACAGATACAACTGTGCCTACACCTTTACTAGGTGATCTCAATAACGATGGCAAATATACGAGCGATGATTTAGACATTTTAGCTAGGTTCTACGGCATATTGTCGAGCAGTGCATCGTGGGAGCAATTGAAGAATCTAGACTTTAATCATGATGGTCAAATTGACTTAGTTGATCTTGCAGCAATGGCGCAAATGATTACGCAATAAAGTGTAAAGCAATGGAATCCCGCATATTTACGATACGACTTGTATCGTTATATGTGGGATTTTTACATAAAAAATCCTATTAATGTAAATACATGTTGAACTGCGTTTTCTATAATAAAGAGGTTCCAAGGTTGAGAAATAAAGGAAGGAGGCAGCACGAGGAGACTGAATATACCAACATGAATCTATACATAGCTAGGAAAGGCCTCCCCAAATTTGATACGTTATGCATCTAAAATAAGAGAGGTTGGTTCAAGCATGAAGTTCAAAGACGTGCAGAAAATGCTATTAATGCTTGTCATGGTTGTGAGTTTATCTCTTCCTTCCCTATCGATTACACATTACGTTCAGGCTGCAGAAGCTGAAACACATGGCTTGAAAGGTGACTATTATACGAGCTCAGGCTCACCAAGCTTTAATTTTGGAACTTTAAAAGCGACTACGGTCGACGCGAATTTGGATTTTAGCTCCTTGGAAACAGCGTTGAAGTTGATGACAGGGCAAAGTGATAATGTGAATGTGAGATGGACGGGATCGATCGTTCCTGCCTATTCTGAAAATTATACATTCTCCATTATTGGCGACAATGGATTCCGCCTGTGGGTGAATAACCAACTTGTGCTTGATCATTGGGTCAATGATTGGGATAAAGAGCAAACGGGCACACCGATCGCTTTGGTCGCAGGCCAGAAAGTGGATTTTAAGCTCGAATATTTCGAAGCAACAGGCGGATCTAATCTGCATGTGAGATGGTCCAGTCCTTCTCTAGCTAAACAGGCGATTCCTACGGATGCGTTGTTCACACCAGCTGGTTATAAATCCGCAGGCCGCATCTCCGAAGATGGAACGAAGGCAGAGATCAACTTTGATAACGCCTTGTCTGCTCCGCCTTTAGGCGGGTTTGGCACGCATCTGAAGGTGGATGTTGCTGGAACCAATTGGCCAATTGCTAGTGCGGCACTTCAAACAGGTAATAGCAGTGTTCTCGTGCTCACATTTGAGAATCCGATTTACTCCAAGGATGTTTCACAGGTGGGGATTAGTTATGACGGGAATGGCACTCTTCAACAAGGGGACGGAAGTGCCATTGGTGCTTTCTCCAAATTTCTGAAAAATGACTCGACGTATCAAATTATGACGCCATGGGCGGAGCAACTGGATCCAGCTAACGTGTTGCCAGAGTATCCAAGACCACAGCTGGCTCGTGCGCAATGGATGAATCTCAATGGTGAATGGGAATTCCAGGCTGCCAAAGCTAGCGATGCTATTCCAACTAGTCAAACTTTAAAAGAGAAGATTCTCGTCCCATTTGCGGCTGAGTCGATTCTATCCGGCATTCATCGTACGGAAAGCTTGATGTGGTATAAGCGATCCTTTACGATTCCCGATAGCTGGAGCGGTCAACGGGTGAAGTTGAACTTCGGTGCTGTCGATTATTTGGCTACTGTCTATGTCAATGGACAGCTTGTAGGTAGTCACAAGGGTGGATTCACGGCATTTAGCCTGGATATTACAGATCAATTGAAGACGGGACCTAATGAATTGATCGTGAAAGTGTTAGATAACACGGACTCAGGAGAAGATCAAGCGGTAGGGAAGCAAACTGTGAAGAAGCTTGGTGGCATTTGGTACACATCAAGTTCAGGTATATGGCAAACCGTTTGGATGGAACCAGTTGCCCCAGCTCATATTGACAAGCTGGACATGGTACCGGATATAACCAACCAGGTACTCAAGTTGAAAGTGGCTGCTTCTGGCGTGCAAGGTGAAACTGTCAAAGCGACTGCTAGTATCAATGGGCAAGTTGTTGGCACAGCGACAGGAACTCCAGGAACGGACATTGCGATTCCGGTTCCAAATGCAAGACTTTGGTCACCTGACGATCCGTTTCTTTATGAGCTCAAGGTGTCATTAAACAACGGATCGCAATCCGTTGACCAAGTAGATAGTTATTTTGGGATGAGAGAAATCAAGACAGGTTTGGTTGACGGTGTAATGCGAACGTTGCTGAATGGCAAACCCGTCTTTATGATGGGCCCCCTTGATCAAGGGTACTACCCAGATGGGATTTACACCGCACCGACCGAAGAAGCGCTGCAATTTGACCTGGCAACGATTAAACGGATCGGCATGAACACGGTGCGCAAGCATATCAAAATTGAGCCGGCACGCTGGTATTACTGGGCAGATAAAATGGGCTTGCTGGTCTGGCAGGATATGCCTAGTTTAGAAGATCGGCAAGGGAATAAAGGAAGCGATATTTCTCAAGCGGCGAAAACACAGTGGTTGAAAGAATATAAGGAAATGGTCGACCAGCTTCAAAGCACGCCTTCGATTGTGACATGGACGGTGTTTAACGAGGGATGGGGGGAATTCGATCAAGGCGGCCAACTGTCCAAAGATGCCGTGAATTTAGTGAAAAGCTGGGATTCCACACGCCTCATAAATGGCAGCAGCGGTTGGTGGGATACAGGTGTAGGCGATCTGAACGATGCACACAGTTATCCAGCACCAGCTTCACCTGCTCCATCAGCGAACCGAGCATCTGTCATTGGTGAGTATGGCGGACTTGGTTTGCATGTGACAGGACATGAATGGACACCGCTGACCTTCTCCTATCAATTAATGAGCAGCAAACAGGAAATAACAGATAAATATATTGGTTTTATCGATTCTCTTAAGCAACAGAAGGCAAATGGCTTAAACGCAGCGATCTACACGCAAATTACAGATGTGGAGTATGAAATTAACGGACTGCTTACGTATGATCGTAAAGTGGAAAAACTTGATTTTGACCGGATCGCTAAAGCCCACCGAGAGTTGATCGGCACAGCGAATAAAGCAGATTTGCTTGCGCAACTTGCCCTTGAAGAAAGCTTCCTGGGCGCCATTCAAATCGGATCACAACCTGGCGCATACCCACAAGCTGCTGTTGATCAGTTTACGACAACATTAAATGCGGCTAAGGCGGTTAATCAAGATGTAAACGCAACGGTAGGTCAAATTCAAGGGGCACTAAATAGCTTAGTAGCTGCACATCAGCAAATCTTATCTACCGTGCATGCGCCCATTCCTAACGGTTTTACGACAGATTCATTTGATTCCACAACGCTGGCGCCAGCTTGGACGATCTTCCGCCCGGATAGCAGTAAATGGAGTCTGACAGCGAATCCGGGAAGTCTCCGATTGCAATCTCTAGCGGGGGATATGTTCGGGAACTCCAATGCAAGTAAGAACGTATTCCTACAAAACGCACCTGTGGGAGATTTCGTGATTACAACCAAAATCACAGGCTCAGTGAATAAGAACTATGAGCAAGGTGGTTTGCTCGTTTGGCAGGACGAGGATAACTATGTGCGTATAGGTCATGTGTGGGATACCACTGGTGCTACTGGAAAAAATCTAGAAAGCGCCTTTGAGAAAAATGCTGTATACACGAAAGCATCGAATGTTGCAAAGCATCCAGGGACGGATTCGGTATATCTGATGATAGCGAAAGTAGGCAATGTCTACACGACATCCTTCTGGAATGGCACCGCTTGGCAGCAAGCAGCTGATCCGATGACAGTCAATTTATCGAATGTCAAAGTGGGCTTCTATGCGATGTCAGCAACAGACGGTACGTCCATCCCCGTAGATGTTGATTACTTCGCGGTGGGTGGGCCAGCACTGAATGAGCCGTCTTTCACATGGACTGGTCCAGCTGTCGTTTCCAGCGGGCAGCCTTTTAACGCCACATTAAGTCTTGACTCGGTTACGGAAGCTGTGTATGCGGAAGATCTGACCGTGACGTATGATCCAACGCAACTCGAATTTGTCTCTGTGGAGGAGTTGCATGCGGGGGTTACCGTGGTAGATAAAGCCGTGACACCAGGCAAAGTCAGGTTGATTATTGCCAATATCGGCGTTGCCGATGTGAATGGCGCGATGCTTCAGTTGAACTGGCAGGCCAAATCATTGACGAGTACTGCAAATGCGACGGTTCTGCTTTCTAGTGCTGTGCTTGCTAACGGTGTTGGTCAAGAAAAGACATTGGATCAAGCCAGCTTGGCTGTTCAAATTACAGGATTAGTGAATAAAGCAGTATTGAACGATCTGATTTTACAAGCACAAAGCAAACATGATGTGGCACTTGAGGGAAGCTATGCGGGACAATATCCGAATGGCTCCAAAGCAGTGCTCCAGACAGCGATCGATGGAGCTAAGGCTGTAGCCGTGGATGCAAGTGCATCGACTGAGCAAGTCACACAAGCCGTGAATGCGCTTCAGTCTGCGTTGAATGCTTTCTTAGCCAGCGTGCATACCGCAACGCCTGGTGACGTCAATACCGATGGCAAATTCTCCGTGGGTGAGTTGGCCCAAGTTGCTGCAGCATACGGTAAAACATCGGCTGATCTTGATTGGGAGCAATACAAGCAAATGGACGTTAATGGGGATCATATCGTTGATATTGAGGATTTGGCGGCTGTCGCGCAGTTGATATTGCAGTGAGGTAGTGTTCGAATAGGGAAGGAGCTAAGCGGCGTAGTGCCGTTTAGCTCCTTTTTTGATGTTGCTGAATGGCCCCTGAGTATGAGTGTAAATGGTCAAAGGTGCAAAGTGTAGTCTATGAAGTAGCAGATTTTTCAAATAAATGTAAAAAGTACAGTTAATAATGCTGATTTACTTTGGATTTAAGGATTAGCTGGAAAAAGTACATCTAATTCGAGTAGGAATGGTGGTTTGGTGGATATTATCTGAAATTAGCTGTAGGAAATCCATCTAATGCTCTGAAACAAAGCGGATTTGCAATAATAACTACAGAAAATCCATCTAATTTTTTGAGGGTGGCGGGGGGAGGTTTGGTTGGAGGGGGATGAGTAGGAGTAGGAGTAGGAGTACTTTGAAGAAATGTCTTCCATACGAAATGTGACCTTGATGTATAAGTAAACCGTTTTGTTAATCGAAGTGGATATATTGTACATGGTGTAAATAATTTGTTAAGCCCATTGGATGAAATCGAAATATGATAGCAGCTCATTGGCTTCTATAATGAGCGTGTAGGTATCCATTTAAGAGGGGGAGATGTCCATGTTTAACAAAAGGAGGAGTGCTTGCATCCTCATTGCCGCCATGGCAAGTAATTTGCTCATACCATTCAGTATGACAGGCCCGATCACGGCACAGGCTGCAGTAACCACTTATGTGGGGGCAAGCTTTAATACGTATCCTACGACGCCTTCAACCTCAGGGCCATCGGCAGAAATAGGAGGGAATTGGGGGTTGTATAATGCCAAGGCTGGAACGGACTACACCGTTGGGGAAGCTGTTTACGGTAGAAGTGATCTCAGCTTGAAGCTCGTGTCAGGAACGGCTGGCACGCAACTGTACACGGGTAAGTTTGGTTTGAACATCGCGGGTAAGGTGGTATTGGAAGCATCAGTAAGGGCGCAAGACACCGGACATATCCGATTGCTGGATGTGAAGAGCACAAGCGGTGTATGGAAGAACTTTCTCACACTAACGGAAACAGGGCAAATGTCCATCTTAAATACGTCTTTAGGGACGTATGCACCGAATACGTGGTATCGCGTCAAAGCGATCATCGATCAGACCGGCAAAAAGGCAGATGTCCTGTTGAATGATGTCCAAGTTGTAACCGGAGTCACATTAGGGGCCACTTGGGATACGATTAACACGCTAAAATTTACGCAGACAGGAACGGCGCTGCCAGGAAGTTCGTATTTGGACGATGTGCGGGTTTATACGTATGCACCAGTTGAAAGCGTTTCCTTGACACCTGAGGCTGCAACAATTGGTGTGGGTAAGCAGCAGATACTTACCCCCCAGATTATGCCGGAAGATGCGGCGGATCAGCGTGTGGTTTGGAGCTCGGATAACCCAGCAACAGTGACCGTCGATACGTATGGCGTGGTAACAGGTGTAGGTGTTGGAACCGCTCGGATCACGGCGACGACATTGGAGGGAGGGAAGCTAGCATCCTCCAACATAACTGTTTCCAATAATGTGCCGGTTACAGGCATTACTTTGCCAATTGAGCAGACTGTAGCGGCTGGGGGGACTGTACAGCTAACACCTGTCCTTACACCAGCAAACGCTACAAACCAAAAAGTGACATGGACAAGCAGTAATACCGCAATTGCCACTGTCGATGCGCAAGGGTTAGTCACTGCACAATCAGCTGGGCAAGCCGTAATTACCGCAAGTAGTGATGACGGCAACCTTCATGCGACGACGAATGTGACCGTGCAGCCGCCTGGAGTGGTTTCCATTTCTTTGCCAAGTCAAGCAACAGTTCTAAAAGGAGATACAATTACGCTAGTCCCATCTTTCCAGCCGGCACAAGCAAGCAATCAGCAGGTCATCTGGTCGATTGGCGATGCGACAATTGCTTCTATTAATTCGACAGGTGTAGTGACTGGTCTCAAGTTAGGCGAGACATCGCTTACAGCGACTAGTGTGGATGGAGGTAAAACGGCAACTACCATGATTAAAGTTAATGATAAAGCAGCGGTTGCCGATGAGTTTGAGCGGTTACGATTGAAACGCAAAGCAGGTCTTGACGGTGGAGATAGTTTAGATACCGCAGATACCGATGTGCAAGCTAAGGTAGCGACGTTTACAACAAACGGGCAGACCCGTTGGTCGACTTTGCAGAAAGCGGCAGACCGTCAGGTGCTGTGGCAAGATTCTGTTGTAAGCAGCGGGAACTCCGACGCCATTCACAACAATATTTCGCGAATTCGCGAGATGGCGTATGCCTACTCCACGAAAGGAGGCGCTTTGTACCACAATGTGCAATTGCAGAGTGATATTGTTTCCGCATTGGATTGGGTATATGTCAAGCAATATAACGAGACAGGTACAGCATTTGGCAACTGGTGGAATTTTGAGATTGGCATTCCTGGTAAAATGACAGATATTATCGTGATGATGTACGATGCGTTGACACAGGAACAAATCGTACGCTATATCACAGCGATTGATCATTATACGCCAGATATTCAATCGACTTTGTTTGATACGAGCTCTTATTATACGGGGGCGAATCGTTCTGATATTTTGCTGTATAAGCTCGTGGACGCCTTGCTGTTGAAATCGGAGTCGCGTATAAGAGCTGTAGCATCTGAAATGTCGCCATTGTTTGTTTATGTCACATCAGGAGATGGGTTTTACGACGATGGATCTTTCGTGATGCATACATCCGTTCCCTACACGGGCAGTTACGGCTCGGTCATGTTGGAAGGAGTCAGTCAGTTGCTGTATTTATTGAACGGCAGTCCTTGGCCGATTACAGACCCGAATGTGAATAACTTTTATAAATGGATCTATGATGGGGTAGCTCCCTTGATTTACAAAGGAATGACGATGGACATGGTGAACGGTAGATCCATTGTTCGCGGATCAGATAATGCCCAGAAAACAGCGGCAGGCATCATGTCGGCGCTCGCAAGGCTTGCGCTAAATGCACCAGGGGAAGATGCGCTGAAGCTGAAGGATATGATAAAAGCGTGGATTACGCAGGATCAAACTCAGTTTAACTATTACAATTTCTTATCCTCCATGAATCTAATCGGTTCTGTAAAGCAATGGATGGGGGACGCAGCGATAGCGCCGAATCGAGAAGCCGCAGGTTATTATGAGTTTGCTGGCATGGCTCGAAGCCTGCAAATCCGCGAGGACTATACGTTTGGTATCAGCAAAAGCTCGAAACGCATCCAGACGTATGAGCTAACCAACGGTGAAAACGGCGAAGGCTGGTATACCGGTGATGGTATGACCTACCTGTATAACGGTGATCAGTCACAGTATATGGAAGATTACTGGGCTACAGCGAACCGTTACCGATTGCCGGGCACAACAGTAGATACAAGACCACGTGTGTTCGATAACTATCAAAACGGTGACGGTGAAGGCAAACCTGCCAATGCCTGGGCAGGCGGTGTCGAGATGGGTTCCTACGGCAGTTCAGGCATGCAGTTGAAACAGCTGGGTACTACACTGCAAGCGAACAAGTCGTGGTTCATGTTTGGAGACGAGATTGTTGCTTTAGGATCTGGCATCTCGAGCAGCGACAATAGGACCATCGAGACGATTGTGGAGCAGCGTAAACTGAATGCAAGTGGTGACAATACGCTGATTGTTGACGGGCAAGCTAAGTCTTCTGGACTCGGGTGGGCCGAGCGAATGGCGGGTGTGCAGTGGATGCAGTTCAGCGGAAACGGCTCTCAATCGGATATTGGGTATTATTTTCCAGATCGACCGACCATTAATGGACTTCGTGAACAGCGAACGGGTCGCTGGAGCGATGTGAATCAGAGTGTGGCGCAATCCGCACCGGTATCTCGCAATTACCTGAGCTTGTGGTTTGACCATGGGAAAAGCCCACAGGGGCAAACGTACAGCTATGCGATTCTGCCGAATAAAACGGCTGAACAAGTGAAGCAATTCGCAGAGCATCCCTCTTATGAGGTGCTGTTAAATAATGACCAAGCGCAGGCGGTTCGACATCAAGGACTTGGTCTCACAGCCGTGAATTTCTGGAAGGATCAGAAGGTGAAGGCGGATTTGGTGACGAGCTCCAGACAAGCTGCTGTTATGATTAAGGAGGCGAATAATCGTCTAGAGATCGCTGTCTCTGATCCTACGTTGGAGAATTCAGGCGCTCTTGAGCTTGAGCTGGATCGCTCCGCTGCAGGCATTCTGGAGGCGGATCCGCAGATCATGGTCACCCAACTATATCCAACGATTCGCGTGGTTGTCCGTGTGAACGGATCGGTAGGTCGTACGTTCCATGCGGTGTTTGATACGGATCCTGCTAAGCCAAGACCGTCAGATCGTCCGCCGATTCCAGCCATCGTTAATCCGAGAGGTGTTAGCAGTGAGCTAGACCATTCGGCTAATCTGTACGCCGCCTTCGATAACGAAGGCAATGGACTGGAAGCTATCGGTGGCGGTCCAAGTGGATGGAGTATTAGTAGTGCGCAGCAAACGATTGTGACCCTCGAGCGATTGCCAGAGGAGTCGAGCAACATCCTACGGCTGCTCGATATGAGCGATCAAGCCTCAGCCTTTGCTACCCGATTGTTTCCATCGGTATCCGAGCTAGCCGAAGTGGAGTGGACGTTTGCAGAGCCGTATGGTCCGAAAGGCGAAGAATTTAAGCTGCTCAGCGGTGAAACGCCAGCCATTCGCTTAGTGTCACGTACGGGAGCGCTTTATTGGCTTGACGGACAAGGTGGCGAGCATTATATTCAACCCGTTTCGGCTGCTACTTGGACGAAGGTTCGACTGACGATTGATATTCCGCATAACAAATATGATGTTTATGTGGACGGCAAGTTAGCGGCAGTTGGCGCAACCTTTGCAAGTCCTGTCACAACAATCAGCGGCATCCGCATCGAAACGGATGAGCTGCAGAAGGACGCGATCCTGTACGCTGATGATATCACTGTGTATCGTTTTGGAGAGCAGACGCTGGTATATAGTACGTTCAATACGGGCAGTGGGTCCTGGCAGATAGCGGAAAGTACAACGGCACCTGTACAGGTAGTTGAAGATCCTAATCCGAATAACAAAAGCATTCTCTTGAACGATAATGACAACAAGTTTAGTGCTTCAATTAAGCAATCGTTTGCGGAACAAACCGGTACCTTCGTGGCGGAATGGGATTTGAAAGAAAAGAACAGCGGCAAAACTCCATTCTATGAACTGCGACAAGGGGAGAAGACGGTTGTCCGCTTGTTAACGAGTGGAACGCTGCGGTACTTATACAAGGATGGGAAAGTAGATACGCTTGGATCTGTTCCAACAGGGACATGGCATCATATCCGATTGGAAGTTGACGTTGCGAATCAGAAAGTCAATGTATATTTAAACGGCGTACTACAGAAGGCGGGGCTTAACTTCTACGAATCGTCGACTTCAATTGATAATATTCGTATTTATACGTCTTATGGTGCAGTGGATGCGCCTATGTGGATCGACAATGTGAAGTTGTACACCTATATGCAGCCAATTCAACCGCAAGGATTGAAACTGAATACAGAAGAGCATACTGTGTTTTTAGATGAACCAGCAGAAGAGGCAGAGCAGACAATGGTATCGCTAAGCGCGGAAGTGACACCTTCGAATGCTTATGATACGACTGTTCGCTGGATCTCTTCCAATGAACAGGTCGCATCTGTCGATGCTAACGTGTTGGTAACAGCGAGGCAACCTGGCAAAGCGATTATTACAGCAACAACGGCTCACGCCGAGCTGCAAACGGCGGTCACCGTATATGTGGTCCCGAAGGCACCTGAGCTTACAGCAGATGATACTGCTAATACGGTGACGGGGATGATGGTTGGGCTGGAATACAGCTTAGATGGCAGTAACTATGCACCATATGAGTCAGAAGTTTTCAAGCTTCTCAATCTTAATGGACCTCACGAACTTAACGTTCGTTGGGCGGCAAATGAGTCGACGGGAACACCTGCAGGGAAAGTGACGACGCTGCGATTCGTCTCATTGAACCAGTCAACAGGCGGAGGAAATGAATCTGGATCTGGAAATGACGAACCATCGAGTCCAACGACACCGGTGACACCACCGAGTACGGGATCGAAAGACAGTATCATTCAACTGAAACTATCGGATGATTCTATACAAACAAGTAAAGACGGCCAAGGCCGGGAAATTACGTCGGTTACCGTGGATGTCGATGCCTTCAAGCAATCATGGTCTCCGAGAACGTCGGCTGTCGTCATCGCTCCGCCGAATAGCAGCAATTCACTCGTTGTGAATCTTCCGGTTGCTGTCCTTCAAGGAGCATCAGAAGTTACGCCTTCAGGTGTAGTAATTATACGATCGGAGCAAGGTGAGATCACCTTGCCACTGGCATTGTTTATTCCTGGCGGCGCCTTGGCAAATCTATCACAATCGTCGACAAGTACCTTGGCCGTCACGATAGAAAAAGTGGATTCTACACTGGAAGATCGCGTGAAGAAGGCTTCAGGTCTGCACGATGTTACAGTAGTAGGTCAGATTGTGGATTACAAGGTGATATTGGAGCATGATGGTACGATAGTTCCTGTAACGCAATTCGGGAATCTCTTCGTGGAGCGTACCCTGTTTATTCCAGCGAAACTGAACGCAAATACGGTAACTGCCGTACGATATGATCCTGAAACAGGCAGGCTGAGTTATGTGCCAGCGGTATTCAATACACTTCCTAACGGTCAAACGGAAGTACGCATGCAGCGAAACGGCACGAGCGTTTACACAGTGATCCAAGGCAATACAACCTTCGATGATACCATCGGTCACTGGAGCAAAGCTGATGTTGACAAGTTAGCCTCCAAGCTAATCTTGCAAGGCCAATCAGATGGTCGATTCGTGCCTGAGGCTTCGGTCACGCGAGCGGAGTTCGCTGCAATGCTCATCCGTGCGCTTGGTTACCAAGCGAAGCCAGTTAGTCAACCAACGTTCAACGACGTAGCGTCGGCCGATTGGTACTTTGATGATGTTGAAGCGGCTGTGCAGGCGAAACTAATCGAAGGCATCAGCTCAGATACATTCATGCCGAATCTGTCGATCACGAGAGAGCAGATGGCTGTCATGATCGCATCAGCGATGAAGCTTGCAGGCAAGCATGTTCAAGGCGATGCGATTCTCAACACGCTCGAGACGTTTATTGACCAATCACAAATTAGCCAATGGGCGAAAGCACCGCTTGCAGCAGTTGCGCAAGCTGGTCTAATGAGCGGCAGATCTAATAACCACATCGCGCCAACTGCTAATTCAACAAGAGCGGAAGCCGCCGTTGTGCTGAGTAGATTTTTGATTTACGTAAACTTTATGAACTAATTCTAGAGGGGGGAGCCGATGGCTCCCTCTTTTGCATATAAACGTAATTATTTTAACAACGTAATTGGACAAAATAGACATTCCCTTTCTTAGGGGAAAACCGTCATAATGGAGGAAGTCGTATTGCCAGAAATCCTCACTATACGGCTATTTAGTCTTATGTGAGAATAGAAAGTATGGGGAATGAACGGAATACTTACCTACGAGATGACACCCCAAAGGAGAGACCGCATGCCGATCAAAATTAATCTATGGAAGAAGCGCAAAAGTGTCATTTTTACATGGCTCATTTCGTACAGTGCTGTCTTTATTATTCCAATTCTTATGAGCTTAATTTTATATAGGGAATCCAGCGATACGTTGCGCGGTGAAATTCATCGAGCTAACGATACCATGCTCCAACAAGTGAGAGAAACGATAGATACTCAGATTGAGATGATGCAGCGGCTCAGTATGGAGCTGACCTGGAATACAAGAGTTCAGAGCTTGATCTATACACGATTGTCCAGCAGTGACGAACAATATACGGCGTATCAAGTTGCAAAAGAGTTTCAAATGTATCAAACTTCCTATGCCTCTGTGGATCAATTTTATGTCACGTGGGAGGGGGAGAATACCGTTCTGCTGCCTGGGAGTACCCGGGATTATCAAGCGGGCTTCGAAACCATTCATGAGACAGGTATAATCAGTTACGCCGATTGGTTGAAGTTGGTGAAGCAGAATAGGAGCACGACCTTTACGATGCTGCCTCGCAAAGATAATATGTATTCGAAGCAAGCGTTGGCGCTTATTACTCGTCTACCTGCTGGGGCGATCAGCAGACCGACGGGGTCAGTCGTTGTTATGGCGGACGTGGAACGATTCAATAAAGCGATTGCCAAAGTGCAATCGTTTAGCGGCGGGGACGTGTACCTGCTGGATGAAGCGCACCACGTATTGCTGTCCAATACAAGTACCAGCCTGCCAGCCTCAATTCTGGATCAACTAGGTGCGAGGGAAAGTGGTGTTATTTATAATAAAACGAGTGACGAGCAATCGGAGATCTATTATCTCCATTCCGAAGTCTCTAATCTCACTTACATATCGGTTATTCCAAGCAAATTGTATTGGCAAAAAGCTGAATATGTCCGCAACGTGATGTACGTTAGCGTCGCGATTAGTCTCGTCGGGGCAGCTATCTTAACGCTCTTCTTCATGCGCAGGAATTACTCACCTATACAGCGATTAGTGCAAGTGCTAGCCGGTGCAGAGGCGGCAAGGGGCAATGGAACCAAACAAGAAGGGAATGAGCTCAGCTTCATTCACCGAGCCCTCTCCGATACCCTTAGTGAGAAAGAAGCGATACGGGTTCAGTTGCAGCAACAGCATAATATGCTGCGTTCCAACATGCTCGCACGACTGCTTAAAGGTCGGCTGGACGGACCTATTCCGCTCCAAGAGGCGCTGATATCACATCAAATTGAGCTGCTTTCCGACCATTTTGCTGTCTTATTATTTTTCATGGAATCGCCTGAAGACGTCAATATCAGCATTTCTTCTATTGGGCAACATGAGAAAAGCAGGTTGGCACAGTTCATTTTGACGAATGTGGTGGAAGAATTGGTAGGTATGCGCGGACATCGCGGGTACGTAGCGGAAGTTGGCGATATGTTGGCTTGCATTGTGAATTTCGCAGAAGACGACGAGGAAGGTCGTATGCAACAACTCGTTTCGATCTCTGAAGAGGCGCAACAGTTTTTATTGGAGCGATACCGGATGCAACTCACGTTATCCATTTCGAGAGTACAAGCAACGATTGCTGGCATTTCGCAAGCGTATCAAGAAGCGCTCGATGCTATGGAATATAAGCTTATTCTGGGTAAGCAGAAGATTATCGCCTATGATCAGCTACATAAGGAACCTATAACGGGTTACTACTACCCTTTGCAGATTGAGCAGCGATTGATGAATTTTATTAAAATAGGCGATTTGGATCGCGCAAGAGAAGTGCTCGACGAGGTGATTGAGCGTAATTACGGCAAATCGGTGACCTCCGTGACGTTGGTTCGTACGTTAATGTTTAATTTAATCTCCACGATGATGAAAACGATTCATGAACTTGGGGAAGTGGATGAAAGCTTCCTAGCCCAGCATCCGAATTGGATGGAGACGATGGCCAACAGCGATACGGTGAAGGAAATGGTTGAGCAGCTTAATCTGCTATTGGAAGATGTGTGTGAATACACGGCTGCCAAACTGGACGTAAGCATTATTAAGGGGCGTTCGGAATCGCTGCGGGAATTGATTTTTAAAGTAAATGTCTATGTAGAAACGCATTATCAGGAGATGGATTTAAATGTAGGGATGCTGGGAGAGCAGTTTCAATTGAAAGCGAGCTACCTGTCAAAGCTTTACAAGGAACAAACAGGCGAGGGGCTGCTCGATTATATTAACCGCGTTCGCATTGAGCAGGCCAAAGCGCTTCTGGGCTTCACGGATCAAGCGATTGTGGAAATTGGTAAGCAAGTTGGATTTAATGAAGCGGCGACGTTTATCCGTGTATTTAAAAAGTTCGAAGGCATTACGCCCGGTAAATTTCGCGAGTTGCGGGGGTAAACGGGCGGCCACGAGGTGGTTGCCCGTTTTCCGTATTAAAATGAAATCCTATTGGCGGTTTTGTGTATGATTTAGCTTGTTTTAACAATGAAATTGGAACTTTTCGTTATATCTTTTCACGTTCCCAAGCGGCAATATGAAGGCTGTAAGGACCGAGGCGTTACATAAACGCTGTCATATGAATAGGGAGGTAAGCAGTTATGAAAGTTACAAAAAAAATCGTAACATTGGCAACGTTGCTAACTTTATCAGGTTCCGTTATCGCGGGTTGTTCAAAGGAGGCGGCAACAGAACAACCAAAGGATGGGGCAAGTCCTACACCTGCGACAGCGACAGGTACATTCAGCTATCCGATGAAAACGGATAAAACACTCACCTACTGGGCGGAACTCAATGGAAACATCGGCAGCGTGAAGCCGACTTTCCAAGAGGTACCTTTCTTCCAAGAGTGGCAGAAACGGACAGGCGTTAATTTGAAATTCATTCAACCACCTGCGAATCAGGCGAAGGAAGCATTGAATGTGTTGCTGGCTTCCGGCGAGCTTCCAGATATGATCGAGTACGTGTGGAGTTCAGGCTTTCCAGGTGGTCCAGAGAAGGCGATCAACGACGGCTATATCCTTAAACTGAATGATGCGATGGATAAGTATGCGCCGAATTTAAAGAAATATTTGAAAGAACATCCTGAAGTCGATAAGCAAATTAAGACGGACAGCGGCAGCTATTACGCATTTCCGTTCATTCGCGGAGACGATTTATTGAAAACGTACCAAGGGCCAATTATTCGTAAGGACTGGCTGGATGAGCTGGGACTCCCGATGCCGCAAACGATGGATGATTGGTACAATGTGCTCAAAGCGTTCAAAGAGAAGAAAGGTGTTGCGGCCCCTCTTACCTTCTTAGGTATGCCAACTGCGCTATTTGGTCTGGATGGCGGTGCGTTCACCGGGGCATTCGGGGTCATCAAGAACTTCTATCAAGAGGATGGAAAAATCAAATACGGCCCAATGGAGCCTGGCTATAAGCAATTTCTAGCTACGATGCAGAAGTGGTATGCTGAAGGTTTAATTGACAAAAACATAGCCACTGTAGATAGCAAGACGATGGACTCCAACATGACTTCAGGCAAAAGCGGTGCAACGGTATGGAATTCCGGTGCGGGCATCGGTAAATGGCAGCCGATCGTCAAGGAGAAAGAACCGAAAGCTCAGTTCGCTCCAGCCCCATATCCAGTTCTGAAGAGCGGTGACAAGCCCAAGTTCGGGCAAAAGGACTTTTCCTTTGTGACAACGGGCGGCGTTGCGATTACAGCCAACTCCAAGAATGTAGAAACGGCCGTGCGTCTACTTGATTACGCGTATGGTGAAGAAGGGCACAACTTCTTTAACTTCGGGATCGAAGGCGTTAGCTATAAAATGGAAGGCGGCTATCCAACGTATACGGATTTGGTCATGAAGAATCCGGATAAGCTTGCTCCTGCGCAAGCGCTCGCGATGTATGCGCGCAGCGGCTACAACGGTCCTTTCGTTCAAGATAAGCGTTATATCGAGCAATATTTGACGATGCCAGAGCAAAAAGACGGGATTACTGTATGGTCGAAAACGGATGCAGAGAAATACTTATTGCCGCCAATTACGCCTACACCGGATGAGAGTTCGGAATTTGCAACAATCATGAACGATGTCAAAACCTTAGTGGATGAAATGTCGTTGAAAATTATTTTGGGCTCAGAGCCGATCGATTCATTCGATAAGTATGTGGATAAAATTAAATCTCTGAAAATCGAACGTGCTATCGGGATTCAGAAAGCGGCACTTGATCGTTACAACAAGCGTTAATCCAAAGCATAAGGAGAGGCGATGACTTCCATCAAAGCCTCTTCTCACCTATAAATAAAGGAGATCTGTGCATGAACCGGAACCTGCAGACTACTGCTGCCCCCGTTGCTCCGTCCCGTGCCGGTTCCTTACGTAGAACCGTTGCGAAAGATTTTATTACGAATAAATATTTGTATCTCATGATTCTGCCCGTACTTGCTTATTATGTGTTGTTTCACTATGCGCCAATGTATGGAGCAATGATCGCCTTCAAAAATTACTCACCTATGAAAGGCATTCTAGACAGTCCTTGGGTTGGCTTTGCTCATTTCGAGAGCTTCTTTAACAGCTTCTACTTTTGGCGTATTTTTAAAAATACGATTCTCATCAGTTTGTACTCACTCCTGTTTGAATTTCCGATGCCGATTCTGCTCGCCCTGCTTCTGAATGAAGTGAAAAACAAAACCTTCAAAAAGACAGCACAGTCCATTACGTACATGCCTTATTTCATTTCGATGATCGTCATCTGTGGGATGATTAAGGACTTTACGAACAGTGGCGGCTTTATTAATACATTTTTCGTTTCGGTTATGGGTACGGATGGTCAGGCGATGCTGCAAAAGCCGGAATTATTCCGTTCCCTCTATGTGATCTCGGATATTTGGCAACGAATCGGGTGGGAGTCCATTATTTATATGGCTGCCCTCACAAGTATTGATCAGGAACAGTATGAGGCAGCGCGCATCGATGGTGCGTCTCGCATGCAGCAAATACGCAACATTACCCTGCCAGGTATATTGCCAGTCATTGTCATTATGTTTATTCTGAGGTCTGGTAATTTGCTGAATGTCGGTTTTGAGAAAATTATTCTGTTGTACAATCCAGTTGTGTACGAGACTTCAGACGTCATTTCTTCCTTTGTGTATCGCAAAGGCTTGCTCGAATTTAACTGGAGTTACAGCTCGGCTGTCGGGTTGTTCAATTCTGTTTTGAATTTGTTGCTGTTGATAGCGGCAAACCGATTCAGTAAGAAGGTAACTGACAATAGTTTGTGGTAGCTTGCTTAGCAGGTTGCAACTGGGTTTGATTTTAAGAAGAAAGGTAGTGCCCGGATGTCTATCCAATCGAAGTGGGAAGAGCGGATCTTTAATGCCGTCATTTATACGCTGTTGACCTTACTAATGGCGGCCACGATTTACCCGCTGCTTCATGTGCTTTTCGCCTCTTTCAGCGACGCAGATCAAATTGTGTCTCACGAAGGGATATTATGGCGGCCGCTTGGTTTTAACTTGGAGGCGTATAAACTCGTTTTCTCCAATTCAGCGATTATCGTAGGTTATGGAAATACGTTGTTTATTGTTATCGTTGGTGTTGCTTTTAATCTACTTTTGACAGCGCTTGGCGCTTTCGTGCTTTCCCGCAAAAACGTATTCTGGAACAAATATATCATGTTTGCCATTTTATTCACGATGTTCTTCAGCGGTGGGTTGATCCCGATGTATCTGATTGTCAAAGGCGTGGGTTTGCTGGACTCTCTGTGGTCCGTGATCATTCCTTTTGCTGTTAGTACATTCAATCTCATCATCATGCGGACAGCATTCGCCTCCATTCCGGATGCTTTGGAGGAGTCGGCGAAGATCGATGGAGCGAATCATTTTGTATTGTTATTCCGTATTATTATTCCTTTGTCCCTGCCTACGCTCGCTGTAATCGCACTGTATTATGCAGTCGACAAATGGAACGGGTGGTTCTACGCCTCAATCTTTCTCAAGGACCGGGAGTTGTTTCCGCTGCAGATTATTTTGCGCGAGATTCTCATTTCAAATTCAACAGATAGTATGTCCTCTGGTACGGGGGGCGATATGTTTCAGATCGGGGAGACGATCAAGTACGCTACTATTGTCGTGGCGACCTTACCTATCCTTTGTGTGTATCCGTTCCTGCAGCGTTTCTTCATTAAGGGCGTTATGGTCGGGGCTGTGAAAGGGTAGTTGTTTAATCCATTGAAAGGGGCGCTTGACGATGTGGGTAGAAGCGTTAACGCATGCTGTAGAGAAAACACGGCGAAATATAGATAAATTTCAGAATCTTTTTCCGTGGACGGGACTTGATGGCGGCGCTTATAAAAGGAGTGATCACCAGGACTGGACCGAGGGTTTCTGGTCCGGCATGCTTTGGCTTAGCTATGAAGCGACTGGAGACCAGGCGTTCCGGGATGCGGCGGTACGTACTGTGCACAGCTTCCGCAATCGACTTGATTCGTTCAAGGTGTTGGATCACCATGATATTGGCTTTCTCTATTTGCCTTCGGCGGTGGCGTGGTGGATGCTGGAAGGTAACGAAGAGGGAAAGATGCTGGGGTTAGAAGCAGCGGATGTACTTGTGAAAAGGTGGCGTCCTGCTGGAGGATACATTCAGGCTTGGGGACCTGCGGGCGATCCCCAAAATGGCGGCCGCATCATCATCGACTGCTTGCTGAACATTCCGCTTTTGTACTGGGCGTATGAAAAGACTGGCAATAAGATGTACTTGGAAGTTGCGCTTGCCCATGCCGAGAAGAGCCGTCGCTATCTGGTACGTGGGGATGATTCCTCGTACCATACGTTCTATTTTGACCAGGAGAACGGTGAACCGGTTGGGGGCGGTACGCACCAGGGCTATAATGATGGCTCAACGTGGACGCGCGGACAGGCTTGGGGCATTTACGGATTTATTCTTTCGTATAAATATACGAAGAATCCGATGTATCTGGAAGTATCGCGCCGAATGGCCAATTATTTCATCTCGCGTCTTCCAGCGGATCAGGTGACGTATTGGGACTTTGATGTACCGATTGAAGCGGAAACGCCAAGGGACAGCTCAGCTACTGCGATTGCATGCTGCGGTATGTTGGAGCTCGTGGACTGCTTGCCGGAAGGAGATCCTGATCGAGAGCGATTCGAAAGAGCGGTGTTTCGCTGCATGAAGTCGCTGACGGAGAACTATTTGACGACCGATGATCCGGATGCAGAAGGCTTGCTGCGTCATGGTTCCTACCATGTAAGAGGAGGCATGTCACCGGATGACTTCGTCATCTGGGGGGATTACTTCTACATGGAGGCGTTAATGCGGCTTGTCCGTGGGGTTTCGGGGTATTGGTATGAAAGGGAATTGAATTAATGTAGGAAGTGAAAGTCCGCTGTCTCCTGATCGGGAGGCAGCGGACTTTGTTTGCATCATTATCTTGCTGGATTGGAAACCAGCGATTTCAAGGAATCCTGCTGCGCTGTCGCATACCAACTGCTCGGTATGACGTCGCGTTCTAACTCCAGCAACTCTTCAATGATACGATCAGCGTCGGCAATGGAATTGACCAACGGATCTGTCAACATAGCCCGTCTCAGCTTCTCGCGACTGCCTTCAACAACAGCTTCTGCTGTCAGTTCATGCGCATCCAGGACGAGTTCCTGCAAGCCACGAAGTCCCCGAGGCATGTCGCCAACTGGTAACGGTTTGATTCCATCCATTGATACTTCACATAACAACTCTAAGAAAGCATCGTCATTCATATTGGGCACAGCACCTTGATTTGTAGTGTTAATATAGTAAGGTTTGCCCAAATCTCCGACCATATTCTCGATAATATCCGTCGCGTGATCGGGTCCGAAAGTGTCCATATACGATTGGATAGGGATTCTTCCCTCGATGAAGTCGTCGACTTGTTTCCACATGGCATCATGCCGGATATAACGTGCTTCTGTTTCCCATATGGATAACGGAGCAATGGCATCCGGTGTACGACCGAGACCCTGCCAGAAGCGCAGATATTCTTTCGTGTGAGGCGTACATGTCGGTACATAACCGTAAATATCATATAATTGATAGCTTATGGCATCATTGTCCTTCGCTTTCGCGCCAGTATCCCCCCCAGCGGTTTCAGTTTCAGCAGATTGCTTCATGGAAGCTGCAATACGAGGCATGACATCGGCACCATCATAGTCCGCTTGGAGCATCCAAGTAAAATGATTGACGCCAGCAATGCGCAGATCGAAGCGACTGTCCATATCCGCCGTATATTCGCTTGGATCTGCTACGATTCCCGCACGCCAAGCATAGTTGATTTTCTTTCCTGGCATATGATGTCCATCGCATAAAGCGAAGCTCTTCAGCTTCGGCGCGTAACGGCTCAAGGCAATCCCGTGAACGGCGGATGGGTTAATGTAATTGATAACCCACGCATCAGGGCATAATGCTTCGATGTCGCGCGCACAATCCATAATGACAGGGAGTTCCCGCATAGCCCTGAAAATACCACCTGGACCAATTGTGTCACCGGAGCACATCCGAATGCCGTATTTCTCCGAAATAGCGCAATCAATACCTCTATACTTAACCGTATCTTCGGCAAAGCTAAGTACGACGAAATCAGCACCTGGCAACACGTCTCTACGGTCGGTAGAACCTTCAATTACTAATTCTACTTGATTTTCTGCAGCGACCATTTTAGCTAAAGTCACCATCTTGTTCAATCGTTTCTCATCCGTATCCACCAAAGCAAGCGTGCCTTTGTTCAAGTATTCGGAATGCACCATTTGCCAGATGGACTGGCGACCGAAAAATAAACTTCCTGCTCCGATTACGACAACCTTGGGTTTCTGAATCTGCGTAGTAGACATGATAATTTCCTCCATTTCAGGGTATGCCTTAATTATAAGAGAATAGATCAGAGAGGAAATGCAGGAAAGTTCCACATAGATGTCAAATAGTATGATTTATAGCTTGTTAATTAATCAGTAAATATAAAGACTTAGGAATTTAACGTCAAAAAGTAAGGGGGAGATCACCCGGTGAAGGGCACGGATCTATTTAATGATCTGTCGGAGCATGTCTCGTTACGCATTACGTCTTATAATACGATCCTCCATAACGCAGGTTGGGTAGAAAGCAAGTCCCATCATAATTATGATCTTTGGCTGATCCAAGAAGGGCAAGTCGAGATTCAGGCAGGGAAGACGATCCATACAGCGACGGCTGGCGATCTGGTGTTGTTTTACCCTGGAATTCCTTATACGGCGATGAACGGCAATCAAGCATGCCGCTTTATTTATCTTCATTTTGATTTTGGTCTAGGGGAGCAGCAACGGATTCTGGCGTCTTTCCCTTTGAGCGGTATTGTGCAAGGAAGCCTTATTGAAGTAGAAACAGATGGTTTGCGTAAAATTTTTCAGGAGAATTTGCATGGGATTGGCATGTCTGGCATGCGGTTGAAGGGCAGTTTGATGATTGTGATCGCCCGAATCCTGGAATGTTATGGAGCCGGAACGTACAAGGGGGAATTCCTGATTGATTTGGTCAGGCATGAGCATGCTGGAAATTTAGTGTTTTTGCAATCCACCATCCGGTATATTCAGGAGAACTTGCATCGACCTATCCGTATTACTGAATTGGCCGAGGTGGCTGGGATGTCGGAGAAATATTTTATCCGGTATTTCAAACAAGCATTGGGTGTTACACCAGGCCAGTATATGTTCCAACTAAGGATGAACCGAGCGAGAGACTTGGTCTACACGCAGCGTTATTCGATGCAGCAAGTCGCTTCCCTTTTAGGTTACCCTGATGCATATTCTTTCTCCAAAGCATTCAAGAAACACTACAAAGTGCCTCCAAGCAAATTCGTATAAACAGTAACTTGCCATTGGCGTGGTTGCTGTTTTTTGTTATTCATTCAGCCGATTTTGAAGTCGAATAGGCTGATGTTAAACTATTTTTCGCGTTAGACAGTTCGCTATACTGAAGAAGCATTGGATTCGAATATCCGTTCTGAATGTAATGAAGGAGGGGAGTGCACAGGGAGCGGAAGTTTGAAAACGATTACATGAATCGAGGAGGTTTTGTAATGAGTAAGCGGGGAACACGAATAATCGCTGGAATGATGGCTATTTGGATGGCTTTATTTATGGGGGTATTTCCACCGGATGCGGCTTATGGATATGAGCCTGAGATCGTAGAGAATGGCATTCAAGCGGCTTATTATGTCTCGACGGATGGTGATGATGAGAATCCAGGAACAGAGGCGCTACCGTTTGCTACCTTGCAGAAAGCCCAGCAAGTTGTTCGCGAAGCCAATGATGAGATGACCGGTGATATCGTAGTCTATCTGAGCGGAGGGCGTTACACGCAAACGACAACTTGGCAGTTGAATGAGAGTGATTCCGGAACGGAAGGGTATACCGTCATTTATGCTGCTTACGGGAATGAGAAACCTGTCATCGAAGGTGGTAGGGATATTACTGGCTGGACCCTATACGATGAAGAGAACGATATTTATGCAGCATCGGCGGTGAATCTAAAAACTCGGCAACTATATATCAACGGAATCCGAGCCACACGGGCAAGGATGGAGGGTGGGTTAACGAATTCGGTCAAGAATTCAACGGGGTATGTGAGTGATGATCTCTGGCTTGCAGATTTGCAGCGACCAAGCGATGTGGAAGCAGTGTTCAAGGGAGCATGGACCTCTCCCCGGGTGAGGGTTCAGTCCATTACGGCGCAGTCCGGGAAGGCGGCAATCACGTTAAACTCCTCTTTGTGGACATCGGTGATGAACCGTTCGCATTTGGAACAGTGGTACCTAGAGAATGCGTATGAATTTCTCGACGAAGCCGGGGAATGGTACCTGGACGATCAATCCGAGACCCTATACTACAAACCAAGACCAGGCGAGAACATGGGAAGCGCGGTTGTAACTGCGCCAGTATTGGAGAATTTGGTCACGATTGCTGGTGGAAGCGTCTCTACACCGGTCCATAATATCCGGTTTGAGGGAATCGGCTTTGCATATTCGACTTGGATGCAGCCCACCGATGAGGGAGGGTGGATTGATGAGCAGAATAATTACAAGGTCGGAACGCTAGAACTGCCGAAAGCCGCCATTACCGTGCAATATGCTCAGAATATGGCGTTCGAACGCAACGATTTCTCACGCATGGGTGGAACAGGTGTAAATTTGCTAGCTGGGGTTCAGAACTACCTGATTCAAGGTAGCCGATTCTATGATATTTCTGGTTCAGCCATCAATGCTGGACAGACTTCAAAGAAAACGGCGTCCATTTACAATCCTTCGGATGAGCGGGAAATCCTGAAGAACAATGATATTCTGAACAACTATATTCATGACATTGGCGTTGAGTATAAAGGTTCGACGGCGGTTACGGTAGCCTTCCCAATGGACATTGATATCTCACATAACGAAATTTTTAATGTTCCTTATTCGGGAATCAGCTTCTTCGGGAGCGTATACGCTCCGGTGACGACAACGGTGAATGCGAAGGTGCAAGACAATTTTATTCATCATCTCATGGGTGAGGGAATCTTTGATGGCGGTGCAATTTATGCATTTGGCGTAACAGGCGGCACTACGTTGAATCCGAATGTTATCTCTGGTAATTATATTAAGAATCAGATGAACCGCTATTCCACTATTTATATGGACCAATCCTCTGATTTTTGGAAAATAGCAAACAATGTTGTCGATCTTCGAGCTACGCCGATCTGGGACGATATATATGATACGAACTGGGCGTTTACGAATGTTAACACGCATGACATTGTGCTAGATAACAATTACAGTACGACGAGTGCTTTCTGGAATAAGAGTGCAAGTGACAGTAATGTCAAAACGAACGACCATATCTACCCGAATGGCAATTGGCCCATAGAGGCACAAACGATTATCGCAAATGCGGGCCTTCAGCAGGCTTATCAGGATATTGCGCAGGGAACCATTGAGATTCTAAATGTTCCGGATGCTCTAAACTTAGCTTCAGAGGATGAAGTGACGCTTCCACTTCAAGCGGAGACGGGGCATGGGACGGCTATTCATCTTGCTTCTGCACAAACGTATTATGAAAGCAAAGATCCATCGATCGCTACCGTTGATGCAAGTGGAACGGTTACTGCGGTGGATTCTGGTCATACCGTTATCATCATGTATGTGTATATGAATCATAGTTTGGTTCGGAAAACGATTGACGTCTACGTGGACGACGAGCTGGATGATATTGATGTGTACTATGCGCTCGAAAATGTGAAGCATGTTGTACCGGCGAGTATGACTTTCGCTCCTGGCAGCACAAGGCAATTGGTGGCCCGCGGAATTACGAGAGAAGGCCAAATTCTTGGTGGAACAGATATGACGATTTCCAGCAACAATGCCTCTGTCGCAACAGTTGTCTACGGACTACTCACAACGCTTGCGCCTGGCACAGCTGAAATAACGTTCACGAGTTCACTTAATGGTATCACTGTGAGCAAAGAAGTTGACATTCATGTTGTGGATTTCAGCGAAACGAATAGCCTGAGTGTTCCGGCGTATTCTATCAATGGTGCAATTCGGGATCCTCGGAACTGGTATTCCAAACTGACCAGCGGTACGATTGCCCCAGGTGAAGACACGCTGGAGATTAATACGCCAGGAAGCGGATACGCGATCTATGAAGATCGGACATTCGGAGACGAATTGCTATCGATGAATTTGAAAATTAACGCGACCGGCGGGTGGCCTTCCATCGTACTTCGCAGTCAAAAAGTTGAGAAGGACTTTGCAGCTACCGACAACAGCCTGTACATGATCTGTTTCAAACCGAATATCATTGAATTGCATCGCTTCTCTGGAGGTGTTCGAACAGTTTTCTTTGGAGAGATCTCTGGATTCGACAGTCTCGGGGCAGCCTCCTATCCGAATACGTCGATGCCATTCCACGAGACGCATTTCGTGCAAGCAGGCGCGGTTACGGAAAGTGATGGCGTAAGAATTATTTTGAATGTGGACGGGGTGAACGTCTTTACTTATCGAGATACAAGCCCTGATCGGATAACGGAAGATGGCTATTTCGGTCTGTATGCCCGATCCGGCAGCATGACACTCAGTGAAACAGATTTGGGTTTACCGGGTGAGGACGTGGTGCCGATTCCCAAAGATCCGACTGCTTCACTTACAGGAGTCGGCAAGGCGATCACGAACTCGAACATTACGCTTACCGGCGCAGTTGTGCCTAACAGCACACTGAACCTGACGGTTGCAGAAATCACTTACGATCCCGATATTTTTGAGTTTAAAGCTGTCTCTTCTCTGCATGATGGCATATCGGTCAGTGTGACGGGAGCGGTATATGGGATGGTTCAGCTTACTTTTTCAGGTACAGGGACGACATTAAGCGGATATAATGCGATCGATCTGTTCGCAGCGACCTTTAAAGCGAAGACGGTGGCGTCATCTTCGAACATTCTGCTATCCGGTATTTCACTGACAGATATGAATGAAGACGAGGTGGATACAGATCCAGTTGCGAAACAAATTGTTGTTTCGGCCCCGGTCACAGGCGGTATTTATGAGAGCTTCGATACTTACACCACGGGGAATATTAGTGGAGCATCTGGTTACGTGGTATCGCCAACGAACCTAGGGTATTTTACAATCCAGAACTCACCTACAGAAGCGGATAAAAGCATGCATCTCTATAAGACTTCTACGACAGATACGGCTTCAACCACGACGACCAAAATTTACAGCACAGCTGGAATCGCGGGGAAGGTCAAGGTATCCTATCAGGTCATGAAAGAGAGTGGCGTGACGAATCCGCAAAGCTTCGTGAATTTCCGCGATAAGAGCGGCAAAGTGATCGCGACCGTCATTGTTGACTCCACACTGCGAGTGAAGCTGGATCAGGATTATACACTCGTAAGTACGGCGTATTTGCAAGAGAACATGTGGTACCAAGTGACATTGGAGCTTGATTTCGATGCACATACGGCTAGTGTAAAAGTTCAGGAAATGGCAGGTGCAGGGCGTACATGGACATCAGGGGTGCAGTCCATGCAGAATGTACTGGCAGCTAACATCTCCAGAGTGGAATATGTGCTGTGGAGTACCCGTACAGGTGCTTATTCTTATAATAATTTGGCGATTGAGCCGATGGGGAGCTGAATCCAGAAAGTGAGGAACAAGTGGGAGAAATGAGTGAGGAGCGGAACAACGGTGTGAGGAGATTCTATCGTGAGTCTGAGGATAGAGGGAATCATCATCGCATGCAGCAATACACGGAGCTGACGGCCTGGATTACGAGACTGCAGGATCAATCAGGAACTCGAAGACAGACGTATTTTACGCCGGATTATACGGATTGTCAGACTTATAGTAGCAGCATTGCGCACTATCGGAAGGAATTTGCTGCGATGGTGGGGCTTCCTCGGTTGACATCTAGCCATGAGGAGACAGCAATTGAGCCACTTGAGGAGGCTGCCTACGAGCTGATTGGGGAGGATGAACTCGGTGAGATTTACCGGGTCACAATTCCGGTGCGAGAGGGATTACATGCCTACGGGTTACTTATGCGTCCGACTGGCAAGGGACCGTTTCCCTTGGTGATCTCGCAGCACGGGGGGCAGGGAATACCTGAAATGACGGCTGGCTTCTTCGATTCGGCTAATTACAATGACATGAGCCGCAGAATTGTACAGCGGGGAGTCGCAGTCTTCGCCCCTCAGTTGTTGCTCTGGGAGACTGGTCGTTTCGGACCCGTATTCGACCGCAAGCAGATCGATGTCCAGCTGAAGCAGCTGGGAAGTTCAATCACTGCGCTTGAATTGTTCAAAATTCAGCGCAGCCTGGATCATCTGCTCGAGCGTCCAGACATTGATGCGAAGCGGGTCGGCATGGTAGGACTTTCCTACGGCGGATTTTATACGCTGTTTGCTACTGCTTTGGATCCGCGGATCGGTGTTGCGGTGTCCTCCTGCTTCGTGAATGACCGGTTTACCCATGGGCGTTCGGATTGGACCTGGCACAATTCCGGCAACATGTTTCTCGATGCGGAAGTGTGCGGATTGATTTGCCCGAGACCCCTGTATATCGAAGGGGGATCACGAGATGAATTGTTCGGTATCCAAGGCTTTGTGGAAGAGAGTCGTCGGGGGCGGGTGCATTACGATAGGCTGGTTATCGGCGATCGTTTCAAGGCCGTTGTGTTTGATGGCGCTCACGAGTTTAATCCTCAAGATGAGCCGATAAATTTTCTTATGAAATACTTATAAGGATCGTAATGTGAGGCCCGAGGATTCTTGATCTCGGGCCTTTTCTAGCCATTCGGTTACAGAATGCTATTTGGCGATCTTCGATACTTCTGGCAAATAGCTGGATTTTCTACATTTAAATCATTCGATTTTCTAAGTAAACTCATATTATATGGATAACATACAGTTAAATTTAACCATTATACCTGATCTGAACAAAATAGGCATAATTAACTTCATGTTTTCCATTTAAATCGATTTTTTGCGAAAAATCCCCGTAAAAAGCTGTATATTTTCCAGTTATACAGGCTGTGTAGCGTACAAGCCGCTCCATAACTTACCTTGTGGAGTATATACTTTCGGCCGTTGTACTCCAAAATCGGATAACACGGAAAACCTACCGTATTTAAAGCCCATTCGGACGATATTGCAGTATTTGGCTCCAGTCATCTGGTATATACTTCGAATTGTCTAGTCGAGGATGCAGCGCTTTATAGATATTCAGGATTGTAAGCGCTATACTGAAACTGGAACATCCAACAGGGGAAATGGGGTCCAAAACCATGATTAAGAAGTTTTTCCAAGTGTCAGCAATTCTCTCCTTAACGTCGGCAGTTCTATTGGCAGGCTGTCAGAATAAAGAAGCGCAGCAAGCTACGACTGAGTCTTCACCAACTCAGCAGAAAGCGCTCGAGCCCGTAAATCTCAAGTATTATTTCTTTGGTGTATCCAAGCCAGGAGATCAGGAAGTGTACGATGGGATTAACAAGATGTTGAAAGAGAAAATCAATACGACGGTAGAATTCATTAAAGTACCCAACGGGGATTACACGCAAAAAATGTCCGTTATGGTGAACGCACGCGAGGAGTTCGATCTAGCCTTTACCTCGCCGGCCTACTTAAATTATTTTGATCAAGCAGCCAAAGGTTCGTTCGTAGATATTTCAACTCTGCTTCCTAAATATGCACCAGAGACATATAAGCTGTTAAAACCAGCCATTTGGGACGCGGCCAAAGTGAACGGCAAAATCTATGCTAGCATCAATCAACAAATTTTTGCTCGTCAGTCAGGGTTTAATGTGAATAAAGCACTAGCGGACAAATACAATTTTAATCCTAAGAGCGTAAAGAAGCTGTCGGATCTAATTCCATATCTGGACAATGTGAAAGCGGGAGAGTCAGCGGAAAAAACGGACCAACTTTATAATGCGCAGATTAAGAATAATGTGTTCAATTATTTCTTCCCGTCCTATGAATGGGAATCGATTGGCGGTTCAGACGTGCCCGGCGCGGCCAAATCTTTGGATTCCAATCCAAAAGTGTTCAATGAATACGATACACCAGAATTTAAGGATTTTATTATGACACTGAAAGATTTCCAGAAGAAAGGTCTCATCGCCAAAGATTCATTAACAAGACCAACTTTTGATGCTACGAAATATATGGCTGCGCCAATCGCGACATTAATGCCAGGCATTGAGGAGACCGTTAAGAACACGCACAAGGCTGATCAATACATTATTCCACTCGGCGATCCCATTCTAACGTCACCGAATGCTATCGCAACGATGACAGCTATTTCAACTACATCCAAGCATCCAGAGCGTGCATTAATGGTGATTGAGTTACTGAATACAGACAAAGATTTGTATAATTTACTTGTATGGGGTACCGAGGGTGTTGATTACAAGAAGATCGGCGACAAAAGAATAGAGCCTCTGCCAGGTGCCAAGTACGGTCCCGCTTATGGATGGATGTTCGGTAATCAGTTCAATGCTTATATTAGCGGCACACAGCCAGATGATGTATGGGAGAAAACCAAAGCTTTGAACGAGTCAGCTAAGGTATCGACACTATACGGTTTTAGCTTTAACGTGGACAGTATCAAGGCTGAAAGTGCGAACAGTGCAGCCATCGTTAACGAATACAGAGCTGCATTCAACACCGGCATGTTTGGGGATGACACGGAGAAGAAATACAATGAATTCCTCGCCAAACTGAAGACAGCTGGCATAGATAAGGTGCTGGCAGAGAAACAGAAGCAGGTTGATGCCTTTATAGCTTCGAAGAAATAAACAGCTTGCCCTGATAAGGCAAGCGATAGATCCAGCATCCAAATGATCTTGAAGATGATTTTTGATCATCTACGAGATCATTTGGATTTTCCGTTTCATTTCACTAGGGGGGCGTACGATGTTCACGTTCATTAGCCGCAACAAAAGAGGCGCCATGCTCAGCTACTTCAAGATCTTCATCTCCTTCGTCGCCATCGTAATGGCGGCGAATATCGTGATGTCCTCTTCGATGTATGTGAATTATGAGCGGCATTCCATTAAACAGGTTCAGACGTATACAGCGGAAGAGCTCGCTCAAATCAGTTATAGCACGAACTTTATGTTCGAGGCAGCCAAGATGACGTTGATGCAGCTGTACGCCAACCCTTCTGTACTTAAGCTATTAAATCAAGTGGATTTAAGTGAGCTTGAAACGGCTTCGCTGCTTAGTCAGGTGGGGGTGGTTAATATCAACCTGCCATTCCTGAATTCCATCTATATTTATAATAAACGAGCGAATTTAATTTATTTTGATGGAAAGGCCTTTCCCATTTCGACTTTTCCCGATCAAGATATGATTCATAGGCTAAAAGACGGCGGAATGGCCAATCTGCATCCGATTGCACGCAAAATCCCTTCACCTACCGGCTACACGCAATTGCTTACGGAACGACCTGAAAAGGATGAAATCTACTCTTTCGTCTTCTATGACGGCAACTCGACTCAGATCGATAATGCGCTTGTTCTCAATGTGTCACAGAAGTGGCTCAAGAATACCATTGAATCGATGGATCCGCGAATGAGCAACAATACGTTGGTGGTAGATTCGTCCGGAATGATTGTGTTGGGGAATGAACGCTATACCTATTTGGATCATATCCAGGATAGCGATGATGATTTGAATGAGATTAGTAATCAGAGCAGCCCTTCTGGTTATTTGATCAAATCAATCGACGAGGTAAAGTATTTAATTACCTATGTGTCTTCCCCCATTTTGGATTGGAAATATATTAAATTTACGCCTTACGAGGCTGTCTCAGGTAAACTGAAGCAAGTCATGTTATGGACACTGATCATCTTTCTCGTGGTCACGCTGCTTTCGGTGCTGGCTGTCAGATACATTTCCAAATTCGTGTACGGACTGTTCAGCAGTAAGATTCGCGAGTTAGAGAACAAATATGACAATGAGAAAACGAGCGGATTTGAGAAGAAGCAGCAGTTTTTACGGATGTTAGTGACGAAGAAAATGGAAGACGGGATGGTGCGAAAGAGACTGGCTCGTTACGGCATTAACTTTGAATTGGATAGGGGCTTTATGACGGTCCTTTTCAAAATCGACCACTATGAGCAATTTGGCGAGCAGTACTCATTAGAGGATCGCGCTTTACTATCCTATGGGATGATGAACGTGATTGGGGAATTGGCCAGCGCTCATTTCAGGAATGAGGCGGTCGATCTTGGGGACGGGTACATCGGCTTGTTGCTCAATCTGGATGATCAGGACAGTGAGGAAATTGCTGTCAACTTAGAAGAATTGGTAAAAAACATCCAGGACAACGTGGAGAAGTTTCTTGGTGCGTCGCTTTCAGCGGCACTGGGTGAAAGTTTGGAGGAAATGGAGGAGCTTCCTGGAAGCATCAGTTTATGCCGGGAAGCGTTGGCATACAAATTATTTTATGGACCGCGTTCACTGCTTTACGTATCAGGCATCAAGGAGATCAAGAAGAAGGATTACTTATTTCCTGAGCAGGCAGTGGCCACGATCATAGATGCATTACTTGAGGGAGACGATGAAGCGGTTCGATTAAGTTGTAGGCGGATGATTGAAAGCACACGTGGCTATTCCATCGCTAGTTTGCAGTCTACGGTGCTCCGATTAGCGCTCTCGCTGAAAGAAGGTATGCAGAAGTTTCCTGTACTAGCCGATGAAATTCACTATGGACCGTTTATAGATTTAGCAGGTCGTATAGCTGGCTTCGAGACGTTGGATGAGATGATAGATAAGCTGAATGAGCGATTCGAAGGTGTCCTGGAGGTCATTCACCGTTCGCAAAAAACGATTAGGAAGTATGAGCGTTACAGCGGTATTTTGAGTCAAGTGCAAGCGTTCGTGGAGCAGGATTATGCGAATCCGAATCTCAATCCGGAACTGATTGCGGAGCACCTGCAATTATCGGCCAAGTACTTAAGGACCTTATATCTGAAAGCATCGGGTGAATCATTAGGCGAGTACATTACGCGTTTTCGTTTGGATCAAGCTAAATCTTTGTTGGAAAATATAGAAACAACCGTTCAAGAGGCAGCTGCACGCAGCGGTTTTGTTAATATTAATTACTTCTATACTTTGTTCAAAAAATACAACGGCATAACGCCCAATGAGTTCAGGAGTCTTACGAACTCGGAGCCTACCTGATGCCATGCTGGCAAAATTCCTATACGAAAACCGACCAACACATCCTGTTGATCGGTTTTTTCGCGTTCAACAGCTGCCCTAGACTTCAAAAGTGGCTTAATGTGAACTGCTTCCATAATTGAAGCCCAATTGGACAATATTGCAGTATTCGAGGGAAATAAGTGACGTATATACTTAGGCCATAAGTCGAGCAATCGCTGTTTAGATTATGCAGAAAAGGAGTGCAAACGTAATGAATGTGGGGATCCCTCGCAAGAAGCGCAAACGCTTCATCAGCCATTGGCAATTAATCGTCATGTCGCTGCCAGCCATTATTAAGATATTTGTGTTTGCTTATCTGCCCATGGTTGGCATTATTATGGCGTTTAAAGATTATGTACCGACGAAGGGAATCTTGGGAAGTCCGTGGAACGGCTTTGACAATTTCAAGTTTTTCTTTCAGTCAGCAGATGCCTGGCGGATTTTACGCAATACAATTGGGCTCAATGGACTTCTCATTGTTGTAGAATTGCTGGCTGGTGTCTTTTTCGCCCTGCTGTTATATGAGGTTGCTGGCAAAAAAACATTGAAGGTATATCAATCGGTCATGTTTTTCCCTTATTTCTTCTCTTGGGTATTGGTCGGTTTGATGCTGACAACCTTATTGAATCCGTCGACTGGCTTGTTGTCTACGCTGATCCGCAAGATGACAGGATATGAAGTGGCGTTCTACTCTGAGCCGTGGTATTGGCTCATCATACTTCCGCTTGTCGCGATCTGGAAGGGAACGGGATTCAGCAGTCTAATCTACTATTCGGCGCTCATGAGCATTGACAAGGAGCTCTTCGAGGCTGCCGAGATTGATGGAGCGACGAAAGTGCAATCCGTTCGACATATTTCCATTCCATTTCTAGCGCCGATGATGGTGATGTTGACAATACTTGCGATCGGACATATTATGCGTGCAGATTTCGGTTTATTCTATTTTGTGCCGCGAAACGTAAGCGCATTGTTCCCTGTCACGGATGTCTTGGATACGTACGTGTTCCGCGCGCTAACTGTGAATGGTGATTTCGCTATGAGCTCAGCCGTAGGGCTGTTTCAATCCGTTGTTGGCTTCATCTTGATCTTGGGGACGAACCGCGTGGCCAAAATGTTCAACAAAGAATATGGATTATTTTAAGGTGGGAAGTGGCCGAATGATGATGAAGAAAAATACCTTTCACAAATGGCTAGTCCACATGTGCCTGATACTGTTCTGTGCAATGTGCTTGCTGCCTCTTGTACTTACCATATCGATATCGTTGACGGATGGAGCAGTGATTCAAACCTATGGCTATCAGCTGATTCCGAAAAAGTTTTCTTGGGAAGCTTATCAATTCATATGGATGGATCCATCCTCTTTGCTGGCGGGTTACAGGAATTCACTTTTCATTGTCGTTATCGGAACGATAGGCAATCTACTGGTGACATCGATGATTGCCTACGCATTGGCCAGACGAGATTTCCAATTGCGGAATGCGATTTCCTTCTATATTTTCGTAACGATGATATTCTCTGGCGGTATTGTGCCGCTTTATATTCTTATCGTGCAGTATTTGGAATGGAAGAACTCGCTGATCTCGTTAATTATTCCTGCCTTTGCAGCGCCTTTTCAAATATTTATGCTGAGGGTATTTTTTCAAGAAATTCCTGCTCCGCTTATTGAATCGGCGAAGATCGACGGGGCTTCCGATTTCAGAACCTATTGGAGCATCGTGCTGCCGCTCTCGAAGCCTGCGCTAGCAACGGTAGCGTTGATGATGACTCTACATTACTGGAACGAAACGTTTAATGCCATTTTGTATATCGATAAAGTCGCTTTGTATCCCATTCAGCTCATTCTAAAGAACATTACGTCCTACATTGAATTGGTAAAAGGGAGTGGCGTCGACCCGATGGGCAATCCCATTAGTGCTTCCGACGTGCCTACGGATGCGATCATGTACGCCATGATGGTACTTACCTCGCTGCCAGTCATGTTTCTGTTCGGGTTTTTGCAAAAATATTTTGTCAAAGGACTGACGATTGGTGCAGTCAAAGGGTGAATGGGTGACAACTTCACTCCATTAGAAACGAAGTGAAAGGATTGATTTTGCGATGAATAAGTTAAGAGTTGGTATTATTGGTGCTGGGAAAATTTTTGCCGGTTCGCATGCCCCTGCGTGGGTATCCAGTCCTCATGTGGAAATCGTAGCGATATGTGATACACATCTCCCCAATGGGGAAGAGCAGGCGAATAAGTTGAGCGTTAGTCGTGTGTATCGTGATTATAAAGATATGTTGGAGCAGGAAACGCTGGATGTGGTCGGCGTTAGTACGCCGAACATCTACCACTCCGAGGTATCCATTGCAGCACTGGAACGCGGCCTTCACGTATTCTGTGAGAAGCCGGATGCTGTGAGTCCTGAGGAAGCTCAGAAGATGGCCGATGCAGCCAAGCGCTCAGGCAAGGTGCTGATGGTGATGCGCAATAATCGGTTCACACCGCAGGCGAAATTCCTCAAACGTTACATCGAGTCAGGTGCAATGGGCGAGATTTATACAGGCAGAACAGGATGGATTCGGCGCAGAGGTATTCCTGGTCGCGGAGGATGGTTCACAACCAAGGCCATGTCTGGAGGGGGGCCATTAATCGATCTTGGTGTGCATATGATTGATGTGGCCATTTGGATGATGGGCAATCCTCGTCCAATTGCTGTGAGTGGATCGGCATATACCAAGTTTGCGGATGCGAAAGTGCAAATTTCTGCCGATTCGAGATTCGGAACGACACAAGAAGGCGGAATCTTTGATGTGGAAGACCTCGCGACGGGCTTTATTCGTTTCGATAATGGTGCATCCCTGCAAATCGAGTTCAGTTGGGCATCGAACGTGGAGGATGATCTCAAGTTCATGGAGCTTCGCGGGACGAAAGCTGGATGCAGCTTGAAGAATTCTGATTTGAAGCTGATCACGGAGATTGAAGGGGTTCTCTGTGATCTATCACCTCGATTCGGGGGAAGTGAGATCAGGCCGCATGCGAGTAATATTCATCATTTCATCGCGTGTGTTCTCGGAGAGGAAGAGCCAATAAACACACCAGAGAGTGGCGTAGATATGATCCGGATTTTGAAGGCTATCTATGAATCCGCGGAAAGTGGCAGGGAAGTCAGACTTGACGAACACCAATGACATCAGGGGACGTATGAAAGCGTAAGTTCCTCCTGCGGAGCGAAAGGAGCGTCAACATGTTTGAACAATACGAAGACAGTGAGCGGTTAACTAAGTCATTTCTTGAACCATTCCGATCGCCGTATCAAGATTTCCGGTATTATGCATCTTCCGTAACTCCAGAATTACGTTTAGCCATAAATATCATAAAGCCAGAATCACCTGCACCGATTCTCGTGCAGTTGCACGGCTGGCATATGAGTATGCCTCAACCCGTTCAACGTGAACAGCCTGGTCAGTCACCATACTTGATTGTACAGGTGGATATGCGCGGGCGGGCTTTCTCGAGCGGCATGGCGGATTGCAACGGTTTGGAATTGATCGACATCTATGATGCGGTGGAGTTTGTTCGTCAGGAATATGGCGATTGGACTGTGAATCCAGAACGGGTCTACATAGAAGGCGGCAGCGGTGGTGGAGGAAATGTACTGGCTGCGGTAGCCAAGTTTCCTGATTTGTTTGCGGCAGCAACCGCTTTGTACGGCGTATCGGATTACGCACGTTGGTATGAGCAAGATCTGATCGGCGAATTCCGGGATGAGATGGATGTATGGATCGGGTGTCCTCCGCAGGATGACCCGCTAAGATATGCGGCACGAAGCGGATTGGCGCTTGGGGCTAACTTGCATACCCCCTTGTACTTGACGCATGGCGATGGAGATATTCGCATTCCCGTTATGATGTCGCGGCAGTATGTTGAGCAGCTTACCCAATTGGGTAAGGCCCATCTGGTTCAGTATGACGAATTGCCGGGCGTAGGCGATCGTAGTCATACGGGAGGGGCCACATTACAGCATCTTCATGATTTGCAAGAACGCTCGGAGGCGAATCGTCAACGGCATGATAGGCCCATCGAATTGGCTCCAATCGGTGTCTTGCTGGTCGGCGGCTACCTGTATACGAAGCATTTTCATGTACATTTGGAATCGGTAAATCAGCTGGCGACGTTGCGCTACGATTTGGACCAACAGACAATTTCCATATTTAGCGAACAACGCTGCTCTTACCGTTTGCAGTGGTCGGATGGCCAAACAGTAGAAGGGGAATGCGAGATAAAGAGTAGGAGGTAACTATGAGACACAAAATGGCGATACAACTCGCGACACTGCGGGAAAGCTGTAAGAGCAATTTCCCACAAGTGTTGGAGACGCTAGGGAATATGGGATGGGCAGGCGTGCAGTTCGCGGGCTACCATGGTTACGACCCTAAGGTGTTAGCAGAAATCGTTCGAGGGACAGGGATGAAAGTGGCCGGCCTCCATGTGAGTATTCCTCTGCTGAGAGAGCAGATGGAGCAACTGATTGACGATGCAGCCTTATTCGGTACACGGGATTTGATCTGCTCCAATACGCCGGATGATTGGAGGAATCCAGATGGATTTCGCGAAATGAAGCGCCTGCTGAATGAGAGCGCTGTGTACTTGAAAAGTCGCGGACTGCGGTTGAGCTATCACAATCATGCGTTTGAGTTCGAGACGGAAGTGGATGGTCAATCCGCGCTTCGATACTTGCTGGATCCCGCTGAAGACAATGCGATCCTCGCGGAAATTGATGTGTATTGGGCAAGGAAAGGCGGATACGATCCGTATCAGTTTATCTTGCCATATGCGGGACGCATGCCAATTATCCATCTGAAAGATATGACGGATGACGAAGAGCAAACCTTCGCTGAAATTGGGACAGGGCAGATCGACTTTGTGCCGATTCTACAGTGGGGTGAAAAGCAAGGCATCGAGTGGTACGTTGTGGAGCAAGATCGCTGTCGTCGCGATCCCATGGAGTCCGTACAGATAAGCTATGAGCAGTTGCTGCGCTTATCGAAGCTCGTATGAGAGGAGAGGAATCGATTGACGTTTAAGTATCATCTTGCGGAAATTATACAAGCCGTCCAAATTGATGTACCGGAAAATAAGCGTATTCCGTTTAATTGGCAGGCGGTAGGGGTAGGTGGATCTCAATCGCTAACGGTTCGTATGGGGTGGACGGATAAAGCTGTCCCCGTTTTGCTAGGTGCGGAATCTGTTCAGCTTCGGATTACTGCTGCTTTGGATGTTCGAGAAACGATACTGCTGGAGGCTGTTACAGCCAAATCTCACCGCCAAGTCGGTATATTCGATATCCGATATGCATCTACTTTGCAGCCTTTTGAAATTCAGCTCATTCCCGATGATTGGGAAGCTGTCATCGAGGAAGGGATTGAATTGCGGATGCAAGAGGGAAGCTTACCGTTTTGGATTCTAGTACCGGACTCAGCATTATGTGATCAAGCTTCGCTTCTGTTTCCTCATCTACTCATCTCGGACAGTGAATCGGCGCAGCAATCTGCACGCGATCAGCCGTTGCTTCACACGCTGTCGTCCCTGTCTTCGCTTCAGCCTTTCGGCTGGCTGGAAGGCTGTGTGCTAGACGGATTGATGGATTTGAGCCAGGCACTGGGAGAGCCGCGATTTGAAGATGCGGCGCGTGCGCATCTGGCTCTCTATTTGGACGAGAATAATAATCTAAAGTATGAAGACCCGCTTAGTGAGCCATCTGACGGTAAAGTGTACGGTATTGAAGGCACGTTGCCATTCGCTGCATGGGCTCGTTTGCAGCCCGATCACCCCGTCATGGAGCAAGCGATAAGCTTATGGATGTCCCACATACGGGAGGATGGCGCCATTTGCGGCACGGGGATGCTGTCTGCCGAAGGGAGCTATACCGTTGCTTATCCAATGGCGGTACTGGCTCGTGTTCGCCAAGATGTCGGGTTGGCGGAGATGGCTGTACGGCAATTAGAGGTACGCCGTCAGCTGTTGACCAAGTCTGAGGGAGATCTCTACCTTCGATGTTATACGAATGGAAGTCTTACTTTCCGTCACTGGGCTAGAGCGCACGCTTGGTACTTGCTCGGACTGATTCGCACGCTTATGGAGCTGCGTGAGGCAGGCCACTCGAGCGTGGGTGCAGATCGATGCGCATCTGAATTTGTTCGTGCTGCGAACGTTGCGCTCTCCTACCAATCGACCGACGGCTTATGGTCAGTGTTTCTGGATGAACCGTCGACAGGGTCAGATACCTCAGGATCGGCCGGGATTGCTGCGGCACTCGCACTTGGCGCAAATTTCGGTCTGCTGCCAGAGCACGCGCGGTTAGCGGCCGAACGTGCGTTGGAAGCGCTGCTCTCTTTTTTAACGCCGGATGGGATTCTAAGGCATGTGGCGCAGAGCAATAAAGGCGGGGAAGCACTGCAACGAAGCGGTTATCGCGTGATGTTCCAGATGGCTACGGGGTTGTTGGGTCAATTATACGCCGCTTTGCAGCGATAGAAGGAAGAGATGTCGATGTTCAATGACGGCTGCCATTTGTCCGAACACGGCAATCTCTTGGTGGCGGACCTTGTATTTGATGCGCTGAGATAGGAAAAAGAATGAGGTAAGGGAGAGAAAGCGATGAGTGAAACGATCAAAGTAACGATATGGAACGAGTATCGCCATGAGATGACGAAGCCAAGTGTTCGGGAGATGTATCCGCAGGGCATGCATCATGCCATCGCTGAAGGTTTAATCGGTAACTTCGCAATTCATACAGCGACACTCGATGAACCGGAGCACGGTTTGACTGCCGAGGTGCTGGCTAATACGGATGTTCTTATCTGGTGGGGGCATGTCGCGCACAAGGAGGTGGCGGACGAGATTGCTGATCGCGTTACTGCCCGTGTTCTCCAAGGGATGGGCTTCATCGCGCTGCATTCTTCCCATTATGCGAAGGTATTTAAGAAGCTAATGGGTACGACCTGTTCCTTGCTGTATCGCGATGCAGGGGAAAAAGAACGGCTCTGGGTAACCGCGCCAGGACATCCCATTGCGGAGGGCATCGGGCCTTATTTTGAATTAGAGCAAGAAGAAATGTACGGCGAGTTCTTCGATATTCCATCACCGGATGAAGTGGTGTTCACCAGTTGGTTCGAAGGGGGGAATGTCTTTCGAAGCGGGTGTTGCTTTAACCGTGGACAAGGGAAGATTTTTTATTTCCGACCAGGTCATGAACTTTACCCGACTTATCGTGATGCGAATGTGCTGCGTGTCATCTCTAACGCCGTAGGCTGGGCCGCACCGGTGAAACGAGATCTGCCCCGTTATGGTAAAGCTGTACCAGCATTGGAAGTTATCCTACCCAAAAATATGAAATAGAAGTAAGATATAAACGCAAATAATAACACCTCTTCGTGTGATGAAGTGAGAGTACCCAGCAATTACTACCACACAGAAGAGGTGCCTTTCTCCAATTCCCCAAGTAAATGTTAAGCTAGCTGTTCAAAATGAAACGCGAAATGCAACCTTCGCTCCAAATCGACCGTCACGCGCGCCCTCATATCCAACGCATAGTAGATCTTTTCGTGCCCAAAATGGTTTAGTGACGGAAGCGGCTCCACGACGGGCTCCATTAACGTTTCGTCATAGTTTAATACAAGTTTGAATGCAGCACCCACAAGCTCGACCCGACCTTTTTCCACAACCTTAGGCTGCACCTGACAAATGAAACGCTCGATTAACGCAGCGCCAGCTTGTTCTAAGACATATTGATCCTCCAGCTCCAGCCAAGGCAGTTCGCCGTTTTTATGCCAAGTCCAGCTTCGCTCTAGCCTCAGCAGTCCCGGGATATTATAGGCATCCTGCAGCTCTACGACGAACCGGTCATAGTCGTCAGTAATCTCGGACTGTCGTACGGTTGCTTTGTATGCTGCACCAGCCTGTTGGCTAACCCCATCCATAATTGGAACAGAGTGGCCTAGCGCACTGTTGCATATAAAGGAATACCTCGTAGGGGGTGCGAAGTATGGCTTCGTATATAGCCCGGCTCCTATATCAGCCAAGAACGTCTCGTGCCCAGCTAGGACGATGAAATGACCGACATCGTTATGATTATGGGGCTCATCGTTATTACCGCCTTTGGCGGCAAAGCTGAACTTGCCTTCCTCCTTCTCAACCCGTGATACCATCCACTGCGCGTCCGCTAGATAGATCGACTCCGCCTTCCATTCTTCCCCCTGCGTTCTCGGCTCGTACCAAATCAAATTGCGAAACGCAGGCGCCCATCGGCCGCAATGATCATAAACCGCCTTGTCCTGAAACGTATATTCAGGGAGTTGCACTTCCGGAAACCGCCGTGCCATTTCATGGGTCAGCCCGATGTACACATCCCATTCCTCGGGCGAATCGGAGAAATTAACGATCTTGCGACCGTGAAGGAAGCAGTTCTGCTGAAATAAGGCTACCTGCTTCACATTAGGAACGGCGAGTAAATCTACAGCTCCGTTGGTTCTCCGGGATAGAAGCTCTGCGAAATACGTATAGAAACCGAATCCATACCCCCAATACATATATCCTTCCAAACAGGCGCCGTCTTCGCCATAGCCTTCCAGGAACAAATTGACCGTTGGCAGCGCTTTGTTCAAAACGAGAGCCAATTCCTGCTTATCCGCAATTAAGTAGATGGCTGCCGCGCCAATCGAACCGGCACACACCGCCGCCCAGTTATTGCGCACATGCTCCCAGAAGTAATCGTTCCCCAGAAAAGGTGCAAAAATGCGGCGGTACACTTCTCTATATACACGATCGCGTATGGTCTCCGGCCAACGATGCCCCGTCAGCATCATCACCTCAGCCAGTGCGTAAGCAGTCTCCGCAGCAAATAGATCAATCCCGATGCCCGGGTCCGGCACATTGTGTTCATGTACGGAGTATCCATCCGTTCTAAGTCCAGGTGGGCTCTCAAAAGTGACCGGCACGCACCAGGAAAATTCACCGCAAATGGCCCACACCGTATCCAAAAGTCCATCGTGGTAATCGGAGCGTTCTGGCATTAGCCAACTCAACAAGCCAAATGTCGTGAGACGTTGTCTCCTGGAGAAATAGACCGGCTCATATGTTTTGCGGAAGCCATCCTCCCAGACTCGGCGGAATAGCGTCCAGGGCAATTCCGAAATGGGCTGCCCGAGAAATCGTTCTGCATCCGCAGCCAACCGTTCAAGAATCGGCTGGAATTCGGGCTCGGACATAATTCGGCTGCGTACGGCTTCCCGATCTTCCCGAAAGAGCCAATTGCCGATTCCGGCGCTGCCGTCGGCCAGTTGCTCGTAAATGGAATTATAAATCATAGTCTCCAATGCCTCCCTGTTCAGTAAACTACTAGAACTAACGGTATTTACCCTCCAGTATAATGCAGTGGTTAGAATCCCTCTATCGGGGGACGTGACACGATTCTTGTTTTTATGACTTATCTACGTATAAACTCCAATTGTCATCACGGTTGTTAGCGCTTTATTTGTTTTGTATACTAGGCAAGACAAGATTAAATAACGACAAAGCGAGGCTGAATCATGACAACAAGGAAGAAATTTGGATTAACACCGAAGCCGCATTCGTTAAAGTCTCGACTCATCATAATTCTGTTTATTAGCTCGCTTGCACCTTTAATTTTGATAGGAAGCATTTCTTATTTCTCTATGTATGCCATTTTGCAAAATAAGGCGGAGGGCGGTGCCCTTAGTAATTTGCATCAAGTCAGGATCATGTTGGAAGATACCATAGGCCAGTTGAATCACACGTCGCAACAGCTAGCTTTTGACGGTAGAGTGGGCAAAAGTCTTGAAACGTATTTGTCAGCTGATATCTATGAGAAAAAAAGATTGAACGATGAGATCAGAAGTGAATTAGGATTAATTCATTTTACGAACCCTACGCTGGGATTGATGTTTTACTATTTTGAGAGAGACAATCAGGCCTTATTCGAGAATTTTAGTGTGAGTGACAACTATGATTTGAAAAAACTGCCTGTCCTCATCAAATTCGATAAACTTACCTATATGGGACCGCATCTGTCACTAAATCCAATTGATGGCAATCAAGTGCTTTCGATTTTGCGTAAAGTAGAGCTTCCAGATCGTGATGATGTATATGTTTATATTGAAACGAATTTTAAATTAGCCGAAAGTATTCTCAAAGACAATGATCAATTTGGCGGCAACTTGGTACATCTAATCCTCGATAATCACGGCAAAATTGTATATAGCGAGAATTCTGCGGATTTCCCGATTGGGATGCAATACGATGGGAAAGATTCGCATACCGATATCACAGCTAAATATCGCATGTTCGAGGAAGAGAGCAATCAAACCTGGAAAGTCATGTCGGCGGTGCCCAAATCAGTCTACAATCTCGAAGTATATAGATGGATGAAACAGTTTGTGTTTTTTGCCGTTTTAACGTTAATCGCGAGTTTCTTTATTGCTTGGCTGATATGGCGAACAGTGTATCGTCCGCTGAACCTGCTCAGTACGGATATTCGCAATGTCAAAAGCAATAATGAGGTATTTCCTAGAAGACAATCGCAAATCTCGGAGTTTTCTATGATCTACAGAGAGTTTGCGGAAATGAGAAGTCGTATTTTCGAACTCATCAGCGAGGTTGAGCAAAAAGAGCAGAGCAAAGCCTTTCTTGAGGTTGAGAAATTAATGACTCAAATCAATCCTCATTTTATTCATAATACACTGGATACGATTCGATGGCTGGCTCGTGCCAACGGGCAGAAGGATATTGATCGGCTGGTATCTACGTTGAACAAAGTACTCTATTATAATCTCGGCAAAGGTGGACCTGCACGAATTAAAGATGAAATTGATGCATTGAAAAATTATGTTGAACTGCAAGGGATTCGCTATAATTTTCATTTTGATGTGAAGATCCATGCGGATTCTGAAGCACTTGAATTGGCAGTTCCTCGATTTATTCTGCAGCCGTTAGTAGAGAATGCGTTATACCATGGCCTAGGCGACAATGGCGTGATTGAAGTGAGTGTAATCGAAGATGGCTTCTCGCATGTCATTATCGAAGTGAAAGACAATGGAGATGGCATGACAGAGGAAGATATCATTCAATTAATGAGTGAGAACACGATAGAGAAAAAGAAGGTAGGCATGGGGATTGGACTTCAATATGTGTATCGTATGGTTAAATTCCAATTTGGGCCAGCGGCCAGTTTTCATATTGAAAGCACAATCGGTGCAGGGACGACGATCGTTCTTCGTCTTCCAATAGGAGGAGTTAGCTAATGATAAAAGTTATGGTTGTTGACGATGATCACTTGGTACGTAAAGGTTTCATTACGATGATGCCTTGGCGGGAGCATCATTTAGAAGTCGTAGGCGAAGCAGGGAATGGTAAGAAAGCCTTGGAGTTTCTTGCCGACAATCAGGTTGACTTACTGATCACAGATTTAGCGATGCCTGTCATGTCCGGTATTGATTTAATGAGGTCAGTGAAAGAGAAGTACAAAGATATTAGTATGGTTGTTTTGACGTTCCATCAGGATTTCGAACTTATCCAGGAAGCACTTCGTCTTGGAGCGCTGGATTACATAACGAAGGTTGAGCTTGAACATGAGCACATGGATGAAGTGCTACGGCGAATTGTAAACAAAATGGAAGAGCAACATATGCGAACTAGGGAGACACAAGATCAGCCTCCTCCTGTGACGACGCATGCGATTGAGGATGAGGGACCTTACTCTCCAGAAGTCAATGCAAGTGTATGGAAAGCCGTGGATATTATTCATGCGGAGTTTCAAAAGGACCTTTTATTGCCAGATATTGCGAAAAGAGTGAATATGAGCCGCAGCTATTTCAGCCGTTGTTTTCGGGATATTGCTGGTAAAACGTGCAATGATTTTATCCGTGAAGTGCGGGTGAATCATGCGAAAGCCATGCTTACACAGACGAACAAATCCATAGGGTGGATCGCTACACAAGCTGGGTATCCGAATGAGAAATATTTCAGTAAGGTATTTCGGGAGTCAACAGGGATGCTGCCAGGTGAGTTTCGTAAGAGTCAGTCATAATGAGTGGAGGAAAGGTCACATATCGTCTCCTAAAAAGTGCACTTTCGTCTACTGGACGTTCTATGTAGCCAATTACGAGACGATTTGTTCCTAAACACAAGACAGAATTAGACCCGAATGCCTTTCATTTTCTTTAAGATGTAAGTGTAGGGTAATTAAAGAGGAGGGGCATTATGAAGAATAAAAAAGCTCTAATTTCGATGATGGCAATCGCTGTTCTAATGACAGCATGTTCGAGTAACAACGCAGGGACTAAGGATAGCGGGCAATCGTCGGCGGATTCCAACGTGAAAGTTGACCCTTTGAAGATGCCGAATCCAATTGAAGTTACCACGTTCAAAAGTTTAAGCCCTGGAGCTAAATTGCCAGCTGGTGATACGGTAGAAAGCAACCAGTACATGAAATATATTTCACAAAAAACGAATATTAACTTTAAAATTCTCTGGTATGCCGCTCCTCAGGATCATGAGCAAAAAATGAAGTTGGCTATCGCAAGTAACGACTTACCTGACGTAATGCTGGTGAACGAGCAGATCTTCTTGGCGTTAGCTGAAGCTGGCCAAATTGAAGATATGACCAAAGTATATGAGAAATATGCGTCTCCGTTGGCAAAAGAATTGTACGGTTCAACGAATAATAAAGCCTTGGAAAAAGCGACGTATAAGGGTAAATTAATGGGTATTCCGAATATTAGCGTACAAGCGGATGCGGCAAGCATGGTGTGGGTACGCAAAGATTGGATGGATAAATTAGGATTGCAACCGCCGAAATCAGTTGATGATGTTACGGCCATTGCCAAAGCTTTCGTCGAGAAAGATCCAGACGGAAATGGTAAAGCGGATACAATGGGAATCGCTGGGTTTGAGAAATCACTGGCAGTTAACGGGAAAGCACAACGGGGCGATTTCAAAGCTATTTTTCAAGCATTTGGTGCGTATCCTTCCGGTGGTGTTGAGGGTGTTTCCAACTGGATAAAAGATAGCTCAGGCAAGGTTGTCTATGCTTCAATCACACCAGAAACGAAACAAGCGCTCAGTAAGCTGCGCGAAATGTATGCTGCAGGGGCAATTGATAAGGAATTTGTTCTGCGTAAAGAGCCGAACGAGAATATCGTTTCAGGCAAGTCGGGTATTTTCTTTGGACCTTGGTGGTCGGGTGGTTTAGCTGCTGACACGATGAAGTTGAATCCAAAAGCTGACTTCGTACCGTATTTGATCCCTGATGCTAAAGGCACAGTGAATACAATGATGGTGCCTGTGAGTACACAGTTTATCGTTGTGAAAAAGGGGATGAAGAACCCTGAAGCCGCTATGGTTTATGCGAACACGTTTATCAATGCGCAACGTAAAGTAGACCCAGATGCTTTGAAGCTTGATTTCTCAGTAAGTGCAGAACACTGGCCGATCGGAAATGCTACTTTCGACTTTGCCGATGCGGTAGAAAGAAAGTCCGATATGTTGAAAAAGGCAATGGGTGGGCAAACCAAACCCGAAGAGTTAAGTCCTGAAATGAAAGAAATGTTTGATAAGGCAACTCGTGACAAAGCTAATCCTAAAGCAGATCTGAAAGATTGGTCTGGCTACTATGGCTACACGGCTCCTGCTGAACTGTTGAAACAAAACATGAATAAAGTGTATAGCGAATTTACAGCAAACACAAAAACGATGGAAAGAAAATGGGCGAACCTGCAAAAGCTTGAGAAAGAAACGTTCTTCGGTATTGTAATGGGCGAGAAACCGCTGGATGCCTTTGATAAGTTCGTAACCGATTGGAAAGCGCAAGGTGGCGACGAAATTACGAAAGAAGTAACAGATGAACTAAGCAAATCCAAAAAGTAAACGTGTAAGAATCAAAAGCGCACCGCCTAACCGATTGGTGGTGTGCTTTTTGTACAATCATGATGGGAACAGAGGTGTATAGCTGATGAATATTCGATCATTTTACAAGCACTACCATTTGATGCTCTTGCCAGGAATCCTGCTTCTCATTATTTTCCAACTAATTCCAATGTTCGGAATCGCCATTGCGTTCCAAAACTTCAAGATCGGATTGGGCATCTGGGACTCCCCTTGGATCGGGCTTGAGAATTTTACGTACATGTTCGAACTGGAAGACAGCAAAACAATCTTTTTTAATACGGTATTTATTGCCGTTTGTAAAATTATTGCTCATTTGATTGTTCCGCTTACATTTGCGATATTGCTCAATGAGGTTCGATTTCATATTTTTAAAAGATGGGTGCAGACCGTGGTCTACCTTCCCCATTTTATTTCTTGGGTTATCTTAGCAGGTGTCGTATTGGATATGCTGTCCTTGGATGGCATCATCAACAGTGCGTTGAAAATGTTTGGTTTCGAACCGATCATGTTTTTGGCAAAAAACAGTTGGTTCCCTACTATTGTGGTTAGCTCCGATATTTGGAAAGAATTTGGATTTGCTGCCATCATCTATTTAGCTGCCTTAGCTGGCATTAATCCGTCTCTATATGAAGCTGCTGAAATGGATGGCGCCAATCGCTTGAAGCAGTTATGGTATGTTACTTTGCCAAGCTTGATTCCTACTGTCGTATTGTTGGCTACCTTAAGTATTGGGAACATTCTGAATGCAGGTTTTGATCAAATTTTCAATTTGTATAATCCGCTTGTTTACCAATCAGGCGATATTATTGATACGTACGTTTACCGGGTTGGGCTCGTGCAGGCACAATATGGCTTAGCAACAGCCGTCGGACTTTTGAAATCAATGATTGGATTCATCCTCATTATCCTCTCTTACAAAATAGCGTATAAATACGCAAACTACAGAATTTTCTAATGAAGCAGGTGATTAGTCATGGTACGCAATAGAACATTATCCGCTCAGGTAATCGAAGCCATTCTCATCTTAGTTATGCTGCTCATCTCGTTCATGTCGCTGGCGCCTGTTGTACACGTATTCTCTGTTTCGTTTAGTGATAACGCTGCAGCGGCAGGCGGCCTCGTTAAGTTTTGGCCGGTTGGTTTTACCTTAGAATCTTATCGTAAAATTCTGGAAGAGCCGCACTTTTTCAATGCTTTTCTTGTCTCTGTCAAACGGGTATTACTCGGTGGTGGCATTAACTTCGTATTAACTGTCATGATGGCTTACCCTTTGTCTCGAAGTAATAAAGAATTCCCGCATCGCACCATCTATATGTGGTTTATGTTATTCACGATGTTATTTACCGGTGGCATTATTCCTTTATATTTAACAATTAAATCCCTTGGGATGTTCAATACGATTTGGGCACTCGTGCTGCCAGGTGCTGTACCCGTGTTTAACGTGATCTTGTTAATGAACTTCTTCCGTAACCTGCCGAAGGAGCTCAGCGAAGCGGGGTACATGGATGGGGCAGGCCCTTGGTACATGATGATTCGTGTCTACCTACCACTTTCATTGCCTGCTATGGCAACCGTTACTTTATTCAGTATTGTTGGTCATTGGAATGCTTTCTTTGACGGAATGATTTTTATGCGAAGCGCCGAATATTATCCGCTGCAAACGTATATTCAGCAGCTCGTTGTGAGTCAGAATGCGATGTTGGAGCTGGATTCTTCCAAACTGGAATTACTAATGAAGGTTTCAGACAAAACGCTCAATGCGGCCAAGATCGTCGTATCAATGGTGCCGATTTTAATTATTTATCCATTCCTGCAAAAGTACTTTATCCACGGTATCATGCTAGGCTCTGTCAAAGAATAGATACAAAAGAGGTGCAATGAGATGATAGGGAAGGTCATGACTTTCAATTTACGATACAACGAGCCAAAGGATGGGGACAATGCATGGCCTTATCGCGTTAAGCGTGTTTCTCAAACGATCCAAGAACACGCCCCTATACTTTTCGGTACACAAGAAGGCTATTATGACATGCTGAAGGAGCTTCATGAAGAGCTGCCAGCCTACAATTGGATCGGTACAGGTCGGTTTGGCGAACACGAAGATGAACATAATGCTATTTTTTATAAAAAAGATCAGCTTGAAATTGTTGAAGAAGGGCATTTCTGGCTATCCGATACACCAGAAGTTGTCGCAACGAAAAGCTGGGACAGCATGTACCCAAGAATGTGTACGTGGGCTCGATTCATAGACAAGAATAGCCAGAGAGTATTTGTTGTCTACAACACACATCTGGACCACCGCAGCCAGGAAGCAAGAGAACATGGCGTGAAGGTAATTTGGAATTACATAGCCAAGCATCAAATTGACCAACCACTTCCGGTTATCCTTATGGGAGACATGAATAGTCATCCGAACAATGCTACGATCCGTTATTTAAGCGGGGAGTCGAAGGAAGAAGGACCGAAAGGATGGTTAATGGACGCATATTCCCTTCTAGAAGGAGAGATCGGTCGAACTGCGCACGATTTCAATGGGGGATCAGATGAAGCGCCTATTGATTATATATTCGTATCACCTGAGGTAGAACTGTTGGAAACGATCATCGATAGAAGGCAAATTGGAGGGGGTTACCCTTCCGATCATTACCCCATTATTGCAGCTGTGCGCCTCACCTTAAACGGCGCCAATCAAGGAGATAAGCGATGAAACCTGAAGATAGAAACCGTTCCGTTATGACAATTACGCGCGAAATTGCCCATTCCGAGCAAAGTGCTTATATCGAAGTACCGTTTGAAATGCCTGAGCACGTTGAGGAGTTAGTGGTATCGTATTCAATTGAATCACATGGGATACAGAAGGCAGTCATTGACCTGGGTCTGAGGGATACGCGGAGAGTGAGAGGTTGGAGTGGAGGCGCGCGCAAGCAGTTTCGTGTTGGACTTGAAAAAGCTACGCCAGGCTACATGTCTGGCGACTTCATGCCGGGTAACTGGGCGGTATTGCATAACGCCTACAAGGTGCCGAACGAAGGTTGTTCAGTTCACGTTACCATCCAATTCTTGTTTAAAACGCCTCGTTGGCTTAAGGGAGATCTGCACACACACAGCGTGAATAGTGACGGTACGTTTACGCTAGAAGAAAATGCAGCCATTATGGAAGAGCTTGGATGCGATTTTATCGCTATGACGGATCATAATACCGTCAGCCAAAATCTGACGTATCCGCGAAACACGAATGTTCTCATGATACCTGGGATGGAGTTTACAACGAACTTCGGACATAGTAATTTTCTTGGAGTCGGTGATCCCATCCTTGATTTTCGAGTGAAAGGTCAGGAAGATGTCGAGACTAAGATTGCTGAAGCACGTGCCAATGGTGCGAAAATCGTCATCAATCACCCGCATTGCGAGTTTTGTCCATGGGAATGGGATTTCAATGTTGATCATGATTGGGTAGAAGTGTGGAATGGGCCGTTTGCAGATCGGAATGCAAGAGCGATGCAATGGTGGCATGATCAATTGGTCTCGGGCAGAAGGTTAGTAGCCGTTGGCGGCAGTGATACACATCGCCCGGATCCTTACGTGAAGCACGCCATGCCTTGTACCTGGGTCTATGCTTCTGAGAAAACTGTGGGTGGTATTTTAAGTGCAATCGACAAGGGGCATGTAGCCATTACATATGCGCCGGAAGGACCTTTTGTACAGCTCAAATGTGGTGCGTATATGGTTGGTGATGTGGTTCCTGTCGGGGAGAATAACCATGTGGTTTCTTTCCAAGCTGAGGATTTGAAGATCGGGGATATAGTGAAATTAATTAGCAATCGCGGCTTGGAAAAGGAAGTTGAAGTATCGACGGATGGCGGTCTTGCGATTCAAATCGACGCAGAGGGCACAATATTTGTGCGTGTTGAAGTGTGGCGGCATTTCCAAGAGGTCAACATGACGTTGATGGCTGCTTTGACGAATCCTATTTATTTTGACAAGTGAAGAAACGAATGGACAGTTAGACTGATGATGGTATGGGATTTGAGGACACTAATCGTATAAAACGGCACACCTTGCCCCTGGCGCTTCGTGCATCCAGGGGCACTGTTTCACGTAAGGAAATCAAGAGTCGTTACATCGAGCTGAAAATGATTAAGGGAGGATGGGGAAGGTTATGACGGCAATTTCCAGTGTTTGGCATATTTCTCACTTAGATCTATTGATTCGGATGTTGATAGCTACACTGCTGGGGGGACTAATTGGATTAGAGCGGGAATGGAGTAACCATGCTGCTGGATTTCGAACGCATATTTTAGTTTGTTTGGGTTCTACCACCATCATGCTGCTATCCATTTATGGTTTCTCGGAATTCGTTAATGAATCGAATGTGCGAGCGGATCCAGCAAGACTAGCAGCGCAGGTCATCAGCGGTATTGGTTTCCTTGGAGCGGGAGCCATTCTGAGAAATGGTTCTGTCGTCAGTGGGCTCACCACGGCTGCTTCCGTATGGGTTGTTGCTGCTGTTGGACTATGTGTCGGAGCTGGCTTTTTCTTTGTGGCTGTGTTGTGCACCTTCTTGGCATTAGTTAGTTTACTATTATTGAACAAATGGGAGAAATACCTGCTAAGAAATCGTCGTGTCCATGAGATTACCGTTAAAGTACTTGATCATCCAGGCGTACTAGGCAAGATCGCATCCGCATTGGGAGATCAAGGCATCCAAATCATGAAGATGAAAATGATCCCTGATGTTGAAATTACGGGTAATAGCCACCAGAAACCTACGATGCAGCTTTGTTTTACGATGAAGGCACCGGAGAAAGGGAAGCTCCTTGCCGCACTGGATGAAATACATCGATCCGAATATGTGTTATCAGCCGATTCTCCTTGGTTGGAAGGACTTCCGATCAAGCGAGCAATAAAACCGGTGAGTACGTAGTACATTCCTATGAACATACCTTTGAAGTTATAGAAACAGAGTGCCGTGAATAACGGGCTCTGTTTTTTTGTTTACTAGCCACTGATGTACAACGAATAACACTCATGGTAAAATAATACACAATAACAAGCGAATTTAAATTGGATATAAATTGGTGAGGGGGAGTCATCTTGGTTAAGGGTCGTAAATCATTCCGAGAGCGTTTAAATGAGATGGTTGGCACACTTCGAAAAGAAATCATGCAGGGTACACTGCAGTCCGGTGACTTTTTACCCAGTGAAATAGATTTGTCTAAAAAGTTCGATCTAAGCAATCTTTCTGTCCGCAAAGGGCTGCAAATACTGGTTGAGGAAGGCTATATTACGAAGATACCGTCTGTGGGTAACCAGGTCATTGAACGGTTCAAGCAGCATACCTGCCAAATTCGTTTTCTTTATCCAGCTGATTTGGAAGAATCGGTTCAAATCTCAACCTTGCTAGACCAATTTGAGTTGCGATACCCGCATATTGAAATTGTACGAATTGCGGAAAGCGGCGGCGACTACACGTCCATCTTGCGCTCGCGTTTACAGGAAGGGCAAGTCGATGTCACGCTGCTCAGCGATTCGGTATTTTACAGCTTAACTGCCGATCGTGAAGCAGCTTCCTATTTTGCAACGACAGCCCCTATTGAAGGACAATATCGTATGCTATCGCAAAGTTTTAGCCAGGAAGGTCACGTATATGCTGCGCCATTTTCGTTCTCGCCGCTTGTTCTTTGTTATAACAAATCACACTTTCGGGAAATGTCGCTTCCTATGCCAGATTCAAGCTGGACATGGTCGGATCTAGCGGAGCACGCGAAGCTTTTGACTCAGGCGAATACAAGGTATGGTTTCTATTTTTATACCAGATCACGAAATCGGTGGCCTTTATTTTTGATGCAAAACGGTGTTGAAGCGCCGCGCGGCAAGGAAGGATCCATTTCGCAATGTGTGGAGCAAATCAAGGATGGTCTGAATGAGTATCGACGAGTCTTAGATGGGCCGATGATGTTTCCGCATTTTTTAGCCAATGCGCCTTTGCCATTAACACCTGAAGCTTTATTCGCACAGGGAAAGTTATCCATGATCATTACCTCGTACTTTCATCTCAATCGATTGCTGAACCTGCAAGGAGTTGACTTTGATATTGCGCCGATTCCCCGTGGGAAAGAAGCGAAAACACTGCTCATTACGTTCGGTATCGCGATATCGAATCGTTCGCAGAACAAAGACGAAGCGGCGCTGCTCGCGCAATTTTTTACTTCGTATGAATCTCAAATTGGCTTAAGGATGCAGACAACGAGTATTCCAGCTCTTCGCAGTGCGGCAGAATTAGAAGGGGCTGACATGGCGTTCAGTCGATATACGATGTATCGCGATATCGTCCCTACGTATACGTCAGTCATGGAGATGGGGCTGTCATCGGAGAAGTTGGATAAAATCATGGAGGCTGCACAGCTCAATTGGTCTATGCTCGAAGATGAGGATACGTTAAATCAACGCTTAACAGAAATTCTTACCTAAGTCAGTATAGATAGCAGTTTATATCCGATTTATATTTGTGTTGACAACGTGGATGAAGTCCTGTAATTTATTAAGTAACAACACAAATATAAATTGCATGTAAATTGGAAAGGGGGATTACATGAGACGTCCGATGTCGAGTCGGATCTTCGACTGGATGAATGTTATTGTGCTTGCCGGGATCTCGATGACGATGTTATTTCCGTTTTTCTACATCTTCTCGGTTTCATTCACAACACTGGAACAATATTTACACAGTGAAGTGCTGCTTTTTCCACGTGTATGGGTGGCGGATGCATATCGCTATATTTTAGGCTCCGAAACCTTTATTCATGCCATGTGGATCACGATTCTTGTTACGATTATCGGTACTGTAATCAATTTATTGTTCACTTGTACATTTGCTTATGCGTTGACTAGAAACATCTACGGTCAGAAGCTGATGCTGCTGCTTATCCTTATCACTTTATTGTTTTCTGCAGGCATTATTCCAACGTATCTTATCGTGAAGGCAACTGGACTTCTAGACTCGATATGGTCGTTAATTCTGCCAGTCGCAATTGCCCCGTTTAATCTCATTGTGGTGCGTCAGTTTTTCCTCAACATTCCCAATGAGTTGAATGAAGCAGCCGTCATCGATGGTGCAAATGATCTGACGATCTTCCGCAAAATCGTATTACCTCTTTCCAAGCCAGCTTTAGCCGCATTTTGCTTATTCTACGCAGTCACCCATTGGAATAACTACTTCACAGGCATCCTCTACATAAATAATCCTTTTTATTGGCCCATTCAGGTTATCTTACGTCAACTTGTTGTACAAAGCGATTCCAAAGCGTTAACGGGAATGGATCTCGCGATGGTTGAAAATCCACCTCCGCCAGAGACCATTCAAATGGCGGCTATCTTGGTTGCAACGCTGCCGATCCTGCTAGTTTATCCGTTTCTGCAAAAGCATTTTGCAAAAGGTGTCATGCTCGGTTCTGTGAAAGGATAGCTTCCTTTTGAACAGGGATAAGGAAATGTATGCACAGGTTTTAACTAAAAAGGGGACGTGACCAATGAATCGTAAAAAGTTATTAGTCGTGTTAATGGCTTCAAGTGTTTCACTTGCGGCAACTGCCTGCACCTCCAACGGGGCGTCAACGCCATCATCATCACCGAAAGCAACCACACCAACGACGAACAGTCCAGCGGCTAAAAAAATTACGATCACAACGATGAAGTCTATTAATGGGGATGTCCCGCCGCAAAATGCCAAAGCAGTGCAGAAGATAAACGACAAGTTTAACGTTGACTACCAAGCAGCGTTAGTACCAAGCGGCTCCTACACAGAGAAATTAAATGTCACGTTAGCTTCTGGCAGCCTAGCTGATGCAACCTTACTGCCTTCGGGTGAATTAACAGATAAATACAGCAAATTTGCCAAGCAAGGCGCATTTCTAGCCTTAGATGAGTACATCAAAAACTATCCATCTTTGAAACTAGTACCTGACTACGTCTGGGATCAGTTCCGAGTGAATGGCAAAGTATATGCGATTCCAGGCTATAATCCGAAATTTGGTTTCACGGTTGTCGTGCGCAAAGATTGGCTGGACAGCTTAGGTCTGAAAGCTCCGACTTCCTATGAGGAGCTCAAGCAAATTGCGCTAGCTTTTACGAAGAATGATCCAGATAAAAACGGTAAAAACGATACATACGGACTCGCAATAGGGAAAGACATTAACTGGCCGATTCCGATGGGCGCGTATTGGGATCCAGATGCTTGGTACCACAAAGACGATAAGAACCGCTTTATTCCTGGCATTGTATCGAATGCGCGTAAGGAGATGATTCAATGGTTTGCGGACCTCTATAAAGAAGGAGCGATGACCAAAGACTTCATAACCCTGGATTGGGCAGCGACGAACAAGGAGTTTTATTCAGGCAAAGCGGGGATTTTCATTGGTAGTCCACGCGGAATGTCGGAGCAATATATGGACGGACTGCTGAAGATTGAACCGAAAGCACAGTTCCTTCCATTAGATGCCTTTACAGCACCCGATGGCTCCAAAGGTTTTACAGCAAGCCGTGGATTCGCCAATATGACAGTTATTTCCGCACAAGCAGGTAAAGATCCAGATAAGGTTAAACGTATTCTTAGCATGTTGGACTTCTCCCGTAACTTTTATCCGAATGACCAAAAGAATGATAAAAATAAAGATTTCGATTTCTTATACGGTGGACTTGGTGAAGGTTATGATCTTACCGATGGGATTGGAGTTGCGAAGCCAGCATCGATCACGCAAGGGCTTGTGCCGGCAACATATCTGCTTGATGGTGTTATGGTTCCGTCAAAGGATACGGATGTAGACTATCCAGCCATGTATAAACTTCCTCAGTTGAAAGAATTGACTGCGGCGATTTCCAAGCAGTATACACAATTAAAATTTTACCAAAGCCCGAACTACGCAGTTATTTCACCAACAGAAATTGCGAAAGGCGCGGAAATGAAAAAATATCTTCTCGACGAGCAATCGAAAATGATAGCTGGCGTTCGTCCTGTTTCAGACTGGAGCAAATTAGTTGAAGAATGGAAAACCAAAGGCGGCGAAGCCATGATTACGGAAATAAATGCGGGTATTAAAATGAAAGATGCCAAAGAAGCCTGGCAGTAAGTAAGACCTGTCTCACATGTTCTACCATCTACCAATTGGGGGGAAAGCTGTGTATACAAACCTGGGTCGTCCTTGTAGGAACTTTAATATTTTGGCTAAAACGGTCATGATCGATCCGCTGGATGGAAGGGAGAAGCTGGTTCTCTCCAACTTTGTAGCTGGAGGAACAGGGTCACTTATTCTTGTCGATACGAAGAGTCATGCGTATGAGGTCATTCCGTTACCAGGAGATGAAGGGGCATGGGGGCTCGTGAATTGGTTCGATCAAAAACTGATCGTGGGGACCTGTCCCAATCACGCTTATCTCCATTGCCTAGATTTGCAAACGCGCGAATGGGCGCCGCCGTTATCTGATCCAGATGAAAAATATTTCTGGGATCTGACACTAGGTTCAGATGGGAACGTCTATGGCGGAAGTTGGCCGGGATGCCGGTTGCTGAGATATGATCCGATCACTCATGAACTGCACAATCTGGGGAGAGTGTCGGATAATCCAGCCAATCATTACAGTCGTCCCGTTTATGGAGGGCTTCCGGGAACAATCTTCGTCGCTGGTGGTTTCAGTGAGTCTTTCTTAATGGCCTACGATATGCAAAAGGGCGAGTTTCAATCCGTGGATGCGCCTGGTTATACGGTACGGGAAGCGAATAGCTCTTTCATTTGTTTAGAAAAAGGAACAGAACGGTTATGGTATGACGCTGCTTCCTTCCAACGCATTCCTGATCTGGATCCGGCGTGTTTGCGTATCAATGAGATTACGCTGCCCAATGGTCAATCATGCTCGGTCATAGCTTTAGCGAATGGTCGGTATGCTGGCGTTCGCGGGCAAGATTATTTTATCCTCGAAGGTCTATCAGATGTTCCTGAGCTACAGCGAATACCTTCAGATCCAACACCTACCCGAATATTTACCTTAATGACGGATGCAAACGGTCAGGTATGGGGGTCCAGTGGCTTTGGTCAAACGATATTCCGCTATGATTCTGTACGAGATGAAGCTTGGAATTCAGCTACTGTCTGCAACGCCGGTGGAGAAGTGTATGGGATGGTAACTGTTGGTGAGCGATTGTATTTATCCGCCTATGTGGGTGGAGATCATCTTATATATAATCCTGAGCAACCTTGGGATCAATTAAATAATCGCAATCCCAGGATGTTAACAGCTGCTTCACCAGCGTATATCAGACCGGAGGGACGCAGTGTGCTAGGTCCGGATGGCGGCGTCTGGACGGGATGGTCGGCCAAATATGGGCAATACGGCGGCGCGATAAGTCGTATAGATCCAGATACCCAGGATGTGCACATTTGGCCCGAACCACTGAACAATGGTCAGCAAATTTGCGGACTGGCGGCCGATGATCACTATGTTTATTTGACGACAAATGGCGGTGCGAGTGGACTTCCATCTCGTGAAGTAGCTTGTGGATTCGGTGTCTGGAAGCCTGGGGTGGGTATCGTGCATCAAACCGCATTTGTGGAAGATGAGCAAACAGGCAATGCGATTGCAGCCGGAAAGTTATACGTGTTTATTCAAGCGGGGACATCCCTTCATCTCTTTGATCCGAACACGATGGCGTTTGTCCAACGCATTCCAACTACTGAGCCATGCAGCTGGCTCCTCCAAGGGACAGAGGGGACCATGATAGCGTTTATCGGGAATGAAGCGGTTTGGTTCGATGAACATTCGACACAGATTGTAAGAAAAGAGCAGCTGCCAGGTAGAGTAAGGGCGGCAGCCCGAGCTTCGACGGGTGAACTGTATTTTGCCGTGGGAGATACCTTGTATAGTTTTAGGAACACGAACACGATAGGGAGGGACGCCTCAGTTGACGCCATCATTACGTAGAAGACTGTATAAAGATCGCTATCTCTTCCTGCTTGCGATGCCTGGCATTTTATATTTTATCATCTATAAGTATCTCCCTATGGCAGGTATCGTGATTGCTTTTCAAGAGTACAGCCCTTTCCTAGGCTTTCTGAAAAGCCCATGGGTAGGATTAGATCAATTTCGTGCCTTATTTGCTGAAAGTGAATTAATGAAGGTGATGTGGAATACGTTAGTGCTGTCCGTCATGCAGATCGCTTTCGCCTTTCCAGCACCGATCCTACTAGCCATACTCTTGAATGAGCTCCGCAATGAACTGTTTAAGCGATTTGTACAAACGATTGTGTATTTGCCGCACTTTTTATCATGGGTATTTGTTGTGGGGATCTTCATTATTTTCCTGCGTGGTGAAGGGCTCATTAACAATGTACTGGAAGTATATTTCCATCAAACAGAGCCGATCGGTTTTCTTTCGAACCCGCATTTCTTCAGGCCGCTCATTGTATTGCAAGTGATTTGGAAAGAGGTAGGCTGGGGGACCATTCTGTTTCTTGCCGCTCTCGCTGGCATTAATCCGGATCTCTATGAAGCGTCGACGATGGATGGAGCGAATCGCTGGCGCAAAATTTGGCATGTCACGTTGCCAGGCATACGCAGCACGATCATCATTTTATTAATTATCCGATTAGGACATGTGATGGATAGCGGTTTTGAGCAGCTGTTCTTGATGCGGAATGCCTACAATAAAGAGATTGCTGAAGTGCTGGATACGTATGTGTACTATAAAGGAATTGACCAATCCAATTATAGCTTTGCAACAGCTGTTGGCGTATTTAAAGGAGTTATCGGCTGTATTCTCGTACTTGGAGCGAATCGGATAGCTAAAAAGTACGGCGAACAGGGGATTTATTAGGAGGGAACACATAGATGAACATGGTGAGGCTAGGTATCCTCAAGGATGATTCTGCGGCCCAGCGCAGACGAAGCTATGGACTCAACTGCTATGGCAGTTATATCGCAGAAATCCTTTCTCACGCAGGGATTCCCTACGAATGGGTGCAAGTAACAACCGCGAAATCGCTTGCTTCATTTGATATTCTCATTGAAACGAATCTGAATGAAGAGATTCATCCAGACGATGAGGAATTATGGAATTACGTATGGAATGGGGGGCGCTTGATTTCTTTCGGTGGGCTGAATAAATGGGCGAAAAGACTTGGCTGTCTGCGAACCCCTTATTTGCCAGTAGGTTACGCGAATGGGGCAGTGCCTAAGGAGCAGGGGGCTGTGGACGATCAACTGCGGTTCATCGGTGCTAATCCTTGGACAATCGTAGATGCGGATTCGCTGTCAGAGGCGAGTGGTTCGATTAAGTCCTATACACGTGACGGGAAAGAGGCAGGTTATCTGTTTCTCCAATTCTCCATAGGGCAAGGTGTAATTGAACGCTGGGGTGTTGACGTTCCTACGACGGTTGTCAGCCTGCAACAAGGCGAGGCACCTGTCTTAGGCGATGGCGTGCCTGCTGCAGATGGAACAGGTAATGTGGATGAAGGGATCCTGAAAGCAGACGATGGATGCGCACTCCACTGGGAGTATGATCGTCAGACGACGCAAACAGGTGGCAAGTACTTTGCTAAGCCTTATGCAGACCTTTGGCGAGAAGCCGTTATCTCGCGTTTAATCGGTTCAGCTTTGGCGCTCGGGAAGACGTTACCCTTCGTTGATGTGTGGCCAGATGGTATCGATTACGTGCTGACTATTTCCCATGATAGTGATGGAAATCTCAATTCGCAAGCAACTGCAGCATTAGAGCTGCTACGGGAATTAGGTGTACGCTCGACATGGTGTATGTTGGAGCCCGGGTATTCCGAGGACGTATATCGTCAAATTAAAGAGGATGGGCATGAACTTGCTTTCCATTATAATGCGCTGGATTCACAACGAAGCGCGAATGCGATGGAAGGCAAGACGTGGAATAAGGCTGAATTTGCTAGGCAACTTCAAGCGTTGAAACGCTCGGCTAAACTGACTTCTGTGATTACGAATAAAAATCACTATACCCGATTCGAAGGTTGGGGCGAACTGTTTGAGTGGTGTGAACAAAATGGAATTGAAATGGACCAGACGCGCGGGCCGAGCAAGCCTGGTAATGTTGGTTTTGCTTTTGGCACGTGTCATCCCTATTTTCCTATGGCCTGGAGTCAAGATCAGAATCGCCTCTACAATGTGCTAGAGCTGGGCTTCCTTACGCAGGATATGGATTTGAAAGGCTGGGCGGATAGCTCAATCATCACGCCATTTCTTGACGAAGTAGCTAGCGTGCGCGGTGTTGCACACTTCCTCGTGCATCAACTGCACATCGAAGCACAGCCCCTCGTTCGTGAATCTTTTCGTACATTAATGAAAGAAGCGGATAAGCGTGGCTTTGCGTGCATGACAAGTGAGGAGATTAATGCTTGGGAACGTAAGAGACGCCTGGCGGTCATTCAGGGAGTTGGTGCTGCAGGCGAGCTTATCGTAGAAGGTGCAAGTCCAGAGATGGTCATTTGTGTGCCAATAACTGCTTCAAACAGGGAAGTATCAAGTAGTTCCATTGTTAAGCGATATGGCCATGACTGTCACAAACAAGTTCAAGTCGGCATGGTTCGTGTATAACGAGGAGGATTCCAATACGATGGACACATTCATGACCCATGTTCAAAGCATCTTATCCTCCGTCATGCTGACACAGACCGATGCCATGAAGCAGGCTTCTGAGGTGTTAGCCAATACGTTGGTAGCCAGTCGAAAGGTTTATATTTTCGGTACGGGGCACTCCCACATGTTAGCGGAGGAAGCCTTTTATCGTGCAGGTGGACTCAAGGACATTATTCCGATTCTGGAAAGTGGATTAATGCTGCATGAAGGCGGGCCGAAAAGCACAAAGCTGGAAAGGCTCGAAGGCTATGCTTCTGTTCTATTAGATACCTATCAGGTGGTACGGGGCGATGTACTCATCGTAGCTTCAAATTCGGGTATCAATGCGGTTCCAGTGGAGATGGCACTGGGAGCCAAAGAACGCGGGGCAACCGTGATTACGATAACCAATCTCAAACAATCCATGCAGGAGCCGCCAAGGCATTCCAGCCATATGAAAGTCTATGAGATAGCCGAGATTGTGATCGATAACTGCGGAGTTGTTGGAGATGCTTCTGTCTACGTGGATGATTTGTAGCAGTATATTGGGCCTACGTCAACAATTATTGGCGCATTTATCTTGAATGCCATCATTGTACAGACGGTCAGGAACTGTTTGACTCAAGGGTTCGCACCGCCAGTTTACATCAGTGCAAACCTCTCCAGAGGCGATGCGCACAACGCTCAATTAACTCAGAAGCCTCCTGCAGGAGGGAGTAACGCGAAATGAGTGAGATAAGAACCTATGTCGCAGGCATTGACGGTGGCGGATCCAAGACGGAAGCGCTGCTCGTAGACATAAGTACGGGGGCATCTCAACGGTTTCTAAGCGGTGGTATCAATGCTTTGACCGATGATATCGCCGTAGCCAAGTCACATCTGCAAGAAATTATAAGGGACATGGCGACATATGTTCAACGAAACAAGGGGGTCCTCCAGCACATTTGCCTCGGATCTCCTTCCAATTTCAGTGATGCGGAGCCCGATTGGGCCGTGAGTGAGCTGGTTGTCTGCTTTCCTCAAGCGCGGATTCAAGGGGTAACCGATGGACGAATTGCATTAACTGGCGCATTGAATGGGGAGCCGGGGGTAATCGTTGTAGCAGGGACTGGATCAGTGGCCTATTCGTTGGATGAAGAGGGGAGCTTCAGACGTTGTGGGGGATTTGGTCCGATCTTCGGCGACGAGGGAAGCGGGTACGCGATGGGAAGAGATGCCCTTCAGGCCGTTGCCATGGACTTGGATGGCAGGGGGGAGTCGACTCTGTTGAGGGAGCGGCTCCAACAACGGTTATCTTTTCACAACGAAGCAACGTTGATTGAAAAAGTATATAGCGTCATGTCCAGAAAGCAGATTGCTGCTCTAGCTGAAGTGGTCGGGATGTGCGCACTGGAGAAGGATCCTGTCTCACTCCGTATTCTGGATCATGCAGCCAAGCAACTGGCCCGCCATTATCATCGGTTAATTGAACAATCTTACTGGGAACAACCTCCTCTGTTGTCCTATGCAGGTGGAGTATTTCGCATGGGAGAGATGATTCTTCGGCCGCTTAATAACTATTTGGGCGCGTGGGCTGAGCGCTTAGCACTCCCGATACAGACGCCTGTTGAGGGGGCCGTTATACTAGCGAAACAAGCGATGGGTGATGCACAATGAAAATCGGTTTTGGAAAAATGGACATTACACCCAGGCTCCCAGTTACGCTCGGGGGCTATGAACATCGGAATCGCCAAGCTGACAGCGTACATAGCAAGCTGTATGCGCGTTGTATGGCAGGGGAATCGAATGGTATTCGGTTCGCGATGATTAGTCTGGATTTGCTTGGCTTGGATCAATCGCTTCGCAAGTCGGTATGCGAACTGGCAGCTGAACAATTCGGCATATCCGCTCGTGAGATTAGTTTAATCGCGACACATACACACGCTGCGATCGATGGCATACCGAATGTGCTGCATAAGGGATTATGGACAGCAGATGAAGCGCATGTTCCAACAGACTATTGCGAAAGACTCGTAACTTGGATTGGGCTTGCTATTCAGCAAGCGTTATCGAATATGCGGGAAGCTGCCATGCAGTGGTCGGTATCGACATGCAGCGACTTCGCTTCCAATCGTCGGGATACCACGGTGGAGGCAGATGCTGAGGTTTATTTCTTGCATGTTTATGACTCTGATTCTTGCGAAACGTTTGGTGGATTTCTTCATTTCACCTGTCATCCAACAGTAATTGGTCCTGACGAAGTTGTCGTTTCATCCGATTATCCAGGTGCGGCGATTGCTGCTTTGGAACGCATGTATGACGGCGGTATATTTTTATTCGCGAACGGCGCTGCGGGGGATATCTCCACCAGATTTACGCGAAAAGGATCAGATTCAAAGGAAGCAGAACGGCTAGGGAATCAGTTGGTTGGCAGTTTGCAATCAAGCCAGCCAATTGCTTCCTCGTCTCGGTATTTGTACGTGAAAGACGAATCGTTCCAGCTGCGCGACCAAAGATCAGGTGAGATGCTGCAAGTCTATCTACAGTGGATTGACCTAGGTGGAATGCGGTTATGGCTGATTCCCGGTGAAGTTTTTTCCAGTTATGCGAAATTAGCGAAGGGGCACAATCAACTTATTGTTGGATACGCCAATGGATATATCGGTTACATACCAGATGAGCAAGCATGGGAAATAGGGGGATATGAAGTCGATGTAGGCCGATTATCGAAGGAAGATTGCATGTTATTTCTCCGATATGCAGTGGAGGAATAGGAAGCTACAGGAGGGATACAGTGAATAGACTCGCGATTGATGGCGGCCCCCAAACGAAGACGACTCCATTTGGAACTGGACGTAGATTCGGACTGGAAGAAGCCCAAGAGCTGTTAAGTGCTCTGGAGCAGAACACATTATTTTACCATCATGGTAAGAAGGTGAAGCAGTTTCTTAGTGATTTTGGCCGCTTATATGGCGTCGAACACCTGGTTGCAACATCGTCTGGAACGGCGGCCATCCATGTTGCGCTCGGAGCAGCAGGCATATCGGTAGGCGATGAAGTCATTACGAGTCCGATTACCGATCAGGGGACACTGATTGGAATTTTGTATCAAAATGCAATTCCTGTTTTCGCTGATGTGGATCTTCGCACCTACAACTTGGACCCCACATCGGTGGAGGCTATGATTACGCCCCGTACCAAAGCAATCCTAGCGGTTCATCTTGCGGGTAATCCGTGTGACATGACGGCGTTACTCAAGGTGGCGAAGCGTCACAACTTAGTCGTGATCGAAGATTGTGCACAAAGCTATTTATCACATTACAAAGGTCAATTAACGGGTACCATGGGCGCGTATGGCTGCTTTAGTACGAATGATTACAAGCATATCTCCACTGGAGATGGCGGCATGGTAGCTGTAAACACGGGGGATGAGAACGATTATTTCCGAGCCCATGCTTTTGCTGATAAAAACTACCAACGACTGGGCAACAATGTGACGCGTGATCTCCAGTATCTGGCACCGAACTATCGGATGACGGAGCTTCAAGGTGCAGTGGGAATTGCTCAAGTAAAGAAATTGCCGTGGATTTGTGAACGTCGAACGATGTATGGGGATCGGATCACGGCTGGCATCAACGATGTACAAGGATTGTATCCGCCTATGATCACAGAGGAGAGTGTATCTTCCTATTGGTTCTACATGTTCCGGCTGGATTTGGAAGCTTTCACTTGTACACGTGATGAATTTAGCACGGCTTTACAAGCAGAAGGTATTCCTAACTCGGCTGGATATATTCCAGATGTTGTGTATATGCAGCCGCTTTTCACAGCCAAACAAGCGTACGTGAGAAGCTCATTTCCGTTCGATCTTACGCAGAGGGAGTATCATAGAGGCTTGTGTCCTCGCGCTGAAACGGTTCTGCAAACGGCGATTCGTCTGTCGATCAGCGAATTTTACACCCCTGAGGACATCGAGGAAATGATTCGAGCGATTCGGAAAGTGGCGGCTTTTTATTTGAGAAAATGAGAAAAGTCGCCTGCTTGAAAGGGGGGATGCCGCTGTTCGTTGTCCACATCACCAAGATAAGCCTGTCATGTATCAGGTCTTGCAAGGTTATGCATTTCAATTACCATGAGGAGGTAATGAAGGATGAAACGAAAGGTAAGCGCAGCCGTTGTTTTGCTCTTTATCGTATCATTGGCAAGTATGGTATTCTCGGCTTCTGCAGCCGATATGTTGATTACGAACTACAGTTTTGAAAGCGGTACAGTAAACTGGACACAAGCGTATGGGACGTCAGGCATGACGGCAAGTTCGGAGCAAGCATACACAGGTACGCAAAGTGCCAAGATTGTGGATACCAGTACGACAGCCAATCTTGGACTTGAGAGTGGAAAGCTTGATGCGACAGCTGGGACGACTTACCTAGCTTATGCCAAAGTATTTGTCGTCAGTGGCAGCGTTGACCTGTATCTGCGATTCTGGAATAGCAGCGGTACGGTCGTTGGAAACGGCATTACAACCGTGTCTGCACCTGCGAATCAATGGACGACGACGCAAGTGAAATACACAGCACCAGCCAATACGGCGAAGGTTTCTGTTCTTCTCTATTCGGGCATTGCTTCCACCTCGACGGCATACTGGGATGATGTGTTAATTACGAAAGAGTTTACTTCGCTGGGTAATCAGGTGGTACATACATCCACCCTTGGTACGACATTCGGGATTAGCACGAGCCAAGACAAGATCTATACGGTGGGTTCAGGTTCAGCCGGCAGTGATGCTGTCATGTCCATCATCGATGCCGATACGAATGCGGTGGTGGCCAATTATCCGCTGCCTGGCGCGTTAGGGGCATGGGGAGCAACAACGGCGACCGACGGCAAAGTTTACTTTGGCGGGTACTCGAACGGGCACGTTTATCGGTATTCACCAGGGGCTACTTCTGTAAGTGATCTCGGTTTATCCTATACAGGCGGCGAGAATATCTACGCGGTAACGGCCGGCACAGGTGGTAAAATATATGGCGGCGGTTTCGGGGACGCAGGATTTTTTAAGTATGAGCCGAGCGTCGGATTCTCTATGATTAATACGAAGCCGATCTGGCCGAATGAAGAATATGTGCGCAGTTTAGCATATGATGCGGCTTCCAATGTTACGTATATCGGAACAGGAACGAACGGTAACTTAGTGCGGTTCGACAACACAACAGGTGCCAAAACGAACATTTTGCCCGCAGCCTATGCGAGTGAAACGTTTGTTTATGAGTTGAATTTTACCGGTGGGAAGCTGTTCGCCGGATTGCGGCCAAGTGGAACCGTATTGGCTATGAGCATTGATGCCAGCGGGAATGCGACTTTAGATGCAACGCTTCCAGCACTGCCATCTCCGGCTCAAAATGGGAAAGTATACTATGTATCGGGCGGTCAATTGTATGCTTATGATCTCACAGCGAAGACTTCTACCAATCTAGGTGTGGCGGCGGATTTAGGAGCTAATAAATACGGTTGGGTACAGTTGGCTGACCAGACGAATTTCCCAGGAGATTCGCTTGTCGTGTATGGCTCAAAGGATGGTCGTATGAGCCTGTTCAAGTACAATTTGCAAACCGGAAATACAAGTATTGCTTATGTGAGTGGAATGCCGGAGCTTACGACGATCATTAACCAAATTGGCGGCGGCTCCGACGGTAAAATCTACTCAGGTGGGTACTTGGATGGTGGAATTGGCAGATACACGCCGATGCGGGGAGATGCTAACGAGGGGTATCCTGACGAAAACTATGCAGCACCGTTCCAAACGTACAGTTTCTTAGCGTTAAATGGGTATACCTATTATGCGTCTTACGGAAGCGCGAAGTTATGGAAGTTCGACCCAGCCCTTAGCTGGTCGAGTACGAATCCGACCCTTTTGTTTGATCAAAAGAGCGATGGGATGGATCGGCCGGTTGAGATGATCAGTGGCGGGGGCAAAATATTTATGGGCAATGTGGCCGAGTATGGCAGCTTGAAGGGGGGATTGACGATTTATGACCCGGCTACTAATACGCGCACGCTGAAAAAAGACATTGTCACCGATCAAAGCGTCACGGCACTGGCCTATTATAATGGCAAAGTCTACGGCGGGACTTCCATTAAAGGAGGAAATGGCTTAGCGCCTACGCAAACACAAGCGAAGCTATTCGTTTATGATGTGGCTACGGCTACCAAAACCGGGGAGTACGCTCTCCCGGTTGCCGGATTGACTGGTATTACAGGCATGACTTCGGTTGACGGTAAAATATGGGGCATGGCTGAAGGTTACTTATTTATCTTCAATCCTACGACGAATACATTTGATTACTTCCAGGAAAAGTTTGCGGATGTGGATTACAATGGTGAGGGTACGTGGGTAGATGCTACGCTGCTTACCGTTTCGAAGGATCCGAACTACGTCTATGGCACCATCCGTGGGACTTATTTGTTCAAGATTAATCGTTCCACGAAAGCTGTAACCACGATCAGCAGTAGTGGCGCTTATTTCTTAGCCGCAGATGGCTACGAGAATTTATACTACGTGTTGCCTGGTGGGCATACGGAATTAGTTCGCTATGCGTATTAAACGCAGATAAGTTCCAGTAAGGAGGGGAGTTGCTTCGGCAACTCCTCTTTTTTGGCATTGGGGGTCGTGTAACTTACCCCTTATCTAGAAAGGGAGTGATGATGTGTGGATGCTGATTGGGAAGCAGGGAGGGAGTAGGAGTAGGAGTAGGAGTAGGAGTAGTTAGGTGATCCATCGTGTGCCGTGGGGCCGCACTCTTTGTGCAATTGAGTAGCTAGTTTTTCAAATAGATGTAAAAAATACACCTAATATTACTGATTTTCTTTGGATTTAGTGAATAGATGTAAAAAGTACAGCTAATTTGAGTACGATTGGCGGTATGGTGGATTTTAGCGGAGATTAACTGTAGGAAATCCATCTAATGCTCCCAATTGAAGAGAATCAGCAAAAATAACTACAGATATGAAACTAGAATAAAAAGTAGACACCTCGTTAGGAGATGAGGATAATAATCTTATCAGGAGGTGTTCATTTTGGGTGAACAGCGGCAAAGGTATAATGATGAATTTAAACAACAGACGGTG
>NZ_JABMKY010000007.1 GCF_013204845.1 Paenibacillus qinlingensis
AACCGTAAAAGAATCCATGGTTCTTTGGGCTATGTCTCGCCGGATCGATTTGAAGAACTTTACTACAAAAGCGTTAGTTAACTTCTCTTATTAGGTGTCTACTTTCTTGACAGAGGTCCAAAACTCCATCTATTTTCGCGGAAAAAGCCAGAAAAAACAGATTAAATGTAAAAAGTACAGTTAATTATCTCGCTATCAGCTGTTTCAGCGGAATGTAGCGCAATTAGCTACAGGAAATCCAGTTATTCTATAAAAAGTGAAAATAGTGGCTGAAATAGCTGTAGTTTTTACAGTTAACCATTCATTTGTTATAAATAAGCTCGCCCAACATACCGCCACCCACCAACTGCAATTTCAATCTCCTTCATTCGCCAACTCCACAAGTTCAGAGCAAATTACGCGCCACATCGCCCCAAGTGATAGCTGTCTGCGAGGGAATCAACCCCTAAAATCCCTGCAAGAAATAATTGTTGCCAGCAAGAGGGTTATTTTGGTAATATGATATTCCGTCTCTACGCGGCGACTGCACGTTAAACGAAAAGTCAAACGGATCTTGAATGACAAAACAGGAGGTGTTTTATGCTTTTCGCGGTTTTGGCGCGCAAGGCGTACGCAAGGAACTTGCAGTATCGTGGCTCGCATCTGCTGCATAATGCCGTAAGCGCGGTGTTCGGCTTTATTTATGCCAGCATCTGGACCAGCTTAGGCAGCGATGCATCGCTAGGCGAATATGGTGCCAAAGGCATCGTGAGTTACATTGCTTTTAACCAGGCGATTCTGTGGATTACACAGTTTACGACGAATGGACTCGGACTCGAGCAATCGGTTCGGACGGGTCAAATAGCGGTCGATCTGATGCGGCCCGTGCATTTATTTTATCAAGCGATGAGCCGTGAATGGGGCCAAGTGTGGTATCAATTCCTTTATAAAAGTATTCCGATTTATGTCCTCTACGTCTTCATCTTCTCCTTACAGCTTCCACAAATCGCCTCGGTGTATGGATGGACAGCACTCTCACTCGTCACGGCCTCTTATATTTCCATCTGTATGAATTACTTAATTGGTGTAGCCGCCTTATGGACAACGGAATCCCGTTGGTTTTACTGGGTCAACTATTCGTTCGCTATGCTGTTATCTGGCTTTTTTATCCCTGTGGAATGGCTGCCAGGCTGGCTTCGGACCATTAGCTTATACACGCCATATCCCTATTTACTCTATTACCCGACTCGAATCTACCTTGGACTTGAACATGGCACTGTGGTGCTTGGCGCAATTCTTTGGGGCATCGGGTTTACTTGTGTCTGCTTGGCCGTTACTGCGGTAGTTCGCAAGAAACTGGAGGTGCAGGGCGGATGATCTCGATTCGGCTGTTTATGCTGCTCATTCGGGCAAGTTTCCGAAGTCGCATGCAATATAAGTTTAATTTTGTGTTCTCGACGCTCATGTCATCGTTCATTCAAATCTCTGAATTCTTGATGGTGGCGCTGGTGATGATGAAATTTGGCTCTATACATGGCTGGACACTGTATGAGGTGAGTTACTTGTACGGGGTGATTATGGTTTCTAAAGCGATTTATCGCACACTCGCCTCTGATGTGCATCATCTCGAGAAATATCTCGTGTCCGGCGACCTGGATGCGATTCTGATTCGTCCTGTCCCTGTCTTGCTTGCTTTAATGACTCAAAATTCAAGGATTCTCATTGCCGAAATCGGTCAAGGCTCCATCCTGTTGATCATTTCAATGAAAGCGCTTATCGGAAGCGGGCAAATTGGTTGGATCGCTATACCTTTAACGGGGTTTATCATCCTCACAGGTGCTGTGATTTTATTCGCTATTGGGCTGGCGACGGCGGCGGCAGGCTTCTGGCTCACACGTATCGAGTCCCTGCAAAATATGACCGAGGACGCCTCGCAAACAGCGGCTCGTTACCCGCTTAGCATCTATCCCAAATGGTTGCAAGGCGCGCTGCTAGTACTCGTTCCAGTCGGTTTCGTCAATTACATTCCTGCCCTCTATGTATTGAGGAATGAAAGTGGCGTGGGCCTATTGTTAGGCACATTAATGGTCGCTGTAGTTGTGCTGTGGCTAGCCATGCGATTCTGGAAGCTAGGGTTGTCTCGCTATCAAAGTACAGGTAGTTAATCACATTAACCAAAAGGGAGGGTATGTTCCTCATGATAACGGTCAGGCATTTACGCAAAACCTTTCAATCCCCAATCATCCAAGAAGGGAAGTTTTCGGGGATCCGAACCCTATTCTCTAGGGCATATAAAGAGAAAGAAGCCGTGCGCGATGTGAGCTTCGAAATTGAAAACGGCGAGTTCGTCGGGTATATTGGTCCTAATGGAGCAGGAAAGTCGACGACGATTAAAATGCTCACAGGCATCCTGCACCCCACATCTGGTGAGGTTTTGATTCATGGCAGCTCTCCGCAAAAACAACGGAAGGAAGTTGTTAGGCAGCTTGGTGTTGTATTCGGCCAACGGAGTCAGCTGTGGTGGGATCTCCCCGTGAAGGATTCCTATGAAATCCTTCTCGCGATGTATCGCGTAGAAGCGGCAGATGCCAATCGGCGACTAGGTGAATTGACGGAGCTGCTCGATTTAAAAGAGATCCTGGATACCCCGGTTCGCAAACTATCCCTCGGTCAGCGAATGCGAGCCGACTTGGCAGCTTCGATGCTGCATGATCCTGATATTTTGTTCTTGGATGAGCCAACAATCGGCCTGGATGTGGTAGCCAAAAAGAATATCCGTGGTTTCTTACAGACACTGAACCGGGATTTCGGTAAGACTATCTTGCTAACGACGCATGACATGGACGATATCGAGCAGCTGTGCCCAAGGGTTATTGTCATTAATCATGGGCAAATTGGCTATGATGGTTCCATAGACAAGCTAAGAGATCGTATTGGATTACCGACGATGATGAAGGTGTCCTATCGGGGTGAGATTCAAGTGCCGGATAGCTGGGAGCTGCCGTTTCAAGTGATCGCACACGAGGCAAACAGGCTGACGATTGCTTGCAACCGCCAAGAACTGAAAGCAATGGACGTCCTGCGGATCGTGAGCAGTTGGGGTGATATGGATGATGTACATATGGAAGAGCCGGAATTTGAAGAAGTCATTCAGAACGTGTATCTGTGAACTACACACCACTTTAGAAGTGGGTGCTTCGTAGTCAATAGAGCTAATGCTCCAAGTTTAGCTACGCTCCAAGGACAGTTCCTGCCCCGCCTAGTTTATGCAATTTACATTGCGAGTTTGAGCAAGTTTATAGCGGCGTTGACATCCCGATCATGGTTAGCGTTGCAAGCTGGACATGTCCATTCACGCAAAGCCAGATTCTTTACATCGGCATGCTTATAGCCGCAGCATGAGCAAAGCTGACTACTAGCGTAGTTCTTCGGGGCAATGATCATATCTCTGCCGTACCAGTTAGCTTTGTATTCGAGCATAGAACGAAACATACGCCAAGATACTTCGTTGATTGCTTTAGCCAAATTGTGATTCTGCACCATGTTCTTTACGCAAAGGTCTTCTATGACGATGACTTGGTTTTCGTTAATCATCTTAGAAGATTCCTTATGCAAAAAGTCTTTGCGCTGGTTGGCTATCTTTTCATGTATGCTAGCTACTCGCATTCGTGCCTTATGACGGTTGCGACTGCCTTTCTGTTTGCGTGACAAGTCGCGTTGGAGTTTAGCCAAACGCTTCTCTGATCTACGAAAATGCTTCGGGTTTTCGATTGGCGGCGCACCGCCCGAAGTAACAGCAAATGTTTTCAGTCCAAGGTCAATCCCGATTCTGCTTTCCAGTTGGGGTAGCGTCTGAATATCGGTATCCACCAAAACAGAAGCGAAATACTTGCCGCTAGGGGTCTTGGAAATCGCACATGATTTAATGAGTCCATCAAATTGCCGGTGCATCTTGATTCTTATTCTGCTCTTTAGCTTCGGAATCTTCATGTGTCTACCGTCAATGGAAATCGTCCCATTCTGATTATTGGTCGTAAAGCTATGACTATTTGTTTTCTTGCTCTTGAATTTCGGGAAGCCTATACTCTTATTACGGAAGAAATTCTTATATGCCTTATCCAAGTTTAGCTGAGCATTGGCAAGCGCAAGACTGTCCACTTCATTCAGCCAGTCGAACTCTTTTTTGTACTGAGCGGGGGTATTTTTTAGCATGGTTTCTGTTTGCTTATAATGCTCGATTTTATCCCCTAGCATTTTGTTATAGATAAACCGAACACAGCCGAATACCTTAGACAGATATTGTTGCTGTTCGAGGCTAGGATAGATGCGATATTTATAGGCTCTTAGCATGATTCGCACCGCTCCTTTCACAGTATAATATTTCCATAATTATACCATGAAACAGAAAAATAGGGAACATAAGTTCGTAAAACTAGATTGCAATAGATTAGACCGTGTCATTCATCCCCCGCTATAGAAGACGGGAGAATTCTGACAACTGTGAGTTAAAATAATATAGAAATCATTTGGGAGTGGACTGAACCATGGCGATAGGGAATGAAGAACGAGAAAAGGAAGCGCAGCGCGTCTCTGTGGTGCGAGGAAACATTCAGCGACGTATTATAGAGCTGCGCCAAACGGTAGATGACCGCAGATCGGAAGCGACGGCTATTGGCCGTAGCTTCTGGGACGATATTTCCGTCAATGCAGACAATGACGATGATTTGATTGAAACGGCTGCGAGTATGGCTCAGCAGGAGCATGTGCTGCAAGGGCAGGAGCGCAGCTACCGACTAGCGCAGGATGCACTTCGTAAACTGGAGCGAGTCGTTGATGCGCCGTATTTCAGCCGAATTGATTTTCAAGAGAAGGACGAGCAGGAGCGGGAGAAAATCTATATCGGTTTGACGTCGTTCATCGACAGTAAGACTGATGAAATTCTCATTTATGACTGGCGGGCTCCGATCGCCAGCTTGTTCTATGACTATCCTCCGGGTCCGGCGACATACCGCACGCCAGAGATGGATGTGAGCGGTGAGCTCTGGCTCAAGCGCCAATATATCATCAAAGCTGGCGAGCTGCAGGATGTGTTCGATACGGGCATCTCGATCGGTGATGAGATGCTGCAGAAGATGCTCAGCCGCAGCGCGGATGAGAAGATGAGCTCCATCGTGACGACGATTCAGCGCGAGCAGAATCAGATCATCCGCGATGATCATCACAAGGTGCTGGTCGTCCAAGGTGCGGCGGGCAGCGGCAAAACGTCCGTTGCGCTGCAGCGCATCGCGTATTTGCTCTACAAGTATCGGACGACACTTAGTGCCGATAATATGATCCTCTTTTCGCCGAACTCGCTGTTCAGCGATTACGTTTCTCGCGTTCTGCCAGAGCTGGGAGAAGCGACCATGCAGCAAACGACTTTCCAAGATTATTTAACACATAAATTAACGGATACCGGACTGAAGCTGGAAGATCCGTACGATCAGCTCGAATTTATTTTGACAGGAACGGAACAGGATCCTTTGTACGCTGCACGATTGCAGAGTATTACCTATAAGACCTCGGAGGCTTTCCTAAGTGTAATTGAAGCTTATGGGGATAAATTGAAAGAGGGCGGGATCCGATTCGTTGATTTGGCTGTGGGTAAAAAGGTATTGATCACCGCAGATGAGCTAAGTGAACGCTTCTACGGCAAGCCTTCGATTCTTGCTATCGGTGAGCGCATGGAGCAGCTGTCCGAATGGATATTGGCGCAGCTGGACGTGTTTCAAGCTGATGTGCAGAAGCGGTTTTATCGCAAGCTTGTGCGTGAGCCGAAATACATGGGCTCAGAGCCCGAGATGAAGAAAATGAGCAGAGTCAAAGCGCACAAAGCGATCACGCCGCTCCGTGAAAAAGCACAAAAATTAGCTTATGTTGACGTGCTCGGCATGTATCAAGCCTTGTTTACGGATACGAGCCTGCAACAAGTACTGGTGAAACTTGCCCATCAGCCCCTGCCTGAAGCATGGGCGACGATCAGTGATTTCACGGTGGAGGCGCTGGCGCAAGGCCATTTACGCTACGAGGATGCGACCCCGCTAGTGTATCTCAAAGGACTAGTCGAGGGACAGCTGCGCGTGGGAACAATTCGCTACTGTCTCGTCGATGAAGCACAGGATTACTCACCGTTTCACTATGCTTATTTGAAAAAGATGTTCCCACGCGCCCGTTTCACACTGCTGGGCGATTGGAATCAAGGGATCTTCACGCACGCGAATGCGACTGTGAGCGAGCTTGTCAGTGCTGGCGGGGGGTCAGACTCCACGCAGCAAGAGCAAGCCTACAGCTCGATTAGCGAGCTGATGGGAGAAGACGAGACGAATACGATTCGTCTCGTCAAGAGTTACCGCTCGACACGCGAAATCACCGAGTTCGCGTGTCAGGTCTTGCCGGGCGGCGAACCGGTGGAACCGTTCAGCCGCAGCGGCGAAGAGCCGCGCTTGCTGCGCGCAGCAAGCGAGCACGACCTGATCCGCCTCGTCGCAGAGGCGGCAGCTCTGAGGCGCGATGGCGGCGCAAGCTCCGTCGCGATCATCTGCAAGACCGAGCGCGAGACGGAGTCTGCGCACGGGCGCTTGAAGCCGCTGCTGCCGGAGCTCGCGCGGATCAGCAAAGATACGCTGCACTACGAAGCAGGCGTGATGATCCTGCCGGCGTACCTCGCCAAAGGGCTCGAGTTCGACGCGGTTATTCTCTACGATGCCGGGGCAGCAGTCTACGCGGAGGCGAAGGAACGCAAGCTGTTTTACACGGCTTGCACCCGGGCACTTCACTATCTAGACGTCTGTTATCTAGGTGAATTAACCCCGTTTCTTCGCGGATAAATAGACATACGTCCATACCCATCCGCCCTGCCTGACATAGGATATAGGGAGAACCAAGATCAGGTTGTATAAGGCGGAAGGGGGAACTAACCATGTCAAACGTTGGATACTCCAGCACAGCTGTTGTTCTGGTATTGTACATTTTGTTGGTTATCATATTGGCAACATTCTATTAATTAATTGGCCGTATAAGCCGCCTTCCGAACCTTGGAAGGCGGCTTTGTTGTGTTTATACGCATAATTTTCCAGATGCGGGAGAACTTAACGATAGCCTATGCCATCATTTCCACGTCATACCAAAGCGGGAGAACGCTTATGTCTGTCAATAAACAAATTACTTCCATTCAATTATATGGGATCGTGATTATTGCCATCGCGATAACGAATCATGTTCTGCTCATCCCTGTTCTACTGCACTATGGGAAACGAGATTCCTGGTTAGGAGCCTCATTGGCCATTATCCCGATGCTTGTCTGGACTTGTCTGATCTACTTCTTGGTTAAACGAACTAAACAAGGTGACTTGATCACATGGATAAGAATGAGGTTGGGAAAATGGGGGGCGTATCTCTTTCAATCATTCATTGTCTTAATCTGTTTAACGCATGCCTTAGTCACGATTAAAGATGTCACCATGTGGACTCACGTCACTTACTTGCCAAGAACCCCCCTTTTTATGATTTCATTTATGTTTATCCTATTTTGCTTTTTTGCAGCAAGAGAAGGTATTAAAGCGATTGCGATTGCATCTGGTCTCCTTTTACCAGCTGTTGTTGTTCTCGGATACTTTGTGATGGGTGCTAATTTTCAATATAAGGATTACACGCTGTTAACACCGCTTTTCACACATGGATATGGACCCACACTCATGTGTATGCTGTTAACTTGCAGCGCTTCCTTTGAAATACTGAGTATTCTCGTTATGCAGCATCATGTCCGAACGCGTATCCGATTACGAGGATTATTGATATTGACCACGTGTGTAATAGGGCTTACTATCGGTCCACTAACAGGAGCAATCGCTATATTCGGTCCCTTTGAAGCAGCGGATTTAAGGTACCCAGCCTTTGAACAATGGCGGATGGTGTCCCTTGGGAAATATATTTCCCATCTAGATTTTTTATCCATTTTTCAATGGATTTCAGGGTCTAGCATGCGGACCTCGATATTGTTGTTTATTAGTTTGGATATGATGAAGATTCAGAAAAAAACAACAAGAACATACATTCTTATTGGAATAAGTCTAGTCTTATTTGCTATCACGCTGTATCCCGTATCGGATAACCAAATGGTGATTTGGCTTCAGAAATATTACTATATGTTGATGTTTGTAGTCGGTCTATCGCTACTGTTGTTTTTACTTGTAGTTGCTATGCTACCTATTCGGCGAAAGGAGCAGGATGCTTAAGTGAATGAGCAGGATTTCTGTGAATGGTTTGCCCTTTCAGATGATGTTATTGTAAAAACGTACCCTGTCACGCAAGGGGACAGGTTTGAGCGTGTAACGATGTTGTATTGTGAGGGCATGGTAAGAAAGGATATGATTGATGGTCTCGTGCTGCCTAATCTACAGGCGTTTATAAATAGTGATTATTATCAAAATGAAGAAGCTCTTGATCTGAGTACTTTGCTTCAATTGGTCAAGTTCACTGGTAAAAATGTCATAAATGATATGAAATTATCTGTTTATGCGGGACAGCTAATTTTATTTTTTGAAAATAGCCAAGCTATATACTCACTAGATATTGCCTCTCCTCCGAACCGTACACCTGAAGAGTCAAGTACGGAAACGTCGATTAAAGGGCCACGCGACGGATTCATTGAAGATGTCATCACAAATATCGCCTTAATCCGCAAACGTTTGGCCACATCAAGCTTATGTGTTGAAAAGATACATTTAGGGCGAAGAAGCAACACGGTAGTTGCTTTACTGTATCTCGGCGATATCATTAATGAGTCGGTTCTGCAAGAGGCAAAAGATCGCCTGCAATCCATTGATGTCGATGCGGTTATCTCCAGTGCACAGCTCGAGGATGCCTTATCAGGGCGAACCTATTCGTTTTTCCCTCTCCTGAATTATACGGGGAGGCCAGATTTTGTGGCGGATAGCCTCCTTCGCGGCCGATTTGCGATTATCGTGGATGGTTCACCTATGGTTCTAGTTGCACCAGTTACTTTAACCTATATTTTAAACTCACCTGAAGATGTCCATAATCCCTTCTATTATGTCGCATTCGAGAAATTACTCCGAATAGTCGGTTTGCTCATATCGGTATTGTTGCCAGGCCTTTGGATTTCGGTGTCCAGCTTTAATTTGGACCAAATTCCGTATCAACTCGTAGCCACGATTTCTTCTTCACGATTAGGTTTGCCTTTATCAGGCCCAATGGATTTCATAATCATGTTGATGCTATTTGAATTGTTCCGTGAAGCGGGCGCTCGATTGCCTAAAGTAGTTGGACAAACGGTTACCGTAGTAGGTGGATTAATTGTTGGCGATGCGGCAATACGCTCTGGAATTACAAGTCCCACTACCTTGGTAGTTACTTCGCTATCTACGATATCGATGTATACGTTAGTTAATCAAAATCTCGCTGGAACTATTACGGTATTACGTATTATTATTCTTCTGATTTCCACCATGTTCGGTATATACGGATTCATGATTTCGCTCATGGGCTTAGTTCTTTTGATGTCGACGCTGGAGTCATTTGGCGTGCCCTATCTCACACCGATTTCACCGCCATTTTTCGGGGAAATGACCACTTCCTTATTTTCGAAAGCTTGGAAGAAGCTTGCACGCAGGCCGATTGAGCTCAAAACGGAGGAAGATACAAGACAAGGCAGTGAATCTCCATGATGAAAATGTGGGTGAAATTAACGGTGACTGCCTTCTTGTTAACTAGCTTGACGGGCTGTTGGGATTTAAAAACGATTCAAGACACGAACTACATGACAGCGATTGGCTTTGATTATAAAGATGGGAAATACATTGTCTACGGACAAATGTTGGATTTTGCAAGTGTGGCAAAACAAGAGGGGGGTCAATCCGCACAGCTGCCATTGATTTGGGTGGGTAAAGAAGAAGGTGGAACCGTTAGCGAGGCATTCAATAAGCTCTATCGGACGTCCCAGCAACGTGTATTTTGGGGACATGTCGGTGCTTACTTGTTTTCCAAAAATGCGTTAAATCAAGGAATAGGCAAATTTACAGACGGTAACGTTCGCTATAGTGAAACGAGATTCACTCAGTGGTTTTATAGTACAGACGAGCCGATTGAGGACATTTTCTCCGTTATTCCCTTTTTCAATGTCTCGCCGATGAGTTCCATCTTAATGCAGCCAACTGAAAGCTTTCGACAACGATCTGACATTGCTCCACATCGGCTATTTTGGGTGGCTTCGAGATTGCGAGAGCCTGGGTATACGGTGATGTTGCCCACATTGGACATTGTAGATAAAGTATGGAGTAAAAACAAAAAGCCAGATCCCAAACTAAGGGTGAATGGCGTTTATGCCTTAAACAAGCACCGTAGTTTGCAATGGTTTTCGGAGGAAGAATTTGTTGGTGCAAGGTGGTTGAATACAGATACAATTCGTACCCCAATGGTTGTATATAGAGAGGGGAGAGCGGTACACAACGTGATTATCAAACCGAAGGCTCATATCAAGATACGAGCGGATGGTGAGAAAACCTTTTTTGATGTGGATGTTATAGCTTCGTCTACAATAGCTGAAATATACGAAGAGGTTGGTGAGGCTGAGTTGAAAAAACTGATTGCCAACCAAGTAAAGGAAGAAATTGAGCAGACATTTAAACTTGGCAAAAGCAGTGGAATTGATGCATATGGACTGGAGCATATCCTTTATAGGGATGAATTCGCTACATGGGCGAAGCTCACTGCTTACGGTGAAAAGCCACTATCCGACTATGAGCTCGGTACCATTCTTGTAAAACCAACTATTCTCCACTCAGGCATGTTGAAAACGAATATAAAACAAACACAGTATTAGTCAGCAACTAATAAACAAGAAGCTACCCATCGCAGATCAGGGGGCTTCTTTTTCTTTTGGGGAACTAACTAAAGGTGACTAGTACGAGCTCGTTATACCACCAGAAGCTAGACTCAGAATCTCACTCCCACTCGTACCAGCACCCTTTCTGATACTGCTTCTTACGCAACCGCTGTAAAATAACTGGAAAACATACAGCTAATTCAGCTCATTATGGCTTGAAAATTAGATTACATGGATTTTCTCCAGCTAATATTGGGCATTTCCGACAAGATGACTATTTTCAAAGAAATTAGCTGTACTTTTTACATGTATTGTTTAAATTCAAGGTGAAATCAAATATTTAACTGGAGGTTTTCCAGTTATTTGGTCAAGGCGTGCTCCGTGGGGCTAAACCCAACCCAACCCAACCCAACCCAACCCAACCGTCAACCTTCCCTCCTTCCTCAAATTAGTCAACTCCACCTTCACCTATCAATGACCATTCACCACCAACCCACCATCTACTCACAATTCACCCACACCATTCCTGCCAACTAGCTAATTCCCTGCACCGTAAGCTTGCTCCCACCAGTTTAGAAATATTTAAGAATTGTTTTAGGCGGTGTTAATAGGCGGTTTAGAGGCAGTTAACTCTTGAGGGCTAAGATAGTCAATATGGAAGCGCAAGGCGCGGCCAAATTAGAGAAAGCGTATGGATTACGCGGAGGCAGGACGAGATGAATAAGAAGTTAGCGATGTTGGGATTAGGTGTAGCAGTTGGCAGCATGATGCTAGTGACTTCCGTATATGCAGGTGTGGGAGAGGCTCCCGGATATGAAGCGTTCAAAACAGCGGTGAAACAAACAGCGACGATTAAGAACGTAACACGCCAAGTGAACGTGTCCCTACAGGACAACGGGGCTTCACTGCTCCAAGTGAAATCAACGATCAAAACCGGTGGAGCCGATCAAGTTGGAAGCGCGCAAGTACAGGTTCAAAGCAGCGGTACTGAGCAGCAAACGATTCAATTTTACAGCCAAGATGGCAAGCAGATTATCAAAACAGCCGATTCTGACGTATACAAAGTCATCGAAGGTGACAACGAATCAGTCAAATTCAAAGGACATGACAAAGGCAACCATACCCCAGACCCTGCAGTCATCAGCGAGGTGGAAAATGTGGTAGATGCCCTCGTGGGCAACTTGAAAAATTATGTCACGATGGATGACGCTGCTGGGAACGGGAAGGAAATTCATTTCAAACTATCCGGCAGCCAGATCTCTCCGATTGTGAATACGGTGGGTTCACTAGTCATCAAACATGGCACGATGGCCAAAGATGAGCCAATGCCAACCAAAGCAAACACGTTGGGCATCGACCTTGCCACCCTGCGTAACAGCTTGCCACAGCTTGCTTCCGATATTTCTATGGATGAAGTGGAAGTGAATGCGAGCGTGGATGGGGACGACCACATAACGAGTCAATCTGCACAAATTCATTTGTCAGGAAAAGATGAGCAAGGTGCCGAACATGATGTTGTGCTCCGCATTGACATGACATTGTCCAGCCTGAACTCGACAACGCCAGATACGATTGATTTGAGCGGGAAGCAAGTGGAGAGCGTGAAATTCGATGACATGTCGGGCCACAAAAAATGGGACGACAAGCACTAATAAGCACCAAAGAGGAGAGGTCAACCTCGGCCCTCCTCCTCATTTCCCTTTTGAAAGGCGGAACAGCATGGAACACGTCGCCCAACTCAGCAATGTGACGAAAATATTCAGAAACCTTCGAGGTATCCATCAAGTCAATATGACGGTGCAGCGTGGTGATATCTATGGTTTTTTTGGGCCGAACGGAGCGGGAAAAACAACCGTCATGAAGATCATGACTGGCCTATCTCAGGCACAGCAGGGTCAGGTCAAGTTGTTTGGCTACGATGTGAAAACACAGTATGAGCAAGCGATGGCGAAAGTCGGCGTGTTGATCGAAACGGCAGAAGCCTACACTTACATGAGCGGCAGAAGAAATCTGGAGCAAGCAGCGCGATTATATCCAGGAGTGAGCAAACAGCGAATAGACGAAGTGCTGGAAATCGTTGATCTAACTCCTTATCAGCATGAAAAGGTAGCCGGTTACTCGCTGGGCATGAAGCAAAGGCTCGGACTAGCGGCCGCTATGCTCTCTAAGCCGGAACTTCTCATTCTAGATGAGCCGACGAACGGTCTCGATATTGAGGGCATGGTTCACATTCGTGAAATCATCTTACGGTTAGCGCGTGAGGAGCGGATTACATTCCTAATCTCCTCCCATCTCATCCACGAAATGGAGCTGATGTGCAATCGCATTGGCATTATCCATCAAGGAAAGCTCGTTCGTGAGGGGCTCGTCACTGATTTGACCAAGGGATGTCCATCTTTGGAAGCTGCTTACCTAAGTGAAATTCAAGCAGTTAGGGGGCTTGCCGCCAATGCCTAGTATTTTGACAGCTAATGTCTGGAACGAGACACTTAAATTAGCCTACAAAAAGAAAACCATCTTCTTCCTAGTGGTTACGTTGCTGCTCCCCATCCTAGCGGGCATTCTGCTTTCGAGGTTCCAGGATGGTATTGGGATCGGAGCGATCGCCGCGAAGGATTTCCCTATCGTCATATTGGGCTTGTTCACGACGATTTTCTTACCTCTGTTCGTGTTCATGGGTGCCGCTGACGTGTTCTCCGGCGAGATGGGGGACTGCACGATGAAAAATATCCTAACTCGACCACTTTCCCGCTTTAAAGTATTCGCATCCAAACAACTAGCGCTTGCCATCTATATTGCCCTCTACCTAGTCGTAGCGCTCATTGCATCGATGCTGTCCGCTTTATTGTTTCAGCATTTCGGTGGCATCGGTACACTCGCCAATTGGTTGCTCGCCTACGGCGCTGCGTTCGTCCCCCTGCTTGCATTGAGTATTGCCGCGGTATGTTTAGCGCAGTTTTTCTCGAGCAGCAGCTCGGCACTGACTGTCAGCATCCTGTTATACTTAGCTTTCAAAGTAGCGGCGTTCTTCCTCCCACAAATCGCAACGTACTCACCGACAGCCTACATGGATTGGCATATGCTTTGGGTTGGCGGTTCGATGGTGACGAGCAAGATCTTCTCGATCTTTATGTTTTTAGCAGCGTGCAGTATACTATTTTTTACAGCAGGTTATTATTTGTTTGATAAAAAGGAGCTCTGAACCCGATGTCGATTCGCATACGGCTAGTCCTATCCTATATTGCCATGCTGCTTGTACCGCTTGTGCTGTTTGGGCTAGCCGTTATTCTCATCTCCATCGCGACATTCGGGAACTTGAAATCTGGCTTTGATGTCGACTTTTCGCAGCATGGTAACCCCATTAAGCGTGTGATTGATCAGGAAGCGGAAAACGTCGCTTATATCAAGGCCAAGATTGAAACCGATCCCGATGCCTTTCTGCAGGAGACGTTTGTGAAGGATTTGAACGAGCGGTTTCACAAAATTAATATGGGACTTATCATTCGGAAGGATCAAGACATTGCTTATGTATCTTCTTATCTGAAGGATAAAGAAGCTGGAGACACCTCGCAGCTTCCACTTTACGGTACACCACAAGGCAAATTTCAACGTAATCAAGGTTCTCTGTGGATAACTAGACAACAAGATTTTTTGTTTTCGGATCAGAGTAAAGGAACGGTATTCGTATTTCTAAATGGTGGTCCTTTTCAGAAATATTTGCTTCAATTCTCAAAAACGGTTTTCTTAACATTTATAATCATCTTAATCGCTACCAATGGCGTGCTGACTTATTTCGTTTCACGCAGTATTATAAGGCCGTTACGCGCTTTGAAACGAGCGGCAGAACATATTAAAGAAGGAAACTTGGACTTCGAAATCATCCCTCATCGTAAAGATGAGCTTGGCGAGCTCAGTGTTGCTTTTGAAGAAATGCGTCGTAAACTCAAGAAATCCGTGGAGCTTCAGCTCCAGTATGAGGAGAATCGCAAAGAGCTCATCTCGAATATCTCTCATGATTTGAAAACACCAGTCACCGCGATCAAAGGCTATGTCGAAGGCATCATGGACGGTGTTTCGAACTCGCCGGATAAAATGGATAAATATATTCGAACCATTTATAACAAAGCGGCGGATATGGACCGTCTGATTGATGAGCTGTTTCTATTTTCCAAGTTGGATCTGGGTAAAGTACCATTTCAATTCGAGACCGTCGACCTAGGGAACTACGTGCAGGATTGTGCGCAGGAATTGCAATTTGATATGGAGAAAAAAGGAGTCCAGTTGACACTTGCCGATCTGCCACAAGAGCCGATATTGGTTACAGCAGATCGCGACAAGCTGAGACGCGTGCTTCTAAACATTATAGAGAATGCAGTTAAATACAGTGAAGAAGGCAACTGTCAGATTACATTAAGCGTGCTGCGACAGAATGAATTCGCTGTTATTCAAATCAAGGACAATGGTCAGGGCATTTCGGAAGAAGCGCTTCCGCATATTTTCGATCGTTTCTACCGCGCAGATCCTTCGCGGAATACAGCAACGGGAGGCAGCGGGCTAGGACTGGCGATTGCGAAGCAAATCATTGAAGAGCATAGCGGGCGCATCGGTGCGACAAGCGTGTTAGGGCTGGGCACTACCGTGTTTATGGCCTTACCACTCCATCAGGGGAAGGGAAGCGAAGCATGAGTCGGATTTTGATCGTAGAAGATGAACAAAGCATTGCCGAGCTAGAACGTGATTATTTGGAAATTAGCGGGTACGAGGTGGATATTGAGACTAGCGGTGAGCGTGGGCTAGAGCGGGCGCTGGCGATAGATTATGACCTCGTGATTCTTGATCTCATGCTTCCGATTATGGATGGCTTTGAAATTTGCCGGCGTATTCGAAGTGTGAAAGATATTCCAATCGTCATGGTTTCTGCTAAAAAGGAAGACATCGACAAGATACGCGGTCTCGGCCTTGGAGCCGATGATTACATGATTAAACCGTTTAGTCCAAGTGAGCTCGTTGCTAGAGTGAAAGCACATTTGGCTAGGTACGAACGATTAATGGGACGTCGCGAGTCGAAGAACGATGAGGTTCGCATTCGCGGGTTAATGATTGATAAAACAGCGCGGCGCGTGTTTGTGAACGAGCGGGAAGTCGTGTTCACGACTAAAGAATTTGATCTGCTGACACATTTAGCAATGAACCCCAATCGGGTATACAGCAAGGAGCAATTGTTTGATCTTTTGTGGGGCATGGATGCCATGGGGGAAATTGCCACTGTGACCGTACATATCCGCAAGCTGCGAGAGAAAGTGGAGCAGGATCCTTCGAATCCACAATATATTGAAACCATATGGGGAGCGGGCTATCGCTTCCGAATCTAACTAGCTAAGCCTTGGGAGAGTTACCTAACTCATCTCGGGCTTTTTGGTTTTCGGCATAAACCTATTCCCAGTCGAAATAAATGACTACGCCATCCACTTAGGACAGGAGTGTTTATCTAGAAATATTGCCAACGTATTGTGTAAAACAAATAGGGGTATATTTTTTGACAAATGGTTATTTACATCGATACTTTGTTAAGATATTGTAAAGATTAGTTAACTAAGTTAACTAGAGGAGTTAAAGACAATGGAACTTACTGTAGATCTGCATATTTTAATGAAACTTGGGATTTCAGCAATATTTGGATTAATTATTGGATTGGAACGGGAAATAAGGAATAAACCGCTTGGACTGAAGACATCGCTTGTCATTTGTTTAAGCAGCTGCCTATTAACCATCGTGTCCATCGAATCGGCAAATAAGTATGCGGTTGCTGGTTTACACGTCATGGACCCTATGAGGCTAGCAGCGCAAGTAGTAAGCGGGATTGGGTTTCTAGGAGCAGGTGTTATTCTTCGTAAGCACAATGATGTTATTAGCGGTTTGACAACGGCTGCCATGATTTGGGGAGCTGCGGGACTTGGAATTGCAGTTGGTGCAGGATTCTACGTTGAAGCCTTCTTCGGACTCTTGCTAATTCTCATCAGCGTAATCGTGTTACCTTATTTTATTAAGAAAATGGGTCCGAGACCGCTGATCATGAAAGATCTTCGTGTGCGTCTGATTGTTTCTCATGAGGGAAATTTAACGACGATTATTAAAGCGATTATTGCCAAAGGATACAAAATGAAAAGTGTTCATATCAAAGAATTGAACCAAGAACTGCAGGAACTGAATTTCATCGTGTATATTGATCGCAAATATGCTTCCGAAGTATATGATGAGTTGAAAAGTATGACCTACATCGAGATAGCCGAAGTAGAAACGTTGTGAAGAAGGGACCGGATTGTGGCCGCAGGGGCTGCTGTCCGGTCTTTAATTTTTAATAAAGTGCTGATATTAGGCTAGTGCTGCTGCGAATTTAAGGCCAAGCTCATGGCACAATTGTTTCTCATCCTTGGATGGATTAAGTTCTACTTTGAAACCATCAAATACTTTTTCCCCGCCAATTTCAGCCAACTTCTCTTCAAGCGTATCTACTGCTTTGCCAAAATAGGTGTAAGAAGAATCAGCAGAACCAAATACGCCGAACTTGCGTCCTTCTAGATTAATGTCATCCATTTCATCGTAGAAATCTTCGTACTCATCCGGTAAATCGCCATCTCCCCACGTATAAGCCCCGAGGAGAACACCTTCATATTTCTCGAGCTCACTCGCGTTCGTATCCATGACGTTTTTGAGAACAGGCTCTATCCCTGCCTCTTGAATGCCGGCTGCAATCGCCTCAGCGAGTTCTTCTGTATTTCCAGACATGCTTGCGAATACGATGATAATTTTGGACATGGTGGACCTCCTAGTGGTTATATAAAAAAGCAACCCATTAACTTCCACCATATTATGTGATAATGATTATCATTGTCAATATAAAAATTAATTTGGACGTACTGTGAAACGATACGACTATGCTTTTGATCGTGCTACAATAGGGATATGAGGGGGGCTGCGCCATGGAAAATGTTCTACAGCATTTGAAAAACCTTGGCTTCACGGATTTGGAAGCAAAGTGTCTGCACGTACTAGCAGTGAGTGGTACGCAAACTGGCTATGAAATCGCCAAGGGGCTTGGCGTATCGCGTTCGAACGTATATGCAGCTTTACAAAAGCTCGCAGAAAAGGGCGCAGTGCTCACGAGTCATGGTGAACCAACCGTATATCAGAGCGTACCGATTGAGGAAATCGGCGAGCGGATGGAAGCGGAGCTGCAAGCCTCTATCCGTTACGTGAAAGAGCATCTGCCCAAGCAAGAGACGCATATGTCGGAGTATTTCAGCTTGGAGGGTGAAACCAAGGTTATCGAACGTATTCGTTCGGAGCTTAGGAAAGCGCACGAGGAAGCGTTCTGTGATCTGTCTCCAGAGGAAGCGAAGCTGCTGAAGGATGATATCCGCGAGGTGTCTGCACAGGGCGTGCGTATTATTGTGATGCCTACACGTGATGCGGGAGCTGGTTTCTACCCATTTGCACGTAAACGTGGCGAGGGTCTGAAGGGGCAGCAGGGGCGTAAATTCGCGATACTTATTGATCGTAAACTGGCGATTATTGGCACGCGAGGCGTCGAAGATCCCACGGTGGCGATGATAACCGAGCATCCTGCGATGGTGGAGCTGTTGTATAATCATTTTTGCAGCAGTGTCGTGTTACAGGAGCTTCAGCAGGATATGGGGACAAAGCTGGAGGATAAGTACGGCAAAAATTTCAAAAAAATCATACAAAAACAGATAGATGGCAAAGTACCTGAACCGAAGAAAACGGATGATAGTAAAGCAGTTGCGCTTAAGCTTCATGCGGGTAATGAGATTGCCGGAGAGCTTGGACATCTTGATGAGAACGTATCCGGTGGAGAACTTTTGAGTGATGAGAGTGCTAAAGAAGATCATTCTGATAAGCTGGAACAAGGAAAGTCAGGACAAGGGAAGACTGAGCAAGAAAAATTGGAAGGGAAGTCTGGACAAGGGAAGACTGAGCAAGAAAAATTGGAAGGAAAGTCTGGACAAGGGAAGAGGAAGAAGAAGAAATGATGCAGTTTGAGGGTAGAGCAGATGGAGAGAGACTAGAGGATCAACAACGGATATTACTCGCGGCGGAGACACTCGTGAAGGAAAAGCTAGAGCGCGATAGCAGCGGCCACGATTGGTGGCATATTTATCGCGTGGTGCAGACGACGAAGCGCATTGCCGCCCAGGAGGGCGCTGACCGCTTCGTCTGCGAGCTTGCGGCGTTGCTTCACGACGTTGTCGACGAGAAGCTTAACGCCGATCCAGCTGCGGCGCAGCGCGAGCTGGAGGCTTGGCTCGCCGCCAGCGGCACGCCGGCGGCGCAAGTAGAGCACGTGCTGGAGATTATCAGCACGATGTCTTATAAAGGCGGCGCGCGTCCGCCGATGCGCACGCTGGAGGGCCAGGTCGTGCAGGATGCCGACCGGTTGGATGCTATTGGCGCGGTGGGCATCTCGCGCGTGTTTGCCTATTCGGGCTGGAAAGGCCGCCCGATTCATGATCCTTCCGTCATCGCGCGCGAGCACATGACAGAGGCGGAGTATCGCGGGGGCAACGACACCGCGATTAATCACTTTTACGAGAAGCTCCTCAAGTTGAAGGAGCTTATGAATACGGCCTACGCAAGGCAGCTCGCGGAGGAGCGGCATCGCTTCATGGAGCTTTATCTGCAGCAGTTTTATGCGGAGTGGGAAGGCGAGCGATAAGATTGCAAATTGGGGAGCCGACAGTGGCTCTCTTTTTTGTGGTTTCTATACTGGGCGTACAGAATGCAATTGCATCCATCATAAGTTTGCAGTCATCCCGCGTCCGTCACCATTACCCTGTAATCTGCCAGCATCCCCCGATTGCCCTGTCACCGATCCTCCGTCACCCTAGCCAGCATCATCCGATTGCCCTGTCACCGATCTCCCGTCACCCTAGCCAGCATCATCCGATTGCCCTGTCACCGATCCTCCGTCACCCTAGCCAGCATCCCCCGATTGCCCTGTCACCGATCTCCCTTCACCTCAGCCAGCCCCCGATTGCCCTGTCACCGATCTCCCTCTTCACCTCAGCCAGCCCCCGATTGCCCAGTCACCCGATCCCCCCTGAGCACTCCGTCACCCTAGCGACCACATTGGTGATTAAATGGATATTCTCCAGTTATTTATACAGTATTCTGCCGTTTACAACAAATAACTGGATTTCCTACAGCTAATCCAAGCCAATTCGATGGAAATGAGGAAATTAGGCGAAATCAGCTGCATATTTTCCATCTAAATACCAAATCAAGCGAGAAAGTACAAAATTAGCTACGTAAAATCCAGTTATTTTGTGCGTAGGGAGTGTGAGTGTAACGGAAGAGGAGGAAGGGAGTTTGATTTGTTTGAAACAAACAGGAGTCACTAAGGCGGATAATTGTACATGTTGCGATGAACAGCAGCTAAAAGGGTTAAAACAGCAGTTGTCTCTGTAATCGTCGTTGCTGAAACTGTCATTCCGTATTTGTTATTGCTAGAACTGTGGTTCTTGCAAATGTTGTCTCTGTAATTGTCTTTCCTATAACTGTGGTTCCAGCAACTGACGTTCCAGTAATTATCGCTCCTATAATTGTGGTTTCTGCCATTGATGGTCCTGCAACTGCCGTTTCCAACAGCTAGTCTGCCCCCAATTCCTCCCCCACCAACACCCCTCCCACCTTTCCTTCCAAAATGTGATAAAATAAAAGGAATGATTCATCAACCCCACGAGGAAAGAGATGTTATGACGATGAAAAAAGAAGCAAAGTATATAGCAACGGTTTCACTTGGTGTTATGGGCGCGGGCTTTCTGGCTACGTTGCCAACAGCAGTATCCGGCACCGTGTGGGGGACGTTCCTACAAGGCGGGTTCGAGGCTGGGGTAGTCGGCGGTTTGGCCGACTGGTTCGCAGTTAGCGCTCTTTTCCGTCACCCGCTTGGCATTCCCATTCCGCACACGGCGCTGTTGCCGAACAATCGGGAGAAGATTACGAAGGCGCTCGTTTCCACTGTGCAGAATGAGCTGCTCTCCAAAGAAACCATTCGTGCTCGCCTGCAACAAATCCGGTTCTTGGAGCGCGGGCTAGAGCTGGCGGACAAGCAATTGGACAATGTGTCCTTGCACAAAGGGCTCACTGCGCTAGCGAAACAAGCTCTTCAAGCAATTGACCTTGAGAAATTAACTCCTCTCTTGGCAGAGGAGATTCATAAAGCGATTCAAGATGTGGACACAAGTCGTCTTGTAAGAACGGTCATAGACAGCATCGAGGATGGCGGATACGATGGCAAAACATTCGATTTTGTCCTAGACAAAGTGGCAGCTTGGGCGATCAAAGCGGATACTCGTGACCAGTTAGGCGCGATGGCGATCAAAGCTTTCGAGGGACTACAGTCCAATGGCTTCATGGCGTTTGCTGTGAATGCCTTTATCGGGATGGTGAACGAGGAGAAAATCGGTGGCATTATCCAGAATTTCGTACTCTCCTACATTGAACAAATGCGTACGAAAAACCATCCGCGTCGGGAATCTGTACTCACGTTTATCCGGAGCGAACTGCACAAGTTAGAACGCAATCCACAGCTGCTAGCTGAACTGGAAAAACTAAAAACGAAGCTTCCAGAAATATTCGATCTAGATGAGAAGTTAGCGCATCTACTCTCTAATCTAAAAGAAAAAGCGGAAGCGTTCATTGATGATCCCGATTTTGTTCCGCACCATGTGGTGCCAATTATCCGTAAAGTTCTTCTATCCATCCGCGAAAACCCTGATATGCTGCACAAGGGTGAAGACTGGATTCAAGAGCAGATCGCGTCTTATGTGGAACAAAATCACAGTAAAATCGGCCAACTGGTGAAAGAGAACCTAGACAAACTCGACAACGAGAAGTTGACGGTGCTCATGGAAGAGAAGATCGGCAGCGATCTGCAATGGATTCGGGTGAATGGTGCTATCTGTGGATTCATCATCGGTTTAGGGTTGGCAGGTCTTAAAATGTTATTCTAACGCGACAACGTGGGGGATGAGAGAGCTTGATCGAAATTAAGGGAGTCAGCAAGACGTTCAACCAGCGTATCGGCGGCAATTACAAAGCGTTGGACGATATCACACTAACGATTCAAAAAGGGGAGTTCGTCTCACTGCTAGGCCCTTCAGGCTGTGGGAAATCGACAGTTCTGAACCTTGTAGCAGGGTTTGATACACAATCTGAAGGCACCATTCAGGTCAATGGGAAAAAGGTAACAGGCGCCGGTGCGGATCGCGTCGTCGTGTTTCAGGAGCATGGGTTGTTCCCATGGCTGACGGTTCTAGACAATGTGGCCTTTGGCCTGAAGCAGAAGGGAATCGCGAAGAAAGAACGCCACGAGATGGCGATGGAGCAGATCAAATCTGTGCATCTGAGCCGTTTCGCGGACCGGTATCCGCATGAGCTCTCAGGCGGGATGAAACAGCGGGCAGCGATTGCCAGAGCGCTCGCGATGGATCCGGAAATACTGCTGATGGACGAGCCTTTCGCGGCACTAGACGAGCAAACACGCCTTATTTTGCATAAAGAATTGGAAGAAATATGGATGCGTACGCGCAAAACGATTCTCTTCATTACCCACAACATTCGCGAAGCGGTCATCCTATCGGATCGGGTTCTGGTGATGTCTACACGTCCCGGCACGATCAAGAAGGAGTTCACTGTCAAAGCAGCGAGACCTCGCGATAGCGCAGATTCCGTGCTCCATCATATGGAGGCGTTGATTATGGACGCACTGGCGGATGAGCTGGAGAAAGTTGTGAGAGAGGAGACTGGCGATGAGTACAGCATTAAGAAGAACGATTTTTCTGGTACTGCTTCTGATAGCTTGGGAGGCGGGATATAGAATTTTCGATTGGGGCTGGAAATTTCCTTCGGTTTCCCAGACACTGCAAGCTTTCTACGATGGTATCGTACACGGTGAGCTGCTGCAAGCTGCAGGTGCGAGTATGCTGCGATTGCTCATTTCCTTTGCTTTGTCACTCGTCATTGGAACGACGTTAGGCTTCCTATTTGCTAGATATCGCTGGCTCGATGACACGTTAGGCTTTCTAGTCGTTTCATTGCAGACCATTCCGAGTATTGCTTGGTTGCCTTTTGCTATTATTTGGTTCGGATTAAACGAATCATCGGTTATTTTCATTACAACGTTAGGTGCCACCTGGACGATGGCTTTGGCAAGCCGTACAGGGATCAAGAATATCCCGCCGATTTATTTGCGCGCCGCTCAGACGATGGGGACAGGGAATGGTTTTAACCTATTTCTACAGGTGATGATTCCAGCTTCCTTTCCTCATTTGATCAACGGTGTACGTACAGCATGGGCATTCGCTTGGCGGGCACTCGTTGCTGGTGAGCTGATTGCGAAAGGTGCGGGGTTAGGTCAGCTTTTGCAGGATGGACGTAATCTCGGGGATACCTCTTTGATGCTCTGTATCGTCATTATTATCGCTGTGCTAGGCACGGTTTCTGACCATTTCTGCTTCAAAAAATTAGAAGATAAAGTGCTAGAGCGCTACGGCCTCGCTGGCTCCAAGTCGTAGAGGAGTGGCGTGATGACTAGACGTATTAACATACTTCTGCTGTTACTCTTCGCGATGACACTCCTGAGTGCATGTGAGGAGAAGCTGACAGCATCCGGCAAACCACAAGTCGTTCGAGTCGGTGTATTCAAAAATGTGACCCATGCCGCCGCGTACATCGCGCTGGAAAAAGGTTACTTTGCCCGCGAATGGGGCGACGAAGTAAAGATCGAAGTGACACCTTTCGATAACGGTTCCGATCTGTCCATCGCGATGGCGACAGGGGATATCGACGTTGGATTCGTAGGTCCAGGACCTGCGACGACCTTTTTTCTGAAAAGCGGCAATTTCCGCGTGGTCTCCGGATCCAACAACGGCGGTGCCGTGCTGGTAGCGAGATCAGATGCGGGTATTCAAACGACCGCTGACTTGCGAGATAAAACCATCGCGATTCCTGCTAAGGGAAACACGAATGAAATTTCACTGCGTCTACTGCTTGGGCAAGCAGGAATTTCGCTAGGTAGAGGCGCAGATAACGCGCATCTCATCGTTCGCTCTCCTGCGGATACGCTCATCTCTTTCCGTCAGAAAGAGATCGATGCTGCCTTGGTCCCGGAACCATGGGGGACCCAGATTGAGAAGGCAGGGGTCGGAAAAGTTGTTGCCGATTGGCAAGCGATCCCGCCAAACAAGGGGGACTACCCTACCGTGATCATGGTGGCCAGTGATACGTTTATCGCCAAGCATCGTGATATTGTGAAGGGGGCGATCAAGGCTAATTTGGACGGCATTGCGTTCATTCAAAGCAGTCCTGACCAAGCCTATGATCTGATTAACAATCAACTGAAACAATACAGCGGTAAGGGCATGGACAAAGGCTTGATTAAAGCCTCGCTCAGCCGCCTGAAACTGACGACGGATGTTGATGTCAAGGTCATGGAAGAGATGGCGAAAGTGTCGATCGGCGCTAGATACATCAAAGGCATTAAGCCGGAGGAGCTGAACTTGAGCAAGTTCGTGGACCTCTCCATGCTAGCTGAAGTAAAGGCTGGGCAATAAGGTGAAAGAAACACCCAGTTGACCATATGGTTAACTGGGTGTTTCTTATTTTGGTTCATCCTGTTTCGGCAGCTTAATTTGAAACGCGGTCTCCTCATAGGGAATACTCGTAAGTTGTACGCTCCCATGATGAACTTCGGTGATTTCCTTGACGATAGAAAGTCCAATGCCAAGGCCTTCACCTTTTCTTCCCCGATCTATACGATAGAATCGTTCAAAGATACGTTCTTGTTCTTCCAGAGAAACTCCTTTGCCCCTGTCCTTCACCGTGATACACACAGCTTGCTCTTCTTCAAACAACTCGATTTGGAGATAATGTCCATCTCTCCCATGACGAATGGCATTATCGAGCAGGTTGCGGATCATCCTCTCAATTAGCGATGGGTCTATATCGGCATACACTTCATTTTCCGGCAGTTCCACTTCTAGCAAGAATTCCTTTTCATCTATGACGAGAAGGTAATCAGAGGCGATCTTTCGAATGAGCTCAGACAAGTTATGAGAGGAAACATCGATCTCCAACATATCGGCATCCTGTCGCGAGACGTCCAGTATTTGATCAAGCAATTTGTCCATGTATCGGGAACGCTGATGAATGATTTTAGCGCTGGTCTGCAGTTCCTTCTCATCTTTATATTGGCCAGTTCGAATCACCTCGGCATAGCCGAGCACCATGGTTAGAGGCGTTCGCAGGTCGTGCGACAAATTAGACAACAGGAGCTTGCGATTATTCTCCAATTGCTCAATTTGAGCGACTTGCGTCCGTATCCTTCGAGTCATGTCATTGTAATGCCGAGTGAGATGACCGATTTCATCCTTTGAGTTATCTTTGAGCTCCATATCATTACTTTGGATGTTAACCTGATTCAAGGCCATATTTAACCTGTGAATACGCCTATTAATAGAGTAGAAATACCATGAAGACAGTAAGTACGGTATTAAAAGTGCGACCAATAAAGGTAATGCAAAAATAAAAAGTACTGCGAAGGTACGAATGTAGAAATACATTTGGCCTGGCTTTAAAGCATCAGTAGGCAATCCCATTAGTAAATAATAGGTTTCCCCATTCTGTTCTGCTGCATAGGCAAGTGTTACCTGATTCCCGTCGGTAGATAGCGTGTACCGCATGTTGAGAAAACGATCGGCCAGTTCTTTAAAATGATATTGTTTCATGATGCCGGAAGAGTCGTATATCGTTGTGCCATCAGAGGCGATCCATTCAAAACGGATTTTCGGATGTTCCTTGGAAAAAGGTGTTAAAGCTGATTCAATTCCATACTTACTGAATACTTGCTGCTCTTGAGCCGATTCCAATGCGGAATGTGCAATCTCGTCCAAAATATGTAAAGAATATCCGTTATTAGCGATATTTGCTATCGATTTGAAGAGGATGAGGAATACAATCAAGCTGATTAAGTAGCTGGAAATGACGGAAATCCACATTTTTGTACGAAGTCTCATAGTCCATCTCCTGAAAAACGATAACCGACACTTCGTATCGTATGAATATGCTGGGGAGAAGAGGATAGAGGTTCTAGCTTTTTGCGTAGTCGATTAATGAAAACGCTTAACGTGTTATCATCATAATTTTCGTGATTCCAGATTTGCTTATAGATTTCTCTTTTGGTTAATACGCGATCGGGATTTCTCATAAACAAATGAGTGAGTTCACACTCCATCTGAGTCAAGGTATATCTTTCTCCATTATTAATAAGGAGTAGATTGTCAACATCGAGCTCCAAATTATTCAGTTGAATCACAGGGGTTTTGAGATGAACTTTGGGACGTAGTCGTCGGAGATTGGTTTGTAAACGGGCAATAAGCTCCATTGGACTAAAGGGTTTAGTAACGAAATCTACTGCGCCAAGACCGAGTGCGGTGATCTTGTCTTCTTCGTCTCTTCTGGCACTAAGTACGATGACTAGTAGCTCAGATTCATTCTCTCGCAGATAGTTTAAGACCTCGAACCCGTTTCGATCATCCATCATCAGATCGAGAATCATCAGGCTAAAAGGAGTTCCCTTTAATTGCGCGATTGCTTCCTGTCCTGATTCAGCTTCGAAAACTTCCATTCCGGCCTGTTCGACGTGAATACGGATGAGCTGACGGATTTCGGATTCGTCGTCAACGATTAGAATTTTGTCTGGGTTCATTGTACTAGTGTCACACTCCATAGTTACGGCTCTTTTGTACAGTATATCAAGTCACCAAAAGAAAGAGTAGCATACAACTCTACATTTCATTAAGAATCCATTAAGAATTCTATTCCTTGCTGTTGTTATACTTTTATTGGACTATATTCGTGTTTCAAGAAAAGGTGAGGATCGTAATTATGATTAGACGTTGTATTTTTTTATTCACGCTATTATGTATGCTAGTAGGAATGACTCCTAGTTTTGTTTCTGCAGCTTCTTTTGATCAATGGAATATTCGGAGTCCGTTGCCCACGAGTCTAGATATGAATGGCATTAGCTATGTGAACGGTATGTATATGTCAGTGGGGGACAACGGAACGATATTGACATCTAGTGACGAAGTAAGCTGGACGAGCCGAACGTCTGGAACAACATACGACTTATATGACATCAGCTACGGTAGTGGTATGTATGTAGCGGTGGGGATGTTTGGAGAGATATTGAGCTCAAGTGATGGTATAAGTTGGACGAGGCGTCCGTCGGGAACTACGGAATATCTAAATGGTATCAAATTTGACAATGGCCAGTTTGTGGTGGTTGGAAACAATGGAACAATACTGACCTCGAGTGATGGCAAAAGTTGGACGAGCAAGATGTCGAACACTCTTGAAGATCTTAGTCAGGTGAGCTACGGTAATGGTAAGTATGTGACGGTGGGAAGTAGTGGGACGATACTGACCTCGAGTGACGGATCGACCTGGGTGAATGGCTCTCCGGGTGTAATTGCTCATCTCAAGGATGTTATCTACGACAACGGTATGTTCATAGCGGTAGGGTTCAGTGGAATCATACTGACATCCAGTGATGGACTGAGTTGGGCGCACCGTGCGTCGGGTAACACGAATTTCCTTCATGGTGTTATCTACGGTAACAGTACGTTTATAGTGGTTGGGAATAATGGAATGATATTGGCATCCAATGATGGGATAAGTTGGACGAGCAGGACGTCTAATACTGCGAATCATCTTTATGACGTGACTTACGGCAACAGCAAGCTTGTAGCGGTGGGGGGCGGTGGAATGATATTGACCTCATCTGATGGAGCGAGCTGGACGAGTCGTACATCGGGCATCCCGAAGAATCTTCTTAGTGTGAGCTACGGAAACGGTATGTATGTGGCTATTGGGACAGACGATACGATAGTGACTTCCAATGACGGAGCATTCTGGACGGTCCGTAGGTCAGGTTTTATTCAACGTAATGCCGTCACCTATGGCAATAATAAGTTTGTAGCGGTGGGGTACACTGGAAAAGTGTTGAATTCAGTTGATGGAGTGTCTTGGACAGACACATCTGAAGCGGGTACCGAGAATGTGTTAAATGGCATTACCTATGGTACTAATACATTTGTGGCGGTGGGGGACAGTGGTACGATAGTGAGTTCCACTGATGGAGTGACCTGGACGGTCGGCACGTCAGGCACCACGAATCAACTTTATGCTGTCACGTACGGCAATGGTAAGTTTGTAGCGGTGGGAGGGGGTGGGACGATTTTGACTTCCAGTGATGCAGTGACCTGGACGGATCAAACATCCCCATTACATACAAATGATCTTTTAAATGTCGTCAGCAACGGTACCAACATGTATGTGGCGGTGGGAACAGCAGGATCGATATTGACCTCCGGTAATGGGGAAACTTGGACAAGCCGTACATCGGGCATCGCGAAGCATCTTCGAGCTGTGAATTACCACGATGGCAAGTTTGTAGCGGTGGGGCACAGTGGAAGTATATTGACCTCCAGTGACGGGGAAACCTGGACGAGTCGCTCGTCAGGAATCAAGGAATCACTTACAGGTGTCATCTCCTCCAACGGTACTTATGTAGCGGTGGGGGATAATGGAAGGATAATACAATACAGCGATGCTGATTTAAACAGCTTGTCGTTATCGAGCGGAACATTGAGTCCGGTGTTTGAATCTGGCACGATAAGCTACACGGCGAGCGTAGCGAATGACGTGAGCAGTATTACGGTCACGCCAACGGTGTCAGACGCCGACGCGACGGTGACGGTGAACGGCACAGCCGTTGCGAGCGGAGCAGCATCGGAAGCCATTAGCTTGAGCGCGGGGAGCAACACGATCACGACGGTGGTAACGGCAGAGGATGGCACAATGACGAAGACATACACGGTGACGGTGACACGAGCGGCCGCAGCGCTAAGTAACAACGCTGACTTGAGCGGGTTGGGTCTGTTGAGTGGAACATTGAGTCCGTTGTTTGATTCTGGCACAATAAGCTACACGGCGAGCGTAGCGAATGACGTGAGCAGTATTACGGTCACGCCAACGGTGTCGGACGCCGACGCGACGGTGACGGTGAACGGCACAGCCGTTGCGAGCGGAGCAGCATCAGGAGAGATTAGCTTGAGCGTGGGAAGCAACACGATCACGACGGTAGTAACGGCAGAGGATGGCACAACGACGAAGACGTACACGGTGACGGTGACACGAGCCGCCGCAGCGCTAAGTAACAACGCTGACTTGAGCGATTTGGGACTGTCGAGTGGAACATTGAGTCCGGTATTTACATCTGGCACGACAAGCTACACGGCGAGCGTAGCTAATGGCGTGAGTAGTATCACGGTCACGCCGACGGTGTCAGACAGCAACGCGACGGTGACGGTGAACGGCACAGCCGTTGCGAGCGGAGCAGCATCGGAAGTCATTAGCTTGAGCGTAGGAAGCAACACGATCACGACGGTGGTAATGGCAGAGGATGGCACAACGACGAAAACGTACACGGTGACGGTGACACGAGCGGCCGCAGCGCTAAGTAACAACGCTGACTTGAGCGGTTTGGGTCTGTCGAGTGGAACGTTGAGTCCGGTATTTGCATCTGGCACGACAAGCTACACGGCCAGCGTAGTCAATAACGTGAGCAGCATCACCGCAACACCGACGTTGTCGGACAGTAACGCGACGGTGACGGTGAACGGCACAGCCGTTGCGAGCGGAGCAGCGTCGGGAGCCATTAGCTTGAGTGTGGGGAGCAACACGATCACGACGGTCGTGACGGCAGAGGATGGCACAACGACGAAGACGTACACGGTGACGGTGACACGAGCGGCCGCAGCGCTAAGTAACAACGCTGACTTGAGCGGTTTGGGTCTGTCGAGTGGAACGTTGAGTCCGGTATTTGCATCTGGCACGACAAGCTACACGGCTAGCGTAGCTAATGGCGTGAGCAGCTTCACCGCAACACCAACGGTGTCGGACAGTAACGCGACGGTGAAGGTGAACGGCATAGCCGTTGCGAGCGGAGCAGCATCGGAAGCCATTAGCTTGAGCGTGGGAAGCAACACGATCACGACGATGGTAACGGCAGAGGATGGCACAACGACGAAAACGTACACGGTGACGGTGACACGAGCGGCAGCAGCGCTAAGTAACAACGCTGACTTAGGCGGCTTGTCGTTATCGAGCGGAACGCTGAGTCCGGTGTTTGCATCCGGCACGACAAGCTACACGACAAGTGTGGCTAATGGCGTGAGCAGCATCACCGCAACACCAACGGTGTCGGACAGTAACGCGACGGTGAAGGTGAACGGCATAGCCGTTGCGAGCGGAGCAACATCGGGAGCCATTAGCTTGAGCGTGGGCAGCAACACGATCACGGTGGTGGCGACTGCGCAGGACGGTACGACGACGAAGACGTACACAGTGACGGTGACACGAGCGGCCGCAGCGCTAAGTAACAACGCTGACTTGAGCGGTTTGTCGTTATCAAGCGGAACGCTGAGTCCGGTATTTGCATCCGGCACGATAAGCTACACGGCCAGCGTAGCCAATAGCGTGAGCAGTATCACGGTAACGCCGACGGTGTCGGACATCAGCGCGACAGTGAAGGTGAACGGCACAGCCGTTGCGAGCGGAGCAGCATCGGAAGCCATTAGCTTGAGCGTGGGAAGCAACACGATCACGACGATCGTGACGGCAGAGGATGGCACGACTACGAAGACGTACACGGTGACGGTGACACGAGCGGCCGCAGCGCTAAGTAACAACGCTGACTTGAGCGGGTTGGGACTGTCGAGTGGAACGTTGAGTCCGGTATTTGCATCTGGCACGACAAGCTACACGGCAAGTGTGGCTAATGGCGTGAGCAGTATCACGGTCACGCCGACGGTGTCGGACATCAGCGCGACAGTGAAGGTGAACGGCACAGCCGTTGCGAGCGGAGCAGCATCGGAAGCCATTAGCTTGAGCGTGGGAAGCAACACGATCACGGTGGTGGCGACGGCGCAGGACGGTACGACCACGAAGACATATACCGTTACAGTGAGCCGAGCGGCACAGGAAGAATCCGGTGTCAGCGGTCAATCTCCAACGCCAGCGTCTCCAAACGACGACAAAGTTACCTCAATGGAGGGTAAATTAACGCTTCCTACAGGTAAAACTGGCGAGGTTCGTTTGGGCGATGCGATCAAGATCGATATTCCGGCAAACGCAACAGACAAAGAATTGAAATTGACAATTGAAAAAGTGTTGGACACTCCAGATCTTTTAACGAAACAAGAGGTTCTGGCCAGTCCAATCTTTGAAATTTTGAAAAACTTTTCAGGTAACTTCAGTAAGCCGGTAACGTTGACTTTCAGCTTCGATCTGAATAGCTTAAAGGACAATCAAAAGGCAGTCGTATTCTACTATGACGAAGTGAAGAAGGAATGGGTGGAAGTCGGCGGCAAGGTTGACGGCGATCACATCATCGTAGATGTCAATCATTTTACGAAATATGCAGTATTCGTTGTAGACATAGCCGCAGCTGTGCCAACAGGGGACACGAAACCGACGATTAACTTTAACGATATCTCCGAACACTGGGCGGAGGCAAGCGTCAAGCAAGCGGTAAGCATCGGAATCGTCACTGGTTATCCGGACGGCACTTTTAAGCCAGGTTCTACCGTGAGTCGCGCGGAATTCGCGGTCATGCTGATGAATGCGCTGAAGCCGCAAGAAGCGGGAGCGGAGCTGACTTTTACAGATACGGCGAAGATCGGCGCATGGGCGCAGAAAGCAATCGCGCAAGCGGTGAAAGCTGGGGTCATTAAAGGTTATGAGGACGGCTCTTTCCGTCCGGATGAGGAAATTACACGCGCTGAGATGGTAGCGATGATCGCGAATGCGCTCAGTCTAACCGTTGAGTCGAATATCGCAACAGGTTTTGCAGACGACAAGGATATTCCGGCTTGGACGAGAGGCGCAGTTGCAGCTGTGAAGCAACTTGGCCTTGTAGAAGGAAAAGGCGCGAACGAATTTGATGCGAATGGTAAAACAACAAGAGCAGAGGCTGTAACGGTTCTGCTGAAAATGCTGGCACAAAAGAGCAAGTAAAGGTAAATTGTCAGTCCAAATTGATTGTAGATTTAAATAACAAGGGTTATCCTCTAAGCAGTAGAATAAACTGCTTAAGGGATAACCCTTGTCTTATTTCAAATATGAAGTCTTAACAAGATCAAACCTTAATATTACCGCCGTCATAACTTTTTATATACCGAAATTAATTCCCACCAGAAGCAGCTTGTTGCTCACTTTTTTGCTGCTTGTGCGCCTTGGCATCGATGACCTTGCCACCAACGCTTTTCTCGTTAGGCACCCCAGCTGCATTCATCGCACTACTTCCCTGGAAGATGCCACCTTCTTCGATAATGAAGGAGCGTACATCAATATTCCCAATTAGAACCCCGGAGCTTGTCACGATCAACTTGCCCTTGGTATAAATGTTGCCTTTCACTTTGCCAGCTACAATCACATCGCGTGCATGGATATTCGATTGAACGACAGCGTTCTCACCAATAGTGATGTCACCTGCACATTCAATGTCGCCGTTCATTTGACCCTCAATACGAAGGCTGGCTTCGGACATGATTTTGCCTTCACAGATCGTACTGGCGCCGATAAGCGTGTCTGTACTTTTCGTATCGATACGTTTTAATTTCGAGCTTCCAATCATTTACGTTCATCCTTTCGATCTGAAATGAGATAAGGTTTAGGGTCAATCTGGATACCATTTTTATGTACCTCATAATGAAGATGCGAGCCCGTGCTGCGTCCAGTGGAACCAACGAGACCGATATGCTGACCTTTTGTTACAGATTCTCCGCGTTTTACCAATATTTTATTCAAATGCATATACTCCGTTTCAATGCCCCTGCCGTGATCAACGATAATATAGTTGCCAAGCTCGCCATCAAAGCCCACAGCAATGACTTTTCCTGCGGCAGTTACATAGACTGGATCATTGTATTCACCGTCAATATCATAGCCTGTGTGCATGGAGGGCCTGAATGTAAAAGGATCGATGCGGATGCCGAAGCCGGAGGTAATACTGTGCGAGGCGATGGGCCATAGTGTAGGCGTAATACTGCGTAAGTGTTCAGCTTCTTTAATTTTGGCTTCGGATTCATTTAGATTGACGAGGAGTGCATTAATATCGCCAACTAATGAAAAAAGCCCTTGCTTCGTGTTGCTTACGAGGGTAGATACATCATCCGTAGTGATAGGAACATTGCTGCCGCCAACATCAACATTGGTTCCATTCACGGGCTTAGAGCTCGGGGTGCTTGCTACTTTTTTGCTTGTCCCGTTCACGGTTTCTGGCTGACTCATGAGCTCTATCACATGATCTATTTTCTTGATTTCTTCTAGCTTTACCTTAAATTCATCGGCCTGCTGAGCAAGGTCAATCAAATCGATTTGCAGCTGCTCAAGCTCACTCGTTTTATGTGTAATTTGATCAACCAACTGACGTTCTTGTCCATCGAAAGTTTGCTGCATGTTGTTTTGAGTTTGATGAGATTGGGTATTCATGATATAAATCGTCACGAAAAACCCGATCAGCACAAGTAAGATCACGCTAGGCACAATATACAAAGAGCTGTGTGGAAGCTTGAACCTTACCGTACGGCGGTTGGCACCCGGAATGATCATAAAGGTGAGTTCCTTTTTGCCCCAAATGAATTTCAACAGATCCTCCTCCCTTTCCGTAACCTAACAATGTCCCCCTTCTTGTTTACGATTGTATTCCTCAATGGGGTGAGTCATGACTAATTTCTCGGACATGGTGGGAAGATGGTAAGTGAGTTCAACTATTCCCACCTTGATAACGTCTATGAAATATCTATACAAAGAAAATGAAGGGAGTACGGATGATGATAAAAAAGACGCTTCTGCTGTTAGCCATAACAAGTCTTGCTTTAACAGGGTGTAAATCTTCCGGACAGACGAATGGTCAGGTGACCGTTTCGGAATCACCGACATCGAGTGCAGTGGCGGAGCCATCAACAACCCCTGCGACACCTGGGGCGGAACCTACAACCGTGCCTACCAAAGGCAGCGAAGGATCAACACCTCTTATGAAAGTGATAACTGCGCTGAGACTGGCGGATGCTCAAAAAGGCTGGATAGGCGGCAAAGGTTGGATCGCTCATACCGATGACGGTGGCGGGAAGTGGAAGGTGCAGTACACAGGCATTAGTGAGGTAAGGCAGCTTTTTGCCTTGAATGATCAGGATGCGTGGGCAGCCGAGAAAGAAACGGGGAAGCTGTTTAGTACGCAGGATGGCGGAGCGCATTGGTCGACGGTCGGAACCGTTCCCAATCAAGCGTTTCTCCATTTCGTATCGAAGCAGGAAGCTTATAGCGGCAATGCGCAAACCAAGGATGGTGGTGTCAAATGGGTGAAGCTCCCAGTTCCAACGGGGACACAAGGGGATGCTTATTTTCATGATGGCAAGAATGGCTGGGCAGTTAGGCAAGTGGAAGATACGATCGAGGTCTTGAGGACGCAGGATGGCGGGCTCAATTGGAAATCCGTCCTATCACGCAAAACCGTGGCGACATTGACAGGCAACGTCATTCGCTCCGCTGGCGCGGATGACGCGTGGATCGAGCTGATTGGGGAATCGGGGATGACACAAACTTCGTATTCGCTGTTTCACACGAAAGACGGAGGGAAGAGCTGGCAAACCGTGCTGGTGAACAGCACGGCTGGCGGCGGCCCGGCCCCTGGATTCCCTACGGGGGATACGTCGGGGCCGAAGAACACGGGCTCGAAGCCCGGCCCTCTCTACGTCGTGAACACCGACGTAGCGTTCATGGGCGGTAGCTGCCCGGCATGCGACAAGCCGAACTCCGTCGGTTGGACGAAGGACGGCGGCAAAACCTGGGTGAACGGGACGGAGTCGTTCACAGGGTATGGCGATCTGCTGCTCGGCATGGCAGACGCGAATAGCGGCTGGCTCATCACGAATGATAATGAGCAGCCGAGCGTCATGTACACCACCGGCAGTGGTGGTGTGAACTGGAACAAGGTGCATACGTTCGATGCACCCTAAGGCAATTGGCCACCGCGGCTGTTTTCGCGCGGTGGATTTTTTGTGTTTGGTGACACGCCCCACACAGTATAATCTATCTACTCTCTACACACCTCACTCCGTCCAATGCCGCATTTCGCATCCACAGCCTCCACCTACCCCAACTAGCCAAGATCACTGAATAGATGGATTTTCTCCATCTATTTCAGCTGTTTTTTCTTGTTTTCGGTGATTAGATGGATTTTCTGTAGGTAATTAAGCCGGAAAGCGTTGATTTGATCCAAGTAGGTGGATATAGCTGTACTTTTTACATGTATTCTTTATTAAAGTGAAAATTGGTGATAAATAGATGGAGTTTTTCCAGTTATTGCGTTTCAGGTGCGATCGCCCACTGTGCCGCCTACTCACTTCGTAGGCGTATCACTCCCATTTCCACTCCCGTTCGTCCCATTCGTATTCTTCCCATTGAAGAATGTGGATGTCAGATCACGCAGCTTTTCCATGAATTTTCCATAGCCATAACCCGTTAGAAAGGCGATGCTGATACGCGCTGACATCGAGTCGCCTACTTCCAGCAGCATAATACCGCTCGCGAAGAGGATGATTGTAATAATCGCGGAGCCGAAGCACAGCACAGGCCGCATGAGGTACCAGTAGATCCACTGCGTAGTGAGCTCTTGATAATGCTCATGAAACATGCGTAAGCCATAGAGAGCGCCACCCAGAGCACCTGCAAAGCCGTAACAGGCATACTCATGATAGAGGACGAAATCAACGCCCATTATTTTGCGCTGGAAAGATCCGCTGCCCAGCACGGCCATCATCCATAGACTGCCGACAAACCAGATCACTAAATAAGCAAAAATAGCCTGCTTGCCGAATCGGTGAATGGGATTCATAACAAAACACCGCCCTCACAATGGATACTACCATTGTATGAGCGGTGTTTTTGATGATGCCTGAATATAAGAACGCTTATCCGACTGTTCTAGGTACGCTATGATTGCTGTTGCACAGCTTCGTTCTTCTTCATTGTAGCCTTCACGAATGTCCGTTCTCCGTTTGGCAAGCTCGGGATATTGCTCGAGCAGCAGCTTAAACCAATGGTCAATCATCGCCACCGATGTAATGCGCTGTCCGTATCCATTTTCCTGAAAATACGTGCAGTTTTTTTCTTCCTGCCCGGGAATCGGGCTATAGAACAGCATAGGGATTCCTTTGGCCATCGCCTCTGTACAGGTCATCCCGCCTGGCTTCGTAATCAGCAGATCGGAGATATCCATCAGCTTGCTAATCTCGGTGGTATAGCCAATGAGATGAACATTCGGTTGACGGAAGGCATCTTCCTCCAGCAACTGGAGGCGTGCTTTTTCATTCGTGCCGAGACAGATTAGCAGCTGAATATCCTTGCTCCAGCTCGCTAAATAAGTCAGCATCTCTTCTTTTTCTTCTTTCTTAAATACACCCCAGCCACCACCCATGACCATGACGGTAGGCATAGCTTTGAGACCAAATTCTTGACGAATATGTTCTTTGCTGTGCGCCTTGCGGAAATTAGGGTGAACCGGAATACCGGTCACCTCAATCCGCTTGTCCTGAACGCCGCAGTCCATTAGGCGCTCCCTGACAAGGGGAGTGGATACCAAATATTTATCTACTGCGGAGTCTATCCATGTCCCATGAACATCGTAATCGGTGATTACGGTGAAAAGAGGGATATCCAGTCCCGCGCGTTTTAACCTAGAGACAATGATGCTTGGGAATGGATGTGTACAGACGATCAAATCAGGTTTCAACTGCTTGATAACAGCTTTCGTTCGTGCATAGAAGATGCGATGCAGCACGAGACTGGCTACACGACTCGGCCTTTTATCATAGTGATGTCGATAGAGCATACCGTACAGTCTGGGTTGTGATGTTACCGTGCGGCGGTATGCCGAGAAGACCCAAGGTGCTAAGGTAGGATGCAAGAAAGCGCCAAGCTCAATCACGCGGGTAATCATGTCTGAAGAAGATTGGCGTAGCTCACCAGAAAGCGCATGAGCAGCTTGTGTATGACCTTTCCCGAAGCCCTCGGATAATAGCAAAATCCGTTTTTTACGCAAGGAACTCACCTTTCTTTGCACATACCATATCCATCTTTACATGTGCGCAGCTTTCTTTTTGGAGGCATAGCATTTCCGACATACTGGAACGTAACTTTCGTTACCGCCAATCTGGATCTGTTCTCCATGGAAGATAGGCACACCGTCTTTGCAGCGCATGTTCATAATCGCCTTTTTATCACAATACCAACAAACAGTTTTAATTTCCTCGATCGTATCAGCCACAGCCAGTAGTGCATTGCTGCCTTCAAATAATTGTCCCATGAAATCAGCGCGAAGCCCGTAAGCGATAACGGGAATATCCAGTTCATCAACGACTTCAATCAGCTGAGAGACTTGGGCTTTGTTCAGGAACTGAGCCTCGTCGACTAGAATGCAATTCGGACGCTCGGTCTGCGCTAAAGCGACCATATCCAAATGTTCGTCTACGACGATGGCTCCTTTTTGCATACCGATGCGGGAAGCGACCTTACCAACACCGAAGCGATCATCCATAACGGAAGTGAGGAGAAGCACCTTTTTGCCCTGTTCCTCATAATTATGAGCTACACGTAAGACTTCAATCGATTTACCGCTATTCATCGTGCCATAACGAAAGTACAATTTTGCCAAGCTGGGACAGTCCCTTCTGCGGATGGTTATATGGTGAAAAAATAAGTTGCGGCCATGCTATCCAGCTCAGCCAGCTTTACAGCGGCTTGAAAGCTAACTTCTGAGGCGAGTTTTTCGCCAATTAGCGGTTGTTTTTTATAAACTTTCCCGATCTTGACTTCGATGCTGCCTGGTACGGGTTCTTGTGTAATTTGAATGCGATGTGGCTCGTACATGAGTACATGAATCGTTTCGCGAGCCGTCTCATTATTGCTCTGCAGCAGCTCTTGAATCAATTCATGATCCATGAGTGCGGGGATTCGATCCTTCATGCCAGGATTTGTCTCGCAATGATGTGCCGTTGCTTTCGCCAGCAGCGCATCCATGGCTAGAAACTGCGGATGCAGGATGAGTCGGTGCTCTTCGACAATTGCATCAACAAGCGCCGTGGCTGAAGCCTCATTCGCTTCTATGTAGGGTCCGCGTAAGCGAAGTCCTTTTACTACTTCCGAAGGCGGCAGCGTCTGACGCCCCGCATAGTATGTATCGCGCAAGAAGCTATCCAAGTGATCGAGTCCAAGAACCGTTGAGGGGTTCGTTAGCGGTGTTTCTTGTTTCAAAAGATCAATAATAGCTCGCGGCGAAATGCCGTGCTTGATCAGAATATCCGCGATGACGCCTTGCCCGATTAACTGTTCAGTCTGACGGTGATGATTATACCCAAGTGTGCGCTCAACCGCATGGGAGAAAGGCAGGTGCCCGATATCATGGAGCAGTGCCGCAATGCGCAGATGAGATTCTTCTGGGCAAAAGTGAGCCATGAGTGACCAAACGCCAACCGTATGTTCGAAACGTGAATGTGTAAGTGGTGAAAATAGAGCCGATGCCCCGAAATGATGTAAAAACTTCAGGCGGCGTACCGGCTTTGAGCGGAAAAGCTCAATTTCAACCGGATGAGCTTCTAGCTGCCATTGATAAAGAGGCTCCCTAATCATGCCGTCCCCAAAAGTATGCTGTATACTCAAACAGAGCTCCTCCTAAGATGTGGAATCTGGATGTATGTTCTTGCAGCGGTATTAGCTATCATAGCATGAAACATAGAAAGTTTGCTATCACATGCTGGGCTAGTCGTACTTATATAGGAAATGAGATAAATGATCGTGCCTTTACAATATGATTCTAATCGCGATTCTATTAAAATGAAAACCTTTTCAATTTAAATATTTTTAAATTGAACTATAGGAAACCAAGTGTTAATATAATATAAAAAATATTGAGAATATTTCCTCTACTTATTGCGGATGTAGTCGAAATATGGAGCATTGAATTTTTGGTTTTTAGCACTTTAAAGCTTGCGTCTAACAAAGTCCAGCGAAAAACGAGGGAAGAAAGGTTGCAAAACATGACTATTAATGGATTACCTCCCAAACAGGGATTGTACGATCCGAGGAATGAGCATGATGCTTGTGGTATAGGCTTTGTTGCCAATATCAAGGGTGTCAAATCTCATGCCATCGTCAAGCAAGCGCTGCGTGTACTTTGCAATTTGGATCATCGAGGCGGGCAAGGCAGTGACCCGAATACGGGTGATGGAGCAGGCATTTTGATGCAAATTCCAGATACTTATTTTCAATCCGCCTGTGAACAAGAGAACATTAAACTTCCAACAGCTGGCAGCTATGGCGTAGGTATGGTCTATTTTCCTCAAGAATTAGAGGCGCGTCAAGCTTGTGAAAGTACAATTGAGCGAATAGTCAAACAAGAAGGGCAACAATTTCTTGGATGGAGAACCGTTCCAACAAATAACAGTTCGTTGGGGGATTCTGCGGTATCCGCTGAACCCTATATTCGTCAGGTGTTTATCGGCCAAAGCGCAGATACTACGACGAATCTTGATTTTGAGCGCAAGCTATACATGATTCGCAAATTATCTGAAAACGCTATCAAATTATCCCATCCGGGATCGCAATTTTACTATTCTAGCTTGTCTAGCAGAACGATTGTATATAAAGGGATGTTAACACCTGAGCAAGTAGATGCGTATTACGTGGAATTGCAAGATGAGAAGGTAGAATCTGCCTTAGCGCTTGTTCACTCCCGTTTCAGTACAAACACGTTCCCAAGCTGGGAACGCGCGCATCCGTACCGTTATTTGATTCACAATGGTGAGATCAATACACTTCGTGGTAACGTCAACTGGATGCATGCACGTCAAGCGATGTGTGACTCCGATTTATTTGGTGAAGATTTCAAACGTATTCTTCCAGTCATTGATACCGATGGTTCGGATTCTCAAATGTTTGATAATACACTAGAGTTCCTGATGCTTTCAGGCCGTTCATTGCCGCATGCGGCTATGATGATGGTACCAGAGCCTTGGTCCAAGCACGAAGGTATGGATGATGATAAAAAAGCGTTTTACGAATATCACAGCACCTTGATGGAGCCTTGGGATGGTCCTGCAGCGATTGCTTTTACAGATGGCAGTCAAATCGGGGCTATTCTTGATCGTAACGGATTGCGTCCTTCTCGTTATTATGTAACGACGGACGATTTCATCGTGCTTGCTTCCGAGGTAGGCGTGCTGGATATCGAGCCTGAGCGTATTTTGTACAAAGACCGTCTGAGACCAGGACGTATGCTGCTTGTCGATACCGTAGAAGGTCGCATCGTGACCGATGAAGAAATCAAGAGCGGCATCGCAAGCGAGCAGCCGTATCGGGATTGGTTGAATGAGCATCTCGTTTCTTTAGAGGATCTAGAAGATGCGCCAATTGTACTTGGTTCTGACCATGATACGATTCTGCAGCGCCAGCAAGCATTCGGCTATACGTTCGAACAACTGCGTAAGACACTTGAGCCTATGGGCAAAACAGGTGTGGACCCGATCGGTTCCATGGGCACGGATGCGCCACTGGCGGTGCTTTCGGATCGTCCGCAGCTGCTTTATAACTATTTTAAACAATTGTTCGCGCAAGTAACGAACCCGCCAATTGATGCGAACTTTGAAGAAATTATTACGGCGCAGGGCACCACGATCGGGCCAGAACGCAACCTGATTAAGCCGGAGCCAGAGAGCTGCCGTCAAATTCGTTTGAAGTCGCCGTTTCTCTCCAATGAAGAATTGGCGAAGCTGCGTCATATTCAGCGCGACGGTTTCAAAACGGTCACGTTGTCTACGCTTTTCGAAGCATCAGCAGGCACAGATGGGCTAGAAAGTGCGATGCAAGCTTTGTACACGGCTGCAGATCAAGCCATTGTTGATGGAGCTACGCTCCTCATTCTGTCTGATCGAGGCGTAGATAGTGTGAGCGCACCGATTCCAGCTCTTTTGGCAACATCGGGCTTACATCACCATTTGATCCGTCAAGGTACACGTACCAAGGTCAGCTTGCTTGTTGAGTCTGGTGAACCGCGTGAAGTGCACCATTTTGCCCTATTGCTCGGCTATGGCGCAGGCGCGATCAACCCGTATCTGGCGTTAGAAACGTTAGATGACATGATTCAGCGTAAACAGCTAGTAGGCGTTGATCACGAGAAAGCGGTCTATAATTACATCAAAGCTGTCACGAAAGGTGTAGTCAAAGTGTTAGCGAAAATGGGTATTTCCACCATTCAGAGCTATCGCGGGGCGCAAATTTTCGAAGCGATCGGCTTGAGCCAAGAGCTGGTAGATAGCTACTTCACTTGGACGTATACGCCAGTGGGTGGTATCGGGATCGAAATGGTGGCGAAGGAAACCTTGATGCGTCACAGCCGTGCGTTCTCCGAGCAAGAGGGACGTGATCGCGTGCTGGATACAGGCGGCGACTTGCAATGGCGCAGAGACGGGGAAGATCACATTTATACCCCGGAAACTGTGCATGCTTTGCAATCTGCTGTTCGCACGAACAATTACGCGCAATATAAAAGCTTCTCCAAACTCGTCAAACGTGAAGACGAGAAATATATGGCTTTGCGCGGACTGCTGAGCTTTAAGGCAGGACGCACACCGATTCCGATCGAAGAGGTGGAACCGATCGAATCGATCTTCAAGCGCTTCAAGACGGGAGCCATGTCCTACGGCTCCATCTCCAAAGAAGCGCACGAAACGATCGCGATCGCGATGAACCGCATCGGCGGCAAGAGCAACACCGGCGAAGGCGGCGAGCATCCGGAGCGCTTCACGCCAGATGCGAACGGCGATCTTCGCCGAAGTAGCATCAAGCAGGTGGCGTCCGGCCGCTTCGGCGTCACGAGCCACTATCTCGTCAACGCTGACGAGATTCAGATCAAGATGGCGCAAGGCGCGAAGCCCGGCGAGGGCGGTCAGCTCCCAGGAACTAAGGTGTACCCTTGGGTAGCAGAGGTTCGCGGTGTTACGCCAGGCGTAGGCTTGATTTCGCCGCCGCCGCATCATGATATTTATTCGATCGAGGATCTCGCAGAGCTGATCCACGATCTCAAGAATGCCAACCCACGGGCACGAATCAGCGTGAAGCTGGTATCCGAGGTGGGTGTTGGCACGATCGCTGCCGGCGTAGCCAAAGGGAAAGCGGACGTTGTCCTCATCTCCGGCTACGATGGAGGCACAGGCGCGTCACCGCAGACGAGTATTCGTCACGCGGGACTGCCGTGGGAGCTCGGTCTGGCGGAGACGCATCAGACACTCGTGCTGAACAACCTGCGCAGCCGTATCGTCGTCGAGACGGATGGCAAGCTGATGACAGGGCGCGACGTTGTCGTAGCTGCCTTGCTCGGTGCCGAGGAGTTCGGCTTCGCAACGACTCCGCTGATCACAATCGGCTGCGTGATGATGCGCGTCTGCCATTTGGACACTTGTCCGGTTGGCGTCGCTACGCAAAATCCGGAGCTTCGCAAGAAATTTGCTGGAGATCCGCAGCATGTGGTTAACTTCATGACCTTCATCGCGAACGATGTGCGTGAGATGATGGCAGAGCTCGGCTTCCGCACGATCGAAGAGATGGTAGGACGTACCGATATCTTGGAGTCCAAGCCAGCGGTCGAGCATTGGAAAGCCAAAGGCGTCGATCTTTCGCCGCTGCTGCACCAACCAGACATGGGCGAAGATGTAGGTCGCTTCTGCCAAATGCAGCAAGATCACGGCTTGGATCGCTCCTTGGATATGACGAAGCTGCTTGATATTTGTGAGCCGGCGATTGAGCGCAAAGAGCACGTACACGCGATTCTGCCAATTACGAACGTGAACCGCGTTGTCGGAACGATCGTGGGCAGCGAGGTGACACGCCGTCACGGTGTGGAAGGCTTGCCGCACGATACGATTCGTCTTCATTTTGAAGGATCAGCAGGTCAAAGTTTTGGCGCTTTCGTGCCGAAAGGGATCACACTTTCCCTCGAAGGAGATGCCAATGACTATGTAGGGAAAGGATTGTCCGGCGGTAAGCTGGCGATTTTCCCATCAAGTAAGTCGACTTTTGTAGCGGAAGATAATGTGATTATCGGAAATACAGCCTTATACGGCGCAACAGACGGGGATGTTTACATCCGTGGTATCGCGGGAGAACGCTTCTGCGTAAGAAACAGTGGTGTGCGTGCCGTCGTTGAGGGTGTAGGCGATCATGGCTGTGAGTACATGACAGGTGGTCGAGTCGTTGTTCTTGGTCCAACAGGGCGTAACTTCGCAGCGGGTATGTCAGGCGGGATCGCGTACGTCTTGGATGTGAACGGTGATTTCCAAAGCAAAGTGAATAAAGAGATGGTTTACCTCGAGCAGCTGGAAGAAACGTATGAGATGAATGAATTGAAAACGATGATCCAGCATCATGCCACATTTACGGATAGCAGCGTTGCCCACCAGGTTATACAGCACTGGGATGAGTACGTTTGGAAGTTCGTGAAGGTTATACCGAAGGACTACAAACGGATGTTTGATGCTATCGAGAAAGTGAAACGCTCCGGTCTAAGCCAGCAAGAAGCGGTCATGGTTGCTTTCGAGGCGAATATGAGAGATGTTTCCCGTGTCGGTGGAAATTAACGAAACTCAGGAGGGATTAAACGTAAATGGGTAAACCAACCGGTTTTATAGAACACGCTCGTGAAGTGGCATCCGAAGCTTCTCCGCTGGTCCGAATCGGCCATTGGAAAGAGTTTGCGACACCACTCACCCAAGATAAATTACAGATACAGGGCTCTCGCTGTATGGATTGCGGAATTCCTTTCTGCCACACAGGGGCATTAATCAGCGGCATGGCCGCTGGTTGCCCAGTGAACAACCTCATTCCGGAATGGAATGATCTCGTGTATCGCGGTCAATGGCGCGAAGCCTTGGATCGTCTGCACAAGACGAATAATTTTCCGGAATTTACAGGCCGCGTGTGTCCGGCGCCTTGTGAAGGTTCCTGTACTGTAGGCTTGAAGGATACGCCAGTTACGATCAAAAGCATTGAGAAAGCGATCATCGACAAAGGCTTCGATGAAGGCTGGATCAAGCCTGAACCGCCGGAGACGCGCACAGGTAAGAAGGTTGCGGTTGTGGGTTCAGGTCCTTCCGGGCTTGCGGCAGCAGCGCAGCTGAACAAAGCAGGGCATTGGGTTACCGTATTTGAACGGGCCGACCGCGTGGGTGGCTTGCTAATGTACGGTATTCCGAACATGAAGCTGGACAAAAAGTATGTCCAGCGTCGTGTAGATTTACTTGAAGCCGAGGGCATTGCCTTCGTAACGGGTGCTCACGTCGGTGTGAACTATCCGATTGAGAAGCTGCAAGAGGAATTCGACGCGATCGTCCTGTGCGGCGGAGCTACGAAAGGCCGCGATCTACCGATCGAGGGTCGTGAGCTCGGCGGCGTGCATCTGGCGATGGAATTCCTGAGCAAGAACACGAAGAGCTTACTCGATTCCGAGCATGCGGATCGTGAATTCATTTCCGCTGAAGGCAAGGACGTTATTGTCATCGGTGGTGGTGATACGGGAACTGACTGCGTGGGTACGTCCATTCGTCACAAATGTAAGAGTGTGACGCAGTTCGAGATCATGCCGAAGTCACCAGAGACACGTCCAGCGAACAACCCTTGGCCAGAATGGCCGAAGGTATTGAAAGTGGACTACGGTCAACAAGAGGCGGCAGCGCTTCAAGGCGAAGACCCGCGGACGTACTTAATCAATACGAAGAAATTCGTGGGGGATGAGAACGGCAACTTGAAAGAGCTGCACACGGTTCTGATCGAATGGCAGAAGAACGATAAAGGCGCGTTCGTGCCTGTTGAAGTTCCTGGCAGCGAGAAAGTGTACCCAGCGCAGCTGGTGTTGATTGCGATGGGTTTCACGGGACCAGAAAGCACTGTATTAGATCAGCTCGGCGTTGCCAAAGACGAGCGCTCTAACGCGAAAGCGGACTACGGGAAGTTTGCTACGAACGTAGACGGCGTTTTCGCTGCTGGCGACATGCGTCGCGGGCAAAGTCTCGTGGTATGGGCGATCAATGAAGGTCGTGCCGTAGCGCGTGAAGTGGATCGTTTCTTGATGGGATCGTCGAATTTGCCATAAAGATCGTAAGTGAATAAAGTAAAAGGAGGGCTTCCGCCCTCCAATGAAACTTCAGTTTTCTACAACTGGTGATACTCCTGGATCATTCCCCATGTTTATCGTTCAAAAAAGGCTGTCGCACAAGCTATACTTGTGAGACAGCCTTTTTCATTACACTTTAAATCGGGCAAGCAAATCTAACAACTCCTGTACAAGTTGTCCTAACGCCTCCGATGAAGCACTGATTTCTTCCATTGTGGCCAATTGTTCTTCGGATGCTGCAGCTACATTTTGCGCATTGTGGCTTGAACTTCTTGCAATGTCTGCCAGTTGTTCTACTGTCGCCAGGACCTGCTCAGTGCTTGCCGACATTTGCTCAGATGCCGCTGAAACTTCTTGAATTTGTTGATGTACCTGTGACATATCCAGTGTAATGGACGCGAAAATTGCACCGCTATCGTTTACGATTTGAACACCCTTGGTTACTTCCGTTGTTCCTTGATCCATGCTTTTAACTGCTAATTTCGTATCTTCGCTGATTTCACTGATTAGTTCTGCAATTTGAAGCGAAGCTGCGTTAGACTGCTCGGCAAGCTTGCGAACTTCCGCCGCTACGACTGCAAAACCTTTGCCATGCTCACCAGCTCTTGATGCTTCGATAGAAGCATTAAGTGCTAATAAGTTCGTTTGTCTGCTTAACCCGGAAATAACACCAATGATACTCCCGATAGCTTCGGATCGCTCTCCAAGACGACGAATGACGATAGAAGCGTCTTCCACTTTCTCTTTCAAAAAGCCCATTTGGCGAACAGCCTGTTGGATATTATCATTTCCTGCCGTTGTTTTGGCTCTTACATCCTCTGTGGAGTCCATAACGATCGCGGTAGATTCAGCAATTTTCTGTACACCGCTAGCCATTTCCGTCATCGATCGTGCCGTTTCCTGCGCATCAGTTAATTGTGTCTCGGAGCCGCTTGCCATTTCCTGAATAGAAATCGCGATTGTTTCGGCGGCTCGACTTGTTTGCTCTGCACTTGCATTCAGTTGTTCGGACGTTGCGCCAACTGACATAGCATGCTCCGTAACTGTGTGAATCATCGTACGCAGCTTGTCTACCATTGTATTAAACTGTTCCGACATTAATCCGAACTCATCTCTTCCTTTGACCGTCAATTTCTCGGTAAATTCGCCTTCCGCAAGCTTCACGGAAAGTCGGCTTACTGCTTGAATAGGACTCAGAACAAAGAGCCGAATAATATAGAACAAAATGACAGCCATAATAATTAAAGCCATAATTGCAATGACCAGAGAGATTGTCAGTCCCTCATTAAAGGCTTGCAAGATCGTTTCCTTGGGAATGACAGATTCCATATACCACCCATGATCTGAGCCTTCAAGTTGTATGGGAGTAAATAAGTGAAGATCTATTTCGTTGCTTCCCTTCATGTAAGCGGAGAGCTTTCCTTTTTGAACACCTTCCCACGTAGCTGCAGCTTCCGGATTCTCACTATAAGGCTTGCTCACTTTCTCCGGTGATATTCCATGGGCTACATAGCTTCCAGCAGTAGAGATCATCGATGCGTAACCGCCAAGTGGTTTTAGTTGTTGGATTTGCTTTTGAAGGTCGCTTAGCGCCATATCTGCCCCTACGATACCAAGGAAATTACCCTGCTTATCCAAAATCGGCATTACCAATGAAGTGATTAAAACATCCTTTCCGCTGATTGGGTAGTTATACGGCTCAATCCACGTATTTTTTTTCGACTTTTTGGGGATTTGATAGTAATCTCCCGCACCTTCTTTTTCATAATCCAGTAAGGGTTGAACATCAATTTTATCATCTACTCTTACTACATAGGGAATAAAGCGCCCGGTGCTGTCGTCATAAGGCTGTTTTTTGATATTTGCTGTATCTTTCTTATCAAATGCATTAGGTTCCCAAAGCGTATAGAAAGCCAATATTTTTTCATGTTCAACTAATTCGGCATTTAAAATTCGGACAATTTCCTCTCGCGTCAGTGACTTGGAGATACTTGCATCCAGTACCAAACTGCGAAGTGTGGATAAGGCAGAAAGAGTATCATCTATCTCTTTCTGAAAGCCATTGGATACTGCAGACGAAGCTTCGTTCGCCTCCGATTCTCCTTGACTTATACTGCTGCTGTAGATTTGCTTGAGATTCACGCCTATTAAGCTTCCAAAAGCTAAGAGAAGCACCAAACCAATTGTGACTCCTAATTTCAAAGATAATCTCCAGTTACGCAGCAACATCTTTAACAATCTCCCCTTACTATTTGCTACATTTTAAATATTTATCGACAATTCGACATTATATTTGAATAGTCTACATCAATATATTTAATGTAAATGTAATGAAAACAACTGAAATATGACAAATTTCTACATTTTCATCTTATGTCTATAGGTATAATCATTGTTAATCTTATTTGGGAATAGAAAGCTAATAACTTCCAAGCCCATCTGCTGGTTCGACTCATTAGACTAATAAACGTGAACATTTCCGTAAACTCATGTACAATAGAAGAAAGAGCAGTGCAAGCATGGGCTGCAAGTTGTACGGAATGGAGGGAAGCGCATGAGGAAAGAAGATCTTCTTACAGCTGCGGAGTTACAAGCATTATTGGTCGGGAATGAAGAGTTTTCTGATGAGGTCGGGAGCGATGAGCCAGTCAGAGCACAGGATCTGCATTCTTTGCAAAAGACCGTCATGCTGCTTTCCAAGCAGGTAGAAGAGCTCCAGGCGCAACTTCATGAGCAGTTTGAACTCCAGAATAGACAGCAAGAGCAATTTCTGCGACTGTGCAGGCACCAGCTTGAGAACAAACTGCATGAGCAGCTCGTCAACACGATTGTTGTTCATCAGCATGCGGCGAATCAAGAAGATCAGATGGAGATTCATACACCAGTTACATCGGAGGAAGTCAATCTCAGTGCCGGGCCTATCCATGATTCGTCAGCGGAAGACACGTCCTTACCATTTTCTAGAGTGAAGAGCTATAGTAAGATTCGCAAAAGAAAAAAGGGTTTTCTCGAGAAGCTCTTCGAATAATCGTGTAACAACAAAGACCGCTTCTTCTTAGATGAAGAGCGGTCTTTGTTACATGCCAGAATGTTATTCAAATTTGCATTAACTGGAAAAGGTACAGCTATTTACGATGAATGTTCTCGAAAATTCGAATTAACTGTAGAACAAGTAGGTAAAACCGCCTGTTTTGTTCAAATTGGGAGAAATAGTTGAAATTAACTGTACAATATCCATCAATTCTATGTTTGATCGGGGAATGGCAAAATTTAACTACATAAAATCCATCTATTCACCTGAAGCACAGGCTACGGCAGCATTTCTCATGAAATTCCCCTCGATTACAGAATTCCCTCATCATGCGCTTTCTTCGAAGCTTGAACCCGGTCTCGGACGTCCATTTTCGAGTAGATGTTGGAGATGTAATTTTTCACAGTACCCTCGGACAAGAAAAGCTTCTCGGCAATTTCACGGTTATTGAGGCCGTCGGCGATGCTATGAAGCACCTGCAGCTCACGTTCACTGAGGCCATACGTCTCTACGCGAACGCTGCTCTCTTCTTTATCTTCAGAGGAACTCCCTCCGCCACCGTCACGCGCTTGCTGAACGAGCATTTTGGCGATATCATGCGGAATTAAAGTGCCGCCTTGATGAACCCATTTAATGCCTGTGGCAAGCTCTTTGGGATGAATAGCTTTGAGTAAGTAGCCTTCAGCTCCTGCACTAAGTGCATCGACAACATAGCCAATTTCCTGGAAAGTGGTCAAAATGATGACACGAATATGCGGCCAAGCAGCTTTAATCTGACGTGTAGCCTCAACACCATCCATAATCGGCATATGAATGTCCATTAGAACGACATCGGGTTGCACTTCTTCACTTAATTTTACAGCGACCTGCCCATTTTCAGCTAAGCCGACGACCTCAATATCGGGGTCCATACCCAGTACAATGTGTAAGCTTTCACGTATCAAATCCTGATCATCGACCAAGAGCAGTTTGAGCGGAGCTTGGTTTACAGTCATAGACAATCCTCCTCACAGCGATTAAAAGGTTGGAAAACGTTTGACAGGAATAAAACAATGGACAACGGTGCCTTTTTCAGGCAAGGAGCGTACCTGCAAAGTACCCTGAAGCGCCGTTATCCGTTCTTGCATCGCAGCAATACCGAAACCCATTTTCAATTGTTCGGTGCCAATACCATCATCTTCAATGCGAAGAGAGATTTGGTCATCGGCATAAGTAAGCACAATTTCAATAGAAGCTGCTTTGCCATGGCGTTTGGCATTCGTCAGTGATTCCTGTAGACAACGAATTAAGGACAGTTTGGTTTGTTTGGGAATTTCGAACTCGTCACTAACCGTCGTGAAGTGAATCTGAGTCCCTGTGTGCAAGGCAAATTCATTGGCAAGCCGTGACAATTGTTGGGATAACAGCATGTCGCCCTCTTGGGGAACCATTTGATGAATGCTGCGGCGTACTTCTTCTAGACCGCCTCTGGTCACATTGCGCAGGACGTCGAGCTTCTCCTTGGCTTTCTCAGGCGAAACTTCGATTAGATAAGAGACAGCGTCCATGCCCATAATGACGGATGTAAATGTATGTCCAACCGTGTCGTGAAGTTCACGAGCCATCCGATTGCGCTCTTCAACTAAAGTAAGCTGTTCAATTTGGTTCGCGTACTGTTCAAGGACGTTATTTTGCTCATGGATTAAATGGTATTGACGTTGGTTCTCGCCTAGCAGCTTCTCGGTCTTCTCGTTAGAGGTAACAGCGCGTTGTAAGCTTAACCCGATTGCAAAGAAGAGAACGGCATTTAGGATGAAACTAAATAGTTGTCCGACTCCCATACCGCTATGTAGAAGGAAAAAGTAAGTCATCGGCATGCCTAACATGAAAATAGGGGCGGTCCACCACGCATTTTTTCGATCGGTGAGGAATCCAATGACCATAATTGGGCAATTAATGGTAAGTAAGGCGTCCTGTTCCATCCAAGCCAAGTAAATTTGTAGGGGGATGCCTGTAAGCAGAACGGCAATCGGATAGCATGTCGGATTAATATAGTGAGGTCGCCAGAATATAAAAGGAGCCCCGTAAGAGAGTAAAATAGCCAATATGGTTAGCAGGATGTGGGAGAATGGTTGTTCATAGATGTGAAGGCAGCTATACAGTAAACCAAGTAGTGCAGCGCCGGTCAAGACGATAAACAGTGACCACTCTACACCGTGCCACGGTCTTCTTTGGATCATAGATGAGCTCCTTTTACTAACAGTTCGTATGTTACCATTGTACATAAAATTAGGAAAAAGCCATAGTGAGCACAGTCATATGACTGAAAAATCTCTAGGCATGACAGCCGAAGTAAGCTAGGATTGGATTATATTGGTTAAAAAGAGAGGAGATGTCGAATGTTAGCATCACAAGAGGTTGTTACGCCCATTGTACAGGTGGATCATATTTCGAAACGTATTGGTTCTAAGACGATCATTGATAAGCTGAGTTTCGATGTTCCGCGCGGCGAGGTGTTCGGATTTCTTGGGCCCAATGGCGCTGGTAAAACGACTACTATCCGTATGATGGTTGGACTGATGTCCATTTCGGAGGGGGATATTCGCATTGGCGGTTATTCCATTCGCACGCATTTTGAACAGGCGATTCGTCATATTGGCGCGATAGTAGAAAATCCGGAAATGTATAAATTTTTAAGCGGTTATAAGAATTTGGTGCATTATGCCAGGATGATTCCAGGTATTGGCGAGGAGCGAATCGGGGAGGTCATTGATCTTGTCGGGATGACGAATCGCATCCATGACAAGGTGAAAACCTACTCGCTGGGCATGCGGCAACGACTAGGCATCGCGCAAGCTCTTCTACATAAGCCTTCGGTGCTTATTTTGGACGAGCCGACAAACGGGTTGGATCCAGCTGGCATACGGGAGCTGCGAGATCATTTGCGAAAGCTTACCCGCGACGAAGGGATTTCAGTGATCGTGTCTTCACATCTGTTAGCAGAGATGGAACTGATGTGTGACCGTGTAGCTATTATTCAAAATGGGAAATTGGTCGATGTCAGACTCATCAAAGAATATGCTCAGGAGGACGGCAAGCAGCGGGTCGTCTATGAGGTAGATGCCGTCCAACATGCCGTAAAGCTAGCCTCCGAACAAGGTTTTCAAGTTGAAGTCGTTGATAACGAACTTGTTATGGATCTCGATAAACAAGAGATAGCCTCTTTGAATAAACAGTTCGTGCAGGCGGGTATTTCCGTGTATGGCATCCGCAAAACAATGAAGTCGCTGGAAGATCAATTTTTAGAAATGACGGGAAGTGATCCTATTGCTTAATCTCATCAAGAATGAGCATATGAAGATTTATAGTCGACTTCGAACATGGATTCTAGTGGTCTTGTTAATTGTCATTGTCGTGCTCACGGGTGTGTTATCACATTCCGATACGAACAACAATGATGATAGCTGGAAAATAAGAGCTTCCGAAACGATTGAACACAATAAGACAGAGCTTGCAAATACGGATATTCCAGAGAATTTCAAGAAACAGATGCGGGAACAAAATGCGCTTCAGCAATACATGCTGGATAACAATTACCCACCAATTGATAACACATTATGGGAAGGTATGCTCACTGCTTCTGGGTTAATTATTGTGGTTACGCTCTTCACGGTCATTATTGCTGGAGATATGGTAGCAGGGGAGTTTACTTGGGGAACCATCAAGCTGCTGCTCATTCGTCCTGCTAGCCGGTCGAAGATCTTAATATCGAAGTATCTGACAACACTTATTTTTGCAGCTACGTTATTGGTTGTATTGTTCCTTACTGCCCTGATTGTGAACGGCTTCTCCTATGGCTTTGGACGACTGAGTCTTCCTCATTTAATTGTGAATGCCGCAGGGCAGGTGCAGGAGAAAAACATGCTGCTCTATGTGTTGGCGACCTATGGACTTAAATTAATTGAGCTCGTGATGATTGTTACGCTGGCCTTTATGATTTCCACCGTGTTTCGCAGCGCTTCTCTTGCGATCGGCCTTAGCATTTTCATCATGTTCGCTGGCCAAGTGATTACCTTATTGTTCTTACGTTATACATGGGGCAAATACTTCCTATTCGCGAATACGGATCTCACCCAGTATTTAGAGGGTCAACCGCTAGCAGAGGGAATGACGTTAGGGTTCTCCATCACCATGCTTGTATGCTACTTCTTGTTATTCAATGTCCTTTCCTGGGAAATATTTCGCAGACGCGACGTCGCGGCATAGTAAAACAACTGCGATTGGCGGAGCGAGCTAATTAACGGGAAAAAGTACAGCTATTATTACTGTTTTTTGGTTCGGTAGTTGTTTAACTGGAAAAAGTACAGCTAATTCGGCGAATTCGGGACAATTCTCAAGGAATGGCCCGAAATATAGGCATAGCCCAACACAGAAAAAGCCCCAATCCCACTAGGAAAGTGGAGTTGGGGCTTTTCTGTGTTGTTTGCGCTAGCAATGTAGAGAACTTTCCAGTGTTGTTGTTTTTCGATCTTGTACTTTGATCTTAGACATAGATCTTTAAACATCATTCTTGGAACTTCGTTCAGTCATTTATTTCTTAATATATGATTGGATGGCCTCTGGCACTTCCAGCAGGGAAGGCAGCTGGTAAAAGGCGCCTTTCGGTGTGACATCAATCGTTCCATTGTTAAATACCCAATCATCAGCAACGGGGATATGAATCGCATGGATACCTGCATGGAGTGCCGGTAGAACATCCGTTGTGATCGAGTTGCCGATCATCCATGTATGCCCTCGGTCAAATTGCTTTTCATGCATCAATGTATTCATAAACTCACGTGTCTTATGGACGGTTACGAAGATACGATCTTGGAAAAATTGATCAAGACCGACATCCTTGATTTTCTTCATTTGAATGGAAACATCTCCGCCTGTATACAGAAACAAGTTGTGACCAGCTTGTTGAAGGTTGTGAAGAGTTTCATTCATCAGTGGGTAAGGTTCGACGGTGTAACTGTAGACCGTGTGACCGAGCTGCATGAGCCAGTCCACCTCTTTGCTGCTTACAGGACGGTTGTAGTGTTGCGCAAACCATTGGTACGTCTCAACGAATGATTGCGGAAACCGTTCCGGCATAAAGCCGTGAATTTGAATGCCAGCAAGGTCGATTTGCAATTGTTTTTGCCTGATGTCCTGCTTAGTCAGACCATGTCCTGAATACCAAGTAAGCATCAAATCTACAAATTGGTCAATGACAAAGTCAAAATATTTATTGCAATGCACTAACGTGTCATCTAGGTCAAATAGGATGGCTTGTTCTCTCATAGTTTCCGTGTCTCCTACATCAGTTAGAAATGAATTTCCAACTAGTATATCATGCGGAAAGATTCTATCCTAGCTATAAGGAATTACATGGCAACTGTGTTGCCTTTATACATATTTTCAGGAGCAGCAACGGGTCTGTTCCCCGTTTCAGGTTCATTATTTGGCACGGGAACAGGTACGGCCGATTTCGTCTCCATTTTACTGCTGCCTTGGAAGACACCACCCTCTTCAATGATGAAAGAAGCGGCGCTAATATTGCCATTTAAAGACCCTGTAGAAGTAATAGTCAGCTTGCCCTTGGTCGTGATATTGCCGTGTACGCTTCCAGCCAGAACCACATCACGTGCCGAGATATTGGATTTCACGACGCCGTGCTCGCCAATGATGACATCGCCAGCGCAGTCAATATCACCCGTAATTCCGCCTTCAATACGAATGCTTGCCTCTGATTTAATACGGCCCTCAAAGCTCGTTCCTTCACCTATCAGTGTATCGGTTGTATTTGGATTCATGAGATTTTTTGTTTTTTTGAACATGTTAGTTATCATCCTTTCGAATCGATTTAAGATAAGGCTTGGGATCGATGCTTTCGCCGTTTTTAAGTACTTCATAGTGGAGATGTGCTCCTGTGCTCCGGCCCGTAGATCCGACTAAGCCGATCGTACCGCCTTTTTCTACAGAATCACCTTTGTTAACTAAAATTTTATTTAAATGCATATACCAGGTGCGTAAACCCTTGGAATGCTCAATCACAATGTTGTTGCCGTGATAGATGTCCTTACCTGTACTGACGACCTTACCAGCCGCAGTGGCATAGACGGGATCATTCTCATGAGCACCGAAATCAATGCCGGAATGATAACTCGGTATTTTGGTAAATGGATCTGATCGGTAGCCAAAAGGGGAAGTAACAACCTTCGTGCTCGTTGGCCACAACGTTGGTGTAATGCGAAGCTGCTCCTGTTTGTCAGCCACTTTCTGTTTCGTTGCAGTTAAATTCGTTTGCAATTCTTGCACCTCGCCATTCAGTGCAGTGAAGGAGGCGAGTGTATCTTGACCTAGTTTAAGAATGATATCCTGTGAGACAGGATTGGGACTTCCACCTACACCGGTTGAAGGGGGAGATTCTCCGACTATCGGTTGATTAGCATCTTTCTTAGCCTTGCCATCAGATGTGTTGCTTGCAACGGCGACGTTACTAGGTTCGTGATCGATGCCAGCAATAGTTTTGAGATCACTCTCTAGCTTTTTTACTTCTTCGACCTGCGTTTTCATCTGTTCAGCTTGCTGGGACAGTTGAATCACTTCATTTTGCAATTGTTCGATAGCTTCATTCTTAGAAACTAGGGTTGCGCTCCATTGCTGGTTGACACCGCTTAGCTTCGATTTCAAGTCACTTGCCTGTTTGACTGTATGTGCATGCATAAAGTAAATCGTTATGGAAATCAGCATTAGCAAGGAAAAGCATGCTGCAGCGATATAGGCAGATAAATGGGAAATACGAAATCTGACAACCGATTGCGTAGCATCTGGAATGATAACCAGTGTCAGTTTTTTGGGTTTCCACTTAAGCTTCATAAGGACTAAGTTATCTCCTGTCATGGTTGAATTTGGTAAAGTGAAGGTATGTACATCATTCGTCATATTTTGCTAAAAACCTGCCTTACTACCTACTAGTCCTATGAAAATGAGTCTAAAGTAGGAAGGAATCCTGTCGTATATGATCGAATTTACTAATACAATTACAGAAAGCTGTAGATTTGGAGTGGAGGCACACATGATTAAGCTTGCAGGTATTGACATAGGGAACGATAGTATTAAGCTGGTGCTAGATGGGTCTAGAGAACCATTCGTGATACCGAATATCATAGCGCCGGGCTACGAAAGACACATTTTACAAGAAGAAGATTCACCTTGGAAAGCGTTGGATGTCGTTATTTATAGTCCAAGTCTTTCGCAGCGGAATCAACGTTATTTCGTAGGGCAGCTGGCCTTGGAGCACGAGGATAACCTAGAGCTGGAAGATACGGACAATAAAGCGCTATCGGATCAATCCCTCATTGTAGCACTGACTGCACTTGCTTATCAGGGTCTCATGAATCAAGCGGTTAATCCTGGATACGGCAACGTTGACGAAGTTGAATACACATTGGGTACGGGCTTGCCTGTTCGTTCTTTCCCGAAATACAGTCAGACATTTGAACATCGACTTCTGGGTGAGCACGAAGTGACATTCCTTTCCACACCACAGTTTCATAATCGTAAAATTAAAGTTTCGATCCGCAAAGTAGCTGTCTCTATCGAAGGTGCTGCAGCTATGTTCCACATGGCTACACACGACAGCTTGCAGGTCAAAGATGAAGAGATATACAACGGCTGCATTGGCGTCTGCGAAATCGGTGCCTTGACGACGGATTTCCCTGTCATCAAACGCATGGCGATTGATAACCATTTTAGCCATGGCGAGCAGATCGGTATTGCAACGTATTTGGATGCGATCATTCGTGACGTTGAAGATGCCTACGGCCACTTGTTCCCAAGCCGAGCGAAGCTTGCGCAACGCGTGAAGAATCGTCAATTTACGATTCAGCTTCCAGGAGAAGGACAAGTGGATATACGGCCCATCGTAGATTTGCATTTCCGTCGTGCTGCGGTACGCATGGTGGAAATGATCAAGAAACGCTGGCGCAAATGCCCAGATATTCAATGTTTCTACGTGATTGGCGGCGGTGCAACTGCGCTGAAGCCGTATATCCAAGACGCGGCAGGAGCAATGAAATTGCGTTTCACGAACGATAGTGAATTCTTAAACGTTAACGGCTACTTGAAGGTCGCGAAAAGTCGTTTAAATCAATCGGTTCCCGTTTAATGGGTACAAGGCACTCGCTGAAGGCGGGTGCTTCTTTTTTTTTGTATAAGCATTCCTCCAAATCAAATTTCAGATTAGCAGTTCAAATTAGTTACTGTTCTCCGCTTGCTTCAGTTTGGTAAGTTCCATATAGGTGGTTAAGTTCGCTAGGAGTAAACAACTGCCGAAGCCTACTGCGCAAATTGTGCCAATCATCGCTGATTTCTCCCCTAACATCAAACCGATTAGAACAAAAGCAACGCAAATGACCAGAATTAGATTTCCTCCCCAGAGCCACTGTGTGTAGGTCATTCGTTGGCTAAGTTTACCTGAATTTTGTTTGGGATCCTTCTTTACATGAGTTCCCCCATCAGAATTAGGGAAGTTATTCGTATATTTCTGTTTCTTCCGATATCCGAATACAACAAGGAGGACCATGATGAAGGGCTGATACGCCAGAACAATAACAGGTGAGCTGAAGTTGGAAAAAGAGAGCAGCTCGGTGGTGCTTTTGAAAGAAAGACATGTACTTAGTGCTAATAGCAATGCTATCGGTTTGTTGATCATCGGATAATTCCGCTCATTGAAGAGAGAGCTAATGCCGAGCAGGAGTGCCAAGTAAATGGTAATTATTTTACAGGTAACCGTTGGATACCAGATCATGAGCATAACAAGATCAAGTCGATCTAGAAAATCAGTGACATGAATCGTTTGAACCAGATTATAAGTAGGATAGGAGAAGCTTGCAGGCATCTTAGGGCCGAGCACGGCAATAATAACGAAGAGAATAAGTGTGAGTAGAAAAAAACCAAGCAAAGAGCCATGTCGAATAGCCGATCGAACGTGATTGGCATTGGACAGCATATGAAGAAAGGCGCCTAGAATGAAAATGTCACCAGCACTCCCTAGAGTCAGAATCGAACTTGCCGTCCAGTTCTGAAGTGGCATCGTTAGTAAAGGCGTCGTGAGCCGCAGATAGAATTCGTTTGATAAGAGCAGTGGCATGATCATCATGGTTACGACAAATAGGGGGTAGAACAGGTCATTCACACGTGCTATGACCTCTACACTTGTTTTTCCGAAATAAATAAGTAACACACAGGTTAGTAAGATAAGAATTTCCAAAGGTGTCGTATGTAGTAAAAGGGTTGAACTAAATCTAGATACGGAGGAAATATCACGAACGACGATCTGCCAGAAATGAAATAAAATGAGCAGATTGATAATGGTGCCAACCCATGGGCCTAAGATTTCCTTGGACATTTCAAAAATGTTCTTATCCGGATACAGCTTTACCATATAACCAAAGAAGCCAGCAATCAGGAAGACATAAAGTATGGAAATTAAATAGCTGAACCAAGCATCCATTTGATTAATGCGAATTAATTCATTTTGCAACGTGAGGATACCTCCGCTGGTGACAATGGAAGAAGCTAGCCACGAGAGCTGACGTTGGTTAATGACTTGCTTATTATCGATGGGGAACACCACCTTTCTACTTATATGCCAAGAACCTGGATGAGCCATGGTGAAACTTTTTGCACGAAAAAATAGGTAGGCATTGGGATACTCACGTGGAAATATTTCATGCTAAGAAAAAGAAGGATTAACCCCATGGTAATACCGTAGGTTATTTTGTTCCCTTTATTCGCCCGTCGCAGTACTTTGCGATCAATGAAGAAAGATCCGATCAACATGCTGAGAAAGCTGATGATAAAGATCCCATTCATCGACTAGACGCCTCCTTTGGCTACATTATGGTTAATCACACCAGTATCAGGAATAGAGGCTTTCACCACGATATTGAATTCGGCATCTTTAAAATAGCGCTCCCAATCCTTACTGAATTGCTCGTTCCACTTCTGAGGATGTGTTCGCCAAACCATGAGACCAAGCTGGGCTGAATCCGTGCCTTCCTTTTGCATCTGCTTAATCGTTGCGAGCATGGATAGTTTGATTTGTTCTGCGAATTTGGCTTCAATCTTGTGAAGGGTATCGGAATTATACAAATCCTCATCTGACAGGTCCTCTCGGACAGCTCCGCGAGCATCTACGATAATGTTGAACATAACTTTGTCCTCTAGGATCTTAGGTGTTATTTCTGTCTGGCCTCCGATCACGGCAATGGAAATATTTTTACCTTTCTCTATCGGAAACGTGAGTTGCTGTTCTTTCACTTGATTTCGGAGCCACAAAAGCCCGGATGCTTCTTTCTTTTTATAAATGCCCACCATCTTATCCCCTTTGAACTGCCCATAGCCAACGAATTGGATTTCATGGGAAGGCTCTTTAGAGACTTGTCCATCTCGAGGTTCTAAATAGCTCATGATGGGATCGCTGTGAAAGCTTAAGGACATCCCGACATCCTTCATTGTTGTAGGCATGGCATTGCGAGACTTGGATAACTCACGAATGACTTCTGCAGGAAAACGCTCGAACTTCGGTTCTGCATTCAGGAGATCATAGCCCTTGCCCTTGGTTACAATCAAATAGCTCGTCATCCGATTCTCTGGTGAACGTGGAAGAACATCGAATAAGGAAGTGATGCCAGCTTCCGCTAGCTTCTCACCAATGACAATTGTTCTGCGGTGTGAGAGAAAGATGCGTCTGGACAAACGTGATTGAAGCTTACTAACAGCATCGCGGAAGGTGATTCCGACTTCGGAATCGATGTAATAGCTTTTACCTCCAGACGTACCACCGCCTCCGCCGCTGGCTCCACCCATGGAACCGGGGAGAGGGAACATATAAGTAACACGATATCTGCCGTCATCCTCCAAATCAGCCGATGAAGTAAGGACAAATGCGACGTCATTGGTCTCTGTACGATCCCAACAACCGGTAAGTAGAGTGGTGGAGAGTAGTAAGGTTACCACTATCCCAATGCTCATCTTAGGATGTATCATTTGATTGCTCCTCCTTGCTGGCTTTGTGAACATGATCTATGTTACTGCCATCTAAGCCTCCTGCTTTCTTGATTTGCATCGGCAGGTCACTACTCTGACTGGTGTTGTCTTGAACAGCCATAAACTCGGGACGCTTCTGTATTTGCCACCATGGCGCACGGACAAGAACATCTTTCAGATCCGTAGCGGATAAGGGACCAACGGGTGATAAATAGGGAACTCCGAAGGAGCGTAGATTTGCCATGTGTCCGATCAGGATCATTAAAGAGAAGAAGATTCCATAGAAACCGAAAATGGATGCGGCAATAAGAATAGGAAAGCGCAGCATTCGAATCGCAATCGCACCATTAAATCGTGGAATGGTGAAGGATGCAATCCCTGTTATTGAGACAACAATAACCATAGGTGCTGAAACAATGCCAGCTTGAACGGCCGCTTGTCCCACAACGAGTGCACCCAAGATGGAAACAGCGGAGCCAACCGCTTTGGGGAGTCGGATACCAGCTTCGCGCAAGGCTTCAAAGGTGATTTCCATGATGAAGGCTTCAACGACGGATGGGAACGGAATAGCCTCCCGAGAGGCAGCTACACTGAGCATCAATGCCGTTGGTAGTAGTGCTTGATGGTACGTTGTTATAGCAACATAAAGCGCTGGTGTCGTTAGTGACAAGAACATGAAGACATAACGGAGCAATCGTAAAAGCGTACTAATCTGGAATCGTTCATAGTAGTCTTCGCTCGTCTGCATAATTTGAATGAATACGAAAGGGACGATGAGAACAAAGGGGGTGCCGTCTGTAATGATTGCTACTCGTCCTTGAAGGAGGGCAGCAGCGACTACGTCAGGGCGTTCCGTATATTGGATTTGCGGAAATGGTGAATAGGCGTCGTCTTGGATAAGTTCTTCGATCATCCCTGATTCCAAAATGGCATCAATTTTGATTTGCTCTAATCGTTTAACAACCTCTTCAATCAAAGAAGGCATTGCTAAGTCATCCAAATAGCAAACGACAAGATTCGTATTGCTTTCTTTTCCTACACACATGGATTTCATCTTGAGTCGTGGCGTTTTCAGCTTGCGGCGAATCATAGAAGTGTTCGTACGTATACTCTCTACGAAGCCCTCTTTCGGTCCGCGGACGACGGTTTCCGTCTCTGGTTCACCAACAGATCGCTTCTCTGTACCGCGTATGCCCAGAAGAATGGCTTTCGCATTCCCCTCAACGAGCAGCGCAGCGTCACCACCAAGCACAGAGGTCAGCAAGTCTCCGTAATTATCAGAAATCTGCGTTTGTGATACCGGTAGAATGACATTTGCAATACGCTCAATGGAGGTTTCGCCGCCTCCGATCAGCATGAGTGATTTCATCGTATCGTTCAGAAGCTGTGTATTGGTTAGACCATCTACGAAAAGCAGCAGGGCTGGGATATGGGGGTCAATTTCGAATTCTCTGACAACCACATCAGAGCATTCCTGAAACATATCTTTAATAAATTTGTGATTCTCATCGAGTAGCAGTGAGAGTTTAGTCTGTTTAAGATCTTCAATAAACGGAATATCGAGAGCTTGCTCCAACTCAGAAGGAGGCTTACCTTCGCTGGTGGTTGTAGCTTTACGACTTTGAAGAATGCTTTTCATCAAATAGTTAGGTGTTTTGGCCAAGCGAGAGGCACCTCCTGCCATGATCAAGTTGAAGAAATAAGAATGCGTAGATTATGTTCTGCGAAAGGGCAGGATTTTATTACGAAAGTTGGAAAATTTTATTTGTACAGGTTTTGTTGGAAAGAAAAGGTATAGCGCCAAAGGCCTTGGCAAAAGCTATCTCAGCATGCAGATGTAGGGATAGGAGCTGGTGTTGTTGTTATGGATCACGCTATTGCTATTGTTATTTATCTTTCAGGCAGCCACGATCTTACTTTGTGAATATAAAAGGCCTTCAAAGTCAGTAGCATGGCTAAGTATTCTATTTATTTTCCCAATTATTGGATTTGTTATGTATGTTTTCATTGCAAGGGAATATGTTCGGCGTAAGAAAGTTCATGGACATACCAGTGATATCGCGGATAAACAAGAGCTCCAAGGCGCCCCGTCTCAAAGTAACCCGGACTTCAATGAAGGCGATGACAGTTTCTTGTCAGGGGAAAAGCGTCTGCGGGATTGGCTGCATCAAGTGCCTCATGCACCGATTACCGGATTGAACCGAGTTGACGTACTGACGAATGCTGATGTTACGTACGAGGCGATGCTTGCAGAGATAGGGAAGGCCCAGGATCATATTCATTTCGAATTTTATACCATCCGCGATGATGCGATTGGCGGTAAATTCCAAGAAGCATTGATTGCCAAAGCGAAGGCAGGAGTAGCTGTAAGGGTTATATATGATGGTGTTGGCAGTCATTCGCTTTCTAAGGCTTACATTACTTCATTGAAACGTGCGGGTATTGCTGTAGAGCCTTTCCTTAAGCCATTGATTGCTTTTTTTGATAACCGGTTGAATTATCGGAATCATCGTAAAATTGTGGTTGTCGATGGCTTGGTTGGTTTCGTTGGAGGTATAAATATTGGGGATGAATATGTAGGTGGGGACCCTAAGCTTGGTTTCTGGCGAGATACACACATCATGCTGCATGGGGATGCAGTATATGATTTACAGCGCACCTTTCTGACAGACTGGTTTTTCGTTAGTGGGGAAAGTTTTGGGGGAAAGCAATATTATCCAGCGCATTCTGAACAAGAGTCTTCTGTCGTTCAAGTCATTTCTAGTGGTCCTGACACCAGATGGGATGCCATACAGGAAATGTATTTTGCAGGATTGATTGCAGCGAAGGAGCGAATTTGGATTACTACGCCTTATTTCATTCCAGATCCCAGCATTACGATGGCTCTCAAATCCGCCGCAGTCAGTGGTGTTGATGTACGTATCATTCTGCCATTCAAAGCGGATTCTGTCATTGTCCAATATGCATCAAAGTCCTATCTGCAAGAATTATTGCAGGTAGGCGTTCGATTCTATATGTATCGGAAAGGGTTTATTCATGCCAAAGTGATTATCGTGGATGACATCATGGCGACGGTGGGGACGGCCAACGTAGATATGCGCAGCTTTTTCAGCAACTTCGAATTGAATGCTGTCATGTTTGATAGGCATGTAATTTCCAGGTTAGAGAGTGACTTTGAGATGGACCTAAAGGATTGTACGGAAGTTATTCTAACTGAATTTGAGATGAGGTCGCCGGGTGAAAAAAGAAAAGAGAGGATTGCACGATTGTTATCTCCATTATTCTGAAATAAAAGAGTAGTTCTAATTAGAACTACTCTTTTATTTGCGCTATAATCGTATTCAAATTTTGAGCTGGAACACGGTCAATCAGGTCTCCATAGGTACGTAGTCGATTCATGATGGTTAGTTGATTGAACTCACGAATGCTTGGGCGAAGCTCTACTTCTTTCCAAAGCAAAGGCGTTGAAACCGTTGCATCCTTTTTGGCACGCGGTGTATAAGGAGCAGAGAGCGTTTTTCCATACCAGTGCTGGAGGTAGTCGATATAAATCTTATCACCGCGATTTTTCTTGAAGCGCTCGATGGTAAATAGCTTCGGATACATGTTAACCGCATAGGTCGCGATGAAATGTCCAACTCTGCGGAGTTCTTCGAACGTATATCCAGATTGAATTGGAATGTAAATTTGCACACCTGTCGCACCAGAGGTTTTGGGAACAGACTGTATGCGTAATGAGTCAAGCACTTCGCCGATGATAAGTGCAGCCTCCATGATGCGAGGTTCTTCCTCTAAGGTTGGATCGATATCAATCAGCCATTCTGCGGGATTCGTCTCACCGATGAAATGAAAGGAAGGATGAAATTCCAAGCATGTCAGATTCCCGAGCCAAATGAGCGTAGATAAGGAGTCCAAATTCACATAGTTAATGCCATCTAGCGGGGCTAGCTTAACGAAGCTAGGCACAGGATCAGGAGCATTTTTCTGATAAAAAGACTTGTCATCATACCCATGCGGGAATCGAATCGTCGTTAGATGGCGATTGCGGCAGTAACGTAGGAGGTAGGGCGATAGTGCACTCAATGTCGTCAAATAATCCGCCTTCGTGATACCTAAATCAGGCCATAGCGGCTTATTTGGATTCGTGATCGTCAACTCGTTGCCCTCCACGAGAAGCTTTGCTTTCTCTGCTTTGAACGCCATAGGCTTGGAATCGCTCCTTCTGAGCTTTTATTCACAATTATTTCCTAGGCGAGTGATTCTCAAACGGAGTCACACAAAGCTAGGCAGCAGATCAGGATATGACCTGCAACCAGAGATACAAACCAATTAACGTGATAAGCAAGGTAGGGATCGTCAGGATGACGCCAGCTTTCATATAAGCGCCCCATGTAATTTTTACGCCTTTTTTGGCAAGCACATGAAGCCAGATTAAGGTGGCTAGCGAGCCGATAGGTGTCATTTTCGGCCCCAGATCGGTCCCGATGACATTGGCATAAATTAGGGCTTCTCGGAGGATACCCTCGGTTTGAGTGCCTTGAATCGCTAAAGCATCAATCAGCACGGTCGGCAAATTGTTCATGATCGAAGAAAGGATCGCTGCCAGGAATCCCATGCCTATTGTAGCTACGAATAGACCTTCACCAGAAATGATGTCGATAAGATCCCCGAGCGCATCAGTGAGACCGACATTTTTAAGCCCATAGACAACCACATACATCCCAATGGAGAAGATGACAACGGCCCACGGAGCTTCCTTCACAATCTTCTTGGTATCCATCACGGCGCTCGTTCGAGCAATAAGGAGGAAGCCAATGGCGGCAGTCCCAACGAGGAAGGAAACAGGAACATGAATAAATCCACTGCCAATATAGGCGATTAATAGGATGCCGAGAATCCACCAGGACAAGCGGAACAGCTTCAGATCTTTAATCGCTTCCGAAGGGGGTCTCAGCTCCGCGATTTCATAGCTTTCAGGAATTTGTTTGCGATAAAACAGGTAGAGAACCAGCAAGCTTGCGCCTAGCGAGAACAGACTTGTCACGAACATCCGGCTTGCATAGGTGACGAAATCGATCCCGAAAAAATCCGCAGAAAGAATGTTTACCAAATTACTAATGACAAAGGGCAGTGACGTGGTGTCCGCGATAAAGCCGCTTGCCATAATAAACGGGAGAATGGCCGCATCGGGCAATTTCATAGCTCTGACCATGGCGAGCACGATTGGCGTAAGGATCAGAGCCGCACCATCGTTGGCGAAAAAAGCCGAAACCGCCGCCCCGAGCAAGATCACGTAGACGAACATGAGCTTTCCATTGCCTTTGGCCAAGCGCGCCATGTGGAGCGCGGACCATTCGAAGAAGCCGATCCCATCTAAGATAATCGAGATGATAATGATGCCGACAAATGCGAGCGTCGCGTTCCACACGATGCCTGTAACTGTGGCGACATCTTGCAGTGAAACGACTTGGAAAGCGAGGGCAAGCAACGCTCCTGCTGATGCTGACCAACCAATGCTTAAGCCTTTCGGCTGCCAAATGACGAAGGTAATGGTAAGTGAAAAAATGATAATAGCTAAATAAATCATGTGAGCCTCCAGGTCAACTTAAATAAACGACGATGTAAATATCTCAAATTTATGGAGGTCTGTATATAATTAATTTTTGTTAATCCAATGACCAAAAAACGGCTCTGTTCGCATCGTTAGCGAAAGGGCCGTTTTTCTTAAAGTTAAACTTCGAATGTAGATAAGGTTTCATTTAACGACTTGGACAGTTGGTCAAGCTGTTCTGATAACCTGACTAAGCCATTGCTTATGCTAAGTTGCTCTGTGCTTAAAGAAGCAACCTCTTGGGAAGTTGCGAGCGACTCCTCGGCTACTGCGCTGACATTCATCATCGCATCAGATAATACTTCTTGGGACTGCTCCAGTGTACTAATTGAATCGCTAACCGTGCTGAGCCGGACGACAAAGCCGCCCATGTGACTCGTCACTTGTTTGAAAATGGTATCAGCTTCATTCACAGCTTGAATTTGTTGTTTGAAGATCGGTGTCGCCGTGGATAGTACTTTCACAGTTTCGTTGATCTCAACTTGAATTTTTTCTGTGATTTGGCCAACTACATGGATAGACTGTTTCGATTGATCCGCTAGTTTACGAATTTCATCAGCTACCACCATGAATCCTTTGCCGGCTGCACCAGCGCGCGCAGCTTCAATTGTTGCATTCAACGACAAGATGTTCGTCTGCTTCGTCATATTGTTCAACACATCGAGAATTTGGCGGATCGACCTTGTGCTGTCTTTTAAGTTAGCCACCTTATCCACCATCGAGCGGATCATTGTTTCTGTTAACTTCGTTTTATCAATAAGCTCAGCCATGTACTTCGTGCCTAGTTCACTAGCGCTTTGCACATCAGTTGCTGCTGTGCCCATTTCAAGGTTCGCCTCAATCACGTTTTTCATTTGCATGCCAATATGATGCGTCAGTTCATTGCCGCGTTCAGACTCTGTCGCCAAGCCTGCAGCACCGCCTGAGATTTCTTCGGTAGCTGTTGCAATTTCTCGGGCAGCGTTTGCCGTTATTTTCGAAGAGTTCGACAGCTCAGTCGCTGTTTCATATACTTGCTGAGCGGAAGTGCTCGTTTGTTGAACTAAGGTCGTGATTTGCTCCATCATGCTATCGAAGCTATTGCCTAACTGGCCGATTTCATCCTTCGTCGTGTAGTTCGCGCGAACGGTCAGCTTGCCCCTTTCCCCTTGCTGCATCAGGTTGCGTAAGTTGACTAAAGGTCTTCCGATCATTCGAACAACGAACAATCCGATCAAAACAGCCGCAATAGCTGCAAAAAACGCAACGATTAGCGTATAGTTGAAGATCTTCTTAGCGTCCTTAACCATGGAGCTTACGGGAACGTCTCCGATCAAATTCCATCCAGATATCGGAGATCTATAATAGGCAACCAGATGATCATCTTTAGTCGTAAAGGAATCTTGGTTCTTTTCAAATTGCTCTTTTGTTAGTTGGATATCAGCCGTTTTTTCCAATTCTGCCTTGTTGAACGTCGCGAGGTTCTTGTTGCTGCTATTCGTGATAACAACGGAACTGTTCTCGCCGAGCGTAATTCTACCTAACTCGTTGTTCAAGATATCTGTGCTAAATTCCACCACCAATAGGTTCGATGTTGCGTTGCTAATGATGCGGCCAATCCCGAATGTACTACCCGAATCACTCGAATACCCTTTCGATTTGCTATCGAGCCAAGCAGCTTTACCACCTGCTTCGACAATTTGCTTGAACCAATCTGTATCACTGACGCTGGCCTCGGATTCGTAGCCTGTGCTGCCTGTCGCGACAATGAGCTTACCATCTGGTCTATAAATGCGTAGTGTTTTAATTGCTTTGTTGGAAAAAGCGACAAAATTCAATTTTTCCGTCAATTGATGACTAGGATCAGCAGCTTCGTACGATAGAGGATCGACCTTGGAGAGTGTCTCCAATAATTTCTGTACATCATTGTTATACATAACTTGCAGTGTCACATCTTCAAAAGTTTGATATAAGAAATCAAGCTTTTGACCGGCTTGTGTTACCGTCTGCAGGCTGGAATCGGCCATTTTGTTCTTAATTACGTCTTTTGAAACGGAGTAAGAAAGTGCACCGACAATGATTACGAAAAATAAAATACTTGCGAAGAACATCAAGAATAGTTTCATTCCTACCGATTTCGCCGGGTTTTCAAGCAGTTTGAATGAAGAAATAGCAATCTTTCGGACATCTTTCAAGTCGCTCACCTACCAATAGTTTCTATTTGCATGCCTTCCTTGTTATTGGAAAAAAAAGACATGCGTGATTTATTGGTTAATGATTCGACATGATTCGACGTATTCCTGCGTTTTAATTATTTTATTTCAAAATAATAATTTTATATAAAATTTTATTTCAAATAAATAAATTTAAGTAAATGTGTAAATCTAATTCTGGTTGAAGTTACATACGCTTAAATCCATATTCATAAAAGCTTGTATGCTCGGGTGTCTTAATGTTTTATTGTGTGTCCATTCCATAAAGCTAACTTTTACAACGAGTTGCGGGGTTATCCAAACCGCTTCTTTCGACCTTTCGGGTTCATTGATAAAGGGCCGCTCTTGCGTTGTCATGCTTTGAACAATTTCGGTGACATGTTGCCAGTCTTTCACGGCAAGTTTGCCGGTACCCGCGTGGCCTATATACCATAACAGTCCTTGATCATCATACAAACCCAATAAAAGCGAATTCACGATCTTGCCTCTATAGGTGACACCGCTTACGACCGCATAGAGATCCTTGAAAATTTTTTTCTTCAGCCATCGCTTATCCTTACCGTTAATGACATAACTGCTGGTTAGGTCCTTAATCACAATGCCTTCTAATTCGTGCTGCTTCACAATCGTAAATAGTGCTTCCATATCATCATGGTTGGTTACGAGTTGAACAAGGTGGTTCGGTTTCATTGTGGATGCTAAAATATCTTGTCTTTCTTTCAGACTCAAATGTAGTAACCAATCTCCGTTTAAGTAGAGGATATCAAAGACCATGTAAGTGATGGGGACTTGCCTCATGGCTCGAGTCACTGTGCTGGATTTCCTAGCGCTGTCACGTTTCATAATCTCATAAAAAGAAGGTTTGCCATCAGCTAGTGCGATAATCTCTCCATCCAAAATAACAGAATTTGCTGAACAGAACGTCTGTGGACTCGTTAACTCCGGGTATTGAAGGGTTCGATCATTGGCTCTGCGATTGATTAATTTGGTCGTACTTCCGTCGAAGTACAGCAGCATTCTTACCCCATCCCACTTAATTTGACTCGTAAAATGAGTGCCAACTGGCCAATCATTTGTGCTAATTGGCTCAAATGGGAGGATTGGTTTAAAATCCAACGGTCATATCCCCTTTACATTGTCGTTATCTTACCATTCTTCACCAATTTAGATTCTTTCAAGCAAGATGCTATGGACGGTCTGTTAAAATGCTCCTGCTTTGGTAACAACTGAATAGCTGTGTGATTTTGAGAGCATAACAATACGTAAATGAATGTGAGTATTAAAGGGGAGTTGCGCATGTATCAATCTTTTCCTGAGGATCCGAGTATAGACAAGGAAATATTCCATACCCTGGTGTCGACTAAGCTTTCCTCGAATATCCTTCATTTGCAAACCGTATTGACAGCTTGTGATGATGTTGTGTTCGCGTCGATGCATCTTGCGAGTGGCCTTCAAGCATCCGTCCTGTTTTTACGAGGAATGGTGAATGTAGAGTTGCTTGATGGTTATGTTCTCGAACCTCTTAAGCAAGCTAGCGCAGACACAGTGGTATCCATGGACAATGTTATGAACTGTATTTCGGTATCACAGTATAAAGAACTTCGCATCATTGGTGAAGTGATTAATGAAGTGCTTGGAGGTAAGGCAGTTCTACTGCTAGATACGATCGAAGGGGCATTATCTATTGAAATATCGCAATTTGAAGGTAGGGCAGTAGATGAGCCATTAGCAGAGTCTGTTGTCCGTGGTCCACGCGAGGGCTTTGTAGAATCCTTAGTCGTGAATACGTCATTAATTCGGAAAAGGTTAAAGACACCCGCGTTGAAATTCGTTTCCTTCACTCTCGGCAATTACTCGAAGACAGATGTCACATTGGCCTACATGCAGGGGATTGCTAAGCCGGAAATCATAAGCAGGGTTTCAGAGAGAATCTCCCAAATTAAGCTAGATGGGGTACTTGAGAGCGGCTACATCGAGGAAATGATCGAGAGTAATATTTATTCCCCCTTTCCCCAAGTACAAACGACGGAACGCCCTGATGTGGCTGTAGCAAGCCTGTTAGAAGGCCGCGTTGTTATTATTACGGATAATACGCCCATTGCTCTCATTGCTCCAACCACTTTCTGGTCCCTCATGCAGTCACCTGAAGATTATTATCAGCGCTTCCTGATTGGAAGTCTCATCCGTTGGCTTCGTTATACTTTTTTCCTTATTGCCATGTTGGCTCCGGCGATCTATGTGGCTGTGTTGACGTTTCATCATGAAATGGTTCCTACAACGCTGTTGCTTCGTGTTGCTAAATCTCGGGAGGAAATCCCTTTCCCAGCCTTGGTCGAAGCGTTGATTATGGAAGTTACTTTCGAAGCTTTGCGTGAAGCGGGAGTTCGTCTGCCTAGGCAAGTTGGTTCTGCCGTCAGCATTGTTGGCGCACTCGTCATTGGACAAGCTGCTATCCAAGCGGGTTTAGTATCTGCTCCTATGGTTATGGTTGTGGCTATTACGGGCATTTCTTCGTTTATGATGCCGCAATATTCGGCTGGGATCTCCTTACGAATCCTTCGTTTTCCAATCATGATTCTATCCGGTATCTTAGGCTTGTTTGGTCTTATTCTGGGGCTGTTGTTAATCATTAGCCATCTGTGTATTCTCCGTTCTTTCGGTGTCCCATATTTGGCTCCATTTGCCCCGATTTATCCCAAAGGAATCAAGGATGTTTTGTTTCGTGCTCCTACTAGCAAAATGAATACACGTCCTGCCTTTTATGCTGACAACAATAATTTGAAAAGGCAGCCCGAGCATTCAGATGAACGGAATGAGAATTAAGCGGTTAGGAGGGGCTAGCTATGAGGTTATACGTATCCGTTCCTGTCATTTCACTATGTGTCCTGCTCTTAACGGGGTGTTGGGATCGTATTGAGGTGAACGATATGGCATTTATCATAGCCGCTGGAGTCGACAAGATCACGAAAGATGAAATCGAAGTGACCGTTCAAGTCTTCATACCGAATCCTGCCGCTTCTGCGGGGGAAGGAGGTACCGGGCAAGGTAATGTGTACACGGTATCGACCAAAGGGAGCTCCATGCCAGATGCACTATCGGAATTGCAAAAGAAATTTCCGCGCTATTTCTCTTGGGGACATGCCAAAGCTTACTTCTTTGGCGAAGAACTGGCTAAGAGTGGGATGTTTGATGATTTCGATTTCTTATTTAGGGATATTCAACCTCGGGAACAGGCTAATTTCTTTGTGTGCAGAGGAACTGCTAGGGAACTGTTAGAAGCTCAGAATGATCCCAATACCTATGAGACCTTAATTAAACTTTCGCAGAAGCCATTGATTAAATCTGCAACTATGCATGACATTGAGGAATTATTAACTGGGGATTCTGGTGCCTTCCTACTGCCGGTTGCCAATAGGAGCAGATTAATCACGAATCAAACGAAGAAAACGATTCTGACCGTAGAAGGAATGTCGGTCATTAAGGAAGGGAAACTGGCTTGTTTTCTATCCAGCGATGAACAAATGGGCATTCGGTTGTTTATTCATGAAGATCTGGGCCGTAATATTACACTCACCGAACAAGAGGCGGGGGGGAAAGTCGTGATCAAAATCATTACGACAAATCTCCATCTGAATCCTTCGATTGAGAACGGTATTTGGAAAATGACCGTGCAATTGGAATTAGAAGCGGATGTCGTTCAAAATTCGACGGGGCTTCTCCTCGCTAACGGCTCTGACATTATGAGAAAGTTAGAAGAGCCGTTCGACAAGAAGATTAAGGAGATTTTGAGGGTGACGTTACAACAATTACAACATGATCAAAAGGCTGACGTACTCGGTTTTGCACGGGCTTTTCATAAAAAATATCCACGGGAATGGAAGCAAGCCAAGGCGAATTGGGGCACCATCTTTCCTACGATGGAGGTTCAATTGGAAGTGAAAAGCATGATTCAGAGACCAGGTATATCGAATTTCCCTTTCATGTCCGGTCAGTAGAGATAGATAGGTGGGGTCATTAATGAGTGATATGGCATTATCGAACCGGCAAATATTCTGGATGATGGTTAGCATGCAAATTATTATGACCATTCTTCTCACGATTGCTCCTGCAGCTCAAATTGCCAAACAGGATGCGTGGATTTCCATCCTACTCGCGACAGCAGCGGGGATGTTCATTGCTTATATATGTGGCAAACTCAGTACGATGTTCCCTGGGATGACCATAGTTGAATATAATCGTATTCTACTTGGCAAATGGTTCGGTGGCTTAATTTCAGCCCTCTTCATCCTAGTGTGGCTTGTCATACTTACCGTGATTTTTAGACAATTCAGCTTGTTCATTACAGGGACCATCATGCCCAAGACTCCGCTCTATGTCATACAGGTGCCGATGCTGCTTGTCGTCTTGTACCCTACCTTGCATGGTGTTGGTGTGTTGGCACGTATTTGTGAAATTACAGGGCCGATTATCTTACTCTGCGTGTTGGGTCCAATGTTTCTAAGTATTAATCAATTGAATTGGGATCGACTGCTTCCGATTTACTTAGATAATGACATGATGATCCTGATGAAAGGTGCGCTTCCGACAGCCGCGTTCTTAGGAGATTGCATAATGCTTATGGTCTTGATCGCTTTTGTGAGTAAACGGAAGGACACCGTTCGATATGCGATAAGCGGGGTCATGCTCTCAGGCATACTTACGGTGCTATCGATGGTCGTTAGTATCTTGATGTTCGGCCCTCATGTCGCTGCTGGTTATCCTTATCCTATGCTGATGATCGTTCGTTCCATATCCATTGGCGGTATTATTGAGAATTTGGATGCGATTGTTGTTACCATCTGGATCATGAGTATATTCACCAAATTGGCGCTGTATTTATTTGTAGCGAGTTATGGAACGACACAACTGCTCGGCATGAGCAATTGGAAGATCGTCACCTGGATTACCGCTGCCGTTGTGATGCTCTTAACCTTCATACCTGTAAATTATGAGGAGATCACGATTATTTTTCCTCTGAAAGTAGCTGTTCCGTACATTTTTCCTATTTTCATGGTTGCATTGCCTGTGGTTCTGCTCATGCTGGCGCTGTTGAGGAATAGGCGATTGAAATTAACACCGCGGGGATGAGGTGTTTGTTGAGTGGATGGAGAAGGTAGATGGGATTGATTGGATTAGCGGATGGAGAAGGTAGATGTGAGTTGATTGGATTAGCGGATGGAGAAGGTAGATGTGATTGATTGAATTAGCGGGTGGAGAAGGTAGATGGGATTGATTGGATTAGCGGATAGAGAAGGTATATGTGAGTTAGTTGGATTAGCAGATGGAAAAGGTAGATGTGAATTGATTGGATTAGCGAATGGAGAAGGTAGATGTGAGTTGATTGGATTAGCGGATAGAGAAGGTAGATGTGAGTTGATTGGATTAGTGGGTGGAGAAGGTAGATGGGATTGATTGGATTAGCGGGTGGAGAAGGTAGATGTGAGTTGATTGGATTAGCGAATGGAGAAGGTAGATGTGAGATGATTGGATTAGCGGGTGGAGAAGTTAGATGTGATTGATTGAATTCGCAGTGAATGAAGCTGCTAGTTATGAATTAACTGGATTTTCTGATGTTAATTTGATCGGAAATGTTGAATTTTTGAATATAACTGGATTTCCTACAGCTAATTTCAGTGATAAGCAAGGAAACTATCCAAAATGCTAAAATTAACATCAGGAAATCCATCTAATTTCAAAATTGGGCGGATTTGATCGGAATTAGCTGTAGTTTTTACAGTTAACCCAACTCAACCTTACCAACCTTACCAACCCTACCAAGCCACCCACCTAGCAAGCCACCAACCCGCCAACCCGCCAACCCGCCAACCCGCCAACCCGCCAACCCGCCAACCCGCCAACCCACCAACCCACCAACCCGCCGCCTCATTAACGCCACCCAACCCAACCTAGCCCTCAGATAAAAGAAGTGCCCTATCTTGGAATCCAAGACAGGGCACTTCTTTGTTAGTTATCAAGTGACAGGTTCTTTAGTCTTTCGGGCTCGTGGCTTTGCCGCGGGCTTTTTCGCGTTCGATTGCTCGACTGTAACGGAAGCATCTTCACCAAGTGTTACTTTACCTTCAGAAGGTTTCGTCGCGTTCAAGCTAGCTTGAAGCGCAGCCATGAGGTCGATAACACTTGTTTTTTGCACCTCAGGCGCAGACTGAATTTCTTCGCCAGCTACTTTATGCTCAATCGCCTCAAGTAGGCGAGCTCTATACTCGTCTTTATACTTTTCTGGTTCAAAAGGGGTGGAGAGCTGATTGATCAGCATTTTCGCCATCTCCATTTCCCGCTCATTTACGGTAACCTTCTCCGGAAGGTTCGGCACTTGCGAAATCGGGCGAATTTCATCCGGATAAAAGATAGTTTCCATGGCAAGGCAATTGTCAATGACACGGATAGCGGCTAGCGAGCTTTTGGAGCGGATGGACACCTTGGCGATTCCGATTTTACCCGTCTGGCGCATGGAATCAAGCAGAAGCATGTAGGCACCAGCGCCCGTATCGCCGGGGCCGAGGTAGTACGTTTTTTGAAAATAAACAGGATCAATATCAGTTAAATTTACGAAGTCCAAAATCTTAATTTCCTTGTTCGCCTCGCCGGAGATTTCCTCGAGCTCATCCTTTTCAAAAAGAATAAAGCGCCCAGGCTCAAACTCGTAGCCTTTGGAAATTTCCTCCCACTCTACTTCCTTCTCGCAAGTCTGACACTTCCGAACATAGGATAACGGGGTTATACACGTTTTGTGAATATAGCGCATAGAGATATCTTTATCCTCTGTGGCCGAGAACATTTTAACAGGAACATGAACAAGCCCGAAGCTGATCGCGCCTTTCCACACAGTATGCATCGTTGTAATTCCTCCCCAACACACGTAATTGTACTAGTATTCTCTTGATACGTTACCTTTATACGGCAGTTATTTAAGAGAATGGTTAGAGGGGAGTTTGGAGAGTTTATAAATGCAACATGATAACCCAAATAGCGAACCTAAGGAGGGATTACGGATGGCATCAGAATCAAATCTGTCGCAAGACACGAACAATGAAGATAGGGACGATTGTTATATGGACATTGATCGTATGATTAATGAGGGGCTTGGAGGCGGTAACGTCACCATGCAGGGTGGGTTAATTGAACACTCAACCACGGATACGATGGAATATCCGGAATCCGTACTGGATGAACCATGAATGTTCACCGTGCTCAGGAAATTTTAGCTGCAGATGAGAAAATTGAAGTAGATCTGAACGGTCTTGCTGTCTGGATTGACAGTGTAGACTCGGGAAAAGGTCTAGTCAAAGTACATGCGGAAGGCAATCCCGCAGATGCTCGGGTCGTCCCAGCTAGGGAGCTTGAAGAGGTACACTAAAGGTCCGCAAGGGCAAAATAAGCCTTCTCCGATAGGGTATCGGGGAGGGCTTTTGCTGATTTCGTATATCCTGAGGTTGCTGTCACCTGCTAGCGAGGACTATAATAGAAGCAGCACGCGCACGCGGAAGAAAGGGATGAGATCATTGGCTCAATCCACATATAAGTTCTATTCTGAGCATGAAGCAGATACGGATAAACTGGGAACCCTATTATCAATGTATCTACAGCCAGGGGCGGTCTTAACATTAGACGGAGATTTGGGTGCTGGCAAAACGAGATTCTCGCAAGGATTCGCTAGAGCGATGGGGATTTCGGAGCACGTAAACTCGCCTACATTTACCATTATCAAAGAATATGAGGGAGCTGGCCTCCCCTTCTACCATATGGATATGTATCGCATTTCGCAAGAGGAAGCAGATGAGTTGGGATTAGAGGACTATTTCTATGGGGCAGGTGTTACGCTGATTGAGTGGTCAAGTTTAATTGAGGATCTGCTGCCGCCTGAAAGGTTAAGTATTACGATCACCCAAGAGGTTGATCAAACCCGCGTATTTCACTTGACTCCGCACGGTTCACCGTACGAGAGCTGGTGTGTACAGATGAAGGAGAACGGACATTTACATGACGGAACGGATAATTAATACGGGGCGATGCTTAGCGATCGATACCTCTACATCAGCAATGACAGTTGCTATATTGGAAAATGGGCGTCTGCTAGGGGAGATTAGCTCCCATGCAGAAAGGAATCATTCTCTAGGATTGCTTCCCCACATTCAAGATTTACTAGCTCGCTTAAGTATGAAGCCGCGAGATCTGCGCTCGGTTGCCGCCGGCCAAGGGCCAGGCTCGTATACAGGTGTGCGGATTGCTGTTTCTGTAGCCAAAACATTTGCATGGTCGTTAGGACTAGACTTGATTGGTATTTCTAGTTTAGAGGCTATGGCCATTGGTGGTTCTGTACAGAACGACTATGAAGGAAACGGTGTGACATGGGTTGTTCCGCTTATGGATGGAAGGCGTAAACAAGCTTTTACAGCTGTGTATGCTTATGAAGGTGCAACTGCTATTACTGCTGCACGAGAGCCCGATGAGACTTGGCGTGAAGTATTGCCCGATGGTATTCGGGTCATCGGTGCGTGGACGGAAGAAATTCTCTCGCAAGCTGGTCGTTTAGCGCCTGATCACATTCTGTTCGTCGGTGAGACAGCGGGTTTTGCAGCTGAGCTGGCGCAATTTACGGAAGATTTTGCAGGCCATGTGAGCGTTGTCCCCTATGGCATTGAAGCGGAGTATATTGGCCTGCTGGCTAATCCAAGATTAGCGCGAGGCGAGAAAGCAGACGTTCATTCATTTGTACCGAATTACACAAGGCTTCCAGAAGCAGAAGCTAATCTGCTGGCTGGTCTGCAGACGAAGAAAGGGGAACAGTAATCATGGAACAAAGACAGCCGCATGCCATAGAAAATTCATTGGTATTCCGCTCAATGACCATGGAAGACATTCCTTTTATTGTCGAGATCGAGCAGGAAGCGTTCACGACACCTTGGACACGAGGTGCGTTTGAGAATGAGCTGACGAACAACCAGTTTGCGCATTATATGATTATGGACATTGATGGGGAAGTCGCGGGTTATGGCGGCATGTGGCTCATTATGGAGGAAGCACATGTCACGAACATCGCTGTAAAAGATACCTATCGGGGTCGCAAGCTAGGAGAAAGACTCCTGCGCGAGTTGATGAAAACATCCGCTTTCCTTGGTGCCATACGTATCACCCTGGAAGTGAGAACTTCGAACTATGTGGCGCAAAATTTATATGAGAAACTAGGCTTCCGCTCCGTTGGTGTGCGTAGAGGGTATTATACAGATAATCGTGAGGATGCTGTCGTCATGTGGGCAGATCTGCCCAATCGTAGAAAGGATAGTCTCAGTGATTGAGACTTTCAAATAGGTGAATAGTGTGAGTAATGAACAGATGGAACATGATGGACATGAGCAAGAAGTAAGACAAGTGCAAGGTCAAGAAGCTAGACAAATGCAAGGTCAAGATAAAATCGGAACTTCAAAGCCAGTGTATATTCTCGCCATTGAAACGAGTTGCGACGAGACTTCCGTGGCCATTGTTGAAAATGGGAAAATCATTCGCTCGAATGTGATTTCCAGCCAGATCGAAACGCACCAACGCTATGGCGGTGTTGTGCCAGAGGTAGCTTCGCGGAAGCATGTGGAATCGATCACATGGATGCTGGAGGAAGCTGTCGCAGAAGCGGGCGTATCGCTCCACGAACTTTCCGCGATTGCCGTAACCGAAGGCCCCGGATTGATCGGGGCCCTGCTCGTTGGCGTCGTCGCGGGCAAAGCGCTCGCTTGCGCCCTAGACCTTCCGCTGATTGGTGTGCACCATATCGCGGGACATATCTACGCCAACCAGCTCGTGCATGAGCTGGTGTATCCTTCGATTTCGCTCGTCGTGTCCGGCGGACACACCGAGCTCATTCTGCTAGAGGGCCCCGGCCAGTTCCGTATCATCGGGCGCACGCGCGATGATGCGGCCGGCGAGGCCTACGATAAAATTGCCCGGGCAATGGGATTGCCTTACCCGGGCGGCCCGCACGTGGATCGGCTTGCTCAAGAAGCCGATTCCGAGATCAAAATGCCTCGCTCCTGGCTCGAGGCAGATTCCTACGACTTCAGCTTTAGCGGATTGAAATCCGCGGTGCTGAATGTCGTCAACCAAAGCAAGATGCGCGGCGAAACCGTTCAAGTCGCGCAGATTGCCAAGGGCTTTCAAGCATCCGTCATCGACGTGCTTGTGGAGAAGGCAAGTCGCGCCGTGAAGGAATACGGCGCAAAACAGCTCTTGCTCGCGGGCGGCGTTGCCGCGAACAAGGGGCTGCGCAGCAGGCTCGCTGAGCGCTGCGAGCAGCTGGATGTGCCACTGCTGGTGCCGCCGCACCGGCTTTGCACAGACAATGCGGCGATGATAGGTGCCGCCGCTTTCTTGAAGTGGGACAAGCAGGAGTTCGACTCGATGGAACTGAAAGCCGAGCCGCAGCTCAAGCTGGAAGAGTGGTAATGTATCGGCAAGCTCCTCTTTAGTTCTATGTAATCTATACGTCGGAGGCATGTTGGGCGGGCCTAGGATTTCTTGAAATGATTTAGTTAGAAAAAATCGACCTAAATTGAACCTAGTAGACTTGTGATGGTGGTTTAGTTTGATTTTGCCGAACTATGTAGTCAGATTTCGGAATAATAGCTGGTTAGCGGCATTTTAAGTGGGGGAATTCCAACTAATGTCGATCATCTCCTCCCACAGTCACAAATAAGCAGGAAAAATCGAACTAAATTAGCAGCTGCATCCATAGAGTTCTTGAAATTTAGTTACATCTAGAGCATTCCTAATCGGTAACCCAATAAAATTAATTTTCAAACAAGTGTATTGACTTTGAAAAAAGTGCATAATATAATCACAATCAATACTTTCAAACGCAACGAACGGGAATAGTAAGGCATGATGAGTTTCGCTCAGAGAGCTGTGCATGTGGTGAAAGCACAGACGAAACGTCACCTGAACTCGCCCGGGAGCGGTAGGACTGATAAGGATGCCAAGGATCCAGCACCCAAGTAGGTCTTGACGGTTGACCCCCGTGATCAGGTACATGAGTGGTTTCGAGCGTAACAGCTCGGATCAATTAGAGTGGTACCGCGGAAGGTTCAAACCTGTCGTCTCTTTTATAGAGATGGCAGGTTTTTTTGGTTGTTCTAAAACAAATGTAAGTTTGGCAAACACATATAAATAACGCGATGAACAAGAGTAGTAAGGGCTCATGTCTCTGGTACAGAAAGCTGCGGGTTGATGCGACGCAGACCGAGAACGCCCCGAACTCGCTTGGAAGCGGTCATCTTGATCGGCTGGTGTACAGCTGTTAGAGATGGACGGATGACCTCCGTGATCGGGTGATGTAGCGAGCAGCTTGCTGGCTATATCTGAGGTGGGCTCCTTCACGGAGTCAACAAGAGTGGTACCGCGCTGGGTGAAGACCCGTCGTCTCTTATGTGGAGATGACGGGTCTTTTTGTCGTATGTGAAAAGTGAGCTGCAGCCACGATTCAGTGACGATCATACAGTCTCATCCAACACTCGCAGCACCAAATTAACTAGCCGCCACATCCGCTGTAACGCTGAAAAACACGCTTACAGCACAAACAATCACATTTCTAATCGCAGCAGGGGAATCGCATCCCTTTACACACATATCAAGCTAGCCCCGCACGGGCATACCTTAGGAGGAACTTAACCATGGAAAACAACACAAATACCAACAGACGTATTCGCATTTTTGATACAACACTTCGTGATGGCGAGCAGGCACCGGGCGCATCCCTATACCCAGAAGAAAAAATTCGCATCGCCAGACAGCTTGCCATCATGGGCATCGACACCATTGAGCCGGGTTTCCCGATCTCAAGTCCTGGGGATTTTCAAGCTGTGCAGCAGATTTCACGTGAGCTGCAAGGCATTGAGATTTGCGGCTTCGCCCGCGCTGTCAAAGCCGACATCGATGCAGCGGTCAAAGCTACGCAAGATGCGGCATCCAGACGTATCCACATGTTCCTGTCCTCGTCGGACATTCATCTTGATTTTCAGCTGAAAAAGTCACGTCAGCAGGTTGTCGAGATGGCTCGCGCCATGGTCGGCTATGCGAAGCAATTCGTCGATCGCATCGAGTTCTCGCCGATGGATGCGACGCGTACAGGGGATGAGTTCCTTTTCGAAGTGCTGGAAGCGGTCATTGCTGAAGGTGCAACTATTCTTAACATCCCCGACACAGTGGGCTATGCGCTTCCTGAAGAGTATGGTGCGATGTTCCGCAGAGTGCGACAAAGTGTAAGAGGCGGCGATACGGTCGAGTATAGCGCCCACTGCCATAATGATCTTGGTCTTGCCGTTGCTAACAGCCTTGCTGCTATTGCTGCAGGTGTCACGCATGTGGAGGTAACGGTAAACGGTGTCGGCGAGCGTGCCGGTAACTGTTCACTTGAAGAGCTAGTCATGGCGATTGAGACGCGGAAACATTCGATGGGCGTGGAAACGGGCATTGTGACGAGTGAAATTTTTAACACATCCAAAATGGTTTCCCGCATCATGGGCTTCCCGATTGCCTACAACAAACCGATTGTTGGTCGCAATGCCTTCCAGCATGAAGCGGGCATCCATCAGGATGGACTTCTGAAAAACCGCAATACGTACGAGATTATGGATCCAGAAAAGCTGGGCATCCCACGCTCCATGATTATCCTTGGCAAGCACTCTGGCCGCCATGCGCTGAAACATCGTGTCGGACAGTTCGGCATCGAGCTTACAGGCGAGGAACTGGATACACTATATACACGTTTCAAAGAGAAAGCTGATGAGCAGAAAATGGTCACTGACGACCAACTGATGGAGCTTGTAGGCAGTACAGTTGATGGGCAAATGGAGCCATTTACACTGTCTCATATGCAGGTTATTTCGAGCAGTGATCGTAATCGCGTTGCTTCCGTTTCGGTTAGAAATAATCAGACGGGTACAGAAAGTGTCTACTCCGGCACAGGAGAAGGACCGATCGAGGCTATCGTGCATTGTCTACAGCAAGCCATTCCGATGGATGTGGAGTTCTCTGATCTTGAGTTGCACTCGTTGTCCACAGGTGAGAAAGCAACAGGTGAAGCGGAGGTCACGATCTCGATTGGTGGTCAGACTTACAAGAACACAGGAATCGACCAAGATGTCCTTGTAGCGGTTGCCAAAGCGTTCATATCGGCTTGCAATCAAGCGATTCGGATGCAAAATAGCGTGACGTCCGATGGTGCGGAGACGGTCATAACAGCTTCGTAATCGACACATTCCGTCTAAAGTACCTAAATTGTAAGAAAACTTAGATATATACACACCGTGTGAGCAAGGTTATGCACACCCCCTGTGTACAATGTGTATAACTCGAAGAAAACCCGACATATCAACCTTTTTGGAGGGCATGTAAGAGGAATAACTTTTTCATGAAAAAATGTGGGTAATGTGGATAACATTGTGGAAAAATAAGTGAAAGTGAGATAGGGGGCGGAAAACGCCTCCTTTTTTCTGTGGATAACGTTGTGTATAACAAAATAGGATTCCACATGGAGTGATTTAAATTATCGGAACAATTCGTCATTATTTTTTTGTGTATAAGAGGACTCTAGCAGGTGATAACGTATGATTTAGGAAGGGGATTCTAGGAGATTTCAAGATAAGATAGAGAATATATGCTGCTCCTGTGGGTAACTTTGAACATTTTGTGAACTTGTCCACAGGATGATGCCCCGATTCCCCCAAAACCCGATCAAACAATAAAAAAGCCCACATCATCCGATGTGGACTCTCGCTATTTTAGGCCAATAAAACTTCCCATTCCTCATAACATGCCGCAAGTGAACTCTTACGTTTATCAACCTCGGCCGTTTTCTCCTGAACGAGCATATAGTCGTTATACACAGCAGGATCAGCAAGCTCAGCTTCAAGCGCTGTAACTTCTTCTTCAAGTCGAGCAATATCGAGCTCTAGCTGTTCTAGCTTCCGCTGACGACTGCGTTCCTCACGCTTAGCTAGCTTGTCCGCCTCGTAACTGCCACCACTAACAGGCTCCACTTTCACCGCAGCAACGGAAGATGCACTTCCGGCAGATTTCTTCTCCGCCTCTTTGGCTAGACGCTTCGCTTCCATTTCAGCAAGCTCCGCTTTTTTCTCTACATAGTCGTCATAGTTGCCTAGATAGCTCGTTAAGCCATCCTTTTGCAGATCGAGCATGCTCTCTGCCATTTTATTAAGGAAATACCGGTCATGGGAGATGAATAACAAGGTGCCCTCGTAATCCATCAAAGCGGACTCCAACACTTCTTTACTATATAAATCCAGATGGTTGGTAGGCTCATCGAGAATCAATACATTGGCCTTCTGAAGCATGAGCTTAGCGAGGGAGACACGGGCTTTTTCCCCACCGCTTAATGCAGTGATCTTCTTGAATACATCCTCGCCGCTGAAAAGAAAGCTGCCAAGCACCGTGCGAATACGCGCTTCTTCCAAATGGGGATACGTGTTCCACACTTCCTCCAACACGTTGTTGGACGGGTTCAAACCTTTCTGCTCTTGATCGTAATAGCCGATCGTGACACCAGCGCCCCATTTGAACGTACCCGCATCTTGCTTGTGCTGACCGATTAAGGTTTTGAGGAGGGTGGATTTCCCGACCCCATTAGGCCCGATAAGCGCAGCGGTTTCGGAACGGCGAAGCTGGAACGAGACACCGTCAAGAAGACGTTTTTTGCCATCATATGATAGAGAAATCCGGTCTACTTGCAGAACTTCTTTTCCTGAAGTTTGTTCAATTTCAAAAGAGAACGAGGCGCGTTTCAAATCGCCCATGGGCTTGTCCAAACGGTCCATTTTCTCCAATTGCTTACGGCGGGACTGGGCTCTCTTCGTCGTCGAAGCACGCACGATATTGCGTTGCACGAAATCCTCGAGTTTAGAGATCTCCTCTTGCTGCTTTTCAAACTGTTTTAATTCAATTTCATAATTCGCTTCTTTAATCTCGATAAAACGGGAATAATTGCCCGTATACCGTTTGGATGCGTGGCGTTCGATTTCATAAATGGACGTCACCAACGCGTCAAGGAAATACCGGTCATGTGATACGACGAGAATAGCGCCAGGATAGCCGCGGAGATAGCCTTCGAGCCACGTCAATGTGGCGATATCCAAATGGTTGGTAGGCTCATCGAGCATGAGCAGATCAGGTTCTTCCAGCAGCATTTTAGCTAGAGCCAATCTTGTCTTCTGCCCTCCGCTGAGGGTGTTGACCAAAGTCTCTGGTGCGAACTGCCCAAAGCCCATCCCGTGCAAAATACCGCGAATCTTAGCCTCAATTTCATAGCCGCCATGCTCACGAAACCATTCGGAGCGCAGCGCATACCGATTCATGGTGGATTCATATTTCTTCTCATCGGAGATGAGGTCAGGGTCAGCCATCAAGGCTTCGAGCTCACGCAGCTCGCGCTCTGTCTCCAATAAAGAACTGAATACGCTAAGCAGCTCATTCCAAATGGATTTATCGGTGTTAAGTCCGCTGTTTTGCTTGAGATAGCCGATCTTGGTTTCTTTTGCTTTGAAAAGATCACCGCTATCATAGGACATCTCGCCCGCAATGATTTGAAGAAGGGTGGACTTCCCGGCACCATTGACTCCAACGAGTCCGATGCGTTCCCGATTTTCAATTTGAAGCGTTATATTAGAGAGTACGGAGCGTACCCCATAGCTTTTGGATATGTTAGAAACTTGTAATAGCATGTTGCTGCTACCTCCTGCGTTTTAGATACATATTAATGTAAGAACCTAATTAAGTTGACCTTCGATCGCTGTTTCAATCCCATCAAATCATTAGTATACACGAAGAATGAGGGCAACGCCTGCATAATTTAGACATGAAATATAGGCCATTCGGCGGGGACTCTGGTACGAGTATAGTTTTTTACTTTATTTATGTTAAAATGGGGGAAACCACTCCTCGTTAGGAAGGGCTGTAGCTTATGATGAACATCCGAGAGCGGAAAATAGAATTACGTAAGGAAATGGAAACACGACGTGCTTCGATTATTGCTGACATCCGTGATGAGAAGCAACAACTAATCAACCAAAGAATGGTGAAGCTATGTTCGGATAAGCTGTTTGAACAGGGACAAATACCGTCCAATTCTCAGCCTACGCTGATGAGCTATATGCCTTTTCGTTCTGAACCCGACGTTGCACCATTAATGGAATGGTGCTGGCAGCAGGGAATTCGTGTGCTGATACCGAAGGTAGTAGCAGATACGAAAACGATGAACTTGCACATCATAAGCCGCTATGAAGACCTCGAAAGTGGTGCTTATGGGATTAGAGAGCCGCGGGGTGATGTTCCCATTGAACTCGATTTGGGCACGATATCCATGATTGTTGTGCCAGGCTTAGCCTTTGATCTAGATTTCGGTCGCTTGGGTTACGGCGGCGGCTTTTATGATCGGTTTATGCAGTTATTCGCTGCGCGCGGTTTGAAAAGACCTTTTGCTGTTGCAGCTGCTTTCGATAATCAATTGATTCCTGCGGTTCCTTCTTCATGGCATGATTTCCGCGTGGATGGCATCGTAACCGAAAGTAAAATGGTGTTCAAAACAGAAACCTAATATAGAGGTGATTGCAGTGCCCGATTCTTCACCATTGACGCATTTTAATGAACAGGGACGAGCGCGAATGGTCGACATATCGGATAAAGATGAGACGAAACGCACGGCCACAGCTCGCTCTACCTTATTAATGAAGTCAGACACGCTTGATTTAATCATCCAAGGTAAAATGAAAAAAGGCGATGTCCTCGCCGTGGCTCAGGTGGCTGGCATCATGGCCGCCAAGAAAACGTCAGACTGGATACCGATGTGCCATCCCATAGCCTTAACTGGGGTCGATATACAGTTTTCGAATAATGGCATCAATGAACTTTACATAGAAGCAACTGTACGTACTACAGGTCCTACAGGGGTAGAAATGGAAGCTCTAACGGCTGTTTCTGCCGCGGCATTAACCGTGTATGACATGTGCAAAGCTGTAGAGAAAGACATGATCATCAACTCGACGCTGCTTGTAATGAAAACAGGCGGTAAGAACGGGGATTTTCACAGGCAAGACAACAAAGCGTGAGGGACTTAGTTCCAGTGCCAACACACCGAGAATCGGGTGAGGTTCTGTGTATCACGCCGGTTAGTGGGTTGATCTCATTCAGTGAACACAAGGGAGAGGTGACGAAGGATGCACTGGAAAGTTGCGATTTTGACAGCCAGTGACCGCGGTTACCGAGGAGAACGAGAAGACACTAGCGCTCAGGTAATCCGCGAGCTGATTGAAGAGGAAATTCAAGGTGAGATCATCGAGTACCGGGTCGTTCCGGACGAGATGGACGAAATTATGGCTTCGTTAATCGAAATGACTGATTATTATCAAGCAGATTTAATATTAACAACAGGCGGAACAGGTTTGGCTCCGCGCGATGTCACACCAGAAGCAACGCTCAATGTCATTGACCGTGTTGCACCTGGCTTTGCTGAGGCGATGCGTATGATCTCGATGCAAAAAACGAAAAAAGCGATGCTCTCCAGAGCAGTCTCTGGCATTCGCGGACGCACGTTGATTATTAATTTGCCAGGTAGTCCGAAAGGTGTGCAAGAGAATTTGATGGCGATCATTGATCAACTTCCACATGCGCTGGGTATTCTGACAGGCAAAGAAGGCGATCACGGGTGAATGTGAACATGAAGCGTGTAAGCTACCCCATGATGAAGTATGGAGTAATAGGAACAAGTCAGAAGGTGACTCGTGATGAGTAAAGATACTTCCATGCTGCGCGAGGTGAAAGTGGAAGATGCGATCGGCATGATTCTGCAGCACGACCTCACGCAGATCTTGCCAGGCGAGTTCAAAGGCCGTCTATTCCGCAAAGGTCATCAAGTGACCGAGGCGGATATTCCGGCCCTGCTCAGCATCGGCAAGGAGCACATCTATGCGATGGAGCTGCAGCCCGGCTATCTCCATGAGGATGAGGCTGCCTTGCGCATGGCGCGGGCGATTGCGGGAACAGATAAGTGCTCAGACCTCAGGCTTACTGATCCGCATGAAGGCAAAGTGAACGTGAAGACGGAGATTCACGGTTTGGTGAAGATCGATAAAGTGTTCGTTGACAGCGTGAACGCTATCGATGAGGTCGTGATGTCGACGATTCGCAGCAACACGGTCGTTCAGGGAGGTGCTTCGCTGGTCGGTACGCGGGTCATCCCGCTGATCGTCGACGAAGCGAAGGTTGTTGAGGTCGAGCGGCTAGCCGCGGCTCGACGTGAGGAGGGCTTCACCTTGCTTGAGGTGAAGCCGTTTCGCAAGCTGCGCGTCGGCGTAATTACGACGGGCAGCGAGGTCTTCAAGGGCCGAATCAAGGATAAATTCGGCCCGGTTGTGAAAGAGAAGGTCGCGCAGCTCGGCTCCGAGGTTGTTGATCAACGCTTCGTGTCGGATGACAGCGAAGCGATTGTGGGTGAGATCCACGCGCTAGCCGCGCTAGGCGTGGATTTGGTGTTGGTCACGGGCGGCATGTCCGTGGACCCGGATGATCGCACGCCGGGTGCGATCAAGGCGGCCGGCGCCCGCGTGGTCAGCTACGGCACGCCGATGCTGCCGGGCTCGATGCTGATGATCGCCTATCTAGGCGATCTGCCGATCATGGGCCTGCCGGGTTGTGTGATGCACGACCCGTACACGTCCTTTGATGTGCTGCTGCCGCGCATATGCGCAGGTGAAGAGATCGTGCGTAGTGACATCACGGAGATGGGCTACGGCGGATTTTATCAATGTTAGAAGATCTTTATTTTACTTTCTTTGATTCATAACGCAACACATAACGGAGATGAAGTTCATGTTTCAAAATGTAGGATTTACCGAGATCTTATTGATCGCGATCGTCGCTCTTGTTCTTTTCGGACCGCAAAAGCTGCCGGAGATCGGCAGAATGCTGGGTAAGACGTTAAGAGATTTCAAGCAAGCGACGAATGAACTGATGAGTGACGAGCCCAAAGCACCGCTAGCATCCAAAACACCCGTTGTACCTGACCCGGTTACACCTGTGGAGGTTGCTAGCGTGGTTGCAACCCATGACGTTACTGAGCCATCTCTTACACCGTCGCCATCAAAACAAGGCTCAATGGACGCTGTAGCTGAGATTAAAGTGGAGGTCGAATCAACGAGCTCACCTACGGTGAAGCCTGCTGTGACTTTCGTATCTAACAAGTCTTCAGAGGTCGTCCATTTTACTGGGACGGCTGTTGAAGCGGTAGCCCCACAAGCAGACAGCGATGTGTTGTCCTCCGCTCCTGCACAAGCCTCGGCCCCTACCCCGGCGCCAGCGCAGCAGTCAGGCAATACAGGCAATTCACGGCGGTTACCGGATTAGTTTTTTGACACACAGATGAACAGTGGTTCAGCCTTGCAGGCTGTATTCACTAGATTAGGTAGGTGAAATCGGTTGAAAAATGAAGAAATGTCTCTCGTGGAGCACCTTGGTGAGTTGCGCAAGCGCATCATGTGGATATTAGTTGTTCTGGTCATTGGCATGGTAGGTGGGCTTGTTGCTGCGAAACCTGTCATTCGGTATCTGAAAAGTATCCCTCCTGCGAAAGAAATTGGTTGGAACGTTTTCTCACCTTGGGATTCCTTGCGTTTGTATATGAATTTTGGTTTAGCTGTAGGTCTTCTAATTACTTTACCCGTTATCCTTTACCATATATGGGCTTTCGTTAAGCCAGGCTTGCGGGAGACGGAGCAGAAGGCTTCACTCCTCTACGTACCCTACGCATTCTTGCTCTTTTTAGTGGGACTTTCTTTCGGGTATTGGGTCGTGTTTCCGATGGCGTTTTATTTTACTTCGTCGATTAGTAAAAGTCTAGAAATTACGGAGATGTACGGTGCTGCGCAGTATTTTACCTTCATGTTTAACATCATTCTTCCGTTAGCCTGTGTCTTTGAGATGCCGATCGTTGTGATGTTTCTCACGAAGATTAAGCTGCTGAATCCGAAGCGTCTGCATAAGTTTAGAAGGTATGCTTACATGCTGATGGTTATTCTAGCAACGGTTATTACGCCGCCTGATGCCATTTCAGCAATATTAGTTTCAGTTCCGCTCATTATTTTATATGAATTCAGTGTCTTCATGTCCGGCTTCATTTATCGCAAACAGCTTGCAAACGAAGCTGCTTGGGAACTGGAGTTTGGTCCTAAATGAGGAAATGGTTAAACACAGTCCGCCTTCATGGCGGGCTATTTTTTTTCATTTACAGAGGGAATAATTGGTTATCATTTGGGTAGAATGAGGGGGGGGTCCATAAGAATGAAAAATGTGTAAAAGGACTTGCAAATTACTCCCAGAATGAGTATCATAAGAGGTGTTGTTAGCACTAAACACATTCGAGTGCTAATAACGAAGAAATATAACCCAAGACCAATTTTCTAAAGGAGGCTATTTTTCCATGATCAGACCGTTAGGTGATCGAGTTATCATTGAAGCCGTTGCGAAAGAGGAGACTACAGCAAGTGGCATCGTGCTGCCAGATACAGCTAAAGAAAAACCACAAGAAGGTAAAGTTGTAGCCGTTGGCGCTGGCGCGTTGAAAGATGGCGTACGTGTTCCGCTTGAAGTAAGCGAAGGCGACCGCATCATTTTCTCCAAATACGCTGGAACTGAAGTGAAATACGAAGGCCGCGAACTGTTGATCTTGCGCGAAAGCGACATCCTCGCTGTATTAGCCTAAGTTAGAGCAGCATATAGATCGGCTTTACGTTATTACCAATTTATTTAGGTTTTTAATTAGAGGAGGTTTCCTATCGTGGCAAAAGAAATTAAGTTCAGTGAAGACGCACGCCGCGCGATGCTTCGCGGGGTAGATGCTTTGGCGAATGCCGTTAAAGTAACACTAGGTCCAAAAGGCCGTAACGTTGTACTTGAGAAAAAATTCGGTAGCCCGTTGATTACAAATGACGGTGTAACTATCGCGAAAGAAATCGAACTTGAAGATGCTTTCGAAAACATGGGAGCTCAACTTGTTAAAGAAGTTGCTACCAAAACTAACGATGTTGCCGGAGACGGTACAACAACTGCAACGGTTCTTGCGCAAGCTATGATCCGTGAAGGTCTGAAAAACGTTACTGCAGGCGCTAACCCAATGGTTATCCGCAAAGGTATCGAGAAAGCTGTTAAAGCGGCTGTAGAAGAGCTTCAAGCTATCGCGAAGCCAATCGAAGGCAAACAATCCATCGCACAAGTAGCGGCAATCTCTGCTGCTGACGAAGAAGTAGGCGAATTGATCGCTGAAGCTATGGAGAAAGTTGGTAAAGATGGTGTTATCACAGTTGAAGAATCCAAAGGCTTCTTGACGGAGCTTGAGGTTGTAGAAGGTATGCAATTCGACCGTGGGTACACATCCCCATACATGATCACAGATACGGATAAAATGGAAGCAGTTCTGGACAACCCGTACATCTTGATCACTGACAAAAAAATCTCGAACATCCAAGAAATCTTGCCTGTTCTTGAAAAAGTGGTTCAATCCGGTAAGCAACTTCTGATCATTGCTGAAGATGTTGAAGGCGAAGCGCAAGCTACGCTTGTCGTTAACAGACTTCGTGGCACATTCACTTGCGTAGCTGTTAAAGCTCCTGGTTTCGGTGACCGTCGTAAAGCGATGTTGGGTGATATCGCTGCTCTAACAGGTGGCCAAGTGATTACAGAAGAGCTTGGATTGGATCTGAAATCCACTACTCCTGACCAATTGGGTAGCGCTCGTCAAATCCGTGTTACCAAAGAAAACACTATCATCGTTGATGGTGCTGGTAACCCACAAGATATCAAGGCTCGTGTTACACAAATTCGTTCCCAATTGGAAGAAACAACTTCCGACTTCGATAAAGAAAAATTGCAAGAGCGTTTGGCTAAACTTTCTGGCGGCGTAGCTGTTATCAAAGTTGGCGCAGCGACTGAAACTGAATTGAAAGAGCGCAAACTTCGCATCGAAGATGCTTTGAACGCGACTCGTGCAGCAGTTGAAGAAGGTATCGTTTCTGGTGGTGGTACTGCCCTAGTTAACGTTTACAACGCAGTAGCGAAAGTAGTAGCAACTGGTGATGAGCAAACGGGTGTTAACATCATCCTTCGTTCCCTTGAAGAGCCAGTTCGCACAATCGCAGCTAACGCTGGTCAAGAAGGCTCCGTTATCGTTGAGCGCTTGAAAAACGAAAAAGTAGGCATCGGCTACAATGCAGCAACTGGACAATGGGTAAACATGTTCGAAGCTGGTATCGTTGACCCTGCAAAAGTTACGCGTTCCGCACTTCAAAACGCAGCATCTGTTGCAGCTATGTTCTTGACAACAGAAGCGGTTATCGCTGATAAACCAGAAGCTAACAAACCAGGCATGCCTGATATGGGCGGCATGGGCGGTATGGGCGGCATGATGTAAGAAGCTCTTAGAGCTTCTGCGCATGCAGAGAGAAAGACTCCTTCGGGAGTCTTTTTTTGTTTATCTAAATCGTAATGCAAGCATTTATTCGTTATTTTAGAACGTATGTTCTATTTTATCGAAATTAAAAAGCCCATAGGGCTACGAATGTTATCTGTTTTTTAAATTGTCGATTTTAATAGCGTGATCAACGAGTTGTTTATCGATTTAAAATGATGGGTTAATGTATGATGTTCTGTTATTAAATGTCTTTGAACAGCTTCTAATTGTCTGACATCATCACGTGTTTCTAGTACAGCTTGTCTAATTAAGGGAATGTCGGATGAAAGAGTTTTGATTTCTTTTAATTCTTCTGAAATTTGAATCAATATTTCCTCGCTCATGTGGACAGCCATCCTTTTCTAATGCTTTTGCTTTAGTAAGTAAAGGTCTTCTTCGGTCTTGGAGATCTTGTTTCTCTGGAAATCTAAGCGGTCATTAGTTGTGTGAATAGCAGCAAGAAGTCGGTTATCAGATTCGATATTCTCGATTTGATTTTCAGAAATCATTTTTTTAATTTCCGAAAAGTGTACACTTGTCTCTGATTGGAAATCTTCTAGTCGATTATTTGTAACTTGTAGTGAATTTTCAATGGATTGCACCTTATCTTCGACAGCCTGCAGTTTATCCAATATTTTGTTTAATAATTGTTCACTCATGCGATATGTCCTCCTTCCAAGTAAAAGTTGTTCATGTCTTCTAAATTATACAAGGTAATTCATAGGTTGTGAATTGATAACATAAATTCACTTTTGTTTACTCTTAGGCCATCGCCACATAGCCTGGCTACATCCATTCTGCTTGGACATTTATCTGCTTGGCCTACGCGCATTAGCCCATTTATCGAAAAGATAGGCATTGGTACACTCTCTGGACTAGGATTAGACGTATACTATCTCAAACTAACAGAGGAGTTGACGCATTCATGGCTTTACAACCAAATCAAGGAAAACAATTTCAGTGTCCACCAGCTGACCCTATAATGACAGATCCAGAAAGAGTAGTTAGAGATTTTTATCACCCACAAAAGGTTCAAGTCATTCATCCAATCCAGATTGTAAATCGCCATCACTGCTTACCAGTATATGAGCATGTGTATACCTGTACCGAAACTGATGAGTATTGCGGAACTCACCCGCATCCACATCAAGGTATGCTCAGGAAGTAACAGATAAGCACTTCTCGCTAAGAATCATTCGATGATTCTGGCGGGGGGTGTTTTTTTGTTAGGGGAGTTAATTATATAATAAGGGAAGGATGTTGATGAGGTAACGGGGGATAGGCACATGCAAGAGGTAGAGATTGACTGGACGTATTGGATTGAACGAATACGTCCTAAATTCGATAAAGTGATCATCGTGAGAGGTTGGGCCTATTACAATGAAGGTGTTGTAAGGGATATTCAAGTAGAGGGTAGCTCAATCATAAGAGCTAGAGTGGATGGAACCAAAAGTTACAAGGTTACCTTGGATCTCATGAGCTTCACAAAGAGCGGTTGCACGTGTCCTTACGGTTATAATTGTAAGCATATGGCTGCGGTGTTGTTTGAGTTTGCTGAGCAAGCGGGATATGATCCGGAGGAGTTTCGTTTTGGTAAAATGAAGGTAGCGAGGGTAGTGGATGATAACCTGCAGAAACCTAAGCTTAAGACTAGGCTGCCAGAGCCGACGGATAGCTGCGAGATGTGGCTGACTTTTTTTCATAAACAATATGGCAGTGCCAAGATTTATAATGCGTTCAGTCTCGAGGAAGTCTGTATGCGTGCGTGGCGTGAGCTCAATAAGCTGGCGGATACGTGGGAGCCGACTATTCGGGGTGTGTATGATATTCACGTGGTGCTGTATGTTATTCAACTATGCAATACGATGACGGGATCGAAGGCGATCACCTATGATTTTTATCAAAATACGAGCTATTATGTCAAACGTGTCCTGACCCATACTCGCGAACAATTGGAAGCGACGCTTCAAGAGCTGGATGTTAACAGGGCATACAAGCAATACGGTGGACATTTGAAGGAATTATCAGCTTATTTGGCTGACATTTGCGAGAATGGCTCAGGTTTGCACCTCTATGATTGGCTCGATTTGTATAAGCTGTTATGGTCGCAGTTATTTCAAGATAAGGATATGCTGGAGACAGAAAAGACTAGGCTTAGGCAGGTACTTGCGGATCCGCGAGCGAGTCAACAAGCGCGCCAAGTCGCTACTCTCGGTTCTATTCATTTGGATATTAGCGAAAATGAGGATGAAAATGCCTGGGAACGAGCAGACAGTGGGATGTTTGTCATTGGGCTAGACTATTGGTTCGATTATTTAAATGGGTTTGTTTTTGAAAGTCAGTGGGATCGTTTGCTGACCTGGTTGAGGTGGTTGAAACCGAAGATGATGTGGAACGAGCGAATGTATGCGAATGAGTTTTTGCATTACTGGCGTTTGGCAGCGGAACAGCGAGAAGTTGAGAAAGAGCAGAGGGACGTCATGATTTCGCTTTTACCTGCAAGCTATGATCACTACGCGAAATTCCTGCTGTCAAAAGGCGAGTACCAGGAATGGGCAGATCTCTGTCTTCTTTTGGATCTAACTACGGAACACATCGATGCAGCGCAGCTAAAACTCGTCGAGAAGGCGAATGTTCGCTTCCTGCTGCCAATCTATCATCACGCCATTGAAACATTCATACAGGGGAAAAATCGTCCCGATTATATACAAGCCATTAAACTCTTAAAGAAATTAGCGGCTGCTTATAAAAAGCTTAAGCTAACCCCTCGTTTCGAAGCTTACTTGGAGCAAATTGTGAAAGAATACGCTCGGTATCGTGCTTTCACGGAGGAATTGCGGAAAGGAAATTGGATACCATGATGACTTTGTCACCGATTCATATGAGAATTCAAAGGCTTGCATCGGGAAGTTTTGCTCTATATGGAGAAACGGAGCAGGCCAATGAGGTACCGGGATATGTGCTGCGCAAGCTGCTTTTTGCCTGGCATGAACGCTCATTCTATGGGACGCGGTTGGAAGTGACTCGGATTCCTTATGGTGATGCTATTGTACTATCTCCAGCTATGGCGTTGGATTACCTGCGTGCACCAGGTTTGCTTCTACATAGTCGTTTAACTTGGGATGAGGGATTTACGGAGTTGCAAAAAGGAGCACATTTTCTAAATGAGGCAATAGATTCTGGCTGGTATGTGCCATCCTACGAGCTTTGGCTGCAAGGGGAAAATGGCTGGAAGTTTAGACTGCCTGAAGAGCAAGTTGAGAGGTTTGGGGAGCTTTGCAATGGGGCATTTCCGGAAAGCTTTTGGCAGCGGTGGTTTAGCCGAATCGTTGAAGAGCTGCTTGAGACTGATGCGGATTTCAAGTTATCTCTAAAGTGGCATGGGTTAGTCCAAGAGCATAGACTGCTCCAAGTGAATGCCAAGGGGTTCGAGGATTTGCTGACTGAATCGGCTTGGATGCAGGAAGAGGACTGGCTCTTAGCAATTGGATGGATACAGGATGATGCGCCTTACCGCATCTGTGTGCAGCTCGTGGAACCCTACGCCGAGACATATGTCGACGGGACGACGACAGCTAAGGATAATGCAGCGGATTGGCGCCTGCGATTCATTGCACAGGACCGTCGGGATGCGAACCGATTCGTTGAGTTCAGCTCAACGGGGAATGTACTGACAGGGCTGGTGCCTGCTGCTTGGCAGAATGATATCTCGGATAAGCTTGATGAACAAACGAAACGTATTTTGCGGTTGCTGCCTGAGCTTGAGAGTGTATACCAGCCAGGCAAAATCATCGAGCAATTGTCGGATGATGAGGCGTGGACGTTTCTAACCGAATCGAGTCTGCAGCTTGTGGAGGCGGGAATCTCCGTTTTTTTACCATCATGGTGGGAAGAGATTCAGAAGATGGGGCGTCCTCAGTTGAAGGCAAAAATCAAAAGCTCAGTAGGCTCTACGCGAAAGGCTATGTTTGGCATGGATCAGATCGTGCAGTTCGATTGGCGTGTGGCACTAGGCGGTGTAGATTTGTCTGAGGAAGAATTTGCACAATTGGCATTGGAAAAGAAGCGCTTGATCTACATTCGAGGCAAATGGGTGCAGCTGGATCCTGCGCATTTGGAGCAGATTCGCGATACGATTCGGCAGGTCGAGAGGAAAAAGGGACTTTCCTTCCGGGATGTGTTGGAAATGCATCTGTCAGAAAGCGAGGAAGGTATCGCAGCGGACAGTGATGAGAAGGACAGGATTGTAGATGTTAAAGTAGAGCTAAATAGTCATCTGCGTGGTTTGATGAAACAGTTAGGTCAGACCAAGTCTATTCCACTTGTTGAGCGGATTGATGGTTTACACGCCGAACTTAGGCCTTATCAGGTACAAGGGGTGTCGTGGCTCCTTTTCCTGCGCAGTATGGGGTTAGGCGGCTGTCTGGCGGATGATATGGGGCTGGGGAAGACCATTCAGTTTATTGCTTATTTATTGAAGGTGAGGGAGGCAGGGGCGAAGTCAAGTTTAAATTCTGAATCAAATCCAAATCCAAATTCAGAGATAATTTCAAAATCAAAACCGTCATTGCTCATATGTCCGACCTCTGTGCTTGGTAATTGGCAGAAGGAGCTTGCGCGATTCGCGCCGACGCTTCAGATTCAACTTCATTATGGTGCGCAGCGGGCAAAAGGGGAAGCTTTCGAAGCATCGCTTAGTGATGCTGACTTAGTGATTACGTCCTATACGCTCGCACAGTTGGATGAAGAGGAGCTGTCGAGTGTCACATGGGACTCGCTCTGCTTGGATGAGGCACAAAATATCAAGAATGCTTATACGAAGCAGTCACAGGCGATACGTAAGCTAGAAGCAGGGCAGCGTATCGCTTTGACGGGCACACCAATTGAGAATCGATTGACTGAGTTGTGGTCGATTTTTGACTTTGCGAACCCGGGGTACCTGGGGACGTTGACTCATTTTAACCGCCAGTATGTAGGTCCAATCGAGAAGAACGGGGATGGTGCGAAAGAACTGACGGGGCGTGTACAACGTTTGATTAGGCCGTTCCTGCTGAGACGGCTTAAGAAGGATCCAGCGATTCAGCTGGACTTGCCAGATAAATATGAGGGAAAGGCGTATGTTCGCCTCACCACAGAGCAAGGGGCGCTGTATGAGAATGTCGTGCAGAGCTTGATGGAGAAGATTGAGGACTCCAGTGGGATCGAGAAGAAGGGGCTTATTCTTACCTCGTTGATGAAGTTGAAGCAGATTTGTGATCATCCAGGTTTGTTTTTGAGGGAGATTGGTGGAGCGGGTGTGAGAGCAGGCGAGAAAGCAGGATCGAATGCGAGCATGAAAGCAGGATTGAATGCAGACACGAAGGCAGGAACGAAAGCAGGCGTGAAAGCAGGTGCGAATGCAGGATCGAAAGCAGACACGAAAGCAGGAGCGAAAGCAAAAGAGGGGCGCGGCGCACTCGCCGCCGCGGAGATGAGAACACGCTCAGCGAAGCTGGAGCGGTTGGTTGAGATGATAGACGAACTCAGGAGCGAAGGAGGCAGCTGCCTCATCTTCACCCAGTTCGTCGAGATGGGCCACCTGCTGCAGGCTACGCTTGCGCAGGCGCTGGGAGAGCCCGTGCAGTTCTTGCACGGGGGGGTTAGTGCAGTGAAGCGCGATGCGATGATCGCGCGCTTCCAGGATGCGACGCTCCCCGCGGAGGAGCGTTGCCACATCTTCATCCTCTCGCTAAAAGCAGGAGGAACGGGGTTGAACCTGACAGCGGCGAATCATGTGTTCCACTATGACCGCTGGTGGAATCCCGCCGTGGAGAATCAGGCCACGGACCGCGCCTTCCGCATCGGGCAAACGCGCAACGTGCAGGTGCACAAGTTTGTTACGCTCGGCACGCTCGAAGAGCGAATCGACGAGATGATCGAGCGTAAGAAGGGCCTCAGTGACCAAATCGTCGGTACCGGCGAGAACTGGGTCACGGAGATGTCGACAAGCGAGCTGCGCGAGCTTTTTGCGTTAAGGCGTGAGTGGATTGAGAAGTGAGATCGAGTTTGTAACAAGAAAGCGATAGGCTATCCAACCTTGATGGTTGTAGCCTTTTTTTGCTTTATAGGGACAAAAAAAGTGCCACATCCCTGTGGCACCCTCTCTATTTAGCTGGAAAAACAGTTGCAACAATCGCATCAATATTCTGCTTCTCAGCTGGATCCTTCGCAATTAACTTGTTCATTAACGCTTGATCTGGGGTACCTTGTTTCTGCAAGATGGCCAGATACCAGCGGATTATTAGACGGTTCACCTGATCATCCATGTTCTCAGTTATATGTGGTTGAATCAGCGCGATAGCACCTTTAAAATCACCACGCATATAGCTAATTTGGCCAATATTGAGTGCCATCGATGGAGTGACTGCGAATTCACGTCCTTGCATTTGTTCTTTCGGTAAGTTTTTCAGGGAATCAATACGCGCAAGAACTTCGTTATACGTAGCAAGAGCATTCTCTAATTTCGAGTTGAACTCTTGTGCGTTGCCTTTGGCATTCGCTTCTCCTGCTAGCTCAATATTCAGTGAAATACTCTTCTCATACATATCCATATACCAAGGATAGTTTGGAATTTGAGCGTTTGACCATTCCAAAGCCCCTTGTTTATTCCCTTTGATGAGAAGCATGTTTAGCTGCTGCATGGCCACGACGCGGTTATGAGGCTCTTTTTTCAAAAGCTGACTCATTAAGTCTTGGGCTTGATTGAAAAATGGCTCACTCTTCGTAGGATCATTCGGGTTTTCCTTCTGCATTTGGCTATAAACTTGAAGGAGAAGTCCAATTCGACTCACTTGACCTGTTAACAAATAATCCGGATGACTAGGATGCAACGAAATGGCTTTGTCAAGAGGCTTCACAATCTGATTGTAATCTTTACTTGTTTTTATAACTTCAATAGTTTGCTTGTAGGAACTGTTGGCTGAAAGAAGCTGAGCTGAGATGAAGAACATCACAAGCGACAGTACCGCAATGCTTGCAGGGAATATCTTATGAATAAGGGCTGATTTTGACTTCAACCGCAGCTCGCCTGATGAGCTGTTGCTCAACATACCGCCTAGAGCAAGGAATAGAATCGCACCTAAGTAGACATAACTCAAATCAAAGTCAATCATACTGTGGACTAACAGGGAAGTCATGATAATGAAAAATAGGAAGTGCAGATCTCTCTTTTCCTGAGAACTTCGAATGTAACTCCGGATATAGATCCAACTAACGGCAATGACAAATCCGATAAAAGCTAGGAAACCAAGCGCACCGGCTTCAACCAAATATTGCAGAGCAAAGTTATGGGCTTGACGACTTGTGTATGGATTGTTTTGATATTTTTCATAAAGGGAAGCCCAAGCTCCGCCACCAGCACCAATGATCGGATAGTCGGACCATAGCTTAACAGCATCTTTATAAAACGTTCCACGCTCCAACACACTGTGCTGCTGGAAATTAATATTCTCAACACGAGTTTTGACATTCTCAGGAAGAATGTTTTTAAACCCAGTATCACTTAGAATAAGAATAGCTCCAACCACACCAATCAGGACAGCTGCGATCGGAAGAATAAATGTTGCATACTTCTTAGCATCAAATCGAGCTGTTATGCGCTCCAACCATGGCTCACCAAAGCGTTGAATAGCGACGGACAGTCCAGCAAAAACTAAGGAAGCGAGTAACAGAATCCACCAACCATGCCAAGATTCTGAAGCACTAGGTTGCTTTTGTAGCCCGATGCCAATATCCGTTACCTTTTCTAAAATAATTAGGGAAGTGCCGAACGCTAGTCCAAGTTGAACTAGAGCTAAGATCTGGCGACTCATTCGGAAGAAGAACATCATGATGAGGAATACCACTGGGATTACGACAATGGCCCCACGTGATAAGGTCAGCCAGAAAGAGATGATAGTTGGAATCAATAAAAATGCATGAATGAGAACTACATACCATTTACGAGATTTAATGATGAAGAATAAAGAACTAAGCGTTATTGTAATTAAAAAAGCTGCGTACGTATTGGCATACTGGAAGACTGAGGTTAAACGTAGTCCGTTGGAATCTGTCATGATTGCATCGCGGTACAGATTTGCATCGACTCCATCCATGAGCGCAAACCATCCGACAAGGTGTCCTGCGAAGGTTTTATTGCCTAACCAGTACAAAAGTCCAAATAACACGATGAAATATCCAGAGATCATGAATAATTGGCTAACTATCGACACGCCAAGCTTGTTTTTTGTCAAAAATACACCTAAAATGAAGAAAGTTGCATACAGCATTTGGATGTAAACCATATTTGTTGCCAAATAGTGAGATGCCGAGTTCGACAACGAGATAACATACGTAAGCGGCATGATGAAAACTAGAATAGTAAGTAAATCTTTCTTTTCTTGAAGCTTAAACACAAATAACGCTAGAATAGCAACAAGTAAAAGGATGATGGAGGACCACACGGAAGCGGAGTAAATGCTTCTCTCAAACTCAGATGTACCGCCATTAAACAGCGCCCTCTGAAAAGGTGCCCAGAACATAAATAAGCCCGTAAACACAGCCAATACCCAAAAGATGACAGAGCTTTTATCCGTCGTTATCGTTCCATTCGATTTTGCACGCGAAGCCGCGTAGGCATTCTTACTTGCACTCATTCCAGATAGTCTCCTTCATAATAACTAATGTTTTGATTCTTTGGTATATTATATAACATACATTCATTATTTCAAATTACATCTATGTTGTTAAAATTAATGAGGTTTTATTGGTTTGAGAAATGTACTTTTAAATCAGTGCACAGAATTTAATCGGCTATGAAACAATTTCAACGGACAAAGCGGAGTGTCAGGGTCAATGAGTGCATCGAAAAATTGTGAAGGATTGGGAGGCGGTTTAAAAACTTTATGAAATCATATATAGAAAATTTTATGAAATACAGATATTTACTTTATGAGTTAGTTGTTAATGATTTGAAAATTAAATATCGACGCTCTTTTTTAGGGATTCTATGGAGTGTCTTACAACCCCTAATGATGATGATTATTTTGACAATCGTATTTTCATCGGTTTTTAAAAGTAGTATAGAAAATTTTGCAGTATATGTATTTACGGGAAGAATCGTCTGGGATATATACTCCCAAGTAACTAGTTCTGCCCTAACTTCGATTATGAATAATGCTGGATTAATTAAAAAAGTATATGTGCCGAAATATATTTTCCCTATTTCTAAAGGTGTATCTGGCTTGGTCAATACCGCGTTTTCATTAGTTGCTTTGTTTATGGTTATGATATTTACAGGAGTGAAAATAAACTATTCTATTTTATTGTTTCCATTGCCAATTCTATATTTATTTTTATTTTCAATAGGTATTGGTTTGATTGTTGCCGCCTATTCAGTGTTTTTCAGGGATTTAAATTATTTATATGAATTATTACTTACAGCTTGGATGTATTTTACACCAATCTTTTATCCCGCTTCTATCATTCCAGAAGAAGTTAAGTTTATTGTAGATGCGAATCCTATTGCGTACTTCTTGCAAATGTTCAGGGATATAGTAATTTACGGGCAGGTACCCTCGCTGATGAGTCATGTTACATGTCTATCTATAGGGCTTGTTTCTTTATTATTAGGTGTATTTCTATTCTTTAAAAAACAAGATCGATTCATTCTACATATATAAAAAAAGAGGTTTGATCATGGAATCAAATATAGCAATTGATATTCAAAATGTTTCGATGCTGTACAACATAAGTACTGAAAAAGTAGACAGTTTAAAAGAGTACTTTGTAAGGATGTTAAAGGGGCAATTGTTTTATGAAGAATTTAAGGCATTAGAAGATATTTCATTCAGTATAAAAAAAGGCGAAGTCTTCGGTTTAATAGGTCTTAATGGAGCTGGGAAAAGTACATTGTTAAAGATTATAGCAGGAGTACTAAAACCAACAACAGGTAAAGTGAAAATCAATGGGGCTATAGCCCCGCTTATTGAATTAGGTGCAGGATTCAATTTTGATTTAACAGGTCGTGAAAATGTGTTTTTAAATGGTGCGGTTTTAGGCTATTCACGCCCATATATGAAAGAGATGTTTGATGAAGTGGCTGCATTTTCAGAGCTTGGGAAATTTATTGATGTACCGATTAAAAACTATTCTTCCGGTATGATTGCCAGGCTGGCTTTCTCAATTGCAACAGCGATAAAACCAGATATTTTAATTGTCGATGAAGTACTTTCTGTTGGGGATTATAAATTTCAAGAAAAAAGTAAGAAGCGTATTGAAGAACTTTTTACAGATGGTACAACAGTTGTTATTGTGTCACACTCAAAAGAGCAGATTGAGGAGCTTTGTAACCGTGTTATTTGGTTAGAAGAGGGGAAGATGAAAGAAATAGGGAACACGTCTGAAATAATGAGAAAATATAAGGAAAGCTAAAATTCTAGGTAAGGAGATTATATGGCATTTGTTAGGGATTTCTTAAAAAAAATGATTATTTGGGGTTTAAAACCTATTATTTTGAATATAACAAATGAAAAAAACCAATCTCTAGAAAATAATTTACAAGTAACAAATGAAAAAAACCAATCTCTAGAAAATAATTTACAAGTAACAAATGAAAAAAACCGATTTCTGGAAAAACAATTACAAGTAAATAATGGAAAAATTAAATATTTGGAAAATCAATTACAAGTAAATACTGAAAAAGTTCAATTTCTGGGAAGTCAGCTACAATTAGTACATGAGAAATTAAATTTTCTTGAAAATATTGTGAATGAAGAGAATAAAACAGTATGTAAAAAAAATCAGCATTTAGAAAAAAACATACAAACATTAAATGAAAAAATCCATTTGTCTGAAAGCTCTTTAAAAAATACAGTGGAAAATGTATTGAAACAAAATGATTACTATAATGATTTGCTGTATGAAATTGAAAATAAGATATGGAAAATAAATGAACGCTATAAAAATTACGACGATTATTTAAAATTAGATAATGCTGAAGAAAGCATTTTATGTTCTTATGTATTAATGTTAATGAAGAAAGAAATTAGTGAATTAATATATATGGATTTATCAAGTGGTGGTAGTTTAACTAGTAATACTTTTTACCTTTATAAAAGGGGTTCTAATGGTTTTATGTTGAAGGAAAATAAAATTAGAGAACGCGACAAATACATAGGGGATTTTGAAAGTTTGTCAGCCGAAATTAATGGTGGTATTGAAATTGATATTTTAAATGTTGATTCTAATTTTTATGCATGGTCAAATGAAATAGATTACAATAATTTAAAGCCTAAACTGATAATATATGACAAAAGTAATTTGATTGATGATAACAATGAATATGTTGAATACTTTATTGAAAAGTTAGGTTATTCAAAAATCGCATATACATCCAAAAATGTACTTTACATCATTGAAGCTGAAAGGGTCATAAATGACTAAACCTATTATTTTCCTACATATTCCAAAATCGGCAGGCACGAGCTTATGCGATTATTTAGGTCAATTTTATGATGATGAAGAGAATTATTTTAAATGTGCTTATAAATTTGGAACACCTCAAGATAAAGGGGGATATGAGAATGTTACATTTACTAATAATTTGAATGAAATAGCATCCAGGTATAAATTCATTTCGGGGCATTTTAACTTTGAATTAGCTCAAGAAGTTAGTAATCTCTTCAAAGAGAAGTATTTTGAGCATGCTATGGTTACTTTTTTAAGAGAACCTGCTTTAAGAATTATTTCTTGTTATAATTTCCTAGTAAAAATTAATTATTATATTGATGGTGGAATAGCTAAATACAGCCATCTTCCAGAGTCAATTTATTACTTATTTACGATTAAAAAAATATCATTTGAAGAATTTATTGAAATTTATGATAATATCCAAACAAAAACTTTTGCGAGCAAAAATCCAATGTGGTTTTTGTACAAGGAAAGAGCTAATATAGATGACTTGGAACTTGCAAAAATTAATTTAAGAAAATTTAATTTTATTGGTATTTTTGAGGAAATAGAAGCTTCCATTCATATACTATCAAAAAATATGGGATATAATAATACAACTTTTCCTAGATCTAATATAACAGATGATATTATTTTTAAACATGAGCCACCACAATATATGCAAAATATAAAATTTGAAAATCTTAGTAACAATACCAGGAATAAGTTGATGTTATTTAACGAACTTGATTATGAGCTTTATTATTTTGCTAAAAATATATTTAAAATGATTAAACAGGATGATTATAGTTGGAGACTATAATCGAATAGCTTAGGGGTGCCTTTATGAATTCACCATTAGTAAGTATTGTTATTTTGACGTATAATAATTATAAATACATACATGAGTGTATTAATTCATGTTTGTCGCAGACTTATAGTAATATTGAACTTGTTATTAGTAATGATGGCTCAAAGGATTTTAATTCGCCTGAGTTAGATGAATATCTAAGAATGAATAAAACCCCTAATATTAATAATTTCGTTATAAATAATAATGAAACCAATATTGGAACTGTAAAAAACGTTAATAAAGCAGTTAAAATGTCTTCCGGTAAATATTACCTTTTGATTGCAGGAGATGATGCCATTTATTCAGAGGATGTAGTACAAAAATATGTCGATTTCTATGAAGAACATTCAGAAGAATGTCTTGCGGTAGGAAAAGCATTAATGATGGATGAAAAATTAGATAAGGTTCTTTTTTACTACCCAGAAGAAAAAGATGAACCTTTTTTATATTCATGTACTACAAAAGAATTATTGAATGAGTTATGCAAACGTTATTTTTTTTCAACTTCAACGCTAGCACCGAGGGCATACTTAGATAAATATGGTTATTATGATGAAAATTATACTCTAATCGAAGACGTTCCTTTTTATGTCAAAGCATTGAATAGGGGGACACCTGTCAAATATTTAGGCTTTCCAATGTTAAAACATAGAGATGGTGGTATAAGTCATGGTAATACAAGGTATTCGTCAGAAAGTACACGATTATACTTACTTGATACCATGAAAGCTCTTACAGAAATGACTGATATAACATTTTTAAATGACGATGCTAAGACAAGAATTAGAACTGAATTAGTAGCCATTAAGCTAAAGTATTTCAAAGATTTTACTGTTAGGAATAAATCGAAAATTGGAAAAGCTATTGCTGTTTTGAATAGTAAGGATAAAGAATTAATATTAACTGTAATGCGAATTTTTTTAAATAAAGCTAAAGCTAAAATAATATCTAAGTTTTCTTTTTTTTACAAGCTTAGAATTAATTTGCAAGAAATTGCAAATTTTTCACTTAAAAAATTAAGTGGACTTGCTTTTCTTTGTTTTGTAATGTATCCACTTGATTGGGATATTCTTTTTGGATTTTCTTTGTCCACTATGAGGGAAGTTTTAGCATACTCTGGAGTATCCATTCTAGGTGTTATAGTTATTTTATATATGTATCGAAAGATACTAAGCTTACTTAAATAAATAATTATGTAGGAGATAATTATGTATAATACAGGAATTATCCGATTTAAATTATTTAATGATCTGTATGGTAAACTCAACCCCATTGAAGGTGGGATTGATATTCCATTTGAAATTAAACGAGTTTATTATATTTACGATGTACAAAGTGAAGTAGTTAGAGGGTTTCATTCTCATAAAAGACTTCACCAAGTACTCATTGCTTTAGGTGGTTCCATTAAAGTGCGACTAAAGACACCGGATGAGGAAGTGGTATACAAACTAGATAATCCTGGTGAAGGATTATATATCGGACCTAATATATGGCGGGAAATGTATGATTTTTCGAAGGGAAGCACCCTACTTGTTTTAGCATCTCAACCTTATGATGAATCCGATTATATAAGAAATTATGATCATTTTATTACAACAAATCCTTATCGTAGTTAGGAGTGGAACCATTGAATATTCCTTACGCAACAGTGAAATATATGCATGAAAGACTAAGACCAGAATTGGATAAAGCCTATAACGATGTATTAAATAAAGATTGGTTTATTAATGGAGAACAATGTAGACAGTTTGAAATAGAATGGGCTGATTATTGTTCGACAAGCTATTGTGTGGGCTGCGGTAATGGGTTGGACGCAATTGTTGCAGTATTAAAAGGATTTGGAATAGGCCAAGGAGATGAAGTAATCTTGCCAGCTAATACTTTTATTGCTACTGCACTTGCCGTTAATTATGCAGGTGCTACACCTGTACTTTGTGATGCGTTGCCCGATAGTTTTAATATTGATCCAACACAAATAGAAAAATTAATTACATCAAAAACAAAAGCGATAATTGCTGTTCAACTATATGGACAAGCATCTGATATGGAAGAATTATCAGTTTTGTCAAAAAAATATAATTTAAAGTTAATCGAGGATGCTGCTCAAGCCCACGGAGCTTTATATAACAATAAAAAAGTAGGCTCGCTTGCAGATGCAGCTACCTTCAGTTTTTATCCAGGCAAGAATCTAGGAGCATTAGGAGATGGCGGCGCTGTAGTCACCAATGACGCTAAACTGGCTAGTTATATACGCGAATATGTAAATTACGGTTCGTCAGTAAGATATCATCATAATCAAAAAGGTGCTAATTCTCGCCTGGATGAATTACAAGCAGCGTTCTTAAGAGTAAAGCTAAGATTTCTAGATGAATGGAATTTTGAACGTAATCAAATTGCTGATTTTTATCTGAAAAACATAAACAATCATTTAATAAAGCTTCCAAAAGTAATTGAAAATCGAAATCATGTATGGCATGTATTTGCAATTCAAACTATGTATCGAAAAGAGCTGCAAACTTTCCTTGATATGAATGGAATACAAACTCTTGTTCATTACCCAATACCGATACATTTACAGCAAGCATATAAAGATGCAGGCTACAAACAAGGTGATTTTCCAGTATCAGAAAAACTTTCTGAGTCTGAGCTAAGTATCCCTTTATTTATTGGAATGACGCAACAGCAAATAGAAAAAGTCGTTACTACTGTCAACAGATTTGAACTTTAAAAAGGTGAGACGGTAATGGTTTTTGAGTCAGGTAGTAGATCGCCATATTTAAGTATTATTGTTTTGGTGTACCAAAATATTGATATGTTGTGGGAAACGTTAGATTCAATATTAGTTCAGACATATCCTAGTGTAGAGCTTATTATTTGTGATGATGCTAGCGATAGCTTTGACCTTGAAAGAGTTAGAACTTATGTAAACAAAACAAAACAAATAAATATAAAAAACGTAATTATTCATCAAAACATTGCCAACGTAGGTACTGTGAAAAATGCTAATATTGCCGTGAATTTATCAAAAGGCGAATATATTAAATTTATTTCTCCAGGTGATTTATTTTTCAATTATATGATTGTTGAGAATGTAATCTCAAGTATGCAAAATAACAAATGGGACGTAGTAAATACACTTTGTGCAGTGTATGATCAAGACTTAATTAAGTTCAGAGGTTTTTATCCAACACAAAGTAACTTGAAGAGCATGGGGAATAAATCAGCTAAAAGACAATATGCGACTTTAAGTGGATTTAATGCGATTGGTGCTGTTGGAGTATTCATAAAGAGATCAGTCTTGCATAAAATTGGTGGTTTTGATGAACGCTATCTCTTGACAGAGGACTGGCCAACATGGTTAAAGATGACTCGCTCTGGGATTAAAATACATTCATTAAGCATTGTATCTGTTAAATATCGTTTAGGTGGCATAAGTACTAATAAAAAAGTTAATCCGATTTTGGAAAAAGATAGAATAATGATAATGCAATATGAATCTTTACAACACACAGAATTCCTTTCCCCTTTTTATAGACGCTGGTTAATGCTTCAATATAAAGAATCAATGATAAGGCATTCGCGATATCAATTAATTAAATTATTAGTTTGTAATTTAGATTATTTTCTTGTGAGAGTAATTAGAAGGTTCATTTATTTACGTGCTCTAAACTAAACAATCGATGAATATATATCAGTTTGATATGTTCGTGAAGGAGGAGGGACACCAATGATTTGCGATACAGCTAAGCTTTATGGTAATAATATTGGGGATAATGTAGAAATCCGAGACTATGCAATAATTTATAAAGATGTAGTAATTGGTAGTAATGTAGTAATAGGTGAGCATTCAGTAATCGGCAGAAGTGTTACGCCGACTTCGGTTATGAAAAAGGAAATTTCAAAGAGAAAAGAAACACTCATATCCAATGAAGTATCAATCTGCAGTAATGTAATTATTTACGAAGATGTAGTAATAGGCAGAGATTCTCTAATAGGTGATAATTCTTCAATAATGCCTAATGTCAGGCTTGGCGATAGCGTTTTAATTAGCAGATGCGTTACTATTAATACCGATGTACAAATTGGAAATCATACACGTATCATGGATAACACACATATTACTGGTCGAGTAAAGATTGGTAATCATGTATTTATTAGCGTAGGAGTTACTATGGCTAATGATAATTTATTTGGTAAAAAAGGTTATAACGATGATGTTTTTGGAGCCGTTATTGAAGATTACGTTTCTTTAGGCGTCGGTGCAGTTATACTACCGGGAGTGAAAATTGGTAAGGGTAGCATCGTTGCGGCTGGTAGTGTTGTTAAGAAAGATGTTCCTGAAAATGTGATTGTTGCAGGAAATCCTGCTAAAATTGTCTCAAAAGTACCTTCCACGTTATCTAGAGTATAATATTGCTGAAAGGGGAAGCTTTTTAGATGAAAAGTTACATTAAAGCCATTGACTATTATCTTCCTTCAGGTAAGGATTATAACGATCCAAACGATAGAATTACAAGTAAGATAGGGATTTATACAAAAAATATTGCTGCACCAGATGAATTTGCATCTGATTTAGCTGCTCATGCAGCTAATAAATTATTTAATCGTGGTATTATTGAGCCTAAAGATATTGACTATTTATTATATTGTACCCAGTCGCCTGATTATATCCTTCCTACAACGGCATGTTTACTGCAAGAACGGTTGGGACTTCCAACTAGCTGCGGGGCCTTAGACTTTAATCTGGGTTGTTCTGGCTATGTGTATGGCTTATCCTTAGCTAAAGCATTGATAGAAACAGGTCAGGCCAAAAATATTATATTGTTAACGGCAGATACTTATAGTAAATATATAAACCCTAAGGATAGAAATGTTCAATTATTATTTGGGGATGCAGCATCAGCTACATTGATTTCAAGTACTGATGAAGACGACGAATTCATTGGTTCATTTGTGTTTGGTACTAATGGTAAGGGTGCTGAACATTTAATCATTCATGCTGGTGGATTAAAGGAACCTTTTTCTTCCTCTTCATTTGAAGAAGTTCAAGATGCATACGGTAATTTCAGATCTAGAAGTAATTTGTATATGAACGGCAATGAGATATTTAATTTTGCATCGAAAGAAGTTCCAAAAGCTATTCAAGGTGTTCTGGAAAAAAGCAACATGAATTTAGATGAAGTAAATTATTTTGTTCTCCATCAGGCCAACCAATATATGCTTGAAACATTGCGTCGGAAAATTGGAATTCCTTCAGATAAATTTTCTATTCAATTTGCCGATTGTGGAAACACTGTTTCTTCGACGATTCCTATTGCTTTAATTAGGGATTATAAAGAAGGAAAGTGTAAAAATGGAGATCGCACTGTGTTAGTTGGTTTTGGTGTGGGATATTCGTGGAGTGCATGTCTAATTAAATTAAATCTAATATAAAATGAAAAGAGGCAATTGTCATGAATGTAAATGAATTTACGAAAATATTTGAAGATATTGTAATGGTTGAACATGGAACAATAACAAGTGATACTCAATTAGACAGTTTGGACGATTGGGATTCTTTGTCTAGAGCATCATTGTTAACCACCTTTGAGGAAGAATTTAACTTGAAAATCGATGAGGCTATTCTAAGGAAAGTTAGTAGTTTTGCAGAAATTCTTGAGCTAATTAAAGATCATTTAATCAATAATTAGTACATAAGGCACTTTTTCAATTAAAATTAGATATGTAATTTCGAGAGGACTTAATTTCGTAATTACATATCTTTTGTTTTTAGTCACGGTAAGTAATTCCTAAATATATTAATTTAAAAGCGGAGTGTGAAAAATGAAAGGTATTATCCTGGCGGGTGGAACTGGTTCCCGATTATATCCCTTAACAAAAGTTACGAATAAGCATCTTCTTCCTGTTGGAAAGTATCCAATGATTTTTCACTCAATAGCAAAGCTGAAGCAAGCAGATATCTGCGATATTCTCATTATTACTGGAAAAGAACACATGGGCGATGTAGTCAATTTACTCGGCAGCGGGAGAGAATTAGGAGTTACTTTTACTTATAAAGTTCAAGATGAAGCTGGTGGAATTGCTCAAGCATTGGATTTAGCAGAGCATTTTGTAAGTAATGATAACATGGTAGTTATTCTGGGTGATAATGTATTTGAAAATAGTATCGTTCCCTTTGTAAACAATTTTAAATTTCAACAAAGGGGTGCAAAAATTCTCATTCAAGAAGTTCAAGATCCGCAAAGGTACGGTGTTCCTGAGCTACTTGATAACAAAATTATCTCAATTGTAGAAAAACCTATTCATCCGAAAAGTAATTATGCTGTAACAGGAATCTATATGTATGACAACTCTGTTTTTGATATTGTTAAGACACTTAAACCTTCAAGTCGTGGTGAGCTAGAGATTACAGATGTAAATAACGCATACATCGCTAGAAATCAACTAACTTACGATATTTTACATAGTTGGTGGACTGATGCAGGTACTCACGCCTCTTTAGCGAAAGCGAACGAATTAGCCAGAGATATGTTCTTTGGAGAGGAATTTGGGAAGTTTAAATTTTAAGAGGTGTTTTAATGAGAATCCGATCCACGAAACTCCAAGGAGTTTACATTGTTGAGCCCGATGTCCATTGTGACCATCGCGGCTTTTTTATGGAAAGCTATAACAGTCGGAAGTTTGCTGATCTGGGTATTGATTTTACATTTATTCAAGATAATCACTCACATTCCGTGGAAGCTGAAGGTTTACGTGGTCTTCACTATCAGTTAAATCCAAAAGCACAAGCTAAGCTGGTACGCGTAGTTTCGGGGGAGATTTACGATGTAGCTGTAGATATTCGTAAGGACTCGCCTACTTTTGGTCAATGGATAGGGGTTATTCTTAGCGAAGCTAACAAATGCCAAATTCTGATACCAAGAGGTTTTGCTCATGGGTTTTGTACACTTGTGCCAAATACTCAGGTTTTGTATAAGGTCGATCAATATTATTCTCCTGAGCATGATCGGGGTATTCTTTGGAATGACCCTTCTCTGGGTATTGATTGGCCTATATCGAAGCCAATTCTTTCCGGAAAGGATCAAAATCATCCACTACTGAAGGATGCAGAGATTAATTTCTAAGGATGAGAAATCGTATTTATAATATTGTTGCAATTATTATCATCACTATATTATGCGGAGAAAAATCATGGATCTATATTGAAGCAAATTTACGGTAGTGTCGACAGAGTAGATACAGCAATTTCCCAAAAGTCAGAACTATAGCACGATAAGCTTGGCGCGGTTATTCATAACTCTTGCGGCTACTGCCAATTGCTAAGAAAGGGAGTATCGTAACCACCGAAACCATGGTATCAAGAGACAATCGTGAAGATGATCTTGGAAGCAGTGTTTTCAAAATGGAATCGAAAGACTCGTACTGCGAAAATTGAGTTAGGGAGATTGATAATGATGTTAAGCGTAAGAAAAACATGGCATGCGGCAGCTGCCTTTGTTTTTGCTTTTACACTTCTTTTTGCGAATATAATTCATTTGGAAAGTTTTGTGGATTGGAGTGGCGATGCAGGCGATATTTGGAAGACGATTACAACTTACTACGACAGTTATACATACCAGTCTTATGTTCTTTATAAAGGATATCAAGCTGTATTCCCATATGTATGGCTGTATGAACTTTCTAGGTACCTAAATATTAATGAGTTCATACCGATTAAAGTATACTATTCGTTGTTATTTGCTTATTCGGTTGCTATTGGTATGCCGTATATAGTTTCGAAACTATGTAAAGTGAAAATAAACTTGGTTATGCGATTTATATTTATAGCCATCGCTTTTACCATTTGGCAACCTTCTGGTGCATTAAGACAATTGATGATTGATTTGCCAAGTTTTACGTATTTTGTTTTGGGAACTAGTGTTATATTTTTGATACAAGATATACCTTTTACTAAGAAGTATAAGTTGGCTTATTTTATATTGGCAGGACTTTCTTGTGGATTAGCAAGTGGTGGTAGTGGACAATATGGAGTAGCTGCAATATTATTGTTTATTTACGCTTGTATCATAATTTTTAAAAAAGATTTTAGCAAAATAATTTCTAGAGAAAGTAGTAAGTTTTTAGTAGTGCCTATTACTTGTATAGTATTACTAACAGTTGGGTTGGGAGTAGTAAAATTTGTTGAGGTTCAGTTCCAAAATGTGGTTATTGAAAGGATATATCCGGGCAAGGTAGGGTTAGCCACAAGCAAACAATGGGCTCAATATGCCTTAAGCGCAAAATTATTGGGTATGACAATGGGCCCAGATTTAACGGTTATCCCTGACAATAGAGGAACGGCAATAATTAAGGAAAAAGATGGTGATAAAGCAAATGAAAGAATTGAATTATTACCAAAGGGCGGAGGGGTCTATTCGAATAGTGAATATATTAAATTGATAGTAAAACATCCAGTAGATTTTATTTCGAGGTGGTGTAACAGACTTTTAATAGCTATAAGTTTTGATGGATTGGATCCAAGTGTTTCGATGTTAACACTGGGAGCTACGCTTGTTTATATTTGCTTCCGATCAATATATAAGAATTGTAAAACGCTAAGTTCTTTTTTTACACCAAACTCCTTAATTGTTTTAGCTTTTGTTTTTACCATTTTAAGTATTAGTGTTGCACATATAGAAAAAAGATATGCACTCTCTATACAAGCCTTAATAATGGGAGTTGGCTTGCTAAATGGTGACATTGTAAACTTATTGAGAAACGGGGTAAGATCTATCAAGCAAATAATTGATGAGAAATCACTTCAAATCATTTGGCATGGAAGTTTGTCTTACTCATTAGTTATTTATTTTGTGTTCTTGATACTTTACATTACCCATTTTGCATCTATATTCGAGTTACTAGGACCTATTTCTGGAATATTATTCAAGCCATAGTGGAATCCTTGCAGAATACGACTAGCTTATGGAAGGTTTACAATAATGCGATCCCAAACTATTAAATTTTTGATTGTAGGAGTACTAAATACCATTGTTGGTTATATAGTTTATTTTCTTTGTTTGAGATCTTTTGATTTAAATTATATGTTTTCGTTGCTAATTGCCCATACTCTCGGAGTAGTTCACAGTTACTTGTGGAATAGCAAGTGGACCTTTAAATCGGGAAGTCATACATATAAAAACTTGGTGAAATTCATGGGAGTTTATGTATGTTCATTCTTAATTAATTTGTTATTGCTTTATATAATGGTTAACTATCTAAGAATAAACCCTTTGTTCTCTCAGGTTGTTGCATTATTTATAACAACCGTAGTTAGTTTCATTGGTCATAAATTTTGGAGTTTCAAAACTAATAAATTTCAAAAATGGAGCGTAAGACATGTTGATAATAAATGATTTAGTTCAATGTAAATTAACTAGTGATTTAGCTGTTATTACTAATGTTAATGTTGTAGGCAGTATATATGAAGTTGTTAAACTAAACGTTAAGGAACTAACAGAACCTAATTTTCAAATGCTTATAGAAATTGACGGAATGGGTAGTAGGGTATTTGATATTAGGGAAAAAGGTATTTATGATGAGTCGGAAATTATTTATGTAAGCAGTATATCTAGAGATGTTGCTGAGAAAATTATGAGATTCGAATTGCTGTCGAAAGTAGAATTGTTTTATAAAACATTTCATGAGAAAAAGGAATCCTTCAATTCAGACTCTTCAACTATCTCATACGGTGGACGTGTGTACGATGAAAAAGAAATGAAAAATCTTGTCGATTCTTCCTTGGATTTTTGGTTAACCGCAGGAAGATTCAGCAAACAATTTGAAAAAGAGTTTGCTGAATTTATTGGAGTCAGATATGCTTTATTAACTAATTCAGGTTCGTCAGCAAATTTACTGGCTTTTTCAGCACTTACTTCCCCGAAATTGGGAAATAGACGTATATTACCTGGTGATGAAGTTATCACTGTAGCAGCTGGCTTTCCAACTACAGTAACTCCAATTGTACAAAATGGTGCTGTTCCAGTGTTTGTTGATGTCGATCTTGGGACTTATAACATTATGGTAGATAGAATTGAAGGGGCCATTTCAGAAAAGACAAAGGCAATTATGATTGCCCATACCATGGGTAATCCATTTGAAATAGATAAAGTAATAGATTTAGCACAAAAATATAATCTTTGGGTCATTGAAGATAATTGTGATGCACTGGGAGCAAAGTTTGAAGGTAAATTGACAGGTACCTTCGGTGATATTGCAACATCTAGCTTTTATCCGCCACACCATATGACCATGGGAGAAGGTGGAGCCGTTTATACAAATAACCCCCAACTTAAGATGATTATTGAATCATTCAGAGACTGGGGAAGAGATTGTTGGTGCCCTTCTGGTTGTGATAATACTTGTAAAAAAAGATTTGGATGGGAAGTAGGAACACTTCCATATGGTTATGATCATAAGTATACATACTCACATATCGGCTATAACTTAAGAGTATCTGATATGCAAGCTGCTGTTGGTGTTGAGCAACTAAAAAAAGTCCCTTCTTTTGTTGAAACAAGAATAAAAAATTTTAATAGATTATTAGAAGGATTAAAGGAACTTGATGATTATTTTATCTTTCCTACTGCAACGAGGAATTCTGAACCTAGCTGGTTTGGATTTATTTTAACTTTACGTGAGAATTTAAACTTCACTAAGAATGATATTGTTAACTTTTTGGAAGGAAATAGAATACAGACACGTATGTTATTTGCAGGTAATTTGACACGACAGCCTGCTTTCCAAGGAGTTAATTATCGTGTCTATGGTGATCTGACAAATACAGATAAAATATTAAATGATACATTTTTAGTTGGTGTTTATCCTGGACTGAACGAAGTAATGATTGACCACATGATTAGAAAAATAAAAGAATTTGTTTCTAAAAATAGTTAGGATTATGGGAGGGCAACCTCCCAATTTTAATTCTTTTTCATATATTAATTTACAGTGAAAAAATTATAAGATTAGTATAAATAATTTAGGAGGTTTATATGAAAGTTGTAATATTAGCTGGTGGATACGGTACAAGAATTAGTGAGGAATCTCACCTTAAACCAAAACCGATGATTGAAATCGGACAAAGACCGATTCTGTGGCATATCATGAAGATTTATTCGTCTTATGGATATAATGATTTTGTAATCTGCTTAGGTTACATGGGATATTATATTAAGGAATATTTTGCGCATTACTTCCTTCATGAATCAGATGTTACTTTCGATTTTAGAAATGATAATGAAAACATCATCCATAATCATTCTGCCGAGCCATGGAAAGTAACACTTGTTAATACTGGAATAGATACGATGACTGGTGGTAGGGTTAAAAGAATTCAACCATATATTGGTCATGAACCATTTATGCTAACATATGGTGATGGTGTTTCAAATGTGAATATTAAAGAATTAGTTGAATTTCATAAATTGAGTGGAAGATTGGCGACGGTAACTTCTATACAACCGGATGGCCGATTTGGGGCTTTGGACATATCTGATTACAATGAAGTGCGTGGCTTTCAGGAGAAACCTCGAGGAGATGGCTCTTGGATAAACGCAGGTTTTTTTGTTTGTCAGCCTGAGGTGTTTGACTTTATAGAGAACGACTCCTCTGTTTTTGAGAAAGACCCATTGGAGAATCTTGCGAAATCTGGGGAGTTAATGGCGTACAAACATAAAGGATTCTGGCAGCCAATGGATACACTACGTGACAGAAACCATTTGGAACAATTGTGGGCAAGTGAGAAAGCACCTTGGAAAATTTGGGATAAAGAATCGGTGAAGAATGTATGATTGAATTCTGGAAAAATAAACGAGTGTTTGTTACAGGACACACAGGTTTTAAGGGGTCTTGGCTATGTTTGTGGTTAATCCAGATGGAAGCAAAAGTAGCGGGCTATGCTCAACTCCCTCCTACATCTCCGAGTTTATTTGAGATATGTAACATAAAGGAATTGCTAGATCAATCAACAATTGCAGATATTAGAGATTTTGAATTATTAAAAACAGCAATGACAGAATTTAAACCTGATATTGTTATACACATGGCGGCGCAACCGCTAGTTAGAGATTCGTACAAAATCCCAGTTGAAACATATTCTGTTAATGTCATGGGAACTGTAAATTTATTTGAAGCTATTCGAGTGGTACCTAGTGTAAAGGCTGTGGTTAATGTAACGACAGACAAATGCTACGAGAATCAGGAATGGGAGTGGGGTTATCGTGAAAATGAGCGGTTGGGAGGATACGATCCTTACTCTAGTAGTAAAGCTTGCGCTGAATTGGTTACATCAGCTTACAGAAATTCATTTTTCAATAGCGAGAGATATTCAGAGCATGGAACAGCTTTAGCTTCAGCTAGAGCTGGGAATGTAATTGGTGGAGGAGATTGGGCGGCTGATCGCTTGATTCCCGATTGTATTCGATTTCTTTTGGAAGAAAAAGAGATTATAATTAGAAACCCGAATTCGATAAGACCATGGCAACATGTTTTAGAGCCATTAGGAGGCTACTTGTTACTGGCTGAAAAATTATATTTACATGGTACAAAATACGCAGAAGGATGGAATTTCGGTCCCGCGGATAGCGATGCAAAATCTGTAAACTGGATTGTAGATAAGATATGCGAATTATGGGCTGAGGATAGCATTTACACTGTAGACAAAGGTCCGCACCCACATGAGGCGCATTATTTAAAGTTAGATTGTTCAAAGGCAAAAACGCATTTGGGTTGGGAACCCCGATGGAACTTAGAAGAAACACTGGAGAGCATAGTATCTTGGACGCAAAGATATCGTGAAGGTGCCAATATGAGGCAAGTATGTTTTGAACAAATTGAAAATTATGTTAATACACAATTTAAACGATAACTATAAACATAACAAAAGGAGAATTCTATGAAACTTTCAGATTATGTTATAGACTTTATTGCAGAAAATGGAGCTTCGCACGTATTTGAGTTTATTGGCGGAGCTATTGCACATTTATTGGACTCCGTATATTTACGAGACGATATTCATTGCATTTCTGTTCGTCATGAACAAGCAGGAGCGTTTGCTGCAGAGGCATATGCGAGATTAAATGGTAAACTTGGAGTAGCTATGGCTACTAGCGGTCCAGGTGCGTTGAATTTATTGACTGGAATAGGCAGTTGTTATTTTGATAGCGTTCCGTGCTTGTTTATTACAGGACAGGTAAATACTTATGAATACAAGTTTGATAAACCAGTCCGGCAAATTGGTTTTCAGGAAACTGATATTGTAAGTGTGGCTAAGTCATTAACTAAATATGCAGAACTTGTTACAGATCCAAAAATGATTAGATTTCATCTTGAAAAAGCTGTTTATCTAGCTCAAAATGGTCGCCCGGGGCCTGTATTGCTTGATATACCTATGAATTTACAGAGAGAGAATATCGATCCAGATCGTCTTCTGAGTTTTTATAATACTGCTGAATATAAAGAATTGCAATCAAAGATTAACCATAATGTCTCAGAAGGAGAATTGGAAGAAATTATTCAATTGCTCAAAAATGCTGATAGGCCTATCATTTTAGCAGGTGGGGGGATCAGAGCTGCTAATGCTGCAAATGAATTGCAGGATCTTGTGCAGTTGACTGGAATACCGATTGTTTCATCCTTAATGGGCCTTGATGCATTTCCGCATACACGAGACGAATACATTGGTCTAATAGGGTCGTATGGTAATAGATACAGTAACCTAGCTATTGCTAATAGTGATTTAATTATAATATTAGGATCTAGACTTGATTCTAGACAAACAGGTACTAGACCAGATACTTTTGGACGAGCTGCTAAAAAGATACACGTAGATATTGATTTTCATGAATTAAATGCGAAAGTTAATGTAGACATAGCTGTTCATAGTGACGTGAAAAGCTTTTTAATTTTACTAAATGAAAGACTCCATCAACACCAAAAGCGTAGCTATTCCGAATGGAAGGAAAAAATACAAAATTACAAAATGAAATTTCCAACACGTTGTTATGATTCTCCGCAAGCGCATATAGATCCGAATACTTTTATGGAGTTGCTTTCAGCAAAAAGTGATGAGGGGGATGTAATCTGTCTTGATGTAGGACAGCATCAGATGTGGGCTTCGCAATCGTTTAAGTTAAAAGAGAATCAAAGGCTGTTAAATTCTGGGGGAATGGGAGCGATGGGTTTTGCTTTACCAGCAGCAATAGGAGCAGCTTTAGTAAATGACAATAGAGTCATTGTTATAGCTGGTGATGGTGGTATTCAGGTAAACATTCAAGAGTTTGATACGATTGCAAAGCATCGATTACCGATTAAAATCTTTGTTATGGATAATAACTGTCTTGGGATGGTCAGACAATTTCAAGATTTATATTTTGGAGGCCGTAAGCAATCTACAGTTTATTCTTCACCTAATATAATGAGAATCGCTCAAGCGTATGATATTCCTTCGTTCAATATAACTTCAATTGAGGAAGCTGAACTAAAAATTATTGAAGCCCTCAGCATCGAAGGACCAATAGTGATAGTAGTATCACTAGAGCAAAATACAACTGTTAATCCTAAATTAGTTGTAAATAGACCTATTGAAGATATGTCGCCACATCTTGAGCGTCATGAACTGAAAGAACTGATGCTAATTGACCTGGTCGAGGAAGTGGAAGTACCTAAATAGATTCTTTCATGGAGGATGGCAATGGATACTTCCGTTATAAGGTCAAAAACGATAGCAATTCTAGGAGCAACAAGCCATATTGCCAAAAATCTAATTTATTACTTATCGGAAAATGAAAACTTTCACTTAGCCTTATTTGCTCGATCTTTCTCTAAGCTAGAATGTTTTATAAATGAGCACATGATTAACAAAAGTAAATATACGTTACATGCTTTTGAACAGTTTAAATTTCATTCGTACGATGTAATTATTAATTGTATTGGCATTGTTGATTCTATAAAGTCTAAAGATGAATATAGTTCTGTATTCTCTGTGTCCGAATACTATGACAATTTAATTTTAAATTTTCTAGTTACCAACCCTAAAACATTATATATTAATTTAAGCAGCGGTGCGGCATACTCAACATCATTTGACCAACCTGCTAAAGAAATTACAAAAAGTGAAGTAGAAATTAATCGTCTATTACCGACTCATTTTTATGGAATTACAAAACTTTATATGGAAGCAAAACACAGGGCTTATAATCAATTTAATATTGTTGATTTAAGAATATTTGGTTTTTTTAGTAGATTCATTGATTCAACATCAAAGTATTTGCTAACAGACATCAGTGAATGTTTGAAAAAAAATGGAGTTTTCAAAACAAATCATATTGATATTGTAAGAGACTATATTCACCCTAGAGACTTTGTAGCTTTAGTAGAATTGTGTATTTATAAGCATGAGCTAAATGACGTGTTTGATGTATATAGTTTAAAACCAGTCAGTAAATTTGATTTAATAAACTATTTTGTTAAGGAATATAACTTGAAAGTTGAGATTGATAGGACATTTTCACAAACTTCATCTTCAGGGTATAAATATAATTATTATTCTACAAACATAAGAAGCAAGAGCGTATTAACATATGAGCCTAGGTACACTTCACTTGAAAGTGTAGGGGGAGAATTTAAAGTGATGTTCGATAAATAAAAAAATAAGAACAAATAGGTGAAGTAATGAAATTATTAAGTATTGTAACACCTTGTTATAATGAAGAATCAAATGTGGAAGAGTTGTATATGCAAGTCAAGGAGATTTGTAACAGCTTAGCTGGGTATTCGTATGAACATATATTTATTGATAATGCGTCTAAAGACAATACAGTATCTATATTAAAAGAACTTGCAGCAAAGGATTCGAATGTAAAAGTAATTGTTAACTCAAGAAACTTTGGACACATTAGATCCCCTTATCATGCATTGCTTCAAGCAAAAGGAGATGTGGTAATACTCATGGTCGCGGATTTACAGGATCCGCCGAAAATGATAAGGAATTTTGTTGATAAATGGGAAGAAGGTTACAAGATTGTATTAGGTGTGAAAAATCAGAGTGAAGAATCTCGATTAATGTTTGCTATTAGAAAAGTATATTATAATTTTATCAATAAAGTGTCTGAAATCGAGTTGACGAAAAATAATACCGGATTTGGTTTATATGATCAACAAGTTATTGAAGTGCTTCGAAAAATAGATGACCCTTACCCATATTTCCGAGGATTAATTTCAGATATTGGATTTGAAAGTTATAAGATCAACTACATTCAACCCGCTCGTAAAAGGGGCATTACAAAGAATAATTTTTATACATTGTACGACATAGCGATGTTAGGGATCACCAATCATTCAAAAATTCCTCTAAGATTGGCTGCTATGTTGGGGTTTGTAACTTCAGCAGTTAGCTTTATGGTTGCTATTTTATATTTCCTGGCTAAGTTGATCTTTTGGAATTATTTTGATGTAGGAATTGCTCCGCTTGTAATAGGGTTATTTTTCTTTTCGTCGGTGCAACTGTTCTTCATTGGTATTATTGGGGAGTATATCGGTTCAATTCATACACAAGTATTAAAAAGACCTTTAGTAGTTGAAAAGGAAAGAATTAATTTTACTGAAGACATTAGACTTTCTAGAAATAACGAGAGTATAAACTAGTGTTTTAAATGATAGAAGATTCCATAAATTTGTTGAAAAAATTTCGTGTGCTACCGTAGTGGGAATAAGAGCTTATTTTGTAAGTGGATGAGAAATTTTCGGAAGCGCTCGATTTGGAGAACTCTTTTTTGGCGATAATCGAGGGTATGGAGTATAAGCTTAGCTTGGAAAAAATTTTCCCTTTATTTAGGGAGGCATTCGAATCAGGAGTATTGCGATGGATCACAGTAGTGATCAAAAATCTACTACATAAGATGAAGAGATCAATTTAAATAAAAGGAGCACACTTTATGAAACTTTTGGTTACAGGCGGTGCCGGTTTTATCGGCAGCAATTTCATTCACTATATGCTCAATCGTTACCCAACTTATGAAATCATTAATTTAGATGCACTAACATATGCCGGAAATCTGGAAAACCTAACGGAGATCGAAGACAACAGCAAGTACAAGTTTGTCAAAAGTGATATCGCTAATAAAGAATTGGTGAACAACATCTTTGAAAAAGGGATCGAAGCAGTGATCCATTTCGCTGCGGAATCGCATGTGGATCGAAGTATCCTTGAGCCGGATATCTTCGTGAAAACGAATGTACTTGGTACGCAAGTACTGCTTGAGGCCACAAAGAAATACGGCGTTCAGAAGTTTGTGCATGTTTCAACGGATGAGGTTTATGGGTCGTTAGGTGAGACTGGTCTTTTCACAGAGGAGACTCCGCTTGCACCGAATAGTCCGTATTCTGCAAGTAAAGCTGGTTCCGATTTGCTCGTCCGCTCATATCATGAAACATTCGGATTACCTGTTAACATAACGCGCTGTTCGAATAACTATGGGCCGTATCAATTCCCTGAGAAACTTATTCCGCTCATTATCGCAAACGCTTTAGCGGATAAGCCGCTTCCTGTATACGGAGATGGCTTGAATATACGTGATTGGCTATATGTCGAAGATCACTGCAGTGCTATTGATTTGGTGTTACATAAAGGTGTTAACGGGGAAGTGTACAACATTGGCGGTAACAACGAAAGAACGAATATACATATCGTGCAAACAATTCTTCGCGAGTTGGGCAAGCCGGAGTCTCTAATTCAGTATGTAAAGGATCGTCCAGGACATGATCGCCGTTATGGAATTGATGCGTCTAAGATTACAAATGAGCTTGGCTGGAAACCTGTACATAATTTTGAAACAGGTATCAATGAAACGATTCGATGGTATTTAGGCAACCAAGCTTGGTGGAAACGAATCCACTCTGGAGAGTATCAACAGTATTTTGCCCAGCAATATGGATCCCGTCTAGGAGTGTAGTATGAAAGTATTAGTGACCGGTGCGAATGGCCAATTAGGGAAAGATCTGGTAAAATTTCTCGCAAAAGATCATGAAGTATACGGTCTAGGTAGAGATCAACTGGATATTACAAATGCGAATCAGTGCAGTTTGGTTATTGGTGAGTTAAAACCAGAAGTTATCATCCATTGTGCTGCTTATACGGCTGTTGATTTGGCAGAAACTGAAGAAGATATCGCCTACAAGATCAATGCTTTCGGCACAAGAAATCTCGCGGTAGCTGCTGAGAAAATCAATGCAAAATTGTGTTATATTAGTACGGATTACGTTTTTGATGGTACTAGCTCTAAGCCATATAGGGAATATGACAATACGAATCCCCAAAGCGTGTATAGCAAGTCCAAAAGAGCAGGGGAACAGCTTGTCCAGACGCTAACTTCCCGATATTTTATTGTACGGACATCGTGGCTTTATGGTTTATTTGGAGCTAACTTTGTGAAAACGATGCTACAGCTGGCCCAGGAACGAGATACGCTAAAGGTAGTCAGTGATCAAGTCGGTTCGCCTACATACACCGTAGATCTTGCTTGTTTTCTGGAACAACTTGTCCAAACGGAACGATACGGTATTTATCATGCTTCGAACACTGGATTCTGCTCGTGGTTCGAGTTTGCGTGTGCTATTTTTGAAGAAAGCGGCTTGAAGACGAAGGTTGAGTCTTGTACGACTGAAGAGTTTCCACGCCCAGCTCCTAGGCCATGTTACTCAGTTATGGAACAAATGGCGATACGAGCAAATGGATTCGAATATTTAAGGCCTTGGCGAGAGGGATTAAAGGAGTTTCTAAAGGAATTAGTGGTGAACAACTGCTGAAAGCTAGGAATACTTGAATCATATATGGTTCAGGTATTTTTTCATTACTATTTCCACCTGATGTTGAAATCACTTGACGATAATTTAAGAGAGGGTTAACATGATGGGGAATTCGACGAAATCTGAGGCGGTGCATCACCATAAAATTTTCACCTAAAAACCTAACTTTTCATAAATCATTGAATAGACAGGATCGCAATGAACTTAATCAGCATAAGAGCTGTGTACTATGGTTTACCGGCTTATCTGGCTCTGGAAAATCAACTTTAGCAAATGAAGTAGAGAAGCAGCTTTACAAAAGAGGAATTCGTACGTATATCCTCGACGGGGATAACATTCGTTTAGGTCTTAATAAGTATCTAGGTTTTAGTGCAGAAGATCGAAAAGAAAACATTCGTAGGATCGGAGAAGTATCCAAGTTATTTGTGGATGCAGGAGTTTTAGTGCTGACAGCAATTATTTCGCCGTATGAAGCAGATAGAGCAATTGCAAGAAATATGTTTGATACAGGTGAGTTTATCGAGATTTATGTGAACTGTTCATTAGAAATCTGCGAGCAAAGAGATCCAAAGGGTCTCTACAAAAAAGCAAGGAACGGAGAAATTAAAGAGTTTACGGGTATCTCTGCACCTTATGAGGCACCTAGCTCGCCTGAACTGAATATAGAAACGGGGGAATATTCTCTTATGGAATCTGCTGAGTTCATAATTGAGTATTTGATTCAAAGGCAGTTGCTCTAATTTAATTCGGTTGAAAAATATTATGTTAGTTGATATTGCATTTATGCGAATTAACTGGTGTATGAGGTACTATGGTATCGATGCCCAATTTTGTTTGCCTATCTTGCTGTATTTTGAATTACTTATTCTTTGCGTCCTTGGTAGGAGGGCCTATAATTGCTGAAGATAATGAATAAAGGAAAGCTGTTAGTATGCTTATACGCATATTACGGCTTTTTCTTGGATTACTGCTTGTTGAAAAATCCCATTTTGTTTCAGCTTCCATTTATGTACAATAAATATGAATAGGAGGCTGTATAATTTGGAAGTAAATACACAGAGAGTCAGTATCCATATCGTCACTTATAACAGCGCTGAGCATATAGACGATTGCTTGGAAGCGGTATTAAAGCAATCCCATTTAATTGACAATATCATCGTAATAGATAATGCTTCTAAGGATGCTACGCATCAAAAGCTTAATAAATGGGCGGAAAAGTGTACTATTATACTTAATAAGTTCAACAATGGCTTTGCAGGAGGACATAATCAAGCTATTCGTATGACGGAAACGGAATATTGTTTGATTCTGAATCCAGATGTGGTCCTTGATCAAGATTATGTTCATAACATTATACAAGCGGTAAAAGGTCATGCTCGAGCAGGCAGTGCAACAGGCAAATTACTTTTCAAAGCGGCACCTCATCACATCGACAGCACCGGACTCGTGATAAACAAAGCGCGAAGAGCTTTTGATCGTGGCGCACATCAGTCCGGTGATCATTTTCAACAATCAGAAGAAGTCTTCGGTGTTTCTGGCGCAGCGGCCATGTATTCACGCGAGATGATCAATGACATTAGCCTAAATGGCGAATTTTTCGATGAGGATTTCTTTGCCTATAAAGAAGACGTAGATGTGGCATGGCGAGCACAGTTATTAGGCTGGAAGGCACTTTATGAGCCAACAGCAATCGCCTATCATGAACGGGGCTGGAAAGAGGGCGGCAGGAGCAGTAAGCCGCTTTTTGTAAGAAGATTATCTTATATCAATCGCTATAAAATGATGGTGAAGAACGATGATATCAAAGCCGTTATGAAGCATTTCTTCCCACTGTTGGTTTATGAATGTCTTAGTTTTGTGTACGCACTCATCCGTGAACCCAAATTATTAGGGGCTTGGTTAGATTTTTATCGCAAGTGCCCAGAACTGAAAATCAAAAGAAGCTTAATTCGTTCTAAACAAAGACAAGCACCATCCGAAGTGAATAAATGGTTTATTGAATGATTACCTAAGATTAGCAGCAGCTAGTCTTATTTTTTTAGGCGAAAATTAATATTCCCGTGCTATACTAGGGGTAATCAATTAATAAATGAGGTCATATCTTGGATTTATCCATTATCATCGTGAACTACAAAACGAAGAATCTAACCCTAGCCTGCATTGAATCGGTATTCTCGTCAACTACATCATACACATACGAGATCATTCTTATTGATAACGCATCTAACGATGGCATTATTCATTCTGTGAATGAGCAGTACCCTCATGTAGTCACTATCGCCAATACAGAGAACGTAGGATTTTCAAAAGCGAACAACCAAGGTATTCGCATTGCCAAAGGCCGCTACGTCTTGCTCCTGAACTCTGATACCATTGTCCAAGAAGATACTTTCCAAACAATGCTGCATTTCATGGACGAGAACCCTATTGTAGGAGCCAGTGGCTGCAAAATCGTGCTGCCAGATGGTTCACTGGATAAAGCCTGCAAGCGTGGCTTCCCAACGCCCTCAGCGTCTTTCTACTATGCATTTGGATTTGCCAAGCTATTTCCGAAAATCCACAGATTTAATCAATATCAGCTTGGTTATTTAGATGCTGACCAACAATATCCCATCGATTCACTAGTTGGAGCTTTCATGCTTGTACGCCGCGAGACGATAGAGCATGTCGGCATGCTGGATGAGGAATTTTTTATGTATGGTGAGGATATCGACTGGTGTTATAGAATTAAGGAAGCCGGCTGGGTGAATTACTATTACCCTAAGACTCAGATTGTTCATCATAAAGGGGCCAGCAGTCGAAGAAAGCCGTATAAGATTATTTATGAATTTCATAGAGCGATGATTTTATTCCATAATAAGCACTATCGCAAAAAGTATTCTTGGCTTACGAATGCCATGGTATACATAGGTGTAGGTGTGAAGTTCATCCTATCACTAGCTCGAAATAAATTACGTCCAACGAGGTGATCCTGTTTGATTCGTCAGAGTCAAGGTTTTTTAACTCAACTATACGCTTTGGCTGATTTTATATGTATCCAGCTCGTGTTTCTCTTCTCATGGTGGTTGAAATTTAAAAGCGGTTGGATTCCGTATGGCTCGCCGCTACCATTTAAACACTATCTGATGTGGAGTATCACTTACGCAATCATCGCGATTTTTATCAGTTATTTGGTGAATTTTTATACGCCGAAGCGGAGAAAACGATTTTCTTTCGAGGTTTTGAAAATCATTCAAGTACATGCATTCAGCTTACTGATGCTACTTAGTGTGCTTTTTATCCTCAAGGAAGTCGACGTTTCACGTTCGTATCTATTACTTTTCCTAGTTAATAACATTCTTCTCATAAGTTCCTATCGCTATTTCATCAAGATCTCACTCAAACGCGCCCGTCAAAAAGGCTACAACAAACAATTCATCCTCATCCTCGGTGCAGGCTCACTGGGCCGCAAGTTTTATACGAAGCTGAAACAGCATCCAGAGCTTGGCTACGAAGTTGTAGGCTTCCTCGATGATTACCAAGAGAAGCACGAGGTTACTTATCAAAGTTATAAGCCGATCATTGGGAAAATTGATGAGTTGGAGTCGATTCTGAATGATCGCATCGTGGATGAGGTCATTATTGCGCTTCCTTTGGACGCCCATCAGAAGTTCGGCAGTATTATTAATGTTTGTGAGAAAATTGGCGTCAAAACGCTGATTATCCCTGATTTTTATGATTTCCTGCCATCGCGGCCATATTTTGATAATTTTGCGGATATGCCTCTGATTAATGTGCGTGATATTCCTTTGGATGAATTCCGTAATAGATTGTTCAAGCGTGCATTTGATATCATTTTTGCAACAGCAGCAATCCTAGTAACATCTCCTGTTATGCTTGCGGCGGCAATAGCGATCAAACTCACCTCCGAAGGACCTATCATTTTCAAGCAAGAGAGAGTTGGTCTGAACCGCAGACGCTTCATGATGTACAAGTTTCGCAGTATGAAGAACCTTGGAGACAAGGTTTCAAATACGGAGTGGACGGTGGAGAATGATCCGCGGCGAACGAAGGTCGGTACATTTTTACGTAAAACGAGTCTCGATGAGCTTCCTCAGTTTTTCAATGTACTTTTTGGGCATATGAGTGTGGTTGGGCCAAGGCCGGAACGTCCTTATTTCGTGGAACAATTTAAAGAAGAAGTGCCGAAGTATATGGTGAAGCATCATATTAGACCTGGAATTACGGGATGGGCGCAGAGCAACGGCCTGCGTGGCGATACATCGATTGAGGAACGGATTAAGCATGATATTTTTTACATCGAAAATTGGACTTTTTTATTTGATATTAAAATTATTTGGAGAACTGTCGTTAAGGGTTTCATCAATAAGAATGCCTATTAACTAAAAAAATATTGAAAACGACCGCATGATTCGCCAACATTTTCCCCATACTATTGCATATACTGTGTATGCGGGGAGGTTGTGGGTATGATTGATCATGAAGACGCTTATCAGGATGAGCATGTGTCGATCGGCAAAGGTTTGATTGTCGGCGTGGTCTTCGGTTCCCTGATTTGGGCAGGTATCATTGCAGGTATCGTATATATATGGTAAATGCATCTCATACAAGGAAAAGGCTGCTGGGGCTGTGAAGCCCTTGGCGGCCTTTTTACGCTTGCATGGAGTCTAAACGATATAAGGGATAGGTCATCTGCATATAAACAGTTGTCGGAGGCTTTCTACGATTCTCTTGCATATGTTAGCTATAGAGGTGAGAGGACGTATGAAGATGACGCCAACAGCATTAGCTGGGCTTGTAATTATTGAACCTGAGGTCCATGCAGACCATCGGGGATTTTTTATGGAAAGTTATCATGCGGCAAAGCTAGCAGTGCAAGGGATTAAGATAGATTTCGTTCAAGATAATCATTCACTTTCAGAAGAGATAGGCGTGCTGCGCGGACTACATTATCAATTGAACCCACAAGCGCAAACGAAGTTAGTACGAGTAGTTGCGGGCTCGATTTACGATGTGGCTGTAGATATTCGTCCAAAATCACTTACATTTGGCCAATGGGTAGGTGTTACCCTTAGCGCCGACAATAAGCGTCAGTTGCTCATTCCGCAGGGCTTCGCACACGGCTTCTGTACATTAGAACCGAAGACGCAGGTGCTGTACAAGGTGGATGCTTATTATTCACCGCAGCATGACCGCGGAATTCTGTGGAATGATCCGGCAATAGGAATAGTTTGGCCGACGACGTCACCTATTTTATCGGCGAAGGATGAGAAGCACCCTGTATTGAAGGATGCAGAGATTAATTTGTAGGATATTTAAAGAATTTATATCTATTCTAGTAGGTGCCTAAGTTATAATGAGAATAGGATGCTTATTATGACAAAGAGTAGTTGTCGTGAATGAGATGACAAATCGTCAGTATTTAATTGAGATTATGAACAGACTGAATGAAATCGGCGTGGATGCTTTTAAAAAAGTCAAATAAGAGCAGAATTAGAGATTATTCTAATGCTGCTCTTTTCATTTCAAAATCACTCCAGTTACACTTTTTAGCCAAGCTGGTAGCTTGGCTGCATAATCGAACAAGTCCCCTCATATGCATGTACTATGTTGATGTTAATCATGAGTGAGGGGATGATCGAATGCGCCGGGTCACATGGGTTGTAGCAGTGGTAATGTGCGTAGCATTGGTTCTCGCAGGATGCGGGATGGGTAAAAAGGATGCAGGATCTATCGTAAAGGACTTGGATCATGTGATGGGCAAGTCGAGCAGCTATCAAGCATCAGGGAGCATGATTCTAAACACGGGGCAACAGCCGCAGGAGTATCAGGTTGAAGTTGCGTTCTCGCCGGAGCATTTCTACCGGATTTCCCTGACAAATGCCACGAAGGATGTTACTCAAATCGTTTTGCGTAATGAAGAAGGCGTGTTCGTCTTGACGCCGCATTTGAAGAAGAGCTTCCGCTTCCAAAGCGATTGGCCAGAGAATCAAGGTCAAGTGTACCTATTCCAATCTTTAGCGAAAAGCATCATTGCGGATAATGACCGTCAATTTACAACGGACAAGGATGCTTACGTCTTCGATGTTGCCGCGAACTATCAGAATGAGCAACTTTCTCGTCAGAAAATCTGGCTGAATAAGAAAACTCTCGCACCCGCACAAGTGCAAGTGTCAGATGCGAATCAAAATGTGTTGGTACAAGTGAATTTCACGAATTTTGAATTCGATACGAAGTTCGATAAGGACTATTTCCAAATGGAGCGCAACATGACTAGCTGGAATTTGCAACAAACGATGCCTACGTCAGCTGACGTTGCGGTCACAGATGCGGATCATCCGGCTGCTACAGGGGGTAAATCGGTAACGGACAAAAATCTGTCTGCGACAGGTGGTCAATCCGATCAATCCAAGGCTACGGGGACTACAACGAAACCTGATGCGACGAAAACTGCACCAGCAACTGCCAAAGCACAAAGTATTGGTATTGTTGAGCCGTACTACTTGCCTAAGGATGTTGTGAAGCAAGACATCAGTGATATGAAGCTTGGTGAGGATGCTGCTGTACTTTTACGATATAAAGGGAAATACAGCTTCAATCTCATCGAGGTTAGACCTCAAGCCAAATCGGTTTCATTGCCGCCAGGGGACATTGTTGACCTCGGATTTACGGTAGGTGTGATCACTGGGAATGGCTCGAAGGATGAGCCTAGAACACTGACTTGGACAAATGATGGCGTTGAGTTCCGGATGTTTACGGGCGATATGCCAGTAAATGAAATGATTCAAGTTGCGATGGCGACGGATGGACAGTCCGGGAAATAATCTTGATTTTACGTAAAATTTATTTCAATAAGAGAAGGCTCTGCATCCTATGGTGCAGGGTTTTTTCTTATGTATAACATGAGAATTCGGAAGAAAATTTACAAGAAGATTTAACCAACTCCCACGAACGGTCGTTTTTTTGGTATAATGCAACTTTGGAGCGAATAGATAATTGGAGTGTTTAAGATGAATACAATTGATAATTTAACTTTTGAAGAGCAGCAGCTGTTCTGGGAAAATGAGACGAAAGCTTTCGCGACGTTTTTGTACGATGAGGGAAAGTTGAAGGAAGCCACGGCTAAGAAACATGTGGATCGTATGGACTTTGTAATGACCGAATACTTCGTGCGTTATGGCATCAGCTATGAGGATGTTCAAGGTGATACAATTGTCGATTTCGTGGGCCGATTCTTAATCAGCCATGTGCTTAGCACAGAAGAAGCTGATATCGGTGCTTATTTGACTTCTTTCAAAAAGTGGATTCAATTCCTTCAAGTGACATCTAGAATTTCAAAAGAACAGTCCACTTCATTGAATGAAGTATGTAAGCATAAATCTTATTTTGAAGAGAGATACGCGCGGTACATGGAAGCGGATAATGACTACGCGCTAGAACGTTGGCTGAACTCGAATGATATTGAAGCCTATATGGAAGAACATAAACCGGCTTCCAAGCGGAAGCTGAAACCGCTCGTGGTCGACCAAAAGCTGCTTCAACTTTGGATGGATGAGCGGACACCAGTACCACCAATTGTTCATGAGTTCAGAGCTTTTCTCGAGGCTGTACAGACTGGAAAGAACGTCAAATTATCTGCTGCGCGCAAGCATTTGCCACGGAAGTTTTGGAGCGAGTTCGATGAACAGCAGAATCTGCAGCTTTTCCGTAAACCGACCTTGAATCAAGACCAAGAGCCGGTGTACCAATTCTTTTTCTATGTAGCGCTAGTGCTAGGAATAACAGAAGAGGAAGCGCAACTTACGGTAAATGCAAAACAATTATCCTTTTACTTGGCGCTTACAGAGCAGGAACAAGCCGTTATACTCTTGGATGCGCTCTGGAATCGAGTAAACTGGGGGATTCTCGAGGAAGTAAATGAGGGTGGTCGCCCAGAAGATATTCAAGCTTGGAGAAGAGCCATCGCAAGTGTGTTAGCAAGCTGGACTGTTGGTCAAGAGAATAAAGTGGAAATAGAATGGAAAAAGCATCGACAATCCGGAATCTTGCTGGATACAAGTGCTGATGTGTTTTTACATGCCGTGGCTACGATATTAATTCGTTTTGGTGTGATACAGGCACAATTCTTACCAGATTCAGAGATGAAATATGGATTTGAGAGAAAACCTGTCACCATGACGGTACTTGAGCCTGGAAATCGCGTATTCCGTTATTTCGTCAACGAGGCTGCCTATGTGCTTAATCATACACCTATCATTGCTTCCGAAGCGAAAATCGGACGTAACGATCCATGCCCATGCGGCAGCGGTAAGAAATACAAAAAATGTTGTTTGTAACAGGATAGAAGAGGTGAACGCTAGTGGATGCTTTTTATCGGCCCACGTGGGTGGAAATATCGTTAGATGCACTGCGAAGCAACATTGAACAATTTCAGAAAGTACTGCCTGCAGGTATGAAGCAGATGGCAGTCGTTAAAGCGGATGCTTACGGACACGGGGCTGTAGAAGTATCCAAAGAGGTTCTCGCCGCGGGTGTGGATTATTTGGGTGTGGCGTTCTTTGATGAAGCGTTGGAGCTCCGAAATGCAGGGATTACTGCGCCCATTCTAGTACTCGGGTACACGCCGCCAGAAGGGATTAACCGCGCACGGGATTTGGATGTGACGATTGCGGTATACAGCCGTGATGTACTGGAGGCATTGCGAGAGCAAAGTCGTAAACAAGAGAACGCATCGCAGAAGAAATTAAAAATTCATATCAAATTGGATACTGGCATGGGTCGACTCGGCTTGCACACAGAAGCAGATGCGATTCCTTTTATAGAAGAAGCCTTACTACTACCCAATGTGGATGTAGAAGGACTGTTTACACATTATGCGAATGCTGATGAAGTCGATAAGAGCTATACGCTAGAGCAATATGGCCGGTTCGAGCGGATTGTGAGTTATTTTACGGATAAAGGGGAAACGTTCCCTTATATTCACGCGGGAAATAGTGCGGCAGCCATTGACTTGCCAGGCTTGACCTATTCGATGGTGCGTCTCGGGATTTCCATGTATGGTCTGTATCCCTCTGCGGATGTGGACCAAACGATAATTGAGCTAAAGCCGGTCCTGAGTCTCAAAACTGGGATTGTGCATCTCAAAACGCTGCCTGAGGGTTCTGGTGTTAGCTACGGAACGATTTACCACACCAAAGGTGATGAGCAAATCGGAACCTTGCCGATCGGCTACGCGGATGGATACTCCCGTATGCTTTCGGGTAAAGCGGAGGTGCTGGTTCGTGGCAAAAGAGTACCAATCGTCGGCAGAATCTGCATGGATCAATGTATGATCAATGTAACTGATGTGCCTAATGTAGCTGCGTTAGATGAGGTTGTCCTCATCGGAGAGCAAGGCGAAGAACGAATTACCGCGGAAGACGTGGCTGATCAACTAGGGACGATCAACTATGAAATCATCTGTATGATTTCACACCGTGTTGCGCGTGTGTATGTGCGTAATGGGGAGCGGGTTGAGGCTTTAAATCCTCTCATGCGTCATCGTTACTAGAGGCGTAGAAAAATACTTCATGAATTTACCATTTAAATTATGTTGGTATTGGAGAGGATTTTCAGAATAGGGTATAGAATACTATGTATTAACAATCTTATATCTTATGGTGTAACATAATTGATATACCGGAGGCATATATTCTATTGTATAATTTGGTTTTTGGAATGACATACTGGTAATATTGTCTTTGTATCGTTTCTGGGGGTGCGAGAGTGTGAGCAATGCGCATAATACGAAAAGGATCATGATTAGCTTGCCTGACAATCTGTTGCAAGAAGTGGACGGAATTGTTGAGAAGGAAAACTCCAATCGGAGTGAATTCATTCGTCAGGCAATGAAGCTGTATTTAATTGAACGCAAAAAGCGCAGTCTACGCGAATCCATGCAGCGTGGGTATATGGAAATGGCGAAAATAAATCTCAGCATGGCATCTGAAGCTTTTCAAGCGGAGGAAGAAGCGGACGGAACGCTTGATCGCTTAGTAAGCGGGGTGTAAGACGTGATTGTGAAACGTGGCGATGTATTTTTCGCAGATCTTTCGCCGGTCGTAGGATCGGAGCAGGGAGGAGTCCGTCCTGTTCTAGTGATCCAAAATGATATCGGCAACCGCTTTAGCCCCACTGTGATTGTTGCAGCGATTACAGCTCAAATCCAAAAGGCAAAGCTTCCCACGCATGTGGAAATCGACGCGGAAACGCACGGTTTCGATCGAGATTCGGTCATTCTGCTTGAGCAAATCAGAACAATCGACAAGCAAAGATTGACGGACAAAATTACGCATTTGGATGAAGAAACTATGCGAAAGGTTGACGACGCTTTGCAAATTAGTGTGGGACTGATAGAATTTTGAATAAGGTCTGGAACGGACGAGGGAGATTGTACCCTCGTTTTTTGGTTTGTACATACATATACATACGATCAATAGAAGAGAGGTATGACTGTGGCAAATGTTGAGACGGATGGACGGAAGATAAACGTTGAAGGTCAAGCGACGGAGAATCAAGGAAAACCAAAAGCAAGTGAGTATGAGGAACCGAAGGAGAAGGTGCAGATTCCTGCGGAGAAGAAAGCGGAGATTCAGGAACGGATCCTGAAGCAAATCTCCGCTGAGTTGCAACTGCCTTCCGGTAAAGTGAAGACGACGATGGAACTGTTGGACGAGGGCAATACGATTCCATTTATCGCACGTTATCGGAAAGAGATGACGGGCGAGCTCGACGAGAATCAGCTGCGAGATATCGAGGAGCGTTTGCAATATTTGCGTAATCTCGAGGATCGCAAAATTGAGGTTGTTCGTTTGATCGATGAGCAAGGCAAGCTGACAGATGAGCTGCGAAGCTCGATTGAGCGTGCTGTGAAGCTGCAGGAAATCGAGGATCTCTACAGGCCTTACCGCCAGAAGCGGAAAACGAGAGCTAGCGTTGCGAAGGAGCGCGGTTTGGAGCCGCTTGCGGCATGGATTTGGAAGCAGCCTCGTCAAGGCTCGCTGGAGCAAGAGGCTTCGCGTTATATTAACGCGGACAAGCAGGTTGGAAGCGCCGCAGAGGCGATTCAAGGCGCGATGGATATCCTGGCGGAGAATATCGCAGATGATGCGAAAATACGGGCCTGGGTGCGTCGATTCACGCAGGATAACGGCATTATGCGGACAGAGGCTAAGGATGCGAAGGCAGAATCGGTTTATGAGATGTACTATGCCTACCAAGAGCCTGTGAAGCGCCTGCCGCCGCACCGTATTCTCGCGATTAATCGCGGGGAGCGGGAAGAGATTCTGAAGGTTGGTCTAGATGTTGGGCCAGATAAAATTCACGACTATATGCTGCGTCAAATCGTGAGAGGCGATTCGGTCGTAAGAGACGTGCTGCGCAACATTGTTGAAGACGCATATAAAAGGCTGCTAGCCCCATCCGTTGAGCGTGAGGTGCGCGGTGAGATGACGGAAGCGGGCGAAGAGCAGGCGATTAAGATTTTCGCGGAAAATCTGCGCAATCTCTTGCTACAAGCGCCGATTAAGGGCCATGTGGTACTTGGTGTCGATCCAGCCTACCGGACAGGCTGTAAGCTGGCCGTCATCGATGACACCGGTAAAATGCTTGAAATCGCCGTCACCTACCCAACCCCACCGAATAATAAGGTGGCGGAGGCGAAGGCGAAGTTCAAGCAGTTGATCAGCACATACAGCGTGGAGCTGATTGTGATCGGGAATGGGACGGCGTCCCGTGAAACGGAGCAGTTCGTAGCGGAGCTGATCGGTGAGATCAAGGAGCGGAAGCTCAAGTACTTGATCGTCAGCGAAGCGGGCGCGAGCGTGTACTCGGCGTCGAAGCTGGCGCAGACGGAGTTCCCTGAGCTCGACGTGGCCGAGCGCAGCGCGATTTCGATCGCGCGGAGGCTGCAGGACCCGCTCGCGGAGCTTGTAAAAATCGAGCCGAAAGCGATCGGCGTCGGTCAGTACCAGCATGACGTTTCGCAGAAACGTCTGGACGAGAACTTGAAGGCCGTTGTAGAATCGGCTGTTAACCATGTCGGGGTGGACTTGAACACGGCGTCCCCGTCCTTGCTTTCGTACGTGTCGGGGGTCAATGCGACACTAGCGAAGAACATCGTGAAGTATCGCGAGGAGAATGGCAAGTTCAGCTCCCGCCAGGAGCTGTCGAAGGTTCCGCGCCTTGGCGCGAAATCCTTCGAGCAGTGTGTTGGGTTCATGCGGATTGCCGGCGGCCGGAATCCGCTCGACAACACCCCGATCCATCCGGAGTCTTACGACGTGGTGGATCGGTTGTTCAAGGAGCTGCGCATCGAACTCGCGCAGCTAGGCTCTCAGCAGCTCCTAGCGCTGCTGCAGACGCTGGAGCCAGAGGAGCTGGCTCCTAAGCTTGGCGTCGGTGTCCCGACGATGCGGGACATCCTAGACAGCCTGCAGCGGCCTGGGCGGGATCCGCGGGACGAAGTCCCCGCGCCGATCTTCCGCACAGACGTGCTGCAGCTGGAGGACCTTGTGCCGGGCATGGAATTGACCGGCACGGTGCGTAACGTCATCGACTTCGGCGCCTTCGTCGATATCGGCATTAAAAACGATGGGCTGGTGCACATCTCCCAGCTCAAGAACGGCTTCGTGAAACATCCGATGGATGTGGTTTCCGTTGGAGATATCGTCCAAGTATGGGTGCTCAACGTGGACCAGAAAAAAGGCCGCGTAGGCTTAACGATGAAGAAACCACAATAGTAGGTTGATGAGAGAGCAGTTGATTAATTATTAATGGCAGTTGGGATTTAGGTCCCAGCTGCTTTTTTGCGTGAACTTTGCTTCATGGACGCTCATTCGCAGCGCCCGATCAGAAGTTTCCATAACTGATCGTGGTCGCTACAACTTTAACTGGATTTCCTCCATCTAATTTGCCTGTTCACCTCCACATGTACTGATTTAACTGGATTTCATGTAGCTAATTTCTGCGTATTTCGTCTAATTCGCCAATTTGAGTAGAAATAGATGGAGGTTTTCCAGCTAATCTCCCAAATAGATCGGATTCGCTAAATTTAACTGGAGGTTATACAGCTATTTGCTAGACGTCGAATTGAGTTGGTTGCACCCTCCTACTTCAGTACACCTCCCACTTCCTTCACCGAATAAGTCATCGTATACCGCTGACCTGCAACAAGGGAAAGCATGCCTTCCATCGAGAGGCGAATGAGCCACTCTGCCGCGATACGAATGTTCACATTGCACTCGGCTGCGACTTCTTGAAGCCGAACTTTGCCATTACGCCGATTGGCGATCTGGAGGATAAACTTCTTTCGAACCTCCCACACATCCGTCTCAAGCTCAGCGATGGTGGGAGGTTGTAATTTCCTTGAGACGATCCTTCTTTGTTCCAAAGGGATAACGTTGTTTCGACTCTGTTCCACTTGACCTACTTGCTTTCCAGTCTGTTGCACTTGATCTACTCCTTTCCCAGTCTGTAGCACTTGACCTACTCCTTCCCGATTCTGTAGTTTCCTAATCTGTAGCACTTGACCTACTCCTTCATAAACTACACTCTTCCTACTCCCTTGCTCCCGTCCTACGCTTTCACCTTCCTGCAACACCTGAAACCGATTCTCCAATCCCTTTTTCCAAAACAACCTACGATGCTTCTCGCGCATTCTGCGTAACCACTGACTACTATTTGTCTGCATGTAAATAAGCCCCCTGTTTCAAAATGAATACGCAAAAAAAGCACAAACGAACAGCAGATAAAACTGCTAGCTCGAGTGTGCTTCACTCAGGTATTTGTATTTAATTGTCGAGTTTATGATTACTACTTGTTACATTTATTTACAGTATAGAGGGCACATTTCAAATATGCAACTGTTTTTTCTTGTTCTTGATGTCGTCAGGTTCCTATACTTGTTATCACATGTTTACACGTTCAATCTGGGTTTTATGTACCGACTGGCAAAAAAGCCAGCACTTGTGGACAAGTACTAGCTTTCTCATCAAAATTTACGTTTGCTCGGTCCGTCCGTCGATTGGCTGTCGGGCCACTCCTCTTGTGAGCGGCGAGTGCGGTAAAAGTACCAGCTATCGTTCAATAATCGAATTTGTCTGCGGTTTTTGTTCTGGAAGGCACGCATTAATTGATTACAAAGCCATTGTGGCATATGCCCATCCCCTTCTTCGCCATGTACTTATAGCATATGAAGAATGAGGGAAATGGGTGCAGGTCCCGATTGTTTAGAGATCAAATTCCTCTTCGTACCATTGTTCGAGTTGAGCTTGCAACGCACGAATTTCAGTCAACAACGAGATCAGCGGGTACGATTTCTCTTGGATACCAGCGAACGTTTTCTCCAAACCATTGATGTAATCCAGGCCTTGGATCAGCGTATACGTCGTACCGATCAATTCCAAGTCGTCACACTCCGCAATTACACGTGGAAGCTGCGGCACATGGTCAGCGGTTAGTTTCTCTAATTCTTTGTGCAAACGTTGGTTCAAAGCCGTTAATTGATAGGAATAGGAGGAAGGCATTTCGACGAATTCCAGTTGTTGGTCAAGCTTCAATATCGCATAGCGCATTTGTGGCATGAGGTGGTTCAAATCCTTTCTGTATAGAGCGTTCGTTCTTCTTTTCTACTTGACAGTATAGCCGTACATACGGTACAAATTCAAGTAAGAACTTGTCTTTCAACGTATTTTGAGGTTTGTCATTCAAAGTACTAGGGACTTGTAATTGGGAGTGTTCGTAGATGGAAGATCAAGAGCTGCAGCAATGGATCGAGCAGATTTCTATGGAATCGTTTGGGAGACCCTTCGTTCACCAGGCGCGTTTTAACCGGAGATTGCGATCGACGGGTGGACGTTATTTTATGAAATCACATGATATTGAGATCAGTTGGAGCCAGTGGGAGACCTATGGGCGGGATGAAATCGAGAAGATCATCAAGCACGAACTTTGCCATTATCATTTACATATTTTGAAACGAGGCTATCAGCATCGGGATCAGGATTTTAAAACTTTGCTAGCCCAAGTCGGAGGTACCCGATACTGTCAATCATTACCGCGGCCCCGGGCGAAACAAGCCTATAAATATAGGTTAGAGTGCGTAAATTGCAAGACAGAGTATTATCGGAAACGTAAAATGGATGTGCGCAAATTTGCTTGTGGAAATTGCAGGGGAAAATTGAAATCGTATACACTTGACTTAACGGCGCCTTCATAATAAAATAAAACTTGTTCATTCCCTGATAGCTCAGTTGGTAGAGCACTCGACTGTTAATCGAGTTGTCACAGGTTCGAGTCCTGTTCGGGGAGCCATATATGGAGAGATACCCAAGTGGCTATAAGGGGACCCTCTGCTAAGGGGTTAGACTGCGTAAGTGGTGCGAGGGTTCGAATCCCTCTCTCTCCGTCACGAAATAAGTTCAATGGCATTCATGCCGTTGGGCTTATTTTTGTTCATACGAATCTCAACCAATTCTAACAATTTTCTAATAACTGTTAAACGTTTGTCCTCTATAGTGAATAAAAAAAAGCTTCACGATGGGGGAACTACCAGTGAGTCAATTATTCTCAATACGAGCGCGTCTTATCTTATTGCTGTTAATTCCTTCTCTGTTGTATTTAGGCACGAGTGTATACCTCCTGCAGGTAAACAAGTCCAATACGGATACACTGACCTCTTCCTTGTATGAGACAACGGAGAAGAGTGTATCGCTTATTCTGAACGCAGATCGGGACATGTACCAAGCCATGAACGCTTATCAGTTGCTGGTGTCTGGAACTTTGACTGCGGAGGAGAAAACGAACCAGTTGAAGGTGCTCAAAGACAATATTGATCAAACAAATACAAGGGTTGGGCAAGCAGTTACTATTTTAAAATCAAAGGAATTACTCCAAACGGCACATGCGGAGACGAAAGTGACGATTGAGCAAAGCGCATCGAGCTTCCAAACCTCCTTCGATCAGTGGGTTAAAGAAGCGAACACCGTTATTCAAGCGGGGAGTGTTGGCAAAGGCGTTTTGAATGAAGCGAAGCTGATGGCAACCTTTGAGAAGGGACGCGAAGGGCTGAACATTATTGGTGAAATTCTAGACACACATGCGAAGCAAAGCATTGTTGATATCGAGCAAGACAATAAAGAAACAGCCAAAGGCGTTTATATCGGCGTGGCGGTTATCGTCGTTATTCTTTTCGGAGCTGGCGGATTTGTGATCAGGAGAATCATGTCAGTAGTGGGGAGGATTTTGACCATTACACGTAAGGTATCTGCAGGAGATTTGCGTCATGAGGCTCAATTAACATATTCCAAGGATGAGCTGGGTCAGATTTCAGAATCGGTCGATGATATGGTTGCGAAAATGAAGGGACTAATCGGCACGATTGCACACAATACGCAATTCGTACACGATGCTTCCGTGGAGCTGTCGGACAGCTCCAAAGAGTCGGCTCACGCTGCTGAACATGTAGCTTCGAATATTCAAGAAATGACGCAAGAAGTCGAAGTGCAAGCAAGAAGCAGTGAAGAAACGAGCCGAGCTATTGAAGAAATGGCGATTGGGATTCAACGCGTTGCAGAGAACTCAAGCGTTATGGCAGATCACTCCTCTTTAACCTCTCAGCACGCAACACTCGGTAATGAACTGCTCTTGAAGCTGCAGCACCAAATCGTGAATATGTTGAGTTCAGTTGAACAACTCGCAGTTACAGTACAATCGCTGACTCGTAAGTCTGATGAGATTGGACTGATTGCTTCGAGCATCACAAGCTTCGCCAACCAGACCAATCTCTTGTCGCTGAATGCGTCCATCGAAGCGGCTAGAGCAGGTGAGCATGGTAAAGGATTTAATGTCGTTGCCCAAGAAATCCGCAAACTGGCTTCACAATCGATTGAATCCGCCGACGGTATCAATCAGTTGATCCACGAGACGAGAGTGGAGATTGCTAGCGTTTCCCAGTCGATGAATACGACGAAGCAGGAAGCAAGTGCAGGCTCACAGATGATGCAGGAAGTGAACCAAAGCTTCGAAACCATCATGCAATCCGTGACACATATCGTTACGCAGATTCATGAGACATCAGCCATAACCCAGCAAATGTCGGCTAGTTCGGAAGAGATTTCGGCTACGATGGATCAGTCAGCGTCAAGCTCGTCTCACATTCTGATGAGATCTCAGACAGTGGCAGCAGCCACAGAGGAACAGCTTGCGATGATGCAGAATATTGCTGCTGCGTCGGAACAACTAAAATCTGTTGTGGATACCTTGAACGAGTCTGTGTCCTATTTTAAAATTAAATAATGAGTTGAAAGGAGGAGTTCTCATGGTTTTAAAAGTATGGACATGGGGGCTCCTCCCTTAATAACTTTGACTAGTTCTTTTTCCAATAATTAGGCTTGTCAAAGAGCCTAGAATCCTTTATAATAACACTTGTCGTCCATAACGGGCTGAAATGTTCAATGACTTTTGTTATGGCCCGTTGGTCAAGTGGTTAAGACACCTCCCTTTCACGGAGGTAACAGGGGTTCGAGTCCCCTACGGGTCAGTTTATTCCTCTTATGCGGTCGTGGTGGAACGGCAGACACACCATCTTGAGGGGGTGGCGCTCACAAGGCGTGAGGGTTCAAATCCCTCCGACCGCATCCCAGCTTTACAATTTTGAAACCCTTACCTAGTAAGGGTTTTTTTCTATTTTATTACAGATGGAAGAATGCAATAATAATGGATTGCCCGTTACTTGACGCTTCGCTTAGGTAGTAATACTACAACTACCTATTTATTGGAGAAGTCAGCAAATACACAAGCCATAAATTAAATCTAGGAATATGAATGTATGAAATTCAACAGTAGAGGAGGGGGAACCTATTCTTGGCTCGAATGAGATCATTTCAAAAGTAGAAACGCCAGTTCGTCCCAAAATTTCAGTTATTGTCACTGTATTCAATACTGGGGAATTCCTCAGTAAGTGTTTGCAATCTATAATTAACCAAACCATATGGAGTGTCATGGAGTTAGTTATTATCAATGATGGGTCATCAGACCATTCTTCGGCAATTATTAAAGAGTTCGTGAAACAGGAACCTGAACGTATAATAAGTATACACTATGCTGAAAACCAAGGTGTAGGTAACTCTCGGAATGTAGGGATTGCTCAGTCTAGAGGCGACTATATCGGTTTCGTTGACTCAGATGATTGGATTGCTAACAATATGTTTGAGTTGTTGTATACGAAAGCTTTGGATGGGCATGACATGGTAATTTGTGATTATTTTAGTAGGTATGAAGACGAAGATCTGACAATTCCAGAGAAGGGATTTTCACAAGACGTCTTTACGCAAAAACAGGCTATTCTTTACGCACAAGTGGTTCCTTGGAATAAGCTCTACAAAAAGGAATTATTACAAAAAATTCAGTATTTGAATATTTGGTATGAGGATGTTGCATCAACCCCCATTTTGATCAGTCTAGCGAATTTACCAGCTTATTTGAATATTCCCTTATATTATTATAAAAGGTCTAGACCAGGTTCTATCGCAAATAGCAGCGGACCCAAAGTGTTAGATATTTTACGAGCCTGGGACCGTTTAATCGAACATGCAGATTTGAATAATAGTTTTAAAGAGGAAATTCTCTTTTTTGTAACCAAATGTATTAATTATTATATTGATTTCAAACCCGAGTATGCTGATCATTTCTGGGAATATGCAAGGAAGCATCGAGAACTATTAAGCGGTGGAGAGTACAATCGCAAAGCAGTTGAAACTAAAGAGATTCGTGACTTATTTGGTATATTTAATAATAGTACGCCAATGCATGCAACGAAGTATGAAACAAAATATGCAACTCATAAAAAACGAACCTTGAGAATCATACAAGTCATTTCACCAATCTGTAGCCCTGTATCAGATGTTGACTCAGCTGGAACAGAGAAAATGGTATACGAAATTACACAAGAATTGGTAAAACGTGGACATAGGGTTGTTTTATATGCTCCTAAGGGAAGTAAAGTTTCAGCAAAGGTAGTACCCTTCCCCAAATATTTCGAAGATCGACACTTACCCGCATTTATCCGTAAAACAAGACCTTCGAAAGTAGATCTAATTCATGACCACACTTTTTCATCAATTGTCAGATTAAGAAAAATGGGAGTTCCCGTGTTACCCACTCACCATTTACCTACCAATAGTGAATTCCATGATTCCGTTTATGTCAGTCACGCTGCTCGGAATAATGCCGGCGTCAATGGCCTAGTTGTACACAATGGAATCAATCCAGATGAATACGAGTATAGTGAAGGGAAAGATGACTATTTATTGTTTATCGGGAGGATACTCCCCGACAAAGGCGTCATTCATGCAATTGAAGTCGCTGAACGCAATCACCAAAAGCTAATTATAGCTGGACCTATTAAAGATGAAGAATATTTCCGGAACATTTTACTGCCCCGTATTAATAATAATGAAAAAATTCACTATATAGGCGCTGTTGCAAGCAAACAAAAGCAGGAGCTCCTTAAGAGAGCCCGATGTGTCCTCTTTCCGTCTATTTGGAAGGAGCCTTTTGGACTTGTTTTGATTGAGGCTATGATTTCGGGCACCCCCGTACTAGCGTTGAACAACGGTGCCGCCTTAGAGGTACTTGAAGGTTTTCCTCAGTTAGTATGTAATAGCATAGATGAACTTGCGCACAAAGCTTTACATGAGTCATTCCCGCCACCACATGTCCTAAGAGAATATGTGCTTTCCAAGTTTACGACTTCTACAATGGTGGACCAATATATCACGTTGTATGAACAGAAAATTAATGAATTTATGAAAAGACGAGTAAAGTTAAAACTGCTAAGAAGAAGAAAATTTAAATTGCGAAGAGGAAGAAGATTTAAATTGGTAAGAGGAAGAAAAAATTTAAAACGGCTAAGAAGAAGAAAAAATTTAAAATTGCAAAGAAGAAGAAATTTAAAATTACTAAGAAGAAATACAAAACTGCTAAAAAGAAAAAGATACATCTTAAAGAAAAAGATAACAGCCAAAAGAAGTGTAACAAAGCGAGTAAAAGCAAATAAAAGAAGTGTAAGAAAGCAAATAAGAACAACTAAAAGAGCATAAATAAAACAAAGGAACTAACTGATCTGGAGGAGTTCTTTACCAGATATGGTTTCTCTAGCAGGCGAGTATCGTAGCAGAAAGCCCGTATTAGATCAAGGGTTCTTGTTATGCTTATAGATATATAGACCAGTTCCTTTTCTTGGGAAGTGGTCTATTTGTTTTTATTCGAAGCAAGGGCTGTTACTTCTTACAAAGATATATGCCATAAAACAGCAGGATTGTGCAGGAAGTTAGCTATTGTCTGCATTAAATCTCTTATATTTTCACGATATAATGAGGAACGAAAAGAATTGTAAGCGCAATCAATGGACTGATAATCCATACGATCACAGGAGGTGAAACGGGAAGTTCGCAGATGGCCCGAGACAAAGTGATTGTAGATCAAAATTGACTACCTGGAGGTTGTAGAAATGTTTAAACATGCCAAGCAACTGATTAAAGCAACTTGCTTCATTACATTAAGCTCACTCCTCATTTCTTCTTTCGGTATCCAGACACCTTCCGCACATGCAGCGGTTGCTCGGCAAATGGAGAAATTAGACCGCGGTCTAGTGGCAGTTAAGGTCAGTACGGGCGTCCTCGTTAGTTGGCGACTTCTCGGTACGGAAGCAGCGAGTACTTCGTTCAACGTCTATCGAAATGGCGTTAAGCTCAACGCTTCACCGATCACGACAAGCACGAATTATCAAGATAATTCGGGTACCACGAGCTCCAGTTACACTGTCAAGGCCGTTGTTGGCGGCGTAGAGCAGACAGCATCAGCTGCAGCTACGCCATGGGCGAACAACTATTTGGATGTGCCAATACAGAAACCTGCGGGCGGGACTACTCCAGACGGTGTCAGTTACACCTATAACGCCAATGATGCAAGCGTTGGTGATGTGGACGGTGACGGCCAATATGAAATCATTCTGAAGTGGGATCCTACCAATTCCAAAGACAATTCACAGGATGGCTATACGGGTGAAGTGTTTGTCGATGCTTATAAACTGAATGGTACGCGGTTATGGCGGATCAGTATGGGGAAAAATATTCGAGCTGGCGCTCACTATACGCAATTCATGGTCTACGATTTGGATGGAGATGGCAAAGCGGAAATCGCCATGAAAACAGCCGATGGCACCAAGGACGGCACTGGCGTGGTCATTGGCAGTTCAACTGTGGATTATCGCAACAGTGTGGGGAGAGTTCTGACTGGACCAGAATTTTTAACCATCTTTGAAGGGGCGACAGGAAAGGCATTGACTTCAACGAGCTATGATCCTCCACGCGGCACAGTCGGCGATTGGGGCGATACGTACGGCAACCGGGTAGATCGTTTCTTAGCGACGGTCGCCTATCTGGATGGGCAGAAACCCAGCATCGTCATGGCACGCGGCTATTACACAAGAACGGTTCTAGTAGCGTACAATTGGCGTGGTGGAACGCTATCCAAGTTATGGACATTTGACAGCAACACCTCAGGCAACTCGGCCTATGCAGGGCAAGGGAACCACAACTTAACAGCCGCCGACGTGGATGGTGATGGCAAGGATGAAATCGTCTATGGCGCGATGACGATTGATGATAACGGAGCTAAGAAATACAACACAGCATTAGGGCATGGCGATGCCCTTCATGTCGGCGACTTGGATCCGAACAGTGCGGGACTTGAAGTATTCAAAGTGATGGAAAGTACTAGCGCTACCTATGGCGCAGCCGTGTGGAATGCGGGAACTGGCGCCATCAAGTGGGGAGTGAATACTGGCGCTGATACGGGAAGAGGCATGTCTGCTGATATTGACCCACGGTATGCCGGCGAGGAAGTATGGGCAAGCAACGGTGTTGGGCTTTATCAAATCAATGGTACCAAAATCAGCTCCACGACCCCTTCATCCATTAATTTTGGTATCTGGTGGGATGGCGATGTTTCCCGTGAGCTTCTTGATCACAATTGGGATGGCACGAATGGGGTTGGCCGCATTGATAAATGGAACTACACAGCTCTCAATACAACGACCTTATTAACGGCAACAGGAACTAATTCGAATAACTACACGAAAGGGAATCCAAGCTTGCAAGCCGATCTATTCGGCGATTGGCGTGAAGAGGTCATTTGGCGGAAGTCGGACAGCTCAGCTTTACGTATCTATGCAACGCCGTATGAAACAACGACACGCCTATGGACCTTAATGCATGATCCGCTTTACCGTCTGGATATCGCTTGGCAAAATGTAGCTTACAACCAACCGCCTCACACGAGTTACTATCTCGGAACAGGGATGGCCACACCAACGCAGCCGAATATCTATACCACACCATAAAGTGAGAATGAGAGAAGCGTACGGGGGAATCCGGCGCTTCTTTTATTCCATTCTTAACTGTTGAATGCGCTTTCTACATACAGCGGGGGATGTCCCATAGAAAGCAGAAAACTGGCGAGAGAAATAAAAGGGATGATTGAACCCGACTTCCTCCGCAATTTCGGCCATCGTTAGTGAAGTTGTTTCTATGAGCTTTCTAGCTTGGCGAAGTCGAATTTTATTTAACATGTCCATGACGGATTCACCGGTCTGTCTTTTAAAGAGATGGGCGAACCTAGAAGGGGATAAGTTAACCAACGCAGCCAGTTCAGCAACTGTATAAGGTTGATTATAATGTTGGGTAATCAGCGCTAACGTACGCGCTATGCGTGAATCGAGCGGATATTCGGGTTGCATGGCACTTTTGGACAGGAGAAGGAGGATTTTTTCTAGTGCGTTGATGGCGAATCTCTCTGAGTAGTGGTCTATTTCTTCGTTGTATTGAATTAAACTGTTGAAAGTGTTAGTTACCTGAAGCAATTCCTTTTCACAATTAAAACGAGCTAGTCGTATGCCTTTAATCACCTCAGGCAGCTGTAAAAGCGGTAACCATTCTTCCTTCGGGACAAAATGACACCAATAAAACTCCCAGAGGGTGTTCTCTGGCGTTCCGTAGAAATGGGGGGTGCCTGGTGTGATTAAAGTAACCTCATCCTGCTGGCATTCGTAGGTTTCTTTACCGTTGTTAAATAAACCTGTCCCCTTCAACGTCAAGGTCAAATAATAATCTTTTGTACCGTTGGACCGTTTAACCTTGTAGCCAAAGGATTGGCGATAATGGCCGGAAATCAGCCTTCCAGGGATTGTCGTTAAATTCTCAGTAGCAGAAAAGGACATGAATTCAGTCATACGCGAATCGCCCCCATTTCCCATTTAGTTACTAGTATAAAGGATTTTATGGAAAATTGTAGTGGTATAGGTTACAGAGAATAGCTCCTATTTTACAATTTCTTATTGCATAGATAACACGTAACAAACAATCACTCGCTAGTATTGTTTATAGGACAACTGAACTGAATAGGCAGGGGTAGGAGACCAGGAGAAAACCCTTCAAGGCAGCAAATGAGTGGCTAGTGAAAACTAGCTGTGTCGTTTGTATGCGTGAAGGGTTTTTTGTGTTCTCAAAAACAGAAAGGAGGAGTGATGGAAGATATCGTTGGTTAATTTTACAGGGATTTATACCATTCATATCAGAGAGGATTGATTCTATGAAACGATATAAAAAGGTTGTGAATCGTCTTATTATAGCTGCGCTAGTTGCTAGTTTCGTACCGCATGGTTTCTTGCCTTCTCAGCAGGCTTATGCAGCAGATGACAATAGAAATACATTAAATGTGAGGAAGACGGTCAATGCACCAGTCATTGATGGGAAATTAGATGAGTCACTGTGGTCAATTAGCCAAAGCCTAACGAAACAAACAGGAAGTGGTACGTTTAAGGATAGTAAATTCGGCATGCTCTGGGACAATAAGTACCTGTACATCGGAGTCAAGGCGGATGATGATAATCTGACTGCGGCAGGGTCCGGGAATTGGTTTGACCAGGATAACATTAATTTTTTTCTAGATCCTACGATGCATCAATCGACTCCTTACGCGGCAGATGATATGCAGCTTGGTTTTGTGTATCAGGCAGACTCAACATCACCTGAGTTTCATTTCGGAGCAGCAACAAACGGCCAAAGCAGCAAGGATTCCAATAAGATTTTGAGAGCCATACAGAAGACGGCAACGGGCTGGTCCTTAGAGACCGCTATACCATGGGATATGTTGAAGATGGATCCTAATCTCACGAAGAAGCTAGGCTTGGAAATTGGGGTAACGGACCGCTATGGGACAGACGTGGCACAGCAAAGAAACAGCTACTGGAGCGCCTTTCAGTCAAGCTCGTTCTGGAATGATACCACCGGTTTCGGTGTGATTAACCTAATCGATAGTAATCCGGTTACAGATGCGGTGAGCCCTGTACTCTTAGATGAAAACTTTGATGCTTATCCAAACGGTACAATTCCTTATGGCTGGATTTCTGATGTGAATGCAGGAAGTCCTTCGTTTACGGTCGTGCAGGATACGTATGGTAACGGCCGAATGACGTTTGATGGCAAGGCCTCGGGTAAACAAGGGCGAATTGTTGCTCCGGTACAGTGGGACAACTACACGGTTGAAGCAGATGTTAAATTCGAATCCGTACTGGATTCGGCAAGATGGGCATCACTGATGTTCAGGGTGCCTTCCACAGGAAAAGTACCGTACAACCAGATGGCGATTCGTCAAAATGGTACTTATGAATTTGCTTATCGGAAAGCGGACGGCAACTGGTATTCACCAACGCCAATTTCTGGGTCCTGGCGAACATTGACTGTAAATTCCGATTACACGATGAAAGTTCGGATTTTTGGTAGTAATGTCAAAGAATATATGAAAGCGAAGTCTGATCCAAGCTACACGATGGTAACGGACACAACGCTGCCTACCACTGTCGTCATGGGAAGCGGTAAGGTAGGGTTGCAAGTGGATCAAAGTAAGGTCTCATTTGACAACCTGAAGGTGACGCGGATTACAGCTGATCGGCTTGACCTCGTCGTACCTAGCACAGTGGAAGCATTGACTGGACCGATAAGCGTTACCGGCAGTGTGTACTATTCGGATGGCATCACGGAAGCCATTTCAAACAAGCCTTTGAAATATTACACTTCGGATGAGTCGATCATCAAGGTCTCAAATAATGCGCTTTACCCGATGAAAGCGGGGAGAGCAACGGTTAGGGTCATTTATGAAAATGCTGAATACGTGCAAGAAGTAACAGTAACGCCTAGCACGGTGCCATTGAAAGTAAGCTCCCTCAAACATGATGACGGGTATTTTTTGGCAACAGTGAATCAACCGTTATCCTTAAGCACAATCACGTTTAAAGCAGACTTTAATGATTTTACGTCAGGTACAATAACCGGCAATGAATTGGATTGGACCTCGAGCAGCTCATCAGTTGTTGTGAGTAATGGTAACTTAAACATTTCACAAAAAGGTGTGTACACCCTGACTGCCCAAAAAGATGGGGTTTCGATATCCATGCTCGTCGTAGCCAAAGAAGCAGCAGACAGCGAGTATGTGCTCTATGAAGAAAATTTTGATCAGCTAACAGATGGGACGCTTCCAGCAGGCTGGAGCAGAAAAGAAGGGACGACAGCGAGCAAAGCCGTTGTTAAAGCTGGAGGGTTTGAACTAGATGCGGCAGCAGCGCCAGACAATCCTTCGCGTGTGCTTTTGCCAGACTACTTAGGGACATTTGGTAATTATAAAATCGAAGCTGATGTAACGCATTTGCAAGCGAACGATGCAGCAAGATGGCATTCCATCATGTATCGGATCCAAAACAATGATTACCCGTATTACCAAATGGCAGTCAGGAAAGATGCTACCTCTGCCAACGGTGTAGAATTCGCTGAAAGAACGGCAGCTAATGCCTGGAACGTTATGGATACAGGTGCTTTTACGGAAGCCATTGATCCGAGCAAAATGTACCACTATACGGTAAAGGCTTTTAATAATCGTGTGATGGAAATGATTAACGACAAGGTTGTTGTCGATACAGATAATGCAGGTTCCTATGCGAAAGGTCGAATTGGCCTACAATCGAACGGCAGCAAAATGAGAGTTGATAACATTCGAGTAACACTGCAGCGGGATGCCCTTCCACTCACAGCGACCGATCGGTATGCCAATGTAACAGAGCCTACTACCCAGATTGCCATGGCTTCTACCATTGTAACTGAAGTCACTCAGGCGGCTGATTTGAGCAAATGGTCGGATGCTGCAACGCCGGCTACGGCTATTCTACACGTGAATAACGAACTAAAAGTAACTAATCCAACGGGAGAAGTTGTCATTGGAGATGCAGCGGCTATTTTAGATACGTTTGGGACGAAGACGATGCCGGCCTTTTATGTCAAGGACGAATCAACTGTCGATAACCTGATCACTTATTTAAAGGATAATCGAATCGAAGACGTATTCGTCATGTCGAGCAATGGCGATTTGGTTAAAAAAGCAAGATTAGCGTATCCGATTATTCGCGGAATTGTAGATTTTAGCGCCATGACGAGCTTTAGCCAAGAACAATTGCTGGAGATTCGTCAGACAACCAACGCAAGCCTTGCACATATTGCTGTACTTCCACAAAAAGCTGCAACGAAAGCGAATACCGACTATCTGCAGATGAGAACGATCATGGTCTGGGCCAAAGATGAAGCGGCGGCAGCTGGGAAAAATCTGTCCATGCATACTTTGATTACGGCAGGTGTGAACGGCATCGTGACGGATACGCCTGCTGCAGCCTTTACCGCACTGAGTGTGTATAACCAGAACAAAACAATGATCCGTAAGCCATACATTATTGGACATCGTGGATTGCCATCGGCTGCGCCGGAAAATACGATTGAAAGCAATCGGTTGGCACTTGATAATGGGGCGGACTTTATCGAAAATGACGTCTACATTTCCAAAGATGGCTATCTCGTGATTCATCATGATGGCGAGTTGTCCGGAACGACCAATGGCACGGGCAATATCGAGAATTACACATTGGCCGAAATTAAGGCGCTCAATGCCAATAAGCCTCACCCGACAGACTATCCAGATGTAAAAATTCCGACGTTAGAAGAACAAATTGATCTCGTTCAGCAACGCGGGAAAATGATCATGAACGAAATCAAGACATCAACACCAGCGGCCATCGACGCTTTCGTCCAATTGATAAAGGACAAAAATGCTGAAGCTGACATTGATAACATGTCCTTCGTTGCCGCTCAGATTTTGCGTACGAACAGCTTGATGCCGACGATGCCTTCAGGTCTGTTATCCAGCTTGTCTGGAGGCAGTAGTGTCAAAGGGATGCTGAGAACTGTACTTAGTTCCATTCAGCCATTGAATGCGACATTTAATAATGGCTACGGTGGTATTTCGCAAGGATTTATGGAAGCTGCTAAGCATCGTGGCATCTTGATTTCACCTTGGACACTGAATGATCGAACGGCATTTAATAAATTCTTCTTAAATGGGGCATGGGGATTAACGACCGATTATGCCAACTGGGCGGCAGATATGGCGGCTGCGATTAAACCGGAGAAATTGGAGTTTACGTTTGAGAAGAATGAAACGGTTCCGATTCAGGCCAGTATGACAACCTACAAAGGAGATACAGCAACTATTTCACCTGAAGTTATTTTTCTAGATGGGCAAAATTCTTTTGAAGTAAACGGCAATGAGGTGACATCGAATGGTAAGGGTTCAGGTGTAGGGCATGCGTTGTTACGATACACCTACACGATGAATGATGGCAATAAGTACGATTTGTATACTCAACCGATTACGTTGAGTGGTCCAAGTGAGCCAACTGGTCCAACTGGTCCAACCGATCCAACCGAGCAAAATCCAGGCAGCACAGATGGAAGCGCGGAAGTCAAGGATCCTACGTTCAACGTAACGGATGCGATGATCCAAGCGGCCATCCAGCAATCCGGAGCGAACAATAAGCTGATCATAACCATACCGTTGAGTGAAAAGAAGAATCAAGCTGTTGCCATTTTTTCGCCAGCTGCCATTCAAACCGTGTTGTCAGCTGCAAAAAATCATACAGTCGCTATTCAAACCGAACTTGGTTCCTATGAGCTAAACCTATCCTCTGCAGACTTGCAAGCATGGGCAAAGAAACTAGGAACTGAGCAAGATAAGTTAAACTTGACCATTCAAATCAAATTGAATGAAAAAGCTGTTGCAGAAGCAACTGCAACTGGTAAAGATGTTAAGAAAGCCATTGACTTCACGCTTACAGTAGGAGCAGAAGAAGGGAAAAGCACAGATGTTTCCAGCTTCCAAACGTTTATTGCTAGATCTATCAGGCTGGATGCAGCGACTGATACCAAGGCTCTAGCTGCTGTTCGTGAAGAGAAGGATGCCAATGGTCATACCGTGTATAATCCAGTTCCATTCGTGACTCGTGGTAATGAAGTTGTTATTTTTAGCCGCACAAACAGCACGTATCTACTTATAGCGAACCCAGTTGCATTTGGTGATTTAAACAATCACTGGTCCAAACAAACAGTAGAAGCCATGGCGAATAAATGGATTGTGCAAGGTGTTGGAGCATCGAGCTTTGCACCGGATCGCCAAGTCACTCGCGCTGAATTTGCCGCTTTGTTGGTGAGATCGTTTGGCTTATCTGCATCTGGGGCAACAACGGCAAGCTTTAAGGATGTCAAAGCTTCCGATTGGTTTGCAGCGCCAGTTAGTCTTGCAGCCGAATACGGACTTGTAGGAGGTTATGAAGACCATACCTTCCGACCAGACGCACCAATCTCCCGTCAAGAAATGGCGGTTATGATTAACAGAGCAATACAATTTGCTGGCTACAACGCAGCGCTGCAATCCAACAGCTCTGCCACGTTCAGTGACGAAGCGAATATCGCGGAGTGGGCCAAGGATGCGATCAGAGCAGCTTCCGCGCTGCACATTATTAACGGCAGGGATGGTAATGCCTTTTCCCCGCTGAGTACGGGTACACGCGCGGAAAGTGCTGTCATGCTGAGCCGCATGCTGCAAGCCCTAAACTTTTCGAATTAATTGCATCGTTAACATCTCCTCCGAGATCAAATTGGCGGAGGGGATGTTAATACGTAGCAAATAAATGTTTGTTAAGGTTTAAGTAGGGGTGAGAGCACATGTCGAGTAAATATCCAATAATCGCATCAGTGACGAAAGACGATCAGCTCGCAAAGGTTTTAGAAAGTGATGTAACTCGAGTTAACTTAATGACAGGTCATATTGGCAATTTGGAATCTATCATGGAACAGCTTCACCGAGCAGGCAAACAAGTGTATGTACACTTGGAAATGGTAGGCGGTCTTGGTCGAGATGCCCATGCGGTCGGATATTTAGCCGAAAAGTTTAAAGTGGACGGCATAGTTACGACAAAATCCAATTCCATTGCTGCTGCTAGGCAAGCCGGTATTAAAAGTATTCAGCGGATTTTTATTATTGATACGGCTGCGTTGCAAACGGCAGTCCGTATGATTAACAGCATACAACCGGATGAAGTGGAGCTCATGCCAGGTTTAATGCCGAGGGTGATTAAGGAATTGAAAAGTACAATTAAACAACCGTTGATTGTCGGAGGCCTTATTCGATACGAGAAAGAAATCGTAGAAGCGCTCGATAGCGGTGCCGACTACATATCCATTGGGGATCCGAGCATGTGGAGTCGACACTAGGTTTACAAAATCATCAAATGTCGATAATTTTCCGTTTACAATCTTCAACTATAGTAGAACTATGAATATCACAAGAACTGATACTTTGGGTCGAGACCAGGAGAAAACCCTTGTCCAGGAAAATGTGAAAATAAGCAGGAGCATGCTTGTCATACTCTGAAAAGGCTTATTTTTGTGTTTTTTGGATAAGGGTTATTTTTATTGAAAGCGAGGCAGTGCTGTGGCAGAAACATCTAGATTTCCTGAGCGTGGCAACGATAGCAAGAGTGGTATCGTGCCTTTTCAGCGAAAACATTCAGGGAAAAGCAGTAAGGAGTTGCATGCCTTTAAAGGCTACTTATTCGATTTGGATGGTACGATCTATGCGGGGAGTAAGCTTTTGCCTGGTGTGTTGAGTACGGTGAGCTGGCTGCGTGAGCAAAAGAAATCGGTGATGTTCGTTACGAATACAACCATTCGGACCAAGGAAAGCGTGCAGATGAGACTTAGTGAATTAGGCATTTCTTGCGAGGGGAATGAAGTACTCACGGCCTTATGTGTAGCAGGGAAGTTTTTTCAAGAGCATGAGCCCGATGCCCACGTTCTCATGATAGGTGAAGCCGCAATGGAACAAGAATTAGCGCTTTATGGCGTCAAGATGACGAAGAACCCCCTGCTAGCAACCCATGTACTTGTCGGTTTAGACAGGCAGTTTACATTTGAGAAGCTAACAGCAGGTGTAAATGCCCTTCGTAACGGGGCTAAGCTAATTGCGGCAAATCCGGATCCCTTTTGTCCAATTGATGACGGTGTGATTCCGGATACGTGGTCTCTTGTCAAAGCACTGGAAACGGCCAGCCTGCAGGAAACCGTCCGTGTAATTGGCAAGCCGTCATCGTACTATGCACAAAAAGCTTTTGATCTGCTGAAAATCCCGCCAGCACAATGCTTAATGGTGGGTGATCGACTATCAACGGATATACAATTCGGGAATTCGAACGACATGTACACTGCGCTTGTACTGACAGGTGCGGACTCTAAGAATGACATCGTACAAACAGGTATTGAACCTGACTATATTTTAAATCAGCTTAGCGAAATTAAATCCAATAACCTTTAGGAGGAAAAAACAATGAAAAAAGCACTCGTCTCACTACTTATGGTCACGTTGGTTGCTACAGCTTGCGCGAAGGGAGAGAGCACCACAGAAAGCAAAACGGCTGCATCACCGACAGCAAGCGCCGAAGCAACAGCAAGCACCAAGCCGGTTGAACTGCAATTTTACTTCCCAGTAGCGGTGGGTGGTCCAATTACCAAGTTAATTGATCAACTTGCTGACGATTTCCATAAAGAAAACCCAACGATTACCGTAAAACCCGTGTATGGCGGCAGCTACCAAGATACGATGACCAAGGTTGCAACAGCTGTACAAGGGGGCAACTCACCTGACTTAGCTGTACTGCTTTCAACGGATTTGTACAGCTTGATTTCCATGAAAGCCATTGAGGATCTGACGCCTCGCTTCTCCAAAGACTATTTTAGCGGTTTCTACGAAGCTTTTATGGGAAATACGAAGTCAGGGGATACAGTATGGAGCGTACCTTTCCAACGCAGTACGATCGTGCTGTACTACAACAAGGATTTATTTAAAAAGGCCGGTCTTGATCCAGAGAAGGCACCAGCGAACTGGACGGAACTGAAGGAGTATGCGGCTAAACTCACGACTAGCGACAAATCGCAATGGGGGCTTGAAATTCCTAGCACAGGATATCAGTACTGGATGACGCAAGCACTTTCCCTTCAAAGCGGTACAAACATTGTTTCACCTGACGGTAAGCAAGTGTACTTTAACAAACCGGAAGTACAGGAAGCTCTGCAATTTTATACTGATTTAGGGCGCAAGGATAAAGTGATGCCGGAGGGTGCACTCGAGTGGGCAACCGTTCCTTCCGATTTCATTAGCGGAAAAACGGCGATGATGTTCCACACAACTGGAAATCTGACAAAAGTCAAAACAGATGCAAAGTTCAACTTTGGCGTAGCGTTCCTGCCTGCCAATAAAAAGTATGGTTCACCAACTGGCGGCGGCAATCTCTATGTGTTCAAAAACATTCCAGATGACCACAAAGCAGCATCCGTCAAATTCATTCAATTCCTAACGCAACCTGATCGTGTCGCTCAGTGGTCCATTGATACAGGTTATGTAGGCACAACCAAAGCTGCTTATGATACCGACAAGCTGAAAACCTACATTAAGGATTTCCCGCAAGCGGCTGTAGCGAGGGATCAGCTGAAATATGCAGACAGCGAGCTTTCTACTTACCAGAATGGCCAAGTAACGAAGCTGTTTAACGATAATATCCAAGCTGCGCTGCTAGGAACGATGACACCGAAAGAGGCATTGGACAAATCGCAGCAGCAAGCGGATGACATTTTGAAAAACTTTCAGAAATAGCAACGATGGATAGCAAAAGGAGAGGGAAGTGTTCGGCTAATGGAGGTTATCTCCGTGTTAGCGGCCGGCGCTTCCCTTCCGCTGGCTTTAACGAGTTGTGAGAAAGAGGGGGATTTATTCGATGCAACCGGCACTTCGTACAAAAAGCAAAAGTAGGATCAATTGGAGAATGCATGGTTTCGCCTATGCGCTGCTCCTGCCCTCGCTACTATTCTTGGGGGTATTTACTTTTTACCCTATTCTCAAATCGATCTATTGGAGTTTCTATAGCTCTGATTTCACGGACAAGACATTTGTTGGGTTCGATCAATATGCGCATGTTTTTCAAGATGATATTTTCCTCAAGGTTTTGAAAAATAATGTGCTGCTGGCCATTGGTACGGTTCCTGTGAGTATCTTGTTGGCCATGTACGTAGCCATTTGGGTAAATAATAAGCTCAGAGGCACCGGCCTGCTGCGTGCGTTATTTTTCTACCCGACGGTCATACCAATGATTGCTATAGCAAATATATGGCTGTTTATATATACACCAAGTTATGGATTACTTGATAAGTTTCTAAGCGTGTTTGGCATACCTGCTCCGCATTGGCTAGGTGATCCGCACTGGGTCCTATTCTCGATGATGCTCATGGTGATTTGGAAGGAAGCTGGCTTTTTTATGATTTTTTACTTGGCTGGCTTGCAGAATTTACCGAAGGAGGTCTATGAAGCTGCAGAAATGGAGGGGGCGCGCCCTTTTCAAACCTTCAGAAGAATTACGTTCCCGCTTCTCATGCCGACAACGCTATTCGTTATGATTATTGCTATGACGAATTCTTTTAAATTGGTAGATCACCTATATGTGATGACAAAAGGCGGCCCAAACAACGCAAGTAACTTGCTGTTATATCATATTTATGAGACGGCTTTTAGCTTTTGGGATATGGGGAAAGCTTCGGTCCTTACCGTCGTATTGCTTGTTATTCTACTGAGTATTTCCATCTTTAACTATGCATTTCTGGATAAACGTATCCATTACTAGAAAGGGGTCAGCTTCATGGTCGTTAAGATCACCAACCGGTTTGTCATCGCGCTGCTGGCTATCGTTTTTGCAGTTCCGCTCGTTTGGGCTGTTTTTACCTCGTTTACACCGTCCAGTGAGGTTATTACCCGTGTGAATCCCTTTGCAATTGAACATCCCACATTTCAGAATTATAAGACGGCATGGCATACGATTCCGTTTCTTCGCTATTATTCCAATACGATCATCATCGTCATCGGTGTGCTGGCTGCGCAGCTTATAACGGCTACTCTTGCCGCCTATGCGTTTGCTAGATTGAATTTCGCAGGCCGAGGCATCATGTTCATGTTGTTTCTAATTCAAATTATGATTCCGCCAGATATTCTCATTTTTCCGAATTACACCATCATGAAAGATCTGGGTCTTGTTGACACCAAATTGGCGATCATGCTGCCTTATTGGGCCTCTTCGTTCAGTGTCTTCCTTCTCCGACAAACGTTTAAGCAAATTCCGATGGACTTAGATGAGGCTGCGAGAATGGATGGCTGTCGCTGGTGGCAAATACTCTGGCACGTTTATCTGCCTTCAGCTAAGTCGACTTATTTGGCCTTTGGCTTAATTTCCGTCAGTGCACACTGGAATGATTTCATGTGGCCGCTCATCATAACGAACTCCATCGAGACGAGACCATTGACGGTGGGGATTGCGATTTTTGCTCAATCGTTTGAGACGGGTGCGCAATGGGGAACTGTAACGGCGGCTACCGTATTGGTCATCCTGCCTCTGCTAACAGCATTTTTCGTGTTCCAACGTCAGTTTGTGGAAAGCTTCATGCACTCGGGGATCAAGTAAGAAGAGGCATTGCAATTGATGCAAAAATTGATCTAATAGGCGCCAGACATTACAATGGAATTAAGTAGTTAGGCAAATATTGCGGAGGTGCAGGAATGGCAGATCAAGCAGGAATTCAACCGTTTATTTTGGATATGGACGTGAATGGGAATCCATTCACCGTTCATGCGGCACTACTTTGGGACGAGCAGGATGTCATCCTTGTTGATACGGGTATCCCTGGTCAGTTAGGACTGATTCGCGATCAACTTGCTGCAGCATCCTTTCCTTTTGAAAAGCTCACGAAAATCATCATTACGCACCAAGACATGGATCACATTGGCAGCTTGCCAGAGCTGGTGAGCGCTGCAGAGGGTCAGATCGAAGTGTTGGCGCACGAACTTGGCAAGCCTTATATTCAAGGGGAAGTGCCCTTGGTTAAACGCAAGATTTTGGCTACTCCGACGAAAGTGGATGTGTCGCTCCAGGATGGGGATGAACTTCCTTTTGGCGGGGGCATTCAGGTCATTTATACACCTGGCCATACGCCAGATCATATCAGTCTGTATCATCCAAAAAGTAAAACATTAATTTCCGGAGATGCGCTGACGTCGCAAGACGGTGTGCTGATGCCTCCAAATCCTCAGTTCACGCCGGATATGCCGTTAGCGCTGGAATCCGTAGCGAAGCTGCTGGACTATGACATTGAAACAGTTATCACTTATCATGGTGGTGTTTGTACGGACAATATTAAGGAGCGTCTCGCTCAAATTGCGCAAGGTCAGGCATAAGGAGCTCACGATGGATCCCACAGTCAAACAAGCTTTAGACATAACGCTTCATAACTGGCAGACCATGACCTCCTATCAAAGCGACGAGAAAGAAGCGGTGGCCGATCAATTCCAATCTTCGTTCTACGTATTTATTGATACCGTCCGCGAGTGGGTAGATCGTCAAGATCCCATGCCTGCAACACTGGATGATCTGCTTGGAAATGCGATGATCCAAGATATTTTCGATGTGCTGCCTGCTCCCTTGCATTTAAATTTGGAGACGGAGTTAGAATTAATTATTGATCGGGTAGAACGTGTGGAGGAAGAGAAATACGATTGATGCTTGGCCCAACCCATGTCATATATGGAGTTGGGTCTTTTTTTATTGGAGACGAAATCCATTGTTTTCTATCTCACCTTGATGGTAAAGTGATTGCAAGACAAGCATGATCTCACTGGGCACATTACTAATAAGGGATTGAGAAACCATGAAGCTGATCATTATTGAGGATGAGCAGGATATCTTGCAAGGCATGGCTGAAGCTGTCGCAGCGATTGCCGCGTATGAATTAGAGATCTTCACCGTCACGAATTCGGAAGAAGCGACTGAACTCATTAAACGTCATAAACCGGAAATTATTATTTCCGATATTGTCCTGCCGCAGCAGTCGGGAATTGATATGCTTCAAGCGATTCAAATGCCAGACTACCATCCCAAGATTATTATGGTAAGCGGTTACAGTGACTTTCAATACGCACAGCGGAGCATGCAGTTAGGTGCGATGGATTATTTATTAAAGCCATTCTCGCGGGAAGAATTTAGCACGAAAATCAAACAAGTTATCGAGATGATTGAAGGTGAACGAAGGAATGATCAGTACATCTCAGGGCAAATGAAGCAGGCGGAACTTGGGAAGAAGCTGCTCCAGAATAAATTCTTGTTAAGCTTATGTATGACGCCAACTGTCCTGCAGGAGCATATTTTCCACCGTTTGCAAATGTGGGAGCTCACATGGCTAGCTAATGCCAATTTCTCTGTGATTGCCCTAGGTATCGTGCGACAAGATCGGCCGAGTCCGGTGGATCAACAAGCAGAGTTAGAAAACTTTGCCGTCGGGAACATTACGGAGGAATTGTTAGAGAGATTTCAGCCATCCGTCGTATTCCCGAATATCCATCACAATTGGATACTTATTGCGCCTAGTGAAGTTACCGAGCAGTTAGTGGGGGAGATTCAAACGCACGTATGGCAGTTCCAAAAGTTAACTTTAGGCTTCGGGATTAGCGAAGAACAGTTCTCGTTCCAGAGCATCTCGATAGCTTACCAGCAAGCTTTGAAAGCATTAAAGATGGTCTATATGACGCCAGGCCACAACGTCCATACATATGTTGAGGAGCTTCAGTCCGATCAGGAGCCGAGTCGATTGTCTTTTGAATTAGCTGCAAATGGGATGCTGCAGGGCGATTTGAACCAAATTAGCCTGACAGTTGACCACATTGTCGGTTATTATGTCTCGGCACAGGAAGTGAAGGGCTATCAGGATGTTTCGAAAAAATGCCTAGAATGGATATTGAATTTGCACAGTGTGCTGCGCGATAAATATGCGGTTCCCGTGAATCAAATTCCGATGTCCTTATGGGAAGATCTCGAGCAGTGCGAACAATTGGAACAATTAAAGGCGCTCATGCTGAACTATTTAACAGGCGTGGCCAAGCGAGTTGCGAGCAGTCATTCCAATGCCATTATTGAAAAGGCTAAGAATTTGTTGGACACGCAGTATGCACAGCATATCACGTTGCAGAGCGTCGCGGATCAGTTAGCGATCCATCCCGTCTGGCTAAGTCAGTTGTTTAAGAAGGAGACGGGTACTAACTTTTTGGATTATATGACAGAGCTGCGCATCGAGCAATCGAAGAAGCTGCTGCGTGACAGCCAGCTGAAAATATATGAAATTGCCGAACAAGTAGGGTACCAGGATTTGCAGTATTTCGGCAAGTTGTTTAAAAAGCGGACAGGGCAGACACCGAAGGAGTTTCGATACGGCAAATGAACTTATTTCAAAAGCTGCTGCTGCCCTTGATGGTCGCCATTTTTATCCCTGTCGTACTGCTTGGCTACTTGTCTTATGAGCGTTCGAAAATGCAGGTCGAGGACGTCACCTCTGCCTTCCTACAGGACAATCTCCAGCATAATACGGAGAAGGTAAATGAGTTTTTGAGAGAGTTGGATACCACAGGTTTCCGAGTTATTGCTTCCTCAAAGCTGCAGCGCATGCTGCAGAATCCGCCGCCGCAGGACTTTTTTCAAGAAGCGGAATTCATTAATGAGATGAAAGGGATTACGGAGGAGCTGCGAGGTTCCTATGAGTTGTTCATTTTGCCAAATCATTATGAGAACTATCCGAACTATATGAACAGTCATTCTTCCTTCGGGTTGGAGCTGACAAAGGAACGCATCGCGAAATCCTTCGAATTAGGCGGGAAAGCCTACTGGGCCTTCGAAACTGGGCAAGGTGGAGCGTCCAAAGATCTCTATTACATTCGAGCGATTCGCACGCTTACTGATTTTCAGAATGCCGGTGTCATGGTGTTCAAAATATCGCATACGTGGATGGCTAAACAGCTGATTACGCCTTCGCAGTACCCTCGCTTCCAGTTGCTGCTTGCGGATGGGCAGGCGAATATCCTTGCTTCCAATTTGCCGATAAGGCAGGATGAGTCGATATCGTTGCCATCCTCTACACTTCAAGGTCAGAAGAGTACGTTCGAAACAGAAGAGATGCAAGGGAAATCGTATTATGTAGCTTCTCAAGCTATAGCGGATAGCGGGAGGGATCTGTGGAGTCTGATTGCCACCATTCCAGTATCTGACTTAACCGTTCGGATTGATGGAATTAAGGCATTTACCTTCTGGATGTTCGTTGGAAGTCTATTTATTATCTTCGTTATGCTATTCTTCATTGTTCGCCAGTTCACCACACCGATCCAAGAGGTTGTCAGGCATATGCGGCAGGTTCAGCTTGGGCGACTGCTTTATTTCACGAAATTCGCTACGAAGAAGGACGAAATCGGGCAAATGGTTCGTGGCTTTAACTCAATGATTCAAGGGATGGAAAGTCTGCTGCAGACGACGAGAGAGATCGAATCGGAGAAGCAGCAGCTTCAGCAGCGCATGTTGATTAACCAAATCAACCCTCATTTCCTCTATAACACGCTCGATTCGATCAAGTGGAAAGCAGAGTCGGCGCATGAGAAAACCATTGGGGACATGGTGACAACGCTAGCCAATATGCTGCGGTTCAGCATGAATGAGGAGAACGAATGGACGACCATCGAGCGAGAGCTGGAGCATGTGAGGAACTATATTAAAATTGAGCTGCTGCGCAACAATCAGGCCTTTCAGGTCCTATTCGATGTTCAACCTTCGTTACTTCATTTGAAAATATTAAAGCTGCTCGTTCAACCGCTCTTAGAAAATGCCGTCCGACATGGCATGAATAAATTAACGGAACGCAAAGGGAAGATCCTAGTGACGGTGTATCAAGAAGAAGCAGATCTGATCATCCTTGTTGAAGATAATGGGAATGGCTGCGAAGCCGAACAATTAGAGTCTTACAAGTGGACGTCTCCCGTCCAAGGAGCTACGGAAGGCGGGATTGGGCTGTACAATGTGCACAGAAGGTTACAGCTGCACTATGGCCGTCATTATGGTGTAGAGGTGGAGAACCGTGTACCACATGGGTTTAAAGCAACGCTGCGACATCCAATTCTAGAATCGAATGACTAATTAGCGGAAAGCGAGGGATTGTGGCCTTGCTTTTTTTTGCCTTAATAATGTCATGTGTTTCTTTAATTCTGCCCTGTTACCCCCTATCTGGAAAAAGCTTATCATAAATCTATCAGGAGGCAAGGTCAACCAGATAGAAAGCGGGGACACAGCGATGCAGAGAACATCGACACTCACAAGAAAGCTTAGCGTCATTTGGTCATTTCGTGTCTTATACGCCATGCTGCTGCCAGGCTTGATTTACTACGCGGTATATCGCTATAGTCCGATGTTTGGCGCTATTATCGCGTTTAAGAATTTCAATGTCATGCTTGGGGTATTCGACAGTCCATGGGCAAGCCCGTGGTACGCACACTTCAAAACGTTTTATGATTCACCGTACTTCTTCACTTTGCTAAGGAACACGTTCCTGATCAGCATTTATAAGCTGCTGTTCGGTATGGTGCCGGGGATTGCCTTAGCTATACTGTTAAGTGAAGTCAGGGCTCGCTTCTTCAAAAGATTCGTCCAAACCGTTACGTACTTACCGCATTTTCTGTCTTGGATTATTATTTACGGGATTGCGGCAGCGTTCCTCTCCGAAACGGATGGGCTGGTCAATCTGTGGGTGAAGAATATCGGCGGGGACGCGATTTCGTTCCTCACTTCGACAACATGGTTCCGTACCATTCTTGTCGCATCGGATGTGTGGAAGGATATCGGCTGGACAGCGATCATTTATTTGGCTGCTATTACGAGCATTGATCCGACCCTCTATGAAGCGGCACGCATCGATGGTTCAGGAAGATTACGCATGATTTGGCATGTGACTCTCCCGGGTATACGCCATGTGATCGTCCTGCTCCTCATATTGAAGCTTGGACAGATTCTTGATGCAGGTTTCGACCAAATTTATATTATGTACAATGTGCAGGTGTATGAGGTTGCTGACATTATCGATACATGGGTATTCCGTACAGGACTCGAAGAGTTGAATTTTAGCTTAGCTGCAGCGGTTGGATTGTTCAAATCGGTTGTCGGTTTCGTACTGGTCATCACAGCGAATCGGATAGCAAGACGTTGGGGGGAAGGCGTATGGTAAAGAGTAAACAAGAGCTCTGGTTCGATGTCCTTGTCTATCTGATTCTTGCCCTTCTCGTCGTATCGGTCATATTCCCACTCATGTACGTGCTGTCTGTGTCATTGACACCGCTTAGTGAAGTGCTCAAAAATGGCGGTTTCGTCGCATTTCCGAGGAAATTAACGTTAGAAGCCTACTCGGCTTTCATCCATGACCCTACGATACCAAGAGCGTATGGGGTTACGATCTTCATTACGGTTGTCGGAACATTGCTGAACCTGCTAATTACAACGATGATGGCTTATCCGCTTAGCAAGAGCAAGCTGCCTGGAAGAAATATTCTGTTGTTCCTAGCTGCCTTCACACTGCTATTTAATGGTGGTGTCGTGCCTACCTATCTCGTTGTCAAAGCAACGGGGTTAATTAATTCCGTCTGGTCGTTAATTATACCAAGTTTGGTCTGGTCCTTTAATTTATTGATTATGAAAACATTTTTCGAGAATCTGCCCGAAAGTCTCGATGAAGCTGCCCGAATCGACGGTGCTGGTGAGCTGCGAATCCTCTGGACCATTGTACTCCCGCTCTCATTGCCCATTATTGCGACAATTGGACTCTTCTATGCGGTTGGTCACTGGAATGAATTTTTTCAAGCGATCATGTATGTCAATGATACGAGTAAGTACCCGCTACAAGTCGTCTTGAAGACGATTCTGATTAACTCGATGCTGCCACCCATGGATATAGAGAGTGTACTACCTACGCAATCCTTGCAAATGGCTGCTGTTGTGCTATCGGCGGTACCGATTATCATCGTGTATCCGTTCATCCAGAAGTATTTTACACAAGGCGTTCTGCTTGGCGGTATTAAAGGGTAATGGGATTTTAAGTAGATGAGAGGGGATTGTACAGATGAAGAAAAAGTTCGGAGTAGTCTTATCGACGATGTTAATTAGTTGTGTTGTAGTTACGGGGTGCTCATCAAAGTCTGACAGTGGTCAAGAAAAAAATACAGCGCCTAGCACGACAGCGGCCGCAGGTCCGGTAAAAATCAATTTGTTCATAGGCGGATCCAACTATCCGGGGATGGCAGACGATTTTATTTTGAGCAAACTGAACAAGGATTTGAATATGGATTTGCAATTTAACGTCGGTGCGACGGACTATGATCAACAGTTGAATGTAAAAATCGCCGGCGGCTCAACGCCTGATATTTTCTCAGTATCTAAGGTGCAGCTTGCGAACTATGTGAAGCAGGGGATTCTGTTGGATTTGACCCCATATATGGATAAAATGCCGAATATCAAAGCGAAACTGAAGGATGTTGATTTGAATAAAGGCAAGGTAGATGGCAAGCAATATGCGATCGCGAAACGTGCCTATCTGCCGATGTCCAGCTATTGGGTTCGTCAAGACTGGCTAGATAAGCTGGGCTTGCAGTCTCCGAAAACGTTGGACGAATTGAAGGCTGTAGCGAAGGCTTTTACAGAGCGTGACCCCGATGGCAATGGCAAAAAAGATACGTACGGGATTACGGGAATTGGTATTGGAACACCAGATGCTGTGAATACACCGAGTACATTTGACCCTGTATTCTCCGCATTTGGCGTGGCTTCTCCAGGGCAGTTCATGATTAAGGACAATAAAGTTGTGTATTCCACGACACAGCCAGAAACGAAGCAAGCCCTATCCTACATCAAAGATATGATTAGTGAGGGCTTGGTTGATCCGGAATTTATGACGAACAAAGGGCTGAAGCATCAGGAGAAAGCATTTAAAGGGCAAGCGGGCATTCTCTATATCAACTGGGGCGAAATGACCAAGGATGATTATATTGCACAGTACAAAGCTGTGAATCCTGCAGCGAATTGGGTACAGATGGATGCGCTAACGGGTCCAGGCGGTAAGTACCAAGGTTATTTTGATATTAGTGCAACTGGCGGCAGGTTTGCTGTGTCCAAGGAGGTCGCGAAGGATCCTGCGAAGCTGAATAAAATCCTGGAGTACTTCAACTATATTGCAGATGGCCCGGGTTATTTGACGACAATGTACGGAATCGAAGGTACGCATTATAAAATGGAAAACAACATGCCTGTCGTGACCGACAGTTCCAAAACAGGCTTCGCCTTCAATCATCAACTAACAGGACGAGATGAGAAAAATTATCTAAAAGCGAAATTCATGAAGCAATTGCCATTCATTGATTTTGCCGAGAAACAACCGCGTATTGAAACGTATACGGAACTGATTCCAAATCCGGAAGGCGTATCGATCAGTGATAAGAATCGCTTTGAAAGCGAGGAGATTACGAAGTTCATTTTTGGGAAAAGTCCATTAGACAGCTTCGATACGTTCACCAAAACATTAGAAACGAACTATCAGCTATCGAAATATGTGGAGCAAGGGAACTTGGTTCTGAAGCCGCTGGGCTATATCAAGTAGGCGTTAATTAGGTAAGTTGTGCGGGGCTGGAGCAGGCTGTCAGTTAGCTTTGCCTCTGGCCCTTTTACTTAGGATGAATGAGGAGACGATACAGATGCATACAAGCGAAACGATTTGGGAAGAAGCAAAGTCGGTTCCAGTGATCGAAGATGTGGATATTTGCGTGCTCGGTGGAAGTTGTACGGGAGTTTTTGCAGCAGTAAGAGCAGCAAGATTAGGTGCACGTGTGGTTATCGTGGAGAAGCAAAACAATTTCGGCGGTGTGGCGACATCTGGCTTAGTCAATATCTGGCATAGCTTCTATGACACCGAGTTTAAGCAGCAAATTATTGGTGGTTTAACGCAAGAAACCGTGGAACGATTGGATCGGCGAGGGGCTGTGGCAGAAGAGAAGAAGAGCCATTCTGTCGGCTATGTGCTGAATACGGAAGAGTTGAAAATCGAATTGGATGAGCTCATTACGGAGTCGGGGGTGGGGCCTTATTTGCATACGATGTTCGTGGCGCCCGTACTTACCGATGGTAAATTAACGGCTATCCTTGTGGAAAATAAGTCAGGCAGAGGTGCGATTAAAGCAAAGATGTTCATCGATGCAACGGGGGATGGTGATTTGTGTGCGCGATTGATGCTGCCACTGACGAATGAGGATCATCGGCAGCCGCCTACAACATGTGCAAAAATCGGTGGATGGGGCTCTGGCCCAGGGTTCAATGATGTAACAGGGTTCAATTCGTTAAAAGGTTTGGATTTAAATGATGCGCTCATTCAGCATCAGGCTGAATTCGATTTGCCCGAAGGATTCGGTTGGGGACGCTTCGTACCCGGCAGTAACGATGTCTATATGTATGCAGGGACAAGAGTGTACGATGCGGACTGCAAGGATGGGCTTTCTTTGACACGTAGCGAAATGGAAGGAAGAAGACAGGTTCGAGCCATCATGGATATGGTGCGTAAATACGGACCCGACAATAAGCTGACGCTGCTCTCACTGCCCTCCTACATTGGCATTCGGGAAACGAGACATATTCATTGCCAATATCGGCTTACTGGCGAAGATGTGCTCCATGGTGTTCGCTTTGAAGATGCCATTGCCAACGGCAGCTATCGCGTAGATATTCATCATGATGATAAGCCGGGGATCACGTTTCAATATTTAGATGGCGAGCAGGCCTATGTGCGTCCAGGCTATCCCGTGGTCAAAGGGCGATGGCGGGAGAAAACGGAGCAAGATCCTACTTTTTATCAGATACCGTACCGCTGCTTAGTTCCTGGAGGTTATGACAACCTGCTGACTTGTGGTCGGATGATCGATGTAGATCAAGTCGCTTATGGCGCCGTTCGTGTGATGGTGAACATGAATCAGACTGGTGAAGCAGCTGGCGTTGCAGCTTATCTAGCGCTGCGAGCAGATATCGGAGTTGGCGACGTGAGTACAGAGGAGTTGCGTTCGACACTGCAAGAGGGTGGATCTATTATTTTATAGAGCCTGTTGAAATAAGTGCTTGAGAATATGGAAATGTTGAACCAAATCTAGCATGGGGAGGATTGTTTCGAACGCCTACAATCTATAATATGAGGTTTAGAAAAGAATAAAGCGCTTCCAAATGGTGATTAATCATGGAAATGCAGCTGCTCTTTTCTAATACTTATTCGTAACGCTATAACGGAAGGAGGCATTGGGTTCTGAATAGCATGAGATGACATCAATACGACATTAATAAGCTATTGGAGGTATAAGAATGCGGATTGTAATCGTAAAAAGATTAATGATGGTTAGCTTAGCACTGTTGATTGCTTGCGGATCACTATTGGTACCGGTAGATATGAAGAAAGCACATGCATCCGATGAGTTCGATGTATTAAGGGAAAAGTACGTGAAAATGTTGACGAGTCCGACGACGTATTCACTAACTGACGTTGATAATGCGGCGCGAGTTGCCCAGATCACGGATAGGGCACAAGAGCTTTGGGATACGATGCATACGGAAGTGAATCGGTCATTGCTTTGGAACTATTACCCGATACATGCAGCGAATTCCCCATCAAGCACGATGTATTCCTATCGGTTTCTAGTCGAAATGGCCTTAGCTTATCGCACGTACGGCTCGTCACTTATGGGGAATACGGGCTTGAAGGCTGCGATAATCGATGGCTTGGATTGGTTGCATGGCCGCAGCTATTATAGCGGTGCTTCGAGAGGCGGATCAAATTGGTGGTACTGGGAAATAGGCGATGCGTTAGCGTTGAATGACCTCGTAGCTCTTATGTACGATGATTTAACGCAGACGCAGATTGATGAGAGTGTAGCAGCGGTGAATTATTTCCAGAAAGATATTGCTATGACTGGTGCCAATCGGATGTGGGAGGTTCAAGTTTGCGCAATAGCAGCTATCCTAGGGAAAAATAATGTGCCAGCCGGGATTACACTTGCTGATGCCCGTGACGGGTTGAGTGCTTTCCTTCCTTATGTCACGAGTGGCGACGGGTTCTATACAGATGGTTCGTTTGTTCAGCATAACTATTTGGCTTATACAGGAGGGTATGGCACATCTTTGATATCAAGTCTTTCCCAAATCTTGTATCTGCTTGACGGCTCGACTTGGGAGGTGACGGACCCTAATTTGGCCAATGTGTTCCAGTGGGTCTACGATTCCTTTGAGCCATTTGTTTACAAAGGAAATCTAATGGATACCGTTCGAGGGCGGGAAATATCCAGATATAAGGAAGAGGATAACCTTTCCAGCGGTGGAGTTGTCACTGCACTTATCCAGCTTTCTTATGTGGCTTCCACTACGGATGCCGCTGCTTACAGAAGCATGGTCAAGGGCTGGCTACAGGCCGATCCTAATAAGAATTATTTTAACGGCATATCCATGTGGCTACTTACAGAAGCAAAAAGCATTCTAAGTAACACGGGTATTTCACCACGGAGCGAGCAGCTTGGCTACCAGCAATTCGCAGGCATGGACCGCGTTGTACAGGTGAGACCAGGTTATGCGGTAAATGTTGGCATGTCATCAGACCGTATTATGAACTATGAGTCCATCAATAGCGAGAATAATAATATATGGCATGTTGGGGATGGCATGTTAACGCTCTATAATAACGATATAACCCAATTCAACGATAATTTCTGGCCGACTGTGGACAACTTCCGATTGCCGGGAACGACTGTGCTTAACGGAGTTTATCAAGAATCCAGTAAAGGCAAGAGTTCCTGGGCAGGAGGGGCAGACATGCTAGGGCTATACGGTGTAACGGGCATGCAATATCAAGCGCTTGGTGTGGATGGGTTAGCTACAACGCCAGATAAAACATTACAGGCAAAAAAATCGTGGTTCATGTTCGATGATGAAATCGTGGCACTTGGTTCGGATATTAACAGTACAGATGGCGTCACTACGGAGACGATTGTCGAGAATCGGAAGATCAATTCGGCAGGCAATAATGCCCTTACTGTAAATGGCACTGCCAAATCAACTTCGCTCGGTTGGTCAGAGACGATGAGTGGCACCAATTATATTCATCTAGCGGGCAATGTGTCAGGTTCAGACCTCGGCTACTACTTCCCAGGCGGCGCGACGATCAAAGGACTTCGCAAAGCGGAAACAGGCAATTGGAAAAAAGTCAATGGGAATAAGGGGTCGTATACAGAGACACTTTACAGGCGCAATTACATGGCGCTTTGGTTTGATCATGGCGTAAACCCAACGAATGGAACGTATTCTTACGTCATGCTTCCTAATAAAACCAGCACGCAAGTCGCGAGCTATGCGGCATCACCGAATATTACCATTCTGGAGAATTCCAGCGATGCGCAAGCGGTCAAGGAAACAGGTCTCAAAATTACCGGCTATAACTTCTGGAAGGACGCGCGAAAGACGGTTGGCGAAATAACGTCTGATTCTAAATCATCGGTCATGACGCGGGAAACGTCGAGCGATTACGAGGTTTCGGTATCAGACCCGACACAAGATAATGTAGGCAACATTTATGTCGAAGTGGCGAAATCTGCGAAAAATGTCATTTCGAAAGATGCTGCGGTAACAATCTTGCAGTATACCCCGACGATTAAATTCAAGGTGAACATGAAGGACTCAGGTGGGAAATCATACAAGGTGAAATTTGCTTTGACAGGTACGCAGACTGCCAATCCATCTCCAATTCCGTTGCCGATCCCCTATGAGGCAGAGACACTGCCCATTAGTGTTATGACGGATTCCATCGTCGTCTATAACGATACGAATGCCAGCGGTGGCAAGAAGCTTGGTCTTAACCATTCGGCTTCAGATGACTACACGGAATTCAGCTTGGATGTGACACAAGCCGGTACGTATAATGTAATCGGTCGTGTTATGAAGGCGAGTAACAATAGTATCATCCAGCTTTCAATCGATGGTGTGAATATCGGTACGCCGATTGATACGTTTTGGTCTACAACAGAGAAATATAAGGATTTTCAATTCGGTTCATACAACTTCAGCTATCCAGGCAGCTACTTATTCCGTGTTACGACAACGGGCAAGAACGCTAGCGCATCGGGATACCGACTACAGTTGGATTACTTCACGCTGACACAGGCGCCAACCACGGTTATTGTAGATAACGCAGGAACAGGCGTGAGTAAGGTAGGTATTTGGGATAGTAACAACTCAGCAACGGATAAATATTTGACCAATTATAATTATGTTACTAGCACTAACACAGATGGAGGTACGAAAAGTGTTACCTTTACACCAACTTTAACAGGATCAGGCATGTATAACGTCTATATCTGGTGGCCAGCCCATTTCAATCGTGCAACCAATATTCCGGTAGATATTGTGCATGCCAGTGGAACAGCGCCAGTCTCCATCGATCAGACATCGCTTGGCGGTCAATGGAACCTTGTTGGTTCCTACTCTTTCACGGCAGGTACAACCGGTTATGTCAAAATTCGAACAGACAGTGTGAATGGTGTAGTCGTCGCTGATGCTGTGAAGTTTGAGCCGGTACCATAAGAGGAGCTATGTAAAAGGAAGCCTTAGGGCTTCTTTTTGCTTCCCTATAAGTATGTAAATATCAGCTAGATGGCAGAATGGCGGACAGTCGCATTAGGGTGGGTTTCATTTTGTGGCGTTGGATGTAGGGGGATCCTAGATGCCTTATTTGACTGAAATTAGTTGAAATCGAATCCGAGGGGAACGTAGATGTGTTAATTAGCCTATTTTCGTTATTTATCACGGTTTTCGGTGAAATAGGGCATTATAGTTCCCTTTCAATGATGATTTCGCCTATATAGTCGCAATTAGGACATCCTCGTTCCCTGGAAGGAGGGAGTAGTGGATAGCGATGGCTGTCCGCTGAAGTCGCTGTATACGAAACTCAGGTGGAGCTATTTTCATATGTACGAAGCACAGAATCGCATTAAACCCGACTAAAACACTCAGTCCAAGGGGTTATATGGGTATTTAGCAAATATTAAAATATAACACAATCATTTAGTGGAAAGCAATATTTTTTTGAAAAAAGACTTGATAAAATCATTCAAATGGGTTAATCTTCTAATTGTTGGAAGACAAATCAAGTAGAGAGAAAGGAGTGGAACCAATGGAAATGATGAGCATGAAAATGATGATGTCGATGTGTATGGAAGAAATGATGTGTAAAATGAACAACATGAAGATGATGATGGATTGCATGCAAGGCATGGAAATGGCAGACATGATGGATATGGATATGATGATGTCCAAGATGCAGTCTTGCGATGAGATGATGACAATGATGATGGGTATGATGCGTGAAATGAAACAAACCGCTGTGTAAGATTCGTCCTTATACAAGGAGTTATCGCACACACACGGTAATCATTGGATTCATACGATGAAATTTTTATTGCCAGTACATATCAATCTGCAAATTGATGCGTACCCGTTTAAAGCAATTCTGCAGAGCAGATGACTGCATGCATGGAAATGATAATAGACATGAACCGATGTCCGGTAGAGCGGTAATCCGCATACGGGATTTTTTGCATTTCTAGCTATGATAAGTCGCGTTCAATTGTTTACCAATTTCAACTCGCTGTAGTTTCAATCCCCAAACTTCCTCGATCAACCGAGAAGAGACATACACGTTATCCGTTTCCCTCAACTGTCTGTATAGCTCCAGCATCTTCTTATTGACGGCATCGAACTGGTGCCATAGTTGGCTTATTTGATATTCAAGTGTCGTTTGTTGCATATATAAGGCTGATTTACTCAGCGTCTGTATAATTTCGTTCTGCCATTGGACGTCCCCGATTTGTTTCGCATAGTTCAACAAATCCAGATAATCATCTTTCCAGCGTTGCTCTAATGTCACGGTTTTTAGCATGGCGTTTACCTCGTTTCGGTGTTATACCTAGTATTATACTCGGAATTAACGGAATTGCAAGTGCGAAAATTAATTAATTCAAAAGTTAGTAAAATCGTAGTGTTTATCTAAATAATAAATCCACTACTCTGATGGTATTCCGACTTATAAGTCATTTTCCTTCGCGGAAGAAAGCGCGCCACACTCGATGAAATAAAGGATAGAAGGAGAAATGGAAGGTAAGAGTGGTGATCGCATTTGTGATATTTTTGATATTTCCTATTGGTTGTAATTTCTAAAAAAGTAGTTGTAAAACTTTAATTAATACCAGGCTATCCCATGTATTATAAATGTAGCGCTTTCATTAAGGAGGCGGAATTTATAAAAGGGGCATACCTGATGAGTATTATATCTATCTCAACACCTGTTCAATTGAAGAACGTGATCATCCAGGATGACTTCTGGTCCCCTTATATTTCATTAATTCGCGATGTTGTCGTACCTTACCAGTGGGAGGCGCTGAATGACCGAATCGAAGGCAACGAGCCGAGTCACGCCATCCAGAATTTCAGAATCGCTGCGGGATTGGAGCAGGGCGACTTCTACGGCATGGTGTTCCAAGATAGCGACGTGGCCAAGTGGCTTGAAGCCGTCGGTTATCTTTTGGAGCAAATGCCTGATCCCGATTTGGAAAAGGTAGCGGACGAAGTTGTCGATCTGATCGCTAGGGCGCAGCATGAGGACGGATACGTAAATACGTATTTTACACTTAAAGAAAAGGCAGGCAGATGGACGAATCTCGCGGAGTGCCACGAGCTCTACTGTGCGGGGCATCTGATCGAGGCAGCGGTCGCCTATGAGAAGGCAACGGGGAAGAGCAAGATTCTAGAAGTGGCTTGCAAGCTGGCCGACTGCATCGATGAGACGTTCGGGCCAGAGGATGGCAAGATCAAAGGCTATGATGGGCATCAAGAGGTCGAGCTGGCGCTAATGAAGCTCTACAGAGCCACTTCTAACGATCGTTATATGAAGCTGGCGAAGTTTTTCTTGGATGAGAGAGGGCAGAGTCCCCACTTCTACGATTTAGAGTTTGATCGCCGCAATGGCGAGATTCATTTCCAAGCGCTGAAGATAGCCAAGGACAAATCTTACAGCCAAGCGCATGTCCCGATTCGCATGCAGCAGACGGCTGAAGGTCACGCGGTGCGGGTCGTATACATGTGCACGGGTATGGCCGACGTCGCGGCAGCAACTGGAGACGAGGATTTGTTAAAGGCATGCCGAGCGCTCTGGCATAACATCGTGAACAAGCGGATGTACATTACGGGATCGATCGGCTCAATGTCTTACGGCGAATCGTTCACGCTCGATTACGATTTGCCGAACGATACGGCTTACGCCGAGACGTGCGCATCGATCGGTCTTATCTTCTTCGCCCAGCGCATGCTTCAGATCGAGCAGAGAAGCGAATACGCGGACGTCTTGGAGAGAGCGCTCTATAACACCGTTATTGGCGGAATGTCTCGCGATGGACAGCATTTCTTCTATGTGAATCCCTTGGAAGCTTGGCCCGAAGCGAGCGGTAAGAATCACAATTTCGATCACGTGAAGATGGAAAGGCAACGATGGTTCGGCTGCGCTTGTTGCCCGCCTAATATCGCGCGATTGCTAGCCTCTCTCGGCAGCTATATCTACTCGTTCCATGGGCATACCCTTTATGCTCACTTATATATTGGAAGTCAAGTCACGGTGGATGTGGACGGCAGCGCCGTTGGGCTCATCCAGCATTCCGAGCTGCCTTGGAACGGAAATATTAAATTCGAGCTGACGATGGATGGGCCCAAAAACTTCTCCTTGGCTCTTCGGATACCAAGCTGGTGTGGGTCTTGGGATGTCAGGGTTAATGGGCAACCAGTTGCAGAATCCGCTATGCGCCTGTTTAACGGTTATCTTCATCTCGAACGGAAATGGAACGCTGGCGATATCGTCGATTTGGTTCTACCCATGAACGTTAGTCCGATGAAAGGCAATCCGGAAATTCGAGAGACCGTAGGCATGGTCGCCATCCAGCGAGGGCCGATGGTTTACTGCTTGGAGGAAGCTGACAATGGCAAAGGTCTGCATAAGCTGATTATCCATCCGGGCTTCGAAGATCAGATTAATTTCGATGCAGGCTTGTTAGGCGGACTGCTCACCATCGACTTAACCGCTTATCGGATCCAAGACGAGGGCTGGAAGGATCGACTGTACCGGGTGAAAGACGAGGATCACTTAGAAGCGACAACTGCCAGATTCATCCCTTACTTTGCTTGGGCGAACCGGGGAAGCGGCGAGATGAGAGTGTGGATCAGAGAAAATACGGTTTTACCCTCATGAGGTGCAAGGATAGATCACGCTTGTTGACTCTGGTCAAGGAGGGAAGGGAGCAATCGACAATATAACAGTCGTAATAGACAGATGAAATATTCCCTGCCAACGCGGGAGGAATCAAGGAGTGACGGCGAATTATATATGATGGAGGGGTTAATATGAAAACAATGAAAAAAGGGTTCATGGTTAGCGTATCAATGGTCTTGATCTTAAGCATGATGGCTGGATGCTCCACGAATAACGATAAACCAAGCGCATCGCCAACGGGAGATGCAGCTACAAAAGCACCAGAGAAGACGGCAGCTCCTTCCACGGAGAAGGTTAAGATTACGTATTCGATGTGGGGAAGCGAGGCTGAAGGAAGCGCAACCCAGGCAGCGGCGGATAAGTTTAATGCTTCTCAAAACAGAATCGAAGTCAAAGTACAAGCGATTCCTTGGGAAAACTACATGACGAAGCTGAATACGCAGGCAACGGCAGGTCAATTACCAGATACGGGAATATTGAAGGAGGATGCCGTCATCCAGTGGTCCTCCGATGGGATGTTGAATGATGTAAGTGCCATGTACTCGGGAAGTGACAGCAAGCCGTTGGATAGCCTAGCTTACAAATATCAAGGCAAAACTGTAGCCTATGCCGCTGCAAATGAAATCCTGCTTCTGTATTACAACAAAGACATGTTCGACAAAGCGAAAGTACCTTATCCGCCAAACGTTCTAGATAAAGCATGGACATGGGACGAATTCGTTGCAGCGGCCAAAAAGCTGACAGTCGACAAGAATGGCAAACATGCTGACGAAGCTGGCTTTAATCCGCAGAGCATCGTTCAGTACGGCGCATCCGTCGAAAATTTGGCATGGCAGTTGGAAGCTTGGGTGCTTAGCAATGGCGGGGGTTTCTATAACAATGACGGTACAGCAGTGAGAATTGGGGAAGACGCCAGTATCGAAGCGATTCAGAAAGTCGCGGATCTGTACTTGAAAGACAAAGTTGCTCCGTTGTCGGTTGGACAGACGGATGATGGCATTCAGCGTACGATCATCGCGGGAACGGTCGCCATGGCTACGAACGGCCAGTGGAACATCGGAACTAGCTTGAATGCAGCCAAGGAAGCAGGATTGAAATATGGCGTTGCCGTATTGCCTTACATGAAGGAAAAAGTTACCCTCAACACGGGCGGTGCCAATGTCGTATTCTCCCAAACCAAGCATCCGAAAGAAGCGATGGAATGGCTCAAATGGTACACAGCTGAAGAAAACAACTGGGGACTGATCTCATCCGGTATTTGGATGCCAACACTGAAGAAGTGGTATACAGATGAAACACTTACGCATAAGTGGGTCGACAATAAGAACTTCCCTCCATATGCCGAATACAAGTCAGCTGTCGTCGATTATGCACAATCCACAGCGGCGAGACCAGCTTCTTGGTTCTTTACGAATCATACGACAGACTTTAATACATTGCTAGGATCGGCTTTAGGGGATGTTTGGACCGGAAAAGCTACGGCTAAGGATGCCATTACCAAAAATCTTGAAGCTTTGAAAGCAGCCAATAAAGGCAAAAAATAACGTATAGGAAGGATGACCGTCAAGAACAAGCAAGCGGCGGTCATCCTTCACATATGAAGTGGGGGGCAAGATATGGAAACCTTTAATAAACCTCAGCAACGCCGTTCCCGCTTTCTTTCAAGCGAGGCAAGAGTTGCTTACATATGCTTGATTCCGGCAATACTCGGGCTGATCTTCCTGACCTACCTGCCTCTTCTTGGCGTGTTGGGCATTAGTTTGACGAATTGGACGGGGCTAAAAAATCCTGAATTCGTCGGTTTCAGCAATTACATCACGCTATTTACCACCGATCCTTATATTAAAGATTCAATTATCGCAACGCTCTACTTCGCATTTTTATCTGTAGCCGGAAGCATGATTTATTCACTTTTTATCGCGATGCTGTTGAACCGTAAAATTCCCGGAAGAGGTTTTTTCAGAGCTGTATTCTATGTTCCTTTCGTTTTGCCTGCTGCCGCTATATACGTAGGATGGTCCTGGCTTTACGAGGCCAATTTTGGTTTCTTCAACTATCTCCTCTCCGAAATCGGATTGAATAAAGTTCTCTTTATCGCGGATTCCAATTACGTAATCCCATCGCTTTCATTGATAGCGGTCTGGCTGTCGGGGAACTTAATCGTTATTTTTTTGGCTGGTCTTCAAAGCGTTCCGAGCGTCTATCATGAAGCAGCTGAAATGGATGGCGCGAACGGATGGAATCGCTTTCTTCATATCACCTTGCCTTGTATGACGCCGATCATCTTTTATAACCTGTTGCTGAGTCTGATCGCCAATCTCCAGGTTGTTACACCTGCCCTTGCTCTGACCAATGGCGGTCCGGGCAACTCTTCCCGATTCATGACTTATCTGATGTATGATCAGGCATTCGTCAATTACAAGCTGGGCTATGCCTGCGCGACGACCTTTATTATTTTCGCCATTCTTGCTGCTTTTACTGCCGTTTTGTTCAAGACATCGAAACGGTGGATCTTTTCCGAAGGAGACGACGATAAATGAGCGAAGTCGCATACGCCAGATTAAAGAGCAAGAAACGCAGTGAACGAACGATGAACGTGCTTACATTTATAGTCGTCATTGTATTTGCCCTCATCGTACTCTTCCCGATTTGGTGGATATTCCGTACGTCACTGATGACGAACCCCGAGATCTACAAGTATCCGCCGTCTCTCATACCGAAAAATTGGTTGTTTTCCAATTATGAAAAAACATTGAATGTATTTAAATTCTGGAAGTATTTGTGGAATACGATGATTATTATCGTGCCTTCCTGCTTGGGGGGGACGTTCACGGCTACCTTGTGCGGATATGCCTTTGCGAGGTTGCGGTTTAGAGGCAAACAATTGATCTGGATGCTCTGCGTCGGTTCTATGCTCTTGCCTGCCATGGTAACGCTCATTCCGCTGTACATTGGATGGACACGGGGGCTGGGGCTCCATGACAGCTATCTGCCATTGATTCTGCCCTATTTTTGCGGCGGCGGCGCTTTTAATATCTTTCTGATCAGGCAGTTCATTCTCTCCATACCGAGAGAACTCGACCAAGCGGCAACGATAGACGGCGCAGGGTACTTCCGGATTTTGTTCAGCATTATCATGCCGGCGATCAAGCCCGCTATGATCGTCGTCGCCTTATTTATTTTCATCGGCTTATGGAATGATTTGCTCCAACAAATGATTTACATTAATTCGAGCGAAAAATTCACCATAGCGTTGGGGCTTACTAATTTTAAGGGTCAATTAAAGCAAGATTGGTCGTTAACGATGGCAGCCACGTGTCTGTCCTTTGCGCCAGGCGTCATTTTCTACCTGATCGGTCAGAAGTATTTTGTAGAGGGAATCACGTTGACCGGTATGAAAAGTTAAGGCTAATGAACCCCTTAAAGGATAATCCTTTAGGGGGTTTTTCAGGTTGATATTTTTAAATAAATCTACCCTGACAATAGTTCATATAATGTAAAAATAGGTTGTGAAACTTAAAGTAAATCACACAAATTTTAGATATGATAGAAAATGTAAGCGCTACAAAATTTATCAAATAAGGAGGTGTGCCGCAAAGGATGACAGCACGATACAGCCAGGATCGAAGCCAAATAGTAAGAGGAATCCCTGCTAGATGTCGAAGAAATTTAAGATGAGAAGAGAGGTTTTCTAATGAAGCAAATACTTAGTAAGTATTGGAGTAAGATGTCAAAGTTACAGCGAGTGCAACTGTTTGCAGCTTCCACGATTACAGCCGCAGCCATTCTGTTGGTACCACAGCTAGCTTCAGCCAATACCATTACGAATAGTAATTTTACGGTTCAGACGGGTACGAATGGCGAAATTACTTCGCTACAAATTGGCGGGGATACCTATCCAACCAATTATGTCATGAATGCAACGAATGCACCGAATCAGAATACAGCGGATCATCAATGGGTTGGGGAGCTTATGTTTACGTATAAGCTTGGAACCGGGGCTTGGACACAAGCGCTTTCGAGTAAATCAGCGGATGGCAGAACGACATCCCAAACGGGCAATACCGTCAATATTACGTATCAGAATTCAACCAACAGTGCAGGGATTAAAAACTTCAAAGTGGATGAATCGTACTCCCTTGTGAGTGACTATTTGAAATGGCAAATTACCGTTACCAATACGAGTACGCAAACTTTGGAAATCGGAGATTTCGGCCTCCCGCTCCCCTTCAATGAATTCTTCACTGCCGGCAATAATGACGAAATTTATGAGACACGTGTCATTACACATGCTTTTATCGGTAACAATAGTTCCTATATTGTGGCGCAGCGCCCTAGCGGTATTGGTCCTTCTCTGCTCATGGTACCTGATACGACGACGGGAGCGGGTCTTGAGTATCAAGACAATTGGCGCGTTGAAGAGCATCCAGGCAGCATGTGGGCAGCGGATCAAGGTGGCTATGCGAAGGGGCTGAATGTGTACTATATTCACTCCAATGTGATTAAAAGCAATGGTCGTGGATATTTGCCTAACACGAGCCTAACGTTAGCGCCAGGCGCAAGTAAAACGTATGCCTTCAAATTTTTCAAAGCTGCGGATGAGTATGCCGTTCAAGATAGGCTGTATAGCGAAGGCATGGTCGATTTTAATGTGGTTCCTGGCATGATCGTGCCAACGAATCAGACGGTTAAGTTTGATTTGCATACTTCCAAAGCCATTACAGCCGTTACTCCACAATATCCTTCAGAAACGACAATTACGTCTTTAGGTACGACGGGAACAGATCACAAATTGTATCAGATGACGATGACCCATTTGGGACAGAACAATATTACGGTTACGTACGGCTCAGGAGAGAAAACAGTTCTTCAATTCTATGCGATTGAACCTATCGATGCTGCGTTACAGCGGCATTCAACGTTCATGGTGAACAATCAACAATGGAATGTGCCAGGGGATATTCGTGATAAAGTGTTCGATGATTGGATGATGCAGACCAAAGCTAAGCGAAATAATTTCGCTGGATACTGGGGTTGGGGAGATGACTGGGGACTTACACATGGTCAATTCCTTGCCGAGAAAAATGCGCTTACCCCTATCGCTTCTGAAGTAACAGCCGTAGATAATTATTTGGAAACGGCCGTATGGACCAATTTGATGAATGGTCATCATACTGATTATCTTGTACCAGATTTTCTAATGGCACAGCCGAATACAACGCCAACCTATCGGGGCTATGCGTATCCGCACATTTATAATACGTACTTCAGTATGTATAAAATTGCAAAGCTTTACCCGAATCTGGTCACATACAAGAATCCCAAAAATACGTATCTGCTTCGTGCATACAATGTGTTCAAAGCCTTATATGACGGACCTGTCGCCTACAACTGGGAGACGGGATTAATGGGCGAGTTAACGACGCCAGACATCATTAAAGCACTTCAAGATGAAGGCTACACGACGCAAGCAAATGATATCATTAGCAAAATGGCAACGAAATACAGCAATTTCTCAGCAAATGCCTATCCATATGGATCTGAATACAGCTACGACAATACGGGGGAAGAATCTGTCTACATGCTGGCTAAGATGAATAATAACAATACCATCAAAGGTAAAATCAATGCCAAAACGAGAGCAGCACGCGGTCATATGCCAGTGTGGTATTACTACACGGATCCTGTAACCATTACGGGGGATAACTGGTGGAATTTCCAATACAGTACGTCACTTGCAGGTTATGCGATGGATGACTGGATACGTACGAATTCCACGACGCCTGAGAGAGAACAGCGGCTATCTTATGCAGCGAAAATAGCGAATATTAGTGCGATTAATTCGGGTCAAATCAGTAGTGATGCAGCGAATATTGGGGCTGTTTCTTGGACTTATCAAGCAAGCAAAGGAAATCACGGCGCTCTCGGCTTGGATGGCGGTCCTTTATTTAACGGCTGGCGCGGAATGAGCGGTGAAGCTGATCTTGGGCTGTTCGGTGCTTTGAAAATTTTAAGTGCGGATATTGCCGTTGATCCCATCTTTGGCTTGTATGGCTATGGGGCGGACGTTACCCTGAGCAGCGGGAAATATACGATCACACCGAAGGATGGTTTGTTCAAACGATTGAATCTCATTACGGAGAAGTTCTCTATGGAATTAGAGCGCGACCAATATACATCGGCCATCGTGGCAACAGCTAAGAATGATGTCAACTTTACTTTGAAGAATTCGACGACAACAGCAGCCCACGTCACGAAAGTCACCTTCACGGGTCTTGCAGCAGGTACGTATAACGTGCTTGTTAACAACGTGCAAACAGGCACAGTAACAGCGACGATAGGCGCTAAAACCATCGTTAACCTTAGCGTTGGAACGAACGCCACGTACGATGTGAAACTGCAAGTGGGCACACCGTCAGGACCTCAAGATGTAGCACCACAAGGGACAACGACGACTTCGTTCGTATCAGCTTGGGAAAGCCTTGCCGGTCTGAACGATGGATATGCACCCACAAGTTCGAATGACAGAGGGCATTCTGTATATGGAAACTGGGATAATCCAGGTACGACACAATGGGTGCAATATGACTTTGCATCAGCCAAAACAGTGTCCAGTACAGCGATCTATTGGTTTGACGATGATCAAGGAATCGATCTCCCAGCTTCCTATACCATACAGTATTGGAATGGAACCGCATGGGTCAATGTGGCAAGCCCATCAGGACTAGGGGTTGTCGCCAATCAATACAACACGACGACATTTACGCCTGTTTCTACGACCAAGATCCGTGTCAACATAACAGCCAAAGCGACCACATCAACCGGAATTGAATCGTGGCGAGTATTCGGAACATAATCCATTTATAAGAAGCTGCCTCTCGGATCTTCGTAGATCTGAAGGGCAGCTTTCTGTGTAAGTACAGGTGGAAGGCTGGTTTGAATAGGTTGTTATTTTTAAAAATCAGGTTCAAATCATTTAACGATATTCTCCTATGCATGGGCTATACTTGCTTGGTAACTGAAATTAGGAGGAAGCGCAATATGACGACTGTGTTAAAAGCGACTATAAAGTTGGATAAAGATTTTCGAAGGGCTGAAGTCGATGAGCGCATATATGGATCTTTCATTGAACACCTAGGTCGTGCTGTTTATGGTGGCATTTATGAGCCTGGGCATTCAGCAGCAGATGAACATGGCTTTAGACAGGATGTTATCGAGATGATTAAGGAAATCGGCGTACCTATTGTTCGATATCCAGGAGGAAACTTCGTCTCGGGATACAACTGGGAGGATGGTGTCGGACCGATCAGTGGAAGACCTGCCAAGCTGGAGTTGGCGTGGCGTGTACTAGAGCCTAATTTATTTGGAACAAATGAATTTCTCGCATGGACCAAACAAGTCAAAGCACAAGCGATGATGGCTGTAAACTTGGGGACTAAGGGGATAGATGACGCCAGAAACTTGGTAGAATATTGCAATCATCATGCGGGTTCGTATTGGAGTAATTTGCGAATTGCTCACGGCTATCCAGATGCCCATGGGATCAAGACGTGGTGTTTAGGAAATGAAATGGATGGACCTTGGCAAATTGGTGCCAAAACGGCAGATGGCTATGGTCAATTGGCCAATGAAACAGCAAAAGCAATGAAACTCGTTGATCCGACGATTGAGTTGGTCGTATGCGGAAGTTCTTTTCGTAGTATGCCAACCTATGTGGATTGGGAAGCTACCGTGCTGGATCACACGTATGATAATGTGGACTATTTATCCTTGCATACGTACTATGGAAATGCCGATAATGACACTGCCAATTACTTGGCCAAATCGCTGGATATGACAGCTTTTATACAAGAAATTATTGCGGTCTGTGATTATATAAAAGCCAAAAAAAGAAGCAAAAAAACCATGATGCTTTCCTTCGATGAATGGAATGTATGGTTTCATACATTGGAGTCTGACAAAAAGATAGAACCGTGGCAATTTGCGCCTTCGCAGCTTGAAGATGTGTATACCTTGGAAGACGCACTGATGGTAGGTACGATGCTGATAACATTATTAAAACATGCGGATCGCGTGAAAATAGCCTGCTTGGCGCAGTTAGTGAATGTCATAGCCCCGATTATGACACAAACGGGTGGACCTGCATGGCGTCAAACGATCTTTTATCCGTATATGCACACTTCTGTTTATGGAAGAGGCACCGTGCTGCATTCATTTATCGATGTTCCTAAATATGATACGAAAGACTATACGGATGTCCCTTATCTGGATACCGTTGTGGTTCATCGGGAAGAGAAGGACGAACTTACGATATTTGCAGTTAATAAAAGTCTTGATTCCTCACTAGTTGTTTCATGCGACTTGCGCAGCTTTGAAGGATACCGCGTTGTAGAACACATTGTATTGGAAAACAAGGATGTCAAAGCTGTAAATACGATGAATCATCCTAATCGAGTGAAACCGCATTGCGATGGCGATGCTGCCATTCAGGACGATTTGCTAATCGGGACATTGCCAAAGTTATCTTGGAATGTGATACGACTGTGCAAGTAAGTGAACGAGAAATAGCCAGTAACCCTGAGATATCTAGGTTGCTGGCTATTTATTTAAGTAAGTTTGAAACTGCCCTGCTGTCCGCCAGATGAATAGATGGATTTTATGCAGTTAAATATTAGGGTTTTACGATCAAACGCCGAGTAGATGGAAAATATACAGTTAATTTTGCGCATTTTACGCGGTCTGAGCAAAAACGGTAGTTTTAACTACATAATTTACAGTTAAATCGAATTTTCGAGGAAATTCCTCGAGAATAGCTGTAGGTATTCCAGTTAATCAAATGTGTAAATCAGAAAGCCACGCCACACCTACGAAGGAACTCAACCAACAAGGTTCTCCTGCGAGATCCCATGTTTGCGTCTCATGCGGGCATGATGTTCATGAATGGCCTGTATAGTTTTTGCGGAAATTTAAAGGAGAGATCCCTTCTTTGGTTGAGAAGCAGTGTGAGAAGTAGGAGGCGTGCTGAAAGCCACTCTCTTCGGCAACTCTCGCCATGGTCCAATTGGTCTGAATCAGCAGCTTCTTGGACTGTTCGATACGAAATTGAAGCAAATAATCATTGGGGGTCATCCCGAACACTTTCAACATACATTTGGCAATGTAGTTCGGATGATAATTAAGATGCTCTTGTAATAGGGCATTGGATATTTTTTTCGTATAATTTTGGCGAATAAACAGCTCGACTTTTTCAGCTAAATGAAACGCAGTCATGTCGGTTGTTGAAATTAATTCACGGTTAATATGCTGCATAAACAATTGAAACGTATTCTGTTTCCGCCAATTCCGTTGAGAGCGCGATTCCTGTTCCAAGTCGAAGAAATATTCCAAGATTTCTAAGGCTTTGTGATTGAGTTTCATATATTTGGGGATAAATATGGAATTCACTTCAGCATGATTTAGGAAAGCCTTTTGTTTGTGATCCTCAATGAGAGAATTCTGATTCTCTAAACACGTATCCATATCCATATACTCATCCCAGGCACCATACGTATGGAAATGGATCCAAAGGATTTCGGCTTCTTGCTCACAAGGAGCCGTTCCAAAATGCGAGAGATCGGGTCTTAGAATGATGGCATCATTAGGTTGGAGCGTCCATTCATTCGTACCTTCTCCGATGTAAATCGTTCCTTTCTTAACGACGATGAGGTCGAAGGCACCGATGTTAGTCCTGCTTATATGACTCTCCCCCATGTCGTAGTAAGCGCTTCCGCAATCTAAGAAATAAGGAATCGGTGGAGCAATGAAGTGGAGAACAGTTGGTTTCATAGCCTACCTCGTTAAGATCGAATTTGTATCCAACATGTGTGATGGATACCCTTATTTATATTTTACGTGATGTGCCATGTGAAAGAAAGTGATTTTGGCGAAATATAGCGAGAATATGGGCCGATGCCCACTTGACATCTCTTTTAAATATGTCATAATGATAATATCATATCGACATTAAAGTTATAAAGGCAGGTGCCACAATGGACACGAACGAAAAAGAGTCAAATTACTCTTCCCATAAGTATCGGACACCAGACGGTGCACCGAGTGATATTGTCATTTTCACCATTACCTCAACGGAAAAGAATACAACCAAAAAGGCGCTGCCTATTAGGGAACTAAAGGTTCTACTCATACAAAGAAAACAATGGCCATTCGAGGGCCAATGGGCGTTACCTGGCGGGTTCTGCCAAGAGTCGGAGAGTATGTATGCATGTGCGCGGAGGGAGCTCCAAGAGGAGACGGGCGTCGCGGATGTGCATATGGAATATTTAAACGTCTATAGCGAACCTGGACGTGATCCAAGAGGATGGATCATTTCTCACGCTTTCTATGCTTTAGTTCATGAGAAATTGTTGGCTGAAAGGCGTGCCGATACGGATGCGACTGATGTGCGTCTATTTACGGTGAAGGAAGCATTAGAGTTAGCGTTGGCTTTTGATCATCGGGAGATACTGACGGATGCCTTGCATCAGATTCAGAAAAAGATGCTAACGACGACGATTGCCAAGGAGTTCCTTCCTGAAGAGTTCACCATTGGTGAGCTATATCAAGTGATTCAAACGGTTGTGCCGCATTTTGAGGAAAGCAACTTCATTCGCAAAATCACATCTACGCAAAGCCGCAAAGGCATTATTGAGGAAGCGGTGAATCGCAACGGAGAGCCGAAGCTTTCCAATCGCTACTCGCAGAGAGCTGCACAGCTCTATTGTTTTACGGATCTGACGCCTCAGCTGTCGATTTACAGCTAGGCGGCTCTCTTTTACCTTTTGATAATGTCATAATGAGAGTATTGTTTGTTGGGAATTAATCTTAAGGAGGCGTTACGTATGAGAAAAGCATGGACATTTGTGGCATTATTCATTGGTATGGTTGCTATCGCCATCTACACGTCATCAACGGTTATTGAAATCGTCGCGACTACGACAGGCTTGTTATGCGTATGGTTAACAGCAAAGGAAAATATATGGTCATGGCCAATTGGATTGGTCAATGTGGGTTGTTTCTTCGTGATGTTTGGGGAAGCGAAACTATACGCGGATACGATGCTGCAGGTGTTCTTTTTCATCTTGAGTGTGTATGGTTGGATCATTTGGCTGACGAAAAGAGAAGGTACCAAGGTGCGTCCGACTAGAAAAATAACACCGCGACTCACGTTCATCCTAAGTGTACTTGTGGTAGTGATGACCCTGCTCTGGGGCTATGTCCTGCAAACATACACAGATGCCTCCATTCCCTATGCGGATGCTTTCATTGCTACTTTAAGCCTTATAGCACAGTATTTACTTTCGTCAAAAGTGCTAGAGAATTGGCTTGCCTGGATTGCTGTCGACGTGATGTCGGTAGCGATGTACGCGTACAAAGATTTGTATGCTGTTGCCTTCTTATACCTTATTTTCTTGTTCATCGCCATTGCAGGCTATGTTGGATGGAAACGTGAACTACACAACATAGAACGGAGGGATTTCATATGTCACAACAGAATAGAACAGGCTTGACTTTAGGAAAGTTTGCACCGCTGCATGCAGGTCATCAATTCATGATTGAGACTGCGATCAAGGAGATGGATGAAGTGATCGTTGTCATCTACGACTGTCCCGAAACGACGGATATCCCTTTGCGTGTGCGATCCAATTGGATTCGTACCCTCTATCCGCAAGTTCATGTTATCGAAGCGTGGGACGGTCCCCATGAAATAGGTGATACACCTGCGATTAAAAAGATGCATGAGGCTTATATCCTGCAGAAGCTGGAGGGGCGGGAGATCACGCATTTTTACTCCAGCGAGTTTTATGGTGATCACATGAGCGCGGCTTTGGGAGCAGAGAATCGCCAGGTAGATCCGGATCGGAGCACATTTTCGGTTTCGGGTACGCAAGTGCGGGGGAATCCTTTTGACAATAGAAAGTTTCTGAGTCCAATTGTTTATAAAGATCTGGTTGCGAAAGTCGTATTTCTCGGCGCTCCCTCGACAGGGAAATCCACACTTACCGCTTACATGGCGAATCAGATGCATACAAGTTGGATGGTGGAGTATGGACGGGAGTATTGGGAGAAGCATCAAGTGGATCGCAGATTATCGTTAGAGCAGTTAGAGGAGATCGCGGAGGGGCATTTGGAAAGGGAGGAGCTGCTTGTGATAGAAGCGCGAGATGTCCTCTTCGTGGATACCAATGCGATTACAACGTATATGTTCTCTCATTATTACCACGGTAAGGCTACGCCACGTTTGACTCAACTGGCTGTGGATGCGGCATCGCGGTATGATCTTGTTTTTGTTTGTGATACGGATATTCCTTATGCTGATACTTGGGATCGTTCGGGAGAGGTGCAGCGGTTTGTGTTTCAGAAGCAGATTATCGCGGATCTTAAAATGAGGCAGATCCCGTATTTCCTATTACAAGGAACGCTCGAGGAGAGAGCGGAAAAAGTCTGTCATATTTTGCAATCATATCAGAAATTTCAAAGTTTGAGTGAATGTATATTGAAACAAACGAGTCACGGTGCTGGGAAGGAGTAATGGATATGAACAAACAAGACGTATTGAATAAAATCAAAGGCGGGATCTATGGCGTCGCGATCGGTGATGCGTTGGGCGGCACGACGGAGTTCATGAGTGTCAGGGAAATCAAAGCGAGATACGGATATTTAACGGAGATTATTGGCGGAGGCGCCTGGCGCTTGGAGCCTGGTGAAGTGACGGACGACACGATGATGACGTTGTGTGTGGCGGAGGGGATTTTGGAAAATCCAGCGCACCCTTTGGATGCTATCGGTGATCAGTTCATGAAATGGTATCATACGAGGCCGAAGGATATCGGCAACATCATCAGACATACATTTGAAAATGTACAGGAGAGTTGGTTCGAGGCTGCTTACGTAACGCACATTGAAATGGGCCAAAGTGCTGGGAATGGTTCACTGATGCGTTGTTTGCCAGTAGCGTTGGCGTACACGGAGTGGAAAGATATCGAGCGAGTTTCCCATATGCAATCGAAAATGACCCATTATGACGAGAGATGCAATGAAGCATGCATCCTGTATAATCGCATTGCCTTTCGTCTGCTGCTGGGAGAAGCAATGAAAGATGTGATCCAGCAGGAGCTGATCGGAACGGAATACGAAAGTATACTCACATCCGAACCCAATTGCGAAGCTACCGGCTTCGTAGTGAATACATTCCGCTGGGTGCTCCACATTTTGCTGGAAGCTTCCGACTTTAGTGAAGTTGTTCAAAGGGCGGCTAATCTAGGCGGAGACTCCGACACGATAGGTGCCATTGCTGGTGGGTTAGCAGGCATTTATTGTGGCTATGAAGGGATACCAGCTACGTATGCTGAGGCGATTCTGATTAGGGAGCGGTTGGATGAGATTGTGATAAGGTTGGTTGGGTTGAGGGATGGGTTGAATTAATTCATACAAGATCTCTTTTTGACAGTCGATTGTGTTGGCAAGAGCACTAAAAAGGACGTGCAAGATGCACGTCCCTTTCTGTTCCTCTTTAATTCTCAATGCCAGCGCCATTGCTGGTAAAGCTATGGTCTACGGAAGCTTCCATAATATCCGCGAAAGCCCAATACGTCTTCGCCACGTCATTCCACTGCTGCGAAATACTACTGAAGTGGCTTGGTTTGTGGCCGAGCATTCTATTGATCATCACGACTGCTTCTGCACGAGTGATTAGCTGTTCTGGCTTGAAGCTGCCGTCTGTATAACCTTGCATAATACCCGCAGCCTGAGCCTTCACAATTGCTGCCTTCGCCCAATGGCCGGTGATATCGGTGAAGCCTTCTCCGATTGTACCATCTGCGATGAGATTAGCGGCGAAGCTCGCCATTTCAGCTCGTGTAATTGCTTGATCCGGGGCAAACGTGCCGTCCGGGTAGCCGCTCATCAACGGCATAGCTGAAACTTTGGTAATAGAATCAGCTGCCCAATAGTCACTAGGAACGTCGCCGTAAGAGATATTCTTAGCTTGCGCATCTTTTACGAAAACGCGGGATGTGATTGTAGCAATTTCTGCGCGAGTTATCGCATTTTCCGGACGGAACGTTCCGTCTTCATAGCCTTTCACATAAGCGCTATGTGTTTCTGCCTTATGGTCCAAATGAACAAGAGAGAATGTACTAAACTTATTTACGGAGAATTGTAAGCCTAGGTCACCCTCCGAAGATCCGTACGGTACCAATTGGCCGTACAGCAGTTCCTTCGTGCCGTCGCTATGCTCGACATAGATAGCCAGGTTCTTAAGTTCTTCTTTGCTCAGTTGTATGTCTTTGAGCGGCATTACGAGATCAACTTTGCGGTTTTGCAGGTTCGTTTCAATCGTCATGGGACGGCCTACAACCGTGACACCTTGATCGCCGACTACCATCAGTACGATTTGTTCTTGATCTGCACGCTTATTAATCTTTTGCTTCTCTGCATCGCTCTTGACCGGTACGAAGTGAAAGTACAGATCATCGGTGAAGCCTTGAAGCGACTCGTTCGGGATGTTGATCTTGACGTTATCGGTCACGATGCCGATGTCGATGTTGGCGTCTGCGAATAGGCCGCTTGCTTCTTTGGGCACCGTTACATGAACTTCAGACACCTCGTCCTTCGCATCCGGGATGATGATGTTAGCCGTATTCAGTCCTGCTTCCCGAATAGCAGCCACTGACTGCTTCGCTTGCTGGATCGTCAACTGCACTTTATCGCTTTTTGTACCGTCGGCTTTGGTCGTTCTTTCAATTTCCGCTTTCGACACCGGTGCTGTATCCTTGGATCCTGGCGCTTTCACATCGACTTGAATTATTTCCTTTACAGGTGCAGTGCTCTGGGACTCTTCTTGCGGCGATACCGTTACGCTGCCTGCGTGAAGTGTCTTTGTCATTTCCACAGCCAACGCGTCTGTCAGCGTGAATTGTTGGATACTGTTCTCGTCGGTTATTGTTAAAGCTTTCACACCGTAAGACGCAGTAGCTTTGATTTTAAAAGTTATCATGAACAGGTTTTGACCGCCCGTTAGGAGTTGGTCGCCACCAGAGCTATCGGCCCAACCGGTCCTCAGATACCCGTCTTTATTGTTGTAAATGCTGTCAAACACGGTTGCTTGAGGTCCCGTTATAGTCATTACTTCAAGCGCAGTAGCATCGAATGCCACGCGCATGCCGAACGAACCTACACCGGACGACGCTGAGTTCAGTGTAACAGGAACCTGCACGACGGTGCCGGGCTGGCTGTTACGGGTACCGATCGAAACAGTAGCCGTACCTGCCGTTGCAGTCACAGGACCTGCAACTGGGCTTAGGATCGGTGATCCGGTGGTTGCACCACCGGATGCTACTGGCGTTACTTCAAAAAGAATATATTTGCCTAGTTGATCGTTTCCTAACTCAAAAGTCTTGCCCGTTGCCGCCGGAATGATCATTTTATCCGAGCCGGCCGAGTCACTGGCCTGATACCATTGGTAGGTAGATGCAGCCTCCGCGTTGCTTTCCGTATCCGCATAGGTGTAATTCCCTGTTAATGTCTCACCGACATTCAGCGTACCGTCGATGCTGACATTGCTGGCCGTCGGGGTGTCGTTCAGTACCGTAACTTTGCCCGAAATCAATTGATTAATTTCTATTGGGTCCTGGTCTAGGGTAAACGAACCGCCATCCAGCGTAATATTCGTGTCTCCTGGAGCTGAAGTAGGATTAATGGCAAACTGCATGGAAAACACTTGTTTCCGTTCATCAATGAAGTTGTTGGGGAACATAGCTGCAGTGACATACACGCTGCCTGTGACCGAATTTGAGGTATCGAAAGTTCCAGCCTCCGCATCGTTAGCAATGGCCCCGGTTAGTGTCAGTATAGTTGGATCGTAATTCACTTTCATTGTATATTTCCGGAAGCTGTCGTCTACCATCATGGTATCACCTGGCTGCATATACACGGCGATAGACACTGTTTGTCCACTGTGACCAGAAGTACTGATCACTTCAGCTTTGAAAGTTGAGAGAGAGCCCGCATAGGCCATCGGAAGAAGTCCAAGCAGTAGGCAAGCCATCAGCAACAGTGAAATGGTGCGGCGAAGCGAACGATTTGTTAAGAAAGAATTCCGGTTCTTCAAGAGGTTACACTCCCTTTCCAAGATAGATATCGAGAATCAGCTGGGCGTCAGTCGCATCGACTTTATTGTCGCCGTTCATATCCAGGGCTTTAAGCTGCTCATTGGTAAGGGTAAGTTTCCCCTGTGAGTATCTCGTAGCGTACAGCGCATCGACGGGCGTAACCATGCCGTCTCCGTTGACGTCCCCTTTGAGTACCCCGACCGGGCTGAGCGTCGAGCTGCTGTCGGCAATGCCCGGTGTAGTACCGGAAGCTGCTGCAGGTGTGACTTCGAAAATAATGTACTTGCCGTACTGCTCCGCTTTCAATGTCAACGTCTTCGAGGTTGCACCGGCAATGGCCGTTTTGTTCGAACCGCTTGCATCATCGGCAGTGTACCACTGGAACATTGTGCCTGCCTCGGCGTCGTTATCGCCATCCGCATACGTATAGCTGCCGTTCAGCGTCTGATTGAGCATCAGGCTGCCAGAAATGATTACATTGCTGGCGAACGGCGCGGAGTTCGCCAGTACAGCCGATGTACTCGTATACGTCGCAGGTATACCGTTCAGCGTACCGATTGTCGCAACAGGTGTCACTTCGAAGGTGATATATTTGCCAGCTTCTGCACTGGTCAAGCTCAGGTTGGCTGTTGTCGCGCTTGGGATGGCCGCTTTGCCAGTTCCCGCAGCATCCGTTGCCGTGTACCATTGGAACGTCGTTGTACCTTCAAGGTCACTCTCCGTATCGCCATACGTATATGTTCCAGTCAAAGTATTGCCTTCCTTCAGCGTTCCTGTGAAGCTGACGCCCGTTGCTGTTGGCGCTTCGTTCGCTAGTACCGCGCTGGCGCTTGTATACGTCGTAGGCGTACCGTTCAGCGTACCAGTTGTCGCAACAGGTGTCACTTCAAAGGTGATATATTTGCCAACTTCTGCACTGGTCAAGCTCAGCGTGGTTGTTGTTGCACTTGGAATGGCTGTTTTATCAGTTCCCGCAGCATCCGTTGCCGTGTACCATTTAAACGTCGTTGCTCCTTCCGTATCGCTCTCCGTATCGCTGTACTGGTACGTGCCTGTCAGTGTGTTGCCTTCCTTCAGCGTACCAGTGTAGTTGACACTTGTTGCGGTCGGTTTATAGTTCGACGGTCCCATCTGCGCAACGCGCACTTGGTTGGCAGTTCCATCGCTTTCCGGGAAAATCGCATAAAGTGAGCTATCGAACACGGTCAAGTAACCGTAGGTAGCGCTCATAGAAGTATTTTTATTCAAGCCTTGTGTTGTGTTGCCGTCAGTCCACGTCCATGTCTGGCCGTCGTATTGTTTGACACGAACGTGAGAATTTCCCAAGCCCTCTTGCCAAATCAGGTACAGATTATCATCGAAAACCGTCATTCGGGGCAACCCGGCGAATGCGTTTATACCGCTGTAACTGATCCCAGAGCCGCCGTCGATCAACGTCCAGTTCACACCGTCATACTTTTTGACACGAATCTGGTTATCCTCAGACCAAGCAACGTATAATTCGTTGTTATAGGATGCTAGTGTTGGTATATTGGCCCACTTAGTGGAGTCAATATTCAAACCTGTGTTGGGAATGCCACTGACAAAGTTCCATGAGGAACCGTCATACGATTTAACCCACACTACCTTGCCGCTTGTGCTGTTGCTCTCAGACCAGGTAACGTAGAGTTTGCCATCATGTAAGGCTACTTCCGCATTTTGTCCAGCTTGTGTGGTATCTTTATTTAACGGTGAACCGCCGCCGTTTACCGGACTCCAGCTGGAACTTCCGGAATACTTTTTGACCCTGAGACTACCGTAGGCTTCGTCCCATATGACATACAATTCATTATTATATACAATGGGCTTCGGATTCCGGGCATTGTCGTTGACGTTCACGTTAATTCCGTTCGCTCCGCCGCCGTCAACGCTGCTCCATGTCGTGCCGTTGAATTTAGATATCCGTATCTGATACATTGAACTTACCTCTTGCCAAACTACGTAAAGCTCATTGTTGAACACCAATGGTGTCGGGTAGATTGCGTCCTTATTTGCATCTTTGTTCAATGGCGTGTTGTTATCCGCTGTGACCCAGGAGCCGTTGGCATACTTTTTCACACGAATTTGGCCATTCGTTCCATTCGATTCCGACCAAGACGCATACAAAGTGCCGTTCAGAACGGCCATCTTAGGAGCAGCTGCAGCTTTCGATGGATTATAGTTAATACCTGTCGCTGCATTTCCATCAACGAAATCCCAGGATGCGGCCCTTACAGTAGTACTGTACAGCAAGACCAGTGCGATAAACAGCAGCATGGCAGCTGCGAAGCCGGAACCCCTATACGAAAATCTTTTCAACCTAAAGCCCTCCCCCAAAAGTGAATAAAGTGTTTTGCCGACAGCCGATGCCAGACCTTGATTGCAAATAGTCTTTAAGGCCTATTAATTATCCCGACAAATAGGAAAATCAAAGTTTTTCTTCTTGGAATGGACGGGCTGTCTCCACAAATACTTCATTTCGACAAATTAAAACAAATATTTTCCCATTATTATATGAAAATAGTCCCAACAGGCATAGTGACGGATAGTCACTATTTTTCACCTAAAAGGATGTGAGGGCATTCGCATTACAGTATAATAGAACCATAGTAAGGGAGGAGTGAGAACATAAAGGATGCGAAACCCTTTAAAAGTTATGATCGTGGAAGACGATGCTTTATTAAGAAGCGGATTGGAGCTCGTTATTGAGTCCGAAGAAGATATGGAAGTCATAGGGGCTGCACCAAATGGGCTGGTGGCACTGCAAATATTAGAAACATCCCGCCCTGACCTCGTCCTTATGGATGTGCAAATGCCGGAGATGGACGGCCTTTCCTGTATCAGAGAAATTCGGAAACGGGACGCTGAACTGCCAATTTTAATCCTTACTACTTTTAATGAAGAAGAATATATTTTCGAGGGACTTGCCGATGGTGCTAATGGCTACATCCTGAAGGGACTAGATTTCGAAAAGCTAGTCCAAGCGATTCGCGATACGGTAAACGGGCAATTTGTACTGCCGGCTGAAGTTGCCGCCAAGGTGGCGCAGTATGCCGCTACAAACAGTCATTATATGAAAGAAAAGCGATTAAAGCACTTTTTCGAAACGGACAATCTATTCTCCAAATCAGAACAGCCTATCTTATCCTTGCTGCTCCAAAGATTGTCAAACAAAGAGATCGCCGACACCTTGTTTCTCACTGAAGGAACTGTCAAAAACAAACTATCGGTCATTTACGATAAGATGGGCGTTCAAAACCGTCAGGACGCGATTCGCAGTCTGGAAAGCAGAATCCTGAGCTAAGCTTATTCAGTGGCGGCAGGCAAATGAATATAGAATACGCTGCCCGCACCTGGTTCGCTTCTTACTCCGACCTTGCCCTGATGCTGCTCCACGATTTCTTGTACAATTGCGAGTCCTAACCCGCTGCCCGATTGGTTGTTTTCTCGGTTGGTATAAAACCGGTTGAACACTTGTGTCTGCTCCGAATGCGATAATCCTTTGCCGAAATCCGCCACTTCGAGAACGAACTCGTAGCCGAGTCCGCTCGCGTCGGGCTGAATATAGCCTCTGAGCTCTATTACGTTGCTAATCCCCTTACTGAATGTAACTGCGTTATCCATCAAATTCCGGAGTACCTGAAACATCCGGAATTTATCGATCCGCACATAGATAGCCCTCGCTACGCTGACGGTACCCGAGATATCTTTCTTCAAGCTTATTCCCTCACTATTCATGTCCCCTTCGAACTTGCCGTACAGCTCCTCGATCCACGAACGAACCTCTATACGCTCACATTTAAACACCATGTCCCGCGATTCCAGCTTGGACAATTCGAATAAATCATCGACAAGCCTTTTGACATAAGCAGTCTTGTCTAGTAATTGCCCTGTCATGCTCTGGTTGTCAGTAGACAGTTTTCCCTTCACCATTAACTGCAGGTAGGTCTGGATGCCAACGAGAGGCGTGCCTAGATCATGGGCAATATTCGCAAGCATCTTAGTTCGCTGCTTATTCGCCTCATGCAGACTTCGGGTTCGCTCAGTCACCTTGTCCTCAAGCTGCATATTCGCTGCACCAAGCTCTTTCACCAGCGCGTCGTTTCTTCGGGAAAGCCGTACATACCGGTGTGAAACAATGATCGCTTGAGCCATTATGAACGGAACAATACTGTAGCTGAACAGCTCAACCGTTTCCACCATTCGCAAGAAGTATAATGTATCATTCACCAGAGCGCAGCCGATGAGGATCAAGGTGAGCAGATGAATTAGAGCGCCTTCCCGCTTGCGCAAATACGCCTTTATACCGACATAGATGATGAAGTAGAGCAGGAAAAAAGCCTTCAATGTAGTCTGTAACAGCATCGACTCCGTATAGATGCGGGTAGGGGTTATGCAAATAAACAGGAGCAGGCAGGCGGATACGATCACAGCAAGCTGCAGCATTAGCTTGTGAACCTCTCGGGGATATAAGCTTTTCATGAGAAACACAAGCGTGATGAAGGCGAAAATTTCGCTCGCATATTCCAACCAAGTTAACCATTCCCAACTTTCGAAATGAAGTAGTTCCTTGGACAAATACCCGTTGATGAATAATGTTCTCATCGAAACCGCAAGTGCAAAGAGACCGACGAACAAGGAAGGCTGATCCCTTTTTCTCATGCCGCACATGATCAGGTGGTAAATGCCGATCATCAGTAAACCGCCGATAACAAAGATATCGTAGAGCAGAGGCATCCGTATCGCCATATACGATGTCTCGGTTCATGCCGCCTTCGCGGAAAGAAAAATTCGACACTTGAACGATAATTTCGACATCTCTCTGCTTTGGCTGGAAAAATACTAAATTTATATGGGACTTTGGCTGCTCGTCCTCCAACCGGGTTCCCACGGTTCCAAGTCCCGGTTTCTCTTCACCATCAATCCACAACCGGTAGGCGCTCCCGATCGCGCGAAGAAACAGGGACTTGTTTTTACCCAGGTCGGACTCAGGCAATTTCAAAATCAGCCGATAGGTGCCGAAACCATGACTAGAGAGTTCACTCCCATTTAAGGAGTCCTCGTGCCACGAAGAAGGTACCGATATATACGCAGGATTCAAGTTATCACGTTCAAAATCTGCAGGCCCTAACAGCTGTTTCCAATAAAATTCCCACTCCCCCTGCAAAGGAATGATCGCTTGCTCTTTGGTACCATAATCTAGAATCTCGACAACGCCTTTATGGGGCAGAGACAACCTCTCTTTCCCATCGGAAGCCGATGCTGCCGATATTCCCAACACGCTTATCACAAGTATCCATATTACTGCCATAATCGTCCATTTCTTCATGTTTTCCCCCATATCCCCATAAACCACTTGGAAGTATATCACAATAGCATTTACCTTAGTAACAACAACCGTAAAGTATGCCAAAAGGCACCCAGGGTTTTCCCGGAAATAGATGTAGGAAATCCAGTTAATCCTCAAAAGCTACCCGGCCTGGGAAGATAAGTTAGCTATATTTTATGAGAAACGCTAACTTCCAAGAAGGACGGTATAGACGTTTTTTCATGCCAATTGTAATGGAATTATTTAATGGTGACTACTTAATATCTTGTAAGAAATTCTAGAAATCACAGAAATTTATCCGATAGGCGGATGCTAATATACAAATATAAACAAAGACGAGGTGATGACATGCAAGCAAAACTGGCAACGGACGCCATTCCCACCCCCAAAAAGCGGGATTCATGGATAAGAACAATAAGCAGATATAAAGTGATGTATGCTCTCTTATTTCCGGCATTAGTGTACTTTGCCGTATTCAAATATATTCCGATGGCGGGAATCATTATTGCTTTTAAAAACTATAACCTAGCTTTGGGTCTATGGGATAGCCCATGGGTGGGATTAAAAAATTTCAAAGATTTTATCAATGGCGTTTATTTCTGGGACATTATGCGAAATACAATTATCATATCGCTGTATAAGCTCTTGTTCGGTTTCTCTGCTCCTATCGTACTTGCTTTGCTGCTTAATGAAGTGTATACCCAATGGTTTAAGAAAATCGTGCAAACGATCACGTATTTGCCCCATTTTCTGTCATGGGTCATTGTATATGGACTGATGGTGGCGTTATTAGCGCCAGGTGATGGCCTGTTTAACATGATTTTTAAGGAAAATGGGATTCAGCCTATCTCCTTTCTAACGGAACCTGCCTGGGGTAGACTGCTGATCATCCTATCTGAAATATGGAAGGATATTGGCTGGGGAGCGATTCTTTACCTTGCTGCATTAGCAGGCATTGATCCAAGCTTGTATGAAGCAGCTCGCATTGATGGGGCTTCCAAGTCGAGACAGCTATGGCATGTCACATTACCCGGCATTCGAGGCGTCATTATTCTGATGCTGATCCTGAAATTAAGTCATATTCTAGACGCTGGTTTTGACCAGATATTCATGTTTGCGAACAGTTTTAACCAAGAGAAAATCGACATTATCGACACATGGGTATACCGTGAAGGGTTGGAGCGTCTGAAGATTGGTTTGGCTACGGCTGTGGGATTGTTTAAAGCTATCATCGGATTTGCTTTAGTTTTGGCTGCGAACAAGATTGCCAAAAAATTCGATGGGCAAATTTGGTGAGGTGGTTTTCAAAATGATTAATATGACAGTCGGGGAAAAAGTATGGCAAGCCATCGTGTATTTTATTCTCATTATACTAGCCCTACTTTGCTTACTTCCCTTTCTATATGTGCTTGCTGTTTCAGTGACGCCGGAAGCGGAAGTAGTAAGAAAAGGGATTGTGATAATACCAGAGTCCTTTACGTTCTTAGCCTATAAAGAAGTATTCATTTCGCATGGTATAGGGCAGGCGTATAAAATTACCTTGTTTCGAACGATCGTAGGCACGGCGCTTAATGTGCTTTTTACGGTACTAGCTGCTTATCCGTTATCCAAAAAGTATTTGCCAGGGCGCAGCACATTCTTAATTTTCATTGTGTTTACGATGATGTTCAGCGGAGGCTTAATTCCGACCTATTTGTTAATCCGCTCTCTAGGATTGCTAAACAGTCCGTGGGTATTGATTATCCCGCATCTCATTAGTGCATTTAATCTGGTCATTATTAAAGGCTTTTTTGAGCAATTGCCTGCTGAAATCGAGGAATCGGCGAGGGTAGACGGTGCAAGTGAGCTTCAGGCGCTATGGCGAATTATTCTACCCCTTTCTATGCCCGTGCTTGCCACTGTTTCCTTATTTTATGCCGTAGGACATTGGAACAGTTATTTCGACGCCATTGTTTACTTGAATGATTCCAACTTAATGCCGCTTCAAGTTGTCCTGCGCAACATTCTGCTTAACATTGCATCAGAAAGCGCTGAATCGATGGCTAATTCCGGAACAGTTAGCAAGTTCGCTGTGCAAATGGCTGCTGTCGTCGTGACGACGGTTCCGATCTTAATCGTGTATCCATTTATGCAAAAGCATTTTACCAAAGGTGTGCTTATGGGATCGATTAAAGGTTAAAAGGCAATTCTTACCTAGGTTGTTACGGGGACACCGTGATAATATAGATACAAGCAAAAGGAGAGGTCAATATGGAACGTAAAAAGATTACATGGACTGTTATGGCTGCTATCGTAGGGCTGGGAACACTATTGTCAGCATGTGGGAACCAAGATGAAGTGAAGCCTGCAGCTTCGAGCAGTCCTCAATCCGAGGCTAACAAGTTTGCGACCAAAATGAAAATCTCGATGTTTAATCAAGGTACTTTCAATGCTGCCGCTCCGGTCCCTCCACGTGAGGAAGATATTCAACGCCAAATGTTGGAAAAGGCGGTAAACATCGACTTGGATATGATGATTCCGCAAGCTGGGCAGGCAACAACCAAACTGAATACGCTTATTGCAGGTGGAGATATACCAGATTTGCTCTTCTTGAAGAGTCGGTCAGATCTCGCACAATATTATGATCAAGGCGTTCTTGCAGATTTGACACCTTACCTGGATCAATTTCCTGAACTAAAGAAACGTTTCGGTAAAGATTCCTGGGAGGCGATGTCGTATCAGGGAAAAACGATTGGCGTTCCCGGTTATGATAATGTAAACGGTATCAGTCGAAGCTTTTTCATTCGAAACGATTGGTTAAAAAAGCTAGGTTTGAAAGTACCAACAACCCCTGATGAGCTGTTCGAAGTGATGAAAGCCTTTACGGAGAAAGACCCTGACGGAAACGGTAAAAATGATACGTACGGATTCATCGGCGGTATGAATAAAGAAGGCAATCTGCAAACGTACGGCTTCGATAGCTTGATGTGGATGTTTGGCGTCAATCCTCCCTCAGCCATTGAAGTGAAAGACAATAAACCAGTGTTCCTATTTATCGATCCCAAAATGAAGGAAGCACTCGCTTACATCAATAAAATGATGACAGCCAAAGTTGTTGACCCAGACTGGGTGACAATGACTACGCCCGATTTGTTAGACCAGAAGTTATTTAAAGGTAAGATTGGCTTCATGATCAGAGATGCCCGCAGACTGGAGCCGGATTATCAGCAGAAAATGAAAGAAATCGGCGGAGAGATACCAGAATGGATCGTTATTCCCCCAATGAAGGGGCCATACGGCGATCAAATTGTGGAGAAAAAATCGTTCCAAGGCAATTCATGGGCGATTTCCAAGAAAGCGGATAAGGAAAAAATCATTCGAATCCTATCTATGCTGGAATATATGTTTACGGACAAAGAAGCGTATCCGAATTTCGCATACGGAGTTAAAGGCATTCATTGGGATGTCGTAGACGGCAAGATCAAAAATAAAAACTCTGAGTTATCCAAGGAAGTGAAAGAAAAGTACTTATGGGTTGATCATTATAGAATGCCGCGTCGTGGCGATGATGCCGAGTACTTTAGCTTCCAGAATCCGAAGACGGCAGAAGCTTTCACGAACAATCAGCAATATGTCGGTCTTACTTCGCCTGGTAACTTGTTAACGGCAGATCCGAATGATAGCTTGGCAGCTGACCGCACACGTTTCATTAATGAAAGCTTAGTCAAATTTATGACTGGCAAAGACCCGCTTACCAACTGGGATACTTTCCTCCAAACATTGGATACGAAGTTCGACATGCAAAAATATAAGGATACAGCGGTTAAACAATTTAAAGAAGCTGGCCTAATTAAGTAAATAAACGAAGAGAGTGGCGATAAATAGCCGCTCTCTTTGTTGACTATGCTATGCTAGTTGAATACAGATCAGATTTAGAAGGAAGATGACCCATGCGAAGAAGAATCAGCTTGCCTATAAAACTATTTATGATTGTGTTTGCGTTTGTATTAAGCTGCATCTTCTTGATAAGCCAATTGTCTTACCGTTATGTCCAAAAGGAAATCAGAACCAACGACATTTATTACACCAACCAAATACTAGACAAAGTTGATCAGTATTTAACGGTTAATTTCTCCTCTTTCCAAACAATCTTGTTCTCCGTAGAAACATCAGTGAAAGCAAACATTTCCAATACGGAAGTGATAAAAAAACAATTAAGAGAGTTATATGAGCTTAACAGTAATTACGTGAGTAACATTTATTTAATTAACAGTGATTTATCCATTCTAGGCGGAAGTACAACTACGCGAATTTTCGATGAACCTTTATCGGATAGAAAACCATTGTTTGATGCAGCTGACAAGAACAGACGAACTACCTATGTCAGTGATCCTTATAAATCGAAGTATTCCGGCTGGACAGTTACAATGGTGCGATATCTGAACGGCACTCCGACTCCAATGGCTATTGCCGTGGATTTGGATCTAAATGCCATTGAAGAAACTTTGTTTAAGATTAATAAAAAAGAACAAATGAATCTGGCTTTGATTACCACATCTGGTAAAATCATTGCTGGATTTTCGGAAAATAGAGGACCCTTAAGTATTCAAGATCATACGTTCTCAATCGGGGAAATGTCAGCAGAACAAATTCTGGATACGACGGGAACAAGCCTTCAACTCCATACCAAAGATGGCTTACCGGTCTCCATTCTGAAGAAACCGACGGAGAAATTTAATTGGTTCCTCATCTCGATGAACGATGAATCTCGCTTGGAAGCTGCGTTGTCCAGATTGGAAAACTATTATCTCGGACTTCTCGTTGCAGGCTTGCTGCTGAGTTTGTTCATTTCCTTTTTTATCGCCAAATATATAAGGAATCCGCTCTATGCACTCAAAACAAAAATGAAGCGGGTAGAGCAAGGCGATCTGACCACGGCAGTTACGATTAATCGAAACGATGAATTCGGTGACCTATCCCTAGCATTTGACCGCATGCTGCAGCAAATTGTGGAACTGATTCGGCGAGCAGAGCTTCATAATGAACTGGAGCGAAAACTAGAAATTCAAGTGCTGCAATCGCAAATTAACCCTCATTTTCTATATAATACGCTTGGATCGATCAGCAATGTTATACGTCTTGGACAAATAGAGAAAGTAGATGTGGTCATCGGGTCTCTCATTGCCATATTGGAATACGGAATCGCCGACGCTTGGGAGAAGGTTTCACTACGCCAGGAATTGCGCAATGTATCTGATTATATTGCGATTCAGAACATTCGTTACAACAGGCATTTCCACTTGATCGAGCATATCGAAGATGGATTAATGGATTTTCCGGTTTTTCGCATGCTGCTGCAGCCCATTGTAGAAAATAGTATCTTCCATGGCTATAACGGAGGTGGCATCGAAGGCTCGATTACGATCCATGCGTACAGGAAGGGCGGCAACGTCAGGATCGAAGTCATTGATCAAGGCGAAGGAATTCCAGCTGATCGCATACAGCACATCCTAGTCGCAGACCCGAGTGATCACGATGTAAAAAGGAAAAGAATCGGGTTAAACAATATTCATGGTCGAATAAGACTGCACTACGGAGAGCAGTTTGGGCTCCAAATTATTAGCACACCTCAGGAGATGACCTGTGTTCGCGCCGTATTCCCGGTAGGTTCGTTTAAAGGAGATGTATGCCAGTGAGAGACTACACCTGCTTCATTGTTGACGATGAAGATCTAATCATTCAACGCTTGGAATTATATTTTAGCGAACTCTCCCATAGAGAAAGGCGATTTCAGTTAGTGGGAAAAGCGAATAATGGGCAGAAGGGGATCGAGGAGATTCTAAAGCTCAAACCGGACATCGTTATCTCCGATATCGTGATGCCGCGAATGGATGGAATTGCCATGATTGAGCAGTTAAAGCTGGAGCTGCCTCAGACGCAATTCATTCTTTTGACCGCCTATTCGACTTTCGAATATGCGCAGAGAGCTATCCATGCCAACGTCATGGAGTACATCGTTAAGGTTCCCTTGAACGAAGCAGATTTGGATCGAGCTTTGGGTAAGGCAGCTGGCATTTTGGATGAAGTTAAGAAAAAAGAAGAGGAATTTCAATCTTTAAACGTATCCGTTCTTGAAAATAAATACAGAGTCCGCAAGCAATTTTTTAACGAACTGATTAGAGGTGAAATACCTTCACATCGGGCATCGAGTTTCGCCAATCGCATGGAGTCCCAATTCTTTCAAGCTAACTACTGTTGTTTTATTGTTGAAATGAATCTGTATGAAAATTTTCGAAATGAATATTCAGCGGTTGACCAAAACATCTTGAAATATGCGATTACGAATGTCATCGAAGAAACGGTAATGAATTGTGGAAGTGGTGTAGCTACGGATCTATCTGATAACCGTTTTATTGGCTTCCTATCCTGGGAAAATAATCGCAGCGATATGGATACGGAATATGCTTGCCAGACATTGGGGAGTCAGATTGTTACCCATCTGCAGCAGTATCTGAATCAACGCGTATCTGTCGCTTTCGGCGGTCCGCATCGGGGTTGGGAATCGATCAAACAAGCTTACACGGAAGCTCACAATGTGAGTGAGGATTTCTATTATCATGGGGAGAAAGTAGTCAAAACACCCGCGCATCGGTTCCATTACCGGAATGATAGGAAAGAGGAATTTCAACAGAAATTAGCTGGTTTTCTAGTATGGGTGCAAAGAAAAGTTTCGAAGGAAGAATTGGAGAAAGAATTTGCGGCTTTAAACCAATTTGTTACGGATCATAAGATCCATAGGTCGATCATGGCACCCATGCTTCGAGACTTGTATAGAGATGTGGTTATGAAATTTAAATCGGGGAACACGTCAACCACGGATGTAGCCGAGTTTCCCATCGAATTTATGACATTTCGGGAGCAGCTAACCTATATTTGCGACTTCACATTTGGCTATGTACACGCTGGTCAACTCCTGCATCGGGCAGAGATTATGGGAGCCATGCGGTTTATCGAGAAGAATCTGAAGCAGCGTTTAACTTTGGAGGCGATTGCTGAGGATGTGAACTTAGCGCCCTCGTATTTCAGCAGCTTGTTTAAGAAAACCATGAATGAAGGCGTGATTAGCTACATCAATCGAAAAAAAATCCAATTGGCGCTCGAACTGCTTAATGCTCAAGACTATTCGATATTGGAACTCTGCGAGGAAGTAGGCATTGTAAACGAGGGGTATTTTTGCAAACTATTCAAAGAATATACGGGTGATACACCTAAGCAATATCGGATAAAAATGACGAGGTATGAATCTAAATAAAATATGATTTTTTCTTGAAATCATGTAAATAAACGGCGTACAAAAGGACTACCATGATAGATGTATCTTATCATGGAGGTTATCACAATGGAGCTTATTAAAGCGGATGTAACCGTCGTAGGCGGAGGAATTGCTGGAATATGTGCTGCTATTGCTGCTGCTCGTCAAGGGCTGCAAGTGTCACTTATTAATGATCGACCGGTGCTAGGAGGCAATGCCAGCAGCGAGGTTAGGGTTCATATTAACGGGTCGGCTTATCTCGGCAAAAGTCCATCCTATTATGCGCGTGAGGGCGGGTTGGTGGAAGAGCTTAAGTTGAAGATTTTCCACTATAATCCCTTATATAACAAGAAGCTTATGCTTTCGCTTTCAGATACGGTCTTGTTGGATATGGTTTATGCTGAGCCTAACATTTCTCTATTTCTGAATACATGTGTGCATGAAACGGGCATGGAGAACGGCAGAATCACATGGGTGGAGGGCCTTCAATTGGCTTCCGAAAGGAAATTCCGGTTTGAAAGCCGAACTTACATCGATTGCTCCGGGGATGGAGTCGTCGGATTTCAGGCAGGTGCTCACTTCCGATGGGGGAGAGAAGCGAAGCATGAGTACAACGAAACCTTGGCTCCTGAAGTAGCGGACCATTACACCATGGGAGATACGATTCTTTTTCAAGCCCGTGATGTAGAGTATCACGTTCCATATAAAAGACCTGGCTTTGCGTATGATATTACGAAGTTGCCTTTTTTTGAAAGTATCAGAAAAGGCTTGAACCATCGTGCTTTCCCTAGAAAAATCAATGGTCTTGGCGGATTGTGGTGGCTGGAATACGGCGGGCATATGGATGTTATCGCCAACAATGAAGACATCGCGCTGGAGCTGCGGAAATTGGTTTATGGGATTTGGGATTATATCAAAAATAGCGGTGAATTTGATGATGTGGATAATCTCATCTTGGATTATGTGTGCCCAATTCCGGGCAAGCGGGAGTCGAGGCGGTTTATTGGGAATCACATGTTGTCCCAAAATGATCTTACAGATAAGCCGCACTTTGACGATGCTGTAGCCGTCGGGGGATGGTATATGGATTTACATGCGGCTAAGGGCATCTACGATGAGGGGCCTGCTACAGCATGGAATTTCGTTCCTGGCTTGTACAATATTCCGTTTCGCAGTTTATTTTCGCAAAATATACCGAACCTCATGTTCGCTGGTCGCAATATAAGTGCTACCCATGTTGCTTTCGGATCAACAAGGGTAATGGCTACTTGCGGTTGTATGGGGCAGGCGGTTGGAACGGCCGCTTCGTTATGTTTGAAGTATGACATAGACCCCGCTGACATCGCCCAAGCGCATATGGGGGAGCTGCAGTCGCTGCTGCTTCGGGACGGGCAAACGATTGTAGGGCTTAAAGAAGAGTTGGATCCTTACTTCGCTGATGGATTAAGCGTAAGTGCCTCATCTCAGCGCAGCTATGAGAATCTTTATCCAACTGAAGCGATCCCCTTGGAGCAAGCGGTATGTTTGGTCTTGCCGATTCAGACTTCCGTGGCGGAAAGTGTACGGGTCAAAATTAAAAATAGATCCGCACAGTCGGAAACGCTGCATGTGAAGTTGTTTGGCGGGGATCGGAAGGAAAACTATATTCCCACCAGCCTGTTAAAAGACTACAACATGGCTGTTGCAGCCGGTCATGACGACTGGATTACGCTGGAATTGGATCGCATCAAGCTAGAGGACGACAAAATATACATCGTATTGGAAGGTACAGAGAGCCTTGCTGTATACGGCAATGAAGAGAAAATTACAGGAGCAGTCAGCTTCCATTACAGGCCCGAGGAGCCGTCCAGGCTGAAGAAATGGGGTAAGAGCATCTGTTTCAAAGATATGCTGCCACTACAGAATATGTATACGCCAGAGAATGTCGTCAACGGCTACTCCAGACCGTATGGCTTGCCGAACGGTTGGATTTCCGAACGTACGGAAGGACAGGAGTGGTTGGAACTCTCTTTTGCAAGTCCTAAGAATCTCGATGAGATGCATCTCGTTTTCAATTCACAGTTGGATTTGGAGCATTTCGACGATCCGATCGAGCCCCTTATGCAAGATTATGATGTGACCTTGACTTTAGAAGATGGAACCGAGAAGGAAATCAGTATCCGTGGCAATTATCACACGTTAAATAAACATAAGGTGGATGCGAAACGTGTAACCCGAATTCGAATTGATTTCTGCGCAACTTACGGTTCGCCTTATCATGAAGTATTTGCTGTGAAATTATTTGCTCCTAAAAATGATAAGTGAGGTCAGGTGAAGTCGCGATGCAGGAATTATTCCCTCGAAGAGGGTTGCCTAATGTCATTCAGAAGTTAGAAAACGGGGAAACGGTGACAATTGTCTATTTTGGCGGTAGTAATACCCGTTCTCAGGGATACAGGGTGATGACGGCGGATTGGCTTCGGGGGCAATACCCCAAGGCAGATATCCGCTCTGTAAATGCTGGTATTGACGGTACAGGATCGGATTTGGGCTGCGCCCGTTTGGAGACGGACGTCCTGCGTCATCAGCCTGATCTGGTGTTTGTTGAATTTGTCGGTAACGATGGCGGAGTGCCGGAGTCGAAGGCGAGGATCGAAGGCATTGTCCGTCAGATCCGGAAGATGAGCCGGTTTACTGATATCCTGTTCGTTTATACGCTCAAGGAGCGAGATGTGGCAGGATTTCAGTCCGGGGAATACCAAAAGGGTGCTATTATGCAAGATGAAGTAGCTGACTACTATGGTATTCCTTCGATTCATTTGGGTGTGGCAGTCAGTCAATTGGTGACGGAGGGCAAGCTCGTTTTCACTTCAAAGGCAGGAGAGTCCTTTCCTGGGGCTGTTGTTTTTACACATGATTCGATCCATCCACTAATTCCTGAAGGACACCAGATTTATACCGATACGATCACTCGGTCCTTTGAGCGAATTCGTGAACTTGGGGTTAGTTCGGGAACTGTTGAACATAACTTGCCTGGAGCCACCTTGGTTCCGTCCAATCCGTGGGAGTACGCAGTAATGCAGCCGCTAGATGGCCATGCCCATTTATCGGCAGGATGGTCTTACGTGACGCCCGATGATTTTGAGCTGGCCCGCAAGTACGATTGGTTGTTCCCCGGCCTGTGGCGGGCAGTCGATCCTGGAGAGGCTGTCACGGTGCAGTTCGAAGGCACGCACATCGGGTTGTTCGATATCGGGGGGCCTGATTCTGGCCGATTGAAGGTGACGGTGGATGGAGGGGAGCCATTCCTTGTCGACCGATTCACATCCTACAACGATCATAATCGTAATCAGTTTGTTTACTTGCCAGAGCTTCCGAATGGGAGCCATACGGTTCGTTTCGAAATTGACTCCGAGAAGACAGACAAAGCGGCTGTGTTTGAGGCATACGGTAATGAGCGAAGCAGGCAGCATGTTCAGGAGCATCCGGATTGGTACGATCAAACGGTGATCCAGCTAGGGAAGTTGTTGTTGGTGCAGCCGCCCGTGTAAGGGAAGAGAGGGGTAGCCCCTTTGTAAGGCCTACAGGGTATCTGACTGCGTAGAGCAGTCAAATACCCTGTAGGTTTTTTTCTACTACGCTAGTAAGTATAAGTTTCCGGACGCTAGCGCACAAATACTGTGCGCAAGGAAGGTACCTCCGTCGTCCGACGGGCGCTAGCGCACAAATACTGTGCGCAAGGGAGGTACCTCCGTCGTCCGACGGGCGCTAGCGCACAAATACTGTGCGCAAGGGAGGTACCTCCGTCGTCCGACGGGCGCTAGCGCACAAATACTGTGCGCAAGGAAGGTACCTCCGTCGTCCGACGGACGCTAGCGCACAAATACTGTGCGCAAGGAAGGTACCTCCGTCGTCAGACGGACGCTAGCGCACAAATACTGTGCGCAAGGGAGGTCCCTCCGTCGTCCGACGGGCGCTAGCGCACAAATAATGTGCGCAAGGAAGGTACCTCCGTCGTCCGACGGACGCTAGCGCACAAATACTGTGCGCGGAATGGCCCGCTCCGTTCGAAGCAAGGGCAAAGATTCATGGATTAGAGCTTTTGCTCAAGTACATTGCGTGTAATGTTAGTTACGATACGTCTCGGAAAGAGACGAGGAGCTTGAGCCAGCAACCAGTTCAGGAAGCCTGGAACAACGAAAGTTTTTCTTTTATTAAGAGCTTGGAATCCAATTTCGGCCACCTTTTTTGCATCCATGACCGCATTGTCTTTTGCGACTTTTTGTTTTTCCATTTTCGCGTTGCGGAAAAATTCGGTGCCTGTGGCCCCAGGACATAATGCAGTAACGCTGACTCCAGTTCCTTTTAGTTCGTTGGCAACAGCTTCCGTTAAATGGAGAACAAAAGCTTTGGATGCAGAATAGTTAGCGCTCAAAGGACATGCATAAAAAGACGTTGTAGAACCCACGTTAAGGATTCGGCCGGTGTTCCTCTTTACCATATCTTGAAGAAACAACATCATGAGATGAGAGAGCGAATGAACGTTTAATTGAATCATTTCCAACTCGGTTTGGATATTCTGCTCATGAAGGAAACCATAGGAGCCAATACCTGCATTATTGATAAGAACATCAATTTCGATAGCTTCCTTTTTTAATGCATCATACAGCAGTTGAGGTCCGTTACTCTGAGCTAAATCAACGGGAATGACAATAGTTGTTGTAGGGTAATGTTGCCTTAAACTTTGAGCGATCGCCTTCAGTTTCTCCTCGTTACGTGATGCAAGTATAACTTGATACCCCTCCTTAGCGAATATCTCTGCGAATTCCCTGCCTATTCCACTTGATGCACCTGTAATTAGAGCTGTTTTCATACTGAATAAACCTCCTGTTTTATGTTATTGAATAACCAATCATCTAAATGACTAGTTATTTGGTTATTTAGGGCGATAAAAGAAGGCTTATTCAGCCTCAGATATGCTCTTCAATTCGATAATTCGTTCTGTCGTTTCAATAAAAGCCTTTAGTAGTGAGACTGGGTTTTCTATATCTAGGCTATAGAATATTTCAGTTGCTACTTTATTGGATGAAATTAAATCCGCCTGTCGCAAAATTTTTAAATGATGAGAAATGGCGGATCTGGACATAGGCGAGCGTTCGACAATTTGAGCAACGTTCAGTGTGTCATGTTTCGTCAACATCATAATAATATCTTGACGGATCGGATCGGCTAAAGCTAGAAATATTTGGCTACAGTCTCTCAGTTGTTGATGGACTTGCGTCTCAAGTCCTGAGGTGGGGGAAGTTTCCATCTTATCGTCTCCACAGTTTGTGTTGTAATCATATAACTAAGTATTTAGTTGTTTGAATATACATTATGACGTATTCATTGAAAAGTCAAGGTATTCTTGTGGAGAATGTTGGATCGAAGTACGCCGATTGTAGGTTTTTTCGCTTAAAATCTTATAAAAAATTCTAGAAATCAAAGAAATTTCGGGGTCATGTGAGATGCTATGATACGTAAGACGGAGGAGATTTAGCCAGACGAATTGGGCTATTGCTTCTTTGCGATCATGTTAACGAAGGAGGAAATGATGTTTTGAAAGCGCAAACAATGTGTGGGGAGGATGTGAGTTATATGATAGTAAAGAAACTGTTCTTACTTGTTTTGATGATGACGATGATCGTGCCACTAAGTCTTTTGGGAAAAGGAACTGCTAGTGCGGATACCTTACCGTATAAGACGATTATCATCGATGACGGGAGTATTACGATCGATGGTGTTGTAACGCCTGATGCGGATAACATGAATAACGGATACTCGGCTCCGAATTGGACCACAAGTACAGGGGTGAAGGGATATGATAATTCCAGTTCCAAATATACAAGCACAGTAGGCAGAACCATAACGTGGAATCCACGATTGGACGCAGGAACAGCGAGAATATCTTTCTACAAACTGGATTGGGCGGATAAAGCAGATAATAATGTGAAAATTGAAATCGTTCATAATGGCACGACGGATGTTCAATTTATAGATTTGAGACCTTCATTCGGAGCGGCTGCGGGATGGGTTGACCTAGGAGAGTACTATTTTTCCGGGATTGGTGAAGAGTTCGTTAAATTGACTCGGTCTACCAGCAGCACCAGCACGATACTTACGCGAGCTGATGCGGTCAAGTTCGAAGGGAATATTAAGCAAAAAGAACCTCATAAGACAATCATTATTGATAATGGAAGCATCACGACGGATGGTGTCGTTACCGTTGATGTGGAGAACAAGTATAACGGATACTCAGCTCCTTATTGGAGCACTAGTACGGGAGTGAAGGGTTACAATAATTCCAGTTCCAACTTTACAGACGCTGTGGGAAGAACCATCACATGGAATCCTCGATTGGAAGCAGGAACGGCCAAAATATCGTTCTACAAGCTGGATTGGGCGGATAAAGCAGATAGTAATGTAAAAATCGAAATTGTTCACAATGGGATTACGGATGTCATGTTTATGGATCTAAGGCCCTCATCAGGTCCATCCGCCGGTTGGGTTGATTTGGGGACCTATTATTTCAGTGGTGATGATACGGAGTTTGTCAGGTTGACACGAACACAACCTACGACCGGAACGATCATTACGCGGGCCGATGCGGTCAAGTTCGAAGGGAATATCCGGCAGCAAGCGCCGCCGTTGCCCCCTCTGCGCAGCCGCACATTGGCGAATCTCAGTTATACAGAGAAAGGCAGCATCGCAAACGCAAACTATAAGGCGACCTTCTATGAAGCGGCATGGGATGGAGGCAAATCCATCGTTCGTGATCTGTTCTACAAGGACACGGGTACGGGGAATTGGGTGCCAACCAATACTGTGTCGGAAAGACTTGAAGAACAGTGGGTCTTATTGGATGGGAATGCGGGAAGTCGAACCAATTACTACGATACGATGAATAAACGTTGGATTACATTTGATGGGATCAGTTTCCCTGATAGCCAGACTGCCATATTAACGGATTCCTTGCATGGCAGCGATTACGATTTACAAGTGAACTGGTCCATGTCAGGGGATAAACCAGATGTTTCTTACGCTTTTACACCTCGTAGGAACGGCAATTATGTGATTGGCTATCAATCTTTCACAACAGAGTCAGTCTCTAGTGTCAATGAAGTGTTAAATGGCTTCAGATCGCATGCCAAAATGGTAGGTTCGGTTGAATCAACTAGCTTGAGAGAGCTAAGTGCCCCGATGAGTCTGGTTGAAAAGAATGATGGAGCCGGGAATGCGTTGTCCTATGGTGTATTTGTACCATCAGAGCAGCTTCCGGTTGAGTTTGAACCGACGGGAGGCGTTTCTCAGCAGCGGCTTGGCATGAGTCTTGTCAACAACGAAGGCAGCGTACAGCCGATCCTTTATGCGCCTCAGCTAGGGACGTATTCGCAAATGACTGCGGAAAGTACGTATCAGTTCCATATAGGGTTAATCGCTCAGAAAGGCAGTCTGTATAAAGCCTACGAGGATATTCTCCGCACGGAATACGATTATACGGCATATCGGGAAAATGTGGCCGATCAGTCGCTTACTGACGCGATGTTCAATATGATCGATTTGCTCAAGATAGAGCCGCAGGGGGACGACTCTGTCAATTATGTCCCTTCGCCAAGCGGGTGGTGGAACCGGGCCAAGGGCTTCATTGATATCGAGAATGAGGATAGTGTGCGAACTACATCGAATGCGGCTCTTCTGGGGGCATATTATTTGACCGGAGACAATCAGCTTTACGATAGTAGAGCGTTACCGTTAATTCAGTACGGGGTATCGCGTAATGGTATCGGTTGGTCGCCGACACAGAAGCCCGTATACAGCGTACCCTCGTTATGGAAAATGGCAACCTTGCCGTTCGATGTTTCAAGCGTAGCCGCTGTTAATCAAATGCTGGGCACTTCGGCAGGCATTGGGGCGCTGGGGCAGGAAGAGTATCTTGTGCGAGATCCCGATCAGAAAGATCGAGGGCCTGTCATACAACCCCTTATGATGTATCGGATGACGGGTGATGCGCAGTATTTACAGGCTGCCAAGGATGCAGCAGACAGCTATATCGCTCAAAATATCGATACGCCTGCATCCGTGAATGTGAGTAAAAATGAGTTCATTTATTACTATAGCAAACTCTGGATGGAGATCTTGGAGCTGTATGAGGAAACCAAAGATCCTAAATACTTGAATGCCGCGTACAAGGAAGCCAAACAGTACGCCACGATGTTCGTTGCTCGTCCGGTTCCAGAAGGCACCGTTACGATTCCACAGCCGGAGACGTATAATTACGCGGAGTCATTCCATTGGCCGGAAAGTGGGAAATACGCATATCCTAGAAACAAGCTGCCTGAAGATGTAGCTGGGGGCGTACAAGCGGACAGTTGGCTTGTTTCACCCAATGGGTTGACGTTTGAAGCGGGAAGTACGACTGGCTATTACCGGATGAATGCGCAGGAGGCGCCATTCATGATGAGGTTATCACTCTATACTGGCGATAAATTATTGCAGGATATCGCTCATAATTCGGTCATCGGACGATATTCCAATTATCCAGGGTATTACTATAAGGGCTTCGCGGTTAGTCAACTCGAACCTGATTTTCCTCTGGAAGGTCCAAGCGGGGCTACATCCATCTATTATCACCATATGCCGGCACAGCTCGGACAAACGATGGATTATTTGATTACCGAACAATCGCTGAAATCGAATGGGAGTATTAGCTTCCCTTCCGTATTTGAAACTAATTTTTTATGGTTCAAATATCACCTCTATGGGAATAAACCCGGTCAATTTTACGGTAATTCCAACGTGTGGCTCTGGCTGCCTAAGGGGATTATCGAGACTAACCATCCGCAATTGAATTGGATAACGGGAGAGAGCGGTAATAAATTCTACATCAGTTTAAGTAACGAATCGACGTCTGAGGTACAGACTCCGATTGAATTGAATGCGCAAATGATCGGGTTCAACCCAGCACAAAATTATAACGTAACCATCATTCGCGATAATGGCACACCAGAGCAAGCAGTAATGAGTGGCGGAATCATTCAGGCCACGGTTTCAAGCAAGGGAATAACAGCTATCATTGTGGAGGGACTCGACATCGATGTTCCGCTGCACCAGATTCGAACTACTGATACATCGGATGCAAGCTATTTCTTCGATGTTCACAGTCCAATCGATGCTGTTAAAGGCATGCTTATCGTCAAGCCAGACGAAACGTCCTACGATGCTTACGTGGAGGCAAAAACGACAAAGCCAGCGACAATCCATTACTCCTTGGATGGCGGGGCCACGTATACGGCCGTTCCAGATACGATCTATCCGATGGAATGGTCGATACGGGTAAATGATCTATCAAAGACGTTCACTTATTATGTGGAATCGGACGGCAAACAGACGCGCAAGCGGACGCTATATCTGGCTGATCACGTTGCAGTAACGCCGGTCCAACCGGAATGGCAGGATGGCTCATCCATCATTGTAGATAATACGGAGGCGGAGACACAAGGCGTCTGGATACGAGATACAACCGCCAATGACTACTACTACGATAACTACGTGTATGCCAAATCGACTACGGGCACAGCAACAAGCACAATGAAATGGCGACCAGAGCTGCCGGAAAGTGTAACTTATAGCGTGTACTACAAGTTACCGCAAATAACAGCCACAAGCGAAAATTGGGCAACAAATGCTTCTTTTACCGTGTATTATAGCGGGGGCTCTGAGACGGTTACGGTTGATCAGACAACGGCCAATGGGGCGTGGGTGTTCCTAGGATCTTATCCTTTTGCAGCAGGGGATAGTGGGTATGTCGAAATAACGAATAAGGCTAACAAGTCAAGGGTAGTAGCCGATGCCATGATGTGGGTGGACCCGAATAGGACGCTGCAATTGGAGTCGGTGGTTATCCAGTCGGATAGAGACGAATTACAGATGACACAGGCTGCTCAACTGAACGTAACTGGCTATATGGACAACGGATTGATCGGTGATTTGACACAGGCGAATGTACAGTATTTTGTTGATAGGACTGATCTGGCTGCAGTGGACAATAACGGTTTGTTGACCCTTCAAAGTCTGGATGGCGTAACGGATCACATCGAAGTGTGGGCAACAGTAACGATGGACGGAGTGACTTTAACTACACCACATTTGACCATAGCGATTAGGGAGCTGACGGTTATCGTCGACAGCACGAATACGGCGGGGTTATACACGACGGAAGGGTCTTGGAGCCAAAGCAATTTAGCCGGCTACAAAATTGGCGTGAAGTCCCGTTACTCTACCGTTCAAGGATCATCGGCTACATGGAAAGCTCAGTTTCCAGAGGGGAGATATACGGTCTCTATCTACAAGCTCGTCCATACAACGGCAAACGATAATCATGTCAAAGTCGAAGTGAAGCATCAGTCGGTGACCGAGGTCACGTATCTCGATGCGACGGTCGGCTCGTCGGGGTGGGTTACGCTTGGAACGTTCGATTTTACAGGAGATGGCAGCGAGTATGTTCGTTTAACTAGGGAGACTGCGACTACAGTAGATCCGCCAACCCTTCCTGCTGATATGATTTATACGAGGGCTGATGCCGTTAAGTTTGAACGTCAATCCTCCAGCTCAGCATTTGCGAACAAAGCACTCGCACCAGCTAAACCGATACTATCGGATAACAATGTTGTTGCGACAGGTTTGCAGGATGGTCATTACGAGATTACGATGAATATGTGGTGGGGGAATAATGGATCACTGTATAAGTTGTACGAGAACGGTCAGCTGATCCAATCAAATTCACTGGCCGATGCATCGCCAGCAGCACAGACTTCCATTGTTCCGATTCAAGGTAAGCCAAATGGAACCTATGTGTATACATGTCAGTTATCCAATTCGTATGGAACGACGGCATGTGATCCACACACCGTCACCGTGGCTGAAGCGAATCCCGGAAAACCTGTGTTGTCCAGTGACAACTGGGATCAAGATGGGAACTATACCATTACTGCGAATATGTGGTGGGGGACGAACGCGGTGGCGTATCGATTATACGAAAACGGCGTTCTTATCGATACGCAAGCTTTATCTTCACACACACCAAATGCGCAATCAGCAACTACACAAATTTCTGGGAAAGCTCCTGGCAGTTATCAGTATCGTGGCGAGTTTATGAATGAAAGTGGAACAACGGTAAGTGATGTTATACAACTTATTGTAAAATAATCCTTAGAGCTGAGTGGATGTGAACGATCCATTCGGCTCTTTAATTTCTTTTTGCAAAGAAACGATTGACAATTAGTTCGAGAATGATAATATATACCATCTAGTGTCAATTGTATAAATATAGGAGGTATGTATTTGCAAAAACAACTGTCAACTGCGAACAAAATGGCGTGGGAAACAAAAGCTTATCAGGCATGGGTCCACAATTATGGAACACCAGATGAACTTGCTGAGAAACTGAAACTGGGACACAAGCATTATTTGCGTTACTGGCTAAAATACATGGGTGATCCGGCGGGCAAGCGAATTATTAATTTACTTGGCTCACTCGGTCGTAAAGCCATTTCTTTAGCATTGTTAGGTGCAGAAGTTACAGTGGTAGACATATCGGAGGAAAATCGATTGTATGCGATGGAGGTTGCTTCCGCCGCTGGTGTCACACTTAACTATATTTGCTCTGATGTGTTGGATATCCCGAACGAAGAAACATTAGGCCAATTTGATATCGTGTTGATGGAGTTTGGTATTTTGCATTATTTTACGGACCTCCATGCTATCTTCAATATTGTTCGTCGTAGACTTGGGAACAATGGTCGGTTTATGTTGACTGACTTTCATCCTTTCGCACGTGCATGGCTCAACACATACAACATGCCACAGCCAACTGGTAACTACTTTGATGATACTGTTAAAGAAGGGCAAGTAGCCTTTGCTAAATTGCTGCCCGAGGAAGAACGCTCTGAGTTAAATAAGGTGTTAGTTCGAAGTTGGACAGTCGGAGAAATCATAACTGCAATCGGAACAGCAGGATTATGTATACGAACATTTGAAGAGATCGCAAGTAAGGCAGATCCAAGATTTCCGGAGTTCTACACGCTAATTGCTGATAAATTGGATGTGGAGTTATCTCCGTTATATCCTTGATTGAAAGTTGTACTTATAACGGATAACCCACAGCCTATGCTGTGGGTTTCTTTAGGAAATTAATAATTTTATTTTCACCACTAAGCATGGTTGCTATTCGCAAAATATTCACGTGTTTCTTTGCGAGATTGAGGAGTTAATACCCGATCAAGCTCTTCATTTAACCATGTAAGTGACTTATTACGCAGCACATTGCGCATACTATCTTCAGCTTCGAGCATGGTTAAGTTAATCACACAAGGAGATGCTTTAGCGCATGCAGCGTAGTCTTCATCACGGCATAGATAGCTATTATTCTTGATGTTTTTACATTGGAAAATGGGGGTAGCACCCTCAACAGCTTCTACTACATCCCAAAAAGAAATATCCGCAGGAGATTTGGCTAATTTATAGCCTCCTTTGACACCAGGGACAGAGATTACGATACCAGCTTTGGTTAATTTACTGAAAATCTTTGAAAGATAGGTCTCCGAAACGCCTTGAAATGCGGACAACTCTTTAATCCCTATGGTTGAATCAGGAGGAATATCAATTAAGTATACCAAGCAATGCAGTCCATATTCGACGCCAATACTATACTGCATCCAAACACCTGCTTTCCGATCTATATAAAGGTTGCTATTACACATCTTAGGTTGATTTAAACCCCTTGTCAAATAGGGGGATTTGGTGTTTTCAGCCATAAGGCCCATGTTTTATCGTTGACAGTTATAAACGAAATGGCTATATTATAGATATAGTTAATCGACGATTAATGTTATCGACGATATGACGAAGCCATATTTTATATCAATTAAAAAATGAAGGAGTGTACTCACACATGGAAATTAGATTCGATTATACGAAAGCACAACCGGAAGCTTTTCAAACACTTTTAAAATTAGAAGGGTATGTAAGAAAAAGCGGTATTGACCACAAACTGTTGGAGCTAATTAAAATCCGCGCTTCGCAAATTAATGGATGTGCCTACTGTCTGGATATGCATACGAAAGATGCACGTGCGATGGGGGAGACAGAGCAGCGCTTATATTTGCTCAATGCATGGCGTGAGGCTCCTTTCTATACGGAAGCAGAGCGTGCCGCGTTAGCATTAACGGAGGCTGTAACCAAAATTTCGGATGCTGGCGTTCCGCAGGAATTGTATGTACATGTCCGCAACCATTTTGATGAAGGCCAATTTGTTAACTTAATTATGGCGATTAATGCAATCAACAGTTGGAATCGAATTGCAATTTCAACAGGCATGGTACCAGGAGATTATCAACCAGCGGCACAGCGGTAAAATGAGTTATAAAATACTTCTATTTGATCTGGATGATACATTATTAGATTTTGGTGCTAATGAAAAAGATTCATTAAACAAATTGTTTCAGCATCATGGATATACGCTATCGGATGAGTTGTTTCATGTCTATAATTCCGTCAATAAACAGCTATGGGCTGATTATGAGAATGGTAAAATTGCTTTAGATGATGTTCTTAACGCAAGATTTTCAGAAACGATGTTAAGACTTGGGAAAGTTGTGGATGGCGTTGAATGGGAAAATCTATATCGAGAACTGCTAGGCAATGGGAATCAGCTTATGGAAGGTGCTTTAGAATTATGTCAGAGTCTATCAGCATCTCATAGACTGTTCATTATCACGAATGGCATAACCCAAACTCAGATAAAACGATTGAAGCTGTCTGGCTTATATGAATTTTTTGAAGGTATTTATGATTCTCAAAGCATAGGATTTGCCAAGCCGGCAAAAGAATTTTTCGATTACGTGATGAGTCAGATTAAAGATTTTAATAAAGAGGATGCACTGATTATCGGAGATTCACTCCATACCGATATACAAGGTGGTATTCTGTCAGGTATTGATACCTGTTGGATGAACACAAAGTCACAGAAAAGCTCTACAGAAATTCAAAGCACATACACGATCCACAGTTTAGCGGAATTATATGAGATATGCACCACTGTGAATTGATGGGTACACCAAAACCACTCCGCCTACGGAGTGGTTTTTCTTATATATAAATTAGTTGACCCGATCAGCAAACATCTTGTAAAATTTTGTTAAGTGTAAACGTTAGGATAATGAGCTTACTTCAAGGTAAGGGGATGATATATCAATGATCCATCAGCTTGAATGTCCAGTGGAGACAATCATTCATGTTCTAGGCGGCAAATGGAAACCAATGATTTTATGGCAATTGATACAATCCAATAAGCGATTCAACGATCTGGAAAAACTTATTCCTGATGTTTCACAGAAGATGCTTTCACAACATCTACGGGACTTGGAACGAGAGGGTATAATCAATAGAACGGTCTACCCCACCGTCCCTCCAAAAGTAGAATATTCCCTAAGTGAATATGGTCAAACATTGATTCCTGTAGCAGAAGTTATGTGTGCTTGGGGAGAAAACCATAATAAGCGGTAATATGAAGAATCTGTTTCTTAATATGGGGTCAATTCATTTGTACACTACTTCAAGGACTCATAACAAAAGCTGCCATGGGATTTTCCCTGGTAGCTTTTTTGCTATTTACAGTCAATCTTCCTTTAAGGTTTTCGCCTTGGACCAACAGGGATAACCCTGACTGCTTATAGTTACTTTTAAGTAAGGACCCTACATTAAAGTGGGTTCTTATCAAGATTTTTAAACGATGCTAAGCTTGAGTCAATCCAGAGATGAAATATTCAGAGTCAATTATAAAAGGAGGAATAAAGGATGAACATTATTGTTTTCGGAGCAACGGGGAATACGGGGAGAAGAGCGCTGGAGCAAGGGTGCAAAAGGGGACATGAAATGACGGCATTCGTGCGAAACTCTGAGAAGTTTTATGAACAGCAAGGAGAGCGTTCCGACACTCATGTGAAAGTGATTGTGGACGATATGTTAAACCCAGTAAGCGTCGGCGAGGCGCTCTCGCATCAAGACGTTGCTATTATTGCCGCCGGTCATGCAGGTCAAGGAGAGGAGTTCGTTCATCTCGTTGATAACATCATAAGCCAATGTGAAATCCAACCTAATTTTTCCGGGAGAGTATGGGTAATGGGAGGTGCCGGCCTGCTGGATATTCCATATACAGGCCTCATTGGCAACAATTTGCCTGGTTTCCCGCCCGCATATAGAAATCACAACCGGAATTATGAACGACTGCTGAAGTCTGAGCTCGATTGGTCCATAATGTGTCCGGGAACTATGATTGATTCGTTAGAACCTCCAGGGTCGGTTCATCTGCATGTAACAACGGAAACCTTGCCCATATCCATTCCGGAGATGATCAAGGAATTATCTGAATCCGATATAGCTGGTTACTTGTTCGGTCGGCTTCAAGAACTAGATGTTGCTTACGACGATGTCGTGAAATGCATGTTGGACCATATCGAGCTCGGAGGGCTTTATAAGTGGAAAAGGGTCGGACTCGCCTATCCAAGTGAGATTCCGGTGAGCTAGGGAGCAGAAAGGGAGATGGTGGGTTTGTTTGGATGGATTCTCGTTTTGCACATATTTGCTTCTATCGCGGTGATCGGTCCCGCTTTAGTGGTACCCGTCATTCGAAGGTCCGCTAGAAGCGTCGGCCAGTTGCACTTTGCTTTTGATGTAACGAACAAGCTTGCTATCCTGCTTAAAATTGGCGGAGCTGTACTTATGATTACCGGGGTTTGGCTTATGATCATAACGAAGATGGGATTGTCGCAAATGTGGCTAAATATATCGATCCTTTTATCGCTGCTCATGGTCGCTACGATCGAGGGATTAATCGGGCCGCGCATGAAGAAGATCATGGAGATTGTGTCTATATGTCAAAGCAAAGGGGAGGAAGTCCCCTTCGAGCTCGGTCGACTGATGAAAAAGATCACACCCATGGAAACGCTGGCACAACTGCTTATGGTTGCCATAGCCGTACTAATGATCCTTAAACCTTTCTAAAGCAGCCGCCAACCCTCGCAGAACGAATAGTTTAAAGAGACCAACTTACTATGAGTTGGTTTATTTATTTGCGGTTGGATTCAAGGATAAATGAAATTGCAAGTGAGTGCATAGCTTGTTCCTGCATTCAAGGGATTTTAGTTCAATAAAATAACGGCAGACGTTGCGTGCGAGCCAATGCTACAATTGAAATTGAACCTGATTATGAAGCCCTGAATTCGTATAAAGAAACTTACAACTGGCAAATTAAAAATCAAGGAGGAATCGAATTGGAACCTATCTCGGATGAGTTAAAAAAGAATTGGGAAGAAGAACTGAAAGAATATAGAGAAAGGCTATTTCAGATCAAATCAGAACAGAAAGTAATCAATTTCTATGAAACGGATAAACCGTACGGATGTTTCTCGAATTTTGCTAAGTACCCCATTGAGATACAGGGGGAGATCTGGCAGACATCAGAGCATTATTTTCAAGCGAAAAAGTTTGAAGAAACAGAACATGAAGAGCAGATAAGATTAGCTCCGACACCGATGGCAGCTGCAAGAATGGGGAGAGAGCGTTCGAGACCATTAAGAAGTGATTGGGAAGAAGTTAAACTAGATATTATGTACGAGGCTGTACTAGCCAAAATTCAGCAACATGAAACAGTTCGTGATATCCTTCTGTCAACTGGGAGTTGTGTATTGGTTGAGCATACAAAGAACGACGCATACTGGGGGGACAATGGAGATGGTACTGGGCAAAATATGCTTGGGAGAATTCTGATGCAAATTAGAGGGGATTTAGAAGGCTACGCACCTATTTTCTTAGTACCGCAATGGATTGCTTATCCTGAAGAACATCCTTACAGCATGTTTTGGCGAATGGGGGCAGGAGAGGACTATGTCATGAATCTAAGTAAGTGGAAGGATGAGTTGAGTGTGGGAGCAAAACGAGAGTATGATTGTTATTTTAAACGTCCAGATGATTGGAAGCTGAAAGAGGACTAGCTCCCCCAGCTTCTTTCTGAAAATTAACTAACAATGCGTAATCTCACAAATCTGTGTTAAAAAATGTTCAATGGAGAGCCACATCAAGAATAGTCCACCTGTAACAATAAACACGGCTCCCGCAATCGCAATCCAAATATGCGACTTCGTTCTTCCGACTTTGTTTGTATGACCGTTTTCCGAGTCAGCCGTAGGTTTTATATAGCTCCCTCCTTGTCCTCATCAACCGAACTAACTCCGTAACGCGCCAAAGCCTTTGTCGCCGACTCCAGCATGCGTCTTTTCAAAAAATCTCCCTCAATAACTCGAACGCGTTTACCCAGAAAACGGACCTTGGAAAGCAGATACTCCGTTTCGTCGCCAAGAATAGTTACCTTGACGCTATAGACATCATTCTCTGTATCATAGGCAACGTCTTTTTCAAAGCTGGAGAGGGCATATAGAATACGTGAAAGCTCTCTATTGTAATCACGAACCACTTCCAGGACGGCTTCGCCTTTCCGTGCGTCTAGAGCCATCTTGATTTTCACCTGAATGGTCTCTGCATCCTTTGTTTTCAATGTCTCAGCAGTGACATTTATAATCTTATCTAATTTCGTACGCATGAACATGTGATGCCGAAAATCAAACCATAGCAGGTACCATTCCCTTTTGACCATGGAATATTCTAATTTATAAGGCAGTCCGGTTTGGTCGGACTGAATACGTCCGTTCTTAATCTCGTAGTTTAAGCGTATGCCGCTCCTCTCCGTTATAAGCCTGCGTAACAACCGCAGAAGCGGGTGATAAACCTGTTTCTCCCTGCTACGGGCCTTCTCAATGAGATGGTCCGAGACGTCCATGACCTGATCTTGTGCGAGGATCGCGCGTAGTTTATCCAACGTTTCTGGAGTGAAAGCCTCATCCGCCGCAGGATGCCCAAGCATTGTTTTGAGCCACGACCGCTCGTGTGAAGTAACCATGAACGTACCCGAATCCTCTAATCGGGAAATAATTTGGTAATTAAAAATCTTCTCAAACAGATTCATAATAAGCCTGAATCTCCTTCCATTCGGCAATCATTTCCCTGCGGAACTGAGTCGGCTCGAGAATTTCACAGCTAGACCCGAAGCTGCGCAGCCATGGCTTAATTTCAGTCGTCCCGTTAACGAGAATCTCATAGATAAAAGAATGCTCCTCTTCCTGCACAATTTGCCCCCATTGCCCTTGCAGCATAACACGCTCCTTAACAAAGTTAGGTGCAGAGCCTTCTGGATTATAAAACCGGGCACGAACCGTGACAGGCTGCCCCGTGTCAATCAGCCAGCTATTGCGAATTTTCTCCTGAAGCTCAGCTGATCGATTATCAAAAACATCTTCTTCCACGAATTCATCTTCTTCGATCTGCGTGATCCCTTCCAACCGATATTTCCGAATCCCTTCTCTGCCGTTTGCAAGAAGATACCATCGCCCGTATTGATGATCGTAGATGACCTTTAAGGGAAGTGTTTTCTCCACTTTTCCGTTTGTATCCCGCTCAAATAGCGGGTTGGTGTTCTTAGAGGCGTAGCTTTTTTCGGACTTTGGTGAAAAATATAAGAATCGAACCTTACGACGGTTGCGGATTGCACTCAGGATCGTGAACAAATGGGCCTCATCTAAGATGCGTGAATAATAGTGATATTTATATAAAAAAGGCTCAATGGCGTGCCTCTCAGCATGTTGGCGAGTCAAATGCTTCTTCAAGCCATCGCGCAGCAAATAGCCTTGAACAGAAGGGACCTGCGTGTTCGCCATGACATCTACGAAATCATAGAGATCATAAAGTTCCTCGTTCGATAGTCCGTGGATCAAATCGTTTTGGATGCGGTAGCGATAGGGGCGAGCACCTGCTTGCCTTGAAATGACAGCAACTTCTTCCAAATACTTAAGATCAGAACGAATCGTCTTCTCATCGGGCAAGGATAGATCGGAAGATTGACTGGTGCAACAGATGTCTAACAGCTCCATAGCTGTCAAAGCTTGTTCGTTCATCGCGGCTATAAGCAGCGAGATTCTCTGAGATTCCGATTCCTTCAGGGATTTGGCTCGGAATAAGAACAGCAGCATCGGATCGGTGGATTCGTAATAGCTGAAGCGAATTGTTTCGGCGAACTCCTTGCGCTCCTCCTGCGGTAAGTGCTGATACGTGGAGCTTACGATTTCTTTTAACCGTCGAATGGTCTTGTCAAAAGTATGGATAGATATGCCGAGTCTCTCTGAGAACTGCTGTCTGTTGTAGGCACCACTCGTCAGCACCAGCATGCGTAGAAACTGGATTTCCTTGTCAAAGCTTTCCTTAGCCACCCTATTCCTCCGTTCAATCTACATCATATATCCATTGTAACAGGGGATGGAATTGGGCGAAATGGTAAACTTTCTCTGTTGTCGTAATACTTTTGCCATGTTCGAAGGGATAGAAATGAGCGAAGATAGGTATATAAGGCCGACGCGATAATTTTTGCAATTGGAAGGAAATAACAATCGATAATTGAATACATACATGTACCCAAGGAGGAAGTCATATGTCCGATGTTCATCAACAAATCCTAGAAGAATTGAAACGGATCGAGAAGGAAGAAGGCGTTCGCATCCTGTATGCTTGTGAATCAGGCAGTCGAGCATGGGGCTTCCCGTCCAAAGATAGCGATTATGACGTAAGATTTATATATATCAGACCGGTGGAGTGGTACCTTTCGATTAATGAAAAACGCGATGTCATCGAGCGACCGATCAGCGATATGTTGGATATCAATGGCTGGGATCTGAGGAAGGCTTTGAATTTATTTCGTAAATCGAATCCGCCTTTACTCGAGTGGTTACAGTCGCCCATACCGTATCTGGAGAATTTCACGGTGGCCGATCAAATCCGTCGCATTTCGCCACTCACGTTTTCGCCAAAATCCTGTATGCACCACTATTTGCACATGGCAAAGGGGAATTACCGGGAATACTTGCAGGGTGATCATGTCAAAATTAAAAAGTATTTCTATGTCCTGCGCCCGATCTTGGCCTGTGAATGGATTGAGCGAAAGAACACGATGCCGCCTATCGCGTTTCAAGATCTTGTCGATCGTTTAGTACCAGAGGGCAGTCCGCTGAAGGCAGCTATTCAAGAACTGCTTGCTCGTAAAATAGCCGGTGACGAAATGGATTATGAGCCAAGAATCAATCCGATTAATGAGTTTTTGGAAGAGAGAATTGCCTACTATGATCAAATGGCGCCTACCATGCAGGTTGGTGAAGGTGGTCAGGATCGGCAGCTAGACGAGTTATTTCGTTCGGCATTGAAGGAAGTATGGGGATAAGGGTTACAATTTCACTTACAGGAGCTGAACAGCATGGCTTATCAAAATATTAACGGCGTACGCGTCTGGGGGCAACCCGATGAAGGCGCTTTGTCACAAGCAAAAACATGTTCAGAAACAGGAAGAGTCGTTCAAACGCTCCTCATGGCAGATCATCATAAAGGGTACAGCCAGCCGATAGGCGGAGTTGTCGTATACGACGGTCAATTATCGCCATCAGGCGTTGGCTATGATATTGCTTGTGGAAACAAAGCGGTAAGAACCAATCTAATGGTTGGGGATATAAAGCCTCGCATGGCAGGGATAATGGATCAAATTGCTCGGAAAATTTCCTTCGGTATCGGACGGGTAAATAATGAGAAGGTTGATCATGATTTGTTTGACGACCAGGATTGGGATGTATATAAAGCAATCGGTAAACAAGAGCACGACAAGTTAAAGGCACTTGCTCGTGATCAGCTTGGAACCGTAGGCAGCGGGAATCATTTTGTGGATGTGTTTGAGGAAGTGAGCACAGGCCGAGTGTGGGTGGCTAATCACTTTGGCAGCCGCGGGTTCGGTCATAAGACAGCGAGCGGCTTCATCAATCTGACGGCTGGCCGCGACTTTCTGGGCAACGCACCCGGTGAAAAGATGGATCAACCGCCGATTCTGCTGGATTTGTCGAGCGAACTGGGAGACATGTACTTCAGGGCCATGAAGCTGGCAGGGCGGTATGCCTATGCGGGGCGAGATTATGTGATGGAGCAAGTGTTGGCTATTTTAGGAGCAGAAGCAGATTTCGCGGTGCATAATCATCATAATTTTGCATGGAAAGAGGTCCATAATGGTAAGGGAGCAGTAGTAGTTCGGAAAGGGGCTACGCCTTCTGCCCCGGGACAACTAGGCTTTATCGGGGGGAGCATGTGCGATATCTCCGTGATCGTCAGAGGGAAAGAGACCGATGAGAATCGAGATGCTTACTACAGCACGGTGCATGGCGCCGGCAGGGTAATGAGTCGGACGCAAGCGGCAGGCAAAATGAACTGGAGAAACCGCACTCGAAGTGGCGGTCAAATTTCACCAGACCGCATGATGAAGGCGGTCAAAGATTACGGCGTTGAGCTTCGTGGAGCGGGAACGGACGAGAGTCCTTTTGTCTATCGGAAGCTGGCAGATGTGCTCCATGCGCATGAGGAGACGATTGAGGTTCTGCACGTGTTGAGGCCAATCGGCGTTTGTATGGCTGGGGCGGATGAGTTTGATCCGTATAAGGATTAAGAGGGGAAGAATACTATGGCAATTGTTCAAGTGAAATCTACGAATCCCAAGTTCTCTTTTTTAATAAAGAAAAACCCGAATTCTGGCATCATGCTTAGGTCCATTCGAAAAGGATTGGCCTATGGTTGGTATACCAATGATGCCACCTACAATGTTTATTTCAAGGACGCAGATAATGAAATTTCCTATAAGCAGCATGAGAAGGACGATTTCGAATATTTAAATGTATCCCGTTACAATACGCCACTTTTTCCACTGAATGCAATCAATGAGTTCTTCTCAACACCTTTAAAAGTGCAGCATGAGCAAGATATTGATGGGTATGAGCATACGTTTTTTGTCAATATGATTCATATTGAAATGGTGCGGTACATTGAGTTCTTTGAAAAGCATCTTAAAGGATTCACGTTTGAAATCACGCATCAAGCTCATAAAAGCTATGAGCTAACGATTACAACACAGAAAAGTCTCAATCAGCTGCTGCATGTTGTTAGCGTACTTTGTTTATTTTTGTCCATGTTCGGCAACGAATATATCGATATCTCTGATAGTATTCTGGATAAATATATTAAAAGTATTCAAATCATTGATGCGCCATTCTACATTCGAAGCCTGTTTGTGAGAAACTTCCTCCCTTCTAAGGATCGGTTCAAAAAGTATAAAAATGAACTAGAGAATACAAGTCGGTATGATATTCAGTTTGATTTTGGTGGTACGGCACTGCAACGGAGAAACTATATCGCAAGAACGTTACCATTTAATAAAGCAATTCTAGATATTGGTTGCGGAGAGGGATACTACGCTATTTCCTATGCCTCAAAAATTGAGGATTGTTATTATGCCATTGATATTAACGAAGAGCTACTCGAAGTGGTGAACCGTAAAGCCAAATCGAAAGAAATTGATAATATAATTACGTATCGCTCTATTGATCATTTCCTAGAGACATATAACGGAGAACAAGTCGATGTGATTCTAACGGAAGTTATCGAGCATATGAGCAAGGAAGAGGCACGAGTGCTTATCGAACACATATGTGAGCATGTGACTTTTGATCATTTTGTTATTACTACCCCGAATTCCGACTTTAATCAATTTTATGAACTAGATGGTTTTAGACATGACGATCACAAATGGGAAATGGGTCAGCATGCATTCAAAGAGTGGTTTATGACCATAGCGCTTGGGAGAGAGTTTGAAAGCGAGTTTGTAACCATCGGAGACGGTGTTAACAACATCCAGACTACACAAGGCGTTATTTTGAAGAGGAGGGAGGGATAACACGTGGAAATCCAGACTAAAATTCATACGATCTTTATGATGATTGGGTCAACAGAGTGTGGTAAGACGACGTTTGCAAAGGAAGTCCTAATCCCTCAACTTAAATATGAGGACGCAACGAAAAATTATAAATCCAATGTGCAGTATCTATCGTCAGACAGCATTCGCCAGGAGGTGCTGGGTCAAGAATATGACAAATACGAGCAAATCATGCTCGAGGCGAGTGAACAGGCATTCCATCTTTTATTTGAGCGGTTGAAAATGGCAACCTCCTTTCCCATTAATGCGGAATTCGTCATTGTGGACACAACAGGCTTAGCGGAGGAATTTCGGGAAAAGGTACGTGAGATTGCACATCAAAACAACTATAACCTTGAGGTCATCCTGTTCGACTATCGTAAACGTGAGGATTACTATGCTTCAGACCGCTCAAAAAAGCTAATTACCAATCATATTACCCGCTTGAAAAAAGAGGTACTCGGCTCGTTATCAAAGGAAGGCTATACTAGAATTCATAAAGTTCGATACAAGGATTTCTACAGTGTGACGGATTGCAAGGCTAATGCTTCTTACAAAATCACTATTCTGGATTATAGTGAGTACTTAACGAAGATCCTTCCACAAGATGATAAGTATATCATCATTGGTGATGTACATGAGTGCCTAGAAGAGCTTAAGGGCCTTCTGCTGGATTATGGTTACAAAATAGAAACGAATAAACTCATCGTCACTGACAAGGTAAAGAATACAAAAGTTATTCTAGTTGGCGATTGGATTGATAAAGGGAAGCAGACGAAAGTAATTATTGATTTCTTATATGAAAATCAAGAGCACTTTTTGTTTATCATCGGGAATCATGAGAACTTCGTGTATAAATACTTGCGTGGGGAAATCGCTGGCGTCGATCAAGAGTTACTTCGGTCATACTTTGACTCTACACAAATTCTTACGCAGGATTCCGAACTACTAATGAAATTTAATGAACTGATTGCGATCTCCCAGCCTTTTTATAGGTTTATTGGAGGAAACGGCCCTTCTTATTACATCACACATGCCCCATGTAGAAACAAGTATATTGGCAAAATGGATTCCAACTCAGTTAAGCATCAGCGGAGCTTTCGTATAGACCGTGAAGCAACCTATGAGGATCAACTTGGATTTCTCAAAGATGAAGCCGTAAAGAATCACCCCTATCATGTTTTCGGACATATTGCAGCTAAGAATGCTTTTCGAATTAAAAACAAAATTCATATCGACACGGGATGCGTTCAGGGCAATGTTTTAACATCCGTTAACATCACTTATAAGCCTTTTATTAAATCGCATAAGTCGAGTAGAGCTGTACTTATCGAGGAACTGAAAACCATATTTCAGGAAGAGAGAAAAGTATCAGTTCAAGATTTGGCGGATGAAGAAGTTCGCAGATTACGCTATGTCTCCCAACATAAAATTAATTTTATTTCCGGAACAATGTCGCCCGCGGATAAGGACGAAACGACACGGGAGCTAGAATCCTTGCAGCGGGGGTTGCAATATTTTGCAGAACGTGGAGTTAAGAATGTTGTCTTGCAACCTAAGTATATGGGCTCTCGCTGTAATTTATATTTAAACAAGGATATTGAACTGTGCTTTGCAGTAAGCCGCAACGGGTACAAAATCAATCAAATTGAATTGACGGAAATATACGAGCGGTTGTTAAAAAAGTTCAGTGGTTTTATGGAGCAAAATCAAGTTAGCATGCTTATTTTGGATGGTGAGCTTCTTCCCTGGAAAGCCATTGGAGATGGGTTGATTCAAAAGCAGTTCAAACCAATCGAGAAAGCATTAGAAAGCGAATTTGCGTTCTTAAGGCAAAATGGCTTTGAAGGAGCGTTTGATAAGTTAGTACATGAATATGAAGCAAGTGGATTTGAGCAGGATCAATTTCATATTTCTAAAACGGTGCTAAGTGATAAATATGGATCTCACTTGTATTCAAATTATAAGTACGTTCATGAGAATTTAGAGAAGTATGTGCCATTAGACGAGCATGTGAAAGCCTATCAAACCTATAAGAAACAGCTGGAGATATATGCAGATGATGCAGAATTGGTTTATAAACCGTTCGCTTTGTTGAAAGTGATTTATCAAAATGGCAATGAAGAGATTCCTAATTGGCATACTTCAGATGAGTACCGTTTTGTTTCAGAGGACGAATGTATCTTGTTAGATTTAAACGATCCGGAATGCTTCCAACAGGCAGAAGAATTCTTCTCGAAATTAACAGTAGACAATCATATGGAGGGTGTTGTCATTAAGCCCGAGGTCGTGGAGAAACATGTAGTTCCTCATATGAAGGTTCGAAATAGGGACTATTTATCCATTATTTATGGCTATGACTATCGTTTCCCACATAAGTATAAGAAGTTATTGAAGCAAAAGAGTATTAACTCTAAGTTGCGAACTTCTATGAATGAACATCGTTTAGGAACGAAAATGCTTCAAATTAAGTTTAACGACATTCAGCCAGACAATGAGCAATTTAAGGAGATTGCTGCAAGTTTGCTATTCGAAGTCGCCAAGGAAAAAGAGATAGATCCACGCTTGTAAGCTGTAGTAAGTTGCATTTCATGAAGCAAGGGAACCAGGATCCCCTATTTCGGCGAATTGCTCAAGAAAAGACAACGAGGGGAACGTCGGTGCGCTATTCGCCTAAATACCGCTAGAATTAGCGGGAATCAGCTGAATAGCGCACTCACGTTCCCTTTCGCCGTTAGAAATGGCTATTTTCATCCAAATAGCGTATTCTCGTTCCCTTTCGACTACCTATCGAAAGAAAAAAGCAGTCCCCAAGTAGTAACCTACCTACTTCGGAGACTGCTTTTACTCACTCAACGCATCCTCTAATTCCCACGTATCGCCGATGCCGCTCACCTTGTAGCAGGAACCCTCCAACGAAATGCAAGCTTCCAGCTGGAGCTGCGGAAAGGTTAACAACCAGCTTTCCTCGTTGTTCACGTACTCAATAGGAAGCACGTCATGCAGGTGCCGGATGAAGTCGAAGACATGCGTGTCATCGCCCGCTCCCCGCTTGAAGTCAACCCAATGACCGGTGACCTTTCGATCGTTCACCGCGGTGAGGAGATCGATTAGCCAAAAAGGAGCAGCTCCTGCTTCTTCAAGCTCATTTTCCGCTATGTGCTCCGCCAAGGCTTGCTTATTAATCGTCTGCGACCCGTCAGCAGATAATGCTGTAGCCAGCTCATCCAAGAGATGACTCAAATCGTTCCGTTCAGATGAACCCATGCCCTCATCCTCCTAGCTTACTGGAAACATTGTATTGATTTTCAATTTGCCATTGTCTGGCTGAATATCTAATTGAACCTGATCGCAAGTGACCTCTGTACCATCACGGAGATAGCCGACCCCTGCACCTGGCACGCTGATTATGGTACCCATGCCGACGAGTTTTTGCTTCGGCGCATTTTTGGACACCAAAGTACTGTATGCACTGGTGAAAGCTGCCTTGTGCTTATCATCCGATACGAATTTCGAAGCAGCTTTGCCCGTTGGCACTTTACTCACCCGACCGGAAGGCGCGGTACCGCTTTTCAATCGTTCACGTTGCTGTTCTTCCGTTGTATGCGCCCCGTGATCGGCGTAGGAATGTCCACCACCAGAATCATACGTGCTTGGATCATTGGCATCCAATCCGTCGTACAGAGTGGCAGCCACCTTTTGAATCGTATCCGAAGAGCTAGATGCCTCTCCACTTACTAAACTATCGTTGTCCGATCTCTTCATTTGCATACGTTCGCCGCCTAAATCAGATGCTTTCGCTCCCATATGATCGGCTTCGGATTCTAATCCATGATCATCATTAATAGCGACCCCACCAGCTTGTTGCGTGGGTGCTACTCTGCCTTGACGCTGTTGGACGACATGCCAAGCTTCGTGCGGTAAATGCTGCTCTTGACCAGGACCTACATGAATGTCATTTCCTTGCGCATAAGCTAAGGCTTGCAACTGAGCAGGTTTATCGGAATTGTAATGCACTTTAACGGAATCCATGGATAGCCCGGACAGATTTTCAACACCCGATTTCAAATTATCGGGCATGCCCGTGTTATTCTTTTTAGTCTGAATAGGCTTCTCAGAAGGTGTTGGTGTTGGAGATTGGGATCTAAACAATTGAGCGACGGCGCGATTTCCGATGGTTCTCTGTAGTTGTGCGATATGTGAAGTGGAAAAAGAGGACATGCGATCCGCTGTTCCAGTCTGTTTTGCAGAGCTGTTGGAAGCGTTATGTTTATCGTGTTGTTCTGACGATTGATTATTTTTCACATGTGAGTGATAACTCATGAATAAAATTCACCGCCCTAAGTAAATGACCTAACTTTCAACAAATTCCGTTTAGTTTCCTTATTTATTTTAAGGTAAAAGTTACCATTGGACAACAGTTCTAAAGTTGTGTTTATTTCTCCGGATGTACAAAGAGGTTGCTGGTGAACTTCCAGATGCACATCAAATTTGACGGAGAACAACAAAAGGACCGTCCCATGAGGTAAAATATGGGGACGGCCTTTCTATTAGTTAGATGGATAAAAACGATAGTGGAGGGTTCAAAGTAAAATCTCTATCAGTAAGGAAAGTAAGGAATCTGAACGTGCTCGGTTATCACACCTACGGGTTTAATAATGATATCCTTGGATTTTGCCGTTGTCTGTGACAATTGAATCGTACCGCTTCCATCGTAATACATCGGCTTTACTTGTTCATTTTTCATCCTTACGCCTCCTGTAATATTAGTATTACGATCTATAGTGTAGCATTTTTTTGTGAATAAACAATACATAAAAGGCAGGAGTCGCACAACATGACGCTATTATTCGGCGCAATCATTCGGTTCGAAACGACTGTAATCCCTCATGCAGTTCTCGGGCTTCCTCCGTTAGACGCCTCGAGGATACCGTAACCTCATCAAAAGAGGATAGCTGCTGCTGGCCCATTGCAGAAACTTGCTCTACTTCGAAACTAATTTGCTCAGAACGTACCTTAACTCCAGCCATTTCCTCACCTAGCTGCTTAATGTTGGCATCGGCGTCATGGATTTGGATACTGATGGCACCAAGCTCACTATGAATGTCCATATTCACATTGTGAATGGCTGTGAATGTTATTTTAGCCTGCTGTGCACTCCTATTTCCTCGTTCCAAATCTTCCAGTCCCTGCTTCATCTGCAAACGAATAAACTCAATCCGATCTTGCACATTGCCTGTCTGAAATTCTGATTCCTGTGCAAGCTCCTTCGATCTTTGAGCTAGTTCTTTTACCTTCTGGGCGACAACTGCAAAACCGCGACCTGCCTCACCGGACCGAGCAGCTTCAATACTCGCATTAATGGACAAAATATTCGTTTGGGCTGCAATCTCTCGCAGCTGTTTCATCGTGCTGTTCAGTTGTTTAAATAAAGCATGCAAGCTGTCCGTATCATAATCAACCTTCTTCATACCTCCAGCGATCTGAACGTATTGATCCATGAATACAGCAATATGTTCGTCTCCTTTACGAGCAAGTTCTAAGGAAAGTTCGGCATGACCGTAGATAATCTCCTGCTTACCGCGAATATCGTGAAAAGCATGCATCACATTTTCCACCTCGGTCGCTGCCGTTTCAATCGATTTGGTTTGATACTGTGCTGCCTCCGTAATGGATAATGCCCCTTCAGCAATCTCTGAGCTGGCATCTCGATTCTCCTCCATTGCACGATTAATGTTGCTGGAAGAAGTCTGTACTTTCGCATTCATATGCCGCACGGTGCCGATCAACGCTAATAAATTTTCAGTCATTCGGTTAAACGAATTGCAAAGGTCTCCGATCTCATCACGACTAGAGACAAGAAGACGAGAGCCATTCAGATTACCGAGTGCGATAGCGGATGCGCGCCTGCTGAGTTGTTCAATTGGACGAATGACAATTCGATTAAGCGCCATAATCAGTCCAATGGATACAACTAAAACGAGGACATACATAGCTAGGCTCCATAGCATATCGCGCGAGAACTGGTACACAATCTTCGTTTGCAACTGACTGCTGGCAATCAGCTTCAAGCGAATCAGCTCTCCGACTTCATCCTGTACGATCTGCGTCGTATCCATAATGATGTCAAACACAATCTGTTTATCCTCTACTTTGATAGCTTTGTCTAGACTTTCAACCTTATCTCGGAGTGAACTCATTGTATTGGCAACGACATGAATCTGCTCCGTTACTTTAGGATCCTGTTCTTTGCTTTTTAATGTGATAATCCCCTTATCCATCGTATCCAACAGTTCGAATTGTTTGCCTTGCTTAAACGTTTTCTTAGCATAAAGGATATCTCTCATTTCTGAATCCAGCTCATTTTTCAATTGTCCGTTAATGGCATTCGCTGCGGCAACATCCATGAGCAAGCTGTTATATTGACGAATATAGCCGGAGAACTGCTCGTATTGAAAGAAACTTGCAACCGCTGTCAATAAAATAATGATGATGAACGAAACGACCAGCTTCGTCCGAATCGAAAGATGCTTCCAATTATTCATTGCTTTCACTCCTCAAGCTGTGGATGCTTATTAGTAGTAGATTAGCATCTATTATTTCGAGCGTCTTTACGATAATCGGCAATTATATGTGCTTTTTCGGCTAATAGTAATGTTATTTCCTATATATTACAAAATAGAAAATATTCACAAATACCATGTTGGTTCATGGATTGCTGGTTATACAAATGGCGTGTTTTATGAGGTTAACGGTTGTGACGGAGAACAGGTTAGAGTTTTTTTAAATATTGAAACAAGAGATTTAATACTAAACAGCGCAAACAATTCAGCTGCAGTAATTAAAATAATAAAATGAATAGGTAGGATGGAGAACCCCTTGTGAGAGGGGTTTTTCGGTTTCTTTTTGACCGTCCAATGATAAGAAATGTCTCAGAAAACCACCTTCTACTTAACTCAAATAAATAGTTTGTAAAATAGTTCAAAAGAAGCAGGAATTTATCAAGGGATGTCGAAAATTCTAAGTTGTTTTCACATTTACATCACACTTTTTTTACAATTCGTTCACAATTATTTTTACAGATATGGAGTTGTTAGCAGAGTGTATCTTATCGACCGAATTAATCAAATCTACCAGCGATACAAGGATTACGAATGGATATATATGCTCCCCCTTGTCGTGCTTTCACTAAAGAGGAAATTAGAGTACTTTTTCTTTATCCTGCACTCGGAGAAGGGGCTTCCGAAATCGGAAGATTCGCAGTGGTACCTGAATTACGCCCACTCCTTGTTAACAGATTTCAAGATTGGTTTACATATGAACGATCTTCTCTATATGGGTTATAACCTCGTTCTCGCCATATTAATAGGTGTGTTTAAGGATGAACATACCGTTGTTTTTATACAAGCAGTAACAACTGCATCGTGTGTGATCCTGGTGTATTTCATCACGCTTCGCTTATTCAACCGAATTACTGCAATTGTAGCCTCGTATTTCTATGCAACTTCCTGGCACATTACGGTGTGGTCAATGTACATTCTTTCAGATAGTTTATTTATGAATTTAGTCCTGCTGAATGTGTTCCTTCTTTTTAAAACGCTTGAGAATAACAATAAAGTCATAGGTTCGTTATTCCTCGTGTCTTCGCTTCTCATGCTGGTATTCCGTCCAACGGGTGTTCTGACGCTTGTATTTATTTTCATCTACCTTGTACTGAATGTTAAACGAGAACAACCGATCAATTTCCTCAAAAGGCATAGATATAAATTTATATGCGCATTACTACTTGTTTTCATAGCAGGTGGTTTGCTTCTAGGGGCCGACAAATTCAATCCACTTCTGACATCTCTACAATATAATGCGAAGTTAGTCCTATACAATATTTATGCCAAAGGGTGGATTTATGACAACCCCTCAGATTATGACTATTTTTATCGTCCTGATTATCGCATTGATATCTTAGGCAGCTTGATCCTAAGCTTCCTTATTCATAATTGGGATCATGTGCTGGTTTTATATGGAAGGAGAGCGCTTGCATTCATCGGCTGGTGGGTATGGAAGACAGATGTTCGGAGTGTGGCAGGGGTTATTAAATTGTTCAAGGATATCATCCCCACGCTTCTATTTCTATTGGGAACTTACGCTGCCATGAGGAACAACATATTCAGAAAAACATCGATTGTATGGTTAGTGATTGTGTCGATATTCCTATTCTGTATGGTGTTGTTCATGGATAGTATGTATCGCTATAAGCTGCCTGCCCTACCTTTTATTTGTATCATCTGTGGATATGGTGTGGAAAGATGGATCCGCATCATGCTATTGTTCATTAACCAATTAGAGGGGAAGTTGCTTCAATGGAACAGAAACAAGCACTCATAGTCATCCCGGCCTACAATGAGCAGAACAATATACTAAAAGTAATCAGGGATGTACGTGAGAATCTTCCTAACTACGATATTCTCGTTATTAACGATTGCTCGAAGGACAACACATCGGCGATAGCCAAGCAAGCAGGAGATGGCGTCAAAGTTGTGGACCTCTCCTATAATCTAGGGATAGGCGGGGCGGTGCAAACGGGCTTCAAATATGCCGAGAAGAATGGTTATTCGTATATGGTGCAAATTGACGGTGATGGTCAGCATCTTCCCAGCGAGGTAAATAAGCTATTCGCCTATATGATGCAGACGGAATCTGATATGGTCATTGGCTCTAGGTTTCTAGATATTAAATCATTCCAAACGACGTGGACAAGGCGCCTGGGCATTAAAGTGTTCTATTATTTATTTCGCTTATTAATCCAAACGAAGATTACGGATGGGACATCAGGGTTTCGTATGTATAATCGCAAGAGTATAGAGCTGTTAAGCCAATTTTATCCAGACGATTACCCTGAACCAGACGCCATTATTTTAATTAGCAAACATGGACTACGCATTGGGGAAATCGGTGTTGAAATGAGAGAACGTGAACATGGTGTCTCTTCCATAACCCCGATGCAAAGTCCCTATTATATGACGAAGGTGATTATGTCGATCTTATTCTCTTTTACAAGGACAAGGACGAGGTGGTAGGAATGCTAACGAGTGAACATCATCTGTATAGTGTGCAATTAATGGGTGTCGTCTTCAGTTTAATTCTAATGAGTACCGTATTTATGATGGTGAGGGCTAGAAGACTTCGGGAGAAATATGCACTTGTATGGTTTGTGATTGGCATATTTACGTTGATTATGTCCATGTTCACGGATTTGATGGAGTGGTTCTCTAAATTACTTGGTATCGACTATGCGCCATCTGCATTTTTTGCCATTCTAATCGCATCTGCCTATCTGCTCTTGTTGAATACGAGTATAAGTATCTCAGGTTTAAAATTACATAACAAAGCGCTTACGCAGGAACTTGGATTGACGAAGCTAAGGCTAGAAGAACTTGAGAAGAAAAGCGTTGAGGAGGAAAAATCATCAAATATATCATGCTAGTTGCCAGTGTACTCATGACCGTTGTGGCCAGTACCCTGCTTAAAATTGGTGGTCGAGCTGTCAATTTCGAGGGCGGAATTATGGCTATCGCGATAGGTTACATGACGACACCGTTGATTATAACCGGTTTTGCTTTTTATGCGCTGGCGGCTTTCATCTGGATTTATTGCCTGTCCCAATTTGACCTAAGCTATGTGACATTCGTGTCGAGTATTCAATATATTTTTATGATTCTCGTCTCGATTATGATTTTCCATGAACAAATTAGCGCCATGAAGTGGGCGGGATGTGTGTTTATTATGATTGGTGTTATTTTATGGTTGAGAGGATAGTCTGCATGTATCGTTGTTTGCCCTATACCGAAGACATGAAGGAAGACTGGGACAGGTTGGCATGGTCTCAAGGGACCATTTTTCATACGTTGTCATTTAGACAGATTCTGCTCGAGACGTTTGGCTATCAATGCTTGTATCATGCTGTGGTTGATCAAAGTGGCCAGATTTGCGCGTTAATTCCATTAACAAGTGGTCGCAACTTAGGACTCAAGCGGGTTGGTGTTTCGCTCCCTTTTGTCAATTATACAGATGTGTGTGCCCGGAATGAGGATGCCGCGCAATGTGCTATGGATGCCATGGTGCAGCTGAAGGAGAAATACCGTCTTCGTTACATCGAGTTGAGATTTAAGAAGGGGACGATGCTGAGCGAAGGCAAGCAGTCGTCTCAGATGCTGACGCAATTGGATACAGATCATGGTCAATTGAACAATTCCAACCACACGTTCGTGCTGCCATTAACCAACGAAGATGAGGTTCTATCTCTCTCCACTGGCAATAATCGTAACCATATCCGGAAGGTCTACAAGAACAACTGGTTTCAGGTTTCTTATGATAAAGGGAATCTTGCACAATTTCATAAGGTCTATGTTCGGCGTATGAAGCAGTTGGGGTCACCCGCGCAGGATATCCGATTTTTCCAAAGATTCTTCGACTATTTACCTGATCATGCGGTACTGCAAACCGTTCTAGATGTAAATACAGGTGAGGTAGTCGGTGGAATGCTGCTCTTGCTAAGTCCGGGCAATTCAACGCTGTATTATCCTTATGGAGCGAATTTGACGGCGTATAATCACAAATATCTCAATAACTTTATGTATTGGGAAGCTGTGAAATTGGGAATTAGAAGCGGGCTCAAGCAGCTTGATCTCGGTCGTTCACAAACCGGTTCAGGAACGTATAAGTACAAAGAACAATGGGGGGCAACAGCCGAGCAGCTCACCTATGTCGTCATGGGCAGCGTCAATAAAGGGGCGGGTCCTGCAGATAAAGAAAAGCTTCGCTTCTTCATCGAACTCTGGAAGAGAATGCCTAACATGGTGACAGAGCCAGTAGGTAAGCAACTCATTAAGTATTTAATGCCGTAACCAACCAACAATATGTGACATGACAATCGGGGGAAATAGAGAATGGCTAATCTTAGCTGGAAACAGTATTTTGACAAGAGGGCAGAGGTTCATGGAGCTTCCGTACAATCCTCTGATTACTATAATGAAGAAAGCTTCTTTCTGCAGCGCAATCATACGTTAGGTTGGCTCGGGGAACTTCGCGATAAAGAAATTTTGGATGCAGGTTGTGGCGTAGGTGCATTCAGTGAGCCTCTCGTAGGGACAAACACGGTGTATGGAGTAGATTTCTCGGAGAGAAGCCTTGCTTTTGCTGCAGAAAGAGGGCTTCGTACTTCGTCGGATGATTTAACGGCGCTTCATTTTGATGAGGGTAAATTCGACCTCGTGCTTTGTATTGGTGTTATTCAGCTGATCGAACAGTATCGAGCGGTTATTGCGGAATTGGCCAGGGTCACGAAGCCTGGAGGGACGCTGCTTATCGAAACCTTGCACCGCAAGTCATGGCAGAGGAAAGTGCTTCGATTGTTCGAGAAAACCAAAAAATTCGATCGCATGTACGCCATGGATGAATTGAAGAAAGTATTCATAGAGCATGGATTTGAGCATATAGAGTTCTTAAAGATCTATCACCCCTTCCCCTACGTTTCAAAAGGAAGCACAGGGTGGAAAGCGCACGATCGGTTGTGCACATCATTCGCTATCAAAGGAAGTAAGAAGCATGTCTAATTCGTCCAAACAGATCACGAATCTACTCACCTTTGACATTGAAGAATGGTTTCACGCGAATTATGATGGGGTGACGGCAGACCGTACGAAGGGATCTAGATTCCGTGCCCACATGGATACCCTACTTCAAATGTGCAGCGATGCGGGGTGTAAAGCGACCTTTTTCACACTTGGCTGTATTGGGGAGGATTACCCGGATATCGTGAAGGCTATCGCGCGTGAAGGTCATGATGTCGCCTCTCATGGGTATGCTCACGAATTAGCCTATAAGCAAACCAGAGAAGAGTTTCGTGAGGATGTCCAGAAATCAGTGGATATTCTCGAGAATCTAACAGGTACAAAGGTTCTTGGCTATCGGGCGCCGTCATGGTCAATCGTTGAAAGCAATCTCCATTACCTTGAAGTACTGGAAGAGCTGGGCCTTCTGTATGATGCTAGTATTTTTCCTGTCAAAACGTTTCTTTATGGGATTCCTACAGCGAAGAAGGAGATCCATAAGCCGATAGTGAACGGGAGGGAACTTAATCTCTACGAGGTTCCGATGTCTGTTATGCGCGTTGCTGGTAGGAATGTGGGTTATTCCGGCGGGTTTTACTTTAGGTTTTTCCCTGAATTCATCATTCGAAAAGCTATTCAATCAGCCAATCGTCAAGGAAAGAGCTCCATAGTCTATTTGCATCCGCGCGAAATTGATACGAGGGAACATAAGCTGGATCTTCCCAGCAAGGAGCATTTTATTCATTACTACAATATCAAAGGTACCAAAGCCAAGCTTGCCAACATGTTGGAGGCATTCGCGTTTACGTCAATCTCGGAGCATTTGAAAAGGCAGTATACAAATTGAATATAATGGGTATCCGTTAGAAGAGATGATTAGAAGTTGCTCAGACATACATTAAGGAGTACATTTATGTATTGAAATGGATGCTCATGTAGGAGTAAAGGAGATCGAAATCTATGACGTATACCTCACATAGAAATAAATTAACGGATGTCAGCCGTAAACTGGCTAAAGTTGCCATGGGAGCAGAAGCTGCGGATCTTGTTATTCAAAATGGTACGTTAGTCAATGTGTATTCTGGCGAACTTATTGCCCATATGGATATCGCGATTGCAGCGGGACGAATTGCTTTCATCGGAAGAGCTGATCATACGATCGGGGACAAGACAGTCGTAATCGATGCGAAAGGGCAATACATGGTGCCAGGTTTGCTGGATGGTCACATGCATGTGGAAAGCACGATGCTTTCCGTGACGGAATTCGCCAAAGCGGCGATCGTCAAAGGGACGACTGGGATTTTCATGGACCCGCATGAGATCGCGAATGTGTTCGGATCCGAAGGGGTTAGACTTATGCATGAAGAGGGGCAGCCTCTGCCGCTCAAAGTGTTCACGACCTTCCCTTCCTGTGTGCCAGCAACGAATGATTTGGAAGATGGCGGTGCTACCTTAGAGGTAGCTGATATTCAAGCGGGACTCCAGTGGGACAATGTGGTGGGACTAGGTGAAGTGATGAACTTCCCAGGTGTTGTGTTCGGAGATCCCAAAATGTGCGGAGAAATCGAAGCTACGCTGCAAAGCGGGAAAACAGTGACAGGACATTTCCCAAGTGAAGATGATCATATGCTTCAAGCTTATCTCGCATCAGGTGTTACGTCGGACCATGAGACAGTAACCCGCGAGCAAGGTCTGCATAAGGTTCGCATGGGGATGCATCTCATGATTCGAGAAGGATCTGCGTGGCATGATGTCAAAGAGGTCATCAAGATCGTCACGGAGGATGGCGTTAATACGTCCAATATCTCCCTCGTTACCGATGATGTGAATCCGCAGACGCTTGTGGAGAAAGGGCATCTCAATCATGTGGCACGACGCGCAATGGAAGAAGGGGTTTCTCCAATCACTGCGATCCAAATGGTCACCATTAATGTGGCGCGATATTTTAAGCTGGAGCATGATGTGGGATCCATCACACCGGGGAAATGTGCAGACATCCTCTTGATGGAAGATTTGCAGAAAATGGAGCCTTCCATGGTCATTACGGATGGGCAAGTCATTGCGGAGCAAGGTGAGCTAGCAGTCGAATTCCCTGTGTTTACGTACCCGGCCCATATTCGCAATTCGATGAACGTGAAGCGGGAGCTGACGGCGGAGGACTTTAAGTTTAGGGCGGCTAGGGAGCAGGAGAAAACGAAAGTCAATGTGATCCGCGTGATCGAAAATAGTGCGAGAACCGAGAAGATGACGGCAGAGCTCGCCATTGGGCAAGGGATCGTCCTGCCGGATGTCGAGCAAGACATTGTTCGCCTAGCCTGTATCGAGCGGCATCGAGGTACAGGTCAAATCTCACTTGCTTTTGCCCATGGCTTTGGCGTGAAGTCTGGCGCGGTGGCCTCTACGGTGGCCCATGACAGTCACAATCTGCTTGTGATGGGGATTGATGAAGCGGATATGGCGTTCGCTGCGAATGAGCTTGTGAAGCTTGGCGGTGGCATGATCGTTGTGGAAAATGGCCAAGTGCTGGCCCAAGTCCAGATGACGATCGCAGGCCTGATGTCAGAGAAAACACTGCCTGAAGTCGTCAAGGAAGTCGCTCAGATGGACAAAGCATGGCAGCACATCGGATGTTCCATGAATGCACCGTTCATGACGTTTTCTCTCATTGCTCTGCCTGTGATTCCCGAGATTCGCATTTCGAATCGGGGGCTGGTGGATGTGACTCAGTTTAAGCTGATCGATGTGGAGATTATCTAAACAATCCATAAAATTCGAACCTTGTCTGAACATTAGAGCATTATTCTAATGTTCTTTTTTCTGCATGGCGTTACCAGTATTTATAATGGATTTCAAAAAAATAGGGCAAACTGAAACGAACTTATCACATCAAGGTGGTGTACTCCATTGTTGACTGATTTGAAGCGTTTGTTAATAGGCCAGCCATTGAAATCTCATGAATTAGGCGAGCAGAAGTTAAATAAGAAGAAAGCGTTGGCTATCCTTTCTTCAGATGCACTCTCCTCGGTAGCTTATGGTCCTGAACAGATTCTAATTGTCTTGATTACGATTAGCGCAGCGGCGTTCTGGTACACAGTCCCTATCGCTTGCGGTGTTCTGTTTCTCCTAGTAGCTCTTATTTTGTCCTATCGACAAATCATCTTTGCTTACCCGCAAGGGGGAGGTGCCTATGTCGTCTCGAAAGAGAACCTTGGCATGAACGCAGGGTTGTTTGCGGGCGGCTCCTTATTGGTCGATTACATCTTGACTGTAGCGGTTAGCATATCCGCGGGTACCGATGCGATTACATCAGCTTTTCCAACCTTACATAGTTACACCGTACCGATTGCTCTGGCACTCGTCTTGTTTATCACCATCCTCAATCTGCGCGGAATCACGGAGTCGGCCTCCATTTTGGCGTATCCCGTATATTTGTTTGTGATCGCATTATTGATCCTAATTGGTATTGGCTTGTTTAAGATCTTTACAGGTCAAATTTCTCCTGATTTGCATACTCCTTTGGGGACACCGGTTGCGGGCATTTCCTTATTCATCTTGTTAAGGGCCTTCTCCTCTGGCAGCTCGGCATTAACAGGGGTTGAGGCGATATCCAATGCGATTCCGAACTTTAAGTCGCCTGCCCCGAACAATGCTTCCAAAACATTAATGGCCATGGGCATGTTATTGGCGATTTTGTTCGCTGGCATCATCTATTTGGCTTACTACTACGGTATTGCTCCGACCGAGAAGGAAACGGTTGTTTCTCAGATTGCGACGGTGACATTTGGCCGAGGACTGATGTATTATATCGTCCAAGGTACTACCGCGATGATTCTTGTTCTCGCCGCGAATACGGGCTATTCCGCATTTCCTTTGCTCGCAGTTAATCTGGCCAAAGATAAATTTATCGCTAGAATGTTTACGATGCGCGGCGACAGATTGGGTTATTCGAATGGGATTATCTTTTTAGCCGTCACCTCGATGTTGTTAATTATCGTGTTCAAAGGGCAGACCGAGCAGTTAATCCCGCTCTATGCCGTGGGGGTATTCATCCCTTTTACACTGGCTCAGACAGGCATGCTGGTGAAATGGATACGGGAGAAGCCGAGAGGTTGGTTTCTCAAATTATCAGTTAATTTGGTGGGCGCAATTATGAGCTTCATCGTCATGATGATCTTCTTTATCACCAAATTCGGACAAGTGTGGAGTGTGCTCATTTTCCTGCCGCTCATCGTTTTCATTTTTCATCAAATCAAAAAGCACTACGATGCGATTGCTGAACAATTGCGACTCACTTCTTGTGAACCTGTCATCCCAATTGAGGGGAATGTCATGATTGTGCCTGTAGCTGGTTTCACACATGTGGTGGAGAACTCGTTAAACTACGCCAAATCACTGTCACCGGATCAAATTATTGCGGTGTATGTGGCTTTTGAACGGGACGATGAGAAAAAGTTCGAGGAAAAGTGGCAGAAGTGGCAGCCCGATGTGCGTTTGGTCACGCTGCATTCCCATTATCGAAGCATTGTCCATCCACTGACTAAATTCATTGATACCGTGGAACATAAGGCGTCGGAGTCTAATTTCAGGGTAACCGTGATCATCCCGCAGTTTATACCGAAGAAGAATTGGCATAATATTTTGCATAATCAATCCAGCTTGCTGATTAGGGCGTTCCTGCTGTATAAGCGGAACTTGATTGTGACGACCGTGCCGTATCATTTGAAAAAGTAAAGCGGGTGCGCCGGCATCCATTAGTCCGATATCGCCGAACTAAATCGCCCCAAACACCCCTCACACAGGGAAAAAGGGGCTGAGAAATCGGACTAATGCTGAAGATGAAACGAAAAAAGGGCAGTCCTTACTTCACAGTAGGGCTGCCCTTTTTCATCAATGTTTCCATCTGATGCTCTTCACTCACCCGCTTCATGAACACATGAAGCTCTTCCTCTGTTTCACAGACTGCCACATGTTCCAACCAAACAAAGAATTTCTTCTTCAGTATGGCTGAAACATGGAGGGGGTAAGTCTCCCGCGATTTGATGATATACAAACCTGAGGAAACGTCATTCCAAGGTGACTTGAATATCGTACGAATCGATAATCGAGTCCGAGTCTCCCAATCCTGTTTTTTTTGCAGGTTTCTTATCGACTGATACATTCTCATAATGATCTGATTATCAGATATTTGGGTCCATTTGGATAACCCGGTTTGGATAACGTTGTGAGTGATCTCAGACTCTTCTTTAGAAAACCAGTATCCAACAATAATAGGGAAACGATTATTTTCTTCGAGCCATAAGACACCGAACCAATCGTAATCTAGATCAATCGGATTCAACATATGAGGTAGTATTCCTAAATAATAACGTGGTAAGGAAGTCATGGCAGTTCTCCTTTTTGACTTAATCTCAAAGTCGGCAGCGATTGAATATATGCCATTATTGTAGGTTGGAACGCTATAAAAAGGGGGTAAAGAATGACTAGCCAACGTATAAAAATAGAATAAAAATGGTGAAAACGAGAGTAAACCGACGTATTTCTATGGAAAATACATGTGATGTATTAATGGGCGCGCTTTCATTAGCACTAAGTGCCACAGAATGCGAAATAAGTATCTCCCAAGCATTTTACATTCAAGAGCAATCGGCGTAAGATTCGGTTCAACAACAGATCGCATTCAAGCAAAACGCTGAGTTCCCGTAAGGGAAACGGGGGAACCAATCGATTGGATACAGTATCGGTTTCTCGGGGTGAATCTAAAGCAAGCGCAGCTTGCTAAGGTAGGGCACTTCCAAGCCCGAATCCGACAGCTAACCTCGTAAGCGCATTGGGAGAGAACGCCTTCTTTTCGTGCCCTCCGCAGCGCGTGAATTCACGCTGCTTCGAAGCTCGAGAGTAGAGATTCTCTGCTCTTTGGCTTCTTTTTGTTGTTCACCAATTTTGTTGTTCACCTATTGAGGAGAGTGAATCTATTATGTATCCCGAACCCCTAACGCTAGTAAGAGAATCAGATGAGTGTACGAAGAAATGTCAGATCACCCGTATTGAATGTTTTCGCTTTGATTGTGAATTAGCGGATCAATTGCAGCCTGGGCATGGAACGGACTGTCATTGCGGCATCCTGACGATTTCAACAAATCTTGGAACATGTGGAGTAGGGCAATTCGTGATTCCATGTGGCAACCTTAAGGGGGATTTCGTCCAGTGGGCGGTTGTTTTTCAAAAACTCAAAGGTCTAACCCTTAAGGACGGTTTGCAGTACGTTCATCAGAAACGTGAGGTTTGGGGAGAAGTACGAACACAATTAATGGCATCTGCACTAACCAATTTATCTGAAAAGCTAGAGAGCTCATCAACTACCGTTGAACCAGAACTAAGTTTCCTTAGGGATCGCACTTATCTATTTGATCATTCTGGGGCCTATATTTCTTTCTAAGATTACGGCGTATTGTAGAAAAAGCACTTCAACCACTTCTTTAGAGTGGGGGAGGTGCTTTTTTGGCTTCCGTATATCCTATTTTTATACTTTTTTTATGCGGACCACACAGATTCTTTACCCCCTTTTTATACAGATCGGCGTTACAATGTTTCAGGAAAGGGGGCGGTGATCATCATGCAACGTGATTTTTTTGCTGATAGCTGCGCCAACCAAGGCAGGCGAGGCGTTTATGAAACATACAAAATTGGTTGTACTTCCTTTTGTTGCATTAACGAACAACAAGATGGAGAGAATCAAGTTAGAGGGTAAGGGAGTCATGGATTCTAAAAATGGGGACCGTCAAGTTTCTACTACTATCTCTAAAAGAAAATAAAAATATAGATTCTGTTTGATTTGAAGGAGGTGTGTCATGTTTAACGATGTAACGATGATTTTATTATTTGCAGTAACCTTTCTAGGATTTTGGGGATTTGCGAAATATTGTGAAAAAGCATAAGCGTAAGTTTACGAAGTCGATTTTCAAGAAAAACGTTAGGAGGCAATCAGATGATCGTTATTGGACTCATTGGATGTGCCATTATGGTATATCTCGGTTTTGTTTTAGTTAAACCAGAGAAATTTTAATTGTAGATTATGAACTTACGTAAGCAGGGGGAGAACCTACTATGGGTATGGGATTGTTACAAGTAGTCGTCACACTAGGGATTATCATGCTTTTGGTAAAGCCTGTGGGCAGCTACTTGGTCAAAGTGTTTGGCTATGAAAAGAGTGGCCTTGATCGGGTTTTTGGTCCTTTCGAGCGTGTATCTTATCGCATCATGGGCGTTAAAGAAGACGAAGCCATGGGGTGGAAAAAGTATGTAGGAGCTGTCCTGTTAGTTAACTTTGTGATGATGCTTCTTATGTACGCTGTGTTTCGGCTTCAGAAATACTTACCGCTTAACCCTGATGGCATAGGTAATATGCCTCCGGCACTCGCTTTCAATACAGCTGTTTCTTTCATTACCAATACGAACTGGCAAGCTTACAGCGGTGAAAATGCCATGTCCTATTTGTCACAAATGGTGGGACTTACGTTCCCGATGTTTACTTCGGCAGCAACTGGATTTGCTATTGCTGTTGCCTTCACACGCGGTCTAGTCGGCCGTCAAGATAATCTCGGGAATTTTTATGTGGATATAACGAGGGCGATTACACGCGTATTCCTGCCACTGAGCTTCATTGTTGCTTTGATTCTAGTTTTTCAAGGTGTTCCACAAACCCTACTGGGTGCCGTACAAGCGACAACCATTGAAGGTGCTGGGCAAACCATTACCCGTGGTTTAGTTGCTTCTTTTGAATCTATTAAACACATAGGCACCAACGGTGGTGGTTGGTTTGGCACGAATGCCGCGCATCCTTTTGAAAATCCAACACCTGTTGCCAATTTGATCCACATTATTTGTATGATGCTCCTGCCTACATCGCTGGTGTACGCATTCGGACTCATGATCAAGAACAAGAAGCAAGGCTGGACGATCTTTGCTGCGATGGGAATTATTTTCGTAGTTATGGTCGCTACGGTTTTCTATGCGGAATATAAAGGTGTGCCTGCGGTAGATGCGTTAGGCGTACATGGGAACATGGAAGGCAAAGAAGTTCGATTCGGACCATCCGAATCCGCGTTATTTACTGCCGTGACCACAGCTGCAACAACAGGTAGTGTCAACAATATGCATGAGTCACTTACACCTCTTGGAAGCATTGTTCCTTTTGCAGAAATGATGTTGAACAATGTGTTCGGCGGTAAAGGAGTAGGCTTGTTAAACGGCTTGCTTTACTTGATCTTATCCGTGTTTATCTGCGGGTTAATGGTGGGGCGTACGCCAGAGTTTCTAGGTAAAAAGATTGAAGGGAAAGAGATTAAGCTAGCGGCCATCGCGATTCTTACCCATCCGCTTATCATTCTCGCACCGACAGCCTGGGCGCTGATTCGCCCTGAATCGATTACTTCCATAGCCAACCAGGGCACGCATGGTCTCTCTGAGGTGCTGTATGCCTTCACATCGGGTGCAGCTAATAATGGATCGGCCTTTGGCGGCCTGACCGCGAACACGAACTTCTACAACTTGGGCATTGGGTTGGTGATGCTGTTTGGCCGTTACATTTCGATCATCGCGATGCTGGCCATTGCGGGATCACTTGCTACGAAGCGAGTCGTTCCTGTTACAACGGGAACACTTCGGACGAACACGCCTTTATTTATGGGAATTATGATCATGATCATTCTAGTTATTGGTGCTCTAACGTTCTTCCCGGCGCTGGCATTGGGGCCGATTGCTGAACATTTGGCTGCGCGTTAAACGGATAGACGTAATAGAGATGGAGGATTGATTGGACTGTGGAACGTAAAAAAACATTAACGAAAGACATTGTGAATCAAGCCATTCTGGATTCGTTCAAAAAATTAAATCCTTGGGTCATGATGAAAAATCCCGTCATGTTTGTAGTAGAGATTGGCACGGTGATTACCCTTCTGCTTTCTTTTGCACCTGAGTTGTTTGGCAGCTCGGAGGTAGGGCGAGGTTATAACATCGCAGTGTTCTTGATTTTGTTGTTCACCTTGCTCTTCGCAAACTTTGCCGAAGCCTTGGCCGAAGGTCGTGGTAAGGCACAGGCTGATTCGCTGCGGAAGACGAAATCGGATACGATGGCTCGTTTGGTTCAAAAGGATGGTTCTTATAAGCAAGTATCTTCGACTTCTCTTCGTAAGGGAGATGTCGTCCGTATTGAAATTGGAGAGATCATCCCGTCCGACGGTGAAATCATTGAAGGCTTAGCTTCCATTGATGAGTCAGCCATTACGGGTGAATCCGCTCCGGTAATTAAAGAAGCAGGCGGCGATTTCTCATCAGTGACAGGCGGTACACGGGTAGCTTCGGACTATATCGTTGTCAAAGTATTGACGGATCCCGGTGAATCATTCTTGGATCGCATGATCGCGCTCGTCGAAGGTGCCAAGCGGCAGAAAACGCCGAACGAAATTGCGTTAACGACGCTGCTTGCTGTACTGACACTGATCTTCTTAATCGTCATTATGACAATGGTTCCGATGGCCTCGTATTTGAACGTAAAATTAGAAATTTCCACGTTGATTGCACTGTTGGTATGTCTCATTCCAACGACAATCGGCGGTCTCTTATCCGCGATTGGTATTGCAGGTATGGATCGTGTGACGCAGTTTAACGTGCTTGCAATGTCAGGTAAAGCGGTTGAAGCAGCTGGCGATATCGATACGATGATTCTGGATAAAACGGGGACGATTACCTTCGGGAATCGGATGGCTTCCGAGTTTGTGCCAGTTGGCGGCAGATCGGCGAAAGACATTACTTTTGCAGCTCTACAAGCGTCTGTGAAGGATGAAACACCAGAAGGACGTTCGATTGTTGAGCTTGCGAATAAACTCGGCGAGTCTTGGCAAGCGGATCACTACTCGGATGCAGCAGTGGTGGAGTTCACCGCAGAAACACGGATGTCGGGACTTGATCTAGCAGATGGTGTGAAATTCCGCAAAGGTGCGGTTGATGCGATTAAGAACTACGTTACTGCGCAGGGTGGCAAAATTCCTGCTGAATTAGAAGCGATAACGAACCGAATCGCGAAAGCCGGAGGCACGCCACTCGCGGTTGCGATTAACGAGCGGATCTATGGCGTTATTTACCTCAAGGATACGGTAAAACCGGGCTTGAAGGAACGATTTGCAGAACTTCGCGCCATGGGTATCAAAACCGTTATGTGTACAGGTGATAACCCACTTACGGCTGCGACGATTGCACTCGAGGCCGGTGTGGATGAGTTTATTGCTGAAGCGAAGCCGGAAGATAAAATTGCAGCGATTAAGAAAGAGCAACAAGAAGGCAAGCTCGTCGCTATGACGGGGGACGGCACGAATGATGCGCCTGCGCTCGCACAAGCGGATGTAGGACTTGCGATGAATTCAGGAACGATGGCTGCCAAAGAGGCGGCAAACATGATCGATCTAGATTCCGATCCGACTAAGCTGCTATCGGTAATCTCCATTGGTAAACAATTATTGATTACGCGTGGAGCTTTGACGACGTTCTCGATCGCCAACGACATTGCTAAATACTTCGCGATTATACCTGCGATGTTCATTCTAGCTATGCCGCAGCTGCAGGCGTTGAACATTATGAATCTGGCCTCACCAGAATCGGCCATTTTGTCAGCTTTAATTTTCAATGCCATCATCATCCCGCTGTTGATTCCCATTGCCATGAAGGGTGTTAAGTACCGGGCGATGTCGGCTGATCGGCTGTTGTCACGTAATGTTTTGCTCTACGGTATCGGTGGTGTGGTTGTGCCATTTATCGGGATTAAAATCATTGATATGGTACTTCACGGCTTAAACATCGTGTAAAGAGATAGAGATAGAGATAGAGATAGAGATAGAGAAACGAGGAGATCGCGTTATGAAATCGGTTATGATAGCTGTTCGTGTATCGTTATTGTTCATGATCGTCTGTGGACTTATTTATCCACTTGCTACGACAGGGGTGGCTCAAGTTTTATTTCCCAAACAAGCAAACGGCTCTCTCATAGAATCAGGCGGTACGGTGATTGGATCGGAATTACTGGCTCAAAGTTTCGAGTCTCCGAAGCTATTCCATCCAAGAGCTTCAGCAGCCAAGTATGACCCTACAGCATCATCTGGCTCCAATACGGTGGTAGCTTCCAGCGATTATGCAGCAGCAATGGCAGAGAAAATTGCTGCGTTAAAGGCTGAAAATCCTACGCTAACTGACATTCCGGCAGATTTAGTTACTGTGTCTGGCTCAGGCTTCGATCCAGACTTGTCTCCCGAAGGAGCGAAAGCCCAAGTTCCAAGAATTAGTAAGGAAACCGGGATTACTGCGAACGAGCTTAACAACTTAATTGACCGCGTGTCAAAAGAGAGACAGCTGGGCATTTTCGGGGAACCAAGAGTCAATGTGACCGAATTGAATAGGGAATTGCTCAAACAAGTGAAATTGTGAGAAATGATTCTCGTTGGACCACTCTCGATCGGTGAGAGTGGTTTCTGCACTTTTTAGAGACATGGAAGGAGGACCGAAGTATGGATGGTTTCAAGAGAAAAACACCTGAAGAAATCCTATTATCCATCTCCAAACTGCACCGCGGCAGCTTGAAAATTTATATCGGCGCAGTAAGCGGGTCAGGTAAAACTTATCATATGCTGCGAGAAGGGCATAACCTCAAGGGGCAAGGGATCGATGTCGTGATATGTGCAGTCTCGACACTCCAACGACCGGAAACCGTGGAACAATTAGGGGATTTGGAGAGGGTACCCAGCATTCATTGGATGAAAGACGGTGTGGAACAAAAGGATCTGAATCTGAAGGCCTTACTGGAAAGAAATCCTGAAGTTGTGCTCGTTGATGGGCTTGCTCATCAGAACCGGGAGGGTGCCCAGTTTCCAACTAGGCTCGAAGATATTAAGTATTTACTCTCGCACGATATTAGCGTGATTTCCACGGTGAATGTCTATGAGCTAGAAGGGACGATGGAAGTTGCCCATAAGCTGACAGGCATTGAAGTGGGCTGTTGTGTCCCCTCTGATACACTAGAACTGGCTGATGAGGTGAGACTCATTGATGCAACGCCGGAAATGATTTTAACTCGGCTAGGAGAGGGCCATTTAAAAGGGAACAGAGATGCAGCCTTATTTAAACGCGGTAATTTAGGTGTGCTGCGAGAATTGGCCCTCCGTCTTGTTGCCGAGGATGTGAATGATTCTCTGGAAGCACACCGTGAACAGATGGGGATTCAGGGGCCGTCGGGAGCGACGGAACGTATTCTGGTTACAACGCAATATCACTGGAATGGTTCTATTTATGTACGACGAGGTCAACAAATTGCGAAGCGATTGAATGGTGATCTGCATGTAGTTACACTGCGTAAACTAGGTAAAACGCTTACCAAAGAAGCGGCTACTTTTCGAAGGTCAATTATGAAGCTTGTAGAGAAAGTAGGAGGTGAATTTAAGGAGCTGCCGCTTACTTATCGCCGCTGCATTCCACGGATTTTAGTGGACTATGCGAACGCAAACCATGTTACACGAATCGTATTAGGGCATTCGAAACAAACGAAATGGCAAACTTTGCTACAAGGCTCCGTTATCAATGGCGTGTTAAAAAGAACCAAAAATATCGATGTGTTCCTGGTTGCCGACCGTGCTTCTCAGGAAGGAGAGCGTATTCTGCCTGCCCATATTTACACGCCTAAGGAGCCTTACAAATATAGACGTCTGAGCAAACAAGAAGTGGACGCGAAGATCGAAAAAATTAGACGTGGGAGATTCAAAGTTTATATTGGCGCTGCACCTGGTGTCGGTAAGACGTACACGATGCTGCGGGAGGGCAATGATCTGCTCAAAAAGGGGATCGATGTGAAGATTGGTTTGCTTGAAACGCATGGAAGAAAAGAGACGACCCAGCAAGTGGGGGATCTTGACATTGTGCCGCGAGCAGTAAATCAATATCAAGGTGTAAGGCTGGAGGAGATGGATACAGAAGCCATTATTCGTCTGCGACCTGAGGTCGTCTTAGTGGATGAGCTTGCACACACCAACGTACCAGGAAGTAAGAATAAGAAACGTTATGAAGATGTGCTGGAAATTCTGGAAGCGGGCATTTCGGTTATCTCGACTGTCAACGTGCAGCATTTGGAGAGTCTGAATGATGCTGTTGAGCATATCACGGGTATTCGCGTGAGGGAAACCGTACCTGATAGTTTGCTGCGTACGGCAGATGAAGTTCAATTAATTGACGTTGCCCCAGAAGCGCTGCAGCTTCGTATGAGAGACGGCAAGATTTATGCGATGGTCAAAGTAGATCAGGCATTAAATAACTTTTTTAAAACAGGAAATCTGATCGCTTTGCGTGAATTAGCACTGCGTGAAATTGCGGATGATGTGGATGAACGTCTAGAATCCATGGAGCGTAAGAGCTCTTTGCGTGGTCCGTGGAGGCGGAAAGAAGCTATTTACGTGTGTGTGACAGACATTTCGCAGGCAGATCGCTTAATTCGGCGAGGGTTTCGTATCGCTCATCGGCTTAAAGCAGCTTGGCATGTCAGTTTTATTGCGGTTCGGCAGTCGAATGAAGAGTGGAAGACAAAGCTAGATATATTAGAGAAGCTGACCATTCGCTTGGGGGGCGAATTTTCCTATCAGGAGGTCGTGAATCGCAGCCACATTCCACGGGTTTTTGCAGCGAAAGCAAGTAAAGCTGGAGCTACGCAAATCATCGTCTGGAAAGACGATATTGTCCAGAAGCTTTTGCCGCATGCAAGCACAATGGATGTGCTCATTGTTGCTGACTATGAATCGTGGCAATCTTCGCGAAATAGAGTAAAATAAGCCTATGGACACTCAAAAAAAGGAACTTGCAAACTGGCAATCGTATGGTGTGACGGCACTTTTTATCGTCCTTTTGACGATATTTTTAAAAGGTTTTGAATCGTTCTTCGATCTGGTCAATATATCACTACTGTACTTATTCCCTGTTCTGTTTAGTGCGGTTCGATGGGGGAGAGGGCCCTCTTTCTTTGCTGCGGGACTAGGGGTGTTGGTAGTTGACTTCTTATTTGTCCCACCTACCCTCAGTCTTACGGTTTCTGATTTGCGTTATATCCTAACGTTTATTGTATTCTTATGTGTGGCTGGTCTTACGTCAAGCCTTGCTTCCAAGCTTAGAAATCAGTTCCATCAGGCAGAGCAGAAGGAAGCGAATACCGCTGCGCTGTATGCGTTAAGTCGCAAGATAACAGCGATTTCAGATTTAGAGATGTTGCTGAAGCAGATTGTTCAACATGTTTCCGATACATTAGAAGCGAAGGCCGCTATTATGTTGCCAAACCAAGAGGGTGTTCAGGAGGTAGAAGCTTATTCGAGGGATAGTGGAGATTGGGCCAGCGATGAAGCCCACCTAACTATTGCCGGATGGGTGAGTCATAACAATACGATTGCGGGACGAGGTACGCGAAGATTGAGTGAATCCTCGGATTTGCATGTCCCTTTAGCGACAGATCAACAGGTGCATGGTGTGCTCGCTGTACAAGTTGGTGATCGAGTCATGTCCGATATGCCAGAGCTTATTCGTATTATTGAAGCGCTATCTGATCTTGCAGCTGTTGCCATTTCTCGAGTTAAGCTAGCGGATGAGGCCAAAGTGGCGCAATTGACTGCTGAGTCTGAGAAACTCCGCACAGCTTTGCTGGATTCTCTTTCTCATGAATTACGCACGCCGCTGGCTACGATCATTGGCTCTGTTACAGGTTTACTCGAAGGAGAGGACGTCTTTAGTCCAGAGGATCGCCGAGAGTTATTGCTTACAACCCGTGAGGGAGCTACACGCATGAACAGACTCGTTGGGAATTTGCTCGGCATGGTTCGAATTGAGAGCGGCATGATGCGTTTAAATAAGATGTGGTGCGGGATCGAGGATGTTGTCGGAGTTGCCTTATCACAATTGAAGGATTCTCTGCAGAATAGAGTCGTGAGTGTTGTTCTGGATCCGGATCTGCCATCCGTTCCGCTGGATGAAGTTCTCATGGAGCAAGTGCTGTTGAATGTAATCAGCAATGCGATTAAGTATTCACCTGAAGGCAGCGAAATCCGCCTTGAAGCAGAGCAGGACGGCGAGTGGCTGCGTCTGACGATTACCGATGAAGGAGCAGGCATTCTTCCAGGAGATACGGAACGGATATTTGAGAAGTTCTATCGGGGAGATCGTACCAAACATATTCCTGGCACGGGGCTTGGGCTTGCGATCTGTAAGAGTATTGTGGAAGCGCATGGCGGTTCAATTACTGCAAGCGCGAGGAGAGATGGCCATCAGGGCACGGTTATTGAACTGAGCTTGCCATTATCACAGTGAGCTGAGGGAAGGAGAGAATGATGACAACCACAGGGGCGAAAATTTTGGTCATTGATGACGAGGCACAAATACGAAAATTATTGCGAGTCACGTTAACTGCACACGGCTTCGAAACGGCAGAAGCGGCAACGGGGCAGGATGGTTTGCTGCAGGCGGCGATGTTCCGGCCAGACCTCATTGTACTAGATCTGGGGTTGCCGGATCTGACCGGCATGGAGGTGTTGGACGGCATTCGTGAGTGGTCGAATGTGCCCATCATTATCTTAACTGCGCAGGATCAAGAGCCAGACAAGGTTGCTGCTTTGGATCGCGGCGCAGACGATTATGTGACGAAGCCATTCGGCATGGGCGAATTCATGGCCCGGATGCGAGTGGCTCTTCGGCATATAGCCAAAGCGCCGGATGAGCCTGTGCTGAAGCTCGGCCAGCTTGTCATTGATTTGGCCAAGCGCAGCGTCGAGCTGCATGGTGAGAAGCTGAAGCTAACGCCAACCGAGTATGATTTACTCAAGGTGCTTGGCGTTAATGCTGGACGTGTCATGACACATAAGCAGCTGCTCAAGCAAGTGTGGGGCGGTCAGCAGTATGAATCTGACAGCCAATACCTGCGGGTATATGTAGGACATTTGCGGAAGAAGATTGAAACAGATCCTGCGCGACCTCAGTATATATTGACGGAGCCAGGGATTGGATATCGGTTTGCTTGGCAAGAGAACTAACGAAATGGTGCTCAACGATAAGTGCTTCTAATAGAAAAAGCTTCTATCTGAAAAAGCCTCTAACCCCGCGATGTCGTGGAGTTAGAGGCTTTTTTATGATATAAGAATGTATATCCTGGAGGAACCTTGGGATGTGAAGCTTACCCCTTATAAACAGGGCGTGAGGATGTGTGACAAGTTGGTTGCGAGTAGAGATACGTAGAAGTAGTTGCAGTTGCAGTTGCAGAAGTAGAAATAGAAGTAGAAATAGAAATAGAAATAGAAGTAGAAGTAGAAGTAGAAGTAGAAGTAGAAGTAGTATGCATTGCTGTGTCAGAAATAATGAGTTGCTAGGATGAATGTTTCTTAAATCTACTCGCTCTTGGCGAATAGATGGATTTTATACAGTTAAATTTTGGGGTTTTCCCGTCGGAAGCAGAATAGATGGATAAAAGGTAGTTAATATTAACCATTTTAGCCGATTTGAACAAAAGTGGCTGTTTTAGCTACATATTATAAAGTTAAATCGAATTTCCGAGGAAATTCCTCGCAAATAGCTGTATATTTTCCAGTACATACAAATGTGTGGCTGTATGGTTATGTGGCTATTTGGCAATGGGAGCATCAGCAAAAATAACCAGTTAACATCCGCCAAACCGATGTTAACTGGCTTAATTTATAACGAAGAATTAACAAGTAAAGGAGTCGATAAAGCGCAAATCAATTCCGAAGAACATCCAAGAGAAGCCGGTCCAGCGGAATCCAGATATCGATGTCCGTCCAACGAACACTGGGAAATACCAATATTGCTGTCCGTTGCTTTGCCAGATATACGTAAATCTGAACAAGCAGCGGGAGATGCCGCCTGGGTCTACGGCGTAAACACCGGGTGCTTTAAGCGGCTTGACTGGAATCTGGGATGGTGGCGCCGAGGTTGGGGGTTGATATCCGCCTTGACCTGGTCCAGGACCTGGTCCTTGAGGTGGGAATCCTGGCCCAGGCCCACCTGGGAAACCGCCCGGACCGCCTGGAAATCCTGGTCCACCCGGGAACCCTCCTGGTCCCCCTGGGAAACCGCCCGGACCGCCAGGGAACCCTGGTCCACCTGGGAATCCACCAGGTCCACCGAAACCGCCGCCTTGGCCACCTGGGAATCCAGGTAGCATGCCGCCAGTTCCGGGGAAGCCAGGGATGCCGAAGCCGCCTAGACCGCGTGGATCATAGGCTGGTACCCAGCCGTAGTATTGGGGTACGGGATAGCCGTAGGGGTACGGCGTATTTTGTGGATAATAAGCAGCTGGATAGTCCGATTCCGTTGCTGCGCTTTGTGAAATCTCCGTTTCAAGCTCAACGTCGCGCAGTTCTTGTTTCTTGTTCGATGCCATTCGTAAAGTCCTCCTTAGGTAAAAGCGGATTGTCGATACTTAACTATATGCAAGCGGATAGACGGATGTCACGGATAGCAAATAACAAAAGTAAAGGATCGCTAGTCCTATGCGAAATGGTATAATTGTAGCAACTGGGAAAATTAACCTAGATAAATTTGTCGAAATATAGGTTAATTCTCCCATATATGCGAACGAACATGTCGTATATAATAGAAATTGGTACGATTTTGAAATTAATGGAGCGGGATTTCTTGAGAGACCTATTGGGTAAAAGATTAAGATTCGATGTGACAACAAGTTATGGACTAGTCTTAGTTCCTATCCATACTACTCTCAATCAAGAGCATTTGGACTTATTTAAGCAGCATCGCATTGATACGATGGATATCGTAACCACGAATACGCCTGATGCCCAGACGCAATCCGCACCTGCACATGACGCGAACCGTCTTGTTCAAAAAGCAACGGAATATGCCAAGGACCTTTTCGAACGCATTCAAACGCAAAAGAAAATACCGCTGCTTGAGATTAAGTCAGAATTAATTCCTATCGTCCAGCAGGCGGCCGAAAATCCAGATCTCTTTCAATTATTTCAAGCCGTTAAGGCCAAGGATGAATACACCCATCAACACAATATTGGTGTGGGCATTCTTTCGACACTCATTGGCAAATGGATGGAGCTCGCAGATACAGAAGTGGCGCTTTTATCTTTAGCAGCTACCATGCATGATGTGGGCAAAATCAAAATTTCTCAAGAAATTCTAATGAAGCCGGGCAAATTGACGACGGTAGAATATGAAGAAATTAAAAAGCATACTATACTTGGCTACAATATGCTGCGAGAAACGGTAGGCATTAACTATCGTGTTGCATTAGTTGCCCTTCAGCATCATGAGCGAGCAGATGGCACGGGATATCCCCTGCAGCTGCAAGATAGTCAACTGGATAAAATGAGCCGTATCGTAGCTGTTGCAGATGTATTCCACGCGATGTCATCGAAGAGGCCCTATCACGAAATGATGCCTTTTCACGAGGTCGTCAGCCGCTTAAGGAAAGGTTTCTTCGGCGAATTAGATCCGCATATTGTTTCCGTTTTTTTGCAGAATATCATCTACAATCTAGTGGGCAGGCAAGTGCTTCTCACGGATGGCCGCTGGGGCGAAGTCGTTTATATTAATCCAACGGATGATACGAATCCACTCGTGAAAATCGAAAATACCTTTCTTGATCTAAGTCGAGAAAGACACATTCATATAAAGGAAGTTGTCATATGAAGCCAATAATCCTAGAAAAGTCAGACGTTTTACTTCAATTTTATTCCAACTATGGTCTAACACAACGTGAAACCGAAATCCTTTCTTTACTTGCTACATATGGTTATACGAACAAAGAAATTGCCGAAAATTGCTGTATCAGTGAGAAAACAGTGAAAATTCACCTTGCCAATATCATGGGTAAAATCGGTATTGGCTCCATGCGAAAGCTGTTAGCCTTGCTGTTGCAGCAAGCTCTGCTAGTTTCAAGATTAGGTGCGGGTGAATCAGTCCGCGTAGCATCAATGGGAATGAGATAATCAAGGAGTTTTACCTAGTAAAAGCAGCCTTTCCTTTAAGGGGAAAGTGCTGCTTTTTGCATTCTACAGCTCGTTTAATTATGATACGATTTGGAACTATAAATCCATAATATTGTGTTGACATGATACGAAAAGTATCTTAAAGTAAGAGTAACAATTAAGATACAAATAGTATCATAGCAAATCGAAATAGACTTCTATTGGAGGGGAATCATGGAAATTAATTTGAAGGAATATTTGATGGTTATATTAAAACGCTGGTGGATCATAGTTCTTGTTGTAGGTACTTGTACGATTTTAACAGCTATGTATTCGACATCAAATTATGTTCCAATCTATCAAGCTTCTACAAAATTAATTGTTAATAAGACTTCAGAGCAAGATCAACTAGGTAAAGAACAAATTGATTATGGAGCCATTGGTGTTAATATGTCCCTCATTAATACCTACAAGGAAATTATTAGAACACCAGCAATTATGGATAAAGTTGTCCAACGTTACCCCGATTTACATGTCTCCACAGATCAATTAATCTCAATAATCAACGTAACCAATATCAATGAAACGCAGGTTATGTCGATTGTTGCACGACATCTCTCACACGAACGAGCAGTGCGCATTGCGAACGCGGTTTCTGATGTATTTCAGTCGGAAATACCTAACATTATGAAGGTTGATAATATTACGATTCTGAATCGAGCTAAAGTTCAAGATAATCCAATCCCTATAAATCAGAAATCGAATCAGTATATCATCTTAGGGTTTCTTGTCTCCTTGGCTGCTACAGTTGGTATCATTCTTCTGTGGGATGCTTTGGATGACACGTTGAAAACAGAAGAGGACATTCGTGAAATTTTTGATCTCTCGACCTTGGCATACATACCTAAAGTAAAGAAGAAAATGCAGCGCGTGAAGCGGAAAAATAAAATTAGCAAAAAAGCAGAGGACATCTCATATGCCAAAACTATCTACTAACTCTAATTCTCCTGTTATGATGCATATTCATCCTAGCTCCTCAACTTCAGAGGCTTATAGATCATTGAGGTTCAATATCGAGTGCTCTATTTTTGGTCGTGAGGCAAAATCAATTACAATCACTTCTTCAAGCCGGGGTGAAGGGAAAACTACAACAGCTGTTCATTTGGCTGTGGCCTACGCGCAAATCGGAAAGAAAGTGTTGCTGCTGGATGCGGATCTACGAAATCCCTCCATTCACCAAGCATTTAGTGATGAGAACAGACGGGGACTTACGAATTATTTAGAAGGTCAGGCACATGTCAGCGAACTTGTTCGGGAGACAATTGTGGAGAACCTTTCAATTATTACTTCAGGACCAAGCACGCAGAATCCCTCTGGTTTATTAGCCTCCAAGCAAATGGATGCTCTCTTAGTCACACTAAGGGAAATTTACGATATTGTCATCGTGGACACGCCGTCTCTGCTGACGATTACGGATGCTAAGATTATAGCGACGAAGTGCGACGGAGTGCTTCTCATTGTTGAATATGGAAAGGTTAAACGTGATGTAGCTAAGAAAGTGAAAGAAGAACTATTGCTCGCAAATGTAAAATTGATCGGGGTCGTTTTGAACGAAGTACGAAATCATGAAGCAAATGCGTACCTCTAATCCGTTATGTTGAAAAAATCAAAGTAAGGGGAGCGAGTTTATAGCTAATGAGACAAAAAAGACGAAAGCCGAATCTACGAACCGGAAGAATCGTGTGCATATTGACGCTAAGTATTGGGATTTTGGCAGGATGCTCAGATACAGCTGTTACTAGTAATGACGCAAAGTCTGTGTATAAAGATCAAGCCATACCCATGGTGAAAGCATTTAAGGTAATAAAGCAAAAGATTGGGGACCCGCTAGAACGTGCTGCCGAAGTACAATCCTCTGCTCAATTTACAGTTGTCGCCAAAGCATCAGGAGATATTGAGCAAATTTTGAAAAAGCGTGGGGATATGGTTCAAGAAGGGGACGTAATCTTTCGACTCAAATCGAGTGAAGCTCTCGTCCAAAGAGATTCGGCTGCGGCTGCAATAACGGCTATTCAGGAATCCATTGAGAAAGCGAAAATAAAGGCTCAACGTGAAATAGAAAATCAGAGACTAGAGATGAGCAATTCGATTCAAAAAATGGAGTTAAATATGACGACACTCCTACGGAGCTATAACAAAATGAAAAATGACTATGATATAGGACTAGCAACCAAAGCGCAGTTGTTTCAGATGGAAACTCAAATGATGAATGCTCGTATGGATTTGGATCAATTGAAGAAGAAACAAAGCCAATTGGAGCCCGTTGACGCTACCTCAGCACTTGAGTCACAGCTCAAAGGAGCTCAAGTTGCTTTGCAACAGCTGAATCAATCCATGCAAAATTTAGAAGTGAAAGCTACGGTTAGCGGTTTGCTAACGGAGATGCCACTAGAAACTGGGATGCCAGTGCTTTCAGGATCTCAGGTTGGCATGATTCAAAGATTGGATCCTATTAAAATTAAAGCGCAGCTTACAGAAGATGAAACGAAACTAGTTAGTGGTAAGACTGAAATGGGTTACTTGCTAACAGGTAATAAAACAAAATTTAAGGGACCGATTAGTTATCTGGCAAAGGTCATGGACCCTGAAAGCAAATCCTATGAAATCAATTTAGAAGTGCCGAATAAAGATATACTCTTGAAGCCAGGGATGAAGCTCAAACTTCAAATGTCAGATGATGCAGACCAGATTGTAGTTACAGTGCCGACGTATAGCATCGTTAAAGAAGGCGAGAAGGCATTTGTCTTTGTACTCGTGGGTGATTCCGTTGAGAAACGTGCAATTACATTGGGAAGATTGAATGAACCTAATCAAGAAGTGACCTCAGGCCTTAAAGAAGGGGAGCTTGTTGTTAAAACGAACCCTGGTGCGTTAATCGATAAAACGAAAGTTCAAATGACGGCCGTGGAAGAGCAATAAATAAAAATGGAGTGACTCGACTTGAAAATAAATTGGAAAAAAACAACGATTATGTTCATCTTAGCGGCCTCCTTAGTCATTCCCTCCGCCTCCTTTCATGTAGCAGCGGATGCGAAATACGCTCAAACTTCAACAGAATTGAGCTATCAACTCACAGATGCTATTAACGTGGAAGTGAAAAGTATTCTGAATGAACCAAGCCCAAATGGAGCTAGAATAGGTGCTGTTGTACGTCTTTATAACGCTGGAGATCGCTTAATCGGTGTTCCGGAATATGAAGTTCGTGCGAAGACACAAGAAGGCTTGGAATATATTATGCGTCCGAGTCAAGCAAATCCTAGAAATTTACAACCGAAAGAGACCGTCGAACTAAGCTATATGAATGTCGTAGATCGATACGATGAATTCGCCTTAACTGAACTGTCTTGGTTGGATGTGGATGAATTCGTCTACCCCAAGCATGAAACGAGAATCATTTCGGTTCCAATTTCTAACATGGAGTGGAAAGGGGAAAAGGCTGCGATCACGGATCCAGCTTTGATAAAGCAATGGGATGATACGTTTAAAATCCCTGTGTTATCAAACAGTGTCCAATATAAGCCTGTGAGTTTGAATGAACAGATTACACCAGATGGCCCCGTTACAGTTGTTGGCTTTCTAGCTACTAATGTTGGAGACAAGGCAACTACGGTAGCTGATTTTCGAGTTAACGGGAAAACAGTGAATAAGACTGTTATCGGAAAACGAATAGATATCGATACGATCACCTTGGATCCAGGTGAGAAGAATTATGTGTACTATGCGATCCCCGTAAAAAACAAAGCAGAGTTAAGAAGCTTAGTGATATTAACGCCTGAAGATTTCGTGGGTGAGGATAAATCACATAGCTCTTATCTAATCGGAAGATTGATGATCAATCTTTCTGGAGCTACCAGCACACAGCGCTTCATGAATCAATTGTCCATGTATGAGTTGAACAAGCCTATTAAATTTGATCCTTTAAGTGGACTCATTCGCCCCGACGTGGAAGTATCCATGATCGACTTGCAAATGAATGAGAGTACGGGCGGCGGATTTAAAGCTGTTGTGGCTAAGTTTAAATTACTTAATAAGAGTGAAGGGCCTGTTCAAGTTCCGAAATTCCAAACCAGTTTGACAAGCAGCAGTGGAAATAAGTATTTGGGTAATAGGCAGGATACGAAGGTCGAAACGCTGATTCCAAATATCAGCTATGTTATCTACTATTCCTATATTGTTCCAAATACAGAAACCGGTGCTCGATTAGCAATGGAAATCTTGGACACGAAAAGAGTGGAGCCCTACAATTTCCCCGTGGCTGCCTTCCAGACCAAGGTGACAGATGATTCCTCCGATAAGGCTTTCTATCCTTTTAAGACGACATTAAATAGTTGGTCGTTAACTGCCTTCTATGTTATGGGCGCCGGAAACTCGTATTCCTACAAGTTAAATGTTGATTTTGACATTAAACTCCAGGACGAGGTTGTAGCGGATCAAGGATCGTCTAAAGTGAGACTGGAGCTTCTGGATTCATCGAATAAGATTATGACCTCTAAAGTACTTTCGTTCACAGGCGAGAATAAGCTTGTTAGCGGCCCATTGACGCTGAATTTTGATTTTGATAGACAAGAAACCACGGTAAAGTTGAACATGTATGAAATTATAGATACACCATTTGGTGAGGTAAGAAGACTCATTCAATCATGGAACCGATAGGAGAGATGAACGATGGAAAATGAACCAGCAATAAAACAAAGAAGATATTCACGCCCGCGCGTTTTAAGCCAACAGCCAGTTCGCTTTGAAACAGCGCAAAGCTGGAATAAGGGCCATGGTAATACCAATCACAATGGTAATGGAAATGGTGGCAGTCATTATCCTAACCAACCCTATGGTGGACCACATAATGGTAATGGGAAGCATTAATTAGAAGTTGATGGAGGTCAATATCATGAATAATTGACCTCCGCTATTCTTCACATTGAAGTCCGGAGTGATGAACATGGAACTCATTTATACGAGAATTGGTGAACATACGATTGAAGTGCAATGTCAGTCAACTCTGATTCTGAATTGGATGTACGATAATTTTTTGATCATCCAACCACCTAAGGTCACGCCTCATATCAGGCTTCAGCTAAGTGAAGGCTATGGTGAAGCATTTGTCGACTATGAGGTAAAGATTTCTACGGAAGCCAATAAGATTCGGTTTCGTAGGGCGGACTATTTGATTGAAACTGATCAAGATTATCGTAGTGCTACAATCGCTGTGTATAACGAACTGGCGTTGAAGCATGCATGGATGAACTTATATAGCTCTTATTTGGTGCATGTTGGATGGGGGTTATTAATCCATTCTTCTTGTGTGGTTGATCAGGATAAAGCTTATTTGTTCGCTGGTTACTCTGGTGCTGGTAAATCAACCGCTGCCAAACTGTCATATCCTCGCGAGCTTCTTTCTGATGAAGCTACAATTGTCAAAATTACTTCCAGTCATGTGACTGTGTTTGATTCTCCGTTTCGAAGTGAACTTTCCCGAACTGGATCCAAAGATATCAGTCCGCTTGCCGGTATTTACTTGTTGAAGCAAGCACGTACGAATCATGTTACTTCACTTAGTCAATCAGATGCATTTCTACATTTGATGGACAAAGTTTTTTATTGGTCGCATAGCCCAGAGGAAACAATTCGTATCCTCCAAATGTTACGACAAATGGTTCGTTCCATTTCCATCAATGAATTACAGTTTCAAAAAAATAATACATTTTGGGAGCTGATTTCGTAATGTCCCAGTACCTCCGGATGAATGACTATGAGTCCATTGAATTAGATATGGAATGGATTATTTTGAACACGGATGAATATACCTTAACGAAACTAAATGGCGTAGGTGGATTTTGCTGGTCATTGCTAGGGGTAGCACAAACGGTGGGTTCGATCAGTGAAGCTGTGCGAAAGGAGTATGAATTGGTGGATGAACCAGTTGAAGCTGACGTTGAAGCCTTTTTGCAGGATATGATCAGACGAGGCCTGGTACAACATGCAATTTCCTAAGGAATATAGACAGCTAATTATACAAACTATGGATAAAAACGGTTGGATTGAACTTCCCGCACAAGGAACAAGTATGTATCCCTATATTAAAATGGGTGATATATGCAGGTTTGTACCCGCACAAGCTGATCATATTAAGAAAGGCGATGTCGTTCTCTTCCTTACGCGATATGGAAGTTTAGTTGCTCATCGCTTGTTACGCAAAGCAGTGCTGGAACAGGGGTTCATCCTTCATTGTAAGGGAGATACCAATTTGGCATGTGATGAAGGCATTGATCAGGAGCTGTTGATAGGTAGAATGGACTGGATTCAGCGGAATGAACGAATTATTCATGTGGATGGTTGGGCAGCTCAAGCATGGGGTTACATCGTGTTAGGAGTTCCTTCAATATCATTTGTATTAAATTATTATGTAGCACGTAGGAAGCGCGCACAAGGATAGATTCTGCAATGGAGCGTCGATGATATGACCCAAATAGTTGGAAACTTCTTATCTACGATTAGAGCGTATGTAACGTTTAGAGATATTCGGAGAACGCTCACCTTGTTAACTCCCTACATGCTGAAATATTGGAAGGTATATGTTGTTCTTACTATACTATTATTCGCTGATATCTCGCTAACCTTGGCTTTTTCATGGTTCTTTGGGAGTTTAACGGATGCTGCAATTCAAAGTGAATATAAACGTATGCAGGTATTAATTCCTATTGGCATCATCTTACTTATTGTGAGTGTAACTTCCACTTATCTGAATACAGTTTTTGAAACAAAGGCGACGATCGGTGTGAAAAGGGATTTTTCTTTGCAGCTTTATAAGCACATTTTGCTATTACCACAAAGTGATACGTCCAAACATCATTCAGGCGAATTCATGTCGCACTTTACGAATGATATTCATAGCATTGATGGTGTAATAGGCAGAAGCTTATTGAATCTTATTAAACTCCCATTGATCTATATAGCTGTCTTTGTCTATCTGCTGCAGATTCATTGGAAATTAGCATTCCTTTGTGTGGCATTAGCCCCTGTAGCGCTTGGATTTGGTATCGTTTTCGGAGTTAATCTTCGTAATAACGGAAGAATGGTGTATCGACTAATGGGCCAGATGAGTACACATCTGAATGAGACATTCCAAGGGTTGTCTACCATTCATTCTTTTATCATGGAAACAATCATGCATGACAGGTATGCACGTAAAAATCAAGAGATCTATTCGTTGGAACTGCATAACGCTAAATTACGTGGATGGTTTTACGTAGGTGGTCAAGCTGCTTCGACGATAACGTTTTTATTGAGTTTGAGTATGGGGTCATACTATGTTTCTATTGGCCTATTAACCGTAGGTTCCTTGCTGACTTTCGTAAATTTGGTTAATCATTTGGTGTATCCGTTGACAGAGCTAGCAGGTCAGTGGGCAGGATTTCAACGTTCAGCAGCCGCGGTAGAAAGAATTCATAAGATCTTGACACTCCCGCTGGAGTCCAAGGAGCTTCCGAAGGCCATGCTGCCTAAACAACTACAAACATCGATTCAATTTCAAGACATTACGTTCAGTTACGATGGGAGTACCCCGATATTCGAACATTTGAATTTGCAGATCCCGGCCGGTAAGGTCGTTGCGATAGTTGGTTTAAGTGGGGCAGGTAAAACAACGATATTTCACTTGCTTCAAGCCTTGTATAAACCACAAAAAGGTGACATTCTCATTGATGGCGTATCTATTAAACAGCTCCTCCCTTCCGAACTACGGAGTTTATTTGCTCATGTATCCCAAGATACATTCTTATTTGATCGAACAATTCGAGAGAATCTCTTGTTTGCTCGAGAGGGCATTACGGAATTAGAAATGAGACAGGCAGCGACAATAGCTAACATTCATTCCTATATTGAGACGCTCCCGAATGGATACGATACTGAAATTGGGGAGAGAGGCGTTCGATTATCTGGCGGGCAGAAGCAACGTCTGGCAATTGCCCGAGCGGTGCTAAAGAATGCGCCTATCCTCTTGTTAGACGAAGCAACTTCCGCATTAGACAATGAAACGGAGCAACAGGTCCAAGAAGCTTTACACAGGTTGATGGAGGGTCGTACTACGCTCATCATAGCGCATAGACTTTCTACGATCCAACAAGCGGATGTTATCTATGTTTTAGATAAAGGGAGCATTGTCCAAATTGGGCAACACCATGATCTTATACAGGTAAATGGCAAATATCGAAGTTTAACTAGGCAAGCATTTCAGAAAAGGGGGGAACGCGTTGATTATCTCTTTGATACAAGCGTTATATGATCGACGAATGGCGATACCCCAGGATCGATCCTATTATGAACAAGTTCTTGCTGATATTGAGTTTTTTGATATATCCCCACAAATGTATTGGCTATTGAAGCAAGCGGGGCAGTTAGAGAAAATGCCTGATTTTTTCCGTAACAAAATTGAAGAAAAGTACCGTGATGCGCTGTATCAAAATATGTTTATTCGCAACCAAATGAACATCGTATTAGAACGACTGGAAGCAGCCCAGATTCCTGCCATTCCACTAAAGGGTACCGTATTTGCTGAGAAATACTTTGGCCACTTGGGGGCTAGAGCTACTTCTGATATCGACCTTTTGGTTCAGCCATGTGATCTTCAGCGGGCTATTACGTGCGTGAGAGAGCTCGGGTACTCCTATGAGCAAGAGCGAATCCCTTCTCATTTTCACTGGAGCTATAGTAAAGAAATAGCAGGGTCGCCTATTCCATTAACCATTGAGCTCCATTGGGATTTGTTAAAAGAAAATACGTCCAATTTAAGTATGGAGCATTTTTGGAAGCAAGCTACTCCTCTGGGATCATATATGTATATCAAGGAGTTATCTGACTACCATACGTTCTATATGATTTGTTTGCATGGCTGGAGACATAATTTAAGTTCTTTAAAATATTTTATTGATATTATTCAAATGATTCATGTTGTGCAGGATGGTTGTCGTTATGAAACCCTGTTTAAGGATGCTCATGTTCATAAAACGTTGAAAAGAATCACAAGGACACTGGCCATTGTCTATCATCAGTTCCCGCATTTGAATAGGATTAAGGAGCTTTCACTTCCAAATAGAACCAAGCTTTGGTGGGATTATAGTACGATCCGGAACCTTCAACAACGCACAATGAGTCAGTATATCAATTGGGTATATTACCAGCTGTTTGACTATGACAATCGCAAGCAAAGTATTCAAGTATTACTTAACTGGATGAAATAGAAAAGTTAAGAGAAATGGTTGACAGGTAGAAAATAAGATGATATTCTAAAAATGTTCTTTATAGAGAACGTAAACACAACTGAATCAACTAAAATGTTTCTTTGAAAGAACAGCGTTATGCCAGAACGAGTGTTGGAGGAAATATGAGCGCTATAACCGGTATATTCCAATTGAATGAACAACAACCCGTTTCATTAGCGCACGGAGAACTCCTAATGAAAGCTTTGGAGAAGTATCCTGCGGACGATATTCAAACCTGGGGTAACGAACACATTTTCCTCGGCTGCCATGCTCAGTGGATCACACCAGAGTCTGTGGGCGAACAGGTTCCTTATTATGATGATGAGAGGCAGCTGGCCATTACAGCTGATGCCATCCTAGACAATCGTAATGAACTGTTTGAGCAATTACAGATCGAGCAGAACCGCAGAAAAGGATTTCCAGATAGTGCGCTAATTCTACTCGCTTACCGCAAGTGGGGGGAAGAAGCACCGAAATACTTAATAGGCGATTACGCCTTTATGATCTGGGATACGAAGAAGCATCAACTATTCGGTGCTAGAGACTTCACTGGAAGTAGAACGCTGTATTACCATCACAGTCAAACGAGTTTTACATTCTGCACGACGATTGAGCCGTTACTGGCTTTACCTTATATTGAAAAAAAACTGAATGAAGAGTGGTTGGCTGAATTTCTGGCCATTACCAGTGTTATTGATACGGTTGATGTGGAATCAACGGTGTACAAGCATATCGAACAAATACCTCCTTCACATAGTATTGTAGTTAAGGCTGGAAAAGTAACACTTACCAAGTACTGCACGTTCTCTGCTGGAAAACAACTGAAGTTAAAATCGAATGAAGAATATGAAGAAGCATTTCGCGATGTTTTCCAAAGCGCAGTGACAGCCAGGCTTCGTACGCATCGCAACGTCGGTTCCCAGTTAAGCGGAGGTTTGGATTCAGGATCCGTAGTAAGCTTTGCGGCAAGAGCACTGCAGAAGCAGAAGAAACAATTATATACGTACAGTTCAATCCCCGAGGAAAATTTCTCGGATTGGACCAAGAGAAACACAATCGCTGATGAAAGACCGCTTATTAAATCTACAGTTGCTTATGTAGGTAATATTCAAGACCAGTATTTCGATTTTGCTGGGAAAAGCGCCCTGTCCGAAGTGGATGAATGGCTCGATATCATGGAAATGCCCTACAAGTTTTTTGAGAATTCCGTGTGGATTAAAGGGATATATGAAAAGGCCCATCAGCAAGATATCGGGGTTCTCTTAAATGGAGGAAGGGGAAATTTCACAATCTCTTGGGGACCTGCTATGCAGTACTATGCATCACTCATGAGGAAACTGAGCTTGGTTCATCTGTATGATGAGGTATGCAAATTCAGTGTGAGAATGGAATCTGGCAGAGCTCATATTCTCAAGTTAGCTGCTCAAAAAGCATTTCCTGGGATTCATCAATTGTTCTCAAAAGGAACCCAACAGGAGCCTCCTCCGCAGTTATTAAATCCAGAATTAGCAAAGAAGACAAATATTATTCAAAAGTTGGAAGCGAAAGGCATGCTAGCTGGTGTTCAACTTACAAAAAATTTGGATAAAGAAAGAATCATGCACTTTCAACAGTTGAATTTATGGAGCACAAGCAATACAAGTACATCCAAGCTATCGCTTCGATATAAGTTACAGGGACGAGACCCTACGAATGATTTAAGGGTCATAAGATTCTGCCTATCCTTACCGATGGAACAGTATATACAGAAGGGTCAGGATCGAGCGCTAATCCGAAGATCGATGCATAATCTTCTGCCTGACGATATTCGGTTAAATCAACGTATTAGAGGGATCCAGGGAACAGATGTGATTCATCGTATGACACCGAATTGGCCCGCTTTTATTGATGAAGTCCAGCAATTAAGCAAGGATCCAATGGCTTCTCAGTTGCTGAATGTACCTGTGCTACACTCAGCAATTTCAAATATTCGCAATGCCCCTGAAGCGAATGCTGCGTTTAGTCCTGATTTTAGGATACTCATGAGAAGTCTTATTGTTTATAGGTTCCTCAAGAAACTTTCATAAGGAGGTGAGAAATTATGCAAAAACAGTGGAATAAACCTGAATTACAAACACTTGATCTAAGTATGACATTGGCTGGCCCAACCTCTGATTATATTGATGCTACTTACTCAGATCAAAATGAAACTGTTCATCTTCATAGCTAATTTAGGATCGTAAAGCAGTTAGCAACCAACCCTTATATGCAGATCGTATAAGGGTTGCTTTAAAAATTTTGAAGCATATCTGGAGTGAATGAGATGATAAAAACGCAAGAGAGAGTGATTTTCCAAGCATTTGGCTTAAGCATTCGCAGCGACCTTCATCTGCCCGAACTAAGCCTACTAAGTGAAATACAAGGAGATGCTGATGTAGAGGTTACGATCGCTGACTTATCCAGACTGTGGTCAGAACTCGTACCTGCAAATCAAAATATCCTTCTTCATGAAGATAAAGTCATATTTCGGATTCACGATACAGCTATTTTCTTAATTCAGGATGGGAATAGGATTACAATCTCACCGGTTAATCATGCTGAGGAATCCAAAATTCGCCTTTATCTACTTGGGACTTGTATGGGTGTGATATTGATGCAGAAGCGCATATTGCCTTTACATGGCAGCGCAATTGCAATTGATGGTAAAGCTTATGCGATTGTTGGGCATTCAGGAGCTGGGAAATCGACGCTCGCATCAGCGTTCATCAATCATGGTTACTCCCTGTTAAGTGACGATGTCATCCCGATTACGTTTGATTCTTCCAATAAACCAATGGTGACGCCAGCTTATCCGCAGCAGAAGCTTTGGCAGGAAAGTCTTACTCATTTTGGGATGGAATCAAGTCAATACACTCCTATATTTCAAAGAGAAACAAAGTATACGATTCCGGTTCCAGCCAATTTTACCACTGAAACACTTCCGTTAGCAGCCGTATTTGAGCTTGTGAAATATGATGGTGAGCAGATAAGTATTCAACAAATTCCAAGACTTGCAGGCTTATCTAAGCTGTTCCATCATACTTATCGTCAATCCTTTCTAGCGCCGCTTGGCTTAATGGACTGGCACTTCACTACATCGGCTCGCATGGTGGAACACATGGATATTTATCAATTAAATCGCCCGACTAACGGCTTTACCGCTCATCAACTTGTTTCATTAGTTTTAGATACAATCCATTAGGAGGCGTACATACATGATTAAACAAGCCACGATGACAATCGGTCATATTGTTGAGCAGGGTAAAGGCAACATCGTTAGTAATATGGGTGAAGATAAAGTTATGCTCAATGTGCAACATAATAAATATTATAATTTAGGCGAAGTAGGCGGCAGAATCTGGGAGCTTATTGCCTCACCCGTTGTTGTCGCAGATGTTATTCTTACTTTAATGTCGGAGTACCAGGTAGATAAAGAGCAATGTGAAGAACACGTTATTGGCTTTTTGGAACATTTACTGAAAGAAGAACTTATTCATGTTCGTGAAAAATAAGATAGTCCCCATGCGTTTCGTTCGCATCTTCAAACTCATTTGTTCTTTGGATATGAAAACAATGCTTTTATTTATGGAAGCTTATATGTATCTGGGCTGGGCCCGTGTTCTCAAATCAATACGCTTTACAAAAGTGATTAAGATGTTTGACCTTCAAATGGAAGAGACAACCACAAACCCTCTCCATATGAATAGAAGGAAGGTTTCAAGCGTTGCTGGAGCTATTCAAACCATGAGCCGCTATACCCCATGGGATAGCAAATGTCTGGTGAGAGCACTTGCGGCTATGAAAATGCTGGAAAGGCGTAAGATCGATAGTACACTTTATCTTGGAACTGCGAAGGATGAAACAGGGAGCATGGTCGCCCATGCTTGGCTGCGTAGCGGCCCTTATTACGTCTCCGGAGCAGAAGAAATGAAAAGGTTTACTGTTGTTGGTACTTTCGCTAAAAAGTCGAAACCAGATGTGCATGAAGGGAGGTGATTCTATGCAAAAACAATGGCAAAAACCGGAGTTGGAAGCTCTTGATCTTAGTATGACGATGGCTGGAGAGCCGGACGAGCGTGTCGATCTATCTTTTTTCGGTATTCCTCTTGCACTTGGGCCTAGCTAGGATCTGACTACTACATAAAGGATTTAGAGCCCTTATACGAAAGTCTGTATAAGGGCTTTACTACACTTTCGCTAAGGGAAAGATTAGGTTATTTAGGGGGATTTGCGGTGAAGCAGCTCTTACATTTTGCAAGAAAACTACACCTGTTTGCAGGGAAAGTTTTATATATCAATGTGATCGGCATGGTTCTGGTTAGTTTGCTGGATGGTGCCGGGGTCTTACTCTTAATCCCGTTGATCAGTCTCAGTGGTGTACTTAGCATTAGTTCAGGATCCAGTACATTACAGCATATTTTTGGCTTTTTGCAGGATATGCCAGCGAAATGGAGTTTACTCCTGCTGCTAGGCGCTTATGCGGGGATGATTATCTCACAAACACTCATTCAGCAAAATTTAAATCAACGAAATCTACGTATCCTGATGGGATTTACCAACAATATTCGTATGGAAACCTATCGCTCTTTACTGCAAGCGAACTGGGCTTTTTTTGTTAATAAGAGAAAATCGGATCTCATTAACACCTTAACGGAAGAAATTTCACATCTGGTGAGAGGGACCAATCTCTTGCTGCAGCTGCTGACATCTGTTATTTTTACAGCTATTCAACTGGGTATTGCCTTTTGGCTCTCACCAAAGATTACGCTATTCGTCTTAGCCGCTGGCGTTATTATTGCTTTCTTTTCCAGGCGTTTTATCAAGAAGTCAAGAATGGTTGGGAACGAGACTATCGAAATTGCACAAAGCTATCTAGGTGGAATTACCGACCAATTTAATGGGATTAAAGATATTAAAAGCAATTCTTTAGAAGCATCCCGTTATGCTTGGTTGCGGACTTGGTGCGAACGCATTGTGGCTGAACAACTCAAAATGAACAAATTGAAAAACACCTCACAAACCTTCTACAAAATTACATCAACTTTGCTAATTGCTTCTCTTATTTACGTTTCAATCCAATTATTTAAGGCACAGCCTAGTCAACTCTTATTAATTGTTTTAATATTCTCGAGATTGTGGCCGCGATTTACAGGGATTCAATCGAGTGTGGAGCAAATTGCTTCTTGCATCCCAGCTTTCCAATCGATTCTTCGCTTGCAAGAGGATAGTAAGAATGCCAAGGAGTTTGAAGATGCGGAGAAGCCCGCAAAGCGCATCGTACCCATGTCTGTTAATCAGGGCATTGAATGTAAGCAAATCTACTTCCGCTATAATAAGCAAGAATCTACCTATCAGCTTGAAAATATCCAAGTGCAGATTCCGGCTAACCAAACAACAGCTATTGTGGGTCGTTCTGGTGCAGGGAAAAGCACATTGATTGATATCGTTATGGGGCTACTTCAGCCAGAGAAAGGTCAAATCTGTATCGACGGTATACCATTAACCAGCGAAAACTTATTATCCTTTCGACAGGCTATTAGTTATGTTCCACAGGACCCTTTTCTATTTAACGGCAGTATTAGAGAGAACTTATTGATGATTAAGCCGCAAGCAACGGAAGAAGAAATCTGGGAGGCATTAGAATTTTCAATTTCAGCAGAATTTGTGAAACGTTTACCGCAAGGCTTAGATACGCTAATTGGAGACCGCGGAGTTAGACTTTCAGGGGGAGAGCGGCAACGTCTTGTTTTGGCGAGAGCCATACTGCGTAAAACGTCCATTCTTGTTTTGGATGAAGCTTCCAGTGCGCTCGATACGGAAAATGAAGCGAAAATTCTAGCAGCGTTAGACCAGTTGAAGGGTAAAATGACGATCATTGTCATCGCGCATCGCTTGTCGACGATTCGCAATGCCGATCAAGTCATTGTCGTGGATCAAGGTACTGTCGTCCAGAAAGGTAAGTTTAATCAATTGGCCAATGAAAAGAAGAGCTTGCTGAATCATTTGCTAGAGCAACAAGTTGTCGTTATGCCTCATGGTTAGCGTGGGGGAACACATGAGAGTAAGAGAGGAAAAGGGGGTAAAGGTGAGTCTTATGGTGGATACCGATTTTCGATTAGATGTATCACAGTTTCCAAAAGAATTAAAGGTACTTCTCATGCTTCTAACCAGTGGGCAAAATGGAGGGGAATGTACCTCCACCCAACAAGATTGGTTGGAGGAGCTGGACTGGGATCTGTTCCTTCAGCTAACCTTGCATCATCGTGTGTATCCTGATCTGTACAAGAAACTCCAAGATAAGAAAGTAATTGGGGTTCCGGTCTTTGTCTTAGAGGCTTTGCGTAAGCAATATCAGATAAATGCCTTTCAAATGCTGCATTTAAGTGCGGAGATGGAGCAGTTGAGCAAAGCTTTTACCGCGAATAGAATTCGCTCTCTCGTTCTGAAAGGGCCAGTGCTTGCAGCAGATCTGTATGGTGATCTGTCCCTGCGAACCTCGCGCGATCTTGACATTATGGTACCTATGGATGATTTAGAGCGAGTAGAAGAACTACTCTGTACGCTTAATTATGTGAAAATTGAATACCCACTAACAGTTCTCAATGATTGGAAGTGGCGGCATCATCACATAACATTTTACCATGCGGAGAAACGCACTACGGTAGAAGTACATTGGCGACTAGGTCCTGGACCGGCGAAAGAGCCAAGCTTTAATGAATTGTGGGATAGGAAAAGGATAAGCACGATCACGAGCAGTCCTGTCCATTATTTAGGGAGAGAGGATTTATTTTCGTTTCTGGCCACCCACGGGGCACGACATGGCTGGTCGCGACTACGATGGTTAGTCGATATGGATCGTATGCTGAGGCAAGATATGGATCCAGCTATCCTGTTCAAGCAACTCCAGGGCAATGGTATCCTTCATATTGGGGCCCAAGTACTAACGTTAGCAGCGCAGTTGTTGCAAACACCGCTAACCGAAGAACTGGGCGTGCTCATCAAAGGAAAGCGAGGGAAACGTTTAGCACAAGGTGCAATCTTCTATATACGTCAGATGGTAAACCTACATACGAATCCTGTGCCTGAGGATGTGTCCAAGTATCATAAACGACATTTATTCGCGCTTATGTCGAATTGGAACAAAGTATTGTTCGTTCTGAGTTTTATGTATCCCTACCCAGAGGACGTAGAAACCTTACCTTTGCCTAAGTATGCGCAGTTCCTGTACTTCCCTTTACGCCCCTTCCTATGGGCCTGGAGAAGAACAAAGAAGCAAACCGCGCCGACGTGAATCGGAAGAAAGTCTTATGTTGACATGTTCTCTATAAAGAACTATTATAAGAATTAAGAGCGAATATTTTCGAGTTTCTTCGCTTTAAATGTTCTTTATAAAGAAAATTTATGATTATTCTTTCTCTAACTAAGGAGCTTGCGATATGTGCATTCCTAAAATTATTCACTATTGTTGGTTTGGAGGCAAGGAAAAGCCGGAAATCGTGAAGCGATGTTTAGCGAGTTGGCAATTGCATCTTGCTGATTATCAGATCATAGAGTGGAATGAGCGAAATTTTGACATTAACCGGCATCCATATACAAAAGAGGCGTATGCTGCTGGTAAATTCGCGTTCGTCAGTGATTATGCGCGCGTGCACGCTCTGTATCATATGGGGGGAATTTATCTGGATACAGATGTGGAAATTTTTCGACCTTTTGATGATTTGTTGCATCATGAATCCTTCTGGGGCTTTGAACAAGCGAACTTTATTGCGACAAGCACGATTGGGGCGATGAAGGGGAATAAACTTATCCAGCTGTTCTTAGAGTCTTATGAACAAAAAACATTTCTTCGTGCCAATGGGAGTTTCGATTCTCTAACCAACGTAGCCGTGATCACGCGACTGTTAACGGAGAAGGGATTAACGCCTGATGGACAGTTTCAGGAGTTACCTAAGTTAGGAACATTTTATCCCCAAACCTATTTCTCCCCCTACGATTATATTAACTGTCAAACATTCAAAACATCGAGTACCTATGCTATGCACCACTTCTACAAAAGCTGGCTTCCTCCTAAGGAAAGAAGAAAAAGTCAGCTGAAAATGCTACTGGCTAAACTTATCGGCGGACATAATATTGCTAGGATAAGAGGGTATCTTAAATGAATGTTTTGAAAAAAGTAGTGAACACGCTTATAGCAGAGTGTCGCGGCCGAGGGGTGTATCATACATTTCTCATGTATGCCTCGTATCTCATGGGAATTCTAAGAGCCTTTGTGAACAGACTCCTGTATTGGAATAATATGAAAGCTTCTATTTTCGCCTTGCAATCCAATAGTCGAATTGAGGCGTACAGCAAGCATGCGAAGATCCATATTGGCAAATTTGTCTTTATTCGAAAGCATACGAGCATACGCGTTGACCATCATGGTGAGCTTCACATTGGCGAAAAGGTGTTTATTAACGATAGCTGCCATATCAATTGTGCGAACCGGATTACGATTGGCCGATTATCCAAAATTGCTCCCAACGTAAGTATCAATGATCATGACCACAATTATAGGCATCTCGGTGGTGAGCACCTTATGAAAGGGGAGGTCATTATTGGAGAAAATGTTTGGATTGGGTCGAATGTCGTGATTTTGAGAGATACGTATATTGGCGATAACGCGGTTATTGCAGCAGGAAGTGTTGTGAAAGGGCGGGTGCCGGCAAACACCGTTTTCTTAAATAAAAGAGAAAAGAGCTACATTCCCTATGCGAACTAAAATTTTTATTTCATTGTTTGATATGGAAATTGGTGGTGTTGAGCGTAGTTTAATCAACATGCTAGAAAGCTTTAATTATGAGAAATACGAGGTGGATGTTTTCATTTGTCATCATTCTGGTGACTTATTAGGCCTAATACCACCTGAGGTTCGTGTGCTGCCAGAAGTGCCAGCTTATACGGTTTTTAGAAAATCCGTTAAACAGTGCATGAAGGAAGGTCATTTCTCCACATTACTGATTAGGACGTTGAGCAAAACAGTGGCTGGTCTCAAGGCTAGAAGGAGAAAGCTAAACGAAGGACCCGGATACATCCAAATGCAGCTAGATTTGAAATATACCACATACGTATTACCTCCCATTCAGAAGCACTATGACTTAGCCATTAGTTATGCTTGGCCTCATGATATTGTAGCCACGAAAGTCATTGCTGCGAAAAAGTTAGCTTGGATCCATACGGATTATAGCGAGCTTGAAATTGATAATCACATCGACCTTGCTGTATGGAATAAGTTTGATGCGATCGCCTCCATCTCAGATGCCTGTACAACTGCATTCCTCAAAACCTATCCGACGTTACAAGACAAGGTTACCTTAATCGAGAATATTACCTCTCCTGACTTCATCAAGAAAATGGCCGATGCTTCATTATCTCCATTTGAAGCTGACCAAGCAGCGTTCACGCTTGTATCTGTAGGAAGATTATCCTACGTGAAGGGATTCGACATGGCGATTCAAGCTTTACGCCTATTACATGATAAAGGCCTCACGAATATTCGCTGGTTCGTAGTTGGCTATGGCGGATATGAGGCAGAGCTGCGGAAGCTGATATCCGAGAATAGGCTGGAAGAAAGCTTTATCCTACTAGGCAAGCAAACGAACCCTTATCCGTACATCAAAGCGTGTGATGTGTATGTGCAACCTTCACGCTATGAAGGTAAAGCAGTAACAGTTACAGAGGCCAAGATTCTCGGTAAACCGATATTGATTACGAACTATGCGACAGCTAGCAGTCAAATAGAGGATGGAACGGAAGGATTAATGTGCGAGCTGAGTGTAGAAGGAATCGCAGCTGGTATTGAGACGATGTATCGTAATTCGGAGCTAAGAGAGCGATTCACCAATCACTTGTTTGAGAAAGATTTCAGTAATTCATATGAGCTGGAGAAGCTGTACGAGGTGATATAAGGATGGGAAGTCGTAAAATAAGCGTCATCATTCCTGTTTATAATGCGGAAACATACATCATTCCTTGCTTAGAGTCTGTTATAAATCAGAACTTCTCAGATATAGAAATTATCTGCGTAAACGATGGCTCCAAGGATGGAAGCAAAGAGTTAATTGAAGCTTACATGAAATCTTATCCTCAAATTATGCTGATTAATCAAGCGAATCAAGGTGTAAGTATGGCTAGGAATATTGGGCTGCAAGCAGCATCTGGTGACTACATCGGATTCGTTGATGCGGATGATACGATAGATGCAACCATGTATGACACGTTATATCGTGCAGCCGTTGACGGTGATTGTGATGCGGTAATCACTAACTTTGAGTGTGAACTCGAGGGGTGTAAAGTGACAACGAGATTCCCGTTTCCTCCAGGAATTGTTCTCATGAGAGAGTATATCGAGAGAGAAATTATGACCTATTTCTTGAAGTCAGATCAGCTGAACACGGTTTGGAATAAGCTGTACAAGCGAAGTGCCATCGTTCAGTTCGGAGTAAAGTTTCCAAGGAATGTTGCTTTAGGTGAAGATGGTATGTTCAATATGCAATTCTTTAAACACGCAGAACGGGTAACCTATCTTGATTATTCCGGCTATAACTATCGTGCAGTGATCGGAAGTGCAACTCGGAATATGAAGGAGAAAGATTACTTTCAGAGAGCACTTGATGTATATAGGTTGGATTTAACAAGTATTTACACGAATAAGATCGACCCGCTAAAGCTAAAACAATTACGTTCATTTAAGCTTATCACGAATGTAATAGCTACGATAAATATGTATTTAGGAGCATCGAAAGATGTAAGCCTTGGTGAAAAGTTGCGCTATGTGAATAGAATGATTAAAAATCCAGATGTGAGGGAAGCTTTGCCCTACTACTATCATGAGGCATCTGGGACATTAAGCCGCTATGAGCGCTTTATCGCGGAGATGATTCGGAGGAAATCGCTACTAGGATTATATTGCGCTACAACGTATAGCAAGTTGAGGAATACATAATGGAGGAGCATGAAGAATGAAAATAATGATGTTTGCACATAATGGCAGCTTGAATCGTGGTTGCGAAGCTATCGTCCGTTCCTCGACGAGCTTAATTAAAGAGAAAATCAACGGTGCTCAGGTGTACCTAGCTTCAGCAAAACCAGAGACGGATCAGCTTATTACGAAATTAGATGGTATTTATGATGGCTCTTCCCAAAGAATCAAAAAGTATTCCTTCACGTGGCTGCGCTCCTCACTCCATGTCAAGTTATTCAAGGATGAGTCCTACGCCCTAGGTAAAATGAATAACAACATTGTGAAACATATTCCTTCGATGGATATCTGTCTATCCATCGGCGGGGATAACTATTGTTATGGCGAACAGCCAGGCTGGTATGAAATTAATCGAAGAGTGAAAGCACAAGGGAAAAAGCTCGTGCTTTGGGGCTGCTCCATAGGTGCAGAGGACATGTCGGAGCGAAAATTAGCAGATTTGAAGTTGTTTGATCTGATACTGGCCAGAGAGACATTAACGTACGAAATGTTAAAGGGTAAGGGGTTGAATAATGTTAAATTGGTCGCTGACCCGGCTTTTACCATGGAAAAAGAAGAGTTAACCTTACCAGATGGTTGGCAGGCGGGGAACACTGTAGGGCTCAATTTTAGTCCATTGGTTTCAGACAAGAACCCACAATCTCAACAAGCAGTACGAGACCTAATCCGCCACATAATAGAGACTACAGATATGACGATTGCGCTGACTCCCCACGTTATAGAAGGGGGAAATAATGATTTCGAGATTTTACAGAAGTATTATGAAGAGTTTAAACATACAGGTCGAGTTATTCTGTTGCCCAATTATCTCAACGCTACACAATACAAGGGATATATCGCAAGAATGAGGTTCTTCATTGGAGCAAGAACCCATGCAACAATTGCGGCGTACTCCAATTATGTACCTACTCTTGTTCTAGGTTACAGCATTAAATCGAAAGGGATTGCCAAAGATCTTTTTGGAGAAGAAAAGCTGGTTCTGAATCTTCAGGAACTGTCAAACAGCACCAAGTTGATTAACGGCTTTAAAGAGATGGTTGCCGAAGAAGATGATATCAAGCAAAAATTGCAGATTGTCATCCCTTATATGAAGCAAATGTCTTATAAAGCGGTGGAGCACTTAGATGAATTATTCCAATAATGCTGGTCTATATGAGGGATATGATGAAGAAAAAGTTATTATTTGTTATACCCAGCTTACTGGCTGGAGGCGGACAGAAAAGTCTAATCAATTTGCTTTCGCAGATCGATTACCAACGGTTTGAGGTAGACTTACTGTTGTTTAGCCAGACGGGTGCTTTTATGAATGCAATCCCTAAAGAGGTGCAGGTCGTAGAGCTTTCTTATCATCACCCAGCTTTTGCCGAGCATCTTGCTAAATCAGTAACAACCTTGATAAAACATCGCCAATTTAAGCTGGCTTACGCCAGGCTCATGTTTGCAGCACTTAACCGTTTCGTAAGAAATACAGCGAGTTCGGAACAATATTCGTGGAAATATTTGAAAAGATCATTCGGTATGCTGGATCGAGAATATGACGTTGCCATCGGTTACTTAGAGAAGTCATCGATTTATTACATCGTTGATCGTGTGAAAGCTGCTAAGAAAATCGGCTGGATTCATACGAATTATGCAGACTCGGGGATGATCCCGAGTATGGATGAGCCTTACTTTAAGCAGTTAGACAAGCTTGTCACGGTATCAGAAGAATGCGCAAGATCGCTAAAAGAAACGTTCACGAAGTTAACTGATAATATCACGGTGATTCAAAATATTGTTTCTCCTCGGATTATCAAAAGCCAATCCAATCGTGAGCCATCTACCTTACCAAAGTTCGATGGTGAATTCACGAATATTATGACGATCGCTAGATTAAGTCATGAAAAAGGGATTGATATGGCCATAAACGCCTGTTCCTTACTGGTAAACCAGGGCTACAAGGTGAAATGGTACATTTTGGGTGATGGTGCGGAAAGAGAAGCGCTGGAGAAGCAGATTATGGCATTGGAGCTTCAAGATAATTTTATTCTGCTAGGTATCCAAGAAAATCCGTATCCCTTCATCAAAAATGCAGATATGTATGTCCAACCATCTAGATATGAAGGGAAATCGATTGCTATCGATGAAGCTAAGATTCTGAATAAACCCATTGTAGTAACCAATTATGAATCTGCTAAGGATCAAATTACGGACGGTGTAAATGGGTTGCTTGTGGAGATGTCAGACGTTGGTATTAGCAAGGGCATTGAAGTACTTATCAATCAATTCGAATTAAGGGAATCATTCATACAAAGTCTTGCTGAAGAGCAAATGGGTACAGAGGAAGAAGTGTATAAACTTTACGATATTATCTAGTAGGATGGTCTAATAATGAAGAAAAAAATACTGTTTATTATGAACAATTTAAACTGCGGTGGAGCTGAAAAGGCGCTCATTTCTTTATTAGAGACCATAGATTACTCGATGTATGATGTGGATGTTTATCTCCTCAGGCATACGGGGTTATTCTTATCCAAACTCCCCCCCGAAGTGAATTTACTGCAAGAACCAGCTGAATATAAATACTTCGACATGTCGATGAGAAAAGCTGTCTTTCAATGCCTTAGAAAAGGTAGTTTTAAGATTGCATTACTTCGACTGCTGGCGGGTAGTATTTATGTTAGTGAGAAGAACAGAATTAGATGCGAGCAGCGTGTCTGGAAGTATTTAGCGAAGTCTTTGCCAAATCTTGAAAAAGAGTATGACATCGCAATAGGATATTTAGAAAAGAATCCAATCTACTTTTGTATTGATAAGGTGAAGGCTACTAAGAAAATAGGATTTATTCATAATGATTACGATAAATTAGGCATGGATCCTGCTCTTGATCAAGTCTATTTCAATCAATTAGACCACCTCGTAACCGTATCGGAAGAATGTGGTCATATTCTAAGAGAACGATTCCCTTCACTCAGTCAAAACATTGAGGTTATGCATAACATCGTATCGCCGGCAGCGATTCATAAACTTTCCATGGAAACGGTCAACCTAAAAGACAAAGATATTACCATCGTATCCGTAGGTCGATTGAATTATCAGAAGGGGTTTGAGCTTGCTGTTGAATCATGCAAAGGTCTCATTCAGGCTGGTTACCCAATCAAGTGGTATATCATTGGAGAAGGGGAAGAAAGAGAATCCTTAGAAAGATTGATTGAAAAGCATGAACTCAAGGATAACTTTATTCTCCTAGGTATCAAAGAAAATCCGTACCCTTATATTAGAGAAGCTGATATATATGTTCAGCCTTCTAAATTCGAAGGAAAGTCCATCGCCATCGATGAAGCGAAGATTCTTCAGAAACCGATTGTAGTTACGAACTTCAGTACGGCTAAGGATCAAATTAGAAACAAAATCAATGGACTTATTGTTGCAATGACGCCTGCTGCTGTATGTGAGGGAATCAAAGAGATTATTGATAATGATGCGCTAAGAAAACAACTCATTGTCAATCTAGGTACAGAAATGCTTGGCACAGAAGCAGAAATTTATAAACTATACCAATTATTCATGTAACTGGAGAAAGGGGAGATGAAATGATGTTGCAATGGATTAGTTTAATTGTTGTGAGCGTTATAATTGTGATCGCACTAATTGATCTTATTCCAATGGGCTTGGACTGGGTAAATCGGATACATATTGGTAGATATGACGATAAGCAGAAGTGGAATCAATCCATATCAACAATCGGTGTGAAGTGGTTAGCAAGAACGCCCAAAATTAAAGTAACTGATCAAACTCGGCTAGTAGCCATTGATATGCTGCAAGGTAACTATACGAAGCATGCCATTCAACACTGGCAAGAAGCAGCATTACTGCTTGGCTTAGGTGAGTATGTGAAAAGTAATGACAATCCGGTTGAGATTAAGCAAAAAATAGGAGATTATGTTCATTCTAAAATGGATGAGCAAGGCAATTGGGCAAGGAAACCAGAACACGTCGATGCTGCTATACTAGCGTATGCGATCATGAAGCTGGATTTTCTTGATGTAGAACGATATAGAAACGCATTAGATGAGACTTGGCATCTTATCCAAGATCATATTGGAAATGAAGGTTCTGTTTTATATCGCAAATTCATGGGCAAATACCGTTATGTGGATACGATTGGGTTTATCTGCCCCTTCCTTGTCGCCTATGGAATCCGCTATGGGAAAGAGGAATGTGTTGAACTGGCAATAAGACAGATTCAACATTACGAAGAGCATGGTATGTTGGAAGGGCATCATATTCCAAGCCATGCTTATCAGATTGATAGCAAATTACCGCTCGGGCTATACGGCTGGGGAAGAGGTTTGGGTTGGTTTGCAATTGGACTTATCGATGCTTGGAATGAACTGCCTCCAGGCCATGCAAGCAGACCTTTGTTGGAAAAGAGCATCATACAATTTGCTAAGTCCGCTATTGTATTTCAACAAGAGCAAGGGAATTGGAATTGGACGGTTACTCGCGAGGAAACGATAGCAGACTCATCAACAACAGCTACACTGGGTTGGTTTATGTTGAATGCATCACAAATCGATGAAATATCGGACATCTGCAGACAGAGTGCTAATCAAGCTATTCGTTATTTGATGAAAGCAACAAGAAGAAGTGGAGCTGTTGATTTCTCGCAAGGAGATACCAAGGATATTGGTGTGTATTCCATGTTGTTTAATATTTTGCCTTTCACGCAAGGCTTTTGTATCCGATTGATGAATGTCAAAGTTGATTCCAAGGTTGTGTGAATATGCTAATTAACAGGGTGATAACGGCCGTTTCTATCCGAATTAAGAACAAGTTGCGCCCTCCGAAATCGGAGTTGGAGCAATTAAGAGATAGAGGCCTGAAATACGGTAAAAACTTCGAATTTTATAACAGTCTGATTGATCAAGGGCACTGCTGGTTGGTGGAAATTGGTGATGATGTCACAATTACCAACAGTACGATTTTAGCTCATGATGCCAGTACGAAGGCTTATATTGGAAAATCCAAAATAGGCAAAGTAAAGATTGGTGACCGCGTATTTATAGGTTTCAATAGTGTTGTGTTATGTAATGTGACCATAGGCAATGATGTAATCGTGGCTGCGGGATCGATCGTTACCAGATCTATTCCTGACAATAGTATCGTAGCTGGTAATCCAGCACGTGTTATTGGTAAAACGTCAGAATACATAGAGAAGCATAAGGCTAATCTAGCAATTAAACCTGTGTTCGATACATATTGGCCGTATAAGACGCAAGAACAAATTCAATTAATTCAAGAAGAACTACAAGATGATTTTGGTTACGATGAATGAATGTGTGAGAAATCCGAAAAAGAAATGCGGAGATCATGATGAGAGTAAAAAATTCGATAATAAATATTTCCGTTGGTATAGGGAATCAACTGATAATTACAGCCTTAAGCTTTTTTTCTAGAACCGTATTTATCAATACACTAGGTCTTGACTATTTGGGGATTAATGGGCTATTTACGAATGTGTTAGCCATGCTTTCATTAGCAGAAGCGGGTATCGGTTCGAGTATTATATATAGTCTTTACAAACCTGTAGCAGAAAATGATGAACACAAAATTAATGTGCTTATGAAGCTGTATAAAAAAACATATAGGGTTATAGCCGGTGTTATTCTTCTCCTCGGTCTCATTGTATTACCCTTTCTTCATCTCTTCACGAAAGACACAAGTGTTAATAATCTTTATGTTATTTATTTATTGTTTTTACTAAATACAGCCATCCCTTACTTGTTTACATATAGAACAAACTTATTGAATGTTTATCAGAAGGGGTACATTGCTACAGCTATTTTTTCAGTATCATCTATCCTATCCACATCATTGAAAATAGGCATACTCTATCAAACACAAAATTATATTATGTATCTTGTCATTGATAGCACCATAACAATAATTAACTCTGCGATCTTGTTTTATGCCGTTGGTAGAATGTACCCGTTTCTTAAGAAGAAAGTACTAAGTAAGCTCGATCCAGAGTCCAAAGGGAATATCCTGAAAAATGTGAAGGCAATTGTGTTGCAAAACATAGGGACCTATTTAATTTACAGTACGGATAATCTCATTATCTCTTATTATGTAAATGTGGCAGCGGTTGGGTTGTATTCAAACTATTTTATGTTGATTGAAATTTGTAGAACGTTTATTAATCAAGTCTTCAATAATATTTATTATAGTATTGGTAATTTAGTTGCGAAGGAAAGCAAGGAAACCATTTTCAACGTATATAAAGTGACCATGCTGCTTAATTTCTGGCTGTACTCACTATTTGGCATTCTGTTGTTTGTGATGATAGAGCCTTTTATTACGTTGTGGATAGGGTCACAGTTCCTCATGGATAAAGTCGTGTTAATTGTTCTGGTCATTACTTTTTATGAAAGAGGAATGAGAAATTCCATCAGCGCGGTAAAAACGACAGCAGGCATTTTTCATGAGGATCGATATGTGCCACTATGCCAGGCTGCAGTCAACTTAGTATTCTCCATTGTACTCGTACAACAAATTGGCATAGCGGGCGTATTTTTGGGTACATTGATAAGCGCAATGCTAGTTCCTTTTTGGACAACGCCATATTTCGTATATAAAAAAATATTCCAAAAATCCATCTATCACTATTTTATGAGTTACAGCTATTACGCTGGCATCGGAGTAGCGACTTGTTTAGCAACCTCTTACATTTCTAGTTTCATTGATGGACATAGTGTTGGCGAGTTTGTCTTAAAAGCGGCACTCGCTTTCACAGTACCTAATATTATTTATATGTCTCTATTCTATAAGAGTGCAGAGTTTAAATATTTACTTGGAATTAGCCTGGGAATTTTCAGCAGATTTCAAGGGAAAAAGAAGGTAGCCGCGTGATTAAATGTCGATTAAACATGGCAAAGCGAAGAGGCGATGGACATATAAGTCAAATCATTACAGGTTTTATGATGCTTCATGATCAAAAGATTATTGATTTGCAAATCAACGAAACAGCAGAGTTCCCATTTGTTTCTATTGTTGAAGTTGTAATTAATAATGAGATCAGAGTGTTGTACGATATGGCAGATGGGTATACTTTTCATTTGGAACATGTGGAAGATTACGCAGAGAGAGCTGACTTTTATTTTAAACGGAGCTACAACCAAAACTATCATCAACAATATGCATTTGCTTCCCGTATGTATCCACTGGGTCTTAATTATCACGTTACAATGAAGAATAATAGACTGGATAAACCAACTGAAGATAATCTCCTTGCTAAGCTCAAATGGTACATAAAAGAGAGACAAGGTAGAAATTATCATCAGCAATTCTATGTCGATAAATTTGAAGATTTCCCTAGAGCAGTTAGTGCGGAGCCTCGTATTCTTTTTGCAACACGTACTTGGAGTTTCGAAGAGGAGGATCTGAACAGCGAGGAAACGCAGTATATCGATGATATGCGAGCAGAATGTATTCGCCGTTTACGTAAACAATTTGGAAGCAACTTCATTGGCGGATTTTCCAAAAGGGAATTTGCACGAAAGCACTATCCAGATTGTTTATTAGATGAATCGGTTACGGTCCGTACTAATTTCATGAGATTAGTAAAGGAAGCCGACATCTGTCTATCGACAATGGGGCTATTTGAGTCCAATGGGTGGAAGTTAGCGGAATATGTAGCTGCCAGTAAGGCCATTGTATCTGAAAGATTACGTTATACCGTACCCGATTTTGTGCCCAATAAGCATTATTTGGCGTTTACAAGTGTAGATGAATGTTTGGAACAAACCGTGAAGTTAGCAAGCAATAAAGAACTTATGCTTCAAATGAAGAAGAATAATCATGACTACTATCAGCAATACCTTAGACCTGATAAGCTTATTCTTCGAAGTTTACTCACTATGCAAGTAGTTTGAACATGTTTCAGCGCATGAAATAAAAGTGAAGGATTGAAATGACCTCATGTTAAGATTATTTTTGCTGTTTTATGCAACTTTCCTATTCCTGTTCCAATCTGCTTTAGATAGTCCTGATTCTCTCAGTACATCAACTCCAAGTCCAGAGCAAGGTTCCATTTCCCAACAAGAACAACCAACGAATCCCCCCCAAGAGCAGACAACGACATCTCCTCAAGAAGGCGTTTACCAGCTTGAGTTAGCCCGATGGCAGATTCATAATGATAATTCACATGCAGTTGAAACAACAGATGGCTTGAATCGAGCCCTTCAATGGGCTCATGATCAGGGGTTCACTGTATTTAAAGTACCAGCAGGGACGTATCTTATTGCCAAAGGCAAAAATGGGACAGATGATCCGCGCGGGCGGATTAATATGGTCAGTAACATGACATTTATGCTTGATCCCAATGCAGTTATTCAGAAAGAAACCAATAGCTTTCAGGACTATTCAACTCTATTAGTTGGTGTAGGAGTGAAAAATGTCATTATTACTGGTGGTACCTATCGAGGTGATCGGGACACACATGATTATTCAAGTGGAGGCACCCATGAAAGCGGGTATGGCGTCCTATTTCAAGGGGCGATTAATTCCAAGATTGATGGGGTAAAGGCATTAAACTTTACTGGGGATGGTCTTTGTGTAGGCGGTGGTGGCGGATTTATGCAGGATGTGTATGCGGATGGTTTTGAATCTGGAGGGATTGATGACAAGGGAAGTCTGATTTCGGATTCCTCCAAGGTTAGAACTAAAATGAGTTATAAGCTAACACATGCTTCTTTTGATCTAACACATACCTTCATTGTTGATAATGGTCAACATGTCTCCTATGAATATGATATTTATTTTTATAAAGAAGATGGAACATTCCTCTCTACAATTAAACAACAAAAACAAGGTAAGTATGTTCAAATACCTAACGGAGCCTACTCGATTCGCCTAGCTTTTAGTGGCAAGCCCGAAACGGGTCAGTATGCAGAAATTTGGAATAGAGTGCAGTCCACGAATGTCATTGTGCAAAATTCCGAGTCTTCCTTCAATCGCAGACAGGGTTTGACGATTAACGGGGGGAAAGATATCCTAATCCAGCATAATTCTTTTCACGATATAGGGGGAACTGGAGGAACAGCGCCAATGGCTGGCATTGATGTCGAAGGCGGAGCTGGGGATAACGGCTTTATTAACGAAAATATTAGTATTAAAAACAATAAGTTTTATAATAATAGTCGTTATGATGTCATTTTCTATGACGGCCATAATGGTACCTTAGAAAACAATCATTTAGCTTCCAAAGGAGCCATCGGTTTAGCAGTTTCGGATCCATTCACAGGCGCAGTGATTAAGGATAATCACTTTGACGGAACAAGCATTTATGCGGCTCATGATGTGTCTTTTATCGGCAATAGTATGAATGATTCGATGACACATTTCGAGGGACCACGGATTGATATCAAAGGTATGACATTCAAGGATGCCATTTTCTCGATTAGCAGCACCATACCCTATGGGGTTACGGCATCGGATATACAAATTCAAATAACGAAGAATACAGCTGAAGCGGGCTTAAGCATTTGGAAAAACCCTGTGCACCTTACGAATGTAACCATACAGGGGGCACCAGCGCTTCGCTCCGTAACAGGTGAAGCCTTGAATGGAAACATCTTTGATAATTTGAAAGTTATCGGATATAACTCAAAGTATGGGTTGGAATTACCGCCAGGCACTTATAATCAATGTGTGTTCGAAGCTCCTCAGGATCAAGGAATGGTTGGGCCAAGTATAGGATTTGCTGGCACGTATCAATTTAACGGGTGCTCCTTTAAGGGGAATGGACTTCAGGCAGGCAACGAAGAATTGAATCTGACTGTTCAGCATTCCACATTTGACCTTGCGGGCAATAAATCTGCCATTGTCATTGATGCCGCAGCAGCAGTTGAAATCTCGGATAACAAGATGGCTGCCTTGCAGCTTTCTTCGGAATATCCTGCTGAAACCGTGTTATTAAACGATGATGCTCATGGCGAAGGGGGGAATCACATACGGAAAGTATTCATTACCGGTAATACAATTACAACGAATAGAGATACCGTTGGTATTTCCACTTACCATGTGGGAGTTGGCACGGAGCCATTCACTATTATAAATAACAGCTTAATCAAAGCAAAATTAAAGTTGAAGGCAAATGATGTATCTAGGAACAACGTAGAAAAGTAAACATAAAAAAGGAAGTACGTAGGGCGTGGACGGATACCCTTGACTTCCTTTTTGTCTTATACAATTAGAGAGTAAGGTTTTCCATCATCCGTGTATTTGTGTTGGCATCGACGACTACGTTACTGAATATACTTCTTGCAATTGTCATAGATTTAGGTCGCGTTAGCCAATGCATATTGATATTGGAGTTTTCCATATAGCTGTTGGTAATGACAGCTTGATTCGTGTTATCCGATTTGTTAATACTCGAGTTAAGGAAAGTGCTCCGATTATTTGTTACATTACCATTGTAGTTAACCCCAACATTTTGAAATAAAATTTGGTCAGCTATGATCTTTCTTGTAAATTGTGTGTCGGTTGATCCCAGATTAATATCCCCGCCAAGAATGCCGGTTCTAATACGCTGGAATGCGCAATTGCTGATTTCACAGCTCTCAAAGTTGGCTCCACCTTCAATGACAGTAACGCCATCTACTAGGATTGGTCTTCCTACGTAATTCGCTGGTGATATAATTTCGAGCTCGTAGTTTTTAACAGTGATATTTCGAATCACACCGCCGCTTAATAACAAAGCAAAATTTTTGGATAATGAGTTATCATTTCTCCAATCTCTTTCAACAATAATATCCGAAATGTAGATACGACCATAATTATATCTACTAATATTATATCCGCTTGTTCCAGCATCTGTTAACGTAATGGCTTTCCCATTTGCAGACTCAGAGATTTTGAAGCTATTGGCTGTCACACTTACCGTGTAATAAATTTTTTCCACACTGATGCCGGAAGGGACTTTACCGAGCCATTGTTCGAACACTATCTTTGCCCCGTTGCCCATACCATGAGGAGCGCTATAGGAGAATGTCGAAGTAGCTACGTTGACAGTTGGCATGCCGAAGTATCCAGTCAGGCTAGATCCCGAGAACTCACCGTTCTTGATTTGACAATTCGTAATGAAAGCTCCAGCAATATCCGCGATCTTAATACTCGCATTATTACACACCGCGCCATGAAGGAAGTTATCCCCTTTTACAACAAGTTCACATCCAATTAGTGTATTATTCAAGTATTTCACATACATGTTTGTTGGATAGGAGCTAATACCACCGACATTATAACCTTCAAAGGTGTTATCCTCTAGAATAATATTGTACCCATCGGCATTTACGAAATGACCGCGGCTATTGTTAGCAATATAGTTATCTTTAATATAGATGCGTGTATTGAGTTCTAAACCTGGTTGATTTAATTCAGGACGGTAGGTAGGAATATTCGTTTCTGACCACATGGATTCAATGTCAATACCAAACATGGGGGAAGTACCATCTTCTGTAATACCATCATCTGCTTTACCAATATGATGAATTTTGTTATTGCTAATGGTTACGTCCGTTGATCCTATAAGGGAAATTCCTTGCCGTCTGCAGTGGTGCAAGTTGCAATTCAGGACCGAAATGAAGGAACCCATTTGCTCTTGCGTATAATCGTTCGGATTAAGCTTATATTCCAGCCAGGTAGTCGTAATCGCGTCTCCTGTGCAATTACTAATGTCCACATTGATAATTTGAACGTTATTAGCACCGAAGAGCTCAATGCCATGTCCCCATTCATGCGTGTAGTTCTGTGCATCTAATTTAGCATTAATTTGTGCGATTTGGGCATCAGTCAATGGTGATGCAGTGATATCAACCGTAAAGATCATTTTATTTGCATTGGCGATATCTGCAACCCATCCACGTCCTTCTGGCGCAGCTGGAGCGAATAACCCATTTGTACGAAAACCAGCTAATGTGCTGCTAGATATCGTATCTTTATATTGGTAGAAATTGTATCCTGGATTGCTAATCCCGCTAATTGACCATAAACGAAATAGTTGAAGCATCCCTGGATTACTATAGCGATCAACAACTTGGCTACGAATAAAATTGGGATTCGAATTCAAAGATCCATCCGGATTTACGCCGCCTCTTACGAATTTAATACCTAATTGATAAATGTGAGTTTTCTTATCACCAATGACGGTGCCGCCTGAAATGATGACATCATTAACACCCTTCATATAGAAGATACTATACCAAGGGGATGAATTCGATTCCAATTGTAAAACACAGCCATCAACCATTTCGAAATGCATATTGCTTTGCATAATAATACAGGCGAAGGTCGTACTGTCCATTTTTAATGCGTACGTCCCTTTCGGCAACACACAATGTGTGTATCCTTGTATTTTGGCCCAAAGCAAGGCATCATTAATACCTTTGGTTGTAGCTGCTGAGTTTGTACCATCATTCTTAATGGACCATTTGACCAAATCAATCAGATAGGAAGCAGGAGAAGATAAACCCGATGGACTTGGGGCAATAGCTTGTTTCGGAATCCAACGCAGAGCTGAACTATCATACGTCAAGACATCATTGTTGGCAGGCAGTTTGGTAGTTAAATTAACATCATCTAAATCACCAAGGTTTGCTCGTATCATTCATATTCACCTCTTTCTATTTTTTGTTGTTTATATTAAGGTATGATTTACTAGATAGATGTGATCGGGGTGTAAGACTAGAAGGCTCGCCATTATTTTGTTATTGACATGTTCTTTATAAAGAACTACAATGAAAATAAGTTAACACAGCTATATTAAGGCTCTTTTTTTTCACATGAATGTTCTTTATAAAGAATTATTGTGTGGTAAATGTTCTCTATAATAGGATCAAGGCGGAGTAATAGAGTATCGTTCTTTATAAAGAACGTCCTTCCAGCCCATTCCGGTGATGCCTCCTTACCGTTATCAATGGATGCACTCGATCATGCTGTGGGTTTGACAAAACCTTAGACGCGAGTCGTCAAAAGTGTGGTGCGAGGCGGGGTTAGATGCCCTATAACGTATTAAAGGATTTAATTATATGGTCTTTCTCCAAAGGCCTTATACTTAAGTACTTTAGTGAAAGGGTGAATTTATTTGTCATATCGCCAACGATTATCCTTATTAGTCTTTGTTGACTCCTTTATTGTCTTAACATCGATTTTTGTGAGCCGATTTCTATTGAGCGCAGATCTTCATGTCATAACATTACCTTTGGTTGTCAGCTCAATTACACTGCTGCTGAGTCATCATGTGTTTTCATTTCGATACAAGCTTTATAAAAAAGCTTGGGAGCATGCGAGTATTGCAGAATTAATATTTATCGTAAAAGCAGTTAGCTTTTCAATTGTTGTGGTTGCATGTATCCAGGAAATCATAGCTCAGGATATTTCTTTCCGTTTACTGGCTGTAACTTGGATGATTCACGTTCTACTGATTGGCGGATCACGTTTTTGTTGGCGGTTATTCCGCAATACATACATTAGGAAAACAGGGAAGAAGCGAACGCTGGTTGTAGGTGCGGGATCTGCAGGCCTCATGGTTGCTAGACAACTCATTAAGAATAACGATGCCGAGTTAGAACCCGTTGCTTTTATTGATGATAATGCTCGCATTCACAATCTCGATATTCTAGGCATACCTGTTGTAGGCGGAATATCTCAGATTGAACGAACTGTGAAAGATTTGCAAATTGAGAACATCATCATTGCCATCCCCTCTTTAGGGAAAAGGGAGCTTAATAGTATCGTACAAGAATGCGCCAAAACGACGGCCAAAACACAAACTCTGCCCATGTTAGAGGATCTTGTAACAGGTAAGCTTTCGGTCAATCAATTCATGGATGTTCATGTTGAGGATTTATTGGGTAGGGAGCCGATCGAGCTCGATATCGCAAGCATTTCTGAGTTTGTTACCCATAAAGTGGTCTTAGTCACCGGAGCTGGAGGGTCCATTGGCTCTGAAATCTGCCGTCAAGTGTCTAAATTCCAGCCTAGCAAGCTCATCTTACTAGGGCATGGCGAGAACAGTATTTATTCCATCGAAATGGAATTGAAGGACATTTGTGAATACGACCAAACGGAATTCATTACAGAAATTGCTGATATTCAGGACTCACGCAAAATGATGGCCGTTATGAATCGACATCGCCCTGATGTCGTGTATCATGCGGCAGCTCATAAGCATGTACCGCTGATGGAACGTAATCCGGAAGAGGCGGTTAAGAACAACGTGATTGGTACGATGAACGTTGCGATTGCAGCAAGCAAGTATGAAGTGAATACTTTCGTCATGATCTCCACGGATAAAGCAGTGAATCCAACGAGTGTCATGGGGGCCACGAAACGAATGGCCGAAATGATTATTCAAGACATGGATAAAAGCAGTAGTACGAAGTTCGTAGCTGTTCGATTCGGCAATGTCTTGGGAAGCAGAGGCAGTGTCATTCCAAGGTTCAAGCATCAAATTGAAAAAGGTGGTCCCGTATCGGTCACCCATCCAGATATGATTCGCTACTTTATGACGATTCCGGAAGCCTCTCGGCTCGTTATGCAGGCTGGCGCTCTAGCCAAGGGTGGAGAGATTTTTGTCCTTGATATGGGTGAGCCTGTGAAAATTGTCGATCTAGCCAAAAATCTAATAAAGCTTTCAGGCAACTCGGTAGAAGATATCGGCATTGAATTTACTGGCATGAGACCAGGAGAAAAGCTGTATGAGGAGCTTTTGAAAGCAGACGAAATCGAAGAACAACAAGTATATCCGAAGATTTATATCGGGAAAACGGCAGATTTATTTATGGAGGAAATCAAAGAGACCATTTCTATGTACAACACATTAGATAAGGATAGCTTGAGGGAACATTTGCTTAATATTGGAAACAGCAATGTCCTTCTTTTATCCAAGAAACTATCATCTGTAGGCTAAAAAGGAGAAATCGATTATGAAAGTTAGAAAAGCAATTATTCCAGCAGCTGGTCTGGGGACAAGATTCCTACCAGCAACAAAAGCAATGCCCAAGGAAATGCTGCCCATTGTGGATAAACCGACCATTCAATATATCGTTGAGGAAGCTATTGAATCGGGCATCGAAGATATTATTATAGTCACGGGTAAAGGGAAAAGAGCCATCGAAGATCACTTCGATAACTCCTTCGAGCTTGAGCAGAATTTATTAGAAAAGCAGAAGTTCGAGCTGCTATCGGAAGTGAAAAAGTCTTCAAATGTAGACATTCATTACATTCGCCAGAAGGAGCCTAAGGGCTTAGGGCATGCGATTTGGTGTGCACGTAAATTTATTGGCAATGAGCCATTCGCGGTATTGCTTGGGGATGACATTGTTCGTGCGGATAAGCCATGCTTGCAACAATTGATGGAACAATATGAGTACCACGACGCATCCATTATTGGCGTGAAGCACGTACCAGACGAAGAGGTGTCGCGATACGGAATTGTGGATGGATTTGAGCTGGAGAACCGCTTACATAGCGTCAATCATCTTGTTGAGAAACCGCTCAAAGAATTAGCGCCTTCCAATTTAGCGATCATGGGGCGATATATTCTAACACCTAAGATTTTTGAGATTCTCAATAATCAGCAGCCAGGTGCTGGTGGCGAGATCCAGTTAACGGATGCGATCGCACAACTGAATCGGATTGAATCGGTGTATGCCTACGAATTTGAAGGTACCCGTTACGATGTCGGGGAGAAAATGGGCTTCATTCAAACGACGATTGAATATGCGTTGCAGCGTAAAGAGTTAAGATACGGTCTATTGAAATATCTTTCCGAACTTATGGAGAAAGAATTAATTAAATAGGTGATGCGACGATGTCTAGAAAAGTATTGTTTTGCGCAACGGTTGATTATCACTTTCGTGCTTTTCACCTGCCTTACTTGAAATGGTTCAAGGAGCAGGGCTTCGAGGTTCATGTTGCTGCAAGTGGGAATATTGAGCTCCCCTATGTCGATACGAAATTTGATATTCCGATTCAGAGGTCGCCTCTTCATCGTACGAATCTGGATGCTTATGCAGCACTGAAGTCCATCCTTGCTGCAAACAAGTATGATATTATCCATTGCCATACACCAATGGGTGGTGTGCTGGCTCGTTTAGCTGCACGATCGGCCCGTAAACAAGGAACGAAGGTTATTTATACCGCGCATGGCTTTCATTTTTGCCAAGGTGCCCCTTTGTTTCATTGGCTAGCTTATTATCCATTAGAGAAATTCTTATCTTATTTTACGGATTGTCTGATTACGATTAATGAGGAAGATTACACGCTTGCTAAGAAACGCGGGTTCCGTGCGAACCAGATCGAACATGTGCATGGAGTTGGCGTGAATACAACACGGTTTCAACAGATCAACGAACTGCATAGAGTTGAAAGAAAAATATCCATGGGCTATCAACCAACGGATATTCTTTTATTTTATGCGGCAGAATTTAATCAGAATAAGAATCAGCAGCAGCTCATACGAGCATTAGCACTTATTCGAAACGAAGCGCCTCATGTCAAACTGTTACTTGCTGGAGAAGGAGCACTACAAGTGGAATGTCAGGAACTCGCTAAGGAGCTTCATGTTGCGCAGCAAGTGGATTTTCTGGGCTATCGAAAAGATATTGATCACTTGCTACCTATGTGCGATATCGCTGTTGCATCCAGTCTACGTGAAGGCTTGCCCGTGAACATGATGGAAGCAATGGCTTGCGGACTCCCTATCGTTGCAAGTGACAACAGGGGGCATAGAGAACTTGTGCACGACGGCAATAACGGTTGGCTGACTTCTCCTCATGATCATATAGGAATGGCAGAGAAGCTTCTGCTCTTAGCTGGTGATAGGGAATTGCGAACCCAATTAGGCTTGAATGGGAGACAGATCGTTGAAGCCAAATATGCGATTGAGCAAGTATTGCATCAGAAAAGCGCGATATATTCCCGATTTATGGATGAAAAGGAGGAGGTCATGTGGGCGATCCAATAAGAATTCTGCATGTCGTTGTCAATATGAATAGAGGGGGAGCAGAGACCCTTCTTATGAATTTATATCGAAATGTAGATCGAACGAAAGTTCAATTCGACTTTCTAACTTCCAAAGCAGGAGCCTTTGATTCGGAGATTACCGAGATGGGAGGGATTATTCATAGAATCCCCTATGTGTCTGACATTGGACACGCGAAGTATATCCAAGGATTAGATCAATTCTTTGTTAGTCATGCGACTTACCGAATCGTTCACGCTCATATGGATAAGATGAGTGGTTTTGTCCTACGTTCAGCCAAGAAGGCTGGCATCCCGATTCGCATTGCACATAGTCATAATACAAGCAGTGAAGGCGGTGTAGCGGCTAAAGTTTATAAATGGTTTGCAGGTACCTTCATCGCTTCCTGTGCTACTCATTTTCTCGCTTGCTCTAATATGGCAGCACAGTGGCTATTCACTAATCAGCGGAGCAAAGTGGTGCTGATGAAGAATGGAATCGAGAGTGAGCAATTTGCCTACTCGCCATTAATAAGAGAGCAAATAAGACGTGAGCTGCAGCTTCCGCCTGAGGCTTTCGTACTCGGTCATGTTGGCCGATTCAACCATCAGAAGAACCACACCTTTCTCATCGACTTATTTGCCCAATTGAATCGAGAGAAACCTAATACGATGCTTGTACTAGCAGGAGATGGACCACTCCGTGAAGAGATGGAGAGCAAAGTGAAGTCTCTTCATTTGCAGCATAAAGTCAAATTCGTTGGTGTGCGCAGTGATATTGCACATGTACTCCAGGGACTAGATATGTTTGTATTTCCCTCCTTACATGAAGGTTTGCCGGTGACGCTTATTGAGGCACAAGGTGCGGGACTACCTTGCATGATCTCGGATGAGATCACACAGGAAGTGGATATGGGCATTCGATTAGTAGAGCGGTTGCCGCTAGCGGATAAAGAAATTTGGGTTCATCATATGAAGGTTGTGATGGCGAGAAATAAATCTAGGCACATACCCGCTTCATCCTTATCTAACCAGGGGTATGATATCCGGAATACAGCTGCTTGGACTGAAGGTTTTTATCTAGGTATATCGAGGTGATGAGATGACCAAGCTTACTGTTTTTACACCAACGTATAATCGTGCGTATTGTCTGCCGGTTTGTTATGAGCACTTGAAAAAGCAAACCTCGAAAGACTTCGTGTGGCTCATCATTGACGATGGCTCTACAGATGATACACAGCAGGTAGTAGCTGGCTGGATTGCTGAGAACGTCATTCAGATCCGATACCACCATCAGAATAATCAAGGTATGCATGGCGCGCACAATACAGCCTATCAATTAATAGATACAGAACTAAATGTATGTATTGATTCAGATGACTATATGCCACCGAATGCGGTAGAACACATTCTTACTTTCTGGAAGAAACACGGCAGCGAGCAGGTTAGCGGTATGATCGGGCTTGATTCCTTTACAGATGGGCGGATTATCGGCAGTAAATTGCCAGAATCGCTTAAGCGATCGACGCTTTTTGAATTGTATAGTAAGCATGGCGTGACGGGCGATAAGAAGCTGGTGTATCGAAGCGAGTTAACGCGAGCGTATCCGTATCCTATTTTCGAAAATGAGAAATACGTGGGTCTAGCGTACAAATATTATAAATTGGATCAACAGTATGAAATGCTCCTCTTAAACGAAGTTCTTTGTTGCGTTGAATATTTGCCTGATGGGTCCTCGATGAACATGTTGAGGCAGTATCTTAAAAATCCAAAGGGCTTCGCCTTTTATCGGAAAGAGCTTATGAAACTCCCCTTAGCAAGTGTAATGTTTAAATTTAAACAATCCATACACTTTGTATCCAGCAGCATAATGGCAGGTAATCGCAGATTCATGATGGAAACACCCGCTAAACTCCTCACATTGCTGGCTATCCCTTTTGGCATTTTACTTTATTGGTATGTAAGCAGGAAAACTAGGATCTCATAAGATTCGAAAGGAACCTCTCATGGCAATTATTTGGCTTAACTTAGTCGTTGTCTATATTGCATCTTACTTTTCCAGACACATAGCCAAGCCTGTGCCTACAGGGTATGGCCAGTTATGGATGAAGCCTAATCAATGGCTGACGGCTATTGTGATGGTCACGTTCGCATTGATAGCGGGACTTCGTAATAATATCGGCGATACGGTTTTTTATATTCACTCTTATAGGATTAGTAATTTTACTTGGGCAGAAGTCATGGCTGAGAAGGATATTGGCTTCGGTATTTTACAAATGATCTTGAAATCAATCACAGATAATCCCCAACCGCTCATTTTTATTACGGCATTAGTAACTAACGTACTTATTGTCTATGTCTTGTACAAGTATTCTAAACTTTTTGAATTAAGTGTGTATATTTACATAACATCAGGTCTCTATATCGTTTCGATGAATGGAATTCGGCAATTTTTGGCTTCGGCTATTGTATTCGCAGCGACTAAATATTTATTCGAAGGAAATTGGAAAAAGTATTTCCTAGTTGTAGTGTTTGCCTCTTTTTTTCATGGAAGTGCCCTCATCCTGATACCCATTTATTACATTGTCAGAAGAAAGGCTTGGACATCTTCCACCATCGTGCTTCTCGCAGGTTCAGTCATTTTGATAGTTGGGTACAGTGTGATTTCGAATGCTATTTTCTCGGCCATTGCAGATACCCATTATAGTGAGTATCAGAATTTCCAAGAAGGCGGCGCCAACATCATCCGGGTAGCCATAAGTGCGGTACCCTTGATATTTGCCTTTTTAGGAAGACACAAGCTTAGAGAGATATTTCCATATGGTGATTATGTTGTTAACATGTCGCTATTAAATTTCGTTGTCATGGCTATCGCAACACAAAATTGGATTTTTGCGCGTTTTACGATCTATTTTGGCTTATACAATGTGATCTTAATGTCATGGGTAATTAGTTTGTTTGCTAAGAAACAACAGAAATTAGTCTATTACTTGATCATCGGCTTTTACCTTATCTACTTCTATTATGAAAATGTGGTTACCTTGGACATTATTTACAAAAGTGATTTTCTAAAATTCTAAGTATCTAGTAGGAGGGAATCCGAATGTCGATTCTAGTAACAGGTGGAGCTGGCTATATTGGTAGTCACACGTGTGTGGAGTTATTGAATGCGGGGTACGAAATCGTGGTTGTTGATAATCTTAGCAATAGCAGTTCGGAATCATTAAGTCGAGTAAAGGAACTCACGGGAAAAGACTTTGAGTTCTATCCGATTAATTTGTTGCATCGACAGGACTTGGAGAGCGTGTTTAAGCGTCATTCGATAGAAGCCGTGATTCATTTAGCTGGACTGAAGGCAGTTGGTGAGTCGGTTTCCTTGCCATTACGCTATTACCATAATAATATCTCTGGTTCCATTGTGCTTTACGAGCTTATGCAGGAGCATGGTGTGAAGAACATTGTATTTAGTTCTTCGGCTACTGTGTATGGGATGTCTGAAAGTGTTCCAATTACTGAAGACTCTCCTCTAGGCGCAACGAATGCCTATGGGCGAACAAAACTGATGATCGAAGAGATGATGAGAGATCTTCATGTATCAGATCCAACTTGGAGTATCGCACTCCTGCGCTATTTTAACCCGATTGGGGCGCATAGCAGCGGCCGATTAGGTGAAGATCCTAACGGAATCCCGAATAATCTGATGCCCTATATCACGCAAGTAGCCGTAGGTGCGCTGAAGGAACTACAGGTGTATGGCAATGATTACGCAACACCAGATGGTACAGGAGTAAGGGATTATCTCCATGTGGTAGATCTAGCCCGCGGACACTTGAAAGCACTAGAGAAGGTCATCGCAACCACAGGGGTTGAAGCGTACAATCTGGGAACGGGACAAGGATATAGTGTATTGGAAATGGTCAATGCTTTTGAACGTGTAACGGGAAGACACGTTCCCTATAAAATAACTTCACGCAGGACTGGCGACATCGGTGTATGTTATTCAGATCCAACCAAAGCAGAACGAGAGTTAGGATGGATTGCCTACAAGGGTATTGATGAGATGTGTCTGGATTCGTGGCGTTGGCAAACTTACAATCCACAGGGCTATCTAGCGGCGAATGAAGTGGCAGCAAATCTATGAATAAAGCAGATTCAGATTACGAACCAAACTACCCATCAATTCTGTCATATCCGCTACATGGGGATGATCTTAAGGAGGAACAGTTTTGTCAATCGTTAGTGCATGGAATCTAAAGAGATTTCAGAGTTGGATGGCTCTGTTGCGCCAAGGCATGGTTGTATCTACGTGGTCAATAAAGGTATTTCGATCAGACCATTTTATATCAACAGAGCCGCAGTATCAACAATTAACCATTCCTAGTTTACAAGCTTCTGATGTAACTGATGTGCCCGCGGAATTTGTTGCTGATCCATTCATTATCCAGCACGAATCGGACTATTTTCTTTTCTTTGAAATTTTGAATAAGGCATCTGGCCAAGGGGAAATTGGCGTTGCCACGAGTGCAGATGGCATGACATGGAAATATGGTCGAGTCGTGCTGCGTGAGAAATTCCATTTATCTTATCCGCAAGTATTTAAACATAATAACGAATACTTCATGCTGCCTGAAACTGCCGAATCGGATCGGGTAATTTTATATAAAGCCAAGAATTTCCCATTTGAATGGGAGGTACATTGCGATCTGTTGAAGGGTAATTACTTGGATCCATCCATTGTGCAATTTAATGGCAAGTGGTGGATGTTTACAGGAACGGAAGAGGATAATTTTCATGTGTTCTATTCAGATGATTTAGAAGGAACCTGGACCGAACATCCTCAAAGTCCAATTATTTCAAATAACGATAAGATTAGTCGGCCAGGAGGAAGACTGATTATTTCGGATGGATGCGTACATCGATATACGCAAGCGGATTATCCACATTATGGGGAGTCAGTCCGAGTATTTAAAGTAAATAAGTTAACTGAACAGGAATATGTGGAAGAAGAAGTTTCTCTTATTTTAAGCGGCTCGAAGGAAGAGAAAGATTGGCGTAAGGATGGCATGCATCACATTGACCAACTTCTGTGTAAGGATAATCAATGGCTAATTGCGGTGGATGGCCATACGTTTAAAAATATGAATTATATCCTTTGGAAGCTGGATCGAATGAAATCAAAGCTTTTTAGTCAAGTTTAATAGGAGTAGAACCATTATGAAAAGAGTATTTGATGTGACTGTTGCGATATCATTATTAGTGCTATTTCTACCAATTATCGGATTCGTTGCCCTTCTAATTAAGCTGAAACTCGGCTCGCCGATCATCTTTAAGCAGCAAAGACCAGGCTTACATGAAAAGCCAATCAACATCTTAAAGCTGCGAACCATGACGGATGCTAGGGACACAGAGGGGAATCTATTACCGGATGCGGTACGATTGACTCCGTTTGGCAGCTTTCTTCGAAGATTCAGTCTGGATGAATTGTTACAATTGATCAATGTGATCAAAGGTGATTTAAGTCTAGTTGGGCCAAGGCCATTATTGATGGATTATTTATCCCTGTATTCCGAAGAACAGGCGAAGAGACATCTTGTCCGACCCGGCATTACGGGGTGGGCGCAGGTGCACGGCAGAAATGCGATTTCGTGGGAAGAGAAATTTAAGCTAGATATTTGGTATGTAGAGAATAGAAGTTTTATGCTGGACCTCAAAATATTGCTGTTAACGGTGGGCAAAGTCTTGAAATCAGAAGGCGTTAGTCATGGAAACCATGTAACCATGGAGAAATTTTCAGGATCAAATTTGTCATGAAGCGATGTGGACATGTGTGAATATTGTTGTGATTGGCGAGGGTGGTCATAGCAAGGTTATCAGGGAAATCATTCGATCAAAAAAAGAAAATCAAATTGTAGCAATACTAGATGATAAGTATTCGGAACTCTTTTCCAAAGATGGCCTGTATCAGGGGCCAATCTCCTCAGCGCATCAATTGCTTGAACTCGGTTTTGAGTTGAAATGGGTGATTGCCATAGGCAATAACGAACGAAGAAAGTCGATTTTCACGAAATTAGACCTACCTCATGAGGACTACATAACTATTGTCCACGAGACAGCCGTCATTAGTCCAAGTGCTTCTCTAGGTCATGGCTCCGTCATTATGGCGAATACGGTTATTAATGCAGATGCTCATGTTGGTCACCATACCATTATAAATACGGGATCCATCGTTGAGCATGATTGTCAGATTGCGGACTATGTTCATCTTGCACCTAAGGCAACATTAACAGGTGCTGTTGTGATCCAAGAAGGAAGCATGGTAGGAGCAGGAGCAACAATTATCCCTGGGAAACAGGTTGGCGAATGGGCTACAGTTGGAGCCGGAGCTACGGTTATCCATGATATTCCCTCCTTTCGAACAGCGGTTGGAACCCCAGCAATACTTATTTCTAAAAAAGAGTGAATGAAAGGTGTGGTTGAATTTATGTTTACCAACACAAAAAGAATCTATCTTTCTCCCCCACATATGAGTGGTAATGAAATGGCGTTTATCCAGGAGGCTTTTGATACAAATTGGATCGCTCCGCTAGGCCCGCATGTCGATGCCTTCGAGAAAGAGATTGCAAGCCATGTCGGCCTTGTTGATGCGGCAGCAGTTAGTTCGGGGACAGCAGCCATACACTTAGCCTTGCGACTATTAGATGTTGCTGAAGGAGATACCGTCTTCTGTTCAAGTCTAACGTTTGTTGCTAGCGCTAATCCGATTGTTTACTTGGGGGCAACACCTGTATTCATTGATTCAGAGCCAGAAACATGGAACATGTCTCCACAAGCACTAGAACGTGCATTGTATGAAGCAGCCCGTAATGGAAAATTGCCCAAAGCGATCATCGTTGTTAATCTATATGGTCAAAGTGCCAAAATGGACGAAATCGTGGCTTTGTGTAAATTATTTCATGTCCCGATTATTGAAGACGCGGCAGAATCTTTGGGATCGACCTATAAAGGAAGAGCAAGCGGTTCATTTGGCAAGTTTGGCGTCTATTCCTTCAATGGGAATAAGATTATTTCCACATCAGGCGGAGGCATGTTGGTATCTAATGATGTGGATGGGCTGAATAAAGCACGCTTTCTAGCTACACAAGCACGTGATTATGCCCTTCATTATCAACATAGTCAAATGGGATACAACTATCGGATGAGTAATATATTAGCGGGGGTCGGCCGTGCTCAGCTTGCGGTTTTGGAAGAAAGAGTGATCGCTAGACGGGTTGTATTCGAACGCTATTATCACGAGTTAGCCCATTTGCCAGGCATTCAATTTATGCCGGAGCTACCGAATACGCGATCGAATCGTTGGTTGACAGCGTTAACAGTCGATGCGAAAGAAGCTGGCGTATCCGTGGAGACATTAATAGAACGCTTAGCGGAAGAGAATATTGAGGCTCGTCTCGTATGGAAGCCGCTGCATATGCAGCCTCTATTTGAAGGGATTGCCTATTATCCGCATAGTGACAACGATAATGTATCAGAGCGATTATTCCAATCAGGTTTATGCCTGCCTTCGGGTTCGAGTATGACAGAAGAAGAGCAAGATCGCGTTATTACCTGTATTCAGAAATCCATCCTTAAAGCGAAGAGTATCAGTGCTTAGCTAGAGTTGGCCTATGAATTTCGGTCCATTTTTAACCGATGATGAATCATTTTCTGGAATAAAGTTATTTTCATTTGAATGTCTAGACAGTCGCGATAGAGGATATAGTTGTAGTCATGCATGAATTTATGGTACCTACGTATCACCTTTCTCCATACGTTTATCCAAAATGAAGTCATGGCATGAATTCCTCCCTTCTGTACAAACGTATGAATAAATAGACAAATCTATTCAGTTATTCCTAAATACTGACTTATTGTTCTTTATTAAGAATTTAGATTGGGGAGGTCATGCAAATGTGCGGAATTGTAGGATATATCGGCAGTCAGGATGCGAAGGAAATACTGGTTAAGGGATTAGAAAAGCTAGAATATCGAGGGTATGATTCCTCGGGTATTGCTATTCTAAATGACAGCGGCCTACATCTGTATAAGGAAAAAGGTCGGATTGCAGCGCTTCGTGAAGTGATTGATCCGGGGCAAGGGGCACAGGTGGGAATTGGTCACACAAGATGGGCGACACATGGCAAACCAAGTAAGCGCAATGCACATCCTCACCAAAGTCACCATGGTAGATTCACGGTCGTACATAATGGTGTAATTGAGAATTATCAAGAGTTGAAGGAGCAGTCCCTTGCTCATATTCCATTCTCCAGTGATACGGATACGGAAGTTATTGTCCAGAAGATGGAGCAGCTTGTGGAAAGTGGATTATCTGTCGAGGATGCTTTTCGGCAGTTACTTCTAGCCATTAAAGGTTCATACGCTGTTGCTGTATTAGATAGTCAGGATACAGAAACCATTTATGTTGGTAAAAATAAAAGTCCCTTACTCATCGGGCTTGGCTCCGATTTCCATGTTATTGCAAGCGATGCGATGGCGATGTTGCAGCTTACGAATCAATTCGTCGAATTGATGGATGAAGAGATGGTTATTCTTCGCCAGCATACCAAGCTCATTAAAAATCTAGATGGTGAAACTGTTCAAAGAAGACCCTTTCAAGTAAAGCTGGACGCCAGCGATATAGAGAAGGGGGTATACCCGCACTATATGCTCAAGGAGATTGACGAGCAACCCGTGGTTATTCGCAAAGTGATCTCCAAATATCAGGATGGCCAAGGGGGGATTGCGATTGATCCGCAGTTGCATGAACGCGTGGCGTTGGCAGATCGCATCTACATAATCGCCTGTGGAACCAGTTATCACGCTGGATTAGTGGGTAAGCAACTGATTGAGAAGATTGCGAACATCCCAGTTGAAGCACATATTGCCAGCGAGTTTCTGTATAATAGGCCGATATTGTCCGCGAATCCACTGTTTATCTTTATTTCGCAGAGCGGCGAAACGGCAGATAGTCGAGGCGTATTGGTTACGATTAAACAGATGGGCTATTCGACCGTCACGATAACAAACGTACCAGGATCAACGTTATCCCGGGAAGCGGATTATACGTTACTGACGTATGCAGGGCCAGAGATCGCCGTAGCTTCAACGAAAGCTTACACGGCACAAATTGCTGTACTAGCGTTACTTGCCTTCGATAGCGTAAGAGAGAATAGAGTCGGGCAACATTCGTCCATTAATCCGTTCCATGAGCTGAGTATCGCCGCGAACGCTATGGAAATTCTTATTCATAAGAAAGAGATGATGGAAGAGGTTGTGTGGCAATATCTCACTTCCTCACGGAATTGCTTTTTTATCGGTCGAGGAGTAGATTATTATGTTGCATTAGAAGGCGCGTTAAAGCTGAAGGAGATTTCCTACATCCAAGCAGAAGGGTTCGCAGGCGGAGAACTCAAGCATGGCACAATTGCTTTAGTTGAGGAGGGGACACCAGCCATTGCTCTCATTACACAGTCACATATTCGTGCGAATGTTCGAAGCAATGTGCAAGAAATCATGGCACGCGGAGCCCATGTGTGCATGATTACCATGGAAGGATCAGAGGAGGGCGGCGATCAGATTGTGCTGCCTGCCGTACATGAGCTGCTAACTCCGCTAGTTTCTGTTATTCCGTTACAATTAATCTCTTATTATGCAGCCAAATATCGAGGCTGTGATATTGATAAGCCTAGAAATCTTGCCAAAAGTGTCACTGTGGAGTGATGATAACGATGATTGGTCACAATATATCGAGCATTCGTAAGCAAAGGGGGTATACCTTGTCCGAGCTCTCGGAACGGACGGGTATTTCCAAGTCGTATTTAAGCAACATTGAGAGAAATTTGAAACAAAATCCTTCTATTCATGTTATCGAAAAAATTGCTTTGGTTCTCAAGGTTGATCTGAAAATACTTTTGAAAATTGCTGTAGAAGTGGAAACAAACCAACAGTTAGATCAGGAGTGGATGGATTTTATTGCGGATCTAAAAAAGTCAGGAATCAAAAAAGAACGGATTCATGAGTTGAAAATATTGATCGAGTTTATGAAATGGCATAATGACAAAATAACGAGTGTATGATGAGATCTTGGATAACTTATGGATGGTAGAAAGTAAATACTAGCCCCTTAGGGGGCTAGTATTGTTCTTTATTGGGAACGATATTTGTTCTTTAATAGGAATTCTGTTATACTAATAGGAGCAACTACTACATTTTAAAAGGGAAGATCTCATATGATTGGTAAACGCGTACAACAATTAAGGAAAGAGAAGGGCCTGTCCCTCACAGAATTAGCTGAGCGAGCAGGTGTGGCCAAATCGTATATTAGCAGCCTAGAGCGAGACATCCAAAAGAATCCTTCTATCCAGTTTCTAGAGAAGATTGCAGCTGTATTAAAGGTGCCTGTCGACCGGCTTATTGATGATCAAGAAGAGATAGCTGTAGGTGAGCGAGAGTTGGATGAGGAATGGTATGAAATCATTAAAGAAGCTATGACCTCTGGCGTAGATAAGCAGCAATTTCGGGAGTTTTTGGATTTCAATAAATGGAGAATGAAACGGCCTAACGATGAATAGCTAGCTTTGCTATGTAAGTTTATGGGGACATACAGGGATCATTTTCATTTGCGTTTTGTGTTAGTTTCATGGGTTGGAAGGGGCTTCTTAAGAATGCGCGGATATCTTCCATGGTAAGTCCCATTTTCCGAGCGCTCATAATTAGATTGATCCACTCTGCATCATACTCTTCTATATCCGTTTGTTTTAGCATATTCACTACCGACCCCTCCAAAACTTTCTGTGTAAGATACGCTTTGTATCGTTATATGTATTATCGCATGTTTTTTCTCCGAAATCAATCCCGTTAACATTAAAATTATACAAACTGTATCATAGATCGAGAAGGGGATTATGTATTATTTTGTAGGGGAGATAAGTCTTTGGACCTAGTTAGGAGGCGGATGCAGCATGGACGATACCCCCTTAAGTCGCAGGTCATTCCTCAAGCATAGTCTATTGGCGGTTGGTTCTTTAGGGTTATTAGCGGGGATGAGTGGTGCATATGGTATTTTCGGTGAGCCAAATTGGATCCAGACCACGACGGTCAAACTATCATACAAGCGTTATCCAGCTTCGTTCGCAGGTATGCGAATCGTGCAATTTAGTGATACACATATTAGCAAGTATTATGGCTTATCTCATTTAACTAGATTGGCTAAGTTGCTGCAGCGACAAGAACCCGACATCCTTGTTTTTACTGGCGATTTATTTGATTCCAGACAAGGCGAAATATCCAATGACGTGATCCCCATTCTCTCTCAGCTTAAAGCGACGTATGGGAAATATGCGGTATTAGGCAATCATGATCTGCGTATGGATGCGAAACGAATAACGGAAGTATTGGAGCAATCTGGATTTAAAGTACTCGTCAATGAAAGCCAAAGAATCAGCCGAGGAGAAGAAAGTATTCATATCGTCGGTGTGGATGAGATGTTCCACGGTAAGCCCAATTTGCCTCGTGCGCTACAAGGTATTAGGGAAGATGAATTCGTCCTCTTGCTTGCACATGAGCCTGATTTTGCCGACACGGCTTGGAAATATCCTATTGATTTACAGCTTTCTGGGCACAGTCATGGTGGACAAATTCGGATTCCTTTCTATGGAAGTGTATTCACACCAGATCTTGGTCAGAAGTACTCGATAGGCTTGTATAACTTTGACGGAACTGAGTTCCATGTGTACACTAATCGCGGTATTGGTACGACCTTATTACCGATTCGATTTAATTGCCGGCCTGAGATCACTGTATTCGTGCTCGAGACGAATTCCATATAAACGTAAAAACCTCCGCTGCTAAGAGAAGCAACGGAGGTTTTATTTGATTAATAGCAGAACCATTTCTTCCAAATATCTAGCGAACTAACAGCTTCGTCCGATTCCCAGTCTACATCATTAAAATCTTGCTGATTCGAGTTTGTCATAAAATCATTTAATTCGGTATTTATTTCTGTGGGATTGTTGAAAAAATTAGTGAAATAGTGATAAAAACTATGTGACTTACTTTGCGAATAATTGTCGGAGTAACTGATACTTGATGATGCTGACGAATAGGCAGGAAACATAATTGCGCTAGAGAGTAGAAGAATAAAAGGTAGTTTTAGAAATTTAAACATTTTTACGACCTCCCTTCTTGAATAGTAACTGGAAATTGTTCTTTATTAAGAATTATACAGCAAATAATAGGTTTTGAGAACGGTGAAAGCATAGATCATTTCTTATATTTATGATACAATATGTAACATAATAGTTGAAAAGGGAGTGGTATGCCAATATAATGATTTCTTCACCTATCAATAGATACATATCGTAACATATCCTATGAAACTAATTAAGGTCATGTGAGGTGCTATTCATGCAAGTTGTTCAACCAATTAGAGAACAAGAGAAGATTGAGCAAATTCAGGAAGTGTTGAAAGAACAATCGGTTCGTGACTGGCTGCTTTTCACAATTGGAATTAATTCAGGACTCCATCTTAGCGATATTCTCTATTTAAAAGTAAAAGATGTAACGGATCGAAATACTGTGAGTGTAAGAGAGGAAAAAACGGGGAAAGTAAAGACATTCCAGCTTTCTTCGCAGCTGAAGGCTTATATTAAGGAATATGTCCAATATATGGATGAAGACAATTACTTATTTCCTTCCCAGCGTACGGGTCACCCCATTAAGCGAATACGTGTGTATCGGATTCTTAATCAGGCTGCAAAGCAGGTAGGCTTAACAGATATAGGTACGCATACCCTTCGTAAGACCTATGGCTATCATTACTACCTCAAAACAAGAAATGTCTCTGTACTTAGAGATTTGTTTAATCAGTCAGCACCATCCGTGACTTTAAAGTATATTGGTGTCAACAATTAATGGAAGGCTGAGCGTTGAGAGAAGCTAGTAATTACTCTAATGAACGCTCAGCCCTAACAAAAGCAATAAACCTTCTTGCTTCCTCGGCTGATAATCGTTTCCCATCCACGGTTAATGAAAACTTCTGTAGAATACCCTCGTCAGTTAAATCCAAATTTTCGACAAAGTCTCGTACATCCTCATCCAAAACAGTTTGTTGATGGTTCGTACGTCCTAGCAAATAATCAATAGAAACATTGAAAAAGTTTGCAATCTTATTAATAGTTTCATAATCAGGTTCGCGGCGATTGGTCTCATAATGAGACAGGGATGCTCGGGAAATACCTATTTTGACGGATAAGTCCTCTTGGGTTAGTCCTCTTTTTTCACGCAAGAGTGCAATGCGATCTCCATATTTCAGCTTGATCAGTCCTCACTGTTCATAATCATTCAATTATTATATCCACTATCATTAACGAAATATACCAGAAGATAATTATAACAAAGCAGAGATTCATTTGACTAGATACAAAATGTATTTGAAATAATCAATAAACCCTTGATAAGTTACGAAATGTATCATATAATGAATATTATATACATATTGTAACAGGTTACGACATTTAGTCATACATCTAAGGGGGATAATAGATGATTAATTTTGAAAAAGTATTTTGTGTCGAATGCAATGAAATGATGGATAAGTGTTATGCTAGAAAGATTTTTAAGACAGGCTACTACCATACCACAATTCCATTAGCCCATTGCATGAAATGTGAGACGATGCATGCCATTTACATTCCAAGCTACGTTGAGGGCATGGCTGTTGCGAGTTGGATTTGATCAGATAAGGCGGGAGCAACATGAGAGACACGAAATGGACTTGTCAGCACCAATAAGCCACGTTCTCTTAGTTGTATAAGAGACGTGGTTTATTATTTGTTTTCTCACTTGTAAATCTACAACCTCGATGATACAATACGTATCTAATAAAAGGATAAGTTAAAGGAGTGACTACATGCGTCGTTGGGTAGTGTACACTGCAGGCTGTCTCTTTGTTGGAATCATTGGGGGGGGATTAGGTGTTTATTGGAAATATGAGCCCGTTCATCACTTTGAGCAAGTAGATGTGCCAGTTCTAAGCAGACCAAAGGTTCCTATTGAGGAAGGAGTGACGGTCATTCAGTCGAAAGTTGCTGTAGAAGCAACGCCTCAATTCACGCAGCAAGCATCGGCTAAACCGGTAAAGTCATTCAATGTGCTTCTTCTTGGGACGGACGCCAGGGGTACCGAGAATTCAAGATCGGATGTTGTTATTGTTTTACACATTATTCCCAGTACTCGTAAAATCAATATGATTTCCATCCCCAGAGACAGTCGCGTCTACATAGATGGTGTGGGATACACCAAAATAAACCATGCGCATATCCTTGGTGAGATGAGGGGAGGTAACGAGGCCGGGACGAAGGAAGCTCTTCAAACGGTTTCCAATTTTCTGGATGTACCCATCAATTATTACATGAAGACTAATTTTAAAGGATTTGAGGATTTCATCGATACCATTGGCGGTGTGAATGTAGAGGTTAAAAATGATATTTATTTACTACATGCTGGGGTGACACTTCCCCAAGGCAAGCAGCATATTGATGGCAAGTTGGCGCTGAGTCTGGCAAGAGAACGATATGCCTTTGCGAATGGGGATTTCGACAGGCAAAGCGAGCAAACACAGCTATTAAAAACGGTTGCTACAGAAATCTTGAGGCCAGAGCATATGGGGGAAATCGCAGGTTTGCTAGCAAAAGTCAAGAAAGATATCGTGGATACCAATTTCCAGGATAGCGATATCATCAGTTTAGCTTGGCTATTTAAAGGAATGACAGCGGATGATTTTACAACCAAGCAAGTTCCTGGCCAAAGTGGCTATGAGATGGATCCGTTGGTCCATTCAAGGTTATATTATTGGATTCCGGATATGGTGAAGGTGAAGGAAATCAGCTCTACGTTATTTAAGGATTAAACTTTGCAGCCGAAAAAGAACCAACTTTCGCAGTTTGGATACACTATGTATCTGGGAAAACGGAATTATTTTTTTTGAAAATGTCATATGACAAGAGCCGCTGATTCTATCAGACATGGGTGCGCTTACAAGATTTCTTGCAGAAATCCGTGGGGAATTCTAATCATATCTGAGGATTTGCGGGCATAACTTTGAAAACAGATGATGTAATTTTCACACGTGCTATACAAGTCTTTGAGGATCTATCGATCTTTCTTATTTTGTGAAATCCTCTTGACAAGATACGAGATGTATCATAAATTGAAAGCAGATTTAAAGCGAAATGTCATAAAACATAACATGATCAGGAGTGGTGCTCTTTTATGGAAAAAGATAAGCCAGTTACACTTGAGATTAAAGATGTTTTAAGACATTTGGGACTGGATTTGCAGCAGTTTCTGTTGTGGAAAGAAAGCCAGTCGAAGAAAAACCTCCAAGTAAATCCAAACAAGGCTCCCCTCACTCACGAGCGATAACACACGTCGCATCGTCCAAACAATCCCCTAAATACGCGTTTACGTACGCCACACTTATCGCACATGCAAGTCAGCACCTGTTGTAGTCAGGCTCAAGATGATACATATCGTAACATTAAGGAGGGGAATAGATGACTACATCTTTTGCTGAAGGATCAGAAATAGTTTTGAAATATCCCTGTTATGGTTTGATGAATATTAAGCAGATCGACGGACGACTATTGGATTCCAAGTATACGCCGTTCAAAGTGATCGACATTAGTCCTTCAAGAATGGGCTTCACTTCTTATTTAAGTCTGCCCATAAATGAAAATGTGATTTGGTGTTTCCAATTTAAGTTTCATAACGAAGACATATCGTTATGCGGCGTGCTCCGTGAAAAAAGCCAGTATGAGAATGGCTATGTCTATGCCGTGGAGTGGTTGAAGGAAGAAACATCAACCGGCGACGTTGTGTTGCAAACCCTTCGTTTCTGGGAGCATCAATTCAAGAATGAATTTGGGAAAGCTGTACGAGGCTATGTTAATGCAATGGAGTTAGCCAATAAGACAACAATGGATGTTTCATGCTGATTGATACACATTGTCATATCTTACCTGGTCTGGATGATGGGGCTAGAACATGGGATGAAGCCATTGAAATGGCTCAATACGCTTCTAGCCAAGGTATTCATACTATCGTGGCGACGCCTCACCATGGTGATGGGAGACACGATAATCAGGCCGAGAAGGTTGATCTTGCTGTACAAGAGCTGAGCGATGAGCTTGAAAAGCGCCATATTTTCGTCCGTATCCTCTCAGGCCAAGAAGTTAGAGTCTCTAAGGGGCTCCTTCTTGACTTGGATGCGAAGCGTATTCGAACACTGAATCATAGCCAGTATATCTTGCTAGAGCTACCTCCAACAGGTATTCCTAATTATTTTGACGAGGTCTTGTATGAATTGCGGGTACTTGGCTTAACGGTCATTCTCGCACATCCGGAACGGCAGCTTGATTTTATAGCAAATCCTCGCTTGCTTCACAGCTACGTGGAACAGGGATGCCTGTGCCAGATTACTTCGCAGTCCTTAATGGGACAATTTGGCCGCAAAATTCAAAAGTTCGCCATGTATATTTGCCAATCACATTTGGCTCATTTGATCGCCTCGGATGCGCATAATTTGGCTAGTAGGAGGAGTAATTTAGCAGAAGCTTTTTCGTATATAGAAAAGGTTCAGGGTCGTAAAGCTCTGGAGCAATATTCGTTGAACGCGGCATGTGTTGTACGAAATGAAAGGATTGTGACGGAGACCTATCCGTATAAACGAAGATTGTGGTGTCTACCATTACATTAACTATTGGAGGGTCACAATGGAAATCGAACTCAGACAATATTTGACCATTGTTCAAAAAAAGATAGGGTTGATTGCAAGCATTGTGCTTCTGGCAAGTGTAGTTACTGGACTTGTGAGCTACTATTTGATTGCTCCTCTTTATGAAGCGAGCTCTAAGATCATCGTCAATAAATCGACGGACATCCCAGGCAGGGAGAATCTCGATTACGATTCCATACGGACGAACGCATTGTTGATTAAGACGTATAAGGAGATTATTTTAACCCCTGCCATACTCGACAGTGTTGTTACGAAGTATCCTGATCTTGGTTTGACAAGCGCTGACCTCATGGACATGATTCTGGTTAGCTCAACGGTGGATACGCAAGTGATGACGATATCCATTAGAAGTTTATCGGCAGAGAAAGCAGCTAAGACAGTGAATGCCGTCTCAGAAGTTTTTAAGAATACAATTCCTTCTATTATGAAGGTAGATAATGTTGTCATTTTGAGTGAAGCAAAGCCCGAGGATAATCAAGGACCAGTTTCACCCCATATGATCATGAATGTAGCGATCGCATTCGTCGTATCCCTCATGTTTGCGGTTGCCCTCGTGTTTCTCTTAGATTATTTGGACGATTCCATCCAGTCGGAAGTCGACATTGAACAATACCTAGGTTTACCTACACTTGCCACCATTTCTAAAGTAAAACCAGAAGATATGCAAAGCAAAGCACCTTCAAAATCCCATAGAAAGGTAGGCGATACGGTCTATGCGAACGCTAATCAATAAGCATCAGCTCATTACAGAGTTGCATCCGAAATCGCAAGTATCCGAATCTTATCGAACCTTAAGAACAAACATTCAGTTCTCATCGATAGATCGGATCATGAAGACCATTTTAGTTACATCGGCGCAGCCTGGCGAAGGAAAATCAACGACAGCTGCTAACTTATCCGTTGCCTACGCACAAGAAGGGAAAAAGGTACTCATTGTTGATGCCGATTTACGCAAGCCAACCATTCATCATTATTTTGGTGTGTCGAATCGGTATGGTTTGACTAGCGCCATTGTGAACCGTACTCAGTTTGATGAGTTTATCAGTGAGACGTCAATCGAGAATTTATCACTTATTACCTCAGGTCCAATTCCTCCAAACCCATCCGAATTGCTAATGTCGCAGAAAATGACCGCGTTTCTAGAGGAAATGGCTGCCAGATTTGATGTCATTATTATTGATTCGCCACCAACCTTAGCTGTGGCTGACGCACAAATTTTAGCAACGAAATGTGATGGTGTTGTCATGGTCATTAGTGATGGGAAAGTCAAGCGAGATATGGCTAGAAAGGCTATTCATAACTTAGAAAGAGTTCAGGCGAAGATGCTAGGTGTCGTCCTCAACAACAAGCGCCATAAGAAAAGTGATGCTGCTTATTACGACTATTATGGCAATAAGGAATGAATAGCCTTAGATATAGCTAAATAGAGAAGAGATATTAGGAGGAGTATGGGATGGAGAGAACCGTAAGGAAAGCAATTATTCCTGCAGCTGGTTTAGGGACCCGCTTTTTACCCGCAACAAAAGCGATGCCGAAAGAAATGCTGCCCATTGTCGATAAGCCAACCATTCAATACATCGTGGAAGAGGCTGTTGAATCAGGAATTGAAGACATCATCATTGTGACGGGTAAAGGAAAGCGTGCCATCGAGGACCATTTCGACAATGCTTTTGAATTAGAATACAGCTTAGCGGAGAAAGGGAAGTTGGAGCTTCTTGAGGAAATTCTGAGGCCCGCCAAAGTAGACATTCATTATATTCGGCAAAAGGAAGCGAAAGGACTCGGTCATGCCGTTTGGTGTGCGCGTCGCTTTATTGGTAACGAACCATTCGCTGTGTTGCTAGGTGATGATATTGTAACGGCGGATGTACCTTGCTTGAAGCAATTGATGAATCAATATGAACGAACGCAATGTTCCGTAATAGGCGTGCAGCCTGTTTCTGAAGAAGAAACCAAACGTTATGGCATCATTGATCCTGTGAATAGGAATGGAAAATTGTATCAAGTTCGCAATCTTGTGGAAAAACCACAACCAGGGACTGCGCCTTCCAAGCTTGCTATTATGGGACGATACATTCTTACGCCAGAAATATTTGAATTTCTCGACCTTCAGGAACGTGGAGCAGGAGGAGAGATCCAACTGACGGATGCCATTTCGAAACTGAATGAGATACAGAATGTGTATGCCTATCATTTTAATGGGATTAGGTATGATGTGGGTGAAAAGCTTGGGTTTATCCTTACTTCGTTAGATTTCGCTCTTCGGAATAATGAGCTTAGAATGCCACTACTACAGGCGCTCAATGAAGTGCTGAAACGTGAAAAGTCACCTCGTGCGATTGGTTAGGGAGGGAAGCGAATGTCTAAATTATCCAACGATTCATCGGTGATCGAGGCAAACCAATACTATCCTAGAACAAGATGGAAAAACGCAGATAGTTCGATGGTTTACTATTTAATTGCTAAACGGGTTTTGGATATTCTAGGTGCATGTTTTGGACTGCTTTGTTGCTTGCCCTTGTTCATTGTGCTGGCTATACGTATGAAGATAGAAGATCCGAAGGGACACATATTCTTTTATCAGCAGCGAGTAGGTAAAGACGAAAAGGTATTCAACATGTACAAGTTTAGATCGATGGTATCGAATGCAGAAGAACTTCTTGCGGATCTGCTCGATCAGAATGAAATGGAAGGCCATATGTTTAAAATGAAAGAAGACCCTCGTATTACCAAAGTCGGCAAATTCATGCGAAAAACCAGTATGGATGAACTTCCGCAATTATGGAATGTGTTGAAAGGTGATATGAGTTTAGTAGGGCCTAGGCCCCCACTCCTTCGTGAGGTTGAGCAATACAGCTCCTACCATAAACAACGGTTGCAAGTTACTCCTGGGTGTACAGGGTTATGGCAGGTTAGTGGTCGAAACGACATTGGGTTTGAGGAAATGGTGGAATTGGACCTGACGTATATTCGTGAGCGGAAAATTTCATTTGAATTAAAAATCATTCTCAGAACATTTAGCGCCCTGCTCGGCTCCAAAAATGCGTATTGATTGAAGTCTGACTTCGTCCATTTGAATGAGGATAGCTGGGGTGTGCCTTGCATTTCCCAGTTATCCCAAAAAGGAGAGAGCTTAGATGAAGATTTGTTTAGCTAGTTCTACTGGTGGGCACTTGGGTGAATTGAAGAAGATTATTCCAGCAGTTAATGAGCATAATTACTTTATTATTACAGAGCAAAGTGAGATGAGTCGGACTCTGAAAGACCAGGAAAGGGTCTATTTCTTGGCGCAGCAGGAAAGAAAAAATCTACTTCTCATCATCCATTTACTCCTTAATTTGTTGTTGTCCGTGTATATCTTAATGAAGGAGAGGCCAAAGGTCATTATAACTACCGGAGCGGGCGCTGTACTTGGACTCTGCTTGCTAGGGAAAATATTCGGGTCGAAAATTGTGTACATTGAAAGCTTTGCTAAAGTGTATACAGCGAGTGTAACCGGTAGGCTGATTTATCACATTGCAGATCAATTTTATATTCAATGGGAGCAATTGAGAGAAGTTTATCCGGATGGGACGTACAGGGGGAGCTTATAATGATCCTTATAACGGTAGGTACGCAGAGATTTCAATTCAATCGATTATTACGTTCCGTAGATCAATTAGTAGAAGAAGGCGTGCTGACAGATTCCGTTATCGCTCAGATCGGTTATTCGGATTATAAACCTAGACATTATATATATTCGGACTTTTACAAACTTGAAGATATAGATCAATTAACAAGAGAATGCGACGTATGCATTACGCATGGTGGAATCGGTTCTATTCTTAATGCGCTCAAATATGAGAAGAAAGTAATTGTCATGCCTAGAAAGCGAATATTGGGCGAACACGTAGATGATCATCAATCTGAAATTTCAGCTGCCTTTCAAGAAAAAGGGTACATTCAGGTCGCAGAAAGTGTGGATCAATTACGGTTTCTTATTTCGGGGATCGATGATCTCCCATTCAATACATACATACAAGAGGAATCCAACCTCCTTGACGCAATTAAGGCTTATATTCAAACCTTGGAATAGGAGGGAGCCAGATGAAATCTAAGATACTTGTCGTAGGTTCATCGTTAAAGGATATGGGTGGAATTGTTACGGTCATTAGAAACATGGAACAATCGAATCTCACGGAAAGCTACGAGCTAACTAGAGTGGAGACTTACATTACGGGGAGCGTCATGGCTCGATTATACATTTTTATAATAGGGCTGTTTCGCTACCTCTATCAGTTGTTATGGCATCGGCCAGATATCGTGCACATTCACATGTCCAATGGTGGAAGCTTTTACAGGAAATCCATTCTGGTGATGATTGGGAAAATAGTCAGAATGCCCATTATCCTGCATATACATGCAGCGAGTTTTGATGATTTTTACAATCACAATAGGTTTCAAAAGAGGTATTGTCAGTTCATCCTAAATCGTGTTGATTTAGTAGTGGTTTTATCGCAAGAATGGAAAAACTATTTCTCTACAATTGTCCCTAATCGAAAAATAGAGATTCTTTATAACGGAGTTTTTAAAATGGAGGAACACATTAGCCGGTCGAATTCGACACCAACTTGCCTTTTTCTGGGGAGATTAGGAGAGCGCAAAGGAACTTATGATCTGCTTCTAGCGATTAAAAACTTAAAAGAAAAAGGAGTTCAAAGTAAGTTTTTACTAGCTGGTGATGGGGAGATTACGGAAGTAAAACAGTTAATTAGAGAATATCATATCGAGGATAGGGTTGAAGTACTAGGTTGGATTAGCGTAGAAGATAAGGAAGAATTGCTAAGAAAAGTAGATATGCTAGTACTGCCCTCCTACAATGAAGGGTTGCCAATGGCCATCTTAGAAGCTATGAATTTTTCATTGCCGGTTATTTCAACTTACGTAGGAGGAATACCTGAGCTTATTAAACATGGGGAAAATGGTTATCTCATTGCGCCTGGTGACATCGAGGGGCTAATCCAATCCTTGGAGCTGCTCATTCATGACCAGAACACGATTGTTACCATGGGAGAGAAGAACAGGACATTAATTCATACTCAATTTGATATCAATATGTTGATGAACGAATTATCACACATGTATCAAAGACTCATTTTGAAATGACAAATAGCATCTAAAAGGAATGATTCATAATGAGCCTAACGATGAGATGTATCTTGTGCTTTTTCTTATTCATGTTTGCTCAGGATTTAATAACCATCCATATGAAGGGCAGGTTAGGCAGCTATTTATCTTACGTGGACGAATTCTTCATTATAGGAAGCATTGGTATCATCATGGTTAAATCCAATTTTAGAATGAAGAAAAGCACATTGATTTTGTCGCTAATCACGATCGGGGTTTTGTTTTTCGGGCTGCTATCAAGCGCCATTAATCAAGTGTCCATAAGTACGACATTAGCAGGTGGATTATTAACGATTAAAGGGTTTTTATTATTTTTTATTTTTAAAAATCTAACGATTAACGAAAATAACCTTCGGCATTTGATACGTTTTTTTAAGGTTCTTGGTGGCATGGCGGCTGTTTTTGCGCTTGTTGATTTCTTGTTTCATGAGCAGTTTCGAAATTTCCTACACACGAATAATCTTGTAGATGCGAGATCCAATTTAGTCAGTGTGCAATCCTTTTTTATTCATCCAGGCACCTATGGTTGGTTTATGGTCTTTGTAGGTTTGTACTATTTATCGAATTATCTCGTTCAGAAGCAAAAAAAATCACTCATCTTTACGATTGTTTTCTTTGCACTTGCTTTTCTTTCGCTGCGATTTAAGGTGTTGTTGGCGATAGTCGTAATCTTAACTTTAGTTGCCATGAAGAAGCGCATATACACGGCAGGACTTGCATGCGTAGCCATCCTCATCTATTTGTTTTTTGGAGACATGATACACAATCTGACTATATTAACCATTGATCGATACATTTCCGTAGATTATATGGACTCAGCTCGTAAGGCTTTGTATCACACAGGGTTAACAATTGGCCTTCATGATTTTCCGCTAGGGGAAGGATTCGGGAGATTTGGGAGTTGGATGGCCAGAGTCGATTACAGTCCTGTTTATTATGAATATGGTTTACAAAGCGTATACGGTTTGAGCCCTGATGATCCGAAGTGGGCAACCGATACGTACTGGCCATCGATTATTGGCGAGGTTGGCATCTTGGGAACCATTCTATTTATTTCTTTCTTTCTCTATGTCATGAGAGGGATTTATGTCAAATTACAAGATGCAAGAGTTAGCAAGAATGGGAAAGTATTTCTCCTCTTCTCGTTATTTATCATCATTCAGAGCTTGGTTGAATCGTTGGGGGAACAAATATTTAATGGATCTCCACAGTATATTTTTATTTTTGCGGTCATGGGCATGGCAGCCTCTCAAATAGAAAAAGGAGATCACTTACTAAGTAGCCATGGAAGCGTACAACTATATGCGAAAAGGAAGTATTCCTATGACTCGAGTCCTGTTTAAAACAGGGTTAGTCTTATTTTTGATCACAATCATAAGTAAGTTACTGGGATTTACAAGAGAGATACTAATTGCTAGAAATTACGGGACGTCTTCACTGGCAGATGCTTATTACGTTGCGTTAACGCCAACGATGTTGGCCATCACATTCTCCTTCACACTTAGCAGCGTGTTTCTTCCCTTATTTGTTAATTTCGCTTCGGATAAAAAAAAGTCAAATATATTTACGAACAATGTCTTATTCTTATTTTTTGCTATTTTTATTGTTGCCTATGCGTTTGTGATCGTGTTTACATATCATGTCATTCACATTCTTGCACCTGGATTAACAGAGGAAGCGGAACGGATGGCCGTAACGCTCGTGAGAATATTATTCCCTCTCGTATTTATTGTCATAGCTATTCAGATCTATACCTTAATGTTAAATACATTTCATGATTATATGGCTTCAGCAGCTAGCATCCTTCCCAATAACCTTATGATTATTGCCTATCTTTGGTTATTCGCGGATAAGTACGGTATTGTGGGTGTCGCTGTTACAACACTAGTCGCTTACCTTCTACAGCTTGTCATAATTTATTTATTACTTAAAGGTCATCAATATAAAGTTGTTAGAAATGTAGAGCTTTGGAATTCAAACTCCAAAAAATTTTTGCTATTGCTGTACCCAATCATGATTAGCTCTGGCTTCAATCAATGGAATTCTGTTGTGGACCGGATATTGGCTTCAGGCATTTCAGAGGGGGCTATTGCTGCACTGTCGTATGCCTTTAATTTAAGGGGGATAGCGACAGGCATTTGTATTACTCCCGTCATTACACTTACATTCCCCGAACTATCGCGGCTTTCGCATAACGAAGATTATGAAAAAGTGAGCACACTTACGCATAATAGTTTATTTGCACTATTCATCCTCCTCATGCCTTTAACCGTGATATTTATGTCATTTAGTCATATCATCGTTCAAACACTTTTAGAAAGAGGAAGTTTTGATGCGCAAGCCACAGCAATGACTTCTGCTATTTTTTGGGCTTATTCGATAGGGATTATTGCCATTGGGTTCAGAGAGGTCACATTGAGAGCTTTCTATAGTTTCGGAGATACGAAAACACCAACGTTTGTGATGATTACAGGCACATTGGTGAACATTGTTCTCAGTTATATTCTTGTGAAAAGCATGGGAGTTAGGGGGCTCGGATTATCAGCAAGCATTTCATTTATCCTCACAGCTGTTATAACCGCTATTTTACTCAAAAAGAAACAAGCTTCCGTATGGTCGAAAGATTTTATTCGAAAAATGATAAAACTAACCGTCGCTATGGGTGGATGCGGTTTAGCCATCTATTTTCTAAAGTTGGTTCCTTTGTTCGGAAGCTTAATCGCAGTGAACAGATATTACGCTGTACTTGGATTGAGTGTATACACGCTGTTGACCTACTTCATTTTTATTGTTCTATTACTCGCAATGAAGGAAGATGACCTTATCCTCTTCATGAAGAAGCTAATCTTTCGTAGAAAAAAGGAGATGAAGCTAGGATGAATATCTTAATTATTAATGCCCATTCCTCCAAGAATAAAGGAGATGCAGGCATTGTTCTTTCGATGATCGATGCTATCAAAAAACACAATATCGATTGCAGTATTCGCATTCATAGTAGATTCCCGGAGATTGACAATGAATTTTATGAAGAACAGGTTACTTCTTGTGTGGATAATGTTTCGATTGACCCCGATACTTCGAAAATAGAAAAGATTGGATCGGTATTGAGACTATTGCCTTATTTGAAGAATCTAAGAAAAATAAAATCCGATGATTATGAATGGGCGGATGTAGTAGTCAGTTGCGGAGGGGGATTTTTACTTTCACATCGATTTAGTGTAGCGCTTATGCAGCATTTGGTTCAAATTAAAACCGCTTTTAACTATGGCAAACCCGTTGTTATTTATTCGCAATCCATTGGGCCTTTTTATAATACCTATATGCAAAAGTTGGCAAAGGAGATTCTCGATCAGGTAGATCGCATTTTTCTGAGAGAAGCTGTTTCCAAACGGTGGCTTGAGAAAATCGGGTGTAGCAATGAGAACGTGGTATTAGTTCCTGACTCCGCTTTTTCTATGCAGGAAGTCATTTCTCCACGGATAGATAGCATGATGGAGGATATTAAGGAATTACATGATGGCCCCATTATCGGGTTCACGGTTAGGGACTGGAATTTTCCGGAGGTGAAGGATACGCACTTGTATAGATCCAAGTATATAGCAAGTATCCGATATGCGATTCAGCATATTCACCAGAACTATAAGGGGAAGGTATTGTTAATGCCGCAAGTGCTGGGGCCCAATGCCTTTAATGATGATAGGATTATCAGCAGAGAAGTGCTAGAAGGAATAGATACTCGACATGCTGAGTTATTGGCGTTTGATTTTCACCCTCGCGAATTGAAATACTTATATTCTAAAATGGATATGTTTGTTGGGACTAGAATGCATTCCAATATTTTTGCGCTGTCCAATCATATCCCCACTGTTGCCATCAATTACGAACACAAAACGAGAGGTATTATGGAGATGCTTGGTTTACATGATTATGTGGTGGATATCTCGGATATTGAACCCGACTCTTTCATACAGATGATCGACAATTGTTGGCTGAATAGGCAGGAATTAAGGGTTAAACTTGCGAAAGAAATTCCTTTTGTGGTGGAAGAAGCAGAGTTGCCGGCTCAAATTCTCAAAGTTCTATAAATGAGCTTAACCAAATGGATTTATAAGGGGGTGAGATGCCTTGATTACTTATCTAAGAGCTGACATTCATCGGTATGTAAAAGTAGGAAACCACGTTAGTTTATTATCCAAAATGAAAATGCTACTTCTGCATGAGCCCATGTGGTATCTCGTCATCTATCGGGCAGGGAGTTATGTGAAAGATCATGTTAGGATACCAGTTATTAAACAATTGTTATATATCATCCTATTTATCCTCCATAAATTCGTTTCAATCGTGATGGGCATTCAAATTCCGCTCGGAACCAAAATTGGCAAAGGGGTCTATTTGCCTCATTATGGCACGATCGTGGTTCATCGGGATACCATCATTGGTGAGAACTGCAATATTGGACAAGGCGTTACGATCGGGATTGCCGGCAGAGGGGAGAAGAAGGGGGTTCCACAAATCGGAAATAAGGTATATATCGCACCTGGCGCCAAAATTATCGGGAAGATAATAATAGGTAATAATGTGATGATTGGTGCGAATTCGGTCGTAACGAAAGATGTGCCAGATAACGCTGTTGTTGCAGGTGTGCCAGCCAAAATTATTAGTTACAAGGGATGGGAATAGACGCCTTTATGAATCAAAAAACGCCCTCTTGATAATAAGAGGGCGTTTTTTCTACTAACTTAATAAATGCTTGTACGCGCTGTAATCAATCTTTTGCTTTTCGAGAAAGCTCGTTAAGCTCCGATAATCCCGCTTAGGCGTTGCAAGTATGTAACCTTCGATACAGTGATCTCTTGTGACCTCATTTGCATTGGCCTCTAGGGCAACTTGACCGATACGCGCGGCGATGGAATGCTTGGCAATATCACGGAACGCCGTCGGGACAGGTGATACTAATTGATCGAGAAATGCTTTGGAGTCCGCTGTCCATAGATGTCGAGAAGTGTCTACGTAATGATTCTGCCAATCGAGTTTGGACTTGCCGTCCTCTTTGGGAAGGACCTTAATAAACTTGCGGAACATGAAGAACCCGCCGATGGACATGAATGCAAGCAACACGCATACCCAGAAAATAATGAAATACATAAAGAAATCGTTCGCCATTTATTTGTCACCTCACTAATTGTCTTCAATAAAGATAGTAAGAATTATACCTTATTTCTAGATTTCTTGCGACAATACGAGTAAAATAGGAGGGTAGCAGCTACTAATAAAGGAGTTATGGACTATGCCGAAAATTGGATCACACGTTTCGTTCTCAGATAAAGGCTTACTCAATGCAGCAGAAGAAGCCGTTTCCTACGGATCATCCACGTTTATGATATACACGGGAGCACCGCAAAATACGCGTCGTAAACCGATTGAAGAGCAGTATATTGAAGAAGGCAAAGCTGTGATGGACAAGCATGCGATGAATGAAATCGTCGTTCATGCACCTTACATTATCAACTTGGGCTCTTATAAGGAAGATACTTTCGAGCTTGCCGTACGTTTCCTTCAGGAAGAAATCCGCCGGACGGATTACATTGGCGTTCGCAATATCGTGCTTCATCCAGGTGCTTATACGGACAAAGATGCAGACTATGGGATTGCCAGAATTGCAGATGGCCTGAATGAAGTGCTTGCTGGGGTCAAAGATACGAACGTTAACATTGCGCTGGAAACGATGGCTGGCAAAGGAACCGAAATCGGTCGCAGCTTTGAAGAAATCGCGGAAATCATGGAGCGCGTGGAGTTCAACAATAAGTTGACGGTCTGTATGGACACTTGCCATATTCATGATGCGGGGTATGACATCGTGAACGATTTGGACGGCGTTCTGCACCATTTCGATCGCACGATTGGGCTTGAGAAACTTGGGGTCATTCATTTGAATGACAGTAAGAATCCACGCGGAGCGAGCAAGGATCGCCACGCACCGCTAGGTTCAGGTTGGATTGGCTTCCAAGCGATGAACAATATTGCGAACCATGAGAAGCTGCAGCATTTGCCGATGATCCTAGAGACGCCTTGGATTGGCAAAGAAGACAAGACACAACGTCCGATGTACGAAGCGGAAATTGCGTTGCTTTCCGGTAACTTAAGTGGTCGTTTTGGCGGCGAGTTCCTGGACCAAGTGGAGCGCATTGACTACTTGATGAACAAGAAAGATATTCACTACCGTGACTTCGTTCTTAAAACATGGGAATTGCTCAAAAATGATGCAAAAGCGAAGAAAGCGGATGGACGCGAGCCGCTGGAGCGTTTATATGATATTCTTCATGAGGAACGCCTTTTCGCAGATCTTAGCGAAGAACAAATCAATCAACGATTGATTGTTTGGCTTGCTGGAAATGACATCTTGAAGAGGGCTTAAGCTTCACAGAGACAGATATCGCTAGGGGGATACACATGGAAGCGGGAACTACGAATAGCTCCAATCGCCGGGAGAGCGATTTGGTGAATAGAGCAAGAATGCTAATATCTTGTCCGGATCAGCCGGGTATTGTAGCAGCCGTATCGCAATTTTTATTTGAATACGGTGCGAACATTGTGCAATCGGATCAGTACACGATGGATCCAGAGGGTGGGATGTTCTTCATCCGAATTGAATTTGATTTAACAGAATTGGCGAATCGCGTAGAGACATTAAGAGCGGATTTCTCCACCGTTGCTGAGAAGTTCTCGATGGACTGGAGCCTTGCCCTGGCAAGTCAGAAGAAGCGAATTGCGATTTTCGTTTCGAAGGAAGACCATGCCTTGCTCGAACTGTTATGGCATTGGCGTGCAGGGGATCTCAACGCGGATATCGCGATGGTGATCTCGAACCATAATGATATGCGCTCACTGGTGGAGCCATTCGGGATTCCGTTTCATCATATTCCGGTTACCGCGGCTACGAAAGCAGAGGCCGAACAGCGCCAGCTTGAAGTCATTGGTGATGGCGTCGATGCGATTGTACTTGCTCGCTATATGCAGATCGTTTCCCCTTCATTTATCCAAAATTACGCAAATCGCATCATCAATATTCATCACTCCTTCTTACCTGCTTTTGTAGGCGGTAAGCCTTATGCGCAAGCGCATAACCGCGGAGTCAAGATTATTGGTGCGACAGCGCATTATGTGACGGACGAGCTAGACGCTGGACCGATTATTGAACAGGATGTTCAGCGGGTAAGTCACCGAGATAATGTCGAGGATTTGAAAAGAATCGGTCGTCACATCGAACGAATCGTTCTTGCACGTGCAGTAGCTTGGCATGTTGAGGATCGGATTATCGTCCACAATAATAAAACGGTTGTTTTTAACTAAAAGTCAGGTTGTACCCATTTATGGGTACAGCCTATTTATATATAGGTTAAAACTCTAAGCCTTTTAACGGGTTATTGTGGCAAAGCCTTAAAGCAAATGGTACAATAATGCAAGCGAGAAAAGTCACTTGTATGTACAAGTTTAATGACGCCGAAAATACAGAAATAATGGAGGGAATTCTCGAATGACTGCAACGACAAAAACAATTGAACAATTAGCCGTCGACACGATCCGTACACTTGGTATAGACGCTGTTGAGAAAGCCAAATCAGGTCACCCAGGTATGGTAATGGGAGCTGCCCCAATGGCTTACGTGCTGTGGAAACAGCATATGAAACACAATCCATCGAATCCTAAATGGGTCAACCGTGACCGTTTCGTTCTATCTGCAGGACACGGATCCATGCTTCTATACAGCTTGCTTCACCTATGTGGCTATGATCTGCCAATGGAAGAGATCAAGAACTTCCGTCAATGGGGAAGCAAAACCCCTGGTCACCCAGAGTACGGTCACACAGCAGGTGTTGATGCAACGACAGGTCCACTTGGACAAGGTGTTGGTATGGCTGTCGGTATGGCGATGGCTGAAGCTCACTTGAGAGAGACTTACAACAAAGAAAACTTCCCAGTTATCGACCATTACACGTACGCAATTTGCGGCGATGGCGATATGATGGAAGGCGTTTCCTCTGAAGCAGTATCCCTTGCAGCTCATTTGAAATTGGGCAAATTGATCATGATGTACGATTCTAACGATATTTCGCTTGATGGCGAATTGAATATGGCGTTTTCAGAAAACGTGCAAGCACGTTTCGAAGCATACGGCTGGCAAGTTATTCGCGTTGAAGAGCAGAATGATCTTGCTGCAATCTCCAAAGCAATTGCAGAAGCGAAAGCTGATACAACTCGTCCTACATTGATTGAAGTGAAAACGACAATCGGTTTCGGTTCCCCGAACAAAGGTGGTAAAGGTGGTCACGTTGGACCTCACGGATCCCCACTTGGCGGCGACGAAGTGAAATTGACGAAACAAGCATACGGCTGGCCAGAAGAACCGGATTTCTACGTTCCGGATGAAGTTCGCGCACACTATGCGGAGATTCAAAAAGAAGGTACTGCAGCTGAAGAAGCTTGGAGCAACCTGTTGAACGATTACGTTAAAGCTTATCCAGAGCTTGGCAACCAATTCAACGCTGCTGTGAATGGCGAATTGCCAGCTGGTTGGGATGCTGAACTTCCTACGTACACGACAGAAGACAAGCCTATGGCTACACGTGTTGCTTCCGGTAATGCGATCAATGCTGTTGCAGGCAAATTGCCGCAATTGATTGGTGGTTCCGCGGATCTAGCGAGCTCCAACAACACGATGATCAAAGGCGAATCCAACTACAGCGCTAGCAACTATGCTGGACGCAATGTATGGTTCGGTGTTCGTGAGTTCGGTATGGGTACAGCGATGAACGGTATGGCGCTTCACGGTGGAGTTAAAGTATACGGAGCAACATTCTTCGTATTCTCGGATTACCTGCGTGCATCCATTCGTCTTGCAGCTTTGATGCAATTGCCAGTGATCTACGTGCTAACGCATGACAGTATCGCTGTTGGTGAAGATGGACCGACGCATGAGCCGATCGAACAACTTCCGGCACTTCGCGTAATTCCAGGCATCACAGTTATCCGTCCTGCTGATGGTAACGAAACATCCGAAGCTTGGCGCTATGCGATCTCCGAAGCGAAAGGTCCAGTTGCGCTTGTCTTGACTCGTCAAAACCTGCCGATCCTTCCAGGTACGGTTGAAGGAGCTAAAGCGAACCTAAGCAAAGGCGGATACGTGGTATCCGATGCTGCAAACGGTCAACCAGATGCACAAATCCTAGCAACAGGTTCCGAAGTTCAACTGGCTGTCGCGGCGCAAAAATTGCTGCAAGCCGAGGGCATCAACGTCCGCGTTGTCAGCCTACCGAGCTTGGAGTTGTTCGAGAAGCAATCCAAAGAATACAAAGATTCCGTTATCTTACCAGGCGTGAAGAAGCGTCTTGCTGTTGAGATGGCGTACCCACTTGGCTGGGAGCGTTACACAGGCGACGAAGGTTCAATCCTTGGAATTTCCACTTTCGGAGCATCCGCACCAGGGGATACAGTTCTTAGAGAATACGGCTTCTCACCAGAGAACGTTGCAGCACGCGTAAAAGCTTTGTTAGGTTAATATAATGGCAGGGGCTCAGCTTGTCTGGGCCTCAGCTTGCATGTATTCATAGCCATTTTAGAGGGGGAACTTTTAATCATGTCTAGCTTTGAAAATGTAACTGTACTTACGAAAGCCAATGTTTATTTCGATGGCAAAGTAACAAGCCGCACTGTGCAATTTGCAGACGGCACGAAGAAAACACTAGGCATCTTGCTTCCAGGTGAATATGAATTCGGAACAGATGTGAAAGAAATCATGGAAATCCAAGCTGGTGAGCTGAACGTATTGCTACCAGGCAGCAGCGAATGGATCACAATCAGCGGTCAAGGTGAGTTCACTGTCCCAGCTAACGCGAAATTCAAGCTTGAAGTGAAAACAGTGAGCGACTATATTTGTTCGTATATCGCTGAGTAATCACGCGGGGCGTCTAACGTTTTAAAGCAAAAAACCATACATCGGAATTGAACGATATGTTCAATGGATGTATGGTTTTTTTTCAACATATTAGCAAGTATGAGTTTCCGGGTACCTCCGTCGTCCGACGGGCGTTAGCGCACAAATATTGTGCGCAAGGGAGGTACCTCCGTCGTCCGACGGGCGCTAGCGCACAAATATTGTGCGCAAGAGGGTACCTCCGTCGTCCGACGGGCGCTAGCGCACAAATATTGTGCGCAAGGGAGGTACCTCCGTCGTCCGACGGGCGCTAGCGCACAAATATTGTGTGCAAGTGAGGTATCTCCGTCGTCAGGCGGGGGCTAGCGCACAAATATTGTGCGCAAGGGAGGTACCTCCGTCGTCCGATGGGTGCTAGCGCACAAATATTGTGCGCAAGGGGTGTACCTCCGTCGTCCGACGGATGCTAGCGCACAGTATGCGATAAAGAAAGGACCTGAGGCAGAGCTACAGGTCCTTTCTCATTTGGAAGACCAGCTATATAGGGATCGGATCTCCATCTGCAGAACTTCTTCGATGTCGGTCATGCGAATCCATAACTTCTGAATTGAAGGGTGCTCTTGGCGTAGAAGCTGATGTCGTTGTTTGATTCCAGAGAGGCTGATGCCAATAGAAGCAGGGCGTGCAGGATTGACGATGAGGTCTTCAAGCAGCACGGTGATTCCGGCCTCTAAATCGAGGATTTCTTCGAAATGAAGCTGCTGAAAGGGAGCACGAATGGGAATATAAAGGGTGGACTTGCTAAAGTCTAACTCGTTAGGCTGAAAATGCAGCGCCATGAGTAGTGGTTGTATACGCTCTTCATGAAAGTCATAATAGACGGCTAGCTTGGTGATCTGCCATTCCCCCTTTTCGCTTTAAATACTCTAGTTTGTTCATGATGGCGCGAGTTGCATCAGACCAATTGGCTGAATCGTACGTCCTCACTTGACTCTGTGTAAATTGATGGTATTCATGATCCAGAATCCCTTGCAAGACGCGCCGCTGGATTTGTTCGATCCGTTCATTGGCTAGTCGATAGGTAACCTGGAACTCTTCAGAAAGAAAGGCGACCATTTCGTTCTTTTGTTCAGGCAGCGATAGTTTCTTCAGCATGGATATGGGAATAGCCGCGTAGAGTTGGAACGCTGATGCATCCTGCTCTTGCCAATCGACATAGCGATCAGGCATCACCATCTGGTTGCCGGAATGGCGAAGCACATGACATAGCTCATGCAGGAAGTCTTCCCACTGTTCTTTGACGGATAAGCGGCGGTCAACATTGATGCTGAATAGGCCGTTTTTTTCGATGGCCATGCTGTTCATATCCATCGTATAAACCCAAATTTGCAGTTTAGCAGCTAAGTTTGTCATACTCAGGTGAGCTGGTGATGTGATGTCAAGTTGATTATATAAAGCCTCTACCCACTGTTCAAGAGAGGTTGGTTGGTAATGAGTGAACAGGTGAATACACCTCGCTTTTTTTGGAAAATAGAATATATGTTCGCTTGTTTGGGTTAAAGAAAAGCCCATATGGGCTTGGCTTCATGAATTACTGCTTGCTGTCAGGTGTTCGGTTCTGTTGCTGCTCTTTGATGAAGTTCCAGAAACGAAGCATCTCGTCGCGGCGCTCTTTAGGGGCATTCTTGAAGTCTTTAAAAAATAAGCTCACATCAGGGTCATCGACTTCGTCAAGACCGTCTCCAGATAAGCTATCGAGTGACTCCTCTTCCGTTGGAGCAAATCCAGCAAGCAGCAGAAGCTCGTCCTTCTCAGCTATTCGAAGCGCATCCGCTAAGGCAATAACCGTTTCCCTTGAGGGATTGAAGCGGTTATTTTCTATGGAGTTAATAAATGAATAACTAACACCGGACCGTTCGCCAAGCTCTCTGAGGGAATAATTATTCATCTTTCGCAGATCCCGGATTCGGATGCCAAATTGCACCATATCTTTCATCGTTTGATCACCTGATTCTATTGTAAATGGTGAGCGGTACAAAAAACAAGGGGAGATCATCAAAAAGTTTTGAATGTCAAAACTTTTTGTGTTGAAATTTTAAACAAGACAACGTATGATGTGTTTAGAATTTCAAAACGACAAATTTTAGGAGATGACCAAGGGATGGTAGAACGTATTTTAAATATAGAGCAAGAACAGATTGATCGCCGAGCAACACGCAAAAGGGTGGAAGGTGTGCTTGAAGCCGTGCGTAAGTATCGAACAATAGGCTGTTTGCGAAGAGAAAATGGATCCATTTCGAGTAGGAATGAGTTGTTCAAAGTGGCGGAGCATGGGGCTGCTTACCCTATGAGTTCAGAGGATCACTTGTTAGGTGAGTGCGGTGAAGTTGAGCAAGCGATCTATGGGCTGGACGAACAGGAGCAGGAAATTATCCGGGAACGGTATCTAAAAAGGGACAAGACATTCGATTTTCTGTTGTTTCATGAGCTTAATTTGAGTGAGCGAACGTATCGACGGATAAAGGCTAGAGCAATTGAGAAGCTAGCTTACATGCTGCGGTTGGAAGTGAAGCTACAAAAGGGTGACTGAGAATTGGCCGTTTATTGGCAGTTCGCCTAAAATATGGCATGTTAAGATCGGTGTGTAGCCAAGCAAGGGAGGCGATGTTGCCAAGCAGATGCACAAGAAACCGTTCCGGCGGAGGTGTAAGGAGTGAAGATATGTTTTGAAAAGAAAAAAATGTTTTGAATTTCAAAACAAATATAAACCTGGAAAGGAGGTGAGAGAAGTGAATGATGAATTTGGCGCATCAACTAGCCCTATTTCTCCAGTCGAAAGCTGAAGGAACTGTCGGGACGGACCTCTTCATTGACAGTGTGCCGACAACACCAGATGAAGCAATCTGGTTTACCCATATCGGTGGTAGTGCAGAGTTCAAGCTGGATGGGCCAGATAGCTGGCGGAAGGTAAGCTTGCAAGTCAGGAGCGTGACAGCGGAAGGAGCACATGAGCGAATATGGCGCGTGATTACGAAGCTGCTTGAACCAGATAGCGGCATCATCGAGGTCGATGATAAGTTGTACACGGTACAAATTACGTCTTTGCCCGCTTTGCAAGATAGGGATGCAACAGGCAAATACCTCCTGAAATCTAGCATGATCTTTCGGCAAGTACTGCCCGTTGTAGAGTCGTGGTTAGATGCACTATCCCTTTTCACGGAAACCGCACTCGGACCGTCATGGTTGGTATATCGAGGATTCAATGGCACATGTCGACCTGCCGTTTCTTGGCAGTGTACGAGCTGCCAGAGTGCGTCAACGTCCCAAGGTATGGCTAAGCTTACCAAACAATTCGTTGGACAAATTGCTGCAAGCTCGGCAAGCGAGTATCAGTTAGCTGCTCAAACGTTATTAGTTGGGCTGGCCGAACAAGTTAAATTGCCGGTCGAAGGTGCGGATGGCAGATGGTTGACAGTCGTTAATTCAAATATTGCGATGCGTTCAGGAGATTTATCTACAGGTTTGCTGACGGTTACTTTAACTGGCGTCGTTACGGCTCCCCAAAGTGTGTTCCCACTGATAGAAGCTCTACACACAGAAACACAAATTCATATCTGAGGTGATTATTTTGAAACAGAGTACAAGTACTGCAAAGAATCAAACAGAAGAAAACACAGCGGAAGCTGTGAGTTACGCAAAGGAAGAGCTAATCAGCCATTCACAGGTGCTGTTCGCTTGCCCGTCGGAAGTGCTCATTGGGGCATTGCACGGTAAGACGGAAACAGCCTTCACAATTGCTGAAGCGAAACAATTCATTCAAAACTTTTTACAAAGGAAGGTGCAGGAATAATGGCGGGTGGAACTTGGAGTGGGACGGATCGTCCGGTATTGCCGGGCTTTTATATGAATTTTGAGGCGGCTGCATTAAGCGCGATTGAGCCTGGCAGCCAAGGGACAGTAATCGTTCCAGTGAAGGCGAATTGGGGAGTTGTGCGGCAGTTTGTGGAAATTACGAGCGAGCAGGGCATCTACGATAATTTCGGTTTGGATCAAAGTGGTGCGGCGACAGCTCCAGCTGTGCTTAAACTGGCTTTGCTGGGTAAGCCGAAGAAGGTGTTGGCGTATCGCATCGCTGATGCAACAGTGGCTAAAGCGAGTGTAACACTGAAAGATTCGGCATCAGCGAATGTGCTGAAGCTCGATGCGAAATATGAAGGAACACGAGGAAATAGCTTCTCTGTTATTGTACAAACGAACGCCGTGGACTCCGCGAAAAAGGATCTAAAACTGCTCGAAGGCACAGCAGTGCTGCGCACATTTACTTTCTCAGGCACTACGATTCAAGCTGCTGCTGATGCGATTAATCAAGATACCAGTAACACTTGGTTGACGGCAACTGTGCTTGCTCCAGGTAATGGCACTCTAGCTGCTGTCGCAGGCAGCGCGCTTGTGGGAGGGAATTCCGGTGTTAGCGGCATTGCCGCAACCGATTATGTAAATGCTTTGAGTGCAATGGAAACGAAGGAGTTTCACGTGCTGGCGCTGGATGGCGTTACAGATACGAGCATTCAAGCGTCTGTCGTCGCTTGGACAGCGAGATTGCGCAGCGAAGGCAAAGGGATTGTGACCGTGCTCGGTGGTTCATCCGCCGACGATACGGCGGCAGATAGCATCAGCCGAGCTGCGACGAGGAGTGCGTTATACAATCACGAAGCGATTGTGAATGTTGGAACAGGAGCAGTCCTAGCGGGCACGAGCTACAGCTCGGCATATATTTCCGCGTATGTGGCGGGCCTCATCGCGGGTCAGAAGCTAAGCGAATCGACGACTTACGCGGTCTCGCCATTCAGTGATGTGACGCGCCGCTCTACTCGGAGCGAGCAAGAAAGTGCCGTAAAGAATGGCGTGTTCCTGCTGGTTCACGACGGCCAGAAAGTGAAGGTACTTCGCGGTATGAACGCTCTAATCTCTATGCGCCAAGGCCAGAACGCGGCTTGGAAGAAAATCCGTACAATTCGCGTCATGGACACGATCAATAACGATTTGCTGCGTACAGCGGAAGATAACTACATCGGGAAAGTGAACAACACAGAAGAGGGCCGTCTCGCGCTCGTGGAAGCAGCCAAGCAATATATGCAGGCACTGGCGCAAGCTGGCGTCATTGAAACACAGGGCTTCGATGTGTATCTGAACCCTGCCTATTACGGCCAAGGATCTGTACTCACACCTGCCCCTGACCAAGTGTACATCAAGTGGGAAGCGCAATTGACGGATGTCATGGAACAAATTTTCGGAACATTTATCGTAAATTAAGGGAGGCATAATAATGAGTTTAGATGCGAGTAGAGTTATTTTAGGCACATATGGAAGTGTATTTATTGGTGGTGTTTGGCAAACGAATTTCAACCATCTAGAAGCAAATGTTGAGGTTCAAAAGAAAGAGCTTAACCTAGCTGGTGATCCGTGGGTTCGCCATAAGAAAGGTGCTATGAAAGGGACGGGTACACTTAGCGGTTTCAAAGTAACAAGCGATATGATTGCTCGTGGATTCGATAAATTTAGTCTTGTTTCCAAACTTGGTGATCCGGATGCCTATGGCTTTGAGCGGATTACGCTGAACAATGTGATGCTGGACAAGCTTCAACTAGCGAACTGGACAGCTGGTGAGGAAGTGAAAGAAGAAGTTTCGTTTACGTTCGAAGGCTACACATTGAATGACCCCATTAAGGCGATTTAACCTGACTTAACCATTTTAAAGGAGGACATACCTAATGTTGACTGATGAACAAATTTTGCAAAAACTGCTTGAAGCGGATCAATTGCCAGAAAAGACGTTAACCCTTTCCCGGGTTGGCGTCCCCATTATTCTGCGTGGATTAACAGGTAAACAAGTGTTTGCACTGCGTGAGCGCTGCACGGAAAGATCGGATCGCCGAGGCGTCCAAACCGATCGGCTCGACGAAGAGCAGTTCAATGTCGCACTCATTGCAGCCGCAACTGTGTCCCCCAATTGGGGGGACTCCCGGTTGCTGACGAAGTATCAAGCTAGCTCTGGCGAGGAAGTGATCAAGCGAATTTTGCTTGCTGGCGAGCTGTCAGCGCTGGGGGACGAAGTACTTGATCTGAGCGGCTTCAACACAACGCTGGATGAAGTAAAAAACTAATTGCCTCCGGGGGGCTCCCGGCGATGCTCCATGCGATGTGGACGCGTCATCATTTGCGCCCCGGAGCATTCTGGAAGCTGCCTCGCGGGGAGCAGCTATTCCTGCTGGCCAGCTTGGAACTTGAGCTGGAGCAGGAACAAGCGCTGCAGCGAGAGCGTGAACGCGCAAGGAGGTGAGAGCCATGAATGACATGGCGATGGCAGGCAATTTAGCAAGAGTGACAGCTGCGCAAGATGGATTGCGAAGAGCTGTGGATCGGACTAGTTCAGCTGTAGGGCGGCTGTCAGGTTTATTTGATAAGGCTGGGGAAGCTGGTGCAAGACTCAGTCAAGTGACAGCGAGACCGACGATTGCGGTGCGGGATTATTTTTCCTTTGTGATTGACCGGCTGCTGCTGCAGCTGGCGGATTTGGGTCACACGAAAGTCGATGTGAAGCTGATCATCAACGATCAGGTGATTGGTGCAGCGAAACAGCTGCGGCAATTGCTGCAAGGGCTTGGCGGCACGTTATCTGTAGGCATACAGGGCGGCGGGGGATCGGCAGTAGCGAAAGCATCTGCCTCAGCTTCCGTGTCGATGGTTACTGTGAAGTCAGCGCCTGAGAAGAAAAGTCCGATCGATGTTTGGATTGACCGCTTAGCTAGAATAGGTGAGGCGCTGAAGCTATTTGGCGAAGCTTTTAAAGGTTTCGGTGATGGATTCAAAGGTATAAGTGAAGGACTTCAAGGGATAGGCGATGCTTTCAAAGGCATAGGTGCAGGCATAGGCGATGGAATTAAAAGCATCGGCGCAGGCATAGGTGACGGACTCAAAAATATCGGCGCGGGATTTAGCGGCATCGGTGACGGAATTGGCAGCATAGGCGACGGATTCAAAGGAATAGGCGCAGGAATTGGCAGTATCGGCGACGGAATCAAAGGAATAGGCGCAGGAATTGGCAGCATAGGCGACGGATTCAAAGGAATAGGCGCAGGAATTGGCAGCATAGGCGACGGATTCAAAGGAATAGGCGCAGGAATTGGCAGCATCGGAGATGGAATTAAAGGAATAGGTGCGGGAATTGGCAGCATCCGTGACGGACTCAAAGGAATAGGCGCGGGAATTGGCAGTATCGGCGATGGAATCAAAAGCATCGGCACAGGCATAGGTGATGGACTCAAAAATATCGGCGATGGAATTGTTAGCATCGGTGCCGGAATTACAAGCATCGGTGACGGAATCAAAGGAATAGGTACGGGATTAAGTAGCATTGGCGACGGAATCAAGGGGATAGGCGATGGGATTAGAAACTTCGGCGACGGAATCAAAGCAGTAGGCGAGGGATGTAAAAGCTTCGTTGAAAGTTTCAAATCGATCCCGCAAAGTTTGAATTCAATTTTCAAGTCTATTTCAGAGAGCTTCAAATCAGTTGCAACTAGCGTTAAAACGATGGTCGAAAGCATTAAATCTTTGAAGGGGCTATCCTCGGGAAAAGGCAAGCTCGAAGGGAACGGTACGAAATGCTGCCCGAATGCGAGTTCGAAGACGAAATCTAATGCAGGCAAGAAAACGGAGTCCAACACGGGTACGACAACCAATTTGCAATCCGATCGTACACAACCAGTAGGTAACAGGAGGACGAGACCCATTGCTGCAGAGGTTACGCAAGATGATAGTAATTCAGGGAGAGTCGCTGTACAGGGACAACCTGACGGACATCCACCGTCTTCCACAAAGGGACGACTGTCCAAACTGCTTAAAGGTGGCTCCAAGCTGCTGAAAGGAGCGGGCAGAGTGGCAGCACCGCTTGGCATTGGAATGGCAGCTGTGGATGTACTTACTTCCGAGAACAAAGCGGGAGCGGCGATTCAAGCAGGCGCAGGTGCGGGTGGCGCTGCGCTAGGTGCTGCGCTGGGCTCGGTCGTTTTGCCGGGATTAGGAACGGCATTAGGTGGAATGGTGGGAGGATGGCTTGGGGATAAAGCAGGATCATTTATTGCGAATAAATGGTTTTCAGGGAAAAAGAAGCCTGTGGAGGAAACAGAGTCCAAAACCTCGCTAGTACCTCAGGGGCGCGAGTCCTTGGCAGCTGATCCCGCTCAAGCTGTTTCTGCGATGAAGTCTTCGGCAACGCAAACTGCCCCTCCGAACCAGTATGAAGTCAAAGTGGATGGCGTAGCGGTTCATTTTCCGAAAGAGGAAGTTGATAAGGAGAAGCTAGCTTTCACGATCGGGCATCAAATTGTGTCGCAAATGAACGCAGCCATGCAAAACCGCTCAGTGAACGGGGGCAGCGCTAATGCTTAATCAAGCTATGGATTTTACACTAGAAGATCCGAACAGTTTGTTGCTACACTTCCCCGTCAATCCGACAGAAGTGAACATTCGCCGAGACAAAAGCTTTGAAACGATTACGCTTATTAGTGGAGGCGAACTGGATGTGCCGCAAGGTGTGAAGGTGAAGGAAATTGCCTTCTCTTCCTTTTTTCCAGCGCAATATGACGCTAGTTACTGTAAGTACCAGCCGTTGCCCAATCCGCAAACAGCGATGAACCAGCTGAATACATGGATGGAAAGTCGTGAGCCGCTCCGCCTGAGAATTACGGGGACGGATGTGAATGTGCTTGTCATGCTTTCGGCGCATAACAGCAGTTTCAAAGGCGGTGAGCCTGGAGATGTGTATTTCGATGTGACTTTTCGTACTTGGCAGGACTATAAAGTGAGGACACTGGCGGAGCGCATAGGCACTTCTGTCGGAGAGGCACGGCCTGATATTAAACCTGTATCTGCTACATACACGGTCAAGTCGGGGGATTCTCTTTGGGCGATTGCGAAAATGAATCTCGGTTCCGGCAACCGTTGGCGGGAAATTTATGATATGAATCGTGAATTAATCGGTGATAATTCCGATGTTATCCAGGTCGGACAAGAGCTGGTGATGCCCTAATGGCGGCCTGGGTTAGTGGATCTTATGATATTTGGCTGGATGAGCAATATGCTTTGCGGGATTTGATATATGAAATGACGCTGGAGGAATCGCTCGACGAAATTTCCTATCGGGCGCAAGCGACGATCGTGGTGACGTCGGATTTTCCGGGGATGAAGCCGGGTCAAGGTGTTCGTGTGATTGGCACGCCTTTTGGCGGGACAGAGCCAGTGGATCTACTGCATCCAGCTGTTGTGTGGCAGTGCGAAAACAGTTATGAACGGATGGATCGGCTAACGGTAACGATGTATGATTGTACGATTTATTTGGCCAAATCGGAAGATGAGTATGTATTTTCGGGCGGAATGACGGCGAATGAGCGCATACGCAGGTATGCAGAGGATTGGAACATCCCTCTTGGCCATTTGCCGGATACAGGTGTCAAGCTTGTCAAAGCGATGTACCGCTCCGACACAATGTACGCGATGATGATGAAGGATCTCAAAGAAACGGCCAAGAAAGGCGGCCCGATGTACCGTCCGCGCATGACAATCAATGGGTTGGAGCTTGTGGAAATAGGCAGTAATGCAACCGTATGGTCTTTGGAGCCGAGTGAGAATGTGATGAACATTATGCAAAAGAGGACACTCGAAGGGGCCGTGACTAAGGTGAAGGTGCTCGGCACGAAATCAGCAGGAGATGGCGAAGCAGCGCAGGTGTTGGCTGTAGAAGAAGGGGAGATTGCGGAGTTAGGCACGCTGCAAAAAATTGTCCAAGACAGCAGTTTCCAATCCGTTTCCGAAGCCAAAGAGGCTGCGCATGCCCTGCTCTCGGGTATGCAGGAGACGATCAGTGTCACATCGCTGGATATTAACACCATTCGCGCCGGAGATAAAGTAGATTTGGCGGGAAGCGGGATGGAGCTCATTGCGATGTCGGTCAGACACGAGTTGGGTGACCCTGGCAAAATGGTGCTGGAACTAGGCAGTCCCGAGCTCGTCAGAAGGAGGTATTACATGAATGAATCCGTATAACAAGCTGGCTTCACTTTTGGATAGTCGGATGTCAGGGCATGCCGCTTCCGCGGTTTCCGGTTTGCCTGCGGAACTAGGTACGATGACGGCTGGTGGGCTGAAGTTGGATCGTTTTAAACATGAAATTGCTGATTACTATGTGGCCGATTGGATGGCTAAGCTACATTTTCCTAATTTTTCCCTGACGGGCACGGTTTCGGGTTTGAACAGCGGCGGAGTTCCCGTATCGGGGCAAGGCACATTTGCTTTTGCAGAGTCAGGCGTCGAGGATGTACGGATGGAGTTTCAGCATGGTTTGAAGCCTGGGGACCGCGTGCTCGCGATTCCGATCGATGACGGCAACGATGCCGTAATTCTGTGTAAGGTGGTGAAATAGATGCCGAATTTATTTCCGTTAGTGGGCGCGATTTCTGGGACAGGGGTTGGAGTTGGAACAAGAACAGAGGCATTTTTGGCAGCTGGCAAAAAGGGGGCGATCCCCTTCGGACGCAGTCCGAAGTTTGACCATTCCGCGGGCGAGTTTGTAACAACCCCGACTGGTAAAATCGCGGAATGCGTGAGCACCGACGCATGGCTCGAATGGTGCCAAAAGGCGCTGCGTTCGCGGCGCTACACACATCTGGTGTATTCCCGGGCATACGGCCAGGAGTACGATGATTTGATTGCCCGGCATTTGTCGCGTCAAGCGAATGAAATGGAGATTTTGCGTATTACGACGGAGACCTTGAAGGTCGACCCGCGTACAGCGGACGTTCGCCATTTTACATTTGAATGGGAAAAAGATCGGTGTTCGTTTCAATGTGAAATCGTGAACGTGCGAGGCGAGCAAAAAAACTTAAAAGGAAGTGTGGTGATCAGTTAATATGGCAAGTTTACCCGATTATTTGGTAGAACAGACCGAGGAAGCGATCCGGAGCCGGATGTTAAGCAGCTTGCCTTCCGATTTGGACAAGTCAGAAGGTTCTTATGTCTGGGATGCAGTGGCTCCAGCTTCGATTGAGTTGGCACTTGCGGCGTTGCAAGCACAGGAGGTTTTGCGGCGGGGATTCGCGGGAACGACCTTTGGTTCGTATCTGGACTTACGGTGTGCGGAGAGAGGCGTTACTCGCAAAGAGGCGATGAAAGCTGTCGGTCAAGTGAAGTTCACAGGCGTTGTTGGGACGGTCGTCCCTCAAGGAACGCGTGTTGGTACATTGGCAGATACTCTTCTGGGGACTTCATCCATGATGTTTGAGACATTGGCTGCGGCTGTAGTGGATAGTTCGGGATATGTCATGGTGTCCGTTTCGGCAGTGGAAGGTGGGAGTAAGGGCAATGTGCCGAGCGGGGCGATCAGTCTTTTGATCACGCCAATTGCAGGAATTATGAGCGTGACGAATACAGCGCCCATGACAGGTGGAGCGGAAGTTGAGAAAGATGATGCGTTGCTCAATCGTTATTACGCCAAAGTCCGTTCTCCTGGCACAAGTGGCAATAAAGCCGACTATCTGAACTGGGCGCTCGATGTTGCGGGAGTTGGAGCAGCACAGGTGGTGCCGTTATGGCAGGGTCCTGGTACAGTCAAAGTCGTCATCATTGGCACGGATAAAAGGAGCGTTGCTGCTCCTATCGTTACAGCCGCGCAGCAGTACATCTACCCTGCTCCACCCTTGGTGGGAAAAGCTCCGATTGGGGCGGTTGTATCCGTCGTGGCCGCTGCGGAAGTCGCAATTGGCGTTCAAGCCGTGCTGACATTGAATGGATCAAGAACGTTGACACAGGTGAAAAATGATTTCACCGGGGCCGTTCGCGCCTATTTATCCGAACTGGCGTTCTCTAGTGATCCAGCGGTACGCTATGTGCGCATCGGCTCCTTGTTGCTCGACACGCCTGGCGTGCAGGATTATGCCAACCTGCTGATTAATGGCGGCAGCTCCAACATCGCAATCAACGTTGGGCAAGTTGCCGTTGTGGGGACGGTGTCACTAGTATGACGCAAGTGACTTCAACAAGCGGCAACCGGATGCTCGGCTACTTGCCGGATTACTACGAGACATCGCGCGTCATGGGCTCTATCCTGCAAGCCCAAGGGGCGGAGCTCGATCAACTGCGTGTCTCCTTGGAGGAGACATTGGCGCAATTTTTCGTGGGCTCCGCGACGTGGGGGCTGGACGCGTGGGAAGCCGAGCTCGGCATCGCGCCGGTGCCGGCCAAGCCCGACGATCAGCGTCGGTCGGTGATCAATGCTAAGCTGCGCGGTGTCGGAACCGTCACCGTGGATTTGATTCAGAGCGTGGCCGAGGCTTATGACCGCGGTGCGGTGGAGGTTACGCAGCAGCCGGGTTCGTACCAGTTTACGGTGAGGTTCGTGGATACGTTGGGGACGCCGCCGAACCTAAACGACCTGCAAGCAGCTATCGAGGAAATCAAGCCAGCCCATTTACAGGTGATCTATAAGTACAAATATTTCTTACTCAGCCAGTTGCACCAAACGATAAAAATTAGTGAAATTCAAACGAGGAAAATGACCGACTTCGCGCCATTCATCCCCGTTTAAAATGGAGGGAAAAACATATGTCCAGCACCACCACGAATATAGGACTGTATAAGAAAAATCCGTCCACAGACGGCAATGATACATTCGATATTAACACCATGTTGAATGATAACTGGGATAGGATAGATGCGCAGCTTGGTTCGCAAGTTGGCGTGAGTCCACCGCCAACGGCTGTTAATTTGGTTAATGGGATGCAGGTTGTTAATGTTCCACAGAGTTCGCCATTGAACAACTTGAGTATTAAGGGGCGTACGTTGGTTAATTTGTTGGGGAGGGATGGGAATTGTGAGGGGGCGAGCAAATTTATAGCGTCCCAAGTAACTATTGCCTTAGACTCTAGTAATAAGCAGTACGGAAACAACGCCATAAAATCTACTATCTCTGCTACATTTGTCGCGGGAGTAGCCCAAACAACCACACAAATAACCTTCCAAGCAGGTAAATATTATATTGTTCTTGGAGAAGTAAAGAACGGAAACGCTACAAGCACAAGTATACGATTATCAGACATATCTGTTTCAGGGAATAGTGTAACAGATACAACCAAGTTTAATCTGTCGTATTTTAAGACAACCAAAGGATCTGACACGACTTTAAGTATTCAACATTTAGTTGGTGGTGTTGCAGGTCAATATGCTTTTGTAGATGGTATTCGAGTCTACGAATTATCTGGATTGTCAGAGTACAACGCAATCGACAGTATGACAGCCGCACAAATCGCCGCTAAATATCCATACGTAGACGATGTAAAACATGTGAATGCACCTTATGTAATTAAGTATGGGGAAAACTTACATCCTACGTCTAACGAGTGGACACAGAATGTCACAGCTAATGGTTCATGGGTTATTAATTCCCCGTACATCACGACACTTATAACATTGTCTGGGGCATTGGCGAGTGGTGAACAAATGTATTTAACGGTTCCCGTTTTACCTAATCAAGACTACACTTTCAGTGCTACGTTATCTCCGGGGGCAGGTTATGCGGTTATAGCTAGCAGTGGAACATTGTTGACTTGGGGTTCTGCCAATCGAACATTCAACAGTGGAAATAACACGCAAATAAGTGTGTACGTTGGTAATTTGAGCGCGGGAGCAGGAACATTCACATTCACTAACCCCATGCTCAACCTTGGCACAACCGCCAAACCATTCAAGCCACGTAACGACGATATGCTTGCATTCCCTAACGTACAATTAGCATCATCCGTCGATGGGACAGTATATGACACGTTGTTTAAGCGTGATGGGAAATACTGTGTTGAGAAGCGTTTTAAGGATGTGTTGTTAGACGGGAGTTTACCATGGATTTTTTCCGTTGAAGCTAGCGGATACAAATTAGTAGCCCTTGCAGGCTTACCTTTGTGGTCAAACAATACCTCGGTAACTACAAAATATGATGGAAAGATATTACGTAATCTACTTGGACTTAACGCGGCAGAACAAGCAACAAACAGTGCAGATAACTATTTTTACGTATCTATTGCCGACACGGACAGTGGTTGGGGTGAGACATACACACCTACAGCACAAGAGATACAAGCATATTTCTATGGTTGGGTTATGAGCGATGTAACTGGGGCGCTTTACACTTCAGGAACAAAATACTGGACAGAAGTATGGTGCGGGGCAAGTGGTGGTAATACAACTTTTCCAACAGGGAAAAAAGTAGCCCCAACAGGACCGACCACTACACTTCCGACTACCTCAAACAGACAGGGAGGGTGGACACCTTACAAACTAACCTATCAACTAGCTACACCAGTATTTGAGGAAATCCAAGTAGACGCAGGTATGAGTTTACATGAGGGATTGAATCAGATTGAAGTGGGACAAGGGGTAGTAATTCGAGAGAAGGCGAACCCTGCTTTTAACACCCCTGATAGTTACTATTACGTGAATGATAGTGCCTTATTAGTTAGTGGTGTACTTGTTACACTTTTCAAAAACAGAGCCGATAGAATACTAGTAATCTACAAGAACGGTAAACTTGATAACAAATGGAATATTTACACAGGGTCAAGTAATGTATATGGAAAAACAAAGGCACTCATACACTCGTCAAACTACGACCTAACAGCAACGTACGAAGTCTCGTATATTGCACTAGACCAATATCTACTATCAACCCCAGTACAGGCTGTAGCTGGCGAAGTAGCTAGTAACCTTAAAACGGTGGTCGATACACTGGCAACGAACAGCGCAGACCAGGACGCACGTATCAGCGCTGCGGAAATTCTAGCGCGACAAATTTACAACGTCCCGCAAAAGACAAGTGCCGCAATGACGTTATACGTAGACGGGACAAACGGTTCGGACAATAACGATGGTAGCGCTGGGAGGCCGTTTAAGACGATTCAACGGGCAATTGATAGTATTCCTCAAATTGTCAATCATTTGGTTACGATAAACGTAGCGTCAGCTACGTATGCGGAAGATATTAGAATAAACGGATTTAGCGGGAAATCTACGGTTAATTTATACGGCGATACGGTAGTTAGTACAAATGTAACATTGAGTTCAATATTAGTATCTACTAATTCAGCGAACATTGTAGTGAGAGGATTTAATCTTACAATCACAACAAATACAGCTATGAATGTATTTAGTAGTACAAGGGTTGTGGCTTCGTACATGAATATAGTAGCATCAGCGACAGGGTATTTAGGGGTGGTTTCAGAAACATCTAACTTATATATCAATAGTTCGGTAATTTCTAACAGGGCATATTCACTCTTAGCTAATAACGGAAGGATTATGTCTGAATCTAATTCAGGGACAGGTAATATATTTTCAACGGTAGCGCAAAATGGTGGGATGATTTCTCGATATGGGACACAACCGATAGGAGGGACGGACGTTGCTCAAAACGGAGGAATCAACATTCCTTCAGGTGGCGTACTTAACCCTTGGGGAGATAACACACAAGCAAGTAGAAGCCGTATATATTATGTACCTAATGCTACGCAGAATATATCAGCGGGAACTAACACAAAGGTGCTATTTCAATCGGTAAGTATAGACAATCTAGCGGAATTCTCATCTAGTCGATTTACAGCTAAAAATGCGGGGACTTACGACATTAAAGGTGCATTAGCATTCAGTTCGGGCATGAGTACAAGCAATACACTATCCGTTATTGTCTATAAAAATGGTTCGCCATCAAGGTTTATAAGCATAAACAACGGTACATCACTTGCGGCACCGACGATACCATTTAACGCCACTTTCGATTTACTAGCCAACGACTACCTAGAAATTTACATTATCACAAGTTCGACTACAGTCTTGACAACAGCCGCATACTTAGACATTACAAGAATCGCCTAAAGGAGGAACCCACATGAACATAGCACTAGCAATCAAGCATCTTTACCCACAATCCATACCCATGACCGACTTCATTGTCCAAGACGATTCAGACGGCAACGGCCCGTACATCGCACAATGGAACATGGATGAGGAACAGCCGTCTCTAGAAGTCCTTCAATCTACCTGGAACGCTATGCAACCTACGCCAGAACAGTCATTGAACGACGCCCGAACCGCTAAAATTAACCTACTCAACACCGCTTGTAATGAATCAATCCTCGCAGGATTCACATCTGACGCCCTCGGCACAGATATCACGTATGACTTTGGGTACAATGATCAGATTAATCTCGGAAGCACATTTAATGCAATCTTAGCGGGGATTATTACCGGAAACGTCATGTGGAAAGCATCAGGCGTTCCGCAGCCTCATACGTTCGAACAATTCAAGGTGCTGTACGCCGACGGGATCGCTCATAAAACCGCGAACATAAGCAAGTATTGGGAGCTAAAAGACGCTGTCCTATCCGCGACTCATGCTGAGGATATCGCATCAATATCGTGGTGAAACCCAATATTGGGGCTACCAGGAAGCAATAATCCAGGTAGCCCCCCCACCCCTCAAGAAAGGAGCAAAAACATGAACCAAATCAGTTTTAACCTGCTTACAGCAACTTTCGGAGCCATTATAACCTACACCTTCGGCGGATGGAACGAACTTATAAGCCTCTTCCTTATGGCGATACTCGTCGATTATGTGACAGGTATTGCGGCTTCGATCAAAGAGCAGCAGGGCCTCAACAGTCAAGTTGGTTTTTGGGGCCTGGCACGCAAAGGGCTGATGCTGCTTGTCATTATGCTGGCTCATCGCATGGATATTCTCTTGGACACAGACTTAATGATGACAGGCGCGATCTATTTTTACTTGGCCAATGAGTTTATTTCAATTACTGAAAATTACGGACGTTTAGGTCTGCCCCTTCCTGTCTTTTTGAAGCAAATGATTCAAGTTTTGCGAAGCAAGGGGGAAGGGTTATGAACAAGGAAGCATTTATTGTGCAAATTGCACCTGCCGCACAAGCAAATATGCTGGCATTTGGTATTTTGGCTAGTGTGACGATAGCACAGGCTATTCTGGAAAGTGGTTGGGGACGATATGCCCCAGGCAATAATTTATTTGGGATTAAAGGGAGCGGGCAACAGCAGACTACGCAGGAATTCATTAACGGCAAGTGGATGCAAATTGTAGATGGGTTCCGTGTATATGAAAGTTGGAGTGACAGTATACGCGATCACGCTATCCTACTTACGAACAATCCACGGTACGCCAAGATAGTAAATGAACAAGACTACCGAAAAGCTAGTCGGGGACTTCAGCAAGCAGGATATGCGACAGATCCACACTATGCGGACAAGCTAATTACTATTATTGAGGGAAGTGATCTGACACGTTTTGATCAAGTTGAAGAGGAAAGGGAGTATATGATGAGTTCGGATGATGCCAATAAAATTATTAACTTTTTATCCGCTGCTTGGATGAGCACGGAGGATGTTGAAGCTAGGGAAGAGTTTCACCGTCTAGCCAATGAGCTTCGTAAAGTGTCAGGGCAGATGTGAACCACCAATTGCAATGAAACTTAAAAAGAACACCGCCTCTTCCATTGAAGGAAGACACAGTGTTCTTTTTCTATTAGAATATACTACACCGCACTCGTAATATGATCCTCAATATACTGCTCCAACTTAATCCGCACATACGGCGGCAAACCAGACAGCATACAACCATAGCGGAAGCTGCGACCTTCGGTCACGATGCGAATGACGCGACCCGTGATTGGAGGTAATCCAGCTTCCTGAGGGAAGTGGATGACGACGAACATATCCGGCGCAAGCAGCACATCGGTTGTGATCTGCAGTCCGCTCTCGGATAAATCGAAGAGAGTTCCGTCAATATTTTGTCCGGAAAAAGAGCCTTCTTGCTCCCACTGATAAATGGACAGCTTCAAGTTAATATCCAGCTGTACCCGTGTATTCTTACGACGTTCGCGACCCGAGAGCGGAGAAGCAACTTTCACCGGTTCCGTAGCAATAGGCTCACTTGGCTTTACAACCTCTTGCCCCATCCATTCCTCATAGCACTTAATGACAGCGCTAAGATCTTCTTCACCTAAGCCTTTGCTTAGGCCGATCTGGAATAGATTGGTGGCAGATTGCAGCATTGGCGTCGGCAATTGAAATTTACCAGTTATTTCTTGTGCGAGCTGCAAATCTTTTAGCATCAACTTCAAGGAGAATTGATTGCTGAAATCGCGATCGAGAATTTTATCGCCTTTGAGCTCGACTTGCTTGCTATTGGCTCCGCCGGAGCGGACGATTTCTAAGAATTGGCTAGGATGAATGCCAGCCTTCGTTGCGATAGACAAGCCTTCGGCAAGTCCTGCAAGATTAATTCCGACCATTGTATTGTGAGCGAGCTTCGCATAAGAACCAGAACCGCTCGGCCCTAGGTAAAGAGCTTTGCTGCCAAGTACGTGGAACAATTCTTGCTGCTCCTCGAATACTTCTCGGCTGCCGCCAACCATGAACGTAAGCGTAGCAGCTTCAGCAGCGGGCTTCGTACCTGTAACAGGCGCGTCGAGGAAGTCGACGAAATGTGCTGCGAGCTCTTCCGCGAGCTTTTGACTTGTTTGGGGAGATACGGTGCTGGTGTCAATAATGGTGAGTGCCGGATGAATTCCGCTCAGAATACCTTGCTCACTGTAAAATGTTTCGAGAAGCGCAGCATCGTTGCTGAGCATCGTAAATAGGACATCGGAGTTGCGAGCGACTTCGGCAGGTGTGAGGCTAACTTCAGCCCCTAATCGCCCAAGCTCGTCCGCTTTTCCAGCAGTACGATTATATACAGTTACCATAAAACCTTTTTGAATAAGGTTAGCAGCCATGGGCCTACCCATTGTGCCAAGTCCAATAAAGCCGATACGTTTCATGTCCTCACCTCTGACTTCATTTTAGCATGGGAATTAATACCTGTGAATTCCTTTCTCGCTTGCTTTTGGACAAGCAAATAAGTATGCTAGGAAAAGGTAAAAATAGAGATGGAGGCGAACCTATTGAGTAAAAAATTACAATTTGATTACAGCAAGGCATTATCTTTTTTGTCCCAGCATGAGGTCGATTATTTGTCGGCTCAAGTGGAGCTAGCCCATGATCAACTGCATAACAAAACAGGCGCAGGTTCTGACTATTTAGGATGGGTAGATCTTCCTGAGAACTACAATCGTGAAGAGTTTGCCCGCATTCAAACATCTGCGAAGCAAATTCAATCGGATTCCGACGTTCTTGTTGTGATCGGTATTGGTGGCTCCTATCTAGGCGCACGTGCGGCACTAGAAATGTTGTCTCATTCTTTTTATAACATTTTGCCAAAAGATAAACGTAAAACACCTGAGATTTATTTCGTAGGAAATAACATCTCTTCTACATATGTCACACACTTGCTTCAATTGCTTGAAGGCAAAGATTTCTCCGTGAACGTGATCTCCAAATCCGGTACAACAACGGAGCCAGCGATTGCTTTCCGTATTTTCCGCGAACTATTGGAGAAGAAGTACGGCAAGGAAGCCGCTCGCAAACGTATCTACGCAACAACGGATCAAGAGAAGGGCGCGCTCAAAACTTTAGCAACAGCAGAAGGCTACGAAACGTTCGTTATTCCGGATGATGTTGGTGGACGATACTCCGTGTTAACCGCGGTTGGATTGCTTCCTATTGCGACAGCTGGCATTGACGTTGAAGCAATCATGAAAGGTGCGGCAGATGCGCAGCAAGAATTCTCGAATCCGAAACTGAGCGAAAACCAAGCCTACCAATATGCAGCTGTTCGTAACTCCTTGTATCGTAAAGGCAAAACGATTGAGATCCTCGTGAACTATGAGCCATCCCTGCATTTCGTTTCGGAGTGGTGGAAGCAATTGTTCGGTGAGAGCGAAGGGAAGGACTACAAAGGGATTTATCCTGCTTCCGTAGACTTCTCAACGGATCTTCATTCCATGGGACAATTCGTTCAAGATGGTAATCGCATTTTGTTCGAAACGGTTATCCAAGTTGATCAAGTGGCTGATCATATCACGATCGGTACAGATGCAGATGATCTGGATGGTCTGAATTTCCTTAGCGGCAAAACCATGGATTTCGTAAACAAGAAGGCATTCCAAGGCACGATGCTTGCGCATACAGACGGTCAAGTACCGAACCTGATCGTAACATTGCCGGATATGACGCCTTACTCTTTCGGATACATGGTCTATTTCTTTGAAAAAGCATGCGGCATCAGCGGTTACTTGATGGGTGTGAATCCGTTCGATCAACCGGGTGTTGAAGCGTACAAAAAGAACATGTTTGCTCTCTTAGGCAAGCCTGGCTATGAGAAAGAAAAAGCAGAACTTGAAGCTCGTTTGCAGCAGTAATTAGCATCTCACAAAAAAAACGATCAATCCTATCGGATAGGTCGTTTTTTTGCACCTTTTTTTCCATTATTTATGTGGTAAATTTTCTTTCTATATTGTCGAAGTCTAACGTTGTGTGTAGAATATAGTGAAACAGTTGTTTCCTTCTACCGAGAAAGGTTGGCTATGCTAGCACATTATCGCACAATCCATTCGTATGGTTCGTCTGAGATTATCATCAAGAAGTCACGTTTCATCGGTCATGCTAAACCCGTAGAGTCAGAAGAAGAAGCAATCCAGTTTATTGAAGCGATCAAGAAGGAACACAGGTCGGCGACGCATAATTGCAGTGCGTATATCATTGGTGAGCGGGATCAAATCCAGAAGCAATCCGATGATGGAGAACCCAGCGGTACCGCAGGGAAGCCGATTCTGGAAGTGATGAAGCATCAAGGGCTCAAGAATACCGTTGTCGCTGTTACTCGTTATTTTGGTGGCATCATGTTAGGTGCTGGCGGACTTATTCGTGCTTATACGGATGGGGCTGTGGCAGGCATAGAAGCAGGAAAGCCGATTTATAAAGTAAATCATCAGCTCGTGCTGATTGAAGTCGATTATACATGGTATGGCAAGCTGGAAAATGAACTGAGAAATCAAGGGATGCTGTTAGGGGATATTGGATTTACGGACAAAGTAACCGTTCCTTGTTACCCCTTAGCAGCTGAAGCGGAAGCATTCATGAATTGGGCAACTGATGTTACACAAGGTCAAAGCTTGATCGTCGCGGGTAGGAACGAATATATCGTTCATGAGAGCTTGCCTGAATAGGCAGGCTCCCCAGAAGACCCAACAAATTTCATATGAGCTGAGGATGCGGAGGGATAGGAATGGCTAGGAAAGCAGTCGCGCAAGAGCTTAGCAGAGAACGAATTCTTACAGAGGCGCGGGAATTATTCGCTACTTTCGGCTATCGCGCTTTAACGATGCGAAGCATTGCTAAAGCAATGGGGTACAGTCATGGTGCGTTATATTACCATTTTAATGAGAAAGCTGAATTATTTTATGCACTAATTAAAGACGATTTCGCCTTACTGCTGCAGCGTCAGCGGGAAATGATTATTCGTGAGCATGGGTTTAGCGTGAATTTGCTCCAAAAGTTAATGATGGAATTCGTTTGGTTTGGGTTAAGTAATCCGAATCACTACGAAATGATGTTTATGATTAACGAGCCAGAACTACAGCAGTACTCGCGTACCGAACAAGCGCAGTGCTTGGACATGTTTGCCATTGTGATTCGTGAAGTGATGGTAGATCAGCCAGGAGCTGAGAGTCGGAAGTTTACACTTCCTTGGAATTTGTTTATGTCTTTACATGGCTTTATCTCCTATTGTATTCAGTTTAAGCTATCCTACGAGGATGCACGCAAATTGGCTGACGAGCATATTCGCCTTATCTGTGTTAGTCTGGATGTCGATTCCGCTGAATTGCAACGTCCGTTAGTCAAAATGGTTGGGCCGAATGTACTTAAATCAATCGTGATATAGAAGAAATATGGAAGCGAGACGTTCTGTCTTTGCTTCTTTTTTGCATAATGAGACAAACTGTATTTTACAATACCCTGTATGTGCTTTAAAATGATGAAAAGACAGCGATGGAAGGATGATTACATTGGATTTGAATATATGGTCGGAAGCGAACGTTGAATTTATGTTTGAAGGTATTACAAGAAAGCTGCGTATGGCAACAGGAGGATCCATTAAAGCCTCTAACGTGAAAGAAGAAAAGTACGAGGATTTGAAAGATCTTTATGATATGGTTACGAGCAAGGATCGTTTCAGCATTAGCGAGATTGATGCGATCACGACCGAGCTTGGAAAAATTCGTAAAGCATAGTAGACTCATACTTATTCTAAAAGCAGACCGCCTCACCTCATAAGCTTGCCGCTGTTTCTGACCTTGTGTTGGAAGAGCGGTTTTTTATTGTGTATTCGCCTCGATAGCCGACCCACAAGCTCGAAGCTCGAAGCCCGAACGTGGAACTACGGGGGACAGCGCGGGGGCTGGATGGATCACTCTCGCTCATTGCTCCCCTTCCTCAAAAATGCAAAAATACAACCTTTCTCACTAAATTAGGGTTGAAATTGATAAATACGTGCAAAAAGGCAACCTTTTTAGTGTATTTAAGGATAATCTTTTGAAATCAGTCCAAATTGATGCCTATTCGCATCAATTTCCAATAACGGTGGGGGGCACCCATTCGAAAAGTGCTCTTTTGCATTTCTGACCACAATAGAAAGTATAAGTTTTCGGATCCCGAAAACATCTTTCTATTTGGCGATAAAACCATATAGGGATCTTTAGGCGTAGACCAAAGTCTCTCCTCGATAGAGGTTTTCTCACAGGGTGAGAGAACTTTAAAGACTTCAGAGTTTTCAGAAAATCAACAACCGTACTCCAGCGGGCACTACATTCATAGCTTCCACTCACTTCCTTGCTACTCATTACTCCACATTTTCCATAAGCCCACGGTACTCCGCTAACACGCTACTCCAACTGGCACAGGTTACTCCACAAGCAAACGGTACTCCACAAACACGCTACTCCACAAGCCCACGCTACTCCACAAGACCACGGTACTCCAGTAGCGCACACTACTCCAACCAGCACACGCTACTCCAACCAGCACACGCTACTCCAACTAGCCCAGGGTACTCCACTAACACACGCTACTCCACTTTTCGCACATTCTTCTCTTTATCCTGACTACCTCCAACGCCCTCCTTACCCACCTATTTCGTTTCCCCTTACCTGCCGCAAGTCATCCTGATTGAGTAAATAACTGGATTTTCTGCATCTAATTCGAGCCAAATCTCCGGTTTTTGGAAAACAACTGGATTTTCTCCCGTTAATTTCTGCACATTCCATCAAAACAGTCATTTTGAGCAAAATTAGCTGTAGGAAATCCAGTTAAACCCCAACAATGCTAGATTTCCCCGGATTTAGCTGTAGAAAATCCAGTTAATCCACCCCAGCAACCCCAGCATCCCCAGTATCAGCCCCACACTGGCAGCAGCTGAGCTGATTTCTACTTTCAGCGATCCTAGTGACCGCCAAATGCTAGATACAGTAGCTAAATCATTCAATCGGCATTCTGGAATCAGCGAGATCCAATCGCCAATCGTTACATTGCATGAAATGTCCAGGTGGATACTCGAATTCACACTCGCTCATCTGCGTAAAGTTAAGTTTACGACAAACAGCATTCGATGCTGGATTGTGAATGGAGGGAAAAGCATGCATCCACCGAAATTTGGCTTCGGAACTCGCATGAGTAATAGCTGCAAGCAAAGCCGCACTAGCCAGCCCTCGTCCTTGAAAGTCTGGCAGGACACTCCAACCGACTTCGTATACATGTTGTCCTTGCCATTGACTATCCCAGTAGCCAATACTACCCACGACTTCATGATTAGGCAGCAGTACGATGCTAAACATATGCCCCGTGCCTTTGCCGCTGATTGCGAGATACCGTTTGTGGCGAATTGCCAGCTGCTCCTCAGTCTCGGGACCACCCAGATGTTCCATCATCTCAGGAGAATTGATGAGCCGAAGAAGTTCGAGGTTGGATTCGGACCAAGGTACGATGTTAACGAGTGTGCCCTTCACGTTCTCTGACATTTACTCACTCCTAGCTAATTGTAAATTTATATTTGGTTCTGATGTTAACTTCATCATATCGGAACATATGTTCCATGGCAAATTGTAATCCCCACTACATACATACAATTCCCCCACCAAGGACAAAATAGGTAGAAAATGGAACAAAAGGAGAACGTAAAATTGACGCAACATGGAGAGGCTTCCGCCGCTACTTTACCGCAATTCCCCCAGTCATTTTGGCTGGATTCTGTCGATAAGCTCCCTCAGTTTCCTGCGCTGACAGCCGATTTGAAGACCGATGTAGTTGTCATTGGTGCAGGTATTACAGGGATAACCACAGCGTATTTACTGGCTAAGAAAGGCGTTAAAGTTGTTGTTCTGAATGCGGGTCCAATCTTAGAAGGAACGACAGGACATACAACCGCCAAAATCACAACGCAGCATGGACTTATCTATCATGAGTTTCTTTCTCATTTTGGAGAGGAGAAGACTCGTCTCTATTATGAGGCTAATCAAGAAGCATTGGTTCTTATCAAACAAACGATTACTGAACTAGGCATTGAATGTCAGCTTACGGAAGAAGATGCTTATCTCTATACGAGTGATGATGCGTATCTACAACAACTACAAGATGAATATATGGCCTATGGGCAGATGCAAATCGGTGGTGACTATTTGGAATCCACACCGCTGCCTTTCGCGACGAAAGCAGCCATTCGATTAAAGGATCAGGCTAGGTTTAATCCTGTGCCTTACCTGATCAGACTCCTTCAGGAGATTACGAAACTGGGCGGTCAAATTTATGAAGGAACAACCGTCGTTGGTGCGACTCATGAACAGCCATCCGTTGTCACAACAAAGCAAGGGAATTATGTTACTTGCAATTATGTGGTCACAGCTTCCCACTATCCGTTCAATGACATCAAGGGCGCTTATTTCACTCGTCTGCATGCGGAGAAGTCGTATGTCCTTGCAGTGCGGACGGAGAAAGCTTTCCCTGGCGGGATGTACATCAATGTGGAGCAGCCAAGTCGTTCTCTTCGTGCTGTCACCATCCATGGGGAACCTGCTGTACTTATCGGAGGGGAGGGTCATAAGACCGGGCAAGGCTTATGCACCCATCAGTATTATGAAAATCTTCAGAAGTTCGGCGAGGACATGTTCGGACTCAAGGAGATTTTGTATCGTTGGTCCGCTCAAGATGTGTTCACACTGGATAAAATGCCCTATATCGGAAAGCAATTTTCCGATGCTCCTCACCTCTTGATGGCGACCGGCTTTCGCAAATGGGGAATGACGACCAGCATGACAGCGGCGCTGCTGAATACGAAGATCATTCTAGGGGAGAAGAGCCCCTATGAAGACGTATTCACACCGCATCGGTTCCATGCCGATCCTAGTATCCGAACATTTGTCATGCAGAATGCCAATGTCGCGAAAGAGTTTGTTGCGGGTAAGTTTGATTTGTTGCATAAGCAACCCGAAGAACTGTTGCCTGATGAAGGGTCTGTTGTCAGCGTGAACGGGAAGAGAGCTGGTGCGTACAGAGAACCGAATGGCGAACTGCACATCGTTGATACGACTTGTACCCATTTGGGATGTGAAGTGGATTGGAATGATGCGGAGCGTACATGGGATTGTCCATGTCACGGTTCTAGATATTCGTTCCAAGGTGATGTCATTGAAGGACCAGCTAAAAGAGCATTGACCAAGCTTTCTGTAGAGACATGAGCGTATTTTTGCTGCAAAATGGACAGCTATCCATGCGATGTTACCCCATATGCCATACACTGTAGAGCAATGTATCTCTATTGGGTAAAGAGGAGGTGGACGTTCGTGGCATCCAAAATTCGTAAAGAAGAAGTTCGTAAATTGATCGGGAAAGAAATTGTGGCTGTTAAAAAGGATGGTACACAGGTAACTGGTAAATTGGTGCGAATCAGCGGTAACACGTTGATGGTTGCTCCACAAAATGGGAAAAAAGTGCAAGTAAAAGCGATTATCCCGTTGGTACTATTTGATTTGTTGGCAATTGGCACGGCACCTTATGCATATGGTGGTTTCGGTGGTGGCTTTGGTGGTTTTGGTGGCGGCTTTGGCCCTGGATTTGGCGGTGGCTTTGGGCCTGGCTTTGGTGGCGGCTTTGGTGGTTTCGGTGGTCCAGGACTCTGGTTCTGATCATCGTGTTCGAAGACTCTTTCCTTCTGGGAAGAGTCTTTTTTCATTTGGATAAAGCGTCTTTGAAAGGCCGCACCATTTCCCTGCTCACTGAATAGGCTAAGATACAGGTTTACGGCAGGGTCCCGTGCATGAGGGAGCAGCCCTAGAACCAATCGCGGACAGGGAGTGAGCAGCATGCCGAGTTCCATCGTGTTTAACATGATCAATATTAATAATCAGAATACGAATGCAACGATCGGGATTGGTGAGAATGCACAATCCAGCTGGGATTCCCATAGTAAAAACAATTACGGCACCGGTGAATTCATCGGCAATTCGATCGCCTGTAACTTCGTCAATACCATCTTTGATAATGACTTTATTGATGCACCAATTAACGATCAGGATTTTAAACCAGCTTTAACGAATCAAGTTTAAAATGAAGGGTGGTTGTAAGCGATGCTGAATCTACCCGGACCGTTAGACCCGCCATTGATTCAATTTGATTCGATTCATGTCAATTCGATCACCGATGCTTCTGGCATATTCATTGGTACGAACGCGCAAGTGAATTGGTCAACGAGCGGCAAAAGCAATAGTGGCCTTGGTGAAGTAAGTGGTGAGCATAACGTGGTGTGGAACAATATTAACACCGTGTACGATAACGATATCATTGATGCACCATATACCAAGGGTGACTTGATCATTGGCCGTGTTTAAAAAATAAAGCTCCGCGGGCAGCCTTACTCGGCCGTTTGCGGAGCTTTTGTTGTTGCATCTGCTTGGGGTGAAGAGGGGGCAGCCCCAGCGGTGAAACCCGACGCTTGCGCTTGCACGGTTATCATCTCTTGGAGCCACTCCGGCGTATCGTTATCGCCGACATTGAGCATGTCAAGGAAGTCGGAATCGTTCAGCATAGAACGAGTGCCGACCAATTGATTATGATCCCCTTCGACGGCGCCAAAGCCTTGCACTGTTTTTTGATTACTTTGAAAGTCAGTGGGCCAATTATTTCCCATGTTGATGCAGGATGCACTTTCCACGGATCCAATCCGGATCGAACCGATGATAAAGGTTGGAGACATGAACGATGACACAGTCAATCACCTCATCTCTATACTTTTGACGACTGGGGAGGGGTATAGCGGTAGCCAGTTGAGGTTCGCTCAGGACCGGAACCTTCTTGTACAGGTGACGAATTCGAGAGGCCGTCTGATGATCGCTCCTGTCGCGGTTCTTTAGTGACCTGAGAACGCTGGAAGACCTTATCCACGGCCTCATCCTGGGCTTTTCCATTCGGCTTAGCACCGAAATTGTTGCCCAAATTTAATGAACCGCTAAGCTCCTTAATATCGAGATGATCGAGACGAAACGTTAAGTTTTCGAGAACAGGCTGATGAACGTGAAGGTTATCAATATGAATGCGTGGATGCTTGGCAGAGAGGTCGGCCAACTGTTCTTCCAGTCTTCGCAGCCGCTGTTCCAATAAGTGAACGGTATGCGATTGTGAGTTTGAAATGGATTCGTTTCTCATCGAAGGTTTGGGAGTCGCGTTAGAGGGTGCAGTTGGAGGCGGCGGTGTTTTCTTTTTTTGAAACCACATAGATTAGCTCAGCTCTTTCGTGTATTCGGTTTAACATCAAATGTATCGTTATCCAGGACTGTATGCTTCCCACCCAACGCCACATTACGCTCACCAAGTATAGCCCCGAGCCCTTGATTCGTCTTGGAAGAATGTCGTCTGCCGCTGATCCGGTTGCTGCCCTTGTTAACGCTAGAGTTTTCCGCTATGTCATCAATATGAATGGATTGAAATTGGATCCGAACCATGAGCATTCCCTCCAAATCCTCGATTTCGCAAAGTTCTCTTTCTATTTATATGGGGACAAACGCAGAATCATTTCTTTTTTTGCAAAACAAAAAGATCACCGTGGCTCCACCTTCGTGAAAAGGGAGTCGGCAATCTTCTTCAACCGTTGTCTTAAGTAAACTGTATGGGGATAACCTTCTCGCCACCCTCTGGAGCAAGCGGAATACGAATGATCAGCAAACCATTATGATACTGTGCACGCATCCCATCCGTCAAAGCCCTGCCAGGCAAGCGGATCGCTCGCTCAAATGTGCCAAAATAGCGCTCAGACAGCCGCATTTGCTCGTCACTAACCTGATAAGGACGAACGAGCATCCCTCGGATGAGGAGAGACTGGTCGCGGAAGGATAGCTGGATGTTCTCAGGGGACGACAATCCTGGAACCTCTGCGACCACTACGAGTTCCTGCGGCGTTTCATACATATCAACTCTGGGTCCGGTTAGTGGAATAATACTGGCAATGTCCTGCCAGAACTCGGGGCCTAGCACATCGCCGGCTTGCGCCGACAGTCCCTTCCAATCGGGTTTTGACGAACGATTGCCTGGAGGATTCATCTGCCATCATCACCTGACTTCACCATTAAAAGTAGAGCTGCAAGCAGCTTGCTACTAGTTTATGTGGGAATACGCCGGATTATGGCTGGCATCTAAATGGGACGTGCTTACTGCTGAGGAGGCCGCCCATTCGCTAGCTGCTGTTGCGCCATGCGTACGAGCTCCTTCACCATTGCTCCACCGATTGGACCGCCGACTCTGCCGGCGTCTTCTGAACTAAGGTGTCCATTGTACCCTTGCTGCAAAGGGACACCAAGTGTACGGGCAACCTCGTATTTGACAAGATCAGGTTGCTGCGGATTAACAGCATACCCTTGATTTTGCATAACGTGAGCCTTGAGAAGCCCTAAGCCATGTTCGGATCCGGGCACCATAGCCCGGTTTCTTCTTCTTCGTGACATCGTCAATCACCTCTTAGGTGTAGGATGCCCTGCCTCATTTAGGATCATGAGTACGGAAGGTGAAATATTTATGCCCGACATAATTGCCAATCGTGTACAAGCCATTTCCGACCAGGATAGCACCGTTATGGAGCCAGCTCGTACTGGCATTTGAGATGTAGGAACGAAGCGCTTCGGCAAGCAGCCAGCTAATCCCGTAAGAACATCCGTAGCAGATGAGAATGACCAGTCCGAACTTCCACCAACTGCTGCCGATGCTGGCATTCGAACGAAAGGTAAACGTGCGGTTAAGCACATAACTCACTACAGCACCAATCGTATTCCCGCCAAACGTAGATAGCCAATAATTCAGATGTAGCAGGTTAAAAAGAGCAAAACTGGCGGACAGACCCACCAGCGTATTCAACACACCAACAAGTAAGAAACGCGCAAAGCTGCCTGTTAGCAAGGATTTGAGTGAAGTGGAGGTCATTCCATTACCGCCTTGCAGAGGCAGGTTGGTTCGCCTGCGAAGTGGCAGATGCCTGTTCCTGAGCCGCTCCCTCGGTTAATTCCTTTTCGATAACAAAAAGCGGACGCTGCTTCACTTCTTTATAAATTTTACCTATGTATTCGCCGATCAAACCAATCGCTAGCAACTGCACACCGCCGATGAACCAGACAGAGAGAATAAGTGAAGTCCAACCCGTTACGTTCGCGCCTAGGAATTTGCCTACAATTGCATAAATAGCAGCAACTACGCTAAGTGCGAAGAGCAGGAAGCCCATCACCGTAACCAACCGAATGGGAGTTACACTGAATGAGGTGATGCCATCGAAGGCAAAAGCGAGCATTTTGCGCAGCGGATATTTGGATTCACCAGCAAATCGTTCCTTCCGGTCATAATAGACCTGTGTAGAGGGAAATCCTAGCAGGGGGACTAAGCCGCGGAGGAATAGATTAACCTCTTGAAACTTCTCCAAATTATCGAGAGTACGCTTGCTCATTAAGCGGAAATCCGCATGATTGTACTGAATTTTTACACCTAGAGAGGTCATGAGTTTATAAAAGCCTTGGGCTGTTGCTCGCTTGAAAAAAGTATCAGCTGAACGATCCTGACGAATGCCATAGACTATATCGTAGCCTTCATGGAACTTCACGAGAAATTCACGAATGACAGAAGTATCATCCTGCAGATCCGCATCGATGGAAACGACACAGTCGGAATACGCTTTCGCTTTCAGAAGTCCAGCAAGCAAGGCGCTTTGATGACCAGCATTTTTGGCCAGCTTAAGTCCGGTAATGAATGGATTGGAAAGGTGGAATCGCTCAATAAGCGACCATGTTGCATCTTTACTGCCATCATCTACAAATAATACCGTACTATTAGGGGCGACCAATTGATCTGTGATGAGCGAATCTAATACTTCACTCAGTTGAAATACAGTTTCGGGGAGGACTTCTTCTTCGTTATAACAAGGGACCACAATGGTCAAAATCGGTATAGACACAGTACCTCGTCTCCGTCCTAAATAGGGAATAGATGAAATTCATGCTTAAGCTTTTATTATAGCTAAAAGGACTAAAAAAAGTAAGCGGCCAGAACGGAATCACCGTCCCAGCCGCTGTAAGGCAATCTATATTACCAACCAAACCCGAACGTACTAAGAACGATAACCAAGAGGACGTATAGAACGAGAACTACTGCAGTGCTTGAATAACCTACGCCACCAGTTCCGCAACCACAACTCATGTCAATCCCTCCCTTCACAAAATTACTATATGTCATCTGACTAGAAGGTGTATGGATGAATGACCCGCATGCGGAATAAATAATTGGGCAACGTGTCCATTTTGTGGGACTGGTAGGGGGAAGAGTACCTAAATGGGGAGAGCGTAAGGGGAACTGCAAACATGAAAGTGATGTTCGAGAAGGGAGGTATTGAGACGCATGCGTTATGAGGAACGCCAGCCGGATGAGACTTTGCAGCGGTATATACAATGTTATTGGTACTTGGAGCGGGATTACAGCGCGGCGGAAGAGGGGGAAACCTTGTGGCCAGATGGCTGCCAAGAGCTGATTTTTCATTATGGAGCCGATTATTCGATTGGTGGGCAAGTTCTGCCAAGAGCATTTTTTATCGGAGCCCTTTCACGCTATCATCCGCTTACTGCAGAAGGTCCTATCCGTTTATTCGGCGTGCGATTGCTTCCCTGGGGGTTGCGTGGCTTCAAAGAGATGGATCATCGTGCATTAATGGATAAGTTTCTTCCGCTCGCTGATTTATTTCCCGAACACGAACTTACCGAGCTAGTTCCGCAGTTGGCAGAGGCTGGTTTGGACGAGGGTATCGCTTTGCTGACGGCTTATCTCTATCGTCATTTCCAACCAGAAACCAAGCATGCCGCGATGATTAATATATTGTCTAAACTATATCGCACACCGATGGAACAGGATGTTCCGATTAGCGTAGCCGAGAGCGGATATTCACAGCGGCATTTTGAGCGGATTTGTTCAGAACTCGTAGGGATGTCACCTAAAAGATTAAACTCCGTGTCTCGTTTTAACTTGGCTCGGCTCCAGATTTTCTTCAACCCGACGATTGATATCGCGAGCTGTATGGACCAGTTCGGTTATCATGATTATGCTCACTTTTCAAAAGAGTTCAAGAGATGTCTGGGCGTTACACCGACGGTGTATAAGAAGTGGTTGTTGGGGCTTGGGGTGGTGCGTTGAGAGTTGACCAATCGATAGATACCGACACAGAGGGCGCAATCGATATGGCAGAAACAAGGGGGAAAGTGGACGCAATCGATGCAGTAGATACAAGGGCAAAGTGGACGCAATCGATGCAGTAGATACAAGGGCAAAGTGGACGCAATCGACGTAATCGATACAGCAGATAGGTGCAAAGCGGACGCAATCGATGTAATCGATTCAGTAGATCAAGTAACGCAGCTTCGGAATGGTAGCTAAACAACTGACGCAATCGCCAGAATCGAGCCTACCGATACCCCCGCCCCTCTCAATTTATTCGAGTTTGCAGAAACGCTAGCCTATAGGTGGTCTCTTGGGAAAATAACTGGATTTTCTCCATCTAATCTGTGCGAATATGGGCAAATATGTGAAGTAACTGTATTTTCTCCAGTTAATATTGACCATTTCCTTCTACAAGAGAGAAATAGGTGAAATTAACTGGAATTTTTCCGTTTAAATACCAAAAACATGGAATAGTGTCGAAAATAGCTGGAGTTTTTACAGTTAAAGATGCAGGGGGAGAGTTGGGATTGCTAAAAGGTGACAAGACTGACAAGACTGACAAGAGTGACAAGAGTGACAAGAGTGACAAGAGTGACAAGAGTGACAAGAGTGACAAGAGTGACAAGAGTGACAAGAGTGACAAGAGTGACAAGAGTGACAAGAGTGACAAGAGTGAC
>NZ_JABMKY010000008.1 GCF_013204845.1 Paenibacillus qinlingensis
TTTTGCAATCTCTTTTATAGTCGATTACTCGACTGTGCTTACTCACTCGTTGTTCAGTTTTCAAAGATCAATTTCTTTCGTTCGCTACCGTGTTACCGAAGCAGCGAGAAGTAATATACCATGTTTACTTTTAATGTGCAACTACTTTTTTTCGAGTTACTTTCAGTTACTCTCGCCAGCCTGTCTTGCGGCCGGATTGATAATATAGCATGGTTTCGACAAATAATGCAATGGTTTATTTAAACTCGTTTTCTATGCTTCTCCTAGTTAGTGGTTGTCGTTGGGTCGACAATAAGCTTTGGGCTATAGGACTATTCCCCCCATTTTTTGCTAATACTAAAGCGTATATATGCTAGTCAGATGAGTGGTGAACTATGAAAGATATTACATTTAAGGCTTTGGCAATTACTAATGAAATTGATCTGAACAAAATTGCGATTCATTGTGGCATTCCGAAAAGATACACATGGGAACAACCCTTAATCCTCAGGCATAAAGTCCTTGAAAAAATCTATCAAAAGGAATTAGATGATTTACAGCAAGTACTAGTCTTTTCCTTTGGCAGTGTTGTCTTCGTGAATCTGACACACCAGAATGAGATCATAGCTTTGTTGAAGTTTATTCAATCTTTCGAGCCTGAAATTGCACTTGAAAGAGCCGATAAATTCACAGATGACTACAGTCTCCATATCGAAGAAACCGAGAGTATGACCCTGACGGATGAATACGTTGTCGCCCCGGAATATGAGTTCTTTTTACCTGAAATGATCGCGACAGTTCTTGCCAAATCAGTGGCACTCGAGAGGAGCGAGGACCAGCTCGGGAAGATTCAAGATAACCTCGAAATCATGATTGATAGACTGGAAAAAGGAAAGCTTCGCGTCGGCAACAAAGAATTGGCCAGAACGACCGCCAAGATCGTCCGCCATGAGTTTAACACGTTAGCTTATATCATGATTTTGGATAAACCCGAGTTGACTTGGACGCATAGCTCAGCAAGCCAGTTTTACGATGAGATGATCGTGTTTTTTGAATTAAATGACCGCTATACTATATTGAAAAGTAAAACAGATATTCTCTATCATATCTTAGAAGGGTTTTCGACGATCAGTCATTCGATCCGAGGTCTTTTCGTAGAATGGATTGTCGTGATTCTTATCGTCATTGAGGTCGTGTTAACGGTATTACAAATTATTGGTTGGCTACCCTCATCACATTAAAAAACACCTGACCTTCATAAACGAAGGTTAGGTGTTTTTGCTTAGATCTCATTCAACTAATCTTCCCTGGTATACGCATAAAGCTGCGCCCATAAGCCTAACCCCATTTGCGAGTATACCCGATAGCCACTTCGTTGCAGTTCCATACCCCCTGCATTATGCTGAGCAACGCCCGTCAAAATCCCATCTGGTGACAGATAACCGGATAGCTCCAGGAGATTGTGCTTAGCGATCGTCATGTAGGTGTTTGGTAACAACTGCCGACTGGCCGCCAAGGCGAACGCGGCAGAAATTCCTGCCGATCCTGAGGTATCAATTCCTGTCGCCGAATCATCCACGAAACAAGACCACAGCCCACTCGGCTGTCTCCAATGCAAAGCCACCTGAGCAACGCGGATAATTTCAGCCTCTAGCTCCGCTATCCCTGCCAAATTGGCGAAAGGAGAATCCTTCAGCTCGACGCAGGTTTTAACCAACCCTAGACAATACCAAGCGAACGCCCTTGCCCAGCTACGAAATGTGTGCTCTTGTGATCTTGCATGAAAGCGCAGATACACATGCTGCTCGCGTGCCAGGCAATCCCGTCGGAGCAGAATCTGTGCAATAGCTTGCTCGGCCATATCCTGACGATTAAACTGCCTGGCCATAACAGCAAGCGGATAGGCAACCGTGTAAGAGCCTTCTGCCGAAACCATGTCCTCATCAATGACGGCGCCGCCGTTCCTGCGACCTGTAGCCTCAAAAAACTCAAGCGCTTTGAGAATGACAGGATGATTCATGCGGTATTTTACAATGACGGCCAGCGGCAAGGTTGCTTCAATCGTTGTAAAAGTCCCATCAGCTTGTCGACCATGTAAGTCTTCATAGTGCAATTCCCCTTGCTCATTAAAAAACTGACTGAAATGCAAATCCAGGATGGGATTCACTCGTTCCTCCCCCAGAATGGGCTGTAAACTGTGCAGCCCATCCAGCACACATCCTTCCATCCATCCAAATGGTTGAAGAGAGGAGAGTGAAAGCATGGTATTCAACGCTTCATCGATGCGTGAATTTGGTTCTCCCATCAGCAAGTGAGGAGCGAATAACACCCGCTCCGGCTCATCATGATGGGCATTAAAAACCCAAAGTGGTTCCTTGCCACCTTTGAGCTCCAATCGCACCCCTTCATGCAGCGCAGCAGCAGTCTGTTTCTCCGTTAGCAGGAGCTCAAAGGGCTGAAATACATATGCATACCGAATATCTATAGCACCAATCCATTCATTGGATTGACGCAAGATGACATCAACCTGCTGTGCATCCCGATAGTCTAAGGCGACGGTGATCCGCAACCGACTGCCTTGTCCTGCTGTCTGCTTGAGCTGATCTCCATGTAAGTGCCATAGCAACGAAAGTTGCTCCTGACCCTCTCCTAAGTGCGCAGCACGCCACCCTCTAGTAATCTGTTTACCCTCAGGTAAGAGAGCCTTCGACTCGCTGATAACGTGGGCCGGCAAATAATGAACCTGTCTCATCTTCGATCCCGCTCTCTATTTGAATTGATCACGATACTGGCTCGGTGTCACTTGTACAACCTTTTTAAAATTTCGATTGAAGTTAGAAGCCGTGCTATATTGCAGCTTTTCAGCAATATCCGCGATCTTCATATCCGTTTCTTGCAGCCAGCGCTTGGCAACTTCAATGCGATAGTTCGAGACATACTCGGAGAAATTAACACCAGTGTCCTTCTTGAACACACGGCTAATATAGCTTGGATGGTAATGAAACCGAGCAGCAAACATTTCAACGCTTAAATCCTGGTCAAAATATTGTTCAATCTCCGAAATCATCAGCATCGAAATATTCACTTCCTGCTTGCGCTGGCGCTCCCCTGTCCAAGCGAGCAGCGGCTGAACAATCTGCTTCCAAAACCATTCTTCGATCTGTTTGGCTGAATGCATACGCACCAAAATATCCGAGGAGAAAATCTCCTTTTGGAAAACCTCTTGTACTGATTCACCTGCATCCTGAACAAGTCCCGTTAAGTTGTTGAATAAACGTCCAATAAAATGCTGATAATCGGAGTGGTTCATCTGGTTTTTCAGAAAATCTGCAATAATAGCCTGTAATCTTTCCTGCGCCTGCTCTTCATTCGATTGCTTAATAGCCTCCATAATCTGAAATTCAAGCTCTTTCGGATAACGGAACATCTGCGCTTTATTGGGCTCCACCTCGTCAATGAACAGAATGGACTCCGATCCCAGTCTAACGCGATAAGCCAATGCATCCAGACTTTCTTGATGAGCGAGCGGTGCATACATAAAATTCGCGTACCTCCTGCTGATCCCTATGCTTATTTTCAGATTCAAATATTGCTTAATGGTATTACGTATTTCTTCGGATTTATTAAACACCTGTACTTTTAATGGCGTATCATCTTCTAGACCGCCACCTAAGAACAGAACGACGCCTTGGTTCTGAACAATCGAGCTGAGCTTCATGGACTGCGGGACAATCTCTTCAATCATATTATGAATCGCGTACAGCATCAGATCCATGTCCTTTTCGGAATAGCGCGTTCCTTCCAACGTATCAATTTGTAGGGCCAGCACACACCATCGATCCCAATTTGTTGGAAAATCATGTCGTTCTAGTTGATCTTCCATTGAATCTAGCCGAATATCGCCAGTTAGTAATTTAAATACCAAGAATTCACGCGTCTGGCTATGCAGAAATACCATTTCCTCTTTTAGCTTCGTACTTGATTTCGTCAAATGATTCAAATGCTCACTAATATAGCTCAACTCATTGTTCTGCATCTGTTTGTAATCTGGCTGAATAGAACGATAGATCCGTTGAATCGGTGAATACAGCTTATGCGAAAAAAAGAACGATGTCGTGATAACAAGTGTGATCAAAATGCCTACAAAAATAATCGTATAGAGCTTGATGCCATTCGATTTACTCATCACATATTCTAATGGCGTAATGGATGCATAAATCCAATTGTTATATAGCGCATGATTATAGTGAATGACAAACTCCTGACCATCCTGTTTATAGAAGAAAAAACCTTCTTGCTCGCCACTTGTGAGAATTTGCTGATAATAGCTCTCCGTCTTCACATTCGTTCCTATGTCATGATTGTTTAAGCTTGCGACGACAGACCCTAACTCATCAATGATCAACGTACGTCCTTTACTGACATCACCAGCAAGACGCTTACTAAGTTCTTGCAAGGGAACATTAATTGAAATAATGCCATCGGGGTTGATCGCATTCAGCGGAATATGCTTAATGAGCTTAAATACATGACCGGACTTCTCATCGTCTGTCAGCTTCCAATAGGAACGGCGAGAGTCATCTCGATAGGAGATCAGTAACTTTTGCAAATCATATAAACGTTTATCATGCGTCTCGATCAAGGGACGATCTTTCATCGGATAGACAGCACCGCCCTCAACAATCCAATCCTGACGGTAGCTCATCAAATTAACGTCTTGAATACCCAATTCGAACACTTGAATATGGACGAGCTCGTAGAGCAGTTTCTCAAAGAGATCATGGTATTCGTAGGCAAATGGCACATCCAATACCGTTTGCATCGAAATCGCATTCGTCATAACAGTTCCGCTAATCGTTTGCGTTGCTAAGGTATCAATGGTTTTAAGTAAATATTCGACTTTCTCCTTGTTCTGCTTCAGGATGAGCCGATTGCTGGCGATAATCTCTTCCTCCAGAATGGCCGAGGATTTATTAAAGGAAAGGTAGCCAAGAAGCACAACAGGCAGTATCCCGATAATGCAGCTAAGCAACACTAAATTTTTGAAAAATCTGGATGTCTGGAATCTACTCATCATGAGTCCCTCACTCTTCCCCATATTCCTTATACCATTCATCATATCATGGAAGGGAGTAAAGGGGCTGCATCCTTAGATACGCCCCTTTATGCCTTGCTTACTTTTTCTTATAAAGCTCAGAAAGTTCTTTCGCGACTTGATCGCCGCCAACTTTTTTCCATTGTTGAATAGCCGCATCGAAGCCAGCATCGTCTATTTTGCCCATGATGTATTGCGCTCGCGCATCAATGAGGAGGGTTTTCAACTGCGCGTCCTTCTCTGTTTGGGTTGGCGAAATCAGACCCATGGATGGATCCTGAACGCTTGCGGCAGCAAGCTCTGTCATCCGCTTTTTCAATAGGACATCCGTATCTGTCGTGCCCGTTGGGTACACAATCGCATCCGTTGTAATCAAGTTTTTGAGATCATCTACATTGAATTGCTCTGCCGCTGGCTTTTTATCATTTTCTTGGGAAATACGGACAAATTCTGCTTTTGCTTCATCACTATTTTCTGTATTGAAATAGCGAAGAACTTCACGAAGTTCTTTTTCTGTCTTCACACTCGTTTTCGGAATCAAGGCTCCGCCGAAATGACCAGCAGCTGCATACGATTTACCGTTAATAGGCGGACTTACCGTCATGGTATACTTATTTTTCGTATCTGCCATTTGAAGATAGTAGAACGGTACGACAGCATCAATGGCTTCGATACTGAGCCCTACTTTATTGTTGTATAAATCTTTTCTAGCTTCATTCCGCACAACGATCGCAAAGTTTTTATTAATTAAATTCTCGTTATACAATTTGCGAAGGAAGGTCAAACCTTCACGATACTCTTTGGTTTCTACATCTTTCATAAAATTCCCGCTCTTATCTACCATCCAGTTGTTCGGGGCGCCAAACCATGCGAAAATATCAGCTGGGATACTATTTTCATAGAGCATGAGGCCGTACGTATCATTGACACCATTTTTATCAGGGTCTTTCTCTTTAAATGCTTTCAATACGTTGTAAAATTCATCGATCGTCTTCGGTTCCGTAAGACCCACATTATCGAGCCAATCCTTGCGAATAATCGTACCTGCACGTACAAGTGGACGCGGACGCGGAATCACATAGTATTTGCCATCAATAGCGAGATTGTTTAAGATATTCTGATCGTATTTTTTCAAATTTGGAAACTCGTTCAAGTATGGCGTTAAATCCCAGAACATACCGGACCGTACACCGTTAAGCACCGAGGTAATGAATGGATTTTCTACCATAATCGTTTGAGGCATCTCACCAGAAGTCATCGTAACGTTCAATTTCTCGCTGTAAACATTAAATGGCACATACGTAATATCCAGCTTCGCATTCGCTATGCGCTCTGTCTCTTTGACAACGGGCCCATCTGCTTTCGGAGCTGTGTTGGATAAATACACATTTAACATTGACACTTTAGCAGGGCCTGTCGGCGCAGCCGGGCTCGATGCAGGTCCGGGACTCCCTCCTGCACTTGGACTTGATGTCCCCGGCGTGTCGGTTGATGTTGTACAACCCGATAGTATAGCGGAAACAGCTAGAACCATCGTGAGTGAGAGCCCCCATGACTTAACCACTTTTTTGCTTTTCACATTTACTCCTCCTTAGTTGTTGAACATGTCTATATAAGGCGGCTGTATGTCTAAGTATAGCCGCTTTGACACCCTTATACCCACATATAAATGCCGTCTGTCTGCAATTCCAGCTCTGCTTTCTCTAAACTTTCCTGCCCAGCATTCGTGAAGTCCAACTTTCCTTGACGAAGCTTGGTCTGAGGATCAACCAGGTGCTCGCCTGTCGTCAGATCGAACTCCCAGCCATGCCAAGGGCACCTGACAATCTCATTTTCACGCCCAAGCTTATATTCGTAGACGAGAGAGGGCAGACGCGTCCCCGTAATGACTCCCTTGCAGACGGGAGCGCCGAAGTGCGGGCACGCATTGCGCCATGCGTAATATTCGCCCTTCACCTTATAGATGCCGTACTCGGCATTTTTGACTTTAACCATTTTACAGGTACCTTCCACAATCTCATCTTTTGCAGCTACCCATATCTTTTCCATGCATGTATGCCTCCTTTCTACTATCCCTTCACAGAGCCGACTAAGGCGCCTTTTGCAAAGTATTTTTGTAAAAATGGATAGACGACCAAGATCGGCAAAGTAGCCACCGTGATAACGGCCATTTTCACTGTTTCTGGGGGGATCGCAGATTCCCCGGCTATTGAGCCCTGCTCCACAAAGCCTGCTTGAGAAACCATGACAATCTGTCTAAGCAGTACCTGGATGGGCCATTTCTCCGTATCATTAATGTACAGGATGGCATGCATGTAAGTGTTCCACTGAAGCACAGCGTAGAACAAAGTCAGCGTAGCAATTGCCGGTAAAGACAGTGGAATAATGATACGGAAAAGCATCCGTAAGTCCCCGCATCCGTCGATTTTCGCGGATTCCTCAAGCTCCTCTGGGATGTTCTTGAAGAAATTAATCATGATAATGAGATAGAAAGCGATAATTGCCCTCGGTAAAATCAGCGACCAATAGGAATTCAGCAGGCCAAGTTCTTTCACGACAAGATAATCCGGAATCATGCCGCCTTGAAAAATCATCGTCACCACAATGAGAAACATGATGCTGCGCCGGAAGTGAAAGCGATTCCTCGATAAGGGATACGCAAACAACGTCGTAAGCAGTAAGCTTGTCAGTGTACCTGCAACGGTAATCCATACGGTAATCCCTAAGCTTTTGGGCAGCGCATTGGTTGTAAAGATGTACGAATAGGCCTTCAGGGAGAACTCCGTTGGAAATAGCAGGAACGATCGTGAGTTATACTCGGCAACAGAGGCAAAGGAACTGGAAATCACATGGATAAATGGCACAACCGTAATTAATGCAAACAAGCTAAGCAGAATAATATTGATTCCATCAAACAAATAATTTCCCCAACGTTTATCCGTCATTTAGTAGAGCCCCTCCTCGCCTGATTTCTTCACAAGCCAGTTTGCCAACACGACAAGGAGTAGGCCTACAACGCCTTTAAATAGGCCAACTGAAGTCGCATAGCTAAGCTGCCCGTTAACTAAGCCCACGCGATACACATAGGTATCGAAAACCTCTCCCACATCACGCGTCAGCGAGTTGACAATATTAAAGACATGATCAAAACTTGTTTCCAAGATGTCACTTATTTTCAGCAGGAGTAGGATCACAATTGTACTGCGTATGCCCGGCAACGTGATGTGCCAAATTTGACGGAAGCGTCCAGCCCCATCCATTTTGGCTGCCTCATATAACTCTGGACTTATAGCCGCCAGCGCAGCTAGATAAATAACGGTTCCCCATCCGCTATCCCGCCAGATGACTTGCAGAATATACATGGGACGGAAAAATTTGGGATCCATCATGATTGAAAATTTTTGGAAACCCAGCGAGGCAATCCAGGATTGGAATAAGCTCTGTTCGGATTCGAAGATAACGAAAAACATCGCGACTACAACGACCCATGACATAAAATGCGGAATATAGACAAGTGTTTGAATCCAGCGTTTGAACCACTCTCGACGCAATTCATTCAGCATTAAGGACAGTATGATTGGCGCTGGAAAGGCAAAGACCAATTGATACAGTGAAAGCATCAACGTATTGCGCAGCAGCATGAAGAAATCAGGATCAGAGAATAAGCGATGAAAATGCTTCAATCCTACCCATTCACTTCCGAAAAAACCGGTGAACGGCTGGAAGTTCTGAAAGGCAATAATGATGCCGCCCATTGGCCAATATTTAAACAAGATAAAATAGAGAATGCCTGGCAAGGCCATGATGTACAGCCAGTGATCACGTCGTAGATCTTTGAGCAATGTTAATCTGATTCTGGATGCCTTCACCGATAATCCCCCTCACTTCAAATTCTCCTTCTTATGCAAACCGTATAAGGCTGCCGCATTTCCGCCTTGGACTTTCTTGCGAAGCTCCTTTGGAAAAGCAGCAAGCACCATTTTGGGATGATCGAAATCCCAGTGCGGATAATCACTTGAGTAGAGGACTCGATCCTCCATTTTACACATCTGAATGATGTGTACGAGATGCTCCGGCGCGTCCGGTTCCTCAATCGGCTGCGTCGTTACATAGACATGCTCCCGAATGTATTCCGAGGGCAGCTTTGTCAGCCATGGCGTCGTATCCCGCAGCGCTTTGTAGTTCTTATCCATTCGCCACATGAGATGTGGCAGCCAAGCGATTCCGCCTTCGATCGCGACCACTTTTACACCTGGAAATTTCTCGAAAACCCCTTCGCACACCAAACTATTCACATGCGCCATATAATTGGTGGGCAGAATATTATGCCATTCCATATAGCGCGATGGATAACCGGAAGGAGTCGGCGCTCCTGTCATTCCGCGTCCTTCCGTCCCTGGATGGATAGCGATCGGTAAGCCCATCTTCTCTGCTGCTTCGTAAATAGGATGAAAGAAACGATTTCCATACAACCGCGTACTGCCGCTGCACATGATAACTTCCACAATATCCGGATGCCCGCCGATTCGCATAATTTCCTTTGCCGCGTACAAGGGATCCGAATGGTTAATCACCATAGCGCCTTTATAGCGAACATCTTTAGATAACCAACGATCGATTAAATAGTCGTTATAGGCGGATATCACAGCATTCCCATAATCGCTATCGGGATTGAGCGACATTTCCAGCACATTTTGCCCCGTTAAAATGACATAATCAAAGCCATAACGTTCAATGTGATCCTTCACCATAAAAACCGGATCACTGCCAGAGCTGCCGCCGTCATCGGGAATCGCATCTCTTCTTAACACACCTACCGGTGAGTAATACGGTTGTCCTACGCCAGTCCCAACACCGATCCACTGCTTATGCCATGGCTTATCTAAATAAGGAAGTAAATCGTGAGGGTCTCTAATCCCATTGTGCACATCGGTATCAATGAGCATCGACTGTGTATGTCCGTGTTGGATATCGTTGTGATTCATCTGTTTTCACCTTTCTTCGTCGTTGTTATGTCCTGCTTGCTAATCATCTTAGCCCGTCGTTTACTTACCGCCTATAATCAATACCTGACAGTCCAGAACCGTAAGCGGGATAAGGTTTTTTAGACGAAGGTAATCCTTATCTTCTTCCGTAGAATCATTACGTGACTGAATGGCACCTTCATTCTTCATGGAAAAATAAAAAGCCAAGCGTGTTCTCCACAAAGGAGATCGCTTGGCATTAGACTTATTATCAGTAATATTGAATTCACTTTCACCCTTTAACTCTCAATTTCTTCTTAATCCCGCCAGCCAATAGCTCCAACAAGATGGCAAAAATCAGAATGAGATACGTAATCGCTCCGATTTCCCTCACATCATAATAGTAGGAACTGGCCATGAAAAAATCATACCCAATTCCTCCTGCGCCAGCTGCAGCACCCATGGCTAATGCTACGGAGAAGTTAATCTCAAATCGCATAAACGTCCATGAGATCAAATAGGTGATCGACGAAGGCAGAACGGCTTGAAATACGATTTGAACCCAATTAGCACCACTTGCTTTTAATGCTTCAATGACTCCTTTATCTAACTCCTCGAATGATTCCGAATACGTTTTCACGAGATAGCTGACAGAATGGAACGTCATCCCAATAACCGCAGCCACACTGCCCAATCCCGCAGCAACGGCAAAAATCAATACCCACAGGACAGTTGGTACCGCTCTAATAAAAGCAACTATGCCTTTAACTACGACGGAAAGTGTCGGGCTGGATAGATTGGTGGCAGCCATTAAGCCGAGCACCACAGCAATGATGGCCCCGAACAGCGTTGTCAGAAAGGCCAATCCGAGGGTGATAAGCAAATAGGTAACCGCTTCAATAAAGGTAATGTGTTTAAAGTGCGGCTGAAAGAACATCGTTATAAGGGTATGGGCTGTCGAGATAATAGCATCTAGAAATTGAATGTCCTTATAGTCAAAAGTTGCGAATGCATACAGCGTTAATACGACGATTGACACCAAGGTCAGCCGGATCACCAGCTTTTGTTTGTTGAACGGCTTCTTCATTGCCAGTTCCTCCATGGTCATGTTACATAATCACCTTCCTGATGTAGGTAGAAACCGTTTCTATCATAAAGATAGCAAGGACGAGAACAAGGACAACTAAAGAGGCAGCGCTGAAATTAAGACTTTTGTAATACAAGTTGAAAAGAAAACCAATACCCGTCCCGGTTAGAATACCAATTAAAGTAGCTTGACGAATGTTCGTTTCCATCATGAACAAGATCCAACTGATCAGCTGTGGAATACAGGCCGGAATAACAGATTGCGAAATAATGGACAAATAGCCTGCCCCTGTAGATCTTAATGCTTCTACAGAACTGCTGCTTACTTCGTCAATCGATTCCGTAAAGGCGCGGGTCAAAAAGCCGAAGGTGCCAAAAAAAAGCGCGAAGTATCCCGTCAATACATTTTGACCGAAAGATATGAGCAAGATCATCGACCACGCGGATACATCAATGTTGCGGAATACGGTCGCGATCGATCGGCTTACCAAACCGAGTCCCCCTCCTACTCCAGTCGTATGGGAGCCCGCGATAGCGAACATCAAGGCAAATAAGGCTGCAACGGCGGTTGCCGCAATAGATACGAGAATCGTCTCAGAGAGCGCGCTGATAATAACGGGAAGCCGTTTCAATGATTTTTCGTTCGGATAAAAATTGTTGAATGCCCATTCGGCCGCCTTAGGTATAGAAGTAAAACCTTTGATGACGTTATAGTTCGTTATGAGTATGGCAATGAGGGTTAGGGTTAACAATAAGCCACAAAATAACAGCGTCTTCAATCGCTTTCTGGCAAAGAAATTATCTTGCATAACTGCCCTCCAGCTCGTCTAACTCTTCCAGCTCCTCCTGATGCTCATGAACCTCCGAACCGTAAATGCGGGATAACTGCTCGCGATTGATTCCTGTCGGATGACCATCATAGACAATAGTTCCCTTATTCACTCCGAGTATCCGGTCTGAGTATTTCAGCGCTGCATCCACTTGATGCAGGTTCACAATAACCGTGATACCCATCGTGGTAGAAATAGTACGGAGATGATCCATGATGACCTTGGAGGCATTGGGATCTAATGAAGCGATTGGCTCATCGCAAAGCAGCATTTTGGGATTCTGCACAAGAGCTCTGGCAATTCCAACTCTCTGCTTCTGTCCACCACTCAGTTGATCACACCGCTTATAGATCTGCTTTTCTAGTCCGAGTGTTGTCAAAATCGTAAAGGCTTGATGCTTCTCCTCCTTGGAGTAAAGCCCCAGAATCCCTTCCAGGGTGGACTTATAACCAAGCCGCCCGTGCAAAACATTTTCGATGACAGACAGTCTATTCACTAAATTATAATGCTGGAATACCATGCCCATCTGAGTTCTCAACCGTTTCAATTCGTTCTTCTTACATGCCAAAATATTAACGCCATTCCATAGAATTTCGCCACTGCTTGCATCAATCATACGGTTAATACAGCGCAGCAGTGTGGATTTACCGGCCCCTGAGGGACCGATAATCGACACAAACTCGCCTTCTCTCACAGCGAAATTAACATCCGTTAACGCTTTAGTATCCATACCATACTGTTTGGATACCTGCTTGAATTCGAGTAATGTTGTCATGGCTGCTCCCTCAATCGGTCGGTTTGGCACGTTGTTATACCTTTTAGTTGTAGAGTGTTCGGATTGGGTTGAAAAATGCGTCATCCACGCCAAGGAACTTTTCTTTGCCAGTCTTTTGCTTAAACATGCCTGGTTCCTTCGAATCTTTCGGAATGAAGATCAGCGGGTTGTTCGTTACCGCATCGGATGTGAGGGCATCCTTTATTTTCTTTGTGTCCTCTACACTTACCGTGCCTGTGTTAATAACAATCGGTTGATTCAGTACCGGTGTAACCGAAATGACCTCGAACTCTTTACCTACCTGTGTATTAAACGGTTCTGCTGCACCTTGTTTTACTTTGTATACCGCACCAGGCGTGTTTTCCGTCCCTGAGCTCAGTTCGATATAGTTAGCCACGCAAGTATCGCAGAAGGCAGCCACATCCGCTTTACCATTTAACAAATTAACTGCCGATCCTTGGTGAGTTCCTCCAAAAAGCACATCGCTAAAGAACTTATCTTTGCCGCCTAGAAGTAAATCATCCACAGTCAAATTCTTATATTTATCTTTTTTCGTAAAATAGGTAAGGATTCTGCCTGAAGGGATTTTAAAGCCGGATGTAGAGGAGTTGGATACGAATGAAAACTTTTTACCGGCAATATTATCCATTGAGTAGATGCTGCCGACTTTATAGGCATCCCCATCCCCTTTACGCACGTTTAACCAGCTATTATAAACCGCATCATCCAATGTTCCTGACTCTCCGCTAGGCACGACTAGCGGCTGAACCTTCTTATTCTTCGCATTCGCTTCGACATAAGCTTGTGCTCCCGTATAAATTATATCTGCACTGCCGCTGGCAATGGCTTCAATAGCAATCGTGTAGTCAGTCGTCGTTTTGTGCTCTACCTTTTTCCCAGTTGCGGCTGCAACAACTTTCCCTATTTCGTCCCGTGAAATTTTCATATCTGCACCGGATTCATTTGGGAACCAACCGATCGTAATGGTATCTTTGGTCTTTACCGCTTGTGTGCCATTCTGAGCATTCGTACCGCAACCAGCTGTTACAACAACCAAAGATAAAGAAAGCATGAGCGTTAACATTTTCTTATTCATAATAAAAAGCCTCCCATACTAATTTTAGTTTAAATTGGCTATTTTATAATAAGGCAACTAGCATACGTTCAAGTTCTTCAGGAGATATGGGGGCAGGATTATTATCCATTCTCCCTTTCGTATAAGAGTGGTCCACAACCTCGCGGATGCCTTCAACTGTGACGCCATATGAGCTTAGATTGCTTGACAATCCATATCTGTTATAAATACTTCGAATCAGATCATCGACTTCGTCTACGTCCGTTGCCCCAAATGCATGAAGCAATTTATCCGGTTCAATTAATGTATTGAAATTATGTCTTAACACTGTCGTTAACGTTAGGCTGGCAGCGATACCATGATCGATACCATATAACATTGTAAGCGGATAAGATATGGAATGGCAGGCAGTCGTTCTCGTATTGCTAAATGCCAATCCAGCCATCAGACTTGCCAAGGATAATTGCTCTCTCCAGGCCAGGTTATCGGGTTGCTCGATTAATAATGGGAGCGTACGTCGAATGCGTTCAATCGCTTCCAGCGAGTAAACACGGGTAACGGTGTTCGTATGAACAGACCAATACGCTTCAGTTGCATGGCACAAGGCATCTAATGCTGTAGCAACGCTTAAACGAAACGGCATCGTAACGGTCAACTCTGGAAGAATGAAAGCTGCGCTCGCATACAACCTCTCATCGGAAACCGAATATTTGCTTCCGAACTCTTCGTCCCATACGGTTGCCCAACACGTCACCTCTGAACCCGTTCCTGATGTCGTTGGGATCCCGACCCACGGGGTAAAATTGTGTTTATTGCGGTATCCCTCATGTGTGATGGCTTCTCGAACTTCCACGATTGTAGGTAGGGTCTTGTGTTGTAAAGCCGACAACACTTTAGCAGCATCCATGACACTGCCTCCGCCAATTGCCACAATAAGTTCATACTGGAAGGGCTCAATTTCCTGTTTCAGCTTCCAAATATCGGACACATTAGGATTATTCAAAGTCACTTCGATCAATAGCGTTTCCTTGTGAGAGAGTGCGTTCAAGATAGGCTGTAGACAATCACTCTTCTCAACGCCCCCTCCTCTTGTAAGTATTAGTACCCTTCTGACATTTGTATAACGATTGATAAACAACTCAGCGAATGCTTCCGCCGATTCTGTTCCTAAGAAGACGGCTACTGGGTTATAAAAATGGTTCATCTCGTTCCCCGCTCCAAACCGCTTCGTTCAAGCTCCTCAATGACAAGTGGCAGCTGAGCGATTGAACCAATAATATAATCTGCTCCTGCTTGTTCAAATATCAGTCTCGTTTGATTCATTCGCTCTGCGAGTTCATCTGGGTGCAGACTCTCAACTTCAGCTTGTGTTAAACCCAACTCACTACTTCCTAGTAGGATAGCAACCGTCCATACCCCCGCATTCCTACCTTCTTGAATGTCGGATACCGTATCTCCAACCTTGACGACTGCTTTTGGAGGATAGATGCCGAGCTCCACTAGATTTCGGAAAATCATATACGGATAAGGCCGGCCGGCTTTTACTTCATCTGATGTGACCAAGCAGTCTGGCGAATATCCCTTCCGCTTGGCTTCCGGAACGATGACCGCCATCATGCTTGCTGTATACCCAGTCGTCGATCCGATGGCTAGCCCCGCATTACGAAGTTGTTCCACTGTTTCTAACGCCCCAGGAATCGGATCCGTGTAAGTTTTCAAAGATTCCATCAATATGGCCTCGAATCGAACATAGAGACGATCAATATCCTCCTTCACGGCTTGCGTACCGTACTTGGTTATCCATGCTGTTTCTACTCTTTCCATCTGCAGAATTGCGTGAATATGATCCCATTTCAAAAGGCCCATCGGCACTCTGGCTTCACGATCTGTAATCGGTACCCCTGCTTCTTCAAACGTTTGAATAAATGCATGCATTGGCGCGAAGCAACCATAATCAATTACGGTACCGGCCCAATCAAAAATAACTGCTTTAATGCGTTCTTTACTACTCAACTTGACTCCTCATTTCTAGGTGGTTTGGATATACCCAATTATAGAATGATATAACGCAAACAAGCAATGCTTTTTGCTATATTTTACGTTAAATTAACAATTATATGCTGTTATTTGCTGTTTTTAACATTGCGAAAACATAATAAAAACGCAAGCTATGATAAGCCTGCGTTTATGATGGTAACATTATGTTTTTTGTACAATTCTAGAAGACCACTATCCATATCAGAATCCGTTACGATCGAATCAATCTGGTCTAATCCACAAATGTTCAGGTAAGATACCGTTTCGAATTTACTCGAATCCGCTACGACGACTTTCCGCTTCGCGCCCTTTAGCATCGCATTGATGACTTCCGTTTCCCCCTGGCGAAAATCAGTCAGCCCTTTCTCAAGGGAAATCGCATTGATACTAATGAGTGCTAAGTCGGTATTGAAGTTCATAATCTCTTCTTCAATCGCACGCCCATACAAGGAGAACTCCTCATGATTTAGGTAGCCCCCCGGAATAATAACGGTGAAGCCTTTTTTCTGAGCCAAAATATCCGCGATCCGAAGGGAATTGGTTATGATCGTAAGTTTCTCAAAGCGAGCCGCAAGCCGCTTCGCTACTTCAATGTTCGTCGTGCCTGCATTGAGAGAAATAGCTTGATATTCTCTCACCAGCTCGACAGCATACAGGGCCAATTCTTGCTTTCGCTCGTTATGCGTGATCTTACGCTTAAAGAACGCTTGATTCGTAGCAATCTCTTCCCTTTTGGAAACAGCTCCTCCATGTACACGCTGAAGCTTCTCCTCTTGCTCCAACCGTTCAAGATCCCTACGTACAGTATCAAGAGAAACTTGCAACAGCGACTTCAATTCCACAACGGTGACTTGCCCCTTGGATTCTAGCTCCAATAGTATTAATCGATGCCTTTCTGGTGCAAGCATTTCGTATCTCCTCCGTGTTATTGCGTTAATTTGCGTTTGTATGTATCTATATCCTAGCAAAAATGCGCTGTCCCGTAAATGTGGCAGCTTCACCCCTTACGTTTTTGAAAATCTATCATGAACTCTGCGAGATCTTTACAGGCCTGAATGGGAACAGCATTATAGGCTGATGCACGTAATCCGCCAACACTTCGATGACCAGCTAAACCGTCAAAGCCATGCAACTCGGACTCCTGAACAAAAAGTTTCTCTAATTCTTCATCTCTCATTCGCCATGTGATATTCATCATTGAACGAAAAGGCTTTTCAATAAATCCCTTGTAATAGCCCCCGCTACTATCAATCACATCATAAAGAAGGTTTGCTTTCTGGACGTTCACTTTCTCTATTTCTGTGATACCTCCCTGCCGTTTTACCCATTCAAGTACAAGTTTCATCATATAAATGGAATGGACTGGAGGTGTATTATAAAGTGAATTGTTTTGTGCGTATGTTTTGTAATTTAGAATGGTCGGAATAGGGTTAACACATGCTTTCAACAAATCATCCCGAATGACCACAACGGTTGCGCCTGCTGGCCCAAGGTTTTTTTGAGCTGAAGCATACAACATAGAAAACTCGTTGAACGCCATCTTCCGACTAAGTAAATCACTCGTCATATCTCCAATAAGGGGAACTGAACCAGCCGAGGGAAAATCATGGAATTGTGATCCCTCAATCGTATTATTGGTCGTGAAGTGGAGATAAGCGGCTTCAGGATCTACTCTTAAATCGTTCACAGCAGGAAGACTGCACCAATTTTGTGGTTTACTGCTCGCTACAATTTTTGCATTGCCAACAGTTTGAGCTTCTTTATAAGCCTTTTCCGAAAAACTACCGGAAAGAACATAGCTTCCATTTCTTTTAGCTGACATAAAATTCAGAGGTACCATAGCAAACTGCATGCTGGCACCACCACTCATAAATAGGACTTGATACTGCGAATCCAATCCTAAAATCTCAAGCATGATCTGCTGTGTCTCCTCGAATAGTTGTTCAACATCCCTACTACGATGAGACATCTCCATAATGGACATACCGTTCCTATACGCAATAAATTTGTCTTGTGCCTGATGCAGGACTTCAAGAGGAAGAGCTGCCGGTCCCGGATTGAAATTGTTAATACGATACATTTTTTCCAACCTCCTATCGTTTTAGAAAACGCAAAAACGCCCTTCGTCTTATTGGGACGAGGAGCGTTTGCTCGCGGTGCCACCCAACTTGATCGAACATAACTGTTCGATCCTCTTGGTTCCGCGATAACGGTCGGGACCGGCTAACTTAGGAACATTATTTGCATAATGCTCTTGACGAAAACGCCTCCGAGTTGGATTCTCATCATAGGCATAATTCAATTATTGATTTATATTCAGTTAAAACTACTACCGATATTTTGTCAATCATTGTTTTGTTTTCTTAGCCTTACAACTTCTTTCTCAACTCACTCACAGCTACCCGCCTAGCACCGGAATTCCGCTGTGATGGCGCAGGTTGAATCGTCGGTTGGGACTCTCCCGCTTCCTGCATCCGGCGAATCAAGCGCTCACGCAGCTCGGCAGCCACCGCATTGAACGATTGCACGCCGACCAGATTGTTCAGCTCATGCGGATCGGCTTGCAAATCGTAAAGGAATTCCTCTACATAGACAGCCGATCCCGCGTCTCGGTTCGGGTCTTGCTCCGGCGCGGAGACACTGTACTTCCAGCGCTGCGTCCGAATAGCGCGGCCAACCTGCGCTTCACTAATTTGCACTAAGACTTCCTCTGGCCAACCTTCTCGCTCTCCACGCAGAAGTGGAAGCAAGGAACGCCCTTGCATGGAAGCCGGAACCGGTATGCCAGCAGCATCTAGAAGCGTTGGCGGTAAATCCACGAGCGACACCATCTCCTGCAGACGCCCACCTGAACGGAAGCGCCCGCCTGTTAATGCGGTTGGGACGCGGATTGAGCTATCATGGCACGAACGCTTGTACTCACTATTCCTCGTCTTGAAATGACAACCATGGTCTGAGGTGAACATTACAATGGTATCATCCTCTAACCCGAGGCTGATCAAAGCATCAAACAAGCGGCCGAGCGCTTCGTCGAGTCTTTTGACCATCCCGTAATAGCCGCCAAGATGCGCATGCGCCGTACCGCCAAGCGACGCCAGGTCACCAGGCACGAAGGAACTGCCGCTGTAACGCCCTTCATAACCCCGCGGTGCCGGGTAATTGTCACTGTGATTCTGATGATGAGGCTCCAGATACGAGAGGAACAGGAAGAACGGTTCATCCTGATGCTTGTCGATATACCGAATCGCTGCATCCGTTTGCGCATCAACTCGGTAGCCCGGCAGCTTCACGGGTTCATTATCCCCGTTATACATGACCGTATCGTATGCATCAGAGGAGAACTCCAACACATTAGAGGCTAACCATTCCTGATAGCCGCCACGCTGCGCCTCAGGGACAGGCTCTTCGCCGGCCAAATGCCATTTGCCGATATAGCCTGTCTGATAGCCCGCATCACGGAAATGATGAGCTAGCGTTTTCTCATCCTTCTTTAGTGGAATGCCATTCACATAGCACCCGGTTTCCGTGGCATATTTCCCTGTTTGCAGGGAAGAACGAGCCGGACCGCAGACAGGCTGACAGGTGTACGAATTGAACACATGCGTCCCTTCCATCGCCATGCGGTCAAAGTTCGGCGTAAGGCCAAGGGGATTCCCGTGAACCCCCGTGGTATCAAATCGCTGCTGATCTGTAAAAAATACAATGACATTCGGCTGTTTGCTCATTTTTTCCCCATCACCTTACTCTTTATTTATTTACTGGCTTTCTTCCACTCTTCGTTGGCCTGCTGCTCGATCTTTTGTCCGCCTTGCTGGTAATATTTCTGAACGAACTCATCAAACTTGTCGACGGACCATACGCCTGTCACGATTTTCACGAAGTACTCTGTCCAGAGCTTCTTCTCCAGATCGGGATAATCCAGCTCGGCCGGTACCGTTTTCCACAGCTGATTCTTAATAATGTCCTTGGAGCCGATTTCCAGCGCTGCCCGCACCTTATCATCTGTCCAACGACGGTCTGTTATTTGCACAAAGCGGACAGGGTTGGAGAATCCTTTTTTGTATAAATCGGAATAACTGGTTGATTGCGCAATTAAGTTTTTACTTTTATCAAACGTGTAATCGACGTTATTTTCGCCATAAGTAAGCAAATCCACGCCGCCGTTCGGATCATCGCTAACCGACCAATCCAGCATTTGAATGAGTCTCTCCGGATCCTGTGCTTTCGCACTTACCGCACGCAGCGCTCCTCCCGAGTATGGATTCACCTCTGGCCAGCCTAGCTTGCCATCGGGTCCTTTCACACGGTTCATCATCGTCAACTTAGCTGACGGCAGCACCTTCAAGAGCGAGGTGTAAAAGCCTCCGCCATTCACATTGACACCGAAAGCATCGCCTTCAAAGACGCCAACCTTGGAGTTTACGATTCTGGCTTCTGCCTGTTTCCCTTCCATGACCGGGAACTCTGGATCCATCAAGCCCTCTTTATACCACTGTTGGAGAACAGCTAGTGCTTTCTTCGTCTCCGGTGTCACAAAGCTTTTTACGATCTTACCGTCTTTCTCGGTCCAGAAGATTGGACCTGTCGTACCGTAGGAGCTAAGTCCGACGCCAAAAGCGCCAAACACGGTATTGAACATCGAGGATTTGTTACCGCCAAATCCGTACGTATCATTTTGACCGTTCTTATCCGGATCCTTGAACGTGAATGCCTTCAAAACCTCGTGCAGCTCATCTAAGTTCGTCGGCTGCTTCAAACCGAGCGCATCCAGCCAATCCTGCCGTACGAGCAAACCTGTTGTATTGGGAGAATTGAAAGACTCCGGTCTAACCCCTTGCGGAATGGCATAAATTTTACCGTCAAATTTAACGCCGTCCCAGCGCTCCTTTGGAATGTACTTCATTAAGTGCGGTGCCTTCGCCAACAGATCATCCAGCGGCTTCAGCAACCCTTGATTCACATACTGTGCTAGCTGCGTCGTATCCACACTGAAGTAATCCGGCATCTGACCGGAGGAAACCAAGAGATTCAATTTCGTTTTGTATTCATCGCCGGAAATCATACTGACCTTGTAATCAACACTCGGTATACCCGCCTTCTCCATCAGTGAAACAATTTTGGGCTTCGCTTCTCCACCGCTGTCTGGATACTCCGGTATCCCGTAGTTAAAGAACATATTGAACGTAACTGGCTTCTTCGAAGCTGGGCTGGCCGATGACGCACTTTCTCCTTGTTCATTAGAGCCGCAACCAGCAGCCACTAAACCCGCTAAGCAGGTGACACACAATACCGAACCCATTTTACTCATCTTTTTCATAAGAACACCCCTTTAAGATCTTCAAATTATGATTTCACAGAGCCTAACATGGTGCCTTTCATAAAGTACTTTTGCAAAAACGGATATACAGCAAGAATAGGTATAATCGAAATGATGACAGTAGCGGCAATCGCAGACTCGGCTGCGAACGTTGTAAATTGACCCGTATCCGTCGCCAACTGCTGGCCGGCAATAATTTCTTTGAGCAGCAGCGGGAGGGTAAACAGCCTTTTATCATTCAAATAAATCAATGCTTGCATAAAATTGTTCCACAGACCGACGCACTCCCAGAGAGCAATCGTGGCAATCACCGGCTTGCACAGCGGCAAGATAATGGTGAAAAACGTACGCAGCGGATTCGCTCCATCCATGGCAGCTGATTCCTCCACTTCTTCCGGAATGGTCCGCATAAAGCTTTGCATAACAATGACGTTAAAAGCAGATATCATCCCCGGCAGCATGAGCGCCCAGAGGGTATTCGTTAAACCTAAGCTTTTTACAAGCAAATAAGTCGGAATCATCCCACCGCTGAAAATCATCGTAAAAATAACCAGAAGCGTGATGACCTTAGCGCCAGGCAAGCTTCTTTTATTTAACGCATACGCCGTCGTCGCTGTAAACAGGACATGCAGGAACGTCCCTACGACGGCCACTAGAATACTATTTCGATACGCCAGCCAAATAAAGCTGGAAGCCAATACACTCTTATAAGCATCCAGCGTAAAGCCTCTCGGGAAGAAGAACAACCCGCCTTGCATGGCCCCAGCCGCTGAGCTTAATGATATGGATAATTCATGCCATAAAGGATAAAACGTTATGATACTCAGCATTGCCAGAAACAGCACATTCCCTACTTCAAAGCTGCGTTCGCCCCAACTTTTGCCCATTCACATCCACCTCCTTACCACAATCCTCGTTCGCCCATGCGACGCACAAGCCAGTTCGTAAACAGCAGCAAGCATAAGCCTACAACCGATTGGAAGAGTCCTGCCGCCGTAGCAAACGAAAATCTGCCCATCGTAAGCCCTACACGGTACACATACGTATCCAGCGTGTCCGCTACATTATAGACGAGCGGGTTATATAAAATGTAAATCTGATCGAAGCCAACATTTAAAATTTGTCCAGTCCGCAAAATCAGCAGCACGACAATGGTTGATGCAATACTCGGCAGAGTAACATGACGGACCAGCTGAAAGCGATTCGCGCCATCCATTCTGGCCGCTTCATACAGCTCTGGATTAACTCCGGCAATGGCGGCTAAATATATGACCGTTCCCCAGCCAACTTCCTTCCACATTTCCGAACCGACCAGAAAGCCCCGGAATACCTCTGGATTCATTAGCGGCGACGAGGACATGCCCAGCAGCTTCGCTACCCCCGTATCTACCGAAAATACGGAGAACAGAATACTTCCCAGCACAACCCAAGAAACAAAGTGCGGAAAATAGATAATCGTCTGTACGATACGTTTGAATACGCCGTTGAAAAGTTCATTGAGTAAGAGCGCAAGCACAATCGGTGCTGGAAAGTTAAACAGCAGCTTATAAAAGCTAATGATCAGCGTATTCCGAAGCGCCACCCAAAAGTCAGGCGAGTCGAACAGAATGCGGAACCATTTTAGCCCAACCCAAGGACTGTCGAATACACTTCCCGCAATCTTAAAATCTTGGAAAGCGATTGCAATACCACCCATCGGAATGTACTTGAATAGAAGAAAATAAAGAATACCCGGCAACAGTAAAACATAATAGTACTTGTGTTTATGAAACGACTTCCTAAATGCGGATGATTGTGCACGAGGCCTCGTGTTCACAACCGCGCCTTGCGATACCTTCATAGGATGACTCATCACATCCCTCCTCTCGACCGAGTGTTACACATGTCGTTGTGTACGCTTCCATCGTATCGGGGAGCGGACATAAAAAAAATCCTCAGTTTGCAATAAACATGAGGATTTCATGATATGAGCCTGGCCAATGTTATAAATTCGGTATAACTATCCGTTTTTCTAGATGCTTTTACGGTACTCACCGGGCGTCATGCCTTCATACTTTTTGAAAAACCGGATAAAGCTCTGCACGTCATGGTAGCCAACCGCCTGGCCAATTTCCTGCAAGGAATCGCTTCTCGCGCTGAGGAGCTCTTTACTTTTCTTAATCCGGAATTCCGTTAAGTATTCCAGCATGGATTTCCCTATCTCAGCTTTAAATGTACGGCTCAAATGGCCGCTGCTGACCCCAATGCGCTCAGCGATCTCCGTAATGGACAGCGGACTGGCATAATGCTCTTCCATATAAATAATCGTTTTGGTGACATAGAGATTCGTGACCTGCTTATCCTGCAGCGTTTCCAGGAACGCAATGATTTTATGAATATGCGTAATCATAAATTGATGCAGTTCATCATTATTTTGGCATTCGTTCAGCTTAAGAATATCGACTTCCTCGTTCAAGGTTCCAATGTCGTGGCCATCCTTCAATAACTCATTCAGCACGGAACTCATAAGCACAACAATCATGCCCTGCAGCTTTTCAAGCGGGTATTTGGATGTATAGATATACTGCTCAAAAAGTTCAACAATACACTGATTCGCTTTCTCGCGGTTCATCGTAGCAACGGCGTGGATCAACTGCTTTTGCAGCGACAGCGGGTAAACAAACTTCAGTTCACTTTTATGATCCTGTAAAAAGACGATGTCATTGCGATTGATAACTGCCTTGTAGTTCAGCATTCTGCGTATCTGCTCGTAGGCAAGATGCAGACGTTCAGGTGCATCTGCATCGCTCACAATAAATTGAAGCGATACATTCAGTTCTCCCTGCCCTACCGCGTTCATTTCTGCGTAGGATTGATGAATGAGCTGTCGTACACTGGCGTCCATGCCTTTTTGCGGTAAATTGACGATAAAGCCCAGCTTGTTCCGCTCCAAAATCGTCCCCTCCACGGGCAGATACGCCTTCAACGTTTCCAGAACCATACTATAGATAAGAAGATTGCGTTGCGGGTCCTCAGCATCCTCCGATTGCAAATCATCAAACACAGCGACGATGACGGCATAGTTAACTTCGTTAAACATGAGGCCAACTTGTTCCAGCCGCGTTGAAATCGTTTCTTTATCAGATATTTTATTACGCAAAATATCGGAAATCAGGTGATCCTTCATGACCGGCTCATTTTGTTTGATCGTCGCCATCATGGAACTGATGGCCCCGCTGACGAGCATGTACTCATCAGAAGATGGTTTATTAACCCCGACGCCGGAGAGCACCTCCATCATTTTTTTCCAGGGATTGTACATCTTAACCGCAAACATATAGGCAATAACCAAACCAATCAAGAACACGAACAAGACAATAACGAGGAGCTTAGACAGCTTTTCAAACAGCTTCGTCTTGTAGCTGGCATAAGGGATCAAGTTGACGAGCGTCCAACCGTTCCCTTTCATCGAGGCAATATCGGCAAAATACTTCGTATGATTCAGAACGATTTTCTGCATCGTGCCTGACGATGACAGCGCATCGCCATCTGAGATAACCTGATGAATCGCCTCGTTTTCCACCTGCGGATGCGACGAAATCACAAAACCACTTTTATCCACAATGAAAATACGCTCTTCATCCCCGATGTTTAAGTTGTACATCGTATTCAAAAACATTTTCTTCTCCATATTTATGACCAAGGTGCCTAGCGGCTTACTTTCGGTGACAGGAATATCTTTATAAAAAGTGACATAATCTTCGCGAACCTGATACCAGAAATGCGGCCGCTCTTCTTTGCGAATTTGGGATAAAGCCTGCTGATCAAAAAACGTATCCGCATCAAATAGCCCCTCATTCGAAGTCATAAAGCGTTCATTTAAGGCACTGTAAATATACACGGAGTAAAACAAATCATTGGAGTTGATCTGACTGCGCAGCTGTTCCTTCAATTGATAGTAGTCATACAGCGTGAAGCCGGTAGGATTTTTTAACATGTTGTTCATATCCGGCAAGAAGGAAAGTTGAAGAGCAAAATAATTAATCTGGTCAATTAAATTATCCAAATTTTTGGAAGTTCGTTGGATACTGGCATTCGATGTCTGCTCAATTTGCGATGTTAAATCTTCATTAATCGTATACGCGTATACGGAAACAATCATGGTGATTGGAATGAGGACTGTAATCAAATAGGAGAGCAGCTGTTTTCGAAATAAGGAGCGATTGAAAAATAGTTTATTTGTAAACCCTTTCAATAATTTCCCTCCCAAATTCTAAGTAGTAACGGTGTAGATTACAGCATATCTTAGACAACTGCCTCCCCTTTGTCAATGTTCAAAAACAAGCGTCGATCCCAAATTTGTGATATCAGGATCGGCGCTATACCGCAAAATAGCCGTATGCACTCCTATCGGGGCGCATACGGCTATTAGTTACTCCATTATGATACATGCCGTTAAATAATTCCGTTACTCATTCATTTTATGACTTTATATCTGGAGCATTTTTAACGGCTTTTGAAGAGCGTCCACAATGGCTGCGAATATACTTGTAGCTAGAATACCCATTAGGCATAGTGAAGTAGGACCCGCTGCATCATCACTAACGGTAACTTTAGCAAGTACCCTTAAGCTTACTATACCTATCAAAATGAGGATAATAACGGCAAAGGCACATTTCTTAATAATCTTCAAAGAATTAAATGATAATTCAGAGAAAGCATTATTCTTTTCGATGTAGGTTAATAATTTATACGCTTGATACAACGCAACAGAAAACGCAATACTGAATCCGTATGCACATACTAAAAAGGGGATTAGGAAGTAAGCTGTATCTGGATGTGCCCTTGCATCTCTAACAGCTATCACTGGCAACCAGATACACAAAGCAAGCACTGCAATTCCTGCCAGAAAGATAATTACCTTTAAGAAAGTGGTTGAACCTCGTTTAACCTTCATTTACAACACCTCACTTATTTAATGACAGCTTGATTTTAGCATACAATTTATTGTTTTACAATAAATTTCAATTGTTATTTATTATATTATTATTGTTATTTGCACATCCATTTAATTATAACAAAAATAAAAAGCATTTCTCGTTACAAGAAATGCTTTTACTTTATCTCACCCAAGCTTGAATCTGAGCAGATGATCGGTCAATTGTTCTCTCTTTAAGATTTCAATCTGCTTGTCCCCGATTAGGTCGAAATGTGGATATTCATCACGAAGATGTATGTAAACTGGATTTAAACCATTCGCCAAGCACCATTCCTTCAATCGTTCCAGATCACAGCAGCCCACCTTAGTGATCGTCTTCACTCCTGGAAAGCGAGGCTCTACCCAATAATGCGTTAAGAAGGCAATTTCCCCCTGTAAACATTTGTTTTTCCATTCATTCAGTTCATGTCTGGTTATTCCGAAAGCCATGTCATCAATCTCCTATTCGGTGCAAACGTCGCCCCAGCGACTCTTCAGATCGTAGTATAAAGCTATTGTTCACCGTTAACCTATTAACATAATCAAAATTTAGATATTTTTTAAAAGTAACCTTAAAATGCTACTATTCTATTTATTTTCGTTGATCCCTTCTTGGAACTGTTGCTCCAATAATCTTTATGGAAGTGCAAGAAGCCAGCAAACGCAAAGGTTTGCTGGCTTCTTCGTAAAAATAGTCTTACTTCGTTATTCTTACATTATCAATATATAAGATGCCTGTGTCATTTCCGGCAACACCAAACGCCAATTTGTTAACATCCACCGCAGTCGTATCTTTGAAGCTGAACTGATTAGCCTTTTTCGCACCGCCCACATACACATCGTACTTTTTGGTAGTCGTATTCAGTACGACCTTAACATCGTACCATTTGCCAGTGGTGATCGGCTCTAAAGCAGTAAGCGTCGTCCCGTCGTAGGCTCTCAAGTAACCGTTATTCAGGCCAATATGCACGGCAATTTTGCTTGTGCTGTCCACAATAAGGAAATCTTTCCAACTGGCTTCTTCTGGTAACGGTACCCCCAGTGGCCGTTGTTGTCCAGTTGGTCGGAGCTCCGCCTGCTGCCGATCCATTATCACCTGCAACCGTGCTTGAAATAAGGAATAGATTTATTCATCATCAGTAACAAATTTATTTACTTTATGTTAGTCAAGGTGGACCTCCATCCAACTTCCGTCACTAGGTATCTTCGCTTCCAAATCCTCACCTTGTTATCGTGACACTGGTCACTTTCGAGAGATTTTTCGTAAGCTCTCCACCTATATAAGCTCAAAGTTAGCTTCTTTCACCACTTGAGAGCTCGGTCCAACGTAGACTTTGAAGTCACCTGCTTCGGCTTCATAACGGCGGTTTGCCGTATAGAACTTCAAATCCTCTTCCGTAATGGCAAACCGGACTTCCCGGCTTTCCTCCGGCTTCAAATAGATTTTCTCAAAGCGCTTCAGCTCCTTCACAGGTCGCACGGTGCTTCCATACAGATCTTGAATGTAAAGTTGAACGATTTCTTCGCCAGCATAATTCCCCGTATTGGTCACGATGACGCTTATGTTCAGCTTATCATTTCGAGATAATTGAACTTTGTCCAGTTGGATATCTGAATAGGCGAAGGTTGTATAGCTAAGTCCATATCCGAAGGGATACAGGGGTTCATTTGGCGTATCTAAATATTTAGAAACGAATTTTCGCGCTTTATTTGCCTCGTTAAGAGGCCTTCCCGTGTTGAAGTGATTGTAATACAGAGGTGCCTGACCCACCTTATAAGGGAAGCACATTGTCAGTTTCCCGGACGGGTTATAATCACCGAACAATACATCCGCAATGGCGTTCCCCGCTTGTGAACCCAAGAACCAAGTTTCGACGATAGCATCCACATGACGATCGAACCAATCCAAGACAAGCGGTCTGCCGTTAGTTAGCACCATTATCGTTGGTTTACCCAGGTTCACGATCGCTTCGGCCAGTTGCTGCTGAACATCAGGAAGCGTAATATCCGCGCGGGAAGCCGCTTCCCCGGACATCGCGCTGTTCTCGCCTAGAGCGAGAATAACCACATCAGCCTTCTGAGCTAAAGCAACTGCTCTATCCATACCGCCTTCTATGCTGCTATTTACCCCACACCCTTCAGCGTACAACAAATTCTCCGAATCGATTCCTCTCTCCATAAGACCTTGCAGCAGCGTAACTGTATCATTGCCGTACCTTGAAAATTGCCAAGGTCCAAGCATATCTTTACTGGCCGCAAATGGTCCAATAACAGCAATTTTCTTCTTTCCTATGAGTGGAAGTACACCGTTATTTTTCAAAAGCACAATGGATTTCTGAGCAAGCTCGCGACTCTTTCTCAAGTGATCTGAATGGAAATGATATTCAATTTCTTTTTCCGGTCTAATATAGCGATAAGGATCATCCATGATGCCGATTTTAAATTTATACGTTAAAATACGCCGAACCGCCGCATCCAATTGCACTTCCTTCACGACACCTTCCTCGACAAGCCGGGGAAGTCGATCGTAGTACAGTCTCGTCACCATTTCAATGTCCATCGTAGCGTCAATGGCCATTCTAGCAGCCGCCTCGGCATCCTTGGCAGCGCCATGAATTTGGATTTCGTCGATCGAGCCATAGTCGGAGATCAGCATGCCGTCAAAACCAAGTTCATCCCTCAATATATCTTTCAGTAGATAAGAACTACCAGCCACTGGAACTCCTTGATAAATGTTGAATGCGTTCATCACCGATCCAGCACCTGCCTCAAGCCCTGCTTGAAAAGGAGGCAAATATACGTTGCGTAAGGTGCCTTCAGAAATATCTACCGTATTGTAATCTCTACCGCTCTCGGCTGCCCCATATGCAATGAAATGCTTCAAACAAGCAATCAATGTCTCTTCGCTGAACAAGCTGTCACCCTGAAATCCTTCTACCTGAGCCTTGGCAATGAGCGAGCCTAGATAAGGGTCTTCGCCCGCTCCTTCTACCACACGTCCCCAGCGGGGATCCCGGGTAACATCCACCATCGGGCCATGATTATAGGTAATTCCGGAAGCGGTCGCTTCTTTGGCCGCAATGGCACATGCTTGTTTGATCGCTTCTAGATCCCAACTACAGGACCATCCGAGAGGAACCGGAAATATAGTCTGATGCCCGTGAATAATATCAGCGTTAAAGAGCAGTGGAATCTTGTGCGGTGATTGTTCAACAGCAGTTTTCTGCAGCGCAAACACACGGCTGCTGTCAAAAGCACCCAGAATCGAGCCAACCTTTCCCTCCGCCACCAATTGCTCGGGAGGCGCAGAAGCTACATATGCGCCGAACGAGAAGTTGGAAGCGATGCATTGACTCATTTGACCGAGTTTATCTTGAACACTCATTCTTCCAAGTAAGCTTTCGATTTCCCCTTGAATTTCTTCATCCGTTCGCGGTGCAATATGATCTTTCCGAAAAGGCGCAACGATTGCTATCAATTCTTCCGTAAAAGAGGTTCCCTTTCCTCTTTCACCTTGAACTTCCATCTCCCCCACGAATGGCAGCTTCAACTTTCCCGTAAACGTATCTTCTGCAAATTGCAGATCTATGAGGATCGGTTCCGGAGAATATTTGGTCTGTCCCACCGCTATCAGACGATCTCCTTCAGCCTTGATTTCAACGATTCCAATTGACACCCAATAAGGTTCCGTACTCATAGCGAGTGTAATACCATCATTTTCTTCCACGTTAAAAACGATTTTCAATTTTAATTGATTCGTGATTACCTTGCAGTTCCATATGCCAATCATTTCGTTGTCCCCCTAGAATCCATTCAAATCTCAAACCCCTTCGCTTTGCATGGGCGTTTTCAGTGAATCCGATTCCTTATTTATAGAAAGCTTGAACCATATCAGAATTCCGATGGAAAGTAAGCCTATCAGTAACATTAGTCCATACAAGTGCTGGTACGACGCTAGTATTTCTGTTTTTTTGTGCGTTTCGAGCAAGACCCCGCATACCGCTACAGAGATTGAACCGCCGCAAAACTGAATGAGCTGCATTAGTCCCATTCCCGAGCCGATGTGGGCCTTCATCAAAATTCGCGACGTTTCATTGTTCAGCGATGCGAGCGTAGCCGAAAATGCAGGCGAAAAACAAATGTAACCTATGAGTATTACAATTGGAGAAGCACCTAGCACAGTGCAAAATAGAAGCAATACGAAAACCATTACGGTGTGTCCGATGAACAAGAAGAGTAAATTGCCGTATCGATCGATCCATCGGCCGAAGTAGCGTGTCAAGAAGGCAGACAGTATGGCCCCTGGAGCTATCGTCACTCCGATTTTCATAGCCGAAAGGTTGAATACTTTCGCAAGTACCAGTGGCATCAGAAACAAGTTGCCGAGATTTAACATTAAAATACAAAATCCTATGACAATGAGTTTGCGATAAGCTTTACTCCTAAATAGATCAGGATTAATGAAAGTTTCTTTCCCTCTACTCATATGCCAGGTATGAAGTACGATCGAAAGACAAAAGACCGCTAGCCAAATCACGGAAACCTGTGTCACCGTTAACAGCAAAGTAACCGCATTGACGACGGTTAAGGATGCACCGGGAATATCGAAGTGGAACCGTAAGGCGTTCTCCCTTGGAAGTAAGCTCAACAAAGCAGGAAGAATAACCAAAACAAGGCACGTTACCGCGAATAGTCCGTTCCAACCGAAGTATGCATTGACTAGTCCCCCGATTATCGGACCTAGTCCGAATGCCATCGCACTCCCTGCTGAAATCATAGCGATCGCCGACCCGCGTCTTTCTTTCGGAATGTAACGGCTAACCAGTACCAGACCAAGACCTGCCATTGTACCCGAGCCCATGGATTGAATAATTCGTGCCATCAAGAGCGTGTAAAAATCATTCGCGAAAAAGCCCAGTAAGGATGAAAGGCCGAGCACCAAAAGGCCAACCGTTAGCAGCTTTCTCATTGGCACAACGTCAGTTAGCCTGCTGTAAATAATGGTCGATAAAGCATAACCCAAGGAATAGCTCGAGATGACCCAAGATCCTTGATCAGCGCTAATATGTAGATCGTGAATAATACTTGGGATTGAAACATTAAACATCGTTGTGTTCATAACAACGATAAACAAACCAATCGTCCAGACTGGCAACACCATTTTTTCGTTGATCTACTTTCACATCCTTTGTTCTATTTTCTTATCAAAGTCAGTGAAAGGGTTGCTCAAATAGTCATTTCTCTCATTTATACGATCTCTTGTGCCGCAGATGCTTCGCTGAACATGCCATGAATCTGATCTACCACTTCTTGCGAGTAACCATATGATTGCAGGGAACTCAGTATAATACGGATTGGCATGCCAAGTACGATAGGATACAGCGGGTTATCCTCATTTATTTTCATTTGGGACATTTGAGACATTACGAACTGGACTTTATCCGCATAGCGGCCGTCTTTCAACCATTCTTGTAGCGAGTGCTGCAGTGTTAACGGTTCTCTCAAATCTCCGGAAGATGTGAATGTAGTAGTCCCAAATAGACGGATATCACGGGAAGAAGCGCCGACGAGAATTTGGAATTCGCCGGATTCAACGGCAAACTTGCCAAGATGCTCAATGTAATGCGAGAAAGCGCGTTCATTCACTTCGATCTGTACGGACTTCGTTTCACCAGGAATAAGTTCGACTTTTGCAAAACCCTTCAGTTCCTTATCCGCTTTCAATACAGAGGATTTCACATCACGCACATATACTTGCACGACTTCTTTACCTGTACACTCACCGACGTTCTTCACATCTACTGTAACCTTCAGTACATCGCCGTCCTTTAAGCTGTTGCTGGAAAGACGCAGATTTGAGTACTCGAACTCGGTATAAGAAAGGCCGTAACCGAACGCATATTTCACATCCAGCTTCTTCGTATCGTAGTAACGGTACCCGACAAAGATGCCTTCCGCGTATTTCACTTGCTTAATATTGCCCGGGAATGACAGGTATGACGGGTTATGCTCTAATGCCAACGGGAACGTCTCCGTTAGTTTTCCTGACGGGTTAACCTCTCCGAATAAAACGTTTGCAATGGCCGAACCTCCAGCTTGTCCTGGCAACCAAGCCTGCACAATGGCCTTTACCTGTGACTCATACGTACCGATATCTATCGCTGAACCGCTATTTACAACGATGATCACGTTTGGATTGACTTTGGACACCGCATCAATCAGCCGCGTATGGTTGCGGGGTATGTTCAAGTCTTCACGGTCATATCCTTCACTCTCGATTTTTTCCGTTGTTCCGACGAAAATGATTACCGCATCCTGACCCGCTGCCAGCTCGCAAGCCTTCTTCAACAGCTCATCGTTATCCGTCTCATCGTAGCCTGCACCGTAAACGGTGTGAGCGAATTTGGAAATTTCCTGAAGAGGAATGTCCAGTAGGGCCGGGTTCATATGAGAGCTGCCGCCGCCTTGGAATCGAGGCGCTTCTGCGAACTTTCCTAATACCGCTATTTTGGCTTTCTTGACAAGAGGAAGAATGAAATCCTCGTTCTTAAGAAGCACAATCGCTTCTTCTGCCACTCTACGGGCAATTGCATGATGATGGTCCACATCAATCGATTGGACTTCCCTCTTATGCGCAAGCACCAGATGAATGACCTTCAGAATTCGGCGGACATGATCATCAAGCTGCTCAGCAGTAATCTGCTTGTTTCGATAAGCTTCCACTACTTCCGCATTACGGTGGCCCGGACCAGGCATTTCCAAATCAAGACCGTATTGAACGGACGCCACCTTGTCTACAGCAGCTCCCCAGTCAGACATGACCAAACCTTCAAAGCCCCATTCTTGCTTCAGAAGACCGTTCAAATACTTATCGTTGTTCGCCATGTGTATACCATTTACTTTGTTATAGGAGCACATTATCGTCCACGGCTTAGCCTCATTAATTACCATTTCAAATGGAAGCATATAAAGCTCTCTTAAGGTCCGCTCGTCCACTTCAGAGCTGACAACCATTCGATTCGTTTCTTGTTCATTGGCCGCGAAATGTTTAATTGACGTCCCAACGCCACCCTCTTGTACACCTTTCACAAAGGAAGCCCCGATTTTACCCGTTAAAAAAGGATCCTCCGAGAAATACTCGAAGTTGCGCCCGCCAAGCGGAGAACGCTTGCCATTCATACCAGGTCCAAGAATAATTCCAACGTCGTAATATTGGCACTCCTCTGCAATCACTACACCCAACTCATGAATCAATGGCTCATTCCACGTAGCCGCCATCGCAGCCTCGATCGGAAAAGCCGTCGCAGGCTGCGTTTTCGAAAGCATCTCACCTGGCTCACTGGCCGTCGTGAGTCTCACACCGTGTGGCCCGTCGGTCAGTTTTATAGAGGGAATATTCAACCGCTCAATCGCTTGTGTACGCCAAGGCGAGGCGCCGGCCAGCAAGCTGATTTTCTCTTCAACCGTCATTTTACCTATCAGTTCTTCTATGTTCATCTGTTTCTCCTCGAAGAATTTATTTAAAGTATACAGATATCTCTAGCTTATATGCCTAATCGAACATACTGCTCCGGCGGAGCTTCATTTGCTTCCATAAGCTGCTTGAGCATTCGGATCATGTTTGTTTCGATGTGCTGATCTTGGATAGGATGCTTCTGAAACGGATCCTCGGCAACATCAAATAGCAATGTACCCAATGAGTGGAAATGGCTATACCCGGCTGCCTTGATCTTCAACGTTTGTATCCCCTTCGTAAAAGAGAACGGCTTTTGTAAACTGATCTCCTGCAGTTCCTTCAAGGAGAACCTGCTGCGCATATGAGTCGGCATCAGCGTGTAGTTGTATAACGGCGTATTATCCTTAGAAACCGGAGCACGCATATAGACGTAGCGGCCATCCGTCACATTCACATGTGCGCCGTGCAATCCGTAAAGAGCGGCCTCTCGTACCGCAAGGTCACTGGCTATCGTTTCCTTAAGAACCTTTCCCTGCATATCCACGGGAACGTCCAGTCCAAAAAATTCCAGCAAAGTTGGAGCTAAGTCGATAGTCTGCACCAAGCTGTTCCTGCGTTCATTGCATTTTCCGCTTCGAGGGTCCCATATGAAAAGTGGCATATGGGCAATTTCATTGTAGAATGGCATGATCGTTTTGGCCCACCAGTCATGTTCCCCAAGCAAATACCCATGGTCGGTATTTACAATAAGCATTGTGTCCTTCCAAAGGTCCAATTCGTCCATGGTATCCAGCACTTTGCCGAGATAATGGTCGCACATGCTGACTAGGGCTGCATATTCAAACCGAACATGTTCGATTTCTTCCTTCGTTTCGTTTACTGGACCGTAAGGCGGCCAATCAAAATGTTTTCCGTCATACTCATGCGGATATAAGTCACGATATTTTTGCGGTGCATAGAAAGGCTCGTGCGGGTCAAATGTTTCGATCTGAACGAACCATCGGTCCTCCCTATGATTCGTCCGTATAAATTCCAAGCCCTTCTCCATCGTTTGCGCTTGCGGAAAATCCTGCTCTTCCCGCACATATTTACGATTCACCCAATCTTGCCGGATCAATGGGTTCATTTGCTTCATGGCGGCCATCTCCGGGATCTGCGGATCGGCAACCTCACCTTTCCATGGATCGCCTTCCTGCCCGCGAATCAGTTCATACGAGCTGTATCGGGTGTGGTAGGTGCCTCCGCCATCTTCCCAGTAATGCTGGTGATCGGTCACCAAATGCGAGTAAACACCATTCTTCTTGAGCAACTCTGGCATGGAGTCATCAAATGGTTCTACCGGGCCCCAACTGCGGTGAAGAAAGTTGTATCGTCCCGTATGAATCTCCCGCCGCGCAGGCATACAAGGCATACTTCCCACATAGGCTTGGTCAAAAACAACCGTTTTCTCAGCTAACCTTGCAAAATTCGGTGCATGAACCCAATCGCTTCCGTAAGGAGGAAGCATATGTCTGTTTAACGTATCAAACATAAGCATAATAGCCTTCATTGTAGATCCTCTCCTTCAAAAATTTTGTCCGAATGTATCTGGAGCATATTTAATGGCAGACGAATAGAAACGACCGTACCGCGGCTTTCGAATGAATCCACGTGCACCCCGTATTGACTTCCATACTGCAAAACAATCCTCGCGTGTACGTTCGCAATACCTAATGACTGTTGTTTCCCATACCCAAGTTGCGCGTTTTCTGAGAGCTGTTTAAGCATATTCTTGATTTCCACTAGACGGTCAGGACGAATGCCCGGCCCGTTATCCGCTACTTCAATCACTAGATCAGTTAGATCGTTAAATGCATTGACAATAATGCTCCCTTTGCCTTCTTTAGGCTCTATTGCATATTTCACCGCGTTCTCAACAAGTGGTTGGATAATCAATTTAGGGATCAAGCATTCCATAAATTGATCATTTAAGCTGAATTGACTACGAAATGTTCCAGGGAATCGAACATGAATAATCGATAAATAATGCTTCAACTGCGTTAACTCGTCTTCCAACTTCACCATCGAATCCGTATCTTTAGCGGTATATCTGTAAAAGTCCGCCAAGCTGCGGGCCATATTAACAATTTCCGGCATATCCTCCAAATAAGCCATACTTTTGATTATGTCGAGCGAGTTGTACAAAAAATGCGGATTAATTTGGGTTTGCAATGCTTTGACCAACGCTTCCTTTTCCCTAAGCTGAAGACTGACTTCCTTGTACTTCAGAGTACTGACGGTTTCGATCAGTTCTTGAATTTGATCAATCATCATATTGAAGCTTCGATTTAAATACTGAAATTCGTCGTGACCAGACACATGGACTGCACGGACGTTCAGGTCTCCTCGCTCCACATTGCTCATGACTTTACTAAGATGAAGAATTGGCCTAACAAAGATCGATGACAAGAATGGTACGGCCAACACAATCCCCAAGGCTATTATCAGAAATGCAGCTATCATGGCATTCGGGGTATTCTTTGTCGCTGATGCCATCTCGGCATAGGGGACCGTCGAAACGAAGCTCCACCCCGTCGTTTCCGATTTCGTAACGGCTACCAGGGTTTTCCGACCTTCCCACTCTTGAATCGAAGCACTTTCGTTAACCGAAAGATTCAGCTTCCCCAATTCCGTCAACTTGCGATCTACGCCCAGCCAGCTGTATTCCGGATAATAAACAATCGAATCCTCTTCGGATATGATAAAGAATCGGCCTTTTGGAGCGAGCGCTGCCTTTTCGAATGTGCGGTTGATTTCATCCAAATAAAAATCGATGACCAACTTCCCTAGAAAATCCATGTTTTCAATGCTATAGATAGGCAGCTCTAAAGACAGCACGCGTACGTCGCCGGTGATGTATTTCACAGTATGCGTGGGGATCACCACGGTTTTCTCCTGAAAGCCGTCATAGCTCCAAGGCTCATCGTTAAAAACATCTTCCGAAGTTAAGGACAAGTTCGACATCGCCAACGTTCGACCATCTGGGGTGAGCAGAAACATGCCTGCAATTTCCGGATAGTTGAGAGCCACAGATCTTCTCAGGACGTTTTGAACGTCTACTTTTTCCTGCGAGGAATGGGATTGGCCTCGTTTCATCCACTGTTGAATGAGCTCGTCTTTCGCCACAGATGACGTCGACTTTCCCAACTGGTAAATGTAAAAATCGATATGATGATTCAGCCGGAGTGTAGCCTCCTGGGAAATTCGATAAAAGTCCCGTTTGATCCCGCTGCTGTAGTAAGTGTAAGACAGAAATCCCATCAATAAAATGGTGAATAAGCCTAGGAAAAGAAAGGCAAACGTTAACTTCGCTTTGATCGAGAAACGAAAATGGAAATCAGCAAAAGTTTTTCTCATACGTTTATACACCCATCGATTTTCTGTATTCATTGGGGGATTGCCCCGTGTTCTGTTTGAATACACGATTAAAGTGCGGCAAAGAATTAAAGCCGACTAATTCGGCAATTTCGTAGATCCTTAGATTACCTTCCATTAATAGAAGCTTGGCCTGCTGGATCCGGAGCGCGGTTAAATAGTTGATAAAGGTTTGCCCAGTATACTTTTTAAACAACAGGCTAAATTGGGAAACGCTGATATGAAACCGATTGGTCATTTCCGTAATCGACAATTCTTCAGCGTAATGGGCGTGTAGGAACTCACATGCTTTACGGACAAGCTGGCGCATATCAATGTTGAATATCGTGTTATAATACTGAATCCAGTGTTGCGTCAAAGTATGAAAGTACTGGGTGACCTGCTCCTGCTTAAATTGAGCAATCTCCATACGAGTGAAGGAGGGCTCCATACCTTGAATCAAGTCATTGAATTTTCCGGAGAACGTTTTGAGTACTATCATTTTTTCGCTTTCCTGCAATGTAGAGGTGCCAATAATTTGCTGAACAATATCGGCTTGTTCCTTAAACACAGACTGAGGATCCATATCGGTGATTTTGTCAAAAAATTGCTGAATGCTCAGGAAATACTGTCTCAGATTTATGAATTGTGCTATTCCCTCACACGCGTTCTGCAATGCTTTATTTAGCTCCTCCTCCATCACGGGCTTGAGCAAAAAATCACTGACGTTATAACGCAACGCTTGCCGTGCATATTCGAATTCACTGTACCCCGTTACAATAACTGTAATGATCGGCAATCGTCTCTCGTGTATTTCACGAACCAGCCAGAGGCCGTCCTGAATAGGCATCATGATATCGGTGATAACGATAGAGGGCCACACCGTATAAATCATCTGCAATGCCTCTTCCCCATTTCCCACCTCGGCCACAACTTCGTATTCGCTTCCCATCTGCTCCACCATTTTGGCGATGGCACCACGTATCCAATGCTCATCCTCAACAATCATGACTTGATACATATATGAGCACCACCTATAGTTTTAATGAATCCACTATGCCGTCCCTTGGAGTTCGACATTAATCCTTCATTATATCATGGGGGTCCCAGAATGCATCCGCGCACGAAGTTGGGTTTACCCTTTTACCGACCCCACAAGCATTCCCTTATCAAAATGCTTTTGAAAATACGGATACATGATAAGCATCGGAATCGAGGCCATGACCACGACAGCCATTTGCACCGGAGGTCCATACTCAAATCCTTTGGTTGACGTTTCCAGCGAATTACTCGATTCCAATATTATTTGCCTTAAGAACACCTGCAGGGGTAATTTCTGCGAATCGCTGATAAACAGAACGGCTTGGAAATAAGAGTTCCAATAAAACACTGCGTAAAACATAATGAAGGTAGCGACCGAGGTCATGGATAAAGGCAGAATGACCCGCAAAAACAAGGTCCACTCCCCGCAGCCGTCAATCCGAGCTGCTTCCTCAAGTTCCTTGGGCGTATTCTGAAAAAAACTTCTCATCACGATCAAGTTAAACGGAAGGACAGCATTATTCAAAAATAGCGACCAATAACTATTCAGTAAGCCAAGCTGACTGGTCAGTAAATACATAGGAATAATGCCGCCGCTGAAAATCATTGTAAATAAGACCATTATATTTATCGCTTTTCTGCCCCTGAGCCAAGTCCGGGATAACCCGTAAGCCATTAAAGTAGTAACCGTAATGCTGAGTACAGTCCCTCCCACTGTTATTTGCAGCGCATTCCAATAAGATGTAATAAAGTTATGGTTGCTGAATAAATAGCCGTAGGCGTTTAATGTCCAATCTTTTGGAATTAGGAAAAAACCTCGTGATAACATTTCTTGTTTCGTCGAAAAAGAGCTAAGAAGCACATACAAACAAGGGAATATAACCAACAGCAGAATTAAAGAGAGAAGCAAATAGATGAATATATCAAATAATGAAAATCGTTTCGTGATGGCCTTATTCTTCATCCTAATATACCCCTTCCTCTCCTATTTTCCGGGATGCCTTGTTGGCCAAGTAGACGAGCACTAATCCGACCAATCCTTTGAACAGTCCGACCGCGGTTGTATAGCTGAATTCCCCTTGGTTAATTCCAACCCGAAACACATAAGTGTCAAACACCTCTGAAATATCAATATTCAGCGAATTCTGGAGCAGTAGGATATGTTCAAAACCCGAATCCATCACGTGTCCCAATCGCAATATAAATAAAATGATGATGGTCGCCCTCAGAGCAGGCAAATTAATATGCCAAATTTGTCTGAAGCGGCTAGCGCCGTCAACCCGGGCAGCCTCATACAGTGTTGGATCTACAGAAGCAAGAGCCGCGAGGAAAATGATCGCGCTCCATCCGGCTTCTTTCCAAACCACCTGAAACAAATAAAGTATCCGGAAGTAACTGGGATCGGTCATCAATTCAATACGCTCATAACCCCAAGTAGAAAGAAGAATGTTAATCCCTCCATCTTGAGATGAGAATAACAAGACAGTCATACTGACGATGACTACCCAGCTTAAGAAGTGAGGAACATATAGCAATGTTTGCGCCCATTTTTTATACCAACGGATGCGAACCTCATTCAATAGAAGAGAGAGGATGATCGGAACAGGAAAAAAGAAAAATAAGTTCAAAGCGCTAATCACTAGGGTATTCCTAAAGATCCCCCAAAAATCCGGGTCCTGGAACAGACGAATGAAGTTATCGAATCCTATCCATTGGCTTTGGAGAAAGCCATCGAAAGGGTCATAGTTTTGGAAGGCGATGATAATGCCGCCCATAGGAATATATTTAAAGACTATAAAATATAAGAAGCCCGGCAAAATCATCAAGTAAATTGGGATTCCGCGCTTCCATTCATCCCATCTGCGAGGCGTGCTCTTGCTGTTTGCCCGAATGGATTCCGTTATCGCAGTACTCAACACAGCAACCTCCATTTCTCAATTTGGTAATAAAGCCTGAATGAACAGCTCGATCATTCAGGCTTTTAACGTTTGACAGCCTATTATTTTGTTTTCAGATATTCGTCGTTTATTTCCTTAATAATGGTATCTCCTCCGCCGGTCTTCCATTCAGCAATCGCTTTATCTATGGACTCCATCGGTTCTTGACCAACAATAACCTTAACCATGGTATCCATCCATTTTTTATCTATCGTCGGTCCGACTTTGATGGCTGTATCCGATTCAAGACCAAAACCGTCGTTATTCACTTTAAGTTTCTCATTGTTATCGAAATATGATTTAATCGTTGCCGTCTCTTTAGGATCATTCCATTTATAAACCAGAAACAGCGGGTCGAACCGTTTAAAGAACCAGCCAACTAACAAGAACTGTCTGTCCTTTATAGATGCTTCGAGCTGCTCGTATTTATCGGCCGATACCTTCTTGTAGTGGACACCTTCGATCCCATGCTTCACCAGATCATAACCTTCGTCAGAAAGCATGTAATCCATCAGCTTCAGGATCCGTTGCTGTTTCTTAACATCGATCTTAGAATTGATTACGATTTTGTCCGATGCTGGTGAACCTGGTGTCCCGCGTTTTCCTGTAGGGCCGGTCGGTGGCAGCAATTGGACAAGCTCCGCTTTCGGATCCAACTTCGTTAACGGCGGTAAAGTTTCGATATAAAGCTGCTGCGGATTAACATTGGCAATACCGGACTTTCCGGCCTCCATCTTATTAAGCGAATCACGCGATTTCAGGATCGGAAAATCTTTGTCCAATACTCCCTCTGTATAAGCCTTTTTCATAAATCCGATAAAATCCTTTAACTCCTTACTTTGGGTTTGCATAGGAACCAGCTTGTCTGCTTCCAATTTCCATTTGTTCGCAAGCCCGAAACTGGAAGTCAGGTATCGTGCACTTCCCCAGAACCCGAAATTGCCTCCAGGGCTAATTTCCATCGAAAAGCCCACCGTATCCTGCTTGCCGTTGCCATCTGGGTCGTTTAAAGCAAACGCTTTGGCGACGTTATAAAATTCATCGATCGTCTCCGGCACTTTGAGGCCCAGTTTATCGAGCCAATCTTTGCGAATGGCCAGTGAATCTCTCGTTTCTTGGTTGTAAAATGGTATACCGAAATATTTATCTTTCGGGTTAAAATGTTTCAGCGACTGCTCTGGAATGTACTTTACAATGTTTGGATACTTGTTTAACTCCGGCTTCACATCCATAAAAATATTTTTACTCTGCCACTTTACATACTCTGTGTTCGTCATATAAAAGACATCTGGGAAGTTGTTCGACGCGGCCATGACATTTAGCTTCTCTGGATAGTTGGCAGAAGGAACCCATTCAATCTTAAGATCGATATTCAGCTTTTTGTTCAGTTCCTCAATGATGGGATGATTAGGCGGCCATCCTCCTCCAGCGTAGCTTCGCGTCATGAGATTAATAGTTACTTTTTCACTCAAGTCGTCTGCTGCAGCATTGCCTTTCTCTGACTCCTTCTTTCCTGTCACGGAATCCCCGCTGCAACCCGCAAGCAGTGTAGTCAACATCACAGCGCTTAACGAGAGCGTTATCATTTTTTTCATTCTTCCAAAGCCCCCCTGAATCTATTTCTTCATGAAAAAGAAGTTAGTTCAACTTTATCAAATATCCCCACCTAGGTCGTTAACGTATAGTCCGATTTCTTTGCATATTCTCCGAAACATTATCAATGGCTCTTACACTATTTTCCCCACAAAAAATTAATACAAGCGTAACTTCTATCATAATTAATGTGACTTCCCAGGCGCAGGTGGCCATGACAAGGGGCGTAAAAAATTCGTTGCGTTTGTACTGCACATCAACATCGGGCACTAACGCCTAGGGGTCCAGCGAAACGCAAACAAACCACTCCTTGCACGGATTGTGCAGGGAGTGGTTGTGCATAAACCTTGAAGGCCACGGCCTATTTCTCCAACTCATAGCGAGCCGCGGTAACGCCCGACTTGAGCGTTCGGATGGACAGCAGCTTGAGCTTGGTTTTCTCACCGTTGCCGTGGAATGCCGATTTTCCGCCGCCCAAGATGACCGGACAAATCGTCAGCAGGAATTCGTCGATCAGGCCGAGCTCAAGCAACGTCTTCGCCACCCCCGGGCTGCCGAAAATAACGAGATTTTTGCCAGGCTGCTCCTTGAGCGCCTTGATTTCCTCCGCGATATTGTCCTTGATCAGCATCGTATTGTGCCATTCCACACTGTCCATCGAGCTGGAAATGACGATCTTCTTAACATCCTGCACCCATTTGGCATGCTCCATACTGTGCTTCGACGCATCCGGATTGTCCAGCACCGTGGGCCAGTAGCTCTCCATCATCCGGTAGGTCGTGCGTCCGTATACGGGAGATCCAACTTCGGCTACAACCTCCTCAGCGTATTTCTCTAATTCCTCGTTGTATGGAATCCAATCTAGTCCTCCGTTCAAATCCGACGCGTATCCATCCAGCGATACATGCATGAACAATACAAGTTTTCTCATGTTGGCTTCTCCTCCGATTTTGAATTTCATTGTTCGATTTTGGGCATTATGCCCGTGTTTCTTCTGTTCATACGTTCACTATAAATCATTACGTAACGTAAGGATCAAGTGGAAATTTGAATGTAAATAGGCGTTCACCCCATGGAGTGAACGCTTATTTTTCAAAGCTTGCCGCAATTCGTCGCTACTAGTTAGAAGACAGAACCCATGCGTCATCAAAAGATACATCCACCGAGGTGGTTCTGAATCCGATTTTCCCTGTAGTTAATTCCGTTACAGGATTAGTCCATTCCGTCTTTAATACTCCATCCACGTAACCTTTTATCGTATTCCCTTGAATAGAAGCCTTGATCGTATACCACTGGTTCGCCTGAGCTGTGAAAGAAGTGCTGGATACTAAGGTCAGCTGTCCATTCACAGCTTTATATAACTCCAGCTTTTGATTCCCTACATTTATTCGATACAAATAATAATTATCCGCATTCTGCACCCGGAAGACGATGCCCGCATTGGCATTGGTGATGGGCATTTTCACTTTACCTTCATACGTATAGTCCGTCCATGCATCACCAGCTGTAATGAGCGCAGTAGTTGAATTATTTTGCGTTAAAACTTTCGTTCCGTCTGTCACCACACTCCATGAACCTGAAGATGACGTCCATCCGGTCATACTTCCATTCTCAAAATTATCATTCAATCGGATGATTGGTGACACTAGGGCATCGTCAAAATGGACGACCATCGAGGTGGTGCGGAATCCGATCCCGCCTGTTGTCAATTCCGTTATAGGATTGGTCCATGCCATTTTTAATTCTCCATCCACATAACAGGAAATTTTATTCCCTTCTATAACCGCCTTAACTGTATACGACTGCTTCTCAACGGCTGCGAAAGGAGTGCTTGTTACTAGCGTCATTGATCCATTAACGGATTTATACAACTCCAATTTCTGATTGGATGAATTGATTCGATACATATAATAATTATTGGCGTCCTGAACCCTGAAGACAATGCCTGCATTGGCATTGGTAATGCCCATTTCCACTTTGGCTTCATAGGCGTAATCCGTCCATGAGCCGCCAGCATTGGCGACAATAAGGGATGTTGTTGTCTGACTGCCGCTGGATAACATTTTATTCTTGTCGACTGTCGGTACGGTCCAATCACCTGAAACGGATGTCCATCCCGCCGTATCTCCATCTTCGAAATTTTCACTAAACAACGGTTTCGTATTGGCAAAGATGATGCCACTTACATTGGCATTTATTACACTAACTTTCAAGTCAGTCAGATTAGTTGCGAGCTTGCCTTTTACATAAACATCTGAGAACATGACACCATTAACCATTCCACCTTTGGTGAGGTTCCCGGAAAGTCTGGATTGCTCTGATCCCACTTCGCGCAGATTAATGTTCTTTAATACTACATTGTTTACATTGCCAGAAGTACTAGTAGAAACTGTAAGCCAATGATTCCCGAATTGATTAATACCGACTCGTTCAATATCGATATTTTCAAACGTAATATTTTGAGCGTAACCTTCCTCCGGAAGCGTATTACTTGTGTAACCATGATCAACCAGCAATGCCCTTGCGCTTTGATACACATACGAATTTCGGACGGTCACTCCGATTTGCGCCTGGGCTACCCCTTGGCCAATTTTGAAAGCCGCGCATCTGGTCCATGCAAATGCGTCATCAAAAACTACATTTTCCAAATGTTCAAGCGCTCCAGGCCATCCGCTAGACATTCCCGTCTGCAACCAGGTTTTTGTAGAATACGTGTCATCATCCGATATGGCAATCGAATGTTTAACAAGCACATTCTGACTCTCGTTGATATCGATAACATCATTTTCGATTTTGTATAAATCCTGGAATCCTTTGAGATTTTTGATTGTAACATTGTCAGAACGAACTACCATGAACGACCAGAAACCAGCATCCCGCAATGTTAAACCATCAAAATTAAAATTTGTAGTTGCGAGCGGTACGATCAGATTATTCAATAATCCTTCATTTTTATTCGGTGCTGGCATTTTTCGTTCTCGCATCGCTATGCCTTTTCCATCAATGGTTCCCCTTCCCCGTATGGTGATATTGCTGGAGTCTACGGCAGTACGAATAAAATACGTTCCATCCGCATTTCGTGAATCCTTTCGAAAATCAATCCCGTAATCTTCGCCCTTGCCTGTACCGACAATGACCGCGCCTCCGGCTAGGTAAAAGGTCACATTGCTTTTCAAAGTCAGATTCCCGCTCTTATAGACACCGGCTGGAATGAATACAATGCCACCGCCAGCTTGATTGGCGGCGTCGATAGCCTGCTGAATCGCGTTGGATGCCATCGATGTCCCCGTATTATCCGCGTTGTATGGGGATTGGGTCACATTGTAAATCCCGGCACCTGTGGATGGGGGAATATTCGTCTCCAAGGGATCTGCTGCGATGACAATTCTCTTCGTCTGGTCATTGATTGTTACGATCACATATGTGGAGGTAGAAAGCGTAAACGTTAGCTTGTTCCCATTAACAGTCCCCTCGATGTTTTTGGCCATTGGACTGATGGAATAGGAGGTAATCGGCACATTAGAAGTAACCTCAATACTGACCGTTCCTGCAAAAGAAAATTGAGCATAGTCATAGTCATCCTTATAGTTAATCACAGGAATGGACTGATTATCTGCTTTCAATGAAAATACACTGGATGCCGTATAGATGGACGGCATCGGGTAATTCTGAATCGTAGCTGGAGCTGCTCCAACCGTTCTGGGTAACAAGCCTGTGATTATGATGCCAAGCACGACCAACAAGCCGACTAATTTTCTTGTCACTGTAAACATGGATATACCTCCTTAAGATTATTTACTGCCCACCGATATGATAAAGGCAGCGAAGCTTCGTACGCTAAACAAGGTCCTTGCTTGCGAAAATTGGAAGCGCTAACATTTTCCACGATAACAAACTGATCTATTTTGCGGCATTCTTCCCCCTTTCATGAAGTCATAATCTTGTTTAGGCATAGCCCAATAAGATCATTAAATAACTATCGGCTATATACATGAGAACACAGACAAGAGGAGATCCTTACGTCAGTCGTGCAAGCAAGTTCTCCTCTTATTGTAAAATTATGATGAATTACTTACTTTTTCGCAGTTGCATACCAATCATTGACTTCTTTGTAGCTAGCGTCTCCGCCTGTTGATTTGAATTTGGCAACGAATGCATCAATTCCCGTAAACGGTTCAGCACCAAAAATCAACTTGGTTGTGTAATCGTTAGATTGCGTATTTAGACTTTGAAAGTTCTTGGAGAATTCCACCATATACGGTGCGTAACCTAAAAGATCGGTTACTTTAGTAGGTTCGGGCGCTAATCCATTCAGTGAATTCCAGGCATCGTACAGACGCATATCCTTACGTACACGTGCCTGCCAATAAATAGGGTAGTTCTTATCGTCCGTTCCCGTTAAGAAGTTATTCGCTTGATTCCGCTCATCGGTAAAGATGGGTTGAATCGGTGAATATGCACCGTCTTTGAGCGTATAATGTTTGTTTTCTTCCCCAATTGCCATCGTTCTGAACGTATCTTTCTCCAGCTTCGCATTCATCCATTTGATGGCATCTTCCGGATGCTTGGATGCTTTTGGGATGAACGTAATACGGTCAAAGCCTTTCGAAGCAGATAGGCCCGTTTTACCATCTTTACCTTTCACTGCAGGGATAAACGTTGCTTTCGCAGTTGGAATATTTTTCGTTAAAGCATCAGCAATCGTAGGGACATCCGACCAGTTCATCATGAGGATACCGGCTTTACCACTTGTAAATTTCTCTTTCGTCGTTGCTGCCTTATTAGCAGCAAATTCTTTGTCAATTAAGCCTTGTTTAAATAGATCAGCTACAAATGCTGCATAATCCTTGAAGGCGGGGTCCATCACACGAGGCGTTAATTTACCATTCACATCATTCCAGAAATTCGGCATGCCGAAAGCACCAACTATATTAGCAATAAAAGATGAATCACCACCGACGGTTAAAGGAATATTCCCATCGCCATTCCCGCCTGGATCTTTCTCTTTAAACGCTTTCAAGACGGTAACTAGCTCATCAAGTGTTGTCGGCATTTTCAAACCGACTTTATCCAGCCAATCCTGCCGAATGTACAGGTCTGTATTAACAGTCCGGGTGCTTTTCGTTGGAATGGCATATAGCTTCCCATCAACCTTGGCAGCCTCTAAAGCTTCAGGATCAATGACAGCTTTAATGTTCGGCCCGTATTTATCAAGGAGCGGTCCAAGATCGACTAATGCCCCCTTTTTTGCATAATCGGAATAAAGCGCTTTAAAATCAGTGGTTCCTGCTATAGTCACCGCATCGTATGGCTCTCCTGAAGCGATCAGGATGTTCAGTTTATCTTGAGGTTTATCCTGCGGAAGCATATCGTACTGAACTTTATAACCCGTAGCTTTCTCCAAATACGTAGCAACAGGGTAGGTGTTATAATCATCCTTTTGCCAAATTTGCAACGACTTTAGTTCCGGCTTTACTGCCGCTGCCGTTGGTACTGATGACGATGCTGTTGATGATGCCGGCGCTGACGTGGTGCTGCTTGAGCTGGTCCCACCTGAGGAACAAGCAACGAGCGATGAAACTGACAAGCAAGCTGTAAGCGAAACGAGCATCAGCTTTTTGTTTTTTTTCAACATACAAAAACCCTCCCTAGTTCATTATGTAATCCTATCATTAAGCCGTAGATGGCATTAACGCAAGTTCTAACCTTTCACTGAGCCAATCAGAACACCTTTGACGAAATGCTTTTGGAGAAACGGATAGACGAGCAGCATTGGAATAATAGAAGCAATAACGGTGGCCGATCGTATGCCTTCAGGCGAAATCTTCATGATATCGTCCACGGAGCTATTCAGGGCAGTCGAGCTGTCTGCATCCATAACAATATCCCTTAGATATAATTGCAAGGGTTTCAAACTTGCTTTCGAAATATACAGCATAGGATGAAAGTAGTCATTCCAGAAATACACCGCATAGAATAGCGCAATTGTAGCAATAACCGGCGTGCTTAGCGGAAGAATGATACGGAAAAGAATCGTAAAATTGCGAGCCCCATCCATTTTGGCTGACTCCTCTAACGCTTCAGGTAAAGATTCATAATAGCTCTTAATTACCAATAGATTAAACACGCTAATCAGTGCAGGCAGCATTAAGGACCACAAACTATTGATGAGGTGGAGTTCCTTCATTAGTATGTAATTGGGAATGATGCCACCATTAAACAACATCGTAAAAATGAACAGGATCAAAACAAATGGAATTCCTGGCAGATGCTTCTTGGATAAGGGATAAGCCGTTAAAGCCGTCAACATAATCGCAAGCACTGTTCCCACAACCATAACAATAATGGACACGGAGATTGCATGTAAAAACTGACTTGAAGATACGACATACTTCATCGTTTCTAGTTGAAAGCCCACAGGCAGAATCCCAACCTTACCCGAGATGACTGCTGATTCATTACTTAAGGCTTTGGATAGTACATTGAGCATAGGCAATAGCGTAAGCACGCTAGACAATAACAGTGCAGCATATACGCAGATATCTAGGGACCAATCACCAATTGTTTTCTCTTTCATAGCTGCACCTCCTACCAAATGCTTCGCTTGACCACTTTTTTGCTGAGCTCATTGCCCAACACGATCAAGAGGAATCCAATTACCGAATTAAACAAACCTACTGCTGTACTAAAGCTATAGTCTTGCTGTCCTAGACCTATTCGATATACATAAGTCCCAATGACATCACCAGATTGATAAACAACGGAATTATACATGGTCAAAATTTGTTCCGTACCTGCTTCGAGTAAATATCCGAGACGCAATACAAGAATCAGGATAATCGTAGGCACGATACCCGGCAGAGTAATGTGCATCATCTGGCGAATTCGCCCAGCCCCATCAATAGATGCTGCTTCATATTGCTCTTGCTCAATGCCCGCGATCGCCGCAATAAAGATAATCGCGTTCCATCCGGATTCCTTCCAGCCTGCGGTAAACACCAGCACACTCCGGAAATAGTCATTATCAAGAAAGAACGATATCGGCTTACCACCGAAAAACGCAATTACATTGTTGACCAAACCTCCGCTTGGGGAGAGTATGGTAATGAACAGTCCAGAAATTATTACCCAAGACAAGAAATGTGGCAGAAAAATAATCGTTTGAATCGAACGCTTGAACCAGCTTTTACGTACCTCATTTAGCAGCAGCGCAATAATAATCGGAACTGGAAAGAGAAGCACAAGCTTGTATAAACTGATTAAGAGTGTGTTGATAAATACTTGCATAAATTCTTCCGACTGGAGTAATTTCTCGAATTGCGCCAAACCAACCCATTTACTTCCCGTAAATCCATCGAAAATGTTAAAATCCATGAACGCAATGATAATCCCATACATGGGCGTATATTTGAATAGCAGTAAAAACAATAATCCCGGAATTAGCAAAACATAGAGATCTAAGTTTGTGAGAAACAGTTTCCATTTATTCTTGCTAACTTTCGTCGTTCTGACACGTTGTTTCACTTCCAATGTTCTAACGCTCATATCGCGTTCACCTCCAAGTTGTAGAATTGAATTACAAAGACAATTATCAAGTTCGAAGCCCCGGCTATCGAATAGGATCTCTTCCGCACTAGCTTACAAATACTATTATAAAACGCTTTCCTGTTTGGCGAGAATGATGAATCTTCCTTTTATACTTGATGAATCTTACTGTTTTTCGAAAAAAAGGGGCAAATTAATGAAAGCGCTCTCCTTATAATCTAAAAATACTAAAGAGGCATGAATTCGGCACTGTACCGGACTCATGCCTTTTAGCTTTACCGATGGATAAGTCGTGGCCCCCTTCTCTCCGCTTTTGCGACCAAGGACCCGTTGCATTATCCGTTTCCCTCTCTTTTCTCTGTCAATCTCAACGGAGAAACTATATAATCGGAGCAGAATATTTATTTTCTGGAGGAATCTTTCTATGACGAGGTCAGTTCAACACCAATCCAGCGTCATTTATGCTAATTATTTCACCCACACTAAGCCCCACTTTGTTTCGTATAAAGACGGGTTAAACTTTTACATGTTCCGGCTTCAGTCAGAAGGATCCTGTCGTGCATTAGTGGGAGGGAAATTAGAGACCATCATCCCCGGTGACCTGCTTATTTATCATCCTGACCAGCCATACGAACTCAATGTGCAGCCCCGAAGCGCTCCAGATTCGGGCGCGGTTCAACCTGTCGGCGACTATTTCCTGGCTGGTAAGGGGGAATGGCTGGACTCGTGGTGGAAAGACAAAGACTTGCCCACTAAAACAAACATTGGCTTTGACGATACAGTCATTACCTTATGGAAGCATATAATCAGCGAAAAGAAAAAAGTCATGCAGAACCAAGAGGAGATCATGGACTATCTGCTTCGAACGCTTTGTTTGACACTAGAACAAGTAATTCAGAGCAAACAACGCACCAAAGGAGCAGATATCGCCCATAAACTTAAGCTATTTATAGAAAGTCATGCCAATGAACCTCTTAGTTTAGAAAAAATAGCTGCCTCTGTCGGATTAAGCGTCTCACGCTGCTCCTATCTGTTTAAAGCCGCTTTTGACCAATCGCTGTTCGCCTATTGCATTGACGTTAGGCTAAAACTTGCGCAACAGCAGGTGCTCTACAGCAATCTTGCGCTGGAGCATGTTGCGGAAAAGACAGGCTTTGAGAGTTACCCTCATTTTTGCCGAGTTTTCCGTGAACGATTTGGACATCCCCCAGGCGAATACCGGCGCAAATTCGGATATGGGCTCAATCCTTATTGATGCGGGCTTAGGACGCCAACGTGTAATACCTGATTTTCTTGAACCAGTAAGGAATGAAGCTGCTCATACTTTACATTTTGAACGATGCCGTCCGTATTAAGAGCCAGCACGGCTGCAGCCGCAGCCGATTGCCCAAGGATCATAAATACGGGCTCCATCCGGATCGAACCGTAGGCTGCATGGGTAGCCGAAACGCATACCGGTACAATTAAATTGGTGCACTCTGTCTGTTTTGGCACAATTGCTCGATAGCTTATCGGATAAGGGGCTTTTAATTTTACGTAAAATCCGCCTTCTGTGCTAACATATCCGTCTTCGTTTACATAATACTGGGTGTGGTGCGAGTCCATGGCAAAGGATCCCATTCCGATGGAATCGGCTACTTGGTTTTCCAATCTGACTACATGCTCGGTCACTACATAGTCACTAATCATTCTGCGGGATTCTCTGACGTACAACTGTGGAGTCCAGTGACCTGTCTCAATAAATTCATCGAGCGGTAAGCCCCACGGCTTGTAGACTGCCCGAATTGCTTCCGGCACTCGCGGATGATTTTGAATGGTCCACACATAGCCTTGCTGATAAAGACGATGAGCATGCCACATGTGTTCCCGCTCAAGATAATCCGCCTCTGCATAACTATGGTTCATTCCGTTATAATCCGTGGAAATGCCACTGTTGTTATTGGAATCTGTCTTATCCGAAGTTACCATATTCAATTTAAAAAATTTCGAACTTTGCCCCTGCTCGATGGCTCGGAACAAAATTTCATAATCAGCTTCGTTATATCCCTCAGGCTTTTCGATCTCCAGACGGTTGTCCGGATTATTCGTCAAACACATGCGGAAGTTATAAGCTTGAAGCTTCGTGTCTCCATCGCCGATGTTGCCGCCACGTTGAGGATTAACTCGCAAAAGCAAGCCGCTCGAGGGTACCCCTTTAATGACATAAGGATCGATTCCGCTGGGTAGCTCATTGCGTTCATTGCCAGGATGAATGCCGTTTAGTGTCTCACCATATTGTGAATTAGACTCCCGACCAACAAAATAGGATACGCCCGATTTGCCCATCAAATCCCCTTCATACGTAGCATCAATAAACACTTTACCTTGATAGAGGTTCCCGGATTCCATGCAAATGGAAATAATTTGGGAATCTTTCTTTGTAACCCCGTCTTTAAGACGCAGCCTTTCTCCATATATGACTTCAATGTTATGTTCCGTCACCAAATCTTGCATAACTTCGAGCGCTACTTTAGGTTCAAACATCCAGCAAGCTCCGTCATGTGAATATTTCTGGGCTACCCGTTTGTAAAACTCTAAAGCTTGGCCCCCAATAGCTTCCTTCATCCCGAAATCCGTATCTCCCAAGCCTCCCGTGGTCAAGCCCCCAATCCGCTGACTTGGCTCGATCACGACTGCGTTTTTACCCATTTTTTTCGCTTGAACAGCGGCCATAATGCCTGCCGCAGTCCCTCCATAAATGACAATATCACACTGTTTCTCCTGGTACATGTTATGCTTCCTCCTCCTAATTACGTTTACGTTTATTATTATAAGCCTATCCTCAATCTATCGAGAATGATGGATCTTCCTTTTTAACTTGATACATCTTACTTTTTTAGCTTGACTGCTACTGACACAAATGACCCGGAGGGTGAGCACTTTTTTAAAGTGTCCACCCTCCGGGTCATCTATATGTGCATATGGCATATGTAACTTCTCAAATCTTCGTTTATACGTCCATGACAACCATTTGATGGCAATCTATTCTTGGCACCTCGTAATGCACAGTTCCATCTGAATCCGTTACGAAAGCGAGCTCTGTCATCTGCGGGGCCAGATACACCTTTTTGACCGGCTTATCCAACCGCACTGATACCTTAGTCTCGAAAATCGGTACTACATCTTCAATTACTTCGACGTTCTTCCCCCGTTTGACAGGCACGGCATACAAGAGGTGATTAACAAAGCGCCGCTCTGTCGGCTGCTCCATAAGCGTAACGATTCCCTGTGCCGGCAAGTTCGTCGAGAGTGTTTTTGCAGGTCCTAACAGCTTGTTCAGCGCATATAAAACGACTTGTTTGAGAACGAGACTGCCCACCGTCGCATATTCCTCGAAGACATTCCACGCTATGTAAATACCATTACTGCTTTCAACCATCCCTGCTCCGTTCGATTGGAGAGTACTTGGGGTATGTTGATGCGAACAAAACGTATACACATCACGGTTAAAATAAGGATTCTCCCGGTGCCCTAGCATCACCCCATCCCCGCTCAATTCAACTTGCTGACCCTTGGAATAGAAGACGAAGGATGCTTCCGGCACGCTTTCCAGCGCAAAATGCGGGTGAAAATAAGAAGGTTTATACGGATTCATCCCGGCATAGCGCACCCCAAGATCAATTGAAAATGCAGTTCCCTCTACGTTTAGCCCAGATTCCCCGGAAGCTAGCAGCTTTCCACCCTGTGCCATGTAAGCGTTCAGCTTGGTTTCAAGTTCCGGGGTTATCATAATACGATCTGGCAAAATAATAACGCGATAACGATGGAAATCGCTATCCATATCAATGACGTCGAACAGAATGTTACCTTCCAGCAGCATGCGAACTGCTCCAGCATCCCCATTGCCTGTTCGATCGGCTTCCCCCTCTTCTGGCCGTGAGACTGCAGCTTCCACCGTAAATAATCCAACGTCAGCAATGCTTAGAACATTGGCGCACCATGGTTCCTTGCTTTCCACTTCGGCATAAGCCGCGCCAATAATCGCATAAGTTGCAGGATCCATGCGGCCTTCCGGATGCAGTTGATCGCCTATGGAACAGCTTGCCCCATTCGCGATGCTGAGTGCTGTTTCGTAGCGCAGCGCATTCGGATGCTTGTAGCCGCCGAATTCTCCCCACGACGTGTGGAATTTGCCTGTCATGCCAAGAAACGGCATCCCAAGTCCTTGCGCGTAGCGGGCCGAAAGTGGGAAATGATCATAGCCCCACCCTCCGGTCGGTAAAGATTCCAGTTCCAGATGCGAGTTCATTGCAGCCAAATCACGGCGTCCACGGCGGATATGTCCGCCGTTGTGGAACACGGGCAGCCCCGGTTTCACAGCGTCAATCGTTTCTCGGACCCTGCGAGTGTAATTGCTGTATGTGCGTTCGCCTAGATCTAACACTGCCCTCACGTCACGGGGATCCATTCCCTCAGACCGTAATTGGCTAACGCAGTTGTGACAGTAGCATTTGCGTACCCCGACAATATCGAGAAAAATACCGTCCGCATCATAGCGCCGAACGACTTCGTCAATTTGACGTAGAAGCACGTCCAGATACGGTGAATTCATACAAAAAGAGTGATACCCCGGCTTCATAAAGCCATCCACCCACGTCGTCTTGTCATTGATGTCCCGAATTAGCCATTCGGGATGTCGGCGCGCCAGCTTTTCATCTACGCCTGCAGATAGATAGACTGGCGTTTTAACGCCAATGTCATGCGCTGCTTCGATCATCTCCCCAAGCAGATCAAATGTTAACTGAGGATGCATCTCATTGGCTTCGGAAGGATGATAGGCCCAGCCATGATGACATTTGGAAAAAACGGTGATTGAATCCACATGGCCCTTGCGAAGCATGTCCTGAAACTGCCCTTTGTCGAAATCGCGCCCAATCCCTGGGATTGCTTCCGACGTATGAAAATCAAGGTGAACTTGACGAAAACGCATAGAACTGTCGCCTCCTAAATCTGTATTTGATTTAACTATAGCTTGAAACATAAACATGATATAGTAATAGCAGCGACTTAAAATAGCACATTTCCGACCAATGGGAGATCCAACTTATGACTACCTGCTTGCAACTTCGCATTCCGCCCTTGCCGCAATTTCTCACCATCGGTTTCTCAACCTGGCCGGTTGGCGCCCAGCATTTTGGTCGAACTTTTGACGTCTACGATTTGCTGTTCGTTCGAAGTGGGATGCTGCATATGACAGAAGAATCGTACGCGTATGATGTAGGTCCTGGCGAAATGCTGTTGCTTGAACCTGGCATCCCGCACATCGGCCACAAAGCTTGCGAGGTGCCGACCGAGATTTACTGGGTCCATTTTAAGCATGAACCTGCGATCTCTAGGCTTCCGGAGCATCAGATCTCCTGGTCGGTGCCCGTGCGCGAAGGAAGAGACAGCGATTTGGCGCCTCAAGAACAGTATCTGTATGTGCCTAAATTCAGTTCCTACGATCAGGTGGCGGTGGAGCCGATTTTGGATGAAATGCTGCGACTCAGGTCGTCCTTGACGATGGAGTATGCCGTCGATCTGCAACAACTGTTAGGCCGACTCCTGTCACAACTGCAAGCTTCATTACGGTCAGGCCGGCTAGGCAGCCGATCTTCCGTGCTTGCAGCGCAGGTGATGCGTTATTTGGAAGTGCATCTTCGCGAACCTTATCATGCTGCACACATGGAACAGGAGCTGCATTTCAACGAGGACTATGCTGCGCGCTGCCTTCGTAAGCATACAGGGCTAAGCCCGCTCCAGTATCATCATGTGGTGCGAATGGAGGAAGCCAAGCGACTGCTCAGCACAAGTGAATTATCCCTACAAGAAGTCGGAGATCGTGTCGGTTATGAGGATTATAACTACTTTATCCGCGTCTTCCGCAAAACCGTCGGCTGCACGCCAAGCGCTTTCCGCAGGTCGGTGTACAGGTATGTGTGAGGCAAACATTGCGTCCCTTACCAGCAAGCAAGAAGCCTATCAAAGAAGTGTTAGGTGACAAATAAGTTCTGAAATGCCAAAGGGGCTGTCCCGCTGCCGAATTGTATTTAGATGTAAAAACTACAGCTAATGTTCTCGAATTCGAGGTATTTTCGTAATTCCGTTTCAAATAGATGGAGAAAATCCAGTTAAATTGCAGGAAGTCCGTTTATTATTCATCGATCCTAAGGTCAACAACGAAAGAAGAGGCCGTTTCAATAAGTCTACATAGACTTTTGAGACAGCCTCTTTTTACGAAGAAAGGGGTAGCGCCATAGATAGCGTCAAAGAGGATCGGATCGCCTACTTAGACTTAGCGTATTTCTCATTGTACATCTTGACAAGCTCGTCGGTTTTCAGCTTTTTGAAGCCATCAACGAAGGCATCCCATTCCGTCATTGGCTTTTGACCAAGAATAAATTTCGTTAGGTTTTCGCTCATATACGTCTTCAACGGGGTTGTAATTTCGGCGAGTTTTGACGATTCGTCTTTGGACCAGTTGATGGAAGGCTCGGGATCGCGCAGTGCGTTCATTTCCTTCAGTTTTTTCATCCGGTCTGGGATGATGGCGGCCTGTTGATCCTCTCCTGCCTTAAAGCCGAGCAAACCGAAGCGGTTATACGACGGAATGACACCGGTTAGCCACCAGCTACCATAGCCGTAATCGGTTTGTTTTTTCATACCTTCAGGGTATTTGCCATCCGCTCCGACGGTCCAGACGCTTTGGGTTTTGTCGAGCTTATATCCGGAAGGCGTCGTTTTGTCACGGGTGAACGTCTCATTTTCAACGCCAAGCATGAAGAACTCAATGCCCTCATCGCTGTAAGTGTAATCCATAGCCTTGATAATTTGATCGATGTATTTCGATTTTTTATTAATAACCATCGGCGAGCGGTAAGCGATGTTATAGTGTGGATCTAGATTTTGGGTATACGTTTTGCCGTCAATCTTCAATGGATAAATAGGCTGAATGTCGCGAGCTGGATCCTTCTTGGGATTGAGATTGTTCGACATCGCAAGTTGCTCCATCATTAGCGGGAACTGGCCGCTCTCATAACCCGCAAACAACTCCTGATCTTTCATCGTCAAGAAATTGGGATGCAGCAGCTTCTCTGAATACATCCAACTCATCAGCTCTGTCCACTGCTTGTAACGATCTTTAAAGTCGACTGGCGCAAAAACGAACTTTTTCGTCTCAGGGTCCATCATCATTCCGTTACCCGGACCGTTATTAACATTGATGCCAAAATACATCTGCGTCCGCTCCGCAAAATAATCGAATCCAAGACGTGACGAAGTAATGTAGTCACCCGTCTGTTTCTTCAGCGCGAGCATAGCCTTCTTGAAATCGTCGACCGTCTGAATCTGGCTAGCATCCAGTCCCTCTTTCTTCAACAAATCGTTACGAACGAGCCAGAGCGTTGTGGCAAAATCGAAATCCTGTACGAGTGGAAACGCATACAATTTACCATCCTCCGGATGGCGCATCACCTTGTCGGCCTCTGGATACTTTTTAAGCCATTTTTCCAGATTCGGCAACTTGCCGGCCTTCATATAATCATCGAGTGCCACGAACAACTGCGGTCCGTAATCCTTAAACGTGCGGTCATCTTGGAAAAATTTCATCATATCTGGCAGTTGTCCGGAGCTGAGTACGATGTTCATTTTTTCCTTAAACGCGTCGCGAGGCGGGCTGTTCACGTTAAATTTGACGCCTGTCCGCTTGCCCCACTCGACGAACACTGGCAAGTCGCTGCCGATCGGCAGTCCCGGATCCCAAGGTGTCAGTACCTCCACGGTTGGAATTTCGCCGGCAACGCTTTTACCGTTCCCAGTTGAAGCGGTAGGCGTGGCAGCTTTCTCTGTGCTCTGGCAACCGGCCAGCACTGTCATACAGATGGATAAGGTGGCGGCTGTCAGCCTCCAATTCATATTTTTGCCCATTTAGAACCCCTCCTGAATCGTTTATACGAATGCTATGAAAAAATAATTGTACACACTTGGAGCTACGCTGTTCAGCCCTTTACGGAGCCAACAAGCACGCCTTGCACGAAAAATCTTTGCACAAACGGGTAAATGAGCACGATCGGACCGATCGTCACGAAAATCGTCGCCATGCGCACGCTGATCATTCGCCCTGCGCCAGCAACTGGATCAACCTCCAGCGTATTCGCTTGGTCGAGCGCTCCCTGGGACAGTACTTCGTTAGCAACGAGAATACGGCGGAGAATAATGGTGAGTGGCTGCATATCCGGCGATGTTAAATACATGAGCGGGCCGAAATAAGCATTCCACAGTCCGACCGAAGCGAACAGCGCAATGGTTGCCAGAATAGCCTTGGAGAGAGGAATAACGATGCGGAGCAAAATTTGCCAATCGTTCGCACCGTCGATAAAAGCCGATTCATACAGCTCCTGTGGCATCGCCTGAAAATTAGTACGCAGAATAATAATGTTCCAGAAGCTAAATGCAGCCGGCAGCGTAATGGCCCACATCGTGTCGAGTAACCCGATATTTTTAATGAGCATAAAACTAGGAATGAGGCCCCCGCTAAAGAACATCGTGAAGGTGAACAGTACAGACAGCTGTCGACGTGCCCGAAATCGGTTAATCGACAGTGGATATGCCGTGAGGCAGCCGATTAGCAGTACAAGAAACGTGCCGAGCAGTGTATAACGAATGCTGTTCCAATACGCCAACACGATTTGGTTATCCCGGAAGACAGCCATGTAAGCCTCCCAGTTGATGCCCTGCGGCAGCAGCATTACCTTGAACAAGCCAACCGGCACAGGATTGCTTATCGAAAGCGCGAACATGTGCACAAACGGCAGAACGATCGACAGCGTCAGTAGCAGCAACGCTAGAAAATTAGCCGTATTGAACAGCCGGTTGGCGAATCCAGTATTTTTCACGTGCAGATTCCTCCTACCATAACGAATTTTGCTTCATAGCGCGACTAGCACGATTGGTTACGTACAGAATAAGGAAGGCGGCGACACTGTTGAGCAAGCCGACAGCAGTCGCATAGCTGAAATTCCGGTCAATAATACCCCGGCGGTACACGTAAGTCTGAATGACATCACCCACCTCGTAGATCGCAGGATTGCTCATGAGGTATGCCTTCTCGAAGCCAACGTTAATTACATCACTGGCGTGCAAAATAAATAGGATCGTAATGGTCGGCAGCATGCCCGGCAAGCTGATGTGCCAAATCCGGCGAAACCGATTGGCACCATCCATGTAGCTCGCCTCATATAGCTCGGGATCAATCCCGGTAAGAGCGGCCAAGTACAGAATCGAGCCCCAACCGATCCCCTGCCAAATACCGCTGCCGACGAATAATGTACGAAAGTACGACGATTCGTTGAAGAAGGCAATCGGCTCCATACCCAGCGACCCGAGCAGTAAATTGACCGGACCATTCGCGCCGAGCAGCTCCATCATCATCCCGACGACAACGACCATCGCGATAAAATGCGGCAGGTAACTAACGGATTGAAAAAACTTTTTCCACCACTTGCTTGTCAGCTCATTCAACAGCAGCGCCAGCAGGATCGGCGGCCAAAAGCCGAAAAGCAGACTATACAAGCCAAGCAGCAGCGTATTCTTGACCACTCGCACGGCATACGGATCGGCAAAGAAGCTCTGAAAATGCTTGAGACCGACCCACGGACTGCCGTCAAATCCGAGAATAAGATCGTACTGCTTGAAAGCGATAATAATGCCGTACATCGGGATGTAGTTGAACAGCAAAAACCCGAGCACGCCAGGCAGCACCATTAAATACAAATGCCCACTAAGTCGCAGCTCCCGCAGCCAACCCACGCCCCTCCGCCTCTCTAGCGGAGAAGTGAGTACAGCGGCCGCCCTGTTCTCTTTCAGTTTGTCGTTCATTACGCTTTTGTTTCCTCCCTTTCTCCGATAACCCGCTCCTTCTAGGTGGCCGCCACTGCAGCTACGCTTCGTACATGTAGGTTCATTTCGGTTACGCTTACAGTTTAATTATATAAGCGCTTTCATTAGGGGGAAATAGACGAATCGAAGACGATTATGGATGAATAACAGAAAAGCAATTTTGCATCTTTGAGAGGGGCTACTCCACTTCTTCTTCTTCTTCTTCTACTTCTACTTCTACTTCTACTTCTACTTCTACTTCTTCTACTTCTACTTCTACTTCTACTTCTACTTCTACTTCTACTTCTACTTCTACTGCTTCTTATTAATTCACTTTTCCCTCCCCAATAGGCCTAACCTGACAAATTTGAAGTTGAGGGTCAATGTTGGCAAGTTAGGGTAATCGGGTGGCATTCTGGCGGATGAGCTATTGCTTGCGGGCGGGGTGCTGTGGACGTGGGCCGAGCGAGGTTTGTAGGCGGGGCGGGATTCTGTGGATGTGGGGGCGAGCGAGTTTTGAGGCGGGGCGGGATTCTGTAGATGTGGAGGCGAGTGGTCTTTGTAGGCAAGCTAGATTCTGTAGCCTTGAGACGAGCAAGGGTTGTAGATGGGATACTTCAATAGAGTGCAGGGGTGAGTCAGCACGGAGCATTGAATTAATCCAACTCCCACCGCTCCCTTCTACTATCTCAGAAATGCAAAAATACAACCTTTTTCACTAATATATACTTGTTATTGTAAAATACGTGCAAATAGGCAACCTTTTCAACGTATTTCAAGATAATCTCCTGAAATCACTTCAAATTGATGCCTATTTGCATTAATTTCCAATAAGTAAGGAGAAAACCCCTTCGAAAAGTGCTTTTTTGCATCTTTGATAGGGGTTACTCCTCATTCTTCTCCTACTCATTACTTCACTTTTCCCCTCCCTAGTAGTCCTAATCTGACAAATTTTGGGCTGCGCTCGGGGGGGGGTTGGGGTTGGGGGTTAGCAGTTAGCAGTTAGAGGGTTGATGTTAGAGCTTGGGGGCCTTAAGGCCCCCAAGCTTGATTCTTGTTGCTGTGAAAGTATAGACCGGAGCCTGCATGCGCGCGCATATGTTTTATTCCGGCGCTCCTGCGGTCACCTTCACATTGTTCCAATAAATTTGCGTATTCACACCGGTCGTACTGCCACCGACCATGATCTTCGTAATATCGTCGGCCGTCTGACGGAAATTACCCTGTGATACAACCTGCGTACCGTCCAGATACATATCCATCTTCTGTGTCTGCGGATTGACAACCAGACGCACCGCATACCACTGATCCGAGGCCAGCGGAGCAGCAACAATGGTCTGCGTTCCATCTAAATACCAGAAACCGGTCTGATCGGCAAGCAGGGACACAGCGTTAGCGCTGCCCTGCGACTGCACATACACGGCAATTGCACCGCCCGTCGCCGGATTTGTGCCAAGATTAATGCGGAAATCAAAGTCGATCGTCACGGTACGTTTTTGCTGCACGAACTCCGCTGTCGCGCTTGGGAAGCTGCCACCTGTATTGTCGTAAACGTTTAAGCTTTTATCGGTAGCAGAAGGGAATTCGGCGATTTTAATATATGACCCGCCATCCAGCACTGGCTTATATGTCCAGTGCAACGGCACATCCGTTTCGCCATAGCTGTCGAATGATTCGTCCAGCAGCACCGGATCGGCCAAGGTCACCTCGACCGCGAGTGTGCCAGTCACCGTCACGCCTCCAGCGGTAAACTGCGCCGTCACCGTCGTTTCCCCGACACTAACGGCATGGACGACGCCCTCCGCATTCACAGTGGCGACCGCCGGGTCGGAGCTGGTGAAGACGATATGCTCACCGGTAATGTCCGCTTCCGCAACCGTCCCGTTATCATTGAACGACGCACTCACCGTCAACGGTGCACTGGCATCAAGCACGAACGGTTCGGGCAAGCCACTAAGATTCACTTCCGTCAATTCACCTGGAGGCAGCGTCAGTCCGCCATAGTTCAACGCAAGTCCAGTTAAGGACGCAGTAAACTCGGATGCTTGCTTGCCTGCGGCTGCAAAGCCTCCGCCGAGCAGCGTGCGCATCGACAGCTCATGCGTACCGAGCGACGCACCGTACGTAACGCCGTCAGCCGAATAATAAGCATGGTACCTACCACCTTCGCGCGCTAACTTCAAATAACCGGACGTGGCACTTACATCAAGATTTACAGCGCTGACCTGGCCGTTGTCCTCATCGCGCCAGTACAGTTTCCAGCCGCTGCCCTCTACGTAAGCGGCCGCTACAAACTTGGCGTTGGAAGCAGACGTCTCGCGAATCATCAAGCCCGATAAGGCACCAGACGTCTCGCTAGCGGTCGGCTCCAGCTTAACCGATAATTCGTAATTTTGCAGTGGTGTAGCATCAATATGGCGATAAACATAAGAGAACTGGTCCATCGAGCCGTTATCTCCCTTTACCGGGACATGCAAGCCCTGCCCCTTGCTCGCGAGCTGGTACGTCACACCGCTCACTGTAACCCCGCCGCCCTTCGTCGGGTTACCGATCGCAAGCCCTGACCATGGCGCTTGCACCGCAAAGTCGTCTTCCGCTGTCAGCGATGCAGCAGTACCGCTGCCGATGCGCAGGATGCCCCACTCGGCCAGTTCCGGCACCGTTAGCTCATGCTTGCCGCTTCCTGCGCTCGTCACCGCGAGTGGTAACGGGTCTTGACCCGGACGGTAGAGCACCGCCTGGAGCGAAGCGCCACCAAAGAAATCCGCATCCGTCAGCGTCACCTTCGCCCCTGTAACAGATTCACCCTTATGGTTGAGCAGATGCACCGACTTCGGCGCATTGGCGTCTGCAGAGGAGCGAACGATCGCATACACCTGATCCACGACGCTGACGCTCACAGCACTATGGTCGGCAAGCCATGTTGCGTCGATCGTCGGCACAGATACCACCTCAGCCTCTGTATCCGTAATGCGCTGCTGATCATCCGAGTCAAAAGACGACACCGGAGAATAAGCGATCAGCGTGTCCAGACCTTCCAACGTCTGAGCGCGCAAATCATAGTGCGGCAGACTGTCGTTTGCCGTCACTGTACGGAACGGTACACCTGCCTTAAACAGCTTCATAGATAAGTCCGTCAGTGTATTGCCGTTTAATTCGTTCCATTTCAGCAGAATGCCCACCTTAGCCGGTGGCTCGTGCCCGTCAAACAAGAAGGGATATTGCCGGATAAAATGGAACATTTCCCCGTACTGCTCGACCGTTCCGAAATAGCGAGTCGAGCCTTCCAGCCATGCGTCCCACGGCACAAGCATATACTGGCCAAGGGCATAGGCAGCCGCAAGCGATTGCCGAATATTCCCTATTTGAAACGGTAGCGGCGACATGATATGCGGTTTACCAAGCCCTGAGGCAATCGTGCCGTTCGTCACAATATTGTTCAGACTCATCGCACCCTCGTTATGCTCACCCATGCCATAATCAAACAAATCGTGGATGAAATGCGTTTGAGTGCTGGCATCGCGAATAAACGAAGCGTTATTCGAATATTCGATCGGCCGTCCGGCATACGTCTCCATATCCTCTCGCATGCGGGTATGGAAGTTAATCGCTTCCTGCTTCATAAACGCACCGAAAATGCTGTCGAGCGGCGTAAGCGCCTTTTTCGTCATATAATCGGCATTCGTTTCCACAACCAGCGTCGTTTGCAAAAACGTCTTATAATTGAAAGTCGCAATATTATCAATACCGAATCCGCTCAGCTCCGAAGTTGTATAATGCTCCTCTAGGTAATCCCGGAATCCGGTCATGCAAGGCGCGCAGAAGTCACCGCCGAACTTGTAGGCATCCACGCTTCCCACCCAGTCATCAAATTGAAATGACGACGCACCAGCGTCAATGGCGCTTTTGGCTGTAGCCAGAACCTGGTTGTAATACACCGGGTCACTCATACTGCCCCAAGTTGCGCCCCAAGTCATCCACGGAGCGACGATGTCGGTGCCGTCATAATATTTGGCCCGACCTCCGGTGCCGTTGTTCATATTTAGCGACCCCTGGAAGCCGACGCCGAGCCGGACGATATTCGAGATCTTATCCTGCTCCGTCAAATACGTCCACTTGTCGTCCGTCGCCATAAAACGCTTCAGTACGTCCAGTGTGCCAAGCTGGCCGTCCTGGCCGTCTGTCCGCCACCAGCGGGAAGACAGGAAGACACTCGAATAGCTATCGAACGAATTCGTTTCTGTGCCAGGCGCAGGAGGAGCGACTGGCTGCTCCGCCTCAGGAAGCTCGGGCATTCCCTGATAAATGCGAACGTTGTCCAGATTAGCGATGCGCACATAGTTCGCTGCGTCACCGTAGTAAGCACCGCTTACCCGAAGCGAAGAGAGATTAACCGTTCCGTCATAACGGAATGGAATTGCGCTTTTCTTCAGTGTGCCGTCCACATAGACGTCATACGTTACCGTCTCGGGATGAATGGCGATCGCCAGATTACGCCAAGCGTGAGACGACAGAGAAGTCGCTACATCCGTAGTCGCCGTCGTTGTGCCGACCGTGCGGAACGATGTAATTTTGGTCGGCAGCAGATTGAGCGCCACAGCGGTTTTGCCTGTTGTATCATTCACATAAAACAAGATATTTTCTTTCCCCGCCGTCGCACCCTCCGGAAGCTGCACATCGGCCTGAATCGTAAACGTGCCACTTTGCGCCGAGAACGTCTTCGTGATCCCCTGCGTATTTTGACGGCTGGCATCATAAATTTGCAGATAGCGATCACCGTCGAGCTTCTCCTTTACCTTGACATACGAATCGCCGGTCACCGACACGCCCCAGCCGGAAGGAGTCGAACCTAGCGCCATACTAGTGAACGTTTCTTTCAGCAGATCAGCATAAATGACCTGTTGTACCGTTGTAGTTAAATAACCGTCCGCCTGTACTGCGATGGTATACGTTTTGCCATCCGGAAACAGCGATGCGTCCAGCGTCAACTTGCCGGTGGAAGCTGCATACACCGAGGCAGATACAGTTGCATTATCGACGGTCACTTTCGTGATTGCCGCCCGCCAAGCCGCATCATCCGTGAACGTTAATTCAATCGGCTGACCAGGAACAGTTGACGTCGTATCGGGCGACAGCGCAGGCGGCGTTAGCAGCCTTACATCACCCGTGTATATTTTTACCCCATCCAAATTGACCACGCGAACCGGGTTTGACGTCTCGTTATAATACGCGCCCGTCACTTGCAAACGGCTGAGGCTCGTTACATCGTCATAACGGAACGAAACCCCGGTTGCCGCCAACGAACCATTCAAGTAAAAATCGAATGTCTTAGCGGATAAATCTGCCGACACGATGATATGCTGCCAAGACGACATGGCTAGCCCCTGCGCCAGTGTCGTACTGGTCGTCGTGCCGCCCACTGTGCGGTACGATAAGATACGGGTAGGCATAAGGTTCAATGCCACTCCCGCCTTGCCCGTTGAATCGAGCACATAGAACAGCACATTTTCTTTGCCGGACGTGCCGCCAGGCGGAAGCTGCACTAGTGCCTCAACGGTAACCCGTCCAGTTTGCGAGGCGAACGACTTTTGGATACCCTGCGTATTCTTTTGACTGGCATCGTAAATTTGCAAATAGTGGTTGCCACTGCTCTCCTGCTTCACCTGCACGTAAGAATCGCCAGTGGCCGACACGCCCCAACCCGACGGCGTTGAGCCGACCGTCATCGACTCGAACGATTCATCCACTAACGGTGGGTCGCCGGTCACGCCGTCCGCATAGGCGGCCTGTAAACCGAAGACCGGCAGCAGCATTGTCCAGACGAGCAGCCAGACCAATACCAGCCGAAGTTCCCTCTTGCGCTCCCCTCCCATTGTGAATCTTAGACGTTTACTGTTCAATCCATTGCACCTCCATGTAAAATGATATCGCTTACATGGCAAGTATACGCTTCGGCTTTTCGCCTTGAGAATGGACGAATCCGAGAACGATATGGACAAATGGACGGCTTTTGCGATTATTCGGACAAAAAACGCTTATTTCATAAATTCCGAGGGCGATTTCCCAGTCACTTTCTTAAAAACACGGCTAAAATAAAGTGAATCAGCGTAGCCAACCCGGTCAGCAATATCCTTTAGCAGCAGCTCTGGTGAGCTCGCCATAAGCGACTTGGCCTGCTGTACACGCCATACCGTCACGTATTCGCCTGGTGTCACACCGCGCGCCTTCTTGAACATGGCGCTCAAATAATTCGGCACCAGCCCGAACTGGCGAGACAACTGCTGGAGCGTGATCGGTGAAGCGTAATGCGCGCGCAGGTACTGCTCGATGCGGGCGACGTTTTCCTCCTGATGAGCGGATAAACGAGCTTCAACCGACACGTCCTTGTCCTCACTCAGCTTCATCAGCTCCGCGAACAGGGAGGCAGCACCTTCGCGCAGCTCGCCGTAATCCAGTGAGTGAGACAGGAGCGTGTCCAACTCCTGACTCGCGAGGATGAACGTCTCGTCGCGGAATGTTAGCCAATGCTCCTTCAAATCATACAGCGTCTGCCTCAGCAGCATATCCACACGCAGCTGCGTCGCCGCCTCTGCCTCCCATATCTTCGTCAGCCGCTCTAGCTCCGCGCGCACCGCCTCCGGTTGCCTGCGCAGCACGGCCTGAGCTAACCGGCGGTAATCATCGCGGGGCGCTTCCGTCCGCCCGCGCTCGGCCTGGAGGCCGAAGCCCGAACGGCCGATGCCTGCCGCCAGCGGTAGCCGGCTGCGCAGTTCCTGGGCGACGCGACGGAGCTCGCCAAGTCCTTGCAGGCTGCCGGCGACAACCGTCAGCGGCATGCGCTGGCTAGCAGCATGCGCCAGCAATGCATGGGACACGCTCTCCGCGTACGAGGAAGTATGGAGCTCCTCGCCGTTTCCCCCGACCAGCAGCAGCCGCTCGTTGGCGCGCTCGCCCTCAAGTACCCACCAGCCGAGCTGGCCTGGATTGGGCTCAGGCAAGCCGGGCGTCCATGGCGCCGAAGCCCAGAACGCCTTGCCTGGGTGCAGCGCATCGTCCGGCGAGGCGCAGTACGGACCTGCACACCAAAGCGAAAGCGTATACGATGTATAGCTTAAGCCCTCTGGAACTTTCTGCCCGGCCAGTGGTCCCCCGTGATCCACCGTCTCCTGAAGCCAATCGGCGTCGCGCCGCTGCCCGGCGTCGTGCAGCTTTGCCGCGACCCGCTCCAGAACATCCCGCAGATCCTCCTCACGCAGCGGCTTCAGCAAGTAATCCTCGGCATGGAGCCGGATGGCCCTTCGCGTATAATCAAAATCGTCGTACGAGCTGACAATAACCGGAACCACCTCGGCATATCGCCGCTTCATTTCAGCGATCAATTGCAAGCCATCCATGACCTGCATCCGAATATCGGTAAATAAGACATCCGGCCGCAATTCATCTATCTTCTCCAGCGCCTCCTCGCCGTCATATGCCTCACCAACGACGCGGAAACGCGTATCAGTCGCCTCGATCCATCGACCAAGTGCTCTGCAAAAACGGATTTCATCGTCAACTACAAGTACCGTCGGCATCCTGCGTCCTCCTCCGTTTCATGTTGCTTCTTTCCTTGCACGCTCGCCGGACAAATCCGGTCTCAACCAATGGATAAGCACGATAGCCCCACCGGCTGGATCGTTGTCCAGACTGAATTCTAGCAGGCCACCCGCCTGATATTGCAGCCGTGAGTAGGTATTGTACAAGCCGCTTACGCCAAGCGCCTCCATGCCCACCGTGGAAACTTCACCACGCCCGAAGCGTTCTAGCTGAGCCGGGGGAAAGCCCGCGCCATCATCCCGGATTTCTATCGCAACGCGGCCGTCCTCAAGCAGCATCCCACGGATGTCAATCCGCCATGGATACCGTTTGGAAGCAAAGCCGTGCTTAAAGCAATTTTCTACAAATGGCTGCAGCGACAGCTTGGGTAGACGAAGCTCCAGCATGGCTTGGGGAATGTCGATTGTAAATTGCAAATGCGCCTCATATCTAAATTTCATAATATTCAAATAATTTTTGGTGTGTTGAATTTCATCTCGCAGCGTAACTGTTTGCTCTGCCGAATACGTCATATATCGGAACATATCTGCCAGCATCGCTGTGAGCTGCACAATTTCCCTGTTGCCCGCCTCTTGTCCGAGCACGCCGATCAGAGAAAGCGTGTTGTATAAGAAATGCGGATGAATTTGTGCCTGGAGCGCGGTAAAATGCGCCTGCAACTCACGCGAGCGCGAAAGAATCGCTTCCTCTTTCGACGCTTCGAGGCGATCTAACATTTTACGAAAAGAATGATGGAGATGATGGAGCTCGTTATGCGTATTAGTCGGGATGACACTCCCGATAGCCAGCCGCTCATGCGCGTCTGGAAGCGAATCGAGCTGTACCCTATTCATCGAGTCACGCAGCTGACGCAGCGGTTTTACGAGCATTTTGGCGGAAAAATAGGAAGTTAGCATGGTCAGCACAATGACGATTAGACCTGTTGCCGCGAACAAATACCCCGCCTGACGCTGCGGGCGCAGAAGCTCGCCCTCTGGCTGAACAATCATCACTGTCCAGCCCGAATACGGCGCCCGGGCATAAACGACAAGCTGTCGGGAGCGATCCGGCAATCGCACATACGTCTCGCCTTCCGAGGTTTCGCCTTGCCCCTGGAGCTTAGACAGTACGTCCTGAACATCCGACAATCCGGATTCGGGCGAAAACGGATAAATCGTTTGGCCATCGCCGCTAGCAATGAGCACACGCTTGCCACCTATCTGCGACTTGGCTGTCATCGTTTCAATGTAGTCGTACGGAAGCTGAATTTCAATTAACGCATTCGGCGCTGTCGCGTCACCAAGCTTTCGTATGACAGAGACAACCAGCTTGCCCGCGTTGTCCCAATCATCGCGATGCGGCGGTAGCAGCAGACGGTATTCAGACTTGTCAAACTGACGGAACCAATCGATCGTTTGCAGTCGATCTCTCACGGTCAATCGGTCGGAATATGCGCCTGTAGCCAGAAATGCACCTGATCGGCTCAGGATCGATACGCGGTGAAAAATTTGTGGATCGACGCCAACAATCGAGGATATCGCTTCCTTCACCTTGTAGGCAGCCTCAGGTTGATCGTCGAAATACGTCTGCGCATTCGCCGTATACGGAAGATAGTAGAAGGTATTGGCAATCGTCGGGTTAAATTTCATCTGCATGACGAGTCGATCCATTGTATAGATCGAATTGTCGAGTTGCTGCGCCAGACTCTGCGATTCTCCGCGAAATGTATGGATCATCGATTCGATGTTTACCTTCTGATAATACCAATAAAACACCGTGAAAGCGCTGATAATAATACCGGCGATTAGCATGGAAAAGACGATAAACAGCTTCGTTTGAAAACTGATTCTGCGATTCATTCTTTACCTCGCGTCCTTCCGGCCAGGCCAGTAAAATGATAGCATACCCGAACGACAGGCGGCAGCGCACCGACGAAGGGCACGCTGCTCTGCTATGGTTTATAGTTTTTTGGCGTTGCTGTGCTTTACAGTTCAATTCGCTAAATTTGCTGTATTCCCTTCTCATGTTGCCTTATATTCCCTGAATTCCTGTCAGCGTCTGACAAGCGCAGTGCAGTTACTCCGTTTTCGCGATTAAATACTGCTCCCATACCTCTAGTACGGATGCCCCGCGCAAAATCAACCGATGAGGTCCGTCGAAACAGTCCGTCAGCCGAGACTGCAAACGGTTTAGCAGCTCTCCTGTCTTGAATTGCATATTCAGTTCAATCGGACCGTCGAGTCGGTACGGTTGCAGCCTGGCAGCAGCAGCCGCACACTGAAGTGCACCTTCCTTAAGCAGCACAGCCGTTCTCTCCGGCGGTAGGCAGGCCGCAGCCGTATCACCGAGCGACTGCTTGACGCTGACAGTAATTGTACCCGGCAGCAACTCGGCTGTTTCCTTCGCTCCCTCCGAATCCCCTGTCACCATCACAAGCGGCACGCCAGCTTCGCCAGCCATCAGCGCTTCAAGCCCAATCTCCCCAACAACAACTCCGTTGATGCTCATCGTGCGAATGTCATGTTCATAGTTATGATTCAGTAGTGAACCCGGCATCTCTGCCCTTGCATGCAGGCCGAGCAAAATCATGCCGTCGAAGCTTTCATCGAGATACGACCGATTGCCTGGCGTATAATGTGGCTTGCCGCAAATCGCGGTCACGCGTGAGTCAAGCTTGTGCAGGTCAATATTCGTTCCGAAGAAATGAATATCGTACAGCACGACCTCATCGTCGGGTGTTTGCAACAGACCGTCCAGTACAGCTAGCAAATCGTGCATAAGCATACCGCGCCCGAATTCATAATCCGCCGCGCCCGGTACAACTTGTTTCATATTAACGACGCCTGTGACGCCTTCCATATCCACGCGAATCATCCATTTCATCGCAGCTTCCCCCCAAGTTACATGGCTCTCCAAGCTTCTTCCAACTTACCTAAAAAGATATCAACACTTTCCCGTTCAGTGCGGCCTGGATACGGACGCATTTCTAGTGTCACGGTTGGCCTCTCCTCGCCTGCTCCAAGATATCCGCATGCAAATAGCGCTTTCAAAAACTCGATAAGCTCAGGCACGTCGTTTTCACCGCCTGGATAACCCCATGGCGGATGCATGTCACCATAAAGCGGATTAGCTGGATCATGTTTCACACAGCTGCCCAGATGCACGTGACGAATGTACGAACTTGAATCGTCGACTGCTTGCGCAAATGTTTCTTCCATTAGAGGTACGTGCCCCATATCGATAAGGAGGCCGATATTTGGTTTGCCCGCCTCCTGAACGCGGCGAACAACCTCGGCTGCCTCGCGGGTCGAGCCTATCAGCAAGTTTTTGCCGATTGAGCGGTCGAATGGCTCAATCATCAGCGTCAGATCAGGCACCGCAGCACATAGCTTCGTGACATAGTCGACGAAGGCGTCGGTCTGCTCTTGGATTTGCGCAGATCCCGGGTTTGGACCGCTGGCAATAACGACCTTGCGCGCACCGATCGCTTGAGCCCGCTGTAAATGAGACAGGGCTGCCAGAACCGTCTCATTGCGAATCGCCTCATCTGAACTGTTCGGATTTAGTCGCGGTCCATTCAAAAGTGGACAGTTATACACCGGAACACGGCCGCTGTCCCGCACCTGCCGTATCTGCTCGGCGGCGATATCCGCCTGGGCCGACACGAACAGATCGATAACCTCAAATTCCGGATATGCCAGCACTTCGGGCAGCGATAAGCGGTGCACCTCTTCTGAATCGAAGCTGGCTGGGAACAACAAATGATGGTTAATGCCAAGCTTAAAATAATCACGGTACGATTGCTGCATAATAAGCTCCTCTCTATCTCCCGGATTGGTAATTCCCAACCGCTTCCGACGTCAGCAGATAACGGTCGTAAAGGCGCAACGCCCCGATTGTTACCGCCTGAGCGCCGCCGATGACCGCCAGCTCGCTGCCGTTAACTTCACGCAATTGAGGCGAGAAGCGGCCCCAGCCGAACTGGCGCTGCTTACCGCCGTCACATAGCTCGCCGTCAATTACCATCGTAATGATATGAGGACCGCCGTCGACGATGATTGCCGCATGATGCCAACGGTTCGGCTGCAGCAGCCCTTCATCTGATTCCCACGAACATTCCGAACGGCCGTCGTTCATCGTCAGCCGAAGCGTTCCGCGCACCGTCAGTTCAACGGCAATCCCTTTGCAGTCCGCCCCCCGCGTTTCGAGAAGCGTACCAGCTGCGCTGCGGCTTCCAGCCAGCAGCCACAGCTCTACCGTAAAGCTTCCGCCGTTCTGCAAGGACGGCAGCTTCGGCAGCTCTGTCGGCGTACCGGCAAGCGCCGCAGCTTCCGCTTCGTAGATCAAACCACGCTTCGTTCTCTCGGCCGTTTCCAAATCATGCTGTCCCCACATGGCTTCTAGCAGTGCCCCGTCCAGCTCATGAATGCGGGCAATTGTTTTTTGCGTTTCCGATATAAAGTACTTGCCCCCCTCTTCGATGAAATCGGGGTAGCTGATGCGAACGGCCGGATCTTCGTCGTACAGCACAATTTCCGGCTGCGACCAGTGAATGAAGCCGTCCTTCTCAACCCCGCCGCACATCCATACCGGATTGCGGTCGTTGTAGGCCAACCACGGCGTTGCCCGGTTATCCCAGCCGTGGTTATGAAACCACAGAATAAATTTGCCATTGCTGAATTTCCGCACGAAATTCGCCGCTCGCGGATGCTTGATTCTCCGCCCGCCGGGGCGATATTCCGCATACTGCGAGGTCGTCCACGTATGCCCGCCATCACGGCTGTAAGCATGCCCGTTATGTCCCTCTACCGTGCGAAACGTGCAGTACAGACTGCCGTCAGCGAGACCCACTGGGTTATGCTCGTCGGCCACTCGCCCGTGTGGCGCACGAATACCGTAATCGCCATCTGGCAGCGTCTCCCATTCGATCCGGGAAGCGTCGTGTTCCGTCAACATATTTGTACTCTTCATAAAAATACCTTCCGAGGATGCCATGAAGCCTTCTCCAAAGCTGCCTACCTTTGCCAATCCCATATATACTGCGCCCTGATGAATGATCGGTTTGCCGACACCCCAAAAAAATTGCGGCTCCCCGCCGTACGGATTGTTGCGATCGATCGCCATAGACCGGATCGGCACTTTGTATCGCTCGGCCGACCAAGTGCGCCCATCGTCGTCGGAATACTTGAAGGTCAGATCTCCAAGCGTATCGACACGCGAAATCAGCTTACCCGAGTCGCTTCTGACATCCCGACGATTATCGGTATTATACGTATAGAACGCATAGATTCGCCCACCCGGCACCAACAGCGGCATCACCCACGAAGCTTCGGGTCCATCTGCCGGCTCAATGTCAATCAGTTCCGACCACGTTTGTCCCTGGTCCCGGCTAATCGTCGAGACGACATGCTGGCCCCGCTCGCCTTCAACACCCTGGCCCGTGGTCATGACGCAAACCCACTCGCTTCGCTCCGTCACAACGATATAGGGCTGATCGCAATAAAATTCACGCGGAATATCCAACCCCCATTTAATATTTCTTGCATCACGCCACTCGCTGACCGTCTCCTCGTTCATTGCTCCGACTCCTTTGCGCAAGTATTTTTCACCTTATACACAGAATGAACCACTTAAAATGAGTACTGAATCTTGTCTATAACTCTCCATCTGCCAACCAGGCATCCGGTATGTCTTTCCCAAGCAAAAAGTGTTTCCGGTCCGGATACCATAGCACGCGCCGTCCGCCCCATTCCGTCAGACTTGGATACGTGGCGATCTCGCTCGTTCCCTTCGGTCCGAAAGTCACGCCGTCCGTATCGAGAATTTGCCGTGGCTTCGAAAACCAGAGCGGCTGCTCCGCTTCAGGATGATATTCGCCTACAGCGATAAACGCTGGACGACGGTTATGCAGCGCATGCTGCGGCTTGTATTCGCCAATGTGACCGTCGTTATTGTGAAACACAAGAAGCACATTACCGTTTGCCAGCTGATATAACGGACAGGAAGCAATAGGCTGCTTGATCGGTTCGCCGCCATCACGGTAGCGCAGCATCTGTGGCTCCGACCAGCTTCCACCGTCGTCGGATGATACGCTGTACCAGATGTAGCCGGTAAAGGTACGCATCGCGCAGAAGATTCTTCCGTCCGGCAGCAGTATAATACCCGGTTCCTGAGCCACAGAAAGGTGCGGCCTGTCCGGGAACGGCACGGCCAGCCCTTCGTTGTCATCGGGCAGCCATGTGATACGCAGCTCTGCCGGATCCGGCCCTTCGTCAAGGTTATCGAAACGCATAAACATCGCGCGTGAATCCTTGCTGTACCAGCCAAGCGGCGTTTCTGTCGCGTGAAAAAGGCTGCTCCACTGGGTATAGCCGACTAACCAGCGCCCTTTACTGTCTCGAATCGGCTTTTGCCAGACGATCCAGTTGCGTGGAACATTCGGATCCGGGTGATCGTATCGGTTCCGTTTCATCTCCACGTCCGCACCCGACGTCCAAGTGTGCCCGTTGTCGTCAGAATAGACACAGCCCATCGTGCCCGACGTCTGCGTGTCCAGGTCGTGAACGCCCACATCCCTCGTGTAAAAGACGTAGATGCGCCCTTGCGCAGAGACGACGGGAAATCCCCAGCTCGCTTGGTCGCCGCGAGCGCCTCGCTTCGTTCCAACGACATATTGCGGCTCGCTCCAGGTTACCAGATCTTGGCTGCGTGCCAGAACGAGATGATTGTCGCCATGTCCCTCGACTGAGCTTTGTGTCCAGAGCGCTAGTAGCTCATTGCCTCCTGGCGATTCAAATACGAGAAAATGCTCATTATCGCCCGTATAGGCGTCCTCCTGCGGAATGTAGACGACGATGTCGGGATGACTACGCTTCCATTCTTCGGTTTTATCAATAGCCGTCATAAAAGTATGGCCCTCCTTTGTTCACGTTGTTTTTCATTTACAGCGTAAATATTACGCCATGTTAAATGTCGTTTGCGTTTCATAACGTTTCACACGCCTTCTTTATCACTTTGCTATACGTTAAGCTTATCAGGATGGAGCGCTAAGTGATGGTCTTTTTTTTGGGTGTTTTGCAAACAAAATTTGGGATTTGTAGTATACTGATCTCGCAACCGGCAGTCAGGCCGGTAAGCTGGGAGGCGAGCTTTATGCAAGCGTCGTTTGAAACGGCCGAGGAACTGAGCGGCGAAGTTGAGTTAATTTTCCGGGAGTCTCCTGTTCTGCTATATTACGAGCTCGATTCGATTGCACCCTTTCCCGGCTTTCAGAGCCATGACGGCATAGAGATGTATTACATCGAACAGGGGCAAGGCAGGTATTTGGTCGGTGACCATGCCTACCCCTTGCAGGAAGGCACTCTCATGATGATCCAGCCATTCACGCTGCATAAGGTGATGCAGACGGACATGAACCGAATGTTGCGCCGGAATGTACTGATGTGGAAGGAATCACTGCTAAGTGAAGGCTGGGAAGAGGATCTGCCGAACCCGCTAAGTTTGTTGAGGGGCGACTGCTGGAGGATGCAGTTCGACGGGCGCGAGCGCGAGCGAATCCGACAGCTGTATGCAGTCATTAACGAGGAATTGACGGGACGCGGTCCTGGTTATGCGAGCGTCGTCCAAGGCGCCATCCGCGAACTTCTCATTCGCTGCTACCGAGCACACGAAGCCTCTGCACTAAGCGGCGACATAGCGGCACCCAACGACTTGCCAGAGGAAATCGCGTATCTTGTGCAATATATCAGCGCAAATTTCCAACACGAGCTGTCGCTAGATAAGCTGAGCAAACTTGTCCATATGAATCCGTCATATGTCAGTAGTATTTTTCATAGGTATACGGGTACGACGCTCACTAAACTAATTACAGTTAAGCGCTTGCATCATGCCAAGAAGCTGCTTCGCGAGACGAAGCTGCCTGTAACAGACATCGCCTACCAATGCGGCTTTAACAATCACTCGTATTTCATTAAGTTATTTAAACGAATGGAGAATTACTCACCGCTGCATTATCGTCGTCAGCATCAGCCCTTGGAGGCAGATGTGCAATCGTCGTCGCCTAGCGATTGGAATCTCACTAAATAATTGGCGATTCGTTTCAACTATGTCATCCATATAATGATCGCTCCCACCTTAAGGAAGATGAGAGCGATCATGATCATTTCTAGCTCACGGCGATGGCCTGCGCACCGAACGGATCGACTCGAAACCGAAGTCCTCTTTCATCCGCTCCATGCTATATATCGGCTTAAATTCATTGCCCGGTTGCCTATAATAACCGAGATCCAGCTCTGTTCCACGGGCATGCAGCAATGCCTGCAATATCTCGGTCGCAGATACGCTCGAGCTAATATCCGGGCCGACCAGATTATAGCTGGTTGCTCTCGGCTTTGAAGGCTCTTCGATCACACGGACAATTCCTTCAATTACATCGCTAACGTAAACTCGGCCTAGTAAAATGAACGGAATAGTCATCTGCGTACTCCCATCAACGTAAGGAGGCTCCCAGTCGTCCGGCACGACCGCGCCAAAGCGTAGATTGACAAAGTCGGCTTCAGGTGTCTTACGATGCAGATACCGATTCAAATCTTCCATTAACCATTTGCTCCATCCGTAGGCATCGGTCGCCAAACATTCATGGTTGTCCGGCATCGGCAGCTCCTGCGGTAAGAAGTTGTTATCCAAACCGCCGACGGCCGCAATGGAACTCGCTGTAATGAATCTTCTGCATCCGCGGTCGAGCAAATAGCGATATAATCGCCGCGTTCCTTGCACATTAACCGCCAAGCTGTCCTCCTCGCTGCTGCCGCCAGTGACCGCTGCCAAATGCACAACGATATCGATTCTATATTCATCCAGCAATCTGAGATCCTCAAATCGGTCGAAGTTTCCCTTGATTGCGAAATCAACGCCAGTCAACTTGCTGCGAGACATGCCGATCAGTTGATGCCTCTGCGCCAAACGCTGGCACAATTGTTCTCCGACAAATCCGGTTGCTCCAGTAACTAATATGTTCATAAAGGCTGCTCCCACCGAATGACGATTCCATTATAATCATTGCGCTGCTTCGTGAAGAGCGTATTGTAAACATCCTCAGATTCATCCCAACTCACCTCGTGCGAGATCAACGGTAATATGTTGAGTGTGCCCGATTCCATCAGGCGGATGACACCCTCCCGTACGGGACGCTCACCAATGAAGCAGGGGAAAATGGCATTAAGCTGCTTAGAATGTGGCGTATTATAATAAAAACTTGCACGTTCAGGATACCAACCAAGAAAGACAAAGGTCCCCTTATTTCGGGTTGCCGACATCGTATCATCAAGCAGTGCTTCAAAACCTGACGATTCGGCCGTGATATCAACGCCATTCGAATAACGTTTCTTTAACGCGTCCAGCGCGTTTTCCTCTGAAGCATCTATTGTCCAATCCGTACAGTATTCTTGCGAGCGCCTGATACGATCCGCGGAGATATCACTAGCGATGACATAGGCGCCACGCAGCCGAGCAATCATCGCTGCACACTGACCAATCAGTCCTTGTCCTGCAATATACACAACATCGCCCATATTAACGCCAGCCATGTTCCACGCGTTCGCCGCAACCGACGGCTGCACAAACATGGAACAAACCTTAAGCGATTCAACCTTGCTTAGTTTATGAACCATCCATAGGCTTGCTTTGACATATTCAGCGTGAGCGCCGCTACAAAAAACGGTCACTAGGTCACCGATTTGATATTGTCCCACACCGTTCGCACCTACTTCTACTACGTGACCACTCGCTTGATATCCGTTAATAAACGGAGGGTCCCCGTAATCTGATCTGCGTCCCTCGGCAATCCACATTTCCGTCCCGATGCTGATGCCCGAATAGACTGTTTTGATCACGATTGAGTTTTCATCTGCCTCCGGACGCGGCATCTCAATCAGTTCCGCCCTTTTGCCTATTTCCGTAACAGCAAGTGCTTTCATTGTCAGCATATCTATGTTCTCCTCTACACACGAATGGCCGGATACCTAAGTGCAACCCTAACCTTATTTCCATCGTAATCCCTTTTTCTATAACATCCCATGGTGTATATTAAGGAAAAGATGGTCGAATGTACGATCCTTGAGAGTCAACGTTTGGACTGGAGGCAACAGGTATGTTAGCGGAAGTCGTCTATCGTGGAGAAAACTTTTTTCGGGAAGGGGAAGCCTTCTGCATTATTCAATTTCCCGAAGCGTCCAAGGAGAAGAAACAATCTCACTCTCACGACTTTGTCGAGATCTGTTATGTGTATGCAGGCTCTGGCTACCATACGATTGACAATAAACAATATCGGGTATCCAAGGGCGACTTGTTCTTAATCAATTACGATATTACCCATGCTTTTTATCGAGAAGCCGATGATGAGGAACTCGTGACCTATAATATTTTGTTCAAGCCTAGTTTCCTTGATGAATCTCTGCTCTCTTTCCATGATTACTCAAGCTTGGCCCTATCTTACCTATTCAAAAATGAATGGGACGATCATTTAATACGTTCCGATCTGCGGCTCAGTGTTGCGGAACAACTCGACTTCGATCATCTGATTGAAAAGATGGATTATGAATACAACCAGCGCCAAGAGGGCTATAATGCGATCATCCGCGCCTATATGATTGAGCTGATTGTGAAAATCATGCGTGGTTTTAACCGCCGAAGCGAAGGAGATTATCAGCAGCAAAAGAAAGCCAGTGCCATCGAATCGGCTATTCGACACCTCAACGAAAGTTACCATGAGCCTGTCAATCTCAGCGATCTGGCGCACAAAACGTTCATCAGCAAAAATTACTTTTGCCAATTGTTCAAAGAAGCTACAGGTATGACCCTGTCCCAATATACGCGTCAAATAAGGATTAATGAGGCCTGCAAGATGATCGTCACAACCAATAAAACATGGGTCCAGATCGCGCTAGAGGTTGGTTACTCCGACTACAAGGCCTTCTACGTTGCATTTAAGAAGCAAACAGGTGTTTCTCCTAACGAATACAAAAAAGGCTACTAGGATGTGGAATGATCCGAGTAGCCTTTTTTGTACTTTACAAGAGATCGAGAATTGTGTTGTTGTTTGTTTGTTGATAAACATTCAAAATCTAAATTAAAATTTTTTGGCTTTATTTTATGATATACTCATTTAGGAATATTTTACTATGTTTAGGAGGATTACATTTGAAATACAAAGTGTTACTTAGTTCATTGGCACTACTAATTACTGTTTCTACTACTGCAACTGCTCACTCGGGAAGAACAGATTCTAATGGTGGTCATAATTGTTCAGCGGCATCCAAGGCTAAAGGATTGTGCTCTGGTTACCATTATCATAACGGTGGAAGTTCTAGTAACTCTGGAAGTTCAGGTTCTGGAAGTAGTAGCTCAGGTAGTAGTTCTACATCTCCTTCAACAAAAGCTCCAGAAACTAAAAAAGTGGAAGTTGTTGATACAAGATTAAAAGCTACCATACCTCCCTATAAAATCTCGATAAACGGAACTCAAATCGACAACGCGTATGCAGAATATCCCGTATTATCATATAAAGATATCACGTATTTCCCGATGACCTGGAGTTACACTCAAGCCTTAGCTGTAGAAGTAAATTGGAGTGATGATACAGGTTTCTCAATAGGAAAAACCGAAAATAAGGCTTCGCTCTTAACACAAATAAAGGGTCTGTATAACAATCCTTACTCCGAATATATCATCGATCTTCCAACATTTAATGTATTCGTAAACGACACGTGGCTTGATAACTACAAAGAGGACTATCCCTTAATTGTTTATAAAGATATTACCTACTTTCCGATGACCTGGAAGTTTGCCGTTGACGAACTTGGATTGACGATTAACTATGATTCTACAAATGGATTTAGTATAAAAAAATAAGCTTTACGAATTAATGACCAGAGCCTTTACTTAGCTTTGGTCTTCTTTGTTGTTTTACGGCAATTCCTCTCAGTCCCAAGTCAACAGAACGCGGTTTTTGAATCATTCGAAATAAGGACTTTTACAGATTAAATAATATGCGTCATGGATGGCATGCCAAAACGGTCGAACTCATATCACGTTTCGCTCACTTGAACTGAATTACCGATCCTTAAATGGTAAATAATTGTATTTCGTTAAATATTGATCAATGCGTTCGATAACTTTCAGCACTTCCTGCTCTTCCGTCTTGTAATCGAACAGAACGAATGCGTGGGCCAGATGCGGATAAAGAACAAGCTCTGCTTCGTTGCCCGCCGCCGTATACGCTTCATAGAAGCGCACCGCTTCCTCGGGCACAACTGTTGAATCCAATAAGCCATGCAAGATAAGCATCGGTGGCTGGCCTTCTCGCACATGATGTAGCGGTGAAAGTTCCTTCGCGTGTTCGTGGCGCATCAACCAAGCGCGCACTTGATCACTTTCAGCCTGCCCAGTCTCAATCATAGGTACAAATTTTTTCCAGATACCCGTAAAATCGATGATGCCATTGCAGTTGACGACGGCATTCGCCATAGCTGAATCAGAGGTGACTTCACCAGGAGCATCATAGTTGTCCATTGTGGCGAGACTTACCGCCAGATGGCCGCCGGCGGAGTCTCCGACAACCGCGATACGCTGTGGATCAATGCCGAGTTCGGCTGCATGGCGGCGAATGTAACGCATTGCCGAGCGACAATCTTCGATGCACGTTTCGACGCCTCGTGCCTGCCACGGCTCTGCTTCTTGCCCATCACGCAGCATGAGCCGGTATTCAATGCTGAACGTCACTGCTCCACGTGCTGCAAACAGGCGGCAATGACGCAGCATCATTTCCGGTTGGCCACCTTGCCAGCCTCCGCCGTGAATCCAGACAACGCCTGACCTTGTGTCAGCCGCATCCCAACCTTCCGGACGACAGATGAGTAGCCTAAGTCGCCTGCCAGCCGCTACTTTATAGACAACCGTTTCATATGGAATTCCCGTATCCGTGATGTTGGCTCATCTCCTTTTCATGTGAGGAACGTTGAAACCTTCAAACCCCTTACAGCAGACTGCGCAAGATCATGTGTCACACTTTATCCTCTTCTTCTATATCATCTGGCTTCGGGTATGTAAGCACTGACTTGCTTTCGTTCGCCCAATGGTCAAACCCGTGGTAGCCGTATTCGTGGCTTCGCGTATAGCGGCGAAAATCTTCGTCCGGCCGAGGATCCCAGTCGGCAAGACCGCCAAGCGCCGTATCCCGAAGCGGCGATGCAGCCCCCTCGCCGTTGCCATTGCAGGCAGTGATGCAGTATTCGTAGACACAGTCTGGATCGACGTTCGTGTCTTCGTATACGGGTGACTCGCCTTCATAGACGACGATAAAACGGCCCTCGTCGCGCTCCCGGCGATACAACCGGTAACCGGTCACCCCAAGCTGCCAACCCCATGTTAATCGATATCCGCTCCCAGTCCGTGTAACCCGCAGCCCATCAGCTCGCTCCGGAGATTCTCCTGTCATGTAGACGGGATAATCTTCGCTCCAAGCTCCTTCCCTGTCTCGATTTATGGCCCTTATTCGAACATGACGCTTCGTGCCATTCGTCCCAGTAAGCCGCCAGCGCAATGGAAGCGCTGTGTCCTCTAGCTGGCTGGAGATGCCCGACGCCGTGACTGTCCAGTTTGCACCGCCGTCTTCACTGACAACGATCTCGTAACTTTCCGCTCCTTCGACCGGCTCCCAGATCAGATCGGCTGCGCCGGACGAAGCTCGATATCCTATTATCTGCACAGTGCCTGGAATCGGCAGCCGATCCGTCCACTCCCACTGGCCTAACCCCGCTGGAAGTTGAAACGAGATGCCACTTTCGTCAGCAGAAAGCAGCTCCAGTGTTGTGCCATCGACATATATCCGATACGCCGCGCCGCGTAGAGATTCCGGAATCGTCAGCGTTAATACAGCTCCGCCCCGACTGGAATACCGGCCGCTGAGTGCGGGACCATTTCGGATAAAGGAAAAGCCTGCAGACATCATTTCCTCTGCCTCTTCATCCTCCTTACCTACCGCGGCTACTTGTAAGACAACACCTGCAGCGCCGATACGCGAGCCTATGAACAGTGCTGCTTCCACCTTGTCAGCACAGTAATGACGAACAAGGCCAGAATGACCCATAAATGAAATGTCACCTTCGTTGTAAGCAATTGCAGCCTCGTCGCGGAAAATAAAATCACGCCGGTCGTTCAGTACCACCAACGCTCCATATGCAGTCGCCTGAGTGCTTAACAAGTAGCCGTAATCTCCTTTGCCGTGAGGGGAAACGAGTGTCAGGAAGTGGCCGTTCCCGTCGTAATATTTTCCCTTCGACTCGTCGTTAACATGGCGATAAGCGCCAGAGCCAACCTCGGCCGGAATACCAGGCACAGCGTCATAACCGGTTACGCCTGGTTTCAACTGGCAAATCGTCGGGAACGCATCCCGCTCATGAACAAACCAAGCGAACCGCCCTCTGACTCGCATGTCTCCGACTTGATCGTAAATGATCATATAATCGCTGCCGGACATCAGTACACTGCGCGAATGATACGCCGGATTGGCGTACGGTCCTGCCAGCACGCGGGCAAACTGGGCAAAGCCGAGATCAAGCAGCGGCTCAGTAAGCTCCGAGCGCCCGACGCTGCGGAACTCGTGGCCATACAGCACGCCGAAATTACAGCAAGCCTGAACATCACCCATGTTGTCGTCTCCGACATCTTCCTTCCGATTAAAGCTGAGCCGTTTGCCATTTGCATAGTAGGTGATAACACCGCAGCCTCCTTGCCCAGCACGTCCCCAGCGGTAATTCGGCCCTTCGTCAATCTGCTGCAAGTGTACCGAAGCTTCCGCAGATTCTCCAACCGCCGCCCTCAGAACGAAGCCGTAACCGGTATATGCCGACGAATGGAGTGATGGCCGCGTACCCGTATTGGCGTCGTGTGGGGCATCGTCTGCACCTCGCCATATATCCGTATTCGGCACGCGCTCCGCGTAAATCCGCGCATCAGCCGGACTTACATACATCAGATGTTCGGCCAGCAACGGCTCGATGGCGCGCAAGCCGTATCCGGCAGAGCGCAGTGTCAGCGGGGCTGCATAATCATCGACGTGCCCACCGGCATGCGCACCTTGGGAAGGTACATGACGGAAGCCTTCAACAGGAGCAGTCAGCGCATTGAGCAGCCACGACAGCCACTTGGCGTAATTCGGGTAAGCCATTGTATGCTCGCCCCATACCCGCTGAAGCGCGATAACCGGACTCAGCATCGCTTTTAAATTATATAGCGTGTAGCAGGCTAAGTTCTCGGTATGCCGCCCTCCTTTGGTCCCCCAGGAAGCCACGTCTGGCCGGACATGGTACTTTGCGTTCAGCGCCATTGCCCGCTCGAAATCTTCCTTCCACCGACGCGCGTCGGGGTGCGCAGGAAACAGCGCAGCCATGAGCGCAGGAACGCTTCTTACGTCCACGAGGAAATTCGGATGTCCAGCGAGCATATTCACCACCGGCATGAAGGATTCCTCATTATGCGTGTAAGCCATAAACGCCCAAGCGGCTTTCAATCGGTCAAACTGATCCGCCGTCATCGCCCGGGCTGCTAAATCGAACGTGGACGCCCAAGTATAAAATTCACGGGCTGCCACTGGACTTAGATCACTAGGATTGTGAAAGCAAAACGATAGGCGGTCAACAATCGCTTCCATATCGCCTGGCGTCGGCTTGGCTGTACTGTAGCCGAACCAGGTATGCATCCGCTGCGGCAGCCGTTCCTCACGGAATAAGCGCGGATAGTCAGACTGCCGCTCTTCCCATGCGAGCGTCCAATCTTTCACTTTGTCGAGGGAAAGAAGTTCGTGCCATAGCCACAACTCGTCGATATAGGATCCGGTCGACACAGCAGCTTCCCGCTGCGACGGGTACAGCGCAATTGCCGTGCAGCGTCTTCCATCAGCCAGAGGATACTCCCAGCGGAGTGTCCGGCGACGCTTCGACCAACGGAAACGGAGCGCCAGTGACTGCGGCGAGCCCCATAGGGCATACTCGCCGTCATCCCAATAGCCGCCGTCTTTGACAAATACACCGGCTGTGACCGCTCCGTCCGTGAAAGATGCCCCTTTCGCTTGCTGCCAGCATACGGCGTTATCGTAAGGCTTCACCCGAAAAGGCAGATCACCATTTCCGTCCAAGTATTGGTCTATGGGCTCCGCACCACGCGGCTTTATATATCTGTGCGTAGGCGCAAACGAACGCCACTCAATCAGAAGCATCGCGTTTTCACCAGCGGTACAACCCGACATTTGCTCGCGCAGTTCGATGTAGTCCATACCTTCGGCAATCGTTACAATGGCACGGTACTCCCCATCACCCTCGAAGTGGCATATAAATTCGCATTCGGCAAACACCGGCCCCGCTGCCGTTACTGTCCCTTCCGCAGCAAGTAGCTTATGGCCGCCGCTGTTAATGCGGGCGACGCCCTCAGCTCCGAAGCCGTCCAGGCGAAACGTAAAGAGCTCGCCGTCCACAAGCGCTCCTTCCGCAAATCGTACAGTCAGTCGACCATTATCCGCTTGAACGCTCCCGTTCTCCCGGGCGACTGTCACCTGACCGTACTTCATTTCCGGCGTTGGCGCCCCTCCACAGCGCCATTCAAATCTTCGTTCAGCCCCAGTCGGAAGATCAGCAACCAGACATAACTGCATTGCGGTATCCGTCTGTCGCCACTGGAAGGGTACGGCATCCCCGTTAGTATCTGATAGCCAAGCCATTTGTGTCGCCGCTTCCTCTTCCGGCAGGATGAAGCCTAGCAGCGTCGGCGGCCATGTGTATCCAGCCTTTCGCAGGTGATCTTTTATGATAATAGGTTTGCATTCCATCGCACTCTTCCTCCCTTTGGTGTCCAGCTAACACGCTTCTTACCGATATCAGCGGAACGCAAACGACGGCGCACCGCTGCACGCCGCCGTTATTGCTATTTCTTATTTGCTGCCTAGAACCGATTTATATAACTCATTCGCTTCCTTCTCCAACTGCGCGCCGCCCATGTCGTTCCACTGCTTGACGAAGTCGTCGAAATACGATAAAGGCTTGTCGCCCCTTATGATCTGGGCGTAGACGTCCAGCTTCAGCTTCGTCAAATCAGCCCAATATTTTCCTGATGATGGAAGTACATCGGATTTACCAAAGATGTCCCACACCGGCTTGTTATACTTGTTCAGCAGCTCAACACTCGATTTCCCAAGTGCTTTCTCGAAAATTACTGGAGCAGGACCGCCGGCAAACAGCGTGTCGAAGTTGTTCTTCAGCCCCTCAGTCGCAAGCTTGGCGACGTCATCGTAAGGAGGCAGGAACTTGATGCCACTCTGCGGGTCGGAAGGCGTGTTGTAATCCCACTGTGTGCCTTTGACACCTACACCGGCATCCAGGAACACCTGCTCGTCATTACGCATCGCTTCCATAACTTCAAGCACTTTCTTGACTTTCTCCGGCTGCTGTTCCATCTGCTTGCCGAAGGCGAAGACACTGCCCGCCGTGCCCCATGCCCATCCGCCTTGCTTGCCTTGGGGGCCTTTCGGAAGTGGAGCCACTTGGAAATCTGCATCTGGCGCAATTTTTCTCATCGAGGAGAGCGCAGATTGGGGGTTGCTCGCGTCGAACGCAGCCATTGACGTACTGTGGGTATAGGCAACCTTGCCTTCAATCAGCTTCTTGTCCAAATCTTTGCCGGTAACGAATTCCGGATCGATGTAGCCCTTTGCGTACCAGTTCGCCAGCAAGGTCAGCGCTTCTTTCGCTTCTGAAACAACCGCACCATTGACCACCTTGCCGTCCTTCAACATCCACTGCGTCGGCATGACGCCGTAAGCGCCGAAAATGGACCAGAACTGAAAATAATAGGAGTTTCCATTGGTCGACATGCCGTAGACGCCGATTTGTTTCAGCTTGGCGAAAGCAGCCGTCATTTCGTCAATCGTTTCCGGAATCTTGTCTACCCCCGCCTTCTTCAGCAGGTCCATTCGCCAGCCTTGCTTCGCATTGAACTGACCCGTGTAGTACGTGGTTGGCAAGCCGTAATTTTTACCGTTAAGATTCGAATAGAACCAGCCCTGCTTCGCAAAGCTATCCAACACAGCTTTCGTTTTTGGCGCATACTGCTCGATCGATTTCACCGGCATCTCGGCGATCAAGCCCTGGCTTGCATATTTGAACAATTGATTCGGATCGTAGATGAACATAACATCAGGCACGTCGCCCGAAGTAAGCAGAATTTGCTGCTTCTGCACATAGTCGGCCTGTGGAATTGAATAATAGTTGATTTTGACGTTGAATTTCTCCTGCAGCACCTGAATGGTTCGAGAATTGGGAGTCAAATCTGCCGAAGGCACCATCCATTTAATTTCTATCGGCTTGGTTGGTGCTGCTGTTCCCGCGCTCGGCGAAGCTGTGGATTCGTTTGTTCCCCCTCCATTCGAGCATGCCGTAAGCGTCAGCGAGCAGACTGCAACCAACGCCGCCCATCCTTTTACCCCTCTTTTTGCAAACATCTCGTAACCTCCTGTATAGATCTGGTTATGGTTATATATCGGCATGTCAGTTCCGTTGTGCAAGGCCTCTACGCCTATCCTTTCACCGAACCGAGCATGATGCCTTTGACGAAATACCGCTGGATGAACGGATACAGAAACAAAATCGGAAGTGTCACAGCCACGATTGTAGCCGCCTTGAGCGATTCCGGTGTATATTCCTCGCGAAGCCGATTAATGTCCTCGCCCGGTGTCAGAGACACCGTTGCATCAACCACGGTTCTGCGCAAGAATAGCTGCAGTACTTGCCATCGGTTGTCCTGGGTGTAAATCAGCGCATCGAACCAGTGGTTCCAGTGAGCGACGCCGACCCAGAGCGCCATGACGGCCATCACTGGCACCGACAGCGGCAGCACAATGCGCAGCAGTACCCGCATTTCCGATGCACCATCGATACGCGCTGACTCAATAATCTCAGCTGGGATCCCCTCGAAGAAATTGCGCATCACAATCATATTGAACGCCGATACCGCTCCGGGCAGTACAAGCGCCCACAGGGTATTGAGCAAGCCGAGATTTTTCACCAGCAAAAACATCGGAATCGTACCTCCACTAAAAAGCATGCTGAAGACGAACAACTTCATAATCAGCTTCCGATGCGGGAACGTGCGCCGGGACAACGGATACGCAATCATCGCTGTCATGGTCAGCGAAATCGCGATGCCGACACCTGTGCGAATCAGCGTGTTGACGTAAGCCGACACCAAGTCGGGATGCGCCAGCACCTTTTCGTACGACATCAGTGTCGGATGCAGCGGAAACCAGTAAAATTTCATCGCCATCGCATCTGCCGGTGTGCTGAACGAAAGCGTAATGATATAAAGCAGCGGATACAGCGTCGTCAATCCGAAAATCGTCAAGAAGAGGGCATTCAGCCCGTCAAACGTTCGCTCGCCCCAAGTTGTTTTCACACTCTCCACCCCTTTCCGCTACCATAGTCCCCGCTCCTTGTCGTACAGCTTCACGACCGCATTGGCGACAAGCACCAAGGTCAGTCCTACCGTCGAATTAAATAACCCCGCTGCAGTGCCAAGCTCGTAGTCCATCGTGAGTAGTCGACGCAGCACGTAAGTATCGAGGATTTCCCCAACACTCGAGGTAGGCGGCGTCATCAGGTTGTAAATTTGGTCAAAGCCAACAGACAAGAAATGACCGATTGATAGCAAGTACATAATGATGACAGTCGGTGCGAGCGACGGCAGGCTAATATGCCAGATGCGCCGCCAGCGGCTTGCCCCGTCGGCAATAGCGGCCTCGTAGAGACTTGGATCAATGGAAGCCAATACTGCAAAGTAGACAATCGACCCCCAACCTGCGGATTGCCAGATGTCCGTTAGTACAATGGTGCCGTAAAAATAGTCAGGCTCAAGCAGCCACAACTGCTCCGAAATGCCGAATAGGCTAAGCAGTTTGTTGAATCCGCCGTCACTGCCAAGAAACGGAAATAGAATACCGGCGAGTACAACCCACGAGAAAAAATGCGGTAAATATGTCACCGTCTGAATTGTCCGCCTAAACCAGGTTAACCGAAGCTCATTTAGCAGCAAGGCAAGTACAATCGGCGCTGGAAACACAAACACCATTTTCAGAAAAGCAATCAGCACCGAATGACGCAATGCGTTCACAAAGCCGTTTCCCTTGAACAAGCGTTCGAAATTCTCCCAACCAGCCCAAGGGCTGCCAAGAATGCCCTCTGTAATCTGAAAGTGCTTAAACGCGATAACAATACCGTACAGCGGCACATAGCTGAATAATAGAAATAACGCCAGCCCGGGCAGCAGCATCGCAATCAATGCTCGGTGCTGCTTGTAAACGCGCCATTGCCCCTGCCATCTGCCTGCCTTTCCTGGACTGGCGGTCCCCGGAATCGCGCGCCGAATTTCCATTTTGTTCGATCCTCCTTTTTGCATGACGCTCGTTCCTCCTTCGTGCATGACCTGCGTTGTCTTATATCGGACAGCCCGCAAATGCGGTTGCGGATAGTTACTCCGAAGCTCGCCGCATGGGGCCATCGTGTTGCCGATGACATCAGCTTACGGCTGCTTCCGATATCAACGCAATCGTCACATTTTCGTGGCCCTGGAAAAAGAAAATGCGCCGCAGCCGTGGGGGCTGCGGCGCATTTCGCGCAATTAGGAACGGCTCCGCAGGCGATATTCGCCCGGCGTCATTCCTTCCGATTTTTTGAATACTCGTATGAGATGCGTGGCATTGCCATAACCGATCTCGGCGGCAATGTCGGCGATGTTCAGCTCCGTTTTGAGCAGCAGTGATTTCGCTTTGTCAATTCGGAATCGAGTAACATATGTAATGAATGTTTCTCCCCAGTGTTGCTTAATCAGCTCACTCAAATATGAAGGGGAGAGGCCAAGTTGATCGGCAGCAAGCTGAAGCGACAAGTCCTGTGCGTACCGTTCCTCAATTAGTTTCTTCGTCCGTTCCATAATGGTTTCCATACGCAGACGCTTCAACCCATTCAAGAAGTCGATCCCCGGCCTAAGGACGGTTTCGCTGAACCAGTCGCACATGGCAAGGGAGCCATTTAACTGGGCAAATTCCGCGTAAAGGCTCCGACCGGGAAACGTCTGGGTTAAGTCAGGGTCGTACTCCTGCAGCAGCCGGATGACAGAAACCAGTAGTTGCATCGCATACGTTTTGATCAACGCAAATGGAAGTCGGCTGCCGCTAAGTCCGTCGAAGAAGGTATTCAGCTCCTGTACAGCCTGACCGCGGTCACCTTCGCGAATTGCTGCGAGCAGTGCACTTTCGCATTCAGCCGGATACGGCACGGAAACCGCCGTCTCCAGCTCTCTCCCCCCTCGAACTACCTCATTGCCCACCTTCGGCCAATTTTCCTGCAGCGCATATAGTGCGTCTTGATACGAGCTGGACAGCTCGCGGAAATCGGTAATCGATCTGCCGACAGCAATTGTCACCGTCTGCTTCAGGTACGACGAAACCGCATAGCGAATCGACTCCGCCGCTCGGACTGTTTCACGATCAGCTTCATGTTGCGGCATGTTTAGAATGACGGCCACGTGCTGACGGGAAATGACGGTTTCCGTCGCAAACTTGTCCCGAAGCAATTCCTGGCTGATATTCGCCACGGCGAATAGGAACAGTCGTGTATCCTCGCCGCTGCTAAAGCGTGAGGTCTCGCCAGTCTCATCCATCTCCGCTACGAGCACGCTAAACATCGGGTCTGGAAAGAGCTCCATCTCGGCTGGTTTCTGCCGCAGCCACGGGTCCATGCCCGCTTTATTGCCAAGCAGCGCGGACATGAGGAAATGGTCGCGCAACACCGGCAGCTGGCTGCTCCATTGCGAACGTACGTCTCCCATTTCCTTGAGCAACGCTGCAATGCCGTTCTCGATCCGGGCGAAGCCCTCTGCATAGTCGGAGTCGAACGGCTCCGGCTCATCCTCCGCGTTCGCTTCTCCCTTGCCGCGCAGCGTCAGAAAGATCCTCCGCAAACCGCTTTGAAATCGCCGTACATTGAAATACGCGACAAATAAGGATAGCAGTGACAGTGCAGCCGTTGCGGCAACAATCCATATTTTAAGCAACTGTGCATTGTGTGAAGCCGCATCCGCAGGGATCAGCATGGCATATAAGAAGCCGTATGCCGACGAGCGTTCGGTCGTCACGTACATTATTCCGGCTTCCGTATCCAGTTTAACCGGCCGGCTCTCTTCCGGCGCAACGCCGGCTGTCAGCATAGCTCCAATTGAGTCAGGATTCTCCAGCCTCAACTGGCCAGCCTGCACAATCATCTGCCCCGCCTCTGACATGACGAGCAGGCCGCCACGGCTGTCGAACGGAAAGGAGCGGATCATCTCGGTGATGACGCTGGTTTTGATGTTGACGATGAGCGCTGCGTCGGGCTCCTCGTAGAAGTATGGAAGCGGTAACACGTAGGTGAGCGCCTCCGCGCTTTTGCCTGCTTCGCGCCCCATAGCTCTAGGCGTAATCCACAACTTCGATTTGCGTTCTGTCGCAGCTTGCTGTAAAGTCGGCATCCATGATGTATCTGTGAAGCTTTCCAAGTCGAACAGCGTATTGGACGTCAGAACAAGCTTCTGCTTACGATGATAGAGATAAACCGAGTCGACCGCATGGATCGAAGACGTAAAGTTGACCAGGTCGCGTCTGATGTCGTTGACCGCCTGCAGCGTACCGAGCGCAGGGGCTTCCTGGATTTTGACAAATTGAAGCATCCCCGCCTGCAGCGAGAATTGTCCCGTCACTTCCTCAATTTGCCGAAGCAATTGGTCCACTTGCTCCTTCATCTGAGCAATCGCTACATCGGACGTACGCTTCACTTCCGCCTCGATCAGGCGAAGGCTCGTGTAATAGCTGAATGTCCCGAAACCGATTACAGGTACGATCGAAAGAAGCAAAAGTAAAGCGATTTGACGTTGTTGAATCAGTTTGCGAAAAAGGTTCATACTCTTATCACCGCTCTTCGTTCCATCTGAATGGTCTGTGCGGCTTTATTATAGCAAAGATCGGTTTTCATCGGCATCTTCATCTTTTCGGAACCGTTCTCCCGCACCAAAAAACGGCGTAGCAAAGAGCCCAAGAGGTCCTGGGCTCTTTGCCGATTTCCATTTGCGGGCGGCTTTACGCTTCATCTACACGGCGGGATGGGCCGAATTCCCGTCTTCCAACGAACCGCTGCTTTCAGCCAACATTGCCGCCAACAGCATCAACAGTAAACCTTGGCCGTAACCTTCTGCCCGATTCTGCGCAATGACATGGTACTCTCCAGCATGCTTCTGCACCCCTGTGCCGGCGGATACGCCTCGGAATACGCCTTCCCAGTCCACATGCGCAAGCGCAGCACGCGCAGCGCGGTCGGCCATCGCCGCATAAGCTTCGTCCACATTGCCGAAGCGCAGCGCCCGCTTCACGGCATACGCAATGCCGGCGGCGGCGGACGTTTCCAAATACGTATTCGGATCATCGATCACCGTCGTCCACAAACCGGACATGTCCTGATAGTGAGACAAGCCGGCCAATTGCCGTGCCAAAATCTCCTTAATTTCCTTCCGCGCAGGCTCCGTTTCCGGAAGCAGCACAAGCAGTTCCGCCGACACAATGGCAGCCCACGCGTTGCCACGCGCCCACAGGCAGCCTATCGGTCCATTCTTGCGCTCGTCCCATCCGTGATAATACAAACCGTTCGCCTGCTGCAAATGACGCACATGCAGGAAATATTGGTGGAGTCCTTCCTCGACTGCCGCCCGATCTTCGAACAATAGCCCCGCCTTAACCAAAAACAGACCGGCCATGAACAATGTATCCACCCACATCTGCCCGCCGAAGTTCGTTTCCACAAGCGTATGCTCGAACGCACCGTTATCAAGCCGCTCCGCCCTATGCAGCAGAAAATTGGTTCTCGATTTGATCATATCCGCGTAACGCGGTTCGCCCGAAGCGACATATAGCTCGATCAGCGAAAAGCACGGCGCTGTCGCATTAACCGTTTCGAAGACGCGTCCTTGCGTTAATTGATCGTCAATCCACGTTTTCAAATATTGCAGCAGCGCTTCGTCTTGATTCGTCTTCCATAACGAAACCAAACCGTACAGCGCCACGCCTTCGCTCCAATTCCATTCCGCCATCGGCATCCGTCTCGTCGCTTGCGAGACCTGCCCGATTATTGCAGCCAAACTCCGCGACATGTCTACTCCTCCTTCAGTCTTATGTCCGGCTCCAACCGTAAGCCAATCCCGATTTCATTTCAATGGTCATTTTTTTGGAGCGTCACAAACGCAGTCTTCCCCCGAAATAAAATTCCGAGGGAAGGCTCAAGATCATGGAAGCGTTACGATTGAAGCAGTCAGCCTGTCGCGGGCAGCGTTACCTGCTGCATCGACAGCTTCCACTTGAAACGCGTAAGCTGTTCCCGGCAGCAAGTCGTCAAACGTGCACATGGTAGCGTTCGATACCGTCTCATGGAGCACACCGTTTACATAGATGCGGTACGATACCGACATACCCGACGTATCGACAGCCGACGGCCAAGTCAATTGCGCTTCCGTGGATGTCACATCAGTAACGGACAGTCCGCCGCTACCTCCCTGCCAGTAAGGCGCCCTGACATCCGCATACGCATTAGTCGTTGTGACAGTGTTGAGAGAGCCTGCGTCCACGACCGGCGCCATGACGTTCGTGAAGCTGTTGCCGCTCAGCACCTGGCCGTAAATCGCTTTCGTCAGCGAAATCCCTGTTTTTAAATTGACAAACTTGTTATTCTCAACAATGGTATTTCTAACGGCCGGCACATCGAACGTACTGCCTTTCACTGCTCGGACGAAGAAGCCTGAAGCGTCGGCATTCTGATCAGCCACCAGTCGGTTATTGCGGAATTCGCTGCCGAAAGCTTCAACCGCATACGCCGTATTATCGGCTTGCACCCCTAGTCCGAAGCCTGTACCTGGCAGGGAATCGATCAGCGTATTGTTATCGAAACGTGTAAAATACGTATTGTTTAATCGGCGCTGCGCCTCCGAATTGAAGCCATATGTAACGGCTCCGCCCATATTGATCAGCACATTGTCAGCCACAACGTTGTCAAAAGAGTTGCCGTATAAGGAAATCGGGCCGCCGCCGTCCATGCCGGTATTGCGGTACACCGTCCCCCTGGCGTTTGGAATAACGAAAGTAAATTTACTCGTCCGATCAGGTACAATAGCCCATGGCGCTGACACCGACATCGTATTCCCGATCACTTGTGTCACATCGCGCACTTGCCCGATGCCCCGGCCGCTCAGGATGACAACCGCCAATTGGCCGTAACGATGCGGATAGCTGTAGACGTTGCCGCTCACCGTTGCTCCGACACTGAGCGGAGCGATTGGTGCTACGGTCAGCTCCGTGCTCCCTGCCCCCAATACTTCACCATAATTGAACGTGCCGCTTGGCGATTCATTTAATACGATCTCGCCATCGGTGTTATCTCGTTCCCCCGTGCTGATCCCTTCTATGATGTTACCCCCCACATAGTAATCCGATTTGACGTTGAAGCCATGGATGTCTATGCCGTCCGCCGGATGCCCGATCAAGTGGTTGTTCTCATCGATCACATAGCGGGCCAGCATGTGCGTTGCTCCGCTTGCATATTCAAACGTATTGTCGCGCACTTGGGCATAGGCGTTGACATAGCCTGTCACAATACTCGCTGCCCGGCCTTTGAAATCATTGCGGACAAAAGCCACATGCTCGTCGGCAATGATGCCGACAGCACTCGCTTTACCCGTCATCGCCTCCAAGGGCGTATCAATGGCAACCTCCGCAACGAACAGTTCACTCGCGGTGCGAAGCGAATTGTCTGTCACTGCAGTCCCCCACGCATGCCCAAGCCAAATGAAGAAATCCGGATATACCGATGGAGTGAATACACCCAGTGTCATACGTGCCACCCCTGCCCGACCAACGGTTTGGCCATCGCCAGAAGAAACGATCAGCGTACCCGTACTGGTGCCGGCGTAGGCGAGAACCGTATTCGCCTGGCTTTCACCCAGCAGCACGACGCCAGCAGGAAGCCGTATCGTTGATACCCGGTAAGTTCCGTTCGGGAACCATACGACGCCACCGCCATCCTCATTCGCCTGATCGACAGCGCTTTGTACCGAAGCAGTGTCATCGGTTGTGCCGTCGGCCGTAGCGCCGAAATCCGTCACATCGTACACGTCGCTCCAACGAAAATTCTTCGCCCAGCCCACACCAAGATCGAGCGGATCGTCGCCCGCTTCCGTCACGGTCAGGAGCTGGCCGTTATCCAGCCGCACCCAATTGCCGTCTGTGTGATTGCGCACCTCGACCCAATACGCTTGCGGCGGGGCCTCGTCAATAACAAACGTGACCGCGAATGGGTTCAGCTGATCGATCGGCATTTCGTACACGCTGCCGGCAACACTCTTCAGCCTGACCGCCGTATCGGCTGCCACACCGCCGAATTCCCGCGCGTCAAAATTGCGACCGACCAGCTTGATCCGCTGTCCGTCAAACGCTTCCCTCTCCGAAATAAACAGCGGTCGCGGATCGTTCAGCGGCTTCGCTTCGCTCCAGCCGTACTCATTGCGAACCCATACAGCATAGGCTACCGGGCTCATATCTGCCGGCAAGCGCGATACGACGAAAGCACCCTGATCGTCCGTCTGCACGACATCCAGCATGCGAGCACCGGCGGACGGCGCACTGGCGCCAAGCTCCGCATAATCGTCGATGGCAACTTCAACGGCGGATGCGGTTATGCCGTAGCCAGAGATGGTAAACAGCGTGCCGGGAGCAACCGCATCAGACAACCGCAGCACGACGGGCGGCTGTTCCCAAGCTTCTACTTGAACGATCAGCGGAATCGCGTCCGTGCTCCCCGTCAACAACTGAGCATCGTCGACGGCAAAAACAGCCTTGATCGTATAAGAACCCGCATACAACGGCGTATAATTGACTGTGATTTCACCATTGGCATCCGTTACACGGGAACCAACGTCGCTGTCGATATACGTGCCGACATGTTCGCCTTCCATTTCAAAGGCAACCGTCTGGCCAACAAGCGGAGCACCTGCACTGTCCTTCAATACGGCGCGAAGCTGCACGGTTTCGTTCGGATGATCGACGACGAGCGATGCGTCTTCAAAAATCAGGCTTGTCGTCTCGTAAGCGGGAATCTCAACCGATGCTCGCGCTGCAATGTCCGAATAGCGGAATTGGCGAATGCTGCGAATGCCATATTGATAAAGGGCGCCCGGCTCCAGATTGGAGTCGGTATAGGCATCCGTGCCTGAACTAATCGTAGCAATGCGGGCAAAATCGGCATCGCCCTGCTTTTTGCGCAGGAGAATCGCCTCGTCGCTTCCGGCAGCCGTCCACGACAAAGCCACCTGACGCGTGCCTGTATTTACGGCTTGCAGATCCGACACGGTCGGCGCAATCGGCGTATCGAAGAAGATTCCTTCCACATTCGCTTGCGTACCGGCAAGTTTCGTAAACCGCAGCTTGAAGCTGCCTCTCACCAGATAAGAGACGTACTTGCCGCCATTGATCGTATCCACCGTCTGCACATCCAGCACATTGCCGCTGGCGTCCAGCAGTTCAAACTTCTCGACATTCACTTCGGTCGACCCGAAGTCCGTCGTGTAGAAGCTCACCTGATGGGGGGTGTTGTCCGTCAGCGTAAACGAATGCGTCAGCGTACTGTACGTGTAGACCGTAATCATTTTGCGAATGCTGCCATCTGGCATCCGGAGTGCACGCACGTCAGTGGATGGATTCTGCACGACATTGTAACCGTTGCTGCCTCCGAGCGTATAGGCACTCACATACGAAGGAAGGCTGGCGATATGCGCCGGCGTCGTCGCGTCCTTGCCGGATGCGGACGTTGCTGTAAAAAACGGCAGGATGTAGCCGTCACTGCCATAGGTACCGATCCAGTTCCCCTTGGTTACCGTATCCTGCCCCAAATAATAAGTCGGAACGGCTATAGTCATGGCCGTTGAGGTTGGTCCATCCTCGCTCCAGTTACCCGCTGCGTCACCGGCTTGTACGCGGAACGTGTACCCTGTCTCCGGCGCAAGGCCAGTCACATCGTAGGCATAGACACTACTACCTACAGTTGCAAGCTGCGTACCGTCGCGGTAGATACGGTACTGGGTCACGCGCTCATTGTCCATTGCGGCATTCCAGGCCAGATGAACCCCGTTCGCCATCTCCTGCGATGCGGTTAATGCGCTGCCGGTCGGCCATACTGGCGCTGCCGTATCCGGTATCGCCGGCGCATCGAAGAAAAAGCCTTGGGCCGGCGCTTGCGAACCCGCTTGCAATGTCACGACCAGCTTGAAGCTGCCCTGCACGAGATACGTCACATATTTGCCGCCGTTAATTGTCGCAACGGTCTGTGAATCGAGCACAGATCCAGCGGCGTCGCGCAATTCGAACCCCATCTGAACGGACTCCGTCGTGCCAAAATCGGTCGTATATACAGAGAATTGATGCGTTTCGCTATCAGACAGCGTAAATGAAACAGACATCGTGTTGTACGTGTACACGGTAAACCGTTTGCGCGTACTGCCGTCCGGGGATTGCAAACCACGCGGATCGGCCTGATTGCCGGAAACCCAATAGTTGGATCCCGCTTTTGTGTAAGCGCTCACATATGGTGGCAGTTGCACAACGTCGGTGGCGAGCGGATTATCTCTGCCGCTCGTAACCGTCGTGGCGTAATAAGGGAGTAAGTAGCCTTCACTGCCGTACGTCCCCACCCAATTGCCTTTCGTCGTTGTATCCGTGCCCACAAAGGAAGCGGCGGATGCGCGAGCCGCCTGCGGCCCAAACGTCATACCGCCAAAGACAAGCGATAAGATCAGTAAATAAACAAACCAACTCCACTTCTTCATTCTCGGGTTCAAAGTCATTTCCAACGATCTCCTCCTTTTTAAACTGTACAAATGAGTTCGCCTGATTCCTGGCGCAAGTCCACTTAGCGCCCCTCCAATTGTTGCATGTATCCAGCCGAATGCAGGCAAGCCTATTCTACGGGAGATGCCTATCGCAAATATATCATCAAAAATTCGGCTACCTTTGAACGCCGCTTCAACATAACGTAAATCGTAGCTTGTTGTTCGAATCGACATGATCTCTGCGCTGTGATTTTATGCTATCTGCATGTTTTGCTCGTATCTACTCTTCTTGTTGAGGGCTATATATAAACACAAAGAGAGGCTTTCGCCTCTCCTTAACGTTTCGTCTTATACAATAATGCATGAATGGCAAGGCCTTAGCCCCTTTTCTTGTGATAATTCATAAAGTTCTTTAGCTTCCTCACTTGAAAGAGTTAAAGGTTTTTCCGAAAGTAGATGCTTCCCATGCAGTAACGTTTGTTTATTTATTTCAAAATGAAGGTGATTAGGTGCAAACTCAAGGTTTGCTGACTTCTCTTCTATAAACGAAATACATATTTAATAGGTATTCATCCCTTCACTGCCGAACTGGAAAATCCTTGAATGATGTACTTCTGCCCTAAGAAAAAAACAATCAAGAGCGGTACTACCCCTGCAGTCGCTGCCGCCATCATCAAGTTGTAATCGACGCCAGCCTCCAACATGAAATTCTGCATGCCGATGGGCACTGTATACAGCTTTTTGTCGATTAAGAAGATTAGCGCATTCTCATAATCGTTCCAATTCCAAGTAAAATCTATAATCGCGAACGTAGCCAGCACCGGCTTTGAAAGTGGCAAGAACATCCGGGTAAAGATCAAGATGTGCCCCGCTCCGTCGATAAAAGCCGCTTCGGAGATTTCCTGCGGGATCGTGAGAAAAAACTGGCGAATCATGAATACCCCAAATACGGAAAACAAGCCTGGCAGAATCAAAGCCCAGTGAGTGTTATAGATATGCATCCAATCAAACATGATAAATTTAGGGACAAACAGTACCTGCTGTGGAATCATCATAAGACATAAATAGAGGAAAAAGATTTGGTTTCGACCCCTAAACTCAATTTTGCTGAATCCGTAAGCCGCCAGAGCTGCCAAAAGAGGTGCAAGTATCATAAGCGTAACGGAAATTTTGAGTGAATTTAGATAAAACATGAGAAATCCATCGCCTGTCGTCCACACCTTTATGTGGTTCGTCATGACAGGATTCAGCGGAATCCATTGAATCGGGTAGGTGAAGACATCCTTCGGCTTCTTGAACGAGGTGCTGATCATCCACAACATCGGTGATAGTAACAACAGGCTTAGAAAGGCCATTATGATGGTGTTTAGTCCCTTAGCAACTCGATTTCGGAGTGTCCGGCTAACACTTGCATTCATGAGCATGCTCCCTCTTTAATTAATAGTGAACCCATCTTTTCTGTCCCCACCATTGGAGGAGTGAAATGAGTAAAATGAGCAGAAACATCGTCCATGATATCGTTGATGCAAAGCCCATTTCATAGAAACTAAATGCTTTCTTATAGGCATAGATCGAGAACACCGTTGTGCTGTTAGCCGGCCCGCCTTGTGTGATCGCGTAGATCATGCCAAATCCTTTAACAGCACCTACAAATCCAGTAATAAGTAAAAAGAATGTGGTCGGACTAACAAGCGGCAGAATGATCTTGAAGACCATATGATTTGCCCTTGCACCATCCATCCGGGCTGCCTCCAGCAGCTCCGTCGAAATATCTTGCAGCGCCGCCAAATAAATGATCATATTGTAGCCGATACCACCTACGGTTAACATAATGAGCACGGCAACCATAGCTGAGTCTGGCGAAGAGAACCAACGGGGCACATTCGTGACACCAAGTGAGTGTAGGAACGCATTAATCGGCCCATCGCTCGGCTGGAAGAGCACCATCCAAACGAAAGCGATCGCGATGCCGCTCGTAAAGTAAGGAGCGAAGAAGAACGCTCGCAGCGTCTTGCTCAAATACACCCGATTGTTAAGCATGATCGCAATCAGAAAGCCAATACACACTGCGACAGGTACGGGAAGCAAGACCAGCATTGTATTTTTGACAGAGATCCAAAACAATTCTTCCTTTACCATCCTGCGAAAGTTGTCTAAGCCAACAAACTGTGGTCCCTTGCCGCTGGAGAATACCCAATCCGTAAACATTAAATAGAACGAGAATAAAGCCGGAATAAGAAGAAACACTGTCATCCCAATTACGTTTGGAGCAATGAAAACGTACCCCAGCATGCGCTGCCGTTTCATCCAACTCATAAGATCACCGCCTTTCAAGGAATAGAAAAGGGAAGCCCGGAGCATGCCCCTAACTTCCCCTATCCCTATCTTCAATTATTTTTTCGCTGCTTTTAAGTTGTCATTGTGAATGCGTGCGAGTTCCTTAGAACCTTCTTCTGGTGTTATTTTCTGTGTGAACACTTTATCGTACACCGGTTGGAAGTCCGAGGAAGTCTTTGCGTCAAGCTGCGTCAAAGATAGAGGAAGACTACCAAACATCACCCGTTTCACCGATTCAAGATCGTAGGTGTCTTCCACGCCTTCGAACATCGCCTTAACGGCTTGATCCGCTTTGAAATCCTTTGATGAAGGTACACGTCCACCCTTGGCTAAGGGGAGCATGCCCTCGTCCGCATACCATTTGATGAACTGCCAGGCTTCATCTTTATATTTCGACTTCGAATTGATCGTCAGTACGTCGCCCAAACCACCGTTGTACATGTAGTCCGTTTGATCCTTGGTAACCGAAGGCGCTGGAGCAGCGGCTACCTTGAACTTCCGCGGGAAATCTTTGAGATTATTGGTTGTCCGGAAAATCTGTTCCGTCGAGAACAGCATCGCCGTCTCGCCTTTCACGAACATTTGATCCAGTGCCGGCTTTGATGTAATTTGCTCCGTATGTGGCATTATGCTCTTATCTTTGAACATCATATCCGAGTATACTTGGAGTGTCTTTAGCGTAAACGGATTATCGAACGCCGAGGTGTTGTCCGGCTTCGTCATCAGCAGGCTTTGTTTCAAAAGCGATCCGTTGATAGGCACTGTAAAGTAATAATCGCTCTCCGCAACCCCCCATACTTTGTCACCTTTCAACTTGTTCGCATAATCCCTCATATCGTCCAGGCTCCAATTGGTCGGTACCGGAAGCCCCTTTGCATCTAACATGTCCTTGTTCAACCAGACGAAGGAAAGGCCTTTTTTGGTAGGTACACCATAGTATTTACCGTCTTTTTTCCAAATAGCGGCACCTGAACCCATCTTGTCATCGATGTTATAGTCTTTGAAAGAACTCAGATCCAGCGCGTTCCCAGCCATGACCCTTTTCTCCAACGTATTAAAGGCGTAATTCATGTACATGTCTACCTGTTGTCCGGAAACGAGTGCCGTATCCAACTTTAGGTTTCCCGCATCGTCATTTACAAAGCGTACATACTCAACTTGAATCTCCGGATGCAGTTTGTTCCAGTTATCAACTGCAGTCTGGGGACCGCTTTCTGCTGGCACGGCTCCCCACATGGTAAGCTTCACTGGATCCTTTTTGGGAGCCGTGGTCGCTGAACCCGTTGGGCTCGTCGAAGGTGTTTGTAAGCTCTTCTCCGTTTGGCTGCTGCAGCCGGTAATCAGCACGGATGCAACCGTAAATAAGGTAATCGCGCCCACATAAATTGAATTTTTTCTTTTCATGCTTGAACCTCCTTGTGAATAATAGGACTCAATCAACTTCCTCTATTCACACTATATCAGCGGACTCGTTTCCTTCTAAGAGTCAAAACTTACGAGTTAATATGACAAATCCGAGATCACCTTCGCCTTTCGGTAGGCGCTTGGTGTTTGTCCGACTTCACGTTTAAATAGCTTGATAAAATAGGCATCGTCGGTAAATCCAGTCTGGGCGGATATTTCCGCCACACTCCACTCCGAGTAATGCAGCAACTGCTTCGCGTGACCAATTCGAATGTTCTGAAGGAAGGAGACCGGCGTCTGTCCCGTCTTTCTTCGGAACAGTGTACTCAAGTAATCCACGTTCATGGAAGCCAGCTTTGCCAAATCTTTAACCGAGATATTTTCCCGAAAATGCTCAAGCATATACCGGATTACCCTATTGACGTCTGGATGATCGGTGTAAAGCCCTTCTTCTTCATTCATCTTCCGAATACATGCTGTAACCCAATGTTTCATTACTTGCAGCAACTCATGATGGCTACGCTCTCCAAGTACTAGCTCCTTCGGCATTTCACGGCCTCTTGCAAGTATCACGATCATCTCTGCAAGGCGAATAGCAACCTGCTTGACTTCAATGTGGCTACATCCGGCAATAGCCATCCCTCGCCAGATCGCATCCATAAGCTCGATGCACTTCGTCTCATGCCGCTCTTCGAAACAGAGCAGAAACTCCGCTTCCAATTCACGCTCAGCAAGATAGGAACCACTCCCTTGACTAATAGCTTCCCCGTACCAGAACTGGTCCAACTGCTTAAGGGATAGTCCCCATTGGTGCGCCAGCGTAGAAAGACTTCCTCCCTTTACTACCGCAATTGGATATTCCCCCATTTTCAAAGTAGTCAAAGGTCCCTTATCTTCCCTCATACTCCAGCAAAAAAATGCAGTCTCCCCTGCTTCCGTAAACGGATGAATCAACAAATATGCTTCGCTTGTGGCGATTCCCATTGTAACAAGCTGCTCCCATGTTATAGTCTCTGCGCCGTTTAAAACCGTATAGACGGTAAGATAAAGCGAATGAATGACATCAGGCATCGCAATGGGTTTTCCTGGCGGCTCGGACATGCCTCCATGTCTCCACTTTTCCGCCCAAGATTGATAATACAGCTGATATAGCGTTTCGCCCTTACGCTGCAGCTCGTTCAGAAGCTCCCCCTTGATCCGGGAGAGGTTATCTAATAAAATATCGTCGCTAAGCGATAACTTTAGCAAATAGTTGGTGGCGCCGTACTGCAGCGCATCTCGGGCATAATTGAAATCGCTCATTGCAGTCAGCATAAGAAAGCGACTCGGTATCCCATCCTCCCGAACCTGTCTGAGCAGCTCGATACCGTCCATGCCGGGCATTACAATATCGCAGATGACGACATCAGGCTTAAGCTTGCAAATATCGGCGAGTGCATCCTTACCTGTCCCGGCTTCTCCAACAACGTGAAACCCGTGCTTCTCCCACGCTAGAATCTCGCGAATTGCCTGACGTACGAATACTTCATCTTCAACTAGGTAGACTGTCCACATGATTGTCCCCTCCCTCAGTAAATGGCGTCGATACCAATAAAGCCGTTGTCATTCTTGCAAGCGTCCCGCTCGCAATAGGGACAAATTCCAAGATTGCATCTTCCTTGTATAAAAGCTGGAGTCTTTCCTTCACATTACTGATGCCGATGCCTTCGCGACTCCTCCGCTTACGCTTCTTGGACGCTTCTTCCAAACCAATTCCGTTATCTTCTACTTCAAGTATAAGTTTTCCGTTTTCTGCCTTAGCGCGTATGATGATTGTCCCTATCTGCTCCTCCGAATCGAAGCCATGGACAATCGCATTTTCCACAAGTGGCTGCAAGCTAAGCTTTGGAACAAGTGCATAAGTAACCGATTCATCCACCTCGTAAAGCATTGTAAACCTACTCTGGTAGCGTAATTTTTGAATGGATTCATAGGCTTTCAGCAGCCCAATTTCTTCATGAAGAGGCAGCAACTCAAGCTCCGAATTGAGGCTTGCCTCCAGCAACCCGCCAAGTGCGATGCAAATGTCGACGATTGGGGCTTGTTTTTCCTTGCGCGCCATCCACTTCAACATATTTAGTGTATTGAGCAGAAAATGAGGATTCATCTGCGTGAGAAGCATTTGGAACCGGACGGCTTGCTTCTGCCGTTCCTCCTCTTTCAAACGCTGAATTAGCGCTCCAATGTCATTTATCATCCGATTAAAGCTAGAGCCCAGCGAAGCAATTTCTCTCGTTTGACTCATCTTGATATCGAGTCTTACATTCAGCTTCTTCTCAGACGCTTCTTCCATTTTCTTCTGCAAAGCGGAGAGTGGACGTGTTACGCGCGATGCAATCAAGAAGATAACCGCAACGAAAACGACGACCAGCAGGGCGAGAATCAGGAAAAAACGGATGCGAAGCCGGGTCAACTCCGACCATAAATCATCGAGTGATATCCGGCTAACGACATACCAATCCAGCTTATCCAGGTAACTGTAGGTGACAAGCGATGCGGTCGAAGCATCCCGATAAGATCCGGAGCGTTGTGCCTCTTTTATCACCTGCTCAATGATGTTACTGCCGATGCTGGCACCGCTGCTCCGTAGAACGGACTCACCTTTGCCGGTGAACACAGTAATTTCTTGGTTTGCGGCAATATTTTTCACCGTACTGTCGAACCATTCCTGTGCATCAATGCTGATTCTTGCTAACCCATAATTTCCACGGCGTTGATCCTGCAGCAGGATATATAAACTTAAAAGTTTACTGTCACGGTTATTGTAGATGTCACTCGGGTCACTTGCCACCCACTCATAGGACTGGGGCGAACGCTCCAATCTGCTCTTCCATCTTTGAAACTCGTCAATCGAGTTGGTTAACTGACCATTGGGGGAATACGATGTGTACACATTTCCCTCGTGATCGATTAGCTTGAAAAAAAGTTCCGTCTGGTGAAAAAAGAAGCTGTTATTAATGCCTGACATTTTGCTCTCAATTAAGCGCTTTCGCTCAATAGGATCGTAGTTCTCCGGCGTATCCATTACCTTAATTAGACCCTCATCCTGGCTAAGCATGGTGTGTGTCTTATATGCGAATGCCATCATATCTGTTAAAGAAGTATGTACCTGCTGCATCCGTTCGGACATACGGCCTGTCAAATCATCCTGACGAATTGACTCGAAGTTTCGAAATAACGAGTAGACAGCAAGACACAAGGGAAGGAGCAGCAACGCTACGAACGTAACAATGAGGCGATATTTTAAAGTTAGAGGAAACCATGCTGGCCATTTCTTTTGCCATTTGCTCATCGTAAACTGCCTCCTTTTCTTTCCGTTTCCATTCAAAGGTTGGCTTCATCGTAGCATGGGAAAATAGAGCTGTACAGAAAGATCTAGCGGAGATGCACCACTTGCCTGCCGGGAGCCGGCAGGCAAGTGGGCGTGTTATTTTCTTCTTAATATTGCAGTCCAAAGGCTTACAGCTTTTAGATGAATAGAAGTTCCATTTGCCATTTCCTTCGATGCTAGACCATGCAATTGCTGCTTCCCAACACTTAAGCCTGCGAACTGTGATTCATTTGAATTCTCGACATAAACAGAAGTTGTTACCGTCGACATCACTTGCTTAAGTCCACTAGGATATTCTGCCGTCGCATGGATTACCGTGAAATCTGTACTACCCACAGGCGCATCATTCCTCACAGTAAAACGAAGCTTGAATAAGCTCATATCTTCGTTCATGAGTTCGGAATTGTTAAGACTTGTATGAATTGTAATTTGGCCGTCTTGGCTTGTTGTTTGAGTTGCCGTCACTCCGTTCGATGCTGGCTCCAAGCTGACATAAGTATAACGGCTTGCATCGTAGTTGATTGTGAGTGCGGCTTGTGATATAGCATCTGCTTTTGTGATGCCGACACTTAAGTCGAGTGTGTCCCCCTGCATGACAGATGCAGATGCGCCATAGGTCGCAAGAGTAACGGAAGCTTCCGATGCAAGCCCCCATTGAACCGATCTAAATTTACTTGGATCTTTGGACGAGCCAATCCCGGAGCCCCATTCAATATACCCTTTTCGGCCAGATCCATCGTTGTCATTGACCAGCAGTGAGAGACTCATGCCGTTGCTTCCAGGTTCTTTGACTGGCGATATTTCCGACCAGGGAAGGGCCAGTTCATAGACAGTTCGTTTGCCTATTTCATCCCGCGTTATGGTCAGTTCTCCACTTCCCGTCCTATCACCGGTGAGAAAGCCATTCGGCGCAATCCAGCGGTAAATTTGCGGACCAGAGCCCGTTTGCGAAATGCCGTACTCAAACCATTGTGTACTCGAACCTGGCAATCCTGGCGCGATTGCAAATTGGATATTATCATTTTGCCAAATGTTCTGGTCAGATGCCGGGTAGGCAAACACGTTGTCCGTCACCTGCGCAGATATATACAAATTATCCTGATCATAATTGAGCCAAACTTTTCCGCTCAGATCGTTCACGCCCGTGTACCCGGTCATTTGTACCACTCCGTTCGCGAGATCGGCTGTTGGAGATGCGGCAGGCGCATCAATTACACCATCTACGATACTGACTGCGGCAGGAATGACATTGAAATCAAGCTTCCCTTGGTACTTGTATGGCTCTCTGCCAGCCATCGTGACCTTTACGTTTGCAGCATACGAAACGCCTAGTTGCGTCCCTTCGCTTAGCTGGATACTGTACGTTTGGGAAGTGCCAGGTGCAAGCGATAGATTCAACTCGGCAATCCCTGATTGTCCCCCAAATTGCCAGTCAATTCGGTTAAACTCAGCAGCATGCGTAATCGAACGGTTGGTCAATTCAAATCTAAGCGATTTCTGCCCTGACTCCGGATCGACGTAAGGATAGAAAGCGGCTTGACTCGCGTAAACCGTCTGAACATGTCCTTTAATTTTACCGAACTTCACTCCGCCTGCTTCTAAATATCCGGTTACCTTGCGATCACCAATTTGATTAGATCCGGGAATGGTAAGTGGTACACTCACATTTTGTCCAGGAGATGCTTGTACGGAAGCGCTGATACCTTCCATAGAGAACGTTGCGGAGATCGCCGAACTCCCTCCGTACTGAACATGTAGCATCATCGAAACGGGGTCTCCTAGGATGCCATCCTCTCCCGTTATTTGAAAATCAGGAGCCTCACTAATTCCGGACACGTTCCCTTTAATATAGAGCGGTTCGTCTGTAATCGTCACATATACGTAGCCCTGGTAAGGAACAAACGTCTCCGTATTCCCCATCATATCCGTTACTTGAAGAGGGCCATCCGCAGCGATCGCCGCAAGCGTGTCGCGTGTCGCCCAAACGACACGGGTTTTCGATTGATCTTGTTTGAAAAGATAACTGTACAGGTTCGATCCCGTTGAGTCTTTACTATCGAACTGCCAACCCGTCAATTGCCTCGTCATAGCAGCGTAAGCCGCATAAGCCGGCTTTGGTGTGTACGCACCTAGCGGGTCTTTCAAGTTACGAATCATGCCGAAGTTATGCTCATTGTTAGCTGTTTCAATTCCATCGTTCATCAAATCATACATATATATTTTCTCGATTCCTGACGCTAGCTGAAGCACATAGCCCCTGACGAGATAGTCAGCCTCTTGCTTCTCTGTATTCCCACCTTCCTGCGTTGACCAGCCGAATTCTGTTGAGTAAATCGGAATTAATTGTCCATTGTTATATTTGCGTATCAAGGTTTTTAAACCCTCAAGCTGTTGAACCATAACTTCTGGCGGGCTTGGTTGCGTATACGGATGGATAGAAATGGCATCCAGATACTGCAAACCGCCAAGTTTGAAAAATTCCTCAAACCAGTCTAGAGGGACATTTGCCGCTGCAGGTCCCACGATCGTTACGTTTGGATACACAGGCTTGATCGTTTCATACGTTTTCTTCAGCATTAAGTAGTAGTATTCCGGCTTAGAATCAGCAGGTCCGTTACCTCGGTCGCCATAGCCAGCTAGATTGTATTCGTTCCAAACTTCCACCCAAGGCGTTTGCGATCCATATTCTTCAATCGTTTTCAGCGCATAGTTGGCAAATGCCGTACGCCCTTCGTCCGTATACGGTGTGCTGTTCTGGTCATAGAGCGGATTGTTCAGTCCGAGCGCGCCAATCATCTGGACTTGATTCTGACCAAGACGAATCATTTTATCCCGATAGTCTTGATTAAATTGATATTGACCCGGAACTGATTCAACCGTCCCCCAGTAAAATCCATCTCGAACCGACTTTGCACCAGCTTCGCGGGCTAAATCAGCCAAGAGCGGCGACCAGCCAACGAGTACGCTCGACAGATGCGTATTCACACCGAATGGCGAGTCCTGCACTTGCAACCAATCGTACGGAGCCAACACGGCAAAGGTTGTCTTGAGCTCAACTGGCGTACGTCCCGGCGATTCTAGGGTTGTTCGGAGAACAAAGTACCCCTTATGTGACATAGGGAAACTGAGCATTGCCTCCGTGCCAGAATTGGACATGGTGCCTTCCTTTACTAACTTTCCATTGAGGTCACTAACCTGCCACACCAGCGTCTGACGGTCAGTCACGAATTTAAAGCGAGCATTTTCGTTATCAAGGAACACATTGCCAAGCTTTTGCTGTTCAAGCCGCACCGCACCAGTCCTCGTGGTTCGGTAAGGTCCATCCACGCTGATTTTACTTGCAGCGTTGACAGCCTCGACCTTGAATGTATATTTCGTATTCATGGTTAAGCCAGTTACAGGATAGGTGAAGGTTTGACCGTCAACGGTACCGATAAGCTTACCTTCTTGATAGATGTTATAGCCCGTAATGCTAGTACTATCCTGCGCTGCCGTCCAACTCAGCGTAACGGCTGTCTCGTCCCCGCTCGAATCTGTAGTCAGTATGCTTGACGTAGGCCAAGTCGGAGCAGCCAAATCAGGCACCTTCTTGTCAATTAGAAGATAGGGTTTATTGGCCGGACTCTCCTTGCTCTTGATACGAACAAGCAGCCCCTTCGCTACATCTTCGAGCAGAACGAAATTGGCTGAATGTCCGCTTGCGATCTGCGCACGCACATAAGAAGTCACGTCTAGGGAGTACCATTGATACTCTTGACTGGCCGAGTGAATAGAGGCTGTCTGGAGATAGTCGTAAGGAGTAGGCCGATAAGTGTTCCACGTTACCGTATTTTCCTGCCAACTCTCGTCCAGTGATCCATACAGCTTCAAGTCGATATCCGTTCCTGCCGGATCCGTAACCGCCGCATAGAAATAAAGTTTTGCAGAACCAATTGGTTGGTTTGAAACCGATTCAAGATTGAACTTCAGATAAGACTCCCGGGTAAATTCCGCCGTATCTTTCTTCACTTGCAGTTCGGAAGCGGTTGCAAAATTGTTGTTCACATCCGTACCGCCTCTTACATAGACGTCTGCCGAGGGAGTCAAGCTCGTATCATCTGACAGACGTTCGAACTTAACAGCATCCCCCCGTAGCTTAGTGTTCGTAGTTCCACGACTCAGCTTGACGAAACCAGCTGAACCTGAATCGAAGTGATACGTTCCCAGTACTTGCCAACCGTTCGAACCGGCCGTCCAGTTCAAATATTGCGTATCCGTTCCCCCTGCATGAACGATTTCGGCCTTTGCATTTGGATCGGTACCCACGTCTCGAATACTGTAGATGGAGACGATATAGTCGCCGCTGACGGTAAGCGTTGGCGTCCATTTTACATAAGCGCCCATGTTCCAAAATTCGCTTGTATAGCGGGTTGTGGAACCGTTATAACCCAGATAACCGGAATCCGCCCAAGCTCCAACAGAGGACTCGACATAGCCGGGAGTCCCATTGTCAATCAGTACTGTTTCGACGACTCCGGCGGATGCCTTTTGAGCGAACATACTGAAGAGAAACAATGTTGTAAGAAATAGTCCGTACAACCAGATCTTCTTATTAATAGGCTTAAAGCTCCCTAACATGTGTGATTCCCCCTTATGCGTTGCTAATTTCATTTCAATCCAAGTAAGCGGCCGACAATCATTCTCCATCTACAATTTCGTTCTCCTCTCCTTTGTATCAACATCAACTCGGTTATCTTACTCCTCGGAATAGCTCGCACCCCTCCTTTCGGTACCTAATCAAACTCAATATATCACCGTACCGAAAATGCATGTAGGGTGAAAACTTATCGGTTGGCATAACAAAACTTAGTCCTCTATGTAATTGCCACCGGTTAACTAACTGACTACCCTCCATCCTCCTTGTTTGGTGACAAATATGCTTTGAAATGCAAAAAGCCACTGCCCGGAATCGCGGGCTGTGGCCTGTATCAACTATTAGGAGAATCGCTAAGCTTTGCGAACGTTCAGCAGCCGATAAGCAGCCGCAGCCAGCAGTGCCCCAAGGAACGGAGCCGTGACGAAAACCCACAGCTCGGACCATGCTTCTCCCCCGAGTAGAATCGCCGGTCCGATGCTTCTCGCCGGATTGACCGAAGTTCCCGTCAAGCCGATGCCGAGAATATGTACGAATGCGAGCGCCAAGCCGATGACCAGCCCGGCGACTCTGCTGTTGCCGGGCTCCGAGGTCACGCCGAGAATGGCGTAGACGAAAACGAACGTCAAGATAATCTCCACCACAAACGCCATTAGCGCCGTAATGCCAATGCCGTAGCCTTCGCCGAAACCGTTCTGCCCGAGGCTTGTCACCGCTTTACCCGTCGAGTGGATGATTGCGTACAGCAGCGCCGAACCAGCGACAGCACCAGCGACCTGGGCAACGACGTAGCCTAAGAAATCTTTGGCAGAAAGCTTCCGGCTGACGAGCATGACGAGCGATACGGCAGGATTAACGTGACAGCCGGAAATAGGGCCAATCGCGTAGGCGAGCGCCACGATCGACAGACCGAAAGCCATTGCGATGCCCAGATATCCCAGCTCACCTCCAGCCGTGGCTGCACTTCCGCAACCGAACAGAACAAGCACGAACGTGCCTATGAATTCAGCCACATACTTTTTAAATGATTGCAAATCTACCCCTCCCAAGATCAGTTTGCTGTCATTATATGCTAGGAATCTGGACAAGATTCTAACTATTAGCACGAAAATGGCTGAGAGGAGCTAGCAAACATTTCATTTGGGCAGCTTTATCTCTATACAAGTTCCTTCGCCAAGTTTACTTTGAATCGAGAAGGTTCCTTTATGATTGTTGATGATTCTGCGTGTGACCATTAAGCCTAAGCCGTTCCCGTTTTCTTTGTTTGTATAGAATGGCTCCCCCACTTGGCACAACTCCTCTTCCGATAAACCAAATCCTTCATCAAGGATATGAATGAGGACAAAACTCGGACTCGAGCTGTCTAGCTCAATTTTAATGGTGCCGCCGCCCGGCATGGCTTCCATCGCATTTTTCATCACATTAATAAACACCTGCTTCAACTGATTACGATCACATCGGATGTATGGCTCATGGACGGAATCAAGGTGCATTTCAATTTCCACATTGTCCAAGCTTGCTTGTGACTCAAGCAGTTTGCTGACATGAAGCAAAATCTCACGAATGTCTGCTTGCTGAAATTGCACTGCCTGCGGCTTAGCTAGTACCAAAAATTCGCTGACAATAAAATTAATCCGATCTAGTTCGGAGAGAATAAGGTCCAGCTGGCTTTCCTTAATGGCGACTTTTGATTTTTGCAGTTGAACAAAGCCTTTGATGGTAGTCAGTGGATTTCGAATTTCATGTGCGACTCCTGCAGCCAGTTGTCCGATGACATTTAGCTTCTCCGATCGTCTAAGTACATCCTCGGCTTCTTTGCGAGCTGTAATGTTTCTGGTGATTGAGGCAATCGCCACAATATGCCCGTTTTCGTCCCATATCGTGGAAATCGTGATACTAACATCGATAGTACGGCCATCTTTCGTATAGCGAATTGTTTCATAATCCGCTACCGCCTCGTTTCGAAGTATGCGAGCAATTATTTCTTGGTAATCAACTAGGTATTCTGGTGGAATGTTTTCCAGTTTTTTACCATATAGTTCCTCAGGTGCCCAGCCAAAAATACGCTCGAACGCCTGATTCAACTGTGTAACATTACCTTCTAAATCGGTTACATGAATGGCATCAGACGTGTGATTCACAAAAGACTCCAAATAACCTTTGGTATGGCGAAGCTCATCGGCTACCTCATGAAGCTGTTTTGTGTAATCTGATAAGTTTCTAGTCATCAAATTTACTTGGAATGCGAGGTGACCGAGTTCATCTTTACCATTGTATTTTATAATGCCTTCGAACTTTCCTTTGGCGACTTGGTTAACTACGGATAGAATTTGACGAATTGGTCGAATAAGTATGCCAGACAATAGATAACTGGTAACCATAGTCAATATTAGGAGACTCAGTGAGATGATGACTAGTTTGATAAGCTGATACCGCAAGATGTCTTCAAGCGCTTTTGCATTAAAAATAATACGAATGACAAATGGCTTAGCCGTGTTCATGACGGGGATAAGACTTTGAATAACGGGCTCATTCATAATCCGAAGTTCTGTCGTTACAGTCTTTCTAGTTGTAAGCGCATCTTGAATAAAAGTGACATCATTCGTTTCGTCTGCATACTTATAGGTTCCAAAAATAATATCCCTTACATCCAAATTAAATACAGGCAGTCCTTTTTTCATTTTTATAATCGGCTTTTTCCCGAAAAACTGCGGATCAATCCCGGTAACTTCGAGGATATTGCTGTTTTTCATAAGCATGTTATTAATAACAGCATCTGTTCCTGTCGTTTGCTGGAAATCCAGGATGTTCTGGGCATTTATATAAGGATTGATCATATAGTTCGTTGTTCCATCATAGTAGTTACCCCACTTATTAACGATATTCGGGGAGGATGTCGCATAATTAATTGGGCCAGACCAGTAATTTTTTAATTTTTGACCCTGTGGGATGGATACTTGATGAAAATCAAAGAGCTGGTTAAAAGCCGTGTACCAGTAGTCCCATGTTTTTGAACTAAGATTAATTTCTTGCGGATCGCTTGAACGCAAAGCCACAATATCATTGTCCAATCGTTTCCAAAGCGTAATATGATCTACGCCAAGTTTGGCGCTAAGCTGGACAAGTTGCTCGTTCGTTACTTTTTCAATGTCGGGATCCAATTCGTGTTCTGCAGAAATAGCAACAGAACGCAACCTCTCGCCAATCGCATCCTCTATATACTGACGTGCCTGCTGTGACACTTCAACCGTTGCACTAATCTGTTCAGCCATTGTAATCATCTGCTGTTCGGCAGCTTGCTTCAAACCTTCTTTCGTGCTGATGTAATAAATAGACATATTGAGAAGAAGAATGAAAGCGACCAATACAGAAATCCAGAACGTTAGCTTCACTTTAATTGACATGATTTCCTCCAGTATGTCTATGATGTTCATGTAATTGCTACTTTAATGGTATGGATAATATGGATCATACATAATGATACTGCGCAATACACCGCATCATTGACCCGTTACACATGATAATATAATAACCAGTATGATTACTCAATGTACATTTGCGGTAGAATGGCATAATGAAATAAACGCCGCAGCGCACGCTTTACACGTGCACTGCGGCGTTTCCCGCTGATTCAACATTTCTTATTAAAACTTAATACCGCAACAGCCCATGCTGGCATATGGAGCACGCATTTTTTTTCAGTTTCGCGCAGAATTACCTGATCTGATGAAAGCTCGACATAGACCGGGTTAAGCAACTTACTCAAAACCTGAGCAGTTGTCGTCGCGCGATCCTGCTGCATATCAGCAACACTTTTCACCTTCACTCGAGCATCTCCTTCGTAGTCATGTGTTGGAATGAGATTCCCAGCAGTAAGTCGTTGTTTGGCCTCAGCAATCGCGGAACTATTTTGTGGCGACCATGCCTCTGGTGCTACCAACCATTTGCAACAGAGATGCTGACATTGCACACTGTCATTGGATGTTTGATAACCGGAATATTATCTATATGTGCATGCGGTATATGTAACTGCTCAGCTATTTCTATTGTTCTTTCTATTAAAAGTGGATACTTGTTCTCTGGTGAATTCTTTCAGCTTTCCAGCCAAGTGTTCGAGTAAGATAGCCATCTCCTGAAATCTTGTTATCACTAGCTTGAATAAAGGGATATAATCTTTACCCAATCCTTGACCACGACCATCCTTCATTTTATTTTCTTGATTTCTTCTTACAGAAGTACCTCTAGTCATATTTACACTCTCTTCCTAAGGATAAAAGCAAAAACCCCGACCATATTGTTGGTCGGGGCCTAGTTGTATTTGATACTACTTCTGAATATTATTAGGGCTTGCTCTAACTAAACCTTTATTTCAAAACTTTATTGTCAATTTCAAAACCAATTTGTCATCCAACACCACCTTTACCTCCCCGCCCATTGACTTTCCCATCTCTACGTAATAAAATATTTGTACGTAACATATAATTTGTACACGGAGGCTATCCACTCCATGCCACAAGAAAATGAGATCCAAGACAGCTACTACATCGAGTCCCCTGAGCAGGCAACTGTCCTGCTGAATCCGCTTCGCGGAGAAATCATAGCTCAGCTTCTAGAGCCGGGATCCGCCGCGGAAGTGGCGCGTACCTTGGGCGAAACGGCTCAGCGTATCAACTATCACCTGAAAGCGTTGGAGAAAGCCGGCTTAGTTACGCGCGTTGGTACACGGCAAGTACGCAATCTGGTCGAGGTACTCTACCGTTCGATCGCCAAAACTTTTGTACTGGCCGAGTCTCTCAGTATGAAGCCTGAAACCATACAAAAGCTGAAGGATCAGAGCTCGCTTGCTCATCTCGTGACGACTTCAGAGCGAATCCGCCGCGATGCTATGTTACTCATGGAGCAGTCTGATGTCGGTGAAGTAATTCCGAGCGCGACGCTACAGCTTCAAGTTCAACTATGCACGGAGCAACAGCGGCAGAAATTCATTGAAGAATATACAGCGATGGTCGGGCAGTTAGTGGAGCGTTACACAAACGTTCGAGGTGAGGTTCAAGACGCTTATCAGGTATTGCTAGCCGTTTATCCCAAACCAAAGGAATGAGGAGGCACTTACTATGAGTCATAAGCAAGAACAAGAGCAAGCACAGGAGAAACAAACAATTCTGCCACAGCAGGATACCCCTCCCTCAATATCAGTATCACCTGTCATCGCATGGGAACAGCCCCATACACAATCAAGCGATTCATCTAAAAGCAATGTCATTTCGATTGAATCCTATCGCCGACAAGATGCCGCATCCATAGATTCTGAAGCAACCATTACGGTTCGCGAGTTCCCATCTTCTCAAAATGAAGAACCTATTCGACTCATCATGGTTTCCTCTGGATTTGGCCAGAAGACTACCATGCATACCCATACAATCCAATGCAAAGCCGCTTAGTCGTTAAACTATTTAGTTATGCTAAACCTTCATCTTATAAACAAAATAACCCATGTTCATCTTAGAAAGGATGATTTCAATGAGCTTCATACCTATGGTAGTCGAACAAACCGCGCGCGGAGAGCGCTCGTATGATATCTATTCGAGATTGCTGAAAGACCGGATTGTGTTCCTCGGCACGGAAGTAAATGATCAAGTTGCGAATGCGATTATTGCCCAGCTTTTGTTCCTTTCCGCAGAGGATCCTGAGAAAGATATTTCGCTCTACATCAACTCACCAGGCGGTTCTACCTCAGCTGGTCTCGCGATTTATGACACGATGAACTTCATTAAACCCGATGTATCCACGATCTGTGTTGGTATGGCTGCCTCCATGGGCGCTATTCTTCTTACTGCTGGTGCGCCAGGCAAACGATTTGCACTGCCGAACGCAGAAGTCATGATTCACCAACCTTGGGGTGGTGCACAGGGGCAAGCCAGTGATATTCATATCCGCGCTCAGCATATTCTCAAAACGCGCAGAGTTCTCAACGGTATCCTTTCCCAAACCACCAAACAACCAATCGAGAAGATCGAACTAGACTCCGACCGTGATTACTTCTTGGACGCTGAGGATGCACGCGTATACGGGTTGATCGATAAGGTAATTTCGCGGATTTAACGAATATCTTTAACATGAAAAAAGACTACCAAAGAGGCTTATCTCTTTCGGTAGTCTTTCGTTATGTTTCATAGCATTAATAGTTGTGGCCTGCGCCAACATCATCGTATTTGGCATCCGTGTTAAACGTGCGGAGACCGATACTGCCTGTGGAAATCGAGCTATCGGTGATTCCGCTGATTTTCTTCACACCATCCAAATAGCCTTCCAAATTATTCTCAATCATTACAAGTTTGAGCGTGTACCAGGTGTTCAAATTCACTGTAACGGCGATCTCCTGAAGCAATGTAAATGTCCCGCTATTTTTTTTATACAGCTGGAGCTTATCCCCCGTATCATTTAAACGCAGCATATAATAATTATTGGCATCCTGATAGCGCCCAATCACCCCTGCCCCACCGTTGGCCGTTACTATTTTCACTTTAGATTCTACGAAATAGTTGTGCCACAGCGAGTTGCCATTCGTGACAATTCCCTCGCCCGTTGTTGCACTTTGTCGGAGGACTTTGGAGGAATCCGTTACCACGCTCCAGCTGCCCAGTCCCGTTGTCCAGTCTGTTGCACTGCCGTCCTCAAAATTATCGCTGAGCAAATCAGCAGGTGGTGTGGCGTTCGGATCTCTTTTGTACGCACGGAAATAATCAACAGCGAACTCCTTGGGATAGGCAATCGTCGTATCTAGAGGACCGGTCCATCCTGCATTTTCATAGATACCTAAATAGAAATTCATCCGATAATTCGGCGAATAGGAGTACGTGCGTTTAAGTTGATTATCCACATAAAGTTTGATCCCTGAGGCATCCCATTCCATCGCATAAATGTGATACTCCGTCGTCATATCGAATCCTACATTTACAGATCCAGCTGAATCCGTTGCATTAGGATCATCCCATTTGTAGAAGTTCATCAAGGTTTGCTGTACGTTTCTACCTGGATGCTCCGAGATATCCACTTCCAACTCTTGCCACGCTTCATCTTCTACACCTGTTGCCCAAAAAGCAGTATGCATGCCGCTGCCTTTCTGAGATTTAGCTCTGACTTCAAAATAACCATACTGCGTCGCATATTTAATATCTGCCGGGATGTGTTGATAGAGATCATCCAAATGCAGATAATCTTTAGCCGCCGTTTGAATGGAAGAAACTTTGGTCGTTCCACCTGCCTTATAGGTTAGCTGATCTGGCAGAATTTGAAGCACAATTGCACCATCTCGGAATATGTAATTGGCTTGCGAACGTTCCGTTGTTGTCCGAGCTTCTAGAAACTTAGGAATCCATAAACTCTGGTTCAAATTCGTGCCATTAAACTCGTCGTTCGTGTCTAAGATCCAGCCAGTCTTATTAATTGGATTAGCAGGAAAATCAGCCGCCTTCGCCGACGGTGCTTGCAGGGCTTGTGGAAACAAGAGTGCCGCGACAAAGAGAAGTGTCCATGCACTCCTTATTATTTTTCTGCCTACCTTCTTCTTAAGCATCATTCCTTCATCCCTCCCAAACGATTGGTAATCGCTATCATGCTATGACAATTGCCCAGCTGACATGCCCATTCCGACTTGTCCATCCCGAAAAAAAAGAGACCGCGTGATCGAACCCATCGCCCACTACTGAACTGAGCGAAGGGGATAGTGGAGATAGCCACCATTACGAACGACATCCAGCTCGGCCCACCTTCCTCATTTAGCACAAAATGCAAAAAAACCGCTATCCGTTTCTGAAGAAACAGGACAGCAGGTTCATTTTACTCCAACACGAAGTCCCGCAGGACTTCGTTCGGCTTATAGACGCCGTATCCCAGCACGGGATACCGTCAATTTCTCGTATCCATCTTCAGTGATCAGATACGTATCTTCAATACCGACGACACCTCGCCCAGGAAAGGTGAACTTGGGCTCGATCGCGATGACCATGCCGGGCTCCAGCGGATATTTGAAGCCTTTGGCGAGAACGGGCAACTCGTCGATTTCGAGCCCGATGCCGTGACCAAGGAATTTCACTTGGTCAGCGCCGTACCCCATGAAGTGGGCGCTTAGCCCAGCTTCCTGCACTTGATCCAGCGCGAGCAGATACAGATGCTCGGCAATCGTGCCCGGCTGCAGCCTGGCTTCCGTGGCACGGAGGACCTCCTCCGCCACATCATAGGCTCGCTGCAGCTCAAGGTCTAGATCCCCGATCACGACTGTTCGCGTCTGATCGATCAAGTACCCGTCGATGGTGCAGCCAATATCGACGAGAATCGGGTCGCCGCGCTGAATCAGCGCGCGGCCTGAGCTTTGCGGGCTGGACGGGTGAAGCCCCGTGCCCCCGGCCGGCCCGTCAAAATAGGTGGGCACCGCTGCCGATGCGCCTGTCGCGACCATTCCGGTGATTAACTCGGAATTGTACGCGCGCATGCGCATCAGCCCTTGGTGCCCGCGCAGTCTGAGCTGATGCTCAATGAGCGCCATCAGCTCAAATTCGGCCATCCCCTCACGAATGTGGGGGATGACTGCCTCCAGCGCGTCGTCGACGACGCGCGCTGCCGCCCGAATCGCCGCGACTTCATCCGGCGATTTGATCATGCGCTGCTCTCGCACGAGCAGCGAGCCGTCTTCCCAGACCGCGCCGGGCAGCGCGGTCTGCAAGCGCATGTACAGCTGGACGGGTAACACGTCCAGCTCTGTCGCTATACGCAGCGGATTTCCCGCCGCTGCGTCAGCTCCTGCACAGCGAGCGCGAAGCCGCTCGCCGAGCGTCTTCCAAGACCCGAGCGCTTCGACGGCCGCTGCCGCTTCCTCCTCCGCTCGGACCAAACTCCGACGAACGAGATAGATCGCTTCGCCCTCCGTCGGAATGAACAAATACCCCGTCTGCATGGAGCCGCAGTAGTAATATATATCAACATTGTGCGTGACCAGGAAGCCTGACCACCCTCGCTTACGCATCTCATCTTGCAGCCATTGCTGCCTTTGCTGAAAAATCGTCATAGAAATCGACTCCTATACACCGTAGATTGACACCTCACCTTCACATTATACATGGAAATAACCTTTATCGCTCTAACGCTGCTCCATTGTCACTCTAACATCACTCATCAGCACTCCAGCACACTCTATCTACACACCGGCGGTTCTCTTCCACTGACTCTGACTCTAGTTTTAGCTTTAGCTCTGACTCTAACTCTAGCTCTAGCTTTAGCTCTAACTCTAACTCCGTCTACCAACTCCAATGAAATAACTGGATTTCCTGTATCTAATTTGCTCACTTTTGGGCTCATTTGCAGAATAACTGGATTTCCTCCAGCTATATTCCTCTAATTTTGCGTAAATGAGTGATTACGAGTAAATTACCTGTACATTTTCCATCTATACTCAAATAATTATCTTTTCTACTCGAATTAGCTGTATGTTTTCCAGTTAAATGGCGCTAGCTAATCCGATCTCCTTCACTCTCACTCTCGCCTACACCTTGAGGCATAGGAAAATGGGGCATGAGAGAGGGACGGGCGAGACTCCGAGTGGAAGTCGATGTTGATGTTGATGTTGATGTTGATGTTGATGTGGAAGTGGATGTTGAAGTTGATGTGGAAGTTGATGTGGAAGTCGAAGTAGATGTTGAAGTGGAAGTGGACGTCGAAGTCGAAATCGAAGTTGAAGTTGGACGTCGAAGTCAAAGTCGAAGTCGAAGTTGATGTCGAAGTCGAAGTCAAAGTTGGAAGTGAAAGTGTGCAAGTGGCGGCGATTCAAAGGGAAGGCATGACAAGCTGAGGATGAGATCAGCCTACCTCAATACACCATCTCCGCTGAAGCCTTAATCGTCCATGTAATCGGCTGCAAAACCGTATACGTCCGCGGAAAAGCCAACCGAATAAACATAATAACACCAGGGCGTTCCAGTGTGACCGTGTACTCTTGTGCATCATCTCGATACGTATAGGGAAATATTTCCCCCTCATTAACAACCTTAAATAAGTCAACCACCACCGTGCTCTGTAAAAACGTATCCGGCAAGGGCATATTTTCTGCATTTAATCGTAAATTGGCCTGCAAATACGCCATTGCAGCCTCTCTTGCCCTCGTCTCATCAATCGCATGAATCCCTTGTGCAAGCTTCGCTGCATCACTTTGTTGCGCAGCCGCATGCACAGCATTGTTCAACCCATGTTTTCCCTGAAACACGGTATGCATGGCCAACTCTTCATCCGTTTGTAGCCCATATAGCGATATAAACACCACGCTCATTAACACCATTAATAGCAGCTTATACACGCCATTCCCTCAACTCTCACGGCACATACTCACTCATCTTCATGCCCGTCGCACCCATTCGATCGGAAGCCAGTGGCACCGAAATGCCCACCAGCTGATCAATGACAAAAAGCCGCTGGTACGGATACGTAATCGTTAACCGCAAGCCCGTTCCGCGCCAGACTGGTGCACTTGCATCCATGCCACCAACACCTGAATTAGTCCCAACTACATACGAAATTTCCCCAGGGTCGAAACCTCTTTCCGCCATACGATCCCTGGATTCGGCAATCATCGCTGCGTTGATATACCCATGGCTGCCGTTCGCTCCGACCTCGAGCAAATAATCGACTTCCTTTTGCAGCACCGCCTGCCGAACAATAATGATATGCTTATACACCGGTGCGAACATGAACCAACAGAGCAGAGTCGCAAATAGAATAAACACCAAAATCTGCTTCATGGATTAATCCGCTGAATAGATCCACTAATTCTAGCCCCGCTATCGCTAACCTGTCTGCGAGTTCCCGTGCTTCCCCCAACAACATCCATATAAATGCCGATAACAACAATCATCAAAAGCACTGTAACAAGAATGGATCTCATACACCGCCTGCCTTTTCTAAGGTTGAAGTGCTGTAATGTTCGTATTTGCGGTCGTTCCGTGGGTCCCGATATTTTTCTTCATACCTGTCGAGCCATCATTGATAATCGTTGTAAACAATAGAGCCACCACAATCAACATCATCACCGTTACCAAAATATTTCTCATCTTCTTGTTCTCCCATCACATGTTAGTTAATTGCATCAAATAATCGTTGCCCTTCGGCGATCCAAGGGTACATAAACACCCGAAATGTATTCAGAATCGGCAGTCCGGCAAGGACAAAAAGCACATACGATACCGTTTCCTTCTTGCTGTCACGAATCAATTCCATCTTCTCTTTGTAATCCTGAATGCGCTGCTGGAGCAGATCATAATAGCCCGCATGTTCATTTAACCTGAGCGCATTCAGCGTTTCACCAAAGCTATGGGCTTCTTCCGTCCCTAGTCTCTTTTTAAAATGGGAAATCGCCTCTTCGGCCCCTTGATACCATTCATTGAGCAGCAGTTGAACATGAGCTCGAATCGATGTTGTCTGACCGACACATAAGGACAATTTGTCATGCAAATTTAGTTTTGAATCGTTATAGTACAAGAGTTGTCGACTGATCGCATAAATATCCCGCACGATGCGCTGTGACCGCTTTTCTTTGAGCTGCGCCAGTACCTTACCATCCCATATAAGAAAAATCGACACGACTGCCGCTCCAACTAACACATATGCAGGCTGCATATGCAAAGTGATCCAAGGACGCTCGAAAGCCACATATCCCATACCACCTATAAGCAATGTCCCTGCTAAAAGCATTCTTCTCGTACCTTCATACAGGTTCGCATTCAGCCAAATTCCGCATCCCAACAACAATTGGCGCTTCGCCTCCACAGCTTTCGTGCTCATGCCCAGCATTTTATACATAAATGAGGGGATTTCGGCCTCTTTGAGCGTGCTCTTTACCTGTAAAGATCGCCATCTTCGCTTGCGTGCTGGAATGTACCTTAGACCCTGGTAAATCATGATCATAAAAAGTAGGAATAATAGCAAACGCGAAGCGTACTGCAGCATTAACAGTTGGGTATTGACCATAACCACAGCATTCACCTCCTCACATTCTTCGCATAGACAAGTAGATCCCCATCAGAAACGATACAAAAATTAGTAATAGTGCATCCAAAATCATATTTCGACCAACAGGATCAATCACATAATATAAATAGGCGTTATCTGCATTTACCTTAAAGTTAATCCACATGAATAAGACCATAAAGCCGATTGGTGTAAAATTGGCGATGCGAATTTCCAATAGTCGATTTCTTTCCATCTGATCAAAACGCTGTGCTTTCCGCATGTCGGTGATCAGTTCCTTCAAGCTATCTCCGACAAAGCTCCCCTCCTTCAAGGCTACTCGCATGATTCCTGTAAAATAATCCGCCCAAATGTGCCCAAGCGTTAGGTTGAAAATCCGCAAGCTTTCCTCAGTATCCCTTTGCGTCATTAAATGACGGTATAATTGCTCGAAAACAGGCTTAATCGGGTACAAAATGCGATTTTCTTCCATACAATACTTCAGCGCAATTTTCATATTCTGATTAGGGTCCAACATATAAGATTGGAAAAACACTTCAACAGCCGGAAGAAACTCTAGCCTCGTTCGCAATCTGACACTGACCAACTTCACCCGAAGCAGCAAATAAGGCAGCGAAGCACCAATCAACGTCATAATAAGCGCGCCTTTGAAGGTTTGAAAAAACACGCCACCAATTAACAAACCAAATAACAACCCAATTAGACTTATTGTGAGCATGGCTTGCATGCTTAATCTAGATTCGACGGATTCCAGCAACTCCTTTATATGCTTATATATCCCGCTCCATGTCTCCAAATAAGTAGTTATTCGCACGCTAACTGTAGCATTTCTTACATAGTGCAGCCTGATCCTAGCCTTGTGTTGCCTAATAAGCAATTCCAGCAGAGCTCGACAAACGACATAAACAAGCACAAATAACAACAAGAGAAAGACATATTTGGCGAAAATCACGGTTCAAAACCGCCTTCTTCCCCTTCATTTCCGATAAATCCGTGCTCTCTCAACAGCGAATGCTGTCCCCGATCCCCCTTCTGTATTTTTCGCGATGCATGAAGCGACAATTTCCCGGGAAATGTCCACTCCTCTGTCGAGTTGTCATAAAGTGCTAGATTCGTGACGAAAACGCATTCATTCTGGTATCGGTATTCGACGATTCGCACAATCTTTCTTTTCCCTTGAACAACCTGCATTTCAATGCCGATATGTGTCACAAATTCCGTAATTCTTTTCGTCAAACGCTTCGAATCCATCCCTCTGCCATCGAGCATACACATGTCAGTAATCGCATCCGGTACGTCTTCCAGTTCACTCACATGGACCGTCGTCAAACTCCCCTCATGACCACGTGTACAAGCACGAACATATAAATTAGCATCTTCATCCCTAATTTCTGCGTGACATATCCGCTTTGGAGACTGCCTCAATGCCAGCTTAAAGGCTTGCAAACCGGAATGCCTCGGATCTTCCTCATCAATTTCATATTCGACGATATTTTTATGAGGAAAATCTCGCTTTAAATTCAGCTCGAATCGCGATTCAATCGTAATAATTCGTTCGTTATCGTTCATTTCGGCAATGAGTGCCTTCATTAAATTAGTTTTTCCTGAGTTTGTCGGTCCAATGATGACCATATTGAAATACGTGTGGATGAAACAACGAAGTAACACTTCCATGCGGGAATCCATCGTGGCTAGATCGGGGGAGGCGAGCGAGGCTAAATCAAATCTTTTTACCGTGTAGAAGCGTATTGTTAAGGTGGGTTCCGCTGTAAATCCGAAGCCCGTCATCGTCACACGCGAACCATCCTGCAGGACAACCTCCGCCCAACGCTTTCTAGGATTTAAGGTATCGTGGTTAAATAACACTAAATTTTGTTGAATTCGCTCTAATTCTCGGATGGATGGAAGCTCATACGATGAAGGTCTAGCCATACCTCCACGCACTTCAAAAATTTGCCTCCCTACAACCTGAATCTCTTCCAAACTATCCTTCTGTTTGAGGACAAGTTCAAGGACATTTAAGCCAATAATTTCGGCAAAAATCGCTTCAGGCAATGTCGTATACCCACTAGTCCTAGGCGGGATGTCTGAAAGTCTCCTTTTCGACACGAGATCATGAATAATGGCCAGCAGCTTGCCACGATCCTCATCATAGCCCAGAATTGCACGATTCAGCGTCTCGTTATACAGTTGTTTCTCCGTCTCTGATCGGCCTTTCAAGGCAACAAGCTCACTGCGAATCTCCTGCACCCATTGCTGGAAAATAGCTTCTTCTCCGGCGCCAGCATGATGCTGACTGCTTCCATTCCCACGCACTTCGTTCGCCCGTTGGACCACTCTGTCGCTGATATCATTAATCCCAGATGCTTGTAATGTCGGAAAGCGCTCCGACCCAACCACAGCCTCTTCCGTCCTACGCTCATGCATGTAGGTAATCATCGAAAACCTTTTCCCACTCACTCCCTTACCCTCCTGATCGTGATTTAACTAACCGCGCGTTTGCCGGCGATGAGCTTTTGGAACCAAGTTTCCTGTCGTAGACTCGTCTTTTGTGGCAGTTTGTAATAATCAGCAAATTTCCGTGCTACTGCCTTCACTTCATGATGCATAGGGTGAGATGAACTCAACAATTCCATCAGCTTCCCTTGATTGCAACGCGAAAGCGCATCCCCGTGTCGGCTAACATGTCCAATTAAATGTAGCTGCGTTTCTTTACGAATATCTTTAATCGTGAACTCGCTTTGCTTCGCATGCCGATCTGTTTGCACGGCCATTAGCTCAAAAGCATCTGGCTGTAGGCCAAATACAGATCCAACCTGCCTAATCCACCTCGAGAAATCCTCCTGAAAATGGGCAATATCCCCTGTTGTGACGACAATTTTGCTATCTGCTTCCAGCAGCCCGCTTACCGTCGCTGCATTATCCCAATATGCGCTAACTTCAATGATACAAATATCAAAAGCGCCTCGCGCCACACGCAGTAAATGGATAATTTCCGATGGGGTGAAGAACTCCGCCTGCTCACGCAACATATTGCCATATAGAATATGTAGGCCATGTGCCTCTTTCGGCTTATCACAAACGTGGAGCAGCCTTTCTGGCGTTAAGCTTTGAGCCTTCAGTTCCGCCCTCAATCCATCTAATGTAAAAAGGTGCTCTTCGCGCCCCAAATACCGATGAAGTTTTGAGCTTTTGAGATTCAAACAGAGATAACCTACCTTCTTCGAAGTCTCCATCGCGAGTGTACAAGCCACTCCAAAAGACGCCAACGTCGTACCAATATTCGGTGTAGAGCCAACGAACGTAATTAATTTACCAGATAGCGCCTCATTGGATGAACTACCGTTTGACCCATCAACCCATGCGCGGATTTCATCCGCAATCACTGCCGTACTACGTCCTGGTAGAATATAATCCAGCTTCATCAACTTGCACATTTTCACATACTTCTCGTTGATCGAGGCATCGTGATAATTCGAAAGCAGCACAATAATCTTCATCGTAGGTTCCTGCCCCTGTATGCCCTCAAGAAACTCCTCTAGTTCTCCGTACGAAAGCTCCCGATCTGAAAGAATAACATGGGAGTAAGATGGCTCCATTGATTTAGGCTGTAAATCTTTCGCCTCGGCAAATATTCGCCACCCGAACGGTTTGGCATACACCACATTCGTTAGTTCATCAATTAAACGCTGATCTGTCGATACCAACCCGATTTGCACTTGGTTTCACCTCTCTTTTTGCCAATTTACATCCTACTCTTGGACTTGAATCGACGTGGAACTAAACGCAATGACCAGCTTCGCCTTCTTCGCTGAGCATAATTGATCGATCTGCAGCCATTCGTTTTCCGTCAAATTCAAATTGATCTGATCTATCGCGCCATTGGCTTCCAGTCTAGAGGTATACATCTTTTGCTCGTCTCCCTGGGCCTTGGATAGCAAATTGGAGTTCTTCGGGTTGTCTACCTCCACATTGGCGGATGACTTCACGGATGCTACCGTAATTTCCTTATCACCAAACAACCTGCGTGAGCTGCCATCGCTCCCCGACACGTACATACGAACTCGATCTCCTGCACGGATCCCATTCGAAACCGTAAGTAGATACTCTTTGGGAATTTGAAAAGTTGCCTGCTGCTCATTAGGTAGGAGATGATACCGATTCAACTTCCACTTCAGAATGGGCTCCTGTGTGCCTAAAGGGATCATGGATTCCTGCCCAACAACATCCGTAAGCTTCGTCAGCATACTCGATGTGTAGCTACCTTTCTGAATCGCCTTGAACTCGACCATGTCATCATGAATAAACTGCCCCGCTCGAATAAAATCCTTCGGCACCACAACCTGAACCGTCTGCTCCAGCTCCACTTGATTCACTTGCAATACATATACCCCGTATACGAGCAATCCCGCCAGCAATGCAGCAACCACACTAATGAGCAGGCTTCTCCTGCGATTCAATCGATCACCTCCTTCCTTTCATATACGAGAGCGCACAACAAAAAACGCAAACCCCAGAGAATTCATCTCCGAAATTTGCGTTCTTCGCAAATCAAACTATATCATCATAAGTTCGAAACAATATACTAAAAGTATCACATAAACTTCCAAATTTCAACATCTATTTACAATAAATTTAGGATATCAAATGAAAGCGCTCTGCTATTTGTTATACCCGAGCGCGCGCATGATGAATGCCGTGGTTTGCCCAATCAGCATCTCCATGTCTGGACGTTCCTCTGTAAACATCGGTTCGAAGAACTCTCGCTGCTTATAGAAAAACATAGCTCCCAAGACAAACATAAGCGTACTATCCAACCCTTCAAACTCATAGAGTCCCTCTTGTCTACCCTTGTCCAATAAATAACGGACCTTTTTCCACAGCGGGAAAACAAGCTCCCTCATTTTATCTACACGTGGGGTAATCGTGATAATCTCCATTTGAATCAAGCTAATCAGCTGCGGATCTTCGTTGCGAATTTTGACAACTTCTCTAATCACCTGTTGGATGCCAGCAAGTGGATCTTCGACATCATAAAACTCCGTTAATTTAATTGCAGGAAAAAACTGCTTAAATATTTCATGGAAAACGCTCTCTTTTCCACCAAAATAGTAGGAAACCAGAGCCACATTGGCCCCGGCCTCCTCACATATTTGACGAACGCTAGTCGCATCATATCCATGCTGTGCAAACAGCTTTTTCGCGGCCAATAGAATTTTCATTTTCATATCTGACTCTTGATGAACCATGCCTAGCGCCCTCCTAATCCTTAGTTAAGCGTTTGATGAAACCCGACCTACCGCTGGAGCTATCTTTGTTTTTTTCGCAAATACAACCAATATATCAATTACGAGCGCCACCGCGGCAATTAGAAATAAAAATCCAACCTCGCTGCCGACACTTGGTCCACCGAACAAAATATTCATCAACCCGTTCACTGCGTACGTTGCCGGGAAAAAATTACTGATCGAATGATAGAAATCTGACAGAAGTTCTCTCGGTACAATCGCACCTGATGAAACCAACTGCAAGGATAGCATCGCAATGTTAAATAGCATACCTGCGTTCCCAAACAAAGTCAAAAACATTTGAGCAACCAGAGCAAACGTTAATAAGAACAATGATTCAAAGCCCCAAAGAGCAACAAATCCTTTATCTACATGCCCGCCCAACGAAACAACCATGATAGCACTGATGAGTCCAACCACTATTGCAGCAATCACCGTTATTCCAATGCGTGCAGCCAATTTTTGCGTTTTAGACAGTGAAGCACCTAGTACATTAGTTGAAACGCTGAAGTTCATTCCCATAATCATCGTACCAACAATTGAAGCTAGGACAAGCATCATCGGGAGCATTTGATTCGGCATATCCTTTACTTTATTCGTGCTCTGGATGTCTGAACTCACTTTACTCGCTAACCCTTGTGCAATCTGAGTCGCTTGCTCAGCAGGAAGCTGTGGATTCATCTGTGTCAGGACAGCTGATGCCCCTGCCGCCACTGCCTCTTTATTTACCGTTGCCGTAATGTTCCCCGCTACAGCTTGCATGACTGACTTTGTCATAGACGGATTTGACTCATTAACCGTATAGGTGATCGGTACTGTTTGTCCAGGCGTTTGGAGTTTTTTGGAAAAATCCGATGAAATATGCATAACCATCTGCACTTCACGCATGTTTAGCTTGTTCTGAGCTTCTTCATTCGACGCGATAACTTCCGTTTGGAAAGGAAGATTGCCTTGCAGGCTTTGAACGATTTTGCCACCCATGGCTTGATCTTCATTCACGATCGCAATCTTCAAATTCTTCGTATTATCCGAAACTCCCGAATACCCTGTCATCCATATGATGCTAAACAACAACTGAAACGTAATCGCTGTAATAATCCCTACCTTGGTTGTTGCAGGCTTCAAAAAAGCCGCTATTGACGATCCCATTTTGACCACTCCTTATTATTAAACAATCATTTAAAACGAATGTTTAAATCATAAGATAGTTATTTTATTTTGTCAACTCACTTTGCTTCAGTTTAACGACAAGAAAATACCTATGATGGATCAATTATGCGCATCGATATTTAGATCTAGGCCTTCTAATGTGATTAGATTTCTATGTCGTTTTCCTACCTTACCGTATCTGATTTTATTAGAGGTATCCGTTCCATATTGTTGTAAAAGCTGCTTAGTACTAATTAGATTTGCAAATTTAATTTTTTCTAGTACCGACCAGGGAGACTCGTATTGTGTTAACCACTCATTTGTCCAATTAATTGACATACTGACCCCTATTATTATTGTGAGTATTTAAACTACTTCTTATTTCTTTGAACTTTTTTAACTTTGGTTCAAGTATCTCAATAGATCTTGTCCTTCCCATAACTCTAAACTCACTTATACGTTTCTCCAATACATTTATCGATTCAATCCAGACACCATCTTCTCCGAAACTTAAACAATCAAATTTCAAAGTCAATATATCGATTAAGTGAAAACCAGTTGCCTCCATTAACATAATTATCGGTACGTACTGGGGATCAAGAGATGAGATATTATCTACTATTTGATTCCATATATGTAAAATATTTTGGTTGTAACTTTGGTCGATCCTTCTGAGAGACAAGTGATCCAACTGGTTTTAAGGGTGCCTCTACCCAATGATAACGTTGAATAAAATACAAGAAATTCTCCAGGTTTGCTACCATACTACAAAAATAACTATCTGTTGGTTCCTGATTTTGTATTGCGATCTACTTTCACCACCCATCGGATGATTTCTTACCTAGTTAAAGTATTCCAAAACATCTTCTCTTGACATCTGACCAAAATCTTTCCAATCCGGCTTTGTTAAAGCTTCACTGATATATGCTGAACGCCTTCACATCTTCTAATTAGAACGACATGAAGGCCACATGTATTTCGTTTAAAAGGATCTGCCATCTCTGGCAGATCCCTTTTTTCTATAAGAAATGGTAGCTTGATGTATCTTTGCCAAGCAAAATATTACGTTGGTAATGCTGGTAATGAGCCTTGTTTATAAGTCACCGTTCTTACTTGGGGAATAGGTCAAATATAGCTGTTTTCTGATAACCTCTGAGCGGTTTACTCCGCTTTGATGTGGGGTAAAGGAGTGGAAGATGATAATATCGCCAGGATTCGCTTCTACTATAACACCAGCTTTCGGATCAATTTCTGCGATTTCTTCCGCATTCATATTATGGAGCTCACCCGGCGTGGAAACGCAGCATTTCATGATAAAGCAAAATACCTCTGATTTTAGATACAAAAATAATAATTCAGCAAATTTTCGCACCTATTTGTGATGCTAATTATATTTTAGCATTTAGGTTTGTACTAATTTCAGAAAATCGCTTTCGTGCCCAGGATAACACTGCCGACATGACACTTCCTACAGGACGATCCTAAGTTTTACATTTACAAATCAATGTTGTATAAAATCCTATCGTATACACTGAACGTTTATTATTCCGGATTTAGCCAGTCATTTTTTGACTTAAACATAAACATATATCATCTTTCATTATGAGCCTATCTACTCCCCTGCTGTCTGCACTCCACTACAGACTAGAGCTGCAGAAAGGATCTACACTCAGAGGCAGCGGAACGCAAAGGACTATACCCAATTTTCGGATAAAGTCCTTTGCGTTCGTTTTCACCTGGTTTTAAATGTAATAGTCATAGTCGAGATAATGAGGAAGTTTACAGAATTTCTTTTCTTGAGATATTCTTGTCTCCCGATAAAGTATCCAGGAATAAAACCACATACCTCTCTAGTCATTGTACTTTCTCTTCAATAAAATTTTTCAAGTATTTACCGGTTAAGCTGTTTTTGTTTTCTGCAATTTGCATTGGTGTTCCTTGTGCAATAATCTTACCACCAAATATACCTCCCTCCGGTCCCATGTCGATAATGAAGTCGCTTTGCGATATGACTTCCAGAGCATGCTCAATCACAAACACCGAGTTATTCCGTTCGACCAATCTTCGGAGTAACTTTAGCAATCGATCAATATCCGAAGGATGTAAACCCGTAGTGGGTTCATCCAATAAATAAAGTGTGTGTCCCTGTATGGATTTTCCTATTTCCTTAGAAAGCTTAATGCGCTGGCACTCACCGCCAGACAAGGTGATGGTAGATTGCCCCAACATAAGGTAATCCAAACCTACATCACAAAGAGTTTGCAATCTCCCTGCAATTTCTTTATGCCCTCCCAAAAATGTGAGATTGTCCGACACTGTTGCTTCCAAAATATCTGATATATTTTTATCCTTGTAAGTAACGCTTAACACTTTCTTTTTAAACCGTTTTCCACGGCAAACAGGGCATTGTACCTCCACATCATCAAGAAACTGCATGTCCAATGGTATGACACCCAACCCTTGACATCTTTCGCAACGCCCACCTTTTACATTGAAAGAAAAATCAGAAGGTTTTAGCCGTAACTTTTGGGCCTGTGGCAGGGCTGCGTACAGTTCCCGTACTGGAGTATATAAATCTGTATAGGTGGCAATGTTACTGCGGCTTTGTCTGCCGATTGGGTTTTGATCTAACTTAATGATTTCTTTCACATACTCGAATCCTCTAATTGAATCACACTCTGCACTACCGCTCTCAGAAAAACGTACAATCGTATCAAATACTATGCTGGATTTACCGCTGCCAGATACTCCTGTAAATGAGACAAGTTTTCCCAAAGGAACCTCAACCGAAACATTTTGCAAGTTATGGGCATGGGCATTCTTAACAACAATGCTGTTATGGATATTAATCTCTTTGGGCAATGCCAGGGTATTTGTACGGTTAAGATACTTACCCGTGACAGATAGTTTATTCTTCGCAATCTCCGATGGTGTACCAATGGCGACAATATTGCCCCCACCGCTGCCTGCACCAGGTCCAAAGTCGATAATATGATCGCAATGCGCCACAAAATCCATATCATGTTCAATCACTAACACCGAATTACCCAAATCACGCAGTCGCTTGAGTGCTTCTAAAAGAAGCTGCGTATCTCTGGGGTGCAACCCAGTTGTTGGTTCATCTAAGATATACAACACACCTGTCAGTCCACTGTCCATAACATTGGCAAGACGAATGCGCTGTGCTTCACCGCCAGATAACGTACCCACTTTCCTATCGATCGAGAGATACCCAAGTCCGATTTTTATAATTCCCTCGGTCCGTTTTATAATATCTCCCGTAATTGCTGAAGCGACAATCAGTGCATTTTCGCTTAAATTTTCAGACAAGGTTTTGATTTTGTCATAGAGTTGCTCTGCTGTAAATGAGGACAATTCTATAATTGTAAGACCGTCCAATTTAACAGTTCTACCTACAACGCCCAACCGTGTACCATGACATTCGGGGCATTCGGTTTTAATGATACAGTTTTCGATTTTGCTGTTTTTTATCTCTTTCCGTACACTTTCTGCGGCTTTCTCCTGCATAAAGTCACGGATTCCGCGAAAATATCCATCGTTGACACGCTTTGGCGTTTTTTTTTCAGGGAAGTATTTTTTAAATGCCTCACTGTCCACGCCGTCATAAAAAACAATTCGCTCCAGCTCATTATAGTCCTTGATTATTTTTGTGGAGTCGAATTCAAATCCATAATGAGCACCGCATTTGCGCAGTGTGTTGGCGTAGTGTGTGCGGATTACAGGATCCAGCCACAAGGAAACCGCACCTTTTTCAATAGTTAACTGCTCGTCAATCAGTTGTGTTAGATCTAAAGTTGTTACAATACCTACGCCATTACAGGTGGGACAAGCACCTTGCGATTTGTTAAAGGAGAAATGTCCCATAGTAAGCTTTTTGTGCTCTGTTTGACAGTATGGACAAAGGATATTTCCTTCGTCAAGTTCATTTTCCTCATCTAAATCATAATCAGGCGGGATATCTTTACCGCAGTACCTGCAGCTTCTCACACCCAGCTTTGCATAGAGAATACGTAAATATGTTAGAATTTCGGTATAGGTTCCAATGGTTGAACGAGGGTTGTTGGATAGTACACGTTGCCGGATGGAAATGGAAGGAGAAAGTCCTGAAATGCTGTCCACCAATGGTTTGTTCAGTCCGTCAGTAACCATCCCCATACTCTCCATATACTGCCTCTGACATTCCCTTTGCAAAATATCCATGGCAAAAGTAGATTTTCCGCTGCCTGAAATACCGGTTAGGGCAATTAACTTATATTTGGGCAACCTCACCGATATATTTTTTAAGTTATGTTCCTTTGCGCCTTTAATTTCAATATAATCCTGCAAGGTTAGTCTCCACCTTCATTTACTATTTCAATTGTATCAACAAAAAATAAAGGCCGTGAGAATGGTGTAATACCAAACTCACGTCGTTCAAGTCCCCCATTAAGATTTCACGGTATAATGGAGTAGTACAATTTCTCCATAACGTTTTGATCCAACCAAATCAAGCTACATTTCAGGATTATCCTTTTTAAAGAACGGAATTCCAATCCCTAATATCATAGGCATAATTGCTATGATAAACTCATCCACGAGGCGGACTTTCAATAGTGTGTCGAGAATCGCAGCTCCACCGACAACCCAGATTTTAGAACCTTCCCGTTCTTTAAGTTTCTCGATTAACGCGGGAATCTCTTCAGTGACATAAGTTACATTCGAATCTGGTACTTGCTTTGTTCGTGAGAAAACGTAGCTTTCCTTACCTGGATAAGGATATTCATCCGCCAACTCAAAGTCTGCTTATACGTTGTGTTCCCCATTAATACTGTGTCAATGGTATTGTAAAATTCGCTGTAGCCGCTGTCTCCCTCCCCTTCCACTTCATGAAGCCAATTAATATCGCCATTTTCTTTCGCGATGTATCCATCCAAAGATGTTGCAATATATAAAACTACTGGGCGCTTCATTTTATTCTCTCCTTTGTATATGTGCTGCATTGAATGATAACTATTTCGATTCTAACAGTTTAATATGACACCTACTGTCATATTAAGTATAAGCCCAATCTGATATGACCATTCATTGTCACACAAGCATGTTATCGTCGGGAAGAGGGAAGCCCAGCTCTTCTTCGACTAGGCGAATAAGTGCTTCATCGGCCGTGCATTTCATTTTATTGCTGGTAGTATGGATTCTAGACTTTTCGTAAGCTCGGACACTATGGATTGTAGCATTTTAATGACCACTCCTTGGAGGAAAGTTCATGACATATAAGATAACAATAGCTTACTCAAATGCACGTAAAAAACCTCATAACGTGTCTTAATGGTGATTAAATCGATGAAAATCAGGAGTTGAAGTGCTTTAAAATAGATCTTGTGAACTATGAGTATCGCGAAAAACAGTTCATGTAGACTATAAGTATCGCAGAAATTCTTATCCTAAAGCATTAATATAAATAGAATGAAAATAGAAAAGAAGTGAAGAAGTCCAAAATATCAAATAACTGGAAAAGTACATTGGAAATATGAGGAGGAATTGGGGAATGGGTAATAAGAAGAAATTTTACAAAACTACCTGGTTTATTTGGGTAATGATGCTTTTAGTTCCTCCAATAGGAATTATCTTACTTTGGCAGAAGCGACAATATAAGCCGCAAACAATGGGGATTTTATCGGCAGTATTTGGTGTTTATTTTATTGTTATGATGGTTATCGTAAATCAGGATACCAATAACAAAACAGTGGTAAAAGAAGTTAAGGATACCCCTACTGTTTCAGTTGCCAAGGATAAACCTAAAGAACAATCTAAACCCGTAATAGCAGCAAAAACTACAGAGAAACCGAAAATAAAGGCCCCAGAAGTAAAGGCTCCGGAAATAAAAGTCCCGGAAATAAAGGCCCCGATGAAGCCTATAGCCCCAGCACCCAGCGTATTAGATGACTACATTCCCTGGGCAGTTGAAAAATACGCAGGCGAAAAAAGTAATAATAAAAACGTGGACAGAATACGACGCATAGAGATTGATGACAAAAGTATTTTTATTGAGTTGATGGCAGATGACGATACTACAAAAGGAACAATTAAATCCGACATTCTGGAAAAGAGTACCGCTATCTTTAAACAGGTTTTTAAAAATAGAACGGATGTCCCTAAAGTATTTTTATCATGGGCGCTGCCGCAACGGGACACTAAAGGTAATGAGTCTATTAACAGCGTTGTTGCTGTCTCGTTGTCCAGCGATACAGCGAAGACAATTGACTGGGACAAGTTTACATATTTGAATCTTCCGAAAACAGCTACTAGCTATACCGAAAATGAGATACTTAGGAAGTAATCCAGCAAGCCATATCAACTGCAGAAGCTCATTTTGACGAAGTTTAATTATAAGGCACCCAGATAATTGGGTGCCTCAGTGTGTATTTATATAAAGCATTATTTTTTTAAAAATATCATGAATACCGTTAAATTATATATGGAGGAAGATAGAGAAATAACTGCTAGGCCAGCATTTTTGTCTTGGAATCTTGTAAGTTTTATTATAGGGGGAACATTAAGATGAGTACTATATGGGCTTTTATATTGCATCCATTAGTTTTGTGTTGGCTGGGTTTTATTTTTATGGCTAATCGAGTTTTTGTAATGATGCTCCCGCATTCAAGTAAGATGCAAAAGATTTTTAAGGTGGCTACAGGTTTTAATAGCAGATTACTTTGTCAAACGTTGATTCTAGTGCTATTAAGTATATTCTATTCCTTTTTTTGCTTTTCGAATGTTTTTGCAATGTACGCTATCACCGCTTTGGGAACTTCGTATAACCTCATGATTCCACGGTAAATCTAACTCTGGATTATGTAATTATCATGAAGTTCCATTTCCCTTTGTTTATCGGAACTTGTATTACTTCATCCTCAACAATCAATATGGTTTTCATAGCCATCCTCCATGAACCATAGTCTATCTCTACCTACCTGAAGTATGTCCATAATTTATCATGAAAAACGGGCCAATAGAAACTGCTCTATAGGCCCGTTTATTAAGAATTATTTTCTTGCACTATGCTCAAGTAATCTTCTCAACACTACTGCAGCTTGCGCACGCGTCGTGATCCCTCCGGGCTCAAAGCTTTCAGCGGTTACACCCATCATGAAACCTTCCTTAATTGCCAGAGTGACATCGGCTTTAGCCCAATCTTGTACACTACTGCTGTCAATGAATGGGTCCAGCGAAGCAGAGTCCCCTGACGAAGTACTGCCGAATCCCAAGAATCGATAAGCACGGCCAATCATCACAGCCATCTGCTCGCGAGTGATCGTCTCTTCTGGCGCAAAACGCTCCCGATCCACCCCATCTATGAGTTCCTTGGATACAGCCTTCTGAACAGCCTCATAGTACCAAGCATTGGTATCGACATCGCTAAAGTGATTTTGAGGAAGATTCTCGGATAATGGGATCCCGAGAGCTCTTACAAGAATAGCCGCGAACTCTGCTCTTTTTACTGTACTATTGGGTTTGAACGCTGTTTGCGTTACACCGTTCACCAATAGGTGGCGTAACATCCAATCAACATCCGGCTGTGCCCAGTGTCCCGCCATATCTTCAAAACGATTACCAATGCTCATTACAGCATAAATATCATCAGAGAGCAGATCAAACTGCAATACTTTCCCCTTTTCATTCTTCATACTCTCAACATATATCCATGCGGAAGAATTAGCATCAAATTGATACACATCGCTGCGTTCAGCGTTTGACTCCTGCACTGTATATTGTCCTTGCAAAGCATTCAAAATGGGCGAAGCCTGGTTGTTGCTATGGATAGCTTCAGCACTAACAACTACGGCAGAAGACATCATTTGCAAAGCTTCGTTTTGTTGATGTGCCACTCTGACTGCTGCTGCCTCTAGCTGATCGCCTGCCTTGGCAATAACCAGCTGGAACATCGTTCCCTTCGCCAAATCCAATTGTTGAAGTGCCGCGGCAGCATCGATTTGGACATTCATCAGGCCTGTTTTCACAACTAAAATCGGTTGATTGCTTTTCATTGCTTGAAGTGCTTCAACAGGAACTTGTAGAATGATTTCATCTACGGAATCTTTCAACTCCACATAAAGCTGTTTAGGTTGCTTGCCAACTTTCAAAGCATTCGCGACAGTTTCTTTGCTAATACCTACGACTAAACTGCGTCTTCCGTCCAATGCTGTCTTCCTTACTTTATCAGCAGTTTCACCCAAGTTATTCAAATCCACAGCTTCGTCGCCTCCCACATTCGGAGGTGTAGGTGTCGAAGGTGAGTTCGGATCTGGGATATAGTCACTAATACGAATGCTATAGGTCTTCGTCACAGTACCGCCGCCAAGTTCAACTCCTATATGGATGATTCCATCATCAGGTATGGACATCGGTTTCATTAATCCGCTGACAGCCGGCACTGAGCCAATTGTTAGTTTAGCTTTAGGGTCTGCTGTAACTGCTGTTACTTCAAGCTCTTTCGAACCTTTAGGCAATTTCAAACTGTATTCGTATTGTGTAGGATCGAATGCCGGACTCAGTGTTCCACTTCCTACTCTGAGCTCACTTAGGTTAGGCATACTATCAGAGACTAACTGCAGTGTACCTTCCTTTGATGTATTGCCATCCTTGTCCTGGACGGCATCTGGCAATAAATTCAGATAAGATTGATTTATAATAGGGCCACGTAAAGTTAAAAGCAGCTCACGCGTTTCAGCCACACCTTGTTTCGTTACAGCGACAGCTGAAGTTACCGTATCCGCCGTTCCATTCAACTGAAATTTGGAAACATCCGCAGTCGGTTGAATAGGCTCATTATAAGTGATCCGAATCATACGACCGCCGCTTTCCATCCTCGCATGTACCACGGTTGGTCCAACTATGTCCAATGTACGCATTGGAATCACGATCGACCCTGCATCTTTATCCAACATCATCGTGCCTGCATAGCTTGTAAAAAAGATATTATCAAGTTTCACTTGATATGTTCCAGTTCTTGATAAGTTTGCCTTAGGTGTAAACCGGACGGTTCGAGACACCATTGCACTAGGATTTGCCGCGCTTTCCTCTACTTGGATAAACTCAGCGGTTCCTTTCAACAAGGTATTACCAGCGCCCGTTATGGCAACAGCACCCTCTGACAAATTAGTTACTTTGAGATATTTGGAGAACGTAATATCTACATAACTCCCCCCCTCATAAGTAACGCCCGACACGGTCGAGATTTGTGGAGCAGTTCTAGAAATCAGTCCAGCGTTTACTTCCGTATGTGGTGGTGGAACATCTAATTCTGCGCTTGTAAGTGACTCATACCCGTCTTTCTTCCAAACAACCTTCCATTTGCCAGGCGGAACATCCCAACCGTATTTTCCCGCAGCGTCGGTTAATTGCGGATTCACCTGGTCATACGCCTCCGCATCCCAAACTTTCCAAACGCCCGTATTCACGTCTTGATAAAGAACTGTTGCAACAGCGCCTTCAAGTGGATTGCTTTTTACAGCTTCATATACGAATCCGCTAGGATCGTAAATCCATTTAGGACTAGCTACTTTTTGACCTTTATGTTTCTTTTTATCAAGATCAGGGTCTTCTTTGCATTCATTATAACCTGCGCCTACGGCATCGATCTGTTCATCGACATAGTTATCAATTTTATCTTCAACAATGTCTGAAACAACGCCAGCCGCAACACCTGCGGGGCCGCTCAGGGCCATTACGCCTACCCCTGCGCTCATCGCTGTCTTCGCTACTTCACCTAGGATAACAGCTGCCAATGCCTTTCCTGCCTCTTTAGCTGTCGTTGGCATTTCGTCCAAACAATCGAGACCGCTGGCCTCAACATTGTACATAATCTTGTTAATTTTCCCCGCATATTCCATATAGTCATCGTATTGTTCCTTAACTTCATTTAACTGATCATTTATCTCATCCACATCAGCCTCAATATCCAAGTAATACTCAGCTGTATGTTCCCAATCTCCTTCCTTAGCGGCAGCACTTCGCAAGCCAGCTTGCTCTTGCGGGAGGAGATTACTCGGTATATAGCCTCTCAACTTCATATTCATGGCTGTATCCGTCTCTGTGAAATCAGTCATTTTCTGCACGGCCGGTACACCCGATCGCTTAGCAAGCTCCTTCTCCTCCTCCGTCGGCTTGTATTGGGAATTAGGATCGATATTCAGCGTATAACTAATCTTGTAGCTATGGAGTTGAGGAAAGCGAAGAACAACAGCTCCTGTGTATTTACCATCGGACAACGCCAAAGGCTCCATGGAAACAACTTCAAAGTCTCGCATTTTCAGAGGCATAGACGCACGAATTTGCTCAAGATCCGGCAAGCTGCCATCATAGGTGCGCGGTTGATTTTTAACATCATAATCAACATATATGCCCCCCAAAGCATCCTTGGTTGTGGGAACGGTAGCTCGAAATAGATCTCCTTCTCTTGTAGCCAACAAAGATTCTCCTTCTTGACCATCCATATAAACGCGAACATTTTCTAATTCATCAGGATTGGTAAACTGCAAATCAAATAGAAACGGATTCCCCGGATAAACCGAATAAGGTAATTCCGGCAAGTTTTTCTCTGGCTCTATCGTTATCCATCTGCCGTCAGGCGCTTGGGAAAACACCATTTTTTCCAACTGCGGGAAATTCTTATCGTACATCGCGTAGACTTTCTCTGATTGTAAGGTTACTTGGTTCAAGGCTGTTTCTGCCCACAAAGCGTGCATACTGTGGTTTCCTAAGTCTACAAGCGTTACAGAAACCTTCCATATGCCAGAAGCATTCGCGACGGCTCCGCCGATCCTGACATTCGTGTCATACAGGTTTACCGTGCTTCCTGCTGGGGCATAGCCGCTAACTTCCGTTCTCATGCCCGCATCTGAAATTTTTGTCGGGACATCAAGCGTGACTTTAGGCGTATCCAGATGAACCGTCCCGATGGTTTCCGGCTCTGTGCTTAGCTGGGTATGAATTCTGGCAGAAGCGGATAAGCTCTTTTTATTAAAAGCTGTAGATACCATAAGCTTGTATGTAACCGTTCCGCTGCTTCCTTGCTCTAAATCATCCAAAGGAACGTGAAGTGTACGTCCTTCAACGGTAACTGGGACATTCTCCTTCCCCCCTGTTACTGCTTTGTTTCCATTCTTATCCGATACTAACGTCATATCTTCCGGAATTTCTAACTCCAGGCGCGCATTTTTTACTGTTTTATCCGAATTATTCCGGTAGAATGCTTTCAACACAATCGTACTGCCTGGTATGGCTCGCGCTGGCTGGGCTGTAAAATAATTACCAGATTGATTGTTAAAATAACTTGTCGAATTAAACGATATCGCACCCAGATTTTTAACTTGATTTTGTTCAATCGTAAACTCTACATTCGCGTACTCGTAATGCATTTTATAGTTCTGATCCCGTACACTTTTGGTTATCTCCATTCGGAAGGTCCCGCCCGATGGGATATTAATGTTAAAAGGGGCTGCTTGGAAATGAGCGTCCCAAGCGTCTGCTACCCATTGTTTGCTTCCGTTAGGCTTAATTTCATAAATTTGAGCGTCATAACGTATGTTGCGCCCCATTTCGACTAAGCCCTGAATGCGAGCGCCTTTTTCCTCCAGGCGAACCTCAGCAGTCGCATTTGAATTTTCGTCCATAGTGACCTGATTACAAGTATTTATATACGTATAAATGGTTCCTGTTATACACACTTCAACCTTCTCACCAGGATTTCCGCCCAGTGTAACTGCATTGGAAAAGTAGGTCCTCACCCACCCATGCTTGGAGCTGACGGTGGACATAAAATTCTCATTGCTCATATTGAGCGGACCTATCCATTCTGTATCCAATGCTTTTTTAAAAACATTGAGATTAATGACATAATGGTCTGGCTGCTTCATCGGGATATCCATGAGAACAGTAGACTGAGGCTTAACTTGTGTGATAAGGAGTGAAGAGCTGTACTCATAAGAGTACTGGGTAGCTTCAAGCGCTACTTCACCAACAAACAAGTCAAACCTAACCTTGCCGTCCAAGCTGGTTCGGCCTCTCGTAACGATTGGCTTCCCCTTATAGGTTTGGGTAGCGGTAACGATAGCGTCAAATACAGGTTTGTTGTCCGGGCTCTTGACCGTGAGCTCTAGATATCCATGATCGGGAGAAATGAGACGTATAATCCCCTCATTATCGCCCTTATCCAATGTGAAGTTTAGATTAGACCCGTGTGACAGCTCATAATACATATCACCAAGTTCCAGCTCAACAGTTACTGTCTGATTTCGTAACAATCCTTCACGCCAGTTCGTTGTCCCGTCCGACATCGTGGTAGTTGTCCCCAGTAGTTGGCGTTCTGAATCCCATAGTGTGATCGGCACATCGGAAACAGGCTGTCCTTCCGAATCTACTACTTTCACACGAAATTGTGCAGGCATTGTCACAGGAAAGGAGAGAGATTGTGTGCGGCCAGGTTGAACTTGGATATCCTGCAAGGTGCCCATTTCGTACCGATAATCCGGCGTTCGGAGCGTAATGGTTGTATCCTTATCTGCCCACAATCCATCAATAATTCCAAGTTCATCGCCATCAAGGATAAAGGTTTGTTCCTCAGCGTTTTCCTGCGAAACAGTTAGAACCGAACCTTGCAGCTCTGAAGGTGTGGCTCCTGTAAATGTGATATCTAGGCCGCCTCCAACTGAAATTGGCAGTTCATCTGCTTCTTCCTCCTTTACCTTTCCGTCTCCACTCAGCGTCAGCTTCATATCCGTTAGTTCTGTAGACAACGCTGTTAAATAAAATGACTCTGAATAAAAACCTGGAGCATCTGTCGACTCCCTTAACTGGATAGAAGAAGTCTTTACGACCTGAGAATCATTAACCCATTCCTTATAGGACCATTCTGCTTTCGCAGTACGTCCCGGCGCTCCCTCGGCAAGAAGGGTAACCTTGCCGCCTTGTTTAAGTGGTCCTTCGACATTGCTGCGCTCCCCAATCCAATCAAAATAGAGGGATTCCTCCTGCGGTGGCGGGTTATCTCCTCCATCCCTAATCCATGTATAGGAAGGGCCGTTCATGCTCATGTGATAACGGCTGTTTATAGCCTCAACTTGAAACAACACATTTTGATTTGAACTTTGGTATTCATTGGTAACGGTATACGTCCTAGCTTCCGAAGCGGCAATATAGGCAATTGGCGATCCGTTCTTATATAAAGCGTATCCCGTTACCCCATTTACATCAGTTGCTTCCGGCCAACTAAGCGAGATATGATCTTTTCCTATATTTGTGGCTTGCAGGCTGCTGCCTGGTTGCCACACTGGTGCAGTCCCGTTCGTTGCAACGAAATAATCACGAAATGGAAACTCGATATCATTAATTTTCTCTATATAGGAAGAGAAAAATGTAATCGTACCGCCTGTATCTCCAACCGTTGGTCGTTGGCTTGGAGCTTTCAGTGAGATGGAAGAGTTAGGTACGGCAATTTTCTTCGATGTTAGATCTTGTATCCTTGTCACATAACTATCGGATGGATCCAGAATGCCATCGTTTTTCACTTCATAGGCGACATAAGCGCCATTACGGCTGATAGAAGGATATCTACTGCTGTTTGCGTGCTCGCTTCCATCTTCTTGCAATGAAGCTCGAAGAAAGCCTTTTTCTTTGCTATCGTAAACATAGATATCATCTTTGTTGTTAGTATCTCCAGGGATTAGATCGTTGCGCCCTGTTGTAAATGCCAAGTACCTGCCGTCACTACTGATTGAAGGCGATTTCCCTTGAGTTACCTGCTTGAGCACAGCGCCTGTCCCAGCACCACGATCATAAAGATACACACGATCTGTAGCGATACCTGCATCATTCTCTATTAGCTTGGCCCTAGAGACAAAAGCAATGGTTTGCCCTTCCCCGCTTATAGCAGGAGCCCAGCTGTCGTTGTTCCATTGTTCTTCCAGCGGTACACTGATTCGCTCCAGTTTATTCCCCGTTCCCATCCTATCGTAGAGGTACACATCCTTTTCCTCATTGGTATCTAGGGGGGCGAGTTTCGCTTCTGTATCGAATACCACATACCGTCCGTTTTCACTAATAGAAACGTAGTCTCCATCCTCGAACCTAAACTCACTGGATCCGTTCACATTAGTAATTGTTTCCAGCTGATCCGTCACTCGATCGTAGAGATAAACCTTAATTTTACCGCTAATAATATCTTCTCCGTACGTATAAACGAAATAGCGAGCATCCGGTGTCATATCAAAATGAATGACAGTTCCTGTTTGATCTGGGGTTTTGACAGGTTGGTACACCCCTTTACTCCGATCTTGCACGTAGACAGCCTGTCGTCCTGCTGCATGTTCATCATCAGCCGCGTAAGTCATAAAAGCCAAATATTTTTCATCTGAGCTTAGCTTTGTAATCGGTGAGTCATACGTAGCCAACATGTAAGCATTGTAACCGCGGTTCATTCTTGTCAGTACGTTCCATGAAAGCGAACCTACAGATCTGGGTAACCGTGGTTGAACTAGTTGCCTTATTCCCTCCATATTCGTGTACACAGCATCCGTTATAGAGCCGGAAGAGAGATTTCTGTCATTGGGACTAACAGCATTCACTGCAGCAGGCATGACGGTGGTCACAACCATTATCATGATCAATAACATAGATAGCTGCTTTTTAATAACTTTCGATAATTCCAATCTCATACCCAATTGATCCTCCCACTCATATAGATACATTTCGTATCACTTGAAAGACATCTGTTCTTATGAACAGTGCCTCTACCAATTTCTTAACTTCTTCATATTAATATACGTGTTTGTGCGGAGTCGACGGATTATGAGTATCATTAAGAAATTTCACATTGATTACATGAAAGTAGTATGCTTCGTTATGGCTGTTTAACTTTGGATGCATTGAGATTTGAAATTCCTATTCCATACGCGTCATGATATCTGCAATTTTACGATCAATTGTTGCTTTGCAGAAATAATTGTGAATCCCAAGGACGAAACTGTTGTATAGGTTAGTGTTAAGTGCAGTTGGTGATTGGCGAATTTTTAGGATACGCTTCTTTGCTTCCAACTTGATTTCGAATTTCTTCTTCTCACTAATACCAGTGTTTGCGACAAACTTTTTGCCTTTTTTAATTGCACGTATTGTGAATCCTAGAAACTCCGATTCTCGTTTTCTTAGATTTACAATCTGCGATTTTTCAGGCGAAATGTCGAGTTTAAGACGATCCTTTAAGTAAAGTCTTACAGCGTGAAACCATTTTTGAGCAGTTTTCCAGTCTCGACATAGAATCTTGAAGTCGTCCGCATAGCGAACGATGTAGCCTTCTTTGAGATTGGTTTTCTTCAACACCTTAGTTCTATATCCTTTAGTGGTGAATGAGTCTCTCGACTGGAACTGTTCCCATTGTTTCACGATCCATTGATCAAGGTCGTTCAGAACAACGTTTGATAGGAGAGGTGAGCCCCAATCAGAACCCGACGTGCGGATTTCCCGCATCGGGCTCCCCAGAGTCGTTCACAGGTTAGCTCGTTAGATGGTTGGATGGAGTAACTTAGGCTCCGGAAGCCTGAACCAATCTCTACTTCTCAAGTAGGACCAATATAGACAATGACTTTGGCTTCTCCTTCGAAGGGACCGGATCCATTGCCGTTCAATTTGTCTTTTAAGGCTATGCAGTTTGTAGTCGCAATGGTAAAGCGAAAAGTACTGGTAGAATCCTCGAAGCATCATCGTCAGTTGTTTCTGCTGATCTCGCCGTTTCCAATGGCTATGCGCTTTCAGCCAAGTTCTAACGCGGTCCGTGAATTTCCGGCAACTCTTCACACTTGGTATTCGTACAAGCGCGAATTCGCTTTTTTGTCCAACTCCACAGACATGCTTAAAGCCCAGAAAATCAAAGGTCTCCGGATTCTCTCCGTATTCCGCTTTTCTCTCTCTTGCAAATCGTCCAAAGATCATAAGCCGGGTCTTTTCTTCTGCTAATTCAAGACCGAATTGCTTCATCCGTTCATTTAGCAGCGTCTGAAAGTTCTCTGCATCCCGTTTGTATTCGAAACACACCACGTAATCATCAGCAAATCGGATCAAGTAGGCTTCTCCTTGAAAACATCTCTTGCACCGTTTCTCATACCATAAATCCAGCACGTAATGCAGATAGATGTTTGCAAGTAGCGGACTAATTGGCCCGCCTTGTGGAGTTCCTTCCTCATTCCGTGTGACTACTCCGTGTTGCATAACTCCTGCTCGCAGCCATTTTCCAATGAGATGCAGGATAACAGGATCAGCGACCCGATGTTCTACCATCTTCATCAACCATTCATGATTAATATGATTGAAGTAGCCCCGGATATCCGCATCGAACACTTGTCTTACCTTCTTGGTTACAATGCACGATCTGAGCGCCTTCAGTGCCATGTGCGGGTTTCGTCCCGGACGAAATCCATAAGAGATTTCCAGAAAATCCTGCTCGAAGATCGCTTCGACTACTCTCGCTACTGCTCGTTGTACCAATCTGTCTTCCACTGTAGGAATACCCAGCGGACGAGTCTTCCCATTTCCTTTTGGAATATCCACTCGCCTTACAGGTGGAGCCTTGTAGCGATTTTGTCTGAGCCTTGACCAGAGATCCTCCGTTCTCTCTTTCAGATTCGCTTCAAATTGAGCCATTGTTTCTCCATCTATCCCGCTCGCACCTTTGCGATTCATCAATCCCCACGTTTCTTGTAGAAATTCGGGCGTGATGAGATGCGCAAGTGATGTGAACCGGATTTTCTTATCTTGCCGAGCCTTCTCTGTTATCTTAGCCAGTTTTGTTGACATACATTGTCCATCTCTGTGTGTGGGATATGTTTCGCTGTTAAGAGCTTACTCTGTCCTGCCGCTTCCCCCTGTACGTGGCTTTCCCACGCTCCGAGTACTACCAGCAGGTCCGACTTCCACCGCGACTTCCGCTTCCTATGGATGGTCCTTTTAGTCGGCGTACTCCATATTTTTTTCTATGAAGATCGCGGTGGATCTCCCTAGTTCCGTTGTGCTTCCTTTTCCGCCATGCCGTGCTCTCAGACTCCGCCGGGGTCTCCGATTTCCTCGCCCTTTACGGAAATCTACTATAGCCTTCCAAGTTTTCGACCTTGTCGGCCCCCGGATATCTCACGAGGCTCTATCGCTTCACTTGCGTTACGGCCTGGACGTCGCTCTGTATACGCTTAACCCGTATCGTTACCTTTACGTGTTCAAGACTCGATTCCGGGTAGGGCGGCTTTTCCCTTTGCCCGGGTGGGAATTACACCCACTGAAAGCACCCAGCTTACCTAGGCGCACCAAAGTAGCCTTTAATGTCGATATCCACCACATAATGGAGTCCGACCAAATTAACAAGTTGCTGAACCCTAGCGATTGCATGATGCGTGGATCGTAGTGGTCTGAACCCATAACTATGTTTGAAGAAATGGGCTTCCGCAATCGGTTCGAGAATCTGTTTAAAGCATTGTTGAATTATTCGGTCTAGGATACATGGAATCCCGAGAGGGCGTTGCTTGCCATTTTCCGTCAGTACCTGGCGTATATGATCCTTTGTTGGATTTGATCGTCCGATAAGCCAACAAGATGTTATTACGGGATGTGATAAGATCATATAACCGTGTAAAATTCTCCTTGTTCATGGCTCTTGAATGAAGATCCGTAAAAGAATCAGTCATGTTGCAGTAGTCCCAATATCGAAGAGCTTGCACTGTGGACATCACCCCCTTACATTTGGAAAATTAACTTAATCTGTAGAAGACTTAGGGCTATTCCTCCACCCTCATTACAAGAGCTTCATCAGTGCTGCCCTTACTCTCACAAGGATGAATGCATTTCGGATATAATCCTTATAGCAACCGTCTAGGTTTAACAGACCGCATTTCGACATTCCTTGCTTTCTTTGTTCCCTGCATCCTAGCTATTTATGAAAGCGTTAGGTGCTATCTCTGAGCCTGTGGGATGGAAACCGCCATAGTTCGATGTAACGAATTTCCTAAGCGTGAGCCGTACTTTTCGTCACCCACCTCAACGTTTGTTGATACATATGTTTCCATATGCTATAGGTTTAGACCCGTACATTCGATAGTTCGTCAGTCTTCTTTTAGACATTCTCACCATAACTTTCTTTTCAGCCATCCGACATATCCGTTGACGTACCTTCCAATTTCGGGTGGCTTTAGTCCTCGTTCTGCCGACTTCACCTAGCTTCATACAAGGGAAACTGTCATTTCCTTCGCATGTAGGAGTATTAATGGAATAGTTTCGGCATACATGGTTGCTGAATTCCTATTCTCAGATACAGAGTTAGGTTCATTTGAACCCCTGCTTTTCCTGCTGTGTGGCAGTTATAGCAGAACAAATCGCACCACGCTCCCTATTCATAGAATTAATCGCCGTACTTTTCTTCGAGTCATTCCTCACTTTGTGGATCGGCGTCTTCTTCAGCCCTCAAATATTTTTGCTTTATTTACAGGTTTACTACATCCTTCTGTACATACCCAGCCGCAACTCCTCCGGTGGATTGGTATAAATCTCAATATACTTATCCGATCGATGACCAAGCCTGCGCTGCAGTTCAAATTTATCCCCATTCGTTTCTCTAGAAAGCCTGAAGGCGAAAGTGTGCCTTAGGTCATGTGAGCTCAGAGGAGAGATATGACGGTCGAGGTCATTCTGTTCTTTATCATGCCACTTACCAATCTGTTCAAGGACCCGGTTTATTGTCCTTGGATCCAGTCTTCCATCGGGTAATCTAGCGGAGGCCCCCACCGCGTTTACAAATAATGCCTTCACACTGTCGGGTATTTCATTTGGCCGTTCCTTTTCAATGTAGTCTGCTAAAGCATGCTTCGCATCTTCAGAAAGAAATACATTCCTTTGAGTACCGCCTTTACCGTTTACATTTCTAAGAGCTGGTTTTTTGGCAAATCGCAGACTCTCTGGATCATTGGGTTGTAGCTGCTTAATATCAAGATTCACCAGCAGAAAATAAAAATTAAAGCCAAGAAAGAATGGGAGAATCTAAATGCAATGTAATTCCAATCATTCGCAGCAAATTCTAACCAATGCTGATAATCAGCAGGTTATTGGAGCAGGAATCTTGTACCTCAGGTATCCACACGAACAAAGGGATAAAATACCCGGTCATGCAGAAGACGTATCCAAGGTTGAAGTACAAAAAATAATAAATAGTTACAATATGTTTAAGTGGATATGGCGGACTCCTTGGAAATGAATTCCATTTGGATTTTCATGATGAATCGAAGATTGAGATATTTGTAACATGTAATTAAATTCGTTTATATATTAACTAGGAGGGCTATTTTTCATGCCCTCTTAGGTTCTTCAAAATTCAAACGTGTCTTCCGGCGGCATAATCGACCCAAGGCTGATATTAGATGACATCATGATAAAGATTACATAAAGGTATTTTCCATTTATTTCAATATCATTACAAATTAAAGAAATAATTGTTTTTAATTGGAATTTATAATAATATGAAACCCGTGGTCTAATATAGTAAATTTTAGGAGGGAATACACTTTATGTTGAAAACTAATTCTAAAAAAAACTTAGCCATTGGTATCATCACATCTTCTCTAATTTTTTCTGTACAATCAGCATTTGCAGACACTATTGTAGAGTAGACAGCGCCACGGGGTGCTGACTCTGAATTGATTTAGGCATACGTGAGTTTAGCAGTTGCGCAGCTAAGCTCTCTTGGGCCAGACGATGTATTTTCGGGTGAAGGATGTGATAAAGAGCACGCTTAAAACCGAATACGAAGGCATTATATCTCCTTATATAATTCGACTTTGCTCAACTTCAACACACACTTCTCATAAATCATTCGCCATGGAACAACACCTTATTCAAATATATCCTTTACTAGAAGTCACGTTCTACCCGTTCCCAATTCTCCGATACTCGCGTTAAAAGGCATTTTGCATCTTTCTCACGTTCTTTAACTTCTTCGAAGAGGTCTAGATTACAATATCGCTCAGCTAGAGGACGAAATGGATGCGCGTCTAGGCTACCAGAAGCATGACGTACAGGGTAAGCAGACTACCAATAACCATTACGCACTTATATTACTCTGCATCGTTGTGTCTCTGGGGCATAATGTTGGTGGTTTTGCGCTTTATCTGATGACACAAATTCCTATCAAGCTCTCACTCAATTAATAGGTAAAAGTGTGTCCCTAGACATCATTCGATGTAAGGACTAACTCGAAAAAGCAGCTGCCAGCATTGACGGCAATTGCTTCTTCGAGGTAAAAGCTTTTCTCACTTAAAGCGTTGCCGACAACGCCATCTTCATCGCTACATCTCCTGGGATTGACCCGGTTACGCCAAATTGGACATCTTCCATCGTCCAGAACAATTCAGTCATGCCCGGTTGTTCGAATATGAATCCTTCCAGTTTGCCCACTTTCGTCTTGCTAAATAGCTCGGCCGGATAGATGGATGACATGCGGCTAGCCAAGAACGTCACCGTGTGTTCGCCCGACGTATACGTAAAGATGATATCTCTAGCTGGTTGACCCAACATCCCCACCGCTGCAATTTCTGTTAAGGTGTACCCTGTCGGTACAAAAGACGGCAGTAGCAGATCTTCTCCAAAAGACGCCTTTGCTTCTTCGATTGAACCAAGCGTCATTGTCGTCAATTTAGTCATATCCGAACCCGCGATGCCTCCGTTCGTCTGTGTCGTACTATCCACAGGCGCCGGAACGCTCGGTGTACCTAACAGCGGGATGGCCACAACGATTGAGACCGCAGCTGCCAATCCCACCGCCGCCACCTTCCATGATTTCACAAGTTTCCATTTACGCCCTGCCTTCTCAGCGGTCGCTTCTTGACGAATCTTCCGTTTCAGTTGCTCACTCATCTCCATACTCGAAAATAACATTTTATCAGACTCCTCTCTAAACTGTTGATGCAGTTCATGATCCATATCCGTCATGAATGATTCCCTCCTTACCGATCTCTCGGGCGAGCATCTCTCGCGCCCGGTGCAGTTTGTTGCGTACTGTTCCTTCCGGAGTGCTAATTGCTTCTGATATCTCCCGCGTGTTAAGGTCCGCGTAATAATACAAGTACAACGCTTCCTGATAAGGTAACGGTAGGCGAAGTACATGCTGCAGCACTTCGCTCTTCTTTATCCGTTCAAGCGCCTCATCTTCCACGCTGATCGTTCGGCCAAGCTCCAACTTGCCTGGCTCAGTCGGCTGTTCCGTGAACATACGAACGCTCATTTTGTCGCGGCATATGTTGACTGTGATCGTCGTCAGCCACGTCTTAACGGTACTGTCGCCGCGGAAGCTGTTCCACTTTCGGTACGCGCGAAGGAACACCTCCTGGCTAATATCCTCGGCAATATGAGCATCTCCCGTATAGAAAAACGCCGTACGTATGACAATCGTGCCGAATTCGTTCATGAGTTGCTCCAGTGCTTGCGTGGCGTCTTTTGAAAAATCATCCTTATGTCGACTGCCGGTCGGCTTCATGTGATCACCACCTTCACCTTATTAGACGGTCCGAGTGGGAAATCCGCTGCAAACTCTTTAAGAAGCTTCTTCACTTTTCCACTCCTTCGTGATTTGTGTCCGTTATGCAATAATTAATTGACGCAGCTTCACTAAATTTTTTATAGTTGTAGGCTTAGGACATTCTTCGAGTGGTATCCTTAATATATTTGTTCCTCTAACGAGAACCGCCAACAATAGAACTCATCATTTTCTGTATTAACTGCACATTCCATCACATTAAGCTGATCTTCAGTACAACGTTCCTGCTGAAAAGAATTCATTCTCTTCACTTGATTCTGAGTCAAAGCCATAATTACATCTCCTTTATCTTGAAACGCTCAAAATTCTGAATTTAAATACCGGTATCTCACGGCGTTTAGTTGCTGTTTTCTTACTTAAAAGAAGAAGCATATACCCAATGCAACCAGAAATATAAATAATAATTGTTATTAGTATGACAACACTTAACTCATCCAAATAAATAACCTCCATGTATTCATCTAACTTGATTTGTAGAAGCATTAATTCAAGTTGTAAACATGAAGATTATTTCTTGATATTAGAAAAACGAGTAAACCTAAGGGTCTACTCGCCATTATCATTTATATTCTCTTAGTTTTTCGGTTCATTAAACCTATGTTTCACTATTAATTCATTTGCCAATAATTCCATTTACTTAGTCTCAACTGACGCCACTTTGCTATTCCCTGCTTCTTTTTCAAGTGCTGTCCATTGCGCATCAGTTAGTAAAACTATAATACTCACTTATTTTTTTGTTTCTTCGGACCATCCTTTCTACTAGATCCTCATCGAGCTCCTCCCCAACTAAAAGGCTTATTTTCTTCTGTACCACTAATAATGCTGTGTCAAACAAATCCAGCCAGTCGACATCTAACTCGTAGCCATTGACCTGCAGAAATGTATATGTAACGCAGCTACAACGACTCGACAACAGCCCGTGAAACGTCTTCCCATTCTTGCTCATCAGATGGATCCGTGTCCGCTGTTGCTGTTCGTGATCCCATATATTTAATGCGACTTTTTTATCCCTGATTTTTCAGATAATGTTTTAGAAGACTAACCTGCCATTAGTTTATCGCACGCCCCATTCCCATACACCAAATGCCGTTTTTTTGTTCAGCGGAAAGCCCAACTGCTTGGCTAACAAAGCGATTTGTCCACGATGATGAGATTCATGAGAGATGAGATACCCGAGAAATGCCACAGGATGAGGCTTAAAAAAACAAGTTAATTCGATTGTGAATGTTCCAAGTTTCCAATAATTATTCAATCATCGAGGTCTGCCTCCTTGTTAGGTTGTACTCCCAGCACGGTCCGTGCTTCCTGAAGTATTCGAGAAAACAAAGTATGCTAAATTAATCACATGTCATATACCTTTAGTGTTGCATCGAATATTGTCATATTCCGTCATCATTCAAAAAATAAAGGATATAAAATGTCTGAATCCAAACTTATAATTGATCAAAAAAGTGATTTTTAAATTACACATGCACAGCGCTGGTCTGCTGCTTCTTGCTTCCCTCAAGCCGGCTCGATCCCACGAATAGCGCCGCGATGAAGCCCACGATGCCAACGCAGATGCTAAGAATAAAACCGTGATTAATGGCTGTTGCCAGCGCAGTCTGCAGAAATTTGCGAATCTCTGGCGAGATCGTCCCTTCTGCTCGTATGAGCAGCTCTGGATTCGCTAGCATACTAATTCTATCTGCAGGAATCCCCGCTTTGGCTGCACCATCGGTGATCAATTGATGGAGATTGTTGTTCACAATCGTCGCCATAATGGAAGCGCCCATGATACCGCCAATACTGCGCCAAAAGCCAACGATCGAGGAGCTGACGCCCATATATTTGGGATCAACATTCGAGGCAATCGAACTTTGCGCGACACTCATTAGCGGTCCAATCGCTCCCAAACCGAGCAAAATCATGAGGAGGATCATATACCCGCTGGAAGCATCGCTACTCACAATACTCAGCAGCCACGCAACGATAATCGTCATCGACATACTGACAAGCATCAGCGTGCGGAAAGCAAATTTCGTTTGCAAGAAGCCGAAAAGGATCGCACCGGCTATTAAGGAAGCCATCATTGGCGTCAGTACGCCATTCGAATTTTCATGGCCTAACACGGCAACTGTAAAGATCGGGAGGTACGTGATGGCTGAAAACATCAGCACACCTTGGCAGAAAACGATGATGCTGGTTCCGAGAACCATTTTATTTTTGAAGATGCTCAGCGGAAGTACAGGCTCGGAAGCATGCCGTTCGATCATAATAAACAGAGCTCCAAAGATTACTGATACAGCGAATAAGCTGATTTCCTGCCAGGAGCTCCACTCATAATCCTTGCCGCCCCACTCCAGCGCCAGCATTAAGGATACCGTAGTGATGACGAGGAAGATCGTCCCCAGATAATCGATTTTTGGCCTATGCTCCGAGCGCGTCTCTTTGAGCGAAATCATCAGAACAATCATGGATGCCAACCCGATCGGTACATTGATATAGAAATTCCATCTCCAGCCTAGGTGTTCAGCAATAAAACTGCCCAATTGAGGTCCAGCTACAGAGGAAATGCCGAAGATCGCTCCGAAAACCCCTGACATTTTGGCGGCATCCTTAGGATCGCTAAAAATCGTATAAATAATCGTAAAACTAATCGGGAATAAGGCTCCTGAGCCTATGCCCTGAATGACCCGAGACCAGATCAACTGATCGACACTCTGAGATACACCACACAAGGCGGAACCGATTAGAAACATGCAAATTCCAATCATGTAAAACATTTTTCTGCCGAATAAATCAGACATTTTCCCGAATACTAACATCGTGCTCGTCGCTGCCAGCATATAGGCGGTGAACACCCAGCTAATTTTATCAAAAATGTTGAAATCCTCACTTAATTTACTGATGCAAGAAGCTACAATCGTGTTATCCAGCGATGACATCAATAATCCTAGCGCCATGGCTAAAATAATCAGTTTCTTGTTGGAACTTGATCCGTTCAATCTAATCACTCTCCTCTTGTTGGCATTGTTGAATGCTAGCTATACCTTCGCGAATTACATCCAGCTTCGCCTGATATTCCTTGATCCAGATTTGGATGCAAATTGAGCAGGATGTGTTAGCCAGGACAGCACTTTGCCATAGCCAACATGCTGACCAAAATAAAGACTCATAAAAAAATCAGATTTCACACTACCGGACTCCACATGACTTAATAAATAGACTCTTAATTGGATTTTCCCTTTGTCCGTGATGGTGTACACATTTTTATTCGGTTCCCTCTTGCAGCACATTTCCCTTCGTTATCAGCTCATTCTTCTAAATCGCGTAAATATAATAATTCCATTCTTACGAAATCTTAATAAGAAGTGGGAAACGCTTCAAGTTGCTGAAAGGGGTCTTTTTGGGGGCTTTAATATAAAATAGAGGAGCAGTGGCAGCATCAGCTCGAAAAGGATGGATATCATGGGCATAGTTTTATTGAAATTCAACAATTGAATGTAATTTTGGAAAAACCAAAGCGAGCAGGCTAAAGCGAACAAGCCTACAGGAGCGACGGACAACTGACCCGATATATGTGGCGTGAGGCGACGAAGCCCATGGCACACCATGTATAAACTGTAGGAGGTTTTTATCAGCATAACAGGAACCCATACGCTGACAAGGGGAATTTCAAACCGATCCATCAAATCGGTCAACTGAACTTGACGAATCAACTCATAGCTGCAAAAAAGAGAACGCGACATAACGGGCGCTCCCAAAACGATCAACTCATTCATCGAGAGTACGATGATCACTAAGCCGGCAATAGATAAACTTAACATTCCATGGCGAAAGCGAAATGTGTGACCGGAACAAAGGAATGGCATGGCGATAATATGTCCCATGCTCCCATAGTAAATCCAACTGCCTTTAAGAACCTCCATAAATTCTGTATCGAATACAGGACGAATGTAAGACATATGGAAATCTACAAATATAAGAAACGGCAGACTAAAAATGACGATAATGTTAAGCGGTCCGAACAGTTCTGTAAGTCTCCCAACGACTTCTCCGCCCCCGCGAACAATAACAATCGTAGTAATCACTACAAGTAGAGCAATTACAGTTTCTGGCGTACGGGGGAGCCATAATATATTCATCATATCGACTACGGTTCGTAGATCAATCGTGAAAATAAAAAAGAAGAACAAGATGTAGAGCATTGATATGGTGCGTCCCCAAATCGGAAATCGACCAATCAACACTTGAAATAAATCCTGACCGGGAAATCGGGACATGACCCCTGCTATCAGCCATATGGAAACACTGACAGCCCCAGCCGCCAACAGACCGGCAAGCCAAACCTGCCGTTCGGCATAGCCTACTACCTGGCAATTCATATGAAGAATGGTTGAGGCAAATGTGTACACGCTCCCTATGAGAACCAGTTGGCGTTCGGATATTTTCTCCATGCGTACTTCTCTCCTTATTTAAAAAACATAGGATTCATCGGCCTCAACCATTGTTCCAACCATACGACCGGATGAAACAGTTGTCTGGCGTACATCAAATAACAATGAATCGCTGAACTAAGCCCAAACAATGCCATTGCCAGGTACAGATTGACAGGATGCGCTTTTTTCAGCGACTTCCAATTAAGAGCAAACAAAACTATCCATAACCCTAAAAAAGGGAAGAGCATATAAGTCATTGTTCCACATCCTTTCTGCCCAACGGAGCACCGACTATGCCTATATGTTCGACGTGAACGTTTGAAATTACCTCGACATGGATTTTTGGATACACATCACGCCAGCGGTTGCGAATCTTTTTCCATTCTTTTAAGTTTTTTTCAGAAATGATTTGTCCAATTCCGATCGGGTCGCTATGGTATTTATTTTGCAAATCCTTAATAATTTCTTCGGTTCGTTTCTTAATTTTTTCGTTTAACATTTGTTGGACCTTCAACAAACCTGAATCTGTGTTGATCATATAATTCGATTCATTCTCCAATATCATCCCATACGATCGTATTTCCAGTCGGAGCGTAATTTCTTCACCTCGAATAACGGGTAAAGCCCGAACTTCGCTGCGTTCCAAACGGACTACCAATTTCCCTTTGCTATTCGGCGCATTTAGCTCAAGCAGCGGCAATTTTGCCTGATTCATGGCCAATAATAACAGCTGTGCGTCTTCCCCAGACAGATATCCAGTCAGTTTATCTTTGCGAAATACAGCTAATCCGTGAATTCTAATTAAATCGGAGGAGGATTTGACCGACGGATCCGATTTTACAATATCAACAGTCGGAAGAGTCAAATCAATTCCATCCGTTAACAAGATATTCAATACATGCTTAATATTTTGGGGAGTTTTCCTCGAAAGCAATATCAACTCTCGAATATGCTCAGAGGACAACTGCTCGCTGGGAACATTGACAGTCAACACGTTGCGCGCCTCCCCTATTGCAATGATCACCAACGTGGTCATTCTCTGCTGCGTCACACGACCAAACGCATCAAAAATCGGGGAAATTCCCTCTTTAGCCATTTGTTCTCCGATCAGCATGGAGCGTCGATGCGCCAAATATAAACTACGGGAATAGCTTTCCTGCTCTTGTTGGTTCACGATTTGAATGGTTTCACCCGTTTTGGATAATACGAACCACGCTTGTTGTTGGCCGCCTCCTCCGGGATTGCCCGGACTGCCCAAACGTCTCGGAAGAGCAATAATATTGGAAACCTGGTATTTCCCTTCTTTTTTGTCAACAGCGGTCGAAGTGATAAAGGCAATGTCATTGACTTCCTTCCGGTCCCAGCACCCTGTCAGCAGCAGCGATACGGTTAACATAGATACAAAAAGAGGAAACCTGTTTGTCATAAGCTACCTCACCATTTTTCTGTCGGTTCAGGTGAAACTTTCGTCCGTTCCTTCATCCGCTTACGATTGTCCGAAAATAAGAAATTCGGACGGTATACCATGTTCCACCAAGGTTTCCTTACTAAAATATCCATGGATGCTTGTTTATCAAAAGGAGCTAAACCAGATAAATACGGTATGCCGAATGAACGCAATTGGCAAAGGTGTACAAGGATAAAAAGCGTTCCGATGACCATTCCTATGAGGCCAAAAACGGCTGCCATTATCATCATTGGGAAGCGCAGAAGACGCAGCGAAATGGATAAATTGTACCGGGGAATACAAAATGACGCAATTCCAGTCAACGATACGATAATAACCATAGGCGCTGAAACAATTCCGGCTTGAACCGCGGACTGCCCGATCACCAGCGCCCCTAGGATACTTACCGCTTGACCGATCGTTCTCGGCAAACGCACCCCTGCCTCTCGCAAAGCCTCAAACGATACTTCCATAATGAACGCTTCCACCAAAGCAGGAAACGGAATCGATTCCCTTGCGGCTGCAATACTTAATATTAATGGCGTAGGCAGCATGTCTTGATGAATGGTCGTAACGGCTACATACAACGACGGCAAAAACAAAGTCACAAAGACAAAGCCGATCCGCAGCCATCGAAGGAGGTTAGCGATAAAATAGTATTCATAATAATCTTCGCTTGCTTGAAGAAACTGCCATATCGTCACAGGCCCGGTCAACACAAAAGGTGTTCCATCGGTTAAGATGGCAAACCGTCCTTCCAGAAGCTGCGATACCACGGAGTCGGGACGTTCGCTATACTGCAACTGAGGGAACAGGGAGTAAGGGTTGTCAACAATGAATTCTTCTATATAACCGCTCTCCAGTATGGCGTCAATCTGAATACGTTGAAGACGGGACTTCACTTCGTCGATGATGCTCGGATCGACAACGCTATCTATGTACGCTAAAATGACTTTGGTTTTGGTTTTTTCTCCAATAACAAAAGCAATGGTTTTATACTCCGGCGTTTTTAGTTTAAATCGGATTAGTGCCATGTTGGTCTGGATACTTTCTGTAAAACCTTCACGCGGTCCGCGAATAACGCCCTCGGTAACAGGTTCCTGGATTGCTCTTCTTTCACCGCCTTTGACATCAGCAACCAAGGCTTGCTGGTACCCGTCAATCAATAGCGCGACACTTCCCTCGAGAACAGCGCTGATTAATTCGGAGTGCGTTTCCGTCAATGTTAATCCCGAAATCGGTATTTCTTGATAAGCCAGCATTTTCGGATCAGCTGTGAAGTTCATATTTTCAAATTCTAAAAACAAAACACGCAGTAACTGTTCATTTAATATATTTTTATCGGTGATGCCTTCCGTGTATACCAGCAACCCGTTCGTTTGCTGCTTTATGGAAACTGCCTTGAACGAAATGTCAGAGCAGTTTGCAAAAACATCTTTTAAATAGGAATGATTTTCCGTTAAATCAATCGAAATTATTCTTGGGACGCTTTGGGAATCTGCTGGTTGGTTCGCTGTTTTATATGTGTTTTTTCCAAGCCACTTTCGCCAAATCCCCATATTCTGCACCTGACTTTCGCCTATGTTAAACGCGGATTTATGTACATGCTACTCTGGCTTTAGTATGGTTACAAAGTTACAAAATTATCCTAAACAATTCTTACTTCATATAAATACATGGTATTCATTTACTGCTATCATTGAGAAATAATTCTAAGTATCAAGGCGTGTAAAAAATGCTAGATTGTTTTGCCCTAAGTGCAAACACTACCCATTTAGAGAATTATTATTTTACTGTAAACGAGAAATAAACCGCTAAGTTATTGAATTATCCTGGATATAGTCGATCAAGAATCTAATTTCCATTCTTATGTGGCGCACTGCGAGGGGAATAGATGTCTAAGAGGACAGTAGCCCTGCGCGTTTATGAGATTGAGTAGACATTACTACCCTTCCCTAGGTTATAATGCCTTTTTTTTGCTATAAATCAACAGTTTTTATTGCTATTTTTAGTGAAAAAAGATCAGTGTGCCAACACGCGGGATTATAGAATAGCGTATTGCCCCTTGGAAAAAGGTATGTGTGGATTAGGACAAGTGCTAACCCACACATACCTTTTTCATAAAGTAAATGTTTATCTACTAGACTAGTAGGTAAGTGCACATCATTTGTAAAATGATTGACGTAGAATGTAATCACTAATGACATGCTACTTTCGGTCTCAATGCCAAAAATGAAGATCTCTGAACTTTAAAATACAGAATTAGCGTTTAAGATCTACATCAAATGTTCTTTGGTCGGTTACTGCGGAATTCCCATACATTGTTGAAAGAAGAGTCTGTAAGTATGATTCTCTGTTTAAGAGATCAGATGTGGATGACGACTTTCCACTCGCAGCCTTACTGTTTGTTGTACCTTGAAGACTTGAAAGCACATTGGGTTGCATAAAGAGCGCCCCATCTTGTAAGATGTTCTGTATCGAGTCGACTTTATCCTTGTCCTCCTTGCTTGGGGTCTTTTTCCCCGTAAGGAAAGAATAAAGATTGTTTACAGTTGGATCAGCCTCTTTTGCACGGGTATCCGTTTGGCTACAACTGTTAACTTATCTTTAAGGTCCGTTTTCTGAGTTTTGGAATCTTCTGTGACGGAAGCAGAGGTAGGTGTATCGTTCGACTGAGCTACAATACCAGTACTTGGACTGCTTGTACTAAAGACTGGCATGGAGGTTTCACATCCAAATAACCGTCAAGACGCAGCATTCTTCCAAAGAGTTGGTCCAATTAGCAGCTAATGAAAGCATTCGGGTATACGATCAGCTTGAAATGCAGGCTGGGACTTACATTTCGGGTTTTCCTCAAATCTATATCGGATTTGGAGGTTTAAGCGAGACGGAGATCGAAAGTGGGGTCCTACTGTTATACAAAGCTTGGAGGAGTTGTCTTGAATTGAATTAATAACGGCAGGCAGGGTGGTCTGTTTCTTAATAATGAAGATGGGGCTTGTACCCATGACAATATGTAGAAAAGGAGACCTCCGAAAGAGAGACCACTACAAAGCCCTACTTTTGAATGAAGTGGATCTTCGAAATGGAAAATGTCTTGAGTTTAATGAAAAAGCAGTCCATTCATCCTCAGAGGGCGGGCTGTTTTTGCTCTATTAGCTTGACCATCCGCTTCACATTCACGACGAATGCGGTGAGATATCCTTGTATTCGCATGCGAAATAGACCCTGGATGTCTCCTTTTTTTAGAATTTATTAAAATCCCACATTATATTCTTTCCCAATTCGTCTTCTAGGGAACCAAACAAGGGCTTTATGGAGTATAAATTTGGAGAGATTTCAATAGCATCGCTACTGTCTTTTATAACTGCCTTCACCGGTGGTAGCGTACGAACTAATCTTTTCCATTTTTTCATAGCTATCCTCCATGAACCATAGTCTTTTCTCTACGTACCTGGCTTTCATTATTAAGATCATTATAAAAAAAATCCCCGGTCGATTGACCGGATCATAAGTTTATTGCAGGAGCTCGCTTATCTCCTTCAAGTTTTCAGCGAAACCAACGAACACCTTGTCTTGAATGATAATGGTCGGAACGATCTGCTTGCCAGTCAGATCCAGCACTTCTTTTGCATAATTCACATCTTCTTCGCAGTTGAAGTCAATGTAGGGAATTTGATGCTCATTGAAGTAGCGCTTGGCAAATTGACAATCGCTGCAAGTCGGAATCGTGTAAATTTGGAGTGGTGTTTTCGAATCGATTTTCAGCATAAAAGTTCGCTCCTTTACGCAACAATTTGTTTTAACTGCTCGATCGTAATTCGGTCCACGAATTTGCTAAACTTTTCTTTCCCCTTCGCTTGCTCCTTGTAGAAATCGATCAGCGTGGATACGACAGGAACAAGCCGTTCTTCCGTTATGGCGGTGATCAACAGCCGCCCCATCGCGGCCTTGATTCCTTTGGGCTCTCCTCCGACGTAAATATCGAACGTGTCTAGCATTTTAACAACGCCGATATCTTTCAGCAGAGGTTCACTCGTGCCCAGCGCGCAGCCTGCGTAGGCAACCTTCAGTGGCGTGGGTGTATCTATGCCAGCAATCGCTTGATTCAAGATGCGAGCTGTCTCCAGACCGGCTTCTTCCGCACCTTTGCAGAAATTGCAGGCAATCAGGCTCTTGGTCGCAAACCCGGCCGGGTTCACTTCCAGTCCGGCGCTCTCCAGCTCCTCCTGGACAGCCTCTCGCTTATCGAGAGGCACTTCAACATAAAGTTGCTTGAACGAGGTCATTTCAATTTTGGCGTCCGAACCGGCTGCCGTACCGATCTTGGCAAGCTGTTTCGGTGTAAAGAGACTTCCCCCGACTTGAATGGCAGGTGATACCGCCAGTTTCGTCTTTTCTCCCATGATCATTCTCCTTTTTCGAAATTAACTACGCCGAATTCACGCTTTTAATGTAAGGCATGATTATCACCAGCACCAGCCAATAGATGATGAAGTGACACACCTTAAATACATTCCATATTATGTCAATAACTTTATGAGCCGACGTTGTACCCTCTATTCTTAATAGCTTCCTCAATTGCGGAAATTTGAATTTTAGTTTCGTCAAATCGGACATCTACCGTACCTTGCTCCAAATTAACATGACCCTCCGCGCCGATATCTTTAATTGCTACTTCGATTTTGGGAACACAAGAACCGCAGGACATACCTTTTACTATTACAGTTGTTTCTTTCACCTGTTTTCACCTCCTTGAATAATTCCTTTACCTTACGAGATGTTTCAACTACTCTAGATAAATCCAATCTACGAATTTGCTGAACTTAGGCTGCTAGTGTTTTAGAGGATCACCATCAAAAGGATTGTCTGCAACCTTGATTGAATTTGTTGGGCACCCTTGAAAAGTATCAATCATTTCTTCTTGCAGAATTTCCGGAACTTCGATCGTTCCTTGGTTATTCCATAAGGAATGCCTTCATCTTCATAATCGTATATATCTGGAGGTGTAGCTCCACAAGCTCCGTATGCAATACTGGTTTCTTTATCTACAATAGTATATTTAAGCAATTAAATTCTCGCTTTCAATTATAGCTTTCATATACAATACGATGGAAGGGTATTTTGTTGACGAAGAATAGTGTAAAATTCCTGTCTGATGGTTAATGCGTTAACCATCAGATGGACGCTTTTTCTTCCAGAGAAAATTATTTAATCCACTTTAATTTGACCCATCATACCGTTATCTTCATGTTCCAAAATGTGACAATGGAACATGTAGATTCCTTTTTCCGAGAACCTAACGGCAATGTTTGCTTTTTGTCCAGGTTTTAGAGAAATGGTATCTTTCAACCCTGATAAATTCTCAGGAGGTGCCACACCATCAATGGATATCACTTGGAATTGTGTCCCGTGAATGTGGAATGGATGATTCATGCCTCCCATTGAATCTTTTACATTTTCAATTTCCCATACTTCGGTCTCGTTTTGTTTTTGAGTAAAATCAATTCGATTTTCATCAAACTTCTTACCATTGATGCTTACACCATTGCCCATGCCAGCCAGCTTGATTGTTTTTGTAACCTCTTTATTTTTAATTTCATCAGTGAGGGCTAGATCGTTTAATGTATTAGTTTCTATTGTTTGTTGGGAATGATCATGAGATTCATTCAAATGAATCGGCAGTACCTTTGTGTTGCCTTCATTAATAAGGGTGACTTGATTTCCATTCACTTTTGTTAAATCGGCAATCACTTCAACTCGTTCAGAAGGTGCAATTTCAATCTCTTTTGTTGTGTTAGGTTTATTTAAGAAACCACCATCACTTGAAATCTGTTGAAATTCCATATAATTATCAAAATGCAGCTTGTAGGTTCTCATGTTAGAACCGTTCAGAATGCGTAAGCGAACTTTCTTACGATCAATTGTTAGTTTTGGATCGACAACACCATTAATCAAAAGTGTGTCTCCCGTCGTTCCATCTTCATTCATCGCCTTACCATAATCAAGTTGTTTATCAGCGGTGAATGTTTTATCTTGAAGAATAATTGGCAAATCATCTACTCCATACATTTTTGGAATACTCAATTCTTCGCTGTTCGTGTCATCAATATAAATCATCCCAGCTAAACCTTTATAGACTTGTTCTGCTGTTTCATGCATTGGATGCGGATGAAACCAAAGAGTAGCTGCATCCTGTTTCACAGTAAACTTAATGGTTTTAGATTCGCTCGGTTTTAACACTTTATCAGGACCGCCGTCTACATCGCCTGGGACCTCTAATCCATGCCAATGGAAAGTAGTATTTTCTTTTAAATCATTCACTAAATGGAATGAGACTTCCATTCCTTTTTTTAGCTTGATGACAGGTCCCAAAAAGTCCCCGTTATAACCAAAAGTCTGTGTTTTCATTCCATCAAATATGGCAAAAGTACCTTGCTGAGCTCGAATGGTATATGAAATGGAATTGCTATCCTCGAAATCTGGTTTTAGTACCTTTGGAAAAGTCATCTCATTTTTCCCAAGACTACTTTTTAATTCTGTCACCGATTCGTGGCTCATATTCATAGAGGAATGTTCCATCCCCGGCATGTTCATAGATCCATTAGAGTTATTTGTATTATTACTGTATACACTGTAACCAATCATAACTACCCCAAGGTACACGACTGCCGAAATACCCCAAACCATCATACTTCGTTTCATATGTGCCTTCTCCTTTCTGAACTTACCCCTTTAGTTTAATTCTCTGTAGTCGTAGAGCGTTGAGAACAACCGATACAGAACTAAATGCCATTGCTGCACCTGCTAACCATGGTGCCAGAAAACCTGCTGCAGCAATCGGAACACCCAATATATTGTAAGCGAGCGCCCAGAATAGATTTTGCTTAATATTCATGATTGTCTTCTTACTCATGAAAATCGCATCTGCAATACTTGTCAATTCGCCGCGGATAAGGGTAATGTCCGCTGCTTCCATTGCCACATCAGTACCTGTACCAATCGCCATCCCAATATCAGCTGTTGCAAGTGCAGGGGCATCGTTAATTCCATCCCCTACCATAGCGACTCTTTTACCGGCTTTCTGAAGCTTTTTCACTTCTTCCGCCTTGCCTTCTGGCAACACTTCTGCAATGACGTTCTTAATTCCAACCTGTTCCGCAATTGCTTTTGCAGTTTGGATATTATCCCCTGTAATCATGACTACTTCCAAGCCCATTTTGTGTAAGCGGGCGATGGCCTCTTTCGAAGTAGCCTTAATGGTATCGGCCACGGCAACAATGCCTGCATAGCGCCCATCGATCGCTACCAACATTGCTGTTTTCCCTTGCTTCTCCAAGCTTTCCATTACCGCCAGTACATCTTGAACATTAACGTTATATTTCGCCATAAGTTTACGTGTCCCGATAAATAACTGCTTTCCATTCACCGTTGACTGGATACCGAAACCAGGTATGGCTTCGAAGGCTTCTGACGACCCTAGGTTAATTCCTTTTTCCTTTATGCCTTCTACAATCGCTTCTGCAAGTGGATGTTCAGAGTTTCTTTCCGCCGTACCGACAAGCGAAAGAAATTCATTTTGGTCAATGCCTTTTGTTAAAATAACATCCGTTAAAGACGGCTTACCGTTTGTAACTGTTCCTGTTTTATCTAGGATAATCGTATCTAAACGATGAGTTGTTTCAAGGTGTTCTCCACCTTTAAACAAAATCCCAAATTCAGCTGCACGACCTGAACCGGCCATGATAGAAGTTGGTGTAGCAAGACCAAGTGAACAAGGGCATGCGATAACTAATACGGCTATAAATTTCTCAAGAGCACCTGAAAAATCGCCGGGATTTACAGCGAAATACCACACCAGGAAAGTAATAATCGCTATACCCACTACAATCGGTACAAAAATACCTGAAATGACGTCCGCCAAACGTTGGATCGGTGCTTTAGAGCCTTGTGCCTCTTCAACTACCTTAATAATTTGAGCTAATGCCGTATCTTTACCAACTTTTGTTGCTTTGACTTTCAGGAAACCATTCTTATTGATCGTTGAACCAATAACATTGTCCCCAATCGTCTTATCAACCGGAATACTTTCACCCGTTAGCATCGATTCATCAAGTGCAGACCTGCCCTCAACAATCTCACCATCAACAGGCACCTTTTCCCCTGGCTTCACATATACAATATCCCCCGCCAAAACATCTTCGATTGGGATAATCATCTCTTGACCATCACGAACGACTGTGGCATTTTTCGCTTGCAGTCCCATCAACTTCTTGATCGCCTCAGACGAACGTCCTTTAGCCTTCGCTTCAAACAGTTTTCCTAAAAGAATTAAGGTAATAAGAACAGCACTTGTTTCATAATAGAGCTCAACCATTTGAAAGTTTGAGCCAATTGACATAAAACTTAGATACAGACTGTAGAAGTATGCAGCTGATGTACCTAGTGCAACGAGTACATCCATATTTGCGCTTTTATTTCTTAGCGCTTTATAAGCACCTACATAAAACTGACGTCCAACAATAAATTGAACAGGTGTTGCGAGGGATAGTTGTACCCATGGATTCATAAACATGTCAGGCAGCCAAACAAACGATGTGATTGTAAAGTGACTAACCATTGCCCACAGTAACGGGAATGACAAAATGACAGAGAAGAGAAACTTTCCTTGTTGTTTTTCGATCTCCTTTTGTCGGTGGTCAACGTGTTCCCCGGCATTTTCTTTCTTTTGTTCAAGGGCATAGCCTAGTTTTTTAATGGCCTCTTTCATGTCTGTAATCGAGACTTGATCCGGGTTATACTCAACAAGGACCGATTCCAACGCGAAATTAACGTTTGCTTTATCAACGCCATCAAACTTGTTTAGTCGTTTTTCGATTTTTGCCGCGCAAGCAGCACAGGTCATTCCCGTTATATCGAATTCAGCTTTTTCGCTAATAGTGTGATAACCAAGAGATTGGATTTTCTCCTTAAACTTGCTTACGTCCGTCTTTTCCGGATTATATTTTACAGTTGTTCTTTCAAGTGCAAAATTTACGTTTGCCTCTTCTACACCTTCAAGTCTTTTCAGCCCTTTTTCAATTTTTGTTGCGCAGGCCGCACATGTCATGCCTGATATTTGAAGGGTTGCTTCATTTTGGCTCATGCCCTTTCACTCCATTCTTTATGCATACCATATGGGGGTATAATTTCTTCCGAATTATGATCGTGCTATAACTACGCACGATCCACAATTCCCCGCTTAATTCCTACACGATTACACCACTTCGTAGCCCTGCTCCTCAATCGCTTCTTTTATAGCTTCGAGTGTCACTCGATTCTCGTCGTAATCCACTGCCACCCTGTTACTATTAAGATCAACCTTGCCCGCGGCACCGATTTCTTTCAGCGCCCCTTCAATGGAATTAACGCAGTGTTGGCAACTCATACCTTCTACTTCCAATGTAATGTTTGTCATTTACTCATATCTCCTTCATCTGCTCTTCAACTGCTCGTATGAAATCAATCTCAATCGCTTGTTATTTAGTATACCCCCGTACCCTATATTAAGTCAATTCTTTTTTTCACCTTGTTCCCTATATAATAATTTCAGACTTATTGTCCCATTTACTTAACCAGTTTATATAATTAACTCCGCTAAGACTTCTGTGTCGCCCTCCTGGATCCGTATGACGACACAGCTTTCAAATGATATTCAAGCAACAGTTTTCCGACGCCATTCGATGCCGATTGCACGGAAGAAATAGAATTAAGCACGTCGTCGCAGTACTTACACTTTTGGATCATTCCTTTAAGTCCTCGAACCTGACCCTCGATCCGATTCGAACGGCTGATTAATTTGCTTTTCGATTTGTCGGTATGTTGAGTATTTCGCTCATGTTCTTCGTGCGAGCAGCAGTTCAACGGACCTTGTTCAGAAGGGTGGTTCTCTCAAAGTTTAGTAACATATTTACTCTCCTTTCGATATCGTTAATACATACGTATGTTCCTATTTAAAATACCCATCTAGCCTATATTAAAACCAAAGAAAGTCCACATTAAAGTGGGCTTTCAAGTTCAGAAACATCGAGCTCCGCAATTATTTCATTAATTTATTGACCGTTATTAATAATTCCTCAATCACTTCATGTTCGCCCGCTTGAATACGTTCCACAATGCAAGTTTTCATGTGTCCTTCGAGTAAAAGCTTGCCCACTCCATTCAAAGCCGATTGAATTGCTGCAATCTGATTCAGTACATCATCGCAATAAGTATCCTTTTCGATCATCGCTTTTACACCACGGACCTGGCCTTCGATTCTGTTCAAACGGGATATCAAGTTGTGTTTTACCTTATCGGAATGATGACTCTTGCGATTACCCGTGCAGCAGTCCTGTTCGATTTCCACCCCATGCAAGTGCTCTTTTAGATCCTTCATAATGTTCTCACCTCACACCCATCATAGAATACCCCCCTTAGGTATGTCAAGAGCAATGCTAATAGTGTAGGCCCGTCCTACTATGCAATGCATTTCCCAGTAGAAGATGGATCAGCAACGAAGAACTCCTTATCGCTCCAAGAGGGATGTGCGGATATTAAACACAAGCTCATTGAGCTGAAAATGAGGATCGTTACTTCTTACAAAGGCTCGAAAAGCACAGAACCAATCTGAGTCGATTTCCTGCAACTGCGGCTTCGTTCTGTTTGACATATCATCAGTGTTTGGCGGAGAGAAGGCAAGAGGCGCTTATTGCTGTGGAGAGAAATGAAGCGTTTGAACTGTTTGTCCAAAAAGAATAAACACAATTTCATTTTCCATCACCCTACCAATAAGTGGTGGTATATCTGTTAAGGATGATCAGCCAGTTTCACTGCACCTGTCAAACTTGGGCTTAGTATGCGCGGAGGACTAAGCACGTATGCATAAGGTTTCTATTATCATCTAAATGGGAATTGGGCAGGTTTGGATATGAACAGACTTTTTCACCAGATTAAATTTTTTGAATTTATTCGTACATATTTGTACCGGCCAAGCCATTTTCATTGAGTAAATACTATAGGTTGCAATAGGTAAGCATTTGATGTGATCTCCAGCTTTTCCCGTGCTCCGCATGGAGCGTGCCAGTTTCCAAGCACTCCGCGGTCCATCTAACTGAATTTACTAAATCATAACTTCCTCGTTACTCATTAATTTGGGATATGTTAAACTGATTCTAATACACAGCGAACCGGCGTCAACCAGGAACGGATAAACTTCAAGCGGGAAGAGCAGACTTCTCGTGTTCATTGAAAAAAATGCGCTTGAGGATGTTCGGCTCCATACATTCAAATTACCGGAAAGATCATTCAGGAGGAAGTACGGGTTCCTCCTGAATGATCTAAATTCTAATAAGCAAAAAAATGAATCCGCTGCAAGGCGGATTCATTTTTTTGCTTATAGAACTACATCTTATGCGAGCAAATTCGTTTCTCCAAAATTCGATTCAATCGGTTGAGCAGACCGCTCTTGGCTTTATCGGAATGATAGCTCTTGCGCTCACTTTCTCCTGAGAGCAGTAGCCCGGATCTTGCTCTATCGCCTGTTCCATATGTATCGTCTCTTCGCTCATTTGGAAAATCCCTCCTTTCCCATTGGTATAGAATACTACCCTACCCTATACAAAAGAAATATAAGTTTGTTAATTTGATGGGGCTCCAGTCAACTACGATGATTTGTCTCTGAAGTTACATGACTGCCGTGTTGCTTGGTTCACCCCTGCTTCTTAGGCGAACGGATAAACAGAAACGCTAGAACTGCACCTGCAAAAGCAACGATACCGGACCACAAAAACGCTTGATGAAAGCCTGCGTTTAGCGCGGTGACCGGGTCAACACCTGTTTGGGAAGCAGTTGTTGAGCCCGCAATCGCAACCATGATAGCCAAACTGATAGCTGATCCAATCTGGTAGCTCGTATTGGCGAGACCCGATGCAAGCCCTGCTTCTTCGGGTTTAGCCCCCGACATGGCGGACATCGTAGCCGGAATATAGGCAAGCGACATGCCAAGCGCACCAAGCAAGGAAGCTGGAAGCACGTTGGCGATGTAGTTCCCATCAACCGGCGTATTGCCAGCGAACAGAAGCATTGAACCTCCGAGTGCAATCAATCCAATGACTAGGTTTGCTTTCATCCCGAATTTCCCGATTAATTTACCGGTGATCAAAATCATGAAGATAGCAATTAGAATCGTTATCGGCAGCAAGCCGACTCCGCCGGCGAAGGCAGAAAACTTTAGAACCTGCTGCATATAGAGATTGAGAAAATACCATAGCGGAATCCAACCACTGGCCAGCATAATGAGCGCGATATTGCCTGCAGCCAGATTGGGCGCTTTAAAAATCTTCAGTGGAACAAGCGGCTCTTTTTTAGTTGCCTGAACGATTAGGAACAGGATAAATAACACAACTCCTGAAATAAGTGTCCACAACGTGGACGGCGCTCCCCATCCATTGTGTTCTGCAGTAACAATGCCATATACCACCAACACCAAGGCCGCTGTGACGAAGATAGAGCCAATCACGTCAATGCTGCCCTTTCTTCGCATTCCCTTTGCCAAAACTCCAGGAGACAGAAGCAACGCAATAATACCAACAGGTACGTTTATGAGAAAGGTCCACTGCCAACTTAGCCACTCGGTAATGACCCCACCGAGAAACACGCCAGCCGAACCGCCGGCAGCAGCTGAAGCGCCCCAGAGGCCTAATGCTTTCCCTAATTCTTTGGGGTTGCCGCCGAAGAGAATCATGACAATCGTTAATGCGGATGGGGCTATTAATGCGGAACCTAACCCTTGCAAGGCGCGGCCCACATTAAGCGACTCCTCGTTCCATGCGAGACCTGCCAGTAAAGAGGCAAGCGTCAGAACGGAAAATCCCCACATGAATATTCGTCGCTGGCCAAATAGATCGGACAATCGGCCACCGAGCAACAGTAACCCGCCAAAGAAAATGACATACGCATTGAAAACCCACTGCAAACTTGCCTGCGAATAACCGAGGGCTCCTTTGATAGCTGGCAGTGCAACGCCGATAATGGATGTGTCCATGATCACCATAAAATTGGCAAGGCATAGTAAGGCCAGCGCCATCCAGCGCTTGGGATCTGCTTGCGGTAAAGCCTGTGCTTGATTTTTCATGATTTTCTTCCTCCTTATGATAACCAATTATTAAAAATATTTGTGTCGATGCAATTATAGCATAGCCCCCTACCCTATTTGTCAAGTAAGAAATGTCATATTCTCCTCTGTTGCTGAAGAATTTAATACTTAACTAAGAAAATGCTCGTTACAACGCTGTTTATTGGTAGCCAAACGGTCCCGATTTAGGATGTCCTCATAATAGGAATGCTGCCCGTTAGCAAGAAGGCTGCCGTTTTATACTGTCGGCAGCCTTCTCCTGATATCTATTAGCTATCGTTATCCGTTAACTCAATGGTATGGGTTTTCTAATTATAGAGAAACCATAAGTTCTATTCCAACCGATCCATCATTAAATCAAGCCCTTATTTGAGATAGCGAAGAACACTTCGGAGATAAAAAGACGGAACGCGGCCCAACTCCCCCCGAGATCTTACCTCGGTATGCCGCAATATTGATTGATAACTTACCGTGTGATAAATTGCATGAACGACCTCGCACAAGGACCACAACTCCTGCAACCTTTTCGTCGATTCAAATCCTGTCCATAGCTCCAAATATGCATCGCGCAGCCGAGTTCGAATCGAAGGATCCTTTTCCTGATAGATAAGGATCATATCCATGAAAGGATGAGCGACACACGCATCAGTCCAGTCGAAAAAGATAATGCGCCCATTACTGCTTGCCACATTCCCCATATGTAAGTCGCCGTGGACAAGCGTAGAGGGTACATCATATGTCGAAATTCGCTTGCACATTTCTGAAATCGCAGGAAGTTGCCTGCGAAGATCTCCGATCTCTTCCGATGTAAGCTTAGAAACAACAAGCTCGTCATCCAAAAGAAGATCAACCAGAGGAAGAAGCTTCTCGGGTTTTCGATTCGCGCATCCCAGTTGTATTAACTCTGCGGTGCGGGATACCATTTCAAGTTGAATTTTACCAAATGTTCGTAACAGCTTGATTCTTAGCTCCACTGTGGCATCCGAGCTTAGTTTTTCTCCTGCATCAGCAAGAAGCATCCACCCCTCATCAGGTTCAGATGCTAATATATTCGGTACACTATCGGGAAGTATTCCTGCCAAGTAAGTAAGGAAAGCTGCCTCTTGAGTAAACAAAGGCTGTTTAGCGTTAGTTTTAAAATATACGATTCCGTGAGTCGTGATGAGCCGCAGTACGCAGGAGAGACTCCACCACTTAACCTGTTCGGGAGGTTCAGTAAGTTGGAAACCAAGTCGCTGAAGCGAATCCTCGATCCATGACGTGGCTTTAGAGTACCATCCACTATGCTCCCAAGGCTGACGGTACTTCGGCACATACTCGCTTTCAGCCTCTAGAGAGTATTCATTAATAATTCCGTATTGATCCGACTGCATACCCGATAATTGCTCGACTCCACTCCATTTTTCATTTGGTTTGAGGTCGTCCATTGATGATTGCAAGCTTATCAACTCGAAGAATGCTTCTTTCCTACCACTGTGATTATTGTTCTGAATTCGTAAATAACGGTATGCTAAGACTGGACGCCCGAGTAATTGGGACATCTCACGCGTTACCAAGCTTGGAGTGAGCTCCTCTCGCTTCTTTGCAAAAAGAGTAGGTATGCTCCAACCTTCATTGACAGACTGTTTTACCGTTAGAAGACTACCAGTAGAGGGATTACGGAGCAGTCCATATATAACACATTCAATTTCATTTCCATTTAAATTGTTCATATTCTTCCCTTCATATGCAAACTAGATTACAAACATAAAATCGAGCTTTTAGCAAATATCATTTAACTCTTATTTCCAGTTAGTTGAACCCAACCGGCCGTGGTATGTACTACTTGGCCTGTAATCCGCTCAGCATCATCGGTTTCTAGGAACGATTAAACATATTAAGGCAAAACTCCCCATCTTGACCCCCTCTAGATTCATACAAATGTTTTCTATCACACAATTCCCTAAGCAATCCTCTTAAGTATATTCGCTTAAATTAACTTTTTTTCCTACATATTGTATTTAGAAATACCATCAACCTCTACCACGTTAAACTGCCCGTTAGGTGAGCGAAAGGCTGCCGGCAGGATCGGCAGCCTTTCGTTGCTGTTGTATTGAACAAACGTTACACTGCTAGTTGAGTCTTCAAATTCTGGTTTTTTTAATAATTGCTACTAATTACTCTGCCTCTGTTTTGAAATAAGAGTTCTGGGCTTTGCCCTGAATAAAATCAAGCCACAGATTAATAAAGTCACCCCTATTGTTTTTTGAATCGTAAAAGGGACCCTATCCAGTCCGAACCAGCCTGCGGAATCCCACCATAATGCACATAATAGCTGAGATGCCATGACGATCGAAATCGCGTAACTTGGTCCCAACAGTTTCACTCCTCTTACTATCCAAGTTACGACGCCAATCCCCAGTAAACCACTAAACCAGAACCATGATTGCATAGGTTTCAACGAAAAAAAACCGACTCCGTCAAACAATAATCCCATACTAATAGAAGCAAAGAATCCCATACCCAGCACAAGAGCCGTCGTAGAATGAGATCTCGCAGCTTCATTAACTTTACTGTTGAACATCGTTTGAACACTTATTAAGGAGCCTGCCGCCAAAGCCATCAAAATGCCCCATATCATGACTTCCTATCCCCATTCTCGTAAATATTTTGGCCAGCTACATCGGTTAGCCCCTTTCGATCTTTCACGATAAGTGTTCTTTTGCTCCGCTCAACCAGTCCTGATTGACTGAATTCCTGAAGAACCCGGTTCAAATGTCGGTAACTCGTCCCGATTAGGTTCGCTGTATCTTTCAAATTCGCCATGCTTACGCCTGAATATGCCCACTTCAAGTCCTCCGTTGAAATAGACAGTAGATAACTGGCGAGCCTGACTTCTACTGGATATAAAAGATTATAACTAAGAGATATTGATTTTAGGTAGAATTTGTGGGTCACCATGTCAAGCAAAAATCGTAGAAACGATACATCACCTTCATATTGGCTTAACCAACGCTTATGAATGCTGATCGTCTCTACAGGGGACACCGCTGTTACAGTATTGAGATTTTCCTTCCCTCTCAAACATTCTATTTCCCCAATTACCCCCAACGGGATAGTAAAATTAATTAGTAATGTTTTTCCATCCGTTGAGGTTGTATACACTTTTACCTTTCCTTTCACAAGAAAATGTATATACTGGGGTTCTTCACCTTGGAGGCACAGTGCTTCATCCGATTCAAAACGAAATAGGGCTAAATGTTGTCGTAATCCGTCAGGCAAAACATTTTCCAAGCCAAATTGACTGAGATATTGATTGATTCGATTCGTGTCCACGATCTCTTTCATAGCAATCGCCTCCTCCTTTATCAGGTATTCTATACATTATTATTTTAAACATAAGATCCCAATAACCATTAGCCCGACACCGACCCATTGTGATGATCTCAAGCGAAGTGGGACTGAGCCGAACCAACCAATTTTCTCCAATACTAAGGTTACTGTGATTTGAGAAATCAGCACTGCCGATACAGTTAATGCTGCACCATTTCGGTGAAACGCCGTTATGTTACTAAACAGGATAAAAGCTGCAAAGGCCCCACCAAACAGGTATGCTGGCTTCACCTGTTTAAGATTCCTCCATGACTTATCCCCGACCAACCAAACAAGTATTAATGCTGCTACAAATCCAGTACCCTGAGTAAGGGCAGCTGCCTGCCATGTTCCGATTCTTTCGCCGATGGTCGCGTTAGCCGCACCTTGTAAAGTCAGGAAAGCGCCGCCCAAACAAGAATATATGGCCCCTTTCATCTCCTATATTCCTCCCTTCATCTTCGCGCTTTTTCAATTTAACGATAAGTCAAGGTTCGGTAAAGGACATATGTCCTATTTGCATATTCAACAGATAAGCTCCAATTCAATTTAGTATCTACATCGAGAGGGTGATTTGTTAGCATGTGCTTCAGTTGGCAGAGAAAATTAATTATGAAAACGGTGTTAATATTTACATTATTCCTTAACTATACTGCCACGTTTAGCATAGCTATTTAATAGTACCGGATTTAACATCTCCGGTCCTTTTTAATTCGCATAATTATATTATTTTAAACTCACCATTAATTCCACTCTTCACTTTACCCCTATTTGTGATACGGGAACCGTATCACAAATAGGGAGCGATAATAAATTGCTGTTCTACCAAGCTCTGCTCTTTACACAAATGAACAAATAAGAAGCTGTCACGAGGTAGGCTCCTTAACTATCATTCTCTGTTAACTACTATCATTTGCAAAACCATTTAGATGTGGGAGTGTTTCTTACACATTTAATAATTGGTGCTGATCTATACGATTATAAAAAGCTCTTATATTCTCCGAGCGCACCATAATCTTACGATCTATAAGAACCGACTGAATGATCAGGTGGCGCGTAAAAAGTATCATTAATATCCATTTAACCACCCAAAATTCGATATCCAATTTCAAGGTTTCCACTCTTTCCTTCACTTTATACACGTGTTCAACTAGAAGTTTTCTCGATCAACGTATCTGTGCTAATGATCGTAATTTTCGTTGTACACGCCGTGTTTTAAATCTTGTACTCGAGAATGAGCTGCGGGCAAGTAGTTGAGTCCTTACTTCCACTGTATGCTAAGATAATTCGCTGAAAATTTAATATTCAACGAGACTACACGACTCCTCAATCAAACTCATATCTAACATTTTTAACGATCTGCCCTGGACGGGTTGTCGCTTGAATGGATGGATCCAGTTCATCGACTTCAAAGCCCGCTTCAGCTAGCATATCTAGTGCCACAGCACTTTCCGTTAGCACCGGCCACTCATTTGATCGTGTACACCATAAGGAGAAATGGTGTAATCTACGAATACTTCCGCAAGAAAGAAATCATGCCCATCAAATTTAATATTAGAGATAGCAATTTGCTCCGCAAATGATCTAGCCAGGCGATTTAGATAGCCAGCCTGCTCCATATAAGAGAAAAAGAATCCAAAACAGTTATCATGTAAGAGTACTTCGTTTCATAAGATCCAACTGTCTTCCCAGCAATATCTTTCAATTCCGACCTTTTCCGGCGCTACGCATTCGTTGGATATTTTATGTTCCCTGTTATCGCAATACGGTGCTCCTCTTCAGTAAAAACATAACCATCCATCATTCACGAGTATTTGCGCTACAAGCTTTGAACAGAAGTAGAGAGGCATGCCCTCCAACTTTTGTTAGGCCGTAAAAACCATTCTATAAATCATCAAGATACTCCTGTCTTATGATGTCTTCAATGTCTTCGTTAGCTTCTCATCCTTGTTTAAAATCGCATCACCAAGTGCTGCAGTATACAATGCCTTCTCTTATCTGCAATTGGATAAAAACGAAAAAAAGCCAAGAGTTCGGAATAAGACAATAGGAATCCTTATCTAATTCTGCCTCTAAGGCTTATAACTTACTGGTTAATAGCTACAATGAGCAAATGATTTAGAGCTAGTTTACCATATTGAGTAAACAAGGTCGACGTTTTACATTCTAATTGCATCTTACTTGAGAGTATATATTGTTACACTGGCCCTGAAAATTAAACAGCAGCGGATACATAAAAAAGACAGTGAACGTATTAGGTCTTCTCCCGTTCCCTAGAAACGGCATCAGATCAATTAAACTGTTTTTTTTGAGTAAAAGGAAGAAGTATTTCTCATGATGTTCTAATGAATTTTTAGCGAGAGTTAGTATATCGGCTTTCTCAAATGGTTATAAATTGATTAAAAGTGAGGCGAATATCGATCCTCATGACGAAACAGTACCAAATGACTACTCAGCAGGAACTTATTGAAATTGTTCAAGCTTTTTATCGAGCAAAGATAATGGAACGCTGCATTGAAGTTTAATTGAACTTCTAAAAAATATGGAACATGGAAATGCAAATTCTGATTCGGAATGGATTGCCAACTTCTTCGTCATGGGCTACTTAAAGCAAGCTTTATTCCAAACCGGACTAACGCGAACTTCGTGAACTTGTTCGGTATCGCCGCTGCATCATTGAAGACAGATCTAGACAACATCATCAGATTCAAAAGGTGCTAGAAGGCGCAAACATTAAGCTTGGCTCTGTTGTCTCGGATATTAGGGGTGTCTCTTCACGTGCTATGCTTCGCGCTATTGCTGATGGCGAGGATGATCCTCAGAAGTTAGCGAACTTCGGCGGCGCACCCTGAAGAAGAAATAGTACGAACTTGCTCGCTCTTCAAGGATATGCAAACCCCTACCAATGTCTTATGAATTAAGACAATTTTAACTCATATTGTTTTTTTGAGTAAACAGGTTAAACTCTCAATACGGAAGTTGCTGCGCGGGTAGAATCTTTTCAAGAGGATGTGGAACGTTTAGATTCAGTCCCTGGTATTATCACGCGAATGGCAGAGCAGAAGATCCTTGCGGAAATTGGAACGGATATATCGAAGCAATTGCCCAGTGCAGCTCATTTATGTTCTTGGGCTGAATTAGTACCTGGACATCAATGAAAGTGCAGGAAAAAAGAAATCTCTCCTAACTCGTACCTATATTCTAAACTATTCTACACTTTGCTGACGCTTTTCAAAAAATGAATGAAATGCGCTTTCTTCAGTGATGCCTTTTTCTGCGACTACTAGCTTAATTTCATGGGAGCTTAATAAAAAGTTCTCATTATATATACTTTATATAAAATCGTAAAGTAGGTGTAAGGCTTGATTATAGAGACTGATCGGTTAATTTTACTTGAATTTAATCCTGGAGATTTTCAAGAGGTTCACAAATATGCTTCTGATGTTGAGGTTTGTAGATACTCCGAATCGGGGACCAAACAGACTTGAAGACACAATAGCGTTCATCGAAGAAGTTGTTAAAGATACTAATGTATTAATCGAAGCCTGTAACTTAGGATCGCAAGGGGAACTTGGTTATAGCATAAATCGTGACTATTGGGGTTTTGGTTTTGCTACGGAGGCTACTAAAGCAATGATCAACTTAGGATTTAAGGACCTGAAACTTCATCGTATCTATGCAACTTGTAGACCAAACAATGTAGGCTCTTATCGGGTTTTGGAGAAAATCGGCATGCGTAGAGAAGGTCACTTACGTGTAGATAGATTCTTCAAAGGAAAATGGCACGATTCATTTCTATATGCAATTTTGCGTTCCGAAGTAAAAAATGAATAAAATTAAATTTGCATCGTCTATTAAACATGTAGTGCCCTTCCTTATTTATTTGACAGGGTGTCAGTTCTCCAAGTTTGAGCAATAGTATAAAATCTGCTAGGTTAAAAATCATAGTTATACATTAACTCTGCTGCTTTTGAAAAACTTATTACTAACTCTCTTTGTACTTCTTTCTTGCTCAAGCTTTCTTCAATTATATTAAGAAGTTCATATACATCCATTGCGTTAGTACAAAAACTTGTAATACCAAATACCATTATTCCTGGCATTGAAGGTAGAATACCTTTTTCAACTATCCCTCTAATTTGACAAATATCAACTCCTAAAATTTGTGCGACGTCTTTTCTAGATAATCCTTTAATTTCTTTTTATAGGAAATATAACATGAAACGATCAGCGCTCTCTCTGTGTACATAACCCGACTTCCAATAAGGAGTAGTGTCTATGCAAATGGCATCGAAAACGGCGATCAAAGCTATGATCCAACTAAAGAAGACTGGTTTAAAGCTGTTACTGAAAATAAAAACTGCAAATTTATTCATCCTCCTGTCCCAGATGAGAAAATGTCCAAATTCTTATCATCCAACCAAGTGCAGTACTCCATTTTGTCAGAAGAAAATAAAGTTGTAAACTGGAATTGTTGATCCTATGAGGATTCCTCAATTACTAATCGTCAGGCTCAGAATAAAAAGTATTAAACAGACTCGATTTTTGAATCAACGGCAACCCTAACTGAAAAATAAAGTATTAGACTACCGCTTGGTTATTGAACTAACGTTACCTCATTTTGAGGATGTTTTTCTTGGCTTCGCTTTTGATTTTCTGCTATTTGCTGGCTTTGATATCCGTATGCGATACTCGTTTTTGACCCTTATTGTTCGCTCGTATTGTAAACCCAAGGAATTCCGCCTCTCGTTTTCACAGATTGATAATTTGCGATTTCTCTGGTGAGATGTCGAGTTTCAGGCGATCTTTCAGATACAGAATTACCGCATGATACCACCTCTGGGCCGATCTCCAATCTCTACAAATGATTTTGAACTCATCGGCGTAACGCACCAGATAGCCTTCTTTCAGACTAGTCCGTAATTTTCGCAGCCCTTTCCCCAGTTCTCGATTTGAACGGTTGCGTCAGCGAAAAGAATTCCCATTGACCAGCCACCCAATGATGAGGTCACTCAGTACAATATTCGAGAGCAATGTTGACAACAAGCCCCTTTAGGTATTCCTTCCCCCTCGATTTCAGCTTTTAGCATTTTGGAGAAGCATGCTAGAACCATTCTATCTTGGATACCCACGTTCCAAAGTTGCTTCATGAGCAATGCATGGTTGACATTGCCAAAAAACCAATATGTCGATGTCTACTACAAATTGCATCGACGCCTGATTGATGAGAAATCGGACTCTTGCCATGGCATGGTGTGTCGATCGAATGGGTCTGAAACCATAGCTATGCTTGTAAAATTGAGCTTCAGCTATGGGCTCAAGGACTTGCTTAAAGCACCGTTGAATGATGCGGTCGAGGATGCACGGGATGCCTAGCGGTCTCATCTTACCGTTATCTTTTTTGATGAGCTTCCGTCTGACGTTCTTGGGGAGATAGTTTTTCAGTTTGTTTTGGATTTCACTAACTAATTCGTATTCGGGTCGTTGTTCGATGTCTTTGATGGTTAGTCCATCTATTCCTGGTGTCTTTGATCCTTGATTAGACTTTATCGTGCGATAAGCCAGAAAAATATTTTCTCTAGAAGTGCCGATCTCATAGAGATGTGAAAATGTTTCTTTGTTTTCTGATCTTTCATACAATCCGTAAAAGAGTCCGTCATGCTGTAATACTCCCAATTTCGTAAAGCTTGCACTGTGGCACCCCTCCTTGACGAAGCGATGTCCCCACATTCCTACCTGATCGATGCAATTCACGCATGGAAAATGATCGTTCTTTTCGATTAGACTTGGGGCAACGTCCCTTGTTTTCCAAATCCCATAAAGCCTAGCTATCTTTTCTGAACTTAGGTGCTTCCTCTAAGCCTGTGAGATTAATGCCACCATAGTTCGGCATAGCGTATTTCATAGGCGAAAGTCTTACTTTAAGCCGCTCACCCCATCATTTGATGGTACATACGTTTCCGCATGCTCTAACTGTAGACCTGTACCTTCGAAAGTTCGTCAGTTCTCTTCTGTGCGAGCATTCTCACCATATTTAGTTTTTCAGCCGCGCGAAATACATTGGCATACCTTTTCTAGTAAGATGGCTTCAGCCTTCGTTCTGTCGAATCTAACTGTACTTCACACCTCATGTTCTGCTAAACATGACGCGTGCAGGAGTATTGTCGGGATAGTTTCAGGATACATGGTTCCGTCATTCCCATCTTCGGTTTTAAAGTTAAGATTACTGTTGTAATCTTCTGCTTTTCACACTGATTGGTGCTTGTAGCAGAAGTTGTCGTACTTCACCGTTAACTCTGCAAGCAAGAAGCCGCCGCCGCAGATCATCAATTTTTCTAGCAATAACAGGTGTTTTTAGTTAATCGAGAGGCACTAGCTTGGAGCAATAGAAGATCATAAGTGGCAACGACGCCCCCCTGCAAACTGAACTTATCCTCGTATTCCTTATACATGTTGGAGAACAGCCGTCTCAAGCTGAGACCACGGATAGAAGCAGCCTCTGATGTACTGGCTCCCATCGCTTTAACCGAAAGGAGAAACTCTCTTACTGAAGCATACTTTTCTCTTTGAATCGAGCATTCAGAGTGGATACTTGAAAATCCTGATTCCTTGAGCAAGTTGTACCATTCATTTGTCGATAGAAACGACAGTCCGTGCCGCTGCGGCTCCAATCCGCTGGCTCGATAAACTTCATTAAAAGCTTTATGCATTTCATAGAATGTATCAGGCCCGAATGTCGTGAATATCAACATGCCTCCAGGACGAAGCAACCTCCTAACGTGAGCAAGTGTTTGCCTAGGATTGCTTAGCCATTGAAAGCAGGCGTTAGAGACGATGAGATCAAACGAGGCCATCGGAGCATCTGGCGCCCACATCTCAACATCAGCATGAAGAAAGCGTAAACGATCCGATGTAATTTCCCCAATTAAGTTCGCTTCAGCTGAAAAGACACGCTGTTCAGCCAATTTGATCATCTCTGGCGCAATATCAAGTGCAGTAATACTCGCGCCAGGCCATCGATTTACTAGAAACTCGGTCAGTGTCCCCGTGCCGCAACCGATCTCAAGAATATTGAGACCAGCTACGTTACCTTTGTTCTCCCACCTTATGAAGGAGTCTGCAAGGCGATCTGACATTATACGCTGAACATGAGCGTGAGCGTCATACGAATTTGCACTTCGGTTAAATTGACGTCGAATATTACTTATTCTACTGCTCATGCCACCATCTCCTCAGTTCATCGGCTATTTGATCTTCCCTACCTAAGAATGGGGCATGCCCGCAGGCAGGTATTGTAAATAACTTTGCTTTAGGTAACTGGGCCATAAGTTCCATTGCAGCGCTGTAAGGACAAATACTATCCTCATTCCCGTGCACAAGAAATACCGGACAGGTAATGCTCTCCAGTTGAGATAGGCATTCCTCGTTTCGCAAGATCTGAAGACCTGCGACTAGCGCTGGGGTTGTCCAGCTACCGATTGGGGGAAGGCTTCCGCCTAGATCGGCCTCCCATTCTGATTCCGTAAACATGAGTTGTCGGAAATTTGCTTCAACAACTTGTCGATCCTTAATAATTCCTGTAATCATCTTCCTGACGTATGTATCTACCCAACCGAGGTCAGTCTCTTCTTTTGAACGAGTAAACCGGGCTGATGCGGCGAACAACACAAGGCCATCAGCGAACCCTTTACCCGCTAGTCTCAGTGCAAGTAAACCTCCGAGAGACCAACCTCCAATCAACAGAGGACCGTGGGCGGCCCTTGTACTAAAAGCCGCTCCATCCAAATTCATAACATTTTTAGCTGCTATTTCAGTCAGGATCAATATTTTCTCTGGAGAATCTGCATCACTGTAATCTATGGAAATATGATGAAAATCAGGCAACAACTCACGAAGCCGGTCAAAAACCGCATCCGGCATGCTCCAACCGCATAACCATAAAATGGTACCATTCGCCTGCTGCTGAGTTAACACTGAATTAATATCCAATTCAATCATGAACTCAACACCCCTAGTCTAAGTCCGATGTTGTGGATGCGTGCGACTACATTGGTCAACTCCGTATCCGTGTGAACAACTGACAAGGAAAAGCGAATGCGCGCTGTGCCATCAGGCACAGTAGGTGGACGGATGGCAACCGCTGCGATCCCCTCTTCTTCAAGAGCACTGCTAAAGCGCAAAGCCGTATCGTTATCGCCAACGATTAATGGTACAATTGGGGAGTCGCCGCCACCAATGTTAAACCCGGCGTCAAAAAGCAAGAACCGAAATAACCTGTTTGCCGCATAAAGTCTTTCTCGACGCCAGTGTTCCTCTTGTACCAAAATTAACGCCTTTGAAATGCCAGCTACGATAGAAGGAGGCAACGCAGTTGAATAAATGAGTGGTCTAGCCTTGTTCACCAGCCACCGAATTAGTGTACTGCTGCCACAGATATAGGCGCCATAAACACCGAACGATTTACTGAATGTTCCCATATGAATATCCACATCATTCTGCAGCCCGAGTTCATGGCATAATCCCTCACCTCGCTTACCGTAGATCCCCCCGCTATGTGCCTCATCCACCATAAGCATCGCTCCGTACTCGTGTTTGAGCGCAACAAGTTCATCTAATTTCGCTTGGTCGCCATCCATGGAGAACACAGCATCTGTAACAATCAACTTGCGCCGTTTATCACGATACTTATTCAATAACGTACGCAAATGTTCCATATCGTTATGTCGATACCGGGCGTGCTCCGCACGGCTTAATACAATGCCATCCACAATACTCGCATGGTTCAACTGATCGCTGAAAACAACATCTCCTCGGCCTACAAGCGCACTAATTACACCAGAATTAGCCATGTAGCCATTTGCAAAAACTAGCGCAGCTTCGCAATTCTGCCAATCGACTAGTGCCTCTTCGAGACGAACATATGGCAACCGGTTACCTGTCACAAGGCGTGATGCGCCTGAGCCAACTCCTTCCGTGAGCAGAGCCTCGCTCATCACTTCCAGTATGGCAGGATGCTGGGAGAGTCCAAGATAGTCATTGGAGGACATGTTGAGTAACACTTTTTCTCTATGCACCGTATAGCCAGGAGCTCCCGATACTGAACTACTTGCATGCAAGGAACGCTCCAAGGAAGCATCAGCCAATAATTCTAGTTCTTTTTCCATCCAGTTCATGCTCGACACCGCCTTAAAGGGCATTTATTTCAATCTCGAAACCCAAATCTTCAATAATTTGATGATCAGTCGATACGTCTTGGCCCGCTGTCGTTAAATAATCACCTACAAAAAGTGAATTTGCGGCGAACAGTGACAAAGGCTGCAGTGTGCGGAGGTTGACCTCACGACCGCCAGCCACGCGGATTTCTTTTGACGGACAAATGAAACGAAATAGAGCTAGTACCTTCAACGCTTTCATTGACGATGTGCGTCCTGCATGTTCCAGAGGTGTTCCCGGTATCGCATTTAGAAAATTAATTGGAATCGAATCCGCATCAAGTTCACGTAGCGCATAGGCCATTTCAACAATTTCTTGATTTGTCTCGCCCATGCCGATAATGACACCAGAGCAAGGAGACATGCCGAATGTTTTTACCTTCTCCACGGTTTCAACACGTTGATCATAGGTATGGGTCGTCGTGATGGATGCGTAGTTAGCTTTGCTCGTGTTCAAGTTGTGGTTGTAGCGATGTACGCCAGCTTCTGCAAGCCGTTTCGCTTGATCGTCCTTGAGAATGCCTAGACATGCACAAATTTTTAGCGGCATTGTTTGGCGAATTTCTCTAACCGCGTCCACTACTTGATCTAGCTCCTTGTCTGTTGGTCCCTTCCCAGCCGCTACGATGCAATAGGTTCCGGCTTTGCGTGCCAGCGCTTCACGTGCGCCTGAAAGCAACGTGTCTTTATCAAGCAGGGTGTATTTCTTAACTGGTGCCGTGGAAACGATCGATTGTGAGCAGTAGCCGCAGTCTTCAGGGCAAAGGCCGCTTTTGGCGTTGATGATCATATTCAGCTTCACTTTTTTACCGTAAAAATGTTTTCTCACATTAAACGCAGCCTGCATGAGTAACAATAACTCATCATCCTCGGCTTCGAGCACAGCTAGCCCTTCCTTCAACGTTAAACATTCTCTATGCAATGCTTTCTGGGCAAGCGATTGCCACTCCATCTCTGCTGAAATTGTTTTCATCTCAATCATCCTCCCATAAGTTGAACTGCAAATGCCTCTCTGATAGGCGTGATTTGTATTGTGTTTCGTAACGTATGTATTAACGTCTCTGAAGTCGCTTCGGCTTTTAAATGTGGAAACCGACCGAGGACCTCAAGGCCACCGTATTGTTCAATTAGTTCTGCATTCGTAGCAACACTCGGATCGTCATTTAGCTCTGTTAATTCTCCATCGTTTAAAATGACACCAATAATCGGGATACCGTGATTCAGAAGGAATGCAGCAGTCAAAAGTGTGTGGTTAATGGTTCCGAGGCTAGAGCGGGCTACAATTAGAACAGGTATCCCAAGCTCTGAGATTAAATCCACCAAGAGGGCGTCTTCGGTCAGCGGTACAGCTACGCCGCCGGCGCCTTCGACGAGCAGCGCCTCATAACGTTTGGTAAGTGGTAAGCCAGCTGCGATTAGCTCCTTCAGCGTAAGGTTCACACCTGCTTGCTTAGCAGCGAGCATCGGCGTAAGCGGAGCTTCAAATGTAAATGGCGCAACTGCCTCTGGCCGTTCTTTGAGTCCCGTTATTTTCAACAGACGCTCAGCATCGGTAAGTCCGCTACCAAGTGGTGCACCAGACTGAATCGGCTTCCAGACACCGGCATTTAGCCCCTCAGAACGGAGCATAGCGGTAATAGCTGCCGTTATGACCGTCTTCCCCACGCCAGTGTCCGTGCCTGTCACAAATAAGCCTCGTACCGTCTCAGTCTCACAGTTCACTTTGTTCATGCTAACTCAACCATCTCGGTGACTTTTATTATCGATTCCGACAAAATATGTATCATGGCATCCAGCTCAGCTTCACTACTAGTAAGCGGAGGGATGAAGACAATTACATTCCCGAGTGGTCTTGTTAGCATGCCAAGTTCTCTGGCCTGCTGACTCGTACGAACGCCGATTCGATCTGCCCAATCGTATGGCTTTCGTGTAACCTTATCCCGTACAAGTTCTATTCCGATCATCAGTCCCTTTTGCCTTATTTCACCGACGTGTGGGCGCTCCTTAAGCGCTGCTAGCTTACGCTCGACAAATATTTCCTTTGCCCTCACTTCTTCGACCATGTTGCGTTCTTCAAACAGCTTCAAGCTGGCCAATGCAACGGCACAACCAAGCGGGTTCCCTGTATAAGAATGACCGTGGAAGAATGTTTTCTGCTCCTGGTAATCGGCGTAAAACGCTTCATACACCTCATCCGTCGCAAGCGTCGCTGCCACTGGCAAATAGCCCCCGGTCAACCCTTTCCCAATCACCATCAAATCTGGTGAAACATCTTCGAGATCACAAGCGAACATAGCCCCCGTTCGACCGAAACCGGTCGCCACCTCATCAGCGATGAGCAAAACGCCATACTTGCGGCACAGCTTTGCCATCTGGCTTAAACAGCCAGGCGGCATGACTATGATGCCACTAGCCCCTTGCACTATCGGCTCTACAATGAGAGCCGCAATCTCATCTGCCCGTGTCTCGAGGAAATTGCGTAGTGCGGTCAGTGTATCTTCCATTGCCTTCGTCTCACCGCCGTCATATCGATAAGCGTAGGGATACGGAATGACGTGCGAAGGAAATAGCATGGGGCGAAACACGTCATGGTAAAGAGGTATTGCACCGACACTTACTGCTCCAACTGTATCACCGTGGTACGCTTGATTCATCGTGATAAACTTCGTTTTACCCCGTATCCCCTTGTTATGCCAGTATTGAAACGCCATTTTGACTGCGATCTCGACACCAGTTGCTCCAGAATCTGAGTAAAACACTTTGTTTAATCCTTCCGGCGTGATTCCCACCAACTTTTCGGCAAGCTCGATTGCTGGTACATTGGCCATTCCGAGAAGTGTGGAATGGGCGACTCGCCCTAACTGTTCCGTGATCGCCTGATTTAGCTCTGGCACGTTGTGCCCATGTACATTGAGCCAAACTGATGAGAAACCGTCATAATAAGCGCGTCCTTGGACGTCATATAGCATGATGCCTTCACCGCGTTCAATAATGAGTGGATCAGAGTTATTGTAGTCTTTCATTTGAGTAAAAGGATGCCATAAGTGATCCTTATTCATGGCAGCAAGCCGTTCGTAATCCGTTATCAAAATTATCACCATCCCTTGATTTTTAATTTTTATCGTCAACCAAAATATATTTTTTTGGTTGACAATCGGGTGTGGTCATTTTAGCAGACAGGGGCGCCAATGTAAAGAGGATTCAAAGTGTAAGATTGAAGATTGACATTATACAGAACAACCTGAAAACTTCAATCCTAAGTTCTAATCGTTACAAAAATTCCTACAGCTGATAAGAAAATTTTTTGTCCCGTGACCAGCAACACACTAAAGATAACGAGGAATCGAAGTACGCAAAAGACTAAGATATATAACATCAAAAACCCTTCTGCTCGGATCACAAAAGGGTCAATCTGGGAGTATTTAGAGTGTGAATTAAGAATTGTTATTTCGCTAAACTCCCGTTATCCATGCAGCGCGCGAAACCAGCGCTGCACCACAGAGGATGAAAATGGATAAAATCCGTCAATACTTCTACTACGGCTGGGTGAGGAAGGTCAATCAACTATGGTGCGTTAGAGCCCATCCGTTAGTCTGACTCCACCGACCACGGTGCATCACAGAATGTCGCTCCTTCGGGAAGCACTCATGGTAGATTAATCCTTTTTGGTTGTTGCACCAGCCCATAATTCAGGTCGTAGAAAGGATAATTTCAATGGATATACTTATTGAGCGAGCATGTGGCATGGATGTTCATAAGGATTCTATTACTGCATGTACGATGACACCCGCAGGAAAGGAGATTCAAACATTTTCTACTAAAACAGTATTTCTCCTACAGTTAATTGACTGGATTAAGAAGCATGGGTATACCCACGTAGCGATGGAGAGTACAGGCGTATTCTGGAAACCAATTGTTAACTTATTAGAAGCTGAAGATATTGAGTTTCTTGTCGTGAATGCTCAGCATATGAAAGCTTTGCCTGGACGTAAAACGGATGTCAAGGACGCGGAATGGATTGCCCAACTTCTTCGTCATGGACTTCTGACAGCTAGTTTTATACCAAACCGAATTCAACGAGAATTACGTGAATTAGTTCGTTATCGCCGAAGCATTATTGAAGAACGTGCCAGGCAACATAATCGAATTCAAAAAGTGCTAGAAGGTGCAAACATTAAACTTGGCTCTGTGGTTTCAGATATTATGGGAGTCTCGTCTAAGGACATGCTTCATGCCATCGCAGAGGATGAAGATGACCAAAAAAAACTAGCCAGCCTCGCTCGGCGATCAATGAAAAAAAATGATGAACTCGAGCTCTCTCTTCGAGGTTACGTTAACCCACATCAACGAATGATGCTTAAAACCATTTTAGCCCAAATCGATTTCCTTACTGAGCAGATTGAGATGTTAGATCAAGAGGTTTGGCAGAGAGTCATCTCAAATCAGGAAGACATAGAGCGATTAGATTCTATACCAGCGATCGCCACTCGAATGGCTGAACAAATCTTGGCTGAAATAGGAACAAATATTGAAAAACAGTTTCCAAGCGCGGCACACTTGTGTTCATGGGCAGCACTCATACCTGGACATAATGAGAGCGCAGGCAAAAGGAAGTCTTCTAAAGGAAAGAAAGGAAATAAATATCTAAAATCTGCATTAACAGAAGCAGCACATTCCGTAGGAGCCTCCAAAAACTACCTTGGTGCTATGTACAGGCGAACATCAGCACGAAAAGGCAGGAAAAGAGCAGCTATTGTAGTAGCACATGCCATGCTAAGAATCGCTTATTATCTGCTGACAAGAAAAGAAATGTATGTAGATTTAGGTGAGGATTATTTTGATAATCAAAAACTTGGATCTATCGTAAGGAATTCAGTGCGAAGACTTGAAACCTTAGGCTATAACGTTACAATTTCTGAAGTCTCCTGATCTACTGATTACCAATATCCTAGGCGCTGCACATTTTAAAAAACATTAATGAACTGCGTCTTCTTTCATAGTTTAATGATTAAAGCCTGTAATAACATTATGCTAAAGCATCTGGGGTTTCTCATTAACGAACATCAATAGCGAAGAAGCACCTTGCTGATTTTCCTGATTTCATGACAATTGCAAGTAAACCAACAAATATTCCTTTTTCAGAAGGAACTTTGATATTACCTCTCATGGGCATCAGCTCGGTAACAGGTTCCCATGAAAAATTATAAATTTCGCTCTTCTTATTGATGATGTAATTAAACTCTTCGGTATTTTCAAGATGAATGGATATGTCCGTATTTGGAGCGAATACTGTCGGCGTCAGGGCAGCTTTGTTCACATCCGAACTGGGTAAATCACTTGACGTTGGAAGAAGAGTAGTTTTTTACCGTCAGGGGCCTTTACTTCAGGAATTGTTTCTGTGTCCGATTCATCTGTTATGTTAATTGAATTTTGTACAGGTGCCCGAACTGAACTATTGGAGACGCATGCAGTCAACGTTAATAGTGACGTTAAGAAAATAATAAAGAATTTTAAGTTCATAATTGTGCTCCTAGGATTTTGAGTTGGTACTACCATTATTTTATTCTTAAATTCGGATTATACCACACATGTTTCAAGTTTCCCCGTTATCTGTCACTGTTGAAGTAATCTTCCAGTTCGTATTATGAGGTCACCAGATATTTCTGGTAGACCTCATTTTTGTGTGGTCTTAAGATAGCGGTAGCCGGGGATCGAGCGTATCTGCCCGTGGGACTTTGATCCCGAGAGCTATTCTGTTCATCCCCCCTACTTGTTCAACCATGGTTAGGCTGGTTGGGACATGAATCCCGTATCACATGCGATAGTGTGGAAAACAAGAAGGTTAGGGGCTGCCGGTGAGAATACTACAGGAGTGATGTTATGAATCCAGTCATTGGTTTGGATGTTTCAAAGGGTGAGAGCCATGCACAAGCTTTTTTAGATCGTGGAGTACCTCATGGGAAGATTTTTAGGTTTAGTCATGATATTGAAGGTTTAGCTTCATTTTTAAATTATATTAGAGGATTGGAATCGGCTGCAGAGATGCCTCCCACCATTGTTATGGAAGCGACAGGCCATTATCACAGTCCCGTCGTTCAGTATTTGGACGAGCAACAGTATCTGTACATCATAATTAATCCGTTAATCTCGCACGAAGCCAAAAAAACCAATTTGCGACGGGTGAAAACAGATGCCGCTGATGCTTATCAACTTTGGACACTGTTTTATAAAGAGGAGTTTGAACCCTACAAAAAACGGGGTCAGCATCTCATGAATTTACGCTATTTAACACGACAATATGAATCTTTAACGGGTATCTATGTTCAAGCAAAACTACAATTCCAGTCAATTCTGGATCAGGTTTTTCCCGAATATCATGGCGTGTTTGGTGATCTTTATTCTAAAGTTTCCCTTCGATTTCTGGCCTTACACCCGACATCTAAAGAGGTCCTAGAAATGTCCGATAATGAAATTGCAACAGCGATCGGGCGACTCACTGGGCGTGGCAAATCCGCATCGTGGTGTTTGGAACGTGCACAAAGCCTGGCAGCTGCGGCAAAGCGAAATCCATTTAAGGAGACGGCTTTTCCAAGCCACTTGATCTCCTTGCAGTTGCTCATCAAGTTGCTTCTTCAATACCAGGAGCATCTAGCAACCTTTATTAAATCGGTAGATGCTCTGGCAGAAGAGTTACTAGAATATGAATTAATTCAATCGATACCCGGTATTGGCACTAAAATTGCTGCAACAATTTTGGCTGAAATTGGGGAAATCGATCGGTTTGATCACGCAAAGAAACTGGTGGCCTTTGCTGGCGTTGATCCAAGCGTTTTTTCTTCAGGCAAGTTTACAGCAATCCAGAATAGAATCACTAAGCATGGCTCCAGAAGACTTCGTACTGCCCTGTATCAAGCTGTACGATGTGGTATCCGTAGCAATAGAAATAAGAAATTAAGGGCTTATTATGATAAGAAACGTGCTGAGGGAAAGCTGTTCAAAGTAGCTATAATTGCTTGTGTGAATAAACTCATCCACTGGATTTTTGCTACTAAGGAAGCGTTCCGTTTAGAGTAAGTCATGAAAGCTAGAAATATATGGAATATAATTCCGTGCTTTATGGGACGGTAATTTCCCATGCACTTTTTTAAGTATATCACTTCATGAATCCATCATTAATAATTAAGTATTGACAAGCTATTAGCTGGAATAGTGGAGTGACGAGACCATGAAAACCAGGTGAGCATGAGATTAACTCGATGAATAAACGCTAGGTTTCTGTCCACTAAATGACCTCAATGATGCAGAAACCATCGTTGAAGCTCTTCCCAAATCGCTGTAACTTCATGTTGAAAGGCAATGGGCTGATCTTTGGTCATCATATCGAGTGTGTTACATAAAATTTCAATATTTTTCAGTTAAACATTGCGCTCACCACGTTCCACTCCCCCAATATACGTTCTGTCCAGTCCAGAGAGAGAGGCAAGCATGTCTTGAGACATATTTGATCGTTGTCGTAATTCTTTAAGACGTAGTCCAAAGTCTTGCATATAAGTAACATCCTTCTGGTTAATGGGGATAAATCAATCCTAAGCTACATGGCGCGCAGAGTCGACGAACTATTAGTATCATTTCCATTGAATAATAAAAAAGGTTGTGAAGGACGTATGTCCAAAATTTTTCATGAAAAACGGGCCAATAGAAACTGCTCCATAGGCCCGTTTATTAAGAATTATTTTCTTGCACTATGCTCAAGTAATCTTCTCAACACTACTGCAGCTAGCGCACGCGTCGTGATCCCTCCGGGCTCAAAGCTTTCAGCGGTTACACCCCATCATGAAACCTTCCTTAATTGCCAGAGTGACATCGGCTTTAGCCCAATCTTGTACACTACTGCTGTCAATGAATGGGTCCAGCGAAGCAGAGTCCCCTGACGAAGTACTGCCGAGTCCCAAGAATCGATAAGCATGGCCAATCATCACAGCCATTTGCTCGCGAGTGATCGCCTCTTCTGGCGCAAAACGCTCCAGATCTACCCCATCTATGAGTTCCTTGGATACAGCCTTCTGAACAGCCTCATAGTACCAAGCATTGGTATCGACATCGCCAAACTGCGTCTTCCGTCCAATGCTGTCTTCCTTACTTTATCAGCAGTTTCACCCAAGTTATTTAAATCCGCAGCTTCGTCACTCCCACATTCCGGAATTTCTAACTTTGACCGTAAACGCAGTATAAGCTACCGAATCCGATCTACCGGTAGCCTCCATTCTAATGCTATTAAACTAACGTTCTAATAATGTTTAAGGGAGTTTTACTTATTTATTGCCGAATTCGTTAAGCTATATCGGTTTTGGGGCACCGGCAAATTCAAATGAGCACGAAGCGTATCACCTTCGTATTCAGTACGGAATAATCCCTTCTCCTGCAAAAGAGGAACGACCAGATTCACGAAGTCCTCCAAATTGCTCGGCAAAAGCGGTGACATCAACATAAACCCATCTACCGCTCTTTCAACAAACCATCTTTCTAAATTATTTGCGATTTTTTCAGGAGTTCCTACAAAATCGTTGACGGTATATGAACCAGTTAATAAAGAGTAAAGTTCTCTAAGCGTTGGGTTCTCTTTGATAACGAAAGGACGAAAATTTTCATATTCGATTCTTACACCAGTCAATTCGCCAAATCCAATATCAAGCGATTTGGTTTCCAGTGTATGCTCACTCAAATCCAAGCCTCCAAAATAATCGGTTAGAAACTTTAAGCCTGTTTCATCGGTTATTAAAGATTCTAAGTAGGCAAGCTTCTGCTGTGCAATGTCCTCTGTAACTCCAATAATTGGTGAAATCCCCTGCAGAATATGCACCTCATCAGAGGATCGGCCAAATGAGACAACCTTGCTTTTGAATGAACGATAAAATTCTTGCGAGTCCTCTAGACTATTTTTATGGGAAAAAATAACCTCCGCACTCCTCGCTGCAAACAGTTGTCCTGACTCTGAGGATCCGGCTTGCACCAGCACAGGATGGCCTTGTTTAGAACGATGTATATTTAATGGCCCCTGCACCGAGAAAAACTCGCCTACATGTCCTAGCTTGTGAAGCTTACTGCGGTCAAAAAACTGGCCGCTTTCTTTGTCCCGGATAAAGGCGTCGTCCTCCCATGAATCCCATAAGCCTTTGATTACATCTACAAATTCTTCAGCCCGTTTATATCGATAGCTGTGCTCATAATGCTCAGAACCATTAAAATTCAAAGCTGTATTACCAGATAAATCTCTGGTCGTAACAACATTCCATCCAGCTCTGCCTTTGCTGATATGATCGACGGACATGAATTGACGTGCTAAGTTATATGGCTCCACATAAGAGGTAGAGGCTGTCGCTACAACTCCAATTTTTGAGGTTGCCCCTGCTAACGCTGTAATTAAGGTAATAGGTTCATAACGTGTCAAAATATTCGGATGCGATTCTTCATTGATTGCTAGGCTATCCGCAATAAAAGCGAAATCGAACTTCCCTTGCTCCGCGATTCCAGCCAAATGTTTGTAATAGTCAATATCTATGCTGGCATTCGTCTGAGAGTCGGGATGTCTCCAAGATGCAACATGCATGCCTGTTCCTACTAAATAGGCGGACAGTTTTATTTGTCTTTTACGAATCATGAGGCCTCCTCCTTTTAAATACAAGTAATTCAATAGATTTAATGTGTTATAATTTACCATTCTCTCGTTTTTCCGTCAATACCCTGATTCCATGCTTGAATCACTGCATAAGAAATTATCTTGACACATTTTTGAAAATCATATAAATTAAACTAACACTATCGGATTAGTAGGTATTGAGGAGGATTACATAATGATTGCTATAAAAAATCTTAATAAAACATACCGAACTTCTAAATCAATCTTCACTGCGTTAGAGAATGTCAACCTTGAAATTGATAAAGGCGATGTTTTTGGCATCATTGGCTTTAGTGGCGCAGGTAAATCGACGTTAATTCGGTGTCTCAATCGGCTGGAGGAGCCCGATTCTGGGAGCATTGAGATTGAGGGCAAGATCATTACTGATCTGTCAGAGAAAGATCTGCGCCTGGCCAGACTGAAAATCGGCATGATTTTTCAACAGTTTAATCTTCTTGATTCTAAGACCGTGTTTGAAAATGTTGCTTTTCCCTTAAAAGTTGCAGGGCATCCTAAGAGCTACATTCACCAGCGTGTTAGAGAAATACTGGATCTTGTGGAGCTGGGTGACAAAGAGAATTCCCATCCATCGCAATTGAGCGGAGGTCAGAAACAGCGCGTTGGCATCGCCAGAGCTCTCGTGAATGAGCCAGACGTGCTGCTCAGTGATGAAGCGACATCATCCCTTGATCCTCAAACGACCTACTCAATCCTGGAACTGCTAAAAGACATCAACCGTAAGCTTAATTTGACAATTGTGCTAATCACCCATGAACTCGATGTACTGCAGCACATTTGCAAAAACTTTGCAGTCATTGAGAATGGCAAAATCGTTGAGCAAGGATCCGTTGACAAATTTTTTCTCCATCCAGAAAGCGACACTGCCAAAAGGTTTGTTAAAATTACGGATTTCTACCGGAACCAGTATCAAGTCAAGGAGAGGGTGAGCGTTAGTATATGATTGAGGAATTAATCGAATTAATTTGGCCAGCTCTTCTAGAAACACTCTTTATGCTGTTCTGGTCTTTCTTTTTCGCATTAATTATTGGCTCTGCACTTGGCGTCACTCTGGTAGTAACTGAGAAGGGCGGCATTCTCGAGGCTACGAAGCTCCATAAAGTCATTAGTATAATCATAAATTGCATTCGCTCTATTCCATCAATCATACTAATCGTTCTGTTGCTTCCTTTATCCCGTTTGATTGTCGGAACCTCTTTGGGACCTACAGCAGCTATCGTGTCACTTTCGATCGGTATTGCGCCTTTCTTGGGAAGGATTATCGAAACATCGCTTAAGGAAGTTAGCACAGGTAAAATAGAAGCGGCAAAAGCCGTTGGCGCTACCCCTTTTATCATTATTTTCAGAGTGCTCATTCCTGAAGCCCTGCCAGCGCTAGTACGCGGAGTAACAATTGCCATTATCGCAATTACTGAATTTACTGCCATTGCCGGAGCCATCGGGGCCGGAGGACTGGGAAGTTTGGCAATCCGCTTCGGTTACCAGAGATTTCGTGAAGACGTACTTATCGCAACAGTGATTATCATTATTCTTCTTGTACAGATTTTTCAGTGGACGGGAGACTACATCTCTAGGTCCATTCATAAAAAACGCTTCAAGCCTGATTAAGCTATCGGTTTCATAGCATTTTCAAATACACATATAGAAATAGGAGTGAGAAATTCATGATTAAAAAAAGATTATTTTCAATTGTTTCATTATCCGTCGGTTTTAGTGTTATCCTTGCTGGGTGTGGTGCAAAAACCAGCACTGAAGCATCAAACAGCCCCAAAGTTTCCGCAGCAGCGGCAGCAGCCCAAAGTAGCGCTCCAACAGAAGCGCCAAAAAAAGAAGTTACTTTAACAATAGGATCAGCGGAAATCCCTCACTCAGAAATCCTTAATTTCGTTAAACCGAAGCTGAAGGAACAAGGTATAAACCTTCAAGTTAAAGTTACGGATGAAGATCTCTTGAATCAGCTACTTAAAGATAAGCAAATCGACGCGAACTACTTTCAACATGTGCCTTACTTTGATTCAGTTAAAACTGAAAAAGGCTTCGACTTTGTAAATCCGATTAAAGTTCACGTAGAGCCTATCGGCTTCTACTCCACCAAGCTCAAATCAAAGGATGAAATTAAAGAAGGTGCGAAAATCGGCATCCCGAATAACCCATCCAACGAATATAGAGCTCTTGTGCTTCTTCAACAGCAAGGTTTAATTAAGTTAAAAGACGGTTTATCCACTTACCAAGCAACACCTAAAGACATCGTCAGTAATCCGAAAAACCTGAAATTTGTAGAAGCAGAAGCCCCTACCTTAGCTAGATCTTTACAGGACCTTGATGGCGCAGTTATTAACACAAACATTGTTATTGAAGCTAAAATTGATCCAAAAACTGCCCTGTTCAGAGAAGATGCAAACTCTCCTTACGCCAACGTAATTACCGTTCGCAAAGGTGACGAAAACAGAGACGAAATTAAAAAATTAGGTGCTGCTTTGACCTCCCCTGAGGTGAAGAAGTTTATCCTAGACAAGTATGGAGTTGCGGTAGTTCCCGCATTCTAATTAATTAAATGTAGAAAAAGCGTCCTTCAAGCCGCACTGCTTAGAGGACGCCTTTTTCAGTTATTATGGATGAATTAGATTCGATAGTGGATAGCGGTAATCATGCTATTTCCCTCTCACCGCTTCAGACTGCCGAATATAACGGTTCACTGGTACTTTTAAACCTAGATTGCCTCGTAGCGTATCACTTTCATATTCCTTACGAAAAATTCCGCGTTCCTGCAGCACAGGCACAACCAGATCGATAAAATCGGAAAGTCCGTTCGGTACGAATGTCCTAATGGTGAAGCCATCCGCTGCTCCGCCCTCGAACCATTGCTGGATGAGATCAGCTACCTTCTCCGGCGTCCCGATGAAATTACTTCTCGGTGTTGATGCCCGCAGGGCAACTTGTCGAAGTGTGAGACCCTTTTCCTTCGCCTCTTGTTTAATGCTGTCTGTCGTACTGCGGAAGCTGTTGCTGCCAAAGTCGCCGAGATCTGGAAACGGATCATCCAGAGCATGCTGCGAGAAGTCATAATGCTCAAAATAACGACCCAAATAATTCAGTGCCTGTTCAATTGTAACAAGTTCCACAATTTCCTGATATTTGCGCTCTGCCTCCGCTTCAGTTCTGCCGACAATCGGGCCGATTCCTGGAAAAATCAGAATCTCACCCGGCTGACGACCGTAAGCCGCAGCTCTGCCTTTTACATCTTGATAAAAATCACGCGCTTGCTCGAATGTCTCGTGTCCTGTATATATCGCGTCCGCCGACTTGGCAGCAAGATTTTTGCCAGAATCCGATGACCCTGCCTGGAAAACAACTGGGTACCCTTGCTTGGAACGAGCAACATTCAGAGGCCCTTGAACAGCAAAATGTTTGCCCCTATGGTGAAGCGTGTGAAGCTTAGCGGGATCGAAGAATACCCCGCTAGTTTTGTCTCGAACAAACGCATCATCCTCCCACGAGTCCCAAAGCCCTTTTACAACCTCAAGATGCTCCTCAGCAATTTCGTAACGCAGCGAATGATGTGGATGCTCGCCCTTGTCGAAGTTAAGCGCCGAGCCTTCCAAAGGTGATGTGACTACATTCCAGCCCGCTCTTCCTCCGCTAATAAGATCAATGGAAGCAAACTGTCTGGCCACTGTGAACGGCTCGCTGTAGGAAGTAGATAAGGTTGCAACCAGACCGATATGAGTCGTTGCTTCACTTAGGGCCGACAGCAGTGTAAGCGGCTCAAAACGGTTCAAAAAATGCGGATTAGACTTTTCATTAATATACAAGCCATCAGCGATAAACAAGAGATCGAATTTTCCCTGCTCAGCCTTACGGGCCTGCTCTTTATAGAATGCTAAATTAACGCTTGCATCGGTTGGCACTTCGGGATGCCTCCAAAAGGATATACTATTTCCGACTCCGTTTAAACTAGCTCCCAGCTTTAGTTGTCTCCTGGACATGGTAGTGACTCCTTTTGCCCAATTATACCAATATATATAATCGGATTTAATTTAATAGAATTACTATATATCAACAGTTTGTCACAGTATACTGTATATCAAATTTTTCTATTCATCTATTCAAAAGTTCTATCGTAGAAGGACTAGCTAAATCATTTCACAAAATATTTACCATAAAAAGGATCCTTCTTTTGTGAAATGGAAAATTAAACTACGGTAATCCGTTTCCCATTGAGGGTGTAACCCCCTTCATCCGAAATTTCCAAGCAGCCTATGATACTCATCAGTATGTAATTTCCCAGAACCCGCAGGCCCCATGATAGCTACAAATTCACCTTGCGAAATGCCATCCAGCGCTCGAATCGTCTCGCCACCCCTATAGTAAAATTTACTAACATGCTCAATTTGAATTAAGGCTGTCATCATCTTCGGCGCCATTATTTGAAGCCAAATAAATGAAGAATCCAATGCTCCAATCTAACAACTTGTCGCTTGCCTTTATAAAACTCATGGTACAGCTTCATGAGTGCCCGGTTCTCAATCCTTGATTCATAAGAACGACTAATGCCCAGTTCCTTCGAAATCTACCGCTGCGTATCTTTAACTACACCCCAAGCACTGTTTTAGTTGAAACATCTAAAATTACAAGCAACCATAACCTCTTTAGTGTTTTCGTTATTCAGTTCCCATCAAGATTCCCTCCCTAACCTAATGTAGTTCATAACTTTTTCACTACTTTTTTATTAAGATACCTTAAAATTGAAATGGCTTGTTGGTTCATTAAAATAATTACTCAATTTGTAAAGACGTTTCCCTCACGAACTTATATAATTAAGAACAATTAAGTACTAGATACCCTCCTCCCCCGCCCCCCGAATACGTATTGTGTAAGAAAGGATAATGAAAAATGAGAGATTGGAATTCAACCGAGTTGCTTGAAAATTTATTTTTTTCATCAATCCGAATTTATAGCAGTAATAAAAAACAGGATGAACACATTTTGAGTAAAAGAATCGTTCATCGATATGCCATCTGCCTAATAACTTATGGTACAGGTGTGCTCTCCATCAATGAAGTTACCCATATAGCGCGGGAAGGGGATATATTCATCTTGTCACCTGGGATGATTGTCGAGGGCACGTCCCAAGGCTTGAATCCGATTTACTATTCAGTTATCTTCTTCTCTTACTTGCTAATAAAGAAACATCGTAAAGAATGGCGCATGGAGCAACCCTATTTCCCAATCAGCGGAAAGCATCCAATATCCTCTCAAGATCACACGATCAAAGATATAATTGAACGTATCTTGGCCACGGGTAAGAACCGCCATATTCACGAGAAGATCGATTTGAAATACCAATTGCACAACCTACTTACTAAACTTATGGCAGGCACCAGTTCACAAGAGAGCGAACCTGAGACACCAATTGGCATGGAACATGCACTCGCATTCATAAACGAGAACTATACGAAGGAACTTAAAATTGGTCAGCTAGCGCAAATTGCAGGCTATAGTATCAATCATTTTACAAGAACCTTTAAGCATCTGATGAAAATGACACCAACGGAATATTTTTTACAACAGCGTATCCGAAAAGCAAAACAACTGCTTTTTTCTCCAGTGAAAATCAAAGAGGTGGCTCAACAAGTCGGTTATAAAGACGAGCATATTTCAGTAGAGCTTTTAAGAAAGAGGCCGGTGTCGCTCCTACCATATACATGAAAGACCAAAATCGTCGAATTGCCGCGCTGTACTATGGCCTTGATGATTATCTCATGACGCTTGGTCTTCATCCTGTTGCTGTTCTGTCCTATCAATACCGGGTATCCCAAAGTTATCCTGTTCCTTCGTTTGAATCCATAAATCAGGACGCCGTCCGTCTGGAAAGCATTAAACTGAATTATGATAAGCTGATTCAAACCAAGCCCGACTTCATCCTGACCAGCGATCGTTTGGAAATGGACGATACATTGAAACGTATAGCACCTACGATCGTGTTAAGGCACTCGAATGATTATGATCAACTGTTGACCTATTTAGCTGGGATTTTGGGTAAAGAATCGCAGGCGGTGTCCTGGAAAGATACATATGCCGAACACAGAAATAGGCTTCAACATAAAATCACAACAAAATGGGGTTCTCAAACCGCATATTATATCCGAGTTAGTTCTGGTTTCTATCGTATTTATGGCACGCTCAATCAGACTGGAACGCTGCTCCATCATGATCTTGGTCTGATGCTTCCAGCCGAATTCCCACGTACGGAATGGGCGATCGATTTTCAACTATCCGAATTAAAGCTGTTTAATCCGGATCATATTTTTTTAATGACGGATCCTACGGAAAGTGCTAGACAGCGGCTGCAGCAGCTTATGTTATCTGAGGAATGGTTAGCTTTGGATGCGGTAAGAAAACATCAAGTTTACGATGCAAGCGATTTGCTCTTCAAAACGTTAGGACCAACTGGTCGACTATGGGCAATGAATCAAGTTGCAGATCACTTACAGATCGATAAGGTGAAATAGTTCAAGGGAATACAGTGAGATAATCCATTGAGCAAGTCTATGCACCCTTTTATAATGATAATGATTATTATTATTATTTAGGGAGGAAGAAGGAAGACGCATGCTTAGGAACAACTATATGGGATGGATCATGTCCATCATTCTCGTACTTGTATTGTCGGCTTGCGGTGCCGATACAGGAAAAAGCCAACAAACTCAATCGAGTGCAAGCCCGGCTTCACCTGTAGCTACACCAGCAGCTCCGTCGACGAGAACTATCAACCACTTGAAAGGTACAACGGTTATTCCCGCAAAAATCAATAAGATTGTTGTTCTTTCAGCTGCCTATATCGACCATTTGTTAACTATTGGCGAAAAGCCGGCTGGCGTAAACAATGAAGTCCGCTATGGTGGAGATTACCTGCCTTATTTAGCTAAACAACTGCAAGGTGTTACGCTGGTTGGATCAGCTGACAAGCCTAATCTCGAAGCTATTTTGGAAATAAAGCCAGATGTCATTCTCGTTGAGAGCCGTACCGCCGCTACCACTTATGATCAACTTCAAAAAATCGCACCAACGATTGTGATGGGGAATGAATGGCAGGAGTATGAGAGCGACGTTAACTTTTGGAAAAAAGATATCCTGATGATCGCTGAGATGTATGACAAAGTCGATGTAGCCAAAGCGAAAATTGCCGAACTCGAGCAAAAGGTAGCGAAAGCACGTGAGCAAATTAAAACATTACCCAACAAGAATATGGCTTACTTGCGCGTTAGAGAAAAGAATCTTCAGCTTTATGCGCAAAATGGGCATCCGACCAACGTGTTGCTCTATAACGATCTAGGATTTACACCGACTGCACTTACGCCTAAAGATAAACGCGTTGACTTATCTATGGAAAAAATTCCTGATATCAATGCCGACTTTGTTTTATTAGAAACAGACCCTAACGCTAACGACTTTTTAAAAAACTTAAAAGCAAGCCCTCTGTGGAAAAATACCCCGGCCGTTATGACAAACAAAATTTATGAAACAGACTCCTTCTGGCTATTTAAAGGATGGGGTGTCATCGGACGTGGGGAAATTATTGATGAAATCATGAAAATTATTAAGTAATGATGACCAATGAGGATACAAGCATGGATGATCTCACTTCTTCCTTGCGAAAATATTTCGTAACAACGCTCCGCGACTACGAAAAATCGTCTTACTCCTATTCAGTGATGAGTCTATTGGAGGAAGATTCCATAGCTCACATCCTGAGCGTACAGTCTGCCCAATTGGGAAATCCTAAACGCATTGTAATAGGTACCTTATTTGCAAAACGATATTCTGTTTTCCTTATGGGACTCCTTGCAGCGGCAAGCCTTCACGATACTTTGATCTCGGCATACCCTAAACACGTCCGATTTCGTATAACGCAAGGCGGTGCTATGGCGTACGAGACAGAAATTATGAAAGGATACTCGCTGCCAGCGTGTCCTGTTCTTGAGCGTGATCTCCAATTTAGTGAATATGTCCAACTTCTGCAAACTCATACAGCACCGCTTTTTCAATCCGTAGCCCTGCATACTGGAACTAACATCAAGGTGATGTGGGCACTAGTTTCGCATAACCTGCAACAACTCTATATCCGATTGGAGTCCGATCAGAAGCATTGGCAAACCGAGCACCGCTTAAAACTCATACGAAGAGATCGAGTTCTCTTGTTCGAACCGCTACATGGCAATCTGTTAGCAGTTAAACTGCGCGTTTTCAAGCACCCGGATTGGCATGGCCCAGACTTCTATTTACGGCCATACTGTTGCTTAGCTTATCAAATTGATTCTAGCGCAGAGACTCGTGATTATTGCACAACCTGTCCTAAACTAGATTCAGAAGAAAGAATGCATCTGCTAAATTCTTCAGATAACCCGCAGTAATAAGATGAACAAAAGAGGCTCCAATGGAGCCTCTTTTGTCTTTCCCCTAAACTGCATAAGAACTGATTGATCCTAACTGGTTCCCTATATGTACATAGATTTTAGTTAACGTCTTGTTTTTATGAGTTAGATGACTTCTTTTCTCTTATACAAATGTACGTATAAAATAAGTCCGGTTATGGCACATAATGCTGCACATAATCCAATAAAGCCGTAGCCAGCTTGAAGTCCTCGAAGCAAGCTTGTTGGCGAATCCTCACCAACCATATGTTTAACGAGCCCCGTGATTCCCCCGATGAGATAATTGCCTATTACGCTGCCTATTCCCATCAACGTTACCGTAAATGTAATAACCGTATCACTACCCTTCGGATATCGCTTGGCAATAAAAGCCATTACTGTTGGATAAATCATCGCAATGCCTATACCCGAAGCAGCAAACAGGAACGCGACACTTTCACCACCTAATATGGCAAATAAAGTGCATATCGCGGAAAATCCTGAAGAAATAATAAGAGATAATACAAACCCTATCCGGTCTGTTAGTGGACCAAGAATTAGTCGGGCCATCGCAAAGCATAAGAAAAAGATCGACAACATACCGGAAGCATTAACCGTATCCCAGCTATAAGCTTTCTCCAGGAAGTTAACGAGCCAGCCGCCTACGGCCAATTCGGATACAACGCCAAAAGTAAGCACCAGCACCATTAACCATAATACCCGGTCTTTTAACAAAACTTTTAAAGGAATACGATCTTCATGTGAGATGTCATCTCCCGGGAACTTACTGAACAGTGCAATTACAATCGGGATCACAGACAATAGCAGCATCACCAGGTACATCCCGCGCCAATCCAGTGTGTGGCCAGCAATCGTCACTTTCATAAGGCCAGTTGCAATAAGTGGAGCGACAGTTGAACTTAAGCCGTAAAAGCCATGCGTCATATTCATCATCATGCCCGTGTTTTTCACGAAAATCCGAGCGCTTAGAATCGCGAGGCCAATCTCTAACATCCCATTGCCGATATACATCAGGAAATACGATGCCGAGAACAACGTATAGTAATGGGAGAAATAAATAAGGATACCAGATCCAGCCATAGAGGCGAACGCGGCGACAGTGACCCATTTAATCCCCCATTTTTTGGTCAAATAAGCTGTAAATGAACAGGCTATCAAATAACCTAGGGCATTCAAAGATAATAAAGTGCCGAGCTGGGATTCATTCAACATAAAGTCGAATTGAATACGTGGGATTGCTGGACCTTTAATATTTTCCGAGAACCCGAAGATGACAAATCCAATAAAAATGGTTGCCAGCTGCATGGCGTAAATTTTATTGAACTTGCTTACATTTTTTTTCATTCTTGGTGTACTCCTAGCTTGTTATTTTTTCTGGATTCCATGCATGTGATGTAACAAAGCATAAGCCAATATTCTATCAAATGGAATTTTTTTTTATTACATAAAATTTTAAAGGCGCATTCACCACAAAAGTGAATGCGCCCTAGCTATTCAAGCCACTGTTCTTTCGCGTCTATCATATCCCTATCCCGACGACACAACAACCATCAAATAAATAATCAGCACGATCGCCATACAACCAGCGAATTTATAATTCGGCACAGTCACTTCAAATACCGGCTTCTTAAACAGACCAGCCAGCAAATTGTTCACGGCCGAGGCAGGTGATATGGGATTGGACAAGCTCCAACTTCCGAGCAGCAGCACGGCGAAATATATCGGACTAATCTGCACGCTCACCGGATCTATGCCACCAGCAAGAATGGTTACTGGCACGATCGGGTGAAGACCAATTAACGATGTTCCCGCAATTAGTGCCACTGTTAGTAGCGAGAATGTTAAGGATATCGACAAAGGGATATGCGCTAGCATTGCCGGAATCGAGGATCCGAACTTGGTTGCACCTATGGAACCGCTGAAGAAGCCAGCAGCCAAAAACAGGGTGATTTCCTTCTGCAAGGCAGGTAACGTGACGGTAACATGATTCTTCAACCCTTGTCTGTATACGGCCAACGATCCCTTAGCGATGCACCAAATTAGCGGAAACCATACAGCCGCTATACAAATTAACATCACCATCGGCAGCTCGACCAATCGCTCCAATAGGAATATGGCGATTATTGCGGTTATTAAGTATATGCCGAGCCCTACCGGGAAAACTGCACTCCTCAGCTTCTCAGCCTGTTCCTCTTGAGGTGGCTCCGGTTCTGTCTTCCGCAGCTCCCGGTAATCGACTGCCAAGCTTACTACAAGGCTTAGGAAGGCCAATCCAAGCAAATAAAGAAGTACGGAAGACCAAGCTAAATTAAGCGCCGAAGTTACAAGCGTCATCGCAGCAAAATAGGGCGACCATAGAATCGCCCCCGCAAATCCCCGGTTTAGCGCATTGGCAAGCAGCCTGGACATACCGGGTTGCGGCTTTACAAAAACCATTTGATATACGACAGGGATCGAACCCACGTTGATAAACACGCCCATGATCTGTGTAAGAAACTGCGTTCCTATGAATAAAGCTGCTTTGCTGCGAAAGTTTTCTTGGTAGAAACGTTTCAAGGCTTCGACGTATTCGGGAAGTCGGACTGGAATCCCAAACAGCGGTGCGAATATGAACAACGTAACGATCGTCACATTAATTTCCGCCGACTCAAACCAAACCGACGCCTCCACTTTTTGAAGCACCATAAGGACTATCCCTACAACCATAAAGAATACCGTCAGCCAGAGCGTTAACCCTTTAAGATTCGGTAACAATACTACGATTGCTAAAAAGACAAGACATCCCAGTACAGGAGTAAGCATCTCCAGCTCTGTAAGCTGCTGTACAATATAAACCGCGGCAATGGCGAATATGATGGATCTCTCCATTGCCGCTTTAACTGCGGATTTCATCCGATCCGCCCTCTTTCACTTAACATCATTAATTAAATTGCCAGCAGCTTAAACTTAAGTTGCCGTATTGATAGCTGCGGTGAAGCAGCTTCGCCTGGCGATTGGAGTCACCAGAACCCATTGCGAGGAACAGCGGAATAAAGTGTTCATTCGTTGGCACGGCTTCTGGGGCATGGGGAGCCAGTTCATGATATTGAAATAGCGCCTCAGTATCCCATGACTCTAGCTTATTCTGGAGCCAGTTATCGAACTGCTCAGCCCAAACATCGTTCCCTTCAGACTGCCAATTCAATCTTCTTAAATTGTGGACGGTTCCTCCACTCCCGATAATGAGAATATCCTGTTCCCTAAGTTCCGACAACGCTTTGCCAATTTGATACTGCTGCTCATTACTCAGATGACGATTCACGGATAGCGCAACAACCGGAATATCCGCTTCCGGATATAACAGCTTCAAAACCGCCCAAGCTCCGTGGTCAAGTCCTCTACTCTCATTCAGAACGCTCTGAATACCTTGTTTTTCAAACAGCGCTCGAACATGCTCGCTTAATGAACGATCGCTTTTAGCCGGGTAGGTCATCGTATAAAGTTCATCCTGAAACCCGCCAAAATCATAAATGGTATCATACGTTTCAGCCGCGCCGACCGTCTGTACCGACTCTTCCCAGTGAGCGCTAAAGAGCACGATTGCTTTTGGTCTAGGGGTCTGTTCCTTAAATTTCTTTAGTAGTTGTGTATATCCGTTATCCTCAAGTACGATCGATGGCGCGCCATGCGCGAAAAAATAGGAAGGCATCATATCCTTATTCACTCCTTAGTTGTCGTTAATCCAGCTTCTTGATTAAGCCAATTCAAGAAATCAAATTGGTTTTCCTCCGAAACCCCATGGTCCGTGGGGTATAAATGGAAACTTAGGCGTGGTGTCTGACCCTTGAAATACGCCGCTGTCTCGTGACCGATTCGAACCGGAAATACGGAATCATACTCGCCATGGGAAATAAACACTGATACGTCCTGCACACTTCGCAGTGGATACTCCTTCTTCACAAAGTCAGGAACGTACCCATTCAGCGCAACAATCCCGCTCAGCTCATCTCCCATCGTAAGTGCAAGTGTCATCGACAGAATAGCACCTTGGCTAAAACCAAGCAAATACCGTTGGCCTGGATCGATTGGATACTTTTCCGCCACATCGCGTATGAATGCTTGGAGTTCTTTAACCGCTTCGTCAAACATCTCACGAATCGGATTGCCGAGACTTTTCAAATCATAATACTGGTAACCCGCTCCAAGCCGTAAATTACCTCGAATACCGATGATGATGAAATCATCAGCCAACGGAGCGACCAAACCGAACATATTCTTTTCATTGGAGCCTTTGCCATGCAGGGTAAATATCACTGGATATTTCCTGTCTGGGTCCATTTTTGCCGGTAGTTGAACGTCATATTGATAAAATGGATTCATAATAATCCTCCTTAGATAGTAAGTTATGCTTTGTGTTTGTTCATAATAAGACGGTCGATAAGTATCAATCATAAATATTAGTAATAGAGAAATAAATTTTATACGACTAATTTAAAACGAAATACATTGACCTGTCAATATGAAAATTGCTAATATAAAATTATATTCTTTATTACTAATATTTAGAGGTGGATTAGGATGGATATCGGCTCCACGATACGAGCGATTCGCAAGAGAAAAAATATTACCATCGCTCAAATTTGCGAAGAAACCGGTTTGTCCCAAGGCTTCATGAGCCAAGTTGAAACGAATAAAACTTCCCCATCCATAGCAACGCTGGAAAATATAGCGCAGTCTTTGAATGTACCTTTAGCTTATTTGCTCCTAAAGAAAGAAGATCGCATGCATATTGTTCGAAAGAATGAGCGAAGAATCACAACAAGCGGCTCCGAAAATTTGAAGGTGGAGCACCTGAGCTCCACTAAGAACGTCAAAATGAGGCTTGTCGAATTCCCTCCAGGGAGTTCAACGGGAGACGTGCCTCATGCTCATGAAGGTGAAGAGGTTCATGTTGTTGTTAAAGGAAGCATATACGCAGAACAGGGAGAGGATACAGCTGAATTCGGAGAGGGCGATTCGTTCAGTTGGAACGCATGCACACCCCATGTGGTAAGAAATATAGGGGAAGATACGGCAATTGTTCTTATCGCCATTTATACAGAAAGCGACGGCGGACAAGAACTTCTCTAATAAAAGAATGATGACCCGTAAGATGGACACTTAGAACCAAGTGCCTCTTACGGGTCATTTCGTGATTGATTAATTCTCCAAAATTGGATCTGCCAGAATCAGATTAAGCAATCCTTTGCGATCGGACTTAAAGTTGATTTCCAGCCGCTTTACCCCCGTAACATTGAGATCGATCTCACGTGCTGCTTGACCGGAATGGATATTCTCAATCGTGGCAAGCACTTTGCCGTCTCCGCGGATTGTGATTGTTCCTGACGCTGTATCGGATATGCGGCTCTCGTCCGCACCGACTTTCGCTTTAAAACGAGCATATTCCCCGTTGATCATGACAGAGGCGGTCCCTCCTGTTGCGATATCAGGTGGATAAGCCTTGTCATGTAAATAGATCCCAAGTCCAGATGAATATCTAATGCCATTAATTGTGAAGACAGGCGCATGATTGGCGGTATTTTGCGTCAAGATATCCCATTTGTTGGTCACCATATGCGACTGTGCTTCGAAAAGTTTGGTCACAGTCAATTTGGTGAGCGGTGTTGCAGCTCCACTACGACTTGTTGTTCCTTTTCCATCGAGGTTCCATTTCGTCAGATGGGCGTCTACATTCACAGCATACATGACCCTGTCTGCGATGCTCGGCAGCGTCAATCTGCTCGTACCAATAACACGCCAAAGCTCACTTCCGGTGTTCGAGTCATAGGCCGCAAGGAGTGGGGAACGAGTGTCCTTGGCCGTTCCGCGATACACCATTAGGTCGCCCGCTAACATCATGTTATCTCCAAAATCATCATTCACATAATTCTCAATCTGACGGTTCCAAAGCTCCTTGCTTGTAGATAAATCAAGAGAAACGGCCCAATTGGTGCCATCCTTCTTCGCATAACTAACGATTAGTGCTTTGTCGGTTGCATCTGCTGATACGATGGAGCCCCCCAACTCTTTTCTCCACATAGCGGATTTCGTTTTCAAATCTAAGGCGTACACATAGCCTGTCAACGTGGTGAAATATAGCGTGTCGCCTTTTAAGTTAAAATAGTCCACGCGGTGATTGCGAAGATCGTATTCATCCGTAACAAAATCCAGCTTCCACTCCCACTCCTGAGTCCCGGTTTGCCGGTTCAGCGCAACAATTTTACCATCTGTGGCAGCGAGCAGCATATCATTGTAAGTGACAAAATCATACCCCATAAAATTCTCTTTCGTGTACGTCCAACGAATGTTTCCAGTGGCTTTATCAAGGGCCCGAACATGATTCCCATCTCGAAAATAAACCACAGATTCGTCCATAACCGGTATCGTTACAATTCCTGCAGGGACTTTCCATTTCATAGATCCCGTTTCAATATCGATCCTATAATTATTCTTTTCATCATTAAAATAAAGGGAATCCTTATCCGCTATAATCTTATATGCGTAATGCTCAATAGGGAACGACCAGAGCAAACGGCCATCTTGGGCAGAAACAGCATATACATACATCGAGTCGGCATAAAAAACCTTGCTTCCCGATACGAGGGGCCGTGTTTCGCTCGCGTTCCAGTCATGAGCAAACTTCAGGCCAGATTCCTTCGCTTTGAAGATCCAAGCAGGGTCGCTTGGTTTGGAAGATGTGGATGTTCCTTGGGATTGAGTAGACGGCTGCGCCGTCGATGTGGCCTTTTCCTCTGTCTGGATGGAGACCACACGTTTGATGTCATCCCAAATTACTTCCGCACCGAGAGACTCACTAATGAAACGAACTGGGACTAAAGTCGAACCGTTCACGAGTTGCGGCGATACGTCTAGTGTCATAGACCGTCCGTTAAGCCAGGCTTGCTTGGAGTCAATGGTCAGCTTGACAGCTGTTGCTCCTTTCACACCAATGACCGATCGTTCTCCCCCGTTCCAAGTCACTTTCGCTCCTAAGGCCTCGAAAATAGCTCTCATCGGTACGAAGGTGCGTCCGTCGATCAAGAGGGGTTCCTGTCCGTCCATTTTCAGTTTGTTACCGTTAATTTCAACTGTAATCGGCGGCGTTTTATCATATTTAACCTTGACCCCATTACTTTCTAAGTACTTCATGACACCAAGTCCGAGTTCATCCAGTGGATTCCCCTGTGCATAGGCGGTCTCTAGATTCTTTACCATCAAGAGAGGCGACACGTCGTCTATCCGATTATTGGATACGTAGACATGTCGAAGACTATCCGACATCGTCAGGAGAAGCGTAATATCCTCTATCTGGTTATCTGCCGCGTCGAGCCAAACGAGTTTATGATTATACAGCGGCGATAAGTCCTTAATCTGATTTTCGGCAACAAATAATTCGGTCAAATTGGATAAGCCACTTAAAGGCGACAAATCCTGAATGGTTGCTCTTGATGCGCCTAAATGCTGAAGTTTCTTCAGATTTCGGAGCGGTGTTAAATCGGAAACCTGCGTCTGAGATATATCAAGAAAGGTTAGATTACTCAAATTTGCGATCGGCTGCAAATCAGTGATGGACTGATTGGAAACGATCAACTTGTTCAAGTTTTGAGCAAACTCCAGCCCTTTTAAGCTTGTGATCCGTTCGTTTCGGAAAGCGTAAATGGATGTCAACTTCAACAAGTCATCTTTCGTAAGAACGCCCTCATTTTTACCGATTGTTTGGCGTACGACCTTCTCTAGATTTGCATCTTCAATCAGTGAGTCTTGTGCACTGGCCATTTGGACTGGCAGCAAAGCCGAGATCAACAACGCAAAGACTACACAGAACGCTAATAGCCTATTTTTCATGATACTTACTGGTATAAAAAGCATGAAATTTCCCCTCTTTACAATGGTTCTATAATACTAGCGACTATTATACCAATTACAGGGATTTGTGAACAGAAATTTACAACCTCCATAAGATTAGGCGCTTTGCCATGTAAAGATACTACATAGACCTGATAATGCGCGGCAATAAAGGGAGAAGTCGATCCATCGTAATCGGATCATCAAAATTCCATTTGCCTTCTAATATATGAACGTTATCTTCCCTCATGGATTTCCAGTAGGGATGATTAGTTACGCTCTGTGCCATAAGCTTGGAACGTTCATACTCATCCACGAGCAGAAACAGATGGTCAGCCTCGTAATCCTTGATCATTTCGGGCTCAATTGCGAAAAATGGAATGCTCCTAGCAATCAAATCTTTCACTGGGTCAGAAGGCTCGAAAGCTAAAGGATGATATAGGGTTATTGCTATACCTCTCATTCCCATGACATAGATAACACCATCATTCACGACGAAAATGGTAGCTTGCTTCCGTTTGTCCATTGGATAGGTAAACAGCCGCTTCCATATCTCGTTGGATCTCTGCTCATAGCTCTCTACCCAATTTCGCGCTTCGTTGGTTCTACCGAATAGATCAGCTACCTTCAAAAGCCGATCATATGTATGCTCAAACCGATCAATTGCTACGATGGGAGAAATATTGGACAGCTTATCTATCCAATCCATCCGGAAACCACTATATACAATGAGATCGGGATTCAACGCTTTAACCTTACCAGGTTCACCTAAAAGCCCGACATCAGCTATGTTGTTCAATTCCTCGCGATAGACTACTTTTTTGCCAACTACCGTCATATCCGCACCAATCGGCTTGATGCCGAGAGCCAATAAATCACCAAGTACTGCCCCCACTGCCACAACTCTTGTGAAAGGGGTCGAACCTCGCTCATTTGTTATCAGTTTATTGCTTTTAGTGCGGACATATTGTTTGGGCGTCATCCCCGTCTCATGCCGAAACTTGCGGGAAAAATAATATTCGTCCTTAAAACCGACTCTGCGCGCAATTTCACGTAAAGGGTCATCCGTTTGGAGAAGAAGCTCCTTGGCCCTGTTAATGCGCACCTCAGTCAAATATTCAAGCGGTTTTTTGCCAATTAACGACTGAAACAAATCACTGTATTTCCAACGGCCAACACCTGACATCCGCAATAGCATCTCAACCGTAATTTCCTCCCGGTAGTTGTGATTGAGATAGTTGATCGTTTGTTGAACAGCTGATGTGGCATCGGTGAAAGAATGCATGGTTTGGACATTTTCCATAAGAAGGACAAGAAGCTCTTGCAGATGAATCTGCTGCTTACAACGTTCTACGAACTCATGTCTCAATGTATCGCTAGCTCGATGAGCTACCTGTTCAAGCAAATCCACCAGTCTCGACAAAGGCATCACATCGATCTTCGTCTCGTAAGGAATACAGGGCCCAATATCAATGGATGGCTCTTTTTCTCCTATTCCATAGGCATGGAAGCGAATTATATACACAGCTCCAAGCAGATCACTTTCGCCGTTAATCTCTATTTCTGCCTTGTCCCCTGGGGCCAAAAGCATACAAGATCCTTGATCCGCATACAGAATATGCCCGGCCAGACGAAGATTGCCCCCCATCCGAGCAAAGCAAATGATCCGATGACCATGACTATCCGTGGGAATAACCAACTTGGCGGACAACAAGTCTATGATTTTAACCTCTACTATATCGTATATATACATGTCAAGGTCCCTTCCTTCTCCGTCCATGCCTGCTAGTATTTAGGGATACCACGCTCTATTTTGTCCAATAAAAAAACAGTTGTTTCTCCATTGTTAATTGTAGCAAAAAAAAATATTATTATCGAGTATGATAATCATTATCAATGAAAAGGGGAATTACTTAGATGATCCGCAAAAAATCAACTCGCTTCTTACCAAAAGTAGCTGTGCTATTAGCATTGCTTATTACTGTATTAGGCTGCTCAAAGACAGAGCCAGCAACCAACACTAGCACGGCTTCCCCCCAAAAACCAAAGGAAATCACCGTTTCCTGGATGAGGGATTTGGGCCCATCGAACCCTCATGCCTACTATCCTAATCAATTATTTTCACAGTCCATGATTTACGAGCCGCTTGTCAGCTATAACGAAGGTGGAGAGCTTAAGCCTTATCTTGCCGAGTCATGGAATATTTCAACGGATGGCAAAGAATACACCTTCAAACTTCGCAAAAACATTAAGTTCTCGGATGGTACGCCATTTAACGCTGCTATTGTGAAAAGAAATTTCGATGCCATCATGAAAAACAAAAGCACGCACAGTTGGCTTGGCATAGCAAAGATGTTGGAAAAAACGGAGATTGTTGACGAGCAAACGGTTAAGTTAACTCTCTCTGAACCGTATTATCCAGCATTACAGGATTTGGCGACAGTAAGACCTTTCCGCTTCCTTGGTGAAGCCGGTTTCCCAGAAGGCGATGATACCCTTAAAGCTCTAAAAGCACCGATAGGTACAGGACCGTGGATGATTACGGAGTACAAACAAGATCAATACACCGTATTCACTAGAAACCCCAATTATTGGGGTGAGCAGCCCAAGATTGATAAGGTAACGGTTAAAATCATTCCTGACAGTGAAACACGTGTACTAGCTTTTGAAAAAGGCGAACTGGATATGTTATTTGGCGAAGGAGCGATCAGCCTCGATGCCTATAAACAACTACAAAGCACCGGCAAATATGGAACAGCTCTCTCGGATCCGGTAGGTACTAGAAATATTATGTTGAACACCTCTAACGATAAACTTGCGGATCAACGAGTCCGTCTTGCTCTTCAACATGGCTTGGATAAACAGAGCATCGTAGATGGTATTACAGGCGGTGTGGAACAAAAAGCCGATTCTCTTTTATCGAACAACTATCCGTATGTGGATTTGAAAGTTAACCCGATGGATTACAGCAAAGCCAAAGCAATGGCATATTTAGATGAAGCCGGTTGGAAAATGGCTCCAGGACAAACAATTCGGGAAAAAGATGGCAAAAAATTAGAGTTGCAATTAGATTACGATAACACCGACCCGATACAAAAAGTAATGGGAGAAGCTGTACAAGCAGCTTGGGGGGAGATTGGCGTTAAACTGAACATCACTGGTGTAGAATTAACTACAGCAACTAAGCTGCTCAGAGAAGGAAAGTTTGACGTTCGTTTCTGGTTTAATTCCGGTGTTCCTTATGATCCACATACACTTGTTAATGCTGTGAAAGAACCGAGCTTTGGTGTGGCTGAAGCCCATTCACGCATTCCTATGAAGCAGGAATTGGACAAGAAAATACAGACAGTACTTGCCTCTACGAATGAAGTTGAACGTAAAAAGCTCTATACGGAAATTTTGACAACTTTGCATGAGCAGTCCGTCATCGTACCGATTTCTTATATTAAACAAACCGTTGTGTACAATAAATCCTTATCCAATGTTAGCTTCCCAGCAAGTCGTTGGGATCACCCTTTCAATGGAATTAAGTAGCTATATTGGGAAGCGACTGTTCGCCATTATTCCTTTGATCATTTTCGCTACATTGCTCACATTTATCTTAATTCAGCTTTCGCCGGTGGACCCGGCGGAAGCTTATTTCTCCGCTTCGCATATTCAACCGACGGAACAACTTCTTGCCGAGAAGAGACATGAACTCGGGCTGGATCAGCCGCTTTATATACAATATTGGCAATTGTTAACTCAAATCGCCAAACTTGATTTTGGAACATCCTATCTGTCCAATAAACCTGTATGGGACGAGGTCGCGATGCGACTTCCAGCCACCTTACAGCTTGCATGTAGCAGTATCATTATAACGATTGTTGTCAGCATAGGACTTGGGTATTGGTCCGCTGTTTACGCCAATAGCTGGATTGATTATTTCAGCAGGGCGCTTTCCTATTTTGGCGCGTCCATCCCACAATTTTGGCTCGGCTATTTATTGATCTTTTTCTTCGCTGTCCAATTGGATTGGTTACCTGTGAATGGGATGGGAAGCTGGAAGCATCTCGTCCTGCCTTCATTAACCCTGTCGTTTGCTCTTATCGCTGTCTATAGTCGACTTTTGAGGGCAAGTATTTTGGAGCAATTGCAAGAAGTGTATGTGTTGTATGCCAGAACCCGTGGTATTCATGAAGGAGCAATTATGTTTAAACATGTGATGAAGATTGCCATTTCTCCTATTATTACTGGCTTAGGAATGAATTTCGGCAAGCTGCTCACGGGTACGATTATTGTCGAGCAGGTGTTTTCATGGCCTGGAATAGGCAGGTATTTTATTGAAGCCATCTTTAATCGAGATATGCCAGTCGTTCAATGCTATGTGCTTCTCGCTGCATGCGCGTTCCTACTTTGCAACCTGATCGTAGATATATTTCAAATGTATATGGATCCTCGAATTTCTTTGAAAGGAAGAAGCGATCGGTGATGAAACCTATGAAGAATGTTCTCTCAGGTAAGAAGACCATCATCGCGTGCACTTGCTTCCTGCTGCTTTGTTTCTTAATCACAATTCTAGCACCTTACCTTGCACCGCATGATCCAATCAAGGTCAATCTAGCATTGAAGCTACAGCCACCTTCATCTGATTATTTATTAGGTACAGATCATCTAGGGCGTGATCTATTATCCCGACTGCTGTACGGAGCTCGCATATCATTAGGCTTAGTCTTCCTCGTATTTATTTTATCATTAACGATAGGATTAATCGTTGGAACCGTGGCGGGGTACCAAGGCGGATGGATCGATACCTTACTCATGCGCTTCTGTGATGGTGTCATGGCTTTTCCTAACCTTGTACTTGTCCTGGGAATTGTAGCGATGCTAGGTCCCGGTATCATGCAGATCGTGTTTGCCCTACTTCTTGTTCAGTGGGTAACCTATGCTCGGATGTTTCGCGGCCTTGTTGTCAGCTTAAGAGAACGCCAGTTTATTACGGCTGCCATCATAAGCGGGTCATCACCATGGACCATTATGAGGCAACACATCATTCCCAACGTTCTGCCCCCCATTGTCGTTATCGGGACACTTGAGATTGGTTGGGCGATTATGGATATTTCTGCGCTGTCTTTCCTTGGATTAGGCATTCAGCCGCCTACCCCTGAGTGGGGTGCAATGATTCATGAGGGCAAGAGCTACATTCGGAGTCATCCCGGACTGATGATGTATCCTGGATTTTTCATTTTACTTGTCGTGATTAATTTCAATCTGCTCGGTGAAGCGCTATCGAATAAATTTGGGATAAAAAAACGTTTTTAAACAAGGAATGAGGCTAACATGAACACATCCCGCAATGTTTTGCAGGTCAGTGGGCTGAATGTCAAAATAGACACAAATCAAGGTCAACTTCAACTTCTTCATGATATTCATTTCAACTTAGAAGAGGGGCAAATTCTCGGCCTAGTCGGCGAAAGTGGTTGCGGCAAAAGCATGACATGCAAATCTATCTTGCAGTTAATGGATCCACATACCTTTGTCGAAGGCAGTATTCAACTGCGTGGCCGTGAGCTTAACGGCTTGGATCCGAAGGAAATGCGCCGCATTCGAGGCAAAGAAATAGGTTTCATTATGCAAAATCCGATGAATGCCTTTACGCCAGTGTATTCTATTGGAAATCAATTTATTGAAACCATCCGTACACACAGCAAACTGAGCAAAAAAGAAGCCACTGAGCTAGCTGCCGCTTCTCTCGATAACGTTAATTTGCCAAATCCCTATGAGCTTCTCAAGCTATACCCTTCTCAACTGAGCGGGGGCATGCTGCAACGTGTGATGATTGCGATATGTATGTGCCTGAAACCCACCGTTGTTATCGCCGATGAACCCACTACCGCATTGGATATGGTCAACCAATTACAAGTGTTACGACAGCTAGAACGGCTGCGATCGGAATGTGGGACAACCATTTTGCTGATTTCTCATGATTTAAGCGTCATTGCAGAAATGGCAGATGAAGTGATGGTTATGCAGCATGGGAGAATTGTTGAACAAGCTGATGTCTTTCAACTATTCGATCAACCTGCACATGACTATACAAAAAATTTGCTAAACGCAAGGATGCAGTTACCCGATTTCACAAGTAAGCCAACGTTCGCGTACACTGCAAACTTTTAAAAAGAGGTCACATACATGAGCTTACTGCACGTACAGGAAGTCAGCCATACTTACGGAAAAAATCGATTGTTTAGCACTGCACGCCAACAACCACCAATCCTGTCTAACATCTCTTTCTCTATCGAGGAAGGCGAATGTCTAGGTTTATTGGGGAGTAGTGGAGCTGGTAAAAGTACACTCGGTAAAGTTATTCTTGGGTTGGAGAAACCACAGCAAGGTAAGGTCATCTTGATGGGGCACGATATGTACAGCATGCATGCATCCTCTCGCAGAATAGTTCGTCGAGACTTGCAAGTTGTTTTACAAGATTGTTATTCGGCCGTTAATCCACGCATGTCTGCCGAACAGATCATTGGAGAGCCCCTCAGCAACTACATGTCAATGTCGTTGCTTGAACAAAAGCGAGCGGTCTGCGAGCTGTTGGAAAGGGTTGGACTACAGGCAACTGACGCTTTGAAATCCCCCCATCAATTCAGTGGCGGCCAATTGCAAAGAATCAACATTGCAAGGGCGATTGCGCTGAAGCCGAAGCTTATCGTGTTAGATGAGCCGATTAGCAGCCTTGATATGGTGAATCAAAGCCAGATATTAGCCTTGTTACATGACTTGAAGTTAACATTCGGGCTTTCTTATCTATTCATCACCCATGACATCAAGGCTGCTTACGCGCTGTCGGATCGGTTAGCGGTCATGGAGCAGGGTAAGCTCATAGGGCAGTTCGAAAACAAGGAATCGATTTTCACATCGTCTCAACCTGCAGTAAAACGCTTGTTACAATCCGTCCTTGCTGAGCATCCGCGAGATCGAAAAATCAAACCTATTCAGACAGAATGTCTGTCACTATGAATAAAAGCGGCCCCTTATCTTTACCTTTTATCAGGCTATATGCCATCACTTTTCTATTTTTCAGCGCAAATCCAATCTTAAATATCATTGTACCTCTGCGCAGCGAAGCTCAAGGCGCAAGTAATGCAGAAATCGGCGTCATGATGGGCGCTTATATGATAACGAGCATGCTTTTCCGTCCGTGGGCGGGCAGTATCGTCCATCGCTTCGGACCGTTACCTGTATTACGCATTTTATTACTTGCAAATGGCCTTATTCTTATTCTGTATACGATATCTAGCTTGGAGTGGTACTTCGCTCTTCGTGCTATGCAAGGCGTAACGACGGCATTTTTCTCCTTATCGCTTCAACTAGGTATAGTTGATAAGCTGGCTCACAATGACCGATCTGAGGGCATATCCCTTTATTTGTTAGCGGGCATGCTGCCTACGGTAATCGGTCCTATTCTGGCATTAACCTTGTGGGACTGGGGCGGAATGCATGCATTCACAACATCTATGATCATTGTTGCACTCGCCACAGGTATCATAGGCTTCACGGCTCCACTGCCCTCCAGATCGCAAATAACTCAAGAGAAGCAACAGCATGCAAGCTCCCTACCTTCTCAGTTGAGCTGGCTATGGACTCATCGTGGATTTCTTGTATGTAGTACAGCTATGCTTATTGCTTCTGTCTCCTTTAGCGCTGTAACAACGTATATTGCGCTATATACAAAACATAGCGGTGTCGGTCATGCCGGCATTTACTTGATGCTCCAAGCTGGCGTGATGGTTTTTTGCAGATTCGCCTTACGCAAAAAAGTTCCTTCAGACGGCCAATGGCATCCCCGTTTTCTTATTGGCTTACTGCTAAGCATGGCTGTTGGCTTGAACCTATTGGCACTAGCCGTTTATGGCGGGGCATCATTCATGTATGCAGGTTCCTTGTTGATCGGGTTAGGCATGGCGCTGCTCTACCCCCATTTAGTGACGTATTTGACCATTGTACTGCCAATGTCCTCCCGCAATACGTTAATCGGTGTTTTCATTGCCGTATCCGATCTCGGTTCTGTACTTGGCAACATCGTAATGGGGACGATTGCCGATCATATGTCCTACTCTTTTATGTATGGCATTTGCGCTGGCTTATTGCTGACCTCCGTTGCGATAATACTCATAAATGGTCATCGTTTAGCGATCCGTCCCGAAGGGACCCAAAAAAGGTAGACATATATGTATACAGCTTGTAAAACATAAGTTTGGTAGCAAACCTAGCTCATGCCTTTAGCCTTTCCTTATGCGTAAAAACACAAGAAACCCATCTCAAGGTTGGATGGGTTTCTTGTATGATGAAAAGGACATTTTTTCAGATTTTAGAATTGGAATACAATGGTTGAATCTGTAATATCATGTACACTTTCTTTCGTCGTTCCACCATAGGTCATGCTGAACGTATAAGTGCCTGATAATAACTCTTTGTTGATCTCGCCGCCGCTCGTATGTCCGAACGTCCTCCAGCTTCCTGCATAATAGGTCACATTGCCAGTGTCTATCCCATTTCCTTGACTATCCTTTAGCTGCACCTTCACGTTCACCGTTTGGAAGACAACTACGGCGTCGGTTTCCGTATTCTGCACCTTCTCTTTGTACGTCCCTTCATAAGTCATGCTAAACGTATACGATCCAGATAATAACTCCTTGCTAATCTCACCGCCGCTCGTATGTCCGAACGTCCGCCAGCTTCCTGCATAATAGGTCACATTGCCGCTGTCTATCCCATTCCCTTGACTATTCTTTAACTGCACCTTCACGTTGACCGTCTGGAAAACAACCACGGGATCGGTTACGGTATTCTGCACCTTCTCTTTATACGTCCCTTCATACGTCATACCGAAGGTATAAGATCCAGGCAGCAGCTCCTTGCTGATTTCACCGCTGCTTGTATCGCCGATCGTACGCCAGCTTCCTGCATAATAGGTCACGTTGCCGCTGTCTATCGGATTACCTTGACTATTCTTCAACTGCACCTTCACGTTGACCGTCTGGAAAACAACCACGGCGTCGGTTCCGGTATTTTGCACCTTCTCTTTGTACGTTCCTTCATAACTCATCGCAAATGTATAGCTTTTATTCGGTAGAGATTTACTTACCATTCCGGAAGCATCCGTTATGCCAAAATCCTTCCATCCGCCGTCATAATATTTAACTGTACCGCCGCTTAATGCATTGCCATTGCTGTCTTTGAGTTGAACCTTCACAGCTGTCGCAGCAAGGGTAAAGCTAAGAGTCTGTGGAGGCTCAACATTGCCTGCTTGATCTGTTGACTTATACATCAAGCTGATCTGACCTTGCTTATCAAACGTAACAGCTGACGAATAAAGATGCCATGTTGTCCCGTTATCCAGACTGTACTCGGTTCTCGCCACACCCGACAAGTTATCGGTACTCTGCAATGTTAGTGTGACGGGATTCACGAATGTCCCATTGGGTCCATCTGGCTCTAGTGGAAATACACTTGCAGTCGTAACTGGTGCTGTTTTATCGATCTCATTAACGGTTGGCGTTGTTACAGGAGGAGCCCACACTTCAAGCTCCACATGATTACTGTACACATTCGTTGAGTTGCCATTCAACCATAACCGCACATACCTTGCATTTGTTGTAGCAAAAGGAATATCCTTCCCGCCGCTTGTTTCCACGTACTCGGCGTCTGTTCCTATACCCTGACCTGCACTATTATCGGTATCATTATTGAATACCGTAGTCTTCGTCGCAAAGGTAGGGTCATTCGATACTTGGACGACAACATCACGGTATTTCCATCCGCTTCCGAAATAGTGCCACAATTTAATGTCGTTAATATCATAACTCTCTCCGAGGTCTAGCTGTATCCAATTGACAGAGCTGGAATACATATCTACAAAGTTAGCGTTCGTCTTATCTCCATCTGTAAGTCGCACTTTATTTTGGGCATTTGAACTGGAAGTTATGGCTGTCTTATTCAATGCCACATTCGTAGGTAGAGCAGGTGGTACTACAGGTGCTCCAGGTTTACTCGTAATCGAGACTTTACCAAGCTGAGTAACATAGGCATTCGTCGCATCATGCATGAATACGATTTTCAGGTACTTCGTGCCTACCGGCAGCGATTCATTGTAGCTAAATTTATTCCAGGTTCCCACTGCTTTAAGCACACCAGTCCTGATCGGCGTGACTGGCGTATAAGTAATGTTGTCTGGTGAAGAAAAAAATTGATAATCGGTAAACGGCCCATTATTTAAATACCATGTGTCCGCAGCAAATTTATCTATATCCATATCCATAAACGACTTATAAATTACATATTCATTCAAGTTTTTCGTTCTGGTTAAACGGGAAGCATCACCTTCCATCTTGGCTGCGTTGCTTGAGTCAAATCTAAAATTAGCCGTATGGTCGAACATATTCGTAAAATCATACACATCATCTGTCACAGTTACCGTGCCAGCTCCAGCTGGAGGTGCTGCTAACGGATCATACTGAATGGACAATTTATGGGAAATTCCGTCCTTAGCTCCTGTATTTACTTCAAACTTGATCGTTGGGCTTAACTGCAAGATCGTAATCGTCGGATCCTTTGTTACAACCGAAACGCCAGCTTTTTCAATTTCATACGTTAGCTTGTTCTGCTTGTGTGTCGGATCGGAAATCGCAAAATCCAACACGCCAGCCTGCTCCTTCAGCATCATGGAAGATGGGTTATACGATATTACACCCCCAACCATGCCTGCGTTCCAGAAATTTGCTCCTGTGATGCCCAGGACTTTTTCTTTCACCGCATGCACATCCGTATTGTTCATGAGGATTTCAATATCCGGATTGTTGCCGTACGACGTCGTTTCCTGCGATGTTTTGTTTGGCAGTAAGACATAGGAATAGTCCTTATTTACCGGGTTACTGCCATGATCATACCAGAGTGTCAGATATTTTTTGGTAATTGTACCAAGTCCCGTATTGCCAAGCGCCTGCCAAGTGCCTTTTCTTGTTTCTCTCAATCCTTTGATTGACGCAGGTTGAGGGAAAAAGTAGCCGCCTGTTCCTTCCAAGTAAACGGACGAAACATTCGTCATGTCCTCTGACCAGCCCAGTCCAGATGGCTTCGTGACGCCATTGACCACAAGCTGTTCATCACCATTATTTTTAGGCAGATTATGATGTACAGGATTTAATACAGCGCCCAGTGTGTTTGGTGCATAGAATTGAATTTCAGAAAGTCGATTTGTGAGATCAAGATTATTTCCGTGAAATACAATTTTCATATATCTGGCTGTCGTATCTGGAATGTCATAGGCTATGATCTCAGAGCTTAAGACACTATTTTGACCGCTGTATACGGTCGTCCAAGTCGTGTTGTTGGTCGACGTTTGAAGATCAAATGAATAATGTTTAGTAAGGCCATCGAAGAAGCTTATGCCTGCATAACCCACCTGAACATTGCTGCCAAGATCGTAGATAAGTGATTGTCCGTCACCCACGGAAGAGTAATAAGTCGTAATATCGGAGTCCGTGGTTTCCGTTTTGTTGGTTGTGGACAAAGCATTCAAAGAAGCAACCGTTAGTGGAATAATGGCATTTCCTTGCGCATTAGGAGCATAAATTTGCGCCTCTAGAATGTGGTTAAATTGGTTCGCAGTGTTGCCATGTCCGATAATTTTCACATATCTTGCCTGCACATCAGGGAAATCGTACACTTTAATATCAGCAGCGCTCCCACCAGGAATGGAACTTCCGCTATATACATTCGTCCAAACTGAATTATCCGTTGATACTTGAATATCGAAGCTCGTTGCTCTCGATGTTTGACTTTGGAAGTTGATGCCCACATAACCAATAGGCTGTAATTTGCCAAGATCATACTGGATCCACTGATCATTGCCTAAGGCTGACCATTTTGAATCCAAATTATTGTCTAATGTATGCTGCGGCACATTGCCATCATTGCTGTTACCGGTTACTGCATATACTTTCAGACGCAGCGGTTCGCCGGCAATTGGCGTTGAAACAGGAGAAGCCAGATCGATACTCTTGGAAAACGTTTCTTTATTCAGCATGCGATTCTCGATCGTTGTTTCAATTTTTCGATTGTCCGTGGAGTTAATACCACTGCCGATGGCGACGATCTCATCGTCAAACATGAACCAGGATTTTCTGGCTTTAAGGGAGCTGCTCGCGGCTTTCAAATCCATGCCTACTGCAGCGTATAGATTATTAAGTTCGCTGCCTCCTGTCCATGGATTGGGACTTACATAATTCATATTGGAATTATCGGCTCTGGTCATCGTATCCACCGTGGTACCCGACAAACGGTACAGGTTTACGGTTGGCCAAAAATCAGTATATTGATTCAGATCCTGATTATATAAATAAGTCATTCCCTCGCTCGTATACCAACCCTTTTTATTGTCATTTGAAATCGACTCGTAATTGGCAATCCGGCTGGAAGACATACTGACCCCAAAGCCGAAGCCCGGCTTAAGTGAGACCGCTCTGTCCATACCTGCAAACACTTTGGTAAGAACCTTCTCATCTCTAGGAATAATGTTCGGATCATTGATCACAGACTTAGCCAGCAGCATTGTAGCTAAATCGATATCTTTGTAGAAATTACTTAAGCTATTCTGAAGCATCCAATACTTCACCATAGCTTTCATTCTCAGCGCATCTACAGGCGGCGCAGATTGTGACAAGCGTAATATAGCTCCCATCACTTTATGAGCCGGAACTTGGTCTTGATAATAATTTCTCGCCACTTCTCGACTTCTGATCATATCCATCAAGGCACCTTTGTAGATAAACGGCTCATAGGAGTCGTATACCCATTGATACACATTATTAATGCCGCTGTAGGTAGGATACCATTGCGTTCCTCCCAGTAAGTTTAAGATTTTCGCTACATCCTGAATCAGGGCTGCTCCATAACCTCCATTATAAGCAAACCTGCCATGCATCACGAAAGAACCATCCTGATAAAATCCGTCCCCCGTTGTCACATAGTCCATCACCTTAGACAAGGCGTCTCTTGCATTCGACAGCATTGTATCCGATTTCATAATAATGCCTTGCACAGCTAGATAGGAGGCTTTCCAAACACGGTTAGTTCCTGTAAGTTCCGTTAAGTCTATACTCATTTTGGTATTATCGGGAGAAAAATGTTGAATCATATTCATATATTTCGTAATTCTGTCTGGCGTAGCTAACAGATCATCGTACATTAATAAAACAGCATCTGAGAGTTGAAGAGGGGTACCGATCTCTAAGTCATACCATAAATCCCATGAAGACACCGGATATACCGTTTCGTTGTACCGATTCACATACATCCATTCCAAGGCGTCGAGGATGTCAATTTTTAGCGTTTGATTCCCATAGAAGCTGGATCCAACGCTTTTGTAGGCGATCGCCATCTCTTTAATTCGAGTATAGTTCTGAGTAAGATGCAACGGCTTACCGATATTGGCTGGATCGTATATATCTGCCCATAAATAAAGCCTGCCAGGTGCTTTATTCAAGGTGCCCCAGCTGGATTGAGCTAACAAATTGACTTTATAAGCAACATCGGGATCAGAAGTATTATATCCAGTACCTCCAGTTATGGTCGCCTCATACTTTGTTCTTAAATCATCATACACATCATTCGCACTTGCATTACGCAATCCGACTTGGCCAAAAACCGAAAATAAGAGCGCTAGAATCAAGATTATACCCAATTTTTTCCTAATCTTTTTTAACATAATAAACCACCATCTCTCTCATTGATTATTCAGCCATCAGCTGTGGACAGCAAAAAAGACGGAAGAGCAAATTTGGTATGTTACACAATACCGCCACTTCTTCCGTCTTCTGTTCTCTTATAGAATTATTGTTCCATTCACGATTTATTTTTTCTTACTATTATAATAGTCGGTTTCATATTTGATCCTTTCGGTACCGGCTTGTGCTCTCCATTGCTTCACATACGTATCGAAGTAATCGAGTGGTTCCTTGCCAAGCATGATCTGAGCGGCTGCTTCTTGGAAAAGCGTACCGCTGAATTCCAATTCAGGCTTTGCGGGTAATTTGGTAGGGGGGAGACCCGCTACAATACTCTTCATTCCTTCTGCAGCGGCGACTTTATAAGCCGCATCCACTTTGTCCGCTGCTTCCTTGCTGCCTAATTGAATTTCCAGGAAGTCTCTGTTGTAGGCGACCAGATTGAAGGTACTTGGACGCCAAAGTGCCGTTTTGTCATCTGTATCCTTTTTGATATCATAGGTAATTTTGCCGCCATCCTTCTTGTACGTTATGTTTGGTATCCCAAAATTAACGAACTCTTGGCCTTCCTGACTAACGAGCCAATCAAGCATTTTCACGATCGCAGCTGGATCTTTCGCAGCTTTGGTGACCATGAACGACTTATTAGATGCACGAACCGAAGTCCCTGAACTTTCTACGCCGGGTGCTTTCGGCGTTTTAATGGCAATTACATTTGCGCCTATACCGGGGAGAGACTTGTTTAATTTATCCTGCCAATCCCAAGCAAGCGAAGGTGTATGCACCCAAGTACCAACCAAGTTATTTTGGATCTTCTGCTCCCAGACATTCCGTTTGTTTGTCAGAAACTCGCTGTCAATCAGCTTCTCTTCAACCAATGTCCGGAAAAATCCAAGCGCTTGCTTCATATTAGGACTAATAACCGATGGCACTACCTCGCCATTAACTAATATACGGTTGAAAGCATCCACACCGAACATGGTCATTACATTGTCGACCCAACTGAACTTTTCACGACCTGAGATCGCCATCTCATCTTTTTTGCCGTTGCCATTCGGATCCTTATCACGGAATGCCCGCAGCATCGTCAACAATTCATCAGGCGTTTGGGGCGGGTTGGCAATACCAACCTTATCCATCCAGTCTTTACGGACATATAGCACATTATTTCCTAGCTGTCCTTCTGGAATCGCCATAATTTTCCCACCCGTTGTGACTTCGTCCCAAGCGGCTTGCGATATCACTTTTTTCAAATTGGGGCCGTATTTATCAATATAATCGTTTAATGGGATAATCTGTTCATTTTGCAATAATTCATAATTAATACCCCAACCTCCGACGACATCGGGGATATCACCGCTGGCAAATTTAATTCTAACCTGCTCCCCATACTGCCCATGCGGTAGGAATACCCAATCCAGATCCGTATTCGATTTTTGAGCCACGTATTTCATCGTAGGGTCATCCATTGTCTTTCCACCTGGAATCGGTTGGTTAACATCACTTGCGAACACGCGGATTTTCACCGGTGCTGCTGGTGTGGCAGGCGCTTGTGAAACGCTTGTTTGCGTACTTGTTTGACTCGGTGTTGTGCTAGAACTGCTGCTCTCATTACCCGAAGAACATGCTGTGAGAAGCACGATTGTAGACATTGTTAAGCAAACCGTACTCCCCCATTTCTTTTTGAAGCTCATATTGTTACCCTCCCTAGGTTTTCTTCATGATCTATAAAGGCATATGCCTGAATATTCAGTTATTCTTTGACAGAACCAAGCAACGCTCCTTTAACAAAATGCTTCTGCAAAAAAGGATAAATCAGTACAACGGGCACGGTGGCTAATACAATCGTGGCCATTTGAATGGCGACCGGAGAGAGCTTGATGCCGCCTTCTGCAGCCGCACCTGCCGTCGAGTCCGAATCCCCATTGGCAATCAACGAGTATAGGTACATTTGCAGCGTTTGTTTGTTGCGGTCATTAATAAACAAGAGCGGCCCAAAATAATTATTCCAATGGCCCACTGCATAAAACAAAAGAAGTGTCATGACAATCGGCATGGATAAGGGTACTACGATACGCCATACCATGCCGTATTCGCTCATGCCATCCACACGAGCTGCATCAAATAAATCATCGGGTACCGTACGAAAAAACGTCAAACATAGAATCATATTAAAAGCACTAATGGCACCCGGCAAGATGAGAGCCCATATGGAATTTAACAGAAATAAATTTTTCACAAGTAAATAGGATGGTATAATCGGAGCGCTAAAAATCATCGTAAAAATGATTAACAGCATAAAAAACTTTCTTCCCTTTAAATCCATCTTGGACAACGGATAAGCTGTAATCATCGTTAGTACCATATTGACCATGGTACCTATCACTACGATTTGGACTGTCATCCAACCTGCCTTCCAGAAAGTGCTATTATTCGCGACTAGTTTGAAATTATCAAGGGTCGCTTCTACCGGCCATAAGAAGACCCTATTATGAATAAGAGCGTTCGAAGAACTGAACGAGCCTGCGATAACGTAAAGGATCGGCAGCATGGCTCCAACTGTAATCAGGATGAGAAAACTGACGTTAGAGACATCGAAAACCTTTTCACCGAATGATTTTCTAATTTTCATATACGACCACCTAGAATAACCCTTCCCCAGAAACTTTTTTACTGATTCGATTTGCCGTAATTAAAAGCGTAAAGCCGATGACGGATTTAAACAGCCCTATCGCGGTTGTGACGCTGTATTGCCCCCCTAAGATACCTTGCCGATAGGCATAAGTATCCAACACTTCACCTACCTTAAGCGTAGTTGGGTTTAAGAATAAATACACTTGCTCGAAGCCAACATCCAGTACGTGGCCGATTTTGAGCAGCAGTAGAATAACAATAGCAGGTAGAAGTCCTGGGAATGTGACATGCACGAATTGCTTCCATCGTCCTGCCCCATCAATTCGCGCTGCCTCATAATAGGAAGGGCTTATCCCCGCCAAAGCTGCCAAAAAGATGATTGTACTCCACCCCATCTCCTTCCAGATGCCAGAACTGATTAGCAACGTGCGAAAGTATTCCGGCATTTGCAAGAAACTGATTGGCTCATATCCGAACCATGCCAACACCAAGTTAACGAAACCTGTCTGGCTGGAGAACATCATATAGACTAAGCCGTATACAATCGTCCAGGATAGAAAGTGAGGCAAGTAAAGCAACGTTTGCACCATGCGTTTAAGCGCCAAATGTCTCAGTTCATTCAACAAACAAGCGAGTATAATTGGAGCAGGAAACGCAAAGATAATTTGATAAAAACTTAAGATGATTGTATTAGCGATTAATCGCTTGAATTGTGGGTACGTAACTAACTGCTCGAACCATTGAAATCCGACCCAATCACTCTTAAGGAATCCTTTGTAAATATTGTAATCTTGAAACGCAATGACACTTCCTAGCAATGGAATGTATTTAAATATAACAAAATACAAAATTCCCGGTAGCAGCATCAAGTACAACGGATGATTTCTCCTTAGGTATCGGAAAAGCGACGACTTAACAACACCTGTGGAGCCTTCAGACGCTCCTGCAAGTAATGCCTCATGCTTTGTTGATAGCAACTTATTGTTCAATCCATTCCATTCCTTTCTCTATCTGTTTAAACTTATTATAAGGGACTGGAAAGTTACCTCATACAGGATAAGCGTTCGTTTATACCTGACGATATTCGGGAGATTGGGCAAAAAAAGACACACCGCTCGGTGTGTAGGATCATTAGGATTCCATTCGCTTCTTGTAATCCAATGGATTCAAACCAAAATGTTTTTTGAATAATTTCGTGAAATAGTCGACGTCTTCATAGCCAACACGATTTGCGATTTCGTACACTTTTAATTGGGAGTTTAGCAAGAATTCGCGCGAATGATTCATTCGTTCCACAACGATAAATTGCCATACGGTCATGTCCGTTTCCTGCTTGAATAAGGTGCACATATACGTTTTGTTGTGTGAAACGATGTCAGCCAGATCCTGCAAATTAATTTTTTCTCCATAATGGACTCGGATATATTGCTTCATCATGTCCACAACCTTACTTGACTGATTGTCACGGATGCCACGCATGACCGACATCAGGCTATTGGCTCCTTCTTCAAGTCTTCTAACTGCGCATAAGCGAAAATAACTTCGAGTGGCATGAAGGAACAGCAGATTCTCCCCCAGCCCCAAATCCTTCCCTTCATCCAACTCCAGTCGAAGTTTGTCCTTCGCCATCTCTTCAATGACAGTTTGCAGCCATAGATTAGAAAGCACATGTAGTAAATAGTAGTTACCTGCCGCCCATCCTTCCAATAACTCAAGGGTTTCAACAATGAGCAGCGGCATTCTGTCCGTCCGCAGCATTTGGATATGTTCGATCCATCGTTCCATCCATGATCGGTTCATCGGCAGTTTACGTAATATCAATTGGGCAGCCTCGTGATTTCGTTCCTGTATAATACGATTTGTCGCCGCATTCAAGGACTCGTGAATGGACTGCGGATTTATCGGTTTTAAAATATAATCCAGCGCAGATAGCTTCATACTACGTTGCGCATATTGAAAATCGTCATAACTGGAAACGACCATGCACTTCATCCATGGATAAAGCCGATTGATATGTTCAATTAATTCTAATCCGTCCATAGCTGGCATTCGAATATCCGTAATGCATAAATCCGCATAATGCTCTTCTAGCCATTCCAACGCTTTAACGCCGTTTGAAGCAGTTCCCGCAACGACCGTTGTATCGTTGTAGCCAGATACATATTTAGATAAACTGTTACAAATTAACATGGAATCATCTACAATAAGCACTCGAATCATACTTAGGCCCCCTCTTAGGTTCGATATGGAAAGCGAATGATAATACGCGTCCCGCCTTCCGGCAGTAATCGCTCTACGAATACCCCTGTTTCCGGCTCGTTATAAAACGTTTTTAACCGGTAATGGACGTTCAGCACACCTATTCGGGAAAAACGCATGTAATCTTGCTCCGTCTGCCCGATGCTTAACGCCTGTTGAATCGTGTTCAACCTTTCGTCCGTGAATCCGATCCCGTTATCCTCAATGACGATTTGGACGTACCGCTCCTTCCAGCGTGTCGTCGATATCCTTATCAACAAACGATCCCCAGTCACTTCATAAGCATGTTTAACACTGTTTTCAACAAAGGGTTGAATAATGGCTTTCAGGCATTGCGCATCCAGGGTGGAAGTATCGTGTTCAAAACTTAACGATATATTGTCACCGTACAAGATACGAATGATAAAAAAATAATTTTTTAAGTGATCAAACTCATCTTTGACTGTAACAATAGTTTGTTGATAGTTGGATGTGTACCTCAGCATGTCAGACAATGCGATCGTTGTCTGTTGAATATCGGGTTGTTCAGCCAAATGAGCCATGGAATTGATGGATTCCAGTGCATTGTATAGAAAGTGGGAATTAATTTGCGATTGTAACGCAGATAATACAGCATGCTGCTGGACGAGACGGGTCTCAGCCAGCTGAAGAATCGAATTTTCTATGCGATCTAGGAGTAAATTATAGGCCGAAGCAAGCTCAGCCACTTCATCAATTCCGGTCACCTCGGCACGGATATCGAATTGATCGAGTTTCGTCATTTTGATCGTCCTGCGCAGCTGTTTCAGTCTTCGTGTTATGGAATGAGAAGTTAAATAAGCCAGAATGGAAGCAATCAACAGCCCCGCAATTGTAAGCGTTATCGTCAAATGACGAATATTGGATATGCTTTTAGCCAAATCTCCGTAAGGTACGATAACAATAACTTTCCATTCTGTACCTGTGATGGTTTGATACACGATCATTTGTTTCGATTCAGCTCTGTAATAGGAACCTGAAAGGTTGGAGCTGATATTCGTAAAAATGCCAGGATCCAGCTTTGTATTGATTCGCTCTGGGTCGGGATAGGATACAATCGTTCCAGATTGATCAACAATCATGCCAAGCCCGTGCTCGCCCAGCTGGATTTCATTTAATATTTCTTGTGTAGCTAGAAGGGAAATATCGATGGCCAAGTAACCGTTCTGTTCAGCAAAACGAAACTTTTGCGCATACGTTAAAATAGGGATGCTCTTTGACCTCCCCGCTTTATCGGTGTACTGGTCGTCCATCCCATAATGACGGGAAATCTTCCCTGTCAGTTGCATACTACCCAGCCACGATTCATTCTTCATCGCATAATAAGGTGCTAGAATAGATTCCCACATGTATTCATTGCGATATGTGCTCTCGTTCCCATTCTCGTTATAGAACTTGATGGACAAGGTTTCTGGATGGTAGGTGGTAAAGGGGGTAATCCATGTTTTTTCTATCTTTTGGTAGCTATCGAAGAGGCCATATTGATCATTAGGTCCCGTCTTTAACCAATCCTGAAACTCTCTGCTTCCGCTAATCGTGCGAAAGAACTGTTCATTATCCCTGATATATCGGCTCAGGTTCAGGTTCGCTTGCTTCAGAATCTGGTTACTGAAACGCACCACATCATTATTGATTGCCTCTGAGCTTTTAATGAAGCTGAATGTGCTGACCCCGGTTACCGTAATAAAAATAGTGGCAAAAATGATTAGAATGAGCTTCCATTCCAATGAACTCCGGATCGCTTGAATCATGCTCATTTCCTCCTCGGACAGATGTCTACGCTTTCGGACTCCTTTGTCAAGATTTATGTTACCAAATATTGCCTCCATCCACCAGAGTTTAATAGATAGACCCCAGTTAACTATGATTAGGGTACACGAACGAGACATGATTTTCGACCATCCTCATCGAGTACGCTTCTTGAATTGATACAGGAAGAATTGCAGGGAAAGAATCAAGAGAGCGAAAGCAATTCCTGAATCGATAACGATAAAGGGATAGACTTGGATGTACTTAGCTCCGTAAGCAATCAACGAGGTCCACTCGCCGGTAGTCGTCAGATATATAAGATAGGGCACTTCACCTGGCACTAACTTATCTACCATATCCAACGTTTCTGAGCCTCCGATGATGATATTGAAAATCGCCAATTGACCCATAAGGAAGAGCACGATGATGAATTCACTAATCGCGATATAAAGCAACTCAACTCTCATGTTTGAAAAGATGTGCCTTACGATCCTATGAAATGATGAGCCGCCCATCAACCGAGATGCGTCGACATATGGTTTCGAATTGTAGAAACGGGCTCTTTCAGCAATCTGGTAGGCGAGAGGAAAGATGCCTAGGACAGTCACCATGAAGATAAAGATGATTGTAAATTGCATCAAATTGTGCGGATTCGCTTTGTCCACCTCGTTCAAGCCAAGTTTGAAGTACATGCCTACCAGCGGTGGGTACAAAAACAAGAACGCTGGCACGGCAGAGATGACCCATTGCATCGTTCGCAATACGCCTCCTCCTCTCCCCGTCGTTCCCGACCACATGCCTAGCGGCATAGCGATAATGAATCTTAATCCCGTTAATAAAGCGGCATACGCCAATGTGTATTTCAAGCCATTCAGCAGCAAGCTCAACATATCGAAGCCCCTGTGATCTGTCCCTAGAAGATAAGTTGCATTCGGACGAAGAGGAGGCGTTTCGTAAATTGTTTTGCCATCGATTATTTTCGTTATTAAGTACAATTTATCCGCGTTCATAAAACCATGGGGCTTAATCATGCCGCCTATTGCCGCTAATCCTACGATGAAAACGATAATCGAACAGGCGAAATAAAACTGTATCGAGGATTTCTTTTTCATTGTCATGCACTCTCCTTAATCTGTACGACAAAGAGCTTACTGAGCAACGCATATGTGATATGAAACAGAATCGCTAGAATGACCAGTACAATGCAAAAGATCGGAGTGGCGCTGATATTTTGTACTCTTGAACTTACAATGTATCCGCCGAGTCCAAGAATATCGCACATCGCTTCCGCAACTGCCATGCTTGCGAGTGCCAAAGTCGTCGCTTTGGGCAATACCATCAACAGGTCTTCCATGATGTTCCGGATAACATGACGAAAGATTACTTCCCGTTGGGATAATCCTTTAGCCAGCGCTGTCGTGATGTAATCCTGCGTCATCTCGCGTTCGATCGCGAGCCGCAGCGTACCGTAAATCAAAACGCCGGGAATTAGGGAGATAGCAAGAAATGGAATCGTAAACGGAATATTATTGCCATAATGTGCAACCAGTATGACATTTCTTCCCGTCAAGCGAGTTAAATAAATAGACATAAGCTGGATGAGAATGATCAGGAGAAAGTCCGGCAGGCCACTTAATACTGCGTGGACCGAATCTAACAACCTCCCTATCGCAGACCGTATCGAAGCCAACAGCGATAACAGAACGGACAACAACACCCCAGTGATCAGACCTGGTATGAAATAAGTGCAAGTCCGGATGATCGTTTCCGTTACTATGCTTTTTACTTGGATGACATAATTTCCGGTGCGGATCAGACCTAATTCGCCATGGGAGTAGTCATGTAAGAGGTCCTTAAGGGAAAACAGATAGTAGCGAAACGAAATCTCTGGCTTCTCCACCGGTACAGTTCTCGGAAGGAAAACGCCGGGAAGGTTAATGGCCAACTTCCCATAATCGTCAACTCTGCCATAAGGTACGGAGAAAATGTGTCTACTCGCATCAACAATTGTGCTTCCGGGAAGCTGGGAGACGACTTCTTCATTCGTTGACTCCGAGCTTAGGTTAATTCGCAACAGATCAGGCGCCTCAAGAATGAAGGCTTTGCTGATATTGCTCAACAGAAAGACAGCTGCAATGGTAATGAGGCTAAGAATTCCCCACTTCAAAATGATTTTCATTATAATCAGACTCCTTTCTGACATTACTAAGACAATTCGCAACTCTCATGTGTGACTTGATTTTTATGGCAATATTTGATTATTAATGTGATTAAATAATGCGTTGCTTTGTTTTTGCAAATTAAAAAAGCACCCCTATGTCTACGATCATGAAGTTTAAAAATTCATGTTCATCCATAGAGGTGCCTTTGTTCATGCTGTTAAGTTCCTTATGTGCAATATAACTTTATTTCCTGATTCCCATTTCCGAAATAGTCACTTTAACAATCAATTTAACGTTCATCATTTGATATTCTTGCTTCCATTCCTCTTCGTTCCAATTTCGCGTTTTACTTCTGACGAAATCTCCCAATCCGAGCGGGTCGATCCCTTCTTTTTTACATATTTGTATGAGATCCATGCCAGTTGAGGTTAGATCCTTTTCGAAAAGGTCTTTTATTTTCCCCTGCTCTTGTATGCTTAATTGATTCGACTTCGAGTCGATAATTTCGCCCTTCAAGCTAAGATTTATCGTCACTTTTGGACTTTTCGAATCTTTCCCTACTCGATAATTCACCTTTGAACCGACATTTTTTACTGCAATGTAAGAGCCATTGTCCAGCTTTGCTTCAAGAGTACCGTACTTCTCATCGCGCAGAAGAAGGTTCATAACTCGCATCTGCTTTTCGTTCACTGACATGAGATATTTGTCATGTTTAAATAAAGCTAATCCGGTAATCATAACTTGATTATTTTGCAAATTAAGAACCGGCAAAAATGGGTCCATTCCCTGTCCCCAATACGAATACTCAAAATCGTGAAGATTTTGCCTGGGAACAAGTCCATTCCGCACGTTCGTATCGAGTAAATTGTACAAAAACATCCCTTTTTCCTCATTTGAAGTGAAATTCGCCTTCAATATCTCCTTTGCTTTTCCATCGACAACAGCTAAATACATCCTTCGGGAAGCTACAGCGTCACGCAAAAACACATCCAATTCATCTATCAATCCCTTTGCCGCCAACTCTTGTCCGATTATAATCACCGAAAGACTTCCTGGTTTAATAGGCCGACTTAATTGCATGTCCATTAATTCTGCCATGTTCCTAGTGGTGTGGCCCACCTTTGAGTACAATATATTTGAAACGGAACTGGACTTACCAGCTTGAAACTTAGGCGCGGCGATCGTAAATTCGATTTGATCATCAGGTGCTTCATCTAAGGCACAGACAAAAGATATCGTAATTTTTTCTAATGTTTGTTGCTTTACGCACCCCGTTAACAAGAAACAGATGAGCCCTAGCAAGAAAAAATACCGACTCATACTGTTCTTCTCACTTTCATTCTGACAGCGTCGACTATAAATAAAAACGGGACGTACACAAAAACAATATAAAATCCGATCCCGGATAACAAGGTTTGAACAGATTCAATGCGAGTATGATCTGGAATTAGACATACAGTGGCAAAAACAAGAATCAATAATATCGGCAGAGCTGTCAATTGTTTCACCGTGAACATGATTTTACACATTCGGCTTGAAGCCCAAAGACAGAAGCATAGGATAGGAATCACCCATAATATCTGTGCAGCTGCGCCGATATATTCAAATCGTTCAATAAAAGGAAAATGAATAAATTTATATTTGGTTAATTGTGGCCATATTTCCTTCGATAATTGCTCAGGTTTGAACATTAATATTGAAAAGAAGATAATTAAAAGATACGACACGGTTGAAACAAAATTAGCTAAATGTGCCCACTTTTGTGATTTCTTTGGTGTTTCGATGAATGTGTAACAGAAAAATAACGTTTCCACGCCTAAATAGGGATATGTCATCTCTTTTCCTGCTTGGATAATATCGTTCAGCGAATGATCAAAAACTGGCGTTAGATTGTTAAAATGAAAATAAGCCACTGGAAAAAATAAAGCCAATATGGTTATATATCGTACCAAGCTAAACATACAAATACCAACGATAACTCGAAAACCCCCTGCAACAATGTAATAAACAAGGAAGAGTAATACCAATGCCAATGGCCATGTCGCTAAGTCAGGAAATAGCCATACTTGTATAATTTCTATAAATTGCCGTATTAGGAAACTGGCAACGAGCAGGAAGTAAATGATAAAGATAAAGTTAAGAACTCCACCCACCAATTTCCCGAAAAATTGTTGATGAATATGGGTAAGATCCGTCTCACTATGGCCCAGAATTCGATATATCATCCAAATAACGACGTGGAAACAGATCCCGCATAGGATGACTGAGATCCAAGTATCTTGGCCGGCCAATTGCATCGGCTTGATCGACATAGAGAGATACTCAGGTCCGAACTGCATCGAATGAATCAACACGAATACAAGGAAAGGCGAAATAGTAAATCTCGGGTGTTCTGTTGATTTCATCTTGGTATCACTCCCAGAGCTGCTTCATTCGTCTATGTCTTTTTTAGTGTTTGCTTTCTCCCTGTCGAATCTTACAGGCTTTCTTGTTCTTAAAAAGCTGTATCTATGATGAAACTTGGAATATGGTGGACGAATGACCGTATCGAATAAGTCGGAGGTGCGAAAAGGATAAAAAGGAACCAAGTAAGGCATCCCTAGAGAAGTTAATCGCAATAGATGCGCTACCATGGCTATGATACAGATGAAAATCCCCAATAACCCCCATAATTGCGCAGCGAATATAAATGGAAATCGAAGGATTCGAATGGTAGCGCTCATTCGGAAAATGGGTGTAGTGAAAGAAGCCAAAGCCGACAACGCCACAATGATCAATAAAAAGTTGCTTGTAAGCGCAGCTTCAACGGCAGCCGTACCAAGCACAATGCCTCCTACAATGCCAATGGTTTGTCCGATTTTCGTAGGTAATCTGGCGCCAGCTTCCCGTAACAATTCAATAACAAGCTCCATAATGAGCACTTCCACAATTGGAGGAAAAGGTACATTGATCCTGGATGAAATAATCGTAGGTAAAAAAACGGGTGAAATACTCTGACCATGATACGTGATAACGGCAACATATAAGGGTGAGGCGAAAACGGAAAACAACACGGAGAACATGCGAATCAAGCGTAGTATGGAGGCAATAATCCATGGCAAATAATAATCTTCATAGGTAATAAAAAATTGCCAAAGGTTGACTGGTGCAAAAAACGCAGTCGGGGACCCGTCCTTCAAAACGCATATTTGACCCGATGATACGGCCCAAGCAACATAATCAGGTCTTTCGGTCCCGATCGTCTGTGGAAAGATCGAGTTGGAATTATCTTCGATCATTTGTTGAAGCAAAGTAGTATCCGTAATTTGATCGAATTGTACATCCTCTATGCGCTGGATGCATGTATGCAAATATTGTTCGTTCGTTAATCCCTCTATGTAAACAATCGCAACTCTCGACTTGGAAATGCTCCCTGTAGTAAGCTCCTTAATACGTAACTCAGGATAGGGAACTCGCTTGCGAATCAGGTTAAGATTGACGTCCAATGATTCAACAAAGGATTCTTTCGGTCCCTCAACCGTGAATTCGGTTTCAGGTATCGATACGTTACGCCCCTTTAATGCAGCGGCATTGACCAACATACATGAATGGCTTTGCAGGCCATATTGAATAGCAACGTATCCCCGATAAATTTTATCTTGAATGAGGTCCCATTCGGTGGATATTTCTTTTTCCGGTACAGGGATCAATGGGTACAAATCCTCGAAGGATATGTCCGAATTACTGCTCAGACAACCGAGGATATGCCACTGAAGGACTTCTGGCTCTGTAAGAGATTTAAAATATCCGATGAACAAAGAATTAGCGTTCATTTTATGTTCGTAGCATACGAAATCGGCTGAATCACTAAGCTCCTTCCATAATGGAGGGACTGTATTCAATTCTAATCACCTTTTCTAATCATAATTTCTAATTCATTGTGTCACTTCAAGGGAATAATTATACAGAATCCAAGCATGTAAAAAAGGAGCCCCGTCGTGCTCGGTGCTCCTTCACTTCTCACATAGTTATTGTTTTAGTTGTTTACACATTGACTGTAGTACGGTTAAGCCAATCCTTTAAGTGCGTCGTGGTAATGCGCGCGTTGTTATCGTTTGGAACGAGGGATTGGTCATTCACCTCTACTGAGCCGTAGTAGGGCGCTTTGGCGTCTGTGACAACCTGGCGAGTGTCTTTCGTTGCGCTAAAAAATTGTCGGACCAGCTCGTCCATACGAATCTGATCGGGTCCAGCCACATCCACAATGCCATTCACTGGCGCCGCAAGTGTGAAATCAGCTAGCGCAGCTGCAACATCATCCGAAACGATAGGCTGCATGAGGGCGGAAGGCAACCGAACGGTATCCCCGACAGTAGCCACATCGGCTATGCCGCCAATGAATTCAAAGAACTGCGTCGCACGGACGATTGTATAAGGAACCTTGGAACGCTGGATTAGCTCTTCTTGAGCCATTTTCGCGCGGAAATAACCACTTTGTAGAAGGCGTTCAGTACCTACAACCGACAACGCAACATGATGACTTACGCCAGCTGTTGCTTCAGCAGCAAGAAGGTTCGTATTGGATGTAACGAAGAAATCCAAAACTGCCTGGTCTTCCCACGAAGGCGCATTTGACACGTCGACGACAACCTGTGCACCGCTAAGCGCTTCTGCCAGGCCCTCACCGGTAATCGTGTTGACACCTAAAGATGGTGATGCTGCCACTACCTCGTGACCAAGCTGACGAAGGTTGTTCACAAGTTTTTTCCCAATAAGTCCACTACCACCGATAACTACAATTTTCATGAGATTTCCTCCTAGTTTTTATATCGTTACTACATTGTGTCATAACGGTTAACTACCTTTGTTGTGTAACACTATAAAGACAAATGGCGATCTGAATCTGTGACATCATTTGATTTATATTTTCCCTCGCTCATATCCGATATCCATTTTATTTAAATTCCTCACCAGTAAAAGCAAGGAGCGAAAGAAAGAACAGCAAGGAAATAAGCACAAATACACCTATACATATATTTGAAGAAATTTTTTGTGAGCGCGGTGAGATCGTAATGCCCCAGCTTATCAGGAACGCCCAGAGGCCATTGCTGAAATGGAATACTGCCGACAATACGCCGATGATGTAAATGATAAAGAGCACGGGATTCGCGGCAATTTGATGCATCGTCGAACCAAGTTCCTCATGCGTAATATTCCCCAAGTAAATTTGAAAACGAGTATTAAAAAAATGCCAAAATACGAAGATAAATGTGATAACCCCAGTAATCCGTTGCAGAGTAAATGCCCAGTTGCGGACGTAGGTGTATTGTCCTGAGTTCAGATTGGACTGATAGGCCATGTATAACCCATAAATGCCATGAAACAAAATCGGTAGGTATATTCCAAAAATCTCAAGCAACGGCTTTAATGGCAGGCTATTAATGAAATGCACGTAGCTAGCGAAGCCTTCTGGTCCTCGTTCAAACGCTTGAAAGTTGATCGATGCATGCACTAGTATAAAACCCCCGAGAGGAATTACCCCTAGTAGCGAATGCAGTTTGCGCCAGTAATAGGAATCTCCTTTCATTTTCCACCTCTCTAAGTTGACTTATTTCCCTTTGACTTAACCTCTTTTTTTGGGGACACTACTAAGACAATTAGCAACTTCAATATGTGACATTCTCCTCCCTCCAATCTAAATTTTTTTACAAAAGAAAAAAAGAGAAGTCATGTAACTGACCTCTCTTTACTTTCTAACTGAATCGCCTTTTTGAATGACGTTCTCTCTATAGCCTTTGCCCCAATCATACATCATCTGCAGTAAAGGCATCAGACTTTGTCCATACCCTGTCAGGGAATATTCCACTTTAGGCGGATTCTCCGCGAATACTTCACGGCAAATAAGTAGATCCTCTTCCAGCTCGCGAAGTTGATTCGTTAACATTTTCTGTGTAATGCCAGGGATGAGCCGCTTTAATTCTCCGAAGCGCTTCGTTCCTTCTAGTCCCAGATGCCACATAATAATTAACTTCCACTTTCCTCCGATAACAGCCAGTGTTAGTTCTTTCTCGCAATTAATATCCTGCAAATTAATTCGTTCTTTGACTTCAAGTGCCACTCTGTTGCGGCCTCCTCTCTACATACCCATTATACAGTAGTTAGGAAGAAGCCTTCTACCTCATAACATCATTCTAGATTTGCATGATTAACATACATGCTGCTCGTATCCATCTCTAGCTTCTGCATGAGGCTTAAGACGACAACATCGTAAAACAAAAGCAGCGTTTGCTCATACAAACTCCCCATAGGCTGTAAGGAGACTGCTGCATCAAATTGATCTTTGCGAGCTCCTGTCAGCTTAACCGTATGATTCGCAATTCGACCAATGGTCGATTGCGCAGACAGCGTAATCAAGACGACCTCTACATGAAACGCAGCGGACTTTTGGGCAAAAGCGACAAGTAGGGGGGTCTCCCCAGAACCTGACCCAATAACGAGCAGATCGCCGGCCTTAATCGCGGGTGTAACAGTCTCTCCAACAACATAGACAGGAATACCCAACTGCATAAGGCGCATGGCAAAAGCACGCCCCATGAGTCCCGATCTTCCCGCTCCCGCTACAAAAACCCTGTTCGCTTTTATAATCCGCTCGGCAAGCTCAGCAACATCACCTTCATTAATTTGCTGAAATGCTTGATAAAGCTCGGCTGCTACTTGTGATGAACCTGCCGTTTTATAAGGAATCATGGTCTCACCCTGCCGCTTGAACCAGCCGCTTCATCTCCGCAGCAGCTGCTTGTCGATTCTCTTGTCCCGTAATACCTCCCCCGACAATGACCAAATCAGGTCTTGCTTCCAATACCTCGGGCAGCGTGTTCAGCTTAATTCCTCCGGCGATAGCCGTTTTAGCATGTTTAACCACTCTCTTAATTGTCGCTAAGTCTTCTAAGGAGTTTTTCCCAGCCGCTTGGTGATCGTAACCGGAATGAACGCAAATATAATCTACACCTAGTGCGTCAATTTCTTGTGCTCGTTTTGCGATATCAGGTACATTGATCATGTCGACCATAATCTTAGTTCCCTGCTTTCTAGCTTCAGCGACGGCACCGCTGATGGTCGTATCATCGGAGACGCCCAACACCGTAATGATGTCCGCTCCTGCTTCTGATGCCTTCATAACTTCATAACCGCCCGCATCCATAATTTTTAAATCTGCCAGTACTTTTACATGCGGATACGCGGCTTTCAATTCTTTGACAGCACGTAAACCTTCATTAATGATAACCGGTGTGCCAATTTCCACGACATCCACATAGGCTGCCACTTCATTTACAATCTCTTTCGCTCCTTGAATATCCACTAAATCTAAAGCCAGTTGTAGTTCCATCGTGAATCTCTCCTTCTATTTGCAATTCTGTTGAATGCCATAGACCCATTGTAGGGCCATGCCGCTCATCAGAAAAGTAGGCACTTCTATGTGCGTAGTTACTTGAAAGTAACTGGTTTCTGAAGAAATTCACGCTTCTGGTGTATGTTTTTTTTCATGTACTCTTAAAAGCCCAGTTAATATATGTGTCGAATATGGTAAAATAATCTGGAACTCATTCTAGACCTGTTCAGTAATCACAGGAGCATAAGGGGATAATTTTGATTAATTTTCTACTACCACTATGTCTTTTCTTACTCCCCGTCGCTTATTTAAGCGTTATTTCTTTTCTTATATACAGTAGAAATCCTAAAAAAATTGAGAATAAATTCGCTGCTTTTATTCTAATTACCATTGCAGGCATATTCTTTACGGAGTATGCAAAAACACAACTGTCCCTTGCATACACCATCCCGATTGCCAAATATATCGAGTATCCGTTGACATTCTTAAGCGCTGGTGTAAGTTTCTTATTCTACTTAAGAATTACGCATTACCACAAAAAAATGTCCACGGCTATGCAATACAGTATTGCTGGTCTTACGTTTACCTTGTATATGCTTACCCTCTTACTAGGTCGAGGCTACCGGTTATTTCATGGTGTTGACATGCACGGAATGTGGAAGGATGAAATAGCTGCGCCCTCGTTCTATTTTTTTGTCCTACTGCTCTTCTTACTCTCTTTTTCAGTTCTAGGTATCGCCATTCAAGCACTGCGGCAATCCCAGAATAACTTACAACGAAAAAAATACAGTCTTCTGCTTCAATGCAGCGTTGTCTACTTAAGTACCTATCTCTTTTTAACAATTCTAGTACCAGTTACTCAACCCTACCTATATATTTCAACATCCGTGTATATATTTCCAACGTTATCTTTTTCAATCTACATACATATTCTCATGCGTAAATACGATTTTCTCCCCTCATTACGAAGGAAATATGAAATTCTTTTTGAGATGTCACCAGTTATGATTGTGCTATTGGATGAAAATGCCGTCATTACAGAAGCGAATCCTGCTGCCTATGACTTGCTCAATTGGCCTGCCCATTCTACGTTGATTGGAGAGCCTTACATACAATTCATTCCTACCGCCAATCAGGATAAATTCCTTTCCAACTACAGAAATAATTTCGGGTATGAACGTATTAAAGATTTTGAATATACCATTATCAGTAAAGCCCTAACATCTAAAACAGTCATTGTGGATACCGACATCCTTCACATTGAAGGCAACAAACAAATTCTTGCCATTGTTCGTGACGTTTCTCAGAGGAAAAAAGAAGAACAGTATATGTCTCATTTGGCCCGTCATGATATGTTGACAGGACTCCCGAATCGTTTGTCCTTCGAAACCAAACTAGGCCAATTAACAGATGGTGACACCTTATTCGAAGGTACTTTTGGCCTTATGCTGATCGATTTAGACAAGTTTAAGCCTGTTAACGACGAGTTCGGGCATCATGTTGGGGATCAGCTTCTACATCAAGTTGGGCAAAGATTAACTTGTATAATGGAGCACCAAGATATGGTGGCACGGCTAGGCGGGGATGAGTTTGTTGCCATTATTAGAGGGAATAAGGAGCGCATTACGAGCGTTTCGAAGGCTATTCTTCAGCAAATCACAACGGAATTTCTTCTTGATGGGATTACAGCTCAGATCGGTGCCAGCATCGGAATTAGTATGTATCCAGCGCAAGGTGACCAAGCTACAGCATTAGTTCGTCAGGCAGACTCTGCCATGTATGTGGCGAAGAAAGCTGGCGGGAATCGGTTTATTTTTTTCACAGAATCATAATTAGGAAAAAGACCAAGCCCCCTCCTCGGAGTGCCTGGTCTTTTACGCTATTAATTTCAATCCTACTGCAGCACTTAATACCATCGCGATGAACACAATCCGCTTCCAATTCTTAGATTCCCCATAGAACAACATGCCTACGATTGCTCCTCCAACCGTCCCAATGCCTGTCCAGACCGCGTAAGAGGTGCCCATAGGCAAACTTTTCATGGCTTGACTTAGAAATGCAAAACTCATAATGATACCTACAATGAAAATAGCAAAGGCACGAATATTCTTCGCTTTATTGATTTGATTCATACCGACGACACCTACAACTTCGAACATCCCAGCAAATACGAGAAAAAACCAACCCATTAGGCTGCAGCTCCTTTCTCACCGTTTGTCACAAATTTCAATCCAAAGACACCGGATAATAGAAGTAGAATTAGGAATACTTTAAGAAGCTGGAATGGCTCTCCGAAAAATAGCATTTCCACAATGACTGTCCCAGCTGTCCCCATCCCTGTAAAGACGGCATATACGGTTCCCACTGGTAGTTTGGTAGACGCACTAATTACGAGATGAAATGAAATATATATGGCAACGGCCGTAGCGATCCACGTCCATGTCGAATCCGAATGTTTTAATCCTGTCACCCATACCACTTCAAAAATGACACCAACGAAAATATAAATCCAATAACGATTCATGTGTACAAACCTCCTGTTGCTATTTACTTTTTAATACCACGCCAAAAGACGAACCAAGAAGATTCAATCCTTTTCATCGACCGAGCAGAACCTCCAAATAGCAATTCTACAAACATACCATCTAATAACGCTGAGAAGGCAACCGTCGCCGTATTGCTGCTAACTTCTGGGCTAATCGTTCCATTGTGTAAAGCTTGATCAAATAGCGGTATTATCATGGTTTCAATCTTATCTAGATACCCGTAACCTTGCTTAACGATCTCATCATAGAGATGGGAAGGCGGGAAAAAGGCCACGCGCAAGAAAAACTTCGTGTTATCATCCTGTTCATAACGATCTTGATATTGGATAAGAAAGCCATACAGAAGCTGATCAATGGAAAGATGTTTATTGGTGTCGAGATACGTATGAACGAAATGCAATTCTTTCGCCAGCACCTCATCAAACAGAGCGAGAAATAGTTCATCTTTCCCTTTGAAATGCGTGTAAATGGATTGCTTTTTGATCCCTACATCCGTAGCAATATCAGCGAGCGATGCACCTTCATAGCCATTTTTAGCAAAATGAGTACGCGCTACTTCTTTGATCCGTGTCGCCGTCATATCATCATTCCTTCCGAACGTTCGTCAGGATAATGATAACACGTTACCTTCCTCAGGGCAACCCGCAATCGTCGTAAATAAATAGGTAAAAGAAGAGATCATCATCGGCTTGTTCGCATGCTTTTCCAATTATTGAATACATATGTAAGTATTCGATAATCAGGAGGACACAAGTCATGTCACAACATGGGCAATCGTTCATGAAAGGTACGTTCGTCTTGTCTGTCGCTGCTTTCATCAACCGTATTCTCGGTTTTATCAGCGGCATGTATATCGCTCGCGTCTTGGGTGCAGAGGGAATCGGCATCTTGATGATGGCTCATCCGCTCGTCCCACTCGTCATTACGATTACGGAGCTTGGATTGCCAGTGGCCATCTCCAAATTGGTTGCAGAGGCAAACGCTCGCGGCGAACGGATGAAAGTGCGGCGCATCCTGCATGTCTCACTCGCTGTTACGGGGTTCTTAAGCGTAGCGCTCACGACCATATCGCTATTCGGTTCGGAATGGATCGCCTCCATTCTACTTAGTGACCAACGCGCGTATTACGCGATGCTGGCCATTACGCCGATTGCGCCGATTGTCGCTGTTTCCGCCGTTTTAAAAGGATATTTCCGGGGCATGCAGCAGATGAAAACTATTGCTGCTTCCGATGTGCTGGAGCATACCGTGCAAATCGCCTGCGTCCTAGCGCTGGTTCACCTCTTGCTCCCTTATGGCGTCGCTTATGCGGCTGCAGGAGCAATGGCCGCCTCTGTCGTCAGTGAAGCGATCTCCCTCCTATTTCTGGTGGCAAGCTACAAGCTTTACGGCGAATCGAAGATGCCTGGCGAGACGTGGGCAAGCCACTTGAAACAAGGGAGAAGCACGCTCGGCGAGCTGCTGCAGATCGGACTGCCGACGACTGGGCACGGTGTCATTCATTCGTTGTACAGCACCTTCCAACCGCTGCTTATTACGACCAGCCTGGCGCTTGCCGGTATCGGCACGGCATTAGCCACGAAGCAATTCGGGATGCTGGCTGGCTATGCGTTTCCGCTGCTGTTCATGCCAAGCTTTATCACGCAGTCCTTGTCCACCGCTCTCATTCCTGCAATTGGTGAGGCCGCAGCAAACAAGAACAGTCTGCTCATACATGAGCGGATGAATCAAGCGATGATCTTGGGACTCCTAATCGGCGCACCGGCAACCGTTATCTTGTACGTGTGGGCGACTCCACTAACAACACTTGTCTATCATGCGCCGGAAGCAGGCGTGCTTCTACAAATACTGGCACCGATGTTTTTCCTGCATTATTTCGACGCGCCACTTCATGCGATTCTACTTGGGCTCGGCCGCGCGAAAGCTACGCTATGGAATTATGTAATAGCTACCTTATTCAAAAGCGTCTCCATCTTCGTGTTCGGCAGTCAGTATGGCATTATTGGCGTTGCGTATGGCATCGGCATCGGCATTGTGATACAAACACTGCTGAACTTTTTTTCCATCTCCAGCTCGATCGGATTTTATTGGAGTATCCGTCCGTATGTCAAAGTTGCGATCTCCATGATAATAATGATGCTTTGCGGAAATTGGAGCTATCACTATTTTGTCAACAATGGCATGCCACAGTTATGGTGCGTCATCACTTCCATCGTCTGCTCCTTGTTGCTCTATTTTGCCACGCTCGTATTTACGGGTACGCTGAATCGGAAAAGTACACGGCACCGCTTTTCAATCCCTTGGTAAAGAAGCAGGTTTAACTACCTTTACAAATACATACCGAACAAGTGGCCCCACAATAATAAGTTGAAGAGGAAAAGCGAAAATAAAATTTTGAAACACTAAAGTAAAGTAACTTCCAAGCAAGGATTCCCCCTGCAAGCTATTAGAGAAATAAGCATTTCCCAATCCGTACAAGGACATACAGAGAACCATGCCACTTACCATAAAAAATGCAAGGAAGAGTATCACAAACAGCTTTTTCGATTTGTTATAGGGTAACGAGAAAGCCATCTTTTTGGCTATAGGACCAACAATAAATAATTCCAATACGATTGCAATCAGATAAATTTGGAAAAGTTGAGCGACAATTCCCCTCCATGTTATGCTACCGATCAAGCCGTGTGTAAATAGATTATACACTGTCATGAATACAACCATGCCAAAGCACATCATCAATCCAAAATAAAATTCTTCTTTCTTCGTTGTTGGCAAGTGCTATCATCCTTTCTTTTTCCTTGTTAGTATAGCGGCAGTAGGACCCTCTTCATAAGTGAACAGTCTGTGAACCTTTTGAGGTACACTGCCTCGCCTTAGTAACATCGAAAAACCCGCAACCCCCTTCAAAGTTAAGGGATTTGCGGGTTTCTTTGTACACTGACGTTAGCAGACAACCAGTAGTGGAGCTCTTTGCAGACAGTACGCATGGTGGCATCCTTACGCCAACAAAGGTATCAATTCTTCTAACGACTTAACAATATAATCGGGGATAACGTTCTGTGGTAACACTTTATTTGACCGATTTATCCAAGCAACCTTAATTCCTGCCCTCTGGGCACCTGCAACATCACTAGTCAGAGAGTCACCAACATGAAGAACCTCTGAGGGATGAAGATTGTATGTCATAAGTGCTTTCTGAAACATCTCTGGTCTTGGCTTATATGATTTTACGTCTTCACTCGTAATCATGTTCTCGAAAGATAAACCATTATGATGAATTGCTGATTGAATGTCATGTCGGTCAATATTGGACAGAATTATTTTTGGAGTTCTGATACGTTCCAAGAATGTTTTTGCATCCTCAAATAATTGTGGGCATTGCCAGTGTTTAAATAAAATTTCACTAAGTTCTCTTGGATTTTCAGATGACTTGTAGAAAGCTATTGTATCCGCTAAGGAACAAATTTCGATCTCACGTTGGGTTTTAAAGTTATCACCGTAAGATGACTGAAAGTTTTGCGAGAAAGCATTCCACCAATAGTTCCCAATGTCTCTTATTGTAGTTTGCAATGATGTCGATGTCATAATCCTGTGGCATATCTCCTCAACAAAAACATCATCCTCGTGCACGAGCGTACCGTAGAAATCAAGAAATACCGCTTTATACATAGACAAAAGCATACCTCCTATTTTACTGCGTTAATAGTTTACCACTTTACCATAATAATGTAATTTAACTGATTTGTACATTACCTAATTGCCGAAAAGAGAGACGAATCTGCTCCTTTAATAATAAATTCGTAATCGGATGATTCAATTATATCTAGATGGTTTACTTATGTTGTATAAAGATAAAATACATATTACAGACTAGGAGAGTGGTACAAATGAAATTACTCAAAACAAAATTGGCCGTGCTTCTTGCAACATCGTGTTTAATGGTTCCGAGCGTCATTAGCGCCGCAACCGAGACTGATGCACCATACTACACTTATCAGAATGGCGTTGTTCACACCCTTGTCCATGGTGTTCTGGTTCCTGGCCGTTATACAAATGTTGATGAAGATACGGTAGCCGTTTATATCCCAGGAGGGGTAGGAATTATTGCAGTGGATAAAGATGCTGTTCTACCTTGGGGTTCCACAATCTTAGAATAGGATCATCATACGTTGCAAAAAAAGCATCGAGCCTTAGCTCGATGCTTTTTTCATTCAAGGGGATTCTGTACTTTGCATAATCGCTACTTACCTTCCCGACCTTTTTCCAGGTAGGCAACAGCACCTTTAATTCTCTCATCCACTTCGTCGCTTTGATTCTTTCCATAGACATAAAATATAAGCACATTATGAATAACGAAAGCTTTGTGTTTGACCAACTCAACAGGCCTATTGTAAAAATCTTCACGACCTTTTATCCGTTCTTTCTCTGAATGAAACATATAAAAATGAATTACGCCATCAGATAATTGGTACACGCCCGGAGTTACCCCGTTTATGCCTTGCTGGAATATATTCTCTTGATTTTCTTCTGTTTGATTGAGTTGCATACCCTCATTTTGAAAGGCTGCTACTACTTGCTCAAGGGTCAATGCGTTGGATGTGCTAGTACATCCTGCCATTACCATAAGGAAAAGAATGATCGGTACTAGAATTCGCATCTTTCACCCCTCTCTTTATGTAAACCCTATAAATACAGTACGCGATCCCGAACGATTTCCTTATGCGGGTGGGTAGAGCTTTGTACAACAAAAAGAGGAGTTCCGCCGCGAAGCCGACTCCCCACTATTTATTAACGTGACACCTCTAACGATTTCTTCCCACTTAGACCGAGAATCCGAGAAGTTGATGTATGAATTTCATCAATAAGCTCTGGATGTTTCAGAAGTGATACACCGTAACTCGGAATCATTTCTTTAATTTTCGGTTCCCATTCCTTGATATGTTCTGGGAAACATTTCGTTACTAGCTCGAGCATAACCGAAACCGCCGTAGAAGCTCCAGGTGAAGCACCAAGCAAAGCCGCTAATGAGCCGTCAGCTGAACTAATCACTTCCGTACCGAACTGAAGCGTTCCTTTGCCAGCAGCCGTGTCTTTAATAACTTGTACACGTTGACCCGCTACAACTAACTCCCAGTCCTCAATTTTGGCACTTGGGATAAACTCCCGCAGCTCTTCCATGCGCTTTTCTTTCGATAGCATCACTTGCTCGATCAGGTACTTGGTCAAAGACATGTTCTTGGCACCTGCCGACAACATCGTCACGAGATTATTCGGTTTAACCGAAGTTACCAAATCGAACATGGAGCCGGTTTTCAGAAACTTAGGTGAGAACCCTGCGAATGGTCCAAATAACAACGACTTTTTATTATCGATAAATCGTGTATCCAAATGTGGAACTGACATTGGCGGTGCGCCAAGCTTCGCTTTTCCATACACTTTGGCATGATGCTGTGCGACAACAGCTGGATTATTACATACCATGAATATGCCGCTTACCGGGAATCCTCCGATATTTCTACCTTCTGGAATACCGGATTTTTGCAACAGATGCAGGCTGCCGCCGCCACCGCCGATAAAGACGAATTTAGCTGTATGGCGCTCAACACTACCACTGTTGATATTGCGAATTTTCAATTCCCACGAGCCGTCGCCAGTACGTCTTAGATTATCAACACTGTGTTTGTATTTAATATCAACGTTTTTCTTCTTTAAGTGATCAAATAGTATACGCGTTAAAGCGCCAAAGTTTACATCCGTACCGGAGTCAATTTTGGTTGCCGCAATCGGTTCATTCGATGGACGATCTTTAATAATCAGGGGAATCCATTCCATTAGCTTTTTAGGGTCATCGGAAAATTCCATCCCTTGGAACAGAGAGTTATTCGACATCGCTTCATACCGTTTCTTCAAAAACGATACATTTTGTTTCCCAAGAACCATACTCATATGAGGCAATGGCATGATAAAGTCTTGTGGATTCCGAATTAACTTGCTGTTTACAAGATAAGACCAGAACTGCATGGAGTGTTGGAATTGTTCATTGATTTGGATTGCTTTACTAATATCTACAGATCCGTCTGGTTTCTCAGAAGTGTAATTAAGCTCGCACAGTGCCGCATGCCCTGTACCTGCATTATTCCATTCGTTAGAGCTTTCTTCTCCAGCATTTTCGAGCTTCTCAAAGACTTTAATTTCCCATTCTGGTACTAATTCCTTCAGCAGTGTCCCTAAGGTTGCACTCATGATTCCTGCACCAATTAAGATGACGTCTGTTTTCGTTTCTCTGTTGCTCATTTTAACCATCCTTATACCCTGAAATTTGCAGAAAAGATATAGACGCACCTGCTTAAGCGCTACAGCAATCCAGGTCGCAGCCTAGACACACACACCTTTTCTGTATCATTAATAAGCCAATCGATAAAATATTTATTTACTATTATATGATAGTTATAAGCACTACGACAAGAAGTGAGACGAAGAAGTCTTGTCGATAAAACGAATAACTACTAAGAAAGACCTGCAGCTTTGAGCTGTAGGTCCATAATGATTAATTGCAACACATATTTACGCAATTGAGTGATAAAGTCTGTTATTTTTCATGCTCCAAGGGTTCTCGAACCAAACTTCGCGCAATTCATTATAAACGAAACCGTGCCCTTCAGCAATACACTTCTCCCCATAACCATAAATTTACATCCTCCGCAATGCCAATCTGCATTTATATCCTGCTCCTCCTACCTGGAATCCATCCATCGTTTTCCGAGGGCAGTCACGGTTCTAGACATACCCAGTGATGAGGTATCTTTGCACCTTGGCAAACAATTGTTTAATATGATTATGTAGGTATTGTAAATAGTAATAACTTGTATTTGCAATGCTGCCCTTATCTTACTTAGATCAATCGAATTGGAGCTAACTTAACGATGCAAGCCAAATTAAAAGTAACTGTTTTCCTGGTACTAAGCATTCTTTTGGTGCTGTGCTTTAGCGTAGTTGCCTCCCTCATCAAAGGGCGATGGATCGCACAGTTCGACAGCAGTGTTATTTCTGCGATTCAAGGGTTGGAAACTCCATGGCTGACTTCCGTCATGCATGTTTTCACATTTATCGGTTCAACACCCGTTGTGATTGTTATTTCCTTATGTTGTCTATTCCTCTTCTTCAAATTCCTGCATCACCGACTTGAATTAGTTCTATTCATCGTCCTTGTTGCGGGTACAGCCATCTTAAATCAGATCTTAAAGCTCGTTTTTCAACGGGAGCGCCCTACTCTTCACAGACTGATTCAAGAAACCGGTTATAGTTTTCCGAGTGGTCATTCCATGGCGGCCTTCGCGCTGTATGCTGCGCTTTCTTTCCTGCTTTGGCGACATGTCCCCACGAAAAGCGGCAGAACGATAGTCATTTTAATCAGTATCCTCATGATACTTATGATTGGCAGTAGTCGGATCTATCTCGGTGTTCATTATCCAAGTGATGTTGTCGGCGCCTATTTGGCTAGCGGTTTCTGGTTCACGTTCTGCGTTTGGATCTTCCAGTGGTATATGGAAAATCGAAAACATCTATCCTCAACGAAGGAGTGAGATTATGAACGTTGTGAAACCTTCGCCTTCCTTAGCGGCGGGTTATCGTCATACTGTCGGGCTTAAATTCGATGGCACGGTAATAGCTGCCGGTGATAATAAATATGGACAATGTGATGTAAGCGACTGGCGTGATATGGTGGCGGTTGCGGCGGGAAATGCTCATACGGGTAATACGCATACAATTGGGCTTACATCGGATGGCACGGTGGCAGCAGTAGGTTGGAATAAGTATAACCAATGCGATGTGAGCGACTGGCGCGATATCGTGGCAATTGCGGCGGGTTGGCGTCGTACCGTCGGTCTAAAATCCGATGGCACAGTGATGGCTGTGGGACGAAATAACGAAGGCCAATGCGAGGTAGGTGGCTGGCATGATATGGTGGCGGTGGCAGCGGGGGATTGGCATACCGTCGGTCTTACATCGGACGGCACGGTGATGGCTGTGGGTAATAATCAGTATGGCCAACGCCAAGTAAGCGGCTGGCGCGACATCGTGGCGACAGCCGCGGGTTACCTTCATACCGTCGGGCTTAAATCCGATGGCACGGTGGTAGCGGCCGGTCGAAATCATGAAGACCAATGCCAGGTAAGCGATTGGCGCGATATGGTGGCGATAGCTGCGGGTAGTCATCATACCATCGGACTTAAATCGGACGGTACAGTTGCAGCCGTCGGTTGGAATAAGCATGGCGAATGCCATACAAGTGACTGGCGCGATATGGTGGCAGTTGCGGCGGGTTGCACGCACACCGTTGGGCTTAAATCCGACGGCACCGTGCTTGCTGTGGGTGATCATACATATGGCCAATGTGAGGTAAGCGGCTGGCACGGTATCCAACTGCCCAGCTATTACTAATTTCTAAAAAGTCTTTAGCTGTAAATCCTCTGTAAACACTAATTTATAGCTAAGTATGCTCAGCAGTATGCTGGTAATTGCCGCGGAACCCGTGAAGGAAAATACGATTAAAATTTGGTACCGCACGGCTTCAACTGGTGCGGCGCCTGCTACGATCATCCCTGTCATCATGCCTGGAAGCTGGACTAACCCCACTGTCTTCATACCATCAATCGTTGGGATCATACTGAACTTGACCGCTCGTTTGCGAACTTCTTGCAGGGCTTGTCCTGCAGTAGCACCTAGAGAGAGCAGCGCTTCAATCTCACCTTTCGATGAAAGGACTTCTCTCTTGAGTTGGCTGACGAACAAACCTGAAATGATCATGGCGTTCCCGATCGTCATCCCGCTCAGCGGTATAATGTACTGCGGAGTAGATTCAATAAGATGTAGTCCGAGAAGTAATCCCATCATACCGATTTCCACCGCTGCAATGGCGAGAGCGATTCGCCATAGGATCCCCGGCATTCCGTCTCCTCGCTTAGATGCATTCCACGAAGCCACTGAAATCATAAGAACAATGATGATCACTAAATACATCGCATGATCGGTTTGGAAAATATACTGGAGTACATAACCGATAAATAATAATTGCAACGATGATCGAATTGTGCCAATCGCAATCTCTTTCTCTAATCCAAGTTTCTGCCAAAATGATATCATCATCGTTGCCATAACGAATAGCAAAGTAAAGCTAAGTGACAGCATCGTCATGATTGAACCTCTTCTTTCTTAAAACCAATGAATGTCCTCGCCGCTTCTGTAGACGGTTCTCTGAAGAATTCCTTCGTTGGCGCATCTTCCAAAATCGTGTTGCCTGACATAAACCATACCCGCTCACTCATTCGTACGGCTTGTTCAAGCTCATGCGTGACCCAAATCATCGTTGTTCCTTCACGTGCATGCCATTCCTGAAGCAATTGCTCAACAGCCCTTGTATTCATCGTATCTAAGGATGATGTAACTTCGTCGAGCAGTAACACAGCTGGGCGCAGCAGCATGGACCGGATCAAGGCAACTCGCTGCATTTCCCCGCCAGACAATTCGCGGGCATTTTTGCTGAGGTCCAGCCCAGTAAGCCCTGAAGTATGTACAAGTTCTTCTGCAAGCTTGCGATCAAATGAATAGCCATGAAGCCGGCTTGCCGTGCTTAAATTTTCCTCTACACTGCCAGGTAGCATGACAGCCTGCTGAGCCACATAGCAGATATGTTTCCTCCATTGTCGCGGGCCCAGTTCGCTTGAAGAGGCTCCTTCAAACATCATTTTTCCCTCATCAGGCGTAGTTAGCAAGGCTAGTGTTCGCAGCAACGTGCTTTTACCTTGGCCAGAAGCGCCGATTAATGAGATTCGCTCAGCCTGCTGAATATGTACATCAATACCAGAGAATAGGTAAGGAGACCTCGAATTCTCTGGATCATGAGAGACCTTCGCTAATCGATTAACTTCAAACATAATTGATTTCCTTTCAAAGCTTTAGAGATATCTATTTATTGTAGCACTCACTTCCAATGGGTCAATAGACTTCATCGTGATTACATATCACTTTCTGATTATTCTCCTCCCTTTCAGGGCAAGCTAAGCCGAATGGTAATGAAAGGGAATTGGGGGGATTGGCATGATCGAACGTATCCGTGCTGAATTGAATAATCCAACTGACCTATTCTATGACACCCTAGACAATGGCTATATGCAAATGGAAGTGATTTACTTTCCCTCTCTTTGTGACCTTACTTTACTTAAAAATGGATTGACCGTTCCTTACTCATACTGCTTTAATCCAGAAGAATTCGATCGCATGCTTAACGCGAACCCTGCCTTCGGCAAAGCAGATCACGCAGAGCACTGGACGTCAATGCTACTCAAAGGCACCGTCTTGTTTCAAATTGAAGAGCAGGTCTACCGGTACGATGTACAGCGGAAGTTTCAAGACAAGCCTGATACCGTTCAGGTTGAAGTTGCCCTACAGGGACCGCAGAGTGCGCTTACTGAAGATTTGGATTTAAATATTAGCCTTGTTCGGATGCGTTATAATGCGCCCTCTCTTTGCGTAGAAACCCATACGATCGGACAAATTTCGAACACTCGAGTTACCGTTCTTTATGACAAAGATCTGGTCAATGAAGAGGTTCTTGGACTATTGAATGAGCGGATTTCCACCATACAAATAAAAATTCTTCAAGCTTCCGGCCAACTCATGCAGTCGCTCTCGGGACGGAGACATCGTTTTTTCCCCATCATTCTCCAAACAGAAAGGCCAGACCGTATCGCAGCCATGCTCGAACGAGGGAAAATTGCTCTTCTTCAAGATGGAAGCCGCTTTGGACTCGTTCTTCCTGTACGGCTCTTTGATTTCCTACATGCCATGGATGATGACTATGAATCCTATTGGATGAGCAAGTGCCTCGTCCTGCTTCGCTATTTCGCCATGCTTTTAACGATTACCCTACCTGCTCTTTATATTGCGATTGTCTCTTACAATCCTGAAGTGCTTCGTGTCCAATTGACCCTTTCGATAGCAGGAAGCCGTGTCGTCGTCCCCTATCCGTCCTTTGTCGAAGTCTTCATCATGTTATTCATGATCGAAGCCTTGAACGAGGCTAGCCTCAGGTTACCGCGATATGTAGGCTCGACAGCCACAACGGTTGGTGGGCTCATTCTGGGTCAAGCTATCCAACAAGCCGGGTTAGTAAGCTCCATTATGATTATTGTGACCTCCGTTGTGGCGATCTCCAATTTCGTAATTCCAAATAACGGCTTCGGCTACTCGGTCCGCTTCGTTAAATACATCTTTGTGATAGCTGCCATTTTCTTCGGGTTGCTTGGTGTCGTCGTCCTTGGCTTCATCTTAATCTCCTATTGGTGTAGTCTTCGAAGCTTTGGTCAACCCTATTTGGCCTTCTACATCCCCAAACTTGAGGCGAAAGCACACCACTACAACCTCAGAAAGGGGTCAAAGTAAATCATGTCGCGATATACCTACTATCATGTGCTCTATGTAGGCCTGATTAATATCATGATGTTTGTCCCCTCTCTGCTGATTCGAGATCGGTTCAATGGCGCCGTTTCTGGCATGCTGGTCGCAATGGTTATTGGCTCCATCCTCTCGCTTGGCACTATGGCTTGCTTCGAACGGTTTCCAGGACTTGGCTTCCCAGAAATATGTGATCGGTATACACCACGTTGGTTTAGTCAAATCAATATCTTATTTGCCGCACTGTGCCTTTGGTTACCAGCTGGAATTATCGTGATCTATGCTTATTCAGAAACGGTTCGTATGTTCTTTTACCCCGACATTAACCCCTTTCTGAACCTGCTTCTTATGACAACCGCGGCCGTATGGGCATGCAGCCGATCTACACGTACTGTCCAATTCATTCATGAAATTATGGTCATACTTAGTTCACCATTGCTCATTTTGTTTATCATGAAAGCCATTTTCAATAAAAACATTAACTGGGATGCGATTCGTTATGTAGCTGGTTACGTCAATAAACCTCCTTCTTTCATGACGGTTGCTGCGGCCACCTTTCTGTTCTCTGGCTATCTCAGCCTCCTTATTTTTAATCGACTGTATACTGTGGGTTTTAAATTCCATTTTCGCTGGATCGTGCCGCTGTTTGGCATATTATTCTTGCTGGTTACTTTTTTTGTGCCTATCGGTTTTCATGGTACGGTTGGGGTTGAAAATTATGTGTACCTATGGAGTATGACCGCTGATTCCATGGTGACGGAATACGGGTTTATTAACCGTGTCTTGTTCGTCTTCCTGCTCCTCTTCACAGGGTTATCGCTACTGTTCGTCATGAATACCTGGCATACAACCATCATGTTGCTTCGCTACTCCATCAATGGCGCAATTGAAGTTGAAGAAGACCCTGTTCCTTGGCTGAACGTCTGGCTTGGCGTGGGCATTGGCTTACTTGCACTCCTGTTCATGCGTATTGTCAATCTGGAGCGAAATCAATACTTTTCTGAAAGCTGGCTAGTCCTTCGATTTTTCATTGAAATCTATTTCCTTTTCTTGATGCTTTATTTCGTATGGAAGCAAAAAAAGGAACAGGTACGCCTATGAAAACATTTCTCAGATGTATTTCCCTTGTACTTATCTGTACATGTCTTGGCGGTTGCAGCTTTAAAGATATCGACAAGCGTTTCTTTGTCGTCGCCATGGGTGTTGATTGGACAGGCAAGGAGGATAAACCTTATCTCGTCACTTTGCGGCTTGCCATTCCTGCTTCTAAAGTTGGTGAGGGGCTGGCAGAGAGCCAGATCGAATATCAAGAAGCCAAGAGCATTGCGGAGGCCGTTAGAAATCTTAAAGCTCATGTCGATAAAGAGCTTGATTTTGGCCATTGCCGGATGTTCCTTTTTGGCGCTAGCTTAACAAAGGAATCCCTCGAAGAACCCTTGAATTGGCTTACGCGAAGACGTGACATTCAACTGATTTCTTATACAGCTGTTGCTGAACCTAGTGCACGCAAGCTTCTTGAAGCGAACCCAACAACTGAGAGACTTGCTGGAAACTCTTTTTTTCTCACCTTCGGTAAAGAGGGAACGGTTTCTCCTTATACAGTGACCGAGCTATTGTTTGACTGCTTCCGCCGTTTCAAGGAAAAGGGGCTAGATCCTTATTTTCCAATCATTAGCTTCGATGGTGATTCTTACGTCGTTGAGCACCTTGCTCTGCTTAATAAAAAGAATCAATGTATCGTTCTCGACCCGCATGAGACTCAAGTCTATAATTTGAGTGCGAATGAGTTCAGCAAGGCCGGAATTACGATCACCTATGATGGAGAGCCATTGAGCTTCTATGTAGCACGTGTCTCGAAGCAAATTTCGATAACCAAAGAGGCTGTACCCGTCGTCAAACTGAAACTCAACCTGACTGGTATGATTGAACAAGGCGTCTTGGGTTTGGACACTCACAAAGTACAACCGCAGCTTGAACAGCATGTCAACCAAACTGTAGAGGGTCTCCTCTACAAAATCCGAGATGCCAAGGTTGATCCCTATGGCTTCGGTCTTCATTATTTGGCTCAGTATTTTGGCAAAGAGAAGGATTGGGTCTATTGGCAGTCCGTTTATCCAAAGGTTAAATTCGAGGTCGAGACACATGTGAAAATTGAGGGGACGGGATTGGTGCATTAAAAAGAGTGGTTGGCGGCATTGGAGCCTCGCCTGGAATTAGTCGGTTTCATCGACTAATTCCACCTACAGGGCCTCTGATTCTCCCGAGTTAGTCGGTTTCATCGACTAACTCCTCCTGCAGGGCCTCTGGTTCTCCCGAGTTAGTCGGTTTCATCGACTAACTCCACCTGCAGGGCCTCTGATTCTTCCGAGTTAGTCGGTTTCATGGACTAACTCCTCCTGCAGGGCCTCTGCTTCTTCCGGGTTAGTCGGTTTCATCGACTAACTCGACCTACAGGGCCTCTGGTTCTCCCGAGTTAGTCGGTTTCATCGACTAATTCCACCTGCATGCCCACTCATATATGAAAAAAGAGGGCTTCCCATCACCTCATCGAGTTGTGGGAAGCCCTCTAGTTATTCATATATATTTGATTAAAATACTCTCCACATGCTCCAAATGCTCACGCATCGCCTCGGACGCCAGCACCGGATCTCCGCTGACGATTGCCTCATAGATGACTCTATGCTCCTTCAGAAGCTGGACCGCTACTTCCTGATTCGCATACAATTCCGCGCGTCGGATATCGCGAATCATCATTTCCATCGCGTTGCGGATGGAGTCAAAGGTTTGCTCCATTATGCTATTATGCGTCGCTTGAACGAGCAACTGATGAAATCCGAGGTCCGTTCTTTCCCCCTCTGAATCATTACCTACGGAGCTCCCCATGTCTTGCATGATGCGCTCCAGCTGCGCTAAATCCTCAACCGTTCGTTTCCGTGCAGCAATGGATGCGATCGAAATCTCCAGTGATTGCCGCACTTCCATGAGCTCCAGAAGCGTCGTGCGATTCATCCGCAGCGATGTCCACTCGGGCAAAGAAACCTCCGCCGGCGCCTGCCGGATAACACGGCAAGCACCGCCTTGCCGAATCTCAATGAGGCCCATCGCCTTCAAGGCGCTGAGGGCTTCCCGCATCGTGGAACGGCCGACGCCGAAGCGCTCGGAGAGCTCTTTGGTAGAAGGAAGCTTATCGCCCATCTTCAACTGACCCTGAATAATCATCTCTTTGATTTGCTGAGCGATCTCATCATAGTGATTCTGTTTCTGCAGCTTCGTAACTTCCATAGGAATACCTCTTCTATCCGATAAGTAGCACGTGCACAATCCCTGGACCGTGAACTCCGATTGTCAAATCGTTCTCAATATCCGCCGAACGGCTCGGACCTGAGATGAAGTGAATGCCGGCAGGTAGATCTTTCCTTGCTATCTGATCGAGTGGGGCGAGAATCTCGCCTAGTCTCGTTTTCAAACGCTCAATCGGCAACAGGACGATTAATGCTGTTGGGAGCAAGCTCACCGAGCGGCCCTTTTCTTTCGATGATAACACAGTTAGAGAGCCAGTGTAAGCCGCTGCATGATCCGCAAGGACAATTCCCATATCAGCGTTCGCTGCACTGGCCTTCCAGTTGGTGTCCTCATCGGTATTCCAGATCGAGAGGTCGACGTCTGGCAGAGCTTCGTCTAGTTCCAGCGCATATAATTCCGCTTGATCCTGATGGATAATTCGTTTGACACTTAACGTGCCCACGAGTTCTTGGATAGTTGCCTTCGCCGCTTCCATCGAAGGTACTCGGACGACGTGCCCGCCTGCGGCATGGAAGTTGGCCGTGAAGTTCTCAATGCGTTCTTCCGGGGACCAGTCGAACGCTTTCCAGCTATCCGAAGCGCCCTGGTAAGGATGCGCAGGCTTCTCCGTTACCCGGGCACGCCCCAACTTCTGGGCGATGCCTTGGATGAAACGCTCCTGCTCAGCCAGCGAGTGCTGGTCTAGCTTCGTTAATTTCTCCTGCCACTCTGGTGTTATGTCGCGTTTAGCCATGATGATGTCCTCCCTTTTTGCCTCGTGCAGCCAGTGCTTCCGCTAATCTTGCTTGAATAGCAGGATCGGCCTCTGTAAGCCCATGGCGAATTTCTTGCTCGAGTGTTTTCCAGCCATCTCGGAAGGATGCCTTCGGCAGACTTGGCGTCACGCGGTAGGAGTTCCACCCTTTGAGCGGTCCGACCTTGAGGCGAATGCCACCGTCGCGCACAACGAGCTTTTGGCCAATGCGGCCCAGCTTGAGCACGGCGTTCATACGCTTCGAATTCCCCATCAGCGCAGCAAAGCCCTTCATCCCCGCAGCCTCGATCTTATCCCCGTGGCCACTTTCGACCTTGCGGCGGCGCAGCGACACGAGCATGTCGTGCAGCGGAATCTTTACCGGGCATGCTTCATAGCAGGCACCGCAAAGACTTGAAGCATTGGCGATGTCATCCCATTCCGCCACGTTTTTCTTGAGCGCGGGCGTAAGCACCGCGCCGATTGGCCCACTATACGTGCCCCCGTAGGCATGACCGCCGATGTGGCGGTACACCGGGCACGCGTTCAAACAAGCACCGCAGCGGATGCAGTTAAGCAGCTCTTGGAACTCGGGATCGCCAAGTTGCTGCGAGCGCCCGTTATCGACGATGATGATATGCATCTCTTCCGGCCCATCCGCATCTGCGTCTCTTCTTGGACCTGTGATGCCGGACATGTATACGGTTAGCTTTTGCCCAGTTGCTGAACGTGGGAGCAAGGTCGCCATGACCTCAAGATCCGCCCACGTCGGGATAATACGCTCCATCCCCATGAGCGTGATTTGCGTCTTGGGCACCGTCGTGACCATGCGGGCGTTGCCTTCATTTTCGAACAAAACCATCGATCCGCTCTCCGCAATGGCAAAATTGCAGCCCGTCATTCCAATATCCGCTTCTAGGAATTTCTCTCTTAATTTCTTGCGAACATAGCCAGCCAGAATCGTCGTGTCGGGAGCCAACGTCTCCCCAGCATCTTTTGAAAGCAGGTCGGCAATTTGATATCTATTTTTATGAATCGCTGGAATGATAATATGGGACGGTGTTTCATCCGCCAACTGAATGATGTACTCACCTAGATCTGTCTCAATCGCTTCAACACCAATGGAGGCAAGCGCCTTGTTCAAATGCAGTTCCTCGGTCACCATCGACTTGGATTTGACGACCGTTTTGGCTTGTTTGGCAGCTGCGATTTCCAGGGAAATTTGAACAGCCTCGACATCCGTATCAGCAAAATGCACATGAACCCCATTCGCTCTCGCATTGTTCGCAAACGTCGTTAAGTAATAGTCCAAATGCGCGATCGTATGCAAGCGAATCTGTCTGCCGCGTTCGCGCCAATCGTCCCAATTGCCGTGATCAGCTGCTGCTTTCAATTTACCGCCGCGAAGGCGCTCCGTCGTAAACTTGACCGCTTTGCGCAGAAACTCGTCGTTCAATGCGAGGTCTGCCCGCTCCTTAACTGTTGACTTACTCGTCGTGTGACTCATGCTCGCTTCACCCCTTCATATAGCAGCTCAGCCAGATGCATCACCCTCACCGGCTCATTCCGATAGCGCAAATTGCCCGCAATATTCATCAAACAAGCCAAATCCAGACCGACCAGCACCTCAGCCTCGGTTTCCTTCACATGATCGACCTTCTCCTGCACCATCGCACCAGAGATATCGGCCATCTTCACTGCAAAAGTACCACCGAATCCACAGCAATCTTCTGCAAAAGGAAGCGGCACGAGCTCCAAATCTTTGACGCCTTGGAGTAGTGCAAGCGGCTCTGACTTCACGCCGAGCAGTCTGCTTCCGTGGCAGGACGGATGATACGTTACTTTATGTGGAAACACAGCGCCCAAGTCTTCGATGTTTAGCACATTGACAAGGAACTGTGTAAATTCATACGTTTTGTTCTGAAGCTGTGTAGCTTTCTCCAACCACTCCGGTTCATCCTTAAATAAATTCGGATAGTGATGAATCATATACGTGCATGAGCCCGATGGCGAAATCACAAAATCACTATCTTCAAATGCGGTAAGAATCGTCTTCGCAGTTGCGCGCGCCTCATCCCAGTAGCCGCTGTTGTAGGCAGGCTGACCGCAGCACGTTTGCACCGTCGGCAATTCTAATAGCACACCATAATGCCCGAGCAGACGTGCAATTGCCTCGCCAACCTTCGGATATAGTGCATCACTTAGACACGTAATAAATAAGGAAACCTTCATAAGGAGAAGCCCCACTTTCTTTCGTTAACTTATCAGGTTGTCAGACAAGTTGAGTGTATCATAAACCCCCTTGTCTTGAGAAGGGGGTTATTGCGGATAAGTGGCGCATTATTCAAGTTTCCGCTCAAAAATAATTTCATAAGCCATCGGTTTCCCATGACCGTTATAATTAGTTGGCAGCACCTGCACTAATCGCCATCCCTCTTGGGCGTGTTCATCAATGGTTTCGCGATGCTTCGCCGAACTGAAAAATCCACCGAGTGTCGTTTCGACATACTTGTATTCATACATGGTAATTCCTCCTCCCTGAGAAAGCCTCATACAGCGATTACAAGATTTCTGCCTTGTGATTTAGCAAGATATAAAGCTTTATCTGCCCGTTCTAGGAGATGCTCTAAAGGTTCGCTCTGTGAGTTGACAATTCCCATACTTACTGTGATATGAAATGAAGCAAAGTCGACATGAATTTCGCTCTCTTGAATTTGGACACGAATGTCGTTAGCCAATTCTACCCCCTCTTTAAGGGTCATATTAGGGAAAATAATAGCAAACTCTTCTCCGCCCAATCGAATGAGCACATCTGATGGCTTCAGATAGTTTTTAACGGTTCGAGTGACCTTTTGCAAAACAATATCACCCGTACTATGTCCATATGTATCATTTATCTTTTTAAAATAATCGATATCAAGTAGTGCCATGCAAAAAAAGAAATCCTCATCCTTGTGCGACTTTACCAATAATTCTTTGTGAAATGTCTCAAGATATCTACGGTTATATGTCTGTGTCAGATTATCTGTTACAGAAAGCATGCTTAGTTTACTTAAAGCTTCATTCAATCGAATATTATAATAGGTAAAAATAATGATGATTATCCATGCCACAATGGAAGTGGAAACTAGTCGTTGTAAAAAATCAATCGGAATGGCTCCATCAAATGCATAGTGTTGCGTTATGATTCGAATGACTGGCATGATCAGACTGCATGTATGACAGATTAACCATTGAGGGAATAACACCACGATGCCAAACATAGGCGGGAGAAATAGCATCCACAAACCAGAAAATGGGTACAAATAATTAATCATAAAAGCAATGAAGAAGGTCATAACTGTAAAAACATATATCCATTTACGTGTGAACATGCTCTCTCCTTGGGGGATACATGATGAATTAACGGCTATTATTTTATCATTTTGTTAATAAGTAAACTACTCCACTTTACAACTGAGTAGCCATATTCATCTATACAGGTACATCATCCCAATATCTTTAGTTCCGTAGCACGCTGTATCGCTTGTATCCGGCTATTAACATCTAGCTTTCTATACATATTCTTCATGTGTGACTTGACCGTTTCCGCCGTGATGTTCATCTGAGTGCCTATTTCCTTATTTGTCAGTCCTTCGGTCACTAATCGAAGAATTCTCATCTCTCGGTCCGTAAGCATCACATGTGGGTGTGGTGACACCTTCACCATTTTGGGTGTAGTAAAGCTCTCTATACTTGGCGTTGTGGATGAAACTTTTTGTCCCTTTCTAATTTTACCCCAAGTTTTGGATAACCTTTCCGCGGAAACGGGTTTCATCAAATAATCCAATGCATCCTTTTCAAAAGCTTGAACGGCGTAATGGTCGTATCCCGTTACGAAGACCACATGAATAGATGCGTGGAGATCAAATACTAGGTTTGCAAATCGCATACCATTGATACCCGGCATATTAATATCGAGAAAAATGATATCAATAGGGTTCATTTTTATAAACTCATACGCTTCCAACGGATTCATAAACACATGACAATCGTCTACTTCACCGCTCTCCATGAGTAACCCTTTCATACGTTTTAACGATAATTCTTCATCGTCCACGATAATAGCACGAAGCATGTTTTAACCTCCAATCGGCTTCAAAGGTTGTACGGGGATATCGAAGAAAACTTTGGTGCCTATACCTTCGGTGCTTTCAATGCGAATACGTTGCCCATAAAGAAGCTCAAGGCGCTGACTTAAGTTCCGTAACCCAATGCCAGCACCTTGTTTATCTACCTCCACATGCCATATTTGCTCCTGCGTGCTTGTCGACATACCACTCCCATTGTCTGTTACCGCAAAACGAACAACGTCATCCGCTTCTTTTTTAATCGATATCTTCACAGTTCCCCCTTGCAAGGTAGTCATTAAACCGTGCTTTATTGCATTTTCTACCAATGGTTGAAGACTAAGAGGCGGAATACACACATCTACTTGAGCATCCACGTCATATTCCACATCTAATCTAGTGCCAAAACGCGCCTTCTCAATATTTAAATAAGCTTTAATTAATTCCAGTTCACTTTCAATGGTTGTGAAGGTATCCATATGTTTAAAGTTAAAACTATTTTTTAGATATTGTGCAAGATCTAGCGTTAATGATTCCGCTTTCTGGGGCTCGTCGGTGCATAATGCGGCAATAGAATTCAAGGAGTTGTACAAGAAATGGGGGTTGATTTGGGAACGTAAAAAGGAGATTTCTGCGTCTTTTGCGGCTGTTTGCAGCTGCTGATTCTTTGAGAGTATTTCCTTAATCGTTTCGTTTAAAGAAGTGAATATCCAGACAGCCAATGTGGCGATACAGACATAGATAAGATTGATCAGGAGAATTTTAATGGATACACCTCTAATGATAGACCCCAAAGCTAAGCCTACAAGACAATAGGTGATGGAAAGAAGCAGCGCTAGCTGTATTCTTCTTTTTTTCTTACCAAGGAGGAAGGACTTCTGAGAGAAGAGAATAACTGGCATGCTAACAACAAGGGTTAAAATGGTCGTAAATAGGCCCAAATCCGTTCCTAAGTATAGTCGATATAAGATGATCGTAACGGATAAGAAAACCCCTGTCCGCCAACCCGCATACAGCGTCCCTAACAATAATGGAACAATTCGGATATCTAATCGAATATTATCCGTAATGTAAGCAGGAAAAGACATACATAGAACAATAGCAACCGCCAATAGCACAGCTTGAATCACTTTAATGTGCTGCCTATTACGCTCAGACTTCGCCGCAAAGAACGTTTGGAAAGTAAATACTAACGTTGCAATAAACGCGAATTGTAGTAGAAAGTCTTTAACTATGTTCATACTCGTTGGATCACCTTCTACCTCTAAGAGATACGTATTTTCTTCCGCCATTCGACAATGTTTTATTTAATTCGACATTTTATTCAAAATGCCTTCTCGTTTCGATTTGAGAACATAAGCGTCTCCTAATCGGCAAGAGGCTGCCATTCTAGTAAACGTTCTACTAGAATGGCAACCTCCCTTAATCTCATGCATAAAACTAGTATTACCTTTACTACACTGCATTCACGATCTCAATATCTGCTGATGGTGCCGATATGTTTCCTGCTGCATCGACTGCGTACACTACATAGGTGCCTGCAGACCCATTAAACATGTAAATATAGCCAGTTGCATTCGCTGCAGAAACAGCTCCTACCTTGTTTCCGGCGGCTGTTTTAATACTGTTCAGATCCGTTATGGTTTCTGACTTTAATACCATATACAGTTCAGCAATCTCATTGCTTGATGCCCTGACCTGTACAAAATTAGATAGAGCGATGCTAGTAGGTCCAACGATTGAAACGTTCGGAGCTGTTCGATCGATATTAAAGCGTATATATTGGTTTACATTTAAACTAGGGTTACTGAGCGATGTAGTGGTTATCTTCAACGTATAGCTGCCTTCTGCCGTTAAAGAAGTCCCCTTCGTATAGGCGATTTCACCCTGCCCGTTCGTATTTAATGTTGCTGTGCTGGATGTGTTCGGCGCATCTACCCAAATTGGGTTTAAAGATCCTGCATCTTTATAAAAGGCACCTTCCGTAACACCAGATACCGCTACTGCTAATGGTGTCATTGGATCATTAAATAGATTGAAGTTAGAAACCTTGCCTGGTGTATTACGACCGGAGACTTCCCCACTTCCGAGACGGCCATCCGAAGATGATCCCCATGTCCAAAGATCACCATTAGACTGTAACGCAACACCTGTGCTTCCTTCTCCACCAGTTATCGCGATCACATTGTTTAAGCTAGTTGTCATTAAGGTAGGTGTATTTCGGTTACCACCATCCGCATTTACACCTAAAGATGAATTTTCATTGTAACCCCAAGCATACATTCTGCCTTGGCCATCTATGGCAAAAGAATAGTAATTCCCAGCACCAATTTGCGTAATGTTAGATAAGTCTGTCACCTCATAAGGCACTAATTGGTTGTTTTGATCGGTTCCATTCCCAATTTGCCCCATCGTATTGAACCCCCACGTATAAACAGCGCCCGTTACACTTAACGCCACGGTATGTTGGTTCCCATTTTTGATATCAATGATCAAAGGTAGTCCTTCAACTTGAACTGGCACAGGTTTATCTACCCTAGTCCCATCACCAAGTTGTCCATTATCGTTAGTTCCCCAAGCCCAGACAGTTCCATCCGCTTTTAAGGCAATTCCTACGTCAGACCATTCACCTCGAACAGCAATTACATGATCTAAGCCCGGAACTTGAGCGGGAGTTCCATATGCAGGAAATTTCCACACAGTACCATCGCTTTTCAAAGCAAAAATATTGGTTCCTTCTGCAGAAATAGAAACGACATGGTCAATGCCAGCAATTATTTTAGGACTAGTTAAATCATAGTAGCCCCATTTCCAAATATGGCCGTCAGCTGTTACGACCGCCGTGTATCCTTCACCCGCTTGTACGCCAATGATGTTAGCAGGCAGGTTTGGCACTGCAAATATTTGTGTTCGAGGTTTCGTCGTACCGTCTCCAATTTGCCCACCATAGTTACCACCCCACGTATAGACTTGACCATTTGTCGCTAGCGTGGCGATATGTGCTTGGCTTTCCGAAATCCGATTTGTTGGCAAAATTGCAATCGGTTGGACGAGATAACTCGCTCCCGCCGAATAGACGCCCGAACTTCCAGATTGATTTGCGGATTTTACTTTTATCGTGTGCGTGCCCACTGTTAATGAATCAATTGCAAGCGTGAGCGTTGTTTGTGTAGCCTGACCGGAACCAATCTCAGTCGTGCCATCTGTATCGTAGACCGTGATTTGATTACCAACCACTACATTTGCAATCGTGATCATCGGCATATAGTTAGATAGACTGCCATCTAACGTAAACGTAGGAATGGGAACAATAATAGCACTTTGATAACTACTAGTTGCTATCGCTAGTGCTGAAATAGCGTTATCTACCTCTTCCTGTGTTGCACTAGATGCTGCGTGAACGGCTGATGCTCCAGCGATAGCAAGATTATAGGCATCGTACGCTTCTTGCGAAACGTTCCCTACTTGACTGCCAATTGAATGAGTACCCAGCAATGTGGTTGCCTCACCGATAGCTGAAGTTAAATCACTTTTATCAGCCGGCGGCACTTCATTCGCATCATTGACTTCATCAATCATCGACTCAATCTCTTCGGCTGTATCTAGATCACCTGTCGCCGCAGCGAGAATAGCATCACGATAAAAAGCTAAATTAATAGCAATAGCCGTATTTCTTCCAGTTGCCGTATTTAAAACATCAATCAAATTAATATCTTCCCCATGGTAAGCTTCAATTGTTGCAATAGCCTCTGCTTGTGCCACTGCATTATCAGCCAATCTCCGCACTTGAACAGAGTAAATATCATAATAAGACCGATCTGCATAATTCACATAAACTTGTACTTCATTTGATCCTACTTCTAACTGCTTCGTATCATTTTCATAATTTAAATGGATAGACGCACCAGGATTCATTGGTGTAGCAGTTATTGTTGTACTCGTTACGTTAAACGGTACAGTTGCCTTATAACCCGTAATATCTGGTGAAAATGCCACGCTAAAAGTTACATCACTTAAGTGTAGCGCAAGTAATCGCCCATCTTTCTCTGTTGTATCCTTTAGAACAGTTATATTGAAATCTTTCGTCTGCGGTGTTCCGCTAGATTTGGTGATCGTTGCAGTCAAATGAACGACACTGTTACCATCCGTATAAGCAGGACGTGTGACAACGCCAGTATTGGAAAGAACATCCGTGTTACTTGAACTCCAGGCAATCGTAGTACCATTTGCCCCCGATGTAGCTAAGGTTAGGTCTGTTATTACCATAGTTAACGCTGTGTTTGCATTGCGGATTGTATCTGCGTTAAGCAGCGTCACAGCTGAGGAAATGGCGTCATCTGCCGCTTGCTCTTGCTTTGTTACCGTGATTTCAAACAGTTTCGTTTGCGCCGTTCCGCCGGATTTGGTGATGTTCGCGGTCAAATGAACTAAGGCATCTACATCTGTAAAAGCAGGACGTGTAACAACGCCAGTATTGGAAAGAGCATCCGTGTTATCTGAACTCCAGGCAATCGTTGTGCCATTTGCTCCCGTTGTAGCTAAGGTTAGGTCTGTTATTACCGCAGTTAACACTGTGTTTGAATTTCGAATTGTATCTGCTGTAAGCAAAGTCTTAGCTGCCGAAATCGCCTCATCAGCAGTTAAACCTGGCGTTGGCGTTGGCGTTGGTGCTGGTGTTGATGTCGGTGCCGGTGTTGACGTTGGTGCTGGTGTTGATGTCGGTGCTGGTGTTGACGTCGGTGCCGGTGTTGACGTTGGTGCCGGTGTTGACGTTGGTGCCGGTGTTGACGTTGGTGCAGGCGTTGATGTATCGGTTTTGGTTGGAGGTGTCTCGAACGTAGAACCACCTATATTCATCGTTGCTACAACAATCGTACCTTTACCTAGCATCTTAATAACAGCATCTAGGACAAGGTCATTGATTTTCGCACCACTGTTAAGGTTAAGTACCATCCCTGTTGATGTCGATTTTGCATTCATTTTCTCAATCGAACCCTCGGGCATATCAATTTGTAGTTGCTGTGAGCTCACATTTACCGTATTAAAGGAACCAGCCAAAGTCACCTTGGAGCCAGCTGAAAGTGATGAGCTAATGTTGACATTGCCAAACCCACCGCCTGTTGAGTTGGTCTCTTTAAGAATAGCTGGGGAATTGACACTTACTAAAGCAATTGTTGTTGTTCCTTCGGAGACGATACGAACTGTACCTGTACCAGACTTCTTATCAATGATAATGTCTACAAGTACTGAGTTATCAAAGTGAATACTATTCTCGCCACCGCCTTGAACAGTAACTTTACCTGTAACCTTAACATTCTCAAGGAACGCATCGCCATTGCCAATACCTTCTGCCAATAGTAAATCACCATGAATGACCATATTCCGAAGTGTGACACCGGCTACATTCACGATTACATTTTTATTAATCGTTTCTACACCCGTTTCCGGACCGTACGTACCTGCTGATTGATAGGACACCGTTTGTGTTGCTTGAGCACGATCTAATGTAACAACCGCCTCTGCGCGAGTAATAGGTGCCTCTGGTTTAAAGCTATGATCCGCTTCATACCCCGTCATGATTTGTGAAGCGACAACCTTATCAATGGCGTCCTTGCTCCAGCTTGCGATCTGACTATTATCTAAAAAGGTAGCTGCAGAAGCGGTTACATCTAACTTTAATAATCGGCTTACAATTACCGCCACTTCTTGACGACTAATTGGTTTATTAATACCAACTGTTCCATCTGCATAACCACTGATATAGCCAGCTTTAACAGCTTTGGCTACTTCGGCATGCGCCCAATGATCTGATGGCACATCGCGGAATGCGATATCCGTTGTTTCTATAAGTCCAAATGAGCGATTGATTAATGTAATAAATTCGGCTCTAGTAATTTGGTTATCTGGCTTAAAGTTACCGTCATCATACCCTTTAATGAACCCTTTATCGATCCATGCAGAAATAGGACTTGCTGCCCAGTGCCCCTGAATATCTGATGATTTCCCCGTTGTAGTCGCCCCAAATGCAACACCAACTGACGAAAATAATAGGCATGCCATAACGAGTATGGACAGCACTTTTTTGACTAATATATTCCTCATCATTTTCCCCCTATACTTTGAATAGCTACTTACTATATGAGCAGCTACATTTCAACGACATAATTCGTATCGGAATAACTATATTCCTAATTTTTCGACAAAAAAATCCCCCATTCGGGGGAGAAATATGTATAAATTACGTCCGATTAGGACAAACAAAAACCCATAATTAAACCTAGGGGAACTGAGCTAAATTTCATTAAACCCACTCCTAATGCTATTCCCTTAATACAGGTAATGGAATTGTGAAAGTAGTCCCCCTGACAACCTTGCTAGCCAGCTGAATCATTCCTTCATGACTTTCAATGATTTGAAAGCAAACCATTAGACTGATACCATTTCTTGCAAGAACGATGCACCCACTATGATTCATCGTGTCAATTGCGTTTTTTCGCTTGTTGAAGCAACTCAATCAGCATCCCAGCTCAAGCTGCGGAGCAATGTTTCGAGCACCAGAGAAACGCCTAACCCCAAAGCCCAGAATATTTAAGTTCTGGAGCGCAACAAAAACAGCCGATCCACAAATCGGCTGTCCAACGCTAACCCCTCCGCTGCAGCACTGGGAAACGAAGCATCATCTTCGTTCCCTGCCCCAGCACGCTAGCCGGGGTAATCTCACCGCCGTGCCTCTCCACGATCCACTTCGCGATCGCGAGGTCGAGGCCCGTACGTCCCGCACGACAAAATAAGCCCATGACGGATGTCATGGACTTATTACGCGATATCTGAATACCACAATTCCCTCAGCCACCAGAGCTCAAAAGGGAACGTCAGTGCGCTATTTAGTCTCGAAAGCATGGTTTAACGCATGAAGAGGAACATCAGTGCACTATTTCTGCTTTTTGCGGGGGATTTCCTCCCCAAGTAGCAGAATAGCGGACCCTGGTTCCCTTCGCGATCCCAAACACCCTAAAATCACGAAATAGTGTATCCTGGTTCCCCTCCCTCACATTGTGCACATAAAAAAGCTCCCAAACCCAGCTACACTCATGGATTTGAGAGCTTTCTAATCATTGTTCGCCTTGCCGATTCAATCCTCATTCCTGTATACTTTGGCTGTAACGAACACCTGCAATTCATCCTACTTGTTGGAGAGGAAGTGACCCTGATGTCCTATGTTCAAAGTATCGGTTTGAACGTTATCCCGCTTTATTTTACCTATCGGCGACAAACCATTGGAACCGAACAGTATCAGGGTACATTCCACGCTCATCAAGGCATTGAAATCCTGATCATTCACGAAGGTCATGGCACGCTTATTGTTGATCAGAAGAGCTATGAAGTGACTTCAGGTATGCTATGTGTCTTTCAACCATATCAGTTGCACCATATTCAGATGGATCCAGAGAAGCCATTCGTGCGTTCTATCGTTCATTTTGAGCCGTTCCTATATGAGGACTACTTCAAGCATTGGCCGAAATTATTGGCTTTTTTCAAGCATATTCATACAAGCAAGCTGCATGCGCCCTGCATGTACGGGCTCAGTGAGAGCGAGCTGTTTCATTCGCTTTTCCAAAGCTTAGAGAGAAAGCTGCCTTCTATAGACAAACAAGATGAGCTCGAGGAGTACTCTCTCTTCCTCGTAGCTTTCTTCCGCAGCTTCATGCCACTGTGGGAGCAGCGCGATGGCCAGAGCCATGCCGGTTCAACACGCAAATCTCATCAAGCCGAGCGCATCCTTAGTTGGCTGGAGGAGCATTATACCGAGCCGCTGCGATTGGAGACGATGTCAGCAGACCTGCACCTGTCTCCCTACCACTTGTCCCATTTGTTCACCGAATGCACCGGTATCAGCATTTCCGACTATGTGACCGCTCGGCGGTTGCAGCAAGCCGTGAAGCTGCTGACGTCAACCGATCAGGCTGTCTCTCGTATTGGCGAGGCGATTGGTGTAACGAATTGCTCTTATTTTTGCAAAATGTTCAAAAGCCACATCGGCCTGACACCGCACCAATATCGCAAGCAACTCCAGAAGCGTCACGATGCATCGCTTACTCGGCAGTCGTAATAATCATCGCATCGCGCTGTGCAATAAGGCACAATTCTGCTGCTTTGAACGTATGCTCCTGCGTCATCGCCACTTCTGTGCGGTTTAAGCAATCCAGGATCAGCTGGCCGAAGTATGGGAAACCGACTTGACCACTAACAGCGAAATGCTGCTCCCCATCCTTGTTCACAAGGTACACATGATTACTCGTCTGCTCTCTGGCAATATCGACATATTTGCGAAGCTCAATATACCCCTCGCTCCCTAGAATCGTCATGCGGCCATCGCCCCATGTACTTAATCCATCTGGCGTCATCCAGTCGACCCGGAAATAACCGGTTGCTCCATTGTCCCCGACCAAAGTCGCATCGCCGAAATCCTCGAAATTCGGATACTGCGGATAATTGTAATTCGCTACTTTACTGTGTACAACCTTGGCATCTTTTGCCCCTGTAAAATATAGGAACTGCTCAATCTGATGGCTTCCGATATCGCACAGAATCCCGCCGAATTTCTCCTTCTCAAAAAACCAATCCGGTCGACTCGACAAACTAATGCGATGCGGCCCTAGTCCAATGACTTGATGGACACGACCGATTGCACCCTGCTCAATTAATTGCCCCGCGTAGATGGCACTTTCGACATGCAGACGCTCGCTGTAATAGACCGCATATTTCTGCCCTGTTTCAGCTACCTTCGCCTTCGCCGCTTCCAGCTGCTCTAATGTCGTAAACGGTGCTTTATCGGTGAAATAATCCTTACCGCTATCCATGACGCGCAGCCCTAGAGGACCGCGATCACTTGGAATCGCCGCAGCCGCAACAAGCTTTACTTCGGCATCTCCAAGAATCTCCTCCAACGAACTTGCCACGCGAACACCTGGGTATGTGCTCAGGAATTTATCTACTTTGGCTGGATCTGGGTCATATACCCATTTCAATTCTCCGCCCGCTTCCCGCAGCCCATTACACATCCCATAAATATGCCCATGATCCAGCGCCGCAGCTGCGAAAACAAATTCTCCCGGCTGACAAACCGTATTAAAACTGCCTTGAGGTGCGTAATTCATGCCATCGCTTTTCTGCATTTTCATCAAGTCTCCTCTTATTTAAATGAACTACCTGTTGTAATCGTTTGTGGTGCAAAATTTTCAATCGACGTATTCTTCTCATAAAAATGGGTCGCATTGGCTTGCACGCCGCTTCTCGTATAGAAGGCATCTTCCGCTCCTAGCGGGAATTTCACAAGCTCACCCGTGCTCGCTGATTTGTAAATACCCGTAATGAGCTCCAACGTTTGACGCCCGCTAATCCCATCAATCAGCACAGGTGTGCCGGTTTCAATCGCCGTTAACACATTGTCGATCTGACCGACATGCCCCTCATAGATCACCTCTGGCAACCCATCATACAAAGCTTGCAGCTCCTCCTCCAGCTCCGTATTCGGCTCTGGAAAACCATTCGACGTCGAGTTCGACGCCTTCACTTTCCATGGCGCAGACACACGTGCCTTCGCTCCTTGGAAAATCAACTGCTGCTCCTCGCCATGATGCACGACCGAGCTCGTGATCTGTCCTAACGATCCGTTCGCGAAGCGCAGCATCCCGATCGAGAGGTCTTCGACCTCCGCGTTATCATGCGACACATTGCTCATGAACGCTTGCACTTCCGTCGGGCTGCCCATCATCCAGAGCAGGGCGTCGATATGATGCACGGCATGATTCAGCGTTGGGCCGCCGCCTTCCTTCTCCCACGTGCCGCGCCACCACAGGTCATAGTAACAATGGCCGCGCCACCAGAAAGAATCCACCTGCGTGTGGACGATGTTGCCCATGAGGCCGCTTTCCAGCACCGATTTCATTTTCATCATCGGCGTTTTGAAGCGATTCTGAGCCACGACAGATAGTATCTTTCCTGTCCGTTGCGCAGCCTCATTCATCAGATCGCATTCCTCAAGCGAGGAAGCCATTGGCTTCTCCACCATCACATGCGAACCTGCTTCTAGAAACTCTACCGTCAATGAAGCGTGCGTATACGGTGGCGTACAGATGGACACGAGATCAATATCCGCTTCCAGCAACTCTTTATAATCCTTCACAGCCCTCGCATTTTTCAGCTCAAACTGATCAATGCGTTCCTGCGCTTTATCCTCATAAATATCGCTAATCGCGACAATCGTGCAACGCTCTGGAAATTGTAAATACGCTTCAATATGCGCCTTCGAAATCGCACCAGCACCAATGATTGCTACCTTCAGCATCCACTTCATCTCCTTGCTTTTTGTTGTTCCAAGCATACCAAGAATACGGTTACAAAAGTGACACTATCTTGTGAAAAAATACCGTTACTTTGCGGTTTACATCTCCAATTACCTTACAACGATTCCTTCAACTTTTAAACAAGGCTGCTCTTGAACGCCAAATCAATAACATGTAAAGGAGCAGTCCTCTGGACTGCTCCTTATTTGTCACATACCCGTAATTAGGAAGTCTAATCAGGTAAATGATTAGCAATGGGCAAAGCTATGCTCCTTAATCCATTCGGAAACAATCAAATAGACATTGTCTTTCAGTAAGGGACTAAATGTCGGATCATTCATAATCTCAAGCTGATTCGGAATTGTATCTACCAGCATGACACCATTCGTTTCAAATCCACCCGGCAACTCCCTAAGAATACTAACATTTGAAATATATACATTTTTCACAAACGCAAGACTGTCATTTTCAAAAATTAAATACTGTCCAATCCTTTCAATGGAAGCGAGTTCTCCCCCTGTCTCTTCATACATCTCCCTCATAACCGTTTGTATAACAGTCTCGCCTACCTCCCTAGTTCCTCCTGGTAATTCCCAACCGCGAGAATGATGTCTAGCAAGAACCAATTTACCTTGATAGAAGGCAAAAATCAGGACACAGTTGGCTTCTTCAATCAGACATTCTTTTGATAATACGATATGTTGATTTGGCAAAGCACCAGAGAACTCATAAGTCATTATGATCACCAACCCGCTTCTTATCAATCCGTTCATTCCGTTCATTCCGATAAGTCAACACACTAGATTTCGTTCTCATCTCTTCATACTCATCCTCAGCGGTAGAATCGGCGATAATCCCTCCTCCTACTCCATACTCGGCCAATTGCGTATACGTATCCACAAGAACTGTACGGATAGCTACGTTAAATGTAATGCCTTCACCAGGCACAGCAAGCCCAATAGCCCCACAATAAATGTGACGTGGCTCCTTTTCTAAAGATGATATAATTTCCATGGTGGACATTTTAGGGGCTCCGGTTATTGACCCACAGGGGAACATGGCTTGGAAAACATCGAATAGATTGACCCCGGGCTTTGTATTCGCTTCTACGGTAGAGGTCATTTGGAACAGGGTAGGATATTCCTCGATTTCAAATAGCTTTGGAACTTTAACGGTACCTGTCTTGGCGATCCGGCCTAAATCATTCCGAAGTAGATCCACAATCATTACGTTCTCAGTCCGGTTTTTTTCAGATTCGAACAAGGCTTCTTTGCTCTCCGATTTGGGTAAAGTACCTTTCATCGGCTTTGTACGAATAACATCCCCATCCCAGTGAAAGAACAGTTCGGGTGAAACAGACAGGATTCGATATCTCCCCAGATTTAAATAGGCAGAATAATTAGCTTGCTGGACTTCCCTCAAATCTTCGTAATAGCCAAAATCATCTCCGCTAAAATGTGCCTGCAGGCGCGTTGAATAATTGACCTGGTACGTCTCACCTCGAGCAATCGCTTCATGAATCCGTTCAATGTTGTCGTCATACTCTACACGGCCAGTGCCTGAACGCCAGTCAGATACAGAATAGTCCCCCTTCTCACTTATAACATCTTCTTCCACTGGTTTATCGTAGACACCGAACCACAATAAGGGAAATTCCGGGTTAGGCTTACAAACACTGAGTCGATTCTCGAAAGCAGGTGCACACTCATACGAGACATACCCAACCACATAGAACTGCTCAGCGATAGCCTCTTGTACGTTCTCGAATATTCCTTTAATGTCTTCCAATTTATGAGTCTGCCAAACTTGAAGAGGTTTCTCAAATTTCAATCTTTTCTGATTAAAATCAACGATAAGGTTGGGTGTTTGTTCCATAAGATACACTCCGCTTTCTGGGTTGTTGAGGAATCACGCCCCGAAATAAAAAAAGTATTTGATCCAAAGATCAAATACTGTGCCCATACGATAGGGCAATATTGTACGTGCAAATTTAATAGCTTAAGCCTGGATAAAGCGGGAATTGCGCAGTTAGATCTTTTACCATGCCTCGCACTTGTTCATGCACAGCTGTGTCCGATGGATTTTTCAATGTTAAAGCGACGATTCTAGCAATGGTTTTCATAGCTGCCTGATCCATACCTCTGGCGGTAACAGACGGTGTACCGATACGAACTCCGCTTGTAATCATCGGCTTAGCAGGGTCAAAAGGAATCGCATTTTTATTTACCGTTACACCTACTTCATCCAACAAGTGTTCGGCTTCCTTACCGCTGATATTCAGGCTGCGAAGGTCGATGAGCATCAGATGGTTATCCGTACCTCCGGACACAAGATCAACACCTTCAGCCAGAAGCGCTTCTGATAATGTTTTGGCGTTCGTTACAACATGTTGAGCATACGTTTTAAAAGCAGGTTCGAGCGCTTCGCCGAAAGCTACAGCTTTCGCAGCAATGATATGCATCAATGGTCCGCCCTGCGTACCAGGGAACACCGCTTTGTCAATCGCTGCCGCCCAAGGCTTGCGGCAAAGGATCATACCGCCGCGGGGGCCGCGAAGCGTTTTATGTGTAGTCGTCGTAACAAAATGCGCGTGTGGCACTGGGCTCGGATGTAAGCCTGCTGCAACAAGTCCGGCGATATGCGCCATGTCCACGAAGAACAACGCGCCCACATCATTCGCGATAGATGCCAAAGCTTCAAAATCGATCGTGCGCGGATATGCGCTGGCACCAGCCACGATCATACGTGGCTTATGCTTGAATGCTAACTTACGCACCTCGTTGTAATCAATATGCGAATCGCTTTCACTAACTCCATAAGGAACAAAGTTATATAATATGCCGGAAGCATTAACAGGGCTGCCATGCGTCAAGTGACCACCGTGCGCTAGGTTCATACCAAGAACTGTATCCCCTGGTTGAAGAGCAGCTAGATATACAGCCATGTTAGCCTGTGCGCCGGAATGTGGCTGCACATTAACGTGCTCAGCGCCAAATAGTTCTTTGGCACGATCACGCGCGATGTCTTCAACGATATCGACATGCTCGCAACCACCGTAATAACGTTTACCTGGGTAGCCTTCGGCATATTTATTCGTCAAAACCGTTCCCATCGCTTGCAACACAGCTTCACTTACGAAGTTTTCAGAAGCGATCAACTCGATTTTGTCGCGTTGACGGCCAAGCTCCAGATTCATCGCTTCAACAATTTTAGGATCTTGTTTACGTAATTGCTCCACTTTAGCTAACTCCTTAGAATCGATTTGTTGGTCATTGGTTCCAATACGTCTCAAACGATCTAGATGAGAGCAGCATGCTTGTCACGTGCGATTTTCGTTGCATCCACCATGTTGCGCAAGGAAGCAACCGTCTCTTCGAGTCCGCGCGTTTTCAGACCGCAATCCGGATTAATCCAGAATAGCTTAGGATCCAACACACGCAGGGCGCGTTCGATCATGCCCGTCATTTCCTCTACACTTGGCACGCGTGGACTGTGAATATCGTATACTCCCAAACCAATGCCTAGCTTGTAGGTATTCAACTCGAAGCTATGAATTAATTCACCGTGGCTGCGTGATGTTTCGATTGAAATAACGTCGGCGTCCATGGCCTCGATCGAATCAATCATGTCATGAAATTCGCAATAGCACATATGCGTATGAATTTGTGTTGTGTCTTGTACGGTGCATGTGGCGATGCGGAAAGCTTTAACTGCCCATGCCAAGTAACCGGCATGTTCCTCTTCTTTCAGCGGCAGTCCTTCACGAACAGCAGGCTCGTCAACTTGAATCATGCCAATGCCAGCACTCTCAAGTGCCTCTACTTCTTGTCTAAGCGCATAGGCAAGTTGGTAGGCGATATCCTCGCGTGGGATGTCGTCGCGGACAAATGACCAGTTCATAATCGTAATAGGTCCGGTCAGCATGCCTTTTACTGGGCGGCTAGTGCGTGACTGTGCATATTTGGTTTCTTCGACCGTCATTTCACCCGTGAAAGCTACATCCCCGAATATCACCGGCGGTTTCACGCAACGGGAACCGTACGATTGCACCCAACCGTTTTGCGTAAATGCAAAGCCTGCAAGTTTTTCACCAAAAAACTCGACCATATCCGTACGCTCAAATTCCCCGTGCACAAGCACGTCCAATTCGATTTCCTCTTGAAGCTTAATCCAGATATCGATTTGCTGACGGATAAATGCAGCATATTGCTCATTGTTCCACTCGCCTTTACGCCATAATTGGCGCGCCTTACGAACTTCTGCAGACTGTGGGAAACTCCCAATCGTCGTTGTAGGGAACAGTGGCAATTGCCATTTCGCTTGTTGTGCAACATGACGCTGGGCAAACGGACGGGAACGTTCAGGCTGCTGAACACGAAGGTCTACAACCTTCTGCCCAATATCGTCGCGACTGCGCGCCTCCGACTCTTGAAGTGCTTGCAGTGCACGATCACATGCTTCCAATTCCTCGGCAATCTCTGCACGGCCTGATAATACGGCTTTCGCAAGAAGAACAAGTTCAGTCAATTTTTCATCCGCGTAAGCAAGAGCCTCTTTTAATACCGGCTCCAGCTTCGTCTCCCGTTCTGTCGATACAGGAACGTGGAGCAAACTGCTCGACGATTGTACGATGAGTCGTTCCGCCGGTACAAGTGCAGTAATCTCTTCCAGCAATGCCAGCTTCTCACGAAGGGAGGCTTTCCAAATTCCGCGTCCATCGATGACACCTGCACCTAATACTTTGTCTGCCGGGAATCCGAAGGTTTTTAATGCTTCCAGGTTTCCTTGAAGGCCATGAACGAAGTCTAGACCAATTGCTTGTACTGGCAACGAAATAATGTCAGCGTAGCGATCAACCGACTCAAAATACGTTTGCAACACAATGTTCAAGCCAGGTACAGCTTCAGTAAACGTTTCATAGATGGTTTTCAGTCTAGCAACATCGGCATCGCTCAACTTCGTGACGAGAATTGGCTCATCAATTTGTACCCATTGAACGCCTTCTTCAGCAAGCTCTTTAAGAATTTGTACATATAACGGAAGCAATGTATGCAACCAAGTGTCGAACTCCGATGCGCTATAGCCTTTGGATAGCTTTAAGAACGTTAAAGGACCAACGATGACGGGCTTTCCTTCAATGCCTAGCTTTTCTTTAGCTTCTCGGTAAGCTATTAAAGGCTTGTTCTCCGTAATAACCGGGGATGCTCCAGACAGTTCAGGCACGATATAGTGATAGTTAGTGTTAAACCACTTCGTCATTTCACTTGCTGTAGCATTCTTCGTTCCTCGGGCAACTCCGTAATAAACGGACAAGGGCACTGCGCCCCCCTCAAAAGCAAAACGTTCAGGAATAATGCCAAACATAGCAGCTGTATCAAGGATATGATCATAATAGCTGAAATCGTTAACCGGAATAAGATCAATGCCTTTTTCCTTCTGCTTGCGCAAGTGATTTAAACGAATCTCTTGCAGTTGTAACTCAAACTCTGACTCTTCAAGCTTGCCTGCCCAGAAGGCTTCAAGCGCTTTCTTCCATTCCCTGTCAGCACCAATACGCGGATATCCCAAACTACTACTTCTTACCATCTGACAAAACCCCTCTGCAATTTGTTATACAAAAGATACCATGCAGAAGAAGTTATAGCGTAACTGGAATAATGTATATCTAGATATAGTTAAAAGCTATATTAGAATGCCATAGGGGCAATAGCTTGTTGGAGTGCTTCAACATAAGCTGTTCCAAGCTTGGATAGCGATATATGGCTATGTGAAATCCAACCCACATTAATGGTTTCATCACAATCCAGCGGTACAGGAATAATCTCATTGCCGTTCAAATCTGAGCTTAAGACTCCAGTCGATATGGTATAACCGTTCAAACCAATCAATAAATTAAAAAGCGTCGCCCGGTCATTCACGCGGATGCTCTTCTGATGCGACATCGTACTGAGGATTTCTTCGGCAAAATGAAAGGAATTGTACTCCCCTTGATCAAAAGACAAATATGGATAGTTTTGAAGTTGGTCAATCGTCACGATGGATTGCTTGGCGAGGGGGTTTTTAATGCTGATAAATATATGCGGTTTGGCGATAAATAAACTGTTGAACTGCAGATTCGCGCTTTTAAGCAGTTTATTTATAACCTTACTGTTAAACTCATTTAAGTATAAGATGCCAATCTCGCTGCGCAAATTTTTGACATCTTCTATAATTTCATACGTTTTGGTTTCACGTAATGCTAGCTCATATTCATCCTGACCATATTCCGAAACCAGACTTACGAACGCATTTACTGCAAAAGCATAATGCTGAGTCGACACAGAAAAATGCTGCGAAGAAGGCTTAGCATTGAGGTATCGACTTTCTAATAACTCTGCTTGCTCGACGACTTGGCGCGCATAACTTAGGAATTCAACACCTTCCTTCGAAAGTGATATCCCTTTATTGGATCTATCAAAGATGGAGATTTGGATTTCTTCTTCCAGATCTCGAATCGCATTTGAAAGGCTTGGTTGGGAAATAAACAGCCTTTTGGCAGCCTCATTAATTGATCCACGGTTCGCGACCTCGATCACATATTTTAATTGTTGTAACGTCATGGCTTTGTCCCTCCCACTGTAATCCGAATCAGTAGCTGTTTTAATTTTGAATATTGTAACACATATTGTGTGAATTGCCTTAGCTCGGAGGTCATTTGCTAGTAAACTTCCATAGACAAACAATTCAACTATATATATGATTAAACTAATTAAATAATTGAAAGTTAAGGTGCATGCTTACGATAAGTAGGTAATGCTTAATTGGGAAGTCTGGTGAAATTCCAGCACGGTCCCGCCACTGTAAATGACGAGCGACTCTATGATTTGCCACTGGTGAAGCTATACCGGGAAGGTTAGAGAAGCGTTGACGCATGAGTCAGGAGACCAGCCTTAATGTGTATTCACAAACTCTACGGACGATAGAGGGGGTGCTTTTTTCGTTGTCTACGACCCATATTGACATCACAGCCCTTGATTTTTCAATTCAAGGGCTTTTTTGTATGCTCACCATCCCTATCATTTTACTAGGAGGATAACAATGAAACTACATTATAGGATTTTCACCCTATTCTTGGCTCTATTCCTATTTGCAAGCAGTCTCAGCATCGTTCCTGTATCAGCCAACTCGAATGCAGTTGTAGACAATGCTGTACAGGATACAGCGCAGTATTTACTTAAAACTGTACAGAAACCAGAAGTTGGTTCTATCGGCGGTGAATGGGCCATACTTGGCCTTGCTCGCTCCTCCTATAACGTGCAGCAAAGCTATTACGACGATTATTATAGAGGCGTAGAGACCTATGTGAAAGCGTTGAATGGCAATCTTCATGATAAAAAGTATACGGAATACTCCCGCTTGGTTATAGCCTTAACGGCAATTGGAGCGGATCCCAGTAACGTCAGTGGCTATAATCTGCTCACGCCGCTCGGCGACTTCGATAAAACGATATGGCAAGGGATCAATGGGCCGATATTCGCGCTAATTGCGCTGGACAGCGGTAATTACCCTATACCTGTCAATCCAACAGCCAAAACGCAGGCTACCCGAGACATGTACATAGATGAAATCTTATCGAATCAGCTTCAGGATGGTGGATTTGCACTATCGGGCGTGTCGGCAGATCCTGATATTACGGGTATGGCCTTGCAGGCCCTATCCAAGTATCAGAGCCATCCAAAAGTGAAAGTAGCAATAGACAATGCCATTAAACTTCTATCTCGCATACAGGATAATGAGGGCGGCTATGCTAGCTTAGGTGTAAGTACTTCAGAGAGCACCGTGCAAGTACTGATGGCGCTTTGTGAGCTTGGAATTGACCTGCACGACAATCGTTTTGTTAAAAATGGCAACACAATTGTTGATGATTTACTATCCTTTTATTCAAAAGGACAGGGATTCCAGCATACCACTGATGGCAGCGGAGTATCCGGCATGTCAACAGAGCAGGCATTCTATGGACTTGTGAATGTGCAACGAATCTTATCGGGTCAGAGCAGCTTATACCGAATGAACGATGTAAAATTATCTACTTCCCTTACCCAAGTAAGCAGTAACGGTTTAGCTAACAAGAGCAAGGATATCAAAGTGATGCCAATCATCGCTGCGAATCCATCTTTCTCCGATATTACCAACCATGCGAACAAAGCAGCTATTGCCTCTCTAGCATCAAGAGGAATTATTAATGGTTTGACGGACAATGAATTTGCACCCGATCAAACAATGACTCGTGCCGAATTTGCGACCATTGTAACCAAGAGTCTCGGCCTTCCTATACAAGAGCGAGCCACATTCAACGATGTCACAGCTTCTGACTGGTATGCGGACTATGTTGGTACCGCGTATTATTATGGCATCGTAAGCGGAACGTCAGAGACTACTTTTACACCAAACAATACGATTACAAGGCAGGAAGCTGCCGTCATGATCACCAATGCGGCAAAGCTCTCTGGCATGGATACAGCTTTGAGCCCAGCTGAAACGAGAGATATGTTGGCTCAATTTGGGGATTACACACAAACATCCGAGTGGTCGAGGAATGCGCTAGCCTTTAGCTATCGAGAACATCTATTATCGCAGGATATGCTGAATATTGAGCCTTCTACATCTGTCACTCGAGCTGAAATAGCGGAGATGCTTTACCGTTTACTCACTGCAGCGAAACTTATTAAAGAGGCGAACTAATGCGATTAACCAAAAATAAAATCATTGCCGCGGCGATCATTATGACCGTTTTGATCATAGCCTTCTTCAGTAGTGGGATGCCGCGGCAGCAAGCCGATCAGACGTCTACCATCGCTCTAGAAACAAGCAATCCAGCAGTAGCATCACCCGCAGTGACTGAACCGAGCTCTGAACGATCGCCAGCTCCCACAGCATCACCCGATGCATCTTCAAGTACCGAGACACCGGTGGCAAGTCCGACTGAGGCGTTTCCGTCTGCACCTGCATCTGTATCCCCATCCCCAGCTCCAACTGCCTCGACTCAGGCGGTGGAGCCCCCTGCTAAGTCGGGTAAAGATGGGGACGGTAGCCAACCAGATCTACCCAAGGCAACCGAACCAAGCGCAAGCCCAGCTATGGGAATAGACCCTAAGACGGGTAAAGACCAATACCTTACCGAACCTGTTCCGGAAGGAAAGCCACTTCCCATTGAGCCGCAGAATGCGAAAATTTCTGACAAGCAAATGACAGTCACGCTTTCCGTAAGCTGTCTAACGATTCTCAATAATATGAAATTACTTGATCCCGAAAAGGTTGAGCTTGTGCCGAAAGACGGTATTATTTTCAAAGCCCAACAAGTTACTTTTTATGAAGGTGAATCGGTATTTAATGTGCTCCAAAGAGAAATGAAGAAAAACAAAATTCATATGGAATTTGTGAATACACCGATGTACAATTCCGCTTACATTGAAGGCATTCATAATTTATACGAATTTGATTGTGGAGAGCTTTCTGGATGGATGTATAAGGTAAATGGCTGGTTTCCTAATTATGGAAGCAGTCGCTATCAACTTAAACAAGGCGATGTCATTGAGTGGGTTTACTCTTGCGATTTAGGACGTGACGTAGGTGATACCTATAATTCAGCAGGCGGTGGTAAAAAGCAATGAAAGATTCTTTTTCCAGCTTCCACCCGATCGTTAATTTTCTGTATTTCACATTAGTTATCTTGTTCTCTATGGTTTTCATGCATCCGATATGTCTTGCTATTTCCATTACCTTTGCTTTCTCATACTCCATCTACCTCAACAGAAGCAAAGCCATCAAATTTAATTTTCTATATATGCTTCCTTTACTTGTAATGACAGCATTCATCAATCCTGCCTTTAACCATGAAGGAGTCACGATTATAACCTATTTACATAATGGTAATCCCCTTACTCTGGAATCCATTACATATGGTATTGCAGCAGCAGCCATGTTCGTAACAGTCATTTGTTGGTTCTCCTGCTATAACGCCATTATGACTTCTGATAAATTCATTTATTTATTCGGGAGAATCATTCCTGCAATGTCGTTAATTTTTTCAATGGTGCTACGATTTGTACCCAAATTCAAAGCACAACTTACCATCGTTTCCCATGCACAACGATGTATCGGCAGAGATGTGTCCAATGGCAGTGTGATCAGTAGAATCATGCATGGGATACGGATATTGTCTATCATGGTGACCTGGATGCTTGAAAATGCCATTGAAACGGCTGATTCGATGAAAAGCCGTGGGTATGGTTTGCAAGGAAGAACCGCGTTTTCAATATTTACATGGGATAGCCGCGATAAAGCTGCACTTATAGCTATTGTTTTAACCGGGGGTTATCTCATTATTGGAGCATGTACAAAAGCACTCTATTTCCGATATTTCCCATCCATGCGGAGTGTAGAACTCTCCGTGTTCAGTACGAGTGTTTTTGTTTCCTATGCCATTCTTTGTGCAATACCGCTATCCATTAACGTTTGGGAGGACTACAAGTGGAAATCTTTACAATCAAACATTTGACGTTCTCCTATCCTGGTTCTATGGAGAACGCGTTAACTAATGTATCGTTAGGCGTAAATCAAGGCGAGTTTATAACCATCTGCGGAAAATCGGGATGCGGAAAATCAACACTTTTGCGACATTTGAAAACAGATCTTACACCTCACGGATCACGGAGCGGTCAGATTTTATTTGATGGGACACCTCTAGAAGAGCTAGAAAGACGTATACAGGTCGCTCAAATCGGCTATGTCCTGCAATCTCCTGACAATCAAATTGTGACAGACAAGGTCTGGCATGAGCTTGCCTTTGGACTTGAAAGTCTTGGTTACAGTACGCTAGAAATTCGTCGACGTGTTGCTGAAATGGCAAGCTTTTTCGGCATACAAGAATGGTTTCATAAACAAGTGAGCGAACTGTCCGGCGGCCAGAAACAGCTTTTGAATCTTGCTTCGATTATGGTCATGCAACCTAAGGTATTAATTTTGGATGAACCCACAAGCCAGCTTGATCCTATCGCTGCATCCGAATTTCTAGCTGCTATTGGTAAAATCAACCGAGAACTTGGCGTCACTATTCTTATCTCCGAGCATCGGCTCGAGGAAGTTATGCCATTATCTGATCGCGTTATCGTGATGGATCAAGGGGAAATCCTCCATTCGGGTACACCGAAGGAAGTCGGTGAGCAACTTCGAGCTATACAGCACGACATGTTTTATGCGATGCCAACACCCACACGTGTATATGCAAGAATTAATAATCAGCTTTCTTGCCCCATTACGGTTCGTGAGGGAAGAGAATTCTTACATGTACTTGCACAACAGCAAGAATTCACGAAAGACCTACTTCCTACTGATGATCCAGTGCGAATTGATAATCCGGCGATTGAGTTGAACGAAGTATGGTTTAAGTATGACAAGAATTCCCCTGATGTTGTGAAAGGCCTTAGCTTTCGTGCCTATCCAGGTGAAATCTACGCGATTGTAGGTGGGAATGGAACAGGCAAAACAACCACCCTCTCCCTTATATCTGGACTTCGCAAACACTATCGTGGAACTGTTCATATGAACGGGAAACCAATTAACAAGTATTCAGACAGTGAGAAGTTCAATGGGCTTCTAGGCGTTCTCCCTCAGAATCCCCAAGCACTTTTTGTACAAAAAACAGTGAGGGCTGATCTCCTTGAGATGCTATCTGACAGCAAGCTGGGCAAGGATGCTGTGCAACAATCCATTGATGAGGTTTCTGAGTTGTGCATGTTAGAGGAACTTCTCGAACGCCACCCTTATGATCTGTCTGGAGGGGAGCAACAACGAGCGGCTCTTGCTAAAATATTGCTTCTTCAGCCATCCATTCTTCTTCTGGACGAGCCGACCAAAGGTTTAGATGCACATTACAAATTGATGTTTGCCGAGATTTTGAACAATTTAAAGCTACAAGGTACAACCATTGTTATGGTCAGTCATGATATCGAATTTTGCGCTAGCTTTGCCGACAGATGTGCTTTGTTCTTTGACGGAGCAATCGTATCCGAGGGCAATCCTCGGGAATTCTTTGCTGGGAATAGCTTTTATACGACGTCTGCTAGCCGAATGGCCAGAGATTTGATTCCAATGGCCGTAACGACCAATGACATCATAAAGGCCTTTAATGGCAGGGAAGAACCCATTCATTTCGAACCAAAGCCAAAATTAAGATTACCTCGTTCCATGGATAAACAGATTGCTCATACAAGCCTATCAGATCCTAAAGAGCAAACACCTGTCGAACACAGAAGCCTATCCAAGCGTACATGGACCGCCATGATGATGATACTTTTATTAATACCATTAACCATTTGGTTTGGCATTTACTATCTGGACGATAGAAAATATTACTTTATTAGCATGCTAGTTATTTTGGAAACGATGCTCCCTTTCACGTTGATTTTTGAAGGACGCAAGCCGCAGGCAAGAGAGCTTGTCGTCATTGCGGTCCTATGTGCGATAGGAGTCTTTGGCAGAATGGCCTTTTTCATGGTTCCTCAATTCAAACCCGTCGTAGCCATTGTGATTATTTCTGGCATCGCCTTTGGCGCTGAAACCGGCTTTCTAGTTGGTGCTGTCACAGGTTTTGTATCCAACTACTTTTTTGGACAAGGACCATGGACACCATGGCAGATGTTCGCCTTTGGGATCATAGGATTTCTGGCTGGAGCACTGTTTAAAAAAGGGATTTTACGAAGAAATCGCATTGCGCTTTGTATGTTTGGAGGCGTAGCAACGTTTATCATTTATGGGTTCATAATGAACTTTTCTTCCGTCATGATGACGCAGGCTAAACCTACAATTAGCGTACTGGTACTTGCATGCATCCGAGGTGTACCCTTTGATTTGATTCATGCGGCTGCAACTGTAATATTCTTGTATGTCCTTGCAAGACCGATGCTTAATAAATTAGATAGGATTAAAGAGAAATACGGGTTGGTATCTTAAAAATAGAAAAACAGCACCTCATTGGTTAATTGCTAACCTTCGGGGTGCTGTTTTTTATATAAGGATTAAGCAAAAGTTGAATTACTTCTTATTGTGGTAAGCTCTCATCGCAACAACCGTTGCCATTTCGCGCGTTACTTCATCACTCGGGTGGAACTGGTTGTCCCAACCTGACATCAAGCCACGTGCCATAATTGTTTGCACACTCGCTTTAGCCCACTCGGATACTTGATCCAAATCGTCGATCGCTAGTGTCTGTTCAGTTGCTTGAAGCTTAAGGGCATTAACCATAATGACTGCCATTTGCTCCCGCGTTAGCTTCTCATTTGGACTGAACTCGTCTGCACTCGTACCCGAGATCAACCCTGCCTTATACGCCGCGTTCACGTAAGGATAGAACCAGTCCGCTTGAGCAACGTCGTTAAAGTTAATGGCTTTAACAGCCTTCACATCTAGTCCAAGAACACCGACTAGCATCTTCATGAACTCCGCTCTGGTTACCGTTGCTTGAGGACTAAATTTCCCGTTGCTGCCCTCAACAAATGCTTTCTCCGTCGCTTCACGGATGGCGTCAAGAGCCCAAGTGGAGATCGATGTAACATCGCTGTACAGCTTATTTAAATCAACTGCCACAGCCGTCACTTGACTAGTCGTATAGGACACAAAGCTCGTAAAATGATTCGTTTTAATAATCAAATTGTTATCTTGTACAAAAGCGTAAGTAATCTTCTCTTTACCCTTCGTTGCCTCGATGCCTTCAGCCTCTGTTCCATAGATCTCGATTGGCGTAAACACATTGCCTTCGATGAATCCGACTTGTTGGCCTTTAGCGCCTTTCAACACGATGGTTACAGGCCGATCGAACAGAACGGATCCATTTGAGTTCCCCATGGCAAAAGCTTGACCAAGCTTGAGCTGTTTCGCAATCTCTTCACTCAAGCCGTTTTTCACTAACTCCTGAAGCGTTGAGTCCTTCGGATCTAAAGTAGTGAGTAGTTCGACATTTACATTCCCTGATTTTAGAACGGTTCCCTTATCGATGGAGAATGAAATGTCACCTTTCACAGCAGAAATCATAGGAATACTGTCTTTGACCTCTTCTAGATTAAGAATAACTTTTGATGTGATTTCAGGAATATTAATAGTAATTAATTCTTTGTCGTTCATATTTTTCGTGATGTTTACTGGATGATCTGCTTTACTATCAGATGGGATTTCAATGATTGACTTTTTATCGCCAGGAGAATTTCCACCTAGATAAGGTCCACTAGATTCATCTAGGTAATTTTCTGTATAGCGAAGAATTATACTTGCATTTTTAGTCAGAATGTAATCAGCAATACCCACATCAGGATCAATACCATCTACAGAATATAACCATCCACTATTAACTCCGCCATCAAACTCAGCTAATCCGCCAACACTTGAGATATAATTTCCTGAACTATTTACAAAAGGAATGCTAGCTTCGTTTAATACTTTTTCTATTACATAAGCTACCGTTTTACCTTCTTCAATATTTATTGTAGTTTTCGGTAAGGTTACATTTTTCCCAGCAACTCTACTGTAACCATTTAATTGCAATGATACAGAGATAGTCTGTGGAATAGGTTTCGTTTGTAAGTTTTGATACGCTGAATTAAGTTTCGATAGCGCAGTATCCGCATGATATTGAATAGCATAACTATTCGCTGCCACACCTTTAGCAAGCGTTAAGTTAACTCGAAGAGCTTGCCAGCTCACATCTGTATAATTACCTTGTTGAATGGCATCGATTTCTACTATTTTTGCATTCAATGCTATCTTATTTGCAATAGTAGTAATATCTTCTTCGTAATCATCTATATATACTAACGTAATGATATCTGAGCTCTTTAACACGTAGTCAGCAATACCTACATCAGCAAATTGACCATTGACTAGGTACATCCAGCCGCTTTTCGGCCCACCATCTCCAGTTGCCAAACCACCGATACTCGTAATGTAATTGCCACTTGCATTTATAACGTTCAAATGACTTGTTAATTTATTAATCGCATAGGCAGCGGTTTTACCTTCATCAACTTGCGTATCCGTCTTGGCTAAGGTAACTGATTTGCCTCCAATGGCGCTATACCCGCTGATGATAACGGAAACTGTTAGTTGTTGCGGTGTTTCTGGAGGAGCATTGATTTGTAAGCCTTGAACTGCTGCTAATAAGTCAGATAAGGCGACATCTACTTGATCTTGTAAGACAGTTGGACTCGCAGAGATCAATTTGGCGGCGGCCAAACTGTTTTGCAACGCTTGCCAGCTTGCGTCCGTATAGTTTCCTTTTTGCATGTTATCAACATTCGTGATGGCCGCATTTAGAGATGATTTATTAACTTCTTCGAGTCCTTTTCGGATGCTCAAATAGTATATTTTCGGCGTATTAAGCCCATCTTGCGCAATAACTCTAACGATTTTGGGCGTTGTCTCACTCAATGAGATTTCTTTATCAATTAGAGTACCTGTCGTACCACTTTTATTATTAATAAATATATTTGAAGCTGTTCCATTAGCCGTTAATTTAATCTTATCTGCGTTAATGAGAATATCGTTATACTCATACACACCTGCTGTTACGGTAATTTGCTTCGTTACTGATGAATCTACGTTTGTCCCTGATAAAACGATGCTTGAAAGATCTGCTGTTTCGCTAACTGATTGATTAGCTGTGACTCTTTGCAAGGATGTAATTTCAGCACTTACTTCTCCGAAAGGACCGCCATCCATTTGGACGGCAGTATATACTTTTACAAAACTTATGCTACTCAAATTCACAGGCTTTCCTATGCTGTCCACTGCCCAGCTTATATCAATAGGATCACCATTGGTAGCACCCGTTGTTAAATAAGGGTTTACAGGTACATCAGATGCGCTATTATTGAGATGAGTATCGGGATATCCAAAGGCATTCTGTTTTACGTTAATTTTTACACCAGAATAGATATGAGATTGATTATTAAAACCTAATGGGGCAGAGGGATAATTGGAAGGTATTGGATAATACGCATGCTTATGACTACCATTCGTTTTAACGAGTCCACTTCCACCTTTATTGTCTGTCCAAGGTATATTTACGCCATTAGCACTCGTGAAATCTAGATCTGGATTTGTATACGTAGCTTGATAATCCCATAACGTACTGTCCTCATAGTGCTCTGATCCAGCAATGTTAAACCAAGTCCCTGGATTTCCCGTCCCATCGTCCTGAGCAACGGCAACAGCTGCAGGCTCTTGAAAACCATTAAGAGCATTCCCGAACACTGTAAAATCAACCCCATATGGGTTCAGTGAACTATTTTGGATAGGTTCATCAAATTTAAATACGATGCTTCCACCGAATGCTCCCAAAGAAAGACCAGTAGAGCTAGGCGAATTCGTCCATTTGGCGTTTATATTGCCAGTGCCCCCCCAGCCGGCTTCATTCGTGAATTGGCCTGGTGCTGGGAGCCATTCTAGGATTGAACTAGGACCAGTACTTGCAGCTGCTACTACTTGTTTACTGGTTCCAAATAAGAAACCAAGTGAAGAAAATAGAAGCATAAAAGACATAATAAGTGCAATAACCCGTTTTGATACATAACGATAACTCATTTTCCCATTCCTCTTTCCCTTATTAAATTGCATAAAGGGGTACAAAAAAAGCCACCCTCAACTACTAGGGTGACTTCAACTTTAATCAGGAAATACATACTTCACACAACATAAATAAGCTTTATGTGAGCAGCATACTCTTAGTAACTAATCCCCACCCCCAAGGAATTAGAAACATCCAATAAATAAAGGCAGGTCTCCTGGCTTATGCGTCATCGCTTCTCTTCGCCTTCCCAATCTCGTAAACAAGACAGTGGCATATGAAAGAGTTACTCGGCAAGTACAGTGGTGGGACCGCGTCGGCTTCTACCGAACTTCCCTTTTAAGCAAGCATCTATATAGTATGCTTACACCCTTATTTAGAACATATGAAATTATCAAAGCAAACTTATGTTACCCCCTTTTGATTGTTTTGTCTACTGAAAACAAAAAAGGCACCCCACCAAGACCTCTGGGCCCGGCGGGATTACCTTTCTTTTTACCTATACGGTACGTGGATTAATATTTACAAATGCTGCGCGTAATAATAACTAGCAAAATGAAAAGTACGAGAATACTAGCGGCTGAATTGTTTTTCGGAGGACAAGCAACAGCTTGCGTGTGAACCGGTTTCGGGAATACAAATTCAGTTTGTTGGTAGGACGCATGCAGGTGGATATTATTGTGCATCGGTTGCTGCATGATTGGCGCTGGCGCTGGAAGCGGAGTAGGCGTCGGCATTGGCATTGGCATCGGGGTTGGCATTGGCATTGGTTGCATTGGGTAATTCGGAACTTTTACATATTCCATGAGAAGAGCACCTCCTTGGTATTTTCCCTATCGGGACTTGCACAAGCATACGGTTTAACTTAAAGGTTATTGTTTAAGTTGGGTGAATAGCTTACAACATCAGTCTATGGGGGAGCACCTACGTTGCACACGGTAAATACCCAGTTTCTAAATAAATTGGGTGGGTGTCATGGGCGAACGAGCATATTCAGTAGATAGTCGAATATTTCGACTTACTCCTCTTCCCCATCCATACACAAAAAGAACCGCCCCCATAAGGGAGCGGTTCTAATCGTCTTACACGTATGGATTATTCTCACGTTCGAAGCCAATCGTCGTCTTGGCGCCATGCCCCGAATAGACGATAACCTCGTCGTCCAGCAGGAACAGCTTATCCTGGATGGAATCCAGCAGGGTATTGTTGTCGCCGCCGAGCAGGTCGGTACGACCAACTGATAGTTTAAACAACACATCACCACTGAACAGGTGATTGTCATACAGGAAGCTCACGCTTCCTGGTGAGTGACCAGGGGTATGGAATACCTTGAGCTTAATGCCAAGGAACTCCAGTACCTGCCCCTCATCCAAAGCAAATTCAGCTGGATCTGTCACAATTGGAGCACCGAGATCAGGCCAGCGAGCGGAGCCGTTCTTCTTCGGATTCGTCAGCCAATCGGCTTCCAGGTCATGAATGTACACTGGGCAGCCCTTGAGCTTACGAATCTCGTCAACCCCACCGATGTGATCAAAATGCGCATGTGTCAGCAGGATCGCCACGATGTCCATGTCGGCAATTTTCTTAATCAGCGACTTGGGATTCATACCGGGATCGATAATAATACCTTGATTCGTCTCTGGATTCGACAGTAAGTAGGCGTTTGTCTGAACTGGACCCAGGACGAAAGATTGAATGTTGATCATCGTGATGCCACCTTCACTTTTTAGAACGACTCGATTAATGAACGAAGTTCCTTCACAATAACAGCATGATATCCGTTACCTTCGCCATATTGACGGCCCATTTCGGCTCTGGCTACTTGAATTTTTTCGTTATAATCTGCCGCATCGCGGTCTGGATTTTCTTTCTTGAACTGCGTCATAACTGCTTGCACGTTCTTCGGACGAGGTCCCCAGTGTCCAAGCGAGAAACCGCCAGTATCTGTGAATACGACGATTGGAATCCCACGTCCGCCGCCTGTCAGGAACTGATCAATCACATCATAGTTTTGTTCAATGATAAGAACTTCCGTTGGAATGCCGCTATCTTCCAAAGCCTTGAAAACCACAGGCACGTTGCGAACAACATCGCCACACCAGTCAGCAGCAATAATCAAGCAGCGAAGATCATCGCGATTATTCAACGATTCAAAATATTCTTTGTCCTCTTCATTATCCCAGGCAAAACCATCGTAATACGCCAAAAATTGCTCTTTATTTTTCTCCATACTCTCGATAAACTGTTTCGGCTTCAGGCCTGTACCTAACTTGCTAGCAAGATTTGCACCCATTGATTTCATCCTCCCAGAATCATCCTATTTCTCACTCATTGTAACAAAAGCAAACGAATCCGCCAAATCATACCTTGCTAAGCTTTCGTTTTTCTTTTGAGATAAAATTGATAGCCCGCATACAGAATCGTCAGCACGACTGCAGCGATAATTAATGGTTTAATATAAGGCCCTGCATATTCGCCAATCGTCTCCCAGTTGTCCTTCAATTTCATGCCCAAATAAATATACAAAAACGAGTAAGGAACTAAAGCTAACGCCGTGTACAGGGAGAATTTGCCCAAAGGCATCTTCGCCATACCGCCTGGTAGTGAGATCGCGTGACGCACAATCGGAATAAATCTCGCTGTAAAAATCATCCCTGTGCCGTACCGATTAAACCAGTTCTCCGCCACATCGATATGATGCTTCCTGATTAGCAAGTATTTACCATATCTCTCCAGAAAAGGCCTGCCACCATAACGCCCGATCCAATATAGCACGATTTGGGCCAAAGTTCCCCCGACGACCGCGCAAACCATGCCACCTACGAAGTTAATTTGACCTTTGGAAACGAGATACCCTGCGTAGGCTAAAAGCAATTCGTTTGGAATGACCTCCAGCATGAGTCCAAGGAAAATCCCCCAGTACCCCAAGCCTTCCAAATATACCAAAACACTTTGAATCAACTCATGCATACGTAACCCTCTCTTCGCTTCGCTTTCCATTACATTTGCTACATACTTCAAACTTAACTGGAAAAAGTACATCTAATTTCCCCAATAGGATCAAAATAAAGAGAATAACTGGATTTTATCCATCTAAAATCGCCCATTCTTCTCAAAATCACCTATAATCCACAAAATAGCTGGGTATTTTCCATGTATTCTAATCTTTCAGCGGAAACCCTCATAATTAGCTGCAGTTTTTCCTGTTAAATGTGCGATACTCCCCTAAGGTATGAGGTCGAACCTATCTTGTACATCTGCCTTATTCGAAACCCTGAATTTTCTAATCTCATCCACATTCTATCATAGACAGGCCGCTATCCTCTACTTGTATGCAACTCATCGTTAAAATACGCCAATATGTGCGATTTACAAGCTTCCACAGGTGCGCTGAGCTCTTTGCCAGCACGGTGAATCAGTCCGTGTTCCAGTGGGATCGCCGTCTCCGACTCAACTCGAAGCAGCTGACCCGCTTCAAGCTCTTTCTGAACGGCGGTGACAGGCAGCAAAGAAAGTCCCATGCCGCACATCATCGTTTGTTTGAGCATTTCCGTGCTGTCGAAGGCCATTTCGGTAAACGTGGCGAGCCCTTTGTCCGCTAGTACCTGAGAGGCCAAGGATTGATAAATGCAGCGGCTTCCGAAGCCGATGACCTGTGTCTGCGCAATTGCTTCCCAGCCCTCCAGCCCGATGCGCTTCACGAGTGACGGAGCCCCGACCCACACTAATTCATCCGCGAGCAGCGGGATAAAAGTGAGATTGCGCACCTTGGGATCGCGCGGCACAATGCCTAAATCCACGCGATACGCGGATACCTCCTGCATAATATCGCGTTGAAAGCCCGTTTCCAGCTGCAGCTGGATCTGCGGAAACCGCTCGAACAGCGTAGGCAACATCATCGGCAGATGCGGCACGCAGAACGATTCCAGCGCACGCAGGCGCACCACGCCTTTGGGCTCCTGCAAGCCCGTCAGTTTCTCCTGCAGAGATTCTCCCAACTGCAAGAAGCGATACGCAAATGGCGCTACCTCACGGCCTGCCGCTGTCAATTCAACCCCGCGCGGCAACCGTGTAAAGAGAGCTTGTCCTAAGGTTTGCTCCAGCTGCAGAATATGCATCGTGACCGTGGACTGCACATAACCAAGCTTAAGCGCTGCTTTGCTGAAGCTCTTTTCCTCCATCACCGTAACGAAGGTTTTCATACTTCGACCATCCAGTTGCTCCAACATAGGAGAAACACCACCCATCGAATTATCGAATATCACTCATTTGAATCATTCGTTATTCAAATACATGAACTCATGATACCATCAAGGATATTACGATGAAAAGAGGCCCCCTCATGATAACTCGTCTTCGATCACAACTCTCTCCCCTGTTCATCAAGCTCATTCCCGGCATCGGCGGCTTCCTCGCCATCCTGCTGTGCAGCTTGCTCGGCGACCTCGCAAGCGTCTCGCTGCTGATGGCGCCCTTCGGCGCTTCCTGCGTCATCGCCTTCGCGCTCCCGCAGAGCCCGCTCGCCCAGCCCCGCAGCCTCATCGGCGGCCACGTGCTGAGCACGCTCGTCGGGCTCTGCGCCCTCACCGCGTTCGGCGTGCACGCGTGGAGCCTCGCCCTCGCGGTCGGCGCGGCCATCACGCTCATGCAGCTGACGCGCACGCTGCATCCGCCGGCAGGCGCCGACCCGCTGCTCGTGATGCTCACGGGCGCGGGCTGGAGCTTCCTGCTCACGCCGGTGCTGCTCGGCGCAGCACTGATCGTCCTCGTTGCCTACGGGTATCACCGGGCAACTCGAGTCCACCACTACCCCACACAGTGGTGGTAAGCCATCACGCTTCACTCCTAACTCGTCATTACTCGCAAATCCAATTCATGCGCTGACAAGCCCCCGCATAAGATGTACAAGACCCTTGTACAGGAGGCGGACCCTATATGTCCCGAGTATGGATTATCAAACGCAAACATGTTGTTCAGCTTGCAGCCGCACTTCTTCTCCTTCTCATTGGATGGCTGTATGTCAATCGAGATACTATCCTGCCAACCTTAGCTGAGCCTACGTCTGAACGTACGATCCACATGGTTGTGGGGGAATTCAAATCCACTACCGCTGATGGCAAAACCATCGAAGCCTATCGATGGGACCCCGGCTCCGTCGACGTGAGGAAAGGCGAACGCATTAAGCTCAGCATCCTTGGCGTCAATGGCGAGAGCCACCCCTTTCTCATAGAGGGACTCAATATCTCCGGTGAAATCAAAAAAGGCAAAGAAACCATCGTACATTTTACCGCGAATCAAGCTGGCACCTATCGCCTTATCTGCATGACACATACAGACATGGCACATAGCGGACCAATGATTGGCTATATTGAGGTGCATTAGTTTCTTGACCGAATTTTCTTTACCAAACCCAAATCGAAACCTTAATGTCTTCTTCTGTCATTGCGAATCGTCATCTTCAGGCGGGTCGCTACCAAAAGTGGCATTAAGGTTTTTTTTCGTTTACACTGAGGCCAAGCTCAATTGATTCCCAATGAAGAAGGTGCTTCCCCTGTGAAAACCCATGTACTCGTCGTCGATGACGATGCCCATATCCGCGAACTAATGCGCTTCCTCTTTTCCAAAGAAGGCTATGCTGTCTTTGAAGCAAGTGACGGTGAACAAGCTTCGAGACTGCTGGAAACGGAACAGATCCATCTCGCTGTTGTTGATGTCATGATGCCGCTTCGTGACGGTTTGGAGCTATGCGCTGAAATCCGTGAACACTACGATATTCCTGTTCTTCTTGTGACAGCCAAAGGAGAGATTGAAGATAAAGAGCGAGGCTATGCCTCAGGCACCGATGATTACGTCGTAAAGCCATTCGAGCCCAAGGAACTACTCTTCCGTGCGCGAGCTTTATTGCGGCGATACCAGCTAGTTTCCTCGGAGATGATTACACTTGGCCACACGGTCATTAATCGCAGGAGCTATGAAGTCACGATCGCAGGTGAAACACTCCTGCTACCTCTCAAAGAATTTCAACTGCTCGCCCAATTGGCGAGTCATCCAGGGCGCATTTTCACGCGTGAGCAACTGATTCACATGCTGTGGGGCACGGATTATCAGGGGGACAGCCGAACCATTGATGTTCATATCAAGCGACTGCGGGAGCGTTTTTATGAGAAAACAAGTGACTTTATGATTACGACGGTGAGAGGACTTGGTTACAAACTTGAGGTGACGGAAGGGTGAAAACATTATATTTTCGCATCGTTGTTACGTTTATTCTCATCGCCATGGTCAGCTCCGTGCTCGCACTCTTTCTGTCAAATTGGTATTATCTAACGAAATTAAGGGATCAGAACGAGGAACAAATTTGGAAAATCACGACGGAAATTCGCGCACTATACGAGGAAATGCCGGGTGTAGAACCCGCAACCTATTTCACCCATATTGCCAATATGGGGTTCCAGCTCTATGTCGTTAACGAGCAGATGTCGGGGACCTTCTATGGAACGCCGTATAAACATACGCAGTTTGATCCAGAGCAAATTCAACGTGTTTTGGCGGGAGAAACGTACCGCGGGATGCTGCAGGAGCGTCATCTTCTGATGGTGATTGGCTATTTTGAAAATAGCCTGCGCAACAGTATCGGTGTTCCTGTTCAAGTGCAGGGGAAAACGTACGCCTTATTTGTTCGGCCTAATCTGGAACAGCAGATTGGCGGTGTGCGCGTCCTGATGGCTTTCCTGCTGGGACTTACCTTCCTATTCAGCATCGTTCTCATCATCATTTTCTCCCAATTCATCGTGAGGCCTGTCAAAAAATTGCGAGAAGCTACGAAACGGATTGTTGGCGGCAGCTACGAAATGAAGATGGACGTTTCCCGTCAGGATGAAATCGGGGAGCTTGCGCGAGATTTCACCTTCATGGCGCAATCGCTCAAACAGGTAGAAGCTATGCGGCAGGAATTCGTGGGCAATGTCTCACATGAAATCCAGTCTCCGTTAACTTCGATCCAGGGCTTCGCCCAATCCATACTGGATCAGACGACCTCCGAGGAGGAGAAGGAGCGCTATCTTCATATCATTTTAGACGAAAGCAAAAGATTGTCCTCTCTCAGTAAACAGCTCTTAACATTAGCCTCCTTAGATAAGGAGAGTCATGTAATTAAGCGCACCGTGTACCGGTTGGATGAACAAATCCGTCAAATTCTCATTCATACCGAGTGGCAATGGTCGGAGAAAGATTTATCGATTGAACTAGATCTTCCCGAAATAGAGGTCTCGGCCGACCACCAATTGATGCATCAAGTTTGGCTTAACCTCATTACGAATGGCATCAAATACGCGCGACAACAGGATTCGTTAACAATTGCGATTCAGCCTTCAGAGACTGCGATCACTGTCGTGGTAAGCGATACTGGGACTGGCTTGTCTGAGGCGGAGCTGCCTCATATTTTTACCCGCTTCTACAAAGCCGACAGGTCCCGAAACCGTACCAGTGCTGGCACGGGCCTTGGTTTATCGATTGTTCAGAAAATCATCCAGCTGCATGGTGGCAGCGTTCATGTGCAAAGTGAGCTCGGCAAAGGGACGTCTTTCACAGTTGGGCTACCGCGAATGTAATCTCTCATTCATCGTCCGTTCATATTCCTCTCCTACTATTTGAAGTAGATTTAGGAGAGGGGAATGAACCTGCTATGAAACATGCATTAACACGTCTTGCCCAGTTCGTTAGCAGTGCCAAAGGCGTCAAAATCGTACTCATTAGCTGGCTAGCTGCCATTATTTTATTAAGCGCTTTTGCGCCATCTTCCAAAGAGGTTGCTCAAAGCGGTGGTGAAGGCAGCTTAAGTAGCCATACATTGTCAGAAGAAGCAGAACAGCTGCAACAAAAGGCCTATCCATCGCAAGACGGCTTAACCGCCATCCTCGTCTTCCATTCCAAGCAACCCATCACGGATGCTGAACGTGGCGCCATATCCAGCATCAGTGCGTGGCTAGCTTCTGATCAGAAGCCAACATACCTCACGCGTTCTATACCTTTCCATGACATGCCCGAGGCGCAGCAAGAGCTCTTATTTTCAGCAGATCGAACAACGCTCTTGTTAACGCTCTCCCTCCAGAAAGATCTTGCTTCTGGTCCTGTCTACGATACACTCGAACAGATTCGTCATGCGTCGGAGCAGATCGGCTTGGGGACGATGAAGCTTGACATCACAGGTCCTGCGGGCATCTCATCTGATACTATTATGCTCTTCAAAAAGGCTGATTTTGTGCTAATGCTTGCCACACTTGGGATCATTCTCATCATTTTAATCATCATATACCGATCACCGCTGTTGGCTTTGTTACCTTTGGTTATCGCAGGCATGGTGTATGCAGTTGTCGATAGAGTCTTAGGCTTGGCAGGCAAAATGGGCTTGATATTCGTCGAGAAGCAATCCCTCTCCATCATGATGATCTTACTTTTCGCTGTGCTGACCGATTACTGCTTATTTATTATTGCTCGCTATCGTTCCGCCCTGCGGACAACGGATTCTAAGTACGATGCGATGTCACAAGCTTTCTCCAACGTGGCAGAACCGATTTTCTTCAGCGGCGGCACCGTGCTCATTGCCATGCTCACGTTATTCGCTGCTGTATTCAAGCCCTATCATAACTTTGCGCCTGTCTTCTCCATCGCGATGGTGGTCATTTTGCTCGGTGGACTGACGTTAATTCCTGCTATGTTTGCTTTGATTGGACGAAAAGCTTTTTGGCCGTTTATTCCACGTACTGATAACGCCGGATTTGTGAACGAAGAGCCTCGCGGCTTCTGGGCGTGGGTTAGTACGCGCGTTACCACCAAACCACGGATAACCGCTCTTGTGCTCATTATCGTTCTGGTGGCACCTGCGCTATCTACACTAAGCATGCGCTACTCGTTTAATCTCATGAAATCCTTCCCTAGCGATATTTCTTCCAGACAAGGCTTTGACATTCTGGAAACACAATTCCCACAGGGGGAATTAGCGCCAGTCACACTTATTTTGGAATCGAAGAAAGAAATCGTACGGGATGATGCGTTTAATAGCAAAATGAATGCACTAAGCGAGCATATCCGGGGGCACGAGGGAATCATCTCCCTTACACCGGCGCTCGATGCTGCTCAGTTAACTCCTGAGAATGCCGATTTACCTAAGCAAACTGTGAAACTTCAATTGATTCTGAAGATGAATCCTTATGATCAAGAGGCGCTTGAGGTGATTTCCAGCTTACGTAAGGATAGTACTGCCATGCTTGAGCAGAGTGGCTTTGAGCCTGGCCAGTTCACCCTGCATTACGCAGGCCAAACTGCGGAGCAGCTTGATGTCCGAACGATGAATAAGCGTGATACGTTAGTTATTTTCTCACTCATTACGTTATTCATTACCGTTATGCTAATCTGGCAAGCCCGTTCCATTCGATTGGCGCTTACCATGATGGCCACCATGCTGCTGTCCTACGCGGCTACTATGGGAATTGTATGGAGTGTGTTTCATTTCGGATTTGGATATGATGCATTCAGTTACCGTCTGCCTGTGTACACCTTTATCTTTCTCATCTCGTTAGGCGTGGACTATAACATCATTTTGGTTTCTAGGGTGCAAGAGGAAGCTCGGCGTCATCCTTGGAGAGTTGCCGTACAGCGTGGTGCCGCGTTAACAGGTGGAGTCATCTCTTCAGCTGGCATCGTGCTGGCGGCTACCTTCTGTGTCTTAATGACCCAACCTTTGCAGGAACTGCTGCTGTTTGGGTTTGCGATGGCGGCAGGTATCCTCATCGATACCTTTCTCGTTCGAGGTATGCTGCTTCCGGCATTGATGAGCACGATGGGGCCGCGTGAAACTAACTCGAAGCATGCTCCACGAACTTGGGCGCAATAGGTTCTTGTCCCTAGTCGCTCTCCGCCCTCTCTGTGCATACACATAACAGAGAGAGGAGCGTCGATCCCTGTATGGTGTATCAGAAACAAAGTGAACGACATAAACAGCAACTCCCCAACGCTCGTGCCATTCGGAGAGCATGTAACAAGGAGCTATATCGGACCATTAAGCGGTTAAAAATATGGCTCACACCCGAGCAAATCAAGTCTGCCGAGACCATTTACGTGAAAAAAGTCATGTTGAATCTACCCTTTATCGTCGAGAATGGCAGCAACCGTCGTTTGCTTGCCGACTGGTTCGGGGAACATGTTGCGCCCGAGGTCGCTCCTATATGGAACGTGGAGCTGGAAACCTTGAATGAGGCATTTCGCGACGCATTTGGCGGATAGCACGAACTAGTTGAGTGTGATAAGAGCGGATCATCCGCTCTTATTTGCGTTGCTGGCCCATTTCACTCACTTCCTACTAACCACGCACCAATCCACTTCTCTCTCTACTCCTCCTACCTCTATCACTCGACATTTCGACTTTCCCCTCTTAACTCAAGCTACTTTGGCTACTTGTACACACCTATCTCACTCCTCTCCCCTTCACCTACCTCCATCACTCGCTAATCCCACTTTTCTCCCAATTCTACTCCTCTCGCCACTCCCTCTCGGTCCCTCTGTAACACGCCCAGATTCCCCCCAATCAACAATTAGATGGAAAAAGTACAGCTATATCAGTTAATTTCCCCCCATTTTATAAATTAAATGGAAAATATGTAGTTAATTTTACTCATATTCATCACTTCAGCCGATATTTCAAAAATTAACTACCTGTTTTCCATCTATTTGCGATTTTCACCCGTAAAATGTGAATTTAGCTGTAGATTTTCCAGTTAATGCAGCTCAGCGCCCACCACGTGCTCATCAATCCCGTCGAGGTCATCCAGCTCCCCCCTCCACGACAAAAAAATAGGCCGCAGGGACCATCGTCCCTACGACCTCATTCTTATTTATACTCTGGCAACCACTTGCCATGAGCCTCAATCAACTCATCGCACATTGCGATGATATCGTCCATCGACAGCTCAGCTGATGTATGTGGATCCAGCATAGCTGCGTGATAAATATGCTCACGCTTACCTGTAATCGCCGCTTCAATCGTCAACAACTGCGTGTTGATATTTGTACGGTTTAGCGCCGCCAACTGCGGAGGCAGATCACCAACGTAAGTAGGTGTTACACCGTTACGGTCAACCAAACATGGCACTTCAACAACAGCTTCGCGTGGTAAGTTCGTGATCAAGCCGGTATTCATGACGTTACCGCCGATTTTGAACGGAACATCCGTCTCAATCGCTTCGAAAATGTACGAAGCATACTCATGTGAACGTACATGCGTCAAATTCGCATCGTTCACGAGATCCTCGCGCATTTGCTTCCAGCGGCTGATTTGATCAATACAACGACGCGGATACTCATCCAGCGGAATGTTGAAACGATCCACGAGTTCCGGGTAATTACGTTTGATGAAGTACGGGTGGTACTCAGCATTATGCTCGGAAGATTCCGTAATATAATGGCCAAATTTCAGCATCATTTCGTAGCGAACCATGTCTTTGTGTTTCTCTTTTTGCTTCTCAGCAGCGCGTTTCTTAATCTCCGGATAGAGGTCAACGCCATCCTTCGACACTTCGAGCAACCACGCCATATGATTAATGCCCGCGATTTTGGCTTTCACACCTGTTTGATCAATCTCCAAATGCTTAAACAGTTCCGGCACACAAGTTTGCACGCTATGGCACAAACCAACCGTACGCACACCGCCATACGTGTTCATTACATTAGTCAAAACAGCCATCGGATTTGTGTAGTTAAGGAACAGGGCATCCGGACATACCTCACGTACATCCGCAGCGAAATCCAACATAACCGGGATTGTTCTCAAGTTTCTGAAAATACCGCCAATCCCAACCGTATCTGCAATCGTTTGACGCAAACCGTACTTTTTCGGAATTTCAAAATCCGTAATCGTACATGGATCATAGCCACCTACTTGGATTGCATTTACCACAAATTTGGCACCGCTCAACGCTTCTTTACGGTCTGTATACGCTTTAATAATGGACGTACTTCCACTCGTTTTTTTAATATTATTCAGCATATTAGCAGAATCTTGCAGCCGCTGATGATCAATATCAAAGAGAGCGATTTCATAGCCTTGTAGCGCGGGGGTAAGCAAACAATCACCTAGTACATTTTTTGCAAAAACTGTGCTTCCTGCACCTAAAAAAGTAATTTTGGACATGTGAGATTCTCCTCCAATAGACAATCTATTATTATATCCTTACTATAGCGCAAGCTCGCTTTGAAAAATATGGATTGAAACAACTCCAATATGGACATTTGTAGTTTTTTAGTTTACGCTCAGAGTAAAAACAAAGCGAGGCTCATATGAATCAAGATCATTCTTACTTCAACATAAGCATTAATTCTTTGCACAGTAATCCAGACCTATCTGTCCTTTTCAGTGGCGAAGGCAAGCCGTACCCCCAGCACAGAATGGGTCCTGCCGTTCACGATTATTACTTGATCCATACCGTTCTTTCGGGGAAAGGTACCTTCGAAATGGGGCAGCGAACCTATGCTTGCTCCACCGGCGACACGTTTATCATTTATCCAGGTGAGTTATTCTCATATACGGCAGATATTACTACGCCTTGGCACTATGTATGGGTAGCTTTCACAGGTCGAGCCGTAGAATCGCTGCTTTCACAAATCGGTGTCTCCCCACAGCAAGCCGTCATATCGGGGAATGAACCGCGTACCATTCGTCATTTTTACCGCCATCTGCGCGCATGCTTCAGCCAGACCTCTTTCCCGCAGTTAGAGGAACTGGAAGCCGAGGGCTGGCTGCGCCTCCTTCTTCGTGAGCTTGGACGCGTGAACACACACCATATTTCTATCAAGCCAGTGGCTGAAACGGATATCCAACGCCAGATCGGACAAGCGATCCGCTATTTGGAACTGCAGTATACACAAGCGGTCTCTATCGAGCATCTCGCTCGCAGCTTAGGGTATCACCGAACCTATTTGTGCAAAATGTTCAAACAATCCACCGGATTATCCCCGATGCAATATTTATACAACATCCGCATGGAACGGGCCAAGCAGCTGCTGATGACAACCGCCATGACCATTGATCAAGTCGCCTCCTCCGTCGGCTTCAATGATGCACTCTATTTCTCGAAGCAGTTCCACAAGTGGAGCGGTTCAGCGCCATCTGTATATCGGAAGGAGCTCCGGAGTGTATAACTCTAAGGTGGCACGCCCCCAATCATGTTCACCAACGAAATAAATGGAAAAAATCCAGCTATTTCTTCCTAATTTCATCGAAATAGGAAGATAACTGGATTTTCTCCATTTATTTTTGGGTCTTTCCACGGAAACGCCAATAATCGCTTAGATTAGATGTACCTTTTCCATTTGTTTCACTTTTTCGGACAAATCGAGCGAGTCAACTTAACTCAACTACTGGCAGCACATGCCAGGCCGAATTTGCCGCAAGCAAATCCTAAATCTCGATATCCACAATCAAGCTGTCTACACGGCCAACTTCACGAATATACGCGGCTACCGCTTGATGCTCTGGGTTCGGACCGTAAGCTGCCAATGCAGCTTTATCTTCAAAACGTACGGAAAGTACAACTTGGAAGCCTTGGTTTTTCTCGGAGAAGTTAATACCCGCTTGGATATCAACGATACCAGTCAGATGAGCGCGCAGCGCTTTAAAACGGTCAACAACCTCTTGCAGTTGCTCTTGTGTCGTCGTTTCTGCAAATTTAACAAGGACGATATGATCAATCATGATGTGAACCTTCTTTCTATACTCATTTAGGACATAAATTATGAACGACACTAATCTTAACAAAAACACAAACCGAGTACCACTCCCATTTTCCAGGAGCTGAGGCAGGCACACGGCTATCCTAGCCGATTATCTACCCGCAATCGAGGCAATGCGATCGGAGCTCAACACCTGAACGCCCGTTTTCCCCGATTTCGCGGCTCTTATTAAGCCGGTAGCAATCGTATGTGCATGGATGGGACGATACTTGCGAAGGCGCCCCGTCATCAGCGGAGCAATCGCCCGTGATACGATACCTCCCAATTTCTCCCCTAATCGGAATTCCCCACGGTTACCGAGAATGAGAGAGGGCCGGAGCAAGTGAAGCGAACGAAGACGCATCCCCCTCAGCTTGTCTTCCACTTCTCCCTTTACCTGATTGTAAAAAAAGGAGGATGTGCGGTCTGCTCCCATCGCTGTTACAATAGCAAAGCTATCTGCTTGTCCCTTGCTCGCCACTTCAGCTAACAGGAGGGGATAGTCTCGATCTACTCTGCGGAATTGTTGTTTCGAACCAGCTTTTTTAATCGTTGTCCCTAAGGTACAGTAGACATGCGCATGCGCAAATTCGGAGGACTTCAGACTCTCACTAAGCTTAGCAAAATCAATTACTCGCTGCTCCAGTTTCCCCTGTCCATTCGGCAACTCTAGATCCATTTTCTTACGAACTAGCGCAATAATCTTATCATAGTCCGGATCGTTCACTAGCTGTTTGATCAGTTCCTTGCCGACTAAGCCCGATCCTCCCGCAACAATCGCCGTTCTCCCTTTCATAGCACACCTCCGCGTCATAGTTATACATGATCATCTTCATCATACAACCTTTTGGTATCAACTTCGACACGATTTCTTCCGCCTGACTTTGCGCGATACAGCGCATGGTCTGCCCTAGAAACCATATCTTCCAGGACCATCGTTCCGTATTCCAAAGTCGGTGAGTATTCTGCGACTCCAATACTTGTGGTTATTTTGACTGTTAAGGAATCTTTGATAAATGGTTCATGTATTAAAATATTGCGTAATTCCTCAGCTAAGGCAGCACTCTCTTGCGCATCCATCCTTAGTAGTAATAGAATGAACTCTTCGCCGCCATACCTGGCCACAATCGCATCACTTCCCGCATATCTTTTTAGGATACTTGCGACATGATGAAGAACACCATCACCAACCAAGTGGCCATACGTGTCATTAATTTTTTTAAAATGATCGATATCCATCATCAAGACGGAGCACGTCTGTCCCGAGTATATACACGACTGCAACTGCTTGTTGCCTTCTAACATCATATAGCGTCGATTATGAACATCTGTCAATTGATCCATCCATGCCGAATGCTCCAACAACGAAATGTTAGATTTCAAACGATCGGACATGAGATTAAATGTAGCCACCAATTGTCGCAGCTCCACCGGAGCTGTTCTAATTTTATCCACATTGATCTGGTAATCATAATTCCCCTTCTGAATCACCTTCGTGGCCCGCAGCAAGTAGCGAATCGGCCTCTCGATCTTGGAGGCAATCATCACGGCAGCCGCGACACTGAGCAGCAGAGCAATCAATGAAATGAAAATAATCGTTATACTTAATGCATTTAACTTACGAAAAATCTCCCTCTGCGTAATTTCCCCAACAACAAGCCAGCTTTTCCCCTGAGACCAACTGTATTGGCCATACACGCTTTCCCCTCGAAAGCCCATATACGCACTTTGGTCCGTGCTATTCGTCACTGCCCGCTGATACATTTCCGAGGTAACACGTTGTATAACGGTTCCATTCTCCGTACGATTTGAGGCTGTTACAATATTCCCTTGTGCATCCAGCACGTAGACCTCACCTGTATCTCCGAAGCTAAGCTGCGCCATTAGTTTATTCAACATTTCAAGGGTAATAACGCCAAGCACTATGCCCTTGAATTCACCATGATCGCCAAGTACCGGAGAAGAGAAAGTAATCACAGGTGCTCCGTTTTCTTTGGACATCACAACGCCCGAAACGAAACTCTTTTTTTCTTTTCCACGTTGGTAGTACAGACGGTCTCCTACATAAATCGAAGTATTATCTGTGCGAATGTTGCCATCAGGCTCAACGAAGGTAATCGAATAAAATTCCGAATTCACCTTGGCATAATCTTGAAACTCCCGTTTTAAATCACCAATTCGATGAAACTTGGCATTATCTGAAAGTGCGAAACGTTTAATCGCGTCCAACTTTTCCTGATTCCAGCGTTCAATATATAAGCTCTGTAGCGCAATCACTTGTTTGAGTTGAACTCTAGCCTCGTCTAACCGATTGCTCTTCTCTATAAAGTAAAAAGGAACGATGATTGAAAAAGCCAGAACCAAAATAATTGCGCTTATCCAGAGTTGAAGTCTTGTTTTAATGGTATGGTCGGAGAAAAGAGAAAACAGATGCCCCATTGAGGTTTCCCCCCTTTTTATTCTATATATCTCCATTATACCTTATTTTAGGTTGAAAATTGACAAATTCCGCTGATTTCCGGCATGAAAGTTCATAAAACTACGAATTTTTCGAAATATTGTCTGTTTGAAAAGTAAGACCCTTTCGCTTATGCTAATTGGTATGTAGAAAAGAGGTAAATGCCCCCATGAAAATTCTCGTACTGACTGAAAAACCAAGTGTAGCCAAAGAAATTGCCCGTGTACTAGGTTGTAATCAGAAGCAAAAACATCACTTTGAAGGTGCCAAATATGTCGTTACCTGGGCACTTGGCCATCTCGTCACGCTCGCTGAGCCCGATGATTACGATCCCAAGTTCAAGACATGGAACCTAGAAGATCTACCCATTATTCCTGGCAAAATGAAGCTCAAAGTCATGAAAGAAACTTCGCAGCAGTTTCGTGCTATTGAGCATCTCAGCCGCCGTGGTGACCTGTCGGAGCTGGTCATCGCAACCGATGCGGGGCGCGAAGGCGAACTCGTCGCGCGCTGGATTATGGAGCTGATCCGCTGGAAGAAGCCGTTCAAACGGCTTTGGATCTCGTCGCAGACGGATCAGGCGATTCGCGAAGGCTTCGCGCAGCTGAAGCCTGGCACCGACTACAATCGGCTGTATCAAGCAGCCGTCTGTCGTTCCGAGGCCGATTGGCTCATCGGCCTTAATGTAACCCGCGCGCTGACCAGCAAGTTCGGCGCGTCGTTATCCGCTGGGCGCGTGCAGACGCCCACGCTGGCCATGATGATCAACCGTGAGGCGGAAATCCGTGATTTCCGGTCTGTCGACTATTGGTTGATCGAAGCCGAGCTCGGGTCCTTCCGCGCCCAGTGGCGGGACCCGAAGACCGGCGACTCGCGTATATTTGACCGCGAGCGCGCCGATAGCTTGAAAGCCAAACTGCAAGGCCAGAGCGGCCGCATCGTGCAGGTGAATAAGACCGAGAAGCAGATTCCGCATCCGCTGGCATATGATTTGACGGAGCTGCAGCGCGACGCGAACCGCAAGTTCGGTTTCTCGGCTAAACAGACGTCGAATGTCCTGCAACGACTCTATGAGCAATACAAATTGGTCACTTACCCGCGAACAGATTCGCGCTATTTGACCTCTGACATGGTACCGACCTTGCTCGGTCGTTTGAAAGGAGCCGCTATTGGTCCTTATGCGGCGCTTGCCGCACCTTTTATCCGCAAGCCTCTGACGATAACGAAACGAATCGTCGACGACTCCAAAGTCAGTGATCACCATGCCATTATTCCGACAGGTGAAGCCATCTCACTTGCAACGCTAAGTGCAGATGAACGTCGACTCTATGATCTGATTCTTCGCCGTTTCTTAGCTTTATTCAGCGGTCCTTGCCGCTACGATGAAACGAAGTTAACGATTGAAATCGCTGGAGAGAAGCTCTATGCTTCAGGCAAAGTCGTAAAGCAAGCCGGCTGGAAAGAAGTCTACGGCGCCACCGATTTCACCGATCCCGATCGGGAAGACAATGAATCCGAGGAAGAGACAGGACAACTGCTGCCACAAGCAGCTGAGAAAGACGCAGTTACGGCTCGCAACGTTCGACAAGTTAGCCGCCAAACGAAGCCGCCTTCTCGCCATAATGAGGCCTCCCTGCTATCGCAGATGGAGAAATTCGGTCTTGGCACACCCGCAACTCGTGCAGATATCATCGAGAAGCTTGTGTCCTCCGACACCATTGAGCGCCAAGGTTCCTTGCTCATCCCTACCGGCAAAGGTACACAACTCATCGAGCTTGCTTCCGAGGAGCTTCGTTCACCCGAGCTTACAGCACGTTGGGAGCAGGAACTTGAACGCATATCCAAAGGCAAAGGAAGTATGGAAGCTTTCCTCAGTGGCATTCGCAAGAAAGCTGCCGAGCTAGTCGATGAAGTCAAACGGAGCTCTGCAGCGTATAAACCGCATAATCTAACCGGCAGTAAATGCCCCGATTGCGGCGAATTCCTTCAGGAAGTCAAGGGCAAGCGAGGACGTTATCTCGTTTGTTCCAGTCGTGAGTGTTCGTATAAACGTGAAGCCGATGGACAATTAACGAACCATAGATGCCCACAGTGCCATAAGAAGATGGAAATACACACGGGTAAAGCAGGCAAATATTTTCAATGCCGCCCCTGCAATGTCGTTGAGAAAATCGACGGAGATTCTAAGGGTGGAGGCGGTCGCAAGGCTACAGCCAAGGTCAACCGCCAGCTAATCGAGCAATTCTCCGATTCTGCCGGCGTGGGGAATTCACTCGCAGACAAGCTGCTTGCTGCCCTTCAGCAGAAGAAAGAAGACTAATATCACGAATAAAGCCCAAGCGACTCCCTTCATCGCTTGGGCTTTTACACTATGAGAACAACTTTTATACCGGCATCTGCCTATTTGTTACTATTCATGACGACTCTTTATGTTCTGGTTAATATCCTGCCCTTAACCGCTAATTCGAGATCTTCTAACGTTGTGATCCCCAAGCTAACCAGCGCATCTCCTGCTTCCATGTGAACGTTAGCTAAGATATGCATACTTGTATGAGGCACTAGTGATTTCCGAAACTCATGAAAAAGCACCGCATTATACGCTTTGAGAACCGTCATAAACTCAACAGTAGGCGGGATAAATCCGCGAATTTCAGACGATCGCCAGAAAAACTCCCTCACATGCATAATGTCGGATCCCGTTCGGTTCAGCTTTCGAATCATCGCAAAAAACTCATCAACAAGTACTTGTCGATCCGCTTTCATGTGACCATCCCTCCAATGACGTATTCCTACTTGAAGGATACCATAAATAGTCCTTTAGTTCTATAATGACATCTCATGTAAGGGCTTAAATACCTATGAAATTTGCGGATTCTTCCCATTTCCTTTCCATTTGCCTCTCTGCGATAGAAGCATGTCCACCACATACAGCACAACACCCATATTAATCGCTATATCCGCTAGATTCATAATTCCATTGCCAGAGTTAATAACAATGAAATCGGTGACCTTCCCGAATAGAAGCCGTTCAATTCCGTTCCCAATTGCCCCACCAACAAGGAGTGCTGCTGCACTTTGTTTCAATATTCCCGGAAAACCTCCCTTTTTACGGTACCACCAAATCCCTGCAACAATGAGAACAGCTAAAACACCGAGTATAGGAGCCCATCCCTGCAGCGAACTTCCTGCTGCCCCGCTATTTTGATAATACGTGAATGAAATAAAATCTTTATAAAAGGGCATGGATTCACCAACCGTCATCACCGAGCGAATCCAATACTTAGACAGCTGATCGATCGCCGTAATCACAACAATAATTGAATAAAATAGCATGCTACCACTCCCATCGACTCTCAAACTACAACTTCACTCTTATTTTACTTGAAATGGAGGACTACCTGTTAATTCTGCGAGTCTCGATTATCTTGCATGGTAAAAAGCCCCCTCAGTCCTCCCTGTGGCGGCTCATGACTATCTCTGCTGCAAGTCCCTCAACTTAGGCTTATTAGTGTTCGGTATAGCTCACTAGGCGTGTTTGCCATATGGTCCGGATGTCCACTCAGGAGTAGCTGAGGTGAATCATATCCCCATGTTACGGCTACGATGGGCACACCTAACTTCTTACAGGATTCAATATCCCGTAACTCATCACCAACATAAATCATCCGTGTAGGCGTGGTTCCCCATTGCTTCATCACTTTGCGAATCGAGTGGTGTTTCCCGAAAATATGCTTCGCTGAAATGATCTCTTTAAACGCACCTTCCAGCTTATTTTTCCTTAAAAAAAGCCGGATATTTGCTTCTGAATTGGAAGAAAGAATCGAGCTCTTAACCCCTTGTGCGGAGAGCTTCGCAATGACCTCCTTCATACCAGGTACGATTTGCAGTGATCGAATGTTCTCGTGATAGAGCTGTCGCCCTGCTACCATCAGCTTAGGAATTTGTAGCACGGGTACCCCTAACCGATCTACGCGTTCAGAAATGGACATGGAGCGTAACGGGCCCAAGTCCTGTTCACGAATAGGGCGGAAACGGTGTTGGATGGCCATTTCATTATAAAGTTTAACCAGGAGTGCCCTGGAATCGACAAGTGTCCCGTCAAAATCAAATAGGATGTGTTTTACCATCTGGGTGTATATACAAATAAGGCCGGACCCTCGGGCGGCACTTGGCGAATTTGATTATGTTTAAACTCTTGGGCTGGATCAAGTACCACATGCGGATTACTTACAGTTCGCAAATCCTCCCACGTACAAGAAACACCGTGGTCGTAGCCCGCTGCTCCACCTGAGAACATTTTACAACCTTTGCAAAATTGCTCCTTTTGCTGCGCATCCAATTTCACGACTTTATTACGAAGACAACAGTAAATTTCATTAACTGTGTTACATACATTAACATGAGTGATCATAGCCATTTACCGTCAACTCCTTGCGGCACTTTGAGTGTGTAATAGTAAGTTTATCGAGCTACTATTAAGTGTATGACACAATTTTGTAAACGGAATAACATTTCTCACGATGGGCCGTCCAAATTTGCTACAATTAGGAAATACAATAACAGGTTTGGAGGTTCTTCCCCATGCAGGACGCTTTGCATTATGTAATTCCGATTCTTATCTTTGGCTTTTTTATTTATCGACGGGTGAAGCGCACTATTGGCTTTCAAAAGCTTTCCCGTGGCAGACTCACCTTCCGTCTGTCCTTATTCAGCCTATTAGGGGTCATTATTTTCCTCCTGGGCTTCGTCCATCCCATCCACTTCATCGGCTATTTGATCGGGCTTGCCGGTGGCACCTTGCTCGGGCGAACTGCGATTCGCCATACCCGCTTCGAGCATCGAAGTGATGGCTGGTACTATCGCACACATCTCTGGATTGAGATCACCGTCCTTGTTCTCTTCTTAGGTCGCATCGCGTATCGCTACGCCAGTGTCGCTATTTCCACCGGGTCAACAACAACCTTCAGCCCTGCTGACTTCTCACAATTTACCAAAGATCCCGTCACCGCTGGTGTTTTCTTCATCATTGTGTCGTACTACGTTCTGTTTTTCGGCTACTTACTGCGCGAAGGAACCAAACTGGATCCGGCAGGATTGGTGGATAGCGACGATGACGTGATCGCGAGCCACGGAACTCCCAACACAGGGGTTTCTAGTCCGCAGGCGAACGTTCGGGTGGAGTAGCGGATCTGGCCAAAAATAGACCCTTTCTGTGGCTACTACTATCCCCATTCCTCCTACTCCTACTTTACTCCTGCGCTAATTCCTACCCATACGCACAGGCACTTAACAAGATAGGGATATTCTCCAAGGTCAATTGACCAGGGGAATATCCCTATTTTATCGCTAGCAGGTGAGCGATCTGCGAATGCCGCCCATTCGGTTGGCGATACCACTTTTAACGCCCTTCTGGGGCGTTATTTGCTACGCCGAGGGCATCTCGCCCTGCAATAAGACCCTTTTCTGGCCTTATTGCCTGCGTTTCCGCCCATTCGGTTGGCGATACCCACTTTTAACGCCCTTCTGGGGCGTTATTTGCTACGCCGAGGACGTCTCGCCCTGCAATAAGACCCTTTGCGAGCCTTATTGCCTGCGTTTCCAGGCTACACTACGCCGCCCTTCGCTGCCTCCTCGGCAGCTTTCGCGAACTGCGTGCTGTACAGCCGCGCGTACAGCCCTTCCATCGCCAGCAGCTCGCTGTGCGTGCCACGCTCCACGACGCTGCCCGCTTCGATCACCAGAATGTGATCGGCGGCCAGCACCGTGGAGAGCCGGTGCGCGATCACGAGCGTCGTGCGCCCTTGCATCAGCTCCTCGAGCGCCGCCTGCACATAGGACTCGGATTCCGAGTCCAAGTGCGACGTCGCCTCATCGAGGATGAGGATGCGCGGACGCTTCAGGATCGCGCGAGCAATCGCGATCCGCTGGCGCTCGCCACCGGAGAGCCGGTGGCCGCGCTCTCCAACCATCGTGTCGTACCCTTCGGGGAGCGACACGATGAAATCGTGGATGTAGGCCTGCCGACAAGCGGCCTCCATTTCCTCACGCGTAGCGTCCTCCCGCGCAAAGCGCAGGTTGTCGCCAATCGTCGCGTGGAACAGAAAGGACTCCTGCGTCACATACGCGATCTGCGCCCGCAGTGACGATAACTCCACGTCGCGGACGTTCACACCGTCGACCTCAATAACGCCGGCTGTCGGGTCGTACAGCCGCGCGATCATCCCAATCAGCGTCGACTTCCCGGCGCCGCTTGGTCCGACAAGCGCAACCATCTCACCTGGCTGCGCCTCGAAGGTGATGTCGCGCAGTGCATACTGCACCTTCCTCCCGTTCTCCCCAGTTTCCACCAGCTTCTCCTCTGCTTCGCCCTGCTCCGTCTGCCTTTTATGCAGCCTCGCTTCCTCGGGTTCCACGAGCTTCTCCCTTGCCCCGCCTCGTTCCACCAGCTTCCCTCTCTCAGCCCCATCGCCTCGACCTGCCAGCTTCCCTCTCTGCTCTACTCCGTCCTGCTCCTGCGTCTTCCCTCTCTCCTTCTGCCCAACTCTAGCCGACTCCCCAACCTTATATGCAAAAGAAACCTGCTTATACCTCACATGCCCCGCCACAGCCCCTAACTGGCGCGCACCCTCAGCATCCATGACATCAGGCACCATGTCCTGATACTCAAATATCCGTTGAAATACCCCCAGCGCTGTCGCTACCTCGACATGTAGATTCAGCAATGTCCCTACTGGCATATACAACCGTCCCAAATACGCCGTAAACGCGACGATGGAGCCTAAAGTCATATCGCCTTGAATGACAGAGTAGCCGCCATAAATATAAATAATAGCCGTGCCTAACGGTCCTAACGTGCTCGTTGCCATTCCGAACCAACGGCCGACAAGATTGAGCCGCAGCTCGAGATCCATCACCTTTTGATTCATCTTTGTGAATTCTTGCTCTTGTTGCTTTTCTCTACCAAAAATCCGCGTCAACAACGCACCTGAAATACCGAAATTTTCATTCAGCTGTGAGGTGATGTCGGAGCGCACCTTTTGCGTTTCAATCCGTAATTCTTTCCGCAGCTTGGATACCTTTTTCACAGGCAATACGAAGAGTGGCAGGATAAGTACCGAAATAATCGCCAACTTCCAATCTAGCGCAAACAAGATACCAATTGTCGTGAAAACAATGACGATCTGCGTGATTGAAGAAACAACAATGGACGTAACCACACTCTGTACCGACTGCACATCACCTGTAATCCGCTGAACAATTTCGCCAGAACGCGCGTCCGTAAAGAACGACATCGATTGCCGCTGCAAATTGTGAAATAACGACTGCCCCAAATCCCGTATAACCCCTTGGGTTACTTTGGTATTGAGATGGTTTTGCCATACACCGATCATTCCGCTCAAAACAGGCAGCACGATTAACAGCAGCGCCATCACAGACAATAGCTGAACACGTCCCTGTGGAATAGCGGTATCAATAATTTCCTTCATAACTAGAGGCGGGATCAAGCCCATCACTGCCGCAAGCAGCGCCAAGCCGATAATGACCAAGAGCTGGCCCCAATACCTTTTGAACAATAACAAAATCCTTCGTATCGATACATCCTTCAACTTGGCCTTTGGACGATTCCGGTCGGAAAGCCGCCCCATTCCTCCTGGCCCACCTGATCCACCTGGTCCGATCACTCACTAATCACTCCGATCTTTCTCCTCTTTGCTGCCCCTCAGCTACAAAGGAATTGCATAAACAATGGCACGGGTTACTTCTTCCGCCATTCGCATCACATGATATAACGACGTCGTTTGCAGGACATTATACTGTCTTGGTCCATCCACGTTCACGATCGCCGCAATCGTGTAATGACCAATAGGAGGTAAGACTTTGCCTACTGATTTCCCTGGAGCCAGTGGCTGGTTCGACAATTGGTATAAACCCACACTCAATTTCCGACCTAAACAAGCATCTATCGCAATAACGACCACATCCGGTGGAATTTCCTGCAAGCGTATGGCCAAATTAGTGGCATCACACGGTTCTGCCAGCGTGCCAATGACGTGTGGATAGCCTAGCTCTGCAAGCTTACTTCCCACAATCGGACCTAGTGAATCGCCCGTAGAGCGATCAGTCCCTATACAGACAAAAGCAAGCCTACTAGGCTCCAGCCCCTTGCTCATGGCAATCGATTGTAGAATTTGTCCTAACTGTTCTCCATCTACTTTTTTCCAAAACTGCTCTTGCAGCTCCATCGTTTCTTTCTCCATCTTTGCCTCCCATTCAGGCATGTACACCTAACGTTTCACCTGATGCATGATAGTTCCATTCTTTCATATGGAGGTAGGCTGTGTCCACTTGCATAGCACCGTATTCGCGCACACCAAATAAGCGTTACTCGACGACCGAGCAAAGCCTATTCATGCCGCTTATAGAGGTTGTTCAAAAATTCCACTTTTGATCACGAAGTCGTCCTTGAAGCGTATGTAACCTTCCTAATGTACGCGATTCATTCGAACAATGCGATAATAGAGCTGACCGCTGATCTCTTGCTCCACTTCCAAATAACCTTCTGAGTGAACATAATCACCTAACATAAACGTGGAAGCATCTGCCGAATCGGCATGTGTTAGAAAGAGCAACGCTACCTTATCATCCCCAACCACGAATCCAACCTGTTCCTTCACCTGAAATTTCTCAAGAATTTTACCATGATGTGATCTCACGATATGATGAAACCGCCAAGCGCCTTCTTCTTGTATGATAAAATATAGCACACGATTGCGATGCGCATTGCTAAACTCCCGCGTCACACCGATCATACACACATTTTCACCAACACGTAAATATTCATCAATGACATAGGATTTCAGTCGTAACCGACTCACATTCTTACTCTGAATATAAGTTTCCATCTCATCTATGGAACGCTGATCCCTCGGATCTTGTTTAGTTGCGTAAAATACTTCTTTAATAAACGTATCTGTTTGGAACTGCCTAGCCCCTTTGAAATGGTTATACGTATGAAAAAACTGCTTAATCACAACCCGAATGTCTTCCGGTATGGTAGGACCTGTTTCCACGCTATACATGCGATCTGTTCGACCCGACAATTTAATTTTATGAAACCAGCTTTTCCAGACACTGACTTGCATGCCGTACGTGTCACCTACTTTCTTCCAACCATTGTTCCATTATAGGCTATAATTCTCAAAAATTCGATAAAAATCGCACAAATCCGCAAAAAAAAGAGCATCTGCCGCTTTGCTTTCCATAAAGAAAAACATCGCGAACAGATGCTCTCATACCGCTGCTTATACTTGATTCCGTAACTACCTATAACACGCGTTTGGCACCTACATATCTTGAGCCCCAATAGGAGCTAGCGAGGCTATCAACCGTTACACCAACGGATGTTGTCGAGGAAATAAATTGATTATTTCCAATGTAAATACCCACATGATTGACGATACCAGAAGCAAAGAAGACGAGGTCTCCCGATTTCAAATCCGTCACTCTTGACCCCGCCTGATCGTACATTTGCACGGAGGTGCGTGGCAGCTCGATGCCTTTGGCCTCGTATACATAACGAACGAATCCAGAGCAATCAAAGCCCTTAGGTGTAGTTCCTCCCCATCGGTACGGTGTTCCTTTAAACGTCGTTGCAGCTTGAATAATTTGAGCTGCGATGGATGACTGAACAACCTTGGCCACTGGGGCTGCTAAAACTGCTGGCGGCGGTGCAATCCATGCTGGCTTGTGAGTCTTACCGTCCTCTTGCACGATGGCGATTTTATTCGCATCGTTCCACGCGATCTCAGATCCAAACGTCTGTGTAACAAAGCGTAGAGGGACATAAGTACTCCCCTTAACCAAAGTTGGGCTGCTCTCTAACTCAACTAACTTACTGTTGACGATCGCTTTCTCATCGTCCGTTGTGAGTTGAATTGCCTGTTCCTTGTTCTTAAGCGTGACGACGACTTCATCGCCTTGCTTCGCCCATCCCACTTGATACCCTAATTTCTCCGACAACACACGAAGTGGCACTTGAAGTGTACCTTCCGTATCAATAAAAGGCTGATTTTCCGGGAACTGCACCAATTCATCATTGACTTGAACCTTCACCGAAGAGGTGTCTGGGGCAGCCGCTTGCGTGGAGGGAGCGGTGAACAGGGTAATGGCTGCGCCTAGTAGAGCGCATGAACAAATAAAGCTTTTGGTAAAAAATTTCAAAACGTTGTGCCTCCTTGAAGCCTCCGAGGTTAGTTGACGGGTTCGGGAAGAGGTTTTCCCTAGTACGCCCATTAGCCATAGGCTAACTGAGCATTCATTCACCCCAAGTAAAGAAGTCCCCCGTACCAGAGCTTTCGATGCTCTGAGATTCGGCATTTTTTGTCTATGTTAGACTAGCATAGTTCGTTTTACCCTGACAACTTTTGCGAGATGGTAAGTGTTTCCTTTCCTATGTAAATGCACATAAAAACAGCCACTCTTCTCAGAGCAGCTGTCGATACACCTCGGTAAACAGGATTTCTTTACAAGGAGCAAACTCATCTTCCGTCATTGGACTAGGATAACTCATGATGTGGAGCGGCAATTTCGGTTGCCCTTTTCTGAGGGGAGGCTGGGCATAAGGAAATAGATTCAAATGGAATCCGCAGCGTTTATAGAATTCAATTCTCCGCGTAGCATCTGACGTAGTCGGAGGCTCGACTTCAAGAACGATAGGCGTATTCCCACTACTCATATACGTCGTCAGCATCTTTTTGCCAATCCCGCCGCCTCTTATGGCAGCGCCCACAGCAATATGTTCCACAAATCGAAACGTGCTAAAGTTCCAACTGGCCAAGAATCCAAGCATCTGCCCCTGAGCATCTCTCTCGATATCGATTCTGTAATTAGGATGAGATAGCAGCGCCTGCTGACCCTCATACGTCCTTATTTCTGTTTCTGGAAACGCGGCTTCCATCAATTCGAATACCTCTTCAAATGACTCCTCTTTTACCATCATCCGTCAGCACCTTCCTTCTAGTTAGTAATAGGTTATCCAACTGAGCAGCTTCTTACTTCTTATGTAGCTAGATGAACGAGAACGACTTCATCAGTTCACATGGACAAAAACCCCACCTTACGGATCAAGAAGATCTCAGCGAAGGCAGGGTATAGCAAGCTTGATGTGACACTTGTTTCAGTCCTTACCATTTGGAGAAAAAAGCATGTGCCATTGCATGGGAACCAGGAGGTGTCGCATGCCCCATGAAGGGATACACTTCAATCGATTTATGTGGGGATTCAATTCGGTTATACGCAGCGAATATCGCTTCTGGTAAGCAACACGTATCCTTCAATCCTACCGTAACGTGAACAGGCTGCTGAAGACGATCACCTAGGTTCATAATATCAAAATAAGAAACCGTTCTCAGTACATCAGGCAGATATTCTGGGAACCGGGTAACCAAATCTGCTGCCTCACTAAGCGAACTAACCGAATTCAACAGGCCTAGATCCATGTGACATAGATTCGGCACGTGGGCAATCGTTGCCCGAATGCGCTTCTCAAGCGCAGTTACGAGTAGGGCAAGCCCTCCGCCTTGGCTTCCACCGTATACGAATACACGCTCACTGTCGATTTCTGGCTGCTCTAACGCACATTGCACAGCACGTAAGGAATCGATCGCAACTGCTCGGTAATAGCTTGTCTCCGCATCGAGAATCCCTTGCGTAATCCATCCCCTCGTCATACCGGTCTCCTGTGGCAGTAGGTTACCGCTATCGCCGCCTTGCCCGCGTACATCAACCGCAAGTACGGCATACCCCATAAGCAGCCAGGCTGCATGATCCTCGGGTCTTCCTTTGGAGCCCGTATAGCCTGGGAATGTAACAATACAAGGTACCTTCTTAGACTTGCTCTCTGCATTAGGCAGTAACAACCATGCATGGATTGGTGTTTCCGCTGCACCCTGCAAGATAATCTTATTCACTTCCGCTTGTACAAAAGCTGATGCCACCGTCTCTCTTGTATAGGATGCTCCTTGCGTAGCTTCCGCATATGCGCGCTCCCAGAAAGCAGCCAGATCAGCCGTCGCTGTTAACTCCGAATGATACTTGTGTAATCCTTCAATACGATTTTCAATAGCGTTCATTTCGGTAAGTCCCCTTTGCATGTTTTTCCCATTTTAACCTAGATATACGACTATGACTATTGGAAAATTTGAAAGGGATAGAAGTAGTAGCCTCAATTCTTTTGCGTCCCCAGGCTGGGTAGATTTGAGCGATTAAATGGATTTCCTACATCTATATCTGAGTAAAACTAACCTTTGGGGAGTTTAACTGGATTTCCTACATCTAATTTCACTCAAAATGTCCCGTTAGGCGAAATTGGCCTGAAATAACGGGAGGAAATCCAGTTAGTTTGCGAAATGCCATGATCTCGCTTGAATTAGCTGCAGAAAATCCAGCTATTCGATTAGCCAGGATTCCCCGTGGCTAGCGCCGATTTTTGTACCTTCACTAGCGCCAAGGAGCAACGCCTTAACGCCATAACCCACGTTGGTAACAATTAATAAGGGTAAGCTTCGCTTACTCGAAAAATTATTATATACGAAAAAGACCACCCGAAGGTGGTCCATTTCATTGTAAGCGGGCGGCGGGAATCGAACCCGCGCGATCAGCTTGGAAGGCTGAAGTTCTACCATTAAACTACGCCCGCATATAAAAAATTCTAAAATGGTCGGGACGACACGATTTGAACATGCGACCCCCTGCTCCCAAAGCAGGTGCTCTACCAAGCTGAGCTACGTCCCGTAGTAAGTATAAAGTGTAAATGGCGCGCCCTGAGAGATTCGAACTCCCGACCTTTTGATTCGTAGTCAAATACTCTATCCAGCTGAGCTAAGGGCGCAAATATTGGAGCGGAAGACGGGGATCGAACCCGCGACCCTCGCCTTGGCAAGGCGATGCTCTACCGCTGAGCCACTTCCGCACGGTGTCATTTCTCTTTCGCTCAGCAAGTGTTTCTCTGAGGCGACAAGGAATAATATATCAGGTATTCAAAACAAATGCAACTATTTTTTATATTTTTTTATTATTTTATGAAAACGCCGCCAAATGGCAGAACTTCCCGAGCTATGCGGCGCAGCAAGCTATCCGATTTCATGTGCTCGTCCAACTTAGGATCCGGCTTACAAGGCTGCATCAGTACATGACCATGCCCTGTAATCTCCCAGTGATAATTCATGTGCTGACTTGCTAATGTATTGCCATATACACAAAGACGTAGATTTGCCTGCCGTGGATACGCTACGAGACAGCTAACATCTATAAACAAAGGCTGCTTCGGATCTAAAGCCATCTGGTGCAAAGGACCGGCTGTTAATAAACCTAGCGTACCGGGGCCATGAAATTGCATTTTGACAAGATCCTGCGTGATCAACGTATTCTTGACGCTCTGCAGGTGCGTTGTAAAGGTCACACCCTCCGTATAAAAGAGAACATGACGAAATTCAAACAATAGATCATCTTCCGCTTCTAAAGGCACTACCGCCAAACTATACGCTTCTGGCAGTCCCATAAGTAGTTGGCCTGGACCTCTAACGCGCGATTGAATCAATCGCTTCTTCCTGTACATGCCTGGAAGTTTCATCAAAGCATCCTCGCGCAGCTCTGGCATCCCTTGAAACGCTACAATTTGGTTGGGATGAAGCACATGAACAGCTTCGCCATACTCAAGCTGCAGCGTAGCCATCCTAGCTTGCAAGCTCGCATTTTCAAAGATGACCTCCATGACACAACCAACCTCCTCCACTGGTCTGCTAACGCAGCCCACGTTTCTGTCTACGCCAAACGAAGAAACGAAACACACGTCCAAGCAAGAAATAGCCTACAACCAATGCGGCTGCCGTAAACGCCATGTACGTTATTTTGCGATTTCGGTTATCCTTATCCAGTGCAACTTGTTCCATCGCCTTTAACCGTTCTTGCAACTGCTCGTTGTCCTTCTTAAGTGCCTCGTTCTGACTGAGGAGACGATCCTCGATTTCTTGAGACTGCTTAACGGCTTCCGACAACTTGTCCTTCTGCTCTTCTAATTGCTGCTTCGTAGCTTCATAATCCTTCTGGATTTGTTCTACATTGCTTGGCAATTGGTAGATTTCTTTTACCCGATCCAACCAAGAGGCGTGAGCAGCAGGCGTTGGGTACATGAACCCGATGATGATGATAAGAACACCAATAGCTCGTCCAAACCTAGATATACTACGCATTTGCACCCGCTATCCCTCCCCCTGGTTGGCTGCTCGACATTATGTTCTATTTTACAGCAAAATTCACCCCACCACCACTTCTATCGCTTGAACGGGATATCGCAATATCGTTTTCATTTTCGCAGGATCAATCTTCCTCGGGTCTGATAAGTATATCTCGTGATGAAGTCCACGGTAGCTGAGCTGCTCCTGTGCAATGAAATGCTCCATTTGTGCCAGTGTTTCCGGTTCTGTCGCATACGGCCCCACATGCAGCATCTGGACACAGAGTCCTTCATGCAAAGTTTCATATCCAACATCCGCAATAATCTTAAGCTCCTTCTTCTTCGCTAGTGCCGCACTACGTGCCTCTTCCACGAGGTCCTCCGTTACAAATACCGGCATCCGAATCAACAGCTTCCAATGCCACTCCTCTCTCGGCACGTCTAACGCAGTTCTAGGATCGCCATCCACCCACCACTGCCCTTCTAACTTCGGTACAGTAAAATCTTGCTCTGCCTTCTTACAAAAGCCCTTAACGCCATAAGCGACCGTATACAGCGCTTCTGTTACGTTAGCAAAGGTCGTACCATTGGGGTCCCCTTTCCCTACAATTGTGACGTAAGAAATAGGTTCAAATTCAACAACTTGAGGCTTCGTTGAGGCTGAGTAATAATTTTTATAAGTCTTGGCTAGATCTAATTTCTCCATGATGTACTTCCTTTCTTTTTTCTACTACTATACATAATTAACCCTGACAACCGTATGGCAACAAACAGAAAAAACTTACCTTCCGCAAATTTGCGAAACAAGTAAGTTTTTTCTCATGAATAGGTTATGTAATTATTCCGCAGCTGGCGGTGTGAAAGAACGTTGTGCAAATTCCGCATCCAACATATAGAACGCATTGCTATCTTTATCGATACGTTTCAACTTGTTGATGATGCTATCGAACATCGCTTCTTCTTCAACCTGCTCGTCAATGAACCATTTCAAGAACTGCATAGTCGCATGCTCTCTATCATTCAATGCCAAATCGGATAGATGATAAATCCGTTTCGTTACTTCTTGCTCATGCAGGTAAGCATGTTCAAATGCATCCAAAATCGATTCGTACTGATTCACAGGCGTGTTCATACCAGCAAAGCTGACTTTTTTCCCACGGTCATTAATAAATTTAAAAATCTTCATGGCATGGAACTTCTCTTCTTCTGCTTGTACCTTAAAAAAGTTTGAAAATCCATCCAAGCTTTCCGCAGCGCAATAACCAGCAATAGCTAAGTAGACGTGCGCGGAATAAAACTCATAATTCATCTGCTCATTGAGCGCTTCTGTTAGTGTATCGTTTAGCATCTGTGCACACACCTTTCTGTATGGTTATCTCTTGCGTATTCCCCATACATACAAGATTAACAGAATTGTGCATAGAAATACAAACGGAAGTAACAATTTCAGCAAATTTAGGTTCAAGCTGTCACACTTTTGGCCTTAGATGCCGAGATTATTTCCTTAAGTTGAGCATACAAATGGTCTGGTGACTCCGCACAAAGCAGCTTCTTCTTCCCGATCATCGCAATACATTCTTTCTTGCAATGTCTACAATTGCCGAGGCAATCTTTCTTCTTCTGCTTCAAGTCCGGGAATTCATTCTTAATGGACTTATATATTTGTTTGGATCCGAATTTCTCATTTCTGCAGCAGTATTTAATCGTTTTCAATTGCGATCTCCCCCCGCCATTAACGTAAATCACTACTACTTGATATTAGTGATAATAATAATCAATGTCAACCATATTTTAGATATGCATGTACGCAAAAAAAGAACTCTCTTCGATCCCGGCTAAGGAATGAAGAAAGCTCTTTTTGTTTGGATGCGCGTAGAGGGACTTGAACCCCCACGGTCGCCCGCTAGATCCTAAGTCTAGTGCGTCTGCCAATTCCGCCATACGCGCATGCTGGTAATCAATCTGAGAGACTTTAGTCTACGCCTAAAGATCCCTATGAATGAAATGGTGAGTCATGTAGGATTCGAACCTACGACACCCTGATTAAAAGTCAGGTGCTCTACCAACTGAGCTAATGACTCATATTGTATTTCATAAAAAATGGCGGAGCTGACGGGATTCGAACCCGCGGTCTCCTGCGTGACAGGCAGGCATGTTGGGCCACTACACCACAGCTCCACACTATGTAATTCTCCTCTAGATAAGAGGTTGGTTGCGGGGGCAGGATTTGAACCTGCGGCCTTCGGGTTATGAGCCCGACGAGCTACCGGGCTGCTCCACCCCGCGACGTTACTAGCATGATATTTTATTATTCCCAGACAAAATTGAAGACATTCTAATTTTTTCTGAGTAGATAAAATGGTGGAGGCTGACGGGATCGAACCGCCGACCCTCTGCTTGTAAGGCAGATGCTCTCCCAGCTGAGCTAAGCCTCCATGGGATAAATCTTACTAGCAATTGATGGTGACCCGTAGGGGACTCGAACCCCTGTTACCTCCGTGAAAGGGAGGTGTCTTAACCACTTGACCAACGGGCCTCGAAAACAGGCTTTTCTAGTTTAAAAGCTCTTATGGCGGAGAGAGAGGGATTCGAACCCTCGAGACGCTTGTGACGCCTACACGATTTCCAATCGTGCTCCTTCGGCCAGCTCGGACACCTCTCCATAAAAAAGGCCTGGATTTTAAAAATAAATGGCTCCCCGAACAGGACTCGAACCTGTGACAACTCGATTAACAGTCGAGTGCTCTACCAACTGAGCTATCAGGGAACAATGCTTGGCAACGTTCTACTCTCCCAGAACCCTGCGGTTCAAGTACCATCGACGCTGGAAGGCTTAACGGTCGTGTTCGAGATGGGAACGCGTGGATCCCTTCCGCCATCATCACCAAACAGTCAAAGCGTTTGTTTGCGCCTTGAAAACTAGATACGAAACTTCAACGTAAGTCTTACTCTTAGGAATTTGGTTAAGCCCTCGACCGATTAGTATTCGTCAGCTGCATACGTTGCCGCACTTCCACCTCGAACCTATCAACCTCGTCGTCTACAAGGGGTCTTACATACTGGGAAATCTCATCTTGAGGG
>NZ_JABMKY010000009.1 GCF_013204845.1 Paenibacillus qinlingensis
CAACCGTAAAAGAATCCATGGTTCTTTGGGCTATGTCTCGCCGGATCGATTTGAAGAACTTTACTACAAAAGCGTTAGTTAACTTCTCTTATTAGGTGTCTACTTTCTTGACAGAGGTCCATCTATTGCCTTATCCACTAAGCAAATTAAAGAAGCTAAGCGCAACATGCGACTTAGCTTCTTCTAGGTGCTACTGCCTTATCCCCCGTAAAAATTCGCCTTGGGGCCTTTCACATCTAGCTTTATTCGGAACAAACTACCAGCATAAGGCTGATTCACGCTGTCCTCTTCACTGACACCTACACTTGCCGTGGTGATATACAACTCATCCATGTGCTCCCCGCCAAATGCACAAGAGCTCGTTCTCTCCACTGGGACAGCAATCGAACCTATTTTCTCGCCCGTCACCGGGTTATAACGCCCTACTTGCCAGCCTCCCCATTGAGCAATCCATAACATACCATCGTTATCCACAGCCATCCCATCTGGAAAACCTTCATTATCAGCTATGGTGACCACTGTACGCGGATTGGAGATTTGCCCTGATTCGCCATCATAGTCGTAAGCTACGACTTTCTTTGTCGGAGAATCGATGTAATACATGATAGTGTTATCGAGGCTCCAGCCTAGTCCATTGGATACTGTGATGCAGCCATCTTCGATGGTATGAACGGTTCCGTCGATATCAAGACAATACAGTGATCCTGTTGTGACCGACTCACTTTGTGCCATCGTGCCTGCCCAGAACCGGCCAGCTCGATCACTTTTGCCATCATTAAACCGATTGTTAGGCAAATGATTCTCTGGATCCACAACGCGTGTTAACGCCTCGGTTTCCAAATTCAGCAGATGAAAGCCCCGCTCCATAGCAAGAACCATACCACCTTGCTGTCTTGGCACGGCGGCTCCGACTTTTTGATCCAATGTAATTGTCCGGTTGCGTCCATCTGCGGGATTGTATAGATGTAGGGCTTGTCCATTAATATCAACCCAAATTAATTGCCCTGTCGTGTGATCCCAGACGGGACCTTCGCCAAGTTTCGCTTTTATATCTCCGATGCGTTCAATTTCTTGTGCCATTCCCATGCCTCCTTAGTGGTTCATTTCTAATCGTGGTCATGCATTTTTGACGCTGAATTCCATCAAAAGTTGTGCGCCGCTGCGCTAACTTCCGTCTAGTAGTTCCCAATAGCGTGGTCATGAATATGATATAAGTACCACATGTCTTGGGGAAGGGGAGCCTTTATGATTATCCGTAAAGCTGTGCGCGTTTCAAAGCCGAAGATCTCATCAACCAAGCCACGCCTAATTGCAACTATTCCCGTCAACAGACCAGCTGTAAACTTCGCGATCAATCCCTTTACGAATCGGTTATATGTGATTCAAGGTGACAATCACCTCAGTGTTATTAATACTACATCCAACAAAGTCATACGCACAATTACGATTGGAAAAATGCCGTCCTATATGGCTATCAATACGCGTACGAATCGTATTTATGTATCCAACTTTTATGATGGTACCGTTTCCGTTATCAATGGCCTTACGAACCGTGTAATATCTAACATTAAGGTTGGAGAACGCAGCGATCATATCGCGGTCAACACGCATACAAATTTGGTATATGTTTCTACAATCTCCTTAAATTCGCGCAACGCCAATCTTGTGGTTCTGAACGGGGCTACGAATAAGGTACACAGCAAAATTTCATTCAAAGGACGACCTTCGCAAATAGTAGTCAATGCGTTGACGAATCGTATCTACGTAACGAACACGACGACGGATACATTAGCTGTCATCCGAGGAGATACCAATAACATCATAGCTACACGGAAAGTCGGAAGAAACCCTGTCATTACACCGGTTATTGATAGGAAAACTAATCAACTATATGTCGCAAATAATCTAAGTAGATACAGTTCGGTCGTGAACTTGCGTACCCTCCATGTTCGAAAGGTTCATCTCGGAAGACGACAAAGAGAAATTACGCTAAATCCCTTAACGTGTCGGGTCTATATTTCTAGTGCGCAAATATCCGTGAAGGGGCGGCTTTTTGTTGTAAGTAGTAGAACGAACAAGGTCATCGGTTCGTTAACCGTACCCGCATTTACGGATGTACTAATCAATCCGCGAACCAATCACTTATTCATTTCAGAATCAACAGAAACAGGTGCAGTTCCACTAATCGTCTATCATGGCAGCAGCCTAAAGCCTCTCACGAAGCTCAAACTTAGCGCTGACTCTGGATCTTTGCTGCTTAATCCGCGCACGAATCGCATCTATGTTGGCGGCGAAAAGACGATATCTGTCATTCAAGATTAATAAAAACAACACCTCGTCAGGATATGTCCTGAACGAGGTGTTCCCCAATGATAAACAAAGCAGCATCCAATTGAGCGGCCAGCCCCGTTCCCATTTGTGACAAAACCCGATAGCCACTTCGTTGGAGCTCTTCGTCAGCTTTATTATTCTGTGAGACTCCATGAAGAAATCCATCTTCCGTGAGATAAGGTGTGAGTGCACGTCGGACTCTTTTGCAGGCAGTTAATGAAGCATCTCCAAGAATACCTAACTGCACACCAATTGCTAAAGCGGCTGCAATGGCAGCTGAACCCGATGTTTCCACGCCGGTTTGCGGATCATCCACATAGACATACCATAATCCTTGCTCCGATTGGTAACCAACAATGACTTCTGCAATACGAATAAGTTCCTCTTTAAGTTCATTGATTCGAATTCGTATTGCCGGAGACTCCCTATAAAGTGCGTCATATTCGTGTATCACACGAAGCGTCCGCGCCAGTCCCAGCATATACCACCCATAAGCGCGAGACCAATTCGGGAAGCTGTGACTTCCATCCTCGTGATGTCTCAGATATAGATCGGTCCCATAATTGAGTCGTTGCTTGCGAGACTCCAATTGCTGAATAGCCAGGAGAGCCAAATCTTCTCGCTTATACAACTTGGCCAGCACCGCCATTGGATACGCAATGGTGTAGCTGCCCTCCGCTGAGAGCATGGAACCATCCATGATCGTTCCATCTTGTGAGGTTTCGGATAACCAATACTGTATGGCTGATTCAATCGCAGGATGATTCGGCTCCAGTTGAGCTAACGCGGCAAAGGGTAACGTTCCCTCAATGCCATAAATGCGTCCATCAACGGGTACACTACGCGGATTCTCATAATGAAGAGAACCATTTGCATCGAAGAACAGATCTAAATGCTCCTTGGCCGTCCCCTGATACTTCCCACCTCCATACACACGCTCCAGATCCAGTAAACCGTCTAACACACAACCTTCTAGCCAGCCAAAAGGCTGCAAGGAAGACAGAGATGCCAGCGATGCTGACATCCTCTGCCATGGATCTTCCGGTTCTACCTTTGTGAGGAGGAGATGCGGGAATAGCAATGGCGCTTCCGCTGGACCCTCAGTAAATATCCATAATGGCGAGCTGCCTTGTATTAATTGTAGCTCGATACCCTCGCTTGCCAGCAACTCGACATGCTCAGCACAAAGCAGCAGCTGATAAGGCTGAAACACTGAGGCGTACCTGATGTCCCACTCACCGATACATAGGCCAGTCATCGCTGAACGAGCCTCGACACGTACTTCCTCACGAACATCAAGGGCCACAGTCAATCTCAGCCAAGCAGGCTGTCCCGTAACCACATTGCTCCATAAAAGTCGTACACGTTCAGCAGCTGTTTCACCTATCGCAACTGCCGTCCAGCCTATGGGAATACGCTTTCCCTCTGGCACCTTACTGCCTCCTGCTTTAACCTGGGTAACCCCAATGTAAGAAACCAAGTTCGAACCTCCTGTCGAGTACCTTTGCACTCAGTTAGATGAGCACGTAGATCTCATTCCCCTCAACCTCAACCTCATAACCTCGTAACTGCACGCCGCCTTCGACCAAATGCTTGCCATCCGTCAAACCAAACTCCCAACCATGCCACGGGCAGCGTAATATTTCCTGATCACGGCCATACTCATATTCATAAACTAAGGAGGGCAGCCGAGTCCCGCACACGACCCCCTCACAGACAGGAGCAGCCCCATGAGGACACATATTTCGCCATGCGTAATAACTCCCATTTACAAGGAATACACCGATTTCGATCCCTTTTACTTCGACAATCTTGCGCCCTTTTTCGGCAAGTTCTTGGACGCTGGCTGCGGCATATCTGGCTTTCACTTTGCTCATTGCTCAGAATCCCCCTCACGAACAGAAACAGATGCAGCTATCGGAGCTGGAAAGGTCTCATGACCATATAACTCCAAGGCATTATCAACCAGAATACGTTGTCTTAACTCTTTGCGAATCGGTTGCAGCGCCATTTTGGGATTATCAAAGTCCCAGTGCGGATAATCCGATGAGAACATAACCATATTATCCGCGCCTAGCATATCCAATATCTGATTAATATGCTCTGGCTTAGTTGGCTCTTCGATGGGTTGCGTCGTTAGTCGAATATGCTCTTTAATGTATTCGGACGGTAATCTTTTGAGCCAAGGGACTAAATCTCGAAGTCCTTTGAAATTCTTATCCATTCGCCACATGAGATGCGGAAGCCATGCTAATCCACCTTCAATTGCAACAAATTTAAGCTTAGGAAACTTTTCAAATACCCCTTCGCACACTAAGCTATTAACATGAGACATGTAATTAATTGGTAATATATTGTGCCATTCCAAATAGGATGTGGGATAACCCGATGGTGTTGGAGCTCCTGCAATTCCTCTCCCTTCCGTACCTGGATGAACTGCGACAGGCAGTCCATTACGTTCAGCCGCTTCATAAATGGGATGATAGAAACGCTGCCCGAACAACATCCGAGAGCCGCTGCACATAATAACCTGAATCATGTCTGGGTGCTTGGCCATACGATCAATTTCTTTCGCAGCGGCAATTGGATCCGCATGATTAATAAGGATGGAACCTTTATACACTGGACTTGCTTTCAACCATGTTTCCACCAGCCAGTCATTGTAAGCACTAGCGACGACATTGCCATAGTCTGGATTCGGATTCAAGGAAATCCCCAATATCCCAGAGCCGGTCAATATCCCATAATCAATGCCATATCTATTAAAATGATGCTTCAACATATGTTGTGGATCACTGCCTGGAATGCCACCACCGTCAGGTACGGCATCTTTGCGCATCACACCTATTGGAGAATGCCATCCACCACCATAGCCTGGGCCGGCAGAAAGCCAATAATCGTGCCAAACCTTGGGCAAATAGGGTAGCAGTTCTCTCGAATGAGCTATCGCATTATGGACATCTGTGTCAATGATATTCGGTTTATTCATCTTCAACATCTCCTCAGGTGTGAGCTTGTAATCGCTTATGTATACAACTATAAGCCTCAGACCCACTGACGTACATGAAGATATGTTGCAGAAAACTGGATTTTTGTTATGTTATTTTATTCAACGGAAACATCATCAACTGCTACCCAACCACTAGCTGTTTGCGGAGCCGATATCCATACCTTGATCGCTTGACCAGAGACAGCATTGAATGTAAAGGTTGCCTTCTTGTATCCTCCCGTTGCAACTGCCGATTGTCCCTGATTCACACCAGCAACATCGACTCCCAGCTTCACATTGCTTGCAATATTGGTATTGATATAAGCAGTTACGGTATAGGTTTGTGATACAGGTGCTATCACTGTCTGAGAGAGCTTTGTAGCCGCAGTCGTTGCGAATGAAGTCTTATAGCTACCCGAGTAAGCGCCCATACTTTGTACCTTAATCCCCGCGCTATTAAGCTCCTTGTTCCAACCGCCTCCAAGACTTCCCCACTCAAAGCTAGGATTACCAATCACATTCTGACTTTCATATGCGCCTCGATCCGGGGATGCACCGCGAGGTCTGGGATCTAGATTAATATCCGTTGTGGGCGATAAACTGGTCGTACCCGTGTCTACCGCTTTGGAGCCCATCTTCACTCGGAAATCACCCGTTGCTGCATTCATGAATAGTGGATCCCCCCACATATCATTGACTCCGTTTACGACAGGATTCCCATTATGATAGATATTATAGTTCACATTTACATTCGTGTTCAGATAGTCTTGATTCAACTTCATCCCCGTTCGAGCAACCATAATATTGTTTAATATGTTAATATCATTACCATAAATCGCATATATTTCGCCATAATCCAACTGCGAAGAATTATTATATGCTGTGTTGTTGATCAAATCGACATGTGAACTATGGTAAGCGTGGATGCCTGATCCGCCATTGTTGTAGCTCACATTGTTCGTTACTAGTGTTTTGCCGTTGTAAGCGGGATATTTCCCATTCAATTGTGAGTTCTGATTATCATCAATGATGATCCCGTTTCCATCGGAATAAAATTGTCTATCCCCCCATTTCACCAAGGTTTTATTGTTATAGGTTCGATTATTGCGGATGATATTCTTATAACTGCTCGTGTTCGTATCCGTGTCTACCGAATGAAAAAGCGAAATGCCACTTGTCGCATAGAGCGTATACCATGAGTTATTGTACACGATATTATTTTCTACGGTTATATAGTCCGCTTCCATCGTACCGATTCCTGCACCTGGCACGTCATGAACTTGATTGTTTCTAATGGTGATGTGATGCGGGTTCGCCGCCGTTTCATTTGCTGGCTTGATCAGAATGCCATTGGTGTTCGTTTTGCGCAAGTAAGACCAATTAATCGTACCCGTAGACTTATTCTGAACATAATGATCATATCTTGCCTCCCCGTCACTGCGTGAAAGATTGCTGTTATCGCCCGCGATTTCGAAGCCCTCGATTCTAATGTAGGAAGCGTTTACAACAATGTGATTCCAAGCATCCGTCACCTTGAGTTTGGGGCTATGCCCCGGATATGCTAGGTAGCTGATCATCCCATTTACAGCTGAAGATCCCGAACGCGTCACTTGAAAAACAGACTGATCCGTGGTCTCGTTGTACGTACCATTCATCACATAGACTGTATCACCTGGATTGGTTAGATTCGCCGCATATTGAATTGTTTGAAAAAGTTGACTTGTTGAGCTGCCATAATCACTTCGATCCTGACCGGTTAATTGACTCACGTAATATGTTGTTGCAGCGGCGTGGGCCGACTTCACGAAAGCAATTGCGCAGCAAACGATGAATAAAAGCAAGAACAAACCCATACGATTAACTAACTTTTTGGGATTGGATTGAACGACCATAATCATTAACCTCCTTAGAATTATTTAGCCTCTCGGAGCTGCCGAGAGGCTATTTCATTGACTAGACTTTTATCTATCCCTTCATTTCTGCTAATTTCGTATATAATCGATAGATCAAGACTGCCGTCTCCGCTCTCGTTGTAGCGTTAGTCGGGTTTAAAAGCTTGCCACTTCCTTGCACGATACCCGCTTTGACAAGATCAGCCACACTAGTAGCTGCATAGAGGGCTACATGATCAGCATCTTCGAAGCTACCCAAATCGTCTTTCACATCTCCATGAATGGTGATGCCTGCGATTTTAAAAGCTCTTGCTGTAAGTACCATCATGTCTTGTCTAGTGATCAATTCGGTTGGTTTGAAGGCATGATTTGTTTTTCCTTCAGTAATCCCCAAGGCTTTGGCGATCCCCACCTCATTCACAAAATAATCCGTTGCTTTCACATCATCAAAATTACTAACTACGTCTGCTTCTAAACTCAAGGCGCGAACCAATAGGGAGACAAAGTCTGCACGTGTGATAAACTCACTTGGTGCAAAGCTTACATCACTTTTACCTTCAATAATCCCTTTAGATACGAGTACCTCAATATTATCCTTGGCCCAATTATAGCTGGCTAAGTCTTCAAAGCTCTTGATTTCGTATCCAATGGCAAATTGGCTGAAATGTGTAGTCATGAATGTGATCTTCCCCGTAGCTACATCGTATTTCCCGGAAGGCAGTTTAATGACTTTGCCCTGTCCATCGATGTACCAGATGGCAATGTGATCTGCATTGTTTCGTTCCTCAGGTGTTGGTTGATAGTCCATCGTAACAGTGATTGGGCTCTGATTATTTTTCCATGCGATTGGCGTGCCATTCATCAATACCGATAACTCTAACACCGGCTTATTTCCAATCTTCTCCTTGAGCTTCTTAGGCAAACTCGAGATATCTGCAACTGCGACGCTGATGCCAACTTGAGAAGCATCTTTCATATCCTGCGCTTTAAAAGCATTATCCGGTATTGTAAGTGTGGCTAATCCCGTTTGAATAGCTAGATAGTTATCCGCCTTACCTTGCTTAAAGGATTCAGCCGGTAATATTTGCACATAAGCTTGTGCACCAGAAATAGGATTCACATGAATCGTGCTTAACTTTCTCCCTTTGTCATCAACCTGTGCTCGGGCCAAAAGCTGTTGAAATTGCACCAAACTAAGTTCCGATTTTGCTGCCGTACCAGTAAGTATTGGTGTAAGCCTCACGGTTGCGCCATCAAAAACTGGCGTTGCGTTTCCACCAGCAGTTGAATTTGAAGTTGAATTTTGGTTTGAATTTGAATTTGGATTTGTCGGAAGATTCTCTGCTTCTACGAAGGTTATATTGCCATACCATTGGGTAGAAACATGAGAATTAAACCTTTGATTGCTCCACATCGTTGCATTATCCCGAATGCCATCATAATTGCTATCATCACTTGCACCTGCATCAAAGCCGATCACAGTTCCAACTGAACCTGTTATCACATTCAATGGGAAAGCTGCTTCGATGAGATAGCCCCCTTCAACTTCGCGAGCGGCTGATGTGAAACTGTTTATCGTTGTATTTTTGCCAGCACTCTTTAGATTCTTATAGTTAATTCGATAATGTCGATCATCCGATTGGAATGCGATGGTATCTCCGTTGTTCTCGTCTACGAAGAATTCCATCGAGTCATGCTCCCACAAATTACCACCTGACGCATTCAGATTAGCATCCTTAACTTCAGCCAACACATACAAATTGTGTTCATCCCATAACAATCGCATCGACGCTAAAGGAGATACTTTCGTTGGATCGCTAACCTTCAGTGCTTGGAAACTTCCGGCTGTTAACCAGCTATCCTCAATTTGACCATCAATTACAGGTGTTCCTTTCGAGGCCTTCGCTTCTTGGATAACATCCGGAGGTGCGGGTACAAATTGAATCGAATCGTCGATTAGTGGAGTTGCACTCTTATACGATGTTTCGAATGCCCCGATATCCACCCGTCCATTCGCACCAATGCCTGCATAGGGACGTACATTTCCATCATTATCAAACGCAGGTGCATAGGAGCGCGCACCGTTATCGATAGCAGGTGAATCGGCTTGCAAATGAAAATCATAAGTAGCTCCCGTAACGGATACAAATTTCGGATCAATCACTCGGTCATTCTGACCCAGGAACCTGACATTCCCACCATAAATATTATTGGCAAACAGATTGTTCCATCCACTGTTCAGATTGGCGTATTCTCCTTCTTCCTCTCTCGCAATGGATATATTATTAACGAAGACTGAGTTATCACTTGACTGCGCATCCATATTCGGATACTTCAAATAAGGACTTCTGCTATTCTTGTAGATCGTGTTATTGATGACATGCACATTATTGCTTCGATAGGCATGAATGCCTCCGCCGCCGTTATCATAGACAAGGTTATTAATGACTAATTTTTTACCGTTATACCCCTCATCCACATCAAAAATAATGCCATTCCCATCCGAATACCCTTTCGTTGTTTCCCATTTGACATTCGTTTGATTATCGTAAACCTCATTATTTCGAACAATAATTTTATAATCCGTTGTATTATTATCGACATCGAAATCATGCATGAAGCTGATTCCACTGGTTGCATAGAAGCTGTACCAGCTATTGGAATGAATCTTATTATACTCAAAGGTGATATAATCCCCGCCTCCGCCAAGACCCGCTCCCGACATATGATGAATATCCGAATTCCTTACTGTAATATGATGTCCACTAACGCTTACACCATTGGTATTCGTTAAGGCATAACGAGACCAATCCGATCCGCCAGCAACCTTACTCTCATAATTTGCTTCACCTTCTGCTAGCGTTAGGGTCAAATTCGTACCCTCAACCTCAATCCCATCAAGCACTATATAATTGGCACTTATTTGAACCATGTCCCAGACCCCTTTCACATTCGGAGGAAGGAGCAGCTTCGGTTTATTGTTTGGATCATAGGCTTTGTAGGTAATCGGATGCAAAGTACCTGTTTTCACATCAACAGCACCGGATCGATTAATGAGAACAAAATCGTTCGCATCGTTGATTGGCGAGTACGTCCCAGGCATGATATTCACCGTATCCCCTGGATTCGTTGCACTTGCTGCTTTATTAATCGTTTTAAAAGCAGATCCTGTCGTTAATCCATCATTCGTATCAAGACCTGTTGGACTAACATAATAATTCTCCGGCGTACCAATGTATGGCTGCTCAACGAATAGCGCTCCAGGATTAGCATTGATTCGCGGTGGCGTCCCCGCCGTATTCGAACCTGAAAGCTTGATATCATCAACAAGTATCTTCGTTTCTTGCCTTGCCCCATCCTTCACTTCCATGTAAAAGCCTTTCAGTCCACCTGAATAAGCATCCGTCTGCAAGGGCTCACTCGTCACAAGTGAGTTCCCATTCAGAAACATGTCGTAGCTATTGGTATCCAAATGAAACACCAACTTCACAGTATATCGCGTGTTCGTGCTCCAATTCGACCTCATAGCCAAGGCTCCTCCTGCTGAAGAATTCGAACGGGCATAGAGCTTACCGTCCATTCCAAAAGCAAAGATTGAGCTTTCCAATCCCCCTGCACTCACGAGTTTGAAAATATAGTTCGCTTGCTCATCGGGCAACATGAAGGTTGATTCCAACGTAAAGCTCTTCATCGGCACTGGCGGCAACCAACTCGAATGAAATGGGAAGCCAATTATGCCTAGTTTTGTTGCAGCCGTTGTGATTTCAGCCCAGCGTGTTTGAGCGTTCTCCACGATTTTCGCCGTATTAACGGAAGTCGGTTTCAGTAACGTCCCGCTGATTAACGGGGAATTTAATACACCGTTTGTTGGCGTAGCAGCTATCACAGCATCCACATCCGAAAGTTCAAAGCTCGTATGTCTGAAAGACTGATCGCCGACTTCAATGACGGACTCACTTTGAATTTCAAAACGGTCAATGACAGGGGTTGAATTTGCGCCAATTCGTTCAATTTTCAATGTATTTGCCCCAGCATTGAGATCAATGCCTGTAAGCTCTTCATATTTCCAATTACTCCATGCCCCGGTAGACGCACCTACGGCATCTTTGACTCGTACACCATTAATAGTAACCGCATACGGTCTAGCTGTGTTTCCTAACGAATAGCGAACTTTGATCGTATACTTGCCTGTTGAAGGTACGACAGCGTTATTGTAAAGCATATAACCATTTTTCGGAGCTGCAATACTTAGGTAGCCAGTGCCCGAAAACCCAGGAGCAGTTCCCACATTAGCTGCGATCGTCACATCAGAGTGTGCCGCCCCGCCGCCATTCTCCGCTTCAATCAGCGTGGCATAAGGAATAACTTCCATCGCATCTATCTCAGGTCCATCCCCACTTTCGGCAGCGAGCTTGATCACATTCGCTCCTTGATTTAGCATGCCAACAGCAGTGAACAGTTTCCATGTTGGTGTCGCCTGACTCCCTGTTGATTCCCCACGAAATGTCGCGTATTTATGTCCATTAACCCATAAACTGACTGGCTTATCGTTCACCGTATTGTTACTGTACTTGATCTGTATTACATAGTTTCCAGCTATGGCTGCTTGCACTTGGCTCCAAGTCAGACTTGCCGCATGAGACTGATCTCCTACATCTACATAACCCGTCCCTGAATATACTGCACCAACAACGGTTGCTTGCATATTCGTATCCACACCGATGGCTGACTCCGCCTCATATTCAATTCCACCTGCTGCATAAGCAGGCGAAACAGGCAATATAGGTGCAAGTATTGCTGTAAATACCATAACAACTATTAATAAGTAGATGTTTAGCTTTTTCAAAAAATTACCCTCCCTTACCATTCCTTCGTTTTATGAAGCGCTTACAATCCTACATGATTAAATCAACTTCACTTCTTTCAAACCTCCTTCCGATGTGGCTTTACTATAGCTTTAATGGCGATTTTCCAGCAATCAGAGTTTTTTGACAGCTCATTTTCTGCTGAAATTCGCACTAGAAAAATAATCCAATTGCAGGAAATTGAGTACAGAACGTGAAACGCTAGGAAAACTTTTATCGCAGGAGGCGGGTACAGAAGCAGGTGTATGGAAGTTTGGTGGAGTTTGTTGATCGAGTTTGTTAGTGGAGCTTGGTGGCGGAGTTTGTTGATCGAGTTTGTTAGTGAAGCTTGGTGGCGGAGCTTGTGCACCAGGCACTTGCATTAACTGGAAAATATACAGCTATTTTTGCCCAATTCCCCTCGATAATTTAATTTAACTGGAAAACATGTAGGTAAAACTGCCTCTTTTGGTCAATTCGGGTATTATGGTTCAAATTAACTGTAGGTTATCCAGCTATTCTGCATTTGATGGAAAAATTCAAAGATTTAGCTGTAGAAAATCCATCTATTTGTCGGGAGCACAGGAGTATTGCACAACTTCCATCCGCCCAACACAGCATCTGCTTCAACAACTACTTCAATAACTACAACTATAACTACAACCACTTATACAACTACTTATACAACTACTCCATCTCCTACTCACCCAACTCTACTCGCAACTAGTGCCGATACAAAATAAACGCTGCCTTCCTTTAAGAACGGCAGCGCTTATGGATTCCTCTGTCTTACTTAGTGCCAAATAATTGCTTGTAGCTGGCTTCTCTTTCATTTTGAATTTTGATCACATTAGGATCTGTTTTCATTTGTGCAACCAGCTTATCCCAAGCTTCAATGGTTTCTTTCCCCATGATGACTTTAATTTTCATATCTTGCAGCTTCTTAGAAATTTCAGGTCCGAATTTCGTGTCTGTTTCCGAAGTTACACCGTTGTTATTAAGGAATACGCCATATTTAATGCGCTCATCCACGACTTTCTTATCGCGTTCCAGATACTCTTTCGGATAGTCAACAGAAGCTTGTTGAACACGACTGTAAGGATCAACTAATGTCCAGATATTCGTCAAAGATGTAGCAGCAATTTTCTTGTACTCTTCTGTCGTAACTTTTTTGCCATCAACATCGTTGAAATGTACACCTTTGATACCAAAGTTAGCCAATTCCATCCCCTCTGGTGTTGCGCCGTAATCAAAGAAGGCTAAGATCTGTTTCAGTTTCGCTTCAGGAACTTTCTTAGAGATTAGGTAGTTACCGAAAAAGCCGCCTTCTTTTGTTGCATACTTCTGCCCCGTAGATGGTGTTGTCAGGGTAGAGACATGTACGATACCAGCGTTAGGCGTTGTTTTGCGAAGCGCCCCAATCATATCACCCATTTTGGATGCGTCCGTTGCCGTTGGAATCATGCCCACTTTGCCCTGCTTCATCATATCGGATACTTGGGAACCCTTCATGATTGCAAAGTCAGGTGCTAGAATACCTTCCTTATAGACACGCTGCATCCACAAAATAGCCTCACGGGTTGCCGGTGTAAAATCTCGATACATTGTCGGCTTGCCCTTTTGACTCAGAATCATATTTTCGTAGCCATTAAACGTATTTTCCACAAAATTTAATTGGTCCATCCATCCTTCTGCAACAGCTCCAGTGAAGCCATACGTATCCTTTTTACCATTACCATCTGGATCCTGTTCCGTGAAAGCTTTCAGTACCGTATATAATTCATCCATGGTCTGTGGCACTTTCAAGCCTAGCTTATCTAACCAATCTTGACGCAAGGCAGGAAAGGGTACACCGCCAGCAACTGGACGAGGCCGAGGAAGTCCATAGACTTTGCCATTCACTTTCGTATTATCATAGCTTTCTTTCGGGTAATTTTTCTGCAGATTCGGATAATCCTTGAGGAATGGTGTTAAATCCCAGAAAGCACCGTCTTTAATCGCATTCAGGACAGCAGAATCAAAAATAAAGGTCGTTAACAGTACATCTGGAATTTCACCAGAAGCGAGCATAACCTTGAATTTGTCTCCGTAGTTATTGGAAGGTAAAAAGGAAATATTCACCTTGGTATTCGTTCTTTTTTCCATTTCTAATTCAATGGCGTTATCATTCGCAGGTGCTTCAGGATTGTAATTAATCGTCGTGATATTAAATTCAGTAGGTGCCGCTTGTTTCGTTCCAGCAGGTGATGCAGAAGTTGATGGTGTTGCTTCCTTTGTTCCACAAGCTGCCAGCACACTTGTTAATAGCAACGTTGTGGATAGTATCATAACCAAATTCTTCTTCATTTCTTTCTTCCTCCCTTATTTTCCCCTTAATAATAACATATATGTGATAATCATCCCTTAACAGAGCCAAGCATAACTCCCTTAGCAAAATGCTTCTGAAGGAATGGATACACCATCAGAATTGGCACTGTCGCGATGACGACAGCCGCCATTTTAATCGTATCCGGCGGAACTTGCTGTTCAGACGCAGCACCGGCATCGGCAATACCTGTCTCCGACTGAACTAGCATGCCTTGTAAAAGAACCTGCAGCGGGCGTTTATCCGGATCCGTAATATAAAGGATGGCATTAAAGAATGTGTTCCAGTAAGCGACAGCGAAAAATAGGCCGAATGCTGCCAAGGCAGGTAGGGATAATGGCAAAATAATCCGGTAGAAAATTTGGAGATCGTTCGCTCCATCGATATAAGCCGATTCTTCCAAACTTTCCGGAATGCCATCGAAGAACGTTTTTAATAACAAGGCATTCCATCCACTAAGTAAACCAGGCAAAATAATAGACCATAAACTATTCATCAGTCCCAAATCTTTGATGAGCAAATAGTTCGGAATAATACCAGGAGAGAACAAAATCGTAATAATCAAGGCGATCGTGAACACTTTGCGGCCGAATAACCTTTTCCTAGAAATCATGTAGCCAAAAGCAGCAGAAACTATCAAACTTAACAGCGTTCCAACAATCGCAAGATAAGCACTAACTCCCAACGATTTGATAAAAGTGTTCGTAGAGAAGATGTAGGAATAGGCTGCTAGGGAAAACGATTTGGGATACAACATGAGACTGCTCCCCACATATTCACTAGGTGAGGTAAAAGACACGATGACTACGTAGTAGAACGGGAACAAAGAAGCAATACCAAGTAAAGTTAGCCCAATCACATTTATATTTGAAAATATTTTATCTCCCAATGATTCTCTCATGGTCAACACTCCTTGTAAGATAACTTCTGAATGCGTTGAAGATTAGTAAAACCCTTCTCCGCCTGCTTTTTTGACGAGCCTGTTAGAAAGTATAACGAGTAGTAAACCAATTGCTGATTTGAACAAGCCGACCGCAGTTGTATAACTAAATTCAGATTGTTTAATCCCAACACGATAAATATACGTATCAAAGACATCGGCTACTTCCGAAACAGCTGCATTTTGTAGAAGGAACACTTGCTCAAAACCAACATCCATAATATGTCCTAGTTTTAAAATTAAGAGAATGATAATCACATTTTGAATAGCTGGAATTGTGATATGCCACATCTGACGTAAGCGACTAGCACCATCTATGCGCGCTGCTTCATATAGTCCAGGATCTACATTAGCCATTGCAGCCAAGAAGATGACCGTCCCCCAACCTGCTTCTTTCCATATACTCTGTCCCGTAAGAAAACCCCAGAAAAAGTTCGGTGTCGTTAGCCATTCTATTCGCTCAAAACCCAACATCAGAAGAAACTTATTAATAACCCCTTCTCCGGTAGCAAACATGGTAAACGTAAGTCCAGCAATAATGACCCATGATAAGAAATGCGGCAGATAGACGATCGATTGAATCGTTCGTTTGAAGACTTCGTTTCGCACTTCATTCAGCATCAAGGAAAGGATAATAGGAACTGGAAAGAAAAATACTAAACTCATAAGATTGATAGCGAGTGTATTTCGAAGCAGCTTAAAGAAATCAGGATTACGAAAGAACAGTTGAAAATTCTCGAATCCGATCCACTCGCTTCGCAGTATCCCACGGAAAGGTGAATAATCCTGGAAGGCAATCACTACGCCCCACATAGGAACATATTTGAAAATGAGTAAACACAAGATGCCAGGTAAACCTAGCAAGTATAAATACTTATCGCGGTTTAGGGCTTGCCATACTTTCTTTCTTGAATTAAGCGGCTTCACGATCGGCTTCGTGACTAACACATTTTCTTTCCAAACAGTCATTGGCTTCTCCCTCACATTCAACGTTTGCTAACACGTTTGTCTATGCCATCACATTAGTAGTTAGCGAACTTTCCTGCAATAAGAGTTAATTGGAACCTTGCTTGATTTGGCCAAAGTTAGCATTCTCACACTATACGCCCCCTTCAAAAAAGTCTTAAGGCGAGAAAGGGGTTTACACGTCATAATCAGTTGCAGAGAGAATATAAGGGGTATATAGTAATAGAAACTTACATAAATAGCGTTGCCTAGGACGGTGAAATACATGCTTCAACGAATTGTTGCCAAGTACAATAAGCAGAATAAGAACTCCACAATTCATTCCTCTTTTTTTCGTAAAAGCTTGGTAATTGTCTTATTAATTACCTGTCTGCCAACAACTTTTATTGGATTAACTTTATATTTCATCGGTGTAGATCGCATTGAAACGGAAGTTAACAAGACACATCAATTACGAGTAAACCAAGTCTCGAAACAATTAGACGATCAACTATCTCAGCTTGAGATTCGCCTTTCCCAATGGATATTCAATCCAATCTTTAGCGAGAAACTGAAAACGATTAATTACGCACAAGAGGTTGATTTCACTAGGGATATGCTGAAGTCGTTACTCGTTATGCAAGAAGCCAATCCACTCATTGACGAAGTATATCTCTACATTGATAACAACAAAACTTTAATCAGCAGCTCACGTGGCGTGAATAGCTTGGCAGATTCGCAAGAAAATACGCACAATGCTTTTCAACAATTATTAGATGAGAAACGAAATATTTTCTGGACCAAATCCTTACCTTTACCTGGGGATACTGCAAACCCTTCTGTACGCTCAGATTTCAAATATAGTCTTGTTCATAAATTGCCTGGAGATTCTTCTGAGAAGTATGGCGTGTTCATCGTTAGACTTAATGTATCTAAGATGAGCCACTACTTTGCGGAATTAAGTGATTCAGGTGCACCTTTTCTAATGGATTCACAAGGGGAATGGCTGCTAGGCGATCAGCCTAACTCCCAAGAAATGAACCCACTAGCACATACAATTCACAATGAAATCTTGAGGCGTTGGCAATCCCTTAAACAAGACACCTTTCTATACTCGTATCGAAACACGAAATACTCCATTTCTTACCACACCTTCTCAAGACTGGGTTCCGAATGGATATTTACAACGTCTTCCGATATTTCCAACATTTCTGAGCCTGTCATTCTCATGTCCCGGTTAATCATTGTGATCTCTCTCATTGGTTTCCTTACTGCCATTTGTTTATCTTGGTTTGCCTCGCATCGCATCTATCAGCCTATCGGTCGACTTATCGGAGCTATTAGTAAGGATAAAACGGACCGTGGTCGCGTTCATGGAGATGAACTATCCTTTATTGAGAAGGAATGGCATAATTTATCTCGTGAAAGTCATTTCCTGCAGGCCAAAGTAGAAGAACAACTTCCCACGCTTCGGGAAGGATTTATGCTGCAGCTGGTACAAGGACGCTTGTCCTACTTAGATGAGCATGAGCTTCAGGCAAGAATGGCCTACTACGGATGGGATACTAACGATCAACAATACACGGTAATTGCCGTTCAATTAATCGGACTTTCATCCACTGGAGGCAAATTTAAAGAAGATGACGAGCAATTAGTCACATTTGCTGCTGCTAACATCGTGGATGAGTTGACACATTTGCATATGGAACAGGTGTATGTCATTAATTTTCAAGACTTAGTCGTCGGAATTATAATTGGGCTTCCCTCCTATCTTCCCACCGCTTCTATTAAGAAAGAAATCTCACAGCTTTCCCAAGAGATTATTTCAACGTTAAACACGATTTTGAAACTTCAAGTTACGGTCTGTATGGGACAAATGACTAAGGAAATAGGGCGAATCCCTACCTTAATGGAAGAAGCAAGCCATACACTCCGGTTTCGAAAATTGCTTGAGGCTAATCAAATTATGGATATGGATTCCTTGTTCGTCACTGGTGACTTTACATTTCGTTATCCTTATGAAATTGAAAAAGACCTTATCCATGCGATCCGCTTAGGGCAAGAAGAAGATGCTTTTCATCGAGCAGAAGAGTTCGTAGCTGAGCTAGATCAGAATGCTGGTGTCGAGCTATTTCTACAGCAAGCCATGATACAATTGATTGGAAATGTGAATAACACCTTGCTACAGGCTGGCTTTAATGTCTATGCCTATCACAAAGGACAGAGCTTAGTAGAAGAATTACTGCATTTACGACAAGGTGAGGATATGTTGAAATGGTTTAAAAGCTCTGTGATTTCGCCTTATGTCATGGAAATGAACGAATCTTACCGATCGCATTCGACGCAAACTGTCGAGAAGGTCGTTCGACTCGTCGAGGAACGATACATGACTGATCTATCGTTGGAGGAATGTGCCGATCTGGTTGGGGTTCATGTCTCATCACTCAGTAAGACCTTCAAACAAATCAAAGGCATCAACTATGTAGACTATGTAACCAAGGTTCGTATCGATACATCGAAGAAGCTGTTAATGGAAACGGATATGAAAATCAGTGATATTGCCGAGAAGGTTGGGTACCAGCACTCATGGTTTAATCGGGTATTTAAGAAATCGGAAGGGATTACGCCTTCTCAGTTTAGAGAGCAACAGGAATGATAAAGAGGCCTTGCATCTCAACAACTTTGAGATACGAGGCCTTTTCTCTGTTATTCGTTTCTACCAGAACAAACCTGATCCAACTCCCGCTGAACGGTTGCCACCATATCTCGATGCAGCTTGTCTACAAACGCTTTGGCAGATAACGCTTTTCCCCTTGCTTCTTCGGGGTGCAAGGCGATTTGGAGAACCGTAGAAACAATTCTCTGTCTATCCCCTTCCAGGTCCAAATCAAATAGCCAATCTCCTAGACCGATGTCCTGCCACATCCAACCTTTCGTGGATTGTTCTTTCCAGCGGCACACAATAGCAGGAATGCCATGACCTATACACATAATTGGTGAATGCATCTCACTGCCGAATAGTCCCGCCGAACGAACATATACACTTAACGCCTCATCTGTGAGCCAAAAATTCTCACGCCATACTACTCGCATTCTTACATCATCTGGCAGCTTATCCAAAAGCATTTCCTTACTGAGCTCCATTTGCGTCATATCTTCCGGACAGATCAGCACCTTCAACGCCGTCCCTCTGACGACTTCAATAATGGCCTGCCTAATATCGGTGTTATCCTGCTCTTTCATGGACTCATTATAAGCATGCTTCTCTTCGTTGAAAGGAACGTTTTTCACTTTCCAGAATGGTGTAAATCGGTTCCGTACAATGCAGCACAGGAATTGGCCCTCTTGGAGGTCGTTCTCCGCAAGATAAGCGTTGGCTCGCTCTTCATCTTTCAAATTGAAAGCGAATGCGCCGTCAGGTCCTAATGTCATTAGAGGACTCGTTATTCCATCATTTAGCGCCCTCTCCAAAGAAAGCGAATCTCTGAAATAAATGAACTTAGCTTGGGACAAGATTACCTTCATCGCAGGCCAGTTAGATTCATTATAGCCGCCATACGTAATGCCAAATACGCCATAAGACTTGCCCGTATGCTTCGTATAAGCAATGACATCCTCATGTCCTACCAATAAGGGTCCAGAGCCGTGCAATAGGAATACACATTGATCTATGGCTTCCTGCAATTCGCGATTGGTCGCCCTGCCATCGTCTCCGATACTTCCTTTTACCCCGGGAAGCCTTTGCGAATCATAGCGCTAACTTCATCTGTGAAATCTTCGGAGGCCCAAAGAATTATTTCAACATCAGGCAAATAAGCTTTTAGCAACTGGAGCACGCCTGGGGTATGCGCAATATCACCAATGTTTACTACCTGCCAGGATGATCTTAATAGAATTGTTTTTTTGCTCAAAATAACCACTCCTTCATCATTTGAATATGAACTAAGTGTAGCGGTTTTCCTACTCATTTTCGTCAACAAAATGGTACTTTGATCTCAACTTTTGTGGCGACATAGTTATGATGTATACTGAACATGCTCCCCTTTTAGATTACCAAGTCAGAGAGGTTATCATATTGCGACAATCCGAATTTGTTACCCATCCTAACGATATTCCGATCATAGGAATTTCCTATCACAACATACCGCCGAGAGAAGCTAATCTTCCTTTGAAATGCTATCATACCTTACGCATTACCTATGTGCGGCAAGGCCGAGGTGTTTGGCGTATTGGCGACAGTGATTTTCAGATTGAGCAAGGGGATATATTCATATTTAATAATAGTGAATTTCGTGCAATACGCACCATCTTCCCACCGGATCACCTTCAGCTCACTGTAATAGACTTTGAGCCTCGGTTAATCTGGTCCGATCCTACGGGGATAAGTGATTCTAAGGAGTTAAAGCTATTTTTTGACAGAAGGATTAGTGGTTTTCAGAACCGGATTCCTGCAGATGCACCTGTATCATGTCAACTCAGAACGATTCTCGAAGAGATGGAAGCTGAATTGTTTGCTAAGCTACCCGAATATCAACCTATGCTCATAGTGAAACTCATGAACATGCTTATATTATTAAATCGACATTTCAGCGATTCCCTAGATCAATCCCCTGAAGCTCCTGCTTCTCATGGACAATTCACTTTGATCTCTCGTATTATGCAATACATTGACGATCACCTAGTGGAAGATATATCTCGCGAGCACCTGGCTGACCACTTTCATATTCACCCTTCCACCCTCTCGAAATTATTCTCATATTGGAATGGATTAGGGCTTAACCAGTATATCAGCAGGAAAAAAATCTATGTCGCTGTCCAACTACTCAGTCAGCGCGACTTGTCCGTCCTCGATATTGCTATCCGATGTGGCTTCAATAATACTGCCAATTTCTATAAAGCCTTCAAACGAGTAACCGGCGGTGTTCCGTCGGATTATCGTTAAGAGGGACTCTCCTACTAACGGACTTAAGACTCCCACAGAATGGGAGTCTTAGAGTCAAATTAGCAGCAAATTAACAATGAGCATGCATCTCGTTACTTTGAGATAAGCCCTCTCAGATCAGCGACATAGACGCGTCTTGTACCGTCTACATTTCCATTAAATACAACAAAATCACCACTCCGACTCCACGCTGGATGAGGATCGACGCGCAGTGTAAAGTCATAGGGTTGTTCTGTTTCAATCCGAGCAATCATTTGATCCTTGCCATCCCGAAGATCCACTAGGCGGATAGGAACGGTACCATCACCAAACGCCACCTCATCCTCCTGATACGCATCCGTCAACAGGTATATACCACCTGGGTGAATGGATGGATGTCCAGAGCCTGGTGTTGTATTCAGCAGTTTACATAATCCGGTCCCGTCATAACGCATCCGAACGAATCGCAGTCCTTCACCTTCGATATTCAAATTCATCGTGATTTGCTCTCCATCCGGATGCCAATTGATATGATGACCGCCCAATGCCCATATCCTCCATGATAGGGCTAGCCTTACATCAGATCCGTCGCTGTTCATCGTCAGGACATGGTTACGTCTAGGCCCACCGTCATTGGGAATCCAACGCAACACAAACAACAACTTCGTTCCTTGCTGATTCCACTTGCATTGAAAGCCATAACTTTGACCTTGCATATACTCATCCTTATTAAAATGTTCGGGCAATTGCATGAGCATTTCGCCGATGGGTAACAATAGCTTGCTTCTGCCCGTAGAGGTATCCGTTATATAAAGGCCATCATCCATGGGAAACCCATCATTGATTGGAACTCGTTCATCAGGCACCATAACCCCATATCCTAATTGGGTTCGGCGAGCACGGACTGGACAGGTGGTAGCGACACTTGCACCATCAGGTGAAACCATGAAGACAGCCCCAGCCAGCACTTGTTTGTCCCCTGTAAAGGGATTTAATTTGACTCCGTAAGGCTGCCAAGTCTCTGGATTCACATCATTATAGAAAAGATCCTGATCCGTCGGTCCCCACTGCACATTGGAGCCAAGCTGACTTTCCCAACCATGCGTACTCGCGACTTCTTTCTCTTTGCCAGTTTGTAAGTCAATTAGCAAGACCTGGCCGATTTCACCAGGTTTAGGATTGCGCTCCACGACAGGCAAACGGAAAAGAGCGATATACCTGCCAGAAGGACTGATTGGTGATGTATCGAAGAAGCGATGAATAACCCTTCCTTCGTTTGGCGTTACACACCAAACTGGCACCAAGGGATGATACTGCTCATATCTAGGAAATCGTTCAGAAATCAGCATCACTTTCATCTCCTTCATTTATTTCACACTGTTATATTAATATCGACTTGAGCATGATTAGTCATATCTACGTATAATGGAATCGCTTCAAAACCGGGAACATGATTGAAGATTCTACCATGCTCACATGCCATTTTGCATATTGGCAACGATGCTGAGAGATAGAAGAGATGATTCCCCTTGCTTATTGACATCATTTGGCTGCTCAGTTGTTCGACAGTTTCCGTTCGCTGCGAAATAATTGGTATATAGTATCGAAGTCATTCCCCCCGGGAACCGGCTTCTACTCGCACGTTAACTACAAACACATTCCTTGTATGGCGATATTCCATTTGGTAATTCATTTCACCGGACCGGGGTATTTGCTGCTTGCTGTTCCTCAGCGTTCCAACAGCAAGGAACACAATTTCATCTTCCAATTCTGTATAACTGACTTTCGCACAGTAATCATACGTGCTGCTATACGTCTCGCCTCCACTTTCAAGTTCAATTCTAGGCGTAAGCGGCATACTCCAACGCTCTCGATCACGCTGTGCGTTGGTTCCCTCATACATCTGGTATTTCGTCATACTGCCGCATAAGAGAGGTCCCAGTTTGTCATGCCACAGCATCGTCACGGATCCTCCGCTTGCGTGTCCATCCTCATTATAAATCCAATCGTACGCTGTAATCGTTGATCGCCAAGACCCCATTGAGGTTAACCAAGTTGCAATTTCCGGATAAGACTTTACACCTACAGCCAACTCTCTGGGCAATTGAATATGCCGTGCATACCCATCACTTGTATTCCTATGTGCCTGATAGTCAATGACAGTTGCCAAAGCCTTGGCGTGACAGAATGTATGATGAATACAGGGCAGTTCTCCCTTCATATAGTTATGAGGCCCGCCATATAACATGCCATCATGCGTACAAGAATCAAGCAATTGAGTATTCCTTAACGCTGCTTCAGCAAACTGAGGATCCCGATCTGCCAATAAGGCATAAGCCGCTTGACAACCATCTGACGTTCTACTGCCCCAATAAGTCCATTTGTAATTGCGTGACCCCCAGCTGTTATCCCAAGCACCATCCGGCAGCATAAAGTCCAAATGTGCTCGCAAGGAATCTGTAATGAGATTCAGCATGTCTTCATCGTTCATCATTAATCCATACATGGTAAGAAAAGGGAGCGATTCTTCAACATTGTATCCTAAGTCAACAGCTCTGCACCCTTTTGGGGTCCTTCCATCCTGAGGTCTTCCTTCTCCGAAGATCAACTTATTCTCTGTAAAATAGGCAAGGACGTCCTGCCCTAAATCTCTTGCTCTTTTGTTAAATTTCTCATTCTTCAGCACTTCCCCTGAAATGGCAAAAGCCAAAGCTGCTGATATCGGATAGTTGATATTACCTGTAGAAATGGTCATATAGTCGTACAAGAATTCTGTTGCATGCTGCAACCGATGCTTCCACTTCTTCAATACATCTTCATCCAGAATATCTCCATGATGCCGGATCGCCTCCCCTAGTGAGATAGCACCAAACACCGAAATTCCCTTCCACCCATTCTCAACTTCATTCACCCAGCTTCCATCTGGCGCGGAGAAATGATCTGACCAGTCTTGCAGATGAATTGCTGCTTCAAGATATTTCCGATCTCCCGTCTTATGCGCCATATGCATTAGCGGATAGATCGCATCTGCACTCCTGCCATGTATGCGCGAGCAGGCAGGACACATAATTCCACCATAAATCCCTGCCATATTTATCTCTGATATCTGTAATTTAAGCAATGAATTACACCATTTTTCTAATAATGCCTCATAAATCGTTGACATTAGCTTCCTTCCCTTCCTTTCATAGTTGCATCAGGATTTACCTTTTACAGATACAAATCTAGCTATGGATGCATGAAAGCCCCATAGCTAGATTGTGTCATACACTTATTTACCCGACGTAGATTTATACCAAGCATTCACTTCTTCAGTAATTTTGTCCCCACCCATTGATTTCCAGTTCTTCACGAATGTGTCGAACTCATCAACGGACGATTTACCATAAATAATTTTGAGGAACGTTTCACTTTCCATCTTACTAAGTGCTTCACCTTTGGCCTTCATTGTTTCAGTTTGAGGTCCTTGGAAGAGGTTAGCTAGTGAAGCCGCTTTTTGCTCAGTCACGATTTTAGCACCAAGCCATTCATTCACCAATTTAGGGTCCTTCTTTTCACTATCAGGAATCGTGTCGTAAAGAATTTGTTCATATGGATTGGAAGGTTTCCCTCCATTGTAGAATTTCATTTGTGTCTCAAGCTCAATTTGAGGATCAATAATTGGTTGATTCACAAGGAAATATTTGCTAGGATTTACAGCCGTTTTATCTGGGAAATCCGCTTCTACTTTCGATACTTTGCCATCCTTCATCACATAGTCATAGCCTTCTTTCCAACCCTTTTCAAACTCGCTGCCAGGCGCTGGATTGCTGATTTCCACTAATTTATTGAGGTAAAGGAATAAGGCATCTACATTTTTGTAATCTTTACTAACCATTAATGCACCAGTAGGCAGTGCTGTGAAATGACGTCCTGCTTTGCCAGATGGACCCGTAGGAATCGGGAATGGCTCTACAGTTGCAGCAGCATCATTTTTCTGTACATAGTTGCGTACAATACCTGCTGTGAAGACAGGACTTGCTGTAATGCCAGCTTTACCTGTGCGGAATGTGTCATCACTTTTACCGACATCAATTAAACCTACATCTGCCGAGATATACCCTTTTTTAAACCAGTCTGCTAGTTTAGCAAGCGCTTGCTTCGTTTCCGGTTGAATGGAACCGTACTCTACATTATCCCCATGCCATTTGTTCCAATAGGTTGGAATGGTACCGAAGCCGCCGAAAATCCAACTGGCATCACCACGCCAAGATACAGGACCATCCCATTGACTGCCACCATTCCCTTTGAGACTCATAGCCAATGGCGGATTATTTTTACCTTTGCCCAAATCTGTATTCACCATCGCGTCCATAACTTTCTCAAGATCGTCAAGAGTTTTCGGCGCTTGCATATTCAGCTTCTTCAAATAGTCCGTACGAATCCACAGAAGCGGATCGTTCTGTTGCGCTCTAGCCAACAAAGGGATACCATATCTTTTGCCATCCTTGGTCACTTGTGCCCAGTAGCTTGGGTCAGGCGCATACATTTTTTTCAATTCCGGTGATGCATACTTCTCAAAGGCTTGTGAAATATCCATCATTTTACCGGAATCAATTAAGTCTGCCATCAGTTGCGGATCGCCGATATACATCACATCTGGCATCGGTTCGTTGGCAGCCATTTCGAGACGAATTTTATTCGTACACTGATCTTGAGCGGTTATATATTTGTACTTGATATCAATATTCAGGTTGTCTTTAAAATATTTCGTGTGCAAGTTGTTATCCAGGGACTCTCCGCTCTTAAATTTAAATGTGGAGTTGAGACAACCGATTGTGGTTAAACTTACCGGCTCATTGAATTTCCCTTTGGTAAAGCCGTTGTCTGAAGCCGTTGTTGCCGTGTTCTGAGGCTTGTCATTGCCGCCTTTGGAGCAAGCCGTAATCGTGCCAGCCGCAAGTGCGGAAGCAAGTAGTACCATAGATACTTTTAGCGTTTTCTTGTTCATTGTAATGCCCCTCTCTTCTGTATAAGAATAGTTCAAACTATAAGAAAATAAAGCGTGAATCCAAGAAATTATCCTTTAACTGCACCAACAACAATGCCTTTGACGAAGAAGCGCTGCAGGAAAGGATAGACCAAAAGAATAGGCAGAGCGCCAATGAAAATTTTGGCCGCACGAAGCGAACGGTCCGTTAAATTCAGCATCTCTGAAGCTGATGCCGTTTTCTGACTCAGATCCGGTGCCTGAATAAGTGTTTGTAGCAGCGTGCTGAGTGGCCAGTTATCCTTTTGCATATAGATTAATCCATCAAACCAAGCATTCCAGTTGCCTACGGTCACGAATAACGCAATCGTTGCAATAGAGGGCAACGAAACCGGGATGTAGACACGAAACAGCGTTGTCAAATGACCTGCACCATCAATTAAACTCGCTTCTTCCAGTTCCTTTGGAATGGTACGAAAGAAGTTAAGCATGAGAATCATATTATACACACCGAGCGCCCCTGGAAGTACAAGTGCCCAAATGGTATCCATTAAGTGGATTTTCTGAATCAGAATGTAGCTTGGGATGAGTCCACCATGGAATAACATCGTAAAGATGAAATACCACGCTATCAACTTGCCGCCTTTTAAACCACCGGAATCCATTTTGGATAAGGGGTATGCGGTAAGGATCGTAACGATCATACCTATACTCACACCGAGTACAACCCGTAATGCAGAGTTCAGTAAAGCGCCAAGAAAAGCGCCGTCAGCCAGCGTCCGACTATAGGAGTCGAAGTTGAAACCAATTGGCCATAAGGAAACTTGATTGGTCTCCACGGCAAGCCCACTACTGAATGATAAGGCCATGACATGGATCAGCGGTAGTAAACAAAGTAGTGACAAAAAGGAAAGTACAATGATATTGAAAGCATAAAAGAAGCGATAGGGTCGCGTTTTGTAATACATAGTCTGCCTCCCAAAGATAAACGACTTCGTCGTCCTTATAGGACGCACGTGTTTGTCAAGATTGATGCGAAGCAAAAGTATAGAGATATATACTTTTATCAATTAGAAAATACGATAATTCGCGAATCGATACGCTAACTGATAGGCTACAATAATCATAATGAATCCAATTAATGATTTAAATAAACCAATGGCTGTTGCCAAGCCGTACTGCGAACTAAGAAGTCCTACGCGATAAACGAAAGTATCAATGATATCACCTTTATCATAGACAAGCGGATTATATAGATTGAAGATTTGGTCGAACCCTGCGTTCAGCACATTTCCTAATGCTAATGTCGCAACAACGATAATAATTGGAATTAATGCAGGCAATGTGACATGCCAGGTCATTTTCCAGCGTCCCGCTCCATCCACTTCTGCCGCTTCATACAGCGATGGGTCAATACCCGCTAGTGCTGCCAAGAACACAATCGTTGCGAACCCAAATTCTTTCCATGAATCAGTGACTACCACAATGAATCTGAACCAATTCCCGTCAGCTAGAAAGAGAATGGGTTTTATGCCGAAGGCGGGTAATATCACGCCATTCATAATACCTTTTGAAGATAAGATATCCATGATCACTCCACCCAAGATGACCCAGGACAAAAAGTGAGGCAAGTACACAAGCGTTTGAATGGTCTTCTTAAATCGCGCCTGACGTACTTCGTTCAGAAGTAATGCAAACACGACGGGAATCAATAAGTTTACCAAAATTTTGGCACAGGCAATAACTAAGGTATTCCATATTACCTGCAAACTATCATTTCTCTGAAAGACGGTCTGAAAGTTGTCCCAACCGACCCAAGCAGATCCTGTAAACCCTAACCAGGGTTTAAAATTTTGAAAAGCAATGACCAATCCAGCCATCGGCAGGTAATGGAAAATGAAAGTTAAGATAATTCCGGGTAGTAACATTACATACAGTATGCCGTTTCTTCCGAGCATTGCTTTCGCTCCTTTGCGTGTTATCTTTTTCTTAGTTGAATCTTAACACGTCATTTCTACCTCTGATAGAAGACGGATTTAAGATTCGCTATGTTTTCTTAATCACTTTGATAATTCCAGACATCTGAGATACAACTACTCTTCCATCGAAACAAATTTACCTATATGATAGGTTTATGTTTGAAGATTAGCCTATTTCATAGTAAGGAGGGATCGTTTGCCGTTACGATTTAGTACCTTTGCCAAATTTAATTTCATACTAATCGGCATGTTGCTGCCTCTACTTGCACTTAGTATATACTCTAACCATACGAGCAATAGCGTCGTTCGTGGAGAAATTCTAAGATCAAACAACTCCAATATGCAGCTGCTTACTAATCAATTGGACACCATGGTGAATCAGCTTTCTACTTTTGCCCTTATTATGGAAAGAGACACTGCGGTGAGATCATATCTCAACTATGAAGACATTCATTATCCTTATGATAAATATGTGATTGTGTCCAATATTCAGGAAAAGCTTAGGCTTAACAGCTCCTCGATGGCTTGGGAAAACCAAATAGCCGTCTATTCACCAACGGCCAAAGAAGCCATATCGAACACGGGCAATGTCGTTTATGATGAACAATTTCTTCGAAAACAACTATCAACGAGTTGGACCGAAACAGCACCAGATTATCGATATGGGAACGATGCTTACTTTCTGAGATATTTCGTGGAGCCTAGCATCGTTGACAATGCCCCATTGGCATCTTATCGACTATTAACTGAAATCACATTTCCAAAACAAAACATCGTTAAGATGCTGGATGCATTCAAAACCAATGGCAATATTCATGACCCTTTCTTATACAAACCTGGTTCAACACCCATCATGAATCATTTCTCGGATCTCAATCTGGTGACAGATTTACTTCAACATCTAGATGGCATAGCTCTAACCCCTTCAGGAAATGAAACAATCCAGATGAATGGACACAAGTATATTGTAACTTATCAGGTATCCAAAACACTTGGTTGGTATTTAGTCGATTTCTTACCGTTAAATGATATATTGGCGCCAATTTCACGCTCCAGTCAGATCTTCATGGGTTCGTTAATCTTTTTAGTCGTTCTTGGTATTTCTTTGTCTTTCCTCATATATAAAAATGTTCAAATTCCGATACTCAAGCTCGTCTCTAGCGTTCGTTCGATTACGCGTGGCGATTTCAATGCACAAATTACTTATCAACCCAACAATGAATTCCACTTTTTAATTCAACAATTTAATACAATGGCCCATCAGATCAAAGAATTGATTGAAACCGTCTATCAATCACGCATTCGTCTCCAAGAGGCAACACTCAAACATTTGCAGTCTCAAATAGATCCCCATTTTCTATACAACAGTCTGAACTTCATTCAGTATAGCGCCAAAATGGGTAACGAAACTGCCGTCATCTCGATGACATTAAATTTAGGAGCTTACTACCGCTACGCCACGCGTTTGGAAAAGCCCCTGACTTCTATTCGTGAAGAAATGAATCTCATTCGCAATTATTTGGAGATTCACAAACTGCGAATGCATGAAATGAGCTATGAAATTGAACTGCCAGATCGTATGGGTTCGCTTGAGGTTCCACGTCTTATCCTGCAGCCGCTTGTAGAAAATGCCATCATTCACGGGCTATCCAATCGCGCGCAAGCTGGATGGATACGCGTTAGCGGTGAAATGGACGAGAACACCTATCGATTATCTGTCGAAGATAATGGGATTGGCCTATCTAATGAAGCACGAGAAGAACTGTTGTCCCAAGTATCTAACGCAAATAATGAAGACAATCTATGTGGACTTTGGAATGTCGCCCAGCGCCTTCATCTGCATTTCGGTCCTGATGCCCATATAGAGTTCCCAGACACACTGCAAGGTGGATTAAAAATTTCGTTAGTTTGGACCGTAAGGTAGAGGAGGATTCTAGTATGTATCAATTACTTATCGTAGATGATGAGCGCCTAGTTGTAGATTCACTTACTGAGACGATTGCCTGGGATGAATTAGGTATTGAGCACGTGTATCGTGCCTATTCCAGCAAGCATGCTCTTCAGCTGTTAAATACCAATATCATTGATATTGTCATAACCGATATTCGGATGCCCGAAATTAGCGGCTTAGAGCTCATTGAAACGATTCGCGAAACCAATCCAAAAGTAAAGTGCATTGTTCATTCCGGCTATGCAGATTTCGATTATGCTAAGCAAGCTATGTCTTCTCAGGTTACTGAATACCTGATTAAGCCCGCCAGCGACGAGGATTTGACACAAGCTGTCACACGCATGGCTGCATTGCTAGATACTGAATGGACACAGTTGCTTACACAGAAAAAGATAAATACAACCTTGAAAGAGCAGTCTCCGCTTATTCGAGCTACTCTGTTAAATGATGTAATCAAAGGGAAGCGAATGGGTAAAGAGGAGCTTGAGACTAAGCTTGCTCTGCTAGAAGTTCCTCTACATGTCGATGATTCAATTGCACTGGCTGTCCTGCGTCTGGAAGAAGGCTTCTCCAAATTTGACTCCGCTAGCATTTCCTTATTTGAATATGCCATTTTGAATATTGCAGAAGAAACATTTGGCATCCATTTTGACTTAGTGACCGGTAAAGATCCTTATGACTATCTCGTGTTGCTTGTTAAAATGAAAACTAGTAAAACGGAGAAAATGCAAGGCCTTACCGATTATGAAGTGCAGTGCATGCATTTACTTCAGCAAACGGTTCTAAAACTGCAAGAAAATGTACGTACCTTTCTCAAAGGGAAAATTTCGGTGGTTGTTAGTACCTTTGGTACTTTCCCTTCCGATGTCGCAGCATTATACCAGGCTTGTGTGGCAACAATTCGTCGCAGTGTAGGGAATGATCAGGATATGTTCCTAACCTTAGAAAGTAGGAATCAGGTAGAAATTTCGATTAAATCCATGCAGAGTCTATATGAGACGCCTACCCTGATGCAAATGCTGGATATGGGTAACCGAGACATGACGATGACCAAATTGGAAGCTATTATAAGTGAATTAGAAGAAAATTGGTCTGATTCGCAAGAACAGTTAACGGAAGTCTTCTTCCAGCTTGGCGCTGCCTTCGCCTATGCCGTTCATAAAAATGGCAAGCTGCTCGAAGAATTATTAGGTCCAGCCTACGAGCCTTTCGTCACTCATAAGCCGTTTCTTAGCGTCAATCAGCTAAAAGAATGGGTATTCAAAGTTGCTGATCTGTTCTATGAGGATATTAATCAGACCATGGTCTCCGCCAAGAATAGCTCCATTCAACAAATCCAGAGATACATTAATGCTCATCTTGCGGAAGATGTTACGTTGCAGACAATTGCTGAACATATTCATATGCATCCGGTTTATCTATCCAAAATTTTCAAAACAGAAACCGGTGAAAATATTAGTGAATTCATCATTCGGCTAAAAATGCAGAAAGCTGCCTATTTATTGAAGCAGACCGATGATCGCATCTATCAAATTTGCACGAAGATCGGCTATCAAAACCCTCCTTACTTTATTAAACTGTTCAAAAAGTTTTTCGGCATGACGCCGCAAGAATATCGGGATGCTTCTGCAACTTGAAGCAGCAAAAAGTGTCATTATCGGATTTCTAAGAATGGCACTTTACATTTTTGCGTACTTGATCTGTGCGCTAGCGTGCGACCGGCGGCGCAGATGCCTCCCTTGCGCACAATTTTTGTGCGCTAGCGTGCGACCGGCGGCGCAAATGCACCCCTTGCGCACATTTTTTGTGCGCTAGCGTGCTTCAGCCGGCGCAGTTTCACCCCTTGCGCACATTTTTTGTGCGCTAGCGTGCTTCAGCCGGCGCAGATTCACCCCTTGCGCACAATTTTTGTACGCTAGCACTCGACAGCAGACGGGGCCTGCAAAATCATGTTAAATTTCATGTTCTCAATGGAAATAAGCCCAGAGGAAGCCGTGTCATGACACGGCTTCCTCTTGAGCTACGAATAGTTTGTTATCAGCCAAGCTGACTAACATACCTACCGTTCTCTCTTGTTGCTTCATTAGGATGAGTCTCTGCGTAGACGGATTCCTCCTCAACCATTATCCAGCCTTGATAACCAGACTGCTTCAGCAACGCAACCAATTCAGGATGGGCAAGCGTGCCCTTCCCCATTGTACGCCATTCGCCAATATGCATATTATAATCCTTAAAATGCACATGCTTGATCTGAGACATCTGCTCCGTAAATAACTGTATAGGGTCCATCCCGCCCCTGGCAATATGACCGGAGTCAGGGCAATAGCCAACATACCTGTCGTCGAGGCCTGCAAATAAGATACGATAGTCCTCCTCCGTTCGGAATACAGAGCCTGAAGGCGAATTCGGATGATAAGCGGTTGTTATTCCAGCTTCATATGCTCGTTTGCCAACGGCATTTGCGCACGCTATTGCAGTTTGCTGTCTGAAGGCAAGATTGCTGCGATCCTCCCCAGGAAGCTGAACGAGAATGAGCTTCGCCTCTGGAAAACACTGCAAAAAGCGAATCAACTTGTCTGCGTTCGCTCGTTCTTCAGGCGTTTCTTCCATGTGAAGCCAAGGCTCAGCCAAGGTTAGTGCGGCAAGTTGAAGTCCGCGCGCCTGTAAAGACTTTGAAAACTTAGCAGGCTCCTCATAATAGGCTCCCAGCATGCATACTTCAGCCTCCACGCCATGAAAGCCCGATTGCTGAATCACATCCAAGATCGACGTAAGCTCATCTTGATATCGGTCAAGATTCATTTGCCAGGTGTACGTCTGGCAGCCATAGGTGATCATCTTTTCCCTGCCTCCTTGATAGCATTGCGAATAAAATGGACAGCCTGTTTGCCCCATGCCTCAACCTCGGCATTAAAACAGAAATCAACACACCACCATTCCAAAGGTGCGATCATACGCTCCGTTTCCTTCAAAAAGCTAGGAAAGTCAATATGGCCTGCACCAAATTCAGCATGTGTACTCGTCTCTTCATCATGCAACGTGCCATCCGAATCAATGAGGTGGAAATGCCCAATATGCCCTTCCAATTGTTTCGCATATTCAACAATGCCACCTTGCAGCACTTCTTGCACCCCTGCTTGTCTTGCACCAATAACCCCGCTCATATACGCATGACTTGTATCGAATAGCACTTGAAAAGCAGGGTGATTCACTTCTGTTACCGCGCGCACAACTTCACTAGGCTTATTCAGCCAGAACCCTGGCTCGAACTCCCAAACAATCCGCAAACCAGCTTCTGCTGCCAATTCTGCAGACGCTTGCCACGTATCCAATAATCGATGGAAACACTGGGCGTACGTCTGTTCATTTACATGATTTGGAGATGTCACGGTATCCACGCGTAAAATATCAGTCCCCAAATCAACGGTAAAGTCAATATAGCGTTTTACCAATTCCAAATAAGCCGTTTTATTAGCAACTGCCGGAGGCGCCTTGCGGAAATCAGGCGCGTACGCAGATACACCAAGTCCATGGGCATGGATTTCATCTACTAGAGCTTTACGTTTAGCAATCGTATCATAGACATCAGGAACGGGGTGGGGAAGAAAACCATTCACCTCAACACCATCATAACCTGCTTCCTTGGCATACGCTAAAATGCGTGAAAAAGACCACGGTTGCTCCTCAAAGGGACCAAAGGCGAATGCCCATGAGCCAATGGATAATTTAGGATTCATTTCGTAACGCTCTCCTGTCTTAACATAAAAGATAACGTCAACTCATTAAATCTCTCCAGCTGATCCCAGTGATGTGTATGTCCGCTATCTTTAAAGACAACAACTTCCGCATGTGGGATCTCCTTCGCAATTGACCGAGATAAATGAGGTGGTGTAAAGACATCTCGTTCCCCAACTGTAATCAGCGTTGGTGCAACGATACTTCCAAGAAGGCCTTTTGTATTATGCGTATTACAAGCGTCGCATTGAGCTTGAAAGGCATGCGTCGGCATTGAATACTCATATTCACTTGCTCCTTGCTGTTTCGCCAACAGGTCATCCAAATGTGCCTCATGGTAAGCCGGTGTGAAAATAAACAGTTGCAGCAACTTCTGAAAGTCGCTTATCGTCATAACTTCATACGCATTACGGAGTGTTTCAAATATCCGTCTCGTATATACATCAACCTTGTGCCATGGACAATTCAAGGTTAATGAGAGAACTCGCTCTGGAGAGAGAAGTGCAACGTGCTGGGCAATCCCGCTCCCCATGGAAATACCAGATACATGAGCTCGTTTAATGCCAAGATCATCCAACACAGCGAGTGTATCTTTCGCCATCCCTCGCGTTGTGTATGGCCCATTGGGCTTGCCCGTCCGTCCCGCTCCACGGTTATCAACAAGAATACATCGGAAGTGCGCCTCATAAGCTTGCACATGCTGCTCCCAAACCGTGCTATCTGCCCCTAATCCCATTAGAAGTACTAAAGGAGCACCCTTGCCCCTTTCTGTATAATAGATGGAACAGCCCTCTCGATTAACGGTTGGCATGCTTATCTGACCTCCGCTCAACAGCGCGTTTTAACTGCTCGTGGATATAACAGATACCATCGCTAGCCGCAGCGTCTGTCGATGTTGCATAAGAACGCCATAGGTGCAACCGTGGAATAAGACCAGGTACTGACTGAGAGAAAGCTTCAATCGTCAGCCATTGATTATAATTTAGCTCTACGAGTAAATCAAAGATTTCTGGCAAAATCGCGTGCCCTGTGCCCGGTACTCCTCGATGATTTTCTGAAATGTGAACATGATTAATGTAAGGTGCTGCCTGACGCCAGGCTTCTAACACATTGCCCTCTTCAATGTTGCTATGATGGGTATCCGCGAGCAATCCTACATTAGGGAGATTCACGTCCTTCACAAACCGCACGCCAGCCTCCAACGTATTCACCATATACATCTCAAAACGGTTCAACGGCTCTAAAGCTATGCAAATACCAAGTGATTGTGCGTATTCACCGACCTCACGCAAGATCTCCACCGCATATTGCCATTCCTCAGTTTGTGGTCCTCGACCTGTGAAGCGACCCAAACCTTGAAACAGCGGTCCGCAGAGCAGCTCGGCTCCAAGAATATGCGTGTTATCTAGTGCTTTCTTGAGCATATCGACAGCGCTTCTGCGTAAAGATAGCTCTGGGCTAGCAGGGTCAGCTAGGTTAGCATCAAGTGCCGCGATCGTTGTCCTTCCTAGATGAAGTCCATCAAGAAGTTCTCGGAATGCAAGTGCATCTGACCTATCCATAGTGTCAGCAGCTAGCTCAACGCCGTCAAAGCCCCAAGCTTTAATTTGTCGTAGAAGTGACGCATGAATTTCTGGCTTTGCTTGATCCGTCCATAGCAGTAGATTCATTCCAATTTTCATCGCACTCACTCCCATGGTTTCACAATGATTTTACCGCTTCGCCCTGATGCAGAAACTTCGAATGCTTCTTGAATATGGCTTAGTGGGAACGTATGTGTAATTAAATCGTCTGTTACCGTAGAAGTCTTAATAATCTCCATAATTTTGTTGAATTCATTCAGGTTATAATGCCAAGAGCCAATTAAGTGAATGCCCTTGCGCAGCATATCATCGCTAATTCGAATTGGTGTTTCCTTATGGCATTCGCCTACGAATGCTACTTTGCCTTTGCGCCTCACAGCATCAATTAATAATCGGTGAGCAGATACAACACCCGAGCAGTCCAGCCCATAATGAGGTCCATTTCCGCCTGTTAGTGCTTTTATTTTAGAAATTGCATCCTCATCCCGGGGATCAATAATATGGTCCACCCCTAATTTCCGTGCTAATTCAATGCGATATTCGTTCATCTCAACAGCAATAACTTGAGCTCCCCGATATTTGGCAGTTACGATTGCACCTAGTCCTACTGGACCCAGCCCTGTGATTAAAACAGTCGAAAAGGCATCAACACCCATAACACCGTAAGCTCCATGCGAAGGCCCAAGTGCACAACAAGCAAGGGATGCCTTATCGTAGGAAACTCCATCTGGGATTTTGGGGAGAATCCAAGAAGGCTTAGCAATATACTGAGCCATCGTTCCGCTTGTATAGGGAAGATTATGCTCACAGTAAATGTAATCACCCGATAGGCAGAGCTGGCACTCCCCACAAGGATATTGCGGCATCACAACAACGCGATCACCGACTTTCAGACGGCTGCCAGAAGCAATTTTGACAACTTCGCCTGCTGCTTCATGGCCCAAACAATTGGATATGTGTCCGTTCAGGAACCCTTTATATTCCGCGCACATCGGTGCAGCATGAATCTTGACTAAAGCCCAACCTTCGCGCAGCTCTGGTTCAGCCGTGTCTCTAATACTTGTAAGCTTTTCTCCAATAATGGCCGCCTGTTTCATTCCTATTCACTCCTCTTCGTCTGTAAGTAACGCCCAAACTATGCTATTGTTCACAAGCTTCCGAAATGACGCATTGTGAAAATCCTCCGGATGCCCCATCGTCGTCATGAATACCTTGCCGCCCCATGCGTTTGTTCGTGTCCATGCTACAGGATGAATTCTTGGCGCATTTCTCCGTTTATCATTATCAAGCTCAGGATCTACGGTATGACCGTTCAACAGTATCCGAGCACCTTCCAGCGGATAAGGTAGCGTATGATAAAGCCAGCTTCTCACATGAAAAAATGGAGATATCCCTTGCACAATCGGGTGCTTCTCAGCTCCCCAAGCCATGGACACATTCGTTGAAGAAGAATGTCCAAAGTGATGGATCCAAGGTGCCCCTAGGACATCAATGCCAAATTTATCATTTAACTCCTCGCGTTGATGGCCCTCTGGATACCGGAAAGCATGTGTACTCGTCCGAAAAGCAACGATCGGCTTGCCGGATTCCACATAGGTAAGGATATGTTGCAATTGCTCTTCGGGGAGCTCTCGAAAGCGCAAATAGAGCACCGCTAAGTCTGCTTCCTTCAGTAACTCTACATGCGGGATATGAGAAGGGAACGATGGATTGGGAAAAGAGGTTAGTAACGTAACACGAGCGCCATATGATTCTTCAATCTCTTTCGCTAGTGTTGCTAGGGTAATATCCGAATCATATTCATCTTCACCGGACACGAAAACGATATGCTTACCGGCTAACACATTGCTGTTATTCATAGGCAGTTATCCTCCATTATTTTGCACGAATACATTGTGAATACTTTCATTATATCGCTTGAATTACGGATTTAAATGAAATAATCACTTAACAATTTGCACTTTTCTTTTGAAAATTAGATAAGTACATGGTTGCAAGTACGGCTACCTCCCTTGTACAATTTAGTTAACATTTTTGAATAACGGAGGTATCGCAATGAAAGCACCTATCGACATCCTTTTATTTGGCCTGGATACGCCACATGAGCGCGAATTTGTCATTGATCGCCCCACCGGGTTTGAATCCTATGTATTGATGTGCTTCTCGACGCCTTTTTTCACAAAAACGATCCATGGCATTGAATTTGGTAAACCGGGGGATTGTATTCTCCATGATCCTAATTCCCATGAATATCATGGAACGCCCGAAGGCATGGTCGATGGATTTCGGAATGATTGGATCCATTTCACTGGAGCACCGATCGCAGAAATGGCCCAGCGTTATCAAGTCCCTTTTAATGAAATAATTCCTACTGGAGAACCACATGTTCTCGGACCATTACTTCGGGCAATCGCCATGGAGTTATCAAACCGCAAGCCCTATTGGGAACAAAAGATTGCCATGATAATAGAAGAAATCTTATTAACCTTGGGGAGACACAAACAATTGCATGGTGAATTTGATACATTCACTTCATCCGAGAAAGCGTTCAAAGAACAATTCGTAACAGCTCGCATGTTCATTCAACAGCATTTCGAACAGGACTGGACTGTTGCCAAAATGTCTGAGCTCGTCAACCTAAGCCCGGAACGGTTCTGGGTTCTCTATCAAAAGTATTTTCGAAACAGCCCCAAAGATGACCTCATTACAAAGAGACTTGAGGAGGCAAAAATCCAACTGCTCAATACGTATCAAAGCATTGAGCACGTTGCGAGTCATTGTGGATTCCATAGTTTATATTATTTCTCTAGAAGCTTTAAGAAGCGTGTGGGCTGCACACCAAGTGACTACCGTAAGAATATGGGGAACTAATCGATACTTAAGTGAGGTTTTAAGTCGAGCGGTACGGGTCATACTTGATAGTATCTATGAACTGAGGAGTGGGCCGTATTTTCATTAATATTCTGATCGGTTTTGTTGTACCTTGGGTATTCGGAATTGCCTGGTTTAAAAAAGCGCCAACCATTGCCATTCTTATTTTTCCCGCCTCTGCCATCATCTCTAACTTGATTAATTCGATTGGATATCATGTGGATTTTTGGGATTTCACACCGAAGATTGAAGATGATGAAACAATTTCTGCGCTCCCCTTTGACATTGGGCTCTATCCCTTGGCTGCATGTGTAGGCATCTACTGGATTGATTTCAAAAAAAAGCATCCTCTAGGTGTCCTAATTTTACTTTCTATCATACTGACTTGCCTTGAATATATCGCTTTTCTCGTTGGCAAAGTTGAATATAACCATGGTTGGACAATTGGTTGGACGTTCGTCTCTTATTTCATCGCAGTTACTGGTGTGTATGGATTCTATGCGTTTGCGAGAAAACACGGAGTGAACTTTACAAGTACAAAGTAAAATTCCTTGAGAATGAGAAAAATCCGCAACAGCGTTAAGCTGAAAGGCGGATTTTTTCGTTTTCAATTGCTGATCCCTAACCTAGATCCTCAATAACCACTGGAATACCCAACTCCGCTGATTGATAGGCTGCTAAAATAATGGAAAGCGGCTTTGCTCCCTCCTCACCAGAAACGCTAGGTGCTCGATCATGCGCAATCGCATCAATGAAATCAATATACTGAACCAAGTGTGTATCGCCAACGGCAAGTGCAGGATTCGAGGATACAAGATTTGAAGCCTTCTGCGCACTATAATCATCTGTGTCATCTTGATCCATATAATGGAGATTAGTTATACAATTATTTTCTAAAATAAGGGACCCACGCTGACCGAAAAGCTCAATCCGCGATTGCAGCCCTGGGTAACAGCTCGTCGAGGCGAATAAGGTGCCCACGCCTCCATGCTTATATTGTAGCGTTGCAGCCGCTACATCCTCAACCTCGATGCGCTTATGTGCAACAGTCCTACATTGGGCATAGACGCTATGCACGGGACCTGCTAAGTATTGTAAAACATCCACAGTGTGTATGCCTTGGTTCATCAGGGCACCACCCCCATCCCATTTCCACGTTCCCCGCCATGTCGCACTATCATAGTAATCTTGCGTGCGATACCAGTTAATAGAGGCATTCGCTGCGATAATTGTACCTAGTCTACCTTCGTCAATGCATTGTTTAGCTCGAATAACATCTGGTTGAAAACGATGTTGCGAGATCACGGCTAGCTTCACCTGATGAGAATGACAAGCCGCGATCATCTCCCTGATCTGATTCGTATCGATACCCATTGGCTTCTCAGTGAGTACATGCTTACCAGCTTCCGCACACATGATGGCTTGTACGCCGTGAAGTCCGCTAGGTGTGCAGAGAGCGACGATTTGAATATCTGGGTTTTGCAGCATGGTGCTCAAGTCACTATACCAGTTGCACGCATACTCTTCTGCAAATTGCTTCGCACTAGAAGCGTTGTGGCTGCAAATCGCCACTAGTCTGGCCCCAGGTATTTGGCGCAAGGCTTCGGCATGTGTCCTTGCGATCATGCCAGCTCCGACAATACCAATGCCATTCTTGTTATCACTCATCTCTCTCCCTCCTTATGACTGACCCCAATCTAATAAGACACCGAGCGTACTTTCTTTGGCATTCAAAAGAAGCTCATATGCAGCTTGTGCTTCCCCTGCTGGCAACGTGTGCGTCAGAAGCGGTTCCACCTGCAGTTTTCCCTTCGCAATAAGCTCCAACATATGACGAATGTAACGACTGCGGATATGTGTACCAGTCACATTCTGAAGATTCTCATGGGCACCCGTTAACTGGATTCCTTTGCAATGAATATGTTCATATGTCTTAATAGTCGCCGTGCCTCGGGGTGAACCTAGTAACACAACCTTGCCAAGCGGTTTCACAAGCTCTAATGCGCTATTCACCATATCGGGAATGCCAGTGGCCTCAACGACTAAATCAACCACTTTTCCAGAAGACAATTTCGTATCGCTAGCAGACCAAGCCTGAATACTTTCAACTGCAGATGGTATTCCTACTTGTTGCGCGATTTGCAAACGTTGTTGGACGGGATCTACTGCGATAACTTGTGCCCCATGAAGAGCATATAGCTGTGCCGCGAATTGCCCAATTAACCCCATTCCCAAAATGGCAACAACATCGCCGTATTCGACATTGGCTTGCAATATGGAAGTAGCGCTGATGGCAGCTAATCTAGCAAACGCGGCATGTTCAGTTTTGCTCCCTGCTGGCAGAGCGAATACTGTCGTTAGTTGATCTTCATCTATTGTCATAACGTTATGACTTGCATGCGGAGCGATGGCAAAAACGTGCTGTCCTACGTCAAACTCGGCCACATTGGCACCAATCGCTTCAACGATACCTACAGTCGCATAACCTGGCTCAAATGGATACTTGGCCCAGTTATTATCTGGGTTCGCTATCCCAGTATGAGTACCTGTAAATAGTGCCAGTTCTGTTCCTGGGGAGATGAGACTGAATGTGCTTTTAACTCTTATTTGATTTGGGGCGAGATCAGGAATAAGTGCTTGCGATAAACTGACTTCATAGGGACCAGGGAAAACAATTTTTCGTGATTGATTCATCGGTATGACCTCTCTTATTCACTATTTGTAAAAACGTTATGACAAAACTTCAAAAAAAGAGCGATTAAGCTCCACTTACAACTTCTGAGTCTGTACCAGTTTGGCGCCGCAGCTTTCTCTTACAATAAGCTCAACTGGCAACATAATCGGTTGCATGTCAATGACCTGTTCTTTGCCATGAATGAGATCCAACAAGCATTGAACGACAGTTTTACCAATAAGTTCAAGCGGTTGATGAACAGTCGTTAGCGAAGGTTTCACCAAGCTGGCTAATGGAATATCGTCAAAACCGATGACCGCGACATCCTCAGGAACTCGCAAACCCTGCGTTTCCAGCGCTTGAATCACGCCAAGTGCCATCATGTCATTCCAGCAAAAAATAGCTGTAAATGGGCTTCCTTGGGACTTCAGCTCCATCACGGCTTGCAGTCCTGCCTGGAAAGTTCCACCGTTCCCCCACACTTGGAGCAATGGATTTGGTGTAATTCCATGCATAGCTAACGCATGCTTATACCCAAGTTCACGTTCAGAAGCAAAGCCAACATAAGCAATTTCGGAATGCCCTAGCTGAATCAGATGCTCTACGGCTTGAACGGCCCCATGAAATTGATCGGTACAAATGTGAGCGGAGCCTGGCAGCTTCTGAACAAGGGAAACGATATTCATTTCCGGTAGGGAGACAGTTTGGAGTAAACGCATCTCATCGGGGTTACTCAAATTAATACCCGTTATGATGCCGTCAACCTTACGCTCTGCCATGGTGTGTATACAGGAAAGCTGCTTCTCAATCCCATAACCCGCCGTACTCAGCAGCATCGTGTAACCTCGTTCCCAAGCCGCTTCTTGAATATATTCCGCCAAAGCAGACCAATATTCGTTAGATAACTGTGGCACGATGAGGCCAATGGTTTGCGTTTGCTTGCGGATCATATTCCTCGCCGTTTGATCAGGCTTGAATTTAAGCTGATCAACGGCTGCTTGAACCTTAGCTCTTGTTGCAGGACTAACACGATCTCTCCCGTTAATAACTCTAGAAACCGTTCCTATAGATACCCCTGCCAGAGCAGCCACTTCTTTGATCGTAACGATCATACTTTCACCTTTTTCGATGCAATGTCATAACGTTTTTGCACTTTCAAAATTATCATGTCCCTTAATGGAAGTCAACAACTTCTTCGGGTCTAGATCTCCCCTTAGAAGTTGTTGATATGGGCCTTAACAATCTCGCACTATAAATCCACGAGGCTCAATGAAGTCTCCGTCAAACGTATAAGGCTTGTCGCTGAAGTTAACAATAGCTCGTTTACCGGAAGAAAACTGAGTTTCCTGTACGGTACGATCCTCATTCACGAATCGGTGGGAAACTAACTCATCGTAACAAATCTGCTGCAGCCAAGTACACACTTTCGTATAGCTTTCCACAAAGCTGATTTCAAAGCTATCCCAGCGATCCTGATCAATGGACCATAACGGGGCTGAGCCGTATAACACGTTAAATAAATCCTTCTTCCACCAAATTTCAGGACTGTGATGATTCGCATCCTCCCAACGCCATGAAGTTACAATCGCATCGTGGTATACGAGTTCATACAAAGGAACACGCGTGTATTCATTAATAGAATAGGCGAGATAGGTATCGGTTGCTGTCCTTGTACCGAGCATCACCGATGGACGTTCATTATTTTTCCAATCCCCAAGGTGATGAATAGAGCCTTTCTTATGAATATCTGAATTGAACCACGTACGCTGCAATGTCATCATCCCATGGACATATACGCCGTGCGATCCTACGAAATCCGCGCCAAATTCAGCTCCTAAATACACCTTGTAATTATCTTCTAAGAGTTCATAATTCCGAAGAATTGCTTCCGCATATTGCTGACGAGTCAAAGAATGATCTTTATGATGACATTCATATAAGCCATTCGCTTGATAAACATCAACGAAATACGTTTCATGTGGATACGTGCGCAGCTCCTTCTCAACGCGCTTAATCATCTCAAGCTGTACCGCTTCCGGGCACACATACGTACCATATTGGTTGGAGTATGTCGAACCATCCGGCTTCCTCGAAGTAATCTTATCGAACAGTCCGGGATACACATTTCGTTTCAGTGGAATTCTCTCGATCTCTGCATTGCCAGCATGCCCTTCAGGGTGAATGTCTGTGAACAGCTCATAGGCACCCGTTCCATACCCCAGTTCTTTAAGCCTGCTGTCATAATCTTCTTCTGGATAAGGCAGGTGATTGGCATCCCATAAGAACAATGCCTTCTCAATGCCAGCTTCCTTTAACTTACGAGCGAAGCTCACTTCGCGCGCTTTATCCCATACATACACGTGCACTGCTCCCAGAATTTTGGCAATCGCAGGGAAGCGTTCTTCATTCTGCTTCAAAGTAAGGACTTTATTCTTAGGCCATACATAGGCTCTGTAACGCTTACACTGCGCAACATAGCCGCCTTTATCAAAGAAAACGTAACGAATCCTCCGTTCGTATCGGAATTCCCCCATTGAACTAAGCCACGTTGGGGAAAAGGTGAGAAGCCCATTCTCACGTTTCAGCGCTATCGCTGCATCAAACGGTGTTTCGAAAATAGCCATATATCCCGTTTCGAACTGTGCATCTGTGACACCTATCCATGCCATTGCCGCTCCACCGCCACAAAAGAACAGAGGTTGTTCCTCAAGGGGATAGAACGAATCATCAACTGGCAGCAGCAAGCCCTGACTATCGGTCTGTAGCAGATAGTGCTCCTTATCAGGCGTTTGGAAAGCCGGTGGAAAACTAATTTTCTCCATCGCTACTTGAGGATCAGCTGTAAGCGTGAAACAAACCTCTGACTGATCCGTTAGTTCAATTTGTGCTATCATCGCAACTGAACCCTGTAAGTTTAGTTGTAATGTGTTTCCAAGCTGTGAGACCTTATCCAACCGTACCCCGTGCTCAAAAGGTAACTGCTCCCAGGTTTTATTCACTCGCTTATCTTTGACAGCAATCCTCATCTCACTCGGATTAAACGTAACCTCAATATGCTCATCTGCAAGTTTCCATGTGTTCAGCATGTGTTTCTCCCTCTTCCATATCCATGTGAATTTTCTATTTTAAACAACTAATTGTTAATGATATTCGTAGGCACCACGGTCAACGATGCCACCAACAGGACGGCTAATGCCATCGAAGTCCAATGTGGCTGTATACGTATTATCCCCACTATTAATAGCGGGTGATGTGCTCTTTAGGTGGAAATTACGGAGAGACAAATTACTGAATAAGGGGTCTGCCGTTACATTTCCTGTACCCGTTTTGAGAATCGCTCCATTGTAGAAAATGTTACTATTAAAGTAGACGGTTGGGATAGGTACCCCGTTAGCATCATTCGCTTTACTCACCGTCTCACCATTCGCATACAAAATATTATTGATAACATAGACACTACTTGAATAATTCCCGATAATCTCTCCATAGTTCAGATTGGTACTTTGCGAATTGGCATAGGTCGTATTATTATTCACATACACATTCTGCGAGCTGAAAATATTAATACCCGCTCCCCCATTTAAGTAGGAAATGTTATTGTCAACAATTGTCTTGCCTGTATACGGCGTGCCGCCAATTTGCGAATTTTTGTTATCATCGATAATGATGCCATTGCCATCTGAATATACATTGTGATTCTGCCATTTATAATTCGTCTGATTGCCATAGACCAGATTGCCGGACACGAAATTCTTATAACCCGTACCGCTGTCTGTATTTCGGGAATGAAAAATATTAATGCCGCTCTGCGCCCAGGCTGTAAACCAACAATTGTTATAAACGGTATTGTTCGAGAAATTAATATAGTCTGCTTCTTCAGCTCCAATACCTTGACCAGGTGTATGATGCACGTTGTTGTTGCGGACATTGATATGGGTTGCATACACGGTTGGACTTACATCCGTATTCTTCACCACACTGATGCCATTCGTATTGAATTTGCCGATGTTCCCGAGTGTATTCGTGTTTTCATAAGTCTGTGCTTCCGTATTCGATAAATTGAGGCTCCATCCGTAAATCTCGAAGCCTTCTATATTAATGTACGATGCCCCCTTCACTAGAATATGGTGCCATGCACCTTGGCTGACACGCAGGATTGGCGTATGACCTGGGTAGGCTTTATAGCTGATATAAGCATTAGCCGTCCCAGAGCGAGTAATCGTTAAGATCGGACTCCCATTATCCCAATACGTACCATTCATCACATAAACCGTATCGCCAGGATTCGTCTTGTTGGCAGCAGTCTGGATATATCGAAGTGCCTTGGAAGGTTCAGGTCCAAGTCCCGTGTTCACATCATTGCCATCTACACTCACATAATAAGTTACAGGTGGCGCCGCATGGGCTTTTACTGGTATACACATCCATATAGCCCACATACCGATTACTAAAAAAATCCATTTGAACACAACGAGGTCGTACCTTCTCATCATCCTATTACATCCTCCTTTAATCTCGTATAAGGACAAACAAGTACTGAGACTTTTCTCCATGATGCACTCTGATGAAACCGCTATCATTCCATTCTAATAGTGCCTACTTACACCTCCTTTCAAGTGGACTGTATGCTTCGAATCCAGCTTTCGAATACATACTTCGACGCAAGCATTCAATCACATACCTTCTTTCAGTTATATTCTACCTGATTGTTTTTTTCGGGAAATAAAGAATATTTAGATTCCTATTCATATATTAAGATAGTTTCACTTCTTTTGATCATGTACATAAAAACAGCGCCACCCCATGTTTCGTATGCCTTACGGCAATTCTCAACATGGGATGGCGCTCTTCACCTACAAGAGATTGGCATACTTGCTGTACAGTTCATATAGTAATTTAGCAGCCTCTGCACGTGTCATGTTGTCAGTTGGCCGAATGTGCGTTCCATCACCGGAAATGATTCCTTGTTGAACTAAGGCTGCTACACTAGTTTTGGCATAGCTCGCAATGTCCGCATGGTCTGCGAATGCGCTAATTCCCGAAGCATCGCTTGGAAGTATAAGCTTATTAGTCAATTGTAATGCTCTCACTGACATCACCATTAAGTCCTGTCTAGAGATTGGTGCATTCGGCATAAACGCATTGCCATTTGCGCCATTCGTAATTCCTAAACTACGGGCAATGGACACCGATTTGAAGAAATAATCACTGGCTTGGACATCCTCAAAGGAAGAAACATCCGCGTTATCTGTATTTAGGTCAAGGGTGCGAACCAGAAGAGAAATAAAATCGGCACGTGTAATATCGTTTTTGGGTCCAAACTGTGTATCCGTAACGCCATTAATAATACCTTTGGAAGCGAGGACTTCGATCGGTTTTTGCGCCCATGCTATGTCCTTGATATCCATAAAGCTTCTGATTTCATACACGGCTGCGTACTTGCTCCAATGTGTGGTCTGGAAAATAACTCGACCTGTTGCGGCATCGTATCTGCCAGATGGCAGCCTTTGCACATTCCCACTATCGTCGACATACCAAACATTCACATATTCAGGGTGCAGCAATTCCTCGGCTGTTGGCTGATAAGGCAGGCTTACCGTAACGGGGACCTTCTCGTTATGCCAAGCTACCTTCTGACCATCAATCTCGATGTTTAAATCGATGACTGGGTTCTTGCCAATCATAGTCCTTAGCTCACTGCTCCAGGCTGAGGTATCCGCAATTTGAACAGATAGAACAACATTGTCCGATTGTGAAAGTTCATTGTTCTTCAGCATATCTTTTGGAACAATGACTGTCGCAAGCGGCGTTTGGATGTCAACTTGCTTGATTCCACCGTTCGTCTGGAAGAAAGCAGATGGAATAGACAAAGCATATGCTGTTGCACCTTCAGTAGGGGGAATAACCACTGTCTTTTTGTTCGTAGCGTCAGATCCCTTTTGGCTTTGGAGCTGGTTAAGCAAATCTACAGTAAGTGTTGCTTTAGCTGTACCCTGATTAAGCTGCGGTGTAAGTTGCACGATATTTGTCCCAACAACTGGGGGTAAATTGCCATTCGCATTGTTATTTCCATTATTATTCCCATTACTTCCCGATACCGACCTACTTGTAATAGGAAGAGAAGAAGATACGCCATCTGTCCAGATGGCAGGTGATGTTCCAGAAGCCCCTAATTTGACGGAAATCAGATGTACAACCGCGTTTCCTTGTTCAAGAGCTTTAAAATTCAAGGTAATAAGGTTGAAATCCCCCTGACTAGCCGGCGCTTGTCCTGTTTTTGTAATTGCATAAATAATTTGATTTCCTTCTACTTTTGGGGCAACTTCTAGACTTGCATTCTCTGGGAAAAGGTCCCGATTAGGAGTAATGTCTGGTGAACCTGATTTATCAACATATTGCAATCGCTCTGCATCATAGGTAAACACAATTTCCATGCCATACAGGTTGGCAACTTGTTGTCCCTTAATTGTCATCGTAATGGTCTGACCAGTCTCTACTGTGTTACTTGAAAATGTGACGGCATATGTAGGTTGGGCTGTTGCAGCATAGCTATTCCATGAAAACAGACTCATCGTGAGGGAAACTAAGAGCATTAGGCAGGATGCCAGCTTAAAGTAAGTTTTCATCGTCATTATCCACCTTGTGATAGAGATTAGGAGGAAGGTTTCCCCTTCCCCCTACTTGCGCTTATTAAATTTGGTTGGCTACTTCAATCAAGTCAAAGATATCGATGATATTGTCACCATTCACATCATACTTTTTCACTGTGTTCCAATCACTGCTAGACGCTGCGGATTTTCCGTATTGTTGCGCCATCAGAACTAAATAACTAAAGTTGTAACCAGCAATTTGTTGATCATTAAAATGATTAATAGCCTTATTCAGGTCGTCAGCTGCTTTATCCACATCTGCCTGTGCAGCTACCGGATTACTCTTTACAGCAAGGGCAGAAGTAATCTGAGTCTGCAGCGTCGCTTTAGATCCTGCTTCATATTGGCCTGGCTGAGTCCCCTCAACTGCATTTGATAAGATTGTTTGGGCAATCGTAATCACACCTTGGAGTGCAGTCTTGTCAATCACAACCACAACCACATTTTGCGAAGACAATTGCGCTGAGCTAAGTTCACCTTGGCCGTCTGATGTGACCGCAGCTGTCACTGCAATTACAGTAGTCTTGTCTGCTGCTGGTTCTTTGGCCTTCCAATTCAGCTTGAACACATCTCCTGATGCTGAGATTGCACCGCTTGGCTGCGTGCTCACGCCAAAGATACGAATTTGGCCTGGAACATTCTTGTCTACAGTAACGGAAGTAAGTCCAGCTTTTAGTGAAACAGCATCTACAAACTCGATATCTTCTGGATCATAACTCACCATGACGTCCACACCATAAACAGCAGTGGTTACGCTACTTGTCGGGAAAGTCAAACCTAGATTGGTGGAGAAGGATGCTCCATGATTAACGGAGCCAACACCGGCAAGTGTTGTAGATAATACTTGTTGATTTCCTACTAATTGCCCATTTAACGCAACTAATTTGCCGCCTTTACTTCCTGTGCCATCCGTCGAGGAAGCAACAACACGAACAAAACCATTCTTTACAGCCGTTAACAACCCCGTGGAGCTAATTACTGCCTTATTGGTCGGTGTCACACCATCAGCTTCATACACATTCCACAGTACGGTAGCTTGTGTTGCTGTTGAAGGAATGACAAACGCCTGAAATTGAGAAGTACCACCGTTCGTGCTAATATCATTGCCAGAAACGGATATGGAGGTAACAAGAATTGGCGCTTCATTCGTCGTAACGGCAAGAGATGAGCTGGATGCAGAGAGATTGCCCGCAGCGTCACGTGCACGCACACTAAAGCTGTATGCGGTAGCTGGCTGTAAATTACTAACCACATAGGTGGTTGCCGTCAAGCCGGAAGCTATTTTATTCGTACCGTTATAAACCTCATAAGTTACACTGCTTGTTTCATCCGTTGAAGCCGTCCAACTTAGATTTGCGGATTGATGGGTTTTCTCCGTAACCTGTACATTCCCTGGCACAGTTGGCGGCGTCGTGTCTCCCACTTGCCCCTGCAGTGTCAGATTCCCCCATCGGGATGTGTTGGAATAACCGATTCCTTTACCATCACTCCAGATCGCTGTACTTGTTCTGGAACCTACACCCTTATCATCATTGACCTGTGAGTCAAAGCCTATGACTTTTCCTACAGAACCTTTAATCGTTTTAAATGGAATTTTGACTTCTACGAGATATCCAGTAGCTGTTAATGAAGTGGAGCTAGTAAATTCCGAACCATTTCCTTGGCTTCCTACCGTCTTTGCATTGTCATAATTAATTCTGTATTGTCTGTCATCCGGCTGATGAGAATTTGTTTTGCCATTGTTCTCATCCAAGAATATCTCCACAGAATCTTGTTCCCAAGGATTTGCATTGGTTTTACGTAATACAGGATCGGTAACTTCAGAAAGCACATACAGATTATCAACATCCCATAGAACTCGAACCTTCCCCGTAGCACCGGAAGTTACGGGAGCTGTGGAATTATCAATATATTTGTTAACATTGAGAATCGTCGCTGAGTTCCAGATCGGGTCAATAGCACCATCAATCGTAGGTGTGCCAAAGCGTGCTGTTCCGCTCTCTGGCGTAAACACCATGGTTTGTCTGATGGCATCAATATCGATGACATCATTGCCAATAGGATTAGCGCTTGTATAACTGGTTTCATACGCGCCGATGTCGTATTTAGCACCTTGTGGACGTGCCGCATGAGTAATGTCAATGGAAGGTGCTAATGTCTTCGTCCCTCTATCAATAGCTGGTGAATTCGACTGGAGACGAAGGAAATTGGCATTTGCCGGATCCAACGACACGAATTTGGGATCTGTGATTACATCGTTGACTCCGACTTCTTTCGGCGTACCACCACCATAATAGATGTTGTTGGCATAGATAACAAATTCACTGCCACTGGCATTATTAATAGAATAATTGACTTCCCCTTGACGAAGATCTCTAGAATACACAATGTTGTTAAAGATATTTACCTTCTCCGAGCTGCTTGCGAACAGCTGCGCATACGTCAAGTGAAGATTTTGATTGTTGTTGTACAGCGTATTGTTCATAATATCTACGTTAGCTGAGTTAAAAGAGTGAATACCTGATCCCCCGTTGTTATAGGAGATATTATTCTCCACCAGCGTTTTCCCTTTATAAGGCGGGAAGGTTGCTCCAGTGTTTTTATTATAATCAATAATGATCCCGTTCCCGTCGGAATACGTTTTGACTTGATTCCATTTCACATTCGTTTGATTGTGATGGACGGTATTGTTGCGAATAATACTCTTGTAACCTGTCTGTGTGTCTATATCCACTCCCCCTAGGACACTGATACCGCTACAAGCATACATCGTATACCAAGCGTTATTGTAAACCAGATTGTCCTCTATGGTGATATAGTCAACATTAGCGGAGCCGATCCCCCCAGCAGGTAGATCATGAATAATGCTATTTCTTACTGTAATATGATGAAAAGGTGGCAAACCATTGGCTAAATTTGTTCCACTGTTAATGTTAATTCCGTTCGTGTTGGCTTTCGTGAATCTTGGGTCTCCATAGTTAACAGGTAGACCAGCTGTGGTTTGCTCTAACCAGTAGTTATAGGCGGCTTCACCGTCAGCAAGAGTGAGGTTGGCGTTGTTTCCTTTAACTTCAATCCCATCAATGATGATATAGCTGGCTTGTACGAGAATGACATCCCAAGCATTATCAGAGAAAAGTACAGGATGTGCGCCTGGCGCTGCTTTGTATGTGATATACGCTGGCTGATTCGTTGCCGTGTTGAATGCGCCTGATTTGGTAATGGTCACCATTCGGTTGCCACCACTGTAAGTATACAGACCATCCATGATATTCACCGTATCGCCAGGCGCGGTAAGATTAGCAGCCTTTTGTATCGTCTGGAACGGCGTAGTCGTGGACTTTCCATCATTGGCATCGCTTCCAGTAGGACTTACATAATAATTGATTGGCGTACCAATAACTGGTGCCGCATCTAGCAAAGTTCCTGGCGATGCATGAATTACCGGTGCTGTTCCCGCAAGATTGGACGTTAATATTTTGATATTATCTACTAGAATCGTAGATTTGCTATGCGTGCCTGCATCAACATGGAGCATAAATGCGGCGATACCATTCGTAGTAAATGCACTGGCATTCTGTATGGGTTCATTATTAACTAACTTTGTTGTAACGCCATCTTTCACATGATAGAGATCATAGCTTAACGTATCTGCATGTACGACCAATTTGAGCGTGAAGGCTTTATTCACTTCCCATGTCGTCCTTGCAGCAAATGCGCCATTTCCAGTCCCTGATGAACGAGAGAAAATTTTCCCTGTTTTGGAGAGCAGCAACGTGTTGCTCTTCACACCACTCCAAGCTCCATCTACTAATCTCAGATAGTAATCGGCATTTGCATCTTTCAGCATGAAATCCGCTTCCAGCGTGTAGCTCTTGTAGATGGAATCATTTCCCCAAGATTGGAAGATCGGAAATCCAATATCCCCTGGCTCATCCTGCGTTGTTGTCACATCTACCCAACGCGAATTGTTCTCATAAACAATCTTCATGACTGATGGGGATTTGGCGTCTAGAATATTCGTTTTAATGACGGACCCTGTAGCTGTGCCTGCAATTGTTGCATCTGTATCGTTTGTTTCAAAGGTCGTTGTTCTTAAAAGTGTAGCATCCGCCGCAGGCGTGTAGGCATCACGAACATCATTCGAATAGGACAGTTTGATATTGTCATATCGGACAGTCGTGCTAGTTGCCGCAGTTGTACCGACAGCCTCAATATTGTAATAGACAACACCAGTTGATAAAAAATCGTGACTTGGCGTACCGTAAGCACCCATTAACGGCTCGCCACTTGCCAGCATTGTTGTTTGCCCTGTCGTTTTATCTGTGATAAACAGATCGTATTTATTGATATCGTTGTAGAGATCCAACTTAACGACATACGTTTTATTCGCCTCCCAGGTACCTCGTTTAACATAAGTCCCTTGGGCGAGTGTACCTGATCTCACTTGCAAATCTCCACTAGGTAAAAATTTAGCAATAGGAAGATTTTGCCCCCAGTCTCCTGGGATAACCTTCAGATCAAACTCTTTGGCTTGATTACTGAACGTTAAAGATCCTTCGAAGCTAAAACGGTTTCCCGTTGTTTGAGCGCCTGAGCCCGCTGCATAGTAAAACCGCGTTTTCCCCTGTTGATCCGCTGGTACGGTAACTTCCAGAGCCCGATTTTCATTGGACTCACTGACAATCTTTTTGGAGAACGAAGTTTCCACTTGAAACATGGTAGGAACTGGTGCTATCTCTGCTCCTACAGCAAACGAACCGAAATTTGGGTCTGTCGTTTCAAAGGTATGATTCATTTTGACTGTTTCAGCTGCATTCGCTTTGTGGCTTAACGGGGTAAAACCTATACTTGCGACTGACAATAGAAGTGTGAGTGCCGTGATACATGATGTGATTTTTTTGAATTTCATCATTCGTTGCTTCCTCCTCATAGTCTGTATGAATCTATCGTGGAAGGGATAGATTGCCTACATAAATAACTGGTTAGCTGGTAATCCACACCTCCTAGCGCTCGTTTACCCGTCCCCCTTTGTTGCAGCCATAAATGGAAACGTTACCATTCCAATTCAACAAAACAATTCAAGCTTGAAGTGATGGAACAATTGCGCTCAGATATTAGTATTCTGAATTAGAACTCACTTCAATACATATTCTACCTGATTGATTTTTTTTGGAAATGAAGGATATTTAGATTCCTATCAATATATTAAGAAGCGTAATATTAACAACCGTCAAATTAACTTTCAATCTGACGGTTGTTTGCTGGAGACGGCATTTGGGCCGGCTCAGAGTCACTTTTGCGCGCGCCAGCTCCTGAGCCGTCGATTTTCGACGGCTCGGCTGCGAGGCTCGATGGTCTAAAGTTACGTTCCCACTTGTTCAAATGTAAACGAGCAGGTGCCTTGATTAACGTCCGTTTGACAGCTTAGGGTTATTCTGTAAATACACTCGCCCCAAACTTTTGTCATCCATTTATCCTTCGTTTCGATCCGCTCTTGCTTCATCGCGAATCGTTCCGGATATACCATTCGAACAGAGCTTCTCGCTCCAATCTGGAATAGAAGCTCACCCGAACACACTTCTTGTACTTGGCAACAGGTCATAAATTGCCATTGCAAGGCATTACTGCTCCTGCTCAAATTATAGGCATCACGCAGGATGACGCTTGCAGGCGAAGATCGATGCAGTGTGATCTCGCGATTCCACTCATGTATACCCGCCTCTGACGGATACGCAGCAGCTATGTCGAGTGTAAGCCGAGCCTCTTCCTCACCCGCCATGTAAGCTACCCGTTTCGCTTTGTAATCACGACCTGGAAGCTGCTCATATCCGTTCACCGTCGGGACATTATGATACGTGGATCGCATCGTCCATAATTCATACCGTTGATCGCTGAACGTTTGCTTATTATAAGAATTAACGCCTGCATCAACGATGACAGGATGTCCATCCGCATACAGAATAAACTGTCCAATATCGTTATGATTATGGCTTTCGTCATTGTGGCCGCCTTTGGCAGCGATGTATAAGCCTGCTGGGGAACCGCTCTGTTCTCTTGCCGCCATCACTTGAATGCCGTCCAACCACACATCCCTCAGATAGGGCGGAGAGACGTCGGCACGGCTCAAAGCCGCATAATATTTGATTTCCGATAGACTGCGAAGCATGGGAAACCAGGGATGCTGAATAAGTTTAGCCGAACTCAAGCGGTATTGATGAACTGCCTGATCGCATAACAGCGGATCTTCGATGAATACCCCGTACTTGTAGGCTTGCACCGACTGGAAGTTAGTGATCTTGGCAGAACCGTCAGCAAAATTAATAAAATACCCGTCATAAATGTGCGCACGATAAATATATCGGCCAATATTTTGGATTAATGGCTCCTTGAACAGATCAACTGTATCGCCAGTGGCATGCTTAAGCAGCTCGAGACAATCGAGCAGTGCTCCTCCAGCCCGATCCCAATACGTAGTCCCTTCATCACAGCCACCATCCGAATGATAACTTTCTAGGAAAGTATCCAGACTTGCGAGAAATTTAGTGAGCCCTTCCCATCTGCGTGTAGGATCTTCTTCTACAAGAAGCAACGCTGTTAAGAAGCAGGAATTAATCCACGGATTCCAATTATTTACTGGCTTTTTCGCAAAGCCCATCCAAAAATAGTCATCGCGCTCCATATACGCATCCAATATGCGCTTTTTCACTTCCCTCTGAATACGCTGCACGATATGAGGGGTCATCTTATTCAACTCGTCTCGAAGCAAATAGGAGACCCAAGCCAGCAACGAACCTGTCTCTGCCCCTCGTAAATCCAACGAATGGCCCTTCCCGAGAGGCAGCACGTCTTCCTCACTATGCATGATACCGATCCAACTTGTCTCTTCGCAAATAGCCCATATCCCATTGACAATATCATCGAGGAATCGTCCTTCTCCCTCTATGCACTCTGCTACGACCAACGTTCCCAGGGCTGTTCTTCGCTTCAAATACGTCTCATCGCAGAGATCCAGAGAACCCGTTCGCGCAAAGGTCAACATCATCGATGCCGAAATAATCGGCCACTCATAATTTGAATAACTCTCTCCTTGTTCGATCAATTGCCTTCTCACTTCCACAGGCATATCTTTCCAATATGCCCTGTCACTTGCCGACGGGAAGAGCTGAAACTGTTCTCGGTTAATCATGTTCTGTTCTTGCAGCATGTTACGGAATTGCTCACTAATCACACTTAATCTACTCCTCCACGATAAGCCTAATTACCTGTCCCGGCTCCATATTAAATTGAATTGTCCGTTGATCTTGCTCAACCATATTTATGGTCTGATTGTGTTCATCCTTGGCACAGATAGGCAAATGAGCATAAACTCGGCAGCGTCCACCATGACTGGCACGAATCGTAGCTGCTTGCAACTGTCCATGCGCCCAATGCATATCAATTTCATAACCACCTCGCGCTTTCAAACCAGTAACGCTCCCATTCTTCCAACTGGATGGAAGAGCAGGCAGCAGCTCTATCATGCCATGATGGCTTTGCAGCAACAGTTCCACAATGCCCGCTGCTCCCCCAAAATTGCCGTCAATCTGAAAAGGCGGGTGATTGTCCAGCAGATTCGGTAAAGTCGAATGTGTTAGAAGCTCTCCCATATGAAAAGCAGCCTGATTACCATCTTTTAACCGGGCATAAAAGTTAATGATCCACGCACGACTCCATCCCGTTTGACCTCCGCCATGGGCCAAACGTCTCTGTAAAGTTATTCTTGCTGCCCCCGCCAACTCCGGTGTACGGCTAACGCTTATGCCAGTTCCAGGATGAAGCGCGAACAAGTGGGAAATATGCCGATGCCCTGGATGTACTTCCTCATAATCTTCGGACCACTCTTGTATCCCTCCATATTTACTAATCCGTGTTGGTGGAAGCTTACTTCGTGCATGTGCCAGTTGAATCCGAAACTCCTCATCTACCTCCAAGTGTTCGGAGGCATCCATACAAGCCGAGAATAACTCGGTCAAGATTTGATTATCCATCGTCGGTGAAGAACATAGAATACCTGTATCCCCAGTGGGCAATATATACTTATTTTCAGGTGAAACTGAAGGTGAACTGATCAGCCAGCCGTTCTCATCCTGAATCAAGAAATCAAGGAAGAACAAGGCCGCTTCTTTCATTGTGTCATAGGCTCTCTTCAGAAACTCCTTATCTTGCGTAAATTGGTAATGCTCCCAGAGATGCAAACTTAACCATGCTCCGCCAAAGGGCCAATAGGTAGCGGGAAGATGCATGTCCTGTGGCGCCGTATCCGCCCATATATCGGTATTGTGATGTGCAACAAAGCCACGACATCCATACATAATGGCAGCTGTTTGTCTGCCATGCTCCCTCATTCGTTCGATCAGATCAAATAATGGCTCATGGCATTCCGACAAGTTGCAGGTTTCAGCCAACCAGTAATTCATTTGTGTATTAATGTTAATCGTATATTTACTGTCCCATGCCGGCAGCATCTCATCATTCCAAATCCCTTGCAGATTCGCAGGTAATGAACCGGGACGGCTGCTGGCAATGAGCAGATAACGGCCAAATTGAACATACAGTGCAATTAGCCCTAGATCCTCCTGCCCCTGCTTAACCAGTTCGAGTCGCTCTGGCGTGGATAGCGTCTCCCGAACATCCGGCTCAATCCCTTCAAGTTGTAAAGTCAAGCGAGTATACAAGGTTCTATAATCAGCTATATGGTCTGCTAGTAACATCTCGTATGGCTTGACAGCAGCTTGCGCAATCAGATCTGTACACGCTTCCTCAGGATCCGCATATCTAAAAGTTGTAGCAGCCGACAGCACAAATGTCACCGCATGAGCACCTTGAATCGTAATATGTTCACCCATGGTCTGGACGATACCACCATCTGCGACTGCCCTTACCATAATGACATAGTCCTTGTCCGATAAGCCGTAACACTGATTACGCATGACAATCGTATCATGGCCTATTTTTCCTGTTACATCTGCATATTTACCTTCTTTGCGATCTAATCTGGCATAAAGCGAAATACCCGCAGGATTAGATGTTTCAAGACGTGTAATCAGTACACTGTCAGGGAAGCTCGCAAAGGTTTCCCGGCGATACGAGTATCCATCTCGTTCATATGTTGTAGTCGCAACCGCACGTTCAAGGTCAAGCTCTCTTCGATAATGGGAAATACCATTCTCGTCTTCCTCAATAAACAGCAGCAAATCCCCCGCAGGTATATAGTGACGCTGACTGTTCGGTGTTCCTGAAAAAGCCAATTCGGCTAGCCGATGAGCTTCAGCAGCTCTTCCTTCTTTAAGCAATCTCCTCATTTCACCGAGTTGCGGCAAGGCATCGCGATTATTCCGATCGCGAGGTCCCCCATACCAGATGGAGTCTTCATTCAGCTGAATTCTTTCATTTCGAATTCTGCCAAACACCATCCCTCCCAATCGTCCATTACCCACAGGCAATGCCTCATTCCAATCACTAGCCGGCTTCTTAAACAATAAGTTTTGGCTCATCCACTTTCCACCTTTTGTCATTTGAAGTTAATACAGCGCCACCACATCGTGAGTTCCCCCTAATCGGGTGATTCTCAACAATGTAATGACGCTGCTTCCGTTATTTCTTACTTTTTAGTTTTCAAAAACTCATCTACTTGCTTTTGTTTCTCAGCAATAACTTTATCCATGCCAGCTTTTTTCAGCTTATCGTTGAACTCTGCCAAATATTTCTCCGGTTCAAGTACACCACCGCTAAGGCCATCAATATAGGATTTATACACACTGGCTAAAGCTGCCTCTTCATTCTTGGTGCTATCACTATTATAAGTGAAGCCGAGGATTGGAGAAGCTACACCCGCTGCGTTGAATGTTTTGAATTTCTCCCATTTCTGAGGATCTTCATTTTGGAACAAATAAGTCAAGAACTGATTCCCTACTTGCCAAGTGTTTCCAGGAAAATATCCTGTATCCTTCGAAGTTGCGAAGCCGTCCGGTGTCTTGATGACGTTATCTTTGCCAGCAACCTTCACGTAATGCTTTCCTTCAATTCCGTAGTCCATCAAGTTGACGATGCGAGCATCACTATGCATCAGGTTCAAGAACATAACCGCTCTTTCAGGATCTTTCGACGTTCTGGAAACGGCAAGCATCGAATTGTTGAGATCAGCAGATGCAACGTAAGGCTGTGTAAATTCCACTTGGATTAATGGCTTTTTACTCGTGTTACTTGCCTCTAGATCTCCGCCTGGTTTAAGCTGCGACCATCTGGATGCGACCAATCCTTCGTCCGTTTGTGCTTTCAGATTCGTGTTCGTGCCTGGATCTTTTTGGAAGTAGCCTTTTAGGTTCCAATTATACATTAATTTAAATAGGTTCTTCATTTCTTCTGTTTCAAAAAGATTGACAACCTTAGGGGACGTACCCGTTTTGGAAATAACACCCGGAGTTGCAAATCCGCCAATCGTTTCAAATGGCAGCAAGTTCAAGAAGTTGGAAGTTGCTTGGATCGGGATCACATCAGCAGACTCGCCTGCTTTTACTTGCTGTAGGAATGGTTCCAAGTCTTCCAGTTTTTTAACTGTTTTCAGATCCAATTTATACTTTTCTACCAGATCCTTGCGCAAGAATAGACCTTGCATGGATGCCATCTCTTTTTGCGTAGGAAGCGCATAATTTAAGCCTTTGATTGTTGTACCTGTTAAATACTTTGGATTAATCGATTTAATAATATCTTGTCCGTACTTCTCCAACAGATTATTCGCCGGATCGTTCAACGCAACGTAGGCGCCTTTGGCCACATTGATACTCAGATCATTACCCGAAGTAAACATGAGATCAAATGGCTCACCGGATGCAATCATCAGATTCGTCTTTTGGGCATAATCGCCCCAGCCTAAGTGATTAATTTTGACCGTAGCATTAATCTTTTCTTTCGTAATTTTATTGATTTCTTCCTCAACCAGCGCCACATCTTTTTGTGCAGTAGGTCCCGCGAAATAAATCGATATTTCACGTGGCTCCAATTTTTTGGCTGGTGCAGCAGTTGTAGCTCCAGATGAAGAGGCAGGTGCTTTTGTTGCTGTTTCTGTACCCGATTTCGAACAAGCGGATAAAAGCAGTGCTGGCAGTGTAACAGCCAGAGCAATTGTGTTAAGCTTTTTCATATTACTCATGTATAAACCCTCCTATAATGTCGTTCTTTTATATGCTTAGCCAGATGGTCTGGTTATAGCCAATCAAGTAATGTTACCCTTTTACAGAGCCTACAGTTAGTCCCTTAACCAAATACTTCTGTAAGAACGGATATACCATAATAATAGGCCCAATACCTATGACCGCCATGGCCATTTTTGCCGTTTCAGAAGGAAGTGTCTTTTGAATGGCATTCACAGCCTGAATACTGGCAGCACCAGAGTTGATATAGTTAAGATCGCTAATGACCTTATACAACAAATATTGTAAACTTACTAGCTTAGGATTGTTAATAAAAATTAATGAGGTGTACCAGTCGTTCCAATACGATAACATTTGAAACAGCCCGATTGTAGCAAGTACCGGCAACGATAACGGCAAAATAATTTTGCCATAAATCCTTAATTCGCCAGCACCATCGATTTTGGCCGATTCTATAAGCGCATGAGGTATCGTATTCGTGAAGAAAATACGCATAATAATAACATTAAAAGGAACAACAAGATGTGGAATGATAAGCGCCAGCAGCGTATTTTTCAAGCCAGCCTGTGAATAAAGCAAATACCAAGGGACGAGCCCACCACCGAATAGCATGGTAAAAAAGACAATGAAAGAAAACTGATTTCGATAAGGAAAATCCGGTCGTGACACTGGGTAAGCAAACAAGGATGTAACTAATAAACTTAGGAACGTGCCAACCACTGTCACTAGAATAGAAATCCCATAACCCGTTGTTATTTTATCCAAATCATCAATGAGGAACCTATAGGCATCCACGGAAAATACCTCAGGAATAAATCGATAGCCTTCTCTCAAAATGTTGCTTTCCGCAGAAAACGAAACCGAAATGACTAACAGTAAAGGCACCACACATAGTAAACTCGTAAGTCCCAACACGGTCACCAAGACGTAATAACTAACGGGTGACATGGCATTGGCGTGATATGTTTTGGATTTTCTTTTGATGATCTCACGCGATTTAACGACTTCTTCCATTGCAAATCCCCCTAAAATAATGCATTTTCTTTGCTGACACGTCTGACAACGAGATTCGTCAACAACACCAGTACAAAGCCCACGGACGCTTGATAGAAACCGGCTGCAGCCGACATACCGACATTACCGTTTAATAGGAAATTCCGGTAGACAAACGTATCAATAACTTCCGTAGCAGGAAGCAGTGATCCTGAATTGAGTGGTGCCTGATAGAATAATCCGAAATCCGCATTGAATATTCGGCTAATTTGCAGCAGCACCATAACGATCACAACGGGTGCAAGCATCGGCAGCGTAATATGGAGCATTTGTCTGAACTTGCTAGCACCATCAATTAAAGCAGCTTCATAATACTCGGTATCAATGGATACGATCGCTGCCAAGTAGACGACCGCAAAGTAACCTATGTGCTTCCAAGTGTTGACGACCGGTAGAATATAGAACCATTTATCCGCTTCCGCATACCACGAGATGGCGTCCATCCCGAAGAATTTCAAAACCGTTGAATTTATAAATCCGGCTTGCCCAAGAATGGCATACAGGATGTAACTTACCGCTACATACGAGATAAAATAAGGAAAAAGGATTGTGCTCTGGAATGCCCTCTTAAGCTTCATTCCACGAATTTCGTTCAATCCAATGGATACCGCAACTGCTCCAAGTGTGTTTAACACAATAAATACAGCATTGAAACCAATCGTATTACGCGTTGCTGTCCACGCCACATCGGTTTGTACGAGGTATTTAAAGTTTTCCAACCCTACCCATGGACTGTGCAAAATACCATCAGTGAAATTGTAATTTTTAAAAGCAAGAATTACCCCAAACATCGGAATATAGTTGTTGAAAATGACAATGGCTAGCGCGGGCAGCATCATCAAGAATAAAACTCGGAAGCGCACGATATTTCTCATGTGTTCTGAAAGTCTAGTCATGTTGAATCTTCACTCCAATCTCTCTTTGTATATTTACATTCTATCTTTTTACACAAATTTGAAAATAAAGCATTTTAGGATTTATGTAAAAATATTTAGGTAGACATAAAAAAAACGAAGGATGTCGATAATTGACAGGCTTCGTTTTTTTACAACGGTTATTTATCTAGTGGGTGTTTCATATCAAAAGTTGCTTGGATATACGATTGGATTGAAATGGAGCCCATTTGTATGGCTCCTTGAAGCATCGCATTCAGACGTTGCGTTTCTGCTACCAGCATATCTTGAACCGGAGCTGTTCCAGATGCGACTTCTCGGTAAGCTTTGAGTCGATTATTCCATCCAAAATGATCTTGATTTATAACACTTGTCGTTATTGAGCTGTCCAAGAGTACAGGTGGTTTCGGATAAAATGACTCCAACGTCGTAGGCTGAAAACTCATAAACTTAGAGTTGACCTGCACAGCGTCAATTGCCTTGGTTTGCCTTATACGAGATGACACTGGGAAATAAATCCCCTTCTCATACATCTTTGTAATCACGCTGTCTGAATGAAGATACTGCCAGAATCGCGTGCTTGCTTCACTGTGGGAGGTTGCACTATTAATTCCAATGACCGGCTCAGGAACAATCATTAAGGCACCAGCTCCAATTTTCTGTTGATCCAATGCTGGCGGCATTCCCACTCCCCAGTCTGTTTGGATGTTGAGTTCATTTTCCAGCCTGTAAACATCACTGCTAGAAAGTAGCATCATCCCTACATTACCCTTGGCAAACTGCGTAAGCGCCGTGTCATACTTCATAGTCAGATTCCCCGGGAATAAACTGCCGTTATTCTTCATGTCCAACATCGTTTGCATCCAAGGGATATAACCTGTTGTGTCGAACTTACCCGCTTTGAAATTAAATACGGAAACTCCGCTATATGTCATTGGAATCTCCATGCTTTGCATGAAACCGTACCATTCCTCCGCAAGCGGCCAGACAAACCCATACTTCTGATTGCCAATTTGCTTTTTAGCGATCATCGTGGCCATTTCCTTCAACTCCGCAAGCGTTTGCGGCGGGCGATTCTCATCCAGACCTGCCAATCGGAACAACTCCTTATTGTAGCCAAGCCTAACAGTGCTTAGACCGTAAGGAATCACATATTGTTTGCCATTGAAACTGCCATATTCGAATGCCCAATCCGAGTAATCCTGTTTCATCGTTGCTGGAAGATCTCCGGTTATGTCCTTGAACCAATTCTTATACATATAAGTGGCAACCCAATCCGAGTGAATGGAAAAAAGATCCGGCCCCTCGCCTGAAGTCATAAGCATGTTTAATGTTCTTGTGTAATTTTCACGGGGAATGGTAAGTAATTGAACAAACACATGATCCGGATTTGTTTGATTATAGGTATCGATCACTCGTCTCATCTCGGCGTCCGATCCAAACGATGCGTAGGAGAATGTAATGATCTCTTTCGGTCGTTCACTTACGGGTTGACCACCTCCGTTTATCTCATTGGACATGGACCGAATATACTGTATACTAGCAAGAATTATACTTATAACTAAAAAGACACCGACAACAACAAACCATTTTTTTTGTTTCATTTCAAAACACCTTCCCTTACAATGGGGTTATCCACCCTTATTCAAAGCTTGATAGAAAGGAGATTGCGTGATGTGGCCACGCCCCCTTAAACAGCTTTTCCTTAATAATATCAGCATTAAAAACAGACTGCTCATCTATTTTTTATCACTTGTGCTTATTCCATCAACCATTATTGTTACTTCGTTATACCAACAATCAAGCTCTACCATTTCTGAAAACATGACCGATTCTATCGATCGCAGCATGAATATGATGGAATTAAATGTATTAGAAACCTTGGAACAAATCAACGATATTACGACCAAAATCTATACAAGCAATACCTTGCAAGGTATTCTATCCTCCGATAAACCTGGCGATGATATTGGCATTATCAACGAGATGACCCAATTAAATACCTTGCTTGACAGCTACAGTTTGACCAATATGGGCCGAACCAAATTCACACTCAATTTGTTCTTAATGAATCGCCCGGAGTATCATCTATTCCCTTTTATCACCCATGTGTCCAGTGTTGAATCTGTCCAAGACCAGGGATGGTATCAATCCATGCCTTTTAAAAGCCGATTTCGAGTACTTGGCCTATATCAAGGCAGCAGTGATTTAGACGGTCTACCCAGCTATTACATACGAACAGCGAAGCAGCTCTATGAACTTGATAATTTAGCGATTCCGTATGCTGGACTGATTACCGCTGATGTGAATATTGCCGATTTTGGCAAAATCATGGATAGTTTAAAACCATCCCCGCATAGCGAAGTCTATATTCTAAATGAAACGGGTCAGGTGATGGTCGGCCCCCGTATGGGCGAAGTCAATCAGCCGTTCATTGGTCAGAATCTCATCCAAGAAACAACAGTTAAGGGAACTAATGATTTCCAATCGCGATTAGGCTCCATTCAAAACACAGAATCACTCATCGCCAGCAAGTTCATTCCGCAATTAAACTGGCGAATTGTAACCGTTTCACCACTGCGAGATTTGAACGGCAAGCTTCTCTCCTTCCGAAACGTCATGATCCTTGTGATCCTGGTAAGTTTGGTGATGGCTTTCATTCTTGCTCTCTATTTATCCAACAATATTACGAATCCGATACGCAAATTTGTACGCGCGATCTCTACAACAGACTCTGAATTGTTCAATGTTTCTATTGAGTATAAACGGAATGATGAGTTCTTATATTTGTTTCAAAGGTTTAATAAAATGATCCGACAAATGAAAGAGCTCGTCAATCAACTCTATGTATCTGAGGTCAATAAGAAGAAGGCAGAGCTCGAAGCGCTGCAGGCTCAAATCAATCCTCATTTTTTATATAACACCTTGGATTCCATTAATTGGATGGCGCTCAAAAAGCAAGTACCTGAAATTAGTTTAATGGTTACCTCCTTATCTGATTTCTTTCGACTTACGCTGAATAAAGGTCGTTCCATCATCCTTCTAGAGGACGAAATCAATCAAATGCAAGCTTATTTGACCATTCAGCAAATCCGCTTGAGTCATAAATTAACTTTCACCATCGAGGCTCCAACGGAATTACTCCAGTTTGTTACCGTAAAACTTATTTTGCAACCCTTAATCGAAAATGCAATCATCCATGGTTTCAATGCAAGTCGAGGACGAGGCCACCTCACGATTAGCCTAACATTGGACGGAAACGACCTTCATGTACGTGTCTCGGACAATGGCAGCGGTTCTCAATCCGACGTTCATAAGATTATGGAGCTCCTCTCCTCCCAAGTGGAAGAAACAGCTTCCTTCGGAATTCGCAACGTGAATACCCGAATCAAGCAATGGTTTGGTGGACAATACGGTTTACACTATGAAGCCAACATGGATCAAGGATTAACAGCCATTATTCACCTTCCCGCAAGAAAGTCGATGGATGGATTGATGGTGGAGGACAACTCGGAATAAGTTGTAAGCGCTACGAAGGAGGAATACGATGATTACCATGGTAATTGCTGATGATGAAGAAATGATTCGAGATGGTCTACATACCATCGTAGATTGGGCCGAATTTGGCATTGAGGTAGTTGGTCTTGCAGAGGATGGGAAAGAAGCATTCGATATATGTATGAGCTTAGAGCCAGATATCCTCTGTACGGATATTCGCATGCCAATTATGGATGGTCTTGAGCTTTCTCAAAAACTCCGTGAAGCAGGAAATACGACTAAGATTGTGTTTATCAGCGGTGTTCAAGACTTTCATTACGCCAAAACAGCCCTAAGCATGCATGCTGAAGCCTATGTCTTAAAGCCTGTAAAACTTCATGAATTGAAAGAAGTTTTCGGCCAGGTAGCAGCGAAGATTGTCAGGGAACGCGACAGCGAGGAGCTGAATTCCAAGCTGCATAAGCAGCTGAAAGACAGTATTCCTGCCCTCCGAGAGAAGCTTCTCATCCAGCTGCTATCTCGCTATTATAGCAATGAGATGGAGATTTACGAGAAAATCGGCTATTACCAAATCCCTCTTTACAAGGGAGAAGCTACAGCGATTGGCTTACTCCAAATCGATGACTATGAGAATGCGCTTGCCCACTATAACGAAGAGAACAAACAGCTATTATTTTTCGCTATCCATAACGTCATTCAAGAGATTATGACGAATGCTGCCAGCGGGTTTGCTTTTACCAATATTATGGAAAATGAACTTATTCTTATTTTCAACGAGAAATCGCTTCTTGGCCACAAATATATCGACCTTGCAGAAGAAATCGTCCGTTGTGTCCGTCAATATGTGAAGGTATCCGCCTCCATTGGCATTGGCTCTTCGGTTAGTTCTGTCCTACAGCTTAGCGTCTCATATCAAGAAGCGAAAGAAGCCCTGCAGCACACCTTTTTCACGGGCAAAGAATCTGTCGTAACGATTCATGATATTGCACATAACAAAGGTGAATCCGAGCGCCATTTGCAGCTCCATGAGCTTGAAAAACAGCTGACTCAACAGCTGAAGCTTGGTGATGCCCAAGGTGTCACTACGTTAATGAATAAGTTGTTTGATGAGGTTATTTTACCTAACAGCACACAAGTTGAGCATGTGTATCATCACAGTGCTGAACTAGTCTTTCAGTTAGCACGACCTTTGCAGGAGGCAGATGAATCCTACCAATCCATCTTAGGGAAGTCCACGAGTGATCTCCTTCAGATCATTCAAACCAAGAAGGATATTGATAGCCTTCGCAGCTATATGACAAGCTTCATCGAAGAAATAGCTCTCTATCTGAAGAATAAGCATCATAGTAAAAACCAAAGAGTGATTGCACGAATTAAGCAATACATCAATCAGCACTATATGAACAATGTCACCATTCAGCTATTAGCGGAAGAAGTTTTTCTCAGTCCAACCTACATGTGTCAAATCTTTAAACAGGAGACCGATGAAACTATCATAGAGTTTTTAACGAAGGTGCGGATCGAGAAAGCCAAGGATCTACTGAAATCACCAGATTTGAAAATTTTTGTTATCGCTGAGATGGTCGGTTTCGAGAATGCCACCTATTTTACAACTGTATTCAAAAAACTTACCGGCGTTATTCCTGGAAAATACAGGGAAAGTCTATAAAAAAGAACGAAAAAGTGAGGGAGAAATACCCCTCACTTTTTTTAAATTTGTGCTATCTGTGAAATTTACGCTTTAGAGAAGGAGCTTGTCATATCTTCCTCTACTAGATTAGCAGCGACCGTGTTCTTTTTATATTTGGATCTCTTGATGAGCTCTTGAAGCTTAGATTCATAAGCATCCGCATCAATTGGCAGCTCGATTGTCGTCTTGTTGAAAGAGGATAACATGATACTGTTCGCAAGCGTTAATCCGTTAATACCTTCCGTACCATGTGCAATTAACAGACTTTCATCCCCGTTCTCAATAGCGCTAATAAATCGCTCCATGACATAGGGATGGTTGTGGGGAACATTCAGTTTAACCGGAACCTCGGTATACCAGGTCTCGATATTTTCAAATTTGGTCGGCGTGTCTTGAATGTGATGGATCATCGAAGCTCTGCCTTTGTTAATAATAATCTTATCATTTTCAAAAATTAAATTTCCGAACTCACCTACAATTTCCATACGGTTCGTTCCAGGTGACTCAGCCGTTGTCACGATGAAATGACCGATCATGCCATTCTCATGCTCGAAATAAGCGGTCACTTCATCCTCAACTTCAATGTTATGATACTTGCCAATATGTGCGAAGCCATGAACATGAGATGGCATGCCAAACAGCCATTGGTACAAATCCAAATTATGCGGACACTGATTCGTCAGGATGCCTCCTCCTTCACCAGCCCACGTTGCGCGCCAATCACCACTATCGAAGTAGAGCTGCGAGCGAAACCACTTGGTGTTCACCCACGTAACACGCATCAATCTGCCTAATTCCCCGCTGGCAACGATCTCCTTCAGTTTACGATGAAACGGCAGCGTTCTTTCTTGGAACATGATGCCGAAAATAAGATCAGGCTGCTTCGCTTTGGCTTTCTCATAGGCAGCGATGATAGCCTTCGCATCATTGACATGAACAGCGATAGGCTTTTCACAAAGCACATGAATACCTCTCTCGAAAGCTTCTATGGCAATCGCGGTATGATCGTAGTGTGGCACGGCGATGATTATCGCTTCTAGCCCAGATTCATCGAATAAATCCACGACATGGTAATAGGCTTGTGTTTGTAACTCTGCCCCATATTGGTCTGCTTTCTCCTTGACGATATCGCAAACACCAACGACTTCAACCCTATCCAATCCTTTGAGAATAGGAACATGCACGCCTCCACCAATGGCTCCAAGTCCAACAATGCCTACTTTCAATTTCGTTGCTGCGCTCATGGCATGAATCTCCCTCTACGAGTATAATTTTATGATCTCTGCCTCATTGTATCGCTTCGAATTGCCCCCACCTATGCATTATCTTCGTCTTTTTATGCCCTATTTTTCGATTCATCTCATTATTTGAAAATAGTGCAAGTCATTCTTAAAATACTGCATGTTCAGTCCGTTCGCTTCTTGTTACTCTGAAGGGGCAGGTAATGAAACTACGGAGGTATTGATATGAAAATTGCATTCCAAACCTTAGCTACACCCAACTGGAGTTGGACACATACCTTAAGTGAAGCCAAACGCATGGGCTACGATGGGATTGAACTTCGAGGCATTGATGGTGAGATGTACTTACCCAAGGCACAACCTTTCCTTCCTGAAAACATAGAACAAACGCTCATTGACATTGAACGCTCAGGTCTAGAAATTTGCTGTCTGGATGCGTCATCCTCCTTTCATGATCCCGATAAGGTATCGCAAGCCATTCAAGAAGGGAAGGACTATATCGATCTCGCGGTACAATTGAAAGTCCCTTATATTCGTGTATTCGGAGATCTTTTGCCTCAAACTGATTCAAGAACTGAGGTTGTCAAACGCATTAGCGGTGCCCTGACAGAGCTAGGGCAATATGCGGAAGGTAAACAAGTTACCGTCTTGCTCGAGACACATGGTGATATTAACAACTACCAAATCGTTCAGGAAATTCTGACGGGAGCAGCAAGCAGCGCGCTTGGTCTATTGTGGGATTTCGGCCATCCTTATTTTAATAAAGAAGACCCTGAAGTCACGTATAGAGAATTAGCTCCCTATATCAAACACACGCATGTCAAAGATGCCAAAATTTTACCACTCGGTCATGAGCTTTGTCTGATCGGAGAAGGTGATGTCCCCGTGGCAGAAATGATACATATTTTGAAAAGGAATCACTATGATGGCTGGTTATCACTTGAATTCGAGAAAAAATGGTATCCGGATCTGCTAGATGAGCCCGAAGTATCCTTGCCAGCTTATATGGCGTATGTAAAAGGAGTTTTAGCCTAACAAAGAAGAAGCAGCAGACTGGTGGTGAACGCCAGAACTACTGCTTTTTTCTTTATGCTTGAGTGAGGTAAGGTTATTGACAAATATTCGAAAGATCAATGATAATGTGAGCATGCAAAGCCTGCGCTTGCTTATCGCTCTCGAAAGGTGGCTGATGTCATGCCCTTTTATCCGTACAAGGCGTTTATGGACGATGCATTTCCTTTTAAAATAGATATCAAAAACAATGAGGTTCTTAGTGGCAGCATCCCTCATTCTCATGAATATTTTCAGATCTGCTATGTCATGAAAGGAACATGTCTGCATAAAGTAAATGGCAAAACAGCTACACTAATTAAAGGCGACTTGTTTTCCATTCCACCCAATTTCGAGCATCAAATTGAGCTGATTCCCAATAAACACACGGAAATTGCCCATATTGATTTCATGCCTTTCTTACTTGATCATAGTTTACAAGGACTCACGGATATGACCAGTTTTGTCGATTTCGCTTTCATCCAGCCTTTTGTTGCCTTGAACGATCGGTTGCTTCCCAAGTTGAATCTGAGCCATGAGGTGCAACTAGATACGGAACGTCTGATAGCTGAAATGATACGGGAGCTGCAAGAACGTAAGGATGGGTTTACACTCATCATTAAATTAAATTTGCAGAAGCTCCTAGTTGTAGCTGGTCGCGAATACGCGGCTTATGTAGAGAAAACGACTGAAAACAAGCACGTTCAAGCTAATCGTAAATATTTCGAAAAAGCCTTGGATTTTATTAAATTGAACTACAACTCTGAGCTTCATTTGCAAGAGGTTGCCTCCAAAGCAGCTATGTCGCCTACCTATTTCAGCACGATGTTTAAAATATTGAAGGGCCGCTCCTTTGTCGAATATGTGAATGACATTCGGCTGGAAGAAGCCATGAAACTGCTCAAAGAAACGGATGAGCGCATCGAAGACATCTCCTACCTTACTGGGTTTAATCATATGTCCCACTTTCATCGCACATTTAAGAAAGCTACAAACCTGACTCCCGCGGAGTATCGCAAGCTGAGTCATGTGGAGTGAAATCAAGCTGGAAGAGGAAGACTTCGCGCGCGCGGGTGTAAGCCCACGATCCGCCGCCGCACACACTTTCGGAAAGCCGTGACCTGTAACGCCCGAAATTGGCGTTACATCACACGATCCGCGCACAGACTATCCTGTAAGGCCCCAATTGGGCCTTACAGACGGTCGGTCGAACGCGCTCACCTTCGCAAACCGTCACCTGTAACGCCCAAATTAGGCGTTACAACACACGATCCGCGCACACGCTATCCTGTAAGGCCCCAATTGGGCCTTACAGAAGCCCGAACGCGTTCACCTTCGCAAACCGTCACCTGTAACGCCCAAATTAGGCGTTACAGCACACGATCTGCGCACACGCTATCCTGTAAGGCCCCAATTGGGCCTTACAGACGGTCGAACGCGCTCACCTTCCCCAATTCGTCAGCTGTAACGCCCAAATTAGGCGTTACAGCAAACGAACCGCGCACACGCTTGCAGCATGGGCGGCGTGCCTAGTAATTTCGTAAAAAAGGAGCTAAGCGCGACACCGCTTAGCTCCTTTTCGCTATCCTAGAATATTCGCTGCCTCCAGCCCTGCAGCTTAGCAAGCGCTTCAACGTAATAGTAATCGCCATAGATGAGCGATACGTTCACATTCTGGCCAGCAGGTTTATTTCCTGTTCCCTCGCGTAGAATCGCTTGGTGTTCAGGCGTATCCCACGTACCGTAATTCACCGTAAGTGACAGCAGCATCCGTTCTGCTGCTCGGAGATACATCGCACCTTCGTTGGCTGGCAGGAAAGCTGCAAGGTCAATCAATCCAGAAGCCGCGCAAGAAGCGGCCGATGTATCTCTTGGCTCGTTATCCAGCGAAGCATCTGCACGGAAATCCCAGTGTGCCACGTAATCTTCTGGGAGACACGCCAGGAAGTAATTCGCCACACGTTGAGCTGCTTTTAAATACTGTGTGTCTCCCGTGAAACGATACACATTCACCAATCCGTGCAAGGCCCACGCTGCGCCTCGGCTCCAAGCCGATTGCGGGCCAGCACCTTGACCGCCAAGCGATTCAATTAACTCGCCCGTCTTCGGGTCAAAGCTCAAGATATGGTTCACGGAGCCATCTTCCCGGATGAACTTCTGAACAACCGTATCGGCATGTGCTCTTCCGATATTTTCAAATCTCGGATCCCCTGTAGTCTCGGCCGCCCAGAATAAAATGGACAGATTCATCGTGGAATCGACGATCGACCAACCTAACTTATCTTGGTTCCACGCGCGAAGGAAGTTACCTGCAATGTTAAATCGGCCTGCCAGGAAATTAGCTGCTTGCAACCCCCGACGCAATCCATCCTTATCACCCGTTAACTTATGTTTAATGACCGCAGTCGGCAAATATTGAAAACCGACGTCATGATGAAAATTATTATCTTGAATACTTTTTTGCTCGAACTTGCCATCCCACTCCCAAGCTGCTTCCTTGTAGTGTTCTTTGCCTGTCATTTCATGCATAATCCAAAGAATTCCTGGCCAGAAACCTGACGTCCACCAATCGAACCGCATATCATCATAGATACCGTCATCATTCGCAACATGGGGGGATTTGTCCCCAATTTGCTCCATCATGCGATCAACCTTCACTTGCAGCTCTTTCCATACATCAGGCAAAATGTCCCCAAGTTTCTGTGCATTCTGCCAGTTTACAGCATCCTTAAGTTCACTCATTTTATTATCCTCCTCGAAGTGGGTTTACTTCACAACTTCTATGATTGCTGTTACCGTAGACATACCTTCACATGCAGCGCTGACAACAGATGTATATTTTCGCTGAACATCTCTGTTCCCTTGTGATAAGGAAGCCAATGACGAAGCTGGACCACCTGCACTCACAAAATCCGTAACCGTCATGCCAGCAGGCAATCCGCCTGTAGGATCTACATAGATTCCCGCACGACCACTAGCAAGCTGAACCTGTCTCGATCCGCGAATGGTACCGAGATTGTCGAGCAGCTTCCCATCGCCAGTTAATCCAAATCGAACAAACCTAGCCCCATCAGGACAAAAAACACCTTTTGCATCATACGCACCAACTTCTACGTAAACTCGTCCATCCTCTAAAATTTCTGTCGTTACTTGAATCTCGGCAGGTTCACCCCACGCGTCCGATTGATATGTGAATTGCAGTTCATCGTTCACAATCTCGCCGGCTACAATGGCTACCGCACGCACATGATACTCACCAGCAGTCAAATCCACTTCCCACCGAAGACCAGCACAAGGGAAATCTTGCGAATCGCGTTGCTTCACACCTAAGCTCTCCCCATTAAGAAATAGCTCAACTTGTTCAGCGTTCGAGTACACTTTGATCAACTTTCGTTCGCCCTCCATGCCCCAGCGAATCGGCATCGTATGACCATAGATACGAACCATCGGCTTCTCTGACCAATAAGATTGGAACACATAAAAAGCTTCTTTCGGCGTCAGATCACGCTCAACAATCCCCTTCATGTTCAAATACGGTATCGGTGAATCCGGCCGTACCGGTGTCGCAAAATCCTTGAAAGACCATTGCGCTGCCCCCGTCAACCAATCCATCTTCTCCTGCGATTTTAAATACCAATCAATCATTTCGCAGAAATACGTTTCCGACCAATCTCCATCCCGTGATACGCGAGGTTCGCCACCCGTCAATAAGTAATCCCCATCACGCTCATCCGTGACGCCATTCGTATTGGTCATAAAAGCAAAGCCCGTGAACGGTTTCTCCACATGCCGAGTTGGCAAATTGTCTGCTCCCCACTCCATGTGAAAGAACGAGTCCACATTCTCAAAAGCCGTCCGACAACTTGATTCATAGTCGGTATACACGCCACGATACCAACCTGCCCAAATGGAAGGTGAATACACGTCGATAATATCCTTGCAAAATTCACATCGGCGAATCGCAGTTAATCGACTTGGGTCCAGCTCATGGGACAGATCATGCAACACTTTCATAAAAGCACGAATTTCCTGCTGATCAAAATGATCGAAATCGCACTCCCAATCATTCTCATTGCCCAGTCCCCATAAAATCACGGATGGATGGTTATAATGCTGTTCAATCATCGCCGTAAGCATATCGATGCATTGTTGACGATACTCCGGACCACCTAGACCGCCGCGACACCAAGGAATTTCCTCCCAGACGAGAATACCCAGCTCATCACATAGATCCAGCACGATGCGCGACTGTTGGTAGTGCCCAAGGCGGATGAAATTCGCTCCCATCTCCTTAATGAGCTGCATTTCTTCACGGATCATGTCTTCCGTCATTGCCGCCCCAACTGCTGCGTGATCCTCATGTCGATGCGTACCTCGCAGCAAAAGACGTTCGCCGTTCAGCTTAAATGGACCTTGCTTCACAAATTCAAACGTTCGGAAGCCGAACCGCTCTTGACTTGTTGTTTCTCCATCCGCACAGACGAGAGCAACGGAGCAGTTGAATAAATAAGGGTCTGCGACGGACCATAGATGTGGATTCTCAACCTCCAAGGTCGCAATCTCCTTCTCACCCTGCCAAACCGGCAAGGAAATCTCCTTTTGACCGACAATGGTTCCATCTTGCTGCTTCAGCACAATTGTTAGCTTAATGTTCTCCGCAAGCTGGTCCGGATTGTACAACTTAGCTCGCACTTTGACTTTCCCGCTTCCAGCTGTTGGTGCAGACAAATTATCCACAATCGTCTCCACATGCACCTGAGCCAATGAAATCTGTGGCACATAGACAAGGTTCACATAGCGATACACACCGCCATACAGATTGAAATCACTCGCATCCGAAGGAATCGTCTCCAGTTCTCGGCTGTTATCACAAGCGATCGCGACGGGCACACGCCCTGCATATCGTTCAATCTCCTTCGAACGCGCTATCGCTTCCGAAATATCCACCGTGAACTCGTCATATCCGCCAAGGTGGGAATCCACCTTTTCGGTATACACATACACATCCGTGCGTTGCCCTGCCCCTTCGAAATGCAGCAGCGTTCTCCCCTTCGGATAAGGGTTATGTACTTCTAATTTGTTCCGGTACCAGCCTTGTCCTTGATAATATTTATGATCGGGATCCATCACATCTGTCCCGTTGTACGTGTGTGGAAGCGAAACCGATTCCCATGGCACATTATAATGATTTTGCAGCTTGTCTGAACGCCATACCTCCCAAACTCCGCCTAAGGATCCGCGATAGTGCTCCCATTGCTCATTTAAACGCTGTTTCAACATCTTACATGTCTCCTCCTAGTTGCGCATTCACTTGTCTACATCGTATCAAAAAAAAGCCCGAAAAAGTTTAGGCCTCTTATGATAAAATGTTGTTAGAATACGATGAGGTGATCCCCCTTGAAGCTAATGAATTACTTAAACTTAAATGTGCATCCCGTGCAATTATCGTTTTTCAAAGATCGGACAAACTCATTCGAAGAAGTGTATCACGCCCATCAGGGTATGGAGCTCCTCGTCGTCCATGAAGGCACTGGGTTTGTCGTAATAGAACAACAAATTGTCGAGCTGCAGCCTGGCACGATTTTCTGCTTCAGACCGTTTCAGCTGCATCGCATTCGGATTCATAATCTACCTCAAGATACGTATATCCGCTCGCTTTTCGTCCTGGAGCCCGCTGTCCTAGAGGCCGCATTCTCAGCTTTTCCAACGCTATGCGAGTTCCTCATGAAGCTGTGGAAAGATCCGCATATGCCGCAGGCATTTCACAGTGAAAGTCTTCCGGAGCTTGAAGTCTTATTGCGAAGCTATATGCCTCGACTGGATGCGGCCAAGGAACGAGGGCCTGAGCGACTGCTGGAAGAGCAGACACTCTTCCTCACGGCATTCTTACACCAGCTACGTACAGACTCCGAGAAACGTACGGATTCTGTACCTCATCTATCAGGTAGGAGCTCCTCAACAGCCGAGCGAATGCTCGCTTGGATTGAAGCGCATTACATGGAGCCTTTCAAGCTCGATGAGCTCGCCGCAGCTGTTCACCTAACACCCAACCATGTATCTGCTACCTTTCATCAATCCATTGGTAGCACCATTACCGAATACTTGACTGCGCGCCGGATCCGACAAGCTTGCTGGCTTCTGCGAACAACAGATATGTCCGTTCAAGATATTGGTGAGGCTGTTGGTTTGGGGAACTTCTCCTACTTCTGCCAACTATTTAAGAAGCATGTGGGGTTCACGCCCTATAAATTCAAAGGAATGAGTGCCTATACCATTTTCATTGAGTGATGCGCACGGGATCAGAATCTAATTCAGAATCTTTAGTTATATCCAGACTTTACCATGAGATCCGGCTCTTAGCATGTGATAATGACAACATGAGAAACTAAGCCTAAATGGAGGTTATAACGTGCCTAATTGGATTATTCGAAAATTACAGCAACCAGACGATTTTAAAGCGGTTGCGCCGCTCCTAAATCTGATCTGGTCGGAGCCAACAACAGCGGAACAGCTAAACGAAGACGAGGACAAAATTCCTCCTGGCCAGCTGCACTACAATGAAAAAGGAGAGTTGATGGGATGGGATCGTCCCAAATGGGTCGTAGAAGACGAACATGGATATATTGTCGGATACGCGATCGCATGGCGAGCTCCTTGGACGGAGCCTGGGGCACTGATCTATAACCTGATCGTAGACCCAGAAATACGTGGAAACGGTGTAGGGAATACCCTGTATGAGGTACTTAAACAATGGGCAATTGGAGTCAAAGCATCACGGCTCATCGGCTATATGAAAGAGAGCGACGAGAGGTCCTTAGCTTTTGCAGAACGTCGCAAACATGTGAAAGAGCGCCATTCTTTCGAATCCGTTCTGGAGTTGGCAACGTTTGATGGCGGTACTCTCGAGGCATCCATTCAAGATGCCGAACGTGCAGGGATTCAGTTTATTACCTTGGCGGATGAACCTGGGGAAGTCAGTGAGAGGAAGCTGCATGAGCTATATAAGATCACACATCCGGATATTCCAGGCTACTCCGGGGACTTTCCATGGTTTGAAGAATGGAAAAAGTGGAGTATCGCGCAAAATGGCGTGCGCCCCGAATGGATCCATATCGCCAAAGATGGCGAACGCTATATTGGTGTCGTAACGCTGCAGCAGAACGAGCAAACACGTGCTATGTATCATGAATACACTGGAGTACTCCCAGAATATCGAGGTCGGCGAATTGCACTCGCCTTAAAGATGCTCGGCGTGCAAACTGCTCGTTCCTATGGAGTGCCTTATTTGAAAACACACAATGATTCCATGAACGCTCCTATGCTGCGCATTAACCGCGATTTGATCGGCTTCCGCGCTGAGCCTGGAAGTTATAAAATGGTGTGCGAACTTCCGTGACAAATAGCCTCTTTTGCTCTATAGTAATCATTACATATCATTGCAGGTGAAGCACACCGCTCCCTCCCTACTTGGGGAAGGCGCGGTGTTTTTTGTCTTAGTTGAGGGGGGAATGTTCTTGGAACTATACGAATCATGGTTGGAAAAACAGAGGAAAAATCTAACTGGCGAAGCTCTCCGTCGATTAAATGAAGGACATGCTCACAATGAGAAGTTATTTGTACATGATCTATGGTTGCCTGCCGTCAGCAACTTAGATTTTTTGTATGCCGAGTACGAGGTTACCAATTTTCGGGATGGTATCTTCTATTTGGACTTCGCTTATATCAGACCACCTTATCTGATTAATTGGGAAGTCGATGATTTCAGCTCGCATGCCAAACATGTAACCCGTCGAAGCTTTGAGTATGAGCGCGAAAGACAAAACCAATTGATGCTAGACGGCTGGCAAATTTATCGTTTCCCTCTTGACGCGATCAAGGAGAAGCCGCGGCGCTGTCAGCAACTCATCCAGCAAGTGTTAGGAAAACTATACGGTGGCGGCGTGACCACGCAACTGAAACTTACATTAAAGCAGCGGGAAATTCTCCGATTCGCCATACAAATACAGAGACCTTTCATGCCTCAGGAGATATGTAATCTGCTTGGGATCAAAGGACAGCATGCACGGAAATTACTTCACGAGTTAGTCCAATCCAAGCTGCTGCTTCCTGCATCAGGTTCCAGTCGAGTTCGTACATATCGTTTAGACAATATGGCCGTGCAGCGGCATCATTTAACGTTATAGTATAACGCTAATTGGCTCCAACAGGCTCCCCAGCTGCAATTAACGTTACGCGATAACGCTAATACCTCCATATGCTGACGTTTTCTCAGAAATTAACACTTTAGCGTTACGTCATCACTTTATTCCGAGAAAGAATAGCAAAAATCCCAAGATAAGATGATACGATCACCATAACTTAATCCACAGGGCCGCCATTCGCGCGCAAGAAAACCGCCTTGCGTGAATTCGCGAGGCGGTTTAGGTTACTCAGGATCCACTCGATCGGGCAATTGGGATACATAACTATCGGATAATTGCAAAAGCTTCAACGCATGATTAAATTCATCTTCGGTTGCCGATTGGTGTTCGGCTGCATTGCCGGCAAGCGTATAATAATTGCCATCTTCGAACCCTTTGCCTGACATGAAAAGCTCTTCATTATTTACAAATGAGCCTGTTGGCAAGTAGTAACGTTGCGGCAATAAATTATAGGCCGTTTGGTTAAGTAAATCTTGACCAAAGTGTATATAGTCTGTCAACGGCACACCTAACAAGTTGGCTACCGTAGGTAGAATATCAATTTGACCACCGAGCTGCCTTTGCACTTGTGGTGTGGTCACGCCTTCTGATGCAATAATAAGAGGAATATTTATGAGTTCTTTTTCGCTATATTCATGACCTAGTATTTCCGTCATCAAGTGTTTGTCATCCGCTTTTAATGAAAATAAGGGAAGTCCGCGGTGATCACCGTACAGAACAACGACACTATTCTCCCATATCCCTCTTTTCTTCAAATCCTCAATAAACAATCCAAGTGCATAGTCCGCATAATTCTCTGCGCGAATATAATCTCCTACGAAAGTGCCTTCGTACCGCTCAGGCAAAGTCATTTTATATTTTTCTTCTGGTATGGTAAAAGGATTATGAGAGCTCATTGAGATTATGTGCGCGTAAAAAGGTGCGCCTTGATTTTGTTGCGATGCTAATTCTTCGGCTGTTTTCCTGTACAACACTTCATCGGACGAGCCATAGAAGAAAGCATCCTCATCTTTGAAAAATTGTTTATCATAGTATCGATCATAGCCAATGGCTTGATACAAATCATCTCGATTCCAGAAACCGACTTCATTCGTATGGAAATTCATTGTCGTATAGCCTTGCTTCTCAAGAAGCTTCGGAAGGCTGGGTAAATCTTTTTTTCCATAGACTTGTGTCGCGGCGCCATCCGGTGGTACGTAGTACGATGTGTTCACGATAAACTCGGCATCCGACGTATTCCCTTGACCAATTTGCTGATAAAATTTCGGGAAATAATAGCTGGACCCAGCCAACCGATTCAGGTTGGGAGTAATTTCTGTCCCATCAATGTTCAGGCCGATGAGGAAGTTCTGAAAGGACTCCAGTTGAATGATAATCAAATTCTTACCACTCGCTGCGCCATGTAACTTTGGTTCAACAACCGCTACTTTATTTTTCAAATCGTCGATGGCAGACTGTGTAATTTGATCCGGGCTGATGATTTCTTCTTTCTTTTGAGAAAGTAAGTTATACATCTCATAATTTAAAATGCCCATTTTGGATGCCTTCACATTTTCATTGAAGGAACTGCGGTTAGGAATCACGCTAAGTGCACAAAGTAATAAGGAGAAGCAAGCGACACTAGCGACGATTTTCATGCTAAGTGGCTTCCATTCTCTCGTTTTCGGCTTGAAAAATGCAAAGAAAGCAACAATCACGATATCCAAGAAAAACAGCAAATACTGGGGCTCAATCACAGAAAAAATACTCTTCTTGACTGCACCGACTTGCTTGGCTTGGGTTAGTACGTGATACGTAGCAATAACACCGAAATGCTTATAATAAATAACAAGTGCAAAAAACAAAACGGTCATAATCAGATCAACCGTGAGATACCAAGCTAGTTTATGCTTTTTCACAACATATTCAACCACGCAATACGTAATTAAGATCGCAGGTATTTCTGTCAAAAGAATCCTGGCCGATGGGCCTGTTTCAAATAAAATCATCCATGCGACATAAATTTTGATCACAATGAATAACGGAAATAAAAATAATCTATGCCTGAGCCGTTCCAACATAAGGATAGCTCCTTTCATTTGCACACTTTTATGGTGACAAAACATCAACTATCTACTAAGGTAAAATGGACTGGAAGGAATGCCGAATCACATCTCCCCTGCTAATAATGCCTACCAATACGCCTCTTCTTAGAACGGGTAGTTTTTTTATCCGCCTTTTCCCCAGAATAGCTGCGATTTGCTCAATATCCTCTTCTGCATCTACAGCAATCACCTTCTTCTGTGCTATTTTCATCACATTCAAAGGAAGTAAGTTGCGCACGCGATCTTGAAACTCATCATTATCGCCTTTGATCACAGCCGTGTAGAGATATGAACCAAATATATAATCATCATGCTTGCCGATATATCGCATAATATCCCCATCACTAATGTAGGCCACAACTTCATTCCGATCATTAACGACAGGAAGTCCACTAATTCGGTGGGTGAGGAACTTCTCAATAACCGCGCGAACTGTATCCCCTTCTTTTACCTTATACACCTGACTTACCATAATTTCTTTAGCTTTCAAATTGTGCCCTCTCCCGTCTACAGTTGCCTTCTATTCAAACAAGAAGTATGATGACACTATATACTTGCATTATACAACTATGTCGGATGAAGTCAATCCTTAAGAGACAGTCGATCACCCCTACTTTGGAAGATATTCAAATAAACCGGTGTATGTTACGATACAACCATAAATGATTGCAAACACCTAACAAAGAGGTCTCTATAATGACAAAAAATCCCGTTGAAACCATTGAAGTTGAATTAGGCATATTCATTCGCCGCTTTATCGCAGCAACTACAAATAAAAAAGTCGGCAATTTGGATCGTGCAGCTTACTTGTTGCTCCATCAGATTTCGACACATGGCTCCGCTGGTGTGAAAGCTTTAGCCGAAGAATTCCATCTCGATATGTCGACAATTAGCAGACAAACCGCTGCGCTGGAACAAAAAGGCTACCTCTATCGCATCCCGGATCCGCAAGATGGCCGCGCCTACTCCATGCAACTCACGGATAGCGGAACTGCGGAATTGGCTTTGAACAAGCAAGCTCGTTTGGAATATTTAACAAAGCATCTTCAAGATTGGACTTTAGAAGATCAACAAAGGTTCGGTGAGCTGCTGAATAAGTTCAATTGTACGTTTTAATTTTCTCCCTTATCCTAGGCATACTACCTCTTACGAGAAATAAACAGACTGGTTTCCATCAATTCTAACTATTTTTCCATGGAAAATGGCGTTCTTTTGCCCTTGAACAAAAACAAGAAAGTCCCAACCACATATGGTTAGGGACTATCTCTTTTTCATGCGGTTATGTTTTGCCATTTTAAACACCATACGGGATCGTTCGATTAACCTTTTATAGCTCCGATCATAACACCTTTCACAAAATATTTTTGTAAGAACGGATACACCAGTAATAAGGGTACCAACATGACGACAACCCCAGCTGAACGTATCGATTGTGGTGTGAGCAACTCTTCAAACTCCTGTGGCTGCAAGCTATTGAGACTTTGTAAGAGGGATTGATTTGCTATCATATTTTGTACAAGCACAGCCAAATTATATTTGTCAGAGTCATTAATATTGATCAATACACTCTGGAACACGTTCCAGTAACCTACGCCATAGAAGAGCATTAACGTCGCTAATACAGGCATCGAAAGTGGAAGCACAATTTGCCATAGCAATCGCCATTCACTACAACCATCTATCTGTGCAGCTTCACCTAATTCCTCTGGCATTTGTTCGAAAAAAGATTTTAAAACGAGCAGGTTGTACGCACTAATTAATCCAGGCAGCCAGAGTGCCCAATACGTGTCTATGATACCGAGTGAACGATTAACAAGAAAGGCTGGAATCGTTGGAATTCCGAAAAGCATCGTAAAGACGATCGCGAGCGTAAATCCTTTTCGCCAATAGAAAGTGACTTTAGAAAGAGGAAATGCAGCAAGAATCGTAAAGATCATACTGAACAAGACACCAAATCCTGTAATAACCACACTATTCTTCAAACATTGCACGATAGGAGTTCCTTCGATCAATGATTTGTAGGAGTCCAAATTGAAGCCTACTGGCCAAATCCCAACGAAACCAGAAGCGATAGCCGAGTAATCGCTGAATGACATGGACACGATGTTCATTAGCGGGATCAAACAGCTCATGCCAGCTAGCAGCAACAACGTAACGTTCACGGCATAAAAAAGTTTTTCCCCGAAAGACAAGCTCATGGTAATTCCTCCTACCACAACGATTGATTGAATTTTTGGGCGATACGGTTAGCGCTGACTACAAGAATGAGTCCGATTAGTGCTTCGAACAACCCCATTGCTGTCGTTAGGCTGTACATCCCGCCTTGAATTCCGATCGTAAATATATACGTACTAATTACATTCGAGACGTTGGAAACAACAGCATTCTGTAAGTTGTATACGTGGTCGAAACCGACCTCCATGACTTTCCCCATCGAAAGAATAAGCATGAGAATCATGATCGGTATAATGCCAGGAAGCGTGATATAACGAATCTGCTTCATTTTATTCGCGCCGTCCATACTAGCCGCTTCGTAAAGCGAAGGATCAATAGAACCTATTGCTGCCAAATAAATGATGGCGGCAAATCCCGCGTCCTTCCATATCGCAGATCCAAAGAAGATGCCAAGCCATGTGCTTACTTGATATAGGAATGGAACAGATGTCCCTCCCAATAATTCAATCAGCTTATTCACCACACCGCCCTGAGAGCCGAACAGCGTGACTACGATCCCACCCACGATCACCCAAGAAAAAAAATGGGGAAGATAGATCAGTGTCTGTATCGACTTTTTGAACCAAACCGTTCTTACCTCATTTAACATAACAGCAATAAGAATTGGAAAGGGAAAGCCAATGATAATATTAAAGAAGCTAAGGAACAGCGTATTGCGTATGATTTGCAGTGTTTGGGGATTATCTAACATCATTCTAAAGTTATCCAAACCTGCCCACGGGCTCCCCCATACCCCTTGCATTAAGTTGTATTGCTTGAACGCGATCACATTCCCAAGCATCGGCAGGTACCGAAATACAATAAAAAAAATGATGACCGGGATAAACATATACACCAGTTGGCGATTCTGCTTCCATCTCCTGGCATACGTTCTCCTGCGCATAGACTTTGCAGGAGTAACAGTTTCTCCGTGAGTTGATGCTGCATTTGCCAAATGATTGGTTTCCATAGCTCGCCCTCCTATCCACCTTCTTCAGGGCTTTCGAAGTCCATGAATGGACTTCGGCCATTTGACTATCAGCCGAAGTCCTTTTCACCAGCCTGAATTATTTATTTGTTTATTTATTTGTTCGCGTACAGCTTCACTGCATCTTCACCGAATTTGTACAAATCCTCAAGCAAGAAAGCATTCGCCTTATTCGTTTCATACCATTTGGCATAGAAATCGTCGACCTTAGCCCCGCTTGCTTTTTCCCACGCATCTTTAGCATCCTTATAGGCTTGTTCAGCCGTGTATGTTTTGCCGCTAACGATAGATCTTGCCCAGATATCTTTGATTGGTTGATCAGCATTCTTAACAATCAACGACAGCTCTTGAGATAATACCGGCAAGTATTCCGGCTTTAACGTTGGTATCGGACGCTCTTTGGACACGTAAGCAGCTTCGGATTGAAGTGATAATTCGCGAAGCGCCTTCAACGAGTCTGTCGTCTGCGGCTTCTGTGCACTGAACGAACACTTGCCGTACAGCAGCGTTGAAGCCATCATATTAAGGTCTCCCGTATAGGAGATTTCCTTCTTATTCTTCTCCGCATCAATCGGGTTGGGACATCCAGCCGCATCCTTATTCCAGTTAACACCTTCAAGACCATTCTGCAGTGTTCTTGCTGTTTCTGGTTTCATCATGAAATCAACATATTTCATAACAGCCTGCGGATCTTTAGCACCTGCATTGATAGCCCCAACCATTTGGATAGGACTACTGATGACTGGGCTAAACTGGCCAAATGACGATTTCGGAAGCTGCAGAATAGCAAGTTTGCCACTCGCATTATTTTTGACAAAAGCATCATAATCACTGGAGCTTATATCTTGAAAGAGATACATTCCGAGTTTTCCTGCCAGAAAATCCTGTTTTGCTTTTTCCCCATTTTTATCTGCTAAGAAATCTTTATCCGCCACACCAGCATCAAACAGTGATTTTTGGAAATCGATCGACGCCTTGAGACGATCCCATTCATGGATAAATTTATTCCCTTCAAAACGCCAAGCCACTTCACCATAGCCAAACATATGTGAAATAATCGAATTCGCATTTCCGCTTAGGTTAAGTCCAAACGTATCCCCTTTGCCGTTACCGTCAGGGTCTTGTGAGGCAAAAGCCTTAGCCACGTTAAGAAATTCCTCTGTCGTCTTCGGCATTGGCAGATTTAACTTCTGAAGCCAATCTTCTCGAATATAGACGCGATGCCCGGACGTAAGTGGATTGACTTTACCGAACTCATACAGTTTACCGTCATCCTTCGTCCCCAATTTCTTTAATTGCGGAAATTGACTCATGAGTTCTTTATACGTTGTGCTATATTTGGCAATAACATCATCAAGCGGCATCAGCATCTTCTGGCTGTACCATTGGTTACGATAACCTGTATCGTATTCTAAAATAAGATCAGGTGCACTGTTGGTTGCGAATAAGGCATTGAATTTCGGCAATGATTCCCAACGCGGTACAGTTACATATTTCACATCAGTTGGACCGTTCTTGTTAATCCACTCGATCCAGCGGTTTTTCTCCCAGTTCCCCTCTTCCGGCGGTATATTATTACGTTCATACACGGATGCTACAATTTTCCCTCTTGCCTCTTGCGTTGCGGCAGGCTTAGAAGACTCACTTTCTTTGGCAGGTGTCTTCTCACTTGTACTGCAACCGGATGCGATCATGCTTGTCAATAAGAAGACAGCCATTGGAGCAGTGAACCGTTGGTTCCATAAATGCTTTCTCATTCTTATCTAACTCCCCTCGTTATTCGCTTGTCGGAACGTTGTGCTCGGTTCCTATCTGCACTATAGCTTTCGACCATTCTATTCGCAATTTACATGTTTCCAAAGGCTAGCCAAAAGGTAAAACCAGACTAACTTACCAATTATCTGTGATAAACCAAAAAGAAAAAGCCCTGCTACGACGGGCTTTTTCCATGATTTTTGCGATACTCTCCCGGTGTTGTACCTACGACTTTTTTAAATGCTCGTATATACGAAATATCGTGAATGTATCCAACGGCATTGGCAATTTCCTGCAAGGAAAGAGAGGACGTTACCAATAGACGTTGACTATTCTCAATACGAATTCGAACCAAATAGTCCACCAGCTTCTCGCCAAATGCTTCCTTGAATAAACGGCTCACATATTTGCCATTAAGACCAAACACATCGTAAAGATGATTCAGTGACATCTCGGCATTCGCATATTCCTTTTCGATATAGGCTTTAACATCACGTATTAATGCATAGTGACTACTGCGTTCCTGCAATTCTCTCACACGGAGTTCAAATTCCTCTAATAGTTGTCCTACTTGGGCTTCTAAATCTTCTGTCAAATCAAATGACTCACAGATCTGATTAATCCGGGGTAATACATCTGATTTCCAAACTACTTGAATTTCAGCTGGGAACTCCATGATTTCTCGATACACGTGATGACTTAAGGAGTTAAGAAACTGTACAAGCTCACTTCTTGATAAGCGGTTCTCTCTAGCTTCTTGAAACATATTTGCAAGGATCTGGCGCCAAGGTTCTTCTCCTGTCCGAAAGGCTCGCGCAAAAATCTGAATAGTTTGCAGATGCCAAAACGCGCCATCTTGCACACCTCCTGGCACCTGATAGGAGATCACTCGATTCAATCCAAGGCTTGGCTTGTAGGACAAAGCAACAGTCGCTCCCGCGTAAGATTTGGCAATATCCTCAATATGGGCAACGGAAGGACCAACACCAATCGTCAAAGTAAAATCTAGGTTTGATTCCACCCATCCGCGAATACCTTCGCTCAAGTCGATTAGCCGAATCTCTAATTCTGACGCCTGTTCTTCTGATTGATATAACACTGTCAGGCGATGTTGTGCGGTCCACTCCGTCCATACGGTTAAAGGATGCGATTCAGCCATTTCTTTGACGACACTATTCACGACAAACTTCAGAAGAAATAAATCGCGATGATTATATACATCCACCATTGTTGTAAATTTATCTATCTCTAGGACAATAACACCGAGTGACAGGAATTGTGCAGGCAGATTCAGCCGCTCTAGTTCTTCATCCCATTCTGTCGGCTCAATTGGACGACTTCCTTCTAGCAACTCGACAAAGAAATGTCGCCTACGGAATATGGCGTCCTCCTCATGCATTTTCTGAAACGTGTTCGACTCTTCAATTAAATTATCCAGCGCTTGTTCAATGAACTTAAACTCATCCGGGACATGTTTAGACAGTTTCCCACTTTTCTGTACAGAGTACCGATTAATTTGATTTAGAATTTCTTCAATAGGCTTATAATTCTTACGCGTCACGAAAGCCATCCAAATCGTACCCGCGATCACAATAAGCAATCCCACAGCTACCCATATGTATGAAAAAACCGAAGCATATCGGAATATTCGTTCATCATGTACCCCGCCAGTGAACGTCCAACCTGTATATTCGGAAGTAATTTCGGATAAGATTGTCCCTGGAAGCTCCCCCTGCTTCTCACCCAGTAAGACATTCTCATTGAAATCCTTGATTCTGACAAAATTGACATTGGAACTTGTTAGTCCTTTGACCATTTGCTCTATGCTTGCCAAGCTTATATTCACGACAATAAGTCCCTGTCCACCAACCAGCAGCGGATATTTGCGAACTAACGAGACTACAGGAGTCGGAAAGTGTTCCGTATCCTGAAACTCCATATAATCGCGCTTTCCAGAGAGCTCATAAAGTGACGCAAGCTTCAGGCGTTGGGATACGAAGTCACGATCTCCAAACTTATCCAGAGAAATAAACGTATTTTTGCTCATAATCATCTGATCCATGTTACGGAATATATAAATAGAGTCGATAAACCCATTTGTTGAAATCATGTCCCTGACTTTTCTGGAAATTTCATAATGGTTGAAATAGGACAAGGATGGATCGTTTTCGAAAAAGGCCTTAAGCTTCGTATCCGATTCAATATCCTTTATCAATGCTTGATCGATTTCCTTCAGAGAATGGTCGATTAATTGGATAACATGGCGTGTAAACTGTTGATTCACATTCACGGTCTCGCGTTTGGTAAGCCCGGTAAGCAATAAGAAGGTAAGTAGAATTAAGATTGAGGTTAAAATAAAAAATATGGGAAAATAAGAAAATAATAGACGATAAAACCATTTTTTATGCATTATCTTCTCCTTTCCTCCCTACATGATAATCGTTGATTAGGTTGGATATGGAAAAACAATATCACCTTCTAATTTTCATGTAAATAATTTCCTGTGAGCGGTTAGCATCGTGACAACAAAAAACTTCCAGTTAACTAAACTGGAAGTTTTTTGTATTTTATTATCTTGTTACCAATACATCATCAAAGATTGCCTTCGTATTCGCATACGTACGTGCCCCGATCTTCCCACTCGTAAAAGTAGTATCCACGGCACTGAATTGGAGCGCACCATCTTTATACACCGAGATATTGCTGCCGTTTAAAACGATTTTATACGTGTAGAACGTATCAGCAACAATACTTGGACCCGAGTAGCCCAATGTTGTTTTGACGCCACCGACCGATTTGATCAGCTCCATTTTTCGACTACTGGCATGATCATTATTTTTCAAGTAGAGCATGTAATAGTTATTGGCATCGGTATAGCGAACTAACAATCCTGCGTCTTTGTTCCCATTCGTGTTGTTCGTTACGTTGACTTTCGCTTCCAATGTGTAGTCGGTCCAAGTAGACTCACCAGCAATGGAGTAGCTGTTAGAACCGCCTGCTTGCCCGCTGTATTGCGAGGATTGCACCGACCAGGTACCGCTCGATGGTGTCCATCCTGTCGCAAGACCATTATTGAAATCACTAAGAAGTAGCTGTTGTGTAACACTTGGTCCCGTCTGAACAGCGCTGCTTACTGCATTGGAGGTCGTATCCGTCGTATGGAAATAGTACGAATGATTACCGACCGGCAGCTTCGTCGTATATTTGTAAGCTTTGCCATCACTATATGTTACATCAGCTGGATCAACAGCTACCATTTGACGAACAATACCATCCAAGATGAGCTCCATGGAGAATGGCTTCTCATTTTGCGCATCCGTGTAGGTAGTGTTGAACGTAAATTCTGTTGCTGCATCACCTGTAGCATGATCTACGCTGATCGCACTCAGAGTCGGAGCCGTTCCACTAGCTACGTTCGTAGCTTTGATCTCATCCATAAACATCTCACCATATCCAACACTCGTTTGGTTCAACCAGATGGATAACGTTACTTTCTTTTTGTTCACAGCGGGCGTTAACGTGTCTAGGTTATAGGCTAAGTCGGTCCATGTGGTCGGAACTGCAATATAGCCGCCAGTCAGGTTATAGGTGCGTGTGCCATCATTTAATTCGATTTTCATCTTCAGGTTAGCATAACTCGGGTTCTTAACCTTGAAGTTCAAATACCGATAACCAGACAAATCAACAAAATCGTGCCAAGGTTGGAATTTGGCATACGAATTAACGGCCGTCGGTGTTTGCGAGAATTTACCAACCGTTAATCCATCCAACGTTGTCTTCACGAAGGCTGCTGTTCCGCCATTTTGCGTATACCAGTTTACCCACTCGCCATTACCACCCACAGAACCCCAAATACCGCCGCCGCCAAAATCATCATAGATTAGAGGTGTTGAAGGATCTGGCAAAGGCGCTGCTACCGTGTAATGCGTTGAACTGTAACTTTGTTTGCCTGCCGCATCCGTCCCACGGATGTCCACTCGCTTATTCGCATAAGCAACTGACGCGCTTTCGTCAATCGTCGCTGCATACACGCCACCAGAAACGGACATCGGCAGGAATGTACCTGAAGTGCCTGTTGACGAATATTCAAGAGAACTCAATCCTGTTGTTGCACCGCTAAATACAGTTACATTCCCCCGCACATAATCACCGATGGTCGGAGATGTAATAGGGAGCACAGCTGGTGTTGAGCCGCCTGCAGAGCTAGCGGATGCATTCGCGCTGAGTCCCATTATCGTGTACAAGAGGCCAGCTTGAATACTGATACTAAACTCGTTATAACGCCATTGGTTCGTATCATCTTGGAACAGTGAACGATCTTCATACCACGGACTGACGCTTGTTTTATCCTTCGTATCCTTCATATTGGGTCCACTGACCATGGCGCCTGGGAACACCACTCCAGAACCAAGTTTAGAATTGGATCCTTCATCGAATCGTGTATGTGGGTAGGTGACAAAATCCGAACCAATCCCAGACACCCAGCTCATATTCCAAGGATTTTCCCCGAAAATCCAGTACATCCCCTTCTCGACCGCGCGCAGCGCAGCAGGATCTTGGAATAACTCGTAATAACGCATCATGTCGCCAAGATAAGACGCATGGGGTTCGTTCACACCGAAGTTCTTAAATTGGTTCAGCACGCTGTACGGTGTGTCATCCGTTGAAGATAAGAAATAATCAACTTGCTGTTTCAACAGCGACTGAATATGTGTTTTCGTTGTGGCATCTGCGACAGGATAGAACTCCGCCAAAGACATCGGCCTCATATCCCAATAATTCGTTGAAGCCAAATCGGAAAAGACGAGTGTGTTGATATTAGCGGTTGCAGCATTTTTGTAGGCTACGTTGTTCGTCAACAAATACAGCTCTACATCCGCGAGAAGCTTGGAATTCGGAATACCTCCACGCGTTGAGTAGGAACCAACTGGCCCGTTCGGATTCGCAACGACATAATTGTAAAAAGTAACCGCAGCCGCTTCACAATTGTTTGCGAAGGTTGTGAGCGCTGTGACCTTCGCTGGCGCGATGTCACCTTTGGTGATTGCTGTGCGGATCGCCCTTGCTGTCGCCGCAAGTGTTCCCGCTGCCTTAGCGGAACCTCCAACGCCTAAACCAGAAAGCTTGCGATCATCCGCTGTGCCGTTAATGTTATCCGTCGATTTACTCGGATGAACGAAGCTTGCGTTGTTCTTGAGATCATACATTTCACCGCCAAGTTGATTCGCGAATTTAACCAAATACTCGCTGCCAAATACGGCTTCATCAACAAGATCAGGAACACCATTGCTGTCATTATCGAACTTGGAACTAGCTGCGTCAGCATGCCTGATATAGGCTAGCGCAATTTCGCTGCCAACCCACTGATTACCGCCATATTTGCCGTAATCTCCGGCATCATACCAACTACCTGTCAAATCGTAGTGAGTTAAGCCATCAGCCGATTGCGCATCATCCAAATGACCCGCTGCATGATAAATATTAGCGGATGGTGCTACCGTGCTATATCCAGCAGGATAGGCATCGGAAGTTGCCACACTCGCCCGTAAGATTCGATAGAAGGCCGTCATTTCATCCTTGTAATTCGACCAAATGTTCGGTTGAATGGCGAAAGGGAAGGAGGAAATGCTATTGCTAACAACGGTATAATTCGTACCGCTAGCTGTGATGGATGAGAAATCGATCGAATATACGTGTTTATTCCAAAAGAAACCATCGTACGTCATATTGCCAGTAGCAACAACTGTTGCACCATTCTTCACAACATAAGATAGATCCGTTAGTGCAAGTTGTGCTGTTACTTTAGCGTTTTTGAAAGCACCTGCATTATACCCTGCTTGGCTGACAGTTACGTCGATGACTTGAGCTGTGTTCGTAACAACAGGTTGGTTCTGAACCGTCGTTGATACCTGATTCGACGTCAAATCCGTCGTTCGGAAATAATACGTATGGGAGCCCACGGGCAGCTTCGTGATGTAGTAATAATTTTTGCCATTGGAGTAAGTGGTATCTGCATTATCCTCTTCCCGCATATCGTAGAGGGTATCATCGACGACAAGCTGCATAGCAAATGGCTTCTCATTGTCTACATCTGTATATGTCGCTTTGAAAGTAAAGGATGTGTTCTGATTATAGCCACTCGCTGAATTAGCTGTCATGCTGCCTGTTAATGTAGGTGCGGTGCCCGTGTTGTCCGTAGATGCGAAAATGTCATCAATCAGCGTCTCACCGTACGTACCTCCAGATTGACGGAGCCAAATTTCAAGCCTAGCTGTTTTCTTGTTCAGAGCTGGAGTCAAGGCATTTAAATCAAATTGACTCGTCGTCCACGTTGTAGGAATGGCCACCCATCCAGCTGTTAAATTATAGTTGGTAGTTCCGTCACCAACCACAACTCGAATAAGCGAATTTGCATACCCAGGATTTTTCATGGTGACGTTCAAATAGCGATAGCCCGTCAAATCGACCGTCTCATTCATCGGCTGAAATTTCGCCCAGGACGAGCTTGATGTTGGCGTTTGCGTGAATAGACCGACTTGACGCGAGTCGACAGTTGTCTTTGAATATGTGCCGGTTCCACCTGCTTGGTTGAACCAGTTCATCCAATTCTGCTTGTAGAGACCACCGCCATTAAAATCGTCGTAGAGCAGCGGATTGTTCGGGCCAGGCAGCGGTGTTACAGCTGCTGAGGTTATACTTGGTGAAATCAACAGGGTGTTTAACGCGAGAATCAAACCTAGACAAATGCACCAAAATCTCCTTGACCTTCCTTTCATACGAGTGGTGCTAGACATTAACCATTCCTCCTGTGCATCCATATTTTAGAAATCGCTTACATTCCAATTATACGAAATCTAGGCTGATCGAACGATGATGTAATCTCCACATCTTGTGATCAATTCTGGGAGTTGGGCTAGTTTATCCAAAGTGACTGCTTCAGTTGCTTCTACTGTTGCTATTTCTGCTACTTTCGCTCCCATGACTACATCTACTCCTTCAGCAACTTCTACTACTTCTGCTACTTCTGCTACTTCTGCTACTTCTGCTACTACTGTTACTTCTTCTACTTCTTCTACTTCTTCTACTTCTTCTACTTCTGTTACTACTGTTACTTTCGCTCCTACGACTACATCTACTCCTTCTGCAACTTCAACTACTACTGCGGTTCCTGCCCCCCTTATGCATGCTGCGACACAAATTAACTGGAAATTGTACAGCTAATATTGAGCAATCTCCTCGAAAATTTGATTTAGATGTAAAATATGTAGCTAATCCTCACCCGTAGGCCCATTTCGGTGAAAATGAATGATATTAACTGTAGAATTTCCATCTAATCCTCAAATGAACAGAAAAACCTCAGAATTAACTGCAGGAAATCCATCTATTTATGCAAAGCAATGACGACATGCGCCTAATTGTCACGCTCCATCTGACAGGAACGAAAAAAGGAACCTCGCAAACGCGAGGCTCCTCTTCTTTCCTTCTGCTAGCTACAGCTTTTTCCGGAGCACTAACCGAATCGTTCTTTTTTCTCCGGTCAGATTGAAGCGCAGAAAGACTAATTCATCTTTAATCACTTTCAACTCCACATCTCTTGAGCAACTTTCGATTTCATAGTCACTTAGCTCGTCATCCCAATACGTTAGACCGAACGGCATCGGCTTCCAATTCCCGATCTCGTAAACGAGCTCGATGCGTTCACTCGTTTTCTCGTACGTCGTTATAAATAACGGTGGAATCTTCTCCTCAAATTCATCTTGCATATCCCACTGACCGACATAATTGCGGACAAGCCGCGGTTTACATTCCCCTTTGACGAATACCATCTGACACTGATTGTCATAGTAGAAGAACGTATCCGGCCAAGGCCCTGCAGCAACACCACCGAGCGTCATGGTATAGTCGTTGACTTCTGGCCGAATCGGCTTATCTTTAGTTAGCATATAGGACGGTGCAGTAATTGAGTTGCTTTCATGGTAGCTAGCGAGCGCCTTCGGCAAGGTTGTGAGTGTTACGCCACACTGTGCCACGTAGGCAAAGAATCGGTCGAGCATCCCTTCACAAGCTTCCACATGGGAAGCTGGAAACACTTGAAAGCGATCACTGAACTCCATTTCATGTGCCTCTTGCTGTTGTAGAAAGAACACCTGCTCATTGTGATCCGTATTGGCCAAATATTCGTCAAACAGCATTTGCCAATACGTAATCTCATCCCCCGTACATAGACCTGCACGCAGCACATCATTAGGGTCAGTCGAGTAAATAACAGGACTTCCTGTATGGTAGGACAAATGCAGATCCCGTGCTGTCCATTCACATGCCACGACTTTACCTTTGCCTGCATGTGGAATCTTATAGCGATGACTATCCACATACCAGGATCCCCAAGGGATCCCTTTATGTGTTATACCATCCCACCACACTTGCTCCCAGCAATAGCCCCACATGCCTTGAAAGTCCAGCTCCTCAAGCACTTCAATCACTTCATTGTAAATCTTTCCTCTCCCTGCAATCTTCGTTGTGGCCCAAGGAAAGGCTTCCTTCACAAGATTCCAATCGGCTTCCAGACGCGCTTTCAATGCATCCTTCGACATCCCCATATCTTCCATAAAGAAAGGGCATTGCAGAATGATATCGTCGCCATAAGCCTCATGCCACTGCCGAATTTGCTCCCCCAGTACGGGGATTGAACCTCGGTTGACGATCCATGTCACGGGTATCCCATGTGCATGGGCTAATCTTGCTGTTCGCTCCACACCTTCGACTGCGGTTCCATGTCCCCAAGGCGTATCGTAGTGGGAAGCATAGCTGACGAAGGTGTATATGAGGTTCTGGGGTTTCAACGTTAATCACCTCTAGCTCTTCCTATTTTTTGTTCTCTTTCCACCAGGCATCGATTTGCTTCTGAAGCTCTCCACTCACTTTTTCAAGTCCTGCTGCTTTCAGCTTCGTGTTACGCTCATCGATCAATTTCGAAGGATTCGGAACTGCCCCTGTACTACTGACTTTATATTCATTAACAATTGTCGTTAATTGAGCAATTTCATTCTTCACATTCGTGTCATCAAAAACAAATCCAATTAACGGGAAGCGTTTCGCATCATTGTTGAATTTTTTCCAGCTGTCATACAGATCGTCTGGTTGACCTGGTTTCATGTAGTTCAAGAATTGGTTACCCAGCACCCAGAATACTTGGCTATCATAACCGGAATCTTTGATCGGTTCGATACGATTTGGACCGACTTTCTTGTAGTGTTTGCCTTCAATACCATTAACAAGAAGATTGATTACGTAAGGATCCGTATGAAGGTAGTTAAGGACCATCATCGCTCTCTCTGGGTTTTTCGATGTTCTGGAAATCGACAACATGGAACCTGTTGCCAAATCCGTCGTTACGATTGGCTCCTCAATCACGCGGGAAACCCAGTCATACGCGCCGTTGTCGGCAATCTTTAACTCGATATCTGAACCAGGTTTCCATACCGTGGATTGCACCCAAATCTTACCTTGCTTGCGGATCTCCCCAATATTTGTCGTAACAGTAGCTGCATCCGCATTGGTGTAGCCTTTTTCATAGTATTTACGGTATGTTTCTGCATCGGACTTATTCAAATCAACAATATCTTGATCCAGCACAGTTTTGACCTTCATATCCGTTGACTTGTAATCCAAGAAGAACATCGGCATTTTAGCAGGAGTTGGCCCGATTGGACGATAATTCGATTTGGATTCATACATCATGAAGCTCGCGCCGTTTGAAGTCCCGCCAGCGACATAGTTATTGATGATGTCCGGATTGTCTTTTTTAATTTTTTCGAAATAAGGCTCCAAATCTTCTACTTTATTGATCTTATCGATCGGAATTTGATACTTGTCAATAATATCCTTACGGAACGTCCAGGCTTTCCCCTGTGTAATTTCTTTGTCCGTTGGAATCGCATACAACTTTCCTTTATAGCGTGGTGCTTCTAGATATAGCGGGTGAAGCATTTTTTTGGTTTCTGGCGCGAACTTATCGAGCAGCGTATCGAGATCCAAAAAGGCACCCTTCGTCACATTTGCTGAGAAATCCAGCCATGAAGCTGTGAAGACGAGATCCATTTTCTCACCCGTGTTCATCATCAACTCTGTTTTCTTCTTATAGTCGGCTGAAGCAATTGGCTGCAGGGAAACTGTTGTGTTAATTTTTTCTTTCAAATATTTATTCAATTCTTCCTGTACGAGTGCATCATCCTTCATCGGTTTGGCTTGATAAAGGAGAGAAACATCATAAGGCTCCAGTGTTGCTTTCGGACTTGCTGGAGCTGCTGAACTAGCAGCAGTCGCTGCTGGGCTTGCAGATGTACTTACTTTGTTATCACTGGAACACGCTGGCAGTACTGCGGTTAAACCTAGCGCTAGCGCCATTGGGGCTAGCATAACTGATTTTCTACGTTTCATTGTGGACCCTCCTGTATAGAATGTTATAGGAAACGACTGACGAAAGCGAGCAGCAATTCGCAGCCGGTATTACTGTGATCAACCTTTGACGGCACCGACCGTCAAGCCTTTGACGAAGTATTTTTGAAAGAACGGGTAAACAATCAATATGGGTCCCATAGCAATAAAAGCTAAAGCCATTTGTAGTGACTCATTGGGCAAATTCTTAAGCAACTCTGGATTCTGAGCGGCTATCGTCAGATTCTCGCGGATATACTGCACATCCTTCAGCACGCGCAACATGAGGAACTGTATGGGGTACATATGCTCCTTATTGATGAAGAGCAAAGCATTGAACCAATCGTTCCAATAATTAATCGTTGAGAATAAAGCCATCGTCGCGAGCACTGGAAGTGATAAGGGAAGTACAATACGTAAGAAGATCCGCAGCTCACCTGCTCCATCAATGCGCGCAGATTCGATTAATGCGGGATGAATCGTCGACTGGAAAAAGGTGCGCATAATAATCACATTGAACGGAACAATTAAGAGCGGTAGAATCAAGGCCATATACGAATCTTTCAGATGAAGCGTCTGGGTGTAGATCATATAACGACTCACTATTCCGCCATTAAATAACATCGTGAAGAATAGAAAGAAAGTAAACACGTTACGATAAGGATAATCCTTGCGAGATAAGGGATACGCGTATAAAGCCATCAGTAAGACGCTTAATAGGGTGCCTACGACGGTAATCCCAATAGAAACTTTGTAAGCATTTGCCATCGTCGTAAAATCTTTGAATACGGTCTCATATGCGATCAACGACCATTTCGAAGGAAAAAAACTGTATCCTTCATTAATCAAAGAATCATTATGTGTAACGGATACAATGATGACGAGAATGACAGGTAGTAGGCAGGCTAGCGATAATACGATAAAAATGACATTAAGTATCGTCTCAGCCAGTGGGGAAATTCGATTTTCCCTGCGATACGATTTGGAGACCATCCCATTCACTTCCTATCCAATCAATTAAAATAAAGCTTGATCCGAATTTATTCTACGGACCGCTCCATTCGTCAAAAATACCATAATGAAGCCTAGAACCGACTGTACCATAGCTGCTGCCGAAGACATGCCGATATCATTCAGTTGCGTCAAAACACGGTATACATACGTATCTACTGTATCGGTGGCTGGATATAAGACACCGGAATCCAACGGCACTTGGTAAAATAAGCCGAAATCTGAATTGAACACATGTCCCATATTCAGAATTGTAATGATAATGATAATTGGCATAATAGAAGGTAAAGTGATATGCAGCATCTGTTTCCACTTCGATGCCCCGTCAATGACTGCTGCTTCATAATACTCCGTATCAATGCCGGCGATCGCTGCGATGTAGATAACGGCACCGATACCTACGCCTTTCCACGCGCTGACTACTGTAAGTATGAATGGCCAGTATTCCTTCACCATGTACCAAGACACAGGTTCTTTGCCCAGCCATTCCAACACTGTGGAGTTAATGAAGCCATGAGTCGGGTGCAAGAACGCGTAGACGAGATAACTAATTACTATCATGGATAAAAAATGAGGCATAATCAGGAAGGTCTGATAACTCTTGACCGCTATTCGACTCCGGAGCTCATTGAGTGCCAGGGCAATAGCCACGGATAAAATCAAATTCACAATCATAAACGTCATGCTGTAGCCTACTGTATTTCGTACAATTCGCCACAGGGATCCATTATTGAATAGAAACGAGAAATTATCGAAGCCAATCCAAGGACTCCCCCAAATACCATCGACATAGTTGATTTTCTTGAAGGCAATGAATAGCCCGAACATCGGTAAATAATTATTAAGCAATAGCACGAGGGCTGCAGGCACTAACATCAATGTCAGTGTTCTGAATTGCCAGAAGTTACGCCAAAACTTAACTCCCTTTGCGCGATATCGCGTCTGCCCTGCCTGTCGTGCAGGTGCGGCTGTCTCTCTCACTGCGTCCACTCCTTTCTCTGTTAAATCAAGTATAGTACACAGAAATATCCTTTTCGATGATGTATCCGCATAAGAACGTGATGAATACTCAGCAAGTACATCCATGGAATAATCACCACTGCGGCATGTAAAATATCACAGCGCCGCGCCCCCGGGCACGCTGCCCAACCTGAGAATAGGCGGTGTGCACCGCCGTTCGACCGGGATACTCCCCTTGCGCACAATATTTGTGCGCTAGCGTGCGACGGCCGACCAGGACACTTCCCTTGCGCACAATATTTGTGCGCTAGCGTGCGACGGTCGACCGCGATTCTCCCCTTGCGCACAATATTTGTGCGCTAGCGCGCGACGGTCGACCAGGATACTCCCCTTGCGCACACTATTTGTGCGCTAGCGTGCGATGGTCGACCGCGATACTTCCCTTGCGCACACTATTTGTGCGCTAGCGTGCGATGGTCGACCGCGATACTTCCCTTGCGCACAGTATTTGTGCGCTAGCGTGCGATGGTCGACCGCGATACTCCCCTTGCGCACAGTATTTGTGCGCTAGCGTACGACGGTCGACCGCGATACTTCCCTTGCGCACAATATTTGTGCGCTAGCGTGCGACGGCCGACCAGGACACTTCCCTTGCGCACACTATTTGTGCGCTAGCGTGCGACGGTCGACCTAGACACTTCCCTTGCGCACACTATTTGTGCGCTAGCGTGCGACGGCCGACCCGGATACTCCCCTTGCGCACACTATTTGTGCGCTAGCGTGCGATGGTCGACCGCGATACTCCCCTTACGCACAGTATTTGTGCGCTAGCGTGCGACGGTCGACCGCGATACTTCTCTTGCGCACAATATTTGTGCGCTAGCGTGCGATGGTCGACCGCGATACTCCCCTTGCGCACAGTATTTGTGCGCTAGCGTGCGACGGTCGACCGGGACACTTCCCTTGCGCACACTATTTGTGCGCTAGCGTGCGACGGTCGACCGGGATACTCCCCTTGCGCACACTATTTGTGCGCTAGCGTGCGATGGTCGACCAGATACTTCTCTAGCGCAGAAAGGAATTCTGTTCTGCATTGTTCTTTTAAACAAAAAAAATCCGGCCTTAGGCCGGATCAGGATCTCACTTTATCCACTTGGATGAATCGGGATCGTAATGGTAGCAATGAGACCGCCACCATCCCTTGGACGGTAGCTTAATCCATACGAATCCCCATAATGCAGCTGTATGCGTTGGTGAACATTGCGAATGCCATAGCCTTTGTCGTCCAATTCCCCGCTGACAATCATGCGAAGCTTATCGAGATTCACCGGAATGAATCCATTGTCTTCAACTAGGATATGAATCTCATCATCTATGCGTTTCAATCGAACCCACAAATGGCCTTCGCCATCCATACTCTGAATGCCATGGAATATCGCGTTCTCCACAAGCGGTTGAATGATGACCTTGGGCATTTTGAAAGAATCCAGATCTTCATCAATGTCCCAGAACACTTCGAAATTACCTGGATAACGCTTCATTTGAAGGCGAATATAGGCACGAACATGCTCCAGTTCTTCACTGATCGGAATCATGCTCTTCCCTTTGCTTAACCCAATGCGCAGCAGCTTCGATAAGTCTTTGACCATGCCGCCAACATCGTGATTGCCGCTTTCTAACGCATACCAGTAGATCGAATCTAACGTATTGTAAAGCAGATGAGGCGTAATTTGAGAATGGAGCGTGTTCAACTCCTGTTCTTTCTGTTTGATTTTCATACCATAATTTTCTTCAATGGATTCATTCAGCCTGCCCGTCATACGAATAAACGCCGTGTACAAAACGCCGAACTCATCCGATCGTGACCGCGATGACGGATCTCCAAAGTTAAAAGGCCTGCCCAGCTCATACACCCGCGTAAATGTGACTAACCGAGCCAATGGTTTAATGATATTACGAAGCAAATACAAAACGAACAGCAAAACTAAAACTAAATAGATGGCAAGCATCACCATAATTAACTGTTGAAAGCTCGTTTGTTTACCCATTATTGAATCCAATGGAATCTTATAGATTAATCGTGTATTAAAGTTAAACTCATAGGAGAAGGCGTAGAGATATTTATGATTATTGGACTCCGAATAATAATAACCATTTGATTTATTACGAAGCGCTTCTGGTAACTCGGATAACTCCATCTCTGCCGAACCCGACTTCAAGAGTAGTTCGTCCCGGTCATCGTATAAAAAGACTCCTGCATGATCCGGAAGTTGTACCGAAACGAGATTTTTGGTCAATAAAACCTCCACTTTAGAAACAGCAAGAAAACCAATTAATTCGTCATATTTTTCTGGATTCAAAATACTTCGTGTAAACGTTACCGTTGGCTGTCCTGAACTCGACTTGGCTAGTCGAAGACTTCCAGCTCCTTTCTCTTCTTGGGTTTGTAAAGCCCATTCCGGATAAGCACTGCTGCTATCCAGATAAATAAGCCCTTGCTTTTTATAAAGAGCATTGACTGGAAAAGGTTGATTTCCTCGATTCCCCATATATAGTGCGTACTCCGTGCCATCCGATGACCAGCGATCCAGGATCGTATCCGCTTCACTTAAAGCATTAATCGTCTCGATATGAGTCCAGAAGGCAAATTGTTTGGGGTTGCTGAAAAAATGATTATCCAAAAAAGTTACCGTTTTATCCCGGACCGAATACAACGTATTTTCAATCGTGGCGTGATTCTGCTTCACGAGCTGAAGCATCGTCTTCCCAACCTCATCCTTAATCGTAGCGGAAGTTCGAGAGAAGGAGATCCAGCCAACTATCAGAAACGGCCCGATGATGAACAAACAGAATGCCACAATGACTTTATATTGGAGCTTCAGTTTAATTCCCCCTGATCTCTTTGCGATAATCAGCCGGCGAGATACCGATGAAACGTTTGAACATTCGGCTGAAATGCTCCGGCGACTGATACCCCACTTGATACGAAATTTCATACCGTTTCAAATCAGTTACGGCAAGCAAACGCTTCGCTTCTTCGATCCGTACTTCGGAGACGAAGTCCCAGACGTTTTTGTTGGTTTCCCTTTTGAACAAATAACTTACATAAGCTGCACTGAAATGCACCTCACCTGCTATATCCTGAATCTTCAGCTCATGATTGCCATAATGATTGTGAATGTAAGCCGTTATGCGGGATACGACCGTCTGATCCCTCTCGCTAATACAGGCACGGATCACATCAGATAGCCCTTGAACATACTCATGTAGACAAGCTACTTTTTTGCTGATTTCCATACCTCTGAAGTAAACATCCGGATCATACTGCCGGAAAGAAGTACTTGATTCTTGTCCATTATCAAAGAGTAATCCATACAAACGGTACACCAATAATCCAAAGCAACTATGAAATAAACCTTCAGAATGCGTCAAGTTCGCAAGTATTTTCACAGCGGATTGCAGTTCCTGAGACAGCTTAACTTCATCGACCGTTTTCATGTGGAGCACGATTTCTTCCACCATGGCTGCCCATTCCATCATCCTCATATTGCCTAAAGCCGACATATCTTCATAATATAGCACGTTATTATCAGGGTGCAGCTTGCGCCATTCGATGGCTGCATTCGCCTCTTCCATCAGTTTCGGCAACATCGACAAATCCGGGCTAAGTGTACTCATTCCGACGGTGACGTCCACATTCAAATATTGCTTCAGATTAATGATGATCGTTTGACCGATCAGATTCAGTTGCGAATTCATCGGCAGCCGCGTATCCATGTTATCGGAAGCTTCCAATTGGATCACACAAACAAGCTGATTGCCAAATCCGTAAAAGGCAACACCACACCAATCCGATAGACTTTCTTCCAATATATTTACCGAGGCATATTTCAAAAGCTTTCGGTCCATTAATGTAATGTCTTGATTACTAAACCCACCCTTGCTCAGGTTCAAATGAACGGCGGCGATTCCGTACCAATAGCCTTGCTCCTTGAGTGAGTTACCGATTTCACGAAGCAGATCCTCATAATCTTTCTCCTGCAGATCAGTTTCCGTTACCAATTCGATGAGCGCTTCGTGCCTCTTTTTGAGCATATGACCATCTTTACCGCTATCCGATTCTGGTCGTTGCAGCGTCAATCTACCCATTTCCTTCTTCTCTTGCAGGGCTTTGCCTACAACGCGTATTAGTTCATCCAACTCTACGGGTTTAATTAAGTAATCCTTGGCACCTAATCGGAGCGCTCTCTTGGCAAAGTCAAACTTCTCATGGGCAGAAATAACAATAACTGGAAGATGAGGCTGTTCCAATAGAATCGCTTCCATCAGCTCAATCCCATTCATCATCCCCATCTGTATGTCCGTCAATACGAGATCATAAGTGTCCATGCGTAAGCAATCCAATGCCTCAAACCCATTCGAAGCGGTTTCCACATGATCGATCCCCAGCTCTGATCTCATCAAATAACTTTTAATTCCTGCGCTAACTGTCGGTTCATCATCCACGACCAGAATTTTATACATCGCCGGTTCCCCCCTGTAAGACAACCTACTGCCAAATATCCTCTATAATACCATGTTAGCCTTCGGCTTTTGCTCTGTCTATGATAATTTCAGGGAAGAACGTGATCGATTCTAGGATGATGGAAATGGAAAAAGCCCTCGTTTATAAGAAAACGAAGGGCACCTGAATTAAATCTTCTTAGCGCATAGCAATCCAAATCACTCTCTCTGTATCCAATTTAGAAGTATACTAAGAACGTCTTAATTTCGTAGGGATTCAACGCACAACTAATGATACTGCTCTCCTGCTTATCTGATTCAATCCGCTCCATGAGATCGCACTCAGCCCAACCTCGCATTGGCAAACTACTCGTGATATCTAATAAGCCTCGTGCCCCCGTGAACTCATGAATGCGCAAGATAACAGCGTTCTCATCTTCGGCTTTTTTCACAGCATCGATAATCGCATGTGGTGAGGACAAATTAAAGAGCGATAAACCAGCATGTGATGTGCCGCCGATTGCAACAGTTTGCGGACTATTTAAGGACCAAGCTTCACGCACGGTTTCTCCTTGTCTCCAATCGCCAGCGTGTGGAAGCAGCGCATACGTGAATTGATGCTCACCGCGGTCAGCCTCCGGATCAGGAAATACAGGTGAATTAATGAGCGATAAACGCATGACATGATTCTTGATGTCGTATCCATATTTGCAATCATTCAGCAAGCTAATCCCATACCCGTGCTCAGATAAATCAGCCCATTGCTGGCCGACAGTTTCGAATCTCGCGTAGTCCCAACTTGTGTTCCAATGGGTCGGACGCTTCACATTACCGTACTGAATATCATACGTAGCTTCTGTTGAACGAATGCTTACTGGGAAAGCAACTTTCAACATTTGCTCGCGCTCGTGCCAATTAGCCTTCGTTTTGAAATCAATGCGACGACTTTTCGTATACACGATTAGCTCTTGCACGATCTGTGATTGACCGAACATCCACTCGAAGCGTATGACCGCTCTGACGGGTCCAACCTCTGTTAAGGAGAATGAAAGTAACTCAGTAACTTCGCGTTTCTTTTCGCCATAATAAATATCAATGCCCCAAGCATCATCTCGTAATGGCTTATTCTCAAATACTTGCAGCACATTGCCAAATTCACCCGCTTTAAGCACTTCACGATTGTTCTCTCTGTCATAGATTCGCGTTAGCTGGCCTTCACTATTCCACTTCAAGTAGTAGAACGGAGTTGTTAGGCTATCTGTCTGGAAGTCAAACGAGTGTGATTGGGCACCTTTACTTTCGCTAGACTCAAAATGCAGTTCCGTTATCCCCATGGCAGGCACGCCTTGCATCTGAACGACCCAGCCCTCGCCGCTGCGTTGAGCAGGAAGATCCGTCCCTTCAGCACTAAACCATGTTCCGTTGTGATCCGCTTCGGGTACATAAACGGATTCATTGCGATTCCATGAAGCTGAGTTATACACAGTGTAAATACTTGCCTTTGCAAATCCTGCCTCCGATGTATCCTTCCGTGTGAGCTCCGCTAAAGATCTCTTCCACAGAGAAACAAGGGAATGGTCCGCTTCTTCATATTCCTGCCAGCTGTCCGTATACACCTCACGAATCGATGTTCCTGGTAAAATATCATGAAATTGGTTGCGAAGGACGGTTTTCCAAATCTTTAACAATTCATCCGATGGATATTGCGACCAATTTTCTTTTAGCAGCCCTTCTAGTACAAAAGTAAATTCACTTTCTCTCAACATGAGCTCAGCTTTTCGGTTCAAAAGCTTGTTGCGCGCTTGGCTTGTGTATGTTCCACGGTGATACTCCAAGTATAGCTCGCCATCCCACGTATGCACGTATTCTTCACTTTGTGCAACCCGCTCTTGAAGTCCTGCGAAATAATCATCAGCACGGCTTGTCTTCACATTAGGCAAGCCAGGCAGCACATCCAATCGCCGGCGCATCTCTAGCATCTCGCGAGTTACCCCACCGCCGCCATCTCCGTACCCGTAACAAAGCAGGAGCTCTTTATTGACTGCCTTATCTGTATAGTTATCCCATATACCTTGTACCGTTTGCGGGGTAACCATGCCATTATACGTGTAGATCGTATTCCCAGGTTCTGGTGTAGTAATAAAATGTGTCAAAATCTCAGTACTATCAATCCCCCGCCACATAAAGGTATCATGAGGCATCCTGTTGTACTGATTCCAACTGATTTTCGTCGTCATGAACGTGCTAATGCCCGATTTTCGCAAAATTTGTGGTAAGGCCCAGCTATAACCGAATACATCCGGCAACCACAAATAGCTGCATTCGACGCCAAATTCCTCACGTAGGAATCGCGTGCCGTACAAAATTTGTCTGACTAAGGATTCACCTGAAGTTAAATTGCAATCTGGTTCCAACCACATGGCACCGTCGGCTTCCCATCGTCCTTCTTTCACTCTAGCGCGAATTTGTTCATAAATTTCCGGATAGTCTTCCTTCATGTATTCATACAATTGCGGCTGTGTTTGTAAAAATAAATATTCAGGATATTGCTCCATGAGTCGAAGCACCGTCGAGAACGAACGTGCGCATTTCTCTCGCGTATGCTTCAATTGCCATAGCCACGCTACATCTATATGCGTATGCCCTACACAGTGAACGGTAATCGCTGAGTTCTTGTCTAGTGAATCTAGCTCGCTTTTAAGCACTGTACTCGCAGCTGCGACGTTCTCATAAAACGCTGGAGACCCTGGTTCTGACCAGCTAATTTGCAAAAATGCTTTATTCACTGCAGCAAGCAGCATTTGCTTGTCTGCACTGTTGTCAGAAAGCCGTTTAACCGTTTCTATCGCGGCTTTCGCTGTAAAATATAAATCATCTGCCGTTTCGTCCAGCCATGTCAATTCTGCCTTAAGGATCTTATGTTCCGCTTTATTGCGCGGTCCCCAGCTGCCATAGCCTTTCAAACCCGACCATAACCGAAAAGTAAGTGTATGCGACTCCGTTGTACATGCTGGTGGGAGCAGTACCTCTTGATGGTTCGTATCGACGCCTTGATAAGGCAAGCCATTCACATAAAGCAGCGATTCAAAGCCGGAAATGTGATTGGGTCCGGAGGTTCCGAAGTCGAAACGGCCAACAATTTTTCTGCCCTGCCATGCTTCTGGCGCTTTAACCTCCGTTCGAAGCCATAGGTAGGTATCGTTGCCTTCCCAAGAATCACCTAACTGAAGCGGTTCTTGATCAAATGCCGTTGGAGGTCGTTCCCCTATGTTCCCCTCCTCATCCAAAGCACATTGCAGAGAACGAATCGCAATAGGATCTCTATAGCGATACTCCGAAAGCTCGGCAATCCGTTTCTCAAGCTTTTCTGATGTATATAACATGTGTGATATCTCTCCCATTTTGTTTACTTGACCTGCATGAACAATTACCCTTTGATCGAACCCGCGATTCCTTCAATAAAGTACCTCTGCAGAAATAGGAAAACAATAATAATTGGAATCAATGACATACAGGCACCTGCTGCTATCCCGGTCCAATCCACTGTGTTCGTACCAAAAAAGTTATACATCCCAACTCCTAGTGTACGAAGCTCTGGTTTGCCTAGTGTGAAAATCAACGGCACTAGGAATGCATTCCATGCCGCAATAAATGTAAATATGCTAACCGTTGCAATGATTGGCTTTGTTAAAGGCAGCATAATGTTGAAGAAGATACGAGGTTGACTCGCGCCGTCCATGACACCAGACTCTTCGACCTCTTTCGGAATCGAAACAAAAAATCCCATGAACAGTAGTATGGAAACCACGTTAGACGGTCCTGCCTCAGCTAATACAACACCCATTAGGCTATTGTTAAAGCCAATTTTTACAATCAGCTCAAATAACGGAATAATGGTGAAACCCTTCGGCAAAAACATAGCCACAACCAGGGCTGCTAGTACGATCTTCTTGCCTGGCATATTACCGCGACCGAGCGCATAGCCCGCCAATGAGGACACAAGAAGTACGACTAAAATAACCATCAGAGTAACGAATACCGTATTAAAGAAATACAAGTAGAACTTAGCGCTTTCCCATGCTCTACTGAAATTGACTAGTGTCGGTTCCTTCGGAATTAACCGTAATCCCCCAAGAAACATTTCACCTTGCGACTTGAACGCCGAGGAGATCATCCATAAGAATGGATAACTCCACAAGAAGGTAATTCCGATGAAAAGGAGATGCATCGCGGTCTGAGCCAATGTTTTACCAGTGCGTCGTGTCCTCATGCCGATTGCCCTCCTTTGTCAGGTCTTACTTTTTTCATAACACCGGCTTGAACCAACACAATTAGAAATACAGCCATACTGAATACGATTCCCGCAGCAGAAGCGAAGCCATAACGTGTACTTGAGTACTCCGTTGTTTCAAATGCATAGCGGTAAATATAGGTATCAATAACATCGGTGGATTTGACAGGTCCGCCTTCTGTCATCGTTTTGACCAAGTCAAAGGGGTGAAGATTGCCTATGAATGTCAATAAGACAATGATAATACCAATGGGTACGAGCAACGGAATCGTAATTCGCGTAAAACGCTGAACAGCGCCAGCTCCATCGATTTTCGCAGCTTCATACAGCTCTGCAGGAATGGTTTGCAAGCCTGCAAGCCAATAAATAAGCGGCGTACCAAAGCTTTTCCATAGCGAAATAACTAATAAGGTGGGTAACGCTAGTTTTTGAGATCCCAAGAAGTTAATCGGGCTGTCTATCAATCCCGTTTTCAAAAGTACATCATTAATCGGCCCACCGAGCGGGTTTAATAAGATGACGAATACGATACCAACAACGGCTGTCGTCGAAATAACTGGCAAAAAGATTAAGAGACGATAAATATTTCTTCCTTTAACAGCAGGATGATTTAGAATAACCGCAACAATCAACGCTAGCGGTAATTGGATACATACATTGCTGATGGCAAATGAGAATGTAATTTTGAAAGCATTCCAAAATCCAGGATCTGTATATATCTCTATAAAATTGGCGAAACCAATAAAGTTCGTTGGTCTTCCTGTCCCATCCCAGTCAAAGAAAGCGTAGTACCAGCTTCCAACCATTGGCCAAATCGAAAACATTAGAAATAAAACCAGCATAGGCAATATGAACAAGTAGTGCCAGCGATGCTGCTTAATCCGTTTCCATAAAGCAGATGTCGCTGTTTTATTTCCTATTGCTGAGGTCGAGGATGGTAATGCCCTCTCTTGGTGTGCGTTCATTCCTTCCACTCCTTTTCCCGAGCCATGATATAATAGTCCCCCTTTTCCATAAAGAGATTCCCTCAAGCGCATAATCGCTCTTGAGGGAATATCCTCACGAAATCACTTATTTTCTAAGAAAATCTTTCATTGGATCCCACTCTGGGAATTTAAGGTCCTCGATCGTAATTTTGCTTCCGCCATCGCGTGCCTTTTTCATTTCAGCATCAATTAACTGATTAACTTTCTTGTCATATTCGCTAAATACCGCTTTTACGTCTTCATTGTTAATAATTGCTTTCACGCCAAGATCCTTAATTCTTGGTTTTGGCAGCCCGTCAGCAATTGGTTTGGACAGCTTATCCATATCTGCGTTTTTCAAACTCACATGTGGCGCCAAGCGTAAGGTCTCGTTCATCACTTGCAGCACTTGTTTCGAAACACTGTCCAACTCAATGCCATCATATGCCTTTGGAATAACGACCATTTCTTTGGATGATTGGAAATATGATTTTTGGAATTCAGCAGATCCGAAATAATCAAGTAGTTTCCAGGCTGCATCCTTCACCTTGGACCCCGATCCGATTACGAACTTAGGCTCAGCTGGTGTAGGTACATCTCTAAAGCCTTTGCGTCCCGTATCAGGTACTGGTGCTGCAGCAATACCAAGCTTAATGTCTGGTTTCAGCTTCAGAATTTCAGCAGCTTGCCATGCTGCACCAACGAACATCGCAACCTTACCTGCTGCGAATTGCTGATGCATTTGCGCCGGATCCCAGTTCTCCCAACCTGGTGCCAAAACTTTCTGTGCATTCAAATCGCGGAAAATTTCAACCGCAGGAGCCATGGAAGCTGCATTTGCCTGACCCGTTAGGAGGCTAATCGGCCAATCTCCCTCTTGTTGAAGAACTCCTCCTTCGTTCGATACAGCGAATCCTGCAATGGTAGCGGAGAAAGCACCCAGGTCTTTCCCCATGATAGAGGTACCGTACACTTGTCCTTTGCCTTCTTTGGTGATTTTCGCTGACATATTCTTGAATTCGGAATACGTTTTCGGTGGCGCATCAATACCATATTGTTTCAAAATGTCGACATTGTAGAATAAGGGTCTAACTTTACTGTAACGCGGATCCGCCAAAGGTACGCCGATCACTTTGTCTTTATAACGGAGCCAGCTATCCTTATCAAAGGTACCTTGTGGATATCTCGCCTTGAATTCCGGCGTTAAATATTCATCAATCGGTTGGATCCATCCATTGTCGGAAGCAAGCTGCCATTGCGCTTTACCACCTACGATGAAGAACACATCCGGCCCTTCATTCGTTGCAAACATTAACTGCACGGCATTGTTATACTGTGCGGATGGATTCAATTGCAAATCAACTTTAACATCCGGATTTTTGTCCATAAACTTCTTAACTTCTGCCTTATAGAATGCTTCATCTTCCGCCCTAGCTGAAGGTAGTACAACCTTAACCGTTTTTGGCGGTTGCTGTGCAGTAGGTTTACTAGTTGCTGGAGCAACGCTTTGTGCAGGTTCTACAGCGTTTTTGGAACAGCCAGCGGACACGATCGTTGTGCATAGTGCCAATACAGCCAATGCCGAAGTTTTGACTTTTTTGTTCAATGTGTTCGACTCCCCTTATTTGCTAGTTTGATTTTGTTTACAACTTAATTGTAGCAATCACTAACCTTTCGCAGTATCCCATCCTACTATAACCAAGGTGGATTAATCTATTGAAACTTGTCACTCATTCATGCGATTGAATAAGCACTATATATAAGAATTCTACGAACTATGTGGATTAATCTATAGCGACCCCAAAATACATTGACATGCACCCTTAGCTTGCTTAACAATTACTAATAGGAAAGATCACGATACAGGACAGGTGCAACATGGGAATTATTCAGCATTATTTGCGCTTCACGAAACGTATTCGTTTTAAAATTTTCATCCTAAATTCAACTGTCGTTATCGCCGCCGTACTACTCCTAGGTCTATTCGCTTACCGATACACACTCCAAATTGTGACGCAAAGTCAATTAGAGCGAATGGAAATACTAGCAGATCGTACAGAGGAACAATTAGCAAGAACTACGAGTGATTTGCAACAAGCACTTTCCTTAATCTCGAGTGAAATCGCCCAAACCAGCCTAACGGAAGAAGAAATTGCCGCTATTCTTAAAACGTACAATTATTCCCTGTACCCGCTAACACAAAGCTTATTTTTCATAGAGCCTTCAGGCCATGTTATTCAAACAAGTGGCAATTATTCAGTTCCACCTGAGATCTCAGATTACATTATTAACCAGACTGGCACTAAGATAATCAACTACATCGGACCTTACTACTCTCCTTCCAAAGGTCTCATTAGTACAGTGACAGCCAACGTCAGAAAAGGGACAGAAATTAAAGGTATACTTGCCATCGATATTAACTCTGAAAAGATCAATAAATTATTCATGGACAGTAATATTGATAAGGAAATTTCCACATTAGTCTTTAACAGCGAACTTCGCCCTATACTGAGTGACATCAAGTTGCGCGGGTCCTTCCAGCAGCAGGAATACTCTGAACTGTTTCCTGCTCTCCAAGATCTTGTATATACGGCTAATAATGAGACTAAAATTGTAAAGATCCATAATGATGAATATATCGTGCGGATCAGTACTCCCGATTTGTTCAAATTGAAATTACTTCACTTCGTAAATAAGGATCGCTTCTTAGGTGAAGTGGAAAAATTCAAAAATTATACACTTTGGTTCGCTGGTGTCTTCACCCTGATCGTCTTCATTCTCTCCCTCTACTTGGCGAGGTCGATTAATCAGCCAATCCAAAAACTAATCATACAGATGAACCGGATCAAAAATGGTAATTTGCATATCCGTATACGCCTAAAGCGTCAGGATGAGTTCCTATCCTTAGCTGATTCCTTTAATGAAATGCTTGACCGAATTGAAACGTTGGTAGATGAAAAGGTACTCATCGAGCAAGCCAAAAAGAAATTCGAACTCAAGGCGCTGCGTTCGCAAATTAATCCTCATTTTCTATACAATACACTAAATTCGATTAACGCACTTGTCGATCTGAATCGCACAGACGAGATCCCTAAAGTCTTGAATGCTCTCGTTCGACTGTTTCAATATACGATGGATCACGGACTTGAATTCACAGAGTTAGGCGCGGAACTGGAAGGACTCGAGCAATATGTGTATCTCCAACAAATTCGCTATCAGCACAAATTTGAGGTTCAATATTCCTTTGAAGAAGAATTACTGAGTTATAAAATGCTGAAGCTCTCTCTACAGCCAATCGTTGAAAATGCGATCTTTCATGGTATCAAAGGTAAGAAAAAAGGCGAGGGTATCATTCACATCGGAGGAGGCTTCATGAATGGCAGAACCTCTATTTTATTATTCGTGGAAGATAATGGGACTGGGATATCCCCTGAGCGACTTGCGCAGTTACTACTCGATAACTTAGGGAGTCCTTCGCCTGCTAAGCCAAAGGGTTTTAATTCAATAGGTCTACGAAATGTACACGAACGCTATCAGTTGCATTATGGGAAAGAATATGGATTAAGTATCACAAGTCAGGAAGGAATCGGCACTAGAGTTGAACTTCTAATGCCAGCAATAAAAGGAGATGACAGCTTATGAAATCGAATTTGATTATAAGCGAAAATATACGTTGCATTATTGTGGATGATGAGGATTTAGTCCGGGAAAGATTCCGTATTGGATTCCCATTAGCTGAGAATGGCTTTGAAATCGTTGGAGAAGCCGAAGATGGCGAGGAAGCACTGGAGCTGTGCAAACAGCTCAACCCCGATATTGTCATTACAGACATCGTCATGCCACGGATGGATGGCCTGCAATTAACTGAACACTTAAAAACCTTGATGCCACGTGTAAAGGTTATCATTTTATCCAACTATCAAGAGTTCGATTTCGCCCGCAAAGCCGTTCAACTCGGAGCTATTGGCTATCTCTTGAAAATTACTTCCGGGCATCGTGAGCTTCTCGATCTACTCGAACGTGCTAGAAAAGAAATTGAATTAGACCGTGAATTATTACTTGAGAAGATCCAGGAGAGACATCGTTTCCAGCAAAGTAAGCCGTTACTTCGCAAACAATTCATCATGAATGTGATGGACCAAATGTATGCGACTCCAGAATCTATTCGTAAGGAGTTCTCGATGCTCGAGCTTCACCCCTTATCCTACGGTTTTACGATAGCTTACCTGGAAATCGATAAATTTCCTGAGTTGAAACAAACCTTTCATTCCCGAGATATCTCCTTATTTAAGTACGTATTGATGCAGATGATTGAAGAGGTCAGCTCCACCCACTACAATGGTAATCTCTTTCCTTGGACCGAGGAAAATTCCTTATGTTTATGGCTGCACTGGGATTCCGCTTATCAAATGGAGCAAGCAGAGTCGCAAGTCCTCTCCTTGTTCCAAAAAATAAATGAGTTTATCAAGCTTTATTTACCTTTTACAGTTACGTCTGGCTTCAGCAACGCCAAGAGGCTCTCCTTGGATCACAGCCAGCTCCCGACACGCTTGAAAGAAGCGGTTAACGAAGCTATCAGTGCAACTACACAGCGCTTCTATAATAATTTAGGTATGGTATATACTTATTCCCATTTCACACCTTATCACGCATTAGGTGAAGTACAGAAGCAAGCGTTGAATAATAGCTTACAAAGCATTAATCCGTTTGTAGATGATAGCAGCCTGCGAAGGAGCCTTTACGAAGAGGTCGTAAGTAAAATTCAAGAGCAGCATGTTCAACCAGCACAACTCATCAGTTGGTTAGAAGAACTAACCAATCATTGGACCGCGAATGATCCATTAGGTGCTACAGCTCTAATCGATTCCCTTGAATTAGTTGAGGTCCTACAGGATGTTGAAGCCTACCTACTTCGATTGATGCAGTGGAAACGGACCATTCAGGTATTATCCAGTAAAGACAATCACTATCGTATTGAAATTCAGGATGCGCTCGATTATATTAATACCCATTTCCACAAACCGATTAGCGTGACTGACGTGTGTCAGCATCATCAAATAAGTCCTAACTATTTCAGTCATTTATTTAAAGCCCAAACAGGCAGCAATTTCTCAGATTATGTCACGCACTATCGGATGCAAGCAGCCAAGAAGCTGCTAAAGGAAACAACACTTCAAGTCCAAGAAATATCCGAACGAGTGGGAATTCCCGATTATAAATATTTCACAAGATTATTTCGTAGATCCACAGGACAAACACCTAGTGCCTTCCGGGAGCAATCAAAAATTCCCACATGATCTCCCCCACTATAACGGTTTGTAGATACTTCAGAAAATTTATTTTGCGACATACTTGGCTCTCGGATATTCGTATCCACAAACGAGAACCCACGTTCAGCCGTTCAGGCTGAACGTGGGTTCTCGTTGTTCTAAGTATACTGAGTGGGGACTGTAGATGAGTTGAGCGTTTTTAGGTATCTGCCTGACGATAATGATAGGGAGTTATACCCTTATGACGTTTAAATACACGAGTAAAATAGGACGCGCTGTTATATCCGATTTGCTTACTAATTTCTTGAATGGGCAGGGATGTGGATCGCAGTAACTTGGTGGCTTCATGAAGTCTTCGCGAGGTTAGATACTCGGATAGTGTCCCTCCCGTTTCCTGATGAAATAGATGTGAAATATGAGATGGAGACAAATAGAGTACGGTGGCTAGTCTTTCCAACACGCATTTGTGTTGATAATTGTCATCCACCCATTCCATCATTTTCTCTGAATAACGTGGGAAACGGTTGAACACTTTTGTGTCTGACAGCAGCACATCCGTTTGCAATTTCTTTCCCTCCTTCATAAAAAGCTAGAAAAGACAGGCTGAATTGACGTAGCCTGTCTTTTCTAGTAACTAATTAATAAATTTCGTGAACTTCAGTAGTCTGCTTAGGGTAACTGCGGCTTGTGCCCGCGTAGCGTTTTGATCAACTCCGAAACTATTCTCGGAAACTCCCTGCAAAATGCCAGCCTCCAGACATTTTGCAATGGCTTCTAGAGCCCAATCTTCGATTGAGGCACCATCTCCAAAGCCTGCTTTTATTTGCTTTTCCTTCGTTTCCGTCACTTGGATGTCGTTATGTGTGAAATGCAAAGCTCTGGCAATCATAACGGCCATCTGTTCACGTGAGATCGTTTCATTAGGTTTCATGGTCCCGTCCTCATAACCATCGATCAAACCTGCTTGTAAAGCAGCGCTTAGTTGACGATTGAACCAATCTGTTTCATGAACGTCCTTGAACTCTTGTAAAGCGCCATCCTTTTGCGTTATTCCGAGTGATCGTGACAGCATTACTGCGAATTGCGCCCTTGTCACAGCTGCTTCTGGTTCAAATCCATCGGTTGTCATTCCTTTAATCAGAAGCTTTGAAGCCAACATATGGACGTCGTTTTCGGCCCAATGTCCCGACATGTCATTGAAATTTTTATCCGATTGTACAATTGCAAAGATGCCGCTTCCGTTACTTCTCATCGTAGCTACGGTTTGACCGTCCACCAATGCAAATGTTGTCGGTGCAAAAACCATCTCTCCAGTTACTGAATCGATCATGACACCCGTAATTTTGTTGAAATTCGAAACTGCTGGAAATGACATGCTTTGAGTCAAATAAGTGCCGCCATAACTGTCAATTTGCTGTTGACGTCCTCCTGCTTCTACGAGGATTCCGAAGCTGAATACATCCGTGGCAAGCGAGGTACCTGTCGACGCAGTTAGCAAGCTCACTTGCTTCTTGTCCTCTTTAGATGCTGGCAGCACGACTATTCTTACCTTCAGATCATCCTGTTTAACCTTCCACTCTTGAGCTATTTGTTCAAAATCTAAAAGACTAACTGGCACATGGATAGCATTCTTGCCAACTAGAAGAGATAGAACCGCATCCTTCTCTTTCACTAAGGCAGAAGCTGATTTACCGCTGATTTCGATCTGTAAACCGGTATTTGCACTCTCTTTAATAACAATTGTTTTATTTCCTTTGCCCTTATCCTCAAGAGCATCCAAAGCTTTATTTATGAGATCCTCATTAACCTTAAGGCTAGTAATATTGTTTCCGTCAATGGAATTAGTTACTCTACTAGCCGCATCCGGCTGAAGAACAACACCTGAGCCAGTCGTTTCGACCTTGTCTTGATTTCCACTTGGCATGGTTGTCGGAGATGTCGAGTTGTTAGTAGTAGTAGTAGAGTCGCTTACTGTTACAATACTCGTAGCCGTAAAGCCACCATCTGCGGTCGTTACCGTGATAACTGCCGTTCCTACGCTATGTGCCGTCACTTTTCCATCCCCATCAACTGTTGCTACTGGAGTATTACTGGAAGTCCACGTCACTGCTTGGTTTGTAGCAATAGTTGGAAGCACCGAAGCTGTTAGCTTTTGCGATTTTTGTGAAGAAGCCAAATCAATTTGAATTGTATCCTTATCTAGCTCCACTCCTGTTACAGCAACATTTGGTTGAGTTTGATCAAGAAGTAAATCTCCGTATAAACTTGGGTTTTTACTTGTTCCGATACCGCTCATATATTCGATCCATCCACGTCTTCCCGTACCGTCATCATCATTGACTAAGAATGAAAAGCCAATTCTTTCAGGTACATCAGTTAATGCATTTGGTAAAATTTCCGTCCAAGGCAGTGAGATCTCGTAAGTGGTCGTTTTGTTCGTCTCATTCCTTTGTACAGCTAACTCACCGCTGAACTGATTTCCTGTTGATTTACCGTTTGGAGCTGTTGTCCTCCACTTTGCAGGCTGATTGCCTGCCGTTAGGGCGAAAATAAGCTCGCTCATATTGCCTGCCTGACCGCTCGACACAGCTCTGCCTGCATCTATCCCCAGCTGCAAGCTGTCTCCACGCCAAATATCAGAACCCGTATTGGTTTGAGCATGTACGTTATCTTTGACTACTACAGAGAAGTATAGGTTCGTTTCATCATGTTTCACGTAACCAGTAGCACTTAGATCATCAGCACCTGTCCAATCCGATGAAGTAAATCTAACTTGACTAGCCTGGTTCAAAACGGCAGAATCCGTATCCGCCCATTCGGAAGCAGTTCCATCAATTACTGGAGCTGTCAATGCTTCGCTGCTTGCAAGGAAGTTCACACTTTTGGTTACATTTGAGATCGTATCGCCTTGATCAATCTTTATTGTAAAAGGGATTGCTCCAATATTAATAGGAAGTGGAGCTGGAACCGGAACGATGACCGTCTTCGATTGGCCAGGTGCGATGGTACTGAAAGTGACTGGAGCAATCGTAGTTGCCCACTCTGTTGGACTCATCACTTTGACGGTTCCGCCTGCACTCGGTTGCAAGGACATCAGATTTTGAATCGTGACTGCGATTCCCCAGCCAGAGCCACTTGCAATTCGCACTGGCTTCGTTTGAACGGCGATTTGATCCGTATTAGCAGTGTATTGAGGAATTGCTGCTAATTGATCGCTGGCAATATCAATGATTGCCCCGCCTTTGGTCGCTGTATCGGTAAATGAATTCGCAGTCAACTTTAAGGATTTGAGTGTGCTATCCTTCACCCAAATACCAGAGTATGGTGTAGATTGAATCGTATTTTCAGTTATGGTGAAATTGCCGCCTTTGGACATCATAGAACTAATTGCGCCGTAAGTTAACGTATTTGTACCCGTATTGGTATTAATTAGCGTATTGCCTGTCACGGTAATACGATCTGTAGGATACACTTCACTTGTGTAATAGAATAAGATTCCTGCCATATGCGTATTTTTAATCGTATTGCTAAGTGCTAGCATGTTATCGCCGGATGCAAATGCAATACCGCTTTGCTCTGATTTTCCTTCACCGTCGATAACGTTACCCGCAATTCGAATGTACTCTGATAGACGCGCGATACTGCCTTGCTTGTTGACAAAGATTGCATGGTCACGGTTGCCGTTCAATGTCGAATTCTCCACATAAACTTGTCTGGATGCCACTAAAAGGATACCGCTCATATTCGAGTCAGTGACTGTACAAGCTTGAATGGAAACACCAGTTGAGGCGTCTACCTGAATGCCTGAACCGCCTGAGTTCACTACTGTCACATGCTCCGCTACGACGCCATGGCTGCCAGTTATATCAAGCAGCGAACGATTATGGCGTAAAAATGGCTTATTCGCAAGCTCCAGCTTTATATTGCGGATTGATGAATCCGTCAAATTCAGAAGACGAATGCCATAATGATCCGCGCTTGTAAAGCGCAATACGGAGCTGTCCCCATCCCCAACAATGTGGACATTGTCACGACCTTCAAGTAGCAAATGATGTTTAATTTGACTATAAGGACGAGAATCTTTGCCTGAAAGTGGTGTTAGCACATAAGTCCCTGCCGGAATACGAAGTGTACCCCCCGAAGCTGGAATCGCATTCAATGCATCATAAAAAGCTTGCGTATCATTCGTTGCTCCGTCGCCTTTTGCTCCATAATTCTTCACGTTGATTTCATTTGCAGCAACTGTAACGACTGGAGCTCCTGCCCAATCTGTCGCAGAAGGCTCTGCAGCAATCGCAGCATAAGGATTCGTATACACTGGCTGGGTCGCAACAATTGGGAATCCATACGCATAAGTCGTATTGGAGACAGCCCCAGAAACCTTGTTATTGGACAAATTTACATTTCCGGATAATTCAGCAGCGTTAAAGTTTACGCTTCCGCCAGCTGTTCCATTACCGAACATGTCGTTATTCGTAATATCAATGTTATTTACTTTGATGTTGGAATTAAATACAATGGCGCTCCCTGCAACTGCAGCAATTTCGTTATTTTTGATCCGAACGTTGCTGATTGTAGATGCAGGTCCCCACGGATTAAAATAAATCCCGTACGATTGCCCGCCGTAAACATGGTTATTTTCAACAGTTAGATCGTCTTTATACTGATTAAATGCAATTGCGCCTTTTTGGTTATCATTCAAACCCATGAGCCCAGAGCGAACGATCGTATTATTCTTAATTAGCAAGTGCTCCGTATCGTGACCGTTACCTGACACACTGCTTTGACCGCCGTTGTTCGTGTAGACACCAGATGACTTAATATTTTCAAGCCAGTTATCTTCTACACGACTATTGGTCCCCGTGACGGTAATCCCTCGTCCCCAATAGCTGTTTAATATCGTGTTGTGTAAATATTGATGATTATCTGCGACATTATATTCCTTGTCATCGATACTAGCGATGGAGTCGTCATTGGCTCCATCGACGAGGTTGTATGCTGCCACTACATCCGCAACATTAGCAAAGTGAATACTGTCTGCCGCTGTATTACGAACTTGCGTGTCGACCACGTACACGTTTTTCGTATTTTGCCAAAATACCGCTCCGATATTCCCTTGATCGATCGATACGCGATTCATTTGAATGTTCTCGCCAGATGTTGCAACCGTATAGCCTCCTGCTCCACCTCTCGCGTCATATCGAGGGTACCAGGAGAATGCTAGATCCTTATAAGAGATATCCTTGCCATCAATTCTCCAACCGTAAGCAAACCCCGAGAATACACCATTTCTATTCGTCCATGTTCTTCCGGCAGGCAATGTTGGAATTCCTGGAAGCTTGAATCGAATAACCGATTCGTCGCCTTCACCGATGAAATGAACATTGTTGTAATTACGCTTCCAAGCCCAGCGATTCAATGGATCTGTCAAGTCAAACGGGAAGTAGTAGAATCCTTTTGGAACGTAGACAACGCCGCCATCGACAGAGTTTAAGGCATTAATTGCCTTATCAAAAGCTTCAGCATCACTCGCATCACCATTCCCTACCGCTCCGAAATCTTTAACATTCGCCACTTTCATGGCTTCATAATTCAAGTGAGGCATGTTTTCAAGCCCGTCTCTGTTATAGTAACTATCAGGCAAGTTCGTCACAGAAGACGTTGGCGTGTAAATCGTATAATCGTATTGTGCAACTGCATTGCCGGCAGATCCGTTTAATTCTGCATAAGCTTTTACAGTTGTAGCACCCGTTATAACGATCGGTGTTGTATACAGCGTCTTGGTTCCCGAAGAAACGGGATCACTGCCATCCTTCGTATAATAAATGGATGCCCCCTCTATTGTTGAAGAAAGCTTAATCTTTCCACCATTAAAAATGGCACCAGAAATGGCATTGGCCTTCACGGGATCAGCCAGTGTCAACGTATAGGTATATACCGATTCATCACTATCTGTCATGTCCGCTTTGGTTGCATATGCGCGCAGCGTTGTAGTGGCCACAATTGCGAATGGTGCCGTATAGTCCTTGCTGCTAGGAGATGTTTTCGGATCTGTACCATCTAGCGTATAGCGAATCGTCGTCCCTGCAGAGGCGGTCAACGTTACCGTTTTACCAAATGCAACGTTGCCTGTAGGTACCGACGCCGTAGGTTTTACCAGCTTGGATGATAGGGTATACGTAAAAGTTGATACTGGACTATCCGTTAACCCAACACCTTTTGCCGCTGCCGTAATCGTCGTGCTACTCGAAATGACAATCGGAGCCGAATAGGTCAGACGAGTACCTGAAGTCAGCGGGTCACTGCTGTCAAGCGTGTAGTACACAGTGGATCCGACAGTTGGAGTCGACAGTGTCACAGCTTGACCAGCCGTAATCGAACCCGAAGGTACACTTGCAACGACAGGCGAGACTGTAAAATATTTATTCATCAAATAGGTTTCAACGGTTTGTCGATCACTATCCGATAGTACACCTTTGTAGACTAATACTTCGGATACATCTGCCGCCATATTCAACTCCGATGTGCTGTAGCTTTTGCCTATGACGTAATGTTTAAAGTTATTAAACTTTTTATAGAAAGCATTCTTAACTTGCCCGACCGACGTGCCGTTCATTGATGACAATACGCCATTCTTATAAGCGCTAATAATGCCTAGAGTCGCGTCTGATGTCGTATCAATCGTTACCGTCATTATTGTCGGAGTCGACGTCGACGCAGCCTCCAAGTTCGCGTTAGACGTGCCGTCTACAACACCTGGAGCATCAGCTTTTTCCTTCGGTCCGAGCACCATCAGTCTTTGCGGATTGCCGGTACTTGTCACAATGGACCATGCTCCAATATTGGAGCCTAAATCATTAGAAAAAATTCCTTTGGCATTTAATTGCGCCAAACTAGTTTGTTGCATCACCATAATGACCGTACTGTTTCCAGTCCACGCTTTGGAATCCGCAACCAGGTCTTTGCTCAGAAACTGATTGCTGCTCCCACCAACGTCTCCTGTAAACCGAATGGCCGGCTTACCATATACTGCATCCGTGACAAGGCTCGGATATTTCGTCGCTGTCGCTTGCGTTACATGGTTACCTTTGCCAGACTGATCAGCCCACTGACTAACTTTCCCATTAGCATCCGCCGTAACCCCAGCATCTGCTTTTAACCAAAGATCAAGATTAGCTGTCGGAATCACACTATCCGCATAAGCTGGTGTTGTGATTACATCCCCAACCACAGGCAATGGCAGCAGGCTAATGAGCATGGCCAAAACCAAAAGAAGCGAACATTTTTGTTTGAACGCTTTCAATTAAATCCCCTCCAATTTTTACATGAATACGCTTTCTTCATTATTGTACCAACTGGGATTTTACCGATATATCCGATGATGCTACGAATGATGTGCATATTTCTATGAACTCAGAACTATCGTAAAATAGTGCTAGTTACAAGCAACAAAGTTCAATTCTTCCCCGCTATACTTAAGATGTAAGCGAATCTAATTGGAAACGACGAGTAACACGACTGTAGGGGATTCAAACGATACCTTCTTGGATGTCGGCAGATATGTTGGACACGGGCACGTCACGACTGTCAAAATTCAGAACAACATCCATACGAATGCTGCAGGTTATTCCCTAAATTACTTCCGTCTTAACGATGAAAAGATGAAAAGAGGCTAGCTCAAAGGTCATCAACCCCGAGCTAGCCTCCTTTAAGTACTATTTAATCCCTATTTTTTCGGCGCTGCCAACTTCACTTCATTATATACTTTCGTATCTGCCCAATAAGGCAAATTCTTATCTACCCAGGTAACGAATGCATTACGCACACCGTCACCGTTCGAATCGTCATTGGCGCTTGCATTAAATCCGATAATGGTGCCAGCCGCAGGCTTCAGCTCTCTGTAAGGTACGGCAAACTCAACAAGATAACCGCCTTCCACTTCTTTTACAGCGCTTACGACATTAGTTAAATTCAAGCCCTTCATGGATGTTGATACCGCATTCTTCAGATCCACGCGCATTTGGTAATCACCCACCGTCTTGGCGCCGTTCTTCTTGTTCAGCTCATCCACCCATACTTCAACGGAGTCGTTCTTCTCATTGGCAGCCACGGCAAAAGGCGTGCTATCCTTCATTTCGAATAAGTAATACAAAGCATTCTCGTCCCATGCAATTCTGGCTGTTCCCGTAGCTCCAGTAGCGGCCGTATTCATCTGCAATACGCTTGCATCTTTCCATAAAGGATCAATGACACCGTCGATCGCAGGTTTACCGTATGCAGCAACGCTGCTCGCGCCAGTGCCACCGTTGCCGCCGCTTTCATTCGTCAAATCACTAACAATTCTCTTATCGCTCGATTGATTCGCATAAATTGCTTTACCTGAATTTGTTACCTTATTGCCTGCAAGGTTAACATCGCCAACGATCGTTTTTACAATAAGAATGCCGTAATTTTTCGGATTATTAATGGCATTATTTTTAAACTGCACGCCTTTAATTTCAAAAGTCCCTGCAATCAGCACTCCATTATCATGGGAGTTGGAGAACGTATTATTTTCAATCACAACATTAACCAAACTTGGATTCTTGTTCGTTGCCGTAATATTTAATCCGCCTTGTGTTGGGCTCGCAGCATCACGACTGTCATTCATAACCGTATTATTTCGTACAATGGTATCCTTCACCGCATACGTCTTGTAATTACCTTCTGAGCTCAGATAAATGCCAGCTCCATCGATATCGGACACTTTATTGTTTTCAACAAGAACGTTTTCCCCGCCTGAAACCGTAAGTCCTCGCGCCTCGCCATCGGAAACATTGTTGTTTCGAATAATGACGTTCTTTACCCAACCGCCAAACTTCTCATAGGAGACTACAGCAATAAAGTCATCCCCTACGCGTTGTACCGTGTTGTTCTCTACAAGAATATCGCTAGATAAAGCTGTAATGTGAATACCGTCTGCCAGCATATTTTTGACCGTATTTCCACGGATGACCCCCTGCTTGCCAGCATTGAAAAATCCAACCGAAGAACCGCCGTCGATGACAATATTGGTGATGGAATAGTTCTTCGCATCCGGACCTACTCGTACCCGAGCCGAATCATCATTGGTTAAACGAACTGTAGCTGGTACCGATATCAACTTTACTGCACTTAGGTCTGTACCTTCGCCAGTTAGGATGATCGATTGCAGCTTGAGATCCATACTTTTTAGAATAGAAGTCTCTCCGTCCCCAGTCAGATCAACAGAATCAAGCGTCAGTAAACCGTTCAAGTTAAATTCGCCACTTGGCACATAGACACCCTTACCTTGAGCTTTGGCGGCTTCAACCGCAAGCTTGATTGCTGGCAAATCATCTTGACCATCATTGGGGGTGGCACCGTAGGCTAGAATGGACAAACTATTCAATGGTGCTACAGCCCGATTCACTACGAGAGCTGCTTCATCACGTTTGATCGGATCGAGAGGTCTCAGCGTATTATCAACGGCATACCCACTAATAATTCGGCGAGCAACCGTATTGTTTACCGCATCCTTGGCCCAAGACGCTATAGAACTGCTATCCGAAAATGGAGTTGCTGTACTAGGAGCTTGGGAGAACCCCCTCGCTCTAGCGATCATCACGGCAGCTTCCTGCCGGCTGATGGACTTATTCGCTCCAAAGGTACCGTCCTCGTATCCCTGAATGTATCCAGCTTTCACTGCTTTGGCTACTTCTTCATAAAAGGAACTGCCCGGAGTCACATCACGGAATGAAATACTCGCTTTTTCAGTCCAATTAAAACTCCGATTCATCAACACGACGAATTCCGCTCTGGAAATAGGCTGATCGAGTGATGATGCAGTAGAATCCTCGGCTGCACTAGCTGCCCCCATCGATGTGACTAACAAGCTTGCAAGCGTCATACATGACATCCATTTTACAAATAAATTACGTTTCACACGAATTCCTCCTACAAATTAGTTGCATCTGGTAATGAATACGCTTTCCCATTTGTATTGTAACAACGATGCTTATCCCTTTATATCCGACGCTACTACGACCGATGTGTACATTTCTATGAAGTCGTGCACAATCTCAGCATGATATAACTGAAAAAGCGAGGCTAGGGATCGCTCCCTGCCTCGCTTCGCATTCCAATTTAATTAATCGTCCACTGCTGATTATTACCGCCATTCCACGTATATTGAATGTTCTGCCCGCCATCTGCAGTAGAACTTCCACTGATATCCATGAATTTACGGCTATTGCGATTCTCGATGGCATAATAGCCATTTCCTAGATCAACAAGCAGCCATTCTTGATTCTTACCGCCATTGCTTGCATATTGAATGTTCGTGGCGCCATCCGCTGTGGATTGACCGTTGATATCCATATATTTACCGCTTTGTTTATTTATAATACTGTAGTAGCCATTCGCTTTCTTCACGAATTGCCATCTCTGGAAGAGCGATGTCGTATCCGTAAACTGCTGGATAGGCGCTGCACTGAGCGTCTTATCTGTGCCGCTAACTGCCAATGATTTATTGCTGTTTCGATTGAGAATCTTATAATTCGTTGTTGTATTCAAGCTGTAATTCGATCCCGAAATGGTCCCTGTTGCTGTATCGATCGTTAATTTATCATAATACGTTAAACTCATGGATGTATTCGAAGGGAACGATATTGGAAGGAAGACGTACCTCGAATCATTCACAATGCCTCCCCATGCGCCAGCCCACCTATCCCCAATATAGAGGTAGGATGTAGTGGAAGTGCCTTGAACAGGGAGAATGTACGCTGGCTGTGAATCAAACGAAGTTCCGTCTCCGACGTTGCTTAGCGCACTCCATGTACCTGCGATGCTAGTTGCTGTCCCATATTTCATTTGATTCGGCGCCCAGCCGGTTGCTCCCGAGGTCACGAGGAAGTAGACGCCATTCCTTTTGAACATCGCAGCTGCTTCACGTTGAGAGCCTACCCAAACTTTCTGAACTAAGGAGGCAATGGATCGATAATCGGAAGAAAGCTTATAAATATGCGTATCTAAATTCTCTCTTGCAGAAGAAATGAAATAGGCGGATCCATCATCATCTACGAACAAGGTATCGTCACGAGACATGTACTGACCCTGTGGTTGGAAGCTGCCCTGCCATGTGTAGTTGCCATCGACGGTGGAGGAGTACGCAACCGCCGCTCTGGCTTCACTGTAATCAACGCCATTTTCTTTGTGCATCCACATGACGAACTGACCTGTAGAGGCATTGTAAATGACTTTAGGTCGCTCAATATTCGCAGTCGCGAGTTCTGGATCTGACGAATGTTTGAGTACATTGTTACGGAACTCCCATGTTTTAAGATCTGTCGAGCGATAACAAGCGACTAAGTTGTCTCCACTTCTATTTTCGCCAAACCAGTAGTAATACGTTCCTACTTTAATGATACCTCCACCATGAGCTTGCAACAGATTTCCAGCACTATCCTTTATTTGAACGCCATTACTAGGAATGGTAACGCTTGCAGCTTCAGCCTTTTGTGTGGTAATAAACAATGACATGCATAGCGCAACAATTAATCCCACAATCAGCAACTTCCCTACATATTTTTCATTTGAATGAACGTACACGGCTCTCATCCTTTCGTTTTAAACTGAGACAAGCGGTACTTCAATCCTCCTGGGACATCCAGCTTACAGCCTTATGTTCACCCCCATTCCATATCCATCTGAGGCTAATGTTAGGGGATTCATGAACGGTTTCATAGTGAATAATCACAAGTTCTATGAACAATTCGAACAATGGGAATCCCCACTTTGATCACATTCCTGAACATTTTGCATGTCTATCCCGTGAAAAGGTGCCTAGAATGAACAAAAGAGCCTCGCAGGTTAGCGGGCTCTCGAATTATTTTAATGCGCACTCTCAACATCATCCACGTGCTTCAAATGTTGACGATTCATCCAAAGATAGATCACAGCCACGACAACACATGCACCGCCGACAATAAACGGCATATGCGGGTTGAACCATTCAGCTAGCTTGCCCGCTAGGAATGGCGCTATGGCCCCTCCGATGAAACGCAAGAAACTGTATGCCGCCGACGCCGTTGGACGTTCGACTGGTGCCGCGTTCATGACCGCTGTCGTAATTAACGTATTGTTATTGCCTAGGAATGCTCCCGCAATGATAACGGCAACGATAATGACAGTTTTATCTGTTGTCCAAATGGACATGACAAACAAGGTAACAGCGAATAGAAGTAATTGAACACACATGGAAGGCACTGTTCCAAAGCGTTTCTGCAGCTTCGGCGCTGTAAAGACAGATGTAAAGGCAAGCATAAGTCCCCAACCTAAGAAAACATAACCGAGTTGATGCTCATCCAATCCTAATTTCCCCAATACGAGTGCAGCGTATACAAGCAAGGTGAAGAATCCGAAGTTATATAGGAAAGCTGCGATTCCGAATGTACGAAGTGCTTTGAATTTCAAGGCGCGGAACGGATCTGCCAATGAAGCTTTTTGGGTACGAATTTGCGGTTGCGGTTTAGGCATAATAAATAGGATCATAAAGAAAGCAATAACCATGAGTCCAGCTACACCGAAGAATGGGCCCCTCCAAGAGACAGCACCCAGCTCTCCTCCTAACAGCGGGCCTACGGAGATCCCTAGACCAACGGCTACTTCGAACAAAATAATAGAACGGGCAACGCCTGTTTTGGACAAAGACACGATTGCTGACAAGGCCGTAGCGACGAATAACGCGTTGCCTAGTCCCCATCCTCCACGTAACCAAACAAGACTCCAAATCCCATTTGACATACCACCTAATGCCGAGAAAAGCGCGATGATAATGATTCCAGCGAGCAGTGTTTTTTTAATGCCCAGACGGGAAGAGACGACGCCGGTAATTAACATCGCTATCGCCATGACGGCATTATAGCTTGTAAACAACAAAGTAACGTCACTGTGAGAAGCATGAAGCTTCTTAGCAATAGCAGGCAAAATCGGGTCAACGAGACCGAGACCCATGAAAGCGATAATACTGGCGAAAACGACCGCCCATACCGCTTTCGGTTGACTGAACATACTGACTTTTGGTGCATTCTGATGAGGCTGTACGACCGGATTGGCCTTACTCGTAGCTGTAGGTTGCATGTGCCAGAAGACTCCTTTTATGTTGACATTTTAGTAATACCATCATTGATACGTTTCTGCATATATTCAATTTCTTTCCGAAACTCAGCCATCTTGGAGAGTTTCTGGTCAACCATTTCCATTTGTTTGTCGACCATGACCTTCATCTCCCGCAATTGCGAAAGCTTCTCTTCTGCGGCCTCTGTTTTCCAATAGACTTGCTTTTGTTCGTCCATCTTTTCGCGAATCGCTACGAAGTCTTGAATTTCCATGAGTGAAAATCCAAGAACATCCCGGGCATTCACGATTTGACTCAATCTTTCGATATGTTTGCGGGTATATAAGCGCATGCCTCCCTCACTACGTTCTGGGGGAAAAAGTACTCCGATTTCCTCGTAGTAACGAATCGTTCGCTTCGTCAATCCGCTCTCTTTGGCCACGTCGTCAATTTTGAATGTATCCATCTGAAAACTCCCTTCAAACCAATTTGTTTCTCGATATCATTATCATATTCCCTTTTAACGTTAACGTCAACGTTAACTTTTAAATAATCATATACGTCCCAATATCACAAAACTTATTATGCGCAGTTGCTTGGTTTCTATCCTTTTCCCTCTCTATTCTCCTAGAATAAGTTCTCCAGCGCGGTATCCGCATCGGATGTGTTAACATAAAAAGCATGTTCAATCAATGACTTGTCCATTGATCGAACATGCTTTTCCCTGCCGTATGACCCATTCTTCCTTCTTCGTTCTGTCCGTCAGCCAACGCTTCTTCCGTTATCCTTTTGATGTCAACACGTGAAGCCATCTCATCATTTACCATATCCGGGAGAATTTTAGTTAAAAAGTAATCTACACAAAATAAATGAATGTTTTTGATTTTAATTAGAGCATTTCGATACATAGTAACGAATTCTTTTTCTGTATTTCCCTTTTGAATCTCAGCAAATGCCTCATACACTTGATCCATCTTATCAGCAACTTCCAAAATCAGTCCTTCTATCGAACCGTCTTTACCTTCTTGTAGTTGTTTATGGAAAGTCTCTTTAAACTCTATTGGAATATGTTCCTCAATAAAGTTATAGACCATCCCTTCTTCTACTTGTTGTATCAAAAGTCGGAGTTCATGTGACGCATGTTTGACAGGTGTTTTAATATCTCCAATGAAAATTTCACCATAATCATGAGAGCTGGTAATTTCATAGAGCTTCTTCCAGTTAATTATTGCGCCATTTTTCTCTTCGATGTCCGCAAGTGTTTTGGCATATTGAACAACTTTCCATGAATGAGCCGCCACACTATGTTCTTCAAATTTGAACTTCCCTGGACAACGTATGATTCTTTCTAGCTCATTTAAAGACCTAAAATAAGTATGAATGCCCATAGTTGTAATCTCCCTGTTTGTATATTCGGGTCCCTTTTTATAGTATACAAGCTGCCTGTTAATGGGGGATTAAAACTAACTCGTACAATTGTTAACATATGCAACAAAAAGGCGCTCACTTAGAAAGTGAACGTTTTTGACTAACAATTCTCTAGTTATATCTGGATAGAAGCACACGATCCACCGCCTCCACAATTCTTTCATTGTTAAATGGCTTCACCAGAAAATCTTTGGCACCAGCACGTATGGAATCGAGTACCATTTGCTGCTGACCCATGGCTGAACACATGATGATATTTGCCAGAGGATCGAACTTCATAATTTCCTTCAACGCCGATATCCCATCCATCTCGGGCATTGTAATATCCATAGTCACTAAGTCTGGTTTATATCGCTTATACAATTGTATCGCTTCTCGCCCATTACTGCCTTCTGCCACAATCTCGTGACCGAGGGAGCTCAAGTAATCTTTTAACAGTGCTCTCATAAAGGCAGCATCATCGATAATCATGATTCTTTTCATGGGACGTACTCTCCCCTTTCAACGGTTAGGATCAAAATGATTCAATCTATGTCCCCATTGTAGCAATGGCTTCTCTCAAAATTCTCACATGCTTCCAAATCCTGTCGAATAGTTAGCCTACGATGTTCAAAAAAAAGACAGCCGAGGCCTGGAATCCTAAGATTCCAAGGTCCGACCGTCCATTCATCCGATTTTGTTATCTAAAAGATTGTTTCATTCAAACCGGATCTTTTCAATAATTTCTGAATAATCGTCGCTACTTCAGCCCGTGTCATGTTGTCATCGGGTGCCATCATGCCTTCGGCCCTTCCAGAAACGAGCCCCAGTTTCATGCTTACCGCTATGCCGGATTTAGCATACCCATCAATACGTGAACTATCTGCAAAAATGGCTAACAACTGATCTGCTTCATCTGCAGCAAGTGTTGTTTCTAGGCCAACTAATTGTACGGCTCTACCTATGATTGTCATCACTTGCTCACGTGAAATGGCGTCCATGGAGCCAAATTCGCCATTCTCATATCCAGAAACGAGACCATAATGCGCAGCTGCTTGAAGGTACGGTGCATACCAATCCGAAGTATGGACATCCAAGTAAGATTGGCTATCAGCGGCAGTCTTAAGACCTAGCGCTTTGACAACAATTGCTGCAAACTCCGCACGAGTAACCTCTCGGTCTGGCTCAAATCGATTTTTACCCACACCACCCAGAATCATGCGCGCTCCCATATCATTAATCGTTTCTTGTGCCCAGTGCGCTGTCACATCCGTAAATGATACTGGATTTGAGATCAATGCATAGTCACCACCACTGGATAGTGTCCGAATAACCGCATAGTAGTTTCCACCAACACGGCGGATTAGAGTTGGGATATGACGAATGGTGCCATCCCGATCCACCACGACGCCAGTAGAGAGTTTACGTGCCTCTGCTTCGCTAGTTAAACGTACCATTCTTTCCACAAAGCTGTTGAACTCGTCTAGTTCATAGCTCTTATCGTCATGCATGTACGTCACCTTAAAGCTTACTGGTGATGCCAATAACGAGTATCCACCTGTTGCCGCCGCGCGATTTAGAAGCTTTATGTGCTCTTCTTCAACTGCTCTCATTTCAATGCGTACTTTAATATCTTTTAAAGGAATCGAGCTGCCGAGTTTCTCAGAAATTTGCTTCACCTGGAATTCCTGTGCGGGGATTCTGTAGCTAGCTGTTCCTGCATCTACTTTAAGATCAGCTTGCTTGTTCGCCATCTTCTGGAGCATCTCGGCACTCAGTTCACCGATCGCAATGTCAGCGCGGTTATTAAACACAAGTGTAATTTCTGTATGTTCTCTTGCTTGTTCTAGCAATTTGCTCATAGCTTGCTCATTGACTGTTATTGTTGACGTGACAACAGATCCATTCGTCAGAATGGCTTCGATTCCTGCTGACTCTGCTTTACCATTGACGAGAACTTCGACAGTCGAACCTGCCTGTGGTGGTGCGAAGCCACCACCGCCGCCTGCAGCAACGGGGACCATTTTTTTATAGGTCGCCGAGAAGGCCTCGCTGTTGTTTTTCCCATCAACACTTGTAATGGCTTTGATCGTTGTTGTCGCGTTAAGCGTAATCGCTTGACTAAATACCAGTGAATTCTCGGAAGGAGTACTGCCGTCCAACGTGTAGTAGATCGTCCCGCTAAGTTCAGTAGTAGCAAGCGACACATCTATTTTCTCTTTAAATTCAACGGAAGAGCCAGTACCAGTAGGCTTTGAAGCTGTTGCTGCGTATAAGACTGGCTTCTTGTTAATTGTCACACTCCGTCTCCCGCCATTCTTTGAGGCGGTAAGTACCGTTTGTTGGGCACGCTCGTCTATCGTCCATTCCAAAGCCGAATCGATGGTATGCGAGTAGCTGCCCGTTACGCGATACGCCGTATCACCTGATTTCAACATAACAGCCACCGTTGATAAATCGCTATCTTTCGAATTGATATTTCGTGTGAGCTGAGGATAGTAGCCCGTTTTGGCTCCCCAAATCGATGGTTCTAACCCAATAGGCAATACAGCTTTCACCAGCTCTTTCGTTTGCATCGCTGCGGCCTTGCCTACATCTGTCGAGATCGCATATCCTGTATCATCCACATAAGCAATTCTCGATTGAAGCATCTGCTCATCGTAGTAATTGTTGAGAAGTGTCGTTCGCTGACCAATTTGCCCAGCTATACCGCCAATGAAGGATTTCCCTTTGACGAGGTATCCCTCCAAGTTGGCAGAGATTTGGCCGCTATTCACCGTATTGGTCAGGGCACCTTCCGGTGCGTAGCCAGCAATCCCGCCCGCTCTAGCCATTGTCTTTCCGCTTGCGGTCACTGCGCCCGAATTATAGCTGTCTGCAATGACGCCATCGTTCTCGCCTGCCAGTCCGCCAGCGCTTGGAGCATCACCGATGATCGTTACATCCGCATACGAGAAGCTTTGCGTTATCGAAGCACCAGCCCTATTAAGACCAACTACGCCGCCGCTGTAAGAACCGTTCGCTGTAAGAGAACCATACACAGCTGCACCTTGGATCGTACCTGCATTTACGCCTGATATTCCACCTACATCGCTTGTTCCTGTGATATCTACACCCGAGGCGCTTACTTGATTCATTGTCCCGTTATTTACACCAGCTAGGCTGCCAATTTGATCCCCAAAACCTTGCATGTTGGAGTTGCTCACGGATACATTCGATATCATCGCACCAACATGATTTGTTCCGACAGCAATACCCGTATGGGTGCCACCGATTACTGTAGCATGGTCAAATGTCACATTGGCAAGTCTGCCATGAAGATTTGAAATGAAGCCATAATTGTCATATGCGTCCGCCAAGTAAGTAAGGCCGGATATGACGTGATTCTCCCCGTCAAATTCACCGCCATAGGAGGCGAACGGTGTCCACAATCGATTCAGTAGATCTACGTCAGTACGTAGTGCTATTCGTTGAATATCAGGTTGACTTGTCGCTGCCCGATCAAACCACTTATAGAATTCCAACTCATTATTAAGCATCACAAGCCCTGCCAACTGCGCAGCACTTGCTGCTGTAAACTGTGGATCACCTTTCATCTGAGCCTGTAAGAAAGTTACATCAGGTGCAAAGCTCCAATTCGTTACATCGACTAACACTGGTGCATTGCGATTGATGCCATCTACATAACTCCAGGTTGCATCATTCGTGGAGAAATGCCAGTTGGGAAGCTTGTTGTGATTCGAAAAGTCAGCAAGCTTTACGTTCGCTGCTTGGCCACTGCTAGTATCGTATTTGATTGGTGTTAAGTTACCCATATAGTAGGCATTTGCTATTACACCATCTCTGAAATTGTACCCAATCAACGCGCCCATATAAGAGTTGGCTCCGCCGGCTTGCGCGGAAATCGTAGTTACGTTCGCATAGACTCGTGTCAAACTTCCGTCATTATACCCCGTGAAGCCTCCCGCATAAGATCGGGTAGCTCCGCTTGAGCCTAGCGCAGTTACCGACACTTGCAATGCGTACGCATCCTCGATCACTCCGCCTCGGTTAATAACCCCAGCAAACCCTCCTGCTCTTGCATCAAATGCCGTATTCGCCACGCTGCCCGAAGCGTAAGCTTCCCGCAGGGTATACGCATTGACCGAGCCAGCGAAGCCGCCAGTGAATGCGCCCGCTTTTCCGCTCACGTTAACAGCACCTTCCGCATAAACTCGCTTCATGGACCCCGGAGTGCTATCGCCCAACAGTCCAGCAAAGCCCCCTGCGTAGATGGTATTGTACGGATTCGTGCTCTGTACCTGAATGGGCAGGTTGGAAGAGACATTTTGCATGTCAGTCCCATCTGCCATCCCCACAACACCCCCAACATGGGTTGCCGTAGGTACGCGATCCACCGTGATACTATCACCTATCGCCAATTGCTCACGTTGAAGGGATTCAGCCCGTCCATAAGCGATTTTACCGCCATGGGCTCGGCCAACAATCCCGCCGATGCTGTACTCACTGCTCAGTTTCGCTTCAATTCCGCTTGTTACGCTCGTATTCACAATGTAACCGGAGCTAAAACCAACTACACCGCCGAGCGTTGCCGTTTTCACGCCTGTTACACGTAGATCCGCTTCGGAAGTTGAATTGTAGATCGATGCCGTTAAGAGCTGTCCTGCAATCGTACCTGCCTTTACTTGTGCTTGCTGATTGAAACCTGTGACTTCGATCAGGGTATCTCGCACGTTTGCTCCATACACTCCTGGATAAAACGGAATCAAGTAACCGAAATCCAGCGCGGTATCCCCATGCGAAGATTCAGCAATCCCAACAACGCCGCCAATGCTATTCTCTCCCATAGTCACCGCTACGCCAATGGTTGGAGATACTTGCGGCTGATAAATAATTGAATCGACACTGTGACCCGCAATCCCGCCAACGATGGCATCCTTGCCCGCTGCGCGCAGCGCGCCTTCGAAGGCCAAATCTTTCGCCGCCGCATTGGTCAACACGCCAACGATACCCCCTAGGGTACTGGTGTCGCCAATGGAGAAGTGAACCCCCTTCACAGAAACCCCGTCCATATCCCATGCAGCAATGCCTCTACCGATTTTATTACCTACAAGACCGCCGACAATTCCATTACCTTGGATATTAACACCGTCTATCGTATTCACGGCACGAACAGAGGCCACCTTAATGACCTGATCACGGCCTGAACGACCCATTGCACCGCCTAGAATGGACTGTCCTTTAATCTTCCCGTCGGTCAAGGCAACGGTTAATTCATCGCTGGTGCCTGACAAGTAGTCACCTACTAAGCCGCCGGTTATCCCACCTGTCCCTGTAGTTTGAACCGCGGAATGCGCCGTAATCGCGATGGCTAACTGTGATGAATTCCCTGTCAATCGGCCGAATGCGCCGCCGACAATGGCGTTCTCACCGGTTGCCTCGATTGTGCCACTCGTTAACGTTACACGCCCTTCGGTAACATCCGAGGCGTTGTCTCCTACTAGACCACCAAGCGTCGCCGTATTCACTGCGCTCGTCACGCTGCTCCCGCCTTGGATCACAAGCGTAAGATGACTAATCGTGCCTGTATTTTTGCCCAAAATACCACCCACAACAGAGCCGTTTGCCACTTTCGCCGCCTTATCCAGTGTAACCTGAATATGTGAGACACTGCCTTTGTTCGTACCCGCCAAGGAACCTACATTCTGACTGCCCGTCACGCCTACCGGCTCAAGATCTATATCCTGCAGAGTCGCATATCCACCGATAACACCGAACAGACCGGCATCCGAATCGGTTGTGACTTGAAGACCGCTAATCAACTTGCGATTGCCTATGAACGTGCCTTCAAAAGCATGCTGCTCGGTATGCCCAATAGGTGTCCACTGATTCGATTGCAGATGAATGGGACTTGTTAACTCAATTTCTCTGCCTTTAAAATTGAAAGGCTCTACACCCGTGATCGTACCATTCACGATGCCAGCAAGTCCTGCGAGATCCGCCTCGGTTTGAATGACAAACCGCAATGCTGACGGTTTCTTTGTATACCAATTGATATTCATATTGACTTGGTTGCCGCTTCCGCCGTTGCCTCCACCAGTCCCACCCGTAGTGCCACCACTGTTTGCAGTCAGATTAAGCTCTGGATATGGATATTCCGCGTTGAGCGAACCGTATCGCCATGAGGTATCATTGAACGTCCAGCCTGACAACGCCGGGAAGGTCGAACGATTCGCAAGCGATTCCGCAAGGATCGGGCTGAGACGAGCATACATATTTAGTTCATAATACGTGCCACCGTCAAAATCCAACAACCCGCTGTTCAGCGATTGGTTCTCATCCTTCACATAATACGTATTGTCTATGAGCTCCTTGCTCGCATTGTCATAATAACCGGCAAAGCCGCCCGCGAATGCGCCGTGGTTCGCACTCACTTGACCCGCCGAATAACTGCCTTTCACAGTGCCTGCTTTCAGAAGTCCCACCAGACCGCCTGCATAGGCATCCGAGGCATTCGCCGAGACTTCCTTGGCCGCATAGGAATTCTTGATCGTTCCTGAATTTCCACCGACTAGGCCACCGACGTAAGTGTAACTGCCGTTCGCTGTCACTTTCGATGAAGTAAAGCTCTTGTCTACGTTGCCGTTGTTCTTCCCAATCAAGCCCCCTACAAGCGCGTAATTACCACTCGTGCCAACCGCATCTCCCTTCAAGTCGGACTCGATGTAGGAAGCGATCACGTTGCCGCTATTTTCACCGACAAGTCCGCCTGTGACGGCTGATGTGCCGCTGACATTAAGAAGCGCATTGGAATACGTGTAATATACAGTTCCTGTATTTTTACCGATCAGACCGCCAACGACGCTGAGGTTCCCATCTGAGGTGATAGGGAGTTTTTCCGCAATGCTGTTGTTCGCCAGGACACTTCGGTTTTCTCCAATCATCCCGCCTGTGGTCGCGGACGGAGCGTGTACGATCAATTTGCCCAAAATACGGCTGTTCTGCACTGTACTGACGGCTCTTTCTATCGCAGTCGCATCCGTTTGCCCGCTTCTTGCATCGTTAAGGCCGATCATGCCGCCGATCGTAGCGTTAGCCGCCGATGCCGGCGCGTTGATAGCAAGTGAATCCAAGAAGTTCTGATTCAACAACGCCGTCTCCGTGCCTTTGTTATAACCCGTCAAGCCGCCAACGACGGCAAGTGGACCCTTGGGCGTCAAGTTGATGAATTGACCAAAGATCTTTTCTATCTTAGACTCGATATTCGTACCAACCAATCCACTTACATAAACACCGCTTGCACTACTGTCTACAACGAGCATCAAATTTTCCACGTTAAGGTGGTCAGATGTACTGCCCGTCACGGTGACACGCTCCGCATGACCGACCAAACCACCGCCATGCGATTGGCTGCCATAGATGTTCAGCACGACATAGTCAGGCAAAACGCCCCGCGTATAAGACTGTGTAATTGAAGCATCCTTGATCTGCCCGACTAATCCGCCAACCATTGAACCCGTTCCGCGAATGGTTAAAACAGGACTTTCAGCAACGACGCTTTGCAGCCATGTTTTGTCGCTGCTGCCGACAATCCCGCCGACTTTGGCACCGTTTGCTGAGCTCGTAGTCGCAATGGTAAGACCACTCACATTGGCGTATGTTCCATTGCCTTGAATGACGCTGTCTTTCGCAGCACCGGCAAGTCCGCCGATCGCGTTGTTAGCGCCTTTCACCGTAATGGCAACGTTGCTCGCCGTTAATCCCGTCAAATCACCTTGATTACTCCCGGTAATTCCGCCCAAACGGGCGTCGTCACCTTTGGCATCGATAGTTACGCCCGTCACTTCCTGCACATAGCCGCCAATCAGATTGGCGCTGTTATCCCCAACGACGCCGCCCACCTTACTAGCAGCGCCATCGTTAGTTAACGTTACGTCATGTACAGTAATGGCTGACGATATACCGCCTAACGTAACACTGGCAGACGCTGCCCCCGCAACACCGCCAACGCTGGCGTGATCTGCACCAAGCGCGGCACTCACCGTGATCTTGTTCACCGTCGCGCTGCCAATCAAGAGTGCCCCATCATCTGCGCCTACGATACCTCCCACAGCGGTGTTGCTAGCAGTTGTAGTAATCGTAACGGTGCGATGATCCGCTGCGTCCACTTTTCCAACAAGTGCACCCGTAATCGAACCTTTCGCTCGCCCAACTAAACCTCCTGCATATCCATCTGCACCATTGGATTGGATGTCCAGCCATTGCATCGTCGTCGACGAAACCGTTCCATTCACATATCCTGCGACACCACCGATACGCCCTTCAGAAGCTACCTTAGCGAAGTTTTCAGCCGTGCCTCCAACGGTTGCATCCGTGATCGTACCGCCATCCACATACCCCGCGATCCCGCCAGTGTTCGCTCCCTTGCCACCGCCAGTCACGCTCAACTGACCTTGAAAAACCGGGCTTGTGATGGTGCTGTCCACACCATAGTAGCCGACAATACCGCCCGTATAGACGGCGCTGTCTTCACTAGATGAAGCTGCGGTTACCGTTATGTTGTTAGCAAACGCTTCGTTACTCATCGCTGTATCGCTGCCGGATACAACACCTACATAGCCGCCTGTATAAAGCTTGTGCGATCCGCTGACAGCAATATCCCCTAAGCTTTGCACATTATTCGCAGCTTTGACGTACGCTTTGTTGGCTACAATTCCACCTGTATACACCTCCGAAACGCCGGCTACACGGATGGTTCCGCTATTCAAATAAGCGCTATTAGCCGTGTTCAAGAACATCACTCGGTTTCCAGCAAAGCCAACTAGTCCGCCCGTATAGATACGATCACCAGTTCCTGTCACTTGTAGGGAAGCCGTGTTCTTAGCGGCATTGACGAACGTCACATTGCCGCCCGTTTTACCGACAATTCCACCTGTGTACAGTTCTTCTTCACCGCTGACGATGATCGGCACGGCATTCGTAAAGTTGTGTCCTAGCGTCAAATCCCCATATACAATCCCGGTAACACCCCCTGTAATAACAGAGGAACCGGCTTGATTCGTAATCGTGCCTGATTGCGTAAAGGGAACGTCCAAATTCATATTTTGCTCAAAAGAACCTACTAATCCACCGGCAATTGAGCCTTTGGAGTCAGGTGCAAGTACGTTAATATTCCCAAGATTCGAAGTTAACTTTGAAAAAGTAACTGCCGATCCGGCCTCTACTCTGCCCACAATACCACCGACGATAGAGTTCTTGTTGTTCGTGGCCGTAATGAGACCGAGGTTCCGGATAACCGTGTCTTCATCCTTCATGAGCAGCGAAGAGCTGGCAAGGCCGACAAGGCCGCCGGCATTGGCTTGATAGACGCTATTCGATACGGTAACTGCGCCCGTATTTTCGTTTTTTTTCAACGTGAGACTGGGTCCTCCGGTTGAAGCAGCGACGATCCCCCCAGCAATTCCTGTGGTTGAACCATTCACGCTGACAGCTGCTGTATTAACGGTGTTGGAGATCAACCCAGTGCCGCTTCCAACTATTCCACCGACATAAGCTTCTTTCGTTGACGTGACACGGATTTGTGCAGCATTCGTTACGTTATATACGATACTGTTTTGATCCATGAATCCTGCGATTGCCCCGACTTGGACCCTATCATTGGCGTTGATTTGAATATCCCCAGCCACACGGAGCCCCCCAACGGTTGCCCCGCTCATATAACCAAAAAGCCCTGCTTGCTTCGCACTGCCAGCGATAGTAAGACCGGTCAAATCGTAGATCTGACCGTTTTTGCCTACTAGCGTTCCGCGAAATGGATGGCTTGCGTTTCCAGCTGGCACCCATTTATGATCCTTTACATCTAAATTAACGCTGATCTCTAACACTTTTTGATGAAAATCAGTGACTCCACTGTTGACCAACTTCGCGACCCCTGCCAACTTCTCTGCTGTATCAATGGTATAGGTCGTGTAATTATCCATGTACCAATCCGTCGCTGCATGATCTTCCCAAGAGTCATTATCGGCATACACCATAAAAGCCGCCGTCGAGAGAGAGATAATGAAGGCTGCAAGCATCATCAACCCGACTGTTTTCTTTGTAAATCGCATGTTACACCGTCCCGCTAAATTGATCTTGTTCTACGAATTTAAGGAAGGCTAATCGCTGTGAGACGGCTAAGTCTCATCGCAATCGCTGCTGCTTGCGCTCTTGTGAGCGGCTCGTTTGGAGCGATTGACTGATCTTGCCCTGTAATGATGCCTAACTTGATGCACAGGGCAACAGCTTCTCTAGCCCAGTCTGGAATCGATGCATCGTCCTTGAACGCGCCGAGCATATCGTTCATTTCAGCTTCTGTAATTGAGCGAGCTGCACCGATGAGCTTCAAGCTGCGCCCCACCATGATCATGGCTTCCATCCGTGACAATTGTTCATTGGGTTGGTACGAGCCATCTTGGAAACCGTCGACGATCCCCTGCTCTGCCGCAATAGCTACACTTCGGCTGTACCAATCGTCAGGGCTAATATCCGCAAACGACTTCGTACCAGCCTGATTCATCAAACCTAGCACTCTCAGTAGTACCGTCGGGTACTCCGCTCTTGTAATATGACTCTCTGGATCAAATAGATCGGACGTTCGGCCAACCATGAACAATTGAGCTGCTGCATCCCCGATCATTTGTTTCGCCCAGTTCTGATCATCAACGTCGGTGAAGTTCATTTTATTGGAGATGAACGCTATGCTGCCGCTGCCAGTTAACGTTAGACTGACAAATGGCTCATTGTTCACGACTTCCAGCTTCCAAGGCACCGTTGTCCAGTTGCCATTCGCATCTCTGACAACAACGGCTGTAATATCTTTCGCGTTCACATTGGCAGGAACGGCCGCCTTCGCATTCACACTTCGAGCTTTGTAGGCTTGCGGAACGGAAAGATCAAAGCTTACGCCTTGCCCGTCGCCTAACAACTGGGCGCCAAGCTCACTTGCAATTTCACGGAAGCTGCTCTGATCACTGCCACTATTCCGATCTATTTTTACAATGAGTTTTTCTTCTGCAAATGCAGTCTCTTGGGCAGGGAACGTAAGCTGCGCGAATGGCAATTCAACATGAACGACTTGCTTGCTAGCAGCCGCACGTTGCAGCAAGGATTGACTAAGCTCAAATTCATATCCAACTGCTGTCTTGTCCTCAGATTGGATTAGCAATGTAGACTTATCCGTATTCTTTCCGTTCACTCCATCAATTTTCGCAAAAATTCGATCATCTTTGCGCTCGGATATCACCTTTTCCCCGCCAACAAAGACGTCCGTATTGACTGGAAGTACAGGAAATCCACCACCAAAGAAGCCACCTGGTGTCCATAGAACAGCAGGCATGAGTCCCGTAATCCCATCATTCAAATTACCGCCTTTCGGCCGCTTGGCAACTGCGATCTGGTCCCCAGCTAATGCGGGAATTACGCCGTCTGCCGGCAATACTGACCATCCACTCACATCATCCTGATACTTTGGTGCAACCGGCGTGCCCGCAGACTTCGAATACACACGATAGACTAGCACAGCATCTGTCCGATCAGCGGAAAGGATGTTCACTTTCGTTGATTTACTATCGTTGGGAACTGCTGCCGTGTTAGCAATGATCGTGCTTTCCACGTTCACGACGGTCATCGCCTGCAGCGATATCGCTTCGCCAAGCTGGTATTGGGCTTTGGCCATACCCGCACCAACTTTCACCGCTTTCACAGCGCCGCTATCGGATACGGAAATCGCTTCTCCCAAATAGTTGGAATACGTAACCTTACTAGCGTCCGCTTCAGCCTCCGAGCCATCCGCCATTCGCAAGTAGGCTTGCAGTTGTGTGGTTCCGTTCAGTTTCAAGTTCGAAACTTTTCTAAGCACCAAACCTACGGGCACTTGATACGCGCCATTGGTTATTCGGACGGAAGCCTGGTTGCTATTGCCTGCCAAGTCACGCGCTTTGAAGTCGATGGCGAACGTCGGATCACTGCTGACTGCCGTCACTTCCCCTTCGAATGCGCCATTCTGACTCACGGCAACCGATTGGCCGTTCACTTCTAGTAGCGCGTCATTGCTCGTTGTGCCAGACACTTTGATCTTCCCGTTCTTTGTCCGTTCACCCGTTATTGGAGTATCGATATAGATCACAGGTGCCATCGTATCAACGGTCAGATACAGCATCGTAACGGAGAAATCACCCGTTGATTTATTTCGAGTATGAAGCTCAATCGCATACGTACCATCCGTTGTAAAACGCGATAAATGAAGTGCACTTCTGCTCCCTGTTGCCTGATCCGTAAGATCGACGACCGCTATCGATTTGTCGTCATAAAGAGCTTCCACTTCCACGTTCTGTTGATCAGAGGTAATTGTAATGTTTTGTTCCTGCTGATTTGTCAGCACTTCGAGAAAAGCATTTGGCACCGCACTTCTCTGTCTAGCCTGACTCACTTGTGCAGAAAGCTTAGGCTTGCTTGGCACAGGCAATAAGGTGCTAGCTGTATCCACCCGCTCCGCGTAATGGTTATTTTGATGCTTGTCAGCCAATTTGGACGGTTTCGCAGCAGCCGATACGCCAACAACGTACGATTGACCTACCGCTAAGCCTGTATATTTGATCTCACCATCTACAGGTTCGCCTGCTAAGCTCGCATGGTTCACTACACTTGATTTGGCATTCGCCGTCCAACCACCAAGTCGGATATGCTCATACTTGCCGCTTTGTTCATGCCAGTAAGGCTTTAGCTCCTCTTCCGTCATTAACAACGATGAGAAGTTCGGATATGCGCTCAGCTTCCCGCTGGCTTCCTGCAGCACATCGATTGCATAGCTGAGCTCGCTATCCATGTGGTTCTGTCCTCTTGCCGCTGGCTTAAAGGAGAGATCGAAATACCCGTTCCCTGCTGGTTGTACGGCTACCTCACGAACTGGCGACGGTGCCAACGGGTCGATGATTTGGAACTTATTAGCCGTTGTTTTGGTTTGGAAATTACTTGCCGACTTCAGCTCCGCTCTCAAATAATAATCGCCTTGCGACAACAGCCCGCGAATATCTTCCGTATCGCCAAGCAGCGACACTTGTGAGACGTCAATGCTCGTCTGACCCGATGTTATACTGCCGGATAGTCCGCCTGAATGGGCAACGTTCATATCTTTAGCAATCAAAAGTCCTGTTTCACCTGGCGCTGTGATCTCCTCGTTGAAACCTTGCTTGACTGTACTTACGGCATCCCTCGTCAAATAAAGACTGACCGTATCGCCTGGCTTCGCATTGCTTACTTTCCAAGAAGCGTTAAACTTGTTCGTATCCATTAGGCTAGGTTCTAACTTAATCTCATCAAGCTTTGCAATCTGCGGAATATTCATTAATTTGGACTCCACATATTGATTTGCATATAGCTTCCATGTGCTTCCACCAATGCGGTCGTGTGGAATGGCAATATACACCTTTTTCGTACCATCCGTTGTCCCCTGCCCGGTAAAAGCGTTCGCTTGCGGATTCGTTCTCGTTTCATCATAAACGAGCTTGTAATCCTTGCCGTTCGTATCTTTCAACACGAGTTCAGGCTTATTTGTCCCCGTGTAAGTAAGCTCGAGCAGAGCATCTCCCGTAATCGAACTCATAGGAATCTCATGAAGTTTACCTCCGTCAGATACTTTAATGCCGCCAATTCCCACATTCATGGAGCCGTTGTCCAATACATCGACCCCTTCGGCTACGCTGTGATACTCGATGTCGTGAATCGTATCCTCTTTGGTCTCCCATGACGTCGCCACCGTCTGGACGCCCTCGCCGAACACGACAAGTCGCGGGCCCTTCTCTGGATCCTGGACTTGCAAGTACAACAGACCGTCCGGCAAGCCTTCTCCTGACGTACCGAATTCGACGCCGCCATTAAAGTAATAGGTGATGCCGAGACTGATGAACAAAATGGAGACGCTGCCCCACATTTTGTCATTGTTCGCCCCCAAAGAAACGCCGCCTAACGCCATACCGCCGACGACAGGCACTTTGCCGGGAACCTGAACTTTGGCGTTGACGAAACCCTCGAAGTCGATGCGGTTTTTGATCAGATTTTGCCCGAGAAAGATAGAGGCTTTACCAATGATCAAATCCCAGCCCATGACGTCGATCTCTGCAGAAGCGCTGACGAACCAAGGCGTCATCCATTGTGCAGCGACCATGGCTTGCTTCAGCATTTCTACCCGCTCCGACGTTGAGCTTGCCCGATAGTCCATTTTTCCAACGAGCTTGATTCCTGATTTCCGAAGTGTCATATCAATGCTGCCATAGAAGGTTGCAGGTTTAACGCCAAAAGTAACATCCGCTCCTGCCTCAATGGTTAACGGAACATCGCTAGAACCGCCTGCAATCGTATCGGCAAGCTCACGTATCGCCCCGCGAACGCCGGTCAGATACGTACCGCCAGCAATCATCACACCGGGATCACCCAGCTCTGCTGAGAAGGCAATCACATTGGGAAGAATGCGCTTGTCTGCCACTTGCTTGAACGCGATCTCTACATGTACCTGCGTGATACCGCGCAGATCCGCATCAAAGGTGAGGCCATACGTGTTCTCCACACCTTCTTCTTTTTGCTCATAGTGAACGATATTGATTTCACCCGAAGCGAGACTCTCCTCCGCACCTTCTTCATCAGAGCCCTCAATTAAGCCAATATCTTGATTCAACTTAAACTTCAAATCAGCATCAATGCCGACAAATCCTTTGTCATTAAACTTCACGTTCTTAATTTCGGCATCGGCGATTTTCATTGAGACACTCCCACCGAAAGAAACACCGTCTTCACGCAGGATGAAATCGTTGAATTTCAGTCCAAAACCACTGATCGAAAAGCTTGGAGCTGCAAATAAACTATGTTTGTTAAAGTACACTTCATGTATCAAGAGTTGTCTAAGCGGATTTAATCGATCTCCGAGATTGCCGGCCGCCCATTTCAGAGAGCCATTCAACGAGTCATCCTCGCCGCCTTGTGCCGCTTCCTCTTCCGGTTCCTCCTCGTCTTCCTCCCCTAATGACTTATCAAAGCCATTAAAGAAATCCAGCGTCCATTCTCCCTTATGAAAAACAAAGCCACTGCTCGCCACACTTAGTAGGCCATCGCCTTTCACATTCAACGTATTGAAGAAAGGAATGCTCTTTAATCCGCCAATACTAACGCCTAGACCGAATACATCAAGCTGTCCGGTAGCGAAGACCATATCTTTGCCGCGATAAGCGACACTATTGTTGATAATGGCCGGTTCAGATTTCGTATCCACGACATACTTCGCTTCATCGCCTTTTCCAATCCGGTTAATCATCCCTTTAATTTCAACGAGCACTTCCTGATGGGTTTCTTCACCCTCTTCTTTGAACTGCTCTAGCTCTTCTTCACTTTCAAAAGCAACCAAACGGTACGCCGGCACGTTAACTTCCGGCAAGAGCGAGGCAAGATCCAGTTCTGGATCTACAAGTTTGCTAGCGTGTTCCAGCGTGGTTTTCACCGTGTTGAATATCGCCTTTTGCGCAGCAAATCCGCTGCCAACCTTAAACCCAGGATAAGCTTCCTCTATATCGGTTTTGGAACCTGCTGCTAGATTCACCATCTTCTTCACAACAGCCAGCAGATTTGCTTTCTTCACTCGCGCATCTTCATTGTCACTGACGACAAAGCGTTGACTCGTAGTAATGTCATACAGCTTCGCATCGTCTGGATCGCTTCCACTGTCACCCTTATAGTCAATTTCGACTTGATATTCCCCAAGCGGCAGCTCAGGACCCAAGTCCTTCATATCCTTACCGTCAGCATCCTTCATGATCGCACCGCTGGCATCAACAAGATCACCCGTGCGATACGTGATGCGCATATCTCCCACTTGTCCATCTCCTGAAGGTTGCAGGATGACGGCGTTCTTAACCGGCACTTTATATCGATGCCCCGTCGCAGCTTCTTTCAGATAGAGATCGAAGTTCGGATCGATCGTCGTATTGCCCGTATGATAAGCTTCAATATTGCTCAAATTGAGCGTAATGTACTTCACATCTGTCGAATACGCTTCCTTGGGCGACATGGCATACACAAACGTCTGTGAACCTTCGCCTACAGCAGGCAAGAATATAAAGTTAGCCTTGCTGGACATATATTGTGCCTTAATCGCTTCATCTTTCACGGCTTCCAGCTTTAACTCCGTTTCTGGCGAAGAGGCCGTCAGCATATATTCTTTGGTTGTTGGCCACGCTTTCCCCTTAGCCACCACTTTGAAGGATGCCGTCACCGTATCCCCCGGTTTATACTTGGGTTCGATCCCGTTTTGCGCTTCTTCTGGTGTTGCCTCTTTTTTAAAAGAAATCGAGGAGCGATCCGACGTTTTCGTCATGATCTGGCCGTTCACATCGCGCTTGATCTGTCCACGCTCATCGAGATCGACGAACTTTAGCCCGTTGGCTAGCTGCAGCTGCACATCAATGCGGGAGTGCTCCATTTGAAAAGCAGGCAAGTTCTCCATTTCAGCGACGACGTTAAACACGCCCTCATTTTCATAAGCGCTGCCGTCCATTTTCGTTGCTAATTGGTTGACAGGATCAATGTAGCGTATGGAGAACACTTTGTCAGGCTCAACAATTTCACCAAGTCCGTATACCGTTTCAAACGATTTCGTTGTATCATTCGCGATTGCATCCGCGTTCCAGTACAAGGCGACCGCGGAATCCGCTGTCCCGTAATCATTCGTATCCGTCGTAAAATCCAAGTTCGGATTAACCTCATAGTCCCACTTGGTATTCGCCATTTTGTTCCAATGACCGACGATCATCTCGTCAACAATGTTAATATCATTTTCAGAAAAATTGTTAAATCCATAAGCAACCACGTTCGTCGCCAGCGGATTCGTTAAGTCAAACTTATCCTTCATCACCCAGTAGGCAGGCAACGTGTATAAGGCTCTTTCATTCGGACCAATACTTCCGTCCAATTTGGATTCATCGACAAGCTTTCTTTCAACCTGCAAAGGAACTTTATAAGCGGTGCCCACTTGAAAAGCAGGTCCATCATTCCCGCCAACCATCGTGTCGAGCAGGATACGTGAACCGACTTGCACTTCTGCCCCTGAGTGGTTGGTCACTTCATAGCGGATGTTCACATTGCCGGAATTTTTCTTGTCTTTGACATCCATATACAGCATGACGATCTGTTTGATCGCCACGCCTTTGATCGTCCACACCGTTTCAATCTGACGTGTCCCATCTGTATTGTTCACGACTTGTGGCGTTGTCACTTCCGAAAAAAGGTTAACGCCAAATTTATATGGATTTCCGAAAATATAGTCCGTACCGTCAATCCGAAAGGTCGTAAAAGAGGATTCAGGATCATCCCCTCGAAACATCATATCGACCTGCTGATCATTCTTCCGTACAGGCTGCCCATCCACGGTGCGGATGGCAAAGCGGCCTGAGTGATTGTCGACCGTGACTTTGATAAAGCTATTGCTAAGGACCGTTACGTTCTTAGCGTTCAATCCGTCAGCCAAAGCGGCTAACGGAAAATTCATGACAAGTGTGATGAATACTAGAATGGCCAAACATTTCCTAATCGCTCTCATGAACAACGGCTCCTTCGTTTTCTGCCGGTCTATTTATTTATTTTGCCGATAAAGAAGGTTGCGAACTCCCTCTCGCGTTCTTGGGTTCTCACGATAATCGTATACCAGCCTGTTTCAGGAAAAATAACCTTGAATCTGTTATTCAGCAACTGATCCATCGTGATTTTCTGAGCAATGTATTTCATCTGCCCTTCTCGATATAAACCGCTGTGATACAAAATATCGTAAGTGCCACGCTCATTCACTAGATTTTCACCAGCAACCTTCATTTCGTTGTAGCCAGTGATGGTGAACGTAATCTCATTGCGATCAAACAAAATACTCTCATTGGTGGCAGAAGTCACGATTTGATCGTTGCCCACAATGAGCAGCCCCGCGCTTGCGAGCACGACAACTTCTTGCTTCACCGTGGACGAATTGCCAACCTCATCGGTAACGGTGTAGAGCACAGTTTGTCTGCCAAGCTGTGTTAGATCGAGTTGTTCCACCGTAACCCTCAAATTCCGAGCCTCCGATACATTATCGGCAACTGTATATCCGCCAAGATCGACGCTCGGGTTGAAATCAGCCTTATTTTGCACGATGGCAGCGAACTTCTGATGTAATTGTATGGTTGGTGCTGTATTGTCTAACCCTTCAACCTTAAGTAGGGAGATCGTTTCGTTTCCAAGAAGATCAGTAAGCGCAACGCGCATTTCCCCATTTGCGCCGTACGTCATCGCATACTCATAATGACCATTGGCATCGCTGATAAGATTGGTGAAGCTTGATCCGTCCGATACGGGAACCGTACCTCTGAATACTTGGTTTGGCGCATCGACATGGCCTTGCAGGGTTACTTTCATTTTGCCTTTGGCATACGATTTCCCGCCGATTGTAACGATCTTGTCTTGGGTGACGGCGACTCCGTTGTCATCAACGAATTGGTAATCGATATGTTCAGGATCCGGCAACTTGGGCACGATATGCGTGATTGTTTCTTCTACAACAGACGTATTGCCTAACCCATCTGCAATCGTGAACTCCGCTGCCCCGTTCGTATACAAAGTTGTATCTTTCGGAGTTCTAACGATCATAAAATCTTTATCGCTCGGATGCGTTTTCTCAACGCTTAACGTTACGCCTTGCGCGAGAATCACTTGATCCTGTTCATTTTTAATGGTTTTGAACGTCTTTGCTCCTTGACTTCCGTAGCTATAAGACTTGACGATGCGAGCCGTTGGCTGTGCTCTGTCGATCGTCGTTACAACAGCTGTAGCCGTTCCTGCATTTCCTGCTTCATCTTCGAACTCGAAGGTGAAGGAGCCATTCTCGGTAAACGTGTAACTGGAACGTCCCTCATTGTTCGTAATTCGAACATCTTCGGAAGTGGAGAGCTTCACACGCACGTTCGATGTGGTCGGACCGATCACGCTATAGGTGAGCGTGCCGATCGGCGGTGTATTATCCACGTTGTTCACGACAACGATCAACGTTTCTACGCGTGACTCATCTGTCAGATCTGTTAGCTTAAACGAGTATGCGCCATTCAAGCTAACTTCGAACGCATTGCCTTTCGTACGCACCGGCAGCATCGGGTTCTCCCCCAGCGGTGCAGGTACGACTCGGATGCCAGGCTTCACGGCAATGTTCAGCGTCGCATGACCAGACACAGGTCGCAATGAAGGCTGGGAGGCTAGTCCATAAAGCGGCTCATTCGAAGGGACATATGATGACGTGTCAATATCAGCCATACCGCTGACCACACCTGACGCTGATTTGAATTTGATTTTCAGCTTCAAATCCGCTGCTTTACCACTTGTCACGCTGACTTTCACGAAATTGGTGTAGGGCTGCCATGGCTGCCAAGTCGCTCCGTTATCCGCAGATATGGCATATTCATAGCTGTCTAGCTTCACGTTTTTCAGCTCTGCCTTGACGATAGCCTCGTATCCGTCCACATCGTTACCTTCGAGATAGACGAGATCCGACTTGCGAACTTCAATCGGTGTATTTTCTTCTCTGGATAGCTTGAACGCACCCGTATGCGTGATTGCGCCATTACCCGCTCCGTCTATTGCGTAGATGTATAAGTTATAATCCACAACTTCGCCCTCAGCCAACTTCGTGTTGTCGAGGGTCACGGAGCCGTCAGTCGGAAGTTGCTTCCATTCGCTAGAAGATGCAATCGGCGCAGCCGCCGCAGTCGGAACCCATTGGTAGCGGGTTGTCATCCCTTCATGCGATAGCAACTCCGTAGCCACGATATCGACTGTATGCGACGATTTCGGATAGCCGACTTCCATCGTGCTGAAATGAACGACAGGCGCTTTGTTGTCCCATTTAAATGCCGCGTTAAAGTCATAGTAGATATTCTCATTTGGCTCTTTGATTCGAATATGTACATACTGCACGCCATTCAGCGCTGTATCCTTCAAAGCTGTATATACGGCACTTGTAACCACTTGTCCCGTCACCGGATCCACTACAGCTGGCGTGAATTGCAAAGCTTGAAACAAGTCCGCTTGTGGTGCGGCAGCCGAAGTACTGAAGGCATATACCGCCTCTCCCACGGTTATACCATCGATAGCAAAGGCGATGTCATGACTTTGTACATAAGTCTCGGAAGGTTCCGGCGAGAACGAGGCATGAATGTTCACGCTGTAATTAACAACCGCTTCATCCTCCATCTTCATGTCGGTCCGATTACCAGCTTTGTCTACCGCTCGCACAAACAATTGATAGGCGCCTGCTTCGATAACTTTATTCAGCGTGCTGACCGTTCCACTGTCAGGAACTTGTTCCCAGCTGATCTCTTGCGGTTGTCCCCCCGCTTTCACCCATTGGTAAAGGAGTTTGCTCGTATCAATACCACTGTGTTCATCGCTTGCTTCTACACGTGCCTTGACCACAGCTGTGTTGTTTCCCTGGGAAATATGCGCAGATACCGAGGGTGATTTATTGTCCAAGTGGACCGCAGCAACACCATAAACCCAATTGGAATCATCCTGATTGAAATCTGCTGGCGTCCATAAGTTGATATTGTTATACTGGCCGACCGCCTCCAACGCTTTACCGTCAGCGTAAGTTTGTGCATCCGTATCCGAGCTGCCCGGATGCTCTGCCTTATATTCATTGATCCAGCCGTTATATGGGATCGGATTCGCTATTTTGAACTGCTTCATTTTAGTAACCTGCATCAGTTCCCTTGCCGTATCCCACGTCATATCCGCTGTCCATGTATGCAAGTACCACGTCCCGCTGTTCTCTGCCGTGAATGCTTCTGTTGGAGGCAACAGCGAGTTCGTCTTGTTGTTTACAACCAAGAGATTCACATCGGGAAGTTCGCCAGGATACAGTCCATCTCTTGGCTGCAAGCCTGTGAGGGAATACCTTTTTACAGCAGCAAATTGGTCTGCTTCTTTCCCTGCTAACGGATCCTGCTCGCTGTGACTCCATTGGTAGTACACAAGTCCAACGCCTGGCGAGCTGTTGCTCGGCAAACCTGTAAGATTGAGCGGGCGATAGATGCCTCGGCTCGGCCTAACAGCTCCTGCTTCATCGGGATCTAACGCTGGTGTTGTGATCGCAGGATCATTAGCGTCGATTGTGATTTTCGCGGTTTTCCAGTAGACATTGTTCACCACGGTACCATCTTCATAGCGGAAAGTTAGCTCTGGTTTCGTATTGTCTATGGACAGCTTCGCCCAGTCAATCTTCGTATTGGCGACTGACTTCGACGGGTCACTATTCGTCGATTTACTCGTATTGGCAGCATCCATGAGCAGATTGCCTGCATAATCTTGAATAACCGCCGTATCCGTATGACCCGGCTTATCGTTATGTGTTAGCGCGATCGCTTTCAGCAGCGATACATCTAGATCAACATCAGACACCGTCGCTCTGAACGTCCACACGCTTGTATTTTCACCTTCGAGGTAATAGGCCTTCATTCCGTTATTCAATTGGAGATATAAGCCGCCGACGTTCAACCCTTCTTTGACGATGGTATCCTCGGTTAATTGCACCTTGAAATCAATGACATCGCCTTTATTCAGCGTGCTGCCCGTAACGATATCGGGTTGAATGCCGTTGGCAACCGACGTATATTTAGGCGGAACAGCATCGATGATGACTCGATAGCCTTGGCCAGATGTAAAGTCAAACGGATTTACCGTTTTACCCGCTAATTGAGCACTACTCGTCGAACTGGCTTTGGAAAAGCCATCTAATTGCAGAGGATTACCCGCAGCATCATGGAATTCTGCCCCATCGATTTTCTCCCATAGCGATGCATCGTTGAGGCGATGTCTCTCCAATTCACCGCCATCAGAGATGGGCAGATTGCCGGTATGATGAAAATCCGATGCTTTATACTCATAGGGGAGTGTCTTCGTGAAATCCTTCAGCTCATCGGCAGTCAACTTCAGTTTCATGCCTTGATTCTCGCCCGAGGCTGGCAGCCCTGTACCTGCGGGGTTGGTAAATAAGTAATGGCTGTTTAAATGAGCAGCCGCAGCTGGTGCATCAGCTTTCACAGCTTCGCTGAAGTTGTAAGACAGCGCCAGCTTCTGATCTTTTTTCAAGAATAGCTCTTGCTGATTTAAAATCGCATTTTCACGTTCAGTACCATCAGAAGTAAATGTATAATTCGCAATTGTAGGCGCATCGATATCCGCAAAATGCAACCGAATTCCATTGACTTCTGTGCTTGCGTTATTTGTTTCTGTCTCGATAATGATATAGTCATCAGATGCAAAGCTAAGCCATGGCGAATTGACGTTCCTCGTATCTTCATCATCATCCGCATAAGAGGTATGCGTCCATTTGGATGGACTTGCATTCCAACCTAAATACGCTGTCCCGTCATGTTCATGCAAAACGTCTCCTGCCCGATCTTGCTTATCAGTATAGACCCATATGGACGCATTGTTATCAGATGAACTGTTCAAAATACCCACTTTCACCATGAACCGTGCAGTGCCACCTTCTGCCAGCTTCTTCAACGCCGGAATACTCGATACTCTGATTTTGCCGATAAAATGACCATCCAGCCGATTGATAGATGTTTGGTTAAACTCGATGTCATCATCATTCGGATCAAGCTCCTCGCCAATACTCGTCACGCTTACACCCGCAAGCCCACCCCCAAAAGCAGCTTGATAAAACCAAGGGAACGCATTGAACGGTGCTGCATTCGAGGCAGCGCTATTAGGCGAACCAAAGTCATCTTCATCATCCTCGAAATCATACAGCCCACCAAATGAGGTATCGCTAAAACTACCTACGGATTGGCGATTCACAATCTCCACATTATTAATGTATCTACTCACGTAGCCTGTGTTCTGGCTCACAGCTGCCTGCACCAAGCCTGGCGACAGATTGTACAACATCATTATTACCATACTGGCCACAAGAACCATTGACACCCATTTGCCTATTCGTTTATCCACCCTCGAACCTCCTAATTGGGATCTTTCAATAAAATCTTATGTATATCGTCGCTGCCCACAACCAAATGTATATTATTCATCGTCCGTAGTGATCCCGAAATCAGTCCGATGACATTCCCATATTTATCCAAAATCGGACCCCCGGACATACCGTTCACGATCTGTGCGGATATCAGAATCCTGTCTCTGCCGTTGATATTCGCTCGCGGCGTGTTGACGATGCCCTCCGTGATGATCTTCGTATCTTTCATGGGATAACCAAGGGCATACACTTTCTCTCCGTGCTTAACTTTGCTTTTCCGTGTATTCAAATAAGCGTAATCATCTACTTTACCAGAGCTGCCCTGAGCAAATGGAAGTTTCAGCACTGCGGTATCCAGTGTTTCATCCTGTGAAACAACAGAACAATTCATTTCAACGGCGGCTTCCTGCCAAACACAGCTGATCCGGTCAGCGCCAGCGATTACATGGTAGGCCGTGAGCGCCGTGCCATCTGGTTTCACGACGAATCCAGTCCCCACATCTTTCAGCGTCCCATCCTCACGAAAAGCCCGTACATAAAAAACGGATTTTTCCGCATTCTCATATAGCGCTTCTGCGTCATATGTTTCCGGCGGATCTGCCCCAGTAATCGTAAAATGACTCATAAATACGCATAAAACGCCTAGCAGCACAATAACCAGCCTACGCAAGTTCTTCATTTATCTCTCTCCCAATGTATAAAATATCGCTGATTTCTGGACGCTGACTGTCACGCAAAGGAATAGTACTATATACCTAACCAGTATAAAGACTCCCTCTCTCAAAATTCTCACAAAAAGGAAATTCATGTCGAATATACGCAAAAAGACGGAAAGCAATTGAATGCTCTCCGTCTTTTATCTATGTTTTAATTTAAATAAGCAGCTACGCTATCCCTCATTTCCTTCGGAGGCTCTATGCCGAGTTCTCTCAAATACAACGCTTTGAAGTTGGTATAGTGCTTAGCAATTCGTTCCTTTTTCCCGCTTTTTGCATAGATATCTATCAGCATCTGGTGCATCTCTTCGTTTAAAGGATACAACGTCAAGTACGTATCTAACTTAAACTCTGCTTGACCCCAGGCTTCTTCGAGCAGACAACGTTGAATCAATAGATATACAAGCGATGTATATTGTTTCCTATAATTCTCCTCCAATTGGGTTTTCCAGAGATAATCCTTGCGGTCTAACAACGAGCCCCGATAAAGGGAAAATATTCGCTCCGCTCGCGTCATATCTTGAATCTCTTCTAAGGTGGTTATCTCACTTAACTAGAACTCCAATAAATCATACATACTCCCTAACGTATCTATCATATACCCATCATTCGTTTTGAGAATATCCATCCCGATTTCTTGTTCTTTCAACAACTTCTTCAAGCGATAAATCGTATTATGTAAATTATGCGAAGCGCGGTCTTCCAACATATCGGGCCATAACATATCGGCCAAATACCATTTGTTAATGTCCTGTCCTGGATGGCAGAGGAAATAGGCGAACAGCTCCTCCGTCTTTTTCGTTGGCCAACGGACAAGTGAACCTTCCGGATTGCGTACCTCCAAACTTCCGAAACAACGGATTACAGACTGCCGCGTTTTGATTACGTTGGGCTCAGTCACTTGTTCCAGCTTCAAGAGGCGACTCGTAATGCGTTCAATTGCAGCAGGTGTGACTGGCTTTAGGATATAGTCAAAAGCATAGACCTTGAAGGCATCTAACGCATACTCCTTATAGGCTGTTGTAAAAATAATTCTCGTCTGCTCCATCATGTCATTTATTCGCTGAGCAAGTTCAAGCCCATTCATTTTCGGCATCTCTACATCCAAAAAAGTTAGGTCAGGCTTCAGTTCCAATATCGCTGTTAGCGCTTCCTGTGGATTAGTAAAAGCCCCAATGATGCTGTAATGCGGGTTCCTTCCGATCAGAACCTTCATTAATTCGAGAATCGGTTTCTCATCTTCAACTATAACCACCCTAATCAAGTTCATCCCACCTTTCCACGAAGACATCCTTATCATTCCCGGTTAAAGGCAGATACATGGTAACCTTCGTTCCACGCCCCATCTCTGAACTAATCGACAGTGAAGCTCCTGGGATTGTATCTACCCTTTTACGAATATTCGCAATGGCAATGCCTCCACTGACACGTTCTCCGCTCGCCATCTGATAGAGCACATCATCAGGGATTCCGATCCCATTATCCTGTACGGTCACGTGTAAATAACCATCCCCTTCTTGGATCGTAAGTGTGACTGTTCCATACTCCTCTTTCTCGAACAAACCATGACGAATCGCATTCTCCACAAATGGTTGGATGCAGAGCGAAGGAATAGAGAGATGCTTCAGACTTTCATCCACATAACAAATAAATTCAAATCGATCTCCATATCGCGCCTTCTCAATCTCCACATAGGCATCAATTAAATCGAGCTCCCGATGAAGACTGACGAATAAGTCATTTCGGTCCATATCCAGAATATAACGCAAGAATTGGCTGAGTTTCGACAATAAATAAGCAGCTTTCTCGCCATCCGTATAGCAAAATGAAATAACACTGCTAAGCGCATTATATAGAAAATGAGGCTTGATCTGCGCTTGATGGAAAGCAAGCTCGTTACGAATCGCTTCTTGGATCGAGGTTTTCATCGCAATCAAGGTCTGAATTCTCGCGATTAACGTCTCGGCTTCGAACGGTTTTGTAACGTAGTCATTCGCTCCCACACTGAATCCAAGTGCAATATCTTGTGAAGTGTCTTTGGCAGTCGCGAATAAAATAGGCAAATCGAGAATGGAATGCTGTGTACGCAACACTCGGCAGAGTTCAATCCCGGAAACGCCTGGCATCATCACATCTAGGATAATCAAATCAATTGCCGGGTGTTCACTCATCTTACTCATCGCTTCTTTGGCAGAAAAGGCCGTTATCACGTTATAGCTATGTCTTTTGAGAATATTAAGCAAGGTATACATGTTGGAAGCTTCATCATCCACGACGAGAATCGTATGTGCATGCTCTTCTAGACTATCCAAAGATTCAGGGTCATTTCCATGTCTTTGGGGGTAGTTGTCCACCATCGAACGTTCTTGGCTCACAGGGATGTAATTAATAGCCGTAGGAAGTTGGAAAACCATTCGCGTACCTTGGCCAACTTCTGTCCAGTCAATCCGTATGTCCCCACCCATTCGCTCTACGAGCTTGCGACTGATATACAAGCCAACCCCCATGCCTGTGTAGCCATCCTCTGGTAAAGTATGCTCTTGTTGGTCGAAATACTCGAATACTTTGGCGTATTTATCCCATGAAATACCCGTCCCTGTATCTTCAACGGCAATGTGAATGTCCTCTCCCACTGCACTTGCACTTACACTAATCTTACCTTGTTCAGTATGCTTCACTGCATTGTGCACTAAATTGTACATGATTTGACGCAACCGATTCTCATCCGCTTGGACCCACATATCAGGAGGCACTTGGTTATCTAAGCGTACCGCTTTGCCTGCAAGTTCGAACTGCAGAACATCAAATACGATTTGGGTCACAGTCCGCACATCAACAACGGTCATAAGCAACCGTAGTTCACCGTGCTTCAACCGCGTCACATCAATGAGATCCTGCATAAGCATCGATAATTTAACGGATGTATCCTTGACTAGCCATAGATTTTGCTTCTGTCTAACAGATAAATTATGCTCATCATCATCCAGTAAAGATGAGGTAATATTCATGATTCCATGCAGCGGCGTTTTAATTTCATGAGAGGTATGCATCAGAAACTCATCCTTCAATTGATTAGAGACGGTAAGTCGATGTGTCAGAAGCTCTGTATTTTCATACGCATTGGTTAAGCGTACCGCTAACAGCAGATTCATTATCGTAATGAAACCAATGACCCCAACTTTATGCCATAAATCCGATGAAATCGCACTTTCCGAATATAATACACCATCTACTAACGATACCATTAACGAAACGATGGCTACTATAAACAAGCCGAGCTCTTTCCGTTCATAGGTACCTCGCTTACTGTCGAAGAACAGATAAATCATGCGACCGAGAAGCAATAGGGGCACGAAACCTATATAGAGAAAGAATACACTTCTCATTTCATTATAGAGCGCATACGGGAAGATCACGACAATGATTACGATCATAACAATTGGCGCAATTAACAGCTTGATCTTGTTGCGTGAAATCAACTTCTGGTGGATGGAACAAAAAAACAATAAACAGAGAATCGAACTAATAAACTCAAAACTATCCAGCATTTTGTACGTGATATCAAAAGGAACTTGAGGCATCAGTCGTTGAAACAGCTTCTCACCATACAGAAACTGGACACCCGCCGTGGAGAAGAGATATAACCCGCTCAGTAAATACGTTTTCTCACGACTACGAAGGAAATAAAGACTGAGATGATAAGCTCCGAACATGACAAGCACCAAAATGAGGGATAAATCGCCTCCGATTAATAAGCTATTCAGTTTAGAAATGTCTGCGTGCAAGCCAAATTGAATGGCATTTACAATTCCCCCAGACATATATTCATAATTCGCCACTTGCAATAAAATTTCAAATTCCTGCGAATTCACATGAAAAAAAGTGCTGTAAGGTGTATTCCCCGGCATATTGGTTTCTTTATTAACTGCTGGAAGTCCGCTTCCCCCCTCCAATTTGCCATCGACATACAGCCGATGGGACATGCGGATACTGCGCAGCTTCATGCCATAGATGTCATCGGTATTATCTACTCGAACCAAGAGACGGTATGTTCCGTAACCTTTGTTCCTTACTCCACCTTCTAATGTCTTTCCTTTCCATAAACCAGGCACGTCTATATATGAGACATCTCTGCGCGTCCCTGATTGAAAATCGGTCGGAGTTAACAGCTGCCCCTCATAAAATTCCCACTCCCCATCTAAAGAAACAACGCCCAGCTTGTGGAAATCCTCCTTAGATAGATCCAAAACACCCTGTTTGGCAGTCTGCTTGTTTTGGCTTGGGATCATCTGCGAATAAATGCCAATAAATAATAAGATAGAAAACGAGAACACCAAACTGATTCCTATAATTTGACGAAAACTCTTCACTATGGGTCCCCTTTTTCCGATTGTCAGATACTAGTGATTCTATCATTTCATACTCACAAAAATCTCACAAGCTCTTCTATCACTTATAATAGGAGGGAAAAATTTAAAATTGTTGGATCGAAAGAAAGACTTGCAGTGTCGAAGTCGAGTAACTTTTACAAAGTTCCTTTTTATAGAGGCTTTTTTTATTTCCATTTGCTACAATAAGCTAAATAAGTAAAAACGATTGGACGTGAAATTAAATGTTGGACAAGGACGCCTTCTTACATAACTACAACCTTGAAGAAAAAGATCTAACAGATCATGATATTAACTGGGATACACTCATCGAAATTTTTAATGATTTTATCGGAAAATCTGCTGCGTATTCAATACATGCAGAATACATTGCTAAAATATTAAGGACAAATGGAAATATCCATACCGTGCGATCTCGTGTTAAAGATCCTGAGCATTTAGTTGCTAAACTTATCAGAAAGACACCTGACCGTCAAAAATCAAAAAAAGACCCCAATTTTCAATTTTCTATTGATAATTACAGAGATGAAATTACCGATTTAATAGGAATCAGAGCAATCCATATTTTTAAAGAAGATTGGGAAGCAATTAACACTTTTATCGATAATACTTGGAAAGTGATAGAGGTCACTGCAAACATTCGTGAAGGTGATGATAAAACACAGTACGAGCTATTAGGAGCAAAAATAGATTCTAGAATTTCTGGATATCGTTCAGTTCATTATTTAGTTGAATTAAATATAACTAAAGAGAGTGTTGTTGTCGCTGAAATTCAAGTAAGAACCATTTTTGAAGAAGGTTATGGTGAAATTGATCATTTACTTCGTTATCCTCATGCAAAAGTTCCAAAAATATTGGAAGATAACATCCTACTTCTGAATCGTATTGCTGGCAGTGCAGATGAAATGGCTTCATTCATAAACATACTCAAAAGAGATTGGTTTGCCATGATGGGTAATTATGAAGAAATAATTGACACTAAAAATAAAGAAATTGAAGAGTTGACTAGAAAAATAGAACTTACAGAAATGAAGGCTCCTGACAAGAAATCGCTCTTGGAAATTGTGGGTAATATTAAAAAACACAATACAAACAATCCTTATCATACATCTGATTTAGGAGTCTCAGGAACTAGCTTTTTTACTATTGGTGAACATTCAAAAAAATTGGTTGATCAGCATGGAGAAGCTATACAAAAAATTGGAGGAACTGCAATTCAAGTTGTAAACCGTCATGGAGATGCTATTAAAATACTTGGAGATGCTGCAATTCATGTAGTGAACAAACATGATCAAGCACTTAAATCACTACAGAAGTCACTAGATACCTCTCAAACACAGAAAACACCAAAAGCTAAGAAAAATGATCACTCTTAATAAATTAACTGGAAAAACTCCATTTATTTCAGCGATTAATGCTTGAAAATTCAGTTTAAATGGAAAACGTACAGTTATTTCCTAAAGAAACGGCTGTACAGGTACTTTCTACTGAAATTAGCTACATAAAATCCATTTATTCCAATTTTCGAGTCCATATCGGCAAATTTAGATGTACTTTTTCCAGTTAATCGCAAATACAGACGCTCAAAAATGAAATCAACGACCAAGGTACCCGTGTTATCCACGTTAAACGCGTCAAACCTGTAAAACAGTAAAGAGCATGCATAATCCATAGAAATCTTGGACTACGCATGCTTTCTCTTTAACTAGATTCTCTGGTCGCCTTACACCCGCTTCAATCCGAGAATCTCGAGCAGCATACCCGACAATTGGCTAGGTGGATACGGCTTGACAAAATACATGTTTGCCCCGATTTCCTTCCCCTTCTCAGTATCATCCAAAGCGGAAGAAATAAAGATAGGCAAGTCATGTAAGGTCGAATCTTCCTTGATGAGATTGATAATCTCCCATCCGTCGATACTATTGTTTAGCATAATGTCAACGATAACCGCGACCGGCTTCTTTATTGGCATATCTTTAAGCGCTTGTTCACCAGTCGTGTAGGTGATGACTCGAAAGCCTTTCTCGGTGAGCTCCTCAGTGAGCAGTTCCGTCAGGCTGACGTCATCCTCGATGAGTGCGACTGTTCTGCCTGTGAATTCATCCGTTGCAGCGGATAGCAGCTCCTCCTCGATAAGAATCTCAGGCATCGAATTCAAAGGAAAGCTAACGCGGAACGTACTTCCTTCTCCTAGCTTAGAGGTAACGGAAATTTCGCCGCCATGCGCCTCGACAATGCCCTTCACAATCGCAAGGCCTAACCCCGTTCCGCCAATGGATCTCCGATCTGAATTATCAATGCGGTAAAACTTCGTAAACAGCTTTGGAATGGCTTCTCCTGGAATTCCCAATCCCTCATCCGTAATGTCAACAAGAACTTGATTGCCAACATGGTAAAGCTTCGCCGTAATCCGTCCGCCTTCTGGTGAATATTTGACTGCGTTGCTAACAAGGTTCATGAAAAGCTGCGTCAGATTATCCTGGTCTCCTGAAATAACATATGGCACACTTGGTATATGAACGTTGAAATCATGCTTCGAAGAGCTTCCTAGCTGCAAAGTGAATACGCCATTTAACACTTCAAAGAGATCAACAGGATTCTTCTGGTGAGTCGACTTACCTGATTCCATCCGTTGGACATCTAGGAAATCATTAATCAATGCTGTCAGCCGAACGGTCTCCTGATGAATCGTTTTCAAATATTTCTGTTGCTTCTCAGGACTCATCTCTTTGGTCAGCAATCGTTCAGCAAAACCCAATACACTGGAAAGCGGTGTACGCAGTTCATGGCTTACGGTGCTTACGAACTCGGACTTCAATTGGTCGACTTCGGCTTGTTTCGTCATATCACGATGGACAAAAACCGTTCCAATCCTCCCCGTTTCTCTATACAACGGCTCCGCATAGGCTTGAATGACCCTTCTCGTCGGAGACGTGATCTCATACATGTAAGACCTTTCCTCCATCGCTTCTTCGCTAAGCTGTGAGATCATAAACGACTTTAAGTCCGTGCTATCCTCAATTGCATGTGATGTGGATGAGATAAACTGGGCTAACTGGATATTTGACAAGGACTGCCCCTCAGGAATACCAAATAATTCATTCATCGTTGTATTAGCCTTTACAATGATCCCCTCGACATTGACGAACTGAATGCCCTCTTGAATGGTATCCATGATGTCTCTCGTTAGCGCTCTCTCGCTCATTAAAAGTTCTTCGTTTTCTTCCATTTTACGCAGCAATTCCTGAAGCTCTTCCTGCTGCATCTGTAGCTCTTCCTGCTGGGCAATCAACTCTTCATTCTGCGATAGGAGTTCTTCTTCCTTCACTTGAATCTTCTGCAGCATAGTGTGAAAGGAGCTATTGAGAAGACCGATTTCATCGTTCCGCTTGGACATTTCAAACTCAACTGACTGCCCTAATGACACTTTTTCCGCATGATCAGCAAGCTTGCGCAGCGGTCTGCCCATGTTCTTGGCCGTGATCGAAGTCAGACAAGTAATGAATATCAAGATACCGCATACATAAGCAAAGAATACATAATTGAGATTGGATAAGGTCTTAAACAAGCTCCTCGCTTCCGTTTCCGATTGGGACGAGGTCTGCAGCGAAATGTCATTAATTTTGCCTAGCAAATCATAGATACTTGTACCTACACTGCCGCTTGGTGTCGTTGCACCAGCTTTCACTATAGCCAGTGGATCTTCGTTATGCACGAGCTTAACGTATTTCGGAAATACATTATCAAAATAATTTTTCTCAAATGACTTTAACGTTGTTAGCAGTTCTTTCTCCTGATCTGTTAAAGGAAGCTGCACAAATGTCTCCATGGCTTGCTCAAGCTCCGGCTTTTCCTTCATAACGGCCTCATATTCAAACTCCTGTCGGAATGCGTAAAAGGCTCTTGCATGTAAAAAAATTTGATTATAGTGGAGATAAATGGAGGCAGTAGCCTTTTCTTTCTCTTTGAGCAGCGTGATGCGCTCTTGATAAGATTGTTGTACATGATGGCCAATGAATGAAACACCAATTGCCCCCACCATGACAAGCAATGCGAAAAACAATATCATTCTAACAAATCGACGGGAAATGCTCGACTTCACAAGGTTAGGCATGGCAGATCTCCTTCACACGATCATTTCACCAAAATTCGACAATTTCCTACCTGACCATTTCGGTGACAGCCATGAAATTCCTCTATTTATAGTTCTACCTGATCCTTATATCGACTAGGTGGAATTCCTACAGCTTGGCTGAACACTCTGCTAAAGTACAAGGGATTGTCATAGCCCACAATAGAAGCAACTTCTTTCACATGTAAGGAAGTTTCTGAGAGCATCTTTTTAGCTTCATTGATACGAATATTGGTGACATATTTGCCTGGTGTCGTGCCAGTAACATCCTTAAATTTATGGATAAATCGAAAAAGACTCAAGTTGCACTTCTTAGCGAGCTCCGAAACAACCAAGTTCTGACTATAATTTTCGTGCATGATTTCCATAATCATATGGATATCAGATTGGTGATCATCTCTCCCTTGATATTCAGTTCTTTGCAGCCTTCTGCCTAGCAGCGCGAGCAAGGTGAGTAAGTAAGCTGTTGTCACATGCTCATTGAAAGGCTTCTTCATATTCAGTTCGCGGATGATTTTTTTAAACAACTCCCCTACTTCATCTACAAGACCTACCGTCTGAACGGAGGCGTCTAGTAGACCACAATTTCGCAAATAATCCTGCACGCCATGTCCTGTAAAATGAATCCAGTATGCCTCTGTGGCATCTTTTGCGAAATACTTGTACGTCTGCGGCTCGTTCGGTGCATACAAGACGATTTGACCTTTATGCACGTCTTGTGAAAGCTGATTGAAGTAAAAAGTCCCTTTCCCGCCTACCAAATAAATCAACTGATAATCAACGCGACCCCGTTCGCGCTTTCGATTTAAATCAATGGTCATCAGCTTCTGATAACCGCAACAGTTGACAGTCAGCAAGCTGTCGTTCCGCTCAACGCCTTGCTCATACCAATCGTCTAGCGCATTGCCGGATATATTAATCATCACAATCACTCCATTAGCAATTTTGTGCATATTATTAGCAATATATTTTATTCACTAACTCCAATTCTAATCTTATAATGAAAGCGCGACAACGTAATTCCGTGCAATTTTGTGAATGCTCAGATGAGAAGGGAGAAAGACGATGAATAGGAGCAGAATCATTGAAAATATCAATTTGAATTGGAAGTTTTTCAGAGGGGATGAATCCCAAGCCTGGTATAGAGGTTATGAAGATTCCAGTTGGCGTGATGTGACGCTTCCTCATGATTGGTCCGTTGAAGAACCATTTTCACAAGAGCATTCCAGTGGTACGGGATACTTGCCTGGAGGCATAGGTTGGTATCGAAAAAACTTGGCACTCCCTCAGGAATTGGCAGGCAAACGCGTCAATATTACCTTCGAAGGGGTCTATAATAACGCCCACGTATGGTGCAATAGCTATTATTTAGGGAAACGCCCCTACGGCTATAGCAGTTTTACCTATGACATCACCGATTTCATCTCCTTTGGGAAACAGGACAATGTGATTTCTGTCAAAGTTAACCACCAAGATATTGCAGACTCCAGATGGTTTACCGGGTCAGGCATATATAGAGATGTTTATATCACGATCACAGATGCGATACATATCGATCACTACGGTGTATTTGTCACAACACCAGAAGTTTCGAAGGATCAAGCTACCGTTGCTGTTAACATACGATTATCCAATGAAACACAAGCAGATGCGACAATCGAGCTTTCCAATACCCTAAGGGATGCGGACGGAAACCTGATCGAATCGGTAGGAGAGGAGATTGTCGTTCAGACTGACTCCTTTACGGAATTGAATCAAACCATCAAGGTGACTGCCCCCAATCTATGGTCCCCTGACACCCCTGATTTGTACGTCTTATGTACGGAGATTAGGAAGAATGGCGAAGTCATCGACCATGTGAACACCACTGTGGGCATTCGATGGTTTGAATTTGATGCCCATAAAGGCTTCTTCTTAAATGGCGTGAATATGAAATTAAAAGGTGTTTGCGTCCATCATGATGCGGGGGCACTAGGTGCTGCAGTTCCTGTACAGGTATGGCAGCGGAGACTTCAAGTGCTTCAAGACATGGGCTGTAACGCCATTCGAATGAGTCACAACCCGCCTGCTCCTCTTTTGCTGGATTTATGCGACCGCATGGGATTTCTCGTCATTGATGAAGCGTTTGACGAATGGGAAGGCGTGAAGCATAAATGGTCGACCGGACACAACGTGTACCCGCCTAAGCATTTCGGTTACTATGAGGATTTCCCTCAGTGGGGAGAATTGGACATCAAGGAGATGGTTTTGCGGGATCGAAATCATCCATCTATCATTTTATGGAGTATCGGAAACGAAGTGGATTACCCTAATGATCCCTATTGTCACCCGTATTTTCAAACCATGACCGGCAATAACGATGCCAACAAACCTGCCGCTGAGCGCGAATATGATCCTAATAAACCACAAAGCGATAGACTGACTACGATTGCCAAAAACCTCGTGCGCTATGTGAAGGAATGCGATACGACTAGACCTGTCACTGCCGCTTTGGCCTTTCCCGAATTAGCGAATTTGATTGGCTATGCGGATACGCTCGATGTGGTGGGCTACAATTACAAAGAGCATCTCTATGAGGAGGCGCGGCAGCAATATCCGAATCGCGTCACCTTAGGTAGTGAGAATAGCTCGAGCCTAGAGGCTTGGCTTGCTGTTAAAGACAATGATGCGATATGCGCGCAATTTATTTGGACAGGAATCGATTATATGGGCGAAGCCAAAGGGTGGCCTATTCGGGCATCGCAAGCCGGATTCATGGATCTTGCTGGCTTTAAGAAAGCCAGCTATTACTTCCGTCAGAGCCTATGGAGCGCGAAACCAATGGCTTTTCTAGCCACAGCTAGTAAAAACGATCCTACGCATGCGAGTAACAAAAGATGGCATGGCGGTACGCCACACTGGAACTGGAAGCCTGGCGAACAGTTGGATGTCATCTGTTATACGAATTGCGAAGAGGCTGAGCTCTTCCTTAACGAACGCTCATTTGGAATGAAGAAGCTGAATGATTCTCCACTAGGCTACCTGACATGGGAAGTGGGCTTTGAGGAAGGGATTTTGAACGTTGTTGCTAGAAGCGCGGAGGGCATTGGTTGTTCTTGTGCTCTAGAAACGGTTCTGAAAGCAGAGAAGCTGATCCTACTTGTAGATGCTCCTGAATTGAGCGCAGATGGGATGGATCTTGCACATATTGAGATTGAGGTCACAGATAGCCATGGTAAACTCGTTTATCTGGCTGACGATCTCATCCAACTATCCATCGAAGGTCCCGGTGAAATCATTGGCATAGAAAACGGTGATGTCCAAGATTTAGAGCCGTATCGTTCAAAATTTAGGAAAGCCTATCATGGCAAACTGCTTGCTTATGTGAGAGCTGGTGTCACGGCCGGCCAGATCATCGTGAAGGCTGAAGCACAAGGCTTGGTCGCAGCTACGATTGTCATTGCTGTGAAATAGAAGATGATCGTTAGAGCCCCGCTGAGCTGAAGCCAACATGTACGCATGAAAACCCGTTAACATCCGATTTTTTGGACGTTAACGGGTTTTTATAGTTGCTCAAATGGACACGTTGTCGTTTTGGCCCAATTTCTTGTATTAACTGGAAAATATACATCTATTTATGATGAATTCCCTCAATAATTCAATCTAAATGGAAAATATGTAGTTAATTCTTCCATATCTATCTAGATAAGGTGAAATGGTCAAAATTAACTGTAGGTTATCCATCTATTCTTTGTTTAATCGGAAAATCTAAAGATATAACTCCATAAAATCCATCTATTTTGCCGGGAGCATAGAAGATTTACGATTCTACTTCTAATCACACAACTATCTTCTCATTCAACTAAACACCTTAACTTTACTCATAGCCAACATGAGAAACCTCTATGCTGCCATTCAAACCTATGTACGCCTTCTACTCACACCAGGCCCCCACCAGTTCCACTTTCCAAGTATAACCATCAGAGACGGAACAAGCACCAATCTAATTACCGTCGCATCGATAAAAATCGCGGCTGCAATGCCCAACCCTAGCTGTTTCACACCAACAACATCTCCGAATGCAAAAGGCAATGTAACCGCAATCATGATTGCTGCTGCAGAGTTGATAATCTTACTTATAGACCCTAAACCGACTAGCACAGATCGCTGGTTATCGTGCGTCCGCTGGTACTCCTCATAGATGCGCGATACTAGGAAAACGCCATAATCCATCGAGATCCCAAACGCCAGTCCAAAGATAAACACAGGTATCATAATGGCGATTCTACTCGGTTCTAAGCCGAAATGCCCATCTTCAAATAGCCAAGCTAGAATCCCGAAAGATGCACCTAAGCTAAGGAGGTTCATGAGGATTGTTTTTAAGGGGATGAGAATGGAACGGAAAGCGATGAATAAGACCACATAGTTAGAAATCAATATGAACAGAAGGACATAGAGTAAGTTGTCAAAAATATCATCGAAAATCTCCTGCTGATACTTCGCCTCACCGCCAAGTAGAAATGGGAGCGCTCCTGATTCCCCCTCAATTTCCCAACGTCTCACCCAATCCATCACTTGTTGTGAGGAGGGTTCACCTTGTAATCGAACCTGAACGAGCATCTCATTCTTATGGACAAATGCTTGAAAGATGCGCTCGTAGTTCGCTTTTGCGTTTGGTTGTTGAGATAACATATAGAGTTGATCATAGGGCATTCTCATTTTCGAATAGATCGAATCTGCCTTTTCAACGAGCGGATCCCTCTCTAGCTTTTGCACCAGTAACGACGCGTTCTTCCAATCACTTTGGGTCAACTGAGTTGTTTTCCCTTTAATAACCAGATAGACATCTGAACTTTTTTTCGTTCCAAAATGTGTTTGGTACGCCTCGAATGCGGCGCGGGATTCATAGCCCTTCGGCAAAGAAGTTGCATCGGGGATGGCTAGTTTCATCTTCGTCAGTGGGAGGAAACAACAAATAAGGATACAGGCTGCGAGCAGACTCATTTGGACAGGTTTTCTCATCACAAAATGTGCCATGGCAAACCACAAATTATTCTTACCTTTTGTCGTATGTAGCGGTCTACGTTCAGCTCGAATGGCAGGCCACCACAGGGTTAGAAGTGCCGGCACTAACGTGAGCGTCAGCATAACAGAGACGGCTAACACAGTCATTGCACCTAAGGCAATGGTCGAAAATATAGGAAGCGGAATGAACAATATGCCCATGAGGCCTAAAAAAACACTCAGCGCCGAGAACAAGACGGCTCTTCCAGCTGTCGTCATCGTCGTCAGGATGGCTTGTCCAACAGGGAGCACATGAATTTCCTCACGAAAACGACTAACCATCATCAAGGCAAAATCTATGCTAAGGGCTAGACCTACCATCGGAATAACATTCAAGACAAAGTTAGATAAATCAATATGTGTGCCTATCCCATACATGATGCCCATTGTGCTCGTAACGCCAAAAACGCCAACGATGATAGGAATCAGCGAGGACGTCATGCCACCAAATGCCAGCCAAAGAATCAAAAAGGCTGCGGGGATGCCTAAGCTTTCTGCTTTTCTCAAATCATGCTGACTCGCTCGATTTACATCTTCTTGCACAACTGACTTCCCCGTCAATGACACATTCATCTCTCGATGCTGCGGTAGCCGTGTCCGTATTTCCCGCAATACGGGTTCCATGTCATGTGGACTTTGCTCAAATCCAAGCAGCGCATAAGCGTAATTCCCTTGGACCATCCCTTCTCGTTCAAGCGGAGATACGATCTCTCTTAATCCTTGCATGCCGTGTAATGTTAATAAGTCTTGCTGTAAGTACCGATCGAATTGCTGAGGTTCAAGCTTGCTATTTTTCTCAAATACGAGAATGACGGGATTTGCTGGCATATGAAAATCAGAAGCAAGTGTTTGTTCGACCTTAGCAAAAGTGCCATCTGAAATCAGCCCATGATCCTTCAGAACAGCAGGCAACTTGGGAGCGTACCATCCGAAATATAGGAAAAACAGGACCCAGAATACGACGATGATTTTAGGATATCGGAGGGATATCAAGGCAAGCTTATGCAAGATTATCCCCCTCCCTTAATACTCGATTTCTTTCAACCTAGTCGCTTGCACAAATCGCTCTGCCAATCCAGGTGTGAACTTTGCTGCAGCAAGCATTACGCTGGGCAAATAAGGAATAGTTAACATCCCCTGCAGTCGATGTCCCCACTTCAAGGGCCCTTTGAATTCCCGATGTATTGCCCCCGAATAGTCCCGTTCCCATTCAACTAAGCTGATTTGTCCCTTCAGATATCGTGATGCGAATGGTGCGCATAACATTGCTGAGCGGATCGCCATCGACATCCCGTCTCCACAAAGTGGCGGCAGCATCATAGCGGCGTCTCCTAGACGGGGAAACATATCCCATGCAAGAGGCTTACGCGTTAACTTTACAGGAGCAACAGCCGCTTGTGTACCAGCGATAGGTTGTGCAGAAGATAAGCGCTCCCATAGCTTGCTATGCTTAGCACTTGCCGCCTCGATCAGCCCCAGAATTGATTTGTCTACCTGTTGAAAAGCCTCTCGTTCCAGTAGTGCTGCCACATTCACCAACCCATCTTCAATCGGAGATAGACCTAGGTAGCCGCCTTCAAAGAAATATAGTTCGACAACTCCATCCATGTTCAACCCTTTATAGTGTGATTTCACACCTAGATGTACCCCTTTGTTGGGCATGGCTTCGCGCGATGTTTGACTTTGCAGACCAGGAATAGCCGTTGCACCGCAGGCAGCAATGACAGCTCGTACGTGATATTCTTGAACCACACCATGCTGTTTCGTCGTCATGATGTATCCCTGCTCACCGGGTTTCACAGAAATCACGGTTGTTTCAGTCTGGACCTGCACACCTGCACGTAAAGCCGATTGATGAAGCGTTGCGTCAAGTTGATAGCGGCTTACACCCCAGGCTGTTCCTGGAAGAGCAATTTCCAGTTGCTTGCCCCGACTGAGCATCAAGCTTGTCTGATGAATCCTACTTGGCTTTAAGGCCGACACAGCTTCGCGCAGTCCAAGTTTTTTGAGCATCGTGAGGGATTCTGGAGATAAAAATTCCCCGCATACCTTATGTCTTGGGAATGCTTTACGATCGAACAGCACCGTATCCCAGCCATGATCAGCTAAGGATTTGGCCATCACACTGCCTGCGATTCCTGCACCAACAACCGCTGCATCATAGATGTGAGTCATCGCGCCCGCTCCCTTTTCACAATGACGACAGCATACCTAAACAGCGGTCTCCACGACACGATCATGTCGGTGATGTCCAGTGCTTTGCGTAGCATCGTCCAATCCTTTGCACGAAAGCCTTTGGCTACCGATAAGGGGCCGTCATTTAAAATGTAACGGTTCTTGGAAATCATGCGAGCCGTCACCCACACAGCCCCCCAGGCAATCCAATGCCGATGGATATCATTAATTACAACGCCTAATCGGGATGCCTTCAACATACAACCCACAACTTGCGGAAGCTCCGTATTCGTAAAATGATGCACAAATTGTGTACCGGTCGTGATATCAACCCCATTTTCCGGTAGCTGAAATAAACTGCTCCGCATCACGCTCACACGTGGCTCTGTACGGAAGAACTCGCGCGCCTCCGCACACGCTTCCTCTGTAATATCAACTAGCGTAATTCGCAGTTCTACGCCATTCTCATCCGCCCAGCGCAAAAGATGGCGATTGACATCACCAGAACCAGATCCAACATCCAGGATCGTTAATGTCTTAGGTTTGCCAGCTTGCACCCATAAGCGCTTAAAGCCATACAATGTTGGCCCAGCAGCGCCAAAAATGCGATTAAGCCGACGCAAATGTTGCAAAGCTTGCCGAAGCTCGGGGCCTCCCGACGAGAAGTCATCCATTAATTCATGCTGCACTGCTCGTTGTTTGAGCCCCTTAAACATATGTTTCATCTAACTTTGTTTCCTGTATGGCGGCTACACCTTGATAAGTGAATTGAATCATTTCACACGTAAGTCCTGGTCCGAATGCGAGAGATAGCCCGCTTGTCGGTCCTGCTCCGCGATTCGCCAGTTCCTGCCTCATTTCATCGAGGACGAAAAGGATCGTAGCCGAAGACATATTGCCATAATTGCGCAATACCGTGCGGCTCGGTCGTGTTTCTTCAGCGGTTAATCCGTAAACCTCCTCCAAAGCATCAATAATCCCTTTTCCTCCTGGATGAATCGCCCAAAGCTCCGGTTTAGGTCCTCCATTAAGCAGATGCGCGACTTGTTCGGGAATCCAAGTTCCAATTAACTTAGGGATATTCGGAGACAGATATAGATCAAAACCGTGATTTCCTACCTCCCATTTCATTTCATCCGCGCAATCTTGCAGAAGAATGGAATGATCATTTCCTAATTGAAAAATGGGATGATGGAGATCACTTGCAACACCAACCACACAAGACGAAGCGCCATCTCCGAAAAAGGAAGCCCCAAATAATGCCTCGCGATCACTCGAAGGCTGAATATGAAGCGTACATAATTCCACGCAGACAACTAGGATTTTGGCAGTCGGGTTGCTGGAAGCGATTTGACGTGACAAACACACAGCCTTCAATCCGGCCGCGCAGCCCAGGAAATTGAAGGGAATTCGATTCACATTGGCGGCTAGTCCCAATCTTTGCGTCAATGCGGCATCTAGTCCTGGCAAGAACTGTCCTGTACAGCTTACGGTGATCAGATGCGTGATGTCAGACACGTCAACTTGGGCATCAATCAGCGCCTTCTCGGCCGCATATAAGGCCAGTGGTACAGACTCGCGCTTGTACGTGGCCATGCGATCAGAAGTCGAAGGCGCTTTCTGATTCGATTGTGAAAAATATCGACAATGCTCAGCTGTTTCCAGCAGGTTCGGCTCACAGGTGTATCTGGTTTCAACACCGCATTGCTTGAAAATTTTTTTAGCCCAACGCGCAGAGTTAGGGTTGTCACGCAATGCATCCGTTAATCGCCCAGAAGTATCTGCTTGGTCTAGACGGAATTCAGGCACTGCTGTGCCAATTCCAAGAATTGCGATAACCTGATCTTCTCGTTTCATTGTATACACTCATCCCCTTGGCTCATTCAATTCATGGTTGGACATGCGGGTCACTTTACACATATCTATTCATGGATAGTAGCGGATATGAGAAAATCTTCCATCGTTTGGAAATGAAATCTAAATCAACTAGGTGGCGATTATAGGTTTGGAGGCGTTCGGCCCTACAGTCATGCATTAACTGGAAAATATACATCTATTTATGCGGAATTTACTCAAAAACTTGAATTAACTGTAAAACATGTAGGTAATACTGCTTCTTTTGTTCGAATGGGCTGAAATGGTTAAAATTAACTGTAGGTTATCCAGCTATTCTCCGTTTGAACTAAAAATCCCCGAATTTAACTGTATAAATTCCATCTATTCGTCAGCAGCACTGGAGATTTACGAAACTTCCACCTTCCTAACTCACCTATCAAACTCAGCAACCATACTTCTATACTTACTTCTACTTCTACTTCTACAGCCACCCCTTTCCCCATCACCTACAAATTATATGTATTTTATGTAAAAAAAAGCCTTGCATCCGCAAGGCTTCCTTCTTTCACTTCATTTAGTTATTAATATAACGTTCAAAGACAGCACCAAAATCCTTAACCTTCAACTCCGAATGCTTACCTTTCAACCAGTTGTAGGTGGATTCCGTAATCGCATCGAATTGGGTAACCGGAGAAGTCGTTTGTGTCGTGATTCGACCAGTCGCTTCTTTTGCGACAGCTACGCTTTGCTTGGCGTATTCAAACAGTTCCTCATTATGGGCAACTGTCTCGGAAATTTTGATCAAAGCTTTGTACAAGTCTTTGATCTGTTCAATTTGCTTTTTATCCACATCAATGGAGAAGTTCGTGTTACCGATAATGAATTTGATCTCAACATCAAGATCGATCGTTCCTGCCGTTTCCATATACACTTGGGAGATCGCATGAGTATGATAGCTGAAACGTTTCAGCACTCGCTTAGAGCTAATCGCACTATCTCCATCTAAATGGATGAGCGCAAGGTTCGTAAAGCAATATTCGTCTTTCTTGGATTTGATGATGAAGTAAATCTTCTCCCCATCCTCATGCATCACATAATCATCAGAATCAACCTTATCAAAATCCGCTGGACTAATTACTTTACCGATATCACTTAAGCCTAACGCATCCGCTGCAAATTTCTTAAACACTGGAACCATCCTCTCATTGATTAAAATATAGGTAGACTAATCCCATTATACGGTATGGTTAGAATTTACATAAGTAGCAAATTGTTAGCCATTCTATCGTTTCTCTTTTTGACGGAAGCGGCCAGGGGGAATTTTCTTCTCCAGTAGAAAGGTACGTGTAAAATAATGAACAGAAGAAAACCCCGTCATTTCAGCAATTTCTTTAATAGGCAGGTCGCTGCTCAGCAGCAGGTGGGCTGCTTGGCGAATACGTTCACTCCGAATGAAATTAGTGAAGCTTTCATGAATTCCCTCTGAGAATAGGCGCGACAGATGGCGCTCCGATACGCTCAAATAGCTGGCAACATCTTTGAGTTGCAGAGCTTGGGAGAGATTATCACGGATATAGAGCTTCGCTCGCCGCATTAGAATATGTGTGCTTTTATGCCGAATGATAGGCATCTTGGATTGCCTTCCGAATACAACAGGGAACGACACTAACAAGGCATAAGCAACCGAATGAATGGCTGAATACGGGAGACTCCCATGCCCCTCGCGGATGAGGAGTGATCGCCATAATTGCACAGTCGCTACATCATCTGCCTCATAAATAACCGCATCACCGTGGAGTGCGAGCCCATTGAATGTTTCACGCATCGCGTCATCACACAAGGTTTCATCCAGCTCAAACGCAATAAATAAAATATTCAACCCTTTTACCGTGCGAATTTGGTGGGTAATACCAGGTTTTGAGCAAAAAAGCGTACCTGATCGAAGTGGATAGACCATCTCTTCCTCTGAATATAAGCCCTCTCCATCCAGAATGTAACAGATTTCGAAAAAAGAATGCTTATGGGGTTGATTATCATACAAACAAGGATCAACTCCCCAATAGTGTACTTTAAAGACAGCTTCGGCACCTTGGATGACCGTTAAAGCTTCATTCAACATCGCATACGTTTCCTTGTACTGATACATAAGCTTCACCTTTTCGGAGATTATGACCTTATTGTGCAAAAGTATGTCCTCTGTTGAAAAAGATTATCCCGTCACTTCCTCCTATAATTATAGATAGAAAGCGGATTAATGAGCAACCACAAAATGGAGGCATGTTACGATGATACAATCTAAAGATGTTGATTTTTACAAAGAAAATGGTTATTTGCTAGTCAAAGGGGTATTTAATGAAGCGGAAGTTGCGGAGATGAGAGTAGCAGTTGAGAACATTATTGCGCGTGCCGCACACGCGAAAGCCGATAGAAATGATGCTTGGCAAGGGGACTTTTTGCCTGCAGAAGAATTAAAAAAGCTCGTCCTCAAGGGCTTTCATGATGTGCATTATCACGATGCCTCCTTCATGCGAGCCGTGATTCACCCGAATATGGTAGCGGTTTTGAGACAACTCATTGGGCCTAACGTTCAACTCCATCATTCCAAAATGCTGGTTAAGCCTCCTGAGAACGGCGCTGCCTTCCCGATGCATCAAGATTATCCATACTTCCCGCATGAGAAGCATTCGATGTTGGCGGCAAGTGTTCACTTGGATCGTGCCGATGAAGAGAATGGCTGTCTGCGCGTTATTCCCGGCTCTCATCTATCTGGAAGCTTACAGCATATCGGCACACATTATTTGAATCATAAAGAGTATCCGATCCATATGGGAACACCTTGTGAAGCGGAAGCTGGCGATGTCCTATTCTTTAATTACTTAACGATCCATGGATCGTCTTCCAATAAGAGCTCCAGAACAAGGAGAAATGTATTATTTCAATATCGGGAGGCGAGTGATTTCCCGACCACGCAAGAGCATTTTGACTGGGGCATGGGGTTAATGGTTAGCGGTGAGAATCCTAATTTCACGAAAGTGAAGCCTAACTACAAGATTATCAAAGACGCTTAGTGTGTTGTCCATACTTCATACTTTCGGAAATCATACGCAAAAACCCTACAAGTTCATGTAGGGTTTTTGTTGATAGATCTACTCCATCGGTTGGGGAGGAACGTGAGTGCGCTATTTATGCTAAGCCCTCCCTTTTCGGCGGAAAGGGGAACGTACGTACACTATTCGTCCGGTTTTTGCTGGTTTTTGTCGTTATACGGACGAATAGCGCACTGAGGTTCCCTCTCCAACTCCATTTCACCTATTTTGCCGCACATAGAGGATCCTAGTTCCTCTTCCTACTGGTTACTGTCCTATCGGGTACCACCAACAAGGAGAAAAGTAGTTTACTTTTCAATGATGAGAACTTGCTTGGCTGCCAGCGTTGCTTCCAGTTCAATAAAATCCCCCGAAATTAAATCCGTCCCCTTCAAATCCCCTAACGAAACCCGTGTAACCTGATCATTATGATTCAAAATAAAGACAAACGACTCATTCTGCTCATTGATTCTCGTAGAAACCTCAACGCCAGGCACAGGTGGGATTGGTGCAGTAATCCCTTTATCTTGGCACAAGTTGCCAAGCAGCGCTTGTAGAAATGCTGGCTCAGGACTGGATGCTACGTACCATGCTTGACCCGCTCCATATTTATTAACAGTCAGCGCAGGCATGCCTTGATAGAAATCCTTGCCATACACCGCTTTTACTTCAGCTCCCTCAGCATGGATTAAATCACATAGGATACCGCATTGGTAGCTGCCCTCCAAGCCCCCCCATTGCTCATTTAGCTGAATTTGGTTGCTCTGATCAGGGAATAACGCATCAATTTCTTCTGCCCAAATGCCTAGAACATTTCGCAGCTCACCTGGGTACCCGCCAAGAGTAACGCGATCATACTCGTTGACGATACCGCTGAAAAAAGTAGTCAGGAAGGTTCCTCCGGCATGAACGAATTGTTCCACGCGCTTCGCATATCCCTCTTTCACCATGTAAAGGACAGGGGCAATGACGATATCATAGCCTGTGAGATCGGTATCCGTACCGATCATATCTACTTGAATATTTTGCTGGAATAGGGCGTCATAATATTTATGAACTTCATCGACATATTTAAGGTCAATTGTCGGTCCGCTCGACAGGCCAACCGCCCAGCGGTTTTCCCAATCGAACACAATGCCAACCCGTGCTTTCACTTTTGCATCCAGTACTTTATCCGATAATCGCTCCAGCTCATGCCCAAGCTCCGCGCACTCGCGGAATACCCGTGTATGTTCATGTCCAACATGTTCAATAACTGCGCCATGGAACTTCTCACAAGCGCCAGCAGACCGGCGAAGCTGAAAGAAAAGAATGGTATCCGCACCATGTGCAACTGCTTGATAGCTCCACAGCTTCATGACACCTGGACGTTTCAACGAGTTGTACTTCTGCCAGTTCTGTTGGCTAGGTGTTTGTTCCATCAACATGAACGGCTGACCGTCCTTTAACCCACGCATCAGGTCATGCGTCATGGAAGTCAGACTGACCGGCGTATCTAGGGATGGATAGTTGTCCCATGAGATCACATCCAAATAAGGGGCCCATTTGAAATAGTCTAATTCTTTGTAAAGCCCCATTAAATTTGTCGTTATCGGCAGTTGAGGGCAGTGGCGTCTAATCGCGTTATACTCTAGTTTGTAACAATCTAGTAAACTATCAGACATAAATCTACGATAGTCTAATGAAATAGATTGAAAGAAAGAACGATCTCCAGGCGTCTCCTCAGTAAGTGCATTAGGCGGCTCAATCTCTTCCCAGTCGTAGAACGTATGACCCCAGAAACCTGTATACCATGCTTTGTTTAATTGATCTAGCGTCGTATATCGTTCTTGCAGCCATGTACGAAATGCTTCCGCGCAATTATCGCAATAGCAATACCCGCCATATTCATTCGATACGTGCCAAATCAGAACAGCCTCGTGATCTTGATATCGTTGGGCTAACTTCTCTGCAATTCGTTCCGAATAGGTGCGGTAAGTTGGACTATTGGGACAAGAATTGTGTCTCTTCCCAAATTTATGTTTGCGTCCTTCAAAATCCACGCGACAAACATCCGGATATTTCTTAGCCATCCAAGCAGGGTGAGCTCCCGTGCTCGTTGCTAAACACACATAGGTTCCATTGGCATGCAGACGATTAATGATGTCATCGAGCCAAGTGAAATCATAGGTATCTTCATTCGGTTGTGATAGCGCCCACGAGAATACATTGATCGTCGCGACATCAATTCCCGCTAGCTTGAACATGCGTAAATCCTCGTCCATCACTTCTTTATCCCATTGTTCTGGATTGTAATCTCCACCATACCAAATTTTCGGAAGCTTAGGATGTATCACGATTCGCACCTCTTCATGTAAATTCATATAAGAATAAGTACATTATAATAAATTCATAATCATGTTAAAATATAATATAAATGCAATCTTATATAAGAAAATGGAACAGGAGGATGGATGGTGCATACTCGATTTTTGCTAACGCCCAGTACAGCCCAGCCCTACCCTTTATATATCGATAGCATCGGTCATCACGAAGATCAGGAGAAGCTCAATCGTAAAGATGGCCTCCCTCACTATCATTGGCTGCAAACTTTTTCCGGTGAAGGCGAATATGAAATGGGCAATAGGAAAGTCCTTTTATCAAAAGGCTCTGGCGTCCTCATGCTGCCCGGTGAACCTCACGCTTATTATGCCGTTACGGAGACCTGGTGCACACAGTACGTCACGTTCGGTGGCAATAGTGTGCATACGATCTTAAGCACGTTAGACATGCTGGAGTCTGCCGTCTTCCGTTGGGATGAGGAAGGTCCTCTAAACCTAGCTCTGACTACTATTTTGAACAAACTTCAGACACAAGCCGATTATTCTGGCTACGATGCTTCCGCAGATTTGTACCACTTCTTGATCCAGATTAAAAAGCATGCACAAATTAACAATCGCACCTCGATTACGAATCAAATGCTTCACTTACAGCCGCTAACGGACTGGCTAGAAGATCACTATCCGAATCCGGATACTGGGATCGAACAGATGGCCGCAGTCCTTGCGATTACTCCACGGCATTTAAATACGCTGTGTCAGCATGCTTTCGGGCTTTCACCTTATGCCTACCTCATCATGATGCGACTTCGCAAATCCAAAGAATTGCTGCTAACCGACAGACATCGCGCCATTAAAGAGATTGCTGTACGTGTAGGGTTTCGTGATACGAGCCATTTCATTGCCAGCTTTCGTAAACAAATTGGCCTTACGCCGGAACGATTTAGAGCGTTGAATTAAGGGCGTGAGGCCGCCTCACTAGTATTACGCCTGCTATACCATCCGTTTTCTAGGCAGATTCGACAGTAATGTCGTTTTTCGCTGCCTCAGGCAAAAATAACTGGATTTCATGTAGCTATTTCGCCCGAAATGGCTGACTTTTGGGGTATTGCTGGATTCTATACAGGTAATTTGGTGGTCTATGGCCAGTTCCGTTCTAATCGGCAGAAATAGCTGTATGTTTTACATTTATTCTTAGTAAAGGTAGAATTCCGGTGAAATTACCTGTATGTTGTACAGTTATTACAAAAAAACAGATCACGGGCAGATAAACATCTGTCTATGATCTGTTTTTCAGTTTTTCAAATAATAGAAACCACGATACGCGGCGGTACTGGCAATCCGAACCTAACAAACGTGTATCGATCTACATACATCGAAACCCCTTGAGGTATCCCTTTGTCAGTCCAACCTGGTGTGTTCGTGAAACTGGACGGGCCTACTTTGTAAATTTCACCATGGACATGATGATGAGGGCCAAGTAAATTCCGGCAGCTATTCGTTAGCTCCATCTCGATGACATTCTCCCCATCAACCAGCCATCTACGAATGTCTGCCTCATACGGTTCCCATAAGAATGTTCGAACTTCGTGTCCATTCATCCAAAGTTTGGCTACAGCAGCTTGAGGTGGTTCTGGAAAGAACCACCTCGCCCCAGCGCCATCGTTACAATTCACAAGGATATGCTGTCGCAATCGAAACGTACCCGCGAAGAAAGGAAGTCCTTGCTGAACAAGTTCGCTCGCATGCACGACCTGAGGAATTTCCGTAAGGACAAAAGACCCCTCCGTCTGAACCGCATTTCTTTCACCATAAATATACCCAGATTGGGATTCAACACCAAACTCACCCAGTAGATAGATGCTCTCAATTTCGGTATCGAAGGTTAATTTATTGCCTTCTGATTCAAATTTTTTCGCATTCTCAATCGCTTGATACGTTTCCGGCGAGTTATAAAAATGCCTGTTTAACCGAATGTGATTTTCTCCTCTTTGCACGTTGCCACGGATATCGACTTTGTGAAACGAACCATCTCGCCAAGTTCCGCAGCTCTCGGAGGAGACCTTACGACCGTTAACTTCTATGGCGAAAAGCTCAGGACTTTCCATGACAACAAATAAATCTCTGTTATATCCCGTTTCCCATCCAACATAGAAAGGAAAGTCTAGCTCTATATCAACAGATCGCCCCCACGCTAGTAATTGTTCTTGGATACGAATTACAGGCTGCAGTTCAGACCACTCGCCATCTTCCACACGTAACCGACACGTATCCAATGTGAGGCTGTTGGGGGTGAGGGAAACGACGTCCCAGTGGGAACTCAATATTGTTGTTTCTGTGGATTGACTTTCACTTTTATGTGATGACTGCCCAATTTCAATAGGCCTTTGTCCCGTACTCGGCTTCAGCCGCAGCATATAGGATTGACCAGGATGCAGCGGCAGCTGAAGCCGAATGCCATCTGCCGTTGCGATCTGATCAAGGTATTCAGTGTCGCCGCTTGTAAGATCAATCATGCTCACATTGCCTTTATGAAGCAGCTCGATGTCAACCTGAGCGTAGTGTTCCTCCCCGGAATTGACGACATAATACAGCCGTGATCCTTCAAGTTCCAAGGTTTGCACGTTGACGGTGTCCGCAGCGATCGTAACTCCGCGCTCATCGGTCATCCGAATAGAAGGTGCACTGACACTTGTTATGGCATCCACCATGGCAGCGGATGACCATTCTGGTTTATTCGCTTGCAGGAGCAACTCCGCAAGTTCACTGTCTAGCACACCTTCCACTAGCTGAGGGTAGGGTGCGCATGCAATCATCCGCCCGCCTTGCTGCACGAATTGTTTCAGCAACGTTAGTGTCGTCCTGCTCATCGTCACACTTGGCGGCAGAACCACCACACGGTAGCTCGCCTCTCCTATGATGAACTGGCCGTCTTTCACATGGCCGTGCCCCTCCATGATGCTTTCACTGCCATAATCATGCTCGATAAAGGCTTGACACATCCAGCGCGATAGCTGAGCGAACGCCGTGTGAAACCGCGGAATATCGGAGCGATCTTCTCCGCGCTGCAAGGTCCACGCACTTCGAATCGGGTGCAGGAGCAGCACTTCGACTTGTCTTATACCCTCCGACAGCAGCATCGACAATCTGGCGAAATAATCGTTGAAGCCCTTATAGTCCTCCCACCACGGCTGTTGGAAGAACAAAGAGGGCGGATAATCCCGCTTCCGCAGACCTTTCAGGCTATAGCTCTGCAAATGCTGGCATATCATCGTAATGCCGTGGACGAACTGCCATTCACCAATTCGCTTTAAATCCGCGAAGCTAATATCCCAACCGGAACAGCCGAAGCTTTCGGTAATCGTTTGCTTTTTACCAAGCTGATGTGCGACAGATCCAACCTGTTTCGGAACAATCGGCTCATCTCCGATAAATCGGCCAAGCCAATCACACCCTGGCATATGCAAATGTGCATAGAACGCCATGGGATCTCCAACAGAGGTTACTTGAATCTGCAGCGCTTGTTCATCCACAACATGCCCAGTAAATGACCATCCTTTACTTTGGCACCAGTCACCGATTTGCTTCGCATAAGCCTTCGTGAACATCGCCGTAACACATGCCCAGTAGTCATATCTGGCTTGCGCAGAGCCTTCTATTTGCAGGAATAACGCTGGCAATACGTCCTTCAACTCATACCCATTCGCAGATCGAAAAGCCGCTTCTAATTCAAAGGACCACGGTAATTGACCGCGAGCAAATTGAGGTTCATCCGTAAAAAAGCCCTTAATCACATCACCGAACTCTTCCCCGAAACGCTCCCAATACGCGTCATAAGCGGCTTCAATAAAAGCACCTACTGCTTGCTCGCTTAAGGCATCTAAATAATAGGGATTGATCTCATAGTACAATCGAAGCTGTGCCTTCTCTGCATCTTCATCCCCAAGAAGTCTATACCCGTTCTCAGTCTGCTCATAATACGCTATTGTATGCTGCGCAGCACTTTGAAAAGGTGCTTGTTCACAAAGCAGCTTCTTTTGCTGAAAAGCCGCACCTTTGGCAGGCACTTGTCCGTCTGCGAAGCCGCTCGGCCACCCATTCTCGTCATATAGCCATGGCGACATGCCTAATTCTTTGCCTTTTTTAATGCAGGCACGAATCGCATCCATCCATGCTTCCCCCATGTAGGGAGTTTGAAGTCCACCTCTTGCATGCATGAAAAATCCGCCAATTCCCGCTTTATGCATCTCTTCAATTTGCCGTTCTAATTCAGCGATCTCTAACTTATCATTCCATGACCAAAAGGGAATCGTCCGGTAATCATTAGGCGGATGAAGCAATTGTTCCCATATATTTGACATAAAAACCTCCGAAAGTAGTTGTAGGTGAAAGGCAACATCGCGTCACTTTTCACTCACTTTACCTACTTTGGAGGTTGTATTCAATCTACATTTCTTTGCCGAATTAACATGTAGGCCGATTCTATTGGTGGACCTTCCGGTAATCGCCTGGCGTTGTACCTATCATTTTCTTAAAAGCGCGAATGAATGACATCTGATGTAAATATCCGACATGTTCTGAAATTTCCTGGATCGGCATAGATGTCGTTCTTAGCAATTCTTTGGCACGTTCCATCCGTATTTGGCAGAGGTAGACAACGAATTTCTCACCGAAATCCTCTTTGAATATCGTGCTTAAGCTGGAAGAATTCATATTAAATTGTTCACTAAGACTCGATAGGGATAAATCTGGATCACTGAAATTAGCTTCAATGTACTCTTTTACTTTTTGCACTACACCGTGATTGCCCTTGCTGACACGAATGGCTTCCATTTGCTGTGCGCACGAAGAAATGGTCTCCAAATAAAAGGTTTCAAGCTCATCTAGCGTTTCAAGCGTCTCCATATTCTCATCCCACGGTGTGCGGAATTCCCGATTCCACAATTCTTGATACTCAGGAGGCAGCTCCATCATTTCCCGATAAAAATAATAGTTCATATAACTGAGAATGCCGCTAATCTCCTCTTTCGGAAGCAAAAGACGACGTAACCCCTCAAATAGCAGCTTCAACTGCTCCTGCCACCCATCGTTGCCGACACGGAAAGCTTGCGCAATCGTCCGTACATACTGCAGATAAACGTATAGATCATCATGCGACAACAGCTCAATTTCCCAATGACCGATCACCCGATTGCTGCCAAGCGCAGACTTATAGTCCAGCGCCCTAGCCGATGATTCATAGGACCGATGTATCGCTTGAACTTCGTGTACCGTACAGCCCAAACCGAATGTCACCGTCAGCTTCAAATTGTTCTGCATCCATTGACGGACTTGATCCGTCAGGGTCAACATCATGGTCTCCAGTGGAATCTCCTGCTGTTCTTCAAGAAATAGAATACACAACCGATGATTCGTGACCCATTCCTGCCAAATGCGCAGACCACAGGCTTCAGCCGATTCTTCGACTACTTTTTTCAAAATATACTTAAAAAGCCCCTGATCCTCACGGGAATGCCCACTAATAAACTCGGTATATTTATCAATTTCGACGATGCTGACGGCGGCACTTCCCAATTGCTTCATGCCAAGCTCCAACAACTCATTGTTCCAATCTGCCTGCTCTAACGGGCGACTTCCATCAATAATCTCGTGGAATAGCTGGATACGTCGATACTTATGATTCACGAGACTCTGATTCTGATACTCCTGACTCACCTCAATGATGTTACTCAACGTGTAATCGATATAACTAAGTTCATCGACTGTTGGTCCTTGTATCGGATGCTCTTTATGCACCTGATTGTATTTCTCGATTCGCGACATAATCGTTTCAATTGGCTTATAATTTTTGCGGGTAATATACACAATCCAGCCTATCGCTAGCAGCAGCCCCAAGAATCCAATAATAAACCAACCGCTCTTCATATAGCTAAAAATATTACCCAGCTCTTCCTTCTTAAGCGAGCTCGTATAGGTCCAACCTGTATAGTTGGATATGATCGTAATATCATCAACCTTCGGATCCTTGCCTTTTTGCTCAAAAATCATCTGGCCTTGACTATCTTTAAGTGCAATCTGATTCACTTCAGATATGCCATATTTACTCAGAAATTCTTGAATAGCGTTAAGTTTCACATTAACGACCATTATAGCGATCCCTTTACTTTGCAGGGGAATACTTCGGGACAAAGAAATGACTGTGCCTTCCAGATTCCCATCTTTTAGCATTCGATAGGGACGGGGCAAACTCCAGCTAGCTAGTTCAGGATTATTTATATGACTTTCAATGAACGGTTTATCTGCAAATTGATCGACATTCAGCTTTGTTTTATCACTAATAACCGTTGCATCACCTGCCCGATACAAATAGACAGAATCAATCCATGGATTGGTAGAGGTTAGGCTTTGAAGCAATCGGGAAAGCTCGATGAAAAAGTTCGTATCACTTTGCATCCCAGCGAAGGTCGTTATGTTAACATTGCGAGTTATCGATTCCAGCATCATCATTTCAATGGAATTCAGCGACATGTCAATGCTGCTCTGAATATTTTGCACATACACGCCACTGGATTTAAGGGCTTCTTTACGGGACAGATCGTTGAGCTGAACGACCCCGATAAATACGAATAGACACACAATAAGAATAAGCACAGGCACATAGGAAAGTAGCAAGCGATGGAACCAATTTCTTCTCAAGTAGGGCTCTCTCCTTCATGGTAAAAGGGTATTTATCCTACCATTCTATCCTTGAACGGATATCGGAGCAATATACAACCTTTCGCGGAGTTAACATGGATGTATCTGGAAGCAAAATGAGGATAGTGCGACGATTCGCGCGAGTTAGGGAGCTAAGGGACTTGGTTGCAACTACCTTTCGAGTCAAACTCCGCCAAAAAGCCCCTGCATCAACTACGCTGCAAGGGCTATAAAATCAAGGATCAGCCTAGCAAGGGAAACTCAAACTCATTCTGCCCCTGACTCAGAGGATAGCTCTCATTGCCCCAAACCAACGTGCCGGGCAAACCATGGGGCAATAAGACTTTTACGTGCCATTGGCTGCCCGGACACGCCACTTTTACTTCGATGAAGCCATTCGGATGCGGGAGCTTACCCTGCAAACTCGTTAAAGATCCTAATTGCGGACGAATCACAACAGAAGCAAAACCCATGGATGCTGGGCGAATGCCAAGCAAGCTGGTGTAGAGATGGTAGACCGGATGAGCGCCCCAAGCATGACAGTCCGAACGCGTCGAATCCATGAATATTTCCGGCGTCGTCATAAGACCAATTGCCTCCATACCGAACCAAGGCTCGAGTCTGTCCAACAGCGTTTCAACATGACCCGCAGCCGCTAACACATCGAACGTATAATGATCAAAATACACGCTTGTGCGCATCATATCAGTGGCCGTCTTTCGTATTTCTGGTACGAGGCGACGGTTTAGTCTAGGAGAAATCGACTCACATAATAGGGAAAGTACTTGGGCATGCTCCGAATAATACAGATGGTCAGTATCGTCCGCAAACAGCCCTTTCTCCTCATTCCAGAACAGCTGCTCGGCCACGTTGCTCAGTTCTTTTGCCAACCGTCTTGCACGTGATTCCAACTCTGGTTCCCCTAAGTAAGCTTCAAGCTTGGCAACTAGCTCCAACGTATGTATCATCTGCAGATTATAAGCTGCATTCAATCGATCCGCTCCATGCGGCGGTATGCCCGAGCTCCATGCCTCGGAAGGCGCAGTCTGCCAATCCATGAAGTTCCACGAAATAGGCAATTTTACCGCACCATTCGATGAACGATTGTGCAAGAGACGATCCAGCTCATCCCGAACGCTGCTCATCATGAAACGAATCCATTCTCGGTCGCCTCTCCACAAGGCATAATCGTAGACCATTGCTACCCACCACAAGGAGAAGGAGGAAATATGTTTGCCGCTTTGGTCCGGGTAAGCACAGTTCACAAGTCCAAGATGATTGTTGCGCGACACTCGGAACATGTCCAGTGCTTTACGCGGTAATCGAGCATCAAGCGTACTCACGTAGGTAACAAGCGACTGAATGCGAGTATCCCCCACATACATGAGCTGCTCCCAGTAGGGGCAATCCATGTAGGTTTCGTGTGCACACATTTGCAACGTCCTAAATGACGCAGAAACGACTTGATTTAGGCGTTCATCACTGCTCTGGATAGAACCTTCCATCTCCAACGGATATCTCGTTTCCAGCAGTCTAAACACATTTAGCTCTAACGCATCGCTACCCGTTTCCACGATTAACTCGCCATATCGTCCTGCATGCCACCATAATGTATCGAAACTTCGGTTAGGTCCGCCATCTGGACGAAAGGTATCACCATAACCTCTAAACCATTTACCCGCAATCTCATTTCGGTTCGTCTTGCGTCCGCCATCCATTTCATCATAGAAAGACTCCTCCCAATGGAGTCGAATGACAGAACCTGTGCCTCCCGAAACGACAAGTTCAGGATAGAAACAATAATAATCTCCCAAATCGATAATGACTCTTCTTCGGGTATTCGCTGGAATGTGAATCGGTTGCCCCGTAAGTAAACTATTCCAACGTTCATGCTCCTCTACTAAATCACGACTGGCGACAATCGGATATCCATCTGATTCCAAGATACTGGCTTGCTCAACAAAGCGGATCCCCATAGTCTTCATGCTAACTTCTTGCATCGGTGGCAATGTAGCCGGACGCATAAAACGCTGTACCGACGAAAAGTGATAATTGTCCTGCGTATGATAAACATTCGCCAATGGTTGTACTGGAAGCCAGCCGTCACCTTCCCCGGATAGGGCATCCCAATCGAATACAGTACCGTCAATGTCCAGTTTTGCACCGGTACCGATGCTAGAGGGCAGTGGAACAAAACGATAACCCAGCATCGGCTTCGCTTCCCACTGAGCAACACCAGTCCCCATCAGCGGCGCGAGTGCTTCATCATCTGGACTAAGCAGGAAACCTGGCTGTACGCTGACCTGTGCCCACGGCTTATGATCGCCTATGGCCCAACAGCGTGCAATCCATTGATGCTCTCCTGCGGCAAGTTCGACCTCATACGTCTCATAGAACCAATTGCTGCGGTCTCCACGTTCGCTGCCTCGGCCGATTCTTTTATGATTCAGAAACAGCTCATACCTTTCATCTCCAGAAACGTGTATCCTTTCGCGAAGGGCTTCCTTTAAAGTGAATTTGCATCGGTAAACAATAACAAAAGGCGGTTTCAAAGCCTCACTGAAGGTAATCCAACGGCATGGCCAACCTGTCGTCTGTTCCCATGGTTTTCGGGATTGATTGGTCTCTATTTGTCCATTATAGGGTAAGTCAGTAAGCAGTATTCGCACTCAGACCACCTCCTCATCTCATTATCGAATATCATTCACAACGTACAGCTCCATATTGCGAATATTCATCTCTTCCAACGATGCTGCCGGCTTCGTGCTACCCATCATATAAATCTGATCAAAAGTAACACTTTCAATCCGGAAAGGATCTGTTCCACGCAGCAAGGATGGGAGTCGGCCTTGATCGCGCACCTTAATATTTTTTAAAAGCACCTGGGTAACGGGTCCAATTCCTCTTCCACTCTCTTCAATCTCCAGATGCAGCCAAAAGGGGCCATTTCTTTCATGAATAACTTGCTCAATATCAATGTTCTCAAAGGTTATATTCTCCGCGGGGGCCTTTCCAAAACGATGGTGAATCGCAATAGCCCGACTCGCTTGATAGACGTAACTATTTTTAAAAATAACATTCCGCTGTGCTTGCTCTACTCCCATCCCTACCTTAAAAGCTGCACAGCAGGTCCATGCTACACAATCATCGAACGTCACATTCTCAAGCACTTGTGGCGAGCCAGGCCAATTCTGGGCGATATCCGTTGCTTCATTCCAAGTTTTGGTGGAGAACGGGTCATCCTCCGAAATAGCAATTGTATGTGTAACAAGCACATGCTGTGACTCAACAATATCTATCGCGTCATCCTCGTAGTCAACCAACGATTGAAAGCCCTTGTAGTTCGTAATTTTCACATGATTCGAGCGCGTAGGGATGAGCGCCCAAAGACCAGCATCTCTGCCAATAACCCCATCCATCGTAAAGTTAGAGGTAAGTATGGGCACAACTAAATTGCTAACAAAGTTTTGACTGGCTCTGAGCCATGAACCATTCCCATCAATTGTCCCTCGACCTGTGATCGCAATATTGGTGGAATTAGGTTCTGTTTGGATAAGCCAGGTTCCGTCATAATTTAGACTATCTTTATGAAAATCAACCGTGTAATCCTCTTTATGATCGGTTGCCCGAAGTACGGCGCCTCCTTGCAGATACAAGGTAACATCGCTTTTTAGGATTAGATTGCCGATCAGGAATACGCCTTCGGGAACATAGACTACGCCCCCGCCTGCCGAGCTCGCGTCATTGATGGCTTCTTGAATCGCTGAAGTAGCCAGCGTTTTCCCCGTGAAATCAGCACGATAATTAGCAACCACATGATAGATCCCCTGGCCAGATGCAGGTGGAGCGCTCACTTCAAGGGGATCTGCGATAAGGACGAGCTCTTTCAACTTGTTGATTTTCACAATGAGATAGCGGGACTCATGCAGGTCAAAGGTAAACTTATTCCCATCTACCGTCCCTTGAATCTCAAAAGCTAATGGACTTATCGCATATGTATCGATCGGCTCACACACCGTAATCGTTATGGTTGTTGACCCCGAAAAAGAGAAATGAGCGTAATCATAATCACGATCCGTCAGAAAAGAGATGACCGGTATACCGGTATGATCAGCCTTCACTGTGTAAAACGTTGATTCCATGTAAATAGACGGTAAGGGATAGGTCTCAATCGTTGCAGGCATAATAATCCTCCTAAATTTCTTAGCTTACAGGTTAAACATACCGATTATGGTACGGCCCATCAATCTACATTTCTTTGCAGAATTAACATAGGGAAAAAGATAACCCAATTGCAAAAGTACTTGCCTACTTAATTGTATTAACTGGAAAATATACAGCTATTTACGAGAAATTCCCTCGAATAATTGATTTAAATGGAAAACATGCAGTTAAAACTGCCACATTTGTTGATATCAAGTGAAATTTATAAAAATAGCTGTAGATTATCCATCTGTTCTGCGTTTGATCGGAAATTTCAAACATTTAACTACAGAAAATCCATCTATTTATTGGCTATGGCTATTGGCTATTGGCTATTGGCTATACGCTCGCTCACCACCTGCGCAATACATCTAAATTCTAGCATGTAAACAAAGAAGCCTGAGGCATCCTCAGACTTCTTTGCACATATTAGAACTTTACTTCCAAACCTTTACGGATTGTAACTCACCTTGACATCATCCACGCTCATCGAGCTGGCATTGCCGCCAATCGATGCTCCTAGCTTGTCGACCTTGGTCAAACCAGCATACCGATAGTTCCACTGTGAACCTCGCAGTTCACCATTTACATAGACATCGAACTTTTTCGTTGTCGTGTTGATGATGACTTTGAGATGATACGGTTCTCCGTTCGTGGTCGAGGTCTGTATATTCGTTGCAGTACCACCGTTGTAGCCCCAAATTCTGCCGCTCTGCATGATGAGATGAGCTGCACTGTTGTTCGAGGTGAGGCTGCTGTCTGAGATGACCAAGGCGTTTTTCCAGTTGTTGTCATCGGCGGTCACAGTCGCTTCTGCGATAACCGTACTGTTTGCCGGTGCGGTAAATACCTGATAGGCTTCGGCTTTGCCATCTGTGGACGTTGTTGTCAATTTGACCGCCTTGTTCGATCCGCTCACTGTCTGCACCAAGCCCGTATTCCCTGTGACGCCGCCGTTATCGAATACCCAACCGCCTTGCCCGTTCAAATTACCAAGCGTCATGTTGTTAAAGTTCTCATTAATTAAGCTAGTTAACGTAAGCGGCTTATACGAGACTTTCACATCGTCCACGCTCATTGAGCTGGCGTTGCCCGCGATGGAAGAGGAAAACTTGTCGAGCGTGGCCACGTTGTAACGGTAGTCCCAGCCCGTAGCGAGCAGCGCATCGTTGACGTAGACGTCGAATTTTTTCGTTGAAGCGTTGATCACGACTTTCAGACGATATGGCTGACCATTCGCAATCCCCGTTAGCACGTCGATCTTGGTAGCGCCGTTATAACCCCAAATTTTGCCGGCTTGCATGACAAGCTGAGCGGCATTGTTATTGGACGTTAAGCTGCTATCCGCGACAATGAGTGCATTTTTCCAATTGGCATCATCAGCCGTTACGGTCGCTTCCGCTGTAATGTAGCCGTTTTGCGGAGCATTAAACAAACGATATGCTTCGGCGCTTCCGCTGGTTGAGCCTGTCGTTACTTTTAGTGATTTATTCTCGGCAGAGCCATTCTCCTTCTGCACAACAACCGTATTCGCAGCAACGCCAGCGTTGTTAAAAATCCAGCCATTTTGACCTGTCAGCGAACCAGGCAGCATGTTATCAAAATCTTCGTTCACCGTATAGCCGGCAATCGGGACGCCAGTAGGCGTTGCAAAGAACGCCTTAATGCTTTTGCCTCCAGCACCGTTCATATTGACAATGAGTGTAGTCGTACTGCCGCTGGTGCTAGTTGTGATTCGTGAATCCTTATAAACAACCGGACCCAAATTTTGCGCAATCGTCAGTTGAATAGTGCCCGCATTGGACAGCGTTGGATCAGACACGGAAACTTCCGTTCCGTTCTCGGTTGTGCGTACCATTACGGACGCTTTTTTGTTGCTGGTGACACCGCTCACCGTTTTGGAAGCATCATTCCAGAAATTAATTCCTAGTATTCCTAATGCATTTTCTTTTACTGCTTGTGCTTCACCTGAGTTCTCAACTACCGTAATATCTGGATTCAAAGCATACGTATCCACCTGCCCGCTGGACTTTCCTGGCAGCAGCACATACGCATAGGTGCCGTTAGTCGGATTCGTACCATGATCGAACCAAAGATTTATGTAGTTGCGTGTAAAATTCGTCGTGTAATCGGTGCCAAGATTGTATTGATTAATGCTTGACCATTGGTCTGTTCGCGCTTCACGCAATCCTTTAAGTGTTGTAGTCGTAGGAAAGTAATATCCGACATCCGAACCTGCCACACTCCCTGCCAAATGAATGCGATTTACACCAGTCATCGTCTCGCTCCACCCGAGTGCTGTAGATTTCGCTGACCCGTTTACCGTGAGCGCATTGTTTCCGCTGCTGTTCAGCTTGCGGTTCTCGACAATGGTTTCGACAACTTTGTTGTCCGTCGATGTAATGCCGGAACCTAAACTTACGATTTCATCATCAAACATAAACCAGGATTTCTTCGCTTGGAGATTGTAGCCATTGGCCGTGTATTGCATCCCTGTCGCTCCGTACAAGCCTGCGACTTCAGTCCCTCCTACCCAACTATTCGGATTTTTGGCATTAGCAGCAGCCGTGGTATTCTGATTAACGGTTGTACCTGGCATGCGATAACTATTGACCGTAGGCCAGTAGGAATCTTTATATTGTTTCAAGTCCGAATTATACAGATAGGTCATCCCGTCTCCGGTATGCCAACCCCTCAAATTGACATCATTAATCTGTTCATAATTTCCAATTCGATTGGAAGACATGCTGATGCCAAAAGCGAATCCCGGTCTATGGTGTACAGCTCTAGCCATATTCGGGTATTGTTTGTTCATGATCAGCGGCGCTCTTGGAGTAACGGATGTATCAGCTTCGATTTGCTTCGCTTGGACGATATCGCTCATCATGACCAAATCCGCATATTTCGTAGGTGAAGTGGCTTCCAGCAACCATTTTTTGACCATCGATGTATAGGCAGCCCGATCGCTGGCATTCGGTGCGGACAGTGCCATCCGAACCACGGAAGGCCCAATTGCTTTTATAGAAGTGAGTCCCTTATCATCGTCTCTAAAACCAGCAATACCTCTTCCTCTGACATTATCAAACATGGAGTTATTATAATATAGCGGTTCAAAAGCTGTATAAATCCATTGATAAATGTTATTCACATCCGGATCTACGATATCCCAAGTGGATCCAGCTACGACATACATGATTTTCGTCAAATTATCGAGCAAAGCTGTGCCATATCCCCCGTTGTAGGGAATGAGTGCGGTATGCTGAATAAAGGAACCCTCGCTGTACACCCCTTCTCCGGAAGTCACATAATCAAATACCGAGCTTAACTGGTCTCTGCCCTCGATAATTTTGGCGCTATTCTTGACGATAATCCCGCTTGCAATTTTTATGTAGCAAGCCCATACACGATTGGCTCCAGTCAAGCCAGTTCCCCAAACAAGCGCTTGATGATCAATGACGGCATGCCAATTGCTAATTTGCGTTGGGGTTAGACTGTCATACAACCAAGTCGTGATGTTATTGATAACAAGTGGTGAGGTAACCTGCCAGTCAAACCAATTGTCGTATCCTCTTTTTGGAATGCTGGTATTGTATCTGTTCGTATACATCCAATCCATAGCGCTGATAATATCCGCACGCAAAGTTGCATTGTTTTTCAGGGATGAACCTCTCGTTACATACGCAAGCGTCATCGCTTCTAACCGTTGGTAGCTTTGGGAAACATGCTCCGATTCCGTTGTAGTGGCTAAATCACTCCACAGGTAAGTTCTGCCTGCCGTCTTATTCATCGTATCCCAGTTCGTCTGTGCAATCGTCGTTATATTCGTGACCTTGACGCTGATGTCAGGATCTGCCGTATCGTACGTAGAACCTCCTGTGGTAAAATCATAAATTCTCGCTCGCAACGTGTCATATTCATCTGCCGCATAGGCAGGTTTAATCGGCACTGCTACGATATTAATTGCCAATGCAAGCAACAGTACAAGCGCTTTTAATAGTAGACTTTTACGTGTTAACATAAATATCCCCTTCCTAAATCACATTGTATCAGGCAAAAGAAAGCTCCTCTTCAATGATTGGATTAGGAATTAACCAAACGAATGAAAGAGGAGCTTATGACTGAACTAGATGTTTGGCTAACTCAACGTGAAAATCTTATGGAATATAGCTCACCATGGCATCATCTACACTCATCGAGCTGGCGTTGCCGCCAATCGATGTGCTAAACCTGTCGACCTTCGTCAAACCGGAATAACGATAGTTCCACTGTGAGCCTTGCAGCTCGCCATTCACGTAGACATCGAATTTTTTCGTGGATGTATTGATAATCACTTTTAGACGGTATGGTTCTCCATTCGTAATGGAAGTCCGTACATTCGTTTGGGTACCGCCGTTGTAGCCCCAAATTCTGCCGTTCTGCATAATGAGATGGACGGCCGAGCTGTTCGAAGAGAGACTGCTGTCAGCAACGATCAAAGCATTCTTCCAGTTGTTATCATCGGGGGTCACAGTCGCTTCTACGATGACTGTGCTGTTGGCCGGTGCCATAAACCCATGATACGCTTCGGCTTTACCTGAAGTGGACGTTGTTGTCAATTTTGCAGCTTTGTTCGATCCGCTCACCGTCTGCACCACTCCCGTATTCCCCGAGATGCCGCCGTTATCGAATACCCAACCGTCTTGACCATTCAGATTGCCAAGCGTCATGCTGTTAAAGTTCTGATCCATTAGGCTTGTTAAAGTAAGTGGCTTATACGCTACTTTCACATCATCCACGCTCATCGAGCTTGCGTTGCCAGCGATGGAGGTAGAGAACTTGTCGAGCGTGGTTACGCCCGAGAAGCGATAATTCCAGCCCGAGGCGAGCAGCGCATCGTTAACGTAGACGTCGTATTTTTTCGTTGACGCATTGATCACGACTTTCAGACGGTACGGTTGGCCACTGGTGATCCCCGTTAACACATCCGTTTTGGTGCTGCCGTTATATCCCCAAATTTTGCCGCTTTGTATCACCAGTTGAGCCGCCACGTTATTGGCTGTTAAGCTGTTGTCCGCGATGATTAACGCATTTTTCCAATTGGTGTCATCAGCCGTTACAGTAGCTTCCGCAGTAATGTAGCCGCCTTGAGGTGCATTAAACAGACGATAAGCTTCGGCACCCCCGCTTGTTGAACCTGCCGTTACTTTCAGCGATTTGTCCCCGTTCACGCCATTCTCTTTCTGCACAACAACCGTATTCGCTGCCACCCCTGCGTTATTGAAAATCCAGCCATTTTGGCCGGTCAGCGCACCAGGCAGCATATCGTCAAAATCTTCGTTCACCGTGTAACCGGTAACTGGTCCTGTGGAAGGCGTTGCAAAAAACGCCTTGATGCTATTGCCGCCGGCACCGTTCACATTGACGGTGAGAGTGGTCGTACCTCCGCTCGTGCTGGTTGTTATCCGCGAATCCTTAAAGGCCACTGGTCCCAGACTTTGCGTAAGCGTGAGTTGAATGGTGCCCGTATTGGAGAGTGTTGGGTCAGATACGGAAACTTCAGTTCCGTTCTCGGTTGTACGGACCATGACGGAAGCCTTTTTGTTGCTAGTGACACCGCTTACCGTTTTGGAAGCATCATTCCAGAAGTTAATACCTAGAATGCCAAGTGCATTTTCTTGCACAGCCTGTGCAGCGGTTGAATTCTCAATTACCGTAATGTCTGGGTTTGCTGTATACGTATCCAACTGCCCGCTGGACTTGCCTGGCAGTGTCACGTAAGCGTACCCGGCGTTTGTCGGATTAGTGCCGTGATCGAACCACATATTCAGGAAGTTGCGTGTATAGTTCGTCGTGTATTCCGCGCCTGTGTAGTACGTATTAACGCTCGACCATGAGGCTGTTCGTGCCTCGCGCACCCCTTTGAGTGTTGCAGCTGTCGGGAAATAGTAACCAACATCTGAACCTGACACATTCCCGGCCAAGTGAATCTTGTTCACGCCAGTCATGGTTTCAGTCCAACCTAGTGCCGTTGATTTGGCAGTCCCGTTTACAGTAAGCCCATTGTTGCCGCTGCTGTTGAGCTTGCGATTCTCAACAATCGATTCCACAACCTTGTTGTCGGTAGACGTAATGCCTGCACCTAGACTCACGATTTCGTCATCAAACATAAACCAAGATTTCTTCGCTGTAAGATTGTAGCCATTAGCTGTGTACTGCATGCCTGTGATCCCGTATTGTCCTGAAATCTCCGTGCCCCCAACCCAAGAGTTCGGATTTTTCGCATTTGCTGCTGCTGTCGTGTTTTGATTGACGGTCGTGCCAGGTAAGAGATAGCTATTTACGGTAGGCCAGTAATTATCCTTATACTGCGTCAAATCAGAATCATAGAGATAGGTCATTCCGTCCCCTGTATGCCAGCCCTTCAAATTCTCATTGTTAACAATCTCAAAATTACCAATTCGATTGGAAGACATACTGATGCCAAAAGCGAATCCTGGTCTATGGTGGATCGCTCTAGCCATGTTCGGGTATTGTTTATTCTTGACTAGCGCATCTCTTGTCGTAACAGATGGATCGCTCATGATTTGTTTCGTTTGCACGATGGAGCTGATCATTACCAAATCTGCATACTTAGTTGGAGATGTTGCGTCAGTCATCCATTTTTTAATCATCGATTTATACGCTGCACGATCATCGGCGGATGGAGCGGACAAGGCCATTCGTGCCACGGAAGCTCCAAGCGCACCCATTGAAGTTAATCCCAAATCATCGCTGGCTTTTCTTGCAATGTTTCGTCCTCTCACCATATCTACCATCGAAGTATTATAAAATAGCGGTTCGAATGCATCATAAACCCATTGATAAATATGATCCACATCTGGATCCGTAATATCCCATGTAGAACCTGCTACGATGAACATGACCTTCGTCAAATTATCCATTAAACTTACGCCATATCCGCCGTTATAGGGAATGAGTGCGGTATGTTGCAGAAACGAACCATCGCTGTACATGCCTTCACCAGAAGCCACATAATCAAATACCGAACTAAGTTGGTCCCTGCCCAGGATAATTTTGGCACTGTTCTTGACGATAATCCCGCTTGTAATTTTGATGTTACAAGCCCATACACGATTAGCTCCGGTCAGCCCAGCTCCCCAAGTAAGTGCCTGATAATCGATAACTGCATGCCAATTGTTAATCTGCGTCGAGGTTAAACTAGAATAAATCCAAGTCGTGATGTTATTGATGCTGAGTGGCGAGGAGATCTGCCAGTCAAACCAATTGTCATAGCCTCTATAGACTACGCTAGTGTTATATCTGTTCGTGTACATCCAATCCATGGCACTAATAATATCTGCCAGCAGAGTTGCATTGTTCTGAAGTGTTGAACCTCTCGTAACATAGGCCAACGTCATGGCTTCTAACCGTTGGTAGCTTCCGGAAACATGCTCCGATTCCGTTGTCGTTGCCATATCACTCCACAGGTAAGTTCTTCCTGCAGCCTTATTCATCGTATCCCAATTCGTCTGAGCGAGCGTTGTAATATTGGTAATCTTCCCGCTGATGTCTGGATCGGCCGGATCGTATGTAGGACCACCAGTGGTAAAATCATAAATTTTCGATCGTAATGTGTCATACTCATCTGCCGCAGAGGCAGGTTGATTGGGCAGTGCCAGGACATTGACAATCAAAGCCAGAACCAATAAAAGCGCTTTCAAGAAACGAAATTTAATAAACATTAATTATCCCCTTTCTGATTTGAGAATACCTCTAAGAGAAAAACTTCTAGTAAGAAAAACTTCCTTCCCGAACAAACTTGCTGCAGGAAGGAAGCACATGATGAACTACTTAGTTGATTTCATTATTTCGTTAACAATTTATAGTAATCTTTCGTGTAAATAACGTCTTTTTTGTTATCCGTATAGGCTTTTGTATAGAAGTCATCGACTTTCTTACCGCCGCCTTTTTCCCAAGCTTCTTGTGCATCTTTCATTGCTTGTTCAACCGTATAACTTGCTCCACCAACAACAGCTTTTGTATAAATATTTGTAAGTGTATTTTTCAATGTGTTTTTAATAACAGTCAGATCGTCTGTCAGAGTAACTGGAAGTACAACTTCGGACGTTGTTGGGCGATCCGCTGTGATGTAAGCTGCTCTACCTTGTTTCACTAAGTCGATATACCCTTTATCAACTGGTTTTGAAGGATCCAATGTGTTTGTGTACTCCACACATTTCCCCATTTCGCCGGTTTGAGACATCATTTGGAAATCGCCATTCCAATTTAGTTCTTTCTTGTTTTTCTCTGCATCAATCGGTTTCGGACAACCATCTACCATCTTATAGTGAACGCCTTCCAATCCATACATTAATGTCTTTTGAACATCTGGTGTCATCAACCAGTCGACGTATTTCACAACGGCTTCTACGTTCTTCGCTGTTGCATTAATGGCAGACGTAAATTGCATAGGAACAGCACCTGCAGGTGAGAATTGACCGAATTCAGACTTCGGAAGCGGTAGAATCGTCACTTTGGCATCTGGATTGTTTTTCATCAACGTCGTGTAGACATCGAAACCTTTAGCGCCTTCTAATACATCTGAACCATAAATGCCAAGCTTGCCGTTTACCCAATCCTGCTGCATTTTAGCACCATTTTTATCTGTGAACGTATCTTTATCTACAGTGCCCGCATCATATAGAGCTTTCTTAAACGCGAGATCTGCCTTTGGACGATCCCATGTCCGTACATATTGATCATTGTTCAGATGATAGGACGTGATCATCGGCAATGTTTCATCACTCGCTTGACCTAATTGGAAGAAATAGTCCACATCGTAGAAAGTCGAACCGAGTGTATCCTTCTTGCCATTACCGTCAGGATCCTGCTCTGTGAACGCCTTGGCAACTTGGAGATACTCCTCTGTTGTTTTTGGCGCTGGAAGTTTCAATTTATCCAACCAGTCCTGGCGAATCATCACATAATGGTTAGCTGTGAAAGGAAGCGTGCGACCAAAGAAGAAGGTTTTCCCATTAAACCTTGTTAACTTCTGGATCGTCTCATTGCCGCTAAACACCTTCTTGTAATTCGTCGAGTACTTCGCAATGGCATCATCAAGTGCAATAATTTGCCCTTTGGACGCCAAATCCTTCATATAGGGATTGGAAAATTCCATGATTAAGTCAGGTGCTTGCCCCGAAGCGAACAGGACGTTCCACTTTTCTGAAGAGTTCGTACGTGGAACAGGGATAAACTCAACTTGCACAGGTGCATTCTCATTAATCCACTTCGTCCATCGGTTATTCGTAATCGTGCCTTCACCTTCAGGTACATTGTTACGATCATAAATGGAAACCGTAATCTTAGGCTTAGGTCCTGCTGGTTTCGCACTTTCCGCAGCTGTGTTTGCAGCGCCTGGCGTCGTTGTTGCTTTATCTGTTTTTTCTTTATCCGATGCACAAGCTGCAAGTAGCGTCGTGCTTGAGAGTACCAAAGCTAAGGAAATGGAAGTTGCTTTCAATTTACTGATTTTCTTCATATGAATAAGTCACCCCTCATGTAATGTACGTGCATTTTTAAGATAACCCCAATAATTTCATCTACTTGTAAAACTAAGACTACCATGTTTAGTGCTGCACATCACCCCTTTCAAGGAATTACCATTATCCTTTTACAGCGCCGACCATAACACCTTTGACAAAAAACCGTTGTAAGAATGGATATACGATTAACATCGGTAATGTCATAACAATAACCCCTGCCGCTTTAACACCTTCTGGCGTAATTGCTGCTGCTAATTCAGGCTGTGTATTTGTCAATTCCTGCATCAAACTTTGATTTTGAATCATTTGTTGCACGAGTACCGCTAAATTCAGCTTGCTGGAATCATTGATATAAATAAGTACATTCATGAAAGCATTCCAGTGGCCTACCCCATAAAATAATGTTAATGCAGCTAGGACTGGCAATGATAATGGCAACACAATTTGAATGATCAAGCGCCATTCGGAGCAACCATCAATACGCGAAGCCTCTTCCAACTCTTCTGGCAATCCTTCGAAAAAGCTTCTCAAAACCAAGAGATTCCACACCGTGATCAAACCAGGCAGCCACAGCGCACCGTAGCTATTGATAAGCCCCAATTTTTGGACTAATAAATACGTAGGAATGAGACCAGCTGAGAAGATCATGGTAAAAATAATAGCGAAGGAATAGAATCTGCGTCCGATAAAATAACGCTTGGACAACGGGTATGCAGCTAGAATTGTGAAAACAATATTCAGGAATGTCCCCACCACCGTAATGATGACACTGTTCCTAAAATCCTTGATGATTGGGCTTTCCTTGAACAGCGCATTATAGCCGTCTAAGCTCAAATTAACTGGCCAAAAGCTTACCGTTCCAGACATTAACGCATGCTTATCACTCAGTGACAACGCTAGAATGTGAACAATCGGTAATAAACAGCTGAGACCTATAATCGTTAAAAATATATAGTTGAGGGCGTAAAATACCTTCTCTCCTCGTGTATGCTTCATAAGCTTCTCCTTCTTAACTTTTGTCAGTACTTCATGTGATTGCTTACCATAAGCCTTGGCCGAAGCTGCGCGCAATGCGATTGGCTGCAAGCACCAAGATTAAACCAACCAAGGATTCGAATAATCCCATTGCTGTCGCAAGACTGAAATTTGCTTGTTGAATTCCGATTTTGTACATGAAGGTACTAATAACCTCGGAGATTTCAAGGGTGGCGTTATTTTGCAGGACAAACACTTGATCGAAGCCTAATTCCATTAAATGTCCAATCTTCAGAATTAACATAATAATGATCGTTGGCAGAATTGCAGGCAATGTAATTCGAGTGGTTTGCTGCCATTTATTTGCGCCATCTATGCTTGATGCTTCATATAAGCTTTGATCTATAGCTGTTAGTGCTGCAAGATAAATAATCGCATTCCAACCTGCTTCCTTCCAAACACCGGATGCCAGATAAATGGAAATCCAGGAAAACTCTTTGTATAAGAAAGGATACGATTCACCAAAAAACTTCTCGATCAGATGATTGAGCGTTCCTGTACTTTGCGAGAACACCGTAACAACAATCCCGCCAACGATAACCCAGTTGAGGAAATGCGGCAAATATACCAGCGTCTGTACTAACTTTTTGAACTGCGTCCTTCTTACCTCATTGAGCAGCAGCGCTAATATGATCGGAACCGGGAAACCAATGATGATGCTTAACCCGCTTAGTTTTAAGGTGTTCCACACGATACTAAAAATTTGTTTCGTCTGAAAGATCATTTTAAAGTTATCCAAGCCTGCCCAAGGACTGCCCCAAATCCCTTTAATGAAACTGTACTTCTTAAAAGCAATAACGAGCCCCGTCATCGGGTAGTATTTAAATATAAAGAAGAAAAGGATGATAGGCACAAACATGATGTACAGCGGTATGTTCTGTTTTAATACGCGTTTGCCATACTTCCTTACTAGCCAATTACTTTTATTTTTTGCTGTACTCGCCTTCGGATTAACCATCGCTGGTGATGAAGGAGGGAGTGTCTGACTCATCGGTGTCACTTCCTTGCTCTGTAATTTGAACTCATCGTACCTGCTGATCCGCCATCCGTACAATATACATGATTTCGATCAATTAACAGGCTTATGCCATGCGGATTTTCGTGATCCGATATACACTTTTTCTAGGGATATACATGCACTTTGGCAGCGCCAATTTCCCAGAAAGAGGGATATCCTTGCAGCTTCGCTAATGCTTCCATGTAGTAGTAATCACCGTAAATGAGCGGCTTATTGATATTCTGATTCATTGGTACGTTGCCCGTGCCTGAGAGCAAGATCGCTTCTTCGGAATCAACTGCAACATAATGAATGGAGAGGGATTCCAAGATCGCACATGCTTGTTCCTTATAAAAGAGCGCCCGATCGCCTGCACATACCGCAGCCAGGTCTAGCAGTCCGCTTGCCGCAATCGCTGCGGCACTCGTATCACGCGATGCCCCCTCGAAGGTAGGCAATCGGAAGTCCCAATACGGCACCTTATCCTCAGGTAAGTGTGCTAGGAAGAATGAGGCTGCATGCTCCGCTGCTGCCAGCAGGTCGGCACGGCCGGTATGACGGTAGCTGAGCACCGAGCCATAGATCGACCATGCCGAACCCCGTGCCCATGCGGACTCTTCCGCATAGCCTTGGCCACCGAGAGCGCCGGTGCGCTCACCCGTCTCTGGGTCGAAGCAGACGATATGATGCGCGGAGCCATCTTCGCGAATAAACTGCTTGGCGGCCATACCCGCGTGCGCCTCAGCGATATGTTTGAAGCGAGGATCGTTCGTTTGTTGCGACGCCCAGTAGAGCAGTGGCAAATTCATCATGCAATCGATGATTGCCCATCCTACGCGCTCCGGACTGTTCCATGCGCGGATGAAGTTTCCTTTGATGTTGAATCGACCCGCTAAATGGCTGGCAATCTTCAAAGCCCGGCGTTTGGATTGCTCATTGCCGGTGAGGTGCCAATTCGCTATCGAAGTTAGCGTCCACATGAAACCCATATCATGATCAAGAGGCTCATAAGCCTCGATTACAGCATCCATTTGTGTTTCACAGCTCTCCGCGAAGAGGCGCAATTGTTCATCTTGGCGATCTTGATAGATGAGCCATAAGATTCCAGGCCAGAAACCCGCTGTCCAGTAGTGCGGCGAGGTCAATTGAAATTGCCCCTCGTTCGATCCGTGAGGAAATGCTGCACCTACTCGCTGGCTCGTGTTCTTTACTTTGCGGACACCCTGTTCCCAGGCATCTCCTATCCATTGTTCGATTGTCATTCTCTCTACACTCCCTCTTCCTTGAATGTCCCAAGCATATCTATCCGAGGCCGCTTGCTCAATATACATGTTTTCGTTGGATTAACAGGTTAGGCGCGTGGGCATCCTGAAACGTGAAAAAGACGCCATACAAGGGAAATAACCTTGTGTGGCGCCTCATTTTCCAAATAACTGGATAACATACAGTTAAATCTAGGTAATTCTTATCTTTTCCAATAATAGCTGGAAAACATCCATCTAATTTCATGATAAATCGCCTATTCAAGTGAAATCCATAAAAATAGCTACATATTTTACATTTAATCCTAAAATACCACTCAAAATCGAGAAATTAACATCAGGTTTTCCAGTTAAATTGCCAAGCGGTGGATGGGGAGAGCAGTTGAGTTGATGGACTGGTGAGCTAGTTTGTTAAGCAGCAGGTCTGGTGAAGGAGTTTGTTAAGCAGCAGGTCTGGTGAAGGAGTTTGTTAAGTAGCAGGTCTGGTGAAGGAGTTTGTTAAGCAGCAGGTCTGGTGAAGGAGTTTGTTGAGTAGCAGGTCTGGTGAAGGAGTTTGTTGAGTAGCAGGTCTGGTGAAGGAGTTTGTTGAGTAGCAGGTCTGGTGAAGGAGTTTGTTGAGTAGCTGGTTTTGAGGTGGAGCATATGGTGTAGCCGTTGTTCGGGACATGAAGTTTGTGGAGAAGCTGGCATTTGGGGAGTGGCTTGTTGGGTAGCTTGTTTTTGTGGGAGTTTGTAGTGTAACTAGTTTTCGAGGTTGAATTTGTCGAGTAGCTGGAGTGTTGGCGTGACTTGTCTAAGATGTGTTTGACTAGGTGACGTAAATTGTAGAGTAGCTAGTCTTGCTTGCGTTGAGTGCCTTTGGTGTCGTTGTTAGGGAGTCAACCTCAGAGATCGCAAAAAAAGGTGGGCTTTCGCTCACAAGGATTATACGTTACACGTATGCGCTCTCCCTTACATGTAACGTGAGAAAAAACCGCCAGAGAAGATCACTCTGACGGTTTCAATCGTGTATCCTTAATTACTAACGCTAATGATGAGACTACCCAGCCGTACCGCATCCCCTTGCGTGGCCATGACAGTGATGCGTGCTTCTCCAACCCCAGTCAGGAGAACATTGCCCGCTTGGTCCACCTCAGCAATAGCAGCATTGTCCGTATAGAACGCAATTGAGGTCGTGACTGGGTTCAAATTATGCTCAACACCTTCTGAAGTCAATCCTTTCACAGATAACTTCAGCTGGTCCCCCAACTTATTCGAAGACGGGGCAAAATACTCATCCCATTTCGAAGCATCAAGATTGGCCTGCTCCTGACTAGTATAGAACCGTACTTCTGAAAATCCATTCCAACCATCCCGTGTAGGACCATAGCCATAAGATGGCAATCTGACATATCGAGTTTGAACATCTCCCAGTAGGAACATCTCGGGATACAGAATGGTTCCGCTAGTGGACTGCATAGGAAGCAACTGCTGCCAGTTCACCCCATCATCCGAAATTTCCACCTCGAAATTGTAGGAACGTTCATTTCCCAAATATCCTGCAACAGACATCGAGTGAACATTGACCTTACTTCCCAAATCATAACGAATCCATTTAACTTCACCTTGACTAGTTGCTGACCATCTGGTATTTAGATCATTATCTACTGTCTTATTTGGCGTGTTTACATTCGCATAGCCGTCATTAGCATCTACGTAAGCCACAGGAATCCAAGTAGGAACGAAGGCTACTTCCTCTTTACCTTCTATGGTTACTTTGATCCCAGCAAGCGACGGAGGCGCCGTTTGTGCATTCGTGTCCTGCACGAAGGTGAACGTGTAGATACCTACACTCTCAATAGTCAGAACGGCGGTCTCATTGAGATTCGCTGCCTGTTTCACCGTAAATCTCGTTTCGGCCCCACTCTCGAGGTCAATCAAAGGAAGGTGCCCATCTGCGGGCAGCAGAAGTCGATATTCTGTCTGCTTGGGATTGAAAAATGCAACATGTTCACCATCCACTTTCAATCGAAGGTTCAGAAGTTGCGTCAGTTCTTCTTGGAGAGCAGGATCGGCGAATTCAAAAGGGCGTTCACTATAAACAAGTAGACCCGAAGTGTCATGATGCAAGTGTACGCCTAACGACTCCGCAAGTTTTCCCGCAGGAAGTGTAACAGCGCCATTAACCATCTGAGCATTGGCGGTTGCATCCAAACGCGAGACGTTGACCGTATATGTCATCTGACGCTGATCTTTGGACGTCACTTCAATGACAACGGCATTATCCCCTACTTGTAATTCGATGTTATATGGCGTACCTGAGACATGAGGAATTCCATTCACCGTCATATGATCGAAAAACCCTGATGTAGAGGCGGGTGTCAATGCAAATGTGTCTACCTTATTGCCCACATAAATGCTATACACTGTTCGCCACGGACTGAAATTCAATGACCCTCTTGTGAGACTCAAGCTGCTCAGCGTGGCCACGTTGCCCTGTTTGATCACATGTACAGTATACAATTTCTCTGTTCCATCTTGCGCTGTCACTTGAATTGAAATCATATTACTACCAGTTAGTAGAGGCATCTGGTAAGTTTCGCCGGAGGATTGAGAATGGCCGTTAATAGTGAGGCTTTTGTATACGGTTGATAACACAACTGGCGTCACCCCCAGACTGTTCACCTCATCACCCACTTGCACCTGGTAGTTGGTCACATCCGGACTAAAGTTCAACGTCCCCCGGTCTAGTGTCAAGCTGCTTAAGGACGCCTCATCGCTTAGCGAAATACGATTGACCTGAAGATAATAAGTAAGTGTCGTATTATCCTGCGCAGTAACCACAATTGCTATGGTATTGCTGCCATGCATTAACTGAACGGTATAGGTGCTGCCGGATACCGACTCTTGTCCGTTGATTTGTAGACTTTTATATACAGTTGAAGTAACTGTCGGTGTAACGTCAATCGTACTGTAGACATTTCCAAGAACATCTAAATGATAGTCTGTAACTTGGGGATTGAAATCAAGTAAACCAGGATTAACCTGTAAGCTAGAAAGAGTCGCATCACTGCTTAAGATGGGAGGTGCGGGCGTAAACATCGGCTGAAATCGCACAGCATCAGCTAACACATAGCCTTCAGCGCCATCCACTTTGATTTGAATATAGTTGCCGTCACCCTTTTGAAATTCAAATTCACCAATCGGAATCCAGACCGCACCTGTGCTTCCCTTTTGGCTCACCGTGACTGAACTAAGTGTTGTTGCACTAGCATCATTCAGATGAAAAATATCTATTGGCACATTCGTAGAGCGGTTGGATTGTGATCGATACGTTGATACATACACCTTGTACCTTCCCTGCTGAAAAGAAGCCGGCGTGTTGTATTGCAGGAATTGGCCATTGTGGTCGGCTGGCTTTACGGTGCGGTAGTCACTCCCAATTGATCTTTCAGGATTGGTCGCCGTAGAAGTCGTGTCCCACGCTCCTTGTATCGTTGCTCCGGAGCTACTATTATCAATGACGATATCATGCATACCTAGGGCATCCTCCAACACTGCAGCTTGAACAACGTGGACATTGCCTACTAGCAGAGCAAGAATCATCACAAGAAGAAAAGCCTTTATGGTCATTCTTTTTTGTTTCATTGTCAACCTCCTCCTCCTATACGCATGCCACCGTTAGCTATAATGCCGGGGCGAAGGGCATCGCAACTTCATACTTCCCTCGCCCAACGGGCACTTACTTGTTATAGATCCGGTATAGCATGATCGCTGCTTCCGCTCTCGTGATTTGCTCCTTAGGGCGCATTCCTTGACCGTCCCCCTCTAGGATACCCGCTCCAACTAAGAGCGAAATACCCTCTCTCGCATACGATGCCACTTCTGTGCCGTCAATGAAGGAAGCAAGATCGGCTTTTAGTCCTAGCTGTTCTAATTTGCCAGCAATGCGTAAGGCACGAGCCGTCAAAGTAAATATATCTTGGCGGGATACCGGCGTCTGAGGGTCGAATTGATTACTCCCTGTTCCCTCGGTTATTCCCAAGGTACGGGAGATTCCGACAGCTTGAGCATAATAAGCATTCACGTCCACATCGCTGAAATTATCCTGGTAAGCTGCCGACAACCCGAGAGACTTTACAAGCAGCAGAAGGAAATCCGCCCGCGTCATCCCCTCGCTTGGAGCAAACGTTGCTTCCGAGGTGCCTGCAATAATGCCCTTGGATGCTAGTACTCGGACAGCTTTGTCCGCCCAGGCATACGCGTTCATATCCTGGAATTTCTTATCTACGAAAGTTACAACGAATAACGTAGGATTCAAACTACGGACATGGAAGCCAATCCTACCAGTTGCTTGATCATATTTGCTATCCATAATAGGATCAACTGAGCCATCCGCTCCAATGCGCCATACAACGATATGCTCGGAGTTCCCCAGTTCTTCTGCTGTGGGCTTATATGGGAGAGAGATTCCGATAGACGGAAGCAATGTATCTTGTGTCGGAATAACGACGTCGGTCAGAATTTTCATCCGAAGGATCAGTCGATCACCAACCACCTTTTGCGTTGTGCTATCCAATTGGGAAGGGTTGACCGGCTCCATGACCAACGCAAACCGAGTTGACTCTGTTTGAGAGAATACGTTACCTGGTAGTGTCACTTGGCCTAAAGGAGTACCGATCTCCACGATTAGGTTGCTCCCTTGGGCTTTCATCGTATCGATCGGAAAATCTAAGACATAGGATGTTGCCTTATCAACGGGGTTGACATTCAATCTTATTCTTAGCACGCCATTGCCGTCAGGGGTTGCCTGCTTCAGAGCTTCCAGATAAGATTTACTATCTAGCTTTCCTCTCGCGGAGCCGTCTGATTGCACAATCGGACTCACTTCGACCGAGTTACCGATTACCTTGTTGCCATCTTGCGGGATTCCGGGGTTGGATGGAGTAATCAACTCGTTATTGGAACCAGGTATAGGCTCTTGCAAAGGTAATACGACTAACCGATCCTGATATCGGATCATTGTGGTCCCACTTGCTTCATCTCGTTCCACATTGGCTCCAAGCGCCTTCGCGGTAAATTCCACAGGAACCATCAACTCCCCATCTAGCTCCACTGGGCTAACGATAGGATTACTTGGATTCACCATGACTTTGGCACCACCCGCATAGGCAAAAGGACTGTTCGCTAGAAGTGCAGCATTATCCCCTAATTTCTCGCTCAACAGCAAGAGATGATCAGGGGCAGCATGCCACTCCGACATGTTGACAACCTCTGCATATTGAGTTGGCGGTGCTTCTCCACTTTTCAAAGGGATAAACTGAACAGCCAAACGTGCATTTGTTACATCTTTCATGTGAATAGATAACTTCGTCCCATAGTTGCTGCTCTGAATTGTCGGATTAGGCGACCAAGGAAATGGCTTCGCATCCATAACACTAAAGGTCGCATCCTGCGGGCCATCTGCGATATGTGCCCACATTCTTTTCCCATTCTGGGTTAACATGACGGATTTTCCGTTATCTGTGATCTGGATCGAAGCAGCAGTGTGCATGAACCACCAGACATCTGCAGGCTGTGTCGCCGTGATCTCGTCCTGCACGAGCACCTTAGAGCGGCCATCGTATAGCCGAATACCTCTCCTAGCGCTCGTCACATCCCGTGCATACGCTTGTGACATATCCATGATTCCAAACGCTTCGGTGGAATTGCTCTGATGATCTACAACGGTACCTGTCGCATTGATATCTTGGTCAACGCCCCCTTTGGCCGGATTGATGGCCAATGTATTCTGACCTTCCGCCCGATTATTGTAATATTGGAAACGTCCCCCAGTGAGATCATTATAGTTAGGCCAATCGTAGTTACCGGCTCCTCGCATGGTAGCCCATCTCTGACCCTCTGCCTCTAGGATGAAAGTACCGATGGAGAGGGATGAGTGATTTTCTCGGTTATATCCACCCTTTAACCCCGCATACACACCATTGATATCCTGCCATGAGCTTCTCATCAACACGCTATTCGTACCGGTCGGATTCTGGTAGGCCTTATCTAGAGGGAAGCTCTCCGTGATCGATCGATACGCTGAGTTGTACCAGAGTAAAGCATATACAGTTCCCCTCGATGTCACACTGGTACTATCCTCTGCCACCTCTTGGTTCCGTAAGTAATACCAAGCATACTGCGGTTTATTGAATTTTTCTGCGAACCACATCATTGTCGGTGAGTTGACTTTCCCAATGGAACTATCCCCATAATTGAAGGAGCCTGTCATGCCAGCCAAATAAATCGGAAATTCAGGTGCTTTGGCAACGCCAGGCGCTTCATATAGTTTGTATTTTTCAGGGCGCGGGAAATCTGATTCGAAAGCGGTTTCAAACGCAGCCATCGTGTAGGTTAAATAATTGGTCCCATATGCCCAATACATCGCTCCTTCCGGGTAAGCACCTAGAGGCGCGTAGGCTGTCAAACCTTTCTTGATGTTTTCGGTTCCCTTTTCCAGAACGAATTCGGCTACATCGGGGTATTCATTGGCTATGGCTAAGGCCGCTATCATCAATCCCCCATTGCAAACCACATTCCAGTTATGAGTGACTTCCGTAAATCGAGTGCCGCCTTGGCTCTTGCCATTATACCGGTCGACACCGTAAGTCAATCCCTTATCAAGCATGGTGTCTACAATAAACTTGCGCTGTTCCTCCGTCCAATCATAATAATTCCAGTCATAGGCAACAGCGTAAGCCTGAAGCATCTCTGCGACGGACAGGAAGCTCTCAGGCTTCCAAGTAGGATAGGATGCGGTATTCTGAATTTCCAACCAAAGTCGGTCCAGATACTTCCGTTCCCGCTCAATTTGGAAAGCCATAGACAGGAGAAAGGTGCGGTTTTCCATTTCCCGTGCATGTTCCAGCACAGCACCGTTATCTGGATTCGTACCGAAAGTCCTTACTGGCGTATGTAACAATTCGTCGGCTTGAGCTTTGATTCGACTGTACCAATTCATAGGTATATAATCTGCAGCAATTTTACGCTTAATTTCTTGAAAATCTTGGATGAATAACCGTGGATGCTCATTACGTATATGTGGCGCCACAGGTACACTCGGGGGCGTCGCTAACTTCGTTTCCCTCACGTCAGGAGCTGGAGTTGGAATTCCTCTCACGATAAGATTATCCACATAAAAATTAGGGGCAGCAGCGTTGCTTTTGGTCAGACTGAATCTAAGCTCATTAATATCCGTAATTTTGGCATCATTGTAAAAGGGTTGGTTGTCTGCAACCTTCGTGTTGTCTACCCAGACAGAAAACAAATCCGTTTCCGTGTCCATCTCTACTTTTATCGCCATCCAGGTTTTGAATGGCATGCTGTCATAACGGATTCTTTTGGTGGGGCCGGTAGGAATATCAAATCGGAAGAAATTCTCAGCGTTAATCGTGGAGTTAATAGCCGATATGGAAGTTAGCAAGGTAGCACCCGCATAAATTTCCGGCAGCTTAATCTGATCAATCGGTTTACCATCTAACCGCAGATCATAGTTGATTTCTAGCTTCCCACTTAATGAGGGAAACTTTCTTACAGGTCTGTGAGCAGCGCCCAGCGTACGAATCGTCGACATCAGCGCTTTATTGCCCTCTTCTAACGCTTCTGTTCCACCGTTTTTGGGCCGGTCCACGATTGAAACGGTCGTTGCTGGATAGCTCCAGTCCGCTAAATCGCTATTTCCCTCTACGTCGTCGAAAGTGTCATGTACCACAATGGGCAATACCTCGGATGCGGCACGCGTGTGGCCCGAGGGCAGGAGTATTAATCCTGCCGCCAGTCCAAACATTGCAATAGATAGTTTCCCTTTTCTTTTCAACATACTACCTCCTTATACACCGTATAATCACTATCTGATTGCACCAGGCCTATAACGGCTCCAAACGAATGGCATCCGCCATGACATAGCCGCTAGTCCCTGCACTATTGATCTGTACATAATTGCCAGTGCCTGACGAGAAGTAATAATCCCCGAGCGGATACCACATTTTATGATAGGAGGTAATCCGCTGATTGACCGACACTGTCGAGGTCACACCATTATGAAAGATCGTATAAGGTACGCTATTGGAACGATTGGAAGAGCCAATGAAGGTTGCGTAGACTCTGTACATGCCTGAGGTGGAAATGACAGGGCTATAGGTTGCCGTCTGACCAGTGCCGTTATTTACGAAGTTATAATCGCTGCCGTAAAATTTACCAGGATTACCGTTTCCTGAAGACCAGATACCTGTTTTGACTGCTCCAGCGCTTGTATTGTCTACGACGATATCGTTAGGTCCTACTGCATTTCGCAGAGCAGCATCTGGGGACATCGAAGGCCAGAACTCCAGGTCGTCCCACAATATTTGCAACGCACCGCCGTGGTCTTTAACAAAGTTAGTCAACGTTCTGCTCGTGTATAATTTAAGCGGATGAAAATGCGTAAGCCCTTCTGGTGCTGGATTCTGTGGGTGATAGGTCCAGTTGGTCACATCGAACACTACCCGCTTTTCTCCGCCTTCAGGCGTAATGGCTAGATAGAATCTGCCTGAATTCGCATCCCCTTGCTTGTAATACACTTCCATATTAAGCCAGACACCAGTTGGCACATTCCAGTCATTTCTTTCTTCCCATACTGTCACGAATTGGGTTGTATCATCCTCACTTGAAGTCGGCGTTGTTTGACCTGAGATACGGAGTTTAAAAGGTTTACCTACTCCTAAATCTTTGGTCAAATTAAGGGACATTCGAAATGGGTACTGTGCACCTGAGGTCCAGCTAGGCTGATTCCAGAACTCTGCCAAGGTAAACCAACCGTTAGGATCAACGCTTTGCTTCACTAGTTCGATATCGGGATGGAGATACATCCGGTATTTGTAGAACACTTCTGTTAGATTCGTATTATTCTTGAGTAGCGCTTGCACACGCCCCCGATCAGCTGATCCACCGGAATTTCCCAACCAATACTGAAGCACTTTATTCCCACTCCCGCCAGGTGTTGGATCAGCTACGATCTTGGCGAATCTTGAAGTGGACGTGTCACCACCGGAATGCCCCTCAAAGACCAAGTCGCCAAATTTGGAATACCCGTTCAAATGTGTGGTCCAATCATTTGGTGCTGAAACCGAAGTATCTGTGCCTGTTATTCGCGTAATCGTACCTGTGTCGGAGGGATCTGTCACTCCGACAGAACCTGCTTCAAAGCCAGAACGGAAAATGACCGGTCCTAATGGCTCGTTGACGGCAAGTGGCCCCGGATCTACAGGATCAGGCACTGGCACCGCCAAGCGTATGGCATCTGCGATTACATAGCCATTCGCCCCAGCGACGTTGATCTGTATATAGCCGCTGCTCCCGGCAGTAAACGTATATTGCCCCAATGGATACCAGACTGCGCCGTTCTTTTCCTGGTTCACGGTTTGTGTAGCAACTCCTCCTTGATGGGAAACTTGAACGGTCACATTGTCCGCACGATTGGAAGAGGAGCTGAACACCATGAACACTTCATAAACGCCAGTTTGGGGTACACTGGGCGTATATTTAATGGTTTGCACCTGTCCTGTACCCCCGTTAACGAACTCGTAATTGCTCCCAAAATACTTGCCAGGATTACTGGTGCCTGTGCTCCATGTCCCCGTCCTAGTAACGGCCGTATCCGTATTGTCCACAACGATGTCATTTTCCCCCAATACATCACGAAGTGCCGCATCAGGCAGCGGATCGTCAGCCCATGTTTTCGCAGGAATAGCAACCCACAGAAGCAGAAAACTAATGAATGCCAGAACGATAAGCCTACCAACTTGAATGTGTTGCTTCTCACCTGTTATAATTTGCATCCTACATTCCCTTCCTTTTCCATAGAATGAATGCCCAGTCACTTCTACCTTCCGTATGCTGCTCCAATCCTTACTGTGCCCAAAGCAGAAGCTTGCGCTCAACTACCGATCCAATATTCTCGGCTATTGAATAGAGATAAGTACCGATCGGTTTATGCGTAATTCGTTCGATATACTCACCGTTGCCAACCGCTTGCTTCAAAGCTGCCCCTATCACCTCCTGCAAAGTAGTATGATGCTCCCCGATGTAGATCAATGCCATGATGGAATGAGAAAAAAATTGAAAATATACCTCATTGTATTTATTTTGCCGTGCTTTATCCCCGCCGTCCTCCATTTGATAGAGTGGCCTTTCCATTTCTTCCGGATCTGTGATGAGGTGGATCAGTTCCTGCACAACGTCCTTATCATGCATTCTTCCTAAAAGGTAAATAGCCATATAACCACGCAGTTGGTTGTTTTTCCTGCAGTCTTGGAGCATGAGCGCATCTCGCTCCCTCATCATTTCCCTAAGCATAGGAAGGCAAGCCTCATCATCCATTAACGCTAGAGCAAAAGCGCTATGTTTACGAAGCTTCTCATCTTCCTCCTGTATCCATGTCTTCAACGATTCGCGAATCGTTTCACCCAGCCTGCTTGAAGACCATATTGCTACCCCCGGCTGAATGCCGGACAAGCCCTGCCGAATCTCTGCAGGATTCGTTAACCATGCAATTGGCTGTGCTGGTTTCCGATCCCCCGGATAAGCAAATTGATAGCCTTTATTGTTCGCAGGGTTAAAGCAGCCCGTTTCAGCAAGATGCGCTATCAACTCCTCATAGGAGATCTCCTTGATTGCTGTTCCTTTGGTAATCGCGATCCACGCTGCTGTTGCCGCCGCTTCCCCAGATTTCTGCATATCACGATTCATCCTGACACATGTAGATAAATCATGGTCGACCGCCAGACAACGCCCTGCAGCAAGCAGCCCCTCATACCCCTTTGGAATCATAGCTCCGAGCGGAATGGGAACGGTTACATTTACAGCGCCTAGATTACTTGCAACGAACCAATCCTTCAGTAACTGACTTTCGAAAGCGTTGTCACGTCCATGCTTATCAATATCTGCATACGCATAAAATACCGGCTTATTAGAGGTCTCATCAGCGAAGAAATGTTGAAGTGTCACGTTCTCCTCGCCTTTGATTAAACGCCCTTCCCTGATTCCAAGCAATGGAGCCAAGTGCAGTAGTCGGTTCTCATCCGAATACGTATCCTCCAGATGCTGCGCATGTGCGAATATGAGCGCTTCGGATAATTCATTCCCATCCGTTTGGTTCGTACAACCTGAATCGAAATTTCGCCAACTCACTTTGTTGCCCGCAGCAAATACCTTTACGCTCGTGAACGGCTGCGTCTTGCCATCTAATGTCCTGCCGTAATGAAAATCGCAGCCAGCGAGATGACATACCTCTGCATCTCCTGTGCAATCGATTAATACCTTACAGCTAGCCGATTGGATGCCATGCGGCCCGACCCAACTTGCACCTTTCACCTGTTGCCCATCCATGTAAACGCCTGTTATCGCAGATTCGAAAGCAAGCTCTGCACCGTGCTGTATCGCTTCCTGCTCCAACACATATTTCTTCGCTTCTACGTTGTAAGCGCTCGACTTCGTGTAGACAGTATCGACTAGCGCCACTACTTTTTGATCTATCTGCTCGTATAATCCACCTGAAGAACCGAAGTAGTAGCCGTTAACTGATCCAGCCGTTCCCATCCCACCCATGCAATTCATTCGTTCAATACCAAGAACTTTCAGCCCCTTGCTGGCTGCCATTATTAATGCAATGGCGCCTGATGTACCAAGCCCGGCTACAATCACGTCGTATTGTTGAGCTAGTTCAATGTCACCGACTTCTACAGTGACAATTTCTCCGTTCACTTTTTGAGATAATAGCAATTTAATACCTCCTTTCAAATCGCAAACCTGCTTCAAACGCTTCCAGCGGATTTCTATAGGCAGCCGACGGCAGAGAGAACCAATTAGGCTCGATCTCATTACTTGTTTCAAGTTCGATTTGCAGCTCAAAGAAGCCAGCTACCGATGAAATCGTCCAGCTTTCCCACTGCTTCGGTCTGCCCGCCCACAATTGATGCAGCCTATGCCGTGCAGTAGGCCAATCGTCTTCCACTTCTAGGGGAACTTTCACAACAATCTCACCTTTTAATTTACCTTTGGTTAATAATAAGTGACTTTCCGCGCCAGCCGAAGGCTCTGGATCGTCCTCGCCACAGTTCAACATCGCATTGAGGCACTTGGACTTTATCATGTGTGCTGGTGCGTACTCTGGCCTCGTATCTATGATTCGGTCTGTTCTGTAGCTGCTAAACCCCGAAGCATTATAAATCGTGACCTCATAGCCAGCCCCTGACTGGCGGATATCAGCTACATCTGTATGCAAGAGGATCGGAAGCGAATCGCAGCCTATTTTCTTATAAAGTACCGGCGCAATGGCGGGAATATGTACCCTGCCCTCTTCGGACAATATCCCTCGCTCCATCAGCTCGTTCTTCAACTTCGCTCCCTCTTCGGAAAGTAAAGTTGCATGCCAAGCTTCACCAAGGTTATAGCTGTTAATAAATTCATAACCGACAAGATCGGATCTTTCAATAAGAAGTGCTTCCTTCCCACAGGCATAGGATGCGCCCAAACCGGCAAACGTCGCTCCCAAAATAATCGTCGGGTAATATCTGTTGTTCGACATTATCGAATCACCTCAATTTATCTAATTACTCTTTCCTTCCCGGTAAACACTCGGCGTCACGCCTTCGTACTTTTTGAACAGTCGAATAAACGTACTGATACTATAAAATCCAACTATTTCGCTGACATCGCGTATAAAAATATGTGGCTGTTGCAATAATGTCTTGGATTGTTCCACGCGATATTTATTCAGATAATCCGTCAGATTGTCGCCTACCTGCTCTTTGAAATAGCGTGATAGATAAGAAGGATGTACACTAAAATACTCAGCAATGGTGCTGATGTTAAGATCTTGGCTCTGGTAGTTTTCACTAATGTGGGCTAAGACACTTTCCTTCAAACGTATTTTTTTGTTACTTTTCTTACGTTCATCTACATACCCGCACACTTTATGCAAAAACTGAGTCATCCGTTCTCTCATCGAAGCTACTGTACTGCCGCTCATCAGCTCACGAATCGCTTGTAAATTCTCTTCGTACAGCTCAGAGCGATCCATATTGGTTTCCATCGCCGCTTTCATCATCGTGCTGCACATATCAAACATGAGACATCGGATCATATCGACGGAAATGTTGTCCCCCGCTAGATTGCTATCAATGATTTCATCTAGCATCGCAGTTGCTCCGAGAAAGTCCCCAGCATTCACATTATTGATCAACTTCTGCTCCATCTCCATCGAATAGTCGTAGGAAGGCTTTTGCTGTTGAAGCTTGTTATGCCAAATAATGGACTGAACACCTAGCAGCATGCGGTACTCCATCGCTTCCAAAGCTTCTAGATAGGCGACCGGAAGCTCCGCAGATGACCTATGGATGGAACTGACTGAGATGGTAAACAAAATATGAAAGCGATTTCCGATAAATCGTTGCGCTTCTTCGGTCAAAATCTTCAGATCCTCCAACGCTGATTCTGTTGACGTGTCTTGCTGGAAATTCACAATACATGCTAGCATTTCATCAACTTCTGTCATCCAACCCTGATGCTTCTGGGCGGCAAGCTCTTCAACGATATTGGACATAATATGATGGACGAATTCTCTTTTTTTCTCAGCATCCTGTTCGTCTTGACGGAAGAAGCCGCTGTAATCTTCTAAATAAAACAAGACGATAGCAAACTTGTCGGAATGCAATTTGATTCCATGCTCTGGCAATACTTCCGCGATAGGAAAACCATTTTCAACCCGGCCTTTCAGAAGACGTGTAAGTAAATTCGAACGAAGTGTCTTGTTCTGCTTCTCTAATGTCCGATTCATTAATGTGTAGCGATCCAGCGCGTTGTCGAGCACTTCTTCCAAATAGTCATATTCATTCGCTTCCGCATTGTTTAATAAGTTTAATTCGCTTCGTTCTGCAACATTGCGAACTAATCTGCGTAGTGGCGAATAATTCTTCCTCGCAAGCAAGACCGCGATAATAAATCCAATAACAGCAGCAACTGCAAGCATCAGAACCGTCATGTTCCAGACATATTCTGCCTTCTCACTATATAAGCGTGCTGGCAGCACATATACATACTTCCAGTTATTCCGGCCCGATTCAATATAGGATAGGATGACTTCTTCCCCATCCCACATGGCGGAGGTTTTAAGAATACGCTGTTCCCCTTCACCGCGCGGAATATCAAATATGCGTTCCCTGTGACCTTCCGCTTCGGATGAAGCCAACAATTTATTGTCGGCATCTAGGATATACACATTTCCCTGATTGTACGATTGAATGTTACTTATAGCGGACATCAGCTGTTCTTCGTTCAACTCAATCGCTAGCGTTGCAAGAGGCATACTTCCAAGTTGGAGTGGCAGTGATTGCGTTTGCATGATTGTGCCTTTTCGCTCTCCGCCAAACTCACGAAGTGTGGAGAAGGAACCTTTGTGCATTTGCATCAAATAGCCTTTCCATTGCTCTAACGACACCCCTATTGGATTGAGATGCTGTTGAACAAACATGTCCGTTTCATAATAGGAACTATCGGTTAAGACAAAATCTCCCTCATGAAAGTATATATAGAAACCACTCACATATCGTTTTGTAATATTATAAGCTTTGAATTCCGCGAGCAACTGAACAATAGAGATGCGTTCTGCGGTCCCAATCTCTTTTTGACTACGAATTAAAGAGCTCACTTTCGGATTGAGTGAGATCACCTCCGATAAGCGATAGGTATAATCGATGTAGTTGTCGATTTCCTGTTGAAGCTGAGAGAGTAAAGCGGAGTTCGCCTTGGAAATCTCGTCTTCAATGACCCGCTGCGTTTGCAGATGGGTTACCGCCATCACAATAATTGGAATTAGAAGCACAATGGCATAAGACCACAACCACCTGCTCAGCATACCTTTCCATCTCCAATTAATCCTCACTCATCACCACTCCCATAGCCAGTTTGCCTACTCTTTAATCGACCCTATCATAACACCTTTTACGAAATATTTCTGTAAGAAGGGGTATACAAACAGAATCGGCAATGTGGCAATGACGATGGTTGCATATTTAATGCTTTCTCCTACGGCCTCTACATCCTCAATAGAAGAACTGCCCGACATGTAATTCGTATTGTTCTGAATTAAGATCTCACGAAGGATCAATTGCAGAGGAAAGAGATCACGATCCCGCAGATAAATCATAGCCCCAAACCAAGAATTCCAGTGCCCTACGCCATAGAATAGAACCATCACCGCCATCACAGGCAGAGAGAGCGGAATCACGATTCGAAATAGAATGGTGAAATCTTGTGCACCGTCCATCCGCGCTGATTCAATTAGACTATCGGGAATCGCACTGAATGATGTACGCAGGATAATCAAATTCCAGGTTGAGATGATGCCAGGAACGATTAGTGCAAGCAGATTATTGCCCATGTGCAACCAATTATTAACTAGCAAATACATTGGGATCAGACCACCAGAGAAAAACATCGTAAACACGATCATCAGCATGACATATCTACTCCAAGCAACCCCTTTGCGTGACAGTACATAAGCGCCAAGACTTGTCATGATCAGATTAAGTGCTGTTCCTAGCGAGACTAGAAATAAGGTATTCACATACCCACCTACGACATTAGGGTTCTTGAAAACCATCCCATATGCTGCCAAAGTAAAGCCTTTGGGACTCAGCAGTACACCGGTATGCGAGAGCAGCTGTCTAGAGTCGCTGACTGATGAGAATAAGACATATATAAACGGATACAAAGTAATCACAATCATGAAAACCATAAACAGCGTATTGACTGTTTGGAAGGCAGCTCCTCCCACGTTTCTACGAATTGTGCCGGTTACCATAAGCTGTTCTCACTCACCTTTTTACTGATTCGGTTAGCCATGATCAGCAGGATAAAGTTAACTGCCGCTTGAAATAACCCAACAGCAGTTGCATAACTAAATTCGAAGGACCCCTCAAGGCCTTTCCGATACACGAAGGTGCTAATCATATCAGCGGTTTCATACGTATTCGGATTATACAGCAGAATGATCTTCTCGAATCCTACGTCCAGCATGTGACCAATTTTCAAGATGAACAAAATGACGATAATGGGTAGGATCCCAGGCAAAGTAATGTGCAGCGTTTGCTTCCATCGATTAGCCCCGTCTATACGCGAAGCCTCGTAGAGATCAGGATTAATACCTGTAATGGCAGCTAAATACACGATGGAGCCCCAACCTACGCCCTGCCAAATATCCGAAACAATATAAATACTGCGGAAATATTGCGGATGTGCGAGTAGTACCTGTCGTTCCATTCCCAGCCATACAAGGAAATCGGTAATGAACCCTTCCCTAGCTAAGAACTGAGTAATCATCCCACACACGACAATCATGGAGATAAAGTGAGGAAGATAGGTTATCGTCTGAACAATCTTCTTAAATCTCTGACCGACAATCTCATTGATGAGGAGTGCAAAAATAATCGGAGCTGGAAATGAGATCAACAGCATGTAGACATTGAGGAGCAGGGTATTTCGAATCAGTCTCCAAAAATAATAGCTTTGAAAAAAGCTGGTAAAATGATCGAAACCTACCCAAGGACTGTGTAAGAACCCATCAGCGATTCGATAGTTCTTGAAAGCGATTATTGCCCCATACATGGGCACGTAATGAAAAATCAAATAGTACAGGATAACCGGAAAAATCATGTAGTACAAATATCTATGTTTTCGGAAATCCCTAGATAGCGCTTTCATTTTCATCCTCCTATCCACTGGTTTAACCGGAGGGCACCTCTCTATTTGATGCCCCATATATTTTTTGAAAGGTACCTATTTCCGTGTATTGAATCGCTCGAAGGCCGCTTGCTTAAGTGCAATCGCGCGTTCGATCTTCATACTTTTCAATTGCTTAATATATTTATCGTAGTTATCGAACGATTCCGATCCCATTACAAACTTAAGGAACATTTCATCCTTATACGTGTCCACCTCTGCCATAATCGCCGATAGCTCCTGCGCCTCTTCAGGGGTTTGCGAAATACGAGGGATACGGGTTTGCTCCAAATTTTTATAATACTTATTGTAGACAGTTAAAGCTTCTTTCTGCTGGTCATATTTGTAATACTGTTCTGTATAGCGATCGTCACCAACAAAACCAGGAGCAGGCGTTGCCACGCGAAGATATTTGGCCATTGCTTCTCCAATGGACAGCTTCTCTGGATTGTTCGTAATTAGGTCCGTATATTTCGGGAAGCCGTTCACCTTGTTAAAAGTAGTGCCCTCCACACCGAACGACTTCAGTGTATTGCCTTCATCTGAATATAAATAATCAAGCCACTTTGCCGTTTGTGCTGCATGCTTGTTGTCAGGCGTTATTGCTGCACTTCCGTCGCCGCGATATTCATAGGCTGCCAAGAAAATTTTTGGCTGCTCTCCTTTTTTCAACACAGGATGCTGAGATGCTACTAGGTCAAACGTTTTGGCATTTTCCGGAATGGCGTTCAAATACTTGCCCATACCACTTCCAATATTTGCAGCGAAAGCTCCAGAGCTGCTATTTGTTATTTTGCCATCCTTCGCTTTAGCGTCCTGGGTAGCAAAATCCTTATCAAGCAAACCTTCCTTATACCAAGCGCTGAGCTGCATCAAATAATCTTTAAATGCCGGCTCGTAGGGACCATATTTAATTTTGCCGTTGTCGACGTAATAGGCAGCTCCTATGTTGAATGCCCCATTCAAACGATCAACCTTAAAATCATCTTTCGTAAAAGTTAGAGGACTTTTCGCGCCTTTCTTTTCCTTAAATGCGCGGAGCACCGTCGTCCATTCCTCTATCGTCTCTGGCGTCTTCAACCCCAGTTCATTTAGCCAATCCTTACGCAGCATTAGCCCGCTGCTCACATTAGAATTACCCACGCCGATTGCCGGGAATGCATAGATCGTTCCTGAATCCGTCGACACATCTTTTTTCATTTCGGGATGTTCATCCAAATACTTTTTTAAATTCGGAGCGTTTTTCGCAATGATATCATTCAATGGTATGGCAACTTTATCTGCGATGGCTTTCTCAGGCCCGCCTGGGTAATTCATAAAATTGTACTCAATGACATCCGGTAAATTGCCCGAGGCAATTAGCAGGTTGAACTGTTCTTTTTCAGAACCAATCGCCGGATGCTGAAAGTCTACCTTTACACCTGTTTTTTTCTCTAACTCCTTATAGAAGAGAGATTCATTATAGTTCTTCATGACACGAGCGCCATCAGCAGGCATCCCTACCCAGTAGGAGAGCTTCACTGGAGCTGCCGGTTCAGTCGTACCTTTTGGTACTTCTGACGAAGATTCAAGATTTGTACTTGAACCGCAACCCGTTACAAAAATCATGGATAAGGCAACGACAGAAGCCAATTTGATAGGAATTGATTTTTTTCTGAAATTCATTTGAGAAGTCCTCCTTTTAGAATGTACAATCATGTTCGTCTTTCATCGATTCGCCCTAAGTATATCTAGCGCCAAAAAGTGTGACAATCTCTAATTGGTGATATCAGTTTGCATTGATTAACTTATGTCATGAGATGGATATCAGGAGCAACAGATAGCAATCCTTCTGGTTAAAAGAGAAAACATTAGAAGCCTTGGACGTGTACATCTGTCCAAGGCTTCCCTATCTCTTCCTACGTAAGCGTACGCATCATTATAAATTGCTTCGCCAGATAGACAGGTGTATACGGCATGTCCTGACGAAGCCAAGCAACAATAGTACCGATTAAAGCGGAAGAACCGTACCATATGGCAATATCCTTTTGAATACCTGCAGTAGCTAAAACGGATTCATCCCCCATCCTCTCAATTCGTGAGGTTACCAATTCCGTCAGCAGCCTTAACATGCGATCTGTAAAAATAGGGGTTCGTCTTGACGCAAGTACGACTTTATAAAACTTTGCATGTTCAGCGAAATGCTCCAGCAAGCTCACCAACATCGGCCAATCCTCTTTTTCCTTTGAACTCTGAATGGCTAACGCATTGGTCAAAATGCGATTAATGTCTTCAATCATTTCATCCGCCATCTTTTCCAACATATCCGGAATATCTCGATAATGCAGATAGAACGTAACTCTGTTAATCGTAGCGCGCTCTGCAATGCGATTGACCGAAATTTTCTCGATATCCATTTCCTGAAGCAATTCGATAAAGGCGTCCTTCAACAATTGACGTGTTCGAAGAACGCGAGGATCGATGCGTGGTGTTCGATTATCCATGTATTCCAAATCCTTTTCTTTTCCATAATAGGCTTAGAGGCTTGAATGATGACATCACCCCAAACTAATTCACACTTTGCAAAGTATACTACAAGTTGTAAATTTAGTCTAATGAGCACTTTAATAACACCGCTCAGTAAGCTTACATGACATGTAAATTTTGATTGCCCAATTGGCTCGAATAAGGTAAAACTATACTAATAAACTTTTTTATTATATTTAAATTGCGAAGGTGGATGACAGTGTGTTAGTTCAAGTTGAAAATGATGTAGCTGCAAGAGAATATGTACAAGGTATATACGAAACTGTAGTCAAACGTAATCCGAATGAGACTGAGTTCCATCAAGCTGTTAAAGAAATTATCGAATCCTTAATTCCAGTTCTGGCTAAACAGCCGAAGTACATGAAACACGGCATTCTTGAGCGCCTTGTGGAGCCAGAGCGTTTAATCACTTTCCGAGTTCCTTGGGTAAATGACCAAGGGATTACGCAAGTAAATCGTGGTTTCCGTGTGCAATTTAACGGTGCAATTGGACCATACAAGGGCGGGTTGCGTTTTCACCCTTCCGTTAATGCTAGCATTATCAAGTTTCTAGGTTTTGAACAAACACTCAAGAACTCCCTTACGGGTCAGTCGATCGGCGGCGGTAAAGGTGGATCCGATTTCGATCCTAAAGGCAAATCCGATAATGAAATTATGCGTTTCACACAAAGCTTCATGACTGAGCTTTATAAATATATTGGCCCGGATACGGACGTGCCAGCAGGGGACATTGGTGTAGGCGCGCGCGAGATTGGTTATATGTTCGGTCAATACAAGCGCATAAGCGGCGCTTACGAATCTGGTGTACTCACTGGGAAAGGTATCATCTATGGTGGCAGCTTAGGCCGTACAGAGGCGACTGGATACGGTTGTGTTTACTTTGTAAATGAAATGCTGAACTCCAAAGGTCTTAGCTTCGACGGAAGCACAGTCGTTGTTTCTGGATCTGGTAACGTGGCTATCTATTCCATTGAAAAAGCCGTTCAATTAGGCGCTAAAGTTGTTGCTTGCAGCGACTCCAATGGTTATATCCACGATCCAAAAGGCATCTGTCTAGAAACCGTTCGTCGCTTGAAAGAGGTTGAGCGTACGAGAATCAGTGAGTATGTGAAGGAACATCCTCATGCAACTTACCATGCAGGCTGTAATGGTATCTGGTCCATTCCATGTGATATCGCGCTTCCGAGTGCCACACAGAACGAAATCGACGAAGAATCTGCAAGACTGCTTGTCAGCAATGGGGTAAAAGCCATAGGCGAAGGCGCGAACATGCCATCCACCTTAGATGCGATTGATGTCTTCCTACAAGCGGGCGTTTTGTTTGGGCCAGCCAAAGCAGCGAATGCTGGCGGCGTTGCTGTATCGGCGCTTGAAATGTCTCAAAACAGCATGAGATACTCTTGGTCGTTCCACGAGGTAGACGATAAGCTGCATGCAATTATGAAAAATATTTACAGAAGCGCTGTGCAAGCAGCTGAGGAATATGGACATCCTGGCAATCTCGTTGTCGGTGCCAATATCGCAGGATTTACCAAAGTAGCCGATGCTATGATCGCACAAGGTGTCGTTTAAGATACCAAAAGTTGGCTAAAACCAATAAAGGAGCTAAGCGCGTTATGCCGCTTAGCTCCTTTTTCATCCAAATCTCATTCCTTATCATACGAGCACAACTCATGGATCCGCTTAATTGGCTATATTTCTTATGAAGCTGTCTACGAAAAAAGGGGAGCACCTGGAAAAGTTGCCATCGATCGCAAATACATGACATTGTATGGATCACCTACCTGATATCGAATGTCACCTTTCAGGTCGATCCTAACCACATGTCCCCAAAATTCACATTCCACGAGAAGTCTACACCATATTTCTACAAGCAATGCCGCATTCGACATTCGCATCTTCTTATATCCCTACGCCTCATACCTCCTGCCACAACCGCCTTGCATTGTCCATCGCAATCTTCGAAGCTGCCCTGCATTCCTCCATACCTTCAAATTCAATGGTAAGATACCCGTTGTATCCCGAATCCTTAATGAGCTTCATAATTCGACGCATGTCGATATCACCTTGACCGACAATCGCACCTCTTAGATAGTTGCCATTCGCAGTTGTGAACCATGCACCTTCGCCGGGATGCTCATCATACGGTCTGAAATAAAAATCCTTCACATGGATAAGTGAAGCATAGGGTAAATTTTTGCGCACCCCGATTAGCGGCTGCTCATCCACGCACATAAAATTGCCGATATCAAGTGTCGTCTTGAAATTAGGACGATTGACTTCCGTAATAACGCGCTGCACTCGATCACTTGCCTGTACGCTAAAGCCGTGATTTTCTATGGTCGTCGTAATCCCATATTGAGATGCATAATCGGCAATGATGCGACTCCCACTTACCATTGCTTGTAAATTCTCTTCGAACCAGTGAATGGTCATCTTGTCAGGGGGTAAACTAAAGGCAGTCACATCATGCCGCATATGTGTCATGCCAAGACTATGGACCAAATCAACATGCTGCTTGACTCGCTCTACCTCAGCCTCGAAAGCCTCTTCCGTCTCCTGGACGAAGTTGGCCGGCATCGAATAATTGGATAACGCGATGCCAACTTCCTTCGCCTTCAAACGGACCTCAGCCGCTAGCTCGGGTTGGTCGATAAGCGTAAACCCATAGGGGACGATTTCCATATGCTCGCCGCCATGATCCGAAATCCACTGAATAACATCTAAGACTGTCATCTCCCCTGTTTTTAATGCACCCAGCAAACTATACGTACTAAGACCGATTTTCAATGCTTATTCACCTCTGCTACGTATTCGAGTTCAAGTGCGATCACTGTATCTACGTCATCCGGGAGTTCGGATCCGGTCAAATGAATGAATGCCCCGCTTTCGGTATCCGAATAATGCTCTGCCATCCATGGTGTGGAAACCTTAAGTTCTGATCCATCTGCGAGGAGTCTTGCTTTTTTGATTTTCCCCTTTAACCCCTGGAAATAAATCGGTCCGATGCCACGATCAAATACGTGGGCATATAACATATTCCCTTTTTGCGTATAGCGTCCCCATTCTGGCTTCGGAAGAGAGGATGCTCCGCATCCATAGATGCTTTCGCCATTACGCTGCATCCACTCACCTACCGACGTCAATATTTGAATAGACTCCGTTGGAATTTCTCCTCTTGCATTTGGCCCGACATTTAGAAGCATATTGCCGTTCTTACTGATGCATTCGACTAAAGCTCGAACGACCTGTTTCGGTGATTTGTAGGCAAAATCCTTCGCATGATAGCCCCAGTTGTCGTTAAGCGTAATACAGGCCTCCCACGGTACGTTTAGTCCATTTTCATCAACAATGCCGCCGGGAGGAACGATTTGCTCAGGGGAATAAAAGTCGCCGGCATACACCTCTGGTTCTGACTTTTTAATATCTCCGCCAAGCCGGTTATCAATAATAATGTCTGGTTGCAGGGACCGAATCATGTTAACAAGTTCCGTTGCCCTCCACTTCTCACCCGTCATATTGTCGTAAGAGAAATCGAACCACATCACATCAATTTTACCATAATTTGTAAGTAATTCCTTCACTTGTGCATGCAAATATTCTACATATCGCTCGAATTGGATGGATCGGTTGTCATAAGCTTCATTGTCTCTCATCGGATGAATGCGATCCCCATAGGCAGGATAATCATCGTGATACCAATCAATCAGTGAATAATAAAAGCCGACCTTCAGTCCCTCTTCGCGAAATGCCTCCACATATTCTTTGATCAAATCCCGCTGCGCAGGTGTGTTCGTCGCTTTGTACGCTGTAAACTCGCTGTCAAAAAGACAGAAGCCATCATGATGCTTTGTCGTTAAGACAGCGTATTGCTGTCCCGCCGCCTTTGCTGCTCTCGCCCAAGCCCGCGGGTCATAGCGGTCCGGTCGAAACTCTCGGAAGTATGGTTCGTACGCCTCATTACTCAGCTTCTCGACACTTCGGACCCATTCTCCCCTAGCGGGGATTGCATACAATCCCCAGTGAATAAACAGGCCGAATCGTGCTTCTCGGAACCAGTCTGTTCGCTCCCAACGCTTGTTCATGTGTTCCCTCCAATTCCAATAATCGTTACCTGCATCACTTTTTATACACTTTGTCGTAGGCATCCTGATAGATTTTGATGAATTGATCCATGCCGGAGTCTTTCAAGCCTTTCACGTAAGCGTCCCAATCTTTATCAATGTTTTTGGCTCCCATGATAAACTGCAGCATAGACTGTTTGACGTAATCTGTAATAATCGGCTTCAATTGCTTAACTTGATTCGCTTGATCGTTCGTTAAGAAAATATCCGTCGGGAACTCTTCTTTCGGTTGGTGTCCTTCATACAATTCTTTGGTAGCTTTGTACAGACGGGTTTCCAAACCATCCATCGTATAGATGTCCTGGCTAGCTGCATAGGCAGTTTCTCGATACTCGGAGGAACGAAGGCCCGGTCCCATTTGATTCCAATGGTCATTTTGTACCTGACCTACACCATAAGTCGTTTCTTTCACTTTGAACTTGGCTGCGGTTCCGCGTGTGTTTTTATCATTCGCATCTGCTTTCACCCAGTTGCGGTTTTCTTCCCCAAAGTTGGACAGTGTCGTGCCCTCATCTGTATACAGATAATCGGCTAAACGGACGGCTGCTTCTGGATTTTTGTTTTTATTCGTCACAGCAAATACCGAGTTCCCGATGCCAATGTAGTGAGCCGCGAACGACGCTCCGTCTGGACCCGTAAGCGGCGCAATCGGATCATAGTCCTTGTGGCGCGTTGCCGTTGGCGAGGCATCTGTGAATTCGCCGAACCAACCTGCTGGAATTGCGCCAGCGATCGCAAGACCAGGACTATTCCCTTTTTGAGAAAGCGCATCCGATTTTTGTGTAAAAGCTTCCTTATCTATCAAGCCTTCTGCATACAGTTTGTTCAAGAATTGCAGACCTTTTTTAAAGCCTTGTTGGTCGACTGACGTTGCCAACTTGCCGCCGTTCATCATGAAATAATTGTTGTCCGCATTGAAATAGACGAACGCATTCATAACGAATGTCTCAATATCTGTATGCCAACCTGTCGGTGAACCCGTGAACGCGATTTCGTCTGCTTTGCCATTCCCATTCGGATCCTTTTCCTTAAACGCTTTGAGCATATTGTAAAAATCATCGGTCGTCTTCGGTGCGCTAAGACCGAGCTTTTGCAACCACTTTGAATTCACCCACATTTTGGCAGAAAATTGGCAGTGATAGCATTCATTCACGGAAGGTATCGCATAAATGTTGCCGTCCGGCGCAGTGATCGCCTTCTCCAAATACGGAATGTCTTTGAATGCTTTCTTAATATTGGGTGCGTATTGATCGATTAACTTATTCAACGGGAGAAGTACGCCTTGTTGACCGTAAAGCAGCTGTTCCTCTTTTGTTAAATTGCCTTGCATGAAAATATCAGGATAATCGCCGCTGGCGAGCAACAGCTGTTTTTTCTCATTCAAAGCCGCTGTTTCTCCGGGCACAAGCTGCCAGTTCAAATGAATATTCGTCTTTCCTTCCAAATATTTGGTAAACCAATTCGTATTCAAATCGGCAATGTTCGCAGATTGCGGCGCAAAAGCACTCATTGTAATTTTATTTTTAGTAATAGGAAAGCCCGTAGCATTAAGTTCTTTTCCGCCACCTGAACTTCCAGCCTCTGTAGGACTAGCGCTGCCCTGTGGATCATCATTATTAGACGTGCAGCCCACTACAGGCAAAGTTATGAATAAAATCAGGACCGCCGATAACCAAGTTTTTCTGGTTCCTTTACTTACCATGCGCAAACCCTCCTTGTTTTTCATAGCTATTCATATTCCATTCCAAGTAGTTAAAAACCGGTTGAACTCCCGGCATCCCCCCCCCTCAATGTGATACTGGATTCATCCTTTCAGAGAACCAATCAGCAGTCCTTTCACAAAATGCTTTTGCACAAAAGGATATAACATGAGAACAGGTGCGCTCGCTACGACGATTAGTGAATATTTAAGAAGCTCCTTTAAGCCTTGCCGATCCGCAAGTTCTTTGACATCCTTTATCATGGTTGGATCAATGGAGTTCAGGATTAGAATATTTCGTAAAATAAGCTGCAACGGATACAATTTTGCCGATTTCAAGAAAATCAACGCTTCAAAATAGGAGTTCCAATAGCCAATGGCATACATCAGCACAAGAACGGCAATGATCGGTTTGGACAGCGGGATGACAATTCGGAGTAGAAACTTAAAATCGCTGCATCCATCCAAATGTGCCGCCTCTGTTAATTCCGAAGGAATAGACGTTTGGAAAAATGTCCTCGCCAGAATAACTTGCCATACCGAAATGGCACCAGGAATAATCATGGCCCATCTCGTGTCCAGCAACCCCATTCCTTTAACTGTCAAATAATAGGGAATCAAGCCCCCGTTGAACAGCATCGTAAAAATAAACAGCGCTGTGATGACGTTGCGTCCATAAAAGTTTTTACGTGAAAGCGGATAAGCCGCTGTTATCGTCAACGTCACGCTAATCAGCGTTCCGAAGAATAGATAGAACAAAGAATTTCCGTAACCCGTCAAGATTTGCGGATTCTGAAATACGGCTTTGTACCCTCGTAGGGTAGGCTCAACAGGGAACAGCCACACTTTACCTGAGATCACAGCTGACGATGAGCTGAATGATGAACTAATGATATAAATGAGCGGATAAGCCACAATGATTAAACAAATAAGCAGAAATACATAGACAAAGAACAGGTACATTCTGTCGACACTATTTTCAAGAATACGTGTTGGTGCCTTTCTCGCTTTGAGAAGCACGGTTTGCTCGGAATTAACCATCTCATTTGCCTCCTACCACAAGCTTGTCTCGGAATTTTTCTTGGCTACATAGTTGACCACAATGAGCAGCAATAAATTGACAACCGAATTAAAAAGACCGACAGCTGCAGAGAAACTGAAGTTCGCTCCGACCAATCCCATTTTGTACACATACGTAGATATGACCTCTGACGCACCAACATTAATCGCATTCTGCATCAGGTACACCTTTTCGAATCCAACGTTCATGATTTGACCAGCATTCAAAATGAGTAAGATTACCGCCGTCGGCATAAGGCTCGGCAAATCGATATTTATCATCCGTTGAAACCGTGACGCACCGTCTACTTTCGCCGCCTCATACAAATGCGGGTCTACCCCTGCCAGAGCGGCAATATAAATGACCGAGGCATATCCTGTAAATTGCCATACGTCCGATAGGACATAAACGGTTTTGAAATACGCCGGCTTTGACATGATATTCTCCGCTGGAAAACCAAACTTATCCGCTAAGAGATGAACAAAACCGAGCTGTGGAGAAAGGAACAGCATGATAATCGAGACCATGATAACCGTAGAAATGAAATAAGGTGCAAAGGTGACTAACTGTACAGTCCTTTTAAAGATCCCATTTTTCAGTTCATTCAAAGCTAGAGCAAGTATGATCGGTGCCGGAAAGCCGACAAGAAGTGAGTAAAGGCTGAGTAATGCCGTATTTTTGATCACCCGCCAAAAAATGGGCAGATGGAAAAAGTCCACAAAATGCTTGAAACCAATCCAATCACTTCCCCATATTCCTTTCGTGACCATAAAGTTTTTAAAAGCGATTTGTACGCCAACCATCGGTATGTATTTAAAAATGATCAAATAAACAAGTGACGGCAGAATTATCAGATAGAGTTGCCAGTTTTTCTTTACCATTTTAAGTGCTATACTCATGGTACTCCCCCTCGATGCAGTGACTATCCGCTTATGTTAAGCGCTTACAAATCCAATAATAACGGAGTAGGACTCATAATTATAGTGATCATTTTTAAGCAGGTAGTGTCCGTTTATAAGGTGGTGGAATTCGTGAAACTGAAGTTTGCTTTCAGCTATCAGAATTTGTCGATTGTGAAAAAAATGGCAATAGGCTACATATTCATCATCTTCATTCCGATTATTTCATTCGGCTTGTTCCTTTATAACCAAAACTACAATAGCTTTCTCGAAGAATATGCGCAAGGCAGACAAAAAATTGTGAACCAAGTCCTTAATAACGTTAACGTAAGTACGGTTCAGATCGAATCCGCGTATCAGCTCTTCCAAAATAATTCGAACACGATTGCCTATTTAAGCGGGAACTATCGAAGCGATTTTGAGCAAGTTTCTAATTTTTTAACCTACATTCGACCTTTGTTTTCTTATATTTTGTCATCTAATCGAATGATCGATGGGATGACCATTTACATGGAGCAGCAGAACGGTATGATTTTCCGACCAGAAATGGCCAGAATGGACGAGTTCAAGCTGGATGAGAGCATTAAAACGCTTCCACTAGGTGTAGGTAAATGGATTACGTTTAATAATAGTTCCGATCAAGACATCAATCTCCATTATTTCCATAAAATTGGAAACCGTAATTTTGAGCAAGACATCGGTCTTCTCGATATCAAAGTAACCTCAAATTTCATTAAACCATTATTGGAATCACTTAATTTGAACAGTAGAAGTAATTTTTATGTGCTTGATCAGGATAATCAGGTCATTTCACATATTGAGAAGATTCCCTTATCCGAAGCTTCAGAGAAGGCCTTACTCGCCCAAGCTTTTGGGCTGCATGCGAAATATGCGTATCACACGGTTAACGGAAATAAAATGCTGATTGAATCCTTTTATGCTGACAGCCTTAAGCTGCAATTTGTGATGATGGAACAAGTAGACACCGTCTTTATTGGAATCAAAAAAAACAAGTATATTCTCGTGCTGATCGTCGCCCTGCTCTTATTACTTCTATCCGGCATCTACTATTTGATCGCCAGCTCGATTACGAAACGCATTCTGAAACTTTCTAAGCATATGCGGCAGGTTGACGAAAACCATTTCCCTCTCTATCGCGGGGAGATTAATAAAGACGAAGTCGGACATCTGACCTCCTCTTATAATGCAATGATCAGACGCATGGATGAGTTGGTTAATACCGTTCATCGTTCGGAAATGCTGCGCAAGGAATCGGCCTATCTCATGATGCAGGCGCAAATTAAGCCTCATTTTCTGTACAATACGCTCGAATCGATCCGCATGATCGCAGAAGCCAACGATGACCCCGAAGCAGCTGAGATGTCCTACACACTAGGCAAGCTATTCCGTTACAGTCTGTCTGGAGCGAAAAACGAGACTTCGCTGCGAGAAGAAGTGGATAATGTCAAAGACTATATCACAATCCAACAAATTAGATTAGCTGACCGCTTGAAAGTAACGTTTGAGATCGACGCGGCTATCGATAATTTTCAATGCCCCCACTATATGCTGCAGCCGATCATTGAAAATAGCATCGTTCACGGGATTGCAAATGTAAGAAAACAGGGATCACTTTCGATTCGCATTTGGGAAGATGCTGCATTCATGTTCATTACCGTTGTTGATTCTGGTACTGGCATTGAGAAAGAACGGCTTGTACTCATCCAAGGCGTGTTAAACGGCACCATGGATGCCCATCGTTTGCAGAAGGGGGGCGGGGGGCTCGGAATTATGAATGTAAACGAACGTGTAAAAATGTTTTTTGGCGAACGTTCGGGTATTCAACTGGAGAGTAAGCTTAATGAGGGGACGACATGTATACTCAAGTTAGCTAAGGGGGCAACGCCATGAGGTTGATGGTAGTCGATGATGAACCTATCATCTTAAATGGGATTATCCGAATGATCGAGAAAGCGCATACACCATTTATCGAAATTGTCGGTGCTGCCGACGGCATCGATGCGATGAATAAGCTAGCGACTTTTCAGCCTGATTTGATCCTTACGGATATTCATATGCCTGAAATGGACGGACTCACGCTGATAAAGGAAATACAATCACTGAACCTTTGCAGCCGTTTCGTTATCTTAACTGGATATGGCGATTTTGCTTATGCCAGACAAGCGCTGCGTTACCAAGTCATCGACTATTTGTTGAAGCCCATTAACAAGGATGAACTCATCAACGTACTGTTTAGAATCGGGAGAACCATTCAGGAGGAACAAAAGCAAATTATCGATCACGATCTATTGCTGCTCAAAGAACATATCCTGTTCAATACGCAGTTGGAAGACTTACCGGTTAAGCCTGAACAGTTGCAGACCCTACTTCCCGATCCTTACACAACGATAATCGTATTCCAAGCAAATGAAAGTGTACCTATCTTAACCGCCGATCGACTCGCAGGCACCGAAACCCCTTTAGCACGTATTTTCCAGATTACATACATTGTTCAATCACGCTTTTTGCGGCAAACGATCATGATTGCGAATAGTGTCCACTGTCCGACAGATGAAGATCTACAGCTTGCATGCGACGAGTTGTTCGATACCGAAAGAAAGCAAGGCAGCGGATATTGTATCGGGGTCAGCATCAAAAAGAATGAAAGCGCACATTTACGGGATTTGTATATTGAAGCAATGGCAGCAATGTTATTCAATCGCTACTTTTCCTCCAACAGATTCAATTGTTATCAACCAGAGTCAGAAAACATACATCATCACTTTGAACATCTAGTACAATACATGGAGTGTTCAATCGACAAGCAGTTTAATCGCGAACAGATTGAAAAGGATGTGCAGTCCATACTGCCTCATTTCCCAGGCAATACGGAATGTAATAACAAACTTCGTGAGCAGTTTCTTATTTGTATCGGTGTTTACTTGCAAAGTGTTGGCCTAACACCAGAAACCATCTGGGGTGAACATGCAGCAACCAAACTTTTTGTATCGAACAACACGTTACCTGCATATATCCAGATCTCGGAGATCATCGCACAGCTCATTCAATATACCCGCTCCACTGACCACAACCAGCCGAACTTACTTACAATTGATAAAATAGTCGCTTTCGTAGAACAAAATTATAAACAGGATTTATCGCTTGATGCTGTTGCCGATCATGTACAAATGCACCCCAATTACATCAGCATGTTGTTTCGGAAAGAGATGGGACTAACTTTCCTTCACTACTTGCATACCTTTCGACTTACCAAAGCCAAACAAATCATGCAAGAGAATCCGGAATGGCCGATTAACACGATTGCGGAGCTAGTTGGTTACGAAAACCCACGACATTTTTTCAAGGTATTTAAAAAATTCGAGAATATTACACCTGGGCAATACAGGCTTGAAAGTTCTTCTTTTTGAAGTTCGGTTCGACCTAAGCTCCCCGATTCAATGAAAAGGGGACAGATCTTAACTGAATCTGTCCCCTGCCATTTGTCCAAACTATTCATTTACACGCCAAGCACCCTTAACTTCCCCTCAACCTCTTCGATTACCAGAAAAAGTGGACGCTCATTCGGCGTCTGATTCGGCGTGTGGACAGCCAACATCAAGCTTCCATCAAATGCATGGAACAGCATCCCGTGCCCGCCATCGCTCCGAAAGAGTGCTTCCTCCTCCTGCACCCACGGGCCAAGCACGGTCCCTGAGACCGACTTAGCGACACCTAATGCATATGTGTTGTTGATAAAACTTGCCCACAACATCAATAACACGCCTGCATCTGTTCGATACAGCGATGGCCCATCGGTCACATAGTTGTCTTGCCCTGGATAACGAGCATGCTGAAACGCCGTTGGCCATGAAGCTTGCGAAGCGGAAAAGAGCACATCGGGCTCACCGATCGTCCCCTTCAGATCCCTAGTCAATCTTACAGCGCAAACTTGACCATCCGCTACCTGCTGCCATTCACGGCAAAATACGATCCACGGCATTCCCTCTTCATCTATGAACAATGTCCCATCCAGCGAGCACCAATCCTTCGGCGTGACTGGCCCCTCACTATGCGGCGTAAAAGGTCCTAGCAGACTGTCGCTTACCAGCACCGCTGTTCCCAGCAAATCATTGTCCTTCCGACGGAAGGTCGCAAACATATAATAGCGGTCCTCGTACTTATGCACCTCAGGTGCCCAGAAATTGTTCTCGGCATAGAAATCTGCCCCAGGTCTAAACACAGCATACGGGCCTTCCCACTCCAGCAGGTCTCGTCCTACATAGACATTAAATCCAGTCCCTTTACCCCAAATATTCGTATCGGTACTGCCGAACAGATAATACTGTCCCTCCTGGGCAACGGGTACAACAAAGGGATCACGGATCTGTAAGTTACTATTTTTTATCATCGCCATACCTACTTACCTCCCTATTACCGATATGTTGGATAAATAACACCTAAATCGCGCACACTACTAAATTGCCCATTCAACAAATCTACTTGCTCATTACCTTTCACAACCAACGGAAACTCTTGACCCTCATACCGAACTGTCCCCTCAATGGTGCGAACGCTCATCCCAATGATGGCTTTCAGGTTGCCTTTACGGTCCGTCACAGCCCTTGTCCCGAAGGGGAGCTGCAAATATGCCTCTCCATTGCGATATACCGTTCCACCGTCTCTCGTTGTGACGAATTCGAATGAGACACCGTCGACGATCCGACTGTAACCTGTTTCCGCAGCCATAACCTCGCCATGATCCTGTGGATACGGTACCAGAGCCGTGAACCAAAGCTCTCCATCCGGTCTTGGCACAATGCCACACATTCGCTCGACGAAATCTAGCAGGCATAGAATTGCTGGTGAATAAGATTCTGTATAACCCTCTTTTCCTGTCCAAGGACTTACCGTTTGGGCAAACCGCGTCATCTGCGCCAAAGCTGTCACAATGGGGTTCAGGACCCAAGTCAGCTCCACATAGCGATGATGATGCTCGAAGGCGTGCGGTGTACGGATCAGGCTCAAGAAATTCGACGTACCAGCCCATGTATTGTAACTCGAGAACGGATCGAAGCGCGGATCGTCCATTGCAACGGAAGTAAACGGATATTTTGCGAAAAACTTGCTTGTATTGAGTAAATACTTCCTTAGCGAAGCAGCGAAGAATTCGCCATCGCCTACCTCACAGGCTAGCACACGCAACAAGACGTCAGACTGAACGCGAACCCATTCGTCATTCCGATCTACATCATAGAAGAAGGAATCTTCTTCATCAAAGCAATGCGCGAACAAGCTATTCAAGCTTATCTCTGCCCTTGCATGCCACTCCCCCGCCGCCTGCTCATCCCCAAGCTCCTGCGCCATACGAGATAGATAAAGACGCTGACAGTACACATTCGCCGTCAAATCCGGCGCTAAAAACGGCAAAGTCGGTGAATCCGGGTTATACTGCCGAGCATCGTCCAGATGAGCGGAATCCGGCACATGCCAGAAACGCGGGGACAAGTCGTGTCCCGTATCGAACGTACAAAATGCCTCGACGCAACCTGTTTGACGTGTATCGCGATACGTTGCAAGCCATTCGTCATGTCGTACCATGGCCTCATACATTTTCCGCAAAAACGATTGGTTGCGACCGTTCAACACATAATGGTTCCACACACTTCTCGCCAGCGGTGTCACCATTTGAATCTGCCGATAAGCAGGGCCATTCTCTGTCACTTTATAAGGCAGTTGTCCGTCTTCCTTCTGGTAATCTGCGAACAATTGAAAAGTATCCTCCGACACCTTCGGCATGAAACGCGACAACAATTCATTGTTGATCGTTCCCGTGCTTTCCATCCAGCAACCTAGATAAATCCCGCCCTCATGCAGCACAGGCGCGTCCCCCATCGTAGGTACGATGCAATCGAACAGCTTGCTTAGCCCACTGTAATACGTTTCCTCCAAACGTCCGCCTATCGAAGCGAACTTCACACCCGCATCAAGCCACTCGCTTAACACAACACGATCTGTTGCTTTTTTCAGCTGACCTAACTGCGCCTCCACAGAGATTCCACGAAGCCGATTTATCATGTTCTCACTCATACGAATAGTCCCCTTTATTAAGAAATGGACTGCCTGGGGCAGCCCACTCTGTTATCCTTTCACACTGCCCATGACTAGGCCTTTCATGAAATACTTCTGTAAGAATGGATAAAAGATCAATATCGGCAATGCCGCTAAGAAAACTTGCGCCGCTTTGAATGTGCGGTCGGATACCTCTGACATGTACAACTCCGTAGAAGAAAGCGTACTGGAGTCAGGATTAACAATAATCGTTTGCAAATAACTCTGAAGCGGATAATTTGAAGGCGAATTCATATAAATTAGACCGTCAAACCACGAATTCCAATGCATGACCACCGTAAATAACGTGATTGTTGCCAAGGCAGGCTTTGACAAAGGAATATACATGCTCCATAGCACCTTCCAGTGGCCCGCTCCATCAATGTACGCAGCTTCTTCAATTTCCTTCGGTAAATTTCGGAAGAAGTTTAACAGCAAAATCATATTAAAAACATGCACGGCTCCGGGAAGTACTAACGCCCAAATGGTATCGAGCAATCCGAGAGCTTTCATCGTCATATAACTAGGAATCAATCCGCCATGGAATAGCATCGTGATGATAAAGAACCACGCGTATACGTTCCTTGCACGAAGCGTCGTTGTTTCTTTGGATAGCGGATAGGCAATTAAGATCGTAACCACCATATTAATTGCATAGCCGAGCACGACTCTTTGAACAGATACATATAAACCTTCAATAAATTCCTTCTTCGTTAAAGCATGTTTATACGAGGCAATGGTGAAATCCACCGGCCAGAGCTTAACGAAACCACCTGCCGCAGCACTGCTAGAGCTGAAAGAGACAGCCAATACGTTAATCAACGGCAATAGACACAGGAATGCGATTAAACCCAACACGATATAGTTAACTAACAGAAATACTTTTCTGCTCGTTGTCACTTTCTGCATAACCTTTCCCCCTCACATTAGAATATCCGATAACCCGTATACCGATTGGCAAGCTTATTCGAAATCACAATCAAGATGAAAGCAATAACGGATTTGAACAATCCTACCGCCGTCGCTACGCCATATTGCGCATCCACTAAGCCGATTCGGTAAACCATCGTATCAATAATATCTCCTGTGCTATATACCATCGGACTATACAGATTGAACACCTGATCGAAACCAGCGTTCAGCACATTCCCTAAGCTTAGGACAGTCATCAGCGTGACAATAGGCAGCATGCCGGGGATTGTAACGTGGAGTGTCTGCTTCCAACGGTTCGCTCCATCCACAACCGCAGCTTCATACAAGGACTGATCAATGGCTGTGAGTGCAGCTAAATAAACGATTGTACTATATCCGAATTCCTTCCAAGTGTCTGATGCGACAAGTGTAAAAGGGAACCAGTTTTCGTTGCCAAGGAAAAAAATAGGTTGGATGCCAAGAAGGCCAAGCATCTGATTCACAATGCCGCCTGAAGGCGAAAGAATATCAATTAATATGCCTCCTAGAATGACCCAGGATAGAAAATAAGGGAAATAAATGATTGTTTGAATCGTACGTTTGAAAGCTGTGCTTATAACCTCATTTAATAAAAGAGCAAATATAACAGGTACAATTAAGTGTACGAGTATCTTCATGACTGCAATGAAAACCGTATTCCACACAACGCCGCCGAAATTAGGCATCTCTAACATATAGCGAAAATTATCGAGCCCGATCCATTTGGAATGGAAAATCCCTTTGGATGGTACAAATTTCTGGAAAGCAATAACGATCCCTGCAATCGGGACATAGCTAAAAATAATCGTAAGAATAACACCGGGTAATAGCATAAGATGCAAAGGAATTTCCTGCAGTTTTTTATTCATTTCCGTTTATACTCCTCTCCGTTTGCATGCATGGACAAATAACGAAGGGGAAAGCAGTGTACGACCGCTTCCCCCTAAGCTCCAATCTCGTATTAAGCCGTCAACTTCTTATTTACTTTTTGCATACCATTCGTTGACTTCCTTCGTAATCTGTTCGCCACCAAGCTTCTTCCAGTCGAGGGCGAATTTATCAAACGTATCGATGGATTGGCCCATAATAATCTTCGTAAATACTTCCTCTTCCAACTTCAGAAGTGAAGCATTCTTTTCAACCATCGTAGGTGTTGCTGCTCCATAGAAAGCATCTAACATATAGTTATCGTCTTTCACGTACTTGCTGATCACGTCGAAACTGCTCGGCGTACCGAATACGCGCTCTGTACCCCAATTCGCATTGTTCCCTTTGCGGAAGTCTACAATTTTGTCGTAGTAGCCCTTCTCTTCCGTCGTCAGTTTGGACGCATCGTTCGAAGCAATCGCACTCAGCGTATTGTTATGTGCGCTCAAGTTTTTGTTCGCTGGTTCTGGATTCATCAGGCTATAGAGATAGACAGGGACATTCGTAGGGGAGAAGCTCATCTCTGGTTTTATCTTTTTACTCTCGTCATAGCCATCCATCGCGAAATTGAGAAGCTTGATAATCGCTTCTGGATTCTTGCTCTTCTTGCTAACTGCGTAATACCTTTGAATCGGCATTTTACCGATTGGGGTTGCTATCTTATCGTCAACAGACACCAGCGGAATCGCTTTCCAATCTGCTTTCGGATCGTTATCAATGTTTTTCTGAATGATTGACAATGGCGCAGACATGCTGCCGTAGAAGATACCGACTTTGCCGCCGACAACGGATTCAGTTACCTTCGCTCTGTCTTTAACACCGAATTCTTTATCGAGCAAGCCTTGTGCGTACATATCCTGAAGTTGTTTCAATGCCGTTTTCACTTCTGGTTGAATACTTCCATAGACAAGTTGCTTACCGGATGCATCCTTTACCCATTTCCCCGCATACGCATGAAAACCAGAGAAGAAGCCCGTCGTTCCGAAATGCGTATCCGCTAAGAACGACTTCGTGAAAGCCATCCCGAAGGTATCATCTTTGCCGTTGCCGTCTGGATCCTTCTTCGTGAATGCCTCAGCAACCGCCAGAACTTCCTTCATGGACTTCGGCTCCGAAAGTCCTAGCTTCGTTAACCAATCCGCCCGAACATACAGGAGCGGTAAACCGTCGATGGCCGACGATGTTTGTGGAATCGCCATCAGCTTGCCACCAATTTTGGCTGTATCAAACGCCTTCTGATCCTGCTGCAGAATACTCTTCGCCATCGGTGAGGCATACTTGTCATACAGCTCTGTCAAGTCATAGAGCATATCATTATCAGCCAAATCTGTGAGTTGCTTGTTTTTCAGCCACATGACATCTGGTAGATCCCCGGCAGCAATCGCGACATTCAACTTTTGATCGAATTGCTCAACAGGCACGGTCCATTGATATTTCAAGTTGATGTTCAGGTCATTTTGATAAGCCTTGGTATAAATATTATTCTCGATCGTGTCGCCATTTTCATACTTATACGTCGCTTCTGTGTAGCGCCAAGCTGAGATGTCCACTGGTTTCTCATACTTCGCCATTAAATTCGCGTTCGTGGTTGCAGAAGCATTAGGTGTCGCTGTTGCACTACTATCTTTGGATCCCTCTGAGCTACAAGCCGAGAGCACCAATAGTCCTGCCGCCGAGAGAATAACCGCCGTTTTCGCTTTATCTCTTTGTCTCATGTGAACCTCCCCGAATGATCTGAATATACTAGAGTTGCTACATCTCTAATGGTAATGCGCAATCAATCGGCATTCAATATTCATGTCTTTACATTTGAATCACTTGTTTACTTGTTGAATATCGAGGTCCGATACTCCAGAGGAGTCATATGTGTAATCTTGCGAAAATATCTCGTAAAGTTCGTCGCTGTTCCATAACCGACTTGCTCAGCGACTTCTTGAATTTTAATATTCGGATTCTCTAGAAGACTCTTCGCTCTTGTCATACGTGTCGAAGAAATATAATCGGATAAATTGCTTCCTGTTACCTGTTTAAATAAACGTGATAAATAAGACGGATTAAAATACACTAATTCCGCTAATTTCACCAGCGAAACTTCATCTGGATTATGAAGATTTTCCTTAATATGCTTCTGAATCAAGGAAATAATCGCATTCGCCCTACGCTCTTCCTCTTGATTCTGAAGATTGAACAGAATGTCTTCCACACGGGCTAGATACTCAAAAGCCATCGCCCAAGACTCATGCTCTCCCGGCTGCATGAGCTTATGCAAACCGATTTTGGTTGCAACCGTCTCAACCAAATTCCAACGATTCATATAGGATAAGAAGACCAAGCCGATGGAATAATAAAGTTCTTGTGCAGGAACATCATGCATACTATCGATCTCCTTCAGCGAATCGGCACAAGCAAGCAGCGTCTTGCTGAACTCCATCCGTTGCCCATGTTCTAATTGATCAGCGAGCTGCTCCAATTTAGCATGGCGGATCTGCGATTTCTCCCGGTGGCTGCTGTCAGACTGCTGTAGCTCTTGCTCCACCATTTGCTTGTCCAGCAGGAGCATCCCACTGCCCTGACCAATACGATAATTCATCAACATCGTTAATGTCGCGAACCGTTCTGCTGCATCGGCCCACGCCACCGTACTGTCATCCAATACAAAGGACAATAACTCACCGACAGACTCCCGACAGGCCGCCTGCACCAACTCCAGATTTCCTTTTACGAAGGTCAGCGTTCGCTCCCATCCCTCTTTATCCAAATTATCCTTGAGTGGCTGAATCAGCCAAATCAGATCCATATGCTCATTCACAGTATCGACAAAAGACACATGCGAAGACAAATACTGTTCGGCGATCATCTTGATCCTATATAACTGCTTAGACTTTTCCGAATAGGTTGTTCTGCTAGATAAGCTGTTAATTCTTCCAAGCATAATGAGAATAGGCTTATCCGCTTTCAACGATATCGCTAATTCGTCAAATTGCGCTTGGTGAATCTCCATCACGTCGAGCTGTTCATTCAGAATCCGCTTCACATATTCGTTCTGAAGCATCCCGCGCATGTTATCTAATTGCTCTTGGGCTATTTTCAGCAAGGACTGCGCCCGCAGCTCCGTTTCAATTTCAGACACTGCATGCTCCACCATCTGAATCACTTTCTCGTATCCTTCAGTTTTCAGTAAATAGCTTACCTTCTCATACTGAATAGCCGAATAAATATAGGAAAATTCATTATATCCTGTGAGAAAAATAACCCGGCATTGCGGCCATCTCTCGCGAATTTTCTCTAAGAGCTGCAAGCCATCCAGTCCAGGCATACGAATGTCAGTGAGCACAATATCGAAGCGCGTCCGATCGAATTGCCGAACGGCTTCCATGCCCGAGTAGGCTTTATACACATCTAACTCCAACTGTGGAATGGTCTGAAGCACTTCATATAACCCGTCTGCAATAATCATTTCATCGTCTACAACCAGTACTCTGTACATTTAAACGCCTCCGTTCTTGTGATCAATCACAATCGTCGCCTTCATACCGCCCCATTCACTGCGCTCCACCAATAAACCGCTTGTATGACCAAACTTCAAACGTATTCGTTGGTGAATATTCAAAATACCCGTCATCTCCAACCCTTCTTGATTGGATAATGCCTCCTTAAGCGACGCAATTCGCTCTCCATCCAGCTCCTCGCCATTATCCTCAACGATCATCTGAATCTCATTCCCTGCCTTTAGGAGCCGAACTCGCAAAATGCCTTTCTCTGGCTTCCGCTCTAGACCGTGTTCAAATGCATTCTCAATGATTGGCTGTAAAATTAACCTCGGCACCATGACGTGTCCGATATTTTCAGGCAAGTCGTCGAATTCGACCCGAAGCCGATTCGAAAATCGCATCGTTTGAATTTCCGCATATACTTTGGCGTGATTGACTTCTTTCCAGAGCGGCACCTCATCTGAGCTATTGCGTGTGACGAATTGAAAATACTCACCCAACTGATTCGTAAATTGCTCGAGATTCTCATAATCACCAAGGCGTGCCATCGTACTCAGGATAAACAGGTTATTGTAAAGAAAGTGCGGGTTAATCTGTGATTGAAGCTGCTTCAATTCTGCTTTTTGAGTTAAAATCTGCTGTTTATACACTTGGTCAATTAAGGATTTCAAATTGCCTAGCATCACATTAAACCGCTTATAAATGTACTGGAATTCATCATTAATTGCATGCTCGATGCGAACATCGAAATCGCCATGCTCGATTTTCCGGAAAGCTTTGACAAGCTTATCCAGCGGTTTATGAATGTATTTATACACATATAACGAATAAATAACAATAATAACTAGGGCTACGGCTGCTAATAATAGAAACCAACTCCGATACTTCTGAAGCGGTTGAAAGACTGCGTTTTCCGGCACATATTTGCTCAATACGGCGCCAAAAAAGTCAGATGACGTATACACAGCCAAATAATGCTTGTCATGAATGACAAGTTTCTGTGCATTGCCAATATTCGCGTTATTGGACATATGGGCAGAGATTTGCTTATCGAATGCCGCATCGTGACTGGTTGTAATAACAAACTGTGAGCTATTGAAAATTAATCCCTCATCAGGGGAGTTAATCATTAATTTCAAATGCTCCTCCAGCTTCTCCTTCGACAACTCGATGGCCACAATGAAGAGCGGACCTCTTTTACTGCTAGGCATAGAAAAGGGATATACAGCGCTAAGATACATGCTGCCATCCACATTCATAACCTGCGAATCCAGTGTTAATGGAATATTCCTCAACTTTTCAAAATCTTGCTGGTTAAATGAGGATATGGTCAGCGCTGAAACGTTTTTTTGAATAGCAGGGATGTAAGCGTACACATCTTTGATATACGTCGAACTGTTGCGAATGGCATTAAGTCGCTGCTGAAGTCGTAGAATGCTTTGCATTTTCTCGATATCATTCAACGAATCTGGAATAGCTCCTAATGCATTTAAATTATCATCGCTCAACACATCGTACTGCAACGTTTGAATGCGTTTGAACTCCTCTTCCAACCCGCTGAAATACCCCGATACCTGCGAGATCATGGATTTGGATATTTCATCCTGTAACGTTCGAATCCCCCAATTATAAATAATCATACTGAGGATATAGAGTGGTAACAGAATGCAAATAAACGAAAGAATCAATCTTCTAAGTGCATTCTTCTTCCAAGGATGCCTCGTTAGATTCAGATTCATAGCAATCCCCCTTTTAAGGAATAATTATCCAATTCGATATTTTCTCGGATCCTATGTAAGACTACCCGAAAGTTAGTTTAGTAGCAATACTAACATGAACCGTACCAACTTAGAAGTGAACAATTCAAATTGTTAAGCCTCCTACTCCTACCTCTTCTGCCGCAACCACACCTTCCTCCAGCGCCACAAATCAAATAAATGGATATTATGTTGTTATTTTTGTTGATTCTCACCATTTGTGAGCACTAGATGGATTTCCTACAGTTAATTTCTGCTAAAATCCACCAGACTATCAATTACGCTTAATTTAAATGTACATTTTCCATCTATTCACTAAAACTCTGTTAAATCGGCAATAATAACTGTATATTTTACATTTATTTGAAAAAAGGGCTGCGAAGACAAGAAAAAACACCTTCGCAAGGAAGGTGTCTTCTTGTCTTTGCATCTTGGTGTCTTCTTGTCTTTGCATCTTGGTGTCTTCTTGTCTTTGCATCTTGGTGTCTTCTTGTCTTAGCGTCTTCGTTACTTCGTGATTTCCTTATTTGGTATCCGTAGATGGCTCAATCAATCGATGACGATACCATTGATTCCCCTTGAAGCGCCATAGGAATATGAGCCCACGAACACCCCATTCGATATTCATCGCTAACCACACACCAATAATACCCATATGAAACACGATGCCAAGCACGTAGCCCAGAACGACCCGGAACAGCCACATCGACAGCATCGAAGTTACGGATGTGAATTTGGAATCCCCCGCAGCTCGCAGCGCTGCTGGCAAGAGGAAGCTGATTGGCCAGAGTGGCACCTGCGCAATCGCATTGATCAACACGATGATGAAGAGCTCCCTAAGGATATCATCCGGTGGGTGAAACAAGCTAACTAGCGGTTTGAACAACGGAATGAGGATCAATGCCGTCAGGAAGAGTGTAAACGACGCAAGCCAGAGAAACGATTTGGCAAATTTGCGGGCATCTTTCACATTTTGCGCCCCCATACATTGTCCAATCACAGTTACCGTAGTCAGCGATAACGCGGCAGCCGGAATCTGTAACACGCCTGCGAGCGTACCACCAATTGCATTCGTCGCCATAGCATGCGTGCCAAGACTCACGATAAACACTTGCGTTACAATTTTGCCGCCATTAAAGAACATCTGCTCCGCCGCAAAGGGCAGCCCGATAAATAAAATTTTCTTCATCATAGCGATATTTGCATGCAATAAATCATACAATCGCATTTGGAAATTCGTATCTAATTTCACCACATACAGCACAGCTACGAATGCCGCCAGAAATCTAGATACATTCACAGCGATGATCAGCCCATGTACCCCCATTTGTAAGAAATGGATACATATCACATTCAGTAGTACATACGATAAATTCATGATTAAGGAGAGTTTCAACGACGTTCGGGACTTTCCAATCCCTCTCAATGCGCCGCAAACAGCCTCTACAATGGCAATCCCTACATAAGATACGCTGCTCCCAATCAGATAGGTCTTGGCATAAGCGAACACCTCCGGAGAGGCTGTCCCAAACAGTAGTGTTAAGACTGGCGTATGAAACACAATCATTAACAAGCTAATACCGAGCGCGAATGCCGACACCAAGGAAATGGAGCTAGCTGCAGCTTTGGCTACCATCCCGTCATTACCGCTTCCTTTATACTGGGCAACCACCACGGTTCCACCTGTTGAAACTGCTACGAATACGCTGATCAGAAATATTTGAAGCGAATCAATCATGCTTACTGCGCTAACGGCGGCAACTCCTGACGAACTGATCATGGCAATGTTCACCAAATTAAGTCCGACAAGGAATGCCTGATCGATAAGGATCGGTATATATAGGCCAATAATCTGTTGATAATCCATCACTTTGCCGGAGAAATGCTTATGCATAAAAGCTTTACGTCTCAAGCTAAATGCTGTTCCCATCACATCATCTTCTTTTTTGTTAGATTTATAATGTGGAATGATTGAAGTCAGCATTACCCTATTACCCTGCTTGCTCCTCAATCGGTGATTCACACATGTCCAGTGGGAGACGGAGTGTAATCCGCGTTCCCATATGATAACCGCTCTCAAATAGAAATTGTGATTCATTCCCATAATACATTTTCATACGTGCGACAACATTTCGTAATCCGAACAAATCCTTCTCTTTTTTGATATCCGTAGTAATACCTTCGGTCGCTTGCCTAGCTGCCTCCTCTAATTTGCCACAAATATAATTCAGCCTATCCTTGCTGACACCGACGCCATTATCGTGTACTTCTAGGACGAGATGACCGTCATCCAAATAGGAGGAAATGGCAAGTTCCCCACCACTGCTCTGCTTCTCTAAGCCGTGCAGCACAGCATTTTCTACCAAAGGTTGCAGGAGGAGCTTGAGCACATGATAATGGGCGCTTTCCTCGGCAATGTCGAAGCGTACCGTGAAATGATCTAAGAATCGCAATTGCTGCACTTTAATATAATACTTCAAATGTTCAATCGTTTCCTTAACAGTAAAGGTCTCATTTCCTTTATTCAAGCTTAAACGGAAAAATTTCGATAAATTCAACACCATTTCACTAATTTCATCTGCTTCATAGTTTTTGGCCGTCCAATAAATCGAATCCAACGTGTTGTAGAGGAAATGCGGATTAATTTGAGATTGCAAAAATTTCAGTTCCATTTTGGACAATAAAAGCTGCTTCTCGTAATGATCCCGAATCAGTGTTTTTTGATTCTCGGCCATTCGGTTAAAGGATTCAATTACATAGCCTAATTCATCTACTCGGGTATCCTCCAGCTGGATGGTGAAATTCCCCGTACGGAGCTGCTTCATCCCATAGGCTAATTTGCGCAGCGGCGCAGATATACCTCGATAAATAATCCAAGAAGTCCAAATTGCCAAAACTAAACTGACGACTAGGATACCATAAGAAAAAATCTTCAGCGAGTCCGTATGACTTCGAATTTCCCATAAAGGCTGCTCCATCATAAGCGACCACCCAGATAACTTCGATTTCACGCTGATCGTTACCATTTCCGTCCCTGTTTGGGGTGATTTGCGAATCGTTCTTACCTGCTCAACCTTCTCCCACACTTGGGCATTCACACTGCCACCTGTGCCTGTGATCGATCTTCCGTCATTGTCGAAGAGATAGATGTTCGCATTTTTGGAAGGCAGCAGAGGTTTCGCAAGCTCGATCAGAGCACTCTTTTTGACAGATAAAATAAGCAAATTCGGATTCATCAACGTACGGTTATACGGATCCATCGTCCGAATCAGATGCACACTGTCTGCATCGAAGTAGGATTCACCCACCTGCGGTGTAAAAAAAATAGTCCCTCCGTTTGCCTCCATCAAATGCTGATACCATTCTTGATTCTCAGCCCCGGATGGCAACTTGCCTCCACCGAATTTGGTGGAAATAACCGTACGTGAAGGCATGTGAATAATCGTGATTTGGTCCACAATAAGATTGACCGTCGTCATACTTGTTATCTGATCCATCACTTGAGCAAAATGAACGAACGACTGCTTTTCTGGCTCTTGACCAACAGACTGCAGTGTGGCGTTAACATTCGTATCAAAGGCGATTAAGGAAGACAGCTGTTCAATATTTTGCAAGGTCAGATCAAGATAATCCGTCATTGTATGGAGAGCGCCCTGTGTTCTTTCCCCTGTCTGCACTTCCAGAATCATCTGCGATTTGGCTATGGCAAACAAACTAAATCCAGCTAATGGGAGTAGAATGAGTAGAAAATACCACGTCAGCCGAACTTGGATATAACTGGCTAGTAGTTTACGAATTTTGGATAGGAACTCTCTAATCATTTGTTGGTTTCTCGCCACCATTCATTCACTTCCCCAGTAATTTCATCACCGCCGGCTTCCTTCCACTTTTTCACAAAAGCGTCGAACTCCTCTATAGGGCTTAAGCCTGCAATAATTCGCGTGAACGTATCCTCTTGCAGCTTAGACAGCTTAATTTGATGCTTACCCATAGCTGGTGTTGGAGGCCCATTGAATCGGTCAACCATCAAATTCTGTTCGATCCGTTGGATGTTATCATAAAGGCGGAACTGTGAACCTAGAGCCTCCAGCCGATCTCGCGTGACATTTGGATCTGCCATATCCGCCAACGCACCATAAATACCACGATAGCCGTGCTTCGTATGTTCATCAAACCGAATGGACAATTTTCCGTTAACCCTCGTCCAAATTTCGTTCTCAAAGCCAAGCTTTAAACTGGTTTGTCCTGGGCCTGCGACGAAATCCAAGAACTTAACGACAGCCTCTGCCTTGTCGCTCTTGTTTGGGATCACGTTGTAAGAACGGACGTTGGACGTGCTGTAGACACCATGCTTCCCATTAGGTCCGATCGGGAAATCCAGAGGAATCCATTCCGCTTTCGGATCGATTTTGCGGTTAGCTGCAATATGTGAACGCGTGTCCGACCAGGCTGCCGAAAACAAGCCCACACGTCCGCTTACAATTTTTTCACCCAATACATCAATTTTATTTAATGGAAATTCGGGGTCTAGTACGTTATCGTCATATAAACCTCGCAGATACAGAAGTGCCTCCTTCATTTCCGGGAGGACCCCCGAGTAAACTAACTTCCCGTCTCGTTCGTACCAAGCTTTCATTTGTACACCAAATGCACCTAGTAATGGCGAAGTTCTCCGAAGCCGCTCCAGAATGGATAAGCCATAGGTATCTCTTTTCCCATTGCCATCCGGATCTCTCTCCGCAAAGGCCTTCATCACCGCCGTATACTCCTCGATTGTCTTAGGAGGCTGCAGCCCAAGCTTATCCAGCCAATCTTTCCTGGCGTAGATAATTTCCGTTCCTTTCACCTCGTTCAAACTCGGTATTGCATAGATCTTGCCATCCACGGTGACATTATCCCATGCTTCTTTGGGGATTTTGGCTCTCAGATTGGCGCCGTATTTCTCGATATAATCATTCAAAGGCGTCAGCGCCTTTTGATTTACGAAATGGATAAACCACGATGGATCGCTTGTATTCAGCAAATCCGGGGGCTCGCCAGACGCCATAATGACGTTTAGCTTTTCATCATAGCCATTGAGCGGAGGGAGTGTCACATTGACCTGAACACCAATGTTTTTCTCGATATAACGAAGATAAGGATTATGATTCTCATCCATCCCCTCCGGGAAATTCATACCCAGGCTGTTCACAACGATTCGAATAGCAGGTTCGCTTGCTGTGCCCACCTTATTCTCTTCCTTCAAGGTCAAATTCGGAATGCCGCAGCCAGCAGTTGAACAACAAGCGAGTATGACTAGAACAGCTGCCCTCATTCTTTTCATCCTTCCATTCCCCTTCCATCGTAACCAACCGGTAAACAATTAAGCGAGTATTTTCTTGAGAACAGGAGTGAGACCATCCGCCATACGAAGAAATCCAAGATCAGTCGGATGCACACCATCGACGGTGCATTCGTGCGCATTTTCCCCTAGTAACGTTGATCCATCGTAAAAATAGATGTTGGCATCTCCATTTTCACGGAATTGTTCGACCGTGCGGAGCTGGACTCCTTTACGCTCTTCCTTTTCTAACTTCAACTGCTTGCTATATCTTTCTTTCGCATAAGTAATACAAGAAATCACGAGAATCGGCGTATCTGGATGTTGATTTCGATAGATACGAATGAATTCGGGCAAAGTCTTTTGCAGGCTCTCCGTGGATACGCAGTTTGCTTCATAATCCAAGACGAGGCAGGCAGGATCTGGTATTTCTGCTACCATGTGCGCAAGCTCAGGCTCTCCTTTACCATTACCTGAGAATCCTAAATTCAGAAATTCCATATTCACTCGTCTAGACAGGATATTGGGATAGGCCATGCCAGGACGGGTTGCACAACCTCCCTGCGTGATGGAAGTACCGTACAAGAGGATCTTTTCACTGTTATCGTAAGCTGGTGGAGGAGCGATTTGTGCAGATGGGTTTAAGCCGATCCATACCTCTTGAACGCCTTGATACAGTGGAAAATTTAAAGTAATGCTTCTATCTGTGGGATCCATATCCGTAAACATAACGCTTTCATATTCGGTTTGTTTCAAGTCATAACGAGTCGTACTGTAATAGAACTGTTCACCTGGCTCTCCAATGTAACAATCGAATCCACATTGACCTGTTGCGGGCATATGATACATATTCGCAGCACTGGTCAACTTCACCTTAATGGATAGGGAGACCGCATTCGTTGTAAATCGAATTTGCCCGCCAGCCGTACAGTTCGCTAAGTTATCCACCGCCTCGGGCAGCGTCCATGCGGGATTCGTGGGCAGTCGACGGTACAGTTGCTCCTCCTTAAGCCATCCAAACCCCGCTACATAAAAAGGTTGCTCTAACGGTGAGTACCATTCCAATTGTTGGTCATCAAGTTCAGGAATGCTCATATTCGCATCCAATTTCAAGACATCACTTGATTGTTGTTGATTATTCATTAAGAATCTCTCCCCTATTGGTAATTTCGCATCCATACACTAATATCTTGTTTGGTAATCAATCTTCGCCCTCGCTTGTACAATCCCTTTTTTTTCACGACGAATGGGTTATTAAAGTACCAAAAGAAGTCATGGTCCTCCGCTGTGGCTATTTACCAGCTGTAATACAATAGGGATAACCTGTGAATGCCTGCAGGCGAATTGGTTAAAGGAGGGACAATCATCGTTGGTTAACACGAAAAGCAATCCCCATACGCACAACCACCAAGCTGATATCGTCGTGATCGGCGGTGGAACTGGCGGATATGCAGCCGCACTAGCCGCTGCCAAATCCGGTAAAAAAGTGATCATGACCGAAGAAACCGACTGGATCGGCGGGCAATTAACGAGCCAAGCCGTTCCGCCCGATGAGCACCCATGGATCGAACAGTTTGGCTGCACACGCAGTTATCGACAGTTCCGAGAAGGTGTACGTGACTATTACCGCCGTCATTTCCCACTTACCTCAGAGGCGCGTTCAAGACCACATCTTAATCCTGGGAATGGCGGCGTTTCACGGTTATGTCATGAGCCGCGGGCAGCGTTAGCCGTCCTGCACGATATGCTGGCTCCCTATGTTAACAGCGGGCGCTTGCAGATTCTAACTCGCCATCGCCTAGAATCCGTATCTGTGGACGGTGATGATGTTCATTCCGTCACAGTTCGCAACTTAACGAGCGGCGAGAGCGTGACGCTGCATGGTACTTATTTCCTTGACGCCACCGAATGTGGCGATGTGCTGCCACTTGCGGGTGCGGAATATGTGACAGGTGCTGAGTCTAAAAGTCAGACTGGCGAGCCAAATGCCGTAGATGGTGATGCCCTACCGCAAGACATGCAGGGATTCACGTACTGTTTCGCCATGGATTACATCGAAGGTGAAGACCACACCATTGCGCGCCCAGAGCGCTATGACTTCTGGAAAACGTACAAAGCAGACTTCTGGCCTGATCGGCTGCTCAGCTGGTCGGGTGTTCGTCCGAGCACGTTGGAGCATGTCTCCTATGAACTGTTTGAAGGCACGGACAAGTACTCTTTATTCTTTTATCGGCGCATTATTGATAGTCGGAACTTCCAGGAAGGCTTTTATCCCGGTGACATTACATTGGTCAATTGGCCGCAGAACGACTACTGGCTAGGCTCAGTTATCGATGTCAGCGCAGAGGAACGAGAGCAACACCTATGGGATGCAAAACAGCTCAGCTTATCCTTGCTCTATTGGCTGCAAACGGAAGCACCTAGGCCTGATGGCGGGCAAGGTTACCCCGGTCTTCGCCTGCGTCCAGATATCGTCGGTACGGATGATGGGCTGGCTATGTATCCCTACATACGAGAGTCGCGCAGGATTAAAGCCGAATTTACTGTTCTGGAGCAACATGTAAGCACTGCGTGCCGACCTGACGGGAAAGCCGAACAGTTCCATGACTCCGTTGGTATCGGTTGTTACCGCATCGACCTCCATCCGAGTACGGGCAATCGTCATTATATAGATGTCTCTTCCCTACCCTTCCAGATTCCACTGGGCAGCTTGATTCCGATCCGAATGAACAATTTGCTGCCAGCATGCAAAAATCTGGGTGTCACCCACATCACCAATGGATGTTACCGACTACATCCTGTCGAGTGGAATATTGGCGAAGCGGCTGGTTTTCTCGCAAGTCACTGTATCGATCGTGGCATCATGCCACGTGAAGTACGCAATGAGGCTTCTGAGCTTCGCACTTTCCAGACTATGCTTGAAAGCTACGGCATCGAGTTGGCTTGGCCTACGATACGTCCTGTCTAACATTAATCATCCATAAGAAGAGGTGCATGTTCATGAGTAAAATACGAATTGGTGTCATTGGCGCAGGTTCCATATCCGAAATGCATTTGAAATCGTATCATACGAATCCGGATGCTGAACTCTATGCCATCTGTGATCTGAACGAGGAACGCGCAAAAGCAAAAGCTGAGAAATATGGCATCCAACATATCTATACAAGTTATGAGGAATTGCTAGCAAATGAGGCTATAGATGCTATTAGCATTTGTACATGGAACAATAGCCATGCCCAAATATCCATTGCCGCCTTGGAGGCTGGTAAAAACGTACTCACCGAAAAGCCACTATGTACATCGGTGAAAGAGGCGTTGGAAGTCGAAGATGCAGTTCGCCGTACTGGCAAAACGCTGCAAGTCGGTTTCGTTCGCCGGTACGCTTCCAATACCCGCATCATCAAATCGTTCCTCGATAACAACGAGCTCGGCGACATTTACTACGCGAAGGCATCCTGCATTCGTCGTTTGGGCAACCCAGGTGGCTGGTTCTCCGATGTGGATCGTTCGGGTGGCGGCCCTTTGATCGACGTAGGTGTACATGTGATTGATCTGTGCTGGTACTTGATGGGACGACCTAAAGTCAAATCCATTTCTGGTAATACCTACAAAAAACTTGGGAATCGTGCCAATGTGAAGAACTTGGCTTTTTACAAAGCTGCTGATTATGACCCCACTCATAATACAGTCGAGGATTTGGCCAATGCCCTCATTCGATTTGAGAACGGTGCTTCGATCCTGGTTGACGTTAGCTTTACGCTTCATGCCAAGGAAGACGAATTGACGGTTAAGCTATACGGGGACAAAGGCGGAGCAGAATTAGAACCGCAGTTATCCATCATTACAGAGAAGTACGATACCATTCTGAATCTTACTCCGCAGATTAATAATCTTTCTTTCGATTTTGTTGCCGGCTTTCAGGATGAAATCAATTACTTTATTGAAGTCTGCCAAGGTAAAAAGGAGACTCTATCACCTGTACAGGACGGGGTTGAGATGATGAAAATACTATGTGGTGTCTATGAATCTAGCGAAAAAGGTGAAGAAATCCGCTTCTAGGGAAGGAATGTGAAACCAATTGAAACAATCGAAATGGCTAATCATGACTTTATTGATTACACTACTCGCTTCTTCTTGGTCCATAACCGCATCTGCGGCAACCAGCCCCACTGATTTTATTGAAGTCGAAGCAGCTCCCGTCGATATCACCATTGATATTGAAGGTCCGCGCAAGCAAATCAATGCCATTGATACGGATATGAGTCGAATCACCGATTATGTCGCATTATTCACAACGGAATTTGCAACATCCGTTACCGTTGGCACCACCTCCATCGGTGTTGTCGTCGATGCGACAAATCATGTGACTCGGGTTGTCAATCCATCCGTTAACGGCGGTGTGCCTGTCTGGACAGGACCGACAACCTTGACGACCCCTCAAGGCGGCTTCATTCTTGTCGCGAATGATGACAGCTGGGCGAACAAAACCTTTAAACAGTATCTAGCCAAAAATTTCAAGGTTGGCGACCTCATTAAGCTGCGTAAAAATGGCGAAGTGGTCCCTGTCTCCGCACTTATGACGGGTCAAGGGCCTCAAGCGCGACTTAAACTGGATAACGACGATTGGTTTACGGTAACCGTGCCGAAAACGACGATTTCCGGCAAGTTGGAAAACTTGGAGTCAGGTATCACCTATGCGATTCGCGTTAACCAGACTTCGATTGCTTTGCAAGCGAATGGTACTTTCCAGAGTGAGTTAGGCCTCGCTGAAGGCGTGAATTACCTTGATGTCGTCGCCTCTAAGAATGGCGTAGAGAATGATCGAAAAACACTTGTTGTGTTTTATAAAAAACAAACCAGTATTGCCAAAGAAGTCGTCCTCTGGGTCGACCAAGGAACCAATATTTTCAAACTGCAAACGCCAGAAAATATTCGTGATATGCTGACCAAAGCGAAAGACGCTGGTGTGACCGCTATTGCGCTTGATGTCAAAGGCGTCGAAGGCTTCGCCAACTATAAGAAGAACGATTTGACGAATCGTCCGCACATCTCTCAAATGACAGCGCCAACGCGTGCGGGTGCCAACCCGAATCTGGATATGTTGGAAGAGTTTATCAAGTACGGACATCAGCTTGGTATCAAAATTCATGCAGCATTCAACGTTTTTGCTGAAGGCTCGCCTGCACACAACGAGTATGGATTGCTGAACCAGCATCTGGATTGGGAAGAGCATGTGTACCGTCCTGAGGATAACGGCCAAATTTTGCGTCTGCGTGAGAGCAAATACTATACATCGGGCAAGTCCCTCGTTGCTTTCGTGAACCCAGCCAATGATGACGTAAGAGCTTTTGAGCTGAAAAACATGGAAGAAGTGATCAAGAACTATGATGTAGACGGTGTAGTTCTTGATCGTACCCGCTATGACAACGAAACGGCCGACTTCAGCCCCTTGACGCGCACGAAGTTTGAGGCGTTTCTTGCTACTCGGGGTAAGCAGCTGACGAATTGGCCTGCGGATGTTTTCAGCTACGTGAACAATGTTCGTCAAGCGGGTCCGCTCATTAATGACTGGTGGGAGTTCCGCTCGCAAACGATCAAAACGTTTACGGATGATGTTCGTTTACTAACCGATCGTTACTCCGCTTTGAAAGGTCATAAGGTCTATTCTTCCGCTTATGTGGGTTCTTGGTTTGAGTCTTACTATTTGAACGGCGTCCATTGGGGCAGTCCGAATTTCAAGTACGACAGCCGTTTGCAACTGCCGGATGACAGCCTTTATACGGACTCATACGCGCAGACCGGATATGCAGGCAACATCGATTTCCTCATGATTGGTACGTATCAAACGACACAAAAGGAAATCGAACACCACATTACCTTGGGTAACATCGTAACGAACGGTGAAGTCCCGATGTATGCTAGTATTGCTTTGGCGAACATTCAAGACCCACCACTGCAGCGTTCCGTGTTTCAAGCTGGCTTGTCGCAATCGAATGGCCTCATGCTCTTCGATCTTTCACAAGTGAACTGGTCCGTGGTGAAGGCATCGCTCCATGACGTGGCTTATGTAAAGGATTATCAAATCGGCTCAAGCATCCCAGGCAGTCCGGAGTCATTCCTTGAAGGTGATCTCTTCAATGTGAGTCGAAACGAGAATAATCTCAACATTTATTCCGATGACTTCGGTCAAACGACGGCCACCAGCACGTTCGGTGTAGAAGCTATCGTGGACAGCTCAGGAAAAGTCACGAAAGTCGTGAACCAGCAGCAGGCGCTTACCTGGAACTGGGCTACTATGTCGCCGAATAACAGTGTGATTCCACAAGGCGGCTTCGTTATCTCTGCGCTGGATGCTTCTGGTGTGCGGACGAGAAGGCAGTTGGTCGCAAGAACCTACAAGGTCGGTGATGACGTACGTTCGGCCGTGCTTCGCGGGTATTTGGATTATGAGAGTACGAGTACAGCCCTGCGTAATCTAGAGATCAAAGGCGAAGTCGAAGTGATTGGAACGGGGACACCACGTGTTCTTCTGAACGGCGTACCGGCTGAGGTGTCCAGTAGTGGAGACTTTATCGGGAATGTGGATCTCGCAATCGGGGTAAATAATGTGAAAATTTCCGTCTATGTAGATGGTCGCAAAACGAACGAGAAAACCGTAAACATCACGCGTACAGCTCCTGTCCTCACAGGTATTCAGCTTGATGCTGCTGCCTATCGCCTTGTTGTTGGTGACAAGCACGCATCCGTAACGACCGCCGTTTATTCAGATCAGTCGAGCGCCGTTGTCGCTGGAGCTACATTCAGCTCCAGTAATCCATCGGTAGCCACTGTTGCCGCAGATGGTAACGTTACCGCATTGAAAGCAGGAACCACGGAAATTACGGCTAGCTTCGAAGGTAAAACCGCTAAGTCCATCGTATCTGTCGTGGATGTGGCAAGTCTCAGCTTCGACGAGAACAAGCACAGTCTTGTCAAAGGCGAAACTTACCAAGCGCCACTTAAAGTAACTTACTCCGATGGCGTCAATGCCTACATCAACCAAGATGTGGCCTACAGCTCTTCCCACGATAAAGTAGCGTCTATTACAACTAACGGCGTCATCACAGCTGTGAAGCCCGGATCAGCTACAATAAAAGCTTCCTATCGTGGCAAGCAGGCTGATATTAAGATTAAAGTGTTCAACAGCCATAAAGATAAAAATGAAGATGCGGTGATGGAGGAATCCATCGACTGAGTTTTCCTCATATGCGTAGCCGCTTCTGCACCCGAGCTCATCGATATGTCGATGAACTCGGGTGCTTTGCTTTGCCGGCACCATTAGTGCGAAATTACTGAACATGCATGTCCGATTTGATATCATGCTGACTTAAAAATTTCATTAAATCATTCTTCAGTTGCACAATCTCATTAGTGGCACTATTCGCAAAATCCGGCAGCATCATATCACTTACCATTTTAGTTCGCAGCCATGCCATAAAGAAAAGATCCAAAAATATGTTTGGAAATATAAGCGCCATTCTAAGCATTGGTGGATCAATTGAGACACCGGCTTTTTGTATTGCCCTTAGATACGTTTTTAAAGTGACTGTTATTTGGCGTGCTGTCTTTCTGGTTCTGACTGTTTTTTTGTCAATTACTTTATTCTCAGAATGCAAAAAGCTCAACAGGGCAATGTCTGCTACGGAATGTGTGATTAGATATGCTTGCATATCCTTTTTAATAACGTAGGGAAGCTTTGCTCTTTTAAATATTTTTGCGAGGTTTTCTATGCGCTCTGTCACTACGCCATTCATTTCACCAAATACAGTTGCCACTATAATCTTTGGCATAAATCGAGCATACAATACGCCATCTTTAATCTGTCCGCCGAAGCCGGGAAAAGCTGGTAAAAGTCTATCCCCTACGATATTCAGCCACGAAGAGAATCCAATTGAATTATTCGTCATCGTAACGATATGTTTGCTTTGATTATCTTTTAGTGCTAACAACGCGGATTCGGACCGATCATAACGAACGGTAACGAAAATAAAATCGTATACATCGTCATTTTCGAGCGTATCAATGACATTCACTTGTATGGATCTAACTGTACCTTTTTCTTTATATTGCAGGCCGTTTTCTCTTAATGATTTAAATCTATTAGATCGCGCAAACAGGCTAACGTCAAACCCTGCTTCAATAAGCTTAATTGCATACATGCTCCCGATAACACCTGCACCAAAAATTAAAATTCTTTCTTGCTTTACTGACATGAAAACCACCCCTACTTATGAACATTATCTTTTGATTATCAGACAACATGTTGTATGATGTGATTGTAAATCTTTATTATTCCTCGATCAACCATCAGTATTTCAGTATTTGTCGGATGATCTTCTTATTCGCCAGTAGGAGGGAAACATGAAAAAGCAACCCCAAATAACAGAGAAAACGAGACAAAAGTTTGTAGAAGTTTTTTGTGAGTTATATAGCCAAAAGCCGATTGAGAAAATTTCGATTCAGGAAATTGCGAATGAGTCAGGATTTAACCGCAGCACCTTTTATCAATACTTTACTGACATTTACGAATTGTTAGACGCTGTTGAAAATGACTTAATAAATGACATGAAAAAAGAATTGGCGATGAAAGAGCTCTCGATGCATACGATTCAAGATACGTTCTATTGTATGGACGATAGAGAACATCTCCTGGCTCTTAATGCTCTTTTGGGTGATTACGGAAGTACCCGTTTTTTAAAACGTTTAAAAAAAGAAATCACTTTGGATCAATTAGAATTAAACGTTCCGAAAAACCACTCCTTAACGCCATACTTCATTGAGTTTTACCTGACAACTTCCCTTTCTTTATTTCGTCTTTGGCTCCAGCGTAAACAGGATTTATCGTCAGAAGAATTTTCCAAGTTAGTGGAAAACCTATATGCAAGAGGGATTACGCCCTATTTTAAAGAATGAGTCTGTCATTCAAACCAATGAAACATCGTCAGTCTACAACTTTATTTGCTCCTTACACTTCCAGACCTAAAAAAGATCCGGCCCCCTCCAGAAGAAAGGTGCTGGATCTTTCTATGCGATACGGCTTACGGCAGCTGCAGCCACTGATATGGCGTCTTCGCAGCCTTCATGCCGACTTCTAGAATCGTTGCAATCGCTATCGTTTCCTCATGGGAAACCGGCGGCTTGCCCGACTCGAAAAACCCAACCAAATTCTCGATAAATGCTCCGAAGAAGTCCGACTCAATCTTTAAAAATTTTGACTGCCCTCCATCATAATAAAGGGCCATACTAAATGGACATTCCCAGCCGTATTGATGAAACATCGCTTGCCGGCCATCCCCATATCCAAGTATCAACGCTGGCGTTCGGTCCGTGCCCACCCACATCACACGTCTCACATCCGTCCCCATCAAGGAGACGATTGGCTCCACCTGATGAATAGCATAGTTAGCAAACATCCCTGGCCCTAAGCTGATGATGGACTCGATACCTTGCTTCTCGATACCTGCATACTCCGCTGCAAACCGCAGTGCAGAGGTCGAATACATCGGAGTTCGGTGCTTTTCAGCGAGCTCAAACATCCGCAAGGCAGCCGCTCGATCAGGAGCGAACGTTTTATCAATATAAGTTGGCTTGCCCGACTGCAGGGCCAGACTTGCGAGTTCTTCGTGATACTCAGGGTGATCCGGCGAAAGAACGACCAAATAATCACTTTGCTCCACAACTTCCTCGATGGAATTAAGCAATTGTATCCCCTTCTTCTGGCTCCATTCCCCATTGCTAAGCTTCCCATCCACATTCGTTTTCCCATATGCATAAGTAACCTGCATACGTCCACTCGAAGCCTTATCGATCCAGCCAGGATATTTCTCCGCATGCCACTCATCTAGAAAATAATCAATAAAACCAATCTTCTTCATCTCAAACTCCACTCCTTTTGGGCAAAATAACCGATTTTACCGTCCATATTGGACAGATAGATGCACTTATCTAGAATGAAAACCCCCACGGCATTACCGCAGGGGATTTCGCTGCTACTTCTTATTTGCTGCGTACCATTCATTGGCCGCTTTGGTCATTTCTTCTCCGCCATCTGCTTTCCATTGCGTTACAAACTTATCATAGTTTTCAAGTGGTTCTGCACCTGTGATGTATTTCAAGAACGTATCTTCCATCAGCTTTTGCAGCTTCAAGTTGTATTTTCCAATCGCCTCCAATGGTGGCGCAAAAGCAAGTGGATCTAACACAATGTTACCTTTGGCAGCTTCTTGAATTTTATTGAAGGAATCCGTTAAGATCGGATCTTTGCGAACACGCGCCTGCCAGTAGATTGGGTAATTTTTCTCATCCACACCTGTTAAGAACGTAGAAGCATTGTTATATTCATCATTGAATTTCGGCAGAATCGGGAAGTAATTGCCGTTTTCCAACTTATAGTGAACGCCTTCTTTGCCAATCGCCGCTTCTTTAAAAATATCTTTATCGAGCTTCAGATCCAAATATTTAATAATATCTTCTTTGTTCTCTGCCCATTTCGGTATACCCACATAGAAGCTGATCCCTGCGCTGCCCATGACCTGGACTTTGCCATCGTCCCCCTTGAAGTAAGGGAAGCTGCCGATTTTGGCATTTGGCGAATTTTTCAGCAGGGCATTTTGCACAGTTGGCGCGTTAAAATAAGCATTTGAAATGATCGCCGCTTTACCGCTTGTGAAATTCTCGATCACTTTATTCGCTTGGTTCAGCGACCATTCCTGATCAATCAATTTCTCTGTGTACAGCTTTTTCATGAATTCCAAATATTTCTTCATATTCGGATTCTCAACGGAATTTACCAATTTACCATTAACATCCTGCCAACCGGTTGTAGCAGTACCCTGAACCATCGGGATGCCAAAAGTAGGCAGCACTTCAGGTAGAAGTGGACTTTTCCCACCGGACATTCCGATGACATTTTTCTTTTCTTTCAACGTTTTCAAAACGGTATACAATTCATCACGTGTCGTAGGTGCTTTCAAGCCAAGTTCATCCATCCAATCCTGACGGACGATGAGCTGTGTATTCACAATGGTTCCTGAACCTGTTTGCGGTATGCCGAAAATTTTGCCATTTAACTTCGCACCGTTCCAAGAGGTTTGTGAAATGACATTCTTCATATTCGTACCATATTTGTTAACCAGCTCATCAATCGGCTCCAGCGCACCAGAGGCAGCAAGCTTCGAATATTGAGGTCCACTGAGCAGCATGTAGGCATATTTCTCTTTGTTCGCCATGAGTAAATTGAGCTTATCATCCGGATTTTCAACTGGCAGCATGTCGTAGGTCACCTTGTAGCCCGTTTTTTCATTCAGGAACTTGGCTACGACTTCGGTATTCGGATCAAAACGCGCATATTGCAGCAGTGCTTTGAATTCAGGCTTTGGTTTATTTGCTTCTACGGTTGCAACAGGAGCTGTAGATGCAGCTGGCGTTGTAGAACTGCTAGTGGTCTGACTGGATCCACCACAAGCCGTAATCCCTGCTGTCATCGCTGTGATGGACATGAGAACTAACATTTTTTTTACCATGTAAGAGCCTCCCTATTTTTCCCTTTGAGTATGGATACTGCCATATACCAACGATCATGGAACCCTTGTAGAGCTGGCCCACCACCACCCTTCATGATTGACATGTGACCTTATCCCTTTACAGAGCCAACCAACACACCTTTAACAAAATATTTCTGTAAAAACGGATACACGCATACGATCGGAAGTGTAGCTAGAATAATTGATGCCGCCTGAATTGACTGCGGCGATACGTTCAAGGATGCATCGACATTCGTCCGCATGAAAGTATCCGTGGAGGAGACGAACAACTCCTTCAAGTACAATTGCAACGGCTTCAAATCTGCGGAATTAATATAGATAAGTGAAGTAAAATAATCGTTCCAGAACGTAACCGCATAAAATAAGGCAATCGTTGCAAGTACAGGCATGGAAAGAGGTAATATAATTTGCCCAAATATCCGCATGTTGCTGGCCCCATCCATCTTGGCCGATTCCTCCAGGCTGTCAGGCAGGCCTTCGAAGTAACTTTTAATAATGAGCATATTGTAAACGTTAATCATGTAGGGCAGGAAGAGAACCGGCAGTTTATCAATGAGATGCAGCTTGTGCATGAGCAGATACGTCGGAATCAGGCCACCGCTGAACAACATTGTAAATAAATACATAAGGATGAACAGCTTACGTCCCCTTAATCTTGGTTTGGAGAGCGGATAAGCGGCAAGCGTCGTCATGAACAATGCGATGAGTGATCCAACAATCGTTACCGTGATGGAGATCGTAAATGCACTCAGAAACATCGAATTGCTCGCCACATACGTATAGGTTCCTATTTGAAAATCAATTGGATATAGGCTCACCATCCCCGCAACAACGGCCGCCTCACTACTTAGTGATTTGGCAATCAGGTTAATAAACGGAAAAATGGTCGATAAGCCCAAAAGAATAAAGAATAAGTGATTGGCCACAGTGAAAATTTTCTCGCCGAGCGATAACGGGATGGCTGAGGACTTTCTGCTGGACCTAGGTTGTAAACTGCTTTTCAAATTCATCTCAGATCCTCCTTATGCTGAATGCACCGTTTACCAGATACCTCGTCCAAAAAACTTCCGGGCCAGCCCGTTACCTGTAAGAATCAAAATAAAGGCAACAACGGATTCGAAAACCCCTACAGCTGTTGAAAAGCTATAATCCTGTTCGCCGAGTCCGATCCGGTATACGTACGTGCCAATCACGTCTGCGACATTGTAAACACTGGGGTTATACATGACGAGGATTTGTTCCGTTCCAGCTTCCAACACATAACCCAGACGAAGTATGAACATGAGTAAAATAATTGGTATCAAGCCAGGCAATGTGATATGTACAATTTGCTTCCATTTATTGGCGCCATCGATCTTAGCTGCTTCATACAAACCAGGATCAATACTAGCTAAGGCAGCCAGATAGATAATTGTATTCCAACCTGTTTCTTTCCAACCTGCCGTCCCAATGAGAACAGAACGAAAAATCTGACTGTCTAAGAAAAATCGAATGGGTTCGCCGCCCATGGCGACGATGATTTTGTTCACGATACCACCATTCGTGGAAAGTAGATCGATGAATAATCCGCTGACAATGACCCAAGACAAAAAGTGAGGTAAGTAGACGACGGTTTGAACGCTTCGCTTGAACGCCATGTTTTTTAATTCATTGAGTAGAATGGCAATTACGATCGGAAGGGGGAAGAGGAACAAAATTTTGTAAACGGAAATGAGCAACGTATTCTGAAATACCTGCAAAAAACTTGCTGACGAAATCAACTTATCGAAATGCTTCATACCAACCCATGGGCTTGCTGCCATCCCATCGAAAATATTGAAATCCTTGAACGCAATGATAATTCCGTACATCGGGGTGTACTTGAACAGCAGGAGAAATGCGATGCCAGGCAGGAGTGCGAGATACAAATCCCAGTCTTTCCTGACATCGATCCACAATTGACGCATATATCTTTTTTTAACATTTTTATTGATGGATAGGACCGTTTCTTTCGTTGTGTTCGTTTCGCTCAAGGTGCCTCCTCCTTCGTACTCTCTTTCTAAACCTAGTGTATCATCCCCCGTTTTAATGCGAATTAGAGGAATATTACTTGTTTTGGTACTTTCATAACTTCTCGAGTAGGAAAATGAAAATACAACGCAAGCCGTCCTCTTAGGTCGCGAGTCCTTATCACTAGAGTTAGTCGGTTTCATCGACTAACTCACTTTCTAATAAAGAAGTCAACTTATAAATTCTGAACATAGAAAAAACCTTCCCAAGGAATCCGAGAAGGCTACTGAACGTCATATTTAGCTATCAATTACGTATTTCCCCAGGTGTGACACCCCAGTATTTACGGAAGACTCTTGTAAAATAGCTAACATCTCTGTACCCTACGGCGGATGCAGCATCGTACACACGTGAACCCTCTTGAAGGATTGCTTTGGCCCGCTCCATTTTGCGTTCCATCACATAGGTGGAGAATGCTTTACCCGTTTCCTGCTTGAATAACCGGCTTAAATAGGAGGAATTCACATACATCCTGTCTGCGACAGCATGCAGGGTCATTTCCTGATCGATTTCATTTTCCACGAGACTAAGAATGGTCTTGATCATGCCATGACTGGTCGATTTGCGCCTCTGGCCTGCATAGGTTAAATAGGCCTTGATCATCCGCTGCAGCCAGAAGAAGATCTGTTCCTTGGACGCCAGCTCCGAATGGTTATGAAAATAAACATAATCCTCGCCAGCTACTTCCCGGACGGGCCATCCCTGCTTTTGGATCATACCGACGAATAAATATGTAAAATACAGAATATGCTCACGAATTTCATCTACGGTCTCCGCTTTCGCCATACCGCCGTTCCAAAGCGCAGTTAACATGTCTAATGCTGTATCCCCATCACCTGTTTCAAGGGCAATTTCCAGTGTTTTCTCATGGTTGGGCTGAAAAGTCAGTTCTGGCTCTCGCCCTTGCTCCGACCGGTAGGGGATTGCAAGATCATGACCCAGTACTATTCGATCTTGTAGGGCGCGCACAGCTTGAACATAGAGCTTATTCATATCTGCTAAGCCGCCGGTCATCCCGCTAATCCCGGCACTCGCACTAAGTTTGAGACAGCTTTTTACCGTGAATAACAGTTTTTCGGTCAAAGCATTGATTTTTTGCAGCGCTACTTTCGGTTCCTCATCACGATCCATTAGAAAAACAATAATCGTACATCCCGCATAGTTGGTAGATACCCAGCAAAGCGTAGACGCTAGAGCCTCCCTTACGATACTGCTGAGTGAGAATTGGAGCAGTGACATGTCCTTCCTGCTGAATCGGTTGTCCGTCTCTGAGATTGGATCCATATCCACGATGGTAACGGCATAAGTAGCATCATTCTGCAGATCTAATTGTAGATCTTTACATTTCTGACCAATCTCCCAGTTTTCGTACTTCCCATTCAACATGCCTTGGAAAAATTCATTAACTAAGTAAGGAAGATGAAGCTTCCATTTCATTTTCAACTCATCTTCGTTATGACGCTGCTCAAGCTCGCTTTTCAACTTTTCTGCAGCTTCGAGTACGGTCTCCAAAATTTCTTCATCGCCTGCTGGCTTTAATAAATACTTCATAACACCAAGTCCCAGTGCCTCTTGTGCGTAGGTAAAATCATCATGTCCGCTTAGTACGATGATTTTCAATAAAGGATCCACTTGGCGAAGATGTCTTGCCAGCGTTAATCCATCCATTTCTGGCATCTGCACATCCAGCAAAATGATGTCCGGCTTTTTACGGTCAATGATTCGAAGGGCTTCCGCACCATTGCCTGCTTGACCCACAACTTCGATACCGTGCCTATCCCATGGAATATTATTAGCTAGCGCATTTCGGAGACGGATTTCATCTTCTACAATTAATAAATTCATCATGAGACCTCCGTTCGGATTTATTTCACTTGTTTTATCTGTGCGTAATGTAGAAGCTCTTGAACAGCTGTTAATGTGTTCCTCAATTGTTCCACGACAGCAGGATGAATCTTCTCATCCACTTGAAGTTGGAGCAGCAATTGCTTGAACTCCGTTAACTTTTCCTCCAAAACGAAAACTACCTCGTCTCTTCTCACAGCTTCAAGCAACGCATCCAAACAGTCACTGAGGGCAATCGCATTGTGCTCATGAATCGCAAGCCGTGGCAGATAAACTTGTTCCATATCTGTTTTTACTGCTTCCAACAAAGCTTGGATGGCGCGCAGTGGAAACATCCCTGTCGAAATCGCAGAGTTTCGCCACGGTCCTAATCGTAGAGCGCGAATCGTTTCGTCCGTCGCTTGGCCAAAGGCGAATACGACCGTGCCCATGTCGATATCCTGCGCTGCTAGCACTTGTTCTATCGTTTCCTGTGCGTCCAACTGCGCATACATCGGGTAAATGCCGGTGTAGACAAGATTACCAGGCATCAGCTCTATTTTATGCAAATGAACAGAGGGTCGAACCTCAGAGGCTGTTGCATGATAAGCCTGCGGGATAACAACATCAACGTGCTGCGACCAGTTACCAATTTTAGTAGACTCCGCACCGGGTTCAGGTGCAGCCGATACAATTAAATTCGGGCTGATCCGCTTCATCTCCTTGTACAACTGTGAAACAAAATCGTCTTCCAGTTGCTCAAGCCACTTCGACCATGTCGTCCTAAGCTCCTCCTGCTCCCTAGAAATCTCTAATGGATCCGTTCCATGTTCACGCTGAAAGGCTTCACGAGCATACAAGCTGAAACAATAGTTATCTTGCCAATCTTCCTCCGTATGCGGGAATCTCATAAAATCCAAATTAATACCTGCAACTGTGTACGTAGAAACAATCTCTTTCGCAATATCCAAGAGATACTTACGAACAGAAGGATTGGTCAAATCTAGCCAAAAGTAACCTGTCCCCTGCTGAGGAACTGGCTTCTGTGAATGAGCTTGCCGATATGATAGCGCAGCCCATGCTGGATAGGCTCGCAGCACGGGGCCACCCGTCGTGTCGACACCAACCATGAACCCGTCCATCCACGCATGAACGGAGATGCCTCGAGACTTTCCCTCCTGAACGAAAGCTTCCAAAGGGTCATACCCGCGAAACGCTGGATGCTGCGCCTCGATACCATGTATCATCGCCGTATGACTTGGATAAATCGTATATCCCCACAGCCATGTCTCCAGGTACAGCTCATTGAAGCCAGCCGCCTGTACGCGATCCAAAGTGCGAGCCACTTCTTCACGGCTCTTCTCTACGGGACGGTACCAGACTCCTCGCGCCTCCGCGACTCTACTGGGCAGAGAAAGCAGGTACGCCTCCCATGCCTCCGTTGATGCAAGTGTCGCTTTGGCTAAACATCCCTCCGTATCGGTTGATGCTGCCTGTCGCGCCTCATCAAGCAGCCGATCAGCTCTCGCTAGATGATGTCTAGCCAAGTCATAAGGCGCGTTGATATAGCGCTCCCAATTCGTCTCTATCAGCCTTTGCGCCCTAGCAATACGCGTTTCTACCTGCTCTAAACATCGTGCGGTTTCCTGATCAGCCATGGCTTAAGCTCCCCTTTTAGCATGTTTGGTATAGAAAATAACATATCCATCCGGATCTTCCTAGGGGGATTTGATGACTTCCTTTGGTAATTTGGTGTGGATGAACAGAGAAAAAGCAAGTTGGTCGGGAGGGTATGATTCGTGCCAATGGCTATTTCAACTCACAGAGGAATATCCTAGCTTCCGAGAAATTCGATTCAATGCAGCTTTCAAATTGCTTCTAGGTGGCTTATGATTGTATACTGACTACCAATTCGAATCTAGATGTATAAACTACAGCTAATTTACCTGAATCTGACGTATTTGGATGATTAGATGGAAAAAGTACATTTGATTTGCATGATATTTGAATAGTTGAGTGCTTCTAAGGAAATTAACTACAGGAAATACAGTTAATCTTCCAAATTCGAGAATTCCACTTCAATTAAATGGAGAAAATCCAGTTACTTGCGGAAAAGCATGTTTATTACTCCTCGCATCGGTCATTAACGGAAAAAAGAGGCTATTTCAAAAAGTCGAAATCGACTTTTGAGATAGCCCCTTTTTTCAATACGTTCGTGTCGAGAATCCAGCTGTATTAATTGTATACCTTAAACTCATAAGCCGAAGCACTTCCGCCACTGTAACTAGAACCCGTTACGGTAACTTTGACATACCTATAAGTGGCACTAAAAGTATCCGTGGTCAAGCCTTGCGTTGTATTACTCGTTCGATCAAGGATGGTTGTATACGTCACATCGTCATTGCTGCCTTCAATTTTGTAAGCATATGACCTTGGATAGGTCGTGCTGTTGTACCAGTAGCTTTCAAGCTTGGTCAGTGCCATGGAGCTGCCGAGATCGACTTTCCACCACTGCGGATACGTGTTGGTGACTGCTGCCCACCGAGTTGTCGTTGCATTTCCGTCGTTGGCATTGCTAACATCATAACCCGTTTGGATGGAGCTAGCCGTCGTTGTCTTGCTCTGTGAAACAACTTGCCCAGTTGGGTTGGTTCCTTCAAACACTCTAAATTCATAGGCCGAAGCACTTCCACCGCTGTAACTGGAGCCCGTCACGGTAACCCTGACATATCTGTATGCGGCATTGAATGTATCCGTAGTTAAACCTTGTGTCGTATTACTACTCCGATCAAGGATTGTTGTATACGTCACATCATCATTACTTCCTTCTATTTTATACTGGTAGGATCTAGGATAGGACGAGCTGTTGTACCAGTAGCTTTCGAGCTTGGAAATCGGCATGGAACTGCCTAGATCAACCTTCCACCACTGCGGATACCTATTCGTAACGGCTGCCCATCGGGTAGACGTCGTGTTCCCATCATTGGCATTGCTTACCTCATTGCCTGTTTGAAAAGAGCTTGCCGTGGTTGTCTTGCCTTGTGAAACAATGCCTGTACCTGTAGTCGCACTTACAGATGAACTCCACATACTTGAGCCTTGGCTATTCTTGGCCCTTACCGTATACGTGTGTGTGGAACCAGCCGAAAGCCCTGCATGTGTATAGGGGCTGCTTACGTTATTAACCAATGCGCCATCAACAATCAGGTCATACCCGGTGGCGCCTGTGACATTATTCCAACTGACGTTAATCTGAGACATGGAGGCTGAAGTCGCAAGTAAACCTGTTGGCATCGATGGTACATTCGGATTTGAGGCTACTGGGGTAATCGTCATTGCCTGTGGGTTACTTGCCCCAAACTTCACACTCTGTATACGTGCTTGACCTGAGGTAAACTCGACACCAAGCGCACTAGCTCGGTTTACCAGTCGATAAGTCGTTAAGCCATTCAGACTTGTATTCGTTGCCGCTGCGATCGTGGCGGCAGAGGAAGATGGTGTGAGATAGGCAGGTGTTGCGTTTCCGACAGGCAAAAGATACCATTGATCACTGCCGCTTGCTGCGCCATTCCCACCATTTCCGCTCGGATTAGCATTTGCATCGGCTGCACCAGTTATCACCGTTGCCCCCATCGCCCGCGTTGCTGGCGCCGTCGCCCCAGCCACTTTCAAATACTTACCTGTGGAGATATTCTGTAAGCGATAGAATCCGCTGTTCTTAGAAGTATCGAATTCATCAGGAACAGGAACGAATTGCCACTGCCCAGCAGTTCCATCCTGGATGGCCGTTCCACCTATGTTAATCGTATACGCCGTGGAAGCTGAAATCGCTGTTCCATTTTGATCCTTTGGTGGATTATAGGCTGAGTAGTACGTCTGCCCTGCACTAGGAACTGCTGTTGTATAGTTCTTTTGAGAACCCGATAAATCCGAAATCGTTCGGAAAGAGTTCCCGCTGACTTGTTGATTGGTCAAACTTCCTGTATCCAGTTGAGACAGATAACTACCTACCGTAGAAGGAAGTTTACCTACTACTTTGAATGCGTCTGGTTTGCCCAAATCATCCGTCTCGTAAACGTACCCGTCGTAACCAACAGAGCGGTATTTGCCACTATAAGCATTATAAGAGAAGGCATTTTGATATTGGGTATTAACGGGAAGAAATAAGCGTTGTGTCGCTGTATTTTTAAATACGGCATTGCCGCTTGACCCCGCTTGAATGGAGGTCAGGTATCCCGTGGCGTTGTTTTCCTGGTCAATCCAAACTTGGTTGTTTTTAATGTAAATCGTCATTGTCGCATCCAGTGCCGGATCCGAGTAGGAGACAGAGGGAGTGCTGGTCCCGCTTGCATTTTTAATCGTGCCATTGGTCTTATTAGCCGTATACGTGTTGCCTGCGAGATCTTGGAAGGTGAAATCTCCACTGCTTGTTAGCTTCGTATAGGTAATGTTCAAGGCTGAACCGTCCATGCCCGTACCTGTTAAAGACAGACTGTCAGTAGCTGGTGTATAGCTGACGGTCAGATTATGATCACTACCAGCACCCATTGGACTACCGATCCAACCTGCATAACCTTTCAGTGCAGAACGCGTCCATGTCCCGTTGTACCAGACATCCCAAGAGCCTTCGGCCATTTTGGCAGAGATTGGTGATCGAGCGAGACTGAAGTAAGTAAGAATGTTGCTATACCCTGGTTTCCAATTAATGTGGTTATTGTAGAGTGCGTAGAAGTAACCGTTTACATTATCAACAAAAAAACGTGTGCCAGCCACACCGTATGACCAAGTCGTGCCAGGGAAATTCGTACTAGTTGCAGCCTCATTACTATCGTTCCATGGCGAAGTCGCAACCTGCCCAATTAACTGCCAGGTAGCTCCTTTATCTGTCGAGTAGGTGGATAGAACCCGATTGTTGTGGATACCCGTGGCAATCCGCTCATTGTTCGTCGGGTTATTCGTCGCAAATGGCGAGAATTGATATTCATCATTAATCAATGCATACCAGTAACCTGTATCTGGATCAATCCAGACGCCAATGCCATCATTATGGTCATCTTGATAAGGCGTTGGGATACCATAGGCTTCGTCTATCTTATAATTGAACGTTCCCGGCCGATCCCAATACGAATTATAAATCGTTGTCGTACCCCAATTCGTGTTTAGGGCTCCCATGTCCGTATTCGTATTGTATTTAATCCACGAACCTCCGCTGTCCGATGCCGAGTAGTCAGCTAGTGAATACATCCAGTGAAAATCCCCGTCTTTGTCGACGAACGCAGAGCCAGCAATATCTGCTCTGCCCGATGTGAGACTTGGAACGGCTGTATGCTGTACATACGTTGGGAATTTCTCTGTCGCAGCAGAAGCTGTCTGTAATCCCCCCACTGCTTGTATCGTTAGCAATGTTAGAATAGCAAGTGATGCTGTCAATTTTACTTTTTTAAGCGCACGCATACTGTAACCTCCATGTTATTCATATTGGCCCCGCAACAATCACTTAACCTACCTCAGAAATAACTCACCCCCTTTCAGTAATTCCTTCTATAAGTACGTGTAATTTTTATTGATAATCAACACGTTTACTCGCCACGACATGCCATTGCAGCTGTTGAATTTGATTCTCACATATCCATCCTTTCTCTGTGTGACGGGCAGTATCTCCGTGGCAAATTGCCCGCCTTTCAATGCCAATTCAGGCTTCCACGTAATTTGCCCAACGACTTCAAGCTCCGTGTAGGACGGTGCATCATTGTCGCCAGTTACGAATAGCAAATCATAACGTCCCTTCGGAAGCTCCACGATAAATGTGGCTTCACACGTTCCGCCGATAAAGTCCCTGCGCAGCTCGTCAGGCACTTCACGATCCATCGCTTCGAGATGAATCCTGTTTTCCCATCCGATCCCGGTATAAGACTGGAACACGGTTTCTGGGGTTATTTTACGAAACGTTTGACCGAGAACGCCTTCCATATGGACCTGTCTTGGCAGCACATGCGTATATTCTTTCTCCAATACATGCGAGGCTACGCCAAAATCAAGCCGATAGGCAGCCAGTCTGGATTCTCGATGATTACCTGAATAATAATCGAAAGTAAAATGGTCAAGCATTCGGTAGTGCTGCGTGTCTCGATTTTTGCCAAGGAATACTCGTCGATGGGTATGGGCTACATGAACCAAGGGATCATTCTTCTTCACCGTTAGACTAGTGGACTCTGCTGCATAGTGCTCAGGCTGAAAAGCTGTCAACACCGGATGTATGGCGTACTCCCCTCCCTGCTCGGTCTCAAATGAAATACATTCATTATCCTGCACGACATCAATGGTACGCCACGTAGAACCGACTTTACATAAAACTACGAAGTGTTTATCCGTATCAAATGGGTTACGTAGAGTAACCTTGTTCCCTGCCTTGCTTCGGATCGTCACCCAAGTCGTGCGACCGTCTTTCCTTTCTGCACTCACTTCAAATGCCCCTACAGCAAGCAATCCCTGAAAGGAGCAATCGCTCCATTGCTCATATGGCTTTACCTTCTCCGCCACATGATGGTCATACATACCAATGGCCCGTTCATGCTCAGGCTCGCCCGAGGGTAATGCTGGGAACACCTCAATCACGCCTTGATAACTTTGCAGTAACATTTCGTTCACCGCAGCTACCATTTCTCCCGAAGCCTCCATCATATGTGGATGATACAGAGGTTCATTCGTGATGTTGCAGTAGTTCATCCAACGTTCGGTTTCTTCTGCAAACAGACCGTTGCTGCGGAGTGACAAGTCAATGCCTTGCTCATACAGCAGTCGAAGTGCCGTATTTCCCTTGCCTAATCTAGAGGCGGTACAGGAGAGCCATCCGAACTGAAACATGCCAAATTCCGTCTGATGTTCCGCATAACGAAGCGTATTCTCTGCTCTTTTCCTCCATGTAATTTCACTATTTTTATTGATTTCCCCGATCGGATAAATCGGCATAAGCAGCGAAGGATGCCGCAAATGCAAGTCAACAGGTGCCCACTCGGAATCCCGCAGGACATCCCCGTAGCGCTTGGAATCAGCTGTAGGATAAGGAGCCAAATTATCAATTAAATGTTTCCACTTCAGTTGATCGGCCTCATCTTCGCCTAGTCGTTCGTTCGCTTCAATCGCGATTTTCAAGACATAGTTGACTGTCGATAGACTACAGGTTGAGTTTCGGGTCAAAGGCCCCTGTTCCGGCGAAATATCCGGGAATATCTCATACAAGCCTGACTTCGGATTCACCTGCAAATAGCCTTCGAAAAAGCGTGCAATCCCCTTAAATAACGGGTACGCTTTAACCTTAAGGAAATCATGGTCCATACTGTATCGGTAGTAGTCCCACAGGAATTGCGCACACCAAGGCCAAATGCTGACATACAGCGCATGCGGGTAATCTCCGGCAATGCCTTCCAGACCATGAAACTGCCTTGACATCTGTGTCGCTAGATCAACGTAGGATAGCAGCCCTTCATTGAAAGCTTCCGCAACTTCGAGATGATTAGCCGTATAAAGCGGCCAAAACGCCGCTTGAATATTCACATCCCAATACCACATGCTGCCCCATTTGGTCGGCTGTTTAATATCCCATAATCCGTTCAAGCCGCATGCTTGCTCGCGCATTCTGCCGCCTTTTCCGCTACAGCAGGCGATCGCATATAAATTGATGTACCAGAGTTCTTCTACCATTTTATCCGGCAAAATGATAGAGGAACGCGACCAGAAACTGAGCCAATGATCTTGATGATAGGCTATTCGCTCCTGTACTTGGGATGATGCCTCATTCAGTCTCCTTTGAGCAGTAGGAAGCAGTTCCTTCGTTTCCTCCTCCGTCACCACGGTAGCCAGCAAGGTTATTTCTTCCTTTGCATCCTCAAGAGCAATTCGGAGGGAGCCTTCCGAACTATCGATTCGGCCCCTGGCTCCGATTATCTTCATCATTACGATGAAACTGAAGGGTTCATATTGTTCCTTATTCTCACCATCGGGATAAAAGCTGCCTTGGTAGTAGAAAGTCGTTTCATTCAGCCCACAATAGATCACATTCATATCGACATATCGCCCTTGGGGAACTGCCAGCGTAACAGCTTGCAACAAGGATGACGCTGTTTGCTTGATCTCTGTGATGACCAAGTCGCCATCCTGCGCAATTCTCGTCTTCACGTCAAGCTGCTGATGATCCTTCGCCACATGCAGGTGAACTACAGCCTTTTCAACATCAAGCCTTAAGGAATATTCATCAGGCTGTTCCAGCTCCGCTGAAGGAAAAAGCCCTATCTCACCAGTTGGGTAGTGCGATGTTCCGCCAGAAGCCTTGCCATATTTCCTGTACATACTATTGGCAGATAATGCATCACCATATAGAAATATGGGTCCCTGCTCAGGATTACGATACCTTTCTGTTGCCAGTGTGCTCAGTTCATCCGATGTCCGTCCATATTGTCGTGTATAATCAGGCCCATCCCCATTGCGGTACTTCTGACTGTAACGATGGAGCTTCTGATAATAAACCTCATAATGATTCAGCGCTAGTGTCAGTTTGTTATCCTCGAAATAGGCCATGCCTCCAAAATGTCCGTTACCAATCGGTAAAGCCTCATTCCAGCTGCTCGGCGCATTCTCGTATGTAACGCCTCTCACATAGATCTCTCCTTCTGTCCATCTTTCGCGGTGATACGACGTGTATCTATTCCTTAATGGCCCCAATCATCACGCCTTGCACAAAATACTTCTGAAGAAACGGATACAAACAGATGATAGGCAATGTCGAGACCATGATCGCAGCATACTTAATAGTTTCTCCGATTGCATATTTATCGTCGCCTCCACCGGACATCATGGAATCCGTATTGTTCGAGATCAGAATTTCACGGAGTACTAACTGGAGGGGATAAGCTTCCCTATTTCGCAAATAAATGAGGGCGTTAAAGTAGGAATTCCAATGTCCTACCGCATACCACAAGATCATAACGGCAATGACCGGCATCGAAAGCGGGATGACAATGCGGAATAGAATCTTCCAATCTCCTGCGCCATCCATTCTAGCGGATTCCTCCAAACTGACTGGGATGCCTTGAAAAGAAGTACGCATAATAATCATATTGAACGTGTTGATCGCACCTGGAATGAGAATAGCCCACATGGTATTCATCATGCCGAGATCATTCACGAGCAGGTAACTAGGAATAAGTCCCCCATGAAACACCATCGTCACGACGATAAAAAACATGATGATATTCTTGAAGTAGAGATTCGGCCTGGACAATACGTAAGCGCCAATTGCCGTCATAAGTAGGTTTATCGCCGTACCGAGAAATACGTATACGAGCGTGTTCTGATACCCTTTCACGATCATTGGGTTCTCGAAGACGGCTTTATAGGCGCCAAGATCAAAGCCTGCTGGCCACAGCATAATCCCCCGTTGCTGCAGTAGCGATGTCGCATCACTAAGCGAGGCAAGTGCCACGTACAAGAATGGATATAAGGTGACCGCGCAAAGTATGAGCATGAATAATAGGTTGAAGTAGCCGAATGTGCGCTCTCCACGGGTTAGTTTCATATGCAAATCTCCTTACCACAGTTTGTTCTCACTAATCCGCTTAAAAAAGCTATTGGCCGTTACGATCAGAATAAAGCTGATCACCGAGTTGAACAGACCCACAGCTGCTGTAAAGCTATAACTTGCTTCTAGTACCCCTTTGCGATATACATAGGTCGATATCACGTCGGCTGTTCCGTAGGTCAGTGGATTGTATAACAGGAGCACCTTTTCACTGCCAACCGTCAGCATATTCCCCATTTGCAAAATGAATAAGATAACGATTGTTGGCATGATGCCTGGTATCGTAATATGCAGCGTCTGCTTCCAGCGGTTTGCGCCATCCATCCTGGCTGCTTCATACAGTGTTGGATCAATAGTAGACATCGCCGCCAAATATACGATGGAGCCCCAGCCGATGCCTTGCCAGATGCCAGAGGAAACGAATAGAAAGCGGAACCAGCCTTCTTTTTGCAAGAAATCAATCGATTCGATGCCAAAGCTGCCTAGGATTTGATTTATGAGTCCATTACGGCTCAAAAAGTCAATCATCATCCCTGCCACAACAACAATTGAAATGAAATGCGGCAAATAGGAGATAGACTGCACGACTCTTTTGAACACGCTATGGCGGATTTCGTTAAGCAATAACGCAAGAACGATCGCTGCCGGAAAGCCGAACAGCAAATCATACAAGTTAATTAAGATGGTATTCTTGATTAATCGCCAGAAGTAAATCCCGTTAAAAAAACTCTCGAAATGTTTAAAGCCCACCCATGGACTTCCCAAAATCCCTTTCGCTGGGGAGAAATCTTTAAACGCAATTTGCAATCCGTACATCGGTCCATAATGAAAAATTAAATAATACGCAATAACAGGAATGGCCATGACATAAATGGACCAATGGCGTTTCAAATCCCTACGTATGGTTTCCAGAACAGTCGGATTGCGATAGGTTTTCGTTGTCTTTATGGCCTGTGCGGCCTCTATAGGTGCATGGCTTTGCCTCATCGTTTCCCCTACCCTTTCATTCAGTGTCTCTACTTAGAAAAAGGGGATAAACCCTAATCGCCTTGTTCATCCCCAGTTACACCATGCCTTAGCGTTTGTTAAAACGCTCCAAAGCCCCTTGCTGGATCTTCGTAGCATCATCGATGCCCATGCTCTTAATCTTTTTCACATAGGAATCAAAGTTATCAATCGGTTCCACACCCATGATGAATTTCAACAGCATTTCGTCTTGATACGTTTGGATATCCGTCACGATGGAAGCAAACTTGCTGCTTTCATCCTGCGTTGGAGAGACGAGCGGAATCTTACGCTCTGCTGTTGGTTTCGACCAAATTTCCAAGGCTTTCTTCTGCTGTGGCAACGCGAGATATTGCATTTGGAAATTATCGCTCAGCACGAAAGGCGCACTCCATGTCGCACGATTATATTTGGCAATCGATTGTTGAATACTTGTTCCTGCTGGCGGGTTCAAAATTTCTGGTAAGAAGGTTGCTTTGCCGTTCTCCATCTTATAGCTCGTACCTTCTACACCGTAGTTGAACAGCAGATCGCCTTTCTCTCCATAAGCGTAATCGAGCCATTTCACCGTTTCGATTGGGTTTTTGTTCACTGCCGAAATGGCTGCCCCAACACCGTTATAGGCAAAATCCTTTTGTCCCCAAATTGCTTTGTCGCCAGCTTTCAATACCGGATATGGAGCTGCTTCCAAATCGAACTTAGGATCTTTATCCTTCATGAGACCGGCATATTTCCCAATGCCCCCGCCATTGAAGGACGCCGTTGCCCCCAAGAGGTTGGTCGTCATTTTGTTATCAAATAATTTATCGTTCGGAGCTGCGAAATCCTTATCCAGTAAGCCTTCCTTGTACCATTTGTTCATAGTTGCCAGGAATTCCTTATATTCAGGCTGAATCGGACCGTATTTAACCGTGCCGCCATCTTGATAGAAGCTGTAGTTAATGCCCCATGCGCCTAGGAAAGGAGCGTCTGTTGAGAATAAATTTTTATCCAGATAGATTGGAATCTCATCCGCTTTGCCATTGCCATTGGGATCTTTTTCTTTAAAAGCTTTCAGCACGGTATACCACTCGTCGATGGTTGTCGGCATCTTCAACCCCAATTTATCCAACCAATCCTGGCGAATAGATGGACCGAAGAACACTCTGACTTTATCATCACCACGCAAGAACGGGAACGCATAGATGCTTCCTTCATCTGTGGATATCTGCTTTTTCCAATCTGGATGTGCAGCTAGCAGCTTCTTCAGATTCGGGGCATATTTATCGATGAGATCATTCAGCTTAATAATTTTCTTATCTAATATCGCTTTTTCCGGTCCGCCTGGATAACGAATAACGGCTCCGCTTGTTGCTCCCCAACTCGCTTCAATGACATCCGGCAGCTCATTTGTCGCAATCATGAGATTGAATTGCTCTTGTGCTTGCGGTACCTCAAGTGGTGGATGCTGAAAGTCAACCTTGACCCCAGTAGCTTTTTCGAGCTCCTTATACATGCCCATTTCTGCGTATGTTTTCATTTGACCTGAGGCTGCCGAGTGATTAGCTACCCAATACGTTAATTTCGTCAATTTAGGCGGTTGCGCTTCTGTACTTGACTGGGGCGCTGCTGATGAGTTAGTGCTACCCGTATCATCACCGCATGCGCTTACCGAAATGACTAGTGCAGATAGTAATACAACGGATCCAGCTTGTTTTAATGTTTTCTTCATTTTTCTTGCCTCCCTTTATATGAGTAACACTAAGCTTGCTTGGAACTGAGAAGCGGTTATCGTCGTCAGCACCTGTTCCCAAGTATGCTTCTCCAGGCACGATATGAATACTGTCTAGATCTCATTTCCGCTGTATTTTAGTAAGAAATTCGGGCTACAAGAGAAATCATCAGTCCGTCTTAGAAATCGTCAGTTGCCTCTGCGAATCAAATAAAGCAGCCTCAAGAGGCTGCTTTTCATGTGTCTGCGCCGATGATATCCGGCAGCATGCTCTCCCGGTATTTCCCCGGTGTAACGCCCTCGATCTTCTTGAAGGCTCGGATGAACACGACATCATTATTGTAGCCGACCTTCTGAGCGATCTGTACAATCGTTAGTTCCCTGTTCTCCATCAACTGTTTCGCCTGCTGAACCCGTTTCTGCGTGATGTAATCCAACAGATTCTGCCCTTGATTCTTCTTAAAAAAAGTGGATAAATATTGCGGTGTCATCTGGATACGTTCAGCGATTTGTGCAACCCCAAGGTTCGAGTCGCCTAGATTATCGTGTACAATACGGACAATTTCCTGAAGACGCAGTGAACTGTGATCAGATCGTTCTAGATTAAAGGAACGTGTCAGCGTCTCGTAAAGCTCCTTGGTTTTCGTGTACATGCCTTGGGCAGTTGGATAACTAAACACTTCTTTAATGGGATCAAAACCTACGCCAAGCACTTCTTCCTGATTGGTATTCGTGGAGTTCATAATTTTCAAGAGCGTACTCGTCACATTGAAGAACAAGGCTTTGCCTAATTCTGGCGTGATCTGACTGGAATCGAAATTCATGGAATAAATTTTATCGAGAACCTTTTCAACATTCTCGGTATCACCGCTGCGCACAAAATTAATGAGCTGTATCTCGATTTCAAGCGGATAATAATAATGCTGTTTTACCTCGAGAATATCCTGAAAATGAATCGTTGCCTGCTTACCTACGATCAGCCTGTACTCAAGTGCTGCTAGTGCTTCTGGGTAAGAATCACGAATCGCTTTGGGGCCTGTATGAATGCCGCCAACTGCGATGGTTAGGCCCATATGGAATCTTTGAGAGGTGATGCTGAGGAGCAATTCCGCAATTTCGCGGATATTCGCTTGGGCCACACTCTCCTTATTTGTCGTCAGATTAATGAGAAACGCAATGCGATCTCGATCGAGTTCAACGGAGAATCCTCTATGATTCGTCGCAATGAGATCCGTACCGATATTAGAGACGATAAACCTTGCATGAGCCCACTGCTGTTCATCCTCTTCTCCTAAGAAATGAACATCCTCAATCTTTGCGATGAGTACTGCAAAGCTGTCACTTGTGAATTGTAAATCCATGAATTGAAGCCGATCTCCATTTTCGACCGATATATCCACATCCATATAACCATTGAGAAGACGAGACAAGTAGTTCGCTCGAATAAAAGGAACTTGCTGCGCTAAGGTCATGCGTAGGTTCTTCTCTTCATGAATGGAGCCCTCGACAGTTTGCCGAATAAACTCATATTCATTCGAGGAAGGACGCAAGATCATTTCTTTCCCGCGCATAATCGCGTGAACTGTTTTTTGGAGTGGCTTGTACGTGCGATAAGCCCCGATGCTGACAGCCACTAACCCGCAAATCAAGCATAGAATGAACAGTCCAATGGACCAACTCTGAATTTGATTCACCTGCTGCATAAAAACATCGTTGGGCATGATCGATACATAGTTCCATCCTGCTTTTTGAGAGGAAGTCACGGAAACCACTTGATCCACACCTTTAAGCCGGTAATCAAACGGCCCCGTGTTCTTTTGAACACGCCCCAGCAAATCAGATGGAAATGGTAATTCACTGTTGCTCATAATTGTTTTGCCTGCGTTATCAATAATATAAACGGAACTATGACTCGCTGATTCCAGCTGCGCGAACAGTTGCTTAACCTGATCGACGTCAATCAACACGATAAAATTCCCAAGATTTTGTGATTGCGATTGAACAGGAAGTGATTGTATATAGGTAATGACTTCTTTCGGGGATTGATCTACACCGTTGGATAATGAAGATACCGGTAAATAAGACATCTTATGTTCCTTGCTGAGCAGCTGTTGCCAGCCCTCATACGTCATGTTCTTATAAGCATAATAGATCGAATAAAAGGTCGATGAGTCCGTCACCAAATCCGATTTGACAATCGTATTGCTATTTGCGAAATAAACATAATAATCAAGGATAAAATTACTGGTCATGCTGTGATATTTACTCATCTTGTCTCGCATGAATTGAATAAACTCATATTTATCAACATCACTCGAGTTGGCTGGGATTCGCAGCATATAGTCCAACTTCGGATCGAACACGACTTGGCGCATTAACGTATCCACTTCCGACAATTTATTATCGAGTGACAGTTTCAGCTGCTCGAGCATGGCCACATTGGATCTTGTCGAGCTCTTCTCCAAGCTTTGTTCTACTTTTGTATACAGGAAAAGTCCCATTGCAAGCGGTATCAATAGGATGAATAAATTGGAGGCGATGATCGTTGAAAGCGCACTTTTGCGACTATCGAAAAGACGTATAATGAAAGGCATTTTCAAAACAAGCTCACCATCCATTCCGCAAACGAATTTACTAAAAATTGTAGCTTCTCTTCATCAAAGTTGCAATACAACTTTTTAGAACGCCACATATAAACAGACATTAGGACATAAATAACATCCTTGTGAACATTGTCTTATGAATCAAATCTCTCTAAAATGTAACTTATTCACACCATTAGGAGGTTTAATGATGAGTTATTCAGCTCGTACATCCAGATATGATTCAATGACTTATAACCGGAGTGGTCGCAGCGGCCTGAAACTTCCGGCGATTTCGTTAGGACTGTGGCATAATTTTGGCGGGATTGACGCGTTTGAGAATGGCAGAACGATGCTCAAGAGTGCGTTTGATCTGGGGATTACACACTTCGATTTAGCGAACAATTACGGGCCGCCACCGGGTTCAGCAGAAGAAATGTTTGGGAAGATGCTCAAAGGTGATCTCGCTGCCTATCGAGATGAACTTATTATTTCGACGAAAGCGGGATACTACATGTGGCCGGGGCCTTATGGGGAATGGGGTTCCAAGAAGAACTTGATTGCCAGTTTAGATCAAAGCTTGAAGCGGATGCAAGTAGACTATGTTGACATCTTTTATCATCACCGTCCAGATCCAAATACACCGCTTGAAGAGACGATGGCTGCCTTGCATCAAATCGTGCAACAAGGCAAAGCACTATACGTTGGTATTTCTAACTATAAGCCTGAAGAAACGAAAGAAGCCTCCCGTATCTTGAAGCGACTTGGGACGCCTTGCGTGATCCATCAACCGAGTTATTCCATGATGAACCGTTGGATTGAGGATGGTCTTCAGGATGTTTTGGAAGAAGAAGGAATCGGTTCGATTGCCTTTTCACCCCTGTTCAAAGGAATACTTACCGACCGTTATTTGAACGGTATTGCACCGGATTCACGCGCTGCAAGCTCCAGTGTGTTCCTTAAAGAATCCGATATTAATGAAGAAAGAATTTCGAAGGTCAGACAATTAAACACACTTGCAGCTGAACGCGGTCAGAAAATGTCTCAGATGGCATTAGCATGGGTGTTGCGCGGTGGTCGTGTCACATCAGCTCTTATCGGAGCTAGCAAAGTCAGCCAAATCGAAGATGCGGTTGAAGCATTGAAAGCTCCTGCATTTACCCAAGAAGAATTAGACCAAATCGATAAGATTCTGAACGCATAAGAGCTCAATTTTCTTGATCATCAAGCATTCTGTGATATCTGATTCCGAAAATGTTTAGGGGATACGCCCTTGACTCTCTTAAACATTTTGGAGAAGATCAATTGATCTTGATAGCCGACTGAGTTAGCAATTTCCCCTATGGCATAGTTGCTCTTCTCCAGTAACTCACTTGCTTTATTCATCCGATATTGCAGGAGATATTGCTGGGGAGGCAGCCCTGTCGCCTCTTTGAAAATAGCCGAGAAATATTTGCGATCCAGCTTCAGAAGTGCAGCAAGCCCCTCGATTGAAATAGGCTCATTATAATGAGCATGAATAAATTCCATACTTTGGATCATATAACTATCCCATCTATTAGGAAGTACATCACCAACCGAAGAGGCGGGAGCCACTTCAAGTAATGCCGTCATGCATTCATACATAATAACTTTCAGCTGTAAATCAGCACTATGAGCATGAGCATTCGCGTCCGTTAATTGTTCGTACATCGTCGGCATAACTTTCCGATCCATCGAAAAAACCGGCTGCTCCGGCGACAATCTAGTTCGAGATAAAATGGATTCAACCTGTGCCCCTTGAAAGCCAAACCACGAATATGTCCAAGGATCTGCCTGATCTGCTTCGTAATAGGTAATCACATGTGGGTGTATAAGAAATGCCTGCCCTGGATTCAGCTGATGTGTCCCATTTCCGATACGGACAAATCCCGTACCTTTATGAATAAAATGAATTTTGTACATATCACGAACGCCTGGCCCTACGGTATGACCGGGTTTACAATCCTCTTTGCCCCAATGCATGAGATGTATATCCGGATCCTTCCGGAATAATCGTTCTTGATTGTAATGAAAGATCGCCATTCGTCATCCTCACCTCCTCTTGCGTACAGACATTATACCATAAATCAATCATCCATTGATCTTAGCACCATGCGAAAGCGTGAATAAGACAGCTTGCTCTCGATCCATACGCAAGCCGGTGATGGTCAAGGTTTTGAAATCTACGCCAGCCATTATGGCGCCTCTAACGTCAGCGCCTTGCAGATTGGCTTTGGCGAAGTTCGCCATACTCAGATCACAATCTCTTAAATCAGCCCTATCCAGATTGGATCCGGAGAAATCAGCTTCATGAAATTTAACCCCGCGCAAATCCTGTCTAACTAATCGACTATGCCGTAAATTGGTGTAGGACCAATCCCCCCGGTCAATCGTAATGCCATCCAAATTCGCGTTCGAGAAATCAGATCCCAACATTTTACAGTTCTCGAATTTCGTAACAAACAGATTAGCACTGCTAAAGCTACAATTTTCAAACGCGGATTCTTTATGTAGAGAGCCATTTAACGAAGCTCCGCGAAAGTCACACGCAATGAAGCGACAGTGACTAGTATTAATTTCCTCTAAAGAACCATTCGCAAACGAGCATCCGTCAAATGTGCAACTGATAAGCTCGCCATATCTTAAATCTTGTGTGCCAAAGTTAACGCCTGAATAAGTCTGATTCATTTGCTGAAACATAAGCTGCCTCCTAGGTTTAGTTATTTTAATATAGCACACGGCAGTCAAGTACCTGCATATCACCAAATGGAAGTCAAGAGTTTTATTTTTTCATGAGAAAAAGCGCCACCCTAGCTTCGACAAGAAGCTTCCGATGTCGCTTTATTCATTGTATATTAGCCGCACTATGCGTTCCTGTAGTCCCGTGGATTCATTCCTGTATCTCTGGAAAAAATACGTGAGAAATAGAAAGAGTCTGTAAACCCGCAGTCATCCGCGATTTGTTTTACGGGCAGTTTCGTACTCTTCAACAAAAATTTCGCCCTATCCAACCTGATTTTCGTCACATATTCAATCAGACTTACTCCCGTATGCTTTTTAAAAGTAATGGATAAATAACCTGGAGATAACGAGACATACTCCGCAATTATTTCCCGGGTGATATTTTCTTGATAGTTGGTTCGAATATAAGCTGAAGCCTTCTCAATCATACTTGCTGTTGAACTCTGTTCGAGTTCCCTACTAGCAAGCTCATTCACGGCCTGGACGTTATTTAGAAATTCTAGCTTCACAAGCCATTCATAGTTCTTGCTTTTGGACTGCCACAGATGGAATGCTTTGCGAAAAGATTCTTCAATATTTACTTGCCCTATTGGAAAAACATCTCCACAAATCGGCAACTTCGCTATACTGTCCACGGACAGCATTTCGCCATTTTCCCATCGTACTAAGCGATACAAAAAATGAAAAGAAATAAAACAAACGGGAAACTTCGGATCCGTTGTGATTCGCATGTTAACGCCAGGCCGCACTTGAAACAAATGTCCCGCTTGAAGTTGATACTTCTCCCCGTCAATCTCAAGTGTTCCTGCACCATGATACACATAAGACAGTGTATGCAATTTGGTTTTATCCCGCAATAATAGATAGTTAAAATCTTCCCAAAAGGCCGGATCCCGCTCCACAACATCGATAATTCTAGGTGTAAAGCTCGTCAGAAATTCATCACTCATACCTGATCCGCCTTTTCGCGGTATTGACCTGGCGTAATACCTTCATACTTTTTGAATAACCGGTTGAAATAAGGAGGCTGATAACCCACTTGTATCGCAATATCATTAATTTTTTCATCTGTCTCTACAAGCAGCTTCTTTGCCTGATTGAGCCTGAACTGTGTCAAATAGTCGATGAACGTCTGCCCGGTTACTTGTTTAAAGCCGAGACTTAGTTTCTTGGAATAGGTGCCATGCAAATCAGCACAGGCTTCAAGCGAAATATCTGTGGCATAATTCGTATGAATCGTTTGCAGCACATTCTCAACGAGCTGTTTCAGCTGCATATCTTGCGTGCTGTGCAAGCGTAACACATACGGCTCAATAATATGCTGCTTCATCCAAGCAAGCACCGCTTCTGGCTCTCGAACTTCGGCTAGTTGTTCCCACATATCCAGCCCTTCATTCAACGTAAGCGGATTAAAGCCGGAAATCATAATGGTATTCAGCATATTGCTGCACAATTGAAGCAGCCCTTGCCGAACTCCAAGTTCAATAACGGATTGATTCTTCAATAGACGGAGAAACTCATCCAATCGCTGATTTAACTCCTCTTCGTTCCCTGAACGCAAAGCCTTAAGGAGCAAACTCTCTTCTTCGAAAGGGTAGTGAATGGCATCATGCCCATCTGGAATGAGTTCATTCACATCGAGAATCTGCTGTTCCTCCCCAATTTTTCGATAATTCAGCGCACTGCGCGCGTCATCGAATAGAACAGGAAGTCTTCGCAACTCCGTTGTACGCGTTCCAACACTTACAGTAACTTCCAACTTAAGCAAACTATTCAAGGTGTGAGCGAGCTCTTCTGCCAAATGAAATAGACTTGATTGCATGCCTTCTACGGACATATTCACAGGTTGTCGAATGAGTATCCCGAGCGTCATATCTTGAAAATTAACCGTGTTCGCCTCCATGCCTTTCCCCTTCGTTAACTCTTGCGTAATGTTCACCGCGGCAAAAGTAACAAGTTGTTCGTCCCCTTGCGAGAATTTGCCTTCGGATCGATATATACCATGCATCTGGACGGCTAGCACGGCAAATACACGATCTGACACCTCCCACCCATACTGCGCCATGCGATCGGCCAGTTCGACTTCACTCAGAAAAGAAAGATGTCCCTGTAACAGTTGGAGGAGGAAATTTTCCCGCAGGGAAGGCAGTTGTTGATCAACCCGCTCCTGCAAAATCTGGCTCTCGCGCGAAAGGTGCTTCCACTCATCGGCGATGGTTGCAAACTCATCTGTCGTAACGGCAGTTCTGCCTGGTAATAGCTGCTGCATCAGCCGTTGGACAGGTTGGTACATGTGGCGATACGAATACCACGAAAGAAATAAAGCCAATAAGATTCCGAAGCAGCCGGTCATGATCATGACACGTGACACCGTCTGGACGGGTTTGGTCATTTGTTCGAGTGGCGTAGCGGCGGCTATGATCCACATATTCTCGATTCGCTTCATCTGACCATAGGAGACCGAATAAGCTTCGCCATCCCAAGATTCTACAGAGGAAGCATGCTCTGTCTTTTGCCCTAGAACCGATTTCATCAAAGTCTGATCTAGCTCGGTTGGCTGACCAATATCCGTTGCACCCAATGAAACAATGCCCCCATCTTGCTGCATGAGCAGGGTCGCTCCTGTCCCTTCCGAATCTAATTCGGCGATGAGCGCATTTAATTGTTTAGCGCTTACATCAATCATTAACGCGGCTTCCGTTTCTACAAGTCCCCCTGGAATACGCACAACTAACGTATAGGGTACGTTCTCTTTGCGCGGCACCAGCCGATTCGTCCAATAGACATCACGCTGATACGAAGCCAATGCACGGTACAACTGCTTCTCTTCCAAGGATTCAATGCCCACAATACCTGTACTTTCCTTGATCAGCACTTGCTGCTTGTCCAGATAGAGGGTTACTTCCTGAATAAGTGGATCTGACGCTTTAATCCAGGATAGCGCTTGATAAATCGAGCGCGTACTTTTGTAATCTTTGTAGAGATCCAAATCCTTATAACTACTGCTTAAATTTAAATTAAATGACCACTGGGCCATGATGGATTCCAAATGGTTTAGGTTTTCATTGATCCGCTCTGTTGCGTAGGCAACTTGATTGCGATGCGTTTTCTGTGCCTCTGCTTCAATTTGCTGCGTGCCAACCACATAGAGAATCATTCCGATAATCGCTGCTGGTAGACAAGCACTAATAATGGCGATGAGAAATCCCTTCCGTTGATAATGCTGTCTCCGCATGCTCATTACGCCTCCCTATCAACATTCGATGTTTGTCTTTCACCTGTTGTCCATCCATCATATAAGAAAAAAAAGCCATCTGCAAAGGGAAAATCATTAAAAACAGGCTAAGAATGAATGTCCAATGACAGGAAATGAGCTTTGCTGAAAAGTGAAACGCTAGGAAATATCTTAGAATAACTGTCTAATTGTCGGAAATTAGCTCCTTCCCTATAGTAAAGCCAAGAGACCGAAACTACTTCTTCTGGGAAAGGTGAAAATGATGAAAACCGAAACAACACACACAACTCTTTCTCGTGAAAGACAACCCGCATCTACCCCCTCTCTCTCGCAAAGCAGGCGTGTATGGCAGGGGTTGAAACGAGATCGCATGCTGTACCTTATCGCTTCTCCCATGTTGGCCTACTTCCTTATCTTTAAGTATCTTCCAATGTGGGGCGTTCTGATCGCCTTCAAAGATTACTCGCCTTATCTGGGTTTCTGGAACAGTCCCTGGGTCGGATTCCAGCATTTTGAACGTTTTTTCTCGAATGACAGCTTCTTCCTATTATTACGCAACACGCTCGCTATCAATTTACTAAACTTGATCTTCTTCTTCCCCTTACCGATCGTACTCGCACTCATGCTGAATGAGGTACGCAAAGAATGGGTGAAACGCATCATTCAATCTATTATTTATTTGCCGCATTTCTTATCATGGGTGGTTATTGTAGGAATAACCTACTTGATGCTATCGACTTCGAGCGGTTTTGTGAATAAATTTCTAGAGTCTCTTGGTTATGACAAAATCAATTTCTTAACAAGTCAGGGCATGTTCTGGGCCTTACTTACGCTGCAATCCATCTGGAAAGAAGTCGGCTGGGGTACCGTTATTTTCTTGGCTGCCATCGCTTCTGTAGATACCCAACTCTTCGAAGCAGCTCGCATGGATGGCGCAGGGCGACTTCGCCAAATATGGCACGTCACACTTCCTGCAATCCGCAATGTCATTATCATTCTGCTCATTCTGCGCATCGGGCATATGATGGATGTAGGGTTTGAACAGGTCTATCTCATGATGAACGGCGCTGTTTCGGATGTCGCAGATGTGTTTGATACGTATGTGTACCGCAGCGGTATTCAACAAGCTCAGTTCAGCTTTAGCACGGCTGTTGGTTTGTTTAAATCCATTGTGGGTGTCATTTTGGTCGTTTTAACGAACCGGCTTGCCAAGAAATTTGGCGATGACGGCATCTATTAGGAGGTCTCACCCATGAATCAACGTACAACAGCCGACAAGTGGTTTGAGGGAAGTATTTTAGCTGCATTGATTCTTGTGGCTATCGTCATGTTATTCCCTTTCTATTATATAACTGCTGTCTCTTTCACATCACCGATTGAGTATTTACAGAAAACCATTGTTATCTTTCCTGAAAAATGGACTCTAGACTCCTACCGATATCTGTTTTCCAATAATGTCTTTATCCAGGCAGCTGGTGTCAGCACCTTTCTAGCCACGGTCGGTACTGCCCTAAGCTTGATCATTACATCTGCCGGCGCGTATGCCTTGTCTAGAAAACGTCTTCAAGGCCGAAGAGTGCTGCTTATTCTAATCTTGATGACAACTTTATTCAACCCAGGGATCATTCCCCCGTATCTCGTTGTTCGAGATTTACATCTGATCAATACGATCTGGGCACTAATTTTACCTGTGCTGACAAGTGGTTGGTATGTGATCTTAATGAAAGGCTTCTTTGACAGCATCCCCGATGAGCTCGAAGAAGCGGCCAAGATCGATGGTGCAACGGATATGGGGGTGTGGTTCCGAATTATTTTACCCTTATCCTTACCTTCGCTTGCCGCATTTGGACTCTTCTATGCCGTCGCTTATTGGAACACATTCTTCTCTGCTGTGCTGTATATCACCAAGCCCGATCTTCGGCCCTTGCAAATTGTGCTTCAACAGCTCCTTATTGATTCCTCATCCTCTTCATCTGGAGAGATTGCCAATAGCATGGTTGGGGAAATTGCCATTCCGACTGATACGTTGAAGATGGCTGCAGTTGTCATCGCGACAGTTCCTATTCTACTCGTGTATCCGCTGCTTCAAAAACATTTTGCTAAAGGGGTGATGGTCGGTTCGATTAAGGGTTAACAGATTTCGGGAACGTATCGCGATGGCAGACAGGTTTATAAGTTCAATGAGAAATTGTATGATAACCATGGGAGGTTGATTCATTTGAACACAAACAAACACGTATTTACAAAGGGCACTGTTATCGGCGTGATCGCTGCCTTAACGCTCACAGCTTGCAGCTCTGGACAAGAAGCAACAACGGATAAGAAAGCCGAAGCTACGAGTAACGAGCCTGTCAAGATCTCCATGTTCACGAATCAACAGGGGGCTCAAGCCGTTGACCCATCGAATCCTATTCTGCAAGAGATCGAGAAGAAAACCAATACGAAGCTGAATATCACATGGGTACCCGTTAACACATACTCGGAGAAAACGAAGGTCATGCTGGCTTCCGGCGATTTATCCGATCTTAGTCTCGTGATGAATGTTTTTGATTCACAGGTTGTCCAAATGGCGACATCCGGCGCTTTCTGGGACATTACGCCATATATTAAAGACTATAAAACTTTAAGTGCGATGCCCACTGTGGTTTGGGACAATGCCAAAATAAAAGGAAAAAATTATGGAATCCCTCGTCCTCGTCCGTTAGAAGGTGCTTGGGGCGTACATGTTCGTAAAGATTGGTTAGATAAGCTTGGTATGAAAGTACCCGAAACGATGGATGACATGTATGCTGTGTTGAAAGCTTTCACCGAAAAAGATCCAGATGGTAACGGTAAAGCGGATACCATTGGGATCACAGGTCAAGTTGATGCGGATGGCATGGGCTTATACGGATGGATTGAAGATGTATTTAACAACAATAATGGGTTTTGGAAACTTTCCAATAATCAAATTGTCATCGCTGCTTTAGAGCCAACGGAACGCAAGGCATTAGAATGGCTCAAAAAAGCATATGACGAGAAAGTGCTAACACAAGATTTCGCTGTGATCAAGAATTCTCAAGCACGTGAGCAATACATGGGTGGCAAGGCTGGTGTACTCGGTTCTGCCCTTAATCCACAATGGCTCTACACAGATGCGATGCGCAAAATTGATCCGAAAGCAGATTCATTCCCACTCACTTATTTGATGACGCCAGACGGAAATAAATTTGCCGCGCAAGATTCGGGGAACTTCGGTATGTACGTCATTCCGAAAACGGTGCCTGAGGCCAAAATGAAACAACTCTTGGGCTTTATGGATAAAATCTTATCCGATGATGTCGCAGATCTCGCCGCTTATGGCATTCTTGACAAGCATTATACGATCAAGGATGGATTTAAAACAGCAACCGAACAAGCCAAAGTGGACAACATCCCTGATGTTTCCAATAATCTCCTGCAAATTGCTCAGAAATACGATAAATATACGCGCGCTTACTACAACGGTATTCCCAAAGAGTTCTATGATCGCAGCAAAAAAATTATTGATGACCGTGGCGCTTTCAGTAAACCGAATGTCGCTTACGGCCTCATTTCACAAACCAACTTAACGAGCGGTCCTGAATTAAACAAGAAAATTTTGGATATGAAAATCAAAGTGATCATGGGCAAGGAATCCTTGGCCGCGTGGGACGAATTCGTTGCCAAGACGAAGGCAGATCCAACGTATCTGAAAATTGTGCAAGAGATGACGGAAGCTTATAAGAATAAATAAGCATGATGAAAAAATGAAAAAATGAATAAGTGAATAAAAGAATAAGTGAATAAAGTGCTGAACGTCTAACAGACCTAATCAGGTACAATTGTACCTAGTTAGGTCTGATTTGGGTTCTGCGTTGATTATTAGTGCGATAAACTGCTGGCATCAACTTGTCATCCCGCGGCAAAAGTGCAAAAGAGCATCCTTTTTTTTCGGAATAGCCCCTCTGGGAAAAATGCGTGCGAAAGTGCAACAATTTCCGCTTGCTCGGATCATTTGCGCACCTATTTGGCGAAAAAGGTTGCTCATATGCACGCATTCATCCAATTTTAGCTGTTCTCCCCGGAAATAAGTGTATTTTTGCAACTTTGACGCTACCAAATCGCATACACCTGTCCGCGCCAACGCTGTAAGCGTGTTTTTCACCGTTAGAGCTTGGGGGGTGGGCCGATTTACCCCGCACCAGCGCTGTAAGCATGTTTTTCACCGTTACAGCTTGGGGGGGTGGGCCGATTCGCCCCGCTCCAGCGCTGTAAGCGTGTTTTTCACCGTTACAGCTTGGGAGGTGGGCGGATTCGCCCGCACTAGCGCTGTAAGCGTGTTTTTCACCGTTACAGCTTGGGGGTGAGGGGATTCGGCCCACGCCAACGCTGTAAGCGCGTTTTTCACCGTTACAGCTGGGGGCATGGGTGGATTCGCCCCGCGCCAACGCTGTAAGCATGTTTTTACCGTTGCAGCTTGATGGTTGGGCGGAGTTGGCCCGTTACAGCGCGGAGAATGGGCGAGTCCTACTCAGAACCCATTCTCCTTCGCGTATCTTCCCCAATGTGGACTACGCCCATCGACATCGATGAATCCGTAATCGTCGGACAAAGACCAAGAACTGAGCAGTTGGCCGGTTTTCTCCGCCACCTGCGGATCAGCAGCGAGTGCAGCGATCCCCTGAGCAACGAAGTATGGCGTCTCGGATTGTAGGAAATGGATGTCCTGCTCCGCAGCATCTCGCCAATTCTCCTCCTGCACCCCGAAGTACTCCAGCATCGCCTCCGATCGAAGGAAGCCCGGTGTCACCGCAAGTGCTGTCACACCGTGAGGTTTCAGATCTGCCGCCATCCCTTGCGCCAAATGGGAAACTCCGATTTTAGCCAGACTATAATACAAGTTACCCCGATAGTGATAGCCGACGCCATCTGTAATTTCAACAATAAGCCCAGCCTTGCGTTCGACCATCAATGGAGCTGCATAATAAGCGGTCATGATATGAGAGTGAACAGCTTGTTTCTGAATTAACAATCCGTTTGCAAGCGGAGTCTCCCAGAATCCTTTGCCCCATTCGGTAAGCGGGTCCCCTCCCCAGAGATCATTGACTAGAATGTCCAACCGACCCTGCTGTTCACTCTTAATTTGATCGAACAGTGCCACGACATCCTCTTCCCTCGTATGATCCATGCAGACTGCAATGCCTGCGCCACCTGCTTTCGTAACAAGTTCCGCCGTTTCCTCAATCGTCTCTGGTCGGTTCATCGGCGAGCGTTTTGCCCTCGTCGAACGTCCTGTCACATAGACCGTTGCGCCAGCACGGCCGAGTTCGACCGCAATCGCGCGTCCTGCTCCTCGAGTCGCTCCTGCGACCAAAGCGATTTGATTGCGTAATGGTTGATTTTTCATACTCATGGAACCAACTCCTTCAAATATAAGATAGTAAACTGTATGAACTTAACTCTGGTATCATCATACCTTTAGAATCATGTCACCTGTTGTCATATATGTATGTTAGAATTTAATTACATGAGGAGGGGTACAATTGAGAGCAGATCGGTTACTGCAAATAATGATGTTGCTGCAAACGCGCGGCGGCATGACAACTCGAGAGTTAGCCGCGAGACTGGAAGTCTCGGAACGGACCATTCATCGGGATATGGAAGCGTTAAGCACAGCGGGAGTTCCCGTCTATGCGGAACGCGGAGCTGCAGGTGGATGGCGGCTAATGGAGGGTTATCGAGCAGATTGGGCAGGTCTGCACAAAGACGAGCTCCTGGCTTTACTTGCCGCCGAGCCGCATCGGCATTTAACCGATCTAGGTTTCGGCGATGCTTATGAAGCAGCGGTTTTGAAAGTACTCGCTTCGCTCTCTCCTAATTTACGACGGGATGCCGATTATATGCGACAACGGGTCTACGTGGATGGGGCAGGCTGGCATCAAACTGTCGAAGAATTACCCTGGTTGTCCCTCCTACAGGAAGCTGTATGGGAAGACCGTCAACTGCGATTATTATACGCCTCAGGTGGCGACTCAGTTGTAAGCGAACGCATCTTGAGCCCTCTCGGGCTTGTCCTCAAGGGCTCACTTTGGTATCTCGTTGCGGCTGGCATCGAGCAAGAACCACGCACCTATCGTGTTTCACGCATCCGGGATGCTTCCTTACTGGATGAGCCGGTGGTGCGCCCGGATCATTTCAACCTCGCTGCTTATTGGCAGCGATCGGTCGACCTGTTCCGCAGCGCACTTCCACACTACGCGGTTCAAGCACTTGTGCATCCGAGCGTCTCCACTCGGCTCGAACAGACCCGCTTCGTTCGCATAGTCGCATGGCTCGAAGGACACGAAGCCGAAACCAGCTCGGCAAACGCCAATAGTCCCGTTGTCTGGCGTAAAGCAGAGCTGGAATTCAATACGCTGAGCTCCGCTTGCGAAATTCTGCTAGGCTTTGGGACTATGGTCCGTGTCTTGGAACCATCGGAGCTCCGCGAAGCACTGTTAGAGGCAGCGAACAACATATCTTCTATGTATAGCGGCAAGTAAAGACTCACAATGAGCATGCTTGCCGTCTTTTGTCACTATTCTTTTAGCTTAACGTATCGCACGACTCAGGAAACTGCTGCTTACATCGCGAAAGGTTCATTCCAACCCTTTCCTTCCCTCTTCTCCCCATCGCACTGCTTTCTCAACCAAGTGATTAATGCGCTTTTCTTTCACTTGTTGGTATTGATCATTCGGATAGTATGCTAAGATGTCCAGCTTGAGTTGACCGTATTTCTCAGCTTCCGCAGGATGTTGCATCAAATAAGCCTTAAAATCCAAATAGGTTAATATTCTTGGATCCCCCTGTTGGTAAATATGAACGTGATGCGTACGTTCTACATCCCCTTTTGTGAAGTATCGTCGATTCGGAATGCCGTTCTCTCCTCTTACTAGGTATCCCGCATTGACCATTTGCTCATGACATGCATTCACTTGCTCGATATTTTTTACGATGATCAAAACGTCGATAATCGGTTTAGCATAACCAATTGCGGGCACCGAGGTACTTCCAACATGATGGATATCAACAAGTTCTGTTTGAAAAATCTCCTGTAAAACGTTGGACTCCATCTCAAATTGGTGGTTCCATTCATTTGTCCAAGGTGAAATCGACCATTGCCTTTTCAATTCGTTAACTCCTCCTATATCCAGGGTTCTTCTATCGTCCAAATCATATTTCTTACTATTTCAATATGACTATTATTGGGTAAACTTTCCTTTAACTCCCGTTACAAAAACTTGTTGCGATATTCGGTCGGAGTCAAACTAAACTGCTTCTTGAAGTTCTCCCGGAAGTGGTCCTGGTCTGTATACCCGATCCTGTCACATATTTCGTAGATTTTTATCGCAGGATCCTTCAGCAGCCGGCCCGCTTCCTCCATACGGAGGCGAATGATCCAATGATTGATCGTCATGCTGGTTATTTCTTTAAACAGCAGATTCAAATATTTTTCGCTTAATCCGACTGAGGCCGCCACATCCGCTAGCGTCAATTCCCTACGTGTAAATTCTTCCTTCATATACTGAATCGCCTGTTCGACCAGCTTCGTCTTTTTCAAACTTCCATACCATTCCCCTTGAGGCAACGTATCCGACAAATATGGAAACTCTACCTTGGTGGCATGCTCTGCGACGGTCAACTTCCGGCGCTCTTCCCGTTCTTTGTGAAGCACTTCGACCGCACGCAAAACAACCCTTTCTATTTCAACCGGATCGATAGGCTTCAGGACATAGTCCAATACTTGAAGCTTTAGCGCTTGCCTTGCATGCTCAAACTCACTCAATCCAGATAAAATGATGTAGCGGATGTCCGGATTACGAGCCTTTACAGTCTCAATCAACTCCAAACCGTTCATCTTGGGCATCCCGATATCAGTTAAAATCAGGTCCGGTTCCTCATGGTCAAGCCACGCCAACACCTCTTCCCCATTCTCTACAGCACCCAACAATGTGATGCCAAAAGCCTGCCATGGAATGGCGCGCACCAAAGTTTCACGGATGGTTTTCACATCTTCCGCAACAAGCAGCTTAAACATTAGCAACTCCCCCGATCTTCATACCGACTGCTCCGTATTGCAGGGCAGAACGACTTCGACACAGGTGCCCTCACTTACTTCAACATAACGCAAACCAAACGCCTCCCCGCAATGCAGTTGAATTCTCCGATGAACATTCATCGTTCCGTAGCCGGTTCCACCGCTGTTCGATTTGCCGACAGGATCGCTCACGGGCGGCTGCCGGAGCATGCGGTTCATTTTATCTACCTCGCAGCCTCGCCCGTTATCTTCGACCCGCAGCACAAGTGCTATCCCCTCCAGTCGGGCTGAAATTGTGATCCGGCATTCAGACGGACGGTCGGCAAACCCGTGAATGATGGCATTTTCGGCCAACGGTTGCAAAGTAAGGTGCACAATGTTGATGGACACGAGATCGTCCGGTATTCGTATATCCACCTGCAGATCATCCATCATCATCTTTTGAATATGGAGATAGGCTTCGACCTGCTTAACCTCCCCTTCCAAGGAGATCCAGGCATGCCCCTGATTCAATCCGTAACGAAAAACATTGGCAAGGGAAAGGACGATCTGGCTCGTTTCTCGATCCCCCGCCATGATGGCCCGGCAGTTGATTAAATCCAACGTGTTATATAAAAAATGAGGATTGATCTGTGCATGTAAAAGCTCAAGCTGAATCACTCGGCGTTCAATCTCTTCGGCAAAGGATTTCTCGATCAGACCATGAATGGTGACGAGCATGGAAGCAAACTTCTGGTTCAGCTCATCCACTTCATAGATGCCTGTATTTTGATAAGGAAGCGGTTCTTTAAATTCCACGACTTCCGGACGTTGGATAGCGGTAACCAGCCTGGTGATAGGAACGGTGACCCGTATGACGATTCTTCTGAGCCAGAAACCCGCGACCAGCAAGGCAGCTGCGGCGGTGGCCGCTCCGATTGCTGATATAACGAAGGTGTATCTGCTGAAATGGCTCTCAGGAACTACCGCCAGCAGCTTCCAACCGTTCTCCAGTGTCTCGAACATCACCCTGTGGTTTTCTCCGTAGATTCTAGTCACGATTGATCCCTTGGTGCCAGTCAAGGAGCGGATATAGGGAAGTTCTCCCACATTGTCGAGAAAATCGTATCGCTCGCTGAAGATAACACGATCGCTTTCATCCAGCAGCAAATGATAGCCTTTCTCCAGCGGTGCATTGTCGAAAGCACCCTTGATGCTCCCAGTATCCGCAGCAACGATCACCGTACCGATGTTTCGGCCGTCTTTGATGCTCGTCTTTTTTCTCGCCGAATAGATCATAGCTGCATTTAATCGGTCGGTCTTTTGGCCCCACCACACAGTCTGTCGTTCCCCGCGACTCAGGCTTCGAAACCATTCCTCACTCTTCAGATCCCCATTTTTAAAGATTCCCGTTGATGGGTAAAAATGATCTGGTGCCATTTCGTATAGCCCGCTCCCCGGTTCCAATGCGACGGAAACAATATAGGATTGCTGCGCCACATTATGGGAGCCGAAATCGTTCAGGAGAGACAACAAAGACAGATTCTGCAAGTTGGTCTGGAGTGAATAAAAATCGCCGACTGCCTCGAATGGTTCCTGATAAGAGCTTTCCAGCAAATTTTCAATCGATTGATTGGATAAAATAAAAGCCGCTACGTTATTCATCGTATCGAATTGGTATCCTATATTCCTGTAAACAAACTTCATCGACTGTTCCGCCATCTTGAGGGTATGGTCGTTCTGTACGCGAATGAGGACGTAACTGGCCGCCGTTGCAAAAAGAGCGATGAAGGTGACGATCAACACAAAAATCGGAAGACTCAGTCTTGTAAGTAATCTCGAATTGCTGCTCCGCTTTTGTTTACTTACTGCCATCCTCATCCCCCTCTTTCGCTGGCATTATTGCAGAAGCCCCTTCAGCCGTAATTCGCCGGCCGAGGGGCTCCCCAATCTCTTAAGGTTTCTTCATGCAGATGATATCCTCCTGCAAGAGGAGGCTTTTATTTGCCGGTTTTCTTCTTGAAGGACTCTTCTAGCTCTTTCAAGATTTGTGTACCGCCTTGTGACTTCCATTTATCCACAAACTCGTCGAACTTCTTGATGTCGGCACCCATAATGATTTGCGTAAAGACAGAGTCACGCATCGTGTTCAGTTCCACCAGCTTAGCGATCTTCGTCGATGAATCTAAATAGTTGGAAGCGTCCGTAATCTGAAACTTATTATTAATCGCGACATCAAGCGCCTGAGCATTCCGGGTCTGTACAGAATCCAGATAACGCGGCCAGCCCTGCAGTCCCGGAGCAAACAGGTAGCTCTGCACACCGCGGAAACTCCCGTTTTTGTCCAGCATTGTCGTCGGGTCTACGATGTCGTTGGTCATCACCTTCATCTTGCCATTCTCGAGTTTGTAGTCTTCCCCTTCGACTCCCCACACCGTTAGCATTTGATTTTCCAAAGACAAGGAATTTTCGATAATAGCCAGAGCTTTTTTCGGATCTTTGGTTTTAGCGCTGATAGCATTCACCTGGCTGAAAGGAGCACCTTGTGGAGCTACTGCTTTGCCGTCTGTACCGACGAGAGAGTCAGTTAAAGTCAGATACTTAAAAGGCAAATCGACCTGGTTCGGAAGCTTCCCATCTGCCGCCAGCTTTCCGCTTTTCTTGAGCTCAGTCGTTTCCACTTGGGTATCATAATCATTTGGCGTCGACCACCAGCCCATCCATGAGAACAACTTTCCGCTGTAAAGCTTAGCCCTCAGCTGCTCTTCCTTAATGGTTGCGAACTCCTTGTCGATCAGGCCTTCCGCATACATTTTTTGCAGGAACTGAAGTGCATCTTTCATTTTGGGATCAATATCGTAATTGCTGAATTTGCCGTCCTTTTCGGTGAAATAGCCGGGTGTCACACTAAATGCACCAAATATATTGTCAAAGGAATTGTTAGCAAATTTCTGCTGGCCGATCTGAGCCGTATATCCTCCAAGTGGAATGACATCCGGTTTCTCCGTCTTGACCTTTTTCAGCAGGTTGTAATATTCATCGAGCGTTTTCGGCACCTTGGCACCCATTCCGTCGAGGTAATCCTTACGCATGACTAGATTCCAACGGTACCCTGCACCAGGTCCCCCTTGATAAGGAATCCCGAAGATTTTGCCGTTCACCTTCGCCTGCTCAAAAATTTCCTTCGGCACTTCCTTCAAGATATTAGGCGTATCCTTCTCATTGATGAGATTGGTAAGATCGACAAATGCTCCTTGAGGGGCATATTTCTGGAAGTCATCGGCAAAATCAATTCTCACCACGTCGGGAATATCACCACTTGCCATCTTCAGATTGAGTTTTGTTTTATACTGTTGAACATCCACCAATTCGGGAACGATTTTGATGTTGAGCTTTTTCTCGATAGCTTGCTTGACGACGTCTTTCGAAGGATCGTAGGGTTTGGAAATATCTTGCGCTTTTAACCATTTGAGCTCATATGGCCCTTCTGTTTTAGATGAAACCGATGCTGACGCAGAACCTCCTGCCGGTGAAGGTGACACACTGTCTGCTCCGCTATCTTTACTGCATCCCGCAACGGTTACGGTTCCGGCCAGTACGGCAGCGAGAACGCCAAAAGACCATTTCTTCGTTTGATTTGACATGAATAATAGACCTCCTTGGTATAACTTCTATATTGCAATTAGACTTAATAGTGGACACAACGAATTGGGGAGTTAGATAATAAAACTATCCAAATTTAAGAGGTGTCCAAGATGAGCCAACCCCGTCAGCGTTACAATCAAAAGTTTAAAGAAGAAACGGTTAAGTACATTCAACAGCACAGTAAATCGATCACGGAAATTGCAGACGAATTGAACATCTCAGCGAAGACATTGAGTAACTGGATGAGCAAATATCGTCAGTTTCCAGATGAACCCTTCGTAGGAAGTGGCAATCTACGTAACCATGATCAGATTGTGAAAGACTTAGAGCAACGAAACAAAGATCTAGAGGAAGAGCTGGCCATCTTAAAAAAGGCGCTGCACATCTTCAGCAAAGACCCGAAGTGAAATTCAAGTTCATTGATGACCACCGTTCTACATTTCGGGTTGAGAAGATGTGCAGCGTACTTGGCGTGTCCAAGAGCGGTTACTATAAATGGCGTCTGGCACCGCCGAGTGAGCGGAAAAAGCGCCGTGAAGTGTTGACTAAAGAAATAGAAGCTGAGTTTCTGGAATCGGATCGAAATTACGGCAGTCCAAAAATCACAGAGGAACTGAG